>CAVPBB010000025.1:0-21841 GCA_963701795.1 uncultured Chloroflexia bacterium | reverse complement strand
GTAACTCCTTAGAAACCGTCTTGAAAGTTACGCAGCCGGACTCGAACGGGCTGCAAGGGAGATACGACGCGCAGGTCATGCGTCGCAGCATGAGTCGGGTCATGCCCGCGTAGATCAGCGCTTCGCTCGACTCGACCTGATATTCGTAGTCTCGACTCAGGCGGCGCAGCCCGCCCCACCAGGCGAAGGTGCGCTCGACGATCCAGCGCTGCGGCTGGACGGCAAAGTGCTCGGGCTGGGTGTCCGACCGCTTGACGATCTCCACGTCCCAGCCCATCTGCTGGCGCAGTTCGTCGCGCAGCGGCCGGCTGCTCGCCACCATCCGCCCAGACCTTGGTGAGGCGCGGCAACTGCGGCCCATACACCTGAAACCTGGTGCGCCACCAGCCGTGCGCCTGCGCGGTCTTGGACATCAGCCGCTGAGACGACGACTTTGAGCGCGAAGCCCTGGGTATCCACCAAGAGATGGCGTTTGCGTCCCATTACCTTTTTGTTGGCGTCGTAGCCGCGCAGCCCCCCCCTTGGCTGGACTTCACCAATTGGCTGTCCAGAATCGCCGCGCTGGGTGTTGGCTCCCGTCCGAGCCGCGTGCGCGCCTGCTCCCGCACCGCGCTGTGAATCGTCTCCCAGGTTCCCGCGTTGCGCCACAGACGAAAATAGGTGTAGGCCGTCTGCCACGGCGGCAGGTCATGCGGCAGGGCGCGCCACTGGTTGCCGCCCTGCACGACGTAGAGGATCGCATTGACGATCTCACGGCGCGTATGACGCGCCGGGCGTCCTCGGACTTGACGGCGGGAACCAGCAGCTACCCCGAGCGCCCATTCCTGCGTCACGAAGATCGCTTGGGTAGCCCTTGCGGGCCGGTGCTGGAAGTGTTTGCATACCCTCAGTCTACCACGTTTTGGCGGCTTTCAAGACAGTCTCTAAGCTTTCTCTCTTCCATGTCCTGTACCCTACAGTTCTACCCTTACTGCCGATACGCCGGGAACGGCAGCGTCAGCGTGTCGTCGCCTGCGCCCAG
Source organism: uncultured Chloroflexia bacterium (assembly GCA_963701795.1). GTDB lineage: Bacteria > Chloroflexota > Ktedonobacteria > Ktedonobacterales > JADMIN01 > JAKAIY01. The sequence continues at coordinate 20,820 of CAVPBB010000025.1, read as the reverse complement.
CACGCGGGAATCAGCGAGTCGCACTTCGTCATGAACAGATGAACTCTTGCACACACATCGCTACATTGGCGTGCCATCGTGCGAGTATGCACTCAAACCGCGCTATTTCGGCCATGAGACGAGAAAGGTAACCCTCTCATGCAAAACCTCCAAACGCGGATACTTTTGATTGCTGGAAACCTACTTCTCGCCGCCGGAGTCTTTGTGCCATGGCTCCAACTTTCTACCTCCTTTAGCGATCCACTTGCTGTTAGTGGATATAGTCCCTGGATGGCCGTCTTCTACACTGGATTCCTTCACCAAACCGTAAATATCTTGACAATCATAGGCGCTGTATATGTCGCACTATTCGCTATTGTAGTCTACATCGGCGCTGGCCTCTGGCGCATGCCGCCTGATATCTCAATAACACGGTTCCCGCTATTGTCTATCAGCATACTGACTACTCGGTACTGTGATTTTCGCCCTGGCGCTGGCGCCTATTGTATTGATGTTGGGTTACCCCTATTACCACGTTGCGCTAGGCATCGGCGGGTGGCTAGTAGCAATAGGGCTATGTTGTATCTACGCCAGCAGCGAGATACTTGTGCGCAAGCGGCGAGACAGATAGAGAACATCTGCTGGAAACGTCCGGCTGAGCGAGTGGACTGGCTTGCTCACCCGCCTGGAGTCGCGCCGTGACACGCCAGTGCTCTAACCCTGCCGCGTATTCTCCCTACCCCTGCCGATACGCCGGGAACGGCAGCGTCAGCGTGTCGTCGCCCGCGCCCAGCGCCTCCACCAGCGCGCGGGCCGTGTCGAGCGAGGTCAGGCAGGGGATGTTGGCCTCGACGGCGGCGCGGCGAATCTTGAAGCCATCCAGAATCTCGATGCCCTCGCGCATGCGCCCGCCGCCACCCGTGATCGTGTTGATGACCAGTTGTACTTCGTGCGAGCGGATCAGCTCGATGATCGTCTGGTCGTCGTCGCTGATGCGATTGACCGCCGTCGCCGTCAGCCCGTTCTCCGTCAGCATGCGCGCCGTGCCAGCCGTCGCGTAGAACTCGTAGCCCAGCGCGCCCAGCGCCTGCAAGATCGGTAGCGCCTCGGCCTTATCGCGCTCCGCCACGCTGACGAACGCCTTGCCGTCGTGGTCGGGCGCGGTCACGTTGGCGGCGATCAGCGCCTTGCGCAGCGCGGCGGGATACGTCTTGTCGATGCCCATCACCTCGCCCGTGCTCTTCATCTCCGGGCCGAGCGCCATCTCCGCGCCCACCAGCTTCGACATCGAGAAGACTGGCCCCTTCACCGCGACGAGCGGCTGCACAGGCCAGAGGTTGTCGGGATGGCCGACGTAGCGCCCGCCCTCGATGCTGGCCAGCGGCTCGCCCAGCGCCACCTGCGTCGCCACCGTCACCATCGGCACGCCCGTCACCTTGCTCAGAAATGGCACGGTGCGTGAGGCGCGCGGGTTCACCTCCAGAATCCAGACATTCGCGCCGGGCGTCCCATTCGGCTCAGTCACGACAAACTGGATGTTCAGCAGGCCGCGCACATCCAGCGCGCGGGCGATCTCGCTGGTGTAGCGCGCCACCGTGCGAATCTCGTCCGCCGTGAGCGTGCGCGTGGGGTAGACGGCGAAGCTGTCGCCCGAATGCACGCCTGCCCGCTCGATATGCTCCATCACGCCGGGGATCAGCACATCCGTCCCGTCGCAGATGGCGTCCACCTCGATCTCGCGTCCCGTCAGATAGCGGTCGATCAGAATCGGATGCTCGCCAAACTGGCCGATGATGCGTGAGACATAGCCGGTCAGCGCCTCGGTCGAGCGGATGATCTCCATCGCGCGGCCACCCAGCACATAGCTGGGGCGCACCAGCACCGGATAGCCAATCTGCTCAGCCACCTGCTGCGCCTCGGCGACGCTGGTGACGGCGGCGCCGCGTGGCCGTGGCACGCCCAGCCGCTCCATCAGCGCATCGAAGCGACGGCGATCCTCCGCCACATCGATGCTCTCGACCGAGGTGCCGAGGATCGGCGCGCCAGCCGCCGCCAGCGGAGCCGCCAGCCCAATCGCCGTCTGCCCGCCAAACTGTGTCACCACTGGCGGCAGTTTGCCGTCGTCGCCCGCCTCGTTCTCAAGGATGGCGATGACGCTCTCGGCGTCGAGTGGCTCGAAGTAGAGACGGTCAGACATGTCGAAGTCGGTGCTGACCGTCTCCGGGTTGGAGTTGATCATCACGCTGCTGACGCCCGCCGCGCGCAACGCCTGCGACGCGCGCACCGAGCAGTAGTCGAACTCGATGCCCTGGCCGATGCGGATGGGGCCGGAGCCGAGCACGACCGCCTTCGCGCCGGGCAGCGATGGCGCCTCGTTCTCCTGCTCGTAGGTGGAGTAGAAGTAGGGCGTGCGCGCCTCGAACTCGCCCGCGCAGGTGTCCACCATCTTGAAGGTCGGCCTGATGCCCCACTCACGGCGCAGCGCCGCGACGCTCTGCGCCGTCTCGCCATGCTCGCCGCGCGCGGCGGCGATCTGCTGATCGGAGAAGCCCATGCGTTTCGCCTCGCGCAGCAGTGTCGGCGTCAGCTCCTGCCGCGCGAGCCGCTGCTCCATCCGCACGATGCGCCGCAGCTTGGCGAGGAACCAGCGATCGATGCCCGTCTCGCTGTGTAGCGCGTCAATCGCGCCATCCGCCGTGTCCACACGCAGCGAGTCGAGCAGGCGCCAGAGCCGCACATCGTTGGGCGGGAACTCGCCGAGGTCGTCCACCTCGCTCGGCAGGCTGTTCAGCGTGTCGGCGCGCACCTCCAGCGAGCGCATGGCCTTCTGCAGCGCCGCCTCGAAGGTGCGATCAATCGCCATCACCTCGCCAGTGGCCTTCATCTGCGTGCCGAGGCCACGGTCGGCCAGGGGAAACTTGTCGAACGGCCAGCGCGGAATCTTGACCACCACATAATCGAGCGCTGGCTCGAAGGCGGCCACCGTCTTGCCCGTCACCTCGTTGGTGATCTCGTCGAGCCGCTTGCCGATGGCGATCTTGGCGGCGACACGCGCGATAGGGTAGCCGGTCGCCTTCGAGGCCAGCGCCGAGCTGCGGCTGACACGCGGATTGACCTCGATGACGTAGTAGCGGAAGCTGTAAGGGTCGAGCGCGAACTGGATGTTGCAGCCGCCCTCGACGCCCAGCGCCGTGATGATGCGGATCGCCGCCGTGCGCAGCATCTGATATTCCTTGTCGGAGAGCGTCTGGCTGGGCGCGACGACGATGCTGTCGCCGGTGTGGATGCCCAGCGGATCGAAGTTCTCCATGTTGCAGACGGTGATGCAGGCGCCCGCGCCATCGCGGATGACCTCGTACTCGATCTCTTTCCAGCCGCCGAGATACTGCTCGACGAGAATCTGATGGATGGGGCTGGCGTCGAGGCCGCGCCGGGCGATGCGCGCTAGCTCCTCGCGCGTGCGGCCGATGCCGCCGCCCGTGCCGCCGAGCGTATACGCCGGGCGGATGACCGCTGGCACGCCGATGACCGCATCCGAGAAGGCCAGCGCGTCGTCCAGCGTCGAGACGGTCTTGCTCGGCGGCACCTCCAGCCCCAGATCGAGTAGCAGTTGCTTGAAGAGTTCGCGGTCCTCGGCCTTCCTGATGGTGTCGAGCGGGGCGCCGAGCAACCGCACGTCGAACTCGTCGAGCACGCCCGCCTCGGTCAGCGCGACGGCCAGATTCAGCCCCGTCTGCCCGCCGAGCGTCGCCAGCAGCCCATCCGGACGCTCGCGCGCGATCACGCGGCGCACCGATTCGACGGTCAGCGGCTCGATATAGGTGGCGTCGGCCAGCCCTTCATCGGTCATGATCGTCGCCGGATTCGAGTTCACCAGGATGACGCGCTTGCCCTCCTCGCGCAGCGCCCGGCAGGCCTGCGCCCCGGCATAGTCGAACTCAGCCGCCTGGCCGATGATGATCGGGCCGGAGCCGATGACCAGCACACTGTGTATCTCGTCGCGCGTCATGACGCTCTGCTCCTCAACGCTGTTCTCGATTCCCGGCCAGTCGCTCATAGCGCGCTGCCCAGCCTTCCTCGCCCTCGCCACGATAGATGAAGCCCAGCCGCTCGTAATAGGCGCGCAGCGCGGGATTCGCCGCCATACAGTCGAGCCGCAGCCAGCGGCGACCGTTCGCGGCGACACGCTGGCCCGCCCAGTCGAGCAGCGCCGCGCCCAGCCCCATCCCCGCGACAGCCCGCCGCACACAGAGGCCGTGGATATAGCCCGCGTCTGGCGGCTGCTCGCCCCACATCGCCGCATCGTCCCACTGGAGCGCGAACTTGCCCACCACCGCGCCAGCGCGCCACACGAGATAAAGCTCATGCCCCGCGCGCAGGGCGCCGACCACCGTCGCCGTCGTATACCAGCCCGGCGCCCACTGGCGCAGGCCGCGCGCCATCAGCCAGGTCGCCGCCTCGTCGTAGAGCGCCACCAGCGCCTGCGCGTCGGCCTCGATCGCGCGTGTGAGGCTGTAGCGCACGGCTGGGTCGCCGGGTACGGTGAGCGGCAGCGCCGCCACCAGCGCGTCTGCTTCGTTCATCGCGCCGCCAGCGCCTTGCCCCGCTCGCGCGCGATGATCTGGGCGAAGCGGTCGAACAGGTAGTGATTATCTTCTGGGCCGGGCGACGCTTCAGGGTGATATTGCACCGAGAAGACGGGTAGTTCCTCGTGCGCCAGCCCCTCGACGCTGTTGTCGGAGAGGTTGATATGGCTGACATAGAAGCCGCTCGCGACGGGCAACGTTTCGGCGAGTACCTGAAAGTTGTGGTTCTGCGCGGTCACGGTGACACGCCCGGTGCGTAGCTCGCGCACGGGATGATTGGCGCCGTGGTGGCCAAAGAGCAGCCGCCCGGTCTGCGCGCCCGCCGCCAGCCCGATGATCTGGTGGCCCAGGCAGATGCCCATCACTGGCATGCGCTCGTCGTAGATCAGCGTCTTCGTCAGTGCGATCAGCGCCGCGACGCTCTCCGGATCGCCCGGCCCATTGGAGAGCAGCACGCCATCCGGCGCGATCTGCCTGACCGTCGCCAGGTCTACCTGATGCGGCGCGACGATCACCTCCATCCCATGCGAGACGAGCTGGCGGGCGATGTTGCGCTTGAAGCCGGTATCCACCAGCAGCACTCGCGGCGGCTTGCTCGCCTTCGCCCCACCCGGCAGCGCGGGTTTTGTCTCCCAGGGCGCCAGCGCCTCGGTCGAGACTTCGCCGACGACATCGAGTTCCGAGACGGAGCGCACACGTTGCGCCGCCGCCACCAGCGCCGCGATGTCGGGCTGCTCTCCCGCATGGTAGAGGCGGATGACGGCGCGCAGCGAGCCAGCCTTGCGCAGATGGCGGGTCAGCGCGCGGGTGTCGAGATCATAGATGCCGGGGATGCCGTTGCGGCGCAGGTAATCGTCGATGTTCTGGCCGCCGCGCCAGTTGCTATACTCATCGCACCACTCGCGCACGATCAGCGCGGAGATCCACGGGCGGCGCGACTCCACATCCTCATCGGCGATGCCGTAGTTGCCGATCAGCGGATAGGTCATCGTCACCATCTGGCCGCGATACGAGGGGTCGGTGCAGATCTCCTGATAGCCGGTCATCGCGGTGACAAAGACCACCTCGCCGCGTCGCCCGCTCTCCAGCGCCTCCAGCGAGCCGAAGGGCTTGCCGTAGAAGACCGCGCCGTCTTCGAGCGCCAGCGCGGCGACCATCTCGCTCATCTCATTCTCCACAGTCGCCCTCCTCGTCAGTCGGCGCTCGCGTCGTAGACGATGCGCCCGCCGAGCCAGGTCTGGCGCACACGTCCGCGCAGCGTCACGCCAGCCAGCGGTGTATTCTTGCCCAGCGAGGCGAAGCGCGCCGGGTCTACCGTCCACTCCTCCGCCGGATCGAAGATCACCAGATCAGCCGGAGCGCCTGGCTCCAGCGTTCCGGCCTCCAGACCCCAGGCGCTGGCCGGGCGCGTCGTCAGCGCGGCGACCAGCGTAGCCAGCGGCAGCTTGCCAGCATGCGTCAGCGCCAGCAGCGCCGCCAGCGCCGTCTCGAAACCAGAGATGCCAAACGCCGCCTCACCAAACTCGCCGTCTTTGTCTACCTGCGTGTGCGGCGCGTGGTCGGTGGCGATGGCGTCAATCACACCGTCGAGCAGCCCCGCCAGCAGCGCCGCGCAGTCGGCGGCTGTGCGCAGCGGCGGGTTGACCTTGGCGCTGGTGTCGTAGCGCGGACCGTCGGGCAGTGGCGCGCCGGTCAGCGTGGCCAGCGCATCGGCCAGCGGACCCGTGCGCTCGCCCGCCACCCAGTCGTCGGTCAGCAGCAGGTGATGCGGTGTGACCTCCGCCGTGACGGGCAGACCCGCGCGCTTCGCCTGGCGCACCAGGTCTACCGCGCCTGCCACGCTGAGATGCGCGGCGTGGTAGCGCGCGCCCGTCGCGCGCGCCAGCTCCAGGTCGCGCGCCAGCATCACCACCTCGCCGGAAGCGGGCCAGCCTTGCAGGCCCAGGCGCGTCGCAGCGGCGCCTTCGTGCATCACGCCAGCGCCCACCAGCTCCTCATCCTGGCAATGCTCGACAATCGGCAGGCCCAGCGGCGCGGCGTACTCCAGCGCGTGGCGCATCACCCTGGCGCTGCTCACCGGGCGCCCGTCATCTGAGAACGCGACCGCGCCCGCCTCGGCCAGTTCGCCCATCTCGCTGAGTTCCGTCCCCTGCTCACCCTTGCTGATCGCGGCGATCACCCGCACGCGCGCATCGGCGTTGGCGGCGGCGCGCTGCACGAACTCCACCGCTGCGCGCGAGTCGATCACCGGATTGGTGTTGGGCATGGCGCAGATGGTGGTGAAGCCGCCACGCGCCGCCGCGCGGCTGCCCGACGCAATCGTCTCTTTCGCCTCAAAGCCTGGCTCGCGCAGGTGCGCGTGCAGATCGACAAAGCCAGGCGCCACGACCCAGCCGCCGGGCAGGTCTATCACGCGCGCGTGGCGACCCTCAGCCTCCAGGCTGGCCAGCGCGCGTGTCACATCTGGCCCCAGCAGCGTCGCGCCGCCAACCCCACTGGCCAGCCCGCACGCGCGGACGCGCCCATCTGCGATCACAACCGCGCCCGGTCCATCCATCGCACGCGCCGGGTCAATCACCCGCGCGCCGCGCAGCAGGATGACCTCATACTGCTGATTATCCGCGTTCTCCGCCATCTCGCTCTTCTCTCGCTCTTCTCTCGCTCTTCTCAGCGTATATCGTCACTCGGCTGGCGTAGTAGCCTGCGCAGGTAGGCTTTGTGGCCGTGGAGCCACTCAGGCGCGGCCTCAGTCGCCAGCCAGCGCGCGCCCGATCATCTCCAGCGCGGCCATGCGGGTCGCCACACCGTTGCTCACCTGCTCCTCGACCACTGAGGCGACGCCATGCGCGACCTCCGAGGCGATCTCGACACCCTCGTTCATCGGGCCGGGATGCAGCGCGAGCGCGCCAGGATTGGCCAGCGCCAGCCGCTCCGCCGTCAGACCGTAGCGCCGGGTGTATTCGCGTAGCGAAGGCAGCAGACCCGCCTGCTGGCGCTCGCGTTGCAGCCGCAGCGCCATCACCACATCGGCTCCGGCCAGCGCGGCCTCGATGCGCGGCTCAACGACGATCTTGCGCCGCGCGCCAGTCCCAGGGATGAGGCGCGCGGTATAGGCTCGCGACGATGTCGGGCGCCATCAGCGTTGGCGGCGCGCAGAGGACGACCTCGGCGCCCATCGCCGTTAGCGACCAGAGGTTCGAGCGCGCCACCCGGCTATGCAGGATGTCGCCCAGAATGACCACCCGCCGCCCAGCCAGCGCGCCGAGGTGACGTTGCATGGTGAAGAGATCGAGCAGCGCCTGCGTCGGATGCCCGCGCCAGCCATCGCCCGCGTTGACCACCGCGCCGCGAATGCGCCGCGCGATGACATCGGGCGCGCCCGACTGCGATGAGCGCACGACGATGATGTTCGCGCCCAGCGCCTGGAGGGTCTCGACGGTATCACGTAGCGACTCGCCCTTGGTGACACTGCTCGCCGCAGCCGAGACGCTGGCGACATCCGCGCCCATGCGCCGCGCCGCCAGCTCGAATGAGACGCGCGTGCGGGTGCTGTTCTCGTAGAAGAGTGTCACCAGCAGCAGGCCACGCAGCGTATCGAAGCGGCGTGTTGGCTCGGCCAGCGCCTCACGCATGTAGGCGGCGCGATTGACCAGCGCCTGTAGCTCGTCGGGCGTCCAGCCGTCGAGGTCGATCAACTCGCGTCTGCGCGGCAGACGCTCGGGCGTCTCGGCGGGCGTGAGGGCGCCCATGAGGGACGGTGTCGGCATCTCAGCGCTCCTCTGGCGGCTCATTCGCCCTGCTCTAGCCGCCGGATCAGCAGCACGGCGTCGCTCTCGTCGGTCTCGCGCAGGCGTACGGCGATGCGTTCACTCATGGCGGTCGGCACATTCTTGCCCACGTAGTCCGCGCGGATGGGTAGCTCGCGGTGGCCGCGATCCACCAGCACCGCAAGCTGGATGCGCCGGGGACGCCCGTGATCGAGCACTGCTTCGAGGCCAGCGCGCGCGGTACGCCCGGTGAAGAGTACATCGTCGACCAGCACGACCACCCGCCCGGCCACCTCCACGGGCAGCGGCGTCTGGCGCGTGGCGCGTGCGGCGGTGCGGTCGGGCAGATCGTCGCGATAGTCGCTCACATCGATCTCGGCCACAGGTGGCTCGACGCCTTCCAGCTCGCTGATGCGCTCGGCGAGCCGCTGCGCGAGAGGGGCGCCGCGCCTGCGCAGCCCCAGCAGCGTCAACTCGTGTGCGCCGCCGTTGCGCTCGACGATCTCATGCGCGATCCGCGAGATGGCGCGGCGCATCTCGACATCGTTGAAGATCACCTTCTCGACCTCGCCGAACCCGCTGTCTGTCGCCCCACTCATGCGGCGCCTCCATTCTGGTAGATTTGCCCTGTGATCGGCGCGGAATCAGACGCCAGCCGCCTGCCGCAGGGCAAAAAAAGACCTCCACACTCATCTCGCCGGATGAGGTGAAGGCAAGGGCATCGATCTCGCTCGGCGCTGCGCCGGTCGTATCGGATGGCTCTGATTGGTCTGTCGCCGGTGTTTGCGCAGTGTCGCGCGCAGGGTCATACCGCTGCTCCTTCCCAGCCTCGCAGGACTGTTCTTAAAGGATGTCTCCGCTGAGTATAGCATAGCGACGCCGGGGCGGGCAAGACGGATGATGCCGTGTGACGTTGACATATCCTGGCCAGACGGGCTAGCATGACGGCATGATGAGTGAACGCTCCTGGATGATTCACCGCAATCGGAACCGAAAGACAAGCCACATAGCTGCGTAGGCCTGGCGCATTCGCTTACGCAGCGGAAGTATGTGGCGCCCCTCTCGATGCCCTGATCCTCGCGAGCAAGTACCCGCTCACGTGGTTCATTCGTGGCGCGCATCGCGTGGCTCCCCTTCAATACCCGCTGATTCCTCCTCCATGTATGACCAGGCTCCCCGCGCTTGCACGCCTGTAATTGGCGCGCTGTTTGATGATTCGCGCAAACTCTCTGTGGGGACTCTACACCTATGTCAGTCTCTCAACACGACACCGCGAGCAAGCCGGTGTCTTTGTGGCGTAGTCGCGATTATCTGCTGCTGTGGGGCGGGCAGGCGCTCTCGGACACTGGAGGCGCCGTCTCGGAACTGGCCTTTCCATTGCTCGTTCTGTCTCTGACCCATTCTGCGGCGCAGGCAGGGTTTGTCGCCGCTGTACGCGCGCTGCCCGCGCTGTTCATGACACTGCCCGCTGGCGCACTGGTCGACCGCTGGGATCGCAGGCGCATCATGCTCATCTGCGATGCCGGAAGGGCGCTGAGCCTCGCCAGCATCCCCATCGCCTATGCGTTGGGAAAGCTGAGCATCGGGCAACTCTGCGCCTGCGCCTTTCTCGAAGGCTCCTTGATGGTGGCATTCGATCTGGCGAAGACGGCGGCGGTTGCGCAGGTCGTAGCGCCAACCCAGTTCACCAACGCTGTCACCCAGGATGAATTTGTCGAGGGCGCGACCATGCTCGTCGGGCCGTCACTCTCTGGCGCGCTCTATTCGCTGGGCGCGATGGTCCCGTTCCTCACCGATGCCCTGTCCTACGCCGTCTCGCTGGTGACGCTGGCGCTGATCCGCATGCCGTTTCAAGGCGAGCGGACGCCCGTGTCCCAGAATATGTGGGTGGACATCGGCTCTGGCGTGCGCTGGGTGTGGCGCCAGCCTTTCATCCTCACGATGACCCTGATGATGGGCGCAGGCGCATTCGTCTATCCCAGCGCCACACTCATCACGATCATCCTGGCGCAGCAGGCGGGCGCGTCCGCCTGGGTGATTGGGCTGATTTTCGCTGGCGGTGGCGTTGGGCTGATGCTCGGCTCATGGGTCGCGTCTCGGCTCACGCCGCATCTGACGGTCGGACAATCCATCCTCGTGAGCCGCTGGTATTTCGCGCTGAGCTGGCCGTTCTATGCGCTGGCGCCCTATCCTGCCGCGCTGGGCGCGCTCACCTTCGGCTCGGGGTTCATTGACCCAATCGAGGACATCGCCTATTTTAGCCATCGCTTGCGGCTGATTCCCGATGAACTCAAAGGCCGGGTCGTCAGTGTATGCCGCCTCGTTCCAGGCGTCTTACGCCCGCTGGGGCTGGCGCTGACAGGATTGTTCATTCAGCGATTAGGTGTCTTTCCGACCATTTGGCTGGCATGCGCCTGGCTGCTGGTGACGACAGCGCTGATGACAGCGGTTCCCTACGTGCGCCGTGAACGAGACGCATGGGCGCCACCGACCTAGCGTAGTGGCTCGCCATGCTGGGCGAGCCATTCCTCGCGCAGCGTGGCGTAGAGATATTCGTCGCCCCACTTGCCCTTGAACCAGACGTTTTGCAGGAAGTGGCCTTCACGGCGCATGCCCAGGCGTTCGAGTAGCGCGATGGAGCGCTGATTCTCGCAATCGACGATGGCGATGACGCGATGCAGGTCGAAGGCGTTGAACGCATAGGTCAACCACGCGGTGACAGCCTCGGTCGCCAGGCCACGTCCCTGCGCGCCGGAGGCCAGCGTATAGCCAATCTCGGCTTGCTGCGGATTATCCACCTCGATGCGAAAGTAGCAGTCGCCGATCAGTTTGCCCGACTCTTTGAGCTCAATGGCGATCTGCGCGCCATCGCCGGGATTTCCCAGGTGAGCGGCGCGCTCCGCCTCAATGAAGGTTTGCGCTTCGGCGAGGCTGATACTTTCCCAGCTCTGGTAGCGCGCGACCTCTGGATCATTGCGATAGGCCATGAACGGCGCCAGGTCGTCGCTCTGGAAGCGTCGCAGCCGCAGCCGCGCAGTCTCCAGTGTGGGCCACCATCCAGAGTCACCGGAGTCGGCGGACATAGGCGATGTTCTCCCGCATGTGAGCATGGTAGAGGGCTATTGCGGGCAGTTTAGCGCATGGAGCGGGTAGAACGCCAGCGCGGCGCGCTGGCGAATCGCTATGACGCCTTCGGACGGAAGACGACGGTGCGCAGCAGCACGAAGCTGATGCTGGAGGCAGTCATCATCGCAGCTAGCTTGGCGAGATTCGCGGTAAGGATGGACCATTCACCGGTCGTCGTGGGCAGCAGGTCGGTCATAGTGAAGAGAACGATGTTATTGATGGCGATGTTGAGCACCGCCTGCGCGACGAACAGCGCGCGCTCGCGGGGGGAGCTGGTCGTCTGCTGATGAAAGGTCCAGCGCGTATTCCATAGATAGCTGTTGAGGATGGCGAGCGCGACCGCGATAGTGTTATAGAACAGTAGCGTCACATCGCTGCGTGTAGGGTAGAGCAGTAGCAGCAGGTTTAGCGCCCCCAGGTCCACCGCCGCGTTGCTGACGCCGACCACGCAGAAGCGCAGGAATTGCGGGCCAGCGGAAGGCTTCGCGGGGTCTCGCCGCTGCCTCGGCTGCTCCGGGCGGCGCGCCGGGGCTATCTCCGGCAAGTTGGCGATATCCATGCGCGCTCCTGGAGTGATTCCGCAGTCAGCGTCGGCGCGACGAACAGGCATTCATCGCAAAAGGCGGCCAGCGGTGGGGGCGCCTCGGCGTATCCCAAGGTTCAGCCAAAGCATAGCAGGTTCCGCTGGAAAACACATTGGAATCGTATAAGAGTCCTCTCATGCGCCCTGGCAGCGCCGATGGAGGATGGTTCGACGCGCCCACACGCATCGTCAGGATAGGCTGGAGGGCCGCGCTATGACGCTGCGCCGAATTGATAGCGCAGGAAGAGGAAGTTCTCGGCGCGACGCGCGCTCACCAGTCGCGCCCAGCGAGGATCAGTGGGAGCGAGGCGCTGCCCTTCGATCAGTCCGGGACGATGGAACTGGTTGTCGCGCCCCACAAGCTGCGGCGCGATGGTGAGGAATTGTTCGTCGAGCAGCCCCTCGGCGACGAAGCGCGCCAGCAGGCGTGGCCCGCCCTCCACCAGCAGCAGCGGCTGGCCAGCGTTCCCGCTCATCGCCAGCGCCGCCACCGTCGCGTCGAGCGCGGCGCGCGCCGCGATCCCGCCATCGGGCGACACCGCGACGGTCTGGATGCGCGCCTGCGGCCCCAACGCGCGCCTGGTGAGTCGTGCGGCGCCGCTGGGCGTGGTCAGCAGCAGAGCAGCGGAGTCGGCGCGCTGGAAGACGGGGAGCGTCGTCTCCACGTCGCCGCTGCCGGAGACGATGACCGTTAGCGGGGTGGGCGGCTTGCCCAGCGTGGCGCGCAACGCGGCGTACTCGTCGGCGAGTGGCGGGTAGATGAAGGCGGGCGTCCACAGGTGGCGCGGCACGGAGCGCAACGTGCCTGCCCCGACGATCACCGCATCGGCGCGCGCGCGCAGCAGCCCCATCACCGCGCGGTCATGCGGATTGCTCGCGCTGATCTCGCCCATCCCCGGCGGAATCGGATCGTTGTAGGCGACGACGCCATCGATGGACGCGACGAAATTGCTGATGACCCATGCGCGGCCAGCGTCTGTTGGCAAGGCCAGTGGTCCATAGAGCGTGGCCAGCGCGGGGGGCAGTGGCGCCGCGACGCCCGCCGCTGTGTCGAGGAGCACACTGAGCGGCGACAGTGGTGGCTGGTCAGCCGCAGCGTGAGCCTGAGACATGGCATGCGCTCCTCAAACGACATCTGGTCGGTGGCGCCGACGGTGTTCCACATGCAACCGGGCTTGTGAAGTATTCGCGCTGCGAGCCGCGCGTGCGCTACGCCGCCGCTCAGTCCCAGTCCGCGACGGCGGACTTCGCGGCCCGCAGGCCATCCAGGCGCGGTTTCAACCGCCAGCGACTATGCCTGCGGCGTGTGGGCGCTGATGAAGGCGAGCGAGCGGTTCCACGAATCCTCAGACTCTTTAGCAAACTCCACGTATTTGCGGTCGAAGAAGCTATGCGGCGCGCCAGGATAGATGATGACCTCGTGCGCGACGCCCGCCTTTGCCAGCGCCTCATCGAACTGATGCGCCTGCTCCACCGGGATTCCCTGGTCGGCGCCACCGAAGAAGGCCAGCACAGGGCATTCCATCTCGCCCACGCGGTCTGCCGCAGCGGGCGAGCCGTCGTAGGCTGGAGTAACCGCACGGCCATAGAAGCCGATGACCCCGGCGAGGCCGAGATGGTTGGCCGCCTGCTGGAACGAGTTCCCGCCGCCAAAGCAGAAACCGACGGTGAAGATCGCCTGCGGCGCCTGCGGGCCGCTGCGCATCTGCTGGATGGCCGCCGCCACGTCAGCGCGAATCTGCGACTGCTTCGTCTGCTGCACATGCGGCATATACTCGAAGGCATCGTCGCGCGCCGTCAGGCCAGCCGTGCGCCCGAAATAGTCAACCGTGATCGCCTCAATACCCGCCTCGGCGAAGCGCAGCGCCAGGTCCTCGTAGAACTGGTACAGGCCGCGCACATCGGGCAGGATGATGATGCCAGCGCCATTGCGACGCACGCTATCGGCATGCGCCTGGTAGACCGCGAACGGCGTCCCATCGGCGGAGGTCAGGGTCAGTACCTCGCCGCGCGCATCGCTGGCGGCGACAGGCTGCACGGGCGGCTGAGAATCGAGATCGAAGCACATGAATTCGGGTCCTCCTGCAGTGGGGCTTCTCGCCCGCTGCGCGTCATTTCGAGTAGGTGTAGAAGCCGCGACCGGCCTTGCGTCCAGTGTACCCCGCAGTCACCATATTGCGCAGCAGCGGGCTGGGCAGGAAACGCTCGCCCAGCGCCTCGCGGTTGGCCTCCAGGATGTGCAGCGTGACATCCAGCCCCACCAGGTCGGCAAGCTCGAATGGCCCCATCGGAAAGTTGAAGCCCAGGCGCATCCCCTTATCAATGTCTTCCGCCGTGCCGATGCCTTCCTCCAGGCAGCGGATGGCCTCCGCGATCATCATCAGCCCAATGCGGGTGGTGATGAAGCCGGGATAATCCTTCGACAGGATCGTCTCTTTCTGCAGCAGCGCGCAGAACGCCTGTGCGCGCGCCACCGTCTCATCGCTGGATTGATACGCGCGGATGATCTCGACCAGCTTCATCGCCGGCACGGGATTGAAGAAGTGCAGGCCCAGCACGCGCTCTGGCCGCTGCGCCGCCGAGGCGATCTGCGTGATGGGCAGGCCAGAGGTATTGCTGGCGAGGACGGCGCCCGGCTGGCAGACACTATCGAGCGCGGCGAAGATCTCCTGCTTGAGCGGCAGATTCTCGAAGACCGCTTCGATCACAATATCCGCTGGGGCGAGGTCGGCCAGCGTGGTCGTCCAGGTGAAGCGCGCCAGCCAGGCGTCCGCCGTCTCGCGGGTGATCTGCCCTTTCTGCGTGGGGCGCTCGACCAGCCGCTCGATGTTCGCTCGGCGCGGGCGAGCGTATGCGCGTCGGCCTCACGCACGATGATCTGCGCGTCGAGATTGCGCGCCACCTCATAGGCGATGCCCGCGCCCATCGCGCCACCGCCGACCACACCGACAATCTTCCATGCGTCCTGTGTTTGCTGTGTCTCAGGCGCCACCGGCTCCGTCGCCATGTGTCACTCTCTCCTGAACAGACGGATTAGCGCTGCGCTCCATGTATCGCAGGCGTTGGCGCGCCCTACTTTCCCAAGCCACGCTCTCAGCGAGCGGCAAGGTGGCAGGTTTGGCGTAGGGCGTGGCTGTGTCGGCCATAGCATACCGCAGCGATGGCGCATAGTGCTGGGCCAGCCGCATGCGCCGAGCGGGTGAATGGTCGCCGCCGGGACGCGGGCGGGACGCGGGCGGGACGCGAAGCCCGTTGGCCCGCGCTTGACGGCGGCGCCGCTGGCGGGCTATGCTGCGCGACTGGTAGCATTGGCGGCAAGGGAGGAGAGCGACGTGGCGACGACCGACGGGATCACCCTCTGCGAGCAGGTCAGCCTCAGCGCAGATGAACTGGCGGAGGTCCTCGCGCTCAAGCGCGTCTGCGACGCCTGCGAGGGCCTGGATTTGAAACTGGGCTTTGGCGCAGCGGCGCCAGAGCTTACGACCTATCCTGCTGCGCTTCTTGCGCGCGCTGGCGGCGAACTGGTCGGCTACTGCTCGCTCGACGGCGATGACACCGACGCCGAGATGTGCGGCATGATTCACCCCGACTGGCGGCGCCAGCGGCTGGCTATGCGGCTCTATGAGGCGGCGCAGGCTGGTTTTCGGCGGGCGGGTGGGCGCCAGCTCTTCATGATCTGCGAAGATGGCTCAGCCTCCGGGCATGGCTTTCTGCGCACGCTGGCGCCGCAACGCTCCTTCGCCGAGCATCGCATGGTCTGGCGGGGCGCGTCATCCGCAGCGCCCACTGCGGCGCAGACACAGCCAGATGCGCTCACCGTCGAGCGGGCGCGCCCGGCGGACTACCAGGCGTTGGCGTCGGCGCTCTCGCGGGCGTTCGACCACACCGAAGCGCGGCTGCTCGACGACCTGACGAGCGCCTCAGCGGTCGCGACGGAGCAGGTCTACCTCGCGCGACTCGCTGGCGTGGTCATCGGCGGCTTCCGGCTCAGCGCCATGGCCGACGCCACCGGCATCTACGCCTTCGGCATTGATCGCGGCTATCAGCGCCAGGGCTGGGGGCGACGCATGCTGGCGTGGGCCTGCGCGCTGGCTACGGAGCAGGGCGCGCCGCGCGTCACGCTGGAGGTAGATACCGACAACGCCCCCGCCAGCGCGCTCTATCGCGCCAGTGGCTTCGAGACCATCACCACCTACGGCTACTACCTCTGCGCGCCATCGGCCTGAGCCGCGCATCATCTACGCCGCCGCGCGCTGGCGAACGCGCCCACCAGCCCAATCGCGGCCAGCGTCAGCCCGGCGAATGCCGCCGTCAGACCCGGCCCATAGACCCAGGCGCCGGGTATCGTATTGCTCAATATCAGCGGATCCCGCAGGTCGCTCTGGCTGCCCTGGAAGGCGAGCGCGGCGACCAGGCCAGCCACCAGCAGCCACGCCAGCGACCAGCCATAGCGGCGCGCGCCGCCAGCGCCCGCCCACAGGCGTAGCAGCGCCCAGCAGGCGGCAATCACCAACAGCAGGTAGAGCGCATCAGTCGTCCACAGCAGCCGCAGCGCCTGCCACACAGTGAAGTCGAGGCCAGGGCCATACCAGGCGCGCAGCGAGAGAGCCTGCGCCAGCGGCGCGCGAATCATCACATCCGAGGCGTCCAGCCCGGCGCAGGAGCCAGTCACGAATGTGCTGAGCGAGAAGTGAGGCGCGTCGCAGCCCTGTATCACCCAGGGCAGCGCGAAGAAGCCAGCGATCCACACGAAGATGCCCGCCGTCGCCACGCCAGCGCCGCAGCGTTCCGCCCATGCGCGCCCAGGGGCCGCGCGCTGGCCCTGATGCTGCGCGACGACAGCGGCCCGCGCGCTTGCGCCACGTCCCCGCCACACCAGCGTGACGCCAGCGCCGCCCAGCGCCACCGTCAGCGCTGCGAACCAGAATCCGGGGGCCAGACTAACCGAGAGTTCCTGTGGCGTCGGATGCAGGCCGACGGGTGACAGGCGTACCTCACCGGTGACATACTGCTCGACGAAGAACAGCAGCCGGACGGCCAGCGACGCGAGCCATACGGCATAGGCGACCAGCAGCGCGAATTGTACGCGCGGGCGCAGCCGGGCGACCAGCGCCACGCTAAGGATCAGGCCGAGCACTGTGTAGAACTGCGTGACGGCAAAGAGCGCGACGAGCGCGGGTTTACTCAAGTGGAGTTTGCGCAGACCTTAGCCAAGCCCGTCCAGCGTCGGCCCAGAGATCGACCAGGTGACGATTGAGTTGTCGCCAAATACGTTTGCGACGCGCTCCAATGCCCACGGCGTTACCTCCGTCAGCCACCCGAGCACGCCAGCGACGATCATCATCCCCAGCGCCAGCCGCCAGACCACCCGTGGACTCAGACGGAAGGGCAGCCATGACGCGCTGCCCTCATGCGGCGCAGCCACTCGCGCCACCATCGGGCGATCAGCGGCTCGCAGGTCGTCATCAGCCATGCGCTCATCCTCTCATGCGTGGCCTGCGCGCGACACTGTGCCTCGTAGCGCAGGGACAGCAAACGACCCTCTACTTCTTGGAACGCGCGGCGGCGTGGGTCGGGTAGACATCGCCAGCCAGGGTGGCTACAATGCCAGCGAGAGGCGCTCGCGCCGCCAGCCATCCTGACGTCTGGCGGCAGGCCAGCGGGCGCCCCTGGCGAATACTGGCAGAAAGCGAGAATACGGCAGTGCAGCAGGACGCCCAACGGCGCGCGGACCCAGCAGGCAAGCCCTCCGGCGAGACGCCCGCCGTCCCACAGCAGCGCCCCCTGATCGCGGTCTATCCCGGCACGTTCGACCCGGTGCATAGCGGGCATATCGATATCGCCCGGCGTGCGGCGCATCTGGTGGATGAGCTGGTGGTCGCCGTCTACGCCACGCCCAGCAAGAACCTGCTCTTCTCGACTGAGGAGCGGGTCGCCCTGTGGCGCGACATCGTCGCGCAAAACAACCTCGCCAATGTGCGCGTCGAGCCATTCGCCGGGCTGACGGTCGATTTCGCCCGGCGCGTGGGCGCCAAGGCTATCGTGCGCGGGCTGCGCGCCGTCACCGACTTCGAGCTGGAGTTCCAGCAGGCGCTGATGAACCGCAACCTGGCGCCAGAGATCGAGACGCTGATGATCATTACGGCGCTCAAGCATCTCTTCGTCAGCGCCAGCCTGCTCAAAGAGGTCGCGCGACTCAACGGCGACCTCGACGGCATCGTCGCGCCCAACGTCGCGCGCGCGATCCATGAAAAGCTGGGCCAGCCGCATGAGTAGCCCCAGCGACGCCAGCGACGCCACTGACGGCAGCGACGGCGACACGCGCCTGCGAGCGGACTGGCTGCTGACGGGCGCCAGTCGCCTGGTCACGCTCGATGTGGGCGGGGCAGGGTCAGGCGCGCTGGGCATCGTCGAGCGGGGCGCGCTGGCGGCGCTGCGCGGGCGCATCGTCTGGGCGGGGCCAGAGGACGCGCTCGCGGCGGCTGTGCAGGTGGAGCGTGTGGCGCCAGCCGCTCGCGTGGATGCGGGTGGGCGCGCTGTGCTGCCAGGCTTCGTTGACGCGCACACGCACTTCATCTTCGCAGGCGACCGCGCCGAGGAGTTTCATCTGCGCCACGCGGGCGTTGGCTATGAGGAGCTGGCGCGGCAGGGGCGCGGCATCCTCAGCACCGTGCGCGCGACCCGCGCGGCCAGCGACGAGCAGCTTCGCGCGCTGGGTGAGGCGCGGCTACGCGCGTTCGCCGCGCAGGGCACGACCACCGTCGAGGGCAAAACCGGCTATGGGCTGGACCTTGCGACCGAGGGGCGCAGCCTGGAGGTGATGGCGGCGCTGGCGGGCGAGCCAGGCCTGCCGCAGATCATCCCAACCTTTCTGGGGGCGCACACGCTGCCGCCGGAGTACCGTGGCGCGCCAGAGGCCCGCGCCGCGTATGTGGATGAGGTCTGCGAGCAGATGCTGCCCGCGTTCGTTGGGCGTGCACGCTTCTGCGATGTCTTCTGCGAGTCGTCGGCCTTCACCGTGACGGAGTCGCGGCGTATGCTGGAGCGCGCCCGCGAACTGGGCTACGGGCTGAAGCTGCACGCCAACCAGCTTGGCCCGTCGGGCGGCGCCACGCTGGCGGCTGAGCTGGGCGCGATCTCCGCCGATCATCTCGACTTCGCCTCAGATGACGAACTGGATGCGCTGCATGCGGCGGGCGTGACGGGTGTGCTGCTCCCTGGCTGCTGCTTCACGCTGAGCGCGCCCTATCCATCCGCGCGTCGCCTGCTCGACCGTGGACTGCCGTGGCGCTGGCGACTGACTTCAATCCCGGCACCTCGTATTGCGAGAGCATGCAGATGATGATCGCACTGGCGGTCAGCGCGATGGGCATGACGCTGGAGCAGGCGCTGACAGCGGCGACCCTGGGCGGCGCGCGGGCGCTGGCGCTGGCCGATGAGGTGGGCAGCCTGGGGCCGGGCAAGCGCTGCGATCTCATCATCCTGCGCGGCGCCGACGAGCGCGAACTGGCCTATCATTTCGGCGTCAACCTCGTCGCGGAGACGTTCATCGGCGCCCGGCGCGTCGCGGCGAGCATGTAGCCGCCACGCACCTTCGCGCTTGAGTCGGCAGCGCGTCAAGAGCAGGATGGCCGCAAGCGAGGCCACGCGACGGACGACGCCGCTTTGCGCTCCATCGGCGCTCAACTCACTTGACATATTTGACAATTTGACACTGCGTGACGTTAAAATCCCAGCGACATGCGCGAATCTACGAAGTGGGATACCTCGCTGGAGTAGGCGAGGCGGCGAGGCTCTGCGCGAGAGGATGTCTTGCAGGGCTGGTTGTCTGGCGGTGTTTGGGCCTGTTGCTGCGCGCAAAGCGTGAGCCGTCCTTGCGCGAGACCTTCCCCAGCGTCAGGCGGTGGCCGTCACGGATGGCTCAGCAGCACACGGCCAGAACGAGCCGAGGGGCGACCTCACAGCGCCCCGGAGGAAACACTATGCGATTCGAGCGAAAAGTAGCTGTGGTGACTGGCGCAGGATCGGGCATCGGCAAGGCCACCGTCGATCAGTTGATCGCGGAGGGAGCGCAGGTTATCGCGGTCGATGTCGTCGAAGGATCATTGCAGGAGGCGGTCACCGCCTGGCAAGCCACGGGTGGCCAGGTGACCGGAGTGGTCGCGAACGTCATGCAGGAGGCCGATGTCGAGCGGATGATCGAGGCGGCCTATGCGACGTATGGGCGCCTGGACATTCTGTGCAACAACGCGGGGATCATGGACTTGATGACCCCTGCGGTGACGTCTCCCGCGAGCTTTGGGATCGGGTGCTCGGCGTGAATCTCACCGGCCCCTTCCTGGCGTGTCGGCAAGCGCTGCCGCGTATGGTAGCGCAGGGCGGGGGGAGCATCGTCAATACCGCCTCGGAAGCCGGGCTGCGTGGCGGCGCGGCAGGTACCGCCTATACCGTCTCCAAACATGGCCTGATCGGATTGACGAAGAGCATCGCGTTTTTCTACGGTCAGCAAGGGATCCGGTGCAATGCTGTCTGTCCGGCGGCGTGCTCACGGCCATCGGCGTCGGCGGAGCAGCGGCACACCCCGGTGGCATGGAGCAGGTGGGGGCGGTGCTCCAGGCGACTATGCGCGGGCACGTAGCCCAGCCGGAACAGATCGCCGCCGTCATCGCCTTCCTGGCCTCGGAGGAGACAAGCAACGTGAACAGAATCATACTTCCTGTGGATCACGGCTGGAGTGTTATATGAGAGCACCTGGCAAGACGCGCCGTTGACGCTCTCC
>CAVPBB010000024.1:0-26225 GCA_963701795.1 uncultured Chloroflexia bacterium | reverse complement strand
GGCCGTCGCGCAGATGCACTACCCCGACGGCTACGAGCAACTGCACGCTGCGCAGCGCCGCCTCGCCTTCGATGAGCTTTTCCTGATTCAGCTTGGCATGCTGACGCGCCGCGCCAACTGGCAGGATGGCCCGCCCGCCCCCGCGCTGCTCTGCTCCTGCTGCGCTGATCTTCGCCGAGGCTGACCTGCCCGCCGACACTACGGAGGACGAGGAGGAAGCGGCAACACCGCTGCCGCAGACGGGCCTCTGGCCGCTGACGGCGACCTGCTTCGAGGCCACGCTGCCCTTCCGCTTCACCGGGCCGCAGCGCCGCGCCATCCGCGAGATCATGGCCGACCTTTCGACGGTCAAGCCGATGAGCCGTCTGCTGCAAGGCGATGTCGGCTCTGGCAAGACGGTGGTGGCCGCCGCCGCGCTGCTGGCCGCCGCCGCCAATGGCTATCAGGGCGCGCTGCTCGCTCCGACCGAGATCCTCGCCGAGCAGCACTATCGTGGGCTGGCGCGACTGCTGGAGCCGTTCGGGCTGCTCACCGTGTTGCTGACTGGCGGCCATGCGGGCGAAGGAGCGCGCCGCCGCGCGTGATGCGCTCGCCAGCGGGCAGGCCGCCATCGCCATCGGCACGCACGCGCTGATTCAGGAGGATGTGGCGTACAAGCGGCTGGGGCTGGCCATCGTCGACGAGCAGCACCGCTTCGGCGTGGCGCAGCGCGACGCTCTGCGCCAGAAGGGCAGCCATCCGCACATGCTGGTGATGACGGCGACGCCGATCCCGCGCACGCTGGCGCTGACGCTCTTCGGCGATCTCGATGTCTCGACGCTGGATGAGATGCCGGGGCCGCCTGCCGATCATCACGCGCTGGCGTTCAGGCGCGCAGCGCCCCGAGGCCTATCATCTGGTCGAGAGCGAAGTGGCGCAGGGACGCCAGGCCTACATCATCTGTCCGCTGGTCGAGGAGTCTGAGGCGCTGGAGGCGAAGTCAGCGGTGGCGGAGCATGAGCGACTGCAGCACGCGGGTCTTCCCGCAGTTGCGCGGGGCTGGCGCACGGTCAGCTACGCCCGGCGGAGAAAGACCGCGTGATGCGCCAGTTCCGCGACGGCGAGATCGATGTGCTGGTGGCGACAGCGGTGGTCGAGGTGGGCGTAGACGTGCCGAATGCGACGGTGATGCTGATCGAAGACGCCTACCGCTTCGGCCTCTCGCAGCTCCATCAGTTCCGCGGGCGCGTCGGGCGCGGCTCAGAGCAATCCTACTGCTACCTGCTCAGCAAAGAGGCCAGCGTCACCGCCTCTGAGCGCCTGCGCACGCTAGAGATGACCAGCGACGGCTTCGCGCTGGCCGAGGCGGACCTGCGCATGCGCGGGCCAGGCGACTTCTTCGGCGTGCGCCAGAGCGGCCTGCCCGAACTGAAAGTGGCCAGTCTCGCTGATACGCGCCTGATGGCGGAGTCGCGCGCACAGGCGGAGTGGCTCTGGCGGCAAGACCCATACCTGAAGGCGCTGGAGCATGCGCCGCTGCGCGAGCGTGTCTACCTCTTCTGGCGCAACTTCGCCGCACACTGAGGCGCATGTGAGGACACATCCGATTGAATGGATAGTGTCTGTCGCCAGACACGCCCTCACCCTGCCCTCTCCCAGAGAGAAGGCGGTTTGCTTAGCCGATCCTGGTCGGAGCAGGGGCAGCGGACACCGTAGCTCCGCGCCAGATGCCAACAACCGAACCAGACATGGCATGAATCCTGAATGCGCAGCCCGAGGTGGCTTGCTTCAGGCGCTTAGCGCAAGGCGCCTGCGCGCGCTTACGGCGATAGGGGTCAATCCGATGATGGTGAACGCCGAACCAGCCAGCGCCAACAGAATGCCGAGCGTTGGGCTGGCATCGGGATATGGGGCGAAAAACGCAAGCATGAACGGGAGTGCGAGCCAGGCGATGAGGCCGAACACGCCACATTCGACCGCGCCCGCGATGAGCGCGCCCGCCAATCGCGCCACCCCGGGGTCCTGCTGTCTGGCCCCCCGCGCAATCGGGATGGACAGGCCGACTATGGCGAGCACAGCGCCTAAATAGAGCAGGCTCCCCACAACCAGCGGTGAGGAGCGCACGATGACTGGCGTGTTGAAGATGGCGCCCCATATCACGCTCCCAGGGCTGACCTGCTGCATGGATGGTAAGCCGAAGGCTGCCGTCGTGAGGGTGAGCCACGGAACGAAGATCGCGGCGGCCAGGAGGGCAGCGCCCACAAACAGCAACAGGCGTGGAAACGTCGGATGAGCCATCTGTCCTCCATCATGCGCTCTGTGGCGCTGGCAAGGCAACGACTGTTGATGCCAGGCTGTTGCGATGCGCCTCACGGCGGGGCCATCCTCACCCCTGGCCCCCGAGAGGGAACTCCGGCTCCCCTCTCCCACAGGAGAGGGGCTGGGGGTGAAGGATCGCGAAACGACCCAGTCGGATTCGGTATCAATCGCTGGCTGCACTGTCGTCGGGGGTGGGCTGCGGCGTTGGCGACCTCACGATAAAGGGATTGCTAGACCCGCTGAGCAGGCTTGCGAACAACCCACCCCCACTCAAAAACGGCTTGACGTCGGTGGCGCATCGAACTGGGCGCGCGCGGCGATCTCTGCATCCACCTCGGCGCGTGGGCGACCATACATCAGCCGCGACCACTCACGCACCGCTTCGTAGCGCTCCTGATCGAAGGGAATCGCCAGCGGCTCTGTCTCCAGCGTGAAGACCGGCGTTTGCTGCCCGTCAGAGAGTAGGCGCGCATAGGCGGTGAAGCGCGGCAGGTCCATCAGATGTTGCGCGCCCACGGGCGATGGCTCCAGCGCCTGCTCGACCGCGCGCCCGTCAGCGGAGCCGGTGCGGAATGAGACGATGCTCCCGGCGTTGCCCATCACCGCCTCGCGTACATCGACGCCAAGCTGGCCGATATGCTGATTCGCCAGCGTCAGCGCCATCTTGTACTTGCGCGCCTCGCTGAGCATGCTCGCCAGTGAGGTCGAGGCGTAATTCTGGAACTCATCAATCGCCAGCGTCACATCGCGACGCTGATCTTCTGGGATATTTGCACGTGAGAGCGCCGCATGCAAGATCATCGGCAGCAGGTTGTAGCCGATGAAGTTGGCGTTTGCCGAGCCAAGTTTGCCCTTCCCCAGGCTAATCAGCACGATCTTGCCTTCATCCATCGCCTCGCGGAACTTGAACGCGCTCTTGCTCTGCCCCAGGATGCGCCGCATCGTCGGGTCTACCGTGAAGTGGCTGAACTTGGAGACCAGCCAATCGAGCACCTCGGAGCGATGGAAGTCGTTGGTGCGGCTGATCTGGTCGTTCCAGTAGCGAAGCACCATGGGATCAGTCACGTAGGGCAGGATGCTGCGCACATATTTGTCATCCTGGAAGGCGCGCACCACCTCCACCAGCGTGCCGCCGGGGCTGTACATGACGGTCAGCATGACGTTGCGCGCGCCATGCTCAAAGCGGGGTCCGACGACGGCGAGGTCGTGTGGATCATACATCTGCTTGAGCATATCGATGAAGGAGCTGACGATCAGGGCGCGCTCCTCGTCGGTCTGGCACTCCAGTGGGTTGAGGCCGACGGGATACTCGGAATCCGCCGGGTCGAAGAGAATAACCTCCTCCACGCGCTCGCGCGGCACACGTCCGGCGATGTCGCGGATGAGGTCGCCGTGTGGATCAATCACGATCACACCGCGCCCGGCGTGGATGTCTTGCAGCGCCATCTGCGCGATCAGCGTGGATTTGCCCACACCCGTCTTGCCCAGCAGCCAGAGGTGCTGGTTGCGGCTCTCCACGCTCAGCCGCACCGGCAGCTCACGGTCGCGGACGCGATTGACCCCCAGCGTGATCGCCGCCCCGGTGACACGCGCGCGATAGGCCAGTGGCAGCGCCGCGCCGCGCTGTGGCAGCCAGGTCGCGGCGGTCGGCAGCGCCAGCAGATTTGTCGCCTCGCGCAGGTCGGCCAGGTCGGCGAAAGCGACGGCCAGCCCCTCGATGGCGGTGGACCCCCAGGGCTGGTGTTGCAGCATCACCAGATTGCGCTCGGCGATGTCATAGGCGCTACACGCTTCGCCGCGCAGCCGCGCCGTTCGCGGGCGCTCGCAGATGGCGCCGCCGGCGATGGGAAGCTCAGGATGCGTCCAGGCGCCGAGCGCCGTCGCCTCGCCTGGCCCGGCGACCTCGCCAGAGACACGCGAGACGAGCGCGCCAGAGAGCGCCCCGGCGCCTGCCAGTTGCACGCGCACACGGAACGCGCACATGCGCAGCGCGGCATGGCGCACCGCCACCACCTTGCGCTGCGACAGATCGGTGTAGGCCGAGACAATCGCCTCAGTCTCGTTCGGCGAGCCATCCGTCGCGCGCTGGCGCTCCTCTTGCCGCTCCTGATGCCCCGTGCGCATGGCGCCGGTCAGGGCGATTGGCTCATCGCGCTCAGGGAAGAGCGGGCCATCCTCCAGCGCTTCTGGCGCGAAGCAGATCGAGAGCAGCGACGCGGTGCGATGTCGCTGCATCTCATCCACCAGCGCCTCGGCCAGCGGCGCGCCCTGGAATGGCAGCGGGAGTGGGGCATCGGCGAGTCGCGCTGGTCGTCGCCGAAACTCCACGGTATCGGCGATTTTGAAGGGGCGCAGCGCGTGGCTCAACAGCCGCGCCTCGGTGACAGGGGCGAAGCGGAAGGCGGGCAGGCTGCCCTGGAGCGTATCGCTCAGGTCGGCGGCGAAGGCGCGCACCTGCGCGCGCAGATCGGCGGGCGAGGTCGCCCAGGCCGAGTAGCGGCAGAGCAGGAATATCTCGATCAGCGATTCGGTCGCGCCGCGCGCTGGCTCCGGGTCAACGATGATCCGCAGCTCGATGGCGGTGCTGACGCCGGGCTTCGCGCCGCTGAGATGTGGGAAGCGACCAAACAGTTGTGTCTGCGCTTCCAGGCGTTGCTGCATGGTCATCGCGGCCTGCGCATGGAGCTGCAAGCCAAAAAACGCATGCGTGCGCTTGAGCGTATCGCTCTCAGCCGCATCGTCGCTCAGATCGGCTGGCGACGTTTCCGCTGACTCCAGCGGCTCGGTCACGAGATGGATGGCGATGCTTTGTCTCATCTGGGCGCCCCTGTTCTGGAAATTGCGCGCGCGGGCGCGGGTAAAGCGGCTGCTCGCGACCATCGGTCGGGCAGGAAGGATCGCTGGTCTGTGCTGTCTGGTCTGTCTGGTGTACGCCAGTCGGGCTAACCTGCTAACAGGCTTAGAGCAACTGCATCGGCAGTGGCAGCATGAAGCTGGCGCATCGGCGCGTCAGCGCCACATCCAGATGCGGTTGGGCGGAGCGCGTCCATGGCTCGGCGGCCGGGCCAGTGAGATTCCGCAGGATATGCGCGCGCTCGTCCGCGCTCTGCGCGAGAAGATAGGCCGCCGATGGCGCGGCGGATGGCGGTCGCTCGCGCGTCGAGAGTGTGCCACAGCCGCACAACTCCTCCATCAGCAGACGAAGCGCGACAGGTGTGGTGGCCTCGCCCAGCGCGACGACGCCCAGACGCAGATTCGCGGCGCCTGCTGGTCGCTCCACCGTGAACTGCAGCGCGGCGCAGCCAGGCTGCCTCATCAGGTGGTCCAGGATCGGCTGCACATGGATCGGCGTGATCCAGCGCGCTGGATCACGCCAGCGTGTGTAGCCGATCTCCGCCAACGGCTGACCGCCTGCGTCGATCTGCAGCGCCTCGCCTAGCGCGGCGCTCGTGGCGCGCTCCAGCGCATACTGCTCTCTGAGCAGCCCCCGCGTCTGAGCAATCACGGCGGCAATCACGGCGTCAGCGTCACGCGCCTCGCTGGTGAGGCCCAGGCGGATGAACGAGCGCGCCCGCCGTCGTTGCGCGCCTGCCGCCTGAGCGGCCACCGTATAGAGCAACGCGGCGGCCATCGGCTGCTGGTAGGGGCGCGTCATCTGAAGCGCTTCAACCAGATGGTATGTGAGGGCCTGGCGATCCGCGATGCCAATCGTCGCCTGCGTCGTGATGCTAGCTTGAATGCTGACGGAGTCGTACACTGCCGCGACTCCGCCAGGCTCATCAAGATCGTTCAGGCGCATGGCTAGCTGCTCCCCCATGTCGGCGTCTCGTCTGCGTCGCTGGATTCCACCCAATCCAGTATACGAGAAGGTGATGGCAGTATGAATGGATAGTCGCGCCGCTCAGCTACAGGGAAGTTTACCGTAACACAAGCCGATTGTCAAGGCGTCTCCTTACCCGCAATATAATCTGTATGATATGTAGTAGTCAGTTCAAATAATCTCAAATACTACTATAAGAAACACTGGACGAAATACAGCGCTTTCGAGAAACCTTGAGCAGTGTGATATGGCGCGCCTGCCGTTTCAGCGCCTCACCACTTGCGCCACCTGCTCGTCGCCTGCGACCTGCGCCGCCGATGGGTATGATTGGCCGCCGACTTTCCTATATTCACGAGAAATCCTCGCATGATCGGTGAGAACTACTGGGGAACGCTCCATATCATGCATACGTGAACAGCCGCTCCTGGGTTGCATTGAGATATTCTCCGATCTTTGCGAAATGAGAGAGAATGTCGCGAGTGATTACGTAGTGCAAGCTAAAGAGCAGCCGCGACTTTCTGCGATTCCATGCGCTCGACCGCACCGCAATGCGGGCGCGCGACTCGCTCTGGCGCCGCCATGCGCGTCTCTGCGCATCAGCTGGTATTCGGTTGTCGTTCGTTTGAGTTGTCGGGGTCGCTTCTGGCCCGCTCTCCGCCCTGCTCCATCCGACTCCACAGGAAACCGCCTCTGCTGATAGGGCTATCTGGAGGTGAACCGCTATGCTCGCCCACCGTCCGCGCCTCTCGCTGACCGAGTTGTTGCTGCAACCTGAGCTGATCGAACAGTTACGTGACCACTTCCGCTACATTCAAGACAGCCTGACCACGACCATCCACGAAGCCGCCGATCTGACGCATCTCTCCGAGGCTCAACTGCGCTATGCGGAGGCGCGTGGTCTGCTCGCGCCCAATCGCGCGGTGGACACGAGCGCCGCAGAGCCACGGATACGCGGGCAGCGACGCTACACCGTCGATAATCTCTTACGCGCGCACCTCATCTCACGCCTCATCGATCATGGATACTCCCTCACCGAAATCGCTACCTATATGGAGAACAACACCTCCATCATCCATGAGTTGCTCGAAACGACGACCCTGGGCCTGCGGTCGGTGCTCAACTCCGCCGATGACATTCTCTACAGGCGTTTCTTCATTCCCCGCGTGCTCTACTACGCGCTCTCGCTGATCTTCGAGCGCGACGCCATCGCCGACGCCGGAATCATCTTTCCCGTGCGCGCGACCCCGGCGGAACTCGCCGATATCACCCCTGGCGAGATCGAAGAAGCGGATGATCTGATTCATCTTGGCCATATCTTCGTCGCATGGCGCGCGCGCGGACGCCCGCTGACGACCTTCATTACCGCTGGCAATCCCTTCGAGCGCGAGCAGAAGGTGCGGCTGAGCGCCTTCGCCGATCGCGCTACGGCTATCCCTGGGCGCGCCACGCGCAGCGCGGCGCCCACCCACGCCTACATTGCCCTTGCGCCGCAGGCCGAGCTAGAGCTGGACCAGGCCGACAGCATGCTCACCATCCGCCAGCAACGCGACCCGCAACGTCACACTGGCGCGCGGATGGCAAACCCGCGCGCCGTCGCCGGGCGGCTCATTCAGTACGTGCAGCAGCTTTGCTGCTCAGACATCGCCAGAGCAGGGCAGATGGACTCTCTGCTGAGTGATGTGCTGCTCTACAACGCGCCTGATCTGGTCAATCCACTGCTGGGTGACGCGCTGCTCAACCGTCTCGCCGACACCATGGTGGAGCTGGGCGGCAGGCGGCAGGCGCCCGACTGCGCGCAGGACGGCGCGCAGGACGACGCGGCGACGCGCTGGCGGTTCTCGTGCGTGCTGATGCCACGCGAACTGAACGCTCCGCTCAGGCAGCAGGCGCTGGTCGTGCGAGCGCAGAGCAAGCAAGGCCCACACCGCGTCGGGGTGACGACCGCCGCGCCCTCCGACAATGGTGGGCTATCCTTTCGCGCGTTTAGCAGCGGGCGCGTAGCCTACCGCGCTGAGGTGATTCCGCTCGATCCGGCGGTGTCGTATGTGGCCGAAGAATCGCCGATTGGCTCGGCCATCGCGGCTCCGGCGGTCGAGGGCCATGGCGCCGAGCAGAACCAGCCCCCGGCGGTCATCTACATCGCGTCCAGCGAAAAGAACGCCTTCGACGACGATGACTTCCTGATGACGCGGGTCATGGGGCGGCTCGTCGGTGAGATCGTTCAGACCTATAACAGTCGCGGGCATTTGCCGAGCGCGCTCACCGACACGCTCGCCGACCCGGAACTTGTCGATGGCTATTTCGCTGAATTCCGCTCCGAACTGAGCTTCATGACCGACCTGACGAACATTCTGAAGGCGCTCGTCGGCGACACGCAGGAGCCAGATCAGGACGCTGCGTTCACGCAAGACGTACAGACGCTGACCCTCATCGGGCTGGATGTCAACAACTACTCATCCATTCAACGCCGCCAGGGCGACCGTGTCGCGCGCATGCTCACGCGCGAGATCGGCGCCCGCGTGAAGAAGCGTATGAACGGCAGCCTGACACACGGTGTGCCGACGGCGCGCCTCTATCGTCCCTGGGGCGACCGCTTCTATCTGCTCATGCGCGACTATGAGAGTGACACGGCGCGTCAGCGCGCCGAGCACATCCAGCAGGAGATCAGCGTCGCGTACCATCTGGATGGCGATACGCTGACCTCGTCGCCAAGTGCGGCAGGCAAGGCGGACAGCCAGAGCGGCGGCATCCAGGTGGGCATCCGCATGGTGGGGGCGACGCTGACCCGCGACGCGCTGCTGACACAGCTTGAGCAGGCCGGAGATGACGCCGTCACCTGTGCGGCAGGCCTGAGCCGCTTGCTCGATGATGGGCTGCGGCAGGCGAATGAGTCGCCAGATCGTTCGCTCTGGTGGAACGCTGAGCGCCATAGCTTCTAGGGCTATGCTTGCGCGCAGGGATTCGCGCCCTCACCCCTTGGCCCCCTCTCCCACGAGGCGAGGGGGTATTCCGGCTCCCCTCTGGGAGAAGGGCAGGGGGTGAGGGCTGGCGCAACGACAACCGCCAAGGCGCCCTGACCGCTCGCCAGCTCGCGTTAGTACACGATGATCGGGATACCGGCGCTAGAAAAGGCGAAGACCTTGCCCATATCGCCATTCGAATAGTGGAAGTTGATGCAGCCGTGCGACCCGCCATTGAAGGCCGCCGGATCGTAATGCGGCAGGTTGGTGAGATAGCCCATCTCGGTGTTATCACGCCACCAGCCGTCGTGCAGGTAGTAGCCGTAGAGCGAGTACCCGAACGAGTAATGAATCGGCGTTGGCAGGTAATAGAAGGGTGATCCCGGCGGGTCGCTCGACTTGAAGAGATCGCCTCCGGGTGGCCCTTTCAGCGGGGGAAACGCGCAGTGGAGGCCCGGCACTGAGGGCTTATCCGGGCTGCCAGTTGTCACGTCGAAGGCGTAGGGCTTGCCATCGGAGCCGACGACCAGCTTCCCATTGGAGTACAGGCGCGCCTTCTGCTCACGTAGCGAGACGACGATGACCCGTGTGCTCTGCAGTCCATAGTAGTCGATCAGATCGAGGTCGGTCTGATGCGTCGTCATCGACCAGGCCACCCGGGCCGCGTTATTCTTGGGCATCTGCGCCAGATTGGTAATCATGGCCGAGAGGTTGTGGATGAACATCTGCGCCTCGGCTTCGATGGCCTGATAATCGGCGAGCTTCTCCGCAGATGAGACATAGCCCTCACGATAGGCGGCCTGATCGAGGCGAACCTGCGCATCCTCGATGCCCACCGTATCTTTCTTGTCATAGCGCAGATCGTCGTCCGCGTACTCGTAGGCGTTCGGTGTCTTGTAGAGTGTCCCCGCGTACGTGACGTTGGTCGTCGTCGACTGCCCCTGATCGATGAGAGCCTGGAGCGTGATATTCGTATCGTAGTACGCCTCGACCTTCACCAGCGGAAACGCTATGGCCTGCTCCTGCTGCTGCACCGTCTTCGTCAGCGCGGCGAGGTCACTGGAGGTCTTTGCCGAGGCGAGCGTCGGCGACATCCTGCGCAGCCTCCGGCGCATACGTCGCGTCAACCTGAAAATCTGGCACGTTGGGGAAGAAGTCTGACGGCGGCGCATAGCCATTGGGATTGTTGGTCAAGCCCCACACCGATGTGTAGTTCGGCACGTCATGGGTGTTCGCCCGGTGGCTCTTCAGGTAGGCATTGTCCGCTTGCGCATCGGTCTGATACGTGGTCACGTCGTTCTGGAAGCGCTCCACAGCGGCGGCGACCTGATTATGCGCGAGGATCGCTGGGTCCATGTCCGACGTCAGTGTCCCGACCTGCGCCTGGAGTTCGACGTTGAGCACCGAGAAATCGTCGGCGGTCCGCGCGGCCTCGAACGCCGTCAGCGCCTGCGCTGGCCAGGACGAGAAGTAGTAGGTCGGCTCTCGAACCTGTGGCGTCACCATGACAGGTGAATGCGCATAGTCTGATTGCGCATTCCAGAACTGCGCGGGGACAATGCCGTAGCTGGGGATCTCACCGCCCTCCGTCGCGCACTGCAACACCTGTGACTTTGCCGGCGCCGCCAGAGCGGCGGTCTCGGCGCTCACCAGTTTGGTGAGCGCCTGAATCTGCTGATAGTCGGGCAGAATCTGCGTGACGGCGGCGAGCTGATCGAGGAGATAGCCATCAACGGCGAAGTAGTCTTTGGTGGTCGTGGCGTCAGCGAGCTGCTGCTGCGCCAGTGGCACGGAGGGATCGAAGAGCTGTGCGGCGGAGGTCGTGTCGGCGATACCGGCGCCCTTCGTCGTGGCGAGAGCGGCCTGGAGCGTGCTCAGATCGCTCGAAGCCTGGGCCTGCGCCTGGTCCGGGGTCAATTTTTCCAGCGCGACGACCTGATTATAGAGTTTGGTGTACCCTGCGGCGGCGGCCTTATAGGAGCTACTCGAGCCGCTCGACGTACTCGCGTCCAGCGTATTCTCCTGCGCAATGATGGGCGCAAGTCGCTGCGCTGGGACGCCTGCCACTTTGCTGGCCGTATGCAGCTCGGTGTCGAGCTTGGTCTTATTCGCGGTCGCGGCAGATTGCCCGTCTGGCGCACAGGCGGTGAGCAGTGGGATGAACATGGAGAGCAAAAGAAATAGCGCCCCGACGAAGCGCATTGGCGAGCCTGCGCGCGCTGGGCGGGGCGCGCGACCAATAGCAGATCCCGTCCTCAATCTGTCCTCCATAATGTCCACTATCCCGATACAGCGACCAACGACGATGAGCCGCGCGGGCAGCGCCCTACGATCCGCGCCTGTGTTACGCGGTATCCTAACGTCTGTAACGAACGAGCGCCAAAGAGGTGTACAGCCCCGCGCCAACTGGCCACGACGCGGCTATGACGTGGATTAGCGGTGGATTAGAGGCGGACGGTGGCATAGGTGGGGCGTGCGCGCGCCAGCGTCGCCTGCTCGAACGCATACGCCAGCGCGATGAGCCGTGGCTCGCTGAAGGCGCGCCCGGAGAAGGTGACGCCGACCGGCAGCCCAGCCACCGAGCCGACGGGCACATTGATGGCAGGGTAGCCGGCCAGCGCCGCCGGGCCGTAGCTGCTGCCGCCTCTGTCCGGGTCGCCATTGAGCAGGTCAATCTTCCAGGCGGGAGGGCCTGTCAGCATGAAGAGGGCGTCGAGGCGCTGCGACTCCATCACGGCGTCGATGCCCTCATCGCGCGCAAGCCGCTGAATCTCCGCCAGCGCGTTCAGGTACGCCGCGTCGGTCAGCGGCCCCTTCGTCTGCGCGGCGATCAGCAGGTCCTGGCCGAAATAGGGCATCTCGTCGGCGATATGCGCCTCATTGAAGGCGATCAACTGCTCCAGCGTGCGCACGGCGCCTGCGGGGGCGCGTGTCGCAAGATAGGCGTTCAGCGCGTGCTTGAACTCGTAGAGCAGCACCTCGAACTCGGCCTGTGTCTCGCGCAGCGCCTTCGCCGTGGGGATGTCCGCCGGGTCGATGACCTCGGCGCCAGCCGCTTTGAGCGCCGCGATGGCGGCCTCGACCAGTGGATCAGCTTTCTCGCTGTAGCCGAAGAAGGTTTCGCGCGCCACACCGATCCGCGCGCCGCGCAGCGCGTCGGCGTCGAGAAATTGGGTGTAGTCGCTGAAGGAGTGGCCCACGCTCGCCTGGGTCGCCGGGTCGCGTGGGTCGCTGCCAGTCAGCGCGCCCAGCGTCGCCGCCGCATCGGCGACGGTGCGCCCGAAGGGGCCGATGGTATCCTGTGTGTGTGAGATGGGGACAACGCCAGCGCGGCTGGTCAGCCCGACGGTCGGCTTGATGCCCACGACGCCATTGACGTTGGCCGGGCTCATGATCGAGCCGTTTGTCTCGCTGCCCAGCGCCACCACCGCCAGATTCGCCGCCACCGCCGTCGCCGAGCCTGAGCTGGAGCCAGAGGTCGAGCGTTCCAGCGAATAGGGGTTGCGCGCCTGCCCGCCACGTCCGCTCCAGCCGCTGGAGGAGTAACTGGAGCGAAAGTTGGCCCACTCACTCATGTTGGCCTTGCCCAGCAACACCGCGCCCGCCGCGCGTAGCCGCGCAGCCACAAAGGCGTCGGCGCTGGGGCGGCTGTCAGCCAGGGCGAGCGAGCCAGCCGTCGTCAGCAGGTCATCCGCTGTGTCGATGTTGTCTTTCAGCAGGATGGGGATGCCGTGCAGTGGACCGCGCGGCCCCGTCGTGGCGCGCTCGCGGTCGAGCGCAGCGGCGATCTCGAGCGCCTGCGGATTCGTCTCGATGATGGCGCGCAGGGCTGGCCCGGCCAGGTTCATCGCCGCGATGCGTTCCAGATACATCTCCGTCAGACGGCGCGCGCTGAGGGTCCCGGCGGCCATCTGCGCCTGCAAGCCAGCGATGGTCGCCTCCTCGATCTCCTCATGCGGCGCGGTGAAGAGGGTTGGGTCGAAATGAGCGCTCGACATAGCGGCACATCGCCTCACTTCCCAGGCAAACAACCAGGCGAACGTCGTAGAGAGACGCATACGAAGCGAGCGCGACCAGCCAAAAGCTGTCACGCTCGTGTGAGGGGTTTGTGAGTGGTGGAGATGAGGGGGCTCGAACCCCTGGCCTCGACAGTGCGATTGTCGCGCTCTTCCAACTGAGCTACATCCCCAGGCGCAGATGAGTATAGCACGCGCCCGCGAAGGAACGCAAGAGGCGCCGCCGCCTGGCTGCCGAGGGCGCTCTCGCGTAGCGCGCTCAGACGATGGGTGACGTGGTAGGCGCGCGCTCATAGATGGCGACGCCGTGGCCCAGGTTCACCAGGTCGCGAAAGTTCGTGTGCAGCCATGGCATGAAGCCCGGTATCCGCTGGAGACGCCCGGTCGAGAGCACGACGAATCGTGTGTCTGGCTGGCTGAGCGCCGCTTCGACCTGCGCTAGCGTGAGGTACTTCGAGGCGATGCGAACAAGTGAGGTATCCACCAGATCAGGAGGCGTGCTGCGGTCTGCCAGCGCCGCAAGGTACTGGTCATCGGTGACGATGGGACTCCCAGGCGTGGTGAAGGCTTCGATGGCGCTGACCGCGCGCACGGTGGCCGCGCTCGGTCCGAGCGCCGCTGCCTGGGCCGAGCGCACGCCGAGCGCGACGCCGACCAGGATGCAGAGCGCCAGCACGGCGCTGAAGGCGGGCGCGAGCCAGCGCGACGCCTGCGCTTCGCCGGGGCGCGGTAGCAGTGTCAGGCCAAGCGCAGCGATCAGCGCCAGGCAGGGAGCGACCAGCACGACGTGATGCTCGAACAGCGGCGACTGGCGCAGCAGCAGCAGCAGCGACGCGATCAGCCAGAGCAGCGGCGGGATCATGCGCCAGGCGCGCCGCCAGATCGCCAGCGCCAACGCCAGCAGCGCCGGAATGCCCAGCGTCTTCATGCTACCTGCGATGACGCCTGCGTTGTTCAGCATGTTCACCGGTTCGGCGCGTGCGGCGGCGAGATGGAAGCGCACCACCTGATCCCACATCGGGCCGAAGCTGCCCGCGAACGGTAGCAAGACGACGAGGCAGCCGAGGACGACGCCGACGAAGACCCAGCCGAGCGGACGCAGCGTCTCGCGCAGGGCGGGGCGCAGCGCCTCAGCGCTGGGCCGACGCAACTTGCCAGCGTCATCAACGCAGATGGCGAAGATGGGCGCGGCGATATAGAGCGTGAGCGGAACCAGCGCCACGACATCGAGCAGCTTTATCAGGGTTCCCAGCGCCAGGGCGAGGCCACTCGCCAGCGCCAGCAGCGCGCGTGCGCGCCCGGTCTGGCGGCTCGCGACGACGGCCAGCGCCACGCAGAGAATCTCCAGCGCCAGCGCAGGCGCCTCCGCCTGAAGGGTGCGGGCCTCGCGCAGGAAAAGTGGGGCCGTCGCCAGCAGCGCGGCGGCCACCAGCCCGACCCAGGTACCCCCAAGCTCGCGCCCCAGCCAGTACATCGCAATCACGACTGACCAACGCGAAGACCGCGATGCCGAAGCGCGCCGCCGCGATGCCCTGGCCAAAGAGCATGAAGAAGGGATAGAGGCTTACCAGAAAGAGCGGCGGCTGCGAGGAGAAGATGGAGGTGAAGAGCGCATGCCCCTCCGCCATCGCGCGCAGCGACTGCCAGTAGACGCCCTCGTCATAGTCACGTTGCATGCCGTTGAGCGGCCACAGGATGAGCGCCGTGGTGACCAATACGAGCAGCGCGGCGAGCCTGCCATCCAGCGCTCCCACGATGCGACTTCTCAGAGCGCCAGCATTGGGCAGAGACTGACGCCCAGCGCGCATGACTGAAGACACGACATCTACTCCGTTCGCAAAATTCCTGAGGTTCGCACGCATCATTTCGATGCGAATCCATCCGCCTGGATTGCGTGAGTGGAGACGCGCGATGCGCGCCCATAGCATTATAGGGCGCAGCGAGAGGCTGTCAATATCAACTGCGCGCCTGGCCCCATCCTGGCCCCACCTGCGTGGGGCTTCGCGGCCCGCTGGCCCGTAGCTGCGGGTTCACCCGCCCGCGCCCCGGTGGCGACCATTCACCAGCCCAGCGCAAAGTCCCGGTCGTGCTGACAGCCCGCGCGACCGTGCGTTACCATACACGGCGGCCCAGGAGGATGACCGCGCGACGACCGAGCGCCAGCGGAACCTGCAGATTGGTTGGCGTGTGGGTTAAGGAGCGACCATGGCAAACTTCCCCTCGCAGCGGCGACGCTCTGAGCTGACCAGCGCCGAGCAAGCCGAGGCCGAGCTGATGGAGTCAACCTTGAAACAGGCGACGATGCGATCTGCCGTTGCGACGCGAACCGACGAACGAATCGAGGCTCCTGCTCACCGTGGCGTCCGCTGGCTGCGGGCGTTCGAGCGCAAGGTGACGCTGCTCACCACCTCCGAGTGGGCGTTCGCCGGATTACTCCTGCTCTGCTATGTCTACTTCGTCATGCCGCCAGGCACGAACATGCTGAGCCGCTGGGATATGGTCTACGCGCTGGCGCATGGTCAGGCGACTATTGATAGCCACGTGCACAATACGATTGATGTGAGCTACTACCACGGCCACTGGTACTCGCCGCGCTCACTCGGCCTCTCACTCGTCGCCACGCCGCTGCTCTGGGCGCTGGATCAACTCCACAGCCTCGGCTTCCCGGCGCATAGCATCCCCGTCACGCTCCAGATCGATCTGCTGAACCTCTGCACCGTGGTCCCCGTGGGCATCGCGGCGGCGCTGATCTTTCGCCGCTTCATCGTGCGGCTGCGTCCGCAGCTCGCCGGCTCGCCGCTGCCCTATGTCGCGGCGGGCGCGTTTGCGCTCGCGACGCTGGTGTATCCCTTCACGACGGTCTTTTTCAGCCATGCGTTTGGTGGTGGGCTGCTCTTCATCGCCTTCTATCTCATCTATCGCGCCCGCTCGGAGGCGCATCCGGGCCGCTGGCTGCTGCTGGCTGGCCTGCTCAGCGGTCTGGCAGTCATCTCGGAGTATCTGGCTGGCGTCATCTTCCTCATCCTCTGCGGCTACATCCTGCTCGGCTTCCCCGGCAAGCGGCTCCGGTCCCTCTTGCTCTATGGAAGCGCCATGGCGCCGAGCGCGGTGGCGCTGGCCTGGTACAACTGGTTCGCGTTCGGCGATCCGCTGAGCGTGAGCTATGGCTTTGTCAGTGGCAGCGAGTTTTCGGGACAGCATAGCGGATTCTTCGGCGTGACTGTTCCCCGACTCGATGGCTTGCGCCAGATTCTGCTCTATCCGCGCGGCCTGCTGGTCGAGTCGCCTTTCCTGCTGCTGATTCCGCTGGGGCTGTGGCTCTGGTACCGCGCAGATACGGCGCGGCTGGAGGCGCTGGTGGCCATCGCCGTGACGCTGATCTACCCGCTGATCGTCTCATCCTACTTCCTGCCGATGGCGGGTGAGAATGCGCCGGGGCCGCGTCTGCTCGTGCCGATGTTGCCCTTCGCCTGCCTGGGGCTGGCGTGGCTGGTGGATGACGCGCGGCTGTGGCTGCGTGGCGCGCTGGCGGTGACACTGGGCCTCTCGCTGCTCATGACCTTCATCTATGTCGTGCTGGGGGTGCGCATCGCCTCCACCTACGACAGCTTTCCCTTCACCACCCTCTACCTGCCCACCCTGCTCACCGGCGCCGTTCCCATCCTCAATGGCCACACACCCGCGAATCTGGGCGCACGCGCGCTGCACATCCCACAGCGACTCAGCATCTATGTCGTGGGCCTGGCGCTGGCGGCGTGGTTCTACGCGGCGGCGAAGGCGTTGCTGCTGCGTTCCCGCTAGCGGCTGGTCGCGCCAAATTGCAGGGTGAGCAGGTCGAGCGCCAGCTCGGGCGTCATGCGGCTGCTCTTCAGCGCCACATCCACCTCGAGCAGCGCGCGATGGGCGGCCTCGAGCTGGGCAAATGTGAAGTGGCGTGCGAGCGGCAGCGACTTCTCCACCGTATAGGGGGCCAGCCCTGCTGTCTGCGCGATCTGGAGCGAGCGCATGCCGCGCTCCGAGAGCGCCTTCACCTGAATCAGCGCGCGTGTCTGCGCCGCCGTTAGCCCGACGATGGCCAGCGGCGCGGCTCCGCTCGCCAGCAGCTCATGCAGCAGCGCCAGGGCGCGCCCATGCTCGCGGCGAGCCAGCGCATCGGTCAGCGCAAAGATGTTCGATGGATTGACCTGTGAGCTGAGCGCGCGCACCTGCTCAACGCCAATGTGTCCCTCGCGCCCGACGTAGATGCTCAGCTTCTCGATCTCGCTGTCGAGCATACGCAGGTTCTCGGCGCCAACCACCTCGATCAGCAGCTTTGCCGCATCCGGCGTGATGCTCGCGCCGTCAGCCTGCGCCCGGCGGCTGATCCATTGCTCAAGTTGGGAGCCTCTCGGCGTGGTGAAGGCGCGCGCGCGCCCATGCTGCTGAGCGGCTTGCAGCAGTGGGCTGGTTGAGTCCAGCTTGCCGGCGACGACGACCAGCGTGGTCGTCTCAGGGGTGTGGGCGGCATAGTCGGCCAGCGCCTGGATGAACACGCGCGGATTAGGCCCGCTGGCTTTGCCCTTCTTGCCCCTGGCGGTGGGCATGGCAGCTTGCGCGGGTGGCGGCGCGGCGTCTTCGCCATCGTCCTCGTCGCCAGCGCCGCGCTTCGGTGGTTTGGGTAGGCCAAGCACCACGACGAGCCGCCGTTCACTCAGGAACGGCAGTGTGTCGCAGCAATTACGGATCTGGGCGAAGTCGGCGTCGTCTCCGGTGAAGGTGTCCTGGTTGAAGTCGAAGCCGCCCGTCTCGCGCAGGCGCGCCAGTTCTTCGCGCGCCGAAAATTCGTCGTCGCCATGCAGCAAGAGAAACATAGCCGCATTGTATGCCTTCAGCCACGCCGCCCGCAATCAGCCCTGGGACGCCCTCCAGGGCATTGTGAAGTATTAGAGCTGCGCGTCCACAACGCCGCAGCTCGGTCCCAGTCCGCGCAGGCGGACTTTGCGGCCCGCAGGCCATCCAGGCGCGGTTTTAACCGCCAGCTCCCGCGCGCCGCCCACGGCTGCCCACGCCCTCTGATAGTCCTGTGTGCGCCGTTCCAGTTTGACGCTGCCTCTCCCAGCGGTCTACACTTTCTGGGCGCGAGGGAGCAAGCCGCCACCACCCACAGCAGGCGGCCGGGGATGTGATGTCCTGGGAGTGAGCGCAATGACTGATACCCTGATTGACACACAAGACACGACGATCGGTCTTGTTGTCACAGGCGATAATCACCTGTCACCGGCGGCGCCACGGCTCTCGCCAGCGCGGCGACAAGAGCGTCGCGCCTGGCTGCAACGCGGTTTTCAGGCGGCGGTAGACTGCGCGATCACGCGCGGCGCGGCGCTCTTCATCAATACCGGCGACCTCTTCGACTCACCCGCGCCCTCGAATCAGGATCGCGCCTTCGTCGCCGAGCAACTGCATCGCCTGCGCGCGGCGGGCATCGTCTGTGCCGCCGTCAGCGGCAACCACGACACGCCGCGCATGCAGACCGAGCACGGCGGTGAAGCGCCACAGCAGGTCTACGCCGCGCTCGACGAGTTGCAGTATTTCGCCGCGACCGATGCGCTGGAGCCGCGCGTCTTCGCGCTGGGCGGCTTGCGAGTCGCCGTGGTGGGCCTCAGCAATAATCCAGTCGCGGCGCCTGGCAGCGATCCGTTGGCGGTGGCGCAGTGGAGCGACACGGCGGCGACCACGCTGGCGCAGGCTGATGTGGCGCTGCTGATCTTGCATGCGGCCATCGAGGGGCTATCGCGACCCAGCGAGGGCGAGCGCACCGTCGCGCAGGCCAGCCTCGCCGCGCTCCCCGATCAATGCCGCCTGGTGGTGGCGGGACATATCCATCGCTTTGCGCAGCAGCGCATCGGCGCGCGTGAGATAGTGGTGGTCGGCGCGACCGAGCGCATGGAGTTTGGCGCACAGGCGGGCGAGCCTGGCTTCGTCTGGGTCGAACTGGCCCGCGACGGCGCCAGCCACGTCGAGCATATCCGCACGCAGGCGCAGCCACGCGCCGAGATCAACCTGTCTACCAGCCGCCTCTGGCCCGACGACGCTGCGGCGAGCGCGACGAGCAGAACGAGCGAAGCGTCAGCGGATGAGATGAGCCACGCGCTGGCGGTCATCCGCTCAGAACTGGAGGCCGGCTGCACACCTGAGACGATGGTGCGCCTGCGCCTGACCGGCGCGCTCACCCGCGAGCAGTATCACGAACTTGCGCTGCGCGATGTGATTGCGCTGGGGCAGCAGCGGGCGTTCTCGCTGGATGTGGATACGAGCGGCCTGACGCTGGTGGAGCAGGTGTTTGCGCTGCCAGACCTCAGCGCGGCGCACACCGAGGCAATCTCGCCCGCCCAGATGATCGCGCTGGTGATGGAGGAGTCGCTGCGCCAGAGCGAGGCAGGCGTCACTGGATTGCCCGACCCCGGCGATCTACGCGCGGCGGGCGAACTGCTGTTGGCGCGACTGCGTGCGAGCGGTGAGGAGGGCGCGTAGACCGATGATTACGCTGAAACGGCTCGCTGTCCCGGCGCTCAAGCATCTGCGCGCAGTCGATCTGTGGCTGCCCAGGCGCGGCGCCACGCTCATCGAGGGGCCAAATGAATCCGGCAAATCAACCCTCTTCGAGGCGATCTACTTCGCGCTCTATGGGCGCCCGCTGGTGGGCGAGGAGCCAGGCAAAGCGACCCTCTCAGCGCTGATTCCGCATGACGGCGCGCAGGCGCAGGTGTCGCTGACCCTGCTGACCGGCGAGACGGAACTGGAAGTCACCCGCACACTGACACGCACACGCAACGGCGCCCCGATGTCTGAGGCCGCGCTGATCGTGCGTCAGCCAGGCCAGGCTGATGAGCGTGTCAGCGCGGTCAGCGCCGTCAACGACCGCATCCTGGCGGAGTTGCGCGGCCTTGATGGCGACACCCTGCGCAACTCGTGCTTCATGGAGCAGAAGGGCCTCGAACGCCTGGAGTCGCTGCGACGCGATGAGCGCGAGGAGGCGATTTCGCGGCTGCTGGGGCTTGAGCGCCTGGTGAGCGTCGAGCGGACATTGACGCCCAGCGCTGAGGAACGCCGCCACATCGAGCGCTTGCGCGCGCAGACTCGTGTGGCGACACAGCGGCGCCTGCTGCGCGAGGCCACCGCGCGCGAAGGCGATGTGGCGCAACGACTCCAGGCCGCCGAGCTTCGTGGCTGGGTGGAAGAGCGCGACACGCTCGCCGCGCAGATCGCCGCGCTCGCTGAGAGTGAGGCGCTGCTGCGCGGCGAACTGGATGAGCATGCGGCGCTGCTGACGCAACTCGGCGCCCTGCGCTCCGCTGAGCGGCGGCTGATCGAGAGCGAGCGCTATCGCTGGCGCGCGCGGCAGCTTTCACTCGATACCGCGCTGCTGACGACACAGCTCGAACACCTCGACACCATCGAAGCGGCCCATGCGCCAGAGGCGCAGCGCAAGCTCGACGACATCCGCCGACTGGAAGCGAAAATGCGCGAGACGGCGAGCGAACGCAGCGTGCTGGCTGAGGCCGACGCTCTGGCGCAGCGCGGCCTGGCAGCGGAGGAAGCCGAACGCCAGGCGCG
This sequence comes from uncultured Chloroflexia bacterium, assembly GCA_963701795.1. Taxonomy (GTDB): domain Bacteria; phylum Chloroflexota; class Ktedonobacteria; order Ktedonobacterales; family JADMIN01; genus JAKAIY01. The sequence continues at coordinate 5,538 of CAVPBB010000024.1, read as the reverse complement.
CGGCACGCTGGCTGAGGCCGAGCGCAGCCGCAGCGCGACGGTGACCGCGCTTGGCCGGGCGCAGGCGCGCGATACGCTGGCCGAGTGGATTCTGGCGCGCGAACGCGCCGATGTGCGCGAAGGCCGAACCCAGCAACTTGCCGCGTTGAACACTGAGCGAGGCATGTATGAGCGCGAGGTCGCCGAGACGGGCGCGCACGCCGGGCAATGGCTCGCGCTGACCGGCGCCTCGCTGGCGATGGCGCTGATCTCGGCGACGCTGGCGCTGACGCTCTCCATCGTCGCGCTGTGGGCTTTCGTCGCGCTCTCGGCTCTTGCCGCAGTCGGGCTGTGTGTGCGCTGGCGACAGGAGGTCGCGACCAAACGCGCGCACGCCTGGAAGCTGGCTCAGGCCGACCAGGGCATCTCGACGGTGCGCGCGGAGGTCAATCTGGCGCGGCGACTCGTGAGTGATGACATCGGGCGCCTGGAGGCCCACCTGCGCGCGGCAGGCATGCCCATTCCCGCCACCGCCGAAGATGGCGAGCGCATCCTCAAGAGCCTGCCCACGGCCAGCGCCCTGGGCGACGCGGAGCTGCGCGCGCACGAAGTCGAGCTACAGTCCGCGACAGCGCGGGTCGAGATGGAGCGCGCCCAGGGCGACGCCAACCGCGCCTATGCCGCGCTGCGCACGCTCGGATACGATGTCTCGCCCGACGAGATACGCCAGCGGCTCTCCGTCGTCGAGGCGCTGGCGCAGGCGCTGACCGAGGAAGCTCACGCGCTGGGGCTGCCCGACGATGTGATGGGGCTTGTGGCGGCGCGCGGCGCGGCGGAACTCGCCTTCTCGACGCTCGTCTCCAGCACGGGCGGCCGCGACGAGGTTCAGACGCGCCTGCTGGAGAGTAACGACACCCTGGAAGACATCCTGCGCGCATGGGCCAATGAAACGCTGAGCGTGGCGCACGACCTGGCGCAGCTAGGCCTCACCGAGGGATTCGGCTTGCCCGATCCACTGGAAGCGCACACGCTGGAGGCGCTGCACGGGCAGCTTGCTGAGCAGACGCGGCAAGCGCTGGCCCAGCACGACGAGATGGCGGCCCACGCGCGGCAGGGCGGCCTGATCGCCGAGCGCGAGCGCCTGGCCGCGAAGAGCGAAGAGACGCGCCTCGCCCACCAGCGCCTGTGCGAGCAGATTCGCGCGCGCCTCGCCGCCCTGGGGACGGCTGCGGCGCGGGGCGATGAGTCACTGGCGACCCTGGCGCAGTCATGGCCGCTGCTGGGTGAGGTCACGTCGGTTGAGGTCGCGCGCTTGCGCGCCGAACGAGACGACGCCCGCATGGAAACCTATCATACCGAGCAACTGGCGGTCGAGCGCGAACGTGAGAGCCTGCTGGAGAGCGCGCCACTCGACGAAAGCGAGCTACGCGCGCAGCTCGAATCCGCTGAGCGCGAGTTGCGCCGCCGTGAGCTGGCCTGTGAGCTTGCCAGCGAGGCGCGCACGCGCATCATTCGCCGCGCGCTGCCCGAAACGGAGGTCTACATGCGCGCGATTCTGCCGCAGTTGACGGCAGGTCGCTATCACGACATCACCCTGCTGCGCGATGACGCATCGGGCGCTGGCGGCGAAACCGATCTCGCCATCCGCATGTGGGATCAGCTTGCGGGGCGCTACGTGCGCAAGAACCTCTTTTCGGGTGGCACGCGCGATCAGGCGTCACTGGCGCTGCGGCTGGCCTTTGCGCTGGCCACGCTGCCCAAGGAGCTTGGCGCGACACCTGGCTTCATCTTCCTCGACGAGCCACTGAGCGCATTCGATGCTGAACGGTCGCTCGCGCTGGCGCGTGTGCTGACGACCGGCGCCATCGCCGAGGCGTTCGCGCAGGTCTTCCTCATCTCACATAGCCAGGTCATCGACGCGCGCATCTTCGACTACACCTTGCGCATGGATGATGGGCAGGTGGCGGAGAGCAGCCTGCCGCGCGGCGCGCTGGCTGAGACCCTCTGGGACGCGGAGGCTCACGTTGGCGCAGCGCGTCAACTCGGCGCGTCGGCCTGAGCGACAGCTACGCGGACACGCCCAGCGGCGGCTCAGATGTAATACATCGCCTCGGCTTCCTGGCCGACAGCGTGGTGGCGCGCGGCGAGCTGTTCGAGCGTCGTCGCGCTGAGCAGATCGTGCGCGAAGGTGTCGATCTGCGCCCAGATGTCGCGCATGCCACAGCCTGGCGCTAGCTGGCAGGTGTTGGGCTGCGGCACACAGTCGAGCGAGGTCGGCGCGCCCTCCAGCGCCTGGAGCACATCGAGCATGGAGATCTGCGCGGGAGGTTTGGCGAGCATATGGCCACCTTGCGGCCCACGCAGACTCTTGACCAGCCCCGCGCGTCGCAAGGTAATCAGCACTTGATCCAGAAAATGCTCCGGGATGACCTGACGCCGCGCAATCACCGCGCTGGGCGTCGGGCCTTGACCAAAGCGCCCGGCCATCTCAATCATCCACGCAGGCCGTAGTCGCCCTTCATCGTCAACCGCATGGTGTTTCGGACCCCGGCATGACCCACAACAACGTATCCATAGCGACCAGGTCATGCCTCACACAGCATAGAACCTGGCATGGCGCGCCGTCAACACAAATATGACCGCTATAGTCAAGTATAGCGCGAGCGACGCCCGTAGGGGAGGCCGAGCAGTTGCACCAGATGGCTCGTCGAATAGTTTTCAATGCGCGGCGTGACTTCGCGCAGTTCGACGCCGACGGCGCGCATGGCGTCGCGCTTCTGCTCCAGGAAGGGATCATCGGCGGTGACGGCGATGTAGCGCGCCGCGAATGGCCGCAACAGGTCGGCATAGTAGGGCGGGTCTATCCGCTCGCCCGTGATGAGGAAGACATCATCGACCACGCGCAACGCGCGAGCAGCGCGAGGCGGTCGTCCTCCGTCTGGATCGGTCGGTTCGGCCCCTTCCAGCGGCGCACCCGCTCGTCGCTCTCCACTCCAACGATCAGCGTATCGCCCAGACGGCGCGCGGCTTCGAGGAAGCGCAGGTGGCCGATATGCAGCAGGTCGAAGACCCCAGTGACGACACGACGTTCGCAGTGGTAGCTTCGGCCACAACTCTTCCCTCTCGAATGACGCCCACAGCAGGAGATAAAGGCGTCATTCATTATAGTCTGCGCGCTGACCTGTGTGCGACCCCCTGAGCGCAGCGATGCGCCTGGAAGCCGTCGCTCGCAGGCGCATCATCAGTGAGAGTCATCAGCGGAGATGCGCACGCTGGCCACGACGCGCGTTATCACGGTGGGCGAAGCGGCAGACTTCAATGCTTCGGTCATACCGATCATGCTTCAGTCATGCGTCCTGAGGATACCTTCAATAAGTCCCCAGAGGGCGTTTTTAGAGCTATTTGGGGCGCTCTGGCGCGCGGCATAATCTAAATAATACCGCGCGCCGAGAAGTACGCCCGCACACGCCCGCGAACGGGTCAAGGTTGCGTCGGGAAGGGGTCGGCGTAGGGTGGTCCGAGCGTCGCGAGCGTCATCTGGTCTGCCGCCGTCAGTGTGCGCGCCGACAGTACGTTGGGGAGGCCGCCGCTGCTCTCCAGATAGTCTGGGCAGCCCCCGATGTCCGCCCACGACTGTACTGCAGGCCATGCCAGGTGAAGGTCACCGTATAATTCATATACGCAAGCGGGCCACAGATTGTTTGCACCGTAAAATAGGTCTGCGACGATGTACGGGGCGCGGTGGCAAAGACATGGGTGAGTTGCCGGAGAACCGCCTGGCCCTGTGCGCCGCTATAGCGCACGCTCTTGGTCAAGCGCGCGCTCGGTCGTTTGGCCACGCGCCAGGGTGACGGTGGTGATGGTGACGCTATCGGGCGGCAGGTGGTGAACGGTCACCTAACGGCCAAAAAACGACGACCAGCGCGAGTAGCCCGACGAGAACCTTCTTTGACTTCCAGGGCTTCCAGACGCGGCGCACAGAGGGAGATGACATCAGTGGACTCACTTTCTAAATCAGCGCTCGTGGCGACGCGTATAAAAGAACTCGCCAACGAGAGCAACGAGCCTCGTTGGCGAGTCAAGCAACACCTATGACCAGCGGACCAACCCAGTGGGTCAGAGAGCGTTACGCGACTAGCAGTTAGTGTAACACGACGCTTCCCAGGTAATCGTGTTGTCGTCATACGGGTAGTCGCTGCCATCGTAGACGATGGAACCGACGTGTGTCCGTTCTCTTTCGGCTTTTTCGAACCATGCGGACGTAGTCGTGCTGCGCGCGTTGGTCATAGACAGGTAGCCGAGCCAATTGTCCCTAACGCCCATGCCCTTGAAGTCAATGGAGCCAAAATTCGCCAGCCCCACAAGTGTGCCTAAGATTACCCCGTTGCGCTCCACAATAAACTCGGCAGAGGCGTCGTCTGGCCAGGGTTAAGTGTTCGCTGGGCCACCGTACACGCCCATGCCAATGTTGCCAATAGTGTAACTGTTCTGGCTCACGCGCGCATAGATATGCGTACCGCACCCTGCGCCGAGGTTAATGTTCACGGGCGAAATATATAAAAACCCGTTGTTTTTCGTCCCACTGGCCCACTCATCCCCGGTGGTGTAGGACGCGCCATCATTGATCGCGGATACAGTAACCCCTGCCTGAGCCAGTTGGTTATAGCCGCTGTTTTGAACCCCACCGACGCCGACCCAGCCGCTCATACTGGAGGTAGGCGTGCCGGGATAGATTGAAAAGCACGGCATGAACCAGTCCGCATCAACGTCCGTTCCATACATACGGTGTGCCGTCATCACAGCCAAGGCCAGTATTGCCGCCGCTCATGCTCTTGAGAGAATACGAACAGGTGTTCTGGTCAGCGATGTTCCCAGACCACGTAGGAAGCGGAGCCGCCTGCGCGCTATTGCTTGGCGCATTGCTGACGCCCACCTACAGACCCCGGTGCTTCATCCAGCCGACTTCTGCGTGTACTGCGCGCGCGTCATGCCCTTGGCGGGCAGCGCGGGCAGTCCGTAGCGCGCCAGGTCACTCGCGCTGGCGGTAGCGAGGTCGAAGGTCGGGGGCTGCGCAACGCAGTTCGGCAGCGCAATCAACGGCGACTCCTCTGTCTGCACGCCGGAGGTGCTTTGGACCATCGCGGCAGCAAGCGGCGCTACCCCGGCTCGTCACCGTTGGCGACGAACGCCTGATAGTCGGCGCTGGCCGTTCCCGTGACCGCAGGGGTAGGCAACGTGGCCTGGTCGCCATCAGTCACGCTTACTCCGCTGGCGTAGGTGATGTGGACATGCCCAGCGCTGTCCACGGTCTGCAAGACAACGGTGGAGGGGCAAGGGAGCGCCTGCCTGAACACCTGAGGCTGTGCGGGCGCGTGGCTGTGCAAACGCGCTGGCGCCGGTACACAGACTGACGACGCACGCGCACAGCGCCAGCACGGCATCCAGTACAGCACGCCAGCGGCGCGGCCAGCGCCGCCCAGACCCCGCCAGACGGGTAGACCGCGTAAACGGGATAAACCGCATAATGTCTCCTCTGGTCGCGGGCCTGTGGTGGCGTTT
>CAVPBB010000023.1:0-79990 GCA_963701795.1 uncultured Chloroflexia bacterium | reverse complement strand
GGCGCGAATTGGGAGAAGGACGGGGGGCGGAGTGGGCGTGGGCGGGTAAACCCGCGCCTATGGGCGGCCTGCGGGCCGCCGCGAAGCCTGCCGCCGCAGGCTGAGAACGACGACGACCGCACCCCAGGCCGCGCAGGCGGCCTTTGCGGCCCGCAGGCCCCTAGATGCGGGTTCACCCGCCGGTTCTCACCCCACGAAGCGCGTCACGATGAAGGCGAAGAGCACGCCGACGAAGGTCAGCAGCACGGTCCCGGCGGAACTTTCCTTGCTATGCGCGGCAGGCAGGATGTCGCTCGCGCCGATGTAGAGCAGGAAACCGGCGAAGAAGCCGAGATAGATCGGCAGCGCCGCGCCGTGAATCGTGAAGAGGAAGGTCGAGAGCGTCCCCAGCACCGGCGCGATGGCATCCAGCGCCAGCAGCGCCAGCGCACGGCGCGAGGTGTTGTGATTCACCAGCATCAGCGTCACGGTGTTCAGCCCATCGGACATATCGTGCGCGATCACGGCGATGGCGACGATGATGCCCGCCGTCGTGCTGACCTGGAATCCCAGCCCGATACCCACGCCATCGAGAAAGCTGTGGCCTGAGAGCGCCAGCGCCGCCAGCAGCCCCACCTGCGGATGTGTCGTGAGATGCGTGCCATCTTCACTCTCGTGGCTGTGGTGAATCAGCGACAATTTCTCGACGACGTAGAAGGCGAGGTAGCCCGCCATCAGCGCCGCCATCGGGATGACCGGCGCCACCTGCATCTCGCCCACCAGATGAAAGATTTCGGGCAGCAGATCGAATGCGACGAGCGCCACCAGCACCCCAGCGGTGAACCCCATCACATAGCGCAGTCGGTCGCGCAGCCGCAGCGCCAGCAATCCGCCGATGGTCGTGGAGAAGAATGAGGCGATGGAGAAGAGTACCGCTGTCATGCCTGCCCCGCAGTCGTCGAGCTGTCGCCGTCAACGCGCTGCTGGCATTCGGCGCAGAGGCCCCCCAGGATGATGTCGTGGCGCTCGATGCGCACACCTGTCGCCTGCTCGATCTCCGCCAGCGCCGCCTCCAGTGTCGCGCTGGCGACCTCGAGCGTGGCATGGCAGGCGCGGCAGGTGAAGTGGTGATGGTGGCCCGTCGCCGTGCAGATGGCATAGCGTCTGCCCCGCGCCTCGGCGTCCGCTGCGCCCTCGATCAGGGCGGCTGGCCCGGCGGCTCCCGTGCGCTCGGCGCCGGGATCGGTGGTCTCGCTGAGCGCGCCGAGGTCGGCCAGCAGCGCCAGCGCGCGATAGGTCGAGGCGATGCTCACGCCTGAGCGCGCCGCCACCTCCAGCGCGGTCAGCGGCGCCTCCGCTGTGCGCAACACATCGAAGACGCGCCTGCGTGGGGTGGTGAGCTTATAGCCCGCCTCAGAGAGTGTGTCGATGAGCGTCATTCGCCGCCTCACTCGTTGAGAACATTATCAATGAGAACGTTCTCATTATGCGTCGGCGCGATGAGCCAGCGCAAGGGAATGTGTACACCTGGCCGAGATTGGCCGAGATTGGCCGAGATTGGCCGAGAGCGACGCCGGAAGCCGCGCCGACCTCCACTGCGGTATGCTGTTCACAGGGGCGATGCGGTGATGGGCGCGTGATCCATCGCTCGGTGGTATGCGCGAGGCAGGGAGGGTGTCGAGCATGAGTCAGATGACGCCGCAGCCAGGCGAACTTGAGGTGCGCGACGCACGCGAGGAAGATCATGACGCCGTGCTGGCCTTCTGCGCGCGCACCTGGGGCGATGATGGCGACTACATCGCCGATGTATGGGATGACTGGCTGGCCGATGCGCGTGGCGCGTTGCTCGTCGGCGTGGTGGATGGGCAGCCGGTGGCGCTGAGTCATGTGCGGATGACCGCGCCCGATGAGGCATGGATCGAGGGCGTGCGGGTCGCGCCTGAGGCCCGGCGCCAGGGCGTGGGCCGTGTGATGGTCTCGCGCTCGCTCGTCCGGGCGCGCGAACTGGGCGCGAGTGTCGCGCGGATGTTTACCGAGGCCGCGAATGTCGCCTCACAACGGCTCTTCGAGGGCTACGGCTTCACCAGAGTCGCGGAGTTGACCTCCTATGTCGGCGCGGCGCTCTCATCTGACCCGGAGGAGGCTGCGCGGCAGCGTCCCCAGCGCAGCGCCGCTGAGCTTGACCCAACCATCGCCGAGACGACCTACGACACCACCAGAGGCGCGCTGCCGCCAGACGCGCGGCTCGCCACCCCTGGCCCGACGGAGTTCGCGCGGCTCTGGGCCTGGCTGGAGCAATCGAACCTGACGCCGTTCAACGGTGGGCTGGAGCTACATCACTGGGCCGGGCGCGGACTAAGCGAGCCGTCGCTGCGCGCGTATCTTGCGGCGGGTGAGGTCATCACGCTCGACGAGTGGGGCGCGACCCAGGCGCTGGCCATCGCCTGCGACGACCTCAGCGACAGCGACACGCCGGAGCTTGAGGTGCGCTACATCGACGGCCTCTCCGACGCGATTGGGCGGCTGGCGGTGCTGTTGCGTGGCGAGGCGCATCGGCGCAAGCTCGCGCAGGTCTGGCTCTGGCTGCCCAATCTGCTGATCTTGCGCGATGCGATGGATGGCGCGGGCTACACAGGCGGCGAGCACACGATGCTCGTCTATGCGCGCGCCCTGTGATCGCCCAGATCGCCCACCAGCAACCGGCTATGCGTGTGCGAGCCGCCGCCTACTCGCTAGCCGACTGGTTGGCGCGAGCGACGAGGACTTCGCGCGCCTGCCAGAGCGCCGGGAAGAGCAGGTGATGCAGCGTGCGCTCCATCGCGGCCACTGGCATGCCACCTGTGCCGGTGGATTGCAGGCCGAGGTGGCGCTGCGCCAGCTTCAGGTGCGCAGCGCGGAACAGATGGAACTGCTCATCAAAGTCGGTCAGCGCCTCGGCGCAGGCGTAGAGCGCCGGTCGGTCGCGCGGGCGCGCATAGAGGTCTACCAGGGTGATCTCCGCGCGTTCGAGCGCGCCAGCGAAGGCGTCCCACAGCGCTGGAGTCGCGCGCAGGATGCCACGGAATCCCGGCGAGTCGCCACCGTTGCCATCGCCCAACCCCGCGCGAATCACCAGGAAGTCGGCGGGCGGCACCAGCTCCAGTTGGCGCATCGCCGCGCACACGACCTCCTGCGCCGCGATGGTCCGGCGCAGCGCGATGGTGGCGTTCTCGAAGTCGTTGGCGCGCAGGGCGTCTGTCGCGGCGGCGATGAGTTCCACGGACAGCTTCCACCAGAGTTCAAAGGTCTGGTGCGTGATCTGAAAGACCAGTTCATCGGGATGTAGCCGCTCTGCGGGCGGCTTCTGCAACGTCAGCAGGTCATCTATGCGCAGATAGCGCTCGTAGGTCGTCAGGCCATCGGGGGTCGCATTGGGGGGAGTGTGGGTCGATTGGGCGCTCATGGGACATGCCTCCATCGTCGTTGATGTTGCGCGGATGTTGCGCGTCACGCCGCCCACTGCGCAGGATTCAGAGTGCGGACGGCGCATTTCATTCCCGCTCACTGTACCCCGTCTGCGCCGAGACGGCCAGCAGAGCAGGCGTTGTGGCCAGGGCTTGTGAAGTATTCGATCTGGGCGCGCGTGCGCAACGCCGCAGCTTGGTTCCCAGTCCGCGACGGCGGACTTCGCGGCCCGCAGGCCATCCAGGCGCGGTTTCAACCGCCAGCGACCCTCACAGCGTGGGGATGCGCTCGATCACGCTGAGCAGCGCGGCCTGGCCTTCCGCGCGCGCACGGTCGCGCCAGCGTGGATGGCAGACGATGCGGATGCGGCGCTGGCGGCGCTCGTAGACGCCGAGGTCTTCGGCGCGCTGCCCGGTCGCCTCGGTCCAGGTCATCAGCGGGCGCATGCCCAGCGGTGGCGCGCTGAAGGCGACCAGCGTCTCCATCTCCCACTTCTCTGGCTTGGGGATGTCCAGCAGCGTTTCATGCTCACCGATCGGCTCGCCCAGCGCCTCACTCAGCGCCGCCGCCAGCGCGATCTCGACTCGTCGCCGCTTCGCCTGATCCCAGAAGAGCGTATCGAGCAGCTGATAGACCTTGCCGGCCTGCGCGCTGACCTCCAGCGCGGTCTTGTAGGGCTGGCGCTGGCGTAGCGCCTCCACCAGGGCGCGCGTCGCCGCAGGCATGCGCGCGCCGCTGAAGAAAGCGAGCAGCGAGGCGTCATCGTGGTCGGGCAGCTCCTCTGCGGTGACGGCTCCCGCCAGCAGCGCCTCCTGCGTGGCGCGCAGCAGCATCGCCATCATCGCGCGGTTCGTGTGGTGCCAGTAGACGTTGTCGAACATCTCCTGGCGCGCATGCAGCAGCGAGTTGAGCGGGCTGATGCCCTTGTCGCTCACCCCAAGGCGCGGCGCGGCGTCAGCCTCGTTCGTCTCGATGACGCGCAACGCGCCGAGCAGCCGCGACACATCCACGCCACCATACGGCACATTGCAGGCGCGGGCGTCGCGTGGCAGATAATCGAGCTTGTCCACGTCGAGCGGGCCACTGAGCAGGCGTACTAGCAGCGCGTCGCTCGCGGGCAAAGCGCCGTCTTTTGGCGGATCGATCAGGTCGGCGACGCGACCAGGATTCAGCCCGTGGCGCTCCAGCGCCGCCGCGACCTCGCCCGCCTCGATGATACGTCGCCCGACACACTCATGCGGCGTGATCGGCTGCCCCAGCTCCTCGATGGCATGCGAGAAGGGATAGTGGCCGATGTCGTGCAGCAACGCGGCGGCCAGCGCAGTGCGCAGGTCGGTCGGGTCCAGGCTGATGTGGCGGCGGGCCGCGTCGGCGTCCGCCGCATGGCGGGTGGCCAGCAGCGCACGCAGCCCCCGCAGCATCAGATAGTACACGCCGAGGCTATGCTCGAAGCGCGTATGCGTGGCGCCCGGCCAGACGCGATAGACAAAGCCAAGCTGCTTCACCCCTTGCAGCCGCCCAAACGCGGCAGTCGCCAGCAGATCGTGCTCCAGCGGGCTGAGCGGGATGAGATCGTACAGGCTATCGCGAATCGCGCCAGTGGGGGCGGTATCGGGTAGCTCTGGCTCAGCGGACGCGGCGAGCGACCCCGCCCAGAGGCTGGGCAGGGCGCCGTCGTGGGGCGTTGGCTGTGCGGCGCCCGCTGGTGTGGCGCGGCGTGGCGCGCGAGGTGATGACATAGCGCGCATTGTACCTCCTGTCCGTCTGTGACGTCTATCATCCATTCCCGCTGCTCCCCCCGAAAGCGGAGACCCCGTTCCCTGCCCAGTTCCCGTAGTGGCGGCGGGGCTGGTGGGCATGTTCCTCATGATGCCACTGGCCGCTGAGTTTGGCAGGCGCAGTGGCGCCACACAGGCGGCGCCAGCGGCGGCGCCAGCGAGCGCGGCGCCGAAGGCCGTTGCGCATGAAGGTCGCTCCGATGCGCCAGCCGTCGGGTAGCGTGATCGAACCGTAGCGCGCTGGCCTCGGGCATCCGCGCCTCGCCGCATGACTCCTCTCCGGCTGCCGCCCATCGCGCGCAACTATCCCCGCGCGCGATGGGCGGCGCATGCTATGATGACGGCTGATCCCCTACCTGGCAGCGCCGCCCATCGCGGATCAGCAGACACACCTCATTCCAGGCGGCCTTGCGCACAGTGGAGCGCCGCCTGCGCAAGCGCGCCCGCAGCGCGTGATTGGCCGAGCGGTTAGGGCATTGGAGCATTGGAGCGAATTGGAGCGTATGAAGAAGATAGCCCGTCAGGGAGAGCAGGTCGTCGCCGCGCCGGGCAAGACCGTCGCTGAGTCGCGTGTGGTGATGGCGCGAACGATGCAGCCAGCCGATGCGAACTCCTGGGGCAATGTGCATGGCGGCGCGATCCTCTACCTGGTGGATGAGGCGGGCGGCGCGGTCGCCATTCGCCACTCGCGCTGTCGCTGTGTCACCGTCGCCATGGATTCGATGGTCTTCAAAGAGCCGGTCTACATCGGCGATCTGCTGACGGTGCGCGCCTGCCTCACCTATGTTGGCAAGACCTCGATGGAGGTGGAGGCGCAGATCGAGGCCGAGGACCTGCGCACCGGGCAGACACGCCAGGCGGGCAAGAGCCATCTCGTCTACGTGGCGATTGACGACGCGGGGCGCCCGACTCAGGCGCCACCACTGCTCGTGCAGAGTGACGACGAGCGCGAACGCTGGCGAGCCGCCGAGCAGCGCCGTGCGCGCCGTCAGCTGTAATCGCCCAGCCGCAGACGCCTGCGGATGATCTAACAGGCAGGAGATGCGCGCTAGCCGGGAGGAGAGTTCCATGCCACAGTCCCCGCGAGACAGCGACCAGCGCCCCGCCGCGCCCACTGGCGTTCACCGCCCGCAAGAGGAGGCGCGCCTGCTGGAGCATGTCGAGACACGCGGCATCAGCTTCATCAATCTGGAGTTCAGCGACGTGGTGGGGCTGGCGAAGTCGGTAACGATTCCCGCGAGCCAGCTTGGCGAGGTGCTGGCGCGCGGCAAATGGTTCGACGGGTCGGCTATCGAGGGGCTGGCGCGTGTTGCCGAGACGGATATGTATCTGCGCCCCGACCTGAGCGCCTTCGCCGAGATTCCCTGGCAGGCCGAGAATGACGCTGGCGAGGGGCGGCTGGCGCGGCTGATCTGCGATGTGCTGATGCCCACCGGCGACCGCTTCGCTGGCGACCCGCGCGCCGTGCTGGTGGAGGCGCTGCGCGACACCGAGGCGCAAGGCTACCGCTATGAAGTCTCACCAGAGCTGGAGTTTTTCCTGCTGCGCGAGCAGCCTGGCCGGGCGGGCGAGCCATTGCCACATGACCGTGGCGGCTACTTCGATCTCTCGACCGATCTGGCGGCGGATGTGCGCCGCGAGATCGTGGCCGCGCTGAATGAGATGGGACTCTCCATCGAGAGCAGTCATCACGAGGTCGCGGCGGGCCAGCACGAGATCGATTTCGCCGTCGCCGACGCGCTGAAGGTGGCCGATGGGGTGGTGACGGCGCGCTACGTCGTCAAGGCGATTGCGCAGCGCCACGGGCTGGGCGCGACCTTCCTGCCCAAACCCTTTCACGGCATCAATGGCTCTGGCATGCACACCCATCAGCGCCTCACGCGCCTGAACGACGGCTCCAACGCCTTCGCTGGCCCCAACGACGCCAGCTATAGCCTCTCAGAGATTGGGCGGCGCTTCATCGCTGGGCAGCTTGCCCACGCGCGCGGCATGTGCGCCATCGTGGCGCCGCTCGTCAACTCCTACAAGCGGCTCGTGCCAAACTTCGAGGCGCCGGTGATGGTAAGCTGGGGGCGCATCAATCGCGAGGCGCTGATTCGCGTGCCACGCATGGAGCCGGGCGAGCCAGAGAGCATGCTCATCGAGCTACGCGCGCCCGACCCCAGTTGCAATCCCTATCTGGCCTTCGCCGCGATGTTGCGCGCCGGGCTGGATGGCGTGGCGCGCGACCTGCCGCTGGCCCAGCCCGTGGAGGAGGGCCTCTACACGCTGGATGAGCCATCGCGGCTGCGGCGCGGCATCGCGCTGCTGCCCTCCGACCTCAGCGAGGCGCTGGCCGACCTGCAACGCGACGATGTGATGTTCGCCGCGCTCGGTGAACAGATCGCCGCCTGGTTTGTCGAGTCGAAGACCGACGAGTGGAACGCCTATCGCGAGCAGGTGCATGCGTGGGAGCTGGAGCGCTATCTGCCCATCTTCTGATGGATAGCGCTCCAGGTGGGTGATGGCGCCTCAGCCGCGCGGCAAGAGCTGTTGCACCGCCCAGCGATTGCCATCTGGATCGCTGAAGTACACGAACGCGCCCCAGGCGAGGCGCTCGACCTCGCTGACCTCCGCGCCCCGCGCGACCAACTCCGCATGCGCGGTCTGGATGTCGGCGACGACCATTTGCAGGCCCTGTACGGAACCTGGAGCGGCATCCGTGAGGCCTTCGCCAAACGCAATCGAGCAGGCCGAGCCGGGAGGCGTCAACTGCACGAAGCGCAGGCTCTCACTTACCCGTTGGTCGTGATCGGCGTGGAATCCTGCCTTCTCGGTGTAGAACGCCTTCGCGCGGTCCACATCCGACACGGGAATGATGACCAGTTCGAGCTTCCAGTCCATTGCGCGATCTCCTCTCATTTGGCAAATACCGCCAGCGGCGTCCAACGCCGACGCGGACGCCATTGCGTTATAGCAGAAGTAGCCCTCGTATCGCTACCCGTTCCGCTGGTGACGCAGGCGCTCAGCACAGAGCGCCCGCCCCTGCTCCCCGACGACGAATCAGCATCATTGTCACATAGGAGTATAAGAATTGTGCCTGAGCGTCGTAGTATATGCTGAGAGTCGATTGGTGGAGGCGAGCGCATGCAGGACGACTTCAATAACGCGACCACCGCGCCGGGCCAGCCTACCCCGCTGGCTGCGCCCGGCGCGCCACGGCCCGCCGGGCAGCCGCTGGGGGTGGTCCAACCCAACGCGCCACAGGGGCAAGCGCAGGCAGGCGGTCAGGCGCCAGGGCAGGCAGGCGGTCAGGCAGGCCAGCAGACGGCTAGCTACCATGGCCCAGTTTCGCTCGACTCAGCGACGATAGCCGACCCACAAGCGCCTCCAGCCTGGCCGGGCCTCGCGTCGCCCTTCGCGCCGACGGTTCACCGACCACAACCCAGCGAGCCGAAGCCACCGATCTACCAGCCGCCAGATTACACGCCTGCTGCGGCGCCAGCCTTGCCCGCGCCATATCGCGCGCCTGCGGCGCCTGCCGCGCGTATCCCCACGCGTGTCTCGGCGCCCGCTCCGCAGCGCGCCTCGCGTCCGCGCGCCGCGTCGGCTCCCGCGCAGCTCCCGCCAGCGTCGGCTGGCCGCTGGGCAGCGTGGATTCCGCTGCCACATACGCTGCTGATCGTCGGGGTGGCGCTGCTCTTGCTCGCGACACGCCTGCCGTGGGGCGTCGATTCCTCAGGCGTCATCATCATGCTGCAAACGGCGAGCATTCCGGCGCTCGCGACGCCGGGCGATGGTGGTGGCACGGCCTTGCAGGTGGCGTACAATCTGATCGGCGCGATTGGTGTTCTCTCCGCGGGGTTACTGTTCTTCAACATCGTCCTCAGCGGCCTCAATAAAGTGCTTGGTCGGGGATGTCTGGCGGGCTGTGTCGTCGTGCCGCTCTATCCCATCTTGCTGGCGCTGATCGGCTCGCTGCTGATAGCGCAGGTGCTGGCGGCGGGCTTTGGTGGCCTTGGTGTGCTGGCCCAGGCGCCCGCCGCGCAGAGCTATGGGCTGGCTGGCCTGGGCGTGGCGCACTACGAGCCAGGCTACTATCTCTGGTATACGGGCATCATCGTGAATGTGGTCGGCATGCTGGGCGAGTTCGTCGTCTGGCGTCGCTAGACCATTTGCGCCTCACGCCCCCTCCTGGGCCAGCCGCAGCGCGCGACGCCATTCCTCTGGCGTGTTCGCGTTGAAGGCGGAGTGACCTGCTGGGTCGAGGCGGCGCGCATCATCGGGCGCGACCTCGCGTACACGCAGCGTGGCGAGCAATCCCTGGAGTGAGGCGTCGACGCCCGCCAGCCGCGCCAGCGCCAGTGGCAGGCAGCGGCGCTGATAGACGGCGTGCAGCGGCTCGACGCCACGCGAGCCACGCAGCGCGACCACATCCACCTCTGGTGTGTCCAGCGCCAGCCGCGCCATCGCGCGTAGCAGCGCAGGTTGGGTGAACGGCATATCGCAGGCGACCAGCAGCGCCCACGCAGCCTCGCTCGCGCGCAGCGTCGTCGCCAGCGCGCCCAGTGGCCCCCGCTGTGGCCACTCATCCGCGACGACGCGCACGCCGGGGACCAGTGGCGCGAGGTCCGGCGAGCCAACGATCATCACCTCGGCCAGCGCCAGTCGCAGCCGCCCGACCGCCCGGCGCAGCAGCGGCTCGCCGCCAATCAGCAGAGCGGCCTTGTCGCGCCCCATGCGGCGGCTGGCCCCGCCCGCAAGGACGACGCCCACGACGCCTACAACGGGCGCGCCATCATCACTACCAGCCCCTGCGCTCACCATCTCATCTCGTGCGCCATCCCATCTGCGCTGCTCTCCCGCGAAGGACAACGGCCCCGCGCGTCAATTGTACGGCGCGCGTCATCTGTCTGCGCGCGTCCGCTGATGCTCGTCGGCGGCCATCTGCCCTCCTTCGGTCCCTATGTACACTCTGAGGCAATCATAGGCGCTTCGATAACATTTCGGGTGGGTGAACCTTTGGAGGCTTGCCGAGTGACACGTGTGCTACACTTGGCATGCGTTTCGGCAGGACGGGCGGGGAGCGTATGGGCGCGCAGGCAGCGAGGTGGAAGGATGCGGGCGCAGGCGTATGTGCGCGCTCCAGCGAGAGAGCGACCCCCGGCTGAGCGAGTGGCGCGGCGCCTGAGCCATCACTGGCGCGCCCCGGTCGCGTTGGCGGCGCTGTTTGTGGCGCTGCTGCTGCTCGATGCGCTGCTCTACCAGATTACCCTGCCCGTCACCATGACCTCAGATGGCGCGAGCATCACGCTGGTCGTTGACGGCGGCGCGCATCGCCTGCCCATCAGCGGCCGCATCGTTTCCGTCGCCGTTCCCCCACGCGCCCCGGTCATCCATGAATATCAGCTCGACGGCAGCGACGACACCAATAATTTCACCCTCGATCCCGTCTATCTCCAGCGCATCTCCACGACACCCTACTATCGTTTCTACGCCTGGATGCGCGACCTCGATGGCCTGAGCCGCTGGCGCGACCTCTGCGCCAGTAGCCCCGGCGCGGCGCCCGCGTGCATCGCGTGGCCTGCGCTCAGCGGCGCGCAGGTGATGGCGCCGACGGACGGCGCGACCCAGCGCATTAGCGTGCGGCTGCCAGCGGCCAGAGACGCCCGTCGCGCTGATCCTGACGATGAGCGACGGCAGCGTCGTCACCCTCACCCTCGACCGCAACGACCACGCCATCAGCGTCACGCGCGCCGTGGCTGGCCAGCCCGCCGCTGTCGTCATGCAAAGCTACTTCCCCACACAGGTCGCGCCCTTCGCCGCCATGACCGCCGACTATCTCGTGCGACTCGCGCTGTGGGCGCTGGCGCTGCTGGCGCTGGTCTGCGGTGGCGAGCTGTTGCTCGGCCTGCTGCTCGGTGTGTTCGGCCTCGGCGTGGCGCCCGACGCGGCCACGGCTGTGGCTCCAGCAACAACTCCAGATGGAGCGTCTGACGCTGGCGCCGACTGGCCTGCGGCAGCGGCGACGTGGGCGCGCGGGCTGAGACGTGGAACATGGCGCTGGCTGGCGCTGCGCTGGCGTCGCCTGGCAGCGGCGATTCATCCCATCGGGCTGCTGGCGCTGGCGGCGTCGTTCTTCTACGTCATCTGGATCGCCCTCGCGCAATATCATGCCCAGCCGCACATCTACGACGCCAGCGCATACCTTTTCGGCGCGAAGACGTTCGCCGCAGGGCGGCTCTGGGCGCCTGCGCCCGCCGTGGCCGACCGCTTCCCCGGCCCCTTCATGATCGTGCGCGACGGCAAATGGTTCACCCAGTATGAGCCAGGCGCGCCGCTCACTCTGGCGCTGGGCGTGGCGCTGGGCGTCCCGTGGCTGGTCGAGCCGCTGCTGGGAACCCTGGCGCTGCTTGGCGTCGGACTGATCGCGCGCCGCCTCTATGATCGGCGTGTGGCCACGCTCGCCGTGCTGCTGGGCGCGGCGTCGCCTTTCTACAGCTACCTTGCCGCCAGCTACCTCAGCCATGCAATCGCGCTCTTTTATCTCGTCTGGGGCTTCTGGGCGCTGTTGCGCTGCCTGGGCGACGCCCGACGTGGCGCTCGCTGGTATCTGCCACTGGCCGGGCTGCTCTGGCTGCTGGCCTTCTTCACACGCGACACCAGCGCGCTCTTCGCGGCGGTGGCGGCGTGCGGCGCGCTCTGGCTGGGCTGGCGCGGCGACTGGCCTGCCTTGCGCGTGGTGGATGCGCGGCGCTGGCTCGCGCCGGGGCTGGCGCTGCTCGGTGTAGGCGCGTTCGGCCTCGCCGTCTATCTCGGATACAATGCCATGCTGACAGGTAATCCATTCATCACCCCACGCCAGCTCTTCTTCCCTGGCGACCGCTACGGCTTCGGTCCGGGAATCGGGTTCTACGGCCAGCATACCCTCGCGGCGGGCTTTATCACGGTTGATGAGCTGCTCACCAGCCTCGCCATCACACTCTATGGCTGGCCATTCTATCTGACGCTGGCGTTCCTGCTGCTCCCATTCCTCACACGCCGCGCCGTCGCCGCTGATCTCATCATGCTGCTTGGCGCCGGGTCGATGACCTTCTTCTTCCTCGGCTTCTACTACCACGGCATCTATCTTGGCCCGCGCTACCTCTTCGAGGCGCTGCCGTTCTTCCTCATCCTGACGGCGCGCGGGCTGGTGGCGCTGGCGGAGACGGGATTCGCCGCGCGTGCGCTCGGCGGCGCGCTGGCCCACGACTGGCGAACGGAGCCAGGCGCGCAGATTGCTGCGGCGCCGCATGCAAAACCTGGCCTGCGCTGGGTGCGCGGCCTCTCGCTGACCGGCGCGCTGGCCGTCACGCTGCTGGCCTGCTGGGCGCTCTATTACCTGCCGCGCCAGATCACGCTGCACACTGATTTCACCGGCATGAGCGCGAATCGTGTCGTGCGCGCCGACATGCTCGTCAACCCGCCGCTGCAGGCATGCGCTGGTGGTGACGAGCGATAGCCAACTCTATGGCTACACGCTCTTTGGGCTGAATGATCCGCTGCTGCGCGGGAACGTGATCTACGCCGAGGCCAGTAGTCCCGCTGATCTGGCAGAGCTGCGCCACGCCTTTCCCGATCGGCGCCTCTATGTGCTGATCGTTGACCCTGATGGTGTGGTTCACTTCATCCCGGTGGACCTCAGCGCGCCATGACACGGGGGCGTAGCGACCACGGGTGAACGGAGGCGAGCGCATGCGTATGACCGCAGACCCACAAGGCGCCGCAGGGCGCAGCTACAGCGTCGTGGCCGAAGGTGAGCCAGTCACCGAGCTGCGTTTCCCGGCGCTTGGCCCATCCACGGCGACGGCCATCGCCGGGCAGGTGTATCGCATGCGGCGCACGGGTGTGCTGCGCGAGCAGTTCACCTTGGAAACCGATGCTGGCCGGACGCCCGTCGCCAGCGCGACCCAGCGCGATCCGTTGCGCCGCGCGTTCGCGGTCGCGGTCGGCGCGCGCCGCCTCAGTCTGCGCGCCGAATCGCCACTGCGCAGCGACTATCTGCTGCTGGAGGGTGACCAGATCGTTGGCGCGCTACGCCCGGCAGGCCCACGGCGACGTGGCATCGAGGCTAGCCTGCCCGACGATCTGCCGCTGGAAGCCTGCGTCTTCCTGCTGTGGGTTGTCCTGCTGCGCTGGCGTGTGCGGCGCCCCACGCGGGCCAGCGCTGGCCAGTAATGCGTCTGGCGCAGCGCCTCAAGCGTGGGAGGGCGCGGGCTGCGGCGCGGCTGGCTCGCTCGTGGCCAGATCGCCCCGTGGCGTCGTGAAGCCGCGCGCCAGATAGACGACGGCGATGATGACCATCAGCAGCATCCAGCCGATCACCACGAGCAGGCTTGCGGCGCCAATCTGATTCGTATCCGCTGAGCCAGGGCAGCCCGCCACGCAGGCGCTGGCATAGCCGTTGTAGAGCCAGCGCGCCACGGTGAACGACTGCGCGCCCCAGTAGATCAGCGCGCCCGTCGCCGTCGCCATGCAGAGCGTCAGTAGCAGCGCAGGCCAGCGCGCGTAGCGCAGCACGCCGAGGCTGATCTGGCTGCGCGCCACCGTCCAGCCGACGACGACTGTGCTCACGATGCCCGCTCCCAGCAGCAAGACGCCCGCGACGATCAGCACGATCACATCGCCGGTTGTGCCGGCGACATAGCCATTGGGATGATAGGTGAGCCAGTAGGTGTTGGCGAGATAGAGGAACACGGCGGCGAGCGCAAAAAGCAAAATCGGCGCGGCGAGGAACGCCAGCGTGCGCCAGTTGCGCTCGCGCCAGGCGCGCAGGGCAATGTCGAGCGCGATGGGCAGGCCGCCCAGGGCCAACGCGAGCAGCCCCGCCTCAGTCGCCCAGTTGAGAACACTGTGCGCGATACCCAGTTCTGGATGCAGTCGCGCGGCGGCGTCGAATGGCGCGGCGGGGTCGGCCAGCCGCTGGAAGGCGCCATAGCCCAGCGTGAACGCGGCATAGGCGCAGAAGAGCGCAACAGCGCTCGCACGTAGACGGCTCATCGGGCGAAACATCCTCTCACTGGTGAAGGCCGGGTCGAGTCGCGCATCCAGCGCGCCCCAGAGCAGATCGACGATGGTCGCGAAGGTGATGCTGTGCTGCTCCAGCACAGCTTGCAGTTCATCCTGATAGCGGCTGCGCCAGGCGACGGGGTAGAGCCTGATGACGGCGCTGGTGGCGCGCCGCCGCTTCTCCGTGGCTCGCATGCTCATAGCTTCCTCGGTCCCTCCTCGTTTGCTCGCGCTGTCGTTTGCTGTCGCATCGGCTCAGCCCAGCCCTGGCGCCAGCCGCGCCTGCGCCGTGTTGACGATGCGCGCCATCGTCGCGAGTTGCTCGCGCAGCGCCACCAGCCCTGCCGCCGTGATGCGGTACGGTCGGCGCCGCTCCTCCGCTGGCAGTGGCGTAATCCATCCCCGGCGTTCGAGGCGGGTGAGCGCGCCGTAGAGCGTTCCCGGTTCGAGTTGCGTGCCACTAAACTGGTGGATGTCCTCCATCATGGCATAGCCGTGCTTGGGGCCACTCGCCAGGCTGGAGAGGATGAGCAGCGATGGGTCAGTAAATCGACCCAGATCGCTGAGACTATCGGTTCCCTCAGGCATCAGGCGCCTTCTCACTACTCTGTGGCGTGATATATCGCCGCACTTAGTATGTCACGCTGAATAGTAGCATAGCGTGCGCGGCATGTCAATCGCCTTTGTGGCGACTGCGCGGTAGAATAAGGGAATGTGGCGCCAAAACTGGGGACTCGCAGACGGCGAGCGCGGCGCATGGCGAACAGGATGAACGACGGCTGGCGCGATGAAGCGCGGATGTGCACTGATGCGCGTGATTCCATAACAGGGAGAATTTCATCATGCCGGTCAATACCGCAATGGAGACGCGCCAGCTTGGCGCGAGTGATCTCAAGATAACGCCGATTGGTCTGGGAACCTGGGCCATTGGTGGTGGTAACTGGGAGTTTGGCTGGGGCGCGCAGGATGATGAGGAGTCCATCGCGACGATTCAGCGCGCGCTCGACCTGGGTGTCAACTGGATAGACACCGCCGCTGTCTACGGCCTGGGGCGCTCTGAGGAGGTCGTGGGCCGTGCGCTCAGTGGCCTCAGCGCGCGCCCATACATCTTTACCAAATGCTCGATGACCTGGAGCGAGCGGCGCAAGGTAGGTCACAGCCTCAAGAAGGATTCTGTGAAGCGCGAGGCCGAGGCCAGCCTGCGCCGCTTGCAGGTCGAGACGATAGACCTCTACCAGATTCACTGGCCCAGCCCGGAGGCAGAGATCGAGGAGGGCTGGGAGGCGATGGCCGAGCTGCTACGCGAGGGCAAGGTGCGCGCCATTGGCGTCTCGAATTTCAGCATCGCGCAGATGCAGCGCGCGCAGAAGATTGCGCCGATCACTTCACTCCAGCCGCCCTATTCGCTGCTGGAGCGCGAGATCGAGGCCGACATCCTGCCCTTCTGCCAGCGCAACCAGATCGGCGTCATCGCCTATTCGCCGATGGCGTCTGGCCTGCTCTCCGGCAAGATGACGCGCGCCCGCGTGGCTGCGCTGTCCGGAGACGACTGGCGTCGCAGCAGCGCGGAGTTCACGGAGCCGCAGCTCTCGCGCAACCTCTATCTGGTCGAGACGCTGCGCGAGATTGGCGCGCGGCATGGGCGCACAGCGGGCGAGGTCGCCATCGCATGGACGCTGCGGCGCCCCGAAGTGACCGGTGCGATTGTCGGCGCGCGGCGGCCCGAACAGCTCGATGGCGTCATTGGCGCGGGGGCCTTCCGCCTCACTGCGGACGAGATCGACGAGATCGCGGCGACCAAGGCGAAGGCATAGGCGTAGGCGAAGGCCGTGCATGTGAAGTCTCTCACAGAATCATCATTGTTCCCCCATCTGACGCGAGTACGCTCACCCATGACGAAGGATGCGTCACACGGACGCAGGAGGCCGCCGAGCGGACACGAAAGGGGCGTGATTGTATGCCAGGGAGAGGGTTTGGGCCTGGGCCATTCAACGATGGCGGGTTTATGTGGCTGAGTCTCGCGTTCACAGGGCTCTCGTTGCTGCTGTGGCTGGGGATACCAGCGCTGATCGTCTGGGCGTCGCTGCGCTGGATCGCGCCGCGCGTGCGTGGCCTGTCTGCGCTGGGCGCAGGCGCCACGCAGTCTGCGCAGCCCTCCGCCATCGAGACACTGCGCCACCGCTATGCGCTGGGCGAGATTGACGCGCCCACCTTCGAGCAGATGGTCGAGCGGATTCTCGCCTCAGAGGCGCGCGAACGACAGGGCGAGCAGCCATTCGCGCCAGGTGAGGCGGCGATATACACCACCTAGCGCAGCGCGGGGAAGAAAGGGGCTTCGACCTCGCTTGCCCAGTCCAGTCACACGCATGCGATAGACCATCTCACGGTTGCGGGCCGAGCGGTGGTCTGTTTTAGTGGAAGGCGCGGGGGATGCGCTTCTTCCAGGCGGTCGGCAAGATGACGTCTATCGCGTCGTCTACCGTGACGATGCCGAGCATCTTGCCCTCGTCATCTACTACTGGCAGCGCCACCAGGTCTTCATCGGCGATCAGCCGCGCCACATCGCGCTCGTCGTCGAGTGGCCGCGCAATGCTCTCTACCGGGCGCATGACGTGCATCATCTGCGTCTGTGGGTCGGCCAGCAGCAGGTCGCGCAGCGTCACCACGCCGACGAGCCGCCCCTCCGTCCACAGCGTGAACGAGCGCGGCGCGACAGCCACCGCTGGCGTGACGCGCACCCCGCCGCGCATGCCACTGCGCCCGCGCACACTGGGCCGTCGTGTCGGCGCCACCCGCGCTGGCGGCGTATCCTCGATGACGACGTAGATCTCTGGCAGCGCATCCGGCAGCGGATCATCCGTTTCGGCTGCCGCCGCCTTCGCCTGTGCGCGCATCGCCTCGATCACTGCCCCGGCGGTTGTCCAGTCGGGCACGGCGACATATTCCGTCGTCATGATGCCGCCTGCGCTGTCCTCCGGGTAGCCCAGCAGCGCCGCCACATCCTCGGCCTCGTCGCGCTCCATGCGCCCCAGCAGGTCGGCGGCCTCCTCGCTGGTCACGTTTTGCAGCGCATCCGCCGCCTCGTCTGGCTCCATCTCCTCCAGCACGTCCGCCGCGCGCTCTGGGTCCATCTCGCGCAGCAGGCGCCCCCGCTGCTCGTCATCCAGCTCTTCGAGGGCGTCGGCGGCGTGCGCGTCGTCTAGCTCGGTCAGCAGCGCAGCGCCCGCCTTTGGGGTCAGTTGCTCCACGATGTGCGCCAGGTGCGCGGGCTGCATCAGCGCCAGGCGCGCGCGCGGCACCCGCAGGCGCAGCCCATCGAGGTACGCATTATCGGCGGCAGGCGCCACCTGCGCCCAGTCGATCAGCTGTGGCCGGCTACTGCTCTCGTGGCGCACGAGTTGATTGACGCGATCCCCCAGCCGTGGCCCCACCAGCCGCCGCAGCATGGCATTGGGGCCAACATCCACCGCGACCAGCCGATAGTTTCCCTCTGAGGGCGCGAGGTCGAGATCATTGATGCGCACGACGCGCTTGCCCTCAACATCGACTACCTGCCGGTCAAAGAGGCCAGAGCGCAGCACCAGCTCTCCGGGGCGCTGCTCGAACTGCCGCAGATTGAGCGCGGGCGACGTCAACTGCACACCACTCGTCGTCATCTCTGCCACGCGCTCCCAGGGGATGAACACCTGACGCGAGCCGCGCACCGCCTTGAGCTTGGCCACCAGCCCCACCACAGTCGGGTAGACATCTGGCCCCTCGGCCACGCTCTCATCTGGCACGTGCACCACCAGGTCTTGCAGCAGCGCCACTTCTTCGCCCGTCGGCACACGAATGGGCTTATCCAGCAGTTCTGTCAACGACGCCATTGCGCCACTCCTCTCTCTGGCTGGGCGGCCCGCAGCCTGATATGCTCAGTGCTGGTGGACTACCGAGACGACTGCGCAAACTCCTATAAAAATGGTACGCCGATGAGCGGCAGCACGACGCTGACGATCATGAAGACCGAGAGCGCGCTGAGCAGCCCCACCGTTCCATAGGCGATGATATTGTTCACCCTGCCATTCACATACTGGCCCATGATGCCGCTGTCGTTGACCAGCATGACGATGAACACCAGCAGAATCGGCAGCAGCACGCCGTTGACGACCTGCGCGACAATGATGAGCGAGACCAGCATGCTGTTGGGGATGAGCAGCGCGACCAGCGCCCCCGCGATCAGCAAACCGATGAAGAGTCCGTGAAAAATCGGCGCCTGGCGGAAGGTCATCGAGACGCCGTGCTCGAAGCCGAAGGACTCACAGACGCTATAGGCCGTGGTCAGCGGCACCACCGCCGCCGCCAGGATTGACGCGCCGATCAGGCCAACCGCGAAGATGATCTCAGCATACTTGCCAACGAATGGGGTCAACGCCTGCGCCGCCTGCTGCGCCGACTGAAGCTGCACACCGTGGCCGCCACTCGCGACGAAGACCGTGGCGCCCGTGGCGATGATGATGAAGGCGGAGATGATATCGCCAAAGATGGCTCCGGTATAGGCGTCTTTACGCTCTTCAGGATACTTTTCCATCGGGATGCGCTTCTCGGCGACGCTCGACTGGATGTAGAGCTGCATGTAGGGTGTGATCGTCGTGCCGACCGTGCCGACAAAGAGCAGGATGTAGGCGCTGCTGATCTGCGCCGTCGGATGAACGACCTCGAGCGCCACCTGGCCCCAGTCTGGCCGGGCCAGAATCGCGGCGATCGGATAGGCGAAGAACGCCAGCGTCATCACCAGGAAGACCTTCTCGGCCCGGCTGTAAGAGCTGCGCGTAATCAGCATCCACAGGCCAATCACCACCAGCGGAAGGGTGATCAGGCGGGGAATGCCGAGCAGATCAGAGGCGGCGGCGATGCCCGCGAATTCAGAGATCGTCAGCAGCGCGTTGGCGATGAAGAGCGTCAGCATGGCGAAGGCGGCGCCACGCACACCAAATCGCTCGCGGATGAGGTCTGAGAGGCCCTTGTTGGTGGCGGCGCCCATGCGCGCGCACATCTCTTGAATGACGGCCATGCTGATCGTGATCGGAATGAGCATCCACAGCATGCTATAGCCATACTGCGCGCCGACGGCGGCGTAGGTGGTGATGCCGCCCGCGTCGTTGCCAGCGTTGGCGGCAATCAATCCCGGACCGAGAAAGCTGAGCGCGGCGAGCGGGCGAAAGAGCGGGTTCTCGCGCAGCTTGCGAAAGCGCTTGGTCAGGGAAGGTCCCCGCTGGATGACGGGGCGCATGATCGGCTTGATGGGTTTGATGGCGCGCTGCGCGAACAGCAATGGGCCGTTCACGAGCGACCTGTTCAGCGCGCCATGCATGCCGGGCGCACGAATCTTCTGCTCCATGAGGCTACTCCCTTCATGGAGACAGGCGCCGACGCGCATTGGCGTCGGGCCTTGCAGAAGCGCCTCACAGGTCGGGGAGGGGCTATCTCAGGCGGGCGACGCCAGAACGCGCTGACGCGATGTCTCGTAGATTGCGTCTCGGTTGACTACTTGAGCCAGCGTCCATTGACGTTACTGTTCCTCCATGTCCGCGGCGCCGGTACCATCCCCCACTAGACACAAGAATCATTCCACTTTGATGAGCGGTAGAATGTGGGGAAATACCAGACGCTACGGAACACTAGCGCCAGAATCCATGGGAGCTAGACGGCGACAGCCAGACGTGCGCGCGGCACAATGCGCGGCGCGATGACGGCGGTTGACGATGCGCTAACATGAGGCGCTGTGTGGTCGGGGTGGCCGGATTCGAACCGGCGACCTCATGGTCCCAAACCATGCGCGCTGACCGACTGCGCTACACCCCGTAGGTGTTCTTGACGAACCCATACCAACTCAGTATAGAACTGGCGGCGTGCCGTCGTCAAGCGCGCTGGGACAAATAGCAGGCGAACGACTATCGCCCCGGCGCGCGGCGGACATTCCGCCTGCTCCTTCTTTAGACGCGAGGCGATAGGCCAGCATGCGCGCCTGTCCCCCAAATGGGCCGTTGGCGCGTTACACTGATGGACGACAGTGGCGCAAACCTGTGGCGACTCGCGCGCGACTGCGGCGCCAGAGGCAGCGAGACAGCGGCAGCGCAAGACAGGCGGGAGGCCAGAGGGCATGACAGGTGGAGTTCTGAGCAGGTGGGCGCAGACGCCAATCCAGCGCGCCGATGGGCGGCGCGTGGGCGCGCGGCGAGCGACGCGGGCGTCGGTCAGCGCGCTGGCGACACTGCTGCTCACGCTGCTTGCCGCGCTCGTCGCCGCTCCGGCCTTCGCCGCGCCTGCCGCCAATGCCTCTATGACGTCCGCCGCGCTGGCGCCGCAGGCCACCCGCCCGACGGAGGCGGTCGCCTACGCGCGTGTCGCGGTGGCGCGTGTCCTGAGCTACTACTATGGCAAGACGGCAGACTCCGGCCCCATCCCGGTGCTGAGTCCGTGCATTGGCGACGCCGCGCTGGTCGGCACAACTGGCGCGAACCTCAACTCATACAGCTACGCGCTCATTCCCACCGCACTCATCAACCCGATCAGCCCGTGCCAGGGCGTGCAAACAGCCTTCGAGCAATTCAGTGGGCAGGCGGCGAACTGGGGCCTGATTCGCATTCAGATAGACCTCAACGTCGCCTATACTGGCGTGGGCGCCCAGCAACAGGGAAGCGTCTCCTTCAGCATTGATCCCAGCCAGATTCGCACGACCGGCGCCCCCGCTGGCCCACAATTGTTGGCGCTGCCGCTCGGCCTGGCGCCTGGCTCGCCCAATCATGATCTGCCGGTACTCGAAACCCCGCAGCCCTCCGACGCGCCCGCCGACCCTGCCGCCGCGACGCTGATCGATCTGACGGGGCCAACCGGCGCGCTGCTCAACGCCTCAGCGCTCGCCCCTACCCAGATCACCTCGACGCTCTATCCGGTAGCGCTGCCGGTCGCGCAGGCATTCCCAGGGGCGACCCAGGCGGCGGCGGGCGCCACCGCGACCGCGGCGCCCACAGTCACCGCTTCGGCGCAGGCGCAGCAAGCCGCCGCGCAGCTCTCGCTGGGCGCGGTCGAGGTGGACGGCAATGGACGTTCTGATCGGCATGGTGGGCGCCGATAGCCAGGGCGCCCACATCCTCTACAGCGCGAGCGACCTGCAAGCGGCCATCGGCAGCGTCACCGGCAAGTCCGGGCAGTTGATGACCCAGTGGCAGCAGGGGCTGAGCGCCTTCTATGCCAGCCCGCCCCAGTATAGCGCGGCTCAGAGCGCCTTCAAGGCGCTGGCCAGCGGCTATCCCGACTTCGGCGGCGTCGCGCCCTTCGCCAGCGCGGCGGCGCAGGGGACGGGCGACATCCCCGCGCTCACCAGCGCGAGCGGCCCGGTGGCGCCTCCCACCGCGCCCGTCGGCCCGGGCGCGAGCAAACTCACGCTGGCGCTGCTGGTTGGCGGCGTCATCCTTGTCGGATTGCTGGCGTTGGTGGCTGCGACATTCCTCTGGCGCAAGCGGCGAGCGCAGGCGCAGGTCCAGGCGGCGGCGCGACCAGAGGAGGCGCTGCTCAATCTGCTGCCACCCGATATGCCGCTCGACGCTGTGCCAGAGGACGACGAGCCAACCCGGCCGATCGCGCGCATTGATCTGAACAACGTGCTTACCGACGCGGGAGCCGTGACCTCCGCCGCTTCCATCGCCGATCTCGCCACCGCGCACATTCCCATCGCGCCGCGCGTCACCATGGCCCCGCGCAAGACCTCCATCCTCGCAGCGCAGAGCGCTGGGATGATCGACCCTGGCATCAAGCGCATCAATGAACCCAACCAGGACAACATCTTCGCGCTGGAAGGCATTCGCGCCGAGGGTGGCAGGCTCCAGCCCTATGGCCTGTTCATCGTCGCCGACGGCATGGGCGGCCACCTCAACGGCCAACTCGCCAGCCGCATCGCTATCGAAACCGTCGCGCGCACGGTGGCGCATGCGCTGTATTCGACACAGCCATTCGACCGAGGCGCGCTCTCACAGCTGCTCGTGGAGGGCGTGCAGCTTGCGCATCACGAGTTGCAACGCCGCAACCTGGAGCAGCACGGCGATATGGGAACGACCATCACGGCGGCGCTGGTGGTGGACGACCGCGCCTATATCGTCAACGTGGGCGACAGCCGCACCTATCTGCTCAACCCAGACGCCGGGCTGCGCCAGATCACCCGCGATCACTCGGTGGTGGCGAGTCTGGTGACGGCAGGCGTCATCCGCCCGGAAGATATCTACATCCACCCACGCCGCAATCAGATCTATCGCAGCCTGGGAGGCGACGAGAGTGGCCTGGAGGTAGACACATTTGAGGAGGACCTGCAAGCGGGCGACAAGTTGCTGCTGTGTAGCGATGGCCTGTGGGAGATGGTGCGCGATCCGCAGATGGCCAACATCGTGCGCGGCGCGGTCAATCCGATTCAGGCGGTAGAGTTGCTGACGCGCGAGGCCAACGCGAACGGCGGCGAAGACAATATCGGCGTGGTGATCGCGCGGATGCGTGAAGGGCTGCCTGGCAACGCCCAGCCTGGCATGCGCATGGTCGCTGGCCCACAGGACGCGCCACCGTCCGGCGCCTGATCTCGCAGCGCGACACAGACCATCCGCCTGCTGGTGTATACTTGCTTTCACTACCTGCAATCGGCGCAGACGCCTGCTGAGTGGCGCTGGGGGAACGAGGGAGACGGGCGATGAGCGTGGGCGTCGGCGACCTCATCTCGCTGTTCATGGGGCTGGCGCCGCTGACGCAGGCGCTGGCGATTGTCGCGCTGGTCGCGGTGATCGCGCTGCTCAGCCTGCTCATCATCACCGTGCGCAGTGTGTGGCGGCTGCGCCGGGCCAGTCGAGCCGGGCGGCGCGCCTCGGTCGCTGCGGCGGAGGTAATTCCGCCGACCAACTTCACACGCGATGGGCATGCGAGCGACCCACTCAACGTGCGGGTTATCGGCACAGCGGATCAACTCAGCGCCGCCTTCGTCACCGCAGGCTGGTACCGCGCCGATGAGATTTCCGTCGTGACCGCGCTGCGCATCAGCCTCGACGCCGCGCTGGGGCGCAAGTATTCGACCGCGCCAGTCAGCGACCTCTACCTCTTCGGGCGCAGGCAAGACTTCGCCTTCGAGAAGCCAGGCCGCAGCGTGCGCGAGCGCGATCACGTGCGCTTCTGGAAGCGCGATCTGCCCGCGAGCGATGGGCGGCCGCTCTGGATAGGCGGCGCGACACGCGATGCGAGGGTGGAGCTATCGAGGACGAATCACCTGCCCACCCACGGCATCGCCCCGGATGTCGACGATGAACGCGCCCTGATCGTCGATGATCTGATCCGCACGGGGTGGGTGATCGTCGAGCGCAACGTGCCAGCCTTCACCGGGCCGACCCAGACGACGAACGCGACCGGCGACGCCTATCACACTGACGGGCAGGCCGCGCTGCTCACGCTGGCGTATACGCAACCTGTTCCGCTGCTGCCGCAACTCATTCGCCAGCCCGGCGCGGGCTTCGTTCGCAGCGTCGCGCGCCGCATGCGCCGCAACCTGCCGCAGCAGGGCCGCGATCTGGCGCGCCAGTGGAGTGAGCGCCATGCGCAGGGCAGGCAGAACAAGCAGGCGCAGCATGCCACTGCGCCAGAGCCGCAGCGCCCCGATGGCGCATCATGAGGCTCCGCCCTGGCCTGCGGGCTTGCGCGCCTCGATGAGCAGAATCGGGAGCAGGACGCCCGCCAGCAGACGCGCGTAGAGGTCCGCATACGCGATCCGCCGCGTGCGCACCGCTGTGAACCCTGCCCGGCGCACGGCGCGCGCCGTATCACGATTCCAGTGGCAGGCGCCCGCGAGGCGTGTTGTCAGCGGGACGAGCGCGGTCTGGACGCCAGCGACGACCGCATACGGCGAGCGCACATGCTCGGCCATCAGCAGACGCCCGCCCGGCTTGAGCGTGCGCAAGAGTTCGCCCAGGCCGCGCTGCGGGTCTGTCACGGAGCAGAAGGCGAGCGTCGCGACAACCGTATCGAAGACGCCATCCGCGAATGGCAGCGCCTCGGCAGGCGCCTGCGTCAGCGCGATGGGCACGCGGGCCTGTGCGGCGCGGCGGCGCGCATAGCCGAGCATCTTCGCATCTGGCTCGGTCGCCTCCACACGCTCGACCAGCGCGGGATCATAGTAGGCGAAGTTGTAGCCACCGCCAGCGCCGACCTCCAGAACGACCCCCTGCGCGCGGCCCGCCGTCTCGCGCCGTAACTCAGCGAACTCGCGCCGCCCTGGTCCCCGGCTGGCCAGCCAGTCGAACATGCGCGAGAAGCGGGGATGCTCGACCCGTGGGCCGCCGGACGCCGCGCCTGCCCACGCTTCACGCTTGCCCATCGGCAGCCTCGCTTTCACGCATGCCACGCGCCTGCATCTGGAGCGACTCGCAAGCGTCTCACGCTCCCCATCAGATAGTACGGCAGCGCTGCGTCAGATGCGCTGGCGCCTCGCGCGGACCAGCGGCAGAAAAGTGTGTCAGACGGCTGCCCTCAAACTCGTCGCGTATGACCTGAGCGAGCGGCGTAGCGGCTGATTTGCGGCCCCACATCACAGCCGCATCACAGCGGCGTCACACTCCCGTCACAGTCGCCTGAGGGACGCCTGGATTGCGACTTTTCTCACACGAACCCGCTGGGGGAGCGGGCTACGCTTGCGACAGTAAACGACACAACAGGCAAGAACTTACTGACAGGAATTCGGGTATTCTCACCTCTCAAAGAGGAGGCATCGGCGATGAGCGCTCCACAGGTTGATACGAAACCCCCAGTCGCGGGCGAGACGACTCCAGAGACGTCAGCCCAGCTCGCGCAGGGGGCGCAGACAAACGAACACACCGTCCATGAGCCAATGGTGGATACCAGCACGCGCAGCATAACAGCGCAGCAATCGTTGACCGACTGGTGGAATGAGAAAATGCCGCGCGGCGCTCGCACGGCGCTGACGCAGGTGGGAATCACGCTGGCGGTCGTGCTGGTCATGCTGCCACTCGCGTCCGCGCTTGGCTGGTTCGGCCTGCGCACGGCTGCGCCGAGCAGCGCGAGCACGGGGAGCGCGTCGGGCCAGACGGCCGTGACGAGCAACAGTCCATCTCCCAACGCGCCCGCCCATCAGCTCTACGATGCGCAGGTTCCTCCCGCGCTCCAGGGCGGCGCCGTAGACGTGAAGCTGGTGGCAAAAGAGGCGCTCGTCTCGATCGCTCCAGGCATCGCCTATCAGGCATGGACCTTCAATGGCACGGTTCCGGGGCCAGTCATTCATGTGCGGCAGGGACAGACGGTCAACTTCACGCTGACCAACGCGACCAACATGTCACACTCGATTGATTTCCACGCGGCGCAGACGCCCTGGAACATCAATTATCAGCCAGTCGCGCCGGGCCAGAGCTTCTCATTTAGCTGGAAGGCCGACTATCCGGGCGTGTTCATGTATCACTGTGGCACGCCGCCCGTGATGGTTCACATGGCCAACGGCATGTACGGCGCCGTCATCGTAGACCCCGCGAATGGCTGGGCGGCTCCGGCGCAGGAGTATGTGCTGGTGCAGAGCGAGTTCTACGTGCAGCGGACCGCCAATGGCACGTACACACTCGATACCGCCAGGATGATGAACAGCGACATGCCCAACTATGTGGTGTTCAATGGCTACGCCAACCAGTACACGCAGTCGCCATTGACGGTTCAGGCGGGGCAGCGGGTGCGGTTGTTCATCGTCAATGCCGGCCCCTCACACTTCTCGGCCTTCCATGTGATCGGCGCGATCTTCAGCGACACCTATGCGGATGGCAACCCCGCCAACCACATGCAGGGGAATCAGACGATCACCATTCCACCCGGCGGCGGGTCGGTCGTTGAGCTGACGATTCCGGAGGCGGGCGAGTATCCGTTCCTGACCCACTCGTTCATGGACGCCTCGATGGGCGCGCTGGGTATGATCAAAGCGACGCCATAGGAGGGCGCAGCATCGCGCAAGCGCGCTCACGTCGTAGGCGCGCCGCGCCGAGAGCGCTATGAACTGAAGCGCCGCCTGGCATCTCTGGCCAGGCGGCGCTTCGCCATTTGGCTTCTGGCGCGCGCATATGCTACAACGTGGCGGCCAGGCATCGCCGCACGCGAGCGGGCGGCTGAGCGAAGCGGCGCCGTTGAGTGTCATTCCCCGGCGAACGCGCGAGCAGACAAGGAGTAGGAGCTGATGGCGCAGACAACAGGACGACTGAATGGCTCGGTCGCATTGGTCACAGGGGCTAGCAGTGGCATCGGCGCGGCGACCGCGCTGGCGCTCGCCGGGCAGGGCGCCGCAGTCGCGCTGGTGGCGCGCCGCGCAGAGCGGCTCCAGCAGTTGGCCAGCGAGATCACACAGCACGGCGGACATGCGCTCGTCATCGAGACAGACGTGACGGACAACGCCCAGGCGAGCGCCGCCGTCGAGCGGGCAGCCGCCGAGCTGGGTCGCCTCGACATCGTCGTGAACAACGCGGGCGTGATGCTGCTCGGCCCGATTGAAGACGCGCCGCTGGAGGAGTGGGAGCGCATGGTGGCGCTGAATGTGAGCGGTTTCCTCTCTGTCGCGCATGCGGCGCTGCCGCATCTGCTGAAGGCGGCGGAGGCTGACCCGCGCCATGTGGCGGACCTGGTCAACATCAGCTCGGTCGCGGGCCGCATGCCCCGGCGCGGGTCGGGCGTCTACAATCTCACGAAGTTCGGCGTCGGCGCCTTCAGCGAGTCGCTGCGCCAGGAGGTGACGACCCGGCATCTGCGCGTCTCACTGGTCGAGCCGGGGGCGGTCAAGACGGAGCTAACCAGCCACCTGCGCCCGGAGATTCAGGCGCAATCGCAGCAGCGGTTTGCAAGCGTGGAGCGGCTGGAGGCTGAGGATATCGCCGACGCCATCGTGTATATCGTCACCCGCCCGCGTCACATGGCGATCAATGAGATGCTGATCCGCCCCACCGAGCAGGAACTGTAGCTGGCGCGGGCGATCAGGCGGCGCTGAGGAGCCATGCCGCCAACCACCAACGACCGAGCGCCATATCATCCCCATGTTTTGCGGCGCAACCCGCCCGCGCATGCGCGTTGCTATCAGCGTTGGCGCGGGTGTATACTGCCAGAGAGCGCCGTCAGCCGCAGATAGTGGCAGGTGACGGCGCCAGTGTTTTCGCGCTGGCCCGCCGGAACAGGGTCGGCGCGTTCATGTCCCTGAGTTGTACGCCATCTCTGCGCGTACAGAAGGCAAGGTGAGGCGACGATATGCCTGGAAAGCGGTCGCAATCCAACGACACGACGAGGAAGCAACAGGGCGTTCAGCCCAACATCACCTCTCGGTCGGCGCGTGCAGCGTCGAGTGCGCAGCCGACCGCGCGCTCCGCTGCCGCAGCGGATGGCGGCTCACTCTCCGGCAAGGCCGCTGGCCTGACCGGCGCCGAGATACGCGAGACATTCCTGCGCTTCTTCGAGGAGCGCGGTCACACCCTCATGACCAGTTCATCGCTGATCCCGCGCGACCCGACGGTGCTGCTGACCACGGCGGGCATGCAGCAGATGATCCCCTACTTCCTTGGCCAGGAGACGCCCCCCGCCAAGCGGCTGACCACGGCGCAGAAGTGCTTCCGCACCACCGACATCGATGAGGTTGGCGATGATTCGCATCTGACCTTCTTCGAGATGCTCGGCAACTTCTCCGTGGGCGACTACTTCAAGCGCGAGGCCATCGAGTTCGCGTGGGAGCTGCTCACGCGGGTCTATGGCATCCCGGCGGAGCGGCTCTATCCTACGGTGCATGCTGACGACACCGAGTCGCCCGACTACTGGCAAGCGGTCACCGGCATCCCGGCGGACACCATCACGCGGCTCGACGACAACTGGTGGGGGCCTCCTGGGGATCGTGGCCCCTGCGGCCCCGACTCTGAGTATCTACTATGATCGTGGGCTGGAGTATGGCTGTGGCGAGGCCGACTGCGCGCCTGCCTGCCCGCGCTGCGACCGCTTCCTCGAAATCTGGAATCTGGTCTTCATGCAGTATTACCAGGATGTCGAGGGCAATCGCACGCTGCTCAAGCAGCCCAACATCGACACCGGCATGGGGCTGGAGCGGCTGGCGGTCGTATTGCAGGGCGTCGAATCGATCTACGACACGGACATCTTCCGCACCATTATCGACGCCATCGGGCGCCTGGTTGGCGTCGATTACGGCAAAGATGACGCGCACGATCGCTCGTTGCGCGTGGTGGCCGACCACGGGCGCGGCCTCGTCTTCATGGCGGGCGATGGCGTGCTGCCGAGCAACACCGGGCGTGGCTATGTCTTTCGCCGGGTGCTGCGGCGCACCGTGCTCTTTGGCAAGAAGCTCGGCCTCGACCGGCCCTTCCTCGCGGAGGTGGCCGAGATCATCATGCGCCAGATGGGCGACCACTACACCCAGCTCACCCAGCGCCATGACCAGATCATCGATGTGCTCACGATGGAGGAGCGCAAGTTCAATCAGACGCTCGCCGCTGGCCTGAACCTGCTCGAGCGCGAGCTGGAGCGGCTTGGCGCGCAGCGCGAAACGACGTTGCCGGGCGTGGTCGCCTTCCGCCTCTACGATACGCATGGCTTCCCGCTGGAGTTGACTGAAGAGGTCGTCGCCGAGCGGGGCATGACCGTTGACCGTGTGGGCTTCGAGTCTGAGATGGAGAAGCAGCGCGAGCGGGCGCGCAGCGCCAGCCCGTTCCAGCGCGAGAAGGGGGAAGAGGCATGGACCCAACTGGTGAAGGGCCTGCCGGAGACGGTCTTCAGCGGGTACGACGGCGTGTCGGACGAGAGCGAGATCGTCGCCCTGCTGGTGAACGGCCAGCCAGTGGACATGGTGACGGCGCCGGAGAGCGCGGCTATCGTGCTCGCGCGGACGCCATTCTACGCGGAGGCCGGCGGCCAGAAGGGCGATCAGGGTATCCTCAGCAACGAGATGGGCGCGTTCCAGACCGAGGATACGCAGCGCCCCGTCCCCGGACTGATCGTCCATTTCGGCCAGATGACCGAGGGCAGCCTGCGCGTGGGGGCGAGCGTGCGCGCCCAGGTGAACGCCGAGCGCCGCCGCAATATCATGCGCAATCACAGCGCGACCCATCTGCTGCACCGCGCGCTCAAAGACCTCTTCGGCGAGCAGGTGAACCAGCGCGGCAGTCTGGTGGCCGAAGACCGCCTCCGTTTCGATTTCAGCCTCAATCGTCCGCTGACGACCGAGGAACTGCGCGAGGTGGATCGTCGCGTGAGCGCATGGGTGCTCGAAGACCTGCCAGTGAGTACGCAGATCATGCCGTACAAAGAGGCCATTATGACCGGCGCGATGGCGCTTTTCAGCGAGAAGTATGGCGATCTGGTGCGCGTGGTGAAGATGGGAACGAGCCGGGAGCTGTGCGGCGGCACCCACGTGGCGGCGACCGGGCAGATCGGCCTGTATCTGACCACGCAGGAGGTGAGCGTCGCGGCGAACACGCGCCGTATCGAGGCGCTGACCGGCGTGACGGCCGATACCTTCCTGCGCGGGCGCAACGACCTGCTCACAACGGTGAGTTCGCGTCTGCGGACGAAGCCCGACGAGGTGTTGACGCGCGTGGATCAGTTTCAGGAGGAGCTCACCGAGGCGCGGCGGGGGCTGGCGGCGGCGCAGCGCGCCCAGGCCCACGAGGAGGCCGACCGGCTGGCGGCGCAGGCCGAGCGCGTGGGCGATACGCCAGTGGTCGCAGCCGTCGTCTCAGTTTCCGACGATCAGGCCCTTCGCGCGCTGAGCGATACGGTGCGAGCAAAGCTCAGCCAGGGGGTAGTGGCGCTCATCATGACGAGCGGGGATCAGGCCCGGTTCGTCGTGATGGTCGATCCGGCGCTGACACCACGCGGAGTGGACGCCCGCGCGATAGCCGCGGAACTCGGCGCCCGTCTGGGCGGTAAGGGCGGCGGCAGGCCAGAGCTGGCCCAGGGCGGCGGCAAGCAGATCGCGGGCGCGCAGTCGGCTATCGCTGCTGTGCGTGACCTCGTCGCCGCGCAGTTGAAATAGCGACGTCAGCGGCATGCGCCGCCAGCCAGCATTGGCGACGTTTGCGAATGGTGGCCGCCGGGGCGCGGGCGGGTGAACCCGCAGCTACGGGCCTGGCGGCCGCGAAGCCCCACCTGCGTGGGGCTAGGCCCCGGCCGTTCGCGAGCAACCGCCTAACCATACACAAGTTCTGCCCATCAGGTGGGCGGCGCTTGCCGGGCGTTCGCCCGCCGTGTATACTCGTACTTGTGCGCCTGCAACGGTTCGCGCGTACTTCCCATGCCTCCGAATGACCGGGGCGCGCGTGGGCTGGGCGCCAGAGAGAGCGAAAGAGCATTACAGATGAAGGTTATCCTGCTGCAAGAAGTGCCTGGGCTGGGGCAGCCGGGCGATGTCAAAGAGGTCGCTGCGGGCTATGCGCGCAACTACCTGCTGCCGCGCAATCTGGTGACCGCCGCGACCGCCTCGGCAATGACGAACCTCAATGAGCAGGTCGCCAGCGCCAGGCGCCGCATCGCGAAACTCGACAGCGAGCACAACACGCTCGCCGAAAAGCTGTCGAACGTCACGCTGACCTTCGCCGTGCGTGTCGGCCAGGGCGACCGCCTCTACGGCTCCGTCACCTCACAAGACATCGCCAATGCCCTGCGCGAGCAAGAGGGCATCACGATTGACCGGCGCACCATCCAGCTCAAAGACGCCCTGCGCGCGCTCGGCACGTTCGAGGCGCCTGTGCGCGTCAGCGCCAAGCATGAGGCAAAGGTCAAGGTCCACATCATCTCGTCTGACCAGGCCACCGCCGTCACAGGCGCCACCGCCGCGACCGGCCCAGCGCCGACGCCCAGCGCCGAGCAGGCGTGAGCGCCGCGCCGATTCCGTTCGCCAGGGTACGTCTTCCCATCAGGAAGGCGCGCCCTGTTTCTGTTTGTCGGCGCGCTGAGTGGCGCCCGCCAGGAGCGCCAGGGGTGAGATCGCTGCCGTATGCTGGTTGATCTGCGCTGCCCCATCTGCGCCGAGCCACTGGCGCCGGGCGAGCGTGCGTTCACCTGCGCCACTGGTCACAGCTTCGACCGCGCCCGCCAGGGCTACGTCAATCTGCTGCGCCCCACACGCCTGCGCGGCGACACGCCAGAGATGCTGCGCGCACGGCGGCGGTTCTTCGATGTGGGCTGGTATACGCCGTTGGCCGAGGCGCTGACCCAGGCGGCGCGCGCATGGCTGACCGGAGAAGGCTCCTCACTGGCGCCAGCGGCGCGGGCGCTGCTCGACGCAGGTTGCGGCGAAGGCTACTATCTGCGCTATCTGGGTGAGGCGCTTGCGCCGCAGTTTGAGGAGGGCGGCTGGCGTCTGTATGGGATGGACCTCGCGAAGGACGCCGTTCGCATGGCGGCTGCTCGCGCGCCACAGCAGCACGCGGCGCCTGCGACCTGGCTGGTGGCCAGCAGCAAAGATCGCCTGCCCTTCGCCGATGCAGGGCTGGGCGCGCTGCTCACGATCTTCGCGCCGCGTCACGCTGAGGAGTTCGCGCGTGTCATCGCGCCGGGCGGGCTGCTGCTGGTGGTCACGCCGACCGGCGAGCATCTGGCCGAGGCGCGCGCGGCCCTCCCCTGGCTGCTCACGCCCGAAGCCAGCAAAGACGAGCGCCTGCGCGCCACGCTGGAGCACGCCTTCACGCTGGTGGAGGCGCGCCCGGCCAACTTCACGCTCGCGCTCGACGACGCCGCGCTGACCGACCTCGCGCTGATGACGCCGCACCGCCCGGTCGAGGCGTCCGCGCTCATGGCGGCTGTCCACGCGGCTACCGCGCATGCCCCCGATGGACGCCTCGTCGTGCGCGCCGCGTGTGTCGTGCGGCGCTACGTCCGCCGTGTGGCGGGCGCGTGAGTGAGCGGAGCCGTCAGAGCCGAACGAGCCGAACGAGCCGAACGAGCCGTGGCATACGACGGCATTTTCACACGCCCTGAGCGGCGTTGTAGCGCGCTTGACGCTCGCCGTGCGCCGACGCTATACTACTGGCGGCGACGCATCCCTACCACCCCCGGAGAGGTCCACGCCGATGTAGCTCAATGGCAGAGCAACGGTTTTGTAAACCGTAGGTTGTCGGTTCGACTCCGACCATCGGCTCCCTTCACCAAGCCAGACTGATTCAGCATTAACGCCGCCGCGAGTGAATCACTCTCCACTTGCGGCGGCGCTGTTTTGGCCCATTTGGTCGCCGCGCTACACGACGCAGTGGGGGGAGCTAGCGGAGGCGCGGTGAGGGAGGCAACTGCCCGCTAGGATTGCGCGGGTGGCGGCACGTCCTCTGAAGCTGACGCCTCCGTTGACTGGCGGTCGTAATAGAGCCAGACAGCGCCGCTGGCGCTGGGCACGTTTTTAGTAAGGATCCACAAAGAGGTGGGCATCCCGTCTTGAAACAAACGGGTACCGGCTCCGACAATCACGGGGGCCAGGTTGATACTGAGCCGGTCAACTTCGTCGGCTTCCAGCAGCGCCTGGATGATGCTCTGGCTGGCCAGAATCACGATGTCGCCACCGTCCTGCTGACGAAGCGCGCGAACCACAGCGGTCGCCTCATCATTGACGAGCCGTGAGTTGCTCCACGAAGCCTCCGTCAGCGTCGAGGAGAGCACCACTTTCTCGACCCTATCGAGCCACTGGGCAAAGGTACGATCGCGCGGGTCGGCGTTTTCGTCCTGGGCGACGGTGGGCCAGTACGAACCGAAGCCTTGATAGTTCTTGCGGCCGAGCAGGACGGTTGTTGCGCTGGTAAGCCCAAGCAGACCGTCACGAGCAGCGTCGGTCACAGCGTGCGGCACAATCCAACCCATGTCGTATGCGCCGCCAGGGCC
Organism: uncultured Chloroflexia bacterium; assembly: GCA_963701795.1. GTDB lineage: Bacteria > Chloroflexota > Ktedonobacteria > Ktedonobacterales > JADMIN01 > JAKAIY01. Next base: position 46,862 of record CAVPBB010000023.1, on the reverse strand, counting down.
AGTCGTGCGCCCATCGAGCGACAGGGTGATGTTTGCAACGACCCTGCGCGAGTGTGTCTCCGACATGACGGTCTCCTTCGGCTCAGACGTTTGGCATTGATGCCGAGTACCACGTTCACCTGCAACCATCAGCATAGCATGGAGTTCGTTGTGCTGAACGTGCGCCTGGCACGACCGCCGTGCGCAGCAACCAGTCGCGCCGCAAGAGTGCGCTGCCAAGCTGCCACATGAGTACGACTAGTACTACAGCGACAGTTAGAAGCCAAGTGTGGTACCCTCCCTGGGACAAGACAGGAGGGAACCGATGCTCACAGACGCGGAGATTGCGGGCTGGCAAGTCGGGCTGGGCGCACTGCATACCCGGATTGCTGGGCACTTCCGACGCGCCGAAGCCCGCGAGCGTGCGAAGCGCTATCTGACGGGGCTGCTCGACCACGTCGAGCGCAAGAATGGCTGGCAACTGGCCGAACACCTGGGAGAAGCGGGCCCCCAAGGGGTGCAACGCCTACTCAATGCCGCCGAGTGGGATGTGGAGGCCGTGCGCGACGACCTGCGGGACTACGTGGTCGAGTACCTGGGCGAGCCGAGCGGCGTGCTCATCGTGGACGAGACCGGCTTCCTCAAGAAGGGGGCCAAGTCGGCGGGGGTGCGGCGCCAGTATAGCGGCGCCGCTGGGCGCATCGAGAACTGCCAGATCGGCGTGTTCCTGGTGTACGCGGCGTCCAAGGGGCAGGCCTTCGTGGATCGGGAACTCTACCTGCCACAGGAGTGGGCTGCCGATGCGGCGCGCCGCGCGGAAGCAGGCGTGCCGCAGGCGCGCATCTTCGCGACCAAGCCAGAACTCGCGCGCCAGATGCTAGAACGCACCTTTGCGGCGGGGGTCCCGGCTGCCTGGGTGGCCGGCGACGCGGTCTACGGCGACGACACGGACCTCCGCCGCTGGTTGGAAGCCGCGGGCCATTCCTATGTGCTGGCCGTCTCCGCCAGCCATGCCATCTGGCACGACGGGGCGCCAGAGCGGATCGATGCCCTGGTCGCGGTCCTGCCCGCTGAAGCTTGGGCGCGCCTGTCGGCTGGGCAGGGGAGCCAGGGGGAGCGCCTCTATGACTGGGCCTGCGCGCGCCTGCCCTTCCCCACGGCCGTGGGGCAGGCGCAGTGGCTCCTCGCGCGCCGGAGTCTGAGCGACCCTACCGAGCTCGCCTACTACCGCGCCTTCGGCCCAGGAGAGACGGACCTGGCGCCGCTGGTGCGGGTCGCCGGACAGCGCTGGGCGATTGAGGTCGGCTTTGAAGACGCCAAGGGCCTGGTGGGCTTGGACCAGTACGAGGTCCGCAAGTGGATCGCCTGGTATCGCCACATCACGCTGGCCCTGCTCGCGTATGCCGCGCTGGCGGTGCTGCGCGCCCACGCCCAGGAGCAGGAGCAGCAAAAGAGTTCATATTGAATGTCAAGCAACCGTCGGCGCCGACGGTTGCTTGAGTACGCTCGGATCGTAGGCCTCGCCGGTGCGCAGCAGATGGTAGACGACGCGCAACAGCGCACGGGCGAGGATGGTGTACGCCTCCTTCTTCGCCCGCCCGCGATCCAGCAAGCGCTGGTAGCGCACATGCCACTCTGGAGCGCAGCGCGCGGCGACGAACGCCGCTAGATAGAGCGCATGACGGAGCGCGCCAGGACCACGCTTGGAGAGCTGTTTTTGGCCCACGAACGCGCCACTCTGGCGGGTGCGAGGATCGAGGCCCGCATAGGCGACCACTTCGTCGACTCGCGCAAAGCGGGCGGCATCGCCGAGTTCGGCGCGAATCGTGGCGGCCGTCTGCGGACCAATGCCGGGGATCGTCTGTAGGCGCTGCGCCTCGGCGTCGTCATGCAACAGACCAGCAATGGCCGTTTCGAGTTCGCTGACGTGCACGGCGAGTTCTTGGAGTTGTTGCGCCAGCGTGCGCGCCACCAGACTTCGCGCCGCCACCGCCCGCGCACTCGCGGTCGACAGGCGCGCCAGGTCCTGGAGCGCCTGTGCCTGCTCGCGGCCCCAGCGCCCGCCGCTCAACTGGTCGAGCATCGTCGCCACCTCCTCCAGTGGAAGGAGCGCCAGGGCTTGCGCCGAGCTGTACTGACTCAACAGGCCGAGCGTCGCAGGCGCGCCAAGATCGGCGCCTCCCGGTAGTGTTGAGAGAAAGCCGACAAATTCAGGGAACAACGTGACCAGTTCGTCGTGCAGGCGCTGGCGCGTCGCCGTGCGCATCTGGATGAAGTCGCGCCGCGCGCGGGTCAGGGCTCGCAGCGCTTGTACCGCTTCAGACGGCAACGTGCTGGCGCGCGCCCAGCCTGCCAGGAGGCCACGCGCGAGCGTCAGCGCATCGATGCCGTCGGTCTTGGCGCGCAGCCCCAAACTGGCTGCCCACGAGGCGGTCTGGCGGGGATTGAGCAGCAGCACCGTATACCCTGCCTGCGTCAGGTCCTCGTAGAGCGGCTCCCACAATGGCCCCGTCGCCTCCAGACCAATCAGGGTACGCTCTGGAGCGTCCCAGGTCGCCAACCAGGAACGCAATTGCGCAAATCCCTCGGCTGTCGCCTCGATTCGGCTCGGCTTGTGGCGCAGCGCGCCACTGGGCGCCTCCAGCGCACAGACAACATGCGCCTGCTTAGCGACATCAATGCCCACGACACACGCAATCTCTGCTGGCAACATAATGCGCCTCTCGTTTCTCACAACGCTGCTGGGCTCCGACCTGGGCTCCGACCTGGACTCCGACCTGGACTCCGATCTGGGCTCCGATCTGGGCTCCGATCTGGGCTCCGATCTGGCTGGAAGGCCCTGACCTCGTGGCTGCGGTCCCCTCGTCCATAGGCGCTCATCTACAGCACATTCTCGCGTGGTCTTCTGCAAACGGCGCAGCAGTTCGGCCATCGACCGTACAGTCCCACGAGGCAGGTGCGGGCCGCTTTTTTGGTCGGTCATTCCTGCCGATGGGGGGCCAAGAGACCGTCACCTGCCAGCGCCCACGGAGCTGGTGCTCCTTCGCTCACAATATACGAGGGGGGCACTCAGGCCTGCTTGCCCTGACGACGCCCGAGGTGCGCCGCCTGCTCCTGACGCTGGGCGAGCCCGTGGCGCAGGTGGCGTTCCGTCTGGGGTGGTCGCGGTTCCGTCGACAGCACCAAGCCGTTGCTCAGCGCTGCCATGCGGCTCGGCGCGCCCGCCAGCACCCGCTTCAGATGGCTCACGGCCCACCGTCCATTCAGATGCTCGCGGGCCGCCGCTGTGAGCTCAGTGATGCCCAGTGGGAGCGGATTGTGCTCCTCCTGCCCCCGCTGCGCCGCCACCTGCACGACGACCGAACGCTGTTAGCAGGCATGCTCTGGGTGGTCCAGAGCGGTACCTCCTGGCGGGCGCTCCCTGAGCAGTTCGGCCCCTGGCAGACGGTCTACAGCTCTTACCAGCGCTGGCGTCGTGCGGGCATCTGGCAACAGATTCTCGACACGTTCACCCAAACCAACGAGATTGCTGGCACACAAGTGTCGCTGTAGTACTAGGGTCTGTCTGACGAATCACGGGTCCAGCCAGAGGACGATCGAAGCGAGGACCAGCATCGCCCGATAGTTGACCGCGCGTTTCTCGTAGCGGGTCGCCAAGCTGCACCATTGCTTGAGGCGATTGTTAAAGCGTTCGACGATGTTGCGCCGGGCATGGATCGCCTTGTCGAAGGCGAGCGGCCGTCCAGGTTTGGCGACCCGCTGGGACGAGTTGGCCGAGGCGCGGTGATTGCCGACGCTGCCAGCCGATGTTGCAGGAGACAGTACAGTCCTACGAAGCTTTGGATGGGCAACAGACATGGCATCGCATTCACCGCGCCTTTCTTTCCATCGGAGAGAAGCAACTCTGCTACACTATAGCTGGCAGGTGTCATTGTACACGATGGAGGTTCTACGTCACGATCAACTCGACCGCCGCTGGGTCACGCGCCGCGACCACCAGTAGGCCGAGCGCCCACGCCCTGGCGCACACGGAGGCGTCCCTACAACGAGCCATCCGTCTATTATGTCTCGCCAGAACTTACCTGGCTGGACTGGATCTCCTCTCCGATCGTGCTCATCCCTGCCATTGTTGTACTGCTGTTCCTGGCAGTCGTCATCAGTTGGATCCAGCGGGCATTGATGGCGCTGAGCGAGTGGATCGACCATGCTGCAGCATATGTGTCTAGCCATCAATTGCTGGTGGGAAGCATCGCTGTGGCCGGGATCATTGCCTGCGCTACGCTGGTCTATGGCTGCTATCGTCTGTATCGCGCTATACGTCGTCTGCTCAATATCTAAATGACTCCAGTATCTGGCAAATAAACACTACAGCAACCTGCACACGCCTTACCTGCGATCACGGTAGACGCAATGACTGGCCTAACACGGCCTAACACGGCCTTGCAGTGTCTTCAATTCGACAAACAGAGTCACCCGGCAAGGTTGATCACTCGCCGTGACACACGTGCCCGTGGAGGTCGCCCGCCCGCCAGCAGGCGCACATCAGCAGCGCTTCACCTCAATGACCGTGGGCGCGACTTCGCCCGATGTGACACGTTCGATTACGGTGCCGTGGAGCAGGGCGCGCACGTAGGCCGCGACAGGCTCCAGGTGCGTGTAGCCACGCGATCCGACGATGGCAATGCGCATCTGCGTGTGCTCCCTCCCGAATGCTGACATGCGCTAGGGCTTGAACCAGTTGAGCCACTGCGCGAGGAAGCTCAGAGCGAGCGCAGTGAGTAGCGCCACGTTGACGAGCAGCATCTCCTTGTTGATAGGGATGATGAGCTGCTCGTGGCGGTCGCAGCGGTCGCCACGCTGTCCAACGCGGTGGGGGAGTTGGCCGCTGGTCACCTCGCGACATACCGCTCTTGAGCTTCGCGCTTGCCGTGCCAACTAGGTCAGCAAGGTCGCGCCACCGCCAGGACACCTTTGTTCGCAATCTTGCGCCTTTGCTCTCGCGTTCGCTGTGATCTACGTCACTGACAGCAATCTGGCGTCTCGCTACCATGAGTCTGCACGTTGGCCAGGCGCCCGCACTGGTTGTTGGAATGCCACCGGGCCAGCGCGCGGAGGAGAGTACGCTCATGAGACGTTTCCCAGGTCAGTCGTCCCCTTCATTTAGCCTGCCCGCGCGCGGGTTTGCCCTCATCCTCACGATCACGCTCGCTGCGCCGTTCCTGCTCGCCTCCTGCGCGAGCGTCTCTGGCGGGACCAGTGGGACCGACCAGGCGCCCACCGTGACAGCCACGGCCACTCCGATCCCGGAGTGTGTTCAGCTCTCGCCCGGCGCGACGCCTTTCGCTGGGATCGACGGCGTCTCCGGTCTCGCTCTGCCCGCTGGCGCTTACATCACCGCCCCCAACTACACCGGCGGCGGGGCGGGTGAGTACCGCATCGCCACCTATATCGTCTGCTTCCAAGGCGATCAGACGGCGATTACAGGAGCGCCCGCTAGCGCTACCTTCACCCAGTTGCAGGCGGCGGGCTGGAAGTTCGACAATCTCTTCCCCGATCCCACCAATTTCTCGTACATTGATTATTGGTAACTGCTCAGACAGACTTGCACTGGTAGGATAGCATAGGAGCATGACGCTAGAGGAAGAAGTGGTTGCGCTGCGTACCGAGACCGCCCAGCAACGTGCGCAGATTGCGCAGTTGCTGGAGCGATTGCATGCGTTGGAGGCACGGCTGGCGAAGGACAGCCACACCAGCGGCAAACCGCCGTTCTCGGATGGGCTGAAGCGCCAATTGCCACGCACGCGCAGCTTGCGCCGGGCGAGTGGCAAGCCATCGGGCGGGCAACTGGGGCATCCGGGCGAGACGCTGCATCTGGTGGCGAAGCCAGACCTGGTCGAGGAGCATCGGCCGACGGTGTGCGCAGCGTGCCAAGCGGCGCTGGACGCGGAGGCCGAGGTAGTCGGCGTGGTGGAACGCCGCCAGGTGTCCGACCTGCCGCCGGTGCGGCTCAGGTCACGGAGCATCAGGCGCTGCGGCTGCGTTGCCCCGCCTGCCAGCACCTGAGTGACGGCATATTCCCCGCTGAGGCGCCGAGTCGCGCGCAGTATGGCCCGCAGCTGCGAGCGCTGGCGGTCTATCTGGTCGAGCAGCAGTTGCTGCCCTATGAGCGCGCCTGCGCGGTGTTGGCCGACGTGTGCGGTGCGTCGCTTTCCGAAGGCACGCTCGCCACCTGGCTCCAGCAGGGCGCTGAGGCGCTGGAGCCCGTGGAGGTGGCAATCAAGACGGCGTTGGAGCAGGCGCCGGTGCTGCACCATGACGAGACGGGGGTGCGCCGCATGGGCAAGCTGGCGTGGGCGCATGTGACGTGTACCGAGCGGTTGACCCACTACGCGATCCACGCCAAGCGGGGACGGGAAGCCACCGAGGCCATTGGCATCTTGCCCGCCTATCAGGGGGTGAGTGTCCACGACGGCTGGAAACCCTATCAGGGCTACACCCAGTGTCACCATGCGCTCTGCAACGTCCACCACCTGCGGGAGTTGACCTATGTGGAGGAGCAGTTTCAGCAACCCTGGGCAACGGAGATGAAGGCGCTGCTGCGTGAGATGCAGACCGTGACGGATGCGGTCCGCGCCCAGGGCGCCACACGGGTTCCGCCTCCTGTCCACGCTGCCTTGGTCGCACGCTACCAGGCGCTGCTCGCCGCTGGACTGGCGGCCAACCCACCGCCCATCCGCTCTCCCGGACAGCGCGGACGCCTCAAGCAAGCGCCTGCGCGCCACCTGCTCGAACGCTTGTGGCTGGGGCAAGCGCAGGTCTTGGCCTTTCTCGGTGATGTGTCGATTCCCTTCGACAACAATCAGGCCGAGCGCGATCTGCGCATGCTCAAGACCCAGCAGAAAGTGTCCGGTTGTTTCCGTTCGGAGGCAGGCGCAGAGGCCCTCGCCCGTATGAGAGGCTATTTGTCCACCCTACGGAAGCAGGGAATCGCGCTGCTCGACGCGCTCCGCACCCTCTTCACCGGCACGCCACTCTACCCTGCCTTGGGCTGAGCAGTTACGATTATTGCAGCAATAGCCACAACTGCTTCAACACGTCAGGGACGTCCAGCCCCTTTGCCTTCATTGGCTTCCAGCAGTATGCGACGCCTGCGCCGGGCTATACCACGTTCACGCTGCAAGTGGCGACCATTGCCGCGCCTTCGTGCGTGAACGACCCCACCTATTATTCCGGAACGCCCAAGTACGCGCTCTATTACGATAGCAACAGCGCCAGCTCCAGCGGTAGCCCACAGAACCACTTTCTGATGCCGCCTGGCACCAGGGTGAGCACGTTCCAGGGCGGCGGGACCGCTGGCTCGACGTATGTCTACTACTGTAGCGCGGGTACCCAAGCCAGCGTGGTGAACTTTCTCGTCCAGGCCATGAGCAACGTTGGCTGGACGATCTCCAGCGCGGCGTCGGCCGGGTTCACTGCGAGTTATGGCAGCGGGCCGACCTATCAGATTGCCGTCGAGGTGCAGAACCCGAATAACTACTCCCTGCGCATCTTTGCCCCGATGTGATCCTTGCCATCATCGCCATCATCTCGCCGTACTCCTCAAGGAACACGGCGAGATGATCCGACTGCACGCCCGCGAGCGCATCGCCGCTGTACCACTCCGCTCTTCAGATTGTCATCTTCACGGCTTCTTTGCGCGTATCTCGTCGTCGTCTCCGCTCACCAAGCCAAAGTCGATTCTGCGCTGGTACCAGATACACCAGCCACGCCGCTGCCTGGGTGACATACAGAGCAGCCACGCAAGGTACACCAGCCAAAGCAGCCAGCGAGGCGCTTCATGATCCCAGAGCCAGCGGTAAACCGCCAGGACAAGCCGCCTCACGTGCTCACCTCTGTGAACTGCCCACTCCCTGTGAGCGCGCCGAGCGCCTGGCTCATGGCGATCTCCCCCGCCGCCTCATGCTCGCGGACTTGCTCAGCAGTGGTCATGGAATGGCACTGGCCGCACCAGCCATCCGCCAGCGCCTCACCATGACAAACCCGCCCGTAGAGGTCGCCTGGCAGCCCACCCGCAGGCGCGCACCAACAGCCGAAAAGCCTTCCTACTCAAATGATTGAGGCACTGGGACTGCCACTCTGCATAATCACTGCTGTGCGACGGCTGACGGACGCGCAGACTTGTTGCTAATAGAAGCCTGACTTCAATCTCCTATTAGCGCTCGATGGCTGCGGTGTTAGAGGCGTTAAGAGAGCGTTCAATTTCCTCCAAGTATGCGGTGTGTGCTTCGGTTGGCAGCGACGCCCGGCTGAAGTAGTGGCCATCTTCCGGTTTCGTGCCAGCTCGCGGCGCCAACTGGACACGACAATCAGTGGGTATGATCGTCCACGCCGCGCACTCCGCGCACTTGATAGCCTGTATGATGTTTCAGGAGTGGCACGGTATGTGCGACTCCTCTGCGACTCCTCCAACCATCGGCTCTGTCCTACTGGCTCAGTCAGCGTTGGGAGTCATATGGCGCCATGGGCGCTGCACGAAGGAGAGCGTATGCTTAGTCCGGGAACGCACGCGGAGGTTCCTACGTCTCTGTCAGTGTGCGTGATCGAAGACGACGAGGCGACACGTATGGCGCTGCGGTGTCTGCTCGAAGACGCAGGCTATCACGTGATCGAGGCCGCTGACGGGCAGACCGGGTACACGCTCTTGCTGGAGAGCGACGAGCGGCTCATCGCGCTGATAGACTATAAACTGCCGCGTATGGATGGGTGTGATTTGCTCGATCTGGTGGAACACGACGAGCGGTTGCGTGCACGACACACCGTCATCTTCGTGACGGCCAGCCCCAAGCGCGCTGAGGAAGAGTGTGGTGAGACGCTGGAGGAGTTCGACGTCCCGGTCATCCCCAAACCATTCAACATTGACGAGGTGGAAGACGCGGTGTCAGAGGCCGTCCAACGCCTCGCGCAGCAACCAGTCGCGCCGAAAGAGAGCGCCGTCAAGCTGCCACATGAGTACGATTAATGCGACCGCCAGGGATCGCGATGGGAGAGTGAGCGGCTAGTCTACACATCGACATTGCCGCCGCGACCCCTCGCACGCCTCACTGCGCGAGCAGCGCGGGGATGAGCGCGGCGGCGTTGGGCGACCCCCAGCCCGTGCTGTAGTCCCAGCCGGGGGTCGCCTGATAGTAGAGGTTGCCGCCGCCCGTGATATCGTGGAAGGGGCTGCCGCTCGCGCCGCCCGCGCTGTTCGCGCTGTTCGCGCTCGCCTGGCCGATGGCGTAGAGCGCGGGATCGAGAAAGCCGAGCTTGCGATGGCCCTGCTGGTTCGCCAACGCGATCAGCCCGGCCCAGAAGGGGGCTGCGGCGCTCGTCCCGCCGACGACGGTCCAGCAGTCCGAGCCGGAGCAGTCGTTGTCGCCGGAGTAGTAGACGCGGTAGCCGGTCAGCGGGTCGGCGTCGGCGGCGACATCGGGAACCTCGCGCATGCCGTCGCTGTCGCTGTTATCCACGCCGGGGCCAACCTGCCATGTGGGGCGGCTGTAGACCGCGCTCACGCCGCCGCCGCCGCCCGCGCCTTCCAGCGGACCCTCCCAGCCATCTTCGCTGCCGTAGCTACTATTGGCGCCGAGGAAGAGCGCCGTGCCGCCGACCGCCGTGACGTAGGGGCTGGAGGCTGGCAGGTCCACCGAGAGCTGATTGTCCTGGCAGCCATAGGCGCCGGAGTCACCGCTGGAGACGAGCACCGACATCCCCTGCGCGTCGGCCCGCTGGAAGTCGCTATCCAGCGCGCTCAGGAAGCCGCTCGCCGAGGAGCTATCGAGGCCAAGCTCACACGCGCCCAGGCTGATGCTCACGACCTGCGCGCGGTTGTCGCTGACGATGCGGTCGAACATCTGCGTGAGGTGGTCGAGGTCGGAGCCAGTCTCATAGGCGATGATCTGCGCTTTGGGCGCGATGGCGTGCAAGACCTCGATGTCGAGCGCTGGCTCAGGGCTGACGCTGTTCGATCCGCCTGCGACCGAGACGACCTGCACGGCTGGCGTGGTCAGGGCGAAGGCGTTGTCATATGTCGCGATATCCGCTGGGTTGAACTGATCTATCTCGGCGATGGCGATGGTCTCACCAGCGCCATCCAGCCCTTGCGCGGAGAGCGGCGTCACGTTATAGGCCGCGCGCAGCGCCGAGGGGTCAAGCCCGCCCCCGCCGACCTGCTGCGCCGCGAGCGCGCGCTGCGGGACACGCCGCTGGACAACGGGGCGTGTGTCCAGGCCGACGATCCCGGTGACAGCCGACGCGAGCGACGCTGACAGATGCGGAACGCCATCCGCCGCGACGTAGTCGGCGCCATCGGCGGCGCGATAATCGTAGAGGCGTACGCCGAAATCGGCCTCGATGGCGCCCACCGCGCCGACGGCCTGAATCATCTGAGAGCTGGCGCTTGCCGCTGTGATGGTGAGGCCAAGCGCGCGAATGGCGTCAACGGCGTGGGCGCGCTCGTCGTCGCTCGGCCCAAAGGCGGCGGCATATTGCGTGGCTGTCAGATAGCGCTGGTACTCTGGCGAGTGGGGATTGGTGATGGCCGCAAGCAACGCGGCCAGCGCGGCTGGCGAGCGCCGCCGCAGCGGGAACGAGAGCGAGAGCGTGCGCGCAGGATCGGTCGGCCCCAGCCGCGTCGGCAGGGCCGAGGTCGCCGCGACATGCGTGGCGCTGGCTGGTCGCCGCGCGGCGCCACTACCCGGCGCGCAGGCGGCCAGGCTGACCAGCAGCGTTCCGCTGAGGGCGACGGCGAGCGTCGCGCTTGCCAGTGTCCAGCGACGCCGCGCGGCGCGTGCTCTCCCACTCACCATCTGCCCCTCCTGCTCATTGCCACTCGACGCTATTGACCAGATGATCGTACTCCTGATTCGGCACGATGCTTGGATCAGGGCTGTTGGGGTCGAGTGGGCTGAGCGCAATGAACACGATGCCCGTCGCGCCACGCACACTGGCCATGAATTGCAGATAGACTGGCTGATCGGGCGCATTGCTCTGCGTGACGGTCGCTGCGTAGCTCTCGCCACTGCCCGCGATATAGCCAATCTCCGCGCCGTTGATCGGTCCCTGGTCCTGCACGTCGGTAAACTGATTGTCGTTCAGATTGCTGTTGACAGCGCGTGTCAGCAATTGCTGGCTGGTCTGCCCAGACGTGATCGGCACACTCTCCAGCAGGACACTGATCTGCCCCAACTGACTCTGCGCCACAAGGGTCGCGCTGCTGGCGTCAGATGAATCGAGCGACCAGGGATCGAAGTAGGTGAACTGGAAGCCACGCAGCGTGAGCGTGTGGCCGGTCGAGCTGAGCCGTCCGGGCGGTGGGCAGTTCGCCGGGCATGGGGTGGGCGTGTTCTCTGCGATGGGAATCGGGCCGCCGCAGGCGATCAACACCAGCGCCAGCGCCGCGATGCTCAGCGCCAGCCCGCGCAGTGGCCAGCTCTTGCGCGTCGTCCGTGTCGTCATCGCCCACCCTCCTCCGCCGCGCCGCCGTTGGCTGGCGCCGCCGGTCGCGCGCGGCGCGCCGCGCGTTTCGAGCTTGCGCGCAAGGCGACACCGCACTGCGTACAGAATGTCAGGTCAGGCGTCATGCGCTGGCAGGTCGGGCAGCGCACGAGGTCTGGCGCGCCGTCCGCCTCGGAGCCTTTCTCCAGCAGCCCCAGATGCAGACCGATGCGCGCCAGCATCAGCAGCGCGCCCGCAGCCAGCAGATACCAGACAAATGAGCGAATCTGTCCTGGCAGCAGATCGGTGAGCAGGCTCGGCGCGACCTGCCCCAGCGCCGCGACCACGAGCACGAATGGCAGCGACGTGGCAAGCGCTCGTGGCCGCTGCCGCACGCGCGGATCGCGGCGCAACCAGATGGCGGCGCAGATCAGCCCGGTGGTGGCGGCGTAGAGCAGCGGCGTGAGCAGCGCGACCCGCAGTGCGGGCAGTGTCCAGTCGAAGGCGCTGCCGCCGCGCTGGAACGGGCCACTGATGATGAGCCACGCATAGACGACACTCTGCGCCGCCGCAAAGCCCAACCCTGACGCCACGCCGAAGACCAGCCCATCGAGGATGTCGTTGAAGCGCGGACGCGCGACGTAGAGCGCGAGTGGCCCGATCAGCATCAACACCTGCCCCAGCAGCGGTGTGACCACTGCCGAGAGCACGATATAGGTGGTCGAAGGCCCTGCGTTCAGGCTCAGCCCACGTTCGCCGATGAGCGTGCGATAGAAGGCGAGGCTCATCGCCGCGCCGAGGACCGCCCCGGCGATGAAGGCGCCGACCAGCACAATCACTGGCTCATCTTCATAGACTGCGACATCATAGAAGTAGGCCAGATAGAGGATGGGCAGCAGCGCCGCGCCCACCAGCAGCGCCAGCGGCGCAAAGCGCCCCACGGCGATGCCCAGCGTCAGCGCGACCCCGCCGATCAGCAGCCAGCGTGCGAGAGTGGCGCGCCCCGGTGGGAGATGAGGGAAGAGCGTCGAGATGACAGCGGGTGTGAAGAGCGACTCGCGCGGGTCAGCGGCGTAGGCGTGCGCGCGCAGCCGTCCGCGATGGCGCGGCGGGACATCGCCACCGGCCTGAGGCAATCGTGCGCCGCAGTAGCCACAATATGCCTCTGGCGGTGTCTCGCGCCCGCAGTGCGGACAACGCATGCGTTCACCCTCCTCGATATCCCCTTGACCACCAAACGACCTCCCCTGACGCCCGAACTGAGGCGCAGCGCGGCGTGAGCGGCGCCATCCACATCGACGACAACAATCGGGCAGCGGGAACCATGGAACCATTATAGCGCGAAATTGGCGCGCTGGCGCCGTCTCCGACGTGGATTCTGGAGCGGCGGGCGGATTGCTGGCGGGTTAGCGGCGCCAGCCCAACCCCGGCCACCTTGTGCTACCATGCCGTCTGGGGGCGCGTGTCGGATACACACGGCCTCAGATCGTACAGGAGTAGCATTATGGCGCAGTACAATGGCGCCACGCTGCCGGAAGAGTACATCATCCGGCATGCGCGCGATCAGGACGCCCAGGGGATCGTCACGCTGATGGATGCGTGCGACAACTCCTTCGGCGTTCCGCGCGCTGGCTTTAGCGTGGTGGAACTGCAAGCGGGTTGGGCTGACCTCGACCTGGAGCGCGATACCTGGTGTATCTTCGCCCCAGATGGCGCGCTCGCCGCCTATGGCGAGTCGCAGAATTACGGCTTGGGCAAGTTGCAGTCCGATGGCTACGTTCACCCGGACCATCGCGGCAAGGGTCTCGGCACGGCGCTCGTGCGGCTGATGGAGGCGCGGGCGCGTGAGCAGGTGGATAGCGCGCCAGAAGGCGCACAGGTGGAACTCACGTGCGGTGTGCTGCTGATTGACCAGGCGGCGTGCGCGCTGCTGGAACGCGAGCAGTATACCGCCTGCCGTGTCTTCCACGAGATGCGCATCGAGCTGACCGAGGCGCCTGCCGCGCCAGAGACGCCGACCGGCCTGCGTCTGCGAACCTTCATTCCAGGGCAGGATGAGCGGGCGGTGTTCGACACCGTGGAGGCCGCGTTCGCCGACCACTGGAATCATGTCCCGCGCGAGTTCGAGGAGTGGGTCAGGCGCACGAAGCGGCCAGACTTCGACCCAGCGCTCTGGCTGCTGATGGAAGCGGAGGACGGGACGATTCCAGCGGTGGCGCTTGGCACATTGCGCGCCGATCACGGCTGGATCAATGTCGTTGGTACGCAACGCGCCTGGCGTGGCAAGGGACTCGCCAGCGCGCTGCTGCGCGCATCGTTCCGCGCCTTCTGGGAGCGGGGCATGCATGTCGTGGCGCTGGGCGTTGACGCGCAGAACCCGACCGGCGCGACTCATGTCTATGAGGCGGCGGGCATGCGTGCGGCGTCGAGCGCGGCCATCTACAAGAAGGCGCTGCGCCCAGGCGTGGACCTGGCCGCCGTCACTACCGAGGCATAGACCTGGATGGATGAGCCTGCACGGGGCGCCAGGGCTCATCCACCCGTGAGACAGCATGCTGAATGGGTAGAGATCAGGCGAAGGTCTGCCCATAGCGGCGCGCATCGCTCGGCTGCGACAGCGCGAGCGCGCCGCTCACTCGCCCGCCTGGAGTCGCGCCCGGATAATGTGGGTCGCGCAACGGCAGCATGCCAAAGCGAATCTTGAGCGCCAGGATGCGCTGCACAGACTGATCAATGCGCCCCACGCTGATCTGCCCATCGCTGATCGCGGCCTTGAGCGCCGCGATCATCCCCGCCATGCTGTTCGTATCGAACGCGCCCTCCAGCAGATCGTCGCCCGCAATCACGGAGAGTACCGCCGCCTGTGGCAAGGTGTAGCGGATGGCGATGCCCTGCATATACAGGCTGTCGGTCATCACCACGCCGTTGTAGCCCAACTCACCGCGCAAGATGCCATCGACCACTTTCGGCGAGAGCGTGGCGGGCATCGTGGGGTCTACGGCGTCGAGCAGCACATGCGTCACCATAATCATGCCGGGGTTGTGCGACAACAGCGCGCGGAATGTCGCGAAGTGCTGCGATTCGAGCTGCGACATCGGCGCGTCAATGCTGGGCAGTGTGAGATGTGGGTCCTGCGTGGCGTCGCCAATGCCAGGCCAGTGTTTCAGTGTGGCGATGACGCCATTGCTCTGGAGGGCGTCCATGTAGGCGCCCGCGAAGGCTGTCACCGTCGCCGGATTGGAGCTATAGAGCCGCGTCGTCTCGACGGAGCCATCCGGCCCCTCCACATCGACGACGGGCGCGAGATCGGTGTTGATGCCCATCGCCAGCATTTCTTGCGCAGCCTGATCGCCTGCCTGCGTCGCCAGCGCCACGTTGCCGCTTGCGCCGAGCGTTTGGGCGGCGGGCAGCGGCGGGTCGAATTTGTAGAGGCCCAGCCGGTCCACCAGGCCGCCCTCCTCATCCATCGTCACCAGCAGCGGAATGCTGGCATGCGCCTGGATGCTGGCGATGTAGTCATGGAGCTGGGTGGGGTCCTGCATGTTCTTGCCATAGATGATGAGCGCGCCCGCGTGCATGCCGACGACCATATTGGCGATGTCGGGTGTCCAGGTCTTGTAATACGTCTCGATGAGGAACATCTGGCCAAGCTTCTCATCCAGCGTCATGCCCGCGACATCCTGGCTGGCCGTCTGCTGGATGGCCGCCTCGCGCTCGGCGGCGGCGAGCGTGGCGGAGTAGTCATTCGGCGCGATGCTGTTGGCGGGCGTCGTCGCGGTCTGGCGAGCCTGCGGCGTCTGTGTGGATTGCGTGCGCGCGGTGGGCGCGCGCCACGGCTGCGCCAGCGCCACGGTGATCACCACCAGGCAGAGCAGCGCCGCGCCCGCCGCCACCAGAGGACCCCATCGCTGTTTCGTCGCGCGCATCCTGGCTGCCTCCTGTGTCGTACTGATCTCCTGAAAATAGCGCCTGTTTCCGGGTCACTAACTACAACGAACGATCTCGCAGACTGGCGACGCGGGCGCCCCGTCTGCCTGTCCAGTCTACTACGGCGCCCGCTGCGGCGCTGTGACGTACGACCAATCGGCGGCGTAGTAGCCAGTAGACGAAAATGCGTGAAAGAGACAGGTGGCGCAGGATGGAGCGCGCGCAGTCAACCACCACCACGGCCGGAGCAAGCCGGGATACGTCGCATGGGCGTCGCTGGCGCAGGGCTGGCGTGATCGTGGCGCGTGTCGCGCTGGCGCTGGTGTTTACGCTGAGCTTGCTGCTCTCGGTCACGCCGGTGGGGCGTTCGGCGGTGCGTGCGGCTGCGCTGCTGCCCGCGCTCATCACCGGAACCGAGGCGCCGCCGCTGCTGGTCGCGGGCGATCCCATTCGCCACACGCAGAGCGTCATCCCATCGCAAGATGGCCCCGTCTATCTCGACATCTACGCGCCCATTGCGTCGGCGCCCAGCATTCCCGGCGCGCGTGAGGGGCTGCTGCTGATCTCTGGTGTCGGCGACAATCGCGCCGTTCCACAGTTCGTCAATCTGGCGCAATCGCTGGCGCGTTCGGGCGTCGTGGCGATGACGATGACCACCAGTTCGCTCATCAGCTACACACTGGTCCCCGCGACGGTTGACGCTGTGGTCGAGGCGGCGCTGGCGCTGCAACGGCGTCCGGACGTGGGCCGCGTGGGCATCGTCGGTCTGAGCGCAGGTGGCGCGCTCGGCGCGCTGGCCGCCGCAGATCCACGCATCGCCGATTCACTCGCCTTCGTGCTCAGCTTCGGCGGCTATTTCGATGCGACAAGCCTGCTGCGCGAGATGGGCCAGCGCGCGCTCGATGTTGATGGCAGGCTCGTTCCCTGGCAGCCAGACCCGGTGCCCGTTCAGGCGCTGGCCAACACCATCGCGCAGACGCTCCCTGATAGCGACCGCGCGCTGCTGCTCTCGGGATTCAATACCATCAACGGCCTGGAGCTTGCGCCCGCCGATCAGGCGCAGCTCTCGCCCGCCGGGCAGGCAGCATATCACCTGCTCACAGGCGATGAGCCGACGCAGGTGGACGCCAACCTCGCGGCGCTGCCTGCGCAGGGACATGCGCTGCTCGCCAGCCTCTCGCCGCGATCCGTCGTCGCGCAGATTCATGCGCCGGTCTACCTGCTGCACGACCAGAGCGACATCTACGTGCCATTCACGCAGTCGCGCGACTTCGCGGCGGCGTTGACGCGGCTGAATCATCCGCATAAGTTCGTCGAATTTAGCATCTTCGCGCATGTCGAGGTGAAGTCCGGGCTGGGCATTGGTCAACTGCTGCGCGATGGCTGGGCGCTCTACCAGGTCTTGCTGGCGACGCTCGCGCCATCGGCGTAGGCTGCCCACGGCGCCACTGCGAGAGGAGACACAATGCTGGCGCTCTCACTCATCTGGCTCGCGCTCGGCGCGCTGCTCGGCGCGGTCGCCGTGGCCGCGCGACTGATCCCGGCGCGTGGGCGGCGGTGGCGCGGGCTGGCGCAGGCGTCTGCGCTGGGCGCTCTCGCCGCGCTGGGCGGCGGCTGGCTCGGCGCGCTGCTGCTCGATCAGCTCTTCGCCACCTTCGTCGCCCTCTGGCTGAGCGTCGCGGTGGTCGCTGTGGCGGGCCTGCTCGCCCGACGCGCTGCGGCAAGCGCACGACCGCGCTGAGGTTCCACCAAAAACCGGGGGTTGCCGGCGGGCTGGCGGTTGAAACCGCGCCTCAAGGCGACTGCGGTCGCCACAAGACCTGCCTGCGCAGGTCCACAGACGAAGATGTCCGCTCCTGGACTCCTGGACCCACGCAGGTGGGGTTGTGGGCCGCCAGGCCCCGCAGGCGCGGTTGCAACCGCCTGCGACCCGTTGACCGCCGGTTTTTATGGAACCCCACGTTGACCATGCCTGTCGGCGGCGCAGGCTCGCGCCGCCGTTTCCGCTTCTGGCGCACGCCATGTATCTCTCCTTCAGGGAGGCCATGCGCGACACGGAGGAGCGGAGGATGTGACAAAGGCGACGCGGGCGGGCGAGGCGTGCGCAGGCGACTGGCAAGGCAGCGCGGCCACGCGAGCGTGATCTGATTGCGCTGTGGGGCGCCGGGGCATGGCGTGGCTGGCGGTTGCGCGCTGAAGACGGCGGCCAGTACACCGTCGTCTATCAGGGGCGGCCAGGCGGACCTGCCGGGCCGGATTTTCGCGACGCCGTGCTGACCGACGCCGGAGGCGCGCGGCTCTGCGGCGACATCGAACTACATCTCAGCCCTGCTGGCTGGCGCGCGCATGGGCATGGCGTCGATCCGCGCTACAACGACCTGGCGCTGCATGTGACGCTGACGGCTGGCCGAGGCGAGCTTGCGGGCGTGAGCGCGCTGGCCAGTGGGCGATGCGCGCCACTGGTCGTGCTGGCGGCGCAGCAGCCGCTTGCCACAGCCACGTCGGCGCCGCCTGCGTGGCCCTGCGCCGGGTTCACCGCGCGCTGTGGAACCGCGCGCATGTCTGCGCAGGCTCGGCTGGCGCCGCTCGTCGCCGCTGGCTGGGCGCGTTTCGATGCGCGAGTGGCGCTGTTCGCCGCCGCATTGGGCCGACCACCAGCGCCAGGCGCAGCATGGCTGCCGGGCTGGAGCGCCGCCGATGGCGCGCTCTTCGCCGCGCTGGCTGAGGGCCTGGTCTACGGACGCGACCGCGACACATTGCGCGCATGTGGCGAGCGGCTGGCGCGTGGCGATGCGCCCGACGCGCTGCTCACCAGCGCCGCGCGCATGACGGCTATCGAACGACGGCGTCTGGCGGGGCTGCTCGCGCTGCGCGATCGCTGGCTCGCGTGCGGCCCGCTCGCCGCGCTGACGCAGGCGTTGCAGGCTGGCGCCGACCGCGCGGGCGTCGGCGGCGCGGCGCTGACCCTGCTGGAGGCGCTGCGCGTCGCCGAGCGCGGGGCCGTCTCGCCGGGGCGGGCGCGCATCCTGGCGTTCAACGTCGCGCTGCCGTTTATCGTCGCGTGGGCGCGCGCGCAACCAGACGCGCCGCCCGTGTTGGCCCGGCTGGCGCTTGCCGCGACTGCGGCGCTGCCGAGCCTGCCGTCCAACCAGATCACGCGCGAGATGACGCGCCAGCTTGGCCTGCCACGTTTGCCCAGCGGCGCCCTCGCCCAGCAAGGACTGCATCACGTCTGGTCGCGTCATTGCCGCGAGAAGCGCTGCTGCGGCTGCCCCTGCGCCGCAGCAGGTGGCTAGCTGGCGGTTGATCCTGTGCCTGGGTAGCCCTATTGTGTCGCAGAGTCGCCTGCGCGCAATACTTATTCAAAATAGCTCCAGCGGGGAGCAGGTGGAGCACTGCGGCGTAGGTTCTCGCAGGGAGTGACGCGCCGTGTTGTCCGGGGTTTCGGCGGAAAGGGCCGCTGGCGGGTGAAACCGCGCCTGAAGGGCCTGGCGGCCCACAACCCCACCTGCGTGGGTCCAGAAGCGGAGATTCCTCCTGTGGACCCGCACAGGCGGGTCTGGTGGCGACCGCAGTCGCCTTGAGGCGCGGTTTTAACCGCTAGCCCACTGGCTGATTGACCACTCGTATGCGGTGTGGGACTATAGGAGATGGCGATGGCCTCGCTGCGCGCATGTTTTTGCGCCGGAGCAGCATTCTTCGTGTGTCTGTGGATGGCCCGCTGCCCTGCGTGTCGGGCGGAGGCTGGAATATGGGTGAGCTATGATCATTGTCGGCCTGGCCGCGATTGGCGCGACCGTCGTGACGGCGTTGCTGCTGGCGCTGGTCTATGCGCTGGGGCGTAAGCAGTGGCCTTCGCCGCGCGTTGTGGCGCTCTGGGCGGCGCCGCTCTGGGCGCTCACCTTCATCCTCGATCTCGGCATCCTCTACTTCGCCATGCCCGCGATCACCGGCCCCTACGGCGGCTGGCAATGGTTGCTCTGGCCGCTCATCCTCATAGGCGTGTATGCCCTCTTTGGCGGCAGTGTCGCGCGGGCGCGCCAGACACTCAGCGCGCTCAATGAGCGCATGAATACCATTCCCGGCGCCTACGGAATGGGCGGCTCCGGGCGCGGTGCGGCGCGGCGTGCGAGCGGCAAGCGCGTGGTGAACGAGCAGCCGGTCGGTGGCCTGCCCAGTGGCGCGCTGGCTGGCGGCATTGCCATCATCGCGGCGCTGGTGATTGGCGTGGTGATCAACGGGGTAATCGTCATTGGCACGACCTGGTTCGACGCCAACGCCAAAGCGCTCGCCGCCATCCCCCATATCGTCGCGATTCCCACGTCACAGCCATTGCCGCCAACCAATGTCGATCATATCGTGCTGGTCACGCAGGGCGTGGCCTCGTATCTGGGCCAGCAGACCCTCGCCACAGGTGGCCAGAACTTCGGCTCGGTCTATCATACGGAGCAGACGGAATACACGCTGCAGTCGGTGCGTGGCCACCTCTACTGGATTGCGCCGCTCGTCTACAATAATGTCTGGGCCAACCTGGGCCACTGGGAAAGCCCGGGTTTCGTGGTGGTGGACGCCGAGGACCCCAACGCCGCGCCGCAACTGCGCACCGGCTATCACATGCGCTACCTGCCCGACGCGCTCTTCAACCAGGACCTGCTACGCCATGTCTACCTGAGTGGCTACACCAATGGCGATCTGGCCGATCCCACGCTGGAGGTGGACGATACCTGGCGCCCCTACTTCACCATCTCGTTGATGCAGCCGACACGCGGCTTCACTGGCGCTGTCGTGCGGCGGGTGCTCGTGGTGGATAGCCAGACAGGCGCCATCGCCAACGACGCGCCCAGCGCCGTCCCCGGCTGGGTTGATCGCATCATCCCCGCCGACTCGGTGAACGACTATCTGACCTGGTGGGGCAAATACGCCCATGCGTCGTGGTTCAATCCGTCTGGCCAGAATCAGCAGGTTCCCGCGACCGATACGCCTGAGCTGGTCTACAATCAGGTCGATCAGCCTGTCTGGCTGGAGCCGATGACCTCGAGCGCTGGCTCAGACAACTCCAGCACGGGCGTCGTGCTCTTCGACACCCGCGACATGACCGGCAGATTCTATCCGCTGACTGGTCTCGGCGTGACCGACAATGTCACCAACGTCTTCAAGTCGAGTCCGAACAACATCCGCAACTACGATGTGGGCAATATCCAGCTCTACCAGATTTACAATGAGCCGACCTGGGTGGCGACCTTTGTGCAGACGAACGCATATGGCGCCAGTTACCAGGCGATGGGCATCGTAGACGCGAAGCATTTGCAGGGCGTGAACGTCATCATGGCGGCGAACAAGTCGGAGGCGCTGGCGGCCTATGCGCAGTATCTCGCCGACAACAACATCGGCGGGCCAGGCGCGACGCCGACCGGCAAGTCGGTAACGGTGACCGGGCAGATCACGCGCGTCTCGCAGACCACCGAGAGCGGCGCGTCGGTCTACTACATGACGCTGACCGGTCAGGCGCGCATCTTCAAGGCGGGCCTTGCGCTCAGCCCGGAGCTGCCGCTGGCCCAGCCCGGCGACAGCGTGACGCTGACCTTCCTCGATACCGGTCAGAATGTCGTCACGCTCACCAGCTTCAGCGATCAGAGCATCCCGCTGGGCGCGCCGACGCCAACGCCGAGCGCGCAGGCTACCCCATAGTCGGACGGGGCGGCCTGCGGCCCTGGCGCCGTCACTCGGCCAGCATCGCGAGATCGGCGCGCAGCGCCTCGAATTGATGGAGGGTAAAGCGATCTGGCGGGCGCTTCCGCAGACTGCGACTCAGCGCGCGCACGTTGATCAGCAGGCTCGCAAAGCAGATGCGTCGCCCGCAGGCGCGCGGCAGCGCCTGCGCCTCGCTGTAGCCACGCACCAGTGGCCGCATGAGCGACATCGGCAGGTACTCGCCATCGCGCAGATGAAAGTGGCCGAGGTCGTACCAGCGATCGGCGCCGCGAATCTCGCCGAAGTCAATCGTTCCAGTATAGTGCCCATCGAGTTGATAGATCGCTGTCGTGTCGAAATCTCCGTGCGCGAGGACCCCTTGCCTGGCGTCCAGCCAGCCGTCGTGGTGAGCGCATGTCTGCTCAAGTCGCGAAACCTCGCTGGCGAGTATCACGCCGGTTGCGGCGAGATAGGCGAGATCGTTCTCCCACTGCTCCAGCGCAAACGCGCGAAAGGTGGGCAACGGCGCACGCAGGCGCGTACCCTTCGCGTCGCGCGTCATCCAGCCAAAACCATCCACGAGAATGCTGTTGATGCGCGCGAGGTCGCGTCCCGCTTCAAGCAGAATCGCGGAGAGCGCCGCCGCATCGAGGTCAGTGGACTGGCTAAGCGGGCGGCCTGGTATCTCGCGCACGACCATGACCGATCGCTGGAGTGGCTCGTATGTTGGCTCATAGTAGACGATTTCCGGGGCCTTGACGCCGAGTCTGCGAACGCGCTCATGGACGGCGACCTCTGGGCCAAAGCTGGCGTCAGCTTCTGGCAGAATGCGCAGGTAGAACGTCGCGCCCTGTGAGACAGCTCGGTACACCCAGGTAGATGTTCCTTCGGCGACGTGCTCTAGCTGGCTGGCGCCCAAAGGGAATGCGCGCCTCATCAGCGGTGTGAGCAGATCAGAGTTTACCGGCTGCATCGCGCACATCATAGCGTTCGCCCTTGCCGCACAGGCCCGCGCTCGCTCACTCCCACGGCAGCAAGATGACATCCTCGCCGTCGCGGCGCACGATACGCGGCATGATCGTCTGCGGCGTCGTGCCTGCGAAGCGCGCGCGCGCCTCGGCCAGCGTGGCCAGCCCGAGTAGCTCGCGTAGCTGGTGAATCGTGGCGAAGACGAGCGGAAACTCGCCGCGCTCGTAGCCCGCCAGCGCCTCCTCTGGCATGACCCACGCGCTCTGCGTCGTTTCCAGGTCGTCGTGCGCGGGTTCCTGCCCCACGGGCGCCTCGACCAGGAAGAAGTGGGTATCGAAGCGCTTGGGCCAGGCTTCCGGCGTAATCCAGTGCGCCCAGTGCAGCAGCGCATCAGTCGCCAGTGTTAGCCCCTCGCGTCGCGCCACCTCCGCGAGCGTTGTCGCCTTCCGATTCAGCGCGTCGCGGTCGGTCACCAGCCGGGCCAGGTCGTTCTGTGTGACGACCAGTGGCGCGCCATCTCTGCGCGCCACCAGCGCCCCGGCCTCCTCGAAGAGTTCACGAAGCGCCGCCGCGCGGAAGCCCGACCCCAGCGCCGTCGCCCCGGCCTCCACCGCCGCGCAGACGCCTGGCGCCACCTCGGCTTCGCGGTCAGCCTGCTGCACCGAGCCGCCGGGAAAGACATAGACATCTGGCACAAACTCGCTCTGCACATGGCGTCGCACCATGAAGACCTCGACGCCGCCCGCCGCGCGCTCGCGCGCCATCACTGTGGCCGAGGCGGCCCGGGGCGTCACAGGGACGGGTGATTGCATGGCATCGGCGCCTGGGGTTGCGGGCATAGCAAGTCTCCTCTACTGAACCGACCGCCGCCAGCGTACCACATCGCGCCAGAGCGGGCTGGCGGTTGATCAGGCGCAGAGCGGGCTGGCGGTTGAAACCGCGCCTCAAGGCGACTGCGGTCGCCACCAGACCCGCCTGCGCGGGTCCACAAGACGAATCCCGCTCCTGGGGACCCACGGAGGTGGGGTTGTGGGCCGCCAGGCCCTTCAGGCGCGGTTTCAACCGCCAGCGACCTGCCCGTTTTGGCCAGGGACACCGTCAAAGTGGCCCAAATGGCCCAGAGCGCCACATAGTTTAATAGGTGGATTGTCCCGTTGAAATATATGTTCGATATAGCGTACACTCTCCCTCGTGCGCTCAACACAGGCGCCGCTTCTCGTAGCGACGATGAGAATGGTTGGGCGTGCAAAATGTCGCGAAATGGAGGGAGCCAGACATGGCGAACCGCGAGTTTACCATTGCCGATGAAGTCCACTATGACCGACGCGGCCCGATCCGCTGGATCACCTCACATGTGCTGCGCTACAAAGGTTATCTGGCAATCTTCATCGTCGGCACCGTCCTCTCGCAGGTGCTCACAGCCATCATCCCAAACCTGATCGGCGCCGCCTTCAATGAGATCGTGCGTCCGCAGCCCAGCCTGAGCGCGCTCGGCGGCATCGCGGTGGAGACGCTGATCATCGTGGCGCTGCTCTTCGTCACCGGGCCAGCTGGCGTCTTCGGCAGCGAGGTGCTGGCCCAGCGGCTCGAACGCGACACACGCGACGAACTCTACCTGAGCCTGCTTGCCAAGAGTCAGACCTACCACAACCAGCAGCGTGTCGGCGACATCATGGCGCGCGCCACGAACGACGTGCGCCAGCTCAACCCGATGATCAATCCGGGGGTCAGCCTGATTCTGGACTCTACCAGCGCGCTCGTCATCCCGATCATCTTCATCGGCTTCATTGACTGGCGGCTGCTGCTGGCGCCACTGATCTTCACCGCGTTCTACATCGTCGCCGTGCGCAACTACACCCGACGACTCACGCCCGTCACCGCCGACATGCGCCGCCAGTTCGGTCTGATGAACGCCGGGCTGGAGGAGACGATCACTGGCATCGAGGTCGTGAAGTCGACCGGGCAGGAGCAGCAGGAGCGGCGCAAGTTCACGGAGTTTGCCAGCAAGTATCGCGACTACTACGTCAAGAATGGCGAGATTCAGGCGCGCTACCTGCCACTGCTGCTGATCGCCATCGCCATCGTCGGCGGCTTCCTCCAGGCGCTCTGGCTCTTTGGCCAGGGGCAGATCTCGCTGGGCCAGCTCGTCGCCTTCATGGGGTTGATGGCGCTGCTGCGCTACCCCAGCTTCATCTCCATCTTCACCTACTCGCTGGTGCAGCTGGGCATCGCCGGGGCCAATCGCATCCTCAGCGTGATGCGCGAGGAGACCGACCTGGACGAGAACACCGCTGGCTACAGCGCCGAGATGCGCGGCGAGATCAGCTTCGAGCGCGTCTGCTTCGCCTATGATCCAGATCAGCCCGATGCGCCGTGGGCGCTACGCGATGTCTCGCTGCATGTGGCGTCGGGGCAGACCGTCGCGATTGTCGGGCAGACGGGAACCGGCAAGACGACGCTGACCAAGCTGGTCAATCGCACCTATGACGCCACCGAAGGGCGCGTGCTGATTGACGGAGTGGATGTGCGCGCGTGGAGTCTGGATAGCCTGCGCTCGCAGATCGGCGCCATCGAGCAGGACATCTTCCTCTTCTCGCGCTCCATCGCCGACAACATCGCGTTCGGCCTGAGCGAGCAGGTGACACGTGAACGCATCATCGAGGCGGCGAAGCAGGCGCAGGCTCACGAGTTCATCGAGGGCTTCGAACATGGCTACGACACCGTCGTCGGTGAGCGCGGCGTCACCCTCTCTGGCGGCCAGCGCCAACGGCTCGCCATCGCGCGGGCGCTGCTCGTCAACCCGCGCATCCTCGTGCTCGACGACGCCACCAGCGCCATCGATAGCGCGACCGAGGACGCCATCCAGCAGGCGCTACGCGCGGTGATGAAGGATCGCACGACGCTGCTCATCACCCCGCGGCTCTCGCAGATTCGCTGGGCCGACCAGGTGGTCGTGCTGCAGCGTGGGCAGGTCGTCGCGGTTGGCTCGCACGAGGAACTGATGCGCGACAGCGATCTCTATCGGCGCATCTTTAGCCACTACGATAGCGCGCGGCCCGACACGGTGGTCGCCGCAGTCACGGGAACGGAGTAGCGCTGGCTGGGCGGCTGCGACCGTCCATCCACTGGCCTGGCTGCGCGATCACGCGATCTGGTGAACGAATCTGGCGAATGAGGGGGAAGACCTGTGGGCTTCATCATGGACGGTCTGGACGCCGAGGCGTATGACCGCGTCTATAAAGACAGTGATCTGGTGCGTCGCATCCTGAACTACTTCCGACCGCAGGGGCGCATCATGCTGCTCGTCTCTGGCATGACGCTGCTGAGTTCGCTGCTCGACGCCGCCCTGCCGATTCTCATCTCGCATGGCATCGATGTCTACGCGAGCGACCGCAGCCTCACGTCCATCGCCGTGATCGTCACCGTCGTCTTGCTGGCAGGTGGGCTTTCGTGGGTCTTCAACTTCGTGCGCCAGGCGTATACGGCGCGCGCGGTGGGGAACGTCGTGCTGAAGCTGCGCGAAGATGCGTTTTCGGCCACGCTGGCGCGCGACATGTCGTTCTACGACGAGTATGCGTCGGGGAAGGTGGTCAGCCGTGTCACCTCTGATACGGAAGACTTCGCCAATGTCATCACCCTCAGCCTGAATCTCATCAGCCAGATTCTGCTGGTGGCGATTGTCACAGGCGCGCTGTTCTACATCAGCCCATCACTGGCGCTGATCGCTGTCAGCATTGCGCCGGTCTGCTTCGTCGTGGCGCTGGCCTTCCGGCGCATCGCTCGCGTCACCACGCAGCGGGCGCGCCGCGCGCTGGCGAGCGTCAACGCGCTGGTGCAGGAGACGATGAGCGGCATCTCGGTCGCCAAGAGCTTCCGTCAGGAGCGCTCAATCTACGGCGAGTTCACCACGGTCAATCAGCGCTCGTATGTGGTCAATCTGCGTCAGGGGCTGACGTTCAGCGCCATCTTCCCGCTGCTCAACACGATCGCTGGCCTCGGCACGGTGATGATTATCTACTTCGGTGGCATCCAGGTGGCCAATCATGCTGTCTCGCCCGGCTCGTGGTTTCTCTTCGTGCAGGCCATCGAACTCTTCACGATTCCGCTGACGGGCATCGCGAGCTTCTGGAGCCAGTTTCAGCAGGGGCTAGGCTCAGCCGAGCGCGTCTTTGCGCTGGTGGATGCGACGCCGCGCGTGCAACAGACGGGCGATGATGCGGTTCCTCAGGTGGGCGGCGAGATCACCTTCGAGCGGGTCAACTTCGCCTACACGCCCAATGAGCCGGTGCTGACGGACTTCTCGCTGCGCATCCCCGCCGGGCAGACGGTGGCGCTGGTTGGCCACACGGGCGCGGGCAAGTCGACGCTGGGCAAGCTGGTGGCGCGCTTCTATGAGTTCCAGGCGGGGCGCATCCTGATCGATGGGCGCGACATCCGCTCACTCGACCTGACCCAGTATCGGCGCCATCTGGGCGTCGTGCCGCAGCTCCCATTCCTCTTCAACGGCACGATCTATGACAACATCCGCTATGTGCGGCCAGACGCGACCGACGAGCAGGTGGTGGCGGCGGCGCGGCACGTGGGCGGCGGCGACTGGCTGGAGGCGTTGCCCAACGGCTTGCAGACCGAGGTAGGCGAGCTGGGGCGCGGCCTCTCGCTGGGGCAGCGCCAGCTCGTCGCGCTGGCCCGGCTGATGCTCCAGCGGCCAGCCATCCTGATTCTGGATGAAGCGACCGCCAGCGTGGACCCGCTGACCGAGGAGCAGATTCAGGAAGGGCTGGATGAGGCGCTGACCAACCGCAGCGCGCTGGTGATCGCGCACCGGCTCTCGACGGTCAAGCGCGCCGACCGCATCCTCGTCCTCGATCATGGGCGCGTCGTCGAAGAAGGCTCGCACGACGAGTTGCTGGCACGTGGTGGCCGCTACGCCCAACTCTACAATACCTACTTCCGCCACCAGAGCGCCGACTACGTTCCCGGCAGCGGCTTCGTCGCCGTCGCCGAGGGCCGCGCGCTCGACCTCAGCGCGGATGGCGTGGCGAGCTAGCGGAATCGCTCGGCGGGCGCAGCGGTGAGCAGAGGGATACCCCCACTCCGCGAGGTGACGCCAGGAGCGCCTCGTGGCCTGTTGGCGCTCTCGGCAACCACGGGAAGGGCTGTGGATGTACGCCCAGCGTGGCACGCCACTGTCACTGGCATGTAGCGCACAGCGCGTGTGGATCTACACCGCGCCTGGGTTTCCGCCTGATCCCGATCTGCCTGATCGATATGCGCTTACCGAAATCGACGTAGCGTCAGGCATAGTCGTATACCAGTACGCGCTCCCTCTCCAGCAGCATGTGATCTTGCTCACGATGCATGGAACCGCCTACCTTGTCGAGCATCAGTGTCTTATTGCGTTGGAGCTTTCGCCTGACTGGCGCACTCAGGTCATTGACGACGTAGATACAAGAGCGCCTGGCAGAGCGCTTCTGTGGCTTCCGGCGCTCTCGACGATCTGGTCGTCTGGCGAACAGCGCCGCTGCGGTCCGAAGAGGCGGCTGGGTGGCAGCATTCGGGCGCGGGAGATCTGGAACTCGCGCTAGAAGATCCCACACAGCGCAACACACCCTGCGCCTATCGCGTTCGGCGTGGCGATGTGGTAGTGATCGGGATGCTGGATGGTGTGTCAGGCGCTGTACGCTGGGAATGGCAGCAAACAGCCCCCCGCTCAGAGGCGATGAACGCGGTACGGGTAGCTGCGACGACGGGCTGGATCGTCTTGGCGACGACCCGCGGGATCGTCGGATTGGATAGCGAGCGAGGGCGTGAACGCTGGCGAGCTTTTCCAGAGGCTGATTACTCTTTTGTTGCGCCAGTTATTGCAAACCAGTAGACATGATGGGCGCCGCGCGCACTTTCTCAGCCTATGCCAGTTCGGGATGGCGAGATAAGAAGCCGTAGGAACTCACCTGAAAATGAGGTGAGCACATGAGGTGAGCACGGGTTCCCTGTAGGCGTCGGCGATGATGGAGAACGAGCGCATCACCGAACTGGAGGCAGAGAACGCCGTTGTATACCCATGCCGACTACGTGCCCGGCAGCGGCTTCGTCGCCGTCGCCGAGGGCCGCGCGCTCGACCTCAGCGCGGATGGCGTGGCGAGCTAGCGGAATCGTCTGACGGGTGGCTCACTGGTCCGCTGTCGCAGGCGCCTCAGATGATGCAGGCTCACAGGAGTCGTCCGTCGCTTCCGAGAGGAAGCGCTCCCCAAATGCTTGAATCGCCGCCATGATGTCCGCCAGGGCGAGGCCTTTTTCTGTCAGGTCATACTCAACGCGCGGCGGAATCTCGGCGAACGCGCGCCGCTGGACGAAGCCCATCTCTGTGAGTATCCTGAGCCGCTGTGCAATGGTCTTGGGGCTGATGCCGTCCAGCGCCGTGCGTAGCTCACCGAAGCGACAGGTACCGCGCAGCAGCGTGAAAATGATCAGGAGCGTCGGGGCATCGCCGAGCAGGCGCAAGGCGCGCCCCATGGGTTGGGTCGCGCACGTCTCAAGCTGCGGCGATGATTCGGGCGTTTTCATGGGCACAAGATACCACACATAGCCCCACTGCGCCTGCGCCTGCGCCAACGCCCTTGACAAGTGCTGTTTCCCGTTTTACCATTAGTTTAGATACGGAACTAATGGTAGACAGGGACCGTTTTGCGCATTCGGCGCCTGAAGCTGAATGCGCGACAACGGCGCAGCCTGTCAAAAGGGGTTGATATGACCGAGCCAACGACCACGCCAGGCGGACAGAGCGAAACAGCAGCGGTGACAACGGTGACGCAGGGTGTCTGGCAAGCAGACCCGTACCACACGCAGGTCGAGTTCGCCGCCAAGCATCTGGGAATGATGATGGTGCGCGGACACTTCGCAGATGTTGTCGTCACTGGAACCATTGATCCTGACCATCCAGAAGCGACTGCTGTGGAGATCACGATCAAGACGGCGAGCATCCGTACCCATCACGAACAGCGCGATAATGACCTGCGGTCGTCCAACTTCCTCGAGGCTGACACGTACCCGACGATCACGTTCAAGAGCGCCAGGATCGAACACGCCGGCGAGGACCGCTATACGATGACGGGCGATCTGACCATCAAGGGCGTGACCCAGCCAGTGACGCTGAACATGGTGAAGTACGGCGAGTTCAACGACCCGATGATGGGACATCGTATCGGCTACAGTGGTGAGGGACAGATCAATCGCAAGGACTTCGGGATGTCCTTCAATCCGATGCTCGATGGGAAGTTCGTCGTCAGCAATGAGATACAGCTCCACATCGAAGGCGAGCTCATCGAGAAGCAGCCAGAGCAAGCGTCGAACGGCGCGAACGCCTGAGACGTGCGCTGCGCGCGCGGCGATTCCCGCCAGCGACTACGCATGCGGCTCGACGTAGCCAGTAGCTACGTCGAGCCGCCACTGCCCATCTCGTTGACGCCGCAGGTGAGCGCAGCGGCCAGGCGTCATCATTGTCGATGCTGTCAGAGGGTAGGTAGGTCATGCGGCGTCCTCACCCTCAATCCGGGAATCTGTTGGAATATCGTGTCATTGGTGATGAAGGTCGCTACGCCTTCTTCAAGGGCGGTCGCAGCATGGATGGCATCAGGCGTCTTGAGGCCTGGTAATCGGGCGCGCAGATGTGCGGCGCGCTCGATTATCCCCATTGAGACAGGAATCAGGCGCAAGGTGGGCGAGCGGAAGAGTACACGGCGAAAGAGCGCCTCCAGCGTCGCATCGCCTGAACGCATAGGCCCAACCAGCGTTTCCAATGAGGTTAATTCACTTGTGATGGCTTGCGCCCGCTGCGCCGCAAGCTCCTGCCAGAACGGGTCAAGCATCTGGGCATAGGGAACCACCCGCTCTATCGTATAGATGAGGATGTTGGAGTCTATGTAGACCGCACCGCTTGGCTGCGGGGTCAGCGATCCCACGAGTCGCGCTCCTGCCGGATGTATTCATCGACCTCTTCCGCTGTCTTGAAGAGACGGCCCCCTGGCAGATCCTTGACGAGGTCGTAGAGTGATGGCTCAGATGATGTGGCGTCCGCTTCAGGCTCGATGGTGATAGCCACGCGCTGGCCCGGCTGGAGTTCTGGCGCGAGTATCTCGATCTTGCCATCTGGCCCGACGACCGCCTCACGATGGATAATAGCGCTCATAGCTGTCTCTCCTTTCCAGCGCCCCTCGCGGCAGGCGTTACGCATGCGCATCCCAAGGATACCATACGGCGATGCTGTGGCGCTGCGGATCAGCGTCTCGGCCAGGCTGGGAACTATCAGAAGAGGCGCAGTCGGGGCAGGCGGACGTTGCGGCCTGAGGCGCCGCGCCAGGGGCGGTTCAAGCGCCAGTCGCCCCCCGTTACTCCACCGTATTGTCGCTTGCCGCCGCTTCGGCCTCCAGCACCGGCACGATGATCGGCTCACTGGCAGGCTCGCCCTCCGCAGCAGCGGCCTCGGTCTGCGTGTCAGCCGGAGCGGCGCTGGCCTCGGCGTCTGTGGGCATGGCGTCGTCTCCCGTCGCATCAGCAGGCTCCAGTCCTGCCTCTGGCTCCGGTCCTGCCTCTGCCTCCACGGCTCAGCGGGCAGCAGCGGCAGGAGCGGCGCATCATCGGCGTTGGCGCTGGCGTGGGCGCAGCGGATGCCGCCAGCGGTGGCCGCGTGCGCCGTCGGCGCGCGAACAGGACCACGGCGAGCAGCAACGCGCCCAGCAGCAGCGCAGCGCCCAGCGCCAGCGCCCACAGCGGCGGCATGGCCGAGAGCGCGCACGCCACCGACGTCACAGACGCGCAGGGCGACGGCGTGTGGGGTGGGTCTGAGAGCGCGACCTCCGTAGAGGTAGTCGGCGCAGGCGTCGGCGAGGGACGCAGCCGTGGCGTCGGCAGCGGCGTCGGCGTCGGCTTGGCGACCGGCTTCGGGTGCGGCTTGGGCAGCGGCTTCGCCGTGAACACCTGCACCGGCGGCGGTGGCGGCGGCGGATTCGTCGGCATCGGCACGACCGCGCCGGTATACCCCGCTGGCGTCGCCGGCCAGCCGCTGCTCGCGTAGCCTGCGAGCAGCGCGCCATTCTGATTGAGTTCCCAGTCCGGGTTGAGGTCTGGCCCAAACGGCGAGATGAAGACGTAGTGCCCGATCCAGAGGTGATTGTAGAGCGACGGCACGTAGGTATACGGCCCCACCGCCGGGTCCGGGTCGAGCGGGAAAGAACCATCCTGATTGCCCGAATAGGGGTACTTGAAGTAGTCAGAGCCGCCACTAGTGGGGATCAACCCCGACAGCCACAGGCTGAGCGGGACCGCCAGCGCCATCTGCGCCTGGATGCCCGCGCCCGCCCCACCCGGATCCCAGACATGGATCGCCGTGATGCTGCCCGGATCGGTCAGCGGATCACCGGTCGCATCCACCCCCGACACAATCACCGAGTGCTGGCCATGATCCACGAAGACGCTGACCGGTTGTCGTGAGCGCAGGATCGTAGCCACGATCTGCAGCGTGGCGTCCCAGGCGCCGTTCGTGTCCACGACGACATGATACTCGCGGCCCGTCGCCGCACTCAGGCCATAGGCCAGCGAGCGCGGATCGGTGCCGAAGTCGCGGGAGATATCGGCGGTGACGCCCGGCCCGTAGCCCGCAGGCGTCGGCGCGCCCCACTCGCTGGTGCTGCTGGGATCGCTCATGAGGCCCGCGATGGCATTCTGCGAGACGGGCGCCGCTGGATCGAGGTAGTCCGCGATCAGCGCGACGGTCGCGATGCCGCACCAGTTGCCCGCCAGTTGTGGCCAGCCAGCGGCGGTGGCCGCCGCGCTCACGTCGAGGTTCTTCGGCGGTGGCCCGCTGGGGGTCGCGGTCAGCGTCGGCGTGGCTGTGCCGGTCGGCGTGGCCGTCGCCGTGGTGGTTGCGGTCGGCGTGGCCGTGGCCGCCGCCGTGGCCGTGGCGGTCGCTGTGGCCGTGGCAGTATCGAGCGCGGCGCGGCTGAGGACGCCATAGAATCGCGTGCGCGCCGCCGCCTGCGCTGGCTGGCTGCTGAGTGGCGCGGCTGAGAGCAGTCCGAGCGCGATGGCGCAGAGCAGCGCGAACAAGCTGCCGCGCCTGACAGAGAGCCTGCGGGGGCGCGACGCCCCTGCCGCGCGGCCAGTCCGTTTCTTCACGCTTTCTCTTCCCTGTCTATGCGTCTGTCGGGTGAGGTCGTGGCGTTGGAGCCAGCGTCGCTCTCTTCCTCTCTGCGCGTTTTAGCATAGCGGGCGGCGACCAGCCCTGTCAACAGCGCCTGCCACTTTAGGTCCTACCCAAAACTGGCGGTTGGTTGGCGAGCAGGCTGGCGGTTGAAACTGCGCCTCAAGGCGACTGCGGTCGCCACCAGACCCGCCTGCGCGGGTCCACAGGAGGAATCTCCGCTCCTGGCCGCTCCTGGCCGCTCCTGGACCCACGTAGGTGGGGTTGTGGGCCGCCAGGCCCCGCAGGCGCGGTTTCAACCGCCAGCTTCCCTTCAGGCGCCTGCCGTCGTGTCAGACGCGCGGCGTCTCCGACGCCTGCGCCATGCTATACTGTGCGGGGTATGGCGTCTGCGGAACTGCGCGCGTCAGGGGGCGCGACGACGCGGCGCAACCACCCAGGGAGAGACAGCAGCTATGGGTGATGAGGGCGCGGGATTCGCACAGATCGCCATGGATGGCGCGGCAGGTGTGGGCAAGAGCACCATCGGCGAGCGGGTCGCCCGACAGTTGGGATATCTCTACATCGATAGCGGCGCCTTCTATCGCGCGCTCACCCTGCTGGCGCTGCGGCGCGGCGTCTCCCCCGACGACGAGGCCGCGCTGCTGGCGCTCATCGCGGCGGCGCCCATCCGCATCACTCATCCTATCGTCACGGATGGTCGGCAATACAGCGTCTTCGCCGCTGACGATGGCGAAGACCTCGCCCCGGAACTACACAGCCTCGACGTCACCCGCAACGTCTCGGCGGTCGCGCGCATTCCAGCGGTGCGCGCCGCCCTGATCGCCCGCATGCGCGAGATGGCCAACGCGCACAGCGTCGTGATGGTCGGACGTGACATCGGCCAGGTCGTGCTGCCCGCCGCCACGCTCAAGATCGCGCTGACGGCGCCCGCCGATGAGCGCGCCCGCCGCCGCCATGCTGACCTCGTCGCCGCGCTGGGCGATGGCGCGCCTGCGCTCGCCCAGGTGCTCGACGACATCGAAGCGCGCGACCACAAAGACGCCGCCCAGATGGATCTCGCGCCCGACGCCATCGTCGTCGAGAATCGCGATGGCCAGTTCGACGCTGTCGTAGCGCGTATCTGCGCGCTGCTCGCCGAGGCGCTACAACGTCGCGAATCCGTCACAGCCACGCCCGCCGTCGTGCCAGCCGTCGCGCCCGCAACGGCCACGCCCGTCACGCCCGCGCCCGCAGCGGAGCGGCGGCCACGCGGTGCGGCGCGTGAGGGCGCCTATGTCGCGCCAGCGGTGACGACGCCGCGCGACACACGCTGGGATGGCGTGGCCAGCCCGACTGGCTATCGCATCGTTCGCTTCATCGCCGCGCTGCTCTTTCCGCTCTTCTTCAAGCTGCGTGTCGAGGGGCTGGAGAATGTGCCGCGCAGCGGATCGGCGATGCTGGCCTCCAACCATGCCGCGTGGATCGACATTCCGCTGGTCGCCTTTCCCATCGCGCGCATCACGCACTATATGGCCAAGATCGAACTCTTCCAGGTTCCCGTGCTGGGCTGGGTCATCGGCTTCTGCGGCGCGTTCCCCGTGCGGCGCGGCGAGGGTGATCGCGAATCGCTGCGCATAGCGGACCGCCTGCTGGGTCAGGGCGAACTGGTCGCAATCTTTCCCGAGGGCATCGCACGGGCGGCAAGATGATTCGTGGATTGCCCGGCGTCGCGCTGATCGCTCTGCGCGCGAATGCGCCCGTCGTGCCAGTGGCCATCGCCAACAGCGCGGCGGTCTTTCGCAAGGGTCAGTTGCTCTTTCGCCGCCCCACCGTCACCATCCGCTATGGCGCGCCCTTCATGCTGAGCAAGAGCGGTGTGCGGCACACGCGGGATGATGTGGAGCGCGGTATCGATGCGATCATGACGCATATCGCGCTGCTGCTGCCGCCAGAGTATCACGGCGTCTATGCCGAGCAGGTCGCCGCCGAGGGCAAGCGCGGGGAGCTGGCCGCGCCGCCGACGCCCAGCGCCGAGGGCGCGCGCTAGCGGCGCGAGTGATCGGCAATCGCGTTGCGCGCGCGCTGGCCAGCGAGCGGTGGGTGAGCCAGTGTGGCGCCGACATTGTGACAGAGCGCCCGCGCGTGTATACTCCAGAACAGAGACGCAGGGTAGTGAAGAGGCTCGGTGGCGCCACGCGCCGAACCCCTGCCAAATAGCATCAAACTCATGAAGGGAGATAGCTGTATGGGATTCTTCCGGCCAGAATACCTGATTCCTTTGCTGGCGATTGCGTTGTTGTTCTTCGGCGCCAAGCGGCTGCCTGAGATTGGCGCGGCTACCGGAAAGACCATCAAAGAATTCCAGAAGGCGCTGCGCGACAAAGACAGCGCCGAGCCGACCGCGCTCCCGCCGGCGCCCGATCAGGAGCAGGCGCCGCTCTAGTCCGCGCCAGGCGTCGCTAGCGGCGAGCGGATAGGGCCACGTAGCGCGCCGTGGCCGGGCGTGGGCTGCGCGTGGCCGGGCGCGGAGGAATCGCGTTCAGGCTGGATGGCATGTGAGCAGCGGGCGAGCGTGAGGAGTGAGCCATGACGACAGCGGACACCCAGCGCACAGTGGAGTACCTGCTGATTGGTGGTGGGCTGGCTTCAGCCACGGCGGCGGAAGAGATTCGCAAGCGCGATGCGACTGGCAGCATCCTGATCGTCGCAGCGGAGCATCATCTGCCCTACCATCGCCCGCCGCTCTCCAAGGAATATCTGCGCGGCGAGATCGGCCCAGACGGCACATACGGCAATGGTGGCGTCTTCGCGCAGGAGCCGCCGTGGTATGGCGAGCAGCGCGTCGAGGTCAGGCAGGGTGTTGGCGTCACCGGGCTGGATACCACCACGAAGCAGGCGACCCTCAGCGATGGCTCGACCGTCAGCTATGGCAAGGCGCTGATCGCCACGGGTGGCCGTCCGAACACCCTCAACCTGCCCGGCGCGCATCTGCCCGGCGTCTTCGCGCTGCGCACCCTCGACGACTCCAACGCCATACGCCAGCAGTTGAACATGCCCAGCCGCCAGGTGGTGATCATCGGGTCTGGCTTCATCGGGCTGGAGTGCGCCAGCAATGCGCTGTTCAAGGGCGCGAGTGTCAGCATCGTTGACCCGGTGGAGCGCGTCTGGCCGGGCATGCTCACGCCCGATCTCTCCACCTATCTGGAGAACGAGTATACCTCGCGTGGCGCGGAATTCTATATGGGCCAGACGGCGCTTGAGTTCATCGCGGGCGCGGATGGGCGGCTGAGTGCGGTGCGCATCGGCCCGCACGAAGGCGCTGGCGCGCCGTTGACGCTGGCCGCCGACCTGGCGGTGGTAGGTGTGGGCATCACACTCAACACCGATCTGGCGACCGAATCTGGCTTGAATGTGGACCCGCGACACGGTGTCATGGTAGACGACCACCTGCGCGCCTCCGCCGACGATGTGTTCGCGGCGGGCGATGTCGCCGCCTTCCTGGACCCGGTGATGGGGCGCTTCCACTTCGAGCACTGGGATAACGCCATCGCCAGCGGCCAGACGGTCGCAGCGAATATGACAGGCGGCGACGAGCGCTACCAGCACGTGCCGTACTTCTTCTCCGACCAGTTTGATCTGTCGATCAACATGCTGGGCTATCCCTCGCCCGATGCCGAGGTCATCATCCGTGGCCACACGGCGCAGGATGTATTCACCGCCGTCTACGTGCGCGATGGCGCGATTCGCGCGGCGCTGATGGTCAACGACGATGCGCAGATGGACACCTGGCGCGAGCTGATCGAGACGGGCGCCGCCGCGCCAGCCGACCGCATGCTGCTCGCCGATCTCGCCTTCGATCCCGCCAGCCTCAAACGCTCCTGAGTCCGCTCGCTCGCCCTGCGGCGACCAGCGATGGTCGCGGCGCGCAGGGAGCAGGCGCAATCGCGCGCGGATGCTTGACGGCGAGGCGGCGTATCGCGTAAAATACCCTTCGCGGACGTGAAAATGCTCCGCGACCTGGCGCATTCGTCTAGCGGCCTAGGACATCGCCCTCTCAAGGCGGAGATCACGGGTTCGAATCCCGTATGCGCTACCCTCAAGCGTCTGCCACCCCGGCAGGCGCTTTTGTTTGCCCGCGAGAAGTCGCTTGGATTCAGGGTTTTCCGCGCGGCGGTCAGTGGCGCGGGAGACGACGACATGACTGGAAAAGTGCGTTTGACGCCAACCTTGACGCCAACCCGGCGAGATGACGCCAATTAACGATGCGCACCAGCCGACACAAATGACGAGAGGCTGTAGCGGCAAACTCCTGAGGCGGCTCCATCATCTCGAGATGCGCCTCAGGAGTTTCATGGGGATTCGCAACGATCTGTCGCTCACGCCGATAAGTCGCTATCTTCTGTCATCCGCCATGGGTGTGGTGTTCTGTTCAGCGCCACCCTTATCCAGCAAGCGGTCGAGCGCCGCTGTCGCGTCCTTCTGCATATCGGGCAGCACATGCGAATAGGTGTCGAGTGTCATGCTGACCGTCGCGTGGCCGAGCATCTCAGAGACGACCTTGGGGTGGATGCCTTGCAACAGCAGCAGGGTTGCCGCAGTATGGCGCAAATCGTGGAAGCGGATGATCGGTAGCCCTGCGCGCTGAAGCAGAGGCGTAAACATGCGCTGCAATACATGGTTCGCGCGGATGGCGTGGCCGTCAGCGGTCGTGAAGATGAGGTCTTCGTCATGCCACTCGGCGCCAAGCTCCACACGCTGCTCGAGTTGGTGGCGGCGATGGCGGCGCAGCGCCTCAACCGCCATTGCGGTCAACGCGATCTTGCGGCGGCTGTGTGCAGTCTTGGGAGGCGCGAAGGTGTATCCGCCGCCCTTGACGTGCTGCACCGTGTAGCGCACCTGGAGGAAACGCTCGTCGAGGTTGATGTCGGCCCAGTGCAACGCCAGCAGTTCGCCACGCCGCATGCCGGTGGTGATCGCCAGAACATAAAGCGCCTCGAGCGGATCGTCGCGCGCGGCATCCAGCAGTGTACGCGCCTGCTCGGGCGAGAAGGTGCGCATCTCGTGGTGCGTCGGGCGTGGCGCCCGGACGAGGGTGGCGACATTGCGCTGTACTAGACCCAGCCGGAAGGCCTCACCCAGCGAGCGGCGTAGCACCGCATGCAGGCGTCCGACGGTGGCCGGGGCCAGCCCTTCCTCCAGTTTGAGCGTGTAGAGCGTTTGGAGTTGCTGGGGCGCAAGGCGTGAGAGCGTCGTGGAACCCAGATGCGGATTGATGTGCAGCCGCACCGCCTCTTCATAGC
This sequence comes from uncultured Chloroflexia bacterium, assembly GCA_963701795.1. GTDB lineage: Bacteria > Chloroflexota > Ktedonobacteria > Ktedonobacterales > JADMIN01 > JAKAIY01. The sequence continues at coordinate 9,344 of CAVPBB010000023.1, read as the reverse complement.
GTTGCAGGGAACGTGGCCGGATCGTGGGTGCGATGTCTTTCAGCCAGAGCGCGAGATATTGCGCGAGCGTCTGCTTCTCGCCGACGATGGGCAGGCCAGCGTCGCGGTCGCGCAGCGCCTGAGTGAGCTGGCGGGCGGCCTCCTGGCGGGTCTTACCATAGAACGACTTGCGTCGCCCATCTTCCAGCGTGATCCGTGCCTCCCAGCGCCCATCTGGTCGCCGTGACACGCTACCCTCGTTGTTGCCACGTTTCCCTGAGCGGGGATTCTTCGGCGTATCGGGCGTTGTACTGGAATCCGCCATCGCCTGGTTCCCTTTCTTGCTGCTGGCCATGCGCGGCGTAACGCTCCAGCTTCCCCCGTCCATCGCAGTGCGGGAGCGCGCCCGAAACGAATCCTTCACCGCATGATGGATGCCCACGACACGTCCGATTGCATCCGACCAGGGCGTGGCGCATCGCGACTATAGCACATGCGCGCGCTCGTGTCTTGTGTATTGCAAGCAACGGCCAGGCGCCGCCATGCAGCCATCGCGATGTTGAAGTGGCGCGATTCCTGGCTCAGTGCGTTCTATGGCGCTGCGACTGCTCTGCGGCGGTTTCCCGGTCGAGCCAGTCCTGTACAGCACGACGCGGGATGCGCGCTGCTCGCCCGATGTGAATCACGGGCAGTTCGCCAGCCCGTAACATCGCGTACATCGTTGTCTTGCTAATGCCAAGAGCCGCCGCAACCTCCATGGGGCGCAACAAGGGGTGGGCGGGCAGTTCGCCCGCGTAGGCAAGTCCTGCGGCAGGCGCTGCGGATGGCGCTGGCTGCGGAGCGGGTGGCGCGGATGTTGCCGCTAATGGCTGTGAATGTGCGGGTGTCATGCTCAGATCTCCTCTCAGAATCAGTGGAACGCGAAAGGGGATACCAGGAATCCCGACAACCTGAGGTATGGTTCGCAGGCGTCACTGGGTCGGAGATGGAGCTCCGCATACGTTGCGCGATCGTCCAACCACCGCTGCCAGATGCGTGCGAGCGGCCCGAGCGCCTCCAGCGCGGTGCTCGACGTGATGTAGATTGAGATGCCTGACGCAGGCGCGATAGTGGAATTGAGCGCGGCGACCAGTCGCGTCGCCTGCGCGACATCGTTCGTCACGATCAGAAGCGCGGGTACAGAATCGTTGCCATCCATGCGCCACTCGCCCGACCGGATATAGCGAGCATAGGCGGCGAACTTTGCCGTGAGATCGCGCAGTCCCATGGTGCCACGATCCCACTCCAGCCAGAAGTGGAAGCGCTGGCCCTCGATGCGGCATTCACCCGCGCCATCCGGACGAATCGCATGCCAGCCATCAACCTCGTGAAACGCACGGGCGCAGACACTGCCTGATTCCCACCAGAGCAGCGCGATATCATGTCCACGCGCTCGTTTCCCGGCGCAGGCCTGGAGCAGCGAGGTGAAGAAGCTGTAGACGCCAGCGGTATGCTCAGGGACGCGTGCCAGCGACCGCACTTCGCGCTGATAGCGCCGCAGCACACGTGGCGGGTCGCCGCGCGTTCGCGCGGCCCATGCGCCTCCCGGCAGGTGAGCGCATCGTGCGAGCAGCAGCACGCCGTGCTCGGAGAGCGCGACATGTTGGACGCTACCGCCCCACACCTGTGTCTGGATGAGGCTCAACCGGAGCACATGACGGAGCATGCGCACTGCTGAGGCCAGTTGGACGCCGAGCACGACCGCAAGCTGCTGAGTGGACAGGAGCGGATGCAGGTAGAGGAACGCGAGTACTCGAAGCGAACGCGCATCGAGTCGCAGCGCCAGCCGCGCCAGGCGGCACGTTCGTCGGTCTGTGCTGTTCGGAGGCCGGCCCCTGTGTGACAGATGACGCTCGCAATGCTGCGCAGGCCGAGCCTCTCTCCGAGGCATGCCTAGCGCCTGTGTCAGCCCGCACAAGGTCTCTGAGCGGTCGCATCTGTGGTTGACGCGAATGCAAGCCAGTCAACCTGCCATGGATGTACCGCGTCCAGCGCGGTGGGTGTGAATAGACGGAGAGATCGTCCCCATCGGACCTAGCACGGCCAGTTGTTCGCTTGTCTCGTTCAGCGCCAGCGCGCCGCCGAGCAGCGGATGCGTCAACCAGTGCTCGGTCGCCAGCCGCAGCGCCTGCGCCTGCCAAAGCGTGGCGCGATGTGCGTCGGGAGCCAGCACGAGCAGCGCCGGGAACGCGGCGAACCTTCCCTGCCGCTCATACGTGTCACGGATGCGCAAGAGCAGCCGTAGTTGACGCCTGACGTCGTAGGTCCGGCTCAACCCGCTATCCCAGAGGATGACGAACCGATAGATGGTCCATGAGTCTGACTCTTCAGCTGCTTCCAGCTCAGTGGGCTTGCCGTGCGACTGGTGTACCGCTGCTCTGAGCGTCAGCCGAATGGCGGCATCGCAGCGCAGCGACGGGTACCCCGACTGTGGCGCGCCGTCCGTTTGGAGCGAACGAAGCCGCACAGTGCGTGTCCACGACCAGGTGATCTGCTGCAACGGCGTTTCGCTGGCGATCTCCGGCGCATGTGCGATGAGGGCAAGGGTGAAGGATTGCGTGATGAGCAAGCCGGGAAGTCGGGAATCAGACGCAGCAGCCCTCGGTCCGCCTGATGGCGCCGAGCCTGACACCAAATAACTGGGCCATACCGCCTGGCGAGAACCTCCAGGCCCGCAGGGGTAAGCGCCCAGAATTCGCCACGCTGCGCCCAGCAGTGACGCGGGCAGGGTGCGCGCCAAGCCATCTGCCTGAGCGTACGCGAGACGCGCCGCCGTCGCCGACAGGCTTAGCCCCATGAGCACAGAGAGATCGCGCGCGCGCAACAAGGGATACCGCAGCAGGCAGGAGAGTGTTTCCAGGGTATGGGCTTGCGTGGCGTTCGAAGGTTGGACCTCGGTACCGTGAGACGCAGCGTGCGCGAAAGGAGACAATGGTACGGCGGATGTCATGACTGCGCCTCCTTTCCGTCGCCTGACTCCGCGCGTGTTGGAGGTGCCTGCTCGCGGTCGCCCCCTGCTCCGGTGTCCGCGCTGAGGTCAGCGGTTGGATCGCCAAGGAGTTCAGACCAGAGATCGAAGGCAGGCGCGCCCGACCGCTTGCCGGGTAACCGCCGGACGCGAACGGCGTCCGAAGCGGCCACGTTGCGAGGGGCGGGTAGCAGCGTCTGGCACGGTATCAGCGCGCATGGCGTCATGACCCGATGCCTGACCGACCATATCCCACACCGAGACCGTTTCAGGCCTTCCCTGCCCTCATCGGATTGAGACGCCCCTGTTTCGTGGCGCGGCAGGTAGCGCGCCGCCGCCTGCGCCAGCGCCTCCTCGACCGCTACCAGCGGACGGGCGAGCGCAGGCGCGCCCGCGCCCGCAACTCGGCGGCGACCGCTGGCTCGCCCGCTGGTGGCGGATCGAGCGCCAGTGAGAAGACGGGCAAACGGCGACCCGCGAGCGTCAGCTTGGCGTAGCAGTGGAAATCATCCTGATTGATGAGGTCGGTTGTGGTGACCACCTCGTCCAGTTCGCGGACGAGCGTGCGCGCGTCCTCCGCGCTGACCGCGAAGGCATAGAGCGCGTCCACGTTGGCGAGGGTGGTTGGGCGCAGCGTTGGGTCGAGCGCGTCGAGGTGCGCGAGTGTCTGGGTGGCGAGCGCGAAGGTTCCGCCGAACTTGCGGAGTTCGGAGAGCAGCGCGGCGTAGTCCACACCCAGCAGGGTCTGGAACTCGTCAATGATGGTCAGGAACTGGCGGCGCTCGCTCGGGCGCGAGACGTCCCTGCTCTTCGAGGCTGGCCTGGAGCGCGCCCAGCAGCGTCGCGCCGATGAGGGTGGAGGTCTCCGCGCCGACGACGCCTTTGGCGGTGTTGACCAGCAGCACCTGCCCCGCGCGCACGATCGCGCCCAGGTCGAGCGTCGAGCGACTCTGGCCGACGATGCGCCGCGCCACCCGGCTGCCGGAGAAGGCGGCGATCTTGGTCAGCACCGGATTGATGATCTCGAGTTGCAGGCGGAAGTCGAGCGGCTGGTAGTAGTGCGTCCACCAGGTGCGTAGCGCCTGATCCTGCGTCAGGCTGAGCACATCGCGGCGGAAGCCAGGCGCGGAGAGAATCGGCGCGACATCGAGCAACGTGAACTGCTGGTCGGGGCCATGCTGTGGGTCACGCGCGATCAGCGTCTCGTTGGCCTCGTAGAGGGTCTTGAGCGCATATTCGAGCGCGTTCTGCATGCGCGGCCCCCAGAACTTCGCCCAGATCTGGGAGAGCACCGCCAGCAGGCTCTCGACCGCCTTATCGCGGTCGCGCCCGAAGAGCGCATCGAGCGGGTTGAGCGCGACCGGATACGCGGTGTCGGCGAGATCCACCAGAATCACCTCATCGCGCCGTGCGGCGGGAATGAGTGTGAGCAGGTTGTTGACCAGGTCACCGTGCGGATCGATCACGACGAGACCATGGCCATGCGCCAGTCGTGGCGCTGTTCCGCTGGACATGCGACGCTACCATCCGAGCGCCTTCCTCGCTTTGTGACGCCAGTTGCGCTAGCGCGAGATGGAGCAGCAGCGAACTCTTGCCCTTGCCGGTCTTGGCGACCAGCAGGGTGTTGTGACGCAGCGCCTCACGGGCAGACGTACGGCAGTTCGCAGGTTGGCCTGGGTCGACTCGCCGATGTGGTAGCCGCTGGCCAGTGGCGCGACGGGCGAGCAGCGCATGCGCGCGCCCGCGTTCGAGCAACGGCGTCTCCGTCTCGCCCTGTGGCGGATGCCAGAGCGCCGCCAGTTCGCGTACATTCAGCAGATCGTGGGCATGGCGCGCCCGCCGTGCCCAGCCGCGCGCGAATCGCTCTGGAGAGACCAGCCAGCGCTGACGCGCGACAAAGAACGCGCCGCTGGCAAGGTGATGCTGGCGGTACGCGGCCACGAGTGCAGCAGCGTCTGGTCGAGCGCGGTATTCACAGACCAGCGGACACGTTGTGTCGCGAACCAGGCGTGCGCGAGCGGACCAGACTATTCGCGCGCGCCATCGCGTGCGATCTGGCGCTTGAATCTGCCCGGCTTCTCATGGTCAGCGCCGGCTGGTGGTCCTGGAGTGCGCCGCACTGGAGGCTGCCTGTTCATGCTGGCCGCTGGCGCGGGCGCGATGGCGAAGAGCGTGAGACGCATCCTCGCGGCGATGGGCGTCGTCCGCTCCTCGACGAGCCGCATGCTATAGATCGTGGTGTGGCGCAACCGCGCCCGCACGATCACGATGAGGAGGACCAGCGCGCTGATGACAAGGATTAGCGTGATGAGAAGATTGGAGGAGAATAGGCGTGTGAAATGCTCTGCCAGATTGCCCAACAGACGCGATGGCCCAATGATTCCTCCAGCGCGCGGAGTTCCAGGCGAGCCAGAGCCAGGATGCAGTGGGAGGACGATCGCATGCGTGTAGAGCGCAAGAGCGACCAGCGCCAGCACCGCGAGCGGCCCCAGCGCGCCCAACCCCGTCATGCTCGTGGTCCCGGCGCCACCCGACGAATCGTGCGCTTGCCCGCAGTTGTGCCCGCTCACGCGCTTGTTCTTGCGCCAGCGGATGCTCTACGGCGAGACGTTGCTGGCCACGCGACCACCGCTCAGGCGCGAGCGCGAGCGCGAGTTGCGCGACCGCGCGACCGCCGGGTGGCAGACCGTCCATCGCGGCCAGCGCGCCTAGCACCGGGTCGACTCCCTGGGCGCTCAATTCGTCATGTTGGTAGAGCTTGAGCGGCAGATGCGCGCCGCCGGTAGACGCAAATCGAGGCGTGCGCAGTCGCTCGCCTGCCCGGAGGGTCAGCGGATCAGCGGTCAACGAGGACGGAGACAGGTTCAAGGCTGCGGCGCCGTCACTCGCCGCGCCATCTGACGGGGACACACGCCGCACCTCGACTTGAGGCGCATGCGCGCGCAATTGAGCGCACAAATGCGCGAGGCTGCGCGCGGAGGTTGCCCGTGCGAGCAGACGCCGCTCGCCCGGCGCGCCGGGATCTCCAGCGCAATCGGTTCGCGCGCGCTCAAGAGCAAGGATTGAAACAGGTTCTCCAGCGCCAACGTATCCAGCGCATCCTCGCGCTCGGCGCGTGGCGGGATGAGCTCGACGACCTCGTCTGGACGGCGCTGCGTCACACGCCAGCGGGCCAGGCGCGCCCGCACGCTCACAGCGCGCTGGCATGTGGATCGCGCCGCGCCTCGCGCCCAGGCGCCGATCATCCGCCTGCCCTGGAACCCGCGCGGAGGAGTAAAGGCGCTCATGACGCGGCCTCCGCGGTTCGCCTGGTGGTGAGTCGCCCGGAGACCTCGCTGACAGGCGCAGTCGGAGATAGAGCGGCCTCCGCGGGATGCGACAGCATACGCAACAGGGCCATGCGCGCTCCGGCCACTCCCGCCAGTTCGCCGAAGTCTTTCGCGTCCAGTGGTGGGCAGAGCCGGGAGATAGGGCCAGCGTAGCGCGCGGCTACAAGCGCTGATCGGAGGCTGTCCGCACCCGCGTCGCCCGCCGCATCGGCGTCGAGCGCCAGCCAGATGGGACGCCCCGCCGCGAGAGCGATGAGCTCGGCCAGTTGCCGCTGGCTCGCATGTGCGCCGACGAGCGCCACGCATTGGAGTGGTAAATGCCACTGCCGCGCGGCGAGGAGGTCGAACGGTCCCTCGACGACGATGATCCCGCAGATACCTCGAGTATATTCGTCTTGGAGGAAGAGGAAGCTCGTGTGGAAGCTCGTTGCGTCGTGCGATTCAGCGCTTCATTCGACTGGATGACGCCAATGCCCATGAGCGGCTTGGGCGCGGAGACGCCGAGATATCTCGGCGCCCCGCCATCACCTATGAGCGTTCGCCCCACTATCCAGAGACAGCGGCCATCCCGGATCTCAGGAATGATGACACGCCCTTCCAGGCGTTCCTTGCCGAACGCGTCGAGGAGGCCAGCCTGACGCGCCAGGTTCGTCAGCGCGGGGTCATCAGCAAGGAAGTCATGCAACGCTCCAGGCCGGCCGAAACCGACGCGCATCCGCCGTGCGCTAGCTTGTGTGATGTGACGTTGCCGCACATAGGATTGCGCCTCTGGGCTCGCCGTCAGCGCCGCCTGGTAGAGCGCCGCCGCGACGGTCAGCAGGTCAGGAATCCGCTCCGACACGGGTACGTCCCAGGCGCCCTCCTGGTCGCCGATACGTCCGAACGATCCCCGCGCCGTAGGAGCCGCGCGTCTGCCGCCAGCGCTGTATCCATCCTGGGCTGCCACATCGGAGCCACTGGACGCCTCGCCTGTCAGGCGCATGACAGCCTCGCGAAAGGTGAGCCCTTCCAGCCGCTGCAGCAGGGAGATGGCGTCGCCGCTCGCGCCGCAGGCGAAGCAGTAATAGCGGTTGGAGTCCAGGTACACGCTCAGGCTCGGCGATTGATCGTCATGGAACAGGCAGCGCGCTGTGCGGCGTGGTCCGGACCCTGCGACTGGTATGCCATGCCGCTCCAGAAGGTCGACCAGCGTATAGCCGTCGTCGCGCCGCCACAATGTCGGCCTCGTCGAGTCGTGGCAGCGACCGTGACGCTTCCGCGCTGTCGCGGACGTTTGTTCACTCTGCGCCATCGTCACCCTCCTCGTCATCGCGGTGGTGAGGGGCACGGCGATGGTATGGTGATGGTTAGCCCCGTCCTGCGCAGAGACTGGGGGCGAAGCGTCCCCGCCTACACGACCGGTACGACCGATATGCTCGGCGTCATCAGCAGCGGACGCACGCGGCGTGCGCTGAGACCGCCTGCCCGGCTCGCGCGATCGACTCTGAGCCGGGGGAGATCGTCCTGTCCACGCGGAGCGACTCCATCGTCCGCAAGCTCGCTCTCCGCCTCGTCTATTATCCTCTCGTCCTCATCAGGCTCATCTGCTGGTTCGTGTGGCTCGTTGTCTGTGTCATCACCTCGGACAAAGGCTGGCTCCTCGCTGGCAGGCGCCATGGCCTCAACCGGGACTTCACGATGGGCATTGTCCGTGTCCGTCGTCGCGCGCTGTGCGAGTTCGCGGGGATCGGTGGTGATCAGCGCATGCTCCATCGGGCTGGCCTCGACGCGCAGCTGGACGTGGCCGCCGCGCGCGAAGAGCAGCCCGTCCCCTTTGTGGCAACCGAGGAGATAGTGACGCTCGCCCGTGGACAGGTGGAAAGCGTCGCTCACCGCGTCAATCGTGGTGCTATCCTGCTTCATCAACAATTGGATGCTGCTATTGGCGAGCACGACGCGGCCCCACTCGCTGCTGAGAAAGTCTTCGACATCCTGGGTGATGGTGACGAGGCCGAGATAGTGCTTGCGCGCCCGCCGCGCCAGCCCAGCCAGGAAGCGTCCACCCTCGGTGTGCTGCATCAGCGACCACGCCTCATCGATCACGAGCAAGTGCGGTTGGCGGGCCTGGCGCACCCGCGTCCAGACATAATCGGCGATGAGGAGCAAGCCCAGGGGGCGCACTCGCCATCCAGGTCGCGGACATCGAAGACCACCAGCGGATTGTCGAGCGCGCGTTGGTGGGCGCGGAGAAGAGCGAGGCGAGGCTGCCATGCACGTAGCGCTCTAGCCGCTCGGCGAGGCCAAAGGAGTCCACGCCGCAGGCGCCGCTCTGAAGGGTCGTGGAGATCGCGCAGCAGTGGCGTGGGCCGGTCGTGGGTGTGCGGGTCGCTGGTAATACCCACGCGCCGGTAGGTCTCGTAGAGGCAGCGGTCCAGCAGCCCCTTCTCGCGCTGCGAGAGGCCAACGGCGCCCGCTGGCGTGTGATCCGCGAGCAGCAGATCGAGCAGCGCGTGCAGCGCCTGAATCTTGTCCGCCAGCGCATCGCCGTCCCTACTTGCATCGCGTTGTAGCCCGCTCTCGCCATGTTCCGTCGGCGTTGGTTGGGGCAGATCGAAGGGATCGATGCGCTGGGCTGAGCCGGGCGCAAGGCGGATGACCTGCCCATCCACCGCGGCGGCAAGGCGGCGGTACTCGTCCTCTGGATCGACCACACAGACCCGCGCGCCGAGCAAGAGCGCTCGCAATGCCTGAATCTTGGAGGCGCCCACCCGCCCGCTCCTGCTCTGGCGAAGACCACCTGATTGGCGTTCTCCAGCTCTGGCGCGAACGGCTGCAAGATGACCAGCGAGCCGGTGTCGGGTGTGACTCCGTAGAGGATGCCCTCGCGCATCGAGAGGCCGCTGGCAGTGAAAGGGAAGGCGGTCGCCAGGCCGCTGGTGTCGAAGGTCCGATAGCGTCCCAGGCGGTCGCGCGCCTCGGGGAGGCAGGAGGTGAAGCCCAGGTCATGTTCCAGCGTCGCGGGGCGGCACTGCAGTTGCAGGTGATCGAGC
>CAVPBB010000022.1:0-8946 GCA_963701795.1 uncultured Chloroflexia bacterium | reverse complement strand
GGCGGCTACGCCGCCAGCTACGACGCGCTGGGGCGGCTGAGCAGCGCCAGCGACACGTATACGCCGAGTGGTGGCTCCGTGAGCACGCTCTACCGCGTGCAGCCGACCTACGACGCGCTCTGCAACGTCATCGAGACGACCACCACGCTGCCGCAGGGGACCGATACGCAGGTCTTCTGCTACGACGACCTGTCACGGCTGACCTGGGCCGGGTCAGGGCACGCCCGCCTGTAGCGGCGCGCCGACGCCCGGCGACACGGGCAGCCTGGCAGGCGCCGGCGCGCAGTACAGCGCCAGCTACAGCTACGACACGCATGAACCGGCTGACCAGCGCGCCGCTGGGCAGCTACACTACGGCGACACCGCGCACGCCGACGCCGCCACCGCCATCGGCTCGGCTGGAGCGCCAGCTACGATGCGGCGGGGAACGCGACCTGCCGTGCGGCGACCAGCGCCACCACCTGCGCTGGCTCCTCGCCCACCGGCGCGACACTGAGCTACGACAACGAAGGGCAACTCGCCACCTGGCAGAACGCGCCGACCAGCCCGACCAGCACGGCGAGCTTCCTCTACGATGGCGAGGGCAATCGTGTGCAGCAGGTAGCGACCACCAGCGGCACAACGACTACCACCAGCTACATCGGCAGCCTGGAAGAGGTGACGACCAGCGGCGCGACCACCACGACCACCGCCTACTATGGCGGCGTCGCGCAGAGCGTCAACGGCGCGCTCAGCTACACGCTCAGCGATGGGCTGGGCAGCGTCTCGGAGAGTGTCACCACCAGCGGAGCCGTCACCGCCACGCAGCTCTACGGCCCGTATGGCGCGGTGCGCTACCAGCAGGGCACGCTGCCGACCGACCAGGGCTTCACCGGGCAACGCAGCGACGCGGCAAGTGGGCTGGACTATTATGGCGCGCGCTATTACGACCCGGTGGCGGGGCAGTTCACCAGCGCCGATACGACGCTGGCGGGTGGGCTGAACCGCTACGCCTATGTGGGGGGCAACCCAGAAACGGCCACCGATCCCAGCGGGCATATGTATGCGCGTCCCACCGGGGGCGGCAGTGGTAGCTCCAGCAGCGGCTCCAGCGGCGGCTCCAGCAGCAGCAGTGGTGGTAGCAGTGGCTGGAGTCAGGCAGCGAGCATCGGCTGGCAGGTACTCGACGCGACCACCGGCATCCCCTCGATGATCGGCGACGTGCAGACGCTCGCCAATGGCAACGCCAGCCTGACGCAGAAGCTGCTGGCGGGGGGCGACTTAGCCTTCAACGTGGTCATGGATGTGACGATGGTGATCGGGGTGGGGGAGGGCTTGCGTGCCGCGTATGTCGGCGCACGCATCGCCGCCGACGTGGCCGAGCATGTGGCGGCGGACCTGGCCGAGCATGCCGCCGAGGATGCGGTCGAACATGCCGCCGAGGATGCGGTCGAGCACGCGGGCGAAGATGCAGTGGAGCACGCGGGCGAGGATGCGGCGGGCGTAGCCACCGAGACGAGGCGGACTGTGGTCTCTCGTTTGCCGCCGCCACGCTGGTCGCCACGCCCAGCGGTGAACGGGCGATTGCCACACTGACGGTGGGGCAGCAGGTCAGCGCCTACGATCCTGCCACCGGCAAGACCAAGACCGAGACCATCACGCGCGTCTTCCTCAACCACGACACCGATCGCCTCGACGTGACGCTGGCCACCCAGACGCCCGTAGCAGCGCCCGCGTCGGCGACCACGGCGTCTCCTGCACAGGCAGGGCATGGGCGACGCGCCTTCGGGTCGGCCTCAACGACGATGATGGCTACCGCGACCACGGCTACCGCGACACAGACCGAGGTGGTCCATACCACCGCCAATCATCCCTGGCTGACCGCCGATCATGGCTGGCTGGTAGCGGGCAACCTCCACGTCGGTGAGCCGGTGCGGCTGCTCGATGGCGCGACGGCGTGGGTGGTGGCGCTGCACACGCTGGCCGCTGTCCTTTGTCCATCCTATCTCCTCTCGCCGATGCCGCAGCGCTACCTCATACCTCGTGGAGGCTCCTCACCGCGCCTCGGCCAGCTCGTCCCACTGCGTCGTGTACCTCGGCGAGCGCCACCGCTGCCGCATGCGCCACGGCTGCGCGATGCCCGTGCTTAGCGGGCGGATCATGTCGCGTCCGAACCGCGCGTTGATCGCGTCGAGCGTCTGCATCAGCGCCTCACTGCGCGCCCGCTGCCGATGCTGCGCCCCCGGCGTCAACGCCTCCTCGTCAAACAACTCCCCCTGCCGCATCGCATCGCCCACGAACTCCCCCAGCATGACGCCGACCTTGTGGTAGCGGTAGCCGGGGCGATAGACCCGCTCCAGCGCCGCCGACGCCGCCTCCAGCAACTCCAGCGTATCCGCCGTGGCGCGTGGCAGCGGGAGGGTGACGCTGGCGCTGTGCTGTGGCTCAGCCTCGCGGAACGGGTTGGTCGTGAGGAAGACGGTCAGTCGCCTCGCCAGCGTCCGTTGCGCACGGCACGTCTCCGCCACATGCGCGGTGAACAGCGCCACCGCTTCATGCAATTCCCCCAGCGCGCTCACCTCACGCCCAAACGACCGTGAGACACAGAGTTGCTTCCTGCGCTCAGGCGCGGCGTCGAGTGGCAGACAGGCCACCCCGCGTAGCTCTAACTGCGTCCGTGCGCCCGTTACCGTCAGATGCCGCCGCACCCAGCGCGCATCGGCCTGCGCCAGGTCATACGCCGTTGAGATGCCGACGCCCGCCAGCAGCTTTGCCCGCCGTGGCCCGATGCCCCACACGTCGCCGACGGGCAGCGACCGCAGCAACTCCTCACGCTCATGTGTCGCGGCGCCGTCGAGCACACAGACGCCGCCCAGCGCCGGGTCGTGCTTGGCGCGCTGAGCCGCCGCCTTGGCCAGCGTCCTGGTGGTGGCGACGCCGATGGAGAGCGGAATGCCGTCCAGCGCCCCACCGTCGCACGCGCCTGCGCGACGAAGGCGCGGCGCGGCGCCGGTGGCAGCGTGGCGATCGGCGCGAGGTCGAGGAAGGCTTCGTCAATGCTGTAGACCTCCAGTTGTGGGGTGTAGCGGTCGAGGACCTCCATCACCCGGTGGCTCATGTCCCCGTAGAGCGCGAAGTTGGCGGAGCAGACGATGATGTCGTGCTGGCGGATGAGGTCACGCGCCTGATGCAGCGCGGCGCCCATCGGCACACCCAGCGCCTTGGCCGCCGCGCTGCGGGCGATGATGTTGCCGTCGTTGTTCCCCAGCACCACCAGTGGTCGGCCACGCCAGTCGGGACGAAAGTCCGCCTCGCAGCTCGCATAGAAGTTGTTGCAATCCGCCAGGCCAATCAGCGGCGCGGTGGAGGTAGGCGGAGCGGTTGGAGCGGTGATGATCGGCGCTGCGGGGGTCTGAGCGGTGGTCATGGCGCGCCTACCCGACATCCGGCACATCGGCGTAGCGGTCGCCATTTGCGCCAGCATCTGCGCCAGCATCTAAACTGTCTGGCAGGGTGTCTGCCCGGTGGATGACATAGGCGACGACGCCCCACACCACCGCCTGCTGCGCGGCGTCATCGCCGAGGCCAGCGTCCCCATTGCCGAGGCCGTTGCCGAGTGGGATGGCGATACTGGCGTCGTCGCCGCCTGCGACGAAGATCACGCCGTAGTGGGAGGCGGCGCGGATGTAGCGGCGCACCAGCAGTTCGCCCGCCACCGCCAGCACGATCAGTCGACGCGCCGTCGGGCGTAGCGAGCGATCCACCACGAGGATGTCGCCTGCGAACACCCCTGCGCGTTGCATCGCGTCGCCGCGCATGCGCAGGAAGAAGGTCGCCGCTGGTCGTCGCACGACGAGCGCCTGGAGGTCCAGGCTACGTTCCGCCACATCCTCGGCTGGCGAGGGAAAGCCACTCGTGGTATGGCGTGTGGCATGGGCAGGGCGGGCTGCGTCGCTTGGCAGCATTGGCTTCCCCCTTCCCACATGCGCCCGGTGGCTCGTGGCGTTCCATAGATCACATGTCGATTGAACATACGTTCCAGTCACCGCCGTGATGATAGCATGCGCAACCAGCGCGCCGAGCGCAAGGGCTGGGAGGCGCCAAGGGGCGAAGTCGCGACGGGGAAGCGCGGCGCCTGTCCACGTCTGACGGGGGATGTCACTCACTCACTGGTGAGGAGTGAGTGAGTGACATCAGTGCATCACCGCAGGTGCGCGTCAGATTTATCTGGGCAAGCTTGCGGCGATATTTGGCAATTGCCGCAAAGGCCCAAGGAGACTGGATTGAATCTCTGATGCCAACTGCCCTCTGAGCCGAATCGGCCGAATCGGCTTGTATTCACAGATCGTCGATGGGTGTGCCTTTAACCATCTCCTTGCTGCGCAAAACTCTGACGCGCATCCCGGAGTAGCGGAGTAGCTTATCGCTTGACTTACCTGGTAACCTATATGCATCCAGCTCTAGTGTGCGTCGTAAACGCAAAGCGAGCGATGGAAGGGGAGCATGATGATGGCGAAGTATCGAATCCGTGTCATGGCAATCGCGTTTCTCTGCGTCTGTGTTATCTCCGCAACTGCGCTTGGCATGGGCCGTGCCGTATATGCTAGCCATTCCTCCTCACCAGCAGTGCTGCGAGCTGGTAGTCGAATGCAAGTGCACTATCACGCCAGTCACAATCGTGCGTATCAGCAGGCAGCAGCAACTTCTACCGATTGGCCCGAATACGGCTTCGATGCGACAGGAGCACGCAACAACACCAGCGAGACGATTCTCTCACCTTCGTCCGTCTCGGGACTCGTCTCTGCATGGTCTGCTGCTGTGTTCAACCCTGCTCCGTACCCCATCGTTGTCGGTGGGACACTCTACATTGAGGCCTATAACCAGCAGTTGTTGGCGCTGAATGCCACAACGGGCGCGAGCGTATGGCCAGATCCAGCCCTCACTGGCAGTGGCGGGCTAGGACTGGCTGGCGCGGGGAACATCGTCTATGTCGGCGGTTCGGACAGCCGTGCCTATGCGTTCAATGCTGCAACAGGCGCGGAAATAGGAGAGCATCTTTACGATGACAGCTTCAGTTCTCCACTCACGATTGTCAATAATGTCGTGTACGCCGGAGTAGGCGGCCACTATCTCATGGCGCTCAATGCTTCTAACGGCGCGATCATCTGGCAGCTTCACCTAGGAAGCACTGTCAGTGACGCTCCCGCAGTGGTAAATGGTGTCGTATATGTGGCAGCAAACGACAACCGTGTCTATGCCGCTAATGCGTCAAATGGCAAACTCATTTGGAGTGTGATTGTCTCTGGAGGCGTGAGTGGCACAGGATCAACACTCGCTGCCGTGGGAGGTCTCATCTATGTGCAATGCACCGATGGCACGATCAAAGCCTTCCGCATGACCGACGGTTCATCGGCGCTGCCGAGTACGCCATCGCCCAGTCAGTTCGGAGTCCAAGAAGGCTCCTTTGCGGTAGGAAATGGCCTGATTTATGTGGGAGGCTATGATCCTACCACGAATAGCGATGGCATGTTTGCCTATGATGCACTCACAGGAGCGCAGCAATGGTTCCAACCAATCTCCGGACAAGCACTTACGCCAGCAGTTGCCAATGGGTCGTGTACTTTGGCACAAACTTCAACGACGAGTACGCTCTCGACGCTGCGACCGGGGCACAATTATGGACCCAGTCTGGGCTTGGCTTTCCTGCCACGGCCCCTATAGTAGTCAATGGCATGCTCTATGTCACGACGACTACCTACGGCCCAGGAATCCAGAGCCTTTTCGCCTTCCACCTTCCCTAGCACGATCCGTTTTCTCACTTGCCGCGCATCCCGAAGCCAAAAACTTGCCAAGTCGCATACTCGCGCACTGCTGTGAGCATCCAGGAGGCGTCTGGAGACAAAAGCTACCTACCTTGACACGCGCAAGGATGAGAGTCCGACAGCCTGTGAGGTGGACCGTGTGACTTCGCTGTTGCGGTATATCCTTTCGACGCTGCCGTCGAAAGCGCACGAGAGCATGAGGTCACAAGTGGAGTTGCGGAGGGCTGCCCGTCTTGCAAGTGAAGGTATCCTAGTCAGGGCCAAGGCGACATGGGAGGCGCTTGCGCGAGATGTTGAGGAGGGCTAGTTTTACAGTTGCAGCTAGCGGAATGCCCCCTGTTTGCATTGTTGGCAACGCGGAAAATCAGCGGCTTGACCGTCGGCATGGAACATAGCGCCCGTTTGCCACGAACCCTGAAAAATCGAAGTGGTTCCGGCAAGTGCAACTGTAAAACTAGACGTGTTTCACTCGGCGCCGGCGGTGTCTCGCCCATACCGAGCGAATACTGCACCTGCTCCTCACGGTCAGCGACGCAGATCAAGGCGTTCAGCGATGCAGCAGGCGCGATGCAGCAGACGCGATGCAACACGTGATTGGAGGTGAGCGGGCATGAGCGACAGCAGCGATGAGCGCACTGAACAGGTGGAACAGGTGGAACAGGTGGGGCAGGTCTTGCCGTTCGACGATGGCAGTGCTGGTCGTCTGATCCGTCGGCAGTGGCACGCGGGCCAGTGGTATTTCAGCGTGATCGACGTGATTGCGGCGCTCACCGACAGTGACGCGCCCCGTCGCTACTGGAGCGACCTGAAACGCAAGCTCCACGACGATGAAGGTTTCAGTGAGGTGTACGAGCACATCGTACACCTGAAGATGCACTCCGCTGACCACGGGGGCTCTAGCCCGCCGCAAGCCGCTGGGCTTTAGCCCATGTGGTTAGGCGTGTCCTGGCTTGAGCCAGAAGTCCCCACGTGTTGTCATACACCCACGTGTGTGATAGAATGGATACATGGAGAACACACGAAAAGAGACGCGCATCTCAATACGTTTCCCGTTGGATGTATTGGCCGCGATACGCGCGCTTGCCAAGCAGCACGAACGGTCCTTCAATGGCGAAGTCGTCTGGGCGTTACGCGAGTATGCCGAACGACACAAGGGTGAACAGTAGCCATGTCCGAGTTGAGCCTGCGCAAAGCCTTCAAGTACAAGCTCACGCCGACGCCTGAACAGGAGCGCGCCGCTTGAGATGGTCTTGTGGCGCTGTCGCACGCTCTACAATGCCGCCCTGGAACACCGCATCACCGCCTACCAGCGGTGCGGTGTCAGCTCACCCGCTACCAGCAAGAAGCCGAACTGAAGGACCTCCGCGCGGAGCCGCCGGAATACGCCGCCATCCATAGCCATGTCTTGCAAGACGTGTTGGCGCGGCTGGACAAGACCTATCAGGCGTTCTTTCGCCGGGTGCAGGCAGGGCGAGACGCCGGGCTTCCCGCGCTTTCAGGCGCGCACCCGCTACCACTCCTTCACCTACAAGGAGTATGGCAACGGCGCACGGCTCGATAATGGCTTCCTGGTCCTGTGCAAGATTGGGCGCGTCGCGCTGCGCTGGTGTCGTCCACTGGACGGCACGCCCAAGACCGTCACCATCTGCGCGTGAGGCCGACGGCTGGTATGCCATCCTCTCGTGCGCCGATGTGCCAGCCCAGCCGCTTGCCGCCCACCGGACAAAGAGACGGGCATTGATGTGGGGCTGAAGGTGTTCCTCATCACCGCCGAGGGTGAAGCGGTAGAGAATCCGCGCCACTATCGGCGGGGTGAGAAACGGCTGACGAAAGCGCAGCGGGTGGTGAGCCGTCGCAAGAAGGGCAGCCACCGCAGGCGCAAGGCGGTGGGGCACTTCAGCGCGCGCATCAGACGTCAAGCGGCAACGCGCCGACTTTCACCACAAGACGGCGCTGCAGCTGCTGCAGCCAGTACGACACGATCTATCTCGAAGACTTGCAGGTCGCCAACATGGTACGGAACCACCACCTGGCCAAGAGCATCAGTGACGCGGGCTGGGCGCAGTTTCGGAGCCATCCTCGAAGCCAAGGCAGCATGCGCCGGGCGTCGGGTCGTAGCCGTCCCCGCCCAGTACACCAGCCAGGACTGTAGCGGCTGTGGGGAGCGCGTGCCCAAGAGCCTGAGCGTGCGTACCCACATCTGCACATCCTGTGGCCTCGTGCTCGACCGCGACGAGAACGCGGCCAGAAACATCCAATGGGCCGGGCAGGCCCTTCGGGGACTCGCGGGGTAGCCTGCGGGGTGAACCGAGCATCCATCGGGCTTTAGCCCGTGTGGAGTGTCAAGGCAAGCTGTACGCGACGGACGCCGCCACCGCTGCCACCATGCTGCGCATCGTCCAGAGCGTGCCAAGCCCCAAAGCTGAGCCGGTCAAGCAGTGGCTGGCGCTGGTGGGCGCCCAGCGGCTGGACGATGTCGCAGCCAGCCTGGATGAAGTCCAGCGCCGCCAGCTCCTGCGCGGCGATGTCGCCACGAAGAATAGCCATCTTGCGGATACCGTCGCGGGCGCTGGGATTGTCACCACACGCGACTTCGCGATCTTTCAGGACTGGGGCTATCGCGGCCTCTACAATGGCGAGAAGGCGCGTGACATTGCCGCCAGGAAGGGTCTGGCGCCAGGCGAGCGCATCCTGGACTGGATGGGCAGCGAGGAGCTGGCGGCGAACTGGTTTCGCATCACGCAGGCCGAGGCGAAGTTGAAGCGCGAGGGGATCGACACCGAAGCGGGTGCCAACGCCGCGCATCACGCCATCGGGCGCGCGGTGCGTGGGACCATCACGCAGATTGGTGGCACCATGCCAGAGGACTTGCCGACACCGCCTGAGAGCATCAAGATGGTCGAGCAGCGTGCGCAGCGACGCCTCACGGAGGAGGCACAGCGTCGCCGTCAGCCGCCGCTTTTCGCCGATGCTGCGTCTGATGTCGCTGAGGTCGCTGAGGTCGCTGATACCGCCGATACTGCGGCTGATGACCAGAATGGCGCCCACGAGTGATGTGGACCATCAGGGGTAAGCGGTACTCTGCTGGAGCCTACCTGATGGCCCACGTGAAGGCTCAATGACAGTGAGATAGCCGGGCGCCCCA
>CAVPBB010000021.1:0-349919 GCA_963701795.1 uncultured Chloroflexia bacterium | reverse complement strand
CGCCTGCGGGTGGCGTCACCGTCGTGCTGGCGCGCTGGCCGCTGCTGGTGTAGCTGTAGGCGAGGGTTGTGCCATCGGGCTGCGTGATGCCGCTCAGCCGGTTGCTGCCATCAGAGCGATCGGTGGCACTCATCCGTGATGCGTCAGTTCAGCCAGCGTGGCGAGCAGGAAGAAGGCGCCCAGTGCGCCAAAGAGAATACTTTGCGCGTGTACCGACCACCCCGACCCCAACACATTGAGTACGCTCAGGGCGCCTCCGAGCACCACCCACGGAAGCTGCGCTGCAAGCATCACGATCCAACGCACACCGAGCCGGGCGCCCGTGGCGGATGCGCCTAGCCTGCTGCCAGGCGCCGTTGGATCGCGTGTGGGAGTCGTTTGCCGCGCGGACTGACCGAGCGTCAGCAAGAGCGTCAGCAGCACGCCCAGCGCTGCTGGAAGCAGGTAGGAATACGGCCCATACGCATCCCAGCCCGTCCACCCGACGGCCACAATCAGCAGCACAGCCAGCGCCTGCATCGCCAGACAGATCACGGCCACCACGGCGAGAAACGCGAGCGTCTTGGCGCCAGCTTCCGCCGTGCCTGCCAGCGCGCCCACCCGATTGTGGGCATGCTGGTAGGGATACCAGAACACCGTCGCCAACCAGACCATTCCCAACGTCAACAGGGTCATGCCGATGGGGATCAGGAACGTCTGCGCTGGCGATCGCGTCCCCCAGCGGAGCAGTGCGCCCGTGATCAGGAGACAGGAGCACGCCAGCAGCAGCAGGCTGCGAATCGCGGCTCTGCGTTGATGCGGCGTCCAGTCAGTGGGTTCCCATCGGGGGTACCCGTTCTCAACTGCTCGTAGCTCAATATCGGTCATCGGCCAGGGCCTGTGAATTATCGGAGCAGTAAGCGGAGGGCATGGCGGGGATGGTAGGCGAAGGCGCGGCGAGCTGCGGCGATGTCAGCCGACCCGGTGCGGTGAATGAGGGTAATGGCGAGATTGCGCAGGGCGGCGAGGAGCTGAGGAGCGGCGCCGGAACGCAGCTGCGAGCGATCTTCGCCGAAGGTGACATCACGGACGTAATGCAGACGGTTCTCGATGTGCCAATGGCCGCGCACCAACGCCAGCAGGCGCTCAGGACTGGCCTGGGCAGGGGAGAGGGTCGTGATGAGATAGACCGTCTCCTCACGGGTCTGCCCGGTGGCGCGGGTCGTGACCTGTCGGCGCAGGCAGCCCACCTGGGCGAGATGCGGCCAGCGCGACTGGGTCGCCAGATAGCTGGTGAGATCGCTGCTGAGGCGGAGGTGACGGAGTTCGCGACGGCCGCGGTGGCAGTCGAGGGTCTGGGCCTGCGTCGTCGCGGCGCGCGGATCGGCGAAGAGCAGGGCGAGATCGGCGGCCAGGGTGGGCTGGTTGTCCTTGACGGTCAACACCACCTCCCCGCCCAGGGCGTGGAAGGTCGCCACAAAGGCGGTCTGCGTATGCAACGCATCGGCGGTACAGACCCGTCCGCGCCAGTTCAGGCGTGAGGCGACGGCTTGGGCGACGGGAATCTCGTTGGTCTTGTCCGCAACCCGCACCTGGAGCAAGGTCTCCTGCGTCTCATGGGTGCAGAAGGCCAGCAAGTGCGGCGCAGCGTCTTGCCGGGTACGGGCGCCGCGCAGCGTTTTGCCGTCCAGGGCCACCGCTTCGGTGTCGTCGGCGGGACGGCTGGCGCCGACCCAGGCCGCCAGCACCGCTTCGACCTGCTCCACGTCCAGGCGCGGGAGCAGGCGGCGATAGAGGGAGTCGGAGGGCGTCAGATGGCGCCGCGCGCCAAAGGTCGCGCGCAGCAGGCGACGGTGCTCACGACACCACTGGCCGACGGCACAGGTGGAGTTGCAGTTGCACAGCAGCGCCGCCACCAGGCAGGTCAGTAGAAACGGTAGGTCATAGCGGCGTCCGTGGGCGCTGCGCGGATCAGGAATCGCCGCGAAGGCCGCATGCACGCTGGTCAACGCGCTCACGCTCACGAAATCGGGAACCTGCGCCGCGTGGGGCGCCGGGAGGGCGGGAACAAGCGACGTACAATACATGGGCGTGCTCCGAACGGATAGCTGGTGGATGGTAAGAGTCTCCAGCTTACCAGACTCGGAGCACGTTCCCTTCTCGATAATTCACAAGCCCTGGGTCATCGGCGCCTCCTCTTGACCAGAACAGTAAGCAGGGTGAACCTGCTAGCTCTGAAGGTCTGCTGTCTGTAGCTGCTCACGGCTCGTAGCTTTCTGCTGTGACGCGCAGTCCATGGCAGAGCAGGCTACTGCGCCGCGACGGTCAACTCGGCGCATAGCCCAGCGCCTGTTGCTCTTGGTCAATAAAGGCTTTAGCGCGCGCGAGAAGCCGGATAATGGCTGCCAGGAAGCCGACACCAAAGGCTATCCAGACCGGGAGAAATTCGGGCAGAGAACTCATGAGCAGGGGGAGGACAACGCCGAGCAGTAGTGTCCCCATCAGCGTCATGGTTAACCCGATGATGCTCCAGTCTCGCTCCAGATTCGTGGGGTCAAGCCAGAAGGCATCGCCTTCATTCTCCTGACTGGAGAAGACGGCCTGTGGAACAATCGCAAAGAGATCGTAGGAGATGACCGCCGTATTCAGCATGAGGAACCCCACCGTGGCAATGGAGAGCCCCTTGAATATGTACGTGTCGAACCACTTCTGAAGGTATTCGAGAACGCCAGAGGCCTTGAACGCTCCGAAGGCAATAACGCCGAAACCTGGCAAGGTACGGGACTGCCCTTTGAAGAATGCCTCGGCCTGGCTAGCTATTCCTTTGGCCAGCCCGACATGGTAGCTCACCCACTCCGCATGTTGCTGCGCCGCGCAGGCTTTGTCGCAGCCGCTCTGCGTGACGATGTGCGCCATCTGCTGGTTGGTCGCCTGCCCGCTCTCGCGCGCGGTTGAGCCGAACCCCGCTGCCCGATACTGCCCGCTAGGGTCCACGTTGGAGAGCGGGTTGTTGCCCGCGTAGACATACGGGTTGTCGGCGAAGACCAGCGGCGCCCGCCCCAACGGATCACGCGCGAGGAAGCGGCCCAGCGTCGGATCATATGCCCGCACGCTCATCCAGTCCAGCCCGGTGGTGGTGTCGGAGCGCACGCCGTCACGCCCATCGTAGCGGTAGGGGTTGACCCAGCCATTGGCATTCGGGAGGCTCTCACTGCTCGCTAGCGTTGGACTGGCGTGGATCACTTTGGCGGCGCCTGCCCGCGTGTGCTCACCCACAGCGACAACTCACTCACTGCTGAGAGGAAGAAGAGGAGTGCAATTACCATCAGCACGCGACTGGTGGTTGGGATCGAAAACATGGCGTCACGCTCCCCTATCATGAGCGCGGTATAGCCCGTTAAGAGCGTGAGCGCTGGTATCATAATGAAGATACCGCCCCGACTCGCGACCAGCAGGACGAGCCAGCGCACGAGCAGGCGAACGCCGTGAGGCGATGCAGTCAATGCAGTCGATGCGCCCCCAGGAGTGTCCGGCGCGCGCGTCGGACTCCAGGCGAGGCCGCTGGCCGCCCCCAGGCTTCCGGCAAACGCTACAAACCCTACTGCAACGGGAATCGCATAGCTAAAGGGGCTGAATCCCTGCCAGAGGGGAAAGCCGATCCAGGCCACCAGTACGGCGCCGATGACCTGCACGCCCAGCATGATGAGCGACACTCCCATCTCCAACGCCATCAGACCAGCGAGCGCCTGCGCTTGGCTGGCGCGGCGCCCGACACGGTTGGCGGCCAGATGGTAGCGATACCAGTAGACCGCATTCAGCAACCCCACCCCCAGACAGAGCAAGGTCAGGGCGATCGGCGCCAGCGTACTCGACGCCAGGGACTCAGTTCCCCACACAGCCAGCGACCACGCCAGCAGAGCGCACGCCGCCGCGACCAGCAGTTGGCCCGCGACCGCCCGCTGGCGCTGCCACACAGTCCAGTCGGTTGACTGCCACACCGGGTAGCACGCATCCAGGTCCGCCAAGTCGGATCGGCTCAGGGGTTCCTCAATGGCCATCGGTCGCGGCTCCTTTCCCTATCCGTCGTTGGGCTCGCGTCGCGTGTTCGAGTCGGCTGCTGGTCAGCGTCAGCCTGGTGAGTAGAACGTTCAGCTCAACGCATAGCCAAACACCTGCTCTTCCTGGTCGGTATACGCGATGGCGCGTAGTTGCAGTCGAGTCGCGGTCATCACAACGGTAAACGCCGCCTCTCCTACCCAGAGAGGTCCGAGATCAGGAAAGAGCGTTGTCCACACAAGAGAGAGCGCCACCGTCACCACATCCAGCAACGTAGAGAAGCCCATCATGACGGCATAGCGTTGGTCTATACCACCCGCATTGTCCCAGAACGCATCACTCGCGATGGCTTCTTGCTGGAACAGATACTGACAGACACTCGCTACGATGTCATAGAGCACGATGTCCAGGAGCGGCGCGATGTACAGGTAGGACGCAGCCTCACTCAGCACCCCCAGAACATCCGAGTGTGTCGCATAGTTGACGGCGACCTGGCCCAGCGCCTTCAGAAGGGCGGGTACGGCAGCGGCGGTTCCAAAGAGGCCCAGGATGATCCCGGGATCAAACTGGGCATTGAGGCTGTGCAGGATGCCGCCGGGCAGCGCCTTTGCCTGCCCCGCAAAGTACGCTGCGGCCGTGCGCGCAATCGCCTGAGCGCGCTCCACCTGCCGCTGCGCCTGGCAGGCGCTGTCGCAGCCGCTGTGTGTCACCACCCGCGCCATCTGCTGGTTGGTCGCCTGCCCACTCTCCCGCTGCGCCGAGCCGAAGCCTGCCGCCCGGTACTGCCCGCTGGGGTCCACGTTGGAGAGCGGGTTGTTCCCCGCATACACATACGGGTTGTCGGCGAAGACCAGCGGCGCACGCCCCAGCGGGTCGCGGGAGATGAACCTGCCGATGGTCGGGTCATACGCCCGCACGCTCATCCAGTCCAGCCCGCTCGCCACGTCCGAGCGCACGCCGTCGCGTCCGTCGTAGCGATAGGGGTTGACCCAGCCGTCGGCGTTGGGGATCGCTCTCGCTGCTGTTGGTCAGCGCGCCCCAGCTGTCGTAGCTGTAGTCCGCCACGCTCACGCCGCTGGCATCGGTCAGGTTGACCACGTCGCCACGCGCATCGTAGACGTAATAGTAGCGCGGCGCGGTGGTCGGGTCGCTGCCGACCTGGACGCTTTCGGGCGCGCCCGCCTGGTCGTAGGTGTAGCTGGCCAGCAGCGTGCCTGCGCCGTCGGTCTGGTAGGCCAGTTGGCCGAGTTGGTAGTAGTCGTCGACGGTGGTGGCGCTGCCTGCTGGTGGGGTGACGGTTGTGCTGGCGCGCTGGCCGCTGCTGGTGTAGCTGTAGGCGCTGGTCGTGCCATCGGGCTGCGTGATGCCGCTCAGCCGGTTGCTGCCATCATAGCGATCGGTGGCACTCATCCGTGATGTGTCAGTTCAGCCAGCGCGGCGACGAGGAAGAAAGCCGCCGCTGCCCCAAAAAGGATGATTGGCTCCTGAATCGGCATCTGGGGGACCACAGTTGGAATGTTCTGTTCCCCCCAGATGGTGAAGAGCAAGTACATCGGCGTGCCAATCAGCAGCCAGGGATTGCGCGCGAGCTGCATCACCAACCAGCGGAGCGCCAGTCGCATGCCCACGACCGGCGCGCCCAGCACGCTGTCTGGCCGCGCGGGGTTGCGCATCGGACGCCATTTGAGAATGGCAGGATACATGCTGAGCATGGCGCCGAAAAGGATATCTATCCACCCTGGAACCAGGTAGGAGACAGCGCTAGAGATCTGCCACTCGAACCACCCCACCGTCGCCACCAGGATGCCACCTACCAGTTGCAACGCCAGCGTCATCAGGTCACCAGCGCCCCCAGGCCGAGCATCCAATAGGCGGCGGTCGCCGAGCTGGTGTCGCCCACACTGTTCTGGCCATGCTTATAGGTGTACCAGAAGACAAAGCTCAGCAGCAGCGCTCCCAGGCAGAACAACATGATGCCGATAGGAGCGAACGTATTCAAGGCAAGTGGCCCTGTCCCCCAACGCCCAAGCGCGCCTGCGATGAGCGCGCAGGCGAGTGTGAGCAGCAGCAGGCTGCTGATCGCCGCCGTGCGTTGCCGTGGCGTCCAGTCGGTCGGCTCCCAGTCGGGGTAGTGCTCGTCCTGCTCACTCTGCGCGCCGTTTGACACACCCTGCTCCTCTCTCTCCTGTGGCCTTGTATTCCGACCAACAGCCCTGCGCTGCGCGATAGTTCTCCGCCTCTCCGCGTTTCTGACACGCGGATGTGTCCGGAGCGCTGCTTGGCGATGCCTGGCGGTCAACTCACTGCGTAGCCAAGCGCCTGCTCCTCCTCATCAATATAGACCTTCACATGTCGCAGGACGGACAGCATCGCCACTCCAAAGCCAATGCCGATGCCGATCCAAAAAACGTCACCTGTAGGAAAAGCAAGCATCAGCAGCGGAAGGGCCAACCCGACGAGCAGCGTCCCAAAGAGCCCTATGTTGAGCCCGAACCCGCTCCAGTGCTGGCCAGAGCGTTAGAGTCGAGCCAGTAGGCGTCGTTCTGTTGCACTGGATAGCAAAGTACACTAACGCGATGAGCGCAACAATGTCGTACGTGATGACGGCGACGTTCTCCACAGCCCATGCCAGGGTGAGGAAGGACGAGTGCAAGACCAGTCGCCGAACCATTGCAGGATGTTCGGGACAACGCTCGTCCCGCGGGCCGCCGCCAGGAATGTTGCCAACAAGGTCAAGTTGAGGCCCAATCCTGTAAACATCTGCGCTCCGAAGTACGCCTTCGCAGCGTTCGCAATGCCCCTGGCCTGGGCGATGTGCGCGTCCAGCCACTCCTGATGCACCTGCGCCTGGCACGCCTTGTCGCAGCCGCTCTGCGTGACGATGTGCGCCATCTGCTGGTTGGTCGCCTGCCCGCTCTCCCGCTGCGCCGAGCCGAACCCCGCTGCCCGATACTGCCCGCTGGGGTCCACGTTGCTGAGCGGGTTGTTGCCCGCGTACACATACGGGTTGTCGGCGAAGACCAGCGGCGCGCGGCCCAACGGGTCGCGCGAGAGGAACCGCCCGAGGGTCGGATCATACGCCCGCACGCTCATCCAGTCCAGCCCGGTCGCCACATCGGAGCGCACGCCGTCACGCCCGTCGTAGCGGTAGGGGTTGACCCAGCCGTTGGCGTTGGGGATGTCTCGCTGCTGTTGGTCAGCGCGCCCCAGCTGTCGTAGCTGTAGTCGGCCACGCTCACGCCGCTGGCGTCGGTCAGGTTCACCACGTCGCCGCGCGCATCGTAGACGTAGTAATAGCGTGGCGCGGTGGTGGGATCGGAGCCGACCTGGACGCTTTCGGGCGCGCCCGCCTGGTCGTAGGTGTAGCTGGCTAGCAGCGTGCCAGAGCCGGTGGTCTGGGAGGCGCGTTGGCAGCTCATATTGTCGTTCATGCGCGATGCGTCAGTTCAGCCACCAGTGCGACGAGGAAGAAGGCGGCGGCCACTCCAAATACCGCGATGGCGAGCAGCAGCGGCGCGCTGAAGCCGAACCAATTGAGCAGGCAAAGCGGAATGAGGATGAGCAGCAGGCTATCTTGCCCCATGCCTGCCACAATCCAGCGCAGCCTGCGCCGCCACCCCACCACCGGCGCGCCCAACGCGCTGCCTGGCGCCGCTGGGTCGCGGGTGGGACGCCAGGGATGGCTCACCAACCCCGCGCCAATGAGGAAGCTGCACAGCAGGCAGACGCCAGCCGCTGTGGATGCGGCAGAGCGCCCGATGGCGGGCCAGGTCCACGCGCTGCCTTGCGGCCCCAGCGTCGCGCCTGCCACCATGCCCGCCCCCTGGAGTCCCAGCGCCACCACGGCCACCAGCGCTGCTACGAGCAGGAGCCCCGCCGACGCCGACGCCTGGCCCGCACGACTCCCCACGCGATTGTGGGCGTGCCGATAGGCATACCAGCAGACCGCAGTCAGCAGGGTTGCTCCCAGTGCCAACGCGGTCAGACCGAGCGGGATGAGGGTATCCACAGCCAGCGGCGCCTGTCTGCCCCAGACGGCGAGCGCAGACGTCAGTAGGCCGCAGGCCCCCGCGAGCAGCGCCAGGCCAACCAGCGCCATCCAGCGCTGGCGGGGTGTCCACTCGGCCGGCTTCCAGATGGGATACGACGCACCCGCGTTCTGACCCTGCGCTGGCTGCTCTGCGGACATCACCGGCTACTCGTCCCTTCTCGATCACGCTGTGTTGCGCTGTGTTGCGCCCCGTGCAGGCGTCCACTAGCGCGTGTCTCGCTCGACACCGGGGCGCCCCTGCCCCATCCATTGCCACGCCCCTATTATTCCCCGCGCCCCCTGGGAGGCGTGGGGCTGGCGTCCGTCAGGGCGCACGTGGGGCTGGGGTGATGACGCGCGCTGCGTGCGTCAACTCGGCCAGCGCGGCGACGAGGAAGAAGACACTTGCCGCCCCCAGGACGATGCTGGTTTCCGTAGGTGGCAGGGGAGCGCTCAAGGCCTCAAGGGCATACAACGGCGCCCCCAGTAGCACCCAGGGGTTTTGGGCCAGGAGCATGACCACCCAGCGCAGACCGAGACGTGCGCCCGTCACCGGCGCGCCCAACGCGCTTCCCGGCGCCGCCGCATCGCGGGTCGGACGCCAGGGCAGGATCCGTTCGCCTAAGGTCAGAAAGACGCTGATGAGCAGGCACACCGCGACAGGCGCCAGGTAGGAAATGGAGCCGTAGTACAGCCAATACGACCAGCCCGCCATTGCCCCGAGTGTGGCGCCTACCAGTTGCAGCGCCAACGTGACCAACGCCACCAGTCCTGCCAAAACGAGCATCACATACGCGGTCATCGCTGAACTGGCATGGTCGCCTACACTGTTGTGACCATGCTTGTAGGCGTACCAGTAGACGTAGGTCAGCAGCGTCGTCCCCGGACAGAGCAGCGTCAGGCCGATGGGGATGAGCGCGTTCTGCGCGAGGGGCGCTGTCCCCCAGTGAGCAGACGTGACTGCAAGCAGGCCATAGGTAAGCGCGAGCAACACGAGGGCGCAGATCGCCGCCGTGCGCTGCCGTGGCGTCCAGTCGGTCGGCTCCCACAAGGGGTAGGTTTGCTCCACATCTGAAGGCCCCTCAGCAGGATCGCTGATCACAGGTCGCTCCTCTCATTCTCAACCACT
This sequence comes from uncultured Chloroflexia bacterium, assembly GCA_963701795.1. GTDB lineage: Bacteria > Chloroflexota > Ktedonobacteria > Ktedonobacterales > JADMIN01 > JAKAIY01. The sequence goes on along the minus strand of CAVPBB010000021.1, from coordinate 340,725 downwards.
TCTTCGTATCGCCACCAGCGCTGGACGCCGCCGTTACGCCACAGTCAACTCTGCCCGTAGCCCAGCGCCTGCTGCTCCTGATCGATATCGTCTCTAACGTGTGGCAGAAGCTTGAAGATCGCCACGTCAACCCCGATCGCGAGAGCAACCCATATCGGGCTGAACTCGGGCGAGATCGCCATGATCGCAAGGCTTAACCCGGTGAGCAATGTCCCCAGGAGGGCGGTGGTGAACCCGAACCCGCTCCAGGTGTTCGACAGAGTGGTGGGATTGAGCCACCAGGCGTCGCTCTGCGTCGTTTGATTCTGGAAGAGCTTCATCGCAACAAATGCGATGATGTCATACGTGACAACCGCCATATTCTCGACGGCCCAGCCAATGGTAAAGATGGAAAGTTGTTCGAGCAGTTGGAAGTTGATCCAATTGTCGAGCAACGTCAAAACCCCCGCGATGAGGCCACTCCCCGTCAGTGCGACCAACGGCACGCCAAGACCAAAGAGTGTTATCTGCCCGTTGAAGAATGCTTCCGCTGCCTTCGCAATCCCCCTGGCTTGGGCGATGTGCGCGTCCAGCCACTCCGCGTGCACCTGCGCCTGGCACACGCTATCACAGCCGCTGTGCGTCACCACGCGCGCCATCTGCTGGTTGGTCGCCTGCCCGCTCTCCCGCTGCGTCGAGCCAAACCCCGCTGCGCGATACTGCCCGCTAGGGTCCACGTTGCTGAGCGGGTTGTTCCCCGCGTAGACATACGGGTTGTCGGCGAAGACCAGCGGCGCACGCCCCAGTGGGTCACGCGAAATGAAGCGGCCCAGCGTCGGATCATATGCCCGCACGCTCATCCAGTCCAGCCCGGTCGCCACATCGGAGCGCACGCCGTCACGTCCGTCGTAGCGATAGGGGTTGACCCAGCCGTTGGCGTTGGGGATCGTCTCGCTGCTGTTGGTCAGCGCGCCCCAGCTGTCGTAGCTGTAGTCGGCCACACTCACGCCGCTGGCGTCGGTCAGGTTGACCACGTCGCCACGCGCATCGTAGACATAATAGTAGCGTGGCGCCGTCGTCGGGTCGGAGCCGACCTGGACGCTCTCCGGCGCGCCCGCCTGGTCGTAGGTGTAGCTGGCCAGCAGCGTGCCTGCGCCGTCGGTCTGGTAGGCCAGCTGGCCGAGCTGGTAGTAGTCGTCGACGGTGGTGGCGCTGCCCCCGCCCGCAGGTGGCGTGACGCTGACGCTGAGGAGACCATCGTAGAGATTGTGCATGTAATCCGTCTTCTGTATCGTTAACCGTACGGCAATACTCTGAACTACGGAAGTCACCGCTTAGCTAAAGGTCCGGTAACTGCTCAGCCCAAGGCAGGGTAGAGCGGTGTGCCAGTGAAAAGGGTGCGCAGCGCGTCGAGCAGCGCCACGCCTTGCTTGCGCAGGGTAGACAAGTAGCCTCTCGTGCGGGCGAACGCCGCTGCGCCTGCCTCGGAGCGGAAGCAGCCTGACACTTTTTGCTGGGTCTTGAGCATGCGCAGATCACGCTCGGCCTGGTTGTTGTCGAAGGGGATCGTCAGGTCGTCGAGGAAGGCCAAGACCTGTCGTTGCCCCAGCCACAAGCGTTCGAGCAGGTTCCGCGCAGGAGCTTGCTTGAGGCGTCCGCGCTGACCGGGAGCGCGGCTGGGGGGTGGGTTGGCCGCCAACCCCTGCGTCAAGAGCGCTTGGTAGCGCGCGATCAAAGCGGCGTGGAGAGGCGGCGCAACCTGCATGGCGTCCTGGGCGCGAGCAGCATCAGTCACGGTCTGCATCTCACGCAACAGCGCCTTCATCTGCGTTGCCCAGGGTTGCTGAAACTGTTCCTCCACATAGGTCAGTTCGCGCAGGTGGTGGACATTGCAGAGCGCATGACGGCACTGCGTGTAGGCCTGGTACGGCTTCCACCCGTCATGGACGCTCACGCCGCGATAGGCAGGCAAGATGCCAATCGCCTCAGTCGCCTCCCGCCCCCGCTTGGCGTGGATGGCGTAGTGCGTCAGGCGGTCGGTACAGGTGACATGCGCCCACGCCAGCTTGCCCACCCGACGCACGCCCGTTTCATCATGGTGCAGTACGGGCGCTTGCCCCAGTGCGACCTTGATCGCCGCTTCGATTGGCTCCAGCGCCTCAGCGCTCTCTTGGAGCCAGGTGGCCAGCGTCCCTTCCGAGAGCGACGCGCCACACACATCCGCCACTACCTCGCAAGCGCGCTCATAGGGCAGCAACTGCTGCTCGACCAGATAGACCGCCAGCGCCCGCAGGCGTGGGCCATACTGCGCCCGGCTCGACGCTTCCGAGGGAAACGTCCCGTCGCTCAGGCCCTGGCAGGCCGGGCAGCGCAGCCGCATGGCGTGGTGTTCCGTCACCCACAGCCGCACGGGCGGCAGGTCGGCCACCTGACGGCGCTCCACGACCCCGACCACCTCGGCGCGCTCGTCGAGCGCTGCCTGGCACGTCGCGCACACGGCAGGCCAATGCGTCTCGACTGCGTCTGGCTCCGCCACCAGATGCAGCGTCTCGCCTGGGTGGCCTACCTGCCCACCTGATGGCTTGCCACTTGCCCGGCGTAAGCTGCGTGTGCGCGGCAGTTGCCGCTTCAACCCATCTGAGGACGGCGGTTTGCTGCTATTGTGGCTATCCTTCGCCAGCCGCGCCTCGAGATCCCGCACACGCGCCAGCAGCAGCGCATTCTGCTCCAGCAACGTGGCGATCCGCTCACGTTGCTCCGCGGTCTCGGTTCGGAGTGCACTCAGCTCTTCCTCTGGCGTCATGCTCCTATGCTATCCTACCAGCGCAAGTCCGCCTGAGCAGTTACAAGGTCCGCTGATAAACTCCTAATCCCAGGCGCCCCCGTATGCTATCCCGAAGACGAGAAAGAGCGCGGCTATGACGAGAACAAGGCCGGTGAGAGATAAAAGTCCATTACTTGTAATGTCTCCGATGGCTAACAGAACGCATCCTAGACAGCCCACTGACAACACTGCGGCCACCTGCCATGGGGAGAGAGGCCGTCTGCTAGAAGTTGGCTGTGGTGTATCTTTGCTTACGTCGGCGCCAGATAGAGCCTGATCAGATCTATTCCTAGACCTGATCTTGCGCGCAAGCATGTGAAGCAATAGGGCAAACCCGACGAGGAGGAGCATTGCATCACCACACATTAGCGCATATGGGAGATACGCCCAGAGCGTATCGAGACGACTCAGCGGCACTCCGTGAGTGGCTACGTAGAGCAGCATTTGGCCCTCTCTGTCGGGGATCGTTTCCTGAAACGGTCAACTGATAGCCTGGCAGCGAGCGTGCTACTTGTCGGCTAAAGCTATCAAACTCTCACCGATTGAAGCCAACCCAGATGCGATCCCTCCCAGCACATAAGTGATGACGTTTCCTCCCAACCAACCCAGGAGCGTTACTGCAGGTCCAACATCTCCTTCGGCTGCCGTTGTCGCCGCTGTTACGCTGGCATCCGCAGCGACCTGTCCCCAAATACCGAATTGTAGGTATAGCGCGGAGGCCATCTCCAGTGATGCCGCGAGGAAATCCACTACACCGCCAATCGCCATCAGCACACCAATGACTGCCTTTGGGAGCGTGGAACTCGACAGCCAGCTAATGATCGATGTGACAGCAGTTAGAGCGGCAAGCGCCCATGCAATCGCTTGTCCTTTGTCCGCTGAGTTTTGGAGTGTATAGATGGTGTCAATAAGGTCGAGAGCCACACCCGCGATCGCTAGCCCAACGCCGACATTGCGCAACAAGTCCTTGTTCGCCAGGATGCTGGGACCACCGAGTTGCTGAATTAGCGAAGAGCAGAAGCTGGCCAGTGCGCCACACAGCTGCAACACCTTGTCATACACGGTTGGACTGGCCGGTTGGCCGCCTTGCTTGGGGTTCCGCATTCTGCGTCGTCACCCGCGCAGGCGCGCGATACTGCTGCGGCTCGGTGCGCGTCGTCGCCCCATGCCCCGCCGCCCGATACTGCCCGCTGGGGTCCACGTTGCGAGAGCGGGTTGTTCCCCGCGTAGACATACGGGTTGTCGGCGAAGTACAGCGGCGCACGTCCCAGCGGATCACGCGCGAGGAAGCGGCCCAGGTCGGATCATACGCCCGCACCGCCATCCAGTCCAGCCCGGTGGCCACGTCGGAGCGCACGCCGTCACGCCCATCGTAGCGGTAGGGGTTCACCCAGCCGTTGGCATTGGGGATCGTCTCGCTGCTGTTGGTCAGCGCGCCCCAGGTGTCGTAGCTGTAGTCGGCCACGCTCACGCCGCTGGCATCGGTCAGGTTGACCACGTCGCCACGCGCATCGTAGACGTAGTAGTAGCGCGGCGCGGTGGTGGGGTCGGAGCCGACCTGCACGCTTTCGGGCGCGCCCGCCTGGTCGTAGGTGTAGCTGGCCAGCAGCGTGCCTGCGCCGTCGGTCTGGTAGGCCAGTTGGCCGAGCTGGTAGTAGTCGTCGACGGTGGTGGCGCTGCCCCCGCCGCTGGTGGCGTCACCGTCGTGCTGGCGCGCTGGCCGCTGCTGGTGTAGCTATAGGCGATGGTCGTGCCATCGGGCTGCGTGATGCCGCTCAGCCGGTTGCTGCCATCATACGTGTAGCTCGTCGTCGTCTGATCCGCCGCACCCGCGTCATAGACCGCCTGCGTCAGGTTGCCACTGGCGTCATAGGTGTAGGCGGTAGTCTTGCCATCGGGATCGGTCTTCGTCGTCAGCTCGGTATGCGTGGTCGAGTCGTAGCTGTACTGCGTGACGCCTGCGCTGGTCGTCAGCGTGTCGCGGTTGTTGTAGCCGTCGTAGTGGTAGCCGATCGTGTCGCCGCCACTGGTCTCGCTGAGCAGTTGGTGGTCGGCGTCATAGCTATACTGCGTCAGCGTGCCATCGGCGCTGCCGCTCGCCCGGTCGCCCGCCGCGTTGTAGCTGTAGGCGTAGCTGTGCACCTGCGCGTTGGTCGGCCCGACCATATCGGTCTGGGTGGTCAGCCGACTGCCGCCGTCATAGGTCGCCGTCTGCCCGACGATGGTCGCTCCCGTGCTGGGATCCTGCGTCTGGATGCTCAGCGCGTTGCTGTCGGGATCATAGCTGTAGCTGCGATCCCCATCGCGCAGCGTCACCTGGCGGTCCAGCGGATCATAGCTCAGTGTCAACACGACACTCGCCCCGGAGGCGTAGCTGGTCGCGCTCTGCACCAGATTGCCGTTATTGTCATAGCTGTTGGCGACCGAGGTCTGGGTCACGCCGCCGCTGCTCTCCTGCGTCTGGGTCAGCGTGCGCCCCAGCGCGTCAAAGCTGTAGCTGATCGTCCCTGAGCCATCACTGCTCGTCAGCGTCTCGCCCGCGGCGTCATAGCTGTAGCTCGTCGTCTGCGCGCCGCCAGTTCCCGCCTGGAGGATCTGGCTCACCAGTCGTCCCAGCGCGTCGTAGCTGTTCGCCGTCGTGGTCGTTCCGTCGCCGCGGGCGCGGTCACGCTCGTCTGCAACCCATTCGCACTATAGCTGTAGCTCGTCGCCTGGGGGCTGCTGGTGTTCGCATCATCCGTCTTGGTCGCCACACGGCCCAGCGCGTCATACTGCATCGTTGTGTCGCTGACATCGCCGCTGACGTTGGCGTTGGTGACCACCTGCCCGGTGGTATTGCCCTCGCTGTCATATGCCGTGGTCGTCACATCCGAGGCGGACGCCGGGTCGGTCGGAGCTGCGCTGGGATTCGCGGGCGCAGCCGTCTGGCTCACCTGACGCCCCGCCGCGTCATAGGTATAGAGCGTGGCAGGATTGGTCGCGCCGTCCACCGTCTGCGTCTTCGTCACCCGACTGGCCAGATCATAGGTGGTCGTCTTGTCGCTCAGCGTCGTACCCGCTTTGTTCGCCACCACCACCTCGGTCGCGCGGTTGTCGGCGTCGTAGGTTGTCGTCGTCGTGTTCCCATTGGGATCGGTCGTCAGCGTCACGTTGCCCGCCGCGTCATAGGCGGTCAGCGTCGTCACATTCGTCTGGCCATCCGGCAGGACGCCCGGCTGCGAGTTCTGCACTGTCTGCGTCACCCGCCCATTCGCATCGTAGGCCGTCAGCGTCACGAACCCGCGCGCGTTCGTCTGTGTCACCTGCCGCCCGAACGAGTCGTACGACGCGCTGGTGGTCACGTTCGTCTCGCTGTCGCTTCCGCCGCCCGCCTGATAATTCTGGATCGTCTGGGTCACATCGCCCAGCGCGTCGTAGGTGTCCTGCGTCACATAGCCTCGCTCGTCGGTACTCTGCGTCTGCTCCCCCAGCGCATTATACACGGCCTGCGTCGTGACGTTGGTCGTGCTATCGGCGGGTTGGCCGCTGACGTAGTTCTTCACCGTCTGCGTCACGTCGCCTGCGGCGTCATAGGTGTACTGCGTCACGACCCCCGCCGGATCGGTCGTCGTCAGCGTATTCCCAGCGCCGTCGTAGGTGTACTGCGTGGTGACGTTCGTCTGGCTATCGTGCGCGCCGCCGCTGACGTAATTCTTCACCACGCTCAGCGCGTCGCCCGTCGTCGGGCTGTCATAGGTATACTGGGTCACGACCTCCGCCGGGTCTGTCTCCGTCAGCACGTTGTTACCGCTGTCATATGTCCAACGCGTCGTGAGCGCCAGGCCGCCGGGATTTACCACCTGCGTCAGTTCGTTGCCGTTGGCGTCGTAGGTGTAGGCCGTCACATCACCGTCAGGATCGGTGGTCTGCGTCACCTGCTCGCTGCTATTGTACAGGTACTGAGTTGCGCCGCCAAATGGATCGGTGATCTTCGCCACCGCGCCCGACCCATCACCTTCCAGCGCGTAGGTCGTCAGCTCGTATCCCGAATTGGGGCTATATGGCGTCGTGTTCGGACCCACCTGCAGTTGATAGACCTTTGTCTGCAAGGAGCCTGTCGCGCCATAGTCGAAGTTGGCGTCGAAATCCATCGGGTCGACCAGTTTTGCCAGTCGCCCCTCGCTGTCATAGGTCAATTTCGTCGTCACGTTGGTCTGGCTATCCGGCGGCGCGTCCGACACATACCCGGCGACGATCTGCGTCAGATGGTGTGCGCTGTCATAGGTGTACTGCGTCACCGTCCCCGACGGATCGGTCCCCGACGGATCGGTGTAGCTGACCAGATTCCCCGCGCCGTCGTAGGCGTACGTGTAGGTCCGCGCGCCCGGATCGACGATCTGCGTCACATGCCCACCCGAGACGGTCAGGGTCAGTGTGCGCCCCGCTGCGTCCGTCACGGTCGTCGGCGTGGTCCCCGCATAGCTGACGGTCAGCGCATTGCCGTTGCGATCCACATCGCCCGTGATGTAGCCTGCGCTGCTGAAGGTCGTTTTCGACTGATCGCGCGCTGTCAGCGTATACGTGCCATCGCCGTTATGGGTCAGCGTCACGTAGAGGCCCGGCGAGGTGATATACCCGCCGCTGCCATTCGGCAGGAAGACATGCAGTCCCCCATCCGGGTCGCGATAGGTCACTGAGCCATCGCTGTTGGCGAGCAAACCTTCGTCGAGTTCGCTCGTCCAGCCCCAGCCAAACAGATTGTTGATCTGCGCCAGCCCATTGTAGGTGCGCGTCACACTCAGGTCCGGCCCACGCCCCGGAATATCCAGGTCTTGATGCGTGATCAGCGCATCGCCATCCGCGACATTCGCGCCCGCCGACGTGCCGTCAGGCAGATCGCGCAGGGCGTAGGTGTTGTCCTGCGCCTGCCCCGTATTCGCCACATCCACCAGCACCCCCGCGCTGGTGGCCGAGTTGCCGACATTGTCGGTTGCAATCAGCGAGAGCAGGTGCGGCCCTGGCGCCACATCCGTCGTATCCCACTGAAAGCTCGGCGTCGGGCCAGGGAGCGGTGTTCCTGCCTGTGCGCCATCCACATACAGCGCGAGGTCCGCCATGCCAGCGCTGACCCCATTGACCGTCGGATCAGTGGCAGTGGCCGTCACCGTCACGACGCCGCGCACCTCGTTCCCGGCGGCAGGCGCGGTGATCGCAGCGGTCGGCGGCGTCTGATCGAGGTTCACCGTCCCAGAGACGGGCGGGATGGTCGAGCTCACAATGTCGGCGTTATCCTGTGCGCGGAGGTAGACCTGCTTTGGCCCATCGCCACCGGGGATACTCCAGCCAGGCGTCAAGTTCGTGCCCACACACCAGGTTCCACTGGCGGGCGCAGGGCACGACCAGGTGGCGTCGTCATTTGAGTAGTCAATCCCCCAGACGCCATAGCCGGTCATTGCGGTGTCGCCCTTACTGATGGTCACATTCGCGATGGTGTAGCTGTGCGTGCCAGCGCCATTGCTGCCACTCTCCCAGAAGTTGAGACCAGGATTGCTCACGCTCAGCCCCGTCCACGTCAGCGTTGGCGTCGTGGGTCGCGACTGCCCGACCGGCCAGAGGTAGATCTCGCCTGCGTCTGGGTGGGGGAACACCACCTGCCCGTAATACCAGGTATTCGCGAGGAACGGAATGTTCTCGCTGGAGGTGCTGTACGTATTCGGGCTACTGCTAAACGAGTGCTCCGCGCCCGTGAAGGCGTTCGCGCCTGCTGGCGCGACGAGATCCCAGCGACTATTGCTGTTGGTATTTGATATCACCCCAAAATTGAACGCTCCCTCGCCATCCTCCTTGAACATCGCGGTGAAGGTCGGCGTATCGGCGACGGGGAGCGCAGTGGTGAAAAAGGTCTCTGCGGGGCAGGCGTTCGTTCCGCAACTCGAGGTATCTGCGACCACCTCCGATCCCCCTCCGGTCAGCGTATAATTCGCCTCCGGATAGCCAACCGCGGTGACGCCGTTGACGGTTGTCCAGTCGCTGCTCCAGACCGTGGTGGCGTCGGGATCGGAGAACGTTGGCGCGAGACTCACGTTCGTGCTATTGGTGAAGATCGCGCCGGTCGGATCAGAATACCCCTTGACGCTCAGACCACCGGCCACAGGAGAAGTCGCGTCACTGACGTACGTCACGGACAGCGTTGGCAGGTACCCACCGTAATCATCCGACGCGAACAGATCGCACGCCACATTCGGATTGGCGAACGTCAATTCGAGTCCATAGTTGGGCTGGTTCCACTCCCACCAATCGTAGAACAGATCCGTCACGGTAATATAGAGCCACGAGTTGTAGGTCGTATTGGTGGTACCAGAGGCTTTCACCCAGCCGCCACTCGGCTGATTGTTCCAGTCCAGGCTGGTCTCACTCCAGGCTGACTTGATCTCGCTGACATCGATCTCAGTGGCCCCGGCGTAGGCCGACGTTTGCCAGAGGCCCAGCGTCGCTGAGGTCACGCGCGCATTCGGCGCTTTCGGTGTGCCAGCGGGGAACTTGAGAAACGAGTTGTTGGTCCCCGTGCCATAGCCCGTCGCGCCGCTGGGGAGGTCGCTACAGTTGCCCACCCGCTCCGAGTTCGTCGTGTAAAAGTTCCAGGTGGGATGCCCGCTCTCGTCAAAGGTGTCGCCATAGACATCGCCGCCGGTGGTACTGGAATGCTGGTCAGCCTGATAATAGAGGTAGGTCGGATCAATCGCCACGGGGAACACGCGGCTCGGATCGGCGAGCCACTGCGCATCGGGGGTCAGCGTGACCGAATAATCGGGTCCCTGGCCCGACAACACCATACTGACGTTCGGGCTGCCTGCGCCGGTGGGCGTCATCTGCCCGTGGGCGTCCGCCTCGAACATCATCGGCGCGCCGATGACGAGCGCCACCACGCCCTTGCTGTTCGTGAAGACAATATCGCCTTGCGCATCCTGCTGCGCCGTCGCGCCGGGGACGTGATAGGTAAGCGTGAAGGAAGCGGGTGTGTTCGTCGAGTGCAGCAGGAAGGTTTCCTCCATCTGGGTATGCAGCATCGTATAGATGGCGTCCACATTCGGGAAGATACCGGGATAGATTTCCTGCGAGCCACTCTTCACCGCGCTGACCGTTGCGGCGTTCGCTATCGTCTCGAAGTATTCGACGGAATCGAGTTGGGCGTGCAGCAGCTTATTGCCGCCCGATTGTTTCGCAAAGTGGACGTGCCAGCTATTGGCTTTGTTCCCATCCGCATACCCCGCATCAGAGGTATCGGCGACCATCGAGGTGTCAATGTCCTGCCAGACGCCCTGCGCATCCTGATAGTGGATCGGAACAGTCGAGTCTTGCACCGTCCAGGAGCCATCCTTGTTGAGAATCGTGGAGGAGGTCGCGGTCCGCAGGTCTTTCTGCTCGCCTGGTGTGCGCTTGGGCGCAGCGGCTGCGGCGCTGCCTGTCGGAGCAGGCGGGGGAGGCGCGACCGAGGTTGAGGTTTGTGGTTTCCAGGAGGCAGGCGATTTCTGCGGTACCGTGAGATTGGGGGTGAAGCGTCCGAGGTCTGGCCCCTTCGGCGGCAGTGGCGACTGTTTGGCGTGCGCCGCCGCCAGGCCTTGCGCATGGACAACCGATTCAGACGAGAGTGTCGCAAGGCCCGATGAGATCAACGCCACCCACAGCGTGAACGCTGCCATGACTGCAATCAGAATCCTGCGCTTGCGCATGTGCATTTCCTCTCGTTCTCGACATTCCAATGACGTTTTACGTACCGGGAACCCTTAGGATCTGGGCGAGCGAGGTTGGATGGCGCTGACAAGGAGCTGGATAGCCTATTGGATGGCCGCCCAGTTACTTGTGATCTACAAGTGTGCTACGAAGGTAGCAGAGAGTTATTGATTTGTCAACCGCTTGCTTGTGTAGCAGAGTAAATACGCATATAGCAGGCGCCTGAAATACCGTAGTGAACCTGTTTCGGCGCTTTTTGCATCTCACATGGATCGGCGCCATCTGCCAGCAGTCCATCCAGCAATTCGGTGGGGAACGGTCAGAGGATCGACGCAACCATCGTGCGTATCGCTTCTTTCGCCACTTTGACGCTCACGCTGGGCGAGCCGTACAATGACGGCGGAATGGCGGCGGATGAGCGCATGGGCGCCTGCCCGCTCAGTCGTCGCCGCCACCGCCGCCGAGCAGCGCGTCTATCTCGGCCAGGCATGCCTCCGGGTCGTGCGCCCACAGGCGATAGGCTACGCGGTGCACGCGCCAGCCCGCGCGTTCGAGAATCGCCTGCCCGGCGACGGTGTCGAGCATCGCGTCCTCTGGATGTGCGACGCGCCGCTCAGGGTCGCCGTCACAGGCGATGGCGAGCGCCTGTGCGCCACGCTGCGCCACGACATCCACCGCGAAGCCCGCCACCGGATAGCCCATGAAGGTCATGTAGCCGCCGTGCGCCCGCAGCGCCTCGGAGAGTTCGCGCTCGAACGCCGTGCCACCCTCCTGATGATCCTCCGGCTTGTCTGGCTCCAGGCAGTCTGCCGCGTAGGTGAGATACTCGCGCAGCAGATGCTCCTGCGGCAGGTGGCGTGGGTCTAGCCCGGTGAAGATCACCTGGCGCCGCCGCGCGCGCGTCACCGCGACGTTGAACAGGTTCTCCTGATTCATGAAGGTCAGCGTGCTGCGGTGTGAACCAGGGTCGGCGCAGAAGCTGATGAGCATGATGTCGCGCTCATCCCCCTGGAAGGTATGCGCCGTGCCGACGGCGATGTCGTGATCCTGCACGATCTTCGATTTGAGCTTGGCCGCCAGTTGCCGGTTGAGATAGTTGACCTGATCGCGATAGGGCGAGAGCACGCCGATAGACAGCCGCTCGTTGGCGGGCTTCTTCGCGTCGGCGGTGGCGATTTTGTTGATCTCCTTGAAGATCGCCTCCACCTCCTCGACATTGTAGCCCTCTTTGCGTCGCGTGCCGTTGACCTTGCGCAACTCGACACTGCGCAGGCCGAGCGTATCTGGCCGCCGCGTCATCACCCGCAGCGCGCCGCCGTAGAACTGCCGGTTGCTGAACTCGATGATCTGCGGCAGGCTGCGGTAATGCTCGTCGAGCAGCACCACATCATCCTGCGAGGGCAGCGCGCCATTGATGACATCGAGCAGGCTGTGCGTGCGATAGTTCCACTGCGAGCGCTGGCTGGCCGAGAGGCCGTGCTGCGAGGCGAGCGCGGCCTGGCGATCCTCGCGCAGCCACGAGAGGTGGCGTAGCTGCTTCGGGTCGCCGCAGACGACGGCGCGCCGGGCGCGATAGAGTAGTGGCAGCGCGCTCGCCACATCGCATTGCGACGCCTCATCCACCACCACGATGTCGAACATCTCGCGCTGCAACGGCAGCAACTCCGCCGCATGCGGATTCGTCACCGCCCAGATCGGGAAGGCGCCCAGCAGCGCGGTGAAATCGAGCTCGCCAAAGATTTTGTCCTGCTCCGCTGTGCTGCGGGCCTCCAGCGCGGTCTTGAAGAGCGCCAGCGTGCGGCGATTCAGGCGCAGCGCGTCAGCCAGCGCATCGCGCCTGCGCGCCGAGAGCAGCTCGCCCACCAGCGCGCCACGGTCGGCGCGGAGCCGCGCATGGCGGGTCAGCAGCGCGTTGATGTCGTCGCGGATCGTCAGATCGCTCTCGTACTCAGCCAGCGCTATGCGCAGCCGCTCGCGGTCGATTACCTGATCGAGTTCCGCCAGGGCGTCCTCATCCATGCCAAGCTGCGCGGCAATCTCGCTAGCGCGCTGCTCGCGTTTGCGTCCCTGGAGCCAGCCGGTGAGCGGCGCGCGACCTGCTGAGAGGCGGCGCAGTTGCTCCTGCGCGTCGTTGAGCGCGTCTGGCCCCAGCGCTAGCGCGGCATCCTCGTCATACGCAGGCGCCGCCGCCGAGGTGAATGCGCGCCGCGTCTCCGTCCAGCGCGTCTCAGACTCCAGGATATACGCGATCTCGGCGTTGAGGCTGGCCAGCTCACCATCGGCGGCGCGCAGACGCTCCTCCAGCATCTCGATCTCGCCGGGGCGCGACTTGGCGGGCGCGCCGGTGCCATCGAAGAGGTTATCGAGGAACTGCTTGAGTTCGTCGCGATAGCGCCGGTCGCCGCCGCGCAAGATCACCGTGAGCGCGCCGAGGTGCGGCTTGAGCTTCTCGACGACGACATCCACCGCCTTGTTCATCTTCGAGGTCAGCAGCACCGTCTGCCCGCGCGCCACCGCATCGAGGATGAGCTGCGCGATGGTGAAGGATTTGCCCGTCCCTGGCGGCCCGATGACCAGCGTGAGTGGGCGCGATTCAGCATGGCGCAAGACCGTCGTCTGCGCCGCGCTGAGTTCCGCGCCAGAGAGGATGGGTCGCGCGGCTGGGGTGGCCGGGGCAGCGAGACGCGCGGCGCCCAGCGCGCCTGCCCGCCCGGCGCGCGTCGGCTGCGCCACGTCGTCAAAGATGGCGCCCAGCGGTGTAGACCTATCGCCACGCGAGGCCATCATCAGCAGTTCCGTCAGCACACCGCGCGCCTCGGTGGGGCGCCGCGCCAACGCGACCGCTGAGGCGCAGAGCAACTGCACCGGGCTGTCATGCTCCACCAGATCGCGGATGGCCTCCTCACGCTGCAACTCCGGGTAGGCCAGCAGATCATCGGTGCGCAGGCTGGGGATCAGTTCGCCCACCACAGCGGCGAACTCGCGAATGGTGGCATGGTCGAAAGGCGCGCTCGGCGCCTGGCTCAGAATCGCCTCGGCGTAGGCCTGCGCCTGCTCGTCGTTCTCCGCGTCAATCAGCGAGGCTAGCAGCGGGAAGTTGATGCGCTGCTCCTCCAGGTCAATCGTGAGCCACGCCTGCGAGCCTTCCTGCTCGATGCGCGCGGGCCAGTAGAGCAGCGGCGCGCAGAAGAGGTCGCCCTTCTTGCGCGGCCCCTGCCCTGGCCCGCGCCCGACGAGAAAGATCGAGCCATAGATGAGGAACTTTTCGCGGCGGTTCACATCGGCGGCGTTCTGCGCGGTGATGCCCGCGCTGAGCGAGACCTCCAGCCGGGTGATCTGCCCGGTCAGCAGCCCCTCGATGCCGTCTGAGAACATCAGGTACTCGGCCTGTGTCTTCTCCAGCACATTCGAGATGACGCCTCCACGCGCATCGGCGGCGAAGCAGTCGTGGTAGTAGCGGCAGACCCCGGCGAAGAGTGTGGACGCGGGGCCAATGGCGGGCTGCTCGGCGGCGACGACCATGCGGTCGGCCCACTCGGAGACGGGGGTGAGGCCGCTGCGCTCTGGCAGACCCTGCCCATCCTCAGCGGACTTCTTTTCGTCTTGTGTTGCGCGGCTGCGCCGGAACAATGCCATGATTTCCAGACCCCCTCGCCCATACCTGGGCGCGCGTCTCGCGGCGCCAGCAGCGCGCGGCGAGCTAGCGCCGCACGCGAAGTATAGGTATGTCTGGCGGGCAGCGTCAAACGAACGGCCCTGAATGGCCAGGGACAGATAGGTCATTCAGACCTGCATTGGAGGTACATGTCGCTCCCCTCGCCCGTCGCGGCGGGCGAGGGGTTGGGGGAAGGGGCGAACGCCATCATCACCCTGGCCAGTGGAGGCGCAGCGCGTATCGATTGAGAGTGATGAAGAGCGCCAGCGCAAAGACCGCCGCTGCGCGCCTGCGCGCGACTGAATGCCCAACACGCTTGACCTGCCGCAGGCGACGGAGTAGTGTTGTGCGCAGCGCCTGTGAGATCGATAGGTGACTGAGATGCGACCTATGCGCATGTGGATAGGTGGATAGGCGCCGAGAGGAGCGTGCTGGGCATGGTTGTGCGGCGGCGGTTGACCGTGGGCGCGCTGATGGGCTACACAGGCTTTCGCTGGCTGCTGCTTGCCCTGCTGGGCGTTACCCTGGCCGAGATGGCGGTGCTGATGATTGTGCTGCCCATCCCGTTCGCCATCGTGTCGCCGCACCTCTACGACTTCTCGTACTATTACGACGCCGCGCTCGCGCTGCGCCTGAACCCCCACGCCAACATCTACGATCCCAACCTGGTATCCGCGCTCGCCCATGCGCGCCATCTCTTCTATCCCGGCGGGGTGTTGGGCTATCCGCTGCTGTTGCCGATCCTCGTCATTCCGTTGACGCTCTTCTCATTTCACATCGCGGCGCTCATCTGGTTCATCTTCAATCTGCTGCTCTGGCTGCTGAACATCGCGTTGCTGATAAACTGGCTGCAGAGCGGTCTGCGTGGCGGCGCTGCGTCCACCAGCGCGGCGGGCGACCCCCTCGCCGTCGCCTGGCGCGAGGCGTCGCGTGGCGGCGGGAGCTTGCCTGTGCGCGTGCGCGCTGCCTGGCGCAGCCTCTCGGATAGCGGGCGATTTGCGCTGATCGTTGGGCTGTTCGTCGGGGTGAGCTTCGCGCCCATCATCGCGGCGCAACTGCTCGGCCAGGCCAGCATGCTGATGTTGACCTGCTTCCTGCTCATGTTCTGGCTCATGCGGCGCGGCCACAGCGGCGCTGCCGGGTTCCTGCTGACCGTGGTGATCCTGATCAAGCTCTTTCCCGCTGTGCTGCTGCTCTACTTCCTCACCCTCAGGCGCTGGCGCGTGCTGCTGGGCGCGGCGGTGGGTCTGGTGGCGCTGCTGGCGGGCATGACGGCGGTGGTGGGGCTAAACGGCGTACTCTCGATGCGCGCCCTCTTCTCCGTGATCTCATCCGACTCGTCGACCATTGCGAACCTGAATGAGTCGCTTGCGCACGTGCCGCTATGGATCAGCTACGAGGTGGGCGTTCAGCCTGGGGCAATCACATCGGTTCTGGGTGATCTGCTGATCGCGGTCGTCGCCGTGGTGTTCTGTGCGGGTTTGTTCGTCTGGGATCGTCGCCGCCGCGTGACGAGCGCTCATCTGGCATCGTCTACGTCAGATGCAGACGACTATTTGGGCTATGGCTGGGCGCTCTGCACGATGTTCCTGGTGACACCGCTCTCGGAAGAGCACTACGCGATCTGGCTGCTGCCCGCAATTCTTTTCTGCCTGGGCTATGTCGCATGGCTGCTCGGCCAGCGACTCAGCGCGAAAGAAGAGCGCAGCCCGCGTGAAACGCTGCTCCTGCTCGGAGTGATTCTCGCGCTGGCGCTGAATTTTACCGCGTTGCCGTTTGGCTACGATGGTCGGCTCAGCTCTGGCCTGGATCCGTTCATCCTGGGGCATCCGCTGCGCCCCATCTTCATGGTCGTGCGCCCGCTCGCCGCGTTGTCCATCTGGCTCATCGCCGGAATCCTGCTCCTGCGCCCGCGCGACGCCGCGCAAGCTGCCCTTTCCGCCGCACACACTGGCGCAGGCGCCATTCCCTGGCAGGCGCTGCGCAGAGGCATGTTCTATTTGCTGGTGGCGCTCTTCGCCTGGCGGTTCATTATTCAGATCGTGCAGGATGTCGCGGTCCCCACTCTGAGGTGAGGCGGCTGACGGCGCACGACGCGATCATGCGCACGAACCTCTCCAGGCTAACTCCGGCCCAGAGAGCGCTTCGCCATTTCTGTGGGATTTAGCAGCGACGCCACACTGAATTAGCAAAATCAGGGCGAAAGCCCCTGCCTTGAGGCATGGGGATGAACGCCCTGTCGCCCGCAGGCGAAGCCAACGGTACTAATAGTTGTCATGTCGCCATCTACTGTTGTCTACTGCTTGCATGAAAGACATGCGCAGCAACAACAACGTCGTCTACATCTGTCGGTATCATGTGGTGTTTTGCCCGAAATACCGGCGTAAGGTGTTGACGCCGCCCATAGATGAACGACTCAAGGTTATGCTTGCCGAGCAGATTGAACGCTGGGGGCAGGAACTCATTGAGTTGGAGGTCCTGCCGGACCACGTTCACCTGCTCGTCGGATGTGACCCCCAATTCGGGATTCATCGGCTGGTGAAGCTCCTGAAAGGTCACTCGTCGCATGCGTTGCGTGCCGAGTTCCCCGCATTGAAACGGCGGCTGCCGTCGCTGTGGACCAACTCGTACTTTGTCAGCACCACGGGTGGTGTGACGCTGGAGACCCTGAAACGCTACGTGGAAAGCCAAAAGGGCCGTTGAGTCGTGGACGATCAGACGACGCGCAAGAGCTACACGTACAAGCTCAAGCCCACGCCCGAACAGGCGCGAATGCTTGAGCGGACCCTCATGCTTTGCCGCCACGTCTACAACGCCGCCCTTGGCGAGCGTCGTGAAGCGTGGCGGTTGCGTGGCGTCTCGATCAACTACTACCAGCAAAAGGCTGAACTGCCCGGCATCAAAGAGGCCATGCCCGAATACGCTGAGGTACACAGTCAAGTCTTGCAGGACGTGGTGTTGCGCGTGGACCGTGCCTATCAGGCGTTCTTTCGCCGCATCAAAGCGGGACAAACGCCGGGCTTCCCGCGTTTTCAGGGTCGCAATCGCTACCACTCCTTCACCTATCCGCAATACGACAACGGCGCGCGACTCGACAATGGCGCGCTCGTGCTTTCCAAGATTGGCCGCGTGACCGTGCGTTGGAGCCGTCCGCTGGAAGGCACGCCCAAGACCGTCACCATTGCGCATGAGGCCGACGGCTGGTATGCCAGCATCTCCTGTGCTGATGTGCCAGCGCAGCCCTTGCCACCCACAAGCAACGAGACGGGCATCGACGTAGGCTTGAAGATCTTCCTCATCACCGCCGAGGGCGAAGCGGTCGAGAATCCGCGCCACTATCGGCGTGGTGAGCAGCAACTGAAGAAGGCGCAGCGCCGTGTCTCGAAGCGCAAGCAGGGCAGCCACCGTAGGCGCAAGGCGGTGGGCCATCTTCAGCGGGCGCATCAACACGTCACGCGCCAACGCGCCGACTTCCACCACAAGACCGCGCTCATGCTGTTACGCCAGTATGACACGCTGTATCTCGAAGAGTTGCAGGTCGCCAATATGGTGCGCAACCGTCACCTCGCCAAGTCCATCTCGGACGCGGGCTGGGGGCAGTTCCGGGCCATTCTCGAAGCCAAGGCAGCATGCGCCGGGCGTCGAGTGGTCGCCGTGCCACCTGCCTACACGAGCCAGGACTGTAGCGGCTGTGGGGAGCGTGTGCCGAAAAGCCTGAGTGTGCGCACCCATGTCTGTCCCTCCTGTGGCCTCGTGCTCGACCGCGACGAGAACGCGGCCAGAAATATTCAACGGGCCGGGCAGGCCCTTCGGGGACTCGCGACGATGGTTGCGGGGTAGAACCGAGAATCCCCCGCCTTTAGGCGTGGGGAGTGTCAACAGAGTACCGTTGTGATGATCTCGCCGACTCGATCCACTACCTCATCTGGCATGCCGACCCAGAGCGGAAGTCGTATGAGTCGCTCACTGAGCTCCACAGTTTGCCGCAAGTCGCCATTCGTGCGGCAGTATTGGGCGCCAGGAACAGTCGTATGCAGCGGAACGTAATGGAATATCGCGCCAATGCCCGCCTGTTGGAACGCGTCGAGTAGCGCAGTGCGTTGTTTGACCCCTTGTACCAGCACATAGTAAATATGCCCGTTCGGATGACATTCCGCAGGGATGATGGGGCGACGTAGCACGCCACGACGCTCAAGCGGCTCAAGCACGTCATGGTAGCTTGCCCATAGCTGCTTGCGCGCCGCTATCAGTTCCTCAGCGCGCTCCAACTGCGCATAGAGAAACGCCGCATTGATCTCGCTCGGCAGATACGACGAACCAATATCCACCCAGGTGTACTTGTCCACCTGGCCTCTGAAGAATGCCGTCCGATTTGTCCCCTTCTCCCAAATGATCTCTGCGCGCTGCGAAAAGCGAGGATCGTTCACCAGCAGCGCGCCACCCTCTCCTGAGATCACATTCTTCGTCTCATGAAAGCTCACCGCCGCCAGGTGGCCGATGCTACCTAATGGACGACCTCGATAGTCCGCATGTATCCCTTGCGCCGCATCCTCGATTACGAGCAAGTTGTAGCGCTCGGCGAGCGCCATGATAGGGTCCATGTCGCACCCAACTCCGGCATAATGGACTGGAACAATCGCCTTCGTCTTAGAGGAAATAGCGGCCTCAATAAGGCTCTCATCGATATTGAGCGTATCGGGGCGGATGTCAATGAAAACTGGCACGCCTCCACGTAACACAAACGCATTTGCAGTTGAAACGAATGTGAAGGATGGCATAATCACTTCATCGCCTGGTTGAATATCTGCTAGAATGGCGCACATTTCGAGCGCGGCGGTGCAAGAGTGAGTAAGCAACGCCTTGTGGGAACCCACTTGCTCTTCTAACCATCTTTGGCATTGCTTGGTGAACATCCCATTCCCTGAGAGATGACCGCGTGAAATTGCTTCGGTCACGTACTCCAGTTCTTTGCCGACGACATAAGGTCGATTGAATGGGATGGACATTGTCGCCTCCAATACGGAACGAAATGAGGCCTAAATCGCCGGCAAGGCGTTGTAGGCGAACGTGACAACTCCCCACGGCTAAAGCCGGGGGCTTCTCGCTTCAACCAGGGCGGCATCCCGTCCTGTCCACGAAGGCGGCGCCCCCGCCTGTACGATGTTCTTGGCAGCATTCACGTCGCGGTCCTCCACCAGGCCGCAGGAAGGACAGAGATGCGTCCGCACGCTCAGGCTCTTCTGCACGTACTCGCCACAGCGGCTGCACCTTTGGGAGGTGAAGCGCGCGGGGACTCGGATGACTTGATGACCAGCTCTCTCAGCCTTATCTTCAAGGATTCCAAGAAACGCGCTCCAACTCGCGTCATGAATGCTCTTGGCGAGATGATGATTGCGCACCATCCCGGCGATGTTCAGGTCCTCCACACAGATGCGGCTATATCCTTCGGCATACCGCTTGGCAGTCTTGAAGTGGAAGTCACGTCGCTGGCGGCTGATCGTGAGATGCTGCTTGGCCACCGCGCGTTTGGCCTTGCGGCGGCGATGGCTGCCCTGCTTGCGACGGTCGCTGACGTGTTGCGCCTGCGCCAGCCGTTTCTGGCCCCGGCGATAGTGGCGCGGGTTCTCCACTATTTCGCCTTCAGAGTCCGCCAGAAACACCTTCAAGCCCACGTCCAGCCCGATAGCAGGATGCTCGCACTGCTGCTTGGGACGGATGCGCTTCGCCAAAGGCATCTTGTGGCAGCGTCTCGCACACGATCAGCGCATACCAGTGCCCGTCCGCTCGCAAGACCAGATGCGCCGTGGCGGGTGTGCCTACGAGGGGACGATGCAGCTTGATCTTGAGCAACTTGCCCACCTTGGCGGGCACATGCAGATGGGCGCCATCTTCGTCCAGCCAGACATCGCGGCTTACGGCATACTGGCGCAACTGAATGGAATGCCAGCGGTTGGGCGTCTTGAAACGCGGGAAACCAACGGGCAAGCCAAGGTCTTTCATCTGGAGATACCGTTTGAGCGCCTTGCTGAGCCGGTCAGCAAGCGTCTGGACCGTCGTGGCAGGCACGTGCGCGCCGCCACGTCCCTTGAAGCGCGCCGTCAGGTCGTACTTCGTGGGAAACGTGCCGTCCGCTTCATACTGCGCTTTCAGGTTCCCCAGCATCTCGTTATAGATGGCCCGCGACTCTATGAGGCAGATCATCAACTGCTGGCGCTGTGCGCGGTTGGGATACACACGATACTCAAACGTTCTCATATCCTAATTGTACCTCATAGGATGCGAGACAGCCAAGCGGTGGGGTCGCTGGCGCGCCTGCTTTCACCCCCATGCCTCAAGGCAGGGGCACTCAGCCGGGTTCTTTGGTAGGACTTCGTCCATCGAGGCAGTAGGCCGCACTGGCGCGCCGCATCAGATCGAGACTAAGCTATGCCGACGCGCTCGCCAGACGCTGGCGCGGCGGTGTTGCAGTGTGAACGCCATTCTTACGCGCTATGACAAGCAACGATCCACCTGCAGGGAATGACAGGCCCCGCTCAATAAAGAATCGCTCAACTGACAACACCTTCTCAAGAGTTGTGTTGACACTGCCACGGACGGCCAGCTCGTCCATGATGCTCTGAGAACGTTTGAGACGCCTTGGCGCCATGCGCTGCGCCATCATCAGCGGAAAGGGCACGGAGACAAACGAGGTCATTCGGATAACCTCAAACCCTGCTCGCTGAATCTTGCTTCTCAGCTCTGTTGCGGAGTAGCGTCGCTGATGCATAGCCTCATCGTCCGCTTGGCTCCAAAGGAACATGTGTTGCGGAACGGTCACCAATATGCCACCACCTGGATTCGCACCGCTTGATACATTTGAGATATCGCCTGCTCGTCTTGACCGATATGCTCGAGCACGTCAAATGCGCCCACCACATCAAATTCGTCGTTGTATGGTATCTGGCAGGCGTCCATCTGGAAGAGGTCGATTCCTTGGAGGCGCTGCGCGGCGAAGTCTAATCCCTCCGTGAAGATTTCACTTCCGGCCACCTGAAGATGCGGGTATGCCTGATGTATTCCCTGCAACACATAGCCTGTGCCGCACCCGATTTCCATGAACGATTGAGCGCCGCCGAAGTAGCGAGTAAGCGCCCATTTTAGCAAGCGGTTGCGAGATCGGAACCAGAAGTTGTCCGCCTCTAATTGCGCTATAACAGCAAAGTGCTCAGGCTTGTATCCTGGGCTTGAGGCCGTCACTTCAGGCGCAAACACCACAAATGGACCGACTCGTTGCGGTTTCCAGCCACACAAAGCGCAAGACCACTGCGCGCCTTCAAACACATGTTGACAGTTGAGACAACGCTTCATAGTTCGCCTATCCTTCTTTCGCTCTCTCCATCACGCGCGTTGGCATTATTCGACACTCGTATCGCTTCCCCAGGAGCTACAGATACCCCCTGGGCAGCGTACTCTGTTGTCTCCCGCACAGTATAGACAGGCTGCTCGAGCAGGCGTTTATGGATAACCGCGACATACTCACCGATGATTCCTAGCGCGAATAACTGCGCCCCAGAGAACAGCGCAATGATAGAAGCAAGGAAGGGGAAGCCCGGAACAACGTTTTGTATGAGCGCGCGTGAGATTACGTAGACCAGCACGCCCATTCCGAAAAGCGTGAAAGAGAGGCCGATGAGAGAAGCTAAACGGAGCGGCGCTGTGCTGTACCCAGTCAGCAGCATAATTGCGAGCCGTACGAGATTCCTGAAGGTGTAATTCGACCGCCCAAAGCGCCGAGGATCATGCTGAACTTGCACCGAGGCGAATCGGGCAGCTCCCCAGGTGAGCAAAAAGTCCAGATACAGGGTCGGACTCTGGAAGTTTGCGAATGAGCGGCGGAGGTCAGTCCGAAAAGCGCGAAATGCGCTCATTTCACGCGCTCCCTTGATGCCTATGACGCCTGACAAGAATTTCTTCATCATGCGCGATGTGATGTTACGCCACAGCGTATGGGGAAGGCGCTGTGGAACGCCATAGACGACGTCATAGCCTTCGTTGAGCTTGTCTAACAGCCGGTGAATCTCATGCGGCGGGTGCTGCAGATCGTCATCCATGGTCACAATTACCGAACAACTCGCGGCGCGTATTCCAGCTAGCAGCGCGTTATGCTGGCCATAATTGCGCATGAGACTGATGCCAATCACTTCTGGATAGCGCCGCGCCAGTTCATCAATGCGGCTCCAACTCTCATCTTGGCTGCCATCGTTGACCAGGATAATCTCAAAGGCAGGGGCAAGCTCGCCAAGAGTGCGCCGCACCTCAGCGACCAACATATCAATGGTTGTCGCGCTGTTGTACACAGGAACCACAACTGATATTGTCGGTTGTTCTCGCACCATGTGCTGTATCTCCTATGCCCAGCAAATGTCACACGCGCGAGATGTTTTTCTGTCAGCCTCTGCGTCTGGCGAAACTACCAGAGTAGCGCCTTTGGCGGCTTGAGGACCGACGAACCTGCCTAGAGCTTGCAACGGGTTGACAAGCGCCCCAGTAACCGCTCCACACCTACGCTTGCACTCCAATCAACAGCAAACGCCCGGCGATGATGGGGTAAAATGTGAAAAGCCTGCACGCGCTGCTGCTGCGCTACGCACGGCGCGAGGTTGCGGTCAGCCCAGGCGCCACAGCCACTCTGCGCCGCGACTGATTGCCCTCAAGCATCGGCCTCGAACCACTTATGCAGCGTGTAGTTTGATGCGCTCACCTCGAAGCCCAGCCGGACCAGCGCCTTCTGCGCGCCGATATTGGCGACGACGCAGCCGTATTCCAGCGCCTTCGCGCCGCGCTGCTGCGCTGCGCCGAGCGCGGTCGCAAGCAGCGCCGTCAGGACGCCCTGGCGCTGAGCGCGGGGCGCGACCGCCGCCAGCGGGACATCCCACACGCCATCGGCCTCGCCTTTGAGCGTGACGAACCCTGCCAGCACGCCCTGCCAATCCGCCCCCAGCACGATCTCCGCCACTGACGCATCCCTCAGCGAGCGCGCCGCCCACGAGGTGTAGGTTGCGGTTGCGTCGGCGGCGGCGAGGCGCCGGTCGGCATGGAAATGCCCGTTATAGGTCTCAAACGCCGCCTGGGTGATCTCCACAACGGCTTCGGCGACGCCGCTCGCCGACGTATCCAGTGGGCGCGTCACGATGTCGGGATAAGCGCCGCTGCTGAGCGGCTCTCCGACGGCGATGGCGCGACGCCAGCGCACGAGTGTGTCCATGACCTGAAAACCGTCGGCTTGCAGCGCAGCGAGGCTCGCGCTATCCGCCGTGGCGCAGCGCGTGATGAGCAGCGCGACGCCTGCGCGTCGACAGAAGGCGTCGGCTGCCGCAAGGTCAGCGGGCGCCAGCGCCGGATGACGTGCGACCACGCGCCCGAAGCGCTGACTCTCCATATCCGCGATGGCGACGGTCGCATGCGGATCGCTCATGCCCCGCTCCTCATTCCGCGCGCTCGCCCACGATCTCGGCCTGCTCAGCCATCGGCGTCATCGGCGACATCCGGGCGAGTTCGCGTGCTACTCCCACCTGAAGAAGCGCGAGGCGAGCGCGATGCAGACCACCGCCCAGCCGCTCAGCACGGCGACATCGACCATCATCGGGAAGATTGGCACACCGCCAGTCGTCACCTGGCGAAAGGCATCGGCCAGGTACGTCAGCGGTATCACGCGCACAACCGGCAGGAGGAACGCGGGCATCAACGCCAGCGGGAAGAATACGCCAGAGAGGAACATCATCGGGAAGTTGATCGCCGATGAGATGCCGCTGGCGCTCTCGACTGTCCTGGCGAGCGCGGCGATGAGATATCCCATGCCGATGAAGGTGACTGCGCCGAGCAGCGTCAGCCCGGCCAGCGCGAGATAGTTGCCCTGAATCTGCACATGGAACGCCGCCACGCTGATGCCGATGATGAGCGCAGCCTGCACCATGCCAATCGTCAGGCGCATCAGCACCTGGCCGAGGATCAATTGCGTGCGGGGCAGCGGTGTGGCGCCGAGGCGGCGCAGCACGCCCTCCTCTCGCAGCGAGACGAGTGGCGTCGCGGTGGCGAACAGCCCAAGCTGCATCAGCGACATCGCCAGGATGCCGGGCATCAGGTAGTCGATGTCGCGCAGGGCATGCGAGGTGATGCTATTCGTAGTGAAGGCCAGCGGCGGCCTGGTCTTGATGACACTCTTGTTATAGCCATCGAGCACCTGCGCTACGATTGTCTCCTGAATCTGCGCATCCGTCGGGCTTTTCGATGGGTCGAGGTACATCTGCACCTGCGCCGTGTGGCCCGCCGCGACGGTCTGGCTCAGCCCGGCGGGCAGCACGATCAGCAGATCGAGGTTGCCCTGCTTGAGATTGCTCAGCTCGTTGATCGTACGTGCCGGTCTTGATCGTGAACGGCTTCACGTCGTGCTCAAAGATGTTCGTCAGCGTGGCGCCCACCGGCCCGCCATCCTCGTTGACGAGGCCGACGGTATAGGATGTCGAGCCGCCACCAGAGAAGATGGCGCCGAAGAGGACGATGAAGAAGATCGGGAACGCGAACGTCCAGAACAGCGCGGCGCGATCGCGGATGAATTCCTTCATGTTGGCGACATAGAGGCTGAGTACCGTAGACATGATGAATACGTCCCTCCCGTGGCGAGCGAAAGAACTGTTTGGGGTCGTTCAGCGGCTAATCGCGCAGCGCGCGGCCAGTCAGCTTGAGGAACACATCTTCGAGCGTCGCGCTATGCACGTGCAGACCATGTATCGAGGCGCCATTCTGCGACTCGCGCTCCAGCAGGGCCGACATCGTGCGCGGCGCATCGCTGCTATAGACGGTGACGGTTCCATCTTCGCCGACCGCATGGCTGACGCCGGCGAGCGACTGATAGCTCTCCATGCCGCCGGCGCCTGAAACGAGATGGCGATCTCGCTGAAGTGCCGCTGCACCAGCTCGGCGGGCGTACCACTCTCGATGATGTGGCCATGATCGACAATCGCCACGCGATCACAGATTTGCTCGGCCTCTTCCATGTAGTGCGTCGTCATCAGAATCGTCTTGCCCTGGCGCTTGAGTCCGAGCACGACATCCCAGAGTTGGCGGCGCGCCTGCGGATCCATGCCGGTCGTCGGCTCATCCAGGAACACGATGTCGGGGTTGTTCACCAGCGCCAGCGCGACACTCAGGCGTTGCTTCTGGCCGCCGGAGAGCTGCTTGCTGCGGGTACTCTTCTTCTCCTCCAGGTCCACCATGCGAATCAGCGTCTCGGTCGAGAGCGTCTCGCGGTTGGGGTAGAACTTGTGGAAGAGGTCGAGAATCTCGGTGACGCTCAGGCGTGGATAGAGCGAGGTGGTCTGAAGCTGGATGCCGATGCGCGCTTTGATCGCCTGCCCCTCGCGCGGCTGCTTCAGCCCCAGCACCGTCACCGTGCCAGCGTCGGCGGCGCGCAGGCCCTCGACGATCTCGATGGTGGTTGATTTCCCCGCGCCATTCGGCCCCAGCATGCCGAAGACTTCGCCCTGGCGCACCTCGAAGCTGATACCATCCACCGCTTTGGTGGCGCCGTACGTTTTGCGCAGATTTTCTACGATGATGGCGTTCTCATCAGTCCCCATGCGTATCCTCCGCAACTATGACGCGCGCGTGTCACGCGGTTTACCGCCGCTGACACCCTGAGCGGCGAAGCCAGTCATACCCGTGGATATGGCAGACTTCGCCGCTCGCCTTCGCGCGACACTCGTGTGTACGTATGGACGCCGCAACGAGTTGCTGAGGAGGCTGGCCGCTAACTATTCGATGCGGCGGCGATGGCCGACTTCTTCGCCAGGTTGCCAGCGAAAGCGGTTCACGATCAGGATGACGATGATGGCGATGATCGTGACGATGGCGGCATAGATACCTTTGATGGCTACCGGGTGGTTACCGATGGACTTGTTGAGAGGTCCAGTCGGGCCCAAATACTTGTTCAGCGCCGCCTGAATCGCCTCGATTCCAGGCCAGCGCGGCGACGAAGCTGAACGCTGACGTGACGAGGCTGACGATGGTGGCGATGATGACGGTCGTGGCGGCCTGCGCCTCGGCCCGCGCGATGGCCTGCGCTTTCAATACCTTCTCCAGTGAGGCGGGGTCCATCGCCCGACGTGGATCGAAGTTGCGCGGGTCTACGCCGGCTGGCAAGCCAAATCGCCGACGCTGTTCGGCTTCATGTCGCTGCTGGTCGTCGCTCATCCTGCCCTCCGCTGCTGTGGGTTGCAACCGCTTCCGGTTGATTGGTGGATCATGGTTCTCTCAGGCGACACGGCGCAGTCGAGCGACGTAGCGCGCTTTAAGTCTACAAGATGCAGTCGGCTTGTCAAGCGGGCGGGCGGCTAGCGAACAGGCTGGCGGTTGAAACCGCCTGCGACCTGCCAGCGCCTACTCCACGTCGCCCCAGAGCACGGTTGCCAGCCGTCCATCGTCCAGGCGCAGCAGCAGCGCGCCGTCGTCGTCCACATCCTCCGCCAGCCCCTCCAGCGTTGTCGCGCGCTGGCGAATCGTGGCGCGGCGCCCCAGTGGCGCCAGGCGGTCGCGCCACGCCGCGCGCAGCTTCTGGCGCGCCGTCACGCCGCCCGTCAGCAGTTCGTCGTAGCGCGCGTCGAGGCGCAGGATGATCTCCGCCGCCAGCGCCTCGCGGCTGAGCGCATGGCCCACCACTGCGGCGAGGGTGGTCGCGCGTGGCGCCAGTTCGGGGTCGTCATCCAGCGAGCCGTTGACGTTGACGCCCATACCCAGCGTCGCGGCGCCATCGCCCGTCTCGATCAGAATGCCGCAGACCTTGCGTCCGGTGAGCAGCACATCGTTTGGCCACTTGATCTCGGGGCGAGCGCCCGTCACCGCTTCGACCGCCTGAGCCACCGCCAGCGCGCTCGCCATCACCAGGAAGTGTGGCGGAAAGGTCGGGCGCAGGATGACTGAGAGCGCAAGCTGCTGATTGGGCAGCGCCTTCCAGACGCGACCCACGCGCCCACGCCCCGCCGTCTGGTGGTCGGTGGTGACGAGTGTTCCCTCGGCGGCGCCCTCGCGCGCCAGGGCGCTGGCATACGTATTGGTCGAGTCAACCGCTGGCAGATAGATCAGCGGCTGGCCCAGGCGCGCGCCAGCCAGCCCATGCCGCAGCGCGGCGAGATCCAGCGGCGCGAGTGTCTCCGGTTCCATCAGCGCTCACTCCTGGGCGGCCCGCGCCTACGACGGCAAGCCGTAGCAGGTGATGGCCGCATTTTCGTCGGTGATGTAGACCGCGCCATCGACCACGATGGGGCTTTCCCAGTGGATGGCGCCGATGCTGCCATTGGCGCGCGCCTGATCGCTGGCCCAGAGCGCATGCCCGGTGGTGGGATCGTACACCCGCAGCGCGTTCGAGCCAGCCGCGAAGAGCATACCGCCCGCGATGACGGGCGAGGTCACCTGATCGCCGTTGCGCCATGCCTGCGCCAGGCGGGTCACGCCGCTGGCGTCGGTCTGCGCCTGATAGGCGCGCATGCCACACGCGCTCGTCACGAAGACCCAGATCGCTCCGGTCGCGGGATCAGTCCAGACGGCGGGCTGAGTGTAGAGGCCACAGCCGAGGTCAATATTCTGTAGCTCGCCGCCGATATGCCCCGGCCCACCCTGGCCACTCATATCCTGCCGATTGATCAGCCGCAACTGGCCATCCTTGCCCCCCTGCACGAGCAGCAGCGGCGTGGCGCTCTGGCTGATGCGCGGCAGCAGCGCGGGCGCGGAACTGCCCAGGTCGAGGTCGGCGTCGTCGAGCTGCTGATAGTTTGGCGGCGTGTAGGAATCGAGCAGGGTCGAGCCATCGGGGCTGAGGCGCAGAATGCTATCGCCGTAGTTTGGGCCGCCCTGGTTGGCGTCGAAGGTTCCGTTGCCGGTGTCGGCATAGATGTCGCCATTTTCGGGATCGATCACCGCGCCACCACGTGACCAGATGCCCGATTGCTGGTTGTCGCAGTCGCCATCGCGCAGCAGCCGATGCAGATTCGAGCAGAGGCTATTGAACACCTGCTCGGCGCCAGTGGCCGCGTCAATCGTCACCACATGCCCCTGATAGGGTGGCGCGTCGCCGATGTAGCCGCCGGTCGTCACGAAGATGTGGCCATTCGCCAGGTTGAGCGCCGACCCCTCCTTCTCGGTCTGGGTCATCGTCGTGATCGGCGCGGGCCAGCCAGAGCCGGTCGCCTCTTTGCCAGTGATGGGATTGTAGCGATGCAGCGCGCCATCCAGCCCGTAGGCGTAGACATACTGGCGCGAGGCGTCGGCCACTGGCGATGAGTTGGTGATCTTGGGGCCATGCGGCTGCTGGCTCCAGATCAGCGCGCCGTCGCTGGCGTCGAGCGCGACCAGATGGCCGTCGCGCGTGGTGAGATAGAGCACGTCGCGCGGGCCACTGGGGAAGGGCAGCGCATGCAGCAGGATGGGGGACGAGTCGGCGACATCGGGCAGCCGCGCCTGCCAGAGCTTGGTCAGCGAGCCGATGTTCGCTGGCGTGAGCGTCGTGTCGGAGGGATTGACGCCACTGCGCGCGGGATCGTAGCCAAACATGCGCCAGTCGTTCGCGGCGGGCTGCGGATGTAGCCCCGGATCGCTGATCGGCTGTTCGCCGATCACACAGCCAGCGAGCAGCGTCGTCAGCAGCGTCACGAGCGATAGCAGCGCCAGCGCGCGCCCAGATCGCCGTTTGTCCCAGCGCCACGAGAGCGCGCCCAGAGCAACACGCATGCGCCCCATCTCTCTTCTAGCCAGCAGCAGTGCGCTGGGCGCCGCGCATCTCGCGCTCGAACGCTTGCAGCCGCACGATCTGCCGATGGTTGGGCGCCGCCTGCCAGCGTCTCCGCTGCACCAGCGCCACGGCTTCGTGCGCTGACATGCCGTCGGCCACCAGCGCTGCCGCTGTCAGCTGTACGCTGCGCCCCACGCCATGCTCGCAGTGAATCAGCACACGCTCGCCTGCGGCAAGCTGCTGGTTGACCCACTCGGCGCCGCGCCGCAGGTCCGCCAGCGAGAGTGGCCGTGTGTCTGGCGTCGGCAGGTAGAGCAACTGGATGCCCTCAGCGGCCAGCGCCGCCGCGTCATCCTGATGCTCCGCGCGGGTATCTACCACGCGGGTGACGCCTGAGCGCGCCAGTCGTCCGATGTCCGCCGGGCGAATGCGTCCGCCGACGGCGAGTTGCGGCGTGACCCAGCTCATGTTGAGGCGGTCGGGCAGCGGCACGCCGAGCTGGTTGGCCCAGCGCGCCCGCTCTGAGTCTTCGGGGAAGAGGACCACCGCCAGGCGGGTCCACCAGCGATAGAGGACGCGCACGCCGCCCATCAGCGCCCAGCGCGCGGCTCCGCGTCGTCGTAAGCCAGAGCCACTCACGGTCTGTGGCGCCTGTTCGTCGGGGCTTGGGGGTTGCTCGGCGCTCACAGCTTCCCTCTCAGTCTCTGGTGTTTCCATCACGGCGCACAATGCCTCCCCAATACACAGGGTACCTCAGCGGGCGCCGTCCGCGCCATGGTCCGCATGGCGCAGTCGCCGGATGTCAGCGCCAGTCGTCATCGCTCACGCGGCGCATCGAGGCCGAACTCATCTGGACGCCACGCTGCAATAGCGCGCGTGCGCCGTCGAGCGTGGGCAGCCCCAGCGCACGCCGCGGATGCGCCCCGCTGCGCCGTAGCCGTGGCAGCGTGAGCGCAATCGGCGCGCCGCGACGCGCCAGCCCACGCGCGCTGCGGAGCGCCGCATGACGACGACGGCTGAGGGCGCGCGAGATGCGCCCGCGCTGCGAGCGAGGCGCCTTCGCCCAGACTGAGCTGGCGCCCGCCGCTGGCACATAGGAGAGGATAAGCCGGGCGATAGTCAGTGAGGCGCGTGGGTGGCTCAGGCGCTGCACGTTTGCGCGCATCTCTTCCAGCGACGCCGCGCCTGGCGTGATGAGCGCGCGCACTGCGGCAGCGAGCTTTTCGGGGGTTCGCGCGAGCACGCCGAGATGGTTAGAGAGCACGTAGTCAACATTGCCCTCCTCCTGCCCGGGGATGTAGCCGGTCAGGATGATTGGCAGCCCACAGGCCATCGCCTCGCTGATCGAGCCGGGGCCAGCCTTGGTTGCGACAACATCGGCGGCGCGCATCAGTTCGGGCATGTTATGGACAAAGCCGAGGATGGTTGTGGGCATGCCAAAGGCGTCTTTCGCGCGCAGCAGCTCGTTGTAGAGCGTGCGGTTGCGCCCCGTCACGATCACCAGTTGCGCGGCGAGTGAGAGCCGCCCCAGCGCATCCGCCGCCTGCGCCAGCCCGCCTGCGCCTTCGCCGCCGCCCACCAGCAGAATCGTCGGCAGGGTTGGGTCCAGGCCCAGCGCCGCCTTGCGCTCGGCCAGCGTCGTCGTTGGCTGCGTCGCAAACGTCGGATCGATCGGCATGCCGAGCAGGCGTACCCGCCGGGGGGCGAGGCCCGCCGCGATGGCATAGTCACGCGCGGCCTGTGTGGGCGCCACACAGACGGTGACACCCGGCGCCACCCAGGCGGCATGAATGCTGACCAGATCGGTGATGACGGTGATGAAGGGAACCCGCACACCAAGGTCGCGCATTGCCTGGAGGGTGATGTGATTGAGCAGCGGATGGACAGAGACGATGACATCGGGACGAATGCGTTCGAGCAGTTGCGTAATGCCCTGGCGCAGGAAGGGCTGCGAGATGCGATAGGCGGCGTTGAAGCGATTGACGGTGTTGGTCATGTGGAAGAGGCGCGAATAGAGCCGGGGGCTGTGCTTGATCGCCGGGCCATAGAGAAAGACGCCCTTGCGCAGCGGAAAGTGGGCGCAGTCGGCGAAGCCATCGACGATGACCGCGCGCCAGTTCGGGTCGTGGACGGCGCTATGCGCGGCATTGGCGCGCGGTGAGCGTGGGGTCTGCTCCTCCACCAGGCGCATCGCGGCATGGATCGCGTTTGCGGCGCTACGATGGCCAGCGCCCGTGTCTGAGATGAGAAATAGAATCGTTCGCGGACGGGGCGTTCCCTTCATCCGTCGCTGCCTCCTGAGAGCGGTCGTTCCGCAGATTGGCGGATGACTCGTGCAGGTAGCGACAGGGCGCGAGGCCTTTCGGTCCGCGCCCCACCACGAGATATTCGACGTATGCGCTGTCTGCGACAGTCGGCTATGCCTCGGTTGCGCTCGCCGACTCCGCCGACTCCGCCGGGTCTTCGGCGATGTTGAAACGCCTGCGGAAGCGCTCGACACGGCCTGCTGTATCGAGGATACGCTGCTGACCTGTATAGAATGGATGGCACTTGGCGCAGACATCTACGCGCAGGCTGCCCTTGGTGCTGCCGACCGTGAATGTGTTGCCGCAAGCGCAGGTAGCGGTCGCGGTCTGGTACGTTGGATGGAGTCCAGCCTTCATGGGTATCGAGTTCTCCTGCGGTGGTTGGGGAACCACCAGTCTGTCTGGCTGTGATTGTCTGGCCCCAGTTGGGCCGGGCGCAACAACCAGAACTCATTTTACCACACGCAGGCGCAATAGGGAAATTTGCGTAGCCCTTCGGAGGAAGCTGGCGGTTGAAACCGCGCCTCAAGGCGGCTGCGGCCGCCACCAGACCCGCCTGCGCGGGTCCACCGACGAGGACCGCGCTCAGGAGGGCAGCACGTGGATGTCAATCTCGCTGTATTGCGAGAGCACCACCGCCGTCTCGCCGCCGGAGCGGTCGAAGCGCAGCCGCCCATTCAGCCCGCCGACACGCAGGCCGCGCATCTCGAGCCTGCTCAGCCAGTCGGGCAGCGTCGGATGACGCAGCGTCAGGCGCCCATGCTCGGCGTCTGGCTCGAAGCCGAGGATCGCGCTGATGAGCAGGAAGGGCGCGCCCGCAGCCCACGATTGTGGCGAGCAGGCGACCGGGTAGCGCGTCGGACTGTAGCCATGCAGGCGACTGAAGCCGCAGAGCAGCTCTGGCAGCCGCGCGCCCTCGTAGTGCAGGCTCACGCCGTAGAGGTTGCCGAGCAGCCGCGCCGCCTCCTCGCGGAAGCCATAGCGCGCGAAGCCCGCGCCGATCAGCGCCGTATCGTGCGGCCAGACTGACCCATTGTGATAGCTCATCGGGTTGTAACGCGCCGCCTGCGATGAGAGTGTGCGGATGCCCCACTCCGTATACATGTCTGGCCGCATCAGCCGCTCGACAATCGCCTCACCCTGCTCCGGGGGCGCAATGCCCGCCCAGAGACATTGCCCCGCGTTGGAGTTGACGACTTTGCATGGCTCTTTCGCGCCGTCGAGCGCGAGATAATAGCACTGCTGCTCCGGCCACCAGAACTTCTCGATGAAGCGTTCGCGCAGCGCGGTCGCGCGCGCCAGCCAACCCTCGCTCTGCTCAGCATGCCCCGCCCGCCCCGCGAGCCAGGCGATGGAGTGATAGGCGGCGTAGGCGTAGGCCTGCGCCTCGCACAGCGCGATTGGACCCTCGGCCAGCCGTCCATCCGCATGTGAGATGGCGTCCCAGCTATCCTTCCAGCCCTGGTTGACCAGGCCGGTGCTGCTGGAGCGCTGATAGTCGAGCAGGCCATCGCCGTCGCTGTCGCCATAGTCCACCATCCAGCGGGCCGCCGCCAGCGCATGCGGCCAGAGCTGGCGCAGGAAGTCGGTGTCATCGGTCCAGCGCATATACTGTTCGAGCGTAATGAGGAAGAGCGGTGTCGCATCCACCGTCCCATAGTAGGGGATGAACGGAATCTCGCGCAGGTTGGCCAGCTCGCCACGGCGCAACTCATGCAGAATCCTGCCCGGCTGCTCCTCGGTAAAGTCGTCCACCTTCTGCCCCTGACGCGCCGCCAGAAAGTTGAGCGTGCCGCGCGCGACCTCCGGGAACCACGGCAGGAACTCCAGGCTGGTGATGAGGCCATCGCGTCCGAAGGGGCAGACATACCACGGGATGCCGCCATAGGGGTAGAGGCCCTGCGGTGTGCGCACAGACATCATCACCAGATCGTGCATGCCGCGCATCAGCGTCCGGTTGAAGAAGGTGTTGTCGCTGACGAGCGCGGGCAACTGGCGCGACCGGAGCGTATCCTCGCGCCCCGGATCGATGACCGGCCAGCGTTGCGCGATGGGGGTGGCGGGGTCGCCCTCCCACAGGCGCGTCGTGACACGCAGCGTGATCGGGGCGCCGGGGCGCAGATCGAGCCGCCAGAGCGCCGCCCCGGCGTCGGCGCGGCGCGCGCCATCGGAGCCGACCGCTGGGCCAACCTCATTGGCGGGCGGGTCAAGCTCGATGCGCGTCTCACGCGCGACCTCATCGGCGCCGAGGTAGCTCAGGGTCATCACGCCAACGCCAAGCTGTGGCGTCGCCAGCCGCCCATGCTTGCCGCGATGCATGCCG
Source organism: uncultured Chloroflexia bacterium (assembly GCA_963701795.1). Lineage (GTDB taxonomy): Bacteria > Chloroflexota > Ktedonobacteria > Ktedonobacterales > JADMIN01 > JAKAIY01. Next base: position 307,170 of record CAVPBB010000021.1, on the reverse strand, counting down.
CGAATCTCGAAGAGGTCGCGGAAGTCCGCGCCGGCCAGCAGGCCCACAGTCAGCGCGATAGGCGTTTCATTGTAGCTGGTGAGGGTGATTTCCTCGGTCAGCATGCGCCCGCGCAGCTTCAGCCGCCGCCGCACATGCGCGACGCCGTGCGCGACGCAGTCATCGGGTTCGTGGCGCGACACGTAGGGATTGGTGAGGTCTATCTGGCAAGTCCCCTCCTCATCCGAGACCGAGTGCGACAGCCCGATGAACGGCGTCCCCTCCACAAAGAGGTCGAGCGAGCGCAAGAAGCGCGCTCCACGCCAGTATAGCCCCGTCTCCTGCTCAGATTCGGGCAGGTCGCCGCGTGTGTCGAGCACCATGAACGCCTCACCAAATTTGAGCGCGATCTTCTCAACACTGGCGCTTGCCTCGCCCTGCAAGACATAGAGGTCGGCGGTGGCCGTGGCCGCGTGCTGGCCCCCGGGATGGCTGTCGCCTGGGAAGGACGACGATGGCGTGGATGGTGTAGTCATGGCATTGGCACCTGCTCATTTGAGTGATTTACAGCGGCGGCTATCGTCGGCTCGACCAGCAGATCGGTTGCGATATCGAGCGTTGGCTGCGGCTTGCGCTTGCTCAGCGCCGCCTGATAGACGGCGAGATAGTTGCGCGTCATCTCGCTCGTATCGAAGCGTCGCGCAGCCCAAGCGCGGCACCCGGCGCGCGACACCTCGCCCACGCGCAGCGCCGCCTCGGCCAGTTCGTCGTCGCTCTCGCGCATGAACCCGGTCTCGCCCTCAGCCAGAATCTCTGGCGCGGCGCCCATGGGGCATGTTAGCACAGGTGTGCCGCAGGCCAGCGCCTCGATGAAAACCAGCCCGAACGGCTCTGGCCAGCGTATCGGCAGCAGCAGCGCGAGCGCGTTCTTCATCAGATAGCGCTTGCGGCGCTCATTCACCGGGCCGAGAAACTCGACCTGCGGATCGTCCAGCAGCGGCTTGACGGCCTGCTCGAAGAACTTGCGGTCTTTCGGGTCTACTTTCGCCGCGATCTTCAGCGGCAGGCCACACTTGCGCGCGATGGCGATGGCGCGCTCCGGCCCTTTCTCTGGCGAGATGCGCCCGACGAAGAGGAGATACTTGCCTGGCTGATCGCTGAAGGGGTGAGACTGCACGTCAATGCCGTGGTAGATCGTCGCCGCCCAGTTGAGCTGTGGCAGCGGCGCGCGCTGGCTGTCGCTGATGGAGACATAGCGAACCGTAGGAAACGCCGAGAGCGCCTCAGGAAAGCCCGCGATATCGAGCGCGCCATGCACGGTGATGATCGTCGGCGTTTTGCTGTGGATGGCGAACGGCAGCGCGTGGTAATCCAGATGGGAGTGGATGACGTCGAACTCAGCGGCGCGGCGATAGACCTGCGCCAGCATGCCGACGTGCGCGGCGCCTGACTCGAAGAGATGCTCGAAGCCGAATCCCTGGGGCGCGCACGAGACGAGTCGCGCGCTGGTGCGGGAGTCGCCGGTGGCGAAGAGTGTGACCTCGTGTCCCTGGCTGACGAGTTTCTCCGTCAGTGAGGAGATGATCCGTTCCGTGCCGCCGTAGGAATGCGGAGGTGTGGCGACATAGAGCGGGGCCACCTGAGCGATACGCATGTGTTGTTCCTCCTGGTGGGGCGCGCCGCATGTGCGGCTTTCTATCCTTGGTTACTTTGTCTGCCCCAGATTGTCCGTGTCTGACGTTGATTGTTGCCTGCGGATGTGCGGTTGCTCGCCCATACCGCCGGGCCACTGTGCGCAACTTCTGGACCATCCGCGTCGCAGCGGCTATGATGATGGCGCCCCCAGCATGCGAGGCGTGAGCCTCCACAGCCCTGCGCGTCAGCGATCAGCAGCGATGAGGAGAGCCAGCGATGCCACCCACCAACCGCCAGCGCCACCCGGCGCCCGCCGAGATTCCACGGCTGCCGTTCGTGATCCACGAGCGACCGCTCTTCTTTGCGCATCGCGGTGGCTCGGCGCTGGCCCCCGAAAACACGCTGCCCGCCTATGAGAATGGCCTGCGACTGGGCGCCGACGCGCTCGAACTGGATGTGCATTACAGCCGCGATGGCGAGATCGTCGTCTTTCACGATGCGACGCTCGACCGCACCACCAGCGGCAGCGGTCCGCTGGCGGCGCAGACGCTCGACGAGCTGCGGCGGCTCGACGCGGGCTATTACTTCACCAGCGATGGCGGCGCGACCTATCCCTGGCGCGGCAAGGGCGTGACGATTCCGACGCTGCGCGAGGTCTTCGAGCGCTTTCCGCAGACGCGCGTGAATATCGAGATGAAGGTGAACGACGCCGAGGGTGAGCGGCGCCTGGCGCGGCTGCTGCTGGAGAACGGCTGGGGCGATTGGGCGCTGGTCGGCAGCTTTCACACCGATGCGCTGGCCCGCTTTCGCGCGCTCTGCGAGGGGCGCATCGCGACCTCCGCCAGCATGGGCGAGACACGCAACTTCCTCATCGCGGCGCTCTTCCGCCAGACGCAGCGGCTGCGCCCCACCTACGATGCGCTCCAGGTGCCAGAGGTCTATCGCGGCCTGCGCGTCGTCTCGCCGACGAGCATCCGTCTGGCGCACAGCCTTGGCCTCGATGTGCATGTCTGGACGGTGGACGAGCGCGAGCCGATGGAGCGGCTGCTCGATTGGGGCGTGGATGGCCTGATGAGCGACCGCCCGGACACGCTGGCGCAGGTCTACCAGGCGCGCGGCTGGCTGCCCAAGGCGCAGGGCGCGGGCGGAGGCGCGGGCGGCTGAAGCCGCAGCTAAGCTTACGCTTTAACCAACAGCAAGGGTCTGGCGAACATGAGGTAGACAGGAAGAGCTCGAGCGCCCATCCTTCTGGATATGAACACACCAGAATGGGAAGCGCTGCGAGCCTTCCGCCACCAAGTCTACCCGCTGTTTGGGTGTCGACGCGACGCCCTGTTTGAACTGCTCGACGCGGTGCTGAGCGCAGCCGAGCCTCGAAACGCCCGCGCACCTGAGTCTGGCGCCGACCTGCCAGCGCGGGTGGGGCAGTCTCTACGATGCCCTCAACGCCGGAACCATGGACCTGCCGCGCCTGGAGCGGCTCGTCGCCGCCGCTTGCCATGACCAGCAGACCACCTGGTATGCGGTCGACGCCAGTGTCTGGCCGCGCTGCGACGCCGAAACGAGCCCTGAGCGCGGCTACTACCACCACCCGTATCGCCATTCCCATGGCCAGCCGATCGTCGCGGGCTGGAACTACTCCTGGCTTGTCCAGCTCCCCCAGCGCTGCTCCAGTTGGACCGCGCCGCTGCCGCGTCCGGCGGATCATCCCCGGGGAGAACGCAACGGCGGTGGCCGCCGAGCAGATCCGCTCGTGGCTGGGGCCAAGGGCTGAGCCGGGCGTCGCGCGCGTCGCCACTGCCCATCTTCACCTTCGACGCGGGCTATGATGCCGTCCAGCTGAGCCTGGCCCTGGCTGATCTGCTCATCTGCCTCCTGATCCGCTTGCGCGCCGGGCGCTGCTTCTATGCCGATCCGACCGCCCAGCCACCAACAGGACGGCCGCGGCGGCATGGCGCCAAAGTTCGTCTGCGACGATCCGACGACCTGGCCAGCGCCCAGCGCGGTGTGGACCACCGCCGCCCCCCGGCATGGACGGGTATGTGTGCAGGCCTGGGCCGGGCTGCATGCGATACCGCAGCGCCACGCCACACGCGGGACGCGGCAAGCGCGGCCGCTGGTGCGTGGGACGCTCATTCGTCTGGAGGTCGAACGCCTGCCACGTCCCACCAAAGCGCCGATGCCCCTCTGGTTCTGGTGGTGCGGACCCACCCCGCCCAATTTGGCGGAGGTCTGGCAGGCCTACCTCGCTCGGTTCTCGATTGAGCATACCTTCCGCTTCTTCAAGCAAACGCTGCGCTGGACGACGCCCAAGCTGCGCTCGCCGGCTGCCGCTGATCGCTGGACCTGGCTGCTCATCCTGGCCTATGGCCAACTGCGCCTGGCGCGTGACACGGTCGGCGATGTGCGCTTGCCCTGGCAGCCACCCCTGCCGCCGGAGCGGCGGACCCCGGCCCGCGTGCGCCGCGCCTTTTCGCCCCTGCTCCCGACCCTGGGCAGTCCAGTCAACGTGCCAAAACCCTGTGGACGCTCGCCAGGGCGGCCCGCGGGCAAGCGCTCACCACCTGCCCAACGCTTCCCAGCGGTCAAATTGCCCCCTGATCTCCCTGGGCGCGACCGGTTGCCCTTCGGCTGACAATTCCTCTGATTGTCGGCCGATTCCTGTTGGTTAAAGCGTAAGCTGAGGCGCGGCTTTCAGCCGCCAGCTCGGCTATCCCTCCCAGCGTGGTAGCGCGGGCGGCCCGCTCTGGCATAGAATACCCCTGGCGCGCATGGCGAACGAGGCTGGCGGCGCGCTGCTGAACGAGCTATCGCCGGGACGCCTCAGGCGTGTCCCCGTTGAGTCCCCGTTGAGATGAGGAGTCCAGGTTGAGAGGTCCATCCCATGTGGTTTTTGGCCTGGCGGGCGCCGTGGTCATCGCCAGCGCCACGCATATCGCCGGGCCGTCGCTGCTGGGCGGCGCGCCAGTGACGCTCGATCTGGTGGCGCAGAAGGCGATTTTCTATGGCTTCGCGGCGCTCGGCGCGCTGACGCCAGACGTTGACAATGCGCGCAGCACGCTGGGGCAGAAGCTGGGGCCGATCAGCCGCGAGTTTCAGCATCTCGCCGGGCATCGTACCTTCTTCCACAGCCTCATCGGCATGGGGATCGTCGGCGCGATCATCTGGGCGGCGCAGTATGCGCTGGGGCTGGCGCTCTACCACTTCGGGCTGACGGTCACGGGCGAGGAACTCAACGCAGGGATCAGTCCGGCGGGTTTCCTTGCGCCAAGCGTCGGCATCGCATTCGGCGGTCTGATGATCGGCTACTTCCTGCATCTGGTGGCCGATAGCCTGACAGAAGGCGGCGTCCCCTGGCTCTGGCCCTCGAAGGTGCGCTATGGCTTCCCGCCGAATCGCCATCTGCGCTTCAAAACGGGCAGCAGGTGGGAGCCGATCCTCGTGGTCGTCATCTCGGTCGCGGTGGTCGTCGCCGTCATCTTCGGCCATCTCGGCGTGTGACGCAGGCGCCGCGCCCTCAGCCTGGCCCCGCTCCATGTGCGGCAGCGGGGCGCGATGCTGCTGCCGCCATTCACGGCTGTGCGCGTGGCGTGCTGAGCATCCAGCGGCTGGCCGAGGTGATGTTCAGCGTCACCGTGGTGGAACCGCTCTTCCAGCAGTCATTGCCATTCAATACGCAGGTCACGCTGGTGTAGCCGTGCGACGAGAACTGCTGATCCATGAAGGCTTTGATGGAGGCGGTCGTGCCCGCGCTACAGAGGTCCTGCCCGATCACGTCGGGCGCAGAGTCGCCGACGAGCCGCGTCATCGGCGGCCACTGGATGCCCGCGCCAGCGTCATAGTAGAGGGTGTACTCTGGCTGATGCCCATACAGCGCCGTGTCAGACGTGGCGAACACGCCGTCGCACGTTGGATCGGCGGCCTGCGCCAGCTTCAGCGTGAATGTCACCAGATTGTGCTGAAGCGGGGTCACCTGCTCTACAGCGAGGAAGCGCGGCGCGCCGTTGAAGAGCGCCTTGGCCAGATCATCCACATTGAAGGCGAAGCATGAGGCTGCGCATGCCTGCTGCGCGGCGCCGCCAGTGGGAAAGTGTGCCCACATCGCCCAGCCGTAGAACGACAGCAGATGCGTCAGCGGCTCTGGCCCCTTGCCAGTGGAGACGATCAATTCGCCGGTATTATTGGGCACGCAGACAGTATAGGTCGTGATGGTGTATTGCCCTGCGCCGCCAAAGCTGGTCGTCGGCGCGGGAGCGACCGCGCCCGCCGGCAGTTCCATATTCGGCAGTGTCAGGCCCGCCGCTCCGGCGAACCCCGCCACCTGCGCGCAGGTCGTCGGCGGTGGCGTCGCGGGCAGGGTCGCCGTCGGCGCGCTGGTCGGTCCGCCCCCACCGCTCGCCGCGCCACTTGCGCCCCCACCCGTGGCGCACCCAGCCAGGCCCACGGCCATACTCAGGCAGCCAACCAGACCCGCCAACGCAAGCCGAGCCGATGCCCGCCGAATCAGCCGGCGCACGCTCTTCACCCTGGCCAACAACTCGCTCCTCCCCTGAGATCATCCATCGTCGCCCAGCGCGCTCGGTTCCGCGCGGAAGCCGATTGGCGCGCTGGCATGCTGCGGGCAAGTATACAGATTTCTCAGCGCCGCGCAAGGTTCTGTCGCACAGGGGCGCATCATCTGTGGCAAAGATCACACCGGTGTGCTATACACTACCCTGTGACGGAGTCTCTGGCAGCGTGTCCCCATGCTCGTGGGGGTGAACCCTCGCCTGCATTGCTTCACTCTGGTGGTTTGCGCTGGCCCGCCTACTTTCCAATAGACCAACGATTGCCAACGCTTGTACGGTGGTAGTACTCCGGCCAGATGAACCGCTCCGCATAGGCGCATAGGCGCAGTTGCGCAACTGGCCCAGACTGGCGGTGGCTGGCGGGCATGCTGCGGCATGGGCCGGACCGGTTACTGCCCTCTGCGCCGCGCGTTTAGCCTAATGAACCGCTTGCGGCCACCGGCGCCTGGCTCGGAGTCTGGCTGCGAGCCGTACTATTCGGGCAGAAACGCGCCGTTTGCCGCGCCGTTGAGGTACGCTGTCCCCTGTTGAAGCGCCTGCGGCGCCGGTCAGCGCGCCAATCCGCGAGCGTGTTCGCTACAGGACGCAGTCTCGCTCCAGAGTAAGGATTGACCAGGTGAACCCGATGCCCGTAGAGGCGCCCGGCCAGCAAGCGCACGATCTGACGCCCAGCGCGCAGACGATGAGCCAGGCGGTACTCGATCCCACGCGCCGCACCGTCATCATGGGGGCAGGCCCTGCTGGCCTCACCGCCGCGTATGAACTGATGCGCTACGACCTCCCCTCGGTCACGCTGGAGAAAGACCCGCGCTTCGTCGGCGGCATCTCGCGCACCGAGGAGCATCGCGGCTATCGCTTCGACATCGGCGGCCACCGCTTCTTCAGCAAGAGCCAGGAGGTCGAGGACTTCTGGACCGAGATTCTGGGGCCTGAGATGCTCACGCGCGGGCGCCTCTCGCGCATCTTCTATCAGGGCAAATACTTCGACTACCCGCTCAAAGCCAGCAATGCCCTCTTGAACATGGGGCCAGTCGAGACGGTGCGCTGCATCGCCAGCTATGCCTGGGCGCGCCTGCGCCCGACGCGCAACCCGCAGAACCTGGAGGACTGGGTGACCAACCAGTTTGGCCACCGCCTCTTCAGCATCTTCTTCAAGACCTACACCGAGAAGGTCTGGGGCATCAGCACCAAAGACCTCTCCGCCGACTGGGCCGCCCAGCGCATCAAGGGCCTCAACCTGACCGAGGCGATCAAGAACGCCCTGCTGCCGCAGAAGAAAGCCAAGCCAGGGGCCAAGGGCGGCAAAGGCGGCACAAGGCGGCGACCGTAGCGCCGTCATCAAGACGCTGATCGACGAGTTCCGCTACCCCAAGCACGGCCCCGGCGAGATGTGGGAGCGCGTGACCCAGCGCCTGCGCGCAGGCGGCAACCTCGTCGCGCTGGGCCAGGAAGTCGTCGCCGTGCGCCACAGCGGCGGGCAGGTGCGCGAGGTCATCGTGCGCGATGGCGCCAGCGGGCAGACCGGCGCCGTGACCGGCGGCCACTTTATCTCCACTCTGCCCATCCGCGAGCTGATCCATCGGCTCGAACCAGCGCCGCCAGCCGCCGTCGTCGCCGCCGCCGACCAGCTCAAATACCGCGACTTCATCAGCATCGCCGTCGTCATCAATCGCGCCGAGGTCTTCCCCGACAACTGGATCTACATCCACGACCCCAGCGTCAAGGTCGGGCGCATGCAGAACTTCAAGGCGTGGAGTCCCTACATGACCCCCGACGACAGCGCCACCTGCCTGGGGCTGGAGTATTTCTGCTTCGAGGGCGATGGCCTGTGGACCTCCACCGATGACGAGCTGGTGGCGCTGGCGCGGCGCGAGCTGGCGCAGTTGGGCATGTGTCGGCCCGATGAGGTGGCGTGGGGCGTGGTGGTGCGTCAGCCCAAAGCCTACCCGGTCTACGACGACACCTACAAGCAGCACCTGGGCGTGATTCGCCGCTGGGTCGAGGCGACGCTGCCCAACCTGGCGCTGGTGGGGCGCAACGGCATGCACCACTACAACAACCAGGATCACTCAATGATGACCGCGCTGCTCGCCGCGCGCAACATCGCCACCGGCAGCCACCTCGACCCGTGGAAGGTCAACACCGACGCGGAGTATCACGAGGAGGCGCGCTTCGAGGATGAGGACCGCTCAGGCCGACAGGTTCCCAGCCTCGCCCACGTCGAAAAGTAGGCGGCGAGCGAACCGCTGGCTTCCCGTAGATTCCTCAACGTCTCGTCACATATCTCGATGGCGGCTTGTATCTCTCGTGCGCGGCGCGTGGTTGTGTGAGGTGGCGTGCGGCGTGTGGCGCCCGTAGCGGTAGGAGGGGATCAGGAGTGGACAAGCGACAGCCACGGCGCTTCTCAGCGCGCGTTGCGGGCCTCTCAGCGGCAGAGGCGGATGAGCGGCTGGCTCTGCCCCCGACGCAGCCGCGCCTGCCAGTGGCTCCATCACCAGGCGCGCCTGCGCGCCACGCGCGCTGGAACTGGCGTGCGCTGGCCCAGCATGCGCCGTTTGCGCTGGTCTTCGTGCTGGCAATCTTCCTGCTCACCCTCAATGTCACCACCCCCTGGCATGGCAGCCACCAGGACAACGGCATCGTCTTCGAGAGCGCGGCAATCAACCATATCCGCTTCGGGCTGGCATTCACCAAAGGGCAAGACTACTTCGACGCGAGCGTCAATCCGCCGGTTATCACGCCGGGCGATATTCACCCGCAGGGCGTCTCCGATGCGCAGGAGTTCCAGTATTTGCTGACTGGCCCGGTCCATCCGGAACTCTATGGCGACCACCCAGCGCTGCTGGGGTTGACCATCGCTGGCTCGCTGCTGCTCTTTGGCTACCATTTCTGGGCGGTGCGGCTCGTGCCCATCACCTTCACGCTGGTTGCGCTACTGCTGTTCTATCAGCTTATGCTGCTGCTCTACAACAAGCGCGTCGCCGCCTTCGCCGCGCTGCTGTTCATCACCTTCCCCATCGCCGCCTTCTATGGGAACGATGTGGCGCATGAAGCGCCAACCATGTGCTGCGAGATGGGTATGGCGCTGTGCTACCTGCGCTGGCGGCGCTCCGGCCATGGTGGCTGGCTGCTTGGCGTGGCGGGATGCGTGGTCCTGGGCGGCGCGTATGGCTGGCCGATGTTCTTCTTCGCGTGGATTCTGCTGGCGCTCGATACCCTCGCTCTGCGGCGCTTCAACTGGCGGCTGGCGTTGGCGACGGCTGGCCTCTCCACGCTGGTGTTCTCCCTCGTCATCACGCAGATCGCCTGGGTGAATAACTGGTCGCTCACCCGGCTGCATGCGATCTTCGTGGAGCGGGCGGCGACCTATGGCTCCGCCTCCGGCATCCTTCAGGCCTATTTGTGGCTCAAGTGGGTGATGCATCATAATCTGCTCGATTTTGGCCCGTGGACCTGGCTCGCGCTGCCTGCCGCGCTCGTCTTCCTCTGGCGGCGATTCCGGCGTGATGGCCTCTCGCTGCGCATCCAGTTGATCGCGCTCTTCGGTCTGGGTGGGCTGGCGCATATCCTCGTTTTCCGCGACGGCGCGTATGTCCACGACTACTGGCAGTTCTACCTGATCCCGTTCTACGCCGCGCTGCTCGGCTGGGGTGGATTCGAGCTGGCGCGCCGCCTCGCCACGCATCCACGCCTGCCACGCCTGCTGCTGCGGGCGCCCGGTGGCCCGCAGGCCGCGCTGCTGCTGACCTTCGCCCTGCTGGCGCTGCTGATGGGCGCGCCGCTGATCTACCACCTCTATGCGGGTGGCCATCTGCTCCAGTTCCCAGGGACGGAGCCGGTGATACCGCTGCTCACCATCCCCGCGCATCTGACGCAAGTCGCCGGGCGCTTCGTGGCGCACAGCGCATAGCGTGCAATGCGCGCAGCCGCTGGTCTGGCGTGGCGTCCCCTCCGGAGGTCATCCCACGCTGCGCATACGCCGCCCGCTCGCGTATACTATCTTCTGCAAGGGGCAGGCGACGCGACCTCACCCCGGCCTCATCCCCTCAGGGAGCGGGGCGCGCCGAACGGGCGCCGGGAGCGCGCATAGCGGATAGCGTGGTGGTGTACCGAGGATGTGGGTAGTAGACTGCTCGAATTACCTCTATGAGCGTGTGGCGGCGAATGAGTGGGCGGCGCAGCAGGCGCTCATCGAGACGCCTCGCGGCCCCAGAGGAGCGCTGCGCAATCTGTGGTGGCGCCTCACGGGCGGGCCACGTCGCGCGCGCGCGCAGCGGCTGGTGCAGAGCGCGGCGGCGGAGCGTGAAGCCGAGATTTACCGCCGTGGACTGCAAGGCGAGGAGGCGCTCATCTGGTTTCTGGCCTCGCGCCTCGATAATCGCTATCTGCTGCTGCGCAACTACACGCCGCCGCCGCCGTGGCGCTCTGGTGGCGACATTGATGGCGTGCTGCTAGGGCCGCAAGGGGTGACCGTCTTCGAAGTGAAGGCCTGGCGCGGTGTCTATCGCTGCGAAGGCGAAGACTGGCTCTTTCTGCCACGCGACCGCTCCGCATGGGAGCCTGCGCGCAAGAATCCGACGCAGCAGGCGCGCTTTAGCGTCGAGCGGGTGCGTGGCACGCTGATGCTGGCGGGGCTGCGCGATGTGCCGACGCAGCCAGTCATCGTCGCCGCTGACCCGCGCATGCGTGTGGAGATCGTCGGCCAGCCCGCCGTCGCGCTCTACCAGCCGTTCAAGGACCCCACCTGGCTCGACCTCAGCCCACACGGCAAGGTGTACACCTATGACGAACTGGACCGCATCTACAAGGCGCTCATCGCGCAGCAGCCCGCCCCGCGCTAGCGTCTGCCTGTCGTAACCGAATCCAACGTGGGTGTTGTCGTTGCGCCAGCCCTCACCCCAGCCCCTCTCCCAGCGGGCGAGGGGCGCCGAATTTCCTCCTCACCCAGCGGGCAAGGGTTCTCAACACTCCGCGCGATCTGCTATCACGCCTCATCGCCGTCGTCGTCGTCCGCATCGTCGTCGCCAGTGTCATCGTCGTCGCCAATCTCCGCCAGCGCCACGCCCATGCCCGGCGCAGCGGGGTCGAGATGGTAGACCATGCCCTCTTGCGTGTAGCCGCCTACGAAGGGATCGGAGGCGAGCAGCATGGGTGAATCCAGGTCGATGTAGCGGAAACCGCCCTGCCCTGCGGCCAGACTCGCCGACGCCATGACGCCCAGCCGCGACTCCATCATCGCGCCCACCATCAGGTCAATGTGCGCCGCGCGGCAGATCGCCACGATGTCGAGCGCCTCGGAGAATCCCGACTTCATCAGCTTGATGTTGATGACGTTCGCCGCGCCCATCTTCGCGATGCGCAGCGCGTCCGCCGCTGTATGCACAGCCTCATCCGCCGCTACCGGAATGCCCGCGCGCTCGGTGACGAACTTCAGCCCATCCAGATCGTGACGATGCGTCGGCTGCTCGAAGAGGATCGGCGCGACATCCTCCTGCGCGAGCGAGCGCAACAGGTCGAGCGCCTCAGATGGCGTGTAGCCCTGGTTGCCGTCGAGCATGATATCGCAGTCGGGCGCGCCTTCGACCACGGCCAGCACGCGATCCAGGTCGTCGTCCACATCGGCGCCCACCTTGATCTTGAGCGTCGAGACGCCCTGCTCGGCGTAGCGGCGCGCCAGCTCACGCATATGCTCTGGCGTCTCAATGGGGATCGTGATATCCGTCGCGACTGTGCTATTCGCGTCGCCCAGATAGCGATAGAGCGGCGTACCCAAACTGCGGGTTAGCGCATCGAGCATCGCCGCCTCCACCCCGGCTCGCGCCGTCTCCTGATGCTCAAAACTCGCCATCAGTCGTCGCGCCAGGGTGCGCCACTGGGTGACATCGTGACCTTCGAGCAGCGCCAGCATGCCTGACACCGCCGCAAGCGCGGTCTCCTGCGTCTCGCCGCCGCTCGGCGGGAAGGGCGCCACCTCGCCGATGCCCTCGACGCCGTTCGCCAGCCGCAGTCGCACCAGCGCATTGCGCGCCGCCGTGATGCGCCCTGTCGCTATCGCAAATGGCTCCAGCAGGGGGACATCGAGTGGCTCTGCGCTCAACGCAACGATGGTGGTCGGCGAATGTCTGTAATGTGCCACGCCGGCATCCTCCCTTTGTATGACGCCTCGGAGATCCGAGGACTGGCGACGGTGACGCGACGCGACGCGCGCTAACTGCGCCCGTCCCACTCCGCATAAAACTGATCGAGAAACGCCAGCATAAACTGATGGCGGCGCTCCGCCATCTGGCGGGCATAGCCTGTATTCAAACGATCTTTGAGCAGCAAGAGCTTCTCATAGAAGTGATTGATTGTCGGCGCGGGCTGCGCGCGGTACTCCTCGACGCTCAGGCGCTCGCGTGGCGCCTGCTCCGGATCGTACATCGCGCGTCCTTTCGCGCCGCCATAGGCGAAGGCTCGCGCGACGCCCACCGCGCCGATAGCGTCGAGCCGATCGGCGTCCTGCGTGATTTTGCCTTCCAGCGTGGTCATGGCTGGGCGCGCGCCACCCGCGAACGACATCGTGGCGATGATCTCCATCACACGCTCGGTCGTCGCCGCGTCGCTGCCCTGCGCCTCCAGCCAGCCACGCACCCGCGCCAGCCCGGTCGCCTCGTCACCCGCGATCTTGTAATCCGCGACATCGTGCAGCAGCGCCGCCAGCTCGCAGATGAAGCTGTCGGCGCCCTCCTCGCGGGCGATGGTAAGCGCGACGCGGCGCACCCGCTCGACATGGCTCCAGTCGTGGCCGCTGCTATCGTGGGCCAGCGCCTCCCTGGCGAACGCCTCGGCCCCGCTGAGCAGCCGCTTGCGCCGCGCAATCTCTGCCGCGTCTGTCGCATCTTATCGTCATGCCATCTCCGCCTGTTTCTCATCGGCCAGCGCATGGGCGCGCCGCAACTCATCTGGCGTGGGCGCGCCGGGCGTCAGGGTCACGTTGAGCGCCTGCGCGAAGCCACGCCGCATCGCGTCCGCCGCTTCGGCGAAGGGGATGGCGCGCCCCGCAAGCTCGCTGAGTGTCGCCGCGCGTTCTCGCAAGTGGCTGGCCAGCGTCTCACGCTCGGCCTCATCGCTAAACGTGAGGTAGCGCGTCACCCGCCCGATGTCGCCCTGCAAGGGCAGCGAGCCATGCTGCAAGACCCGTCCGTTGGGCCGCGCCTGCGCGCTGCCGATCAGCTTGCGTCCCTGCGCGGTGATCTCGTAGGCCGAGGGAACCTCGAAGCAGGCCGCCGTGAGGTTGTGCGTGCCACCCGCCGAGGCTGGCTTCATCACCGCCGCTACGCCCAGCAGGCTCAGCCCGGCCACCAGCCCCGCGCTCAGCTTGCGGTAGGCGTCGAGGATTGGCCCGTTCGCGCGTGGGTCGTCGGGGGTGAGCGTCACGCTGTAGGTCAACTCATCCGTATGCAGGATGGCCCAACCGCCGGTCGCCCGCCGCACGGCGTCACAGCCATCGGCGCGCAGCCGAGCGAGGTCCACGCCCTCCAGCGGCTGGCGCCGCCCCAGCGAGAGGCACGGCGGCGCCCACTGATAGAGGCGCAGCGTCGGCGGCGCGGCTCCTTCAGCCACCGCATCCATGATCGCCTCGTCGAGCGCCATATTCCACGCGCCATCGCCGGGTTCTTGCTCCAGCAGCAAGCGCCACTCCGCCAGCGGATAGCGCGCATCGAGCGCGTCGCTGGCGTCCGTCACAGCATCACGCCTGTTCATCGCCAAAAAGACCCCTGGATACCGCTCACCAATGCTTGCGCGCCACCACAGGGCGCGCAGGCATAGTATCGCACGTTCGCCATGCGATGGGAGTGGTTTCCAGGGGCAAACTCGCCCGCCTGGTTATCGCTGTCGTCGCCGTCTGCGCGCCGCCGCGCGCCGCAGCGATTCCTGAAGGGCCATCAGGTCGCGCACATCGCTGTAGATCAGCGTTTTTTCGTCTAGCTCGATGTTCGCCTGCGCCGCCAGCGCCAGCGCCAGGCTCGCCTCGCGCATCCACGCGCCGCCGCCTGCGACGCGCAACGCCGCCTGCATCTGCGGATAGCGCGCTGCCACGTCCACCGTCTGTAGCGCCGCGTCCACCACGTCGATTATCTGCCCTGTCATCGTGTCACTTCCTCTAGTTCGCCGGATCCGTGAATCGTCACGTACCGCTCAGTAGGTGAAACACCACAACCACCTCAATGGTTGCGCTTGCGCGACGCCGCAGCGGAAGTCGCGACGCCGCGCATGGTATGCTGAGGGAAGGCGAGCGCATGGCGGCGATGCGTGGCTGAGCCAGCGCCCGCATCGCCTGGTGAATGATCGATGTGTCGGTCGGGAACCCGCTCGAGGAGAGTGCGCGCATGACGGGAACCGCTCCCGGCGAACAGCCAGATAGCCCACGCCCGGCGCCGCTTCAGGCCGCCGAAGACGCGGTTGCGCGCGCGGTTGTGGCCGATGCGCTCTGGCCTGCGGACGCGGCGCTGGTGGTCGCAGTCTCTGGCGGCGCCGATTCGCTCTGCCTGCTGGGAACCTTGCTGGCGTTGCAAGCCGCCGGGCGCGCAGCGGAGCCGGGCGCGCGCGTCGGCGAGATCGTTGTCGCGACGCTCGATCATGGGTTGCGTGGCGAGGCTGGCGCCGCCGACGCGCGCTGGGTCGCGGAGCTGGCCGCCAGCCTGGGGGCGCGCTGCTTCGCCGAGCGAGTCGAGACACGCGGCTGGGCGCGCTCACACCATCTCTCGCTCGAAGACGCCGCCCGTCGGCTGCGCTACGCCTTCCTGCGGCGGGTGGCGCGCGAGGTTGGCGCGGCGCGCATCTGCCTGGGGCATACGCTCGACGATCAGGCCGAGACGATCATCCTGCGCCTGCTGCGCGGCAGCGGACTGGATGGCCTGGCGGGCATGCGTCCACTGCGCGGCGATCTGGCGCGTCCGCTGCTCGGCCTGACCCACGCGCAGGCGGTGTCATACTGCGCCGCGCAGGGCTGGTTGCCGCGCGAAGACCTGACCAATCGCGACGAGCGCTACGTGCGCAATCGTGTCCGCCGCCGACTCTTACCCTTGCTTGAGGCGTATAATCCTAATGTGCGCCGTACACTTGCGCGTAACGCCGCCTTCATCGCCGATGATCTGGCGGCGCTGGAGGCTGCGACTGACCGCGTCTGGGCGGAGGTCGTCGTGGGTGAGGAGATGGGGAGCGTGGTCATGCGTCTCTCCGCGCTGCGCGAGCAGGCTCCGGCCCTGCGGCGACGCGCGCTGCGGCGGGCAGCGCTGCGTCTCAGCGCGCCGCTGTCTGCCGCGCCTGTGGATGACGCGACCGACGCCATTGGCCTTGAAGCGCGCCACATCGCCCTGATCGAGCGATTCATCGAGCGGGGCCACACGGGCGGCGCGCTCACCCTGCCCGACCAGTTGCGCGTCGGCCTCGGCTATGACACGCTCATATTCACGCGCGCCCCGGCTGCGGCGACTGCCGCGCCGCCAGCGTCTGCGGATGACGCATGGGCGCTGCCGGTTCCTGGGATGGTCGAGATCGCGGCGCTGGGCTGGCGGGTGCTGGCGACCGCGCTGACCACGCCGCCCGGATTGGAGGGCGACAGGCTGCCACCAATCCCGCGCGAACCGCCACTGATCCACGCGGGCGGGTTGGCGGCCAGTCAGCGCGCTGAGCTGCGCGTCTATCTGGACGCCGACCGCCTGGACGACGCGCTCACCGTGCGCGCGTGGCGACCCGGCGACCGTTTTCGCCCGCTGGGGATGGCGCGCGAGAAGAAATTGCAGGACATCTTCAGCGATGCGAAGGTCCCGCGCGAGACGCGGCGTCGGCTGCCCATCGTCTGCTCGGGCGAGCGCATCGTCTGGGTCGCAGGGGTGCGCATCGCCGACGAATTCAAACTGACGCTGGCGACCCGGCAAGCGCTGGCGCTACAAGCAGAGCCACTCACCACAGAGACGGAGGAAAGCGAGCAATGAGCGTGAGCCAGCCAGCGCGCAATCTGGCGCGGCCTATTGACGTTGGGATGTCGTGGTATGCGTCCCCGCCCACAGGAAGCCAGAGCGACGATATCGCTCACGTCGTCCTCACCGAGGCTCAGATCATCGCGCGCGCGCGCGAACTGGGCGCCGCCATCACGCGCGACTACCAGCAGGCGGCGCAGGCAGGTCCGCTGCTGGCTATCATCACGCTACGGGGCGCCGTCGCCTTCGCCTCCGACCTGTTGCGCGCGATTGATCTGCCCATGGAGATGGACTTCATCTCCGCGAGCAGCTATGGCGCCGCCACCACGTCATCGGGCGCGGTGCGCATCCTGAAAGACCTGGAGACTGATCTGGCGGGGCGCCATGCGCTCATCGTCGAGGACATCATCGATAGCGGCCTGACGCTCTCCGAACTGATCGATACGCTCGATGCGCGGCGACCCTCCAGCCTGCGCGTGTGCGCGCTGCTTGATAAAAACAAGCCCTGCCCTGTGCGCGAACAGCCGGGCAGGCTCGCCTATGTCGGCTTCTCCATCCCCGATGAGTTCGTCGTCGGCTATGGTCTTGACTATGCCCAACGCTATCGCAATCTTCCCTACATCGGCGTGCTCAAGCCCGAAGTCTATACGCGCGCCAGGCCAGAGGGCTAGCCAGCGCGCGCAGGCGCGGCGCATCAGGAAGAGGTCTCCCATGAAGGCGCATCTTCTGGTCGTCGATGACGACCCACGCATCACCGAACTCGTGCGCCGCGTGCTGGCGTTCGAGGGGTATAGCGTGAGCGTCGCAGCGTCGGGCGATGAGGCGCTGCTCAAGGCGCTGGAACGTCCGCCTGACCTGATTGTGCTCGACCTCATGCTGCCAGGCATGGATGGTCTGGAGGTGACGCGGCGGTTTCGCGCGGCGAACGACAGTGTGCCGATTCTGATGGTCACGGCGCGTGACGCTGTTCCAGATCGCGTCGAGGGGCTGGAGGCGGGCGCCGACGATTATCTGGTCAAGCCGTTCGCTCCTGAAGAGCTGGTCGCGCGGGTCAAGGCGCTGCTGCGCCGCAGCCGCCCCGAACGCGCCGAGGTCTTGCGCTATGCCGATGTGGAGCTGGATACCGGCACACGCATCGCCCATCGCAATGCGCGTGAGATCGAGCTGTCGCCGACCGAGTATGAGCTGTTGCAGTTCTTCCTGCGGCGGCCTCGGCAGGTGCTGCCGCGCGATGTCATCATGGAGCGCGTCTGGGGCTTCGACTTCGAGGGTTCATCGAACGTCATGGAGGTCTATGTCGGCTACCTGCGCGCGAAGCTCGAAGCCGGGGGCGAGCCACGCCTGATTCACACGATTCGCGGCGTCGGCTACGTCTTGAAAGAGTGATGACGCCCGGCAATCAGCCGCCTGCCGCTGACAGCCGCCCGCGCCTGACGAAGCCGCCGGAGTCGTGGGCCAGGCGAGCGCGGCAGGCCGTTGAGCGCGCCGCTCAGCCGCGCTCGTTTCGTCTGCGGCTGGCGCTGTGGTATGGCGCGCTGCTGGCCGTCGCGTTGCTGCTCTTTGGCGCGCTCGGCGCTGTGCTGACGACCAATGCGATCTTGCAGAGCGTGGATACGGCGCTCGGCGCCGAGACGCGCATTGTCACGCTCGACCTCGCCCGCGCGCTCTCGCCCACGCCGCCCTATTGGCCCGCGACCCTCAACCTCGATGTCGTCAATGCGTACCGCGACCCCGGCGTAACCGTGGCCATCTTCGACGCGCGCCAGCAGACGCGCTACCGCTCCACCACAGGCGCGCCTTTGCTGGAGGCGCCCGGCGTCGCCGCAGCCTACGCCGAGGCGCTCGCGGGGCAGACGACCGTGCTGACCACGCGCGCCAACGCCGAGCAGGTGCGCGTCATCGTGATGCCCGTGCTCGTGCCGAGCGCAGCGGCGCCCCCCGACGCAACGCCCGAAGCGACCACTGGCGGCGCGCCGACGCAACGGCCCGTCATCGGCGCGCTGTTGGTGGCGAAGTCGCTGCGCGATGTGGATGCGACGTTGTCGCTGCTGCGCACGATCCTCCTGCTCACCGGGCTGGCCATCCTGGCGGCGGCGCTGCTGGGCGGCTGGGGCGCCACCCGGCGTGTGTTGCAGCCACTCGCGCTCATCAGCGCGACCGCCCAGCGCATCGCCGCTGGCGCCGCGCACGGGGCGGCGGCAGGCCCGCTACGCCACCGCGTGCCGCGACCACCAGGCGACGACGAGCTGGCGCATCTGGTGGATACGCTCAACGCGATGCTCGCAGCGCTCGATCACGCGACTGCGGCGCAGCGCCGGTTCGTCGCCGACGCATCCCATGAACTGCGCGCCCCACTCACCATCATCCAGGGCAATCTGGCGTTGCTCCTGCGCCATGCCGACGACCTGCCCCAGGAGGAGCGTCAGCGCATGCTCGCCGACGCGCACGACGAGACGCTCCGGCTGGCGCGCCTGGTCAACGATATGCTGCTGCTCGCGCGGGCCGACGCCAGCGGCGCCGGAGCAGACACGGCGCCCGCGCTGCCAGCGGACGAGACAGCGCCGCCTGATCTTGTCTCCGCCGCTGCTGGCGCCGAAACCGCTCATGAGCGCGAGCAGGTGATCGAGCTTGACCGGGTGGCGCTCCAGCTCGCGCGCCAACTGCGCGGGCGGCTGGCCGCCGAACCGGCGCCAATGACGCTTGAGATTGGCCATATCGAGCCAGCCCGTGTGCGCGGCGATGAGGAGACGCTGCGGCGCATCGCGCTCATTCTGCTCGACAACGCGATGAAGTACACGCGCGCCAGAGGCGACGCCGCGCCGGGGCGCATCACCATCGTGATCGAGCGTGTCGGAGCGGAGGTCGCGCTGCGCATCGAGGACACCGGCATCGGCATAGCGCCCGCAGACCTGCCGCACATCTTTGAGCGCTTCTATCGCACCGATACGGTGCGCAAGCGCGAAGGTACGGGGCTGGGTCTCGCCATCGCGCAGACGCTTGCAGAGCGACTACAAGGCCGCATCACCGTGGAGAGCGCGCTCGGTCGCGGCAGTGTCTTTACCCTGTGGCTGCCAGCCGTCGCAGACGCGGACGCGACGCCCGCAGCCCCCACCACAGAGCGCGCGGACGGTTGAACCCGCCAGCCCCAGCCACTATCCTCAGCTTCAATTCAGGGATGGCACAGACTCGCCACAGAACCCCGCGCTATACTCTGGATTGCAGGCGCGGCCCCGCCCTGCCGTTTCGGTCCCACGCCATCGACGATGCTGGCGTGAGGCTGAGTCGCGGGCAGGGTGGGCGCCAACCTCGCATCCCGCAGCTTTCCCATAGGAGGGGGAATCGCACGATGAATCAGAAACAACTTTTGCGCCGCCAGGACCGCATGATTGGCGGTGTCTGTGGCGGCCTCGGCGCCTTCTTCGGCATCAATCCGTGGTGGTTTCGCTGGCTCTTCCTGTTCCTGTTGCTGCCAGGCGGTCTGCCGGGCTTCCTGCCCTATGTGATCCTCTGGATCATCATCCCGCCGCTGGGCGCGACCGCGCGGACGAGCGTCTAGAGCGCGCCCCCCGCCAACCGAATAGCCGACCATGCCTGGCGCGCTGGTCGGCTCAATCGCGTGGCGCGTGTCATGCCGACTCCTGCGCGTTCCCTTCGAGGGAAGCGAGTTGCTGCGTAAATTGCGTGTGTTCCGCCTGGTATGCGCTGGAGAGCCGCTCATACTGCAACAGGCCGATCTCGCCGCGCTCATGCGAGAGCGAGAGCGTCAGCAGCGCGCCCTCGACCGCCGCAATGCGCGCGCGCAATAGATCAATCTCGCCCTCCGCATCTCCGTTGGCTTTCTGGCCCATCAGCCCCAGGCGACGGATGAGCGGCGCCATCGTTAGCCCTTGCAGCAGCAGCGAAGCGCCCACCACGCCGAAGGCGATGATCTGGAGCGTAGCGCGCGCTGGGAATGGCTGGCCACCGGGCAGCGTGAAGGGGATGCTGAGCGCTAGCGCCAGCGAGACACCACCGCGCAGGCCACCCCAGAGCACCACCGGCATATACCGACCGGGGATGGCTTGCGCGCCACGCAACAGCGGCAAGATCAGGTAGACGGCGACCGTGCGACCTATCAGTGTGGCAAGGAATGCGGCGGTGATGATCCACCAGTTGCGCACAATCTCCAGTGGGTCGAGCGTGATACCGATCAGCAGGAAGACCAGCGAGTTTGCGACGAACGCCAGAAATTCCCACGTCCCGCTGAGCGCGATCACTGAACGTGGACTCAGACCGCGCGCCGAGCCGTAGTTGCCGAAGAAGAGCGCGGTGACGACGACGGCGATAGCGCCAGAGAAGGAGAGCGTCTCGGCCAGCAGATACGCGCCATATGCGGCCACGACCGTCGCGGTGATCTGTATCTGCGCGGAGTCGAGGGCGCGCAGCAGCCGCGAGCCGACGAAGCCGACGATGCCGCCAACCACCAGCGCCCCCGCGACGGTGGTGATGAACCGCGCCACGCCGCCCGCAAGGCCGAAATCTCCCGTCAGGATGGCAACCAGCACGATCTGGAAGATCGTGATCGCCGTGCCGTCGTTGAAGAGGCTCTCCCCTTCGACCAGCAGCGTGAGTCGCCGCGGAGCGCCCAGTTCACGGAACAGCGAGACCACGGCGATAGGGTCGGTGGAGGAGATCAGCGCGCCGAACAGGAATGCCACCCCCCAGTCCAATCCCAGGATGGCATGCACGATGGCGCCTGTGACCAGCGTGCCAAGCAACACGCCTGGCACGGCGAGGAGCGTGATCGGCAGCACGTTGTCCAGCAGCCGCCTCGCCGGGACGTTGTAGGCGCCCTCGAAGAGCAGCACGGGCAGGAAGACCAGCAGGATGAGGTCGGGGGTCAGGGTGACGTGCAGATAGTCTGGCCGCAGGGTGAGCAAGCCAATCGCTACCAGCGCGACGGTGTAGGGCAGGCGGATGCGCTGGACGAGCACTGCTACGACGAAGACGATGAGCAGCAACACCAGAAATGTTTCGACAGTCGTGTGCAACGTGTCTGGCATCGCATCTCTCCTCGGTGCTGTCATCCATCGTTGAAAGGCGCACGTGCTGAGCCACACCTGACGGCGCTCTATTCCTCTCGCGTGCGGCGTCAGCGCTCCTCCTGGCGCAGGCCCTTCTCGGCGCCTTTGAGCAGAACAGCGTTGACCGCGACGGTGATCGAGGAGGCGCTCATCGCCAGCGCGCTGATCGCGGGATTGAGCAGAATGCCCAACGGCGCGAGCACGCCAGCCGCGATGGGAATCGCGACCACATTGTATATCGCCGCCCAGAAGAGATTCTGCTTCATCTTGCGCACCGTCGCCGCCGAGAGCCGTATCGCCGCCAGCACGTCCAGCGGATCGCTGCGCATCAGCACCACTTCCGCCGTTTCGATGGCGACCCCGGAGCCTGCGCCTATTGCGATGCCAATGTCGGCCTGAGCCAGCGCAGGCGCATCGTTGACGCCATCGCCCACCATCGCCGTGAAGAATCCCTCCCCTTGCAGCTCCTTCACATACTGCGCCTTCTCGGCTGGCAGCACTTCGGCGAAGACCCGGCTGATGCCTAGCGCCTTGCCGACAGCTTCGGCGGTGCGGCGGTTGTCGCCGGTCAACAGCGCCACCACGGCGCCCTGCGCTTGCAGACGCTGGATGGCCGCGCGCGCGGTTGGCCGGATGCGATCCGCCACGGCAATCAGCCCAAGCGCCTGGCCCTGCCCGGACGCCCCGTCGCCCGCCTCGCCCAGCAGCATGATCGTCTTGCCCGCCGCTTGCAGCGCGGTGAGCGATTGCTGTTCATCGGCGGAGAGCGCGACGCCGTGCGACGCCAGCAGGCGCGGCGTGCCGATCAGCGTCACCACCCCCGCGACGGTCGCCTGCGCGCCGCCGCCCGCGATGGATGTGAAGTCGCGCGCAAGCTGCGGCTCCAGCTTGCGCAGCGCCGCCTCGTCTATGATCGTCCGCGCCAGTGGATGCTCCGAATCGCGCTCGACCGCCGCCGCGAGCCGTAGCGCCTCTGCTTCATCCAGCCCACGGGCGCGCCCCGCCGCGAAGACGACAACATCCGTCACCGTTGGCGCGCCTTCGGTGAGTGTGCCGGTCTTGTCGAAGATGATCGCCTGAATGCGCGCAAGCTGTTCGAGCGCGGTGGCGTTCTTGATGAGGATGCCGTTACGCGCGCCGATGCCAGCGCCAACGGCGACTGCGGTTGGCGTCGCCAGGCCGAGCGCGTCAGGGCAGGCGATCACGATGGCGGTCACGGCGAGGGTCAGCGCAAAGAGCGCCGTTTCCCCCACGACGAAATACCAGACCAGGAACGTGAGGGCGCCAGCCCCGACTGCCGCCAACACCAGCCACTCCGCCGCGCGGTCCGCCAGCCGCTGCGCCGGAGCCTTCGAGTTCTGCGCGCGGCGCACCAGCTCCACGATCTGCGCCAGCGCCGTCTCGCTGCCCACGCGCGTCGCCGTAAACCGCAGCGACCCGGCGCCGTTGATGGAGCCGCCAATCACCTCATCGCCAGCGCCCTTCTGCACAGGGATGCTCTCGCCCGTGACCATGCTCTCGTCCACGGCGCTCTGGCCTTCGGTGATCGTCCCGTCAACGGGAACTTTTTCGCCGGGGCGCAGCAGCAGCAGATTCCCAACGTGTACCTGTTCCACGGGCACGCTGCGGATGGCGCCGTCTGGCTCGATCAGGTTGGCCTGCGAGGGCGCGAGCCGCAGCAGCGCATTTAGCGCGTCAGACGTGCCACGCCGACTGCGCATCTCCATCCAGTGGCCGAAAAGCACGAAGGTCACAAGCATCGCCGCCGCGTCGAAACTCGTCTCCACCTGCGGCGCGAAGATAGTGGCGAATGCGCTGAAGAGATAGGCCACCAGCACGCCCAGGCTCACCAGCACATTCATGTCGAGGCTGCGATTGCGCAACGCCCGCCAGGCGCCGCTATGAAACATCCAGCCACACCACCAGACGACGGGCGTAGTGAGCAGCAGCAGCAGCCAGTTTGGGCTGACGCCGAAGGGCGTGGGCAGACGCAAGCCAAAGAGATGCGTTCCCAGCGGCGAATACAGGATGATGGGGATGGTCAGCGTCAGCGCCACGAAGAAGCGGCGGCGGATGTCGGCCTCCATTGCGGCGGCCATCGCTGGGTCACTCATGTCGCCCATGCCACCCATGCCGCCCATCTCGCCCATCTCGCTCTTGGCGGCGTGGTCTGGCTGCGGCGGGCTGGGCGCTGCGACTGCTTCGGCCTGGCCCAGCGCCAGCGGCGCGCCGCACGCGAAGCCGCAGGTCGCTACGAGGTCACGTATCGCCGCGACATCCAGCCGCGCATCGTCGAAGGTCACGGTGGCGCTGCGTGTCACGTAGCTCACCGCCGCGCTGGCGATGCCGTGTGTGGTGGTGAGCCGCTTCTCGATAGCTACCGCGCACCCAGCCGAATCGAGGCCGCTCACGGGCGCCGTCATGGTCTGCAACATCGTACTCACCTTCCACCAGCAGGAGACTCCATCTTCCTTCAGGTGACAGTATGCGCGCACACCCTGAGACAACGCCAAGATCACGCTGAGATGACGCGCGCAACGAGCGCCGCGTCACTGGTCGCGCCGCTGGCGTGGATAGCGAATATCGCCTCTCAGAGTCAACTCAGCTTCGACTCAAGCTCGGCTCAGACACGCATGCTACCATCCAGATTGGACGGATGAAGGTCAGCGCCAGCATTGGTCGCTGGCCGGTGGGTCTACACAGGGGAGTGAGGAATCATGCGCGGGTTCGGAGCGATACTTGGTTTGATAGGCGGCGTCGTGGCGGCGCTCAGCGTCATGAGCGGCTTTGTGGCGATTGGAACAGATCCGCTCTACCAGTCGCGCGCAGGCTTCGGAATTGCGGCGCTGGCGCTGGGTGTCATCGCGGGGGTCAGCGGCTTGCTGCCACGGCTGCATCCCGCTGCGGCAAGCGTGCTGATGTTTGTCACCGGAACACTCGGCTTCGTGGCGACGCTGGCCTGGTATATCAACACACTCTATGTCGCCGCGTTGCCGCTGTGGCTCGTCGGCGCCGTGCTGATACTGGTCGGCGGGTTCTCCGTGAGGCGCGCCTAGCCGACGGTGATCTGATCGGTGTTCTGTCTGTCTGTCTGGCAGCGCAGCCTGACACAAGGATGTCGCATACGTGGCAAGGACTGCCATCGGCGCGGTCGCGAGCTGGCCCACAGGGAGTGGGAAGCGCAGGCGTCCAGGTCAGGAAGGCACAGGATGGCGCACACGCGACGCAGCCGCAGATGGGTGGTTGTGACGGTCATCACGCTGGCCGCGCTGTGTTTCGCTGGCTGGCGCTGGTTCGATGTCTGGCTCAGGCTGTGGGGCGATGCGCAGGCGATCCTCGCATCGCCAGACGCCTTCCGCGTGTGGGTCGCCGGCTTCGGCGTGTGGGCGCCTGTCGTCTACACGCTCGTGGTCGCCGCCCAGGTGATTGTGGCGCCGATTCCGGGCAGTGTCTTCCCGCCCGTTGGCGCGGCGGCCTTTGGCCCCTGGGTCGGGCTGGCGCTGCTCACGCTCGGCTTGATGCTCGGCTCGGCCTGCGTCTTTGCCGTGGCGCGCCGCTGGGGGCGTGGGCTGGCGATACGGCTGACGGGCGAGGCGACCTTCGACCGCTATGCGGGCATCGTCGCGGCCAACGGCGGGCTGTGGCTCTTTCTCATCTACCTGCTACCGCTGCTGCCCGACGACGCCGTCTGCGCGGTCGCGGGTCTCTCACGCATCTCGTTTCGGCGCTTCCTGCTGCTGAGCACGCTCGGGCGGCTGCCCGGCTCTGTGCTATCGGTGTTCGCCGCCACACAGCTATTCGCCGCGCCGCTCTGGGTATGGCTGGCAGCCGCGCTGCCGCTGGCGCTGGGCATCGCGCTGGCGCTCCGCTACCGCGCCCCGCTGGAGGCCTGGCTGTTGCGCCACGCCCCGCAGACGCCTGCCCACTGACCCATGACGCCCTCGTGACGCCACGCGCCCGCCTCACGCCTGGCTGTCTCCCTGGCTGTCTCCCTGGCTGTCTCCCTGGCCATCCACCCGACTGGCGCAGGTATCGCGCAGCAGCAGCAGCAGCACGGCTCGCCGCCCGCCAGTAACCGCCGCTGGCAGCATGCCAATCTCGCTCAGGCGCCCCTCGCGCAGCAGATCGGCGACGATGCTGCCGACCGTCGTGCGTGAGAGTCCCACCTTGCGGGCCAGCGCGATGCGTGAGAGCGGCCCATCGCGCGCCAGCGTCGCCACGATGCAGGCGCGGTTGGCGGCGCGGATGTCGGCCAGGCCAACCCCGTGCTGCGGAACAGCGGTCGTGGGCCGGTCACTCTGTCCTGCGAGGTCAGGCGGTTCCGCGCACATGGCCCGCCTCCCATCAAGCGAGACGCTGAGTCGTCGCGGGATCGAAGATATGCAGATGATCGATATCCACGGCCAGCGTGATGTTGTCGCCCGGCATGAAGTGGCTCTCGGCGGCGACACGCGCCACCACCCTCGGCGCTATTGGCGCATCCTGCGCGGCCTCGGCCACCTGCGCTTCATTCACCACCACACCCGGCATGGTGATGTGCAGCAGTTGCTCGGCGCCCAGATGCTCCACCAGTTCGACCACGCCCCCGAGCGTGTTGGGCGCGCCATCGGCGGCTGGGCGCAGGTGCTCCGGGCGGATGCCCACATACACCGCGCGGCCAGCGCCACTGGACGCCTGGCTGGCCACGCGCTGCGCCAGCGTCGCGCTGAGCGCCACCGCGCACGGCGCCGCGCCATCAGCGCCCGCGAGCGCGAGCGTGGCGCCGCCATCACCCGCCGCGACGAGGCGCGCGGCGAGGAAGTTCATCGCGGGGTTGCCGATGAATCCCGCGACGAAGAGATTGGTCGGCGCGTCGTACAGCTCCTGCGGAGCGCCAAGCTGCTGCACGATGCCGCCATTCAGTACGGCGATGCGTTCACCCATCGTCATCGCCTCCACCTGGTCATGGGTGACGTAGACGAAGGTGGTTCCGGTCAGGCGGTGCAGGCGGGCGATCTCGGCGCGGGTCTGCACACGCAGCTTGGCGTCGAGATTCGAGAGCGGCTCGTCGAGCAGGAACACCTGCGGCTCGCGCACCAGCGCGCGTCCCAGCGCGACCCGCTGCCGCTGCCCGCCCGATAGCTCACGCGGGCGCCGCGCGAGGTAGTCGCCAAGCCCCAGCATGGATGCCGCCTGCTTGACGCGCCGCTCGATGTCGGCGCTGGACATGCGCCGTAGATGGAGGCTGAAGGCCATGTTGTCGCGCACACTCATATGGGGATAGAGCGCATAATTCTGGAAGACCATCGCGATGTCGCGGTCTTTGGGCGCGACATCGTTGACTCGACGATCCGCGATGTAGAGGTCGCCATCTGTGACCTCCTCCAGCCCGGCGATCATGCGCAGCGCCGTGGACTTGCCACAGCCCGACGGCCCCACCAGCGCCAGAAACTCGTGGTTGCGAATGTCCAGATTCAGGTCACTGATGATCGTGGCCTTCTCGTTGTAGCGCTTCGTGACGTGCTCGAACCGTACTTCTGCCATAGCGCATAATCCCTTCTTTGGGAGGGTCGGCGCCCTCGCTTGCGCCGCGAACCTGCGGCTAGATCGCGCGTTGCCCGGCGATGAAGCCGGCATACCAGCGCCCGCTGTCTTTGATGATGCGGCGCTGCGTCTCGAAGTCCACGTAGATGAGGCCGAATCGCTTGCCATACCCCATCGCCCACTCATAGTTATCCAGCAGCGACCAGGCGAAGTAGCCGACGACGGGAACGCCATGTCCGATGGCGCGCTCGACGGCGCCCAGGTGGTCGCGCAGAAAGCGCACGCGCCGCGTGTCGTCCACGCGGCCCACGCCGTTCCACTCGTCCTGGAAGGCGGCGCCGTTCTCGGTGATGAGCAGCGCAGGCGGACGATAGGCGCGATGTAGCTCCTCCAGGATCATGTCGAGACCGTGGGGGTAGACCTCCCAACCCATCGCGGTCACGTCCGCGTGGGGCAGACCGCCGATGTAGTCAATGCCCTCAGGGACATGCTCAGGCGCCTGCGCGACGCCATGCGCGCCGGGCTGGCGGCTGGCGCGCACGACCCAGCGATTGTAGTAGTTCACGCCGAGAAAATCGGCGGGTGTGGCGATGAGCGCAAGGTCATCGGACCGAATCGGCGGCGGCGCCACGCCGAGGTCATCGAAGAGGCCATCCGTATACTCGCCGCGCATGAGTGGATCGAGGAACCAGCGATTATGGAATCGGTCGGCTCGCTGCACTGCGCGCAGAGTCTCTGGCCGCTGATCGCCCGCGAAGATCGGGAAGAGATTGAGCGCCGCGCCGACACGCGCGGCAGGGACATGCGCGCGAATGCGCGGGATGGCGAGGCCATGCGAGAGCAGTAGATGATGGCCGACATCCACCGCGGCCTGCGCGTCGCCGCGCACCCCCGGCGCATGCTCACCTGTGCCATAGCCCAGATAGGCGCTGCACCAGGGTTCATTCTGCGTAACCCACCAGCGCACGCGGTCGCCCAGATGCGCGGCCACGACCTCAGCGTAGTCGGCGAAGGCGAGCGCGGTCTGGCGATTGCGCCAGCCACCCTGCTGATAGAGCGACAGCGGCAGGTCCCAGTGATAGAGCGTCGCCACGGGCGTAATACCCGCTGCGAGCAGATGGTCTACCAGGCGGCTATAGAAATCGAGGCCAGCCTGGTTGGGGCGCCCGCTACCCTCAGGCAGGATGCGGGGCCACGCGATGGAGAAGCGGTAGGCGTTCAGGCCTAGCTCAGCCATCAGCGCGACGTCTTGCTCGGCGCGGTGGTAGTGGTCGGCGGCGATCTCGCCGGTCTGGCCAAGGTAGGTGCGACCAGACTCAGCGGCGAAAGCGTCCCAGACACTAGGGCCGCGGCCATCTTCGTGGGTCGCGCCTTCGATCTGATAGGCGGAGGTAGCAGCCCCCCAGAGGAAGTCGCTTGGAAAAGTCATAAACCATCACCTGTACGTTACTGTACGTTGAACCACAGACACGGGCGGATACAGGCGCATCGGCGCCTGCACGGACACATGGGACAGCGCGAGGGCTGGCCTTCGCGCAATCGGAGCGCATGGGCGACGCAGGTCCGGTCGTCGCCCACATGCGCACAGACACTAGCCAGTCACACTGCCAAAGGCCAGACCAGCGCGCCAATACCGCTGCAAGAAGAGGAACATTGCAATGAGCGGCAGCACCGCGATGAAGGACCCCGTCACGATGAGGTTATAGAGTAATTCGTGGGATGCGGGGTCGAAATTCCAGGTCGCCAGGCCAAGGTTGACCGGGAAGAGGCTCGGATCAGTGAGCACGATCAGTGGCAGGAAAAAGCTGTTCCAGATGGCCACGAACTGGAAGAGAAATATCGTGACCATGCCCGGCACGAGCAGCGGCATGGCGATGCGTGTGAAGATACGCAGCTCGCCGGCTCCATCCACCCGTGCGGCATCGAGCAGGTCATTGGGCGCCGCCTCGGTGGCGAAGATCTGCGCCAGGAAGACGCCAACTGGGCTGAGAAGCGATGGGAGCATCACAGCCCAATAGGTGTTGGCAAGGTTGAGCTTACTGATGACCATGTAGAGCGGCAGCGCCAGGGTCGTCTGCGGAACGAGCACCGCGCCAAGCACCAGTCCGAAGATCAGGTTGCGACCGAGGAACTTGAACTTCGCAAGGGCGTACCCGCACATCAGAGAGATGAACGTGCTGGCGAGTCCACCAACCCCGGCATAGATGAGTGAATTCAGGAGCCAGCGCGGGTACGCGCCGCCATCCTGGGTGAAGGTATCCACCAGGTTTTGGCCAAGGTTGTTGTTCGCGAACCACAGCCCGAACGACGAGAACAGGTCGGTGTTGCCTTTGGTGGCGGCGATGGCGAGCCAGTAAATTGGCGTCAGGCAGTAGAACGTCATGACGACGAGAATGACGTACCCGATGATGCTCCTGGGGCTGAGGAAGCGGGCGCCGATAGGCCGCTTGGCGCCCTCGCGCGTTTGGGCGCGCTGCGACTCCACGGTGAGGGGCATGTTTGCCATCTATCAGACTCCTAACCGGCCGCGCGTAATGCGCAGGAAGCTGTACGAGAAGATGAATGTCACCACACCGAGGATCACAGCGATGGCCCCACCATAGTTGAAATCGGTGTTCACGACCGCGACGTTATACGCGAAGATGTTCGGCGTATAGGATGTCGTGATAGCAGCATTCGTGAGGTTTTTCAGCACGATGGGTTCGTTGAATAATTGCAGCGCGCCGACAATCGAGAAGAGCAGTCCGAGGATCAGCGCGGGGACGATCAAGGGAAGCTTGAGCCGTAGCGCGATGCCCGTCTCGGAGAGACCATCCAGCCGACCCGACTCATAGATTTCCTGGGGAATGCTCTGCATCGCCGAATAGAAGATAATCATGTTGTAGCCGGCGAACTCCCAGGTGGAGATATTGGCGATGGACCAGAGGGTAGCGTGTGGGCCGAGAAACACGGGCGCGGGCAGGTGGAGCGCCGTGAAGGCCTGCACGATGGGGCTGGACGTCGGGCTGTAGAAGAATCCCCACATGATCGCGGCAATCACTACGGGAACGGCGTAGGGAACGAAGAATGCGACCCGGAAGAAGCGCTGGAAGCGCATGACGGTCGAATCCATCAGCATCGCCAGCACCAGTGCGACAATCATCATCACGGTAATCTGGACGACCCCAAAGAGCAGCACGCGACCGAATCCATCCCACAGGTGAGGGTCGTGCAGCGCCTGGAGATAGTTGTCGGCGCCCGCCCATTCGATGCGCGGCGGCCCTAATCCGAGGCCGCTGCGATGCTCTTTATAGAGGCTCTGCTGGAAGGCATAGAGCAGCGGCGCGACGAAGAACGCGACGAAGAGGATGAGAAAAGGCAGCACAAACAGATAGGGGATCACCTGACGCCTGAGGTAGCCGCGCCGCATGATACGTGGCGCTCTGGCGGCGCGGCGCGCCTCCGTCCTGGGCGCCGAATCAACGGTCACTGGAGTCTTCATTGACGATAACCTCCCTGGCCCAAAACGTCGTTGAACAGCGGTGAACAGTGTTGAACGGAGCGGAGCGTGCTCGACACAGCGCACTTGACCGCGCCACACGATGCGCCATGATGCGCTACAAAGCTCGGGAATGGCTCATGGCAAGGATGAGGAAACGAGCCAGGACAGAAAAGGTAGAGCTATGGCTACCTTTCCTGCCCCTGTGCAGATCGCAGACGACGCTAGACGTCCACACTAGCAGCTAAGGACAACCAGGCCGCGCTGCGATCTCTCCAGAAAACTGCCTACGAACCAGGTTCAGCATTGATGCCGTTACCGGTGAGATCGCTGATGATCTGCCCTTGCAGGCTCGTCAACGCGGCGCTCAATGGGGTGTGGTTAGCCGTCGCTGTGCCGAAGTCATCACCTTGCAGGTTCGTCACCGCAGTGAGGTCAGGCGGGAAGAGCCATCCAGACTGGATTGTCTCTTTGGTGAACACCTGATCTACCACCTGGTTGCCGTAGTAGGCGACTGGGGAGGTCACTGCTGTCGCACGAGCTTGCAGATTCGCGGGATACCAGCCAATTTGCTTCACACCGATCTGCAGGCTTTGCTGGTTGGTGAGGTACCATTGCGCGAACTCGTTGGCCTCAGCGGGATGCTTGGTACCGCTCAGGACGGAGATCGCCGATCCACCCCACATCGCAGTGACATTCGCGCCCGCAGTCCACTGGGGGATTGACGCGACGCTCCACTTGCCGGTCTGATCCTTGGCGTCACCTGGGATGACACCCTGGCCCCAGACCGCAGAGACCCAGGATGCGATGGTCCCCTTGTTCAGTCCAGCGGCCCAATCGTTCGAGAAGTCGGCGGTGGTCGAGACCAGGCCCTTATCGAGCAGCCCCTGCCAGAAGTTTGCGACCTGCATCGAGGCCGGGCTGTTGATGCCTACTTTCCAGGACTGCTTGGCCGAGTCAATGGAGAACCATTGCGCGCCAGCCTGCCACTCCAGGCCCTGGAACCAGCCGGTGCTCTGCGGCGGGAACGCGGTGATGTAATAATCGGGGCCGAGCGCGTGAATCTTGACGGCGTCTGCCGCAAACTCGTCCCAGGTGGCTGGCGGATTCGCAATCCCCGCCTGCTGGAAGATGGCTTGGTTGTAGAAGAGCGCCATTGGGCCAGTATCCTGCGGATACCCATACTGCGCGCCGTTCTCACCAGCCAGCGCCCACGCGGCCGAGTCAAACTGGCTCTTTACGGAGTCGGACCCGTACTTAGAGATGTCTACCAACGCATTGTTGGCGACCATCGTCGGAATGTACTGATACTCGATGAGCGCGACGTCTGGCGCGTTGCCAGCGCGCTCGGCGGCGAGGATCTTCGGATAGTACTGCCCAAAGCCGGACGGCTCCGTGTGATAGGTGACGTGGATGTTGGAGTGTGTCTTATTGAAGAGGTCAACCTGGGATTGAATGGGCGGATTGAAGCTCCAGAACGTCAGGTTGACCGGCCCGCTGGCCGAACTGGACCCACCAGTGCTGCAGCCAGCCAGGGCTGTGAGAACGAGCAACACAACTGAGGCAAGGGGAATGATGCGACGTGACCAATACTGCACAACGTACCTCCCGACAATGGAGTGACAGATCGAACAATGACCTGCGATCAGCGCCTGCTCGCCAGAGGCTGATCTGACGGCGCATGAGTGTGTGGACTGGTAGGGAATCGCTTCGAGTCGTTTCGGCAGTGTCGCCACAAGCGGGCGGCGAAGGGTAAAGCTACGCCAGGAGATGACGACGCTCGTCACTTCCAGATGGGTGGACACGAAGCGTCCGGGTCTTGCCAGGGCGCATGTAGCGCCGTATTACCGCATGACTCGTGTAAGCGTGTCGGCGCCAACGCGGGCCGAGCCGCACGATTCGCGCACGACAAGCTGTGTGGGCAAAAATTCGCGGATGGGCGCGTTCTCAGGCTGCACGGTATGCCAGCTCGGTACGGGCTGGCGCAGCGCATTGACGGCGTCGAGCAGGAGTGTCGCGGCGCGCTGGCCCATCTCGAAGAATGGTTGGCGAACGGTGGTGAGCGATGGGCGCATGAATGAGGCAGGCGCGGTGTCGTCGAAGCCGACGAGCGCCACATCATCTGGCACGCGCAAACCCGCCTCCGCTGCGGCGCCCAGGACACCCGAAGCCATGTCATCGCTGGCGGCGAAGATGGCGGTGGGTCGCTCAGGCAGCGCGAAGAGTTGCTGGGCGCAGGCGGCGCCGCCGCTGACGAAGAAGTCGCCCTGCGCGACCAGCGTCGGATCGGGCGCGATTCCCGCCTCGACGAGCGCGTCACAGTATCCCAGATAGCGGTCTTCGGAACACTGATAGCCGATGCGTCCCTTGATATGACCGATGCGGCGATGCCCACATTGCAGTAGATGCTTGACGGCGGTATAGGCGCCTGTGCGGTTATCCGCGCCTACCCAGGGAGTCGAGCCGGTCGGCGCGCCCTGGTCATCGAGCATTACCACGGGATACCCCGTGTCGTGGAGATCGCTGAGATAGCCTGTCGCCTGGCCGGGGTAGACAGCGAGCAGACCTGCGGCCAGCTTGGCAGCGAGGATGCGGTCGATCACTGCGCTGCGGTCCTGTTCGT
Source organism: uncultured Chloroflexia bacterium (assembly GCA_963701795.1). Lineage (GTDB taxonomy): Bacteria > Chloroflexota > Ktedonobacteria > Ktedonobacterales > JADMIN01 > JAKAIY01. Next base: position 274,339 of record CAVPBB010000021.1, on the reverse strand, counting down.
GGCTGATGCTATAGAGAATCAACTCGTAGGGGCTTTGCTCGACGATCTCACCGATGCCACGCATGATCTGGGGTATCAGTGGCCACGTCAGCGATGGGACGAGTACGCCAATCAGGCGGGTGCGGCCACCCGCAAGCCCAGCGGCGGTCGCGCTGGGCACAAAGCCCTGCTCGTCCATGATCTGAAGAATTCTGGCGCGGGTGGCCGGGTCCACATCGGGCTTCTGATTGATGACCCGCGAGACGGTGGCCTTGGAGACCCCAGCAAGACGAGCGATGTCGTTGATCGTGATCGTGCTTGCCACAGCGGACCTCCTCCTCACACGCGCCACGCAGCGCGATAATCGCCTGCCTGACGCCAGAACAGCGAATCGAGCGTTGAACCATGAATCAGCATGAAGGGGAATGAGGCCGGTTGAACTGGCGGAAGTGCGGCTGCGGCTCGTGTCTCGTTACCGCTTACGCGACCGATACCGCAACCGTTTCCGTAACCGGTTGCTGGAAGTATACTGACGGCATACTATGCTGTCAAGGGGGCGCCGAAAGATCATCAAAAGTTCGTAAGAAGTTCGTCGGAGATTGTCGGAGGAAGGCGAATTCTTCGATGGCGAGCGCCCGCAGGCACAGCCAGCATGGTGGCCAGGGCCAACGCATCTCATTTCCGAGGTGAGACCGGGCTGATAGGATAGGAGGGAATGGCTGCCGAGCGAAATGAGGTGACCGATGGGGAGAGCGCTGCCCCCTTGCCCCTGACTCAGCGCTTTGCGCACTGCGCGGCCTGGAGCACGGCGTCCTGGCCTGCGTCAGGCGGGATTCGCGTCGATCCGCAGACCGACCCTGGGCGCGGCTTTCAGCCGCCAGCTCGGCGATCATTCACAGACCCTGCATGCTCGGCAGTCCCCCGTTCTCATAGGGGTAAAAATTGGGGTAAAACTGTCGATTGGAGTATATGCTTTAGTTGGAAACACTGAATTTTTCTGGTGGGGCTGGGCGGACTCGAACCGCCGACCTCCGGTTTGGGAATACTGTAGCGCCTATTTTTCCCCATGTTCACGCCCGTTCACCACAGTTCACACCCGTTCACCACAGTTCACGCAAGCCCATGAAATCGGGCGTTCTTGCGCGGCCCGTTGTCTCCGTTTGTACAAGGCCGTACATTCCCGTTTGGGTCACATTCTGGGTCAAATGGGTCAAACTTGGGTCAGGCGCAGCGCTGTGGCTGTCCGGCGCGCTGTGGCTCAGTCGGCGGAATCGTCTCCAGCGTCGGCGTCAACGGCCAGGAGCGGCGGCTGAAGCTGGCGCTGGGCTTCCTGCTCACGACGCAGCTGCTCGGCGCGCCGTACCTCAGTGATGCTCTTGTCGGGCGTGGGCAGCTGCTCTGGCATCGTACCGCCCAGGCGCGCAATCGTCTCGCGCACCGCGCGCCCGACGGCGTGATGGGTGGCGTTGGCAGCGCCCTTCTCCGTGATGCCCTCGCGTTTCAGCTTCGCCTCGGCTTGCGTGATGCGAAACCAGTTGGCCGCTAGCTCCTCGCTGCCCATCCAGTCCAGGACGTGCTCGCCCTTCGCCAGTCCCTTGCGGGCGGCGATGGCGCGCGCCGTCTCGCCGTTGTAGAGGCCGCGATAGCCCCAATCGGTGAAGATCGCGAAGTCGCGAGTGGTGACGACGCCTGCGCCCTTCGCCGCGTCATTCAGGCTGGTCGTGCGCTCGGCAACCTCACCGCGCAGCAGTTGACGGCGCTGATCTTCATCGAGTTGCGCCGCGACTTCTTCGAGCCGTTGCGCGCCGACCTGCGCCAGCCACTGCTTGACCGGCTCGGCCTTGGGCGATGGGACGCTCTGCACAAGGCGCAGCATCGTCTCGGCGGTGGCGGCGTCCGTGGCGCGCAACTTGCCATCAAGGGCGGGCATTTTCAAAGCGTGACAATTTGTCACGGTTTCACGCGCGCCTTCATCATCGAGCAGACGCTGCTTCAGCTTGCGCCAGTAGGCGCCTGGCGCGTCGCTATCGGTCAACACCGCGATCACGTCAACGACGCTGAACCACCACGCGCCCATGTGCCACTGGCGGCGGATCAGTCGCCCGGCGCTGCCATCGGCGAAGGGCAGGATGGCCTGATCGCCCTGCTGGTTGTCGCCCTGCTTGTCCTGGTCGTTGTCGTACTCATCAGTCATGGTCGCCCTCCTCAGCTGGCGCTCCCCGCGCGGCATCGGGATCGCTGTAGACGAGCTCGTCTGGCGAGATCTCCAGCGCCTCGGCCAGATGGCGGATGGATGGAAAGCCAACCACAAGGCCGCTTTCACCGCGCGTCACGGTTGAGCGCGTCACCCCGGCGCGCTCGGCAAGCTCCGTCTGCGTAAGGTACTTCGATTCACGCCAGCGCCTCAGCAGCGGTAGCGGACGCCCGCGTACCCGTTCAGCAGTCATGCTCGTGCTACTCCCTCAATTCTTCAGGCCACACGCCTGACTACCCTACAGTGTACCATCAACGTCCCATTTCCGATACTAAATGCTTGACCGTATTGTACCACGTAATGTATCATATGGGGTAGTTAATGTACTTAAAGGCGATTGCGAGGCGCGCTATTCGCATGTGCCGCCTGGCATGCAACGCGACGTCGCACAGGCGCTCAGTCAGGCGCTCTTTGGCTGACGTTCGGCTGGCTTTTCACTAGCATTTCACGCAAATTTGGGGCATATTCTGGGTCAAACGCCCCGCTGGAGCCGCGAGGGAGCAGCGGCCAGCGGGGCGTTTGTACTGATCTATTCAGCAGTGGTGACAGGTGGGGCTGGGCGGACTCGAACCGCCGACCTCCGGTTTAGGAAACCGCTGCTCTATCCACTGAGCTACAGCCCCGCAAGCGGCGTCAGGCCAGGCCATGCTGGCGGCGGCGCCTGCCACAGTATACGCGACACGCGCCGCCTGCGCAATCGGCCTGGGCCGGCAGGAGGATGTGGAAAGGCGCGCATGCACAATGGGCCGGAGCGCGCCCGCCGCATTGCAGCGCCCACCGCCTACCGCCGTTGCGCCACGCTGGCGGCGGAGGCCTCGAAGGTCACCTCCAGCGCGCCGTTCGCCATGCGGGCAACGGTGGCGTCGAGCGGGGCCAGCACGGTGGGCAGCGCGATGTTGCGCTTGAAGTTGCCGACCTCGACGATCAGGTCATCGCCCTTCTTCACCATCTCCACTTTGCCCATCTCGACGTGCGGCAGCGGCAGACGCAAGATATACTGGTCGCCCCGCTTGATGAGCACCTGTGTCTGGCCCTGATAGAACACCTGCGTCGGGTCCTGGTCGCCCCAGATGTCCTTTGCGAGCTGCGCCAGCGCTGGCACGCCGATCACCTCGCGCGCGCGGTAGGGGGCGTCCCACACGGGCAGCGGCGAGAATGTCTGGTGAATCTGCTGGTAGTAGCCGCGCTGCTGCTCCACCATCTCCCCCAGGATGCCCGGCTGGGGCGCGGGCGCGGCTACGTCGGCGACTCCCGGCAGGATGCGGTTGCAGAGCACGCAATCGATCGGGTAGCCATAGAGCGTCAGGTAGGTCTCCGCGCGCAACGCCTCTTTGATGACCATCTTCTCCGGGTTCACCACCAGGCGGTAGCTGCTGATCGTGTTGTCGGTCAGCGTCTCTTTGAGCGCCGCGACCTGCACATTCAGCTTGTCGAGTTGCTCGAAGATGTTCACGCCCGGCAAGAAGCTGCGCAGCAGCGGCTTGGCCGCGTTGAAGGCGATATTGCGCCAGCCGCTCGCCCGATTGACATACCAGAGGAATGTCTCTGGCATGCTCAGCAGCCGCACCGTCTCGCCGGTGGGCGCCGCATCCACCACCACCACATCGAAGTTTCCCTCACGCGCCTGCCGATGGATGTTGAGCAGCGCCACGATCTCATCCATCCCAGGGATCAGCGCCATCTCCTCGGCGGCCACCTCGTTTGCGCCCTGCTTCTTGAGCGTGTTGGTGATGTAATCCTGCACCTTGCTCCAGCCGTTGCGCATCTCCTCCAGCACATTGATCTCCTGCGCCCAGAGGTTTTCACTCACCTGCGTTGGCTCAGCGGCGAGCGGACGGTCGAGCGCGTCGGCCAGGCTATGCGCCAGATCGGTGCTGACGACGAGCGTGCGCTTGCCAAGCTGAGCCGCGCGGGCGGCGGTCGCGGCGGAGAGCGTCGTCTTGCCGACGCCGCCCTTGCCAAGATAGAGGATCAATCGCATCCGAGGGGGGCCTTTCCATACGAAGCCACACGAGCTATAAGCGCCAGGACAGCCACAAAAGCCACACGAGCCAGCGCGCCCAACGTCTCACGTCAACCGCGACAATACAATTTACGCAAGCGCCGCGCGCGGGTTGTACAACGTACCCGTCTGGCAAGGCAGCAGCTGCTCAGCCTTGGGGACAGATGCCGCGCGTGATGTGGGCGCCTTGCTGTGTCGAACGATTGCGCCACATCTCCACGCGCGGCAATCTGGCGAAGCTGCCCGGTGTGCGCTGTCCGTGCGCCTCGGCGCGCTGGAGGAGCGGCAGGCGGCGCACTGCGCATGGTTATTTGTACTGGTAGAGCTTGTAGTTCGAGAAATACGCCGCATCCGTCGAGCCAGACGCCGTCGCCTCGACCAAACCTGTGAGCCCACCAGCGGATATGCCCCCTTCGATATAGCCGTGAGCGTCAAACTGGCCCCAGAACGCCGTACCACTTGTAGCCACGGACACGGAGATATCGTAGTCTGACGACGCTGGTATGTGCTCCAGGTAGGCAGAATTACAATACTGTGTGGCGGACTGGTAGCAGACATAGCCAGCAGGCGACACGATGAATACCATCCTGGATGGCGCACTGGCCGCTGGCTCCGTGACGATAATGCCCGCGAACGTCGAGATCGACGTCGTCGTGAAATGGATGTGCGTCTCTACTAAATAGTCGCCGGTGTCGTAGCTTGCGGGCGTAGAGTGGAGATCCAGTGCGATTCCGTTCGGACCACCTTGCGCCATGACAGTGCTGTTGGCGCCGCACGAGATAGCTCCCACTGAACCCTGCGACGTCCACACAGCGCCATCTCCCTCACACGAGGGATGCGCCTCCTGAAAGTCGAGGTTCCAGCCGTGATTGACGAAATTGATAACGACTTTCTGCCCGAAGCCGCCGACGCCAGGATCATACATTTGCAAGAGGGTCTGGCCAGACGAGTAATAGTATTGTTGCTGTGTAGACATCGTTCCGGGGAACGTGTGGCTCGTTCCAGGCGGTATTGAGAACGACATATTCTGCATACCCCAACCCCAGCACGATTGCATGCACTTGAGGGTAAATCCTTGTGCCGAGTTCCACGTTGACGTACCGGTATTGAGCACTGTGACGCTTGTCGCTACATAGTCGTTGGTGACGGTATAGGATGTTGGCGAATAGGAGAGCACTTCCGCGTCATCCACGAGCGCAGGTTCAGTAGTGGGTGTCGCCGTGGGTACTGTCGGGTTACTCGTCTGAGTCGGAGCAGCACTACTGCCCGACCCGCCTGCCGTGGGTGTCGGATAGGAGCCGCCCCCTGAGCCGCCACCCGACCCCACGCTACTCGTTGGCGCGGGCGTGGGATAGCGTGGCGGTACGATGTACTCCGTTGACCCGGACGATGCGCCGTTGGATGTGGAGGATGTGGAGGATGTGGAGGATGTGGAGCCGCTGTGCGGCGGGGTCGCAGCGACGGTAACGGTAATTCCTGACGCCGGTGTAAACTGGGCATCGCCGATCGTTGGCGACGCGGCGGCGAGTCGTGGCGAGGCGACAGGTGGCGCGCCCTGCGCATTCCGCTGCGAGACGAGCAGCGCACTCGCCGCCACCAGCGCGATCAGAAGCAGACCTGCGGCAGTGGCGCGCAGAATCTTCCCTCGATGGACACCAAACATCCCGCTCCTCCTCGTCCATGAAACGCACAACCTGCACGCGACCAGGCTACGTTCCCCACCTTAACAGACAGGCATCGCAAGCGCAATGGTCTCTATAGCCTCAGCGGTATATTTCTCCGCGCACGAGATGGCGCGCAGGGAGATGAGAATCGCCAGCGCCCGTCGCCAACTCGCCGCCACATCACTTCAACGAGGCGCAGGAGCACAGCCATCTCTCCCACCGTCCGCTAGCCCAAACAGGCCTGTGCATATCTCTGTGGATAAGTTGGTGGATAACTCGGCAAGATTCGTGGAAAGGGGTGGATAAGCGCGCATCGCTGGCGCCATCGGCGTTGAGGCGTCGCGGCGATGGTGAAAACAAGCCACTCTGGCGCGCCAACCGCGCGGCGCCGACAACCGACTTATCCACATATCCACCGCTGGTGGATGGCAGGTGAATAGACCCACATTGCGAAATACGGATGGCTCAGGTACCCTCAAGCGTACCGCTTCGTTTGTTTTCTCTGCGGCCTTCGCCCACGCGCCTCAGCGGCGGCGGCGTCGCGGGAGCGGATGGGCGAGAAAACAGCGCCCGGCGCGTGTTATACTGCTAGAATAGACGTTCTAGCGCACATGCCCAGCGGCGCCGACGCGGCGGCGACCCGCCTGGGGAGGATTGTGGCGATGGCGATGGCGACGGAGAAGCTGCTGCCTCAGAATGTCGAGGCGGAAGCTGGCGTGCTGGGCAGTCTGCTAATCGATCCAGACACCATGGCGCAGATCGCGGACTTCCTGCGCCCCGATGATTTCTACCGCGAAGCGCATCGCGTCATCTATCAGGCCATCTCCGACCTCTACGAGACCAGCACCCCCGCCGACCTCATCACGCTGACCGATGAGCTGGCGCGACGCAACAAGCTCGACGAGGTGGGGGGCGCCAGCTACGTGAGTTCGCTCGCCAATCAGGTGCCGACCAGCGCCAACATCGACAGCTACGCGCGCATCGTCGAGCGCACCGCCATCCTGCGGCGGCTGATCCACGCCGCCGGGCAGATCGCGGGCGTGGCCTACAATGAGCCAGACGCCAATGTCGCGCTCGATCAGGCCGAGAAGTTGATCTTCAACGTCTCGCAGCGCATCTCGCATGCGGAGTTCGCGCACATCCGCGATGAGCTGATGGCCTACCTCGACAAGCTCGGCCAGCTCCACGCGCACAAGGGCGACATCGTGGGCGTGGCCACCGGCTTCGCCGACCTCGACAAGATAACCGGCGGCCTCCAGCGCTCCGATCTCATCATCCTCGCGGCTCGCCCGGCGGTCGGTAAAACCGGGCTTGCGCTCTCCGTCGCACACAACGCCTCGCTGCGCTACAAGCACGGCATCGCGATCTTCAGCCTGGAGATGAGCGCCGAGCAACTCATCGCCCGCTTCCTCTCGATGGACGCCGGAGTTGACCAGCAGAAGCTGCGCACCGGCTTCATTGACGACGACGAGTGGGAGCGCATCAGCCAGTCGGTGGGCAATCTCTCCGAGGCGAACATCTACATTGACGACACGCCGGGCATCTCGCTGATGGAGATGCGCAGCAAGGCGCGGCGGCTGATGATGGAGCGCGGCTTTGATCTGATTATCGTGGACTACCTGCAACTGATGCAGGGAACCGTCAACGCGAATGGCCGCAGCAACGAGAACCGTGTGCAGGAGATCTCCGCGATCAGCCGGGGCTTGAAGGAGCTGGCGCGCGAACTGGATGTGCCGGTGCTGGCGCTCTCGCAGCTCTCGCGCGCTGTCGAGAGCCGCACCGACAAGAAGCCGCAGCTCAGCGACCTGAGAGAAAGCGGAAGTATCGAGCAGGACGCGGATATTGTGATGTTCATCTATCGCGATGACGTGTACAACCCGGAGAGCGACCGCAAGAACATCGCGGATATCATCATCGCGAAGCACCGCAACGGCCCAGTTGGCATGGTCAGCCTCTACTTCCAGGCCGCACAGACCCGCTATCGTGACCTCGAACTGCGTCAGGTTGAGCCAGATTATTGAGTGGAGGAGACCCTATGCCGCCAGCATTCGCCGGGTTTCCTCCCGGTCCGAATCCGTACACGCCGCTGCCCGACGCCTTCTTTACCTCGGCGCTGCCAGAGATCGAAGATGTCAACGAGGTCAAGGTGACGCTGCACCTCTTCTGGCTGCTCTATCAGAAGGTGGGCGAGCCGCGCTGCGCCAGCGACCGCGAGCTACTGGCCGATACGCTGCTACGGCGCGGGCTGCGTCGCCGTGGCGATCCGCGCCCCTATGAGGAGCGGCTGCGCGCCGCGCTGGAAGGCGCACGCGCGCGTGGCCTGCTGCTGCGGGTGCGCGTCCGTATAGATGAAGCGATTGTCACCTGGTATTTCTTCAACACCGAGCGCAGCCGCGCCGCCGTCGCCGATCTGCTGCAAGGCGCCGCCTCGCCGGAAACGCTGCTGGAGGTGGAGGGGCCAATCGCCAATGCAGATCCGCTCGACGAGGGCGCCGCGCATCGGCTCTCCGTCGAGATCGAGCGGCCCAACATCTTCACCCTCTACGAGCAGAATATTGGCCTGCTGGCGCCGCTGGTGGCTGAGGAACTGCGCGACGCGGGCGAGCGCTATCCCTGGGACTGGATCGAGGCGGCCTTCCGCGAGGCCACGCAACAGAACAAACGCAAGTGGAGCTACATCCGCGCGATATTGAAACGGTGGGAGTCTGATGGGAAAGGAGGCGAGCCGTATGGAGCGCATGGGCGATATTCTCGCTAGATCAGCCCGCATTCGCGCGCGACGCGGACGGCTCGGCGCTGCCCCGGCAGGGCAGCCGTCCCAGCCTGCGCAGCCGTCCCAGCCGACGCCGCCAGTCGCACGTCGGGCGACCAGCGCCCGCGCCGCGCAGCCTGCGCCGGATGTGGCGCATCAGGTCATCCCAGCCAGCGACGCGCTCGACACTGAGCGCATTCTGGAGTTACCCGCGCCGCGCGCCGCACGCCCCACGGCGCCGCTGATGGTCGCTGGCGCGCCACAGCCCGCACGGTCTGCGGCAGAGCCACGCGCACGGGGCGCCGCGCAGAGCGGCGAGCCGCTCAGGCGCGGCGGTCAGCGCCAGGCGGGCGCAGCCCGACCCGGCGCCCGACCTGGCAGCGTCGCCAGCCGTATGAGCGCTGGCTCCAGTGGCATGCTCGCGCTCGGCGAGGCGGCGCAGGGCTACGCGCGGGCGCTGCGTCCCACACGTGGCGCTGGCTCCGCCGCCAACGGCGCGACCAGCGCGGGGCGATCCTCCGCGCGCCGATCTGGCGCCAGCGCGGCCCGCGCGTCCAGCGATCCTGACGTCTGCCAACAATGCCACGGCGCGGGCTACGTGCGCCTGGACGTGCCAGTGGGCGATCCCGCGTTTGGCCAGGCCGTCGCCTGCGCCTGCAAAGAGCGCCTGCTTGAAGATCGGCGCATGTCTGATCTGCGCCGCATGTCGAGCCTCGACGCTTTCCGCGACAAGACCTTCGCCACCTTTGAAACGACACTGCCTGGCGTGCGCGAGGCGCTGGAGGTCGCGCAGCGCTACGCTGAGGACCCACACGGCTGGCTGGTGCTCAGCGGCGGCTATGGCGTTGGCAAGACGCATCTCGCCGCTGCCATCGCCCACGCGCGCCTCGCCAGCGGCCAATCGGTCTTTTTCAGCATCGTGCCTGACCTGCTCGATCACCTGCGCGCCGCCTTCGCGCCCAGCAGCGAGATGCCCTACGACGAACTCTTCGACAAGGTGCGCGAGGCGGGCGTGCTCGTGCTCGACGACCTCGGCGCCGAGAACGCCACCGCCTGGGCCACCGAGAAGCTCTTCCAGATCATCAACTATCGCTACAACTATCGCATGCCCACCGTCGTCACCACCAACAGCCGGCTGCTCTCGCACATGGATGAGCGCATCCGCTCGCGCCTCTCGGATATGAGCTTCGTGCGCAACATCACCATCGACTCCGCCGACTATCGCGAGCGCCACGCGGGTCGCGCGCGCCAGGCGGGGCAGACGGGGCGCCACGCGGGGCGCGCAGCGCCTACCAACGCTGAGAGCGGCGCGTCCCACCGCTACTCCTCCCGCTCGGCGCGGAGCAGGGTGTATTCCATCGTCCAACTTTCCAGGCGCCCATCGTCGCCCGGCGTGATCGCGAAGCAGGCGCGGGCGTCGGCGGTAGCGGCGAGCATGTCGGTCTCCAGCGCGGCGCGGTCGGCGTGGGCCATCTGTGTGCGCTCAGCCCACGGCGTGAAGGCGACGCGCTTGCGCCCCACCTCTTCATGCGTCAGGCGCAGACCCGCCTGCGCCACGAACGCGCGCCATTGGGCCAGCGTGTGCGAACGGATGTGGCTGGGGTCGCGCCGTCGCTCCCACGCATTGAGCAGCGCATCGAGGGTGGGATCAGCCGGGGCGATATTGTCGATCACGACCAGCCTGCCGCCGCGCCGCAGCGCACGCGCCATCTCACGTACCGCGCGCGCCACATCTGGATAGTGATGCGGCGCGATGCGCACCGTCACGAGGTCGAAGCTCTCATCGAGAAAGGGCAGTCGCTCGGCGTCGGCGATCACATAGTCTACATTCGTCGCGCCTTGCGCAGTGATGTGCGCGCGCGCCACCGCCAGCATACGCGGGGTCAGGTCGCTGGCCACCACGCGCGCCACCAGCGGCGCCAGCGCTAGCGCGGTATGCCCGCCGCCGGTCGAGACATCCAGCGCGTGATCGCTCGCCTGGGGCGCCGCGACCTCCACCAGCCGCGCGAGGTCGGCGCCGCTGGCATGTGCGACGCTGCTCACATACGCCTCGGCATTCGGCGCAAAGGTCTGGCGCACCCGCTCATGCGCCGCCTCCTCCGCCGCGCTGATCGCCGCATCTGGTTCGCCCAGCGCGTCGGTGGCGAGCAATTGCTGGAACTCCAGCCGATTGCCGAACGGGTCGCGCGTCTCGAAGCGCACCCGCCCTGGCAGCGGAACACCCTCGCTGATCGGCGCGCCCGCCGCCACGAGCCGCAGCCGCAGCGCCGCGAGGTCCGCCACACGGAAGGCCGGATGCCCCTTGCGCTGTGGCCGGAAATCGTCCTCTACGCCGAGGTGCAGCTCGCGGTCGCCACAGCGAAACCAGGCGCCGCCCCGTCCGGCCAGCGCCGCCGGTTTCGCCAGCTCTGGCAGGCCCAGCGTCTCGCCATAGAAGGCGCGGGCGCGCGGCTCCTCGCCGCGTGGCATGGTGATCTGCACATGATCGAATCCCAGAATGGCGAGCGCCTGGCTCGCGCTGGTCGCTGGCTGCTCACGCATCACGCTGTCTCCTCATCCACGCTACGGCGGCCGCCTGCGCGCAGCCACTGCTCTGAGTGTAGAGCGAGCGCCGCCCGGTATCCAGGCGCCACGAACGATAGCGCGCATCGCATTTTCCAATAGCGGCGCGTGATTGTGGGCGTCAACAACCCCCGCTTAAAAGGCGGGGGCTTGCATCTACCCCGCGCGGGGTGACGCCATAGGCTGATTGACAGCAGCCCGATAGGGGTCTTTGCGACTGATGTTGATGGCGGCATTATAGTCCGCATTCAGGGTAAAGCCACAGCGCTGGCAAAGGAACTCCGCTTGAGAACGACGGTTCGCCTTCTCGCAATGGCCACAGGCCGAACAGGTACGACTCGTGTTTCTGGGGTCTACCAGATGCAACGGGACGCCTGCCCACGCGGCCTTGTAGGTGAGGAATTGGCGCAGTTGGAAGAAGGCCCAGGCATGCCGCTCATAGCGCTGTGCGTGTCGAACCGTGACTCGCTCACGAATCCCCGACAGGTCTTCGAGCGCGAGTGCCTTGCACGCGAGGGCGGCTTTGGCCACCAGAGCCTTGCTGATGCGGTGATTGGTGTCACGTTGAAAGCGGCGTTCCTTGCCCGCGTTCAGGCGCAGGCGGCGCTTGGCGTTCTTGGTGTTGACCGTCTGCAAGCGTTGGCGGCGCAGATGGTGGCGCGCACGCACGGTGTGAATCATCGCGCCGCTGAAGCTTTGCGCCTTCGCTATCGGTCGCCAGATTGACGATCCCCAGATCAACACCCAGCGTGCCGCTAGCAGCGTCCAGCACATCCGGCGCTTCGCGGCTCTGAGTGACATGCAGAGAGTAGACACCCGCGCGCCAGACCAGATCAGCGCCGCCAATCGTCCAGTTGGGGTCTACCAACAACGCATGCTGGCGCGAGCCGAGCAACAGGCGACAGACGACACGGCCTTCCAGGGTATTGAGCGACACCCGGTCGAGGCTCATCAAACGGTAGGTGCGCGCATCGTAGCGAATGCTGCCACGCGGCCCGAACTGCGGGCACGTCTCGCGCTGCTTCGCCTTGACGGTCTTGAGGGCCTCGACCGCCTTGGCTCTGGCGCAACACGCCAGTTGCGCGCCCAGGCCGAACCGCGCGCGGGTCTCGCCATAGACGCGGTGATGGGCGGTGTTGGTGTTCGTGATGCCCTCATCCCAGCACACCTGCGCAATCCACGACGCCGCCAGGTTGAAGGCGCGCCTGGTCGCGGCCAACGCCACGTCATGGCTGTCAATGTCGAGCTTGCAGCAGATGGTGCGAGTGAGTGTTTTGTTCATAGTAGTATTCTACCGCAAGCGAGCTGAAACGGAAAGGAGACGGCGCTTTCTCCCCCGCTTGAAAGACGGGGGTATCCGCGCCGGAAAGTTGATGAGCGGACGCCAGAGTGTGACCACGACATTCGTACATTCGTTCTAGATTTTGGAACATATGTTCGATATACTAGAACGAGTGACAGGCGTTGACGGGGAAGTAACGCGCTCGTCCGTTATTGGGCGCGCTGGCATGGGAATGCTCCTGTTGGGGCGCATCGAACCGGGTCTTCGTAGGGCAGGTCGCGCAGGTACGCCGGGTACGTGGGGCGCGATTGGGCGAGGCTAAGAGGCAAAGGGCACGTTTGGGCATGATGGAAGGCATGATGGAGGGCAAGACCATGGGGTGGCTTTGGAGCGGGCGCAGCAACCACTCGCGGACGCGCCCACGGGTGGCGTCCGCAGTCGAGGCGGCGCGGCTGGCGCACCTGAGCGCGCTGACGACACGCGGGCAGATGGCGCCTGCGATCTCACTGGGCAGCGCGGTCGTCGCGACCGATCAGATTGGCTGGGCGCACACGGCGCCGCAGGTGAATCATGGAGAGCGCGTAGAGCGCGTAGAGCGCGTGGATGAGCAGGCGCTGGCGGCTGCCGACACGCTGCGGCCAGCGCGCCGCGAGGAGTTCGGCGAGATCGGCGCGTTGATCGAGCGGGCCGAACAGACGGCGCGCAATCTGGGCCGCAGCCGCGTCGAGATGTGGGAAGAGGCGCTGCGCGCCTGGCTGGAGACACAGGGTGAGGAGCCACGCCCGGCGCCGCGTCCCTGGCTCTTCGAGGCGCGCCGCCAGCGGGTCTGGGGCGAGATCGAGCAGACGATGGGGTCGCTGCGGACGGCTTGATAGTGGGCAGAGACGCGAGGGGCGCTGGCCTTTCGCGCGTTCAGGCGGCGCCGTTCCCTGCATGATGAGGGGGCGGCGCCGCTGTGTTGTCTCTCGCCGTTCGCATCGTTCTGCGCAGCGCGTATACTGCTGCACAGAGGCCCGTCGTGTGCTGAGCAGGCAGGAGTCGGCGTATGCCACATACCCATCTGACCGTCTATGGCGCGTCCTGGTGTACCGATTGTCGCCGCGCCAAGCGGTTCCTCGGCGAGCAGCGCATCCACTACGACTGGGTGGATATCGAGCAGGACGAGCAGGCGCAGGCGTTGGTCGAGCGACTCAACGATGGCAAGCGCATCATCCCGACGATCATCTTTGCGGATGGCAGCAAGCTGGTCGAGCCAACCAACGCCGAGCTGGCGGCCAAGCTGGGCCTGCCCACCGAGGCGAAGATGCGCTACTACGATCTGATCATCGTCGGCGGCGGCCCAGCGGGCCTAACGGCGGCGCTCTATGCCGCGCGCGAGGGCATCGAGACGCTGGTGATCGAGCAGAGCGGGCTGGGCGGCCAGGCTGCCGTGACCGAGCGACTCGACAACTTCCCCGGCTTCCCGGAGGGCGTCTCTGGCGCCGAGTTCGCCGACCGGCTGACCGAGCAGGCGCGGCGCTTCGGTGTGGAACTCTTGCAGGCGCAGGCGGTGACGGGGCTGCGCGCGGAAGATGAGTCGCGCTATGTGACCACCGCTGATGGCCGCGAGTATGGCGCGCGGGCCGTGCTGATCGCCAGCGGCTCGCGCTACAAGCGGCTGGGGGCGCCGGGCGAGGAAGACTTCATCGGCGCGGGCGTTCACTTCTGCGCCACCTGCGATGGCCCGTTCTATCGCGGGAGGCCGGTCGTGGTGATCGGCGGTGGGAATAGCGCGGGCGAGGAGAGCATCTTCCTGGCGCGCTTCGCCAGCGAGGTGACGATTCTCGTGCGTGGCGATGACCTGGACGCCTCGAAGCTGGTGGCGGACAAGGTTCACGAGGAGCGCCGCATCACCGTGCGCCCGCACACCGAGGTGGTGGCGTTTCACGGCTCCGGCAAGTTGACGGGGTTGCTGGCGCGTGACCGCATCACCGGCGCGCAGGAGGAGCTTCACCCGGCAGGTGTCTTTGTCTTCATCGGGCTGAAGCCGAACAGCGCATGGCTGCCGCCAGCCGTGGCGCGCAACGCGGATGGCTTCGTCACGACCAGCGCCACGCTGGAGACGAGTATCCCCGGTGTCTTCGCGGCGGGCGATGTGCGCGCGGAGAGCACCAAGCAGGCCGCCAGCGCGGCGGGCGAAGGCGCGACGGCGGCGCTGATGATTCGGGGGTATCTACGCGCATGAGTGATGAAGCAACGGACTTCGCGATCCCGCTGGAAGCGCTGGAGCGACTGTGCGCCGCCCGTAGCGTGTTTGCGCTGACGGGCGCGGGCGTCTCGGCTGAGAGCGGCATCCCGACGTTTCGCGCGCCAGGTACGGGCCTCTGGAGCCAGTATCGCCTCGAAGATTTCGCTACGCCCGACGCCTGGCGGCGCAACTCGGGCCTGGTATGGAGCTGGTATAGCCATCGTCGACGACTGGCCCGCCGCGCGCAACCCAATCCTGCGCATCTGGCGCTGGCCCGGCTCGAGCAGTGGCTCGAAGCGCGCGCGAGTCAGTTTCTGCTGGCGACACAGAACGTGGATGGACTGCACCAGCGCGCAGGCAGCGCCAACGTGGTCGAGCTGCACGGTAGCCTCTTTCGCTTTCGCTGCACGGCAGAGGACGTGGAGATCGCGTGGGATGACCTGGAGGACGATGACCCGGAGGCGTTGGCGCGGCTGGAGCGCGGCGAGCTGATCGCGCCACCGCCCTGCCCGCAGTGTGGCGCGCCACTGCGTCCGGCGGTGGTGTGGTTCGAGGAGCCGCTGCCTCTGGCGCCGTGGTTGCTGGCGACGGCTACGGCGCAGGCATGTGCTGTGTGTCTGGTGGTTGGAACCTCGGCGCTGGTCGAGCCTGCCGCCAATCTGCCACGGATGGCGCGGCGACACGACGCCTATCTCATCGAGATCAATCCTGAGGCGACGAGCATCACACGACAGACCCAGTGGTCGGCGCAGGCGCAGGCAGGGGCCGCGCTTCCGGCGTTGTTGCGCGCGCTGGAGGAATCGGCGGGCCTATGATAGACCCTGTACGATGCGTCTGTGGCGGCGGCGGTCGCTGCGGATGGCGTGAGGAGGAGGATGCGTGACCGATCAGCCGAGGCGCGCCACACCCACCAGGGATGACCCGGATGATGGCGCGCTGGACGACGACCTGAGCGTGACCGCGCTGGAGCCAGCGAGCGCCGCGCCGCGCTGGCAGCGGCTGCCCGGTGACGCCCGGCGGCGGCTGCGTCAGGTGTGGCGGGCGAGCGGCGTGGTAGCGCTGGTGGCGTTGGTGGCGATTGTCTTCGTCGCGGTAGCGCCGCATCTACCGCGCCCGGCGCAGCCACGATTCACGCCGCCGTATACGGCCTTGCAGGCGCCGAGCGATGCTGCGCGCTGCCTGACGCCTGGCGCCTGGTCGCCTGATGGCCGACAGGTCGCCGCTATCGCGTCGGGTAGCTGCCAATCACTCTATCTGGCGCCAGCCCCGACGGCGGATAACCTCCTCATCTTCGACGCGGCGACGGGTCGGAGGGTCGCCGCCTACGTTCTCGATAGCGCCGTGAGCGCGGCGCTGATCCAGTCCGGAGTGGAGAATGTCAACATCTCGAACTCCGCGATTGAATACTTTGAAACCGATTGGTCGCCTGATGGCCAGTTGATGGCGGCGCCTTTCGCATTCTATAGTGAGCAGTTCGTGGGCGTGGGCGTCGCGGTCGTGACGCTGACCGGAACAGCGCGCGGCCATGTCCGTGTGCTGCTGGAGGCGCCCGACGCGCAGAATCTGACGCAGAGTACCGCGCCAGACAACGGCTTTGACCCGGTTCCGGCGCAGCGCTGGGACCTCACGCAAGGCGCACAGACGACGATCTATCTCGCGCCCGCGCTGGCCTACCACTGGCTACCCTCCGATGTGCTGGTGGCCGATGAGCCGCTGCCTGCCAGCGCCGCCGCGCCAGCCCCGGTCGAGGCGCCTGCGCCGACGCCGACCGGCGACTCTATCGGCGGCCAGGCGTTTAGCCTCTGGCGCGTCGGCTACCTCACGCTGGTCAACGCGCAGTCCTGCGACTCGAATGTGGCGACGCGACCCCTGAGCGCGCCCTACGCCTATCTCACGCTCACCAGCCCCGTCTGGTCGCCGGATGGTCGCTACCTGCTTGAGGCGAGCGCGCAGGCGCGCCTGCCAGCTTTCGAGGCGCATACGGCAAGCGCGGACAAGATCACTATGTGCGATAGCGGCCTGGCCCCTGACCAGCTTCCCAGCGCGCCACTGCATGATAAGGGCTTGCAGTCGGCGCTGACGCTGCTCGATCCGCTGGGAGGCAATCAGCTCACGCTGGCGTGGTCAACCGATGGTCGGCGGCTGGCGGCGGCGATGGTCAGGTTCACGCCGAATACCGGCGCTGTGGTCGTCTATGACTGCGTCACAGGGGCGGCCCTCCAGCGCTTCACGGGCGATGAGTTCGTCGCTCATCCCGTGGGGAACTATCTGGCGGAGTATCCCGTCTGGTCGCCCGACGGCGCGCATCTGCTGCTGACAATCAACGGGCCAGTGGCCAAGCTGGTGATTCTGGGGCCACAGGCGCTCGACGCCTAGCAGACGCCATGTGACTGGCGAGAGGAGAACGCTGCGTGAGCGATCAACTGCGGCCCGCTGCGCCCGATGATGCGCCAGACGACGATGATCTGAGCGTGAGCGCGCTGGAGCCGGAGGGCGGCGCCACGCAGCGCCATCGGCTCCCGGCGCGCGCGCGGCGTCCGCTGCGACGGCTGTGGCGGGCGAGCGGCGTGGTGGCGCTGATCGCGCTGGTGGCCATCGTCTTCGTCGCGGTGGCGCCACATCTGCCACGGTTGGCGCCACCGCCTGCCGCACAGACGTATACGACGTTGCAAGCGTCAAGCAACGTGGCGCAATGTCTCGGCGACGCCTCCTGGTCGCCGGATGGTCAGCGGATCGCCGCCGTGGAGTCTACGAACTGCGACTCGCCCGATTTTGGGCAGCAAGATCAGCAGGCGCGCTTGCTGATCTTCGATGCGACGACAGGGCGACAGGTGGCCGTCTACGCCCTCGATACGGCTGTGAATGCGGCGACGGCGCAGATCGGGGCGGCAAGTAATGGCTCCGACTACGGTATCTCGTTCTACGAAACCGACTGGTCGCCTGATGGCCACTTCTTAGCGGCTGTTTTCGAGGTGTATGGCAAGCAGGGCGTAGCTACAGGTCTGGCGTTTCTCACGCTGACCGGGGCTAGGCGCGGCCATATCCGTGTGACGCTGGACGCGCTCAACGCCGCGATCCCCATGCCCGCCAACGGCTTCGACCCGGTTCCCGTGCAGCGCTGGGATGTGACCAGCGGCGCGCATACGACGATCTACCTCGCGCCCGCGCTGGCCTACCACTGGCTGCCCTCCGATGTGCTGGTGGCCGATGAGCCGCTGCCTGCCAGCGCCAGCGCGCCCGCTCCGGTCGAGGCGCCGACGCCAACCGGCGACCCCATCGGAGGCCCGACGTTTAGCCTCTGGCGCGTCGGCTACCTCTCGCTGGTCAACGCGCAGTCCTGCGATTCGGCAGGTGGACCACAGCCAGTGAGCGGGGCAAACGCCGACCTCATACTCGTCAGCCCGGCCTGGTCGCCCGATGGCCGCTACCTGCTCGACGCGAGCGTGCAGGCGCGTCTGCCAGTGAGTGGAGCGAGCGCAGACACATTCAATCCGTGCCATGGCAGCCCGGCGCCTGACCAGCTTCCCAGCGCGCCGCTGCATGATAAGGGCTTACGCTCGGCGCTGACGCTGCTCGATCCGCAGGGCAATAATCCTCTCATGTTGGCGTGGTCAGGCGACGGGCGGCGGCTGGCGGTGGAGACGTTCACGTTCATTCCGGAGCAGCAGAATGTCAGTTCCGTGACCCTCTACGACTGCGCCACAGGGGCAGCCCTCCACCGCTTCTCGATCGATCAGTTCGAGCCAGAGCCAGGCGCTGCGATTGGCCTGGTGGAGCATCCGGTCTGGTCGCCCGATGGCTCTCAGCTACTGCTCACCATCGGCTTTCCGGTGGCCAAGCTGGTGATTCTGGGGCCACAGAGCCTCGGCGCGTAACGGCGCCAGGCCAGGCGGCGCCGTGCGCTCTCAGGCCGCGCTAAGGCTGCGGCGGCATACTATCCTCCAGTGGGCGCCGTCAGAGCCGCCCGCGCTGTATGGTCAGGTATTCTCCTCCTCAAGGAGCAGACATGATGCAATCGCAACCTTCGAGCATCGCCACACGCAACGGCGTCATCGCAGGCATTATCCTGGGCGTTCTGAGCCTGGCAGGCATCACGCTGAGCGCGGTCGGCGTCGGCGGCAGGGCGCTGCTGGCGCTCTATCTGCTGGTCGCGCTGGTCGTCTTTGCGGCGATAGGCTACTCGGCGAGCCGCTATACTGGGCTGCTGCGTTCTGGAGTGTGGGCCAGCGTTCTCGCCGCGATCATTACCGCATTCATCGCCATCTGCCTGGGTGTGGTCATTGTGACGCTGCTGGCGTCGCATGCGCCGCTGGCGGCTCCGCTGGCGCGGCGAGCGAGCCGCGCGGCGGCGGCGCATCTGGCGATGGTTGTACGGCTCGCGTTTGTCCGCCTGGCGCTGGGTGGCCTCATCCTGCTGGTGGGTGGCCTCATCGCCGGGTTGATCGGCGGTCTGCTGGGGCGCATCGGTCGCCCACGCGGCGCTCGCGGGCAGGGCGCGCCCTACGTCGCCGATCCCGGCGTCACGCGGGCGCAGGGCTATGCGCCGCCCACGCCTCCCGCGCAAGACTACGTGGGCGCCTTCACGCCAGCGCCCCAGGCGCCGCCGCCAGCGCTGCGCTATCCCACGGCGACGGCCTACGATGACAACACGCCGACGACCATTCGCGATAGCCAGGACTGAAGCGCCACCCTGCGAAACGTTGAGCGGCGCTTGACGGCTTGCCTCTCGCCCCGGTAGCATGAGCCAGGAGCCATTGCGCCGGGAGAGGTGAAGCCGACATGAGCCAACCAAGCCAGCCGCCGCCGCTCAGCCTGCTGCGCCTGCGTGAAGCCGACATCGTGCGCCTGTGTGGGCTGGGCGCGGCGGCGCAGGGGATGGACCTGCTGACACGCCGCGCGCTGACGCAGCCACGACGCGATGGCGCGCGGCTGAGCGCGGTCGCCACGACGGCGGTTGCGGGCGATGGCCCTGTGGCGGCGTGGGCCGAGTTGACGGGCGAGGCGCCAGCCATCGGCCTGCGCTGGGGCTGCTCGCGGCATGCGGCTCCGCAGGCGGCGACTGACGGCGAACAACGCCCCGGCTGCGAGCATATCGCGGCGCTGCTGACGGCATGGATACGCGCCCCCGCCGACTTCGTGACACCACTCGCCGAGGCGCCGCCTGTGGCGTCATCCGCAGCGCCTGCCTCCGGCGCCAGCGAGCAGGCGCCCCGCGACCAGCGCGAGCGCGCAGCGCCCCAACCGACCCAGCCGCGCCTGCTCACCGCGCCCCGACAGAGCCGACCGCAGGGGCCGTTGACACTGGGCGATGAACTACGCCGCCTGCCAGCGCCAGAGGTCAGCGCCATCGCCCGGCGAACGCTCAACGCCGATGTGGATGAGGCGGAGGCGCGCGCCAGGCTGGAGCCAGCCCTGCGCGACCGCGCGTTGCTGCGCGCGCTCGTGGCCCGGCTCGATCCAGAAGCCGCCGAGATGCTCGCCTGGGTGCGGCTGGCGGGCGGCGCGCTGACCTCCGCCGATCTCGATGCGCTGGCGGCGCGCGCGGGCAGGCCAGAGAGCGGGTTGCGTGGGGCGTTGGCCACACTCGAACGACACGGGCTGATCTTCGTCGCGCTGCTCGGCGACACACTGCCGTCCATCAGCGGCGCGCCGGGCGCCGAGCCAGGCTGGCGGCGACTGAAGGGCTGGCGGATCGCGCCAGAGACACGCGATGCCCTGCCACATGCGCTGCCAATCGCCGCCCACGAACGCCTCGACGCGGGCGCGCTCACGCCCGATCCCGCGCAGATGGGGCGCGGAGAGACGCAGCGGCTGCGGCTGCGGCTGCGCGTGGAGGCAGGCTCATCGCGCGGGCTGCTGCTGGCGCTGGCGTTGCTGGCGCGCGCGCCTGCGCCGCTCGGCCCCTTCGCGCGCGCGAAGGGGCCGGGCGAGCGCGAGCCACTGGCGTCTGGCCCTGCCGCTGCCACACCAGGGACAACAGGGCGTGGCGGCGAACGACGCGGACGCGCTGGCTCTGCGCTGACGCCCGAAGACCTGCCCGACGCGCAGGCGCTCGACCTGGCGCGCGGCGTCGGCGTGGATGCGGCGATCTTGCGGCTGGCGCGGCGCACGCTGCTCTGGGCGCGTGAACAGGAGGCGGCCCAGCCGATCACCGATCTCGCGCGCGTACCATCCCCGGCCCGGCCGCACGCCTTTCGCGCGGGATTCCGTGTCTGGCTGAGCGCGCGCTCACCCGCCGAGTTGGTAGACCTGGAGCGCCAGACCAGACGTGTTCGCCTGCGCTATGACCACGCGCACGACGCCTTTCGCCCCGCCGCGCTGGCAGAGGAAGCCGCAGCGGCGCGCGCCTTTGTCATCCATCTGCTGGGGCAGGCGCACCCCGGCGCCTGGCAGAGCGTCGCCGATCTGCTCGACCTGATCTGGCGCGTCAATCCACTGTTCCTGCGCGGGCGACAGATGGCGTTCAGCGCGCCGGCCTGGCGGATCGAGCGGGTGAGCGATGGGCGACCGCTGCGCCCGACCGCGCGCGTGGAGTGGGATGCGGCTGAGGGCGCCTACATCCATGCGCTATTGCAGGGGCCGTTGCGCTGGTGGGGCGTGGTAGACCTCGCCAACGACGAGGACGCCGCGCCGCGCTTCTTTCGCCTGACGCCACTGGGCGTCTTTCTGCTGGGCCGCGCGGATGACGCCGAGGCGGAGCGGCGCGCGCTGACGGCGCTGACCTTCGACTGGGGGCCGATGGCCACGCCGACCCGCGAGGGCGCGCTGGCCGTGCAGCCGCTCGCGGCCTCGCCCGCGCTGCTCGATCTGCTGGAACGCTGGGCGCAGCCGCCCACGCTGGCAGGCGGGCGGATGATCTATAGCTTCGGCGCTGACCAGGCCTGCGCAAACTTCGATCTGGGCCTGCGCCCCGACGATGCGCTGGGGCCACTGCGCACGCTGGGGCTGGCGCGCGCGGCTCAGACGCTCGCTCCGCGTCTGGAGGGGTGGCGCGCGGGCTATGGTGATGCGCGACTGAGCGCCGGAATGGCGCTGGTGGAGGGGCGCGATGAGGCGACGCTGCGCGAGGCGCTGGCGGCGCTGCCAGCCATAGCCACGCGGGCGCGCTGGCTCAGCGCGACGCAGGTGGCGCTGGCGCAGGCGGATGGCGCGGCGCTACGCGAGGCATTGGCGCGGCGGAGGTGGGAGTTATGAGCGCGTCAGAGGCGCCGGGACTGGGTGAGGCGGTTCGGGTGCAGCGCGACCTCTATCTGTACTGGTCGTGCGTGGCGCAGGCTGGCGGCGTCGGGCTGACGAGCAGGGGCTATGTGGCGCGCCCCGCGCTGCGTCGTCTGCGCGATGATCTGGCGGCGGGCGAGCCTGCCGCGCGCCCAGCCATGCAAGCGGCGGATAACGCGGATGATGCGGATGACGACGCAGCCGAGACCGATCTGCTGCGCATGCTCTTCATCCGTCGCGCGCTCGAACGGCTGGGGCTGCTGCATGTCAATGGCGCGAGCGAGCCACAGCGGCTGGAGGCGGCGCAGACGCGCGTGATGGCGCGCTATCTGGCGCGTCCGCTGGCCGAGCGCTCGCGTATGCTCGTGCGGCTGTGGCTGGGCGGCGCCTGGTGGCCCGACCGGCTCGACCCGCGCGCCGGGCTGCCAGCGCTGCTGACGCCTGCCGCGCCACGGGTGGCCATCGCGCGGCGCAGGCTGATCGAGGAGATTGCGTCCTGCGCGCCGGGTGAGGTCGTGCCTGCGCCACAGACCTGGCGCCCAGCGCGCGCCGCGCCGACGACGCATGGGCGCACAGCGCGGCGGCGGGCGACGACTCGCTCCACGCCACGCGCAACCACTGCGCCTGATGACGACATCGCCCCGGCGGCGCTGGCGGGGCCGCTGGCCTGGCTCGGCGCGGTCGTCTGGGATGACGCGGCGGGCGAGTGGCTGGCTGGCCTGCCCAGCTCTGCGCTGCGTGAGGGGCATGAGGGCGCTGAGGGGCAAACCGATGGCGACGCGACGCCCGCACTGGCCGAGCGGCATGGCCGCGTGGTGGCGCAATCTGACCTTAGCGTCATCGCCTACCCACCGTTCAGCGGGCCAGAATTACTGACGCTCGATCTCTGCGCCAGTCGCGAGGCGCTGAGCCAGACCGCGCGCTATCGGCTCACCCGCGCGGCGTTCAGTGGCGCGCGCGACTTTGGTTGGGATGCCGCTGAGGTGGCGCGGCGACTGGAGCGACTGATCGGCGGCGTGGCTCGGCCCGGCGCTCTGCCGAAATCGGCGCCCAAACCGTTACCCAGGTCGCTGCGCGTGACGCTGGACGACTGGGAGCGTCTGGCGAGCCGCCTGCGCATGGAGCAGGGCGTCACGCTGCTGGAGGTCGCCACGCCTGAGACGCTGGACGCGCTGCTCTCCGACCGCGCCAGCGCAGGCTGGGGCATTCGCAGGCTGACGCCGACCGCCGCGACCCTCGCGCCAGAGGCCGCGCCGCGCGCCCGCGCCTGGCTGCTGCGCCACGGACATCTGCCCGCGATGCGCGATGGCGAGTGACGCCAAATGAATCACTGCGGTCTTATCTGATCTGATCGACCACGACGGGCGCTGCGTGATTGGGCGCGTCGGTGACGACGAACGCGGGCAGGCCCAGCCGATACCAGAGCGCAAACCCATCCAGCCCAAAGCGATTGGCCACATAGAGCGAGATGACCGTGCCGTGCGCAACTACGGCGATGGAACGCTCAGCGACGCTAGCCAGCGCCATATCGAGCGCCGCCGTGAAGCGCATGAGCGCCGCATGCGCCGTCTCCGTTCCAAAGACGACTCATCTGCTCGCAAATCCATTTTACGTCACCGACCAAAGCCTCAGCATCTGGCTCGGCAAAGAGCGCCGCGATCCGCTGATGGAATGCTGTTGCGTCGGCGAGAAAAGGCGCGTTCGAGCGGTCGTGCTCGTGCAGACCGGGAGCCGTGCGACATGGTACACCGAGCCGCTGTGCGGTAAGCTTGGCGGTTTCCCCAGCCTTGCGCTCCTCGCTGGCGAGGATGATCTCCGGCTTCCAGGGGGCCAGCGCATCCGCCAGCACAGCGCACTGGCGTCGGCCCTCGTCGCCCAGACGCCACTCGCTGGCACCCTGTGTCGGGATGATCTGCGGGAGCGTCTTCGCCCAGCATCCCCTTCATCTGGATGATCTGCGGGAGCGCATGCTTGACGAGAATAATTGTTCGCGCCTGGGTTATCTCTGTGCGCATGTGACCTCTCCTCCAGCTCGTCTAAACGCTTACAACAGGATGCTGCGCTGGCCGTTGACCACCTGCTGACCCTCGGTCAGGCCAGAGACGACCTCCCAGCGCGCGCCATCGGTCAGGCCAAGCACGACGGGGATGGCGACGTAGTGATTGTGCTGGAAGCCGATGAGGTAGGCGGGAGTGAGCGGATCGCTCTTCGCGTCGAAGCCAGCGGCGATGGCCGCCTGCTTCATGTCCTCCGCGCTCTTGCGGGCCGCGCTGATCTGGCTGGCGGTGAGCAGCCCGGCGCCGGAGGATGGCGCCGCCTGCCGGGCATAGCTGACCGCGCTGT
Source organism: uncultured Chloroflexia bacterium (assembly GCA_963701795.1). Classification (GTDB taxonomy): domain Bacteria; phylum Chloroflexota; class Ktedonobacteria; order Ktedonobacterales; family JADMIN01; genus JAKAIY01. The sequence goes on along the minus strand of CAVPBB010000021.1, from coordinate 250,056 downwards.
TGGGGATGACGATGACGTGGTAGCGCGCGCGTGTGATGATGCGCGTCGCGGCGGTCATCCCTGGCAGCAGCGTGACATCGCCGAGCGAGGCGGGATCGATGCGCAGCGCGACGGGATAGCTCAGCGCCGCGCCTGCGCCCTGCCCCACCGGTGAGACGCCTGTGACCGCGCCCGTGAAGACGCTGCTCGCCGAGGCTTGCGCCACGCGGAACGTCGCCGTCTGGCCCGCATGCACCGCGCCGATGTCATGATAGTTGACCAGCGCCGTCGCCAGTGGCGCGCCCGTATCCATGATCGTGATGAACGAGGCGATCCCTGTTGCGGTGGCGCCGGGCCTGCCGCCGACGGAGCCGTTGATCGTCGTCACCACGCCGCCGTGTGGCGCTATCAGCGTGGCGGAGGCGAGTTGGGCCTGGGCAATCGTGGTCTTGTTGTGAGCTGCGGTGGCGCTCCGCTGCGCCGACGACACCAGCGCCTGGGTCGTGGCGGACTGCGCCTGCGCGGCGGCAAGCTGCGCCTGTGCGCTATCGTATTGCGCCTGCGCGCTTGCGGCGGCTGCGGTGGCGTTACCGCATGCAGTGGGATCAAGCGGCTGCGCGGCGCAGACCGTCTGCGCATTTTCTTGCTGCGTTTCCAGCGCGCTCCCAGCGGAATCCGAGGCGCTCTGAGCCTGGTACTGCGCGCTCTGAGCCTGATCTTGCGCATCCTGGGCCGCGCCGAGACTCTGCTGCGCCGCATTCTCGGTGTTCTGCGCGGCGGTGAGCGCGTTCTGGAACGGCGCGACATTCAGCTTGGCCAGCGTCTGGCCCGCCTCGACACGCTGCCCGGTAGTCACATCGATCTGGCTCAGCGCGCCATCCACCGGGAAATCAGCCTGATACATTGTCGCCTGGATGGTCCCAGTCACTTGCAGCGAGATAATGACATCGCCCACGCGCGCGGTGGCGAAGGTCGGGCGTGGCTGGCGCGCGACATAGACGCCGGTAAAGATAGCGGAGCCGACGATCACGATGAGCAGGACGATCGCCAGAATACGCAGCGGCAATTGCCGCTCCAGCGCATCGTGGACACGAGCGTACAGCGACTGCGGCGCCTGCCCGGGCAGCGTCGGCGCGTCATTGAGATCGTGCTGATCGTCCACAGCCATCCTCCGGGGGTCGATTCCAGCTCATCCCTGGCATTGTCGTCGTCGGCGCATCGTCGCGCGTAGACGCAGAAACCCTGTACGCTAGCTGGACGTGTGGCGGCGCGCTGGCGTCACCAGCCCACCAGACGTTCTGGCCACATCGGCGCGCTCCCCGGAGTCGCCGCCCATGCGCTGTGGGCTACGGTCTTCCGCGAGTGACAGGCTACCGACTTCGGCCATCCATTTCTGGCTTCCTCGGCTTGCTCAGCGCTGCTTCATTCTCTGCCATGGCGCCCTACGGCCTCATACAGATAATCGCGTAGATGACAGGCGCAGCCTTGCAAAAACGCAGCCGTCTATGTTAACGTAAGAAATATGACTAACGTGCTAGTTGACAATTGCACGACCACTCTCTCAACTGCTCGCGCAGCGCAGGCGACTACAACGCGGTAGCGCGCGAGCAGTTACGAATGGGGACGCCTGGTCTAGCTCGAAGGAGGCAATGATGCCTGTCGTGTCAACCAAAGATATCCTTGATCGCGCGTTCGAGCAACGCTACGGGGTGGCCGCGATCAATATTGTCAATGATCTGACGCTTGAAGCAGTTCTGGCAGCCGCCGTTGAGGCGCGTGCGCCAGTCATCATTCAGACGTCGGTCAAAACCGTCAAGTCCATTGGTTTGGATCTGCTCTTCGCAATGTGGACCGAGTTGACACGCGACATCGCCGTCCCCGTGGCGCTCCACCTGGACCATTGCCCCGAACGTGAGGTCATCAGCGCCTGCCTGAAGAAGGGCTGGAACTCGGTCCTTTTCGACGCTTCAGCGCTTCCGGTGGCTGAAAACAAGCGTCAGACAATCGAGGTCGTGGCCGAGGCGCGCCGCTACGGGGCCAGTGTAGAGGGCGAAATCGAAGGCATCAAGGGTGTTGAGGATGGCGTTGGCTCGGATGAGGAGTCACAGCGTCAATCGCTCGACATTGCGCTCGATTTCATTCGCTCGACCCACGTTGACTGCTTTGCTCCAGCGATCGGCAATGCGCACGGCATGTACAAGGCAGAGCCGAAACTGGATGCTGAACGTGTCTCTGCCATCGTCGAAGCGGAGCCGATTCCCATCGCGCTCCACGGTGGCACAGGTCTTACCCCACAGCAATTCGCTGACTTGATCGCGCGGGGCTGCGCCAAAGTCAATATCTCCACCGGGCTCAAAATGACGTACATGCAATCGAACCTCGCCTTCCTCAAAGAGGCTGAGGCCTCGGGCAAGTGGGATCCGCCCACGCTCTTCCGGCATGTGCGGCAGGCCGTGCTCGATATGGCGAAAGGCTACATGCTGCAGTTTGGCTCTGGAGGGCGGGCATGGTGAGAGCGCTGCTCTTCGATTGTGATGGGGTGCTTGCCGATACCGAGCGCTACGGCCACTTGCCCGCGTTCAATCAGACCTTCGCCGAGTTTCATCTGACGGCGCACTGGTCTGAAGAAGAATATGGCGAAAAGCTCAAGATCGGTGGCGGCAAAGAGCGCATGGCCAGCCTGCTGACCGATACGTTCGTGCGCGAGAACCACCTGCCCCTTGACCACGAGGGTCAGCAGCAAGCGCTGGCCCAGTGGCATAAACGCAAAACCGCCATCTATACCGACATTGTGGCCTCAGGCCGCCTGCCTGGGCGGCCCGGAGTCGCGCGGGTGGTCAATGACGCCGTGCAGGCGGGCTGGAAGCTGGCGGTGGCCTCGACCTCTGCGGAGGCCTCCGTGCGCGCAGTGCTGGAGCACGTGGTGGGAGCGGAGAATGCCGCGCACTTTGCGGTGCTGGCGGGCGATATCGTCGCCAAAAAGAAGCCCGCGCCTGACATCTATCTCGCGGCGCTCCAGCGCCTTGATGTGACGCCAGAGGATGCCCTGGTGATCGAAGATTCGCGCAATGGTCTGCTGGCAGCCGTGAACGCGGGACTTCGCTGCGTCGTGACCAGGAGCGGCTATACCCAGGATGAAGACATGCGTGAAGCGATTCTGGTGGTCTCTGACCTGGGAGAGCCGGACGCGCCAATGCGCCTCGAAGCCAACCGAGGGGCAGCGGTTCCGGGAACGTTCATGACGCTGAGCGATCTCGAAGCCTGTCTTCCCTCTGGCGTGCGTGAGTAGAGATGAAAAGGGGTTCCCATGGAGCGACTCGAGCTTGGACACCGCTAGATTCGTCGTGAAGACATTCGCCCAGACCGTGGTTGACAACGAGAAGTACTTCGGTGATCTGGATGCGGTTGTTGGCGATGGAGACTTCGGGTACTCCATGGCGCGCGGCTTTGAAAAGGTGCTGGAAGACTGGGACGCGCTTGAGTACACCAGCACGGGCGGTTTGTGCAAGAAGGTCGCCATGACCATCACCGGACGCATCGGTGGAACATCGGGGCCTATCTGGGGAACTGGTTTCCTGCGGGCAAGCTCGGCGATTGGCGATAAGCAAGACCTGACGTCGGACGATGTGATCGCTATGCTGCGCGCCGCCATCGGCGGGATTCAACAGCGCGGGCAATCAGACCTGGGCGACAAGACCCTGCTCGATGCCCTCATTCCCGCCACCGATCAACTCGAAGCGTCGTTCACAAGCGGAAAAGACGCGGCGGCGGCGCTGCAAGACGCAGCGGCGGTCGCGCGCACAAACGCCGAGGCGACACGCGATATGCTTGCCAAACGCGGACGCGCCGCATACACCGGAGAACGCAGCATCGGCACGCTCGACGCCGGGGCAATGGCCATCGCAGTGCTGTTTGAACGCCTGAGCGACGTGTGGAAGTCAGCCAACTGAGGAGCGGATGCGCCATTGGGGCGCTGAAAGGAGGCGCATTGCGCATCGTTTGCGACAAGCCTGGCGTGACAGCGACGCAGCCGCCTTACCCAGAGTTGGGTAGGCTTTGCCACTGAAGGGAGCTTTCCTGGTGAAGAAGTTTGTCAACGATCCCAAGCAATACGTCCCAGAGATGCTGCAAGGCATCGCGCTGGCGAATCCTATCACCCTCAAGTACGTCCCCGAATACAACCTCATCATGCGAGCGGACGCCCCGAACCCGAATAAGGTCTCCATCATTCAGGGTTCGGGGTCAGGTCACGAGCCAGCCCACGTCATGATCGTTGGGCGTGGCATGCTCGATGCCGCCTGTCCTGGGGATGTCTTTGCAGCGCCGCCGATGGACTACGTCTACGAGACATCCAAGCTACTGGCGTCGCCACGCGGAGTCCTGCACATCATCAATAACTATACGGGCGACCGCATGGCGTTTGATATGGGCCGGGAAATGGCGGAAGCGGATGGTGTGCGTGTCGGTACGGTGATGGTCGATGATGACGTCTCGGTGAAGGACTCGACCTACACGGTTGGGCGCAGGGGCGTGGCGGGCAACTTTTTCGTCATCAAGGCGCTGGGCGCGGCGTCCGAGCAAGGCGCCGATCTGGAGACGCTGCTGGAGCTAGGCAAGCGCGTGAACGGTGTCACCCGCTCGATGGGCATGGCGCTGACGTCGTGTACGCCTCCGGCGAAGGGTTCACCGCTCTTTGAACTGGGCGATGACGAGATGGAGATGGGGGTTGGCATCCACGGGGAGCCGGGCCGCCGTCGTGAGAAGCTGACCAACGCCAACGCGATCGTTGATGAGATGCTGGAGGCTGTTGCCTCTGATCTTCCCTATAAGCAGGGAGACAATGTCGCGCTGATGATCAATGGTCTCGGTGGCACGCCGATCTCGGAGCTGTACATTCTCTATGCGCACGCCCACAAACAATTGGAGGCGCGTGGCATCCATGTGCAGCGCAGCTACGTCGGCAACTACTGCACGTCTCTCGATATGGCTGGCTACTCCATCACCCTGGTGCGCCTGGATGATGACCTGGTCAAGTTGCTGGAGGCGCCCGCCGAAGTGGCTGTGCGCATCTTCTAAGCTGGCGGTTGAATCGCGCCTGGATGGCCCTACTGGGCTGCTGCCGCTCCGCGCGCTCAACGCGCGCTTCTCGCTGCGCTCGCGCATCAGCCCTGCGGGCCGCGAAGTCCGCCTGGCGCGGACTGGAACCGAGCTGCGGCGTTGTGTACACGCGCTCGCAACTCGAATCATCCACAAGCCCTGCACGGGCGTGTTCAGAGGGGTGGCACAGCGTTGGTTTGCGCCACCCCCTCGCTTTGGGCGGCAGCCTGCTGCGACAGGCTGCCGCAATGCGCGCCGCCCCCATCGCGCCGCCCTTGACGCCCCTACGCTCAAGCGACTAGACTGCCAACGCAGGCGCCACGCGCGATCTGCCTGTGTGGAGAGCCGGAGGGGCGCATGCGTGAGCGATATGAGCCAGCAGAGGTTGTGACTGCGCCTGACGCGCTGCCTGACGCGCCGCACGGCGATGCGCGCGCCGATGTTGACGCCCCACCGCTTCTCCCGGAGTGGCCCGGCGGCGCCTGCTTCATCTGCCAGCTCGATACACGCGCCTGCGACGTGGGGATGCTCGAAGGCGCGCTGGTGGATGTGACCACGCAGCTCGACGGCCAGCGGCTCCCCGGCGTCACCCTGACCCTCGACGATGGCGCCCAGGTCTGCATCGCGCTCAATGACCACGCCCGGCCACTCATCAGCGCGCTCGCCGCCATCGCGCCAGAGCGCCTGCGTGGGCTGCGGCTGCGCGTCTATCATCTCTGGCGTGGTCAGATGGGCGCCGCTGAGCGGCTGGCGCGCTACCACACCAGCACGCTCAGCGTGGTGGCGCTGGAGCCAGACCTGCTGCTGAACATCACCGACATCAACAATGCCGAGTATTGCGTGCGCCAGTACCCACTGCGCCGCATGGTTCCGTCCGCGCCAAGCGCCGCCTCGCTCAAGGGCATCGTCATCCATCAGGCGTTCAAGGAGATGCTGAAGGCGGGGCGGCCCGAGGTCGCGGAGCCGCTGGCGCAGGCGTTACGCGGGCAGGCGACCGAGCTGGCGCTGCGGCAGATCGACGCCGACGACTTGCGCGCCGAGGCCACACCGCACATGCAGGCGCTGGCGCAGTGGTACGGCGGCCAGCGCTCCAGCCTGTGGGGCAGCGCGCCCGACATCCGCGCGGAGACCTTCTTGCTGGCGCCGGAGGTGGGTCTGAAGGGTCGGCTCGACTTCTACATGCGTGGCGTGGGTGGCGACGCGCTGCTGGAACTCAAGACCGGGAAGGCGCGCACGCAGCTTCCCAAGCGCGAGCATCGCTGGCAGGTCTTCGGCTATCAGACGTTGCTCACCGTGCGCCAGCCGCCCGAACGACGCAAGCCCGCCGCGACACTGCTCTACAGCGGCACGCCGGGGCAGGCTGAGGGCTACACGATTCCCTTCACCGCGCGCGACCTGCATCGTGTGCTGGAGCTGCGCAATCAGCTTGCGCTCACCCATGCGACCGGCGCCGTGCCTGCGCCGCCCGGCGGGAACAAGTGCGCGCGCTGCTCGCTGCATACCTCCTGCGCGCGCGCCTCGGCGCTACTCGGCTGGGAGGCGCCCCCCGACGAAACGGCGCCCGCGCCCATCGACGAGCCAGCCGACGCCGCATGGTTCGCACAGATGTACGAATTGCTGCGGCTGGAGGCTCGCGCCGCCGAGGCCGAGGGGCAGGCGCTCTGGCGCCAGACGCCGCAGCAGCGGCGCGCGGCGGGGCGGGCGCTCGGCGGGCTGACACAGCAGGGCGAGCCACGCCAGACGGCGAGCGGCGAGTGGGAATATAGTTTTCGCTGCGAGAATCAGTCGGAGCTACGCGAGGGCGATGCGATTCTGCTGAGCGACGGCGACCCGATCAGAGGGGCCATCGTCACCGGCTCGATTCTGCGGCTCGACGACCACAGCGTCACCATCTGGACGCCAGAGCGCATCCAGCGACCCGCGCTGATCGATCGCTATGGCAGCGATGTCACCCACGACCGCACCGTGCGCAATCTCTGGCGCTGGCTCGACGTTGAGCCACGACTGCGGGCGCTGGTGGCGGGTCAGCGCGCCCCAGCCTTCGCCGCGCCGCCCGGCGACGCCGAGATGGCTCCAGATGATCTGCCTGCCAGCTTTAATCGCGAGCAGCGCGCGGCGGTGACGCGGGCGCTGGCGGCGCGCGATTTTCTGCTGATTCAGGGGCCACCGGGGACGGGCAAGACGGCGGTGGTTGCGGAGATTGCGCGGCGGGCGGTGGCGCGTGGGCAACGGGTCATGCTGGCGGCCTTCACCAACCAGGCGGTAGATAACGCGCTCGCCCGCATCGTCATCCCAGATGGCGCGATCGCGGCGACGCGGCTGGGGCATGAACTGGGTGTTGCGGCGGAGATGCGGCCCTGGCGGCTGGCCGAGCGGGCGCGGCGCGCGGCGCTGGCCGAGGGGCGCGCGGAGGCGGCGGACCCGGCGTGGCAGCCCAGCCCGGCGGAGCTACGCGCGGCGCTGCTGCGGGCGCAGGTGGTGGCGGCGACCACGGCCACCTGGTCGGCGGAGCGCTACGACGGGGTGGGCGATCCGCTCGACTTCGACCTGGCCATCGTGGATGAGGCGACCCAGTTGACGACGCCGTCGCTGCTGGGCGCGCTGCGATTCGCGCGGGCGTTCATCCTCGTCGGCGATGAGCGGCAGTTGCCGCCGCTGGTGATGAGCGCGGCGGCGAGCAAGGCCGGGTTGGGTCGCTCACTCTTCGCCGAACTGCTGGAGCGCTGGGGCGAGGACGCAAGCGTGGCGCTGCGGCGGCAATATCGCATGCACCCCGCCATCTGCGGCTTCGCCAGCGAGGCCTTCTATGGGGGCGCGTTGGTCGCTGATGGGCAGGCGCAGACGGCGACGCTGGCGCTGCGGCTGGACCCCGCCGAGCCACTGGCCGACGCGCTGGACCCGGCGCGTCCGCTGGTGTTGCTCGATGTGGCGCCCTTCGCTGGCGAGCGCGGGCAGAAGGTGAGCGAGGCGCAGGGCGAGGTCGCGCGCAAGCTGATTCTGGCGTTGCTGCGCGGTGGGACGCCCGCTGAGCGCATCGGCGTCATCGCGCCCTACCGCGCACAGGTCGCGGCGCTACGGCGGCGGCTGGCCTCGGCAGGGGTGGTAGATGTGGTGGTGGACACGGTTGATCGCTTCCAGGGGGCGGAGCGCGAGGTGATCCTGTTCTCGTTTGGCGGGGTCAACGCGGCGACGGGTTGGGGCGGGCGCGGCCTGGCGTTTCTGGCCGACCCACGCCGCCTGAACGTCGCCCTGACACGCGCCCAGCGCAAACTACTGATCCTCGGCGACCGCCACGAACTAGAGCAGGCGCCGCTGCTACGGCGCCTCGTCACCTACTGCTCCAGGCTGTACGGCGGCCAGGGCGTGATGATCGTGTCGCGGCGCGCCGAGGGGGCTGAGCAGGGCGGCGCGTGTGCTGGTGGCGAGGGAGAGGCGCATGGCGAGGAGGGACGCCGACACTAGGCCGACATCTTGCGGACGATGTGGTTGACCTCGGCGGCCATCACGATGGATTGAATCTGCTTGCGCGCGTTCTCCGCCGTCTGCGGCTGCGCGAAGGTCAGGCCGTTGAGGGCGCGGAGCGCGCGGTTGAGCGCGCCGCTCTGCACGAGGAACTTCTCGTAGGCGCGCGTATCGAGCGCGAGCGCGGAGTAGATCGGCACGACGAAGACCTGCGCGACCTCAGCCGCGCTCTCGTCCGCCACCAGCTCGGTCAGATCATCCGCGCCACAGCGTGTGAACGGGCGCACAACGGTCCAGACGGCGCGCGTGGCTCGTTGGCCGGTGCGCTGTCTGAGCGCGCGTCGGAACACGACTGTGTACTCAGTGACATCGAACTCCACCGCAGTCCTACCCTCTCAAGCGCATGCGCGCCCTGGCTCCCCAGCGACCATGCGCACAGCGCGACACTCACAGGCAAAGACGAGATATGCCAGGCCAGGTAACGGGCGCGCCAACAGTCCCGGCGCGCGGCGGCAGCGCCACAGCCGCCTGATTTGACCCACCGTGCGAGCGCGTCGGCGTCGGCATGCGTCATGTGTAACGCCTGCTCACGCCGCTGTTAGAGCAATCTACGCGCCAATTCCTTCTGTGACGCAAACGGGTGGAAAAGCTGCCAGAGGTCCTACCCCACATGCCGGCGTAATATGGCATACTAGCTACAAGCGGTCGCGACTTCTCTCAGCTTCTCTCAGCTTCTCCCCATTGGATTGTAATGCGGATGCTGCGCGTAGACCCTGCGCCGGGCGTCGTACCCAGCGCAGCCGTTCAGGCTGATGGATCGAGCGGCGCCAGCGCGCGCCGGAGAGGGTGATCGCATGTCAACCCACGTTCCTGATCCAGGGCATCCCGAAGCGCGCGCCGCTGCGCGCCCGTCGCCAGCCAGCCAGTCGCCGCACGGCTGGCTGCGCCGATGCGTCATCACGCTGCTGATCATCTCAGGGATCGTGACGCTCGGTTATGTCGGCATCTCGACCTATATTGCGACGAAGCTGGTGTATCAGCCGCAGACCCCACTTACTGGCAATCCGGGCGCGTATGGCTTGCAGTACACCAACATCACGTTCCCCGCGCGTGACGATAGTCTGCAGATCAAAGGCTGGATCATTCCTGGCGTTTTGCCCGGTGGCCGCCTCACCGACGACCGCATTCTCGTCGTCGTCCACGGGACGCACACCAACCGAACGGATCCCGCTGCGGGCGTGCTCGCGCTGAGTGTAGCGCTTGCCCGCCAGGGGTTCGCCGTGCTGGCCTTTGACATGCGCGGCATGGGGCAGTCGCCGCCTGCGCCGCTCTCGCTGGGCTATTTCGAGCAGCGCGATGTGCTGGGAGCGGTAGACTTCATTCGCGCGGGCCAGTGGCCCTACCCAGAGCTGGGCCGACCGCGTGTGATTGGCGGCTGGGGTGTCTCGATGGGCGCCGCTACGCTGCTGCTCGCCGCCGCGCAAGAGCCAGCGATTCGCGCTGTCGTCTCTGATTGCGCCTATGCGGACATCATCCCGATCCTCGAACGCGAGATTCCGGCGCAGGGTGGTGTGCCTGGGCTATTCACCCCCGGCGCCCTGCTCGCCGCGCAGGCGCTCTATGGCATGAACTTCTACGCCGTGCGCCCGGTGGATGTGGTCGCGCGCATTGCCCCGCGCCCGCTGCTCCTGATTCACGGCTCGAAGGATGACTACATCCCACCGTCCAACATGAGCGCGTTGTACGCGGCGGCCAGCGCGGCGCCGAATGCGCATGTCCAGATGTGGCTCGTTCCCGGCGCCAAGCACGCCCAATCCTTCCACACACTCGGCAATGTGTATGTGCAGCGTGTCACCGCATTCTTCGACACGGCGCTTGGCCCAGACCAGAGCCGCGCAGGCTGATTGCGCGGCAGCGCTCACAGGAGCGCGCAAGCGGAAAGGTGCGTCTCCATGTCGTCCAATCCGTCTCATCCGGTTGCTGGCGCGCGTGCAGACGCCAACGGCGCGTTGGGGCGCGGCGTCTGGGCAGGCGCCGCGCCACTCATCCTGCTGATCGTCGTCGTCGCGCTCACCCTTGTGGGCGATGCGCTGGCGCGCACGCTGGCGTTCCCTGTCGGCTTCCTCACCTGGCGCTGGATCGTCGCAGGCGTCCTGGTCGGCGGGCTGATCGTCGCGGCGGTCGTCTACATCGTCGCCACATCCCGCGCGCTGCGTCGGGCATCGCTGTGGCAGCGCGCGGGGCTGGCGGGGCAAGCGGCAGCCGTCTACTGGACACTGCTCGTCGCCGCGCTGGTCGTTCTCTTGCCAGTGATCATCGCGCTGGCGGCGCCGCAGCATCCCGCGCCGCCACGGGCGCCGTAGCCGCTTGCCATCGCCAACGGGCCACACGCTGCGGACTCTGAAGACGCGCGTTTGGGCGCTTCATCTGCGCGCATCCGATTCGCCGCGCGCCTTTGCGCCGCTTTCCGCTTGCTGTACACTGGGCGAGAACAGGAGTAGAGTGAGGCGCGCCGCCAGGGTACCCATCTCAAGGCAGGCAGGCGCGCAAGGAGGGTGTGATCTATGGCGCAACGTCGATCTACTGCGACAAAGCTGGAGAAACCAACGTTGTGGTCCGAAGAAACAACAGGGCAAGCAGAGCAAGCGGAATCGGTTGCTACTCGGCATGCCGTGAAGTCAGCGACGTTATCTTCGTCACCAGATGATCTAGTGATTGATCATCTGGTTTTGCACTATCTGGACAGCGAAAGCGGAGATACTCAAGCTGGTCGACACGGATGCCAAGTTGGACGACGTAATGCACGCCTACTTCGTCCAACAAATCCACTATGCAGATACTAATGCCGAGTGGCATGCTGAGTTCGAGGATCCAGCGCCTCAAACAATGAACACTTGTGCTTTGTTGTTGCGCTTTGAAAGCGCAAGTTTCGCTCAGACTACACACGACCTTGCAAACAGGCTTTATGCGATCATGTGCGCGCCGGGACGGTTCAGAGAAAGGATCGCTCCAGGAGACATGATCATAGTCCTTTACCATAGCGCCAAAGATCTAGAGCATAGGCTCGCAATCATGAAAGTAGAGCCTGACGTTGAGCGACATACCAGAGACTTTGTCGAAAGGGATGGGCACCGAGAAGTCGTCTTTAAGCCAGCTAGCAATCTACTTCCTGCGGCTGAGAAACTTCAGAAGTGCGCCATTGTTTGGTTTGAAGCTGATGACACGACGCCAAGCCTCAGGCTCCTCGACAAAGACGCAGGCCCTGCGTCCCAAGGTGTCGCAGCATTCTTCTACAAAGACTTTCTAGGGGCTTCCCTCGGAATGTCGCCAAAACGGCAGACGCGCCTATTCTGGACTGAGACCAACAAGTGGCTGAATAGCCAATCTTCCACATTTGGACCTCTTGAATTGCTTCGTTTTTTCCAAGTGCGGCGAACTGCACTGAGTGGTGAAACGCTGGACGCACGACGTTTCGTTATAGAAGCGCTGCCAAACCGTCCATATGATGCGCAGAGCTTACTCAGCGTCTTGGTAGCTAAATTGGAACTCGTCGATGATGATGGTAGGTTGGAGTTTGTAATCGACTCTATAGTGGCCAAGCCATACATCGAAAACGTAACACTACTGCTGGATGGCAAAATGAAGCTCGTAGTGAGCGCAGAAACCTTTCACGATTTGGTGCAAGTCTCCGAGACTCGGACAGGGGAAGGAAAGATATCCATTACACTGGAGACGCTTACCTTCCAAGAAGTTAAGGGATAATCGCCAGGTACAAGGAAGAGGAGAGGGTATATGCCAGAGGAATATCAACGACACAGACTTTCATCTCCAGATACACTTGAGGAGATTTCTGTAGGTCAAGGACTTACTGTGACCAATGTGGCTGTTCCATTCAGATCATTGCGACAGCGTGGTGAAGTTGTGCGAGAAATAGGCAAGGCACTCAACCTCACATCTGAAGCATTGGCCACCGCTGAAACGTTTGAACACATCGAGACACTATCGTCTATCGCTATCAAGTATGCCACCAGCATTAGCGCTCAATCTGTGCGTAGCTGGTTCGGAGTTCTAGGCTCGGATTTGAGCATCGATTTCAGCGTTGACGACCTTGACCCGACTTTCTTCAAGGATTGCATACAAGTAGAACTACGCGCGGCGGATGATCCTGTGGAGGCGTTAGCGAGCTTTCAGCAGCAGGCGCTGGCGGTGGTCGCGACCCAGGGCGATTCGGTCAGCGTGGGCGTGCGGCTGAGCATCGGCAAGCGCCAGGCGCAGCGGCTGGCGGGGCAGGCGCTCGCCGAGCGGCGGACGACGGCGCGTGCGGATGGCGCCGCCGCGTTGGCGCCAGAGGCGGCGCTGGTCTTCTATAGCGCGGCGGCCTGCGAGCGCTTGCTGACGCTGCGGGCGACGCCAGACTGGGGGAAGCGTGGGCTGGGCGGCGGCGAGACACGCCTCTGCGTGCTGATCTGCGATGCCACTGGCTACCTGACCGGGCCTGCGCTGGAGGTGATCGGCGCAGGCGATGCGGCAGGCGGAGCAGGCGCCTCGACAGACGACTGGCTGCCGGTATCGCGCGCAGCGTGGCGGCGTTTCGGCGCGCGTGCGGCTGCGGCGCGTCGGTTGCGCGACGCCGAGAGCGCATGGAGTGGGTTTACGCTGGCGCTGACGCCCGATGACGCGCATGTCACGCAGCGGGCGCCCGGGCTGGAACGCATCGCGCTGCGGCTCCAGGCGCTGCGGGCGCAGGTGGCGGCGTGCGCGCTGGCGAGTCATGTAGAGCGCGCTGAGAGTGGCGCAGACGGCGTGGTCGGCGCGGCGGGCGCTGGTCGGGGGATCTGACGCTGCGCTTCGCTGGAGCGCGCCCGGCGGTAGCGTGGCTGGCCAGCGCGGCGCCGCCAGATGGCGCGCACGGTGAACTGGAGGCGCAGGCCCGCGATGCGTTGATCGCGCTGGCAGACTGGGCCTATCGCGACGCCTCGCCCGACAAGCTGGCGATTGCGCGGCAGGCGCTGGCCGATACGCTCATCGCCGGGGCGACGCTGACTCTGGCGCAGCTCTGTGTGGCGGCCGCTCCCGCGCTCGACACCGCGCGCGCCAACTTCGCCATCTACCTGCGCGGCGCCACAGAACGCTACTTCCAGTTGCGCGCAGCGGCGCAGCAGACGGTGAGCGGTTTCGCCGATGCCACGCGCACAGCGGTCGCCAGCCTGACCAGCGATGTCACGGATAATCTCTTCCGCACCGTCGGCCTGATCGTCGGCGTCATCATCGCGTGGCTCATCCAGCCGGGCGCGTCGCTGCCGCTGGCGCGGATCGCAGCGGCGCTCTACACGGGCTATCTCATGTTCATCGTCTGGTATCTGCTGCGGGCGCGGCAGGCGCGCTACCATCTGGAGCGCAAAGGGCTGGATGATACGCTGGCGGCGATGTCGGAACTCACACAGACGGAGCGCGAGCGACTACGCAAGCCAGCGGGCGACGCCGAGGCGCACTTCGAGCGCTACTATCGGCTGACACGCGGCATCTATCTCGCGCTGGCCGCAGTGGGCGCGCTGTTCTTCCTGTTGATGCTCACCCCGGCGGCGTACACCCTTGTCCCACACGCGGCGCACTAGCAGGCATGCGTGGTTGATCGCGTGGTCGGTTGCGGCAGACACGGTGATATGCCTACAATGAAGCGAGAGCGAGGCGCATGCTCCCGCGAGACGCCACGCCCACCCCTGACGCCCGGCCCTATAGCTTAATGGACAAAGCATCGGTCTTCTAAACCGAGCATCTGGGTTCGATTCCCAGTGGGGCCACCAACCATCCGCTACCGTATCAACCCTGATTTATTCAGACCTCACGAAATACCTACCAAGCGATGGGTCGTGATAGTAACAATCGTATTTTGGCGTTTGACGCCAATTTTGACGCCGATTTGACGCCAACCGCCGTGGCTGGATCGCTTGCTTTCGCTCCTGCTACTGGCCTTCGGCGAGCATCTGATCGAGTGCCGTGGTCGCTTCGCGCTGCATATCGGGCAATACATGCGAGTAGACATCCAGCGTCAGACTCACCGACGAGTGGCCCAACATCTCGCTGACGATCTTCGGATGCACGCCACGTAACAGCAGCAGCGTCGCCGCCGTGTGGCGCAGATCGTGAAAGCGGATGCGCGGCAATCCAGCTCGCTTCAGCAGCGGGTGGAAGTTCTGATTCAGCACATTCGAGCCGATCAGCGGCTTGCCTTCATGGGTACAGAACACCAGGTCGTTGTCCTGCCATTCTGGCCCGACCAGTAGCCGCTCCTCCGCCTGCCGCGCGCGGTGGATGCGTAGCGCCTCAGCTGCGGCCGCCGTCAGTGCGATACGCCGTCGGCTACGCGCCGACTTCGGCTCCGCGTAGTCAAACCCTCCCTTCACCTTCTCTGCCAGCGTCGCGCGCACCTGGAGCGCTGCCTGTCCATTAGCGCTGCCGCCTGCCGGCGCCGCTGAGTCCACGTCGCGCCATTTGAGCGCCAGCAGTTCGCCGCGCCGCATGCCCGTCGTCACCGCCAGCGTATAAAGCGCCTCGAAGCGGTCGCCCTGCGCCACCGTGAGCAGCCGTTTTCACCTGCTCCAGCGAGAGCACGCGCATCTCAACGCGCCGCATGCGAGGCGCTCTACGAGACAACCACGTTGCGCTGGACGAGGCCCAGACGAAACGCATCCTCGAGCGCTTTGTGCAGTACCGTGTGCAGATGCTTCACACTGGTCGGAGAACACCCTGCCTCAGCCGGTTGGCGTAGAGGCTCTGCACCTGTTGCGCAGTGAGCTTCGCCAGTGCGATTTTGCCCAGGAGCGGAACGGTGTGCAGCCGGATGTACTGCTCATAGCGTTGCCAGGTGCGCGGCCGTACAGACGCACGCTGCCGTCGCCAGCCAGTGTCGAGGTACTGCGCCAGCGTCTGTCGTTCATCCAGCACCAGCGGCACACCTTGGTCGCGGTCACGCAGCGCCGCCGTGAGTTGCGCCGCGACCTCCTGGCGAGTCTTGCCATAGAAGTACTTGCGGTTGCCTGCGTCCAGACTCACCCGCGCTTGCCAGCGCCCATCCGCGCGCCGGATGATGCTGCCCTCGTTGTTGCCCCACTTGCCCGTGCGTATCGTAGCCCGCTCGGCCGGGTGCGCTGACGCGGAGGCCTCGTTTTCTTGTGTTGTCGTTACCCCTTCGTGACGTGTCAGACGTGTCATCGTTGCGGATTTCCTGGCTCAGATAGCGCGACCCGTGCCCGCCATGTGTTGACGGTATGCTGGTCGCGCGGCTCCTGCTCCGCTCGATCTCGCCCTTTCCCACAAGGATACTCAGTGATGCTCGGTTCGCGGCCCATACAAGACCGCGCCGCCACTATAACACGTCCAGCGCCGGGGAGCGCATGAAGGTAGCAGTGCCATTGAGCGGGGAGCGTCGACGTTTCATGCGCCTCGACCCAGTGATGCAGATTCCTGGATGGGGATGCGGGCGGCGCGACCGATGTGGACGACGGGCAGTTCACCCGCGCGCATCAGCTCATAGATGGTCGAGCGCCCGACGCCCAGCAGCTCCGCCGCTTCCTCGGGCCGCGCGAGCAGGCGCTGCGACAGGGGCAACGTGTGGGGTGATTCCGATCTGATTCGTTTCATCGGGGTACCGCATCCTTTCTCGGCGCTGTCCTGGCCATTTCTCCGTAGGCGAGGTGAGTGAGTTGTGCGACGGAGCGCTTATCCAGAGGCGCGTCACCTACTGAACACTGTAGCAGGCCCCAATCGCACTCCAGTCAAATTCCGGTCAATTCGCGCCCTCATGCCGATCCAATTTCGGTCTACGCGTACAATTTCCCCCAATCTCCCTGTAGTCTCATCATAGCTGATCAGTATTCAAGAACTGTTCAAGAGTCGTTCAAGAACCGTCCAACTTATGGTCAATGCGTGGATTCAGTGTGAATCTTCACCAATTCGGTGGGCGCGTCATTGGCGGATATCGATGGATTCCGACGCGGGGCCTTTTCCGCGGCTGTGCGCGCCTCAGCGCAAGTAGTGTGTCGTGGTGACATCCCGGCGGTTATGGCCGAGCGCCTGCGAGGTGTGGCGCGCCGCGTTGGCATCGATCGTTCCTGGTGCCAGGCGCGCATCGCGTGGTGGCAAGAGTTGGCCGCCGCTGGCCTGGCGGTAGGTCGCTTGCGCGAATCCGCGGCGGTGCGCGTGGACATCGAGGTGGGAGGGGATGCGCGGGAAGAGCCGCTCCTCTGGCTGCGGTCCGTCGAGCAGGTGCTCGATCGCCTCGACATGCGCTGGCAGCACAGGGACGAGCCGCCGCTTGCCACTCTTGCCGATGACATAGACCTGCAGCGCGCCCTGCGCATCGCGGCAGACATCGCGCACGTGGATGCGCTGCGCTTCACGGCGTCACAGACCAGTCGCATCGAGGAAGGTGAGCAGGCCGCGCCAGTGCTCCGGCGTGAAGTCCTGATCCCGCGCCGCCGGTCGCCGTGAGCGAGTAATGTCTGTGCGTCGCCGCGCAGGCAGTGAGACGTTTGCCGCCAGATCGGGACGACCAAAGAAGAGACGGAAAGCCGAGCGTTCCATCTTCAACGTCCAAGCGCTCTTGCCTTCCGCAACTCGCGCGCTGAGATAGCGCGCCACGAGCGTCTCAGCCTGCGCGTCGAGTTCGTCCAGCGTCCGCAGGGGCAGCCCTTGGTGTCGGCAGTCCGTCACCAGCCGCAGCACTGTAGCCTGATAGGTCTTGCGCGTGGCAAAGGAGTGGATGCGCCCATCTGAGATTGACCAGCCAGGCTCACCGCTGGCGCGTGCAGCCAGCTTCGCCGCATGGCGTCCCTCGCTGGTCGCCATCAGCGTGTCGAAGCGATCCAGTACCTGGCGAATGATCGAACGTCGTGCGCCCATACCTGCCGCTTCCTTTCGCTGGGCGCCACTCGTCGAGGGGCCGCGCCTGACGTTCGTGAACCAGTAGCCAGGCGCTCGCCCAGATGACGCCAATCTCACCGAGCTAATACCCTTTCCGACAGGTTGCAGATACGTTCAGGTAATTCCACGAAGCGCGTCGGTGTGTCTCCCTTTGGCGGGATGCGCGCAGCAGGCGCCGGGATGCGGGGCCGCCCTCCGCAGCGGGACATCCGCTGGCCCTGTTTACTCGTCGCCAACCGCGCGCCCCACACGGGCATACACAGCAAGCGACAAGTAACGCGACGCCCTGCCCCAGGATGGTTCACCACGATGGCGGATGGGCGCGCAGCGCAACGACAACACCGACAGATGCGGTGAGGAGCATCGCCCCGGCGATGCAGGCTGCGCGCGTGGGAGACGGAGAGCAACGCTCGATCCGCCGACGCGGCCCAGGGAGCCACCCTGGCCAGTCATAGCGGCCACCACCTCGTCACATTCTGGACGGCTGAGGGGAGAGCAAGGCTCACGGCGAGCGCAGGCGCGGCAGACCGACGCGGCAGACCGACGCGGCACGTACCACTCAAGCGCTTCCGAGCATCCCATCAAGAGAGCCGTCCCAGGCGGACCAGGCGGACCAGGCCTGACCCTATGCGGGCGCGTGTAGAGCAAGCGCATAGTTCCGCGCGCCCCGGAGCGGGCCACTCCGCGTCCTGATTGACCACGCGTGTGGCCACGGCAGACGAAGCCGTTTCCCTCACCATTCCAGTGTGGCAAAAGGCCCTACGTGTATGCAAGAGGCAAGCGCTGGACGTAGTGTATGTTGGTGGATGAGTACACATGCGGGCAAGTGGCGCTGCACATCGGTGGATCGGCGTAAGATTGCAGAATCCGCTGCTACGGTGTACTGCATCGCAAAGTGTAATAGTGCCAGCCTCCTCGGCGTGCAGGTCGAACTACGCTGGAGATCAGCGCCAAGCTTCTCTATGGCGCGCCTGACCGCGTCATCCGTACCGTCACTGAGAACTATCGCACACTCAAGTCCACCCAGTTCGAGTTCGAGCAGGAGTGAGGTGTGATCGCCTGCGACGGACTGTAACGCTGGAGAGGTTGCCGACATATTCACTATTGTTAGTCACCTCAAACCCTCTGTCTCTCGGTCGACCCGCGCCACTCCCTACTCTGAATCCTCGCGTGGGCCGGGCATCTCTGGCGTAGGGAGCGTATGACGACAGGCATTGAGCACGAACTCAGCGGTCAGTGGTTGTTGCGCGTAGACCGCCTCTTCAATCGCGCGCGAGAGGATGCGCTGCGAGAGATCGGAGTACGTGTAGCGGTGCTTGCGCCTCCCCATCCCTGGAAGGAGGGTCGGCTCGGTTTGAGCGACGAACTGTTCGAGCGCGCCGTCTGGGATGTTGGTTCCAGCAAGCAGTTTACGAAACACGTCAGTGCGCTGCGCCGCATCGGGACGGTCAAAATGGTAGGTCGCCGCCGCACGACGCAGGATCGCCGCATCAAGCGACTGCACCAGGTTCGTGGCGAAGAGGACCGCCATTGGCCGCCCTCGCAGGTGATCGATGCGCTGGATCAGCGTATTCACGCCCGCGTCATCTTCGTGGTGCGTCTGGCGGCCACCGCGCGCCTGCGCGAGCGCGTCGGCCTCGTCAATCAGCAGCATCACGGGGATGTCTTCACGCTCCTGACGGCGTTCGGCCTCGGTGAACGCGCGCGAGATGTTCTGGGTTAGTTCGCCGACGTGGCCACCGCCACGCACCTGCGCGTTGACGACATAGAGCGCAAGCTCCATCTTGAGTCGCTTTGCCAAATAGTGGCCGATGCTGCGAGCCAACGCCGTTTTGCCAGACCCAACCTCTCCCTCTAACACGAGCAGCGGGTAGCGGTCGCGCAGCAAGCGGGTAATCACGGGCGGCGGCGCCTCCTGCTGATACGCGCTAGCCATCCAGCGGTCGAGGTAGCGCGGTGAGATCAGCAGCGTCAGCTTCCGAAACATATCGTCTTTGATTGCCTGGATGCCGACGAGTGAGTCGAACGAGGCACCCAGCGTCTCATTCGGATAGCGGATGATCTCCGACACGAAGCTGGACACATCTGCTCCGCCGTCTTTCGATGGCTCGCGGTACTGCGCCAGCATGCGAGTGGATTCGTTCGCCGTAGTCGCCAGCATCGGCTCGACATTTGTGAGTCGGACTTGCACCTCGTATGAGCCGACGCGCAGTTGCGCCTCACGCCCCACCCAGACGCGCGACCCCGGCTTGATGCGTCTGGAAAGTTCCGCCTCGACAGATGCCTTTAGCTCGGCGAAGAATGTGTGGTCGCTCTCGTCCGCTGAGGCGACATGGTACGTCCACAACGCTTCACGCGCGACAACTGCCTGACCAGGCGCCGCTTGCGACATAGCCCCTCCCGATCGATGCCCATAGCTCATAGCTCATAGCTCATAGCCGCTTGTCGCACATGCCACCATTCAGTCCAGGGATGCCAGCGCCACTGCGACGACGCGCGCCGTCGCGCGACAACACGGTGCCGCCTACCCGCTGACTCCTCGCTGACTCCTCGCTGAGCGTGTGAGATGGCCAGCGGGTACAGCGGCGTCCAACAGCGTCCAACAGCGTCCAACAGACCCTAGTTGGACTGCGCCCGCCCGCCCGTACTCTCCCAGGAGCGCGTCGGTGGCGTCACTACCACTTGCTCATCCTCATCATCCTGTGAGGCGGTGAGGCTAGGCGGGACAGCGCGCGCCGCTACGGCGACCGCGTCGGTCGCATCGTTTGTCACGTCCTGGTCATCGCGCAAGACGAGCGCCTCTCCTGACGGCTTGACCTCTGTATGATACCGGTGTCCCATGCCGTTGTGGGCGTCCATCTCGATTACCCCGCCGCTGCTGCTGCGGTCTACCTGCGTAAAGCCCATGCGGTTCACCAGGACATCGTACATCGCCTGCTGGATGAGCGGCTGAGCCTTGTTGACGCGCAACTCAGGCGCGTATTCCTCGCGCTCCAGCATCTCGGCGGTTGCGCCCTGGCTATTGAGTTCAGCCAGCCTGGCCGCATCCATCAGCAAGACACCGTGGCGACGCAGCGCATTGAAGACACGAGCGGCCTCCTTTGTGCATTCGTTCCCTTCGTAGCCAGAGAAATCGAACCAGGTGTGGCCCTGCGCGTCCACCGTGAAGTAGACAAGGTGTTCCTGGCGCCCGGCGTCGGCGGGCTGCTCGACACGCCGTGCGGCGATGCGCAGCGACGTGTCGAGCGGCTTCACTTGCGGCGCCAGCGCGTCGTCCTCCACGGCGACAAACCCCAGCTCGGCGAGCGTCGCCGCGATCTGATCGCCGATGTGGCGCTGCTGGGTGGCGTCTGACTGCGCAAAGAGCCGTCGCTTGAGGTCGGCGAGGGCGCCGTTGATGCCCTCACGCATCGCCTCATTCGTGTCGGCGTCGCGGAGGTCATCGCGTTGCGCCTGCGCGACCTGCGCGAGCAGGTTGGCGATCTCGCCCTGGAATCCGCTGATCTGAACGGGGGTAGCCAGCCTCCCGATGCTGAGGTCCGAGACCACAGCCTGAAGCGCATCGAGCTGGCCGCTCATCTCGTCGAAGTAGCCCCGCCGCTTGCTCCAACGCTGTGTCACCGCACGTGTGGCGCTATAGACCTGCTGGCGCGCGGATTGCAGCGCCTCTCTGGCGGCCTCCAGCGCCGCCTCGGCGTTCTGGCCTCGAATACCCTCCGCCTCGGTGAGCTGGCGCGCGATCACCTGCAACTGCGCCTGGGCGTCGGCGGTTGCTCCGCTCTGGGCCAGTAGTGACCGCGCTGTGCGCAGCTCGCGCCTGGCGTCGGCGATGGTGATCTCGGCCAGCTTCGCCTGCTGTCGTTGTTGCACCTGCCCATCGGCTATCGCTTTCACGGCGTTGCGCAGCGCCTCGCTGGCGGCGCGCATCTGCGTGGCTGAGCCACCCTGCGCTGCGAGTGTCGCTTTCGCCGCGTCAATCGCTGACGGAGACGCCACGCCTTCGCTGGCGGCAATCTCGTTGGCAAGCTGGCGGCGCTCCACCTCGGTCTGATAGTCGAGCGTCGGTTGCTGTGCGGCGGCGAGCGCCTCGCGCGCTTCTTGCAGCGCCCGCGTGACTGCCGGGTCCATCACGCCGGCGCCTGGGATGGCGTTCGCGTCGTCCACGTCATCCATAGCGAGCGCCGCATTGCGCTCGATGTAGGCCGCCAGACGCATCTGCCGATCTGCGGTGGTTCCGCGCACCTCCGCCTCCGCCTGCTCTTTCAGCGTCGTATAGCTCTGGCAGGCGCTGCGATAATTCTCCTCCAGCTTATCGTGGCACCACATGATGCCTTTGCCGACCAGGATCCCTGTGCCGACGACGATGCCCCCGGCGATCAACAAGACGACGCCAGGCCCCGCCACGACCGCTCCGGCTCCTTGGTAGCTCATTGTGCGATACCTCCACTGTGTCTCGCGCGCCTCGCAGGCGCCTCAACTCGCGCCCGCTCCATTCCCCGTGTTTCCCGTGTTCCCCGCATTGACGCCCCAGCTTGCGAGGAGATCGGCCAGGTTTGTTGGGCCGCCGGCGCCACCTGGACCACCTGAACCGCCATTGATCACCATGCGCAGCCGCCGGATCTCCGCTTCCAGCCGCTGCGGGTCTATCACGCCGTCTGGTCCGACGATGTTGCGAAACACCGCGCGGTCGGGCAGCTCTGGCATGACCGATTTGAAATTGCAGGCGCGTATCGCCAGCAGGCTTTGCAGGTCATAGGTGTCACTGTTGTGGTTGGGCTTGTAGTCTTTAAGCGCCCCCAACAAATGACGCTTCTCGATGCCAGGCAGCGTCGTATCGCTGAGCGGCTGGTGGTTGGCGAGCGCCTCCTCGCAGGCAATCTCGGCGGCGCGGCGCACGACGATCTCGATCCCGGCGCCGGTCAGCCCAATCTTCACCGCGTTCGCCGCCACCGGCTGGAAGCGGGTCAGGTCATCGGCTGGGCCGTTCAGGTCGGCGCCATAGAAGATGTTGACCGATCTGTCGCTTTGCTTGCGCAGCATGGTCGGCATGGTGGCGAAGATACGCTCGGCCTCTGGCACATCTGGGGTGAGCAGCGGAACGACGCGGTCGAAGCGGCGCAGCAGCGCGTCATCGAGCAGGTCGGCGCGGTTGGTCGCCGCCACCCACAGGATTTTGCCGCGATTGTCCGCGTTGCTCATCTCCTCCAGCACACGCCCAAACATACGCGCGCCCACGCCGCTATCGCCATCTTGCCCGGTGTCGCGGCGCCCCATCGCTTGATCTATCTCGTCTACAAAGACCACGACCGGATGCAGGTCTTTCAGGAGGTTCAGCGCCAGATCGAGATTGCGCTCGGAGCTGCCGACCCATTTCTCGCGGATGTTGCGCATCTTGACGAGGTTGAAGCCGCTCTCGGTGGCGAGCGCCTCGGCGATGATGGTCTTGCCAGTTCCTGGCGGGCCAGCGAGCAACAGACCGCTGGGAACGAGCGGCGTATGCTGGCCGCGTTTCATCTGCCCTGTGCGCGCTTTGAGATAGTCCTTGAGATTCTCCAGTCCACCGATCTCGGCGAAGCCTCGGCGCGGCTGCTGGATCTCGAGCAGCTGCTCGCTCTGCGCCTGGATGACCTCCGCTTTCTCACGCTGCACATCGTCCATCGTCATCAGCGGCGGCTCATTGCGCGTGCGCCGCTCAACATAGACACGCCGACTCAGATTGTTGATGTCCACCAGACGCATGCCCTGCGTCGCATTCGCCAGCGCAGCGGCCTGGCGCTCTGGCTCAGCCTCGCCAAAGCTCGCCTGATCCATGCGAATGAAGTCGCGCGTGTTCATCAGCCGCTGGATGTAGGCTTTGCGCTCCTGGTGGGTGGGCAGTGGGACACGAATCGCGCGGCACTGGCTGCCACCAGCGTAGACGCTTGGCGCAACCTGCCCGATGTTGGTCGTGAGCAGGATAACGACATTCTGTGACCGTTGGATGCTCGGGTCGAGCGCCCAACGTTGCACCGTCTCGAGCGCCTGAAGCTGCTCGCGGTCGCCCTGACTCTCACCAAGCCGGAAGGGAATCAGTTTCTCGGCATAGTCAAGGATGACGGCGATGGGCGCTTCTCGCTCGCCCTGCGGCGCCGCCTCGGCTAGAGGAGCGCCTGACGCCGAGTAGCGTTGCCGCAGCATGTGGCCGAGAATCTTCAGGTTCCCCGGGACATCGTTGGGCAGGTTGACCTCGCGGCCCTCCTGCGGCTGCCCTGCGTTCGGCTGGCGGCGCGGCGGCGCCACCTTGCTGAACGAGTCGAAGACGCGCTGCCACTCTGGGCGAGTTTCGGCGGCGAGCGGCGTTGGCGCATTGCCCAGCACATCCTCGTCGGCGAGCAGCCCGCTCGCCAGCGAATAGCTATAGATCGCCTGGCATCTCAATTCGCGTCGCAAAAAGGTATGAAGATAGTCGCGGAAGGCGCGCACCGGACCGACGACCTGGCCCGTTGGCGTGCGCGCATGCAGCCCTAGCTCTGGCGCCGACTCCTCGCCATTCAGGTCAACCACGAGGTCGGTAATGTTGAAGTGCAGCACAAACTGCCGCGCGATTCCGCCGTCATAGAGCGTGAGCAATTCCTGAGTCCAGCGCGGGGCATAGGCCTGCGGCGCCTCCATCATGTCATGTACCTCCTCTGGATCACCTCTGGATCACCTCTGGACTGGATCGGCAAGCACGTCAGCCACACAGCGCCAGGTAGCTGATGGTGATATACACGCCAACGGCGGCGCACTCCCGCACGAACTGCTCGATGCGCGGGCGCGTGCCACGAACGTAGAGTTCTCCATCGGGTGTCAGCCGCACGAGCAAGCGGTCAATCACCGCTGGCTCTTCGACGTATGCGACCCCTGGGAGCGGCGCCACGAGGCGAGGAATCGCGGAGGGCATAGCGGTTGCGGAGCTTGAGTCTGTCACCTACGACGCTCTCTTTCTGGTTCGCCGTGCGCTGCGTCCGTCAGGCTGTCGCGGCGAACCACGCGGCGCCTGCTACTCTTGGCCTACTCCTGGCTGGCTGTGTTACTCGTGGTCACTCGTCAGCGCCGATATGCTGCGGGAGCTTTACCCGGGTCGAGCGTACCGGTGATTTGCCATCTGGACCCGCCTGAGCATCTTGACGCATGTCGAGTTGCGCGTGAAGCTGTTTGAGTTTTCCATTGAGTTGCGCTATATCGAGTTCCAGCTGAGTGATCTCGCCATTCAGTTTTCCCTTCGTCTTTTGGGCGTCGTCCGCCTGCTGTGTGAGCGCGACTCTAGCCGCATCGCGCTCCTGCTCGGCCCGCTCCGCGCGTATGCTCTCGATGCCCTTTTCGCGCCGAGCGATCGTAAGGTCGTCCTCCAGTTGAGTGACCTTGCCTTTGCTCAGCGCCAACGCATGGTCGAGATCCTGCGCACGCTGACGCCACTGCGCCACTGTCTGGTCGGTGTCGCCGCCTCTCAGGCGCGCTTTCAGCGTGGTGTTCTCCCGTGTCGCTTCGCCCAGGGCGTCGCGTAGCGCCTTCATCTCTGCTATGTCTCTAGACACCTGCTGCGTCAGCTCGTTCACCTGACGCAGCAGTTCATCAGAGGCATCAGCGCCGGTGATCGTCCCTGGCACACGCACCGCGATGCCGGTGATGTAAGTGCTGAAGAGCGGGTCCATGTGGCGCACGATGGCTTCGAGCGCATGCAGGTTTTGGCTCGCGCGGGTCGTGCGCAGGCGGCCGTCAATCTGCCTGGCGAGCGCCTGCGCCATCGCCGCAGTCGAATTGCCGTGCGCGGCCTCGCCCGCCTCGTTGACGGCGGCGACATCTATCTCCACCGGAGTGATGGGGCCGCTTTGAGGGTGAACATAGACCCTGAAGACGGGCCCGATGACTGCGCCGACATGCCAACCTGCTCCGTTTCTAGCCCATGCGTAATCGTTGTCCGCTATCGTGGTTCACTACCGTGTCCGCACGACATCTATTGGCCGCATGCTCTCGATACGCACGACCACATCGCCCAGGCCGCCTCTGCGAACCTCCACGGTGCCGCCCGTGTCATAGCGTTCGGCCAAGGGGACCCAGTCGAAGTTGTAGTTGGGGCGGCGTACGCGCGCAATGTCCTCACGCTGCGCACGAGGCGCCCAGTCAATCACCAGCGCGAAACGCGCATTGCCCGGATTGAGCTTGCCCACGCTCAGGCGCCCGCCATACTCCTGTAGCACCTCCTCCAGCAGCGAACGCTCAGGGATGTTGATATCGTAGCGTGCGTGGTAGAGCAGCTTATACGCCCTCACGTTCGCATCCATCTTTGGCTCACTCAGCAACAGATGGACACAGGTGACGAGGCGATCAACGAGCATGCGTGTGATGTCATTGAAGAGCAGGTCTACGAGATGCTCAGGGTTGCGCACATAGCGGCTGCGGCTGCTAGGCGGAATGCCCAGCGCATCAGCCAGGGGAAGGCGCGTCGTACGAATGAGATCTTGCAGGTCGTCGGCAAGGTAACGCGCAACCTGCTGCGGCTTGCTGGCGACGAAGGTCTTCGGCGTGACGGTCAACTCCGTCTCGACATAGGTTTCACTGCTGCTGCCCGTGCCTGGCGCTCCCATGACTCAGTTCTCCTTTGCCTATGCGCGGCTTGCTCGCTCAGGCGCCCGCGCTACTGCCGACCGGGTGTGGGCCAGATGCGATTGATGCCCGGCAGATTGCGAAACACATATAGCGGGCTGCGCGCGGCAGCCGCCACATTCGCCCGGCGCTGCGTGGCGGTGAGCGGCGCCCGATTGCCACGCTGTACGCCCTGGATGAGCAGGCAGAGCGCAATCACGATGGGCAGGACCGCCAGCGCGATCAGGGCCGGATACAGCAGGCCCTCCATCAGGGCCGCGATCATGCCCAGCAGTGTGAGGGCGCCGTATCCCAGGAGCAGCCCGCGCACCGGCTCGAAGTTCGTCGCATCGCGCACGAAGTGAGCGAAATCGCTGCTCTCGTCGGAGAGGTCCTCGATCTGCCCGATGCCGATGAGGAAGACCAGTAGCCACAGCAGCGCAAACGCTCCCAGCATCAGCAGAACCTGTATGGCGGGAGGCAACGTGTCGAGCTGGCAGATCGACCCGAACGGGCATGGGTGCAAGTTGTAGTACACATTGAAGCCATAGCCTATGGCCAGGCAGGGCAGGAAGACGAGCGCCGCGAGCAAGGGCCAGCGCGGGTAGAAGCCGCCGCGAGCGAGTACAATGTCGGGGCGGTCAGCGCCGACCTGAGCAGGCTGCGCGTCCTGTGCGGGCGCTGCGGGCGGCGGAGCATCGGGCGGACGCTCCTGGGTAGCGGTGAGCGGCGTCATGGTTGGGTCTTCGTTCGCCATGTCCCTGTCTATCCCTTCCGCATCTGTGCAACCGCGCGCTCAGACCGAGCGATGAGGCTGCGCAGCCTGGTACCTGTGTGTCCTAATTTTGCTCGTCGCGCCAGTGTGGCGTCACAGGCAACGCCGCTGGCAGCACTAATGTCGCCTCCAGATGACTCCATCCGCCCCAGGGTGTGCTGGCGCCCCCGGTCCAGAGGCGTGCGACGAGGATCCACTCGGTGTGGCGCGTCGCGATCATGGTGGTGGCGGCGGGAATGGCCGTCTCAGGCACCGTCGCGCGATGCTCGTCGCGGCCACAGATGTAGGTTAGGATGGGAGCGTTGTTATAGGGGCGATAGAGTACGGAGGCTTTGCCCAGCGCGTTGCGCCAGATGCGGGCGCCGATGTCGCCTGGAGCGGTGAGCGCCGCGCTCACGCTGACCAACTCGCCCGTGAGCACCGGCAGGATGATGCGCTGCGAGAACTGGCTGATGTGGTCTGAGATCTCGTTGTTGCTCAGGCCAAAGATGCTCACCCCTGCCTGGGCGAAGTAGGCGCGCAGCCGTCCATTGAGCGCCTGCGCGCTCGTGTTGTCGTCTGCGGTGGCAAGCGCCCGCCGCTGCGCCTCGCCGTAAAAGTCCTCCAGCCGATAGCCGTCGCGCAGGGTGAGTTCTTGCCGATTGGCGATGAAGACATCGCGCACGCTGTGCGGACCATCGAACAGGTCAGCCTCGGTACGCTTCGCCTCGCGCTTCAGTTCCTCCGCCATCTGGTTGAAGAAGACGCTGATCTCCTCCAGGCGCTGGGTCATGCGCTTCACGCGGCGCGCGAGGGGGCTGAGAATGACGATGCGCAACTGGTCCTCCCACTCGCGCGCCAGAAACAGACAATGGATGCGATAGGCTTCCAGCAGGTCGAACTCAGCCTGGTCTACGCGCCTGAGCGCGGCGCGGCGATACAGCCAGCTTACGAGCGTCATCAGGCCGAGCAACGCCACACACGCGCTGCCCATGAGCAGCGGCTGACCGCGCCAGGCGACGGGCAGCAGAGCGAGCAGCAGGAGCAGCAGCGGTGGCGCGGCGATCAGGTTGGCGGCAACCAGGTTAGCGGGCGTCGGAATCTGCGTCCGCAGATGGTTCAGGCGAAGGACGAGGTTCGGAATGACGGTCATCTCCAGATCACTTGGCATGACATCGCCCGATTCACGGTCTCGCTGCGTCGGGTCCAGCGGTGGCAATGTCGCCTCACTCGCGAGTGGCGGTAGGTCATCCCCCGTGGCGTTGGCGCCGTGATCGCTCTCGTGATCGCTGACAAAGAATGGCGGCGGCCCATCACCAAAGAGATCGTTGGCATCGCTGGGCGGCACGTAAGTCTGTGCCTTGATCTCGTATCCGGCGAGGGTCGGAGTCGCAGACCTACCTGGGCCTTCGCCAACTGGTTCCGGGCTATTCCTGGGGAGAACCCACGGCCCATCCGCTGCGCTGGTGAGCTGCGCAATGACACTGTGGTAGTCTTCCTCGTGTCGCTCGCGCCAGCGACTCAGTCTCTCGCTGAGCTTGTCGAAGGCGCGATCGAGCCGCTCGGCGTAGGCCTTGGCGCGAGCCGCGCCCTTATCATCACGCAGCCACAACTCAGCCATCGTCTGGTCAAGCTCATTCAGGAGCCGCGCGCGCCCGTCGCCAGCAGCCGTTTCAGAACGCTCGCGCCAGCCCTCCAGCGCCTGGAGCGCCTCGCCTTCGCAGCGTTTCAACGTGCGCGCGAACACGTCGCGTGTGGTATCGGTCAGGCGGTCTTCCACCCCCTCCGCTGTGAGCGGCTCAAAGACTCTGCGCATGGCGTCGCGGAGTTGCATGCGCTCGGCCTCGTTCACCAGCGGCGCGAAGGTGGGCCAGCGGTAATCGTCGCCATCGGGGTCGGCGTCCAGTTCCTCCAGCCCGGGGCGTGGTTCGTTGTCTTCCAGCGCGCGCAGTGTGCGCTCGGCGAAGCTACGCGCCTCCGCCTCAATCGCAGCCCGCTCATGACTTGCCAGTTCATCCATCTTGGCAAGGCGGGTGCATTCCTTCATCAGTTCCTCGCCAAACCGCGCGCAGCAGTAGCGTTCGGCGGCGGCGCGCGGGAACAGGATCATGCTGGTGGCGAGGCTGCCGATGCGCTGGTCCACATCCTCCGCGCGAATGCTGGGGCTGGCATGAGTCGCCTCACGGAATGAGGCGGCGGCGGGAACGCTCGTCGCGATCAGGCCAAAAAGCGCCTCGGCGATGGCGTAGAGTACGTCAGCGAGGGGAAAGAATGCCTCGCGCTGGTCCATCCCCTGGAAGACGAAGCAGAAATTGACCTGGGCATCTCGCCGCCGGGTGCCAGTTGACTCGTCCAGGCGGGCTGGCGCCTGCGCCGCGCGCCGTTCGTCGCGCCAGCCGCGTCAGTCGCGTCGTCGTCCTCCGCGCGCCAGTCGGCCTCGGTGGTCGGCCCAGCGCCAGCATCAGCGCCAGCACCAGGGTCAAAGTCAGCGTCGAACCTGGGCAGCGTGTCGAACGTGTCGAACGTGTCATACCCTGCGGCGTCCGCGCCAGCCGCAGCGGCTGGCGCACCAGCAGTGACGTCAGCGGTGACACCCTCGAAATGCGGCGTGTCAATCAGCAGGAAGCCGACGAACGCCCCCAGCCGCAAGATATGCAACTGCTCGTAGACCCAGTTTGCCACCTGTGACGCCCAGCCCGACCCTGTGCGAGCCACGATGAAGACCTGCGGCGACCGGATTGGCACGGCATAGCCTGCGCTCTCGATGCGCTGATGGTTGCGAATATCCATGACGGTTTGCAGTGTGTCGCGAAAACGGTCGGCGAAGGACATTAGCGGTGGCGGCGGGCTGCCGCGTCGGCGGCCTAGCAATGGCTCCGACGATAGCGGCTCGGAGCGGCAGAGCATGTCGTTCTCGCGGATGGTGAGCAGGCTCACGCACGGCATCAGCACTGGGTCGAGGCTGACGAGCAGGTCGCGCAGCAGTGGATATAAGGCTGTTTCATCAACCCCATCATTCGCAGACGAGGCCAGCAACGAAGAGCGACGTTCCTGCTCCACGCAGATGATGATCGTCGGGCGAAATTGGGGTGGGACCACCTGTGGCATTGACGCATCCACCTCTCGTTCACAGAGTCATTGCCGCCGCTGATGTATGGCGCCCAGGCGCCTCTGTCAGGTCTCCTCGTACAGGCCACCGCGCCCCGAACCGAAGCGTGGGCGGCGTGGTGGCTGGCCTGAATCGTCTGGGCGCGTGAAAGGTGAGGGGCCGCTCGGTGGGCCGCTCGGTGGGCCGCCAGATGGGCCGGTACCCCAGTCGTCGCTGTCACTCTGTTGATCGTTGTCCCAATCGGGGACTGCGCCGGGGCGCTCCTGCTCACGGATCACTCTGCCGCGCAGGCTCGTGCCATAGCTGCGTGCGTGCGGCATGTCCTTTGGATAGTGCAGGGCGTTCTCGCTACAGACAAGCCGCTCCGATCTCGCCACTCGCATGCGCAGGCATCTTGTTGGCGGCATAGCTAGGCGGCGCTGGCATCTTCAGGATCGGCTCTGGGCCACGATAGCCAAACCACTCGCCCTGATGGCGCAGATAGGCCGCCATCGCGCTGTTGCGGTCGCGGTAGAAGTCTGGCACGGATGCCAAGCTGATGCCGTGCTGGCCGTAGGAAACCTGCAGCCGGTGCGGGTCGCGCATGTTCGCGATGGTCGGCGTCTGGTTCCGTTGTGTCAGTGGGCCAAGTTGCTTGCACGCCGTTTTTATCATGCGCTCCCCAACGCCATCTTTTTCCCAGCGCATGCTCAGGTATACCGTCGTGTCCAGCCGGGTTGCGCCACCTTCCCAGAGGGTCTCTTCGAAGGCGATCAGCCCCTCCATCAGCCGACGAATATTCTGCAGGTGTTGCAGCAGGTAGGAGGTCACATCCGCACGCGGGTCGTTCTGGCTGCCGACGCCGAGCAGGTCAAAGAGTGTCATATGAGTGAAGCCGGGTACGGGGACCATCGTGTTGTCGCGGGTACTCTCGATGCCGTGCAGGTAGTAGTCCTCGAAGAACGCTACCACCTGGTCGGCCAGCCGACTCTTGCCCTGCGTCTCCAGTGAATCCGCGTTCTCCCGCATGGCGTTCGGCGCGCCGGCCTGCGGCCCGCCCTGGCCAGCGCCTTCACCCGCCTGCTCGCCAGCAGACCTGGCGGTGTGATGTGCAAGATAGGCCATGCAGGGTGCAATGAAGCGGTACGCTATCGCTTCCTCGATGAAGTGAGCGTCAGCGTGCGCAAGAGGGCGCTGGAGGTCTGGTGGGGTGGTCGCCCAGTTGAACAGACGTTCGACGGCAAGATTGCGCCCGCGTCGGCTCGCCGCCTGCGCGCCGACGGTCGCCTCGCGTAGTTCGTCGAGGTCAAATACGTGGCGGATATGGGCATGTGGCGACTCCAGCTCGCCGCGCCATGCTGCGCTCGACTGCCCCTCGGCGCGCAGTCGCTGGCTCTGCTTGCTAGCGTCGTTCTCGCTGCTATACCAGCTATCCGCTTCTGCGAGCCGCTTTACCGCTTCCTGTCGCAGATCGGTGAGCAGGCCCACCAGCGCATGATAACGCGTGGCCTCCACATGGAAGCGCAATTTGTCATTGTAGGCGGCGCAGAGGTCTGCAGACTTGCGCTTCAGGGTACGATCCTGGACGAGGGGGAATCGAATCCAGGGCTGGCGCAGATACTCGTCCTGCTCTTGTTGTGGGTACTCTGGCTCCTCCTCTGGGGGAGACTTTGCCTGCATCGTGAGCATCGCGCCATACTCGTCGCGCTTCAGTTGCAGATGGCGCCTCTGGCGTTGCACGATCTTCAGCCCCTCTGTCATCCCTTCGCGGGTGGAAGGCAGGGTGACGAGGGCCTCCAGTTCCAGGCGTCGCTTCTCCTCGATTTTGTCCTTGATCTGTTGGTCGGTATGGCTCTGGCGCTGCTCCAACTCAGCCTTGAGGTTGCTGAAGGTCGCCTCGCTCGCGTTATCGAACTCAAGCTCAGAGAAATCGTCTGGCAGCTTCACATCCAACGAGTTCGGGCGGACACTAGGTGTCAGCCGCGCTACTTCGCGCCAGCTCTTGCGCCAGTCGACCTTCTGCGTCTCCGATGGCTCGACGTCACTGGGCTTCTGCCCGATCAGCGCGGGCAGCAGGTACGACGCCGCGACCTGCGCGAAGGCGCGCGCCGTCTGTTGGGCGGGGAACATGACCTCCAACGGGCAGGAGGTGCCAAACATCGTTGGCAGCAGGCGGTCGTCGGTAGCGCCGAGCGAGCGCCGATTCACCCAGGTCGAGTGCTCCAGAAAGCCGACGCCTGAGCGATCCATCAGGCGCTGGAACAGGTCAATGCCGACGATGCGCGCGGTATCGTTGGCCGAGCCGGTTGCGGTTCGCCCGATCAGATACACCTCGTTGGCGATGGGATCATCCGAGACTTCATGGCTCTCGCTGAGCAGGTACTTGCGATAGGCGCGCCCCACTGCGTTGACGTTGCGGTGGCCGTCGCGCGGGTCGTAGCCGGTGCGCCCATTCGCCGGGGCGGCCTGTGCGGCGGCGGCCAGGCTGGCGGCGAGCAGCTCGAGGAGACATGCCGTGGCGTTGCTCTTGCGCCAGCTCACGTCGTTCGCGCTCGCCCCCTCGATAGGCTCTGGCAGCATGCAGAACAGGTTGAGCCGCTGCTGATAGAGCCGGGTCGCCAGCAACTGGCGCACGATCACGGCGACATCGCCGAGGATGCCGCTGCCGGTGCCGCCCCCCAGGAACGCCACGACATTCGCCTGCACCTCGCGCACGCGCTCCTCGCCGGGGAGCGGCTCGATCTTCTCGATGGCGACCAGCGCCGACTCAATCGTCTGCACGATCTTGTGGTAGTCAAAGGCGGCGGCGACATGGCCGTTATTGCGGATGCCACCTGCGCCATTGCTGAAGTATTGCGGTGTCTTGCCAGGGATGTAGGTATGCGTTGGCCTGGAGGGCAGCGTGGCGAAGTCAATCCCCGCTGGAACGGCGATGCGCAGATCGAACTCCTGAAACGTCCCCTCGTGGGCCTTGCGGAAGGTAATCAGTTCGTCGGGCTGGCTATCTGTGTCTATGTAGACCAGCGCCACGCGGCGACGGTCGCGCGGCGAAAGGCTTAGCATCTGCTTGCACAGTTCCACAGCCGCCAGTGCCGGGGTGCTGCCCAACAGCACGATGAGCGCAGGCGTCTGGATGCGCGCGTCGGTGATGATGCCAGGTAGTTGCGCTATCGTCAGGACGTGCTCGATCTGGGCGGATGTGAGCGGCGTCGGCATGTACGACATCGAAGAAACGTCCTTCTCTGAGGCCTATGCAGGCCGGTAAGCAGTATCGGCCTGGGCGATGGATCGTCTGTAGGCCCACTGTGGGCAATGGTGGCGTGCGTTGCCGCTCGCCGTCGGGCGCCGTCGGGCGCCGTCGGGGCCGTCATCCCGCAAGGCCGATGGCCCAACGAACTGCTCTGGCGCTAGAGACCGTCGTCGTCGCGGCGACTGGCGCTGCGCACGCTGGCGCCACGTCCGCCAGCGCGTCTGTTGGTGCGCCTGGAACTGCGTCTGGCGTTTGCGTTGCCACCACGCCTGTTGGGGCGACGGTTGACGCCCTGCCGACGAGTCCGACCGCGCGCCGGGAAGGTATAGGTCTCCGCCAGACCCTCGGGCGCATCGACGACTGCGGCGTCGCCATCTGCGGCGTTGCTGCGGCGTGCGCGCCCTGCCAGGTATTGCACGCCAGCCACCCGTCTGAACCGGTCAGTGAGCGGCCTGCCGGAGCTGTCGAACCAGTTCTCGGCGTTGCGTCCGCGCCTGCGCGCCGAGACGCTGCGTCGCCACACCAGCAACTGCAGTCCATCTTTGCCAAACGACGGGCGAGACGGCAGCATGTTGCGCTGGCGCAGGCGCATCCACAGGCTGCGCCGCGTGTTGAACCTGCGCGGCCTTGGCGGGTCGGTCACGCCGATGAGATACTCGCCAGCCGGTGAGGGCAAGGTGAAGTAGCGAATGGTCAGAATGATGAGCGCCAGCAGCGCGAGATAGAGCAGCGTGTACAGGATGGCGATAGTCTCCTGGCTCAGCGTCGCGGGGACGATGGTGACGTTGACGGTGGCGTGTGTCACACCGAAGTCGCCGTGGCTATCCGCAAAGCTGCCAGTGGTAAGGAACGTGAGCAGATAGGTTCCGTTGGCCGATGACGGGAACAGCACGTGGAAGCGTCCAGCGCCATCGTTGATGACTTGAACGGGAACAGTCACATGCGAGCCGGGCTGCGTCGCAGTTCCGGTGACGGTCGCCTTGGCGTAGGGCGCGCCGTGAAGCTCCACCTGCCCCGGCACATCGGCGTCGGCCTGGGCGGGTAGCCCTTGCAGCGCGATCGAGCCGAGCCACGGCATCGGCACGAACGACAGCCCATAGAGCCACTGGAACTCTGGCCACCAGCGCACCACTGACACCTGCGCCGGGCTGGTCGAATAGGTCGCTGGGCCAGTCTGCGACGCGCGCAGCAGTGGCACAGGGAACAGCTCAAGACGCAGCGCGCGGTCGCTGCTGGAGATGACGGTATTGCTGATGGCGCTGACCGTCACCTCTAGCGCGTACGCCCCTGCTGGCGCGGCATCTGGCACGGTGACAACTGCCTGATAGTTTCCGCTGCCGCCATCCGTGAGATCAAAACTGTGATCGAAGCCGCCTGAGCTTGTCGCATTGCCTGAGTAGGTGAGCCTGCCCTTGATGCTGAACTGACCACCACTGATGGCGCTCCCCTGATAGGTCACGGTCGCGGCGACGGTCAGCGGCTGCCCCAGCGGCAGCGCGTGGCTCGCCGTGGCCGCTGAGGGCGAGGTGATGCTGACGGCGAGCGAGGAGACGACCAGGCTATCCAGCAGGAACGTGCCATTGCCCGTGACATTCACCTGCCATGCGCCCTGCTGCGGACCCTCAATCGAAAACATCACGTAGTGCGCATCGGGCAGCACCTGGCCCCCCGCCACCAGCGGGCTGACCGTTTGCCCATTCGGGGCGTTCAGGCTCACCTGCTCCCCTGGATCATCTTTGACCACGATCACATCGAGGTGATCGACATAGTCGGGCAGGTCAAAGTTGCGCGAGACCGTGCCACCACCGGGCTGTGTCGGGGCGACAGTTGGCCCCAGCACGCGCCCGTTCTGGCGTGCGAAGATGTCTACGAAGAAGGGCGCAATGTTGAGCGGCGAGACCCCCGACACGACGCCTTTGCCATCGTCATAGAACTTGCCCGAGGTTGCGTTGGAGAGATCGCTCAGGAATCCGTAGAATCCCTGGTCAACGCCTAGCCCGACGGTATCTACCTGCCAGTTGTGCTGCTGGAACTGCGGAATCAGATCGCTCTTCACGGCTGCGATCTGGCTGGGGCCATCTGGGTCGGGCTGGCCATCGGTCAGCAAGATGACGGAGCCAGGAATTTTGCCTCCCTGCGTGGCGCTGGCGAGCATGGTGAGCGCCTTGGCGAGCGCGTCATAGGTAGGTGTGGACACATCGGGTTGGCAGTTATGCGACTGCTGTGCGATGCCCGCTTTGAGTGTATTGCGCGCATTGACGGTCGCCATCTCGGTGGGCTGCGCATACACCTGCGCCAGTTGGAAGTTGTGTCGCCCGCCGCGCGCGCCGGAGTTGTTATCCAGCCCAACGACGCCGATGAAGTCCCCTGGACCGCTCAGGTCAATGTAGCCATTGGCGGCGGAGCAGCGCACGCCAGTGGGATCGTTCGTCTGCATGGACCCCGACATATCGAGCACAATGATCGTGACATGCCCGCTCGTGGCCGCTGTGTGCACGCCCTGCACACCCTGCGCGGCATGGCCCCTAGCGCCGCGCGCCCCCATGGCGCCAGCCGCATGCGCGACGCCGCCCGTCAGTAGCGCGCTTGAGAGCAGCCAGCAGAGCAGCAGCACGCTGAGCGCGCCCAGCGCAACGGATGAGACTCTCATTCGACGTGTTCGCTGCCGCATCATGGTCGCGTCTCCCTCAGCGCAGACTCCGCAGACTTCTCCGTAGCTCGTTCCGGTTTCGCCAGCACGACGGCGAGCGACGCGCCAGGCTCCGCGCTGGCTCTGACGATGGGGAGCGCCCGCCCACACGAGACGCAACGCCCATCAACTCCCAGCGCGCGGACGTGAACGCCGTAGGCTGACCGCTCAACCACCAGCGCGCCGCAATCCGGGCAGAAGGTATGAGCAGCGTCAGGCGTTTCGGGATTATCGGTGTAGGCGAATCGCAGACCCTCGCTCAGCGCCACGCGCCTGATGCGCTCTAGCGTGGCGGGCGGCGTCGGCGGCACATCGGTCATAAAGGCATACGGAACGTATGAAGTGAGATGCCACGGCGTCTCCGCTCCCAGGTGCTGGCAGATCATGGCGGCGAGCCGTCGCGCATGGTCATCGGCGTCGTTCAGGCCCGGCATCAGATTGGTCACGACCTCGACATGCGCCCCGTACTCGCCCTGCGCCCGCGCCGCCAGCGGCAGCGCGTCCGTCCCGTGGCTGGTCGCGCCGATGCGCCGATAGAAGGCGGCTTCCAGGCTTTTGGCGTCGACGCGGTAGACATCGAGCCACGGACCAAGCCAGGCCAGCGCCTCCGGCGTCAGCAAGCCGTTGGTCACAAACACCGTAAAGAGGCCAGCCTCATGCGCCAGTCGCGCCGTGTCACGCACATACATCGGCGAAATGGATGGCTCGTTGAAGGTCCACGCGATGCCTGCGCAGCCCTCACGCAGCGCGAGTGCCACCGCAGCCTCTGGCGCGAGGTTTGGTGAGTGCAAGCCACCAGCGTCGCGCGCATCGCGGAAGGCAATCTCCCAGTTCTGACAAAAGCGACACCGAAGGTTGCACCCCAGCCCGCCCAGCGAGAGCACCTGCGCGCCGGGCCGGTAGTGATAGACCGGCTTGTTCTCGATCGGCGTGACACTGGCCTCCGCGATGACGCCATACGCCGTACTCACCAGCGCGCCGTCGTGGCAGGCGATTGCGGTGCAGTAGCCGGTCGCGCCCTCGCGCAGCAGGCAACGACGCGCGCATGCCAGGCAGCGCAACCCTGTCGCCTCCGCGCCGACGAGTTCAGGCGCAAGTGCGTGCATGGTCGCGTGCGTCACTGCCCGAGCCTCGCTCTGAACAGAGCAGGCGGCTGAAGACACGATGTGCTGCGACATCAACTGCTCCCTTTATAGACGTCATACGTGCGATGACACACCATCAGGCGGCAGTCAGAGAGAGAGCGGCCAGCAGAGTAGGGTACAAAGTGAAATAAGAATATTGCTCGACGCTATTCCTGCTGTCTCTCAATTTAAGGATATTCTAACACTCGCCTGGTTGCCAGTCAAGCGTGGAAGCAAGGAGCATGAACGCGCGAACCAGCGGCATGCCACAATTCAACTACTCAGCACCCAGGTCAGCAAGGTCGCTTTGCGCAGTGGATGCGCCGCGTTCGGCCTCGGCGCGCCAGTGTCTCCATGATGGGGACAGTTGTATCTCCCGATCGAGGTTGGAGAGCGTCTCGACCGCTAGCTCGAATGCCGCTACAGCCTCTCGCAGCCGCTCGATTCGCTCGTCCTGGCTCGCGGCGTCGTGGCTGAGGTGCAGCGCAAGCGTTCCGCGATCAATCGCATCCAATAGGGCCTCAAGCGCTGCGTCCAGTTCAGCATTCTCAGTGTTATCGTCGCTCATGAGATATTCCTTGCTAGCGCTGCCCCGCACGCCGCTCAGACTTTCGGCCTCACTGCGAAGAGAGGAGAGCACAACCCCATAGATGTACTCGGCAGCTCGCGTCGCCTCGTCTGCTACAACCCGATCCATGAGTATCCGCTGTACCGCAGTTGCTAAGACCGCTGCTCGAAGCCGCAGCGTATCATCACGGCTCAACTGGAACGCTTGAATCACATCATCGAGGTCAGCTGGACTGAGTGTCGGAAAGCGCTTCGGTATGCTCAGCGAATGTTGCAGGCGACGCACTTTCTCAGGGTGAATAGCGGCGCGATTGTCCAGCTTGCCCAGGTCTGCGCCATGCTCCTGCAAGATTGTCTGCAATTCACGTGCGAACAGATTCCAGCCTGTGGAGTGCGACATCTCGACAACTCCTACTACTGAAAGAGAGTGTATGAAATGAGCAAGCCGGAAGTAAACTCACATACACGTGAGTAATCGAATTGACTTTAGTTCATGACGGAATATGGGTTCCGTGTGTTCGAGTCTGTCTATTTGTTAGGCAACGCCATTACAGTCAACCATGCCGCTAGCTGCTTCTACACGGAGAATCCGCCAGAACAGATGTGGTTGTTTATGCGTGAATTATAATGAGTAAGCCTCCCACATGTATTATAGCAGGCAGCTAGGTTCTGTTGACATTTAGCCCGGACCTTTCACCGCAACCAAACGAGCGCGCAGACGAACTGCACGAAGCCCAGAAACGAGCGGTCCAGTTTGTCGAAGCGCGAGAACATGCGGCGAAAGGGCTTGAGCTTGTTGAAACACCATTCGACCAGATGGCGTTCGCGGGTAGACCCAGGTGTCGTACTCCCGCTTGACCTTGGCCGATTGGTGCGGCGGAATCACCGCTTCACAACCGCGTTCATGCAGATAGGCGATAAAAGCGGCGCCGGCGTACCCGCGATCCGCCAGCACTTTCTCGAACGTCAACCCGTCGAGAAGCGCCTCGGCTTGCGTGCTGTCGTGGCGCTGGCCGGGGGGCACGATCACACGCAACGGGTTGCCTAAGGCCTTATTCGGAAACCAACTTACGCCGCTCGTAAGCGGTCACACTGTTGGAAGCAGAGGAGGGCGCAGGCGAGATGCAGGAAGGCTTCGTAGGTGCGCGCCAGCTTCTCCCAACGCACCAGCAGGCGGCGCGACCGGTTGAGCCAGGAGTGCAGCCGCTCCACCACCCAGCGCCGGGGCTGCTTCTGGGGATCGGACGACCCGGCGTTGGCCCTGTCCTCGCCGCGCGGACGGATGTGGGCGGTATAGTGGCGCTGCGCGGCGGCGAAGCGCGGCAGATCATAATCGTAGCCCGCATCCAGGCACA
This sequence comes from uncultured Chloroflexia bacterium, assembly GCA_963701795.1. Taxonomy (GTDB): domain Bacteria; phylum Chloroflexota; class Ktedonobacteria; order Ktedonobacterales; family JADMIN01; genus JAKAIY01. Next base: position 211,165 of record CAVPBB010000021.1, on the reverse strand, counting down.
AGTGGTGCGGCTGCTCCGCGCTCGGCATGGGGCGCTCAACGACAATCGCGTCCAGGGTGGGCGCCGCCAGCTTCAGATCATGCACGTTCGCTCCCGCCACGACCAGCGCCAGGGGCAAGCCGTGGCCCTCACTCAGCGTGCTGCGTTTGGTGCCGTACTTGCCGCGATCCGTCGGATTGTGGCCGAAGCCTTCGACGGCGGCGGTCGCGGCGCGGGCGAAAGGGGCTTTGGTCATCGCGCCATCCAAACTTTGCCACTCCCAGTCAATACCGACCAGTTCGTCGAACTCGCTCAGCCCCGCCGCCCACAGCCGCGCAAAAAAGCCGTCCCGTTCCCAGGCGCGAAAGCGGTCGTAGACCGTGGTCGAGGCGCCCATCTCGCGGGGCATGGCGTTCCACTGGATGCCCGTGCGCAGCACGTAGAGCATCGCGCCCAACATCTGCCGGTCATCGCGCGGGGGTCTACCGCCTTTGGGATGCGGCTGGTGCGGCGGCAGCAGCGGCTGCGCCCGCTCCCACATGGCATCACTCAACTCCCACGGTCTCGTCCGCGCCATCACGTTGCGCTCCTTCCTTCTTCTGCTCCGTCACCGCCTTCAGTCTCGCACATGGTTACTGTTTCCGAATAAGCTCTAAGCCATCGACCGTGAGGTGAATTTTGCACCTGAACCCGCCGCGACTGCGTCCGAGCGCTTGCTCGCCCTGTTTTTTTGCGCGCCCGCCGCACAGGGATGGGCACGCACAATCGTGGCGTCGAGCATCCCATGTTCGGTGTCGGGATCGGTGGCGAGCGCCGCGAGCAGCCGTTCCCAGACGCCCATCTGACACCAGCGCACAAAGCGCTTGTAGACGCTATTCCACGCGCCATACTCCGCTGGGAGCAAACGCCATTGGGCCCCGCTGCGGCTCATCCACTTCACCGCCTCGACGAAGCGGCGGCAGGAGTGCTCGTCTCGCCCAATGTAGGCATGCGGCTCCTGGCGCAAGAACTCCCGCAGCTTGCCCCACTCCTCGTCGCTCAGTCGAATGTCCGTCATGCCTCGATCATGCCTCGATTCTACGGGGTCCTGGCCATTTGTCAACAGAACCTAGCTCAACCTCGGATCTTGTCGTTTCCTGATCCGTCGCGGTCACTACAAGCCATCTTACACAGCCTGCCTACACAAGATCAGAATACCGCCGACAGGAACGACGCCCAGGCGCTTGATTCGTAGCGCACACCCAATCGCCGGGCGGCGTCCAACCGCGCGCAAACACGTTCGATCGTCTCATGGGAGACTGCGGAAGATGCCAGCCACCGGGTGACTGAAGGCGCGTGCGGCCGTAACGCGCGAGACGATCATCGCGCTGCTATGTTGGGCCACAAGGCCCAACGACATCTCATCAGGATGAGGCGCACGTCTCCCAAGGGCTGATGCGCAATGGGCACAAGGGCGGCGCGGTGTCTCTCCCACAATCGCCACGTCCGGAGCTGGCGATCCGAGGGCTGCTGGCCCACCTGGGAGCCGGGTTAACGCGTGCGCGCTTTCACCTCGGCAAAGCGCTGCGTAAACACGCGGGCGTCGGCCTCCGCAAACGACTTGAGCGCCGGAGTGCCGTCGATATTGACAACCTCGAAAGAGAACGCATGCTTCTTGTGGTAGGTGAAGACGAGTCCGCCATCTTGATAGGCCACCGAGTCGATGTCGGGGAGGGAATACTCGATGCTATGGCGCAGGAGACCCCCCACCGCAGTGGTGACGAAGCGTGCAAAGCGCGCCGCCAAGCCACCCTGCTGCACGTCGGGGTCGTTCTGCAAGTCCTGCTGCATCTCACGCTGCGCTTGCTGCAGGATCGCGTCGGAGAGCTTCATGGTGACGGAGGTATCCGTAAGTACGAGCTCTACGCCCTTGTCGGTCGAGGTAATCGTGAGCAGGGGTTCGGCCATTACACAACTCCTGGTCTTTTGGTGTAACTGCTCAGACGGACTCAGAGTAGAATGTGGACGTGGTGTCCATGAAATGCGGTTTTTCGGCCATAAGCGCCTTCCTTCGAAGCAACGGAGAACGGCGCACATGCGCCGAGTTGGCCGTTCGCTGGCCGCACGTTGGAGTGTGCCGTTGAGGCTGGAACGCCCGAATTCAAGGGCATCCGTGGACTCAGCCAGCAGGCCTCTTTAACGACGCACGCTCTCTCGATTTCGACTCCGCCTGAGCAGTTACCTTGTGACTACTCAGGCGGACTTGCACTGGTAGGATAGCATAGAGGCATGACGAACCAGGAGCGCATCGCCGAACTCGAAGCCAAGCTTGCCCAGCAACGTGAGCAGATGGCCACGCTGCTGGCGCAGAATGCGCGGCTGGTCGAGCGGGTGCGGGAGCTAGAAGCCCGCTTGGCCAAGGACAGCCACAACAGCGGGAAACCACCCTCCTCGGATGGGCTCAAGCGCCAGTTGCCGCGCACGCGCAGCCTTCGTCGCGCGAGTGGCAAGCGGACAGGCGGGCAGTTGGGCCATCCCGGCGAGACATTGCACCTGGTGGCGGAGCCGGACGCCGTGGAGCAACATCGGCCTGGCGTGTGCGTCACCTGCCAGGCGGCGCTGGACACGGAGGCCGAGGTCGTGGGCGTGGTGGAGCGCCGTCAGGTCTACGACTTGCCGCCGGTGCGGCTGCAGGTCACGGAGCACCAGGCGCTGCGGCTGCGTTGCCCCGCCTGCCAGCAGGTCACTGACGGGACGTTTCCTGCTGAGGCGCCGAGCCGGGCGCAATATGGCCCACGTCTGCGGGCGCTGGCGGTCTACCTGGTTGAACAGCAGTTGCTGCCCTATGAGCGCACCTGTGAACTGCTCGCGGATGTGTGTGGCGCGCCGCTCTCCGAAGGGGTGCTGGCGACGTGGCTCCAGCAGGGCGCCGAGGCGCTGGAGCCGGTGGAGGAAGCGCTCAAGGCCGCACTCACGCAGGCAGCGGTGCTGCATCACGACGAGACGGGCGTGCGGCGCGGAGGCAAGCTGGCGTGGGCGCATGTGACCTGTACCGAGCGGCTGACGCACTATGCGATTCATGCCAAGCGCGGGAGCGCGGCGACCGAGGCGATTGGGATTCTGCCGACGTACCAGGGCGTGAGCGTCCACGACGGGTGGAAGCCCTATCAGGCCTACACGCAGTGCCGCCATGCGCTCTGCAACGTCCATCACCTGCGCGAGTTGACCTACCTGGAGGAAGCGTATCAGCAGCGGTGGGCGACGGACATGAAAACATTGCTGCACGAGATGAAGACGGCCACCGACGACGCGCGGCGCCAGGGCCAACGGCAACTTGCCGCCGCGCCACATGCAGCCCTCGTCGCGCGCTACGAGACGTTACTCGCTAGCGGCCTGGCTGCCAATCCGCCACCGACCCGACGCCCCAAGCAACGCGGACGGCTGAAGCAATCACCCGCACGCAATCTGCTTGAGCGCTTGTGGCTTCAGCAAGACCAAGTGCTCGCTTTCCTCGCCGACCTGACGATTCCCTTCGATAACAACCAGGCCGAGCGCGACGTGCGCATGCTCAAGACCCAGCAAAAGGTGTCGGGGTGCTTCCGCTCTGAGGCGGGCGCCGCCGCGTTCGCATGCATCAGAGGCTACTTGTCCACCTTACGGAAGCAAGGCATTGGACTGCTGGATGCGCTGCGCGCTCTGTTCGCAGGCGCGCCACTCTATCCTGCCTTGGGCTGAGCAGTTACGTTACCTTTTGGTAGAGGACATCTACAACTGATGTACAGGGATACCCACAAGATACCCGACAGCCGCTATTATACCATCAGTGGCAGCGGTGACAACTCCCCACGGCTCAAGCCGGGGGCTTCTAGGCCGAAGCCAGAGACTGTTGCCCCAGTCTCAACATGTTCAGACTTGCGTTGAGATCACGGTCGAGCGCCAGCCCGCAACACGGGCAGGTGTAGGTGCGGTCGGCGAGGGAGAGCTTCTGCCGATGGCCACACCGCGAGCAATCTTGCGAGGTGTACGCGGGGTTCACGGCCACATACTTGCGACCGGCCCATACTGCCTTGTACGAAAGGAGGGACGTGAACTGACTCCACGCGGCGTCGCTGATGCTCTTGGCGAGACACTGGGTGTGCAGTCATCCGATTGATCGCCAGGTCTTCCACGGCAATCAGGTCGAAGGTGTTGACGATAGCGCGACTATGTTGGTGCGCGAAGTCACTGCGCCGCCACGCCACCCGCTCATGCACCCGCGCCACCACCCGGCGTCGCTTGGCCCGTTCCGGCGTTCCCTGCGCCTCGTTGGCGAGCCGCCGCTGGGCTTTGGCCAACGCCTGCTCCTCGTGGCGGAAGAAGCGCGGATTGGCGATCTCGGCGCCCGTGCTGAGGGTGGCGAAGGTCTTCAGTCCCACGTCAATGCCCACCGGCACGCCCGTGGCGGGCAACGGCGCTGGCGCGGCGCACTCGCAGGAGAAGCAGACGTACCACTTGCCGGTGCTGCTGCGGCTGATGGTGGCGGTCTTCGGCGTTCCCTCGAGGGGGCGATGCAAGAGGACCTTCACCAGTCCGACGTTGGCGAGGCGCAGGCGCTTGCTCTCCGCGTCCAGCTTGCAGCCCACGGGAACTTGCGGGAAGGTGATGCTGTCATAGCGACCTCTGCCACGAAAGCGGGGATAACCCGGTGTTTCCCCGCCTTCACGCGGCGGAAGAAGGCCTTGAAGGCCAGGTCAAGGCGTACGGCAACATTCTGCAACACCTGCGACTGGACGTTCACCAGCGAGAGCCGCTCTGCTTTGAGCGCGGGCAAGGTCGCCTGCTGGTCATAGAGCCGCAGCGACTCCTGGCGCTGTTCCCACGCGTCGCGCCGCTCTGCATTGTACAGCCAGCGGCACTCCTCAAGCTGCTGGTCGAGGAGGCGCTGCTGCTGCTTGTTCGGGTAGAGACGATACCTGAAGGCCTTATGAATGTGTAGAGTATGTGCTTAATGCATACGTGCTGTCAAGCACACGGCACGCGTCGCCTTTGCGGCCAAGGGCGACCGGGCTTGCATCCCCCTGCCTCAAGGCAGGGCCTTCAGCCCTGAAGAAAGGTAAGCGGGATCGTCGCCAGATCGCGCCCCGTCTCCTGATCCACCGCGCGCAGGCGTAGCGCCTGCCCTGCATGTAGCGCCACACCCGTATCTTCGCGCAGATAGAGACCTGGACGTACCTCATCGCTCTCGGCGCGAACCTCCACGTCAATTGGGTCGGTAATCTTGTATCCGTTGGACGCGCCATCGAGCACTTCGACCCACAGGCGCACAAGGGTTGGGCGCTCTTCGCTCCAGAGCGAGGTTTGCGTGCGTTCGGGCTTCAGAATGGCCGAGACTGTGCCGCCCGTGAGCTGCTCGCGCGACACCGTGACCTGCACACCGACGCGAGTCGCCTGGGTGACGACACGTGAGATTAGATGCGGCAACACGCACTCATGCAGTGAGACGCCCCCATGCTCGTATGGCTGCGCCGCCACCAGAGTGCGTACACCCTGCGGGAACGCCAGTGTCAGGCTGGTCAGGTCAAGCGGATTGGGTAGGCGCATCACGCCATCTACACGCCATCTACCGGCGCGTCGGGCTTGAGCGCCACCCAGCGTGGCTCACGCCGCTCCACCTGCCGCGTGGGAAGCTCCGGTCGCCCAAGCGCTTCCACCTCGGCGGACGGCAAGAGCAGGAAGCCGTGGTCGGTGACGACATGCGCTTCGGTGACGCCCGCCTCATGCAGTCGCTCGATCGTGCGGGCAATGTTCGTCGAGAGTTCGAGCGCCAGGCGGGGGAACTGGTCGCCGCCCTTATGACCTTCCTGGTCAATGTCGTTGTCGAAGACGACGACGATGGGCGCCTGCGGGATGGGCGCGCCCGCGAGGAGATATTCCATGTCGAGGAAGGCGACAGATGGGACGTTTCCCCGTCGAGGAAGAGCCGCTTCGAGCAGCGCTTTGCGGCCGTCGCGGGTGGAGAGCGCGCGGCCCGCGCCATCTTTGATGGTTGCGCCGTCGACGTAGCTGGCGCTGAGCGTGGCTTCGACGCTCGGCAATTGATCGAGCGGGAGCAGCGCGGTCATGCCGAACGGGGTGATGCTGGGCAACGTCGCGAGATAAGACGCCATCGTGACCGTTCGGCCAGCGCCAGCGGCCTGCTCCAGCCGATCGCGGACACGCTGCCCAAGGTCCCAGCGCAGGGCGTCGCTGATGATGACACCGCGACGCTGGCCAGGCTCGACTGACCACAGCGCCGCGCGTAGATCCGCGACCGCGCGCTGCGAGGCTGGCGGCCAACTCGCGGCATGTTCGACGAATCCAGAAAACGCACCGCTAGCGGCGACGACATATGAGAACAACGCCAGGTCAGCCATTTGGCGAACCTGGCGCAAGCCCTGGCTTGGCCATCGCTTGCGCCAGGATGTCGAGGTGGAGGGCGTCAAGACGCCACCAGTCCTCGGTATAGTGGCGGATGAGCCCGGCAGCGTCGCGGCAAGCAGTGGCGTCCTGACGTGCGGCCTCCGCCCCGCCGCAGAGTTCCGCCAGATGCGCGAGCGTGTCCCAATGCGCGTCACTGGCGAGAACGCCAGCTGCTCCGCTAGCGGCCATCTCAGCGTGCTATTGCAGCCATTCGCGCGCGGCGTGCAGGCCCCCTGCTAGCCTGATTGAACGCGGCCAGCGCCGCCTGTCAGCGGGCGCGGGCAAGCCCCGGGAAGGCCACCGGAGCGCCAGCGCGGTTGGCCGCCCAGTCAGCGAGCGGGTAGGTTGGTTCAGCTTGTTCCACTAGCGCACGAAAGGCGGGGCCGAGGCGCGCATGCGGCAGCAGCTCGTCGCGGACGAACGCCAGTTGTCGCGCCTGACGCTCCGTGGTATGGGGTAGCCCGTTGCGATAGGGGAAGTCGTCTGGACGGCCAAAAGCATCCCAGGCTTCGGTGAGCGCGAGTTGCGTGGCGAATGCAGTGGCGAATGCAGTGGCGAGCATGCGGCCATCCAGCGCGCCGCCCGCGCTGTGTGGTAGCGGGTCGGGCGCGGTCAGACCAAATTCGTCCACGATACGGCCCACCGCCAGCGTGGGATCTTCCCAGCCCCCGACGGCATGGCCCGGCGCAGCGATGAGCTCGCGCAGCCGACTGCGAGGGTCGCCACCCAGGCTGGCGCGCACGTCGTCGGCGCGCAGGGGACGCGGCCATGTGGCGGGGTTGGCGTTCCGCGTAGCGGGCGAGCAGGCTGTCGGCGCCGCCATCGGCCAATTCACGGGTAGTGCGGCGACTGTCCGACGGAAGCTCCATGCCATGGGCGCGCAGCCATTCATAGAGGCGCAACGGACGTGCGACCTGACCCGGCTCCCATTGGGAACCGCGTCCCCAGACGCATCCGGTGTAGCGGTATTCATAGAGCGCCCAGAGGCCGGGCGCCGAGCCATCGCTGGTCGGCTCCAGCGATTCAGCGCCGAACCCCGGCAGATAGAGGATGATTGAGCCACCAGCAGCGTCATGGATGGCACGCAGGGTCTCCAGTTTCAGGGTGAGCTGGCCAACGCCTGCCTCTGGCGCATAGCTCAGCAGGCGCGCGCCGTGGGAAGCGAGCGCCGGGGTGAGATGGGGTGTGAGTCGCGCGAATTCCTGAGTGGGATCGAGCCAGAGGAGCACCCGCCGCTGCACCCCGTCGGGCCGCTGCGCCAGCCACGCCAGCAGGTCGCTGGCGTGGAGAGGGATGAGGCTCACAGGCAGGCTCCGGTTGATCATGTTGATCATTCAGCAGGCAAGTCGTACAGCAGAGTATAGCACTCGCGTCGCCGTTGGCGGCCCGACCGCCTCGACACACGATGCGCTCGCGCCCCACACGCCCGCGCACAGAAAACCCCATCGCATGCGGCGCATGCGATGGGGCGAGCAGGAGGGTGGCCAGGCTACCTGGCGGCGCTCTGGTTGTTCCTGGGCTGGTCGGCGTCTACGGTGCGTAGCCCGCCGGAGTAGATGACCCAGCGCAGCGCCTCGATCTCCATCTGCGCCCACCGGATCATCGCTTCCGCGCGTGCGACCGCGTCGCGCACCGTGTAGGTGGATGCCCCACCGACGGGGTGCTCGCGCTTCTTCAGCAGTTGCTGGAGGTCAGTCGCTCGGTTGCGGATGTCGTGCAGCAGTCGCATATACCGCTTTCGCAGGTCGTTCATTGACGGAGAGCCGTCCTGCGCGCGATCGTCCTGCGGCGCTACGGCCCGGTGAGGGTCCGCGCCGCCGATGGCCGTGACGGCGTACACGGACGTTTCTGGCGTCTCGAGCAAGGAGCGCCAGAGGTGGTTGGCGCCGCTCAGGGCGCGATCCGCCGTGTGCGCGGCCTCCGCGACAGCGCTCACTGCCGACCGCAGTCCGTCCAGGCGCTCGTCGAAGACGGACAGCGTGACGTGGCGGTTTCGCTGATGCCACAGGAGGCCAGCGGGTATCGGGGAACCAGCGCGCGACACCCAGTGATGCTCGTCATCGGTGGTCTTGACCAGATGGTCGAGCGCATCATAGAGGCGGCCCGCCGCCGGAGCCGCTGCGCCGGGAGCCAGCGCGCGGGTCTCCTCGTACTCGGCCAGCTGATCGATCAGGTAGCGTTGCATGCGCTCGCCAAAGTTGGCCACGATGGCGTCCAGGCGCGCGATGGCGTCCTGCCCGCCCAGCACGATAGCGGGCGCAAGCGCGAGCGCCTGTTTGGCAAGGTCGCGGTACAGCTGAATCTCGGCGGCGTCGCGCCCGGCCCTTTCCAAGTGTGCGATGATCTTCTCGGTGACACGCACGAAGGTCGGATCGCTTTTTTCTGGTGGGGACATCATGATCACCTCTCCTGCTGTTTGCTCATGCTCTACACGGGCCTCGCGTGGCCTCGTCGGGACACCTACGGGGGACGCTCTGCGCCACTCCGTGATTTAAGTATACACAAATCTTTCTGCGCGTCAAGATTATAGTAGCATTTAGACATATATTCGCAGGCGATATGAATGACATGCATCATCTTGGCGGTGATCTTCGTATGACGACGCGGGCGAGCAAGGGGATGGGATGGGCGCGCGCTACAGGCGGCGCGTCGGCGTCAGGGTCTGTGAATGATCGCCGAGCTGGCGGCTGGAAGCCGCGCCCAGGGTCGGTCTGCGGACCGACGCGAAGCCCGCTGACGCGGGCCAGGACGCCAGTCTCCAGGCCGTGCAGACGGCCTTTGCGGCCGCAGGCCCCTGGCTGCGGGTTCACCCGCCCGCGCCCCGCCGAGGAGAATTCACAGGCCCTGGCGTCGGCGTGGGGATCGTCGTGGGGGGGGGGGGAAATCGATGAGTGATTTTAGAAGGGTGGCAGGCCGAGGCAGCGCGTGTATGCGGGAAGGAAGATGAGGTACAGTTTCTCCCAGCGCTGGTCATCGATCGGGTCACGGTAGATGCCAGCCTTGAGCGCGTCGAGGAAGTCATTGAAGCAGTCGCAGGTGAACGCGAGTGTCCAGAGGTCGTTGTGTTCGGCTTGCTGAAGTAGGCGCCTGATGTCGGCAAGGCTCGCGGGAAAGTTGTGGTTCTTCAGCCGCCCTGCCCACTCATCAACACTCGCTGGCACGCCTGCCGCGTCCTTGTCGTCGTTGCGCCACTCGGCAAGTACGCGCCCCAGTCCGTGAATGGTCGCAGGCATGCGCTCTCCTCGTGCGAAAGACGAGCGTGAATTCAGGGTGGCCTGGGAATAAGAATAGCAGACAGAATGAGAATCGTCAATGACCGTAGATTCGCGCATGCGGCGAGAGCGTCAGTTGACTTGCGCTGACGCTCTCAAACTCGAACGGGTCGCAGTGTTGCTGTTACAACGCGCCCCGCTTGAGGAGGTCTAGCGCGAGCTGTCCGTGCGGGCAATGTTCGACCGCGAACTCGTCGCCCACCATGAGCCGGGCATGGTCAAACAGGTACTGGAACCGGAGCAACACCCAGTATTTGCTCGACTTGTCAACTGCCAGCACCTTGCAGATCGCGTCGAAGAACCGTTCCGGATCCTTAGGAAGTGAGCGGCCATTCTCGAGTAAGCTGTATGACCCGCTGGTCATGGGATAGCCATAGCTCGATAGTTTCTCCGCAACCGCGAGCGCGGTGATGTTGAATGCGGGGCCATGGCTGGCGTAGCCAGTGCGAATGCCATAGGTTTCTCGCAGGTAGACGAGCAACGCCCCCAGGTGCTGGAATTCGTTCTCTCCGCGTGTTTCATCTTCGAAGACCATAGACGGCCTGACTTCTCCAGGCGCTACTGGTGGGGGAGCAGAGAGCGGCGCCCGCCGCGCCTGCGGCGCGCGTGTCAAAGGCATGATGGCGCCTAACCTGGTCTCGGCGGTGGCCCCGAATGTACGAGGCTTAGCGTCGCGGTTGACGTGCTGAGGCGCTGGTATCTGGTTCCGACTATCGGATGCGCCAGGCGCAGCAGCGTATCGCTTAGGCGGCATGCAATCTCTCCTCACACATGAATGCGCTTACCATACGTACACATACAACAGTAGTTGGCTGAGCAGGCGCGCTCGAACGAGCGCGCCTGCTGATGCCCGATGAGCCCGATGAGGCCCGAATTGGGCCATAGCTGAGGACCTACGAGCGTGAAAGAGGCGGTTCTGCGAACCAGCCGCTCGACCAAGCGCCACCTTGCACTCAGTAGATCGCACCTGCGATCCGCGTTCTGATAGCGATGCGTGAAGAACATGACAACCCATCGTCAATCATCCTCCGCGCAAGCGCGTATGTACACCTCGCTCGCATGAGCCGCCGCTCGGCAAGGAGTATTGCGCGCCACCCCCTGAGTGTCAGCGCGCCCTCTTGTGCGACGATGATGCGGGTATGCGCTGAACCGCCCTCAGGACAACCCAACCATATCATTGATCTTGGCCGCTGTCAAGAGTGGCCTGCACAATGCGTCACAATTCGGCCATCGTGTTTCTCAATCTATAGTTTTAACGCAGTATGATGCCTGAGGATAACATGTGTGTAAAATTGAGCGTTACCTCTTGGGCGATCAACTGGCGAATGCAGTCTTTGTCGCGCTCGGTGAGTCGCTGTTGATTGAGCAGATCAACGATCTGATCCAGTGGCCGCATGGTTTCTCCTGTCCCGCTTATTGCTTGCGTCGAGGCTTACCACGTCGCTGGCGTTTGCTGACGCTCGGCTGCGACGATGGTTTACGCAGGCCTTCACCTCTGATGCGCTCCTCTGCGCCACGCGCCTGCATGTCGTGGAAGAATTGCTCTGTGTACTGGCTGCGGAGTTGGTGTTGTCGCCCGATTTTTCGAAGGATCGCTTCGAATGAGATACCAACCGCTGGCATGTCGAGCAGGCTGAGCGCACGAATGGCGGGGCCGTCTCCGGTGCAGAACCGCGCATTGGGCAGTGCGCCCGCGAGCACCAGAGCCAGCGCTTCCGATTCTCCGCGGTCCATGCGCTGGAGAAAGATGTCATCGAATCGCGCTCGAAGCAACGCCAATTGCTCTGGCGTTGCTTGTGTCTCATGAATCAGGCCGGAGGCCAGGTCGGGTTCGAGATGAATCGGGATGTACGCGCTAGAGGCGGCGTCACGATACCCATCCGCTTCTTCCATGACGGTCGAGGGGATGATGATCGAGGCGTGCCGTATGAGAGAGGCCCACACGCCTTGCATGTGAGCCTCGATGATGATATTTGCGTCAAGCAAGATGTACAAGTTGCTGCGCGCCACCTTCCTCCTCCTCCAGTTGAGCCAGCTTGTACCGCACCTCGGTGAGACTCTTCCCTGTCATCTCCGCGATGCGTCCCACAGAGACGTCGCCCTGGAGATAGGCCAGCTCGAGCAGGCGCAGATAGCGCGCGGGCAACTGTTCGGGCGCCTGCTCTTTGGTAAGCGTCATGCGATCGAGATTGTGAAAGGCGGGGTTCGCCAGCAACTGGCGTGTCTGCGCCTCTTTCAGCATGCCAAGTGACACGAGCCGCCAGAGCAACGCCTCGGTGGAGACATCGAACTCGCGTGCGACCTCGATCAGCCCCACAAGTGTGATGCCGTGTTCCTCGCGATGCGCTTCCAAGCTGGCGCTCAGGCTGGACTCAGGCAGCAGCAGCGATGATGCGAACGCATTCGCCAGGGTCTCGACATGCTTTGACCACCAGCTATTCGTTCCGCCGCGCTCTGGTCCCAAATCCTCCCAGGTTATGAGATGGAAGAGCTCATGCGCGAGGCTGAAATTGCGACGCCGGGCAGGCTCAGTGGCATTGAGCGCGATGCCCGCGCCAAAGTCGCCCCAGGCACACGCCGCCGAGCCGTGAAGGTCGGGAAAGTGAAAAATCTTGACACCGCAGCGCTCTTCCAGCGTCTGGTAGAGCGAGGCCGCAGGCAGACTCCCCAACCCCAGATTGTCGCGCACCTTCTCGGCAAGCGCGCGCGCCCAGAGGACACCGGGCGCGCTGCGTGGCGCGCGTTCTTCCTGCAACGCACAGGCGCTCTCTTCGCTCGTCCATTCCTCGGCCAGGGCATACCACTCGCAGAGTTGCACGAGCCTCGCGGCTTGGTCCGCCGCGTCATCTGGGCGTTCGCGCCAAGCGACCACGGCAGACCTGGCTTCTTCCTGCTCCTCGGCGAAGAGGTCCATGAGATCGCAGTGCAGCGTGCGCGCGATAGCGGCCAGTTCGACCGCTTTGACATCGCGCTCGCTCCGTTCGATGGAGGAGACGATCTGCGGCGCGTTGAACCCGGCACGCTCGGCGAGCTGCGCCTGCGTCAGGCCGACCTGCTCGCGCCGACTGCGGATGTTTTCCGCCAGCCGCCCTCGGACATCGCCGCTCGAACCGCGCTGTTCTGTGTTCACGGCGTCACCCTTTCTGGAACATCTGCCCGCCATTTCCTTGAGCATTGTAGCATACGCCACGCCTTCGGTCAAGATTTCCTTGAGTTATGGTTCTACCCAAAACCGGGGGTTGGCCTGCGGGCTGGCGGTTGAACCCGCGCTTCAAGGCGACTGCGGTCGCCACCAGACCCCTCAGGCGCGGGTTCAACCGCCAGCGACCCCGGCGCCATCTGACCCCCGGTTTTTGGTGGAGCCCTGTTGATGTTACTGGGTGGCGCTGTGGCCTCGCGGCGCCGCACACTCAGCACGGAGGGGCGCCGTTCAGCTCGGCATGCTTAATGCGGTCCGGTTGCCGTGGATCATCGCATCGTTTCACCCAATCGATAACGCGCCGCCGGGTCACAGGGCCAACGGCCCGTCCAAAGCCAATGGTCGCCGTTGCGCAGAGGCCGCAGCGGTGATGGCGAACTGGATATCCAGCGAGAGGAGGACAACGCATGACGCAGCATGCTCGAAATGAGCAGCGCGAGCAACGCATCCAGATGGAGATCATCGTCGACTGCTATGGGCCTGAAGAGCAGGCCGCAGGATGGTATGTCTACCTGAGTGAGCGCCTCCAGTTCCCCTTCACCGCCAATTGCGCACGGCTCCGGTCAACCTCGCCGCTTGCAGTGGGCGATGAGGTTACGGTCATCGGTATGGCGTCGCAAGAGGACTGCGAGCACGACATGCTGGTCACAATCCGCTGGGCGCGGCGCCCGCTGGCGGTTTCGCTGGCCCAACTGAACGGCGTCGCAGTGGACGATGAGACGCGGGAAGCGCTCGCGGATTGGCGGTATTGGAATGAACAGGGCTACGAGCTGTGATGCCCTGTGACGCTGCGCTACAATTGCGTTCAGCGCGACCCAGGTTGCCCTGCTTGCGGGGTAGGCTCTGCGCTCGCGTAGACCCACGCGCTATTGATTGACACACTCTTACACGCATGTTACAGTGTAGGCAATCGATTGTTCATCAGGTATATTGCGCCATCTCTGGCGCCGTAGAATGGCCACGAGCATGCCCATCACCCTGAAACAACTGAGCCTGCTCGCGGGGGCGCACCCCTCGACCGTGGCGCGCGTGCTGCATGCCGACCCACGCCAGCGAGTGAGCGCCGAACTACGCGAGCGCATCCTGACATTGGCGCGTGAGCACGACTACCGCCCAAACAGTGTGGCGCGCTCGCTGCGCACCAAACGGACCGCCGTCTTCGGCGTGCTGATCCCCGACATCGCCAACCCCTTCTTCGCGAGTGTGCTGCGCGGCATGGAAGACGCCGCAGCCGAACGCGACTATAGCATCATCCTCACCAACACCGACGACCAGCCCGCCCGCGAGGCGCACGGCCTGGCGATGCTGCGCGACCGCCAGGTGGATGGCTTGCTGCTGGCGACGGCGCGGCTGAACGATCCGGCCATCGCGCAACTCGCCACCGAGCGCACGCCGTTCGTGCTCGTCAACCGACACACCGAGCCGATCACACCAAATGTGGTGGCGCCAGACGACTACGCGGGCGCCGTCGCGGCGGTCGAGCATCTGCTCGGGCTGGGCCACCGACGCATCGCACACATCGCCGGCGCCGATGACGCCTCGACCGGCTTCATGCGACGCAAGGCGTACCTCGACACGCTGCGTCGCTATGACACGGACCACTTCGCCGATCAATCAGCGCTGCTGGTCAGCGGGTCTTTCCGCGAGGCTGGCGGCTATACGGCGATGCGGGCGCTGCTCGACCTTGCCGAACCGCCAACCGCCGTCTTCGCGGTGAACGATCTCGCGGCGCTGGGCGCGATACACGCCATCATCGAGGCGGGCTTGCAGGTCCCGCAGGACATCTCGGTGGTGGGCTTCAACGACCTATTCCATGCGTCGCACATGGCGCCGAGCCTGACGACAATGCAGGTGCCGCACCGCGCCCTGGGCGTGCGCGCGGCTGAACGCCTGCTCGATATGGTCGTGGATGGCATCATGCCGGAGCGCCCCCTCCTGCTGCCCGTCACACTGATCGTTCGCCAGAGCACCGGGCCAGCGCCCCAACACCGGCCCGGCGCGCGGTCAGGCCGCGCCAGCAGCGCCACGCCTGCCAGGTAGCGCACAGCCACGCGGTGGATACCACGAACGAGACGCGGGAAGCTGAGGAGAATACTGGGTGAGGTGGATTACTCGTCTTCGAGCGACTAGCAGGCGCCCCGGCGCGCCACACGAGCGACACATGCGACACGAGCAGCAACACGCTGAGGCGCTACACGACAGCGCCGTCTCGGCGCGCAGTGAAGAGCTACCGATATCAGCCGCAGATGGGAGAGCGCGGATGCCTACTGTTGGATTCGTCGGACTTGGCGCGATGGGTGGGCGCGTCGCCAAGCGCTTGCTGGACGCGGGGCATAGCGTCACGGGCTACAATCGCACACCCGCCAAGGCGCAATGGCTGGTAGACGCGGGCATGCGGCTGGCGGCCAGTCCACGCGAGGTGGTGGAGGCGTCCGAGATCACGTTCTCGATGGTGACGAATACGCAGGCGCTCGAAGCGATCATTGAGGGTCCAGATGGCATCCTGGGCGCGCTCGGCCCCGGCAAGACCTACGTTGATATGAGTACGGTGAATCCGGCATTTTCGCGGCGTATCGCCGCACGAGTGGAAGAGCGCGGCGCGCAGATGCTCGACGCGCCGGTCTCTGGCAGCGTGGTGACACTGGAGCAGGGCAAGCTCTCGATGATGATCGGCGGCCCGCGCGAGACCTATGAGTATGCGCTGCCCACCTTGCTTGCCATCGCGCCGACGGTGCAGCATGTCGGCAGCCACGGCCAGGCGGTGCTGATGAAGATCGCCATCAACCTGAACTTGCAGGTACAGATGCTCGCGTTCAGCGAGAGTATGCTGCTGGCCGAGAAGGGCGGCATCCCGCGCGAGACGGCGATGCAGGCGCTGCTCGATAGCGTCATCGCCTCGCCATCGCTCAAATATCGCGCCCCCTTCATCATCGATGCGCCCGATGAGGTCTGGTTCAACGTCAACATGATGCAGAAAGATATGCTGCTGGCGCTGGAGATGGGGCGTGAGCTGAATGTGCCGCTGCCCACCGTGGCGGTGAGCAATGAGTTTCTGACGGCGGCGCGCGCGATGGGACTGGAGGGCCACGACTTCTACATCGTCTTCCAGGTGCTGGCGAAGATGGCGGGCGTCGAGCGCGATGTGGCGGCGCTCTCGCCTCAGCGCGACCAGGAGTAGCCTTGCGCTATCCACCGCAGCCAGGGGGCGCCGATGATGAGCGCAGACGCGACGACGCTACGTGTCCGCACGTTTCAGGGACTGCAAAATCTGCCGATTGTGGCGGCGCAGCGCTGGGGCTACTTTACCCGCGCCGGGCTGACGGTGGCGCTTGCGTTCACCAACAGCTCCGCCGAGCAGCTTGCCCGGCTGGCGCGGGGCGACGATGACCTGATCCACACGGCGCCCGACAATGTGGTGAACTTCGATACACAGCCAGCGGCGTTTGGCTGCGATCCGGCGACGGCGCCGCAGATGGCGCTGCTGCTGGGTGGCAGCAATGGCCCCCTCAGCGTGTACGCTCGGCCAGAGATCGGCGCCGCCGCAGACCTGCGTGGGCGCGTGGTTGGCGTTGACAATCCTGGCTCTGGTTTCGCGCTCGTGCTACGCGATCTGCTGGCGCGCGCGGGGCTGACGCTGGGGAGTGATTATCGCTTGAGCGTGGCTGGCGGCACGGGCGCACGCGCGGCGGCGCTGGCGCAGGGTTCGCTGGCGGCCACGATTGTCTACCCGCCATTCGATCTGCTGCTGGCGGGCAAGGGCTGCCAGCGGCTGGCGACCTCGACCGACGCCTACGCCGCCTATGCCTCACAGGCGCTGGCGGGCGCGCGCGGCTGGGTCGAGGCGCACAGCGACCTGGTGACTCGCTACATCGCGGCGTTGCTGCTGGCGTTGCGCACGCTGCACGACCCGGCGCAGCGTGCGGCGGTGGAGGCGCTGCTGGCGGAGGAATCTGCGCTCGGCGGCGGCGCGGGCGTCTCACCCGCGCAAGCCTACGCGGCGTTCACCGATCCGCTGCTGGGTTTCGGGCGCGAGGCCGCGCTCGACGAAGCTGGCCTGGCGCAGGTCATCGCCCTGCGCGCGCGCTATGGAAGCCCCGCCGCAGCGCTGGGGCAGCCTGCCGACTACTGCGACCTGCGCTGGTACGAACACGCCCGCGCCGCCCTGTGAGGCCAAACAGCGCGCATCCCCAGCGTAGTTGCAGCCAGACTACTGCGCGCTCGCTGGCTGCTGCGCCCCTGTGGATGGCCTGGTGACGCTGCCACCAAGGTAGAGTGTGCTGATCTCCGGGTTGCTCAACACGCTGGCGCTGGGGCCATCGAGGCGCACACGACCGCTCTCCATCACCACGCCGTGGTCGGCGAGCCGCAGCCCGGCGCGCGCGTTCTGCTCCACCAGCAAGATCGTGCGCCCGGACTGTTTCATCGCCGTAATCGTCTTGAAGACCTCTTTGAGCGTCTTGGGGTCCAGGCCCATCGAAGGCTCGTCGAGCAACACCAGCGCGGGATCGAGCATCAGGCAGCGCGCAAACTCGACCAGGCGTTGTTGCCCGCCAGAGAGACTACCCGCCTGCTCGTGGCCGCGCTCGCGCACAATCGGGAACAGCCCCTGAATCTCGTCATAGCGCTGCCTGACCACGGATTTATCGCGCAGCATGTAGGCGCCAAGCTCGACATTCTCACGCACCGACATCGCGGGGAAGAGGCTATGATTTTGTGGCACCTGCACCAGCCCGCGCATCAAGACCTGCTGCGGCGAGAGGCCGACGAGGTCCTGCCCATTGAACAAAATCTGGCCACTGCGTGGCTTGATAAGGCCACTGATGGCGGTGAAGATGGTCGACTTGCCCGCGCCGTTGGGGCCGACGATGCAGGTGATCGTTCCCTTCTCGACGCTCAGGTTGACCCCGCGCAACACGTCGCCGCCGCCGTAGCCCGCAATCACATTGGTGAGTTGTAGCAGCATCTCTTCAGTCTCCCAGATAGGCTTCGAGCACGGCGGGATTGGAGCGCACATTCTCCGGGGTTCCCTCGGCCAGTTTCGCGCCACGGTGCATCACCATGACCCGGTTGCACAGGCCCATGACGAACTCCATGTTATGCTCGACGATCAGAAACGTCATGCCCCGACGGTTGAGTTCGCGGATGCGGTCGCCAAGCTGGCCGATGAGCGTTGGGTTGATGCCGCCCGCTGGCTCATCGAGCAAGACCATTTGCGGCTCGGCGACCAGAATGAAGGCCAGCTCCAGCAGCTTGCGCTGCCCATACGAGAGGCTGCCCCCTGGCTCGTCTTTGAGATGCGTGAGGCCGACGAACTCCAGCAGCTCCAGCGCGCGGTCGTGCTCGCTCGAGGCGCTCCAGCGCCCCAGCAGCGAGGCAATCCCCTTGCGCTTGATGGCCACATGCATGTTCTCGGTGACGGTCAGGCGCGGAAAGATGCGCGTCAACTGGAACGTGCGCCCGATGCCCATGGCGAAGATGCGGTCGGGGCCGAAGTGGCTGATGTTGGCGCCCTTGAACTCCACTGTACCCGTGTCGGCGCGTTCGTAGCCGGTGATGACATTGAACAGGGTGGTCTTGCCTGAGCCATTTGGGCCAATCAGCCCGGTGATCGAGCCTTGCTCGACCGAGATGGAGCAGGCGTTGAGCGCCTGGATGCCACCAAAGGCTTTCGATACATCAGTCGCTTGTAGCAAGCTCATCAGAGTCTCCCGTGTGCGTATGGTCCGCGTCAGATCACTCGCGTCTGCGCTTGGCTATTTCGGGCTATTTCCGGTCCGCCACAGAATCCGCTGGCCTGGCCGCAGGCGCCGCAGGCGGACTCGATGCGACGGGTGTTGCGCTGGCGCCTTTGCGCGCGAAGATCAATTTGCTGACGGCTGGCACGATGCCCTGAGGCAGCAACAGGATCACGGCGAGGAAGATCAACCCCTCGATCACCAGGTTGAGGCCGTTCTGGCCAAGAATAATCGTGAGATATTGCTGCACCGGCTCAAGGATGAGCGCGCCGAGCAGCGGGCCTGAGATAGTTCCCAGGCCACCGAGGAAGGCCATCAGCGCGACCAGCACATCGAACAGCGGATCGAAGGCAAATGGCGGAAAGGTGGACTCCAGGAAGTAGACCCAGACGGCGCCACACATGCCGACGAAGAAGGCCGAGAGTACGAATGCGCTCAGCTTCACGACGCCCGTGCGAACGCCCAGGCCACGCGCGCGGTCTTCGTCATCGCGAATCGCGAGCAGCTCCAGCCCATACTTCGAGTGGCGCACGAACCAGGAGGTCGCGACGGCGAGCAGCAAGATCACGAGGATCACGTAGTAGAACGGCAGGTTATAGGTAGCGCCGCTCCACGGGGGAATCGGCAACTCAACGCCGGACATGCCGTTAGTCAGCCCGAACACGTTGTTCTCGGCCAGTAGCTGGAAGACGAAGAAGATCGCGATGGTGATGACGACGAAGGTGTGGCGGCGCGTACGCAGCGCCACAGCCCCGACCGGCACGGCAATCGCTGCGGCGACGAGGCCCGCCAGCGGCACCACCGCGAAGGGTGTCCAGCCGCCAGGGATGTGCCACCGCGTGCAGATGATCGACATCGTGTAGCAGCCAACCCCGAAGAAGACGGCATGCCCCAGCGCGATATAGCCGGTGTAGCCGCAGAAGATGTTCCACGCCGTACCTGCCGCCGCGAAGACGAGCGTGAAGAAGGCGACGGTCGTGGTGGCTGGACTTGAAAACACCAGTGGAAACACGATCACGCCGACGAGACAGGCCAGCCAGAACACCACCTGGAACGGCTTCCACTGGCGGGCGCCTGATCGCCCTGAGGATGTCTGGGATTGCGCCACTGTTGCCATAATCGGAAGCTGCTCTTTCTTCTGGTTGCGTTCGTTCTCGCCTTCGGCCTCGCCCCCGGCGCGCATCGTCATGGGAGGTACGCTTACTGGTTGCGCGTCACAAACCTGCCGAACAACCCCTGCGGGCGGGCGAGCAAGATGATGACGAGCAGCATGTAGAACACAGTGCTGCCCCACACAGGCGACCAGACGATGTCAACGACAGCCTCGATGACCAACATACCGACAGAGGCGATCAGCGCTCCACCAAGGCTGCCCATGCCAGCAAGGATGATGATGACCAGCAGACGTGAGATGAGGTCGTAATGGCTATTGCCGTTGAAGGTGTTTGTGGCGCCGAAGACCATGCCTCCAGCCGCCGTCAGCGCCACGCCGACGCCAAACGTCAGCGCCGCGACCCGTTCAACGTTGATGCCAATCAGCAGCGCCGCCGCACGATTTTGCATCATCGCGCGCACGCTACGCCCGAACTTGGTGCGGTAGAGCATGTAGTAGAGCGCCGCCAGCAAGACGACACTCAGGCCGAATCCCATCAGATAGATGTATGGGAGGAAGAACGAGCCGATCTGCACTGACTTCGTGGTATACCAGGCATGCAGCGTGACCGGGTTGGAACTGAAGAAGGCGTCCAGGACGCCCTCGATCACGATGGCAATGGCATAGGTGACCAGAATCGAGAGCTGTGTGCGATCACGCTTCAGCGGACGAATCAGGCCCCATTCGAGGATGACGCCGAGGACAAACATCACGGGTATGGTGATGAACAACCCAAGGAAGAGATCGACGTGGAACTGCTGCGCGAGCCAGTAGCTCAGGTAGGCGCCCAACACCACGAATGCGCCCTGCGCGATGTTGATGATGTCCATCACGCCAAAGATGAGCGTCAGGCCAGCCGCCATGAGGGCATAGATGCCACCGGTCAGAAAGCCTGCGACAATAGCGTGGAGGAGCGTTGACGGGTCGAACGCCATGATCGTTGTCTCCTTGCGAGTGTCCGGGAAGCGGTCCGGGGAAGGGCGTCCTTCCCCGGACTCAGGAGCGCATAGCAAGCACAAGGGCCACTCGCTATGCGCGGGCTGCGCTACAGGTAAGGATTACGGCCAGTTGGGTTTCGGGAACTCCGGGCTGGTCGTCGCGACATTCGCGGGATAGACGGGGATGAACTGGCCGTTCTGCCACTGGAACAGGTAGCCCTGCGCCTGTGTGTTCTGGCCAGTACTATCGAATTTCACTGGCCCCTGCACGCTCTGGAAGGTGCCAGAGCTGAGCGTGGCGATGAGCTTGGTCTGGTCGAGGCTCTTGTTCTGCTCCACCGCCTGTGCGACGACCTGGCCAACCGAGTAGGCCTCAGGCACGTCGGCGCTGATGTCAGACTTCTGGCCGCCATACTTGGCGATGTACTCCGAGACCATCTGCGAGTTGCCAGTCGCCTGGAGGTCAGGCCACCAACCGTTTGGCACCATCACACCCTCAGCCGCCGCCGTACCGCCGATGGCGTTGAGGAACTGCGTCCCCTGGTCCGGGCCAGCCGTCGCGACAACCGCCTGTGGGTTGTAGTGCTGCTGCTGGAAGTCCTGAATGAACGCTGTGATGTCAGGAAGCATCGTTCCGGCGATCACAACCTGCGCCTTGGAGCCGATAACGGCAGCGGCGATGGGCGTGAAGTCCGTCGTCTCCGCCGGATAGACCTTGTAGTACGCGGTCGTGACGCCATCGGCCTCAAGGGCAGCGCGCGCCGTGTCCACCTGGGGCTGCGTGAAGGGGTCGTCCTCAGTGGCATAGGCGGCGGTCTTCGGGCGCTGGTCTGCTGGCAGCGACGCGATGTAGTTCGCGAAGGTGACCAGGTTATTCGCGACGGGCAGCGACACGTCGAAGACATTGTGGAGGCCCTGTGTGAAGACCGATGGGCCACCGCCCGCGCCCTCAACCATCGCGTAGCCATAGCGATTCGCGATGACAGAGGCCGGCTTCGTCAACAGGGTGGAGTAGGGACCAAAGACCAGGTCAACCTTGTCTTGCGTGATGAGTGTCTGGTAGTTGGTGGTCACCTGCTGCGGGCTGCTCGCATCATCGACGATCGTCAGCTTCACCTGGCGACCGAGCAAACCGCCGTTGGAATTGACATCATTCGCCCAGAGTTCATACCCCTGCTTGAAGGCTTGGCCGTCCGCAGAGAAGTCGCCTGTGAGAGAGAGGGAGATACCGATGGTGATCGGCCCCTGCGCTGTGCTGCTGCCGCCACCGACGCTACAGGCCGCCAGTGTCATCGCCAGGCACGCGAGGATGCCAAACAGGCTGAAAACCCGATGAATGCGCGTGGAGGAGTATCGTCCGGTCATGGCTCTGCTCCCTGAGCTACATCTCTGTAGCTCGTACATCATTCCATCATATGGAATTGGGCCAATAGTTCCCTGATCGCGTTCAGAGATCGAGGCCCTGTGCCATTCTCCGCGCCATGGCGCCCCTGCTACCGTCCAGGCATCGGTCGTCCGGGACATTCTGGCGTCGGGCGTAGCTCCCTGGAAACGCATGGGGAAGCCTGTCGCATCCCAGCGGAGGGAACCTTGCTACGCCGCAGTGCTTGCGCTCAACTGTTGTCGCATCCAATCAGCCATCTGTGGGCGGTGCTTGTAGGGAATGTTGTTGCAGACATGATTGCCGTCATCAAACATCCACAAGTCCACCGGGCCACTGATCTCTTGCGCCACGCGCTCCGCATCGTGTGGAGGAACCACGCGATCCTGGCGTCCCATGATGACCAGGGTGGGAGCGGTGACCCGCTGGAGAACGCCTGCAAGGGTAAATGAGCGCAGGCGCTCAATCGCGTCTGCCTGAGAGGCGGCGCCACACCGATGGATGAACGCCTCCTGTGTCAGGCCAGGCATCTGATCGAATGCGTCGGGAATCGCATAGGGTCCAGCGACGGCGATCACGGCGCGTATTCGCGGCTCGAAAGCGGCTGCGCGTGGGGCGTAGTAGCCGCCCAGACTCACGCCCAGCACGCCCTGTGCGTCGCGCATCGAGATCGGACCGGCGCTCGAGCGCGTCAATCGCGGCCCGCGCGACGACTTCGTAATCGCTGCGCATGGGTCGCTCGAACTCCATTTCACCTTGCCCCGGGCCATCAATCGCAAGTGTGGCCATGCCTCGGCGCAGAAATTCATCGCCGTAGGTGTGCAACTCCTCTTTGACAGAATCGAGGCCGGGAACGAGCAGCACGACAGGGGGTCGGGTCACGCGCAACGGTTTGCGCAGCACGCCCCACATCGTCAGACCATCCTCAAATGGGATGGCCATGCGCTCACCGGGAACATCGAACCAGGGGAGCGCCCGCAGATAGCAATTGACGGCCAGTTCGTGGGCCGCACGCAACTGGTCAGGAAACTCAACGGCCAGGAACTTGCCAAAGTGATAGGCCATGGCGGCGTGAAAGAAATGGTACGCCATGGATTCATGCTGGCCGTAGCTCTCGGCCTCCTCTCCCATCTGCTGATGCATGGCGCCGCAGTCGGACCACTCGCGGAGCCAGCCAGACCAGTCACCGATACGCGCGGTCACGCGCTGAAAGTCATTGGGATCGATGCCGTTTGCGAGGAAACGGGGCGCCCAATTGGTTATCGCCGCCTGCACGCGCGCGTCACCTGCCATCGATCTGTACTCCTTCGTGCATGCGCTCAAGCGTCTCGTTAGCATCGCGTTGCGAGGTTTCGCCGTAGCGCAGCGACGTGGCGGGAGTGTCCGCAGTAGCCAGCTCGTTTTTGCGCAATCGTTTGCCTAACTCAGGACAATCGATTGACGCAACAATATCACCGAGGCGAACACGTGTCAATACCGAATGCCTAGCGTCGGCCTCACCCGTGCCTGGTTCTGGCTTTGCCTGCGCCTGGCCCCGGCAAGATCGCTCCTTTCGCAGACTCGCTCTCGCCCGCCCCATTATCGCCTATACTGTCCAATTCTGGAGGCGCCTCTATGCGAATGGGTGAAATTGACGAGCGCGGGACTGCGCGTACAGGCGGGTGAACCCGCAGCTACGGGCCTGCGGGCCGCGAAGCCCCACCTGCGTAGGGCTGGGACCCGCCGGGCAATTCACAAGCGCTGGCCAGCAAGCGCGCGCAGGTTGACACTGGCGACGGCGCCCGCTAGACTCCTGTTCGACTGACAGCGCAGCCGGTCGAACACCAACAGGAAGGCGCCGATGACCGCAGATATACCCGCAGATGACGCCGAGCGCGTGTCCGAGACGCCTGGCTATCCGCACTTCTCCGACGCTGAGCTTGGGCGGCGCAGAAGCGTCACACGCGCGCTGATGCGCGACCAGGGTATCGAGGCGCTGCTGCTCTATGGCGCGCCCGGACTCGACAACGAGGTGAGCTACCTCACCAATGTGCTCGTCTCACGCGAGGCGCTGCTGCTCTTCCCCGCCAGCGGCGAACCGCTGCTGCTCGTGCAATACTACAATCACGTCCCCACGGCGCGGCGCATGGCGCGCCAGTGTGCGGTGCGCTGGGGCGGCGCAGATCTCGCGGCGACGGCTGCGGACGCCGCGCGGGCGCTCGGCCTGGCCAGCGCGCGCCTCGGCTATGCGGGGCCGCTGACCGCGCGTCACTTCCTCGCTCTCCAGCGGGCGCTGCCGCAGGCGACTCTGAGCGATGTATCAGCCGCGCTGCGTCAGCTTCGCCTCGTCAAGAGCGCGGAGGAGCTGGCGTTTCTGCGCAAGGGCGCTACGTTGACCGATCGCGCGGCCTACGCGCTCGAACAGGCGGCGCGGCCCGGCATGACCGAGCACGAGTTGATCGCGCTGATCGAGGGCGCGTATGTCGGGCAGGGCGGCCAGACGGGCATTCACTATCTGGCGACGACGCCGATGGCGCATCCCTCAGCCTGTGTGCCAGCGCAACGTCCGTCGGGTCGGCGTCTCGCGGTGGGCGACGCGCTCATCTTCGAGATCAGCGCGCAATACCACGGCTACCCCGGCCAACTGCTCCGCCCATTCACCATCGCCGCCGACCCCACGCCCGCCTATCAGCGGATGTACGATCTGGCGGTCGAGGTCTTCGACGCCATCGCCGCACGACTGCGCGCGGGCGCGAGTAGCGACGACGCGCTGGACGCGGCTGAGCGCATTCACGCCGCTGGCTACACGATCTACGATGACCTCCTCCACGGGCTGGGTGGCGGCTATTTGCCGCCGATCTTGCGCACCCGGCAGACGAGCGCGACGCCGCCAGCGCCCTTCACCTTTGTCGAGAACATGACCGTCGTGATTCAGCCGAACATCATCACGCCCGACGAACAGAGCGGCGTGCAGGTGGGTGAACTCGTGCGCGTGACCCGCACAGGTATCGAGCGGCTGCACGCCTACCCGATGCGCTTCACCCGCTGTGGGTGACGCCGCTAGCTGAGCAGCGCCAGCGGCTCCTCGAGCAGGTCGGCGAGCGCGCCCAGGAACTCGGCCCCACGCGCGCCATCGATGACGCGATGGTCGCACGAGAGGCTGAGCGCCATCATCGGCTGCACAGCGGGAACACCCCGCAGCGGCACGACGCGCTCGACGATGCGCCCGACCGCCAGAATCGCCGCCTGTGGCCCCGGCACGATGGCGTTGAAGGCGTCCACACCATACATGCCGAGGTTGCTGATGGTGAAGGTCGCGCCCGCCAGGTCATCAGGCCTTTGCTTGCCACTCTGGGCGCGCTGCACCAACTGCATGCGCTGCTGCGCGATGGCGCCCAGGTCCAGCGTATCGGCCTGGTGAATCACGGGCGTGACGAGGCCATACTCGGCGGCGACCGCCAGCGCGACATTTACCTCAGGATGCTGGATGATGCTCCCCTCGCGCCACGAGGCGTTGACACGCGGATGCGCGCGCAGCGTGTGGGCGACGGCCATCACCAGCAGGTCGGTGTAGGTGATGTTGAGCTCGCGCTGGCGGCGCGCCTGCTCGCGCCAGGCGATCATGCGTGTGGCGTTGATCTCGCGTAGCAGGAAGAAGTGCGGGATCTGCTGCCAGCTCTGCGTCGTGCGCTCGGCCATGATGCGCCAGACGGGATGCAGCGCGGTCGTAGGCTGCGCTGGGGCCGCCTGTGGCTGGCTCGCGACGCTGGCGACGGCGGGCACGCTGGGGCGCACGGCGAAGGCCAGCACATCGCTGGTGATGACCGCTGCGCCGGGCGCGCTGCCCATCACCAGCGCGAGGTCAACGCCACGCTCGCCCGCCAGCCGCCGCGCCCTGGGCGAGGCAGGCAGCAGCCGCGCGGGCCGACCATCCGGCGCTGCGTGATGTGCGCTGCTCGTCTGGGCTGGGGCGTCACGCTCATCGAGATAGGCGATGACATCGGCCTTCTGCACACGCCGACCGCTCGACGGGATGACGCCGGGGTCAATGCCACGCTCCTCCGCGATGCGCCGGGCCAGCGGGCTGACCCCGCCAGCGCCATAGCTCGGCGCGCCCGACGCGGCAAGCGCGCCATTCGCCGTGGCCACTGGCGCGGCTGGCTGCGCCGCTGGCGACGCGGTGGCGGGCTGCTCGCCAGGCGCGAGAATCAGGGCGATGACCTGCCCAACCGGCACATCTTCGCCCTCACGCGCGGCGAGGTTCGCCAGCACGCCGCTGGCGCGGGCCTCCAGTTCGACCATCGCCTTGTCGGTCTGAATCTCGGCGAGGACGGCGCCTTCTTGCACGGCGTCGCCCTCGGCTTTGAGCCAGCGCACCAGCGTGCCAGTCTCCTGAGCCATCCCCAGGGCTGGCATGAACACCTTTGTAGCCATCGAAAAGCGTCTTCCCTTGCGGCGTCTACTGCGAATTCGTCGAATTCGTCGAATTCGAGTTGGATGAATGTGCGCTCGCCACCGGCTGCTGGCGGCTGCCAGCCACCGTGTTGCGATGTGACTGCGCGTCGCGGACAGTGTTGAGCGGGCCGGTCGCGGTGTAGTAGCGCACGCCCGCCACGAGCAACTCTTCGGCGGGGAAGCGGGTAATCACCTCGCAGCCAGTCGGCGTGACGACCAACTGCTCCTCGATGCGCGCGGCGGACCAACCATCGGACGCCGGCCAGAAGGTTTCGAGCGCGAAGACCATCCCTGCCTGGATCACCTCAGGGTGGTCGAGCGAGACGAGGCGGCTGAAGATGGGTTTCTCCCAGATGGAGAGGCCGACGCCGTGGCCATATTGCAGCGCGAACGCCGCCTCCTCGTCCTGGAAGCCAAACTCCGTGGCCTTCGGGAAGGTGGCGACGACATCGCCCGTGGTGACACCGGGGCGAATCATGGCGATGGCCGTGTCGAGAATCTCGCGGCACTTCTTGTAGGCGTCCACCTGGGCCTGCGAGGCGCTGCCGACGGCGAAGGTGCGATAGTAGCAGGTGCGGTAGCCGTTGAAGCTGTGCAGGATGTCGAAGTAGGCGGGGTCGCCGGGGCGCAGCGCGCGGTCGCTGAAGACGTGCGGATGCGGGCTGCACCGCTCGCCAGAGATGGCGTTGACGCCCTCGACATGCTCTGATCCCATGTCATAGAGCGTCTTGCTGACGAGGCCAACGCACTCATTCTCGCGTACGCCGGGGCGCATGAAGCGGTAGAGTTCGTCATAGGCGGCGTCCACCATCATGCAGGCGGTGTTGAGCAGGGTGATCTCGTCAACCGTCTTGATGATGCGCGCCTGCTGCATCAATTGCTGGCCGTCTACGACCGTGATGCCCTCTTTCTGCAGTGCGAAGAGCACCGGCAGTTCGACGACATCCACACCGAGCGGCGCGCCCATCAGCCCGCGCTCCTCCAGCTCGATGCGAATCTTGCGCGCCACGTCTTCGGCGCGGCCAGCCTCCGGCGCCATCGCGCCGCGCTGCGTCGAGATGCCCGCACGCGAACGCTCGCCCAGCCAGGGGGCGTAGAGCTGGTGGCTGCGAGCGGCGGAGCCGAAATCCCAGAGGATCGGCTCATCGTTCTGCGGCAGCAGCGAGAAGCGCGCAATCTTATCCATCGCCCAGGTGCCGATGTGCGTCGCGGTGATGTAGCGGATGTTGTTCATATCGAAGCAGAGCAGCGCGCCCATCTCCGACTCGGCCAGCAGACGCTTGATGCGCGTCAGTCGCTCGGTGCGCAGCCGGTCGTAGTCAATCCGCTCCTCCCAGTCCACGCCCATCGTACCGTATGTCTTGGGACCCATCGTACTAGACTCCTTTGGCTGATGCGCGTCACAGCGGCGCGACGCGCAGGGAGAACAGCGGACAGCCTAGGCGCGACCGCAGAGCGTCTTGGCCAGGGCTGTCACGGTCTCCGGCGTGGGAACGGTCAGGTCTTCGAGCACGGGCGAGAATGGAATCGGCACATCCATCGCGCCCATGCGCTTCACGGGCGCGTCGAGATAGTAGAACGCGCCATCGCTGATGACCGCGGCGAACTCCGCCGTGACCCCGTAGCGCTCGTAGCCCTCGTCAATCACGATGGCGCGGCTCGTCTTGATGGCCGAGTTGATCAGCGCGTCTTTGTCGAGCGGGAAGGTGGTGCGCGGATCAATCACCTCGGCGCTGACGCCGATGCTCTGAAGCTGCTCGGCGGCGGCGAGCGCCACCTGCACCATGCTGCTCGTCGCGACCAGCGTAATGTCCTCGCCCACGCGCTTGACATCGGCGACGCCAAACGGAATGGTGTACTCCTCCTCAGGGACGTGGCCCTTGAGGGTATACATCATCTTGTCCTCGAAGATCACCACGGGGTTGTCGTCGCGGATGGCGGTCTTGAGCAGACCCTTGGCGTCGTAGGGAGTCGCGGGCAGGGCGACCTTGAGGCCGGGGATGTGGCTCACCCAGGCGTGCAGGCTCTGGCTATGCTGCGCGGCGCTGCGGCGGGTGGCGCCGAGTGTCGTGCGGATGACCATCGGAACCTTGAGCTTGCCGCCGGACATGTAATGCACTTTCGCGGCCTGATTGGCGATCTGATCCATGACGATGCCGAGGAAGTCACCGAACATGATGTCCACGACGGGGCGCATGCCGGTCATCGCCGCGCCAACGCCCAGCCCGGTGATGCCCGCCTCAGAGATGGGCGAATCGACGATGCGGGTCTTGCCGAACTCTTCGACGAGGCCGCTCAACACCTTGAAGGGCGTGCCTGCCTCGGCGACATCTTCGCCGATGACAAAGACGGTGGGGTCGCGGCGTAGCTCCTCGGCCAGCGCCTCGCGAATCGCCTGGCTCAGGGTAATCTCGCGGGTCGCTTGCGTCCCAGGCGCGCCGACCGCCCCGCTGGAGATGAGGCTAGACGTAGACATGCTCTGTTACCTCCGACGGGTCTGGATAGGGAGCGTCGAGCGCGAAGGCCACGCCCGCCTGCACCTCGGCGTCCACCTCGGCGCGGATGGCGTCTAGCTCGGCGGCAGTGGCGACGCCCTCAGCTTCGAGCCAGGCGCCCATGATCTTGATCGGGTCACGGTCGCGGCGCCAGTGCTCCTCCTCCTCGCGTGAGCGATAGTAGGCGCGCTGGATGTCGCCGACGTGATGGCCATAGTAGCGGTAGGTGTTGCAGAGCAGGAAGGTCGGGCCTTCGCCAGCGCGGGCGCGCGCGACGGCTTGCTCAGCGACGGCGTTGACTGCGCGAACGTCCTGGCCATCTACCTCCTCCACCGGGATGCCGAAGGCGGCGGCGCGGGCGCCGAGCGAGCCAGATTGCGTCTCGGTGTAGTGGGTGTACTCGCCGTAGAGGTTGTTTTCGCAGACGTAGATGACCGGCAGCTTCCACAGCGACGCCATGTTCATCACTTCATAGACCAGCCCCTGGCCGAGCGCGCCCTCGCCGAAGAAGCAGACGGCCACGCGGTCGAGTCCCTGCGCCTTGCTGGAGAATGCGGCGCCGGTGGCGATGCCCGCGCTGCCGCCGACGATGGCGTTGGCGCCGAGGTTGCCGGTGTTCTGGTCGGCGATGTGCATGCTGCCGCCCTTGCCGTGGCAATAGCCCGCCTCTTTGCCCAGCAACTCGGCGTACATCAGATCGATCGCGGCGCCCTTGGCGATGCAGTGGCCGTGCCCGCGATGCGTGCTGGTGATGTAGTCGTCCTGGCGTAGCGCGCCACAGACGCCGACGGCGACGGCCTCCTCGCCGCTGTAGAGGTGCGCCAGACCGGGCATGCGCGCCGACATATAGAGTTCGTTCACCTGCTCCTCGAACAGGCGAATGCGCTGCATCTGCCGGTACAGATACAGCCAGTGATCTCGTGTCAGCGCAGGGTCCGTTCGGCCCGGCGCCTGACCCACCTGCGTCATCGCGCTACCTCCAACAATTCAGTCGTCTGTATCAAAGCTGCGGCTCGCCCTCGACAGCGGCGGCCACATCTACGCTGACCTGCACGAGGTGAGCGCGCATGGCTGTCCGCGCCAGCGCGATGTCGCGGCGCTCAATCGCATCGAACAGCGTCTTGTGAAAAACCTGTCCGCGCTCTGGGCCACCCGGCACGGCGAAGATGAGCGAGCGCTGCTCGGCGAGCAGGCCGACGATGGAATCCACCAGCGAAACGATCAGCGGATTCTGCGTGGCCAGCGCCAGCGTGCGGTGGAAGCGATTGTCCGCCTCGATGTAGTCTGCGGCCCGGCGCAACGAGCGCTCCATCGTGTCCACCGCATCGCGCAACGCGGCGAGATGCGCCTCAGTGGCGCGCTCGGCGGCCAGCGCGGCGATCTCCGGCTCGATGATCTCGCGCAGTTCGACCAGCGCGCTGGGGCTGTACAGGTGGCTGACACGCAGCATCAGCCCCAGCGAGGAACGCATCGCATCGGAGGTGTTGTCGGTCACGACTGTGCCGCGCCCCGGACGCATATCCACCAGGCCCCGCTGCGCGAGTGTCTTGAGCGCCTCGCGCACGGCGGTGCGGCTGGCGCCGAACGAGGCCGCCAGTTCGCGCTCCGGCAGCAGGCGATCCCCGGCGCGCAACTCGCCGCGCACGATGCGCCCCTGAATCTGCTCCACGATCTGCTCATAGAGCTTGCTGCGCTCAACGGGAGTATACATGCCCATCTGATCCCATACACTACGCCGTGTGTTTGGCATCATCATCATACAGGTATGATGGTCATACCAATGTCCACTATTGAGTATACGGCTGGACGCGCTGTTGTCAAGCCTGGCTCAAGCGCCGGGAACGTCCTCACCTCCGGCCTTTCTCCCAGAAGGCGCGGGAGCCGCTGCTCGCTGTGGCTGCGCTACTCGCAGGGCAGTCCGAGGAGGCGCGGCACGGAAATATCCTCATCCAGCGCTTCCCAGTGAATGCCCACGCCGCCGCCAATGAGTCGCCATGCTTGTCGTTGCTCAGGCGTCGCGTGGAGCAAGATCGGAAACCAGGCGAGTGGAACCGTCAGGCTGCGGCCATCCTGGAAGTGTACCTGCATCTGACCGGTGGTAAAGCTTACACGTTGCGCGTTGGCGCTAAGGCTGGAAATATCCATGCCATGCCTCTTCTGCATCGCTTTCGCGGCGCGCATCAAGGTAACGGATTGTGCGCCGTCGTCCGCGCTGACTCAGCCAGCGCCGCCCGCACCCGCGCGGGGGTGAACGGAACCTGCCGCAGCCGCGCGCCAGTGGCATTGGCGATGGCGTTGGCGATGGCGGGCGCCATGACGACGGAGGTAGGCTCGCCCGCGCCAACTGGCGGCTGATCGGGCCGGTTGAGCAGAATGATCTCGATGTCGGGAACCTCGGAGAACTTCAGGATGGGATAGCTCTCCCAGTCGCGGCTGAGGATGCGCGTGGTGTCGAAGCGCGTCTCCTCTTTGAGCGCGCGGCTCGTCGCCTGAATGACATTGCCCTCGATCTGGTTGCGCACACCGTCAGGATTGACGATCAGCCCGCAGTCATGCGCCACGACGACGCGCCGCACGCGCACCACGCCGCTGGCCACGTCCACCGCGACCTCGGCGACTGCGGCGACATACGCCTCAGTGTTTTCGTAGCGTGCGAAGGCGACGCCGCGCCCGACGCATTCTCCCGCGCCCGATGGCTGCGGCTCGTCCCAGCGCGCCTGTCGCGTGGCCGCCTGGATGACAGCGCGCGCACGCGGATCAGCGAGGCGGCGCAGGCGGAACTCCACCGGGTCAGCGCCAGCCGCCAGCGCCAGCTCATCCATCAGCGACTCATTGGCGAAGGTATTGCCTGTCGCGCCGAGGCTGCGCATCGAGGAGGCGCGCAGTGGCGAGCGCGCCAGCCAGTGAACCGTCACGCGGGCATTGGGTAGCGTGTAATCCGTCGGCGCATTGCGCTCGCCGCCGAGGAAGAAGCCGCTCGGCGCCGCAGACTTGCCACGCCAGAGCTGACCCGCGAGCAGGTCGAGCGCCCGGCGAGGACGATTCGCATGTGAGGGCGACCAGACATCGTATTCCCACGCAACAATGTCGCCGCGCGCATCCAGTCCGCCGCGCGCCTCGATGACCATCGCAGGCGACTTCGGCTCCCAGGCGAACTCATCCTCGCGCGACCACTGCACACGCACCGGCCCGCCCACTGCTCGCGCCAGCAGCGCAGCGTCGGCGGCGGCGTCATCACCACCGTTGTGACCATAGCAGCCCGCGCCCTCCTGAAAGATCACGCGCACCTGCTCGATCGGCAGCTCCAGCAGGTCGGCCAGCGCGCCACGCAGCGGAAAGACTCCCTGCGTGCTGCACCAGACGCTCACGCCACCGTCGCCGTCGAAGCGCGCCACCGCGCAGGATGGCCCCATCGAGGCGTGCGCCTGGAATGGCTGGAAGTAGCTGGCGCTCACCACCGTCGCCGCGCCTGCGAGCGCATCCGCCACCGCGCCGCGCTCTACCTCGACCTGCTCGGTCGTCGGCGTCTGGCGAATCGTCGCATAGAGCGACTCTGGCGCGGGCAGCGTCGGCGTCTCATCCCACGTCAGCCGCAGCGCCTGCGCCGCACGGATCGCCTGCTCCTCGCGCTCGGCGACCACGCCAACGAAATTGCCCAGCCGCACGACCTGCGCGCTGGGGATGTCGCGCAGCGCGACATCGTCGAGCGCGCGGAGGGTCGCGCCGGGGCTGGGCGGGCGCACCACGCGCGCATGCAGCATGCCGGGCAGGCGCAGATCGTGGACGAAGCTGGGCGCGCCACTGAACTTGTCGGCGAGATCGAGACGGCTCGCGGAGGCGCCAATGAGGTGATAGGCGCTGGTTGGCTTGAGCGGCGCCTGCCCGGTGACGGGGCGCCCGAAGCGTCTGCCGCCCACGAGTTCGGCATAGGTGACGCGGCGCTGCGGCTCATCGCGGCGTGCGATGGCGCCATCGGCCACGACCAGATCGTCGGGGGCCGCGCCCAGCCGCTCAGCCGCCAACGTAAGCAGCGCCTGGCGCGCCTCAGCCGCCGCATGCCGCGCGGACCCCCAGATGGTCGCCACTGTCTTGCTGCCAGCGGTGTAGCCCTCATCGGGGACGCGCGCGGTATCGCCCATGACCACGCGCACGCTGGCCAGCGAGACATCCAGCTCATCGGCGACGACCTGCGCCAGCGCGGTGCGCACGCCCGTGCCAAGCTCGACTTTGCCGCTGAAGATGGTGATGAGGCCATCGGGCGCGATGGCCAGCCAGTCATCAATCTGTGTGGGCTGGGTTGGCCGTGTGGAGAGCAGCGAACGTCCCGCCGTCTCCGCATCCACGCCTGCCGCGCCGATGAAGGAGGCGGCGCGCGGCGTACTCGTCTGGTCAGGCATCAGGATTCCTCCCCCCACATCAGCGCAGCCGCGCGCTTGACCGCGCGAATAATGCGCAGATGCGAGCCGCAGCGACAGAGATTGTCATCGAGCGCGGCGCGAATCTGCGCATCGGTGGGGTGGGGTGTGCGCCAGATGAGCGCGGCGGCGGCGATCATCATGCCATTGCTGCAATAGCCGCACTGCGCCGCCTGCTCCTCGAGGAACGCCTGCTGTACGGGATGTGGCTCGCCTGGCGCGCCCAGCCCCTCCAAGGTAGTGATCTGCGCGCCTGCCGCCTCACCGACGGGCAGGTGACAGGTCGCGACAGCCTCGGCGCCGCGCAACGCCATGCAGGCGCCGCACTGCTCCAGCCCGCAGCCAAAGCGCGGCCCGCTCAGCCCCAGTTCATCGCGCAGCACATAGAGCAGCGGCGCCTCTGCGGGCGACGCTACTTCGTGGCGCTCGCCATTGACAGTAATAACCAGCGCAGCCATCGCTCCCTCCACTGAATCTTGTGAACGATGCGCAGCGCAAGCCTGCGCTCAATATTATGTCAACTATCGCCAGCAAAGCATGTCGAACGAACACTGTCTAGTGTAGTCGGCGCGCAATCGTTTGTCCATGTCGCAGACACAGAGGTCGCTGGCGGTTGAAACCGCGCCTGGATGGCCTGCGGGCCGCGAAGTCCGCCTGCGCGGACTGGGAACGGGTTGCGGCGGCGCGACGATGTTTCACGTGAAACGTCGCTCACTGCGCTGCGACGCCGCCGTTGAGCTGGCCGATGTCCCATGTGCCATCGGCGCGCAGCAGGAAGTTATCGATCAGGCGGGTGGCGCCGATGCGCGCGGCGATGACGAGCAGCGCGGGCGCGGCGAGCGTCGTGAGTGGCAGGCAGGTGTCGGGGTCGCAGACCTCGGCATAGTCGAGCGTCGCCAGTGGTTCGGTGGCGACGCTCTGGCGCATCGCCTCAGCCACCGCATCAGGCGCCACATTGGCGCGGGCGGACGCGGCGTCGAACTCGGCGCGGCCAGCGCTGAGCGCGCGGTAGAGCGCGGTGGCCGCCGCACGCTGTGGGCCGCTCAGGTAGACGTTGCGGCTGCTCATCGCCAGGCCATCCGCCTCGCGGACAGTTGGCCCGACCCGCAGCTCAACAGGCAGGTTGAGATCGACGATCATGCGACGGATCACGGCGACCTGCTGGGCGTCCTTCTGGCCGAAGTAGGCGCGGGTCGGGCCGACGAGCGCAAGCAGCTTCGCGACGACCGTGGCGACTCCGCGAAAGTGGCCGGGCCGACGCGCGGCTTCGAGGCGCTCGGTGAGCGAGCCAGACGGCTCAACCCAGGTCGAGAAGCCTGCGGGGTACATGGCGTCAGGTGTCGGCGCAAAGAGCGCGTCTACGCCCGCGCCGGCCAGCAACGCGGAGTCGCGCGGAAGGTCGCGCGGGTAGCGGGCCAGGTCTTCATTCGGCCCAAACTGGGTGGGATTGACGAAAATGCTGGCGACGACGACAGCATTTTCGGCGCGGGCGGCGCGGGCATGCGAGATGTGACCCTCGTGCAGATAGCCCATCGTCGGCAACAGACCGATGGACCCCTGACGGCTCCATTCGGCGCGCGCCTGGCGCAGTTCTTCGTGTGTGGTGATGAGACGCATGTGACATTCCTCATATGCAACGGTGGCGGCGGAGGCCAGCCTGGTGGGTGAGCGTCGGGCGGCGCGCGGTGATGAGATTTTATCACGCTAGAGCGCGCTAGCTGGCGTCGTTTTGGGGTATGCCATAGGGGCGGAGACGCTGCCTGGGTGAATGTGTCGCCACGACGAGCGCTGGCTCGTTTTGACATTCAAGAATCGTGGAGGCGCAGCGGCTCTGGCCCGAAGCATGCGGATACGCTGTGGAATCCTTTGCGGGGCGTTGAGCCGGGTATGCGGCGGCAGCCGACTGCTGGGGCGCCTGGATTGAGCGCGCGATGCGACAATCGCCGGGTGAGCGCGAGACGGGAAGGACGATGAGAGATGCGAGCGAGACGTGTGGCGCGTCAGCTCTGGCGTGGGACCATGCTGGTAGGCATCGGGCTGGCTGGGGGCGCCGCGCTCGTGACGGCGCGTCACCTGTTGATGACGCCGCAGCCACTCGATAGTGGATTGCCAGGCGATGGCCATATCGATCGGCGGCATGGCGGCGATGTCTACTATAGCGTCGCTGGTCCAGCGGATGGGCAGCCTGTGGTGCTGCTCCATGGATTCTATCCAGGCGCATCGAGCTTTGAGTTTCGCTCGGTGTTTGCGCGGCTGGCCGAGACCTATCGCGTCTATGCGCCAGACTGGCTCGGCTTCGGCATGTCGGAGCGACCTGCGCTGACCCATACCGGAGAATTCTACGCTGCGACACTCACAGGATTCCTGCGCGATGTCGTCGGCGCGCCCGCGAGTGTTGTGGCGATTGGGCTGGCGGGCAACATCGCGACGCGAGTCGCCTCGGACGCCCCCGAACTCATCGACCGGCTGACACTGGTGGCGCCAGAGAGCGAGGCGGGGATGCGTCTGGACCCAACACTGGGCCAAACCGTGGCGCGCCTCATGCAGAAAGTGGCGCTCGGCATGACGCCGTATGCCATCGTCAGCCTGCGGCCAGCGCTGCGACTGGCGGCGGGCCGACGCAGCGCTGTGGGGCCGCTGGAGGTGGATGAGGAGACGCTCGATCACCTCTACGCCAGCGCGCATCAGTTTGGCGGCGAACACGCCACGCTCTCGCTGCTGACCGGCGAACTGGACCTGCCGATGCGTCAGGTCTTCCCGCTGCTCCAGACGCCGACGCTGCTGATGATTGGCGCGCGTGATAGCCGCCACTCGCTGTACGAGATGGAGCGGCTGGTGACGCTGAATCCGCACGCCGATCTGGAAGTCATCTCGAACGCTGGCGAAACGGTCTATCTTGACCAGCCGACGCTCTTCATGCATACCTTCCATCGCTGGATGAGTCGGCGCATCGCCCGCCGCGAGCCTGCGCGCGAGCAGCCTCCCATCGCCGCCGCCGCTCCCGTAGGCGCGCCTGCCGCCCTGGTGGCGCCTGCCGCCAAGATCGTCTCGGTGCTCGAACCTTCGTCGGCGCCTGCCGCCGCTGCGCCGCAAGAGGTGCATGTGACACGGGCGCCCGACGGCGAGACGCTGGCCAGCGCGACAGATGCCGCCGACGTCGCGCAGCCGCTGACCCTGGAGCCGACCGGTGAGCCGCCTGCTGGTGGCGCCCCAGGCGCCACGCCGATGGCGCGCGCGGCGACCTCATCGGCCACGCCGCCCAGCGGCCCATCTGTCCACGACGCGGGGATTGACCTGCAGCAGGCGGATGGCAGGCGCACAGCGCCAACGTCCACCGGGCAATCGCACATGGCGTATCATGTCGCCCCAGCGACTGGCGCGCGCGCGCCGCGACGCGCCCCGCGCAGGCGGCATGCCCACTAGCGCAAAGCGCAGACAGGCGGGCCTCGCCGTCACTGTGGCGTCAGAGCGCGCCTGGGGCGTTGAATGTCCCGGCAGGTGTTACTGGACTGGAGGACGCGGCGTTGCCAACTGTTGAGACACGTAGTGATGAGCAACGGCAGGGAGTGCCACGAAAGGATGGGCATTTCAGGCATCTCATGGCCAATTCAAGGGGTATCGCCAGATGATGGGCGCAATTGTCTTGAGCATGTTACTGGGCTGGTTCGCAGTGGTGACCGTGTTGGCAATTTGGCCAAGAGCGCGCGATGAGGCGGTGGAAGAGGCGGCCAGAACGACCGGAACTTCACGATTGACGTCAGACGAATCGCAGACAGGCAAGGGCGCCTAGATCGTGGGCGCAACGCGCTGTCCGCCCTGGCTGGATTGTCCTTTGCGACTCCGGCGCGATTCCATATGCGCTAACGCCCGCCAGCACAGCCAGATGGTGAGGCGCGTTGAAACAGACGCCGAGCGTTACCGCTCGGCGTCTGTTTCACGTGATGTTGGGCGTTATACTAGGGTGAGCGCCGTGACGCTGGTCGCGGCTGCTCGACGACCCTGTAGCGAGCGCCAGAGGAGGGCTGAGCGATGAACGATGCGCCGCTGATCGGCGTCCCATGTTTCAGCGCGGAGCGGGCTGGCTCACGCCGACCACTCTACGGCAATAATCAGACCTACATCCGTGCGCTGATCGCCGCTGGAACGACGCCGCTGCTGATTCCGCCGGGGCTGAGCGCGGACGCGCTCGCGGCGCTATGCGCGCGGCTCGATGGCCTGCTGCTGACCGGTGGCGCCGACATCGACCCGGCGCGCTATGGCGAGGAACGCCTGCCCACATGCGGCGAGGTCGAGCCGGAGCGCGACGAGCTGGAGCTGACGCTGACGCAGCTGGCGCTCGCGCGTGACCTGCCCACACTGGGCATCTGTCGGGGCATGCAGACGCTGAATGTGGCGTGTGGCGGCGCGCTCTATCAGGACATCGCGACCCAGCACGCCGACGCGCTGCCACATCAGCAGACCGAGCGCGCCTACCTCGCCCATTCGATTGTGGTCGAGCGCGACTCACGCCTGCATGAACTGCTCGGCGCGGACGAGCTACGGGTGAATAGTCTGCATCACCAGGCTGTCAGCCGACCGGGCGCAGGCGCGCATGTCGTCGCCTGGGCGCCAGATGGCGTCGCCGAGGCGCTGGAACTCCCTGGCCAACGGTTCGCCATCGCGGTGCAATATCACCCCGAAGAGCTGGTGGCGACCGATGCGTTGAGTCGGCGCTTGTTCGCCGCATTCGCAGAGGCGTGCCGCGCGGGGTAGCGTGCGACGGAGCGACCCTGAACCTACAGAACCAGACTGCAAGGAGCGCGAGTGATAGCAATACCTGAGACACCCGGAGTGCGCCGTGCGCGCTGGGCTGCCTGGCGCCACTGGCTGCATCCCCTGAGCAGTGGCCCACAGGAGATCGCCGCGCTCGATGGCCTGCGGGCGCTGGCCGCGCTCAGTGTGCTCGTCTACCATGCGACGGCGACGGCAGGCGCGAAGACCATCATCGCTGGCCATGATCTGACCTGGACCTACTTCTTCAGCGAGTCTGGCGTCGATCTGTTCTTTACGCTTTCAGGCTTCCTGCTCTTTCTGCCCTATGCCCGCGCGATTCTCGGTGGGCGTGCGGCGCCACGCGCGCGCGAGTTTTACCGGCGGCGGGCGCTGCGCATCCTTCCCGCCTACTATGTCTGCCTCGGCGTGCTGGCGCTGGCGCAGTTCAGCGTCTATGCGTCGCCAGTGGGCGCGCAGAATGTGCTGGCGCATCTCACGCTGCTGCATGACATCTCACCCGCGTTCAACCGCACCATCTCCGGCCCATTCTGGACCCTGGCGGTCGAGTGGCAGTTCTACCTCATGCTGCCGCTGATCGCTGCGGTGATCGCGCGGGTCAGCGGTGGCTCGCCGTGGCGGCTGGTGGCGGGCGTCGTCGGCGTCATCGCGCTGGCGCTGGCGCTACGTGAGGTGGATGCTGCGCTGGCTGCGAATCGCAGCGCGCTACCGGGTAGCGCCGCCCCGTGGATTGACCTGGCGCAGCGTGTGGTGATCGGGTCACAGGGCAAATACCTCGAAGTCTTTGGCGTGGGCATGCTATGCAGCGTCATCTATACCCTGCTGAAACAGCGCGCGGGCGCCCTGGCTACGCGGCGTGTCCAGATGGCCGGGTTGGCGTTGCTGGGGCTGGCGCTGTTGAGCTATCTGGCGTTGGCCCCGCAAGTCTATGAGCGGCGTAATGCGATTCTGGCGGCGTTCTATCTCGCGCTGCGCCCGACCGACGCGGAGATGATCCTGGGGCCGCTTGCGTTGGGGATGGTCTATGGCGCGCTGACACTCGGCGCGCTGCTGGCGCCGCCACTGCTGCGAGCGCCCTTCGAGTGGGGGCCACTCCGCTTTGTCGGGCTGATCTCCTACAGCCTCTACCTCTGGCACGAGGCGATCATCAATCTGATCTTCCCGCGGATTCCTGTTACTGGAGGATTCGCGCGTGGCGCGGTGGCGCTCGCCATTGGTCTGTGTGTGGCGATTCCGTTCGCCTACCTCGCCTACCAACTGGTTGAGCGGCCATTTCTGCGTTGGCGGCGTGCTGGCGCGAGCGTCAGCGGCCCGCGCGCTGACCACCCGGCGGACCCACCGCTTGTCGGCCAGCCAGAGCCACCGGCGTTGGCCCGACTATAATGAGAGCGCGATACCTGTGCGCGCTGCGCGCATGAGCGTGACGCAGCGGATGAGCTGGAGGTAGTGACGATGGCGCTGAGGCTCGACCCTCTGGGCGATGGCGGCTGGGCCAGAGCCGCCTGGCGCGCAATCTGCCGCGCAGTGGAGATCCCCGGCGAGCATAGCCTGCCCGATGTGCTGCGGCGCGCGCGGGCCGCAAGCGGGCGTGGCGACCCCGAAAGTCAGTGGGCGCTGCGCCAGTATGAGGCGCTGCGGCAGAATCTGGAGCATGAGAAGCAGGCGCTCACCCACATGTTCGCCATGTCGGCGCTGATCTTCTGCGGGTTGGCGGTTCTGACGGAACGTCAGCCGCACAACAGACATCTCTGGGCGATGCTGCCGGTGAATGGCGCGCTCACACTGGGCGTCGGCCTGCGCATCTGGATGGTGAACGCGCTGCTGCGGCATTTCTGGGAGCGCGCGGCGGATGAGTAGGCGTCGCGGTGATGCGCCAGTATGTGACAGCGACGCCATTGGCGGGCGAGGAGAACGACATGCGGTTTGAGACGCTGGCGATTCATGCGGATCATGCGACAGACCCGACGACCGGCGCAGTGACGCCGCCGCTCCACCTCTCGACGACGTTCGAGCGTGAAGGCGATGGCTCGTATCCACACGGCTACATCTACATTCGCACCGAGAATCCCACCCGCGTCGCGCTCGAACACCTGCTGGCGACGCTGGAGGGCGGCGCAGAGGGCGCCGCAGAGGCGGCGGCGTTCGCGTCTGGCTCGGCGGCGACTGCGGCGGTCTTTCAGTCGCTGGCGCCTGGCGATCATGTGCTGGCGCCGAGCGATGTCTACCATGGCACCGCGAAGCAACTGCGCACGATTTTCGCGCCGTGGGGGCTGGCCGTAGACTTCGTAGACATGAGCGATCTGGCGGCGGTGGAGGCGGCGCTACGTCCGGCGACACGGCTGGTCTGGGTCGAGACGCCCTCGAATCCGCTGCTGAAGATCAGCGACATCGAGCGTATCTGTGCGCTCGCTCATGGCGCGGGCGCGATGGTGGCCTGCGATAACACCTGGGCGACGCCGGTAGCGCAGCGGCCGCTGGCGTTGGGCGCCGATCTCGTCGTCCACTCGACGACCAAATACCTGGGCGGCCATAGCGATACACTGGGTGGCGCGGTGGTGGCGCGGGCAGGCGATGACCGCTTCGCGCGCATCCGCCAGATTCAGGGGAGCGTCGGCGCAGTGCTCTCTCCCTTCGATAGCTGGCTGACGTTGCGCGGCATCCGCACGCTGGCGTACCGCATGCGTGGGCATACGGAGCATGCGCTGGCGGTAGCGCGTTTTCTGGCCGAACATCCTGCCGTCGCGGCGGTTCACTATCCCGGCCTGCCCTGCCCACGCGGGGCATGCGGTGGCGGCGCGCCAAATGTCGCTGTTTGGCGGCATGCTCTCGATGCAGACACACGGCGGAGCCGAGACGGCGCTGGCGGTAGCGGCGCGCACCCGCATCTTTACACGGGCGACGAGTCTGGGCGGCGTCGAAAGCCTGATCGAGCATCGCGCCAGCATCGAAGGGCCAGAGTCGCTCACCCCGCAGAATCTGCTGCGCCTCTCGATTGGCCTGGAGCATCCCGATGATCTGATCGAAGACCTCGATCAGGCGCTTCAGGCGGCGAGCCGAGGCTGAGCGCCAGCAGGCCCGAACGCTTTGACGTAGCGGCGCATATACGCTACTCTGGAGGGGTCAGTAGTGAGCGGTGATGGTGGCGAGTATGGGGCATGAGACGCTCTGGGGCGGCGCGATATCCCCCGCAGGAGGCGATCAGGTGAACGAACCAACCACAACGGGGTTGTCGTCTGCTGCGCGTCCGCTGACTCCACCGGCTGAGAGCGTTGCGCCAGCCATGACGCCGATGACGCCGACACAGCCGCCAAAGACCACCCGGCGTCAGACGCGGCGTGACACAGCGCCCGGCGCGTCGCAGGATTCGGAGCAGACGCCCACCCGCAAGCGCAGACGTGTGACCACTCGCATGACCGATTCTGGACGTGTGCCAGCCCTGCGACTCAATCGCTATGTGGGGCGCAAGCGCGCCGAGCGCAAGCCCAGCATCGTCTATGACATCGAACATGCCCCCGCGCATCTACGGGTGACACGCTTGCTGCTGGGGC
Organism: uncultured Chloroflexia bacterium; assembly: GCA_963701795.1. Taxonomy (GTDB): domain Bacteria; phylum Chloroflexota; class Ktedonobacteria; order Ktedonobacterales; family JADMIN01; genus JAKAIY01. The sequence goes on along the minus strand of CAVPBB010000021.1, from coordinate 169,429 downwards.
TATCGCTGCTGCTGGCTGCCTGGGCGACCACGCTGCTGCTGGTCGCGTTGACCGACTCACTCATCGATGTCTTTCCGCACCAGCCGAGCCTGACCATTCGTTTCGGCCTCTACGTGATGGGCGCAATCGGCCTCATCTGGCTGGCGCTGGTGGCCCTTGGGCTGATTCTCGTCGGGGCGCTCTCGCTCTATCTCGCGCTCACCCGGCGCGCCTGGTAGCCGCTCAGGAATCGGTACGGCGTGGAGGGGAACAGCGCAGGATGCGCCTCGCCCCGTACAGACCGTCGCTCGACGACTGAATTTGCGTTTCGCGCTTGGCGTATTTGTCTACATCTGGTACAATCGCGGCGAACTATCTGCGCGACATCGTAACCCAGCAGGAGAAGTGGGGACGTCGATGAGTGGTTCAGGTGGAAACGAGCGCGCGCAGACCAACGCCGATGCGCAGGACAGCGCACGGCCACTGCGTGACGAGCTACAGCCAGGGATGCTCTCGCAGACGCTCGCGGGCGCGCTGGGGCAGGCCGAGGAGGCCATGCGCCAGGCGCGGGACGCGCTAGACGCCGCGCGCCTGGTAGAGCGGCAGATGCGCATCATGGATGACCGCCTCCAGGCGATGGCCGCAGCCTCGTCTACCATCAACTGGCTAACGACAGGCGAGGGGTTGATGGAAGATGCGCCCCAGTGGCGTAGCTTCACCGGGCAGACCATCGAGCAGGCGTCTGGCTGGGGCTGGCTCGACGCGACGCATGCCGACGATCGGGCGCGGGTCGTCGCGGGCTGGCAGGAGGCGCTGCAACAGCGACTGCCCTATACCGATGAATATCGCGTCTGTCGCGCTGACGGCGTCTATCGCGACTTCCTCACCCAGGCGGCGCCGATCTACGAAGATGATGGCTCGGTGCGCGAGTGGGTTGGCGTGTGCGTCGACATCACCGCGCACAAGCGACTGGAGCGCGACCTGCTGGCCAGCGAAGGGAAATATCGCGCGACGTTCGAGCAGGCCGCCACTGGCATCGCCCATGTCGCGCCAGATGGCCGCATTGTGCTGGTGAACGATCAGCTCTGTCGGCTGCTGGGCTATGAGCGCGAACAGCTTCTGGCCCGAAGCGTCTACGAGATCACACATCTGGACGACATCGACGAGGATGCCGCGCACAAGCGTGATCTGCTGAGCGGCGCAAGCGCGAGCTACACGATGGAGAAACGCTACCTGCGCAGTGATGGCGCGTTGGTCTGGACGAACCTGACCGGCTCACTGGTGCGCGATGATGACGGGCAGCCGCTCTACTTCATCACCGTGGCGGAGGACATCGGCGAGCGCAAGCGCCTGGAGCGGGGGCTGGCGGACAACGTCGCGCAGTTGGAGGCGATCTTCGAGGCGATAGGTGACGCAGTGTTCGTCTATGACGCCTATGGCCAGCCGATCCGCACGAACGCAGCGTCACGAGACATCTACGGCTACGACCCTGGCCATGCGTACCTGGCGCTACCCCGCGAGGAGCGGCGCAAGCGCATTCCCGCCTATGACATGGAGGGGCGCCTGTTGCCAGCAGAGCGTCGCCCGGCGGCGCGCGCGCTCCGTGGCGAGGTCTTTCGCGGCGATGACGCGCAGGATGTGCGGGCGCGTACCGCCGATGGCCGCCTGCGTGACCTGAACTTCACCGGCGCGCCCATCTGGCGCGATAACCAGATCGTCGGCGCAGTGGTGGTGGCGCGTGATGTGACAGAACGCCGCCGTCTGGAGCGTGTGGCGCAGGAGGCCGAGCGGCAGGCGGCGGCGCATGCGAGCGAACTGGAGGCGGCGCTGGAGGCGATGAGCGACGGCGTGGCGCTCTACGGCGCTGAGGGGCGGCTGCTGCGTATGAATCGGGCGGCTGGCATCTTCCTCGCGCTGACCGAGGTGGGCGCTGACGCCCAACCAGAACATCCCGGTGACGACGAGGCGCCTGAGAGTGTCCGGGCAGATGTGGCTCTGATCCAGCGGCTGCTCCATGGCCGCCAGGGCGACGACGCAAGCGACGCAAGCGACGCAAGCGACGCAAGCGACGCCCGGCATGCCGAGACGCAGATGGTGGGGCTGGATGGACACGAGCGCGATCTGAGCCTGAACGGCGCGGCGATTCGCGATGCGGCGGGGCAGGTGACGGGCGCGGTGGTGGTGGCGCGCGATGTGACGGAGCGCAATCGGCTGGAGCGGCAGCGCCGAGATATGTTGCAGACGGTGGGGCATGATCTGGCGAGTCCACTTCAGGCGGCGCATATCTATGTGCAACGACGCAGGCGTCTGCTCGACACACAGCCCACCCCCGACGAACACGATGCGCAGGCGCTCAGCGCGCTCGAACATGCGCTGAAACGCATCGAACGGCTGGTGGGCGATCTGCAACTGGCCGCGAGCATCGAGCTGGGAATGCTCCAACTGACCCCGGTGCGGGCCGATCTGGCGGCGCTGGAGCGCGCCGAGGCTGATCTGGCGGCGACGGCGACCGGGCGCGAGATTCGCCTGGAGGCGCCCGACGAGCCGGTGATGGCGGAAATGGATGCCAGCCGCATCGGGCAGGCGCTGACGAATCTGCTGGGAAACGCGCACAAATACTCGCCAGGCGACTGCCCGATCTGGCTGGCGTTGCGGGTGGAGCAGGGGCAGGCGCATGTCTCGGTGCGCGACACAGGCCCGGGCATTCCACCTGCGGAGGTCGAGCACATCTGGGAGCAGTTTCGCCAGGTGAAGAGTATCAAGCCGATGGCTGGTTCCAGTGGCGGACTGGGATTGGGCCTCTACATCGCCCGCTACATCATCGAGGCGCACGGCGGCGCTATCGGCGTGGAGAGCGTCATCGGGCGTGGCTCGACCTTCTGGTTCACCCTGCCGCTCACCACTGGCGAGGGCTGAGCGCCGCCGTCCAATCCGTCTGCTGGCTCACTGGCGACGGCGTGGCCTGACAGCAAACACCGGGCGTTGTGGCTGCAAGGTGGGCATGTTGGATCGCGAAATGGCCATCACCCTTCTGCATGAACTGGCCCACCTGCGCTACCGGCTGGATGGCCACCCTATCGGCGAGTGAAGGGCAAAGGCTCGCGCAGTCGAGGAAGCCGATGTGGCGGCGTGGGCGCAGGCGCAATACCAGCGTTCTCAGTAGAATTGCGTGGAGCGGGCTGGATTGTTATATATCGTCGCTTCGCTTGGGCTTCACTGAAACGCTGCGGAGGTAAACATCATCCCTCGGAATAATTATGTCTACAGGCGACCAGCCCGGCCCCAGGACGAGATTACCTTCCTTAAAGCGTAATGTCCACTCCTTCGCCCATGCGACGTTGGCCGAGCTAATGGGATTCCATCCACTGATGACAATCTCACCCCAGCCATGCGACGCGCACCACGGCACCCATGTCGCGTATACTTGCGCTGCGAAGCTCTTGCGTCGCTGAAATGGATGACTCGCAAGCGTTTGCACACGTTTGACTTGACTATTGATTGGAACTGCTGGCGCTCTCCTGCCGATGACTGCCCGCGCGGTATCCGATTCATGATTAACGTCAAGAACCGCTTGCAAACGGAAGCCTGAGCGCGTATAGGCCACGGCCTCGCTCACCCGCTGCCGTGCGACCGCCGAAGCGCGAAGGCGTCGCCAGAGCCACGCACATGCGCCGATGATGGCCGCAGCGACAACTGTGGCAATAACCTGATCTGAGATAGGTGCCATAACGTCCCTCGTAACGCCAGTGCGGCAGAGACTACAACGCGCACACTGCCCCATCCAAGCTATACCGCCTGCGTCTAACTGCGTGGTCAGGCTAAAGAGAATCTCACTCCCCGTGTCGGGCGAGAGCGTCGTGAAGCGCATCAACAGCGAAGTAGAGGGTCGCTTTGAAGGACGGTTCTGCAATCGTGTCCAACTCGTCATAGCCTTGAAAGGTCCCCTGACAGCAATAGTTCGCCGTCTTGGGATTGTACACGATGTACGCATAGGGCATGGCATTAGGAGCGGGGTCGTCAGCGTGCCACGGTGGGTTATCTTCGGCGCGATATATTACGGCGACGACTTCCAAGAGACTCTCGTCAGGTTCTTCCTCGTCTGACATGAGGTCTTCCGAGGTATCTTCGAGAATCGTATCAATGCCCCAGTTGAGGCTGCGGTCAATCTCAACACCCGGCGAGAGTGTGAACATTCCCCCATCTTCGTCAGTCGGCTTCCGGAATACCAGGAGCGTGCGGTCATCAAAGATGTATTGCTGTACAAGAATGATGGGATCACGGTCATCGAGAATGTCCACATTGACGACTTGCGGCATACCCTGCCCTTTCAATGCGAAACGCCGCATATTACACGTATGCAACTGTCACGCTACGCCGCTGCGGTACAGAGACGATACCATCCCGTGGCCCCCTCTTTTAGGAGCGGAACGCCGCAAACCGGTTCAAGATGTCCACCGTGTGCGCCTTGACGTGTTCGGTGGAGCATGCCCCGAACATGATGCTGCCGGGACCAATGTCCACTTCGCAGTTGCGACGAGACTCTGCCCATCACACGATGCACGGCATTCCATGTACATAACTCCCGCTCGTCGTGTGCCTGGTAGAACTCGTCGGGGGTCACCCCATCCTGGTTCTGGTGTGTAGTCACGCGACTCCTACCTCTCCCCCACTTGGATTTGTGCGAGCAGCGACCGCATCTGCGTCTGGTCCATGTGCTCTCCCCTTGTGAAACCACACTCATCGATTGCTAGAACAAGAGTACCACATTTCTGCCGAAACTGAAAGCCACATCACAATCCTTGCCTCAAGCCAAAGGTCGCGGGGATCGGCGGGCTTGTCCAGCAGAATGTTTGAGGCTATTGCCGTGGTACAGTCGTGAGTCCGTCATATGTCGCCCGCTTCCTGTCAATCGGCCCATTGCTCCCCAGGCGGATGTGTTAGCCGGCTAACGAAGAATCTAAATGAGGATGCCATCCGCGAGACAGCGGAGGCCGCCTCTCGCGCAGCGCATAGCAGGCAGGCTGGCGCGCGTGGTATACTGCGCGCATAGTCCTCTGCCCAATCGTGGCCCCTCAACAGCAGGAGCGTTGCGAGTTAGAGCAGGAGCCTTAGTCGTTCGCAGGAGGGCGCTGGAAATCCAGTTGCTTTTCCAAACCCAGGCGGCATCGGGGATAACTCGATGTTGAGTCCGGGGCCGTAGCTCAGGGGCAGAGCAGGGGCCTTTTAAGCCTCGTGTCGTGGGTTCAAATCCCACCGGCCTCACCGATCTCATGGCGTCCGGCGTATCGCTGGGCGCCATGTTGGTTCTCGCGCCTCGCTCCGGACCTGTTATCCCCTCCGCAGCATCACGCTTTCGGCGCGCTCGCGCGACCAGAGCGCGGGCGCTAGACCCAGAGATAGTCACGTTCTCCCTGCATGGGCGGGGCGCTCGCGCCTCCAGGTGTGTACCATTGGCCTGACCCCCTCAGCCGCTCACGGTCGCTCAGGTTCCACATCCTAACGAGCCGCGCCACGCGCTTGAAGCGGCTGGCGCGAGAGCGAGTGGCCCAGCGCTCAGAAAGGACTTCATCATGAGTAACACCGACAGGCCGGGCGCCACCTCAGGCGGCATTCCGAAGGTGGGGATGGTGACGATGGCGCGTAAGATGCGCGCCATGCCCGCGCAGGAGACACTGATCGAGCTGGCCATGGATGTCGCACGTGAGAGTGGCCCGATCTTTCAGTTGCCCGGCGCAGGCCCGCGCAGGCTCATGGTGTCTGGATACGCGCTGACCGCTGAACTCTGCGACGAGCAGCGCTTCGACAAGGCGCTGGGCATGGGGCTGAAAGAGCGCCGCGCGATGGTTGGTGATGGTCTGTTCACGGCGTACACCTACGAGCCAAACTGGCATAAGGCGCACAATATCCTGCTGCCCACCTTTAGCCGCCAGGCCATGAAGGGCTATATGCCGCAGATGCTCGACCTCGCCAACCAGTTGACGCTGAAGTGGGAGCGGCTGAACCCAGACGAAGCGATTGATGTCCCCCAGGACATGACCCGCCTGACGATGGATACCATTGGGCTGTGTGGATTCAGCTATCGTTTCAACTCGTTCTACCGCACCGATCAGCATCCCTTCGTCGCCGCGATGGTGGATTCGCTCACCAAAGCGACGGCGAAAATGGCCGGCGGCGATCACCCGCTGATTGACTCCCTCCTCGACACACTCACCCAGTGGGTGCGCCCCTCAGCGGTGGAGGATGGAACAGAGGTTAGCGATCCTGAGCTGATCCACGATCGGGAGGTCATGAACGCCACCGTGGACGAGATCATTCGCGCACGCAAGGCGCAAGGCGCAGACGCCATCGCCGCGCAGCACGACCTGCTGAGCTACATGCTGACGGGCGTAGACAAGCAGTCGGGTGAGGGATTGGACGATGTCACGATACGCTATGAACTCCTCACCTTCCTGGTCGCTGGGCACGAGACGACCAGCGGACTGCTCTCCTTCGCGATCTACTTCCTGCTGAAACACCCTGAGGTGGCGCGTCGCGCCTACGCGGAGGTGGATCGGGTACTGGGCGGCGATCTCAGCGCCTCCCCTACCTACGATCAGATCCACCACCTGGAGTATGTGAAGCAGATACTGCGGGAGTCGCTGCGCCTCTGGCCGACGGCGCCCGCATTCAGCCGCTACCCCTACCAGCCGACGACGCTTGGCGGTGGCAGGTATGCGGTTGCGCCCGACGATGTGATCTCCATCCTGACCCCCATGCTGCACCGCGACCCGTCCGTCTGGGGAGCTGACGCCGAGGAGTTCAACCCGGACCACTTCAGCCCAGAGGCCGAGAAGGCGCGACCCGCGAACGCCTATCGACCGTTCGGTTCCGGCCAGCGCGCATGCATCGGGCGAGAATTCGCGCTGCAGGAAGCCACGCTCGTGCTAGGGATGCTGCTCCAGCGGTTCGAGTTGATTGACTTCGACGCATACACGCTCGAGCTCAAGCAGACGCTCACGATCAAGCCGAACAATTTCAAGATCAAGATACGCCCACGCGCGCAGCGGCCAGAGGCGTCGGCGCCCACCATCACCCGCGCGGCGCCGCGCGCGCCACAGGAGTCGCACACGCCTGTAGCGGCTGGCGCTACGACGGCTCGCGGACACAACACACCACTGCTTGCGCTGTTCGGCTCCAATCTTGGCGCGTCCGAAGAACTTGCGCATCACATCGCCAGTGGCGCTGTCGCGCACGGCTATGCGGCGACCGTGGCGCCACTCGACGAGTATGCGGGCAAATTGCCGCGGCTGGCGTCGTCGTGATCGTCACCGCCTCCTATAATGGCACACCGCCAGATAACGCCACCGCATTCTGCGCATGGTTGCGCGCTAGCGCGCTCGGCGCAAATGCGCTGAACGGCGTCCGCTATACGGTGTTTGGCTGCGGCAATCACGAATGGACGGCCACCTTTCAGGCGATCCCGCGCCTGGTTGATAGCACGCTGGAAGAGCATGGCGCGCAGCGTGTCTATGCGCGTGGCGAGGGTGACGCGGCGGGCGATTTCGACGACGAGTTCCAGGACTGGTATGCCACGCTCTGGCCAGCGCTTGCCCGCGCGCTCTCACTCGACACGGCAGCGACCGCCGCGCCCACAGCTCCCGTGGCGAAAGGCGCGCTCTACACCATCGAGCGCGTCAGCGCCCCGGTCAATCCGCTGATCGCGGCGAATGGGGTGCAGCCGCTCACGATTCGCGTCAATCGCGAGTTGCAGCACAGCGACGGAACGCAGGCGCCAGAGCGCTCCACCCGCCACATCGAGGTGGCGCTGCCCGATGGGGTGTCCTATCGCACCGGCGATCATCTGGGGGTGCTGCCACGCAACGGCCAACAACTCTTGCAGCGTGCGCTCGACCGCTTCCACCTGCCCGGAGACGCCTACGTGCGCATTCATCGCAACGGCGAGGGCGCCCATGTGGCGCCGCTCGATCAGCCGATAGCGGTCATTGATCTGCTCTCGCACTATGTCGAGCTGCAGGAGGTCGCGTCGCGCGCGCAGATCAAGCGCATGGCGGAGTATGTCGCCGCGCCAGAGGAGCAGCGGCGGCTGCTCGCGCTGGCGGATGGAGCGCGCTACACGGAGGACGTTCTGGCGAAACGGCTGACCGTGCTCGATCTGCTGGAGCTTTTCCCGTCGTGCGCGCTGCCCTTCAATGTGTACCTGGAGATGCTGCATCCGCTGCGAGTGCGCTACTACTCCATCTCGTCGTCACCGACAGATGACCCACACATCTGCGCCATTACCGTCGCGGTGGTGCATGGACAGGCGCGTTCCGGTCACGGCGAGTATCAGGGGATCAGTTCGTCGTACCTCGCGCACCATCCGGTCGATAGTGTGATCGATGGCTTCTCGCACAGTCCGCATATCCCCTTCAGGCCGCCAGAGGATACGACGCCCATCATCATGATCGGCCCAGGCACGGGCGTCGCGCCGTTCCGGGGCTTTCTGCGCGACCGCGCCGCCTGGAAGGCGCAGGGGCGCGAGTTGGGCGAGGCGCTGCTATTCTTCGGTTGCCGACATCCAGACCATGACTACCTCTACAAAGAGGAGTTCGAGGCGTTGGCGGCGCAGGGCATTGTGACACTCTACCCGGCCTATTCGCGTGTTGAGGGGCGCGCAAAGACCTACGTGCAGGATGTCATCAGGGCGCATGCCGATGAGGTCTGGCGTCTCATTCAACAGGGCGCCATCATCTACATCTGTGGCGATGGCGGCAAGATGGAGCCAGCGGTGCGCCAGGCGCTTGAAGACATCTATCAAGCGAAGGCCAACGTCAGCGCGCACGACGCTGAGGTGTGGCAGGAGAACCTGCGCGACAGCCAGCGCTATCTGGCAGACGTGTGGGCCAACGGCTGACGGCTCACAACGGCTCGCAACGGCTCACAACGGATCTGCCGTGGCGCAACGTCACTTGACGCTGGAGAAGGCGCCCGACCAGTCGTGGAGCGGATGCGCCTCATTGACTGGCCAGTAGACGAACTCAGCCTTGCCGATGATATCGCCGATTGGCACTGGCCCCCAATCGCGTGAGTCGGAGCTATCGCCGCGATTGTCGCCTAACACGAAATACTGGCCCGCCGACAGCTTCCACGACTGCGGCCCATAGTAGTTGAGCTGATCGTTGGTGTAGGGTTCATTCAACTGCACACCATCGACCGAGACAACGCCATTCGCGGTAATGTTCACGGTGTCGCCCGGCAGGCCAATCACCCGCTTCACAAAGTCGCGGCTGGTGTCGCGCGGAAAACGAAAGACGATCACATCGCCGCGCTGCGGGGTATGCAGATAATAGTCAGCCTTATTGACCAGAATGTATTCATTGTTGAGCAGCGTTGGCGTCATGCTGGGGCCATCCACCTGATAGTTCTGCACAAACACCCGCGCCACCAGAAAGATCAGCGTGGTGATGATCGCTACCTCAAGCGCGTCGAGCAACAGCCGCCCGGCCCATTTTTCTCCCTGCTCATCCTGATAGTTATAGGTTTCATCACGAGACGCCACACTGCCACGTGCCATCTATGCGCCCTCTCTATCGTCTCGCCTCGTCTCAGCATGCCGACTGCGACACATGGCGGCCAGCTCGTTCGCCTCGTCGCCCGACGCCTCCAGCGTACTACACTATACTGAGCCTGCGCCATATGCGCAACGCGACGCCTTCGGGTCCGCGTTCGTCGCTGGCCGACTACTCACTCGCAAATTGTCTGCCTGATCGTGCGCCTCCGAGCGCCAGATGAGTCCTACTGGTGTTGACGAGCGATGGCGTCCGCTCGTCTCCAGGCATGGTCATTGCGGCGCCAGCTATGGCGGCCCGCCCAGACGGGTGAGCCAATTGTGAGCCGCTGGCAGCTAATGATATGATGCCTGCGACCAGCGACAGCGCAGGACTCCCTGTGGAGCAACCACGGTTGACAACGGGCAGGGATGGGCGTTGGGGACGGAGGATGGACGAACATTGGATCAGGATTTCGCACGAGGGAAGCAACCACCCGATCCGCGAAAGCGGTCGGCCAAACCCAACCCGCCTGTAATCCCCGCGACCGATGATGAACTCAATCCCCCCTGGGATCACACAAGCGGTCGCTGGCCGATCCCTCCGCAGGTCACGGCGGCGCGCCCAGGCTCCTCCAATGCGCCCAGTACGGATGACGCCTATATGGAACCGCTGGTCGAGCGGTCGCTCCCCAGCATGAGCATGCCGGACTTCACCGCGACGGGCAGAATCACCGCGATGCCGCCACTGCGCCCCGGCCTCTCGTGGAGCCGTGGCCTCAAGGCGCCAAAGGCGGACGCCAGCTCGGTCAGCGGCGTCCGGGTCAATCGCGCCGGCGTCGAGCTGGAAGAGCAGCCCTCGATGCATATGGCCGCGCTCAGGAACAGCACCCTGATCCGCGCCACCGCCATTGTCTCGCTGGCGCTGCTGGTCAGCCGTGTCTTCGGCATGCTGCGCACCATCCTGTTCGCCGCCGCCTTCAGCTATGGCGCCACAACCGACGCCTACACGATCGCGTTCACCCTGCCAGACGCCATCTTCAACATCGTCGCTGGCGGCGCGCTGGCCTCGGCCATCATTCCCGTCTTCAACGACTATATGGTCAAGAAGCGCGACCGCAAGACCGCATGGTATGTCGCCAGCGCCGCGCTCAACGCCTCGATGGTGTTGATGGTCATCTTCTGCATCATCGCCATCATCTTTACCCCACAGGTGATGCATCTGGCGTTTGGCCAACTCTTCCAGAATTGCAAACCGGGCGCAGTCTGCGAAGGGCCACTGGCGATTCAGCTCACCCGCATCATGCTCTTGCAGCCGATCTTCCTGGGGGGCGCGACGGTCGCGATTGCGCTGCTCCAGGCGCGGCAGTCGTTCGTCGCGCCAGCCATCGGCCAGGTCGTCTATACGGTCAGCATTGTCGGCGGCATCGGCGCCACGCTGCTGGACGCGAAGACCGGCATCTTCGGCGGCAATCTGGGCATTTATGGGCCGACCTGGGGCGTGGTCGTCGGCGCGGTGCTGCAACTGCTGATCCAGATACCGGCGCTCATTCACGCCAAGATGGCCTATACGCCGGTCATCGACTTGCGGCATCCTGGTGTGGTCGAGATTGGCAAGCTGATGGGGCCGCGTGTGCTCAACGCCGCCGTGCTCTACACCTCCGTCTTCATCAACCGCATCCTGCTCTATGGTGTGGCCGCTGGTGTGCTGACGGGCTACAACACGGCGATGACGCTGATTCTGCTGCCCAATGGCATCATCGGCCAGGCGCTGGCGCAGGCCGCCTTCCCGACGCTCTCGACGCTGGCCTCGGCGGGCGAATGGGATCGCCTGCGTCAGATGGTGCTGCGCAGCATCCAGGCGATCATGTATCTGGCCATCCCCGCGTCGCTGGGCATGATGGTGCTGGCAATGCCGATCACCACGGCGCTGCTCGACTATCACAACTTCGATCCCAAGGCGCTCCCCACCGTCTACGAGCCACTGATCTTCTTCGCCATCGGCCTGACCGGGCTGGCGCTGGTCGAGATTCTCACCCGCGCGTTCTATGCGCTGGAGAACACCCGCACGCCAACACAGATAAGTCTGATCCAGTTCATGTTCGTCATCGCCCTGAGCATCCTGCTGGAGCCGTGGGGAGGCCCCGGCATCGCGCTCGCCTCCAGCATCGCCTGGACCGGGGAGGCGCTGGTGCTACTGATCCTGCTGCGCCAGACGCTGGGCGGCTTCGACTTCAAATCACTCGGCATCTTCTTCATCAATGTGCTGGCCGCCAGCATCGCCGCCAGCCTCTCGGCGCTGCTCATCTATATGCTCGGCGAGTATCTGCTGCCCCCTGGAACCCACTCGATCATCGATACGCTCAAGCTGCTCGTCCGTCTGATCGCGGCAGTCATCGGCGGCGGCGGCGTCTACTTCGGCTTCGCCCACTTCCTCAAGATTGACGATGTGCTGCCACTGAACCGCCTGCTCAAGCGATTCCTGCGCCGCTAATCTGGCACGGTGGACCTGTGCAGCCGGTTGGCCTCCTCTGGAGCTGGCGACGCGGCGATGTTTCACGTGAAACGCTCCGCGCTCGCACGTCACAGGGCGCTTGACCACAGCGCGCTGCGCATGCAACAGTACACGAGGCGGCGATTGGCCGCCTGAGCGGAGCCGGGCATGCGCGCGCTGACCCGCAAGCCGCCAGCGTCTCCGTTGGAACCACGAGGAGCCTGCCATGGCCCACGATCCAGCACGCCCAGCCGCGCCGTCCACATCGACCGCCGCGCCAGCGAGGCCAGGGAGAGACGCCGGATCCCGCCGACGCAGGCGACCGGGCGCGCCATTGACGCATCATCGTGGCAAGCCGCATTTCCTCCATGCGCCACGCTTCCTGCGCATTCTGGGGCCGGGCCTGATTACCGGCGCCGCCGACGATGATCCATCGGGCATCGGTACCTATTCGCAGACCGGAGCCGCCTATGGCCCATTGCTGCTGTGGACCGCGCTCTATCTGCTGCCACTGATGATCTTCATCCAGGAGATGTGCGGGCGCATTGGCCTGGTGACGCGCCAGGGGCTTGCCGGGGTCGTGCGGCGGCATTACAGCCGTCGTCTGCTGATCGGCGCTGTCCTGCTGCTCTTCATCGCCAATACCATCAACGTCGGCGCGGACCTCGGCGCGATGACCGCCGCGCTGCGCCTGCTCATCCCCTGGGCGCCCTCGGCGCCACTGCTCATCCTCATCGCCCTCGGCGTGCTGGCGCTGGAGGTCTTCGTCCCCTATCGATTCTATGCGCAGGCGCTGAAGTTTCTGGCGCTCTCGCTGCTGGCCTACGTCATCACCGGCATCATCATCGGCGGCGACTGGCGCGCCCTGCTGCTCGATACGCTCATCCCCCACATCGAGTTCACGCCCGCCTATCTCACCCTACTGGTCGCGTTGATCGGCACGACCATCAGCCCGTATCTGTTCTTCTGGCAGGCGTCGGAGGAGGTCGAGGAGGAAGATGGGCGCAAGCGCGTCAACGGTGGGAGAAGCCACTGGCGCAGACGCGCGCTCAGCCTCAAGCTGAAGCGGCTCCGTGCGGATACCATTCTCGGCATGGTCGCCGCTGAGATCACCTTCTGGTTCATCATTCAGACGACCGCTGGCACGCTACATGCCCACAACATCACCACCATCCAGACGGCGGCGCAGGCGGCGCAGGCGCTGGAGCCATTCGCGCATGGGCTGCCGCATGCCGGTCTGATCGCCCAGACGATCTTTGCCGTGGGTATCGTCGGCACGGGGCTGCTCGCCGTGCCAGTGCTGGCAGGCTCCGCGGCGTATGGCGTCGCGGAGGCGTTCGGCTGGCGAGAGGGCCTCGCCAACTCCCTTTCCCACGCGCGCGGATTCTATGGCGTCATCGCCGCCTCCACACTGGTTGGCCTGGCGCTCAACTTCATCGGTGTCAATCCGATTGCCGCGCTCGTCTATGCCGCCGTCATCAATGCCATCGTCGCCGTGCCGCTGCTCGCGTTGATCCTGCGCGTCGCCAATAACCGCGCCATCATGGGCGACTTCGTCAACAGCCGCCTCGCCAACGTTGTTGGGCTGCTCACGCTGGCTTTCATGGCCATCGCGGCCCTGGTCGCGATCATCGCGCTACTTTGAGGCATGGGCTTGCGTCTACATATCAAAGCGGCTGTGTCATCCGCGCGCAAATGACGTGGACGACGCAGGGGTCAGCGCGCCATGTTCCACTGGACAAGCTGAAACACGGCTGATACCATCAGATTACCTATCCATCAGGAGCCGCCGCCGGGGCCGCCGCAGCGCCTCCCGCTGTCCCTCGCCCGATCAAGCGGTTCCGACCATTGCGCACACAACGCGGCCCAGCGCGACACGAACGCCTGCCATCCGATCAGACCGACCTGGCAGGGCGCTACAGAAAAGGATCGCCGCCCCATGACGCACGAAACAGCAACCGTCGAATCGGCGCTCGGCTATGTGGATAAGCATCAGGATCGCTTCCTTCAGGAGCTGTTCGATCTGTTGCGTATCCCCAGCATCAGCACGCTGCCAAAGCACAAGAAAGATGTCCGGCGCGCCGCGAAGTTCATCGCCGAGAAGATGGAAAACCTTGGCCTGCATAAGGTCAAAGTCATCAAGACGGCGGGACACCCGCTCGTCTACGGCGAATGGATGGAGGCCGCAGGCAAACCCACGGTCTTGCTGTATGGCCACTATGATGTGCAGCCAGTGGACCCCATCGAGCTATGGAATAGTGATCCGTTTGAGCCAGAGGTGCGCGACAACAATATCTATGCGCGCGGCGCGGTGGACGACAAGGGGCAGATGTATGGGCTGCTCAAGGCGCTCGACGCGCTCATGCGAACGTACCACGGCCTGCCGGTGAATGTGCGTGTGCTGATCGAGGGCGAGGAGGAGGCCGGAGGCGAGGCTATCGAGGCGTATGTGCGCGACCATCCACACAAGTTGCAGTGTGACGTCGCCTACATCGCCGATACCAGCATGCCCGCGCCGGGGACGCCAGCGATCATCTATGGTCTGCGCGGCATCGTCTACACCGAGTTCGCGGCCAAGGGCGCGCGGCATGACCTGCACTCCGGCGCATTCGGCGGCGTCGCGCCCAATCCGATCCATGCGCTGGCGCTGGTGCTGGCGGGCCTGAAAGGCGCCGATGGCCACATCACGATTCCAGAGCTGTACAAGCGGCTCAAGGGCGTCAGCGACGAAGAGCGCGCCCTGTGGGACCGCAGCCCGGTGGATATTCCCGCGCTGCTGAAACAGGAGATGGGCATTGACTGCCTGCCCGGCGAGGAGCAGATTGACCCCCGCGAACGCCTCTCTGCGCGCCCAACGCTGGAGGTCCACGGCATTCGCGGCGGCTTTACCGATGCTGGCGCCAAAACCGTGATCCCGGCGGAGGCGGTGGCCAAGGTGAGCCTGCGCCTGCCACCAGAGCTGCATCCCAAGGATGTGCTGCCGCTGCTCGAACGCCGGGTGGCGGAACTCTGCCCACCGGGTGTGACGATCACCGTGCGCGAGATTCACAGCGGCGAGGGCATTAGCGTGTCGTTGGATAACGTCTACATTCGTGCGGCGGAGCAGGCGCTCGAGCAGGAGTGGGGGCGCGCGCCCGTCTTTGAGCGTGAGGGCGGCTCGATCCCCATCGCGGCGCTTTTCAGCGAGATTCTGCATGCGCCGGTGGTGCTGATGGGCAGCGGCCTGCCCGATGATAACATCCACGCGCCGAATGAGAAGTACCACCTGCCAAACTTCTACCACAATATCCGCCAGGCGGTGCGCTTCCTCGACATTCTCGGTCGTGATCCGGCTGTGCTGGCGCGGCCAGGCCACATGAGCGCAAGCGTCAATGGTGGCGCAGGCGGCGCAGGCGGCGATGACGACAACAACGGCGACAGCGGCGGTAAGGCCGCTACGGGCGACGGCGTGGCCAGCGCCGCGACCGCCGCCAGACGCCCAGCGCGCAGCGCCAGGCCGAAACAGGCGACGGAGACGAAGGCCTGATTCGGCGAGTCACTCATTTGCCCGCCTTCCGCTTTTCTGCTCTCTGTCCGCAATATACTTATGCGTGGCAGAGAGCATGTTTTCCTCTGCCGCAACGCCAGGTGAGTTGGTACAGACTGGAACAGCGCCATGACACACCTACCCACAGAGGCATTCGCATCGGATGTAAGCTGGCTGGCGCCTATTGAACACCTTCAATCAGCGGCAATTGAGACAGTCCAGCGGAGAGAGCGGAATCGTCTCGGTCAATTCTTCACACCTGCGCCGGTTGCGCAGTTCATGGCCAGGATGCTCGTCAACTCATCAGGGCCGGTCAGCCTGCTCGACGCTGGCGCAGGGCCTGGAGCGCTCTTTGCGGCGGCTGTTCATGAGTTGTGCGACAGGGTCGATAAGCCGCAGTCTATTCACATAACAGCCTATGAAGTTGACGCTGAACTGGCGGCATATGCGCGTGAGGCCATGCGCTGGTGCAAAACACGATGTGTTCATGCATCCATCCCATTTGAAGGGATCGTCATCGAAAAGGATTTCATCGAGCAATCTGTAGCATTCTTGCAAGGAGATTTGTTTCATACTGCGTCATTGGATCCGTTTACCGTCGCGATACTCAATCCACCATACAGAAAGATTCGGGCCAACTCACATGAGCGCCAGCTCCTGCATCGTGTAGGGATTGAAGAGACGAATCTCTATACCGCATTCCTTGCGCTTGCGCTCAGGCTCCTGGGAGACGCGGGTGAACTGATAGCGATCACGCCTCGCAGTTTCTGCAATGGAACCTACTTCAAGCGTTTCAGGCAGCAGTTTCTCGCTGTGGTGGCGATTCAGCGGCTTCACGTCTTCGATGCGCGTGACGCCATCTTTAGCAAAGACAGCAAAGACAATGTCTTGCAGGAAACCGTGATCTTTCATGCCGCGAAGACGCGCTCCGCTGAGGCGCACATATCAGTGCTGGTGTCGTCGGGCGCTGAAGCGACCGATTCAGGAGCGTTGACTCAACTTGTTCCCTACGAGCAAATCGCCAATCCCGCAGACGCAAACGCCATTATCCATATCCCTTCTGATGCGCTCGGCCTCCGCGCTATGTCTATTCTGGATCAGCTCCCCTGCTCGTTGAGCGATCTGGCGCTACAGGTTTCTACGGGCAGGGTGGTCGAATTTCGCGCCAGAACCCATCTGCGGTCTGAATCTGGCCCAGACTGTGTTCCACTTATTTCCAGCCGACACCTCGTTGACGGCAAGGTCGTCTGGCCTCGACCCCGCCCTGGCAAACCAGAAGCGCTACACGTGAATTCGGAGAGTTCGGCGCTTCTCATCCCATCTGCTACCTATACGGTGGTCAAACGGATGACCGCAAAGGAGGAACGAAAACGAGTCGTTGCTGCTGTCTTCGACCAGCGGGATGGCGAGTCGCACATAGCATTTGAGAATCATATCAACTATTTTCACCACCAGGGCACAGGGCTAGACTGTGATCTGGCCTATGGTCTTGCAACTTACCTCAATTCAACACTCGTAGACACCTACTTCCGCCAGTTCAATGGCCACACGCAAGTCAACGCGAGCGATCTGAGAGCCTTGCGCTACCCTGACGCCAGCCAACTACACATGATAGGCGCAGCGATTCAGCATGAGCGGCAAAGCCAGGGAACGATAGACGACATCATTCAGGAGGCGCTAGCCACCATGTCGGAAACCACTGAAAGTGATCCAGTCCAGGCGCGACGGCGCATCGAGGAGGCAATGGATGCGCTCCGCCAACTGCGCCTGCCGCGCGCTCAGCAGAACGAGCGCTCAGCTTTGACACTCCTGGCGCTGCTCGATCTGCTTCCAGATCGCCCCTGGTCAACGGCGTCATCTCCACTCCGTGGTGTCACCCAGATGATGGACTTTTTCTCACGCCACTATGGCAAAACGTATGCGCCAAATACGCGGGAAACCATTCGGCGTCAAACGCTTCATCAGTTCTTGGACGCTGCTCTTGTTCGCATCAACCCTGACCATCCTGGCCGCCCGGTAAATAGCGGGCAAACCGTCTACCAGATTGAAGAACACACCCTCGAACTGCTGCGCGCCTACGGAGGCTCGGATTGGGCTTATGCACTCAAAGCGCGCGAGAGCATCGCCCAGGAACTCGTTAAACGCTATGCGCAGGAGCGGTTCATGGCCCGGATTCCGCTCAAGCTCAAGGATGGTGTCAGCATCACCCTCTCACCAGGTGGGCAAAATATCCTTATCGAACATATCATGCATGAGTTCGCCGAGCGGTTCATTCCAGCAGGGCGTCTCATGTATATCGGCGACGCCGAGAACAAATTCGGCTACTATGACACGGAGGCCCTGGCTGCGCTTGGCGTAGCGCTTGATATCCACGGCAAGGCGCCCGATGTCATCATCTTTGACGAGGAGCATCGCTGGCTCGGTCTAATCGAGGCGGTGACGTCTCATGGGCCAATCAGCCTGAAACGCAAAACGGAACTGGAAGCGCTTCTGGCTGATTGTACTGTACCGCTCGTATTCATCTCAGCGTTCCAAAGCCGCAAGGCAATGGTGAAATACATGGCGGAGCTTGCCTGGGAGACCGAAGTATGGCTTGCGGATGAGCCTGCGCACCTGATTCACTTTGATGGTGTGCAGCGCATCGAGCCATACCAATCATAACGGGATGGCGAAAGGCGATGAGGAGCAAGACTATGAGACCAGGCGGCATCTATCCGCCCGTTCCGACGTTCTTCCATGAAGATGAGTCGCTGGACCTGGAGACGCTGCGGACGCATATCGGGCGCCTGCGCGCGCGCGGCATCGTCAACATCGTAGCGCTCGGCTCCAATGGCGAGGCGGTTCACCTGGAGCGCGCGGAGCGGAGCGCCGTGATCG
This sequence comes from uncultured Chloroflexia bacterium, assembly GCA_963701795.1. Classification (GTDB taxonomy): domain Bacteria; phylum Chloroflexota; class Ktedonobacteria; order Ktedonobacterales; family JADMIN01; genus JAKAIY01. The sequence continues at coordinate 151,027 of CAVPBB010000021.1, read as the reverse complement.
CGACGATTCGCGAGGCGGCGGGCGTTGAGGCGCAGGTGCTGGCAGGCGCGGGTGGACAGTCTACCCGCGAGACGATTGCGCTGTGTGCGCTGGCCGCCGAAGCGGGAGCCGATATGGCGCTCGTGCTGCCGCCAAGCCACTATGGCGGCAAGCTGGGCATGGCGGCGCAACGGGCGCACTTCCTGGCCGTCGCCGACGCCAGCCCACTGCCGGTGATGATCTACAACATGCCCGCAAACACGGCGGGGATCGATCTCGATGCGGAGACGATCATCAGCCTCTCCGCGCATCCAAACATCGTCGGCGTGAAAGACAGTGCCGGCAATGTGACGAAGCTTGCCGAGATCGTGGCGGGCGCGCATGAGGGCTTTACTGCGCTCGCTGGCAGCGCTGGATTCCTGCTGCCAGCGCTGGTGATTGGCGCGAGGGGCGCGGTCGCGGCGCTGGCGAACGTCGCGCCGCGTGAGTGCCTCCAGCTCATCGATCTCTACGACCAGGGCAAGCTGGAGGATGCGCGCGCGCTCCAGGCGCGACTGATTCCGGTGAACACCGCCGTGACCTCAGGGTATGGCGTGGCGGGGCTGAAGGCGGCGCTGCAGTTCGTCGCACACTACGGTGGCGACCCACGCAGACCCCTCGCGCCGCTGGGCGAAGGTGAGCGTGTGCGCCTGCGCTCGCTGCTGGCGCAGGCCGACCTGCTCAACACGATGCGCCCCTGACCCCCTCAGAGTGGATCAAAGACAGAGCGAAGCCCTCACTCGCAGGCGTCAAACGCTTGCGAGTGAGGGCTTCGCTTCCATGCAGCCGCCAACGTTTCACGTGAAACATTAGCGCAGGCGAAGGCGACTTCCCATCGCACTCTGGGAATGGCCGCCGCCTGTATCATGCCTGTTATCAACCCGGCTGGACAAACACGGCATAGCTATGCGAATACTGTACTGACAGCAGGCGTTCGCTCCAGATGGGAGGGAAAGAGACGCGACTGCATACGAGCGATCACGATGACGGCGAGCGGATCATTGTACGTATCCCCCGGAGATACCTGCTCCAATTTACAGGGCCAATAGCATTCCTGGGGTTGCTCGCTGTGCTTGCTGCAAGCAGCGCATACATTCTTCCACCGGATCAACCTGAACCGATTGATTGGCTCTTATCTGCCTTGTTCTTCGGTCTCATTGCATATCTCTATGCTAGATTCGCTATTTTGCCCTTCGCCCGGTCCATACGACGCAACCCCGCGCTGATCGTTAACGCCGATGGTATCAGGGTCTATCTCGCCGGCGCCGCAAGCGGCAAGGGACTGCTGCCCTGGTATGAGATCGCATGGGTAGGGCATGAGATACAGCTTGGCCCGGGTTTCTCCCACCAGTCTCTCATCATCAACCTGTTCCAGTTCCCCGACGACAGCGCGAGCAAACCCCTCATCGAAAGCCCATCTCCCGCCGCGCCCTACCCCTTCACCACGACCGTCCTGCGCATAGCGGAGGAGCTGCTCGACATACCCGTTGACAAGCTCGCCGACGAGATCGAGCGCTATATCGAGGTCCACGCGCCACCCGGCTGGCACGGCGAGCTGAGCGACAAGCAGATGGCGCACATATGGGTCGCCAAGCCCGAGCCACTGGACGACCTTGCAGCCTCGTGAGCTATCCTGCGGAAACTGCGTAGCGGCCGTGCGCTGGCGGTAGAATCTGCGCCCGAAGGCGGCGCAGGCGGGTCCAGTGGTCCAAGCCCTACGCAGGCGGACCTGGAATGGCGCATTGACGCTGCGATGGGCGCTGTGTATAGTGTGTGAGAAGCGACATGCGAACGCAATCAGCGCCGCAACGTTCCCCTGATTGTTTGCTTCTGTGGATACGCCGCTCGCGAAAGGTGGCCCAACATGCCAGCGTCCTCCTCATGTGACGTAGCGAGTTTCCGGGCTACCCAGCGGGCGCTGGTCGCGACGCGCTAGACGCTAAGCCGCGCGTTGTCCACCACGCATCGACCTCGTCTCAGCGCATTCAACGCCTGAGATAGCATCTTCCCCCGCCTGCCAGCCAGCCCCGCGATGGAGCGCGCCTGCGCCCTGGCGCCGTCGCTGATTGCGCCGCGCCCAGCGCGCTCTCGCCGCCCGTGGGCGCGAACACCGCCTGCTCTGCGCAGGCGCGCTCGCGCCCACGGCGCCGCTACGTCCACCCGCTCGACGTGAATCGCTTGCGCACGAGGAGTGAACGGGTTTGGGGCATATGCTGTGGCGTGTGAAACGTCATCCTATGGCGATCTATCTGGCGCTCGAAGGCGCGCTCTCGCTGCTGATGACGCTCTATGGAACCGTGACGACGGTCTATCGCGTGCAGGCGGCAGGGCTGACGCCGCTGCAACTGACCCTGGTCGGAACCGCGCTCGAAGGCTCGATCTTCGTGCTGCAGATTCCGACGGGCGCGCTGGCCGATGTCTTCAGTCGGCGCGCTTCGGTCGTCGTGGGCGTAGCGCTGACCGGCGCGGGATTCCTGCTGGAGGGGCTATTTCCGCATTTCGGCGTGATTCTGCTGGCGCAGGCGCTCTGGGGCGCTGGCTACACCTTCATCAGCGGCGCCGAGGAAGCCTGGATCACCGACGAGGTTGGCGTCGAGCGCGCCAATCGCGGATTCCTGCGCGCAAGCCAGGTTGGCATGGTCACTGGCCTGGTCGGCGTGGCGCTCAGTGTGGCGCTGGCGAGCTGGCGGTTGAATCTGCCGCTGGAGGTCGCTGGCGCGCTGGGGCTGGCGCTCGCCGTGGTCGTCGCCATCGTCATGCCAGAGACCACCCGACAGCGCGAGAACAGCGCATCGGCTGAGCGGGTGATCGCGCAGGGCGCCCGGGCGCGGCTGGGCGAGGTACGCGCGACCCTGCGCACGGGCTGGCGACTGCTGCGCAACCGACCGATCTTGCTGCTCATTCTGGGCATCGAGCTATTTGTTGGCCTGTCGAGCGAGGGCTTTGACCGGCTCGGCGACGCCCACTTCCTCAAGGATACCGGGCTGCCACCGCTGGGGCCATTTCAGCCAGTCGTGTGGTTTGGCGTGCTCTCGGCGAGCATTCTGTTGCTGGGTCTGCTGGCGACCGAGGTAGCGCGTCGGCGGGTGGATGTGAACAGCCATCGCGCTGTCTCAGCCACGCTCTTCGGGCTAACGGCTGCGCTTGTCGTGGGGATGCTGGCGTTTGGGCTGGCGAACAGCTTTGCGCTGGCGGTGGTGGCGTATCTGGCGGTCAACATCATCCGTCGTGTGACGGGGCCACTCTATACCGCCTGGCTCAATCAGAGCGCCGAGCCGGGCGTGCGCGCGACGCTGCTCTCGCTGGAGGGGCAGGCCGACGCGCTGGGACAGATAGTGGGCGGCCCGATCACCGGCGCCATCGGTTCGGCGATCTCGCTGCCAGCGGCGCTGGTGGTGGCAGGGCTGGCGTTGACTCCGACGCTTGGCCTCTTCGCCTACGCCGTGCGGCAGCCAGAGGCGCCAGAGGCGCCGTCGCCGGTATTCTCGTCCTCATCGGCAAGCGACGCCGAAGCTGTGTGACAGCGCATCCAGGCCGCTGCCTGGCGTTCGCATGACGCTTGGTAGAGCCACAAGTAAGCGGTGAAAAGATCAGGTATGCTGGCGGCCTCTCCTTGGCAAGAGAGGCCGCCTCAGATTACATAGAGCTGTCCTGCCGGAACGCTTGCGCTCTTGCGGGGACATCTGCTCTCAAAGGTGCGGACTGGTGAGTAAGCCGACAACAGATGCTCTGTGGCGCAACCGTGACTTTCTACTCCTCTGGGCTGGGCAGGCGATCTCGTCCATTGGCTCCCAGATTTCCGGCTTCGCGTTGCCGCTGCTTGTGCTGGCGCTGACCAACTCGCCAGCGCAGGCTGGCCTGCTGACAGCACTGCAACGCATGCCCTATCTGCTTTTCAGCCTGCCGGTGGGTGTCCTCATCGACCGCTGGAATCGCAAACGAGTTATGCTCCTGGCCAATGCGCTACGCTGCGCCGTCTACGCGCTGGTACCGTTGGCCTTTCTCTTGAACCATCTCACGCTGCCCTTGCTCGCAGTGGTGGCCGTTCTCAGCGGCGCGGCGTATGTCTTCTTCGACCTGGCCGACAATTCCTCGTTTCCGCGTATCGTCACGCCAGCCCAGCTTCCCAACGCCGCCGCCCTCATGGAGGGAACGTTTTCCGCCGCTGACCTCCTGGGGCCGGGCATTGGTGGCTTCATCGTCGGCCTGGCGCGCACAGTGGTCTCGGGCGCGGCAGTGGCCTATCTGGCCGACAGCATCTCCTACCTGGCCTCGGCGCTGGGGCTGCTCTGGATACGCACGCCGTTTCAGGCGAGCCGTGCCGTGCAGGCAAAAGTATCACTGCGAGCAGAGGTGATGGCAGGGCTGCGGTTCCTCCTTGCCCATCCACGCCTGCGTGTTCTTGCCCTACTGACCATGGGCATCACGCTGCTGACCAACGCGACCACGCTGGCCGTCATCGTTCTTGCCCGCTCCACCTTGCAGATCAACGCGCTCACACTTGGCCTGATCTTTGCCAGCGGCGGCCTCGGCGGCGTGCTGGGAGCCATCCTCATGCCCTGGCTCAGCGCCCACGCCACGATAGGCTGGCGCTTGCTCGGATGCGCGCTGCTCTGGACAGCCAGCGCCGCGCTGCTCGCGCTGGCGCAGTCGCCTCTGCTGCTCGTCGTCGGCTGGGCCATCCTCACCATGATGAATCCCATCTACTTCGCTACATCCTATGCCTATCGCGTCTTGCTCGTAGACGATGCCTTGCAGGGGCGCGTCAACAGCGTCTATCGCCTGATGTCCCAGCTTGGGCTCGCACTCGGTCCGGGGTTGGGAGGCGTGCTTTTGGTCATCAGCAGCGCCCGTACCGAACTTTGGCTCATTGCCATCGGCTTTGGCCTCTGCGTCGCGCTCATCGGCCTGACCGGGCTGCGTACCGTTGGCCAGCGCCCCTCCAGCGCAGAAGCAGCCTGGTAATGCAAACGCGAGACGAACACGGGCGCCTTCCAGGCGTCTTTTCACCCGCCAGCCGCTACAGAACGCTGGGTCGCGCCATCTGGTCGTCGCGCTCGAACGGCGTCGGCGTATGCGGCACGATGCGCGTATCGGCGGCAGCGCAGCGCGACGCACGCGGCTTGAACGGACAGCGTAGCAGGCTGTTGGCCCAGGAGCTGAGTTTGTCGAGCGTTTCGTCATGATAGACCGAGAAGTCATGCCGTTCGCCCGGAAGGACGACCAGCTCCTTGGGGTCCGCCGCGCGCGTATAGAGCAGCCGCGAGCTGGCCGATGAAACGACCGTGTCGGCTGATCCATGCAGCAGCAACAGCCGACGGGGAGCGATCTCCGCAACGAGGTCGGCGGTGGATGCGTCAGGCGCCAGCGCCGCCACCCCCGTAACCGCTTCGCAGGCGGCCCCGGCGGCGAGGGCGAGCGACGCGCCTGTGTGCCAGCCAATCAGCGCCATTCGCTCGATGCCCTGGCGGCGTAGCGCCGCCAGCGCCGCCAGCAGGCATGCGAGCCGTTCGGCGAAATCGTCAGCGCGCTGCTCCAATTGCAGCACACTTGCGGTAGACCGCTGGATACGACCCGCCAGTTCATCGAAGAGATGGGCGGGGCCAGCCTGCGCGCCAGAGGGATCGGAGAGCAGTATCGCGGCGGCGCGGGTGACGCTGGCGGGGCGCCAGTGGCCGCACACCGGGCCGCGCGGAGTCGAGATCGTAATCGCGATTGAGGATGTTGAGCCAGTACCCGGCACGGAGTGTTCCTTTCAGGCGCATTGCCGCGTGACCAGACGCAAGCATGTGCGCTGGCCTCAACAGATCGTGCGCTTCACCGCGCCAAGATCGATGCGCTCACCGCATGGAGCGCGCAAAATGCCTCCTCACGCCCGGCGACCTCGCCTGACGGAGGTGTCTCAGTCGTAGTTCGTTCATGTGTCGCAAACGCAGTCGCCGCAACCCTGTCGCCAGCGACCGCGCGACACGCAGCGACATAGAGAGCGATGACAGCAGGCAGGCCGCTCGCACAACCTTGTTTCGTCGTCCCGCGCGCCAGCCAGGGCGCTGTAGGCGCAGAGAACATCCGAGCGGCGCTGGGCGCGCCTGAGTCACACAGACCAGAAGCGCCCACATCATTCATCGCCATTCACGAACGCCCCTATTGTACCCGATGTGGCGCTGTGTTAGCCAGCAATAGACTGGCTCAATAGGAGAAGTGTCCAACGGCTCCTGAAACTTTACATAATATATATCAAGCAGACGAAGAGCGCGGCGTAAGGCGAGTATGGAGCGTGCGTCAGCGTCGGCTGGATATGTGGCGGAGTGGCTTGACGAGCAGGATACCCAGAGCCATGAGCGGCGATGGCCCTGCGCTTTCTGGCGCGAACTTGCATAATAACGAAAAATTCGTTAGACTATCTGCCATGGAACAAAGTTCAAACGCCGCCGAGCGGATAATCAGGCGCTTCGGCGGCCAGAGCGCTCTTGCTGCCCTGCTTGGCAAGAGGCAGAGCACCATCGAACACTGGGCGAGGACAGGGCGGGTGCCAGCCCAATGGCAAGTACCACTCATGTCGCTCGGCCGCCAGAGAGGTGTGATCTTGGAAGCCAAAGACTTCGTCGAACTCAAGCCCAACCCGATCCAGCCGGCAGAGGGCCGCCTCGGCATCCTTCTCGTCGGCCTCGGCGCCGTCGCCTCGACGTTCATCAGCGGCGTCGAGCACGCCCGTCGCGGCAGCGGTCGGCCCGTAGGCTCGCTCACCCAGATGGGCGCCATCCGCCTTGGCAAGCGGACGGAAAACCGCTCGCCGCTCATCCGCGAGTTCGTCCCGCTCGCGAACCTGGACGATATCGTCTTCGGCGCCTGGGACCCCTTCCCCGACAACGCCTACGAGGCGGCGGTGAAGTGCGGCGTCCTCGACCGCCACGAACACATCGAACCCATCGCCGACTTCCTCAAGTCCATCAAGCCAATGCCAGCCGCCTTCGACCAGTACTACGTCAAGCGCCTCAACGGACCCAACGTCAAGCGCGGCACGAAGAGGGAGTTGACCGAGCAGATTCGCGCGGACATTCGCGACTTCAAGTCCGCAAACACGTGCGACCGCCTCGTCATGGTCTGGTGCGCCTCGACCGAGATCTACATGGAGGAGGGGCCAAGCCACCTCAGCCGCGCAAGCTTCGAGGCCGCGCTCGCCGCCAACGACGAAACGATCGCCCCCTCGATGCTCTACGCCTATGCCGCCCTGATGGAAGGCGTCCCCTTCGCCAACGGCGCCCCCAACCTGACTGCTGACATCCCGGCGCTGGTCGAGCTGGCGATCGACCAGGGCGTTCCGATCTGCGGCAAAGACTTCAAGACCGGCCAGACCCTTATCAAGACGGTTCTCGCGCCGATGCTGAAGGCGCGCCTGCTCGGCCTCAACGGCTGGTACTCGACAAACATCCTCGGCAACCGCGACGGTGAGGTGCTTGACGACCCGGAGAGCTTCAAGACCAAGGAAGAGTCGAAACTCGGCGTGCTCGAGCACATCCTCCAGCCCCAGCTCTACCCCGAACTCTATAGCGACGTCTACCACAAGGTGCGGATCAACTATTACCCGCCCCGGGGCGACAACAAAGAGGGCTGGGACAACATCGACATCTTCGGCTGGCTCGGCTACCCCATGCAGGTAAAGATCGACTTCCTTTGCCGCGATTCGATTCTCGCCGCGCCCCTTCTGCTTGACCTCGCGCTTTTCCTCGACCTCGCCAAGCGAGCCGACATGAAGGGCATCCAGGAGTGGCTGTCCTTCTACTTCAAGAGCCCGCAGCACGCCGCCACGGTGTACCCGGAGCACGACTTCTTCATCCAGCAGACGAAGCTTAAGAACACACTTCGCTGGATGATGGGCGAAGAGCAGATCTCCCACCTCGGCCTTGAGTACTACCAGGACTACCAGGAGGAATAGCCGGTAGCCGCGACAGAACGCAGCGGCGGGTCTAAGCCCCGCCCGCGAAGGCGGCTTGGCCAGGCGCAAAGGCGCAGAGATCGTAGCGCCGCTGCGGGATGCGGCTCAACCATCTCTGCGCCTTTGCGAACCCAGCCGACCACAGCAAGAACGATCCCAATGACCGCAAACTCCATCGAAGAGAGCGAGGCTCTCACCCTCGACTTCAACAAGCTGGCGAAAGTTACCGAGGGTCCCAGCGTACTGCCCTGTGCAGCGCACATTCCGCACGTGCGGAATGTGCGGCGCGCTGCCCGAATGCGCCATTTTCGTGGATAAATAGCCAGTTCGTGTGGAAAAGTGGCCGCCAGTGTAGATAACTTTGGCATCAGGAGGCGCCAGGAAAACCTCGCTCTGGCGACGAGGCGCGCCAGTCGCGTCGGTGGATAACCCTGTGGATAACTCTATTTCGGGCCAGTGTGGGAATTCGCGACGCATAAGTGGACGCGCAGACCACGACGATCCCTTGCTGGCTGGCGTTGCGCGCGCCGTTGTGGATGAAGCGGTGGACAGACGGGGGATAGCTGTGGACGACTGTGGACGGTTGAACCACTATCCACTGGCGTTGTGGAAACCATTGGGGATGCGTTGTGGAGGCTGTGGATGAGTCACGCAAGTTATCCGCAGACATCCACAATCGGCGGCGAGATGTCCAGACATTCCACAGACGTTACCCACGCTGCGGGGCGTCACATAGCGCCTGTTGATAGACGCCAGAAGCCTGATTCAGCCAGCAATGGCGCGCGGCTCCGCAGGGTCGAAATGGGGTTATCCCCACTATCCACCGGCCCTAATACTATCTACTACTATTTCTCTCTATCTTTACCTATTTTATTAAAGAAGGAAGATAACTGTTCAGGACGACAACAATCAGGCCGAGCGCGATCTGCGATAAGCTTTCGAACACCTCCTTGACGCTTACATCGTGGTGATACATCCCTTGGACGTGGAGCGGCAGAGCTGGCGCCAGATCCAATTCCTCCCTTCCATCCTTCTTTTTCTTCTTCCGTGCACAACACTGCCGGTAATTCTGCCGTTTCTTCCTGTCGCATTCCCATTCTATAATGGCATCGATCGGCTTTGCTTCGCGACCTTTCCCCTTCCTCGAAACAGCGAACGGCAGGAGGACGGCGCAAGCGTATTACGAGCCGCTCATGCGGCTCGCCCGCGCCCGTTTGTAGTTCGGGCGGTGGAAATCATCGTGAGAGAAAGGACTCCCACCATGAGCACGCAAGAAATGAGCACCCGCGACCACCTCAACGGCGAGAGGCCTGCGGAACCCGGTTCTGCGGAGGCAAGCGCAGCGCTCAGCCCAGAGGAGATTGAGCGGCGCGACGCATTCGCCGGTCGGCTCTTTCAGACCTGCCTCTCTTCACTCGAAGCGCTCACGATTGACCTGGGAGGCCGCCTCGGTCTCTATCAAGCCTTGGCCGACGGCGGCCCGGCGATCCCGCCCACACTGGCTGAGCGCACCGGAGTCCACGAACGCTACGCTCGCGAATGGCTTGAACAGCAGGCAGCGGCGGGCATCCTGACGGTAGACGACGTCAGCGCCCCGGCGTCCGAGCGGACCTACAGATTACCCGCCGGACATGCCGAGGCGCTGCTCGACCGCAACAGCCTCAACTACCTCGCGCCGCTCATGCGCCTGCCAGGGGGCATCGCGCCGTTGCTACCGGCGCTGATGGGCGCCTATCGCACAGGCGGTGGCGTACCCTGGGCGGCCTATGGCGACGAAGGGCGGCAGTCGCAGGCCGAGATCAATCGACCCGCGTTCCTTACCCTGCTTGGCTCAGCCTGGCTGCCGTCGATCCAGGACGTCCACGCGCGCTTGCAGGCCGACCCGCCTGCGCGCATCGCCGATATCGCTTGCGGGTTTGGCTGGTCGAGCATCGCCATGGCGCGCGCCTATCCCAGGGCGCGGGTAGACGGCTTTGACCTCGACGCGCCTTCGATCGAGGCTGCGCGCGCAATCGCCGCGCGCGAAGGTCTGGCCGATCGCGTGCGCTTTTCAGTCAGCGACGCGGCTGGCGGGGAGTTCGCCGGCCGCTATGATCTGGTGACGGTGTTTGAGGCTCTGCACGACATGGCTCACCCAGTCGAGGCGCTGCGGACGATCCGTAGTCTGCTGGCCGATGACGGGGTGGTGATCGTGATGGACGAGGGCGTCGGCGAAACCTTCAGCGCGCCTGCTGACGACGTGGAGCGGCTGATGTACGCATGTAGCCTGCTCGTGTGCCTGCCGAACGGCATGGTCGAGCAGCCTTCCGCCGGTACCGGCACGGTCATGCGCCCGGCGACCCTGCGCCGCTACGCGCAGGAGGCGGGCTTCCGTGAAGTGGAAATCCTGCCGATCGAGTTCGGCTTCTTCCGCTTCTATCGTCTCAGGATCTAACGCCTGCTTCTGTCATGTTGGGATGGGGTAGCGAAATTTCCCCATGCCGATGGGGAGAGTGGACGAGGGTTCCCGACGCCTCAGCCCACCGATTGCAATGACGCTTCGAGCGCGCTGCGCATGATGACGAGCGGCGCCTCGTAGCCTGTCCAGAGCGTGAACGCCTCGGCGCCCTGGTAAAGCAGCATCGAGAGGCCACCGGTCGCCCGCAGCCCAATGGCATGCGCCGCGCGCACCAGCGCCGTCTCAGGTGGATTGTAGACCAGATCGAGGACGAAGCTATCGCGTGGCAGACGGCGCAGCAGATCAATCGGGATGGGCGCAGCCTGCGGATCGCGCGTGCCGATGGGCGTAGCGTTGATCAGCAGCCGCGTCTCGGTGAGCGCCTGCGCGATGGCTTCGCTATCGTCGAGAGCTAGCGCGAAGCTCTTGAGATGGTCGGGCGCGCTGAACGGACTGCCCATGAAGGCTGCGCTGGCTGCGCCGGGGCCTGGGGTTTCATGCGCGGCTTCCTCGCGGCGCGCATAGAGCGTTTCGAGCGCCTGGCGCGCGGAAGAGCGTTTGCGCGCCGCCACCCACGGCTGACCACCGCGCAGCAAGATGACGCCCAGAGCCGCCTGCGCCGCGCCGCCAGCTCCTAACACCAGCGCCCGCAGGTCTGGCCGCCAGACATTTTGCTCGTCGAGGATGCGCAGCAGCGCGGTCGAGTCGGTGTTATGGCCGACGAGACGCACTCCGTGTGGTGTCTCCTCGCGTACAATGGTGTTGACGGCGCCCGCAAGGTAGCGCGCGGTGGATGAACGACTGTCGAGGTATGACACCACCGCCAGCTTATGCGGGATGGTGACATTCGCGCCGAGCATGTCTGGTTGTCGCAGCGCGTCCATCCGTTTGCGCACTTCGCCACCGGGGGTATCCCAGAGTTCGTAGCGGATGTCGAGGCGCAGCGCATCGAACGCGGCCTGTTGCATGACAGGCGAGCGCGAATGATCTACCGGGTGACCAATGAGGCCAACGCGATGTGGCGTGATGCGAGCCATGAACGATCCCCCTTTTCATCTGCCTCTGACGCGCTTCCGCCGGAAGTATCCGCACGGCGCCGCGTCGTGATGCGATGTCTCTCGGCACCAGTGTACTCAATCGGAGACGCCTCGCGCTACAGGCAGGCCAGTTTCAGCGCCGACATGATTCACAGCGAGTGGGCCAGGGGCTATACTGCGGAGCGAGAGCGCAGGCGCGGGCGGGAACGCAAAGGAGCAGGGTGGCGATGGAGTCTCCACAGGCAGATGTGCGGTGGCATGGTGGGCTGATCGTCGTGGCTGGGTTTGTGATGGTCGCGCAGACGATCTTTGCTGGCAGCGGCTACGACGGCTGTGACAGACAGAGAAACATGTCTCTGCCAGCGCAGAAGGTGTCTGGTATACTTGCCATTGTTGCGAAAAATTGCGTAGGCGCCTGCGCGGCGATCTGTCGCGTGATGTGGTAAGGAGGGCGGCCATGAGCAGTGGCCAGACCGCTACAGTAGCGTCGTCCAGTTCACTCGTCTCATACACCATCGAGGGCGTTGTCGTCGTCGTCGTTCTATTCGCCGCCTTGTCGCTAGGGCATATCCTGCGGGTGAGACGGCGACTGCGGCGTGCATCGCAGCGTGGGCGTGAGGCATCCGCGAGCGCAGCTAGCAGCGGGCCGCCGCTGACGACCTTCAATCGTGAGGGCCATCCTGGCGACCCCGTCAACGTGCAGATTACCGGCTCCACTGGTCAGCTTGGCGCCAGTTTCGCCGCCGCTGGGTGGTATCGCGCCGACGAGATCGACCTGATGACCTCCGCGCGTATCAGCGCGGATTCTGTGCTGGGTCGCGCGTACTCTACCGCTCCGGTCAGCAATCTCTACCTCTATGGGCGCAAGGAAGATTACGCCTTCGAGCGGCCAGGCAAGACCGTTCGCCAGCGCGACCATATCCGCTTCTGGAATACTGGCCGCACAGGCGAAGATGGGCGTGTGATCTGGATCGGCAGCGCCACACGGGATGTCCGGGTGGAGCTTTCGCACACGAACCACCTGCCAACGCATGGCATCTCGCCCGACCTGGACGCTGAGCGCGAGCTGGTCATCTCTGAGCTTGCGCAGACGGGCTACCTCGTCGCGGAGAGCGCACGCCCAGGCTTTGGCAAGGAGACACACGGCGCCAATGGCGGCGGCGACCCCTATTTCACCGATGGGCAGATAGCGATGCTTACCCTGGCGCCCGTCTGGACATTGCCGCTGGCTACCCAGGTGCGTAGTCCGCTCGGCGGCAAAATGGCGCAGGGGCTGGAGCGGGTCGTGCGCGGGCGGCTCCCCAAGCGGGGACTTGACCGCGCGGCGCATGAGGCCGAGCGCCTGAAACAGCGCGCTGAAACGCAGCTCGCGGCAGAGCATATCCGCTAATTTGGCGTCTAGCGCCGGGCGAGCCTCACCCCATGTTCCGCTCTCCCCTGAGGCGAAGGGGAAATGTCGCTCCCCTCGCCCAGAGGGCGAGGGGCTGGGGGTGAGGGCTGGCGCAACGCTAACAGCCACGTCGGGTTCGATATTAGCTCTCGCCCGGCTCGTCGGCCATGCGAACGATGCGCGGCGTGAACTTGCCGAGAATCTCGACGAGATCGGCCTGCGCCGCGATGACCGCTTCGATGTCCTTGTAGGCCTGCGGTGACTCATCCACGCCGCCACCCAGCAGCGTGATGTCACGTTCACGCAGGTAGGCGTCGCGGTCCCTGCGCGCGATGCTGTTGACGGCGGCGCGCCGACTCAGCCTGCGCCCAGCCCCATGCGAGGCGGAGTTCAGGCTGCGGGGCGCGCCCCGCCCACGCACGACATAGCCCGCGTCGCCCATCGAACCGGGGATGATTCCCAGTACGCCGGGTCCAGCGGGGGTCGCGCCCTTGCGATGGGTGATGACCGCAGAGCCATCGGCCAGCGCCTCGCGCCAGGCAAAATTGTGGTGATTCTCTACAACCGCGATCTCCTTCAGGCCAAGCATGGCCGCTACCCGGTGATGGATGACCTGGTGATTGGCCGAGGCGAACCGACCAGCCAGCTCCATCGAGAGCCAGTAGTCTTGCCCGGCCTCGCTGCTGAGCGTGAGCCACGCCAACCGCCGCATCGCGCCGTCCAGCCCTGCGCGCTCGCGCGCCGCCACATCGGTGAACGTGTTGGCGATCTTGAAGCCGACACTGCGCGAGCCGCTATGCGAGAGCAGCGCGAGATATTCGCCCCGCTTCAACCCCAACCCGGCGTCGTCGGCGTAGAGGCGGAAGACGCCCCACTCGACGAAGTGATTGCCACTGCCAGACGTGCCGAGCTGGTGGCTCGCCTTGACCTGGAGCGACTTGAGCAGGCGCGTCGCCTGCCACGCCGGGTCATCCAGCACGGGATGTTCTGGCAGGTCGCGCCGCTCCCAGACCTCGCGCTGGCCGAAGCGTGTTCGCTCGATCAATGAGCGGCGAAAGTCGTTGCGGCGCTGCCCCAACAGGTAGGGCGAGACGGGGTAGAGCGAGAGCCGCATGCGACAGGCGATATCGACGCCGACGGCATAGGGGATGACCGCCTCATGGGTAGCGAGTACGCCGCCGATGGGCAGGCCGTAGCCGATATGCGCGTCGGGCATCAGCGCGCCCGCCACCGCGACTGGCAGCCGCAGCGCCTGCTCCATCTGGCTGATGGCCGATGGCTCGATCTGCTCCGCGCCCCAGATCGCGTAGTCGGCGGGTCGCTCGCGCAGCGCCGTCGCCTCAACCTCTGCGGCAGGCGGCGCCATCCGCCGGATGACCTCGCGCGCCAGATCGGCGAAGCGTGGGTCGGCGAGATAGGCGCCGGGATCGAGGCGCACCGCTTCCAGCCGCGCCAGGATATCCTCCTGTGTGGCGCCGTCGCGCTCCAACCGCTCGGCTGCCGCCTTGGCCAGTCCGATAATCTTGCCCTCAGGCCAGCCGTTGGCCTTGAGGATTTTTCCACTCAACATTGTCTGCTGTTTCCTTTGGGCGATGCGCGTTGAGTAGCGCTGTGCGTGGCGCATCGTCGAGCGCCGCTCTCCGTGCGGGAGAGTGGCCGATGGTATGGGGGAGAACGCAAAGCGCGGACGCCGCTCTGGACATCCGCGCTCGAAGCAGTGACCGACGAGAGGCCGTTCTGGCCGTTATGGCGTCGTCACAGGTCGTATCGAGGGGGAGTGTCGGAGACCTGGCTGCAGCAGGACGCCGAGCAGCGGCAGATGGCGCTGGAGTCGAGCTACAGTCATGGGAAACCTCCTGAAGGCGCGTCACGAGTGGGTACAGCGCGACCGGGTCTGTCGCGTGCGACCGGAGGCGCGGCGCCATGACGCAGGCGCGTGGCCACTCGGCGCATGGGACTGTATCACATGCGGCCGCCGAGTAGCAAGGGCGCGGCAGCCAGTCTGCGCCATTTCAGGAGGCGCGGCCCACGACGATGACGATGCCAGCGACGGTCAACTGGCTGGCGAGCCGCATGATGGTGAGTTCTGGCTGCCCCATCTGCTGACTGATGGCGAGCAAGGAGGAATGCCCATCAATGGCGGTGAGCAGGCTCCATTGCTCGCGCGTGACATTGATCGCCTCGCCCTCCGGGTCTACCTCGGCGAAGTCCACCACCATCTCTGGCGAGAGCGGCGGCGGGTTGCGCACGGAGCTATCGCGCACACGGCGCTGCGCCTGCTCGATCAGCGGGGCGATGGAGAGTGGCAGCGCGACGCGCCCGGCGGGGATCAGCACGCCATCCTCAAAGAGGAAATCGCCTTCGGGCCAGGCGAACGCCGACCCCAGCATCGTCACCGCGTCATCCATCGCCCAGGCGCGAAGCTGGTCTTGTGTCAGCACACGGGCGCTGATGAGCGCGCGCACGGCCTGCACATCTGGGAGGGTCTGCGCTTTGTCGGCGGGGAGGCCAGTGGCGGCCTCGATCTGCTCAGGGGAGATGAGACGCGCGCGCAGGAACTGTTGCGCCAGCGGGTAGTTGAGTCCGGCGCGCTCGACCAGCAGCAGTTGTCCGCCGGAGAAATAGATGCCACCCTCCAGCCCATTGTAGGCGAGGCGCAGGCGTCCGGTGCGCTGGCCGCTCTCGATGGCGCGTAGCACATTGGGCAGGGCGAGTTGACGCAGATTCCCCATCAGTGGCATGTCGGTTGTTCCTCCTGCGGGCGGCTGCCGCATATCCGCGTCGCAAACCTTCCCACTGCGAGTATACCGCATGTCTGCGAGACGATATCCAACGCGCTCATGAGCGTGATGGGTAGAAACCTTTTCGAGGGTGTTTTCTGTTATATGACGGCGCCACAATAGTCAGCCGCTCGTCCTATTTCAACAGATGCGCATAGCTTAGTTTGGTTTTTATGTATGAGCTTTGGAGTGGATTGGGTAGGAGTGGCATATGCGGCGGAATGCAGGCGCTCTGAGCGGGTTGTTGATCGTGGGCGCTCTTCTTGCCTGTGTCATCAGTGGCTGCGCAGGCGTGTCTTCGGCGAGGAGTGTGAATACATCATCCTCACCGTATATCACGACTGATGGGAGGCAGTTCTTAATTCATGGCCAGCCCATCAAACTGAACGGTTATACCTTCTATCCTACGTTGGCCGGCGGCACGGCAGCTTGGGATAGACCATCGTTCACTGGCTATGTTGATCACATGCTCGATATGGGCCTATCCGCTGGGCAAAACCTTGCTCGTCCAACCGATTACTGGAGCAAGACGAATGCGCAGCAGACGTGGAATGATCCAGTGATCTGGGCGAATATGGACTATCTGGTGCAAACAGCTCAGAAACGTGGCATGTTTGTGCTAATGGACCTCTCTGCCTATAAGTGGCTGCTGATGAGCCAGGGCAAAGACCCGTACAGTGCCGTCAACTGGATCGCGTTTTTGCGTTTCGTGGGCGCACGCTATAGCAATGCGACGGGTATCGCTGCGTACAGCATCGTTGGTGAGCCTCCGCCGCCAACTACACAGGCGCAAGCAACTGAGATGGTGGCATTCTACCGCACTCTGACCGACACGCTGTATCAGGCTGATCCACACCACCTCATCGCCGCAGGCGGCTTCGACCATATGGAAGATGCGCCCTCGCTTCACTGGTGGCAGCAGATTTATGCCTTGCCACATGACGACATTGTGACCTTTAAAACCTATTCACAACGTGACCTCAACCTGATGCCTGACATCGCTTCGTATGCGGCCAGTATTCATAAGCCGCTGATGGACGAGGAGTTTGGCATGCCGCAATACACAGGCGATGGCTCCTTCACAGGTGTGCCATATAATGGAATTCAGAGCGATCGTGCAGTGTTTTTTCAGATGACCTATAGTGAAGGTGAGCAGTTGGGTGTGGACAGTTTTATCTTCTGGAATTTGGGATGCCAGCTTGGCGATCAGAGTTACGAAGTGAGTCCAGAGACAGCGGCAGTCTGGCAAGTGGTGGCGCGACATGCAGCCGTACCTGCTGTCACCTGGCCATCAGACGTTGCCATGTGCTGACCATTTGCCCAACTTGACGTGCCTGAGTGCGTGCTCAAGGTTGCTGCTATGGGCAGATGCTGTTAATTGACCACCTCATTTCGTCTGTGCTACACGCAGTCCTGTCCGTGACCGACAGATTTTCCAGGCCGTCTGTTAACACAAGCCTTCTGCCAACTATCTGCGCATGAAGCGAACTGGGCGGATAGCCCCAATGAGGAAGAGCAAATCTAGCCCAGCTAGTGGAACACGGCATGTGGCGCGGCTTCACCCACTGTCTCAAGAACTGTTTCCTCGCTAGCAGCAGTGTGTTCCTCGCGTTTGACTCGCGGAGCACGGTAATGGAACGGCTAGACCACTATTAACAAGGTTAGGGATGGAATGAGACACACTGTATGGCGGTGCGCCGTGATCTGCGCGCTGCTCCTCTCGACGACGCTTTCGATCATGCAGGGGCCGTACGTCGATGCGCACGCCGCTGTGATCTCTGCTGCGCAGAGCGTGAATCAGGATTGGCCGACCTATCTGCACGACTATGCGCGCACATCGGCAAGCGCCGAAACGATCCTTAGTACGAGTAATGCTGCGCTGCTCAAAAAGCGCTGGGCTTATCTCACAGGTGGCGGTATAGCCGCCTCGCCAACCATTGTCAATGGCGTCGTCTACATCGGTTCTTGGGACGGCTATGAGTATGCCATTGATGCGAAAGCTGGCACGCTTAAGTGGAAGACATTTCTCGGCACCACGACGGCGAACTGCGATCCAGCGACTATTGGCATCACTTCGGCAGCGGCCGTCGCGAATGGGGTGGTGTATGTCGGAGGCGGCGATACCTACTGGTATGCGCTCGACGCTGCCACTGGCGCAGTTCTCTGGAATGTCTACACTGGCGACAATAGCACGGCTGGTGGCCACTATAATTGGTCTAGCCCACTTCTCTATAATGGATATGCCTACATTGGCATCGCTAGCAATTGTGATAATCCGTTGGTGCAGGGACAATTGCTCCAGGTAAGCCTCACGACACATCAGGTCGTGAACAGCGTCAATCTGGTTCCAAATGGCGAAGTGGGCGGCGGCGTCTGGACCTCTCCTGCGATAGATACCGCGACGAATACGATTTTCATCACGACAGGTACTCAGAACCAGCTCCAACAGCCACTTGCGCAGGCGGTGGTCGCACTGAACGCTTCGACCCTGGCGGTGACAAGCTATTGGCAGATCCCATTCAATCAACGCGGCAACGATTCTGATTGGGGAACCTCGCCGATTCTCTTCGCTGATGCGACCGGACGGCAACTCCTCGCTGCAGTGAATAAGAATGGTATTCTGTATGCCTTTCTTCGCTCAAACCTAAGCGCTGGGCCTATCTGGCAGCAGCAGATCGCTATTAGTGGTGAGTGCCCTCCATGTGGCGATGGCGGCATCTCCTCTGGAGCTTTTGCCAACGGGACGCTCTATTACGCCGCAGGGAATACGACCATTAATGGCGTCGGCTATCCCGGTTCTGTTCGAGCCTTTGATCCGGCGACCGGACACATCCGCTGGGAGCATGGAGACGAGCAACCCGTTTTTGCTGCTATCGCCTATGACAATGGACTGATAATAGATGGCTTTGGGAGTACACTCGAAGTGCTCGATGCAGCTTCTGGTTCTCGTCTTTACACCTATGCAACAGGCGGCCCCATCTATAGCGCGCCCTCCATCTGGAACGGCAAGATTTATTTTGGCTCGATAGACAACAATGTCTATAGTTTGACGTTGCCTGGGAGTGTGCCAGCAATCCCACCGGATCCCTCATGCCCTGTTGGTTGGACTTGCCAGGACATTCGGAACTCGACCTATCCGGGCAGTGAGTCCATCGCCAATGGTATCTGGTCCGTTACAGCGGCTGGGGCTGGTGTCCACGGTGTAGCGGATCAGTTTCGGCTGATCTCGCAAGCGGCGGCTGGTGACGTGCAGATCACATCGCAGTTGCTCACGGAGCCGACCGCTAATAGCAATGCTCAAGCAGGCGTCATAGTGCGCCAGAGCAACAACGCCGGGTCTCCGTTCTACGGTGTCATGGAGTATGCTAACGACACTCCTGAGGGCATCTCCCAACCAACACTGCGTATCTGGTATCGCACGGCGTTTGGCGTCACCTCCATTCAAGCCAATCGAATCAATCCAGTGGCATTGCCCGTCTATCTGATGATTCAGCGCGTGGGTGATGTCTTCACCGCTGCGATCTCGACCGATGGTGTGAACTACACACTGCTGTCTGGTAGCCGCACGGTTGTTCCGATGCCTGCCCAGGTTCTCGTCGGCGACGCCGTGGATTCAGGCAGTTCGACCACCTATGTAACTGACAACTTTGCGCAGACGACGATTGGGGCGCCCACCACACAGGTGTCTCAGCCAGTCACGTCTACGCCTTGCCCAGCAACCTGGAGCTGCTACGACGTTGGTAATCCATCCCCGGTCGGCTTGCAGACGCTCTCGGCAGGTCAGTGGATACTGAACAGCGCTGGCAACGATATCGGTTACTACGCTGACCAGTTCCACTTCGTGTACCAGACACTCACAGGCGATGGCGAGGTTCAGGCGCATGTGACGGCACAAGGGAATACGTCGGCTTCCGCCAAAGCAGGCGTTATGCTGCGGCAAAGCCTTGATCCAGGTTCCCCCTACTATGCTATCTTTGTCACACCGGGAAATGGCATCGAAGTCCAGTATCGCGAGACGCAGGGTCTGCGCACCACGCAGATCGCCTCGATCGCGGGGACTGTTCCCATCTACCTCAAAGTGGTTCGCTACACCGATGCGCGCGTGTCACCAGCGACCACGTACTATACCGCCTATACGTCGAGTGATGGCAATTTGTGGACGATGGTTCCGTGGTCAACAGTGGCTCTGAACATGGGAGGCTCGTTACTCGCGGGTATGGCCGCCACAACGCATGCGGCGCGTGTGCAGAGTACGGTCGTGATGGATACGGTAAGCATCGACAATACGGCGACTCCTCCAGCGACGCTCTGCCCGAATGGATGGAGTTGCGACAATATTGGATATCCTGATCCAACTGGTTCTCAGACGGTCAACAATGGTGTGTGGACTGTGCAGGGCGGCGGCGAAGACATCTGGGATGTCTACGACGAGTTCTACTACGAGAACCAGCCCCTCGTAGGGGATGGAACGATTAGCGCGCACATCGCCTCGCAGACGGAGACCGATCCGTGGGCGAAAGCTGGTGTGATGTTGCGGGCGAACAGCAACCCAGATGCGCCGTATTACGCCGCGCTCGTTACTCCGGCGAATGGGCTTACCATTCAGTACCGTACAGCGACGGGAGCCTTTCCACAGCAGGTGTCATTCCCTGGCGCCGCGCCGATGTACATCGAGGTGGCACGTTGGACTGACACCAGCACAACGCCAGCCACGACTTACCTCACTACCTATACCTCGACAGATGGCGTGAACTGGAGCTTGCTCTCGGGTTCCACCGCTTCATTCTCGCTGACTGGAGAAATACTCGCTGGTCTGGCTGTGACAAGTCATAACACTAGCGCAGCCAGCACTGTCACCTTCGATTCAGTTACTCTTTCCAATACGGCTCCTGTGCCGCCAAACGCCTGCCCGACCTCGTGGACATGCTCTGATATTGGCGGCGCGACACCTACCGGCGGACAGACCCTTACCAACAGCGCATGGACGATCCAGGCAGGTGGCGGCGACATCTGGGGAACTGCTGACAGCTTTCATTATGTCTGGCAGTCGCTTGCGGGCGACGGCATGCTCTCCGCCAATGTTACCGCACAGACGAACACTGATCCGTGGGCGAAGGCGGGAGTGATGGTGCGCGCGAGCGCTGATCCCGGCGCGCCTTACTATGCGATCTTCGTCACGCCTGGCAATGGTGTCGCAGTGCAGTATCGCGCGACCCAGGGTGGGCAGACCAGCCAGGTCACCCAAGCGGGCACGACGCCAATTTACCTGGCAGTCGCGCGCTACACCGACACAAGCGGCGCAACGCCTATCACCTACCTCACCGCGTATACCTCCAGCGATGGGGCGAACTGGACACCTGTGGCGGGTAGCAGTGTCGCACTCAATCTGACTGGCGTTCTACTGGCGGGGCTCGCAGCCACCTCGCATAACATGGGTTCGCTCAGCACGGTGGCCATGAGCGCTGTCACGCTCTCGACGAGCGCGCCGTCGCCAGCGCAGGTATGCCCGACCTCGTGGACATGCTCTGATATTGGCGGCGCGACACCTACCGGCGGACAGACCCTTACCAACAGCGCATGGACGATCCAGGCAGGTGGCGGCGACATCTGGGGAACTGCTGACAGCTTTCATTATGTCTGGCAGTCGCTTGCGGGCGACGGCATGCTCTCCGCCAATGTTACCGCACAGACGAACACTGATCCGTGGGCGAAGGCGGGAGTGATGGTGCGCGCGAGCGCTGATCCCGGCGCGCCTTACTATGCGATCTTCGTCACGCCTGGCAATGGTGTCGCAGTGCAGTATCGCGCGACCCAGGGTGGGCAGACCAGCCAGGTCACCCAAGCGGGCACGACGCCAATTTACGTGCAGATAGTTCGAACAGGCTCATCGTATTCCGCGTATACCTCCAGCGATGGGGCGAACTGGACAATGGTTGCGGGGTCTACCGTAAGCCTTGCGAACCTGAGCGGCTCACTGCTCGCTGGACTAGCCACTACGGCACACAATATGGGGATGCTCTCCACTGTCGTCTACAAGTCAGTTACCATCTCGTAATCACATGGCATAGGACTACACTGTGTAGTCGTATTGGCGGGCGCAAGTCGGGTTCATCCAGCTTGCTCCCGCCAATATTCTTTGCCCAATGCGCTGGGTGTTTGCATCTGTCAGCCAGATAGAGTGGGGTATGATATACCCAAAGTGAGACATCCTCTGGCGGATTCGACGCCAGTCCAGAATCCTTCCACTTCGGCAAAGTGCGTGCGGTAGGCCAACGGCGCATCTACGCCGTGACCTTCGAGACGCAGGCTGGCCAGCGGATGCGTTTCGTCTGCTGTGTGCGCCAGGACAATACAGGCGATTGGCGCTTTTGAGGGCGCCGCTGGTGGCGGCGCAGACCACAGCCCGCAGCGTGGCGCGCCGTGGATCAACCTGGGTGGCGGTGGCTGGCCACAGCATTTCTATGCTGGCGGGCAAGCGCTGGAGCATGGTGGAACTGTGGCGCGGGTGCGCCTGCGTGTTCCTGAGCGATGACACGATTGAGGCGCCAATCTACGCCGAGCTGCCGGATCACGATGGGCGGCTCGTCGCGCAGCATAAGGCGCTGGGCTAGCGCAGGGTGATCATAGACTGAGCGGCGGTAAGACTTCGCGCTATGCGTTGTCTTGCCGCCGCACTCTCGACCTGCTACCAGATATCCACTTGAGGGAAGTATGGTACTCCCCAATGTCTGGGTCTTGCGCACTTTAGGGTGCATCATAAAGCGCTATCTCACAACTAGCGGCCGATGCTTCTGAACCAGGCTCGCTGCGCCCACTCGCGTACGTCAGTAGCGTTTGGCTTCACCGCGGCGCGCCACTTAGCCGAGCGCCAGCGATACGAGTATACAATGAGTTCTTTGAGTGCGCGCAAAATGACCGTGGGCTTTGCGCCGGTCGCCTGGCCTGCCAGGCGTTCGAGATGATGCACGCCAATTTGTGTGGTGGAGTAACTGTCCCGGCGCAGCTTGTAGAGAATCTCCGCATTGATCATAGCTCCATGCGATTCGAGGCGATGTGTTCTGAAGAACTCGCTGCGGAAGAGCTTGAACGCGCAGTCTACGTCGCGCGCCTGTACGCCCAGCAGAAGCCTGACGAGTAGCTTCCAGCCCCAGGCATTGAGTAGCCGCAGGTGCGCATCTTTCCGATCAATGCGATATCCCAGCACAGCATCGTAGCGATCAATGAGCGGGAGAAACCGTGCTAGTTCATGGATGTCAAACTGACCATCAGAGTCCATGAAGAAGGAGAGTTCGTTCGTCGCCGACTCGAAGCCTGTCACGAGCGCCGCGCCATATCCACGGTTCATCGCATGTGTCACCGGCCTGATCCTTTGGTCGGCGGCGGCCAACTCTTTGAGGATATACCCTGTACGATCATTGCTGCCATCGTTGATAACGACGACCTCAAAGTCTAGTCCCCAGTGCGTGAGCGTGCGCGCGACTGAGGTCACGGTGGCGGCTATGCTAGCCTCTTCGTTATAGGCTGGCAGAATAATCGAGATGCTGTGATTGGTGAGGTTCGCACTCCTGGGTGCGACCTCATGTCGTCCTACTGTCCCGCCAATGACTGTGCGAGAGCGTGCTGGAGGCTCGGCTACACTGATAGTGGCGAACTGATCTCTGGCTTGGGCCACGCCGCCAAATGCAGCCATCGCCAAGCTGGCGCCGTGCTGCGTTTTTGCCCAATAATGCGGATCACGGATGAGGCTGATGAGACCCGCCCATGCGCCAAGGCTCATCAGTAGCCAGTAGATCGGTCCTAGCAGCGCATAGCGCGCCAGATCATAGTAGCCACGGCGCACCACGACGTAGAGTTGGCTGTAGAAAAAGATGTAGTTCGCCAACAGACACAACAGCGCTGCATAGTAGATGACTGGCGGGAACAGCGCATGAATCGCGCTATCCAGCGGCGCTCCTTGAGCGATGAAGTAGAGGATGGTCAGCGCCCACATGATGGGGTTGATGAGCAGCATGATCGACGTTCCGCCGACGAGGAGTTGGAAGTCGCCGAAGGACGCTGGCCGAGCTCACGAAACAGGCTGATAGGATTGCGCATGTGAACCAGGTACGTCTGCATGTACCCTTTGACCCATCGTGAGCGTTGTCGGACCCATTGCGGAATACGCGAAACAGCTTCTTCCCACGTAATCGAGTCGAGCATCATGACTTGTAGATTGGCTCGACTGATACGCACGCCTAGATCAGCGTCTTCAGTGACGTTGAAGGGATCCCATCCGCCCAATCGGCGCAGTGGCGTAAGCCGGAAGTGGTTTGATGTGCCACCCAGTGGCACAACGGCGTTCTCGCGCATCAAGCCAGGCAGCAGCATATCGTACCAGATAGCGTAGTCTATGGAAAACAGGCGCGTCAGGAGCGACTGATGACGATTGTAGTAGTTCAGGCGGGCTTGCAAACAGACGACACGACGAGGCAGCGTACGGAACGTAGCGACTGCCTTGCGCAGTTGGTCTGGCTCAGGACGATCCTCGACATCGTAGACGACGATGAATTCGCCAGTGGCATATGCCAGGCCAACGTTCAATGCGCGCGGCTTGGTGCGCGGCATCCCATTGGGGACGTTGAGAATGTGTATATGGGGTGGCAGCGCGCAATCATCAAGCGCGGCGCGTGTCTCGTGATCTTCGCCTTCTACCAGCAGGAATATCTCCAGACGATCTTCTGGGTAGTCAATCTTCAGCAATTGGTTGATGAGAACTGGCACGAATGTGCTCTCATGGAACAATGGCACAAGCACGGTATAGATGGGAAGCTGGGTATCTGCGAGCGCATTCACATCTGCTGTGATGTCACCATTGGCGTGTTCACCGCGCAGCAAGAGCATCACCTTGTAAGCGCCAGCAACGAGATATGTGAGTGTAATGGCTGCTACCAGAGTAATGAGAAAGATGCTATGGAAGATGAGCAGGAGCGCCAGGAAGGATGCTGAGCCAACGATGACGCCAGTGATTTGTCGTCGGCTTAACGTCGTGATGGCTCCGTTCCGCGCTGCGCCCCAGGTGCTCCACCGCCGTGCCTCATCATTGGCCTGCGATTGCTCATGGGCTACTGATTCTTCGCCAGTCCAGTTCGATGCCTGACGGACAGATCCTAGATCCTTTAGTTGAATTGATGGTATTACCCGTGTGACGGCAGGTAATCGTGAGAAGGTATCAGCCTCTATCATTGAATGATCTCCTGTAGCTAGGAAGGTTACGGTGTACGCTGGTCGTGGGGCCAGGGTTGTTGGGGTTGAGAAGTCTCAGTCTGCATTGAGGCTCCTTACCGCGAAGTGCGCTGAGTAGGCGAACCGGATGCTGGAGAGCGGGGTTTGGGAGGTCGTGGAACCACTCGTGGCAGGGAGCGGATTGATTAGTTCAAACACTTCGACCGAGCCGAACGTTTTGCGCAGGACGTAGTGCTGCCGCCAACCAGAGCGATTACGCAGCGCTGACCAGACCGCATCGAAGTTGTTGTTGTGTGGATCCACGAGTATCCACTCAGCATGACTCTGTGGGTTGGCGATGGCATCGTGAAATACCGCGCCATCGTTCTCTGTGATGAAATCATTGGTTGGCAGATCAGTGTAGAACATCATTGGAGTGAACGCGCCACCGCTCGCTAAGATAGCGCCACCCTTATAGTGAGCAATCAGCCAAGTAGACTCAGCGGTCTGTTGCAGTGCGCCAGCCTTGTTTGCGCCGTGCAAGGGATCTTGCAGCGCATAGGGTGTTCCTAGCAGAAGCGTTCCGCCGGCATACAAAACGATCAAGGCGAGAAGCGCGGGCATGAGTAGCCGCTTTGACCATGCCGATGATGTGATTGACGCTAGGGCAGCGACGAAGAGAGCGATAGCCGGGAGCATCATCATGCCGTAACGCACGTTGAAGAAGGTCGATCCGCCGCCGTTGGGTACCTCAGGTGTGATAATAGTCGTAATACCCATCACAAGCGACAGCCAATTGAAGGCGAAAGGAATGAGTGTTGCATAGGCTGGCCAACTTGAGACCGTTCGCCGTGTGCGCCATATCCACCAGGCCAGCCCCAGGGCTGCGGCAATCGCGAAAGGCGCGCCCGCCGCGTCGATCATGACCTGCGTATAGACGTGCAGCGCAAGCAGCGGATTGTGATAGGTGAGTAGGCCACCGGAGGATTGGATGCTATTCTCCTGCGACTTCGCTGAGTACGGACCATTAAAGAAATCAAACGCATTGCCGAAAATCACTTGCTCATAGATGAGGTAAGCCACACACCCTGCAAAGGCGAGCATGCTATACAGCAGGATGCTCGCCTCTGCGAAGAGACGATCACGTTTGCGCCAGGCAATCGCCGCCACGATGGCTAGCAGCGCGAGCGCGAGCGCCCAACCGTCGTAGCGGATGAGCGTGCCAGCAGCCACCGCTGCTGCGCATTTCGTTAGGTCTGGAGCTTGCTGTGTCCTGCCCCAGCGGCAGGCATAGAAGACCGCGATCACAGCGAAGCATATGAGATCCATCTCGGACATAGGCGTCGCCTGCATGTATAGGATGCTCGGATTGAGCATGAGTACGCCCGCAGCCACAATGCCGTTGCGCCACGAACCGAAGAGGAGCGCTCCAGTTCGGTACATATACACGGCGGCGGCGACATAAGCGGCCATAGAGGGCAGCGACCCAGCAAGTCCTGAACGGTAGAGGGTGTCATTCCAGACAAAAGGCAGCATTAGGATATGATTAAGGGGCGGCCACACGCTGCCGAGTTGCGCCAGGCCAGGAGTGCGACTGGCGAACACACGGTGTGCGATGGACATATGGCTGATAGCGTCTCCATACGCGAGTGTTAGCCCCTGCGAGGCGTACCAGATATAGCATGCAATACTCAACACAGATGCAAGCAGCGCAATCAGCATCTCAACGCGCAGGAAGCCATGGCGTGACAGCCAACTTATCGCTTTTGCAGCGGGCTGATGTACTATCTCCTTTGCTTCGCGCACAACCGCTGGGGCCATAACAGTAGTCATCGTCGGGAGGTTGCCCAAATCAACGATTGAAAGAACTTTCTGAATACATCTCCACACAGCGGAGCCGCGCTCAGTCGCTATATTTGTATTACTCCACATCGTTACTTCTCCTTCGTGGCGAGCCTTGCAGTATGCCCGCAATTCTCAGGTAGCCTTGTGCGCAGATGCGATTTTTGGGGCAAGTGGGATGTTCTGTTGCAGCCATAAGGGATGGCTGAGAATGGGGCTGGTGTACGTTGCAACGTGAGGTAGAGGAACCTGCGCTTGCTGTAGTATGGTCGCTGTACACGTTCTCAGACGAGGCTTGTGCGACGTTGGTTACACTCGCTCGATAGCCTATCCGTCTGGGTAGGCGAACGGGCTGCGCTAGTATACAGAGAGGTGTGCGGATGTGGCTGCGACGTGACTGGCGCCTGGCGTGTGGCTCGTGGCCAGCGCTATATACCACAAAGGTAGGGAACACACGCATGGCATTACTGCTCTCGACGACGCGAGTGATCCACTGGCTCTCCTCGGCGAGCCAACGCCTCCGACAACAGCGCGCTGTCATGCTGGCTATCATCGCCCTGTCGCTGTGCGTCAGCGGCTGTGCGAGCACGAGCGCAGCCAAAGGCGCAGGCGCCGCGCCAACGGCGACCGCGACGCTGCCGCCCAAGCCCACCGATCCCACGCTGCGGCAGGTGTTCGAGAAGGGCGTGGCCTTCCCGCGCTGGGGAACAACGGTCTATGGCCCGAACGATCAGACCTGGGCGCCGGATGTGGCGACACTGCAATCGCAGACCCATGCGCAGTGGGTGGAGATGATCGTGAACCTCAGCCAGAGCGGCGTCAGTGGAACGAAGGTGTACCTCGGCAGTGACACACCCACCCCAGACGACCTGTATGTCGGCATCCTCAACGCGCGCGACGCCGGGCTGAAGGTCTATCTCAAGCCGCTGCTGCATGTGCTGAATAATCCGGCGACAGATTGGGATGGCGTCGTCACGTTCTCCTCGCATGCGGCGGCGCAGCAATGGTTCCAGAGCTACTGGGCCGCGTATGAGCCATACGTCAAGATGGCGGCCAGCGCGGGCGCGAGTCAGCTCTCCATCGGCGCGGAGTTCAGCGCGCTGCAAGATGAGTACCCCGACCAGTGGCAGTGGCTGCTTCAGCAGGCGAGTGGCGTCTTTCATGGCCCGATCACCTACGAACTCAATCACGATACGATCACGCAGCCGCCAGGCTGGCTGAGCGACCCACATCTGACCTATGTCGGCGTCTCCGAGTACGACAGCTTGCAGTCCACGCCGCAGGACATCTCGGCCAGCCAGATCGAGCAGTTGTGGCGGCAGACGATCATCCCGCCGCTCGATCAGTTGAGCCAGCGCATGGGCAAGCCGGTGCTGCTGAGCGAGGTCGGCTACCGCAACGCCTCCGACTGCCTGAATGATCCCTGGGTGCACCAAACGTCGGCGCCTGCTGACCCGACCTTGCAAGGGGCGGCCTACACGGCGGCGATCGCTGCGGCGCTGGGCGATCAGCACATCACCGGCGTCTTCTTCTGGGCCTGGCAGAATGGCCAGTTCACGCCGGGGCAGCCAGCGATCCAGGCGATGCGCGCGGCCTACAGCGCATGATCGGGCGCCGCGCCAGTCTGGTCGTGCGCTAGTTGTCGCGGCTGGGGACACGCTGGCCCTGGTCGCGTAGCGCGGCGATGAATGCGGCGATGTCAATGCTGGTGAGGCGGCGCGAGAGGGCTGCGCCCCAGATATAGCGGCCACGCTGACGCTGCTCATTCGAGAGCAGCCGCACGCGGAAGGAGCCATCCATGCGCACGAAGATGCGCAGGATGCGCGGGCGCGTGGCGCGGTCGTAGAGTTTGGCGCAGGCGCGGGCATGCGCGCGGAGGTCGTCCTGGCTGTGGCCTGGGACGCTTGCGGCGATGGCCGCCTCTTCCTCGGCGACGGCGGCGGCGCGCAGGGCAGTGTCGTTGAGGTTGCGCAGGAAGCAGCGCGCCATATAGCCGATGCGTGGCGAGTCGGCGCGGGGCAGCGCGTAGTCGCTGAACTCCCAGTAGGCGGTGACGCCGAGCCAGCTATCGCGGCCACCACCCACACCGAGCAGCGGCGCCTCGGCGAAGACGATCCGCTGGCGGCGTTTGCCGGCGGGTGGCTCCAGCGACTCCAGGCGCAGGCGCATGCCGCGCGGCAGTGGCCCCTTGTGTGGCACGCCAGCAGTGCTGGGTGTGAGGTAGGGGTTGAGCGGCGCGCCAGCGGGGCCAGCGGGCAACATGAGCGCCGCCAGGTCTACCTGATCCACGCCATCCTGCGCACGGGCGACCCCACGCGCGCGACGAAAGGGCGCCGTCTGGCCGAGCAGCAGCCGCGATTCGCGCATGAGTTGTGTGGTGAAGATCAGTTGCGCCATCTCGACGGCAAAGCGGGCGACGATAGCGCGTGCGCCTTTGTCCTCCACGCTGTGGCTGAGCGCAGCGGCGAGGGCGGCGCGCTCCTCAGCGGGGCGGCGTGCGAGGGCGGCGTGCGCCAGCTCGGTGACGGTCTCATAGCCATGGGTGATGCCCACCTCGACATCGTTGGCGGTGATGAGCAGTGGCAGCGCGATCTCCAGCTCCTCATGGAACTCGCTGACGGTGGTGGAGATGCGCGGGATGAAGATGCCCAGCAGTAGCAGCCCCGCCACGATGCAGCCGCCAGCGATGAATACATCGGCCTGGCCATTGAAGCGCGCGATGAGGACGGCGGTGAAGATGTTGAGCCCGGCGCCGAAGAGGACGGTGACGATGACGACGCTGATGAACAACTCGCCGAGACGTCCGCGAGCGGCGCGGCTCTCTTCTTCGAGGGCGGGCGCGCCGCCGGTCCACTCGTCGGGGCTGTCGGGCATGGGGGTCGCTCCTCCTGCGCTGGCGTGTGACGTGGCGACGCGCTGCGCGTCGCCTGCCGGGCAGTGTAGCACAGGCGCCAGGCGGCGAGGGAGTAGCGTGTAATACCTGAGCGCACGTGAGCGCAATGCCCCTGCCCTTGCTGCGCCACCTCGCTTGACATCGGTCTTGCCCCGCGACTTGATTACGCCATGCGTGGGGCAGCGCAGGAGATACGGCGGGCGCTCAGCAAAGGAAGGTAGGAGGAGCGCCATGGCAACGTATGTCTCGCTGATCAAATGGACCGAACAGGGAGTGAAGAACGCCAGGGACACCGTCCGCCGCGCCCGTGAGTTCCGCAGTGATGTGGAGCGACGCGGTGGCAAAGTCCTGAGCATTTACTGGACACAAGGACGGTACGACCTCGTCAGCACCGTCGAGTTCCCCGATGAGCAGACGGCGATGGCTCAGTTGCTCACGTTGGGGAGTATCGGCAACATCCGGACAGAGACCCTGCATGCATTCACCGAGAGTGAGATGGAGGCCATCATCCGGAAGATGTAACGCTCAGTCGCGTCTCGGCGCCCAGCCCCACGCGCCCAGCCATCTAGCGCACTCTGCTTACCTCGCTCGCCTCTCCGCCCATGCGCTGGCCGCTCCCTCGGCGCATAGCGGCGCGCGTGGAGTGGATGGTATACTGTGGGCAAGGTCGCTGGACGCATGGCAGGCGACTGAGCAACCAATGGGCGGTTGTTGAAATTGGTAGACAAGCCAGACTTAGGATCTGGTGGCGCAAGCCGTGCGGGTTCGAGTCCCGCACCGCCCACCCCTGCGTAATACGATGAAAGCTCCCAGGCTCATTGCAGAGTCGGGGAGCTGTTCTTTTGGCGTAGTAGCGAAGCTCGACAGGCCGACCTACAACTGCAAGGGCAGCAGAATGGTCACAATGTAGTCTATGAGCGCCTGCTTGCCTGCCCCTTCCGGCTTCGTACCAGGATGGCGCGCCTGCACAACTTTGACGCCTTCGCGTAAGCGTGGCGCTGTGTAGCGGCTCAGCGCAAGTGCAAGCTGTTCCGGCCCATAGAGTTCTAACAGGAAATACGGGTCAATCGGTGCGGACGGATCGAAAGGTCGACCTTCCATGGACTTCACGGGCGTGAGATGAATATCGTCCGCCCGCTTCTGCCTCTTTGCAGTTGCAGGTCGTTTGGGAGCCAAGTCTTCGTAGACCGCGCGGATATGCTCCATGAGTGATGCATCATTCCGCAACCTATCGACCGCAACAATAGTAAGCGCCACACTAAGGCGCTTCACATCTTCCAGTCCGAGAATCTCTGATGCTTGCTCTACAGCCGCTGCTGAACGCTGGGCAGCCGTGGACGGCTTGGACTTCACCGCGCTAGACATAGAGCAGTATCTCCTTTACCAGCGCCTCATAGGCGCGTGCGGCAGGGCCGAGCGTAAGACCGAACAGGTTGGCGATCCCACCTCTCGAAGTTGACGCATGTCCTCGCTCAATTTTGTTATCGTCTGGTACTTTGGTCGTAAAGACACGCGACCCTTGGACGTTAAACATGACCTCCAATACCGAGAGCGCTTGCGTCGCCGGTACAGTCTTGCGGTAGCGGGTTACAGCAGCGCCAAGCACTTTCGTGCCAGTTCCGCGTAATTGACGCATAGTGCGCGCCGTTCTAAGGCCGCCGTCCGCGCCTTCTACCGCGAGGGTCTCCGCCTGCGTTGGCATGACCACAAAATGGCTTGCGGCGAGCGCTGTTCGTGTACAGAAACCCTGCGATGGCGCTGTGTCAAAGATTACCCAATCGAAACCGCGCCCGTCAGGAGTAACAAGCGAACCATCGTGGATATCGCGGATGAATGTCAACATGTTCTCAGTTAAGAGGCTGCCATTATTGTCGAGATCTGTCAGCCTGCGATCAGCGGGAATGAGCCAAAGGTTGTCAAAACTCGTCCTGCGGATGATTTCGGGAAGCGATTTCCCACCCAAGAAGTAGTCACTGAGCGTTATTGTGTCTCGCAAGGGTGCAGAGGGTGATTCGATTTGAGCGCGTCTGTGTCGCTCGCTTGGTGTCTCTGACGCAGGGATGGGCAATAGTCGCGTCAGGCTTTGCTGGCCGTCGCAATCGACGAGCAGGACACGCTTTTGGTATCGCAGCGTCAACACCAACGCCGCATTGAGCGCAGTGGTAGTCTTGGCCACTCCACCCTTGT
Organism: uncultured Chloroflexia bacterium; assembly: GCA_963701795.1. GTDB lineage: Bacteria > Chloroflexota > Ktedonobacteria > Ktedonobacterales > JADMIN01 > JAKAIY01. Next base: position 119,306 of record CAVPBB010000021.1, on the reverse strand, counting down.
TGTTCGCCATCGCCAATACGCTCGTTTGCGCGGCGCTACGCCGTGGAATGGCCTCAGCTTCGAGGAGCAGGTCAGGCGCTATAGTAGGTTGCGCAAGTTTCGGCGATTCGCCCCCAGCACCCAGCGCCCGCGTACCGCTAATATATCTTATGTAGCGCAAGAACCGGTCGCCATTGATAAGCGTTACCTTGCCATGACACGTTGCGGCAGCATCGTATGCGGGTTTAGTGAAGTCACTGGTTGTGATGAGGTATCCCGGCGCGTTGCCCTGCGCCATGAGCGCGCCATAAAACTGCAAGACACGGCCTTTGATGATATGTGCAGTTTCGTAGCGGCGGACTTCCACGCGCGCTAGTACTTTGCCTCCGACATGCCCTGCATACAGCAGTAAGTCAACATTGTGCTTTGGGCGTGGCGAAACCTTTTCGACGGCATAGCCCGCGCTCTCGAAGACGCGGGCCACGAAGTCTTCAAACTCTGACCAATCGAGCGCAAGCATGTCTTCTTTCGTGGGATTGTCGAAGACTCTGGCAAGTTTCGCCGATGTACCTGTATCAACAGATGGCGTCATTCACTGGCTCCTATCGAAACATGAAGTTTGGGAAGTACCTTGCAGAGAGAATGTTGGGAAGCGTATAGCTCCGGGCAGCATATACGCAACGCTGGGCAAGCGACCTTAAGCCATCCTCCCCATCCGCCCCCTAACCAGGCGCATGATATACTCTTGTGTGATAGCGCCATGTCCGTGTCTGTCCATGTCTGCCCGCGAGTCGCCTGTTGTCGCCTGCGGTAGACCTAGCCTGGGAGCGTTGGTATGGACTTCTATTCTGATCTCATCGCGACTGATCCTGAGATCGCGGACCTCATTCAGCGGGAGGAGCGGCGCGAGTTCGAGGGCATCGAACTGATCGCCTCGGAGAACTACGTCAGCGCGGCGGTGCAGGAGGCGGTCGCCAGCGTGCTGACGAACAAGTACGCCGAGGGGCTGCCGGGCAAACGCTACTATGGTGGCTGCGAGGTCGTAGACGAGGTGGAGCGGCTGGCCATCGAGCGCGCCAAGCAGCTCTTCGGCGCCGCCCATGCCAATGTGCAGCCGCATGCGGGCGCGCAGGCCAATGCCGCCGTCTACCTCGCGCTGCTCCAGCCCGGCGATACCGTGCTTGGCATGGCGCTTGACCAGGGCGGCCACCTCACGCACGGCTCCAAGGTCAACTTCTCCGGCAAGCTCTACAACTTCGTCTCCTACGGCGTGCACCCCGACACCGAGACGATAGACTACGAGCAGGTGGAGCGGCTGGCGCATGAGCACAAGCCCAAGCTGATCGTGACCGGCTTCTCCGCCTATCCCCGGCGGCTCGACTTCGCCCGCTTCCGCCAGATCGCCGATAGCGTCGGCGCCCTGCTGATGGCCGACATCGCGCATGTCGCGGGCCTCGTCGCCGCTGACCTCTACCCCAACCCCGTCCCCCATTGTGATGTCGTGACGACCACCACGCACAAGACCCTGCGCGGTCCGCGTGGCGCGATCATCCTCTGCACCGAGGAGTTGGGCGCGAAGATCGACAAGGGCGTCTTCCCCGGCACGCAGGGCGGCCCGCTGGAGCATGTCATCGCGGGTAAGGCGGTCGCATTCAAAGAGGCGCTCACCCCGGAGTTCCGCGTCTACCAGCAGCAGGTGGTCGAGAACGCGCAGGCGCTGGCTGCGGCGCTGACCGAGCGCGGGCTACGCCTCGTCTCTGGCGGCACCGACAATCATCTGATGCTGGTGGATGTGCGCCCGCTGGGTGTGACGGGACGCGACGCCGAGAACGCGCTCGAAGCCGTCCACATTCACGCCAACAAAAACGCGATTCCCTTCGATCCAGAGCCGCCCGTGCGGACGAGTGGCGTGCGCCTGGGAACACCCGCGATCACGACACGTGGCTTCGGCGTCGCCGAGATGCGTCAGGTCGCCGAACTGATCCACGAGGCGATTAGCCGGCGCGAGGATGCGGCGCAGGCGGCGCAGACGCGCGAGCGAGTCATCGCGTTGGCGTCACGCTTCCCGCTGCCAGGGCTGTTCATCTCGCGCGACCTCAACGCGGCGCAGGTGGCGCGCTAGCAGGCGAAATATGTGGCCTTGCGACCCACCGCAACATGGGAGGCGACTGACACACCGCGCGGGCCAAAGCCGCGCGGTGTGTCAGCGTTCCGCCGGTCGCGCATGCGAAGGGTGGTCCTCCTTTTTGACACCTGGTATCCTGCGCGGTACACTATACGTATTAGATGACACGCGGACAGTGAATCATTGATGCTTCCCCGCCTCTGTCCGTCTTCGTCCGTCTTCCTCACTACGGCCTCGTGCTTGGAAACGCTGCGCCCGATGGCGCGCTGAATCCTTGAGTGTGACGCGTATCCGATCCGTGTGGTGACGAGAACCCTGTGAGCCTTGCGCATGGCTAACAACGCCTGCCCGCTCACTCGACACGATCAGCACGATCAAACAAGGATTACGCATGACCATTGAGACTCTTCCACCGTCTATGACGCTGCCCACGGGGCAGACATCGCCCGCGCAGGTCGCCCCCACCGATGGGGCAGCCTCGTTCGCCGACCTCGGCGTGGACCCGCGCGCCGTCGCGATCCTCGCGCGCATGGGCATCGAGACGCCGACGCTGATTCAGGCGCGCGGCATTCCGCCGCTGCTGGCTGGGCGCGATGTCGTCGGCCAGTCGCGCACTGGCTCCGGCAAGACCATCGCCTATGGGCTGCCGCTCATCGAGCGGATGGACCCACGCCTGCGTCGCATGCAGGCGCTCGTGCTCGTGCCAACACGCGAGCTGGCCGGCCAGGTGGCGAGCGTGCTCTTCGCGCTCGGCGCGAGCCGTGGCCTGCGCATAGCGCAGCTCATCGGCGGGCGCTCCTATCTGCCCCAGCGCGAAGCCCTGCGCATGGGCGCGCAGATCGCCGTTGGCGCGCCAGGCCGCGTGCTCGACCACCTGCGCCAGGGCACGCTCGACCTGAGTCACCTGACCTTCGCCGTGCTCGACGAGGCCGATCAGATGCTCGACGCCGGGTTTGCGCCTGATGTCGAACGGCTGCTCTCCGCCATGCCAGAGGAGCGGCAACTGGCGCTCTTCACCGCGACCCTGCCCGAGATGACCACCCAGATCGCCAGGCGCTTCCTGCATGACCCCATCTCGGTGGACGCCGGGTCGCCAGAGAGCCGACCTGCGCCGACGGTGACGCAGATCGCCTATGCGGTGCCGCGCGAGCAGCGCCTGACCGCGCTGATGACCCTGCTCGACCGTCGCCGCGACGCCAGCGGCACGACACTCGTCTTTGGCCGCACCAAGCATGGTGTGGACAAGCTGGCGCGGCAACTGATCGCGCGGGGCTATCCGGTGGCGGCGCTGCATGGCAATATGAGCCAGAACGCCCGTGATCGCGTGCTGGCCGACTTCCGCAGCGGCAAGTCGCCGATGTTGCTGGCCACCAACGTGGCGGCGCGTGGCCTGGATGTGCTCTCCATCGAGCAAGTCATCAACTATGAGCTGCCGGAGTCGGCGGAACTCTTTACGCACCGTGTGGGCCGCACTGGCAGAATGGAAAACACGGGCGAGGCGATTACCCTGCTAACACCCGATGACATGGCGGCGTGGCGGCGTTTCCAGCGCGAACTCTCGCTGAAGATGAAGCCGCTGCCGTGGCCACAGGGCGATATCCCCGCCAACACAGCGGTCAGCGCGCCTGCCGAGGCGCCCGCTGAGACGCTTGCCGAGACGCTTGCCCAGGCGACAGACCTGAGCGCCGCGACCACCGTGGCGGCGACCGAGCAGGCTGAGCCTGCGCGACGCGGCTGGACAGAGCGACGCAGCGATGAGCGCCGCCCGGAGCGCCGCCCGGAGCGACCCGCACAGCGATCCAGCGAGCGCCGTTCAGAGGGGCGTCCGATGGGCCGTGGCTCGGATGGTCGCGGCTACGAGCGCAACGACCGCAGCGCCCCGGCGGCCTATGCCTCAGAGCGAGGCGAGCGCCGCCCAGCGCGGCATCAGTTCGCCGGTGAGGCTGGCCCAGCGCGACGCGCCGATGTGGCGTCGCGCTGGGCGCGGCCAGATGTCGAGCGTGGCGAGCGCGACGACTACCGCGAGAGTCGCGCCAGCCGCTATGAGCGTGGCGACGATGATCGCCGCGATGACCACCGCGACGGGCGCGCCTCAGCCGACCGCGATACCCGCCGCGAGGGCTACCGCCGCGACGAGCGCCCCACCGGACGCGATGGCGGACGCCCCAGCGCGCCGCGTCGCCCAGCTAGTAGTAACTTCCGCCCAGCGGAGGGCGCAGCCCCACGTCGCCCAGCCAGCCCACGCCGCGCAGGCCCGCCTGCCAGTCGTCCGGGATACGCTGGACGCGCGCGCGACCATCGCCCCACGCGCGGCTAGGCCGCTCCACCAGACCACGAAGCCCCCTTCTCCGCCCAGCGCGGAGAGGGGGGCTTTCGCTTGCCCGGGCCGCTCGCCTGGCGCCGCACGGGGCCGCTCATCCGTAGAGAGAGTAGGAATCCTGGAGAAAGAGTGTCGTGTCGTGCAACCATGATTCCCTCAAATGAAAATGTTACTGGAGGGAATATGGGTGGCAGCCGACGAAGAGATGACGATTGACGAGCGACGCAAATACCTCAAGCGCGTGCGCCCGCGCTACGAGCGGGCCGACCGGGCAGGGCGGGGCGCATTGTTACAGGAGATGGAACTGGTGACGGGGTTGCATCGCAAGAGTCTGTTGCGCTTGCTGCGTGCGCCCAGCCTGGAGCGGCGTCCGCGCACGCGGCAACGCGGACGAACCTATGGGGAGGAGGTCGAGCGGGTGGTGATCAGGGTCTGGGAGAGCCTGGACTTCATCTGTGCGGAGCGGTTGACGCCAACGCTGCTGACGACGGCACGTCATCTGGCGGGATTTGACGTGCTGACGCTCAGCGAGGAGGTGGAGGCACACCTAGGACAGATCAGCGAGGCGAGTGTGACGCGCCTGCTGGCGCGCCACCGCACCGAGCGGCTGCGCTTGCCGCGCGCGGGACCAGAGCGGGCCAATAGTGTGACGAAGGACGTGCCCATGACGCGTATCCCCTGGGACACGACCGAGCCGGGGCATTGTGAGGTGGATCTGGTTCACCATGCGGGAGCGACGACGGCAGGCGAGTATGCACACACCCTGCAAGTGGTGGATGTGGCCACTGGCTGGAGTGAACGGGTGGCGCTCCCCAATCGGGGGCAGGCGGCGATGGAAAGCCGCGTGCCGCACCGCCTTCGCGCGGCTGCCCTTCCCGCTGGTGGAGTTGCATCCCGACAATGGGCGTGAGTTCTTCAACCACCATCTCAAGCGGCTCTTCCCTGAACTCGTGCCTGGTCTCCAGCTCTCGCGCAGCCGTCCCTACCAGAAGAATGACAATCGCTTCGTGGAACAGAAGAATGACTCGCTGGTGCGGCAGTATGTGGGGTATCAGCGCCTCGATACGCCAGAACAACTCGCGGCGCTCGACGCGCTCTACGCCGACATGCGCGTCTACTACAACCTCTTCCAGCCGGTCTTGCGCCTGGTTGAGAAAACCCCCATGACAGGGGGGAACCCCCAGAAGGGGAGAAAAGGCCATGAAATCAGCAATCAGTTATAACCCTCACCCCTAGCCCCTCTCCCAGAGGGCGAGGGGAGCGGCATTTCCCCTCTTCCACGAGGATGAGAGAGCCAAGAGCCGCGCTACGCACGATGGAGGGCGAAACGGCGCACGCCAGGGGTATCGCTTTTGGCGAGCGTCGTGTACCATGTCAGCACACACAAGAGCGGCGCGCTGGTTAGCCGTTCCGCTGGTTCCTTCACAACTGAGGTCAGACGCAACGTGACTGAGGCGCTGGGCGTCGCGGCGTGCGGCAGGGAAGTCGCCGCTGGCGCTCAGCTGTTCTTCTGGTTCACCCGCGACCCACGCTGATTCTGTGGGCCGTACCAGGTCGCCAGCCTATGCTGGACATTGCTCCGGTTCAAGATAGCGCGCATGGCAATGCCGCCACGCGCCAATCGCCGCACCCACGCGGCAGAAAGTGAGCCTGGTATGAGAGTCTTCAGCGCAGACAGAATTCGGAATGTCGCCGTCATCGCACATGGCGGGTCCGGCAAAACCTCGCTCGTAGACGCGGCGCTCTACGACGCGGGCGCCGTCACCCGCCAGGGCAGAGTGGACGATGGCTCATCGGTCTCCGACTCGGATCCGGATGAGCAGAAGCGCCGCATGTCCATCAACCTCACCGTAGAGCCGCTGGAGTGGCGTGAAACGAAGATCAACTTCCTCGACACTCCCGGCTATGCGGACTTCGTCGGCGAGGTGATGGCGGGCCTGCGCATCGCGGATGCGGCGCTGCTGGTGGTCTCGGCGGAGAAGGGCGTCGAAGTGGGGACGCAGCTTGCCTGGGGCTATGCTGACCAGCACGACCTGCCGCGACTCATTTTCATCAACAAGCTCGACCGCGAGAATACCAGCTACGACCGCGCGCTAGAGTCCCTGCGCGCACATTTTGGCGCGAAAGTCGCCCCGCTGACCATCCCCATTGGCCAGGCGGGCGCGTTTACCGGCGTGGTAGACCTCATCTCAGGCAAAGCCTATGCCTACGCAGCGGAGAAGATGATCGCGCGCGAGGTTCCCGGCGATGTGCGCGAGCAGATGGGCCAGTATCGCGATGCGCTGGTCGAGGCGGCGTGCGAGGCCGACGACGATCTGATGTCGAAATACCTGGAGGGCGGCGAGATCAGCGAGGACGAGTTGCGGCACGCCGTGCGCCTGGCCGTGGCGGCGGGCATGCTCGCCCCGGCGCTGGCGGGCAGCGCGACCAAGAATGTCGGCACGCAGAATCTGCTCGACGCGATCACCGAATACCTGCCTCCAGCGGCTGAGCGACCCGGCGTGGCGCCCGATGGGCAGCCAGCCGCATTCGTCTTTAAGACGATGGTCGATCCGCAGAAGGGAACCTACAGCTATCTGCGCGTCTACGGCGGCTCACTCAAATCCGACGCGCACATCTTCAATGTGGACACGGCGACAGATGAGCGCCTGGGCCAACTCTTGCAGATGCGCGGCAAGACGCAGGAGCCGATGACCGAGGCGCCAGCGGGCGACATCTGCGCGGTGGTGAAGCTGAGCAAGACCCACACCGGCAACACGCTCGGATCGAAGGATTGCCCCAAGCGCGACAGCATCCATCTGCCAGAGCCACTCTACACGGCGGCGGTCTTCCCCAAGACGCAGAGCGACCTCGATAAGATGGGCGCCGCGCTGACGCGCATGGTCGAGGAGGACCCCACGCTGCATGTGGCGCGCGACCCGGAGACCGCCGAGACGCTGGTATCAGGCATGGGCGAGTCGCATGTGGAGATTGCGCTGGAGCGCGTGCAGCGTCGCTTCGGGGTCGATGTCTGGCGCCGCGACCGTCATGTGCCCTATCGCGAGACGATCAAGAAGCGGGCGAAGGCCGAGGGGCGCCACAAGAAGCAGACCGGCGGCCACGGACAATTTGGCGATGTGTGGCTGGAGGTCGAGCCGCTGGCTGACGCCGAGAAGGACTTCGTCTTCGAGAATCGCAGCGTCGGCGGCGTGGTGCCGCGTGAGTATGTGCCGGGGGTCGAGAAGGGCGTCACCGAGTCACTGCGCGAGGGCTTCCTGGCGGGCTATCCAATGGTGCATGTGCGCGTCTGTCTGGTTGATGGCAAGTACCACGATGTGGATTCGTCCTCGCAGGCCTTCGAGATCGCGGCGCGGCTGGGCATGAAGGAGGCGGTGGCGCTGGCGGCCCCAACGCTGCTGGAGCCAATCATGGAGGTGGCGATTCTCGCGCCGGGCGAGAATATGGGCGACATCAGCTCGGACCTGAACACGAAGCGCGCGCGCATCATGGGCATGGAGCCGGGCGACCACGGCATGGAGCGCATCTCGGCGCATGTGCCGATGGCCGAGATGCTGCACTACGCGACGGACCTGCGCTCGATCACGCAGGGGCGCGGCTCCTTCACGATGGAACTCTCCAGCTACGAGGAGGTTCCCACCAGCGTGCAGCAGGGCATCATCGACGCCCACAAGAAGGAGATAGCGGAGAAGCAGGCGGCGCACTGAGGCGCTGAGCGCGCATGTACGCGCTGGCGAGGGGCAGGCTGGCGAACCAGCCTGCCCCTCGCGTCGTCTCCGAGAGAGCCAGACTCCGCGCGAATTGGCGCGCACAAGCGTCGCCTCAACCGTTATACTTGGCGCAGGGGCGCGCTGGCTGCCTGCGTGGGCTACCATGATGGCGCGCCTCGCTGTCTCACTGAGCGTATGATTGACGGATGAGGAGCGCACATGCTGCCGCCAGAAAAAGTCGGCCCGCCACCGAAGGCGCGTCCACTGCCAACCACGCCAGACGATGGGGAGCCACGGCCACGGCTCGACGCCTCGCTGCGGGTCGAGAGCATCCTGCTCAAAGAGTTTGACTACGCGGGACTGACCGCTTACCAGGTCTATGAGAATCGCGAGCGCATCTTCAACTTTTACTTTACGATCATGGGCGCGCTGCTCTCCGGGCTGGGCTTTCTCTATCAGCTCAGCCACAACTCCAACACCGACTGGCGCCCGCTCACGGTCGGCCTGCTGATCGCTGGCGGGCTGCTCAGCGCGATCTTCTTCGTCCGGCTGATTCATCTGCGCCAGTCGTTGCGCGAGAGCATCATCACCACCTATGTCATCAAAGAGTTCTACATCCAGCAATTCATGGAGGCGATCCCCAACATCGAGCAGGCGTTTCGCTGGCGCCTGGCGACGTTGCCCTCTGGTGAGCGGCCCAGCAGCGATACCTCGTTCGTGCTCTACCCCATCGCCGTGATGTGCAGCCTGGCGTTCGGCGTGGCGGGGCTGGTGGGCGACCAGCTTCGACTCGACGCGCATGGCGCCCCTCTGCTGGCCGCGTTGCCCGCCGCGCATGAGCCGTGGGCGGTGGCCGCGCTGGCGGTGGCCATCGTCGCGTTCATCGAGTGGGCGTTCTATCACTCGAAACTGAGCGCGCAGGGTGAGCTCAAAGTGCTGGAGCAGCAAGCGGGGCGGCTGGGCATCACGCTGGGCGAGGCCAACGAGCGCCAGACCAAGACCCTGCTGGAGCGCGTGCTGCCCTGGAATCAGGAGCCGCACGAGGACCTGCGCTGACGCTCAGCCGCTCGCCGCGTCATTGCGGCGATGGCTCGCTGATCAGTGAGGGGTAGTCGCCGACAGTGGTTTGCCAGTAGCGTGCGCCAGTGGCGCCATTGAAGGCGGCGAGGTAGGTCGAGCTGTGGCAGAAGAGCGTCCCGCTCGACCACCATCTGGCGCAGAAGGTGAGCTGGTGCGGGGAGGTGATCGATGTGGCGGCGAAGACCACGCCATGGTCTGCCTGCACACTGGTGAAGCCGAGGTCAGGGGTCTGCGTGGTTGCGCTCCAGAGCGCGGCGCCGTCGCTGGCGCGCATGGCCGTCAGCGTCTGGCCGGCCTGATAGACGACGCCTTCTGACTCGATAAGCGAGGTAAAGCCGCATTCAGCGGCGCGCTCCCAGCGAATGGCGCCAGTGGCAGGATCGAGCGACGCCAGCGCTGACTCTGTAGCGCCGGTAGCGCTCGCAACGCTGCCGCAGGCGTAGAGACTCGACGCCGTCGCGGTGAAGGTTTGCTTGTCCTGGGGCTTCAGACCTGCTGGCTCACGCCAGACGAGCGCGCCATCTGTCTGGCGCAGCGCGAAGATATGCCCGGCGTTGTCATAAGCGTAGACCAGATCGGCTCCCACGACCACCCAGACCTGCGCCGCGTCGGCAGGCGACATAAGCGCATGTGTCCAGGCGAGCGTGCCATCGCTGAGTCGCAGCGCGCTCACCGTGCCGTCATCAGAGCCGACGAAGAGCATGTCTGCGCTGGCGGCGAACGCGGGATGTTGATCGACCGCAAACTGGTTCTCCCCTGAGAAATGGTTGAGGGGAGTACTCCACTTCAGCGCGTGCGTGTTCAGGGCCAGCGCGTTGGCCCTGAAGCCGCTGTTATCTATGCTCATGGAGATGAGCGCGTCGCCCCGCGTGACCAGCGGCGCGACGCTGTCGCCACCTGGCGCTGCCTGCTGCCAGAGACGTGCGCCATCGCTCAGACGTATCGCTGTGATGGTCGCGTCTTCCGCGATATACAGCACACCATTCGCGGTCGTCTCCTCGTGGTAATAGCTGACCGCCAGCGAGCTTTGCCAGCGGATGGAACCAGCGCGGGCATTCACGCCGAAGATCAGTGGATGATTGTAGCTGTCAGTCCAGGTTGCGGTGAGGATGGCGTCGCTGGGGCTGGGTCGCATTGGCGGCGCAGCGTTAATGGTGTTGGCCAGCGTCACGCTTGTGACGATGAGCGCGACGACGAGCACGGCGGCGAGCGCTGTGCCGAACTGCATGATGATGCGGCCACGGCGGCCCAGACGGCGGAAGATGGCGACGTAGATACCGAGGATGAGCGCCAGCCATGCCACGGCGTTGATGGCGATGATGAGCAACTCTGTTCTGCCCATGCTCCGCTCTCCCTCCGCGCTCACGTAACCATCTCGCAGGTAGGTACGTTGGCGCGCCGGGAATCATCACGATGGCTCACGTTGGCGTCGGCAGCGCCTGGAGTCTGGGCTGGGGCAGGCGGGGTCGAGCGCGCGCATAGGGCATATGCAACCGACCGCTACCCAGCGGCGGAGCGTTTGCGGCGTCGGGGGTGGACTGCGCGATGCAGGAGCATCCTTGCGGGGTCAGGATGCTCCTCACGCACATGCGCTGGGCCGTCATGCGGGCGCCGCTCAGGTCGCGAGGTCGAACAGGTCTGGTGACATAGAGTCCACGCGCCACCCAGCCTGCTCACGTACAAACGACATTGACCCATCGAACTCGACGTTGCTGCCCAAAGTAACATATTGCACATCGAGACTTGCCTGCGTACCCCCGAAGATGATCGGTATGCCGCCGCTCGCGGAGCAGGTCACCAGGATGTTGTTCCTGCTCGCCTTGGTGAATATATCGAGCGATTCGTGCTGTTGCGCGTGCTTCGAGAGCAGCGCATAGGCGGTCGCATATTCGCCATTGCTTTCTGCCAGACAGAACGCAGTCATCGTATCAACGGGGCCGAATCGCGGATAGATGACGAAGAATGCGGTGGGGCTGATGATAAAAATGACCAGGGCGATGGCGAAAATCCAGGGAAGCGTTAGCGGGCCGAGTTGCCAGCGTGGTTTGCGCGGTGGGTGGGCTTCCGCCTCCGCCCGATCTCGCCGAAACATTGCCGTCAGTTTCTGTTGCGCGATCTCCTGCTCATCCATTCTAGAGTCGGCTCCTCTTCCTGTTCTCGCAGGATTGGCCCGTTCACGATGACACGCGCTGACTATGGACCACAGCGCGACCGCAGGGGGAGTGTGCGATTGGTGGAGTCGGAGCGGCGCGCCGCCCAACTCCTTTCTCCTCCTGGTAGCAGTATAGCAGGGTGAGAAAGCCGGGCGTGTATGTCGTGTCACAATAGCCAGCCGGTCGACCTTCGCGGTTGTTGTGAAGCCTCCCGCTTGCTCTGACCGTCGCGATGACAGCCAGCCCTCACCCCCAGCCCTTCTCCCAGAGGGCGAGGGGAGCCGGAGTTCCCCCCTCGCCTCGTGGGAGAGGGGCCAGAGGGCGAGGGGAGCCGGAGTTCCCCCTCGCCCCCTGGGAGAGGGGCCAGGGGGTGAGGGTTCGCGCCACGGCGCCGCCTTCTCAGGCGCGCGTGGCGAGGCTGGCCGAGCCGTCGGCGGCTGGCACGGCGTCGGCTGACGCTTGCTCGTCGGCGTCGGGCTGCGTGAGGACGCTCGTGGTGAGCTTGGCTAGCACGCCAGCGGAATCGCGCAGGCGCTGGCCGGTGCCACCGCGCCGCCAGAGCAGCAGTTCTGCGGCGATGCTCAGGGCGATCTCGTCAGGTGTCTCAGCGCCGAGGTCGAGGCCAATCGGCGCGTGCACGCGCTCCAGGCTGGCGCGGGGTGTGTCGGCGCGCAGCAGATGGCGGAAGATGGCGCGCACCTTCGATGGGCTGCCGATCATGCCGATGTAGCCTGCGCTGCTCTCCAGCGCCGCGCGCAGCGCCTCTTCGTCGGAGCGGTGGCCGCGTGTGACGATGACGATGGCGCTCATGGTGTCGGCCTGACGCTCGCGCAGCCACGTCGCGATGTCGCTGACGGCGACCTCCGCGCGCTCTGGCAGCGTGGCGGAGGCGGCGAACTCTGAGCGGTCATCGACCAGCGCGACCCGCCAGCCGAGCGGCGCCGCGAGCCGGGCGAGCGCCTGCGCGACATAGCCAGAGCCAGCGATCAGCAGCCGTGGCGCTGGCCGCAGCGGCTCGATGAAGACCTCGACGGTCGCGCCGCAACTGCCAACGCTCTCGCCAGAGTCGGGGTCGAGATGATAGGTGACCAACTCCGTCTCGCCAGAGCGTAGCAGGCGCAAGGCGTCTTCGCGGGCGCGGCTGTCGAGGGTGGGGCCACCGAAGCTGCCCGAAAGCGTGTCATCCTCATACGCCAGCAGCTTTGTTCCCGGCGGGCAGGGGGTGGCGCCATTGACACGCACCACTGTGAGCAACGCCACGGCCCGGCCACGAGCGAGCGCGGCGGCGATCTCGTCAAACATGGCAAGCTCTCCTGAACGGTAGGTCGGCCCTACGGGTCGGCGACTGATTCAATCGCCAGCCGTCGGCTCTGCGTCGTCTTCCTCATCGTCATCATCATCGCTCCAGCGGCCCGTGTATGGCCCGTGGATGCCCTGGTGCAGCACGCGCAGCGAGAGCAACGCGCACCGCTGACGCGCAGGGCCAACCTCCACGCCGAGCATCTCGAAGATATCGGCGGGGGTCAGCGCGCGCAACTCCTCGAGCGTCGCTCCCTCGATGCGCTCGGTCAACATGGAGGCCGTCGCCTGGCTGATGGCGCAGCCGCGCCCGCTGAAGCGCACCTCGCTCACGCGGTCATCGCTGACGAGCAGATCAAGCTCGATGCGGTCGCCGCAGAGCGGGTTAGTGTCGCCCGCGTGCAGCGTGGGATGCTCCAGCTTCCCATGATTACGCGGCTCGCGGTAGTGATCCAGAATGTACTGGCGATAGATGTCATCCATACCCATGTGCTTGCGGACCTCACCTCCGACGGCAGCGGAGAGAACGGTAGCGTGTACAGCCAGACTTAGAGCGCAAAGACGGCGCGGGCGCGTTCCAGCGCCTCAGCCAGCGCATCTACCTCGCCAGAGGTAGTATATACATAGAAGCTGGCGCGCGCGGTGGCGGCGAGATGGAACCGCTCCATCAGCGGCTGGGCGCAGTGGTGGCCCGCGCGCACGGCGACGCCCTCGCGGTCGAGCAGCGTGGCCAGGTCATGCGCATGGATGTCGCCCAGCGTGAAGGAGACGACGCCGCCACGGCGCTCCGCAGGCGGCCCGTAGATCGTCAGGCCAGGAATCGCGCGCAGACGCTCCAGCGCATACACCGTCAGGGCATGCTCGTGGGCGCGCACCCGCTCCATGTCAAGCTGGCGCAGATAGTCAACCGCCGCGCCGAAGCCCACCGCCTCGATGATTGCCGGGGTGCCAGCCTCGAACTTCCACGGCAGATCATTCCAGGTAGACCCACTGAGCGTCACTTCACGGATCATATCGCCGCCGCCCATGAAGGGTGGCATGGCCTCCAGCAGATCGGCCCGGCCCCAGAGCGCGCCGATGCCAGAGGGGCCGAGCATCTTATGGCCACTGAAGGCGTAGAAGTCGCAGTCGAGCGCGCGCACATCCACCGGCAGGTGCGGCGCGCCCTGTGCGCCATCCACCAGGACGAGCGCGCCGACCGCATGCGCCTTCGCAATCATCTCGCCGAGCGGCGGCAGTGTCCCCAGCACATTCGACATCTGCGTCAGCGCGACGAGCCGTGGCTTGTGGCGTTCCAGCAGCGTGTCGTAGGCGGCGAGATCGAGTTCGCCCGCGTCGGTGATGGGGGTGTAGAAGACCTGCGCGCCTGTGCGCTGGGCGGCGAGCTGCCACGGCACGATGTTGCTGTGATGTTCCATCTCGCTCAGCACGAGCGCGTCGCCGGGGCGCAGGTTGGCGTCGCCCCAGGCGCGGGCGACGAGATTGATCGATTCCGTGGTGTTGCGCGTGAAGATCAGCTCGCGGGCGCTGCGGGCGTTGATGAACTTCGCGATGTTCTTGCGCGCGCGCTCATAGGCGCGGGTGGCCTCCTCGCTGAGCGTATAGGCCCCGCGATGAATGTTGGCGTAGGAGGTGCGCGCGAAACGGTCCATCGCGTCGAGCACGGCGGCGGGCTTCTGCGCCGAGGCGGCGCTATCGAGGAAGACCAGTGGCTTGCCATTGATCTCGCGCGCAAGAATCGGGAAGTCGGCGCGCGGCGCGAGTGATGCGATAGCGCCGGTCGCCGCAGTCGTTTCGGTCGCGTCGAGCATGGTCAGCCTCCTGGCATCCACCCGTACATGCGGTGGCGATAGGGCGCCGTGACAGCGCTGTCAAATGGGCAGGAGCCGGGAAGGGTGATCCTCCCGGCTCCTGTTCGGCCTCTCTGGCTATGGTCGTCGCAGGCGTCGGCAGCGATTACTCCGCCACTTCCGCCACTTCCGCCACCTCTGGGCCGATGAGCCACTCATAGCCCTTCTTCTCCAGCTCCATCGCGAAGTCGGAACCACCTGTCTTGATGATGCGCCCCTGATGCATGACATGCACGACATCTGGCGTGATGTAGTTCAGGATGCGCTGGTAGTGCGTGATGATGAGCACGCCCATGCGTGGCCCGCGCAGCGCGTTGACCCCCTCAGAGACGACACGCAGCGCATCGATGTCGAGGCCGGAGTCGGTCTCGTCGAGCACAGCCATGCTCGGCTCCAGCATGGCCATCTGCAAGATTTCGGCGCGCTTCTTCTCGCCGCCAGAGAAGCCCTCGTTGAGATAGCGGTTGATGAAGCTCTGATCAACCTTGAGAATCTTCATCTTGTCATTGATGAGCTTGCGGAACTCGGAGGGCGGCATGCCCTTGCGCTTGGAAACCTGGCCGGTCGCCTCATTATTGGCGGCGGGATCGTAGCCCTCGCGCTTGGCCTCGACGGCGCGCCGCAGGAAGTTGGCGACGGTGACGCCAGGGACGGCGCTGGGGTACTGGAAGGCGAGGAAGAGGCCCATGCGCGCGCGTTTATCGGGCGAGAGCGCGAGGATGTTATGCCCCTTGAACAGCACCTCGCCGCTGGTCGCAATATACTTGGGATGCCCCATG
Organism: uncultured Chloroflexia bacterium; assembly: GCA_963701795.1. Lineage (GTDB taxonomy): Bacteria > Chloroflexota > Ktedonobacteria > Ktedonobacterales > JADMIN01 > JAKAIY01. The sequence goes on along the minus strand of CAVPBB010000021.1, from coordinate 104,014 downwards.
ATGACGTTGGCGAGCGTGCTCTTGCCAGAGCCATTTGGCCCCATCAGCGCGTGTGTCTCCCCCTGTGTGATCGTCAGATCAACGCCGCGCAGAATCTCCTTGCCCTCAACGCTGGCATGCAGGTCACGAATGACAAGCTGAGCGGGCTGTGTCGCGATGTCTGCCGTAGCGGCGGCGGATGTGGTCTCCATAGCTGTGACGCTAACCTCCTCCTGCGCAGGCGAACTGCGCCAGGTGATTGTTTCTACTACGGTCGCTCTCATGTATGGGCGATAGCGGCTTCGTTGAGCCGCGCTGGGCAGCATGCTGTGATCGGGTCGCAAGGCGCGCGGCGCCCGACGCCTTGCGCCGCAGCGCTCCACTGGAGCGGCGGCGCAAGGCGTGTTCATCGCCTGGCGCGAGGCTCAGGCCTGCTGGGCGCCCGCCTCGCCGGTGGCGTGCGCGCGCGGAGTCAGCGTGATGAGATGCTTCGCGCCGCGTCGGCTGGCCATCGCCGCCTGCGCGGCCTGCGCCGCGTCGGCTTCGTGCAGCAGATCGGCCAGGGTGATCGCATCGAGCGTCGCCGTGACGGCATCGCGTACATGCGCCCACAGGAAGTGCGTGGAGCAGCCGTCGAGCCGGTCGCAGATGACGGCCATCTCGCCCTCGGTCGCGCAGATCATCGGCGCGATAGGCCCTTCAAGCGCGCGCACGATCTCACTCATGCGCATCTGCTCAGGCGCCCGCGCCAGGCGATAGCCACCATGCGCGCCACGGGTGGACTCCACCAGCTCGTGCTGGCGCAGCGAGCGCACCAATTGCTCGAGATACTGCTGCTGAAGCTCCAGCCCCTCAGACAGGCTGATCTCCGTCAGCGAGCAGGGGCTGCCACCGTAGTTGCGCGCGAGATAGACCATCAGGCGCACACCATATTCACCGCGCGTCGATACTCGCAGCATCGCCGGCCTCCTCGCTTATTCCGACTTGCCAACTAGGATATAGCATACCATCGGGCGTGAAGCCGGGTCAAGCAAGGTTGGCATGGGGGCGCAGACGGCCGCAAAGTCCCACCTGCGCGGACATGGGGGCTGGCGCCTCAGGCGTGGACGTTCACCTGCCAGACGATGATCTGCCCGTTCTGCTCGTCGTCAATGGCGATGTGCGCGCCATCGGGCGACCAGATGAGCGCATCGATGTCGCCGTGACAGCCGAGGGAAAAGTCAGAGGAAGGATAGGTGTAGTTCGTCTGCGCCAGCGGTGTGTCGCTCTTGGTCGCGCGGATGATAAGCTGGCCGACGTCAGCGGGCGTGCAGGCATAGGATGCCAACAGCGCGCCATCGGGGCTTTGCGCCAGTTCCACGCCCACAGGTGAGCTGAGCGACGAGGTGATGGCCGCGCTCAGCGCCGCGTCGGGCGCGCTGACCAGCGGCGGGGTGTAGCCGCCAGCCGTCGTGGGCGGCGCGGCGCTAGCGACGCTCACATAGGCCGAGGTGTCCAGATTCGGCGTGATGAACTGGCCGTCTGGCGACCAGAGCCACTGGCTGGTGCGGAAGAGCGCAGGTGTGTCGGCGCTTAGCCGTGGGCCGACGGCGCCGCTACGCCAGGGCGTCACCATGTCGCGGCTGGGCGTCGTGGGCGCGCTGGCCGCGACGAGCTGCCCGGCGTTATTCCACTGATAGGCTGGCGCGAAAGGCGTGGTATCGAGCGACTGCGCTACTGTTTGCCCACCGGGTATCGCCGAGACCAGCGCGGCGCCTGTGGCGAGGTTCCAGGTGAAGCGTTGCGCGACCAGTTGATTGATGAGGTCAGGCAGCTTGCCCGCGATCATGGGCTGCTGCGGGCCGAGCGCCAGCAGCAGACGCGGCGCGGCGGAAGCGCCTCCGACCTGCGTAATGAACAGCCCGCCACAGGGCTGAATGTCCTGTTGCTGCGCGCCATCTATCAGGGCATAGGTGAAGAAGACGGCGACCGAGCGCCCATCGGGACTCCACGCGAGCGATTGCATCGCAGGCTGTATGGCGAAGCAGTTTTGCTGATGGTCGCAGAGCGACTCCCTGCTCAGCGGCGGGGCTGTGATGCGCTGCATGACGTGGCCGCTGGCGCTGTCGAGGATGACGAGCGCATATCCATCGCTCTGGTTGCTCGTTACATAGGGCACGCTGCCGCCGCTGAGTTGAGCGAGCGCGATCTGGGTATTGTATGGCGCACAGCTATCCGTCTGTGGGTTGATCTGGCCGACGACGGCAAGCTGCTTGCCATTGGGCGACCAGGCAGGCGCAGACGAGCAATAGATGCCTGCCACGCCGCTGAGGGAGAGCGCTTTCACGACGAGTGTGGGCGAGGTCCGCGCGCCGGGTTGGCCGATTGACATACCACGCAGCCGCAGGGTAGCGCCGCCGCCGCCGAGGATGACGAGCGCGACCAGGCCGACGAGCAGCGCCGTGCGCCCGCGCCGCGCGCTGGGAGCGGCCACTTCGCCTGCCCGCGCGCCGAACGTCTGGCCCGGCGCTGGCTCAGATGGCGCCGACGGCGCCGCTTCGTTTACAGACTGTGGCGTAGCGCCTGCGAGTTTGCGCAGCGCAGCGAGTCGTTGTTGGCGCGCGGTATCATCGTTGGGCTGATCACGCATCATTGTGTCCTTTGCCACTGGGCGCCGCCGGGAGCCACGCAATCCCATCTATTGAGAGACGGCGCCAAGATGGCGCTTTTACGCGAGTGTAAAAAGAATACCCCCCGACCGGCAGAACCAGTCGGCGGGTATCCCTTGTGCCTTGCGGGCGCGATTACCCCAGCGTCGCCAGCGAATCGCCGACCAACTCTTCCTCGCTGTGCGGGCCGATGGCGCCGATCACCAGCGGCTTCGTCGGCGGGAAGCGTTGCAGCAGACCCATGATCTGCTCCGCCGTCACGCCATCAATCGCCGCCTTCAGTTCCTGAATCGTGATCAGCCGCTGCTCGAACCACCACGAGCGCGCCAACGCGCCCATCCGCGCCGCCGAGCTTTCGCCGCGCATCACCAGCTCGCTCTTGATCTGCGTCTTGGCGCGCTGCAATTCGTCCTCGCTGACGCCTTGCGTTTGCAGCAGGCGCAGTTCATCGAGCATGACCTGCACGGTCTCGCGCGCTTTGTCGGGCGAGGCGCCCGCATAGAGGTAGCCCGCGCCAAACGTGCCGTTGGGCGCAAAGAGCGCAGCGACCGAATAGACCAGCCCGCGCTTCTCGCGCACCTCGCGGAAGAGGCGTGAGGTCATGCCGCCGCCGAAGATTTCGAGCACGACATTGGCGGCGTAGTAGTCAGGGTCGCCATAGGTCGGGAAGGGGAACGCCATGCCGATGTGTTCCTGATTGCCCTCGCTAATCTCGACATTGACGCCCGTTTGCGGCTGCGGGCGCTGCTCAGGCGTCTCAGGCGCCGCGCCGCTCCATTCGCCGAAAAGCTCGCCGACACGGCTGACCGCGTGCTCCCAGTCAAAGGCGCCCGCGATGGAGATCAGCGCGCCCTGTGGCCGGTAGCGAGCGCGATAGAATGCGCGCAGATCGTCGGGCGTGAGCTGCTCGACCGTCTCGCGCATGCCCAGCGAGCGGCGGCCCAGCGTCGTGCCAGCGTAGAAGCGCTCGCGTACGAGGTCGAAGATGCGGCGCATCGGCTCGTCGTCGCGGCGGCGAATATCCTGGAGCTGCACGCTGCGCATCTGGTTGAACTCATCGTCGGGGATGGTCGGATGCAGCATGACATCGGCGAAGAGGTCGAGCGCGCGGTCGAAGCGATTGCCCACGATCTGCGCGGAGTAGCGCCCATATTCCATCGCATTCTCGCCGCCCTTGCGCGCGCCAATCTCCTCGAACTCCTCGGTGAGTTGGCGCACATTGCGCTTCTCGGTCCCCTGGAACATCATATCGGAGAGCAGGTAGGTGAGGCCGAGGCGATCCTCTGGCTCATCGCGAATGCCCGCCGCGACCTGCACGCCAAACGTCACCGACGCCAGGCTGGGCATGCGCTGGCCGACCATGCGCAGCCCATTCGCGAAGGTGTGCATGTAATAGTTGGGGGCCAGTTCACCGCCTGGGCGGTTCGTAGCGTCGTTGCTGGTAGGCGTGCTCATGTGGACCGTTCCTCTGCATTTCAAGCGCATAGGCGCGTCTGCGTCTCCACCTCGCGCCGTGTCAGCCAACAATCCGTTCTCAGCGTATTGTACCGCGCGATACGACGCCCGCGTGCGAGCGCCCAGTCGCGCCCACGCCCGCCCGGCGTGATCGGCAAAGCGCGGGCAGGGCAGGGCAGGGCGTTAGACCTGGACAACGGAATCAGCGGCGTCGTGCCAGAGCGACCGCATCTCCGCGCAACTCGCCAGCAAGAAGGCCAGTGTCCCCTGGGCTTCGACGTGGCCATCCTTCAGCACGACGATGTGGTCGGCGCGGCGCAACGCGGCGCGGCGGTGCGAGACCGCCAGGCACGTCACCGCGCCGCTAGCGAACAGACGCTCCCACAGCTCCCGCTCCGTCTCGACATCCAGCGCGCTGGACAGGTCGTCGATCACCAGCAACTCGGCGCCGCGCACCAACATGCGCGCCGCCGCCGCGCGCTGCACCTGGCCACCTGAGAGCTTGACACCGCGGGTGCCCACTGGCGTCTCTAACCCCGCCTCCAGCGCCTGCACGTCATGCTCCAGCACAGCGCCGCGCACGGCGGCGGCCAGGGCCGCAGGGTCGTCGGGTAGCCCCAGCAGGATGTTCTGCTTGAGCGTCTCGCTGAACAGGCGCGGCGTCTGCGCCGTGTACGCTGCGCGGGGCGGCACAAGGAAGGAGGCCGCGTCGTCTACGAGGTGCCCGTTCCACCGGATCTCGCCCGCCTCATGGGGCAGCAAGCCCAGCAGAGCCTGCAGGAGCGTCGTCTTGCCCGCGCCGACGCGCCCCGTCACCACCGTCAGGGTGCCGCGCGGCAGGCGCAGGTCCACCGTCGGCGATGCCGCGCCCCGACTGCGGGTGGTGATAGGTCAGCCCGCGCGCCTCCACGAGGGTCAACCGATCGGGCGCGCTGCGCGCTGGCGGCGGCACGCTGGGCAGCGGCCCGCGCAGGTAGCAGCGGAGTGGGCTCCACCAGCGCGGCCGGCGGAGCGCCACCCAACAAGACGCCCATGCGCGCGAATGCGACGCCAGTCTGCCGGTAGTCGGCCAGGAATTGGCCGAGCCCGGTCGTAAAGTCGGCGATGAAGCCCAGGTAGAAGACAAACAGGGCAAAGTCACCCACCGTCAGGCTGCCGTCGCGCAGGGCTGCTCGCAGCCAGCAGCATGATCAGACCTGTGCCCACGCTTACTGTGTTGGCCGTGATGGCGTCCAGCGCCTGCGTCGCCACGCGATCAGCCAGCATAGCGGTACGACGCTGCTCGTTCAGCCGCCGGAAGCGCGCCACGATGCGCTCCTCGGCGCCGGCGGCCTGCACCGTCTGCACCGCCGCCAGGATATCGCCGATAGCTCCAGTGACCTGGCTGGTGGCCTGGCTGCTGGCTGCGCGGTAGCGGCCCAGCGCGGCGCTGGCCCGCCGCGCGACTACCACCACGACCACCAGGGGCAGGATGGCGACCAGGGTCATACGGGCGTTGATATGCAGGAGCACCACGAACGCCACCACAGCGAACAGGCCCTGGCCCACAATCTCGTCGGACCAATCCATGTCGTCCTCGGCCTGATAGGCATCGTCGCGAAAGCGGCTGATGGTCTCGCCGATGGAATAGGGCAGCGCCTGGGCGCCTGGCCGCTCCAGGACACGCCGCAGCAGGTTGCGGCGCACCAGCCCGCTCATCGTGAACCGCATGATGATCTCAACAGAGCCAGCCGTGAGCCACAACGCCACCCGGCTCACGGCGAGCGCCACCAGCAGCACGATCAGCCCCGTCCGCCGACGGGCAGATGCGCCTGCCCGGTGAGCGTATCGAAGAATGCGCGGGCGATCAGCCCCGCCAGGAGCGACGACATGCTGAACATGCCCCACAACACCGCGTGGGAGCAGGTAGAGCCAGGGTTTATAGCGGGCCATTTTCACCATGTAGCGCCAGGTTGGGAGCGGCTTCATGCAGTGACCTCCTCAGCGGCGACCCGCAGCAATTCAGCAAAGCGCGAGGCAGGGTCGGCGGCGAGGGCAAGTCGCGGCCCGTACTCGCGCACCTGCCCGTCCTCCAGCACCAGGATGTCGTCGGCGTAGGCGAGCGTGGCCAGCCGGTGCGCGACGATGATGCCAGTGCGCCCGTCGAGCAAGCGATCCAGCGCCGTATGCACCAGCCGATCTGTGAGCGGGTCGAGGCGCGACGACGCCTCGTCCAGGATCACCAGATCGGGGTCGCGCAGCAAGATGCGCGCACAGGCCAACACCTGCGCCTGCCCGGCGGAAAGCCCGGCGCCTTCCGGCCCCAGTAGCGTATCCAGCCCGCGCGGCAGTCTCTCGAAGCCAGGCGCGCCAGACCCAGCGTGTCCAGCGCGGCGCTGATCCGCTCATCCGGCACGTTATCGTCGAAGAGGGTCAGGTTGTCGCGCACGCTGGCATTGAAGAGGTGCACCTCCTGGGTCACCAGGCCGATGCGCGCGCGCACCGCCGCCAGGCGGACCGTGCGCAGGTCCACGCCTCCCAGGCGCACGACGCCCGCCAGTGGATCGTAGAAGCGCAGGAGCAGCCGCGTCAGCGTGGTCTTCCCGCTGCCTGTGCGTCCCACCACCCCCAGCACGCGCCCCGGCTCCAGCGACACGCTGACGTCGCGCAGAACCGGGGCGTCCTCCGCATAGCCAAATGAGACGCCGTCGAACTCCACTGCCAGTGGGCCTGGCGGCAGCGCGGCGCCAGGCCCATCCACCAGGCGCGGAGTAGTGGCCAGGAGCGCCTCGACACGGGCCATGCTGGCATCCGCCTGCTGGAGGTCCTGCACTTCTTCGCGGATCTGCTCGGTCGGCTGGCGCAGCATCTCGGTATACTGAAAGATCAGATAGACGGCGCCGATGGTCAGTGTGCCTGCCTTGAACAGCATGGCGCTCAGGGCAAATGCGACCGCCGTGCCAAGCGCAAACAGCCCCTCGCTGGTGGCGATCAGGCTGTAGCCCCACATCTGCGCCTTGCGCGTCGCGGCCAGCCACGACCGCATCACCTCGGCGCAGCGGCGCAGCACAAACGCGCCAGCCCCGCTGGATCGGATATCCTCCATGCCGGCCAGGTACTCGCCCAGGAAGCCATAGAAATCGGCGCTGGCCTGGCGCTCGGCGGCCCAGGAGGGTGTGGCGATGGCGCGGATGCGCAGCATGGCGGTCAATGCCAGCGCGACAAAGGCGCTCATCGCCAGGCCGATGCGCCAATCTACGTGATAGAGCAGCCCGAGCACCCCCACCATCAAGATGCCGTTGCCGAGCACATAGACCACAAACCGTGAGAAGAAGCGCGCCAGGGTGGCCACGTCACCATCTACCCGCTCGATCAACTCGCCAGGCGTATGGGCCGTGTGAAAGGTGGCATCCAGCCGCAGCAGGTGGGCGACAAGGTCGGCGCGCAGCGCGTTCGTGGCCGTCCAGCTCACTCTTTCGGCCACGTAGGTTTCGGCGACAGCCACGCCCTGACCCGCCAGACGCCAGGCCCATGGTCAGCAGCGCCAGGGCGAGTCAGATTGCGCATGTCCCCGCCGGAGGTAGCCTGGTCGATGAAGTGGCTCGCCACCAGCGGCGTGACCACCTGCACACAGATAGCGCCGCACAGGATCACCGCCAGCAGGCTCATCCACGGCCACTGCGGCCGCAGATAGCGAGCCAATAGCCGCCAGTAGCGGCTCAGCGCGTGAAGCCAGCGCCGGAGGGCAGCGCCGCTGTTATGACCAACCCTGGGCATGGATTTCTGGTCCATATCCATCCTTTATCAACGAGAGAGCCAATAGTGACAGGGTAGGGGTTCCCCTGGAACCAGCGGCGTCTCTACGGTGAGTGTGAGGATGGGAACACAGAAACAGCGACGAAGCGGGGGCGCTTGTGGCTGAGGTGGCCAGGAAAGACAGAGCCGACCACGAAGCGCCTGAGCGCGCCTCTGGCCGTCGCATTGCCTCACGAGCGCGAGGAAGGCACAAGCCGCCCTCAGGAAATCTATGGGCGTTCAGGTGGCTTCAGCGAAACGCTGCGGATGGGGCTTGTTATGCGAGGATACGAGGCGCACACTCTTCTGTGTTGGTCACACCGCTGATATGGGGGAGATAAGCCAACGATGCAGACATGTGTGCGCCTCCTTGAACTATCGGATGTTGGCACGAGCGTATCACGCCAGGCGAGAGGCGTCAAGTCGCGCTTGACCGCTCCCCACGGCTCAAGCCGGGGGATTCCTGGGCTGACCACTGCGCTCAAGGCAAGCCAGGAGCGTCTTACACGGTCATTGGCGCCGTGGGTATCGCCACCGCTCCACAGGCGTAGATTTCCGCAGGCCCTGCGGTATGTGAGCAGTAGAGCACAGGGCGCAGAGAATGGAGAGCGTTCGCCCTTGTAGGGTGTGATGGCGCCTGCGGGCGCGCGGCGTTTCATCCCCATGCCTCAAGACAGGGGTCTTCACGCCACAGTTTGATCACGGCTCCGCTTCAACCGCCTGTTACGACGGACAGCCCGTCCAACCCCACGTGCTGACTGCCGAGCGCTGGTGAGCGCCAGAGCGTCGAGCCGTCGGCCGCGGAGATGGCCACGACCTGCTCGTTCAGGATCTGGTAGACCACTCCACCTGCAATCACCGGCGGGGATTGGACACGCTGGTTGGTCTCTGGATAGGTCCACAGCAGGGCGCCATCCGACGCCGAGAATGCCGCAAGATTGCTGCTCGACGGAGCGATGAACGCGGAGCCGCTCGCGACTTCCGTGTAGACCGTGGCGCCGTCGAACACAGTCTCGCCGTCGCCATTCGCCACCTGCCAGCGCACTGCGCCAGACGTTTCGTCGAGGGCAACGAGGGCGCCCGCAGCGCCCTTGTTGGAGAGGATGATGTAGAGGAGTCCGGCTCCGGTGGCCCCAACACTGGGCTGGCCATTGGTGGTCCTGTGCCACAGCATGCTGCCGTCGCTCGCTCGCAGGCTGTACACGCCAGGGCTGAACTGGCTGCCGTTGCTGTTTGGGCCAAGGTTGTAGCCACTGCAGGCGGCGAAGGTCATGCCCCGATCCACCGCTTCGACCCACCCGGTCCCGCAGTCCTGCGGCAGTGGGGCATCCCACAGCTGCGACCCATCGGAGGCGCGCAGCGCATGGATATGCTGCACCGACGTATTCTGCGGCTCATTGGCGAGGTACACCACACCACCGGTGACGACCGCGTAAGCGCGCAGTGTAGACGCGGGGAACGTCCAGAGTACGTGGCCGTCACTGGCGCGCAGAGCATAGAACGTATCGGTGTTCGGGCCAAGGCTTGTCGTGCCGCCATTGTTTACCGTGCCGCCATAGAGGACGCCATCGACCAGCGAGAGCTGCCTCAGCACGTCCGGGGTTGTGGCGCGCCAGAGCTGGGCTCCGCTCGTCGCCGAGACTGCGACGACGCCGGACTCCGGGGGTGATACAGTGCTCTGGTAGGTGACGTAGATGACGCCGTTGGCCACCACCAGCGTGCCGATGTACACCTGACTTGACAGAGCCAATGGATAGGTATGCTCGACCGCTCCCGTCCTCGGGTCGATCCGGAGCAGCGTGCCTTCCATCGTGACGTAGATTCCCACCGGCGCCGGCGGTTGCGGCGGGCTGGCCGTGGGAGTCGCAGTGGCGGAGATGGGCGTATGCGTCCGCGTAGGCTGTAGCTGGGCGCCTTGGCTCTGCATGCCGTGGAACAGGGCATAGAAGCCTGCGCCCAGCAGCGCGATAACGAGCACGGCTGCGACCGTTCGCAGGAACGCCTCGAAGGGGCCGAGCCGACGGCGCGGAGGCTGGGGCGGCCGGGTGATGGACCTGGCCGGAGCCGGCCAGGTGTCGGTATCGGACAAATTCATCTGGCGCCCTCTGGCGCTCAGGGCCTCTGCGTGGCGGGCGAGGGTCGCCCGGCTGCGTGCCAGCACGGCGGCGGCGGCGGGCGGCAGCGCATACGCGTCGGCGAGGCTTTGGACGAGCACTGCGGTGGGCGTCGCTGGCGCGTCCGGCAGCAGCGACCGGGCAATCGAGTCCTCGACCACTTCAGGTGCGAGGGGATCGTCGGCGTGGTCGCCACCATTCCAGGCGTTCCTATCGCTCATCGCGCCCACTCCTCTCGCAGGCGGCGCATGGCCCGAGACAGGAGCGCGCGCACGGCATCGGCGCGCTTACCGACCACTTCGCCAATCTCGGGCGACCGCAGCCCTGCGGCGAAGCGCAGCGCCAGCACCGCTTGCTGATCCTGCGGCAGGCGCGCCACGAGACGCAGCAGCTCGCGGTGCTCTTCGCCGTGCAGCGCTACCCACTCCGGCTCGCTGCTCTCGCCGGCCTGCTGCTCGTCGGCGGCATCCGTTACGGCCAGCGGCAAGGCGCGCTGGCGCCGACGATAGAAGTCGGCGCTGCGGCGCTGAGCGGTCACCAGCAGCCAGCCGCCGGTCAGGGTCTGGCCGCTGGCGCAGGCCTTGAGGGCCGCGAGGAACACGTCGTCGAGCGCATCCTCGGCGTCAAGTAGCGTGGGCAGCCGGTGGACGAGGTAGGCCAGCACCGCGCGCGCATGCTCCTGGAAGAGCAGGTCCACGACCTGTGCTGGGCCGGGTTCGCCTGGCGCGGCGGCCGAACCCCATGGGTCCGTTTGCGTGCGGCTCGACCGAAGTCCTCCGTCTTCGCGGGCGGCCAACAACCAGCGCGCCGCGTTCAGCCACCACCAACGTGACGGCGCGAGACGACGGCGCACGCGAGGGATGTGATAGGTGGGTGCTGCCACCTCAAGCATGGCCTGACGCTCCTTCTCCCAACGACCTCCGAGAGACGCTATTGGAGTATCGCGCGGACCCGATCTATCTGCGCTCGCAGACGATCGCGAACCTCTACCGCCTTCATCATCGCTGGGAGCCGCCCAACTGTGATGGTGAATCTCGGGCATACGGGTTGGAGCATGCCCGCGCCCGCTCCTCGCCCTCCGGGGCGCGCACCCACGATCATGTGCCCTCGACAGTCGTCTGCCAGGCGCCACGCTGCTCCTGGAGGATGGCCTGGGTGGCGGGTCGAGACCTCGGGTACACGGCCAGGATGCCGGCTCCAGCAGGCGCCCAACCGGTTTGGCGGCGAAGAACTGTGGCCAGATACAGTTGGCGGTTACTGACCCCCAGCCCGTTGAGCGCCAGCGCTCCTGCCGCCGTCCCGACACGCTGACCTGCTGGCGGTTCCCCGGCTCCTGTTGATCTAACCATTCGGCCACCCCTGCGGACGTGGCCTGTTCCGCGCCGAGCGTTCACCCTGGCAAAATCGCTGGCGCCGGTCAATCGAAACTGCGGAATGTGAGCCGAGAGTCTGCCCCTGTTGACACTCCCCACGGCTGAAGCCGGGGGATTCTCGGTTCACCCCCGCAGCTCCCGCCGCGAGTCCCCGAAGGGCCTGCCCGGCCCATTGGATGTTGCGCGCCGCGTTCTCATCTCTATCGAGGACGAGGCCGCAGCTTGTGCAGACGTGGGTACGCACGCTCAGGCTTTTCGGCACACGTTCCCCACAGCCGCTACAGTCCTGACTGGTGTACTGCGCAGGAACCGCAATCACCCGACGCCCAGCGTATGCTGCTTTGGCTTCGAGGATGCTACGGAACGCCGCCCAGCCTGCATCGCTGATGCTCTTGGCGAGATGGCGATTCCGTACCATGTTGGTGACCTGCAAATCTTCAAGGTAGATGGTGTCGTAGTCTCTGAGCAACATCAGCGCCGTCTTGTGGTGAAAGTCGGCGCGTTGCCGCTTCACCGTCTGATGCTGCTTGGCCAGCAATACTACCGCTTTGCGCCTGCGATGGCTGCCTTTCTTGCGGCGACTCACCACCTGCTGCGCCTTCTTCAGTCGCTTCTCGCCTCGCCGATGCAGGCGCGGATTCTCAACCGCCTCCCCATCCGCCGTGATGAGAAACACTTTCAGTCCGACATCAATACCCGTCTCGCGTCCCGTGGCTGGAAGTGGTTGCGCTGGCGCCTCGGCGCACGAGAAGATGACATACCAGCCGTCAGCCTCGTGCGCGATGGTGACGGTCTTGGGCGTGCTTGCCAGTGGACGCGACCACCGCACGGCTACTCGGCCAATCTTGGAAAGCACGAGGCAGCCGTTATCCAGTCGTGCGCCGTTGTCGTATTGCGGATAGGTGAAGGAGTGGTAGCGGGTGCGGCCCTGGAAACGCGGATAGCCCGCTGTTTCACCCGCTTTTGCCCGGCGAAAGAACGCCTGATAGGCACGGTCCACGCACAACACCACGTCCTGCAAGACTTGGCTATGGATCTCGGCATAGTCGGGCATGGCCGCTTTGATGCCGGGCAGTTCAGCCTTTTGCTGGTAGTAGTTGACCGAGACGCCACGCAGACGCCACGCCTCACGCCGCTCACCAACAGCGGCATTGTAGACGTGACGGCAGAGCATCAGGGTACGGTCAAGCTGGCGCTCTTGTTCGGGCGTCGGCCTGAGTTTGTACTTGTAGCTCTTGCGTGTCGTCTGTTCGTCCACGAATCAGCGTCCCTTTTGGCTTTCCACGTAGCGTTTCAGGGTCTCCAGCGTCACACCACCCGTGGTGCTGACAAAATAGGAGTTCGTCCACAGCGACGGAAGCCGCCGTTTCAATGCGGGGAACTCGGCGCGTAGCGCATGCGACGAGTGACCTTTCAGAAGCTTCACCAGTCGGTGAATCCCGAATTGTGGGTCACACCCGACGAGCAGGTGAACGTGGTCAGGCATGACCTCAAACTCAATGAGTTCCTGCCCCCAACGTTCCATCTGCTCGACCAGAATAACCTTGAGTCGCTCATCTATTGGCGGTGTCAACACCTTACGCCGGTATTTCGGGCAGAACACCACATGATACCGACAGATGTAGACGACGGTGTTGTTGCTGCGCATGTCTTTCATACAGGCAGTATGCAACAATAGATAGCAGAGCAGCAACTACTAGTACCGTTGACTTCGCCTGCGGGCGACAGGGCTTGCATCCCCATGCCTAAAGGCAGGGGGCTTTCGCCCTGTTTTTAGCTAAAACATCGCCTCGCCCCACTCCAGCTCGAACTTGCCGAAGTGGACCATATCGCCTGGCTGCACGCCAGCGTCTTCGAGCGCCTTCAAGACACCCAGGCGGCGAAGCTGCGTCTCCAGCCGATCCATGCCTTCGCTGCTGTCCGGATTGGTCATCGCCACCATGCGCTCCACGCGCTTGCCGCGCACACGGAAGCCATCGTGCTCGCGCTCGACGGTATAGGCGTCGTCTGGCTCTGGGCGCAGCACGGGGCCAGCCGTCACGGGCGCGATGGGCTGGCGGGCCAGCGCCTCAGCCTCGTCGCGGCGAATCTCGATCAGCCGCTGGGCGGTCGTATTGAGCAGGTCTTGCGTGCCGTCGCTCGTCGCCGCCGAGATGGCCAGCGCCTGATAGCCCTGCGCCTCGGCGCGCTCACGCAGCGCGGGCCAGCGGTCGCGCGCCTCTTGCAGGTCCATCTTCGTCAGCACGATGATCTGCGGGCGCGTCGCCAGCGTTGGACTATACTCCTCCAACTCGCGGTTGATCGCCTCGAACTCCTCCCATGGCTCGCGCTCCGAGACGCCATCGATCAGGTGGAGCAGCAGGCGGCAGCGCTCGACGTGGCGCAGGAACTCATGCCCCAGGCCCACGCCCTGCGCCGCTCCCTCGATCAAGCCGGGGATGTCGGCGATAACGAAGCTATAGTCGTCGCCCTGCGCTGGGTCGCCCACCACTGCGACACCCAGGTTTGGCGTCAGCGTGGTGAAGGGATAGTCGGCGATCTTGGGGCGCGCGGCGGTGACGACAGAGAGCAGCGTAGATTTGCCCGCATTCGGATAGCCCACCAGCCCGACATCGGCGATCAGCTTCAGTTCCAGATCGATCTCGCGGTCTTCGCCAGGCTCGCCGAGTTGCGCCTCACGCGGCGCCTGGTTGGTGGATGTGGCGAAGTGGACGTTGCCCAGGCCGCCGCGACCACCGCGCGCCACCAGCACCCGCTGCCCTGGCTCCGTCAGGTCGGCCAGCAGCTCGCCGGTCGTGGCGTCTCGCGCGATGGTTCCCGCTGGCGCCTTGAGAATGAGATCATCGCCTGCCGCGCCATGCATCTTCTGTCGGCCACCGCCGCCGCCGCCGGTCGCGTTGTGGCGCTGGCGATAGTGGTAGTCCACGAGGGTATTCATGCCGGGGTCCGCTTCGAGGTAGACGCTGCCACCGCGCCCACCATCGCCGCCATCTGGCCCACCAAATGGCACAAACTTCTCGCGTCGCATGTGTGACGAGCCGTTGCCACCCTTGCCCGCCGCGACATAAATCTTTGCGCGGTCGAAAAACTGCATGCTCTCCATCCTCTCGCGCCCATCCCTGGTCGCGCAAACACAGCGCGGCGGGGCGCGCCGCTCCATCAGCTCCAGCAGCATCCGCTGATGAGGGAACGCCCCGCCATATGCGCGCCAATCTGCGCGCCAGATCGTTCGTGGTGGGCCCAGCAGGGATCGAACCTGCGACTGATCGGTTATGAGCCGACTGCTCTGCCGCTGAGCTATGGGCCCGCGCTACACGCCAGCGTCGCGGCGCACTGGGCGCTGGCGGGGATAGTGTATCACATCGCCACTGATTCACGCGCGGGGCAGGCGGGCTGCTGTGCGCAACAAAGCGGGCGGCGCCGGGGCGCGGGCGGGTGAACCCGCAGCTATGGGCCTGCGGGCCGCGAAGCCCCACCTGCGTGGGGCTGGGACACGGCCATTCGTGAGCAATCGCTGGACCATTCACAAGCCCTGGGCGGGTTGCTGTGCGCAACGAAGCGGGCGGCGCGATGCGCTATACTGGAGAGAGCCATCGTCGTTTCCACAGGCCGAGAGATATGGGCGATGGCTCAAGGAGCGCTCCCATGATCTACAATGTCGCCCAACTGCTGAAAGACGCCCCCGGCACGACCACCGATGTTGACCTGGACAGCGACGACAACCTCGACCTGCGCGAAGGCGAGGCGGAGCTTGCCGGGCCAGTGACGGGCCAACTGCGTCTGCACCGCACCAATCAGGGCATCTACGTGGATGGCGTCGTGCACGCGCCCGTCCGGCTGGAATGTACCCGTTGCTTGCGCACGTTCACCGCGACGCTGACGTTTCCGCTGCGCGAGGAGTTTTACCCCGTCATCAACGTGGTGAGCGGCGCGCCAGTGGAAGGGCCGCATGATGATGACGCCTTCGCGATAGATCGCCACCACCAGGTAGACCTGCGCGAGCCGATTCGCCAGGCGCTGGTGCTGGCGCTGCCGATGAAGCCGCTGCACAGCGAAGACTGCGCGGGCCTCTGTCCGCGCTGTGGCAAAGACCTCAATGATGGCCCCTGCGACTGCCCTGGCGATGAGGAGGATCCGCGCCTCATCGCCCTGCGCGCGCTCTTTGCCGAGGCTGGGGAGAACAGCCAGAACTGAGCGATTGTTCGCTACCACACGACGATGCCCGCCGGAAGCAACCTCCCGGCGGGCATCTGTGACAGGCGCCTGTGATGTTCTGCGATGTCGTGTGATGCAAGCGATGCGCTGAGCGTGGGGTGTGGCGCGCTAGCCTGAGACGCCGATTGGCCCCATCGGCTCGATGACGCCGGCCAGCGGCCAGCGGGGCGCGCCGACCCGATAGACGATGCGCGCGATCTCCCATGCGGGGCGCTCGGCGTCGGCGGCGCGGCGGCGCGCCTTGGTGATGGGCCACGTCAGCCAGCGGCTCAGGCTATACTTGCCGAGCGGTGTCAGTTCATAGACACTGCCCTGGCGGAAGCATGGCACGCCCACCGCCCAGACCACTTCATCAGTTCCCAGCAGCTCGAAGCAGGCGCGATGCATGCCCTGCCCTGAGGGGTCGGGGTCCATCGCGATCAGGCGACCCAGCTTGCCCTTGGGATGCAGTGGCCCGCGCTCCCACGGCCCGCGCAGACGATGCGCCCAGCCCCAGCGCTGATCCTGCTCAGGCTGCTCCGGGTCTTCGGCAGTGGGCAGCAGCGTCAGCAGCAGCGCGAGTTGGCGGCGCGGCAGCGCCACGACGCCATCTGGCTCACCTGCCTCCAGATGGGCCAGCGCCCACGCCATATCGCTATGGTCGAGCACAGACGTTGGCCGTTCCACGCGGAAGATGCCCGCATCGGTCTCCACTTCGACGGCTGAGACGATCTGCGGCGCAGGTCGCTCGGCTGGCAGCGCCGCTGCGCTTGCGCCTTCGCCCGCCCGGTCGCGTTGCGCCGCCGCGCCTTTCGCCCGCGCGCGCGCCGATCTGCGCGCCACCAGGCGCACGCGCCTGGCCAGCTCTTCTGGCGTCGCCGTCACCGGGCCGATGCCATCGGTGACCACCTGCGCGCCGATGGGGCCGCTCGGCTCCAGCGCGCCAGATGGCTCAGACGCCTCCAGCACACGCAGCGGCGTGACAGGGCGCACGGTGCGCAAGTGGCCATAGGGCCGACTGACGCGAATCGCGCCGGGGCGGTCGGCGCCTTCAAGTGAGCGCATGCCACCGGAGCCATTGGGCAGGGCGATCAGCCAGACCTCAGGGTCGAGGTGTGTCGCCGCGCCGGGCAGCGCATAGGGCGCGTAGGGGCGCGCGGGGTAGGCGGTCGCCGAGCCAAGGCTTCCCTGCGCGCCAGGCGCGGGATAGGCTGGCTGCGGGTAGGCGCCGGGGATGGGATAGGCGGCGGTCGCGGCGCTGGCGAGCGCCTGCGCTGAATACGAGTGGTCGTAGCGCGCGGCGCCGCCGAGGCCGTACGCATCGTGCGCATCGCGCATCTCTGCTGGGGCAGGCGTGGCATTCGACACGTTCGCGCCATGCGCTCCGTGCGATGCGTTCGATGCGCGCAGACCAGGTCGGCGTAGTGTGCGCTGTGAATTGTCTATGAATGCCCGCATGGATTCCTCCGGCCCGCTCAAGTGCGGTTCGCTCGATAATGACTCCACCGCGTGCGCGTGAACGCGCCACATTCCTGTTCTTGCGCGCCTACGTCGCCTTGCCGTCTGCTCTGCAAGAACCAGGTCGCCTGCCGCTGGTCTGTCGCTGGGGGTGTTTGTCCGCCTGCGCGCTCCCCTGCTGAGTGTACCGTAGAACGACTGTTCGTGTCAAACGCAGGAGGTTGTTTGGTTGGCGCGGTGAGAGAGCGGGGAAAAATAGCGGCCAGGCAGGCGCGTTCATCGCTTGTGGTGGTCAGATACTCAGACGCGCGATGCGCGATGGCAGCCACATGTGATGACCTGTCCAACGCGCCCGATGGTACCAGGGCCTGTCTGACGAATGTCCTCAGATGTGCTACTGCGTTCCTGCCCTAGATTGCCCGGCTGTAACCAACTCATCCATATGCGATACTCCTATCGGTCTTTGTGATGGTTCTTATCATCAGGTGGATGAGTCTATTTGGAGGAGGGTGAGAACATGCTTGCTCGCATGATGCTGCGCCGACTCCGGGGTGCTAGCCTCTTCGTTGGACTTGGCTTGATCACGGCGGCATGTGGGGCGAGCACTCCATCTCGCGGTATCACGTCTCCAACGCTGACCACTGCTCCATCGCCGACCGCTACGATGGCGATCTCGCCCACGGTGACATCTGGCGCCCTCGCGGGGTGTAGCGATCCTTCCTCGAATGCGATTTACAACTTTGAGAATCCACCTGGATCACTCCCAACGACGATTCCATTACCCTCAAGTACGCTCGTTGACAACCATGGTCAGGGTATCCAGGCAGGCAGCGTGAACTATATCCTCTGCAGTCCCACCATGGCGCCTGCGGCGATAACGGCGTATATGGATTCCGCCCTTCCTGCCGCTGGGTGGCTGCGAAATAGTGTCCCGGCCTGCGATCACGCGCATGGGTACCCTTGGTACAAGGGAAACTACGGGATGGAGATCGATGTCAATATGAACACTGCAATGCCTCACGTGTGGGCAATTCAACTATGCCCGCATGTGGGAGAAGGCTAGGGTCTGTCGGACGCCTCAGGATTCGAGCCAGATGACAATGGAGGCAAGGACCATCATCGCCCGGTAGTTCACGGCGCGCTTTTCGTAGCGCGTGGCGAGTTCACGCCATTGCTTGAGCCGATTGTTACAGCGCTCGACGACATTCCGACGGACATAGGTCGCCTTGTTGAAGGCGAGCGGACGCCCAGGCTGGATCGGATGACGGTGCGGTGGTCGCGCCATTGTCCGCCACGCTGTTGATTGGCCGGGAGCAGAGGCGCAATGACACTCCAGGCATGATCGGTTAACTCGCCTCGTCCGGCCATCCTGCTCTCCTCCTGCACCCTGACGCGGCAGATGACGCGCCAGCAGGCGCGCATTGGGCGGCTTCAGTCTTGCGCCAGCGGACTCAGGTGGAGGCTCGCGAGTCGCCATGCGCCATCGCTCTTGACGAAGACCAGGGTGGCGCGGAATTGTCCGCTTGCGTCGCGGCCCTGATAGGTCGCCTGTTGTGTTTGACGACCGATCAGCACGGCGGTGGCGTCGTACTCGCGTGATGTAACCTCATCCCACTCGAACGACGCATTTTTCAGGTCGCCGGAGCTATAACGCGCCATCCACTGCTCCCTGTTCAACAGGAAACCACGCGGGCCGACGCCGATAAAGTCATCAGCGAGTGTGCGTTCGAGGGAGTTGATGTCGCCGCGCCGCTCAGCGGCTGCCCACTCCCTTCCCAGGCCCAGCGTGAGTCCTTCCAGAGGGCGAGCGCCCATGAGCGGACGATCCTGACCCGTGAGATGATCCATCATGTATCCTCCTGAATCTCCTGAATTTCCTGGGCTGGCTGCGTGTTTAGCGCCTGAGCGCTGGCCCGCTAGCCCGATGATCGCGCCCCCGCTGGGCAGCATATACCATGCCCGATTGAGCCGCGCTGGCGGTTTCAACCGCCAGCCTGCTGGCAGGTCGTCGCGCCAAAGAGAGGCGGCATGGTACAATGCGGCGCAGGGCGTTTCGCTCACGTCGCGCGTCTGGTGGGGAAGCAGAAAGGATCGGCGTAGATGCCACGACCGAGGGGAAGCGCCCCGGCGCAGCCAGCCGCATCGCCTGCCCCGCGCGAGAGCCAGTCTACGACGCTCATCACCGTCGTGCTGGCGTTGCTGTTGCTGGCGGTGGGCGCGGCAGGCTACGAGGCGGCGAGCCTGCTCCACTATGCCATCTCCCCGCCGCCCGCCGCCAATAGCACCGCCGCAGGCGCTGCCGCATTCGTCTGTGATGCGCTCAAACGCCAGGACTACACGCGACTCGTGACCTACATTGATCCAGCGCCGATTCCCCCCACCATCACCACCGCCTTCGATCCTCGCCTGACCATCACACAGTTACAGCAGTTCGATGCGAACGAAGGCAAAGTCGTCTCTTGCGCCACTGCGGTGTACGGCAGCGGCAGCGTCATCTCGACCGATGGCGCGACCCGCTATCAGTTGACCCTGCGCCGGGCCAATGCCGCTGCGCCGCTGAATGGGACGCTGGCGCTGCGCCAGCAAACCGGGAGCGCGCATGGCTGGCTGATCGAGCGCACGAGCTCATTCCTGATACCCGGCGCCGCCTGAGCGTCGCCTGATCTCCATGTATCTCGCAGGGTAGCGCCAACATCAGCGCTATGCAAAGCGGCTGGCGTTTACCGCCCAACGCTAATGGCGTTGACGCCTCCCTGGCTGATCTGGCGGCTCAGAACGCAAGACGGGGGTACGACGCCACAGTCCTGCCCTCAGGTGAAGCTGTTAGCGCCCACGTTCCTCGTTGTACGTGGAGTTCATGCGGCGCAGGTGGGCTGATAAGGCTGCTCCATCGCCAACACACCTGGCGTCGCGAGCAGTTGCGTTTGCCACAGGGTCGAGTTTGCTGTTGTCGTCGCGACCACCAGCACATGGGTCGTTCTGAAACTCTGCGCTTGTCCGGGCGAGCGCCACGACGGCGGCGCGGACGTCTTCATCGCTTGCTCAAAGCAGGGATTGGCCAGCCGGAAGCCCAGATTCGAGAGGGTGGCGAGCGCCTGGTCATAGCTCACCGTCGCGCCATAGCGCACCTGAACGACGACGCCCACATAGGTCAGGTACTCACCACTACGGAGAAAGTAGCCGTACCCTGGCAACGGTGTCCCATCCACCAGGAGCGAGCACCCCCATGAGCCATTGAAGATGGCGCGCACGCTGCGCGCAGCATTCAGCCGCGCCAGCCAATCAGATGGCGCATCGGGGGTGGCCGCGACCTCCAGGATGGTGTTCTGCGCGAATCCCGCTTGCTCACCCAACGGATGCCAACTGTGGGTATCTGGGATCGTATCGCAGAAATAGAGGGGTTGTAGCCCCAGGTCCGTCACCAGCCCCAGCGCCTGGCTGAAGCTGACGCCAGGCGCAAATGTGATGCGCGCCGCAAAGTAGGGATGGGTGAGCGAGTTCGCCACGGGCGCCCCGAACTGGACCCGGCTCGTACTCTCCGCGCCGGGCGTTGCGCCGATCAGCGGGGGCGGGCCGGGATGTCCGGCGACGCCACATGCGCTGACCGCCAGCAGCAGCAGGCTCAGCAGCGCGCTCCACAGCGGCAAGGGCATGCTCCTGTTGCGACTGGACGGCGTTATGTGATGATGCTTAGCCCGGCGCTGGCACTGGAGGATACCCAACAGAGGCTCCTTGAGCCGATGGAGATGATTGCGCATGGATGTGCCTTCCGGTCTGCGCGTGGCGGCTCCGAGTAGGGGGCTTCGCGCCTGCTAGATGACGACCAGATAGCTGCCGATGAACGGCGCTCCTGAGTGGTGCGCCAACGGCCCATCAACTGTGCTGCCAATAGGTATTGAAGAATACTGTGCTGCCCGAGTTATGGATCGGCCCCGGATAGGCAAGTAGCGTACCATTCTGGTTCATGACGACAGAGTTTGTGGGCAGCGTATTCAGGTACACCATGCTCCCATTCCTGATGACGTAGTCATCCGAGGAGGTGGCGCAGTACTGCCCAGAACCAGAAGGGCAGCCCGGGGTCTGGAACTGGTCGAGTTTGCCGTCTGTCTCGACGATCCACTCCGCGGTCGATCCATTGGCAGTAGGATAGCTGTAGGCGTTGCCCCAGGAGGTATTGGTCGTTATGTCACCGATGTAGAAATAAACCTGTGCGGGAAAGCTATAGTTGCTGTCGGCGATAGCCTCGACGCTATCGAGCGCATTTATCGTGAGTTGTGAACTAGGAATCGCGATTTGGTATTTCTGATTCGGATTCAAGAAGTCTTCGGCGAGTCCACTGTATTGCATTGCAACCCGACATGTCTGACAGTCGTTGCCCTGAATCCCAACTTGCACTAGCCATCCCGCACCATCGTTCTCATCGCCTCCCAATCCGACCCAGAAGGAGGTGGTAGCCGTTGAGGTCCAAAGATTAGGGGCTTTCCACGTCCCTACCACCCGCTGATAGCCATACCCCGTCGCCACGACACCTGCCCATACTTGTGACGTCTCTTGCGACGCATAGAGTGGCTGTATACTACTGTCAACCTGTATTGGGTACGGATCTGGTTCAGTGGCGCAGACCCGGTGCTTCGAATGCGCTAGTAACGCAGTCCAATTGGACAACTCAGCGGCGTCATGCGGTCGAGAGGGAAGCGCATAGCTGCGCAGTTGCGCGTCAGACAAGGTGGAGAGTGCAACCCCTTTCGGAGGCTGCAAGCACGCGGAGGCTTGCTGATCAGTCGAAGATGCGCTCATAGCAGGCGCTGTTACGCTCAGCGTCGCGACCAACACTAATGCAGCGACCGCACCGCACGCACCGCGCCAGATTGCCATAAGAGGTTTTCTTCCTTTCCCTACTGTGGTCAAGATCCCGCTGCCTGGTCTCTTGGTGTGAGTATATTGAGTACAAGGGCGTCTGTCAATCTGCTCAGACGCCAGCGCAGTAGGCCTGTGAATCATCTATGTGGATGAGATGGGTGGCCGTTCCCGGTCTGCGTAGGCGGGCTGCTGGGCCCGTAGGGTTACGCCAGGCGCGGCTTCAGCGCCAGCCAGGGCAGGCGATAATTCACAGACCCTTCATGTATCTCGCGCGCCCCTTGCCCGAACGCCGCCACTCCCCTATACTGGCGGAAGGCATCCTCGGCGCAGCCAGGCGCCTGTCCTAGATGGCGGGAGGGAAGCGCGATGACGGCAGACGATCAGCAAGAAGACCAATACCTCAATCCGGCGGGTGGTGTGGTTGGCAAAGCCTTTGGCGCGGTGCCGCCTGAGGTGCAGGCGCTGCTCAACACCAAGCCTGGGCGCACCTCCGAGCGCATTCATCAGGTGATCTCCTGGGCGGCGGCGGTTGACCCCGAGGTGGCGCATCTGCATCAGCGCTATGACAAACACATTCACACACTCGACGATATCCGCAGCGCGCCGATTCGCGAGCGTGACCGTGTCGCCCAGCACTTCGCCGCGCAATATCGGCATCGCGCCGCGCTGACCGGCGCGGTGACGGCGCTGCCGGGCGGCCTCTGGGCGCTGGTGGGCATGGGCGCCGATGTGCAGCTCACGGCGATCTATGCTGTGCGGATGGCGGCCAAGATTGCCCAGTCGTATGGCTACGATACCTCGACGGTCGAGGAGCAGGTGCGGCTGGCGGACGTGCTGGCGCTGGCCGCTGGCATTGACAGCCTGCGTGGCGTTGGCAACTGGCTGACGCGCGAGGGCATGGTGCAATTTTTGCCAGACATCCTGCCGCGTGTGCTGGCGCGTGTCAGCGTCGAGTTGACCTCCGAGCAGGCCGCCAAGTGGGTCGGGCGCCTCATTCCCGGTGTGAGCGCGGTCGTCGGCGGCGCCGTGGACTACGCCTTCCTGCGGGCCGCTGGCGAGCGCGCCATCGCCTACTACCACAATCGCGCGCTGACCGAACGCGCAGCCCTGCCCGCCCCGGCGGCGCCACTGGCGCTGCCCGCTGGCGAGGCCAGCGCCGCCGCATCCGCTTCGCCCGCAGCCAGCGCCATCGTCGAGGCGGATGCGCCCACGCCGGTCGCCGTTGCGCCTGCCCCGGTGGCAGCGCAGGCGCCAGCGGCGGTCGCCCTGCCAGCGGCTGAGCCAGTCGCCGCGCCCAGCGCGCCCAGCGCGCCAGCGCGCAGTCGACGGAGTCGTCCCTGGAGCCTCTACCTGGCGATCTTCGTCGTCTTCGTGCTGGCCGCTACCATCATCGCCTGCGTGGCGCTCGGCGCGATCATCAGCAGCGCGCTCCCCTTTCATTAGAAAGAGCGAGCGGCCCAGAGCGATACAATCGCCCCACCTGGCGTGTACATAACCATGCCAGGTGGGGCGATGTCGCGCGCAGAATTCAGCGGGCTGAGATGCTTGCTGGGATGCTTGCCGTGCGCGGCGCCGCTACTCGTTGACGCCAGCGGACGCCAGCGGAGCGACGCTTGCGGCGATGGACGGCGGCTCGGCGGCGCTCTGGTCCGCGCTCTGGCCTGCACGCAGGGCGGCGGTGCGCGCGGCGCGGCGCGCCATCAGATCCGGCGGGATGCGGTAGACATCTTTCGCCAGGCCAAGCTTTTCGAGCGTCACGATCAGTAGACCTGAGAGATCGAACTGCCACCAGCGCAGCCCGTGGATGGCCGAGCGCGGGAAGGCGTGGTGATTGTTGTGCCAGCCCTCGCCGAACGCCAGCAGGCCAACAACCCACTCGTTGCGGCTGGCGTCGTTTGTCTCGTAGGGGCGCTTGCCGAACGTATGGCAGACCGAGTTGACACTCCAGGTGACGTGATGCGTCAGGAACATGCGCACCAGTCCACCCCAGATCAGCCCATGCCAGCCAGCGATGGCGAAGGGAATCACCAGCGATAGTCCACCCCACAGCAGAAATGTGCGGCTGACGAAGTTGATGATCGGGTCATTGACCAGATGACGACAATAGACGTTGGGGTCTTCCATCTTTTTCGAGAAGAGCCAGCCCATGTGCGCGTGGAAGAAGCCGTCCACCGGGCTATGCGGGTCGCCCTCGCGGTCGGCGACGGCGTGGTGCTTGATGTGGGTCGCCGCCCAGCTCAGCGCTGGCCCCTCGAACGCCATCGAGCCGAGAACCAGCAGGATGAACTTGACGACGGGATGCGGCGTGAAGCTGCGGTGCGTCAGCATGCGATGGAATCCGACGGTGACGCCGAGCGCCACCAGCGAATACATGACGAGCAGCAGCGTGATGTCAGTCCACGAGACAGCGAACTGCCAGAGCAGGCGGATGGCCAGGAGCACGCCAATCAGTGGCGCGGTCACCACCGTCAGGATGGCGGCGCGGTAGGCAAGCGATGGTTGCATGATCTCTCCGGTTTTCTGGGTCCATCTCTCGCGTGGACCGATGATACAGAGCGCGACGCGCAGCGCAATGTTTCAAGCCTTTTACGCTGTTTCGCGGCGTCAGGCGCCATCACGCCGCGCGCGCGTAGTAAAGTACTAGAAACAGCGCATGCTCGTCGCGCTGGGGCTGCCGATTGTCTCCGCCATCTGCGCCACGCCGTGCCACGTGAGCGGATGCGCCGTGGGACAGGCATGCTACAATTGAGAGTGCGGAGCGTTGGCAGGGCGGCTGACGGTTGAAGCCGCGCCTGTGCGGACTGGATCACCACAGCAACGGGAGCAGCGACATGAGTGGTCAGCCACAGCAGCATCCCCTGACAGCAGATGCGCCGATCGGCGTCTTTGACTCTGGCGTGGGTGGGCTGACGGTGCTGCGCGATCTGTTGCGAGAGCTGCCCGACGAACGCTACATCTTCTTCGGTGACACGGGGAACTGCCCCTATGGCGTGCGCTCGCAGGCCGAGATCACCCAGCTCTCGCTCAACGGCGCGGCGTTTCTGCTGGGGCGCGGCGTCAAGCTGATCGTCGTGGCGTGCAATACCGCGTCGAGCGCGGCGATAGGCGCCCTGCGCGCGGCGTATCCGCAGGTGAAATTCATCGCGGTGGTGCCACCCGTCAAGCCTGCCGCCGAGTTGACGCGCGTGGGGCGGGTCGCCGTCGCGGCCACCGACTCCGCCGCGCGCAGCGACTATCTGCGTGGCCTCATCGCGCGGTTCGCGCAGGGGATCGAGGTCTATCCGGTAGGCTGCCCATCGCTGGTCGCACTGGCCGAGGCGGCGCAGCTCGATGGTCCAGAGGTCGAGCGCGAGATTCGCCGCAGCATCGAGCCACTGCTGGCGAAGGGGATTGATGTGCTGGCGCTCGGCTGCACCCACTTCCCGGCGATGCGCCCGGTCTTTGAGCGCGTGGTCGGCCCAGGTGTGCGGGTGATCGACTCCGGCGCGGCGGTGGCCCGCCAGACACGCCGCGTGCTGACGCAGCAGCGCCTGCTGGCCACGCCCGGCGCTGGGTCGGCGGCGACGCCACGCGCGCCACGCCCCGACGACGAGTTCTGGCGCAGTGGGACGCGCGCCACATTCGAGCAGGTCGCCTCGCGGCTGCTGGGCGCGCCAGTGACACCGCGCTACGCCGCAGACATGCTCTGGCCGCCAGCCAGCGCTGTCTAGCGGCGCCCGACGACGGCAAAAGCTCAGCCGCGAAAAGTTCCCTCCGCGCAGGCCTGATAAGGAATAGTAGGGTAGCGGAAGCGGTCCCCACCAGCAGACGCGGCAGGCGTTGACGGCGCGGCTGCGCTGGCATTTCCCAGGGCGCGCTTCCTGGCAGTTCGCTGCACAGGAGGATGGAGACAATGGCAGAGCGACGAGATCGGCGCGCGGCGCGACAGACGCCGTCGCCTGAGCATAGCGGCGCGACAGACGCCCCGCAGGAATCCGTGATCTTCGCGCCAACGGGTCAGCAGGCGCGGCGCATCCAGCGGGACGGCGAGTGGTACTACGCGGTGGATGATCTGCTGGCGCCGCTGCTGGCGCCGCTGCTGGCGCAGGCTGGCGTCGCTGGCGGCTGGGATGCGCTCCAGGCGCAGCTACGCGCCGACGGTGTTCGCCAACTGGATGCGCGCATCGTCGAGATGGAGCTGGCCGACGCGGACGGCGCGCCGCAGACTGTGCGCGTGGCCAGCGCCGCCACGCTGCTGCGACTGCTCGAAGCGGTCGCAGGCCCGGCTGCGGAGGCGGGCAAAGAGTGGCTGGCCCGCGCGGGCGCCGCGCGCCTGCGTGAGGAGGAAGACCCCGCCATCGCCGCCGAACGCGCCCGCAAGCTCTACGCGCGGCAGGGCTACCCGCGCGACTGGGCCCAGCGGCGCCTGCAAGGCATCACGCTGCGTCAGCGGCTCGCGCAGGAGTGGGCGGCGCGTGGCGTGCGCGAGGGCGCCGACTACGCCGCGCTGACCGATGCGCTCAGCCAGGGCGCGTTTGGCATGCCCGTCGAGGCGCACAAGGCGGCGAAGGGGTTGAAGTCGTCGCAGAGCCTGCGCGACTCGATGACGACGATGGAACTGTTGCTGCTGAATCTCGTCGAGGAGACGACGCTGACCCTGAGCCAGACGCGCGACAGCCAGGGAGTCGAGGCGCTGCTGCGCGATGCGCAGGAGGCCAGCGCCATCGGCGGCGCCACGCGCCAGGCCATCGAGGCGCGCATCGGGCGCAGGCTCGTCACCCCGGCCAACTTCCGCGCGCTGCGCCGGGGGCATGGGCAGCCCCGCCCACGGGTCTATCTCGGCCCGCCGCTCGCCGAGGCGCCCACGCCCGACGGGACATCAGGCAGGGGCTGAGATGATCGCGTAACACATCAGGCTGGCTTAGTACTACAGTTGCAGTTAGCGCGTCGGCCTCAATTTTTCTGGCTTGATGCCAAGCGGCGGATGTGATCGACGAGAGCGCCTTTCCCCAACCCTTCTGGCATGAAGGCCAGAGCAAGCGGGAGGCTTCTCGGCAAGTGCAACTGTAAAACTAAGCTATATGCCCGTAGCCTCTACCGCAAAGTCAAGAACGATGAGCAGGCCGTTGCGGATCAATTCAAGGAAACCGAGCGTCTGTATCAGAAGCTGGCTGCACGAAGCGGAGCCGTTGTATCAGGATCGCAGGCAGCAGCTTGAGGCGCAGCGCCGGAGCGCGAATGCCGAGGCGGAGACACGCTACCAGCAGCGCATGGCCGAGATTGCCGCCGCGCACCAGCGCGCGATGGAGGCGATCACGCAGCGCTATCAGCAGGCGTGAGGCTTAGGCGGTGTGCGCTGGCCAGCGATTGAAACCGAGCCGGTGTGGCCCCACGAGCCGCGAAGGTTGCCAGCGCGAGCCTGGGAATCGGACGCTCCCGGCTCACCATTGCTGCTCATCCTATTCGGCGTTGTCGTGCGTGTTTGCCGTCAGCTTGCGGCAGCGGCTCAAGGCATCGAGAGGTACGTGGTAATCTGCGGTGGCTCGATGACCTGCACTGGGGAGTAGCGAAAATCTGCGGGATTACGGGTAACGATCAGGTCTAGCTGAGCATTACTCGCACAGGCAATCTCTACGGTGTCTTCAAAGTCTGCGCCTGGCAGCGCCCGTGCCTGCTGCAGCAGCGGCGCATCCACAGCGAACAGGCCGAAGGCGGCGAAGACCTGGTCCACCGCCCTGAAGGCTGCTGCGATATCCGCCTGCCGACGGACGATGTAGAAGATATCCGTGAGTACAGAGGCAGGAAGGTAGACTACGACGCGCCCGGCATCGCGGGCATCCCACAAGGGCTGCGCAACATCCGACCACGGCTTGCGATCAAGCAGCCAGTCGAGCGCGACATTCGTGTCGATGAGCGCTCGCACTGGCTTGCTCCCCGCTGGAGTGGGCGCCGCTACCTCCTCCTCCTCTGCGCGGTTCATTCCGCATACTTCTCCAGACGCCAGCGCTCAATCTCTTCATCCGACGGCGTTGCGCGGTCTCCTGCTCCAATGCCGCGCAACTCAGCAGAAGTAACGTAGGGGCGACCGGTCTGTGGATCGAGCGTCGCCAGACCAGGATCTAATATGCGGCGAGCGAGATGCGCTTGCTGGTTTCGTGGCCAGGTCTGTACCACGCGCAAGATAGTCTCCTCATCCATGACGTGTTGCTCAGCCATCGGATCGACTGCCTCTCTCGCGCTGCTCATCGGCGCCACTCCTGTCGCTTCACCGCGCGGCGGTTATCGCGGCGCCAGGGATATTCTATGCCAGAGCGGGCCGCCCGCGCTACCACGCTGGGAGGGATAGCGTGCAGCGCCGCATGCCAAACCGTTGACCCTGGCGCGTGGCGTGGTATACTGTGGGTGTCGCGGACGCGAGTGCGCTCACCAACCTGCCGGGCGTGACCCACCGACACGCATGTGGCATTCCGTCGTTCCGCAGTCTCGACGCTGGGCCATCCATTCATAAACAATTACTGCCGCCTCTCACGCGCCCAATGGAACACACCGGGGAAGCGCAGGCCGCCATCATCCTGCTCGACCCGACCGCATGGCGCCATCAGCGCAGCCCGATAGCCCGCGCCGGAGGATATCTACCGGAGACGAACCGTCTCAATGGAGAGGCGCCCGATGGCCAGCGAATTGCGCTGGCAGGGTGGAAAAGCGCGTCGAACAACGCGCTCATCTGGGGGATGGGTTGCCAGCCTACATAAATGCTGGTATAACAAAGGGGGACCACCCAGGCTAGTGTGTGCGTTTTGAGCGCGCTGCCTCGTCTGATGCTCTAGATGCGACTATCTGCTCTAGCATCGTACTTCCAGGCGTCGCAACAAGCACACCTCTAACTCCGTCATATCAGGCGCTTCGATCTTGGCCAGCAGCCAACGCGATCAGCGCCATAACCTTTATCTCGTGCGGGGCCAGCCGCCCTAATTCGCGGTTCGTTCGCCCCAACTCACTGTTCGATGCACGCCTCTGCGCCTGCGCTACGACGGTCAGGCCCGACGACCGCCTTGCTTTACTTCCAGCGCGCCAGGATACGCTGAGACAGGCTGAGATACGCTGGCAGGCGCTCCTTTGGCGCGGCTCACACGCATACCCGGTGGGCAGTACGAGCGCGTAAGTGTGTAGTATGGCGCTTTGTCGGTTCGCGGCGACATGACGTTGAATGACACACGCGCTTGCCAGGGATGGCGCGCGCGATGTCCATCCGGCGCTCAGTCGGCGTCCAACCGCTTGCGACGCGATGCGACGACGCTCACGAGCGGCGCAGATCAGGTGTTCGGCCAGTGACCCGATGACCCGACGATGCGGCCGTGAATGATCGCGCTTCACAGAAGCGCAGGCGCTCAGCGCACGCGGCTCTTTCGCAATCCTGATGCGCATCCACTGCGGCGCCCATGCGCGCATGACCTCTCGGAGCAGGTCGCGCCGGGCTACTCCGTTGATTTTGTCGTTTCCGTCCATCAGAGTGTCGCTCAATCCGAACGTGACGCGCCCGAAACGCCGTCTCGGTTCGATGTATCGCGATAGGTTTGTGTTTGCAGGAGGCCTCTGTGCCAGAGAATCAGGAAACCTTACTACCCCCCCGCCGGACTACCCGCACGCGGAAGGCGACCGCGCCCACCGGCGCCGAGACCTCTGCGCAAGCGTCGGCTCTTCCCGCCACTCCGGCGGATGACGTCGTGACGAGCGAGAGCGCCGCGCCACGCGCCACACGCGCGCGCCGTAGCGCCGCTTCAGCGGCTCCCGTCGCCCAGGATGACACGCTGAGCGCGCAAGCGCCCGCCGCGCCCACGCGCCGCCGTGCGCCACGCGCCACGAGCGCCGCTACGAGCGCAGCCAGCGACGCGGCGCCTGAGACAGCGACGCCCACCGTCAGGCCAGCCACACGACGCAGCGCCCCACGCGCGACGCAGATCGCGCAGCCTGAGTTGCTCGCCAGTCAGTCGGCGGCTGAGTCTGCGCCTGTTGAGCGCCAGCCCGACCCGCGCCCCGATCCGCTGATGAGCGCAGGGGCATCTGAGGACACGTCCACCGACGCCGCTGAGCCTAGGGATGGCGGCGAGACGCCCACCCCGCCGCTGCGTCGCCGCTTCGATGTGCGCGCACGCGGGCCGTATGGCCGCGCGACCACCCCTGCGCCGACAACACCACCCGCGCCATCGCCAGCGACAGGCGCTCAGCCACCGCTGGAGCGTTCCTTCGGCCAGCCGCCGCTCAGCCCCAACACCAATGGCGCGCAGAGCGGCCAGCCAGCGGCCAGCAGAGGCGCCCAGGGTGGCGCCACACGCGGCGCTATGCCCTATTCGCCGGGTGGACGCGGCGCCGAGCGCGGCGCTCGCGCCGAGACAGGCCGCCAGCAGCGACCGCCGCACTATGCGCCGCAGCCTGCTCAGCAGGGGCCAGCGCCACAATACCCCACGGGAAACTATCCCGCCGGGCAGCGACCGCAGGGCCGCGATGAGCAGCGCGGTGGCCAGCCCTACACCGTTCATTCTCCCAACGCGCCGTATGCGCCCGCTGATCCCTATGGCCAGCGCAACCAGCGCGGCCAACAGGAGCAGGGCGCCCGCAGTGGCCAGCGGGGTCGCGGTGGGCAGGGCTACCAGGGCTACCCAGATGCGCCAGCGCCAGCCGCGCCGGGGCGTGGGTATGCGCAGGAGCCGCGCGACCAGCGCCGCCAGAGTGGTCGCCATAACGACCAGGGCTACCCGAATCAGGGCGGCTACCCGCAAGATCGGCAGGATCGGCGCGGCGCGCCAGGCGGCACACGCGGCCAGCCGGGGCGTGGCCGTGGTGGCCGCGACCAGATGCAGGCGCCGCCGCCGCTCTACACCAATCCTGGAGCGAATGCGCCGCTCGATCAGCGCTACGCTCCCTATGCGCCCTCCACCCAGCGCAATCAGCCAGCCGCGCCGCAGCAGCATGTGCGCACTGTCGAGGTGGCCGGCATGGTCTTCCCGTCGGGGCATGGCGCTGCGACCGCCGATATTCTCGACGAGCGCACGCTCCAGACCACCGGGCGCATCTCGCTCGACGATATGCGCCGCTGGGGGCTGCGCTCTGGCGATGTCATTCGCGGGCAGATCGAGGAGCGCGGCTCACGTCGCTCGCTCGTCGCCCTCGACTCCGTGAATGACGACGGGCCAGATTCAGCCCGCGAGCGTCCGCATTTCGATCAGTTGACCGCGACCTTCCCCGACCGGCGCGCCCGGCTGGAGCAGAGCGCGCGCCCAATCTCCGCCCGCATCATTGACCTCTTTGCGCCGCTGGGTTTCGGCTCACGCGCGCTGATCGTCGCGCCGCCCAAGACCGGCAAGACGACGCTGATCCGTGAGGCGGCGGAGTCGGTGCTGCTGGGCTACCCGGATGCGGTGGTGATGGCTGTGCTGGTGGGCGAACGCCCTGAGGAGGTCACCGATCTGCGCAGCCGCCTGGAGCCGCGCGGTGGCCATGTCTACGCCGCCAGCTTTGACGAGAGCACTGAGCGACACGCCTGGCTGACACAGGTGGCCGTGGAGCGCGCCAAGCGGGTAGCGGAGTCGGGGCGCGACGCCTTCATGGTGCTCGACTCACTCACTCGTCTGGCACGCGCCGAGAACCTCTCCGCGCGCAGCGGCGGACGCACGCTCTCCGGCGGCATCGACGCGCAGGCGCTCGATACAGGCCGCAGGGCCTTCGGCGCCGCGCGCAACCTCGAAGAGGGTGGCAGCATCACCATCCTGGCGACCTGCCTGGTTGATACGGGCAGCCGACAGGACGATGTGGTCTATGAGGAGTTCAAGGGCACCGGCAATATGGAGCTGCACCTCTCGCGCGAGTTGTCGCAGCGCCGCCTCTTCCCTGCGGTAGACGCGGTGAAGTCTGGCACACGTCGCGAGGAGTTGCTGCTGACGCCCGAAGAGCTGCGCGGAGCGACGACGCTGCGCCGCCTGCTGGCCGACAAGCCGACGCAGGCCGCCACCCAATGGTTGCTCGACGCGATGGAGCGCACGCCGTCCAACGCAACGCTGCTCAACGCCATTGAGCAGCAGACCAGTGTTCGCGCTCGCTAATCGCAGCGGCGCGCTCGCTATGAGTCCCCTCACTCCTGCGCAGGAATGAGGGGACTCTGCGTGCTGAGGGGTGTTCCCGCCGCAACACGAAGGGACAAGCGCCTTGAGCCACACCGATCGTCTGCTAGCAATCGTGCTGGAGTTGCAAGCGCACCGCTGGCGGCGCGCCGAAGACCTGGCGCGTACGCTGGAGACGAGCAAGCGCACCATCTATCGCGACCTGGTGGCGCTGGGGCAGGCGGGCGTGCCGATCATCTCGACGCCGGGCCGTGGCTATGCGCTGGTGGAGGGCTATTTCCTGCCGCCGGTCAGCTTCACCACCGATGAGGCGACCATCCTCTCGCTGGGGGCCGATGTGATGGCGCAGAGCTTCGACGCGCAATATCGCGCCGCCGCCCAGAGCGCCGCCAGCAAGATCACCGCCGCGTTGCCAGAGCGCCTGCGCGTGGATGTGGCGGCGCTGCGCGAGCGTATCCTGGTGGGGTCAGAGGGCGCAACGCTCCAGCCTGAGGTCGCCGCGACGCTACGCGCCCTGCGTGGCGCCGTGATCGCGTCACAGCGGGTGCGCTTCCGCTACTACACCCGCTACCATAGCGCCAACAGCGCCGACGCAAACGCCGACAGCGCCAACACACCGCTCTGGCGTGAGGCTGATCCGTACTCGCTCGCGCGCATCCGTGGCGTCTGGTATCTCAACGCCTACTGCCATCTGCGTAAGGACCGGCGCAACTTCCGGCTGGAGCGCATCGAGGCGTTGACCCTGCTCGATCAACGCTTCACGCCGCCAGCCGCGCAACAGCGGCGCGCCCATCGCCCCAATCCAGCGCTGGGGATGGAGGCGCGCATCCAGTTCGACGGCGAGGCTGCGCGCTGGGCGCGGGAATCGCCCTCGTTCTTCACCATCGCCCAGCAAGATACAGCAGATGGCGGCCTGCTCGTCACGCTGCGCCTGCGCCATGAGGATGACATCACGCAGTGGCTGCTCGGCTGGGGAAGCCATGCCCGCGTGCTGGCGCCCGCCTCGCTGCGGCGTCGCATCGCGGATGAAGCGGTGGCGCTGCTCAGAGTCTACCAGCCCGATTGAGCTGATCTGCGCCAGCCATGCAGCGCATCGCGACGAGTTTCCATGAGTTTCCACGAGTTTCGACGAAATCCATCACGCGCCAAAACTTGTTGCCATACTGTTGTCACAACGCCATGTCACACTAGGGATGTGAGTAGCGCGCAGGGCCGACGACAGGCCGATGGCGCGCAGACACAGACAAGCAACAGGAGGCTTTCACATGGCGCAATCACTGGTGCGTGATCTCAACATCGTCATCTTGCGCGCACAGGACCTCGCGGCGGCGCGCACATTCTACGGCGAGACGCTGGGCATGACCATCGAGGAGGAGACGCCCAACTTCCTCACCGTTCTGCCGGTGGATGGGCAGGGCGCGACGCTCGGCATCGGCGTCGGCGAGACGGCTGCGGCTGGCGCGGCTGGCGCGACGGGCGCGGAGGTCTGGTGGCGCGTGGACGACGCCGACGCGCTCTACGCCGCGCTTGTCGCGAAGGGTGTGCGCATCACGGCGAAGCCAGAGGATCGGCCATTCGGGCGCGCGCTCGCCTTCGCCGATCCGGCGGGCAACATCCTCAACGCCTTCCAGGAGCCGCGCTAAGCCACAGGATCAGGCGCCATCTACCGCATTTCAAAGTAGGTCGGCGCCCGCTCCTCAATCGCGATCCGCGACCCGCGACCCGCGACCCGCCAGCCAGGAGAACAGCGGGAGAACAGAGGGAGCCGACCATGACGACAGCCATGACCGCGGATCACGCGGCGCGCCAGCCACTCGCACACCTGCGCGGAACACTTACCCCATGCGCGCCCTTCGACTTCGACCAGACGCTCGCCTTCATGCAGATGTTTACGCCGATGGCCGATGAGCAGCGGATAGCGGGCGGCGCGCTCAGCAAAGCCGTCGCCCTGAATGGTCGCGCCGTGGTCTTTCGCGTATCGAGCGCAGGGACGGTAGAGCAGCCGCGCCTTGCCTACACGCTCACCAGCGCGGCGCCGCTGAGTGAGGCCGAGCAGGCGGCGCTACGCGACCGCATCAGCTTCTTCCTCAGCCTCGACGACGACCTGCGCCCGTTCTATGCGCGCGCGCAGGATGACGCCGCGCTGGCGCCGGTGATCGCGCGGCGCTACGGGCTGCATCAGCCCAAGTTCCTCACGCCGTTCGAGATCGCCTGCTGGGCGATCCTGGCGCAGCGCACACCGCTGGCGCTGGCGCGGCGTATCAAAGACCAGCTCACCACGCGCTATGGCGCGCAGCTCGTCGTAGACGGCGTGACCTATCGCGCCTTCCCGGAGGTCGCCACACTGGCCAGCGCCGACCCTGCCGATCTGGCCGCCATCATGCGCAACGCGCGCAAGGAAGCGTTCTTGCGCGCGGTCATCGAGCGATTCAGCGAGACCAATGAGGCATGGTTGCGCGCAGGTCCGCTGGACGAGGTCGTGGCGACGCTACGCGGAACACGCGGCATCGGCGAGTGGTCGGCGGCGTTCATCCTCGTGCGCGGCCTGGGGCGGATGGACTACGCGCCGACCGCCGACGGGGAGCTGCAGCGCGCCGCCGGACGCATCTACAACGCCGGTCAGCCGCTCACCGCCGCCGCGATGCGCGGGCTGCTGGACCACTACGGCGAGACGCGCGGCTACTGGGCCTTCTACTGCCGCAATGCGCGCAACGGGGACGCCCACCACGGCAATAGCAGGCCCGTTTGACCAGCGCGCCCAGCTCGCGGCGCCCGGCGCAACAAGGAGCTGGCATAGCGCCACCTACGCATCGCCCACCTTCAGCGCGTGGCGCAGCGCGGCGGTTGGCGTGGTGGCCCAGATGGCGCCGCCTGCCAGCAGGGCGGCGTAGGATGCGCGCCCGCGACCCGAAAAGTCGCGCGTCTCGACCAGCGCCAGCCCGGCCTCGTTGGCCGCCGCCTGCGCGCTTGTGTCGCCGTCTGCGTCGCCGCCCGCATCCGGCGATGCGCCCAGCCCTGGCTCCAGCAGGATCAGCCGTGCGCCCGCTCGCTGCGCCGCCAGCGCCTCATCGAGCAGCGCGATGTTGCCTGGCCCCAGCGGCGCTGGACAGATCACCACCGCGCCCGCTTCGATCATGCGCTCACGCGCCGCCGCCAGCCCCTGGGCCGAGAGTGGCGCGTAGGGTGGCTCGACCAGCGTCAGCGTCGCCAGTCGCTCCGCCAGCGCGCAATCGCTATCGCCCACGTTCAGCGGACCCGCCGAGAACGCCGCAGCCGCATCGGCCAGCGCCCGCATCACCAGCTCGCCGGAGCCGCCGCCCGCGATCACATGCGCCTGGAGTCGGCGCGCCGCGCCTGGCTCATCTGGCTCATGCGGCTCATGTGCGACCGCGCGCGCGGGCGGATGCACACTCAGCCGCTCATCACCGCGTAAGATGCCCACCCGTACCGGCGTCTCATACACCATCGAGAGCGTCGCCTCGTCCAGCGCCTCGGTCGGCGCGCCATCGGCCACGACACCGCGCTTATAGACCACCAGCCGGGGGAAGTAGCGCGCCGCCAGATTCAGATCGTGCATCGTCGCGATGACCGTCAGCCCGCGCTCGCGATTCAGCCGTCGCATCAGTTCCAGCGTCTCGATCTGGTGGCGGATGTCGAGGTGCGCGGTTGGCTCATCCAGCAGCACGATGGGCGCCTGTTGCGCCAGCGCCAGCGCCACCAGCGCCCGCTGCCGCTCGCCGCCGCTCAGCTCCTCGAAGACGCGGTCGGCCAGCGCCTCCAGCCCGGTCTCGGCCAGCGCCTCATCCACCGCCAGCCGGTCGCGCGTCCGCAGCGTCCCCCAGGTTCCCAGGTGCGGCATGCGTCCCAGTTCGATCACCTGACGCACGGTGTAGGCGAATTGCACGGCGAAGTCCTGCGGCATCATCGCGACGCTCCGCGCCAGCTCAGCGCGCGGCATACGCCGCAGATCGCGCCCGCCGATCAGCGCGCGGCCTGCCTGTGGTCGCAGCGCGCCAGAAGCCAGCTTGAGCAGCGTAGACTTCCCGGCGCCGTTCGGGCCGAGCAAGCCTACCATCTCGCCCCGCGCCACCGCCAGCGAAACATCGCGCGCGATCGGCGCGCCTGTCTCGCCGTAGGCGAAGGTCACAGCCTCCAGCGCCAGCGCCGCAGCGGTCCCCTGGTCACGCATCGTCGCCTCCTCCTGCGCTACCAGCGATAGCGCTGGCCCGCATAGCGCAGCAGCCAGAGGAAGAACGGCCCGCCGACAAGCGCCGTCACCACGCCCAGCGGTAGCTCCGAGGGCGCGACGACGGTGCGCGCCAGCAGATCGGCCAGCGAGACGAAGGCCGCGCCGCCCAGCGCCGACGCCGCCACCAACGGGCGACTGCGCGGCCCCAGCAGCAGGCGGCAGACGTGTGGCGCCACCAGCCCGACAAAGCCCACCAGCCCTCCAATCGTCACCGACGCCGCCACCAGCAGCGCCGCCACGCCGACGATCAGCAGCTTGCGTCGCTCCACCGGCACGCCCAGGTGGCCCGCCATCTCCTCACCCAGCGCAAAGGCGTCGAGCGTCGGCGCGAGCCACAGCGCCACCACCAGGCCCAGCGCCAGCAGCGCCGCCACAATCCAGAGTTGCGCCCACGACTCCACATCGATCGCGCCAGAGAACCAGAAGTAGAGCAGGCCGAAGTGCTCTTGCAGCGAGGATTCCAGCACGATCAGCATCGTCTGCGCCGCCGTCAGCATTGCGCCCACCGCGACGCCCGCCAGCAGCAACGTCACCACGGGCGTGCGCCCGCCGCGTGTCGCCAGCGCATAGACCACCGCCACGGAGAGCAGCGCGCCGACGAACGCCAGCAACGCCACCAGGCTAAAGCCGAGCCATGCCACCGATACCGCGCTCGTGATGACCAGCGCGACGACCGCGCCGAGCGCCGCGCCCGACGAGGTTCCCAGCAGCAGCGGATCCGCCAGCGGATTGCGCAAGAGTCCCTGGAAGAGCGCGCCCGCCACGCCGAGCGCCGCGCCCACCAGCGCCGCGCCCAGCGCGCGTGGCAAACGCACCTGCATCAGGATCAACTCATCTGTCGCGGGCCAGTGTGGCGTCTGGCGCCACAAGCCAAGATGACGCAGCACGATCTCCAGCGTGGTCAGCGGCGGAATCGCCACCGTCCCTTGCAGCGTCGCCAGCGCGAGCGCGAACAGCAGCAGCAGCGCCAGCCCGCCCAGCGCCAGCGGCGTCCGCGCCCGCCCATGCGCCCGCTGCGCGATCCAGCCTCCGCCGCCGACTGCGCTGCCGGTCTGCGGCAGCTGTGGCGCAGCGTTCGGCTCCGGACCTGCGCGCAGGTCGGCGTCTACAGTCGGCGTATCATGCGGCGCCTGCGCCATGGACGCGCCTCCTTTCGTCCGCTCTGGGGCTGCGGCTTGCGCGCCGCGCCGCCCTCGCAGAGAGAGCGACGCGGCGCGCGCTTTACGCAAACAGCGAGGGATGCAGGTCCTTCGCAATGTCGTTCAGCCCGGTAATGATGCGCGGGCCAGGGCGCTGCGTGAGATTTGGATCAACGCTGTAGATGCTGCCAGACTTCACCGCCGCGATGTCGCTCCAGCCGGGGCGCGCGGCCACCTGGGCCGGGGTCGCGCCATCCGTCAGGATGATGACCTGCGGATTCGCCGCGATGATCGCCTCATTGTTCACCGCCGGATAGCCGGCGCCTGACGTGTCGCCGTGGAAGATGTTCACCCCGCCCGCATCGGCGATCAGTTCATCGCCAAACGTGCCGCCGCCGAAGACATAGGTCGGGCCATTGCCGTAGTACAACTCCATGTAGACGGTTGGCTTCTGCGCCGAGGCCACCTTCGCCTTCACGGCGCTGATGTCGTTCTGCATGCTGGTGGCGAGCGTATTCGCGGCGCTCTCGGCGTGGGTGAGCTGGCCGATCAGGCGCACCTCGCTGATCGAGCCTTCCAGGTCGAGCGCGGGCAGATCATAGACGGTGATGTGCGCCGCCATGAGCTGGGTATCGGCGTGGCTGACGCCGGAGTTGGTGTCGTGGCCATAGCTCAACACGAGATCGGGCTTGAGCGCGATGATCTGCTCGATATTGGGTGTGCTGTTGGCGTCCGTCACCTTCGGCTTGGCGGCCATATCCGCCGGGTAGTCGGTGTAGTAATCGACGCCGACGACGGCGGACTGCTCGTGCAGCGCGCCGAGAATCTCACTATCCACCGGGGTGAGTGAGACGATGCGCTGTGGCGCTTGCGCCGGGATGACGATGGCCGTGCCATTCGAGTCTCTGGCGAGCAACGGCTGCTCTGGCCCGGTCGCGGGCGCGGCGGTCGTGGCGCAGGCGCTGAGCGCGAGCGCCATCGCCAGGATGAGTCCGCCAGTCATGGCCAGCGGGCTGAGGCGCGAGATACGCATGAGATCAGGATTCCTCCAGGGGGCGCGCACGTCTCTGCGCCGCAATCGGCGCGCGGTCTCCCCACGGGCGAGGGCCAGCCAGACGGCGCCCTCGCTGAGCGCCCGCATGTGTCGCGCGTCGCCGTCGCCGTGCGGGAGACTGATCCCCGGCCAGCGACCCCACGGCAAACAGAAGCGCCCTCCTCTCTGGCAAGCAGAGTGAGGGCGCAGCGTATGGTGCAGATGAAGACGACGCTGCTCTCTCCTCTTGGCGCGAAGGACTGAGCAAACCCCGTCAGGTCGGTCTCCTGGCTTCCGGTCTCGCATCCGCACGCCATTGCTGGCGCGGCGGCGCGAGCGACTACTCCAGAACCTTCCCATCGGTCGCCCCGACAGTGGTCTCGCCCGGCGTCACGCGATGTGACGTGTGGCGAAGAGGAGCAGTGTTTCCCGGTTACAGTGGCGCGTCCGCATCGGCATCTCACCGATTTCCCTGGCAATCCCTCGCGCGGCGAGGGTCGCCACCTCACGGGTCTCGTTATGCGGTTGTCGTACAAGAGGAAGTATAGGCGGCGCAGGGGGCAAGCGTCAAGCGCGGGCGGGCAAGCGTGTGGCATTTCCAGCGGGGGCCACCATAAGCCGGAGACAGACGGCGCCGAGGCAGCGGGCGGTTGAAGCTGCCTGCTTACCCTCCGGTTTTGAGGCGAACCAGTTTTCGTCCACCCCCTTGACAACGCGCTACGGGTATGTTAGTTGTTCGACTAAACCAAATGCCTAATACGCATACACCATGTTTAGGAGCGCCCATGACTCGCCCACTCGCCCAGAACGAAACTGTGGAAGCCTTCCTCGATGCGGCTGAGCGTCTCCTCATCCGGATCGGCTACGCCAACATCACGACACGGCGATTGGCAGAGGAGGCGGGCGCAAACCATGGGCTTGTTCACTACTACTTCGGCTCGATGGAGCAGCTCTTCGTCTCGGTGCTCGAACGCTATACCGACCAGCTCATCGCGCGGCAGCGCGCCATGTACGCTGCGGAGGGACCTTTCATCGAAAAGTGGCGAACGGCGATGAGCTTCCTGGACGAAGACCGCGAGAGTGGGTACCAGAAGGTTTGGTTTGAGCTTCAGGCGCTGGCGTGGAACCATCTGGAGCTTCGCGAGCGCCTCGCGATGGTGCACAAGAAATGGCGCGCGACCCTGACCGAAGCGTTCGCGTCGGCGCTGGCGGACTATGGGCTGGACCAGCAGCGGTTCCCAGTCGAGGCTATCGTCACGCTGGTGGTGACTTTTAATGAAGGCATCATCCTCCAGCGGCTCGGTGGCATCGACGAGGGTCACGCCGCGTTGCTCGCGATGATAGACGGGTGGCTGGTGTCACTCGAAGCCGCCCGGAGCGGTGGAAAGGACGATCCCGATGCGAGCGCGTTCCCCTGACGCTGAGGGCTATATCGAGCGCGACGGCGTCCGCATCTTCTACGAGGTGTTCGGCGCTGGCGAGCGGACGGTACTGCTCTTGCCTACCTGGTCCATCATCCACTCGCGCTTCTGGAAGGCGCAGGTACCCTATCTCGCGCGCCATTTTCGCGTGATCACCTTCGATGGCCGCGGCAACGGGCGCTCTGACCGCCCAGCGGATGCGGCCGCCTACGCCATCGCCGAATATGTCGCGGACGCCCTGGCCGTACTGGATGCGACCGCCACCCAGCGGGCTGTGCTGGTGTCGCTCTCGATGGGCGCGCAGTGTGCGCTGATGCTCGCAGCGGAGCACGCGGATCGTGTCGCCGGTTCAGCCTTCATCGGGCCAACCCTCCCGCTTCCGCCCCGCTATGAGCAGCGCCTGATCCACTCGTTCGACGACGTGCTCCCGACCGACGAAGGGTGGGCCAAGTACAATCGCCATTATTGGCGGAAGGACTACCGTGGCTTCCTGGAGTTCTTCTTCTCGGAGTGCTTTCCCGAGCCGCACTCCACCAAGCAGATCGAGGACTGCGTAGGCTGGGGGCTGGAGACGACGCCCGACGTGCTGCTGGCGATCGAAGACGCTCCCGCGCGGCGATCGCTCAATCTGTCGCTGAGGGGGGATGAGCAGCACGTGCTCGAGCTCGCTGGGCGTGTGCGCTGCCCCGTCCTCGTGATCCACGGCGACAACGACCACATCACCCCGCATGCGCGGGGCGGGGCGCTCGCCAGCATGACGGGCGGCCGACTCGTGACGATCAAAGGCGGCGGACATATCCCGCTGGCGCGCGATCCGGTCAAAGTCAACCTGCTGCTGCGCGACTTCATCGAAGAGACGCGAGGAGACGAGACGCGGGAGACGGGCGCGCAGCCCGCAGATGCGCCCCCCCAAGCGCTCCAGCCGCCTCGCAGCCTGATGTGGACGCGCGGGCGTAACCGTCGCCGCCGCGCGCTCTACATCTCGTCACCCATTGGGCTGGGGCATGCGCAGCGCGACGCAGCGATCGCCGCAGCGCTGCGCGAGTTGCGCCCCGACCTGGAGATTGACTGGCTGGCGCAGCATCCGGTGACCGCAGTGCTGGAGGCGCGCGGTGAGCGCATCCACCCAGCCAGCGCGCTACTGGTGAGCGAGTCGCGCCACATAGAGTGTGAGTCCGCCGAGCACGACCTGCATTGCTTCCAGGCGCTGCGGCGCATGGACGAGATACAGGTCGCTAACTACATGCTCTTCCACGATGTCGTCAACGCCGAAGACTACGACCTCTGGATCGGCGACGAGGCGTGGGAGCTCGACTATTTCCTGCATGAGAACCCGGAGGAGAAGCGCGCGGCCTACGTCTGGATGACCGATTTTGTCGGCTACCTGCCGATGGCCGATGGTGGCGATCATGAGGCCTCCCTCACCACCGACTACAACGCCGAGATGATCGAGCATATCGAGCGCTTCCCGCGCTTGCGCGACCGCGCCATCTTTGTCGGTAACCCCGACGACATCGTGCCTGACACCTTCGGACAGGACCTGCCCGTGATCCGCCCCTGGACGGAGCGGCATTACGACTTTAGCGGCTACATCACCGGCTTCGATCCCCAGACGCTCGCTGACCACGAGGCGCTACGCCACGAGCTTGGCTACCGGCCAGACGAACAGGTCTGCATCGTCACCGTTGGCGGCTCCGGCGTCGGCGGCCATCTGCTGCGGCGCGTCATCGCCGCCTTCCCCGAAGCCAAGCGGCTCGTTCCCGCGCTACGCATGATCGTCGTCGCTGGGCCGCGCATTGACCCGGCCTCGCTGCCCGCCGCCGAGGACCTCGAAGTGCGCCCCTTCGTGTATGAACTCTACCGCCATCTCGCCGTGTGCGACCTGGCGGTGGTCCAGGGGGGCCTGACAACCTGCATGGAGCTGACAGCGAATCAACGCCCGTTCCTGTATTTCCCCCTGCGCCATCACTTCGAGCAGAACTTTCATGTGCGACGACGCCTGGAGCGCTACGGCGCGGGGCGGCGCATGGACTTCGCGACGGCGACGCCAGAGGTGATCGCGGCGGCTATTGCAGAAGAGATCGGCCGCCCTACCCAGTACCGCGCGGTCGAAGTGGATGGCGCGGCGCGTGCGGCGGCGAGCATCGCCGAGCTGATCTGACGAGTACATAGACTAACTGAAGCTGCAATGCTAAGAGAGGAGGTGGGCCATCGTGAACACGCTGTGAACGCTAAACCACAGCAAGCGCTAATGCAGTCATGCGTCGTTGTCACGAGCCTCCGTGATGCGAGCAGGCGCCCGGGCTGATAACTGCTCCCCTTGGGAAGTCATACGACGAAGCCAGGCGCCGCGCTTGCAGGCCGAGGCGCCAGCCTGCGCCCAAAAGGCGTCCAGCCTTCCACAGCAATCAGGTAAACGCGGCGAATGTCGTCGCGTCGCTGTAATTCTCCACAAGAGAACGCCAGAGAAAGGCAGAGAAAGGCGAGGCATACCTGTGGAACATACGCACACCGACCCCACCTTCTACCGCTCGGCGCGCCTGGCGATGGGCGCGCCACCTGAACAGCTCGCGTACGTTGTCACGCTGAATACAGAAGACGCTGGCAAGCCCGATGCGCTGTGCGTGCTGGATGTCGAGGCTGGGTCTCCCACCTACAGCCAGATTGTTGGCCGCGTGGATATGCCCAGCCCTGGCGACGAGTTACACCACTTCGGCTGGAACGCCTGTAGCGCCTGCCTGTGCCATGGGGAGGCTCATGCGCACATGGAGCGGCGCTACTTGCTGGTTCCAGGTCTGCGCTCCTCGCGCATCCACATCCTCGATACCCAGCCCGATCCCCGCCAGCCCCAGTTGATCAAGGTCATCTCGGCGGAAGATGTGGCGACCCACACGGGATACAGCCGCCCGCACACCATCCACTGTGGGCCTGAGGCCATCTACATCAGCGCGCTCGGCGCGCCAGGAGGCGATGGGCCGGGCGGCGTCTTCACACTAGACCCCCACGACTTCGGTATCCGCGGCGCCTGGGAGGTCGAGCGCGGTCCGCAGTACTTCGCCTACGACTTCTGGTGGCACCTGGGTCACGACACACTGATCACCAGCGAGTGGGGCACACCTTCCATGGTCGAGGCGGGCGTGAATCCTGAGCTGTTGCTTGCTGGCAAATACGGGCACGCCCTGCACGTCTGGAATCTGAGCGATGGCCGCCACATACAGACCATTGATTTGGGCGCGGAGCAGCAAATGGTGTTGGAGCTGCGACCCTCACATGATCCCAACCAGACCTACGGCTTCGTCAACACCGTCCTGTCGCTCACAGACCTCTCGTCATCCATCTGGGTTTGGAGCCGCGCGAACGGCGCATGGCAGGCCCAGAAGGTGATCGAGATTCCCGCCGAGTCGGCTGATGCGGACGCGCTACCGCCCGCGCTGAAGCCATTCGGAGCTGTACCGCCGCTCGTGTCGGACATTGACCTCAGCCTGGACGATAAGTACCTATACGTCTCGTGCTGGGGTACTGGCGAGTTCCGGCAGTATGACGTCAGCGATCCGTTCCATCCACAACTCACCGGCTCCGTCCGGCTCGGTGGCATCACGAGCCACGCGCCGCATCCAGCGGGCGGCGCGCTCAATGGCGGCCCGCAGATGGTGGAAGTGAGCCGGGACGGTCGGCGCATCTACGTGAGCAACTCACTCTACGCTAGCTGGGACGCCCAGTTTTACCCCGAAGGCATCCGCGGCTGGGTCGCGAAGCTGGACGCAGACCCCGCAGGCGGCATGACGCTCGACCCCGCGTTTTTTGTGACATTCGAGGGCGAGCGCCCCCACCAGATCCGGCTTCAGGGTGGAGACGCGTCCTCAGATTCGTATTGTTTCACGTCCTAGGAGCGCTCTGGAAGGCAGGCCCGATTCACCAGGCTCTGGCTGCGACTGGGCGACGTCGGGTCTGTCTCTCTTTCTGCGCGTATGGTGGCGGCTCAGGGACAACCCGGCCAGTGCTGCGCGCGATGGATCGAGACTGCGGGGTATCAAGAGCATGCAATCACGTTCCGAACGCGCGCGTGGGCGGCGATGCGCTCATGTAGGCCTCAACAAGCGCGCGCGTGGCGCCGCGACGCAAATGAGACGTTCCCCGCCAGCGACGACGCAGCGGATTGTCTGGGCGGGAAGCCTGCTCCTGGCCGCGCTGGCCTGGATTCTGACCATTCAGCAGTCACGTGGTATGTGGTTCATTCCGGGAACGATGGGGATGCCGTTGGGCGCGTTCCTGGTATTCTGGACGCTGATGATCGTGGCGATGATGGGGCCGTCACTGGCCCTGTCATTGGCCCCTGTCGCCTCGCTGCGCCTGGAAACCACACGCCTGCGGATGCGCGGGATACACCTTGTCACCGATGTTGGCGCCTTTGTGATTGGCTACCTCCTTGTCTGGGCCGCGTTCGGTCTTCCCATCT
The DNA here is from genome assembly GCA_963701795.1 of uncultured Chloroflexia bacterium. Classification (GTDB taxonomy): domain Bacteria; phylum Chloroflexota; class Ktedonobacteria; order Ktedonobacterales; family JADMIN01; genus JAKAIY01. The sequence continues at coordinate 59,767 of CAVPBB010000021.1, read as the reverse complement.
TTAGCCTCGCTGCGCTGCAAGGATACTTCGCCACCAACACTCCTCCGATGGCGGTCGCAGCGGCAGCGGTGACGCTCGTGGTAGCCGGCTGCTATCAGTTGACGCCGCTCCATGCGCGCTGTTTGGCGTCATGTAGCCAGCGCATGGGCGCGCATGCGCATGCGTGCGTCGCGACTACGCGCTCGCCCCTGCGGACGGTTGGCGCGGGGGTAGCGCATGGCATGGATTGCCTGGGAACGTGTGGCGGATGCATGCTGTTATTCGTGGCCGTCGGGCTTATGAACATCCCCTGGATGATCGCGCTCACGCTCATCGTCTGGGCGGAGAAGGTCTGGCGCTATGGTGATCACCTGGCCAGAGTGGTGGGTTGGGGACTGGCGCTGCTGGGCATCCTCACCGCAGTCAATCCTCGGCTGATCCTCGGCTGGTCATGAGGGACTCGCTTTCTAGCGATTGCACGAGCGCTGCGGTAGGGCGCTAGCGGCGGTCGAACTCGCGCTCCAGCGCGGTGAGGCTGAGCTTGACCAGGGTGGGCCGCCCGTGGCAGCAGCTCTGGTAGGCGCTGGCGCCCTCGAGCTGGCGGATCATCTCGCGCTGCTCATCGGGCGTGAGCGATTGACCCGCCTTGATCGCCGCTTTGCAGGCCACATTCGCCAGCGCGTGTTCCTCCCAGGTCTCGCCGTGGCTGGCGGCGTCGGCGTCGGCTCCCGCCAGCGCCACGATCAGCTCACGCAGCGACTGGCCGCGCAGCTTGCCCGCCAGCATCGCCGGAACCGCGCGCGTCAACATCGCCTCATCGCCAAATGGCTCGATCTCGAAGCCGATGCGGCGCAACGCCTCCAGATGCTCCTCCACATGGCCGCGCTCGGCGGGAGTCAGCTCCAGCGCGGTCGGCTCCAGCAGCAGTTGCGCCGCCACCGCCTGCGCGCGCCACTCCGCGATCATCTTCTCCAGCAGAATGCGCTCGTGCGCGGCGTGCTGATCCACCATGTAGACGCCATCTGGCCCCTCGGCGATGATGTAGGCCTGCGAGACCTGGCCCAGCACACGCAAGGCGGGCATCCGCGCGCCGCCAATCGGCTCATCCACCGCCGGGGCGCCGGGCGCGGTGAAGCCGCTCATGCGCTCGCCCGCCGCGATGCGTCCCTGCCCCGCCCAGAGCGACGCCGCCGCCGCCTGCGCGCCCGCCTCGGCCACTGGCGCATCCGCGCGCTCATCGCCAGCTGGCGGCTGAGGCGTCGTGGCACCGATGGTGGAGCGGAAGGCGCTCGGCGGCAGGCCGACTGGCTCCCACGCTGGGGTGGCGAAGACACGCGGCGAGACTTCAGGCGTCGCTGCCGTCTCGATCACCGCCGCGCGCGTCACACGCTGCACGGCGGCGTAGACCTGCCGTTCGCGCAGGAACTTGATCTCCGTCTTCGCTGGATGCACATTCACGTCCAGCAGCCAGGGATCGAGCGTCACGCTGACCACCGCGACGGGGTGTCGTCCGGTGAGGAGCAGTGAATGGTAGGCTTCTTCGACGGCGTAGCTCAGCGTGCGACTCTGCGCCCAGCGGCCATTGACGAAGAATGAGAGGTATTGTCGCGTCGCCTTGTAGCAGGTCGGTCGGCTGACGTAGCCGCCAACGCGCGGGCGGTCGGGATCAGGCGCCGCCAGGTCGCCCGCGCCGCGCTCATCGGCTGGCAGCGCCGTCTCGCCGATGGGGATCATCTGCTCGGCCACGCTCAGCCCGTAGACGGCGACCAGCACGTTGAGCAGCTTGCCATCGCCGCTGGTATGAAAGACCTCGCGCCCCTCGCTGACCGCCGTGAAGCGCACGCCCGGATAGGCCATCGCATACTGCTCCACCAGACGCAGGCTGTGGCCCGTTTCGGTGGCGCGCGTCTTGAGGAACTTCAGCCGCGCGGGCATCGAGCTAAACAGGCCGCGCACCGTGACGCTCGTTCCGGCTGGCGCGCCTGCGGCGACCACTGGCCCGGCGTTCCCCTCCGCCACAGTCACTTGCGCGCCGACCGCCGCGCCGCGCGCACGGCTGGCGAGCGTGACACGCGCCACCGCGCCGACACTGGCCAGCGCCTCGCCGCGAAAGCCCAGTGTGCGGATGCGCTCCAGGTCGTCGAGTGTGGCGATCTTGCTGGTCGCGTGGCGCACGAAGGCCAGCCCCAGTTCATGCGCCGCGATGCCGTCGCCGTCATCCACAACGCGAATCAGATCGAGGCCGCCGCCCTCCATCTCGATGCGCACGCTGCTGGCCCCGGCGTCGAGCGCGTTCTCCAGCAGCTCCTTGACCACCGATGCGGGACGCTCAACCACCTCGCCAGCGGCGATCTTCGCGGCGATCTCTGGCGACAACTGTTCGATGGGCATATCTGGCGCTCCTTCTGGCGCTGGCGGCTTCTATTTGCTGGATGCGCTCGCGGACCCACGTACCCCACGCGCCGAGACATAGGGATCGCCGATGACGACGAAGCGCCAGGGCCAATCCGCCGCCCGGCTGATGCCAATCCGCGGCGTTGTGGCGATGGACGCCGCGCGCTCCAGGCCCGGCGCCGCGCAGAGCCAGACCTGCGGGCCAAGCAGATCGGCGCCATCCTCGGCGATGGTCAGCGCGAGCGCCTGGCAGAGCCGCCCTGGCCCGCGCGCCAGATCGCGGTCGGCGATCCGCTCGCCGCGCCGCCGCCGCATCAGCGCCAGGCCCACCTGCGGGCGAATCGCGCGGATGAGCACGGCGGCGGCGACGCCAGCCCCCTCTGTCACCACGTTCAGGCAAAAGTGGATGCCATACGAGCGGTAGACGTAGGCGACGCCAGGCGCGCCAAACATCGAGCGGTTGCGCGGCGTCTGGCCGCGATAGCCATGCGCCGCAGGGTCAATCGCGGCGACATAGGCCTCTGTCTCAACGATCATCCCGCCCGCCACGCCATCCGCCGTGCGCCGCAAGAGTGTCTTGCCGATCAGGTCGCGCGCCACCACCAGCGTTGGGCGGTCGTAGAACGCGCGCGGCAGCGGCGTGGCCTCGTCCGGCGGCTCGTCCAGCGCCACAGCATCCCTCTTCTTCATCACGGCGGCGACAACGGTTGCGCGCCGCCACAAGCCTGGCGCTTCGTGTTATACACTGCTACGGGCGCGGGCGACCCCGCAGCGCGCGCCGCTTCGCTCTGCATAGTACACCAGACAGGAGCCACTATGACGCCAGCGCAGGCGCTTCCCAGGCGCTCAGAGATACCGGCCGAGCTGACCTGGAATCTGAGCGCCATCTACCCCACCGACGCGGCCTGGGAGGCTGAATTCGCGCGTGTCGCCGCGCTGCTGCCAGGGGTCGCGGCCTACGCTGGTCGGCTGAGCGAATCGGCGCAGACGCTGCTCGTGGCCTTCACCGCGCGCGACCACGCAGGCGAGGCGCTGAGTCGGCTCTTCGTCTACGCGCACATGCGCCAGCACGAGGACAGCGCGAACAGCGTCTACCAGGCGCTCGCCGACCGGGTTACGACGCTCGATAACGACTTCGCCGCCGCGACCGCCTACATCACGCCAGAGATTCTCACCATCCCACAGGAGCGCCTCGATGCGTTCCGCGCGAGTGAGCCGGGACTGGCCGTCTATCGCCAGCAACTGGAGGAGATGACCCGCAGGCGCGCCCACGTGCTCTCCGCTGAGATGGAGAGCCTGCTCGCCCAGGCGGCTGAGGTGGGCGCCGCCCCTGAGCGTGTCTTCGAGATGCTCAACAACGCCGACCTGAAGCTGCCGACGGTGCACGATGAGCAAGGCGACGTGGCGCAACTCACTCAGGGCAACTATGGCTCGCGCTTCCTCGAAAGCCAGCATCGCGAGGTGCGGCGTGAGGCTTTCGAGGCAATGCTGGGAACCTATGGCAAGTTTCGCAATACCTTCGGCGCCACGCTCGCCGCACAGGTCAAGCGCGACATTTTCTTCGCCCGCGCCCATAAGTACGGCACGTCGCTCGAGGCGGCGCTTGATCCCAATAACATCCCCGTCAGCGTCTACGACAACCTCATCGCCACCGTAGACGCCAACCTGCCGCTGCTTCACCGCTACCTGCGCATCCGCAAGCGCGTGCTGGGGCTGAGCGAGCTACACATGTACGACCTCTATGTGCCGCTGGCGCGTGAGGTGGAGTACAGCATCTCGTTCGCGCAGGCGCAGGAGCGCGTAGCCGCCGCGCTCGCTCCGTTGGGCGCCGACTATACCGAGCCGCTGACGCAGGGCTTCCGCTCACGCTGGATCGATGCGCTGGAGAGCGAAGGTAAACGGCCCGGCGCCTATAGCTGGGGCAGCTATGGCACACAGCCCTACGTGCTGCTCAATTATCAGGAGAGCATGGACAGTCTGTTTACGCTGGCCCACGAGATGGGCCACTCCATGCACTCGTACTTCACCTGGCGCACGCAGCCGTATCCCTATAGCGGCTATACGCTGTTCGTTGCGGAGGTGGCCTCCACGCTCAACGAGGCGCTGCTGACCCGCTATCTGCTGCAGACCGCCGATGATCCCGCGCTGCGGCTCTACGTCATCAACCACGCGCTCGAAACCTTCCGCACGACCCTCTACCGCCAGACGCTCTTCGCCGAGTTCGAGCGCGAAATCCACACGCGCGCTGAGGCGGGCGAGGCGCTGACGCCAGAGTCGCTCAGCGCCGTGTTCAAGGGGCTGAACGTCAAATACTATGGCGCCGAGGTCGCGGTGGATGATCTGATCGAGCTTGAATGGGCGCGCATTCCGCACTTCTATTCGAGTTTCTACGTCTATCAGTACGCCACCGGCATCTCCACCTCAGCCGCGCTTGCCAGCCAGATTCTCGACGAGGGCGAGCCAGCCGTGCGGCGCTACAAGCGGTTCCTCGCCGCCGGTTCGTCTGACTACAGCATCAATTTGCTGCGCGACGCCGGAGTAGACCTCTCGACGCCGCAGCCAATCCAGGCCGCACTCGATACCTTTGGGCGATACCTCGACGACCTCGAAGCCTTGCTCTAGCGGCGTCAGCGGAGAGGGAGCAAACTCACGGATGCGCGCAGGCGTGCGGTATGGTATTCTGGGCGGGACATTCGATCCGCCCCACATCGGGCATCTGGCGCTGGCCCAGGAGGCGTTCGCGCGCCTCGCGCTGGATCGCGTGTGGTTCGCGCCAGCCGCGTCGCCACCGCATAAGCGTGGTCAGCCGATCAGCCCTGTGGCGGATCGACGCGCGATGGTCGAACTGGCCATCACGGGCGATGAGCGCTTCGGCCTCGACACCGTGGACCTCGACTGGGCTGGCCCGGCGTACACGGTTGAGACGTTGCGACGTCTGCGCGAGCGCTGGGGCGCCCCGGTGTGGATCGGCTTCATCGTCGGCTGGGATATGCTGCTGAGCCTTCCCACCTGGCGCGAGCCTGCGGGCGTGCTGGCCGCGCTCGATGCGCTGATCGCCGCGCGCAGACCTGGCTACACCGAGCCAGATGACGATGAGGAGGCGCTTGCCGATCTCGAGCGCCGTCTGCCAGGCGTGCGCGCCCGGCTGGAGATTCTGCCCGCGCCGCAGCTCGCGATCTCGTCGTCTGACCTGCGCGAGCGTGTGGCGCAGGGCTTGCCGGTGCGCTATCTCACGCCAGACCCCGTTCGCACGTATATCACATCGCGTGGGTTATACGCCCACGCTGCGATGCGCGCCGACGACCGCTGACGGGGCGCGAGATGAGTCGCGCGGCGCCCATGTTGCTGTGTTCAATATCTATTGGTCTGGAGAGTGAGGAGACGTGATGAAATTCGCCGACCTCGCCCTGAATGACCAGGTGCGGCTGCGTAAGCCGCATCCCTGTGGTAGCTATGAGTGGCGTGTCGTACGACTCGGCGCTGACATTGGCCTGAAGTGCCTGGGCTGTGGACGGAGAGTCCTCTTGCCGCGCAGTGAGGTCGAGAAGCGCATCAAGCTCATCGTGAGTCGTGGTGGCGATGGGCCTACGATTGTGAGTGACGAAAGCTATGGCTGACGTACGACGCGCGCCTGAAAGGCGAGAGTCAGATGAGAGCATCGCCCGCTCTCAACACGACTCTACAAGCCTGGTGATCGGTGGTTCCACCGGGCCGCTGCCCCTGAGCGGCCAGCGCCGGGCGACGAATCCCGCCGCAACCCGCACGTCGCGTGGATTCGCCACCGTGCTGCGCAACAAGCTGTTTCTGCGCCTGTGGATGGCGCAACTCATCTCGCAGACGATCATGAACGCCGCGAACTACGCGATGATCGTGCTGGTGACGAAGGAGAGCGATTCATCGCTGGCGACCAGCGGCGCGATTGTCGCGTTCAGTCTGCCAGCGCTCTTCTTCGGCGCGCCTGCGGGTGTGCTGGTTGACCGCTTCGACCGGCGCATGGTCTTATGGGTGAGCAATGTCTTGCGCGCCGTGGCGTCCGTCGTCTTCATTCTGGCGCTGATCTTCGCGCCCACGAGCGTCTGGCCAGTCTATGCGCTCACCTTCTTCATCGCGATGGTCGGGCAGTTCTTCACGCCAGCCGAGGGTGCCGCTATCCCGCGACTGGTGCATAAGGGCGAGTTGATGAACGCGCTGGCGCTCTTCAACATCACCTTTACCCTGGCGCAGGCTGCTGGCCTGATCGTGATCGGCCCACTGGCGCTGCTGCTCATCCCGCAGTTCCGCCTGGGGGGCGCGCATCATGGCTTCGACGTCACACCCGTCATCAGTCTCTTCGCCGTCATCACGGTTCTCTACGTCGTCTGCGCGCTGCTCATCATCGCGATCCCCAAGCGCACGCTACGTTCGCCGAATGCGGCGGTGGTGACGCAGAGCGGCGTCCGGCGGCGGCACGAGGGCGCTCGCCTGCGTGGTATCTGGTCGGGCATCATGGAGTCGTATCGCTTCATCCGCTCAGACGCGGCGCTGCATATCTCTGTCTGGCAGCTCACGCTGGCGGGCATCATCGTCTCGATTGTCGCGATGATCGCGCCGCGTTTCGTGCAGATCTACTTTCACAAGCCGCCTGAGCTGGCGGCGCTGGTCTTCATCCCGGCGGGCATCGGTCTGGTTATCGGTTCCGCCGCCACGCCAGTCATCGCGCGGCGCCTGAAATATGCGCGCACGATCACCGCTGGCGTCATCCTCCTGGCAGGCAGTATCGCCTTCCTCGTGATAGGTTACACGACCGCTCCGTATATCTTTGGGGAGCAGTGGTGGTCGGCCTGGCCCTATCTCGGCGGGATGCTGACACTCACCTTCCTGATTGGCATCGGGCTGGACCTCATCAACGTGCCTGCGCAGACCATGCTGCAGGAACGCTCGCCCGATTGGGTAAAGGGCCGAGTTCTCGCGGTACAAATCATGCTATTGAACGCTATCACCGTGATCTTCGTTCCCGCCATCGGGTGGCTCGCCGATCACTCAGGCCTCTCGAGCGCGCTCCTCGTCGTCGCAAGTGTCGTCGGGGGCGCGGGCCTGCTCAGCGTCTATCTCGGCGCACATACGAGCGCGGCGCATGCGGAGCTTGCCGATGCGCGGCGTGGAGCGCCGGAGGGCAACGCATGAGGCGCCCCATGCGACAACTCACCCATGAGCCAGAGCGCATCCTGGTGACGGCGCTCTGCCCGATAGGCGATACGCTCTTTCTCACCCCCGCGCTCGCCCGCTTGCGCGAGCGCTTCCGGGGCGCGCAGATCAGCGTGGTCGTCTCCGCCAGCAACGAAGGCATCCTGGCCGACAACCCCGACGTGGACGAGCGCATCCTCTTCGTGGAGCGCGGCGACGAGCCGGAGACGACCCGGTTTGCGCGCGGATTGCTGCGCCTCAGCCAGGAACACCCCGACCTGATCGTCAACTTCTCCGCCGCTGGCGCCTTCGTGACGGCGCTGGCTGGCCTGCGCGCGCCGCGTGTTGGCCTCGACATGCCGCCGTTCTGGGAGCTGATGGGCACGCACGACGAGGCGTATCGTACACGCCATGCGATTGACCACTACTTCAAAGCCATCGAGTCGGTCGCGCCTGCCCCGCCAACACCAGAGGCGCGCGCGCCACGCTTCTACCTCACCAGCGAGAGCCGCCGCGCCGCCCGCGAGCTGCTGGTGACGGGCGGCATGAAGCCCGGCGATGTGATTGTGACGATGCACGTCGGCGGCGATGGCTTCGATGGGCGCAAACGCTGGGCGCCGGAGCGGTTTGCGCGCGTCGCCAATTATCTCGTCGAGCGCTTCGACGCGCACATCATCCTGGTTGGTGGCAAGGCCGATATCCCCACGTCCAACGCCTCCGCCGCGCTGATCCGGCGCAATGTACGCTCGCTGGTGGGCAAGACCTCGCTCAAAGTCACCGCTGCGCTCATCGAGGCCTCCACGCTCTTCATCGGCAACGATTCCAGCCCGCTGCACATTGCCGCAGCCGTGGATACGCCATCGGTGGGCATCTTTGGCCCTTCGGACTGGACGGAGTTCCAGCCAGTCGGGCGACCCGGCTATCGCAGCAAGCTCCTGCACGCTGATCTGCCTTGCGCGCCGTGCTTCCGCTTCGTCGGCAACGCGCCACTCTGGCAGGTCAACACCTGCTACTCCTTCGCTTGCCTCAAGGCGATTGACACGCGCAGCGTGATCGAGGCGGCGGTCGAGTTGCTGCAGGGCGTCGCCGTCACTGCGAACCGCCAGCCAGCCACCACGCCCGAACTGCGCTGACCCGCAAGCCAGCGGGCAGTCCCTCGGCGCGCACCCAATGGTCGTGCGTCGCTCCAGCAGGCGAGACGCGCCATGATACCATAGAGACGCGAATCATCTGTGCGTCGGAGAAGCAGAGTAACGATGGGAGCGCGTGTGGCCATGATCTCTGGTGGTGGTCCAGGGCTGGTGAATGGTCCGGCGGTTCCTCGCGAACAGTCGTGTCCTAGCCCCACGCAGGTGGGGCTTCGCGGCCCGCAGGCCCCTAGCTGCGGGTTCACCCGCCCGCGCCCCAGCGGCGACAATTCACAAGCCCTGGGTGGTCGTCGTCATCGGCTGCGCATCAGCCTGCTCGCGCTGAGTCTCTGCGCGCTGCTGGGCGGGTGCGCCACCGCCGCGCCCAGTGCGACGACGACATCCACGCCAGCGGCGGCCACGGCGACCAGCGCCCCGGCGGCGACACTCACCCCGGGCGGCCCACCCACGCCAACGATCACGCCGCTGCCAGGTTCGGGCAATCTGGCGGGCGCCACCGACATCTGCACCTCGGCGATCAACGTCACGACGACGCTACCAGCGGAGATTCCGCCCTATACCGGGCAGCTACGTCTGGCGCAGACCAACAATGACAATGGCTCCCAGGATGGCGTCTATGGCTACTGCTCCGGCGATAGTGTGGACGCCATCACGGCATTCTATGTCGCGCAGTTGCCCGGCAAAGGCTGGCAGGGCATCCAGACATTCGACAACAATGCGACGCGCAACATCATCGCCACACGCGGCAGCGAGCAACTGACGATCACCGTCTCGCCCGATGTCGTGCAGACTGGCTCCGCCGATCTGCTCATCATCGTCAAGGGGCAGAGCGCCTGATGCGCGCGGCGGTCACTCCTCGCCCAGCTTGACTCGCTCGCGCTCTTCGGCGGCGACGGGCGCCGTGACGGGCGCCGTCGGCGCAGCGCCCGTCAGCAGCAGCAACAGCAGCAGCCCCATGACGATGTATCCGGCGCCCTGGGCGTTGAGCAGCGTGATGGTTCCCAGGCGCGGGCCGAGCCAGCCCGCGAGCGTGACGCCGACGCCGAGGAAGAGCGCCGAGCAGGCGCCAAGCGCGCCGAAGACACGCCCCAGGTAGCGTTCAGGCGACGCCCGCTGAATCAACGATTGCAGGCCACTGCTGAGCGCGACGCCCGGCGCCCCCACCACGACGAAGAGCGCCAGCAGCAGACCGATGAGCGAGACGTGTGACGCCCACGCGACGCTCGCCAGCAGCGGCGCGAGCGCAGGGAAGTAGTTCGGCGCGTTGAAGATGGCCAGATCGATGACGCCAAAGAGCGTGGCGCTGATGAACAGCGACCAGCGCGACATCAGCCGCGCGCCGATCAGCGCGACCAGCGCGCCGCCGAGCAATCCACCGACCGCCTGCGCGCTCATCGTGCCGCCATAGGCGCGCGCATCGCCATGCGCGTTCACCGTCATGAAGACCACGAAGAGCGTCCCCATGATGCCCTCGCCAATCGAGGTGACGCTGAAGACGAGAAAGATCAGCGCCAGGGCGCGTCGGTGAAAGATGACGCCTAGCCCTTCGCGCCAATCGCGCGCCGCATGGGCGATGGCGCCCCTGAGCGCTGGCGCGGCGACGGGCGGCGTGTCATCGGTCGGCGTTGCGGCGCTCGCCGGGCGTGGATGGGCGCGAATCAGGGTGAAGAGCAGCGCCGCGAGCAGGAATGAGCCAGCGTCCACCAGTGTCACGCCGGTCAGGCCATAGGTCACGGCGATCACGCCGCCCAGCGCTGGCCCACACAGCCGCGCGATGTTGCTCGCCACCGAGATCAGCCCATTCGCCGAGACAAGCTGCTCTTCGCTCACCAGCGCGGGCAGTAGCGCGCTCTCGGTCGGGCGGGTGAACTGCTCAAGGCAGGCCTCGACAAAGAGGGTCACATAGACGAGCCAGACGAGATGTACCGAGCGCAGCAGCAGCAGTGGGGCGAGCAGCAGCGCCAGCAAGACGTTGCTGACGATCAGCGTGCGGCGCCGATCCCAGCGATCTATCAGCACGCCCGCCAGCGAGCCACAGATGATCGATGGCAGCAGCGCGGCCAGCAGCGCGATACTGAGCACGGTGACGGAGCGCGTCAGCGTATAGAGCGCGATCGGCAGCCCTATCTGCAAGGTCCAGTCGCCGCTCAGCGAGATGAGGCCACCCAGCCAGAGCAAAGAGAAGTCGCGGTGGCGCAGGGTCGCAAGCATGGGAAACCTCCGGGGCGCGCGAGGGTGAAGAGGGGGCGTTGGCGCGCAGTCCAGCTACGCGGTCGGGGACTCGCAGCCGCTAGCCCTGCGCATGCAGCAGCGCATAGGTGGTGGCGTCGGAGATGATCTCCAGCCGGGCGCTGCCATCGGACGCCGCGAAGCCCGTGACGATGGCCAGGCGGTTGTCGCGCTCCACCATCGTCATCGGCAGCGCGTGGATGCGTGGGTGTCGCCGCCAGAAGCGCTGCGCCACGCTGGTGTCGAGGGCGAGATGCCACGCGGTGGAGGCGTCGATCGGCCCGCAGTTTGGGCAGACGCCGAGGATGCCAAACGGTATGTCGTGTGGCGCGGTGTCAGGCGTCCACTCCGAGTAGCTGACTGCGGCGTCGCATTCGCAGCGTTGCAGGGCGCCTGCCAGCGCCTCGCGGTAGCTCACCTCCAGCGCAAGGCAATGCCGCGTCACCAGCGACTTCGGGCTGCTTACCTGCTCCACCAACGCGCGATTCACGGCGCGGCCCGCCACGGCCATTCCGCCATTGCATCCGCCCGCGCAATGGAAGCTGTACTCGCCCGTCTCGCGGTTCACGCGATAGCGCAGGTGGCTGGCGCCACAGAACGGACACCAGATGCGCGACTCGATCCAGTCAGGCGCCGCTGGCAGCATGAGGTCGAGCGCCTCAGCCTCGGCGCGCAGCTCGCCGCTGAGCGCGCGGCGCAACGCCTGGCGTCCGCGATACAGCCGCACCCGCACGGCGCCTTCGGAGAGGCCAAAGCTGCGCGCAAGCTCGGTGGTAGACATCGCAGCGCCGCCGATGGTCAGCGCGCGGGTCGTCTCTGGCAGCGCAGCCAGCGCCCGCGCGAGCAGCGACGCGACCTCAGCCTGCTCCACCTGCGCCAGCGGATCATCTGTCTCCGCCGCGAGCGTCTCATCGAGCGGCAGTTCATCCGCGCCGTCGTCGCCCACGCCGACGACTGGCGCCAGATGCGCGCGTTCGCGGCCCTGCGCGCGCTGCCAGCGATGGCAGACGTTGCGGGCGATAGCGGCGAGCCACGCGCCCAGCCCGGCTGGCTCGCGCAGGCGGTCGCGCAGGCGCCATGCCTCCAGCAGCGTCTCCTGCGCCAGGTCCTCCGCCACGTCCGCGTTGGCGGCGCCCGCAAGCTGGCGGCACAGGCGCACCAGCCGTGGACGCTCCGCGACCAGCGCGTAGCTGAGGTCATCCGCGCTCGTTGCGACGGCGACTTCGGCAAGGCTCAACGGCATCAACGTCCTCGCTCTCATCCTGAAGCGCGCCCACTGCGCGTCCTTCAGTCTCCTCATCGCGAAAACGAGAGCAGGTGTTACGCAAAATTCTCTCGCGCAATCGTCAGACGCCTCGCATGTGGCGCGCATGGGTGGGATGACGCGCGCCTCACTCGAACTCAGCGCGCACGGGCATGTGGTCAGACGCGAGAATCACCAGCGGACTCTCGACCCGGTCACAGTGCGTCGCGCGGCGCGCCAGCGCTGGCGAGGCGAAGATGTAATCGATGCGCACGACGGGTGTCGGCGTTTTGGTGGTATAGCCTGTCGTACTGGGGCGCATCTGTCGGTAGATGTCTACATAGCCCGCCGCCAGCAGCTTCGGAATCGCCAGCCGGGGCGCGACATAGGCGCGCTCGGCGAACGCGACATCCTCATCGGAGATCTCCGCGTCGGGGACAAAGCGGTCCACCGGGCTGAGCGCATTGAAGTCGCCCAGCAGCAGGCGCGGCGCATCACCGGCTGGGCCAGTCAGCCGCAGCAGTTCGTCTATCTCCGCTGCGCGCCGTGTCTCCTGGCCGATGTTCGCCTTGAGGTGGGTCGTGATGACGCGCAGCGGCTGCCCATTCCACAGCGTCTCAACCTCCAGCGCGGCCTTCTCAAACACTGGCGAGCGGTGGGTGACACTGCGGACGACCGGCAGCCGCGTCAGCAGCGCCAGATGATATTCACAATTCGCCTCGCCAAAGACCAGGCGCATCTCCAGCTCGCGCGCCAGCGATTCGATGTTGTCGCGGCTATTCGCCTCCTGAATGGCGACCACATCAGGCGTCTGGCTGCGGATGATGTCACGGATGAAGGGTAATCGCTCCTCGGCGCCCACGAGAATGTTGTAGGTCAGCGCTCGCAGCGGCATATGTGGCTCCTCCCTGTTAGGCCTTGCTTGCGCTCAGCGACGCTCTTGCAGACCTCAGCGATTCGCGCTCGCATCTGGTCGCATGATGAGACAGGTCGAGGTCGCGTGCGCATAGAGTTTGCCGTCTGGGCCAGTCAGCCGGGCCTCCGCCAGCGCGATCTGACGACCAAAGTGTAACACAGTTCCCTCGCCAGAGACGACGCCCATGTCGCTGCGCAGCGGGCGCACGAAGTTGATCTTCAGCTCGATGGTGGTGTAGGCCACGCCAGCCGGGGCGAGTGTCTGCACCGCGCAGCCAATCGCCGAGTCGAGCAGGGTCGCGGCCAGGCCGCCGTGCACGACGCCGATAGGGTTGTAGTGATACTCCGCTGGCTCAACCGTGAAGACCACGCGGCCTTCTTCCACCGTCGCCAGCGTCATGCCCATCAGCGCGAAGATCGGTGGCCGTGGCAGCTCGCCCACGCGGATGGCGCGCAGAAACTCGATGCCACTCAACCCACGCCGCTCGGCCTCGCGCAGCGCCGCAAACGGATCATCCCAGCGAATGGCACGTTCGCGGCGCTCCGGGCGCTCATCGCTCATAACCTGCTCCCTCGCTCTATGTGCGGCTCACCAGCCCGACGACGCCGTCTTGCGCCCCGCCTGACGCCAGCGCCAGCCCTCCTCGCGCGCATCGGTCGTCGCGTCAGGTGGCTGCGCGGTGCGCGCTGTCGCGTTGTCGCGCGCCACCAGCGCCGCCACCAGCGCCGCCACTTGCGCAGCATCGAGTTGCGCGCCATCGGGCGCCGCGCGCGCATGTTCGGCCAGCGTTTCCGGGCGCCACTCCTCGGCGATGAAGTCCGTCGAGAAATCGCCCGCGAGGAAGCGTGGTTGGCGAATGAGCCACTGCGCGAAGGGAATCGTCGTGCGCACCCCGGCGATCACATATTCATCGAGCGCTCGGCGCAGACGCGCTATCGCCTCCGCACGGTCCTGGCCCCAGCAGATTAGCTTGGCCAGCAGTGGATCGTAGAAGAGCGGGATACGCATGCCCTGATAGAGGCCGCTATCCAGCCGGACACCTGGCCCGGCGGGGTCATGCAGCGCCGCGACCGATCCCGCCGCAGGGAGGAACTTGTTGAACGGGTCCTCCGCTGAGATGCGCGCCTCGATGGCATGCCCGCGAAAGACGATATCCTCCTGGCGCACGCTCAGGGGCAGGCCCGCCGCCACACGCAACTGCTCGCGCACGAGATCGATCCCCGTGCGCCACTCTGTCACGGGATGCTCAACCTGGAGCCTCGCGTTGATTTCCAGAAAGTAGAACTGGCCGTCAGCGCTCAGCAAAAACTCCGCTGTGCCCGCGTTGGTGTAGCCGACTGAGCGCGCCAGCCGCACGGCGGAGTCGAGCAGTTGAGCGCGGGTCGCCTCGTCCAGCGCAGGCGATGGCGACTCCTCGATCAGCTTCTGGTGGCGCCGCTGGATGGAGCATTCGCGCTCGCCCAGGTGAATCACATTGCCGAACTGATCGCCGAAGAGCTGCACCTCGATGTGGCGCGCGGGCGTTACAGCCTTCTCGATGTAGACGGTCGAGTCGCCGAATGCGCTCTGCGCCTCACTCTGCGCCAGCCGCAGCGCAGCGGCCAGCTCATCAGGCTGATGGACAAAGCGGATGCCCTTGCCACCGCCGCCCGACGCTGCCTTCAGCAGCACCGGATAGCCGATACGTTCGGCCAGCTCCAGCGCCTGCGCGGCGTTCTCCAGGCCAGCGTCGTAGCCGGGCGTCACCGGCACGTTCACTTCCTGCGCCTTGCGCCGCGCCGCCGTCTTCTCGCCCATCTCGCGCATCACGCGGGCGCTCGGCCCAACGAACGTGATGCCCGCCGCCACGCAGGCGTCGGCGAACAGCGGATTCTCGGAGAGAAAGCCATAGCCGGGATGAATCGCCTGCGCGCCGATCTGCTGGGCCGCCGCGATGATCTTGTCGATGCGCAGGTAGCTCTCAGACGCGGGCGCGGCTCCCAGCCACACCGCCTCATCGGCCAGGCGCACATGCGGCGCGTCGCGGTCGGCGTCGCTGTAGACCGCGACGGAGCGCAGCCCCAGGTCGCGGCAGGCGCGGATGACGCGCAGCGCGATCTCGCCACGATTGGCGATCAGCACCTTTGTGAATGGGAACCGCTCGGCGTCTCGCGGCGCGCGCGCGGTGTGAACAGCATGGGATGTCGTCTTTGACATGAGCGTCTCCGGCAGGCTGACAGGTGTAGCGTGGGCTGCGCTGGATGGCGCGCCGGGTGTGGCGAGAGCGCAACCCGCCGCCAGTATACCACCCTCGCCAGCGCCGGGGCGGCGTGCGCGCGACCCCCACGACCCCTGCGTGCTGGCGCTGTGGCGTACAATGGCCCATGCCGAGAGCGCATGCCGAGAGCGCATGTCGAATCCCGCGCAGGAGCCAGACGATGCCGCCAGATTTCGCCGACGCCACGTTACCGCCAGTCGCGCCGCCACCGCAGCGTGTTTTTGTTGGCCCATCTGATGGCCCACAGCGCGCAGCGGCGGCGGAGCCGCGTCTGCCTGGCTCAAAATATTACACCCTGCGCTACCTGCTCGCGGCGCTGCTGGCCGAGGGCGAGAGTCTGGCGCAGGCGCCTGCGCTGAGCGACGACACCGCTGTGCTGGTCCGCGCCATTCGCGCGCTGGGCGGCGTGGCGCGCTGGGAGCGCGCTGCGGCGGCGGATGACGGCGAGGCGACGCGCTGGAATCTGCGCATCATAGGCGTCGCCGGGCGCCCGCAGGCGCCAGCGGACGGTGTGTTGCAGCTGGGCAACGCCGGAGCGGTCTTGCGGCTGCTGCTGGGCGTCGGCGCGCTGCTGCCCGCTGTGCGCTTCGAGACAGATCATCCCGACTCGCTCGGTCGCCGCCCCAACGCCGATCTGCTCGCGGCGCTGCGTTCGCTGGGCGTCGGCGTCAGCGCGCGCGAGCCGGGCGGATTGCTGCCGATCACGCTGCGCGGTGGGGCGCTACGTGGCGGCGACGTGAGCGTCTCCGGCCTCAATAGTTCGCAATACCTCAGCGCGCTGCTCTATCTTGCGCCGCTGCTGCCGGATGGCCTGCGCATCAGTGTCACTGGCGGGCTGCGCTCGCAGCCGCTCGTGCGCGCGACACTGCGCACGCTGGAGGCCGCTGGCGTCAGCGTCGAGGCCGCGCCCGACCTGCGCAGCTTCCATGTCCCCGGCGGCCAGACCTATCAGCCGCGCGTGTATCGCATCCCCGGCGACACGCCCTCGGCGGCGGCGCTGCTGGCGGCGGCGGTCGCGCTCGGCGCGCCGCTGCGCCTCACGGGCCTCGCCGCGCGCGATGATGACCTGCGCGCGCTGCTGGCCGCCTGCGATACGCTGGGCCTGCCGCTGGCCAGTCGCCCGACCGACGCCGACCCCGATGCGCCGCTCACACTCCCCGGCGGCCCGGCGTTGCAGCGGCCCGGCTGGCATGCCGCCACCCGGCGCATCGACGGCGACGCCATCATCGACAGCGTGCCAGCGCTGGTCGCGTTCGCCTGCCTCATCCCCGGCGAGACACGCTTCGAGCAGGTGGCGACGCTGCGGCTGAAGGAGAGCGACCGCATCGAAGACCTCTGCGCCGAGTTGGCCCGCGCCGGAGCCGATGTCTCGCCGCTGCCCGGCGCCATCATCGTGCGCGGGCGCCCCAACGGCGTCGCAGGCGGCGTGACGGTTCACGCGCACGACGATCACCGGCTGGCGCAGGCGCTGGCCATCGTCGCCACACGCAGCCAGCGCGGCCTCACCATCGCCGGAGCCGACGCCGTGGCCAAGAGCTATCCCTGGTTCTTCGACGACCTGCGACGCCTGGGCGCCGACGTGCGCTAAGCGGACGGTTGATGCGCGAATCCAGATACACGTTGATTTCGGACCCGCGCAGGCGGGTCTTGTGGGCCACAGGCCCTTGAGGCGCGGTTTTAACCGCCCGCCGCCTAGCGAGAGCCTGCCTTTGCCGCCTTGCGCTTGGCGCGCGGCTGTGGATAATACTTCTCCATCGTCCGCTTGTTGTTATACCAGGTGCGATCACCCACGTAGCGGAAGGCGAAGTAGTAGAGCCAGTAGATGGCCAGGCCCAGCCCCCACAGCGCCCACGCATAGCGCCACAGACGCCACGCGAAGAGCGTCGAATCCATGCCCGCGCGCATGCCGATGAGAATGAAGCCCACCAGCGCCAGCGGCCAGAGCTGGTTCATGATGCGGTCCATGATGTACTTGTTGAGCGCGTGGTGGCCGAAGAACCGCTTACGCCCCTCCATAGAGTAGTAGAAGGGCGCCAGCAGGCCAAGCGCGCAGAAGATGATCCACGGGATGTAGAAGTGGAACTGCTCGGGGTTGCCAGAGGCTGTATTCAACCCCGCCTGTTGCGGGTCTGTGAAGAGCCAGCCAATAATACCTTGCATCGCGGGCGCCCTCCTCGAAGGTCGGTGGAATGAGACAAGCGCCCACCGTGTCGCGTCAGCGCGTGATGGCGCGGAGGGCCAATTCATCATAACAGAGGCGCCCGAACAGGGTCAAATCCGCTGCCCTATCGGGGTTGCGTATCGTCCGCTCCCACGGCGCTTGCCAGGCGTCGCGCGCCATGCTACCATAGCCGCGTCGGCGCGCTCGCTCTTCCCCGCATGCGGCTTGCCACAGGCGCTAGCCGCGCATCTGGGACGTAGTGAGTTGAGCTGGGTTGGCGGCTGAAGGGGCTGGGAGGCGTCTCATGGGTACCACCGCGACCACCGATCAGGCACACTACCGCGCGCTGACGGTGCGCGAGATGCCCACCGATGAGCGCCCGCGCGAGCGGCTGGAGCGCTACGGCGCGGCGACGCTGCAAACCTCAGAGTTGCTCGCGATCATCCTGCGCACGGGCCTGCCGGGCGAGAACGTCGTTGACCTCTCGCTGCGGCTGCTGCGCGACTTTGGCGGGTTGGCCGGGCTGGTGGCCGCCGACCTGAGCGACCTCTGCCAGACGCATGGCCTCGGCCTGGCGAAGGCGTCACAACTCAAGGCGGCGCTGGAGATTGCTAATCGGCTGGCGGCGCTCGGCCCGGAGCAGCGCCCGCAGATCACCCAGCCCGGCGACGTTGCGCGGCTGCTGATGCTGGAGATGGCCTACCTCGCCCAGGAGCAACTGCGCGTGCTCTGCCTCGATACGAAAAATCACATCATCGCGCAGCAGTCGGTCTACCAGGGCACCATCAACAGCAGCGCCGTGCGCGCGGCGGAGGTCTTCCGGCCAGCGATCACGCGCGCCTGCCTCAGCATCGTCGTCGTCCACAATCATCCCTCCGGCGACCCGACGCCTTCGCCTGAAGACATCCGCACGACAGAGCAACTGCGCAAGGCCGGCGAACTGCTCGACATCGAACTGCTCGACCACATCATCATCGGGCGCCACCAGTTTGTCAGCCTGAAAGAACGCGGCCTGGGCTTCTGAGCCGCACAGGCGCTACACGCTGGAAGCGCGGCCCGGGTACTGATATTTGGCGCGCCAGTACACCTCGTCGGTGAATCCCAGCCGCTGATAGAGCTGGATGGAAGTTCCGGCGGTGTCGGCGTTGATGATGGTCGAGCGCGCCGCTCGCGCTTCGCTCTCGGCGAGGAAGTCGCAGAGCAGAGAGCGTGCGATGCCGCGTCCGCGATAGGGCAGGCGGGTGGCGAGATTGTAGATGAAGCGATCCGCATCCTCATACCAGCCGAGAATCGCCGCTGGATCGCCCGACACGCGCGCCAGTCGCAGCCGCCCGACGCTGGCCATCTCCGCGCCACGCAGCGCCACCTGCGACGCGATCTCGGCTTCGTCGGGTCGCGCGTCGTCGCTGGCGAACCCCTGGAGCTTGGTGATCAGCCCAGGTTTCCAGGGTCGCCTCGGCGTGACATCCTCGAGTGTCAACGCCATGGCACGGCGCCAGCGCGTGGCAATGGGCCGACGTGCGCCAGATAGCTCTGCGCATCCACCGCGACGCAGCCTGCGCCAGCAGTCGCTGGACGTAGCTGTGTATCCAGCGCGCGGTCTTCGATATAGATGGTGCACGCAGGCACTATCGAAGTAGGCGCGCGCATCGGCCAGCAAGACGTCCACCTCGGCAGGAGTCCAAGCTGCGTATCAGGACCTCATCGCCTGCCGTCGCGTGCCGCCCGTAGACGCCAAAGCGCCGCAGTTCTTTCGCATAGCCCATGTCTGGGGCAGACTCGATGAACCAGCCGCGCACCGTCGCGGCCACGGCATCGTGTTCGGGATGAAGCACGAGACGCCTCCCTCGCTGAGATGAGCGGGCATGCGCGAATTTGAGCGGCGAGACGACACCAGAGTATGAAGTATAACGTCAACTCTGGCGATAGGGAACCACGCCGTGCGAGCGGGCTGGCGGTTGCGACGACAAAGGGGCAGCGAGCGCTTGCGGCCCTGGTGGTCCTACGCGGGCTTCACATCGCGCGGGGGCCGCAGCCCCTCGAGCGCGGCCTGGAGGATGGGGGCGAGGTAGCGGGTGTCGCCGTTGATCGTAGCGATGGCGACGACCAGGTCGAGGATCTGTTCGAGCGTGAGATTGTCACGAACCTCGTGGGCGCGCTGTGCGGCGGAGAGGAGCGGTCGGCCGGCGGCGAGTACCCGGGCGCGGCTCTCGCCGAAGATGGGGTTACTCCTGTCCGAGTGTGCGAGCAGCCCGGAGGCGACTTGGCGCTTGGTGGTCGCGAAGGCGGAGAACCGGCGCAGCCACGCCATGAGCGCCGCTCCGGGCGTCTCGTCGTCACTCTCGCTGTCACTCTCGGCGGCCTCGCAGATGGCGTCAACTTCGTCGGTGTATAGCGCCTCGAGAAGCTCACGGCGGCCGGGGAAGTTGCGGTATAGCGTCGCCATCCCGACACCGGCGCGTCGCGCGATCTCGGCCATCGACACCTCAGCGTCAGGATTGGCGAACGCGGTGCGGGCGGCAGCGAGGATTTTGTCGCGATTGCGCGTGGCATCGGCACGTCGCGCGGGCGATTGGGAGGTTGGTTGGGACATTGACATTCCTAAGTGGATAGGCTATCCTTTTATTGAAATGGACACACTATCCATTTCAAGACGGATTCTATCACATCGCCGTGACGGACTCGCGGCGACTGAAGGAGCTCTCCATGGACTACCGACCTCTGGGACGCACCGGCGTCGCCGTCAGCCAGCTATGCCTGGGCGCGATGATGTTCGGCGCCTTTGGCAACCCCGATCACGACGAGTCGATCAAGATCATCCACCGCGCGTTGGACGCCGGGATCAACTTCATCGACACCGCCGATGGCTACTCCGCTGGCGAGTCAGAAGTGATCGTGGGCAAGGCGCTGGCGGGCGGACGGCGCGACAACGTGGCGCTCGCCGTCAAGTTCGGCGTTCCTTTCGACGCGAACCCCAACCATCGCGGCGCGTCGCGGCGGTGGATCACGGAGGCGGTCGAGGGCTCGCTGCGTCGGCTGCAGACCGACTGGATCGACCTATATCAGGTGGGTGTTCCCGATCCGACGACCGATATCGACGAGACCCTCGGCGCCCTGTCTGACCTCGTGCGCGCCGGCAAGATCCGCTCCTTCGGCGCGTCGAAGGTTCCCGCCTCACAGATCGTCGAGGCCCAGTGGACCGCCGAGCGCCGCGGCCACGGACGGTTTCGTACCGAGCAGCCCCCCTACTCGCTCCTGACCCGCGCCATCGAGTACGACGTGCTGCCGACCTGCCTGCGCCACGGCATGGGCGTGTTGACCTACAGCCCACTGGCCGGCGGGTGGTTGTCGGGCAGATACCGCAAGGGCCAGGAGGTCAGCGGGCCAGGTTCCGCTGCCCGCGCCCAGCGCTCCGGGGTCTATGACGCCACCAACCCAGCCAACGCCGCCAAGCTCGCCGCCGCCGACGCCCTCGGCGCGCTCGCCGACGAGGCCGGGATGACCCTCATCCAGATGGCAGTCGCATTCGTCACCCACCACCCCGCAGTCACCTCCGCGATCATCGGCCCGCGCACCATGGCGCACCTCGACGCCTACCTCGACGCCGACGGGATCGACCTGTCGAGCGACGTGCTGGACCGCATCGACCAGATCGTTCCCCCTGGCGTCACGATCAACGTCGCCGACAACATGTGGAACGTCGGCACGACGCCGCTGGACGCCGCCTTACGCCGCCGATAGAGCAACTTCGGTCGGGCCAGCCACCCGCTGGCTCGACCACCTATCGATCGAAAGCGCCTAACGACACGCCTGTCGCGGCCTATGACGCCAACCTCTAGTCCGCGAAGGCGGACTTCGCGGCCCGCAGGCCATCCAGGCGCGGTTTCAACCGCCAGCGGCCTGCGCGCGATCCTCAGCTCGCGACCCTCCAGCCGGGCTTAACCTGCGGGGCAGTGTGCGCGTATACTGGTCGTGCGTTGGGGCGAGCAGGCGCGCCGACAATGGTGGAACCGCCGCGTGCGATCAATCGATGGGAGACAGCGATGGTGATGCTTGGCATGAATCCCTACGCGCTGGTGGCGCAGATCGTGGTCGGCGTGGTCCTCGTGCTCCTCCCCATCATCCTCGGCTTCACCGTCGTGCGCAGCGACGCGAACCGGCTGGGGGAACAGGGTTGGCTCTGGGCGCTGCTCACCATTCCGCTCGGCTGGCTGACTATCCTGGCGTATGTCGTCGTGCGCGCGCTCCTGCCGCGCCGATAGTTATGTCTGCGGCTGCGGCGTCGCATCAGGCGTCATCGTCGACCAGACAGAAGGAGCGCCGACACTATGGGTGTCCATTGGTACGACGCGATCATCATCCTGATCCTGATCCTCGCCACGGTCGTCCCCATCCTCATCGGCGTGTTCTGGATAGCGCCAGACGCCCGCCGACGCGGCCAGCCGGGCTGGCTCTGGGCGCTGCTCACCATTCCATTCGGCTGGTTCACGGTGATCGCCTACGCCGTCGTACGCGCGCTCTGACGAGCGAGCCAGCGCTAGCAGCGGTGGGGACCATCGGGCTACATGCCAGCCGCGCGTTTGACCGCTCGCCATCCAGGCGCCATACTCAGCGTGAGCGCAGAGCGGCCATGCGCCATGCAGGGAATGCGGCGAGAAAGCGGCTATGGGAGGAGAGCGCGGATGAACCATCAGCGTGAGCGCGGCTCCAGGCGACAGCGGCGACCAGCGCCAGCGCAGCCCACACAAACGCAGCCCACGCCAGAGCGCTCTCCGCTTCCCACGCCACCCGACCAGGCGCCCACCGCTCGCTACGCCGCAGCCAGCCCAGCGGATGACCTGAACGCCACCGCCGCGCTGCCGCCGCTCGATGGCCCGCCAGCGTCCCCGATCGATGAGCCGATGACCCTGCCTACCCAGGCCACGCGCACACTTACCAGCGCCGGGCCTGCGCGCCGAGCTTCACGCGATACGGCCCAGCCCACCCAGCCCACCCAGGCGCTCACGCCGCTCAAGACGGGCGCAGAGCGTGACCGCGCGCTGGCGAGCATCAACGCCGCCGCATCGTCCACCACACTGATCCCTGGGGCGCGGCGCTATCGTCCGCCGACGGTCTCAGTCGTTCCGCGACGCAGTGGGCCGCGCTCAGCGGTCACGCAGTTCGCTGTCTCGATGATCGTAACGGCGATCATCATCAGCGCGCTCACGCTCAGCACGCCGCTGGGGCAGGCCGCAGCGTTTGATGTGAGCGGCCCGCTACAGGGCTACGGTAACGCGGCCCCCTGGCTCCCCACGCCGACGCCGACCGCCAAGCCGAAGCCCGCCGGGGCATTTCGGCCACCGGCTGGGGCCAATCCCGGCCAGCAGGCGATCATCAACGAGATCAGCGCGGTGTT
Source organism: uncultured Chloroflexia bacterium (assembly GCA_963701795.1). Classification (GTDB taxonomy): domain Bacteria; phylum Chloroflexota; class Ktedonobacteria; order Ktedonobacterales; family JADMIN01; genus JAKAIY01. Next base: position 36,882 of record CAVPBB010000021.1, on the reverse strand, counting down.
TGGCCCCTATGCGCAGGGCGCGCTCGCCGTCTCGCACTGTGAGTCGGGCTACGATCCCAATGCCTGGAACTCGTATCCGATCTTGAACAGTCACGCCAGCGGGGTGTTCCAGATTCTCTATCCGAGCACCTGGAATACAACCTCATACGCGGCGGACTCGCCGTTCGACGCCGAGGCGAACATCAACGCCGCCTATCAGATTTTCAAACGCGATGGCTATAGCTGGCGCGAGTGGGAGTGCCAGCCCTGAGCCGCGCGCCGATGCCACGCTACGCCGACACCGCCCAGACTGGCTGGGGCCGCGCTTCGATGAGCTGCGCGCCGAGGCAGATGCGCGCATGCCGCGCGAGGGCGATGCGTTCGATAGAGAGATTCACCGTGCGTTGAAAGGCGGCGTCAGAGCGATAGCGTCGCATCCACTCGGTTGTCGCGCGGACACGGGTCTCGCCGCTCACGTCGGCTCCGCAGTGCTGGCATGTCCCGGTGAGCCTTACCTTCAGTTCCCAGTCGGGCGCTTCAGAATAGCTGTTCATACGTGAAGAATCCTTTGCAGCGGTCACTGGCCTTCGTGCTAACTGCTCTTGCGGCTTCGCTCCACTGTTGTTATGCAAGACTGGCGCCGGATTCGTTGCGCCTGAGCATGAGCGCCGCGCCGCGACCTGTCAGTGGCTAGAGATGGCCGAGCAGACCTGGGCGTAGACCTGGAGCAGGGCGAGTTCCATACCCGTGCAGAGGTCCTGGCGGCGCCAGACCGCGCCAACCGCCGCATGGCCCTCCTGCGCCGGAATCGCCAGGGCGATTCTGCCGCCATCGTCGTCCGCCCACTCGGCTCGCTGTGGCGCGTCTGTGGCCGCTGCCGCGCGCAGCAGATCGGCCAGCGGCGCAGGCGGCTCCGTCGCGAACTCCTGCGCGGCGGCGATGCCCCACTCGCCGACCAGGCGCGCTCGCGCGCCCTGCTGGCAGATGCGGCGCAGCGTAGAAAGCTCATCGGTGGGCGCCGCCACTCCATGCGCGCGCTGTGTCTGGCGCATCAATGCGCCGATGGCCTCCGTCTGGCGCTGGGTGGCCTCATCGCGCCGCCAGCGACGCAAGGCGACTGAGAGCACATCCGCCAGATTCCTCAGCGCGACGATCTCTGGCTCGCTGAGGCTGCACGGCGCACGGCCCAGGCAGGCCAGCACACCCAGCGTCAGCCCATCGGCGACGCACGGCAGCGCGACACAACTGCGATAGCCCGCGTTTGTTAGCGCCAGCAGGCCGCCATCCGGCACTATCGCGCTCGGCGCCAGCAGGTCGGCGCAGAGGAAGGGCGTCTGCTGGTGAATGACGAGCGAGGTGATGAACTCCAGGCCGGGGCGACGGCGCAGCCAGCGATACTCGCTGCATAGTCGCTTTGACAAATCGCGCGCCGCCAGCAGCCGCAAGTCATCGCGACAGGGGCAATCTTCGATATGCGCCACCGCCAGAATGCTCTCGAAGCCAGGACAGGTCGTCAGCGCCGCATCAACCACCGCCTCGCAGACCGGCTCTAGCCGCGAGCAGCGCGTGAGCGACGCGACCGCGCTGGCGACTGCGCGCGCGATGCTGCCATCACCGCCGGTCGCCGAGTCAAGAGCCAGGCGCTCGCTGAATCGTTCCAGCGTCGCGCGGTGAAAGCGCACATGCCCGCCGGGAGTGTAGGCGTCGGGAATGAGCTTGAGTCGGCGCACCGCGAGATAGAGCGTGCTGCGATGAATGCCGAGGAGATCCGCCGCCGCCTGCGCCGCGAACATCCGCTCATCGCTCGCGTCGTCGCGCGGCATCACACGCCGCCCGCGCTTCCCTTCCATCTGGCGCCCCCGCTCTCATCAGCCGAAAATGCGGACGTATGCTGCCGTATCTGTCGGGTAAGACGCAGGAGGCGCGCGGAATTTTCGACAGTTTCGACAATTGACTCTAGCATTAGTGCAATAACACGTGTTTGATACGAGCAGACGTTCACCCTCAGTTCACCTGTCGCGCGTGTTCAGGAACTGTCCGAACGCCCATGGCGCCAGAGGCGACCAACCAACAGCGTGGCGTCACACCCCATCCCCCACGGACAATCAACGTAGCACGCCAGTGGCCCGAAAGGAACTCCACATGACTGATGAACCAGCCCAGCGTACCGCGAATCCGCAGCATCTGGCGCCGACCGATGCGCCCGGCGAGGCTGCGCCGCGCCCGCGTCGCAAGCCCGGCCCGCGCCCCGGCAGCGAGGCCGCCAAGCGCGGTGGCTCCGCCGCGCGTGACAAGTATGGTCGCGAGTTCTACGCCAGGATTGGCGCGAAAGGCGGCTCAAAGGTGCGCGAGCGCCATGGGTCGAGCTTCTACGCGGAGATTGGTCGCAGGGGCGGCGAGACGACCAAGCGCAACCTCGGCAGCGAGCATTACTCACGCATTGGCCGCATCGGGGGCAAGCGCGCGCATGGGCGCCGCGATGCGACCACCACGCCGGAGGGCGCCAGCGGCAAGCCGAAGCCGAAAGGCGACCAGCAGCAACCGCTGGCCTAAGCGCCTCGCGTCAGCCTCATTCAACCCGCACCCCCAGCCCCTCTCCCAGGGGGTGAGGGGAGCCGGAGTTCCCCCCTCGCTTCGTGGGAGAGGGGCTGGGGGTGCGGGGTCGCCCGGCGAGGGGAGCGGCATTTCCCCCTCGCCTCGTGGGAGAGGGGGCCAGGGGGTGAGGGGTCGCCCAGCGCCAGATGCCAACACCCTCAGCGGACCTGTTATCATTCGCGGCTGGGCGGCTCGGACGGGGTGTCTGGCGCGGCGGCGTCCACCGGTCGTGTCTGGTAGGCGCTGGGCTGCTCGGCGACACGTGGGAGCTGCTCGCCATCGCGCTGCTCGTCTGGGGCGCCGAATGCGCTGGACAGGGCGCGCTCGACTCCCGCGCCATTCCAGAGCGGCGGCGGAGCAGCGTCGAAGCGCAGCTCCTCCTGCTCCTCCTGATCGGTCGCGTTCGCGGCGTTGAGCGGCGCATCGGGCGGCAGGCTTGCGACGAGCGCGGCGAGCGCGGCGGCGTAGGCGGGGTAGCGCAGGGCATAGACACTCAGCCGGGGACGCTTGCCCGCGCGCCACTCGTCCAGAAATTGCTCCTGAATGGCGAGCGCGGCGAGATCGAGTGTCAGGCGGTCGTCTTCGTCAGCGGTCATCAGCTTGCTCCTCTTCCGCTGTGGCGTGGTCGTCGTCGCCTTCGCCAGCGTACCACGCGCGCAGCCGTTCGTAGGCGCGGCGCAGGGTGTAGCGCACGGCGCGTGTCGTCACGCCGCCCAGCGCCACAGCGATCTCGGCCTCGCTGGCCTGCTGCCAGAAGCGCATCACCACCGCCAACCGCTCACGCGCTGGCAGCCGCGCCACCAGCGCGCGCAGGTCCGCCAGGTCTGCGCTGGTAAACGCCGCGCTCTCCGCTATGCCCGACTCCGCTCCTTCGCCTTCGTCGCCCGCGTCAGGCGCCAGACGCGAGAAGACGACCGCCAGCCCGCGCTCCGGGCGGCGCACACGCGGGTTGGCGCGCAACCCCTGGCGCCGCAGGTAGGTTGTCGCGACATGATTCTGCGCAAAGGCAAGCGCCCGCTGGAAAAACAGCTCCCATGCGTCATCATCGCGCAGGCCGATCTGCTCCCAGAGCAACAGCGTCAGGTCCTGTGCGAGGTCTTGCGCGCGCTCGTGCCGTTCGGTGGCGGGCAGCGTCCAGAGGACACCCGCGACCCAGCGCCGATTCAGGCCATCGATGCGCTTGAGCAGCGCGACGAAGAAATCATGCGCGTCGGCCATGCGCTCGGCTCGCGCCGCCACACGGATGGCATGCGCCAGCGCGCCGAACGAGGCGCCTCGATGCGTGGCCGTCTCGGCGAGCAGCGCCGCGCGCCAGGCCACGCTGCCTGCTGGCGGCAGCGCGTGTAGCTCTGTATCGAGGCGTCGCCGCGCAAGGGCCACCAGAGCCTCGCCTGAAGGCAGGCGCTCAGCGGCCTCCGCCACGGCATGCGCTTCCATCGCCATGCCGCCATCATCCTTCCTCGCCACGCGCCATCTGGTCAAGCGACCGTTCATCTGCGGCGCATCATAGCGAGGGCAGGCCCTCACGTCAAGCGCGCGTGTATGACCGACGTTGAGCGAGTCAGGCAGGCTTGGTGTAATAGAACGCCAGCGCATAGGAGATCAGCGCGAGCAGGAAGCCAATCGTCATCAGCAGCGAACTGAAGATGTGGCCGTAGTTCAGAAAGCTGGCGCCATTGAAGCCTGCGGCAAAAACGCCGACCCAGCCCAGCGCCGTGAGGATGATCCACAGGCGGCGGCGCAGCATGATCGCCATAATCAGCATCGCCAGGCTGATTAGCCCCAGGATCACCCCCAGCCCTGCATGCGACGCCAGGCGCCAATCGGTGTGGCCGAGCGCCCACCATACCACCTGCGCGACCCCTGAGAAGTAGTCTCCGGCGTTGGCGCCCGGATGCTGGAGGGGTATCGCGACGTAGTAGCTGACCAGTACGCCGAAGAGCAACTGCGTGAGCAGCAGCACAAGCATGGTGGCGGAGAGGCGTCGCAGCCAGCGCTCGAATTGCTGCGCGGAGGTCTGCGCCACAGCGGACGACGCGCCTTCGTGGGATGAAACGCTGTCCATCGATAGCCTCCTGGCTTTCCTGGTGCGGTGGATTGCGCCAAATCGCGTTGTTCAGGTAGTGTGGGCGATGGGGGCTGAGGCGTAAGGCCACAAAAACCGGGGGCTAGCGTGGGAGCTGGCTGGCGGTTGAATCGCGCCGTGTGGCCCCACGGGCCGCGAAGTCCGCCTGTGCGGACGAGGAGCCGGACGTTGTGGACCTGCGGAGGCAGGGTTGTGGCGGCCGCAGCCGCCTTGAGGCGCGGTTTTAACCGCCCGCGTCTTAGCGCCGTCTGACCCCCGGTTTTTGGTAGAGCCGCGTCAAGGCGCCCACTTGTCTGCGCGCAGAGATCATGCTACGCTTGCCTGCGAACGGTGGGGCGCTGTGTTCCTGCGCGGGATGTTTATGTAGCAGTGGCGATTGGGGAGAGATGGGAGCGTGTAACATGCAGGCGTCGCTCACAGATAGCATCAACCTTGGCGCAAGCGTTATCTCACTGATTGGCGGCGGCGTCACCGCGATTGGCTTCGTTCGCAAGCTGCTGGCGCCCGGCGCTCCAGCGAGTCCGCGCGGCGTGACCCCTGCGGCCAGCTATCCGCCTGCTCCACCACAGGGCTACCCGCCTGCTGGCTACCCGGCTGCGCCACAGCGGGGCTACCCGCCTGTCGGCTACCCGGCTGCGCCACAGCGGGGCTACCCTCTTGCTGGTTATCCACCAGCGCCGCAGCCGGGTTATCCGTCGCCAGCGGGATGGCCGCCCGCGCAGCATGCGGCGGCGGCGGCGGTGCTGGCTCCGCCGCGTCCGCGACGCATACCGCACCCTGTCATTCTGGGGTTTGCGGCGCTGGCCCTGCTGTGTGTGATGGGCTATTCGCTCGTCCTGCTGCTCCAATACAGCCAGACTGGCTCGACCAACATCCCACTCGATAGCCCGCTGATTGCGCTCAACGGCGTGCTGATCGCAGGGAACCTCATCGCTGGATGCGTCGCGGTGGTTGGCATGATTATCATGGCTGCTCGCGGTCGCGCATGGGGCTGGTTGACGTTCGGCGTGATCGGCCTGGGGGTGATGCTCCTCACCATCGGCATCTTTTCGATTGTCGCGCTCGTCCCCGCCTGCTTCTTCGCGCTCTATGCCGCGCCCAAACAGCCGCTGCGCCAGTGGTTGTAGCGACCTCAGCGGCGGCGGCGGCAGGCGCACTGGACGCGGCGCCCGGCGCCCTGACACACTATGGAGAGACGTGGGGCAGCGGGCCAGCGCGTCGTTGAGGCGAAAGGAGCGCGCCGCTCCATCTGAGCGGCCCACCCATGCTCTATCTGGTAGCCACCCCGATTGGCAATCTGGGCGACATCTCGCTGCGCGCCCTGGAGACGCTGCGCGCGGTGGATGTGGTCGCCAGCGAAGATACGCGCAAGACGGGGCTGCTGCTGGCGCACTTCGAGATCAAGAAGCCGCTGCTCTCGTTCCACGAACACAACGAGCAGCGCGCAGGCGAGCGCGTGCTGGGATTGCTGGCGGAGGGGAAGTCGGTTGCGCTCGTCACCGACGCCGGAACGCCGGGCATCTCTGATCCGGGGTTCACGCTGGTGCGCAGCGCCATCGCCGAGGGGCAGGCGTTCACGATGATTCCTGGCCCGGCCGCGCTCATCATGGCGCTGGCGCTCTCCGGGCTGCCGACGCATGCGTTCACCTTCCGGGGCTTCGCGCCGCGCAAGCCAGCCGCTCGCCGACGTTTCCTCGCCGTGGACCGCGACTCGCCGCACACGCTGATCTTCTACGAAAGCCCGTATCGGCTGCTGGCGTTCCTCGCCGCCGCGCAGGAGGTCTACGGCGACCGTCGCGCCGCCATCGCCAATGACCTGACCAAGCTGTTCGAGTCGGTGCAGCGGGGCAACCTCTCCGCGCTGGCGCACGCGCTGGGCGAGACAAAGCTGCGCGGCGAGTATGTGGTGGTGATCGAGGGATCCGCTGAGCAGGCGAGCGGCGACCGGGCTGAACCAGACGAGGACGATGCGCGTGGGGAGGGCGACGATGATGACGACCTCGCTGAATAGCGCGGGCGAGCGCGCCGACGCCACGCCGACGCAGCTTCATCTGCCGCATGGCGACCTGTCGCTGCCCGCCTACCTGCCCGACGCGACGCTGGGGGTCGTGCGCGCGGTCGGCAGCGAAGATCTGCTGGCCTGTGGCACGCCCGCGCTGGTGATGAACGCCTTCCACCTGATGCAGCGCCCCGGCTCCTCGACCGTGCAGGCGCTCGGCGGGCTACACCGCATGGCAGGCTGGCCGCGCCCCATCATCACCGACTCCGGCGGCTTTCAGGCCTATTCGCTGATCGCGCAGAACGCGAAGTTCGGCTCGATCAGCAGCAGCGGCATCACCATCCGGCCAGAAGGTTCTGACCGCAAGTTGCAGTTGACCCCGGAGAAGGCGACGCAGCTTCAGATCAGCTACGACACAGATATTGTCATTTGCCTGGACGAATGCACGCATGTAGATGCGCCAGAGGAGACGCAGCGCGCCGCCGTCGAGCGCACCATCCAGTGGGCGCGGCGCTGCCGCGACGAGTTTGATCGGCTGATGGAGCAGAAGCGGCTGGCGGAGGGTCAGCGTCCGCTGCTCTTTGGTGTGATTCAGGGCGGCGGCTACCCCGATCTGCGCCGCCGCTGCGCCGAGGCGCTGCTGGAGATTGGCTTCGATGGCTTCGGCTATGGCGGCTGGCCACTCGACAAACACAACAAGCTGCTCACGGAGATCATCAGCTACACGCGCTCACTGATTCCGGCGCGCTATGCCATGCACGCGCTGGGCGTCGGGCATCCCGCGAATGTCGTCGCCTGCGCCAACGCGGGCTACTCTCTGTTCGACAGCGCCATGCCCACTCGCGATGCGCGCCATGCCCGGCTCTACGTCTTCACCGCCGAGCGCCCCACGCTCACCACCAGCGCGAGCGACTGGTTTGAGTATCTCTATGTCGGCGATGACAAGCACATCAAGGCGGATGGGCCGATCTCGCCGTGGTGCGATTGCCCCTGTTGCGCGCGCTATTCGCTTGGCTATCTGCATCACCTCTTCAAGATTGGCGATGGTCTGTTCAACCGGCTGGCGACGCTGCACAACCTGCGCTTCATGGTCCAGCTCACCGATCTGCTGCGGGCTGGCGCGTGTGGCTAGCGAGGCGCCCGGCGCCGCGAGCGCGCTCGACCAGCTCGTGGCCGCCGTGCGCGCCAGCGCCCGCTATCGCGCCATCGCCGAGCCGCTGATTCGCAGTGTGGGCGCGCGTGAGCTGGCGAAGCGGCGCAGCCTGAAAGAGGCGATCAAGGCGACCAAGAACAAGCTGCATCAGGTCGCGGGCGCCTACCTCGATGAGCCGCGCTATGACGCCTGGCTGGCCGATCTGCGCCGCGCGTGGTCAGCCGAGGATGGCGCCGACCCAGCGACCGCTGACGAGGAGCGCAGGCAGGTGGCGCTGCGGCGTGTCATGGCGCGCCACGCCTCGACCCGCGAGCGCCTGCCGATCCTCGACCAGTTCTATGCGCAGACGCTCGCCACGCTCGGCCCGATTCGCAGCGTGCTCGACATCGCCTGCGGGCTGAATCCGCTTGCGCTCCGTTGGGCGCCGCTGGCGGACGATGTGGAGTACTACGCCTACGACATCTACAGCGATATGCTGGCGTTCCTCGATGACTATTTCGCGCTGGAGGTCGCTGGCGGGCGCGTGGGGCTGCGTGGGCATGCCGAGACGCGCGATGTCATCGCGGCGCCGCCTGAGCGACACGCCGATCTGGCGCTGCTGCTCAAGGCCATCCCCTGCCTGGAGCAGGTGGAGAAGACGGCGGGCGAGCGGCTGCTGCGCGCGATTCACGCCGATCACCTGCTCATCTCGTTCCCCGCGCATAGCCTGGGCGGCAGGAGCAAAGGGATGGTGGAGAGCTATGAAGCGCGCTTCTATGAACTGCTCGCAGCGTCAGGCATCGGCGTGGGCAGCGAAATCACGCGCTTCGAGTTCGCGACCGAGCTGGCGTTCCTCATCTCGCGCTGAACATGCTCTGCGCGAGATGTCTGTATCACCTTCTTGACACAGGCGCGACCGGGCGACATACTCACTATAGTAGCCAGGGTGATACAGATGCGCGCGAGAGAGACGCATCCGTGTCGCGGAGGTGGGCGCATGGGCAGTCAGACGGCGGTGTTCACGTTCAACGTGGATCAGGGAATGGTCGCGCTGGCGCTGGCGCTCGCCTCAGCGCTGATGGGCGCCGTCTTCATGGTCTATGGGGCGCTGCTGCTCACCCGACGCTTTGGGAGCAGGCTGTGGGGTAATCGCGAGCGTTTCACACGTGAGTTGAGCGAATGGAGCGGCGCTGATCCCGCTCCATTCGCGGCGCATGCCGACGAGATCATGCGTCAGTTCAGAGCGCTCAACGGGTGGACGATCCTTGGCGCTGGACTGGGCTGGCTGCTGGCGGTGGGCGGCATGTGCGCGCTGGCGCTGGCCGCCACCGGGACACTCGCCAGCCTGCTCGGCAGTGGCGCTGAGGCGCAGGAGGCGTTGCAGTTGCAGGGCGTCGCGCTTGGCCTGGCGGTGGGATTCATCGTCGGCTCGCGCCGTGCCACACGCCTGCTACCAGCGACGCCGACCTATGGCGATCTGCGCCGCCGCCGCGCGGGCGACTACTGTGCATGGTGGTTGTCCTGGGCGCCTGCGCTGGTCGTGCTCTATGCCGTCGTGTCGCTCTGGCCGCTGGCGACGCAGACGAGCCGCGTCACGCTCACCATCAGCGGCGCCCGCTGGTTGGCGCCGACGATGGCGGTTGTGGGCGTGTTCCTCGTGCTGGGGGCGCTCATCCTGCTGGGCGCCGGGCTGTGTGTGCGCTGGCTCGCCGAGGCGCCACGCGCGCTGCTCGCCGCCGATCCGCAGGTGGCGCGCTGCGCCGATGACTATCGCCGCGCGCTGGGGATCGGCTCGATCCTGGGGATGACGTGGATGTCGAGCGCGTATCTGGTCGTGGCGGCGCGCAATGTCATCACGGCGACTGAGCTGGCGCAGGGGCGCCCTGTCGAGCCACTGCTCACGATCAGCTTCATCGTAGCGGCAGGCGCCTTCTTCGGTGGCGTGGTCATCATGGCGACGCGCGGACGCCTGGGCGGCCATCTGACCGGCTGGCGGCGCCCGGAGGAGCAGATCGCGGCGGTCGCGCGGCCATCATGAGCGATGAGCCACTGCTGAGCCTCGACGCCGCCAGCCCAATCCCGCTGTTTGAGCAGATCGCGGCGCAGATTCGGGCGCTGGTGGTCGCTGGCCGACTGCGCGTAGGTGATGAGCTACCCTCGGTGCGCCAGCTTGCGCGCGACCTGCGTGTGGCGCCAAACACGGTGGCCCGCGCCTATGATGAGCTGGCGCGCGCTGGCTGGACACGCGCCGAGCCGCGCCGGGGCGTGCGTGTGGCTGGCGCCCCGCTGGCGCCCCATGCGGCGGCCCAGCAGCGCAGCCTGAGCGAAGGAGTCGCGCGGCTGCTGCTGCTCGCGACGCAGCTGGGGCTGAGCGGCGCCGAGGTGCGCGCCGAGGTCGAGCGGCAACTTCGGGCCAGTGGCGCCAGCGTTACCGCGCCCGCTACCCCCGCCGATGGCGCATGATCCAGGGTCATCTTACGCCCCAGCGACAAGGCCGCCACATCAGACAAAATGCTTGCGCGCCCGAAAGCTCCTATGGTATACTCGTCTGGTGCGTGGCGCTGCGGGCGCATTCGTGTGTCTCCACCGGCCCCAGATTGCCCCCAACGCTCGAAACAGATGTGCGACATCAGGGCCGGAGAAGTTTGCGTGAAAAAGCTAAAACTCAAGACACATAAGGCAACCGCGAAGCGGGCCTACGCCACCGCTGGTGGCAAGTTTATGCACCTGAAATCCGCGCGCACCAAGTACCGCCGCAAGAAGGACCCGACGCGCAACCGCAGCCTGAGCAAGCCATCGGTGATGGCGGCAGGCGACGCGCATAAGATGAAGCGCCTGCTCCCGTATAGCTGACAGAACAGGGCGTTAGCCCGCCGCAAGCCACGCCGTTGCAACGGCAGTGGTGAGGCGTGTTCCGGCTTGAGCCAGAAGTCTTCGCCGCTTGCACACCGCATGCCTGTGTGCGAGACTGTGTGGAACGGCAGTCGTTTCATGAGGCGCTCTTTTCCGACCGCCTCGCTGTCGCCAGCCCGCGCTTCAAGCGTAGGCTCGCGTGCAATGGGCCGGGCAGGCCCTTCGGGGACTCGCGGCGGTAGCTGCGGGGGTGAACCGAGAATCCATCGGGCTTTAGCCCGCGTGGAGTGTCAAAGCTACCTGAGGGACCCCGGTCCCAGAAGCGTGTCGCCGGGGGTGGAGAGCTACCATGCCACGAGTCAAGCGAGGCGTTACCTCGCACAAGAAGCACAAGAAAATCCTGAAGCGTACCGAGGGTCACTGGGGCGCGCGTCATCGCCTGATCAAGACGGCGCGCGAGTCCATGATGAAGGCGCTCGCCTACTCCTATCGCGACCGCCGCAACCGCAAGCGCGACTTCCGCACGCTGTGGATCACGCGCATCAACGCGGCCTCGCGCCTCTACGGGATGCCCTACCGCGACCTCATCCATGGCCTGAGCCTGGCCGAGGTCAAGGTTGACCGCAAGATCATGGCGGACCTTGCCGTGACTGATCTCAAGGCGTTTGGCGCGCTGGTGACCACCGCGCGCGCTGCGCTCGACAAGAAGGCGACTGTCAAAGCCTAGCCGTCGAGAATGCGCCAGCTATACGAGCGCCGCGCGGATGCCAGCCATCCAGCGTGGCGCTCGTCGTTTTGTTCAGGGGTACAGACCTGCGTGGGCCAGCATGGGTCGCGACCGGCAGAGGGAACAGTAATGGCGATGATTACCAGCCCGGCAAATCAGCGCATCGCGTTGCTGCGTTCGCTCCAGGCGGCGAAAGGGCGCGAGGCGGAGGGCCTGTTCCTGATCGAGGGGCCGCATCTGCTGGTGGCCGCGCTCGCGGCGAACGTGACGCCGCGCCTGCTCATCTACGATCCGCTGACGCTGGAGCGCACGGTGGAGGGGCGGCGCCTGCTGGAGCGCGTGGCCGATGCGCGCGCCGCCGGGGCGGAGGTCTATGAGGCGACGGCGGCGGCCATCGAGCGCGCCAGCGACACCCGCACACCGCAGGGCATCGTCGGCGCTGTCGCGCTGGAGGATGTCGCTCCCGGCCGCACACGCGCCCGCAGGCGTGGCCGCGCGCGGCCCGTGCTGCTGGCGCTCGATGCGCTGGCCGACCCTGGCAATCTGGGAACGATCCTGCGATCAGCGCTCGCCGCCGACGCCGATGAAGCGCTGCTCGGCCCGGCCTGCGCCGACCCGTTCGCGCCCAAGGTGGTACGCGCCGGGGCGGGAGCGCACTTTCATCTGCCGATCCGCGTGGGGCTGAGCTGGGACGAGATTGCCCAGCGGTTCAGCGGCGCGCCCGCTGTCCATGAGGTTCTGGTGGCCGAGGCCAGCGCCGCCGCCGCCTATGATGCGGTAGACCTGGCGCGCCGCGTCGCTATCATCATCGGCAATGAGGCGCACGGCGTCTCGCGCGAGGCGGCGAAGCTGGCGACGACGCGCGTCTCGATTCCCATGTGGAACGGCGTGGAATCGCTGAACGCAGGCATCGCCGCAAGTGTGATATTGTTTGAAGCGGCGCGCCAACGACGCGCGCGAGAGCGGTAGCCTGGCGCTGGCCAGCGCTGGCGCAACAGGCGCAGACAGGACAATCGCATACAGGCGCGTTGACGGAGAGAGTACATCGGCGTTTGCGCAACAGGGAGCCGGGGCCACAGACTGCAAGCCCCGGCGCGGCGAACGGCGGTGGAAGTTCACTCCTGAGCATGGCTTGCTGAAGCGCACGCTACTGGCGTGCTGTGGTAGGCGTCACGGTGGCCCACCGTTAGCGGGCGCTTGAGTGGAGCGCGATCGCGCCGCCGCCCTGTCGCTGGAGATGCGCGCAGGGCGGCGAGCGGGAATGCGCGCTCAATGGTGGGTGGTACCACGGAGCGTAACGGCGGCTTCGTCCCTGACGAGGCCGCCGTTTTGCATGTTCGACGACGTGAGACGATCAGGGGAACGGCGCCATGATGACGGATGAAGAGAGACAGCTTGCGGCGCTGCGTGAACGCGCAGTGGCCGAGTTGGCGACCATCGAGACGACCGATGAGCTAGAGGAATGGCGCACGCGCTATCTGGGGCGCGAGCGCGGCGCGTTGAGCGCCATCCTCAAGGGGCTGGGCAAGCTGCCCGGTGAGCAGCGCAAAGTCGTTGGCCAGGCGGCGAACACCGTCAAGGTCGAGCTGGAGCGCCTGGCGGAGGAGCGGCGCGCCGAGTTGCGGGTACGCGAGCGCGACGCTGCGTTGGAGCGCGAGACGCTGGACGTGACGCTGCCAGGGCGACCCATCGTGCGGGGCCACATGCACCCGATTACGCGCACGACACGCCAGATCGCGACCATCTTCGAGCGGATGGGCTTCCAGCCGTTTCAGGGGCCTGAGGTCGAAACGGACTATTACAACTTCCAGGCGCTCAACATCCCGCAGGACCACCCCGCGCGCGACATGCAGGATACCTTCTGGGTGCTGCCGGGGCAGATTCTGCTGCGCACACAGACCTCGCCCGGTCAGATTCGCATCATGGAGCGCATGCGGCCACCCGTGCGCGCCATCGCGCCGGGCACGGTCTACCGCTCCGAGGCGACCGACGCCAGCCACGAGGCGGTCTTCCATCAGGTCGAGGGGCTGCTGATAGACGAGACGTGCACGATGTCTGATCTGCGCGGCGTGGTCGAGCGTTTCGCCCACGAGATGTTCGGCGCCAATCGCAAGATTCGCTTCCGCCCCAGCTACTTCCCATTCACCGAGCCAAGCGCCGAGTTCGATATGGACTGCATCAACTGCGACGGCGCTGGCTGCCGCATCTGCAAATACACTGGCTGGCTTGAGATGGGCGGCTCTGGCATGGTGCATCCGAAGGTGCTGCGCGGCGTGGGCTACGACCCGGCGATCTATCGCGGTTTCGCGTTCGGCCTGGGCATCGAGCGGATCGCGATGCTGCGCTATAGCGTCGAGGACATTCGCCTGTTCTCTGAGAATGACCTGCGCTTCCTGTCGCAGTTCCGCTAGGCAGGTGTCGGAGGCGTGCCCCTGGTGGGGCGCCATGTATCCGGAGAGATGTCAGCGCATCGCGCGACATCAGTGAGGATGATCTGCAATGGAGATGCGAATCGCGCTGTTGGGCTGCGGCAATGTCGGAACACGGCTCATCAAGCTGCTGGCGAACAAAGATGAGGCGCTGCGCCGTGAGCAGCGTCTGGCCATCACGATCAGTGGGGCGTATACGCGCCGCGCCGGTGGCTGGACGGCCCCTGCGGGCCTGACCCCGGCAGCGGTCGCGGCGAGCGCGTGGCCAGGCTCCGCGCCGGGCGAGCGTCTGCCTGAGGGCGCGCAGCCCTTCAGCGGCGATGGCGTCAGCTTCGCCGCAACCTGCCCAGCGGACCTGCTGGTCGAGATCACGACGCTGAACCCGGCGGATGGCCAGCCAGCGCTCGATCATATGCGCGCGGCGTTGCGGGCGGGCAAGCATGTCGCCACGGCCAACAAGGGTCCCATCGCGCACGGGCTGCGCGAGCTGCGGGCGCTGGCCGCCGAGCGCGACCTAGGGCTGCGCTTCGAGTCTACCGTCATGGATGGCACGCCGATCATCAACATGATGGAGTTTTCGCTGCCGGTGACGGAGGTCGTCAGCTTTCGCGGGCTGCTCAATAGCACCAGCAACTATGTGCTGAGCCTGATGGGCGACGGCATGTCGCTTGAGGACGCGGTGCGCGAAGCCCAGCGCGCGGGCGTGGCCGAGGCCGATCCTTCGAACGATCTGGATGGCTGGGACGCCTCGGTCAAGGCGACCGTGCTGGCGAACGCGCTGATGGGCGCCGACCTGCGCCCGCAGGATGTCCACCGCATCGGGCTGGGCGCGGAGACGATGCGCCAGGCGAACGCCGCGCGCCAGCCAGAGCAGACGCTCAAGCAGGTGGTGGAGGGCCGACGTGACGCTGGCCAGGTGGTGGCCGAGGTCAGGCTGCTCGCGCTCCCACCCACCGATACGCTGGCCCATCTGACCGGCATGGAGACAGCGGTGCGCCTGGTCACCGACACGATGCAGCAACTGACGCTGATCGAGGGTGAGGGCGATCCGACGCAGACCGCGATGGGTGTACTCTCCGACATCGTGAACATCGCGCGAGCGCACCCCGACACGCGGTGAGGGCGGATGGCCGCAAGTCCCTCGGCGTAGGCAGTACGCCTCGATCTCATGATGAAACAACCGCAACGAATGTATCGCGGAGGAGTCTGCTATGAAGGCGCCATACTCATGGCTGAAAGAGTACGTTGACATCACGCTCACCCCGGAAGAACTGGCCGAGCGGCTGACGATGGCGGGGCTGGAGGTGGAGCGGGTCGAGTATCCCTGGCCCAATATCATCACGGCGCAGATCACCTGGCTGCAGCCGGTCAAAGGCTCCGACCACCTGAACGCGACCCGCGTCTGGACCGGGCGCGAGGAGTTGAGTGTTGTCTGCGGCGCGCCCAACATCAAGCTGCACGACATCGTGCCGCTGGCGCAGGTCGGCGCGAAGGTGGGCGAGATCACCATCGCCGAGAAGAAAGCGATGGGCGTGCTCTCGCAGGGGATGCTCTGCTCGCCGCGCGAGCTTGGCCTCTCCGACGACCACAACGGCATCTACATTCTGCCAAAGGACACGCCGATTGGCGTCCCATTCGGCAAGATCGTCGGCGAAGCGGTGATCGATCTCGACCTCAAGGCGCACCGCGCTGATCTCCTCAGCATGGTCGGCATCGCGCGTGAGATCGCCGCCTTCACCGGGCAGTCGCTGCGTGCGCCAGACGCCAGCGTGAAGGAACGCGGGACCGCCGCGAGCAAGCTGATGAAGCTGGAGGTGCGCGACGCCGCGATGTGTCCGCGCTACTCGGCGCGTGTGGTGCGCGGCATCACGATTGGCCCCTCGCCCGCGTGGATGGCCGAGCGACTGACCGCCGCAGGCATGCGCCCGATCAACAATGTCGTGGATGTGACGAACTATGTCATGCTGGAGATGGGGCAGCCACTGCACGCCTTCGACTATGACCGGGTGGCTGACCACACGATCATCGTGCGCCGCGCCGATGCTGGCGAGATGCTGACCACGCTCGACGGCGTGGAGCGCAAACTAACGCCAGAGATGACGCTCGTCACCGATCCCGCAGGCCCGAATGTCATCGCGGGCATCTTTGGCGGCGCGCGCGTGGAGGTCGCGGACGAGACGACCAACCTCATCCTGGAGGCCGCCCACTGGAATCCGGTGAACATCCGCCGCACCGAGCAGGCGCTGGCGCTGCGCACGGAGGCGGGTAGCCGCTTCGAGAAAAATCCTGACATCACCATGACGACGGTCGCGCTCGACCGTGCAGCGCAGCTCATCACGCAGATGGGCGGCGGCCAGATCGCGCCTGGCTATGTGGACTTCTACGCCGCCAGGCCAGAGCAGCGCGTCATTGACTTCGATCTGGGTCAGGTGGAGTGGCTGACGAACATGACCGTCACGCCAACCGAGGCGATCAGCGCGCTGCGTTCGCTGGGCTTCGGCGTCGAGGAGCTGCCCTCCGAGCGCGGCGCGCTGACTCTGCGTGTCGCCGTGCCGACCTGGCGCGGCGATGTGGAGGAGAGCGCCGATCTGGTGGAAGAGGTCGCGCGCATCGTCGGCTATGACCGCATTCCCAGCACCATCCCTGCTGGCCCGCTGCCAGAGCCGCAGGATGAGCCGTGGTTCTGGCGCGAGTTCGAGATACGCGACCTGCTGCTCGGCGGTGGCCTCACCGAGGTACAGACCTATCCGCTGGTGAGTCGCACGGCGATGGCGCGTGTGCTGCCAGGGCTGACGGCGGGCGAGGAACTGCTGCTGAGCGCGCCTGTGCCGACGGGGGCCAGCGGCGCGGCCAGCGCGAGCGAGGGAGCGCAGCTCGCGACGGCGCGCCCGCAGGCGATGGAGCGGCGGCGTATCGAGGCGGTGGCCGAGAAGTTGCCGGCGATCACGCTGCGCAATCCGCTGAGCGTGGATATGGAGGCGCTGCGGCTCACGTTGCTCTCCGGGCTGCTGGCGGTCACGCGCGAGAACGCCAAGCACAGCAGCGCGGGACTCTGGTTCTTCGAGGTGGGGCGGCGCTACCTGCTCACGCGCGAGCTGACGGAAGGCGCTGGCCTGGCCGAGGAGCGGCGCACGGTGGGCGTGGCGCTGAGCGGCCCGCCCGCGCAGAGCTGGCTTGGTGAGCGTGACGCCGATTTCTTCGACATCAAGGGCGCGGCGGAACTGCTGCTGCGCGGCTTGCAGATCACGCGCTACCGCTTCACTCAGGCGCGACATCCGAGCTTCCACCCGGGGCGCTGCGCCACGCTGGAGGCGCTCGCGCTGCCCGGCGAGCGCGTGGATGGGGAGACGAAGGCGCTGGAGGCGGAGGGCGTGTGGCTCCCGCTCGGCGTGCTGGGCGAGGTTCACCCCGATGTCGCCGAGCGCTTCGATCTGACGCGCCGCACCTATTTGATGGAGCTAGACCTGGAGCGGCTCTACACCGTCGCGCCACTGCGCACGCTGACACGCTCGATCTCGCGCTATCCCGTGGCGCAGCGTGATCTGGCCATCGTCGTCGCGCGCGACCTGCCCGAGGCGGCGGTGGCGCAGGCCATTCGTGCGCATAGTGGGCCATTGGCGCCTCAGGTTCAGCTCTTCGACGTGTATACTGGTGAGGGCATCGCGCCAAATCAGAAGAGTCTGGCCTACACGCTGACCTATCGCGCCCCCGACCGCACGCTGACGGCGCAGGAGGTCGAGGAGGCGCAGAAGGCGATCATTGCGGCGCTGCATGATCGCTTCGGCGCGGAGCTACGCCAGTAGGCGTCAGGACGACCCGACCAGCGCAGGACAAGCGCAAGATTAAGAGCAGGGAGTGGAGTGAGATGGAGCAGGCGTACGAGCGGCAGGCGCATGCGTTGCTGGGGGTGCGTGGCAAGCATATTGTCACGATTGGGGGCGGGACCGGGCCGTTCGCGCTGCTCTCCACGCTCAAGAAGCACGACTGCTCCATCACCGCCATCGTCACGATGGCCGATAGCGGCGGCAGCTCGCGGCGGCTGATGGATGAGTACGGCACGCTGCCCGTCGGCGATCTGCGTCAGGCGCTGGTCGCGCTCTCGCGCAAGGGCGTGCTCTGGCGCGAGGTCTTCACCTATCGCTTCAAGCAGAACGGCAAGAATGGCGGCGCAGGCAATGGCGCTGGCGTGGCCGCAGGCGAGACGCCGTCGCTGGGCGGGCATAGCCTGGGCAATCTGATCATCACGGCGCTGCAAGAGGTCAATCACGGCAACCTGCTGCATGCCATCGAGGATGCGCAGCAACTGCTCGATACCGCCGGGGCGGTGCTGCCCATCACGCTCCAGCCGGCGACGCTCTGCGCCGAACTGGAGGGTGGCGCGGTCATCTGTGGCGAGACGGAGATCGATACGCGCGGCGAGCGGGAACGCGGGCCGTTGGCGCCGATTCGGCGCATCTATCTGCAGCAGGCGGCGGTGGAGGCGTGCGAGGATGCGCTGCGGGCGATCCGGCGGGCGGATGTGATCGTGATCGGGCCGGGCAGCCTCTACACCAGCATCCTGGCCAACTTTGTGGTGGATCAGGTGGCCGAGGCGGTGCGCGTCTCGGAGGCGCGCAAGGTCTATGTCTGCAATCTGATGACCAATCGTGGCGAGACGGATGGCTTCCGCGCCTCGGACTTTGTGCGTGAGGTGCAGCGCTACCTGGGGGACCGGGTGGATCGGGTGGTGGCGCATGACGGCACGTTCCCGGAGCGGCTGCTGGAGCGCTACGCGGCGGGCGAGCAACATCCGGTGATCCCCGATGTGGAGCAGTTGCGCGAGATGGCGCCTGAGGTGGTGGTGGATGCGCTGCTGGCGGTGTACCAGGATACGCTGGTGCGCCACGACGCGGAGCGGCTGCTACGCGCGATCTTCACCCCCGCCGAGTATCTGCTGTAGCTGTAGAGGAGCCGCGTATGCGCGAGCGGCAGAGCCTGGCGCGCGAGCTTCAGGATGTGCTCCATCACGAGATTCCGCTCAGTCAGCAGATCGGCCTCGTCGTTCAGGACTACGACGGCGCATGCCTCAGATTGCGCGCGCCACTGGCGCCGAATATCAACCACAAGGCCACCGCGTTCGCCGGGAGCCTTACCGCTGTGGCGACACTGGCAGGGTGGGGGCTGACCTGGCTCATGCTCCGCGAGCAATGCCTGCAAGGCGTCATCGTCATTCAGGAGAGCGCGACGCGCTACCTCCTGCCCGTCGGGCAGGATTTCGTGGCGACATGCCAGGCGCCGACGGCCCACCAGACCGAACGCTTCCTCGCGGGGCTGCGGCGGCGCGGCAAGGCGCGTCTCCCGCTCAGTGTAGAGATTCGCGCCGACGATGGACAGGTCGCCGTTGCGTTCACGGGCAGCTATGTGGCATTCCTAGAGAGGGCGCGCCACTGAGCGCGTCTGCGCGGCGCATGGCCAGGAGGCGACACAGCATGGAGCCAGACTTCGAGAACATCACCATTCGCGACAATCAGGCTGAGCAGCGCTACGAGGCGCAGATCGGCGCGGCGCTGGCCTCGCTGACCTATGCGCGCGCGGGCCAGCGCATCACGCTCATCCACACGGGCGTGCCGCAGGCGCTGGAGGGCCACGGCATCGCGGGCAAGCTGACGCGGTTCGCGCTCGACGACGCGCGCGCACGCGGCCTGGAGGTCATCCCTGAGTGCCCCTACGTGATCGCCTACCTGCGCCGACATCCCGCTGATCTGGATGTGGTAGCGCCCGACGCCCGCGAGCGCGTGACAGGCGAGGGGCAATAGCAGCGCTCGCCCATCACACCTCAGGCGCCGTGCTGCCAGAGTCTTCAGGCGCAGCCGGGGCGACATTGGCTGAGCCGCCTGCGCTGCCCAGGCGAGACAACAGCGCGGCCAGCGTCTGGCGCTCAGCCTCGGTCAGCGGCGCGAGGCTAGCGGCTACGTGCGCGTTGAAGGCGCGGTCGGCCTGCTCCAGCGCAGCGCGACCTGCTGGAGTTAACGCGACATGCACCTGGCGCTGGTCCACGCCCGGTGTCCGGTAGCGCGTCGCAAAGCCCAGCCCTTCGAGCGTATCGAGCATGCGCGTGGCCCCAGCGGTGGTGAGCGCGAGGCTGGCGGCGATGTCGCCCACGCGCGTCTGCTGGCTCGCCGCCTCACGGTCGGCCAGGGCATGCAGCACACGCCGCTGCGGGCGTGAGAGTGGGCCAAACTCGCGCCCCAGCGATGACCACCAGTGATCCAGCGCCCGCGCGATAGCCTGATCGGGGCGCGCATCGTTTCTGCTCACACCTTCGCCCTTTCAGCGAACCCGGTCGCTCGCCGCCACTTCCATTGACTAACCTAGTCAACTATTTGTAGCATATGAGATAGGGCAGTGACAATATATTCTGCGGGAAGGAGTCGGCATGTCATCCGAGCAATCTGCGCCACGCGCTGCGCGGCTGCGGCAGCGCATCTGGCCGGAGTGGATGACGCACGATGTGAGCCTGGTGTTGATCGCGCGCCTCTTCATGAGTTCGGTGCGCGCGCTTGCGGGGGTGGTCGTTCCGATCTACCTTGCGCTGATCGGCTTCACTGCGGTAGACCTGGGCTGGCTCTTCGTCGCCGTCGCCCTCGCCTCGGCGGCGCTCTCCAGCATGGTTGGCCTGTTCGCAGATCGCATAGGGCGCAAGCCATTCCTGATCGCGCTGCCGCTCTGCGCCGGGCTGGCCGCGCTCATGTTCGCGCTCACCCGCAACGTGCCACTGCTCTTCGCCTTCGCCGCGCTCGGTTCGTTTGGTCGCGGCGCTGGGGCTGGCGGTGGCGCCATCGGTCCATACCAGCCCGCAGAGCAGGCATTGATAGCAGACTCGACCCCGGCGCGTGTGCGCAATAGTGTGTTTGGACGCATGGCGTTCTTCTCATCGCTGGGCGCGCTGGTCGGAGGTGGCCCCCTCGCCACGTTGCCCGACCTGCTGCCATACCTGCGCCTGGGTGGCGCGGACGGACTGGCGGGCTATCGCGTCGCGTTCATCGTGATGGCCGTGCTGGCCGTCATCGCGGCGCTGCTCGTCGTCCCAATCGCCGATACCCATCCCCGCGCGCGCCCACGCCCCGAGCGCCAGACGGCGACGGGCCGTAGCGCATCCTGGAATCCGCTCAGCAGGATTTCAGTGACCTCATGGCCGATTCTCAAGCGTCTGTGGATGACCAATAGCGTCAATGGGTTGGCGGTCGGCTTCTTCGGGCCGTTCATCACCTACTGGTTCTTCCGGCGCTATGGCGCTGGCCCCGCTGCGATTGGCGCGCTCTATACCCTCGTCAACCTGGCGGCGCTGGCCTCGAATCTCTACGCGCCACGGGTGGCGGCGCGGCTGGGGCTGGTACGCGCCATTTTCTGGGGCCGTGCGGTCCAGGCGATGCTGATCATCCCGATGGTGCTGGCGCCAACCTTATGGCTGGCGGGCGCGATCTACCTGCTGCGGATGCAGGCCCAGCGCATCGCCCTGCCGCTGCGGCAATCCTACGTCATGGCGGTAGTGCCAGCGGAGGAGCGCGGGACAGTGGCGGGATTGTCCAATCTGCCGACGCAGGTGACGTCGGCGCTCACACCAGGGCTGGCGGGCTATCTCTTCGCAAATGTCTCGCTCGCATTGCCGTTCGAGTTCGGCGCGGCGCTGCAAGGGCTGAATGCGCTGCTCTTTTACATCTTCTTCCACAACATACGCCCGCCCGAGGAGCGCGCCGCCGAGCAGAGCGAGCCGCCAACCGCGAGCGGCGACGCAGCGATGGCAGCCGCTACAGATGGCGGCGACGATGCGCGTCGGCCTGCCCTGGGCGCGCGCTAGCTCGAATCCACCCATCCCGGCGCAGGGGATGGATTATTGAGCGGACCTCATTGCTGCACAGTTCAGAATGTCGCGCATGGCGTCTCAGGCGCCTCAGTCGGCGGTTTCATCGCCCAGGAGCGGCGGCTGGCGCTTAGTTTTACAGTTGCACTTGCCCGAGAAGCCCTCCCGCTTGCTCTGGCCTTCATGCCAGAAGGGTTGGGGAAAGGCGCTCTCGTCGATCACATCCGCCGCTTGGCATCAAACCAGAAAAATTGAGTTGACGCGCTAACTACAACTGAAGTACTAAGTAACTATCTCAAAAGGGACAAGCGATGCAGGCGGCGATACCAGACCAGCGCGCAGGCTAGCTTGAGCAGGCCCAAGAAGTTGGCGCTGCGCTTGTCATAGCGCACCAGCAAGGCACGGCACTTAGAGAGCCACGCGAGCGTGCGCTCGACGACCCAACGGCGTGCCGGGAAGCGCTTCTCGCCGGTTGCCGGGTCGCGTTTCTCCTCGCCGATGCGCCGAATATGGGGCACGTAGCCGTGGGCGGCGACCGCCGCTTCGCCCGTCGGATTGTCGTAGCCCTTATCCAGACACAGATGCTGCGGCTGCTCCGTCGTGGATTCGGGCCGCGTGACCCCCAGCGCATCCAGGGTGGCGGCCAGCAACTTGGTGTTGTGGACATTGGCTCCAGCGATCACGACCGCCAGCGGCCCACCCGCCGCCTCCACCAGCACACTGCGCTTCACCCCGCGTTTGCCCCGGTCGGTGGGATTAGGGCCGATGATATCCCCCCCAGCCGCGCCTTGCCCATCGCCCCGTCAGCGGCTTGCCATTCCCAGTCCACGCCGCCCAGGTCGGCGCAGGCGTCCACCAGCGTGGCCCAGAGGCGCTCGAAGACCCCCAGGTGGATCCAGCGCTGGAAGGTGCGGTGAACCGAACTGTCATCAGGGAAACCTCGGGGAACTGGTTCCACTGGCAGCCGCTCCGCAGCCGGAAGATGATCGCATCGAGGGTCGCCCGCGCGTCTACGCGGGGCCTGCCCGTCGGCTTCAGCAAGTACAGGTCGGCGAGAATGGGCGCGATGACCGCCCACAACTCGTCGGACACCTGCCAGATCGTCGCCAACTCGTCCCACTTCGGTCGCTCTTTGCGTGGTCGTGCCATGCCACGTTCCTCCGCGCTTTCACCGCCTTTCACTCACTCTACCACGCTGGACACGCTTTTGAGATAGTTACTAAGTATAGTATGGCGCGTATCACAGTGAGACCTATGCGCTGACAGCGGCTGTGCTACAATGACGGCGCTCCCTTCCTCATGGGAACGCATCACCTCCGAGTGCGCGCTCCAACGCGCTACGGCATATCAACACTGGACTGGCACGACATGCAGTCATAGTGGAAGGATCGCTATCGTGTCGCACGCCAGCCCACCGGCGCCGGGAAACCTGGTCAGTGTGCGTGAGCGGCGCTTTGTGGTCATGGACGCCCAGCAGAGCGCGCTTGACCCAGATCCGCTCCAGCGCGACAGCCTGGCGCGTCAGCATCTCGTCACGCTGTCGTCGGTCGAGGACGACGCCTTGGCGAAGAGCTGCAGGTCATCTGGGAGATCGAGCCGGGCGCCCGGCTCGTCGAGAAGGTCGCGCTGCCCGGCCGACCGGCTTCGACCCGCCCGCCCAGCTCGACGCCTTCCTCGACGCCGTGCGCTGGGGCGCGGCGACCTCGGCCGATGTGCAACGCCCTCAGGCGCCGTTCCGCAGCGGCATCGAGATCGAGGACTACCAGCTCGACCCCGTGGTCCGCGCGATCCAGATGCCGCGGGTCAACCTGCTGATCGCCGACGACGTGGGCCTCGGCAAGACCATCGAGGCGGGCCTGGTCGCGCAGGAACTGATCATCCGCCACCGCGCGCGGCGATCCTGGTCGTCTGCCCGGCCTCGCTCCAGATCCAGTGGCGGGACCAGATGCGGGACAAGTTCGGCCTCGACTTCCGCATCGTGGACACCGAACTGATGAGCGAGCTGCGGCGCGAGCGCGGGCTCCACGTCAACCCGTGGACCCACTTCCCCCGGCTGATCACCTCGATCGACTTCCTCAAGCGCGAGCGGCCCGCTGCGGCTGTTCCGGGAGGCGCTGCCGCGCCGAGGCGAGCCGATCTACCCGCGCCGCGTTCGACCTGCTGATCGTGGACGAGGCCCACAACGTCGCGCCCGTCGGGCGCGGGCGAGTACGCCACCGACTCGCTGCGCACCCAGGCGATCCGCGAGCTGGTCGCCGCACTTCGAGCACAAGCTGTTCCTCACCGCCACGCCGCACAACGGCTACCCGGAGAGCTTCACGGCGCTGCTGGAACTGCTCGACAACCAGCGGTTCGCCCGCGGCGTGCAGCCGGATGCAGGCGCAGCTGGACGCGGTGATGGTGCGGCGGCTGAAGTCCGAACTGCCGAAGCGTGGGACGGCTCGCCCGCTTCCCCAAGCGGACGCTCGAGCCGCTCGAGGTCGACTACACCGACGAGGAGCGGGAATCCACGCGCTCTGCGCCGCTACAGCGCGAGCTGCCTTGCCAGCGCGGCGAACGGCGAAGACCACGGCGCCGAGCGGTCCGCCACCGAGTTCGTGCTGAAGATGCTCAAGAAGCGGCTCTTCTCCTGCCCGCCGCCTTCGCGCACGACGCTGGAGCAGCACACGAGACCGTCACTGAGCAGGCGGCGCGCGCCGGAGGCGAGCGCGCCGCGATCACGCCGAGCGTCTTGCGCCGGCACCTCGACCGGATCGACGAGGACTACGCCGACGACGAGGCGTACGAGGAGGCGACGGACGACGCGGTCGAGCGCAGCGCGCCGCCACTCGCGACCGCTCAGCGCGGAGGAGCTGGCGCTGCTCAAGGAGATGCGGCGCTGGGCGGAGCGAGCCAGTGGCCGGCGCGACCAAGGCGCAAGAGCTGATCGCCTGGCTCACCGCGACACTCAGGCCGGGCGGCGAATGGGGCGACGAGCGGGTCATCATCTTCACCGAGTACCGGGCCACGCAGAACTGGCTGCAGGAGGCTCCTGGCCCCGAGGGCTTCACGAGGGCGACCGGCTGATGACGATGTACGGCGGCATGGACACGGAGGAGCGGGAGCGCGTCAAGGCGGCCTTCCAGGCCGCCCGCCGATCGCCCGGTGCGCATCCTGCTGGCCACCGACGCCGCCTCCGAGGGCATCGACCTGCAGAACCACTGCTCGCGGCTGATCCACTACGAGATTCCGTGGAACCCGAACCGGCTGGAGCAGCGCAACGGCCGCATCGACCGCCACGGCCAGCGAGCGCCAGCGAGGTGCGGATCTACCACTTCGTCGGCGAGGGCTATCGCGACGCGAATCCGACGGGAGCGGCGTTCGCGGCGCCGCGCCGATTCGCTCGAAGCCGACCTCGAGTTCCTGATGCGGGCGGCGCAGAAGGTCGAGACGATCCGGGAAGACCTGGGCAAGGTCGGCGCCGGTGATCGCCGACAGGTCGAGGAGGCGATGCTGGGCAGCGGCGCACGCTGGACACGCCGCAGGCCGAGAACGACGCCGAGGCGGTGCGGCGGATGCTGCGGTTCGAGCGGCGACCTGCGCGAGCAGATTCGCGCCTGCATGAGAAGCTGCAGGAGACGCGGCGCGAGACTGCGGCTCACGCCGGAGAACATCGAGGAGGCCGTGGCAGATCGCCCTCGAGCTGGCCGGCCAGCCGCCGCTGCGAGCCGGTGCACGTCGACGGCGTCGCGGCCTTCGAGCGTTCCGCCGTTCAGGGGCAGCTGGGCAGCGTGTGTCGAGGGGCTGGAGCATCCGCACACGCAGCACGCTGCGTCCGATCGTCTTCGATCACGACGTGGCGCAGGGGCGGGACGATGTCGTGCTGGTCCATCTGAACCACCGGCTGGTGCAGATGGCGCTGCGGCTGCTGCGGGCCGAGGTCTGGGCGTCGGCGGCGCAGCGCAAGCTGCACCGGGTGACGGCCCGGCTGGCGCGCAACGAGGCGCTGGACGCCCCGGCGGTGGTCGCGCATGCGCGGCTGGTGGTGCTCGGCGGCGACAGCCAGCGGCTGCACGAGGAGATCCTGACGGCGGGCGGCCGTTGCGCGAGGGGCGCTTCCAGCGGATGAACGTGGGCGAGGTGAGCGCGCGCTCGCGGCGGCGCTGCCGGAGCCAGCCTCGCCGGAGGTCCAGCGGACGCTGATCGACAGGCGCCGCGCACCTGGCCCCGCTCGACGAGCGCTCGAGGCGCGCGCCGCGGGACCGCGCCGAGGGCCTGCGTGAAGCTGCTCGACCGAGCGCGCCGCAGGAGGAGGACGGATATTCGCGCGGTCCTGACCGAACTGTCGAGAGTCCATCCAGGCGGAACTGAAGCAGCCCGAGATCGAGCAGATGGAGCTTTTCAGCCAGCGAGGAGCGCGAGCAGTTCGAGCGCAACATGAGCGCGCTGGAGCGGCGCGCTGGAGGAGATCCCGGGCGAGATCGAGCGGGAGACGGCAGGCCATCGCCCGGCGCTACGCCGACCCGCAGCCGCGCCTGTTCCCGGTCGCCGTCACCTATCTGGTTCCAGAGCGGCTGGGACGCGGGTCGGCTGGCGGTTGAAAACGCGCCTGAAGGACCTGATGGCCACGATGTCCGCCTTCGCGGACACCAGTTCGGACGATGGAACCGCTCAGGCGGGGTTGTGGCGGCGCTGCCGCCTCCATGCGCGGTTTCAACCGCCAGCACGTCCAGGAAGGGTTCGCGCATATGCCGTCCATCGCCCGTGACCATGCCGAGTGGCTCCCGCTGATCGAGTCGTCCGGGCCGTTCGTCAGCATCCCGGCGCTGTTGCGGGTCTTCCCGCAGGGGCTGGACACGGTGCGACACGGCGCTGGTCGGGCGAGTGCGCCGCGCGCATGAGGAGTGGGAGGCCAGCCAGGAGGGGCGCCAGCCCGACGCGGCGCTGCATACCGCCTGGGTACGCTTCGTCGCTGGAGCGATGCTGGAGCTGCCCGGCGACCGCTGCGCGAAGGGCCAGCGCTGCCGCCGCGCCTGCGCGTGCCGTTGCCGAGCACGGCGAGACGCTGCGCCCGATCTCGCGCTGGTCAACCCTGACGACGCGGCGGCGCGGCGAACGTGCGGCTGCTCGTCAAGCGCTACCCGGCGACGCAGGACCTCGAGCAGCGATCCCGGCATGCGCTGGAAGGCTCGCCCGCCACGCGCATGATGGAACTGCTCCACGCCACCGGCGTGCGCGCTCGGCCTGGTGACCAACGGCGAGCACTGGATGCTGGTCGAAGCGCTGCCCGAGACTGACCGCGGCTACGCCTCCTGGTACGCGACGCTCTGGCTGGAGGAGCCGATCACGCTGCGGGCCTTCCGCAGCCTGCTCGGCGTGCACGCGCTTCTTCGGCGTGGCGGACGACGAGACGCTCGAGGCGCTGCTCGCCGAGAGCGCGGCCAACCAGCAGGAAGTCACCGACCAGCTCGGCTATCAGGTCCGCCGGGCGGTCGAGGTGCTGATCCAGGCGCTCGACCGGGTCGACCAGGACCGCGGGCGCGAGCTGCTGGTCAAGTCAGCAGCCGGAGGAGCTCTACGAGGCGGCGCTGACGGTGATGATGCGGCTGGTCTTCCTCTTCTCCGCCGAGGAGCGGGGCCTGCTGCTGCTGGGCGACGCGCTCTACGACCAGCAACTACGCCGTCTCGACGCTGCGGGCGCAGCTGCGGGACGCGGCCGACCAGCACGGCGAGGAGGTGCTGGAGCGCCGCACGGACGCCTGGGCCCGGCTGCTCGCGACCTTCCGCGCCGTCTACGGCGGCGTGCGAGCACGAGGCGCTGACGCTGCCCGCCTACGGCGGCCACCTGTTCGACCCCGACCGCTTCCCGTTCCTCGAAGGCCGCGCCGCGGGACATCCTGGCGCGAGACGCCGGCCACGCCGCTGCCGGTCGACAACCGCACCGTGCTGCACCTGCTCGAGGCGCTGCAACTGCTGCAAATGCGGGTGCCCGGCGGCGGGCCAGTGAGGCGCAGCGGCTCACCTTCCGGGCGCTGGACATCGAGCAGATCGGCCACGTCTACGAGGGCCTGCTCGACCACACCGCCCGCCGGGCCGACGAGCCGATGCTCGGGCTGGACGGCAAGCGCGACGAGGAGGCCGAGATCGCCGCTCGCGGAGCTGGAAGCGCAGGCGGCCAAGGGCGAGGACGCGCTCAGCGCATTCCTGAAGGAGCGAACGGGCCGCACGCCGAACGCCATCAGCAAGGCCCTGGCGGCGAACGCTCGATGCGCGGCGCGCAGCAGCGGCTGCGGGCGGCCTGCGACAACGACGAGCGCTCTGCGCGCGGGTGCGGCCCTTCGCCGGGCTGGTCCGCGACGACTTCTCCGGCTATCCGGTCGTCATCCCGCCGGGCAGCGTCTACGTCACGGCGGGGACCGACCGCCGCTCCACCGGCACGCACTACACGCCGCGCAGCCTGACCGAGCCGATCGTCCAGCACACGCTGGAGCCGCTGGTCTACGTCGGCCCAGCCGAGGGGAAGCCGCAGGAGCGAGTGGAGGCTGCGACCGGCCGGGAACTGCTCGACCTCAAGATCTGCGACATGGCGATGGGGTCGGGCGCGTTCCTGGTGCAGGCGGCCGCTATCTGTCCGAGCGGCTGCTGGAGGCGTGGGAGGACGCCGAGGCGGCCTATCGCGCGCAGGGCTACGACCGGCCATGCGATCACGCCGGAGGGGACGCTCTCGGAGCACGCCCGCGCACCGATACCGTGCTGCCGACGGACGAGCCGAGGAGCGCCGCATCCTGGCGCTGCGGCATCGTCGGCGACCGCTGCCTGTACGGCGTGGACAAGAACCCGATGGCCGTCGAGATGGCCAAGCTCTCGCTCTGGCTGACCACGCTGGCAAAGGACCGGCCGTTCACCTTCCTCGACCACGCGCTGCGCTGCGGCGACTCGCTGCTGGGCATCGACGACGTCGAGCAGTTGCAGTACTGGTCGCTGGACGCGCGAGGAGGATGGCTACAGCGCTGTCTCGTGGATCGAGCCAGTCATCGAGCCGCGCGATGGCCGATGCGCTGCGCCTGCGGCGCGAGATCGAGGCGCACCCGGTCGTAACGTGGCGCGACGCCGAGGAGAAGGAGCGGCTTGCTCGATTGGGCCGAGCGCGCGATGGATCTGGCTGCGCCTGGGCGCCGACCTGCTGGTGGGCAGCGCGCTGGCCCCCGACGCCAAGGAGCGCGAGCGGCTGCGCCAGGACCGGCTCGACGCGCTATCGCCTCGTCATGACGACGCCGAGGAGCACGCAGCGACGAGCGTGCGCGTCATCGAAGCCGAGGCGCGCGCCGCAAGGACGAACTGCGCGCGCTGCGCGCGCGCGCCGACGCACTGCTCGGCGGTCGCCGACCGTTCCACTGGCCGCTGGAGTTCCCCGAGGTCTTCGTCGAGGAGGTCTTCAGCCCCGCCATCGTCAACGGCCAGCTCACGCCCAGCCTCACGGAGTGGGCGCCGCCCGGCCCTGGCTTCGCCGCCATCATCGGCAATCCGCCGTTCATGGGCGGGCAGAAGATCACCGGCGCGCTGGGCGACGAGTACCGCGAGTATCTGGTGGAGCATCTGGCGCATGGCCAGCGTGGCAGCGCCGACCTCTGCGCCTATTTCTTCCTGCGGGCCGGAGCTGCTGTGCTCAGGCGGCGATGCTGGGCTGCTGGCGACGAACACCATCGCCCAGGGCGACACCCGCGAAGTCGGCCTGGACCAGCTTGTCGCCGACGGCTTCAGCATCCTCGCGCCGTGCCGAGCCGCCATGGCCGGGAACGGCCACGCTAGAGGTCGCCCATGTCTGGCTGCGGCGGGGCACCTGGCAAGCGAGCGTATATGCTCGACGATCAGCCGGTCTGGAATCACCGCCTTCCTCACCGCGCCTGGCGCCGCCGATGGCAAACCCTATCGGCTCGCCGCCAACGCGGGCAAGTCTTCAAGGCTCATTCGTGCTCGGCATGGGCTTCGTGCTGGAGCCGGAGGAAGCACAGGCGCTGATCGCCAAAGACCCGCGCAACAAGGACGTGCTCTTCCCCTACCTCAACGGCGAAGACCTCAACTCGCGGCCCGACCAGTCGCCCAGCCGCTGGGTCATCAACTTCCACGACTGGCCGCTGGACCGGCCGAGATTATCCCGATTGCATGGCGATCGTGCGAGAGAAGGTAAAGCCGGAACGAGACAACGAATAACGAGACGCGTCAGCGAAGAGCATTGTGGTGGCAGTATGCCGAGAAAGCGCCAGAACCTTACGCACCATCGCAGGCATGGAGCGAGTGCTGGTGACGTGCTCGTGTCGAGTAACTTAACTCCATTTCGTTCGTGCCAGCAGGAATGGTCTATTCAGATAGCTACGTTGTATTCGCTGCTGATGTGCTTTGCGATTCTTTGCGCTTATGCAAGGCATGTCGCACGAAGAATGGGGACCGACCATGGCTCAACTACTGCGAACAGATGCGCTACACTCCCTCCGACTGCTTCGAGACCTTCCCCTTCCCCGAAGACATCGCCAGCCTGGAGGCCATCGGCGAGCGCTACTACGCGCAGCGGCAGAGATCATGCTGGCGCGGCAGGAGGGGCTGACCAAGACCTACAACCGCTTCCACGATCCCCACGAGCCGGCGGACGACATCCAGCAGCTGCGCGAGCTGCACGTCGAGATGGACAACGCGGTCGCCGCGGCCTATGGCTGGGGCGATCTCGACCTGGGCCACGGCTTCCACGAGACGAAGCAGGGGCTGCGCTACACGATCAGCGAGGCGGCGCGGCGCGAGGTGCTGGGGCGGCTGCTGCGGCTCAACCACGAGCGCTACGCGGCGGAGGTGGCGGCAGGGCCTGGACGACGAGGCGGGCGGCCGCTCAAGCGCGGCGGCGGCGGGAAGGGGCCGCGCGGCAAGGCGGGCGCGGCGGCGAAGAGCGGCGGCGTGGCCGAGGAGCGCGCGGTGTACCAGGCACAGCGGCTGTTCGGGGAGTGAGGGAGCAGGGGAATCGTTGTCGCACTGAGGATATGTGGCTTGCCAATCTGCGTGGCGGCCGGCCACAGAGTAAATCGCACGCCACTATTGACAGAGAGCACTGTTTCCTCGGTATATTTGCGTAAGACTACTGTTGGGAATGTGAGGTGGATGTTGAAATGTGCAGTTCACTCAACTTCTCCAGAGGGCGCTCATCGCTGAGCAAGGTCTTGCTCCTGCTGGCCATCTGCCTCTGCGTATTGTTCTCGCTCATAACGTCCGCCAGGGCCTATGCGCGCGCTGAATCACAGACGATCACCATATTGATCGTCGGCGCGCAACAGCCACCGGGCTTTTCTCCCTCTGTGGTCACAGCGCAGGTCGGCGACACACTCGCGTTCCAGAATGCGTCAAACACGCCAGCAACCTATACCATCGTCGCAAGCGACAACTCGTTTCACTCTCCTCCTATCGCTCCTGGTGGGCAATGGGGATTGTTAGGATCACCACTGCTGGCGATGTGGCGTTCGGCGATTGGTCACAAATTCCTCGTCCATGCTCGGCGCATTGCACGTCGTCAGCGCTCAGACGCCGCTATTTCCAACCCCCAATCCGACGTTGGAGGCAACAGCGGTGGCTGGCATCGCCGCTCCTGGCATCACGCATGTCACTCCAGTGGCAAAACCGCGATCGCGTTCATCGAGTCCGCTGTGGGGCTTCATTGCCGCAATTGTCGCGCTTGTTGGGCTAGCGCTGCTTGTAGGCGGAGGCGCAATACTCGTGCGTCAGCGTGTCCGCAAGCGATAGGCCCGAGACCTGGCTATAAAACCCACTTTCCGGTCGGGCAGCGCATGGCGCGCTCATGACTAACGAGAAGAAACAACAAGGATAGGCGCAATCGCTCAACGTCCGCTACGGAGAATGAGAGGCAAGCGATGCGAGTTCCTGTTCCTGGCAGCCGCAGAAGTGCGCTCTACCGGGGCGCCGCGCTCATTTTGTGCGTCACCATCCTGGCGAGCGGTTTAGCGGCGTTGAGTGAGCGTGCAGCCACTGCCGCTCCGCGCGATCAATTTATCACCCAGTTCCTTGCGCAGTACTTTGATACGAACCTCATCAATGCCTCAGAGGTTAGCGGAAGCACAGACTCGACCGAACTCTTCGACATCAATAACTCCTCCAAACTGTGGTATCGAGTCGAGTACTCAAGCGAGTCAGCGCAGGTGAGCGTTCCCCAGCAGGGTGATCGGTTTGATTGGGCAGCCATGCAATTCGGGCTGATCGCTCCGCCTATTGACACGCCCTTCGATTGCTTCTGCCTGGGATCGACACACACCGTGCCCTTGACGGTGAGCTTTACGGGGCCAAATCAGATGGTTAAGTTCACCGTCGATCCATTTGATCGCCTTGCCGCCTCATTCGATGTAATTAATCTCATCCTTTAGATCCCTGAGTTATGACGATCACATGCCCCTCTCTGGCTTGGCAAGCCATATCCAAGATGTGGTGAGCAGTGTGGAGGGTTTACCTGACTTTGAAACCTCAGTAGCGGCGTTCATCGACTTCCTGCGTAGCGCAGGGCACGACGATGCGAGTGAAGCGCAAAGCTATATGATCGAGGTGGCTAAGAACGCCCTTGATATGTTCCGAAGTAGTTCAGAAGCGAAACAGCTCGCCAAGGCGCTTGATGAGGCTGTTGGGCAGGTCTTCAATCTGTCGAGTGAAGCTGGTGGGCCGGTAGATGCCATTACCCAAACACTCGACGCGATAAATGGCGTCGTTGACTGGCTGCAACAGGAGGCCAGTGCCACCTACAATGTACTTGCCACTGTAGTGGATGAGGCGCTGACCATGGGGACACTGCTCGGTTATCAATATGCTCCGACGGTAACGATCAACACTGTAAGCATAGTTTCACACGTGACGCCGTCGCCGGGCAGCCGCCATCACCCTCGGAGCGTTGGTTCGGACGCCGAACAACCCGCCTGCCACAGACAACTCGGGCTGGGTCTCAAATTCACCAGCCGTTACGGCCCAGCCAGGCCAGCAGTTTAGCCTACAGTTCACGTTCACGAACACCGGGAACACCACATGGACAGATGGCGGTGGATATGCGCTCGCCTGTGACACCTACTACCATGGCGGCGGCGGCGCCAGTTGCATGAGCGGCTCGCCAGTCGGACTGGGTGGCCAATCGGTCTCACCTGGACAGCAACACAGCTTCCAGTTCAGCCTAACAGCGCCCGGCCAAACCCAGGCGGTCTGATCAAACCTGGTGGGACATGGCGCATCACGGCTCAATCTTCGGATCGAACAATGCCTATGTCCAGGTGACGGTGCAGCAGCCAGGCGCCGCGCCAGTCGATAACGACCAGTGGATCGCCCCACTCGCCCTACCCAACGGTCAATCCCGGCCAGGTGTTTATGCATCTATTTCACCTTTCAGAACACCGGCAGTGCCCCCTGGAGCGACGGCGGGGGATACGAACTCGCCTGTGATACCTATTACACTCCAACCTCCAACTGCATGGGCGCGGGCCCGGTCGGCTTCGGCGGGCAGAGTGTAGCGCCTGGCCAGCAGCGCCAGTTCTCGATCACGCTGACCGCTCCAACATCCAGCAACCTACACCACCGCCTGGGACATGCGGCACAATGGTGGCATCTTCGGCAACAACCATGTCTACGTGACGGTGACAGTGCAGGCGCCTCAGCCCCAATGGAACAGTTGGTACGCTGTCCACCGGCCAGCCTGCGATGACGACTCAGCATGGGCTGATGTTAACCGAGCCGCAACACGCGACTGCTCGTCTGGCAATGGCCTTGTGCTGTCGCAGTACAGCAACACCTCCTGGGCCGAGCTCGATCTCAATACGCCGAACGGGAACCAGTACTACACGCAGAACCAGCTTCAGGTTGAAACGCAGGCAGGTTTCCTTGATCCTGGCAATACCAGCGTCTGGGCGACGTGGTGGTCCAGACACCACAAGGCGGTACCTGTGGTGGGTTCCTGTTCGCGGTGAACTCACAAGGCTATTGGAAGCTGCAACAAACATCCAGTCCTCTGTGGGGTCAGCACGCTGCGGAGTGGCCAGGTTGGCATTAACAACGGCAGCTTTAACATGCAGGTGACGGTGCAGAATGGCCAGTTGGCGGCAGCGATCAACGGCCAGCAGGTCGTCAGTGGCATCGGCGATGGCCTGAATCCCTCGCCTGAAGCCGGCCTTCATGGAGGAGAGTTCAGTCGCCACGTCGTCAGCCATTCTCTTCAGTTCGTTCGAGATCGATCACTGGTCGTGAAACCGAGAATGCGCTGGCGCTCGTAGAAGTCGGAGCCACGCTCCGGCTTCCCCTCCATTTGCTGTGGCTTTTCAGATCCCACGCTGCCATAGCGCGGCTGCTGCGGCTCAACCACGCGCGCCACGCTGCGGAGGTGGCGGCCGGGCTGGCCGAACCATCTGATTCCGCGCCAGCAGACGACGACATTCCACTTGAAACAGCGGAAGGCCAGTGATAGCCTACTATCAGGCTGTGAAATCATGGGCTGGAGCGGTGGCAAAGGAGCGAGCGGCAAAACAACCTGGCGCGCATTACGGATGACAACGAGAGCCTTGCAGCAACGCCAACGTCCAAGGGAGTGATCTACGATGCCATACGAACTCGTGACGAAGAGAACGTTCCTGAGTCAGTTGCGCGCCCTTCCGGCGAGAGCAGTAGATCGAGACCTACGATCCAACCTCCTCTGTGATGATCCCAGGCCGCATGAGCCAGTCAAGAAGAAGCTCAAAGGCTATAAAGACCTCTACCGTCTGCGCTCGGCGACTACCGTATTCTCTACACCTATGGTGATGGCCTGGTCACTGTGATTGGTGTAGACGACCGCAAGGACGTCTACGATGGGGAGCCCAGACGGACTACCCGACTATCTCCGCCAGCCAGATTCCTGACGTGATGGAACTGCTTGAGACGCCAACCGCTGATGCCTGGGCGCCCCACGTTGATGTCACGCCATCCGCCGCAGCGCCCCTCAGTCGGCGTATTAACATCGACTTCTGGAGCGGTTGCGCGTTCCTGCCGTGTTCCATCGGGCGCTGCTGGCGTGCGTCACCGACGATGATCTCTGCAAAGCGGATGTGCCAGACACGATCCGCAACGCCGTCTTCGATGTCGTGACTGAGCCAGACTATGGTCTTGTCCTCAAGCAGCAGCCCGATTACATCGTGTCTGACGTGAATGATCTGCTGCGCTACAAAGAGGGCGA
Organism: uncultured Chloroflexia bacterium; assembly: GCA_963701795.1. Lineage (GTDB taxonomy): Bacteria > Chloroflexota > Ktedonobacteria > Ktedonobacterales > JADMIN01 > JAKAIY01. Next base: position 2,035 of record CAVPBB010000021.1, on the reverse strand, counting down.
ATTGCTGGGCTTCCTGCTGCGCCTCAGCCCCGCGCAGAGAAGTTCGTCACCTGGGGGCTGCAACCCGAACGGTCCAACGCTGATCAAAGGTGGCCCTGGCACGGGCAAGAGTATGGTCGCGCTCTACCGCGTGCGCGAGCTCATCCGCGTCCTGCGCGCCGCTGGCAGCGCGCGCCCGCGCATCCTCTTCACCACCTACACGAACGCGCTGGTCACGTATTCACGGCAACTGCTACAGACACTGCTCGGCGATGATGTGGATTGCGTGGAGGTCAGCACCTACGACAAAATCGTGCGTGCGATCTACGTCGCGGGACATGGCGAGCCACAGATGGCGAACGATAATGACCAGCGCAAGGCGCTCGCCCGCGCGATCGAAGCCGCCGAGTACGAAGGCAATCCACTGCAAAAGAAGGCGCAACAGGCGGCGGTGAGACCGTATCGGCGAGGCCTACTTGCTCGAAGAACTCAATACTGTCATCACCGCGCGCCGGCCTCGACTCGCTTGACGCCTATCTGGCGAAGCCGCGCCCGGCAGGCGGGTCGCGCTGAACGCTACCCAGCGGACGGCTGTCTGGACGGTTTACAAGCAATACACTCACGAGTTCGAGAGCATGGGCAAGCTCGCCTTCCAACAAATGCGCTCCGTGGCCGAAGAAATGATGGGTTTTGGCGTTGGATGTGTCTAGCTACGACGCGATTGTCGTAGACGAGGCGCAGGACCTCGATCCCAGCGTGCTGCGCCTGCTGATCGGCCTCTGCCATGCGCCCAACCGCTTCTTCCTGACCGCCGATGCCAACCAATCCATCTATGGCGCGGGTTTCAAGTGGAGCGAGGTCCACGAAGACCTCAAGTTCCGCGGCCACACCGGCGTCCTGCGGGTCAACTTCCGCTCGACGCGCGAGATCGGCGAAGCGGCTGCGGCGTACCTTTCTGGCGGCGAGCTTGATACCGAGGACATGCCACCAGCGGAGTATGTACATGAAGGGCCGCAGCCCGCAGTGCGCTCGGTCGCCACGGGCGGCGACGAATGCGATCTGCTACGCACATACCTCCCCGAGGCGGCGCGCATGTTCCAGCTTGGGCGTGGAGCGTGCGCCGTGCTCGTTCCCACCACCGACGCGGGGCGTGCGCTGGCGGCGGAACTGACGTCGCGTGGCCTCAAGGCGACATTCTGCCGGCGGCGAGCTTGATCTGACGAGCCGCGATGTCAAAGTGCTGAACCTCAAGTCGGCGAAGGGGTTGGAGTTTCCGGTGGTCGCGCTGGCGGGCTTCCATGGCGTATCCTTCCCGAAGCGCACGACCGGGATGAAAGACGACGAGCGGGAAGGAGCTGCTTCGCGCGCGAACGGCGTACCATGTTTGTGGGCATGACCCGCGCCATGCGCGCGCTGCTGGTCTGCGCGCCAGTGAATACCACGTCTCCCCTGCTTACTGGATTCTCACCCACCTGTTGGAACTGCGGCGTCGCGGAGCGGTCATGAATATGGGCGTCACTGTCACTTTACCGTCAGCGCTGCCAGGCGAAATCGACCTGGACGCGCTGAACCGCCGCCTGCGCGCGGGCGAGGCGCAACTCGACTGGAGCCAGGTGACGGAGGCTTCGACCGCCGCGGGCTCGGCGCCCTATTCGCCGGGCTAGGCTGGACAGATGACGTGCTGGGGCTGGCCACGGTCTCACCGCCGCTGATGGCGGAAATCGCCAGCGCGCTGGACGTGGCCGCTGGTGAAGCTGCGAAGGCGCCGCGTCGCACACGCAGCACACGCAAAGCCGCCGACGCGCGCCAGCCTGCGGCTCCTGCGCTATGGACATCCTCTGCCGACGCGCCCGTCTCGCCAGATGCGCTACCAGACGAGGCTGACGATTCACAGGCGATGGTTGAATCAGGCGCGGATGTAGCAGGATTGCCGCGCGCTTCCGGGCAGTCGCCTTATGAAGCGGATCGCGCGCCAGTGCTCGGCCCGAAATCGCGCGCAGTGCTGCGTGTCATGCTGCAAGAGATGGTGCGCCTTGATCTCCTCGGCCCGGTTGGT
>CAVPBB010000020.1:0-271914 GCA_963701795.1 uncultured Chloroflexia bacterium | reverse complement strand
CGGCGGGCGAACTGCTGTTGGCGCGACTGCGTGCGAGCGGTGAGGAGGGCGCGTAGACCGATGATTACGCTGAAACGGCTCGCTGTCCCGGCGCTCAAGCATCTGCGCGCAGTCGATCTGTGGCTGCCCAGGCGCGGCGCCACGCTCATCGAGGGGCAAATCGATCCGGCAAATCAACCCTCTTCGAGGCGATCTACTTCGCGCTCTATGGGCCCGCTGGTGGGCGAGGAGCCGGGCAAAGCGACCCTTCAGCGCTGATTCCGCATGACGGCGCGCAGGCGCAGGTGTCGCTGACCCTGCTGACCGGCGAGACGGAACTGGAAGTCACCCGCACACTGACACGCACACGCAACGGCGCCCCGATGTCTGAGGCCGCGCTGATCGTGCGTCAGCCAGGCCAGGCTGATGAGCGTGTCAGCGCGGTAAGCGCCGTCAACGACCGCATCCTGGCGGAGTTCGCGGCCTTGACGGCGACACCCTGCGCAACTCGTGCTTCATGGAGCAGAAGGGCCTCGAACGCCTGGAGTCGCTGCGACGCGATGAGCGCGAGGAGGCGATTTCGCGGCTGCTGGGGCTTGAGCGCCTGGTGAGCGTCGAGCGGACATTGACGCCCAGCGCTGAGGAACGCCGCCACATCGAGCGCTTGCGCGCGCAGACTCGTGTGGCGACACAGCGGCGCCTGCTGCGCGAGGCCACCGCGCGCGAAGGCGATGTGGCGCAACGACTCCAGGCCGCCGAGCTTCGTGGCTGGGTGGAAGAGCGCGACACGCTCGCCGCGCAGATCGCCGCGCTCGCTGAGAGTGAGGCGCTGCTGCGCGGCGAACTGGATGAGCATGCGGCGCTGCTGACGCAACTCGGCGCCCTGCGCTCCGCTGAGCGGCGGCTGATCGAGAGCGAGCGCTATCGCTGGCGCGCGCGGCAGCTTTCACTCGATACCGCGCTGCTGACGACACAGCTCGAACACCTCGACACCATCGAAGCGGCCCATGCGCCAGAGGCGCAGCGCAAGCTCGACGACATCCGCCGACTGGAAGCGAAAATGCGCGAGACGGCGAGCGAACGCAGCGTGCTGGCTGAGGCCGACGCTCTGGCGCAGCGCGGCCTGGCAGCGGAGGAAGCCGAACGCCAGGCGCGCGGCACGCTGGCTGAGGCCGAGCGCAGCCGCAGCGCGACGGTGACCGCGCTTGGCCGGGCGCAGGCGCGCGATACGCTGGCCGAGTGGATTCTGGCGCGCGAACGCGCCGATGTGCGCGAAGGCCGAACCCAGCAACTTGCCGCGTTGAACACTGAGCGAGGCATGTATGAGCGCGAGGTCGCCGAGACGGGCGCGCACGCCGGGCAATGGCTCGCGCTGACCGGCGCCTCGCTGGCGATGGCGCTGATCTCGGCGACGCTGGCGCTGACGCTCTCCATCGTCGCGCTGTGGGCTTTCGTCGCGCTCTCGGCTCTTCCGCAGTCGGGCTGTGTGTGCGCTGGCGACAGGAGGTCGCGACCAAACGCGCGCACGCCTGGAAGCTGGCTCAGGCCGACCAGGGCATCTCGACGGTGCGCGAGGAGGTCAATCTGGCGCGGCGACTCGTGAGTGATGACATCGGGCGCCTGGAGGCCCACCTGCGCGCGGCAGGCATGCCCATTCCCGCCACCGCCGAAGATGGCGAGCGCATCCTCAAGAGCCTGCCCACGGCCAGCGCCCTGGGCGACGCGGAGCTGCGCGCGCACGAAGTCGAGCTACAGTCCGCGACAGCGCGGGTCGAGATGGAGCGCGCCCAGGGCGACGCCAACCGCGCCTATGCCGCGCTGCGCACGCTCGGATACGATGTCTCGCCCGACGAGATACGCCAGCGGCTCTCCGTCGTCGAGGCGCTGGCGCAGGCGCTGACCGAGGAAGCTCACGCGCTGGGGCTGCCCGACGATGTGATGGGGCTTGTGGCGGCGCGCGGCGCGGCGGAACTCGCCTTCTCGACGCTCGTCTCCAGCACGGGCGGCCGCGACGAGGTTCAGACGCGCCTGCTGGAGAGTAACGACACCCTGGAAGACATCCTGCGCGCATGGGCCAATGAAACGCTGAGCGTGGCGCACGACCTGGCGCAGCTAGGCCTCGCCGAGGGATTCGGCTTGCCCGATCCACTGGAAGCGCACACGCTGGAGGCGCTGCACGGGCAGCTTGCTGAGCAGACGCGGCAAGCGCTGGCCCAGCACGACGAGATGGCGGCCCACGCGCGGCAGGGCGGCCTGATCGCCGAGCGCGAGCGCCTGGCCGCGAAGAGCGAAGAGACGCGCCTCGCCCACCAGCGCCTGTGCGAGCAGATTCGCGCGCGCCTCGCCGCCCTGGGGACGGCTGCGGCGCGGGGCGATGAGTCACTGGCGACCCTGGCGCAGTCATGGCCGCTGCTGGGTGAGGTCACGTCGGTTGAGGTCGCGCGCTTGCGCGCCGAACGAGACGACGCCCGCATGGAAACCTATCATACCGAGCAACTGGCGGTCGAGCGCGAACGTGAGAGCCTGCTGGAGAGCGCGCCACTCGACGAAAGCGAGCTACGCGCGCAGCTCGAATCCGCTGAGCGCGAGTTGCGCCGCCGTGAGCTGGCCTGTGAGCTTGCCAGCGAGGCGCGCACGCGCATCATTCGCCGCGCGCTGCCCGAAACGGAGGTCTACATGCGCGCGATTCTGCCGCAGTTGACGGCAGGTCGCTATCACGACATCACCCTGCTGCGCGACGACGCATCGGGCGCTGGCGGCGAAACCGATCTCGCCATCCGCATGTGGGATCAGCTTGCGGGGCGCTACGTGCGCAAGAACCTCTTTTCGGGTGGCACGCGCGATCAGGCGTCACTGGCGCTGCGGCTGGCCTTTGCGCTGGCCACGCTGCCCAAGGAGCTTGGCGCGACACCTGGCTTCATCTTCCTCGACGAGCCACTGAGCGCATTCGATGCTGAACGGTCGCTCGCGCTGGCGCGTGTGCTGACGACCGGCGCCATCGCCGAGGCGTTCGCGCAGGTCTTCCTCATCTCACATAGCCAGGTCATCGACGCGCGCATCTTCGACTACACCTTGCGCATGGATGATGGGCAGGTGGCGGAGAGCAGCCTGCCGCGCGGCGCGCTGGCTGAGACCCTCTGGGACGCGGAGGCTCACGTTGGCGCAGCGCGTCAACTCGGCGCGTCGGCCTGAGCGACAGCTACGCGGACACGCCCAGCGGCGGCTCAGATGTAATACATCGCCTCGGCTTCCTGGCCGACAGCGTGGTGGCGCGCGGCGAGCTGTTCGAGCGTCGTCGCGCTGAGCAGATCGTGCGCGAAGGTGTCGATCTGCGCCCAGATGTCACGCATGCCACAGCCTGGCGCTAGCTGGCAGGTGTTGGGCTGCGGCACACAGTCGAGCGAGGTCGGCGCGCCCTCCAGCGCCTGGAGCACATCGAGCATGGAGATCTGCGCGGGAGGTTTGGCGAGCATATGGCCACCTTGCGGCCCACGCAGACTCTTGACCAGCCCCGCGCGTCGCAAGGTAATCAGCACTTGATCCAGAAAATGCTCCGGGATGACCTGACGCCGCGCAATCACCGCGCTGGGCGTCGGGCCTTGACCAAAGCGCCCGGCCATCTCAATCATCGCACGCAGGCCGTAGTCGCCCTTCATCGTCAACCGCATGGTGTTTCGTACCCTGGCATGACCCACAACAACGTATCCATAGCGACCAGGTCATGCCTCACACAGCATAGAACCTGGCATGGCGCGCCGTCAACACAAATATGACCGCTATAGTCAAGTATAGCGCGAGCGACGCCCGTCAGGGGAGGCCGAGCAGTTGCACCAGATGGCTCGTCGAATAGTTTTCAATGCGCGGCGTGACTTCGCGCAGTTCGACGCCGACGGCGCGCATGGCGTCGCGCTTCTGCTCCAGGAAGGGATCATCGGCGGTGACGGCGATGTAGCGCGCCGCGAATGGCCGCAACAGGTCGGCATAGTAGGGCGGGTCTATCCGCTCGCCCGTGATGAGGAAGACATCATCGACCACGCGCAACGCGCGCAGCAGCGCGAGGCGGTCGTCCTCCGTCTGGATCGGTCGGTTCGGCCCCTTCCAGCGGCGCACCCGCTCGTCGCTCTCCACTCCAACGATCAGCGTATCGCCCAGACGGCGCGCGGCTTCGAGGAAGCGCAGGTGGCCGATATGCAGCAGGTCGAAGACCCCAGTGACGACGACGATGTTCGCAGTGGTAGCTTCGGCCACAACTCTTCCCTCTCGAATGACGCCCACAGCAGGAGATAAAGGCGTCATTCATTATAGTCTGCGCGCTGACCTGTGTGCGACCCCCTGAGCGCAGCGATGCGCCTGGAAGCCGTCGCTCGCAGGCGCATCATCAGTGAGAGTCATCAGCGGAGATGCGCACGCTGGCCACGACGCGCGTTATCACGGTGGGCGAAGCGGCATGACTTCAATGCTTCGGTCATACCGATCATGCTTCAGTCATGCGTCCTGAGGATACCTTCAATAAGTCCCCAGAGGGCGTTTTTAGAGCTATTTGGGCGCTCTGGCGCGCGGCATAATCTAAATAATACCGCGCGCCGAGAAGTACGCCCGCACACGCCCGCGAACGGGTCAAGGTTGCGTCGGGAAGGGGTCGGCGTAGGGTGGTCCGAGCGTCGCGAGCGTCATCTGGTCTGCCGCCGTCAGTGTGCGCGCCGACAGTACGTTGGGGAGGCCGCCGCTGCTCTCCAGATAGTCTGGGCAGCCCCCGATGTCCGCCCACGACTGTACCGGCAGGCCATGCCAGGTGAAGGTCACCGTATAATTCATATACGCAAGCGGGCCACAGATTGTTTGCACCGTAAATAGGTCTGCGACGAGGTACGGGGCGCGGTGGCAAAGACATGGGTGAGTTGCCGAAGAACCGCCTGGCCCTGTGCGCCGCTATAGCGCACGCTCTTGGTCACAGTCGCGCCGCTGGGGTCGTTTGGCCAGGCGCCAGCGGTGACGGTGGTGATGGTGACGCTATCGGGCGGCAGGTGGTGAACGGTCACCTCAACGGCCAAAAAGACGACCAGCGCGAGTAGCCCGACGAGAACCTTCTTTGACTTCCAGGGCTTCCAGACGCGGCGCACAGAGGGAGATGACATCAGTGGACTCACTTTCTCGTGGCGCGCTCGTGGCGACGCGCATAAAAAGAACTCGCCAACGAGAGCAACGAGCCTCGTTGGCGAGTCAAGCAACACCTATGACCAGCGGACCAACCCAGTGGGTCAGAGAGCGTTACGCGACTAACAGTTAGTGTAACACGACGCTTCCCAGGTAATCGTGTTGTCGTCATACGGGTAGTCGCTGCCATCGTAGACGATGGAACCGACGTGTGTCAGTTCTTCGGCTTGGTCGAACATGCGGACGTAGTCGTGCTGCGCGTTGGTCATAGACAGGTAGCCAAGCGACTGCTCTGTAACCCCCATGCCCTTGAAGTCAATGGAGCCAAAATTCGCCAGCCCCACAAGTGTGCCTAAGATTACCCCGTTGCGCTCCACAATAAACTCGGCAGAGGCGTCGTCTGGCCAGGGTCCAGTGTTCGCTGGGCCACCGTACACGCCCGTGCCAATGTTGCCAATAGTGTAACTGTTCTGGCTCATGCGCGCATAGATATGCGTACCGCACCCTGCGCCGAGGGTAATGTTCACGGGCGAAATCTGTTGCCCCCCGTTGTTTTGCGTCCCACTGGCCCACTCATACCAGGTGGTGTAGGACGCGCCATCATTAATAGCGGATACAGTAACCCCTGCCTGAGCCAGTTGGTTATAGCCGCTGTTTTGAACCCCACCGACGCCGACCCAGCCGCTCATACTGGAGGTAGGCGTGCCGGGATAGATTGAAAAGCACGGCATGAACCAGTCCGCATCGGCCTCCGTCCATACATACGGTGTGCCGTCATCACAGCCAAGGCCAGTATTGCCGCCGCTCATGCTCTTGAGAGAATACGAACAGGTGTTCTGGTCAGCGATGTTCCCAGACCACGTAGGAAGCGGAGCCGCCTGCGCGCTATTGCTTGGCGCATTGCTGACGCACACACTACAGACCCGGTGCTTCATCCAGCCGAACTTCTGCGTGTACTGCGCGCGCGTCATGCCCTTGGCGGGCAGCGCGGGCAGTCCGTAGCGCGCCAGGTCACTCGCGCTGGCGGTAGCGAGGTCGAAGGTCGCGGGCTGCGCAACGCAGTTCGGCAGCGCAATCAACGGCGACTCCTCTGTCTGCACGCCGGAGGTGCTTTGGACCATCGCGTAGAGCGGCGCTACCACGGGCTTGTAGCCGTTGGCGACGAACGCCTGATAGTCGGCGCTGGCCGTTCCCGTGACCGCAGGGGTAGGCAACGTGGCCTGGTCGCCATCAGTCACGCTTACTCCGCTGGCGTAGGTGATGTGGACATGCCCAGCGCTGTCCACGGTCTGCGAGACAACGGTGGAGGGCGAGGGAGCGCCTGCCTGAACACCTGAGGCTGTGCGGGCGCGTGGCCTGTGCAAATGCGCTGGCGCCGGTACACAGACTGACGACGCACGCGCACAGCGCCAGCACGGCATAGAGTGCCGCACGCCAGCGGCGCGGCCAGCGCCGCCAAGACCCGCCAGACAGGGTAGACCGCGTAAACGGGATAAACCGCATAATGTCTCCTCTGGTCGCGGGCCTGTGGTGGCGTTTACGATCAGGCTCAGCCTGCCGCCCTACCCACCTGCATCGGAGCGCTCTCCGCCGCTCCACTGGTATGTTGTAACAATAGCACAGGCGCGCGCAAATGAAGTGAGCCGAGAGACATTTTTGACACTCCACACGGGCCAAGGCCCGATGGATTCTCAGGAAACGCACGTTCTCACGAACCACGTTAGCTCCTGAAGGGCCTGCCCGGCCCCAAGAGGCTTTGCAGACTCTCCGGGTGGCGTGGTTAGCACAAAGACCCCGGATACAAACGTCTGGCGCCAGCTTCCAAGCTACGTTCATGCTTTTACCCACGGGAACGCTTTACCGTGGAACGCCCAAACACGATTCAAATTGGTGAAGGTGCAATGTGCCTATGGGTTCATTCTCGCACAGGCAAGCAGACTCGGCAACTGCACCAGACGTTCGGCTGAAGCCGGAACACGCCTCACCACTGCCGTTGAAACGGCATGGCTTGCGGCGGGCTAAAGCCCTTTTCTGTCAGGGCCGGTGAAGTATCGGCATGAGGACGGCGTTCTCCAGAATTTGCGGTAACATCGCTGACATGCCATTGGTATACTGCTAGTATGTTGCTCGCAGAAAGGATACAGGCGCACGTCGCGATCGGTCTGCGAGCGTCTCGAAGGAGTGTGTTGTATGCAGAAACCCAGTATCGCTGCGTCGTGGTGGGTCATCGCCGCCAGCGTGGCGCTGTCAATTTTGCTGGTACTGGGCGCCATCTATATCCTCTATATTCCTCGCATCACCACGCACGATTTCCCCGTGTATCTGGTCGGCCTGATTGTCATCGTCGGCGGGCTGTATTTTGGCGTGGCGCGTCTGCGCCCGCGCGATGTGGGTCTGCGGCGCTCGACCTTCCTGCCGGGGCTTGCCTGGACGCTGGTCGCCTGGCTGACGATCCAGGTGATCGCAGGCGCGGCAGACCTGTTGGCGTTTGGCCATCTGACCCTCAACGCCACCTGGCGCGTGTACAGCGTGGTCGCCGTCCTCGGCATCTTCCTCTTCGATCAACTGCTTGGCAACAGCCTGTTTGAGGAGATCGTCTGGCGCGGATTCCTGCTGCCGCAGCTCGCGCTGAAATTCGAGCGGCGCATGCGGCGGCCAGCGGTTCGCTGGACAGCGGCGATCCTGGTCTCCCAGGCGCTTTTTGCGCTCTATCACATTCCCATACAGATCTACGATGGGGAGCCTCTGGCGAGCCTCCCGTTCGCCCTGGGGCCGATCTGGATAATCGGAATCCTGCTGGCCGTGGTCTACCTGCTCTCTGGCAATCTCTATCTCGTCATTGGCCTGCATGCGCTCAGTGATCTGCCGCTGCTCCTGTTCGCGGTTCCAGCGCCACTCAACCAGTTCATCAGCGTACTTCCACTGCTCGGCTGCGTCTGCGCGCTGGTAGTGCGCTGGGCCTGGGGAAAACGTCGGCCAGGGCCACAGGGCATGGGAGTCGGCCAGCCCGCCGGGTAGCGTCTAATCGGCGTGGCGCCCCGTTTCCACCTCTGCGGCGAGGCCGATGCGCTGGGCCAGCTCGTCGGCGGTGGTGTAGGGGTCACTCTCGCGCTCGACGACCTGCGCCACCAGCCGCTGCCACTCCTCCTCGCCGATGGTCGCGCTGATGCGCTCGATCAGCGCCTGATGCAGCAGCGCCAGCATCTCACTCTGCGCCTGGCGACCGTCGCGCGCGGCGAGTTGGCCAGTCGCGCGCAGCGATTCGAGGTGCGCCGCCAGCTTATCCGCCAGCGCCGGGGCGCCTTCGCCGGTCATGCCCACCGTCTTGATGATCGGCGTACGCCAGGCGCGCTCGCTGCGGTGCTCGTCGAGGCTGAGCAGCATGCGTAGCTCTGCGGCGGTCTGATCGGCGCCGGGACGGTCGGCCTTGTTGACGACGAAGATGTCGGCGATTTCGAGGATGCCTGCCTTGATCGCCTGGATGTCGTCACCCATGCCGGGAACGACGACCACCACCACCGACTGCGCCGCGCGCACGATCTCGACCTCAGCCTGCCCTGCGCCCACCGTTTCGATGATGATGGTATCGAATCCAGCGGCGTCGAGCGCACGGGTGGCGTCGCGCGTGGCGGCGGCCAACCCCCCGACCGAGCCACGGCTCGCCATGCTGCGGATGAAGACATTGGGGTCGCCCGCCAGCTCCTGCATGCGAATGCGGTCGCCGAGGATCGCGCCACCGGTGAACGGGCTGCTGGGGTCCACGGCGATGACGCCGATGCGCTGGCCACGCCGCCGTAGCTCGCGCGCAAGCTGGGTGACGAGCGTGCTCTTGCCTGCGCCGGGCGAGCCAGTGAAGCCGACGATATGGGCGTGGCCGCCGTGGGTATGCAGCCGCGCGAGCATCTGGCGCGCCTCCGGGGCGCGATTCTCGATCAGCGTCACCATGCGCGCGAGGGCGCGGCGGTCGCCCGCCAGCAGCCGCTCCACCAGGTCGCGCTGCGCGGGCGCCGCAGACTCAGCGGGATCAGTGGTGGTCATGCCGGCGTGTCGCTTCCCTCGGCGCTGCTGACCGGCGCGGGCGCGGCGCCGGGGCCAGCGGCTTGCAGCGGAGGCAGCGCCTGGCGCATGCGCTGGGGGGCGACGTTGGCGCGCACATACTCGATGATGGCGGCGAGCGGCGTGCCGGGGCCGAAGTTGCCCTTGACGCCAAGCGCCTCGATGGCCGGGATATCTTCATCGGGCAAGATGCCGCCCGCCATCACCAGCACATCGTCCACGCCATTCTCACGCAGCAGATCCATCACCTTTGGGAAGATCGCCATGTGCGCGCCGGAGAGGATGCTCATCAGAATCGCGTCCACATCCTCCTGGATGGCGGCCTCGACGATCATCTGCGGCGTCTGGCGAATGCCGGTGTAGATGACCTCCATGCCGCCATCGCGCAGCGCCCGCGCGATCACCTTCGCCCCGCGATCGTGTCCATCGAGGCCAGGCTTGGCCACCAGCACCCGGATTCTGCGTTCGTCAGCCATAGTTCTGTCCCAGAGCCTCCGTCTCGTCGCACAGCGCGAGGCCCTGTTCCCCCTTTCACGGCAATCAGCGTCGTCGCGTGGCCCGCCGCCGCCTCAGCGCGACGCGCGCAGCCGCCATCCGCGATTGTACACGCTGCCCGCAGGCGCCGCAACCGCCAAGTTGGCTGGCGGTTCCATCACAAACCGGGGGGTGGCCTGCGTGGGTCCACAGGGGACCCGCTCCTGGCTCCTGGACCCACGGAGGTGGGTCTTGTGGGCCGCCAGGCCCTTCAGGCGCGGTTTCAACCGCCAGCGACCCTATTGATACGCGCAGCTCCCGGCGCGGTCGCTGAACTCCTCCTGCACGACATAGCCGTGGCCGTGATTCAGCGTCACGGTCGAGCCGTCGGCGTTGGTCGCGCCGAAGGTCGTCTCGCACTTGTCCGCGATCTCGCCGCCAGAGGGGTCGTCGTCGAACCAGCCGCCAGACTCCGGGTCGGTGATGGACTCGAACTGCTCGTGCGAGAGCGAGTTGATTACCGCATCGGCGGTCGGGTCGCCATAGGGCGCCACGCTGCTGTTGAACGTGGGCAGCCAGGCGCAATCGTAGTTGTTGGCGATGTAGATGTAGGGCATGTAGTTGGGGCTATCGGCGTCGCCGTAGTAGGGCGTGAAGCTGTGGTAGGCGCAGAAGCCCTCATTCGCGCTATTGGGGAACGAGCACGACTGTCCATTGCTGAACTTCGCGCACTCCTGCACGTTGTAGCCCGTCACGACGATGAACGCCGCGCCCGGCGTGACCTTCCAGCCCTTCAGTCCGCGCACACGGCTGATCTCCGCCGTGATGTCGTTGTCGCTCAGCGGGTCGGCGCGTGTCCCAGCATGCGGATACGGCTGCTGATCGAGATAGACATCGCCCAGCGTCGCCACGTTGCGCACCGGCCCCTGCTGATCCCAGTACTGCGTGAGCAGCCCGAAGAAGCGCGTGCCGCCGACATCGGAGAGGTACTGGCCCACCAGCGATCGGAAGCGTCCATTCTCGCCGCCTGGCTCTAAGTTGACGCCCGGCGGCGCCCAGAAGATGACGTAGGCGGTGAATGTGTGCATCACCGGGCCAGCATGATACGCCACGCCACTACAGTGCGCGTTACACTCGACGAAATTGAGCGTGGTTGTCGCCGCAGGCGCCACCATCGCCCGCTGTGGCGCGCCCTGCTGATTCGCCACGCAGAGGTAGGGGCCGGGCGGCGTGTCTGGCAGCGTAAAGTGGCCCTGCGCATCGGTGTCGCTGGTGTAGCGCGTGGGTGGGTTTGCGCTGACCTGCGCGGCGGGCGTGTCATCCCAGCAGAACACGGGCGCATGGGCGATTGGCGCATAGGAGCGGCTATCGGTCACCTGGCCGTTCAGCGCGCCTCCCACCAGCGCCAGCGCCGGGCAGACCTCGCCCGCCGCCGTAGTCGCGCACGCCGTCGCGGCGGGCGTGGCGCCTGTGGCGAGCTCTGGGCCGAGATCGAGCCGATAGACGCTCTTCAGGCGCGGCGAGATCGCGACACGCAGCGGCGTGTGCAGCGGCGCGCTGATCGCGCAGGTGTAGTCGCGTCCTCTGAGCAGCGCGAGTGTATAGTGGCCGCGCGCATCGGCGCTTGCCCGCGTCGCGCCACAGACGATGGTCGCGCCTGCCAGCGGCGTCGCCTGATCTGTTCCGGCCTCGCGCTGCGCCAGATTCTCGCCGTAGATCGTTCCCGTCACGCGGGTCGCGGTCACGGGCAGCAGGCGCGCCACAAGCTGTGGCGCGAATACCACGCCGAGCGTCGTCAGCGCGACACTGAGCGTCAGCAGCATTGCGAGCAGGCTCACCGCCAGCCGCAGCGCCAGATTCGGGCGCCGACGCACGACTGGCGGCGGCGGCGGCGGATAGACCGGAGCGGAGTACTGCGGATATTGCGGATACTGCGGATACTCAGGATACATTCCACGCTCGCTACTACTGCGCGCGACAGCGATGCTTGCCGACCGGACGGCAACACCCACGACACGAGAGCCGCAGGCCCACTATATCAAAGCGGCTGTGTCCCGCCGTGATCTATCCCCCAGATGGGCCGCTGACCCGCTGGCGCATAGGCGCGTGGGCGCGGTTTCATATCGCCAGCCAACTGTCGCGCGGCGTTCGGGCCAGCCGCATTGACACCCCGCGTGAGCCAGCCCTATACTGGCCGGTGTCCGGGCGGCGCAGCAAGCGCCGCGATGGTGACTGTTGCGAGGAGACGCGCATGCCGGGTGACTATCCGCCGCGAGACTCAGGCGGATCGTGGCAGCGCCGGGCGGAGGGCCGTGGCGACCGCTCTGGCCAGAGTCGTCCTGGAGCCTCTGGCGCACATCCTCGCCCACCATACGACCCTGACCGCTCCAACACCTCCAATGTCTACCGACCCTATAATTCCGCTGCGCGCCCCGTCGGCCCGCGTGGTCGGCCCGACGCTTCCGGGCGCTGGAACGCCGACCCCTTCGCGAACAGTGGCGCCGGAACGCTGACCTCAACCCATATGGAGGCGATCCACCGCAAGCGCCTGGGGTTCGCGCTCTTTCATGATGGCAATGCGGGCCACCTCTGGCGTGGCGAGATCACCTCGATGCTGGGCGAGAGCGCGCTGAGTGTCGGCGTCATCATCTGGCTGACCTACCTCACCGCCTCGCCCTTCGCCGTGCTCGCCGCCGTCGTGGCGCTCGGCCTGCCGTGGCTGCTGGCTGGCCCCCTCGGCGCCGCATTCGAGAATGTGCGCGAACCGGGCCGGATGCTGGCGTGGATTGGGCGCGTGCGTGTCGGCGCGGCGCTCGGCGTCGTCGGGATGCACTTCCTGACGATCTATCCGCTGCTCTATCTGCTGCTCTTTGCTATTGGGATGAGCGGACGCCTGCGCCAGTCGCTGCGTGTGGCCGCCACACGCGCCTGCCTCGCCCCCGGCGAGATCGAGCTGGTGGCGAATGATCTCTACGTCGGCGCGGCGGTCGCGGCGGTGATTGGGCCGCTGCTCGGCTCGCTGCTCTTCCTGCTGCTGGGCGACCGCATCATTCTGGTGGGTGTGGGCGCGGCGCTGCTCTTCTTGCTGGCGGGCAACTCCGACGGCTTCCTCGATGCGCTGCCAGAGCAGCAGCGCGGCTACTTGCAGGCGACGCCCGCCGTTGTGGCGCCTGACGAAGCCACGCGCGACGACCTGTTGCGCGCCGCCCTCGCCGACGATGTGGAGGCGGATGACGACGACCTGGCCACGCTGCCCCTCAGCCAGGAGCAGCGCGAGCTGGCGCTGCCAGAGTGGTATCAGCAGGGGCCGCAAAATGCGGCGCAGGCGATGGGCGACATCCGTGTGGGGCTGGGGCTGGCGGGCGGGCGCAAGTCCAGCGCGACGGCGCTGCTGGCGCTGCTGGCGCTGGCGTTGGCGGGCGGCGGGCTGACCGCGCTGGAGGTCTTCTATCTGGGCGACCAGCTCAACCTGCCAGCGCTCTACCTCGGCATCGTGGCGGCGCTGGAGGCTGGCGGCCTGGCGCTGGGCGCGCTGCTGGCAAGCATGCCGCCCTTCAGCAAGCTGGGGTCGCGTCTGATCCTGCTCGGCCTCATGCTGACGGGCGTCGCGCTCGCCATCTTCGGCGCGGCGCCACTCGCGCAGATCGCTTTCCTCGCGGCGCTGGGGATGGGGGTGGCGAACGCGCTGGCCGTGACAGGCGCGCGCCGGACGTTGCGCGCGGGCCGCGATGGAATCGAGCGCCGTGCGATCAGCGCGGCGGAGAGCTTCCTCACGACGCTGGCCAGCCTCTTCGGCGCGCTGCTCTTCACCGTCTGCTATGCTGGCTTCGGTCGCCTCCACGTTGGAACGCACGCGCTCTTTCCCGGTCTGCCGATCAATCTGATCTTCATTGTGGCTGGCGTGGGGCTGGCGCTGATCGCGCTGATGCTGCTGGTGTCGCCGGGCCTGCGCGACCGCACGCCGCAAGAGGAAGCGGGGCCAGTGTCAAAGGCCACGCAGGCGCGCATGCAAGCGACGGCTGCCGTCAGAGGAGCCACCCTCTGGGATGGCGATGACACCGACGACGACGATGGCCCTGCCTCGCGCTACTCTCGCGCCTACCCCGCCATGGACGACGACGACGACGAGCGCGGCTACACAGGCGCCTATGACGCGGGCGGCTACGACGACGACCCGGACGATGACTGGGACGACGAGCCGCCACCACGCCGAGGAGGCCCGCGCCGCCCCGCTGGCCGCCGCTGGTAGCGTCGGCCGGCGGTTGAAACCGCGCCTGGATGGCCTGCGGGCCGCGAAGTCCGCCGTCGCGGACTGGGAACCGAGCGGCTATGGACCCGCGCAGGCGGGGTTGTGGCGACCGCAGTCGCCTTCAGGCGCGGTTTTAACCGCCCGCCGCGTTCGCCCGCCGCGTTCGCCCGCCGCTTTAGCTGAGGCGCGGCACGCGCGCCAGCAGCGATGAGACGACCTCGTAGGCGCTCGTGCCAAGGCGCTCGGCTACAGCTTGCGCGGTCAGCTCGTCGTCGCCCTGCCGCCCGATCAGCGTCACCTCATCGCCCTGCTCCACGCCGGGGATGTGGGTGACATCTACCATGCACTGATCCATCGCTACACGGCCCAGCAATGGCGCGCGTCGCCCGCGAATCAACACCTCGCCCCAGTTGCGCGGCGCCCGCCGAAAGCCATCGGCGTAGCCCACCGGCAGCGTCGCGATGCGCGTGGGCAGATCGGTCACGTAGGTCGCGCCGTAGCTGACGCCCTCGCCCGCCGGAATCCACTTCACCTGCGCCACCAGCGTTCGGAAGGCCAGCGCGGGCGTGAAGCCCTCTGGCAGCGCGACCTCCTCTGAGGGCGGCAATCCGTAGATGGCGACGCCCGCGCGCGCCAGGGTGAAGCGCGCCTCCGGCAGCGTCAGCAGCGCCGCGCTGTTAGCGGCGTGGATGATCGGCGGCAGCGGCCCATCCTCGGCGAGCGCGGCCAGTGTCGCGCGGAAGCGCTCGAACTGGAGGCGCGCATAGCGCTGATCGAGGGCGTCGGCGGTGGCAAAGTGGGTGAAGACGCCCTCGACCTCCAGGCCGGGGATCGCGCGTAGCGCGCGCACGAAGGCCACGATGCCGGGAATATCCTCGGCGCGCAGGCCCAGCCGCGCCATGCCTGTGTCCACCTTCACGTGCGCCCGCGCCACGCGCCCCTGCTCGCGCGCCGCCTGAGCCAGCGCCCGCGCCGAGTCGAGATCGAAGACGGTGGCGCGCAGGTCGAGTCGCGCCGCCTCGCGCGCCTGCCACGGAGGGGTGTAGCCGAAGACGAGGATCGGCGCCGTCACGTCGGCCTCGCGCAGCGGTCGCGCCTCGCTAACCGTCGCCACGCCCAGCCACTCTGCCCCATTGCGCAAGGCGACCCGCGCCACTCGCAGCGCGCCGTGCCCGTAGGCGTCAGCCTTCAGGCTCACCAGGAGCTGCGTCGCTGGCCCAATGATCTGCTTGACCTGCTGCGTGTTGCGCGCGATGGCGCCCAGATCGATCTCCAGCCAGGTCGGGCGCTCCGGGCGCATCACCACCACACGGCGCCACGCCTCGCTCTGGCGGTCGAGCGCGGTTGTGGCAAGCTCTGGCCGCGCCAGCAGCAGGGCCGTCACCTGTTCCATGCGCAGCTCCTCGGAGCCTTTGATGTAGACCAGCGCGGGCGCGTCGCCTGCCAGCCCACGTATCGCGGCGGCGGTATCCTCCGCAGTCAGCGTGCGGATGACACGCGCGGCAGACATACCGGCGGCGATGGCGGCGTCGGCGGCGCGCTCGGCTTCTGCGCCGCGTGTCACGAGATAGTCGGCGTGTGTGGCGGCCAGCCTGCCAGCCTCACGATGCGCCGCATCTGCGGCGGCGCCGAGGCGCAGCATGTCGCCCAGCGCGGCCACGGTGGGCGCGCCAAGCGCCGCGCCGCACTGCGCCAGCGCGGCCAGCCCCGCCGCGACACTGGCGGGCGTGGCATTGTGTGAGTCGTCGAGCAGGGTCAGCCCGCCCAACCCCGCAAACTGGCGCATGCGTCCGGGCAGCGGCGTCAATGCGCGCAGGCGCGCCAGCGTGACGCCCTCATCGGCGCCCAGCGCGACCGCAAGTGTCAGCGCCGCCAGCGCGACGCCCGCCCAGTGCGCCCCGATCAGATGCGGGAAGATCACCGGCTCGCCACGCGCGGCGCCCGCGTCGTCCACGGGTTGCAGGCTCAGCCGCCCTGGCCCCTCGGCGGTCGTCGCGAGTGGCCCACAGCGATAGCGCAGCAGCGGACGCAGGGCGCCCGGCGCCACGGCGGGGTCCCACAGGCCAAACGGCGCGAGCTGCGCGGCGGTCGCGCTGGCGATGGCGGCGGCGGCTGGGTCGCGCGCATCGAGCGCCAGCACGCCATCGGGCGGCAGCGCGGCGGGAAGTTGGATCAGCTCTGCGCGCAGGCGCTCCATATCGCCGAAATACTCCAGATGGGTCGGCGTGATGTTGGTGATGGCGCCCGCGTGCGGCTGCGCCAGCGCGCAGAGGTCGGCGATCTCGCCGGGGTGGTCGGCGCCAAGCTCGATGACGGCGAAGCGGTGGCCTGGCTCCAGGCTGCCCAGCGAAAGCGGCAGGCCGAGCAGATCGTTGTAGTTGCGCCACGAGCGAAACGTCGGCGCGAGCAGGCTCAGCGCGTCGGCGAGCGCCTCTTTGGTGGTGGTCTTGCCGACGCCGCCCGTCACCGCGACGACCGACGGCGCCCACAGCCGCAACGCCTGCCGCGCATAGGCCCGCAGCGCCGCGCGGGTGTCATCCACGGCGAGCACCGTCACGCCCGCGCGCTCCAGCCGCTCGAAGACGCCCGGACGCCGCTCCTCCATCGCGCCGCGCCGCGCCCGGGCGATCAGCGCCGCCGCCGCGCCCTGCTCCGCCGCCTGTTCCACGAAGTCGTGGCCATCGCCATGCAGGCCACGCACAGCCACAAACATGTCGCCCGGCGCGACCTGACGCGAGTCATGCGCGAAGCCGCTATAGGTCGTGCGCGCTCCTGGCGCCAACAGTTCGCCGCCGGTCGCCTCGATCAGTGTCTCGAGAGGAATCATGCGCGATCCTTCGGATGGGTTGGATGGGTTGGCGCCTAGTCCGCTGTTTCGGCCTCGCTATCGGCGCTGATCTCCGCAGGCGCGGCGCCGTCGGGGTCGCCGATGATGGCCAGCGTGTCGCCCTGGTTGACGGTCTGCCCCTTCGCCACGCGGACACTCTTGACCACTCCGGCGCGCGGCGTCGTCAGGTCATTCTCCATCTTCATCGCTTCCAGCACGACAATCGCCTGGCCGCGTGTGACCTCCTGCCCTTCCTGCGCCAGCACGCTCGACACCAGCCCCGGCATCGGCGCGCGAATCGTCGCATCGCCGCTGTGATGCGCGCCGCCCGCCAGATGCGCCAGCGCCTGTGTCCGCTCATCGCGCAGGGTGACGGTGAAGGTCTGCGCGCCCACCGTCACCTCAAACGCCTGGGCGCCCTCGCCCGCGTCGTCCGCCGCGATAGGCCGCGCATACACATCGTAGGACGCCGCGCCCAGCAGCAGGCTATAGTGGCCCGCAGTGTCGGCGCTCCCGGCGAGCGCGCGCGCGGCGGCGATAACGCGCCAGTCGAGCGGCGTCGTCACACCGTCCACCTCGGCGCGCGTCGCCGCGCCGTCTGGCTCATCGAGCGCGACACTGACTTCACGCTCGTCCACAGTGACGAGAAAGCGCATACTGTATAGCTCCTGCGTTCGAGACGCGCTGTAGCTCAAGAACCGTAGCTGACCGGCGTTTGCGCGCTACCGCCATCGCTGACGAGGATGACGGCGTAGGGCTGCCCCGGACTCGCCGAGCAGTAGAGCGTCACCTGTAGCGTGGTCTTGCCGCCGGGATTGAGACTGCCGTTGCCCGGGTTCACACCGAGATCGTTGGCCTGGGAGGGCGCCGCAGTGAACGAGAGCTTTGCGCCACCAGTATTCGTGATGGTGAGCGGCTGCGAGACATCACACCCATTGAATGACAGCGATTTTGTCGTCACCGCCAGCACCGGCCCCGCGATCACCGCCAGCGCCACGGGCGCCGCCGATTGGCCGGTCGCCGCCTGCACCACCAGCCCGGCGCTATAATCGCCCGGCGTGACACCGTCTGGCTTGGCGGTCAGCGTCAGCGTCGTGTGGCCGCCTTTGGCGAGGGTTCCCCTGGCGGGGCTGACGGTGAGCCAGCCGAGAGTGGTCGTCGCCGTCCAGGAGATAACGCTGCTCCCCGTGTTGGTCAGCGTCACCGGCGTGGCGCCTGAGCCATTGGTAGTCGCGCTGACCTTGAGCGTCGTCGGCGAGAACGTCACCGGGGCGGGCGCGCCTGGAAAACGCAGGTCAGGCACGACCCGCTGAATCCCGCTGGAGACGAGCGCGCAGGCGTGGGTGACACACAGATCAGGGCGCGCCACGGCGAATCCGGCAAGCTCGACGAGCACCACCGCCGCCAGCAGCAAGATGACGATCGGCGCCGCGCCGATGGTGCGTCCGAGGCGCACGATGGAGCGGCTGTTCGTCCAGACGCGCTGCTCCTGCATCGTATCGCTGAACTCATCCTCGGCGGCGCGCTTGCGTTTGGGCGCCTGCTCGGAGAGGTCTTCGATGTCATAGTCGGCCTTGCGTGAGCGCTTGCGCGGCGCGGGCGCCGTGTCGGCGCCCAGCGCGCCCGATGCGCTGGCCATGCTCCCAGCGCCCGCTGTCGGCGCCTCCCAGGCGCGCGACGGGTCCGACGCCGACCATCCGCCCGTGCGTGGGCTGACACCCGGCTGACTGGACACCGGGCCAAACAGGGCGATGTCGCCGGCGGCTGGGGGCAGATTGCCGCTCGAAGCCGCGAAGGGGTCGTGGCGGCTCCGGGCGCTCTCATCGTTCATCAGGGCCTGCCAGTCTTGCGGCAGGTTCGCCATCTCCGGATTGGTCAGCCGGGGCAGGTCGAGCCTGGTGGGCGAAAATTGCCCCGACGGCGCGGCGCCGTCGCCCTGCACGGCAGGCAGGCGCTGCGAGATGCGTTTGAGGTTGGCGTCGCGCAGCGCCTCGGATGGATCGAGCGGCATCAGGCCACTTGCGGCGTACCCATCCGCCGCGCCCAGCCCGGCGCTCATCGCGCCGCTGGTGGATTGTCGCGGCGCCGTGATCGGCTGGCCATTGGCGTCGAGCGGCGCGCTCAGCCACCCGCCCGCGTCGGCGCCCAGCCGCCCGGATGGCGGCGCGGGAACGCGCATCGTCGGGCTTTCCACTGGCGCCGGGACATGCATCGTCGGTGGCTCCATCACCTGCGAGGAGCCTGGCGCGAAGATCATGCCGCCGCCGAGCGCCGCGCCGCCCTGCTCCATGCCGCCATCCACAGCGCCGCCCAGCATGCCGCTGAGCGCGCCGGGCGCGATCGGTGGCGCGCCAAATACCGGCGCAATCGGCGTCATTGGCGTCATCGGCTGCTGGCCAGGCGCGTTGAAGACGCCAGCGGAGACGGGTGTGGAGGCGAGCGGCTGCCACTGTGGCTGCCCCGGCAATTGCAGCGACGCTCCCTGCGCGACCGCCTGGCGCAGCGCGCCTTCGAGGGATTGATCGAGCTGCGACGCCGAGGCGTAGCGCTCATCGGGGCGCTTAGCCATCGCCTGCGCCACCACCGGATCGAGCGCCGCAATCGCCTGGGCGAGCGGTGGCTGCTGCTGGCCCAGGCTCGGCGGCTGTTGCTGCTGCGCGGCGGCGATCAGGTCGGCGAGCCGGTTCATGTGGAAGGGCGTGTGGCCGGCCAATGCGTGGAAGAGCGTGGCGCCCAGGCTATAGATGTCGCTCGCCTGCGTGATCTGCCCGGCGAAGACCTCTGGCGCGAGATACTCGAACGCCTCGACGCCAGAGCCGGACCAGGTGGGGTCGAGCGCACGCACATCCCAGAGCAGGCCGAAGTCACCCAGCAGGATATGCCGCCCCTCATGCAGAAAGACATTGCTCGGCTTGAGATTGCCGTGAACGACGCCGAGGCTGTGCGCGTAGCTCAGCGCGCCGCAGAGCTGCTGGAAGAACGGCCCGACATCGGCGGCGCCGAGCCGACCGCCCTTGTTGAGCCAGTCGGCCAGCGTGCCAGCCTGCACATAGGGCGTCACGAGGTAGAGGTATTCGCCCTCTTCGCCATGCGCGACCAGCGGCAGGATGTGCGGATGACTGGCGAGCCGCGCGGAGGCTTCGGTGACATAGGCGAAATTGCGCGCGAACCCTGGCTGCCGCGCAAACTCCTGGAAGATGACCTTGACGACGACCTCACGTCCGCCGCCCGCCGCCTGCCGCGCACGGTAGACCTCGGCGACACCGCCGCCGCCGATCTCCTCAATTAGCTGGTAGCCGCCGAATACACGGCCTTGCAGCTCACCCATGCCGCCTCCTCATGGCGCGCTCCACCTCTCGCGCCGCCTCACTGGCAGGCGATGATCCACCCCATGATTCCCGCATTGCCCCCGCTGCGCATACCGTACTCAACGCGCCAGCATCGGGAGGCGTCACGTATCTCCGCCAGTTTGTCATCACTGGCCAATGTTGTGTTGCAGCGCGTACAACATCGTGTCGTTCGCGACGTAGACCTGGCACGCGCCCTCACCGGAATGCTCCTTGAGCAGCGCAATCGCGTACTTCGCCGGGCCGCTGCCCGCGCCTGCCGCGTCGTCGGGCGCGATGCCGATCCACCACGTCTCCGGGTTCGCCTGATCGGTCTGCGCGGTGCCAGTCTTGCCGCCCATGTGCGCGGGCGAATTGTAGGTGAAGTAGCCGTTGTGCGACGGCAGCCCCGCTGAGCCGGTGCCGTACTGCGACACCGCCCACATCGCCTGGCGCACCGCCGAGGCCGTCTCTGGCCGCATGATGTCGCTATAGACCGTCGGCGCGGTTGGCAACACGCTGCTCTGGCTAACGCCGTTCGGCACGGTCTTCAGCCCGACGTGTGGCGTGTAGAGGTAGCCGTTCGCCGCGACCGCGCTGGCCACCGTCGCCATCGTCAGCGGCGAGACCAGCAGTTGCCCCTGACCAAAACCACTCTCGGCCAGCAGATTCGCGTTGAACTGCGTTGGCTGGCCGTTGGTGAGCGCGTTGAACGCCTGACTCTGATTGAAGGGCGCGTCGAAGCCCAGGTCTTTCGCCTGCGGCATGCCTGAGCCGGGCGTGGTGACGCCGAACTCGCGCACATATTGCAGCCACTTGTCGGCGCCAAGCTGCGACGCCAGCCGCGCATAGATGGTGTTGTCGCTGTAGGCGTAGGCGTCGCGCACGGTCAGCGGGAACTGCGCGTTCTGCCACTGCCCATCCAGATAGTCTACCCAGTCGATGTGCTCGCCGTTCGCGATGAAGTGGGTCGCATCATCCTTCGAGTAGGTCGAGTCGAGCGAGGTGACGCCCTGGTCAATCGCCGCGCTGAGCGTCACCGTCTTGAAGGTCGAGCCGGGATCATACAACCCCTGCGACGCGCGGTTGAGCAGTGGCAGATTGGGGTCAGCCTGAAGTTGCTGGAAGTAGCCGGGCTGATCGATCTTGTTGGCGTCGTAGTAGGGGCGGCTGACCATCGCCAGAATCTCGCCGTTGTTCGGATTCTCGACGACAATCGCGCCGTTGGGGTCGCTGCCGTCTGGCTGGCAGACGCCGCCGAAGAGCGCCGACGAGTTGTAGATCGAGTTGATATACTGCTGCAAGCGGTCGTCAATCGTCAGGTAGATGTCCTGCCCATACTGCGGCTTATGCAGCAGGTGATTTGTGACCTGTTGCACGGTGGCGCCCGTCTGCGCGCCAGAGAGCACATCGTTATACGTGCTCTCGATGCCCGCCGTGCCATACTTGTAGCTGAAGTAGCCGATCAGCGGCGAGAGCGATGGGTCGGCGTAGACGCGACGATAGCCACAGCGCGCGGTCGGGTCCTGGACGGACCAGGCCAGCTTGACGCCATTGCGGTCGTAGATCGTGCCCCGCACAGCGGCGTCGTAGGGCGGACAGTGGCCGTTGGCGTTGAAGGTTTCGCTCTCGGCCAGCACTGGGCCGTTGAAGAATGCCTGGTCGCTCACCTGCACGTAGGCCGCGACTGCGCTGATAATCAGCAGCAGAGCGATGAAGATATTCGTCAGCCGACGAATCGCGCCGCCGATACTGTTGTTCATGCTGCTGGCTGCTCCCGGCAATCGCGCCTGGCGCGCATCCACTGCGCGTAGAGACTCATCTGGGCTGCTTCTGCGCGGCGCAAACGCGCCCGGACTCCGATAAACTCAGCCGCAAGATGGCCCTGAGGCAGTGTAGCATTGGGTGCCAGGCGTGTCAAAATCGCTGGGCCTCAACGGCCCGACTTGTGACATCTTCACACTTTGATGGCCCCTTGGCTCGCGTGCGACCCGCCTGCCTGATGGCCGGGCGTTTGCTCGCGCGTGGTAGCATGCGCTCAAGCCCAGGGACGCGCCGCGCATCGGCCATGCATGGCATGGCCATGGCCGCGACCCCTGATTGCGACCCACCGACTACAGCGAGATGAGGAGCCAGCTATCATGCCGCGAGCGACCATTCGCATCCGTGTGCCATTTGTGGATGTCGATAGTAGCGACCGCATCCACTTCACCGCCGTGCTGCGCTACTGGGAGGTGGCCGAGCATGCGCTGATGCGCAGCCTGGGGCTGCCCTACGCCAGCACGCTGCGCGAGGTCGCATTCCCGCGTGTGCATGTCTCCGCCGACTTCAAGGGCGGCATTCGCTTCGACGACGAACTGGAGATCGAGGCGCACGTCGCGCGGGTCGGCTCCAGTTCGTGGACCATCGCCTTCGCCGCGCGTCACGCCGACGCTGGAGCCGATGCGCCGATCCTCGCCGAGGGGCGCATGACCGTCGTGGCGATGGACCCCGCCACTGAGCGCCCGATTCCGCTGCCAGCGGCGCTACGCCGCGCGCTCAGCGACGACGACGCACGCTGAGCGCCAGCGGCGCCTGGCGCTCAGAGGAGCTGGAGCCGCTCGAACGCGGTATCCACGTAGATCAGGTAGTCGTTGGGGTTGGCGATGGCGTCGAGGTCCTCCGGGCTGATGCGCTCCATCACCTGCGGGTCAGCCTTGAGCATGCCGAGCAGGCCAAGCCCCTCGTCCTCATCGCGCCAGACCTTCTGCGCGTTGCGCTGCACCAGCTTATAGGCCACCTGGCGATCCATGCCGCGCTCCACCAGCGCCAGCAGGATGCGTGAGGAGTAGATCAGCCCACGGGTGAGATTGAGGTTGGCGGCCATGCGCGCCTCGTTGACCTCCAGCCCGGCCATGACCTCGTTGAAGAGCCAGAGCATGTAGTGGAGCAGCCCACAAGCGTCTGGGAGGATGATGCGCTCGGTGGACGAGTGACTGATGTCGCGCTCGTGCCAGAGCGCCACGTTCTCCATCGCCGTGACCGCATGCCCGCGCAGCACGCGCGCCAGCCCGCAGACGCGCTCCACCTTCTCCGGGTTGCGCTTGTGCGGCATCGCCGAGGACCCCTGCTGGTTCGCGCCGAACGGCTCGAACGCCTCGCTCAGTTCCGTCCGCTGCAAGTGGCGAATCTCCAGCGCCATCTTATCGAGTGATGAGCCGATCAGCGCGAGCGTCGTCATGAAGTGCGCATGGCGGTCGCGCTGGATGACCTGCGTGGAGACGGCGTCTGGGCGCAGTCCCAGTTGCGCGCAGACATACTCCTCGATCTGCGGTGGGATGGTGGCATGCGTGCCGACGGCGCCTGAGATCGCGCCGACGGCGATGTCGTCGATAGCGGCGTCGAGGCGTGTGCGGCTGCGGCGCAGTTCATCCACCCACATCGCCAGCTTGAAGCCAAAGGTGGTTGGCTCGGCGTGGATGCCGTGCGTGCGGCCCACCATCAGCGTCATGCGATGGCGCACCGCCAACTGTGAAACCGTCTCGGTGAGCCGGTCGAGTTGCTCGCGCAGCAGCGCGCCCGCCTGCGTCATCTGCACGGCCAGCGCCGTGTCGAGCATGTCCGACGAGGTCATGCCCAGATGCAGATAGCGACCCTCTGGCCCTAGTTGCTCTTGCACGGAGCGCAGAAACGAGATGACATCGTGATGCGTGTCGCGCTCGATCTCGTGCGCACGGGCGATGTCGTAGGTCGCCTCGCGAATCTTCGCCATGTCCTCGGACGAGATGGCGCCTTCATGCGCCCAACCTTCACAGACCAGTAGCTCGACCCGGAGCCAGGTGTCAAACTTGTTTTCGTCCGACCAGACACGGGCCATATCGGGTCGGGTGTAGCGCTCGATCATCCAGCATCCTCTTGTGTGGTCAGGGGGAGTATGACACGGCCATGCGTACATCTATCGTATCCCATGACTGGCGTCCCCTGCTGGCGGATGCTGCGGCGGGCTGGCGGTTGAAACCGCGCCTCAGGGCGACTGCGGTCGCCACCAGACCCGCCTGCGCGGGTCCACAATGGAGCTGTGGCGCCATCGCTACTCGCTCTGCGGCGGCCCCTGGCGGATGCGCTCCAGCGCGACATCGATGTGGGACGCCGACCAGCGCTCCTCCAGCCACCAGGTGGCGCCTGCCTCGCGCCAGGGTCGCAACTTCTCGCTGGCCGCAGCGGCGTCGTCGCCGGGCGTCTCGCCCTCCACGATGATGTCGAGCGGCATGGCGTCGGCTGGGCGGCGCTCGGCGAGGAACGCAGCCATCTCGCGCAGATCGTCGGGCGTCACCTCAGCGGTTTCATCCGCGCTGACCCTGGCTGGCAGCAGACCGTCCCAGCGCGCCACGCGCTCCATCGATTTCACGCTGGGCCATGCGCCGACGACCCAGACGGGGATGCGCGGCTGCTGCACGGGCGGCGGCGGCGGGAAGAACGTCGTCTCGCGCACATGATAGTGCTTGCCCTCGAAGTTGAAGGGCTGGCCTTGCCAGAGGCCCGCGATGATCGTCAGCCCCTCATCCATCAGTTCCGCGCGCTGCTTGCGGTCAGTCTCCTCGCCAAACTCCGCGAATCCGGTGTCTATCGCGCCCAGCCCGACCGCGAGGATCACGCGGCCACCTGAGAGGTTGTCGAGCGCCGCTGTCTGGCTGGCAAGCTGCCACGGACGCTGCCGCGAGACAGGCGTGAGCATCGTCCCCAGGCGGATGCGCTCGGTCAGCATCGCCGCAGCCGTCAGGCAGACCCACGGGTCCACGCCCCAGACGCAATCGGCGATGAAGAAGCCATCCCAGCCTGCCGCCTCGGCCTCGCGGGCAGCCTCCGCCACGAGCCGCGCATTGTCGGCCAGTGGCAGCACGAATCCATAGCGCATCGGTCGTATCCTTTCCGCTCAGATGTCAGCGCGCCGTCATCAGCATGACGACATGAGCAGTATGCGGCGCCATAGATGACACCACCTGTCATATATCCTATGAGATGATGCCTTCAGAACGCGGCGGGCGGTTGAATCGCGCCTGAAGGGCCTGGCGGCCCACAACCCCACCTTCGTGGGTCCAAGATCAAATCGTATTTGGACCTGCGAAGGCAGGGTTGTGGCGACCGCAGTCGCCTTGAGGCGCGGTTTCAACCGCCCGCCTCCACATCATGCAGGAGGGACGACTCAGCATGGCGGATGAAGATGCGGCGACGCCTGAAAGCCAGCATGGCGGCGATCTGCGTGAGGTCATCACGTATTTTCTGCGGCTGGGATTCACCGCGTTCGGCGGCCCAGCGGCGCATATCGCGATGATGCGCGATGAGGTCGTGCGGCGGCGCAAGTGGGTCAGCGATCAGCGCTTCCTCGATCTGCTCGGCGTCATCAACCTGATTCCCGGCCCGAACTCGACCGAGCTGGCGATCTACCTGGGCTATGAGCGCGCGGGCTGGCTGGGGCTGGTCGCCGCCGGGGCCTGCTTCATCGGCCCCGCCATGCTGATCGTGCTCGCGCTGGCGTGGGTCTACGTCAGGTTTGGCGCAGACCCGCAGGTGGGTTGGCTGCTCTATGGCATCAAGCCAGTCGTCATCGCCATCATCCTCCAGGCGCTGTGGGGGCTGGGGCGCACGGCGCTCAAAGGCTGGTTCGCCGCGCTTGTCGCACTGGCGGTCGCCGCGCTCTACCTGCTCAACGCAAACACGCTGGCGCTGCTCTTTGGCGGGGCGCTGGTCTATGGCCTGACGCAGCTTGCCCGCCAGCGTCTCCGTCGGGGCGGCGCGGCGACGCTGATCTTCGCGCTACCGGGGCTGCCACTGGCCGCGTGGCTGCGCGCGGGGGTCGCGCGGCTGGCTGGCTCGCCGCTGGCCATCGGCGCGTCGTTCGCGGGCGCCGCCGCCGTCGCCGCTACGCCGGTCAGCCTGCCGATCCTCTTCCTGACCTTCCTCAAGATAGGCGCCCTGCTCTATGGCAGTGGCTACGTGCTGCTGGCGTTCCTGCGCGCCGACTTCGTGCGCCGCCTGGGCTGGCTCAGCGATCAGCAACTGCTCGACGCCGTAGCGATCGGTCAGTTCACTCCCGGCCCGCTGTTCACCACCGCGACCTTCGTGGGCTTTCTCGTGGCGGGCTGGCCGGGCGCGCTGATTGCGACGCTCGGCATCTTCCTGCCCAGCTTCGTCTACATCGCGCTCTTCTGGCCAGTCGCCGCGTGGCTACGCCGCTCAGCCTGGAGCGCGCCGCTGCTCGACGGCCTCAACATCGCCGCGCTCGCGCTGATGGCAGGCGTCGAGATTCAGCTTGGCCAGGCAGCCCTCGTGGACGCTGTGACCATCGCGGTCGCCGCGCTCTCGCTGCTGATTCTGCTGCGCTGGAAGATCAACTCCGCCTGGCTGATCCTCGGCGGCGGCGTGGTCGGCCTCGTGGCGCATCTCGTCGGGCTGGCGTAGCGCTCATCGGCGCGGCGCGGCGCGTCACGCCACGCGCTCGGCGAGCAGCGGCGCCGTCTCCGCCGGGTCGGCGCGCTCGACGGTGATCGTCTGCGCGCCGAGGAAGGCGGCCAGCTCACGCAGCGCGTTCGCCAGGCCGTCGAGCAGGTCGGCGTCGGCGGTGACGCCTGGCTCCAGATGCAGCGCGCGCACGATCAGTCGCTGCTCGCGTCGCTCGAACTTCGGGTCGAGTCGCCCCACCAGCCGCCCACGATGCAGGATGGCGAGGCAATAGTAGCCATAGCGCCGCTTCGCTGGCACAACATACGCCTCGAAGCAGACCTCATAGCCGAAGAGCGCGCGGGCGCGCGGGCGGTGCCAGATGAGGCTATCGAAGGGCGAGAGCAGCGTTGTGCGCGACGGCGTGGCTCCGTTGCGCAGCCGCCCCAGATCGGCCAGGCGTTCGGGCGCGAGATAGGCTGGCTCGGTCAACCCCTCCACCGTCGCGGGAATCAGCAGCCCATCGCGCGCCATTGTTTCGAGCAGCGTCCGCGCGCGGGCGAGTTGGGCGCGGCCCTGCGCCGCCGGGTGCGCTGGCGTGTCGTGCACGCCCAGGCGGAAGTAGTCCCAGAGCCACGAGGGCGTCAGGATGCCCAGCGCGCTGATGGTGCGGTTGACGAAGTGGTCGAGCCACTCGTGCGGCGTGGGCAGCGCGCTATCGTCCGCCGCCTCCTCATGATAGGCGTCGGCCAGCACACGCTCGCGCAGGTCATACAGCTTCTGCCCCGCGCGACGGCTGTGAATCATCAGATCGCCCGTCGTCCAGAGGATGTCGAGGGCGACGCGGGTCTCCTTCGGCCCATACCACTCCCACGGCTTCACCCTGCGCACGCCACTGGTGTTCTCGAAATCGGCGCTCGCCATCGGCCCGCGGTCGCGAATCGCTTCGAGGGTGCGCTGCATCACCTCGGGATGCTTGTGCGCCCAGCGGTCAACGTCCTCCCAGTGGTGCAACTGCGCCGAGCGTGTCATCTTGGCGCGGTAGTAGGGATAGTCGCTCATCGGCGCGATGCTGGCGGCATGGCTCCAGTACTCGAAGATGTCGCGGCGTGGGTAGAGCGCCTCGTCGAGCAGACGCCGCTCGTAGGCGCCGAGCCGACTCCACAGCACGAGGTATTGCGAGCGCGCGACGACGCTGATGGTATCGATCTGCACCACGCCGAGGCGGTCAATCATCGCCGCGAGGTCGGCGGCGGTGGTCGCGGCGCCAGGCCGGGCGAGGTCAGCGGCGGGGGCGTCGAGGCGCTGAGCGGCGAGCGCCACACCGCGCGCCTCCGCCAGTGTCAGGGTCAGTGGGCCGGTGAGTTGTCGCTTGCTGGCTCTGGGCATCTGCGCCGTCTCCCTCATGGCATGGAATCGGTGAAACAAATGTTTCACCGCATGCAAAGTATAGCATATGACGGCGCCTGTCGAGAACTGGCTAGCCACAGATTCCTAACCCCTCTTTGCGCAAAGAGGGGTTAGCATGAAGGCCGCATAATCATTTTGCAACTGCTTGTCTGGCAGCAGGTCTGGCGCGATAGCCTGCGAGGGGGGCGAAAACAGGCCATCGAAGGCGCCAAGCAGGGCAGTGAGCGCGCAGGAGGGAGGACTGGCGGCGAGCCGTATCAGCGACGGGACGCCGCCAGTGAGCGCGCCCAGACGGCGATGAGCAGCGGCGCGACGATGACTACACGGCGATTGTCGCGCCAGGCGCCGCGCAGGTCGCCATGCGCCAGCCGCGAGAGGGCGCGGGTCATGCCACAGCCAGGGCAGCGCCGACCCGTCACCCGGTGAAACAGACAGACGCGCGGCGCCGCCATCAGCCAACGGGTGGGCAGCGCCACCAGAGCCAGCGGCGCGAGCAGCCACAGCGCCCGCCCCATACGCATCATGCGGTCAGCCGCATCAGTGGGCGACCCTCGCTATCGGTGAAGGCGCCGGTAGCGATCATAATCAGGTCGATGATCGTCCAGACGCCGCAGCCGCCGAACGTCAGCAGCATCAGGATGCCTGTGCCGACCTTGCCGACATAGAAGCGATGGACGCCCAACCAGCCAAGGAAGATGCAGAGGAGCAGCGCGGTCAGCCAGTCGCGCGGCGGCGCGACCATCGGATACCCCGGCCCCTGGCCAGGCGTCGGCGCTCGATACGGCTGGGCGAGCGGCGGCATCACCCCAGCGGGTGGCGGCGGCATGTAGCCCTGCGGTGGCGGCGAACCCGGATAACCCAGCGGCTGCTGAGGCGGAGGTGGCGGCGTAGCGGCAAGCTCCGGGGCAGGCGGAATCCAGTCGCTTGGCGCTGGCGCCGGGGCTGGCGTCGGCTCGGCAGATGGGGCCGTTGGCTCCGTCTGCGGGTCTGGTTGGCCTGGCGTCAGCGCAGCATCGCCGGAGGCCCGATGATCGTCTGACAGCGGTTGCGTGTTCGGAGTCTCCATCCAGTTCGCCTCCTCAGCGTGATGGCGAGCATGCGCCATGATGCGCCATGATGCATGCCGCTCGCCGCTGCTTCCGCAGGCATGTCCGCACAAACGGCGCCGCTCGCCGCCTCGCCCCAGTCGCTGGCGGTTGAAACCGCGCCTGGAGGGCCTGCGGGCCGCGAAGTCCGCCGTCGCGGACTGGGACCGAGGCGCGGCGTTGTGTACACGCACGCGCAGCTCGAATGATTCACAAGCCCTGCTGGCGCCGAAATGCGACGAGATGAGGAGCAGGGATAGTGCTATAATTCGCTGTGTTTGCCGAGGGCGTCTGCCAAATAGCTGCGTGCAAGCCGCGCTGCGACGTGACTGGCTCGCGATTCGCGGAGATGGCGCCGTCTGGCGCATATGATGACGCGCGATGACGCGCCATGCGCTGCCACAGGGCGGCGTAGTAGTGGAGGCGCACGAGACTCGTGAGTCAACAGACGATTGCCGCCGCGCCCGGCGACGCCCAGATGGCGCCGGGCGCGACCGAACATAATGCGAACAAGCTAGGCGCGCTGCTCTGTTGGGCGGTGGTGTTCGCCGACATCGGCACCTCGGTCTACTACACGCCTGGCATCCTCTTCAAGTCATTCCATCAACTGGCCGGCTTCTTCGTTACCCTGACGATGGTGGCGTTTGTGCTGCTGGCCCTCAAATACGCCGAGGTCAGCGTCCGCTTCCCTGAGGGCGGCGGTGTCGTCACCGTCTCCGCGCGCGCGCTAAACCCCTGGGCGGGCGCGCTCGGCGGCATGTTCATTCTGGTGGACTACTTCCTCACGGCGGCGATCAGCTCGATCTCAGGCGTGACCTATTTCCAGAATGTTGTCCCATCTATCGGGCCGTATGTCCTCCCCGTCACGATTGTCATGATCGCGTTGCTCGGCGTGTTGAACTGGTGGGGCATCAAAGAGAGCGCGATCGTCAGCCTGTTTATCGCTATCGCCGCTTTTATCAGCGACATCGTCATCCTCGTCGCCGTCGCCGTCAGCGTGCCGCTGAGCGAGATCATTCAGCTCATCGCCAGCATCTTCCGGGGATCGCATCTCACACCGGTCGTCGTGCTGACGGGGTTCGCAGGCGCATTCCTGGCATTCTCCGGTCTGGAGTCCATCTCGCAACTCTCACCCGTCATGCAACGCCCACGCAGCCGCACCGTGACCATCGCGCTGAGCATTGTCGTGATCACCGTCGGCGTCACCAGCCCACTGCTCACGATTCTCTCGACGACGCTGCTCGGCGGCCATCAAAACCATCTGCTTGTCCATCCTATCGCCCAGGTTGACCCCAACCAGTTCATCTCACAGCTCGCCACCGCCTTCGCTGGGCCAGTCATCGGCGTCGCCACGGCGATCATCGCCTCCGCGCTGCTGATCTTCGCAAGCAACACCGCCATCATCGGCTCATACCACGTCTTCCTCGCTCTCTCGCGCATGAGCTTCTTCCCGCAGGTAGTCGAGAAGCGCGACAAGCATCGCGATACCCCGTTCGTCTCGATTGCGCTGGCTACGGGCATCCCGATTGCGATTCTGATCTTCGCCAACGGGCAGATCGATCTGCTCGGCGAACTCTATGCGTTTGGTCTGCTGGGCGCATTCTCGCTCACCTGTGTCTCGCTCGACGCGCTACGCATTCGCGAGCGGCGCGGCGGCAAGCAGATCACGCTGCACGATGAAGAATTGGAGGCGGAGGCGGCGGAAGATGCGCGGCTGGCGGGCGGCGCGCTGGCGCTGCCGGTCGCGCCTGCGAGCAGTTACGGCGCCGACGATGACGACGACGATGACGCAGAACTGAATTTCACGCCGACTGGGGCCAGGGCCACCGTGGCGGTTCCAGTGGAGCAGACGACGTGGGAACGCGCGCTGGAGCTATGGCGCATCTACTGGCGACGCTACTGGCCGACGATCAATTTTGGGCTGGGGCTGCTCACGACAGTGCTCGTGCTGACCGCATGGGTGACGAACCTCATCTCGAAGCGCGATGCGACGATCTTCGGCAGCAGCCTGACGGTTGTGGGCATGGCCATCGCCATCCTGCACTACAACTGGCGGCGTGATCGGGGTCTCAATACCGTCCAGCCATCGTGGGCGATGTCACTGGCGCCCGACTCAGTCTTCGCAATCGTGCACACCGGCTCCGCAGAGAACAGGCAGGTCATCGAATCGGCCTTTCACGCGGCGCGTGGGCGTAAGGTGCTGGTACTCTTCCTCTCCAGCCATCAGGCGTCCAGCCCGCGCCTGATGCAGATCAATGATCCTGCGCTGCGCGACGACGAGGCCCAGGACCTCTTCCGTCTCGCGGAGCGGCTCGCCGCACAAACGCACTCACCCACACAGGTCTACTATCGTATCGGCGTCATCAGCTCCGCTGCGGGACTCTGGCGGGTGGCGCGCTCGCAGGAGGTGGTGACCGACGTCGGGACTGCCCGCGACTTCGCCCAGAGTGTCGCGCCGACGTACATCCGCTATCGGCGCGAGGGTGATACCAGCATCGCGCACATGATTATCCGACCGAGCAAAGATGCGAACGCCGCGACGCCTGCGCTTGCGCCGCTGATCCCAGACGGCACGCCCAGGCAAGCGCCAGCGGCGCCGCGTGCAACGACGACGGATGCGCAGGCGCCGTACGATGACGGAGCCAATTTCAACGATGAGGCGTGGATCGAGGAGTATCGCGACTTCGATGACGCCTACATCAGCCCGAGGAGCGCGCCGCGCGCGGGCCGCCCCGATGAGCATAATGGCCACGCAGGCGCGTCCGGGCCATCGGGGCCAGCAGAGAATGAAACGGTCTTCGCCGAGCCGCCGCGCCCCGACCACGAACACATCGGCGATACGAAACCACGGCACAACGTGAAGATCGTTCAGAATGTGCGACCGTCGCAATCGGGCGTGATCGAAGCGCCGAGGGCCCGGCCTGCGCCAACACCCGCGCCAGCGCCCACAGCGCCGCCCCGCATGAGCGAGCCAACGCCGATTGAGTCCGATGACGACGATTGGTATTGGAACGGCGAGGACCTCATCCGCATTGACGGCGCCTCGTCAGATGGCGCGGAACACGATGCGAGTGATGGCAAGGGCGCTGACGCGGGTGATGAGCCAGCCAGTGACGACAAGCGCGACGGAGCCGAGTAACCAGCGACGCGCTTGCCGCCTGCCCGGCGTCGCGCCTGCTACTCGGCGAAGCCGTCGAGGTTGAGCAGCTGGCGCACATGGCGCGTCGCCATCGCCGCATCGTCGCCCAGATAGACGCCTGTGAGCTTGCGCCTGAGATCGGGGTTGCGCACAAAGACTGGCCCCCAGTAGGCAAAGATGGGCTGAGGCTGGGGCTGCTCGCTGAGCTTCTTCCCAATACGCGCGAGCGCGCGCAGCCGCTGCGAGGTCGTCGCGGTGAGCGCGATGATCGCCGGGGTGACTGGCCACGACTGCTGCAAGAGCTGGTCGGCGTCGATACCACGGCCAAGGTAGATAACCCGCAGCCCCGCGCGCCGCCAGAGCACTGCCAGGAGCAGCGCGCCGAAGTCGCTGGTTTCATTGGGCGCGCAGCCAACCACGACGAAGGGCGCGCCCATCGGCTCCTGCGTGGAGTGGTAGACGGCGGACATGAACAGGCGCAGGTGATTGAGCCCAAAGCGCTCCTCAGGGTTGCTCAGCTCGCACTTGGACCACAGTTCGCTAATGCGCAGCACCGTTGGCTGGATCAACCCGACGCACACATTCTCGACGCCGTAGTTGCGCAGCGCCTCCGTAATCACCGCATTGGCGCGCGCCGTGTCGAAGCGTGCGAAGGACTGGAGCAGTTGCGGGATGGCCGGACGTAGCTCGCGAATGCTGCTCAACGACTGGCTCATGCTGCGCCCGCGCAACGGATAGGCGGGTGGCTCAAGTGGGGCGCCATAGATGCCGCCGAGCCTGCCCGATGCGCCGCCCGCCTGTGGCGCCGACGCAGACGGCCCGCCATCCAGGCGTTGCGAATCAAAATAGCCGCCGGGGCGCGTATCGGTTGGCATGCCTCTGCCGCCCATGCTGCGGGGATCACTCCCCCACGGGTCGGGCGCCGCGCCGTAGCCTGGTTGCGCCGGACGCCTGCTCACGCCGCTCCTCCCCGGAAAGGTGGCAGCGCCCAGGCTGCCCGTAGGCGGCGCGGGCCACACCTCGTCCGGGCCGCCCTGCTGTGAAGGATCGTACGATTGTGGGGTGTGGAGCGCGCCACTATTCAAGGCCCCGCTCGCCTGCCCGGCAAACGGTGGGCCGCCCGCCAGCAGACCACTTGGCCCCTGGTTGAATGGCTCCATGCCGAGTGGCTCGCTCGCCAGCGCGCCTGAGACGCCGTATCCCTGGCCGCGCATGCCGCGCTGCGCGCCCAGCAGCCGGGCAGTCGCATCTTGTGGCGTCTCTCCGGCGATCACCCTGTCGCGCAGCCAGAGCAGGGCGACCAGATCGCGCTCAGAGTAGCGCCGCTTCTGACGGTTCGGGTCATTGGCAGGGTCGCCGCTTGAGAGGCCCAGATGCTGCTCCCAGGTCCACAGCGCCAGTGGCCGCACCTTGAGCAACTGCACCATCGTCGTCACTTCGTAGACCGGAGCGTCAGAGTAGTGCGACAACACAGGAGGTTCCATGGCGTGCGATCCTCCTCGCTTGTTCATCTGCACAAAATCTGAGAGCTGGCCGCTCTGAGAATTATCTTGCGACATGCCAACCTCCACACGTCAACCCAGCAATGTTTCACGAGCAGAACATCACGAGAATACAACGAGACGTAGAGCAGGGGTGTTTCTGCGAGCGGAAATGCTGTCCTATAGCGGAGAGTATAGCATGCCAACGAGCGGTGTGCTTTTGTTATCGTCGAGTCCCACACCAAATTGGCTAAAAGTATGTCCTGGATCACTTTACGGCTTCGCGGCGCGAGCGCCAGCCGACCGTCGCGCGCGGCGCGCGATTCGCTCCGTTGAGCATCACGCCTGCCGCGTGATGCGACGCTTCGCCGACCATCGCCGACCTGCGCTGGCGTCAGCGTGGTCTGGCGCCATAGTATAGAGCATCAGGGCAGAGCAGTTGAAGCGAACACGGGGTACGCCGCCACAACATCAGCGCGCGCGTGAGGAGCAGGCCCTATGCGTGTACGGTTCCTGTCAATCTCGTATCGGTTTGGAAGTTCATCCGCCGGGCTGGAGCGGCACTACCAGGAATTGCGCGAGGCGATGGTGAGCGCAGCGCAGGGCTATTCCTATCTGCGCGCCGCCTCGACCTGGCGACCACCGATGGATGTGCATGAGACGGCTGAGGCGGTGCTCGTCAAACTCGAGGTCGCCGGCGTGCTGGAGGATGATATCGAGGTCGCACTCTATCCAAATGCGCTGGTCGTCACGGGCGTGCGGCGCGATGACGCCGACCACGACGAGGCGATCTGCTTCCATGCGGCACAGGTGCGCTATGGCCTGTTTCACGTGGATGTCGCCCTGCCTGCGCCCATTCAGCAGGATGATGTCGCCGCGACCTATCGCGATGGCTTCCTGCGGATATGGCTACCCAAAGCGACGCCCGGCGCGCCGCGCGGTGGCTCTGGCGAGCTGACGCGCGCAGCCACCGAAGGCGCCGACACGCCACGCTGGCAGGCGCACGCGGGCGCTGTGATGGCCAGACCCTGACGATAAGCCCAAAAACGCCACCATCGTTTCACATTCGCGGCGCACTACACTCCGAAAGCCTGACGCCATCTCCGCCACAGCAACGCTGGCGGTGGTTGTGGCAGGCTGAGCCTGTAGCGCGCCGCTCAGGAGATAGATGCATGTTCGGTGAGACTTCCGACGCCAGCGACGACCATCCTACATCAGCGACGCCCGACGCGGCGGACGCGCCTGCGACGCAGCCGAGGGCTGGAGACGCAGGCGAGGCTGACGCCCAGGATGAGACGCCAGCGAACATCCCCGCGCCCGACGAGACAAGCGATGCGCCAGCCAGTGGCGCGCCAGTGGCCGTAGACGACATGCCCGCAGCGAGCGAGGCTGACGAGGCCGACGAGAGCCATAGCGAGATCGAGCCAGAGGTCGAGATTCCCGATGAGCTGGCGGTGCTGCCGCTGAAGGAGACAGTTGTCTATCCCTTCTCGGTGACGCCGCTGGGCATTGGCAAAGAGCGCTCGGTGCGGCTGATAGACGATGTGATGCGCGGGTCGCGGCTGGTAGCGCTGGTAGCGCAGAAGGATTCGGAGGTCGAGGAGGCTGGCCCGGACGACTGCTACCGTGTCGGTGTGGTTGCGCGCATCGCGCGCATGCTGCGGCTGCCCGATGGCTCGATCAACGTCATCGTGCAGGGGCTGGATCGCATCGCGATCACAGAATTTACAGAGACAGAGCCATTCCTCAAGGCGCGCCTGCGACGGCTGCCCGAAACCACCGAAGAAGGGGTCGAGATCGAAGCGCGCATGCGCACCGCGATTGACCTCTTTCAGCGGCTGGTCAATCTGGTGCAGTATCTCCCTGACCAGCTTTCGATGGCGGTCATGAATCTGGAGGACCCGCGCCAGGTCGTCTACCTCATCGCCGGCAACGCCCAGATGGACCTGGAACTGCGCCAGGAACTTCTGGAGATGGACTCCGTGCGTGACAAGCTCGACCGCGTGACCACATTCCTCACGCGCGAACTGGAAGTGCTGGAACTGGGCAAGAAGATTCAGAGCGAGGCCCAGGAGGAGATGGGCAAGGTTCAGCGCGAGTACATCCTGCGCGAGCAGTTGAAGGCCATTCAGAAGGAACTGGGCGAGGAGAGCGAAGAGGCGGCGACGATCAACGAGCTGCGCGACAAGATCACGCAGGCCAATATGAACGATGAGGCGCGCAAAGAAGCGCAGCGCGAGCTGGCGCGGCTGGAGAAGATTCCCAGCGCCTCGCCGGAGTATTCGGTCATCCGCACGTACCTGGAACTGCTGATCTCACTGCCGTGGAGCAAGAGCACTGGCAAGCCTATTGATGTGGCGCACGCGCGCGAGGTGCTCGACCAGGATCACTACGATCTGGAGAAGATCAAAGACCGCATCCTCGAATACCTCTCGGTGCGCCGCCTGAAGGAGGATCGCCGTCGCGAGGCCGCCGAGCGCGCCCAGGCCGAAGCCGCCGACGAAGCCGCCGCCACGCCCGCCGCATCCGCCGATGGCGCCGATGGCGCCGATTCGCCCGCGCCGGATAACACGGCGGCTGAGCGCGCGATCAACCGCGAGCCAATCCTGTGCTTCGTCGGGCCTCCGGGGGTGGGCAAGACCTCGCTCGGCCAGTCCATCGCGCGGGCGCTGGGACGCGAGTTCGTGCGGCTCTCGCTGGGCGGCGTGCACGATGAGGCTGAGATTCGCGGCCACCGCCGCACGTACATCGGCGCCATGCCTGGGCGCATCTTGCAGTCGCTGCGCCGCGTGGGAACCAACGACCCGGTCTTCATGCTCGACGAGGTAGACAAGCTCTCGGCGGACTGGCGCGGCGACCCCTCGTCGGCGATGCTGGAGGTGCTCGACCCGGAGCAGAATTTCTCCTTCCGCGACAACTATCTCGACCTGCCATTCGACCTCTCCAAGGTGATGTTCATCGCGACGGCCAATGCGCTCGATCCCATCCCGCCGCCCCTGCGCGACCGCATGGAGATTCTGGAGCTGGCGGGCTACACCGAGGAGGAGAAACTGCACATCGCACGGCGCTACCTGCTGCCCAAGCAGATTCGCGCCAATGGGCTGACCGATGATGAGATCACGCTGCCTGATGAGACGCTGATCGCAGCGATCCGCAACTACACGCGCGAGGCGGGCGTGCGCGGGCTGGAGCGCGAGATCGGCGCGATGTGCCGCAAAGTGGCGCGCCAGATCGCCGAGGGGGAGCCGGGGCCACGCACAGTGACACCCGACATGCTGCGCGAGTACCTGGGACGCCAGCGCTACTTCGCTGAAGCGGCGGAGCGGATCGACCGACCGGGCGTCGTCACTGGCCTGGCGTGGACTCCCTCCGGCGGCGACATCATGTTCATCGAGGCGGCGATGATGCCCAGCCGCGACAACCAACTGCTGCTGACCGGCCAGCTCGGCGATGTGATGAAGGAATCGGCGCAGGCGGCGCTCACCTATGTGCGCTCCAACGCGCAGGCGCTGGGGATAGACCCGCGCGTCTTCGACGGCAAAGCCTTCCACATTCACGTGCCAGAGGGCGCCATTCCCAAGGATGGCCCCTCGGCGGGCGTGACGATGACCACTGCCATCACCTCGCTGGTGACGGGGCGCAAGGCGCGCTCTGACGTGGCGATGACGGGTGAGATCAGCCTGCGCGGCAAAGTGCTGCCGATCGGTGGCCTGAAAGAGAAGATTCTCGCCGCCAATCGCGCGGGCATCACCACGATCATCCTGCCCAGGCGCAATGAATATGATCTGGAAGAACTGCCGAAGGACCTGCGCGAGCAGATGACCTTTGTGCCGGTAGATGACGCGCGCGAGGCGCTGGCGGTGGCGCTGGAGGGCGGGCTGCCTGCGCGCTCGACGGCGCCTGGCGCAGCGGGGTTGCCCGATCAGGGATCAGCCGGGCTGGTGGCCAGCCCAAGCTAGCGTCCGGCCACGCGCCTCTCTCCGCTGTCTCCCTGTGTGTTCGACATACGCGGTACGAGTACCCGCTATCTGGAGGTTTACTGTGCCTGAAGAGACACCAGCGAAGCCACGACTGATGACCATTTTCGCCCATCCCGACGACGAGAGTTTCGGCGTCGCGGGGACCATGGCTCAGGCGACACGCGCAGGGCGCCCGGTCGCTGTGGTCTGCGCCACGCGCGGCGAAGAAGGCAAGATCGCCGATCCCTCACTCGCCACCGAGGAGAATCTCGGGCAGGTGCGTGAGCAGGAGCTGCGCACAGCGGTCGCCGCTGTCGGCGTGAGCGATGTGGTCTTCCTCGACTACATCGATGGCCACCTCGCCGAGGCCGACCAGGAGGAGGCGCTGGGGAAGGTCGTCGCGCAGATACGCCGCTTCCGCCCGGATGTTGTCATCACCTTCGATGCCAAGGGTGGCTACGGCCATGTGGACCACATGGCTATCCATCGGCTCGCGGTGGCGGGCGTCGCGGCGGCGGCTGACCCGACACGCTTCGCCGAGCAACTGCGGCAGGGCGCGCAGCCGCATCGCGTGCGCAAGGTCTACTATAGCGCCATCCCACGCGAGCGCCTGCTGCAGATGCGCGATATGGCCCGCGCCCGTGGCGAAGACTTCATCCCTGGTGGCGACGAGGCGACGATTCCCGTCGAGGAGATGGGCATGCCGCTCGCCGAGATTCACACACACATTCGCCTGACCGATGACGAGTTCGCGGCCAAGGTCGCCGCAATCTTCGCGCATAAGACGCAGTTGCCCGCCGATAATCCCTGGTCGCAGGCGGCGCCAGAGGAGATACGCGCGTTCGCCGGGACCGAGATGTTTGTGCTGGCGCCGCCGCCGGTCTCCGATCGCGCGTATCCCATGCCAGAGGATGACGTGTTCGCGGGCCTGTAGGCGCGGCGTAGCGGGGGCAGGGCGTCGCGCAGTCGGTAGCGCGTGTTCTGCTCCTGCGCCATCCGCACGCAAGCCGCTGGCGCAACCAATCAGTCCTGACGCAATCACTTTCAGTCGTTCTGCGCGTCTCATCTTTCGTAGAGACATGCGCGCGCCGGTCGGCGTGGATGTGTAGGCGCGCCAGGCGAGTGCATGGCGTCACACATTCGTAGTCCCATCGTGACGGAGCGTGGCTGCCGCGCGTGATACAGTAGGGTGTTGTACAAGCAAAGGACTGATACCGTCACAGCGCGTACAGGGCGTGCGGTGAAGCCTTGCTCTCTCGGAGGGCGCCGTTGGGCGACCCATGAGAGTGATGTGACATCGCGAATCTCAGTCCAGTGCAATGAGGATTTGACGGATGAAACAGGGCATCGTGCCGACAGGGAACGTGGCGCAGGCGCAGAGTAGCTCATCGAGCCGCTGGATTTTAGTCATTTCATCCTCGCTGCTCGGGCTTGTGCTGGTGGGGAGTCTGGCGACTGGCTTCTTCACCGATGCGACTCGCTCGGCGGCGCAGCGCGACAAGGCCAAGCTCGACCAGACGCTGGCCAACGCGCAGAGTGTCATGAACGTGCCTGCGAGCCTGCTGACGCCGATTACCCAGAGCGAG
Source organism: uncultured Chloroflexia bacterium (assembly GCA_963701795.1). Classification (GTDB taxonomy): domain Bacteria; phylum Chloroflexota; class Ktedonobacteria; order Ktedonobacterales; family JADMIN01; genus JAKAIY01. The sequence continues at coordinate 232,772 of CAVPBB010000020.1, read as the reverse complement.
CAGCGTGTCGCCGGAGTGGAAGACGGCACAATCGGTGGCTTTCAGTCGGCCTCTGATTCGTACACGAAGCTGACACATCAGACGCTGGCCATCGAGGGGATGAGTCCGGCGCAGGCGCGCGCGCTCGCCCAGACCAGCCTCACCACCTTCAGCAGCGGTGTCACGACGCTGACCAACGGCGAGTTCATCGAGGCAGAGGGCTATCAGACACGGCTGACCCAGACACAGACGGCCTTCACAGCGGCCAAGACGACCAAAGACTATTTCAAGGTCGCCAGTTTCGCGCAGGATCAAAACGCCGCTATTCTGTTGTTCCAGCCGACCTATAATCGCCTCGAAGCGTTCACCAAGCTGGCAGACGACGAAGACTCGCTGTTGAATGGCTCGTCGACCTCCACTGGCCCGGCCCCGCTGCAATGCGCGGTCGGCATGGATGGGGTGTACTGGCAAGACGATCCGCTGATTACGCTGCCAGGAACGCAGTCGAACGCGAAGCCTCTGGCTGAGACGCAGTGGGCGCAGTCTGATCTGCTGGCCTTCCGCGGTGCGACGACTGCGCAGGAGTATACCAGCCTGAATCGTCTGCTCATCTCCCAGACACAGCAGGCGCAGGCGAACGAGGTCAACATGCTGCCCGCCGCCGCGACCAGCGTGCTGCAAGCGTTCCAGACAGACATCGCGACGGCGAAGAAGCAGAGCGTAGATACCACCAGCTACGAGGCGCAATACACCGCTGACGCCCAGCAGGCCGATGCGCTCGCCGCGAAGCCCAGCGTCAAGGAATACTCCACGCTCATCACGACGATTCGCAAGCAAGATCAGGGGCTGGAGCTGCCTGTGCTGAAGGCGAAGACGGCGAACGATGTGGCGGCGCTCAGGCAGCTCGTCGCGCAGGGTCAGGCGCAGACGACGGTAGACCCAGCCAACGGCATCGGCTATCCCGACGCCTACGAGTACGCCGACCCCAACACGGGCATTGGCGACGCGACTACCCGGCTGGCGTATGCGCAGTCGGTGTACGACTATCAGCAGGTGGACTCAGAAGTCCTGAGTATGACGGCGAACATTCAGGCGATGTTGACGAACCTCAACGACCCGACCGCGAATAACAAGCCGCACCAGACCGACCTGACGTTGCTCAACTACTATGGCATCACGTCGTATCGTGTGGTCGTGGTCTCGCTCCGCGAGCAGGTCGCGCGCTTTTATGACAATGGCACGCTGATGAAGACGCTGCTGGTGACGACTGGCGCGCCTGATCTACCCTCGATTCCGGGAATGCACTGCGTGCTCGACAAGCAGACGGACACGGTCTTCAAGTCACCAGACCCGCCAACGTCGCCGAACTATTACCAGCCGACGCCGATTCACTTCGCCATGTATTACTCCTACTATGGCTATGAATTGCATGACGCCTGGTGGCGCTCCTGGTTCGGCAAGTACTCGAATCTGCCGCACTACGATCCATCGGCGTTCAACGGCGGTTCGCACGGCTGCATCAATTTCAACTACTGGAACGGCGACTCGGCCTGGCTCTACAACTGGGTATCCATCGGGACACCGGTGATCGTGTACTAGAGCAACTTGCGGAAAGCGGAAGCAGGCACGGTTTATGCGAGGGAACCGCGTATGCGTGCCTATTCGACCGACCTCAAAGAACGCCCGGTGCACGCGGTGGCCGGCGGTCAGCCCCTGCGAGAAGCCGCGCGCCGTTTTGGAGTGGTGGTGACCACCGTCAAACGCGCGGTCGTGCGACAGCGCGAGACCGGCTCGCCTGCAGCGCAAACCCATCCCTGGGCGCCCACGCGCGATCAGGAGTGAGCAGGACGCAGCGCTGCGTGCCCGGCTGGAAGCGGCCCCCGATGCGACGGTGCAACCCATCGAGCCTGAGGGATGAACAGGATGAACAGTGGGAGCGACCTTGGCAAAGATGCGCTCGACCCCTCTGGATTCCTCGGGGCAGATCGCCTTAGCCCGATTCCTCGGGTGCGCTGGCGGCCCAATCCCCATGCCTGAAATGGAAGCTTCGGCCTCTCCCCCTGCCTTGCCGCGCTGGTTCGGACCTAGAGCCAGCCCCGATGATCCGGCCGTCTCGGCCCTGATCGCCCGCGTCGCGCGCGGGGCCGGGTGGGCAGACATCGGCGGTTCGTTCAACCTCAACGTGCGAATAGACGCTGAGCCGCCGGTTGTCCTCCGGGTTCATAGGCCGTGGGTAACGCGCGGCCGAGTGGCTGGACTGCGACGCCTGCGCGAGCGGCTCCAGCGCGCCCAAGTCCGCGTCGCTCGGCCGATTCGGATGTTCGGCTCCGACCTCGTGAGGGTCGCTGATCGTTGGGCTGAGCTTGAGGAGTTCATCGATCACGTGCAGCCGCCGGCGACCCAGGACTCCTACGTCCGCCTATTCGAGGAGCTCGGACGTTTTCACGCGGCGCTCAATGCAGTCTGGGAGCCCAGTCCGCCCGAACCTCTCGACGACCACAGGACATTCGGCCAACTGTGTTACTCGGTCGGCTTCACACGCCGCCGGCTCGGGCCCCGTAGCGAGCCGGTCGTGCGTCGGATGCGCCAACTGACTGGCGAGCTGTCCAAGCTCCGTGAGGGTGTCGAACTGCCATTCGCGCCGATTCACGGTGACTACCGCTTGGGCAACGCGGTCGAACTGTCAGACGGCTCATGGGTCACCCTGGACCTGGATTTTGCGAGGGTCAGGGAGCGGCTGTACGACATCGCGGGCGCTCTGAGCCTGATGCGCGACCTTCCCGGCATCGCCACCGGCCTGAACCCCGATGCACAGAGCGGCGAATGGCTCGAGCCACGACTACTGCTCGACGCCTATGAGCGCACCGCTCCGGAACCCCTGACTCCCGACGAGCACCGTTGGCTTCCCGGGGCTCTGGCCCTTGTACCCTTGCATTGGGCTGCCACCGCCGGACTTGTAGGAGACGGCGTCGAGGAAGCGGAGAGCGCAATGAGCGCCGCCGAGGCCTGGTGGTCGCGTCGGGCAGAACTGTCGTCGTAGTCCGGCGGCCGCGCTCGGGAAACGGATCCGAGGCGCCTCTTAGCTTAGAGCAAATCTGCATAAGGTTGAGCAGGCGAGTGGCGGCGAGCGTTCCGCCCAGCCGATTCCACCCACCGGCTGCCTGCCTCAGCTTTCTGCAGTTTGCTCTAGCGGCTGAGCCTGCCTGCATCGCCCTGAACTTATCGCCGCGTGGTCGGCGCGCTCCCTCGCATGCGGGAACGCGCTGGCTGCGCGGCGTCGCTGTTGCGCCGGGAGGGGCTGGCGGGACTGGCGACAAACAACCGCCCAGGGCTTGTGAAGCCGCCGGGGCGCGGGCGGGTGAACCCGCAGCTACGGGCCTGCGGCCGCGAAGGCCGCCTGCGCGGCCTGGAGACCGGCGTCCTGGCCCGCGTCAGGCGGCCTTCGCGGTCGGTCCGCAGACCGACCTCAGGCGCGGCTTTCAGCCGCCAGCTCGGCTTCACAAGCCCTGCACGCCCCCTCCTGCGCCCTGCAATTCCGCTTGCATGAAGGCGTATACTACGCGAAGGATGCAAGACCGCGTATAATCTTCTGTGAGCGCCCCCACGCTGGACGCGACCAACGTTCAGCGCGTGCGCCCAACGCATCCCATGATTCACCCACGTTGCACAGTTGAGATACTCGCGCCAGTGACAGCGTTGTCAGGCGGTCGCGATCCACAGCGATGAGGCATAGGGCTATGGAATGCTCAGGTGAGCTACCTCGTTCATTCGGGGCAAGCGCGCCGGGTGTATTCGCGCTTCCCCGGCCTTCCGCCCGCCCCCACGGGATCTTCCGCCGCCATGCGCTGCCGCTGCGCCAGCGAGTACTGCCGCATGTCCGCCGCGCGTCGGCCTAGTTCTCCGAGGAGTACGCCATGTACAGGGGTCAGTCGGGTCAGTGGTCCTGGCTGTTGCACCGCATCACCGGTCTGGGCGTGTTGCTGTTTCTGCTCGTCCACATCGTGGACATCACGCTGATCGGGTTCGGGCCAACCATCTATAACGACGCCATCCTGATCTTCAGCACCGGGATCATCCGCGTCATCTCGCTGGCGTTGATCGCCTCACTGCTCTTTCATGCCCTGAACGGCATCCGCATCATCCTGATTGACTTCTGGCCTGCTGGCTACAAATATCAGCAGGCGATGTTCTACATCGTGCTGGTCGTGACCATCCTGGCCTTCGTGCCAACGGCGTACTTCATCATGGCGCCTGTGTTCGGCGTCTGCCCGCAGGGGAACTGCGCGAATGTGGCGCTATAGCGCCGCGTCAACCAGCGATCAGTGACCAGCGCCGCTGCCCATGCGAGTCGGGCGGCGCTGCGGAGCCGAGAAGGAATCGAGACGAACGATGGCGACAGAAACGACCGAACAACGCACCCTCACAAAATACGGCGCCTACGCTAAACCCAGCGAAGGCTCCTCTGGTTGGGAAACCTTCTCCTGGTATTTCTTCCGCATTAGCGGCGTGGGACTGGTCTTCCTGGCCCTGATCCACGTCTTCATCATGCACGTCAGTAACGATGTCTCGGCGACTGTCTATGACTTCGTCGCCCAGCGCTACGCCAACCCATTCTGGCGCGTGTATGACCTGCTGCTCTTGACACTGGCGCTGCTGCATGGCCTCAATGGCCTGCGCATCGCCTGCGGAGACTACATCCAGTCGCGGGGCTGGCGCCTCACGGTGACCTCCGCGCTTTTCTTCATCGCCATCACCTTCTGGCTGATGGGCACGATGACGATCATCATGTTCCAGCCAAACCATACGCTGGCGCAGACCATCATGGGTCTCATCGGTCGGTAGGCGCCACAGGCGTCGCTGGCCGCGCTGAGGCTGCTGAACTCCGCGCCCCGGAACACGTGAGAGCGACCTGGGCGCGCGGCTGAAAAAAGGCATTGACATGAATTACCACAAGTTCGATGTGGTCATCGTAGGCTCAGGAGGCGCTGGGCTGATGTCCGCGATGCAGTTGGCCCACAACTCCAGCATTGCGGTCGTCAGCAAGCTCTATCCCACCCGCTCGCATACGGGCGCCGCTCAGGGCGGCGTGGCTGCTGCGCTGGGCAACCAGGAAGAAGACCACTGGCAGTGGCACATGTACGACACCGTGAAGGGTGGCGACTACCTCGTTGACCAGGATGCAGGCGCAATTCTGGCGCAGGAAGCCATCGAAGCGGTCTACGACCTCGAACATTGGGGGCTGCCCTTCAATCGCACGCCAGATGGCAAGATCGATCAGCGGCGCTTCGGCGGCCATTCGCGCAACTACGGCGAGGCGCCCGTGCGGCGCTCGTGCTACGCCGCCGACCGCACCGGCCACATGATCTTGCAGACGATGTATCAGCAATCGGTGAAGAATCAGGTGCGCTTCTTCAACGAGTACATGATGCTCGACCTGCTCATCAATGAGGGGCAGGCGGTTGGCGTCGTGGCGATCAATCTGCGCGATGGCGAGCTGCATGTCTTCCACGCGAAGGCGCTGCTGATTGCCACTGGCGGCTATGGGCGCGCCTGGCGCATCACCAGCAATGCGCTCGCCTGCACTGGCGACGGCATGGCGGTGGCGTACCGGCGCGGCATCCCGCTCGAAGACATGGAGATGTACCAGTTCCACCCGACGGGACTCTACAAGGTGGGCATCTTGCTCTCTGAGGCGGCGCGCGGCGAGGGCGCGTACCTGCTCAACAAAGACGGCGAGCGTTTCTGCATCCGCTATGCGCCGACGATGAAAGAGCTGGCGCCGCGCGACATGGTCTCACGCTTCATCGTCCAGGAGATCGCCGAGGGGCGTGGCATCGATGGCGGCGACTTTGTATACCTCTCGGTCGCGCACCTGGGCAAAGAGAAGATCGACGAAAAGCTGCCAGACATCACCGACTTCGCGCGCAACTATCTGGGCGTTGAGCCATACTACGAGCCAGTGCCGATCCAGCCGACCGCGCACTACGCCATGGGCGGCATCCCGACCGACATCGAGGGTCGTGTGACGATGGATGAGAAGAACACGGTGATGCCGGGCCTCTATGCCGCTGGCGAGGTCGCCTGTGTCTCGGTGCATGGCGCAAACCGGCTTGGCACCAACTCGCTCGTAGACCTGATCGTCTTTGGGCGACGCGCTGGCAAGAACATCGCGCAGAAGTGGCTGCCTGAGGCCGAGTTTGTCGCCCTGCCCAGCAACCCCGAAGACCGCGCCCGCGAGCAGGTGGAGACGCTGCTCACGCGCAAAGAGGGCGAGACGCAGGACGCCATCCGCCAGGAGCTGCGCGATATGATGATGGATAAGGTCGGTGTGGTGCGCGACGATCAGCGCCTGCGCGCGGCCAGCGCGAAGTTGGTGGAACTGAAAGAGCGCTACGCGAAGGTGCGCCTGATGGACCACTCGCGAACCTTCAATACGGAGTTGATGGAGGTTATCGAGCTGGGCAATCTACTCGATTGTTCAGAGGCGACCATCGCCGGAGCGTTGGCGCGCAAAGAGAGCCGGGGAGCGCACTATCGCCCCGATTATGAGAAGCGCGATGACGTCAACTTCCTGCAGCACACGCTGGCCTATCAGACCGAGCAGACGGGCGAGCCAACGTTGCGCTACAAGCCTGTGGTCATCACCGAATTCGAGCCAAAAGAGCGCAAATACTAATCGGCTCGACTGGCTGCCCACCCTGGAGAACAGGTAAGAGAGGATACGGCGCCATCATGGCGGGAGATAGCTCCAAACGGCGTGTACATATCAAGATCAAGCGCTTCCAGCCCGATCAGAACTCCGAGCCCTACTGGCAGGAGTTTGCGCTCGAGGTGGAAGGGACTGATCGGCTGCTCGACGCGCTCAACCAGATCAAGTGGACACAGGATGGCACGCTGACCTATCGCCGCTCGTGCGCGCATGGCGTGTGTGGCTCCGACGCGATGCGTGTGAATGGCCGCAATCGTCTGGCGTGCAAGCTGCTGATGGCCGACATCGGCGCGCGCATCTCCATCGAGCCGATGCTGGGCTTTCCGGTCGTGCGCGACCTCGTGGTCGATATGGACCCCTTCTTCCACAAGTATGAGAAGGTCAAGCCCTACCTCATCAACGATGAGCCGCTGCCGCGCACCGAGCGCAGGCAGTCGCCCGAGGAGCGTGCGCGCTTCGACGAGACGACCAAGTGTATTCTCTGCGGCGCCTGCACCGGCTCATGCCCGTCGGTCTGGGCGAATCCTGAGTGGGTTGGCCCAGCCTCCATCGTCAACGCGCATCGTTTCATCTTCGACAGCCGCGACCGGGGCGCCGCCGACCGACTCAATATTCTGAGCGACCGCAACGGCGTGTGGCGCTGCCGCACCATCTTCAACTGCACGGAGGCCTGCCCGCGCGGCATCCACGTCACCGAGGCGATTGAAGAGGTCAAGCGCGCCATCATGTATGGGGTTGAATAGGCGGCGCCAACCGGGCTGACCTGGCAGGCGCGCCTGCATGCGCCTGCCGCTCGCCGCTGGAGGTGATCCTGTGACGTACTCGACGAAGATGACTCCTCCACGCTGCGGCGCGCTGGCTCCGGCCTTCGCGCTGCCCGACGTGGCGCGCCCCGCCGACGCTGCGCCCGTGCGGCTGCGCGCGTGGCGGCAGCGGCGACCCGTGCTGCTGGCGCTGCTGCCAGAGGCCGCTGGCGAGCAGCGTGTCCTTTGGCTGCGCGCGCTGGCTGCCCGCCGCGCCGATCTGGATGAGGCGCGCGCTGTGACGCTGGCCATCATCGGCGGCGCCTCTGAGGTGGCGCGTGCGCTCTGGCAGCGGGTAGATGCGCCGTTTGCGCTGCTGGTGGATGCGCGCGGCGAGACGCTGGACGCCTACCTCGGCGCCGCTGCTACGCGCCCGGCGCTCGCGCTGGTGAATCGCTATAACACGCTGCTGGCGTTGCTGCCCGCCGAAGACGCCGAGCGCAGCGCCCGACCTCGACGCCGCGCTGCGCGAGTTCGCCTATGCCGAGCAGGAGGACTGCGCCTGTACCATCCCCGCCTGGCCTGTGGAGGAGTGAGGCAAGCGGGTTGGCGGCGGCGATCCTATGCGGAGACGGTTTCCACGGCGCAATGCAGCCGTATTCGTTGCGGCGATTGCGACTGCATTGCGTTTGATTGATTTTGGCGCCGTGGGCCTGACCTGGTGGCTTAGCGAGCGCGCTCCTCGCCAGGCGCTGTGTCTTCCGCCTGAGGCGCGCGTTTGGAGCGCAGCAGCAGCCCCACCTCGCGGTTGGTGACCAGCCGCGCGCCGCGCGCCAGCAGCGTCTCTGCCATTGGGACGTGGATGTCGAAGTGCTCGCGGTACGTGCCGGGATACTGGATGAAGCGGGTCGGCATGCCGCAAGCGCGCGCCGCCGCCAGCAACTCCTCCGTCCCCGCCGCGCCGGGCAGGTCCGAGAGCAGATGATACATGCGGTCGCCGCGCCGGATGCCGGGGTGCGGCAGGTCGCGAGTCGCCAGCATCGGATGCACTACTATCGCCATACACTCATCATACACCGATCTCGCGCCGGGCCTGTGCGCAGTGGGCCGACGGGTTCGCGTCGTTCTCCAGTCCGTCCAGGCGCGGTTTCAACCCCCAGCCAATTTCAGTAGGTCAGCAGCGTGTAGACATCGAGATTGGGGAGCAGCGCCCGACCATGGAGCGCGCTCAGCTCGATCAGGAACGCTGCTGAGACGACCTCCGCGCCCAGTTGGCGCGCCAGCCGCACCGTCGCCGCCACCGTGCCGCCCGTCGCCAGCAGGTCATCCACGATCAGCGTGCGCTCGCCGGGGCGTAGCGCATCGCGGTGTATCTCCAGCGTATTCGAGCCATATTCCAGGCTGTACTCCACCGCCATCGTCGCGGCGGGCAGCTTGCCCTGCTTGCGCACTGGCGTGAAGCCGACGCCCATCAGATAGGCCAGCGGCGCGCCAAAGAGAAAGCCGCGTGACTCGATGCCAATCACCTTGCTGACGCCCGCGTCGCGGTAGCGCGCCGCCATCGTCTCCAGCGTGAAGCGCAGGGCTGCCGCGTCTTGCAGCAGCGGCGTGATGTCGCGAAAGAGGACGCCTGGCTGCGGGAAGTCTGGCAGATCGCGAATCAGTCCCTTCAGCCAGCGCTCGCGCTCTGAGGGCAACGGCGCGATGGGCGGCAGCGCGCCCGCCGACAGATGTGACTGCATGGTTGGCGGCATATCAGCCATGTGGTGTGCGGCTCCTCACTATCGTCTTCGCGCTCGTCTGGCGCAGCCTGTAGGCGTGGCTGGGCGTGACGAGCCGCACGCAGTATATCATGTGCGGGCGCCACCTCTAGAATAGAAGCGGCTGGCGGTTTGAATCGCCAGCCGTTGCAGTCGCCACAGCAGACGGGCGGTTGAAACCGCGCCTCAGGGGCCTGGCGGCGTGTGGACCCGCGCAGGCGGGTCTGGTGGCGACCGCAGTCGCCTTGAGGCGCGGTTTCAACCGCCAGGCCGCCGACTAACGCATGGTTTGTCGGGCCGCAGTTCGCGGGTGCGCGTCAAATTTTTGCGGACAACCAGGGGCCGTAGCGACGCCAGGGGTGATGAGTGGCGGAGTCGGCGGGAGGCAACGGGTGCGTGGGTGCTGCTGGTGTGGGAGGAGGTAAGGGTGGCGGGGTGCGGTGCGGCAGCGGCGCGGCGTGGCGGGCGGCGTGGCGGGCGGCGCGGCGCTGGCGTCGCTGCCGCTCGCCCTGCATGCGGTGCTGAGCAAGCACGACGGGGCCATCGCTCGCCCAGCGGCCATTGTGCTCCAGGAGCGACAGCGCGAGCAGCGGGTTGACGTGCGGGCGCGCCCAGCGCATTCCCGCCCGCTTCATCCGCGCTTGCATCACCTGTTTGTGGCCACTCTCCGTCGCGCCGCTGCCCACCGGCCAGCCAGCGGCACGGAAGGCGGGATAGTCGAGGTGCGCGACGCGCTCGCGAAAGTAGGCAACGCCCGTCGCCACTGCGGGACAGTGCGGCTGCGCCCGCTCCCAGCCCGCCAAGATCGCGAGCACGCGCGTCGGCCCTTCCGCCCACAGCCAGCGGCGCAAGCGTTCCGCCACGCGCTGGGCGCGGGGCGTCTGCACGCCAAAGGCGGCCTCGGCGACGCCCGTGAGGTGTTCGGCGGCGTGGGGCCAATCCAGGAATCCAGGATACGCACGGCATCGGGGCGGTGGTAGTCCACAAAGCCCTGCAACCACGGCGCCCCATCCTGCACTGCCGCCACCGCTCCCGCCGCTTCCACTCCCCGGCGCTGGACTTCGCCCAGCGCCTGTGTGCCAAAGGTCTGCGCATCGGCCAGGCGCGCAAAGTAGGAGACGTGCTGCGTGCGCACGCTGCTGACGCTGCTGACGCTGCTGACGCTGCTGACGCTGCTGACGCGGGCAGCAGTTGGTTCGCCAATGCTGAGCAACTTGACTTCGGCCCACTCGCCGCCCACCAGCGGAACCATTGCGCCGTCGGCTCCCAGCACCAGCCGCTCCGGCTGGACCGACGGTACGGGCGCCGCGCGCTCCAGCCGCGTGACCTCCGCCTCAGCAAGCGCGACAGCGCTCGCCCCGACCGCTTCGGTCTGCCGCCGCACGGTGGCTGCGCTGAGGGTGATGCCACAGAGTTCGTGCAGCCAGAAGGCCGCACGGGCGAAGGGCAGTTCCGCGCCTAGCCGCACGACCCAGCCCTGCACCCGCTGACTGTAGCGGCTCCCGCTCAGCCCTAGCGCCTCATCGAGGGGGGAAAAGCCCGGCCCCACAGGCCGGACAGACGTAGTAGTCGCGCTCAAAGAGCATTGGCGGCCCCTGCCGACTCTGCACCTCCCGCCGCCGCCGTCCGCTCCGCTGCATCCCCATCCCGCACGTCCCACAGACGGGCGGCGCCTCCTGACTGTCCGCTGGCGCGTCCACTGGCGTCTGGGCAGGAAGCAACTGCTCCATGAGGCGCACCTGCCAGCGGGCCATCTCGGCCTGCACCGCATCTTCAATCTCGTCAAAACTGGCGTGTGGATGGGCCTGGCGCCACGCGCGCAAGCGGCGCTGCATGGCCTGGGCATCCAGGTGCTGCTCGTCGTCCATAGTCCCTCCCGTCGGCTTCCTGCTCAGTCTCTCCCCGCTGTCAACCTTCCTATTTCGCTTCCTTGCCTAAAAATCTGACGCGCACCCGCAGTTCGCCGGTCGCTTGACAACTTGCCTGATAGCCTCGTATAGTGACTAGAACTATCGCGCGTTGAAAGCATCATCCTACCGCCGGATAGTATTCGCGTGGACTGCGACGCGCCCCTTCGGTGTCATCCTCACATCTTGCGCCGGGTGGGCCTGTATGTCTGGCGCCCGGCGCTCTGGGTTATCCTAATCGTCCCTCATCGTCCCTCGCCGGGCCAGCCCCTGTCTCAGGAGTGTTGTACCCGCACGGAGGTAGCCGGTTGAATCCACTTGAAATCATCCTCCTGGTTCTGGCCCTCGTGCTCGGCGCGGTCGGAGTCTATGGCGGCTTTCTCTTTGGTCAGCAGCGCTCACAGCTCCGCTACCAGGAAGCCCAGCTCCACCACGAAGAGCAGATGCGCCAGGCCGCTGAAGCAGCAGAGTCGCGACTGCTTCAGCTCCAGGGGGAACAGCGCAAAGCCGTACAGGATGCACGCGACGAGGCTACGAGGATTCGTTCATCACTGGAGAATGATGCGCGTGAGCGGCGCGAAGAGGTCAAGCGCCAGGAATCACGCATGCAGCAGAAAGAAGAATCGCTTGAACGCAAGAGCGAGGCGATGGAGCGGCGTGAGCGCGGCCTGAATCAGCGCGCCCAGGAACTCGATACCCTGCGCGCGGGCGTCGAGGCGATGCGCGAGCAGCGCATCAGCGAACTGGAGCATGTCGCTCGCATGTCCGCCGATGAAGCGCGCGCTGAGTTGCTCACACTCGTCGAGGAGGACACCCGCCGCGTCGCCGCTCTGCGCGCCCGTGAGATCGAGGCGGTCGCCCGCGAGGAGGCCGACGCGCGCGCCAGAGAGATCATCACGCTCGCCATCCAGCGCTGCGCCTCCGACCAGGTCTCGGATGTTACCGTCTCGGTCGTGCCGCTGCCCAACGACGAGATGAAGGGGCGCATCATCGGGCGTGAGGGGCGCAATATCCGCGCGCTGGAAGGCGCCACTGGTGTAGACCTCATCATCGACGACACGCCAGATACCGTGATTCTCTCTGGCTTCGACCCGGTGCGCCGCGAAGTGGCGCGCATCGCGCTGACCAAGCTGATCCTCGATGGGCGCATCCACCCCGCGCGGATCGAGGAGGTGGTGGCGAAGGCGCGGCAGGAGGTCGAGCAGAGCATCCAGGAGGAGGGCGAGCGCGCCTGCATGGAGGCCAATGTCACCAACCTCCCCGTCGAGCTGGTGAAGCTGATCGGGCGACTGCACTTCCGCACCAGCTACGGCCAGAACGTGCTGAATCACAGCATCGAGGTGTCAGTGCTGGCGGCGACGATGGCGCACGAGCTGGGCGCCGATGTCAACGTCTGCAAGATGGCTGGCCTGTTGCATGACCTGGGCAAGGCGATTGACCAGGAGGTCGAGGGGCCGCACGCGCTCATCAGCGGCGAGATTGCGCGGCGCTTCAACCGCTCGCCCAAGGTCGTGCATGCCATCGTGGCGCACCATGCCACGGAGTCGGAGCCGCAATCGCTCGAGGCCGCTATCGTTCAGGCGGCGGACGCCATCTCAGCGGCGCGGCCCGGCGCGCGGCGCGAGACGATTGACCTCTACATCAAGCGGCTGGAGGCGCTGGAGAGCATCGCCAACTCGTTCAAGGGCGTCGAAAAGTCGTTCGCCATCCAGGCGGGACGCGAGGTTCGCATCATCGTGCGCCCGGAGGAGGTGGACGAGGCCTCGGCTGGCCAGCTTGCGCGCGACGTGGCCCGGCGCATCGAGGAGTCTATGGACTATCCCGGCCAGATTCGGGTCTGCGTGGTGCGTGAGACGCGCGTTGTGGACTACGCGAAATGAGCGGTGAGCCGGTGAATCAGAGCGCGCCGCCCAACGCGCCACAGCGTGTGGACCTGCACACGCACTCGAACGTCTCCGATGGCCTCTATGCGCCCGCCGAACTGGTCAGGCTGGCGCGCGAGGCCGGGCTAGACCTGATAGCCCTGGTGGATCATGACACCACGCAGGGCGTCGCCGAGGCGCAGGCGGCGGGCGCGCGCCTCGGCCTGGCGGTGATGCCCGGCGTCGAGATCAACACCGACCTCGCGGGCGGTGGCGAGGCGCACATCCTGGGCTATGAGGTCACGCCCGACGATCCCTCGCTAGCGAACAACCTTGGCCTGCTGCGTGGCGCCCGCGAGCGGCGCGGCGAGCGCATGGTGGCGAATCTGCGCGCGGCAGGCTTCGATGTCTCGTGGGAGCAGGTGCGCGAACTCGCCAAGGGCGCTGTGGGCCGCCCGCACGTCGCCCGCGCGCTCATCAACGGCGGCTACGCGACGGATGTCTCCGACGCCTTCGCGCGCTACCTCTCGCCGGGACGCCCCGGCTTCTCACCACGCTACAAGCTCGCCCCAGACGACGCGATCCGCATCATCCGCAGCGCGCGCGGCATCCCTACGCTGGCGCATCCCGCTGGCATCGCCGAACTGGAGACGCGCGTGCTGCCACATCTGGTTGGCGTGGGCTTACAAGGGCTGGAGTGCCACTATGGGCAGTACGACGAGGCGACGGTGGCGCGACTGCTGGGGCTGGCCGAGCGCTTCCATCTGATTGCGACCGGCGGCTCAGACTACCACGGCCCCAGGATGCATCCCACGCCGCTCGGAGGTCGCGCTGTGCCGCCTGAGGCGGTCACGCGCCTGCGCGCGGCGCGTGCGGCTGCGCAGGCGCGCCCCAGCGAGCCATTCGCCCTCACGCCGCCCAATCTCTAGCGTAGCCGCCTGGCGCCGCTCCCTTCTGGCTCAATAGCCGCTGATCTGCCACTCGCCACCGATCAGGGTGAACTGGAGCGTCGCGATCTGCGGGCCTGGCGCGCCGTCTGGCACGGTGGATATGAGCGTGACGCTATAGGATGCCGTGGCGCCCGTCACGCTGTAGGAGCCAAGCTGCGGCGGCCCGCACTGCCAGCGATAGCCCGGCGCTGGCGTGAGCGCCGCACGCATCTGGCCCAGGGTGGTCTGCGCGCGCAATGCGTCGCCGAGCAGGGCATACGCGCCGCCGAAGTCGCCCGACGCCACTGCGGCGCAGAACTGCTGGCCGACGAGATACGGCCCAACATCCACCCCCAGAACCGCTGGATCGAGCTGGGTGATGCGCCACGCCGCGCCATCTGTCTGAATCTGCAGATCGCCTCCCTGCCGTGGTCCCGTCATCCGCGACACGCTGAGCAGGGCATTCACCGTCTGCGCGCCAGGCGCCGCCAGGCCGATCACTGCGCAAGATGTCACATGGCCGGTGAGGGTATCGCGCAGCCGCTGCGCCGCCACAAAATCGCTCTCTACCTGTGTCCCCGGTGGCGCGGCGCCCAACAGCGCATAGGCCGTCGCATAGTCGCCTGTGCGCAGCGCCGCGCAGAAGGCCGCTGCGGTGGCCAGCGGGGCCAGTGGCATGCCATAGAGCGATGGCGCGACCGAGGTGATGCGCCAGCCAGCGCCGTCGAACGCCAGCCCCACCACTCCCCGCAGCGTGGCGCGCGTGCGGGTCAGCGTCACGCTAGCGCTCGCGGTCGTCTGGCCTGGCAGATAGTGATAGCCCACCAGGCCACCTGTGTCGCAGGCGCTCACCTGCCCCATCGTCGTGTCGAGCGCCTGCATCACAGTCGTGTAGGCTTGCTGCGAGAACCCAGCGCGCGCGTCGGCGTCCAGCAGCGCATAGGCCGCCGCATAGTCGCGCTCTTGCAGCGCTGCGCAGAATGCTGAGGCGGCCCGCTGCGCAGCGAAGTAGCGTGGCGTCAGCGTCACCGCGCCGATGGACGCCAGCAGCAGCAGCGCCACCAGCCCGATCAGCAGCGCCCGACGTGTCGTCTGCTGCTCCCGCGCCGTCGCCGCGAGGTAGGCGCGCCGCGCTCGTGTCTCCCTCCAGTGGGGCGCAGGCGCCGACGACTGGTCTGGCGCAGCGTCATGGGTATTGTCGCTGGCGTTGTCGCTGGCGTCGGCATCTGTCATCGCATGCGTACTCCACTTGCACGTCGCTATGCGCTTTCGCCGCCGAGGCTCCGCTCAGGCTGCGCAGACGCCAGACTCGGCGGAGCCAGCGTGCGTCGCGCCTGCGCCAGCCACCGCGCGACGGCGTTGTAGAGCGCGCGGTCGGCTCCCTCGATCACCAGGATGGCATAGATCACGTCGGGCAGGTCAAACCAACTGCGCACGGCCAGATAGCGTGGCGACCACACCGGCAGGAACTTGTTGTTGAAGGTTTCGAGCGAACTCGTCTGGATCGCCATGCTGCCCAGCCGCGCTGCGCCGCCCAGCCACGCAGGCGCGCCGGAGAAGGTGGAGAAATTGAGGCTGATCTCGCTGGCTTCGCGCGCGCGCAGCGCCGCCAGCGTCTCCATCATCAGGAACTCCATCGCAGCGTTGGGGGCGGCACGCAGCCTGCGGGTCAGGTCGAGTGAGTAGCAGCCCTCGCCCCCCGGCAGCAGCGTCAGATAAGCGACCGGGACGCCGTCCGGGTCAAACAGCAGGCCGACGAGGCAGGCGGCGTCCTGGGGATTGGGGAAGCGACCAAGCGTCATGCAGCAGCCGTAGCTGTGGCCGCCGCGCGCCATGCGCCACTCAGCGTCTACGCGCGCCAGCGCCGACCGTAGCGGTCCCGTGATCTCCGTCGCGGGCGTCAGGGCGCACTGATAGCCGCGTCTGCTCAGCGAGCGCTGCGCCCAGCGCATTTTCTTGCTCAGGCGCTCCACCGTGAAGGTCGTCAAATCCACCACCGCCTCGCGCCCGATGGCCAGCGAGCGCATGCCCGCCGCAGCAGCGATTGCGCGCTCCTCGCGTGAGAGCGCCACCGCCGCCGGGATCAGCCCCTCTGCCTTGAGCCAGGCGCGAAACTCGGCGTAGACCTGCTCACGCTCGCTGGCTGGCCCCAGCATCGCGCCGATCTGCAGCGCGACCCGCCCGACCAGCTTGTAGCTGATGACGCCGCGCCCCGCTGAGGCGATGAACGTGCGCGCGTCGCCGCGATTGGCGAGATAGGCCAGCGAGTTGCGTGAGGAGCGCCCGAAGCGGCGGTAGAGGTCGCCCGCCTCCGGGTCGCGTTCGATGCGCGCCAGCGCCGTCCACGAGATGACGACGAAGACGCCGATCAGGAAGATGGGCAGCGCCAGATTGGCCTCGCTGAGGAAGACATGCTCCAGCCGCAGATGCGCGGTGAGCCGCGTAATCGCCCATTCCCTGCTCGGCGATGTCGTCCCGCCCCACGCCGTCATACTGTCTTCGAGGCGGTGGAGCAGCGCCTGCACGCCACGCCCACTCAGCGCGTACACCCGTTGAATCACCAGTAGCGCAATCCCCAGCCGCGCCAGGTCTACCACGGTGTAGCGCAGGGGGATGCTGTGGAAGCGTTTGCGCGCCTGCCAGAGCAGCGCCAACAACGCCAGATCAACCAGCGCCTCCTCGACATCCAGCCCTTTGACGAGATTCATGACCGAAGCGACGAGCGCGCAGGCCATCAGCGTCCAGGCGGCGCGGCGATGCCCCTGCGCCGCAGGATAGGCCAGCAGCAGCATCAGCACGCCCGCGAAGAGCGTCAGATGTTGCGCCGCCAGCGCAAGCTGAATCGGAAAGAGGCTCGTCAGCAGCAGATAGCGCCTGGGCCAGATCGGAAACAGCGTGGAGGCGATGTTGATGAGTCCCACCAGATAGATGAATGCGAGCCGCAGCGTCGTCCTCAATGCATCCTTCTCCTTCAACAGCGCGCCAGCATGAGTATAGCAATCTCGCATAACGCTGGCCATGCCAACGGGAAAAATGGGCAGAGGTGGGGATTGACGAGTGAGGCGTGGAAGTGACATGCTGCCCTCGTCAAAAGGCATGACTGGTAGGTAGCCCGGTCGCCCTCGGCGGAACGAGGGTAACTGTCCAGCGCTCGCGCTCGGACCCACGACAGCGACAGATGTTTCGTGTCTGCCGCATGGTCGAGGTTCGATGTTTTCGCGGCGATGGGACGCTTCGGCGCATCGGACCTCCATCCTCAGGAGGACGATATGCGTCTCAATCACCTCAATCTCTGTGTAGACAATCTGTCGGAAGCGTGCGCGCTCTTCCAGACCTGCTTCGATCTTGCCATCGTCGAGCAGCGCGGGGAAGCCATCGCCGTCCTCGCTGATGGGCATGGATTCACGCTGGTATTGAGTCACCTGCGGGCGGCCGCAAGCGGCCCACCGTCATATCCAGACGGGTTCCATGTTGGCTTCATCCAGGAGACGCCAGAGCAGGTAGATCAGATCTACAGGCGCCTCTTGACGGCGGATGTCCAATTGGCGCATGAGCCACGGAAGATGCGGGGAAGCTACGGCTTCTACTTCACGGCGCTGAAGACGATCCTCTTCGAGGTGAGCGCGGCTGGCGGTTGAAATCGCCCACGTCCACACCGCGCGACTGGCTTCTCCAGGAGCCACGTTCAATAGCAAAGAGCCAGCCGTTCACGCGGTTGCGAGTGAACGGCTGGCCGATTGATGCGCTGCGAATCGCGCGCTACCCCGCCAGTTCGCGGCGCTGGGCTTCGAGCCGGGCGAGGGTATCTTCCCCGGCGGCGAGGGCGTCGCGCTCCTTCTGCACGACCTCAGGCTTGGCTCGCGTCACGAAGTTCTCGTTCGCCAGCATCGCCTGTGTTCGCGCGATGGCCGCGCGCGCCGCTTTGATCTGCTCATCCATCCGCGTCATCTCGCGCTCGATGTCGAAGAGGTCGGCGACGGGGATATAGACCTCGACACCATGCGCCACCATCGTCATCGCCTTCGCGGGCTTGGTCGCCAGCTTACGCTCGATCTGCGGCGGCTCCGTCGCGGCCAGCTGCTCAATCAGCGCCGCCTGCTGCTTCAGCAGCGTCGTCCGCTTGCCGCCCGCCAGGATGACCCCGACGCGCGGCAGCTTCGGCGCCTGCTGCCCCTGGCGGACATCGTTGATCTGCTTGTGCGCGTCGCGGATGCGCGCGATGATCTCCTGGAGCAGCGCAAACTCCTCCTCGGCTCCGTCGTCGCTCAGGCGGGCCACCGTCGCGGCGTCGAGGCTGGGCCAGCTTGCGATGATGAGCGCGCTGGCAGGGCGCCGCTCCGCAGGCTCGTCGGCCCAGAGATGCTGCCAGACCTCCTCCGTCAGGAACGGCATGAACGGGTGCAGCAGGCGCAGCGCCGTATCGAGCGCTGAGCGCAGAATCTGCGCCGTGTTCTCGCGCAGCCGCGCATCTTGCAACTGGCGCTTGGCGATCTCCAGATACCAGTCGCAGTACTCCGACCAGATGAACTCGAAGAGACGCCGCCCGGCCTCGCCGAACTGGTACTCCTCCATCAGGCGTGTCGTCTCATCAGTCAGCCGCGCCAGCCGACTGATGATCCAGCGATCGGCCAGCGTCTTCGCCTGCAACGCTGCTGGCGCCGGGATGCCGCCGCCCGCGCCCTCGGTCTGGCCCATGACGAAGCGCGACGCATTCCAGATTTTGTTGGCGAAGTTGCGGTTGCCGGCGATGCGCGTAATGTCGAGCTTGGTATCATTGCCCGGCGTGCTGGTGGTGACCAGCGTGAAGCGCAGCGCATCGGCGCCGTACTGATCGATCACTTCAATCGGGTCGATGCCGTTGCCGAGCGACTTGCTCATCTTGCGGCCCAGCTTGTCGCGCACCATGCCATGCAGATAGATGGTGTGGAACGGCGCCATGCCCATGAAGTGGCAGCCAGACATCATCATGCGCGCGACCCAGAAAAAGATGATGTCGTAGCCGGTCTCCAGCACGCTCGTCGGATAGTAGCGGCGCAGGTCGGGCGTGTCGTCGGGCCAGCCCAGCGTGCTGAACGGCCAGAGCCACGAGCTGAACCACGTATCGAGCACATCGGGGTCCTGCTCCAGCCGCGCGCTGCCGCAGTGTGGGCAGGCCGTCGGGTCTTCGCGCGCGACGGTGATCTCGCCGCAGTCCTGGCAATACCACGCCGGGATGCGGTGGCCCCACCAGAGCTGGCGCGAGATGTTCCAGTCGTGGATGTTCTCCATCCAGTCGGTGTAGGTCTTGGTGAAGCGCGCCGGGATGATCTGTGTCTGCCCGTAGCGAACGGCGTTGAGCGCGGGTGTCGCCAGCGGCGCCATCTTGACCCACCACTGCATCGAGATCAGCGGCTCGATGACTGTGCCGCAGCGCTCGCAGTGGCTCAGGGGGATGATGTAATCCTCCTCGTGGTCGAGCAGGCCCAGCCGCTCCAGCTCCGCGACGATCCCCTTGCGCGCGTCGTAGCGGTCTTGCCCGGCGAAGGGGCCAGCCTGCTCGGTCATGCGCGCGTCGAAGCCGATGACCTGGATGCTCGGCAACTCGTGGCGCTGGCCGATCTCGAAGTCGGTCGGGTCGTGCGCTGGCGTGACCTTGACGGCGCCTGTGCCGAAGTCTTTCTCAACCGCCGCATCGGCGATGATGGGGATGCGGCGATTCATGATCGGCACGATGGCGTAGCGCCCGATGAGGTCGCGGTAGCGCGCGTCGTCCGGGTTGACAGCGATGCCCGTATCCCCCAGGATCGTCTCTGGCCGCGTCGTGGCGACCATGATGAAGCGCGGCTGACGCTCGCCCTGCCGCTGGCTCCAATGGATAGCGGACATAGGTGAGCTTGCCGGGCGTGTTCTCGACCTCGACCTCGAGATCGGAGATGGCGCTCATGCAGCGCGGACACCAGTTGATGATGCGCTCGGCGCGATAGACCAGCCCCTCCTCATGCAGGCGGACGAAGACCTCGCGAACGGCGCGCGCCAGCCCATCATCCAGCGTGAAGCGCTCGCGCTCCCAGTCAGCCGAGATGCCCAGCCGCCGATGCTGATTCTGGATATTGCTCTTGTATTGGCGCACCCATTGCCAGACGCGCTCGACGAACGCCTCGCGGCCCATCTCGTGACGGTTCGTACCTTCTTTGGCGATGGCCTTCTCTACGACGGTCTGGGTCGAGATGCCGGCGTGGTCTTCGCCGGGAACCCACAGCGTCTCATCGCCGAGCATGCGGTGGTAGCGAATCATGATGTCTTCGAGCGCCGCCGTGATGGCATGCCCCAGGTGCAGCGCGCCCGTCACGTTGGGTGGCGGCATGCTGATGACGAAGGGGCGCCGATCAGGGTTCGTGCTGGGGCGCGGGCGGAAGTAGCCGTTGCTCTCCCACCACTGATAGAGGCGCTGCTCGACCGCCTGCGGCTCATAGGCTTTAGGAATCTGGTCGAGTCTGCGAGGAGTCTGCTGCTCCTCGATCTCCAGAGGCTCACTGGTCATGGGTATGCTGCCCTTTCCTCCAAACAAAAGCGCCTTCCCCTGTCAAGGACGAGGGAAGGCGCTCGTGGTTCCACCTTGGTTCGCGGGGCGCGCCGGGGAGAGATCAGACGATCAGGGCAAAGCCAGACACGCCGCCGCCTCAGAACGCGCGTTAACGGGCGCACCCGCGCGAGACTCACCGCCGCGCCGCCTCACCCACTGCCGGGGAGTCGATGCGCGAGCGCTCACCTCGCAGGCGACCCGGTCACTTCGGCGGTTGGCCCATCGGAAGCTTGCACCTGAGCGCTTCCGTCTCTGCACGGGCCGATTGCCGCCTACTCCTCCAGGTCATCGCCTTCTTGTACCTGACAGTATATCCGCTCAGGCTACGCGCTGTCAACGAAACGAGCGGGCGCTGTAACTTTTGCAGTCGCTCACCGAGCCATCCCGAACGCGAGTGGACGTGTCCGCCTGGCCATTTCCACGCCTGCATGCTAACGTGTGGCGTATGAAGCGCTTTGCCATGTGGCATAGCTTGAGACTTGGAGAGTTGGCATGCGTGGTTCCTCTAGAATCCGACTGAGCAAAGCCGTGATCGCATCAATCCTGGCGCTTACCGTTGCCTCTCTGCTTGCCGCCTGCAGCGTCAGTACTGCCAAGGGGTCGCCCAATAGCTCAGGAGCGACTGGCGCATCCACTGACTCCGCCGGATGCGCCAGTGATTTCGAGTACTCATTTGTACACACTGATGTAATAGCGGGCCATACCCGCGACGTATTTCTCATTTTGAACGACGGCACAAGCCCCTGTACGGTAAAAGGCTATCCCATCATTACCGTCGGTGATCCCGCGATCACCGTCACTACCACCACCTCAGCGGATACCTGGTCGAATATCGCCATCAAGCCCGTCATAATCCCACCCGAAGATTCCGCCTCATCCACGACCAGTGATTTTCAATATTTTGCCCTCCAGGGGCGCGACGACACGACCAACTGCAAACTGGTCAGCCTCTCGATTGCGATGGCGCGGGGTATCGCAGGCTCCCCTACCTCAATCATCAACGTCTGCGGGGGTGAACTCTTCGTCTCTCCGGTGTTTTCGGCCCCTGTGGGGTTCAATTAGTGATTCAGCTGTGCGCTCGCCAGGTAGAAAGCCACCAACCCGGGTTTCTCTCTGTGCTGGCTGGCGCCGCTGCTGGCGCCGCTGCTGCATGCAGACGGCGGCCGGACGGGCGCCGCTGCGAGGCGTTGGAGCCAGACGAGGAGCAGGCGCGCGTCGCGCTTGCCGAGGCTTTCCCCGACCTGGCGTTGGCCTGGCAGGCCAAAGAAGACTTGCGCGCCTGGTATGCCAGTGCAACCGCTCAGACGGCGGCGGCAGGTTTGGATGCCTGGGTCGCCGCCGTCACTCAGGCCGGACCCCGACGAGTTGCGTCGCGCGCTGAGCGCCTTTACGGCGTGGCGCGACGAAATCCTGGCCTTCTTTGCCTTCCTGCCGCTGCGGCTGAGCAACGGCTTTGTCGAAGGCAAGAACAACCGCACCAAGGCCCTCATGCGTCAGGCCTACGGCTACCGCAACCGCCGCTCCCTGCGTGCCCGCATCCTGGGAGGAGCTGCCTGCTCGTGCTTCCCCCTAAAAGACGGAGACCCGCAGGCGCAGGCTATCCCCTCGGAGGTGGCTTGAGTGAACGCGCCGTGGAGCTGGTCATGAGGCGCCAGGGGATGCGCTGGCGCTGTCGCAACGCCTCGCGGATCGTGCGTTGCGCGTCCGTCACCTCAATGCCGACTGGGACGCTCAGCGTCTACCGGCTGCTTGACCTCTGGTTTTTGCTGGAACAGTTGCGTGGGAGGGCTATCAGGTGAGACTGCTAGCTCGCGGTTGACTTCTCAAGCAGCGCAAACACCTGTCCGATGAAGCGTGCGAGGGTACTCGCATCGCCGGTCTCATCAAGGAGTTCGGTTAGGTTAAAGTAGGCGGAGATTGTTCGATCTGTCTCAATGCGTGCCCGAACCTCTGAAGTGATGCAACTTGCGACCAGAATCGTCTGCGCCGCCGGGCTGACACGCCGCGCCGCCTCAAATGACTTCTTCGCAGCGCCATATCGCTCCAGTGCGCCAGCAGGGTCTACGCCGCCTTTGACCTCAATGACCCCAATCGTCCTTCCGTCCTGATCGAGCAAGGAGATGTCTGGCTCACTGGCAAAAAGCGCCGATGTCTGGTTTGCCAGAATGATGGCTTTGTACTGGTCTATCGCCCCCAGTTGCTCCTCGACCCGCGCTGGATCATGCAGTTCTATCGGACCGCCTCCGCGTGGCGTCAGCGCGGCCAACACACCGCGCTCCCTGGCTGCCTTCACCAGTAGCCGTTGCACAACTTTCTCCGCTTCCTCGCCAATCGCGTTGCGCCAGGCGCCATCGATCTGCGCGCCAGTGGAGGTAAGTAGCAGCCCGTACAATTCATCCGCAGTAAGGCCCTGGAGCGCGCTATTCACAATCAGTGAGATGTGTTCGTTGAACAGTTGGGTGAGCGCCAACGCGCTTACTTCTCCCAGCGCGGCGTCATGCTCATCTCTGTTCTCGATGCGCTTGATGTCTATTCCACTCAAATAGCGCACGCCCTTCTGTGAGAGCGCTGCGATATTGCGATAATACGCGACGAGACGTGGACGCTCACGGAGCGCTCTAGGATGGCAGAACACCTGAATCAGCTTCAACTCAGCATGATCGCGTATTGTGCGAAAGGCGCTCTGTCCGATTCCCCAATCGGCGAAGTGCTCCCAATTGTACAGGCGCTCGGCTGGAGAGAGATCAGCTAGCATGCTCGGAAGCGTGAGTGACCCATACTCTCTTGAGCTTGCGGTAGAAAAAGGTGGAACGCAGGCGATAGTTGATGCGATTCGCCTCTTTGAGGAGCGCGTCATCATCTCCTGGCATCTCACGCTTTCTCCCATACATAGACACATTTCCGCAGCTCGGAGCGCCCATGATTCCCCATCTGCTGGCTACTATTGCCTTTGCCACGGCCAAGGGTCCAGATGTGGCGTAGAGCGAGGCCGAACGACTCGGCGAAATCTGAGAGGATCAGGTCTACAGGTATCTCCTCGCCCGCATAGCGAACGTTGTCGTTGACCATCGCGACGATGCCACCTGGCTTGAGCAGGCGGGCAAACTCAAAGATGACAAAGCACATTTCATAGAAGTAGTTGTGCACGAGTCGTGTCACATTATCGTTGTTGAGCTTGCCCTGCTTGCGATACCTGTTGAGAATCGCCAACGCCTCGTGAAGCGCCAACTGCGCATTGAAGGCTGTATCAACTCGGTCGAAATCGGACGCTCGGCCCAGACCGGCATAATGGTCGCGCAACTGTTTCCGTTTGTCGCGATTCTCAACCGTGCACGAGAGCATCGTCTGGCGTAACTGCTTCACCCGAGCGTCATCGCAGCCGAGATACAGAAGCTCTAGCGCATAGGTGCGCGTGTAGTCATAGCGGTTGGCGTATGGCGGTGATGTCAAGATGACATCGAGCGTATTTGACGGCATCTGCGGCATGAGTGTCAGGCACGAGCCATCGAGAAGGCAGATCTCTGGAGTGTGATTCACCACCTCGGCATCCGGGAACAGCGCGTCCTGCGCGGGCGCCAGGCCGAGGTCGCGCGCCATCTGGCGCAGCTTCTCGTTTATCGCCTCGTGAAAAGTCAGGATGTGCCCCTTATTGAACGGTCGCTTGCCATGAGACCTGCCAGAACGCGCATCCCAGCGAAGATACTGGCCATCCTTGCGAGTGTAGCTGATGTCTTCGAGCACACAGAACGCGGCGTATTGCATCAGTTGGTGGACGGTTTCATCGGCGATGTGTGTCTCGCAGTAGGCCAGATAGCCCGTGAGTTGTTTCTCCTCGTCCTCTGGAAAAGCCCCTCGCGTGATGGCGATGTGCTGGAAGGTGTGGCTGGCATCATAGAATGGTGTGAAGTCGAGGTCCGCCACCTGCTCAATGGCAAACTGAAAAGCGGATCGATCGACACAGGCCGCAGCGATACGCGCGTTCATCGCATAGAGACCAACGGGGAGCGCCTCGATACCGGTCGTCCGCCAACCCAGTTCTCCAGCAGCGAACAACGCGGCGCCTGAGCCAGCGAACGGGTCCAGCAGCGCTCCAGGCTGCGGGTGTAGCGCACTCAGCAGATATTTGACCAATCCCTCAGAGAAGCCTTCACGGTATTTGAACCAGCCGTAAAATGGAGCGCCTTTGCTAGCCTGATAGCTCACGACACTGCGGTCGAGCGCTGGGTTATGCGCAATGCGCGAGCGAAATCGTTCGTACAGTGCGTCACGGGCAGCTGTCGGGGTGATTTCTGGCTCCGGAGCGAACGGCGTCGGCGTCCAACGTCAAAGGATCACTGGCAGACATTGTCCATAGGGTGTGTGTCATTGAAGCCTCCCCTGCGCACAGTACCGCATATCAGCCATTCTATCTCACGGGGCAACCGGACGGCAGATGCGCATTCTTCATGAGGCGAAGTACCACGTCGCGAAGATATACCGGAAAGCGACTCCCATACATCCACTATTCGCGCACAGCGCAAGAGCGGCGGAATGTGGGTTGATCCTCCACATTCCGCCGCTCTTAGCACGTTTGGTGTTTGCGCTACGGCCAGTGGCAGCGTCAGGCGCCATTCGCGCCATTCGCGCCGCTGACGGCTGGCAGGTCGGGGTCTGTCTTCCGCAGGATGGTCTGACGCAACGGCGCTCGCAAGATGGCGCGGTCAATCACGCGGTCGGCGCGCAACTCTTGCGAGGGCGAGGCGGCGAATGCGGCGGGCGCCCCGGCATTGGGTGGCTTGGGCGCTGTGAACCGGGGCGTCCGGGTCTGCGCTGGCTGTGGCGTCTGCTCCGCTGCGTCAGCGGCACTGGCGGCGGCTGGACTGGCCGGGTCGATCAGGCGCCACTCAGGCGCCTGGAAGTCTATCGCAGCCGACGCGCCGAAGAGCGCAGCCTCCGCGACGCTGGCCAGCGCCGCCATCTGCGCTGGTGTGGGCGTCTCCGCCTGATGGACCAACTGTTCGATCTCGTCGCTGTCCAGCTCCTCACGCTCCAGCAGCACTTCGGCTACAGCGATGACCGCGTTGCGGCGGTGATCGAGCAGCGCGCTTACATCGTTGTATGCCTGCCGCAGCAGCCGCTCCGCCTGCTCGCGTAGCGCCGGGTCGGTGTACAGCCGATCTGGCGCCATCAGCGCCGCCGTCGAGAAGAATGTCTCGCCCATGCCCCACTGCGCCACATAGCGCAGCGCCAACTGGGTCGCAGCGGCCAGGTCGTCGCCAACGCCATTCAGCCGCACCTGCAAGAAGAGTTCCTCAGCCGCGCGGCTCGCCAGCGCAACCTCGATGCGCGCAAAGACCTCCTCAGCCGATTGCGTCACAATCTCTTCGAGCGGTCTCGCCTCGACGAACGCCTCGTTCTGCGCGCCGAGCCGCTTTACAATCGTCGCACGCGCCACGCGGCGCCGCGGCAGCAGGTAGACCTGCGCGATGGCGTGACCTGCCTCGTGGTAGGCCAGTCGTCGCCTCTCCAGCAGCGAGAGCGAGCGCGGGTAGCGGGCGCCATACTCGCGCGTCTCGCGAGCGGCCACGACATCAGGATACGTGACGCTGTCGCGACCATCGGCGCGCGCGATCATCAACGCCTCATTGATCGCATGTTTGATAGTGGCTGGCGTGTAGGCCGCCATATCCGCGACGAGCCTGGGCATCGCGATGTCGTCATGCGGTATCTTGCTCAGGTAATACTCGATCACCTCGGCGCGGCGCTCGTCGCTCGGCGGCTCTACGACAATCGTGCGGTCGAAGCGCCCAGGACGCAGTAGCGCGGGATCAAGTGATTCTAGCGCGGTCGTCGCGCCAATCGTCAGCATTGGCCTGCGCCACCCACGCCCCAGGCCCAGCGCACGCAGCCCGCGCCGTCGGCGCTCATCCAACGGCGGCGCATCCATCTGTGTCAGCAGCGCGCTGAGGCTGCCAGCGCCGATGGCGTCAAGCGCATCCACGAAGACGACGCAGCCGCCGAACTCGCGCGCCAGCCGCCGCGCCTTGCGATAGAGCCGCGCGATCACCAGCGCATCCATGCCGGGGAACAGCGCGCGAACGCTCGCAGCGCTGACGTAGGCGAACGGCGTCCCCGCCCCCGCGCTGATGCACTGGGCCAGATAGCGCTTGCCCGCGCCCGACGGGCCGGCCAGCAGCAGACCCTGGCTGATCTCGCCGCCCATCTCCTTCAATTCCCTGGCGCCACGCAGCAGCGCCACAATGCGCCGCGCCGCCTCGATCACCTCTGGCGCGGCTTTGTAGTCGCTGAATGAGGCGCCCGCATCGTCTGGCAAGACCCAGTAGAGGCGCGGCCGCCCCAGATACCAGAGCAGCGCGCCGACCAGCGCGACGACAAAGCCAGCGGCAAAGACAATCTGCGCGACAAAGAGCAGCACAGCGCCTGGCTGCGGCGGACTGACGCGCAACGAGGGCACGGCCAGCGCGAAGATATACCACAGCGCCAGCAGCACGAGCAGCACAGCCCACCAGCGATACCTGAGGAAGCGCCCGGCATCGTCTAGCAAACGGTCAAGCGACTGCTCGATCTCCGCGCGCTTCGCCGCCCGCGTATCTGCCGCCTGCGTATCTGTCGTCTCGTGCGTCGCATTCGTCGCCATGTCGATCTATCCTCCTGCGGCCTGCGCCACCCTTCGCGTGGACTCGCGCTCTGCCCGGCCTCGCCAGCGCATCCGTATGCTGCTCGCGCGGCTAACCCGGCGTCAGATCGAGCTCGCGCATAATCAGGCCATCGCTTCCCATAGCAAAATACCAGGTGGAGACGCTCGCGTGGCCCTGTTCAGTCGCGTAGACCTCGATGGTATAGTGCGAGGCGCCATCTGGCGTCCGATAGCCGCCGCTGTAGACGTAGCGTGTGATCGTGAATCCTGCCTTCTTCTGTTGATCGAACGCCGCCCGGAGCTGCGGTTCCGTCGTCTTCAATGCGCTCTGCCCTGTCGCATCGAAGGCGGCCCACGCCTCGGCGGCGTCAAATCGCTGGCGCGCATGCAGATAGTGGCGCACGCTGGCGGGCAGCGACGGCAGAGCGGTCTGCTCGACGTTCGCTGGCGCTGGCGCGGGCCGTGTCGCCGCGAAGACGCCGCCGGTCACGAGCAGCGCCAGCAGCAACACGCCGATGGCCAGCGCCTCACGCTGACGACTGTGTATCGCCTCGCCAGCAAGGTAGGCGCCTAGCAGCAACTTGCGCAGCGGCCACTTGACGCCCCGCCAGACACGATTCCGCGATCGGCTGCCTGCGGGCGGGGCGCCATTGGGCGGCGTCGGCTCAGTCGGCATGCCAGATGACGCGCCATCTGGCGGGGCGGCCGCTAGGTCGGCGGCGTCGCGCGGCCTGGGATCAGACAGATTCGGCGCTCGCCACTGATCCTGTCCCGCTGGCGCACGCTCTGGCGGCGCCTGTTGGATGGAGGCGTGGGGCGCGTCGGGCCATGCCGGAGACGACAGGTTCTCCAGCGAGCCTCGTGGCTCAGGCGAGATGGTCTGACCCATACCATATCCACCGTTTCTGGGAACGTCAGCAGACTGTTCACGGAGGCGATGACGCGCGACAGAGCGCAGTGGGGCGGCGCCAACTCGTGACTCGTCGTGACTCGTCGTGACAGCCAGGAGAACAGAGGCGCGCGAGGGGCAAGCGCCATGCTCAGCCATCCTCGCATGATGCGCTGGTTGTCCATACACTACAGACGTATGGCAAGCGGCGTCCGCTTCAGAGCCGTCCGTGCTCATATCGGCAGCATTGTAGGTCGTGCCTTCTGGCCATGTCAAGCTGAGGTTGAGCCGTTGTCATGCGCTGGGAGATCACGTTGCGCGAGTGGCTGAATACCGTCCGTTAGCGCTCTTCAGCGATGGGGAAGCCGCGTTCACAGGCGGCTGGCGCCACAACACACGACAACGCGCCCCCCGCGCGGAGCAGTGAACATCTGACAACCAGATGCTCCGGCGCAGGGGGCGCGTTATGAGACTCGCTGGGCGACGCGGGACCTTACTGGACGGTCGCCTTCGCGCCAGCCTCTTCGAGCTTGGCCTTGGCCGCGTTGGCCTCGTCCTTCGCCACGCTATCCTTGATGGACTTCGGCGCCGCCTCGACCAGGTCCTTGGCCTCTTTCAGACCCAGGCCGGTCAGCTCGCGCACTGCCTTGATGACGTTGATCTTGTTCGGGCCAATCTCGGTCAGCGTGACGGTGAACTCGGTCTGCTCCTCAGCGGCGGCAGGCGCCTCGGCGACGCCAGCCGCGCCAGCGCCAGGGGCCGCAGCCACCATCGCTGGGGCCGCGCTCACGCCCCACTGATCCTGCAACGCCTTGCTCAGCTTCACGAGGTCGAGCACGCTCATGTTGCTCAGGTCTTCGATGATCTTGTCGACATTCACAGCCATGACTGATGTTCCTCCAGACAGGCCATCTGGGCCTGTCAAATGCATTCTCTTCTCGTCTCGCGGATGATCCACACTGGATCGGCTATCCGCGCGTGTACCTGCGGGCTACTCGGTCGCTACGCGGCGGCGTCATCGCCAAGCTGGCGAATGCGCGCCTCCAGCACGTTGACGAGGTCGCGCAGTGGCGCGCTGAGCACGCCGTAGGTCTGATTCAGCGGACTCATGAACGTGCCGACCACCTGCGCGCGCAGTTGATCGCGCGAGGGAATCTTGGCCAGGTCCTCGACCTGTTTCGCCGAGATGGGGCCACGCTCAAGGATGCCTGCCTTCACTACCACCGGCTTGTGGGTCTTCGCCGTCTTCAGGTAGTCGGTAATCGCTCGCGCAGACGCCACTTCGTCGGCATAGCTCAGGGCAATCGCCGTCTGGCCTGTGAGCAGCGCCGAGAGGTCCTGATAGTGGGCCGCCTCAGACGCCTTGCGGAGCAGCGTATTCTTGATGACATGCAGTTCGATGCCCTGCGCGCGTAGCTTGCGGCGCAGGTCTTGCGCCTCGGCCACGGTCAGGCCTTCGGTCTGCAATAGAACCGCCCCACGCGCGCGACCGAGCTTCTCGGTCATCTCCTCGATGAGTTGCGCTTTGGCTGCTGTTGGCATAGGTTGGTGTCTCCCTTCCAGGGCGCGTGTCGAGGCGGCTGCGTCTGGGCTGCGCTCGGCGCCCAGACGGCGCGCTATGGTTGGCCCTGGCGACTTCTGCGCCAGCGGCTGCGGGTCGGCCTCGCGTCGCCCCGCAGCGTTTCATACCGTTGCGTCGCGTATGGTACGCCGCATCCCTGCCAGAGTCGCCCAACAAAAAGGGCCTCCAGGTCACCGACCCGAAGGCCCATCACATGCGGCGACCTACGGCTCATGGGCAACGCTCGTCGCGTTTCTCCCCGGCGCGTGCTCGCTCGAATGCGCTGGATGCTTCGCCTCGGCAGGCCTGTCTTCGCAGATTGAGCCGCTCGGATGAGTGGCGCCCGCTGTCTCTGGCTGATATGCGATTGTACCTGAGAAGTATAGACGTCCCACCGGGCGCCTGTCAACGCAGGCGGGACGTTTGATCTGGGCTTTTGAATGGTCCGGCGCGGCGCGCGCTAGGCGACCTTGAGCGCCAGCGCCGTTGGCAGGTCCAGACGGATGCCCGGCGACATGGTGGAGCAGATCGTCATGCTCTTGACATACTGGCCCTTCGCGCCCGTCGGCTTGGCGCGTACGATGGCGTCAATCGCCGACGTGAGATTCGCCAGCAACTGCTCTTCGCTGAACGAGAGCTTGCCAATTGGCATGTGGATCAGGCTGGTGCGGTCCACGCGGAACTCGACGCGACCGGCCTTGACCTCGCGCACCGCGCGGGCGATGTCGAATGTCACCGTGCCGGCTTTCGGATTCGGCATGAGGCCGCGCGGCCCGAGGCGACGGCCCAGGCCAGCGACCTTGCTCATGACATCAGGCGTAGCGATGGCGACATCAAAGCCCAGCCAGCCCTCGCTGATCTGCTTCACATAGTCGTCAATGCCGACGAAATCAGCTCCGGCGGTCTCGGCCTCAGTCGCCTTCTCGCCCTGCGCAAAGACCAGCACCTTCACCTCTTTGCCGGTTCCGGCGGGCAAGGTGGCCGTGCCGCGCACCATCTGGTCGGCGTGGCGCGGGTCCACACCCAACTGCATGTGCAGTTCGACGGTCGAGTCGAATTTGACGTAGCTGAGCTTCTTCAGCAGCTCGATAGCCTCGGTGGGCTGATAGAGCTTGTCTGGCTCGACGAGCTTGATCGCTTCGAGATATTTCTTACCGTGCTTTGGCATGTTACGATGCGCCCTCCTGGTGGCGTGAAATCCGCAGTGACTGATGGGCGATGTCCGCCAGCGGGGCGGACGGGCTGCGAGTAGCGTGATGCTGCGTGACGCATGACGGCTGAGTGACGACCCCGGCGCGCCCTATTCGACGGTGATGCCCATCGAGCGAGCGGCGCCCTCGACGATACGCTCGGCGCCTTCGATGGAGGTCGCGTTCAGGTCGCGCATCTTCATCTCCGCAATCTCGCGCAGTTGCGCGCGTGAGATGGAGCCGACCTTCGCCTTATTCGGGGTGGCTGCGCCTTTACTGACGCCCGCCGCCTTCTTCAACAGGTCAGAGGCTGGTGGCGTCTTCGTCACGAAGGTGAACGAGCGATCTTCATAGACGGTGATCTCGACCGGGACAATGCTGCCCGCCATCGAGGCCGTACGCTCGTTGTACTCCTTCACAAATGCCATAATGTTGATGCCGTGCTGGCCCAGCGCCGGGCCAATCGGCTGCGCGGGGGTCGCCTTCCCAGCGGGGATCTGTAGCTTGACGACTCCGCGGACTTTCTTCGCCATGTCTGCTCCTCAATGAGGTCACTGGACGCGCTTGCGTCCTCCCTCTGGCCAGCGGACCCGCCATAGAATCGGCGGGCCGCTCGCGCTCGACACATATAGGATAGGACGAGGCAGCGGGCGAGCCGCCACACACATCCTACCGTCCCGCGCCACAGCGCAGCGCGAAGCGGGGATTGATTCGCGAGAACAGTGAGCGCGAACGACTCACTGCCTTACATTTTCTCGACCTGCAAGAAATCGAGCTGCACGGGCGTCTCGCGGCCAAAGAAGGAGACGAGCACTGTCACCTTCTGCTTTTCGCCATCCACCTCGCTCACCGTGCCGATGAACTCGGCGAATGGGCCGCCGATGACCTTGACACTCTGCCCCGCCGTGAAGGTGATCTTCGGCTTGGCCTTGGTCGGCTCCTCATCCTTCAGCGGCGCCCGCAAGATGTATTGCAGGTCGGAGTCTGAGAGCGGAGCAGGCTCATTCTGGCCGCCCACAAAGCCCGTCACGCCGGGCGTGCCGCGCACAGCATGCCACGTGTCGGCGCTGAGCGTCATGTCCACCAGCACATAGCCGGGGTAGACCTTGCGCGCCACAGTGCGGCGTTGCCCGTTCTTCACCTCGACCTCATTCTCCATCGGCACCACGACCTGATAGATGAGGTCTTTCAGATTCATCGAGATGATACGCGCCTCCAGGTGCGTCTTCACCTTGTTCTCGTAGCCAGAATAGGTGTGGATCGCGTACCAGTGGCGATTCGGATTGATCGGCTCGTCGGGCGTCTGCTCGGCGCTCGCGCTCTCAGTCGCCTCTGGGGGAATGCTCTGCGTGTTCTGCGCAGACGCCTCCAGGTCCTGATCTTGTGGCTCCACGGTGTGATCCTCTCACCTGCCCGCGCCGATCAACGAACGACCAGACGGCAGACGTGGGAAAGCGTCGCCCAGCCAACCCCCGGCGCTACGCTCACGTGAACGTGTGGGCCGGGCGTGCGGGCGACGCGCGACAGAGACAATACAGCCAGCCGATGCGCCAGATCGACCATGGGTGGCTGAGACGGATTGAACTAGCGCGGGCTACTTGCCCAAATTCACGATGTAGCTGAGCAGATGGCCCAGCCCAAAGTCAGTGGCCGCCAGCAGCCCCGCCATGATCGCAGAGACGACGATGGTGATGATCGTCATATTCCATGCGTCCCGGCGCGTTGGCCACGTCACCTTGCGCAGTTCGATGTACGCCTCGGTCAGCCCACGGGTGAACGGGTTCTTCAGCAGCGCAGCGGGCGCCTGCACCCCGGCCCCCGTGCGCATGATGACGCGATCTTCGCTTACTGGCGCGACAGCCATCTCCTCTTCGGCCTCAGGCTCGTCCTCGACCAGATCGCTCTCATCGGCGTCGAGGCTGTCATCGGCGTCGTCTGGCTGCTCATCGGAGAGCTGCCCCGTCTCATCCACGTCCTGCGGCTGGCGAACGGCGTTGCCCGTTCGCGTGGCGGAGTTGTTCTCCCTGTCGATCGTCTTTGCCAAGGTGAGCGCTCCTCTGCGTATCAAGGTCGTGGAATATGGCGCGCGCCAGTCACATCAGCGTCACGCCTCAGCGTATCTCGCGCTACTTCGTTTCGCGGTGCAAGCGATGCTCGCGGCAGCGCCGGCAGTATTTGCGGAACTCCATCCGGTCTGGATCATTCCGTTTGTTCTTCTCGGTAATATAGTTGCGCTCTCTGCATTCAACGCAGGCGAGCGTCACCAGGATTCGATTCTCTTTGCTCTTTGCCGCCATCTTGGGGCATCCTCCAGCGAAACCAGCGACATCAGATGAACGCCACCGCGCGCCCGCCGCCAACGCTCTGCGCGCGGCTGGCCACAGACCGGCTCATGCGACCATCGCGTCAACGCGCCACACGATTGCGCTTCATCTTCGGACTATTCTATACCATGCCGCGTGGCGCGTCCAGCGGCGCCCGGTCAAAAAGGCTACGCAGCCTTGCCGGGCGCCTGCCGCGCGCTGGCGACGTACAGGGGGCAAACAGTACAACGTGCGACGCCGCAGGACGGTCAACGACACATCCTGCGGCGCGCGCGCAGACCCGCCGAAACGGGCTGGACCGCTGGCTTAGATTTCGACTTTGGTGACAGCGCCCGCGCCGACGGTGCGTCCCCCCTCACGGATGGCGAAGCGGCTGCCCTCTTCGAGCGCCACCGTCGTGATCAACTCCACCTCCATCTCGACGTTGTCCCCCGGGATCACCATCTCTACCCCCTCAGGCAGCTTGATCTTCCCGGTGACATCGGTCGTGCGGATGTAGAACTGCGGCTGATAGCCATTGAAGAACGGCGTGTGCCGCCCACCCTCCTCCTTGGAGAGCACATAGACCTGCGCCAGGAACTTCTTGTGCGGCTTGATCGAGCCGGGCTTGGCCAACACCTGCCCCCGCTCGATCTCGTTGCGCTCCACCCCGCGCAGCAGGCAGCCCACATTGTCCCCTGCCTCGCCCGCGTCCATCAGCTTCTGGAACATCTCGACGCCCGTCACCGTCACCGTGCGCGGCGCCTCGGTGAAGCCGATGATCTCGACGCTGTCCCCCACCTTCACCGAGCCGCGGGTGATCGCGCCGGTCACCACCGTGCCACGTCCCTTGATCGAGAAGACATCCTCGACCGGCATCATGAAGGGCTGATCCACCGGGCGCGGCGGCGTGGGGATGTAGCTGTCCACCGCGTCCAGCAGCGCCCAGATCGGCGCCGCCGCGCTGTCCTCACGCCCCAGATCCCCCGTCGACTCCAGCGCCTTCAGCGCCGAGCCACGGATCACCGGCACGTCGTCGCCGGGGAAGTTGTTCTTGGTGAGCAGTTCGCGCACCTCCAACTCGACCAACTCCAGCAACTCCTCGTCGTCCATCATGTCGACTTTGTTGAGGAAGACCACCATCGCCGGCACCTCCACCTGACGGGCCAGCAGGATGTGCTCGCGGGTCTGGGGCATCGGGCCATCGGGGGCCGAGACCACCAGGATCGCGCCGTCCATCTGCGCCGCGCCGGTGATCATGTTCTTGATGTAGTCGGCGTGGCCAGGGCAGTCGACGTGGGCGTAGTGGCGCTGGGCGGTCTGGTACTCGACGTGGGCGATGGCGATGGTGATGCCGCGCTCACGCTCCTCAGGCGCCTTGTCGATCTGGTCGAAGGGCTTGTAGGTCGCCCAGCCTTTGGTGGCGAGCACCTTGGTGATCGCGGCGGTCAGCGTGGTCTTGCCGTGGTCAATATGCCCGATCGTGCCGACATTCACGTGCGGCTTGTCCCGCACAAATTTCTGCTTCGCCATGAACTCCACAGCTCCTCTGGGAAGTTACGGTGGCCCCAGAACATCTTCTGGGTCCCACCATGAAAGCGGTCAAGCGCGTCGATCTGGCGAGCGGCGCCAACGCCAGGTGTGGCGCCGCTCGCGCTAGACACAACAACGTCCCACCATACGCGCGTTCCCTCGGCCACTCGCTTACGCGAGCGCCGCAGTGGGAGCCGCAGGCATTGGTGGGACTGTCGGAGCCCGAGACGGGAATTGAACCCGTGACCCCAACCTTACCAAGATTGTGCTCTACCCCTGAGCTACTCGGGCGTGAAAATCGGCGATACTGTTGGGCGGCAGTGACCCTGGGTGAAACCGGACTCCTACCGATTGAACGCGCGAAGGCGTCTTGCGGAGAGCATGAGCCAGTCAGCGCGCAGATGGCGCTGCAAGCTCTGATTGACCACCCAATGGTCGCCGGTGGGCAGTGGAGGATTCGAACCTCCGTAGGCGTAAGCCAACTGATTTACAGTCAGTCCCGTTTGGCCGCTTCGGTAACTGCCCCAGTGGATCGCCATCCACGCCTGCCTGGTGGCGTTGTGACGCACACAGGATTATCGCCCGGCGCCCGGCTCTTTGTCAAGCGGCAATCGGCGCTGGGGCAAGGTCTGTGAATGATCGCCGAGCTGGCGGCTGGAAGCCGCGCCCAGGGTCGGTCTGCGGACCGACACGAAGCCCGCCTGACGCGGGCTAGGACGACGCCGTGCTCCAGGCCGCGCAGGCGGCCTTTGCGGCCGCAGGCCCCTGGCTGCGGGTTCACCCGCCCGCGCCCCGCCGAGGATCATTCACCCGCCCGCGACCCTGCGCCAGGCGCGGGTTCAACCGCCGGGTTTCCGCGTATACTGGTGAGGGGGCGTAGAGCGCGCCCGTGTGATGGAGGAAAGAGCGTGACGACACAACCAGAGGCGCCCCTGCTCGTGCGCCCAGCGACCAGCGATGATCGTAGCGCCGCGCTGGCGCTGATCTCCCCCGGCAGCGGGCGCGCTCGCGCGAGTCTGGCATTGCTCCGCGCGCAGCAGGGTATCCTCTGGGTCGCGGTGGAACAGCAGGCGGAGCGCGAGACGCTGGTGGGTCTGCTGCTGGCCACCGCGCAGATCGACGCCGAAGAAGAGGCCGTCGTCGGCTACATCCATGAACTGCTCGTGCATCCGGCGTACCGGCGTCGCGGCGTGGCGATGGAACTGCTCGACGCCGCCGAGCGCTACTTCCTGGTCGAGTGCGCGTTCGGCATGGTCTCCGTCACCACCTCATTCGACAACGACGCCGCCATTCGTATCTACCGGAGTCGCGGCTACGCGCTCTCGCAGGCGCGGCTGGCCAAGCGCCGCGAAGACCTCGCGCCAGCCCACCCCGCCGACGCGACTGAGGGCTGATAGGCTGCGCAAAGGAGGCTGCGATGTCTGGGGCTGTGGGGTCTGGGTCGCTCTCATTCGACCGGGTAGCGCATGTATACGATGACACACGCGGCTATCCATCCGGCGCGAGCCAGGCGATAGCCGATGCGCTGCTGCGCTACGGGCCAATCGCGCCCGCCGCGCAGACGCTGGAGATTGGCATTGGCACTGGTCGCATCGCCTTGCCGCTGCTGGAGCGTGGCGTGTATATCACTGGCGTGGACATCTCGGAGCGCATGACCGAGCGGCTGCGCGCGAAGGTCGCCAGCGAACGCGCCGCGCGGCCCGACGCGCCGTGGGGGCGGTTTGAGGCGCGGCTTGGCGACATCACCGCGCTCCCCTTTGCCGCCGCGACCTTCGATGCGGTGATTGCCGTGCATGTGCTGCATCTCGTGCCACAGTGGCGCCAGGCGTTCGATGAGGCGCTGCGGGTGTTGCGGCCCGGCGCGCCACTGCTGCTGGGGCAGGATGTTGCCCACGGCTCCTACGTGACCCATCCCTTGCAAGATGAATGGGTCGAGATCGTGCGCGGCCTGGGCTTCGAGCCGCGCCGCGTCGGCGTGCCGAGCTTCAAGGATATCCTGGCGGAGGCGCGTGGGCGCGGCCTGCATGTGGAAGAGCGGCTGGTGGCCGACTGGACCACCGCGCATACGCCAGCGCAAGGGTTCAGCGGCATCGCCGACCGTACCTGGTCGCTCACCTGGCTCGTTCCCGATGACCTCTTCGCCGAGTCCATCCGGCGGCTGGAGGTCTGGGCGCGTGACCACTACCGCGACGACTGGGAAACGCCCATCGAGACCGCGAATTCGTTCAAGCTCGCGCGTGTCACGGCGCGCGGATAGCGCCATGTGCGCAGATTGAGGAGTGTGGCATGGCGACCTCTGCCGATGAGCCAGCGCGTGATGACAACCAGCGACTGCCGATGCGCGGAGTCGCGCAACCTGCGCGCGCCGAGGCGTTGTCGCTGCCCGGGCTGCATGTCTCGCAGCACCCCGTCATCGCCAGCAAATTGACCGCGCTGCGCGACGAGAACACGCCGCCCGCGCAGTTCTACACGCTCGTGCGCGAGTTGGGCGCGCTGCTGGCCTATGAGGCGACCGCCGACCTGGCGACGGAGCCATGGCAGATTCAGACACCGCTGGAACCGCTGGTGGGCTGCCGACTCGCCGGAGGCGTCGGCGTCGCGCCGATTCTGCGGGCGGGGCTGGGCATGGCGGAGGGTTTCCGCCAGGCGCTACCAGAGGCGCAGGTGTGGCATCTGGGACTGCGCCGCGACGAGCGTACACTGCGTCCGGTGCAGTATTACAACCAGCTTGCCCGCGCCTCGAATCTGCAAGTCTGCTATGTGGTGGACCCGATGCTGGCGACGGGTGGCTCGGCGATTGACGCGCTCGATCTGCTGACGACACACGGCGTGCGGCGGCTGCGCTACCTCGCGCTGATCGCCGCGCCCTATGGCCTGGTGGCGCTGCGGCGCGCGCACCCAGACACGCCGATCTATGTCGCGGCGGTGGATGATCGGCTCGACGAGCGCGGCTTTATCTGCCCTGGGCTGGGTGACGCGGGCGACCGCCAGTTCAACACGCTGTGAGGCGCTGTGAGCCGCCCGCGGCGCGCTCAGGCTGATGCGGCGTCTCCGGCCCACATGCCGCCACGGAAGATGGGAACGCGCTCGCCGCTGGCCGTTTCGCCGTCAATATCCATCTCAGCCGAGCCGATCATGAAGTCCACATGCGCGTCGCTGCTGTTCACACCACGCGCGGCCAGCTCAGCAGGCGTCATCGCCTCGCCGCCCTCGATGCAGATGGGATAGGCGCGCCCGATGGCGATGTGGCACGAGGCGTTCTCGTCGAAGAGCGTGTTGTAGACGGGCGTGCCCGTGTTGACGGGCGAGTCGAGCGGAACGAGCGCGACCTCGCCCAGATAGTGCGACCCTTCATCAGTCTCGATGATGCTCTTGAGGGCGTCGGCGCCGCTCTGCGCGGAGTAGGCGACGATGCGCCCATCGTTCAGCGTCAGCCGGATGCCCTCGATCAGCACGCCGTTGTAGTTCAGCGGCATCGTAGAGCTGACCGTGCCATTGACGCCCCCACGCGCAGGCGCTGAGAAGACTTCCTCGGTTGGCAGGTTCGGCACGAACTGTTTGCTGTTCTGCCCGCTCGCGCCCGCGCCCTGCCAGAGATGCCCCTCGGGCAGGTCTAGCGTCAGGTCTGTGCCGGGCGCGCTATAGCGCAGCCGCGTGAAGCGCATGCGGTTCAGGTATTGCATGTGGGCGGCGAGTTGGGCGATGTGGTCGCGCCATGCCTGGAGCGGGTCGGGCTGGTCAATGCGTGTCGCCTTGAAGATGTAGCTCCACAGCGCGGAGAGGCCATCGCTCTCACTCAGCTCAGGGTAGACTTTGCGCGCCCAGGCGCGTGACGCAATCGCCCCGACCGACCACGGATGCGCAAGCTTGCTGGCGGCTTCGGCGAGGCGAGCGCCCGCTCTGGCATTGGCGCGGCGTGCGATGGTGAGGCGTTCGGTGGCGACGCCGCTGAAGAGATCGGGATCGGGCGCAAAGAGGGTCAGGAAGGCTGATCCCAGCGCCGATTGCTCCTCCAGCCACTTCACCCGCCACATCTGCACATCGCCCAGCGCCTCCTCGGTGGCCAGCAGCATGCGGCTGCGGGTCATCTCGGCGTCATCCCACTGCGGAAAGACGTTGCGCGCGCCCATCTCATAGGCTTTGCGCGTCATCAGCCGCATCACCGGGGCGACCTCCTCCACGGGGGTGGCCGTCGCGTTGATGATGAGATTCTGCCCCGGCTGGAGGTTGACGCCAAGCTGGAGCAGCAGCGTCACGTAGCTCTCTAATTGCGCCGCGAAGGTTGGTGTCGCGCTCATGTGGCCGTCCTTCTTCTCTGCTGTGTGGGGGTAGCGTTCACGCTCTCCACGCCAGTATCATGCGCCAGCGCGCCAGCGAGCGTCAATGCTGCTCGCTGGCGTGGGCGTGGCCACTGGAGTATGCTAAGAGGTAGCATGGCGGGCGCACGCCAACCATGCGGATGATGCGACACGACGCATGCCATTCCAGGCATACACGCGATATGCGACCTTCACGCTGCGCGATTAAGATATGAAGATATGAGGCGAGTGTGGCTGACGAAGCAGACGAATCCACAGCGCGCGAAGCGGCGGGGCCGACCGTGAGCGCCGACGATGAGGATGAGCGCTACCGGGGCGCAACCCCGCCCGGCTACGACTGGCCAACACATGGCGGCTACCTTGGCTGTCTGCTCGGAACGATGACCGGCTGCCTGCTGGCGCCACTGGGCTACATCGTCTTCGGCTTCCTGGGCGCCTTCCTCGTGCATCCGCTGGGCGGCTTTGGCGTTGCGCTGGCCGTCATCCTGACTGCTGGCGCCTATCTGGCGGTCTTCATCGGGCTGACGCGGTTGGGCTGGTTCATGGGCAAGCGCTTCCTGCGCGAGTATGAGCAGCCTGCGCGCCCCGTCTGGGGCGAGGACGACGAGGAAGACTATCCGCGCATCGTCGATGCCGATCCGCCGACGACGGCCACTCCTTCCGCCGCCGATGCCCCGTCTGCGGAGGCGCCGCCGCAGACTGAGAGCGCGAGTTGAGCGGAATTCGTCCAGCACACAAAAAGCCGCCGACTCGAGCAGTCGGCGGCTTGCTGCTGGTGGGCGCGGCTACTTCAGTTCCTGCACCTGAAGCTGCCAATAGCCCTCACTGTTCACATTGAGATAGACCTGGCCACCACTGTGTTCTTCGGTCATATCACTGGTGTTGCCAGCCTGGCAAATGGTATTGACGGCGAGATCTGAGATGGAGCCATCTGAGTTATAGACGGTGACGATCAGATTGTACGAGTCGCCATCGAAGGAAGATGGCTGGCAATTCCAGACAAGACGCCAATCATCTGCGGCAGTGAATGTTGGTGTCGTCTTGATGCCGTTGCCCGTGAACGTCTGAGTAGTGGTCCATTTCGGCGCAGGCGTGCTGGTTGGTGTTGGCTTTGGTGTCGCGGTGGGCTTTGGTGTCGCGGTTGGTCCATTCGCCACTGCGGCCACTTTTGCTGGCGCCGTGCTTGCCCCGCCGAGGTTGTTCATCGCGGCGACGAGGCCCCCACAGAGGCAGCAGACGATGACCAGCGCGCCAACCCCGGCGGCAATCCACTGCCAGCGCTGCAATTGTGGCAGACGCCGACCGCCTGGCAAATTGGGAGCCTGGCCATACGCGGCCTGGCCATAGGGTTGCCCACCAGCCTCAGGGATGGGCGCCTGGTCCTGCGGAGTCTGCGGGTAGTCGTGGTCCTGCGGTTGATCGGGGGTAGTGTTGTCCATAGCTGGGTAGAAGTACTCCTGTTCAGGCCACTACACATATGCGGGACATCGCCCAGGGGAAATGGAGGATGTCAAGCCACCTACCAGTCGTGGCCCTCTTTACACTGGTAAGCGTCGTCAAAGCGCAGCCAAATTGCTGCGGAGTGGCTAGTGAGCCGCAAACCTGCATGTTCAATGCGATAAGACACAGCCTCACTGGCCTCTCTGGAGTATGATTCCTTTCACCACAGAGAAAGTGGAAAGCGCAGGCACAATTTACGTATAATTACGTAGCACTCGTCCCGTGCTTGCGCTGAGTGGCCCTCTGACAGCGACAAAATGCCCCTGGCTCGTGTGGCGAAACCAGGGGCATCAGAGAATGATGGGATATGCGCGATCAAACGGGCGCTCAGGCGGCTGCGGCTGCGGCTGCGGCCTTGTCCTTGCGATAGCGCGCGACACACATCTCGCCGAGC
Source organism: uncultured Chloroflexia bacterium (assembly GCA_963701795.1). Taxonomy (GTDB): domain Bacteria; phylum Chloroflexota; class Ktedonobacteria; order Ktedonobacterales; family JADMIN01; genus JAKAIY01. The sequence continues at coordinate 191,995 of CAVPBB010000020.1, read as the reverse complement.
GCGATGGCGGCTATGGCCAGCAGGACATGGACACCCTGTGTCGCATCGAGGCCTATGCCATCGGCGATCTCAAGCTGCGACATGCCGACGATGGGCAGCGCCAGGCCGACGAGGAATGTCGCGACGGTCAGGCCGAGTGAGCCGGTCTTGGTCATGCCCTGCGCGATGCCGAGGAACCAGAGCAGGATCACAATCACCAGCCCCGTCACCATGTGCGTGGTCTGCCAGCCGCCGGGATTAGCCGCGATGTATGAAATATAGATGCCGAGCGCGATGTTGATGATCCACAACAGTCGCAGCGCCATTCCGCTGCCACGAACCGCAAATTGCATGTCTTGATCTCCACTCCTGTCGCGTGTGCGTTGTCGTTCTTAAAAAGTGCGTGCGCCGTGCCGCACGATGCGCCACCGCCAGGACACAGCATACCAGATAGCTGCGAGCGCACGCGGCGCACGCAGGCGTTGTGTGAGCGGCTTCAGGTCAATTGACATGCATGACATCGCCTTGATATGATACCGTGAACGTCGAAGGTATGAGGCGTTATAGCCGCGCGCCCGGCCCGCGTGGCCTCACCCCGGCGATTCGCTTTCTGCGGTCAGGCTGGCTCCCGCGCATCAGTCACAGGCAGCCAGCGCGCAGCCAGCGTGCTGCCAGGAGGAGTGGGCGCCACATGGTCACCTACGAAGACATCACCGATATGTTCCTGAACGCGATCGAGGCGACGGGGCTGTCGGCCCACCCCGAATTCTGGCTCAACACGCAGACGATGGAGCGCGAGTTCGCGTGCGCGCTGCATCCTGGCCCCTGCGAAGAGGCCGACCGCCGCGCCACCTGCACCGTCTCCTTCGCGTGGGGGCCGCTCGATAGTGTGCTCTCCATCGAGGGCGCCGAGGGCGTCTGCGACTTCTTCCACGAGCCAGACGAACACTGCCCTCACCTGCATACTGAGAACGTGCCGCCGCTGATTCTTGACCTGGCCTATACGCTGCCGATGGAGCATGTCGCCCTGGATGGCCTCAACCTGCGCCAGCTCGCGCGGGCGCTGAAATTGCGCGCCTCGGAACATAGCAGCCGCGCGGGCGAGACACGCCCAAGCATCGCCCTGACGCTGGGCGAGAACAGCATGGAGGCCGAGGCGCTCACGCTGCAACAGCGTGTCGAACTGCCGCTGTGGAATCCCGAAGGCCTGGGCGCGTTTCGCGCGGGCGCTGGCCCCTCCGAGCGGCTCAGCGGGCATGGCGCGCTGGGGCGTGGGCGCGCGCGTGGCGGCGGCGACCAGCCACAGCCCGAGGAGTGGTTGCCGCATCTGCTGGCGGAGGTCGCAGACGATGTCAGCCGCGTTGTCGTCGCGCTCGAAGAGACACGCTCGCTGGGCCATGGTGGGGCTTACGATCCCGATCGCCAGAACTGAGCGGATCGAGCGGATGCCTCGGACGAGTGACTGAGCGCCTGGACGGCTACGCAATTTGACGTAGAAATCAGGTGTTCACCTTACGTCATGTCAGGTGAACACCTGATGCCCGGCCATGACGCAAGGGCGTAACGTAGAGGCAGAGAGAGAATTCCACCAAATCTCCTCCTCCCCTCCTTGTGAAGACCGGACACATGTGGTCCGGCCTTCGCTTTATCTGCTTCGCCGCGCGTCTCCACCATTCCACATCACGCCTCCACGACCTGGCGCCTGCTCAGACGCCTGCTCATGCGCGCGGCTATGGCGCATTGCCCGCGCGACCAGCTAGCCTGTCGCGATGGGGTATAGTGGGGCAGCGCGACCCTGGCGCGTGGCCGCGCACAGGCGCGGGGCGCATCCAGAGCAGGAAAAGGAGCGAGCGGATGTCAGCGGATGTGACGGAGACGACCGACGCGATGGGCGGCCTCACGGCGGGCAGGCTGAGTGGACAGGTGGCGCTGGTCACGGGGGCCAGCGCGGGCATTGGGCGCGCCATCGCGCTCGCGTTCATGCGCGAAGGCGCCGATCTGGTGGTGGTGGCGCGCCGCGCTGAGCGCCTCGAAGCGCTGGCCGCCGAGGCGCAGCGCCTGGGACGCAGCTGTCGGCTCGTCACGGGCGATGCGCGCGACGAAGATACCGCGAGCCGCGCCATGCAGGCGGCGCTCGACCACTTCGGCAAGCTCGACATCCTCGTCAACAACGCAGGCGTGGGCATCTACAAGGAGCTTGCGGAGACCAGCCCCGACGACTACGACACGATGATGGACTCCAACATGCGCAGCACCTTCCTCTTCACGCGCTATGCGGTTCCCGTGCTGACACGGCAGGGCGCTGGCGTCATCATCAACATCGCCTCGATGGCGGGCGTGATGGGCTTCGCTGGCGAGGCGGTCTACTGCGCTACCAAGTTCGCGCAGGTCGGTTTCACCCAGGCGCTCGACCGCGAGCTGCGGCCAAGGGGCATCCGGGTGGGCGTGCTCTGCCCTGGTGGTGTGAAGACCGAGTTTGCCATCGGCACGGGTCGCACCGAGGAGGGCGTGGCCGCCTCGAACATGCTGGAGCCAGAGGATGTGGCTGATGCGGCGCTGCTGATGGCGACCCAGCGCGCAGGCTCACGCATCATCGAGATTCGCCTGCGCCCGATGATCGAGCCGCTGGCCGGGCGCGACCCCGAATAGTGGAGCGAAGCTGGCCGCTTGCTCATGCGCGTGGCGCGGGGGGCTATGCCGACGCGCTATACTGGAGCGGAGGAGGGTTCCATGCCAGCGCGCCAGCGCATCTGTTGGCGTCTGGCCCGGCCCTCCACGCTTGCCCGCTCTGAACTCATCCCGGCCAACGTTGGCCCACGCGAAAGAGATGTACGACACATGTCCCAATCACCCCAATCGCCGCAATCGCCCCAATCGCCACGGCCACCCCAGACGCCATCATTTGCCACGATCTTCGATATGAAGTCGATCAAGGCGGCCACGTATCCGCGCATGATGGTGGGCCTGCTGGCGGCCTGGTGTTTCATCGGCGTCGCGCTGATGTTCTTTGGCGCCGCGTTCCCCGACACCCTCGGTTTCGTGCTGACCGCCGCCGAGTCGTTCTTCATCCTCTCGCGCGACCGCGTAGGGTTCTACACTGCCGCCGGGTTCTTCAAAGTCGAGCAGTGGAGTTCGGGGCAGCGAACATTGCTGGCGGTGGCTGAGGTTCCCGGCTTTTTCCTCGTCCTGATCCTCTATGTCGTGCGTGTGGTCGCGCTGAATTACCAGTTGCTCGACCACCCCGCGCCACTCACGCCGCCCGCCAAGCGCAAGCGCCCGCAGCAGCCTCGGTAGCGCTCGCCAGCCCCACGCGGCCTGGGTGGGAGCGGTGGCGCGAAAGTACGTGGCGCGTTGGCAGGCGCCCCATCGCTGGCTACAATTGAGGCTGGGTATCAGGCGGCCTCCAGCCTCATGGAGCCTGGCGAAAGGATCGGCGTGGCGATGCGACGACGGATGGCGCGGGGCGCGCCGCTGGGGATGCTCTGGCTGGCATTGAGTGGCTGGCTGCTCGTTGGGCTGGCCGGGTGTGCGCCTGGCTCGGCGACCGCGCAGTCGGCGGCGACCGCGACCCCGGCGCCGATTCTGCCGACGCCGCCGATGCTGGGCGCCTACCACATCCTGGTCAGTGATCTCATCTCTGGCGATGTCTACTCGCTGGGCGCGCAGACGTACCCTGCCGCGCGCAGCACGCATGGCCTCGGCCTCTCGCCTGATGGCAAATCACTCTATGTCACCGACTCGATTGGTGACCGGCTGCTGGTCTTCCATCTGAGCGGCGGGCGGCTGAGCGATGAGCATGCGGTGCGGGTCGGCGCGCAGCCCGTGCATATGGTCGCCTCGCCCGATGGCCGCTATGTCTTCGTCACGAACTTTTCCGGCGCCAGCGTCTCGGTCGTCGATACACAGACATGGCGCGTCACACACACCATCCAGACGCCAGCCGCGCCACATAGCATCGTGCTCTCGCCCGATGGCCGCTACGCCTATGTCGCCTGCTACCTCGGCGCCGCCGTCGCCATCATCGACATCGCGCAGCAGGCGCTCGTCGGGACGATTCCGCTGCCAGCGCAGGCGCGCCCCTATGGAATGGGCATCAGCCGCGATGGCCACTATCTCTATGCCAGCGATAACTTCTCCGGTCGGCTCTTCACTCTCGACGCCCTGACTCGCCGCGCCATCACCTCCGTGGAGGTTGGCTTGCAGCCCGCGCTGATCGCACGTTCGCCCGATGGCGCGACCCTCTACGTGGCGAATGGCAAATCGCACGACCTGAGCATCCTCGACATCGGCTCCGATCCCGCTGCGCCGCGTGTCATCGCCACAACCCCGCTCGAAGGCTATCCGCATGGCGTGAGCGTGACGCCCGATGGCCGCTACATCGCCGTGGCCGATACCGTCAGCGGCGATGTCTCCATCGTGGATGCGCTCAGCCATCAGGTCATCGCGACGGTGACAGGGATGAAGTATCCCAACGACACACTCTCGCTGGCGGCCTGAAGCCAGACAGCGGCGAGGGAGCGCCCAGCCGCCGCCCTAAAAGCCCTACGGCTCCTCGATCTCGTCGAGCGAGATGAGACCCCGCTTGAGCGCGTAGATGACGGCCTGGGTGCGGTGAGCCAGTTGGAGCTTGCTGAGGATGTTGCCGACATGGGTCTTGACCGTCTCGTCGCTGACCACCAGCGCCTCCGCAATCTCGTGATTGGTGCGCCCGCGCGCGAGTTGACGCAACACCTCCTGCTCGCGCTCGGTCAGCGTATCTCCACGCCGCTCAGGCGCCTTTTCGCGCGTCAACTCCAGCAGCAGCGCGCCCGCCACCGTCGCATCCAGCAGCGCCCGTCCGTGCGCCGCCGCGCGGATGACATCCAGCAGTTGTTGTGGGTCAGCGTCCTTGCGCACATAGCTGATGACGCCAGCGCGCAGCGCCGCTAACACGATCTCATCATCGGTCGCGCTGGTCAGCGCCACCACCTGTGTATGCGGCGAGAGCGCCCGCGCCTGCCGCGTTGTCTCGATGCCATCGATGCCGCCGGGCATGAGCAGATCGAGAACCAGCACATCGGGCAGCCAGAGATCGAGCTGGCGCAGGGCTTCTTCGCCACTCGACGCCTCGCCGACGATGGCAAAATCGGGATACGATTCGAGGTAGGTGCGCAGACCACGACGCACCACCGCATGGTCGTCGACCAGCGCCACCTTGATGCGCTCGCTCACGTCCTCGCTCATGCCCCTGCCTCGCTTTCGGTCGCGCGGCCCACCGTCCGTCGCCAGCGCCAGACGAGCAAGACCTCAATGGGTATCGAGATACACAGCAGCGCCAGCAGCGCGACGCTCGCCAGATCACTCCATTGTGTCGCGGTGTGCGGTGGAATCGCTGGCGACCAGCCACCAAAGAGCAGTCCCAGCACAATGATAAGACTTACCACGCCTGCCATGCCGAGGGTTTCATCCCAGCGCTTGCGAATCACCGCCGGACGGCGCGAGAGCGGCACGAGGCGATAGTAGCGCCTGGTTGCGCGCCGCCAGCGCTCCCAGCAGAGGGCGCCCAGCGCCAGCAACGCCAGCGACGCCACGATTACGACGCCCAGACCAATGCCGCTCGCCCAGCCATGTGGCGCGCTCACCGGCAGATACCAGAGGCAGAGCGCCAGCAAGACGAGCAGCCACGTCAGCCGTTCGAGCGCGAGATGACGCAGCGCCAGCTCTGGCTCGCTCGCACGCCCGGCCAGTCGCTGCGCCTCTTGCTGCGCGCGGCGACCCTCCGCCCAGGTGAAGGCCGTCGTCACGAGAGCGAGTGCGACAGACCAGAACGGCAGACTGAACAGGATCAACGCGCAGGTAATCTGCAGCACATTCATACACCAGCGCATCCAGCGCTCGCCATCTCTGAGCGTGGCGCCGACCGCCGCCTGGCGCTCCACTTCCTCTGGCGTCACCGGCAGCGGCTCGATCAATGGCGCATGGATGCGGATGGTCGTGCCTTGCCCCGGCGCGCTCTGGATGTCGGCGGCGCCACCCAGCGCCAGCGCCCGCTCGCGCAGATTGTTTAGCCCCATGCCAGCGACGGCGGTCGCGCTATCGAATCCCTGCCCATCGTCGCGAATTTCGAGCAGCATCTCGTCGCCCTGGCGCTCCAGCCGCAGCCAGATATGACTGGCGCGCGCATGCCGCGCGACATTGGCCAGCGCCTCCTGCGCCATGCGGAAGAGCTGCTCCTGGGCGCGTGGCGGCAGGCTGCCTTCGCTCGGCAGCGCGCCAATCGTCACGACGACCTCGGCGCCAGTGCGATAGCCCAACGCCTCGCATTGGTCGCGCAGCGCCTCCACCAGCCCGACATTCTCCAGCGGGGCGGGGCGAAGCTGCTGCAATAGCGCCGTCATCTCCACCTGGGCTTCGCGCGCGCCACGCTCGATGTCGTCCAGCGCGGCCAGCGCGCCAGTCTCGCCTGCGCGCGCCCTGGCGGCGGCGGCGCTGACCCCGATGCTGAAGAGTTGCTGCTTGATCGAGTCGTGGAGTTCGCGCGCCAGCCGGTTGCGTTCCTCGCGCGCCGCCGCCTCGCCCACCTGGCGCATCACCTCATCGCGATAGACGAGCGCCTGCCGCTCGCGTTCCGTTCCCTGCGCGATGCGTTCGCTCACCGCCGTCACCCGACGCAGCAGCTCGGCCAGTGGCCAGCCACGCGCCCCCAGAGCGTCACTCGCGCAGGCGTCGCCGCTGGCCAGGCGCGCCAGCGCGCGGTCGAGCTGCGCCAGCCGCGCCAGCAGCATCCACGCGAGCGCCATCCCGGTCAGCAGGGCGGCGCCCGCGCTCGCGGCCAGGAGGATGGGCAGCGCGGTCCCCATCCGTCCGAGCCAGAGGCCAAGCCCGGCTCCCGCCAGACCGGCGGCGCAGAAACTCGCGCTGAGTAAGACGATGGCATTTAGCGGCGCGTGATCGCTGCGCCCGGCGCTCAGGGGAGCCATCAGCAGTACCTCCATGTCCATGTCCTGCTCACACGCGACCGACCGATCACCTGGCGCTGGCCACGACACTATCTGCGACGCTATCTGTGATGTTGGCCGTGGCGCTGGCTGGGCGGCTGTCGGCGCCGCGCAGACCCAGCATCGCATAGACGCCACTCGCCAGAATGAGCGCGCCCGCCACACAGAATATCGTATCCACCGGACCAAATGTCATGCCGAGCGCGTGCGTGGAGAAGCCTCGCAGCACGCCGCTGTCGAGGTATCCAGCCAGCGCCGCGCCAATCAGTGTCGCGGTAGTGCTCAGCGGCGTCAGCAACGACGCGACACGACCGATCAGCCGCTCGGGCGTCTCGCGCAGCAGCAGCGGCCCACCAGCGACCTCGAGCGCGGCGAGCGGCACGCCCATGAAGAAGAGCGCCACAGCCGCCGCGCCGAAGCTATCCAGGCGAGCATAGACGATCACGAGGGCGCCAGTCGCGATGGTCGCAATCCAGATTGTGCGCGTCAGCCCGATGCGCTGCGCCAGGCCGCCCGCCAGCACAGCGCCAGCGATCAGGCCGACGCCGAGCGCCGTGCTCAGCAGACCATACAGCGTGAGCGGCGTGTGCAGGTTGTGGGTGGTGAAGAAGACATCCAGCGCGTTGAGCGCGCCCGCGCCGAGCATCGCGACCGCCGTGACCAGCGCCAGCACACTCAGCGTGCGCGACCTGAGCAGGAACACCACGCCCTCGCGCATCTCGCCGATGAGGCTGCCACGCGCCTGCCCATCAACGGCGCTGTGAGCAGGGGCTGTGAGTCGCAGCGCGGCGAGTGTCACGAGCGCGATAGCGAACGAGGCCGCGTCGATGAGCAGCGCCCACTCAGCGCCAAAGGCGAGCAGCAGCGGCGCCGCCACCGCCGGGCCGAGCAGCATTCCCAGGCTCACCGAGCCTTGCATGAACCCCATCGCGCGAGGTCGCGCTGGCTCGCTGACAATCGCGCCGACCAGCGCCAACCCCGCAGGCGCGGAGAACTGCGTGCAGATGGCCAGGATCACGACGGCGACGTAGATGGCGCTGAGGGTCCAGGTGGTAGAATGCGCGGCGCCCAATGCGCCAACCTGGATGATTCCTGTCGCCGGGATGAGCGCGAGCGTGACCAGCATGCTCACCGCATAGGCGCCGATCATGGCGGCTCGCTTGCCCATGCGATCGACGAGCGCGCCCGCCAATGGCGCAACGACGATGGCGGGGATAGAGGCCGCGATGAAGACGCCGCTGACGGCGAGTGGCGCCCAGCTCTGGCCGCGCGCGATGCTGGCGGCGATCCACACGACCAGCGTGGTATTGAAGACGAAATCGCCGAAGATGGAGCCAACCTGCCCGATCCATAGCAGCACAAAGTTGCGGTTGATGAACAAGCCTTCGCTCTTGGTCGCCTCTGGCTGAGGCGCAGGCGCCGTGCTGGTTTGCATGATGACGCCTCCTTTCTGCTCCCCAGTGTACGGGCGCGCAGTCCTGGCGCCATCGCCCGCCAGAGTGGAATAGCGCTCCCTCTTTCGGGGGAGCGCTGCGCAGATGAGCGGCTACCGATCCGGGATTCGTCGGTGGGGCAGCGTGTCGGCGTCGGCGTTGTACGGATACGGATAGGCTGGCGGTGGCGCAAATGGCGTCGGCGCCTCTCCCGCAGGTGAAGCAGGTGGGTCGCCACGTCGCGACAAGAGGAAGAAGGTTCCCACACCGCTGCCCGCGACCAGCAGGATAACCAGCGCGAGCAGCAAGAGCGCGCCGCCAGTCCAGGTGGAGGGCGCGGAGGAGGAGGTGAGGCCCACAGGCGATGGAGCGGGTGTGGCTGCGCCGCGTGCGGTCGCCGAGGCAGTTGCGGAGCCTATCGGGGTTGCGCCCGGCGTCGCGCCTGGCGTCCCGCTGGGCTTGGCGGGCGCGCTCCCCGTCGCGCCAGCGCCGCCGCCGTTCCCCGATCCGCCGCCATTGCCGGGGATCGGGGGATTCGTGCCTGAGAAGTTGACGGCCTGGTTGTTGTAGTACAGGTCGCCAAAGTAGTGGATCGAGACGATAGCCCCGCTACCCAGTATCGCGAGCGGCGCGAGCGTGATCGCCACTGTGCCATTTGCTCCAATGGTGATGGAGTCCGTGTAGTAGGAGAGGGGCACGCCAATTGAGATGTTGAATGTGCCAGTTGGTATCGGCAGACCGGGCGCGGCTTTGAACACAATATACATCTGTGTCGCCTGGTTCGCCCTCATTGTTGTCGGGTTGGTATAGAGTTGCAATCCTCCCAGTGGACTCATCTCACTGATGAGATATTCTTTGTTGATGCCGGTCACGACAGCGGCGGCGTAGTAGGCGGCGCCTGTGAAAGAACAGCTCAGCGCGTACCAGCCCAGCTGCGATGGCATCGTGATCGTCATGATGCCACCACTATTTGGTTGCAGGTCAGACTCAATCACCGTCGTTGGCCCCACAAATGTCACTGTCGCCGTTCCCTGCGTCCAATCCAGCGGAATCTGATTGTTACTGGATTCCGACAGCACGATCTGCTCTGTCTGCCCAGGCTTCCATATGTAGTACAAAACGCCAACGATGGCGCATGCCAGGTTCATGGAGGCTTTCGTCACCGTGAAGTTGATGGTGTTGCTCGCCGTGGTGACACCTGTGTCGTAATTGTCAAATGTCGCAGATGCGGTGTGATCGCCTGGCGGGATCGCAGAATCGCTCGAAGCGCTCGTATAAGGCGTCTGTATGGAAAAGGTGTAGGTCAACTGATCTGAACTGCTATTTGGGGGATCAACATTCTGAAACATCTGTCCATTTTCGAGGCGCACCTGGACGGTCCATGAACGGTTGTCTGTGAATGGTGTAGCAAGAACCAGGACAGCCGTAAACGTTGGAGTGACGGCGCTCCCATAGGTAAAGATAGCGCCATTCGCCATCGAGAGTGTCAGCGTATCGCTGCCAGCGCTGCTGTGGCGTGCCGCGGCGTGCGTTGGCGGCGCAGCGATCGCGGAGGTGAGCGCCACGAGCAGGATGGCGAGCAGCCCGCTCCATGCAGGCAATGCGCTACAGCGTCGCTTGGACATATATCTCGTAATCCTTGGTCGTTTACCCGCCACGCGCATCGGGAATCCGCATGGCGCCATCACAAGTCAGCCCTCGCGAGTATAGCAATGGCGCGGCGAAAAGACAAGCTCGACGGTTGGCGGCTAAATCCGCGACTTCAGTCGCCGGCTAGGGCAGCGGCGGATTCGTCGCAGCCACCGCAAGCATGCGCTGCTGGATGAAGCTGCCGTAGGGGGCGGTCGGCGTTCCATGCCAGTTCGCGATCAGCGCGGGCGTATCGCACGCGCCGGGGGTCCATGCCCACGCCAGGAAGGACATCTGGCGCTGTGAGAAATACGCCAGTTCCTGCGCGATGAAGTCGGTCTGGCAGTCGTATTCGCCAAACTCGGTCGCTATCACCGGCAATTGCTGGGCGGTCGCGCCGAAGGCTCGCTGCCAGTCCCACGGTCGCTGCACGGATGAGTGATCCCAGGGATGTGTGCCATAGACGATGTTGCTGAGATCAACGACATGCTGGCTGTCAAGGCCTGAGAGGTCATAGCCCCAATCGAGGCCACTCACGATGATGATATTGCGCGGCGCGACGGCGCGTGTCACACTGGCCAGCGCCGGCATGCTGATGGCCGTATAGGTTCCCTCCGTCTGATAGCCATAGCAGGCGCTCGTGATCGCGCCGCCGTTCCACCACTGTAACCAGCTCACATCGTATGGCTCGCCGAAGATGTCGAACAGCACCCGCGGATCATTGCGATAGCGGGTCGCGACGGCCTGCCAGAATGCGACATCATAGGTGGCGTCTGGCAGCGGACACTGCGCGCCACCAGAGGTAGCGTCTTGCGCGCGGCTGAATGGCGCATCGCGCTGCAAGTCGAGGATCACATAGAGGCCCGCCGCCTCGGCATGCGCGACTGCGGCGGCCACCGTCGCCTGATACGTTGGGCAGCGATTGTCCAGGTTGCGCCAGAAGGCGGACGAGAGCGGGATGCGTACCGTGTTCATGCCCCAGGCGCGCATCGCCTGGAAATCGGCGAGCTGGAAGTGGCCGTCACCCTGGCACTCGAACTCCAGCGAGAAGCGCGCGGCCCCCAGCAGCGTGATTGGCCTGCCATCAGGCGCGACGATCTGCGTCCCCTGAACCGATAGCCCTTCAGTCACCCACGGGTCTTGCGTGGGTTTCGGCGTGACCGTTGGCGCGCGCTGGCTCGTCGCGCCGCTGGGCGCGCATGCGACGCCGCCCAGCATCGCCACCACCATGATGGCCAGCGCTATGCTGCGCAGCAGATGTTTCGGGGGATAGACCACGCTCACAACCCTCTATCATGCGTCGCAAGCGACCATTACCTGGCGCCGCAGCGGCTTTGACGTTCTCAGATGGCGCATATGCGCCTGTTCAGGCGAGCGTCCTCCGCATAGATCTTGCGTATATCTTGACGCCGCCGGAGAGCCTCATGCTAGCTATACGACAGGCGGGTACGACAACTAGCGAGAGCCGCCGTATTGTGCCATTACACGCGCGCATACGCAGGGCGATCCAGAGGAGGTGTAGCGATGACCGAACCAGTCGCCGACTGTATCTTGTGCCAGGGACGCGCAGCGGATGACCAGCTCATGCGCGTGGAGGTCTGGCAAGACGCGCTGTGGCGTCTGACGGTGGCCATCGGCGCCGAGACGCCGGGGTTCGCCTACCTTGAGCCGAAGCGACACATCACCGACATCACACGCCTCGACGGCGCGGAGGCCACAAGCCTGGGGCCGACGCTGGCGCGCGTGACGGCGGCCCTGCGCGATGAGACGCAGACCGAGCGTGTCTATATCTACGTCTTTGGCGATGGTGTGGCGCATCTGCACTTGCATCTGGCGCCGCATCAGCCCGGCGACGCGCTCAACGATCAGATGATTCGCGGTGAGCTGATCACGCGCAAGGCGCCAAGCGGCGTCACGCTGATCGAGAGCAAGGAGTTCCCGCCGCTGCCCGAGGCCGACCTGCGCGCCATCGCCGCGCGTGTACGCCAGCGGCTGGCATGAGAGTCATTGTCGGTCTGTCGTCCTGCGGGAACATCGTGGCGGATTGAGTAGCGGCCAGCGGTGTCGAGTCATCCAACAATCGCGCGCCGCCGATGCGGTGATGGCGCTGCTGTTCGCTATTGTGTAGCTGCTGGTATGCGCGATGCGGCCTGGGCGATGCGCCTGGGCGATGCCAGACCGTCGCCTGCCCTGTGGTATCGTGCGCGCAGGAACGCAACCACGTCTCGGCGCGAGCGTGATCGCGGACGGTGGGAAGGGGATACGCGATGAGCCAGCCCAGCGAGCAACGCGCCAGCAGCGGCTATGCGGCTGTGGGGCGGATGACGCCGCGCGGCGTGATGCGCGGCGACGATGGCGCGCGTGAGTGGCGCTTTGTCGCGGAGGATGGCGCGGAGGCGCGCATCGCGCTGCTGGCCGACGACATCGCCAGGGTGCGCTTGCTGCAGCCCGGCGCCGCGCCCGCCGCCTCATGGGCCGTCGTAGACACCCAGCGCCCCGCCGTCGCTGTCGATGAGATCAATGAGGCGCCTGGCTTTCTGCGGCTGGCGACTGATGCGCTTGCCGTCGAGGTCGGCGCCGATCCCCTGCGCCTCGCCTGCTTCTGGCCCGATGGCGCGCAGTTCGCCGAAGACGACGATGCGCGCGGCATGGGCGCCATCGCTCCGCTCGCCCCCGCGACGCCGCCTGACCCACGCCTGCCGCCGGGGAGCCTGCGCTGCCACAAGCGCCTGGCGCCGGGTGAGCGTGTCATCGGCGCGGGCGAGCGCGCCGAGCCGCTGGACAAGCGCGGCTATCGCATCACCTTCTGGAATACAGATCCGCCGCACCCGCATAGCCTCGCCACTGGCGCGATGTACTCCTCGCTGCCCTTCTGGACCGTCTTGCGGCCCGATGGACGCGCATGGGGCGTCTTCATGGATAGCGCCGCGCGCTCCGATCTCGACGCGGGGGCCAGCGACCCCACGCTGATGAGCTTCGGCGTGGTCGAAGGCGACCTGACCTATTACCTCTTCGCAGGTCCGACGCCCGCCGAGGTCTTACGCCAATATAGCGCGCTGACCGGGCGCATGCCGCTGCCGCCGCGCTGGGCGCTGGGTTACGGCCAGTCGCGCTGGAGCTACTCGCCGGAGGCGTATCTGCGTGCGGTGGCGCAGGGCTTCCGCAGCCGTCGCATCCCCTGCGATCACCTCTGGCTCGACATTGACTATATGGATGGCTACCGCGACTTCACCTGGAGTCCCACACGCTACCCGCAGCCGAAGGAGCTGCTCGACGAGTTGCGCGCCGCTGGCTTCAAGGTCGTCGCGATCATTGACGCAGGGGTAAAAGCCGACCCCACCGATGCGACGTTCGCCGAAGGGGTTGAGCGCGACTACTTCACGCGCCGACCTGATGGCTCGCTGTTCACCGGCACGGTCTGGCCCGGCGCCAGTGTCTTCGCCGACTTCAGCCGCAGCGATGTGCGCGCGTGGTGGGGTGAGCGCCACGACAGCCTGTGCGAGGTTGGCCTGGCGGGCATCTGGGATGACATGAATGAGCCTGGCCTGACGGATATGCTCGCGCCTGGCTCTGGTTCACCGCATGGCGCGACGATGGCGCTCGACGCCGTCCATCAGCCGCAAGGCCCCGATGGCCCGCCGCTGCCGCATGCGCGCTTCCACAACGCCTATGGCATGCAGATGGCCCGCGCCACGCGCGAAGGGCTGGAGCGTCTGCGCCCCAACGAGCGCGCGTTCGTGCTGACCCGCTCTGGCTATGCGGGCGTGCAGCGCTACGCCGCCATGTGGACCGGCGACAACAGCAGCCGTTGGGAACACCTGCGGCTGGCGGTCAGCATGTGTCTGAGCGTCGGCATGTCGGGGCAGCCATTCATCGGCTTCGACAGCGGTGGCTTCTTCGAGGCGGCGAGCGGCGAACTGCTGACGCGGTTCATGCAGTTGGGCGCCCTCTTCCCGTTCTATCGCAATCACAGCGCGATGGGGACGCCCGCGCAGGAGCCGTGGGCGTTTGGCCAGCCGTGGGAGGCGCTGTGCCGCGACGCGATCACCCTGCGCTATCAACTGCTGCCCTACTTCTACACGCTCTTCGAGGAGGCCAGCCGCACGGGCGCGCCGATCACTCGCCCGATGCTCTACGCCTTCCCCGATGATGCGACTGTGGCCGGACTCGACGATCAATTCATGGTTGGCGGCGATCTGCTGGCCGCGCCGGTTCTGGCGCCAGCGCAATGGCAGCGTGACGTGCGTTTCCCGGCGGGCGTCTGGCGTGACTGGCTCACCGGCCAGCGCTTCATTGGCCCGCTGACCGCGCGAGTCGAGTCGCCGATTGATGTGACGCCGCTCTATCTGCGCGAGGGCGCGATTCTGCCGCTTGGCCCGGTCATGCAGTACGTCGGCGAACTGGCAGAGGAGCCACTCACGCTGGTCTGCGCGCTGGGGCCAGCCGATGACGCGCGTACGCGGAGGGGACGCTCTACGAAGACGATGGCGCGACCCGCGACTTCGAGCGCGGCGCGTGGAGTCGCACGCGCTACACAGCAGAGCGCGCCGGGCAGCGCATCACCGTGCGCGCCGAGCAATCTGCTGGCGACTACCGCGCGGCGCGTGGCGCCGTCACCGTCGAACTGCGGCTGCCGCTGCCCGACCCCTCGCCGCACGCCGCGCGCCCAGAGGTTCGCGCCGCCAGCGTAGACGGCCTGCCGCTGGAGGGCGTGCAAACGGAGCGCGTCGACCGCCGCTACGAGACGCTGCTGCGGATCACGCTAGGCCAGGTTGAGCCGCCCTTCAGCGTCGAGATCGAGCTGGCGTGAGGGCGCTGTTCATGAATAGGAGATGGAGATGAGCGAGACGAGGCGTATCCTCGCGGTGGATATCGGCACGGGGACACAGGACGCGCTGCTCTTCGAGAGTGACCGCAGCATCGAGAACTGTTTCGCGCTCATCATGCCATCGCCCACGGTCATCGTCCAGCGGCGCATCGTGCAGGCGACGGAGCAAGGCCGCCCAGTGCTGTTGACGGGCCACATCATGGGCGGCGGACCCTGCGCCTGGGCCGCGCGCGATCATGCGCAGGCGGGGTTCGCCTGCTACGCCATGCCCGACGCCGCGCGCACACTCGACGATGATCTGAGCATGGTTGAGGCGATGGGCCTGCGGATCGCGGATGAGGCTGAGGCGCAGCGTCTGCGTGCGCGTGAGGGCGCGCGTCTCGCGGAGATCACGATGCGCGACTTCGACGCCAACGCGCTGCGCCAGGCGTTCGCCGCATTCGATGTAGACCCGCGCGTGGACGCCATCGCCGTCGCCGCGTTCGACCACGGCGCCGCGCCTGCTGGCGTCAGCGATCGCCGCTTCCGCTTCGACGCCATCGCCGCGCGGGTGCGCGAGCGTCCCGACCCGCTGGCCTTCGCATGGCGCGCCGCTGATTTGCCCGCCGACCTCACCCGGCTGGCCGCCGTCGCCGCCGAGGCTGCGGACTACCCCGCGTCCGAGTCAGCGGCGGGCGGCGCCGCAGTCGTCGTCATGGATACGGGCGCGGCGGCGCTGGCGGGCGCCCTCGAAGATCCGCTGCTGAGCGGACGCGATGAGGCGCTGGTGGCGAATCTGGGCAATTTTCACACGCTGGCGTTTCACCTGCGCGGTGGGCGTATCATCAGCCTCTTCGAGCATCACACGGGCGAACTCGACCGCGCCCGGCTCGAAGGCTACCTGCGCGATCTGGTGGCAGGGACGCTGACCAATGAGCGTGTCTTCGCCGAGAGTGGCCACGGCGCGCTCATTCTCGAATCCACCCATGCCGGGGGCGCGGCGGCTGAGACGCCGTTCTTCGCCGTGGCGGGGCCGCGTCGTGAGCTGCTGCGTGGCTCAGCCCTCGCTCCCTACGAGCCTGCGCCACATGGCTCGATGATGCTGGCGGGCTGCTATGGCCTGCTGCGCGCCGTCGCCGCGCTCGAACCAGCGCTTGCCCCGGCGATCTCACGCTCGCTCGGCGCTCCGCTCGCTGTGGGATAATGGGCTGTGTCGCAAACCGGGTGGGGCGCGCCTGGTGATTGGTGGAATGGCGTCAATCAGCTCGTCTCGGCGTGGTGGTATACCTATGCGCAAGGGGAGGCGCCTCGGTGAAGCGGAGTGTGCTGATCGTCTCGATCTGCACGCTGCTCGTCATCGGCGTGGCCATCGCTGGTCAGGCGCTCGTCGTGACGCAGGGAGTCTTCTATACTCCCGCTGGCTTGCCTGCCAACGCGACTCCGCTGGCCATCAGCGCCAGCGTCATGGCGGGCGCCGGGCTGTATCTGAGCTTCCCACTCACGCTGGCGAGCGGCGTGCTGGGATTGATCGCCACGGAACTGCGCCAGCGTCATCGTTGGACTATTGCGGTCGCCGTCGCGGGGTTGCTCGCAGCGCTGGGCCTGTTTGGGATGATATGGATCTTCTTGAGCGTGGATAGCCCGGCGCCGCTCACGCTCTTTCCGCTCGTCACGCCATTCGCGCTGGTCCCGCTCGTCACGCTGTTCTATTGTTTTCAGCCAGATATGCAGCCTGCGCGTGTACCGCGCGCGACTCCGGGCGCACGCTGAAACGCCCCTCCCATGCGGCGAGGGGCGCGCTGCGGCGATGGCGCGCTCACGTGCTGAGCATCATCTCCATGTCCGGACGCCGACTGGTCGCGCCACCTTTGCGCCCCGCCATGCGCGCCTCGTCACTCGTCCACTCATGGGCAGAGCCATGCTCATGCGCTGCACGGCCACCCTTGCTCGCAATCTCGCGCTGCTTCTTTGGGTCCATTGCCGCGAATCCTCTGCGGCGACCTTTTCGTTCTTGCGCCATGCGCGTTCCTCCTGATCGCCTTGATCGCCCGCTGACTGTGGCCAGGGCGACTCGCTCGCCTGCGTCGGTCCGGCGTTGACCGCTCGCACACGCACTCTGGGCGCCAGATAACGAAGCGCGCGGCGTGTGACGCGCAAACCCATGCATGGCGCGTAGCAGGGAATGGCGCTAGCTCGCTGGCATCGTCGCGATGCTGCGTGGTAGCATAATGCGGATGCTCCATCCCGGTTGCGCAAAGCCGCCTGGCGGCCCTGCGCAGTTTCAACGCGGCGCCCACCACATGCCTCAAGGGGGAGGCTGGGCGCCCGTCTTGCGAACGAGACGCCTCAGACGCGCGGTTTTCGAGATCGGCGTCGGCGCATCGCTCCATTTCAAGGGGACAGGGCCATGAGACAAAATGGCGGTCGGTCGAATGGAGGCTCCGTCAGCCCCCAGCAGCGCCGCATTCAAGAGACAGTCACCCTCTCAGCGCTCACCATCGCCGAGGGTGAATGGCTGGCGCGCCTCACTCCTGACCTGATCGGCGCCACGCGCGCCACACAGGACGCCGTCTCCGTGCGCGACATCGCGCTACGCTATCGTCCGGGGCGACTGGGCATCGCCGATGCCCTCGACGCCACTGAAGAGTTGTTTGCGCCACTCGCTGCGGCAGGCGCGATGATCGAGCCGCGGCATCGCTGGGAGATTGTTGACGACGAGGACGAGGGGCTGACGCTGACCGCCAATGGCTCGCCACGCAGCTTCGCCGAGGCGATGCGCCTGCATCAACTGCGCGCCAAGCGATTGCCCGACGATGTGGACCTCTCAGTGGACGCCGTGCTGATCGTAGACGCCGCCGCCGATGATCTCGCCGCCGCAGCGATCTTCTGGCTGGCGCTCGCTCTGCCCGCTCACGACTGGTAGCGCGACCCACCCGCCCCGGCGACCTCTGCTGTGAGCATGTGCGCGGCATGCGGCGCTATGGTGTGATACCGTGCATACAGGAGGCGAGCGTTCGAGTCGCCCGCCTCCTCAACTGGCCGCTGTATGTCCGGTGACTGAGAGGAGCGAGCAATCGTGCGGGTGATGATCTGGGCGGACATGGAAGGCATGGCGGGCATCGAGGTGTGGGAGCAGGTCAACGGTGGCATGCCCCAGTATGCGGAAGGTCGCCGCCTGATGACCGGCGAGGTCAATGCGGCAGTGCGTGGCGCGAAAGCCGCCGGAGCGACCGAGATCATTGTGGTGGATTGTCACGGCGCAGGTGGCTCCTACAGCTTCAAGACCCTCATCCCCGATCAGTTGGAGCGCGGCGCCAGCTATGTGCTGGGCTACCCGTGGCTGCGCTATGTCGAGCCGCTGCGCGCTGGCATTGACGCCTGCCTGCTCGTCGGCGCGCACGCGATGGCCGGAACCGCCGATGGCGTGCTCTGCCACACCGTGAGCAGCGAGGCCTGGTACAACGCGCGCATCAACGAGACGCTGGTGGGCGAGAGCGGGCTGGAGGCGGCGGTCTTCGGCGCGTTCGATGTGCCAATCGTCTTCGTCGCGGGCGACCGCTCCACCTGCAAAGAGGTGACGGAGCTGCTCGGCCCGAAGCTGGTGACGGCGGAGACGAAAGAGGGATTGGGGCGTTTCTCCGCGCGCAGCCTCAGCCACGCCGACGCCTGCGAGCTGATCGAGCAGCGCGCCCGCGAGTCGCTGGAGCGCCACGACTGGCCCGCGCCGTGGAAGCCTGCCCAGCCGCTCACCTTCACCGTGGAGCTGGCCTCGCCCGACCACGCCCAGGAGTACATCGGGCGCGCCGGGCTGGAGATCGTCAATGCGCGCACGGTCGTCGCGCGCGGCGCCCCCGACCAGACCTTCTGGGATGTCTGGGATAACTTCTGGTATCGGCGGTAGTTGCTCTGGGCGCCAGCAGCAGTGAGGAGTGTGCCATGCCCGCAGACGCGGCGAATGACCAGCCAGTGGACGACATCGAGGGGGGCGAGCTATTCGGCGGCCCCAAGCGCACGCTCTACATCGTGCGCCACGGCAAGTACGAGTCGATTCCGACCGTGGAAGATGATCCCGATGATCCCGAAGGCCCGCTGACCGAGATCGGTAGAGAGCAGGCGGCGCTCGTCGCGGAGCGTCTGCGCGGCCTGCCGATCAGCGTCATCCATTGCAGCACGCTTCAACGCGCCATAGACACGGCTGCGATCATCGCGGAGCATATCCCCGGCGTGGACGTGCGCCCGTCACCGCTGCTGCGCGAGTGCGTTCCCAGCGTGCCGCCGCCGCTCAATGACTACCTGGCGCAGCGCCTCACCGCTAAAGAGCTTGCCGATGGGCCAATTCAGGCGCGCGCGGCATGGGACGCCTACTTCCAGCCGCCGCAGGATGACGAAGCTGACGACGCGCAGATCATCGTGTCGAGCGGCAATCTCATCGCCTATCTGGTGGGCCGCGCATTCGGAGCGCCCGCCGACGCCTGGATTCAGACCGACATGCAGCACTGTGGCCTCACCGAGATCGTCATCAGCCGCCAGCGTGGGTGTGTGGTGATGCGCCACAACGATGTAGGCCACCTGCCGCCAGCGCTGCGCACATTCGTGTAGGCGGGAAACAGGCTCCGGCTCGCTCGCGAGGCGTCATCTTCAGCGCCGCGCCATGCGCTGACCCTGGCCGAAAGCATAGGTCGTTCGGCGGTGCAACTGGCCGATCATGCGCTACGATACTGATGTGGGGTTAGGAGTGGCCTGACTTCGCACAGAGGAGACGCCATGAGTACGCCGAACAACTACAATCAGGTGGTCATCGAGAAGTTCCGCGCCAATGCGGGCGTGGTTTCTGGGCCGAATAGCCTCATATTGCTCACGACGACGGGCGCCAGGAGTGGCCAGCCGCGCACGTCGCCGGTCGCATATTCGACCGATGGCGACCGCCTCGTCATCGTCGCCTCCAAAGGGGGCGCGCCGACCAACCCCGCCTGGTACTTCAATCTGCTGGCCAACCCCATCGTCACGGTGGAGCTGGGTACCGAGCGATTCCAGGCGCGGGCCAGCGTCGTCGCGGATGAATCTGAGCGCGAGCGGCTGTACGCGCATCATGCCGAACTGATGCCCGGTTTCGCCGAGTATCCCGCGAAGACGACGCGGGTCATCCCGGTCGTGCTGCTGGAGCGGCTCGGCTGAGGCTGCCCATACACCACGCCGCCCGCCCCTGAATCGCTCAGGAGCGGGCGGCGTGTCTTCGCTGATCGCGGTAGAGATGTGGGTTCCCAATCACCTGAGGTCTGTGCGAGGAATGAGCCTCACCCTGAGACCCGGCACGCGCGTAAAATCACCGTCTGCTGTGACTATCTCGAGTCCATGCTCCAATGCAGTGGCGGCGATGAGCGTGTCAAGGTCGCCAATGAGTCCGGGACCATGAGGCGGTCGGAGTGCGCGACGCAACGTTCCGTAGCGCTCTAAGATAGGATAGGTGAGAGGAAGCGAACTCACTCGGCGTGTCAGTAGTCCACGCAAGAGATTGAGATGGCGCGCATATTCGATGTCGTTGAATCGTTGCAAATACTCAACAATCTCGCCGTAGACAACGATGCTAGTAGCCGCTTCATCAGCGTGTATCCATGGCTCAACGAGCGAGACAATAACAGGCCGCCCTCTGAGGTAGGCAGTCAGTATACTCGTATCCAACAGATATTGACTCATTCCTCATCAAGCCAGCGCAGTTGATCCTCCAGGGGAGGAGTTGGTGGCGATTCGTGTCTGAGTCGATCAAGCGTTTCCGCCTCATCATCCTCCGGCAAATCGCTCCACGCGCCTGCATAGCTATCGAGGGCATCCTCGATTTGTGCTTGTTCCAGGGCCTTCTGAATCACTTCAGCGATATGTCGCTGCACTGCCTCGGGTTGTTGTCGCACACGCGCAACCAGCTCGCTTAATTCGTCAACCATACGACGGCCCTCCGATGCGCACGACTCATCCAGGCGCAGTATATCATGCGCCGAAGGCCGCTGATCCCAACAAACGCCGCCCGCCCCTGAGCTAGCTCAGGAGCGGGCGGCGTGTCTTCTCTGATCGCGGCCTATTCGCGGATGCGGCGGGCGGGCAGCGGGCGCACCAGCGGATTCGTGCCGTTCAGGCTCTCCTCCTTGCGGCGCGGCACGCGCTGCGTCACCAGGAAGCTCGGCGCGCGGGCCAGGTCTTGCATCGGCATGTTGATGTCTTTGCCGAAGCGGTTGTAGAAGGAAAGCTCGAAGTTCGGCGTCTCACCGAGCGCGCCGTGCGGGCAGACCTCCACGCAGTCGCCGCAGAAGATGCAGCGGTCGAGCGCGAAGTCCCAGCGGACCAGCTCGCGTTCCGCCATCATCAGCGAGCCGGTGGGGCAGACCTGGACACAGGCGCCGCACGACACGCAGTCGGTCGCTTGCAGCGACATGTTGAATGGCGTCGAGACGATGGTATCGAATCCCACGCCAAACATGCCGTAGCAGTTCGGGCCGATCACGTCGTGGCAGACACGCACGCACTGTGTGCAGTTGATGCACTTGTTCGGGTCGCGCAGGATGAAGCTGTGCGACATGTCGAACTCATAGTCGTGGTAGTCGGCTGGCTCGCCATCGTGGAAGCGGTTGTTTTCAAGGTCATACTCGATGCTGTACTTTTGCAGATCGCACTGGCCCGCCGCAGGGCAGGCGCACTGGAGGCAGCGCGCCGACTCGCGTTGCGCCTGCTCGGCGGTGTAGCCAAGCTCGATCAGGCGGAAGTTGTGCTTGCGATCCTCGTAGGGCAGCATGGGCATCTTGACCTTCGGCTCGACCGGCTTGTAGGGCACGATGTCGAAGAGGTCGGGCTTGCGCTCCTCAGCCTCGATGCGCTTCGAGACCTGCGCCATGTCCTCGCCATTCAGGTAGGCGTCAATTGCGCGCGCGGCGAGCTTGCCCTGCGCTACGCCCTCGATGATGGTCGCGGCGCCAAGCTGGCAGTCACCAGCGGCGAAGACCCCCTTGCGCGCCGTCATGAAGTTGTACGGGTCCGTCTCGATGCTCTGGCGCTTCGTCCATGCCACGCCAGACTCCGGTGGCAGCACCGCCTTATCGGGCTTCTGGCCATACGCCGGGATAACGGTATCGCAGGGAATCACATACTCGCTGCCAGGGATCGGCACCGGGCGGCGGCGGCCAGAAGAATCTGGCTCGCCAAGCTGCATGCGCTGGACCTCGAGTCCGGTCAACTGCTCACCGTCGAACTTCAGCGCCGTCGCAGCGCCAAAGAGTTGCAGATCGGTGCCCTCGTTCTCACCATCCTCGACCTCTTCAGAGGTCGCCGACATCTCGGTGCGGCCTCGGCGATAGACGGTATGCACCTTCGCGCCGATGCGCAGTGAGGTGCGGGTGCAGTCGAAGGTGGTGAAGCCACCACCCAGCACCACAACCTCTTTCGTGTCGTCCACTGGCACAGGGAAACCCTGCGTCTTATCCATCAGATAAGCGATGGCGTTGACGACGCCGGGGTTGTCCTCACCTTCCAGCCCCAGTTCATTCGAGGTCCACGCGCCGATGGCCAGCAACACAGAGTCGAAGCCCTCGGCGAACAGATCGTCAATCGTGAAGTCGCGGCCCAGCTTGACGTTGTACTGCACATCCACGCCCAGCTTCCAGACGCCGTCGAACTCCTTGTCCACCATGTCTTTCGGCAGGCGATACTCTGGGATGCCGTAGCGCAGCATGCCGCCCGACTGGGGCATCATGTCGAAGACCTTGACGTAATGGCCATTCAGCGCCAGATAGTACGCGCCTGTCAGGCCAGCAGGCCCCGCGCCGATCACCGCGATCTTCTTGCCGGTCTGCGCCTCCTGCACCCACGGCGTTGGCGGATCTTCGATGACCTGCTCGGCGGCGAAGCCATGCATGCGGCAGATGGCGATCTCTTCCTCCACCAGCCCACGACGGCAGACCTCCTGGCAGGGGGCCGGGCAGGTCAGGCCGAGGATGTAGGGGAACGGCAGCACTTCCTTCACCAGACGCGCCGCCTCGCGGTTCTGCCCCTTCGCGATCAGTTCCAGGTAGCCGGGGATGTCGATGTGGGTCGGGCAGCCGACCTGGCACGGCGGCTGGCAGTAGGCGTTGTGATCCGACAGCATCATTTCGAGGTTGGTGCGACGGATGTGCGCCAGCTTGTCTGACTTCGTGCGCACGACCATGCCCGGCTGCGCCGCCGTGTTGCAGGAGGGCAACGGGCGATCCGCGCCGTTGATCTCCACCAGGCACATGCGACAGGCCGAAGTCGGTTCCAGCTTGTCGTCGTTACACAAATTCGGGATGTCCAGAATCCCGTTCTCCATCGCCACGCTCAGCAGAGTCTGCCCTTCGTAGGCCTGCATCGCGCGCCCGTCAATCGTTACCTCGAATGACGGTTGCCCATGCTCGTTGGCCCTGAACGGCTCGCTCCCCTGTGACATCGCGGCGTCATCGCGTATCGTGACAGCCATCTGTTCCTCGTCTCTTGCGCCAGTGAACTACCCCGCCCAAACAGCATCCCGCAGGAAGCTGCCGCGAGCGGCGCGGCCCACGCCCGACTGTTGTTTCAGCCTATCGCCAGAGGCAATCGCCGAGGGCAATCGCCTGGAATGCCTGGAATCGCCTAGAGTACATGTTTGGTCGCGTAGCGATGCGCGCGCACCGGCTCACACGTCCCCGTGGGGCAGCGCCCAGCGAGGTGCGCGGTGAGGTCGTCCGCGAAATAGCGCATCACCGATAGCAGCGGATGCACGGCGTTGACGCCGAAGCCGCAGAGCGAGCCATCCGGGATGTACTGCGAGAAATCGGTTAGCGTGGCCAGGTCGTCTTGCGACCCCAGCCCGCTCTCGATGCCCTCCAGCAGACCCGCGACGCGCTTCACCCCGACTCGGCAGGGAACGCACTTGCCGCACGATTCTTTCGCCAGGAACGTCGAGCGTTCCATCGCCCAGTGCGCCATGCAGGTGTCGCTGGGCAGCGCCTCGATCACCGCCGAGCCGACGATGGCGCCAGCCTCTTGCAGGGTCTCGAAGTCGAAGGCGACGTTGAGCTGGGCGAGAGGCAGCGCGGCGCCCTCCATCCCGCCGACGACGACGCAGCGGGTGGTCGCTTCGCTCACGTCCACTTGCGCCATGCGCAGCGCCTGCGCAAGTGTCGCGCCGAAGGGCAGTTCGATCAGCTTCCCCTCGGTCATCCCTGGCGCCAGCACCGTCACCAGCTTCGCGCCGCTCGTCGCCTGCGAGCCAGCCGCCTTGAACACCTGCGCCCCACGCACGATGATCGCGGGGAGATTCGCCAGCGTCTCGGCGTTCTGCGCGAGCGTTGGCTGCGCGTAGAGGCCAGCCTCAGAGGGGTACGGCGGGCGTTGCTGCGCCTTCATCGGGCGCCCCTTGATGATCTCGATCATCGCGGTTTCTTCGCCGCCCATGAAGCCGCGCTCCACGCCCACCGCCGTGATCGCCAGCGAGAAGCGCGAGTCAAAGATGTTGCGGCCCAGCGCGCCCTGCTCCTGCGCCTCATGCAGCGCGGCCTGCGCCACTGCGGCGGCGTGATCGCGGCTGCTACGCAGGTAGAGGAACGCCTCGGTCGCGCCCACCGCATAGGCGGCAAGGGCGATGCCCTCCAGCACGGCGTGTGGGTTGCGCTCTAAGAGCGCCTGGGTCGCCAGCGAGCGGGTGTCGGCGTCGTAGGCGTTGCAGACGACGTAGCGCTGCCCCTCAATACCCGCGTCGGCGCCGACGACCAGCGCCATCTTGCTGGCGGTGGCCACGCCAGAGCCGCCACGCCCGCGCAGCCCGGCGGCGTTGACCTCGGCGATGACCTCGGCGGGCGACATCTGGCCAAGCGCCTTGCGCAACGCCTGATAGCCGCCCTGCTGGGTGTAGGCCGCATAGCTGGTGAGCGCCGCCCTGCCATCGGCGACCAGGAGGCTCGTGGATGTATCAGGCACGTTGGGCTCTCCTGTGGTTGATGCTGCCATATTTGCCGCGAGACGATGGCGCAGGCCCGCGCTCCACCTGGTCATCGCGCAGCACGCCTGGCGTCGCCGCCTGCGCGGGCGCAAATCGCTGGCTCGCAGTGATGATGCCGAAGATGTCGCTGATGTCTACGCCGCGCCGCTCGACCACGCGCCAGGCCACTTGCAGGGGCATGCCGCCATACGCCTCCATCAGCTCGTCGAGCGTCTGGGTCAGGTCCCAGGCGTCGAGCGAGGCGTTGTCGAGAATCGCCTCGGCCTGCGCCAAATCTACGGGCGCCTCCAGCGTGGTCGCCACCGGAGTCAGCGTCGGCGGGGAGAAGGGGCGATTCGGGTAGGGCGCCGCATACTCGGACAAACGCGGCGTGTAGTAGCCCGCGATGGCGGTTGGCGAGAACCACGGCCGTCGGCGGAAGCGATAGGTGGGGCGCGCGTCAATCGTGATGGCGCGTGGTGGGCAGACCTTCTCGCAGAGCAGGCATGCCTCACATTTGAGATTGAACGGGGTATCCTGGTCTGCTTCCTGAATGAGCTGGATCAGGCCACGACTACGCTCCGGCAGGATGCGCTTCTCATACGGATAGAGGCGCGTCACCTTGGGGCGTGTGACATGGCTCAGGGTCAGGCCCAATCCTTGAAGAATACCGCGCATCGGTTACTCCTCGCCTTTGATTTTCAGGCCCTGTTTCTCGATCTTCTCGCGCAACTTCAGCAGCCCCTCGATCAGCGCCTCTGGGCGCGGTGGGCAGCCCGGCACGTAGACATCCACTGGAACGATGGTGTCTACGCCCTGCACGGTGTAGTAGCTATCGTAGAACTCGCCGCCTGAGGTGGCGCACTGGCCCATCGAGATGACCCACTTCGGATCGGCCATCTGCTCCCACAGGCGTACCAGGCGCGGCCCCATCTTGGTCGAGACGGTGCCAGCCACGATCATCAGGTCGGCCTGACGTGGGCTGGAGCGAAAGACCTCGGAGCCGAAGCGCGCCATATCATAGTGTGGCTGACCGGCGGCCATCATCTCGATTGCGCAGCACGCCAGCCCATAGCCCAGCGGCCAGATGGAGCGGCTGCGGGCATAGTTCTGCGCCCATTTGAGCATATCGGCCAGGCTGGTTAGCGCGACGGGCGCCTCTTGCTGGCCGGGGATATACTCCGCCGGAGTGCGGGGAGCCATGGTCAAGGCGATCCCACGCGGAGAGTTCGTACTCATAGCTCGATGTGATCCCTTCTGGTCCGTCTCTGGTCCGACGCGCGGAGTTTGGGCGCGCGCGGGAGAGCCTGTTCGTCCACCAGGGAGCGCGGTATGAAGGCGCGAGCTTGCAGTGGTTGCCCTGTCGCGGGCGGGCGCATCGCGAGTCTCGCGGTCTGCTGCGCATCTGCGGGAGAAACCCCATCTGGCATTATAACATGGCTTCCCTGGCCCTGCACACGCAAAACCAACCAGCAGTTCCGTCAAAGACCAGGGTGGTCGGCGGTTGGGACCGCGCCTGAGGGGCCAGCGGGCCGCAAAGTCTTCCTGCGCGGCCCGGGATCGAGCTACGGTGTTGCATGCGCGCACTCGCAGCTCGAATACTTCACAAACTCTGGGACTCTGGAAGCCAATGTTGACAATGGGGGGCTTCAGCCGGTCGCACGGCATCAGCCATGCAGTTTACTGGGTCCGAGGATGATGAGTACGCGATCTGCTGTGTCCAGTACTGCAAGTGAGTGCGCATCAGGCGACCACGACATGGAAGTAAATAGCTCACCCGCTTGATCTGTGGCCACGTGTGCTTGTTTGAGTAGTTGGGGCGCAGCGAATCGAGCCACGAGTTTGCTCGTGGCCGTGTCATATACACTCACTGTCTGCTCATTAGGCGTTAGACTGCCCTCGGTCGTCGCGCCTGCCTGTTCAGACACTGCGATCCGCGAATTGTCGGGGCTTGTGACGAAGTTGAACTGAGTGGTATTGTAGGGATCCAGCCCGTGTTCCGCACTTGCCAGGCCACCAAGCGGCATTGTCACAGCGGGCCACTTCGTAGACGGCCCGGCAACCACGCACGACTGCTGAGACGGGGCAGCCGCCTGGCTCGCCGCTGCGGGTAGCGAATTCGTCAACCGACCATATGCGCCGAGCGTCGAGAAGAAATATTGGTCGTCTGGGGACCATGCCGATCCACCTGCGCTGATCCAGAAGTATGCGCTGTTGCCATGAGCCGAGGCGTCACCGCTCGACGAACACACATACGAAACGACGCCACTAATGCTCGTTGGAAGGGTCTTTGCTTGTGCGTCGGGCCGCGCGCTTGGCGCCAGAGTACCGGGAGGGTCCCACTGGTAGAAAAGTGAAGGCTGTGGCGCCACTGTCGAGACGGAGACGTTGGCGACATCAAATCTGACAACCATAGGAGGCACAGTGGTATACAGGTTGTATGTCTCGAAGGAGACGCCTACCAGGCCTAACGGACTGGCGGGAACGATCGCTGTGGCCGAGCCATTCACGTGCAGTACTGCCAAGCCATAGATCACCTTGCCTGGTTGAGATGTCGGCGACAACGTGAACATGACTCCGATTGCCTGACTGTCCATCGTCCACACCGCTGATCCCAGCCCCAGTTGATAGGCGTCCAGAGCCGCTCCGTGGGTCGCGTCCCGCACGAGAGCGGATTCCAGAGGCAGTATCGCTGTCTCGCGTCCGCTCGCGACATCGTACAAAGACACGATGGGATGAACTCCCTGAGCGACGTCATCCTGCGTGGAACAGACAGTATAGCCAACGACCGCCAATACCTTCCCAGATGGCGCCCAACTGGCGCTTAGCGGGCAGGCAATGTGACCCAGGGGAAACTGGAGCATGTCCGGGGAGTGCGCCGAGGTTTGGGGTGTGGTGATGCGAGCGCCTCGTACTAGAGAGATGATGACGGCGATGATAATCCCGACGAGCAGGACTGTGCTTCCCCACGTGAGAGCTTGACGACGTCGGCCACGCGACGCCCCGATTGCTTGCGATGTACTCGCAGGCGTTTCCATTTGGCGCGCCGCCAGTGAACGAATTGCGTCAAGACGTTGTTGGCGATCCTTGCGACCCGCATCTGTTGGGGCTGGTGACTCCGGTTCCATAGCACAACTCCCTGGGCAACGTAGAGGAGAGCTAGCTTTATTGTGGTAGCCGTCTTTATGATAGACCTTCTACTACAAACGGCTAGCTCCTGCGCTCATCTTGGGCACAAAGCGTTCAAATGTCGGGGCATTCCGATGAACGCTCCCGGACACGGCGACCTAGTAGCACGCATTTCCTGTAGATAGAGGGCCAATCTGGCCTCCACTACTCGGAAAGAATGAACCAGTTGCGGTACCCCAAAGACCAGGGCGGCCGACAGTTGGAACCGCGCCGGAGGGGCCAGCGGGCTACGAATCGCTGGCTATCAAGCGCGAAAAATCAGGCATGCGCGCCGCCTGCGCTGGTCACATCAGGCGTGGTACTTCCGCTCGCCCGCGCGTATCGCCAGCGGCAGGCGGTTCTCCCTCGGCGCGAGCGGGCAGACCCAGCGCGCATCGTAGGCGCAGGAGGGATTGTAGGCATAGTTGAAGTCGAGCAGGATGCGGCCACCTGCGTAGCCCATCCGCTCGCCGGGCGCGTCATCCAACCCGATCAGCTCGCTGCCTTTCACCGTGTCGAACAGATAGCGTCCGCCGCCATAGCTCTCATCCGGGCAGGTCGCATCGCGGAACGCCAGGAAGAGTCCGCCGCCATAGACATCGATCCAGTAGAGGGTGAGTTCGGCGGGCGTCTCGCCGAGCGTGAAGTTGACACGCGCCGCCCGCTGAAAGCGCATCGTGTGCGGCCCGCTCGCCTCGAACTGCTGCTGCGGAGCATCGGGCGGTTCTGGCGGTTCTGGCGCGAGCGGTGTAAGTGTCGCCTCCACCTGTAGCGCTGGCGCATAGGGGAAGTAGCGCAGCCCACCAAAGCCTGCGCGCGCCTCAGCGCCCAGCGCAGACTGTGGATGCCCGGCGAAGAGCGCATCCTTGGCCGCGCGGAAACGTCGCAGCGTCTCCTGCTCATCGGCGCCCGCGCGAAACGCCGCCGCGCGCTGACGATAGAGATCTGCCATGCGGCGCCGGTAGTCGTAGAGGTCGAGCCAGGTCGGCTCTGCGGTCGTCTGCTCAGACATCGCGTTCCCACCTTCCGCATAGCGCAGCGCAGCGCCGCCGCCGTCTACACCTGCGCGCGCTGTAGCTCGTGTAGCTCGCGGATGCCCTTCTCGGCCAGAGCGAGCAGTTCGTCGAGGCGAGCGCGACTGAAGGGCTTGCCCTCGGCGGTTCCCTGAACCTCGATGAACTCACCCTTGTCGGTCATCACGACGTTGGAGTCTACCTCCGCGTGCGAATCCTCGCCGTAGTTGAGGTCGAGCAACGCCTGCCCCTTGACGATGCCGACGCTGATGGCCGCTACCCCCAGCTTCACCGGGTCTACGCGCAGCCTGCCCTCAGCCTTGAGCTTCGCCGTCGCGCGCTGCAGCGCGATCCACGCGCCAGTGATCGCGGCGGTGCGTGTGCCGCCATCCGCTTGCAGCACATCGCAGTCGAGCGTGATGGTGCGCTCACCCAGCGCGTGCAGATCGAGCGCGGCACGCAGCGAGCGGCCAATCAATCGCTGAATCTCGTGTGTGCGTCCGCCCACCTTGCCCGCCACGCTCTCGCGCTGCGAGCGAGTATTGCCCGCGCGTGGCAGCATCGCATACTCCGCCGTCACCCA
The DNA here is from genome assembly GCA_963701795.1 of uncultured Chloroflexia bacterium. Classification (GTDB taxonomy): domain Bacteria; phylum Chloroflexota; class Ktedonobacteria; order Ktedonobacterales; family JADMIN01; genus JAKAIY01. The sequence goes on along the minus strand of CAVPBB010000020.1, from coordinate 162,451 downwards.
GCCCTGGCCGCGCCCTTCGAGGAATGGCGGCACGCGGTCCTCGATGCTGGCGACACAGAGGACGCGCGTATCGCCAAACTCGATCAGCGCGGAGCCTTCCGCATGCTTGATATAGTCTACCGTGATCGTGACCGGGCGCAACTGATCGTTGGCGCGTCCGTCGGCGCGTGCCATGGCTACCTCTTTCTCATGCCAGATGCTCTACTATCGCGCGCAAGGGCTACGGCAGTCCGTCGCCACTGTCGGCGCGCAGATGTGTGCGACCGTCGGGGGTCACTTCCACCGTCCAGCTATGCTGGCGCAGGAAGAGTTGGTTCCAGCCGATGCTGAATGTCATTGTGTAATCGCCTGGCGTCGCCCCCGCTTTGACATCACTCACACTCGCCGTGCCAGCGTAGGGGCCTTTCCAGCCGAGGTCTGAGTAGTCGATGAAATAGGCGCGCGCGACCGTGCCAGCTCCCAGCGGGAACAGCTGCGCGCTGACGAACGGCGGCGTCTGATTCGTATCTGGCAGCAGCGACGCCATGCCAGCGCGGGCGATCAGCGCGGCGGTCGTAGCATTCGGCGCGGCGTGGCTGGCTGGCCGGGCGAGGCTGACGATCAGGATGGTGTTGTCGTCGCTGGGCAGATAGGTCAGCCCTGCGCTGGAATCAATCGGCAGCAGCCAGGGCGCAACGCTGTCTGGGCTGACGGTGGGCGCGTGAATGAGTGGTAGCGCCGCGTAGGGCTGCGTCGCGTCAGATGCGAACGCCTCGATTCCAGTATTGGCCATCAACGCGAGCGCGCCGGTCGCGCTGTCAACGCCGAAATGGTTCGCGCTCCCCAGCGCCGCATCCTGAACTGTCCGCTCTGCGTTCACCTGCTCATCCGCGCCATCCGCTGGCAGCGCGGTGAGACTGAGTTGCGACACGGCTGCGTTGTTGGATGTTCCGCTCAGATAGAGCGTATGTGTCGCCGAGTCGAGCGGACCAAGGCTGGGACGCCCCGGCAGCCGCCAATCTCCCAGCGGCGTCAGGTAGCTGGCGGTGAAGGCGTAGAGGGTAGGATTCATGGCGTTGCCGTTGTAGACGTACACACGGCCTGCGCTGGCGTCAACCCGCACTTGCGCCGCAAGCGTCCCGCTGGCGGATGGTGGAGGCAGAGACGCGCTTGCCACCTGTTGGCCGCTGGCGGCGTCGAAGGCGTTGAGCGTGCTATCATCGTTGGCCGTGTAGAGCAGGCCAAGCTGGCCGTCCAGGGCGACGTCTTGCGCGCTGGCGATGAGCGGGCTGGCGTAGCTGCCAGCCGGCTTACCCGTCGTGTCGTCAAACGTCGTAACGACGCCTTTGTTGATGAGATAGGTCACACCGTGCGTCGCATCCGTCAGGGCGATGGGCTGCGCAGATGAAGATGCAGGCGCGAGGAAAGCGCCTCTCTGCGCGCCGGTGGCGCTATTGAAGAAGGCGAGGCCGCTGACCGAATTCGCGGTCACATCACACATGGCTGGGGCAGCCGTTTGTGGCTTCGTGGCGACGACTGGTTGGCAGACGATGACCTGCGCCACGAGGGTGTGGGTGTGGGTGTCGAGCGCGAGGTGAGCGATCTGCCCCGGCGCGTGGACTATCGCCTCGACGGCCAGCGGGGGCGCTGCGGGCGCGGGCGCGACCTGGCTGGCCAGCCGCGCCTGCGCTGCGAGCCGATGCCCGACCAGCGTAGCGACGATCACGGCGAGCGCGATCAGCATGGACCCAGCGGCCCACGGCCAGACACGTCGCCTGGGCGCGGGTGTGACGCTAATGCGGTCAGACGGTGGGGCGCCGGTCAGCATGGTGGCTCGTCAACTCCTTGGATTCCACGCCCCCTCTCCGCGTGGGAGAAGGGGCAGGGGTGAGATCGGCTCGCGTGCGGTTACTCCGCTGGCTGGCGGTCGAGCGGGACCGCTCCGGCGGCCACTGCCGCCGCCTCCTCAGGTTTGCTCTTGAACACGCGCACAATCGCCACACTGATGCGCCAGGCCAGCAGCACGACGATGAACGCGATGACAATCGCGACCACCAGCAGGATGATGCCCAGCGCAGGCGCGACGAGGATGGCGACTGACTTCGCCAGCACCACCAGCAGAATCGAGCCGACGGTGAGGATATCTTCCAGCACCGAGATGATCGGATTGCCGATGCCAGCCGTGGTCGCCGTAGAGGCGACGCGCGCCGTGGACTTGGTGGCGTGCACGCCAAAGGCGAGCACCGCGCCCGCCGCCGCCGCGACCCAGACATTCGTGTCGCTGAGCGAGTTTGCCGTGCCAGCGACGATGACCGCGCCGACGACCGGGCGAATCACGGTGTGAATGACATCATTCAGGCTGTCGATGCCTGGCACTTTATCAATGACGAACTCGACGATGGTCAGCCCGCCCAGCAGAATCAGCATCGGCGTGGACCCCAGCACCGTAAAGTGACCCTGAAGCTGGAGCAGCGGCTGACCCGCGATGTGAATGTCGCTGACCACACCAATCGCAAAGAGTGTCGCAACCGCGCGCAGGCCAGCGGTCGAACTCAGGCCCAGCGCCGCGACCAATGCCATGATTGCGTCGGTACTGAAGGGATTTACGAGATCGGTAGGCGACATGAACGCACCCTCCCAGTCCACCAGGATTCCGCCGACCACTCGGCGGCGCGCCCCCCACAGCAGGCGGCGCACACACATCCCCACACCGCCGCGCCAGACAGCAACGCTGGCGTCCGGCGCGGCGCCTGGGCGTAGTGTATCATCTCATGCAACGGCTGGGTGTGGCGTGGCTCACGCTGGTCGCTCCTCCAGTTCGCCGATGCGATGCAGCTTGACGAAGTTGGTGCGTGTGCGTCCAATCGACGGCATACCACCCATAATGACCACCTCATCACCCAGGCGCGCCATGCCGCGCTCACGTAGCGCCAGGTCTGCCGTCGCGATGCGCTCCTCGATCGTGCCTGCCAGCTCGTTGTAGCGCGGGATGACGCCCCACCAGAGCGCCAGCCGCCGATAGACCGTCTGGAACGGCGAGAACGCGACAATCGGCTGGGCGGGCCGCTCTTTCGACATCAGTTCGGCAGACTTTCCCGTGCGGGTGAAGACGACGATGAGTCGCGCGCCTGCTTCGTGGGCGAGCGTCGCGGCGGCGCTCGCCACCGCCTGGGCCTTGTCGCCACGGCGCCCGCTCGACGTGAATCGCTCGCACGCCGACTCCGCCTGGAGGGCGATGCGCGACATCACGCGCACCGTCTCGATGGGATATGCGCCAGACGCCGTCTCGGCGCTCAGCATCACTGCGTCTGTGCCATCGAGAATGGCGTTGGCGACATCGCTGGCCTCGGCGCGTGTGGGCCGGGGATGGGTGATCATGGATTCGAGCATCTGCGTGGCGGTGATGACGGGCAGGCCGAGCATGTTGGCCCGCGCGATGATCTTCTTCTGGATCAGCGGCACCTGCTCCAGCGGCATCTCCACGCCGAGGTCGCCGCGCGCCACCATCACGCCGTCCGCCGCCATCAGAATCGAGTCGAGATTGGCGATGGCTTCGGGCTTCTCCAGCTTGGCGATCAGTGGAATCGTCGCATCGGCGACGTAGACGGATGGGTGCAGACCCGTCGGCGCCTTTGGGCGCACCCGGTCAGGGTTGGCCGCTATCTCCTCGGCGATGACGGCTTTCGCCGCGCGCACATCCTCCGAGCGGCGCACGAAGCTGAGCGCGATGAAGTCAACGCCGTGGCGCACGCCGAAGCGCACGTCGGCGCGATCCTTCTCCGTCAGGGCGGGCGCGCTGACCGCGACGCCGGGCAGATTGATTCCCTGATGCTCAGAGAGTGGGCCACCATGCGTCACTGCGGTGGTCACATCCTGCTCCGTCACGGCGACCACACGCAGCTCGATGGCGCCATCCGCCAGCAAGATACAATCATCAGGCTTCACATCCTGGGGCAGCGCGGTATAGGTGGTGGAGACGGCGTTGACGCCGCCAGTGATCGGGCGCGTGGTGAGGGTGAACGTCTGGCCGTCGCGCAGGGTGATCGTTTTGTGGTCCGCGAGCGCGCCGATGCGAATCTTGGGGCCTTGCAGGTCTTGCAGCACCGCGATGGGATGGCCAATCCGCTCCTCGACGCGGCGCACGCGGGCGATGGTCTCCGCGTGCTCGTCGTGCGTGCCGTGCGAAAAGTTGATGCGCGCCACATCCATCCCAGCGCGAGCGAGCGCCTCGATACACTCCTCGCTCCAACTGGCGGGACCGAGCGTGCAGATGATGCGTGTGCGACGAGGCGGTATGGCGGCCTCTCCCTCGGCGGGGATGGCGGCGACGTACTGATCCATGCGGGTTGTCTCAACTCTCTCATGAGGGAGCCGGGCCATGCGCGCTCAGCGGGCTGGCTGTGCGCTATGGCGCCTGCTCCGTGAGGCTCGCCGTGAACGCGCGCCAGGCGTCCGTCACGTGCTGACGCAGGTTCTCCAGCGAGCCGTCGTTGTGAATGACAGCGGTAGCCAGCGGCAGCTTCGCGTCAATGGGAGGCTGAGCGGCGAGACGGGCGCGGGCTTCCTCTTCACTGAGGCCGCGTTCCTGGGTCAGACGCTGAAGTTGAATCTCTGGCGGACAGGTGATGATCCAGAGTCCATGACAGAAGGGCGCATAGCCAGATTCGACGAGCTTGATAGCGTCGAGCGCGCCGGTCGCGTCGGGCGCGAGCGCACGCATCTTGTTCAGCAGCGCCTCGCGCACGGCAGGGTGAACGATCGCTTCGAGCTGGCGCATTCGCTCCGGGGAGGTGAAGACGATGGCCCCCAGCGCGCGCCGATTGACGCCACCCGCGCTATCGAGCACACCCGGCCCGAAGGCCGCCGCCAGCGCGTCCGGCAACGGCTGCCCCGGCAGATAGAGTTCATGGACGACGGTATCGGCGTCGATATACGTCGAGAGGCCCAGCTCCAGCAGCATCAATCCGACAGTGGTCTTGCCGCTGGCGATATTGCCGGTCAGCCCCAGAATATACGGCATAGCCTGTCCACCTCCTCGCTGGCGAGGCCACTTAAACAGCAGCGGTCAACTCGCCAGCGCCTGCCACTCCACATAGAGTTCATCGAGCAGTGTCTTTTCGCGCTCATAGGCGCCGCCCAGCTCGGTGACTCGCGCCACATCGGTGTCGGCGCTCGCGCTCGCCAGATCATGTTCCAGCGCTGCCAGGCGTAGCTCGCGTTCGGTGATCTCGCGTTCGACCTGTTCCACCGAGCGCGTGACTGGCTCTGCGCCGCGTTTCGCGCGTCTGCCGCCCGCGCGTGTCGGCGCCGATCCGACGCCCACCGGATGCGGCGCCGACTGCTCCAACGCCTGGGCGGCTGCGCGCGCCTGCGCCTGCTGTGCCTCCAGATCAAGTTGCGAGCGACGCGCGTGGTAGCGGGAATAGCCGCCGGGGTAGGCCGTCACAGCGCCATCTTCCAGCGCCCAGATGGTCGTCGCCAGCGCATCCACAAAATAGCGGTCGTGCGAGACGAAGATCAGCGTGCCATCGTACTCGCGCAAGATGCCCTCGAGCGCCTCGCGCGCAGGCAGGTCGAGATGGTTGGTTGGCTCATCGAGTACGAGCGTGTTGGCGCCTTGCAGCGTCAGCTTGGCCAGCGCCACGCGGCTGCGCTCGCCACCGCTGAGCGCGCCCACCGGCTTGAACACATCGTCACCGCTGAAGAGGAAGCGACCCAGATAGCTACGTGCGCCCTCCTCGCTGAGGTGGCTCACCTGACGAATCTCATCGAGCAGGGTCGCGTTCAGGTTGAGGTCTTCGTGGGTCTGCGCATAGTAGCCGACCTGTACGTTGCGCCCCAGCGTCACATGCCCCTCCAGCGGCTGCAACTGCCCGACGATGACCCGTAGCAGCGTCGTCTTGCCGCCGCCATTCGGGCCGATCAGGCCGATGCGCGCGCCACGTTCCACCAGCGTATCGGCCATCTGCACACGCAGCGCTGCGCCCTCTTCGCCGCCAGCATAGCCGACCACCAGCTTTTCGGTGGTCAGCGCGATCTGCCCCGGCTCGATGGCGGAGCCGAGGTGGAACTTGATTTTGCCCTCCACCGGTGGCCGCCCGATGCGCTCCAGTTTATCGAGCATCTTCTGGCGTCCACGCGCCTCTTTGGCGCGCTGCCCCGCCTTATAGCGACGGATGAACTCCTCTGTGTGCGCGATGTGCTCTTGCTGCGCCTCGTAGTCTTTGCGCCAGCGCTCCAGCCGTTCGGCGCGCAACGCCACATACTTCGAGTAGGCGCCGGGGTAGAGCTCGGCGCGCTGATGGGCGATCTCGATGGTGCGCGTGGTCACGCGGTCGAGGAAGTAGCGGTCGTGCGAGACGACGATGACCGCGCCGCGCCAGGCGAGCAGATAGGTTTCCAGCCATTCCAGCGCGGCCAGATCGAGATGGTTAGTCGGTTCGTCGAGCAACAGCAGTTCTGGCTCCAGCAGCAGCAGGCGGCCCAGTGCGGCGCGTGTCTGCTGGCCGCCACTGAGCTGACTGGCGGGCGCCTCCTGTTGCTCGCGCGTGAAGCCGAGGCCATCGAGCACCTGGCGCACACGCGGCTCGATGGTGTAGCCACCAGCGTGCTCGAAGCGTGCCTGCAACTCGGCATAGCGTTCCAGCAGGGCGTGGTAGTCGTCGGGCGCAGCCAGCGGATCGCCCATCTGCGCGGCGAGGGTGGCCAGCTCTGCCTCCCACGCATGCACATGGGCGAAGACGGCGCGCATCTCGTCGGCCAGGCTACGCTCCGGGTGGAAGTCGGCCACCTGCGGCAGATAGCCAATGGAGACGCCCTGCGCCAGCGCGATATCGCCACCCTCCTGCTCCAGCCGACCGGCGAGCAGGTTGAGCAAGGTCGATTTGCCCGCGCCATTCGGCCCAACCAGGCCAATGCGGTCGCGCGCGTCCACGCGGAACGAGACGCCGCTGAAGATCAACTCGGCGCCGTAGGACTTGGTGAGATCGGTAACGACTACAACTGACATATGCTCTCAGTGTAGCCGAACAGAACATCTGCCGCAAGCGCGGTGGGACGCGCCCTCGCCGCCGCGCCTGCGGAAAAGAAGGCGCGGCGATCTACACGCCGTAGATGAAATGGACGTTCGGCGAGACATGGATGTAGCGGTAGTCGATCTTGCCGAAGCCCGCGCCGCGCCAGGCGAAGTTCATCTCGCTGATGAGCACCCAGTAGTGATCGGGCGAGACAGCTACCGCCTCCGCCCAGTGTCCGGCGGAGTCTGCGCCCTGTTCACCCCCATCGAAGAAGATCGCCGCGCCCGCCACCGGGGTTGTGCCGCGTGGATATTTAGTGGTGTAGGTAATGTCCGGGGTCGCGGGATGCGTGACGCTCACCCACCAGTTGCAGTAGCCCCAACTGGAGGCCTGCACGTAGTTGGCTCTGTTCGGCACGTAGATATTCGCATAGCAGCCCGGCGGCACGGTCCACTGGCTGATATTGGAGACGAACATGACGCTATCGTGGCATGGCTCCAGCGAGAGCAGCCCTTTGGCTGAGACGGAGCCGCCAGAGGAGGTGGTAGCTATCTGCGATTGATCTGGCGAGACGGTTCCTGTCGTGTGCACCGATTGCGGCGCGGGCGCGGCGACGATGACGCCAACCGACGCGGTGATCGGCCCGCGACCCGATGGCGGCGGCACTGCCGCGCTGACATTGGCGCCACTCGGCGTGGTGGAATGCAGCACGTTGAAAGCCAGCGCGCCCCCCAGCACGACGGCGATGCAGACCAGGGCGGCGACGAAACGCACCATACGGCTGAGCACAGGCCGACCACTCGCGCGCGGCGCCCGGGCGGGCGCGGTCGGCGCGACGATGCGCCCCGGCGCGATCACCGTGACCAGTTCGTCGTTGGCTGGCGCCGCGCCGCGTGTCGCTGGCAAGCGGTTACTCGTCGGCCCGACACGGCTGACCACCATCGTCGCGCGTTCACTCACCGGCGCCTGTGGCGTCCTGGGCGCTTTGCGTGTCTGCTCTCGGTCAATCGCATCCATCGCGAATCCTTTTGGCACTCACGTCGCATTGACGCTGGCTCACAAGACTGCGCAGGGAGCAAGCCTGCCCTATGCAAGCCAGTGTAACATGCCCCGGCGCCAGAAGCCGCAGCTATAGGCCGTGTTGGGGATAGCGGCGTCGCTGGCCGGGGCGCTATAGGGATGCGTCAGATGGCGCTGGGGTCTGGCTGGCCGCGCGGCTGGGCAGAAGCGTGGGACGCGCCGTATGCGGAATCTGCGGGAGTTCGACGGTGAAGGTCGTTCCCTTGCCCGGCGCGCTGCTGAGGCTGATCTGGCCGCCGTGCGCCTCAACGATCCAGTGGGCGAGCGCCAGGCCCAGCCCGTTTGCGCCATCGCCGCTTGCATCGGTTCGGCGCATCGTCGAGGAGGTGGCGCGGTAGAACGGCTCGAAGACATGCGGCTGGTCTTCTGGCGCGATCCCAATGCCGTTATCGCGCACGGTCAGCGTCACATGTCCGCGTAGCTCACCGCGAATGACGGCGCTGCGCGTGGCGCCGACGGCGACGGTCACGGCGCCACCAGGTGGGGTGTAGCGCACGGCGTTCTCGATCAAGATCAGCGCTAGCTCACGCAATCTGTCCGGGTCGCCCGCCACCAGCGTCTGGCCCTGACCATCCGCGCGCCCCTCCAGATCGCCACTGAGGCTGACGCCACGTGCGCTGGCCAGCGCCTGCGCCTTTTCCACCACGCCCTGCGCGAGCGGGCGGACATCCACCGTCACCCAGTTCAGCGCGCGCCGGTCGCGTTCGTCGCGAGCGAGCAAGAGCAGGTCGGTGACCAGCCGCGTCATGTAGTCCACTTCGCGGATGATCTCGTGGGCGTCATCGGCCACGACCTCCTGCCCCTCGGCCACGACCTGTTCCGCTGGCGCGCTGGTGGGCGCGCAGCGGTGGCCAGCGACCAGCTCGGCCAGCGAGCGAATCAGCGCCAGTGGCGTGCGCAGCTCGTGCGACGCTCCGGCGGCGAACTGACGCTGGCGCTCGAAGGCGGCGCGAGCAGGCTTTAGCGCACGCTCGGCCAGATAGACACTGGAGCCGAGCGTGACCAGCGCAATCAACAGATCGAGCGTGATGAGCGCGCGACAAAGATCGTGCAAGTGCTGATAATAGGTGTCAAGCGACATCCCGCTCTGCGCCGCGCCGACGATCCGCCCATCGCGATAGATGGGCGCTGTGTAGAGGCGAAACGGGATACCCGCGCGCTGCGCCGTAGCGATGGTCGTGGCCTGCGCGCCAACCAGCACGGGCTGCGCCAATGCCATATCGGGCAGATCATACCGGCGCGCCTGGTCCTCATCCTGCACGATTTGCCCGGTGGATGAGACGACAATCGAGAAGTAGTTCGCGCTCTGCGGATCGTAGGGAGCCTCGTCCGGGCCGGACTGGTTATCCGGCGTCGTCGGAGCGTTGCTAGCCTGATTGTTCGCCTCACTGGCAAGTTGATTATCGATCTGCGCCAGCTCGACACGCGACTCGAAGACAAAGGCGCCGACGCTGACGATCAACAGCACGAGCGTCGTCGCCAGCACATTTGTGACGATCAGGCGGCGCCGCAGCACGGCGAACGGACGTGGCTCCGCAGACGGGGCAGGCGCCCACGGCGCCGCGAGTCGCGCGCGCAGCGGCGACCAGCGCTCAGCCGCGCGTTTCGGCTGCGGCGCAGGCTCTTCTCGCTGCGCTGTGGTGTTGACACGGCTCATTGGGGCGATCCAATCGGCGGCGCGCCCGGCTGTGGCGCTCGCAGCGCATAGCCCACGCCACGCACTGTCTGGATCAACTGCACGACGCCAAAATCGCCGAGTTTCTCGCGCAGATGGTGGATGTAGCTATCGAGAACGTTACTGCCAGCCTCGGTGCCTTCGGGCCAGACACGCGCGCTGATCTGCTTGCGCGTGAGCGTGCGCTCCGGATTGAGCGCGAGGAACTCCAGCAGCGAATATTCGCGTGGAGTCAGGCTGATGAGCCGACCGCTCTGGTAGACCTCGCGCTGGAGTTGATCGATCACCAGATCGGCGACGCGGATCTCGGTGGCGCCGCTCTGTCCCTGGCGCTGCGGGCGGCGGGTGAGCGCCCGCAGGCGCGCCAGCAACTCGGCGAAGGGAAACGGCTTGGTGAGGTAGTCATCGGCGCCAGCGTCGAGGCCCGCCACCTTGTCGCCGGTCTGGTCGAGCGCGGTCAGCAGCAGCACTGGTATCTCGATGTTGGCGCCGCGAATCTTGCGGCACAGGTCGATGCCACTCTGGCCAGGCAGCAGCACATCCAGAATGATGACGTAGATGTTGCGCGCCTCACGCAGCAAAAAGCTCCACGCGCTCTCGGCGTCGTGAAACACGTCAACCTGATACTCCGCGCGCTCCAGGTTGCGCTGATAGCTGCGCGCCAGCCGGACATCATCTTCGACCAGCAACAGACGCATCGGCCCACCCCATTTCGCTGCCGCTCTTTCCCCGTCACTCTATCACGCCGCGCATGAACATTTGCACATGTTGTGGGCCGCTGGCGCATATGGCCAGCCGCTCGCTTGACAGGCGCGCGTACTATAGCAGGCGGGGCGTGTTGACTTTGCGGGCACAGGCGAGGAGGCCTGTCCGCTCGTGTAGAGGCTTAAGGAGCGTAGGAAGGCAACATGCAGGCGTATCAAGCGCTGCTCGCGCGCGCGGACAACGTGGCGAGGGTGAAGCAATTGCGGCGCACGATTGAGGGCGTCGGCGGCAAAATCGAGCTGGCTCCGCCCACATCGACGGGTATGGTCCGTGTCACCCTCTGGCTCCCGACACAGTACCAGCCACAGGATTTCTTTCCCGGTCTGCCCTTTTATCCGTTCTGACGCCACGCGGATGCGCGCGGCGTGCTATGCCCAGGCGCCAGCGGTTGTCGCAGCGGTCAGCGCGACGCCTGGGCATGGCCTAGGGCCGCTGGCCGAAGGCAATGAAAAATGGAGTGACGCACTGGTTTGTGGGAGTGTTGAGGTCCGCCTGCATGCGGTCTAGCACCGTGTCCCACGCCACCTGCGTGGTAATCCCCTGCGCGATGGCCACGCCGCCAAACCCGCGACACACCGAGAGAAAATCAGCGGCCACCATCTTGCCCAGGCGTCCACCATAGGTCCCGGTTGGCAGGTTGATACGGCGCGCGTTTTGCTGGACAAGCGGACTGGCGCTCATGTAGTCGCCAATACGACCGCCATCCATCAGGTCCACCCCACGACGCGCCGAGAGCGTGCGAATCCAGTCCATCAGTTGCTCCACATTGGGGCCGCCGTTTGCCAGGCCAATCGAATCGACCAACTCGATCCAGCCGCCTGAGCGGGTGACTCGCATCAATTCAAGCACGACCGCTGGCCAGCGGTCATGTGGAATCGCCGTGAAGAGCAGACGCTGATGCACATAGTCAAAGGTATGGTCGGCAAAGGGCAGGCCCTCCAGCAGGTTGCCCGGCACGAAGGTATAGTTCTGCGGTCGCGGATCGGCGTCGGGCCGGGTAGTGGCGCGCTCATCCAGCGCGGGCGGCTTGACGTCGAGTCCGATGACATTCGCATGCGGAAACATCTGCGCCATTTCCATCGCCCAGCGCCCGGTGCCAGCGCCAACGTCAAGGATGCTGGCAGGCTGACCGATGGGCGCCGCATAGATTCCCTGGAACGCGAAGCGCAGCATGTAGTGTTGGAAATCGAGGCGATTGATCTCTTCATCATCAGCGGGCAAGGCGTATGGCAGGCCTACCACGCGCTTGCGTCCCGCCACCATGTCCGTTGGCGACTCACTCAGCAGCATGGCGCCCGATGGCGTCGGTGATTTGCGGCGAAACCAGCCCAACCAGCGCATCGATGAGTTCTCCTTTATGTGCGGACCGTTGGCGACCGCTTGTAGCGATTGCATTTGTGTGCGATCTGGGTAGCGTCGCACCGCGCCGCATGCCTGAAACCTAGCTTACGTGAGCTGTCAAGCCACCTTGCTTTTATAGACAGGGCTTGTGATTTGCCTGGCGGTTCCTCGCACATGGCCGTCTCCCAGCCCCACGCAGGTGGGGCTTCGCGGCCCGCAGGCCCATAGCCGCGGGTTCACCCGCCCGCGCCCTTTTGTGAGCGATATTCGCCGATGGACGGCGAGTGGTATACTGATGCGCGATTGCGCCAACCGGCGCCGCGCAGCGGGTCGATGACGCGCGGTCTCCGCTCTTCCCTGGCCTTCCCCGGCCATGCGGAGCCGCCAGCGTGGAGTCCAGCGCGCCCATTGCTCAATACCATCCCAGGAGGCAGGTAGAAATGAACAATCAGCCGCTGGATACGCTGTGGCTTGCCCGCGCAATCTTCGATCTCGGTGGCGTCACCTTTGGTGACTACACGCTTGGGGGCAGCACCGTCAACTCGCCCGTCTATATCAATCCGCGCGCGCTGATTAGCAACCCTGAGGCGCTGCGAGTGGCGGCGCGCATGATGGCGGAGGAGGTGGCGCTGGCGCAGTCGTTACGGCGGTCGCACGCGCAGCCCTATGATGTGGTGGCGGGGGTGCCGACGGGAGGTCTGTTGCTGGCGACGGCGTTTGCGCTGGAGTCGAATACGCCGCTGATCTATGCCCGGCTCAAGCCAGAAGGCACGGGGCAGCGTGGCATCGAGGGGCGCCACATCGAGGGCGCGCGGGCGCTGCTGATCGATGATCTGGTGACGGGTGGCGCGAGCATGAGCGAGATGGCGCGCTTCATGGCGGAGCATGATGTCAAAGTGCATGACGCCGTGGCGCTGGTAGACCGGCAGATGGGCGCGCATCAGCGGCTCAAGCGCGTTGGCATCAATCTCATCAGCATCCTCAAGCTCGACGTGATGATGAACCACTACTATGAGAGTAGCCTCATCACCGAGGAGCAGCACAATAACTACCTCAACTATGTGCGCGCCAACCGGGCGGCTGAATCGGAGGAACTTGACCCCTCACAGTCCGGCCCATCTGGCCAGTCGGATGGCGGCGCGAGCAACGGCCACGCCGCCGGACATGAGTCTGACGCGCAGTAGCGTCGGACTGGCGGGCGGTGAACTGGGCGGGCGATGGATGGGCGGGCGGCGCGGATGGGGCGGGCGGCGCGGATGGGGCGGGCGGTTGAAACCGCGCCTCAAGGCGGCTGCGGCCGCCACGAGACCCGCCTGCGCGGGTCCACACTCGAACTGACTGCATTTGGACCCACGGAGGTGGGTCTCGTGGGCCGGAAGGCCCTTCGGGCGCGAATTCATTCGCTGGCCGCCTGTGCGAATTCATTCGCCAACCGCCTGCGCGAACATATTCGCCAGCCGCCCATCCCTGGGGCGCGAGGTTTGCGACGATGACGACCCCTTCGACTCCGCATGTTGACGTGGGCGATACGCCCCCACGCTCGCTGCTGCTGCGCGGCATGCGCGATACGCTGCCCCTGCTGCCCGGCGTCGTGCCGTTCGGGCTGATCTTTGGCGCGACAGCGGTGGCGGCGCACGTGCCCGCGTGGCTGGCGCAGGCGATGTCGGCCATCATCTTCGCCGGGTCGGCGCAGTTTGCGGTGGTGCTGCTCGTCGCGGGCGGCGCGTCGGCGTTCGTGCTGGTGTTGACGGCGACCACGCTCAACCTGCGCCATCTGCTCTATAGCGCCTCACTCGGCCCGGCCCTGCGCGATGCGCCGCGTGGCTGGCGTCTGGGGCTTGCCTACCTGCTGACCGACGAGATGTATGGCGTGGTGATCGGACGCATCCTCGCCCTGCCACTGCGCCAGCGGCTGCGCTACATACTTGGCTCCGGCCTGACGCTCTGGGTCTGCTGGCAACTCAGCACGCTCGCCGGCATTCTCATCGGCGCGCGCATTCCGGCGGGCTGGTCGCTCGACTTCGCCGCGACGCTGACCTTCATCGCGCTGCTCGTTCCGCTGCTGCGCGACCGTGCGCTGATCGTGGCGGCGCTGGTCGCGGGCATCGTGGCGGCGCTGACACTCGGCTTGCCGCTCAAGCTGGGGCTGGTAGCGGCGGCATTGGCGGGCGTTGGCGTCGGCGTGCTGCTCGATCACTGGCCCAAACGCCAGACGGCGAGCGCCGCCACGACCCCAGCCGCTACGACCGAGGAGGGATGAGCGTATGGCGTTGGCATTGAGTATCCTGCTGATCGGCCTCCTCACCTACTTCATGCGCGTCATCTTCATCGGGCCGTCGTCGCTCTCGCTGCCCCCGGCCATCGAGCGCGCGCTGCGCTTCGTGCCGCCCGCCGCGCTCGCCGCGCTGATCGTGCCCGATCTCGTCGGCCACAATGGCGCGTTCGTCCTCACGCTGGCCAATCCGCGGCTGATCGCGGGGGCGGTGACGCTGGTGATCGCCTGGCGCACGCGCCGCGTCGCCCTGACGCTGGTGGTGGGCATGGCGGTCTTCTGGCTGCTCTCCGCGCTATTGCCAGCGTGACAGCGAGCGAGCGGCAGGCGATTGAGGGGCGGCGAGCGGCTGGCGGGCGATGGCGAGCATGCGGCTGGCGGTTAAAACCGCGCCTGAAGGGCCTCTCGGCCCACAAGACCCACCTGCGTGGGTCCAAGATTGAATCCGTATCTGGACCTGCGAAGGCAGGTCTTGTGGCGGCCCGCAGGCCGCCTTGAGGCGCGGTTTTAACCGCCAGCCGCCCCAATCGCGCCATCGCCGCCGTTGCGCGCCATCGCCGCCGTTGCGCGCCATCGTTGCCGCCGTCACTGCGCCCGTCCGGCGGCTATCGGCGGCTATGGCTGCCCATACGGCGGCTGCGGAGTGGGCTGCGCAGCCGCCGCGGCGGGCGGCGGCGTGGCAGACGCCGATTCGCCTGGGGCGGGCATCCCGGCCGCCTTACGCATCATCGCCGAGAGCGGCTCCACGAGGTCAATCGGCAGCGGGAAGATGATCGTCGAATTCTTCTCGACCGCGATCTCGGTCAGCGTCTGCAGATAGCGGAGCTGGAGCGCCGCAGGCTCGGTCGAGATGATGCGGGCAGCGTCGGCGAGGGTCTGCGAGGCCAGGAACTCGCCCTGCGCCTGCAACACCTTGGCGCGCTTCTCGCGCTCAGCCTCGGCCTGCTTCGCCATCGCGCGCTGCATCGTCTGCGGCAGCTCGACATCTTTGATCTCGACCGCCGTCACCTTGATGCCCCAGCGCTCAGTGTGTACGTCAATGATGGTCTGAATCTCCTGATTCACGCGCACGCGGTCGGTCAGCAATTGATCGAGCTCCGACTGGCCCAGCACGGTGCGCATCGTCGTCTGAGCGATCTGCACGGTGGCGCGATAGTAGTCCATCACGTTGTTGACGGCGTCATTCGGGCTGACGACGTAGAAGTAGACGACCGCACTGACGCGCACCGTCACGTTGTCGCGAGTCACGCCCTCCTGCGGTGGCAGCTCAATCGTGATAATGCGCAGATCGATCTTGCGCATCGAGCTGATGAACGGTGGCACCCAGAAGACGCCCGGCCCCTTCGCGCCGATCAGCCGACCGAGCACGAAGATGACGCCACGCTCGTACTGGTTGACCACGCGCAGGCCCGCGAGGATGAAAAGGATCAGCAGAATCACCACGATGGCCACAGCGATCGCGATGGGCGTCGCCAGGGCTAGGGCTGAATCCATAAGAACTACCGTACACTTTCTCTGCGTGCGATCACAACCGACTCATCGGGCCGATTTGCCCGATGTGACTACCTCTGGATCAACGATCAATGTCAGCCCATCCACCCGCACGATGCGGGCTTTCGCGCCGACGGGGAGCGGTCCGGCTGCGGTCGCGCTGGGCGCGAGTCTGGCGCTCCAGTTTTCGCCGAGCAGGCTGACTCGCCCCTCAGGCGCCAGCGGGTCGATCACTGTCACCACCTGCCCGACATACGATTCTTTGCCAGTGGTGACCCGCCGCAACTGCGCGCCGATGCTGAAGCGCAGCACGAGCAGCGCGACTAATCCCACGCCCGCCGTCACCCCAACGATGGCCGCCGGATTCACGTTCGCCGCGCCGACATTGGAGCCGGTGTCGAAGAAGATCAGCGCGCCCGCGACGAGGCTGATGAGCGCGCCCACCGACAACACCCCATGGGTAGGCGCGCGGGTGTCGACCACCAGCAGCAGAATCGCCAGGAACATCAGCGCGAGGCCGCCCCAGTTTGGATTGATGCCGATGGCGCCGATGAGGAAGACGACCAGCGCAATCGCGCCGACCACGCCAGGAACCGTGGCGCCGGGGTGGGCCAGCTCCAGATAGATGCAGATCGCCGCGACGACGAAGAGAATGAAGAGTACCGTCGGGTCGAACAGGAACGTCTCGATATCGCTGGCGAAGGATGGTTGCAGCGTCTCGACGGCCAGCCCCGCTGTCTGCACGGTGAACGAGGCGCCGCTGGCGTAGACGCCGCTATAGCCGTCGAGCTGGCTGAGCAGCGCGCTGAGCGAATCAGCCTGGAGCGAGATGATGCCCTGGCTCATCGCCTCACTGTCGGTGTACGCGGTCGCATTCGAGATCATCGCCTCAGCGGGCGCCACGCTGCGGTGATAATCGCTCTGAATGGAGCGCATCAGCGCCTCGAGGTCCTGCTCGACTTTGCTCTTGAGCGTAGCAGGCAGATCATCGCCGTTCGCATCGACCGGGCTGGCGGCGCCGATGCGCGTGTTGGGCGCCATCGCGGCGATGGGCGCGGCCAGCGCGACGAATGAGCCAGCGGAGGCCGCCTGCGCCGCCTGTGGGCTGACATATGTGACGATAGGGATGGTCGCCGCCAGCTCGGCGTGTACGATCTGCTCCATCGAGTCGAGGTCGCCGCCGGGCGTGTCTATCGTGATGACCAGCAGCGTCGCGCCATCGTGCTCAGCGGTATTGATCGCATCGGCGACCGCGCGTGCGCCCGCCGGATCAACATCACGCTGGAACGCAAAGAGATCAACGTGTGGGGCGTCGGCGTGCGCCGCTGGCGCGGCGACGAACGCGACGAACGGCCCCAGCGCGAGGAAAAGCGTGAGCGCGAGCAGACAGGCTCGGCGCCACGGATGGTAGAACGCTCGCTGCGCGCTGCGCAAGATTGTTGGCGCTGACCGCATAGAACGCCTCTCAGGGTAGCGGAACTCCATTTCGCCTGTTGATGAGGACGACGCGCGAGTCTGCCAAGCGGACTCCGCAACCTTCATCGCCACTATAGGCGCGCGCCTCCGCGCCGTCAAGCCTCTTGCGTCACAGATGCGCATATCTCAACATCCAACCTTCGGCGTATACTACAGACGTATGCGTACGCGAGCAGGGTGAACCGCGCCCCCTGGCCTCATCGCCTGTGGGCGAGGGGTTGGAGGCGCAGTCGCGCCAGAGCGATACAAACGGGTACACGATGATGGTGGACGCCGCCTTGAAGACGCAGGAGTGAGCAGTGGCGAACGAAGAGCGAACATTCGATATTCTCGTGATCGGCGCAGGCATCGGCGGCTATGTCGCCGCGATTCGTGCGGCGCAGCTTGGCGCGCGCGTCGGCATCGTCGAGAAGCAATACATCGGCGGGACCTGCCTCAACGTCGGCTGCATCCCCTCGAAGGCGTTGCTGCACGTCGCGCAGGTCTACGCGGAGATGAAGGAACTCGACAAGTTCGGCATCAAGCTCCAGCAGCCGCCGACGATTGATATGGCCGTCGCGGTGGCCTTCAAGGACAAAGTGGTGAAGCAGCTCACCGGCGGTGTCGGACAACTGCTGAAGGCCAACAAGGTCGCCGTCTTTGACGGAGCCGCCGAGGCGCTCTCGCCAACCAGTGTGCGCGTGCAGATGAAGGACGGCTCGACGCAGGAGCTGACGACGAGTAAGCTGATTCTGGCGACAGGCTCAGAGACGATTCGCCCGCCCTTCCCTGGCATCGATGGCAAGAACGTCATCTTCAGCACGGAGGCGCTGGCCATGCAGCAGGTTCCAGAGAGCCTCGTCTGCATCGGCGGTGGCGTGATCGCCGTCGAGCTGGCGTGCATGTTCAACGCGCTGGGGACGCAGGTGACAATTGTCGAGATGCTGCCCGCGCTGATCGCAAATGAGGATGAGGAGGCCAGCCAGGCGCTCACGCGCTCGCTGACGAAGCGCGGCATCACCGTGGCGACCAGCGCGCGTGTCGAGTCCATCGGCGACGCCGACGGCAAGAAGCGCGTCACAGCGGCGACCGAGGGCGGCCAGAAGACCTTCGACGGCGAGTATGTGCTGGTGGCCGTCGGACGCAAGGCGCACACGCAGGGCATCGAGCCGCTGGTCAGCGCGGGCCTGGCGATGGATCGGGGCAAGGTCGTCGCCAACGAGCGCATGGAGACGAATCTGCCAGGCGTCTATGCCATCGGCGATGTCGTCGGGCGCACCTGGCTGGCGCACGTCGCCGAGACTGAGGGCGAGGTCGCGGCGGAGAACGCAATGGGCCACGAGGCGCGCATGGAGTACGATGTCGTGCCGCGCGTCATCTATACCTTCCCGGAGATCGCGGCGGTCGGCCTGACGGAGAAGCAGGCGCGCGAGCGCAGCGCCACCGTGCGCGCCGAGAAGTTTCCGTGGGTGGCGAACGGCAAGGCGCTCACGATGAACGAGACCGAGGGCTTCACCAAGGTCATCCTGGGCGACTACGGCGAGATTCTTGGCGCGGTGATCTACGGGCCGAACGCGACCAACCTGATTACCGAGTTCTCGCTGGCGATGCGCGCGGAACTGACCGCCGACGAGCTGGTGGCGACGATTCACCCGCACCCGACCTATAGCGAGGCGCTGCGTGAAGCGACCCTGGCCGCCATGGGGCGCGCCATCCACATCTTCCAGCGGCCCAGGGCGACGGCCAACGCCTGAGCCGCGCCTGAGTCGCCCGCAGCCCTGCTCTCCCTCTCTCTGTGGGAGGCAGGGCCAGCGGGCGCCGACACGCCAATCTCAGTGGGAGGATACGCATGCCTAGCGAGACAGCCAGTCAACGCGGATTCGTCGAGGTCAACGGCGCGCGCCTCTATTACGAGGTCGCGGGGGCGGGGCCAGTGGTGGCGCTGAGCCATGCGGGCATCGCCGACCAGCGCATGTGGGATGACCAGTTCGCCACGCTGGCCCAGCGGTACCGCGTCATCCGCTATGACCATCGCGGCTTTGGGCAGTCTACGCTACCGCCCGGCGACTATACCCTCTACGACGACCTGCATGGGCTGCTGCGCTTCCTCGCCGTCGAGCGCGCCGCGCTGGTCGGCGTCTCGATGGGCGGGTCGGCCATCCTGGACTTCGCACTGGCCTATCCGCAGATGGTGAGCGCGCTGGTCACGGTTGGCGCGGGGGTGAGTGGATTCGACTTCAACGCGGCGGCGACGCCAGATGAGGTGGCGCTCGAGGAGCAGATCGAGCAGGCGGCTGCGGCAGGCGATTTCGCGCGGGCGAACGACCTGGAGGCGCACATGTGGGTAGACGGGCTACACCGCGCCCCTGAGATGGTCAACCCCAGCGTGCGTGAGCGTGTGCTTGAGATGAATCTGCCAGGATTTCTGCGCGACGATGACGACCAGGCGACCAGGCGCGAACTGGACCCGCCCGCCAACAAGCGGCTCGGCGAGATCAGCGCGCCCACGCTGGTCATCGTCGGCGATCAGGATGTGCAGAGCATCCAGGTGGTCGCGGATCGGCTGGCGACGGGCATCCCTGGCGCGCGCAAGGTGGTCATGCGCGACACGGCGCATGTGCCGAATATGGAGCAGCCAGCGGAGTTCAATCGCCTGCTGCTCGAGTTCCTCGGCGCGCAGACGTGGTGATGCGCCGCTCAGGGGAGCATGAAGAGGCCGATGGGCAGCGCGATGGCGCAGAGGACGAACGCGCCCGCGATGCCCAGCCGCAGCCAGAAGAACGCAGCGCGCCGGGGCGTCGCCACGCCAATCATCGCGGCCAGCGCAAGGAATACAGCGCTGAAGCCGAGGGCGTTGAAGAGTTGCACGCGCCGTACTCCTAAAGCAGCGGGACGATACCGCTCACCATCATAGCGGTTCCAGCCAGCGTGTCACTCATCCAAAATACGTAGCAGACGCCTCTGCGAAATACCTGTCTCCCCGTCCGCACAGGCGGACTTCGCGACCTGCGCTCCTCACAGGGACCGGAGTGAACAGATCACAACACCAACTCAACACCCTGCATGGTGATGGCGCCAGCGTAGCGCACGGGCGTCAGCAAACCGCCGCTGCTCACCAAATGGGCCGCGCCGCAGAAGCTCATGTTCGAGGTCGCCGATTCGAGCAGCAGCCCATGCCAGAAGAAGCGGATCGTCACGTCATCATCGGGCATGATGACTGCGCTACAATGCGTCAGCAGGTTGGCCTGCCAGAGAGGATGCGCGTCCACCAGGGAGCGCTGATGCGCGATGCTATGGGCGTCCGTGATCGTGCGGCTGGTGACCACTGCGCCCGTGTCATCAGTATCGACGATCTGCGCCTGATCGGGAGGAATCACCCGGACAGCAACCTCGAAGAGCGCAAACAGGATGACAAGCGCCAATACACCAAGCGCGATGCGGCGTTTGCGATGGCTACGCATGAACACATCCTCCAATGGTAGGCCAGCGAGCGGGCGAATATATGTATCGAACTCGATTCCAAACCAACGTCGCCCGCTCGCCAGGCTGCCTGCGGCCTCATCGGCCTCAGTTGTAGTTTAACCAGGTGATCGGACTATCGTCGGTTGGACTCTCGCCGTTGTCAATCTGGAGTGGACCAGGCGACGCCATTTCGTGTGCGTTGTTCGCATACGAGGCGTACATAGTGTTGTGACGTGAGTTCGGTATACGCTAAGCCGTGAGGGCAGGCGCCTTGGGCTGATGCGTGGAGGCGGTGGGCCTCGCCACCATGTGCGCCACGTTGAGGAGGAAGATGTGGGAGTGATGGACGTACTACTGGCGTTGCTGCCCTGTAGTGTTGTCATCCTTGGCTTTGCCGCCGCACTCGCGGCGGTCGACGTGCGTACAGGCCGGGGGTATGCCCTCGGTATCGTCTCGTCCCTGCACCTGGCCTGCACCATCCTCGTCGTCGGAACGGTCCTCATCCTCGCCCAGATGCAGCCGCAGCCGATAACTCGCCAAAACGGCAGCGTAGCCATCTGGATCGTATTCTATTTCATCCCCTCGATATACGCTATTCTGGTTATCTTGGTAGGAGCGACGATCGTAGCGGGGATAGCACATCACTGGCTCTGGATCATAGGATTCGTCGTTGCCGCAGCGGTCCCGTTCCTGGTCGGTGCGCTGCCGTACGCATTCTGGGATCTGAACACCGAGGATGTGGTGCGGAATGTAGGGTTTCTTGTTGTTCTTGTCGCACCGGAGGCGACTATTCTTGCCTACAGCATCACGCGCTTCGTACACCCCGTCATGCCTGCCCGTACCCGCCAGCCTGCGTCCCTCAACTACTGATCTCGGTGCAAGAAACTAAACTCGCTGAATCGGGATATGGCGCTATTGCGTGGCTCCCCGACACCGATGTTTAGTTTTCAGCGACGACATCAGTAACATGAGTTCCGAAAAGCTACACCGCTGGCCCCCTCGCCCAGAGGGCGAGGGGAAAACCGGCTCCCCTCGCCCGCTGGGAGTGGGGCTGGGGGCAGCGCCCCGGCAATTGCCAGGGCAGGCGGCCTATGACACTTGTCATGCGCATCTCATGACAATCATCGCTACCGGCGGCGCGCGCGCTCTGGCACACTATGACTGTCCGATGGAACGACGCGAATGGAGTGGGGCGCGACAAGGCAAAGCGTTCCGGCGCGTCGGCAAGTGGACGACAAGGAGTCATCACATGAGCGCGCAGCTAACGACGAGCGCCACCACCATGACAGCCACACGCGCAGCCGTCTCGCGGCTGGAGGTCGGGGGCATCCTGCTGATGATGGCGGGATACGGCTACATCAATGGCAACTTCATTCAGCCGATCGATGTGGGTTGGGGCGTCTTCATTGACATCGTTCACTTCATTCCGCTGGCGACGCTGCTGCTGCTGGGCATCGGCCTGCTGCGGCCACGGACGAGATCGAGCGCGGCGGAGGCGCGACGGCGCGGCCTGCGCATCGGCGTCACCATCCTCGCCGTGCTCGCAACGATCACCTGCCTGGTCATGATCGCGCTCGGCGCATTCGTTCCTTCGCTCGGTATCGGCGTGCAGGCATTCTCTGACTGGCTGGCGGTCATCCTGGCGGGCGGCGGCGCCGTGCTCTGGTTCATCTCGCTGTTCCATGGGCGCCGCGCCGCATAGCAGCCGACAACGAGCGAGATGAGTGACGAGGATTCAGACGAGGAGCAGATGATGGATACTGGAACGATGGCCGCCGTTCGGATGCAGGGCGTCAGCAAGCTGTACGGCTCGATCCGCGCGGTCGATGAGATTGACCTGGAGATTCGACGCGGCGAGACGGTCGCGCTGCTTGGGCCAAATGGCGCGGGCAAGACGACGACGATTGGCATGCTGCTGGGCCTGCTTCAGCCCAGCGGCGGCACGGTCGAGGTGTTCGGCATGGCGCCCGGCGAGGCGATTCGCAATAGCCGGATTGGGGCGATGCTGCAGGAGGGCAAGCTGCTGGCGGGCGTGCAGGTGGGCGAGTTCCTCGACTTTGTGCGCAGCCTGCATCTCACCGCGCTGCCCAGGGGCGCGCTGATCGAGATGGCCGGGCTGCAGGGGCTTGAGCGACGGCGGATTGACCGCCTTTCGGGTGGGCAGACGCAGCGCGTGCGCTTCGCCATGGCCATCGCGGGCGATCCTGACCTGCTCGTGCTCGACGAGCCAACCGCCGCGATGGATGTGGAGACGCGCCGCGAGTTCTGGGGGCGCATGCGCGACTACGCCGCGCTGGGGCATACCGTCCTCTTCGCCACACACTATCTGGAGGAGGCCGAAACGTTTGCCTCACGCCTGATCGTCATCGCGCAGGGCAAGGTCATCGCCGATGGCACGATGCGCGAGATCGAGGAGCGCTTCGGCCAACCCTCCATCTCGTTCACCCAGCCCGACGCGCGCGTCACTGGCTTCGACGACTTCCCCGGCGTTGCGCGCTATGCAACCCAGGGTGAGCGCGTGACCCTCTACACACGTGATATCGATGCGACCGTGCGAGCGCTCGCCACCAGCGACATCCCCTGGGCGGGCCTGGCAATCGACACCGTCAACCTGGAAGAGGCGTTTGTCTCGCTAGTGCATCAAGGAGCGGCATGATGAAAGGTTACCTGAAACTGGAGATGCTGCGGACGCTGCGCGATCCGCTCTATGTCTTCCTGGCGGTCGGCGCGCCGATTGGATTCTACCTGCTCTTCACGACGATCTTCGGCTCGCAGCCGCAGCAGCCGGGCGAGCTTTCTACGCTGATCGTGCAGATGGTGGCCATGTCTGTCTACGGTGGCATGTGGGCCTGCCTGCTCGTCACCGGCCCGCGCATCGCCGCCGAGCGCAGCAGCGGGTGGCTGCGCAACCTCCAGTTGCTGCCGATTGCGCCCTGGGCGACCCTGGCGGCTCGCGTGATTGCAGCGGCGCTCTTCGCGCTGCCGGCGATCCTGCTGGTCTGCGCTACGGCGGTCATCGCGCATGGCGTCCAGCTCAGCTTCGGGCAGTGGGTCGCGGTGATCGCGCTGACCTGGGTGGGTGTGTGGCCGTTCGCGTTGCTGGGCATCGTCATCGGCCATGCGACGAACGCCGAGGCGTCCTTCGGCGTCACCTTCGGCCTCTACACGGCGCTGGCGGCGCTCGGCGGTCTCTGGGTTCCGCTGGCCATCTTCCCGGCGAATCTCCAGACCTTCGGCAAGTTGCTGCCCTCCTATCAGGCGGCGGCGCTGGGCTGGCGGGTCGCGAACGGCCAGGCGATCACGGGTGTCAGCGTGACAACCCTGATCGTGTGGTCACTCGTCTTCCTGGCGCTCGCCGCCCTCTTCGTCAAACGTCCGTGGCGTGCGCGCGCCGCCTGAGTCGTCCTCAATCGCCCTGAGTCGGCGTGGCGAACCGAGCGCGCTGCCGTAGCATGGCAGCGCGCGCCGTGTTGTAGAGTAACGGCATCAGCCATTGTGCGCAGTCGTGCGGTTGAGAGCGGCTCGTTCCTGGGCCAGCGAAGGATGTCAGCGCATGCGATCCGCTCACCCCTCCACCAGCGATGGGCAAGCCGAGGGCGTCAGGCCCTATCTGCTGTGGCTCATCTGGGTTCCCTGGCTGTTCTTCCTCGTGTCGCCAGTGGCTCTGCTGCTGGCGGCGCCGTCCTCGCCACAGAAAGTCTTTGATCTCGGCGCGATGGCGCTCTTCATTGGCCTCTACCTCTGGATCACCTGGCACGAGGCCTGGCGCCTGACCCGTGAGACGCCGACGCGCGATGTTCCCACCTGGAAAGAATGGGCGCCGATCGCCGTCATGCTGCTGCTGAGTGTCGCGTTGATTCTCATCGAAGGGTCGGCGGCGCTGGGGAGCCTGATCTATGTCAGCGCAGCCCTGTGTGGTCGCCTGATGGGGTGGCGCGCGGCGGCGGCGATCCTGGGGCTACCCTTGCTCGGCGTAGCGCTCGGCGCCATCACGCGCACACCTTTGAGCGAGAGCGGCCAGATCTTCTTCATCGTGCCAGCGGTTGGGGCATTCGTCTACTTTTTTGGCCGCGCCGTCCGCACGAATCAGGAACTGCGCCGGGCGCGCCAGGAGATTGCCCGCCTTGCCGTCTCTGAGGAGCGGCTGCGCTTTGCCCGCGACCTGCATGACCTGCTCGGCCACACGCTCTCGCTCATCACCCTCAAGAGTGAGCTGGCCCGCCGACTGGTCAGCGCGGCGCCAGAGCAGGCGGCCATCGAGATCGGCGATATCGAAACCGCTGCGCGCAAGGCGCTGATCGAGGTGCGCGAGGCGGTCAGCGGCTATCGGCAGCCGACCTTGCAGAATGAGTTGAACGGCGCCAGCGAACTGTTGGCCGCCGCAGGCATCGCGTTCACCCGGCAGGGCGCGCCGCCCTCGCTCTCCGCAAGCGCCGAGGCGACGCTCTCCTGGGTGGTGCGCGAAGGCGTCACGAACGTCATCCGGCATAGTCAGGCGCGGTCGTGCGCTCATCTCCTTTGCGCGGCAGGATGGCAGCGTCCGCGTCGAGGTACGCGACGATGGCGTCGGCAGCGGCGCTGCGCCGCGCGATAGCGTGATCGGCGCAGCGTCCGTCCGTGGCGCCGGGCTAGCGGGCCTGCGTGAGCGCGTTGCGGCGCTCGGCGGAGCATGCGAGGCGGGCGCGCTGGCAGGCGGCGGCTGGCGACTGGCGGTCACGCTGCCCGCGCAGGCTGAGTCTCTCACAGTGGCAAGCGCGGAGGTGATGGGCGCGGAGGGCGCCGCCCAGCAGTCTGAATCGGCGCAGGCGCGTTGAGGAAAGAGGCTAACGGCATGGTTCGGGTGATGCTGGCCGAGGATCAGGCGATGGTGCGCGGCGCGCTGGCGGCGCTGCTGCGACTGGAGTCAGACATCGAGGTGGTGGCGGAGGTCGCGCGCGGCGACGACGCGGTGACGGCTGCGCTGGAGCATCGCCCCGATGTCGCCCTGCTCGACATCGAGATGCCCGGCATGAGCGGGCTGGACGCAGCGGCGATCCTGCATGACAAGCTGCCAGGCTGTCGCATCATCATCCTCACGACGTTTGGGCGACCGGGCTTCCTGCGCCGTGCGATGGAGAGTGGGGTGGTTGGCTTCCTGGTGAAGGATGCGCCCGCCACGCAGCTCGCGGCGGCCATCCGGCGGGCGGCGGCGGGTGAGCGCGTGGTAGACCCAACGCTGGCGATGTCGGCGTTGGGCGCGGGCGACAACCCGTTCACCGAACGCGAGCGCGCGGTGCTGGCAGTGGCGGCGGCGGGCGCTAGCGTGGCTGAGATCGCCGACCAACTCAGCCTCTCGCAAGGCACCGTGCGCAACTACCTCTCCACCGCGATCCAGAAGGTCAACGCGCAGAATCGTGTCGAGGCGGCGCGCATCGCCGAGCGTAACGGCTGGCTGTAGGACTGGTTCCAGCGCCGTAGCGCCGCCTTCCTTTCGATACGCTGCCTGATATCTCGCTAGCGCCCCGTAAATGCCATCCTGTCGGATCGTCTGCATCATCGAGGACACAAGTCATCCAGGGAGGCTTTTGTTCAGCGGTATCGCCTGGGAACTACTGAACCTGAATGTGCACATGAAAAACAAAATCGCCGCGCGTCCTCCAGCACATGCTAATGAATTGGAGACGAATCAGCATATCGTACCGACTGTTTGGCAGAGCGGGAACTTCCACCGACTTTTCAGCGGGAGTCTTCCATCACAGCGCCTTGGCAAGAGCTGGCGGCTGTTGCTGGCGGTCGAGATGGGGATGCTGCTGGCTGTAGCGTTGTTGGCCACGATCCCTTTCTACGGTGACCTCGTCGCCACCGCGCAGTTGCAGCGCATTTTGACGGTGGCGGCCAGCACAGATCGCAACATCCAACTGAATGTGACCGTCAGTGATCCCACCAGCGCGCGCCTCTCTCAGATAGACCATCTCGTCGTGTCTGAGGCAAGTAGCCACATTGGTCAACTGACGAGCGGAACAACCGAATATCTCCAAGCGGCACGCTATTTCACCTTGCAGAAAGTCAATGGCGACGACACTCGTAGCACGTTGCCGAACTACCCACTGCGATTCAATCCGCAAGACCTGCTCATGGCGTTTGACTATTCCCAGACAGCGCCCCATATGCGCCTGCTGTCCGGACGACTCCCGCGTGAGACGTCACCCAAGGCCCAGCCGGAGGTGTTGGTGACACCCAGGCTTGGTGTCACGCCGGGCGCGATACTCGAATTCGCGGACTCCCAGAACCCTACGCTCAACGTTACCGTCCGGGTGGCTGGCGTCTGGTTTCCCAAAGATGCGCACGATCCGTTCTGGAATGGGTATGGGTTTGACAGTATCGTCCCACCGAACATCGAGAAACCGTATGCTGTTCCGCCGCCACCGCCGCAATTTCCTATCCTCTTCACTCGCCAGGCGCTCATTCAAACACTTGACCATTCATCCACCGCGCTGTATCCGCCAATGAGTGTGGGGCTGCACTACATCTACTTCGTCGCTCCGAGCCAGATCACGGTCAACCAGGCTCATGAGGCGCAGGTCGAGTTGAATCGCTTGCGTCAGTCGCTGGATACCGATGTGCGTGGCTCACATGGCGTGGTAGATGTAGGAATGGCGACCAATCTCAGTGGGTTGCTAGGCAATGTCGCTGAGACACTCGCCGCGCAGGCCCTGCCGCTTTACAGCGTAGATGCGCAGTTGGTCGCGCTGGCGCTGCTCTTCATCTTCGTCATGGCGGGCTTGCTGATCGCGAGCCAGGCGGGCGAGATTGCCACCCTCAAGAGTCGCGGCGCCAGCACGCTCCAGGTGCTGCTGACGTATCTCCTCGCGCAGAGCCTCCTGTTAGCAGTAGGTGCGCTGGTGGCAGGTGTGGTCGCCGCTGAGGGGTTGGCGCTGGCGCTGGTGCGCTACTTCGTGCCGCTGGGCAAGGCCGCGAGCGTCGCGCTGACGCCCTGCTTATGTGGCGCGCGCCGTCTCGCTACGCGATGCGCTGATACCTGCCGTCATCGGCGCCGTGCTCGGCGTCGCGGCGCTGGGGCTGGCCACCTGGCAGGCCGCGCGGATGGATACATTGGCCTTCCGGCGCGAGCAGGGCCGCAGCGAGCGCGTCCCCTTCTGGAAGCGCTACTACCTCGACCTGGGGCTGGCGCTGCTCTGTGTTGCGGGCTATACCGAACTGGCGTCATTTGGCAGCGTTGGTATACGTGTGCAACTCAGCGACAAAGGGAGCAGCGCTCAAGCTGACATCGTCCAACTGCTGGCGCCGACGCTGCTGCTGCTGGCGGGCGCGCTGCTGCTGCAACGCGCGCTGCCCTGGCTGCTGCGGCTGGGCGCCTGGCTGACCGCGCGCGGACGTGGCGCCACCGGCATGCTCGCCTTCGCCCAGGTCTCACGCGCCTCGGACGCCTTCAGTCGGCTGACGCTGCTGCTGACGCTGGCGGTAGGATTGGGTCTGTTCTCACTCACCTTCCAGACGACGATTGCGCGCGGCGCCCAGGACAACGCCTACTATCTGACCGGCGCCGACGAGCGCGTGAGCATCATGCCGCAGAGCGAGGGCACGCAATCCACCCTCGGCTATGCCGCGAAGTTCGACAAGCTGCCCGGCGTCGCGAGCGCCACGCCGCTGTATCGGGGGGTGGCGCTGACCCTGCCCAACCAGGGCGGCGCGAATGTGGATGTGCTCGGCGTGGACCCCGCCACCTTCGCGCAGACCGCGACCTGGCGCAGCGACTACGCCAGCCAATCGTTGCCCGCGCTGATGGGCATCCTGGCGCACGCGCAACATGGCGCGGCGCTGGGTGAGGCGGGGTCGCCGATGGTCGCGCTGATTGACCAGACCTTCGCCAACAACCTCCAGGCGCAGGTCGGCTCGCGCTTTGTGTTGTTGCCCCAGGAGGCCAGCCAGTCGAGTACATCCGGCGTAAACTTTGTCGTTGGCGCCATCGTGAGTGATTTTCCCACCCTCTATGATGACTATCCCGCAGGATATATTATTGTAGATGAGCCTGATTATCTCGCGGCGCTGGAGAATCCCAACATGGCCAACTATGGCAGCACGGTCAATGGGCCGAATGACTTTCTGCTGCGGACGAGCGCAGACCCACACGCCGCCGCGCTGCGCGCCAAAGCGCTGACTGATCCCAACTTCTTCGTGCAGACCGTCTACGATGCGCGCGCGTTGACCACAGAGTATCGCGCGGATCCGCTGGCGGCGGGGATGAGCGGGCTGCTGCTGCTCGGCGCGCTGCTCGCGGCGCTGCTGGCGCTGGTGGGGGTCATCACCCAGGCTGGCATCGCCGCGCGCCAACGCCAGACCCAGTTCGCCATCCTGCGCACGCTGGGGTTGAGCGAGGGCGCGCTGACGCGCATGCTGCTGCTGGAGCAGGCGCTGGTCTATCTGCTCGGCGCGCTGAGTGGCATCGCCATCGGCGCGCTGCTGGCGGTGGCGAGTCTGCCGTTCCTGGGCTTCAACACCGCGACGTATACGCCGCCGGTCATCGGCGTGCCAGCCAGTCTGCTGGCGGTGAACCTCAACGGCTCGCTGCTCTATCTCGGCGCGCTGCTGGTGATCTTCGTTGCGGCGCTGGTGATCGCGGCGGGGGTGGCGCGCGTCACTGGCCTGGGGCGGGCGCTGCGCGTCGGCGAAGATTGACACCGTACTTTTGCGAATCGCGCACTCCTCCTCAGAGTGTGCCGCTTGCGTCGCGTAAATACCGGGTTGTTGGTTCGTCGTACACTCCAGGGTATACACTGCGATAGATCGACTGTCTTCTGGCCTGCGATTGACGCGCCGGTAGGAGCCATTGGTTGGGGAAGGAGCGAGGCGCGTGGCGAGGCAAGTGGAGTCTGCGGAGTCTGTGGCGGGCCATGAGGATGCGGAGCGACTGAACGAGGGCGCCCGCGCGGACCCGTGGCGTGGCGGGTTCGCTGGCCCCTTCTCCAGCGTCCGGCTGGCGGCGCAGCGCTTCGGCAAGAGCTGGCGGCTGTTGCTGGCGGTCGAGCTGGGGATGGTCGTCGCGGTGGCGTTGCTGGCCACGGCCCCGTTCTATAGTGATCTGGTCGCCAGCGCGCAGTTGCAGAGCATACTGGCCTCGGCAAACAGCACTGACCGCAACATCCAGATTGACGTGACGGCGCCCCAGATCTATGGAGCGAGCCTCGCCTCGATTGACCAACTCGTGACCTATGACGCGCAGAACAGCGTCGCCGCGTTTACCGCTGGCTCGACCGAATACGTCGAGACGACGCGCCCGCTCTTGACGACCCTCATCAATGGGAAGAGCGTGGTGAAGAATGTAGGTGGATACTGTAACAACGCCTTCCAGTATGCTGCCTGCCAGGGTGGCCAGAACCTGCCGATCGCCCTCGACTATGCGCAGGCGCTGCCACACATGAAGCTGCTCGCTGGGCGGCTGCCAAAGGATACGCTCGCCACAGCGGCGCCAGAGGTCATGGTCACCCCAGCGATGGGCGTCAAGCCAGGGGCGACGCTTCACTTCGTGGACTCTGGCTACACCAAGTTCGGCTTCAACGCGCAGGTCGTCGGCGTCTGGTTCCCCAAAGATGAGAACGACCCCTTCTGGAATGGGCTTGGCTTCGACACCGTTATTGTGCCAAACCTCAACAACCCTTCGCCACCACAGTACCCCATCCTGTTCAGCCGCGCGACGCTCGAACAGACGCTCGGCAGCAGGCCTGCGGCTGGCCAACCACCGATGGGTATAGGGCTGCACTATATCTACTTCATCGCGCCGAGTAAGATCACGGTGAGCCAGGCAGCCACTGTGCAGGCGAACCTCAAGACGTTGCGCTCGGCGCTCGACACCGATGTGCCAGGTTCGTTTGGCGCGAGCAGCGTGCAGGTAGGGACACGTGTCGGCGACTTGCTGGCAAGCGTCGTCAGTCTGCTCGCCGCGCAGACGCTGCCGCTCTACAGCGTGGATGCGCAGCTTGTGGCGCTGGCGCTGCTCTTCATCTTCGTCATGGCGGGCTTGCTGATCGCGAGCCAGGCGGGCGAGATTGCCACCCTCAAGAGTCGCGGCGCCAGCACGCTCCAGGTGATGTTGACCTACCTCACGCAGGGCGTCTTGCTGGGGGCGGTTGCGCTGGTCGCGGGTGTGGCCATCGCCGGGGCGCTGGCGCTGGCGCTCGTGCGCTACTTTGTGCCACTGGCGCCAGCGGTGAGCGCCGCGCTGACGCCCGCCTATGTGGCGCGCGCCGTCTCGCTGCGTGATGCGCTCACCCCCGCCGTCATCGGCGCCGTGCTCGGCGTCGCGGCGCTGGGGCTGGCCACCTGGCAGGCCGCGCGGATGGATACATTGGCCTTCCGGCGCGAGCAGGGCCGCAGCGAGCGCGTCCCCTTCTGGAAGCGCTACTACCTCGACCTGGGGCTGGCGCTGCTCTGTGTCGCGGGCTATACCGAACTGGTGACGTTCGGCGGCCTCACCACGCGCCTCGCGGTGAACAACCAGACGGGCGCCGCGCAAAATCCTGGCGGGCAAGCGGACATCATCCAACTGCTGGCGCCGACGCTGCTGCTGCTGGCGGGCGCGCTGCTGCTGCAACGCGCGCTGCCCTGGCTGCTGCGGCTGGGCGCCTGGCTGACCGCGCGCGGACGTGGCGCCACCGGCATGCTCGCCTTCGCCCAGGTCTCACGCGCCTCGGACGCCTTCAGTCGGCTGACGCTGCTGCTGACGCTGGCGGTAGGATTGGGCCTGTTCTCACTCACCTTCCAGACGACGATTGCGCGCGGCGCCCAGGACAACGCCTACTATCTGACCGGCGCCGACGAGCGGGTGAGCATCATGCCGCAGAGCGAGGGCACGCAATCGACGACAGGCTATACCGCGAAGTTCGACAAGCTGCCCGGCGTCGCGAGCGCCACGCCGCTGTATCGGGGGGTGGCGCTGACCCTGCCCAACCAGGGCGGCGCGAATGTGGATGTGCTCGGCGTGGACCCCGCCACCTTCGCGCAGACCGCGACCTGGCGCAGCGACTACGCCAGCCAATCGTTGCCCGCGCTGATGGGCATCCTGGCGCACGCGCAACATGGCGCGGCGCTGGGTGAGGCGGGGTCGCCGATGGTCGCGCTGATTGATCAGACCTTCGCCAGCAACTATCAATTGCGGGTGGGGCAGCGCTTCCAGCTCTCGCCGCAGGAGGCCGGCCAGTCGAACACGGCGACGAGCGCATACTTCGTCGTCGGCGGCATCGTGAACGACTTTCCGACGCTCTACGACGAGTATGGCACAGGCTACATCATCGTCGATCTCAACGATTACCTCGCCGTGCTGGCGAATCCGAACGTGGCGGATTACACCGTGAATGGGCCGAATGACTTTCTGCTGCGGACGAGCGCAGACCCACACGCCGCCGCGCTGCGCGCCAAAGCGCTGACTGATCCCAACTTCTTCGTGCAGACCGTCTACGATGCGCGCGCGTTGACCACAGAGTATCGCGCGGATCCGCTGGCGGCGGGGATGAGCGGGCTGCTGCTGCTCGGCGCGCTGCTCGCGGCGCTGCTGGCGCTGGTGGGGGTCATCACCCAGGCTGGCATCGCCGCGCGCCAACGCCAGACCCAGTTCGCCATCCTGCGCACGCTGGGGTTGAGCGAGGGCGCGCTGACGCGCATGCTGCTGCTGGAGCAGGCGCTGGTCTATCTGCTCGGCGCGCTGAGTGGCATCGCCATCGGCGCGCTGCTGGCGGTGGCGAGTCTGCCGTTCCTGGGCTTCAACACCGCGACGTATACGCCGCCGGTCATCGGCGTGCCAGCCAGTCTGCTGGCGGTGAACCTCAACGGCTCGCTGCTCTATCTGGCGCGCTGCTGGTGATCTTCGTTGCGGCGCTGGTGATCGCGGCGGGGGTGGCGCGCGTCACTGGCCTGGGGCGGGCGCTGCGCGTCGGCGAAGATTGAGGCGGCGCCAGGGCAGGCGAGCGCCCTCACCGCCACGCGCAAGCCTCGCCACCTGGTAGGGCGCCAGGTGGCGAGGCGGTGGTACGCGCAGGCTACGCAGTATGGCGCCCCCGAGGCAGCGGTCGGCCAGGCAGCCACCAGTTCCAGCGCCCCAGCACGCGCATCGTCGCGGGAACCAGTAGCGTGCGAATGACCGTCGCGTCCAGCAGAATCGCGAAGGTGATACCCAGGCCAACCTCTTTCGTCGTCACCAGCCGCGTGAAGATCGAGGCGCTGGTGAAGAGGGCGAAGAGTAATGCCGCGCTGGTGATGGCTCCTGCTGTCTGCTCCAGTCCATGCGCCACCGCGTAGGTATTGTCGTGTGTCTTCTCCCACTCCTCGCGGATGCGGCTGAGCAGGAAGACTTCGTAGTCCATCGAGAGGCCGAAGATAATGCAGAACAGCAAAATCGGCACGATGTTATCGACTGTTCCTGTGCTGGTGAAGCCGAAGACCTGCTCCAGGCGCCCTTGCTGAAAGACGAATACCAGCACGCCATACGACGCCGCCACCGACAGGACATTCATCAGCACCGCCTTGAGCGGCAAGAGCAGCGAGCGGAACATCAGCAGCAGCGTCAGATACGTCGCCACGAGCACGAAGATCAGCGCCGCCGGGAAGTTGGCGAACAGATAGCTGGTGAAGTCGAGCGACTCCGCCTGTTCGCCCGTCACCAGCACCCGCAGACCCTGCCCCTGCGCGCGGTTGGCTCGCAGGTGCGCGATCAGCGCCTTGCCGTCAACGGAATCGAGCGGCGCATCAGTTGTCACGCTGATGATCGTCATGTCGTGCGCCGTGCTTGCCCCTACCAGTTGCGCCAGCGTCGACTGCCGCAGATAGGCGCCGCTGGCATAGAACGCGGCCAACGCCTGCTCAGAGGGCAGCGTCACGCCGGGAATCGCGGGCGGGCGCATCAGGCTCTCGACGCGGGTGACGTGTGGCTGGCGAGCGAGCCACGCGCTGAGCGCGTCGACCTTCGCCAGATTCGTCGCGCTGAGGATATTTGAGCCATCGGCGGTCTGCGCCACCACCTCGACCGGATCGCCAGCGGTCTGTGGGTACTGCGTGTTCAGGATCGTCAGCCCCTGCCGGGCGGGTTGGTCAGCGGGAATACCGGTGAGGTTGGGCGTGCCGATGTTGAGCGAGAGCGTCGGCAGCGCCAGCAGCAGCAACAGCGCTGTCACGCCCACGATCACGACCCACGGTCGGCGCATTACGCCGAGCGCCCAGCGATGCCAGAACCCCTGCCCGTCGCGGCCCTGCGCCGGTTTAGGCGCCACCAGCCGCCCCAGCAGTGGGATGCGCAGCGCGTTGATGCGATGACCCACCACGCCGAGCAGCGCGGGCAGCAGGGTCAACGCCGCCAGCATCGCTGCGCCGACCACACAGATGCCTCCGATGCCAAAACTGCTCATAAACGAGATGCCCATCAGCAGCAAGCCACAGAAGCCAATGATGACCGCCAGCCCGCTGAACAGGATGCTCTCGCCAGAGGTCGCCACCATCCAGCCGATGGCGTCACGCACGCTGCGACCGCCCGCCAGCTCCTCGCGGAAGCGCCGCACCAGGAACATGCTGTAATCGATCGAGATGCCCAGACCAACCGAGGTAACAATGCTGATGACGTAGCTGTTGATCTCGGTGTGGAGCGCAATCGTGGCTATCACCGCCAGCGCCACTGGGACGGCCACCAGCGCCAGCGCCAGTGGCAGCAGCGCGGCCAACAGCGTCCCGAAGGCCACCAGCAGCACGATCAGCACCAGCGGCAAGACATCGCGTTTGGTGGTATCGGTGTCGGAGAGCGAGATGTTCGTGAAGGCGTCGGAGAAGGCTTGCGCGCCCGTCAGATAGGCCTTCGCTGGCTGCGCCCCGGTTGGGATGAGCTTCTGGAAGTTGGCAAGTGTCGGATCCTGGCTGAAGGCGACCGTGATGTAGGTGGTGCGGCCATCCTTCCCGGCGGCGTCGGCGGGCGTCACCGCAACCACGTTCGGGAAGCTGCGCGCCCGCGACATGAAGCCATTGACCTCAGCCTGATAGGCGGGGTCGCTGACCGGGACGCTCGCCGACTGGAACACGACCTGCAGCGTGGAGGCCGGACGGCGCAACCGCTGGTTGATGAGCGTGTCGGCCCGGCTTGATTCGCTGCTGGGGTTCGACAGCCCGTTGTTATTGAGCGCGGAGCCGATTCTGGCAGCGAGTGGCACACTCGCCACCAGGGCTACCAGCCACAGCGCCAGCACCAGCCAGCGGATGCGATAGATGGCGCGGCCATAGGTAAAGCCAACGCGGGCGATGCCGTGCGGTTCGGCGTTCGCAGGAGCGACAACGGTCGCCTGCTGCTGATCTGTCTGCAATGCCATGGGAACGATCTCTCCTTGTGTGATGCGCGCTCTGTGACCAGCGCGAAGAAGATTAGCGAGCGAAGGATTTGGACGCCTGGAGGTACTTCACCAGCAGGGCCGCGCGGCGGGCGGCGATCGTGCTGACCGTCAGAGCCAGCAGACCAATCGTCACCGCAGTCAGGATCGGGGCAGGCGCGCCAGCGGTGAAGTAGGTAACGGCGATGCGCGCGCCTAGCACGGCGATGTAGAGCAGTGGGCTCCAGATCGATCCTTGCAGAATGACGCGGCCAGTGGCAGGCTCGATGCGCATGCGCGACACAGCAGCGCGCGCAATCCCCAGCGACGCGCCCAGCGCCAGGCCAACCACCAGCGCAGCGTACCCGGCGGCGCCCGCGTTCCCGATGACGCCCGGCAGGCTGACCACCAGCGCCCCAACAATCACGGCAGGCAAGAGGCACAGGCTCCATGGATTGACGGCGCGCGTGACCAACTGCCGTCCAATGATGAACAGGACGATGATCGCCTCGATGATGTACCCCTGTGTGGACAGGTGTGACAGTGAATCGGTGGGCATCATGCTTCTCAACTCCTCCTCAGTTCCCACATCAGCGCCTCAGACCTCTTTGACGGGGACGGGCGCTGGTGGAAGTGCGCTCATGCATCTGTGGAGGAGTGTAGTTCCGGAGGGGGGCGCGCAGCCTCGGCGCGCGGGTTGATTTCTGGGTTGAGGCGTCAATGGTCGCTTCTCCACCCGTGGGTGGAGAGGTCGCGGATACGGCTGAGGCGCCGTCCGCTCAGGCGAGGCCGCGCTGTCGCGCGATCACCAGCGCTTGCGTGCGGTCGCGGGCCCCGAGCTTGGCGAAGATGTGGTTGATATGCGTCTTGACGGTCGCCTCACTCACCGTGAGCGCCTCGGCGATCTCGGCGTTGGCGCGCCCCTCAGCGATCAGCCGCAGCACATCGCGCTCGCGGTCAGTCAGCCCGCTGTCATCGCCGTTGGGCATGGTCGCCGCTTGGTTAAGGATGGACGCAGCGCCGAGCTGGCTGGCCAGCAGTTGCGCCGCGCTCTGCGCCTGAAAGAGTACCTGTCCGCGCGCCACTGTGCGCACAGCCGCGCAGAGTTCCTCCGCGCTGGCGTCCTTCAGCAGGTAGCCCGAGGCGCCTGCGCGCACGCCATCCACCACCAGTTCGGGCGTGTCGTAGGTTGTCAGCAAAATCACTCGTGTTTCCGGCGAGACGGCGCGAATCGTCTCGGTCGCGGCGATGCCATCCTTGCGGGGCATGCGGATATCCATCAGCATCACATCAGGGTGGTCGCGCGCCGCTAATTCGCACGCCGCCACGCCATCGTCCGCCACGCCCACCACTTCGATATCTGGCGCCGCCTCCAGGATGATGCGCAATCCCTCGCGCAACAGCCGCTGGTCATCGGCAAGCGCCACCCGAATCTTGCCTGCGCCCGTGCCATCACTCATGCCGTCACTCATGCCGCTCCCTGCGCATCCCGTGTCGCCGCATTGAGTGGCAGCCGCATCACCACGCGGAAGCCGCCAGTGGCCAGCGCGCGAGCCGTCACCGCGCCGCCTAGCGTCTCGGCGCGCTCGCGCATGCCGCGCAGCCCTAGCCCGCTACCCGGCGACTCGGCGTTGGCCTGCGCGTTGCCGTCATCCACCATCGTTAGCGACACCGCCTGCGCCTGCCATTCCAGCGTGGCGCGCAGGTGGCGCGCTGCGCCGTGGCGATAGGCGTTCGTCAGCGCCTCTTGCAGGGCGAAGTTGAGCGCCTCTGTCTGCTCGGGGCTAACCGCGCGGGCCGTTCCTTGCTCATCGAGTTCGCATCGCAGGCCAGCGCGCTCGGTGAAGTGTTCGGCGGTGGCCAGCAGGCGCGCGCTCAGGCTGGGTTCCTCCCCCTGCATGCCTGGCGTCTCGCGCGCCTCACGCAGCAGGCCCACCACCTTGCGGCTCTCGGCCAGGCTCTCGCGCAGTATCACGCTCATCTCATCGAGCAGGCCCGCCGCGCGCTCTGGCTCTTGCCGCACGATCTGCCGCGCCGCCTGCGTCTGCACCGAGAGGATGGTCAAGGTATGCGCCAGGACATCGTGGATGTCGCGTGCGATGCGCGCCCGCTCACGTGAGGCGGCCAGCTCACTGGTGTGCTGCATCTCCTCGCGCAACTGCGCCTGTGTCTCGCGTAGCTGCGCTGTGGTCTGCGCACGCGCCTGAAAACTCCCCGCGATCAGCGCGAACGGCACATAGACCGTGAGCGCGTAGCCCAGCCTGGCGGCGTCGCTCGAGGTGAACAGGTTCCAGTCGCCCGCCAGCAGCATCTGGCTGAGGCCGTTGACCCAGCAATAGACCAGCGTAATCACAATGAACGTGACAATCGCCATGCGCAGCGGCAGCCGTCCCAT
The DNA here is from genome assembly GCA_963701795.1 of uncultured Chloroflexia bacterium. GTDB lineage: Bacteria > Chloroflexota > Ktedonobacteria > Ktedonobacterales > JADMIN01 > JAKAIY01. The sequence goes on along the minus strand of CAVPBB010000020.1, from coordinate 125,187 downwards.
GGTCGTCATGAGGAGGACGATCAGCACGACATTCTCGGCGCCAACGGTGTTCACCTGATGCAAGACCAGGCTGATACACAGGGCCAGGGCGATATACGTCAGCGCCGAGCGCAGGCTCGGCGCAAAGCGCGCGAGGGCCGCCATCACGATGGCTCCCAGGTAGAGCAGTTCGACCATGGCGACCTTGGCCACCGGGTCGTGCGCCATACTCACTGCGATTTGCACGCCGAGGACCGCCAGGATGATCCCGGCGATGATCATCACCCAGGTCGGCATTTCGCTGGCCATCAGTTGCGCCGCGACTCGCTGCTGTGGTTGATGCGCAGTGTCACGGTCTGCCATGACCGACTGCCTCCTCTCGGCGCGCATGACCCTCCACGTGCGACCACTCGCCCTCGCACATCGGGGATTGTAGCACGTCAGCCGCACACCGTCGCCCAGAGGCCCGCGAACGCGGCAGAGGCGCCGCAGCGACCTCGATGGATCGCGCGGCGCCTCTGCTGGCTGTGGCAAAGCCTCTATACGTCGAGATTCTTCACGTTGTGCGCGTGCGCTTCGATGAAGCGCTTGCGTGGCATCACCTCGTCGCCCATCAGCATCGAGAAGGTCTCATCAGCCTTGATCGCATCTTCAATTGTCACCTGGAGCAATGTGCGTGACGCCGGGTTCATCGTCGTCTCCCACAACTCCTCCGGGTCCATCTCGCCGAGGCCCTTGTAGCGATTCACCGCCGCGTTCTTGCCTGGCCCCAGCCGCGCCAGGAACTCATCGCGCTCCTGGTCGCTGTAGACGTAGTGCCGCTGCTTGCCCACCTGAATGCGGTAGAGCGGCGGCTGCGCGATGTAGAGATGCCCATTGGTGATGAGCGGCTCCATATGGCGGAAGAAGAACGTCAGCAGCAACGTGCGGATGTGGCTCCCATCAACGTCAGCATCCGTGTTGTGGGCGCAGAGGCCGCCCGCGCCACAGATGAAGTTTTCGTCGCCCTCGACCGAGAAGTCGTAGACATAGGGGCTATCGGGCTGCGTCGCCTCGACCGTCAGCACGCTGAGGCCCATGAGGTCCGCGCCGATCTCGACGTAGTCCATCGCCCTGTGGCCCTCGCGCGCGAGATGCGCATCAACTTTCGGCGCATTGGCATGCCGCGCCCAGAGCGCGCGGCAGTCGGCGAGTTGCCGCTTGCCGCAGAGAGCGATGGTGTAGTATGGGTGGCGAGTCTGGATGGCGGCGCCCTCCGGTGTGGAGGGGCGCATCTCGCTGGTGGACGCGACCAGCCCGAGTTGGCCGAGCAGGTAGAGCAGGCCATCCTTCATGGTGGGCGAGTTGGTCGTGAAGCTGATGTTCTCGCCAGCTGTCGTACCATCGCCCAGGAAATAGCCTTCCAGGAACGCCATCTGGAGGTCCTCAGGGAGGCTGTACACGATGTCTGGTATCCGCTTCTCGTGCGCGTGGCCATCGAGACCCCACGCGCGCAGCAGGCGCGTCGCCACTACGCTCTGGAAGTAGAACTTGAAGCCGTGACTGTCCAACGTGTTGTAACGTCGTGGCGTCTCACCGAAGGTGTTTTCGATGGCCTGCGAGAGTTCCTCCAGGAAGCGCTCATCCTTCTCTCCCAGATTCAAGCTGACCTGATGCTTGCTCAGGGTTCCTTCGGCGGCATACCACCCCAGGAACCACATCAGGTCGCGCGTGACGGGCAGGTAGCGAGCAAAGTCCTTCGCATGGTGGGCGCGCGCCGCCAGACGCGCATCTGAGCCAAGCGTCGCGACCTCTTCCGGGGTCAGATCACTGAGCAAGGTTGTGCGACTCACCTTGCGATAGCGCGCGTTTGCGCTCGTATCGTCGCGCTGCAACAGGGCATCGATTTTCGAGGGGATCGTCTCATAGGCGATCTCATCATGCCAGCTAATCGCGTCCAGGTAGCGCTCGAATTGGGATGCGATGGGACGATTGACGCCGCGCTCCCAGTGGCTAACGGTGATCGGCTGTTTGGCGCCTGTGGCCATTGCCACCTGCGCCTGTGTCACGCCGACCGCCTCGCGATGCGCCGTGAGCTGCGCCCAACCAGTGGCGGCTAACGTCACGCGCGGCTCGCTCCACAGGTCCTCGCGCATCACACCAGCGAGCACACGCTTCGCGGCAAGCTGGCGCACATCTTCGCCTGTGACATAGAGTGACTGCGCCTGGCCACTGCGGTAGAACGTCTCGATCAGGTCAATCGCCGCCGGAGGCATGTCTGGGCGTGGCAGACGGCGGCTTGCCACCACCGTGTCACCTGGGCGAATCTGGTCGCCCTTCTTCAGCACGACCTTGCCATTCTCCAGCGCGAAGACACTATGCGAGGCTGTCACCGTGATGCTGCGGTTGTAGCGCGTCGTGATGGTGTAGAGCGGCTCCTCGTGGGTATGGCGGATGACCGCCTTGAGCGGGCGGAAGCGCGTCGCATGGCTCACAGGATCAAACGAGAGCACCTGGTAGCGTTCAGCAAGGCGCTTGCCCTCGATGCAAGCGTCTATGAAGGCGCCCACAGTCGTCAACTCGGTGCGGCCATCCTCATCCATCAGCAGCGTTGGCTCGCTGCCCGCGACGCTCATAAGGATGATGCGCCAGTAGCGGAGCTTGTCCGTGCTGAAGGTATCGCCGATGCTCGTGCCAAGCGCGGTGACGATGTTCGTGATCTGCTCACTGGAGAGCATGCGGTCGAGCCGCGCGCGCTCCACGTTGAGGATCTTGCCGCGCAGCGGCAGGATCGCCTGGAAATGGCGGTCGCGCCCCTGTTTCGCGCTGTTGTGCACAAACACACCGCTGGCCAGCGCAAAGTTGTGCGTCCCCGGAACCTCCAGGTCATACACATCCATTGTCTCGTCGAGGCGCTCGACTGAGACGATGCGGTGATTGTAGTGAGCCACAGCCTCGCGGGCACGCCCCTCGCTGCCCGCTTCAGCCATGTCAGAGAGTTTGCGATAGAGCGGCATCAGCGAATCATCGGGTGTCAGATCGGCGGCGGCCTTGTAGCTGCCGTCGCGCAGCATGAAGCGATGATCTGGCGTGCAGGTAATCGTTTCGCCTGTGTCCAGTGTCACCCGTACAACCGCCGCGTTTGCCTTGGTCATGCGCGCATGTGTGATGCGCTCCAGGCCAATCTTGCCATCGTTGCGAATCGTATAGGCAAAGTGCTCCTTGCCTTCCGCCGCCTCGGCGACTAACTCGCGAAAACTGACCGCGCGACCATCAGCGAGCGCCACCAGCGTATCGCCAGAGAAGCAGCCCCCCGCGCTATCGCCCTCGACCAGATACAGCTCCGAGCGCTGCGGCGACCGCTCAGAGCAGTCGGCCAGCTTGCCAGGGAGTGTCGAGTCGAGCGAATCTTTGCGGCGCACCAGCTCACGGGCACGGCGGGCGGCATCGCGCGCGCGGGCAGCGCCGAGGCACTTCTCGATGATGCGCTTGCCCTCAGAGGGTGTCTCCTCCAGATACTTCGCCAGCATCTCGGTGACAACCATCTCCGTCTGGGTGCGCACCTCGGCGTTATTCAGCTTGCCCTTCGTCTGCCCCTCGAATTGCGCCTCAGGCAGCTTCACGCTGATCGCCGCCGTCAGCCCCTCGCGCACATCGTCGCCAGACAGGTTCGCGTCCGACTCTTTGAGCAGGTTCGCCTTGCGCCCATACTCGTTGAGCGTGCGGGTCAGCGCCGCGCGGAAGCCCGTCACATGCGAGCCGCCATCCACCGTGTTGATGCCGTTCGCGAAAGAGTAGACCGTCTCGCTGTAGTTGTCGTTGTACTGGAGCGCCACTTCAATGATGGACTTGTCCACCTTGCGCTCGACATACGCCGGGCGCGCCATCAGCACGTTGCGATTCTTGTTCAGGTGGCGCACAAAACTGCGCAGCCCGCCATCGAAGTAGTAGGTCGCATCCTGCTCGCGGTCGGGGCGCTCGTCAATGATCTTGATCGTCACTTCGCGGTTGAGATACGCCATCTCGCGGAAGCGCTCGGCGAGTGTCTCAAACTGAAAGTCGCCCGTCTCCATGATCGTCAGGTCGGGCAGGAAGGTCACTCTGGCGCCTGTGCCCGTGGCCGGGCCAACCGCCTTGACGGGCGCGCTCGGCACGCCGTGGCGATACTCCTGCACGTAGAGCTTGTGGTTGCGGCGCACCTCAACCCGGCAAAAGGCCGAGAGCGCATTCACCGCAGAGACTCCGACGCCATGCAGGCCGCTCGAGCCTTGCTTGTAGCCATCGCCGCCAAACTTGCCGCCTGCATGCAGCGTCGTCATCACGATCTCAAGGGTAGACGTGCTCGGCGTCTTGGGGTGCGGCTCGACGGGGATGCCGCGACCATTGTCGTCCACGGTGAGCGAATTATCGGCGTTGATGGTGATGATGATGCGATCACAGACACCGGCCATTGCTTCATCAATGCTATTGTCTACGACCTCATACACGAGATGATGTAGCCCGCGAATATCGGTGCTGCCAATATACATTCCGGGACGCTTGCGCACGGGTTCGAGACCTTCCAGAATCTCGATATCCTTGGCGCTGTACTCCGAACCTTTTGAAACTGTCGCCATAGCGTGTATGCTGCCCTCCTCGACAACGTCATGTACCCACAACACGCTGCCGGATACTTCCAGGATTCCCTACTTATAATAGCACAATTTTGACCCCATTTGCAGGCGAATAGGACCCCCTGAGGCCAGAAAGGCTGCGGATTGACGCTTCATCGTGCGCTTGCCAATGGGCGCACACTTCGCGCAGGCGCACGACGCGGGTGTGCGGCGCCTGCGCGATGGTCAGTTTGATGGCGTTGGCGCGGCGGTGTCGCCGGTCTGACGAATGGCCGCGATGCGCCAGGATTGCTGCTGCTGCGTCAGCGTCAACTGGAAGACCTGCGCCGTCGTCGTGTCGCCACGGCGCACGACATCGACGATCACCGTGGCCGTCGCGCCGTTGGTGGTGGCGGAGACGACCGAATACGACTCCACACTGCCAGAGATCAGATCGGTCGCACGCATCGTCTGCTCAAACTTCGTCTCGCTGAGCGTGCTCTGCGCCTGGTCCGAGAACTTGCCATACGCGGTCGGGTAGTCTTGCTGATGGACAGCGGAGTAGAAGTCTTCGACCGTGGTGGAGGGCGAACTGAGTTGCGACTGCACCCAGACACCGCTGGCGATGACAATGGCAGCCACGGCGGCGATCAGGAGCAGCCCCACACCGGCGATAGCGGTGATGATGACGGTGGTGAGCGTCGAGCGGCGCCCACGCGCGGCTGGCGCAGGAAAGCGACTGCCCGAGGCCGAGAGTTCGCGCAGGCGCACGCTGACATCGGCGCGCTCCCCCAGCTCCTGGCGACGCTGCTCGATGCGTGTGGCCAACTCAGCGCGCCGCTGTGCATCCGCCATGGCAGCCCTGCTTTCTGTCTCATCTGGCCGTGTCATCTGGTCGCGGGCAGGTCGCTGGCCGACCGCTGGCCGACCGCTGGCCGTGAGCCGCGCGACACTGCGCCGTATCGCTCGCCAGGCAAAGGCGCTTACACTGCATTCAGTATAGAGAGCGCCGACGCCAGGCCGCAATTGGCCTAGTACCGACAGCCATGCGCGCAGGACCTCTGTTCTCGCTGGCGCCCCTCCTCTCGATGAGACCCTTCCGCTCATCCTGCTCAAGGACGGAACCCCCGGCCCAGGTCGAGGAACAGCTGCTGGCGCGTGCGCTATTGTGATTCAATGGTCTGATGACGACCTGGTCTATGTCGCTAGCCTGCCAGAGCCACGAGTCTTCGCCTGGCGATGGCGTATCGCGTAAGAGAACTTGATGGACGTATCCGAGATCGAGGGGCAGGCGCTGCCCCGCGAAACACTCGCCGAGCAGGTGCGTGAGCGCGCCTATGCCCTGGGATTCGACCTCGTGCGCGTCACCAGCGCCGAGCCACTGCCGCGCGCGGAGCAATCGCTGAAGACGCGCATCGCGGCGGGCTTCTTCGAGGGGATGGACTGGCTGACCCCAGAGCGCGCCGAGGTATCGAGCGATCCGCAGGCGCTGCTGCCAGCAGCGCGTTCAGTCGTGGCGCTGGGCGTCTTCTATCTCACCGAAGCGCCCCGCGACCTCAGCGCGCCAGGTGAGCCGCACGGGCGTGTCTCGTGCTATGCCTGGGGCGATGACTATCATGAAGCCATCCGGCGCAAGCTCGACGCTCTGGCGACCTTCGTGCGCGAGCTGGCGCCACCTGGCGACGAGAAGAGCATCGTCTTCTGCGACACGGGGCGCATGGTCGATCGGGCGGTAGCGCAGCGCGCGGGCCTCGGCTGGTATGGCAAGAACACCAACATCCTGACGAAGGGCTGGGGGTCGTGGGTCTTCCTCGCGGAACTCGTCACCAGCCTCGATCTCGCGCCCGACTCTCCGCTGGCCGCCAACTGTGGCCAGTGTGAGGTCTGCCTGCACGCCTGCCCGACCAACGCCTTCGTCGCACCCTACGTGCTCGACGCGCGCCGCTGCATCTCCTATCTCACCATCGAGCATCGCGGCGCCATCCCGCTGGAGCTGCGCCCACTGATCGGCGCGCACATCTTTGGCTGCGACATCTGCCAGCAGGTCTGCCCGGTGAATCTGGTGGCCGAGCGGCGACTGCGCGCCAGCGGACGGCTTGGCGCGGGCGACCGGCTGGAGTTTCGCCCACGGCCACTGGTTGGCTCCAGCCCAGAGCTGATTCCGCTGCTCAAGCTCGATGACGAGGGCTTCCGCCAGCGCTTCAGCCACAGCCCCATCAAGCGGGCGAAGCGGCGCGGCCTGCTGCGTAACGTTTGCATCGCGCTGGGCAACATCGGCGACCCGGTCGCCATCCCCGCGCTGATCGAGGCGCTGGGCGATGCGGAGCCGCTGGTGCGCGGGCACGCCGCCTGGGCGCTGGGGCGCCTCGGTGGCCCAGAGGCGCGCGCGGCCCTCACCGCGACCCTTGCCAGCGACGCCGAGCCATCCGTGCGCGCCGAGGCCCAGCAGGCGCTGGAGGTGCTGGACGCTACGCGCTGAACAGGCAAGCCTCAGCGCATCACGTAGCCGTCAGGCGGCGCGCCGCCCACGCGCCACGCCGCGCCCACCAGGTTAGCCGCGTCAGCGCCCGTCGTCGCGCCAGCGCGGACGGCGCCTGCGCGACTGCCCGCGCCCAGGCCTCGCCGCCAGTCAGCGTCGTGCGCAGATACGCCGCGTCGGCCAGCCCCTGCCACTGGCGCGGTGTCAGATGGACGCCGCGCGCCGCCAGCCGCCGCGTCAGTCGGGCGCGATAGACTGCCAGCAGCGTCGTCGGGCGCAGCGTATGCCACGCGCCGCAGAGCGAGAGGACATCGTAGGGAGCGGGCGCGGCGGCGGCGAGCGCCCAGTCGAGCAGCAGCAGGCGACGGCCCAGGCGTGGACTGTGGCGCGTCGGTGGCAGCCAGCCGATGTTTGGCCCCCAGACATCGCCGTGGATCAGCGTGCGCGGCAGCGCCTCGATCGCTCGCAGCGCCGCCTCTGGTTGCGCGAAGACGCCGCGCAGCGTCGCCGCATCCTCCGGCGCGATCAGCTGGAAGAATGCCTCCCAGCCAGCCAGCGCCAGCCGCAGGTAGGGCTGCGAATCGCCCACCATGATCCGCTGCGCCACCACCGCCGGGCTGAGCCAGAGCAGCGTATCGCGCGGCGAAGTCAGCCCCAGCGCCGCATCGTCGAGCAGCGCCGCCTGCCAGAAGCGCGCATGCAGCGCCGCCAGCGCGTCGAGCAACGTCACGATCTCGCCAGGCAGGCGCCCCGCTGGCGCGCGGTAGGGACGGCGCATCAGATGGGCGCGTTCATCGCGCATCAGCAACGTCGCGCTGGCTGGCGCGTCGGCTGGCGCAGCGAACGCCACCTGCTCCACCGCCAGGGCGATGCGCCGGGGAAGCCACTGCGGCAGGCCCGCGCGCCAGAGCGCCGCCTCGCGCAGCCGTGTGTCGTGAGTGGCCGCGCCCAGCCAGCCTGTCTCGGCCACGATGCGCTTCACCACGCGGCTGCGCATGCCGCACGGCGCGCCGGGCCAGTCGCCCGCTGGCGCGCAGAGCCGGACACGCGCCAGCTCAGCGCCAGAGAGGCCATCCAGCAGCGGCTCGACCGCCATCACCGCGTCGGCGTCGAGGCCGACCGCGCGCAGCGTCTCGCTCGTCAGCGATGGAGCGCCCAGTGACATCCGCTATGGCCTCGCAATCTGGTGAATTCGCTGAGAATCTGCGGAGAAGCTGCGCCAACGGTTCCACCAAAAACCGGGGGTCAGGTCGCTGGCGGTTGAAACCGCGCCTATGGGCCTGCGGGCCGCGAAGCCTGCCTCCGCAGGCTGGGAACCGGGCGGTGGAGGACCCGCGCAGGCGGGTCTCGTGGCGACCGCAGTCGCCCTGAGGCGCGGTTTCAACCGCCAGCCCGCTCCCAGGCCAACCCTCGGTTTTGGGTGGAAGCTGCGCCACCATTGTCTATCGCGCCAGCTCAGCCGTTATGCTATCATGCGAAACGGGGGCATTGTCTCCTGGGCGATGACACAAAAAAGGGCTGGACGTATGGCATGGCGATTCTGGAACAAGTTTGACCACGACTGGGGCTGGAATCTGGGGCGCCTGCTCGCGTTTACCCTGCTGGAGTCACTCTTCGCTATCGTCGGATTGCAGCTCGTCCTGCTGGCGCTGTTTCTGCGCCTGACGACACCGCATGCCGAGCAGAGCGTTATCCTCTACCTGCTCCACTTTCTGCCCGACAGGGTGGAGGCGAACGCGGTCAACGCCTTCGCGCAGAGCCTGCGCACGGCTCCCATCATCGTGCTGGCGCTCGGCCTGCCGGTGGCCATCTGGTATGGCTCGCGCTTCTTCGCCGTGCTGGAGAGCGTGCTCTGTGTCATCTTCCGCCGACCCAAGCGACGCTTTCTGGCGCAGAACCGCGCCGCGCTGCTGATGCTGCTGCTCTTTGTCGCGCTGATGCCGGTGATCGTGCTCTCCGCCACGGCGACCCCACATATCGGCTTCTCCCCCACCAGTCTGCGTGTCTGGCTGATAGACCCCGACGCCCTTGGCGGGGCGCCCTTCGAGCCATGGATAGCCTTGCTGGCCGGGCTTGCGGCGAATTTCATCCTCTTGCTGATCGCCTACACCTGCCTCACGCCGGGCTTTGTCTCGCTGCGCGCGGCCTGGCCCGGCGCGCTGGTCGCCGCGACGCTCAGCCAGGGCTACATACTGATCTTCCCCCTGTATGTGCGCTATGTGCTCTACCCCAATCACTTTGGAACCATCGCGGGCTTCGCGCTGGTCGCGCTCGTTTTCTTCTACGCCTACGGTATGTTCATCGTCATCGGCGCGCAGATCGCCGCCCTCTGCGCGGGCTATCAGCCGAGCGCGCTCGACCTGACGGGAGCGCTTGCCCGCATCGCCCATACGCCGCCGTGGCCGATGCGCCGTGTGCGCCAGCCAGACGCGCCTGTTGCCGAGGTCGCGCCGACCGCGCTGTCCGCCGAGAGCGCCGCGCTCGACGACGCGCCCACTGATCCCTGGCTCCCCGCCGTGAATCGCTAATCATCCCAGGTGGTAGAGTAGCAGGGGGCGCCGCGGCATCTGGCTCGCTCGTGAAGGCGCCCCGATCTCAGGAGGCGCGCATGCGGGTCGAGGTGGTCATGCTCCAGGGAGCGCGGCGCACACGACGCCCACGCGACCTCTACAGCTACCGCCTCAGCGTGGCGCTGGCGCGTGAAGCGCAGGCGGGCTGCCTCGTCTCCGCGCCTTTTGGTGAGCGCGCCCTGCCAGGGATTATCTGGTCGCTCGACGCCAGCGACGACGCCAGCGCGGAGACTGGCGCGACGAGCGACGACACGAACGACGACACGAGCGGCGTTGCAGGCGGCGTCAGGCTGCGCGAGATCACGACGCTGCTGGCCCCCGAACCGCTGCTCTCCGAGAGTCAGCGCGCCCTCGCCGAATGGATCGCCGCGTATTACTGGGCGCCGCTGGGCGCAGTCGCGCGCATGTTCCTGCCGCCGGGGTTGGTCTCCAGCGCGCGTAGCGCGCTGCGCCCAACCGAAGCGGCCATGACGGAGGGCACAGCCGCAGCGCTATCAGCCGATGCCGCGCTGGCGCTGGCGCTGCTGCGTGATGAGGGTCTGCTGGAGCGCGAGCGGCTGGTGGAGGCGCTGGGCGCGGAGCGGGCGCGGGCTGTGACGCATGCGCTGGTAGAGCGGCGACTGGCGCGCCTGACCACCGAGTTGCCCGCCTCGGCGCTCCAGCCGAGGCGCGAGCGCATGGCGCGGCTGGTCGCTCCACATGCGCAGGTGGAGGCGTGGCGCGTGGCGGCGCGCGAGCGGCTGGATGCGCTGATCGTCGCGCAGCCGCCGACGGCGCGGCGAGCGCGCAATCAGTCGCCGCTGGCCGCCGCCACACTGGGCGCGCCAGATCGCGAGAGCGAGCGTCTGCTGCGCCAACTTGGCGCGCTCGATGTGCTGGAGCAGTCGGCGCGTCCGTGGCGCGTGGAGGATTTGCTGCGGCTGACACGCGCCACCCCCGCCCTGCTTGCCGAGCTGGTTGCGGCTGGATTGATCGCGGTCGAGCGGGTTGAGGCGCGACATGATCCGCTGGCGGGGCAGGTGATCGCCCCGACAACGCCGCTGACGCTGACCGCGACGCAGCGCCACGCGCTCGCTGCGATTCTCGACCCGGCGGGGCCGCTGGATGACGCGGGCGCGCGGGTCTGCCTGCTGCATGGCGTCACGGGCAGCGGCAAGACGGAGGTCTACCTTCAGGCGCTGGCGACCATCATCGCGCGTGGGCAGCGCGGGCTGGCGCTCGTGCCAGAGATTGCGCTGACTCCGCAGGCGATGGCGCGCTACGCGGGACGCTTCCCTGGGCGCGTGGCGCTGCTGCACAGCGAGCTGACTCCCGCGGAGCGCCTGAGCGAGTGGCGGCGCATCCGCGCGGGCGAGGTAGATGTCGTGCTGGGGTCGCGCTCGGCGCTCTTTGCGCCGCTCGCCAATCTCGGCCTCATCATTCTGGATGAGGAGCATGAGGCGGCGTACAAGCAGGAGCGCACGCCCAGCTACCATGCGCGCGATGTGGCGACACGCCTGGCGGCGCAGACCGGCGCCACGGTCGTGCTGGGCAGCGCCACGCCTTCGATGGAGTCATTCGAGCGGGCGCGGGCGGGCGTCTGGCGGCTGATCGAGATGAGTGAGCGCGTGGGCGCCGCCGCTGCGCAAGCCAGCCAGCGAGCGGAGCCAGCCAGCGCGCCGGGGCTGGCGCCGGGCCTGCCGCCCGTGACGGTGGTAGACCTGCGCGCGGAGCTACGCGAGGGCAACACCAGCATCCTCAGCGAGACGCTGCGCACGGCGCTCGTGGAGACGCTGGCGCGCGGCGAGCAGGCGATTCTCTTCCTCAACCGGCGCGGCTTCGCCACCAGCGTCATCTGTCGCGAGTGTGGCTACATAGCGCGCTGTCGCCAGTGCGATGTCTCGCTGACCTTCCACGCGGGCGAGGATGCGCTGATCTGCCATTACTGCGGCAGACGCGAGACGCCGCCGCGCCAGTGTCCGCTCTGCTGGAGCGCCAGCATCCGCTACTTCGGGCTGGGCGCCGAGCGCGTCGAGACGACGCTGAAGCGGATGTTTCCGGCGGCGCGCACGCTGCGCTGGGATCGCGACACCGCGCGCACGCGCCAGGCCCACGAAGACTTGTTGCGCGCCTTCGCCGAGCGCCGCGCCGATCTGCTGGTTGGCACGCAGATGATCGCGAAGGGCCTCGATCTGCCAGCCGTCACCCTGGTGGGCGTCGTCTCCGCCGATGTCGCGCTGACCCTGCCCGACTTCCGCGCGTCGGAGCGTTCCTTCCAGTTGCTCACACAGGTGGCGGGGCGCGCGGGACGCGGCGCGGCGCCGGGGCGTGTCATCGTGCAGACGTTCAACCCGGAGCATTTCTGCATCCAGGCCGCCGCGCAACACGACTACGCCAGCTTCTCCAGCGTGGAGCTGAGCGTGCGGCGACAATATGGCTATCCGCCGTTTCGGCGGCTGGTGAAGCTGGTCTACGAACATCATGACCGCTATAGCGCGCAGATCGAGGCGATGGCGCTGGCCGAAGCGCTGGAGCGTGTCATCCACACCCAGCGCCTGCGCGATACCGATCTCGTCGGCCCGGCGCCCGCCTTCATGGAGCGGCTGCGCGGGCGCTACCGCTGGCAGATCATCGTGCGCGGGCCAGACCCGTTGCAGGCGCTGCGCGCGCTCGCCCCCGACGCGCTGACCCCTGGCTGGGCCGTGGATGTTGACCCCGCGACGAGCCTGTGAACCCGTTATCACCCACTGCGAGCGGTTCCGGAATCCGCCTGGCGCTGAGCGCGTCGGCGATTGCCATCTCTGGCCGCCGCCGACGCGCTCATGAGTAGCTGACACGCTGCGACATCCCTGCGCTGCCTGTGTCGCGCGGCTCACACCGAGCGCTGATAGGAGCGGAACGCGCGGGTGGAGAGCCAGGCGCAGATGAGCGTCAGCGCCAGCAGCGCAGCCAGGCGCACGCCCACCACCGACCAATCGACGCTGCTGCTGAGCGTTTGGCGGCCAATCTCCACGGCCCAGGTGACGGGATTGTACCTGGCCACCGTCTGCATCCACTGCGGCATGAGATTCACCGGCATGAAGGTGGAGGACACGAACGTCAGCGGCAGCACGACGAAATTCACCGCGCCGATCACCGCGTTCTGGGTGCGCAGGATGAGGGCGAGGGCGTTGGAGTACGAAGCGAACGCCGTTCCCAGCAGCATCACGCTCACGAGGAAGACGACGATGCTGACAACTCCGCCGTTGAAGCGCGCTCCCGCAAGGAAGCCCAGCCCCAGGATAATCAGCGATTGCAGCAGCGTCATGCCAGCCTGGTAGATCAGCTCGCCGCCGATCAGCGCGCCACGACGCACGGGCGAGACGAGGAAGCGATCCATCACGCCGCGCTCCATATCGACGACGTAGCCCATGCCGCTCCATCCGGTGGAGAACAGCGCCGACATGACGACGACACCCGGCGTCAGGAAGGCGATGTAGGAGGCGCCCGTGAAACCGGGGATTTCGACGATACGCTTGAAAAGCTGGCCGAAGAGGAACAGCCAGATGACCGGCTGCACGAGTGTGAACGCGACATAGCTCGGCTGGCGCAGAAACGCGCGCAGGTAGCGCGTGGTGATCTGCGCAGAATTGGCGAGCGCGACGGTCATCGGATGGCCTCCTTATTGGTGGCGTCAGAGTAGGCGCGCCCGGTATAGCGCAGATACACATCGTCCAGCGATGGCCGGGCGACGGTCGCGCTAGCGGCGTGGGCGCCAGCGGCATCGAGCGCGGCGAGCACCGTGGGGAGCGCGCTGGCGCCGCTGTCCACGCGCGCCCGCAGGCTGCGGCCCTCGATGACGACCTCGCGGAGCGTGTCATCCAGGTCGCTGAGCGCCGCGCGGATGTCGGCCTCGGGGAGGGCGTCGGTAAGTTCCACCTGAATCGCGTCGCCGCGCAACTCCGCTTTCAGCTCCTCGGGCGTCCCGGTGACGACGATCTGGCCGTGGTCAATGATGGCGATACGCTGCGCCAGGTGGTCGGCCTCCTCCAGGTAGTGTGTCGTGAGCACGACGGTCAGCCCATCCTCACGCGCCAGGCGCGCAATCTCGCGCCACATGTCCGCACGCGCCTCTGGGTCCAGGCCGGTCGTTGGCTCATCCAGAAACAACACCTCAGGCTGGTGGATGAGGCCCATCGCCACATCGAGCTTGCGCTGCATGCCGCCGGAGAGCGTGCGTGCGATACGATTGCGCGCCTCCGCGAGGCCGAAGCGTTCGAGCAGGCCAGCGACGCGCCGCCGTAGCTCACCGCCGGAGAGGCCATAGAGCTGGCCCTGCAACGTCAGATTCTCGATAGCCGTGGCCTCCAGGTCCACCGCCGATTTCTGCGCCACGACGCCAATCACGCGGCGCACGCGCTCCGGCTCGCGCACGACATCGCGCCCTACGACGCTGGCGCGCCCGGCGCTGGGCCGCGAGAGCGTCGTGAGGATCTTCACAATCGTTGACTTGCCCGCGCCGTTCGGGCCGAGCAGCGCGAACACAGAGCCAGGTGTGACGCTGAAGCTGACGCCCTTGAGCGCATGGACGCCACCGGGATAGGTCTTGGCGAGGCCCTCGGCCTCGACGGCTGGCCGCGCGATGGCGGCGGTGGCCGCGCCGTGCGGCGTGGCTGGCTGGATGGACATCGAACATCTCCCTTTCTGATGAACTGGCGAGTCGAACCCACCAGGCAAAGAATCAGCGTAGCGCCTGTGCGTCGGCGCCAGGGGTGGTCGTGGTTGGTGTAGCTGCCTGCGCGCTGGCGATGCGTCGTAGCGACTATAACATACGTATACGTATACGACAAGAGACAGGATGGCCTGGCTGCTTCACCGCTGCGGAGAACGTGGCGCAATCGGCGGTCGCATTCTGCGGCTATGGAGGCTGACAGCCACAACGCGGCCAACGCCTACCGCTCGTCCGCGTCGGCCTCCGTTTCCTGCGTTTCCTGCGTTTCCGCCGCAGCCTCTGCCGCTGCGGACTCTGCTGGCGCTGCGATCTCCTGCTCGAGGGCGCTGTGGTGGGCGGCCCACTCGGCGGCGCCATCGAAAGCGCCCGACGCGATTTCGTCGGCGATGGTGCGCGTCCAGACAAGCTCCGCCTCGCGCATCGCCAGCGCATACTCGTTCTCGATGGTGAACCCTCGCGGTAGCCCGCGCTGCGCGAGAAGCTGTAGCAGGGCGCGCATCTGCGAGATCTCGATCTCCAGCATGCCGCAGCGTTGGGTGAGCAGCGCGGCGACATCGCTGGGCGGCAACACGCCAGCGAGCGAAAGGCCCGCCTCGAAGCGTGTGTATTCCTTGAAAGGTGTGCTGAGCAGCTCGCTGACCCAGTCAATCAGCTCCATGCGGCCAGCGTCGGTCAGGCGGTAGACCGTGCGCTCAGGGCGTCGGCCCTCGCGCTCGGTCTCCTGCGCGACGATCAGCCCATGCTGCTGTAGCGCCTCGACCACCGTGTAGAGCGAGCCATAGTTGAGCTTGATGCTCTGGTCCTTGCCGCGCTCGCGCATCGTGGTCGCCATCTCGTAGGGATGCATCGGGCGCTCGAACAGGCATGCCAGCGCCGCCAGCGCCAGCGGATTATTCACTTTGCGCCTGGTCATCATCTGTTCCTCCATAGTGCTATTGGCGCCGACAGTACTCGTTCACGATCACCCTGTTCATAGTATCCGGTGACGAGTATATACGACGTGAATATACTGTGTCAAGTGTCGACTAACAGGCTGGCGGTTGAAACCGCGCCTCAAGGCGACTGCGGTCGCCACAAGACCTGCCTGCGCAGGTCCAAATACGGATTTGATCTTGGACCCACGGAGGTGGGGTTGTGGGCCGAGAGGCCCTTCAGGCGCGGCTTCACCCGCCAGCGCCCGCGCGCCCCATCTGACCCCGGTTTTGAGTGGAACCCGCGATGAATGTCGTCGGCCCGGATACTGCTATACTGCTTGGGAGAGTAGCCTCGCAATGTGTTGGGCTGCCGTCCTGTCAGGGCTTGTGAAGTATTCGAGCCGCAAGCGCATGTACGCAACGCCGCAGCTCGGTCCCAGTCCGCATCGGCGGACTTTGCGGCCCCGCAGGGCAATCCAGGCGCGGTTTCAACCGCCAGCGACCCTGTTCTGGCGGCTTGCGGAGAGGCCGATGCGCCGCTGAGATGCGCGCAGCCGCGTCACACGTCAAGCGGCGACTGGCGAGAGAAGGCAGAGTGGACCATGCCGCAGTCGGTAGACCTCCTGGCCCTGGTTGATGTGGGCATCAATATCATCATCGTCGTCGTGATGCTGCTCTACGTCCCGCAGAAGCGCACCCCAGCCGCGTCCCGCACCTGGCTGCTGCTCATCTTCTTCCAACCGCTGCTCGGCCTCATCCTCTATCTCGCCTTCGGGCGCATCTATGTCTCGAAGAAGCGGCTTGCGTTGCAGCGCAAGAGCGCGCTCGTCATTGCGGATGCCCGTCATCGCTTCCTCGACGATCTCCAGCGCACGCGCCCACAATTGCGCCCGGAAGCGCTGCATCTCGTCGAGATGGCCGAGCAGCTTGGCGACTTCGCGGTGGTTGGCGGCAACAGCTTCGAGCTGCTCACCGACTATGACGCCAGCATTACGCGCCTCGTCCAGGATATCGACGGCGCCCAACACTCGGTTCATCTGCTGTATTACATCTTCGCGAATGACCAGACCGGCGGCAAAGTCGCGGATGCGCTGGCTCGCGCTGCGCAGCGCGGCGTGGCGTGCCGTGTGCTGATGGATGGCCTCGGATCGCGGCCCGCGCTCAAGACGCTCGCGCCACGTCTGCGCGCCGCCGGAGTCGAGACGCTGGCGGTGTTGCAGCCCGGCGGACTGCTCCGACGTGGCATTGCCCGCTTCGATCTGCGCAATCACCGCAAAATCGTCGTGATCGACCAGCGGGTGGGCTATATGGGGTCACAAAACCTTGTGGATAAAGGCTTCAAGCGGGGCATCATCTATGAAGAGATGGTCGCGCGCATCACTGGCCCCGTCTTGCTCCAGATGCAGGCGATCTTTTTCTCCGACCGCTTTCTCGAAACCGAATTCATCCCAACGCCGGAGAGCGATCCGGAGGTCTTCACCTTCCCCGCCGTGACTGGCGCGACGCCCGCGCAGATGCTGCCCAGCGGCCCGGGCTATCACGACCGCACGACCGGACGCCTTCTGGTCGGGCTGCTCTATGCCGCGCGCGAGCGTGTGGTTCTGACGACGCCCTACCTCGTGCCAGATGAAGCGGTGTTCCAGGCGCTGCTGACGACTGCGCGGCGCGGGGTAGAGACGCACATCGTCGTTTCGGCCATCGCCGATCAGGTTTTGGTCAGCCTGGCGCAGAAGTCCTACTACGCTGATCTGCTGGAGGCTGGCGTCAACATTCATCTGTATCAGCCACAGTTCTTGCATGCCAAGTTCATGACATTCGACGACGAGGTCGCGATCATCGGCTCCAGCAACGTCGATGTGCGCTCACTCGAGCTCAACGCGGAATGCAGTGTGCTCGTGTATGACCCGCGCGTGGTCGCCGAGCTGCGCGCTGTGCAGGAGCGCTATTTTGCGCAGAGCAAGTCACTCAGCGGCGCAGAGTGGAATCGGCGCCCGATCTACCAGAAACTGGCGCAGAACATCGCCCGCCTCTTTGACTCGTTCCTGTAGCCGCAACAGAGCGCGAAAGGAGCCGAATTTCCCCCTCGCCTTGTGGGAGAGGGGGCCAGGGGGTGAGGGTTGCTCACTACGGGCGCGGATGGCTGCCGGAACTGCCGACCATGGCGACCGGGCGTGAGGGTGTTGGCGCGCGGTGGTACGAGGCTTCGGGCGCCAGGCCAAGCCGTTTGCGCCGCCGCCTGACCAACGCCCAGATGCCCACCGTCACAGCGGGGACGAGCGCCAGCCCGATGATCGTGGGGGCCTCGGTGGCTGCGATGTTGAGCCAGGGGGTGAGCCGCAGGAACGCCGACCAGCGCCAGGCATGCCCTTGCAGATAGGCGGCGAGAATCGTCACGGCGCCAAATGCCCCTGTGACGGCGTAGAAGAGCAGCGCGACCTGGCGCTGGCTCAGGCCCGTGGCGAGCAGGCGATGGTGCAGGTGCGAGCGGTCCGCGTGCAGCGGCGTCTGCCCATGGCGGACGCGGCGCACAATAACACGCGCCGCGTCGAGGATCGGCAGGCCGAGCAGCAGCAGCATCGTCGCCAGCTTCGCGCCGCCTACACCCGCCAGCGTCGCCAGCGCCAGCCCCAGGAACATCGCGCCACTATCGCCCATGAAGAGCGCGCCGGGCCGCCAGTTGAGCAGCAGGAAGCCAAGCGTCGCGCCCGCCAGAATCGCGCAGAGCAGCGCGACGCTCACCTGGCCCAGCATCCAGCTTATGGCGGCCATGACGACAGCGGCGATAGCCACGAGTCCGCCCGCCAGACCATCCACGCCATCCACCCAGTTGATCGTGTTCATCATGCCGACGATCCAGAACCAGGTGAAGGGCAGCGCGATCCACAACGGCAGCGGCACGATGGCGTCTGCGCCAGAGGAGAGCGGATTGTGGATGACCTCGATAATCATGCCGTGGACGCCGGGGAAGATGACCAGCGCCGCCGCCGCCGTCTGCGCCAGCAGCCGTAGCCACGGCCCCAGGCCGCGCAGATCGTCGATCGCCATCACGCCGACGGTCAGCGCCGACGCCGCGAACAGGCCGAGCGCCACATGCGCCTCATAGGGATTGGAGGGATGGTAGAAGAGCGCCGTCACCAGCGCAAACGCGAGGAAGATCGCGACTCCGCCCAGGCGCGGCGCGGCTGCCGCGTGGGTGTGGCGTCCGCCGGGCAGGTCGAGCAGACCATAGTGGCGGCTCACCCGCGCGACCAGCACGCACAGCCCCCACGCCAGTAGCGCGGCGGCGGCGAACCCCAGCGCCAGCGGCAGCCACGAGGCCCCACGGTCGCTGCGCGCGAGTAGCTGTTCGAGCATACTGCTCTTGCGCTCCATTCCCTGCCTGCGGGGATGCCCACAATCCTCTACAGCTATTGTATGCCGCTCGCAACGAGAACGAAGCGCCCTACGTCTTATCCATGCGAGAGCGCGCCGCCATTCGCCCTTTGCGGCGCCAGCGCCAGTGGGACCTCTGGGGGAGCCGGGCACAGGGCGCCTCAGATGGCGAACACCCGCTGAAACGCAGAGCGGGCGCCATATTTGATTGTCGCGCGCGTCAGGGCTTGCCGCCTGTGATGCGCGACACTATACTGATGAGGAACGACCATTATGGGCGCTGGAGCGCTTGCCTGGCTGAGAATACGAAGCGCAGGAGGGATCGCTGCGCTTCAAAGGAGACAGGACGAGATGCAGCCATCTGCGGCCATAGCGCAACCACCGGCATTGGCGCCGGGGGTGGTGCTGCGCAATCGCTATATGATCGAGGGCTACATCGGTGGCGGCGGCTTCGGCCACATCTACCGGGCGCGTGACATTGCGCTCGGTCATCTGCGCGCGATCAAAGAGGCCTTCTCGCGCGACCCGAATACGCAGCGACAGTTTCAGCTCGAAGCCGAGTTCCTGCTCAACGCGCGCCACCCCAATCTCGTGCGGGGCTACTCCGTCTTCGAGTCCGCCGGTCGGCTCTATCTCGTCATGGACTATGTGGATGGTCACACACTCGAAGACCTCGCCATCGAGACGATCAAGCGCACGCATCTCCCACCCGTTGAGACACAGGCGCTTGACTGGATGCTGCCGATCTGCGACGCCGTGCATGAGTTGCATTGCCAGCCCGCGCCGATCATCCATCGCGACATCAAACCCGCCAACATCAAGTTGAGCATGTCGCTGGGCATTCCGATCCTGATTGATCTGGGGCTGGCCAAGCTCTTTGCGCAGGGGCAGCAGACCATCGCCGCCGCGCTCGCCTTCACTCCAGGCTATGCGCCCCCCGAACAGTATCAGGCCATCGGCAGCACTGATCAGCGCACCGATGTCTATGGCCTCGGCGCGACCCTCTACTACCTGCTGACAGGCTATCAGCCGGTCGAGGCGCCCGCCCGCATCAGCGCGCAGGCCCTCCCCACTCCGCGCGAGCGCAACCCGATGCTCAGCGAGCGGGTGAACGCGATGGTGCTGCGCGCGATGGCCCTGGACCCAAATGAGCGCTTCCAGAGCGCGAAGGAACTCGAACACGAGCTGGCCGCCTGTCGTGTTGAGCTGGAGGCTGCGCCGCCGACCATTGCGACGTGGGCCACCCGCAGTTGTGCGCGCTGTGGCTGCGCTTCCCCTGCGGAGGCGCGCTTCTGCATGCGCTGTGGGCAGGCGCTCTGGGCCGAGCCGTGGCAGACGGAGCCTGTGCCAGCCATCATCGCCGCCACCGGGGCGGCGCGGCCAGCGGCGATGGGCGCGTCGGCGGGCGCTCCTGCGGCGCGGCCTGCCATCCCGGCCATCCTCACCAGGCCCACGCAACCACCTGCCGCCGTCTGGTCCGCGCAGCGCGCACGCCAGCGGCCCCAGCAGCGCGCAGGCTGGGGGGTACGCGGAGGCGCCGCCCTCACCACAGGCCAGCCAGCGCCGCGCGCCGCCGCATTCGCCGCGTCACCCGCGCTCTGGCGCACACCTGCCGCCTGGCTGACGCCGCTCGACGAGGCGCCGCCCGCCACTCCGCAAGAGGCGCAGGTCTGCCTCGCCGCATTCCTCGCGGTGGTCTGCGTCGCGCTGAGCCTGGCTGCGCCATTCAGCCCGGCGATGGTCGTCTTTGCGCTGCCCGGGCTGGCGCTCGGCGCGTGGAGCCTCGCTCATGTGGCTGAGACGGCGGCGCCGCGCGAGTTCCGCTGGCTCGCGCTCGCCGCGCTGGCGCTGGGGAGTGTCTGGCTGCTCACGCTCATCATCCACGCCGCGCTCACCCTGCATTGACGCCGCCGCGACGCGCAGGCTGAGGGCGCCGGGCGTTAGCGTCCGCCGGGGACGACATCCTCGGTGTTGGTGACGCTGGCCATCACCGGCAACACATTCGCGTCGGGGTTCACATGCAGTTCGTTGACGATCTCGCCCACGCCAGGGGTCGCGGTCGCCAGTTGCTCCGCCGCCGCGCGCGCCTCCGCCGTGCGCACACCGCCGCGCAACCGCACGCGGCCCAGCGTCGGGTAGACGCCGATGCGATCCTCAGCGGTGCGTGGGTCGCGGGCCAGCGCAAGCGAAATCTCGGCGGCCAGTTCGGGGTCGGTGATCAATTCGTTATGCAGCTCACCGAGGCCGTAGACACCGCTTACGAGATCGCCCACCAGGCGGCGGTTCAGCTCGCTGGAGACGAAGCCACGCAGCCAGATGACCCCGTCGATCGCGGTAACGTTGATGCCTTCCATGTCTACACGCAGGCGATTGTAGCCCTCGATGGCCTGGCTGGCGTCCGCGCGCAGGTCGGCGTCTGGGCGGTAGGGCGTGAACGTCGCGGTTGCGCCATTGCGCGAGGCGAGCAGCGCAATGCCGTTGGCGCTGATCTGGTCAATCGCCGTCGCCGTGACAATCACGTCGCCTGCCAGACCGCGTTCGACCACGATGTGCCGCAGGGCGCGTGTGTCGCCGTTGAAGCTGACCTGCGCCAGCTTGCCCAGCCGCTTGCCAGCCTGTGTGACGGGCGTGTCGCCGCTCAGACGGATACCCTCAGGCTGTTTGCCGTCCTTCTCGATCTCGGCGCGCACGACGTTGAGTTCAACGCCATCGTCCGTCGCCGCGACGACCTGCCCGGCGAGCGCATAGGCCGTGCGGCCAAAGAAGCCGAAGCGCACGCCGACCGCCAGGATCGCGCGGCTCTCGGCGGCGACCACCACATCAGTCAGTGTCCCATCCGCGCCCTCGGCGTCGCGGGCGCTCGCACGAAAACGAAACTTGCTGACTGGAGCGAATGTGGTCGCAGGTGTCTCCATAACGATTCATATCCCCTGATGGCTCAAAGCGGCCAGGCCGCCGGATGTTCTCAATGAGTCGCGCAGCTCGCGTTTGTGCCGTTTGTGTTCGCGGATGCGCGTGTGGGCTGAGGTTGTGGCGCCGCGTGGGCGCAGACGCCGCGCGCTCTGCCACCAGCATAGAGTGTAGCATGGGGCCTGGCGCCTCGCAATACGCTGGCTCTGGCGCACGAGGGCTTGTGAAGTATTCGAGCTGAACGTGCGCGTCCGCAATGCCGCAGCTCGGCCCCAGTCCGCGCAGGCGGACTTCGCGGCCCGCAGGCCATCCAGGCGCGGTTTTAACCGCCAGCGACCCTCACAGACCCTGTCTGGCGCGCGTATGAAAACGCCCCTCCCGGCATAGGCCAGAAGAGGCGTTGAAGATGATGGCGTTCGTTCCGTTTCGCGTTCTGAGGCCGCATAGGCGACTCAGGCGGTGGCCGCTATCGCTACGTCCGCCCCGACCTGCGCCGAGACGAGGAACTGCTCATAGGCCTCGCGCAATCGCGGGTAGCGCAGCAAGAAGAATCCGGCGTACTCATTGTGCAGCGGGCGTGGCTGGCAGAGCAGCTTCATGCCAACCTCATGTGGCAGGCGATTTCCCTTGCGTCCATTGCAGGAGCGGCAGCAGGCGACCAGATTCTCCCAGGTGCTCTGGCCGCCCCGCGAGCGCGGGATGACGTGATCCAGCGTCAACTCGCGGAAATGCTTGCCGCAGTACTGGCACAGCTCCTCGTCGCGCAGCATGATGTTGGCGCGAGTGGGGCGCAGCGCCATCCGGGGGACGCGCACATTCACCAGCAACTGCACGATGACCGGCTCATCCACGCGCAGGCGCCGGGTGTCGATGCCCTCCTCGATGGCCTTGCGAATGTTGTCATCGACGAAGGCGACTTTTTGCTTCGAGAGCAGCACGACGAGCCGACGCTCTGGGATGACCGAGAGCGGCTGGAGAGACGCATTGAGTACAAGCACTGGCATTAGCGACCCCCTTCTAGCTGCGCCACGCCGCCGTACCGCTATGACGGAGAAGGGAGACCATCGCACGCCAGGCAGGCGCTGTGAGGGTCGTTATCTCCGCCGTCTATCTTGCCATTCGCCGCCCGATTCAAGCCCGCCAGGCCGCATACGCGCGACCGGCTCATGAGCAGGCGGGCATGCAAAAAGGAGCACACCCTGCCTGATGGTGACGCAGGGATACGACTGAATCGCTCCCGGTCTGCGCCTATCCATCGCCAGCATGGCGTGCTCCTCAAACGAGACCCGTCGGGCGTGAATCGTGTGAGGATTCGCCGCCTGACGGTCCTGGTCGGGGTGAGAGGACTTGAACCTCCGACCTCAGCGTCCCGAACGCTGCGCGCTAGCCACCTGCGCTACACCCCGAAGATGAACCTGATTGTGAAAGCGTCTGCTCTCGCTGGCATGGGTCTTCGCCCGGAACCTTTGTCGAGCGCTCGCCCTTACGCCGGGAGTATACCATACTGCTTTGCGCAACCGCAAGGCTCAGCGCGCCGCGCGCGCCGTCGCACATGCGCGCCAGTTGCGGCTGAGCGCATCAGGATTTATAGTTGTGGTGGCGGCGCGAATAGTACGTAGTGTGACGTGTCATGCAGGTGAAGCGCCGCCACTATCTTGCAGCCACATGTGACTCATCCAGGTGTGACTCATCCAGGCTGAAAACTGAAACGTGAGGCGCTTACCATGACGACCGAGTCGTCCCCATCGCATGTCGGCGTAGTTCTGATGACGTATGGTTCTCCCGCGACGCTCGACGACGTGCCGAATTATCTGCGCAATGTGTATGGCGGTCGCGAGCCGAGCGACGAGGTCGTGGCCGAGTTCAAGCGCCGCTATGCGCTGATCGGTGGTTCGCCGCTGCTGCGCGTGACGCAAGAGCAGGCGGCGGCGCTGGAGGAGGCGCTCAATCGGCGCCACCCCGCTGGTCCGACTTTCACCGTGACGGCAGGCATGCGCTTCTTTGCGCCATTCGTCGCCGATGTCGTGCCTGAGGTCGCCGCAGGCGCTGATGCGCTGGTGGGCGTCATCATGTCGCCGCAATATTCGCCGATCCTCATGCGCGGCTACATCGCGGCTCTGCGCGACGCCGTCGCCCCGCTCGGACGTGATGATCTGCGGGTCGCCATCACCGAAGACTGGCATATGCAGCCCGACTTCCTCCAGGCCGTCGCCGACCGCGTGCGCCAGGCGCTCGACCGGCTGCCCGCCAGCGAGCGCGCGACCATCCCTGTGCTGCTCTCGGCGCATAGCATGCCGCTGCGGGTAGTCGCCGACGAGCCAGACTACATCGATAACCTGAAGCAGACGGCGGCGGCCATCGCCGAGCGCGCAGGCGTGCGCCCCGACCAGTGGATGTTCTGCTATCAGAGCGCCGGGCATACGCCAGAGCCGTGGCTCAAGCCCGACTTCGCCGACCTGATGCCAGAACTCAAGGCCAATGGCGCCAGCGATGTGTTGATCGCGCCGGTGCAGTTCCTCGCAGACCACCTGGAGATTCTCTACGACATCGAGGTGGGCGCCCGCGAGCAGGCCGAGGAGCATGACATCACCTTTCACCGCACACAATCGCTCAATGCGATGCCACTCTTCATCGAAGCGCTGGCCGCTGTGGTGGAGGATACCCTCACCCGCGCCGTGCCACTCACACCCGCGCCAGCCACCCGCTGAGCAGACGCCGAACCGGGTACGGTTGAGCCAGGGAGCAGGAGAAAGCGAGGCGCTGGATGCGCGAAATTCGGTTCGAGCGGCACGGTGGGCCAGAGGTCCTGACCCTGGCCGAGGCGCCCATGCCTGAGCCGGGGCCAGGGCAGGCGCGAGTGAAACTGGCGGCAGTGGGCGTCAATTTCATCGACATCTACCACCGTGTCGGGCTGTACAAGATTCCGCTGCCGTTCACTCCGGGCGGCGAGGGCGCTGGCGTGGTGGACGCCGTTGGCCCTGGCGTGACCGAGGTGAAGGTAGGCGACCGCGTGGCGACCTCCGCCTTTGCGGGCGCCTACGCCGACTATGCCCTCGCCAACGCCTGGCAGCTCGCCATTGTGCCAGAGGGCGTGGACCTGAAGCTCGCGGCGGCGGCGATGCTGCAAGGCATGACGGCGCATTACCTCGCCCACAGCGTCTATCCGCTGAAGCAGGGCGATGCCGCGCTGATCTATGCGGCGGCTGGCGGCGTCGGCGGTCTGCTGACGCAGGTGGCGAAGATGCGTGGCGCGCGGACCCTCTGCGCGGTTGGCTCAGAGGCGAAGGCCGCCGAGGCGCGCATGCTCGGCGCGGATGAGGTGATCCTGTACCGTCAGGTAGACATCGCGCAGGAGGTGCGCCGCCTGACCGATGGCAAGGGTGTTCCCATCGTCTACGATTCGGTGGGCAAAGACACCTTCGACGCCAGCCTGGATTGCCTTGCCCCGCGCGGCTACATGGCGCTCTACGGGCAGTCGAGCGGCCCCGTCAGCCCGATTGACCCGCAGATTCTCAACAGCAAAGGCTCACTCTTCCTCACCCGCCCAACCCTCGGCCACTATATCGCCACGCCAGAGGAGTTCCGCTGGCGCTCAGGCGATATCCTCGGCTGGATTGCCAGCGGCCAGCTCAACGTGCGCATCGCGCGCGCCTTCCCGCTGGCGCAGGCGGCTGAGGCGCAGACCTACCTCGCCTCGGCGCAGGCGCTTGGGAAAGTGCTGCTGGAGGTGTAGTCGCCTGGCTGGCAGCGCCGAGGGCGCCCCACGCCGCCTGTCACGCTGTTTTCCTCCCGGCGCCAGAATTGTCGTGTGCGGCGTTATACTTACAGCACAGGCAGCAGCGGCAGAGCAGAGAGGGCAATGCGTGGCAATCGCGGAAGACCAGGGCGCGGAGACGGCGGGGCAGGCTGAGGCGGAGACGCTAGCCGACGCCGCCCAGGTTCACGCGGCGGCGCAACAAACGCACGATCCCTATGCCGCGCTGCGCTTTGGCGACTTCCGCTACCTCATCGGCGGGACTTCGGTGGCGACGCTCGGCGAGCAGATGCTTACCGTCGCCATCGGCTGGGATATCTACGCGCGCACGCACTCTGCGCTGATGCTGGGGTTTGTCGGGCTGGCGCAATTTGCCCCGGTGCTGGCGCTCTCGCTGGTGGCGGGCCATGTCGCCGATCGCTACGACCGCCGCACGCTGGTGATGCGGACGCAGGGAGTGATCGTGCTCTCCTCGCTGGGGCTGGCGCTGATCGCGCTGTCACACGGGCCGGTGGGGCTGATCTTCCTGCTGCTGGCGCTACGTGGCGTCGGTGAGGCGTTCAATACCGCCGCATCGGGCGCGCTGCCACCGCAGACAGTCCCCCTTGAGGTCTTCGAGAACGCCGCCTCATGGAGCAGCAGCTCATGGCAACTGGCGGCGATCCTCGGCCCGGCGCTGGGCGGCCTCATCATCGCGACACGCGGCGACGCCACGCCCGTCTATCTCTTCGATGCGCTGGGCGGCGTGGTCTTCATCTTCGCCGTCAGCCGCATCAAAGGGAAGCAGGCGACCCAATCGCGTGAGCCGATGACCGTCGCCGGGCTGATGGGCGGTGTGCGTTTCATCCTCGGCACGAAGGTGATTCTGGCGGCGATCACGCTCGATATGGTCGCCGTGCTGCTGGGTGGCGCTACCACGCTGCTGCCGATCTACGCCAGCGACATCCTGCACGTGGGGCCGCAGGGATTGGGGCTGATGGTGGCCATGCCCAGCGTCGGCGCGATCTGCATGGCCACCCTCCAGGCATACCTGCCGCCGTTTGAGCATGCTGGTCGCACACTGTTGCTGGCGGTCGCCGGATTCGGCGTGGCGACGCTGGTCTTTGGCGTCTCGAAATTCTTCCCACTCTCGCTCGCCGCCCTGGTGGTGTTGGGCGCGATGGATAACATCAGCGTGGTCGTGCGCAAGACGCTGCTGCTGCTGCGCACACCGGATGAGCTGCGCGGGCGGCTCTCGGCGGTCAATAATGTCTTCATCGGCACGTCGAATCAGCTCGGCGGCTTTGAGTCGGGCGTTGCTGCGGCAGCGCTCGGCCCGGTCGTGGCTGTGGCGTTGGGCGGTATCGGTTCGGCGCTGGCGGTCATTGGCATCGCCTATGCCTGGCCAGAGCTACGCAACCTGGGCCGCATGACGGCGGTGGAGTCGGAGAGCGGCGTGAAGGCGGACGCCAAACACTAAGTAACTATCTCAAAAGCGTGTCCAGCGTGGTAGAGTGAGTGAAAGGCGGTGAAAGCGCGGAGGAACTTGGCATGGCACGACCACGCAAAGAGCGACCGAAGTGGGACGAGTTGGCGACGATCTGGCAGGTGTCCGACGAGTTGTGGGCGGTCATCGCGCCGATTCTCGCCGACCTGGATCCGCCCAAGCCGACGGGCAGGCCCCGCGTAGACGCGCGGGCGACCCTCGATGCGATCATCTTCCGGCTGCGGAGCGGCTGCCAGTGGAACCAGTTCCCCGAGCGTTTCCCTGATGACAGTTCGGTTCACCGCACCTTCCAGCGCTGGATCCACCTGGGGGTCTTCGAGCGCCTCTGGGCCACGCTGGTGGACGCCTGCGCCGACCTGGGCGGCGTGGACTGGGAATGGCAAGCCGCTGACGGGGCGATGGGCAAGGCGCGGCTGGGGGGATCTCATCGGCCCTAATCCCACCGACCGGGGCAAACGCGGGGTGAAGCGCAGTGTGCTGGTGGAGGCGGCGGGTGGGCCGCTGGCGGTCGTGATCGCTGGAGCCAATGTCCACGACACCAAGTTGCTGGCCGCCACCCTGGATGCGCTGGTGGTCACGCGGCCCGATCCCACGACGGAGCAGCCGCAGCATCTGTGTCTGGATAAGGGCTACGACAATCCGACGGGCGAAGCGGCGGTCGCCGCCCACGGCTACGTGCCCCATATTCGGCGCATCGGCGAGGAGAAACTCGACCCGGCAACCGGCGAGAAGCGCTTCCCGGCACGCCGTTGGGTCGTCGAGCGCACGCTGGCGTGGCTCTCTAAGTGCCGTGCCTTGCTGGTGCGCTATGACAAGCGCAGCGCCAACTTCTTGGGCCTGCTCAAGCTAGCCTGCGCGCTGGTCTGGTATCGCCGCCTGCATCGCTTGTCCCTTTTGAGATAGTTACTAAGCGGCGCTGTCCGACGTGATCGGGGCATGAACGACGGAGCGCATCCAGCGGGAGCGCGCTGGGACAAGAAAGAGGTTGGAGATGGAGTTCAGCGAGGTTGTGCGGAAGCGGCGGATGGTGCGCCATTTCACCAGCGAGCCGGTGGCGCCGGAGGCGATTGCGCGGATGCTCGATCTGGCGCGGCGGGCGCCAAGCGCGGGGTTCACCCAGGGGCAGTCATTCGTCGTGGTGACTCAGCCCGAGACGCGGCGTGAGATCGCGCGCATCTGCGGTGAGGAGGAGTACACGTCCGATGGATTCCATCCGTTCATCTCAGAGACACCCGTTCTGGTGATTCCGTGCGTCAGTGAGGCCGCCTATCACCGTCGCTACCAGGAGGCCGATAAGCTAGACGCCGAAGGCGCGGAGACAGAGTGGCCGGTGCCGTACTGGTTCATGGATATTGGCTGCTCGGTGATGGCGCTGCTGCTGGCTGCGGTGGATGAGGGGCTGGCGGCAGGCTTCGCGGGGGCGCCGACGAGCGCGCGTATGCAGGAACTGCGCGAACTGCTCGGCATCCCGGATGAGGTGACGCCAGTGGGGGTGATCCCGATTGGCCACCGCGCAGAGGATGTGTCATCGCCGTCGCTGAAGCGGGGACGCAAGCCTGTGGCGGAGTACGCGCACTACGAGCGCTGGTAAGCGTCGCACACAGCGCGCCGCACCGGGTAACGCGCGCTGGCTCTGAGCGGCGCGGCGCATGCTCGCGTGGGGGATACGAATCGCCATGACGCTGGGCCAGTTCACGTGGAGGCCACGCGAGGCGTGGCAGAGAGGCGCGCAGGCGCTCGAAGCGATCCCTGTGGGCGTGGTGATCCTCGGCCTGGGCCTGCTCGCGCTCACGGTGTCGAATCGCCTCCCCGTGTGGCTCGCCCTCCCTGCGCGCGCAATCCAGGCGCGTCTCGCAGGCTGGCGCCTCCTTCCAGCGCCGCCCGCGACGGGCAGCGCATTCGCGGGGATCATCGCGCTGCTCACCCTGCTGACGCTGCTCGCGGCGTTCGGCTGTTTCATCGCCGCCGCGCACACAGCGCCGCCAGCGTGGCTGACACGGGTGGCGCGCTGGCTTGCCATCCCGGTGCTGCTCTGGTCGCTGTTCGCTTCGATTCAGACGGTTGGCGCCCTGGGGCAGGGTCTGATGGCCAGCGCGACTCAATGGCCGCCGCGCTACACCAGCGATGAGATGTACTACAACCACTACGATGCGCTGCTGGTGTTGCACGGGGTCAATCCGTACACCGACGCGAACGACCACCTCATCGCGGCGATGACCTATTTTCACATCCGTGGGTTTACCCCCATCGCGCATGGGCGATTCAGCGATCCGCAGCATATGCCGACGGGCGCGGAGATGCGCGCCGTCGCTCAGGAATACCGCAATCACCCGCAGGCGCCGCCGCCAGAGCTGGACCCGCGCACACTGCACAGCTACCCCGCTGGCGCGTTCCTGGTGGATATTCCCTCAGTCTGGGCGGGGCTGCCGGGCATGGGATTCGCGCAGATTCTCCTCTTCATCGCGTTGAGTGTCGTACTCGTCGCGAGCGCGCCGCCGGGAACGCGACTCGCGGTCGGCATGGTCGTCTGGGCCAACCCCGTGTTTGCGCAACGGGTCGTCAACGGCGACTTCGATATCTGGTGGCTGGTCGCGCTGGTGGCGGCCTGGATGCTCGGCGAACGGCGCTGGCTCTCTGGCGCGCTGCTGGGGATGGCCTGCGCAGTGAAGCAGACGGCGTGGTTTGCGGCGCCATTCTATTTCATCTGGGTCTGGCGCGCATATGGGCGAGTGGAGGCGCTGCGGCGAGGGGGTATCGCCATCGCGAGCTTCCTCATCATCAACCTGCCCTGGCTCATCCTCTCGCCGCGCGCCTGGCTGCAGAGCCTGTTGCTGCCGCTCAGCCTGCCGCTGCTCCCCGATGGTAGTGGGCTGATCGCGCTCGCGCAGACCGGCGTCACGCCGCTCTTGCCCGCGCGCGTCTATACGCTGCTGGAGGTTGGCGTGTGGCTTGGCGCACTTGTGTGGTGTTGGCGCGCGCGCGCCAGCCTGCCATTCGCGGGGCTGGTGGCTTTCCTCTTGCCGTTGCTGGTCGCGTGGCGCAGCCCCGAACGCTACTTCCTGGCGCTCTCTGTGCTGGCGCTGGCGGCGCTGCTGCTCACCTGGCGCACGGCGCGCCGAACGGAAGGTCAGCCAGTGGCGACGATGTTTCCGCAGCCACTGGCTCCTGGCTATTCTGGCTGAAACAGCGCCAGCGTATTGCCATCTGGGTCTTTGAACCACGCCGACTTCCCGACGCCGGCTGTCGTTGCGACATGGTCAACGGTCTTGAGGGTGGGGAAGTCGTACTCCTCGAACGTCACGCCGCGCGCCGCAAGCTCGCGGACATCGGCTTCGAGGTCGCTCGACCAGAAGCGTACCTGCGTGTGGTCGGCCTTGTTTGGCGCTGGGCGCCCGTAGATGAGCAGGGTCGTTCCGTCGCCACAGTCAAACAGCAGATGGTTCTTGATCGTTCTCGGCGAAAGCTTCAAGCCAACCTTCTGCTCGTAGAACTCCTGACTTCTGGCGAGATCAGCCGAGCACAACACCGCCGATAGCTTTCTATCTCCCAGCACGTTGCGCCTCCATGTGTCCATCTCTGGTTGCAGGGATGTAAAGCCTGCTGCCACGATACGACGACAGCGCTGTCACGGCGCCAGGGTTACATCAGCAAGTCTGCGGCCAACGCCGTCTCGACTGGAGCGCCTGATGCGTCGCGGGTGAGCCGATAGGCGCGCGCGGTGGGCGTGGTCGCGACGATGCGCGCCAGCGTCTCGCCCTCGAAGACCAGCGCGGCATGGTTATCTGCGGCGTAGCCAGGGGCGATCTCGCCTGCGGCAAGCATACGATGGAACGTCGGGCGACGCTCAGGCTCGCCATCATAATGCGGGCAAGCGCTCCCCTTGAGGAAACCGAGGCAGTTCAGTGGCGTGAGCGGGCCAGGGATGCTATCGGTGATTCCCTGCTCGAACCAGCAGATGGCCCCCGCGCTGACGCCCGCCAGCGTGATGCCACGCCTCCAGGCCTCGCGCAGCGCCTCATCTACGCCCCACTCGCGCCAGAGCGCCAGCATGCTCTTGGTGTTGCCGCCGCCGACGAAGATCAGGTCGCACTCCAGCAGATAGCTGCGCAGATCGGCCACCGGCGGATTGAAGAATGTCAGGTGGCGCACCGTGCAGCCCAGCGCGCTAAACACGCTGAAGAACCCGATCGTGTAATCGCGATTCTCGCCGCTGGCCGTCGGGATGAAGCAGACCTCCGGGTGGTGCTTGCCCGTGAGGCCGATGAGATAGCGATAGAGCGGCTCATCGGGTGTCGGCGTACCGAGGTCGCACCCACCGATGGCGACAATGCGCTGCGTCGCCGCAGCCGGCTGCGATTGCTCCTCCGTCATCTGCCCACGCTTTCTCTAGCTATTTTCGGATGTGTAGCGCAACGAGCAGCGCAAAGAAAAAGCAGTCGATGTCAGGGCGCTAGCGGGCGACTGACCAACTCAGCGCGGCGTCATCCGCCAGATGCGCGGTGAGCAGCGTCGGGCCAGCGCCATTGCTCGGCGCCAGCAACATGCCCTCCGACTCGGCGATGGCGATATTGTGGCCATCGCCGGCCCAGGCCAGCGCCAGCGGGTGAGCGGCGCCGGTCAGCCCGGCCACCTGTGTCGCGGCGCTATTGCTCAGGCGATAAGTCACCACGTTCTGGCCCTGCGCGACGGCGATGGAGGCTCCATCAGACGCCCAGGCGGGCGCTACACTGGCGGTAACGCCCTGCGCGAGCGTCGTCAGGCCGGTCGTGTCGCTCCAGAGCGCAAGCCGATTGCCCAGCGTGACCGCCGCCGTCGCGCCACTGGGCGACCAGATGAGCGCGCTGGCCGCCGTATCGAGCGTCGCCACCTGTGTGACGTTTCCGCTGGCCAGCCGCGCCTCGCTCAGCGCGCCATTGCCCGCCAGCAGCCAGACGCCGCCCCGCGCGGCGGTGAACGCAGCGGCGCTATAGCTCGCGCCCGCTGGCGTGAGGCGCTGTCGCGGCGCCACTCTTCGCTGGCAGCGCATAGACGCCAGAGACGGAGCCGCCGTGCGCAGTAGACCAGGTGAGGGTCGCGCCACTCCAGCCTATCTGCGCGACGCTGGCCTGTGAGTCATCGGGGCTGGCGGCGACCGTCGCCACGGGCTGCCCAGCGCCGCGCCAGACCATCACCAACTGCGCGGCGCCGTGCTCGCCGACGAAGGCCAGCGCATGGCTATCGGCGCTCCAGGTGAACTGGCTAATGGGGGCGCCATTGCTCGTGGCGAGCGCGCTCGTGTCTGAATCGCTGAGCGTGAAGATGTGCGCCTGTGAGCCGCCATCGGCTGTGGCAGTGACATACGCCAACTGCGAGCCGTCGGGCGACCAGCTCAGCCCGGCGAGCGCCGCGCGCCCGGCGGGGCTGGCCCAGAAGGCGGCGCTGGGCGATTGCGTGAGCGAGACGGAGCCGATGATGGTGTCGGCCTGGCCATCGCTGTGAACGATATGCAGCGAGCCGGTGCGGCCATCCACAAAAGCGATCCGCGCGCCGCCATCGGTCGCGGCCAGCGGCGAGACGCGCCATGCGACGATACGCAAACCGTCGCCTGTGAGGCGTTGCGGCGCCCCTGGCGCGCCCGCTGCGCTATTGGGCGCATATTCCGCGACACTCCAGAGCGCGCCGCCATTCAGGAAGACGAGGCGCGGGCCAGCGGAGAGCGGCAGATTGAAGGAGCCGGGGTCGCCGATGGTGTTCGTCTGGGGCTGGCGAGCGGTCTGTGCGCCGAATGGTAAAAGACCCTGCTTGAAGAGCAGGGCCGCGCCAAGTGAGATGGTCAGCAGCGCCGCCAGCGGGACGAGTGCGCGCAGATACAGCGGCACGCGACGCGGCGCGGCGCGGCCAGGGGGCGAGTCCGCCGTCTCGCGCTCCAGCTCGCGCGCAAGCGCGGCGAACGCGGGGGACTCGAAGATGCGTTGGCGCAGTTGGTCAGACGGTTCGATAGGCGCCAGTGTAGTCAGCAGCTGATCGTTGCGGCGGTACTCTTCGGCGAGCGCCTGACAGCGCGCGCACTGCTCGATGTGCGCGCCCACATCCTTCCGAAGCTGCGGGTCGAGGGCATCATCGAGATAGGCGCTCAGATAACCCTCGGCCCACTCGCAGGTCATTTCTTACCGCCTCCTGGATGTTCCAGCGAACTGTAATGCTCGCGGAACGAATGTCGCGCTCTGGAGAGGTACATCTTGACGCCGCTCTCCGCGATGTTGAGTGTCGAGGCAATCTCGGCATACGAGAAGCCTTCCTGCGTGTAGAGCAGCAGGGCCGCCCGGTAGTGGCGCGGCATGCGACGGAGCGCCGCGTGCACCAGCTCCGATGTGCCGATGGTCTCCTGTGGATCGGCGCTTTCGACGTCGGCAGGCTCATGATCCAGGTCTTGCCAGGGCATCCAGGCGATGAGCTTGCGGCGGCGTAGCGCGTCATACGACGTGTTGGTTGCGATGCGGTAGAGCCACGCGGAGAGCTTCAGGTTAGCGTCCATGCGGGGCAATGCCCGAAACGCTTTCAGGAAGGTATCCTGCGTGAGATCGTCCGCCTGTTCGCGACTGCCGACCAGATGATAGATGTAGTTGTAGATCGGCGTTTTGTACTCGTCGTAGATCCGCTCGAACGACCACGCCTGCTGCAATGAGTCCACTTTGGCCATCCGCGCGCGCCCCTTTGCCGTCTCCGAAGGGAGTTCGGCCGATTCGCTGGCGGGGGCGAAGTCTGAAGCCGCAGGTACGACGGTCAGGTCCATGGTCCGGCCCCTCCCCTCGCCGGGTCCTGTCCTGCTGGCAGCGTGGCTCTGTACACGATCATTCTTCATCGGCGTGTGTCATCAGAGCGTCTGTCAAGTGGAACGGACGCATGAAACGGCGGTAACGCTCACATCGGAACACAAGGCCCCCAACATCCCGGTGGTGGCGTCGCCATGCTACCATACCCCTTCATCATGAGCAAAACCGGTATACCAGCTTTCCTACTCGCCGGGCTTCTGTCAGGCTGTACGAGCAGACGGAGATAACGCGCCGCGCGACTCCCTCAGCGGTCACTGGCGCGGCAATAGCGGGCGCCGGAAGCGTTGCGCGCGCCCAACAGACAAATGGGTTAGCAGGCGAGCAGGTCGCCAGGAGTCCTGGGGAGTGGCATGGCGGCTGGCAGCCGAGGCCGCATCTGCTGGTAGTCGCATGTATACTGCATGGCAGGTATTCTGGCGCGACTGGCCGCCGCTCGAGCTGACTCCGGCGTCGTCGCTGGCCTTCGCGCTGGCCATGCGGTGCAACGCCAGAGCACGGGGCGGCTGGCGAGCGATCACCCAGGGGAAACGCAGTTTGTGTCCGCTAACGGAGGATTGCAGATGTAACGACCAAAGTCACTCAGGTCTATCTCAACTAGCACGGTCGCTGTCGATAACCGTCGCCATTTCCCCATTTGGCAAGGAATGGCGAGATACATTGAGCGGTGGCTACTCGTTCACTTCGGTGTATCCCGCCATGAAAGGGTAAGGCTCATTGTGACCAGATCACTCAGGTTTCTGTTGCTCGGCATCGCGCTGATTCTGTTCGGCCTGGCGTTTCAAGGCCCGATGGAGACGCTGATCCTCCGCAGCCTCCCGCTTGAACTCATCTCGCGAAACGTGAACTATCTGATCGCATCGATCTTCCCGCTGGCTGGACTGATCGTGGCATGCGTCGGTTTCTTCATGCGCACATAGAGGTTGCCCCGCTCGGCGCCCTGTGCTATCATGCTCGCGACAGTTGAATAGCGCATTGGGCGGCGCGCAATCGCCCTGGCTCATCCAGACGGGTGGAGGGAACGGCCCTGAGACACCCAGCAACCAGCGCGTGACGTGGCAAGGCGGCGTCGCGCGACCAGGTGCTAACTCCGGCAGAGAAGCGACACTTCTCTGAGAGATGAGCGCATCCAGCGGATGGTTCTGCTCCGACGAGTCTGCGAGCGGGCGACGCCAACTGCGCCGATGTGGCTTCTCTCCCAGAGAGAAGCCTTTTTTGTTGACTATTTTCAGGGCTGGCGCTTCCCTGCTCCCCTCTCCCCGTGGGAGAGGGGCCGGGGGTGAGGGCCGGGGTGAGGCCGCGCCGACGATAAAGGGAGCAGATGTGGCGATAACAGTTGTGGGGTCCGTCGGACTGGATAGTGTCGAGACGCCATTTGGCGCGGTGACTGACGCGCTGGGCGGCGCCGTCTCGTATTTCGCGCTGGCTGCCGCGCACTACGATCAGGTGAATGTGGTCGCGGTGGTCGGCGATGACTTCCCCGCGGAGTATCGCCAGCAGCTCGATGCGCGACACATCCGGCTGGAGGGCGTGCAGACTGTCGCGGGTGAGACATTCCGTTGGGGCGCGCGCTACCACCTCGACATGAACGCCCGCGACACCCTCTTCACCCGGCTCGGCGTCTTCGCCGACTTCTCGCCCAGCATTCCGTCCGCCTACAACGGCGCTGAGGTCGTCTTCCTCGCGAACATTCAGCCAGAGTTGCAGCTCGACGTGCTGCGTCAGGCGGGCGCAGGCGCGCACATGCGCGCGCTCGACACGATGAACCTGTGGATCGACACCGCGCGCGACGCGCTCACCGAGGTCATGCGCCGGGTCGATGTGGTCATCATCGCGGAGGAGGAGGCGCGCCAGTATACCGGCGTCCCCAGCCTGCGTGAGGCCGTGCGGCGCATCCTGGCATTGGGGCCGAGCCGCCTCGTGGTGAAGCAGGGATCGTATGGCGCGCTGCTCTTCGACGCCACCGGCGGCTACTTCGCCGCGCCCGCCTATCCGCTGGATGTGCTGCGCGACCCTACCGGCGCGGGCGACTCGTTCGCGGGCGGCTTCCTCGGCTATCTCTCGCAGCGGCTGAGCGCCAGTGGCGGCCCGCTGACCGCGAACGACTATCAGCGGGCGCTGGTGCATGGCAACATCATGGGGTCCTTCGCCTGCGAAGACTTCAGCGTGCGGCGATTGCTCACGCTGACGCCCGACGAGATCGCGAACCGCTATCAGGAGTTTGTGCGCTTCACCCACTTCGAGGGAAGCTGGCGGAATGGCGAGCGCGATTCCTGAAGCGTGTGCGAGGCGCCCGAG
Source organism: uncultured Chloroflexia bacterium (assembly GCA_963701795.1). Taxonomy (GTDB): domain Bacteria; phylum Chloroflexota; class Ktedonobacteria; order Ktedonobacterales; family JADMIN01; genus JAKAIY01. Next base: position 89,355 of record CAVPBB010000020.1, on the reverse strand, counting down.
ACGACGAAACCTGGCGGCCCATCTGGCGCTCTGATAGAGAGCGACGGCTGTGTCAGCCGAACAGCGATGATGCTGAAAATATCCTGGCCGGACGCGCGGACCGCCGTGGACGCCGACGCCGTGACCTTCGCTTTTGCACGCGCCTGGAGGAGCGCAGAGTGAAGCACCCGGCGACCCATATTGGCTCTGCATTGCACGATCTGGGGCGGCTCCATGACCACGCGCGACGAGCGACCGCGCCCAGTCGACCGCCTACCGGCGACGGTTCGCGGCTGGGCGACAACCCATGACGAGAAAGCTGAGCGGGCCTGGCGCGTTGCGCCGCCGCTCTGTTCTTCCCCGGCGCATGACCGGGAGGAGCGTTCATACAGATGACCACAACGACGACAGGTGTCACAGGCGACGTCAAAGACCTCGCCCTGGCCCCTCGCGGCAAGGCGCGTATCGCCTGGGCCGCCAAAGACATGCCCGTGCTGCGGCTGATTCGCAAGCGCTTCGAGCGCGAGCAGCCGCTGGCGGGCCTGCGTGTCTCGGCCTGCCTGCATGTCACGACTGAGACGGCGAACCTGGCGATCACGCTCAAGGCGGCGGGCGCCGACCTCGTGCTCTGCGCCAGCAATCCGCTCTCGACGCAGGATGACGTCGCCGCCTCGCTGATGGCGGACGAGGGCATCTCCGTCTACGCCATCAAAGGTGAGGATGAGGCGACCTACTTCAAGCACATCCACGCCGCGCTCGACCACCAGCCGCAGATGACGATGGATGACGGCTGCGACCTGGTGACGGTGCTCCACAAGGAGCGCACCGACCTGCTGAGCGACGTCATCGCCGGGACTGAGGAGACGACGACCGGCGTGATTCGCCTGCGCAGCATGCAGGCGAACGATGTGCTGCGCTTCCCGGTGTTGGCGGTCAACGACTCGGACACGAAGCACCTCTTCGACAATCGCTATGGCACCGGCCAGAGCACGATTGACGCGGTGATTCGCGCGACGAATCTGCTGATCGCTGGACGCACGCTGGTCGTGGCGGGCTATGGCTGGTGCGGCAAGGGTGTGGCCTCGCGCGCGAAGGGGCTGGGCGCCAACGTCGTCGTCACCGAGGTAGACCCCGTGAAGGGCATCGAGGCGCTGATGGATGGCTTCCGCGTCATGCCGATGCTGGAGGCGGCGGCCATCGCCGACATCATCATCACCGTGACCGGCGACATCAATGTGCTCGATCACGCGCATCTGGCGGCGCTCAAAGACGGCTGTGTCATCGCCAACTCCGGCCACTTCAACGACGAGATCAACATCCCGGCGATGGAGGCGCTGGCGACGCGCGGCCACCAGCCGGTGAAAGATTTCGTCGAGGAGTACAACTACGGCGACGGGCGGCGGGTCTACCTGCTGGCCGAGGGGCGGCTGGTGAATCTCTCAGCGGCGGAGGGCCATCCGGCGAGCGTGATGGATATGAGCTTCGCCAACCAGGCGCTGGGCGCGGAGTACATGCTCAAGCACGCGAAAGAATTCCAGCCAAAGGTCTACACCATCCCCGCCAATATTGACCGCGAAATCGCGCGGCTCAAGCTGAGCGCGATGGGCGTGAAGATCGATATCCTGACCAAAGAGCAAGAAGAGTATCTGGCTGCCTGGGAGTCAGGCACGTAGGCGTATCACCTTCTCCCGATGGGGACGGCGCAGCGGAACGCAGTGGGCGGCTGCCTTCTGCCCCGTCGCTGCCGTCCCCGCAGGGAGGACGATTTCACGAGTGACGAGCAGTCGTTCAGGCTAATGGGCGATCGGTTCGGTGTAGCGTTGTAGAGCTAGCGTGGCTCCCGGGCGTGGCTAGCAGAGAGAGGCAAGATAGGCGATCATGGCGGACACCAGTAGTTTCATGAGTTCGCCCCGCACGTTCTTCACGAGTGAGAGCGTGACCGAGGGGCATCCCGACAAGCTGTGCGATCAGATCAGCGATGGCGTGCTCGATGCGCTGCTGAAAGATGATCCGCTGGCGCGCGTGGCCTGCGAGACGGCGACGACGACCGGCCTGGTGCTCGTGGCGGGCGAGATCACGACCACCGCCTGGGCCGACATCCCCGCGATTGTGCGCGCAACCATCGAGCAGGTGGGCTACATTGACGCGCGCTACGGCTTCGACTATCGCACCTGCGGTGTCACGACCTCGATTGGCAAGCAAAGCCCCGACATCGATATGGGCGTCAGCTCCTCGGTGGAGTATCGCGAGCGCGCGGCGACTGGCTCGCTCTCGGATGCTGAACTGGACGCTATCGGCGCGGGCGACCAGGGCATGATGATCGGCTTCGCCTGCAATGAGACGCCCGAACTGATGCCCGCGACGATCAGCTACGCGCATAAGCTGACCCGCCGCCTCTCTGAGGTTCGCCGCGCCGCCTGGGCGGGCAATGGCTCGATGGAGTATCTGCGCCCCGATGGCAAGAGCCAGGTGACGATTCAGTACGAGCATGGCCGACCTGTGCGTGTGGATACCGTCGTCATCTCGACGCAGCACGCCGAGGACGTCAGCCAGGCGCAGATCGCCGCCGACACGCTCGAGCAGATCATCAAGCCGGTGATCCCAGCGGAGATGTTCGACGCCGATACCAAGGTGTTCGTCAACCCGACCGGGCGCTTCGTCATCGGCGGCCCGATGGGCGATGCGGGCCTCACCGGCCGCAAGATCATCGTGGACACCTACGGCGGCATGGCGCGCCACGGCGGCGGCGCCTTCAGCGGCAAAGACCCGACCAAGGTGGACCGCTCGGCGGCCTACGCAGCGCGCTACGTGGCGAAGAATATCGTCGCGGCGGGCCTGGCCGACCGCTTCGAGGTGCAGATCGCCTACGCGATTGGCGTGGCGCGCCCGCTCTCGCTCTTCGTCGAGACGTTTGGCACGGGCAAGGTCTCCGATGAGGAGATCATCGCGCTGATCCATGAGCACTTCGACCTGCGCCCGGCGGGCATCATCCAGGCGCTGGACCTGCGCCGCCCGATCTACCAGCAGACGGCGGCGTTCGGCCACTTTGGGCGCACCGACATCGATCTGCCGTGGGAGCGCCTCGACAAGGTAGACGCTCTACGGGCGTCGGTCGGCGCGGCGGCCACGGCCCAAAACTAGACGATAGGCGGGGCAGCATGCCAGATCAGAGCATTCTCTGGAACCGGCTCGACCGGAGCGGACACGAGTCTGCGCGGCTGTCCCTCGATCCGTCTTCTGGCTGGCGGCTGGCCGGCGCGGCGATCTTCGCTCACGACGGGCAGCCCTGCCTGCTCAACTACCAGATCCACTGCGACACCGCCTGGCGCACGATGACTGCGGAGGTGGTGGGCTGGGTCGGTGACGTTAGTGTGCGCGTCAGCCTGGCGCGAGACAACGCAGACCGTTGGTCGCTGAATGGCGAGGAACAACCAGCGGTGACAGGTTGTGTGGACCTCGACCTCAACTTCAGTCCCGCCACTAATCTGCTCCCGATTCGTCGGCTGAATCTGCCTGCCGGGCAGTCGGCGGATGTGCGCGCGGCGTGGCTGCGCTTCCCCGAATTGACGCTGGAGCCACTGCCCCAAACCTATCGCCATACCGGCGAGACGACCTATCGCTATGAATCATCGGATGGCGAATTCATCGTGGACCTGTTCGTCAATGCGGCTGGGCTGGTGACCCGCTACCCCGGCTATTGGGAGGCCGTCGCCACCAGCGGCTAACTTATGCGCTATCTACCTCGGCCAGCCGCCGCAGTAGATAGCGACGCTCCACCTGATTCTGGCAAAAGGCAAGGGCGCGCTGGTAGCTGACTGCTGCCTCATCCGCGCGTCCGTCGCGGCGCAGCAGATCGGCGCGCGCGGCGTGGTAGAGGTGATACTCGCTCAGCCGCTCGCCCAGGCGCAGGTCATCGAGCAGGGCGAGGCCAGCCGCAGGGCCATCGGCCATCGCCACAGCCACCGCGTGGTTCAGCTCCACGACGGGTGTGGGCGTTAGCTCTGCGAGGGTCGCGTAGAGCAGCGCGATCTCGCCCCAATCCGTCTCGGCGGCCGTCGCGGCCTGCGCGTGCAACGCGCTGATCGCCGCTTGAAGCTGATATGGCCCGCGCTGGCGCTCGCGCAGGGCCTGGTCGAGCAGTGCCAGCCCTTCAACAATCTCAGCGCGATCCCACAGCGCGCGGTTCTGCTCGTCCAGGGTGATGAGGTCGCCCTGCGCATCGATGCGAGCGCGGCGGCGCGCATCGGTCAGCAGCATCAGCGCGAGCAGCCCCAACGCCTCTGGCGCGCCGGGCAGCTCTGGCTCGCGGGCGAGCAGCGTCACGAGCGTGCGCGTCAGGCGGATGGCCTCGGCGCAGAGTTCGCGGCGAATCAGTGTATCGCCAGCGGATGCCGCATAGCCCTCGTTGAAGATCAGGTAGAGCGTGGCGAGCAGCCCTTCGAGCCGCTCTGGCAGCAGGCGCAGCGGCGGAACCTGGTAGGGAATGCCAGCGTCGCGAATCTTGCGGCGGGCGCGTACAAGCCGCTGGGCCATCGTCGCCTCTGGCACGAGGAACGCGCGGGCGATCTCGTCGGTCGAGAGGCCGCCGAGCGTGCGCAGGGTCAGCGCGATGCGCGCCTCCAGCGACAGCGCGGGATGACAGCAGGTAAAGAGCAGCTTCAGCCGCTCGTCGTGGATAGCGTCTGACGCAGTGATATCCGGTGTGGCCTCAAGCTCGGCCAACACATCGAGGGTGGCCTGCTTGCGCATCAGCGTGGCGTCGCGCCGCAGCCGGTCAATCGCGCGGCGGCGGGCGATGGTGGTCAGCCACGCGGCGGGGTTGCGCGGCGCCCCCACGCGCGGCCACTGGCGCAGCGCCGCCTCCACCGCATCCTGCAGCGCATCTTCGGCGATGGTGAAATCGCCGACGCTCGCGATCAGCGCGGCAAGAATCTGCCCCGACTCCTCGCGAAACGTCCGCTCGACGATCTGTGGTGTCTGCTGCATATACTCCTGAGCGGCTCTCGCCTGAACCCAGACGCCTCCTCCCCGACGAGGAGAGGAGGCGTGGGATGTGGTCGCGTGCGCTAGCTCTCGAACTCCATCACAGGGCGCACCTCGATGCAGCCTTCCGCCGCGCCGGGAATGCGCGCCGCGAGCTCAATCGCCTCATCGAGATTAGCGGCGGAGACGAGATAGAAGCCACCCAACTGTTCCTTCGTCTCGGCGAAGGGACCATCGGTGGTGAGCGTCTTGCCCTCGCGCAGGCGCACCGTGGTCGCGTCGTTCGTCGGCATCAGCGCCTCGCCGCCGACGATTTTGTCCTTGTACTGCTCACCATAGGCGAAGTACGCGGCCATGACGGCCTCGCCTTCTTCCCTGGTCATCTGGGCGCCCTTCGTCTCGTCATCATAGATCAAAAGCGCGTATCGCATAGCTGCCTCCTCCAGGCTGTGTCTCGCGCTGGACATCTGTGGTCAGGCGCACATACCTGCCCACAAGTCCATTCCATCCATACGTCGAATGAGCGGATGCGAAAACGACACCCTGAGGGACAAGATTCAGCCGACGCCGCAGATTGCGTGCGGCGACTCAGGGGCGGTCGGCGTCGTCGGGTGGGGGCGTCGGGCGCAGGCGGGCGCGGCGGTTGAGCGTGAAGAGCAGCAGCGCGGGCAGCCCAAAGAAGATCGCCAGCGCCAGGATGATGACGAGCGTGACGGGGTCGCGGTGATACGCGCCATAGGCGATCAGCGCGAGGATGCCGAGCGACAGCGCGATGGTGAGGAAGCGGTTGGGCGGAATGATGTCGGAGCGCACGGCAGCTATCCTTCTGGGGCGCATTGCCCGCGCGCCCACCACTCCCCCACGGACGGGGCGCGATGGGCGTGAGTGGGCGTGGTGGCGTCAGGCGCAGGCGGGCGCTACTGAGATGGCGGCGCATTCAGCGCGAAAATGATCCCGATGAAGAAGAAGAGCGCAATCGCGATGCCAGCCGCGATCTGCACGTAGCCGATGATGAGTCCAGCGATGGCGAGGCCGCGCCCCTGCGTGTAGCCATTCGACTTCTTGATCTCGCTCAGCGCGAGATGGCCGAGGATCACTCCCACCAGGCCGATGCCCAGCAGCGAGCAGACGAGGCTGGCGATGGCCATGCCGCTCGTCGGGCCAACAGGCGCATAGCCAGGGCCAGGCGCATATTGCGGCTGCGCATAGCCGCTGTAGGGCTGCTGTTGCGGCGGCGGCGGTGGTGGCGCGTAGCCAGTATAGGGCGGCTGCTCCTGCGCGGGATAGGGTTGCTGCTGATAGGGCTGATACGGCTGTGAGGGATAGGGCGGCTGCTCTGTCGTCGGCCCGGTCAGCGGCTGATAATTCGGATACTCACCATAGGGTGACGGGTTCGTCATCGCCAGGTCTCCTCTGCTGCCACATCCATCTGTGTCGGCATGTCTCTGTTCAAGGCTCCCGTTGGGAGTACGACTGGAGTACGGCTGGGGTTGAGATTGCGCCCCCAGTGTCTCACATCACGCCTCGCATGCCTAGTGGTCCCTCGCGAATCGCTAGCCCCCCAGCAGCGCGCGCAGCGCGGCGGGCGCCGTGACGGGGCGCTGGCAGACGAAACTCTGGCAGACATACGCGGCGGGAGCGCCATCCACCAGGCCACGCGCTTCCAGCAGCGGAACCGCGACAGATGGGACAGATGCGGCGGACGGCTCACCCCAGGCCAGCGCCATGCGTGGCTGGTAGTGATCGGTCGCCTCCGTGCGCAGGGCCAGCAGCCGTGGATCATCCGCCGCGCCCACCAGCGCCACCTCGAAGAATGGGCCGATGAGGTCATCCAGCGCGCAGAGGTAGCGGCCAAACGATGCGGGCGCGCGCAGCATGAGCGGCGTGAGTGGCAGCAGCGTGCGGGCGGCATGCTCGCGGTAGCGCGCCTCGCCCGTGAGCGCGGTCAGCCGCAGCAGCGCCTCGCAGGCCAGGCTCGACCCGCTGGGCGTGGCGTTATCGCTCAGCTCGCGCGGGCGGCCAATCAGCCGCTCGTGGTCAGAGGCGGTGTCGAAGAACGCCTCCGTCTGCTCATCCCAGAAGCGCCGCAGCATGTCATCGCCCAGGCTGCGCGCGGCGACGAAGTAGCGCGGCTCGCCCGTCAGCTCGTAGACGCTGATGAGCGCATTGGCGAGCGCGGCGTAGTCTTCCAGATAGGCGTCGATCTTCGCCTGACCAGCGCGCCAGGCGCGCAGCAACCGCCCTTCGCGGAGCATCGTCTTCAGCAGGAAGCCGGCGTTCTTCAGTGCGGCGTCGCGGTAGTCGTCGCGATCCAGCGCGCTCGCCACTTCGGCGAAGGCCCGCAGCGCCAGCGCATTCCACGCCGTGATGGTTTTGTCGTCGCGCCCCGGCCAGACACGCTGTGAGCGCGCAGCGTAGAGTCGCTCGCGCGCGCGGGCCAGCGCCGCCTGCGCCTCGTCCGCGCCGATGCCCAGCGTCGCCGCCGCCTCGTCAACCTCACGCACGATGTGCAGGATATTGCGCCCCTCGAAATTGCCGCGCTCGGTCACATCCCAGACGATCTGCGCCACGGCGGCGTCCTCCTCGCCGAGGATCGCGCGTAGCTCGTCAGGCGTCCAGACGTAGAATTTGCCCTCCTCGCCCTCGCTGTCGGCGTCCTGGGTGGAGTAGAAGGCGCCGCTGGGGTCGGTCATCTCGCGCAAGATGTAGTCCAGCGTCTGCTCACAGATGCGGCGATAGCGTGGCTCGCCCGTGAGCTGCCAGGCGCGCAGGTAGACGGGCGCCAGCAGCGCGTTGTCATAGAGCATCTTCTCGAAGTGCGGCGTGAGCCAGATGGTATCGGTGGAGTAACGATGGAAACCGCCGCCCACCTGATCGTAGATGCCACCACTGGCCATCTTGTCGAGCGTCAGCGTCACCAGCGGCAGCAGGTCGTCGCTCAGCCCTGCGGCGCCTGCGCTGGCCGCGCCGCTCGCCCGCCGTCGCCGCTCCATCCGCAGCAGGAACTCCAGCCCCAGCGGCTGCGGAAACTTCGGCGCTCGCTGGAGTCCGCCGTCCTGCGCATCGAACTCGGCGAGGGTGGTGTTGGCCGCCTGCGCCAGGATGGCCGGGTCGAGCGCGACGACGCCTTCGAGCAAACCCGGCGGCATGCGGAGCGTCTGCTGCGCCCGCGTGCGGTAGATCTCGCGCATCGCCTGGGCCTGCTCCTCCACCTCATCGCGCTGCGTCGCATACCACTGCGCCACATTGGTCAGCAGCCGAGGAAAGCCGGGCATGCCGAAGCGATCCACCGGCGGGAAGTACGTGCCGGCGAGGAACGGCGCGCCATCGGGCGTGAGAAACACAGTCATCGGCCAGCCACCGCCGCCGGTCATTTCGATGGTCGCCTGCATGTAGAGCGCGTCGATGTCGGGGCGTTCCTCGCGGTCCACCTTGACGCTGACGTACGCGCGATTCATGATGGCGGCTGTCGTTTCGTTCTCGAACGATTCGTGGGCCATGACGTGACACCAATGGCAGGCGGAGTAACCGATCGAGAGCAGGATCGGCTTGTCCTCAGCCCGCGCCCGTGCAAACGCCTCGTCGCCCCAGGGATACCAGTCTACCGGGTTGTGCGCGTGCTGCAACAGGTAGGGGCTGGTCTCGTGGATCAGCTGATTGGTGTGCGCGGGTTCGCCCTGCGTTGCTGCGCTATCGTGATGCGTCATCTGCGCGCCTGTCCTCTCGCTTGCTCTCACATCTCTCGCTCACCTGTAGACTATACAAGGTGTGGTGTAGCGAAGTCTGAGGAAGGCGGCGCGCCGGTGATAATTGCCGGGCGTCGCAGTCGTCATAGAGTGCAAGCGGTGAGATGAACGGGCGACTCTTAATCAGGAGGACCACATGCCAACGCAGTCCTGCGTGCCCCCCGAATCCCTCGCGCTCTGGGCCGCGACGCTGCTGGCTGGGGCTGGCGGCTGGCCTGCTCGTGGTCATGTCGCTCGCGCTGGCGCCGCTGGAGCCAGGACGCTGGCGTTCGCGCGGCGGCGCGTCCAGCCTGCGCGGCGCGCTGCTGGCCATCGGGTTGGCGGCATGGTCGCTGCTGCTGCGGTCGCGTGTGCAGGCGGCGTATGATCTTCTGGCGGCGCGCGAGGATGCAGACCCATACTACTGTTATGGCAGCCCACATGCGCCCCCCGGCGTCTACCAATGGTGGCAGTTGCATACGGCGGCGCTGATCGCTCCATTCCAGTGGGCAGCGCTCATCACCACCAGCGCAACTGTCGCATTCCTGCTCGTGGTCGTGACGCTCATCGTGCTACGGTGGCTGCTCAGGGGCAGGCAGGCGCGCTGGGCCGACACGGCTGACGCCGCGAGGGTGAATGCGCGGCCTCGCCCACGCCTGGGGCGCATGCGCGCACTGGCTCTCCTTGCGCTGCTCGCGCTGATTGTCGCCAGCCTCGGCGGCTTCGCGGTGAAGCAGGCGCAGAACGTGATTGCGCAGAACGCGCAGACGGCGCCGTGCGCCTCGACAATGACGGCGGCGGACTATCAGCAACTTCGGGATGCTGGCATTACCCTGACCACGTCGACGAATCCCGTGCCAGTGGATGCGCAGGCCGCGCGGGTAATGAGTAGGCAGGGTCTCGGCGAGTTCCTGCCCGCTCGCGCAACCTGTGTGACGCCGCAACTGGAGTTCGTAGAAAGCTCCAGTCTACCCGGTGTTCCCCAATTTTCGATTGTCTGGGTCGTCGGCTATCGCATCCCCGGCGCAGTGGCAGGCCCCGGCGTGCTGGCGACGCCGCCCAGCGAGGAGTGGACATTCGTTGACGCGCAAAGTGGCGTGTATCTCTACGGCGCGTTTATGTCCACTGTCGGCGGCTGATGGGCGCGGGCGGCTACGCTAGCGCGCCAGTATCCAGTCGGCGACGGCATCCAGATAGCCGGGAGCGAATGCTCGCTACGCGGCGCAAAGAACGTATCCGCTCCTTGCCCACGCACAATCAGGATGCCAGTGGTGATCTCGGCCCCTGCTGCGCGCCGCGTCCTATGAGGCGTGCGGCGTAGGATGCGCCTCGATCTCGCGTGCGAGCGCCTCAGACTCGGCGCCAATGCCCTCAGAGGTCTCGCCTGGCGCGTAGGCGTGCGCGTCGTAGCCTGCTGGGGCGGGAATCGCGTCTCCGTCGCGCTGGGCAGCCTCATACAGGAACGCGATCAACTCCTGGCCCTTCTGCGCCGCCTCGGCATAGGTCGCGCCATGCGTGTTGGCCAGCGCGCCCACGCGCTCCCACTCTGGAAGCGTGAGGATATACGCCTGATCCAGATCACTCCACTCGATCAGCATGCTGTAATGTGGCGTTTGCTCACTGTTCATGTCAACTATTCTCACTTCTCGCGCTGCTCAGCTTGTTGAATACGCTGCAAGAATCCCCATAATCGCTTCTCCTGATAGGGCTTGGCGTCGTCCCCATCCGCGCCAGCGAGTTCGATGTAGTAGTCAGAAACCAGTGGATGCTTCCACTTTTCATGATCGCCCTCTTCACTGGCCTTATACGCGCCAGCACGGCGAAGATCACGCTTGAGCTGGCGAATCTTGCGCGGCATGCCATCTCCCTCACTGGTGACGTGCCTTAGTGTAGCATAGCTCGTGCGCTATACGGCCGCCGTTGCGCCCGCCGCTGCGCGCTGCCAGCCGTTTTTGGCAACGATGGCGAGCGTTGGCGCTAGCACTCGATGGCATGAACTGTATCGTCGAGCGGCTGAGCCAGTAGAGTGGGAAGTTGGGTGAGCAGACACGCCAGGATGTCTACATTGCGCGCAGAGTTTGGCGCATAGACAACGATGATACCAGCATGCGGCGGCGCGAACCGCGTGCGGAAGTCGTCATCACGTGCGACGAGGATGAGATGATGGGACTGCGCATACCGAAAAACATCCTCGTTACCCAGACCCGCTAGACCTGCATCCAATGTCGTTGCGACTGAGTACCCTTGCCCGCGCAGCCCGCGCGCGACCCGCCACGAGAGGTTTTCGTCCAGCAGCAGATCAAGCCTGCTGGACATGCGTGCGCTCATCCTGATGAACAACCTGGGCGATGTAGCTGAGCAGAGCGCGCATCTCCTCGTCGCTGAGCTGGTAATCTTGCTGTATCTCGCTGAGCGTCATGCCGCCCGCAATCTGGTCAACGAGCTGCGAGACGGCGATACGTCTGCCGCGTAGGACAGGGCGTCCACCCAGTATTTCGGGGTCAGAAATGACCCCTGGCGTAATGTCTCTCTGCATTTGATTCCTCATAGCCTATCAGCGTGAGGCGTGGCAGGATGGCTTACCCCGGCTCACCCGCCTGCGCCGCTGCTGCGCCCGCCGCCGCGCGCTGCCAGCCGTTCTCGGCGAAGATGGCCAGCGTCTGCTGGTCGCCGGGAACGTAGGTGACGATGCTGTAGTCGGAGGAGCCGCTGAAGATGGTGATGGTGGTGCGCAACGCCAGCGCGCCCAGCCGCGAGTGGCGCATGTGAAAGACGAAGCTGGGCGCCGTCACCGAGGGCGCCTCGGAGCGAGTTGGCGATGCGGGTGAAGTCGGGCATGGCGCGCAGCGAACGCCAGAGCGCGCGATACTCCGGCAGGAAGGTGAGGCTGCGCGTGTTGTGCTTGAAGTCGGCCAGCATGCGCCGCGCCAGCGTCTCCCACGGGCGGAAGCGCGCCCGGTAGGCGGGATCAAAGACGACGGCCAGCAGATTCTGGCTGTGCGAGACGAGCGCCGCCTCGTCCAGCTCGAAGAGATCCGCAGCGGGATCATTCCACGCGGGAATCTGCCAGAGGCGGTCGAGGCTGTGCGCGGGGAAGGCGGTATTGTGCACCAGCAACGCCGCAAGTTCGCGCTGGTCAAAGAGGTCGAGCTGGTCAGGCTCATCCTCCATCTGCTCGCCCGTCAGCCGCGTATAGGCCTGCGCCAGCCGCCGCCGCTCCACACCATGCGCCTCCAGCGCGCGCGCCAGTGCTCGCGCCACCTTGGCCGAGGGCGCTTTGCGCTGCCCCGTCTCGATGTGATAGACGTAGGTGCGCGAGAGCCGCGCCGCCCGCGCAAGCTGGCCTTGCGAGAGGCCGTGCGCCTGCCGATAGTAGGCGATCAGCGCCCCAAACTCCTCTGGCTCGGCCTCAGTGACCGCCTTGCCAGCCTTGCCGCTGTGAGTCATCGCGCCAGACTCCTTCAGTTGTGAGGATGCAGGCTGGCGGCTGAAACCACGCCTGTTCGGTCAGGCCCGCATCCCGTCAGTGTCATCGCTTCACACAGCTTCGAGCAGATCGCGTATCTCCCAGAGCGAGCGCACGACCCGCCACGGCTGCGCCCCGTTTGCCGCTGTCACTCGCGGCGTCGCGTTTGGGTCGCGCAGCAGCAGCGCGCTCCGCAGGCCAGCGGCGTTGGCCCCGGCGATGTCGGTGGCCTGCGAGTCGCCGACATAGAGACACTCCGTCGCCGCAGCGTCAGCCGCCGCCAGCGCGGGCGCGAACGCCCGTGGGTCGGGCTTGCGATAGCCCAGCGAATCCGAGACCCAGAAGCCATCCAGCTCGCGCAGCAGACCCAGGCGCTCGGCCTTCGTTCGCTGGCTGTCGTCGCGCGCATCATCCGCGCCGTTGGTGATGACGCCGACGAAGACGCCCTGGCTGCGCAGCGCGACCAGCGCCGCGACATCGTCGAAGCGGCGCAGATGCGCCAGTTGTGTCGCGCCCAGCAGAGCGTTGAGCCGGTCGGCCAGCGCGTCATCCGCCACGCCAAGAACGGCCAGCGTGCGCCGGAAACGCAGCTCGCGCACCTCGGCCATGCTCAGCGCGCCAGACTCCAGCGCCGGGAAAAGCTCAGCATGCGCCCGGCGCCAGGCATCGCGCAGGGCTGACATTTTCAGCCCTGGCACGGCAGCCAGCGCGGCGTCAAACGCCGCCCGGCGGCCAGCGGCGAAAGCTGGCGCCGCATCACAGAGCGTGTCGTCGAGATCAAAGAACACCGCGCCTATCACACGCTCTCCCCCATGCAGACGGCAGGACGCCCAGCGCTTGATATGTTAGCCAGATACCAGTATACACCCAAAAACACGTTAGCTGGCAACGAGGCAATCCCTGTTTCTGGGCGATATACTGCCTTTAACTGGAAGCCCCTTTCACTCAAAGAGGAGTGCGCAGATGGAAGAAGGCTTTTCCTCGCCAATCCCGACAGGCGCCGCAGATGACGCCGCCAGTGTCCCCACGAGCGCCGCCGATGGGGTCAGCCGCCCCTGGACGAAACACTATTCCGCTGGCGTGCCAGCCACAATCGATCTGCCAGAGCATTCGCTGGCGTGGCTGCTCGACGAGGCCACCCGCACGTCCAGCGCCTACACCGCCATTGACTACTACGGCACACGTATCAGCTATGCGCAGTTCTCGTCGCTGGCCGGTCGCTTCGCGCGGGCGCTCGTGCGACTGGGGGTGAAGCGCGGCGACCGCGTGGCGATCAGCCTGCCCAACATCCCGCAGTACCCCATCGCCTTCTACGGCGCGCTCAAAGCTGGCGCCGTCGTCGTGCCGACCAACCCGCTCTACACGCCGACCGAGCTGCAGCACCAGCTCAACGACTCTGGCGCGCAGGTGGTGGTGCTGCTCGACCAGCTCTACGCCAACCTCGCCGAGGTGCGCGCGCATACGCTCGTCGAGCACGTCATCCTCGCCAATGTGGCCGACTACTTTCCGCTGCCGCTCGCCGTCGCCTATCGCGCGCGTGAGCTGGCGACCTCGCGTGGCAAGCCACATGTGGATCAGCGAGCGTTGCGCGCCGACCAGAGCATCCACCAGTTCAAAGACCTGCTCGGCCACGCCAGTGACAGCCAGGGCTTCGAGGTCTATCCACTGCCAGAGTCAGCGCAGCCAGATGACCTGGCGCTGTTGCAGTACACCGGCGGCACCACGGGCGTCGCCAAGGGCGCCATGCTGACCCATCGCAATCTGCTGGCGAACGCGGCGCAGTGCCTGGTGTGGAATGAGCAGCCAGCGGAGATGAAGCACATCACGCTCTGCATCGCGCCGTTCTTCCATGTCTATGGGCTGACCGTGGCGATGAACATGACGATGCTGGCGGCCTCGACGATGGTGCTGCTGCCGCGCTTCACCGTGAAGGATACGCTCAAGGCCATCGAGAAGTATCGCCCGGACCTCTTCCCTGGCGTGCCGACGATGTATCTGGCGCTGGCGCGCGAGGTCGAGCAACATCAGCGCGACCTCAGCTCGATCAAGGTGTGCATCAGCGGGTCGGCGCCACTGCCAGCCGAGGTGCAGCGCCGCTTCGAGGCGGTCTCTGGCGCGAAGCTGGTGGAGGGCTACGGGCTGACGGAAGCCTCGCCCGTGACGCACTGCAATCCCGTCTTCGGCGACCGGCGCAGTGGCACGATTGGCCTGCCCGTGCCCAACACCGACGCCGCCATCATCGCCGAGGATTCGTGGGAGTTCCTGCCGCAGGGCGAGCAGGGCGAGATCGCCGTGCGCGGGCCGCAGGTGATGCAGGGCTACTGGAATCGCTCCGACGAGACGGCCAAGGTGCTGCAAGATGGCTGGCTGCGCACCGGCGACATCGGCCTGATGAACGCCGACGGCTACTTCACCATCGTAGACCGCGCGAAGGACATCATCATCGCCAGCGGCTACAAAATCTTCCCGCGCGATGTGGAAGAAGCGCTCTACGAACATCCGAAGGTGCTGGAAGCGGCGGTCGTCGGCATGCCTGACGAGTATCGCGGCGAGACGGTGCGCGCCTTCATCGTCGTCAAGCCAGGCGAGAAGTTGACCGCCGCCGAGCTTGACCAGTGGTGTCACGAGCGTCTGGCGGTCTATAAAGTACCTAAGGCGTATGAGTTCCGTGAGTCGCTGCCAAAGACGCTGGTGGGCAAGGTGCTGCGCCGTGCGCTGCGCGACGAGACGCTGGCCGCGCAACAGGCGACACAGCAGTCCGATGCGCAGGCGACCCACGAGTAGCTGCGCGCCCGCAATTCACAAGCAATCCATGCGGCGCCCAAACACGTTAGCGCAGGGGCGTGCCGACCGCAGGCCCCATCAGAGGAGGAATGTCAGCATATGGCGACCGAGCCAAAAATCGAGACCGGCGCGAGCTTTCTGACGGCCCCGGTGACGGGCGCCGATTTCCTCACGCTGGAGAAGCTCTCCGACGAGCAGCGCGAGATTCGCGATTCGGCGAAGACCTTCATCCAGCGCGAGGTGCTGCCCAAGAGCGACGCGATAGACGCGCAGGAGCCGGGCTGATGCCTGCGCTGCTCAAAGAGGCTGGCGAGCAGGGCCTGCTGATGATCGATGTGCCAGAGGAGTACGGCGGAGCCGACCTGGGCATGGTCGTCAGCTCGCTCGTCGCGCAGCAGATGCGCCAGGCGTCGTTCGCGGTGGCGCAGGGCGCCCACACCACCATCGGTACGCTGCCCATCGTCTTTTATGGAACCGATGCGCAGAAGCGCGCCTACCTGCCCAGGCTGGCGACTGGCGAGTTGATCGGCGCCTATGCGCTGACCGAGCCGGGCGTCGGCTCCGACGCAATGAGCATTCGCACGCGCGCCACGCTCTCGCCAGACGGCAAGCACTACATCTTGAACGGCGCGAAGCAGTGGATATCAAACTCAGGGTTCGCCGATGTGATGATCGTCTTCGCCAAGGTAGATGACACCAAGCACAGCGCGTTCATCGTCGAGTCAGCCTGGAAGGGCGTCTCGACGGGCGCCGAGGAGAAGAAGGTCGGCATCAAAGGCTCCTCCACGCGCACCGTCTACTTCGATAACGTCGAGGTTCCGGTCGAGAATGCGCTGGGCGAGATCGGCAAGGGCTACAAGATCGCCTTCAACATCCTCAACATTGGCCGGGTGAAGCTTGGCGCGGGGGCCTCTGGCGGCGCGCGCGCCGCGCTCGACCTCTCGACGGCCTACGCCAACGAGCGCAAGGCGTTCGGGCGACCACTGGCGGGCTTCGGCATGATTAAGAAGAAGCTGGCCTACATGGCCGCCGATGTCTACGCCGCCGAGGCCATCGCCTTCCGCACCGTCGGCATGGTCGAGGATGCGCGGCTGGCGGCGGGCGAGGATCGCATGGCGCAGCTCGCGGCCATCGAGGAGTACGCCATCGAATGCTCCATCGCCAAGGTCTACTGCTCCGAGGCGCTGGGGCGCAGCGTGGATGAGGGCGTGCAGATCTTCGGTGGCTACGGCTTTATGGATGAGTATCCCATCTCGCATGCCTGGCGCGATGCCCGCATCAACCGCATCTTCGAGGGGACGAACGAGGTCAACCGCCTCGTCGCCGCTGGCACGCTCTTCCGCCGGGCGATGGAGAACAAGGTAGACCTGTTCTCGGTCTTCCCGCAGATCG
Organism: uncultured Chloroflexia bacterium; assembly: GCA_963701795.1. GTDB lineage: Bacteria > Chloroflexota > Ktedonobacteria > Ktedonobacterales > JADMIN01 > JAKAIY01. The sequence goes on along the minus strand of CAVPBB010000020.1, from coordinate 73,026 downwards.
AGGAGCAGGTGACGAGCGGCCAGGCGCCCGACTTCGCCGGAGCCGAGACCGCCGCCGAACTGCGCGATACGGTGAATCTGACCGAGCGGGTCAAGCGCGCCGCCATCTATAGCGTGATGAAGGGCGCGATGAAGTTCATGGCGACGATGCAGGAGGAGCAGGAGTTCCTGGAGTACGCCGCCAACCAGCTCATCACCGCCTTCGCGATTGATAGCGCCGTGGCGCGTGCGCTTGCCGCCGCCCGCGCGGGCGCCGCCGACGCGCACACCCATGCGCTGCTGGCGCAGATCGGCGTCATCAACCTGTTCCGCGAGGCGCGCGCCGCGATGGAGGGCGCGCTGACGATGGCCTTCGAGGGCGACGAGCGCAAGGCCGAGTTGGCGAAGGTGCGCGCGTATCTGGGCGACCCGCAGGCCGACATCGTTCCCTTGCAGCGCGAGCTTGCCGGCATCGTCAGCGAGGCCAATGGCTACCCGCTGAAATAGCTCGACTGGCGGCTTGCAACCGCGCCTGCGATGGCCCGCATCGAGCGCGTTCCTGCCTGCGCTGGCGGGGTTCGCGGTCGTAGGCCCACAGGCGCGGCTGGCGCCGCTCGACCAGCGTTTGGGAGACAGAACCGAGGGCAGCAACGTGCTGGATGTTGAAGTGGTGCGCCAGTTGCTGGCGGACTCTGTGCCGTTCAACCGCGTGCTGGGCGTGCAGGTGGAATCCGTCGAGCCGGAGCGCGCTACGGTGATTCTGCCAGAGTCACCAGAGCGGCTCAACCATGTGGGAACGGTCCACGCGGTGGCGCAGTTTGGGCTGGGCGAGGTGACATCAGGGACGATGACGCTGATCGCTTTCAGCGACTTGCAGCGCCAGGGCTACGCGCCTGTCGTCACCAACGCCACCGTCACCTATCACAAGCCAGCGCGCGGCCAGCTTCGCGGCGAAGCGACGTTCACCGCCGAGGAGCAGGCGCGCATCCGCAGCGAGATTGCGGCGGGCGCGCGCCCGCGCTTTGCCATCGCCGTGCAGGTGCGCGACCAGCAGGGCACACTCACGACCGAGCTGCGCTTCGAGTGGACGCTGCTCGCCCCACGCGGCGCGCAGGGTTAGCGCGCCGCGCGTCATTTGCGCCGACGTTGAAACAGTCATCTCTATCCGTCGCGCCGCTCTACATCCGGCGCCGTCTCATTCGGAGGAAGCTACCACCCATGCCAGAAGCAGTCATTGTTAGCGCCGCCCGTACGCCGATTGGCCGGGCGAACAAGGGCGCGCTCAAAGTCATTCGCGGCGATGATCTGGGCGCGATTGCCGTGCGCGGCGCATTCGCGCGCATTCCCGCGTTTGACTACACGCAGATCGAGGATGTCATCATTGGCTGCGCCTTCCCTGAAGGCGAGCAGGGGATGAACGTCGCGCGCATCATCACCGGGCTGGTGGGGCTGCCCACCACAGCGGGCGCCGTGACGGTCAATCGCTTCTGCGCCAGCAGCTTGCAGGCCGTCAACATGGCGGCGCAGAGCATCATGCTGGGCCAGGGCGACATCGTCGTGGCGGGCGGCGTCGAGAGCATGTCGCGTGTGCCGATGGGCGGCTTCAATCCCAGCTTCAACCCGAAGCTCATCAACAATCCTGCCGGGGTCGAGGCCTGTGGCCTGCCTGGCGAAAAGACGACCGCCTTTGGCCAGTCCTATATCCCCATGGGCATGACCGCCGAGAATCTGGCGAAGCAGTACAACATCAGCCGCGAGGAGCAGGATCGCTTCGCGCTGCGCAGCCATCAGCGCGCCATCGCCGCGCAGGATGCGGGCATTCTGGCGCGCGAGATCGTGCCCGTGCCGCTGCCCGATGGCGGTGAGATGACGCTCGACGAAGGCCCGCGCCGCGACACCTCGCTGGAGCGCCTCGCCGCGCTCGAACCAGCCTTCATCGCGGGCGGCACGGTAACAGCGGGCAACAGCAGCCCGCTCAACGATGGCGCGTCGGCGGTGATTCTGATGTCGGCTGAGCGCGCGAAGGAACTGGGGCTGAAACCACGCGCGCGCATCATCTCGATGGCTGTAGCGGGCGTCGCGCCAGAGATCATGGGCATCGGGCCTGTTCCTGCCGTGCGCAAAGCCTTGCAGCGCGCGGGATTGCAACTCAGCGACATTGACGTGATCGAGCTGAACGAAGCCTTCGCGTCGCAGTCGCTGGCGGTCGTGCGCGAGCTGGGCATTGACGAAGACCGGCTGAATCCGCACGGCGCCGCCATCGCTCTCGGCCATCCGCTGGGCTGCACAGGCGCGCGCATCGTCGGCGCGCTCGTCAACGACCTGGAGACGCTCGACAAGCGACTGGGCATCGCCACGCTCTGTGTCGGCGGCGGCCAGGGCGTCGCCACGATCATCGAGCGCCTGTAGCCTGTAGAATCGGCTGAGCGGCGGCATTCACGTCAGCATTTAGGAAGCGGCTATGAGCTATAACATACAGCGCGCGGCGGTGGTCGGCGCGGGCATCATGGGAGCGGGCATCGCAGCGCTGCTGGCCAGCGTGGGCGTCCCTGTCCTGCTGCTCGACATCGTTCCGCCAGACGCGCCAGAGAGCGACAACCCATCTGTGCGCAATCGCTTCGCCCTGGGGGGCATCGAGAAGGCGCTCAAGGCGCGGCCAGCCTCGGCCTTCTTCTCGTCGCGCGCGGCGAAGCTGGTGACGCCAGGCAACACCACCGACGATCTGGAGAAGCTCGCGGGCGTAGACTGGATCGTCGAGGCCATCGTCGAGGAGGTCGGCGCCAAACGCGACCTCTTTGCGCGCATCGAGCAGGTGCGCGCGCCGGGAACGATCATCAGCTCGAATACGTCGGGCCTGCCCGCGACGATGCTGCTGGAGGGACGCGGCGAGGACTTCCGCCGCCACTTCCTCATCACCCACTTTTTCAACCCTGTACGCTTCATGAAGCTGCTGGAGCTGGTCGCTGGCCCCGACACCGACGCCGAATTGATGCGCTTCATGGGCGAGTTCTGCTCGACGAAACTTGGCAAGGGTGTCGTTTACTGCAAAGATCGCCCCAGCTTCGTCGGCAATCGAATCGGCAACTATGGCTTCGCGACCGCCATTCATCGCATGCTGGCTGAGGGCTACAAGATCGAGGAGGTGGACGCCATCTTTGGCCAGCCATTGGGCCGTCCGCGCTCCGCCATCTTCCGCACGGGCGACCTGGCGGGCGTGGATACGCTGCTGCATGTCGCCGATAGCCTGTATGAGAATCTGCCCGACGATCCGCAACGTGACCTCTTCCAGATGCCAGCGTTCGTGCGCGAGATGGTGGCGCGCAAGTGGCTCGGCGACAAGACGGGCCAGGGCTTCTATAAGAAGGGCAAGGGCGCCGACGGCGCAACCGAGATTCTCGTGCTTGACCCGGCCACAATGGAGTATCGCCAGCAAGATTCCGCGCACTTCTCCTCGCTGGATAGCGTGAAGAACATTCCTGACGCCGCCGAGCGCGCGCGCGCTGTGCTGAGTGGCCAGGATCGCGCGGCCAAACTTGCCTGGGAGGTGACCGCCGATACGCTGCTCTACACTGCGACGGTCGCACAGGAGATTGCCGACGACATCGTGAACATCGATAACGCGATGCGCTGGGGTTTCAACTGGGAGGAAGGCCCATTCCAATCGTGGGATAGCCTAGGCGTCGCCGCGCTCATCTCGCGGATGGAGGCCGATGGGCGCAGCATCCCGCCGCTCGTGCGCGAGGTCGCGGGGAATGGCGTCGGCGCGTTCTATCACGCTGGCCAGTTCTGGGACTGGAACAGCCACAGCTATCAGCCGCTCCCGGCCAGCGCGCGGCGCCTGAGCATTGCGCGGCGGCGGGCATCGGGCGCACGAGTGGTGAAGGAGAATCGTGGCGCGTCACTGATAGACCTGGGCGATGAGGTGCTGGGCATCGAGTTCCACACGAAGATGAACGCGCTGGATGACGACATCGCGGGGCTGCTGGCGGCGGGCGTCGCGGAGGCGAAAGATAATTGGCGCGCCATCGTCGTCGCCAACGATGCGCCAGACTTCAGCGTGGGCGCAAACCTGGCCCAGGTGTTGATGGCGGCGCGCATGCGCCAGTTCTCGCTCATCGAGCGCGCCATCAACAACTTGCAGCAGGCGAATATGGCGCTGAAGTATAGCGCGACGCCGGTGGTGGTCGCGCCAGCGGGGCGCGTGCTTGGCGGCGGCTGCGAGATCGTGCTGCATGGCCAGCGCGTGCGCGCGGCGGCGGAGACATACCTCGGCCTGGTCGAGGTCGGCGTCGGACTGATTCCGGCGGGCGGCGGCTGCAAAGAGATGCTGCTCCGCTGGCAGACGCTGGCGCAGAAGGTGACACACGAGGGTGGTCCATTCGCCCCCGCGCGCCACGCCTTCGAGATCATCGCCGTCGCCACGGTCGCCACCAGCGCCGAAGATGCGCGCACGTATGGCTTCCTCAAGCCGACCGACGCCGTGACACTCGACCGCGAACTGCTGCTGCAGGACGCCAGGGCTGACGCGCTGGCGCTGGCGGCGGCAAAGGCGCGCGGCGAGTGGCAGCCGCCGGAACCGGGGACCATCCGCCCGGCGGGCGTCGGCGCGCGGCTGGCGCTGGAGCAGCAGGTAGACAATCTGCGCTTGCTGGGCAAAGCTTCGGAGCATGACGCCGTGGTGGCGGGCAAGCTGGCCTGGACGCTGACCGGCGGCGACCATTCGCCACTCGACACCCTCAGCGAACAGGATATCCTCGATCTGGAGCGCGAGTCCTTCCTCAGCCTGTGCGGCATGCCCGCCACGCAGGCGCGGATGGAGCATACGCTCAAGACCGGCAAGCCCCTGCGCAACTGAGCGCGCAGGCATGTGACGGCATGCGACCCCTCCCCCGGCGCTCGCCAGGTGGAGGGGTTGTTTTGTCTGGCGCCCTGGCCAGGTTGGCAGTATCGGCGGCGGGCGCGTCGGTGCTATACCATGCCTAGGACATCGCGGTGTAGCCGAAGCGGAGGAGAAACAGACCATGTGGCGCCACGAGCATGATCGCGCGCTTGCGCCTTCCGCAGGGCAAGAGCGCAAGGAGACGGGGCGAGTGGAGGCGCTGAGCGATGGCGTCTTCGCCATCGCCATGACGCTGCTCGTCCTCAGCATCCCCATTCCTGCTCGCGACCCCCTCATCACCCAGAACGCGCTGCTGCATCTGGCGCTGCTCGATCACTACCGCTGGCTGTCATTCCTCACCTACATCATCAGCTTCCTGACGGTGCTCGTCATGTGGCTGAACCATCACTATATGTTTCAGTATGTCGCGCGCATTGACCGTTTTTTCGTCGTCGCCAATGGCCTGTTGCTGATGCTGGTCGTCTTCGTGAACTATCCGACGGCGCTGGTCGCAAACTTCGTCGGCACGGCTGGCGGTGAGTTCGCTGCGGCGGTGTACAACGCGACGCTCATCCTCGTCGCCGTGCTCTACAATGCGATGTGGTTTCGCATCATCGGCCATCGGCGGCTGCTCGTCGCGGATGCTGATCCGCAGGAGATTGCCAGCTACACGCGCCAGTACCTCATCGGCGGGTCAGTCTATCTCGTGGCGTTTGCGCTGGCCTTCATCAGCCCTGGCGTGAGCATCGCGCTCGATGCGGCGGTGGCGATCTATTGGGCTTTCACCGGCAAGATCACCCGCTCATCGGTTCACCACTCAGCGCGCCACATGGCGCCTGGGGCGCCCGACCCAGCGGCGAGGACTGAGCGGTAGCGCCCCTGCGCCAGACAAAAAGATCGCGCCCACCACCCGCCGGAGAGAATAGGCCGGTCGGTCTGGTGAGCGCGATACGGGCGCCTGGGGGGTCCATGAGCGCAGCGGAAACGACGCAGAACGCATGCCAGCCTGCGCGTATAGGGCATGCGGCGCGGCGGGTTTGGCGCAGATAGGCGAGGCTGCCCTTGCGCAGCGTAAAATGCCCGCAAGCAACGCCGTCTGTTCTGGAGGGGAAGCTGTGAGCACGCGGCCAGGGTTACACGCAGGCAAGCGCGCTCGTGAAGAGAAGGGATCATCGCGCCATGCGAATCTTGCGCCAGCGAATCACCGCGCTCGTGCTCGTCGCGCTCAGCCTGGCGGCGCTCGCCGCAACACTGGCGCCTGGCGTGGCGCTCGGCGCGACCCCAGCGGGCGCGACGCAGCCGCGCGCCGCCAGTGCAGCGGTCGGCTTCCCGACGGTGGACCCCGGCTACATCTACGACCAGCTTTTCTACATGGCGACCCACTTCCAGCGGCGCGAATCTGGCTACGACAACAACCTGCCCGTTACGGTGAATGGCCATGACGAGTTCGCCGCCTACTGGCAGGCCGAGATGCTGCGCGATCTTCAGGGGTTCGGCGCGCAGGCGCGGCATGATCCATTCCCGCTGGCGGGCTGGCAGGGGCGCCCGGCGGTGGTCAACGCCTTCAACGTCGAGGTGACGGTTCCAGGAGTGACGCAGGCCGAGCAGATGGTCGTGATCGGCTGCCACTACGACGGCGAGGCCAGTTCCACGCAGTCGGCCAATGACGATGGCAGCGGCTGCGCCATCGAGCTGGGCGTGGCGAAGGCGCTGGCGACCTACTGGCGCGCACATCACCTCTACCCTGCGCGCACGCTGCGCTTCGTCATCTTCGACGCCGAGGAGCAGGGCCTCTACGGCTCCTTCCATTACCTCAACCAGACCATCAATGGCGACATCGCCAACGTCACGGCGATGATCAACGAAGAGCAGAATGGCATCGGCTATCCGTTGCGCTTTTTGGGCAAGGCGTCCAATCCGACGCTGCCAACCACGCTCTTCGTGACGCCGCTCCACGACAACCAGGTCTACTCGAATACGCAGGATTTCACTCCCGCGCAGACGCAATCCATCACCAGCTTCCGCACGCTGATGGGGCAGGCCGCGCCTGCGGCGTTCGCCGCCTTCCGCACGCTCGGCTATGGCAGCCTGACCTATCGCGACGACCAGAATCGCCCGGTCACGCAGCCGATCTTCACCCAGCAAGACCTGAGCGACGCCCAGGAGCAGGATGACACCCTCGCCTCCAGCGACCAGTATCCGTTCTCACTCGCTGGCACGCCGTCGCTGATGATCATCGGCAACTATTCCTACTACGACCAGAATCCGCCGCCCTGGTCCTATCCCTACGACCAGCCGCAAGACACGATTCAACTGATGAATATCTATGCTGATGGCGCAGAGTCTGAGGCGAAGGCGCTGGAGTTGTCGCTGGCGTTGCCCGGCATGCTTACGACCTGGGCTTTGGCGCAGCCATCGGCGCTGGGCTTCGCGCCAGCCGACGGCAAGCCCGTGGCGGCCATCGGCGACATCGCGACGACGCGACCAGGCCAGCCCGTCAGCCTCGATGCGACCGCCTCATATGATCCAGCGCGGCCGGGCGCAGCGCTGAGCTATCAGTGGAACTTCGGCGATGGCGCGCAGGCGCAGGGCGCTGCGACACAGCATACCTGGGCCAGCGCGGGCGACTATCCGCTCACGCTGACGGTGAGCGATGCCGCAGGGACGCGCACGATCACCAAGACGATTCACGTTACCGACGCGCCGCCCGTGATAAACAATCCCTACGCGGCATATCACGAGAATGGCAAGCCGCAGGCCAACCCGGCGATGACACTGCCGCAGCCGCAAATTACGGCGCCAGCGGCTGGTGGAACCAGCGTTGGCTCGCTGGCGCAGCCTGCCACGCCGCCGTGGTGGCTGTGGGTGGCGCTTGCGGTCGTCGGCATCCTCGCGCTCGGCCTGATTGGCTTCGGCGTCAGCGTGGCGCGCAGGCCCACGCTGAGCACGGCGGCGGGCATCGCGTCGCCTGCGGCGGAGGCCGAGCGGCAGCGGCGCGAGCAGGCGCTACGCGGATTGTTTGCGCCGCGCGCTCCAGAGACGCCAGACGCGCCAGACGCGCCAGAGCCAGACCAGCGCGAGTAGCTGGCCCACAGAAGGGTAGCTGACAGACCCGTACTGGCGCGGGTTCTGCCGCCAGCCTAGAACGCCAGCAGCGCGATGGCCCCCAGCGCCAGCAAGATGCTCACTGCGAGGAAGATCACACCCAGCGTGATGCGCGTGGAGCGCGTCATGCCGCCAGTCTGCGTCTCTGCGGCGCGGCTTCCATACTGAGGCGCGTAGGAGCGAGCGTAGGGGTCGGCGGCGTAGGGATTGCGCGAGGCGGCCATCGTCGGCGTCTCGGGTAGCGCCTCAGTGTAGGCGTTGCGGTCGTCGTCATCCCAGCCACCGACGGCGCCAATCTGATAGCGTCCGCCTGTCGGGCCGGGCTGCGAACCTGGCCGCGCTCCAGGGCCAGAGGGCGACCCAACGGGCGAGCCACACTGCCCGCAGAAGGTCTCGGCGCCGGTAATGCGCGCGCCGCAGACGCCGCAGAAGCGGCTGCTGGCCGGGTTTGCGCCAGAGATTGGGCCGCCGCTGCCCATCGGGCCAGAGCGTTGCGCGCGTGTCGCCTGAGCCGCGAGCGTCGAGCCGCGATCACCGCCGGGCGCACTCGCCGGATAGCGGCCCGTGGCAGGCGGCGAGAGCGCAGGATCAGCCGCGCGCGTCTCGCCATAGGAGGGGGCGTCGTCGTACATCTCGATTGGCGCCTGATATCCGCAGTTGCGGCATATCCCGCGACTGTCTACCGCATCTGCGCCACAGCGCTCACACGTCCCCACAGGGCATCGCCTCCACGCATTGGCCTGATCCCGGCCATCGCAGCGCATAGCAATACATACGCGCTTTAGCCGTCAGTATAGCGCCCAACGGGGCCGCGCGCAACCATATGGCGTGTCACGGCTCCATCACGATTGAGGCGGCGCGTGTCGGCTGGCGCGATTGGCTATGGTTTCGCCTCCACGACCGGGCTGACCAGCGCTGGCTTGGCCGCAGGCTGGGCGCCCGGCGCAGTGGCGACGCTCGCTGGCGGTTTACGCTGAATCCATTGCGGCGTCTTGCCAAGTGGCGACACGCCGGTCACGCGGCGGAACGCGAAGATCATGATGAACAACATCACCCAGTTGGCCGCCGCCGAGACGATGATCTGGCCAGTGAGGCCAATCGGCAGCAGCAGCGCCGCCCCCGTGACGACGATGTTGACCAGAGTGAGCGGAATGAGGAAGAGCCAGGCGAACCGCATCAACTGGTCGGCGCGCAGGCGTGGCAGCGTCGCGCGAATCCACATGAAGATCAGCAGCAGTACGCTCATCTTCGTGACGAACCAGAACACGGCGATGATGTTGAAGATCAGCCCGGCGACGAAGCCGCCGCCGCCCGCCGCGCCGAAGATGCCCTGCCAGAACTCAATCGCCGCGCCCGGCCCAGACCAGCCGCCGAGGAAGAGCGCCGTCGCGATGGCCGACACAATGGCCATGTTGCCATACTCGCCGAGGAAGAACATCGCCCAGCGCAGGCCACTATACTCTGTCAGATAGCCTGCCACCAGCTCAGACTCCGCTTCGGGCAGATCGAAAGGTGAGCGATTCGTCTCGGCCAGGCCGCAGATGTAGTAGACGAGCAGTCCCAGCGGTTGCGCGAGGATGAACCAGAACCACGGCGCATGTGGCTGCATCTGCGCCGACGTGATCTGCGTGAACGAGATCGAGCCAACGCCACACTTCGCCAGATCGGCGTAGGCGGGGCCGCAACCGGGCGCGAGCGCGCTGCTGAGCATGACGACGCCGACGAGCGCAAGCACCAGCGGCAATTCATAGGAGATCATCTGCGCCGCCGAGCGCAGACCGCCAATCAGCGCATACTTGTTGTTCGATCCCCAGCCCGCCATGAAGACGCCGATGACATCAATCGAGCTGAGCGCAACGTAGTAGATGATGCCGGTGCCGAGCGCCGCCGCCGTCAGATAGGGCGAGAACGGCAGCACGACGAACGCCGTAATCACTGGCGCGAAGAAGACCACGGGCGCCAGCCGGAAGACGATGCTATCCGCCTGGGTGGCCTTCACATCCTCCTTGAGCAAGAGCTTGGCGACATCGAACGGCGACTGGAATAGCCCGGCGGGGCCATAATGCAGCGGGCCGTAGCGGTCCTGCATGTAGGCCTGCACCTTGCGCTCCAGGTAGGTCAGGATGGTCGCCGCCGTCATCAGGAAGCCCAACCCAAACAGGAACGTCACCACAAAGTGGATGATCGTCAACAGAACGTCATTATTCATCGCACGTGTCTCGCCTCTAGCCTCTGTTAGCGATCTACGTCGCCGAGCACGATATCAATGCTGCCGAGGATGGCGATGACATCGCCGATTTTATGACCGCGCAGCAGTTCCGGCAGAATTTGCAGGTTGACGAACGATGGCCCGCGCAGTTTCGCGCGGTATGGGTACTCCGAGCCATCGCTAATCATATAAACGCTCTCCTCGCCGCGCGCGCTCTCCACTGCGGCATACGTCTCACCGCGTGGCGGGCGTAGCGCGATGGGCGTGCGCTGCGAGATGGAGCCGCCGGGCAAGTGGTCGAGCGCCGTGCGAATCAGTCGCACGCTCTCTTCCATCTCGTCCATCTTGACCATATAGCGCGCGAAGCAGTCGCCTTCCTGGCGCGTCTTCATGTTCACCGCGATCTCACGGTAGGCGCCATACGGGCGGTTGACGCGCACATCGAAGGTGACGCCTGACGCGCGGGCCAGCGGACCCGTCAGCGCATATGCGATGGCCTGCTCGCGGTCAATATAGCCGACACCCTCGGTGCGCGCGTCGAAGATTTCGTTGCCGGTCAGCAGGCGGTGCAGTTCGGGTATGCCTCTCTCCAGGAACTGCTCGCACCACGCCTCGCAGGTGCTAATCCAGCCCTTGGGGAAGTCGTGCATCACGCCGCCGACGCGCATATAGTTGTGCGTGAAGCGGTGGCCGCTGAGCGACTCGAACAGGTCGAGAATCTGCTCGCGGTCGCGGAAGGCCCAGAGGATCGGCGTCGTAGCGCCCAGGTCCAGCCCATAGGTGCCAACGGCGACGAGGTGGCTCGCGATGCGCTCCATCTCATTGACGATCAGGCGGATGTACTCCGCGCGGCGAGGTGGCTCGATGCCGGTCAACTGCTCGATGGCCAGCGCATACGCCGTCTCATTGATCATCGGGCTGAGGTAGTCGGCGTTGTCGATGTAGCGAATGCCGCCAATGTAGGGGCGATTCTCGAAAATCTTCTCCATGCCGCGATGCAGGTAGCCAATGACCGGCGTACACTGCGTCACCGTCTCGCCATCGAGCGTCAGCACCAGGCGCAACACGCCATGCGTCGAGGGATGTTGCGGCCCCATGTTCAGGATCATCTCTTCGCTGCGCATGCCGCCAGCGTCCTGATACGACGCATTGGGCAAGTGAACCGCTTCGATAGACATCGGGCTACCCTTTCTGCTGCGGCTTGTTCTCGGCCCCACTCACGTCGTCAGATGCGTTCCTGTCCTCCAGGTAGCGCCCGGTCGGCGTTGGGCCTGGCTCGACCCCCTGGCCGGTCTCCAGATAGACCGCCGCGCCGCCAAATGTGGTCATGCCGGGATGAATCCGCTCGATGCTGCCCTGATTCAGCCGTTTCGTCTGGATGCGCTCCTGATGGCGCGTGTTCTCGCCAGAAACCGCCTGCACGGCGGGCGCCTGGGTGGTCGCCCGGTCATGAATCACAATCGGCGTCGAGTTGAAGCTCTTGAGCAGCGGATGCCCGATGAACTCATCCTCCAACAGGATGCGCCGCAGATCAGGGTGGCCGCGATAGATGATGCCGTACATGTCGTACTGCTCGCGCTCCAGCCAGTTTGCGGAGGGGTAGAGGCTCACCAGCGAATCTACCTCAGGATGCTCCGCCGTCAGCCGCACACGCGCCTGGAGCAGCCAGTCTTGCGTCAGCGAGCGGAAGTGGTAGAGCGACTCGATGTGGTCAATCATGTCCACGCCCGTCACGCAGGTGAGCATGTCGAAGCCAAGCTCATCGCGCAGCAGTTGCGCCACGGCCACGAGTTTGTCTGAGGGGATGTCAATGTTGACGATGCCCGCGCTGAGTCGCGACTTCGCCAGCGTCGCGCCGATGCGCTCGTCGAGGCCCGTGAGCTGCGAGAGCAGCAAATTGATATGGTCGCGGTCGTAGGCTCGCAGCGAGGGTGGCCCAGGCTGTGCGCCACGCTGAACGCTTAGATCCACCGGATGACTCCCTTCTTCCAGGCGTAGACCAGGCCAATCGCCAGCACGACGATGAAGAAGACAATCTCAATGAAGCCGAACCAGCTCAACTGATGGAAGATCACGGCCCACGAGAGGAGAAAGACGATATCCACATCGAACACCACGAAGAGCAGGGCGAAGATGTAGAAGGCGAGCGGGTACTGCACCCAGGCTGAGCCGATCGGCGTCTCACCTGATTCGTAGGTGGTGAGCTTGTTCTTCATGTTGCGCCCGCGCATAAAGAGCGCGTTCAGCGTATCGGCGAAGAAGAGCGAAAACACCACAAAGCCACAGCCGCCGAGGAAGAAGATGGCGGCGTAGAGATAGCCTAGCGCAATCACGAGCGCCTCCTGGAGGGTTGGTGGAGTCATCCCTGTCGCGTCGGCTGCTGCGCCGACGTCGCGCGGCTCCATATGTCAGTTGGCGAGACGGCTCGCGCCCGGAGCGCTGGCCCACTGAGAGGCGCCAGGCCTCGGCGAGTGGCTCAGCCGTGTCGCCGCACACAGCATCGTGGCTGAAAATGCGCCATCGCGGATTATACCATAGCGTCCCCAGCCGGACAACACACCGATCCCGAAAATCGCAGTGTCCGCGTGGCTGGCGCCTGGCGTGGCGCCACAGATTCCCGTCGTGCGCGCGTGGTACACTTGAGAACACTGTGAACACGCGCAAACGCCGCGCCAGCCTCACAGCGCCAGCCTAGCAGCAGCGACGCCGCGCGTCAGCCGAGCGCCACGAGTGGAGACCCTTATGCCGCGTTCTTCGACAATGACCTATACCTGTGAGTGCGGAACGAATTTTACCAGCACGCTCTACCAGACGGTAAACGTCACCCTGGAGCCACAACTGCTGTACCGCTTGCTGGCTGGCTCGCTCAACGTGGCCGTCTGCCCAAACTGTGGGCGTAAGACCGAGAGCGACCTGCCCTTCATCTACCACGACATGCGACACGGCTTCTTCGCCTATGCCCACCCCAACGCCGAGGCTAGCGATGAGGAGCGCGAGGGCGTGCTCGAACGCCTGCGCCAGATCTACGATGAGGCGGTGGAAACCTCCGAGCGCATCCTCGCGGAGGAGCGCGCCAGCAAGACGGCGCAGCCCACACCGCGCCTGACCGTGCGCCGCCGCTCGCCCAGCGAAGACCTCGCGGCGCAGTTGGAGCCGAACGCGCCGCCGATGCAGATCATCTTTGGCCGCGAGCAGCTCGTGGCGCTGGTCGATTCGCTGCTGGAGCCAGAGGAGCGACTGGGGCGCCTGGCGCTCTCGGCGCGTGGCGCTGGCCCGCAGGAGCGCGAGCGCGTGGAGAGCATCGCCGAGCGTCTCGCCAGCCAGTTCGATCTCCAGATCGAGACGGAGGGCCAGGGCGGCGACTTCACCGTCTGGGTCTATGGGCCACGCGAACGGGTCAGCGCGCTCGCCGCCCACCTGAAGGCGTAGCGAGTGACCGGCGCGCTACCCCGGCGGGATTGTGGCGCCGCGCCGCCTTCAGGCGCTGGTTCAACCGCCAGCCGACGCTTGCGCAGGCTGGTTCAGTATGCTAGACTGCGCGCGATGGGCGCGGCAGTGCTATGACACGCGGCGACCCCTCCTGAGAGTGAACGAGCGGAAAGGGGCGATGACATGCGTGCGATGTCCTGCATGCGCTCCACACTCCCCACTCCAGCCTCAACGATGCGGCGCGTGGTGCGCCTCGTTTCGCCAAAGGGCGGCTGCGCACGGCCGTAGTGCGCCCATTTTCAGGAAGCGACCGGTAATCCACGACCGGCGCTTGACCGTCATCGAGCGGTCAGCGTAGAGCGCGTTCCCTGGGCCACCGACCCTGCGCGTCGTCACTCCCCCCACACGTATGCGCTGCGTCCTGGCCTGTGCGCGCCATTCGAGCCTGCGCCTGGCCATGAATGCTTACCAGCGATCCTCAGCGATCCTCAGCGATCCTCAGCGATCCTCAGCGATCCTCAGCGATCCTCAGCGATCCTCAGCGACGCGCACGGGATAGGCGCGCCGGGTCTGCGCCTCTGGAGCCATTTGGAGCCATTGGAATGATTCACGAGGACAAAGGAGCAGGTATCACCATGTCACAGTCGTTTTTCGCCGATGCGTCAGCCGCCGCGCCCGTCAGATTGCGCGAAGCGGAGTACCCACGTGATGTGGCGCGCACGGTCGCCATCTATAACGCCTGGAGCCTGGAGCCGACGACGGTCGAGGAGGTGATGGAGTCGGAGACGCGCGAGGTCGTCGGCAAGCGGCGCCATCGCCTCGTCGCGCTGAATGCCGCCGACGAGATCATTGGCTACGTCGAGGCGACGCATGCGCCCTGGCGCTCGGCGGGCTATTTTGAGGTGGAACTGATTGTTGGCGCCGCCTGGCGTGGCATCGGCGCGGGCGCGGCGCTGTGGTCGGCCATGCTGGCCTGGCTGCGGGCCGAGGGCGCGACGCGGATCGAGGTCCAGCTGCATGACAACGATCCAGACGGGCGTCGCTTCGCCGAGGCGCGCGGCTTTGCGCGTTGGCGACATTGGTACGAATCCACGCTTGACCTTGCCAGCTTCGACGAACGCCCCTTCACCGACGCCATCGCGCGGGCGCAGGCGGCTGGCTATCGCTTCTTCTCGCTGGCCGATGTCGGCGACACAGAGGAAGCGCGACGCCGCGACTACGCGGTCAACCAGCGCACGGCCCTCGATATTCCAGGGGTCGAGCAGGCGTTTGCGCCGTTCGAGGAGTGGCGCCGCTTCGTCTGTGAGGCGTCGTGGTATCGGCCCGACGGGCAGATCATCGCGGCGCGCGGCGATGAATGGTTGGGACTGGCCGCCGTCGGCTATCTCGCCGCGACCAACTCGATGTACAACGCGATGACGGGCGTTGACAGGGCGCATCGCGGGCGGGGGGTGGCGCTTGCGCTCAAGCTGCTCGCCATCCGCTGTGCGCGGCGCTATGGCGCGGTCTACATCCGCACACACAACGACTCGGAGAACGCGCCGATGCTGGCGATCAACCGCAAACTGGGCTATCAGCCGCAGCCCGGTCTCTATCTCTACGCGCTCAACCTGTAGCGCGACTGGCGGCTGGCGCTTCACTTCCATCTCTTCGCGCTCGCTCGCTGCGCGAGAGGTGGGGTGAGGCGCGGCGCCCGCTAGCCTTTGCCGCGTTGCGCTGGCAGGGGGACACGGCGAAAGACGCGCCAGAGCGCGAGATCATAGATCGCCTTGAGCGCGCCGCCGATGATGAGCGGCAACCCCAGCGCCACCAGCGATCCCGTGAGCAGCGCGCCAGCGATGACCGGGCTGACGCCGGAGCCTACGCTGCGGGCGAGCGAGGTGACGCTGGCCGCCGCTGTGCGCTCCTCCGGCTCGACCAGCGCCATGGTATACGCCTGGCGCGTCGGCACATCCATCTGCGAGAGCAACTGGCGCAGCAGCAGCGCAGCCCCGGCCAGCGGCAGCGTAGGCATGAACGCCACCGCGATCAGCAGCACATTCGAGGGGAGGTGGGTGAAGACCATCGTATTGAGCAGGCCGAAGCGGCGCGCCAGCGGAACCGCCGCGAGGAATGAGAGGGCGGAGAGCAGATTCGCGCCGAAGAAGAGCGCCGCCAGCAGACTCAGCGAGGCGCCGAAGCGCAGGTGGAAGTAGAGCGCGAGCAGGCTCTGTGTGACGAGGCCACCGGCCAGCGCGTCAACGCTGAATAGCCCGGCCAGGCGCAGCACGATGCCGCGTGAGGCGCCCAGCGGGGGCGCCAGCCGTCGCCGCCAGCCGCCCGACGGCTGCGGCTGCGACGCCTGGCGGGCGGGCGCCTCGATGGCAGTAGTCAGTCGTGTCGTCAGCCAGGCGACGCCCAGCGCGCAGCCACTATAGAGCCAGAAGATCAGATTGACGCCGAGGGGGCGCGCCACGCCGATGCGCGTCAGCAGATCGGGCAGGGCGGCGGCGAGCGCGCCCAGCGCGCCCGCGAGCGAGGCCACCAGATTGTAGCGCGCGAAGAGATGGGTGCGACGATCAGCGGCGCAGGTCTGCGGCAACATCGCCTGCTCAATCGGCAGGAAGGGCGCTGTCTCTGAATTGGTCGAGCCGAGCACGCCGAAGAATGCCGCCAGCGCCAACGCGGGGTAGAAGCGCGTGAGCGTGAAGATGGCGCCCGTGAGCGCCATGATGATGGCGAGCACGAGCAGCGTGCGGCGTCGGCCCCAGCTATCCGCCATCAGGCCGATGACATAGGTGCCGCAGAAGTCGCCCGCTGCGGCGATGGTGATGAGCGCGCCGATCGCGAGCGGTGAGAAGCCGCTGCCCGTCAGCGCCACCGCCAGCGTGACGCCGAGCATCCCGTAGGCGAACTGGCGCAGCCCCCGCGATGCGAGGATGCGCCAGGCGTCGGCGCTGTAGCTAGCGCGCGGCGCGTCTTCTGGCGCGCTGTGTTCTGAGGTGGTCATGCGCTATGCGGCTACCATTCGTGCGAACTCATCCGTTCCGTGCTCCCGGGGCGCCCCACGACGCCTGGCCAGTATAACCCCTCGCGCCAGACCCACGCCTCGCCAATTTCCACTCCGTACAGCCGGAAGTATACGGCCCCCAGCCTGTGGATGATCCTTGGCGGGACGCGGGCGGGTGAACCCGCAGCCAGGGGACTGCGCCCGCAAAGGCCGCCTGCGCGGCCTGGAGCACGACGTCCTAGCCCGCGACAGGCGGGCTTCGCGTCGGTCCGCAGACCGACCCTGGGCGCGGCTTTCAGCCGCCAGCCCCCCCCCTTGACACGCCGCTGCGTATCGTTTACTATTACCACGTTGGCTATAGTCAACGTGAAACAACTGCGAGAAGACGAGGAGAGTGCGCCATGGCGGGGGCCAGGGACGAGGGCGCGGAGACGCCACTGACGCCAGCGGTGTTCCACATCATGCTGGCGCTGGCGGATGGCGAGCGGCATGGCTACAGCATCCTGCGCGAGGTCGAGCGCTATACCGAGGGCAGGCTCAAGCTGGGGCCGACGACGCTCTACCGCTCGATTCGCCAGATGCTGGCGGCGGGCTACATCGCCGAGGCTGAGGAGCGCCCAGACCCCGATCTGGACGACGAGCGGCGGCGCTACTATCGCCTGACGGAGGCTGGCAGGCGCGTGGCGCTGGCCGAGACTGCCCGCCTGGCGCGGCTGGTGAGCCTCGCCCAGAGCACGTCGCTGGGCGCATCGCTCGGTCGCGCGCCTGGTCTGGGCTTCGATCTGAACGTGGGAGGCGCCTGATGGCTCAGACATCGCAGGCGCCGCGCTGGTCGACGCCAAGGGCTGAGCGCGGCATCGAGCGCGCCACGCGGGTGTACGCGCTGCTGTTGCGGCTCTGCCCAGACACATTTCGCGACGAGCATGGCGCTGAGATCACACAGGTGTTTCGCCAGCTCTGCCGCGACGCCTGGGCCGAGCGCGGCGCGTGGGGCGCGTTGACCTGTTTCGTAACGGCGCTCGCCGATCTGGCAGAGGGCGCGCTGGAGGAGTATTTCGCCCTGTGGATGGGCGCGTGGAATCGGAGTTGGGTGATGAATCGCATGCGAGCGTCGGCGATCATGGTGTTCTGCGCATACATCGCATTTGTGGTCCTCGGCATGGGCTTTCAGAAGTCCACCGAAGATGTTGTCAAGTCGAGCGTGCCGACTGCGCATCCAGGGATCGCGTTGGCGTATACCATCGTGATTGCAGGCGCGGTGATCGCGTTGCTCGCTACCCTGGCTGGTGGGTTGCCCATCGCCTTCGCGGCGCTGCGCCAGGCGTACACGGCGCGACGCTGGGGCATCATCGCGCTCTTCGCTGTGCCGCCCATCGCGCTGGTGGTCTGGCTCGGCTGGACGTACATCCTGCTCAATGTGATCTTTCCCTCCGACAAGGCGACCAGCGGCGTTGGGCCTGCAAGCCACCCCTACATCTATTCGTGGGTCGCCCTGTTCATCGTCGCCGCCATCGCCAGTGTCGCCGCTGTCTCAACTGTCATCATGCGTAGCAATCTGCGGCCAGGGTTATTCCGCTTCGCGCTGGCGCCTGAGATCGGCCTGGCGCTGGGCATGCTCGTGACGGTGGTTGGCATCGCGGCGTGGGGCGCGCAGATGCTCTCCTACGCGCCAAACTACCTCGCTGGTAACGATGGGCCGATTGGTTTTGAGGCCACACTGGGCGTCCATGTGGTCGCGGACATCGCGCTGATGCTGCTTGCTACGCTGGTCGTCATCGTCGGCGTCGTGTGGGGCTTCTCGGCGCCACGCGCGCAGCAGGCGGCGGCCTAGACGTTCCGCTGATTCCTTCCATCTCCCTGTGACATACAGGCGGCGTTTCACAAGCTGAAAATCAGTCGCCGTGGCGTTCTGCGCCCATTTCCCCTCGGCGGAGGGCTGGCGCGGCGGGTCATTGGCGGCTGCGGAGAAAGGCGATGCGACGATGGTGAATGAGACGATGACCACGACGCCAGGCGCTGGCGAGGTCATCTTGCAGACACGCGGCCTCGCAAAGCGCTATGGCGAGCGGCTGGCGGTGGACGGCTTGACGCTCGCGGCGCGGCGCGGCGAGGTGTTTGGCTTCCTGGGGCCAAATGGCGCGGGCAAGACGACGACGATTCGTATGTGCCTTGGCCTGATCACGCCGACGAGTGGCGCGGTCGAGATTCTGGGCGGTGACGTGGCGCGTGAAGGCGCGCGAGTATTGCCGCATGTCGGCGCGCTCATCGAGCAACCGGCGCTCTACCCCTATCTGTCAGGACGCGACAATCTGCGCGTGATCGCCGATGCGCAAGGCGGCGCCAGCGAGGCGCGTATTGACGAGACGCTCGATCTGGTGGCGCTACGCGACCGTGGCGGCGACCGCGTGAAGACCTATTCGCTGGGCATGAAGCAGCGACTGGGCGTGGCGATGGCGCTCTTGCAGGACCCCGACCTGCTGATCCTCGATGAGCCAACCAATGGGCTGGACCCAGCGGGCATGGTCGAGATGCGCGACCTGCTGCGGCGGCTGGCTGCGGCGGGCAAGACCGTCTTCGTCTCCAGCCACGCGCTCGACGAGGTGCGGCGTATGTGTGACCGCGTCGCGATCATCAACCACGGGCGGCTGGTGACGGAATCGAGCGTGGCGGCATTGACGCGCGGCCAGGGTGAGTTCACGGTGACGCTCGACCGCGCGCAGCAGGCGCTGGCACTGGCGCAGATGCAGCCGTGGGGCGCGCGCGCGCGGCTGAACGACGCGGGCCAGCTCATCACGGGCGCGCCAGACGACGATGGCGGCGCGCTCAATCTCTTCCTGACGCATGCGGGCTTCACACCACGCGCCATCACGCCCTATGAGGAGCGCCTGGAAGACGTCTTCTTGCGGCTGACAGCGGCTGACGCCACGTCCGAAGCCGCAGCGTCAGCCAGTTCTGCGACAGGAGGCGCGCGATGAGCGCAGCGATGACGACGGCGGCGCCAGCCACGACGAGGCGCGAAATACGCACGACGTTTCTTGGACTGCTCCGTGGCGAGCTACGGAAGATCATTCACATGCGCATCACCTGGGTGTTGCTCGGCGTCATTACGCTGCTGATCATCGGCGCGCAATTGCTGCTGGTCACTGGCCCAAGGAACAGCGCCGACTTGAGGAATGCGCCGCTCGACGCCTTCTATCAGGTGCTTCAGGGTGATACCGCGCTGGTGCGAATCTTCAGCGGCATCTTCATACTGATTCTCACCGCGCATGTGATCGGGCTGGAGTATCAGCACGGCACGATTCGCGTGCTGCTGGCGCGCGGTGTCGGGCGGCTGCATCTGCTCGGCGCGAAGGTCGCGGCGCTGGCGCTGGTGGGCCTGGCGCTGATGACGCTAGAGTCGCTGCTCGAGCTGATCTTCGCCTGGGGGCTGACACTGGCGCTGGCGGATGGTCGCCAGCCGTGGCGCGTGCTCGGCGCGGAGTTCTGGGCGGACCTGCGCATCTACCTGTTCTATCTGGCGCTCAATCTGGTCGTGACGCTGCTGCTGGCGGTCGCGGCCACGGTGGTTGGGCGCTCGCTCGCCTTCGGGCTGGCGGTGGGGCTGAGCTGGTTCGCGGTGGATAACCTGCTCACGATTGTGCTCAGCCTGCTGGAGCGCATTACCGGCAGCGACTTCTGGCTGAATCTCTCCGGCGTCTTGCTGGGGCCGCTGCTCAATCGCCTGCCCGACTACATCGCGCCGCCCTACCATGAGATCATTCAGGGGCCACACGGCGCGGAGACAGTGACGCGAACCATTGGCGGTTTTGGCCCGTTGCCGCTCGTCACTGTGCCTGCTGAGCACGCGCTGCTGGTCATCGGCGTCTATGCCGCCATCTTCGCCATCGTCGCGATTGCGCTGACCTGGCGCCGCGAGATTCTGGACTGAGGGCAGATGTCCTGGCGAATCTGACATGATGGGCGCCGTTGGGGCGAACCGGCGCCTCCAGCTCCGCTCTCACGAGAGCCGGGGGCGCGGGCTTTCCCTTCGTCCGGCGCCAACATCACAGCAGACCTGGTATCATGCGGCGCCGACGACCGCGCGCAGGCTGGCGACGATACGATCTACCTCATCGGCGGTGTTGTAGTGGGCCAGGCCAATGCGCAGCGCGCCGCCATGTTCCTCCAGCCCCAGCCGCTCCATCAGCGTGAGCGCGTAGTAGTTGCCATCCCAGACGAAGACACCGCGCTCAGCCAGCCCCTCGGCCAGCGCGCGCGGCGTGTGGCCTGCGATGGTCAACGCGACGGTCGGCACACGGCGGGCCAGGTCAGCCGCGTCGGTCAGCCCATAGAGCGTGACGCCGGGGATGGTCTTGAGGCCAGCCAGCAGGCGCGCGGCGAGCGTCTGCTCATAGGCCTGGATGCTGGCCATCGCGGCGTGCAGATCGAGCCGCCGCCCAGCCATGCCGGGGAAGGCCGCGCGATACGCCTCGGCGTGGGGATGGCCCAGCGCGGCGAGGTAGTCGAGCGTGGCGAGGACTCCCGCTTGCAGCTCATGCGCCTGCGTGCCAGTCTCCCAGCGGTCGGGCGCGTCATCGCTGGCCGGGCGCACCTTGTACGGGCGCAACCGCTCCAGATGCTCCAACCTGCCCCAGACGGCGCCCTGATGCGGACCGAAGAACTTATAGGCGGAGCAGGCGAGAAAGTCGCAGCCGAGCGCCTGCGCATCCACTGGCGCGTGCGGCGCGTACTGCACGGCGTCGATCCAGGTGAGCGCGCCGACCTCGCGCGCCCAGCCAATGATCGTGCGCACGTCGTTGATCGTGCCAACGGCGTTCGAGGCGTAGCCGACGGCGACGATCTTCGTCTGCGGCGTGATCTTCGCGCGCAGGTCGGCCATGTCGAGCGTACAGGTCGCCAGGTCCACTTCCGCCATGCGAATGACGGCCCCACGATCTTCGGCGACCTGCTGCCAGGGGGCGACATTCGCGTCGTGGTCGAGCGCGGTGACGAGGATTTCATCGCCTGCGCGCAGCGTGCGCCCCAGCGCGCGGCTGAAGGCGAAGGTGAGCGTGGTCATATTCGGGCCGAAGACAATCTCGCGTGGATCGGCGGCGTTGAGCAAGTCGGCCATCGCGGCGTGCGCCTCGGCGAGCAGCGCGGTGGTACGCTGGCTGGTGAGGAAGGCGCCGTGGGTGTTGGCGTTGTTGTGGCGATAGTAGGCGCTGACCGCCTCGATGCACGCCTGTGTGACCTGCGTGCCGCCGGGATTGTCGGCATAGACGGCAGGCTGGCCATTCACCGCGACCGCAAGCGACGGGAACGCGCTGCGCACGGCGGCGATGTCGAGTTGTCCTTCGATCGCTGGGGTAGCCACGGATTCTCTCCCTCTCAACTGCTGGCGAGCGCGAGCGTGCGAGTCACGCGGCGCTACGGGCAGTATACGCCCCAGGGGGCAAGCGCGGCGGCGAGCAACCCAGGGACACGGGCTCGCGAATCAGTCCAACTGCGCGGCGGCGCGCTGGGTGGCGTCAGGCTGCGGCGGCGGTTGCTCGGTGGCGCTGCGGCGCAATCGCTGGCGGCGGCGCAGGAAGGGGCGTTCGAGCAACTGATACGAGAGATAGCTGACCGGCAGCACGCAGACCAGCCGCAGCCAGAATGGTATCGGCGCGAAGATGGCCAGGTCGCCGCCGCGCAAAACCGGCGCATGCCAGAGATACATGCTATAGGAGATCAGGCCGATGAAGCGCAGCGGCGGCGCCTCGAAGATTGCATGCACGAGCGGGCCACTCCACACGATGCCGAGGGTCAGCGCGCCGAAGGAGACGCCGACGACCAGTGGATAGGAGATCAGGTCAACGCCCCAGTGCGCGCCGGGGGTGAACAGCGCTGTTCCCAGCGCCCAGGCTGGCGCTGCGAAGTAAGAGATCAGCAGGCCGCCAGCCAGTAGCCCCCATGCGATGCGGCGCTGGGTACGCCGCGCCAGCCCTTCACGTTCTGTGCCTACGACATAGAGCGTGGCGCAGAGCGCGCCGACGAAGAAGACCTCGAGATTCTTCCCCTGCATGCCCATCGTCGCCAGCGCCAGAACGTAGCGCGCCGCCTCCCAGCCGCCATGCGCCATCGCGTTCGACGTGACCGAGGCCATCAGCAGCGTATCGAGCCAGCGCACGCCCTCCGCCAGCGCGATGACGCCCAGCAGCGCGCCGAACAGCCGCGCGGCGGAGCGTGTGCGCCCAACCACGCGCGCCACGCCAGCGGCGATCACCGGCAGCAGCAGGTAGAACTGCGCCTCGACGGCGAGTGTCCAGAAGGGGCCGTCCAGGTCGCGATTGAAGCGCGGAAAGGCATCATGGAGCAACGTGATGTGCGTCAGGGCGTTTAACCAGAGTGGCTTGCCTGCGTGCGGCCACTGCGTCGCGAGCATCACCGCCAGCGCGACCCAGTAGACCGGCAAGATACGCAGCGCGCGCCGCTGATAGAAGCGCGCCCATGATGGAATCGCTCCACCAGAGAGCAGCGCGCGGGCGTAGGGCCGGAACAGCAGAAAGCCTGAGAGCACAAAGAAGAGCTGCACCCCCATCGAAAGGTAATACCAGATGCTGCCTGTCGCCTGGCTGATTGGCTGGTACTCGAAGTGCTGGTGGATTAGCGCGTGGAATGCTACGATGCTCAGCGCGGCCACCGCGCGTACACCATCGAGCGCGCGAATCTCGCCGCCGCCAGCGCTCTCAGCGGGCAGCAGCCAGCGCGCGAGGCGTCCACGTTCAGCGCGTGTGGTTGGAGGAGGAGCGCTGGAATGGGTCTGCGGCTGCGTCTGCGGTGTGAGGTTGGTTGGATGCGCTGAGGTAGCCGGTGTGACCAGGCGCGACAGTCCTGCCACCACGCTCGTCACGATACCCGCCGGGAGCGTAATCGCTCCCGCCAGGCGCCTGGCGTCGTCTCGTCTCCTCGCGTCTCGTGATCTCACACGCGCTCCGTGCTCACTGAATTTGCCTGAATGTGCCCGGCGCGCCGGGCTAATCGCCAGTATATCATGCGCCCGGATCGCGCCCGAACCATGCTGACGGATGGCGCGCAGCGGAACCGTCGTCGCCCGGCGCCCGATAGCGTCCAGTACCCTAGGGAAAATACCTGCTTGCAAAGCTGCCTGTTCATGGCTAAAATACTCAGAAGAGTGTCTATCTTCCATCACACGTACTCTGGACACGGCGCACGATAGCCTATCCAGCGCGCCATTGCCCCGCTGGCATGAAGCGCGTGGCGCAATGGTCATACGGTCATAGCTGTCTACAGCGATCCGGGATCACCCTCCGGGAAAGGACTACTCAACATGGCATCCGCCCGTAGCCCCAAGCCGCTCGTCAGCGCGCTCCTGGCGCTGCTGTTTGTCTTTACCTTTGTCGCGCCGTTCCTGTCGGTCAATTTTCTCGCTGGCCCCTCCACGCCATTCGATGTCGTGCAGGCGGGCGCCATCCACTGGGGCGCCATCATCGGGGCAGGCCTGATCTGGCTCGGCGCGCAGCTTTTCTGGGATGCCCCCGTCGAGGCGACAAAGTTTGGCATGGCGATCTCCGCGACGATTGTCTGGCTCTCGCTGACGCTCTTCTTCAACTTCAGTGATGCCGTATACGGTGGCCCAGTCGCGTTCTTCGCCCTGATGGGCGGCCTCGGCGTCGTGCTGCTGTGGACGCGCTTCATCGCCGATGAGATCGCTTTCTAGCGTCTGCCCCGCCGGGCGCCAGACGCCTCAGACGCCGCCATCACGCTCGCCCAATCCTGATGCCGCGCGCAGGGTTGGGCGAGTCGCGTTGTGTGCGCTGTGGCAGCGGTGGGCCAACCCCGTGTAAAGCAGAACTCAGTTTAGCACTAAACCTTGACATAGCGCTTTGTTTATGATACTAATTACCGTATGGGAAGTAACTTCCATACCGGAAGTCAAAGCGCAAGCAACGACGCGCTCGGCGACACGCTCAGCGCGACAGGAAGAAGGTTTCACTCCGCATGGCGTACAACATTGACACCAGCCACTCACTGATCGAGTTCTCAGTCAAGCATATGATGGTCACGACGGTGAAGGGTCGCTTCACCAAGTTCCAGGGCGAGGTCGAGATCGATGAGGAGACGCCCGCCAACTCGAAGGTGGACGTGACGATTGATACCGCGAGCATCTCGACGGGCGATGAGAAGCGCGATGGCCACCTGCGCAGCGCGGACTTCTTTGAGCCGGAGAAGTACCCGACCCTCACCTTTACCAGCAAGACGGTCAAGCCGCTGGGCGACGAGAAGTATCGCGTGGCGGGCGATCTGACCATGCACGGCGTGACCCGCGAGGTCTCGTTCGACATCACCCGCGAAGGCGTCACCAAGAATATGCAGGGCAAGACATTGCATGCGTTCTCCGCTACGCTCTCGCTCAGCCGCAAGGACTTCGGCCTGGAGTGGAATGTCGCTCTGGAGAGCGGCGGCTGGCTGGTGAGCGATCAGGTCAAGATCTCGCTCGAGGTCGAGGCGCTCGAGAAGGCCGAGATCGCAGCGTAAGCCGGGCGCCACGCTGGGCCTCTCGCCCCTCAGAAGCGCGCGCCACATCTGTCGCCAGCAGGCTAGATGTGGCGCGCGCTTTGTGTCGTCTCACGCGCCATCCCTGGACGCTTTCGCCATGAACGGGATACCATGAAAGACGGCGCCGCAGCGCGTGGCCGCGACAGCGATGGCAAAACGACACCGGGCGCGCACGGCGGCTGCTCTGATGAGGAAGTGGGTAGTCCGATGCTCAGTGGCGGTCCGAATTCGATGGGGCGCGGCGGTCGGTCGGAGGGCGCGACGGCTGTGGCGCTGACGCAGGCTCGGCGCGGGCATGGGGTCAGCGTGACCAGCTACTATCTGGGCCGCGCATTGGTGGAGCGCGGATTACGGGTCTTGCTGGTTGACCTGACGGGGCGACATGAGCGTCTACGCGGCCTGCTGGAGCGTGAGCCAGTCAAGAATCTGGGGCTGTGGATTCCACCTTCGATCCGCTCCGATCTGGCGCCTGCGCTGCTGGCGCGCGCGCGCCGGGAGACGTTGGGCAAGGTAGATACGCTGCTGCTGGATGTGGATGCGTCACTGCTCCAAAGCATCGGTGGGCTGGGCGCCGGAATCGACTACGTGACGATCTTCGTGGAGGCTGGCGACGCTGGCTTGCGCGACGCCGACCAGCTTGGCGCGCAGCTCGACGACCAGCCGCCGCCGTATGGCCACGTCGGTGTCGCGCTCTGTCGCACGGAGGTTCAGCGGATCGATGACCTGCCGCAACAGACGCCAGAGCATCGTCTGCCGGTGCTGGGTGGCTTTCCTGCCGACTATCTGCTGGCGGCGAGCGACGAGTATATGGCGCGCGGCGGCGCGGCCAAATCGCCGCACGACGACTACCTGATCGCCATTCGCCAGCTTGCGCGCACGCTGGCCGAGATTGTGCCGCTGCGGCGCGTCATCGGCCAGGCGGCGTCCGCGAATGGCGTCGGCGCCAATGGCTAACCTGTTGTCCGCCGCGTCGCCTGCGCTGCTCGACATCTATCTGGCGCTCTCGCACGTCGGCGCCCCCGCCGCTGGCCCATTGGCCCCGCTGGCCGGTGAAGCGCCCGAGGAGACGCCACGCCTGCACATCGCGCGCACGGCGGCGGCTGAGTGGCATGTCTCGATCCGCCCAGACCTGCCAGCGGACATCCGCCAGCAGCTCGGCGCGCTGCCCCCAGCAACGCTCTTCACAGAGTACGCGCGCGTAGCGGACATCCTGGCGCAGGGCGATGCGAGCATCGGCGACATGCGCGGCGCCGCGAATACGTTCGGCGCTGGCCTCTGGATTGGGCGCACACTGCTCTTTCCCGATGATCTCGCGCCAGCGCTGGCGCGGCGACCGCTCAGCGGCATAGTGCGGCTGGGGCCAGGCGCCGACCACTTCGGCGCGCGCGCGCCCGACGCCACGCAGTGTCGGCCAGCCATCGCCGCAGCAGACGAGGCGCCGCCCGCCGCCGACGTGTTCCCCGGCGAGCAATTCGCCGCGCTGGCCGATGGGCTGGCCGTCTCCACCTGCGTCTCAGCGCGTGAGAGCGGGCTAGCCGCCGAGGCGTGGGTGCGCACGACGCCAGCGGCGCGTGGGCGCGGCTACGCGACGCGTGTCACCGCCGCCTGGGCGCTCGACGCGCGTCGCCGTAGCAAAATCCCCTTCTACAGTTACCATCGCAGCAACAGCGCCTCCGCCGGGGTGGCCCGCGCGCTCGGCCTGATCCCCTTCCTCGAAGATGTCGGCTATCTCTGAGCGAACGCTATTCGTTTCGCTGACCTCACGGCGCTGCCCATTGCGCGTGATATTGCCACCGGTTATATTTGTAGCGATGGCGATGGCGCTCTACAATCAGCGAACGGTTAGCGAGGGGCGCGATGAAGCTGGCGGAGAAGCTGCATCGGCTGCGTCAGGCCGAGGGCATGCGCCGGGGACTCTGGCGCGCGATGACCCAGGATGAGGTGGCGCTTGCGATGCGCCAGGAGATTGGCGTCTCGCTGAGCCAGGCCTACCTCTCGCAACTGGAGGGCGGCAAACGTGTCCACCTGACCAACACCACCCGCGAGGCGTTGGCGCGCTTCTATCATGTGCATCCCGGCTATCTGGTGAGCGATCCGCCGGGCTATGTGAGCGCGCATGGCACAGCCTCGCCGCTCTCGCCGGACGCCCGCAGAGCCGAGGGGTCCGCTGCGCTGCTAGAGGCGACGCTGGCGCGGCTGGCCGCTGCGCCGGAGCCAGAGCGGGCGTTGCGTCTGCTCGACTGGCTGCTGCGCCTCGCGCCGGAGGAGCTGGCGGCGCTCGAAGCGCGGATGGCCGAGCAGCAGGGCGCTCCGCAGCCCCGCTAGCCTCCTCTGCGCACACATTGAACCCAGCGCGAACCTGGAGCGCAACATCCTATGGCGCCTGCTCGTACTGAGATATAGAAAGCGCGGCGCTCTGGTGGATGAGACGCCAGGGAGCAGCCCCGCTGGTGAGCGACTAGAAACTGGCAGGAAGAGACATATGGCTAGTAAATCAAGCTGGTTTGTCATCGGCGTGGTCGCCGGGCTGTCGGCAGCCGCCATCGGCCAGGAACTCGCCAAGGCGCCAGCGGACCGCGCCTGGAAGGGTACCGTCGCTGGCGTGCCGTACAACTTCCGTCTGGAGGAGTGGCCAGACCTCGCCAACGAGTACTGGAACCCCGACAGCGACACGATCCTTGTCCCGCATACGCTTGGTCTGGGGTGGGGCGTCAACTTCGCCGCGCTGAAGCGTCGCGTGGAGGCGCTGCTCGGCGTCAATGCGCCAGCCAGCGATGTAGCAGCCGAACCCCAGACGCCCGTCGGCGTATGAGCGCGCAGGCGCAGCGGTGGATGACGCCAGCGGTCGCCAACGCGCGTTGACCGCAGTTGATCGCATCGCCTGATGCCAGGAGGCGCCAGGATGCTTGCTACTGATCCGCTCTCACTCCTGTTTCTGGGGTGCGCGCTCTTCTCCGGCCTGTTTCTCGTGGCCACGGTCGCGCTGGGCGCCGGTCACGGGCACACTGGCCACCTGGGGAATGGGCACATTGCCGCGCACGGAGATGTGTCCGTCCACGCGGCCAGCCATACGACCACCCACGCCGCCGCGCACACCGCGACCCATGCGCCCGCGCATGACGGCGCGACCCACAGCGCCGCGACGGCGACAGCGGGCGAAAGCCTGTGGGGGGCGGTCCAGAGCCTGCTGCTGGGCAGCCTCAACCTCAACGGCGCGTTGATCTTCCTGCTGGTCTTCGGCGTGCTGGGCTACCTGCTGCACAATGGCCAGGGAGCCTCGCTGCTGACCGTCGTGACGCTCGCCGCGCTGGTGGGCGCGCTGGCGGCCATCGGCGTGAATGCCGCGCTCACCCGCATCTTCATTACCTCGCAGGCAGGCGAACTCTCGGCGGATAGCTCGCGCCTGGAGGGTCGTCTCGCCTCCGTCAGCATCGCCATCCGCGCGCAGGGCCTCGGCGAGGTAGTCTACACGGGCGAGGCTGGGGCGCGTCACAGCATCGGCGCTCGCAGCGCCGACGGCTCACCCATCGCCGCTGGGACTGAGGTGGTCATCGTCGAGGCGGAGCGCGGGCTGGCGACGGTCCAGGAGTGGAACAGCTTCCTCGCAGATACACGCCAGCGCCTCAGCGGACTCAGCGCCGACCAGCCCACGCCACGCCTGGCGCCCGCCGCGCCGCCCGGAGACGAGCCACAGTAGCGCGGCGAGCTGACTTGAGCCGTCTCAATATTCCCATGCGCAGACCGCACGCAGACCGCACGCAGTTCAGGTCCAGTCACAAGACAACGCAAAGACAACAGCACGATTGGCGCTCCTCCGGCGCCGCTTCGCTCCAGATGAGCGTGGCGTCAGGGGTGAGATCGCCCCGGCCATATCGCCGGAGAAGGGATTGAGCGTACTTCTATGGGACCGATTGTCACGATTGTTGTCACGGTCGTTGTGATCGTGGCCGCGTTCCTGGCGCTCCTGCGCACCTTCAGTTCTTATTACCGCAAGGTTGGCCCAAACCGCGCGCTGATCGTCTATGGCGCCGGTGGCACACAGGTGGCGCAGGGCGGCGCGAAGCTGGTGATACCGCTCATCAACCGCGCGCAGGAGTTCTCGCTGGAGCTGATGTCGTTCGATGTCGCGCCGCAGCAAAACCTCTACACCAACCAGGGCGTCTCTGTGCGGGTGGAGGCCGTCACGCAGCTCAAGGTGCGCTCCGACAAGGACAGCATCATGACGGCGGCTGAGCAGTTCCTCAGCAAAACGGACGAAGACCGCGAGGGGCTGATTCGCCTGGTGATGGAGGGCCACCTGCGCGGCATCGTCGGCCAGTTGACTGTCGAGCAGCTCGTCAAAGAGCCAGAGATGGTCAGCGAGAAGATGCGTCAGGTCAGTTCGGCTGATCTGGCGAAGATGGGGCTGGAAGTTGTCTCGTTCACCATCAAAGAGGTGCGCGACGAGAACGACTACATCTCCAACATGGGACGCCCGGAGATCGAGCGCGTCAAGAAAGAGGCGAACATCGCCGTGGCGCTGGCCGCGCGCGATACGCAGATTCAGGCGGCCAACGCCGCGCGCGAGGCCGCTGTGGCCAAAGCGTCAGCCGATCAGGCGCGCGTGGAGGCCGAGGCCGCCTCGCAGGCGAAGCAGTCAGAGTTCCAGCGCGATCTCGCGCTCAAACGCGCCACCTACGACGCCGAGGTGAAGAAGCAGCAGGTGGTGGCCGACAAAGCGACCGAGTTGCAGGCGCAGGTGGTGCAGCAGCAGATCGTGCAGGAGACGGCGCGCGCCCAGGAGATCGAGAAGACGGCGCAGGTGAAGGTGCAGGAGGCCGAGGGGCAGCGCCGCCAGATGGAGCTTGAGGCGACGGTCATCAACACAGCCAACGCCGAGCGGCAACGGATGGAGACACTCGCGGCGGCTGAGCGGCAACGGCTCTCGCTTGAGGCAGAGGGCCACGCGACCGCGCTGCGCGCGCAGGCGTCAGCGGAGGCTGAGGCGATACGGATTCGCGGCCTGGCCGAGGCTGAGGTCATCCGCGCGAAGGGCGAGGCTGAGGCCGAGGCGATGCGCGTGAAGGCGGCAGCTTATCACGAATACAACCAGGCTGCAGTGCTGGATAAGGTCATCGCGAACCTGCCAGACATGGTACGCGCGCTGGCCGAGCCACTCGCCAAGGTGGACAGGATCAGCATCGTCTCGACTGGGTCGGGCGCGAACGGCAATCTCGGCGCGAGCCGCGTGACCGGCGACATGGTAAATATCCTGGCGCAGACCCCGGCGATTCTGGAGGCGCTGACAGGCGTGCGCATGGCTGACCTGTTTGCGCGCGTGCCTGGCATGACGGTGGAGAGCGACGGCGCGGCGGCCAAGGGCGATCAGCCCGCGCAGCCCAACGCAGCCGCCAGCCCAGAAGGCGAGGGCGCGGCAGCGAGCCAGCCCACCACAGCGGATGACAGCGCAGCAGGTGAGCCAGCCGCTGCGCCCACTGAGCCGACAGACGCGCCGCCAGCGGAGGCGGCAGTGGCCGGTGGCGCTGCTGGCGCTGGAACGAATGGCGCGGCCCCGGCCAGCGCGCGTGGTCCACGACGGCAGCGCGTCCGCTAGCGGCGCCGACGCGCACACAGGCGGTGGCGAGGAAACCACTGCGCCACCGCCTGTGTTCAGCGTGCGCAACCTACGCGCCAGAGGCCGCTGCGCAGGCATAGACCAGCGCGCCGTCGCACGGCAGGCGCAAATGCGCAGCCTGTATCACATGGGACGAACGATTGTCCAGATGCAGGGGTACGCTATTCTGCGTATCTTGTTTGCTGGGTGACAGACAGGCTGCGCGCGAGGGTTGTGTTAGCCAGGGGGGCATGGTATACTTGCGCCCAAGAGTCACACCGTGACCCTATCATCACTCCTGTGTGTGAACGGGGATCACACGCACGCTGTAGACGCAAGTCGGTGGTTGGCAAGGGTTAGAACGTCGGCCTCGGTTATTGGGACGATTTTCCCTCAGTTCTCCTCAACAGCGCATTCCCCCGGTTTCAGCCAGGCTCTGCGTAGTCGCAGGGCAGACAGGTGGTTGCGGTAGCTATCGTTGAGAGTAGCGCCGTAGCCGTAAGAGAGAGGTTTGGACCTTGGCCACCGATCAGACACTTCGTTGTCGCGAGTGCGGACGTGAATTTCTTTTCACGACCGGCGAGCAAGAGTTCTATGCCAGTCGCGGCCTGATGAACACGCCCTCACGTTGCCCTGAGTGCCGCGCGGCGCGCAAGGCCACGATGTCGGGCGGCGGTGGCGACCGCGGTCGCCGCGAGATGTTCGTCGCGACCTGCAGTTCATGCGGGCGCGAGGCGCGCGTTCCCTTCCAGCCACGCGGCGACAAGCCCGTCTATTGCAGCGATTGCTACCAGCAGATGGGTGGTGGCGGCGCTGGCGGCGGCGGCGGCGCTCGCCGTGGCGGCTCAAGCGGCGGCGGCTACAGCTCGAACTGGTAGTCGCAGGCAATCGCCAGACGCATCGCCTGGCATTGCGACGACCTCCGTTCCAATCTGGAACGGAGGTCGTTCTGTTTCTCCCTGCCCACTGGCTGCTCTACGTACATCCTGGAAAAGCCTGCCGCGCAGCCTATGCGTGGCCGAAGAGCAGCGCCGCGATGAAGACCAGCGCGCCGCCACCGACGACCTGCAAGATCGAGAGGCCCCAGTTCGTGCCAAAGAAGCGGTGACGGATCAGCGCGATGAGGACAAGCTCAATCGCGACGACAATGTACGCGGCGACCAACGCCGCGTGGATGTTTGGCAGCAGAAAGGGCAGTGTATGCAGCGCGCCGCCGAAGAAGGTCATCACGCCGGTCACGCCGCCGCGCAGCATCGGATTGCCTCGCCCCGTCAACAGGCCATTGTCCGAGAGGCCCTCGGCGAAGGCCATGCTGATGCCCGCGCCAGTTGCCGTGGCGACGCCGACAAGGAACGCTTTGAAGGGATCGTTTGTGAGGAAGGCGACGGTAAAGATTGGCGCGAGTGTCGAGACTGAGCCGTCCATCAGCCCGGCGAGACCTGGCTGCACCACGCGCAACACAAAGCTGCGCTCGTCGGCCTGATCGAGCGAGGCGGCCCGTGGCACGCCGCCCTCCAGACGCCGCGCAGCGCCAAACAGGCCAAATGTGCGCAGCACAATCGCTAGCGCCGCCTGCCAGCTACGCGCCGTTCCCATACCCATGAGTCTTCCCTTGCCGCCCCTCTATGTTCCGCATTCTCCGCATGGCCGGGAGGCGCCATTGCGGCGCTCCCGCTGCCACGTCCACCAGGCTAACCTAGCGCCCACGCGCCGTGGTCGCCGCCCGTGGCTGTGCGCGCTCCGGCTGTTCACGCATCATCTGCTGACAGGCCGGACAGTAGCCGAAGTACTGCTCTGAGTGCGAGACAATCGCATACCCCGCGACACTGGTTGGCACGCGATGTTCTGGCACAGACCCTTCAGGCGCGTCAGTCACCGCGAAGCAGCGCATGCAGACCAGCTCGGCGTGGCCGGAGGTATCGGGATCGAAGTGGATGCGGCCATCGCCAGCGTCGAAGCGGCGAATCTCGCCCCACTCCACCAGCTCGTTCAGCGTGTTATACAGCGTCGTCAGCGAGAGACCGGGTAAGCGTGGCGTGATGCGGTGATAGAGGTCTTCCGCCGTCGGGTGCGAGCGGTCCGCAGACAGCGCGGTCCAGATGAGGATGCGCTGCGAGGTCGCCTTGCCGCCCTGCTGGCGTACACGCTCGATCAATTCTTCAACGGTTCGCATGGCGACGCCACCTCGCGAGGCGTCAGTAGCACGCCGCGCCTCATATTTGCATCGAATACGTATTTGTATTGATTATAAAATGTAGAGCGCCTCGTGTCAATGCGCCTGTGTGGCGTAGGCCGGGGTCGCTGGCGGTTAAAACCGCGCCTGGATGGCCTGCGGGCCGCGAAGTCCGCCTGCGCGGACTGGGACCGAGCTGGCAGACGCTGCAGACGCTGCGACGGCGCCGCTTGACCTTCCAGTTACGGGAAGGTGTACGCTAGTAATACGGAAGCTCGAACATGGGACAGGAGGCGCGCAGATGGCGAATCTCGACGAGGCTGGCGCGGTCGGGCTGGCCGCCGATAGCCTGGCCCCACGCAGGCATGCGACGGCGCGCGGCCTCACCATTGGCCAGGTGAGTCAGCGCACGGGCATCTCCGCGAAGACGATTCGCTACTACGAGAGCGTGGGGCTGCTGCCGCGACCATCGCGGGGGGAGAACCACTATCGCCGCTACAGCCAGGCCGATGTCAACCGGCTGCTGCTGCTGCGGCGCATCAAGCTGCTCGGCGCGCCACTTGCCGAGGCGAAGACGCTGCTGGCCAACGCGACCGATGCGCGCTGCGTCGATGCGCAGGAGGCGCTGCTGACGCTGGTTGACGACCGCTTGACCGCGCTCGATCAGCAGATCGCCGAGCTTCTGACGCTCCGTGACGAAATTCACGACTACCGGCGCGCGCTGGAGTCGTGCCAGACCGATGATGTGACCGCCTTCCGCGACTGCCCCGACATGCGTTGCATCGGTGCGCCACCGGAGGACGATAGCTACCCTGACGAGGAGAACTGCTGTGGAGACGCGAGCGAACATGAGCTGTTGCGACGGCCCCGACTGCTGCCCATGTCCTGAATGTGGCAGCGGCGGCTGCGGTTGTGGCTGCTGCTAGCGGCCAGTGATGCTGTGATCTGAAGATCGTCGGCGCATGCGACCGGCGACCACTCTGCGAGAACCACCCAGGCGCCTGGGTGGTTCTCATCCGTTTTTCAGCGTATTTTAAGCGTATTGGCGTCGGGGCAAGTGATTTCCCATGTATATCCAATCTTTGTGCGGTACAACAGGAGTATCGAGGCCACATTCCAGGCGTCGATGACCAGCGGGGCCATAGCGCGCACGTGCCCCTCTCAGGAAATTTCAGGACGGCGTATGCATATTCTGATTGTCGAAGATGAGCAGCGACTGGCGCGGCTCATCAAGCGCGTGCTGACCGAGGAGCGCCATGTCGCCGACGCCGCCTATGATGGCGCCGAGGGCTTGCAGTTGGCGCTGACCGGCTCATTCGACCTCATCATCCTCGATCTGATGCTGCCAGAGTACGACGGGCTGGAGATCTGCCGCCGCATGCGCGCCCAGCGCATCGAGACGCCTGTGCTGATGTTGACGGCGCGTGGCGCAGTTGAGGACCGTGTGACCGGTCTGCGCGCGGGCGCCGATGACTATCTCGTCAAGCCCTTCGCGATGGCGGAGCTGCTGGCGCGCGTCGAGGCGCTGCTGCGGCGTGGGCGCGCGCTCACCGAGATGACCCAGCTCAAAGTAGGCGATCTGGCGCTGGACCTGACCCGCCACGAAGCGACACGCGGTGAGCGGGTGATCGAGCTGACGGCGAAAGAGTTCGCCCTGCTCGAATATCTGATGCGGCATCCCGGGCAGGCGCTCACACGCACCCAGATTCTCGATCATGTCTGGCGCTACGACGCCGACGCCATCTCAAATGTGGTAGACATCTACATTCACTACCTGCGCGACAAGATTGATCGCGGCTTCCAGCATCCGCTCATCAAGACCATTCGCGGGGTGGGCTACAGGATAGCGGCATGATGAACCGGCCCAGCGACGACGCCAGTGTCGGCGAGCGGCGCATACAGTCGCGTCTGCGTGAGACAAGCCTGAACGTGCCACGGCCGCGCTTGCCGCGCCTGCCGCGTTGGCTGGGCGCGCCAGGCGACGTGGCGGACCCCTCGAAGACGATGTTCCAGCGCATCCGCCGCTCGATGACGCTGCTCTATACCGCTGTGCTGGTCGTGACGCTGCTCTTCGCCGGAACGGTGCTCTATCTCGCCGTGCTGCAGACCGTGAATCAGGAGATTCTCGATCCCGCGCGGGAGAGCTTGACCAATTCAGTGAGATACCTGTCGGGCGAGTGGGTGAACAGCTACACGCAAGCGGGTGTGTCGCCGTGCCAGATTGGCGGGCCGGGCGGCCCAGACCGCAGCCAGATCATCTATGCCTGCTTCGACGCGCAAGGGAACCTGATTGGCGCGACCGGTCTGGCGAGCAATATCGGCTCGTTCACCAGCGCCGATCTGGCGCAGCGCGCGCTACATGCGCCGTCTGGCTGCGCGCACGATGTGCTGAGCAGTAGCGGCCCGTTTGGCGACATCATGCGCAAAGCGTGTGTGGTGCATGGGTCGGGGCAAACGCTGGGGGTCATTCTGGTAGGTGAGCCGATTCTGCAGACGCTGGAGCAACTGCATGCGCTGCTGATTCTGCTCCTGATCGTCGGGGCCATCACCGTCGTCGTCTCGGCGCTGGGCGGCTTTCTGCTCTCGGCGCGGGCGCTCGTGCCAGCGCGCCTGGCCTATAGCCGCCAGCAGCAGTTCATCGGCGATGTCTCGCACGAGTTGCGCACGCCGTTGACGCTGCTGCGCGCCGATGCGGAGATGCTGCTACGGGGGCGCAACAAGCTGACCGCCGACGATGCGGAACTGCTGGATGACATCGTGGATGAGACGGCGCGACTCGCCGCGCTGACGAGCAGCCTGCTGACGCTGGCGCGGCTCGACAGCGACACCCACGCGCCCGAACGCGAGACGATTGACCTGGCCGAGGTGGCGGCCAATGTGGCGCGGCGCACGGCGGCCTTCGCCAGCGAGCGCCAGGTGACGGTGCGCGCGGAGGGGCCAGCGGGGCTGCTGGTCAGCGGCGTGCGCGACCTGATCGACCAGACGGCGCTGATTCTGGTGGATAACGCGATCAAGTATAATCAGCCCGGCGGCCATGTGGAGGCGCGCGCCGAGCGCCGGGGCGAGCGTATCGCGCTGATCGTCAGCGACGATGGCCCAGGCGTCGCGCTGGAAAATCTGGAGCGCCTGGGCGAGCGTTTCTATCGGCCAGACAAGGCGCGCGCGCGCCAGACAGGGCAGGATGGTGGCGCCGGGCTGGGTATCTCCATCGCGCGGGGTGTCGCGGCGCTGCACCAGGGGTCGCTGATCTTCAGCGGCGCGCCGGGCCATGGGCTGATGGCGACGCTCGAACTGCCAGCCGCCAGGGCGCGCCGCGAGCCGCAGCCAGACGACGCGCCCGACGCATCCATGGGGTCCGCGACCCACGAGGCGCAAGACGCCGCTCGCCTGTAAATCGAATCACTGAGCGAGGAGCCGTAGATGACGCCAGGGGCCACGCATCCATGGGATGTCTCGGTAGACGAGGCTATCGTAATTCAACGACGGCTGGCGCCGCTGGCGCAGGCGGCGCCGCCGATCGCGCTTGGCTCTGCGCGTCTGGTGGCCGGGGTGGATGTCTCGTATGCTGACCGGGCGCGCGGCGCGGTGGTCGTGTTCAGCTATCCAGAGATGGAGGTGGTGGAGCAGGCGACGGCGACCCGCGAGAGCGCGTTTCCGTATGTGCCGGGGCTACTCTCCTTTCGCGAGGTCCCGGTCGCGCTCGATGCGCTGGCGCGGCTGAAAACCACGCCTGATCTGCTGCTCTGCGATGGTCAGGGCTATGCGCACCCACGCCGATTTGGCCTGGCCTGCCATCTGGGCCTCGTGACGGGCATCGCCAGCATTGGCTGCGCGAAGTCGTGGCTGATTGGCGAGTATTCGCAGCCGGGACCAGAGTCAGGCGCCCGCTCGCCCCTGCTGGCGGATGGCGAGGTCATTGGCATGGCGCTGCGTTCGCGCCCGCACACACGCCCGCTCTTCATCTCCGCTGGCTACCGCGTGACGCTGGAGCAGGCGGTGGAGGCGACGCTGCGCTGCCTGCGCGGCTATCGTCTGCCAGAGCCGACGCGTGCCGCTGACCACCTCGCCACCATCACGCGCCGCGCCGAGACCGCTGGCGCGCCGGGCGCCGCCTCGCGCCGCGCCGACGCCTGAGCCAGCGGAGAGGCGTAAAAGGAAGCTGCGCTACCTTTGGCCAGGGAAGATTGGCAGGTGTGCTACTGTACCTCACACAACGGCTGAGCGTGAGCCGCCAACGTGCAGACAGAGGGCATGAGTGTTCGTATGGTGAGTCGTCGTGATCGGCGCCGGGTCGCAGCGCCGCTCCTGCTGCTGCTGGTGGTCGCGCTGCTGGCCGGATGCGCGCCACAAGCGGGCGGTTCCAGCGCACCCCAGCGCGGGAGCGGAGACGCGCACACCACGCCAACATCCCCAGCGGAGACGCCAGCGACTACCGGTTCTCCCGGAGCCGCTCCCACGGCCACGCGGCCAGCCGCCGCGCCGACGGCGCCCACAGGCTCAGCCGCGTACAATTTTCCCCTCTTGCCGCCGGGGGCGCCGTTGCCGAGTGAGGCGTTTTGCGCGGCGCATGTTCAGCGCTCAGCGTTTGAGCCGCGCCCCGACAACAAGGCTGCGAACTCGCGTGTTCCCACGAGCGCCCAGATCGCCGGGCTGAGCGCCTGGAATGACGCGATTGGGGTTGACCCGAAAGCCGACCAACTGCGCCAGCAGATCACCGGCCACTTCACCGGCACGACTGACGAAATCCTCCAGTGGGTCGCGTGCAAATGGGGTGTGCCAGTGGATGTCGCGCGCGCGCAAGCGGTCGTCGAATCATACTGGCATCAGAGCCAGTTGGGCGATCAGTCGTCCACCCAGAGCGATTGCCCGCCGGGGACGTGGAACGGCAGTTCGTGCTATCAGAGCTACGGCATTCTGCAGATCAAGTACAAGTATTTCGCCAGCGCCTGGCCGATGAGCCGGGATGATACGGCATTCAGCGCCGAGTATATGTATGGGGTGATTCGCACCTGCTATGAAGGCTGGACGACGTACCTCACCCAGCGGACGCCGCTACCCGGCTATGCGCCATACAAGGCAGGTGACCTCTGGGGCTGCCTGGGCCGCTGGTATAGCGGCTGGTGGTATGACCAGGGCGCCATAGACTATATCGCCAAGGTCAGAGCCGCCTATACGCAGAAGACCTGGCGCATGGCAGGCTTCTAGCTGGCTGGCGCGTACCGCTGGAAACATCGCGCTCTTGACTACCCCGCGTGTCGCGCCGCATACTACTTACCGGGTGGTAACCTATCTGCCGAGCGAGAGAGGGTGAGCCAATGGCCGCGCGCACGCCTGCGCGAGACGGGCGCTCCACCGACACACGCGAGCGCATCTTGCAGGTGGCCGAACACCTCTATGCCGATGGCGGCTACGAGCGTATCAACCTGCATGTCATCGCCGACCAGATTGGCGTGAGCAAGACAGCGCTCTTTCATCACTTCAAGAACAAGCAAGAATTGTTCTATGCCACCTTGCTGCACATCCTGGCGCGGTATCGCGAGCTATTCGCCGATGCGCTCGCGGATGAGGGCCAGAGCGTGCGCGAGCGCCTGCGCCACATCATGGTGGGTCTGACCCAACAGGGGCCGTTCGACATGATGCGGTTCGCGCGTGAGGAGTTCATCCTGCTCAGCCCGGAGCAGCAGACCGAGGTAGAGCGCGCCTGGCGCGCGAGCCTCTTCGACGCGGTGCGGCGCCTGCTCGAAGATGGGGTGCGCCGGGGCGAATTGCGCGGCATCGACCTTTCGCTCTCGACCTACGTCTTCATGCATCTGTGCATGCTGCTGCCCAGCGTCGATGGCGTGCGCCATTCAACGCTGGCTACGCCACGTGATGAGGTGAGCGTTGGCCGTGCGATTGACGCGCTGCTCGATCTCTACCTGAGCGGTGTTGGACGGCGCCCTGTGAAGTCGGCTGGCGCGCCCGACGCCAGCTAACTTTTTTTGTCTCTTGAAATGTTACTGAGTAGTCGGTAACGTCGCCTGCGCCTGATATGTGGGGAGGGTCTTTCTTCATGGTCACACGCCTGTTGCATGCGTTCACCGACGCCGCATCGTCGCGGCGGGGCAAGTTCGTTACTATCGCGCTCTGGCTGGTGGCAGTGGCGCTGTTCACCGCGTTTGCGCCCAAGCTGGCCGATGTCTACGACAACAACACGCAGCAGATTCCCGCCAGCGACGCCTCGCAGGTCGCCCAGCGTCTGCTGCTGAAGCAGTTTCCCGCCAGCCGTGGCGCGCCGGCCATCGTCGTCTTCACCGATCCTGGTGGCCTGAGCGACGCTGACCGCGCCCACGCCCACGCGGTAAGCGACTGGCTCACCTCCGCCGCGAAGCCCGCCGGGGTTGGCCAGGTCATCTCCACCTTCACCATCCCGCAGGCGGCGCCGCAACTGCTCTCGAAGGATGGCACGACGATGACGATGATCGTCCAGTTGACGGTTGAGCAAACCGACGCCAATGCGCTCTCAGCCGTCGTCAAAGCGATTCGCGCGGAGGTCGCATTGGAGACTGGTGGCGGCGCCCTGCGCGGCTACGTCACTGGCCCGGCGGGCATCATCGCCGACACCGTCACCGTCTTCAGCGGAACTGATGTGACACTGCTGCTGGCGACGGTTGGGCTGGTGCTCGTGCTGCTGCTGCTGGTCTATCGCTCGCCAATCTTGCCGCTGCTGCCAATCGTCGCGGTGGGCATGGTGTTGCAGGTCGCCAATGCGTTGCTGGCCCTCGCGGCGCGTGGTGGCCTGCTCGACGTGAGCCAGCAGGCCAGCTCCATCGCCACGGTATTGCTCTTTGGCGCCGGGACAGACTACACCATCTTCATCGTGTCGCGCTTTCGCGAAGAGCTGCGCCACACCGAGGACAAGCACCTCGCCATGCGCACAACGATGCACGCCGTGGGCGAGGCGATCACATCGAGCGCGGGCACGGTTGTTCTGGCGCTGCTGACGCTGCTGCTGGCGACGATTGGTCTCTATTCCTCGCTCGGTCCGACGTTGGCGGCCTCAATCGCGGTGATGCTGGTGGCGGGCCTGACGCTTGTTCCGGCGCTGCTCACCTGGCTGGGCCGCGCGGCGTACTGGCCGTTCATCCCACGCTACCAGCCCGCGCTTCCTGACGCGCCGCCGACCATCGCCGAGATACGCGCGCTCGGCTTCTGGGGGCGACTGGGCGCGTGGACGGCGCGCCATCGCGTGGTGGCGCTCGTCGGCAGTGTGGCGCTGCTCAGCGTGCTGGCGCTGGGCAACCTGGGCATCGCGCGCAGCTACAACTTCCTGACCTCATTCCGCGACAAGACCGACGCCACCACTGGCTATGCCGCGCTGCAGCAGCGCTTTCCGGCTGGATCGCTTGCTCCGACAACGGTGATTATTCAGTTGCATGGCGCTGATCCGAACGTCTACCATCATCTCGCGGAGCTGGACGCCATCACCGCTGCGCTGGCGCGACAGGCGCACGTCGCCGAGGTTCAGGGGCCGACACGCCCGCTCGGCCAGGCGCCGACCGTCTCGCCGCAGACCCTCCAGGCGCAGATCGCCGCGCTCCCCGACGCCATCAAACAGGCGATTCGCGCGGGGCAAACGCCACAGGTTGGCGCCGCTGCCGACGGCGCGCCTGAGCCGCAGGTGATCGCGGCGATTGGGGCCTACGCCGCCAGCGTGCAGTATGTCTCGGCTGACAGTGCGACGGCGCAACTCTCGGTGGCCTTCGATGATGACCCCTACGCGCTGCCCGCGATCAATCGCATCACGAGTCTGCGTACCGCGACCAACAGGGCGCTGAGCGCCAATGGGCTTGGCGCCGGAGCCACGACCAGCGCGACGGCGTACCTGGCAGGGCAGACGGCGCAGTTGACTGATACGCAGGCCGATGACGTGCGCGATACCCGCCTGATCGTGCCGGTGACACTGGCGCTGGTGGGCCTCGTGCTGATGCTGCTGCTGCGCAGTCTCATCGCGCCACTCTACCTGCTGGCCGCTGTGACACTCAATTTCTTCGCCGCTATTGGGGTGTGCAGCTTCATCTTTCAGCGTGTGCAGGGGCAGGATGGCATCTACTACGCGATCCCGCTCTACACGTTCATCTTCCTGGTAGCGCTGGGAGCCGACTATACCATCTTCCTGATGAGCCGTGTGCGCGAGGAAGCGCAGCGCAGCGGGCTGGAGACAGGGGTCCCGGTCGCGGTGGCGCACACGGGCGGTGTCATCACCTCGGCGGGGCTGATCCTCGCGGGCAGCTTCGCCGTGCTGACGACCACACCGCTGACCCTGCTCTATCAGTTTGGCATCTGCGTAGCGGTGGGCGTGCTGCTCGACACCTTCGTGGTGCGCGGGCTGCTGATCCCCAGCCTGGCGCTGCTGCTGGGGCGATGGAACTGGTGGCCGGGCAGGCTCGAGAAGCC
Organism: uncultured Chloroflexia bacterium; assembly: GCA_963701795.1. Classification (GTDB taxonomy): domain Bacteria; phylum Chloroflexota; class Ktedonobacteria; order Ktedonobacterales; family JADMIN01; genus JAKAIY01. The sequence goes on along the minus strand of CAVPBB010000020.1, from coordinate 31,694 downwards.
CGCGCCGACGCCGCGTTAGCTGGCTGGTTGGCGCAGGCGTTCTTGCGCGCGCCAGCCAGCGCCTGGCTAGCGCGAGAACGCCTGCAAGCCCGTGATCTCGCGGCCCACGATCAGCGACTGGACAGTATCGGTGCCTTCGTAGGTGATGACCGCCTCCATGTCCTCGAAGTGCCGCGCCACGGTATATTCCAGCAGGATGCCGTTGCCGCCGAGCATTTCGCGGGCGTCGGCCACCACCTCGCGAGCGCGGCGGGCGTTCTGCATCTTGGCGAGCGAGGCCATGCCCTCGGTCATCTTGCCCTGTTCGAGCAACTGGCTGAGGCGGAAGCAGAGTAGTTGCATGCTGGTGATCTCGGCCAGCATCTTGGCGAGCCGGTTCTGGATGATCTGAAAGCCTGCCAGCGGCTTGCCAAACTGCACGCGCTGCCGGGTATAGGCGAGCGCGGCCTCGTAGGCGGCGATGGCGTGACCGACGGCCTCCCATGCGACGCCGTAGCGCGTGGCGGTCAGCACCTTCGAGGTGTCTCTGAAGGTGCGCGAGCCAGGCAGGCGATTCTCCGCTGGCACGCGCACATCCTTCAGCGTGATCTCGGCCTGCCAGACGGCGCGCTTCGATACCTTGCCGGTGATGACCGTGGTCTCGAAGCCCGGCGTTCCCTTCTCGACGAGGAAACCGCCGACATTGCCATCGTCATCGCGCGCCCAGACGATGACGACATCGGCGAAGGAGGCGTTGCCGATCCACTTCTTCGCGCCATTGAGTGTCCACGAGTCGCCATCGCGGTGAGCGCGTGTCTCCAGAGCAACGGCGTCGGAGCCGTGATCTGGTTCGGTCAGGGCAAAGGCGCCAATCTTCTCCATCCGGGCCATCGCGGGCAGCCACTGCTGCTTCTGCTCCTCAGAGCCAAGCAAGGCGAGGCTCGACATGGCCAGCCCGGAATGCACACCATAGAAGGTGGTGAAGCTGCCATCGCCGCGCGACATCTCCAGCCCGATCAGGCCAACGGCGACGGCGCTGAGGCCGGGGCAGCCATAGCCTTTGATCGAGCCGCCGACGACGCCAAGCTGCGCCAGCTTGGGCACCAGCTCGAACGGGAACTCCGCGCGATCCCAGAAATCCCCTGCTATGGGGATGACCTCGCGGTCGCAGAATGCGCGCACTTTGTCGCGTACGGCGCGCTCCTCCTCGGTGAGCAGGTCATCCATCAGGTAGTAATCTGTGCCAAGCGATGGCGCCGTCTCGGCGATCATGCGCTTTTCCTTTCCCCGCTGCTGGCGACGTGACAGCGCACGCGCCCAACCTACCATAAGACAAGACACCACGATGGATTGTACCCCGCAAAGACGCCTGCTCCGCAACGCCTGGGGCGCGAACCCTCACCTCCTGGCGAACCCTCACCCCCTGGCCCCCTCTCCCAGAGGGCGAGGGGGAAAGGGAACGGAGCGGAGCTGCTCCCCTCTCCCAGAGGGAGAGGGGCCGGGGGTGAGGGTCGCCGGGGGCGAAAGTGCGCAGGCGTGGCGGCCAACTGTCTGCGCCGCTTGCTCAATGGTCGCATACTTGGTACCATGGAGAATGTCTCCCAGTGAAGTGTTCATGGAATGAGAAGCCGGGCGGAGCGCGGGAGAGGGTGTATGCCAACGGAAGCTGATACCTGCCGCACATATGTGCTGCCCGCGCTCTACCAGGCGGGCTGGCGCGATGACCAGATTGGCGAGCAGCGCACCTTCACCGACGGGCGCATCCTGGTTGAGGGGCGCGTGGCGCGGCGCGGGCGGCCCAGGCGCGCGGACTACCTCCTGTATTACCAGCCGAGTTATCCCCTCGCAGTCGTCGAGGCGAAAGCCGCCTACAAGAGCGCAGGCGATGGCATGCAGCAGGCAAAAGCCTACGCTGAGACGCTGGGCCTGATGTTCGCCTACGCGACGAATGGGCTGAGCATTCTGGAATTTGACCGCTTCACCGGGCAGGAGCTTCCCGTCACGACCTTTCCATCTCCCGCTGAACTGTGGCAGCGCTATCGGGCAGGCAAAGGCCTCAGCGAGCCAGCGCTCGAAGACAAGCTCCTGGTAGGCGCCCATCACTCCGACAAGGTCCCGCGCTACTATCAGCGGATCGCCATCAACCGCGCTGTGGAGGCGATTCTGACTGGCAAACGGCGTGTGCTGCTGACGCTGGCGACGGGCACGGGCAAGACGGTCATCGCCTTTCAGATCGCCTGGCGCCTCTGGAACGGCGACTGGAACATCAAAGGCCAACCCGGGCGGAAACCGCGCATCCTCTTCCTGGCTGACCGCGCGGTGCTCGTCGATGATCCTAAAGACAAGACCTTCGCGCCGTTTGGCGAGGCGCGGCACAAGATCGGCGGCGGTGTCGCGAACAAGACGCGGCAAATGTACTTCTCGACCTATCAGGCGCTGACTGGCGATAGCGAGCGTCCGCCGCTCTACCGCCAGTATGCGCACGACTTCTTCGACCTCATCATCGTCGATGAGGCGCATCGGGGGAGCGCACGCGATGATTCTTCGTGGCGTGAGATTCTGGACTATTTCACGGATGCGACACAACTGGGCATGACCGCGACGCCGCTGCGCGAGGATAACCGCGATACGTATGAGTATTTTGGCGATCCAATCTACACCTACAGCCTGAAACAGGGTATTCAGGATGGCTTCCTCGCGCCTTACGAGGTGCGGCGGGTGGTGATCGATGTGGACGCCGAGGGCTGGCGACCGTATGCCGGTCAGTTGGATGACCTGGGCCGCGAGATTCCCGACCGCGAATATACCTCGCGCGACTTCGAGCGCCGTCTCTCGCTGGAGTCACGCACACGCGCAGTCGCCGAGCATCTGACACGCTACCTCAAAGCCACCGATCGCTATGCCAAGACGCTTGTCTTCTGCGCGGATCAGGAGCACGCTGACCAGATGCGCCGCGCGCTGGCCAATGCCAATGCCGATCTCATGCGCGAGCATTACGACTATGTGGCGCGGGTGACGGGCGACGAGGGCGATCTGGGCAAGACGCTGCTCTCGACCTTTCAGGATGTCGAGACGAAGACGCCAGTGATCTTGACCACCTCGCAGATGCTGACGACCGGAGTAGACGCGCCGACGGTGAAGAACATCGTCCTCTTTCGCCATATTGGCTCGATGACTGACTTCAAGCAGATCATCGGGCGTGGCACGCGCGTGCGCGAGGATTATGGCAAACTCTTCTTCACCATCCTGGACTACACTGGCGCAGCGACGCAAAACTTCGCCGACCCCGCCTTCGATGGCGAGCCGGTCAAGGCGACCGTCGAGACGTTGAACGATGCGGGCGAGGTGGAGACACTGACCGACCTGCCGACCCCGACGCAGACAGATGAGGTGGACACCGACGCGGCAGCGGATGCGCTGGCGGGTGTCGTCGCGGAGAACGGCGTCGGCTATGAAGCCCCACGCATCGTGCAGCCACGCGAGGCCGGAGAGCCACGCAAGTTCTATCTGGCAAACGGCGTGGCAGTGAGCATCATCCACGAGACGGTGCAGGAGCTGGATGCAGACGGGCGCAAACTGCGCACGCTCCGGTTCACCGACTATACCGGTGAGCAGGTGCGCGACCTCTACCGTTCAGCGCAGGATTTGCGCGGGGCATGGGCGCAGAGCGAGGAGCGGGCGCGCATCGTGGCGGCGCTGGATGAGCGCGGTGTGACGCTGGAGCATCTGGCGGCGGTGATGGGGCAGCCCAACGCCGATCCGTTTGATCTGCTCTGCAACCTTGCTTTTCGCACGCCCGTTCTGACCAGACAGGAGCGTGCAAACCGGCTACGCCGCGACAAACGCGCCTTCTTCGACCGCTTTGCGCCAGAGGCTCGCGCCATTCTGGAGCGCCTGGTAGAGCAGTATGCGACCTATGGGCCGAGCGAGTTGACGCTGCCTGCTGCGCTGCATCTGCCCGCCATCGCCCAGCGTGGTAGCGTGCCAGAGATCGTGGCGCTCTTTGGCGGGGCCGAGCGGCTGCGCGCGGCGGTGAGCGAGTTGCAGGCATTGCTCTATGCGGCATGATCTGCGCTCGTGGCAGCCCGGCCCTCACCCCCCAGCCCCCTCTCCCAGAGGGAGAGGGGAGGAGGAGGGGTTCATCTTTAAGGGGGTGAACCCTCACCCCAACCCCTCTCCCAGAGGGCGAGGGGCTTTCCGAGTGCGAGATGCTCCTCCGGCTCCCCTCGCCCTCTGGGAGAGGGGCCGGGGGTGAGGGTTCGACGATAGGGACGGATGGTTTGATGCACGATGATGTTGAGCCGGTCCGGGGGCGGCGCATCACGCCGGAGAAGCGCGAGCTGGCTCGCCTGTTTCGGCGGAATATGACCCCAGCCGAGCGTCGTCTTTGGGAGCATGTGCGCGGTGACAGGCTCAATGGTCTGCGATTCCGGCGTCAACACGTCATCGCTGGATACATTGTGGACTTCTATTGTCATGCAGCGCGGCTGGTCGTGGAGGTGGATGGCGAAATACACGCGCATCAGGCGGTGTATGATGCGGAGCGAGAAGCAGCGCTCACTGCCAGGGGATTGCGCGTCATCCGTTTTAGCAATGAGGCGATTTTGCACGATATGCCCGACGTTTTGGGCGCTATTGTCGCAGCCCTCACCCCCCGGCCCCCTCTCCCAGAGGGCGAGGGGGAGCGGAGGTGGTAGGCGGCGGGGGCGCAACCCTCACCCCCCGGCCCCCTCTCCCAGAGGGCGAGGGGGAGCGAGGAAGGGTTCATTTTTAAGGGAGCGAGGGCTGCGCCTCGCCGCTATCTGGCTCCCCTCTCCCTCTGGGAGAGGGGCCGGGGGTGAGGGCCGCACTTTCAGGAGTTATGTAGATGCCGCGTAGTAGTTCGGTGAAGACCGCCGCGACCACGACCGCCCAGCAGTTGGGCAGCATCATCAAGGCGTGCCGTGACATCATGCGCAAGGACAAGGGCCTCAGCGGTGATCTCGACCGGCTGCCGATGCTGACCTGGGCGCTCTTCCTCAAGTTCCTCGACGATATGGAGCGGGGCCGCGCGGATGAGGCGGCGCTAGCAGGCAAGATATTTTTCCCGGCCATCGCGGCGCCCTATCGCTGGCGCGATTGGGCGGTGGGTGATGACGCCTACACGGGCGAGGCGCTAATCAAGTTCGTCAACAATGACGAGTATGTCTTTGCCGATGGTGTGCGGCGCGCTGGCCTGTTCGCCTATCTGCGTGGCCTCTCTGGCGGGGCGGCGGGCGACCGGCGCGATGTCATTGCGACCGTTTTCCAGGGCGTGACCAATCGCATGGTGAATGGCTTCCTGTTGCGTGAGGTGATCGAGAAGCTCAACGGCATCCACTTCACGAGCAGCGACGAGTTGCACACGCTGGGCGCGCTCTACGAGAGCATGCTGCAGGAGATGCGCGACGCGGCGGGCGACTCTGGCGAGTTCTATACCCCACGCGCGGTCGTGCGTTTCATGGTGACGGTCGCGGACCCTCGACTCGGCGAAACCATTCTGGACCCAGCCTGCGGCACGGGCGGTTTCCTGGTGGAGGCGTTCAGCCGCCTCCGGGCGCAGTGCGAGACGGTGGAGGATATGCGGACGCTGCAAGCGGGGAGCCTGCTCGGCGTGGAGGCCAAGCCGCTGCCCTACCTGCTGGCGCAGATGAACCTGTTGCTGCATGGGCTGGAGGCGCCGCAGATCGATCCGCTGAATGCGCTGCGCTTCAAGCTGGGCGAGCTTGGCGACCGCGAGCGGGTGGACGTGATTCTGACCAATCCGCCGTTTGGCGGCGAGGAGGAGCGCGGTGTCCAGGACAACTTCCCCGCCGACAAGCGCACCAGCGAGACGGCGCTGCTGTTTTTGCAGCTCATCATGCGGCGGCTGCGTCGCCCTGTCGGCGGACGCCAACCCGGTCGCGCGGCGGTGGTCGTGCCGAATGGGACACTCTTTGGCGATGGCGTGGCGGCGCGCATCAAGGAGGAGCTGCTGCGGGAGTTCAACCTGCACACCGTCGTGCGGCTGCCCAATGGCGTCTTTGCGCCCTACACCAGCATCCCGACGAACATTCTGTTCTTCGACCGCTCTGGCCCGACACAGGAGGTCTGGTACTACGAGCAGCCGCTGCCAGAGGGGCGCAAACAGTACACCAAGACGGCGCCGCTGCGCTATGAGGAGTTCGCCGACCTGATCGCCTGGTGGGGCGCGCGTGAGGAGCACGAGCGGGCGTGGCGCACGCCAGCGCAGGACATCCTCGCCAACGGCTGCAACCTCGACATCAAGAATCCCAACGCGAAGCAGGACATCACCCACCTGCCGCCAGAGGTGTTGGTGGCGAGCATCCTGGAGAAGGAGCAGCGCATCGCGGAGATCATGGCCGACATCCAGCGACTGCTGGCGGAGGGGGCGCGCTGATGGCGAGCATGGTGGCGGCCTGGCCGACAGTGGCGCTGGGCGAGGTGTTGCGCAAGAGCGATGAATGGGTAGACATTAACCCCGACACTGAGTACGCGCAAGTGACAGTACGGCTCTGGGGGAAAGGCGTGGCGCTTCGTGGGCGCGTCCTGGGTAGCCAGATAGCAGCGTCGCGCCAGCTTCTCGTGCGCCCGAACCAGTTCATTCTGTCGCGCATTGATGCACGAAACGGCGCATTTGGATTAGTCACGATTCAGCTTGACGGCGCGATTGTGAGCAACGATTTTCCCGTCTTCAATCTCGATGAGACTCACATGGTACCCGCATATCTAGGCTGGCTGAGCAAGACGCACGGCTTTGTAGAGCATGTGCCAGCGCGCCAGTGAGGGTACGACGAATCGGGTCCGGCCGAAAGAAGACCGATTCCTCGCGACATCCATCCCTCTGCCGCCGCTGGACGAGCAACGGCGCATCGTGGCGCGCATGGAGGCGCTGGCGGGGCGCATCGCGGAGGCGCGCGGGCTGCGGCAGGCGGCGCGGAGGGAAATGCAAGACTTGAATCGCTCATTCTACCTCAGTGGTGATACTGACCGACTCCCACACCGATGTATGAATTAGCGCGACTCCGCACACCAGATGCCGAGTTCAGCACGATGGCTATATCAGTTGCTGGGGTTTACTCATTTGGTCGCGGCGTGTTTAAGGCGACAAGCGACAATATGGATATGAGTTTGCCTACCGCTCCTGACGCAGCTACATGAGGGCGACTTTGTATATCCGAAGCTCATGGCGTGGGAAGGTGCGCTTGGGATCTGCAGCAACATTCCGAACACGCCAATCTCGTCGTGTCACCCGGTTTCCTTATTCGAGGTATGCTCAGTTAAAGTGCTACCTGAAGTGCTTGATGTCTACTTTCGCACGCCGTCAATTTGACCAGACTCTGGGTGCGAAACGGGTACAAATGTAGCGCGACGAAACTCCAACGCACGGAGTTCCTGGAGTTTGGAGTTTCCGCTACCTTCTATCGGAACTGCAACAGTAGTTCGCAGTGTGCGCACCAGACAACAAAAATGCTGCAAATTTCAGCGGATATGGTCACCGAACTGGATGCTCTACTTCCCTCGCTGCTCGATAAGGCGTTTCGGGGGGAGTTGTAGCGGGCTGGCGTGGCGCAACCCTCACCCCCTGGCCCCCTCTCCCAAAGGGCGAGGGGGAAACAGAACGGAACAGAACAGAACGGAACAGAACGACGAACGGAGTCGGAGGGGGAAACGAAACTGCTCCCCTCGCCCTCTGGGAGAGGGGCTGGGGGTGAGGGTTCGCCAGGAACGGAACGGAACAAAGCGGCCTGCTCCCCTCGCCCTCTGGGAGAGGGGCTGGGGGTGAGGGTTCGCGCCAGAAAGGATGTTTGAAGATGGATACAGCTCAGCAGATCGTCACCCAACTGGCGCACGGTGATTTTGGCGCAGTGGAGCAACGCCTGGCGGATCGCATCAAGCCATTGCTCCCGGCTGGCGCCCTCCAGACCACCTGGCAGGGGCTTGAGCAGCAATTCGGCGCGTTTCAGCGACAGGGAGGCGCCTCTACTGTGCAGCTTCAGGGCAGCCTGACGTAGGTTGTCACCTGCGTCTTCGAGCGCGCAAGCCTCGATGTGAACATCAACTTGAATGACGCGGGCGAGATCGTCGGGCTAACGGTGACGCCCGTGGGCGCCGTCGAACAGCAGGCGAACGCGACCTATGCGCCACCGCCGTATGCGCGGCCTGAGCGTTTCACCGAACTGGATGCGCAGGTGGGCCAGGGAGAATGGGCGCTGCCAGGGACACTGAGCATTCCCCAGGGCGGCGGCCCGTTTGCCGGGGTCGTTCTGGTCGCGGGATCGGGGCCGCAGGACCGCGATGAGACGATTCCGCCCAACAAGCCGTTCCGCGATCTGGCCTGGGGGCTGGCCTCACAGGGCATCGCCGTGCTGCGCTACGATAAACGCACGAAGGTCTATACCGAGCGTCTGAGGCGCGAAACCGAGACGATCACCGTCAAGCAAGAGGTCATTGACGATGCGCTGGAAGCGGTAGCCTGCTTGCGTGCGCGGCCAGAGCTAGACGCGCGGCAGGTCTTTGTGCTGGGGCATAGCCTGGGCGGTTATGTGGCGCCGCGCATTGGCGCCGCCGACCCGGCGATTCGTGGCCTGGTCATTCTGGCGGGCATGGCGCGGAAGTTCGAGGATGTGATCCTCGATCAGATGAACTATATCCTCTCGCTGAGCATGCCCGACCCGGTGGCGCGACAGCAACGGTTGGATGTGCTCAAACAGCAGGTGGCGCTGGTCAAAGACCCTAGCCGCCTGCCGACAGCCGCCGCCAGCGACTTGCCGCTCGGCGTCCCGGCGGCCTACTGGCTCGACCTGAACGCCTATCAGCCGGAGAAGGTGGCGCAAACGCTGCGACAGCCGATGCTCTTCCTCCAGGGCGAGGGCGACTATCAGGTCACGCTTGATGATTTCCAGATCTGGCAGGACGCGCTGGGTGAGCGCAGCGACGTGAACTTCATCCTCTATCCCGGCCTCAGCCATCTCTTTATGCCCATCGAAGGCGGGAAAAAAGCCACGCCCGACACCTACTCCGTGGCTGGTCATGTGGCTGAGACGGTGGTGAACGATATTGCGAGCTGGATCGAGCAGCGCTCAGGACGCTCGCCGCGCTAACGCGCATGCGGTGGTAGGCTGTGCGCGGGTGAGCGGCGAACCCTCACCCCCTGGCCCCCTCTCCCACGAGGCGAGGGGGAAACGGAACGGAACGGAACGGAACGGAACGGAACCGCTCCCCTCGCCCTCTGGGAGAGGGGCTGGGGGTGAGGGCTGGAAGACCGCTCCCGGGGAGAGGGGCCGGGGGTGAGGGCCAGCGAGAGGAGGCGAGAACGCATGGCAGAGGCAGAACGGCGCGTCGCGCTGGTTACAGGCGGCTCGCGTGGCATCGGCGCGGCCACCGTGCAGGCGCTGGCGGCGCGCGGCTACGATGTGGCGCTGACCTATCGTAACAAGGCGGCCCGCGCGGAGCGGGTGGCGGCGGAGGCGCGGGCGCGCGGCGGCGCGACGCTGACCATCGGCGGCGACATGACCCGGCCCGACGACCTCGCGCGATTGCTGGCCGAGCTACGCGCCTGGCGTCCGACGCTCGATGCGCTCATCCTCAACGCCTCCGGTGGGCTGGAACGCGGCGCGCTGGCCGCCGACCCCGACTATGCCATGCGCATCAACCGCGAGGCGCAGGTGGCGCTGGCCGAGGGCGCGCTGCCGCTGCTGCGTGCGGGCGGCGCCATCGTGCTGGTGACGAGCCACTGGGCGGTGCTCTACGGGCGCACACCGCAGCTCCCCGCCTATGAGGAGGTTGCGCGGTCGAAGCATGCCGGCGAGGAGGCGCTGCGCGCGCGCATGCCGCAGTTCGCGGCGCTGGGGGTGCGCCTGGCCATCGTCAGCGGCGATGTGATCGAGGGCACGGTGACACCGCGCCTGCTGGAGCGCGTTACCCCCGGCCTGACGGCGCAGCGGCGCGGGACGGTTGGCGATCTGCCCTCGGTCGAGACGATGGGCGAGGCTATCGCCGCCACCGCCGAAGATGGCGCGCTGCCCAGCGGAACGCTGGTGATCGTCGGCGGCTCGCTTGAATCAATGCTGGCGAACCCCATGTAGCAAAGGAGCAGGACCATGACGACACAGCCGGTCGCGCCGACGATTCATGTGGCGCGTGAGCAGTATCACCTCGCCTGGGATAACAGCATCGCGCCCATCGCGCGGGTCGCCTCTGGCGCGGTGATCGCCTTCGATCTGCTCGACGCGGCGGGCGGCCAGATCACTGCCGACTCGACCGTGGAGAGCATTCGCACGCTCGACTTTGCGCGTGTCGATCAGGTCAACGGCCCCATCTTTGTGGAGGGCGCCGAGCCGGGCGACACGTTGCAGATCGAGCTGCTGGAACTGCTCCCCGCCGACTGGGGCTGGACGGCGTTGATTCCTGGCTTTGGTCTGCTGGCCGACGAGTTCCCGCAGCCTGCGCTCAAGGTCTGGCGTCTGGCCGATGGCTGGGCCGAGTTCGCGCCGGGTGTGCGCATCCCGCTGGCGCCGTTCTGCGGCGAGATTGGCCTGGCCCCGGCGGCGACTGGCCCGCACTCGACGATCCCGCCCTATCGCCACGGCGGCAATATGGACACGAAGCATCTGACCGCTGGCGCCACACTCTATCTGCCCGTCGAGGTTCCCGGCGCGCTCTATTCGATGGGCGACGGGCATGCGGCACAGGGTGATGGCGAGGTCTGCGGCACGGCCATCGAGACGCCGATGCGCGCCAGTGTGCGGCTGACCGTGTGCAAAGACCTGCGCGTGGAGCAGCCGGAATTCCTGACGGCGGGGCCGCTGGCGACGCGCACGAATGTTGGCCAGTTCTACGCGACCGACGGCATCGCGCCCGATCTGATGGAGGCGGCGCGCAAGGCGATTCGCGCGATGATCGGCTACCTCCAGCGCGCGCATGGTCTGAGCCGTGAGCAGGCCTACATGCTCTGTAGTGTCGTGGTTGACCTGAAGATCTCCGAGATCGTCGACGCGCCCAACTGGATCGTCACGGCCTACCTGCCGCTCAGCGTCTTCACGCGCTAACCTGCGCTAACCTGCGCTGACACGCTCGCGGCTGCACAGTCAGGGCTGCGCGACGTAGACCTCCATGTCATTGACATACGCGCGATCAACCGATCTGTTCTGCGAGAGCATGATACGTTCAACTGGAATGGCGACCGGCGCATCGAACTCCTCATAGGGACTGAAGAACAGTTCGATCTCAAGTTTCATGGCGCCTTGCGGTTGCTCCAGCAGCGTGGCATGGCGCCTATCGGTGTAGCCGACGATGTAGATGACGCCGCTTGCAGCCTTGTGAACCTCCATGACGAGGGTTCCTCCGGGCTTGTCGCCGAGCGACAGCCTCTCGACGCCTGTGCCGCCGACGACGCCAGTGGAATCGCTGTTGATGATCCAGGGGACAGCGTATCCGAACACGCCATTGGGCAGGCGTGAGAGGTGACGATCATTGTCGCGCGCAGACATGGGGTGTACGCCAGTACGCTCGCGCAGACGCTCCAGAGTCTCGGCGGTCAAAATGAATGGAGCGGATGGGTCGCGAGAGAAGTTGGGATCAACAATCGGGCGCGCGCGCAGCGTCTCAGCGACATCGTCCGCGACCCACGGAGCCAGATCATTGCGCTGGGCAAAGGCGCCCAGCAGGGACCTGGCCGTGTTCGCGGTTTCCTCGTCCTTCAGGTGCGCTTTCAGTTGCAGCGCGGCGGCGGCTTGTGTCTCAGAGCTGAGCCAGGGAGCAGTGACAAGCTCACGCAGGATCGCCAGTGAGCCGATTGGCGCAGCAGGGCGCTCGGGCAAGGGCTGTGGTGGATACGGCGCGGTAGTGCCGCAGACACGCCAGACAGCCGATTCCAATCCTTCCCAACCTTCGGCGCCCTGCTGCGGAATCTCCACCACATGCGCGAGGTTGAACATCTGAATCGGGCGCAGCGCCTCAGGTATCATGGCGCTGGGATCAACAGCGTCTGAAATACGGACTGGAAGTAGCGGTTTGCCTAACGCGACGGCGTAGCGCAGTTCCATCAGGCAGGGCGCTGAACTCAACGATTCGGGCGAGAGCATCGTCAGGAAGGCGTCGGCCTGGCGGATGTGACTCAGGATGGCATCCCACCAGTGTTGCCCGCCCTCCAGGGCGCTATCATACCAGACGCTAAGGCCCGCCTGGCGCAGATGACGCGCTATGGTCTCTACAATGGCTCTATCGCGGCGGCTATAGCTGATAAAGAGTTCTCGCGCAGCGGCGGACGACGGCGTGATCTGCTCGCCAGGCGCCTGCTGTGTCGCCATCTCCACTGGAGCATCCGCTGGCTCAGCGCGGTGGCCTCGGAAAAACTGCCGCATGGCTTTCTCTCCCTGACGTTCGGGCTTCAATGAAAGCGTGCTGTTGTGTCTGCGGACGATGTCTCATGAGCGCGTTGTGCGCCGTCCCGGGCTGCTATGGTAGTATCACGTCCGCTTCTAGCAGTCAAGGGATGTTGCAGGTCGCTGGCGGTTGAAACCGGGGGTGGCCAGCGAGTCGGCTGGCGGTTTCAACCGCGCCTGAGGGCGACTGCGGTCGCCACCAGACCCGCCTGCGCGGGGTCCACTGCGGACTGTTCCTGGACCCACGGCAGGTGGGTCTTGTGGGCCGCCAGGCCCTTCAGGCGCGGTTTCAACCGCCAGCGCTTCGGTCATGGATGATGGCGCCCGATCTGCTGGCTGCCGCTGTGTCCAGATGCTCTGTGGCTCTGCGTCGCAGCTTCAGCCGTCGAGCGACTTCAATCATAAGTTTCTTCTCATCGAGTTCCAACGGTTATCCTACAGAGGCCTCCTATGCTATGGGTAACGGAATCGATCAGCTACTCCGTAACCGAAAAGGCGCTCGAGGAGGCCACAATGCTCGACACGTTTAGCGATGAACATTCCACTGAGACGACGATGGCGCCCCATGCGGCGGACCAGCCGGACACCCCGGCGAACGTCCCTGATCCCTATACATCCCCAGCGCCGCCAACGGTTCCACTGCAAACCGATGGCGCGCCCCGCTACGATACGGGCGCTGGCCCTGGCTACAACCCTGGCTACGCCTCCGGCTACGAGGGCTATGGCATGGCGCCACCCACGCCGCCGTACACCACCTACTGGGGGCCGACACCGCCGCCGCAGCGTCCGCGCCGCCGCTGGGGGAGCGCGCTGCTGGCGCTGGCGCTGCTGCTCGCGCTGGGCATCGGCGCAGGGGTGGGCGCCATCGTCACCCTGCGCACGGCCAGTGGCGCCGCGACCAATGGTTCGACCATCGTGCTCGGCGCGCGGTCGGCTCCCGCGCTGACCGTCTCAACCACCACCACCAGCTTGCAGCAGAGCGTCGAGACGGTCGCCAAGGCCGTAGAGCCTTCCGTCGTCGAGATCACCAGCACGAGCGCCAACCAGAATGGCGAGTCCATCGGCTCCGGTGACATCCTGACCACAGATGGCTACATCGTCACCAATGACCACGTGGTGCAGGGCTTCGACAACTTTACCGTCACCCTCGCGAACGGAACCAACAAGCAGGCGCAACTCGTCGGCCAGGACGCGCAGGATGATCTGGCGGTGCTGAAGATCGCGGCGACGAACCTGACGCCAATTGCGCTGGGCGATTCGTCGAAGGCGGCGGTTGGTGAATTTAGCATCGCCGTCGGCACACCGCTCGGCCTGCGCAACACGGCGACCTTTGGCATCGTCAGCGCGCTCAACCGCTCGGCGAGTGAGGCTCCCAGCGGCCCGGCGGATGAGCTGACCGGACTGATTCAGACGAGCGCGCCGATCAACCCCGGCAACAGCGGTGGCGCGCTGGTCAACCTGCAAGGCCAGCTCATCGGCATCCCGACGCTGAGCGCGACGAATCCTGAGACGGGTAGCTCGGCCAACAGCATCGGCTACGCCATCCCCTCGAACCGTGTCTCCTACGTCGCCCAGCAGATCATCGCGCATGGCAGCCTCACCAGCAGCGGCCAGGGCTTCATCGGCATCGAGGCGGAAGACGTGACGCCACAGCTTGCCGCCGCCAATGGGCTGTCTGTGCAGAGCGGCGTGCTGGTCGCGGGTTTCGCCAATGACGCCGCCGGGCAAAGCCCCGCGCAGCAGGCAGGCGTGCAGACCGGCGATGTCGTCATCGCCGTCAATGGGCAGACCATCGCCGCGAACAGCGATCTCTCCAGCGCGCTGCTGAACGACACTCCCGGTTCGCAGGTCACGCTGACTATCGTGCGCGGCACGTCGCAGCACACGATCACGATCACCCTGGGCGAGCGCCCGGTGAACACGCAGGGGTAGCGCAGCAGGAGCGTACGCAAGCGCCAAATGGGGCGGGTGGCCAGCGTGGCTATCCGCCCCATTCTGGCGTCAACCCTCACCCCCAGCCCCTCTCCCACGAGGAGAGGGGGAAAACTGGCTCCCCTCGCCCTCTGGGAGAGGGGCTGGGGGGTGAGGGTTCGCCAGCCGCCACCCTCCACGCGGAGCAGGTATTAGCCGAGGCGCGGCAATACCTGCTCTGTGAGGATCTGGAACGGCTCCTGCTCGTAGGCGATGCGTGGGATGTAGAAGATGAAGTAGTTGGCGCCTGCGGCGATCCGTTCCTCGATGTTGCGCGCAATCGTCTCCGCGTCGGCGATGATCGTAGACTCGAGCAATTGTCGCGCGCCAACGCCCAGCGACTGTTCCAGCGCCTGCCGTGTCTTCGCCGCGTCGGCGCCCGGCGCGATGGGGTAGACATGCAGCGTCACGGAGCGCGTGATCGCGTCGTAGTCGCGACCCAGCGTCTCGCAGTGGCCCTTCAGCACGGCGAGCTTGTGGCGTATCGTGTCGGGGTCGCTGTCCAGGTTGCAGGCGTTCGCATACTTCGCCACCAGCTTCAGCGTCACCTGCTCGCCGCCGCCGCCGATCCAGAAGGATGGGTGGGGATTGCGCACACCCTTTGGCATGTTGATTGGCTTGTCAATCGTGTAGTGTTCGCCGTGGTACTCTGGGTAATCCTCGGTCCACATCTTGACGATGATGTCGCAGGCCTCGCGGAAGGCGCGCATGCGCTCGCGTGTCTCAGGGAAGCCGTAGCCATAGGCGCGCCACTCGTGCTCATACCAGCCAGCGCCCAGGCCAAAGTAGAGCCGTCCGTTGCTCATCACATCCACGGTCGAAGCCATCTTCGCCAGCAGCGCCGGGTTGCGATAGCCGTTGCAGGTGACCATCTGGCCGATGTTGACGCGCTGGGTGTCGCGGCTGAGCGCCGCTGTGGTCGTCCACGTCTCAAAGACGGTCTCTAGCTCTGGCGTCGGCACGGTATGAAAGTGGTCATAGACCCAGATGCTGTCATATTGCGGCGCCGCGTCAACCATCTTCGCCACGCGCGTCATCGCCGCATACTGCTCGACCGGATCACCAATCTGCGCCAGATCCATGCGCCAGCCCTGCGGCACAAATACGCCAAACTGAATCGCCATCGCTGCTCTGTCCTCTTCTTCACTGCGGGCGTCCGCGCCTGCGCCTCAGATTGTAGGGCAGTGGAGCGCGCGACAAGCAAGGGGTTGACCGGCGCCAGTGGCAGCCGGACAGGCCAGCGCCCTGACCTCGGCGACGAGCATCAGGGCGCTGGTGAGCCACGCTTGTATTGCGCTGTCGCGCCTACTCCTCCTGGCGCTGGCGCTGCGCGGCGCCAATCCCTTTGAGCAGCGCGAGCGCGGCGGTCAGCCCGGCGCTGACATCAGGGTCTTTGAGCGCGCGCAAGAGATCGAACACGCCCAGTGGTTTGGCGGGTGGCTGCGCGCTGGCGAACGCGCGAATGCCCCCCGTCACCATCCGCTGCGTGGTCGCCAGCGTCTCCTGGTCAAATGCGGCGAGGCTCTGGGTCAGCGTCAACGCATTCCTGATCCCGTCGCTATAGGCTGGCTGATCGAGTCGGTCTACCACCAGCCGCAGCACATCGTCGCCGCGCTGGAAGAAGGCGACCATCGCGTCGAGCACGCCGCGCTCATGCAGCGCCTCCAGCAGCGCCAGCGTCTCCAGCAGCGCCCCAGACCGGTCCGAAGCGCCTTCGAGCAGCGTCTCCAGCGCGCTGGCGCGCGCTTCTTCGGCTGTCTCCTGTGGGCGCGTGACCACATTCGTTGGTTTAGCCATGCCGTTCTCTCCCTCTCGCATGCGCGTCGCGCGCCTGAATCACTCGCGAACGAGCGGAACGAGCGGAACATAGTCCGAGCGCTCCCACTTTTGCTCCACGTTGACGCCCTGTTGCGGGTTCGGGTGGCCCAGGCGCGGATTGCCGCGCCGCATCGGCGAGGCGCCTGTGGGCGCAAGCACCTCCAGACGCACGCTGACCTCTTTGTAGGCAGGCGTGTGGGTCGCCTTGTCAGAATAGCTGCTCGTCAGGTAGTTGACCGCTTCATCATCTTTCGCGGAGTTCATCGGCAGGTACAGTTCGTGGCCCAGCACCCGGTCAGTGACGACCGCCCGCACTTTGACCGCTCCATAGGGCGATACCAGACGCACCAGCGCGCCCGATTCGATGCCGCGCTCGCGCGCCAGGTCGGGCGAAACCTCCACATAGGTGACAGGCACCTTATCGCGGATGCCAGAGACGCGATAGGTCAGCGCGCCTTCGTGGAAGTGTTCGAGCATGCGCCCGTTGTTCAGGTGCAGATCGTATTCCGCGCCCATATCGATCGGCGGTGTCCAGTCCACGGGGTACAGATGCGCCTTGCCACCGGGCAGCGGGAACGTATCCACATAGTGGAGCGGCGTGCTGGTTCCATCGGGCAGGATGGGCCACTGCTGGCTGCCATAGCCCTCCAGCCGGTCGTTGGAGACGCCCGCGAGGATGGTGGCGACGGTCGCGGCCTCGGCCAACACTTCACCGGGATTCGCATAGGTCCAGTGGGCGCCGAGCCGGTTGGCGAGGTCCTGGATGATCTGCCAATCGGGGCGCGAGTCGCCAAGCGAGGGAAGCGCCTGGTAGAGCCGCTGCACGCGCCGCTCGGTGCTGGTGAATGTGCCTTCCTTCTCCAGGCTGATCGAAGCCGGAAGGATCACATCGGCGTATTCGCAGGTCTTGCTGAAGAACGACTCGATCACGACGGTGAAGTCGAGCTTCTCCAGCGCCTGCTGCACATAGTGGGCGTTGGAGTCCACCAGCGCCATCTCCTCACCCTCGATGACGAGCGCGCGGAGCTTGCCCTCGTGGATCGCATCGACCATCAGATGATTGTCCAGGCCCTTGGTGGTGGGCAGCTCGACGCCCCACGCGCTGGCATACTTCGCGCGCACAGCGGGGTCGTCCGCGCGCTCGTAGCCAGGCATGAACGCAGGACTGCATCCAAAGTCGCCAGCGCCCTGCACGTTGTTGTGGCCGCGCAGTGGATAGGCGCCTGTGCCTGGCCGACCAACGTTGCCCGTCACCAGCAGCAGATTGCACAGCGCGGTGCAGGTATCGCTGCCACCAGAATGCTGCGTGACACCCATCGCCCAGGCGATGCAGACACGCGGCGCGCCGACGATCATCTCGGCGACCCGAATCAGTTCCGCCTGCGGGATGCCCGTCACCTGCTCGGCGTGGGCGAGGGTGAACTTGTCGAGTGACTTGTGATACTCATCCAGGCCAGTGACGCGGTTGGCGAGAAACGCTTTGTTCTCTTTGCCCTGATCGAGAATGTACTTGGTGACCGCTGAAATCCAGACCAGATCGGCGCCCGGCTTGGGGTGCAGGAAGATGTCAGCGCGCGCGGCCATGTCATTCTTGCGCAGGTCGGCGACGATCAGCTTCTGTCCGTGCAGCTTGTGCGCGCGGCGGATGCGGGTGGAGAGCACTGGATGCGATTCGGCGGGGTTGGCGCCGACGATCATGACGAGATCGGCCTGCGCGAGATCGGCAATCGAGCCAGAGTCGCCGCCATATCCCATCGTGCGGCGCAGCCCCTCGGTGGCGGGCGCCTGGCAATAGCGCGAGCAGTTGTCGATGTTGTGGGTGTGCATCACCGCGCGCGCCAGCTTCTGCATCATGTAGTTCTCTTCGTTGGTGCACTTTGACGAAGAGATGAACCCGATGGCGTCATCGCCTTGCTCATGGCGAATCTCCAGCAGGCGCTTGGCGATGTGGTCGAGCGCCTCATCCCAGGTGATCGGTTGGAATCCATCGCCCTTGCGGATCAGCGGCTGCACGAGGCGGTCGGGGCTATTCACATAGTCCCAGCCAAACTTGCCCTTGACGCAGGTGGAGACCTGATTGGCTGGCGCGTCCATGCGCGGCGCGACTTTGAGAATCTTGCGGCCCTTGGTCCACATGTCGAAGGTGCAGCCGACGCCACAGTAGGTGCAGACGGTCTTGGTCTTCTTGATGCGCGCCTCGCGCATCGTCGCTTCGACCTCAGAGATGGCGAACACCGGCTCGAAGCTTGGCTCGATATGCTTGGTGACCTCGATCATTTGCTTCAGGGTGTGGTCGCCGACGCCGGTAAGGAAGCCCGCCTCGCCCAGCATCTCCGTCTCCATCAGGGCGTTGCACGGGCAGACGGTGACACAGTGGCCACACGAAACGCACGACGATTCGTTGATGGGGACATCCGCATCCCAGATCACCCGTGGTCGCTCGCGGTCCCAGGCTATCGAGAGCACCTCGCTCACCTGGAGATTCTGGCAGGCCTCGACGCAGCGCCCGCAGAGGATGCACTGGTCTGGATCGTAGCGGTAGAACGGGTTGGAGCTGTCTACCGCATAGCCCTTGCGCGTAAACGGATACTTCTGGTGTTCGACGCGCATCAGCATGGCGGTATTGTGGATGACACAATCGCCATTGTTGTTATCGCAGACGGTGCAGTACAGATCGTGGTTGCGCAGGATGCGGCTCATCGCTTCGTTACGCGCCGACGAGGCTGGCCCGCCGCGCGTGCGAATCTTCGCGCCTGGCGACACCTGCGTGGCGCAGGCTCGCACGAGTTTGCCATCAACCTCGGTGATGCAGGTGTCGCACGTCTCCAGAGGGCCGAGCGCGGGGTGATAGCAGACGTGCGGGAATGCCTGCCCCGTGTCGAGTATGGCTTGCAAGATGGTGGTCTGCGGGGCGACTGCCACGGTTTGACCATCCAGCTCGATCTGGACGGCCTCCGTAGCGGACGCCGAAGGTGTGCTGACCATGTGAGACGGCCTCCAATCCTCGTTCGGGGCGAGAGGGGGGCTACCACGCGGCAGCCCCCAGGAACCGAGAGCAAAACGCGAGTCAGACTAGAGCCACAGGTGGTAATGCGGCACCGTGAAGTTGAGGACAACAGCCCAGGTCAGATACATCAGCCAGATGCCCGTCAGCACCTGCCACAGCGCCACAAACCGCGCGGCGAGTGACGAGAATAGGAAGCGGGCGAATATCTCGCTGAGATAGATCAGGCTCAGTCCAATGAATACAATGGCCACGGGGATGTCGTTGTCAAGGACGAACACCACAACGCCAAGGACGGAGAGTATGAGGAAGGCAATCGCCATCCAGCCGTCGGGCGCATTGCTGGAGCCAATGTAGCGACGATGCCCCATTGCGAACCAGTGAATGCCGTATGCGGTGAAGGCGAGCGCCGCCATGTAGAGCGGGGCCGCGTTGGAGAAGACTCCAAACCAGGTCATGCCGACGATCAGGAGGACGCCGGTTATGAACTGCATGAAGCCAGGCATCCAGACTCCCCACATCCCCATCGTTTTATCAACTTCGGGCGATGACTTGGGGAAGCCGAAAAGCGCCTGCCCGCCCCAGATGAAGTACCCACAGCCCAGGCCGAAGAACCCGATGGCGATGGGCCAGAAAGTGGATGTGGTGAACAACGAACCTGTCATAGGAACCGAACCTCTCTTGGCGTCGTCACTGGCGCCAACCATCAGCAACGTGGTGAAGGTTACGAACAGGAGAGGTGGGAGCCACGGACTCCCGATTCAGGCGTGGCGCAGCGCGTGAGGAGGAATGGAAGAGGCGACGCGCGGCGGCCCACTGTGCGCAAAGCGTGGGAGGGCCGCGAGCGCTCTGGCAGCGTCGCCAGGGAGCGCACGATGTGACATCTGTGTAGGGAAACATCGAGAATCTCATCGCGTGTCACTTTGGGAGCGCAGATGCGATCCAGCGCTAGATCGCAGTGCATCCTGTGGATAGCGTTCGTTTTCGCCACTGCCTTCGGAGGCAGAGCGAAGTATCACGCTGCGATGTAGTTATGGTACACTAACGATTCTCCATAATGCAAGAGCAAGCGCGCATGTTGGGGCGCCTGTTGACCTACACGGCGCCCGCCGCTTCGTCGTAGGCGCGTAGCGCGGCGGATACCTCCTCGTCGGCGTAGATCACCTCGGCGAACATGTCGCGCGCATGCGCCTGCTCGCTGGCGTCGCCCGAGCGCAAGAGTCCCAGCAGATACGTCCGGTAGCGCGCGAGGAAGTCATTCTCGAAGGCGAGCATGCGCTGGCAGAGGTCGCGCAGCAGGCGCCGCTCTTCTGGAGACGTGGGGAGAGCGTAGCCCCAGCGCAATTTGCCATGCTGATAGAGGGCGTCGAGCAGATCGCTCCACTCATCGCCAATGTAGGCGCGATAGGCCGTGACGCTGCCTCCTTTTGAGCCTGAGTAGCGCCCGGCCCGCAGCGCCAGCGACGCCCGCGCGAGCCGTGAAGCCGTGGTCACCAGCTCCTTCACGCCGCACACTGTCCCCGGCGGATACCACTCTGGAATGCGGATGGTGTCATAGCCGAAGAACTCCCCCTGCGGGTCAGGATAGGTGAGCGGAACGTCGAGACGTTCGACGCCGCGCAGGATATGCGCCATGAAATAGCGCGCCGCGTCCGTAGTCTCGCGCGTGTAGATGGCCAGCGGTGGCAGTGGCAGTTCCGCGCGTGTATCGGTCCCATAGATCAGCCGACCGCCCTGCCGCAGCAAGACGACCTCGCTGGCCAGCGTCGCCTCATCGCAGAGCATGAGATCGAGTCGTGTGGGACTCAACAGCGCACAGCCCTCGGCCAGCCACAGCCCCTGGTCGCGCTCGCGCTCATCACGCGCCCCGGCAAAGAGCACGAGCAGATCGATGTCGCTGATGGGGACCGCGCCGCCATCAGCATAGCTGCCTAGCAGATAGTAGCTGCGCACCCGTCCGGGGAAGCTGGCCTCGTAGACCGTGACAATGCCGCGCACGAGTCGATCTATCGCCTCAGCGCCCGATGACGCCAGCAGTACGACATCTTCCATTCGGGCATACTCCATGTTCGCGGTGTTCGCGCGGCGCGCTGGCTGGCACGTTGGCGGACGAGATGAATCGCGCCTGGTGTGGCTCCACGCGCCGCAACGTCCGCCTGTGCGGACTGGGGCGGAGCCAGCCGTCCTGCGTGCGCCGCCGCTGCGCTGGTTGCCGGGGTACGCGCTGAGCATCTATTATACAATCGGGCGGGCGAGTGGCTGGTAGAGCGCCTGATGGCGGCAGGGCAGGCGAAGAGCGCAGAGCAGAGAGCGGGAGGCGGCAACATGCGGCAACCGGGATGCGCCATCGGCGCCGATATCGGCACGACGACGGTCAAAGCCATCGCGTTCGATGCGGCGGGGCGCGAAATTGCGCGGGCGGGGGCGACGCTGGCGCTGGCGCACGACGAGGATGGCGCCGCCGAGCAGGACCCCTTCGTTGTCGCAGCCACCGTCACGCAGGTCGTCGACCAGGCCGCGAGTGAGGCGCAGGGGCGCGGCTTCAAGATCGAGCGCGTTGGGCTAAGCTCGGCCATGCACAGCCTGCTACCAGTCGGCGCGGATGATCGCCCGCTGATGAACGCGATGACGTGGATGGATACCCGCGCCCGCGAGGAGGCGCGCACGCTCTGGGACTCTGCCGAAGGTCGCGACCTCTATGCGCGCACCGGCACGCCGATTCACGCGATGGCGCCATTGCCCAAGCTGCTCTGGCTGCGCCGTGCGCGCCCGCAGACCTTCGCCGACGCCGCGCGCTTTGTCTCGCTCAAGGAGTGGGTCTGGCGCCAGTGGTTTGGTGAGTGGAGCGTTGACGCCTCGATTGCGAGCGCGACTGGCCTCTACAATCTGCGTGAAGGCGCCTGGGATCGCGGCGCGCTGGCGCTGGCGGGCATCAGCGCGAACCGTCTCTCGACCATCGTCCCCACCACAACCGTGAATACTGGCGTGCGCGGCGCGTGGAGCGCCCAGTCGGGCATCGACGCGACGGTGGCGTTCTCCATCGGCGCGTCAGATGGCGCGCTGGCGAATCTTGGCGTCGGCGCGCTGCATCACGATCAGATGGTGATGACCATCGGCACGAGTTGCGCCGTGCGCGCAGGCAGTTCGCGCCCTGTCACCGACCCCGCGACACGTTCGTTCTGCTATGTCCTCGACCACGACAGGTATGTCGTTGGTGGGGCGAGCAACAGCGGCGGCATCATGCTTGACTGGCTCTATCACAACCTCCTCAGTGGCAAGGCGACACGCGATGCGTCTGATGCGGTCGATGCGGCGGCGTTTCTGGAGTTGATGCGGCGCGCCGAGCACGCACGCCCCGACGCCGATCTGATCTGCCTGCCCTATGTCGCCGGCGAGCGCGCCCCCCTCTGGGACGCCAGCGCGCGCGCCGCGTGCATCGGTCTGCGCCTGGAGCACACGGCGGCGGATGTCATGCGCGCAGCGGTCGAGGGCGTCATCATGAACGCCTACTGGATCGCGACCGGCCTCTTTGGCGCGCTCGGCCAGCCCGGGCGCATCCTCGCCTCGGGCAAGGCGCTCGAACCTGAGTGGATTCGCCGCCTGGCAGCCGATGTTTTCGGCATTCCGGTGTTCTATCGCGGCGCGGTGGATGCGTCTGTGGTCGGCGCCGTCACGCTGGCGGAGATCGCGACGGGTCTACGCGCATGGGATGACGCCGCGCAAGGCCCCGCTGCGAATGAGGCCGCCGTAGCGCCTTCGGGCAGCGACTTCTACCAGCGCAAGTACGAACGCTTTCGCGCGGTCGCGGCGCTGGCGCTCGGCGGGGCGGCGGGCGCTTGAAACAACCAGCGGTCTCCGCACTGTGATGGCGCCGTCGGTCATGCGGCGCTTGACGCGACGCCTGGAGACAGGATAGGATGTGCGAGTTGGCCCAGACGCTGGGCCACAGTAATGAGAACTCCAAAGCGAGAGGATTGGCCCGCTCATGTCGCCATTCACGCTGCTCACAAGTGCAGTTCGCCCCTAGTTCCGGGGTGGAGTGCGCCCATTTTTGAGCGAGCGTGCGGCGTTAGTGATGATGCGAGCGATCCCGCGAGCAGAGCGGCCCGGCGAATCAGTCTTGAGCATCTCGCCGCCCCCAGGTCGCATGACAGCCGCCACGAAGACCCCGACCAGGCCAGCGCATGCGTTGCGCGTAGCGGTCGGTTGGCGCAGAGCCGTCAAATGGGCATGACTTCACCCCTCCCGCAGATTCACTGGCAATATTCGCTGGCCGCGCTCGGCGCGCCCACCGTGAACAGGTGTGGCGTGCGAGCGGGAGAGGACGAGGATAGGACGTTATGCTGGAAGCGCGAGGTGTCTCGCTGAGTCGGGGTGGCCGCACCCTGATTCAGTCAGCCTCATTTCTGATAGGTCGGGGGGAGAAGGTCGGGCTGGTCGGTGTGAATGGCGCGGGCAAGACGACGCTGCTGCATGCCCTGCGCGGCGCGCTCGACCCCGATAGCGGCGCGATCATCCGCCCAAAGCGCATTGGCTACCTGGGACAGGAGCGCCTGGCCGACGATCTGCTGGCGGGCGCGAATGGCGATGGCGAGCCAGTCACCGTGCGCGATGTGATGCTGGCGGGCCGCGATCTGGCGCGCCTGAGCGCTGATCTGCGCGCCATCGAGGCGCAGATGGCCCTGACCACTGCGCCAGAGGCCGAGCCAGCCGAGGTGGCTGCTGGCGCGCACAATGACCGCCGTGGCAAACGTGGCGCCGCCGAGACCGATCCGCTGGAGCGGCTGCTCTGGCGCTATGGCGAGCTGGAGGAGCGATTCCAGCAGGCGGGTGGCTACGCCGCCGAGCATGAGATGGCCGAACTGCTCCAGGGGCTTGCGCTGGAGGATGTGGAGCTGGATCGGCCCGTCACGGCGCTCTCTGGCGGCCAGAAGACGCGGCTGGCGTTGGCGCGCACCCTCTTCGCCACGCACGATCTGCTGCTGCTCGATGAGCCGACCAATCACCTCGATGGTCCGGCGACGCTCTGGCTGATGGACTATCTGGGGCGCTACGAGGGAACGGTGCTGCTGATCTCGCACGATATCGAACTGCTCGATCAGGCGATCACGCGGGTGCTGCATCTCGATGCGGCGGGCCGTTCGGTGACGATGTATACGGGCAACTATAGCTCGTATGTGCGCCAGCGCGAGCAGACGGAGGAGCAGGCCGTCGCCGAGATGGAGCGCAAGCAGGAGAAGATCACGCAGTTGCAGACGCAGGCCGACTGGGCGCGTGGCAAAACGGCGAAGATGGCGCGGAAGGCGAAGGTGCTCGATCATCGCATCGAGCGGCTGCGCGATGACCTGCCCGACGCCGCGTCGCTGCCCCGTCGCCAGCGCATCATGAAGCTGAACCTGCCACTGGCGCGGCAAAGCGGGCGCATCGTCTTCCGCGTCGAGCGGCTGGCGAAAAGCTATGGTGGGCCGCCGGTCTTCCACGATCTCTCGCTGGAGCTTGAGCGCGGCAAGCGGCTCGTGGTCATCGGGCGCAATGGCGCGGGCAAGACGACGCTGCTCAAAGTGCTGGCGGGGATGATTCCGCCGACCCACGGGCGCGTGGAGACGGGGCAAATGGTGGACATCGGCTACTATGCGCAGGAGCATGAGTCGCTGCACATGCATCTGACTCTGCTGGAGGAGATGCGTCTGGCCGTCGCCGATGCGCCGGTGAAGCGCAGCAATCCGCCGAGCGACACGCAGCTACGCTCGATTCTGGGGCGGTTCCTCTTCAGTGGCGAGCAGGCGTTCCAAAAGGTTGGCTCGCTCTCTGGCGGGGAGAAGACGCGGCTGGCGCTGGCGCGGCTAATGGTCGGCGGCTACAATACGCTGCTGCTCGACGAGCCAACCAATAACCTGGACCCCGCCTCGCGCGATCAGGTCTGCGAGGCGCTGACTGGCTACGCGGGGACGCTGATCATCGTCAGCCACGACACCGAGTTCGTGGAGGCGCTGGAGCCAGACCTGGCGCTGCCACTCGCGCAGGGCCACATCCGCTACTTCGACAAGTCGCACCTGGCGCTGGTCTCGAAGACATAGACGGCGGGCGACCTCATCCCCAGTCCCTTCTCGACCGCGAGGCAAGGGGCTATGGGTGAAGTCGCTTGCCTCGCTCGCCCCACTGCCGCACAGCGCGCGCTCGACAACCTGCTTTGACAGCCGCTTTACAATAAACGCAGGTGATCGGCGATGTGGTGTGGAAGGGGTCAGCAGATGGTAGATCAGGTACGAGTGTTCATCTCGCACCATCATAGCGCAGATGAGGACAGCTTCACCGCTCGTTTGGTTTCTGACCTGGAAGCGGGGGGGATGGATGTGTGGGTAGACGACGCGCGCATCACCTCCGACGATTTCATCAAGAAGATCAATGAGGGGCTGGCCGGGCGGCAGTGGCTCGTGCTGGTGATGACGCCTGACGCCCTGCGCTCACCGTGGGTGCAGGCTGAGGTGAATGCGGCGCTCAATCAGGTTCGCAAGGGACACATGCTGGGTGTGATTCCAATCGTCGCCAGGCCGTGCGCTGATGCGGACATACCACCGCTGCTGGATACACTGCACCGCTTCGATGCCACCCACGCCTATGAGCCTGCCCGTGATGGCCTGCTGCATGCTCTCGGCCAGCAGGCGCCTGCGGCCTCCTCCGCTCCGCCAGCCGCGCTCAAACCGCTCCCTGATATATCTGCGCGGCTGACCAGCCTCGGTTATCGGAGTGAGCGCCAGGGGAACACTCTGGTTATTCTCCCGCCGCTCACGATCATCCCCGCCGGGAAGTTTCGCCTTGGCAGCGACAAGCGCCGCGACACGAACGCCTTCGATGACGAATTGCGGCGCGTGGTAGTGAACCTGCCTGCCTTTCAGATCGCCCGTTTTCCCGTCACCGTCGCCGAGTACGCCTGTTTCGTCGGCCCGAACCATGCGCCGCCGCCCCATTGGGCGGAACAGCAGGCAAACCCCGAATATCCTGTGGTCCATGTGACGTGGTACGAGGCCTGCGACTACGCCGCATGGCTGGCGGAGCGCACAGGCCAGCCCTGGCGGCTGCCAACCGAGGCGGAGTGGGAGAAGGCGGCGCGTCTCGACCCGCGCGACCCGCTGGGCGCCAGCAGCGAGCGTATCTATCCCTGGGGAGACGCTCAGGACCTGAGCCGCTGCAATAACAACAGCAACTATCTGGTGCGCGGAAACACGCCCATCGGCTGGTACGGGCCGGATAGCCCCGACCCGCGCATGGGCTGGAACAGCGGCGCCAGCCCGTGTGGCGTCGAGGAGATGGTAGGCAGCGTGTGGGAGTGGACGGCCAGCCTGTATGCGAGCGATTATAGCAAGGCGACACAGCCCATCAGCCGCAACTTCGACTCGACGGTGCGCCGGACGCTACGTGGCGGATCGTGGGGACGCAACATACTCGGCGTGCGCGCGACGCTGCGGTATGCGGCCCTTGTGATCCTCCAGAACGAAGACATCGGGTTCCGTCTCGCGCTCACGCCGAGGGCCAACTAGCGAGCCTGCGCAGAGATGTGGGGCGCTGGCTGTCTGCGGAGATGGCCACTCTCAGCGCGGCATGCCACGCTCGCGCGTTATTCTGTGTGGGGGATGCGTAGCCCTCACCCCCGGCCCCTCTCCCAGAGGGCGAGGGGTGATGAGAGATGGCGTAGCAGGAGAGACGGCGGGCGATGCGGATACTGATCTCTGGTGGCGGCACTGGTGGGCATATCTATCCCGCGCTGGCGGTGGCGAGCGAGCTACGCGACCGCTACGACGCGGAGTTGCTCTATCTCGGCGACGCGAATGGGCTGGAGACGACCATCGTTCCCGCCGCTGGCATCCCCTTCGCGGCCATCAGCGCGGGCAAGCTGCGCCGCTACCTCTCGGTGCGCACATTCACCGATCTGGGGCGCATTCCGGTGGGCATGAAGCAGGCATATGAGCATGTGAAGCGCTTTCGGCCAGATGTCGCCTTCACCAGCGGCGGCTATGTCTCCGTGCCAGCGGGGATGGCGGCGCGGCTGACTGGCGCGCCGCTCGTCATGCACCAGCAGGATGTGCCGCCCAACCTCGCCAACCGCCTGCTCACGCCTGTCGCCACGCGCGTCACCGTCTCATTCGCCGCCTCGCTGCCCTACTTCCCCGAAGGCAAGACGACGCTTGCGGGCAATCCGGTGCGTGAGGAAGTCTTGCAGGCCGCGCGGCTCGACCCCGCGCAGGCGCGCCGCCCCTTTGGGCTGAACGCCAGGCTGCCGGTGATCCTCGTCACGGGGGGCAGCCAGGGCGCGCGGCGGCTCAATCAGGTGGTGGCCGCCGCGCTGCCTCGTCTGCTGCCGCGTTGCCAGATCTTGCACGTCAGCGGCAAGCTGACCTATGAGGCGACACGCGCGCAGGCCGAGCAGGCGCTCGCCGCCACGCCGGAGCTACGCGAGCGGTATGCGCTCTATCCCTATCTGAAGACGGAGATGCCCGAGGCGCTGGCTGCCTGCGATGTCGCGCTCTGCCGGTCGGGAGCCGCCACGCTTGCGGAACTCTCAATCATTGGGCGGGCCAGTGTGCTCGTGCCGTTGCCACCGGGGTTCACTGGCTCGCCGCAGGCCATCAACGCCGCGATGTTCCAGCGGGCAGGCGCCGCCGAGGTGCTGCTCGACCGCGACCTTACGCCCACGACCGCCTGGGAACTGCTGGCGCCACTGCTGGGCGACGCCAACCGCCGCCTGCAAATGTCCGTCGCCGCGCGCAAGCTGGGGCGCCCAGACGCCGCACGCGACCTCGCTGACCTGGTGGCCTCGCTGGCGACACGCGGCAAGCGCGCCATCAGGGAACGTTGACCGTCACGCCGCAACGCCTGGGATCGACTGCGGTCCGCGCTGAGCCGCATCCTGCGCCAGCGGTTGGCGGTTAAAACCGCGTCTGAAGGCGACTGCGGAACATCCTCGCTTGTGATGGAACCTACATCCGCCGCCCTCTTGACGCGCATACCCTATGCTACTCCCCAAAAACTGGACAGGCCCATACGTTAAAGAAGCAGAGGGCAAAGAGCCAAAAGGAAAAGCGCCGTATGGGCACAGCACGAACGGGGACAGAGCACACGACAGGACGGCCACGACGGCGGCAGAGCAGTGAGTTCAAGGCGTGTGTCGCCATAGAGCCTGTTACAGACTTTGAGGTCGATGCGTGGGAGACTGCGAGGATGTCAAGCACGCGCAACCCTTACCCCGCCGATGTCAGTGACGACGAATGGGCCTTCGCCGCACCCTATCTGCCGGTGGCGCCTGAAGAGGCGCGTCAGCGGCGCCACGACCTGCGCACGGTCTAGAACGGCGTCCGCTCTAGCGTCAAAACGGGGGCGCCCTGGCGCCTGCTGCCCCATGACCTGCCACCATGGCCGGTGGTCTACCAGCAGCTGCGCCGCTGGCTGGCGGCGGGCGGCTTTGAGACCAGCGGGCATGAGCGGCGCGTCCTGCGGCGGCGCGCCGCCGACCGGCTCGCGCCGCCCACGGCGGTGAGCCTGGACAGCCGCACGTTGCCGTCGACGCCGACCAGTGGCGCATGGGCGGGCGATGGCGGCGCCAAACGCCGCAAGGGCTCCAAAGTCCATGCGGCGGGCGATCCCTTGGGCGACCTGCTGGCGGTGATCGTCACCCCGGCCAAGGCGCAGGACCGCGCCCAGGTCGCGCAGCTGGCGGCGGCAGTGCAGGAGGTGACCGGTGAGACGGTCGAACTGGCCTGGGTGGCTCAAGGCTCCACGGGCGACGCAACGGCTGAGGCGGCGCAGGCGCAGGGCAGGGCATCCAGTTGAGCGTGGTCAAGCTGCCCGAAGCCCAGCGCGGTTTCGTCTTGCTGCCGCGCCGCTGGGTGGTCGAGCGCAGCGTCGCCTGGGCCGCGCGCTGCCGCCGTTTGGCGCGCGACTATGCGCGCTTGGCGGCGACGCAGGCGGGGTGGCGCTTCCTCGCCTTCGCCTGTCTCAGGCTGCCTCAGTTCACTCACTTGATGGCAAGTCCCTAACACGCTCTAATGGAGTGGCTTCCAGTCAAACCAATGCACGACTCAATCAGCATGTCGCGCTGTTACCAAAGTCTTGGCCTTTTGCGGGTCATTCATCACTACCATCCAGTAGTCCAACATCGAGTTCAGCGTTCCAAGCATCTGCTCATTTCGTCCTTCTTCCGTTCGATCTCACGTATCTTTTGGCGAATCCATTCGATCACTTGTAGATTGGTGCGCGTATGTGTGTCACGATCCTGCAAGATGTCCTTCAGTTCGGCGAGCGAACACCCCACCCCCTGCAACTTCTTGACCAGTTTCAGACGTTCGATCGCCTCGTCTGAATAGTTCCGATAGTTATTGTCCTCTCTGTGGACATGCCGACTATCCAGCAAGCCTTCCTTTTCATAAAACCGAATGGTGTAGACGGTTAAACCGGTCTTTTCAGCTAACTGTTGAATCTTCATGTCCATCTCTCCTCAATAAGACTTGCGTTAGAGTTCACTCTATAGTTTAGAGCTTATTCGGAAACATTTGTTGTGTGCGATACTCCAGGGAGTGACAAGGCAAACAAACCGAGGAGTGAAGCGCGATGGCACGGACAAAGCCCTGGGAGTTGAGTGACACGATGTGGACGCGGGCGCAGCCCTTGCTACCGGAGCGCAAGCCGCATCCCAAGGGTGGGCGTCCGCCGCGCGACGACCGGCAGATGTTGGGGGCCATCCTCTTCGTGCTGCGCACCGGCCTGCAATGGAACGCGCTGCCGCACGAGATCGGCGCTTCGACGACGGTCTATGACCGCTTCCGGGCGTGGGAGCGGGACGGGTTTTTCGCGCGCTTGTGGGCGGCGGGCTTGGCCGAGTTCGATGAGGTCGTGGGCATTGATTGGGAGTGGCAGAGTCTGGACGGAGCCATGACGAAAGCCCCTTTCGCACGCGCCGCGACCGCCGCCGCTGAGGGCTTCGGCCACAATCCGACGGATCGCGGCAAATACGGGACCAAACGCAGCACGCTGAGTGAGGGGCACGGCTTGCCACTGGCGGTGGTGGTCGCGGGGGCGAATGTCCATGACCTGAAACTCGCCGCGCCCACGCTGAAGGCGGTCATCTTGGAGCGCCCCGCGCCCACCAGCGAACAGCCACAGCATCTCTGTCTGGATGCAGGCTACGACTACGATTTGCCCCGCTACGCTGCCGAGCAGCAGGGCTACACGACCCATATCCGTCCACGCGGCGCGGAGCGCGCTCACGCGGGCACGTCCGATCCGACCCAGAAGCCGCGCCGCTGGGTGGTGGAGCGGCTGCATTCCTGGCTCAATCGCTCGCGTCGGTTGCTGGTCCGCTGGGAGAAGCTGGCGCGCACCTACGAAGCGTTCCTGCAGTTGGCCTGCGCCCTCCTCTGCTTCCAGCAATGTGATCGTTACCGAGCGGCATCACTAGTTTCCGAATAAGCTCTAAGACTCCCATTGTGCAAGTCACTCGACAACTCAACTGATTAGAGCAACATACGAAAAGCAGAGGCAGGCATGAATTGTGCGGGGGAACCGCTCATGCGTGCCTATTCGACCGACCTGAAAGAACGCTTGGTGCGCGCGGTGGCCGACGGTCAGCCCATGCGAGAAGCCGCGCGCCGCTTTGGAGTGGCGGTGACGACCGTCAAACGCGCCGTCGTGCAAGAACGGGAGAGCGGCTCCCTGGAGCGCAAACCGATTCCTGGGCGTCCGCGCGTGATCCGTGGCGAACAGGAAGCGATGCTGCGCGCCCGGCTGGAGGCGGCTCCGGATGCGACAGTGTTGGAGCACTGCGCGTGGTGGGCCGAGCAGTATGGCCAGGAGCTGAGCGAGGTGACCATGTGGCGGGCCATGCGCCGACTCGGCTGGACGCATAAAAAAAGACGCTGGCAGCGAGCGAGCGCGACGAGCAGGAGCGCGCCGCCTGGCGTGAGGCCGTTGCCCACGCACGACCCGCAGCAGTTCGTCTTCGTCAACGAAAGCGGGACGCACACGTCCTTGACCCGCCTCTACGGCTGGGCGCCCCACGACCAGCGCGCGACCGGGTTAACGCCGCGCAACCACGGCAAGAACACGACGTTGGTTGCGGCGCTCACGCCTGAGGGGCTGCTGGAGCCCTGGCTGCTGGTTGAGGGAGCGATCACCACGGAGGCGTTCGACTGGTACATCCGCGAGCAGTTGGCCCCACGGCTCCGGCCAGGACAGATCGTGGTTGTGGACAATCTCAGCGCCCACAAAGCCGCCAGCATCCGGGAGGCGCTCGCCGCGCGCGGCTGCGACCTGCTCTTCCTGCCGCCGTACTCCCCAGACTTCAATCCGATCGAGCAGGCGTTCTCCAAGCTCAAGGCCATCCTGCGCGGCTTGGGCGCCCGCACGCAGGAAGCGCTCCAGGAAGCGGTGCGGCTGTCGGTCGCGGCGATTACGCCCGCAGATGCTGCCGCCTGGTACGCCTATGCGGGATACCCCTTACCTGCTCAACCTATCTGAAAGTTGCGCTA
>CAVPBB010000019.1:0-12015 GCA_963701795.1 uncultured Chloroflexia bacterium | reverse complement strand
AGAGCTTATTCGGAAACAGTAACCATGTGCGAGACTGAAGGCGGTGACGGAGCAGAAGAAGGAAGGAACGCAACGTGATGGCCCGGACGCGCCCGTGGGAGTTGAGTGATACCGTGTGGGAGCGGGCGCAGCCGTTGTTGCCGCCGCACCAGCCGCGTCCCAAAGGCGGTGACCGCCGCGCGATGACCGGCAAATGTTGGGCGCGATGCTCTACGTGCTGCGCACGGGCTCCAGTGGAACGCGCTGCCGCGGGAGATCGGCGCCTCGACCACGGTCTACGACCGCTTTCGGGCGTGGGAACGTGACGGCTTTTTCGCGCGGCTGTGGGCGGCGGGGTTGGGCGAGTTCGACGAACTGGTGGGTATCGACTGGGAGTGGCAGAGTCTGGATGGCGCGATGACCAAAGCCCCTTTCGCCCGCGCCGCGACCGCCGAGGGCGAAGGCTTCGGCCACCATCCGACGGATCGCGGCAAGTACGGCACCAAACGCAGCACGCTGAGTGAGGGCCACGGCTTGCCCCTGGCGATCGTCGTGGCAGGAGCGAACGTGCATGATATGAAGCTGACGGCACCCACCCTGGACGCCATTGTCGTTGCGCGCCCGATGCCGAGCGCGGAGCAGCCGCACCACTTGTGCCTGGATGCGGGCTACGATTATGATCTGCCGCGCTTCGCCGCCGAGCAGCGCGACTCTCCGCCCACATCCGTCCCCGCGGCGAGGACCGCGCCAACGCCGGGTCGTCCGATCCGCACCAGCGGCCGCGCCGCTGGGTGGTGGAGCGGCTGCACTCCTGGCTCAACCGCTCGCGCCGGCTGCTGGTGCGTTGGGAGAAGCTGGAGCGCACCTACGAAGCCTTCCTGCATCTCGCCTGCGCCGTCCTCTGCTTCCAACAGTGCGACCGCTTACAGGCAGCGTAATTGGTTCCCGAATAAGGCCTTAGCCCTGTGGCACGGGCTTTGATCGAAGATGGCGAGAACGAGGTCTTCCTGAGCGTGGGAAGTCTCTGGGAGATGGCTATTAAGATCAGCTTGGGCAAGTTACACCTCAGCCAACCGTTCGAACCCTTCATTTCTGAGCAACTCCGTGACAAACATGCTATGCTGTTGCTGCACATCACAGTGGATGCCGCCGCAAAGGTAACTACGCTGCCATTTCAATTATCGCGATCCCTTCGATAGACTTCGATCGCCCCAGGCGCTGGCTCCGACATCTTGATCGTTGGCGCTGACCGCGCTTTCGACGCCTATGGAGTCAGACGCCTCTGGTAGCTGCCG
The DNA here is from genome assembly GCA_963701795.1 of uncultured Chloroflexia bacterium. GTDB lineage: Bacteria > Chloroflexota > Ktedonobacteria > Ktedonobacterales > JADMIN01 > JAKAIY01. Next base: position 10,741 of record CAVPBB010000019.1, on the reverse strand, counting down.
CATGCGCCTATAATGAGGAGAGAGAGGGCGAGAGCAGACACGCTGGCGTGAGGGCGGCGCGGAGAAGGCGAGACGGCGGTGAGCGCGCAGAGACTCCAGCGGCGGGCGAGCAGGCCGCGTATGACCAGCCAGCGCCTGATGAGCAGCGAATTCACCTGACGCAGCATGTGCCCGGCGGCGGCGAGCGGGCCGCATCCGGGTTCTCACCTGGGTGAGACCAGCCCAGCGACGACATCTTGCAGCGATGCGTGCGCTGCGGCTTCTGCCTGCCCCCCGCCGAACCCACCCAAACCTACAGTGAGGCGTCGTCGCTGATGCGGGCGCATCCGTCTAATTCAGGCGGTGGCCGATGGCGCGCTGAGCCTGACTGATCCCGGCTTCGTCGAGCAGATGTATCAATGCCTGGATTGCCGCGCCTGCGAGGCGGTCTGCCCGTCTGGTGTGCGCTATGGCCAGCTCGTCGAGACGGCGCGCACGCAGATCGAGCGGGCGCGGCCACGGCCAGCAGGGCAGCGCGCGCTGCGCTCGGTGGTCTTCAATGGCCTCTTCGCCGATCAGTGTGGTTCCGCGTCGCGGGGCGCGCGCTGCGCCTCTATCAGCGCTGGGGGATGCGGCGGCTGGCGCGTGGCAGTGGCGCGCTCGATGCGCTCGGCCTGCGCGAGACCGAGCGCTGATGCCCCGGCTGCCCGATCAGTTCTTCACGGCGAATGGCGAGCTCTACGCCGCGCCGACCGGGACGCCACAGCGCGGGCGCGTCGCGTTCTTCGCGGGCTGTGTGATGAGCGCCGTCTTCGCCGAAACCGACCGCGCCACGATTCGCGTCCTGAACGCCAACGGTTTCGATGTGGTGGCCACCGCCGGGCAGGAGTGCTGTGGCGCGCTCACCATCCATGCGGGCGCGATGGACCACGCCCGTGCGCTCGCCGCGCGCAATATCGCCGCGTTCGAGACGAGCGGCGCCGCCTACATCGTCTGCAACGCCGCTGGCTGCGGCTCCGCGCTCAAGGAGTATGGCGACCTCTTCGCCGAGGTTCCCGCCTGGCGCGGACGGGCCGGTGTTTGCAGCGCGTGTGCGCGACATCACCGAACTGCTCGGCGATGCGTTGGCGCGCGGCGAACTGAATACGCGCTTCGAGCCGCTGCCGCTGACGGTGACGTTTCAGGGGCCTGCCACCTGGCCCACGCCCAGCGCATCACCACGCAGCCACGCGCGCTGCTGGCGGCCATCCCCGGTTTGCGGCTGGTGGAGATGGAGGAATCGTCGCTCTGCTGTGGCAGCGCGGGCGTCTACAACATCATCCTCTCCGGCAGATGGCGAGCGCGCTGGGCATGCGTAAGGTCAGGCATGTCGTGGCGACGCGAGCGCAGGCCGTCGTCACCGCCAACCCCGGCTGCGCGCTGCAATTGCCGATGCAGCTCGCTCGAGGCGGGCAGCGCCATGCCCGTGCTGCACATCGTCGACGTCTCGACGCCGCCTATCGCGGACGCTCGCCCTTCTGACATCTGGCGCGCCTGGCCTTGCTGGTGGCCAGCCACACCTCGCATTCACGGCGCATAGCAGCAAGCCTGGCCGACACTTTCTCCGTACCGAGGTCACCCTGGTATTTTGCCTCTGTGCTCGTAAAATCTACGCCCTTTTGTGGCAAACACTGCTTGTATGGGCTATACTTCGCACATGAAGCGATGCGCCAGGCTGGTGTGAAAGGGAGGACAGCGTGACTCAGCGTGTCACCAGGCGTGGACTGTGTCTCATCGCGCTACTATCCTGGGCGCATTCAGCGCCTGCGCACAGCCAGCCCTTGACTCCAATAAACCGCAGGCCCCCAGCGCGACGCCAACCATCCCTGGAATTCCCATGGGGTGGGGCGTGTACCGGGGGATGAGCTACACCATCGCGTCCCCAAAGGGTGGTCATATTCACACAATCGATCGCTAGTCCTGGGTTGGGCGACGGGCAAGAGGCGCTGGTGGTCTTCACTGGTCCGCAGCCCCGCGATCTCATCGACGTTGAGGAACTGGATGCGTTACGTTGGAGCAGGTTCCTGTGGTTTGCGACTCACCGGTTAAACGTCTGTCCAACTGGCGGGGCTGCCGAGGGTTATCAGGTAGCGGAATGTGTTCACCGTGTCTGGACTTTCCTCACGGGCAAGGGGACGAGTTACACGCTGGACGTGCTTGACGCTGACCAGTCCGCAGCCATACAAGCGCAGCACAACGCCATCCTGGCGACCTTCACCCCCGACGACACCACGCCCGGCTGCCCAAGCTGAGCGTCGGCGGCTCTCGGCGTGTCAGTCGGTGACGCCGGGGCGGTCGCGCACGGTCATGACGGTGGCGAGCATTCGCCACCAGCTTCTCCGGCTCGGCTGGCTGGCCGTCCGCTTCCGCTGGCGCGCGAAGACATCGCCTGCGCAGACGGTGATGGTGCGGCCAGGCTTCGTGACGCGGCCACGTGCGATCATCCGCACGCCGCTGGCCGGGGCGAGCAGGTTGAGCTTGATTCGATGGTGAGGACGCCAGCGCCGGGCGGCATCAGGCTTAGCGCCGCATAGCCGCACGCGCTGTCTACGATGGCGGTGACAACGCCCGCATGCAGGAATCCATGCTGCTGCGTCAGATCGTCGCGGAAGGGCAGCGCGATGTCTACCGCGCCCGGAGCGACATGCAGCAGCGTCGCGCCCAGCGTCTCCATGATGCGCTGGCGTCGAAGCTGTCGCGCACACGCTGCGCATAGTCGGGGTCCTGCGCCTCAAACTGCGACATCGGCGTTCCCCTGCTCTATTGGCCAGTGTAGAGCGTGGCGTGCGTGAAGATCGCCTCACTGCCAGCGAGCGCGCCGAGCGCGATGGCAGGCCGCGGGCCAAACTGCGTCGCCACGGTCGCGACCTGCTGATCGTTGACGAAGACGGTGAGCGTACTGTGGTCAGGCGACACCTTGATGGCGATGGTGTTCGCGACGAGCGCGTCGCCATGCCATGAGGCGAGGCCGCCATGCAGGTAGATGGCGCTGCTCGTCTGCGCGCAGTCGCCATCGCAGAGCGTGTAGGAGCCGTCCTGGGTGATGATGAAGTGGATGACCGCGCCGCCAGACGCAGACTCGCCACTGATGTCGCCGCGCTCACCACCGAACGGACATAGGATGGAACGATGGCCGCTGGCGCCAGTTGCGTCTCGAAGTAGAAGCCGTTCGCTGTCACATTCCCCCGCACGCTTGGCGTAAAGGCGCACTGCGCGTCATCACTGGCGCTGCCGCTGGCGTCCAGGCCGAGCGCGTTCATGCTGCAGCCCTGCGTCTCATCCCACTTGCCGTTGTCGGAGCCGGTCAGGTCGGCGCTGTACGCCTGTGTCCAGGTGGCGGGCAGCGCATCAGAGCCGCGCGGGCGGAAGTCGGACGAGAAGAAGGCCACGATCAGCGCGGTCAGCGTCACCACCGCGAGCGCGACGCCGAAGATCAGGCTGTAGCGTTTGGGCGTCGGCTGCCGGGCCGCCGGTGTGGGCGCGCCGAGCAGATTGGTCGTCTCGCTGGAAATCATCGGGCGCCTCCCAGTGGCTGCTGTGTCTGCGGCAGCGGGGCAGGCGCTGGCCATGCGCCCGGCGCATATTGCGCATAGTATCCATACGGCGCGTAGGGGCCATGGGGCCGTATGGCAGCGTGGGCCAGCCAGGCGTCACGATCGGCGGCTTGCGCTCAGGCATCCCCCTGGCGCGCCAGAGCCGACTGGTCATGAAGATCAGCATGCCGAGCAGGGCCAGATAGATCGCCAGATAGATGATGTCCGAGTTCTGGAGCGGCAGCCCGCCAAGGTAGAGCGGCTGATTCATCCAGGCGTTGGCGCTGGCTGGCAGCGTCTGGCCGATGAGCGAGAATCCGTTGAACAACGCATGTTGCAGCACAGCGTAGAGGCCGCAGCCGATGCCCTTCAGCCAGCGCAGGTGTACGCCTGAGCCGTTGATGAGGTAGTACCAGCCGAGCGCCGCCATGCCCGCGCCGATGCCGTGCAGCAGGCCCGCGCCGATGCGGCCAATGGCGACCGAAACCCAGTCGGCCTGACCCTGGCCGATATCGCCGATGGTTTCGAGGATGTCGAAGCCCACCCCGGCGGCCAGCCCGACGAGGAAGGCTTCGGCGGGTGTGCGCAGGCGGCGGATGATCAGCAGCGCGGCCAGCGGCTTGACGCCCTCCTCGACGAGCGGCGGCACGACCGAGAGCACCAGCAGCATCGCGACGACCACTGTTGGCGAAGGATTGCTCGTATTCGGCTGGCCAAGCACACTCTGCGCGTCCTGTGCGCTGAGGCCGAACGCGGCGACGATGATGAGGCTGAGAACCGTCTCGATGATGACGGCGAGCAGCGGCGCCAGTGTCATGCCGTAGAAGAGCGACATCCAGACGTGGCGGCGGGTCGAGGGGTTGCGCAGGCGCTGCGTGGTGAAGGCGAGAATCGCCAGCGCTGGCAGCGCGCCCGCGAGTGTGGCGAGTGGCAGCACCCCAGCCGCCGTTCCCGGCGCGCGCCCCTGGGAGAAATCGTATTGCCAGAGCGCCACGCCACCGCCGACGGCCACCACGGCCAGTATGAGGATCGCCCACGCGGCGGGTAGGCCAAAGCGTGGCGAGGGCCGCCGCAGGATGCCGAGGATGCCGTACCACAGCCCGAAGCCGCCGCCCAGAATCGGCGCGAGCGAGAAGCCGATGATGCTGCCGAGAAAGGAGAGATCATCGCCCTGCCCGGTGAAGACGCCAATGCTGGCGAGCGCCGTCACCAGCAGCCCCCCCAGGATGCCCAGCGCCGATGCGATGGTGACGATCCACGAGATGACCAGCGCGTAGGTTTCGCCTGGGGCGCGCTGCGGCTGCGGCTGCGCCATGTAGTGAGGCGCATAGTAGCCGCCCCCCATCGGGTAGCCGTAGACCTGCCCTGGCTGGGGGTAGGGCTGATAGCCAGGCTGCGCGGGATAGGAGGGATAGGAGGGATAGGGAGCGTAGGTCGGCTGGCCCGGCGGCGCCCACACGCCCGGCGTCCCAGGGTACGGCGCATAGTGCGACTGCGCGGGGTCGGCGCCGGGTGGCGTTGGCGCCTCTTGCAGGGCGCTGGGCGGCGCGACAGGTATCGCGGCGAGGTTGGGCAACGTCGGCTGTAGCTGCAGGGCTGCCTCCGCTGAAGCGGTATCGCTGGCGGGCGCGCGCAACGGCGCGCCGCAGACCACGCAGCTCTGCGCGCCCTCCGGAATCTCAGCGCCGCAGTGCCAACAGAACTCCTTGGTCAACGTTTCGTCCTCTCCCTCAGGGGTCGCTTCCACAATAGAGCGTTCGCCGACGCCCCTATGAAGTTTTAACGGCTGAATCATCGCGCTGCAACAGAATACGCACACGGGCGACGTTGAGTTGACGCCCTCCCTTGCTCTACGCGCGTGGCGTGTGGCGCCCAATCGACTCCAGGCGCCGGTTAGCCGGGGTCAGCGTCCGCTGCGAGCTGGGCGTTCACCTGCCGCTCGATCAGCGACCACTGACTGCCAGGCTCCAGCGCGGCGAGGTCGATGCGCCGCGCGGTGAGGAAGCGCGCGAAGCGTGTCAGCCCGCGCGCCAGCGCCTCGGCAAAGGCGGATTCATCGGCAATCGCGCCCTCCTCGCGCCAGAAGCCGTTGACGCGCAGGGTCTGCGTCGCGCGGTCGAGGCGTGGGTCGAGCCGGGCCACCAGTTGGTCGCCATAGAGCACTGGCAGCGTGTAGTAGCCCCAGCGGCGCGCGGCGACTGGCTTGTAGACCTCCCAGAGATACTCGAAGTCGAAGAGCCAGCTCGAACGCCCGCGCGCGCTGACGATTTCCAGCGGGGCAAGCAGGGTGACCTCTGTCTCAGTCGTGGCGTCGAGCGGACGCCATGCCGCCGGAACGTCGCCCGCTTCGAGCGCATCGAGCAGTGGCAGATCATCGGCCAGCGCGTACCAGCGGTCGGGCGAACCTTCGATGCGCAGCGCGGCAACCGCGCCCTGCCGGGTTAGCGTGTCGAGCCGGTCGCGCGCCTCGGCGCGGTCCACCTTGCGCTCGATGAACCCTGAGAGCCACGTTCCCAGCGCCGCTCCTGGACCATGCCATGAAACGCCATCAGCTTGCGGGCAAAGAACGCTTCGGCCTCCTCCTCTGATGCGACTGTATCATACGCCGCTGGGGCGACACGCTCGCGCAGATCGTAGACGCGCTCAAAGCCCTGTCGGTGGTGAATCATCGTCTCGCCCGTCAGCCAGAGATAGTAGAGCGCCAGCGAGCTATCTTTGCCGCCGCGATAGTTCTTGACGCGCTCGCCGCCTGTGAAGTCGCGGTTGCCCAGCGGGCCACGCGCGCGTAGCTCGGCGCGCACAGCATCGAGCAGGTCAGGATGCGCGGCGGCGAAGGTGGCCCAGCGCGGCTCGCGCTCGCGGCGGCGCATGGGGGTGCGCCAGTACGGCAGTTCGCGCATCGGATAGATGAACAGTCCGCCGCCGTAGTCGAAGAATTCGCGGCGTTCGTAGAGCGTGCGATAGAGCTGCGCGGGCTGATAGTCGCGCACGCGGCCCCAGAGCGCGATGTCATGGCTGCGCGCGACGACATTGAGCGGGTCCATCTGCATCGCCTCGCAGGCGCGCAGCGCATCCGCCAGTCCCGCTTCGCCCGCCCAGCGTCGCCCTGGCCAGAGGCCTTGCCGACCGAGGATGAAGCGCCGCGCAGTCTGTTTCGAGATGCTCAGGGTAGTCATCGGCGCATCACCTCGGCTGTTCGTGCGCGGCTCATGAGATGGTGGCAGGCGCCCGCTGCTCGCGCGGCAGCGGAATCGCCTCGACGGAGCCTGGCCCCAGCGCCTGCTCGATCTGCTGCATCAGCTCCGGGCAGAAGCGAATGCCGCTGGTCGCAGCAGCAGGATCATTTGCGCCTCCCAGGCGCCGTTACGCACGTAGAGTTCGACCTGATCGTCGCCGGGGAAATCGCGCAGGGCGGTCACGACATCCTGGACTTTGGTTTTGTCTATCACCGTATTCTTCGTGCGTTGCAGGTGGACGCGCACGAGGTAGGCGCGACGATTCGCCTCCTCCTCGGTGACGACGAACTCCTCGACCTCCTCGGCCACGAGTTGCGCGTCGTCGTCGCGCCCTATCTTCACCTGGCCGGTGACGATCAGCACGGCGTCCTCGCGCCAGCGCTCTGAGGTCGCGGCACTGGTCTTGGGGAAGACAACGATCTCCATCGCGCCGAGGGTGCGGTCCTCGAATTGGACGGCGAGCATCTGGTCGCCGCGCTTGGTGACGATGCGCCTGATCTCGGTCACGCGGCCTCCCAGCGTCACCTTCTGCCCGGCCCACTCCTCGCTGAGGCTGACGACGCTGCAGGCGTAGACACGCTCTTCTTGAGGAACTGCGCGACATGAGCCAGCGGGTGCGCCGAGAGGTAGAGGTTGAGCAGTTCCTTCTCCCAGGCGAGCAGTTGCTGCTGCGGGTGGTCTGGCACATCCAGCAGGATGAAGTCATCGCCCGCAGCGCCCTCCACCGCGCCAAAGAGGCTGTTCTGACCCGATCTCACGCATGCGGCGCTGCTGTTGGCCATACTGCATCGCGCGGTCGAGACCGGCGAGCAACTGGCTGCGGCGCCCCAGCGTATCGAGCGCGCCTGCTTTGATGAGATATTCAACGGCGCCGCGGGTCAGATTCTTGCCATCGCAGCGGGCGAAGAGATCGGCAAGCGACTTGAACGGGCCGCCAACGCGCCGCGCCTCCAGCAGTTCTTCGATGGGGCGGCTGCCGACATTCTTGATGGCGACGAGGCCGAAGCGCACGCCCCAGCGTGGCGCGCCATCCTCGCCCGGCGCCTGCGACTCGACCGCAAAGCCCGACTCGCTGCAATTGACATCGGGCGGCAGAATCTCCACGCCCATGCGGCGGCACTCTTCGACGGCGGCGACCACTTTCCGCGCGTCGCCCGCCTCGGTGGTGCTCTGAAGCTGTTTGCGGAGGAAGTGTATCCGGCCATCCGAGAGCTAGGCGAGCCGCTAGACGTGCCTCAGGAGGCCGCCCCAAGCCGGTAGGCACGATCGAGCAACTCAATGGGGTGCAGCACCTCGGCCCGCATCCCCGCCGCTTGACCCCCAGGCCAGCTGCAGCAGGCAACCGGGATTGCCGGTAGCGATCACGTCGGGGTCGACAGCCGCGATGTGCTGTAGCTTACGATCCAACAGCCGCCTCGACATTTCGGGTTGCATCAGATTGTAGGTACCAGCACTACCACAACACCAGTCCGCCTCCTTAAAGGGCACCAACGCCACGCCGGGTATTTGTTGCAGCAGCTGACGAGGCTCGTGGCTGATCCCTTGACCATGCAACAAATGGCAGGGGTCATCGTAGGCGACACGTAGCGGCAGCTGGGCCAGTTGCTGGTTCAGCGTCAGACCAGCAAGAAATTCGCTGATGTCTTGGACCTTACCGCTGAAAGCCGAGGCTCGTTGCGCGTACACTTCGTCGTCCGCTAACAGCTGACCATATTCTTTCAGCATCGCGCCGCAGCCGGCTGAGTTCACAATCACGGCGTCCAGCTCGTAGCCTTCGAACTCCCGTATATTTTGTTGCGCCAGGAGGCGAGCGGTTGCGAGGTTGCCATGATGGGCATGCAGTGCTCCACAGCAGCCGAGCTGAGGGGGAATTACCACCTGGCAGCCATTTTTCGCCAGCACGCGAACGGTCGCGGCATTGGCATCCGCAGAATACCGACCGCATGACGCAGCCCGTCAGGAATCCCACCCGCCGCTGCTCACGCCCCACGGGTCTGGTCCATTGGCGCAGACGCTGGCGGACCAGGGGGGATGGCAACGCTGGAAGTAACAGCTCGACATCCGACCATGCCGGCGAACAAGAGGTGCAACAAACGGCTGTTCTGTACCAGCCGGCGCATGCCGCTGGCTTGATACAGCCAGAGGAGGTCGACGAGAAGGTCGAGGCGTTTCAGGTGGAGGAGGAGCCCGGAGTAGAAGATTTGCTGCTGCCGCCGTTGCCACCGCGTCAGATGCTTCGCCCGGCGTGTTTGCTCACGCCCGGCCTCGAGAAGCCTGCCGAACTTGACCCCCGCTGGACAAGCGGTCTCGCAAGCTCGACACCCTAGACAGAGGTCGAGCTGTGCGTCGATATCAGCCGGCTGCAGACGGCCTTTGGCGACCAGCTTCAGCAGATGGATCCGTCCCCGTGGTGAGGCCAGATTCGAGGCCAGTCTCGCGGTACGTGGGGCACTTGGGGAGGCAGAACCCACACTTGATGCACGATGCGTCAACCGTCTCGCATCAAATGCTCGAACTCCATTTGAGACGATGTCATCGGGGCCTCGAGAGCCATGTGCAACTCCTTCGTCAGGCTAACCCAGAGCAGCCACCAACACCAAACAGCGTCACAAGCCGCCGATGAAACGACCTGGACTGAGGACACCCTCGGGGTCAAATTGGCGCTTCAGCCCCTCCAACAGGGGAAAGCTTGAGGGTGGTGGGCCCCAGACCTCAAGCTGCACCTTGGCATCAGGCGGTGCAGTTTCCACCACGGCAACTCCGCCATGCCCGGCAACCACTCCAGCCAAGTCATGAAGTAGCACGTATCAGAAGCGCTGCATCGATGGCATCCGTGGCCAGGCCCTCAAGCCCCAGGCAGAGTTTCACCAATCCTACGCCGCAATCGCCGATGGTCATCGCCCCAGGTGCGAGCGGTCTCAGCGCCTGGGCGGCAGCTTCCATGACGTATAGACTCGTGACGGGAGCGTCCCAAGCCGTATCGTGAGCGCTCCCCCACCACTCACCGCCAGGGGTGTGGCTGGAGCGCAGATGCGGGAATCTTGACCTCACGCTGGTACATGGCCCCTTCAAGACGTATCCGGAGCTGACATTGCATCTCACCGGAAAGCATCTGCACCATAGACGCCGCATGCCCCTGGCACATCCGTGCGATCTCCGCGAGTTGCCGTTCAACCGCTTCATCCATCCCTTCACAGTTCACCAGGAGTAGCACTGTACCGGCGTTGGCTGGCGTGGCGATTTCTGGTGCGACGGCTTGTGTGGCACGTGGAGTCGAGAAGGAGGATTTGTGAGGGGAGCAGCTGCGTCGCCATGAGCTGGGCCACGGCTGCGGCTCCCGACTCGAGCGAGGGAAGCACAGCCAGCAGGGTTTCGTCACGCTCTGGCAAGGCGTACAATCGAAACGTCGCCTCGACGATGATTCCAAGTGCTCCGAGCGAGCCAAGAAAGAGTTTACACATATCGTAGCCTGCGACATTCTTGACCACCTTGCCGCCGAAATGGCGATTTCCCCGACTCGGCAGGGCGATACGCAGGCCCAGGAGGAGGTCCCGTACGCCCCCGGAGCTATCGATCGGGGCTATAGGCGTTGGAAGCGATGAGGCCGCCCAGGGTCGCGATGCTAGTGGGGTATTGCAGTGGCAGCATCTGCCTATGCGCCGCGGTCAGTTGAGCGAGCTCCGCGAATGTCATCCCCGCCCCGCGGTGATCGTAAAGTTGGCCACGTCGTAGTCGTTGACCTGGGCCAGGCGGCGTAGTGACAGCACCAGATCGACACGCTTCGGAGATACCTCCCAGCCCGATTTGGGTGCCACTCCCGCATGGTATCACCGCCAGCTTCTCGCGTTGGGCCCATTGCAGGACAATCGCTACCTGCTCGACGGTCTCAGGCCATACAACGGCACTGGGGATAAGGCCATCAACAGCATACTCATGGAGACGCATCGGGTGTGT
>CAVPBB010000018.1:0-68314 GCA_963701795.1 uncultured Chloroflexia bacterium | reverse complement strand
GTGGAGCGCGCTCAGGCGATTGCGCGCACGGCCGCAGCGTACTTTGCGGGGCAGGTCAAATGGCTCCCCGGTAGTTTCCTGCACAACTTCGATGCTCAAATCGATCCCGGGATCATCCTGGGAGGCTTTGAAACTGCGGTGAGCGTGCCAGCCCTTCTGAAGGCGCTTGGGCAGTCCCTCCTGAATGGAGCCGTGCCCACTGGCAGTGGCCCTTTAGGGGTGCTGGGGGCAGTGGCGACTGCCGCCTCTACCATGTGGATCGAGATGATCGGAGACTTCCTGATTTACGATCTGGTGGCGAGCGCCTATCAAGGGATGTTCCAAGCAGAGGCCACCTCTGGTACGGGGTTCTGGCTCAACGCAGACGGCCTCGACCTGCACTACAACCTGACGATAGCCGCCACGATTCTTACCAGTGTTGTCGCTGTCGCTTGGGCGGCGGTGTTCACGCTCATGACACCTGAACTCGCCGCGTTGTGGGTCGGAGCGATGGTCATGACCGTGGCGATGATCGGGGCAAAGCTCGAACAGCACGTCTTTCGCGTCTCTGGAGCAGGAAGGGGCGGTATGGGGCTATCTGGTGAACTGACCGCCCAGCGCTGCGCCGCTGCCAGGCATCGTGGCGGTGGGTACACGCGGACGGGCCACTATGATGATGCATATGATGCATGCCCGCACCTGCACGCACGCAAGCCACAGGTGAAGGCTCCGCGCAGAACGGTACAAAGCGCGATACGAACGATAGGGAGAGGAGTTGTGGCCCATCAAGTGTGAGGAACACGGTCGTCTCGATGACTCCGTTGAAGCCACAACGCCCACAACACCCCTGGAACAGGATGAGGACGCCCCGGAGTGGATGGCCACCGACTGGACGGTGTGGCAGCGCAAGCGCGCCGTTGTTGGCTTCTTCCTGGTGGCGACCTCGTGTGGGTTGCTGGCTGGCGCCCTCGACGAGTGGAATATCGTCCGGTTGGTGCCGATCGTGATCGCCCCTATCGCCATGACGCTGCTGTGTCTAGGGATTGGGCTGCTCGACTGGGTATTCTGGTATCCCTACCAACAGGCGGGATTCCGCCCCAATCCGACAAATTCACATCCGGAGCGTATGGCGAGTTTCATGAGGCTGGCAGTGGGCGTGGCGGCGTGGACGCTTGGGGCGCAACTCGTGTTGGCTGCGTGGGCAAGCTCCCCAGATTGGCGCGGATTCAGCGCTGCGGCCTACTTGCTGCCCTGTGTGATCGGGTTCGCCGCGTTCGGTGGGACGCTCGCGTTCGCCGGCAGGCTGGGCTGGACGCCAGGACGTGTATCGAACACGTCTAGCGACGGGTGGACTCCTACGCCACGTGGGGTACGCTTGCTCCTGCGTTGGCTAGGACTGATGGCCGCCACCCGAGGGGGTATTCTCTTTCTCGGCGCCGATGATGATCCTCGTCGATGGCGATTTCCTGCTGACTACAGGGAGCAGCCTGCCATTTCCACCGCCAGTGATCGTTCCATATCTGATCGTTGCGGCGGTCTGCTTTGCGCTCATCACACTGAGCGAGGTGTCCTGTTGGACGACATCGCGCTCACTGTCGCGCCGGCACGCTGCTAGCCAGCTACACATATGACCGCAGCGGCGCGCCTGAAAGCGTCCAGGTCGGCAGCGTCCCGACACGGCGCCACGCTACTTTTACGTCTACGATGCGCGCGGCGATGTGGTCAACCTGACCGATGCCAGCGGCGTGAGTGTGGCCGACTACAGCTACGACACCTGGGGCGCGCTCACCAACAGCAGCGAGAGCATTCCCAACGCCGGTGGTTGGGTAAACCCCTACCGCTACGATGGCCGCGACGGCGTGCGCTCCGACACCACCACCGGGCTGGACTGGATGGCGGTGCGGGCGTATGATCCCACCATCGGACACTTCATTTCGCGTGACCCGCTGGGACGCGCGCCGCTGGTCTTCGCCGACAACCCGTATGTGTATGCGGGCAACAACCCGCTCAGCAACGTGGACCCTAGCGGGCAGTACCGGGCGGCAGGCTTCGGCTCGGCGCAGCGGGAGAGCGGACAGGCGACCAACCAGCAGATGGCGCACATCGTCACGCAGCGTGGCTGCGACTACTTCTGCGAGCAGGCGTGGCATCAGCGCTGGCTGGACCAGGCCAAACGCTCTCCCGTAAGCCAACGTCATTCAAAGCTTGAAATAGTCGGTCGCGAATATTACATCGCGGCAGGTTCCTGGACATCGGCGGTCTCGTACTTGGCATCGATGCGGCAGTCGATGTGTTGGGGATAAGTTGGTTGATATATTTGATCTCGCCTCGGGTCGTTCTAAGACATCATCATACCAAAGGAACCTCGGGATGCTTAGAGGCAGAGATAATGGAGTGGTCGCCCTACCATCCTTACAGTGTTGCTCTCACGATGGCGCCTGGTTCAACGAGGTCATTGATGGTGCGCTACAATGGCCGATGGCGGCCTACCGGATTAGGCGGTTGGTGGCCATGGGTGCAGGGATGCTTCTGGGAGTCGCCGAGACCGCTGCTGAGGGCGTGCCCGGTTTGCTGGAAAAGCTCTTCGGGAAGCTTTTCTGGCATTTGCTCTGCAAAGCGAGTGGCGCGGCAGCTTACGGCGATTGGCGATGCGATTCCTCAGGAACGAGTAACGAAGCAACAGCCAGATGGACATCTCCACCTGGTGCAACGTCTATGGCCGGTGGACGCGTGCGGCTGAGGAGGACCAGAGATGATCAGAGATGACACTCGCCAAAGCGTAGGGCGTAACGCTCCATAAAGGAAAGGCTGATCTGTGGATAAACGACGACTCTGTGCGCCTCTTCCAGCCCGGTTGGCAATCAGCATGACGCTCAGGTCGTGTTCATCGTCGTGGTGATGGAGGTTCGTCGCGTGTCTCCACGACGGGAATTCCTCTGAGTGGAGCATGCCGTAATCTCCTTTTATGTTGTTTCCTGTATGGGAACATATGCAGCCGTCTGTGCAGAGAAGTATTGGGCTACGGTATCGGACAAATGTTCCGCGTTTTCCTGTGACCACAACCCTCAGGCTGAGTCATCAATCACGGAGTGACAATACACCCTGGTACAGATTAACCTATGGTACTAAACAACATCCTGCGTGCCTCCACTACCCCTTACTGCGCCATGTGGGGGCAGCGCCACCACCGTCGACGACTACTACCAACTGGGCCAACTGGCCTACCAGACCAACGGCGCAGGCACGCTGCTGGCCAGCTACACCTACGACCAGGCGGGCGCGCCCGAAAGCGTCCAGGTCGGCAGCGACCCGACCACCGCGCCACGCTACTATTATGTCTACGATGCGCGCGGCGATGTGGTCAACCTGACCGACGCCAGCGGCGTGAGTGTGGCCGACTACAGCTACGACACCTGGGGCGCGCTGACCAACAGCAGCGAGAGCGATCCCCAATGCCAATGGCTGGGTCAACCCCTACCGCTACGACGGACGTGACGGCGTGCGCGCCGATGTGGCGACGGGGCTGGACTGGATGAGCGTGCGGGCGTATGATCCCACCATCGGACGCTTCATTTCGCGTGACCCGCTGGGCCGGGCGCCGCTGGTCTTCGCCGACAACCCGTATGTGTATGCGGGGAACAACCCGCTCTCCAACGTGGACCCCAGCGGGCAGTATCGGGCGGCGGGGTTCGGCTCGACGCAGCGCGAGAGTGGGCAGGCGACCAATCAGCAGATGGCGCACATCGTCACGCAGAGCGGCTGCGACAAGGCCTGCCAGGCGCAGCGGCAGCAGGAAGCGCGCCTGGCACACGCGCGGAGCATCGCAAGCGCGGCGGCGGCGTACTTTGGCGCACAAACCAAATCCCTTCCTGGAAGTGTCTTGCACTGGTTCATTCCTGTGCTCGGTCCTGGTCTTATCCTGGGCTTGTTTGGCACTGGTACAGCCACCGTTCCGACGCTGCTGAAGATGCTGGGACAGGCCATGGGCAACTACACAGATGCGTCTGGCAATGGCTTCCTCGGCGTGGTGGGAAGGCTTGCGTCCTTCATGTACATCGGGATGCTTGCCGATTTCGTGCTGTATGACATGGTGGCGGAGGCCTGCCAGGGCCTGTTTCAAAATGAAGTTGCCGCAAGTGACGCGTTTTGGCTATCTCCCGATGGCGCCGATCAGTACTATGCAGCGATCGTGGGCATTTCCATGGTCGTCAGCTTTGTGACGATTGCTATTGCTGGTGTAGAAGCCGTTTTCATGTCTGAGGTGGCGCCGTTCTGGGCAGCGACAGCGGTGGCGACTGTGGCGCTCATCATGACCAACTTGCAGCATTACGCTGAGACCTACACTGATCAGGAGGAAGCGGTCTTTGGCTACGGGTTGAGTTGATCTGCGCCTACCGCCGGTTGATGAGACGGGATGTATGCCTGCTTGCCAGTCAAGCCACAGGTGCACGGCCTGAGTAGCATGATGTGAACGAGCAGGTGGGGGCTGAGAAAACGGAAAGGATCTGTGGCGTGTGACCGCTGAAGAACCGGCTGATGAGCAACCCAAACAAACGGACGATACCGTGAACCCGGAAGGCGCCGACGCTGAGACCGCCCTGGTGGCGCAAGCGGGTTTGTTCTACGTGTCTGGGTTGGATGACCGTACTCCAGTCTGGAAGCTGACCGACTGGACGGCCTGGCAACGCAACCGGGCGGTGGCAGGTCAACTGCTGATCGCGATTGCCTGTGGTCTGCTGGCCTGGTCACTGGCGCACTGGTGGTCCACGCCACTGGCCGCAACTACTGGTGGTCCCATCGCCGTGACGCTGCTCTGCCTGGGGATCGCGCTCCTCCAGGCCGCCTACTGGTACCGCTATCTTCTGGCCACCAACTGTGTGGGGCAGCGCGTGGTGCAGATGGAGGCGCTGGTGAATCTGATGGGGCTGGCGGCGTTGGTTGCACTGTTGACGTTGGGACTCCAGGTGGTCGGCGCGGCGCTGGTGACCTGGATCGGCTTCCCGCTCTGGCAGGCGGTCGGCCCCTACGTCTATGCGATCCCGATGACCGTGGGAGTGGTGGCGTTCTTCGGAAGTCTGTTCGTGGCCAGTGGCGCCACCTGGCGTCCCACCCGTGCGCCCACTATGTCCGATGATGCCTTCGTGAGCCGAGCGCCTGGATGGTTCCTCGTGGTGCGCTGGCTCATGCAGGTGGTGATGATCCGTGCTGGATTCATTTTCGTTCTGATACCATCGTACATCGTCTTTCTCGGCTACGTCACGATCAACACGCTCCCACATAGCTTTCCCGTTCCCATAGCACCCGCCATCCGGGATTTGGCCGTGCTAGCGGTCGTGTTTCTCATCGCCACACTCAGCGAACTGGCGCTTTGGATCGCCCCTCGATCCGCGCAAGACGTCCGTTGAGCGTCAGCAGCGCCAGGGCGACAGAGACGATCCCCAACGCCAATGGCTGGGTCAACCCCTACCGCTACGATGGACGCGACGGCGTGCGCTCCGACGCCGCCACCGGGCTGGACTGGATGGCGTGCGGGCGTATGATCCGACGCTGGGCCGGTTCATTTCCCGTGATCCGTTGGGGCGGGCGCCGCTGGTCTTCGCCGACAACCCGTATGTCTACGCGGGGAACAACCCGCTCACCAACGTGGACCCCAGCGGGCAGTACCGGGCAGCGGGGCATGGGGCGACGACACGCGCCGAGCCGCAGCATCTCGTGCGCCCCAGCCAGGGCAGATGCTGTATAATCTGGGGCGAATGTCGGCGCACATCCCACATGTTGCGCTCCGTTGCGGCATACTGGCGCGCCCATGCCACATGAGATAGAGGCGATATGCAAGTTCTGCCACTGGCGCTGTTTCTGGTGCTGCTCGAGCTGACCGCCGGGTCGTTCATCAGCCTGTTTCTGCTCGATCTGCGCGGCGATAGCAGCCGGAACTTCATCATCTTTCAGGGCGTGCTCTACGCGCTGATCGCTCTGCTAACCCTCGGCGCGATGAACGCCTTCGCTTCACCGCAGATCGTACATGGCTACGGGCTGGATGAGCCGTGGCTGGCGGGGCAGGGGCCGCTGACGCTGGCGCTCTTTGGGTTGATGCTGCCCTGGAACGTGCTGCTCTGGCTCGACAAGGTTCAGCGTGGCAAGGGCGCCCAGCAGGCGCGCAGCCTGGGCGCGGCGCTGCGCGAGCCACCGCTGCGGCTGGCGCGATTCGCGTTGGGCGCGCTGATCGCGCTGGTGGCGCTGGCCGATCTCGTCGTCGTGGGGATGGCCTATCGCGCGCTGGCGGAGAGTCGGCTGGATGGCGCGCTGGTCGTGCTGGCGCTCGTCGCGGGCGCGCTGGCGCTGGGCGGCGTGATGACGGCGATGCTGCTGGGCCACTGGTATCTCAACACGCCCACCGCCTCAGGCAAGCCGCTGGAGTTCGTGACGACGCTGACGCTGGTCGCGCTGACGCTGGAGCTGGCGTTTCTGCTCTTTATCGGCCCGGCCACCGTCCACGCGACGGTGCAGACGACGCAGGTGACGCCGGGAACGGTGATCCAGACGGGCGGCGGCGGGGTCGCCATCAGCACGCCGACGGCAGGGCCGAACGGGCAGACCAGCCAGCCAGTGGCGCGACAGACGCCCATCGCCACGACGGCGATGGTCTGGCTGCAATACATCCTCGGCTTCCTGGCGCCGCTGGGGCTGGCGCTGGCGGCGCTCTACCTGACGCGCGGTCGGTCGTTCCAGTCGGCGACAGGCATGTTATATCTCTGCGTCTCGTTCATCTTCATCGGTGAGATTCTGGCGCGTGGGTTGCTGCTCTTTCCCATCTTCGGGTAGCGCCTCAGGCAGCGCGCCAACGCCGCAGAGGTGAGTTTTCGCTGAGGGATCGCTGCGGCGTCGCGGAAAAGGACGAAAATCGCATATCATGTGGGCAGGGTGGCGCGCAGGGGGCGCTCCCTGCCCTGGTCGTTTGCCGCGCCGATGGCAAGCCGATGATGGAGAGAGAGGTAGCGATGACGAGCCAGACAAGCCCTTCAATCCCCTCAGGCGTCAATCCGAAGATCTTCGGCGCCTACGATGTGCGCGGGATCTACCCGACCGATCTCAACGACGAGACCGCCTATCGCATCGGGCGCGCCTTCGCGCAGTATCTCGGCGTCGAGCGCATCGCCGTCGGGCGTGACATGCGCCTTAGCTCGCCCGCGCTGGCGCAGGCGTTCATGCGCGGCATCACCGAGCAGGGGACCGATGCGATTGACCTGGGGCTGACGACGACCGACGAACTCTACTTCGCGGTCGGCAAGTATGGCTACCCCGGCGGCGCGATGATTACCGCCTCGCACAATCCGAAGCAGTACAACGGCTTGAAGATGTGCCGCGCCGATGCGGTCGCCATCAGCTCGGAAACCGGCGGCTACGCCATCCGCGACCTGGCGGTGTCGGGGCGGTTCGCCGAGCCGACGCGCGTCGGGCAGATCACCCAGCGCGATGTCTCAGACGCTTTCGTCGCGCACTGCCTCGCCTTCATCGACGTGGCGCGCGTGAAACCATACAAGGTCGCGGTGGATGCGGGCAACGGCATGGCGGGGCTGATCGTGCCGCGTGTCTTCGAGAAGCTGCCGTGCGAGCTTGTGCCGCTCTACTTCGAGCTGGATGGCGCGTTCCCCAATCACCCGGCCAGCCCCATCGAGCCAGAGAACACCGAGACGCTGCGGCGTGTCGTGCCAGAGCAGGGCTGCGACATGGGCATCGCCTTCGACGGCGACGCCGACCGCATGTTTCTGATTGATGAGCATGGGCGGCTGCTGGGTGGCGACATGGTGACGGCGCTCGTCGCGCATAGCTTGCTGCAATCGCATCCTGGGGCAACCATTCTCTACAACCTGATCTGCTCTCGGTCCGTACCAGAGGTGATCGAGCGCGATGGTGGGCGCGCCGTGCGTACGCGCGTCGGCCACAGCTTCATCAAAGCGCAAATGCGCCAGGAGAACGCCATCTTTGGTGGCGAACACTCTGGCCATTTCTACTTCCGCGACAACTGGTACGCCGACTCTGGCCTGATCGCATTCCTGATCGTGCTGGAGCTGGTGAGTGTGAGCGGCAAGACGGTCTCGCAACTGATTCAGGAAGTGGATACGCGCTTCCGTAGCGGCGAGGTGAATAGCGAGGTTCACGACCAGCAGGGGCGCATGGCGGTCATCGAGCAGCAATACGCTGCCGATGGCGCCCAGATCGACCATCTGGATGGCGTCACCATCGGCTTCCCGACGTGGTGGGCGAATGTGCGCCCGTCAAATACGGAGCCGCTGCTGCGTCTGAATGTCGAGGCGGATACAAAAGATGAGCTGGAGCGCCGCACCGCTGAGGTTCTGGCGGTGATCCGCCAGCGATAGAGACGCGGGAGCGTAGCGGGCGCCGCCCCATCGCGCTCTTTCCTTTGCGCTGAAGGATGGAGAACCCGCAAAGCGGTCAAATAGCGCGCAGTGGAGACGAATTAGAGGCGAACTAGAGGAGGCTCAGCCGTGGGTGTACTCTCGCGTTTCACGACCTACGTGAAGTCGGTATTCAGTTCAATACTCGACCGGGCGGAAGACCCCGGCCAGACGCTCGACTATTCCTATCAGAAGCAACTGGAGCAGTTGCAGAATCTGCGCCGCAGCATCGCCGATGTGGTGACCAGCGAGAAGCGGCTGGAGCTGCAGAAGGCGCAGCTTACCGCCTCGGTCGATAAGTATGACGCCGCCGCGCGTCAGGCGCTGGCGCTGAATCAGGAAGACCTGGCGCGTCAGGCGTTGGAGCGCAAGCAGGGCATCCAGGCGCAGCTTGCGGGCTTCGATACGCAGATCGACCAGTTGAAGGGCCAGCAGCAGAAGTTCCTCGATATGCAGGAGCGGCTCCAGGCGAAGGTCGAGGCGTTCCGCAATCAGAAGGAGATGGTCAAGGCGACCTATGGCGCGGCGCAGGCGCAGGTCAGGATTCAGGAGTCGGTCACAGGCATCTCTGAGGAGATGTCGGACGTGAATCTGGCGGTGCAGCGCGCGCAGGATAAGGTCTTGCAGATGCAGGCCCGCGCCAACGCGCTCGACGAGCTGACCTCCGCTGGCGCCCTGCCGGAGATTGGCGCGCCAGAAGGCGACTCGATTGACCGCAAACTGGCCGCGCTCTCCAATCAGTCGGCGGTAGATAGCGAGCTGGCTGCGATGAAAGCGCAATTGCAGCTTCCCGCCGCCACCACCGAGGAACAGCCACAGCAGGCGCAGCTTCCGCCCGCCAGCCCGCAGCAATAGCAGCAGTCATCGAGCGCGCTGCGGCTGGCGCCAGCGGAGTGTGTCATCTACCAGGCGACCGCTGAAGGCATGACCGCAGACGGCCATCCCGGCGCAACGCGGAGGCGTCATGGGGGCTGTCTGCGGAGAAAAGAAGGTGGCGACGATGATCGTACGCATCCACATGGAAGATCAATATCGGCTGAGCGATGTGGCTCTGGCTGAGGTGGACAAGCTCGATGATGCGCTGCAAGCGGCGCTCGAAGCGCGCGATGCGGTGGCCTTTGACACGGCGCTGCGCGGGTTGCTGGCCTATGTGCGCGCGCACGGCGAAAAGCTGCCGACCGCCGAAATTCTCCCCTCAGACGTGATTCTGCCATCCGAAGACATGACACTCGACGAGGCGCGCGAGATCATGGAGAAGGCGGTGGCGCCCGCGCCCGCGTATCCGACCGCGCAGGCGCCAGACTAGCGCCGGGCTGGCGGCTGGCGGTTGAAACCGCGCCTGGGAGGCCTGCGGGCCGCGAAGTCCGCCTGCGCGGACTGGGTTCAACCGCCAAATCGCCGCACGCCTACCCAGGCTGGCCCTGACGCATCGGGTAGCTGTCGAAGACCAGTCGATCGGTCTGAATCTTGCCATCACGGAAGGTGAGACGCTCGACATAGGTCGCGGGGCCGAGCGGGCCGGTCAACTCATACATCATCATCGCCTGCTCAGCATCACCCAGCACAGCGATGATCTTCAGGCCGCTGGCGTGTTGGGCGAAGGCGCTCAGCCCGGCGAGATACTCCTGTTTGCCCCTGGAATGGTTGATAGGCCCGTCGAACGTCACATCGTCGGCGAGGTAGCTCGCGGCGGCCACCATGTCGTGGCTGGTCCAGGCCTCGGTGAAGGCGCGGGCGATGGCAGCGGGAGCAAGATGCTCGGACATGCGCATGTCTCCTTCCTGATGACTCGCGTCAAACAACGGTTAGTTCTACAGTCTCCTCGCTGAGTCCACCCCTATTATGGCGCAGGCGGCGGCAGCCTGTCAGACAGCCAAAAGTGGAGAGTCAACAAGAAGTCGTCAGAGACGCCCCCAGCAGTGTCACTGATTGTACAGGAGGTGGTGGACCAAGTCTCAAGGGGAATGCCATGCCATGTGAACTCAATGGATGAAGGATACGGAGGCGAATTGAGCGGACAATTGTACCGCGTAATCAGGTAATTGAATGCCGGAGCGGTGTTGAGGGCCGCGTAGGTTTCACCGATGGTCTGCTGGTCTTTGGGCGCCGTATAGGTGTAGGAATAGGTGAATGGGTCGCCGCCAGCGTAATCAATCTCGGTCACGGTCATCCCATCGGGCGGCACATGCCGGATGCCGACCTCGAACATGATGAAGAGCGCAAGAACAATGCCCACACCTATATCCCAGCGGAGCGGGAGCCGCCGGTAGCGCGCCACGCCGTGAGCCGGAACTCTCGTTGTTTTTCGGCGCATGGTCGCTAGATACTCCCTTCCGCCTAATTTTTAGTTCTGCGCTTGCCGAGAAGCCCTCCGCTTGCTCTGGCCTTCATGCCAGAAGCGTTGAGAGTAGGCGTCCTCATCGGTCACATCCGCCGCATGGCGCCAGGCCAGAAAAGTTGAGGGCCGACGCGCTATCTGCGACTGTAAAATTAGAGCCGGTCGAGTGGGTCGATGCCGAGCGTGGCCAGCGCATTGCGCAGCGTCTGCGCGGTCGCGCGCACCAGCGTCGCGCGGAAGGCTTTGACGCTGGCGTCAGCCTCGCGCAGCACGGGCGGCGTGTGGTCGTAGAAGTCGTTGAAGCGCGTCGCCAGGTCGAAGGCATAGGCGGCGACCCGATGCGGCTCCAGCAGGTCAGCGGCCTCGGCCAGCGTGCGCGGCCAGACATCGATATGGCGCAGCAGGCCCCACTCGCTCTGGTCGAGCGCGTCGGGCAGGCTGGTCAACTGCGCGGGCGCCGCATAACCCGCCTCGCCGAGCCGCCGCAGGATGCTCTGCGCGCGGGCATGGGCGTATTGCAGGTAGACGCCGCTATCGCCACTGGGGCGCAACGCCTGGTCAATATCCAGCACGATGATCTGCTGCAAGTCGAAGCGCGCCATGAAGTAGCGGATCGCCGAGGCGGCCAGCGTCGCCGCCGTCGCATGGCTCATCGTGGTCGTGCGCGCGGCTTGCGCGCCATCGGCAGGCGCCTCGCGTGGCGTCATCAGCCGCTCGATGGCGAGATTGATGAGGTCATCCGCTTTGATCTCGATGCCCTTGCGCCCTGACATCGCATAGGATGAACGGCTATCGGAGGTGTCAATGCCGAGGCTGGCGGCGGCTGCGGGCGAGAGCGCGACGACCTCATAGGCGAGGTGGCGCGAGTTGTCGGCCTGCTCCACATAGCCGAGACGGCGCAGGCTCTCATAGACCACCTGCTGCGGATACGACTGGCGCACATCGATCACATTGACGACGCGATTGGCGTGGCCAAAGTCGCTGGCGGGCGCCTCGCGCTTTGCCTCGCTGGCGGTCGCGGTGGCGCGCATCGTCCACAGTTCCTCGCCATTCGCCTGCTGGCCCCAGGGCAGGAAGTGGAAGTGGACGCCAATGCGTGGGTCGTCGCTGATGCCAAACTTCCAGAGTTGCGTGGCGATGTCTTTGCCTGTATAGGTGGCTGTGCCGTCGCTCTTCACCAGAATCTTGTCGCTGGTATGATCGCCCTCCTCACTCTGGCTGTCGCCGTCGCCAAATGGCAGAATCCAGGCGCCTTGCGCCGGGCCGCTGTCGGGCTTGCGCAAGATGCCACTGTCGCGCAGCATCTCGAAGGTGCGGCGCCAGAGGCCAGCGGCGATGATGGCGGACTCCCAGGCGAGCAGATTGTAGTAGATGTTGAGGCGGCTCATCGTCTTGAGGTGCGCCTGCACGATCTTCACGGAGAGGTCGGCGGCGAGCGCGGCGTAGTCGGGCTGGCCTGGTTCGCGCGCTCCGCCATGCTCGATGCTGTGCAGCACGGCCCGGCGCATCTCGGTCAGCTCGGGGCGGCGCTCGTAGGCCTTGCCCACAGCCACGTAGATGCGCGAGCAGTAATAGTCAAACGACTCGCCAGGCTGCTGCTCTGGTCCGCCCTCGACCTCCAGTTCGCCTCGGCGCAGCAATTCCTGGGCGACGATGACATCCGCCACCTGCACGCCGGTATCGTCAATGTAATTCTGAACCTCGACCTGATAGCCCTGTGAGCGGAGCATGCGCGCGGCGGTGTCGCCAACACAGGAGTTGCGCAGATGGCCGACGTGGGCAGCCTTGTTGCTGTTGATGGCGGTATGCTCGACGACGACCTTGGCGCCCGCCTTCGACTGGCTCGCGCCGAAAGCGTCGCCCGCCGCCGCGACCCGCGTGAGGATCGCCTGGCCGACGCTGGGTTGAGCGAGCGTCACGTTGAGGAAGCCCGGCGCCGCGACGCTCACCGCGCGGATGATCGGGCTGTGCGCAGCGCGTAGCTGCGCCGCCACGCCCTCGGCGATCTGCATCGGTGGGCGGCCCAGGCGATTCTTCCCGGCCCAGGGCATCAGCGGCATGCCGTAGTCGCCGAAGCTGGCCTGCGCCGCCGGGCGCACATCGAAGGGCAACGTGGCGACATCAGCCGATAGCCCCGCCTCGCGGATGAACGCCGCCGCCGCCTCGCGCAGCAGGCCGGTCAGCAGCTCGATGAGGTCGCCTGCGGCGCCGTTGGCCACAGCGGAGGTGTCGGGCTGCGGCTCTACACCATCGGTCGGGGTCTTCTGGGGCATCTCGCGTCTTCTCCCGGCGCGCTCGAAGCGCGAACGATAGGCCCAGCGTGGCTGCGCCTATGGCAAGCGCCGACGGCATGCGTCGGCGCGATCTGCCGCATGTGGGGCGATCAGGCGTGCTCGCGCCCACTGCGGCGATGCGGAGAGGCGCGGATACATCTGGCAGTATATCCCCTCGCCGTGGGCAGCGTCCATGCCGCAGGCTTATGACAGATTCGCGTGGAATGTTGGCGTCCGGCTCCCCTCGCCCTCTGGGAGAGGGGCTGGGGGTGAGGGCTGGCGGCGCCGGCAACATCCGCGTCGGATGCGGTATGAGACGCCAGCAACCCGCCGCAGCAGGCGTTACGCGGCGCATGCGCGGATGTTAGCGCGATGGGCGCCACCACGCGCGCGCCGGTACATAATCGTTTTGCATGCGGAATGTGTAGACCAGCGCAATCAGCGCAGTCACGATCGGGCTGACGATGTAGATCGTCGCGCCGGTGTTGGTCATTTCGCTGAGGGGACCGGCAAAGAGTGTGACGATGATGAAGAAGACGAGCATGGCGACCCAGCGCCACTGCGCCCGCTGGCTGCCGAGCAGCACGGCGATGAGCGCGACGATGACCGCCAGCTTGCCTGCAAGGGTGATAAGCCCACTGGCCACCTCATCACTCCCTTCGCCAAGATGCAGCGCCAGCCCCACCAGCGTCAGCGCGAGCGCTACCGCGCAGAAGGCCCGAACCAGCAGTTTCATCAGTCGCGCTCCTGTCCTGTCTGTCGTGTAGCTTGTCACATCATCCTGTGGCCTGGCGCTGAGCGACTTAAAGAAGATCGTAGTCGCACGCTCCTTGCCATCTGATTCGACGGTATAGCGCGGGATGACGCCCGCCTGAAGGTAGCCAAGCGCGGGATAGAGGCGCTCGGCGTCGCTGCCGACACTGGTATCGAGGATCAGCAGTGTCCTGCCGTCGTCGTAGGCCAGCCGCTCGACTGCGCGCATCAGCATCTGCCCGACGCCCTGACGTTGCATGGCGCGATAGACCATCAGCTTCTGCGCCTCCGCGCGGTGGGTGGCGTTCTGCTTCGCTGGCAGCGCAAGCTGCACGCTGCCCAGCAGTGCGCCCTCACGCAGGGCGACCAGCAACCAGCGCTCGCCCGCGTCCACCTCGGCGATGACCGTGCGCCAGTAGGCTTGAGCGTGGTCAACAGTGAGCGGACGCCAGAAGCCCAGCGAGGCGCCACTATCGACGGCGTCACGCAGCAGCGCGATGAGTTGCGGGGCCAGCGCTTCGGCGGCGTCTGCGTCGAGCCGGTGGACCTCGGTGAGCGTGTCGGGCATCGCTGGCTTGCCTCCTCGCATGCTGTGTCAGTGTGCGCGTGGCGTAGCAGATGCTTGTAGTATAGCCCACGGCGGGACGCTAGCCTATCCGTGTTACTGCCGCCGCCTGACGGGCGCGGCGCGCTGCTGCGGCGCTAGGCTTTTGGACAGAGACAGCGACGCCTGCTGCCATGCGAAACGGTCGCCCTATCGGTTCGACCGACCTCGCTGGGCATGGCGCGTCTGGAGAGAGAGAGACTTCCGATGAAGCTACGGCCAGGCCAGGTCGCGCCTGCATTCGCCCTGCCCGACATCTACGGCAGCACGGTCTCGCTGGAGGATTATCGCGGCGGCAGCGTGCTCGTGTCGTTCAATCGCGCCGCCGTCTGCCCGCTGTGCAATGTCCGCATGTACCACCTCATTCGGCGCTACCCGCTCTATCGGCAGATGGGCCTGAGCATGATCTCGTTCTTCGAGTCATCGCCTGAGCGTGCGCGTTTCTACCTCGACCGGCTCCAGTCGCCCTATCCCATTGTGGCGGACCAGAGCCACACCGTCTACGATGCGTATGGCCTCGGCGCGTCATTCCTCGGTGGCCTGTGGGCGCTCTTGACCCGGCGTGGCGTCTATCGCGAGGCCAGCCGCCTGCGCCTGGGCGCTGGCGAGAACCTCTGGGAAAACACCTGGAAGATGGATGGCAAGCTTGCCCGCCTGCCCGGCGACTTCCTGATCGGGCCAGATGGTGTGGTGAAGCTGGTCTACTATGGACGCGACGCAGGCGACTTTCTGATGTTCCGCGACCTGGAGATCGCTGCGTTCGGCGCGCCCATCGACGAGCGCCTCATCACGCAGTCGCCCGGCCCGCGCTACGTCGAGCGTTGATCGAGCGGTGAGCGAGCGAGAGCGCGACCAGCGCGCCAGAGGAGCTACGCCTGGCCGGGAGTAGCTCCTCTGATCGGTTCACCACCTCATCCGACGCGATACGCGGATGTGGACGCGCATCCCTCCGGGCGTCATCGTCTACGGCAGACCTCCCGCTGACTGGCAGACGGCGCGTCTGCTGCCCTCACCACAGCCCAGACGAAAATCCTCATATGGCTCTAAGCATTCGTGCGGAAGGTAGGCTTGACGTATTACGCTCAAGTCGCTATGCTGGCGCCACAGGCGGGCGGCAAGGCACGCGTCCGATGCCGTATGCACATGGGAACGACGCGCGACCCACGTGATTACGCCTCGCTGCTCACGCCCAGCGGAGGCGAGTGAGCAGCCAAAGAGGACAGAGCAGAGGACAGGCATGAAGAAACTGACACGTGTGAATGGTATCTTCATCACAGTGCTTGGAATCATCCTCATTGTGGTCACATTCGTCGTCCTCAACGGCTTAGGCGGTGTAGGCGCAGGCCACACCAGAGCCGACGTGTTCTTCGTCTTAGGCGTGATCTTCCTCGTCGTCGGCGCTTTCACCATCGTGACGAAGGCATAGTGACGAGGGCCGGACGTCGTTCCGGATGGTAAGACGGGCGCCACATCATCCCCGTGCCCATTTCCATGTTCTTCCCTGGTTGAGAGAGGCATCGGGCTTCAACACGCATTGCAGGAGTACTGGGAGCGCGCATGAACGCCATCGAAACGAACCACCTGACCCGTACCTTCGACAGCCTGGTAGCGGTAGACGACTTGACGTTGGCCATTCCAGAGGGAACCGTCTTTGGGTTCCTGGGACCCAATGGCGCGGGCAAAACGACCACCGTGCGTCTGCTCTCGGCCTTGATTGCTCCCACGCGTGGGAGCGCTACGGTGGCAGGCTATCACCTGGGCGAGAACAATCAGGCGATTCGGCAAGTCGTTGGCATTCTCACGGAGACGCCGGGCTTATATGACCGCCTCAGCGCCTGGCAAAACCTGATGTTTTTTGCGGAGTTGTATGATCTCCCCGCCAAGCGCGCCTCCTCCCAGATCGAACGCTACCTGCGTCTGCTCGACCTCTGGGAGCGGCGCGACGATAAGGTGGGCGGCTTCTCCAAAGGCATGCGGCAGAAACTGGCGATTGCCCGCGCCTTGCTGCACGAACCCAAGGTGATCTTTCTGGATGAGCCAACCGCTGGCCTCGATCCAGAAGCGGCGCGGGTAGTGCTCGACTTCATCAAGGCATTGCGGGCCGAGGGGCGGACCATCTTTCTCACCACGCATAATCTGCCCGAGGCCGATGAACTCTGCGATCTGATCGGGGTGTTTCGCGCGCGGCTTCTGCGCCTGGACACCCCAGCGAATCTACGCGCCGGCATGTTTGGATCGGGCACCCAGGTGCGTGTCGTCGGAGACGCGGCGCGCTGGCTCGAGACCGTCCGTAGCCCTGCCCTTTGTTCAGGAGGCGACGGCCTCCGAGAGCACCCTCTCCGTCAGTCTCGCGCATCCCGATGAGCAGAATCCTGCGTTGGTGCGCGCCCTCGTGGAGGCAGGCGCGCCCATCCGCGCGGTGGAACCGACCTCCCATTCCCTCGAAGAGGTGTACCTGGAACTGGTGGAGAGTGAGCGCAAAGCGGCGGCGGTCAGCCACTAGGCGCGAAGAAGGAGCGAGAACCAGTATGCATAAAGTCGTGGTGATCCTGCGCAAAGAGTTCCTCGATATCCTCCAGCAACGGGTCCTCCTGTACAGCATTCTCCTGCCGCCGCTGCTGTTTGTCGTGATTCCCTTCCTCATTCTGCAAAGAACCGGCAATGGGTCGAGAGCCAGTGCGCTGAAAGTGCCGTCCCTCCAGGGGTTGACCCTCCACGAGTACACGCAGGGACTGGTCGGAACGGAGTTCTCGAACATCTATATTCTGCTGGCGATGATCGTGCCCAGTACTGATTGCGGCCTATAGCATCATTGGCGAGAAGAGCAACCACACGCTCGAGCCGCTGTTGGCAACGCCCGTGCGCAGGTGGCAATTGCTGGCGGGCAAAATTCTGGCTGCGTTGCTGCCTGCGGTGCTGGTCACCTGGATCAGCGGCGGTCTGTTCATCGCGGAATTGGCGATTTTAACGGATGCCAATGTTGTCTCCCACGTGGTCACGCCAGGGCTGGCTCATCCTCTTCATCGCTGGCACCCCGCTCTTAGGGCTGATCGCGGTTGCCGTCATGACGGCCATTTCATCGCGGGTCAACGATACCCGCACGGCGCAACAACTCGCGATCTGGGCGGTGGTCCCAATCTTGGGATCATCCTGGGCGAGCTCTCCGGCCAGTTTGAGCTTACCGTGCTCGCGGCCATCATTGCCATCGTTGTCCTGATCCCGCTGGCGATCCTCTCGATCTGGGGCGCTGCCCAACTGTTTCAGCGCGAAACCATTCTGACGCGCTGGAAGTAGGAGCGGCCGTTTCGGAACATGCCGCAGCAATCCTCGACGGCGAGGCAGGCACACGTCAGGCAGTTCTAGCTGCTTCGTTGAAGCTGTATAACCCACGTTCTGCACGGACGCTTGACGATTTCGGAGCAAAGAGAGGAGGCGGTGGGGAGACGAGCGAACGAGGAGCTACTCCTGGCCGGGAGTAGCTCCTCTGATCGGTTCGCCGCCGCCGACGGCTGGCGGTTTCAGCCGCCAGCCCACTAGCTGACGCTGCCACCGGGCTGAGGGGGCGTGTCGGTCAGCGGTGGTGGCGGCGCCTCCTCCATCTCCTCTATCTCTTCCAGTTGCTCCATCTCGTCGCTCAGCGGATAGAGATCTGGCGCGGGTGGAGTCGGCGTGTTGCTTCGCGCTGCCGCTACGAGCTGCTCGTCCGATGGCTCGCCGGCTTGCGGCGTCTCGTCGCTGCGTTCGAGCAGCGCCACGCGAATCACGTCATCCATTGTCTCGGCCAGCGTGAAGTGAATCTCGGCGCGAATCTTCGCTGGAATCTCGGCCAGGTCTTTCGCGTTCTCCTCCGGGACGATCAGTTGACGGATGCCGACACGATGCGCCGCCAGCGCCTTCTCCTTGAGGCCGCCAATCGCGAGCACGCGCCCACGCAGGGTGATCTCGCCGGTCATGGCGAGGTCGCTGCGCACCGGGCGGCGTGTGAGCGCCGAGATGATCGCCATCGCCATCGTGATGCCCGCCGACGGCCCATCCTTCGGAATCGCCCCCTCGGGCAGGTGGATGTGAATATCCATCTCACCGGGAAACTCTTCGGGCAGATCGAGGTCGTTGGCGCGCGAGCGGATGTACGAGAGCGCCGCCCGCGCCGATTCCTGCATCACATCGCCCAGTTGCCCCGTCACCATCAGGCTGCCCTTGCCAGGCATCGTCACCACCTCCACGGGCAGCAGCGCGCCGCCGTTGGAGGTCCAGGCGAGACCGGTGGCGACGCCGATCTGGCCCACTTCGAGTGTCTTGTCGGGCATAAAGCGCGCTGTGCCGAGAAACTGCTCCACATTCTTCTCGGTGACACGGATGCGCGCCGAGGGGTTGAGGACGATGCGCCGCGCCGCCTTGCGGCAGATCGTGGCGAGCTGGCGTTCGAGATTGCGCACACCGGCCTCGCGCGTGTAGTGCGAGATGATGTAGCGAATGGCGTTCGTGGGTACCTGCACCTGTGTGCGCGTCAGGGCATGTTCATTCAGCACCTTGGGCAGCACGAAGTGGCGCCCAATCTCGACCTTCTCTTCCTCGGTGTAGCCAGGCAGCTCGATGATGTCCATGCGGTCGGCTAGCGCGCGCGGAATCTGGTAGCGATTGTTGCCAGTGCAGATGAAGAAGACCTGCGAGAGATCGTAGGGTGTTTCGAGGTAGTGATCGGAGAAGCTGTTATTCTGCTCCGGGTCGAGCACTTCGAGCAGGGCGGCGGCGGGGTCGCCGCGATAGTCCGCGGCGAGCTTGTCGATCTCGTCGAGCAGGAAGACCGGGTTGACGACGCCAGCCGTCCGCATCGCCTGCATGATGCGCCCGGGGAGCGCGCCGACATAGGTGCGCCTGTGGCCGCGAATCTCGGCCTCATCATGCACACCACCCAGCGAGATGCGCACGAACGTGCGCCCCAGCGCATGCGCGATGCTGTGGCCGAGGGAGGTCTTGCCGACGCCTGGCGGGCCGATGAGACAGAGGATCGGTCCTTTATTGGCGTTGGCCGCCTGCGCGAGCGCCGCCGCGCCCGCTGCTGTTCCGCCGCGTGCAGCCTGCTGTGCCTGGCGCTGCGCCTGCATGATGCGAAGCTGGCGCACGGCCAGGAACTCGATGATGCGCTCCTTGACCTTCTCCAGACCATAATGCTCGTTGTCGAGCGTTTTCTGTGCGAAGGCCGTATCGAGGCGGTCGTCGGTGCGCTCGGCCCAGGGCAGGGCCAGCATCCAGTCGATGTAGTTGCGCAGCACCACCTGCTCCGCTGAGTGCGAGGGCATGCGCTCCAGTCGGTCGAGTTCCTTGACGACTTTGCTATGCGCCTCGTCGGGCATATGCTTCTGCGCTACACGCTCGCGCAGTTCACGCACCTCGCTGATCTGATCGCCGCCCAGTTCCTCCTGAATGGCGCGCAACTGCTCCTTCAGGTAGTATTCGCGCTGGTTCTTATCGACCTGATGCCGCACCTTCTGGCGGATCTTGTTTTCCAGCTCGCGAATCTCGATCTCATTGCCCAGCGAGACACAGACCTTCTCCAGCCGGGCGAGCGGATCGAGGGTTTCGAGCGTGTCTTGCAGTTGGGCGGTCTCGCCAGCCATGCGCGAGGCGATCTCATCGGCGAGGCGGCCCGGCGCGCCGATCTGGAGCGCGGCGGCGACATCCTCGGCGTTGAAGCGGCGGTCGAGCAGCGAGAGCTTCTCGAAGAGCGAGCCTGCGTGGCGTATCAGCGCGCGCCCGGCCACATGCTCGTACGGCGCCTCCTCGACAGCGGCGACGGCCACGCGGGCAAACGGCTCGCGCTGCTCCCACTCCATCAAACGCACGCGCCGTGCGCCTGCCACCGTGATCTGGAGGGTCTGCTCGTTCTGCTCCTCATAGTGCTTGATCTCGACGAGCGTGCCGATGCCATAGGCGTCGTCTGGGCCAGGCTCTTCGACGGCCTCATCGCGCTGGGCCACGGCGACAAACTGCTTGTCGGCGGCGTTGGCGGCCTTGACCGCCTCCAGGGTCTTCTCGCGCCCAATCGAGAGCGTTACGCTCGTCCCCGGAAAGATCACCACGCCTTTGAGGAGCGCCAGCGGGTAGACCTGCGTCGGCGTCTGGTCGAGCTGGCTTACGTCGCCCGACGCTTCTTCATCTCTCATTCCCCGAGAAGTTGTATCCATGGAATCGGGTCCTCATTGATGTTCGCAGGTCACTGCCAGCCAGTGGAAGCCACCCTCTCTCATGCCCTGGGCGAGTCGCTGCGTCGCCGTTCCATCGCAGGTTCATCAGGGTCATTGGGCCAGGTTGGTATCCCAGGATAACATCCGGCGCCGCCCTCACCTGGAGATGGCGCGCCCGGCCAGAGGGCCATCGGCGCGCGCACCGCTCTTCTGAGGGAGGCGCCTCGTAAGTGACAGTGATGTAGTTGTCGGCGGAAAATAAATCGCTCGCCCTGGCTTTCACCCAGGCTTGCCCTTACCTCCGCTGGTGTGTGGGCGCCTGAGCGCCGCCCACACACCAGCGGGGGGCGCATGCTCAGGCAGACTCGTTCTCGAGTTCGACGGCGCGCGCCTCGATGACGGAGCGCGTGACGATCTGGGCGGCCTGATGTAACGCAATTGTGTCGCCGTCTATCACAACCTTCTTCACATCTGAACGTGACGGCGCGTCGAACATCACATCGAGTAGGACATTCTCCACGATGGTGCGCAGGCCGCGCGCGCCCGTTTTCTGGGTGAGCGCGGCGTCAGCGGCGGCTTCGAGCGCAGCCGGGGTGAAGGTCAACTCGATGCGGTCGAGATTCATCAGCTTCTGATATTGCTTGACGATGGCGTTCTTCGGCTCCGTCAAGATGCGAATCAGCGCCTCGCGGTCGAGGTTGTCGAGCGAGCAGGCGACGGGCAAGCGTCCGATGAACTCGGGAATCATGCCAAACTTCAGCAGGTCATCGGGGATGAGCTGCGCCAGCGCGCTATTGCTCAGCTCCGGCGATTCATCCACCGCCTTGAAGCCCATCAGCTTGTGGCTGCCCAGGCGCTGCTCGACGATCTTGTCCAGCCCCTCGAAGGCGCCGCCGCAGATGAACAGGATGTTCTGCGTGTTGATCTGGATGAAATCCTGATGGGGGTGCTTGCGACCACCCTGCGGCGGCACATTGGCCACCGTGCCTTCGATGATCTTCAGCAACGCCTGTTGCACGCCCTCGCCAGAGACATCGCGGGTGATGGAGGGGTTGTCGGCTTTGCGCGCGATCTTGTCGATCTCGTCGATGTAGACGATGCCGCGCTCGGCGCGCGCCACATCGAACTCAGCGATCTGGATCAGCCGCAGCAGGATGTTCTCGACATCTTCGCCGACGTAGCCAGCCTCAGTCAGCGCGGTCGCATCGGCGATGCAGAACGGCACGTCGAGCACCTTGGCCAGCGTCTGCGCCAGCAAGGTCTTGCCGCTGCCGGTGGGGCCGATGAGCAGGATGTTGCTCTTGCCCAGCTCCACATCGTCGATCTGCATCCCAGAGTTGATGCGCTTGAAGTGATTGTAGACCGCGACGGCGAGTGTCTTCTTGGCGCGGTCCTGGCCGATCACATACTGGTTGAGCTGGTCATAGATTTTCTTCGGCGTCGGCACTTTCCCGCTCGAAACGCGCGGTTTGACGACGGCCTGCTCTTCCTCGATGATCTCGCGACACAGGTCTACGCATTCGTCGCAGATATACACACCCCCCGGCCCAGCGATCAGCCGTTGTACCAGGTCCTGACTCTTGCCACAGAAGGAGCATCGGTACGTCATGCGCGTCCCCTTCGTATTCGCCACGTTGCTAACCATCCCCTCGCTTGTCGCCGGCCTCTCCCCGACGCCCTCACACGCTTTTCGCCGTGGTACGGCCCATTGCCCCAAGGTTTGGCGCCGCAGTTGACGGGATGGCCCGGTGTGGCCTGGTTGTCACACTGACGACGATGACTGGCGCGCATATCGTACCGTCCGCCACGCGGGCGCCCGCTACGACATGATGCGACGCGCTGCGATCCCCTAGCGCGATTCGTCTATCCCCTAGCGGCATCCTGCCTGCCAAAGCAGGAGGCGCCCCCGTTAGAGTTAACTATAGTATATACGGCGAATGCGCCGGGCAGGAACAGAATAGCTCCAACTCCCGGCGCTTTCGCGCACGCGGATGGCCTGCTCGCCAGCGGCCATCGTCCGCTGGAGGGGCGCTACTCCTCCGTCTGCGCTGTGTCGGCGGCTTTCGCGGCTCGCTCCGCCTTATCCGACGCCTTATCCGACGCCTTATCCGACGCCTTGCCAGTGGCCCTGGCCTTCGTGGCCGCTCTCGCGTCTGCGGCGCCAGATGTCACGGGCGCCGCTGCGGCGTCTGTTGGCGCTGCTGTTTCCGGCGCCTCCGCTGGCGCAGCCGATTCGGCAGCCGCGCGGGCCGCCGCTGCGGCGTTGCGCTCGGCGGCGTCGGCCTGGGTCGCCTCAGTGGCCTCAGCCGCCGCGTCGTCATCCGCCACAGCCGGGCGCTCAGGCGGCCACTTGCCCTCGGTGGCGATCTGCACCATGCGGTCGAGCGCCTTGTCGCGTCGCAGCCGCGAGGCGATGGAGCGCTTCTGGCTGGCGTTCAGGTCGCGCCAGCGTTCGCGGCGCCCTGTTGTCAGCGCGGTCATCATCTCGTACCACTGCGCGCTCTCATCGTCATCCACCGTAATCTGCTCGGCGTCGGCGAGGGCGGCCAGGGCCAGGTCGCGTTTGACGCGCTCGGTGGCCTCTGGCTCTGACTCCTTGCGATACTCTTCCTCGGTCTTGCCCATCGCATCGAGGAACTGCGCCAGCGTGAGGCGGCTGTCTTCGAGCATGCGCCGTGTCTCGCGCACCATCGTCTCCACCTCATCCGCCACGAGCAGAGGATGAATGTTGTAGGTGGTGGATTCGGTGAGCGTCTTCACGACGGCGTCGCTCAACTCGCGATTGGCGTCGCGCTCGCGCTGCGTCTGGAGCTGCTCACGGATGGCGGCGCGCACCTGATCCATCGTGGTGTACTCGCCGACCGTCATGGCAAACTCATCGTTCAGTTCGGGCAGTTCGTGTTCTTTGACCGCCTTGATCGTGACCTCGTAGCTGGCCTCTTTGCCCGCGAGATCGGGGTTGCCATAGTCCTCTGGGATGGTGGTCGTGAAGCTCTTGGACTCGCCCTCGCGCATGCCGATGATGTGCGCATCCATGCCGCTGAAGATGCCCACGCGCTCGTCGCTGAGGGTAAACTCGTTGTCGTGCAGGTTGCTGATGTCGCGGTCGCCGCTGGTCAGCTTGAGGTCAACGGTCACCTGGTCGCCGACCTTCGCCGGGCGGTCCGCAGGCATCCATGTGGCCTGCTGCTGGCGTAGCCGCTCGACCGTCTCCTCCACCTGCTCCTCGGTGGTCGTCAGGGTAGGCAGTTCCACACGGAGCGCCTTGTAGTCGCCCAGGGTCGCGTGCGTCAGCACCGGCACGTGCACCGTCGCGTTGAAGGGCTGGCCGATCTCGAATGACTGCTCGGTGTCAACATGCGGCTGGGTGAGTGGCGTCAGATTATTCTCGATAACCGCGCTGCGGTAGGCGTTGTCGATCAGGTCATCGAGTCCTTCCTGATAGATCGCCTCTTTGCCGAGCATGCGCTCCAGCATGGTGCGGGGCGCGTGTCCGGGCCGGAAACCAGGGACCTTGTACTTCTGCGCCAGCCGCTTATAGGCTTTGTCAGACGCAGATTCGATCTCTGGCCAGTCGAGCTCGACGTGCAGCATCGCCTCGCTTTCGGGCGTGCGCTCTACAGTGACTTTCAATGAACGGCCTCCAGCAATCGCTCAAGCCAACGCAGGCGCGGACATCCAGACCCACGCGCGCGGCAAGGGTCGGGCGCGTCAACAGACGTTGGAGGGGCGCGACAGTGTGTTACAGACTTTCAGGGTGCGCAGAGCATAGTATATCACCAGTGGAGGGCGGAGATTCCAGTAGCTCCGCGCCCGCTATGAG
Source organism: uncultured Chloroflexia bacterium (assembly GCA_963701795.1). GTDB lineage: Bacteria > Chloroflexota > Ktedonobacteria > Ktedonobacterales > JADMIN01 > JAKAIY01. Next base: position 43,942 of record CAVPBB010000018.1, on the reverse strand, counting down.
GCGCGCTGCGCCACGCCGCGCAGCCGTCGTGGCATGGTTCCACCACAAACCGGGGGTTGGCGTGGGAGTCGGCTGGCGGTTGAAACCGCGCCTGGATGGCCTGCGGGCCGCGAAGTCCGCCTGCGCGGACTGGGAACCGGGCGTCTGTGGACCCGCGCAGGTGGGTCTGGTGGCGACCGCAGCCACCTTGAGGCGCGGTTTCAACCGCCCGCGTCCTCTAACCCCCGGTTTGTGGTGGAACCTCGTGGCGTGGCGCCGTTGGCGATTCTGGGGGGCGTGCGGTACAGTGGTGGGGGTATGTGTCTCGATAGCGACCAGTTTGCGACCGAGGAGGTTTTGCGCGCATGGCAAAGCAATACCGGCAGGCGCCGGCGATGGGGATAGATCCGAGCAAGCGCTACACCGCGACATTTCACACCGAGCGCGGCGATTTTCAGGTGGAACTTTTCGCCAAGGATGCCCCGGCGACGGTGAACAACTTCGTGTTTCTGGCGCGCGACGGCTTCTATAATGGCGTGACGTTCCATCGCGTCATCCAGGGCTTCATGGCGCAGGGCGGCGACCCGACGGGAACCGGCACAGGCGGCCCCGGTTATCAGTTCAACGACGAGCAGAGCGCACTGGCGCTCAAGCACGATGGCCCGGGCATGCTCAGCATGGCCAACGCAGGCCGCAATACCAATGGCTCGCAGTTCTTCATCACGTTCGGCCCGACACCACACCTGAATGGCAAACACGCGGTCTTTGGCAAGGTCATCAGCGGCATGGATGTGGTGAACAGCCTGCGCGAGCGTGATCCGGGGCGCGACCGCAATCCGGGCGACATGATCTTGAGCGTTGACATCAGCGAGCAATAGCCAGCGAACGGGTGAAGCCCGAACGGGAGTGAGCGAAGACCTTTGACGCAACGACATGCTCCGACGCTGGCAGTGATCGCGGACCTTCATGGAAATATGCCCGCGCTCGACGCGACACTGGCTGACCTGGAACGGGTTCAGCCCGATGTCGTGGTGATCGCGGGCGATTTCGTGAATCGCGGGCCGCAGAGTCACGCCGTCGTCGCCGCTGCCGCGCGGCTGGGCTTTGCGGCGATCAGCGGCAATCACGATACGTGGCTGCTGTCGCTAGGGCGTGGCGAGAACCTGCCCGATGACTGGGAGACATCCTGGTGGACACCCGCGCGCCGCGCATCGGAGGAGCTGACGCCGGAGGATCAGCGCTGGCTGGGCGCGCTGCCCTTCAGCCTGCGCATCGACCTGCCCGGCGCCGAGCCTGCCCTGATTGTGCATGGCAGCCCACGCAACTCGCGCGAGGGCATGGGCCGAGGGATCGACGATGAGCGGCTGGCCGAGGCGCTGGCGGCTGTGGAGGAGCGCACAATCATCGGCGCGCACATCCACTATCCCTGGGAGCGCTGGCTGGGCGATCAGCATGTGGTGGTCATCGGCGCGGTGGGCTGCCCCTTCAACGGCGACATCAACGCCCAGTACGGCCTCTTTACCTGGGATGATGGCGCCTGGCGCTGCGAGCATCGCAGTGTCGCCTATGACCATGAGCCGCTCTATGCCGCATGGCGCGCGAGTGGCTATCTGGATGACGGCAGTGTCGCCGCCGAATTGATGCTGCTGGAGCACCAGACAGCGCGCACGCAGTACGTGCCGTTCTGGGACTGGGCGCTGGCGCACGATCTGCCGCTGACGCACGCGAACGTCGCGCGCTTCACCGCGCAACGCGGGTAGCGCGGCGCCACGACCGGCGGATGGATCGCGAATCTGGCCGACGCCCAGCGATTGACGAGAACGCGATTTGGCGCGAAGATAACCCGCGATGATGATGGCTTGGTGATGGCATGGTAACAGCCCCGCGCGCCCAGACCCCAATCACCCCGGAGGATTCCGCCACACACGCGGCCTCCTCGCCGCTGCGCGCGTATGGGCGGCCAACGCGACGCGAGCTGGCGGCGGTGGCGGCGCTCGTGGCGCTGGCAGCGCTGCTACGGCTGACGCTTGCGGCGCGTGGCTGGCCGATCCTCAACAGCGATGAGGCCACGATGGGCCTCATGGGCAGCGATGTGCTGCTGCGCGGGGCGCATCCCACCTTCTTCTATGCGCAAGCCTACATGGGGGCGCTCCAGGCATACCTCGCGGCGCCTGTCGATGCGCTGCTGGGGCCGACGCCACTTGCCCTGCGCACAGTGACGACCCTCGAATTCGTGGCGTTTCTGCTGGCGCTATACGCGCTGGCGCGGGCCGTCTGGTCGCCTGCGGTGGGGCTGGTGAGCCTGGCGATTCTGGCGCTGGGGCCAGAGTGGGCGCTGCTACGGCAGTTGCAGGCCGGTGTGGGCGCGCAAGACACGCTGCTCTTCGGCGCGCTGGTCGTCTGGCTGGCCTTCCTGCGGCTGGGCGCCCACTCTGGCCGCCGTCGCGCAGGGGCGCTGGATGTGGCGTTTGGGCTGGTGGCGGGTCTGGGGCTGTGGGGCGATTTCCTCTTTCTGCCCTATCTGGCCGCCGCCCTGCTGGCGTTGGCCTGCCTGGGCCTGCGCGACTGGCGCATGGGCGCGCTGCGAGCGTCGCGGGCGCTGGGCGAGGTGGCGCTGGTGGCGCTGGGCTTCGTCGTCGGCGCAGCCCCATTCATCCGGGCGAATCTCAGCAGCGGTAGCCAGAGCTTACGCCAAGCGTTCGCGCTGGCCCAGACACATAGCGGCGCGGCGGCGCCTCCTGGCCTGGGCGGACGGCTCTCGCTGCTGGCAGGGCAGGTGGGCGCGACGCTGCTCGTCGGTCTGCCCCAGACGCTCGGCAGCGCGACAATCTGCCCTACGTGCGCGGTCTGGCCTGCGCCGGGAGTGACGATCACGGCGGGGCGGCTGACCCAGGAACTCCTGTTTGCAGCGCCATTCTCGCTGCTGGCGCTTGGGCTCTGGCTCTGGACGGCGGCTCCGCTCGCGCGTGCCATGTGGGGTCGCGCGCCACTGATCCTCGCGCAGTTCCGCCCCCGCGCCCCCGCGCTGGCGCCGCTGGATGCGCGCTGGTGGGGGCGGCTCATGCTGGCGCTCGGCGCCGCGCTGACCGTGCTGCAATATCTCGTGAGCCGCGCCTCATATACGTTCCCGGCGTCGTCGGCGCGCTATCTGATCGGCCTGTATGTGTGCGCGCCGCTGGTGGCTGCGCCTGTGGTCGCGGCGCTGGGCGCGGCGCGGCGTCGGCTGCGTGGCGGCGCTGGCGTCGTTCTCGGCAGGCGGCGGACGCTGGGCGTGGCGCTGGGCGTGGCGCTGCTGCTGGCCGTGCTCGGCGTCAATGCGACGGGCGCGGCGCAGGCGCTGGCGACGACCGGCGACCGGCAGACCTATGGCCAGCCGATGGGGCAGCGCGACGCCCGGCTGATAGCCTTCCTGAAGGCGCATCACAGCGCCGACTTCTATGCAGGCTACTGGACCTGCCTGCGTCTGGTCTTCATCTCACAACAGCAGATCAACTGCGCGGTGATCGATCAGCACAATGCGTTCAAGCCAGGGCTCAACCGCTATCTCCCCGCGCAACGTGCGACGCTGGCCGATGCGCATCCGGCATGGGTCTTTGATCTCATCCGGCGCGATGAAGATGCGGCGGTTCCCGCGCAGATGGCCGCCTGTGTGGCTGCGCGCGCGCCCCGCTGCGCAGGCTACACCTCCGTCACCCAGGACGGCTACCGCATCTTCTACTACGCAGGCGATGCGGAGCCAGCCACACCATAAGTGGCCGTAGTCGCCAGGCAACGCGCGCTGCCTTGCCCACGCCGCCCGCAGCGAGCCGTCCGGCGCTTCAACGCGCTCGTCTGGCTTGCGCATACCGCCAGTCTCCCTGATCCGCATTCGGCATGCGACGACCCTGGAATCCGCTTGCGATCAGTGTTGACGCTGGCGCCGCCGTGTGATATGCTCGGAAAGCGTTCGCGCCAGCAGACCGGCAACGGATCGGCAGAAGATTGGCGCGACCGACGGGTGGTTAGCTCAGTCGGCAGAGCGCGTCGTTCACACCGACGAGGTCACTGGTTCAAGTCCAGTACCACCCACCAGACCATGCGCCTCACCTGGCCTGCAACGGCCCGGCAATGGAGGCCCACCCCTGACGCGCCGCCATCTCTCACTGGTGGCGCGTCTGCTTGTGCGCCAGGCTGGCGCCGCGCATGCGCAGGTCATGCGCAGATGATGCGCGGGTCCTCCAGAACGTCCGCATAAGACACTTGGATGACGAGTCGCGCGGCGGCGCCAGATGGGTCATACTACAGGTCACAGCAGTGTTGCTACCTTAGGACCGACCTGTTATGCTGTAGCCGACTGTTTCGTTCCATTTGTGGAAAGACGCAACAACGCGCGGATTGCGCAGCCATTCGCGGATGGGGCGTCACCTGCATGGAAAGCCAACACGCTCCTGGGGCGCTGCGCCCATGCGCCGACTGCGACCCGATAGCGTGGCTGAGAGAGGTGGTATCGCGTGGGGTCTCCGCTGGAGCCAACGAGCCTGACACTAGGCGCAGCCGCAGTTTCGATTAGCTCACTCTCTGGGCTGATCGGCGTCGCAGCGTTCTTCTTCTTTGCCTTCCTGGCGATATTCTGGATCGCGCTCGTCTTCTGGACCTGGCGCGATGTTCGCTCGCGTACCCAGGATGTCATCTTGCAGGTCACCGCGACGCTGCTCGTCGCCGTCTTCAACATCGGCGGCCTGTTCATCTACCTGATCGTGCGCCCGCGCCAGACGCTCGCCGAGCTATATGAGCGCCAACTGGAAGAAGAATCGCTGCTGGCCGAGATGACCGAGCGGCAGACCTGCCCGACGTGCCACTATCGCGTCGAGGGCGACTTCCAGCTCTGCCCATCGTGTGGCACCAAGCTGCGTCGGCCCTGCCCACGCTGCGATCATCTGCTGGAACTCAAATGGAATGTCTGCCCCTTCTGTGGTTATGGCGGTGGTTCGATGGAGAGTGGTCGCTCCCCATCGCGCGCCCCAACCCGCGTCGAGCGATGACCGCGATCCCCACCGTCTGCGCCTCATGCGAACGAACGCGAACGAATGTGAACGAACCCGAACAAACCCGAACAAATCAGTGGCGCTGTGTCAGCCTGACAGAATAGGGCTTTAGCCCGTGTGGAGTGTCAACAGCCTCATGACGCGGAAGCTGCCCCCGACCCAGGGCGGATAGCTTCCGCGTCATCGTCTGTCTGGCGTCAGCCGCGCGCGCCTCTCAGGCTTGCGCCGCGATGAAATGGGTGGGTACGATACGCAGTACTGCCTACATCCGTCTCTAGCAGTGAGAACACAGGAAGATGCGGGCGAAGGCGGCGCAGCGGGCGCCGGACGATGAGAGGCTGCGGGCTTCGACGCCGAGGGAGTAGTAGCGGATGGCGCGCAGAGCTGACAGACATGAGCGAGAGAACGCAGGCGCCGCAGACAATCTATCGGACCCGGCAGGCAGCGTGTCAAGCCCGACCAGCGCAGGCAAGCCGCAGCAGAAACCACGCGCAGTGGAGCAGCCGCGCCAGAGCCGCGTAGCGCAGACGCAAACGGCGCAGGCGGCGCAAACGACGCAGATCGCGACGCAGGCGCCGAGGTGAAGCGCAGGTGGTGGAGCGACAGCAGGCGTTGCTGCGCGAGATCACGACGACGCTGCTCATCACGCTCGTGCTCTTCATCGGCCTGCACTACTCGGCTCAGGCTGTGCCACTGGATGGGCCAAGCATGCAGCCAGGTCTGCACACTGACGAGCGTGTGCTGGTCAACTCGCTCGCCTTCACCTTTCGCGGGCCGCAGCGTGGCGATGTCGTCGTGCTGTCGCCACCCACCGCCGTCAATGAGCGCTACATCAAGCGCGTCATCGGGCTGCCCGGCGACACTATCGTCCTCACGCTCAACGATGTCATCGTCAACGGCGTCACGCTCCACGAGCCTTACATCACCCCCGCGCCGCCCGGCGAGACGGAGAACCCGGAACCGCAGACCTTCAAGCTCAGCAGCAACCAGTATTTCGTCATGGGCGACAATCGCAGCGATAGCCAGGATTCACGCTTCTTCGGGCCGATCACCCAGCGCGAGATCATCGGCAGGGCGGAGTTCGTCGTCTGGCCGCTCGCCTCATTCCATGCGATTGACACCTACCCCAGCGTCTACAGCCAGATTCCTTCTGCCACGAACAGTCCGCTCGCGGCGCCACTCGCGCGGCCACAGGCGGTCGCCGCGCTCGGCTGAACACTACGCGCCGCGGTCGGCGCGTGGGCTGAAGCGGTAGAGCGCCGCTGGCCGATGCTGGCCGGTCTTGCGCGTATGCGCTGTCTGCTCCAGGATGCCCGTCGAGAGCACTTTCTTGCGAAAATTGCGCTTGTCGAGCGGGCGATTGAGGATGGCCTCATAGACCTCCTGGAGGTCGCTGAGCGTGAACTCTGGCGCGAGCAGTTGGAAGCCAATCGTCGTGTATTCGAGCTTGCCACGCAGCCGCAGCATCGTATAGTTGAGGATGTATTCGTGGTCGAAGGCGAGCGGTGGCAGCGTGTAGATCGGAAACCACGCCGACTCCGCCACGTCAGCGATGGGCGCCAGATGCAGTTCGTCGGCGCGAATCAGCGCATAGTACACTACCGTGATGACGCGGGCGCGTGGGTCGCGCTTGGGATCGCCAAAGGTGTAGAGCTGCTCCAGATAGACATCGCGCACGCCCGCTTCTTCGGCCAGCTCGCGCCGCGCCGCGTCCTCCAGCGACTCATCGCGAGCGACGAAACCGCCGGGGATCGCCCACAATCCCTCAAAGGGCCAGTGTTTCCGCTTGATGAGCAAGGCTTCAAGGCGGCGCGTGCGCATCGTCAGAATGACGACATCCACCGTGACCGAGGGATGCTCTTCCTCCTGTGGCGCCACCTGCGCGGAGTCTGTGGCGCCCATCGCGGCGCCTCGCCCCTGCGACGCTGCGTCACGCGCGCGCATCTCATCCGCCGTCAATGCCGCTCGCTCCTCTCTGTGTCGCGCTGCCTGCGCTCGCGCGGTCCGACAGACGCGCACAATCACCTGTAGCGTACGACTGGCGCGCGGATGCCGTCAAGCGCGGCCAACGCGCTTGCGCGGGGCGTCGCTGGTGTGACACAGTATGGCCGATACCCCGACTCCCCACACCATGAGAGTGATTCTACCGTGCCGCAACCACAATCCGCCTACCCGCTGCTGCGTCTGCGCCAGGGGCGCGACTATACCCTTGGCCAGGGGCATCCGTGGGTTTTCTCCGGCGCTTTCCTCGATCTGCCGCGCGACCTGCCCGCCGGGAGCATCGTGGATGTCACCACGCACGATGGTCAGTGGCTTGCGCGTGGCCACCTGAACCCCGCGAATAGCCTGGCGTTTCGCGCGCTGACCCATGACCGCGACGAGCCGATAGACGAGGCGTTCTATGTGCGGCGCATCCAGCGGGCGCAGGCGCTGCGCGATCTGCTGCCGGCCGATGTGACCGCATATCGGCTGATCCACGCCGAGGCCGATGGGCGCCCGGCCTGATCGTGGATCGCTACGATCACTGGCTGGTGGCGCAGTTCCACACGGCAGGAGCCGAGGCGCAGCGCGCGACGATCATCGCCGCGCTGGTTCGCGCGCTCGGCCCAGGCATCGTGGAGGGCGTGGCAGCGCGCGACGACATCCGCGCCCGCGCGCGTGAGGGGCTGGTGGTTGGCGGCGCTTCGGTCGTGTGGGGGCTGGTCCCTGACGAGATCGAGGTGATGGAGCGTGGTGTGCGCTACCTCGTGGCTCCGCTGACAGGCCAGAAGACGGGTTTCTTCCTCGATCAGCGCGACAAACGCGCCCGTGTGACGGAGCTTGCGCCGCACGCCACCGCGCTGCTCAATCTGTTCGCCTACTCTGGCGGCTTCGCGTTGGCCGGGCTGGCGGGCAATCCCACGCTGCGCACGGTCAACGTGGACTCCTCGGCGCCTGCGCTCGATCTGGCGCGGCGCAACTACGCGCTGAATGGCGTCGCCGCCGATGCGCCGCAGCATACCTTCGTTGTCGGCGATGTCAATCACTATCTCCAAAGCGCCACCGAGGCCGACGAGCGCTTCGATCTGGTGGTGGTGGACCCGCCCGCCTTCGCCAAGAACCTCGGCCAGCGTGATCGCGCCCTGCGCGCCTATGAACACCTGAACGCGCTCACCCTGCGCACGCTGGCGGCGGACGGACTGCTGCTCACCTGCTCCTGCTCGGGCGGCGTCACAGCGGATGAGTTCGAGGGAGCGGTGCGGCAGGCGCTGGTCCGCGAGCGGCGCACGGCGCGGCTGATCGCCAGCTTTGGCCCCAGCCTCGACCATCCCACGCTGCCCGGCTTCAGCGAAGACCGCTACCTGAAGGCGCTGCTGTTCAGCGTCGACTGAGGGCGCTAAAGGCCGTCGCAGCCGCTTTCGCCAGCGAGCGCGCCTTGACACGGGGCAGGGGGTAGTGTATCGTGATGATGCGCTACGGGCGCTCCCTCTAGTGGGAACCGTGACGCCCCAGGTGGGTAGCTCAATTGGCAGAGCAGCGGTCTCCAAAACCGCAGGTTGCAGGTTCGATTCCTGTCCCACCTGCCACAATAAACCGAGAGTTGAAGCGGCTTCAGGAAATCTCACCTGAAGCCGCTTTCGCTATGCCTGGCCCATTGACCCCAAACTTTGACCCCATTTGTACGCGACCCTGTGTGACCCGCTGCGAACGGGGCTACTTCATCCAAGGCGCTCGCCTTCCCTCAGAACCTAGCACGACTCCCAAAACTCTGCAACATATTACGGCTTGCATGGATAGCCAGGTAGCCCAATACAGCCATGGTACCGCATGACTGACCTATCAGCCATGCCCAGCCGGCGCCATTGATTCCGAACAAGGGCAATAGAATCCACGCGAGGACGAGCGTCACTACAGACATTCCGATGTTAAGCGCGCCTGCGATATAGATGTGGCGCCGCACTCGCAAGACAGTGATGGCAAGATTAGTAACCGCATCGGGCACGGCAGAAACAACGAGTATTAATAGTATACCGAAACCATACTGAGCATACTCGACGCCGAAGATGCCAAGGATCGCTTTCCCCCAAAAGAAACAGACCGCACTCAACGGGGCAAGGTAGAGAATAACCAACCGTATACTCGAACGCAACTGAGTTGGGAGGCTGGTCCGCTCTACACTACCTTCGGCGAACAGCGCTGAACTTATAGAGCTTGAGACCATGAAGAAGATACCGCCCACCATCCATGTCGTATAGAAGTATGCCGCGTCAGTTGTTGTCAGGCGCGTAGCCACAATAACCGGCAAGAGGTACATTGGCATCGTGCCGCCAATCGAAATGAGGTAATTGCCTCCAACTCGTCTGCCAAGTAGACCCGATTGCCTCCACATTGACCCCACGTCCAACTGAGGGCGGTATCCAAGGCGCCGTAGGCACCAAACCAGACTCAATACCAGCGAGATGATGGTGGCAAGCACCCAGGAAAGGAGAATCGTGAAGCTGTTGCGGTGTAGCAGCGGTAGCAGTAGAGGAAGGAATAACAGCGGTATCTTGCTTGCGGAGAAGGCCACATTGCGCGCAAACAGGAAGTGCGAGGCACGCTCAGCCTTAAACACGCCGTCAAGGACAGCGAGGATGTTCCCGATAGCAACAAGACCAACGAGCAACACGACATCTGCGGCGCCTTCACCGCTCAACTGCAAAGTAGAGCTCAGCACAGGCAACAATAGCCACATGCCTGCGCCGCAGACCAGGCCTGTAGCAGCCACCATAAACATGGCAGCCTCTACCATCGCAGACCAAGATTTGGTGGAACGTTGACCAGACAAGAGATCGATTACAACCGAAGGTAATCCCAAGAGGGACAGCGCGGAGACCAGGTTTACCGCCGAGATGAGCGCAGATGCCAGGCCAACAGCATCCGCAGAAAACACGCGAGCCGCAGCAGTCCAGTAAATGTATCCCAGGCCTGAGGTCACCAGTGTCGTCGCCATTATGAAGAAGCTGTTACGGAACAGAGAATTGCCCGCCCTACGCCGTAACTGTGTCCAGTGCGCTACAGGGTGGTGGGGCCGTGTTGGCTCGACGCCTGTCGTCTGCACTGTCTCTAACTTCTCCACAATAAGATCACCTTCGTGTACGAATCAGCGCCGCGAAAGCGAGGCGTTGGTCGCCAGTATAGGCAATCACGCCATCGAGTGCCCCCATAGACGCCTGCATGTTTACAGCTAGAGCCTGTTATGAACTCGTCCGAAATGCCGTAGAATAGCCAGCGCGTCAAGAGACTTGCTCCCGCCTCGCTGTCCGCTTTGGCCTCCGAGACGACGCGAAAGCGCGATTGTAGCTCTGGATTCGGCCATTCTCAACAGGTTCATAGCAGCCTCTAACGTAGTACAGAGCCGATTTTTGGAGAGTAGCATACTTTACTCTGGTCCCAGACGATGCTCAGCTAACCTTCGTAACCTATCCGTGTCCAAGCCAGATGAGCGTTTGCCGATATGGCTGATTCGGCGCTCGCGCCAGGTACAGAATAGCCTGGACTGGTACTTCGCCTACGCCCTCAGTTACCTGCGGCGGTAGGTGTACCTTCGTGGTCCAACTCTGACCAGATGCCAGAGCGATGTTCGGCCAGACCTGAACTGTGGCGCCTGAAGCTGCGATCTGCAACGAGTAGCGCTCGCTCTGTTGTTCCTCGTTACGTATGCCAACTTGAACGGTTGTCACCTCGGACGAAGGCAGTATCCAGAGTTGAGTGAAGCCCGACGACGATGCGGCGCTCTGCGCAGAGGACACTGCAACGAAGATTGCGACAACCAGCGCCACAGCGCTCAGCAGAGCCATCACACGTACCAGAGTTGAGGAGAAGTACCTCGACGTATCGGTAATCGCGGGCGCCGTCTGCGTGAAAGCGAGCCGTGACGACGCCCAATCATTGCGCAAACGCATCAGCGCGATAAGCGCGCCGCACACTGTAACCCCGCCAAGAAACACACCCCAGGCCGAGGTCGTAAGCCCCATAGGTGACAGGTTAATAAGCATGCCACCAAGGATGGTGACCACTATGCTCAGGCCTGTACTCAAGAGGACACGCTCAGCGACGGGCCATATCGCCGTGTTGAAGATCGCCGAGCTAATAGCATACCCTGGCAGCACGAGCGCAAAGAGGAATCCAATTGCGGGATTGGAGAAGCGAAAGAGCGCCGTCGCAAGCATCTCGGCAAGCCCCAGCGCTCCGACCGCCAACAGTATGCCACCATGTCCCTTCATCTCGCTCATCCTACCCGGTAGATCACAATATTGCCGCTATCGTAAACCCGGTCAACACCAACCACACTGCTGAATTTCTCCATTGCGGCTTGAGACAGCGGCGAGGTGAACTGGGGCTGTGCGCCACCTCCGAAGTAATTCCCCTGAGCAGGGAGGGATGTCGTTAGCCGCAGATCAGTGACGAGGTACTGAAGTCGCTCGTCGTCAATCATTTGTTGCACGCGATTGTCGTATGTCGGTTCGGTAAACAGAACGCTTGGATCGTAGGGTGTCGTCAAAGGCGTGATGGAGAACTGACGACCATACGTCGCGAAGATCAGGGCATTCTCCTCATCACTAGCAAGGCGATGATTTGGCCCAACGTACCGCAGCATCCAGGTAGCGCCCGCAATGCTCTCGGGAGTGATCGACCGCGCGTCGGCCCCTACCATGTACGGCCCAGGCGTATGGAACCAAGGAAAGCCCGCGTCAGTTGAGATATCTCCAAGAAGGATGATCAGGCTTGCGAGCGTCAGTAGGACGGGCGTGACCCGGATACGCCAGATGCGCCAGCGGACGAGGCGCGCGAGCTGCAGATTAGCCCACGTCGCGAGCACGGCGCACACATGCCTCAGCGGAGTCTGCCTGGCTTGTTGGCCGTCAACGGGTGTGTTGGCTCGAGTGAATGCTTGCGGGCTTGCAGGAATGAGCGATACAACCGCAAGCGCGAGCAGGAATCCCCCTGGGATGAGAGACCATCCCATCAGTCGCGTAGCCCCCTGCTCACCTGCTGGTACGAAATGGAGCGCAAGAGACACAAGATAGGCGGCTGCTGCAACGGCAAATACTCTCCCAAGACCACTGAGCCGATAACGCGCCATTCCCACAAACCAGGCAAAGAACATGCCGCATAGAGTGAAAGCGACCGCAGCATACGTCGCAAGTTGCTCCCACAAGGGCACAGAGGCCCCTGTGTGCGAGAACAGCGCACGTATCTGCCCTGTTCCCGTAATCACCTGGAAAATCTCTGCGGCAGCTTGCTCTGGATAGGGCGCGAGGTACCACCAGACAATCTGCGCCACTGCGACGTACCAGAGGACCAGCATCGGCAGAATGGCCATGAGCGCAACTAGGGGAACACGCCAACTCCCTAACCCGTTATCGAAGAGCGGCTCGCTGACCGTCCAGACGATCAGAAACGCGACAAAGAGGAGGCCACTGACGTGGTGGGTGACCACAAGCGCTCCCATGGTTGGTATTGCGAGCGCCAGGTACCGCGCTCGCGCTGCGCCTCGTCGTGTGGTCGCGTTCACGAGCAGATAGAGGCTCAGTACCGCAAGCGCAAGCCCCAGTATCTCATATGCAAATTGGCCGTCGTCATAGAGCACACCAGGGTTCATCAAGTACATCAAGACGCCGATGGTTGCAAAACGTGTCGAGCGCGCCACACGCTCAAACGTGAGGAAGAGCGCCAGAGTCAAGGTTTGCTTGATGACCACGAGCACACACATCGAAGCAGCAAATTCTGGCAGGCCGGTCAACTTAATCAGCGCGTCAGTAGGTAGTTCTAACCCGGGGAAGGCTGGACTTACCGGTAGAATGGGGTTCTCTGCGAACAGGCGCCCGCTGCTCACAATATCTTGTAGCGTGCGCCAATGCTGCAACTCGTCGTTCAGCGCATAGCCCGTCGGATAGGCCAGGATACGCACGAGGGTAAACCCGAACGTGACGCTGAGTACAGCGGTTAACCCCTCGCTACGCCCAATCTGCCCCCCGATGAACACCCGCGCCGCAGCAGGCGCATAGATCAAGCAGAGACCAGCCCAATACAAGGGATCTGCCCACACATTCGACGCCCGCCCAGCCAGATCGCCAAACGCCAGGGAGAGGATCCCCAGGGCCGGGCCGAGCCACAGCAGGATGACCCAATGCGGTGAGGCGCGCTCTGCCGGTTTTCGCACGACGCCAGCAGATGCTGTCAAGCGGTCAAATGGGTCAAATGGTCAACCACTGGTGTTTGTCTTGCAGAATGCCGCTTTATGTCAAAACTGCCCATGCATCGTCCACCTTTGCGAAGGAATCATGCCACCAGACGGCGAGCCTTCCCGCACAGAGTCGCCTCTGAACGCTGTGAGCTGTGGCGAACGCGGCCAGCAAATGGCGCACATGCTCGCGTAGGCTTTCCCAGAGCGCTGGAAGCTTTAGTAGCTCTGGCAGCGACGTTTGCATCTGCGATAGCCTCCCCGTCACGATACTCTCGAATAGGTCGCGTAGCACGTTCGCTCCGAACCTGGGGCAGCCTCTTTAGAATACACGTGCAGACTCTCTGTGTGTCTCTGATAGTACTTGCGCGTACACATCGAGCAGGTGTTTCGTGCAATCGGCCCATGTGGGGAGATTGACAGGAGGCGGGATGTGCGGACGATCGAGTTGTTGCGCTATAGCAGCGGCGATGTCAGATGGTGAACTCTTGAGCGGTATCGCGGTTGCGAGTTGGTTGTCCGCCATTTCTTTGAGCCCAGAGGTCGCCGTCACGAGGACGGGGCGACCGAGCGCTACTGCTTCCATGACAGCTATCGGATGTGCCTCATAGTCGCTAAGCAGCATCACTACATGCGCCCGCATCAGCGCACGCGCCATCCCTCCTCTGTCCTCTGGAGGAATAGCGCCAATACTGACGCATTTCTCCAAACCTTGTTGTTGAGCCAGCCCTCGCAACACGGATTCGTAAGGGCCTGCGCCAATGATACGCAGTGTCGCTCGTGGGTATCTCTGCAACAGGTACGGCATCGCAGCAATCGCTCTGTGGTGCCCCTTGTAGCGCTCTAATCGGCCTATGGACACGATGTGTGGGAACTCTTCGGCGCCCTCTTCAGTATCCTGGTCTATAGCAGGCAGATTGCCACCGTTCTGGACAACGGAAAATTGACTCACAGGAAGCCTCAGCACACGCTGGAAGTACTCGGCCTCAAACTGAGAGACGCCTATCAGGCGCCTTGCGCGCCTGTAGAGTGGCCGCTGAACTCGCCACTGGACGCCACGTATGCTGTTTCGCCAGCCTGAACTGTGGCCGCCCGTGTGAAACGTGAGCACATAAGGGATATGGGCACGTCGCGCCGCGAGCATAGCAAGCGGCGCGACGAATGTATGGCAGCCTTGCACATGTACCACATCCCATGTAGCGCGCCGAAGAACATGAGAAATCTCTGGCGCGTAGTAGTAGTCTTTCCTCCTCGGGTATGCGGGCACACGAATAATCCGAACACCATCCGCTACCTCCGTTGATGGGAGATTGTTCCTCGGGTCGGTGGTAAGCACAGTGACATCCACGCCGCCAGCCGCCATTCGTCGGCTGACCTCGAATACATGCGTTTCGATGCCGCCGAGATAAGGGAAATAACGGGCAGTCACCTGTAAGATGCGGAGCGGCGATGGGGACTGACGCTGCGCACTTCCTTGTTCGTTCACTGCGTCATGTTCCATGAAAGTCAGCCTTTCCCCCACTCCGCTAGATACCAATGGTGTGCTCAATAGTTCATCCGCTTACCCTGCGGCGTGCCAGCAAACATGCCCTAATGTCCCCTGGATGTGTTTGACTTCCTGGAGTCGCCAGGCAGTTTCGACAAAGCGCAGGCCTCAGTCTTGCTCACGTGGACCGAGCGCTCAGCATGTGCGGGAGGCGTCCAGAACCGCTCTTTGAGCACTCTCTGGGCGACACGCAGGCCATCGCGCATAGGATGAAGACTGCTTGCGCCGTGTATACGAGTTCGCTCATAACTAGGCACTTCGGCGATATTCAGATGAGCGCGGACCGCTCGCGCGTTCAACTGCGCCTCAACCTCGAACCCCCCGCAATCGATCGGGATGACAGCGCTATGGATCCGCCAAAAAGCATTGTAACCGTAGCAAAGATCGGTAAAGCTGCTGCCCAACACGATGTTCGCGAACTTCGTCAGCAAGCGGTTGCCCAGGCTTCGCAGTCTTGTGAGGTCTTCGCTTCCGCCCGATTGTACGTACCGTGTGCCTTTGGCGTAGTCTGCGCCTTGCCGTAGCGCCTGGACGAACCGTCGGGATCTCCTGCGGATCAGTCGAGCCATCCGCGTCCATGAGCACGATAATGTCGCTGGAGCTGACCTCGATACCACAGCGCAAA
This sequence comes from uncultured Chloroflexia bacterium, assembly GCA_963701795.1. GTDB lineage: Bacteria > Chloroflexota > Ktedonobacteria > Ktedonobacterales > JADMIN01 > JAKAIY01. Next base: position 28,562 of record CAVPBB010000018.1, on the reverse strand, counting down.
GCGTCGCCTTTTCCGCGACCTGTTTGTTGGATGACACGCACATTTGGCACGAAGAGCTCCGCCAGGCGAACGGTGTGGTCCATGGACCGCCCATCGACCACGATGACTTCGGTGGCCATCGCGGCGATCTGTGGCAGCACCAGCGCAAGGTTTCTGGCCTCATTGAGAGTTGGCACGATCACTGCAACCGTCGGGGTGGCGGAGTCGCCTGCGGTGATAGGATCTCCAGTAGCTGGTGGTAAAGTGACGCGAGCTGCGCCAATTGACAGTGAAGACATTGATCGGGTTTCAATGGTCTCGACGATTTCCCGAAACTCGTCGTCATGAGCGCCATTGCGACCCCTTTTTGCCATCCCCAAACACCTCCTCCAGTGTGCTTCGCCATTGCCGCTTCTGTGTGTTCTTTGCGGGTAAATACTCCCTAATAGTGGGTTCTCGCTGAGAGCGCAGACAATACGGGCACACATGTACGTGCGAATTGCCAATTGATGCAGCGTCAGACGGAGAACAAGAGCAGTGATGATACCTACGTTAGGTATGACTGGGAACACACGGCATAAGGAGCGGATGCGGGAGAAAAGTGCCATACACAGGCCGTGCGCGCTTTGTCTCATCTGCAGATTTCATGCGGGTATATGCTAATCAAGCGGGTGTTGATCAATGAGATGTCAATGAGATGTTCATGTGGAGCATCCACAGGCGCTAGCTGCGCCTCACTCTAGACGCAAACCGAGAGATCATTATGCATGGCTCCAAATGCGGATGTAGTCAATGTCGAACGACTGCGGTAGGACAGTCGAGGCATTCGTGCGTTCAAGTGAGCCATTGATAGCTGCGCTCAGGATGAGATACATCGGAGTCTGGGGAATGTGGCTGGTCGCGACACAATCCACTTTCCCATCTACGAGCCACTCGATGACTGTCTTAGACCAAATGAAGGTAAAGGTGTGAAAGCTTGTCGTGAAGTTTGGCCCATCGGCCTCACACGCAATCTGGCTGGATTGCCAGTGGAAGAAGAAGTGCGCAGTTGTGGGCTGGCTGCCCCAAGCCTCAATGAGATCGATCTCATAGGCTGCACTCTCGGACGTGTTTCCCGTGGTCGGCAAGAGCCAGACTGCGGGCCATAGACCTTCTGTCGTCGGCAGTTTCGCCCGGATGTCTACACGCCCGTATTGAAAGGAGTACTTGCCCAGAGATGAGACTGCGCCAGAGGTATATGGGTAGCCATTCGACCGCTGATTAGTCGTTATGAGATGGAGCGCGCCACTTTCCACAGACACGTTCGCTGGACTCCAATCTTGGTCCGCGTATTGTGCGCAGCAGCCGATAGTCGCGGGAACGCCAGTGTCGAGAGCTTGCCATTTGGTCGTGTCTAATGTAGTACCGCTAAACTCCGCGTCCCACTCGAGATTCCACCCAGCCAGGCTTGGCGCTGACTGAGTAGGGTCTGGGGGAATGGTCGCGGTCGCGGCTGGAGGCGTGCTGGTCGGTGTGCTGGTCGGTGTGCTGGAGGAATGACCAGCGCCGGTGATGGCGTGGGTAGCGGAGGAACACGCGGCAAGCAGGAACAATGAGGCGATGATGCAACACAGGATGGTCACGCGGAAAGGCTCTCTGTGTATTCTCCGAGACGCACGTGTCACGAGCGATAACGCATCTAGGCGCATGCCGTGCTGAGTAGCCCTCATCTTGCCCGTTACTCCCCTATCCCTCTATTGGGATGCGCCTTAAAATGCATGAAGAAGGAGACGACCTGGAGCGCACGTGAAATAGTTCAAAATCTCAGCCCGCCCCGGGCAGGAGGAAGCCGGATCGTCATGAGAAATGTACCACTCTACCAACGTAACGAAGTGGCGATCCAGGACCTTACTGGTACCGAATCGTCCCTGGCAAGAGCACAATAATGCGGTGGTGGGCGCTGGCCCATGGGCCGCGCGTGATCAGCTACGACGTCATCGCGCGACAGGCCCAGTCCCGATCATGGCGTCGATGATACTTCTAGGGCCGCGACCGCGCCACAGGCGCGAAACACGTGATGTACCGGCTCGCGTACCATGGCTTCGATGTGCGCCTGTTTGCTCGGCCACCGTCAGCGTTCACTGGGAACGCGCCGATGTATGCAGGTGGCTCATGACTGCCCTATTCTCTCGTGCGTCATGTAGTACCTTCGGTTCGCAGGTTCCCAGCCGATTGACGCCTTACGGACGCAAGTCTATATATAAAGAGGCTATCATCACAATAGTCGCTTGCTGTGTGCCGGATCGACGCTCACGCGGAACGGTAATAGCCTTGCCCGCAGCGCCGCAGGCCCTCCTTGTAGCGCATGCCTTAGCCACTACCAGGGGTCTTCACGTGGCGAGCGCTAGCTACCGCCTTCCGTTTGCCGACGAACAGGGGTACCCTGGCGGGTGTTGCGCCAGCTTCCTGGTCAACATAGTGAGACGCTGGCGTGAGGAACACATCGGATGACTGAGACAACCCAGACGGAGCTATCGAGGATACAGAGGGGGGGGCGGAGATCCCAACCCAATGCGCACACGGGGCAGCCGGGGCAGGTTCCCATCCTGATGTACCACAGCATTAGCGAGGTCACGAGCAAGGATTTCGCCGCATTCGTCGTGCCGCCACGTGTTTTTGCCGATCAAGTCGCGTATCTCGTAACCAACGGCTATTCAACACTCACGCTGTTTGATCTCGTGCGACTTCGCAAGAGCGGGCAGTTCTCTCCACCGCGATCTGTCGTGCTCACCTTTGACGATGCATATGCGGACTTCGCGAAGGACGCTTTGCCCGTGCTCCGACGCTATGGATGCACGGCATCACTCTATGTCACCACCGGTGCGGTAGGTCGAACCAACTTTTGGGTGAAAGGTGATGCGCCCCGTCGTATTCTGACCTGGGACGAACTCCGCGAAGTCGCCAAAGCGGGTGTAGAGATTGGAGCGCACAGTGTAACACACCGTGCGCTGGATGCGCTGTCCGAGCATGACTTGCGTCAGGAACTGGCCGAACCCAAGATCGAGTTGGAAGACAAACTTTCGCAGGAAGTCATGACGGTTGCTTATCCATTCGGCTTTGAGTCCAAGCGGGTGAGAGCGGCGGCGGCGGTGTCCGGATATGCGGCTGGATGTGCGGTTGGATATCGCGCCAGCAATCACGATGAAGATTTATTCGGGCTTTCGCGTTTGATCGTCGTGCCTGGACTGGATATGCCCTCGTTTAGCCGGTTACTGGAGCCGCGAAGCACGCAGTGGGTACGACGTGCACGATCACTTGCGTGGCGCGCCGTTCGTCGAGTGACGACGACACATTAGCGCGAGAGCACTTCTCCAGGGGAAGAGGAGCAGGTATGATATCAGCCATCCCGGTACAAGTCTCTGTCATTATTTGCGCTTACACCGAGGCACGGTGGACACACTTACAGTACTGCGTTGAGTCGGTTCGGCGCCAGACGCTACCCGCCAAAGAGATCATTCTTGTCATTGATCACAACGACGCATTGCTTGCGCGAACTCGAGCGGCGTACCCAGAAGCGCACATCGTGCCAAATGAGCAGCAGCAGGGCCTATCCGGCGCGCGAAATACTGGCATCGCCATCGCCACTGGTGATGTGATCGCGTTTGTAGACGACGATGGTACGATCCAACCAGACTGGCTCGAGCAGTTGTGCGATTGTCTCACAGACCCAACAGTGCTTGGCGCGGGAGGAACGATCTTGCCCAGATGGGAAGGGAAACCGCCGCGCTGGTTTCCTCCAGAGTTCTACTGGACAGTCGGCTGCACCTATGAGGGCCAGCCGCATAAGCGCCAGGTCGTGCGCAACCTCTGGGGATGCATGTGCGTTCGTCGGGCAGTCTTTGGGGCAGTGGGAGGCTTTCATACGAGCATTGGGCGCATAGGCGCCAAGCCCCTGGGCGACGAAGAGACGGAACTCTGCATTCGCGCGACTACCCACTGGCCTCAGACGCATTGGCTGTATGAACCGAATGCGGTAATGGCACACTCAATTTCTAAGGCTCGCGCTCGCTGGGGATATTTTCTCTCACGTTGCTACCATGAGGGACTCTCCAAGGCAGCTATCTCGAGGATGGTTGGCAGAGACCGTGGACTTTCGGCGGAACGCAGCTATACGTTTGGCGTGCTCCCAAAAGCCGCAGTGCGCGGCTTCTTCGCTCCACTGCGTGGTGATCTGTATGGACCAGTACGCGCAGTGGCGATCATCTTTGGCTTCGTGTGGACTGTAGCGGGATATGCCAGCGGTACGCTCTCGCCCCGCGTACAGCAGAGTTCGTCAACGATACGCGACAACCAGATGGCAGCGGCGCTCCAAGCGCCAACATTCGCCCGCAAAGACACAAAAGACACATTCGAATAGTGTGGCTGAAGAGAGGTCGCCAGTGCGCATCCTAATGTTCTCTGAACTCTATGCGCCCTCCATAGGTGGAACGCAGCGGCATGTGCAGGTGCTCGCACATGAAATGATCCGTCGCGGACATGAGGTCGCTGTGGCAACACAGGCGCTTGAGGGTTCTCCCACCTATGAGGTCGATCATGCGGGCGTGAGGATCTACCGTCTTGCTGGGTGGGGCCGGTTGCTCAGGCCGTTTTACGAGAGCGCCACACGTCCATTCCATCCTCCATTGACCGACCCTGGCCTTGTGGCAGGTCTACGCCAGGTCATTGAGAAGGAACGGCCAGACATTGTCCACGGACATAGCTGGATGCTGTACTCCTATCTTCCGCTGCGCTCACGATACGACATGCCACTTGTGGTGACACTGCACGATTACAGCCTGACATGCCCGCGAAGGTCTTATCTGCGGAACGGGCAAGTCTGTGATGGGCCGGCATACAGCAAGTGTGTCAGGTGCGGCGTCGAGCAATACGGCATGGCGAAATCGTTGCTCATCACAACGGCCCTCCAGATCGGCAAGCGGGCACACCACAAGGTGGACGAATACATAGCCGTCAGCAAGGCTGTTCGTGATGCCAGTATTCAAGCTGCGGGGAGATCTCCTCGTCCTATGGACGTTATCTCTACCTTTGTCCCCGACGGTGTGCTGACATCGCATCCTGAACGTCCACGCCCCGCCTTTCTGCCGCCGACAGATAACTATATTCTCTTCGTTGGAGAATTAGCGCGCCATAAGGGTTTGCAGGTGCTGCTCGAAGCATACCAGAATCCAGATTTGGCCAGTCTCGCCCCGCTGATGTTGATCGGGTCACAGAATGACAAGTCCACCCTGAACCTCCCGCCTGGTGTAAAAGTCGCGCGAGATGTAGGGCATGATGATGTCATGAGCGCATGGGAGCATTGCGCTGTAGGAGTTGTGCCGTCGGTGTGGCCCGAGCCGTTCGGGCAAGTCGCCGTCGAGGCTATGGCCGCGCGTAAGCCTGTCGTCGCCTCAGCGGTCGGTGGGCTTGTCGATATTGTCATTGACAATGAAACAGGGATACTCGTTCCGCCTGGTGATCCAGAGGCTCTACGCGCCGCCTTACGCAGCCTGCTACTCGACCCCGCTCGTCGTGCAAGCATGGGCGAAGCAGGGCATGCGCGTGCGCGCCTGTTCATGGTAGGCGCCGTTGCCGACCAGATCGAGGAAGTGTACCGCAAGTTGCTCGACCATGCGGACGCAGGCGCCCCACAATGATACCGAAATCAAGCAGCGCAGGTCAGGGACGCGCGCGGCCTTATGCGCGCTCAAGTTGTCCAGCGCTACCACCTGAACCAGACGTGTTATGACGCCCACAGGCTTCCATGTGGCGCCCAAATCGCTCCGAACACTGGCCTGTGTACCTTGCTGGAAGGCGCTCAATCCCACAGGCAGTTATGCCTCGGATCTCGTCCGGCGCGCGCGGTCGCTGCTTGCCAAGCAGTAGCGTACAATCCCCTACAAGCTCAGACGCACTTGTGGATACTTGCTGCGCAGCGACGAGAAGGAGAGACATGATGCAACAAGCGATCTACCCGGTGCAGTTCGCGGTCGACTACCCCGATCGACCCCTCGACCGCGTCACCACATTCTTTCGGCTGGTGGTGGCGATCCCCATCCTGATCGTCCTGGGGACCGTGGCTGGAGGGTCATGGGACTGGAGCTCCAGCAATTCGACCAGGGGCGTCGCGGCAGGTGTGGGCGGCTTGCTCTTCCTCGCGCCGCTGCTCATGATCGTTGTGCGCCAGAAGTATCCCCGCTGGTGGTTCGACTGGAACCTCGAACTTTTGCGGTTCAGCAATCGGGTGAGCGTCTATCTTGCGCTGATGGATGACCACTACCCCGCGACCGATGACCAGCAGTCGGTGCGCCTCGACTACCCCTACCCCGATGTCCCGCGCGACCTGAATCAGTGGCTGCCCCTGGTGAAATGGTTCCTCGCAATCCCCCACTATATCGTGCTGTTTTTCCTGGGCATTGCGGCTGTAGTGGCTGTGATCATCGCCTGGTTCGCCATCCTCTTTACGCAGCGCTACCCGCGCGAACTCTTCGATTTTGTGGAAGGGGTGCTCCGCTGGGGAAATCGTGTGACCGGCTATGCGCTGGTATTGGTGACCGATGACTATCCCCCCTTCCGCCTGGCGGCATGAAGGGCGCTTTGTTGGGCTTTGTCGTGAGCTTTCGGGTCTGTCAGGGGTGCTCCCGACATTTTCGATGCAGTCTCCTCAGGCAGAGAAGTGACGGTCGAGCATGAGGGCAAAATGGCGTGTCTCTCGCGGGCGCGTCGCGGCGGCAAACGATTCGCCAGGCGCTTTTCAGTAAGCGATCCTTAGACCTTGAATCTATAGCGACTTCGCGCACTCCAGCGCATGGCGTGAAACGCCGCATGATCGGTCTCCAAAACCACAGGCCGCGCTTTGGGGCTGCTGTAGCCTGTGTGGAGTGTGGGAGAGAAGCCGACACCGCCACGTCGGGGCGGCCTGGGCGCTGGCTCACATGCTGCGATAGGATTGGCGCGCTATCAAGAGGCCGGCGACGAGCGCCAGCGCGCCGACGAGCATCCACTCCAGGCGGAAGAGGTCGAAATCGTAGATGTGCTCATAGAACAACGTCACTTCCTTTGAGGCGCCGAAGTAGAAGCTGTAGCCACCAATCAGCAGCAGCGCGATGGCGGTCAGGTAGCCGACGAGACGCCGCAGCAAGATATTCGACGGGCTGATGGCATTTGCGCCGATATAGGCGAGCGCCCCGATCAGAATGACCGCGCCAATCAGTGTCGAGCTTTGATACATCAGCGCATTGATCGCGTCCAGCATGTCCCCATCCTCCTCAGGTAGCCCTTAGGTCGTTCACCCGCGCGTCGCCGTCAGCGCGTGGTGTCCCCTGGCGTCCACTATTGTAGCGGGTCTGGCAAGCGCGCCGTTCGCCGTAGTCCCATCACCAATCGGGGATGGGCGTGGGAGCGGGCTAGCGTCTCGCCCGGCAGCGCGACCAATCCCGTCACTTTTACGTACGCCTGACATAGCGCCCCTCTGGTATCATAGGTGTCGGCGGCGCTCGTCGGTTCGTTGGCCACTGAAATTACGCAGGCGCCTTTGAGCGGCGTGGTGGTCAGCGATGCCCGCTGGATGCCCGCTGAGTGGATACTGGTGGATTCCGGGGAAGATGAGGATAGAACGGTGAAGCTTCGCTTCTGGCACCTCTCGCTATTGCTCGCGCCTGCCGCACTGGTGTTGTATTGGTACAACTCGAATGGCGCTACGACCGGACGGCTCGCCTTCTGGCTGTTTGGCGTCTCGTTGCTCGCGCTGCTGCCACTGGCGCAGTTCAACGGCGACATGGTCGAGGTGCTTGCGCGCGGGCGCTCGCAGATTGTGGCCGGGCTGATGAACGCCTTTCTGGGTAATATCCCGGAGATCGCCATCGGCTTCTGGCTGCTGATGCAGGTCGTGCGTCATCCGTATCTGACCGACTCCAATTACACCATTGTCCATGGCTTGCTGCTTGGCTCGGTCATCAGCAACATCCTGCTGACCCTCGGCCTGGCCACCTTCGCGGGCGCCTGGCGACATGGACGCCTGCGCTTCAGCCAGGAGCGCGCTGCTGGATTCGCCTCGATGCTGGGTCTGGCGGTGGTGGGCCTGGCGCTGCCCACGCTGGCGACAGCTTTTGCCGATCAGAGCAAAGAACTGCTCGGCTCCTCGACCGAGGAAGCCGTGGGCCTGGTGGTCTGTGTCATCCTCTTCATCAGCTACATCGCCTATGTGCTCGTCGAGTATTTCCACGTCGGCGACCGGCTGGCGAGCGAGAAAGCCGAGGAGGCTGGCCCGGCCTCGGCGGAACAGCATGCCGAGCCTCATCTGACGGCGGCAGAGGAGGCTGCGCTCCATCGTGAGCAGGCGGCCAAGGCGGAGCGCGCCCGCGAGCAGGCGCTGGCGCAGGGGGCTGAGGCGCCGCCGCTGGGGGTGGGTGTAACGGCGCTGGCGCTGGTGTTGCTGATCCTCTCCATCGCCGCTATCGCCGGGGTCTGCGCCACCCTTGTCACCGTGACCGATCGCGTGATCGTGGCCAGCCCGCTGCTGACACCGCTCTCCTTTGGGCTGATCGTACTGCCAATCATCTGTAACTTCGGCGAGCTGCTCGAAGCGACGCAGATGGCGTGGGGTAAGCGCATGGAGGAGGCGATGGAGGTCGCGGCAGGGTCGAGTGTCCAGGTGCCACTCTTCGTCACGCCAGTGCTGGTCTTCTTCGGCTTCTTCCTCGCGCTGCTCACACCGGGCCTCCAGCAGTTTACGCTGGTCTTCAAGCCGTTGGAACTGGTGACGGTGGGCCTGGTCGTCTTCGTCTACGCGCTCGTCAATCTCGATGGCGAGACGACGTGGCTCGAAGGTGTACAACTCTGCGCGTTCTATGCGATGATCGCGCTCACCGCGTTCGCTCTGCCGGGCAGATAGCGCGTTTGTCCGGGTTCTCTGGTATGGCGTATGTGGTATCATCGGCTGTGGCGCCGGGCTGAGACGCCATGAGGGCGCGCGCCAGCCATGGGAAGGGTTCACTGCGCATGAGCGGGAGCGATGGACAGGCCACGTCGATGTTGATGGCCGAGCGCTATCGCGCTCTGGCGCGCGTGGGGGTGGGCGGAACAGCGGTCGTGTTTCGCTGTCGCGACCTGCATACCCAGCGCATCGTCGCCGTGAAGGCGCTCAAAAGCAACGCCGCCAACGCCGCGCCAGAGGCCGCCGCGCGTTTTCGCCGCGAGGCGCGACTGGCGGCGCATCTCTCGCATCCCAACATCGTGCGGGTGCTCGACTATGGTGTCACACTGCCGGTGATCGTCGGGTCGCAGTCGCACTGGGCTGATGATCCGGACAAGCCTGTGCCCTATCTGGCGATGGAGTACATCTTCGGCGCGACGCTGAAAGACCTGCTCAAGCGCGTCGGGCCGCTGCCGCTCGACTGGGTCTGGCGCATCGGCGAGCAACTGTGCGCGGCGCTGGCGGTGGCGCACTCGGTCGGCGTCGTGCATCGCGATGTGAAGCCGCAGAATGTCATGTTGCTCGATTCGCCGCTGGAGCTGCTGACGAAGCTGGCCGATTTTGGCATCGCGCGGCAGATTGGCGGCGACCTGACCGCGCTGACGGCGACCGGGCAGGTCATCGGCACGCCAGATTATCTCTCGCCAGAGCAGGTGCTGGGCGAGCCGGGTGGCCCTTCGTCAGACCTCTATTCGCTGGGCATCGTGCTCTATGAGCTGGTGACGGGCGCCTACCCTTCGAGGCGGATACCCCGCTGGCGGCGGCCTCGAAGCGTATGATCGTCGATGCGCCGCCGCTCACGATCTTTCGCCGCGACACACCCGCTGCGCTGCAAGAGGTGATTCTGGTGGCGCTGCGCCGTGAGATGTCGGAGCGCTTCCAGAGCGCGATGGAGTTCGCCGATGCGCTGAGCTGGAGCCGCGCGCAGGCGCCCGCGCAGCCAGAGGTGGAGCGCGGATCGTGGCTGACCGTTGGCCGCTCGGAGCCGCGGCAGCAGGCGCAAGCGACGCCCAGCGCCGCTGCGCCAGTAGGCGTGGCGACGGAGGGCGAGCTAGACCTCTCGCAGCAGTCCACGGTGCTGCGGGTGATGATCGACCCACTCCCCGATGACACAGCGGAGCCGGAGCCGGGGCCGTAGCGGCGCCGCAATGCCTACGCAATGGCGCCCAGATGGCTACGCATTTGGGCAATCTGCGCTAACCTGGCGCGCGGTTTGCTCGTATATACCTGAGTTGGATGCTGCCTCACCATGGAGGTGAGGGCAAGACGCGCGCTGGCGCAGGATGCGCCTCCCTGAGCGCGCGGACGGGCCATGTGCGCCCGCTGGTTCCGCAGGCGATGTTTGCGGCGAGGAATGGATACCGCCGCATCGCCAACCAGAACGCCCTCACCGAGGGCATGACAGTGTACAGGATCACAGAGGCGCAGGGCGACGAGACGCGAGCAGTGAGCGCGCGCCTGTTCGTCGTTGATGCGACCGGGCCGCAAGGCCAGGAGAAAGGTTCAGACTAACATGAAGAGGGCACAGGTCATTGGCATTGCGGTGGGTGTGACGGTCGGCTTGCTAGGCGTGGCTGTGGGCGTGGCGCTGGCCCGCGAAGAGGGTCGCGAGGCCGCGCGCAAGTGGCTGGCGCAGTCGGGCGATCTGGCGCAGAAGGGCCAGCAGCGCGCTGCGGAGATTAGCCAGCGCGTCCGCACAGACACCATGCCGAAGGCGAAAGATCGCCTGAACACCATCATCTCCTCGACCGCCCCGCAGGCGGCGGATGCGCTGAACGCGGCGCTGGCGCGTACGGGCCTCAATGGCAAGACCGAGACTGTTCAGCCGTAGTTCGTCCGGCGACGAACCTGACATGCAGAGCGAGCGGCGACTCCTCCTCGACAAGAGGAAGGGTCGCCGCTCGCTCTGTGTCGGCGTGGACGGGATGTGCAGCCTGTCACACTGCATACGTTTGCCTGTGTGCTATCGTTGCCGCAGGAGCCAGCGGCGCTGCGCGTGTGCGACGCCCTGGAGGGCGCGCAGGTGGGCGCGGGAAGGCGGCTATTCGGTATGACGTATGCGACATGGCGACGACTGGCGCAGCGCATCGCGCTGCTGGCAACGCTGGCAACGCTGGCGGGCGCGCTCGGCGGGTGCGCCGCGCAGGCGGCGGCGCCTGCGCCCACGCCCACGCAGGCCGCCACACCTGCGCCCACACAGGCCATCACGCCTGCGCCCAACAGGCCGCGCCGCCTGCGTCTACAACGACAACGATCGCTTCTGTGACGAACTGCCAGCCAGATCAACTGACGCTGGCGATCCACTCCTCGAATGGCGCCGCCGGGCATATCGGCCAGATGGCGCAGTTCACGAACACGTCGAATGCCACCTGCACGCTCTTTGGCTTCCCCGGCGCGCTGATGCTCGACGCCCAGCATAACCCCATGACGACGCATGCGCTCTGGCAGACCAACGCCTACATGTTCACCAATCAGGTGAAGCAGAATGTGTCGTTGGCGCCGGGCGCGTCGGGTTATTTCGCCGTCACCTGGTCAGATGTCACGATTGGCTCGCAGACAGGCTGCCCCACCTCGGCGTATCTCTCGGTGACGCCGCCGAATGACTTCAGCGTGCTCACGGTCGCCGACCAGATCAACGCCTGCGATAGCAATCTGGTGATCTCGCCTGTCGAGCCGACGGCCTTCATGGGCGGCTGAGGCGTTACTCTTTAGCCCTGCGCCGCGTGCGCCAGAGCGATCACCTGATTGACGGGGCCGCTGCCCATCACCAGCAGCACATCGCCGGGCTGACGCATCGTGTTGAGCAGCGCGGCGGTCTGCGGGAAGTCGCCGCCGTAGCGCGCCGCATCGGGCGTGTGGGCGAAGGCGGGTTGCGCCTGCACGGCGCGCACGAGTTCGGAGCCGTGGATGATGCCGGTGTCGCGCTCGCGCGAGGGCTGAATCTCGACCACGACGACCTCATCGCCCGTGGCCAGCGCCTCGGCGAAGGGTGTGAGGAAACGCTTGAGCCGCGTGTAGAGCGTCGGCTGGAAGATGGCGATGAGGCGTCGCCCGGGGAAGCGCTGGCGCGCGGCGGCGATGGTCAGCGCGACGGCGTGCGGATGATGGGCGTAGTCATCCACCCAGGTGACAGTCGCCATCCTCGATGATCTCGAAGCGACGATGCAACCCGGTGAACTCGCCAATCGTCCGCGTGATGACCTCCGGCGCGACGCCGAGCGCGCTGGCCGTAGCCGCCGCCGCCACTGCGTTCGCGACGTTGTGCCGACCCGGCGCCTGCTGGGTGACACGTCCCAGCGAATGGCCATCGAGCAGCAACTCGAAGCTGGTCTGCTCGCCCACACGGACATCGCGCGCCATCGCGTCGGCCTGGCTGCCCTCGACAGAGAACGTGCGGATCACGCCGGGCCAGACGGCGCCCAGCCTGGCGAGGGTATCGCGACAGCCAGGGCTATCGGCGCTGGTGACAATGGTGGGCAGCGGCGCGCCCGCGACGCCAGGCGTCGTATCCATCCCCTGGAGGAACTGCGCAAAGGCGTCGCGGATCTCCTCATACGAGCCGAAGAACTCGGGGTGGTCATACTCCACTTCGGTCAGCGTGACCACACGCGGATGGTAGGAGAGGAAGTTGTAGTTGAATTCGTCGGCCTCATTGACGAAGTAGCGCCCTTTGCCGGGCCGCACATTCGAGTCCCACGCGCGCACGATGTCGCCGACCTCGACGGTGGGGTCCAGGTCGGCGGCGATCAGCATGGCGCCGAGCAGCGCCGTGGTCGAGCCTTTGCCGTGGACGCCAGCGACCGAGACGCCGACGCTGCCGCGCATCAGCAGGCCGAGCAGCGGCTGCCACTGCGAGACGGGGATGCCCAGCGCCTGCGCCGCCAGCAGTTCCGAATGGTCGGGATGCAGGAACGTGACGGCGGGGTTGGTGACGACGAGATCAGCGCTGGCGACGTGCGCAGTGTCGTGGCCGATGGCGATGGGGATGCCCGCCTCCTCCAGCATGGCGCCGAGCGCGGTGGGGATGTGGTCGCAGCCGGTGACGATCGCGCCTGCCGCCTGCGCCACCAGCAGCCCAGCGGAGATGCCATGCCCGCCTGCGCCGACCGCGTGGATGCGCTTGCCGCGCACGCCCATCGGGAAGGCTCTGCTCCAGCGCCGCGAGGTCCGCGAGCCGCGCGGGCTGGCCCTGATCGTCTGTCACATCAGCTCTGTCCATGCGCCTGTCTCTCCGCCTGTCGCTCGTCTTGCCAGGGGCGCGCCGTGCGACCCCCGCCATTGTACCATGGCCCCTCACAGCGCCCCTGACCCCCTGGCATTGACACGGGCGCGTCTGTGCGCGTAACATATCAGCGTGTGGTGATATGTTCCATGACATGGAGGTGAAAGATGGAGGGGCGCCAGCGGATCATCGCCGTGACACAGGCGCTCGCGGACCCGCTGCGGCTGGACATCCTGCGCGAATTGATGGGTGGGCCGGCCACGGTGTCGGAGCTGACAGCGCTGACGGGCGCGACGCAGCCCAATGTCTCGAATCATCTGGCGCTGCTGCGTGAGCGAGGTCTGGTGCGTGCGACACGGGAGGGACGGCAGATGCTCTATGACGTGCGCGATCCGGCGGTGGCGAGTCTGATCGAGGCGCTGATGGCGCTGGCCGACGCGCCGCAGCAGCGGACGCCCGCGCGTGCGACGCCGCCGCTGGCGCGTGCGCGCCTCTGCTACGATCATCTGGCCGGGCAGGTGGGCGTGGCGCTCTTCGACGCGCTGGTGGCGCGTGATGCGTTGCGGCTCGCTGCGCCGGGCGCGCACGCGGCGCCGGCTGGACGCGCTGGCCCTTCAGCGGCGGTGGAGCTTGGCAATGCGGGCGAGGCGCTCTTCGGCGACCTGGGCATTGCCGTGGTGGAGTTGCGGCGCGAGAAGCGGCGCTTCGCCTATGCCTGCGTGGACTGGACCGAGCGGCGGCCACATCTGGGCGGCGCGCTGGGGGCGGCGCTCTGTGCGGTGGCGGTGGCGCAGGGCTGGGTGGCGCGACAACCGGGCACGCGCGCCGTCATCATCACCGAGGCGGGCTGGCGCGGCCTGCGCGAGCGCTTCGGCGTGGGGGAGGCGCGATGAGCGTCGGAGATCATGCCGCCGATGCCCTGTCTATGGTTGCGGCGCAAACGACGCGGTTCGAGGCGGCGCTACCGGGGCCGCTCGACATCGCCGCCTCACTCGACCAGTTTCGCCGCTCCGGCGATGATCTGCTCGATCGCTGGGATGGCGCGTGGCTCATCCGCACGCTGCGCGCTGGCCAGCGCATCATCCCCTATGCCTGCCTGATGCGCGGGACGATTGCCGCGCCAGCGCTGCTGGTGGAGGCGCCGCAGCCCGGCGACCGGGCGCCTGTCGAGGCGGCGCTGCGTGCGACCTTCATGCAGGCGCCAGCGGAGTATGCGGCGCTGCTGCGCGCCGATGCGGTGGTGGCGACGCTCGATGCGCGCTATCCGGGGCTACGCCCGGCGCGTCAGTTCGATCTGTTCACGGCGCTGGTGCGCTGTATCAGCGCGCAGCAGGTGAATCTGCGCTGGGCGACGACGACACGCCGCCGTCTGGCCGAGGCGTTCGGCGAGCGGCACAGCATCGGCGCGCATGAGGTCTATAGCCTGAGCGCCGAGCGGCTGGCCGGGGCGAGCGTGGCTGATCTGCGGGCGCTGCAATTCACCACGCGCAAGGCGGAATACATCATCGCGGCGGCGCAGGCGGTCGCCGGTGGCGCGCTCGACGCCGCCATGCTGGCCGCGCTGCCCGACGACGCGGTGATCGCGCGGCTCGTCGCGCTGCGCGGCATTGGCCGCTGGTCGGCGGAGTGGATTCTGGCGCGCTCGCTGGGGCGGCCCTGCGTGGTGGCGGGCGATCTGGCGGTGCGCAAGGTGGTGGGCCGCGCCTACCTTGGCTATACGCCGGGCGCCACGCTGCCCGATGAGGCGGCGGTGCGCGGCGCGACGGCTCACTGGGGCGCGGCGGCGCTCATCGCGCAGGGGCTGCTGCTCCACGACTACGGCGTCGGCGCGACCTGAGCGTTGGGAGCGCCGAGTATGTCTCATGCTATACTGAGGCGGCAGTACTACGACTATGCGTGAAGGAGGCCCTCAGATGCTTCACATGACCCCGGATGAGGCTAAACGCCATCTGGACGAACTCATCGAAGCGGCGATGCGCGGTGAGCAGGTGGTCATCACGCATGACGATCAGCGCGCTGTGCAGTTGGTTCCAGTCTCTGCCCTGGTAGCTACGGCTCCCTCAAAACGCAACCGGCGCTCTGGGACCGCAAGGGGTCAGGTCGTCATATCCAATGACTTCGACGCGCCGCTGCCCGACTTTGCCGACTATACTCCATGAAGCTGCTTCTCGATACGCATACCTTTCTCTGGTTCCTCGAAGGTGATGTGCAGCTTAGCCCTTGGCACGGGCTTTGATCGAAGATGGCGAGAACGAGGTCTTCCTGAGCGTGGGAAGTCTCTGGGAGATGGCTATTAGAGCAACTTGCGGAAAGCGGAAGCAGGCACGGTTTATGCGAGGGAACCGCGTATGCGTGCCTATTCGACCGACCTCAAAGAACGCCCGGTGCACGCGGTGGCGGGCGGTCAGCCCCTGCGAGAAGCCGCGCGCCGTTTCCGAGTGGTGGTGACCACCGTCAAACGCGCGGTCGTGCGACAGCGCGAGACCGGCTCGCCTGCAGCGCAAACCCATCCCTGGGCGCCCACGCGCGATCAGGAGTGAGCAGGACGCAGCGCTGCGTGCCCGGCTGGAAGCGGCCCCCGATGCGACGGTGCAGCCCATCGAGCCTGAGGGATGAACAGGATGAACAGTGGGAGCGACCTTGGCAAAGATGCGCCCGACCCCTCTGGATTCCTCGGGGCAGATCGCCTTAGCCCGATTCCTCGGGTGCGCTGGCGGCCCAATCCCCATGCCTGAAATGGAAGCTTCGGCCTCTCCCCCTGCCTTGCCGCGCTGGTTCGGACCTAGAGCCAGCCCCGATGATCCGGCCGTCTCGGCCCTGATCGCCCGCGTCGCGCGCGGGGCCGGGTGGGCAGACATCGGCGGTTCGTTCAACCTCAACGTGCGAATAGACGCTGAGCCGCCGGTTGTCCTCCGGGTTCATAGGCCGTGGGTAACGCGCGGCCGAGTGGCTGGACTGCGACGCCTGCGCGAGCGGCTCCTGGCGCGCCCAAGTCCGCGTCGCTCGGCCGATTCGGATGTTCGGCTCCGACCTCGTGAGGGTCGCTGATCGTTGGGCTGAGCTTGAGGAGTTCATCGATCACGTGCAGCCGCCGGCGACCCAGGACTCCTACGTCCGCCTATTCGAGGAGCTCGGACGTCTTCACGCGGCGCTCAATGCAGTCTGGGAGCCCAGTCCGCCCGAACCTCTCGACGACCACAGGACATTCGGCCAACTGCGTTACTCGGTCGGCTTCACACGCCGCCGGCTCGGACCCCGTAGCGAGCCGGTCGTGCGTCGGATGCGCCAACTGACTGGCGAGCTGTCCAAGCTCCGGAAGGGTGTCGAACTGCCATTCGCGCCGATTCACGGTGACTACCGCTTGGGCAACGCGGTCGAACTGTCAGACGGCTCATGGGTCACCCTGGACCTGGATTTTGCGAGGGTCAGGGAGCGGCTGTACGACATCGCGGGCGCTCTGAGCCTGATGCGCGACCTTCCCGGCATCGCCACCAGCCTGAACCCCGATGCACAGAGCGGCGAATGGCTCGAGCCGCGACTACTGCTCGACGCCTATGAGCGCACCGCTCCGGAACCCCTGACTCCCGACGAGCACCGTTGGCTTCCCGGGGCTCTGGCCCTTGTACCCTTGCACTGGGCTGCCACCGCCGGACTTGTAGGAGACGGCGTCGAGGAGGCGGAGAGCGCAATGAGCGCCGCCGAGGCCTGGTGGTCGCGTCGGGCTGAACTGTCGTCGTAGTCCGGCGGCCGCGCTCGGGGAACGGATCCGAGGCGCCTCTTAGCTTAGAGCAAATCTGCATAAGGTTGAGCAGGCGAGTGGCGGCGAGCGTTCCGCCCAGCCGATTCCACCCACCGGCTGCCTGCCTCAGCTTTCTGCAGTTTGCTCTTAAGATCAGCTTGGGCAAGTTACACCTCAGCCAACCGTTCGAACCCTTCATTTCTGAGCAACTCCGTGAGAACACTATGCTGTTGCTGCACATCACAGTGGATGCCGCCGCAAAGGTAACTACGCTGCCATTTCATCATCGCGATCCCTTCGATAGACTTCTGATCGCCCAGGCGCTCGCCGCAGATATCTCGATCGTTGGCGCTGACCGCGCTTTCGACGCCTATGGAGTCAGACGCCTCTGGTAGCTGCCGCATGCGCCTATAATGAGGAGAGAGAGGCGAGAGCAGACGCGCTGGCGTGAGGGCCGCGCGGCGCGGAGAAGGCGAGACGGCGGTGAGCGCAGAGACTCCAGCGGCGGGCGAGCAGGCCGCGTATGACCAGCCAGCGCCTGATGAGCAGCGAATTGACCTGACGCAGCATGTGCTCGGCGCGGGCGTGCGCGGCCCATCGGGCTTCACCGGGCCAGACCAGCCCAGCGACGACATCTTGCAGCGATGTGTGCGCTGCGGCTTCTGCCTGCCCTCCTGCCCAACCTACCTCGAAACCTACAGTGAGGCGTCGTCGCCACGCGGACGCATCCGTCTGATTCAGGCGGTGGCCGATGGCGCGCTGAGCCTGACTGATCCCGGCTTCGTCGAGCAGATGTATCAATGCCTGGATTGCCGCGCCTGCGAGGCGGTCTGCCCGTCTGGCGTGCGCTATGGCCAGCTCGTCGAGACGGCGCGCACGCAGATCGAGCGGGCGCGGCCACGGCCAGCCGGGCAGCGCGCGCTGCGCTCGGTGGTCTTCAATGGCCTCTTCGCCGATCAGCGGCGGTTCCGCGTCGCGGGGCGCGCGCTGCGCCTCTATCAGCGCTCTGGCATACGGCGGCTGGCGCGTGGCAGTGGCGCGCTCGATGCGCTCGGCCTGCGCGAGACCGAGGCGCTGACGCCCCGGCTGCCCGATCAGTTCTTCACGGCGAATGGCGAGGTCTACGCCGCGCCGACCGGGACGCCACAGCGCGGGCGCGTCGCGTTCTTCGCGGGCTGTGTGATGAGCGCCGTCTTCGCCGAAACCGACCGCGCCACGATTCGCGTCCTGAACGCCAACGGCTTCGATGTGGTGGCCACCGCCGGGCAGGAGTGCTGTGGCGCGCTCACCATCCATGCGGGCGCGATGGACCACGCCCGTGCGCTCGCCGCGCGCAATATCGCCGCGTTCGAGACGAGCGGCGCCGCCTACATCGTCTGCAACGCCGCTGGCTGCGGCTCCGCGCTCAAGGAGTATGGCGACCTCTTCGCCGAGGTTCCCGCCTGGCGCGGACGGGCAAGAGCGTTCGCAGCGCGTGTGCGCGACATCACCGAACTGCTCGGCGATGCGTTGGCGCGCGGCGAACTGAATACGCGCTTCGAGCCGCTGCCGCTGACGGTGACGTATCAGGAGCCGTGCCACCTGGCCCACGCCCAGCGCATCACCACGCAGCCACGCGCGCTGCTGGCGGCCATCCCCGGTCTGCGGCTGGTGGAGATGGAGGAATCGTCGCTCTGCTGTGGCAGCGCGGGCGTCTACAACATCATCCGTCCGCAGATGGCGAGCGCGCTGGGCATGCGTAAGGTCAGGCATGCCGTGGCGACGCGAGCGCAGGCCGTCGTCACCGCCAACCCCGGCTGCGCGCTGCACTTGCGCTCACAGCTCGCTCAGGCGGGCAGCGCCATGCCCGTGCTGCACATCGTCGACGTGCTCGACGCCGCCTATCGCGGACGCCTGCCCTTCTGACATCTGGCGCGCCTGGCCTTGCTGGTGGCCGCCACACCTCGCATTCACGGCGCATAGTCGCAAGCCTGGCCGACTATTTCCTCGAACTGAGGTCAGCCTGGTATTTTGCCTCTATGATCATAAAAAACTACGGAGCGCCGTGGAGGAAACACTGCCTGCATGAGCTATACTTCGCACATGAAGCGATGCGCCAGGCTGGTGTGAAAGGGAGGACAGCGTGACTCAGCGCGTCACCAGGTGTGGACTGTGTCTCATCGCGCTACTCATTCTGGGCGCAATCAGCGCCTGCGCACAGCCAGCCCTTGACTCCAATAAACCGCAGGCCCCCAGCGCGACGCCAACCATCCCTGGAATCCCCATGGGGTGGAGCGTGTACCGGGGGGCGCACTACACCATCGCGTACCCCAAAGGGTGGTCATATTCGACACAATCGATCGCTAGTCCTGGGTTGGGCGACGGGCAGGAGGCGCTGGTGGTCTTCACTGGTCCGCAGCCCCGCGATCTCATCGACGTTGAGGAACTGGATGACGTCACGTCGGGGCAGATTCCCCTGGTTTGCGGCTCACCCGGTCAAACATCTGTCCAGTTGGCGGGGCTGCCGATGAGTTATCAGGTAGCGGAAGGTGTCCACCGTGTCTGGTCTTTCCTCACGGGCAAGGGGACGAGTTACACGCTGGACGTGCTGGACGCTGACCAGTCCGCAGCCATACAAGCGCAGCACAACGCCATCCTGGCGACCTTCACCCCCGACGACACCACGCCCGGCTGCCCAAGCTGAGCGTCGGCGGCTCTCGGCGTGTCAGTCGGTGACGCCGGGGCGGTCGCGCACGGTCATGACGGTGGCCAGCATCGTCGCCACCAGCTTCTCCGGCTCGGCTGGCTGGCCGTCCGCCTCCGCTGGCGCGGCGAAGACATCGCCTGCGCAGACGGTGATGGTGCGGCCAGGCTTCGTGACGCGGCCACGTGCGATCATCCGCACGCCGCTGGCCGGGGCGAGCAGATTGAGCTTGAATTCGATGGTGAGGACGCCAGCGCCGGGCGGCATGAGGCTGAGCGCCGCATAGCCGCACGCGCTGTCTACGATGGCGGTGACGACGCCCGCATGCAGGAATCCATGCTGCTGCGTCAGATCGTCGCGGAAGGGCAGCGCGATGTCTACCGCGCCCGGAGCGACATGCAGCAGCGTCGCGCCCAGCGTCTCCATGATGCGCTGGCGTGCGAAGCTGTCGCGCACACGCTGCGCATAGTCGGGGTCCTGCGCCTCAAACTGCGACATCGGCGTTCCCCTGCTCTATTGGCCAGTGTAGAGCGTGGCGTGCGTGAAGATCGCCTCACTGCCAGCGAGCGCGCCGAGCGCGATGGCAGGCTGCGGGCCAAACTGCGTCGCCACGGTCGCGACCTGCTGATCGTTGACGAAGACGGTGAGCGTACTGTGGTCAGGCGACACCTTGATGGCGATGGTGTTCGCGACGAGCGCGTCGCCATGCCATGAGGCGAGGCCGCCATGCAGGTAGATGGCGCTGCTCGTCTGCGCGCAGTCGCCATCGCAGAGCGTGTAGGAGCCGTCCTGGGTGATGATGAAGTGGATCACCGCGCCGCCAGACGCAGACTCGCCACTGATGTCGCCGACGCTCACCACCGAACGGACATAGGATGGAACGATGGCCGCTGGCGCCAGTTGCGTCTCGAAGTAGAAGCCGTTCGCTGTCACATTCCCCCGCACGCTTGGCGTAAAGGCGCACTGCGCGTCATCACTGGCGCTGCCGCTGGCGTCCAGGCCGAGCGCGTTCATGCTGCAGCCCTGCGTCTCATCCCACTTGCCGTTGTCGGAGCCGGTCAGGTCGGCGTTGTATGCCTGTGTCCAGGTGGCGGGCAGCGCATCAGAGCCGCGCGGGCGGAAGTCGGACGAGAAGAAGGCCACGATCAGCGCGGTCAGCGTCACCACCGCGAGCGCGACGCCGAAGATCAGGCTGTAGCGTTTGGGCGTCGGCTGCCGGGCCGCCGGTGTGGGCGCGCCGAGCAGATTGGTCGTCTCGCTGGAAATCATCGGGCGCCTCCCAGTGGCTGCTGTGTCTGCGGCAGCGGGGCAGGCGCTGGCCATGCGCCCGGCGCATATTGCGCATAGTATCCATACGGCGCGTAGGGGCCATAGGGGCCGTATGGCAGCGTGGGCCAGCCAGGCGTCACGATCGGCGGCTTGCGCTCAGGCATCCCCCTGGCGCGCCAGAGCCGACTGGTCATGAAGATCAGCATGCCGAGCAGGGCCAGATAGATGGCCAGATAGATGATGTCCGAGTTCTGGAGCGGCAGCCCGCCAAGGTAGAGCGGCTGATTCATCCAGGCGTTGGCGCTGGCTGGCAGCGTCTGGCCGATGAGCGAGAATCCGTTGAACAACGCATGTTGCAGCACAGCGTAGAGGCCGCAGCCGATGCCCTTCAGCCAGCGCAGGTGTACGCCTGAGCCGTTGATGAGGTAGTACCAGCCGAGCGCCGCCATGCCCGCGCCGATGCCGTGCAGCAGGCCCGCGCCGATGCGGCCAATGGCGACCGAAACCCAGTCGGCCTGACCCTGGCCGATATAGCCGATGGTTTCGAGGATGTCGAAGCCCACCCCGGCGGCCAGCCCGACGAGGAAGGCTTCGGCGGGTGTGCGCAGGCGGCGGATGATCAGCAGCGCGGCCAGCGGCTTGACGCCCTCCTCGACGAGCGGCGCCACGACCGAGAGCACCAGCAGCATCGCGACGACCACTGTTGGCGAAGGATTGCTCGTATTCGGCTGGCCAAGCACACTCTGCGCGTCCTGTGCGCTGAGGCCGAACGCGGCGACGATGATGAGGCTGAGAACCGTCTCGATGATGACGGCGAGCAGCGGCGCCAGTGTCATGCCGTAGAAGAGCGACATCCAGACGTGGCGGCGGGTCGAGGGGTTGCGCAGGCGCTGCGTGGTGAAGGCGAGAATCGCCAGCGCTGGCAGCGCTCCCGCGAGTGTGGCGAGTGGCAGCACCCCAGCCGCCGTTCCCGGCGCGCGCCCCTGGGAGAAATCGTATTGCCAGAGCGCCACGCCACCGCCGACGGCCACCACGGCCAGTATGAGGATCGCCCACGCGGCGGGTAGGCCAAAGCGTGGCGAGGGCCGCCGCAGGATGCCGAGGATGCCGTACCACAGCCCGAAGCCGCCGCCCAGAATCGGCGCGAGCGAGAAGCCGATGATGCTGCCGAGAAAGGAGAGATCATCGCCCTGCCCGGTGAAGACGCCAATGCTGGCGAGCGCCGTCACCAGCAGCCCCCCCAGGATGCCCAGCGCCGATGCGATGGTGACGATCCACGAGATGACCAGCGCGTAGGTTTCGCCTGGGGCGCGCTGTGGCTGCGGCTGCGCCATGTAGTGAGGCGCATAGTAGCCGCCCCCCATCGGGTAGCCGTAGACCTGCCCTGGCTGGGGGTAGGGCTGATAGCCAGGCTGCGCGGGATAGGAGGGATAGGAGGGATAGGGAGCGTAGGTCGGCTGGCCCGGCGGCGCCCACACGCCCGGCGTCCCAGGGTACGGCGCATAGTGCGACTGCGCGGGGTCGGCGCCGGGTGGCGTTGGCGCCTCTTGCAGGGCGCTGGGCGGCGCGACAGGTATCGCGGCGAGGTTGGGCGACGTCGGCTGTAGCTGCAGGGCTGCCTCCGCTGAAGCGGTATCGCTGGCGGGCGCGCGCAACGGCGCGCCGCAGACCACGCAGCTCTGCGCGCCCTCCGGAATCTCAGCGCCGCAGTGCCGACAGAACTCCTTGGTCAACGTTTCGTCCTCTCCCTCAGGGGTCGCTTCCACAATAGAGCGTTCGCCGACGCCCTTATGAAGTTTTAACGGCTGAATCATCGCGCTGCAACAGAATACGCACACGGGCGACGTTGAGTTGACGCCCTCCCTTGCTCTACATGCGTGGCGTGTGGCGCCCAATCGACGCCGGGCGCCTTCTAGCCGGGGTCAGCGTCCGCTGCGAGCTGGGCGTTCACCTGCCGCTCGATCAGCGACCACTGACTGCCAGGCTCCAGCGCGGCGAGGTCGATGCGCCGCGCGGTGAGGAAGCGCGCGAAGCGTGTCAGCCCGCGCGCCAGCGCCTCGGCAAAGGCGGATTCATCGGCAATCGCGCCCTCCTCGCGCCAGAAGCCGTTGACGCGCAGGGTCTGCGTCGCGCGGTCGAGGCGTGGGTCGAGCCGGGCCACCAGTTGGTCGCCATAGAGCACTGGCAGCGTGTAGTAGCCCCAGCGGCGCGCGGCGACTGGCTTGTAGACCTCCCAGAGATACTCGAAGTCGAAGAGCCAGCTCGAACGCCCGCGCGCGCTGACGATTTCCAGCGGGGCAAGCAGGGTGACCTCTGTCTCAGTCGTGGCGTCGAGCGGACGCCATGCCGCCGGAACGTCGCCCGCTTCGAGCGCATCGAGCAGTGGCAGATCATCGGCCAGCGCGTACCAGCGGTCGGGCGAACCTTCGATGCGCAGCGCGGCAACCGCGCCCTGCCGGGTTAGCGTGTCGAGCCGGTCGCGCGCCTCGGCGCGGTCCACCTTGCGCTCGATGAACCCTGAGAGCCACGTTCCCCAGCGCCGCTCCTGGACCATGCCATGAAACGCCATCAGCTTGCGGGCAAAGAACGCTTCGGCCTCATCCTCCGATGCGACTGTATCATACGCCGCTGGGGCGACACGCTCGCGCAGATCGTAGACGCGCTCAAAGCCCTGTCGGTGGTGAATCATCGTCTCGCCCGTCAGCCAGAGATAGTAGAGCGCCAGCGAGCTATCTTTGCCGCCGCGATAGTTCTTGACGCGCTCGCCGCCTGTGAAGTCGCGGTTGCCCAGCGGGCCACGCGCGCGTAGCTCGGCGCGCACAGCATCGAGCAGGTCAGGATGCGCGGCGGCGAAGTCGGCCCAGCGCGGCTCGCGCTCGCGGCGGCGCATGGGGGTGCGCCAGTACGGCAGTTCGCGCATCGGATAGATGAACAGTCCGCCGCCGTAGTCGAAGAATTCGCGGCGTTCGTAGAGCGTGCGATAGAGCTGCGCGGGCTGATAGTCGCGCACGCGGCCCCAGAGCGCGATGTCATGGCTGCGCGCGACGACATTGAGCGGGTCCATCTGCATCGCCTCGCAGGCGCGCAGCGCATCCGCCAGCCCCGCTTCGCCCGCCCAGCGTCGCCCTGGCCAGAGGCCCTGCCGACCGAGGATGAAGCGCCGCGCAGTCTGTTTCGAGATGCTCAGGGTAGTCATCGGCGCATCACCTCGGCTGTTCGCGCGCGGCTCATGAGATGGTGGCAGGCGCCCGCTGCTCGCGCGGCAGCGGAATCGCCTCGACGGAGCCTGGCCCCAGCGCCTGCTCGATCTGCTGCATCAGCTCCGGGCAGAAGCGAATGCCGCTGGTCGCAGCAGGCAGGATCATTTGCGCCTCCCAGGCGCCGTTACGCACGTAGAGTTCGACCTGATCGTCGCCGGGGAAATCGCGCAGGGCGGTCACGACATCCTGGACTTTGGTTTTGTCTATCACCGTATTCTTCGTGCGTTGCAGGTGGACGCGCACGAGGTAGGCGCGACGATTGGCCTCCTCCTCGGTGACGACGAACTCCTCGACCTCCTCGGCCACGAGTTGCGCGTCGTCGTCGCGCCCTATCTTCACCTGGCCGGTGACGATCAGCACGGCGTCCTCGCGCCAGCGCTCTGAGGTCGCGGCATAGGTCTTGGGGAAGACAACGATCTCCATCGCGCCGGTGAGGTCCTCGAATTGGACGGCGAGCATCTGGTCGCCGCGCTTGGTGACGATGCGCCTGATCTCGGTCACGCGGCCTCCCAGCGTCACCTTCTGCCCGGCCCACTCCTCGCTGAGGCTGACGACGTAGGCGTTGACGCGCTTCTTGAGGAACTGCGCGACATGAGCCAGCGGGTGCGCCGAGAGGTAGAGGTTGAGCAGTTCCTTCTCCCAGGCGAGCAGTTGCTGCTGCGGGTGGTCTGGCACATCAGGCAGGATGAAGTCATCGCCCGCAGTCGCCCTCCACCGCGCCAAAGAGGCTGTTCTGACCGATCTCACGCATGCGGCGCTGCTGTTGGCCATACTGCATCGCGCGGTCGAGACCGGCGAGCAACTGGCTGCGGCGCCCCAGCGTATCGAGCGCGCCTGCTTTGATGAGATATTCGACGGCGCCGCGGGTCAGATTCTTGCCATCGCAGCGGGCGAAGAGATCGGCAAGCGACTTGAACGGGCCGCCAACGCGCCGCGCCTCCAGCAGTTCTTCGATGGGGCGGCTGCCGACATTCTTGATGGCGACGAGGCCGAAGCGCACGCCCCAGCGTGGCGCGCCATCCTCGCCCGGCGCCTGCGACTCGACCGCAAAGCCCGACTCGCTGCAATTGACATCGGGCGGCAGAATCTCCACGCCCATGCGGCGGCACTCTTCGACGGCGGCGACCACTTTCCGCGCGTCGCCCGCCTCGGTGGTGAGCGTCGCGGCCATGAACTCCGCCGTGTAGTTGGCCTTGAGGTAGGCGGTCTGATAGGCCACCCAGGCGTAGGCGCAGGCGTGAGCCTGGTTAAATCCGTAGCCAGCGAAGGGTTCAATGAACGTGAAGATTTGCTCGGCGGTCTTCTCCTGGATGCCGTTCTTGACGCAGCCTTTGATGAATTTGCCGCGATATTCCAGCATCGCCTCGCGGTCCTTCTTCGACATCGCCTTGCGGAACTTATCCACCTCGCCCCAGCTAAAGCCCGCAAGCTGCACCGCGATCTGCAAGACCTGGTCCTGGTACACGATCACGCCGTAGGAGTCTTTGAGTAGCGGCTCCAGCCGGGGGTGGAGGTAGCGAATCTCGGCCTCGCCATGCTTCGCTTTGATGAACTGTGGGATCGAGTCCATTGGGCCAGGGCGGTAGAGCGCCACCATCGCCATGATATCTTCGATGCAGGTAGGCTTGAGTTCTTTGATGTAGCTGCGCATGGCGCCCGACTCGAACTGGAAGACGCCCGTGGTCTCGCCGAGGCCGAGCAGGTTGTAGGTTTTCTCGTCGTCGTCGGGCAGGCGGTCGAGGTCAAGCTCCACGCCGCGCGTCTCCTGGATGAAGCGGCGCGAGTTCATCAGGATGGTCAGGTTGCTCAGGCCGAGGAAGTCGAACTTGATGAGGCCGAGGTCTTCGAGGTGCGCCTGCTCATATTGCGAGACGAGCCAGGTGTCGTTGGGGTCTTTATAGTCGCGTAGTTGGAGCGGGATCGTCTCGGCCAGCGGCTCGCGCGAGATGACCACCCCGGCGGCGTGGATGCCGACGCTGCGCACGGTGCCTTCGAGGTTGCGCGCCATATCCACCAGCTTATGCACCGAGGGGCTTTGCTGGTAGAGCTGGCTCAGTTCTTTCACTTCGTCGAGCGAGCCGCTGATGGTGACTTTGGGGCCACCGGAGATCAGCCGCGCCACGCGGTCGGCCTCCGCCTGCATGCCCATGACCCGGCCCACATCGCGGATGGCGGCTTTGGCGGCCATCGTATTGAAGGTGACAATCTGGCCGACCTTGTCCCAGCCATACGTATCGGCGACGTAGCGAATGACTTCCTCACGGCGGTCGTCGGGGAAGTCCATGTCAATATCGGGCATGCTCATGCGCTCCGGGTTGAGGAAGCGCTCGAAGAGCAGGTCGTAGCGGATGGGGTCTACGTTGGTGATGCCCAGCGCGTAGGCCACCAGGCTGCCAGCGGCGGAGCCTCGCGCGACGCAGCGCATGCCGTGGCTGCGGGCGTAGTTCACGTAGTCCCAGACGATCAGGAAGTAGGAGACGAAGCCCTTGGAGCGGATGACCTCGAACTCGTAGTCGAGCCGCCGCTGTAGCGCCTCGCCGACGGCGCCGTACTGTTCGTTGATGCCCTTCAGGCAGAGGTGATAGAGGTATTCATCCTGCGAGCGGAACTCCGGTGGGATGCGGTAATCCGGGATCAGGCTGGCGCCGCTGGCGATCTCGACCTCGCACTGCTCGGCGATGACCATCGTGTTGCGCAGCGCGTCGGGTAGCTCCGGAAAGAGCCGCGCCATCTCGTCGGGGGTCTTGAGATAATATTGCTGGCTGTCGAACTTCATGCGCTTGGGGTCTTCGAGCGACTTGCCGGTCTGGATGCAGAGCAGCACGTCCTGCGCGTCGGCGTCGGCGCTGGCGACGTAGTGCAGGTCGTTGGTGGCCAGCAGCGGCGCGCCCACCTCGCGCGCGAGGTCGTAGAGCAGCGGGTTGAGCTTGACCTGTGGCGACTCCGCTGCGCCGTGGTCCTGTAGCTCGATGTAGAAGTTCTCCGGGCCAAAGACATCCTGAAACCAGCGAGCGGCGGCGCGTGCGCCGTTGAGGTCGCCACGCAGCAGCAGCTCAGGAATCTCGCCGGAGAGGCAGCTCGACGTGGCGATCAGCCCCTCGGCGTATTCGGCGAGCATCGGCTTGTCCATGCGCGGGCGCGCCTGGAAGCCGCGCGTGTGGGCGAGGGTGGTCAGCTTGAGCAGGTTGTGGTAGCCGCGTGTGGTGCGGGCGAGCAGCAACTGATGGTTATACTCGTAGCGCCCGGTTTTCTCCTCCAGCGACGGAACCAGATAGCCCTCAACTCCAATGATGGGCTTGATGTCGGCGGCCTGGCAGCTTTTATAGAACTCCAGCGTGCCGTACATCGTGCCGTGGTCGGTAAGGGCCAGCGCACGCATCCCGCCAGCCTTCGTCGCCTCGACCAGCCGCTTGAAGCGCGACTGGCCATCGAGCAGGCTGTATTCGGAATGCACGTGCAGGTGCGTGAACTCGGCCACGGCTACATCCTCCTCATCTGTGGCGTCATGCCGCCTCAACTATCCGCGCTCGCCCGTAAGTCCATCCGCGTCCATCAGGCTGGCGACTAGCATATGGTACGCCAGACTGGCGGCTCTGTGCGACGGCACATCCGGGCTAGGACGAGTGTTCGCGAGAGGAAAGATGGTTGAGGCGAGGCGACCTGCGGCAAAGCCACCACGGCGTTAGCTTCTATACTTCGAGGCGCGCCTCCTATTTCAGGCCAGGCGCTGTATCAGGAGCAGCCTGCTATGTTAACCAATCGCTTTAAAGCGCTCGAAGATGCTGTCGCCCAACTGCCTCCAGAGGCGCCGCCTGCCGTCGCGCCCGACGTGCGCGCAGCCATTGAGCGCGCGCTGGAGCAGCGCGCGGCGAGCTTGCAGTATCTGAAAGTCAAGCGAGTGTGACGCAGTCAGTTCCGGCACGTAGCTTCGTGTTTTGAGATATGCCGATTTGACATGTACATATTGGTTGTTTTACATTCTGGGTGCGTTTCGGTAATGCTGAAAGCGCGTTACTCGATGCGTAGCAAAAATAGCGTGTAGTGCGGATGGCGTAGCGCATCATATACCGACCGTGAGGGAGGTACAGACCAGAATACATTTGCATTTGGGGCGTTAACAACCTCCAAAGTCAATCCCCTTGATTGCTGCTGCTAGCGTTGGTTGGCAGTCAGTGAGCAAAGGGGCGAGCAACTGATATCTGATCTGATTCCGTGCGAAGCCGAGGTGTGGGAATGCGTGACTCGATCCCACCGGGGCTGGCGTGTTCGTATTGTTAAGAGGTCTCTCAACAACGTAGAGTACGAGCAGATAGCCGGTCCTGCGAAGAGTCGCAAACAGCACTATATGGCGTTGTCCAAGTTCCTCAGACGCTATCGCCGCTGCCCTCTGTGTCAATATTCTTTGGTACGCCTCTCCTCCT
>CAVPBB010000017.1:0-11082 GCA_963701795.1 uncultured Chloroflexia bacterium | reverse complement strand
GTAGATAGCGATCACCCTGGATATCTATTCACACGTGCTGCCGGATATGCAGCGACAGGCTGCGGCGTCCCTCTCGGTGGCGCTCGGACTGGCGACTCGGCAGGGTCGGCCGAGTCGCCAGACGGATGGACAGCGCTGAACAGCGCTGAACAGTGAAGAACCGTGAAGAACGGTGAGCAACTGCGCATAGTGGTCGTGTGTGGCTCTGGGAGGTTGGGGAGGTGAAGATGCAGCGATTTTGACACGCTTGGCAGTAAAGTTGGCAGTACCAGGACAGCATCACACGGGCATGAGCGAGGCGCTCGTGGGGAGAGGAGGCGTACACAAGAGGTGAGAAAGCCGGAATACAAGCGGACACACCGAGTACTCACGCTGTGGTAGGGCGGGCGGGACTCGAACCCGCACGGGGTTACCCCCAGAGGATTTTAAGTTCCCTCGCTCACGAGTATACGCGGGTATTGGCGAGTACGTAGCGCGCGCAGGCCTGATGGATTCAGTAGTGGCGTGTAGGCAGGTGTACAGACGGGTAGGCGTGATGCGGTCAGCTATGCGGTCACTCAGCGGTGATCACTCAACGGTGGTCACTCAGCGGTGGTCACTCGCCCGCTACGCCTGCGACATGCCCGCGACGATCGTGAGATGCCCGTGACACCCCTCCCTTGCCACAGGACTTGCCACAGGGCTTGCCACAGGATACGCACAACTCCACACAGCGCGCCTTACACAGCCTTACACAGCCTTACACAGCTTGACCCTAGTGTAACACAGCCTCGCATGGCCGCATACACCTTCGCATGGCTGTGCTTCGCATGGCTGTGCTTCGCATGGCTGTGCGGCTGTGCCAGGGGATCGATGATGAGATCGGTGAGACAGATCGGTGAGACAGATCGAGGAGGCGACAATGTCATTCCTTCAGGTGCAACAGAGTCTCGTCAGCCATCGCAAGACGTTGCGACTGGCGCGTCTGCTCGCGCTCGACCGCTACGCTGTTGTCGGGCGGCTGGTGGCGTTGTGGGCGTGGTGTCTCGACAATGCGCCGGGCGGCTGCCTCGGCGATGGGATCAGAGGGATTGACGCCGATATCCTCGCCGATGTCATGGGCTGGTCATCGGAGATGGGCAGGCCAGCGGATCTGCTCGAAGCGTTGCTCACGGCGGGCTTCCTCGAGGTGGACGCAGAAGATGGTCGCCTCCACATCCATGACTGGCACGACTGGTTGGCGCAGCCCGATGCGCTCGATGCTCTCGATGCTCTCAATGCTGCGACTGATCTGGAAGATGAGGTGTAAGAGCATGTCGGGTCGCAAGGTGTTTGTGAGCAGCGACATGAGCGTTGACGAGCGTCTGCTGCTGGTGAGCGAGAAGAACGGCATGGCGTCGCTGTTGTGGCCCTGGCTACTCACGGCGCTCGACGATTGGGGGCGCTGTGAAGCGGTGGCGCTCCGACTCAAGGCACGGGTCTGGCCGATGAATGACACGGTGAGTGTCACGCTCGTTGGCGAAGCGATCGGCCTTTTCGCCGAGGTGGGATTGATTGAATGCTACATCGTTGACGGGCATACGTATCTGGCCTATCTGGACCATATCGAGGAGCAGAATCGTTTCGCAGTGCGTCCATCACGCATCCCCGATCCCGTCCCCAATCCCATCCTTGAACCCCTCCCAGCGGGACTGCGTGCAGGGCTTCATGCGGGCAGGCTCACACGCTATATCGAGACGTGCCGTTCCTGGCGGGTCAAGCTTGTCACCGTGGCTCAAACACAGACGGGTTGTCTTTCGACGGGACGGATACGTGTGTGTCTACTGCGGCTCAACGAACCATGAAACCCTGACCATCGATCATGTGATCCCTCGGTCCCAGGGGGGCAGTGACGAGATCGACAACCTCGTGACCGCTTGCTGGCCATGCAATCGGCGCAAGTGGGCGCGTACGCCAGAGCAGGCGGGAATGACCATGATAGCCAGAGGGATCGCACTCCCCATGCGGACTGGCGGTGAAGCATGAGTCGCCGTCGTTACCTCAGCAGCGACATCAGCACCGATCCACGGGTCGCCGAGCTTGCCGAGCATGGCGCCTTGCCTGTGCTGCTCTATACCTGGGCCATTTTGCATGCCGACGACTGGGGGCGCATGACGGGCGACGCGCGTCAATTCAAACTGCTCGTCTGCCCGGCTTTGATGTGACAGCGCACGATGTTGATGGCGCGCTCACGCAGATCGCGGAGGTCGGCCTGTGGCTACGCTACGTCGTCGATGGACGCGCCTATCTCGCCTTCCCACCTGCGACGTGGTTCAAGTATCAGACCTACATTGGACACGATAAGCGCACGAGTAATGGCTCACAGATTCCAGCGCCCGCCGAGCCCGCGTTCCGTTTGTCACCACTGACGCCGCAGCCAGCGGCGCAGCCAGCGGCGCAGCCAGCGGCGCAGCCAGCGGCGCAGCCAGCGGCGCAGCAGGATGTGCAGCGCGCACATCAGCGCAGAACGCCGCAGAACGCCGCAGAACGCCGCGAAACACCGCAGATCACCGCAGTACAGCGCGAAACGCCGTTACACGCGCGCACGCCTTCGCCTTCGCCTTCGCCTTCACCTAGCGACAGTAGTGTGCATGGGAGTCTTTCAGAGAGAACAGAGAGAACGCCACTGGAGCCACAAGCGCTCCCAGAGCCAGTTGCGGCTGACGCCGCGCTCTCTCTCGTCACACCTGCCCCTGCGCCTGCTCCAACAGTATCCGCTGCTACGCGCTCAGCGACGACCACACCGACGGCTGCGCCGACGGCTGCGCAGGCAGCGCCGATGGCAGCGCCGATGGCGAAGGTGACGCCGCTGGTCCCGCGCCAGAGCGGGCGTGTCGCCGATCCGGTATGGGACGCCTGCATCGCAGCGATGGGAGCCGCGCCCTCCAACCGGGTTGAACGTGGCAGGTGGGCCAAGGGCATCCAGGCGCTCAAAGAGTCCCTGATGACCGCCCACTCATCTGCCGCTCCACCCGGCTCCCCCTCCAGCGACGAACCCAGCTACGAACCCAACGGTGAGCCTTTCGACGAGACCAGTAGTGAGCCTGGCCCGGCGAGCGGGGTCATCACGGCGGAGATGGCAGCGGAGATCGTCACGCGCTCACGCCGGTACCGCGCTCGCTATGGGCCAGCCGTTCCACTCAACCCGATGGCATTGGCAGGCAACTGGGCAGTATTGGCAACGGACGTTCCGCAGACGCAGGAGGGACCACGACATGGGTATCAGGGGTATCAGGGACAGCAGGGGAACCGGCGGGGGTATGCGCAAGCTGGGCGACGTGACCGGCGCGATGATGGGCGACCCGCAATCGGCACGCCAGCGTACTACGCTCGCGCAGCCGCAGCCGCCGCAGCGCAGGCCGCACAGTCGAGCGAACACGACAACGGCGACAACGGCGACCACGGCAGTGACCACGGCAGCGGCGGTTCGGGCGAAGGTCGCCACGCTGCGGCTGTCGGCGGATGGTGATACTTCTTCACCCTCGGCCTCTCCGGCTGCTGACGCCTCTGTATGCTGTGATGTGTCGCCTGTGTAGTGGCCTTGGACGGGTGCGCGAGTGGGTAGGTCCGGAGCCGTGGCGCACACGCGATGTGGTCTGCTCGTGTCGCGCGGGCGAACTGGCGCATGCCCGCTGGGAACGGGCGCTGCGAGCCTCAGACATCGCGCCCAAGCTGCTCACGCTCGACTTCGCAGGCTACGATGCTCACCACAATCCACGGCATCCACAGGCGCAGGTCGCGCTCGCCGCCGCGCTTGCCGCTGCACACTCGTGGACAGATGACGCCTCACGCGCTGCGCTCCCCTGGCTGCTGCTCTACGGCGGGCCGGGGACGGGCAAGACGCATTTGCTGGCGGCGGCGTTCAACGCCCTGCTGGCTGGGGGGCGCTATCCGCTCTACACGGTGGTCCCCACACTGCTCGATCATGTGCGCGATGGACTGGACTCGGCCAATGGCCGCGAGTATGGCGCGCGGTTCAAGGCGGTCTGTGAGGCGCCGATCCTGATCCTCGACGACCTCGGCGCGGAGAAACGCAGCGACTGGAGCGACGAGCTGCTGTTCAAGCTGCTCGACTATCGCTACCGTGAGGAACTGCCCACGGCGGTCGCCAGCAACCTCATCCCCGCCGACCTGGAGCCGCGCATCGCCTCACGGCTGCAAGATCGCGCGCTGGGCGCCGCGCTGCTGATGAGCGGGCCAGACTATCGGCTGAGCGGACCCATCGGCAGGCGGCGATCTGCGGAAGGGGTCAGGCGCGTGATGGACGCGGCGCACAAACAGGCCCTGGCGGCGGCGGATGGACCAACACGGGAAGTGAAGTGAGAGAACGATGCAGTACCGTGAGGCATGCCTCGTGGCAGATGTACTCCCGGCTCGTAACCCTTGCATGCAGGTCGTGATGATCGGACGCGCAACCGACATGATGCGCGACCTCGGCGTGCCGATTCCTGCCTGGACGATTCCAGCGGCTTCCTGGCTCGTTGTGACGCACCATGAGGGAGAACAGGGATGTAGCGTCATCGGGCGCGCTGATCGCGATGCTCACTTGACGGCAGCGCTCCGTGACGCTGGCCACTACTGCCCACGCAATCGCGATGGACGCCTCATCAGGCGATTCAAGCGCGGCACGCTCTACACGTGGGTCTGTCCAGAACATACCGCCAGCAAGGCGAACGATGAGTGAGGTGAGCGACTGATGCCACCCATTGAGACGGCTGAGGGACCCTTCGAGTACGTCGTCGAGCCACCCATCGAACACGTCGTCGAGCGCCCTTCTATCGCCTTCCGCTACCTGAGTGGCGCGCCCTACGAGCCGGTCTTGCATTGGCGCCATGGCGGGCTGATGTTCACGCCGCTGATGCGCAACCGCTCGCTACCACGGCGTCTGCTCGACGAGATCGCGTGGGCGGCGGACAACGGCTGCTTCAAGCAAGGGGCGAAGCAGGGCGCGCGGTTCCGGCTCGACCGCTATCTCGCGTTCCTCGACCGCTGGCGCGCCTACCGCGCCACCTGCCTGTTCGCCGTCGCGCCCGATGTCCCCTGCGACGCGGCGGCGACGTGGGAACGCTCACGGGATGTGCTACCGCAGATACGCGCGCTGGGCTATCCGGCGGCATTCGCCATTCAGAACGGCATCGAGCGCACGCCACTCGCAGACGGCCAGTGGGACGCGCTGGACGCGGTCTTCATCGCAGGCGACACAGCCTTCAAGGAGAGCCAGGCGGCGCGACGAGTGGTTATCGAGGCGCGACTGCGTGGCAAGCACGTGCATATCGCACGGCGCAACTCTGGCCGTGCTGTGCAGGCCGCCTACGACATGGGGGCCGACAGTGTGGATGGCACGTTCCTCGCCTACGCGCCCGATGTGAACTGGCAGCGCATGCAGCGCTGGATCGAGCGGCTCTGCGCCCATGAGCGGCGCGTGACGTGGGGCGCGGATCAACGGTTCAGCGTGTGCCTGGCGTGTCGGCGGCAGCTGTGGTCGGCGTAGAGACCAATTGGGCGTGTGCTAACCTCATGGTCGCAAGTGGGCGGCATAGTTGGCATAGTTGGACGAGGCTCTACCTGTCGTACCACCGTGACGCTGAGGGTGCTTGCGCAGCCAATCGCCAGTAATCAAGCGTCGCGAGGAGGCCAGCATCCAGCGTGGCGCTGGGGCGCCAATCGGTGTCGCGCTGAATCTTCGTCGTGTTGGCGACGACCTGCGGCACATATGCAGGCCGAAAACGCTGTGGATCCACATGCACCGCGATCGCGACTCGCGCCATTGCCAGCAACTGCTCCAGAACCGACTCGATGCTGCGCGCGACGCCCGAGCCGATGTTGTACGCCTCGCCTGCCTGCCCCTGCGCCGCCAGCGCCAGATACGCCGCGATCACCTCGCCGACCGGCAAGAAGTCGCGTTCGGCGCTCAGGTTTCCCACCAGCAACGTCGGCTCCGCCTCGATCCCAGCCTCGATCTGCGCGATCTGCTGCGCGAAGCTGGCGATGACGAAGGTGGGACTCTGCCCTGGCCCGAAGTGGTTGAAGGCGCGCGCGCGCACGACATCGAGGCCATAGGTGCGGTAATACTGGTAGGCGGTCAGGTCCTGGGCGACCTTGGCGACGGCGTAGGGATTCGCCGGGCGCGGCAGCGTCTCCTCGGTGAGGGGATTCTCCTCTGGCGCACCAGGCCATACTGCTCGCCAGAGCCGCTCACGATGAGGCGTGGCGTCAGCTCCTCGGCGCGGATGGCCTCGGCCAGGTGGATGAAGCCGCCCGCGTTGACACGCAGCGCCTCGGCGGGGTCGCGCCACGAGGCGGCGACCGAGGACGCGGCGGCGAGGTGAAAGATCAGGTCGGGGCGCTCTCGCGCAGGACCGTGCGCAGCCATGCGCCATCGGTGATGTCGCCTGCCACTTCGGTGACCGCTGGCAGTGGGCCACATCGGGCTGACCGACGGCGCGCGGGGCTTGTGAGGGCGCGTGAACCAGGCCGAAGAGCCGCGCCGCCGGGTAGCGCTGCGCGCAGGCCGCCACCAGATAGGGCGCGACAAAGCCGCCATAGCCGGTGATGAGGATGCGCTCCGGATCACGATGCTGAGGCTGGTTTGGTAGGCGATGGTGAGAGCAGTGAGGGGGCGCACGGCTCCGCTCTTAGCGCTGGGGCTCACGTTTGATCTGGCGCAGGTCGCTCTCGACCATCATCGTCACCAGCTCGGTGAAGGTGACATGCGGCGCCCAGCCCAGGTCACGCCGCGCCTTGGCGGCGTCGCCGATCAGTTGATCGACCTCGGCGGGGCGCAGTAACTGGCATTGGTGGTGACGTAGCGCTCCCAGTCGCTGATGCCCACCACCGCGAACGCCGCCGTGACGAACTCGCGCACGCTATGCGTCTCGCCGGTGGCGATCACGTAGTCTTCGGGCGCATCCTGCTGCAGCATACGCCACATCGCCTCCACATAGTCACCGGCGAAGCCCCAGTCGCGCTGCGCCTCCAGGTTGCCCAGCGTCAGCGTGTCTTGCAGCCCCAGCGCGATGCGCGCGACCGCCAGCGAGATCTTGCGCGTGACGAACTCGACGCCGCGCCGGGGGGATTCGTGGCTGAAGAGGATCCCGCTACGGCGTAGAGGCCGTAACTTTCGCGGAAGTTGGTGGTCATCCAGTGGCCATAGAGCTTGGCGACGCCATAGGGGCTGCGCGGATAGAAGGGCGTCTGTTCGTTCTGCGGCACGGCCTGCACTTTGCCAAACATCTCGCTGGTGGAGGCCTGGTAGAAGCGGATCGGCGCGCCGGCCAGGCGGATCGCTTCGAGCATGCGTGCGACGCTGAGCGCGGTGTATTCGCCGGTCGCGAACGGCTGCTGGAACGAGGCGGCGACAAAGGACATGGCGGCGAGGTTATAGACCTCGGTGGCCTGCGACTGGCGCAGCGCCTGGATCAGCGAGAGCTGGTCGAGCAGGTCGGCGTCGAGCAGGGTGACGCGGTCGAGCAGGTGGCGGATGCGCGAGTCGTTGAAGGTGCTGGCGCGGCGCACCATGCCGAAGACCTGATAGCCTTTGTCGAGCAGCAACTCGGCGAGGTAGCTGCCATCCTGTCCGGTAATGCCGGTAATCAGCGCGGTGGGCATGTATGCTTCTCCTGCTAAATGCTTGTACTAGACGCTTGTGAACTCTTGCCGGGTCACGTGAACCCAATGTACGACGCCGAATTTATCGTTCCTGGTCGCCTGCGCGTGCTGTTCATGTCGTCATCCTCTTGGCACGCGCCGCCAAAGTGTCACTAGTCTACCAGAGTTTGGCTTTCCCTGTGAAGGGAATCAGACGTATTTCTCTGGCGTACTCAACGCGCTCCGACGCGCTCCAGCTCATGTATGATCGCTATGTAAGCGCCGAGCATTGTATGGCAGGGCCGGAGCCTACCAGCTGACAGGTTAGCAACTGTGTAGGCTGCTCCCCTGGGTTGAGTTCATCGTTCAGAGACCCTCGTTGAGCGTCGGACTGACAAGAACCTCAGCATGTTCAAGCTGTTGCTCCAACTGACGAATACGATGCTGATTCGACGCATTAGCTGCTTCGAGTTCTCGGATGGTATTGATGGCGTCAGCCAACCGCTGGCTATTCTGTGCCGCTAACTCACTGAGGGTTAGCTCACCTGCTGGCTCATCCTCTGCTGAGGTGGAGGTGATAGCTTGCTGCTGCTGCTGCTCAGCACGCGCCTGTAGCACAGCGTGTACGTTGAGCGCATTGGCCTGTTGAGCGTCCATATCCGCAATTTTCTGGAGATGCTCAAGCGTGGCAAAGTTCAACTCCGTTTGCTGCAAGCTCAGCCTACCTAACAGAATAGTACGCGTGAGTATCCGCATCAACGGCCCGACAATCGGCACGTTGCCGAGTGACGCCCGATCACCGCGCAAGCGAACCTGATTCCACTCATGCAGTGCGCCATAATGACGATCCAGCAATGCCTGGCGATCGTGGGGTGTGGAGGTGGCATCCTGCGGATGAACTGCCCGATGAGTGAGATGCTCGCGCTCAATTGTCTGAAGGCGGTCCGCTATCAACTGGGCGACAATCGCAGGGCTGCTGACGGATGTCTTCTGCCGCTCGCGCTCCGCGCTGGCGCCCTTCATCGGGATGTTCGACGAGGCGCTTCATATACGATGCCGCCTGCTCGATATCGGGGTCAGCCCACTCCATGCCTGGCTCTAGAGCGACCAAAACTGTCTCCGAACCAGTAATGATCGCGCATAGTAATGCGTTTGATCCGATAGTCAACGAGATAGCTGTTCTCCTGCGTCATGAAGTCGACATTACCCGAGTAGGCAGTACCGATGACCGGTTTCCCAAGGTACATGGATTCGGCCATGCCTAACCCGAACCCTTCGGAGCGATGCAACGACACGTAGGCGTCTGCGCACGCCAGGAGCGCGACCATCTGCTCGCGCGTCAGACGATCTTCGATGAGGATGCCGCCAACGCGCTCGATAGCCTGGACTAACTCACTACGGAATTCAGAAAGTCGTCGGCGTGGTGCGCTTTTATGACGAGCAGTGGCCCTTTGTCTCCAGGATGCCCAAATGCTCGCTCGAACGCATCGATGAGTCCGAAGGGGTTCTTGCGCTCACCATGAGAGGTCGCGGCGAAGCTGAACAGAAAGACATAGCGATCATCAGGGATGCCAAATGCTCGCAGATCGACCTGTGCTGGCTCTGCAAATTCAATCGGGATGGGGATCACCTGTACAGGCATCTGCGTCGCGGTGAGAATGCTCTCGCGCACAAAATTGCTTGCCACCCACATCTCATCAACACGCTCAAGCTCATGTGTGAACCGAGCGGGCATTCGAGACAACTCCCAGAACCACTCAGCCGCTGTGTACTTACCGCCAAGTTGCCGCTCCAGCTCCTCATCAGAAATCCTGCTCATAGAATCGGCATTGTAGTAGAGGAGATTGTGTGATAGGAGTGCCATGCGGTAACGCTTTATAACGCTTGGGGAGAGCAGATCGACGATCAAATTGAAGGGGCAGCTCCTGATATGCCACAGGAATGTCAGCTGCGCGCATCGCATCAATCGTCGCCGTTGCCGCTTGGGCAAGTCCAATATCGACTGTCAGGTCACCCACGAAGTTCAGCCGGTCACTTCTGCCCCAACATTGCGCCGCTGCATGAGCGTGTAGCTCCTCTCGACCATCTACTGATGTCGTCGCTGAAACTAAACCTCGGTGTCGGGGAGCCACGCAATGGCGCCGTATCCCGATTTAGCGAGTTTAGTTTCTTGCACCGAGATCAGTAAAAGCCATCCCACAGCCACCTGCGCGCTGCCTGAGAGCTGCCGCAATGTGGGCGGTAGCATTACCTTGTGCGTACCCTGCTTATCTCCATAGAGACCAGAAGCCAACGTGATCGTTCCTTGCAATAGTGATCTGGCGCGTGGATTTGGCCCCAGCTCTGGCGCGTGGACCTGGACATGGCTTCGGCGGCAGCGCCATTCTCTAGAGTTCATGTGCTGGTAACGGACCCTCTGAGGGAACTTCACACCATTACACAAATGTACTACCTGGAATCTCAGGGCTATTGCAGAGAGCGCCTCGGTTGATGTGAACAGTGTGGCGCAGGTGAACGCGTTGATAGCAATGTGCACACTGCCACAGCGACGACGCAAGCCATCATTGAAGTTGCGCTGAATTGACGGCATTGACGCATGGGCGTACCCTCCTCTTGGACACACATACTGATGTGTCCCCCTGTCCAAGAAAATGGGGGCGCAGTACAGTGCGATGTCCATCCACGTCCCCCGCTTCCCCTGCTGAAAGCCAGACGCTTCTCCCAAACGTTGGTCTCGTTATTCCCCTATCCGCAAAGCGTTGAGTCATAGTGGATGGCTTTGCAGATATGAATAGGAGAGGGTTAGGAGAGTCACCTGGATCCTTACCTGTATGCAACGTGTTTGTCCGCTTGCCTCAAAATGCCGGAATGCATATAGTGTCCATCTGGTGCAGGAGGTGAATACAGAGTGCCAGTACTGAATGTACGCCCTAGTTTTTACAGTTGCAGATAGCGCATCGGTCTCAAACTTTTCTGGCTTGATGCCAAGCGGCGGATGTGATTGACAAGAGCGCCATTTCTCAACTCTTCTGGCATGAAGGCCAGAGCAAGGAGGGGGCTTCTCGGCAAGCCTGTAAACTTAAGAGAAAGTGAGGACCATCATGGCGAGGCGATAACAGACAACGGCGACGGACTCCGTCGATCTGCCACTCATAGGTGACATGCCAACACACATCGTGAAGCCACGGATCGCATCATC
Source organism: uncultured Chloroflexia bacterium (assembly GCA_963701795.1). Classification (GTDB taxonomy): domain Bacteria; phylum Chloroflexota; class Ktedonobacteria; order Ktedonobacterales; family JADMIN01; genus JAKAIY01. The sequence goes on along the minus strand of CAVPBB010000017.1, from coordinate 278 downwards.
CAGTGGTGGCGCATCTCCAAAGTTCGCAGCTACATTCCAAAAGGTGGAAGAGTGCTCGATATCGGATGTGCTGACGGCGCACTGTTTCGACAACTTAGGAGCCACATTGGCACGGGAGTGGGGGTAGACCCTGTGCTTGCGCAGTCCGTAGCCAACAGCCGGTTCCAACTACTCCGTGGCGGAGTGCCTCACGACCTCGCTCCGAATCAGTTTGATGCCGTGACAATGCTTGCCGTAGTAGAGCATCTTCCCGAAGACGTTATCACCGAGATGCGTGA
>CAVPBB010000016.1:0-36762 GCA_963701795.1 uncultured Chloroflexia bacterium | reverse complement strand
CTTGCCCAACATACTTCAGCCGATGAGGTACTTCTGATGTAGTCGGCGTCAAGCCAAACATGACGCAGGCACGGAAACACGGTCGGGATGCTCTCCGTGAGCAGGAGCTTGACCCCGTCGCGGTTCCTGATGGCGGCCTAGTCGCATGCGCAGCCGCTCCCGAAGCGTCGCATGGATCCGTTCCCACGTGCCGTTGAGCCTTGTGGCGCGAAAATAGTGATACACCGTCTGCCAGGAAGGCCATTCCTGCGGCAAGAAACGCCAGGCGCCTCTCGTGCGGAGCTGGTAGAACATCACATTGAGCAACGTGAGCCACGGATGCGAGACGGGGACGGCCAGTGCGCGGCAGGGCGGACAGCAGGGACCGGATGAGGCCCCATTCGGCGTCGGTCAGATCGGTGGCATAGAACTGGGTACGCATAGAATCCACCCCACGCTGCGGCTGTTCGACCTCAAACTGGCAATTGCGCGTTAAGAGCGCGCCACGTGTTTTTTTACGACAGGCAGCAACAAGGCCCATAAGACTCCGAACGCAAGTATCAACAACTAGGCCAATCAGTTACGCAGACCCGAAGGAACCGTCTGATATGGTAGCGGGGCCTATGTGTGTTTGTCTTCACGTCAGGAGACTGAAGCAGGGCCATCAACGAGTCATGATATGAGCCGGGATCTGAAGCGGCTATTGTTTATCCGTCCACTTGACTCTACAATTCAGGCTGCTCTTGGCACATATTGTGTCGATAGAGGGGATTATCTGATGCAACGCAACGAAGCCTCAAGCGGTTCGCATCCCAGAGTTGCAATTCTGATCCCATGCTACAATGAGGCGCTTACTATTAGTCATGTGGTACGGGACTTTCACTCACTTCTCCCTCACGCGCGTATTTATGTTTACGATAACAACTCTACGGATGACACGTTACGCGTGGCGGCAGAGGCTGGAGCGATTGTCCGAAAGGAACCACAACAAGGCAAGGGCCATGTTGTTCGTCGCATGTTCCGGGACGTAGAAGCTGACTTTTACGTACTAGTTGACGGTGACGACACATACGAGAGCCGCAAGATTCCTGCACATGTTGGATCTTGCGTACTATGGCATGTACAACCTCACCCGTCAATGGCGTTCGTGTAGATGTCCGCGCAGGAGATGAGTATCGACGTGGTCACCGCTTTGGTAACCAGATGCTGACCAGTACGGTACGCTTCCTGTTTGGTGATCGCATCGAAGACATGCTGTCTGGCTACAAGGTGTTGTCACGTAGATTTGTCAAATCGTTTCCTGTGCTATCCAGCGGATTCGAGATCGAAACTGAGATGGCGGTACATGCGCTAGAACTTGGAATGCCTATAGCTCACGTAAAATGCACGTACCGCAGTCGGCCTGAAGGCTCGATTAGTAAACTGAATACGCTGGCTGATGGCCGACGAATATTGTTTGCGATCATCAACCTATTTAAGCAGGAACGCCCACTCTTATTCCTAGGCTTCGTCGCCGCACTATTCGCGGCGATGTCGCTGGCGATCGGCATCCCTGTTACGATTGAATACCCCCAGACGGGGGTGGTTCTTGAGTTCCCTCGCGCCTTTCTCGCGCTCGGTCTAATGGTTATCTCATTCCTGACGCTGGCATGTGGAGTAATACTGGACACGGTATCACGCGGACGGCTTGAGGCAAAGCTTCTGCGCTACCTAAGCATCCCGCCCATTATAAATGCGGCCGCAGAATTGGACGCACTATGCCAGATACTTCCGCTATTGACACTTCGGAATCCTTCGGTGGCAGTTCCGCGCAACCTCAGCTTCGTCGTTCGGGAGCAGTTGAGTTCAGCCCGATTGCTCCAGGCAACGCTAGCTATGCGCCCAGCGCAATAGTCGACATGGAGCGTGTGCACGTCCAAGGTCCGTCGGTTGCTCCCCCCAGGAAAGAGGAAACACGTCCATTGACCAACAAGTCCCTACGGAAGCCGCTCGAGCGGACTGTCGGATTCCACGTAACATTCGCCATACTCAGTTTCATACTCTTTGCTGTAATTACCAACCAATTGGGCAAAGATGTAGGGTTCGACCTGCTAAACTATCACTTCTACAATGGCTATTCTTTGTTCACGGGCGCCTGGCACGAAACGTATGCCGGCTCAGTTGCAAACCTTCTTGAATCCCGAACCAGACTTGTTGACCTATCTCCTGATTTACTATCTCCCTCCTGCGGGCGCAGGGATATTGATGGGTGGCTTGCAGGGCCTGAATTTCTGGCTAATTTTCGTGATCGCCAGTTTTCTTATCAGGTTTCGAGACCATGGACTGTTGTACTGGCTTCAGTGGCCAATATGGCTTGGATGCGGCCCTAGGCATGTACTCGCCAGCTGCTGTCTCTGAGTTAGGCGTCTTCATGCAAGATTTGTTCACAGCATTGTTCGTTGTTGGCGGCGTTGCGCTTGCTTTCGCTGCTCTCTCTGTGCAGATGCGCACCGCGAAGTCTACGGCCTTGCTAAGCGTGGGGTTCTTGTTGATTGGGTTCGCGGTAGGCTTGAAACTAACCAATCTACCCTTTGCTGCAGGGGCTGCGATCGCGTTCATTCCAAGCCTAAATGTACGCCAGTGGCGTTCTGTGGCCGTCTCCTATGTTGCCTTAGGTTGCGGATTCCTGCTCGGCGGTGGATATTGGATGTGGAACATGTGGGTGCGTTATCGCAACCCCTTCTTCTTTCTATTCAACGGAGTTTTCAAGTCACCATATGCTGTACCAACCGATGTAAACCTTGACGGGAGGTTCTTGCCAACGTCGCTTCAGAAGTGGATACTCTATCCCTTCTATTTCATCTCAATACCACGGCGTTTCCCCTCGATTGCCTTTTCAAGACTATTCAATTGCCGTGTGCTATGTACTGCTGGTGATCGCCGGGGGTGTTGGCATCTTCAGAGTTGTCCAACGAATACGCAATGCACAGCATGGCGCAGGGGATCCGAAGTCGAGCCATCTTACTTGGCTGGACACTAGAGTAGGCAACCCTACACCGCATGTCGCCGGAATCGTCCGCGACTTCCGTGACGCACTGCAATTTACTCCGGGGCGCTTGCTGTTGCGCTTAGTTGGCTTTGCACTGGTCAGCTATATCCTATGGGAGACGCTGTCAGCGAATTACCGCTACTTAACACCTCTCGTGCTATTGGCGCCAGTAATCATCGCATCAGTTATCGTTTGGCTCATTAGGCGGCCTTTTGTGGCTACAAGCCTGGTGCTACTTGTGTTGGTTGCGATTGCGGGAACCAACGTCCACTATAGCTGGGGGCGATCAGAACCTGGGGTTCCACATACTTTGGGGTGGTCGCTCCCAACATCCCTGATAACTCGCTGATCTTGATGAACACTGCGTACGTTGATGGTTACGTCGTGCCGTGGTTCTCTCATACCGATACCTTTATCCGGATAGAGTCAGGAGATATGGAGTACTATACACCCCTCTTTGCAGCAGATAACACATCAGGTAGAGAGCTTTCATGGCAACATCTATTTGCTGACAGCGGAGGTTCCTGACGCCCCAACAGAGGCAGCAATGATCGCACACGCCAATACGAACCTCGCGCCGTATGGACTACACGTGTACCCAGGCTCATGCCAGCAGATGCAACTCCAGGTCTATGGCGCGCCAACGTTCTTCTGCAGCACGCAGACTCTCGCCGCAAAGTCGCAATAATCATTGTCAGGGGAAGTCATTGCGCGGAAGTCATCGCTCTGCCAAATATCCGGTTACATCGTCCGCTTGTCATCGTCGCGTGCCAGTACGTCGTAGATTCCATCGACAGAGGCTAGTTGCTCCTCAAGTTTGACGTACGAGCGTGTACTGGCGGCTTGGAGGGCGGCGGCCTCGTGCGCCAGGTGGGCGAGTTGCTGATAGGCCTCCGTATTGATCCATTGCTGGCGTTCATTGATACGCCCCTGCACCAGCACCCGCGCCAGCACCCGCAGCGCTGTCCCCAGCCCCTTGACGCCGCCAAGCGGAATGGCCTTATCCCGTGTGCGTGACCATTCGAGCGATTGGATCGCGTCCATCTGGCGCTGGAGCGCGGTCTGGGTGTCCGCAGGCAGCCCCGCAGTCGCCGACGACCCAGCGTATTGCACTGCACGCGTCGAGGCGCGCCCCGCGCGTTCGATCTCCGCGAGGCGCTTGCGAATCAGCCGCCCAATAGCCTCGCGGCTGAGTTGGGCACGGATGTCGCTGGCGGCGCGCGCGCCACGCGCGCGGCGCTCCTCCGGGTGCTCGTACACCTGGCGCATCAGCCGCGCGGCGTGATCGAGGTCGGATCCGCCCACAGGAACCCCGGCTTATAGACCGTCGCACCGTACGGATTGTATATATGATCTTCGGCTACGACCTTGCGGAGGCGGTACTCAACGAGGTAGCTGTTCTCAGGCGTCATGAAGTCGACATTGCCTGAGTAATTCGTGGCGATGGCGGGTTTGCCCAGGTACATGGCTTCCGCCAGGCCAAGCCCGAACCCCTCGGCGCGATGTAAGGACACGTAGCAGTCTGCGCATGCCATCAGGTCGTTGGTTTCTAGCCGCGTGTAATGGTCCGTCAGGAGCATCCCACCCACACGCTTCAGCGCTCCCTGCAAATGGCTGCGGAGCAGTCGGAACGCATCGAGGTCTCGCTCCAGATGGTGCGCCTTGACCACAAGAAGCGGCGCGCCTTTTCCCCTTGGCTGGCCAAATGCCTGCTCGAATGCTTTGATGAGTCCAAATGGGTTCTTGCGCTCTGGAACTGAGAGGCATCGAAACCGAAAAGGAAGATGAATCGATCATCGGGCAAGCCAAACTGCGTCGGCGTCACGTTCACCGATACTGGTACTTCTACCATGGCGGGAATGACCGAGATTGGTTTCGCGGTGACCAGTCCCATTGCCGCCTGGTTGAACTTACTTGAGACCCATACCTCATCGATGCGCGTGAACTGGCGCAAGAACTCGTCAGGAAACTCCTGCATCTCCCAGAACCAGCGAGAGATGCGATAGGTCCCATCTGTACTTTCTTGTAGAACATCATCTGGAACGGAGCTAAAGCTGTCGATGTTGCGGAACACGATGCTCGTCGGGTATCGTGGCGTGGTTGGCAAGCCGTGTACGAGATCGAGCGCTGTCTCGTCGCGCACTGGCGATGGCATGCTATTCTCAACAAAGCTCGCTGGGATTCCCTCGCGCAGAATAGTCCGCATCATTTGGTGCGCCTCAATACCAAGCCCGACCGCAGCGGTGATATCGCCAACGCAATTGACACCCTCCACGTGTCGCAGTGGGTTCGTGTATTTGAGAGGGTCTGTGGTCTCCCCATCGACCAGATTGCTGGTAGGTGAGGAGGCAAGGCAGCCTGAAATCACCGCTTCGTATGCCTTTGCGATACGTTCGTGGCTAGCAACCTCACGTATATATCGTTCTGATGCCGAACGCGCGGTTGAGAGCGCTCCAGGCTCGGTGGCAGCACGACGCAACGCAGCTACGAGCGCGTTGTGCGCTGCTACCTCGTCGTGCTCGATACGCCAACAGAATCGCTCGTCGAATTCGCGCACCTGGGGCGTGTTGGTAGTGATCACGAGCTTGCCAGCCCAATCGCACGCGCGATCGTCTGTGAGCTTTGGCCCGACGTGGGCCAGTTCAGATCGATGACTACATCACAGGCGCGCAAATAGGAGAGACGCTCGCTGTCTTTGTTCGCCACAACCAGGCGGGTGCGCTCCTCCAGACCTAGATCACGTAGTATCGCTTGCAGGCGCTGAACATACTGGTTGACTTCTGTTGTTCCCGCTGACGCTGAGTCCCGCTCGACGAGCAGGAGGAAGGCATCTGGGTGTGTGGTCACAAGCTCACCGAATGCCTTGACGACCTGCGCCACGCCCTGGTTCGTCGTCAAGTCCCAAAAGACACACGCGATGAAGGCGCCATCTGGAAGGCGCAGTGCGCTCTGAAGCGCAGCGGCCTCTACCGAGTTTGCTAAGGTCAAACTCGGCTCATCCGCAGCGAGTGGAATATGATAGACTGGCGTCGCTGAAGCAACCGCATGCAGACGATCTCGCCCCCATGCGCTATGGGAGATCAGTGCGCGACTGTCTGTAGCGAGGCGGCGCAGAAGATGGTATTTGAGTCCATCGACCCCTCTACGACGCGCATACGCTTGCTCCCACATTTTGACGCCAGCGTCTCCATGCGCATAGCGGACTTCATCGGCGAGGAGCTGGTGGCGTACGCCTGCCCCTGCAGAGTAGAAATCATAGAGCGTCAAGTCTTGCAAGATGACGAGGCCCGGCTCGCGGAGCGCCAGATCGAAGATGTCGCCGTACGCGTCGAAACAGTCGCCCATCTCGTAGGTGGTGAGGGTATATGGCTCACGTCGCGCTCGAACACTATAGGCGCTGAGCGGCCAAGCCGACCAACCATCTATTTCGATTGGCTCCGCCGCAGGCGTAAACACCTCGATTTCGCCGAGCGAACTCATTGCCCTTAGGACACTTTTCCGGTCGCGGCTCTCACCGCTCAACCTTGCGTCCAGCGGACAGACATACGCGAGACGTGGAGGCATTCTCACCCACCTATCTTGACAACATCCGACGCCCTCCTCTGGACCGAACCAGATAGCAGGGAGACAAACTCGCTTGTACCTATCGCGCTGAGCCAAGCGCTCTGCTGGCACAAAAGCGCATCTGCGGACCTAAGATCGTTGGATCGTTGGATCGTTGGATTGTCGATGAGCTATGAGGCTCAAACGGGGATTACGCCAAAACTGAGCTCCGTCAATCAGGGTCCGTGCTTCCAGCGTTGGCAGCTCAGACTCATGCAAATCGAAGACACAAGGTGTTTCCCGCTGCAACGCCCATCCCGCACCATAGAATAGTTCGAAAAGCTCGCCCTCGATACTTCGGCTGTGCGTTCCGATGAAGAGGGCTGCAACGCGCTCATTGAGTAGGTCCAGCGCGTTAGAGAGAACCACACGCTCAAAGCCTTGTATGTCAACGTGTAGGAAGTCCACTCGTGGCAGATCAGCCAAGAGGCTCGCAAGAGAAAGAGCCTGAATCGGTTCAGTCTGTACAGACATACCACGATAATCAACGTCAGCTGCGTTGTCGGATGGCCTCGCCCCATGATCTTGTGCCCCATCGACGATTGGCACATACGCAACTCCGTTCGTTGCAGCGGACGCCGCTCGAACGACTTTCACCGTGCATCGGTCGCCATCGTGCCAGACTCCAAGCGTGCGATCATTTCCAGCGTAGATCCCGTTCTCAGAGAGATGCGCGAAGAGGTGGTCGATCTTGACTTCGAGCATCTCGACAGCTAGCAGGCGAGTGCGTTTGCCTAGCCTTCGTGCGATAACAGCGCCCGCGCTAATCCACGGCCCCCAACCCGCGCCCAGTTCAACCACACAAACCTCGTCGCTGGGCGCCGCACTCACGGCCTGCGTAAGCGCCAAGTATTCGAGGCCAGTATGAACGTGCAGGCTATCGTCGGGAATTGGTAACTGGCCCGGCTCCTCCTGCCTGCGCTCGAGGGCGACTGTTGCCGGGAATATCGCCGTATCTGTGCGGATGCCCAAAAAGTCAGTCGCGTAGCCTGGCTTTGTAACGGGCGCGAGATCGACAAACTTGCGGAGAAGTTCCTCGTCGGCCGGAGTGTAGGAGTACTTCACCCCGTATCGTCGCGTAAGTACTTCCAGTTGCTCACGTAAAGATGCTATCTCACGTTCCAGGCCGTCTCGAAGGGTCACCATGCCCTCAGTGAGGGACCCCTGCAGAGCCGCTAGCTGGCGGTTCTTTTCACTCGTGATTTGCGCAAGGTATGCGTCAATCCGCCAGTCGATACGGGTATAGATAGATGGGCGAATGCGTTTCCAGGCTGGACTACCTACTCGGCGCATCAGTTTTTTTACCTGCATCATGCCCTTGTCTCCTACTAATTAATATGCGCCGATATGTGGCCATGTGCCGCCTTTAGCGCCCTCTTTCGCTTTCCGCATCAGCCGCCCCTTTTAAATGGGGTGCAGCCGATGCACAACGCAGTCGCGGATGCGCGTCCAGTCAAAGACCTTGCGATCTCGCGTCTGATGTGAGTTCTTGGGTTAGTCGATGTTGTGAGGCTACTGGCACGGCTCTGCGGCTTGTGGCCTCATGACTGCTGGCTAGGAGCCTGGCCTCGCTTACAGTAAGCAGCGTAAATCGCTTGCCGTCGGGTGCTACCTCTCCTAATTCCCCCGTGGCTTCATTAGGTTCGGCAGGAGGTTCGGCAGGGAGGCTCTCGATCTGATAGCCAAGTTTGGCGAGAAAGGCATAAAGGTCACTGGATTCGAATCCCGTGGCATTATCGGCCACAGCGGTAAGATCGACGAGAAGCGCGGGCCGATCTCGTCGAAGAATGACCTCCATGCCGCGCAGAGCGGCAAGCTCCCCGCCATTCGCGCTCACCTTTACCACATCGACGTGGGCAATTCCTTCTCCGCGAAGGATGTCGTCCAGACGCCGCATTGGCGCTGCGATTTCAATGGAGCGCCACTGAGCAGGCGCCTGCTATCTTGTGCCCACCGGCTCAGGTGAATCTGGTGCTCACCATGGTCAGTACGCGAGCGAACGATCTGCGCAGTCATCGCTAAGTCCCCTGCCGCCATCTGAACCACAGTCAGCGTCTCTGGGTAGGGCAATTGGTCGCGATTCATCGCGAGCGCATCCGCATTGACCGGATCGGGTTCGATTGCGACAACCTTGCCAGATTCGCCTACCAAGCGTGCGGCTAGTGTCGCGAAGTAGCCGACATGCGCGCCAATGTCTACCACTACCGCTCCCGCTTGCAGATGCTCGCGCAACCAGCGCGTTGTAGCCTGTTGCCATATGCCACGAGTGCGAATGGCAGCGGCAACCAGACCTTGGTCATTCGAGTTCAAGTACAAGCTATACCCGAATGTCACCAACTGTCGCTCAAGCCGCGGACGACGGACGATCGTCGCGCGTTGCTCACGCCCGACTGGCCCATCGTAAAGCACTTCAAGCAACCCCACATCGAATGATGTATCGAGCGTATTGTGTGAGATCAGCGCCACCAAATCCTGGTCTCGCAGCCGATGGCTTATCGTACGGAAAATGGCTTCTTTGCCAGTTTCGGAGAGGTGCGCCACCTGATGGAACCAGACTACTCCTTCTTGCTGCTTGCCAGCAGACGGATCTTGCCAGGCTCCCACGCGATCAAACGGGAAGATTGCACCTTCTGGAAGAGGGCCAGAGAGAATATGTGGCTGTCCATCGATCTCTTCGGAGATAACAATCTGCTGGTAAGCGCTCAACTCAGGCGCCTGTGTGGCAGCAACACTCAGCAGGTTGCCATACCGCAAGAAGTAGGCGGCCAGGCTTCCCAGGCGACGGTCAGCGGCCAAGATGCGCTCCTCCAACGCGGCGCGTGTGTGCTCGGTATTCGCTTGGAGGGCGGCGGCCTCGTGCGCCAGGTGGGCGAGTTGCTGATAGGCCTCCGTATTGATCCATTGCTGGCGTTCATTGATACGCCCCTGCACCAGCACCCGCGCCAGCACCCGCAGCGCTGTCCCCAGCCCCTTGACGCCGCCAAGCGGAATGGCTTTATCCCGTGTGCGTGACCATTCGAGCGATTGGATCGCGTCCATCTGGCGCTGGAGCGCGGTCTGGGTGTCCGCAGGCAGCCCCGCAGTCGCCGACGACCCAGCGTATTGCACTGCACGCGTCGAGGCGCGCCCCGCGCGTTCGATCTCCGCGAGGCGCTTGTGAATCAGCCGCCCAATAGCCTCGCGGCTGAGTTGGGCGCGGATGTCGCTGGCGGCGCGCGCGCCACGCGCGCGGCGCTCCTCCGGGTGCTCGTACACCTGGCGCATCAGCCGCGCGGCGTGATCGAGTCGGGTACCGCCGACAGGAACCCCGGCTTATAGATGTTCTGGCCGAAATCGTTGTAGACATGATCCTCCAGCACGATCTTGCGCAGGCGGTACTCAACGAGGTAGCTGTTCTCAGGCGTCATGAAGTCGACATTGCCGGAGTAATTGGTTGCGATGGCGGGTTTGCCCAGGTACATGGCTTCCGCCAGGCCAAGCCCGAACCCCTCGGCGCGATGTAAGGACACATAGCAGTCTGCGCATGCCATCAGGTCGTTGGTTTCTAGCCGCGTGTAATGGTCCGTCAGGAGCATCCCACCCACACGCGCCAAGGCTGCAAGTAAGTGCTTGTGCAGCAAACGGAACGCGTCGAAATCATGCGCTAAGAGGTGATGCGCCTTAATTACCAGTAGTGGCGCTGTCGCTCCTCTGGGGTGTCCAAATGCGCGCTCGAAGGCCTCAATGACGCCGAAGGGGTTTTTCCGGGCGGCAGTCGAGGTAGCAGCAAATGTAAACAGGTACACGAAGCGGCCTTCTGGCAGGCCGAACCGGGCACGACTCACATGTTCTGAGAGCGGGACTTCAACCCGTGCGGGAATGAGACGATCGGACGCGACGTAACCTCCTGCATCGCCTCCTGATTGAATCTGCTCGAAACCCATATCTCATCGAACCGGTTGAAGTTGTCGACCCATTCCTCCGGGATCTGCTGCATCTCCCAGAACCAGCGCGCTATCAGATATTTGCCCGCAGCCAGCCTTGCCATCTCTGCTGGGGAGATATTGTGCACGTCGTTGATATTGCGGAAGAGCAGGCTTGTTGGATAGCGAGAGGCAGACGGCAGTTGGCGCACAAGATTAGACGCAGCGTCGTCACGTCTCACGGAAGTCACAAGCTCGCTCTCAACGAACGATGTAGGGATATTCTCCTGCAGAATGGTCTCGAGCGAGCTGATTCGCCTCGACACCAAGTCCATCCTGCGCCGAAATATCTCCGAGGCAGTTGATGCCCTCTACTTCGCGAAGCGGGTTGTAGTGCCGGTCGGAACGGGGCTCTTGCTTTGCACTTCGCGGGTGGACGCGCTCAGCGCTGGGAGCTACGGAGGCAGTCGGCGTAGATAGCAGCTGCGCGACGACTTCATCATACAACTGAGCGATGCGTTTTGGGTTTGCCACTCCACCAGCATAACGCTCTGCCGCCACTCGGGGCGCTCCAGCACGTCGGGATTTGAAGCAGCGCGGTGTAATGCGCTTACCAGTTCAGTGTGCCCTGCTACGTTGTCGTTGGGGATACGCCAACAAAACGCTTCATCAATTTCGCGTGACTGTGGAAGGTCGGCTGTTATCGCTAGCTTGCCAAGCCCTGCCGCTAGCGCTGTAGTGGACGAACCCTGCCCTGAAGTCGACCAACTCAGATCGAGGAGAACATCGCACGTATGCATGTAGGGCAGGAAGTCGACGCCTGAACCCCGCACAATCAAACGAACGTGCTTTTCCAAACCGTGTTCACGTACTGTTCTCGTTATCTGCTCGATATTGTCAGCGTCTTGCTGCTCTGCCGCAATCAGCAGTTGTCCCTCAGGATGCGAAGAGACAAACTCAGTGAAGGCTTTGATGATACGCGTGATACCCTCGTCAGGCGCCAGGGTCCCAAAGACACCTGCGATGAATGCGTCCTTGTGGAAACGCAAAGCGCTCCGTAAGGCGGTTTGCCCGGGCGGTGTCATGGGAGTCTCGTTGGCAGCAATCGGAATGTGGTAAGTCACCACGTTGGGAGCGGCGCCTCGGAGCCGTTCACATCCCCAAACGCTGTGCGACACGAGCCCGCGGCTCCTGTTTGCCAGGCGGCTCAGCAGGTGGTATTCGAGTGGATCCACCTTGTGATTCCTGAGCACTTGCTCCCACATTTTGACGCCAGCGTCTCCATGCGCATAGCGGACTTCATCGGCGAGGAGCTGGTGGCGTACGCCTGCCCCTGCAGAGTAGAAATCATAGAGCGTCAAGTCTTGCAAGATGACGAGGCCCGGCTCGCGGAGCGCCAGATCGAAGATGTCATCGTACAACTCACTGCTGTTGCCGATAGCATATATGTTGAGGTCATATGGCGCACGTGCTGCCATAGCAGGATACAAATCATATGGCAGTAGGGTCCAGTCTGCGAGTGGAGTAGGCGCTGTGACGTTGGTATAGATATCGACATCCATGCGGTGTGTCAGTTGCTCAAGCACTCCTAGGCCGTAGTCGTTGATACCGCTGGCCCCTGGAGGCGTCGGCGAAAAGTAGGCGATCCGAATTATCCGCATTTAAGGTGCCGTTCTCCTAAGTTTGGCTCGTGCCTCAAGCTGACTGTGAGATGAACTGGCCCTCCACTTCGCGACACTACCATGTGCCAAAGCGAGAGCGAGAGACGCATTGCTGGTACCTAGGTCACGCAGCTAGTACCACTGCAGTTCTTCAGTCCAAGACCCATCACATCATAGGTGATCGGAGTGGAGGTGCGCGCTCTTACAATTGAACGATGAAATGGCACATCTGTAAGAGTTAATCGGCCTAAAGTCCTGATTTCGCCAACCTCGCGCTTCATACCCCGTAAACCATAGCGCTTTCCTGACGCCCTTCCTGACGCTCAGAAGCGCATTGGCATGGACTTAGAGCGCCGGGTTGTGCCAGCACTGTGCGCCGTCCACGGAAGTCCGAGCTTCCAGCGTAGGGCGCTGTGGCCCATCCAGTACAAACGCGCAGGGCTCTTCGCGCAGAAGGCGCCAGCCTGCGCCATAGAACAGTTCGAAGAGTTCACCTTCGATGCTGCGACTGTGGGTGCCGATGAAGATCACTCTCACTCGCTCGGTGAGTAGGTCAATCGCAGGAGGAACGACTTGACGCTCGAAGCCTTGGATATCGATATGGAGAAAATCCACTCGCGAGAGATCGGCGAGTAACGAGGCGAGTGAGAGCGCCTCTAGAGTCTGTTATGAACTTCAGGGCAGGTGGATCAACTGATGCAACATCAAGCAGGTAAAGGCCAGGAACGTCAGCCCCGCCACGGTTTGGGGCAGGCGTTCGTAGTCGCGGGCCAAGCGCCGGAAGCGCGCCAGCCACGCGAAACTGCGCTCGACCACCCAGCGGCGCGGCAGCAAGACGAAGCCCTTCTTGGGTCCCGCGGCGTCGGGCAGCTTGATGACCTCCAACTGAATGCCCTGCGCAGCGGCAGCTTCAGCGGGTTCGTCGCCGGTGTAGCCTTGATCCACATAGGCCAGTTCGACGGTTTGACCCGTCACGTCCTGCACCAGCGCCGCCAGTTCGGCCACCTGCGCCCGCTCCTGCGCGTTGGCGGGCGTGATCACCGTCGCCAGCAGATAGCCCAAGGTGTCCACCGCAATGTGGACTTTGCGCCCCTTGCGGCGTTTGTGCCCGTCATAGCCCGCGTCTGCGCCGCTCTCAGGTGTACTCTGCACGGTGCGTCCGTCCAGAATCACCGCGCTCGGTTGGCCGCTGCGCCCGTCCGCCAAGCGCAAGAGCAGGCGCAGGTCATGGGCGATTGCCTCAAAACAGCCCGCCCGCAGCCAGCGCTGGGCCTGCTGGTAGACCGCTTCCCAGCGTGGGAAGTCATGCGGCAACATGCGCCACTGGGCGCCCGTGCGAATCAACCAGCGCAGGCCATTGTAGACCTCGCGCAGGTCGTGCTTGCGCTGCAAGGCAGCGGGCGAAATCAGGCTCAAATAGGGCGCGACAAACGCCCATTCATCGTCGGTGACATCGGAAGGATAGGCGTGGCGTGTATTCATACTCCATTCTACCCGACCCCGATGTCGAGTTCATAACAGGCTCTAGAGGCTCCGTTTGAATTGGATGGCCTCGATAGTCCATATCGGTGGCAACGGCGGATGGACGCGCACCATGGTCCTGCGTCCCGTCTACTATGGGCACATACGCGATTCCATCTTTCGCATCTACTACCGCTCGCACAATCTTCAGTGTATCGTCTGGGCCTGAGTGCCACACTCCCAGGGACTTGTCGTCATCGTTGTAGACCCCATTTTCCGCCAGGTGCGCAAAGATGTGCTCGATTTTGTCGGGCAGCATCTCACTTGCCAGTAGTCGAGAGCGCTTATGCATCCGACGCGCTATTAGAGCGCCTGCACAGATCCACGGACCCCATCCTGCGCCAACCTCAACGATGCAAACCTCTTTCTCTGGGGCTTCGCTGAGCGCCTGAGCAAGGGAAAGATACTCGATACCTTGTGCATGAACTGTGTCATCGGGAATCGGCACTCCACGCACCACTTCCCCGCTTCGAGCGGCAGCTTGTGGAAAAAATGCCACATTGGTGCGAATTCCTAGAAAATCAGTAATGAAGTCAGGCTTGCTTTCTGGGAAAGGCTCAACAAACTGGCCTAAAAGCTCCTCATCGGCTGGTGTATATGGATAGGTGATACCAAAGCTACGTGGCTGAAGCATTTTCGTCTCCTCGTTATGGCCGACTGAGTACGACTGTACCCTCTAAGACTGCTTTCTTGGCCGGAAAGTCCCTCGAACCATTGTCGTAACACAAATTCACAAGCCAGTAAACGCACATGAGAAAATATGGGCATCGGCTTACTGGACGCGCCCTGCGCCCTCTTCTACGGGCGCGCCACTCTACCTTGGGCTGAGCAGTTACCTACTGTAGCACGAAATCAGCGCAGCGCTGTCGTGGCGAGAAAATGCGTCACATGGCGTCACATGGCGTCACATGGCGTCAGCACATGGCGTCGCAGCACATGGCGATACTGGTGACATCTGCCAATTGGAGCAGATTGAGGGTACGCCTTTGTCCCAGTCGACGCGACGCTGGCAAACGCCGATGCCATCACTTACTTCCCTCGCCTCGCCGCTCACCTCCCACCGAACGCTGTCCAATCATCCTCACGCTTCTCGTGCACGGCCGACCCTACCGGCTACCGGGCGCCCGACCTGCCTACCAGTGCGACCTGGCCGACCCTCTGTTTCACGCGCTGATACCTGAGGTAGCGCTGCGATCCCATCGGCAGGAACCGCTCCCGTGTGCGACGGGCGAGTGCGATCCATTGGTAGCTGCCGCGCCCCGCCCACTCCACCTGAGGAGCCTCCCAACGCCGCGCCGCCTGGAGGGCGATGAGCGCCTGCCGCGTTGCCTGGTTCGCCTCGGCCTGCAGGCCGTCGTGCTTGATGGCGCCTTCCCGCGCTCCCTCCACGATTGCGCCTGTAATCGCGGTATCCATCGCCGCGCCCATCGCTGCCAGGTCGAACTGGCCAACCACACGCGCTCGGCACGCCTCTGCCATTGCTTTACGCCGTGTCGGATCACGCAGCAAATCGGTCAGCGCCTCGACGTAGCGCCCCACTTCATCAGGTTCATCAGGCCCCTGCGCGATCAGGTAGCCGCACTCCGGTGTGATGAGTTCGCTCTGCCCGCCGACCGCCGCCGCCACTGGTACTGTCCCCATCGCCATCGCCTCGTAAAGCACCAGCGCAATCCCCTCGCGCGCGCTCGGCAGCAGCGCGATATCGGCCGCCGCCGTCAGCGCGCGCATCTCCGCTTCCGTTTGTGCGCCCACACACTGCACGCGGCTGCTCAGGCGACCACGCGCCAGCTTCCGCGCGAGTGGCGTCAGCTCCGGTCCATCTCCCGCCACCACCGCCGCAAAGTCGAGCCCCCGTACGCGCGAGCGCGAGCAATATCTCTCCGGCAAGCTGGGGCCGCTTCTGCTCGACCATACGCCCGGCAAAGAGGATCAGTG
The DNA here is from genome assembly GCA_963701795.1 of uncultured Chloroflexia bacterium. GTDB lineage: Bacteria > Chloroflexota > Ktedonobacteria > Ktedonobacterales > JADMIN01 > JAKAIY01. Next base: position 21,133 of record CAVPBB010000016.1, on the reverse strand, counting down.
GCGTCTCCGGCGCGATGCCCAGCCGCGCACGTACCTCGGCGGCATCCGCAGCGGCATCCTCGCGTGCGGGATTCCACGCCGCCGTGTCGATACCGCAGGGGATGGCATGCGTCGTCTCGGCGGGGGTGCCACGCTCAATCTCCCACACGCGCAGGTGTTGCGAGCAGGTCAGCCGCCGATCGAGGAGTGTCCCTGCCGCAACCGAGGTTGCCGGATAGCCACCGTTATGCCACGACTCCTCTTCCATGTGGTTGTAATCGAGAACTGGCAGGTGGGGGTAGCGCGTGCGCAGATAGGGCAGCAGCGCGTAGCCAAGTTCGCTATTCGAGACGAGCAGCGCGTCGAACCTGCGCGAGTCGATCAGGTAGTCAAGGAAGCGCGGATACTCAGCCCACGTCAGGAAGCGGTGCAGGCGAAAGATATCAGGGGTGAGCGCCGCGAAGCGATCTACCCAGGCGTCCTCGTTCCACGCCGTCGTCACCACCGTGCACTCATAGCCGCGTGCCGTGAGTTGCGCGATCAGGTCGAGGTTGAACTTATCTGCGCCGCCCATCGCCAGCCACGGCGCCACGAGCAGCAGCCGCTTCGTACCTGCGGGCTTCGGCAGTGGATTGGTGAATGGCGGCGCCGTCGGCAGGCGTGGTTCTTTCTGCGCCAGAGGGTCGCTGATCATCGGGTGGGGGAAGCGTGCGCGCAAGCCGCGATGCTTCGCGCGCAACTGGGCGCGGAAGGCGCGGGTGCGGGCGCCATCGGTCTCAATCGCGGTGAAAAGGGAATGGTCCTGTGTACGGTACCAGGTCAGGTACTCAGGTAGGGTGTAGCCCCACATCCCGGCCTCAGCCAGGTTCAGCCAGAAATCCCAGTCGGCGTGCTCGTAGCTCATACCCTCGTCGTAGCCACCGATGCGTTCCCAGGCGTCGCGCCGAATGAGGGCGTGGTTCGTCATGCGGTTGTCGTCGATGCTGTATTCGTACTCCTGAAAGCCATGCGGCCACAGCATGTTCTTGCTGCCGAAGGTGACCGTGTAGCTATTGCACGCGGCGAACTGCGGCTGCGTCGCCAGCAGCCAGAGCGCCTTCTCGACGAAGGTTGGATCAATCAGGTCGTCGGCGTCGAGCTGGAGGAAGTAGGACGCGCGCGCCTCCTTGGCTGCACGATTGCGCGCGACACCCGGGCCAGCATTCGCCTGCTGGATCACTCGCACACGTGGCTCTCGCGCGGCAAGCTCCTCCAACTGGCGCAGACTCTCCTCGTTCGTGCTGCCATCGTCAACGATCAGCCATTCCCAATAGGGAACGGACAGGCGCTCGACGCAGCGCACGGTCTCCTGGAAGATGGAGGACGGGATGTTGTAGTAGGCCGTGATAATGCTCACTAGCGGCGCGTGGCCCGACTGGCCTGGCTCCGCAGCGTAGAACACGCGCGGGCGGCGCTCACTAACGGGAGTATTCGTGAAGTCTGGGAGGCGTGGGCTGATCATTCGTGTCCTGCGTATCCCTCCAGCCGCTGCATGCTGATCTACGCCTCCTGTCACGTGTACCGGTAGGCTGGACGATATGTTACGAAATAGAGCGATATCCCGCTGCATGGTAACACGCGAGCGTCCTCCCGGCTGGCTCATGCGTGACCAATAGGCTACACTCGCCGCATTCCCTTCGCAGAGTAAGCAGTGCGCACTGCCCCAGACGCTGTTCCAGACCACCTTAGACCCTCTTGTGCTGGGCGCTACGTCATTACGCCATATAGCGAGGGACGGAACTGATGAGCGCCGTGAAGACGTAGATATTGGGTATGTCGGCGACTGAGGCGGTGGCCCAGGGGCGTCGTGAGCCGCTGTGCATGATCGTGAGGACGCCTGCTTCGAAAGAGACGCGACGCAGATCGCGCCATAGCAAGGTCTGCTGTCCATCAGCGATACCCCATTGAGTGACGCTGAAGCGTCCGAATGGCACGGACGCGCCACGCTCATAAGCGGCAAGCGCAACTGGCAAGAGGGCACGTGTGGTCATGCGCTGGAGGATCTTCCCTACCTCCGCGATCTGGTGGAGCGCCTGATCAAAGTGCACTATCTGCCCACTCGCAAGCGTCACTGTGTACGTGTAGGAGGTCACCAGGGCAATCCTGCGATGCAGCAGCGGCGTGATGCGCTGCCGTACCTTCGCTATCTCATCCCAGCGCGCCACGGTCGTCACGCCTTCTCGCGTCAGCACGAAACCCTGCTCGAAGAGGTAGGCCGACGCGCCACGCCATGAGGAGCTGAGCCAGCCGCCGAGGCTGGCCGCCAGACCGCACAACGCCGCCGCGCCGAGCGCGACGATCCTGCCCACGATCTCCTGCTGCGGAGCGAGAGGCGCCAGTGCGAGCAGGAGGAAGAAGGCGCTGCACCCGCATGCGACCACGTTCATGACGCCCAGCTGCTGGCGCAGTGGGTTCTCTCCATATTTCCCCAGTGACGCGCCGAGCGTGTTGAGATCGTTGGGGTCTGATGGCATGTCGCCTGCTGCAGTTGATGGTACTGTGGATGGTGAGGAACGCGTAGCCACATCTTCGAGCACGGCTGCGGCTCCTACGCTGCTCTAGTCTCTCGCAGGGAGGACATTGGAGGCCGTCATTCTGAACGATTGCGTAGTGTGGAACCCGAAACCATAGCCCAAAGTAACGCCGCCCGCCGAATAGTACTGACCTTGCATGCTGCTCGGATGCTGCTGGGGCGCAGTGTAGCCGCATGCCTCAGGGTGTCGCACAAGAGTCCGGGAGGGCGCCTCTCTCCAGCAGTGTCAGGGAGTGGCGTTGCTCCAAAAAGTCAGGCGCCCGTTGACGGAGAAACCCGTTGTAGCCCACTCTAGGGGGAGACTATCGGCGCTATGTGACCGCGTGAGACACAGGCGATTGGGGCGTCTCGCTAGCGCGCTCGCCGGGCTTGCCTTCCGACCACTCTAGAGAGCGCATGCCAACTGGAACGGCCAGGCGAGCCAGGGGCGGTGCGGAGTACCGAGGCAGACAGAGATCGCACAAGGGGACAAGGATAGAGCAACCATGACTTCTCCACGTACTCCACGCGAGGGATCGTCAGCGCCTGACGAGCCACAGAAACGCGAGCAGGACCATACGACGGCGAACACCCCAGAGAACAGCGCAGCCTCAAATGCCTCAATGTTGACGGCCCCCTCTGCCACTCCAGCCCAGCTGCCACCTCAGGCGCCACGTCCACAATCAGCTCTGGGAGAAAGCCAGCAGCCGAGCCAGCGGGGCATGCCGCTGGAAGTGGAGACCGATGTGGAGCAGGTATCAGTTGCGCAGCGCGCGATGCGGTTGGCGCGGGCCTCGGTTGCGGTTCTTCGTTACAAGGGACCGCTCGGACTCGCGAAGCACATCGGCCTGTGGGTAATCGGCAAGCGGGGCTACAACCTCCACGACATCCAGGAGATGCAGGACCTGGGCATGGACTTCCATAAGTGGTTCCTGATGCAGCGCGCCACCCCAGACGAACTCGAGGCGCAACGGCAGCAGAGCGCGCACTTCGCGCTCCGCCCGCTCGTGAGCTTCGTCGTCCCGGTCTACAATCCGAAGCCGCGTGTGCTTGCCCAGACGATTGAGTCCGTCCTGGCGCAAACCTATGATCTGTGGGAACTCTGCCTTGTCGATGGCGCTTCGACCACTCCAGGCGTGCGCGAGACCTTGCAGCGCTACGCCGAGCAAGATCACCGCATCCGTCTGACCCAGCTCAATGAGAACAAGGGGATCGCAGGCAACTCGAATGAGGCGCTGGCCATGGCGCGTGGTGAGTTCGTGACGCTGCTCGACCATGACGATCTGGTCGAGCCAGACCTGCTCTACCGTGTCGTCGAGGCCATCAACGCGCAGCCAGACGTGGACATCGTCTACTATGACGAAGATCTGGTCTCAGGCAGAAGCGGCGACACACACAAGCGACTGCTGCTCAAGCCCGACTGGTCGCCCGAGTTGCTACTGAGCACGCCACTGCTCACGCACGCCACGATCCGCCGTCAGCTCATCCTTGATGCGGGTGGCTTCGATCCAGCCTTCGACGGGACGCAGGACTGGGACCTCTTCTTGCGCCTCTCCGAGCGCACCGACCGCGTGGCACGTGTCCCACGAGTGCTCTACCACTGGCGTATGGTAGAGGGATCGGCGGCGGCCAGCAACAAAGCCAAGCCCTACGTCTATGAGCGGCAGCTGCGTGCGCTGGAGCGTCACTTGCAGCGACTGGGAGCTGCGGACGCGACCGCCAGCTGGGCGCGGCCCTTTGTGCCGCGCATCGTGTGGACGCCGCAGCCCACCCACGTCTCCATCATCATCCCGACGAAAGACAACGTCGCCGTGCTGCGCCGCTGTCTGGAGTCGATCTTCACCCGCACAAGCTACCGCGACTACGACATCGTGCTGGTCGATACGGGCAGCGTCGAAGCGGCTACCCACGCCTACTACGACGCCACGCTGCGCGCCAATCCGCGTGTCACGATCGTGCCGTACGAGGGCGTGTTCAACTACTCACGCGCCTGCAACGTGGGCGCGCAACACGCCACGGGCGCGTCACTGCTGTTCCTGAACAATGATGTCGAGGTCCTCGACGCCGACTGGCTGGATGAGCTGGTGCGCTGGTCGAATCTACCACAGATAGGTATCGTCGGCGCCAAACTCCTCTACCCACACCACCGACGCATCCAGCATGCAGGGGTGTTCCTCGGCGCTGCTGGTCTGGCCGGCCACCTGTACTACGATGCCCCTGAGCATGGCTTCAGCATTCTCGGCAGCGTTGATTGGTATCGCGATTGCAGCGCCGTCACGGGCGCGCTGCACATGATGCGCCGCGAGGTCTACGATGCGGTAGGTGGGTACGACGAAAGCTACGACATCTCATATAGCGATGTCGCCATCTGCGTCGAGGCGATCAGACGCGGCTACCGTGTGCTCTATGACCCGTTTGTCTGCCTGCTGCACTACGAGAGTCAATCGCGCAGCGATCGCGCGCCGTCGCAACACGACATGCTCCGGGCAGGCGAGGACTTCGGGTCGTATATTGAGGACGGTGACCCCTATTTTAGCCCGCATCTCTCCTATCGCGCCTCGTGGCCGAGGCTGCGTATGAGCGACGAACCGTCACGTGCGAGCATGTACGAGAAGCTGACTGGGATACCACTGCACGACGTCACCCAGAGGACACGAGACGGTGTGGCGCCCATGCCAGACGCCGCGCGAACGCCACAACACTAGCCTCGACAGCTTGACTGGGACGCAGGCAGAGCATACAGAATAGGCGGCGTCTCCTGCGGGCGAAGCGATGCGGGGCGATGCGGGGCATTGCGAGTCATTGCGAGTCATTGCGTCGATGGCGATGAGTCGCGGTCAGTAGGCGAAAAGGATGGGATGAGTGGCACACGGAGGCAACGCGGATAGGGCGCCGGAGGAGCACAGCGGCGCGCAGCAACGTGTCGCATTGGAACCAGCGCAGGAGGTGGCGCAGGAGGCGGCGCACGCGGTGGCGCACGCCAGATCCAAACCGCTGGCGCGCCTCGCCCACCTCCTCCACCTCGTACAGGCCGCATGGATCGTGCTCCTTCGGCACGGCCCCGTGGCGCTGAGCCGGAATGCGCTACTCTGGCTCGGCGGCAAACGCGGATATGCCCTCCGCGACCTGCTGATGGAGGTACCGAACTTCCGCGCCGTCGCTGACGCAGCGCCAGAAAAACTGGCTCTCTGCATCTCCGGCGTTGGACTTGACGCCATGCGCTATCGCTGCGAGCACCTGGCCGAACAATTCGCGGTGCAAGGCTATCGCGCTGATGTCGCAGCCGCCGATCAGGCGCAGCTCACCGAGGTTCTCACGCGCTATGCGGTGTTCGTCCTGCATCGTGTCATGGCTGCTCCCGACTACGAAGCGTTTGTCGCCGAGGCGCGGCGGCGCGGCAAAGTCGTCATCTTCGATACCGACGACCTCGTCTTTGATGTGTCGGCGCTCGACCATGTGCCCGCGATAGGGGAGTACAGCAGCGTTGAGCGCAAATACGCTATCGACACGATCGAGCGCAATGGGCGCATGATGCGCGCCTGCGACGCGGTCACTGTCAGCACCGAGTACCTGCGTGACTATATTCGCATGACACGCGCGCACCAGAAGGTCTTCCTCGTACCCAACGCGGTGAGCGCCGCCATGATCCACGGCGCGGACCTCGCGCTCGCAGTATCGGCCCATACGAGTACGTCCCACGCATCAGAGCTGGCTTCAGTGCAAGCTGATGAGCCGGTGATCATCGGGTACTTCAGCGGCACGAGGACGCATAACCAGGATTTTCTCGAAGCGGCTGACGCCCTGCTCTGGGCGCTGGGACGCTACCGCCAGACGCAGCTCCAGATCGTCGGGCATCTCACACTCGATAGCCGGTTCGACCAGTATGCCGAGCGCGTGAAGCGCATCCCGCTCCAACCCTGGCAGCGACTACCGCACGTCTACACCGCAGTGGATATCAACCTCGCGCCACTCGAACGCGACAATCCCTTCACCGAGGCGAAGAGTTGCATCAAATATCTCGAAGCGGCTGTGTGCAAGGTCCCAACAATTGCCAGCCCACGAAATGACTTCCGCAGGGTGATTGCGCCTGGTGTAACAGGTCTGTTCGCCGACACGCCTGCGGAATGGCAGGCCGCGTTAGCCCAACTCATCGAGTCGCCAGAAGAACGGCGCGCGATAGGCGAGCGCGCCTGCGCCGAGGCGCGTAGCAGGGAAACCACCAACGCGCATGCGACGGCGACCTGCGCCGTGTTCCGCACGCTGGCGCCGACGGCTCTCGCACCCGCCATCCATTGACGACGGATGGATGGCGCGGATGGATGGCGCGGATGGATGGCGCGGATACCTGCTCCCGCTGGGTGAGCGATGACGATAGATCGGGTTATCCTTCACACGTTCTGGGGAATCGCGCCCAGTACGTCGGCGTTGCGGTAGAGCAGAGTGGTTGGGTCCATCGATTCATCCGCTTCTGATTGCGGCAATCCGCTTCCTGCGCGGTACCGAAGTCATACAGGATGAGGAAAGCGATGTTCGGTGACAGGTATACCTGTGCCCAGCAGCGCATCGATCGTAACGATGCCCGCTTAGGCCACGCCAGCTTCTACGGTCAGGTCCCGATGAGATTGAGGCCTGTCATCCGTGCTACAAGGCCCTGCTTCCGCTGCTCCATGCGTGTATCGTTTCCTGACAAGCCTGCTGTAGTCTGAATGCCTGTTTCACCAGATACCAGTTCTGTGCGTCTGGGTCATAGCGTATTGAGCATCAACGCTTCACCTGGACGACCTGGCGCCTCTGGGTGGCGGAGAGCGAGGTCTCGAACTCCATGCTCTCACGGAACATCGCCACGACCTTCTGCGTCGGCCCGCTGTAGATCGCGCGTCCCTCCTCGATCCACACCGCCCGCTGGCAGATCTTGTGCGCGACATCGAGGCCGTGGGTCACGAACAGGATCGTGATGCCACGCTCGCGGAAGCCAATCATGCGGTCCTGGCACTTCTTCTGGAACGCCTCATCGCCCACCGAGAGCACTTCGTCGATGATCAGCACCTCCGGGTCGGCCTCGGCGGCGACCGAGAACGCCAGCCGCGCCGTCATGCCCGACGAGTAGGTGCGCAACGGCGAGTCGATGAACGCCTCCAGCTCGCTGAAGTCGACGATGCTGTCGAATTTGCGCTTCATCGCCGCCTCGGAGACGCCGAGCATCGCGCCGTTGAGGAAGATGTTCTCGCGGCCAGTCAGCTCGGGATGGAAGCCCGCGCCCAACTCGATGATCGGCGCGATGCTGCCGCGCACCACCACGCGCCCACTCGTCGGCGCGATCACGCGCGCGATGACTTTGAGCAGCGAGCTTTTGCCCGCGCCGTTGCGTCCGACCAGCGCGACGGAGTCGCCGAAGGGGATGCGCAGGTTGATGTTGCGCAGCGCCCAGAACTCGTTGTAGCCGACCGTGCGCCGGGTGATGGTGCGAATCACCTGCTCTTTGAGCGAGGTGATGCGTTCGGTGGGCATGCGGTAGCGCAGCGAGACGCCGGAGACGAGGATCGCGTCGTTGGGCGAAGGTTCGAGCGCGGGCGCGCCCGCCGTGACGGCGTTGGCGGCGAAGCGCGCGCTGCCCGCGCTGTTCGCCGCGCGTACGCCACCACGCGCTGTAGGCAGGCGCGGCGAGTCGTCGGCTTTAGAAGTGGTAAGCAAACCGGCCCTCCGTTCGCGTAAACAGCAGCCAGCCGATGGTGAGGGCGAGCAGCGCCGCCGCCCAACTGACCAGTTGCACCTTGAGATCGGGGATGGAGGGCGGGTAGATGTGGGTAATCACCCCGTTCGCCGACAGGGTTGTGCCGACGACCGCCTTCTGCGCCGCCGAGAGGAACAGGTAGAGCGGATTATAGATCTCCAGCTTTTGCAGCCAGGGCGGCAGGATGCTCAGCGGGTAGAAGACTGGCGTCAGATAGTTGAGGGCGGTCAGGATCACCAGATACATCTCCATGACATCGTTGAAGAAGACGACCAGCGTGGAGATGATCAGGCCGATGCCCAGCGTGAAGAGCATCATCTGCACACAGGCGACCGGGACGTAGAGCCAGGTCAGGCTGAGCGGCGCGCGCAGCGCGAGGGCGATGAGCACGAAGGGGATCAGCGTGAAGAACAGGTTGACCAGCGCGCTGCCGATGGCGGAGACGACGAAGACGCTAGGGGGGATGTACATGCGCCGCAAGGTGCCGCCGTTGGCGATCAGATTGGACATCGCCGCGACCGAGCCCTGGGCGAAGAGATTCCAGATGATCAGCCCGCCGAGCACGAAGACGGGATAGTGGGGCTGCGTCTTGCCGAAGAGGAAGGAGAAGACGATCGAGAGCACGATCGTGGTCAGCAGCGGGTTGAGCGTCACCCAGACGAAGCCGAGCGCCGAGCGTTTGTAGCGCACTTTGAGGTCGCGCGCGACCAGATTGCGGACGAGCGAGCGGTAGCGCCACAACTCCTGCGCTTCGACCACCGCCTGGAACCGGGTGCGGGCGGAATCATAACTGGTGGCTGCGACAGTCTGCTTCATCGTCAATGCACTCTCGTTTTCTTGGGAAATCAAACATGCAGACGCATGCGCCAGTGACTCATGCAGGCTGAAAGCGTTGCGCACTGCTCGTAGTCAACGTCCTCGAGCCAGGTCGTCACACAGCGCCTACGTTGGCGTCCACCACGCTCACCTGCGACCTAGTCTCGACCCGATCTCGACCTGATCGACCTGATCGATCTGAACTTGCACTGAGTATCGTCCAGGAAGTCATCAGCGCTTGCCGTTGCTTGCCGTTGCTTGCCGTTGTCGTGCTCTTCAGGCGATGGCGCAACCGCTATATCGTACAGATACAGCTTGCGGGGAGCGTGTTATCCTGCTCACTATTCGCTCCCATGTTGGGACGTGACTTCGCCCCCAAAATAACATGGGTGGGCTGAAGGGTACAAGCGACATGAGACGTTGGCGCTATGCAGCGTGTCCCTGAGAAAGAAGCATCGCACGACTCTGCTGCGACCCAAGCATGTCTCTGGCGCCTTTCCAGTTGACATGAATCGGCGTGTGCGCGGATTCCAGCGCGTTCCATCGCGCGGTTACCACACATCTCCCGGACGCCTGGCATAGCTTTCCGCTGGCTCTTTGGGCTCTCTGCCCACGAATGGGATGACCGGCAAGCCACTCGCCGCCGCCAGTGCGGCTCCGCCCAGGCCGAACCCAATGCTGAGCAACACAGCGAAGGAATGGGAGTGAAAGACGGCGTAGCCCGCAAATAGACAGAGTGGGAGGATGGAGACGAAGCCTACCAGCCAGCGCTGACGATAGGTGACGGGGTGTGGCGCAGCTCGACGTCTGAACAGGTTCATCAGCCACCGATAGCCACCCACGAAGGCCGCGATGCAGCATACTACGATCAGGTAATTCATGACGAGTGGCATACTTGGTCCCTCCTCCGTGGCCGCGTAGCCTGACGCAGCTCAAATCGCTCGCACGCTGCACACACCACTCATGCGCTGCCTTCTCAGGTTAACGGATGGCGCTCGTGTCAAACTCGGAAAGCTCCAGATGGTACTGTCACCGCACCAAATGCCTGGACGCGAAATTCGCACAGCATCACACCGCCTCCCCTCGGCAACAGGTTTAACGCAAAACGCAACAGGCGCGGCGACTTGCCGCCTGCCGCCATCCCTGGCGACACTGTGGAATGCCCAACACACGGCGATAGAGCTGATCTGCGCCGCCCTCGCCGTCTTTACCTGTTGAAGGCCGAGAACCAACGCAGCGCTCAGCCGACTGCTATCGCCGCTCCCCTGACATAGATGCGCTACAGGTGGGCCTGGCCACTCAGGCATGCACGCTCGCTGGCAGGCCTTCTGGGCGATGCGACAGCCCAAAGGCTGCCATGAGCCGTCATGGTATGTGGCGGGAGAGAGCGCCTACGCATGCTGTTCAGATCGTGGAGAGCGTGGCGGCCCCGAAAAAGGCATGAGCGGCGTACACAACGCAGCCGGGACACAGCCGGGACACAGCCGGGACACAGCCGGGACACAGACAGGCGGAGGGCATGGTGGGCATGAATTTATCCGTGGTGATTCCCGCGCGCAATGAGGAAGCGGGTATCCGTTCCACCGTTGAGCGGCTCTACGGCGCGCTGATGCGCGCCGGGATTCCCTTCGAGATGCTGCTCATCAACGATCACAGCACGGATGACACTGAACAGGCGTTGCGCGACCTCACCCGCGCGTTGCCCGGCGTCCGCTACATCAACAACCCCAAGCCCGGCGGGTTCGGACGCGCCATCCAGACCGGCCTCGAACAGTTTCGCGGTGATGCGGTCTGCATCGTGATGGCCGACGCCTCTGACGATCCGCGCGATGTCGTCACCTACTATCGCAAGCTGGAGGAGGGCTACGAGTGCGTCTTCGGCTCACGCTTCGTGCGTGGCAGCCGGGTAGTCGACTATCCCACGCATAAGCTGCTGGTCAATCGCTTGGCGAACGGCTTCATCAATGTGCTCTTCCGTCTGCATTTCAACGACACGACCAACGCCTTCAAGGCGTATCGCCGTGAGGTGATCGAGGGCATCGCGCCGATTGTCTCGCCGCACTTCAACATCACCGTCGAGTTGCCGCTCAAGGCGATCACGCGCGGCTACACCTACACCAGCGTGCCGATCAACTGGCAGAACCGCGCCACTGGCGTCTCCAAGCTCAAGATCCAGGAGATGGGCAGCCGCTATCTCTTCATCGTGCTCTATGTCTGGCTGGAGCAGTTGCTCTCGCGCGGCGACTACCGCCGCACCGTGCGTGCTGGCAGCGGCGCATCCACTGCCACAACTCGGCCCGTGGTTGAGTCGCCGGAAGAGGCGTTCCTCGCCGAGACGATGCCCCGTCAAGCAGTGGTCGCCGCGAGGAGCGCCGCCTCTACACCAACAGCCCGGCCGGTCGTGTTACGAGCGCCTGTCCAGTTGGAGCCCACAGCGCCCATAGCAAGCTCAGCCATCATCACGCAGTTTCCGCAGTCGGTATCAGCGCATGCTGGCATTTCATCTTCTTCTCTGTCTGATGAGGAGGACGCTGCTCCACCAGTGCAGCTCCCGCCGCCTGGCCTAGCATGGCTTACCGTGGTGGCAGGCGCCCTGTGCATCGCTCCGTTGCTGCTGGTGGGCTTCATCCTGACGATGATCTGGACGCACACGCCGCATGTTCCGTACTGGGACGAGTGGGAGACGGTGACGCTGGTGCAGCATTTCACGCAGGGAACGCTGACGTGGAATGATTTCTGGGCATTCCACAACGAGCATCGCATTGTGGTCCCGCAGCTGCTCGATCTGGGAATGATCTTACTGACGCACTGGAACCGTCAGATCGAGATGACCTTTGACCTCCTGATGGCTGTAGCGGAATGCGGGCTACTCGTCGTCAGCGCCTACCGGGGCTTGCGTTCTAAGACCCTCACGGCGCTGGCGCTGGCGCCCATGGCGCTCGCGATCTTCTCGCTGGCACAGTACGAGGATTGGCTGTGGCCATTTCTGAAGTTACCCCGATTTGGTGGACAGTGAATCGTTAGGCGACAACCGGTGTTTGGGTAGCCCACCTCCGTTCAAACTCGTCAGGAGAGAGATAGCCGAGCGCCGAATGGCGGCGCTGGCGGTTGTAGAAGACCTCGAGGTACTCGAACAGGGCCGTGCGGGCGGCGAGGTGGGTCGGGAACGGCTGACGAGCGAGCAGCTCGCATTCCAGGGTGGCGAAAAAGCTCTCGGCCATGGCGTTGTCATAGCAGTCGCCGACCGACCCCATCGAACACTGGATGCCCACCGCCTGGCAGCGTTCGCCAAAGAGCAGTGAGGTGTACTGGCAGCCATGGTCGGAATGGTGAATGACGCCCTCGCCGGGTCGGCGGTTCCAGACCGCCATCTCCAGCGCTGCCACCACCAACTCCGCGCGCAGATGCGCGGCCATCGCCCAGCCCACCACCCGGCGACTGAACACGTCGAGCACGACCGCCAGATACAGGAAGTCCTCGTAGCGCGTGGGCACGGAGGTGATGTCGGCGATCCAGAGCTGGTTGGGCGCGGACGCCACGAACTGGCGCTGCACCAGATCAGGCGCCAGCTCCGCAAGTGGGTCGCGCTGAGTGGTGTGGAACGGGCGACGGCGATGACAACCGACCAGCCCCGCCTGACGCATCAAGCGCGCGACCCGCTTGCGTCCGCAGCGCGTCCCCTCGGCGGCCAACGCTGCGTGGATGCGGGGTACGCCATAGGTCTGTCGGCTGGCCGCATGGAGCGCGCCGATCCGCGCGCTCAACCGGGCGTCCACCTGCGCCCGCGCCGAGCAGCCACGCTGACGCCAGGCCCAGTAGCCGCTGGAAGCGACGCCCAGCACCCGACACAGACGCCTGACGGGGTGATTGGCCTTCTCGCGCTCCACAAACTCGTAGACCCTCACCGGGTCGCGTTGCTCTCCTGCGCGAAGAAGGCCGCAGCTTTTTTTAGGATCTCGCGCTCCTCCCGCAGGATGCGGCTCTCCCGCCGCAAGCGCCGCAACTCCTCCTGCTCCTCACTGGTCAGGCCATCGCTGCGCTTGCCCGCATCCAGATCGGCGTGCTTGAGCCACAAGCGCAAGGTCTCGACGCTCAGGCCCAACTCACGGGCAATCACGGTCTGCGGTTTGCCACTGGTGTGCGCTAACTGGATCGCCTCCGCGCGAAACTCGGGCGGATACGCGGACTTGCGCGTCGTTTGGTTCGTCATGAACACACCTCCTGGGGGCTTCACCCCCAAGTCTACAGGTGTCCATCAAACCGGGTCAACTCCAAGTGTAGCCTATTGGTCACGCATGAGCCAGCCGGGAGGACGCTCGCGTGTTACCATGCAGCGGGATATCGCTCTATTTCGTAACATATCGTCCAGCCTACCGGTACACGTGACAGGAGGCGTAGATCAGCATGCAGCGGCTGGAGGGATACGCAGGACACGAATGATCAGCCCACGCCTCCCAGACTTCACGAATACTCCCGTTAGTGAGCGCCGCCCGCGCGTGTTCTACGCTGCGGAGCCAGGCCAGTCGGGCCACGCGCCGCTAGTGAGCATTATCACGGCCTACTACAACATCCCGTCCTCCATCTTCCAGGAGACCGTGCGCTGCGTCGAGCGCCTGTCCGTTCCCTATTGGGAATGGCTGATCGTTGACGATGGCAGCACGAACGAGGAGAGCCTGCGCCAACTGGAGGAACTCGCCGCGCGAGAGCCACGTGTGCGAGTGATCCAGCAGGCGAATGGCGGCCCGGGTGTCGCGCGCAATCGTGCCGCCCGTGAGGCGCGTGCGCCTTACTTCCTCCAGCTCGACGCCGACGACCTGGTTGATCCGACCTTCGTCGAGAAGGCGCTCTGGCTGCTGGCGACGCAGCCGCAGTTCGCCGCGTGCAATAGCTACACGGTCACCTTCGGCAGCAAGAACATGCTGTGGCCGCATGGCTTTCAGGAGTACGAATACAGCATCGACGACAACCGCATGACGAACCACGCCCTCATTCGGCGCGACGCCTGGGAACGCATCGGTGGCTACGACGAGGGTCTGAGCTACGAGCACGCCGACTGGGATTTCTGGCTGAACCTGGCTGAGGCCGGGCTGTGGGGCTACACCCTACCTGAGTACCTGACCTGGTACCGTACACAGGACCATTCCCTTTTCACCGCGATCGAGACCGATGGCGCCCGCACACGGGCCTTCCGCGCCCAGTTGCGCGCGAAGCATCGCGGCTTGCGCGCACGCTTCCCCCACCCGATGATCAGCGACCCTCTGGCGCAGAAAGAACCACGCCTGACGACGGCGGCGCCATTCACCAACCCACTGCCGAAGCCCGCAGGTACGAAGCGGCTGCTGCTCGTGGCGCCGTGGCTGGCGATGGGCGGCGCAGATAAGTTCAACCTCGACCTGATCGCGCAACTCACCGCACGCGGCTATGAGTGCACGGTGGTGACGACGGCGTGGAGCGAGGACGCCTGGGTAGACCGCTTCGCGGCGCTCACCCCTGATATCTTTCGCCTGCACCGCTTCCTGACGTGGGCTGAGTATCCGCGCTTCCTTGACTACCTGATCGACTCGCGCAGGTTCGACGCGCTGCTCGTCTCGAATAGCGAGCTTGGCTACGCGCTGCTACCCTATCTGCGCATGCGCCACCCCCACCTACCAATCCTCGATTATAACCACATGGAAGAGGAGTCGTGGCATAACGGCGGCTATCCGGCAACCTCGGTTGCGGCGGGGACACTCCTCGATCGGCGGCTGACCTGCTCGCAGCACCTGCGCGCGTGGGAGATCGCGCGCGGCGCCCCGCCGAGACGACGCATGCCATCCCCTGCGGTATCGACACGGCGACGTGGAATCCCGCATGCGAGGATGCCGTTGCGGATGCCGCCGAGGCACGTGCGCGGCTGGGCATCGCGTCGGAGACGCCACTGATCCTCTTTGCCGGGCGTATGGTCGAGCAGAAGCGGCCCCAGCTTGCCGGAGAGATATTGCTCGCGCTCGCGCGTACGGGACTCGACTTTGCGGCGGTGGTGGCGGGGGATGGACCGGAGCTGACGCCACTTGCGCGGAAGCTGGCGCGTGGCCGCCTGAGCAGCCGCGTGCAGTGCGTGGGCGCACAAACGGAAGCGGAGATGCGCGCGCTCACGGCGGCGGCCGATATCGCGCTGCTGCCGAGCGCGCGCGAGGGGATTGCGCTGGTGCTTTACGAGGCGATGGCGATGGGGACAGTACCAGTGGCGGCGGCGGTCGGCGGGCAGAGCGAACTCATCACGCCGGAGTGCGGCTACCTGATTGAGCAGGGGCCTGCTGAACCTGATGAAGTGGGGCGCTACGTCGCGGCGTTGACCGAGTTGCTGCGTGATGCGACACGGCGTAAAGCAATGGCAGAGGCGTGCCGAGCGCGTGTGGTTGGCCAGTTCGACCTGGCAGCGATGGGCGCGGCGATGGATACCGCGATTACAGGCGCAATCGTGGAGGGAGCGCGGGAAGGCGCCATCAAGCACGACGGCCTGCAGGCCGAGGCGAACCAGGCAACGCGGCAGGCGCTCAGCGCCCTCCAGGCGGCGCGGCGTTGGGAGGCTCCTCAGGTGGAGTGGGCGGGGCGCGGCAGCTACCAATGGATCGCACTCGCCCGTCGCACACGGGAACGGTTCCTGCCGATGGGATCGCAGCGCTACCTCAGGTATCAGCGCGTGAAACAGAGGGTCGGCCAGGTCGCACTGGTAGGCAGGTCGGGCGCCCGGTAGCCGGTAGGGTCGGCCGTGCACGAGAAGCGTGAGGATGATTGGACAGCGTTCGGTGGGAGGTGAGCGGCGAGGCGAGGGAAGTAAGTGATGGCATCGGCGTTTGCCAGCGTCGCGTTGACTGGGACAAAGGCGTACCCTCAATCTGCTCCAATTGGCAGATGTCACCAGTATCGCCATGTGCTGCGACGCCATGTGACGCCATGTGACGCATTTTCTCGCCACGACAGCGCTGCGCTGATTTCGTGCTACAGTAGGTAACTGCTCAGCCCAAGGTAGAGTGGCGCGCCCGTAGAAGAGGGCGCAGGGCGCGTCCAGTAAGCCGATGCCCATATTTTCTCATGTGCGTTTACTGGCTTGTGAATTTGTGTTTCGACAATGGTTCGAGGGACTTTCCGGCCAAGAAAGCAGTCTTAGAGGGTACAGTTGTACTCAGTCGGCCATAACGAGGAGACGAAAAT
Source organism: uncultured Chloroflexia bacterium (assembly GCA_963701795.1). GTDB lineage: Bacteria > Chloroflexota > Ktedonobacteria > Ktedonobacterales > JADMIN01 > JAKAIY01. The sequence continues at coordinate 4,862 of CAVPBB010000016.1, read as the reverse complement.
GCTTCAGCCACGTAGCTTCGGTATCACCTATCCATATACACCAGCCGATGAGGAGCTTTTAGGCCAGTTTGTTGAGCCTTTCCCAGAAAGCAAGCCTGACTTCATTACTGATTTTCGTAACTCCTTAGAAACCGTCTTGAAAGTTACGCAGCCGGACTCGAACGGGCTGCAAGGGAGCGAGACGCGCAGGTCATGCGTCGCAGCATGAGTCGGGTCATGCCCGCGTAGATCAGCGCTTCGCTCGACTCGACCTGATATTCGTAGTCTCGACTCAGGCGGCGCAGCCCGCCCCACCAGGCGAAGGTGCGCTCGACGATCCAGCGCTGCGGCTGGACGGCAAAGGTGTCCTTGGGCTGGGTGTCCGACCGCTTGACGATCTCCACGTCCCAGCCCATCTGCTGGCGCAGTTCGTCGCGCAGCGGCCCACTGTAGCCACCATCCGCCCAGACCTTGGTGAGGCGCGGCAACTGCGGCCCATACACCTGGAGCGCGTGCGCCACCAGCCGTGCGCCTGCGCGGTCTTGGACATCAGCCGCTGAGACGACGACTTTGAGCGCGAAGCCCTGGGTATCCACCAAGAGATGGCGTTTGCGTCCCATTACCTTTTTGTTGGCGTCGTAGCCGCGCAGCCCCCCTTTGGCTGGACTTCACCGATTGGCTGTCCAGAATCGCCGCGCTGGGTGTTGGCTCCCGTCCGAGCCGCGTGCGCGCCTGCTCCCGCACCGCGCTGTGAATCGTCTCCCAGGTTCCCGCGTTGCGCCACAGACGAAAATAGGTGTAGGCCGTCTGCCACGGCGGCAGGTCATGCGGCAGGGCGCGCCACTGGTTGCCGCCCTGCACGACGTAGAGGATCGCATTGACGATCTCACGGCGCGTATGACGCGCCGGGCGTCCTCCGGACTTGACGGCGGGAACCAGCGGCTCCAAGAGCGCCCATTCCTCGTCACGAAGATCGCTTGGGTAGCCCTTGCGGGCCGGTGCTGGAAGTGTTTGCATACCCTCAGTCTACCACGTTTTGGCGGCTTTCAAGACAGTCTCTAAGCTTTCTCTCTTCCATGTCCTGTACCCTACAGTTCTACCCTTACTGCCGATACGCCGGGAACGGCAGCGTCAGCGTGTCGTCGCCTGCGCCCAGCACGCGGGAATCAGCGAGTCGCACTTCGTCATGAACAGATGAACTCTTGCACACACATCGCTACATTGGCGTGCCATCGTGCGAGTATGCACTCAAACCGCGCTATTTCGGCCATAAGACGAGAAAGGTAAGCCTCTCATGCAAAACCTCCAAACGCGGATGCTTTTGATTGCTGGAAACCTACTTCTCGCCGCCGGAGTCTTTGTGCCATGGCTCCAACTTTCTACCTCCTTTAGCGATCCACTTGCTGTTAGTGGATATAGTCCCTGGATGGCCGTCTTCTACACTGGATTCCTTCACCAAACCGTAAATATCTTGACAATCATAGGCGCTGTATATGTCGCACTATTCGCTATTGTAGTCTACATCGGCGCTGGCCTCTGGCGCATGCCGCCTGATATCTCAATAACACGGTTCCCGCTATTGTCTATCAGCATACTACTACTCGGTACTGTGATTTTCGCCCTGGCGCTGGCGCCTATTGTATTGATGTTGGGTTACCCCTATTACCACGTTGCGCTGGGCATCGGCGGGTGGCTAGTAGCAATAGGGCTATGTTGTATCTACGCCAGCAGCGAGATACTTGTGCGCAAGCGGCGAGACAGATAGAGAACATCTGCTGGAAACGTCCGGCTGAGCGAGTGGACTGGCTTGCTCACCCGCCTGGAGTCGCGCCGTGACACGCCAGTGCTCTAACCCTGCCGCGTATTCTCCCTACCCTTGCCGATACGCCGGGAACGGCAGCGTCAGCGTGTCGTCGCCCGCGCCCAGCGCCTCCACCAGCGCGCGGGCCGTGTCGAGTGAGGTCAGGCAGGGGATGTTGGCCTCGACGGCGGCGCGGCGAATCTTGAAGCCGTCCAGAATCTCGATGCCCTCGCGCATGCGCCCGCCGCCGCCCGTGATCGTGTTGATGACCAGTTGTACTTCGTGCGAGCGGATCAGCTCGATGATCGTCTGGTCGTCGTCGCTGATGCGATTGACCGCCGTCGCCGTCAGCCCGTTCTCCGTCAGCATGCGCGCCGTGCCAGCCGTCGCGTAGAACTCGTAGCCCAGCGCGCCCAGCGCCTGCAAGATCGGTAGCGCCTCGGCCTTATCGCGCTCCGCCACGCTGACGAACGCCTTGCCGTCGTGGTCGGGCGCGGTCACGTTGGCGGCGATCAGCGCCTTGCGTAGCGCGGCGGGATACGTCTTGTCGATGCCCATCACCTCGCCCGTGCTCTTCATCTCCGGGCCAAGCGCCATCTCCGCGCCCACCAGCTTCGACATCGAGAAGACTGGCCCCTTCACCGCGACGAGCGGCTGCACAGGCCAGAGGTTGTCGGGATGGCCGACGTAGCGCCCGCCCTCGATGCTGGCCAGCGGCTCGCCCAGCGCCACCTGCGTCGCCACCGTCACCATCGGCACGCCCGTCACCTTGCTCAGAAATGGCACGGTGCGCGAGGCGCGCGGGTTCACCTCCAGAATCCAGACATTCGCGGCGGGCGTCCCATTCGGCTCAGTCACGACAAACTGGATGTTCAGCAGGCCGCGCACATCCAGCGCGCGGGCAATCTCGCTGGTGTAGCGCGCCACCGTGCGAATCTCATCCGCCGTGAGCGTGCGCGTGGGGTAGACGGCGAAGCTGTCGCCCGAATGCACGCCTGCCCGCTCGATATGCTCCATCACACCAGGGATCAGCACATCCGTCCCGTCGCAGATGGCGTCCACCTCGATCTCGCGTCCCGTCAGATAGCGGTCGATCAGAATCGGATGCTCGCCAAACTGGCCGATGATGCGTGAGACATAGCCGGTCAGCGCCTCGGTCGAGCGGATGATCTCCATCGCGCGGCCACCCAGCACATAGCTGGGGCGCACCAGCACCGGATAGCCAATCTGCTCAGCCACCTGCTGCGCCTCGGCGACGCTGGTGACGGCGGCGCCGCGTGGCCGTGGCACGCCCAGCCGCTCCATCAGCGCATCGAAGCGACGGCGATCCTCCGCCACATCGATGCTCTCGACCGAGGTGCCGAGGATCGGCGCGCCAGCCGCCGCCAGCGGAGCCGCCAGCCCAATCGCCGTCTGCCCGCCAAACTGTGTCACCACTGGCGGCAGTTTGCCGTCGTCGCCCGCCTCGTTCTCAAGGATGGCGATGACGCTCTCGGCGTCGAGTGGCTCGAAGTAGAGACGGTCAGACATGTCGAAGTCGGTGCTGACCGTCTCCGGATTGGAGTTGATCATCACGCTGCTGACGCCCGCCGCGCGCAACGCCTGCGACGCGCGCACCGAGCAGTAGTCGAACTCGATGCCCTGGCCGATGCGGATGGGGCCTGAGCCGAGCACGACCGCCTTTGCGCCGGGCAGCGATGGCGCCTCGTTCTCCTGCTCGTAGGTGGAGTAGAAGTAGGGCGTGCGCGCCTCGAACTCGCCCGCGCAGGTGTCCACCATCTTGAAGGTCGGCCGGATGCCCCACTCACGGCGCAGCGCCGCGACGCTCTGCGCCGTCTCGCATGCTCGCCGCGCGCGGCGGCGATCTGCTGATCGGAGAAGCCCATGCGTTTCGCCTCGCGCAGCAGTGTCGGCGTCAGCTCCTGCCGCGCGAGCCGCTGCTCCATCCGCACGATGCGTCGCAGCTTGGCGAGGAACCAGCGATCGATGCCCGTCTCGCGGTGTAGCGCGTCGATCGCGCCATCCGCCGTGTCCACCGCAGCGCCGTCGAGCAGGCGCCAGAGCCGCACATCGTTGGGCGGGAACTCGCCGAGGTCGTCCACCTCGCTCGGCAGGCTGTCTCAGCGTGTCGGCGCGCATCTCCAGCGAGCGCATCGCCTTCTGCAGCGCCGCCTCGAAGGTGCGATCGATCGCCATCACCTCGCCGGTCGCCTTCATCTGCGTGCCGAGGCCGCGGTCGGCGAGCGGGAAACTTGTCGAACGGCCAGCGCGGAATCTTGACCACGCACGTAGTCGAGCGCCGGCTCGAAGGCGGCCATCGTCTTGCCCGTCACCGCGTTCGTGATCTCGTCGAGCCGCTGGCCGATGGCGATCTTGGCGGCGACGCGCGCGATCGGGTAGCCGGTCGCCTTCGAGGCCAGCGCCGAGCTGCGGCTGACACGCGGGTTGACCTCGATGACGTAGTAGCGGAAAGCTGTAGGGTCGAGCGCGAACTGGATGTTGCAGCCGCCCTCGACGCCCAGCGCCGGATGATGCGCACCGACGCCGTGCGCAGCATCTGATATTCCTTGTCGGAGAGCGTCTGGCTGGGCGCGACGACGATGCTGTCGCCGGTGTGGATGCCCATCGGATCGAAGTTCTCCATGTTGCAGACGGTGATGCAGGTGCCCGCGCCATCGCGCATGACCTCGTACTCGATCTCTTTCCAGCCGCCGAGATACTGCTCGACGAGAATCTGATGGATGGGGCTGGCGTCGAGGCCGCGCCGGGCGATGCGCGCCAGCTCCTCGCGCGTGCGGGCGATGCCGCCGCCCGTGCCGCCCAGCGTGTACGCCGGGCGAATGACCACTGGCACGCCGATGACCGCATCCGAAAAGCCCAGCGCGTCGTCCAGCGTCGAGACGGTCTTGCTCGGCGGCACGTCCAGCCCCAGATCGAGCAGCAGTTGCTTGAAGAGTTCGCGGTCCTCGGCCTTCCTGATGGTGTCGAGCGGGGCGCCGAGCAACCGCACGTTGAACTCGTCGAGCACGCCCGCCTCGGTCAGCGCGACGGCCAGGTTCAGCCCCGTCTGACCGCCGAGCGT
>CAVPBB010000015.1:0-15330 GCA_963701795.1 uncultured Chloroflexia bacterium | reverse complement strand
CGAGGCTGCCGTAATAGGCCGTCGTCGTGGTGGTGGCGCCGCTGGTGGTGATCTCCTCCAGCGCGCCCACGTAGCTGGTGGTCGTGGTTCCGTTGGTGGTCGCCACCTGCTGGACGCGGTTGCCCTCGCCATCGTAGAGGTAGCTCGCCGTGCTCGTCGGCGCGGTGGGGGCATTCTGCCACGCGGCAAGCTGCCCGGCGTTGTCGTAGCTCAGCGTCGCACCCATCGGACTGCTGCCCGCGCAAGTCTGCGCGCTGGTCGCCGCGCGGCAGGTCGCGTTGCCCGCTGCATCGTAGCTGGCGCTCCACACCGCGCCAACGGCGGTGGCGGCGTCGGCGTGGGTGGCGTCGGCGTGGGAATAGCTGCCCAGCGGCGAGGTGGTGAGGTGGTTCAGCGGATCGGTAGCATGGTATGCATGCGCCAAGGGGAGCCCCTATAGGCTGGCGTTCAAGAGGAAGGAATCACCTCCAATCAATGGTGTCTGGCTGCTTCTTGGTTTGGAAGTACTGGCGCAGCGCCTCCCAGGCCCTCTGCAGCGAGATAACGCATGTTTGATCTATTTCGCTCTGGCTTCCAAACTGCATGCAGATAAGCGGTGAAGCATTGCCAATTGCCAGAGCCTCTCGGCCATGGGAGTAAAATGCCGGCCCGTGGGGGGCGTACAGAAATGCGGCATAGCTCCAATCGCCCCCTACCACGATAGCCATTGTACTTTCACTATCAAGCGAGAGTTCGATAAGTGTTGGCCAGCCATGGGTAACGCGTGCGTGGTGAGCTGCCTGATCTGCGGCCAGCTTTACCTCGTCAAACGACGCAACGGCCTGCGACTCGGTACTCACTTCGCTCAGGAGTGTCCACGCCATCATTTGCTCCGATTCTACGGCTTCCAAGGCGTCCATAGGTCGTCGGGCAGCCCAACAAACATGCGATCGAGCCAACTACCTCCCTCGCCACCGGGGAAGTATACCGTCAAGGTCGCTCCTTCCGGGAGCATATTGGGCAGGTTCGCGTTACATCCGAGGATGCCCATACATGGACCAGAAGGATTATTGATCCATAGTTCTCCCTGCTGGAGATCCTCCAGGCGCATCAAACTGGCAGCATGCGCCTCAACGTGATCCCAACTGCCCACATTCTTGACCATCCCAGGCAGGTTGTCGGGAAGCTGTGTACGTGGCTGCAAGCTGGAGTCTGGATCTGAATGGCCGCTCAAAAGCGTAGTCGTGTTCCCATCTGGCCCCACAAAGGCGCCAGTTGTCTTTCCCCCCTTGGTAAACGTTGGGAGACCTTGTCCCGGATTGTCGGAAGTAGGTGACGTCTTAGGCGATTGTGGGTCGGTCGGTTCGGGGCGATTATCGCCCTGATCGAGGCGCTCGGCGCTGTTGGCCTCGATCTGCGCCTCGATCTGCGCATTGGTCTCGAGAGTGCCGGTAGCGTCCAGCACGCCGACAATCTGGTTGTCGGCAGTCTCGATGAACGAGTCGTTATCGGCGACGTAGGTGTCCTCGGTCTCCCCGTTGCCGATGCTGACCTCTGTGATGACGGGATCGGTCACGCTTCCGTTGTTGTTGCCACTCCCCGACCCATCGCCACCGCCGCCGCCGCCGCCCACATCATCGCCGTCGCCCGAGAGGTACGCGCCGATCCCCTCATCGCCCGGGCGCAACTCATGGCCGCTGGGATCGACGAACGTCTCCGGATTGCCACCCACATACCCGTAGCGGTTCAGCCCACCGGCCAGCGTCGTATCAGCGCTGGTGAACTGCCCGGCGACCGGGTCGTAGTAGCGTGCGCCGTAATAGTCCAGCCCGCTGGTGGCCGCGTCGCTACGTTGCCCGGTGAAGCCCTGATCGGTCGGCAGCGTGCCGCTCTGGAAGCGCACATTCCCGTAGGGGGCATAGAGTTGCGAGGCGGTGACGGCGCCGCTGGGGTTGACCGCCTCACTGACGCTGCCCAGCCCATCGCTGAGCGTGTAGGAGAGCGCGCCGTTGACCGAGAGCGCGAGGCCGCCGTAGTACGCGGTCGTCGTAGTGGCGCTGCCGGTCGTGCTCACCTCCTCCAGGCTGCCCACGTAACTCGTGGTCGTCGTGGTCCCGTTCGTGGTCGCCACCTGCTGCACCCGGTTGCCTTCGCCATCGTAGAGATACTGCGCGCTGCTCGTCGGCGCGGTCGGCGCATTCTGCCACGTGGCGAGTTGCCCGGCGTTGTCGTAGCTGAGGGCAGCCCCCGTCGGACTGCTGCCCGCACACGTCTGTGCGCTGGTCGCCGCGCGGCAGGTCGCGTTGCCCGCCGCGTCGTAGCTGGCGCTCCAGGCGGCGCCAACGGCGGTGGCGGCATCGGCATGCGCGGCGTCGCCGTAGCTGTAGCTGCCCAGCGGCGATTATGGGCAGCCCCTTGCCATCACTCTGAATCGAACCACACGACCAAACGCACGCTGTCATCGCCGTAGTGTTTGGCCAAAGCGCGCATCACATCAAAGCACGCTTGCCATCCGCGTGACATCACCTCGCGAATCGAGTAATGTGCGGTGCGTACATACGGTTTGCTCGCATTTGGTTTGCTCGCATTTGGCGTCGCCTCCTGTACAAAGGTACCCGCAGTGGGTTCCTCATCTGGCGTGATGGTCTCAACACCCAGTTCTGGATGGTCTTTTCGATGGCGCCGCACGATGGACCCTGACGGGGTCTCGGCTGAGGATTCAATGACAAACTGTGGATTGAGTTGTTCCCCTCGCCATGCCTCCGCCGAGATAATCCTGGTATGCTCCTGTGCGCCTATCTGCTCCCAATTGACCGCCTGTATCTCCCTCCACAGCGCCCAGGTCGCTCTTACCGCGCCTTCACCTGCAAGCTCGAACTGGGTAGATGCTTCCCGAGAGAGATTCAATGGGAGTCCTCGATCAGGAAAGGCCGCAATGAATCCATCACTGTTCCGCACGCCGAAGAGCGCCCCAAAAATGCCATAGTTGCGCTCAACAAGCTGTTCCAGGTTGATTATCCCGATCCACTCCTCGGGAGAGCCAGCGGAGATAGCGCCGCGCAGTTCGATGACACCGCTGATATCGACACTCACGTCTGGCTCCTCCTCGGCGCGAAGCGCCGCTGTCGCTTAGTCAGGGACAATGTGCATAGCGTTTTGATCGGCAGGTGAAGGCCCATAGTTCAATGGGTTAAAGTCACCGACCACCTCATACTTTCCATTGCTCGCGTTGTAGTTTACAAACAAGACGCGCCCTACCTGGCTTGGACCTTGATGTGGGTCTGGCGCCCAGAGCATCCCTTGCGCCGCCATCTCGTCCATCGTCTGTTGCGTCATCGTCCCCTTTGGGTCAACGAATCGCAGAATCCACGACCACAATGGACGCTTGAAGACCTTTTCTGCGGTATCTCCTTCGGCGCGCCCCGCAGAAATTTACTGTTCCATGGCAACACCAGATCCACTCCCGGCCTAGGCGCATAGGAATCAGCGGTTACCTCTCCTGCACGGATGATCTCGCCGCCCATGAGCGCTATGGCGCTGCTTTCTGTGTACACCTGATAGTCGGGGTTCTTCTGCCCTTGGATGTTCTTCTCCGACTGAAAAACCACATGGGTGCCAAAGTACTGCGCCAAAGCCTTTCCGTCATCCTGCTCAATGGAAGTCGGTGTCGCTCCAAATGCCACCGAATAGCAGCCTTGAGGATAGCAACTGTCCGAACTCTGCGGTACTGGCATATGCAGTACCCCTAGGTCAATATATGGAATGTACGGCTTCGGCGAAGGAATCTGATATCGAGCGCCCAACTCATCGTGTGACATGGCATACTGATGCCCAGTCGGATCGGTGGCGCTCTCCGGATTGCCGCCGACATACGCATAGCGGTTCAGCCCACCCGCCAGCGTGGTATCGGCGCTGGTGAACTGCCCGGCCACCGGGTCGTAGTACCGCGCGTTGTCGTAATCCAGTCCACTGGTGCTCGCGTCGCTGCGCTGTCCGGTGAAGCCCTGGTCGGTGGGCAGCGTGCCGCTCTGGTAGCGCACGTTCCCGTAGGGAGCGTAGAGCTGCGTGGCGGTGACCGCGCCACTGGTGGTGACCGCCTCGGAGACGCTGCCCAAGCCATCGCTGAGCGTGTAGGAGAGCGCGCCGTTGACGCTGAGCGCGAGGCTGCCGTAGTACGCGGTGGTCGTGGTCGTGCTTCCGGTCGTGCTCACCTCCTCCAGGCTGCCGATGTAGGCTGGTGGTGGTCGTGGTTCCGTTGGTGGTCGCCACCTGCTGCACCCGATTGCCCTCGCCATCGTAGAGATACTGCGCGCTGCTGGTCGGCGCGGTGGGCGCATTCTGCCACGCGGCAAGCTGCCCGGCGTTGTCATAGCTGAGGGCGCGCCGCGTGGGCGAGGGGCCAGCACAGGTCTGCGCGCTGGTCGCCGCGCGGCAGGTCAGGTTGCCCGCCGCATCGTAGCTGGCCGTCCAGGCCGCTGCCATGGCGGTCGCCGCATCGGCATGCGCGCTATCGGCATAGCTGTAGCTGCCCAGCGGCGAGGTGGTCAGCCGGTTCATGCGTCGTAGCTGTAGCTGGCGCTGTACTGCGCGCCGTCGGCGCCTGCCAGGCTGCCGGTGTCGCTGGGCGTCGGCGCGCCGCTACACGCTGGTGTGCCACTCGACCCGGCCCAGACCAGCCGCGAGAGGTCGTCGTAGCAGAAGACCTGCGTGTCGGTCCCCTGCGGCAGCGTGGTGACGTTCTCGATGACGTTGGAGCGCGCGTCGTAGGTCGGCTGCACCTGGTAGAGCAGGCTCACGGATGCCACCACTCGGCGTATACGTGTCGTTCGCGCTGGCTAGCCGCCCTAGCGCGTCGTAGCTGGCGGTGTAGCTAGCCTTACCGCCGCCTGACGCTCCACCGTAGAAGTCCAACGTCGCGCTGGTCAGCCGCCCCAGCGCTCCGGCCGCGCCGCTGTAGGTCTCGTTTGCCAACAGATACGTGGCGGCGGCGATCGGCCCGTCGGCAAAAGGCAGCATACTCTCATTGCTCATCCAGCCGACTTGCGCTGTCATAGGTCATAGAGAGCGTATCCCCATTCGGGATACGTCTGGCTGGTCAGCTCCCCGCGTCGTTGTCGCTGGCGCTGGTCGTCGCGGTCGTGACGCCGCTGGGCGCGCTCAGGCCACCGCCGCTGCTGGTCGTGACGTGCTCCACCCGCACGGCGGAGAGTGCGGCGGGGTTGTGCGCGCTCACGGCGATCCCGCCGAGCAGCGGGCCACTCAGCGCGCTCAGGGTCACGCTCGCCCCCACGATGGGGGTCCAGGTCACGCCATCCGTCGAGGTCGCCGCGCTGAAGCTGGTCCCCGTCCGCGTGATCTGCACGTAGCGCGCGCCGCTCAGCCCGCCCGCCTCGGCCTGGATGCCGACGGCGCCGCCCTGGCTGGCGCGCTCCTCGACACTCACGCCGTTGCCCGGCGCGCCAGTACCGTGCTGCCCCGCAGCATCACCCCCGCCTTGGCCCAGCCGGAGGTGGGCTGCTGCGTATCCTGATGCTGGTAGCTGCGTCGAGGTGTATGCTCCGCTGAGGGTGAGAGCGACGCTCGCTCACCACGATCCGTGTAACCGTACTGCGGTCACGGCAGCTCGCCTCTCACGTGGCACGCCTATGGTGCAAACTCTACACGCTCCTGGGAAAGGGGGTGCGCTCATAGCCATCGTAGACGCCGCCAGACGCATGAACGATCTGCTCTACCTCCCGGCACGACCGATCAAGAGTGGCTTGATCGTCATGTAGCGCCTCCTGGTAGGCATACACGCTCCAGTATATTTCTCCTGAGAGAGGGTCCGCATTCGCCGCTCGTTCTGCGCGATAACCTGTTTGCTCTAGCATCCGTTGGCCATTGATTGCTTCCTGCTCGGAGAGGAAGTGCGCAATCTGTGTTATGGTCGCATGGCCAACACTGTCCGTCCTTGTTGCGTTAACATCTCCATACCCAGTAGTACCCACAAGTACACTTCCTTGGGGAGCGTGTGGCATCAAGCGGTTCGTAAGAACAACCTCTATAGCGCCATGTCCAAAGTAGCTGTTCGTTGGCAAGCGCCTTGCCTCCTCCAGGCTGATTGAACTTTCTCGAGGGATAGCCGCCGGATTGCTATCGAGATACTCAACGCGTATTCCGATTCCTGGTGGGTCCACGATCCGTCCAAACACAGGCATTGGCCATACAGAGGGATCCCATCCAGAATGAGCGCCAAGGTATGTCCAGTGTGCTGTGCCAAAACCAAACAGGGCTACCAGGATAGCATCTCCTGGGCGATAGCGCAGAAGGTCATCGGGAGCAGGGAACGTATCTCGCCTTGGGCCAAAGAAGTAACCTACGAGGTGGCTGAATGTCACGTTGGCCTGAGTAATCAGCCCAACCCCATAGCCTTCATGTCTGCGCAGTGGTACTGCGTACCAACTTCCCACTTCAAGATGCTGTCTTGCGGCCATTATCATCCTGCCTATGGTTCGAGCAGCGTGTTCAAGAAAACGTCAGCTGCTCTCCTATATGCTTCAATGTTTGGATTTCGTGGATCGATTCCTCGCATCCTATTCAACGGAGCGTTGGGATACTGCTCATAGAGGAGCTGCTCAAGTCCCCTCTGCGTCGCATAGTTATCCGTTCGATACATCACATCGAACGTGAGGCCGGGAAACGCAATGCTGTGTTCAGCCGCGCGCCGCGCAAGATCATTCGTTCTTCCCGTTCTCATCACCTGCCCAGTTTCTGGATCAGTTAGAGTGTACACTCCTCCCTTTGCACCTGGCGGCTCTATGCCACCCCCTTGCCACGCGCCGGCCCCATCGGTCGCGGGCTGTGGAGCAGGCTCCGACGCGGACGTTGATTCTGTGGGATCGATGGACTGGACAATGTGGACTGGCACAGGCGCGGGGCGGTCATTCTCGGCGGTGAAGGCGTTGGTCTGATGTGATACGTCAGTGGCGCGCGCAATCGCTGCGGCGTTCACCCCATTTATGGCGCTGAGCAGCAGCCCGAGCAGCGTCTTGTAGCCGCTATCCATCTGTCCGTAGGTATCGAGCCGGGTAAAGGAGCCATCGGTGGTTTGGGTCACGGTAATGGAGCCATCGGCGTTGCCGACATAGGTTGTGCCGCCCTGGGTGACGGTCGCGGGTGGAACTGAGGTATCCAACGGCGCGTCGAAGGCATCCTGGAAGACTTGGGGAATGGCGCTCCCCAGCGTTTCGGCTCCGGGAGCCAACTCGCCGCCGCCTGCTGCCGACTCGTCTTGGAGCACCAGCGAGTGTCCCGTCGGATCGACGAACGTCTCCGGGCTGCCATCCACATACCCATAGCGGTTCAGCCCACCGAGGCAGCGTGGTATCGGCGCTGGTGAACTGCCCCGCTACCGGGTCGTAGTAGCGCGCGTTATCGTAGTCCAGCCCGCTGGTGCTCGCGTCCGCGCGTTGCCCGGTGAACCCCCGGTCGGTGGGCAGCGTGCCGCTCTGGGAGCGCACATTCCCGTAGGGGGCGTAGAGTTGGGTGGCCACTGTCAAGCTCCCCAAGAGGGAGGAGGAGGCGCTCTCGGAGACGCTGCCCAGCCCATCGCTGAGCGTGTAGGAGAGCGCGCCGTTGACGCTCAGCGCCAGCCCACCATAGTAGGCGGCCGACGTGGTGGGGTACGTCCAGACGCGTGGCGGGGCCGCACGTCCCGGGAGTGGTGGTAGTGGTTGCGGGGGGCGATCCAGGGGGCGCCGATGTCATGACGTTCCCGAGCCACTTCCGCCACGCCCGCTCGGGGGCACGACTCGGTAATTCGGAATGTTTGCGTCGGCATCTCGGACCCGATGGTAGGCGGCTGGCACCCCGCTCGGTCCCGGAGCGATTCCCTCCAGGCAATTGTCGCACCAGAAGGCCAAGTGCGCCTCGCCATCGGGGAGATGAGTCACGAAACGCACCTGAAGTGCCCTGGCTCCACAGTTCGGGCACATCACCTCCGCAACCCTCTCTGGAGGCAGGTAGTAGACCGGCTGAAAGGCTTCCAGCCATTGCTCAAACGTCGCCATCGATGTCACCTCTCTAGACTGTCCCACCACGCTTGGGCGGCAGCCTCCGCCTCGGTCTCCCAGGAAGCCGCAGCATCGTAGTCGTACGAAGGGTCGGGATAGGGCATCCCGGCCTGCAACTGCCCCACATGGTACTGCTCATGCACCAGGGTCTTCGCGAGCTCTTCTTCATTCTCAAACGCATCCCGATACAGCGTGATCGACTGATCGGGACCTGTGCTGCCACGGGCTCCTGCAATTGACTTGTTGATCGTGATGTCGTTCTCCGAAAGGTCGATCCCGTACTTCTGTGCCACCGAGTTGACGGTATCCATGCTCATAGGCAGCCGCGCGCTACCACCATTTCCGGTGCGCAGCAACGACGGCGCCGCTTCACTGGTCGCCGCGGTCGCCTCGGTGGCCGCGACCGCCTCGGCGTCGGTGGCGGCCAGCAGCGCCGCATCGGCCTCTTTCGCCCCTTCCCCGAGCTCCGGTTCCCCCACCGCCAAGGACCCGATCGTCACGAGGTCGGTCACGACGGTGAAGCCACCGGCGACCGCTGCCTTCACCTTGTCCCCGGTACTGGCCTGGGGGTCCTGGAAGAGCGTGTGAAAGGATTGGCGCAGCGTGTCGGTCCCCAACACGGACTGGCCGATGAAACTGGCGAAGCCGCCCCACGTGCTGGGCGCCGCCCACTGGTTGACGTAGACCATGGCGGGCTGCGTCTGCGCCTGACGCATGGCTTCCGGTTGGCTATACTCGCGCTGGGAGACGATGAGGTGGCCACTTGGATCGGTGGCGCTCTCTGGGTTGCCCCCGACATAGGCGTAGCGGTTCAGCCCACCGGCCAGCGTCGTGTCCGCGCTGGTGAACTGCCCCGCCACCGGGTCATAATAGCGGGCGCCGTAATAGTCAAGGCCACTGGTGGCGTCGCTGCGTTGCCCGGTGAAGCCCTGGTCAGTGGGCAACGTCCCGCTCTGGAAGCGCACATTCCCGTAGGGGGCATAGAGTTGCGAGGCGGTGACCGCGCCACTGGGGTTGACCGTCTCGGTGACACTGCCCAGCCCGTCGCTGAGCGTGTAGCTGAGCGCGCCTATCTAACTGTCACGCATGGAGCTTCGTCGTACAGCTTATTCAGTCAAGTTCGTCGCCCCGTATATGCAACACCCACCTCTGGTAAGGCTTGCGAAGCCTGTTGACCATACGCGCTTTAAACGGATACCGATATGCCGAAGCAAGTGGTAGCCACTGTGCCATATAAGGTTCTGCATCGGAACTATCTGCTGTACCGCCATCGCCTCCGCGCACGACACCAGATTCGCGGCAATACTCGAGATTCCATGGGTTTTGTGCAATGACCAGCCCGAAAGCATTCATCCTTTGATCCTCTTGCCAGCCGGTATATGGGTGATAACGCTCATCACGGCGAGTGGCGTTCCAGGGTACATTGGGCAACTCATTGCCCCAGCGAAAGAGCGTCCGAGCGCCGCCCGAGGAAGCATATTCCCATTCGTCGCTGGTGAGCAGGTCGAACCCTTCGGACGAAGTTGACGCGAGGACTTCGTCGTGTGTCCGGCCTGGCAATGCGGCATAGCCTCCCTCCGGTCGTGGCTGAAGGTTTTCCAACGATGTGGGTGCCCGCTGCACCAAGAACGGAGCAAGTGACACGTTGTGTACTGGAGTCAGCACGCGAGCGAGGTAGTCCGACCATTGCGAGAGTCTTGCTTCAGCCTCTTGTGCCGTCAGACCTTGTATTATCTGAGATTGCAGCAAGCCCAAGACGGCAGCTGCGTCTATCCCCAGCGAATCGGTATAGCCGGGAAGCAGCGCAAATTCTAATTCTCGCCGCTGGAAGACCGCAATCCGGTGGCGCTGATCGCCCTGTGTGTAGATCTCGAAGCGATGGAAGGCAATTTCTACCGCCAGCATACCTATCATGCGCTGTACGATGCGTCCCTGCTCGTCTTCAGACGCATGATCCCACTGCTGCAAGTGCTGTACTATTGACACGTTTCGCTCCTCACTCTCCAAACAGGACAATGCCTGGCCAGTAGGGCGGTAGTGCGATTGGCCCCATCGGCGAATTATACTCAACTTGCACGGGCGCATTGATATTGGAAGCGAGTTGTTGTAGCACATCCTCACAGCCTATGCATGGACCCTCGAAGCCTCCATGGGATAGAACGATCTTGACTGGACGCCCTGATTCCCATCCACCCTCACCATCTTGGATGTTCTGCACGACCTGCGACGCGCACGACACCTCGGCGCATCCTCCATTGAATGGATGACCTTCGAGGTTGAATCCCGGGTTTTCTATGCCCGGCTGCCCAGAGAAGCCGTTCACTGGAGTAGCGCCATCTTGGACGGCGATGGCGGCAGCACGAGGTGTTTCCCCAGTTGGTTTCGTCACGCTCGTGCGATAGTTCTCTGCGTCCTGGGGCGATGTTGATACGGAAGGATCGTTAGGGGTACCGGAACCCTGCCCGCTGCCATCACCGTTCTGCCCATCGTCTCCGTGCGGCTGGTCGCCCTGACTGAGGCGATCCGCGCTGTTGGCCTCGGCCTGCGCCTCGATCTGCGCATTGCTCTCAGCAACTGCCCGTTGGGGCTATCCACCCCGTCGATCTGCCCCTCGGGGGCATCGAAGTAGACGGTGGCCGAGGTCCCATCGTCATAGGCATAGGAGAGTTCCGACCCATTGGCGGTGGGCAGTGGCGTGGTGGGGTCGCCATTGCCACTCTCCGACCCGCCACCGCCACCGCCGCCGCCCACATCATCACCGCCGCCCGAGAGGTACGCGCCTGTCCCCTCGTCGCCCGGGCGCAACTCATGCCCGCTGGGATCAACCCACGTCTCCGGGGTAACTGTTCAGAGTTGAGGTAAGGGAGATTGAAGCAGGTGGCGAAATTGGGCCAGAGGAGAGTGGCCCTGCGCCGACCACGTGGCGGCCAGGGAATAGAGACGCATGTGGGTGGTTGAGCCGGTGGGGCTGCGCGTGCCGCCGCTGATCTTGCGGGTCACGACCAACGGCCGGATCGCGCGTTCGGCGAAGTTGTTATCTGGGGGAACACCTGATTGGGCGACACAGGTGAGTAATTCCTCGCCAAAGCGGCGCAAGCGCCAGGCTAACGCCTTGCAGGGATGCTCCTGGGTCATGGTGAATTGGAAGCCGAGGTCCTGGATTGCGCCCAGGAACCGCTGGAATTGGAGCTGTCGCTGCTCAGCGGAGGCGGCGCGGCGGGCGGCGCGGCGCACCCGCTGGCGCACCCGCAGGAGTGTCGCCGCCCAGGCGCGCGTTTCGCGTCCCTGGAAACGCAGGTCCTCGGCGTGCGCATCGCGCAACGCCCGTGCATCGCGCAGCAGATGCACCCAGCAGCGTTGGTGGCGTCCGCCGGGCGTGTCATTGTAGCCGCCGTAGAAATCACTGACCAGCACGCCGTGAAAGTCCTCACCCAGCAGCGCCTTGGCGACCGCGCCCGCCCGGCTGTGGTGATACTCCACGTAGCGCTCGCCTTCCGGCGTCGCCAGCAGCCAGGCGTAGCCGTTCTGCCCGTTCTCACGCCAACTCGTCTCATCCGCATGCACCACAGCGCGCCCCCGCGCGCGATCCCGAAGCTGTGTCACCGCGCCAGCGCCGTGGATTGCGCTCCGGCGCAAGAGATCCACAACCGCGCCGACACTCAGCTTCAACCCATGCAGGTCGGCGAGCGCCCGTTGAATGCTGCGCACCGGCAGCCGCAGCGTGGTCCGCAGATACGCCACCAGACTCGCCACCCCAACGCCTAAGCGCCCCTGTCCCACCGCTTGCCCCCGCAGGTCTAGCGGCGCTTCACGCCAGCGGTGACACTGCGCGCACCAGCCGCGCTCGACTTCATGGTCCGTGATGACCACCGCTGGGGGCGGCGGCAGATCCACCACGTGCCGGTGACGCGCCACATACACGCCTCCCAAGCGATTCCCGCAGTCTGGGCAAGTCGTGAGCGGATGGCGCTCGACCACGGTTGGCGCGTCCCGGCGGCGAGCATGGTTCGCCGTCGCCGCGCGCCGTTTGCGCTCCCGCTTGGGCGTCGCCACCAGCGTCTTGGCTTTGACGAACGCGGGCAGCGGCGTCTTCTTCGCCTCGAGTTCGCTAATCCGCTGCAATGCCTGCGCTAATTGCTCGCGCAGCGTCGCATTCTCGGCTTGGAGGGCAGCATACGCTTCTTCGGTCACCATGTCGCTACTCTACCAGCAACGGTCAACTCTGAACACTTACTGGTGGCGTCGCTGCGTTGCCCGGTGAAGCCCTGGTCAGTGGGCAACGTCCCGCTCTGGAAGCGCACATTCCCGTAGGGGGCATAGAGTTGCGAGGCGGTGACGGCGCCGCTGGTGTTGACCGCCTCCGAGACGCTGCCCAGCCCATCGCTGAGCGTGTAGCTGAGCGCGCCGTTGACGCTGAGCGCGATGCTACCGTAGTACGCTGTCGTCGTGGTGGTCGCGCCGGTCGTGCTGATCTCCTCGAGGCTGCCGATATAGCTGGTGGTCGTCGTCACACCGCCCGTGGTGGCCACCTGCTGCACACGGTTGCCCTCGCCATCGTAGAGATACTGCGCGGTGCTGGTCGGCGCGGTGGGCGTGTTCTGCCACGTGGCGAGTTGCCCGGCGTTGTCGTAGCTCAGCGTCGCGCCCGTGGGCGAGGAGCCAGCGCAGGTGATGGCGCTGGTCGCCGCACGGCAGGTCAGGTTGCCCGCCGCATCGTAGCTGGCGCTCCAGGCGGCGCCGATGGCGGTGGCGGCGTCGGCGTGCGCGCTATCCCCGTAGCTGTAGCTGCCCAGCGGCGCGCTCGTCAGCCGGTTCATGGTGTCGTAGGCATAGCTGGCGGCGTAGCTCGCGCCTGTGCCTGCCAGGCTGCCCGTGTCGCTGGGGGTCGGCGCGCCGCTACAGGCAGGCGTGCCGCTCGATCCGGCCCAGGTCAACCGCGAGAGGTCGTCGTAGCAGAAGACCTGGTGTCGGTCCCCTGCGGCAGCAGCATCGTCGTCTCGATGACGTTGGAGAGAGCGTCGTAGTTTGGCGGGTCTGATAGAGTATGCTCGTCACCTCACCAGCGGGCATTTGCTATACTGAGCGCAAGTTCTCTACAAGCAATGCTAATGCGCCCGCCAGCCAGCATCTACAGTCGAGGACTGCATTCCTCGATAAGCCATGCTAGCGGCATGATACGGCGCATGTAAGGTTGAGGGTTGCGCTGAACAAAATCGGGCATCGGATAGCAGAACGCTGTTGCCAACGGTAGCCATTGGACATAGTTCTCCATGTCCGCAGAACTGGCTGAACCTCCGTCACCGCCCCGAACGATGTTGGCCTCCCAGCAATATTCTAACTGCCCGGGATCTTGCGCAATTGTCAGGCCGAAGCCGTTTAGTTTGAGATCCTCGTGCCACTCCTCCAGGCAACGTCGATGGACTGCCGTCCACGGAGAGGGTGGCCACTCATTTCCCCAGCGAAAGAGCGTTCTAGCCCCTCCCGAGCAGGCGTATTCCCACTCATCACTGGTAGGAAATCGGAACCCATCGCGCAATGCGGAAGCCAGGGTCTCGATACGCTGCGGCGGTGGTACTAACTCCTGTAGATTCGGGCCAATGGTTCGGACAATACGCAAGGGCGTCGCACTGCGCTCAACCAGGAATGGGCGGAGATGGACTGAGCGTACTGGGGTTAAGACAGTCGTCAAATAATCCCTCAGGTCCGCTCGCACATGAGGATCAACGAGCGGTTGATTATTCCATGTCTCGCGGAGAGGCAGCGACGCCAGCACCTGGTCGATGTTACAGCCTAGCGAATCCACATACCCGGGCAGAAGCGCTAATTCGCCCCCATCCCACTGAAATTGCGCGATTGTATGCTGTTGAGCGCCGAGGCTAAATGTCTCGAGTCCCGTGAATGCCACGCGGACATGGATGTATCGCTCAATTAACTGCGCAACATTGATCTTCTCTTCGTTAGAGGCCGCGTCCCACGCGCCTCAGTGAGAGCATCGCATCCACGTGTAGACCTCCAAAAGACGAATGCCTGAAGGTTTTCGACGAGTCCATACTCGTCGCCCAGCCGCTATTATGCTACTGCATCTGTAGTACGCCCTTTACGCAGGCCAGAGCCATCGTGCATGCCGTCAGATTCCACATTCTTCGATACGGTACCACGTGCATTGTGCTCACCTTAGCCCCGAAGGGGTAGATGCCTGGAAGGTAGTTCCAGAATGTCGTGATCCCAGAGGGCATGTTCCAGTATACCGTGACTGGCGCATCCAGATACGAGGCCAACTGATACATCACCCGGTCACATGACGGACAAGGTGACTGATCGTTCACCTGCGAGAGCGCAATCGTAACTGGTTTGCCTTTCTCCATCCGTTTTCGCCGTTCTCTGACATTGTTGAAGACCTGTGATGCACAGGAGATTCAGCACACTTGCCGCCGAACTGGCTATTTTCAATGTTGAAGCCCGGATTGTCCACTCCCGACTGCCCCGCATAGGCCTGCACTGGAGTAGCGCCATCTTGCGTAGCGATGACAGCAGCAGCAGGGGTATTACCTTTGGCGTTTTTCACGCCGCTGGTACGATAATTCTCCGCGTCAGTCGGCGTTGGTGGCGTGGATGCGCTACTGTTCTGTTGTGCATCGTCCCCGTGCGGCTGGTCGCCCTGATCGAGGCGCTCGGCGCTGTTGGCCTCGATCTGCGCCTCGATCTGCGCATTGGTCTCGAGCGTGCCGCTAGCGTCCAGCACGCCGACAATCTGGTTGTCGGCAGTCTCGATGAACGAGTCGTTATCGGCGACGTAGGTGTCCTCGGTCTCCCCGTTGCCGATGCTGACCTCTGTGATGACGGGATCGGTCACGCTTCCGTTGTGGTTGCCACTCCCCGACCCATCGCCGCCGCCGCCGCCGCCGCCCACATCATCGCCGTCGCCCGAGAGGTACGCGCCGATCCCCTCGTCGCCCGGGCGCAACTCATGCCCGCTGGGATCGACCCACGTCTCCGGGTTGCTATCCACATACCCGTAGCGGTTCAGCCCACCGGCCAGCGTGGTATCAGCGCTGGTGAACTGCCCCGCTACGGGGTCGTAGTAGCGCGCGTTGTCGTAGTCCAGCCCGCTGGTGCTCGCGTCGCGCGCTGTCCGGTGAAGCCCTGGTCGGTGGGCAGCGTGCCGCTCTGGGAGCGCACGTTCCCGTAGGGATCGTAGAGGCTGCGTCGCCGTCACCGCGCCATTGGTGTTGACCGCCTCGGAGACGCTGCCCAGCCCATCGCTGAGCGTGTAGCTGAGCGCGCCGTTGACGCTGAGCGC
>CAVPBB010000014.1:0-9319 GCA_963701795.1 uncultured Chloroflexia bacterium | reverse complement strand
AATCTGTTGAGTTGTCGAGTGACTTGCACAATGGGAGTCTAAACTATAGAGTGAACTCTAACGCAAGTCTTATTGAGGAGAGATGGACATGAAGATTCAACGGTTAGGTTCTGTTGACATTTAGGGAGGACCATTCACCGCAACCAGACGAGCGCGCAAACGAAGTGGACAAAGCCAAGAAAGGAGCGATCCAGCTTGTCGAAGCGCGAGAAGATGCGGCGAAAGTGCTTCAGCTTGTTGAAACAGCATTCGACCAGATGGCGTTCGCGGTACACCCAGGTGTCGTAGTCGCGCTTGACCGTAGCCGATTGGTGCGGCGGAATGACCGCTTCGCTGCCCTGAGCCTGCACGTGGGCGATGAACTTCGCTCCCGCATAGCCGCGATCCGCCAGTACTTTCTCGAAGGTGAGTCCCTCGAGAAGCGCCTCGGCTTGCGTGCTATCGTGCCGCTGCCCAGGGGTCAAAATGACCCGGAGGGGATTGCCTAAGCCATCGACGGTGAGGTGGATTTTGCACGTGAACCCGCCACGGCTGCGACCGAGCGCTTGCTCGCCGTGTTTTTTTGCGCGCCTGCGGCACAGGGATGCGCGCGCACAATCGTCGCGTCAAGCATCCCGTGTTCGGTGTCGGGGTCGTCGGCCAGCGCCGCCAGCAGCCGTTCCCAGACCCCCGCTTCACACCAGCGTACAAACCGTTTGTAGACGCTGTTCCACGCCCCAAACTCCCTCGGCAGCAAGCGCCACTGCGCGCCACTGCGGCTCATCCACTTCACCGCGTCCACGAAGCGGCGGCAGGAGGTTTCATCTCGCCCAAGGTAGGCGTGCGGCTCCTGGCGCAAGAACTCCCGCAGCTTGCCCCAATCGTCGTCGCTCAGTCGGATGTCCGTCATACCCCCATTCTACGCCGTCCTGGTCATTTGTCAACAGAACCTAGTTGTCATGGTCGAGACGAAATCGAATTGTAGTCCCTTCAGGGAATCTCTGATCTGCCGCGCGATGTCTAGTTCGTATTCCCAGAGTTCTCGTTGCGGCACTATGCGTTTCGTGCGTGCAGCTATTGGCGGCCCCTTTGAAACGAGAGGTGGCCAGATGAACAGCCCGTGATCTGCATCGAGGGCTTCAGTGTCTTGGCGCCATGTAGGCCAGCGTAAGTCGTGGTAAAAGCCACGAATATCTCCCACACAGACCCAGCGCAAAAAATCAGCGTATGAGAATCGCATGTCCTCCCACGTGAGGCTGTCTGGTGCGAGGTAAAATACCCCACCTAACTTGCCGGTCGTCCATGCTCCGCCATTAAGCGCGAAGAATCCGCCGATTGCATCGTGTGCAACGATACAGGCATCCTTCAAGGATACCTGTTCATTCCCCACTCCTAAGCCATTCCACGAGAGAAGCGTACTCATCATTCGCTGGCTTCCAGACCCTAAGAACCGCAGCCACCCATGATCTACGATGATGCCACCTGTTTCTAATGCCACAGATCCCAGCGCCGAATGCGTGGACACCTGTAACGCTAGAATCGTAGCTTCACCGCTGGCTTGATCTGATGAAAGCACTTCAACGGCATGGACTGATGCCGCGATCCAGGACTGGATGAGTGGCCAGGCGGGGTCGTTTGAGTCAATCAACTCATAGAGTTGTCGCATGTCCGCTTCTCCTATTCAATCGGTTTGGAAGCGTCTGCAGCCAACATCTAACACAGGCGCTCAACACAGCACGTGGGTGATTGGCAGGCTCCCGAAGTTGGACATGCTTCCTAATGGAGGCAGTGCCTTACTTTATAGTGCTTCCTGCTCGAAGTGCGACGCTCAACACGACTCAACCGTGTTCACTTAAGCTACCGAAGCTCGCCGTGAGATCACTCATTTCCCCATAGGATATTAATCCGAAACCGTGTGCCATCAGGCAAGCCTTTTAGCTGGTTCCCAATCGACGAACCTGCGCCCCTATTATCGGATGGGTCGATGTATTGGATATCGGCTCCCACGCCACCCTCGACTGTCATGGCGAGTGGATATTCGTCGCGGTCGGCGCCCGGCTGGGTTGCATATCCTTTCAACGATGCCTGCCGGTTAGCCTTGGCTCCCTCACGATCAATAGTCAACTCCTCTGGCTGACCGTTGTCAATGGCGTTTTCGATGTGCTGGGCAGTCTCCGGATACCTTACACCGTCCAAGACAACCTCGACCACGTTCCCATTATCCACCTCCTGAGGAATGGGCGCCGTTTCAGTATCGTGAGTCGTGGCTGAGATGACACGGATTTTTGAAGCGCTTGGCGTGCTATTCTGTTGTCCATCGTCCCCGTGCGGCTGGTCCTCCTGACTGAGGCGATCCGCGCTGTTGGCCTCGGCCTGCGCCTCGATCTGCGCATTGCTCTCCAGCAACTGCCCGTTGGGGCTATCCACCCCGTCGATCTGCCCCTCGGGGGCATCGAAGTAGACGGTGGCCGAGGTCCCATCGTCATAGGCATAGGAGAGTTCCGACCCATTGGCGGTGGGCAGTGGCGTGGTGGGGTCGCCATTGCCACTCCCTGAACCACCACCCCCGCCGCCGCCGCCGCCCACGTCATCGCCGTCGCCCGAGAGGTAGGCGCCCGTCCCCTCGTCGCCTTCACGTAGGTCATGCCCGCTGGGGTCCACCCAGGTCTCCGGGTTGCCCGCCACATACCCATAGCGATTGAACCCACCAGCCAGCGTGGTATCGGCGCTGGTGAACTGCCCCGCCACCGGGTCATAGTAGCGCGCGTTGTCGTAGTCCAGCCCGCTGGTGGCGGCATCGGCTCGTTGCCCGGTGAACCCCCGGTCGGTGGGCAACGTCCCGCTCTGGAAGCGCACATTCCCGTAGGGGGCATAGAGTTGCGAGGCGGTGACGGCGCCGCTGGGGTTGACCGCCTCACTGACGCTGCCCAGCCCATCGCTGAGCGTGTAGGAGAGCACACCGTTGACGCTCTGGGCGCTAGATCACCATCAGAGGTTAATCGTCCCCTATACCATCAATGCACATCATCTACCAGAACCACACTACCAGACGCACGCGATCAGCCCCATAAGAGGCGGCAAGGCGCTTCATCAGGTCAAATAGCATGCGCCAGTCCGCTCCCAGCGGCTCACCTGACCGAGACTGCCCTCGCCCCCAATGCGTCGTCGCAAGTTCCGACCAGAGAATCCACGACTGGCCCAGAATTCCAGCGTCGTTCTCAATGCCAATATCCTGCACCTCGAAGGAGGCGTCGGTTGGTATTCCGCGGTTTGCAGCAAGAGCAGGCGGGCTGTCTGGCGCAGGTTGAATCCCAAACATCTCCGCGCGGATCTCTGGCATGCGCCGTACAAGCGAGTCAACTTTGATCGCTGCCTGCCATGCGTAGTCAAGCGTGTCCCATACTTCTACCCACCCAGACATGTCGATTCCCATTTGCAGCCTCCTGCGAACAATTGGTGCTCTGCGGTATCCCCACGCTGCTCCAAAGACCACGCTATGGAATGAAAAAGACTGGTCCACCTTTGGGCGGTTCAGGGGGCCGCTGCCCCGGCGCAGGCGGGCCGAATCCCTGACCATTATCAGTTAGATTGTAGTCGTCGAAGACTGCGCCATTCCGTATGAAGATAACTCTGGCCACCTGCGAAGCGTCTACCCTTCGCCCATCAGGCGTCCAGTAGACTATCTGCGCTGCATAGCCGTTCAACTCTGCTTTTGATAAGGTTCCCTGTGGATCCAGCTTGCTGATATCAATGGCCATAATAGACGCCTGCCGCCCCTTATCGTAGGCAGTTGGGATGATGCCATAGAGTCGACCCTGCCCACTTCGTTCGGTCCAGTGTGTTCCAGCGCTGGGCGTGTAGAGCTCAATCCCAGTGAGGTACTGCGGAGGCGTAGAATCCGCAGTACCTGGCTCGCCAGGCGAAATCGTTACCTGCTGGTGAATAGCAACGTTGAAGTCGGGAGATGGATGCGGGTCTCGTGGATCCTGCGGGGTGGGGTCTACCCCATAGACAGTCAGGCCAAAGTAGGCGGCCAGAGCCGCTCCATCTGAATCTTTATACGCTTCGTTTGGATTCTGTCCTGGGATGTATTGCCCCTTTCCTGCATTCAGATCGCTCCAGTAGTTGGCGATATAGTTGTCACGATAATTGTCGCGACCAGGTTGAGGGTCAAGCCTCTGGGCGCCTCCACCAGTAGGCGGAGCAGAATAGTGGCCGCTGGGATCGGCTTTCGTCTCGGGGTTCCCGCCGACATAGGCATAGCGGTTCAGCCCACCGGCTAGCGTCGTATCCGCAGACGTGAACTGCCCGGCCACCGGATCGTAATACCGCGCGCCATAGTAGTCCAGTCCGCTCGTCGCCGCGTCGCTGCGCTGCCCGGTGAAGCCGTGGTCAGTGGGCAGCGTGCCGCTCTGATAGCGCACCGCGCCATAGGGGCCGTAGAGCTGGGTGGCGAGCGTCGGGGGGACAAACAACCCGCTGGGGGTGGCCGTCTCGGAGACACTGCCCAGCCCATCGCTGAGCGTGTAGGAGAGCACGCCGTTGACGCTCTCCGCCAGGCCGCTGTAATACGCGGTGGTCGTGGTCGTGCTCCCGGTAGTGCTCACCTCCTCCAGGCTGCCGATATAGGTGGTGGTGGTCGTCACGACGCCCGTGGTCGCCACCTGCTGCACGCGATTGCCCTCGCCATCGTAGAGATAGCTCGCGGTGCTCGTCGGCGTGGTGGGCGTGTTCTGCCACGTGGCGAGTTGCCCGGCGTTGTCGTAGCTGAGGGCAGCCCCCGTCGGACTGCTGCCCGCACACGTCTGTGCGCTGGTTGCCGCGCGGCAGATCGCGTTGCCCGCTGCATCGTAGCTCGCCGTAGGCGTAGCTGCCCAGCGGCCCCACTCGTCAGCCGGTTCATCACGTCGTAGGCATAGCTGGCGGCGTAACTCGCGCCTGTGCCGGAGAGGCTGCCGGTGTCACCCGGCATCAGCGCGAGGTTGCACGTAGGCCGACGCCCCGT
Source organism: uncultured Chloroflexia bacterium (assembly GCA_963701795.1). Lineage (GTDB taxonomy): Bacteria > Chloroflexota > Ktedonobacteria > Ktedonobacterales > JADMIN01 > JAKAIY01. The sequence goes on along the minus strand of CAVPBB010000014.1, from coordinate 4,335 downwards.
CGAATTGGCCCAGGTCAGCCGCGAGAGGTTGTCGTAGCAGAAGACCTGTGTGTCGGTCCCCTGCGGCAAGGTCGTCGTGACGCCAATGACGTTGGAGAGCGCATCGTAGATCGGCTGGACCTGGTAGAGCGTGCTGGCTGTCCCACCGCTGGGGGTGTAGGTATAGCCGCCGCTGGTCAGCCGCCCCAGCGCGTCATAGCTGGCGGCGTAGGCGCCCGATCCCGCCGTGAACGCGCCCAGGCTGGCGCCGGTCAGCAGCCCCAGCGCTCCTGCCGCGCCGCTGTAGCTCTCGTTGGCCAGCAGCGGGGTGGCGCTGGGCGATCCGCTGAGCTGCACGCTCTCGCCCGTCGCCCAGCCGGAGGCGGGATCATAGCTGGTCGCTCAGCAGGTCGCCATCGGGATACGTCTGGCTGGTCAGCTCCCCCGCGTCGTTGTAGCTCGCGCTGGTCGTCGTATAGGCTGTCCCCGCCAGCGTCTGGGTCGTCGCACTCACCTGCTCGCGTCCGTCGTAGACGGCGATCGATGGCGACCGCCATCGTTTGTCGTCTGATTAGTCGAACGCAATGAGATCCTCGATCGCCTGACGCAACCATGCATAAAAGTCAGCGAAGTCGGCTCTCTGCTCATACCCCGGCGAGGCGAAGTCATGGACAATGACCACCTTGCCACGATCGACATCAAAGCAGGCTACATCATCGTTATCCTGACGTTCGCGCGAACGGTACCAGCTTACGATCTTTGTATCGTTGCTGGAGACCGCTGAATCGATCACGCAAGAGGTCGCCTTCCACGATCCACCAGGGTTCAAGGTTAACCAGGCCCAACTCCACCACCCGAACGAGTCCGTGTGGATAGGTGAAACCTTCTGGAAGATCCGTGTCACTCAACAACTCAGCCATGCTATCATCCATTTCATCTTCATCTGCTCAGGCTGCTAACAGGCGCGCCGTATGGATACGAATTCCGGAATGTGGAGTTCTGTCCGCCAATCCTGTTCATTACAGCATCTCCCCACGTTGATGGAACTCCACCTCTACGGGTTGTAAACCTGCCGACTTGATCTTCGGGTAAGGGTTCATCAAATGCATGAATCGTCGCTTGCACATCGATTCCCGTCTCGTCTGCTGCAACGACTCGAGTGTTGTTGACGGAGGTTAGACCCTCGTCGGGCATTTGTACCACGTCAATCGGATCACCAGCCCACCCATTGGTTTGCATGCTGTCAGCGATCTCTTGGACACCGTTGACCGAACTTTGACTTACTCGCACCGAAGACGTTCCGAGGGTAACAGTTGGATGTGAGGCGTCAGCGCTCGTGCCGGATGTAGTGCCGGAGGGCGAGGTGTCCGTAGCAGTTTGCGGATTCGTCTCCCCGTGCGGCTGGTCGCCCTGACTGAGGCGATCCGCGCTGTTGGCCTCGGCCTGCGCCTCGATCTGCGCATTGCTCTCCAGCAACTGCCCGTTGGGGCTATCCACCCCGTCGATCTGCCCCTCGGGGGCATCGAAGTAGACGGTGGCCGAGGTCCCATCGTCATAGGCATAGGAGAGTTCCGACCCATTGGCGGTGGGCAGTGGCGTGGTGGGGTCGCCATTGCCACTCTCCGACCCGCCACCGCCACCGCCGCCGCCCACATCATCACCGCCGCCCGAGAGGTACGCGCCTGTCCCCTCGTCGCCCGGGCGCAACTCATGCCCGCTGGGATCAACCCACGTCTCCGGGTTGCTATCCACATACCCGTAGCGGTTCAGCCCACCCGCCAGCGTCGTGTCGGCGCTGGTGAACTGCCCGGCGATGGGGTCGTAGTAGCGCGCGTTGTCGTAGTCCAGCCCGCTGGTGGCCGCGTCGCTGCGCTGCCCGGTGAAGCCGTGGTCGGTGGGCAGCGTCCCGCTCTGATAGCGCACGCTGCCGTAGGGAGCGTAGAGCTGCGTGGCGAGCGTCGGGGGGACAAACACCCCGCTTGGGGTGGCCGTCTCGGTGACGCTGCCCAGCCCGTCGCTGAGCGTGTAGGAGAGCGCGCCGTTGACGCTCTCCGCGAGGCTGCCGTAATACGCGGTGGTGGTGGTCGTGCTCCCGGTCGTGCTCACCTCCTCCAGGCTGCCAAGGTAGGCGGTAGTGGTCGTGGTTCCGTTCGTGGTGGCCACCTGCTGCACGCGGTTGCCCTCGCCATCGTAGAGATACTGCGCGCTGCTGGTCGGCGCGGTGGGGGCATTCTGCCACGCCGCTAGCTGGCCGGCGTTGTCGTAGCTCAGTGTCGCGCCGCTGGGACTGCTGCCCGAACAGGTCTGCGCGCTCGTGGCGGCGCGGCAGGTCGCGTCGCCCGCCGCATCATAGCTGGCGCTCCACGCCGTGCCGATGGCGGTGGCGGCGTCGGCGTGGGTGGAAGAATCCCATTCAGTCTGCTCTCACACAAACCACACGACGAGGCGGACATGTGCAGCGCCATATTGCTTTGCCAAGAGCGGCATGATCTCAAAGAGCGTCTGCCATCCGGCTGACATGAGTTCCGCAATGCGCCAATGGGCTTCGCGATAGACCATCGGCTTCCCATCGTGGTACTCGTTCAGTGTCAGCGTCTCGATTTCATCCACAGGCGCATCGCGTCTGTGTCGCCGGATTCTGCCGAGGCGCCAGGCGCTAGGCCCTAGCATCTCCTTCTCAGAGGACTCATCCAGGATGTCGTAGCGGGGATCCGCACGCATGCGCTCCCACTCGCTTCCCAACGCGCAGCCAATGGTGTCCTCTGCCTGAGCTTGCAGGGTCCAGTCCACATATGCTAACTCGCTCCAGAGCGCCCAGGAAGCGTGTGGCGTTACGGTGTCCTCCAGCGCAGAGCCTTGGACTTCATTGGATCGGTCATCTGGCAGCCCACGCTCCGCGAACAGTGGCGAGAACGCATGGGCCTCATTGGAGACGCCGAAGAAGGCGGCAAACAGGCCACCGTTGCGCTCAACGAGGTTGGATACATCAAGGACACCGCGCCATTGACTGTTGACGCCTTCGCTGGTCCCGAGTATCTCTACCCAGCCCCGAATATCTATGCCCATCGGGTCAATACTCCCCTGGCACCTGCGAGCCTGCTTCGATAAGCAGACTCACAGGTGCGCCTCGCTGATCCCAATGAGCCACAGTGATCATTCAGGTACGGCCCAGTAACGTACCACACATCCTACCATGCTGTAAGAATGTGTTCACAAGGCCGCCAACTCAACCATGCTCATCCACGCATGCTAGAGCAAATTTGCGAAAGGTTGAACAGGCAGGCTGCAGTTGCCACAGGGCCAGACTAGGCTTGCTTACCGACTGCCTGCCCTGCCTTTCTGCGGTTTGCTCTAATTCTGGAGTACCGGCATCGCGCCAGGCGACGCTGGCGCGGGGCCATAGTCGAGCGGATTGTAATCATCCCACACGACGCCATCGCGGATGAAGAGTACGCGCGCGACCTGACTGGGCTTAGTCAGACCCGACGCCTGAGCATAGACAGCTTGTTCAGCGGCTAGGTTCACCTCATCTATGGTCAGGGTGTTGTTGGGATCGATGTTCCGCAGATCTACCACCACAATGGATGCTTGGTCTGATTTCCCATAGATCGTGTTTGCCACTCCACGCAGATGTGGATCATTTGGGTCGGCGCTCATGAGCAGTGTACCTTTGTTGGGCGTGTACAGATCCATCGCGATCTCAGGCCCCCTCCCAAAGACAACAACGCCTGGCGCGCTCGCGTCAATTTGGGGAAACATGACGTAATCCGGATCCGTTTGGCCGAATATGTTCAGCTTCACACGGCGATCTACGTGGAGGCCAAAATAGGCGGCCAAGACGTAGCCATCCTCATGTTCAGGAGGGTCTTCCCGTTTATTCCGGTAATCGGTGAAACAGCCACCACTCATGTAGCACGAGTCAACGCTACTAGGAAGCGGATTGTCGTAGGGACGGGGATTGGGATCCCGGAATGGACCACCCCCACCTGTGGGCCGAGCGGGAACGTGTCCGCTGGGATCGGTCTTGGTCTCCGGATTGCCTGCCACATACGCATAGCGGTTGAGTTGGCGCGGATCAGGCTGCGCTATGCTCTTGGGCAGCAGGGTATCGGCGCTGGTAAACTGCCCCGCCACCGGGTCGTAATAGCGCGCGCCATAGTAGTCCAGCTCACTCGTGCTCGTGTCGCTGCGCTGCCCGGTGAAGCCCTTGCTTGTGGGCAGCGTGCCGCTCTGGTAGCGCACACTGCCGTAGGGGCCGTAGAGCTGGGTGGCGAGCGTCGGGGGGGCAAACAACCGGCTGGGGGTGGCCGTCTCGGTGACACTGCCCAGCCCGTCGCTGAGCGTGTAGGAGAGCAC
>CAVPBB010000013.1:0-61280 GCA_963701795.1 uncultured Chloroflexia bacterium | reverse complement strand
GCGCAGCGCCTTTTCGATGGCCTCCGTTGCTATAATGAGCGTGGATTCTGGAGAGTACATCGCTAACCCTTTTGCCGGCCTGGAGGATGCATGACACGCACGGCCACGGCCTTCACTCCTGCCTATGCGAAGGTCAACCTGACGCTGGCGGTACTGGGGCGACGCGACGATGGCTACCATCGGCTGACCTCGGTCATGCAGACCATCTCGCTGCACGATACGCTGCGCTTCGGCGTTGGCGGCGCTACGAGACCGCTTCGACTGCGATGTCGCCGCGCTGGCCACGCCCGCTAATCTGGTGGCCCGCGCCGCCGATCTCCTGCGCGCCGAGACTGCCCGGCCAGACCTCGCGGCGGAGATCGAGCTGCGCAAAGAGGTTCCAGCGCAGGGCGGCCTGGGCGGCGGCAGCAGCGACGCGGCGGCGGCGTTGGTCGCGCTCAACACGCTCTGGGAGCTGGGGTTGAGCGACGCGCGTCTCGAGTCGCTGGCCGGGCGTCTCGGCTCAGATACACCCTATCTCGTCCGGGGAGGGACCGCGTGGATCACCGGGCGTGGCGAGTTTGTCGAGCCGCTGCCCGACGCCGAACCGCTCTGGCTGACGCTGGTCAAGCCGCCGGTAGACATCTCGACTGCGGCGGTCTTTCGCGCGCTCTCCCCGGCTGACTACGGCGACGGCGCCGATACCGAGGCCGTCATCGCGGCCATTCGCGCCGGGCGCCCCTGCCCTTCGAGCGGCTGACCAACACGCTGGAGCGCGGCGTGCTGCGCGCCTATCCAGCGGTGGCAGACGCCAGGGAGACGCTGCTCAGCCTGGGGGCGCCGCTCGTGCGTATGAGTGGAAGCGGCCCATCGCTCTTCACGCCGTTTCGCTCGCTCGCCGCCGCCGCCGCGCTCTATGAGCAGGCGCGCGCACACGGGCTGAGTGTCTGGCTCTGCCATACGGTGACACGCGCGCAGGTCGCGGCGGCGCGGATTAGCCTGTGAGCGTGGATGGCGGCGGCGCCTGGGCAGCCAGGGCTGATGAGGCCAGGGTGAGGCGCTGCTATGCGGATCATCATCGCGCAGACCCGGCTGGCGGTCTATGGCGGCGGCGAGCGCGCCACGCTGGAGCTTGCCCGACGCCTCAGCGCCCGCCACGAGGTCACCATCCTGACCAGCCACTACGCGCCAGAGCAGACCTTTCCTGAGCTGGCGCGCTGCTCGCTCCGGGTCGTACCGCGCGCCGCCTGGCTGACCCAGCCACTCGCCGCCGATGCGCTGGTGGCGCAGAACTTCGGCGCGCGGCTGCTGGCGCTGCGCCATCGCGGCGTCATCGCCTACCTGCACACGATGCGCTCCATCTACCTCCAGGGCGACCCTCGCCCCGATCTGGCGCTGCGTCGCGCGCTCGACCGCCGCGCCGTGCGCCACGCCGCCCGCCTGCTGACCAACAGCGCTTTCACCGCCGCGCGCGCCACCGCAGCCTATGGCCGCACGCCGGAGGTTCTCCCGCTGGGGGCCGACGACGCGCTCTACGACCTGCCGCCGCGTGTGGGCGCCTACGCGCTCTATATCGGGCGGCTGGCGCCAGAGAAGGGGGTCGCGCGGCTGCTGGAGTGGAGCGCCGCGACGCCGCTCACGCTGGAGGTCGTCGGCGCTGGCTCCGCTGCCGACCATGCCCGGCTGGCGCCGCTGGTCGGGCCACGGGCGCGACTGCATGGCCCGCTGACAGGCGCGCCGCTCGCGGCGATGTACGCCGGGTCGCGCTTCTTCGCCTTCACTCCCTACGCCGAGGAGTTTGGCCTGGCGGCGCTCGACGCGATGGCCGCCGCCAGGCCAGTGATCGCCGTGCGCGAGGGCGCGCTGCCCGAACTGGTGGAGGATGGGGTGACGGGCTTCCTCGTGCGCGACGCCGCCGAGTATCAGCGCGCCGCCCAGCGCCTCAGCGCCGACGACGCGCTCTGCCTGCGCATGGGGCTGGCCGCCCGCGAGCGCGCCCGCGCCTACACCTGGGAGCAGTATGCCCAGCGCATCGAGGCGCTCTGCGAGCAGGTCAGCGCACGCTAGGCGCGCGGCCAACGGTTCACGCCTCGCCCGCTACCCACCTTAGCTACTTGTGCCGATCCTCCCTACGTAGCAATTCCCACGACGCGCGCGATGGGCGATGCGAGAATGTCCACAACCGCGCCGGTTCGCATGCGCGCGCCGGAGCGGCATTTGGTGGAGATGGCCGGTCGCCAGATGTGGCGCCTGGCCAGTCTGACGCTTTGAGGAGGAGAGAGCAGATGGCGCTAGAAGAGCGCGATGTGGGCGGCGCCCTCGCGCCTGCGGCGAAGGACGAGCTTCGAGGGATGATCTGGGGGCATGTCTACACACCCGGCGATATGGAGTATGACGCCGCGCGGCAAGCCTGGAATCGGCACGCGCAGCAGTATCCGGCGGTCATCGTCGAGGCGCAGGATGTCGGCGATGTCGTGGCGGCGGTGCGCTTCGCCGGGGCGCGCAACCTGCCCATCGCCGTCATGCGGACGGGGCATGGGGTGGTGACGCCGTGCAATGGCGGGCTGCTGCTGCTAACGGAGCGCCTGCAAGGCGTCGTGGTAGACCCAGTGGCGCGTGTCGCTCGGCTGGCGGCGGGCGCGCTCTGGAGCGATGTCTCGCCGCTGGCGCTGGCGCACGGGCTTACGCCGCTCGTCGGCTCGACGCCATATGTGGGCGCGGTCGGCTACTCACTCGGCGGCGGCACAGGCTGGCTGGCGCGCAAGTTCGGGCTGGCGGTCGATAGCGTGCGCGCCTTCGACATCGTGACGGCTGATGGGCAGCTTCGCCACGTCACGCCAGAGAGCGAGCCGACTCTGTTCTGGGCGGTGCGCGGCGGTGGCGGCAATTTTGGCGTCGTCACCTCGCTGGAATGCCAGCTCTATCCGGTGGGGGACCTCTACGGCGGCAATCTCTTCTATCCCATCGAGGCCGCGCCCGCAGTGCTGGCGGCCTATAGCCAGTGGGTGAAGACACTGCCAGACGAATTTACCACGTCCTTCCTGATGATGCGCTTCCCGCCGATGCCAGATTTGCCGCCTGCGCTCAGCGGACAGACATTCTGCATCGTGCGCGGCTGCTATGTCGGCGCGGCTGCGGCGGGCGAGGCGTTGCTGCGGCCCATGCGCGAGGCGTCGCCCGTCGCGGTGGACGCCTTCAGCCTAATGACCGCCGGCGATCTCGCGCTGATTAGCAGCGATCCGGTGGACCCGCTGCCTGTGGCAAGCTGGACCGAGACACTGCGCAGCCTGGAAGGTGAGACGGCGCAGACCCTGCTACGGCTGATGGCCTCTGCGCCGAATACGCCGTTCTTCGCCATCGAGGCCCGGCACATCGGCGGCAGTGTCGCCATCCAGGCGCCGCTGGAAGGCGCGGCGTTCAGTCTGCGCGACATCGAGTTTGTGCTGTTCATCTATGGCTTGCTGCCCGCGCCAGAGATGGAGCCAGTCTTCACGCGCTACTTCGCCGAGGTGGCGACGGCGTTGCGTCCGCATGCCACGGGCAAGCTGTACTACAACTTCCTGAGCGAAATGGACACCACGCCAGAGCGCGGACGCGCGACGCATTCAGCCGCGCACTATCGGCGGCTCGCCGCCATCAAGGCGATCTACGACCCGGAGAACCTGTTCCGCTTCAACCCTAACATCACGCCGGGCGCGGCGGACCCGTCGTTGGGAGCGGATGAAGACGATGAGGTCATCGCCGCGCGCTGAGTCTGTGTGACAGTAAGACGGCAGCCACATACGGCAGGCTATCCAGCTCCTTCCACGGCGGCAGGGGATGGGTGGCCTGTCGTTCTGCTGTCGGCTGCCAAGGACGATGCGCATGCTATACTCAGATTTGGCCCCACAGGCGGTTCGCGCGTCTGTATGGGCAGAGATTCGTTCAAGTGTGCGTAGTGTGAGCGACAGGGCGGCATGGCGCAGATACGAGACAGTGACACAGCCAGGGTTGGGCCAGCGTTCGAGCTGGGCTACGAGTCGCGACCGACCCTCGATCAGCGGCTCGCGCGCATGGCTGGCCGCGCGCTCAAGCGGCGGGCGCAGGTGGCGCTGCGCTGGGGGCTGGGCGGCCTCGGCGCCGCGCTGCGCGACTGGCATGAGCCATTGCCGCCGCTGCGCGCGGGCGATCCGCGCATCCGTCGCATCCTCGTCGTGCGCGTAGACCTGCTGGGCGATGTCGTGCTCTCCACACCGATCGTGCGCGCGCTGCGTCGCGCCTACCCGCGCGCAAAGATTGACATGCTCGTTCAGGCGCCCTTCGATGGCATTCTGGCGGGCGACCCCGACCTCAGCCGCGTCATCGTCTGGAATCCGCATCTCTGGCGCAATCCGCGTAACTGGCTGCGTCTGCGTGTCTGGCGCGCCGCGCTTGCCACGCTGGGGCGCCTGCGTCTGCCGCGCTATGACCTGGCGATCAGCGTCTCCGGCGACATCGGCAGCATCGTCACGCGGCTGAGCGGCGCCCGGCGACGGGTTGGCTACGCGGGCGAGGCCTACGCCGCATTCATGACCGATCCCGTCCCCGGCGCGCGCTACCTGACCCATCAGCATGAGACGCGCTATGGGCTGGCGCTGGCGGCGGCGGCGGGCGGCATCGTCGCGCCGGGCGACGAGGTCCCGCGCCTGAGCGTGGCGCCCGAAGCGCGTGAGCGCACGCGCGCACAGTTGGCCGAGGCGCGCGCACGGCTGGGCGCGACCGGCCCGACCATCGCGCTGCATGCCGGAGCGCGCAATGGCCAGGCCAAGCGCTGGCCCGCACGCCACTGGGCGACGCTGGCCCAATTGCTGCGCGATGAGCTATGCGCGCAGGTCATCCTCACGGGCGCGCCCAACGAGGCGCCGCTCGCGGGCGATGTGGAGCGCATGGCCGGGCGTCCGCTGCTCAACCTCTGCGGCCAGACCTCGCTGCCAGAGTTGAAGGCGCTGCTGGCGGCGTGCGATCTGGTCATCTCTGGCGACAGCGGCCCCATGCATATCGCCTGCGCGCTCGGCAGGCCAGTCATTGCGCTGCACGGCCCGACCGACCCGGCCATCAGCGGGCCGACCACGCCCGACGCCATCGTACTACGTCTCGACCTGTGGTGCTCGCCGTGCTATGACGCCAGCGCCACGGCGGAGTGCCGCTTTGGCAATCCCGTCTGCATGAAGGAACTGGCGCCCGGCGTGGTCTACACTGCGGCGCGCCGCCGCCTCGCCGCCCTCGATCTGACGGCGCCGATGACGCTGACGACCAGGCCCGGCCTCCAGCGCATCGGGCAGGAGCGACCCGCCTATGAGCACACAGACTGAACGCCCAGCGAGCGGCGCGGCGTCTGTCGCGCTCGGCCCACACCCGCGTATCCTCGTCGTCAAGCTGGCGACGCTGGGTGATCTGCTGCTGGCCACGCCAATGCTGCGGGCGCTGCGCGCACGCTATCCAGACGCGCGCCTCGACCTGCTCACCAGCGAGGTCGCCGCGCCGCTCATCGAGGATTCGCCGCTGCTCGACCATCGCTTCATCCTCGAAAAGCGCGCCTTCGATGACGCCGCCGCGCTGGCCCGCCGCCCGTTGGAGCTTGGCCGACTCGCCACGCTCGCGCTACGACTACGCGCCACACGCTACGATGTCGTCGTGCTGGCGCATCACCTCACGCTGCCAGCGGGTCGGCTGAAGTATCGCGCATTGCTGGCGGCCATCGCTCCCGCGCGCAGTATCGGGCTGGAGAATGGCCACGGGCGCTTCCTCACGCTGCGGGTGCGCGACGATGGCTTCGGCGCGCTGCACGAGGCGGAGTACGCGCTGGCGCTGGCCGCCGCGCTCGACGCGCCCGCTCCGGCGCATGACCGTGGCCTGCGGCTGACCGATCTCGGCTGGCCTGTTACCACGCCGCCGCTCCTGCGCGCGGGCGAGTCGCCGCAGATTGCGCTGCATCCTGGCGGCGGCGCGTATAGCCTGGCGCGGCGCTGGCCCGCCAGCCGCTACGTCGAACTGGCTCAGGCGCTCTGGACGGAGTTTGGCGCCACGATCACGCTGCTGGGTGGGCCAGAGGAGCGCGCCCTGCAAGCGGAGATACTCGACGCGCTCGGTCGCCCGCGCTGGGCGAGCGCGCTGCCGGGCGAGGCTTCACCACGTCGCCTCGCCGCGATGCTGGGCGCCTGCCATCTCTTCATCGGCAATGACTCGCTGCCGATGCATCTGGCCGCCGCCGCTGGCACACCGATTGTCGCCATCTTCGGCCCGTCGAATGCGCAGGCGTGGGGGCCATATCTGCCGCACACGCCGCAGCGCGCCATCGTCGTGCGCCGCGATGATCTGCCATGCAGTCCATGCATCTATCGCGGGCATGCGCTCGGCACGCCGCAGGGTTGCCCGCCACGCCCCTGCCTCACCGAACTGAGGATTGACCCGGTGCTGCTGGCGGCGCGGCGTCTGCTGCGACGGCCAACCGCGCTGCGTCCCGCTTCACCGGCCTCGTGAAGTTGCCAATCTCCACCTCAGGAACCTCGCGGCGCAGTGTCTCGACCAGCGCCGCCATGCCCATTGGGCGGCCATTCGGGCGCGGCAGGCGCGGCAGCAGCACTTCAGGGTCGATGTTCAGATTGCGCAACTGGACGAGCCGCGTCCCTGTCTCGCGCAGGAACTCCACCAGCGCCGCTACCTCATCCTCGGCGTCGATGATGTCAGGGAAGCAGAGCAGATTGATGCTGCTATAGACGCCTGCGTCGCGCGCTCGGCGCAAGGACTCCTTCACATGCTCGAAGGTATAGCCGATGGGGCGATAGTAGGCGTCGTAGGTCGCTTTACGCGCCGAGATCGTGCTGACGCGGATGCAATCCAGCCCGGCGTCGTAGATGCGCTGGAGCGCGCGCGGATTGCTGCCATTCGTGTTGATGTTGAGGACGCCGCGCGTCGTGCGCTCGCGGATGCCGCGCACCGCCTGCTCGATCAGCCGCGCCTGCAACAGCGGCTCACCCTCGCAGCCCTGGCCAAAGCTATAGATGGCGTCGTCCGCCTGCTCCAGATGCGCGGCGCCAACCGCGACGACTTCTTCGAGCGAGGGGATGAAGAGCAGGCGATCCTGCGGTGAGACAAGCCCCTCCTCATCCTGCTTCGAGATGCAGCCGATGCAGCGGGCGTTGCAGCCCGGCGAGACGGCGACGGCGCCCTCCCAGCGGCGGAAGAAGAGGTTGCTGGCGGTGGGGCAGCGGTAATCGAGCGCGCAGTGGGCGTGATGCGCCAGCATGCGATTCTCTGGCTCCTGCGCCAGCCGCTCGCGCACCAGCCGTTCGAGGCGATGCGCCGAATAGTTGTGGTCAATCCAGCGGTCGGGGTCGTCGGTCTGCAGGGCCGCGACGTAGAGTTGGCCACGCCAGCCCGCGATGGCGGTATAGCCGAAGAAGGGCAGCGGCTCGGTTCCCGCCGTCTTCTCATACGCGGGCAGGCGGGTACGCATGTAGCCAATCGGCAGCAGCGCGGCCAGCGCCCAGCCGTGGCGCTCGTCCACCGCCTCGCGCTCGCCAGCGGCGTTCGCTCCGATGGCCAGCCGCTGCGGCATCATCGAGAGGGTGGCGCCGTCTGGCAGCGGAATCAGGTCGCGCGGCGTCAGCGGTCGCCCGGTGAAGTCAATCGCGCGCAGCGAGCGCCGCTCGCCCACGGCCCCATCGGGCGTGCTATAGACGACGTAGGGAAGGGTGTGGTCTGCGCCGTGGCGACGCCCGTGCTGTGCCATGATTAGTAGGGTAGCTCCATCTGTGGTAGTAGCGTAATCATCAACGCATCCGACAAGGCGGGTTCTGGTTCGGCGCTGCTGGCGCTCGCGTCGGCCTCCGCCGTCGCGACGGCGACGCGCTCATGCTGCTCGTCCTCCAGCTCATAGAGGAAGCTGACGATGACACCCAACCCGCAGGGTGACTGCGTCATCGTATGCACCAGCGGATGGGCCTCGTCCAGCCAGGTGTTGACGGTCTTCTCCAGCGTGGCGACATCGCCGCGCGCCACATCGCTGGCGAAGGCTTTGTAGTGGAGCATGAGCGCGCCCCCTCGGTCGCCTCGACCGATACACCGCATCCGGCGCCAGCATCGCGGGGACACTGGCGCCCATGAGTGGGAAAAGCCGCGAAAAGCCACCATATTGTAGCACAGCGGGCTGCGCGCCGAGTTATCGCCGCGAGCCGTCCTCATGTGCGATGCGCTGCGCCACAAACGCGAAGGCCGAGCGCCAGACACCGAGGAATAGCGCATTGGCCAGTAAAATCACGATGGCGAAGGTGATGAACTTCGTGAGGGTCAGCGTGGGGTCATGCGCCAGGATCAATCGCAGGATCAGCGCGGCAGGGTACGCGGCGAGCCAGGCCATCTCTGTGCGCGTAAACATGCGCCGCACGGTGTCGGTCGCGGCGCGGCGATAGGCGCCCACCCAGGGTGAAACGAGGAACCACGCCAGCGCGAACGGGAGCGCAGTCAGCGCCACCTGACCAATCGCCGCCAGCCCGGACGCCTCGCCGTGGGTGTCGCGGCCCACTCCGGCGAAGATCAGGAACGAGATTGCGTCGCCCGCGACGAGCGCGGCGATGCGCCAGGGCGAGGAAGAAGTTCGCGTGGTTGGCTGCGGGGCGGTAACGGTATCTGCCATACGGTGATCGTTCTCATTTCAGCGCGCCAGGCGTCTGCTCGCTGGAGGGCTACCTGGCGATATAGGCCACAAAGACGATGAGGGCGAGGTGCGCCAGCATGAAGAGAAAGAACGCCCAGAAGAGCAGCGCCTCCCAGTGGTGGTCGCTGAGCTGGCCGAAGCGCGCGCGCCGCGCCGCTGGCGTGCGCTCGGTCGCGACGAGGCCAATCGCCACGCGCAGTCGCAGATCGCCACGCACCGGCGAGAGGCGCATCTGCTCGCGCACCGCGCTATTGCAGGTGTCGCACAGCGCCCACGACTGGCGTGGCTCTGGCACGGCGCCGGTCTCTTCCAGAAAATGGATCGAGCGACCGAGGCGGCGCTGGCAGATGGCGCAACGGGTGGGCGCCTGCTGTGATTGAACCGGCGGCGCGTCCGCTCGATCAGAGATTCTCTGGTCCACAGTTGAACCACCCTCGTTAGGCGCCCAGGCGCAAGCAACCGTGTCGCGCTCGCGCATGATCTTCTCACGGATAGTGTAGCACCTGCGCAAAGGGTGGCGCCGCTGTCGTCTTCGCACCAGCTACGCGGGCGCGCAGGCGGACGGCTGGCTCAGGCGCGTTCACGCGAGAGGCGTAACAGTAAGCCGATGATGATGAAGTTGGCCAGCAGCGATGAGCCACCGTAGGCCACGAAGGGCAGTGGCACGCCGGTCAGCGGCATCAGCTTCAGGTTGCCCGCGAGGATGACCACCGTCTGCAAGCCGAAGACCGCCGTCAGTCCCAGCGCCAGCAGTTGATTGAAGGGGTCGCGGGTGCGCGCCGCGATGCGCATGCCGCGGTAGAGCAGCAGCATGAAGATGGCGATCAGCGCGAGTAGCCCCGCAAAGCCAAACTCCTCCGCGAAGGAAGCGGCTACGTAATCGGTCGTCGAGGCTGGCACGAAGGTCGGATGTCCCAGCCCGAAGCCCTGGCCGAAGACACCGCCGGAGCCGAATGCGACCAACCCTTGCACGATCTGATAGCTGCTCAGTGGGGGTGCGCCCGCATAGATCTTCGGATCGAACGCCTGCGTGATGAGCGAGACACGGTCGCGCGCATAGCTGAAGATGTTGAAGATGATGACCGCGCCGACCGAGAACACGCCGCCGAGAATCACGATATAGCTGAGGCGGCTACTTGCGGCGTAGAGCATCGCCAGGAACACGCCGAGAATCAGCACCGCCAGACCTAGCTCACGCGCGAAGACGACGATCAGCAGCGCCATGCCCAGCACCAGCAGCAGCGGAATCAGGTTCTTGACCGGCGGCAGCGTAATCGGGCCAAAGCGGTAGCCGCCATCGGAGAGCACCTTGATGTTTTCGCTGAGGTAGCCCGCGAAGAAGACGACCAGGCAGATTTTGAAGACCTCGGAGGGCTGGAACGAGAGGGCGCCGTTGCCGATACTGAGCACGTCGCGGCTCGGCGCGCTGGGATTGAAGCTGCCTGCGTGCGCCAGTGTCACGCCGACCAGCAGCCCACCGATGATCGCCCAGGTGTACGGATACTCGCGAATCCAGCGGAGGTCGCGAGTGGCCCAGACCGTGATGACACACAGCGCCAGCCCGGCGATGACGAAGGCAAGCTGCTTCGCGCCGAGCGATACCTGGTTGAGATCAGGCCCCAGGCGCAGCGCCATCAGCACGCCAATGCTGGAGAGCAGTCCGGCGATGGGCAGCAACGTCTCATCGGCGTCGGGCGCGACAAAGATCAGCGCGATGTGCGCGCCGACCAGCGCGAGCAGCAGGCCGATCACCGGGGTGAAGGCGTCGAGCGGCGGCAGTTTCTTCGCCGTCAGATCGATATTCTGGCCATTGACGACCAGCAACGTCAGCAGACCCAGCAACATGAACAGCGCCGGGAAGAGCAGCAGCCACAGCTCCGTCCAGCGGTAGTTGCGCGCGGCTCCGCCCTGGCCAGACCACGCCTTCGCCGCTTTCTTCGCTGGCGCTGCGCTGCCTTTGCCCGTATGCGCCTGAGATGGGCCTGCGTTTGTCATGTCAACCTCGTGTGTCTGTCGTGCTCTCATGCCGCTCGCAACGAGCCAGGCGCCGTGCTGGCGCTGCGCTGGCGTCGCTAGGTGGTGAATTTGAAGCGTGTATCGCCGATCTGCAAGATTGAGCCGGGGCTGACGGCGACGGGCGTCACCACTTTATGCCCATCCACAAAGGTATTGTTGCGGCTCTGCAAGTCCTCGACCCAGAGCGAGCCATCGCGATAGATGATGCGCGCATGCTCGGCGGAGGCGAACCCACTCTCAATCGGGATGCTGTTGGTCGGGGCGCGCCCAAGCGTGGTGATCGGCTCGATGTCATATTCTGTGCCATTCGGCAGCGGCGCAGCGCCATTCGGCGCCCGCGCGGAGCCTGGGTCAATGACGACCAGATGACCGACGACCTCGCGGGTGTGTGTCTGGCCCTGCGCCACGGCTCTGACTTCGTGGCGCAGTTCGCGCCGCGCCACAAAGACGACCTGTAGCACGGCGAGATACAGCACCACGACCAGCCCGATACGCAAGGCAAGCAGCACCTGATATTGCATCCGCTCCACTACCTCCGCTGGAAGACGAATTCGTAGCCACAAATGGTGATGATGTCACGGTCTTGCAGGGGAATCGGGCGTGTGGCCCGCGCGCCGTTGACCTGCACGCCATTCACGCTGTGCAGGTCGTGCAGCACGAACTGGCCATGCTCGTATTTGATCTCAGCATGGAAGCGCGAGACGCGCCGCTCATTGACGATGATGTCGTTCGTATTATGCCGCCCAAGACGAATGGTCTGGCGGTCGAGCCGCATCGGCTGCCCACGCGAGGGCTGCCAGAGCGTCAGCCACGCCGCCGGGATCTGGATGTTGGCGTCGTCCACCGCAGGCATGGGCGCCGCCATATCTCCCGCCTGCATGGTCTGGGTCGCATCCGGGCCAGAGAATGCTCCCACCGGCTGCGCCACCAGCGCATCATCGCTCAACGCCTCGCAGACGATGCGCCCCGGCCCGACCCTGGGGTCGCGGTCGAAGATGACCTTGAGCGCGCCCTTGAGCAGATAGCCCTGATCGTTGGCGATGCGTTTCAGGTCGAGCGCCACGCGCTCATCCAGCGCAGGCGCTTTGGCGCGCAGGCTGTCGAAGTCGTGTGGGTTGAGGTGCGCCACCAGCCGATGTGGGGCGATCTGTCGCCCCTGCTCGTAGGTGAGGTGATCGCTCATCACCTCGCGAAGCGCATCGAGGACTTCCTGCTCTTGCACGCTCGCCGGGACGAGGCGCTGAACCGTCCCCTGCACGATGCCACGCACCGCCGACTCGACGAAACTGAAGATCCCCATGATGCCTCACTCCACGCGCTTACGCCGCTGACACCTCGCTCATGCGCGCCTCACCGACGGGTTCCGCGCCAGCGCTCGCCGCTAGCGCCTCGCTGCCTCGGCGTGCAAGGTGTCTCGCGCCTGATCGCAATCCACCTGCATCTGCGCGATCAACGCCTCGACGCCCTCGAAGCGCAGTTCCGCGCGCAGAAAGTCCACGAATTCGAGCCGCAACTGTACGCCGTACAGATCTATCGTGGCATCGAGCAGGTACGCCTCGATCTGCCGCCGCGCGCTCTGCCCGAATGTGGGCCGAACACCGATGCTGATGACCGCTTGCCAGCGTGGGCCAGCGCCGGGGAGATAGGCCCACGCGGCATAGATGCCGTTCCCTGGCGCCAGCTTCGATGGCTCGATGCGCAGGTTCGCGGTCGGGAAGCCAAGCAGCCGCCCGCGCCGGTCGCCACCAACGACCTCGCCCGTCACGGTATACGTATAACCAAGCGCCGCCGTTGCCGCGCGCATGCGCCCAGCCGCCACCAGCGTGCGAACCCGCTCGCCGGGGTCGGCTGCGTCCTCGCCCCACGGCCCCTGCTCGACGCTGACGCCTGACGCCTGCGCTGCCGCCGTGAGCGCGGCGGGCCACAGTCGCGCCACGGCGGCGCTGCGCGGCTCTGGCTCGCCCAGCAGCGCGCGAACCTCGCCCAGCCCACGCAGCCACGCCAGCGCCGCATCGGCCTCCAGCGTCGCCGCCGGAGTTGGCGCGATGAAGAGCGTCTCGAAGCAGCCGAGCGCGTCGAGCCGGGCGATGCGTTCTTCCAGCGTCGTCAGCCGCGCATCGGCGGTGTTGTCGCCGCCGTCAGGTGAGGGCCACGGCAGCAGCGCCGCCAACTGGCCGCTGTGCGCCGCCGCCAGCGCCGCGCCGCGCTGCGCCAGCGCGACGTGGCCCCGGTGGACGCCATCCCAGTCGCTCACGGCCAGGATGAGTGGGGCGCTCGCGCTGCTGCGCGCTGCCGGTTCGCGCTGAATCAGATACGCTACACGCATGTTCTCCGCTCTTCTCCGCTCCCTGCAATCCGTCGCCAGTCTATCACACTGCGGCGTTCAGGCGACCTGCTCGCCGGGACTTTCGCCGCATCGTTCGCTGCGATCTGGCTAGCCAGGCGTGATATGCTGCAAGACAAGAGTGTATCGCCGCTCAGGCGCGGAATGGACGCTTCCCGCAGTTCTCCCCATCCCGCGCCAGTGAGGGAGCCAGCATGGTGAGCGATAAGCCTGCCGCCGGGCCAACTGATGTCCATGACTCGCAAGACCCACCGCATGCGGGCTACATCGCGCGCCTGCGTCATCTGGGAGTGCGGGTCACGCCGCAGCGCCTCTTCGTGCTCGAAGCGCTGGAGCTGACGGGCGGACACATGACCGCCGAGGCGATCATGCAATGGGCGTCGCACCGCTACCCTGCGCTGAATCTCGCCACGGTCTACCGCACGCTCGATCTGCTCGTCTCGGTCGGGCTGGTCGCGCCGACCGCTCTGGGCGATGTCACCGCCTACGAGCTGGTCGGCGACTCGCCGCATCATCACCTCGCCTGCGAGCGCTGCGGGCAGGTGATCGAGATGGATGAGTCGCTGCTCGCGAGCCTGCGCGCCGATGCGCTGAAAGTCTATGGCTTCCACGCGCAGCCACGGCACCTGGCCATCTTCGGCCTCTGCGGCGCATGCTTTGCGGCGGCGCGCCCCACCACCTGAGCGCAATCGCCTCACACCACGAGATTGTCGCGGCGCATCCGCAAGATCATCAGCGAGAACTGATACATCACGAAAAGCTCGATGCCGAAGGGCAGATAGCCCAGATAGCCCAGCAGCGGCATCTCGAAGAGATGTGGTATCGGCCCGCCAAAGAGATAGGGCGCCGTGTTGAGATACGGCACGCTGTACGACCACCCTGGTAAGGCGCGCGAGTTCCACATCTCCCAGAAGAAGCCGCAGAGAATCGTCGCGAGCGGCAGGGTGACGAAGAAGCGCCAGTCGCGGGCGAGCAGATGCGCCGACGCCGATTTGTAGCCTGCCAGATTGGTGATCGGGTCGAGCAGGAAGATCAGGCAGAGCCAGACCATCGGGAACCACTGCTGCGGAAAGATGAACGGCAGCGCGAGCATCACCACGCCCAGCCCGATCAGCGCCAGCCCCACACCGAGCGGCAGCCGCCGACCCACCTTGTCTGGCGCGAGCCGGGGCCGCAGCCCGGGCAGCGCCGCGACCAGCTCGACCAGCTCCATGACGGCGGGCAGCACTGTGCTGAAGTCGAGCGAGGTCCAGAAGAAGTGGCCCAGCGGCGAATAGGCGTGATCGTAGTGGTACTGCCAGTTCTGCACCGGAACATTCAGCCCCTCGAAGACCCACCAGAATGGGCTGGAGAACAGAAAGAGCGCGACGAAACGCGCACGGCTGCGCTTGAGTGGCGATGTGCCGCTGACCGCCACATTCAGCCCGTCGAGCGTGAGGATGAACCCCAGCCAGAGCGGAAAGAAGGTGTAGGGCCACCAGAAGCCCAGATGCAGCCACGAGGAAGCCCATGCGAAGAGGTTGAGCGCGAGGCCAAACCAGGTGTAGACGGGCAGGCGCGCAAAAAAGCCCCGCTCAGGCGACATGGGCGCGTCGTCACGCGCATGCGTCTGGGAGATGTGCGTTGTCGTCATGCAGTCAGCCTACGCTTTATTTCCTGCGCCGCATCTGACGCAGCCATTCCAAGGTATGCGCCTTGAATTCGCTTCACGAGGTCTGGCTCGGCGCTAAATGCCTGGCCGCCGAAGAAAAAGATGGGCTGTCGCTGTCCCAGCGCCGCCAGCCGCCGCCCAACCTCGATCAGCTTCTCAGCCTGTGGGCGCAGCGCCGCTGAGAGCAGCACACCTGCTGGCCTGGCCGTTTCGATGGCGCTGATGAGGCTCTCTAGCTCGACGCTCTGGCCCAGATACACCACCCGCAGGCCAGCGTGGCGCAAGAACAGCGCCAGCATGAGCGCGCCAACCTCGTGCAGTTCGCCCGGCGCGCAGCCCACCAGCGTCAGCGGGGCGCCATCGCTCGTGAGGGCGCTGCGAAAGAGGCTCTCCAGCCGCCCGCGAATCAGCGCCGTAGCGAAATGCTCCATCGTCACCGTCGCATCGCCGTCACGCCACATCTGGCCGATGCGTACGAGCGTTGGCGCAAAGAGGGAGAGGCAAACGTCCTCGATGGAATAGACGGCGAACGCCCGCGCAATCGTGCGATTGGCCGACGGTTCATCCAGAGTGATGAACTGATCGAGCAGCGCCGCATTGATGTCGTCGAGCGAAAACCGGCTGGCGCTGGGCGGCGCTTCGGCGGCGCTCTCTGGCGCGCCGCGCTCAGCCACATCATGCGCCTCATGCGCCTCGTGGGATTCATGCGTTAGCGGGCCACTCGCGCGTCCACGGCGTGCGCGGCGGCGCGAGGGTTCGAGCGAGCGGAGCAGCGCAATCGCCTGGCTGATGGTCAGGCCGCTCTCGACACGGTCGCGCAGCCAGGTGATGATCGCCATGTCACGCTCGGAGTAGAGGCGATAGTCGTTGTCGCCCCGGCGTGGCGCCAGGATGCCATAGCGGCGCTCCCACGCGCGCAGGGTTGGCGCAGGCACGCCCGTCTGATGGACAACCGCCTTGGTGTTGAAGAGCGGCATATCTGAGTAGCTCTCCAACTGCGGTGGTTGAATCCGTGGTTCGTGAACAAGCATGGCAGGTCTCTCCTGCGCGCCCGCAGCGATCTGGAACGCTGCGCAGAAGTGAGTCCCAGGGCAGCAGCGGCGCGCCCCATATTGTAGCATCGCGCGGCTGAGCGTGTCCATGCTATGCGCTCATTCGCACAAGGTCTGTTCACCCTTGTGACACTGTTTGACGCCAGATGACGCCAGGTGCGCGCCTGACCGTGGCGCCTGGCTACAGCTCCAGCGTGAAGCGCAGATCACCGTCGAGCGGATCGCCAGTCTCGCGGAATCCTGCGCGCGCATACAGCCGCTGGGCGCGCTGGTTCTCAGGGTGGACGGTGAGCTGGATCGCACGGCAGGATGGCTGCGTCGCGCGGATGAAGGCGATCAGCCGCTGGAGCGCCAGCGCGCCATAGCCGCGACCCTGATAGCGTTGGTCAATGAAGAAGTGATAGAGCCAGTAGTTCGCGGCGCTCTGCGGTTCGTGGGCGAGCATCGTGAAGCCGACCATCGCCCCCGCTGGCTCAGCCGCCACGTCAGCCGCTGGCTCGTCGCGCGCGAAAAAGGCATAGGGGGTCCAGACCAGGCCGCCGGGGCGGATGTACGCCTTGGCGAGCGCCAGCGCGGCGATGGGCGCAGAGTCGGCGATGAAGCGCTGCTGCTCTGGCGCGACGGTGAGGCTGAGCGCGGCGCGCCAGTTCGCGCGCGTGACCTCAGCCATGCTGATGCGCGCTTCATTCAGGTGATCCACGCGCATTTCATCTTCCCCTTGCTCCCCTTGCGCCGCTCAGAGGACGCTGAAGTCCGTCACCAGGCAGACGGGCGTGTCGCTGGCGTCGTAGCCCCAATAGCTGGCATAGACGCCATCGCCCCAGCCCGACGTAAACATGATGATGTTGCCGTCGCTCGCCTCGTCGAGGGTGACATTGGCGTGGTCCCAGGTATCGGCGCGATGCGCTTCCATCGCGTCGATCAGCGCCTCGTCATAGCCCTCGTCGCTGTCGTAGCGGGCGTCGAGCGCGGCAGCCGTCTGGGCGTCCATGAAGCAGCCGACGCCCGCGTCCACCGGGTAGCCAAAGAACTCGCCTTCCTGCAACGTGACCTGCTCTTGCCCCGCCAGCCGCGCCAGCTCCCAGCGGACAACCGGCGCGTCATGCAGACGCAGCATGGCGCAGGCGACGCGCTGATCGTCGTCGGCCAGGGTGGCGACACTGACGCTGACCGCATAGCGTCCTGGCGCGACACGCAGCGCGAAAGGCGTCGGATCGATGGCCGTCAGCGGGTCGCAGGCGACGATCTGGCCAGTCGGCGCGCTGAGGTCGCCTAACGGGTGGACCCGCATCGTGGCAGACGTCTCCTGCGCGCTGGCTATCACCGCGCCATCCTGGAAGGCGAGCGCGAAGTCGGTATGCTGCATCGTTTCCTCTCTGGCGCCGCACAGGGCGCGCAACGACTCAGTTGAGGTGTTTCGTATTCTCCCACACAGGGCCGAGACGCTGTTTCAACTGTGTGCAGAGATAGATAGGCAGGTCGTTCTCCTCTGGCTGACAATACTTGCAGGTAATCATCCCCACCTGCCGCACGTTCACATACGACTGCTCGTCGGCGGCCTGGGTCACGCCCACCGTCAACATCACCTGGCCAGAGCAGGCGCCCGGCCCCCAGTACCAGTAGGTATTATGCCCGCTGATGACTGGCGGCAGGTGATCGGGCTTACCCAGCAGCGTGAGCGCGCTGGCCTCGCCATAGTTCTCGGTGAAGATGCAGGCCTGCGCTTGCTGCGTGGGCGAGAGGCTGTCATAGGCCTGGGCGACGGTCGCGGTCATGGTGTCCCAGCCGAAGCGATCTCCCAGGTATTGCGGGAAGACACTCTGGCTCTGCCCAGCGGCGGAGTTGCCCGCGCCACTGAGCCAGCCATAGTCTGCGGCATAGGTGGGCGGCGGCAGGATGGGCATAGCCAGCGGCGCCAGCAGCAGCCCGCTCAGCGCCACCAGCGCCGGATAGGTGATGCGCGCCCAGCGCCAGCGCCCAGCCCCAGTCTTCCAGTCGAGCAGGATGGCGCCGCCGGCATAGAGGGCCGGGTAGATCGGCGAGAGAAAGTAGGACTTGGCGTTGATAAGCGTCAGCCCGACATAGAGGATCACAAACGCCCAGCCGAGCATGCGCCAGGGTTTGCCCGCCCTGCCACGGAAGTAGAAGATCAGCCCGGCGATGACGATGACCAGATTGAACGGGTTGATCGAGAGCAGTTGATTGGCGAGGAAGCCCACCGGTCCGCCGCCAGAGAGTCCGCCGTAGTTATGCCAGAACTGCCACGTCGGGAAGCCGTTCGCGGCGTTCCAGAGGGCGTAGGGCGCCAGGCCGAGCGCGGCGATCAGGGCGCCAATCCACGGCCACGGCGTGAGGAAGTCGCGGCGACGCGGGGTCAGTAGCGCGCCAGCGACGACGGCGAAGCCGAAGAAGAGTATCGTAAGCTTGGTCATCAGCCCCAGACCTGCGACCAGCCCAAAGGCCATCCACAGGCGCGGATCGTTGCGCTTGACCAGCAAGATGATGACATACGCGCCGAGCGACCACCAGACCGCGTCGAGGATGTCCATCGAGAAGATCGAGGCAGTGGCGAGGAACGTGATGGTCGCCAGCGTCGCCAGCGCCGCCAGCGCCTGCGCATAGCGTGAGCCGCCGAGCGCGCGCGCCATCAGCCCGGAGATAAGCGTGAGCGCCGCCGAGGCCAGCGCCGGGATGACGTGGATGGCGATCAGGTTATCATGCGCGACCAGATTGGTCAGCGCCGCCAGCAGCGCGATCATCATGGGGAAGTCTACATAGCCGGGCGCGAGGCGCTGGCCCGCCACCAGATAGTACAGTTCGTCGCGGAAGTATCCATAGTTCCCGGCGACGAGCATATGGCCGACGAAGGCGATCACTGCCAGCGCGACGACCGGCGCGAACTCATGTCTCAGCGCGTCGCGCGCGCGCTGAGCAAGTGACGCCGGGGCTGGCGATGTTTCAGAGATTTGCATGTTCCATCCTCTAGTGTGAGTTAGATGCTGCGACCACAGATGCGTTTATGTCTACGCCGCTGCGTTACGCCATGCCTACTCCCCCATCTCAGCGTGCATATCGCGAATGCGCGCGCGTAGCTCGTCGAGCGTGGTGACGCCGAGTTCGTCCATCTCATCTTCGAGACTTTCGAGCCGGTCGAGCAGCAGCAGCGCATCATATTCGTCGGCGTCGCTGTTCTCCTCTGGTCGTGTGTCGAGGTCGTCGTCGTCGGGTGTGCGCCCGTTCGTGCCAGCCATCTGTCGCTACTCCTGGCTTTTTCTGGCTTTTCCTGGCTCATCGTGGCGGGGTCATCGCGCAGGGCCGCATTGGCCCGCCATCAGCATATCGCGCGCGAGGGAGCGACGGCAATGGTTGCTGTTGTGGTCAGGCGACCCAGCCCAGATTGAGGAATGTCAGGATAAAGAGCGCCAGCAGGGGGAGTGATATGTAGAGGATGGCGCGGTCAACCCACTGGTGCTTGCCCCAGATACCCAGCAGCATGAAGAGCGGGAAGACGACGAGCATGAAGCGCATGTTGGAGCCGAGCGCAAACCAGCCGACCGACGGTGTCACCAGGATCAGCGCGAGTGTCACCCATGCGTACGCCAGGTAGGCAGGCGGCAGGCGGCGCCACAGCGCAACTGAGAGCGCGATGAAGAGCAGCGTGAAGCCAGCGTCGAGGAGGATGTGCGCCTGGAAGTAATTGGGGCTGAATCCCGCTTGCAGCAGCGCCTCGCCCGCGCGCGCAAAGCCCGCCCCCGGCAGCGCGAGCTTCCGCTGCCAGCCACCCGCCTGCTCGGCGGCGAGCGGCGACGAGACACGCAGCGATAGCAGGAATGCGCCCAGCGCGACCGCTGGCAGCGCGACCCCGGCGGCGAGCGCTGCCAGCTCGCGCAGTTCGCCCACGCCGCGCCATGCGCCCGATCGGCTCACGCCGCGACAGCGCATATTCGACGAGCAGCGGCGCTACCAGCAAGATACCCAGCGGGCGTGTCAGCGCCGCCAGCGCCGCGAAGACTCCCGCCACGAGCCAGCGTTTGCGCCGCAGCGCGAGGAAACTGGCCAGGCTGAACAGCAGGAAAAGCGCCTCGGTATAGGGAATCACCAGAAAGAACGCGGTCGGAAAGCAGATCAGGTAGAGCAGCGTGCGCTGCGCGACCTCGCGCCCCAATTCGCGCTCGACGAGCAGACGCAGCAACCCGAAGGCGAGGAATGCGGCGAGATTGGTCACCAGCAGACCGGCGAGCGCGGCGTTTCCGCCGACGAGCCACAGCAGCGCGTGTTCGAGCGCGGGCAGCGCAGGATAGAATGCCGATGACCACGGAAAGATATACCCATGCTGCGCAATGGCGGCGTAGAGGTTGACATCCCAGCCAAACACGCCCTGCAGCAGCGATGACCAGGGGTAGGGCTGCGCGGAGTTGGGCCGCGCCTTCATTAGCAGCCCGCCCAGGTAGGCCACTGCGATGAAGACGATCCGCTGCGCCAGCCAGGCGATGGCGGCGTCGCGCCACACCAGTCGATCCAGCAGGCGCGGGGCATGTGGCGGAAACGAGGCGCATGGGCAGCGTCGGCGCCAGACCCCCCGTCTCACTCGCAGCGATTGACCGACGCATGCTCATCTCTCTCTGCTGCCGCGCGCACAATTCACCCTGCCGTACAGATGGAACGCGACGGAGTGTTGCGCGGTAACTGCGCATGCTATCAGCGCGGACGCCCCCGGTTCGCTCGCGCGAAGCGCCCTCCCACAGCACACCGCGCGACAGTGCGCGGCGCCTGGAGCACGCCATCCTGGCCCGCGTCAGGCGGGCTTCGCGTCGGTCCGCAGACCGACCCTGGGCGCGGCTTTCAGCCGCCAGCTCTGCCGGGTACAATCGGTCGGATGTATTGCATGATCGCCGCTGGAATGAACCCATGGATCAGCGGAATCGTCTCGATGGCTGTGAGCGCCAGCAACACGGTGGGAATGAACACGAAGACGACCAGGAACGTCACTTGCAGGCTGTTTGTCACCGAGCGAAAGCGTCGGTCTGTGCCGGGTTTGTAGAATCGCTCCCATTCAATGGTGTAGACGTTCGCTCCCAGGAGTTTGAGTTCATCGGTCTGTTCGAGACTGCGCAGGTATTCGTAGCGATGCTCCAGGATTTTGCTGAGGTTGCGCAGCCCTGCGCGCCAGCGTGTTGTCACCGTCCAGCCCACCATGCTGATACCCATCGTGACCACAACCAGGAACCAGTTGTTGAATGCGCTGTTGAACGCCACATAGGCATCCCCCGTCAAGATGAAGGTGATGAGGGTGACATAGAGACTGTCGAGCTGGCGACGCCTGTCGTTCAGCTCACTGGTGTCTTTGATGATGGCGCTGTAGACATCGAATACATCGTGTGCCATAGGTGTGTCCTGGCGTGGATGTAGAGCACGACGGTTTCCCAAGGCAAGTGAACGGCGCCGGTTGGAGAGAGTGTACCGCGTATCAGCGGGTGAGTCAATCGCTTGCTATATCGGCTGGCGGCGCGGCCAGATGCTTGAGCGCCTCGCGACGGCTCAGCGGGCTGATCTCGTCCGCATGCTGGCGCACATAGGCGCGCACGGCCTCCGGGGCGACGCGCGCGTGCTGGCGCAGCGCCCAGCCAATCGCCTTGCGGATGAAGAACTCACGGTCGGCCAGGTTGGGTGTGATGCAGGCGAAGAGCAGCGCCTCATCGGTCGCCGCGCCGCAGTTACGCTGGCTGATGATCGCTACGCGCCGCTTCCACAGATCACCGTCGCGGCTCCATGCCAGCATCGCCGCGCGCATCGGCGTGGGGTGGGCGCGCAGGAGGCCACCGACGAGGCTCGCCGCAGCATCCACATAATCCCACCAGGCGCCGCTCACAATCATCTCTTCGTAGATCGGCAGCGCGTCGAGGGTCTGGTAGGCCTGAAAGCGTCGGTCGCCCGCCAGCTCGATGGCGGCGTAGCGCTCCTCGCGGTAGCGCGCCTCGCGCCAGAGGGTGAGCGTGGCGGCGCGCCAGGCGTCGAAGCTGGCGAGAGGGCGCTCGGAGAGCGCGTGGCGGCAGATCACACGCGCTCGCGGCATCGGAACGCCCAGATAGGGCATCTCCGACTTCATGTACGCGCGCATCGGCTCAGCTTTAGCGGGATCAGCCGCCCGCGCCAGTTCCGCGCGCAGCGCCGCGACCAGCGCCGCGACCAGCGCCGCAGCGGAGCCTGCCGCATCTGCCGCCATCGGCGCCCCCGCCTCTCTCAGAGCTTGCGCTTGGGATCGTACCAGCAGTGGCTGCAACGGTCGCGGATCAGGCGGCTGTCATCGCGGTAGGCGCGCAGGTCTGCGCTGGCGGGCAGCGTCGCGCCGCCATGCGCGCTGGCTTCCGTCGGCGCATCGGGCTGGCTCGCCTGCGTCGACGCAGCCTCGGCCTGCGTCTCGGCGGTGATGGGCTGGGCGAAGAGCTTGCGGTCGTCTGAGGTGAGGCAGCGCCCGGTCGCCAGCTCAAACTGCCAGCCGTGCAGCGCGCAGGTGAGGATGCCATCTTCGATGCTGCCGAAGCGCGTCAGGTCGGCGCGCAGATGCGGGCAACGCCGCTGGATGCGATAGCCCTCGGCCTCGAAGAACTGATGCTCATGCGCCTTCTCGGAGTAGTAGCCCTCGGCATACTCCAACCGCTCCAGCGAGAGGCATTTGAAGAAGTTGTAGACGTATTCGTTGTAGGCGCCCTTGCGCTCGGCCTCGAAGCGGCAGGAGAGGAACAGGTCGTTGATCCAGTCCTCCTGGTGGCGCACGATCTCCGATTCCACCAGCTCCGGCGCCACCGCCAGACGATACTCCCACTCCTCGCCCTGCCACTCGTAGACCTCGCGCCGCTGGAAGTCGAGCACGATGGCCACGGTCTGGCAGTCGAGCAGCACGCGCCCATTGATGCCCACCGAGGTGATGTCCGCCGCCTGGATGAGCGGCTCGAACCACTCTTTGAGTGACGCCAGGATGTCTACCTGGCCACGCGGCCAACTGGCCTTCAGCGCGTCAATCGTCGGCTGCTGCCGCGCTTTATACGCCTCCAGGTAGGCGCGCTTCTCGCTGAAGATCGCCGCCACCTCGGCCTCTGGCGCCGGATGCGTGGTGACGCACTGGCCCGGCGTGACCTCGATCAGCGTGCCGGGAATCATCAGGCGGCCACGCTGATCGCCATTCGCCTGCATGAACTCCAGGAAAACGCTCTCATCGGGAAACGTGTTCGCGGGGTCGCGGTCGAAGTCGTTGAGGTGGAATAGATCGTCGTCGAGAAAGCACGGCGGTCCAGCGGATGGTACGACGAAGGTGGCGCCGATCTCCGTGGAGTAGCGCAGCGCGCGCGTCATCTCGTTCTCGCGCTTCTTGCGCCCCAGCGCCGCCATCATCTTCGGCGGGTAGAGGTAGACCATTGGATACCAGATGGCGCCGGAGTATTGCAGGAAATGCGCGTCATACGGGCCGAAGCCGATCAGCGCGTCGAGGTCCACCGGGCGCGAGTCGTTCTGGTCGTAGATGCGCGTCTCGCCGTCGTCGATCACGATGCCAGAGTCGCCGAGCGGCCCATCGGTCGGCGCGACCGAGGCGGCGATGATGAAACGCAGGCCATTCACCTCGAACGGCTCGTAGTTCTTCGCCTGGATGAACTTCGTGAAGCCAAGCCTACGCAGCTCGCGCTCCAGCAGGTCCAGCGGATAGTCGGGCAGCAGGACGGTGGTGTCCTTCGAGACGTGTTCGCGCAGGAACTGCGGATCGAAGTGGTCGTGATGCTGATGCGAGACATAGAGGAAGGTTGGATTGGCGAGCGTTGCGCGGTCAATCGCCTCGTTGCTGGGGAAGGGAAACCACGAGGCGAAGTACGCCGGGTTGAACCACGGATCACAGAGCACGCTGCCGTGCTTCGTCTCGACAAAGAGTCCCGCCTGCCCCAGAGCCGTAATCCGCATGCGCCTGAACCTCTCGTTGCCGTGTTCGCCTGCCCGCAGTCGCTCGCCGCGCTGCGCGCCCGCTGCGCGCGCCGCCGACCATAGTATACGACGCGCCCACCGCGCCACAAACGCCCGCAGGACTCCTCAGCCTCTCAATCGCGATGAGTCATGCCGCAGGCTGCGCGCCGTCACGTCGTCGCCGCGCACGGATGAGCCATGCAGACCAGCGCGCCGAGCAACACGAGCAGCGCGAGCGCGCTGCCGCCAAGGTACGGCGCCACTGCGATCAGCCGTGTCAGCCGGGGATGCGCCTCGGCGTAGGTAAACGTGACTGGGGCCGAGACAATGGTAAGCGCCTGCCCCTGCGCGTAGACTCGTGAATTGAAGTCCAGTCGCAGATTAGGGTCGCCGATGCGGGCCTGTACGGTGATGTCGCCCAGGCGCGCATTTACAGGCAGGCGCATCTGGGCAAAGAAGTGACCTGCCGCATCGGTCTTGAACACGCCCAGCGTCTGCGTGACGTACTGATTGCAGTACAACGTCTGTGCTGTGTCGTAGGTTAGCCCACGGCAATACTCGATGATTCCCTGCTGGTTGGGCGGCCAGTGGTCTCCCGTGATCGTCAGCGTTCCACCAGCAATGAGCGTTTGCTGGGCAAGCTGGACGCTGGGAAAGATCGCTGGGAGGATGGCGTAGGAGGTTTCTGCGAAGAAACCAATATCGCCAAAGCGCGCATCGTTGGCGCGGATCCAAAGCGACACGGTGGAAGCAGGCGCAACATCGGGCAGGCGGTAGATGATGTTGAATGCGCCCTTGGCGTCCGCAGTCATCGTGAAGGCGCCATTAGCCCCGCTCGGCGTGTCAATCGGCAGGTTCCGCACCCAACCAGGCACATTTGGCCATGGCGCGATGAGTGGCGTGATCGTCACTCGTTCGCCTGGCTCCCAGCCTGCGCTGGTCAGGGGCACATTGGCGCCTGCGAGCGTCTCGTTGAGGAGGACGTTACTGGCCGTGGGAGAACTGAAAGTAGGGCTGCTGAGATAGGTGAAAATGATCCGCTGACTCGCGCGGATATCTGGAGGACTGCCATTGAATGGGCCGGTGGCCGGAGTATGTGCGATCAGGAGGACTGTCACGCTGGATGGGGTGGTCGTGTATGGGCAATAGTCGAGTACGGGCAGACGGAACTGCGGCATGTGCAATGCTCCGCTCGCTGAGGTCGTGGCCTGTGACAAGATGCCATTGTACCAGAGCTGGCCGTTGCTATCCGTCGCAAGGTCCACTTCGACGGGCGAGTTGGTGGGCCAGCCACCGCCTGCCAGGCTCAGCAGTGTGCCGCCCGCTCCCCGCATGCGGTTGAGATACACCCACTCATGGCCTTTCGGCGTACCTAGAGGCTGCGCAAGATCATTCGCGGTGATAGGCGAGCACGGTCCTTCTCCGCTCGCTCGCACGACTGGAGCCACAGTTGTTGAAACGCTCAGCATCAGGCAGAGCGCGAGGCAGAACGCCGCTAGCCCGCAGAGCAGCGTCTTCGATATGTCCCCGCATCCTCTCGCATCCTTCGTGTCGCGCCGCCAGATCGGTTGTCTTCACCTCATTTTCCTCCCGGCGTCAAGGCGCTGGCTGGCGGTTGAAACCGGGCCTGGAGGGCCTGCGGGCCGCGAAGTCCGCCGACGCGGACTGGGAACCCGGGCGGATGTGGACCCGCGCAGGCGGGCCTGGTGGCGACCGTAGTCGCCCTGAGTCGCGGTTTTCAACCGCCTGCGTCCTCTGGCGCCGACCTGGCTGAAAATCGCAGCGGCGCGAGGCGTCTTGTTGTGCATGAGAGATGATCGCTGGGGAGAAGGAGCATCACATCGTGTACGCTGCGTCGAGGGCTATGCTGATGGGATTGCGGCGCCCACTTGCGCTGGTGGCGCTGGTGACATTCGCCGCATTGGCGCCGCTCGCTGGCTGCGCATCGGGCGCCACGACCGCTGCTGAGCCGAGCGCGACGCCTGCCGCGACGGCCACCAGCGCGCCGCGCACGCTCTATCAGGCCGACTGGGCGCAACGCGCCAGCGAGTGGACCCTGCCGCCGCACTGGAGCATCGTGGACGGCAAGCTGGAGAATGACGGCAAGGGATTCAATACCATCGAGATTCCGTATCAGGTGACGAGCCAGTCCTACACCGTGAATCTGCAGATTCGCCTGATCGCCATCAACGGGTCGGGCTACAATAACCAGTACACCCTGCAAGCGAAAACGCCTGCGGGCGCGTTGCTCTACACCGCTGGCGTCAGCACGTTGGATCAGCAGAATCATGGCTTCTCATTGCTCTACCCGTCGCAGCCAGACGCCACGCTGGCCAGTGACGCCTTCGCCACCGCTGATTTCACGCCGGGTACCAACTCCCGCAGCTATGTGACACAGATCGATGGCCCCTATATCACATTCTCACTCGGTGGCAGCGACATCGGCCAGGTCAAGAGCGCCGCGCCACTCGCGCCAGCCCGCCTGGACCTGATAGTGCAGACCGTTCAGCTCGAGGTCCAGAGCCTGACGATCACCACGCCCTAGCCCAGCGGCGCGAAGGATGTCCGCGTGAGCGCAAGGATGCGCTCAGGCGCGGATGGTCGTATACTCGACGACAGCGCCTGATGAATCGCTGCCCACTAACCACACGCGCAACGAGCCATCGGGCTGCGGTTGCAGTGTCGCGAGCGCGCCTAGACTGATGCCACTGGGCGGCGCCACCGCCTGTGGGGCATGCGCGCTGCCGTCCCACTCCTCGACAGCGTTGGCCGTGTCGAGCAGGATGGAGCCGTTGGGCAGCGCGCCCAGCAGGCCCGGCGCCTCCGTCGATTGTTCGCTGCATTCAGTCCAGCTTGCGCCGCCATCGTGGCTGGCGAAGAGGCGCGGCGCGTTGTAGCTATCCCCCGCGACCAGATAGAGTGTCGTCTGCCCGTTGGCGTCGCTCGCCGCCACCATCGCGCCCTGGTCGCTGGCAGGCAGCGCGCCTGCCGCCGTCCAGGATGCGCCTGCGTCGTCGCTGCGCCAGAGCGCTAGCGGCGGGAGCTGGCCAGGCGACAGCGTCGGATCATTCACGCCGACGAGCGCGAAGACGGCCGAACCGCTGGGCGTCGCCGTGAAGGCGTAGACCGGTGTATTGCGCGCGACGAGCGCGGTATCGACGAGGCGCCAGGTCACGCCGCCATCGTCGCTGGCGACGAGCCTGCCCGGTGGCATGGCGCCACTGGAAGCCAGTTGAATCTGCGTAACGTCGCTATAGAGCCGCGTCGCCTGCGCTACGAAGGCGCTGCGCTCCAGGCCGATGGGCGGGCCAAAGCCCAGCAGGCCAGCGGTTGGCAGCGCGAGCGACTTCCAGGTCGCGCCGCCATCCGCCGTCACATACTGAACCTGGCAGATGCTGCTCGCCGCTCGCCCTCCTGATTGTGGACAGGTGATTCCAGTGAGCTGCATTGTCAGCACGAAGACCTGTGGATTGAGTGGACTCATCATCCCGGTGATGTAGCTGACGCTGGCAGGGTAGCTCGCGCCGGGAATCTGCGGCGGCGTCAGATTCACCCAGGTCTTGCCGAAGTCATCGGAGCGGCGCAGGCGAAACTCTGGCGCGGAGGTCTTCGAGGTCTGCCCGGCGAAGGTGTCGTACTGCGTGCGCAGCGTCGCGGGGGCGCCGCTCGCGTCCGGGCTAGCGCTGGTCACGCGCGTCCACACGCCGCCGGGGGCTGCTGTCGCCGTGGGCGCAGTCGCCGTGGGAGTGCTGGTCGCCGCCCCTTTGCCAGCCTGGCTCCCCTGGCAGCCTGCCAGCGCCAGTCCGATCACTGCCACCAGCATCAGCGCGCCTGGCCCTGTCGCGCCGTTCACGCCCGCCCGCCTGAATGCCTTGCGCATCTCGCCCACTCTCTCTCATGGCTTCTCATGGCGCGGCTATGCCGCTCGCTCGCGTCATAGTGACTCTAGCAGGTAGGTCGTGCGCAGGCTGTGACGCGCGTCTCACTGCGGCAGCGTGGCGTACTCGACACTGGCGCCGTGACTGTCGCCGATGACGAGCCACAGGCGGGTGGCGCCGTCAGGCAACGTCTGTGTGAAGGCGCTCTGGATGGAACTCACGCCGGGA
Organism: uncultured Chloroflexia bacterium; assembly: GCA_963701795.1. Taxonomy (GTDB): domain Bacteria; phylum Chloroflexota; class Ktedonobacteria; order Ktedonobacterales; family JADMIN01; genus JAKAIY01. The sequence continues at coordinate 33,511 of CAVPBB010000013.1, read as the reverse complement.
TTCTGCGCGACTGGGAGCCAGCCCTCGCGCGTGCGCGCTGGCTCAGCAAGCCATGCCTCGATCTCGCCGCCGCACCAGATCAGAACTGATCCATCTCCACGAGAGCCGAGCATATAGCTGTTCACCTGCGGTGAGCAGCGCGGCGCAGGGTCAGGCGCGAGGTCGAAGCCGCCGCTCGCGCCAAAGAGGCTGCCCTGGATATACTCATTGGTTTTGTCGTCAGCGGTCAGCAGATAGAGGATTGGCTCACCACTATTGACAACCAGCGCAGCGTTCAAGGCGACGAGTGTGAAGTTCGGCTGCGGGCCAAGATTCGTCCACGTCGCGCCTGCGTCGTCGCTGCGCCAGATGTCTCGCTGGCTTGTCGCGAGCGGGGGAGTCGAACGGTTGTACGGCAGCGTCAGCGCGAAGATGGTCGAGCCGGTTGGCGTGGCGGCATAGGTGGAGATACTCTGCCCGGCGGCGAAGATGGGCGTGTCGATCAGGCGCCAGGTGACGCCGCCATCATCGCTGCGCGCCAGATGGCTATCATTCCCCAGCGGCGCGATCAAGCCGTAGAGGCGCGTGGAAGTTGGCTGCGCGCCAGCGTCGCTCTGGCCAGAGAAGCCACCGCCATTGACCTGCGGTGGGACGAAATGTCCCGTCACGGGCAGCGAGAGCAGCCGCCAGTGCGCGCCGCTATCGACGCTGATGTACTGGAACTCGCACAACCCATAGGCGCCGCCGCCATTCGAGGCGCAGGCGGCGGTGGTATCGGCCATCGCCGCGCCCATTTGGAGGAAGACCACGCGCGCATCGAACGGGCTGACAAAGATATTCAGCGCGGCGCCGATGACCGGATAGGTGGCGTCCGGGATGTAGGGCGCCGTCAGCGTATGCCATGTCGCGCCCTGGTCATCGGTGCGCCGCAGCAGCAGGGCAGCGCGCCAGCCGCGTTGGTCTGCGGGCTTGTGTACCACGCCTGATAGGCGACTCGCGGATCAGATGGCGCGACGGCCAGGCTGTAGAGACCCTGGTAGCCGGGAATCTGTGTCCAGGTCGCAGGCGCCGCAGGCGTAGCCGTGGCCGTGGCCTGTTTGGCAACCTGGCTCCCCTGGCAGCCCGCCAGCGCCAGCCCGATCACCACAGCATCAGCGCGACCATTCCTGTCGCGCTGTTCGCGTCCGTTCGCCTCATCGCTTTGCACACTGCGCCCACACTTCCTCATGGCGCGGCTCTCCCGCTCACTCGCATTATAGCGACTCTAGCAGATGGGTCGGGCGCATGCTATGCCGTGGCTCTCACTGTGGCAATGTGGTGTATTCGGTCGAGCCAGAAGATCGTCGCTTCGCCGGGCAGCCAGCCGCGATACAAACATCGCGCCGCGCGTCTCTACTGGCATACACTTGTCTTGGGGATGATTGGTAACGCGACGCCTGAGAATTCATCGCGGACCAGGTTCGAGCGGCGCTGCCTTGCGCCTACTTTACTGGCTCGCCCACGTCCGCAGGGGGCGTGTGGATGGTACGCTCGCGCTCGTAGATGACCATGCCGGGGCCGCCGCCCTTCATATGGCGCACGTAGCGCGCCTCGGTGTAGTCCACCGCGACGCTGCCCGCCTCGCGAAGCTGGCTGTACCACGCCGCCAGGCTCGCCGCCTCGCGCAGCGCATCCTCTGGCGCGGGTCGGCCCGCCACCTTGAGGATGACATGGGCGCCAGGGGCGCCGCGCGCATGCAGCCAGAGGTCATTCGGCGCCGCCTGATGGAAGGTCACTTCCTCATTCTGGCGGCTATTCTTGCCCACCAGCGCCAACACATCACCGCTCAGCCGTCGTCGTAGCGGCGCGCCGCCCGCCTGGCTAGCCGGCTTGCTCTGGCCACCCTTCGCGCCAGCTTTGCCGCCAGACTTGCCGCCAGCTTTGCCCTTCTTGCCGCCCTTGCGCTGCTCTTTCGCCAGCCGCCGCGCCTCAGCGCCGCCCCTGATGTAGCCCGCCTCCGCCACCTCCGCGCGCGCCAGCGAGACCTCGACGGGGGTGTCGGCCAGCGCCAGATCGGTCAGCAACTGCTCCAGATGCGCCAGTTCCAGGTCGTTCGCCTCGATCTGCTCTGGCAGCAGCTTCACCGCGCGTTGCAGTTTGTGATAGCGCGTGTAGCGGCGGTTGGCGTTCTCAATTGCGGAATACTGGGGGTCGAGCGTGATCGTCAGTGTCGCGTCCGCGTCGGTGGCGTAGGGATCGGGCAGTGTAGCCACGCTTGCCCCCGGCGTCACATCGGCGCCGAAGGCCAGCAGAATCTCAGCCTCGCGCCGCAGCTGGCTCGCCTCAGTCTGAATGTCCATCTCCGCGCGCAGCGCCTCGGCTTTGCGCTGGCAGCGGTCGCGCTGGGTCTGCAACAGCCGCCGCAGATCACCTTTCGCCTGCTCCAGTTCCACGCGCCACTCGGCCCCGGTGAAGAGCAGGTCGAGCGCGTCGTTGACGCTGGCGACCGGGCGCAGGCTGTCCTCCGGCGGATACTGGCGCGGCTCGTAGACCGCCAGCGCAATGGGTCGCTCGTCGGCAGCGGCAGCGGCGGGCGCGTAGACGAGCGTGGGACGCCACTCGCGCCGCTGCGCCAGCGTGGCCAGGGCGCGTGTCTCGCGGGCCAGCGCCTCCCAGCTCTCCCACGGCGCGGCGGGGTCCACTGGCGCATCGGCCACGCCCAGCGCGCGGGCGGCCGCCTCGCGCCCCAGTTCGCGCCCGAAGCCCAGCACGCTCATCGCGATCACCCCGCCGATGGTCGGCGGCGTGGCGCCACGTTTGCCACGCTTGCCTTTCGCGGGCTGCTTCTCCGCCTGCGCCGCCTGCGCCGCCTCGAAGGCGCTGAGCGCGGCGTCGCGCAGGTCGCTGGCGGTCACGTCCTGACCGGCGATCTGCGCGAGGGTCAAGCCTGCCACAGTGCGCGTCTGCGGCGGCGGCGTGCGGTATGGTTCATGCGGCGTGATCGCGCGATACTGATTGGTTTCGGCGCTGGCCAGGCGTAGCGCGCCGAGGATGGTTCGCTCAGCGTCGGTGAGGATGACGTTGCTGAAGCGACCCATCACCTCGGCGATGAGCCACGTCGCCGCCTTGCCCTCGGCGACATCGGGGCCGCGCGCGAAGCCCAGCTCGACGATGCGCTCCCAGGCAGGCTGGCGCGCAGCGACGATGCGCGCGCCCTCCAGATGCTTGCGCAGCAGCATGACAAAGGCGGGTGGATCAGTGGCGAGCTTGCGCGGCTTCGCGTTGGTCAGGCGCAGATGGGCAAGCTGTGGGTGCGCCGAGATGACGAGCCAGCGATTGCGTCCACCGCCCCATAGCTGCAATGCGATAGAATGAGGTGTCGGCTGGATGACATCATCCACGCGGGCGCCGCGTAGCTCGCGCTCGATCTCATCGGTCAGCGCGGCCAGGGTGAGCGCGTCAATCTGCATGGCGGGCGAATCCTCGGCGACTTGCGGCGATCTCAGGTGATCTCTCTAACAGGCGTTCAAGTATAGCACGCTGGGTCGTCGCGTCAGCGCGGGCCGTGCAGAGCAATCCGTCTGGAGTGTCGGGAATGGGGTTTATGACGACACATTCGAGCGAGCCATCCGCCAGTATCCCTGTGAGCGCCGCGCCGACGCCGCTGCTGATCGTGCTGTCGGGGCCGTCGGGTGTGGGCAAGACCACCCTGACGGGACGCATGGTCGCGCGCGGCTGGGCGGGCCATGTGATGATTACGGTGACAACGCGGCGGCCACGTCCCGGCGAAGTGGAGGGCATCCACTATCACTTTCGCACGGCGGAGCAGTTTCACGAGATGCTGACGCGCGACGAACTGCTGGAGCATGCGGAGGTGCACGGGAACTGGTACGGCGTGCCTGCGGCGATGGTGCGCGAGCAGCTCGCCGCCGGGCAGGATGTCATCCTGACGATTGACCCGCAGGGCGCGCAGACCGTGCGCTCGAAGGTGGAGGATGCGATTTTCATCTTCCTCGCGCCGGAGTCGCTGGATGTGCTGACGCGCCGCGTCAATGGTCGCGGCCACGACAGCCCAGAGCAGCGGGCCTTGCGCATGCTGAACGCCGAGCGCGAGATGGCCGAACTGCCGAAATACGATTACGTCATCATCAATCGCGATAATCACCTCGACGAGGCGGCGGCCCAGCTCGAGGCGATTCTCTGGGCGGAGCATAGTCGTGTCTTCCCACGCCGCCCGAAACTCTAGATCGCCGCAACACGCGGCGTGACAAGATAAGCATAAACGTCCACAGGCGCACGATCTCACGCGATGCGCGCCAGCCTACCCGCGCCCGGCCCGCTCTGGCGCCGGAGCGACTTCACGATGGAGTGAGGCTCGCCGTACAGCAACGACAGGAGGACCGCAGTGACTCAGCAAGACCTCGATAACGGCAGATATGTGCGCGCGGGCATGAAAGAGCGCAACCTGGGCCTGGAACTGGTGCGTGTGACGGAGGCCGCCGCCTACGCCGCCTCGCGCTTCATGGGGCGCGGCGACAAGATCGCCGTGGATCAGGCGGCGGTGGACGCGATGCGCAGCGCCGTGGATGGCGTGGACATGCACGGCGTTGTCGTCATCGGCGAGGGCGAGAAGGATGAGGCGCCGATGCTCTACGTCGGCGAGGAGATCGGCAATGGCCTGCCGCCTGAGGTGGATGTGGCCGTGGACCCGGTGGACGGCACGCGCCTGACCGCGCTCGGCCTGCCCGGCGCTATCGCCGTGGTGGCCACCGCCGACCGTGGCGCGATGTTCCAGGCGCCTCCCGGCGTCTATTATATGGAGAAGCTGGCCGTCTCACGCGCCGCAGCCAGGGTGATCGATCTCGACGCGCCCATCGCCGAGAACCTCGCGCGCATCGCCAGCGCCCGTGGCACGCGCCTCGACGACCTGACCGTGACCGTTCTCGACCGCCCGCGCCACGAAGACATCATCAAGCAGGTACGCGCGGCTGGCGCGCGCATCCAGCTCATCATGGATGGCGACGTGGCGGCGGCGATTCACGCGGCGATGGAGCAATATGACGCCACCGATGTCTACATCGGCGTTGGTGGCGCGCCAGAGGCTGTGCTGGCGGCGGCGGCGCTCAAGTGCGTTGGCGGGCAGATGCTCTGCCGCATCTGGCCGCGCACCGATGACGAGCGCGCGCAACTGCTCGCCGATGGCGTGGACCTCAAACGCATCTACACCGTAGATGATCTGGTGCATGGCGAGAACGTGTCATTCGCGGCGACGGGCATCACCACGGGCGATCTGTTGCGCGGCGTGCGCTTCGGCCCCGACGGCGCGCGCACGCATTCGGTGATGATGCGCGCCAAGACCGGCACGATTCGCTACATCGAGGCGATCCACAACTGGAAGCGTGTCTAGCAGCGACCTCGCGCCCTGGCCCGCAAGGAGAACTCCGGCTCCCCTCGCCCTCTGGGAGAGGGGCTGGGGGTGAGGGTGGCGCGAACGCCAATAACCAAGATGGACGTGTTGTTACGGCACATCCACGCCAAACAGGGGATGGAACCAGACGGGCGCCAGCAGCAGCGCGCCGCCGAGCGCGAACAGCGCAACCGCCGCGATCAGCGAGCGGCGGCCCGGTTGGCGTTCGGCCCAGCGCAGCGCCAGCGCGCAGCCCACGCCACCCAGCGCGCCCACCAGCAATCCTCCGGCAAGCCCGTACAGGCTGCCCATCGGGTCATAGACTATCCGGCGCGCCACGATCAGCGGGCCACCAACATCGCCGTGGGTGAGGCTGAGGGTTAGCCCAAACAGCGCCCCCAGCGCCAGGCTGACGCTGAGGCTCACTGCGCGCCGCCAGCCGCCCACGCGGGCAGCCGCGCCCGCCAGCGCGCCGATGAGCGCGCCCGCTACGACGCAGACCGCCAGCCAGTACAGCGCGTCGCCCAGCGCGCCACCTGGCGTGGCATAGGCTGGCGCGACCTCCGGCACGATCAACTGGGGAGCGGAGCCGGCCCAACTCGTCACCGCGACCGACAGCCAGCAAAGCGCCCCTACGCCAGCGCCAACCGCCGCGCCCAGCGCGCTGCTTCGGCCAGTGGCGCCTCGCGGGCTGGGGGCGGTCGGCGCGCCAGCCGCACGCTGGCGCATCCATGCGCGCAGCAACACAGCGACCAGCGCGCCAAGCAGCAGGCAGCCTGTCCCCAGCAGCACGCCGACCTCTGGCCCGACGCCGCTGTCCGTCTCTGGCCCGTAGCCCGCTCCCTGCCCAAAGACGCGGAAGAAGGCGCCGAGGCCGATCAGCAGTCCACCGAGCGCGCCCAGCGCCAGCCCGCCGGGCAGCCGCGTGAGCCGTCCCAGCGCAAAGCCAGCGAACGCCCCGCAGACGGCGCCCAGCGCCAGCCCGGCAGGCAGACCAGCGGCGAAGGTGAAACGATTCACGCCCAGCAGCGATTGCGTGTACTGGAACGCGAATCCGCCGAACAATCCGCACGCTAGCCCCAGTGGCAGACCATCGAGCGCGCCGCGCGTCATTGCGAACTCCGTCGGCCCAGCGCCCTCGGAGGCGAACGACGCGGGGCGCGCCAGGCCAGCGAGCAGCGCAGCGACAGCCGCGACGCACAGCGCGGCTCCCACCACCACCAGGCCCGACCATACCGACCGGCCAGCGAGCGCGGCCACGAGCAGATTCACCAGGCCATCCATCAGGACACTCCCTCAGCGAGCGAATGCGCTACTCCCTGCGCTCTCTCTGACGAAGCAGCGCTCGCTGTGGTTCCAGCGCCGCGCGGCAAAAGTGCGCTAGCGCCCGTGATATGATGACGGCTGCGATTCGCGATCAACGAACGGGATACCTGTGAGGATGGCATGTTCTGGCTTCGACCTGACCTCGACCGCGCGGCTCTGGGCGCCGCCGACTGGCTCGATACGGCGCTTTTCGACATCGACGGCGTGCTGATCGATACCACCGGCTCGTATCGCCGCTCGGTGATTGCGGCGACTGATGCGCTGGTGCGCGTGACCGGCGGATTCAGCGATGCGCCTGAGCCACTGGTCACGCCAGATGATGTCGAGCGTTTCAAGCTCGCGGGTGGCTTCAATAGCGACTGGGACCTGACACAGGCGTTCGTGGCGCTCTGGACGGCGCGTCTGCGCGAGTGGCGCGGAACCGCGCTCGCCGGGCGCTCGCTCGCCGCATGGGCTGCGGATGCGGCTGCGGCCACACGCGCCGGGGCTGGTGGCCTCGCCTGGCTGCACTGCGTCGTTCCCGCCAGCGCCATCCCCGACTGGGACGACGCCCGCTGGACACATGATGAATTCTACTGGGGCGCCGCGCTGCTGCGCGAGCTGCATGATCGCGCCCCACGCTATTCGCCTGAGGCGCCCGGCCTGCGCCAGACGGAGCGCTCGCTGCTCGCGCCAGAGACGCTGACCTCGCTGGCTGCGCTGGGTCTGGAGAAATATGGACTCATCACCGGGCGTGTCAGCCCGGAGGTCGAATGGGCGCTGCGGCTGATCGCGCCCGATGGCGAGGCTGCGGCGGTCGCCGGGTCATATGGCCCGCAGGCGCATCCGCCCTTCGGCGTCGTCGTCTCAGCCGCGCTCTACGCCAAGCCCGATCCGCAGGCGCTCGTCCACGCGCTGGCTGCGCTCGCGGCGCGCGCCGCCGTCTACATCGGCGATACCAGCGATGATCTGGACCTCGTGCTGCGCTACCGGGCTGAGCGGCGCCGCGCCGCCCCCGACCTGCCGCCGACACTGGCGGTGAGCGTGGCCACTGGAGAGGCCGCAGCCACGTTTCGCCAGCGTGGCGCCGATCTGACCATCGGCAGCGTGAGCGAGCTACCCGCCGCGCTCATCGCCCTGCGCGAGCGGCTGGCATAGCGTCCAGCCCCACGGCGACAACGAGCTTCACACGGCGCCCTATGGCTTGCGACCATACGCGACGTAGACGCTCTGCGGAAAGGCGCGCTGCTCGAACTCTTCGCGCATGCGCGCCATGGTCTGATCGAACGCAGCCTCGCTGGCGATGCCGAGCGCGGCCAGTGGCCCACGCACCCCCGTGAGCGCCGTCATGTAATCCACCACCATCATGCTGCCGATGCGGCCACCTGGCTTGCCCACGGGAATCGTCAGCGGGCGAGCCGACACATCAGCAGCGCCACCCGCCGTCAGCAGCGAACCGATCTGGCTCGCCATCGCCATATCTATGCCGCGCCTGCCGACCAATTGTTTCCCCCATGCGGCTACCTGATCGACCGCTGGCGCGCCGTTGGGCGGCGCTGTCTCGATCAGTTCGACCCAGCCGCCAGGCCGGGTAACGCGCAATAGCTCGGCGATCACCTGCGGCCAGCGGTTCGCCGGAATCGCCAGGATGAGGTAGCGCTGGTGGACAAAGTCGAAGCTGTTATCGGCGAAGGGCAGCCGCTCCAGCACATTGCCCTGCACGAAGGTGTAGTTGTCGGCGGTGGGGGCAGCGCCCTCGGCGACCTCTGGCGGCGCGATGTCTACGCCGATGACGTTGGCTCCCCGAAACTCCGTGGCCAGCTCCATCGCCCAACGCCCCGTGCCGCAGCCCACATCGAGGATGTCGCGCGGCTTGCTGATCGGCGCGAGGTAGTTGCCGCGAATGAACGAACGGAGCATGTAATGCTGGAAGTCGAGCCGATTCGTCTCGTCGAGGTCCTTCGGCAGGATGTAGGGGACGCCAGCGACGAAGCGACGGCCCCCAACGGTATGCGAGCCGATGCTCTGTGATGGGGTCGCTGCGGCAGTCGCAGGCTTGCGGCGCCAGAAGGTGAGCCAGGACATAGATCATCCTTTCGCTGCTCGTGCTGCTCTCGCTGCCATGATAACGCATTCAGCGTTGCGGCGCCGCATCAATATCGCCTTCTCGCCATATTCCCGCGAACCGAGCGGTCGCGGGCGCGCCTGCGCCTGGCTTCGCCGTCAACCGGCGGTGATGGTGACCATGCTGGCGCTGCTGAAGACTTCGATGTCGTAGCGCTGCTGCGCCGTTTCAGAGCCAGGGCTTTGCAGCCGCACATCGCTGCCCATGCTACTGAAGGTCTGATCGTCGAAGGCAAATTCGGAGACCCAGCCTTTGAGATGAACCTGGGCGGCGACCCCTGCCGGGCGGCGAACGGTGATCATTGACGCGGCCCCGTTGATGCGTATGGGAACCACGCCAGAGGGCGCCGGAAGCGTCAGGAGAATCATGTTCATCCCACCCTGAATCTCCAGCCCGGCGAGATCGAGGTTATCCAGTTCGGCGGTGATCTCCGACGCTGCGCCCTGGATGACGATCTTCCACGGGATAGCGGCGTTGAGTGTGACATTCGCCGCGCCTTTTTTCCCGTGCAGACCCAGCAGGCGGCGTGGATAGCGGATGGTGACCACCCCTTCTTTCGCCTTCACCTCTGGCGTCGTCACCTCGAAGCTGGCCTGATAGAGCTTGTCCGTTTTGTCGTCCGCGCGCACCGTCAGCCGGGGAGTGCCGGAGAAGACGACAAGCCGACCGCTCGTCAGCGCCCCCAGCGGCGCGGAGTACATCCCCTCCTCGTCCGCTGGCGCCTCGCGCAACCGGATAACTTCCTCTCTGGCCAGCTCGTTGCTGCGCTGGAGAAACCCCAGGAGGAAGGCAATCTGCTCATCGTCGTAGCGCGACACCAGTTCATCCCACGACTTCCCTATGGAAGCGAAGATTGAGTCGCTCTCGCGCAGGTCGTCCTTGTCTGGGGCGAGCCGAACGATGACCCTGCGCCCGTCGTTGGGGTCGCGCTCCCGGCGCACAAGCCCGGCCTCCTCTAGCCGGTTGAGCATTCCGGTGATCGCCCCGGTCGTCAGCCCGGTGAGATCGGCGAGCCGACCAGCGGTCATTGGCCCAACGACCGCCAGGCTATCAATCACCTGCATATCCGTGACAGTCATGCCGACGCGAGCCGCCGCCGCCCGGAAGAAGGACGCGCCGAGTCCAGTGAACTGCCGGAACTCCTGCGCAAGCTCTCCGAGTAACTTCGCTCGTGTTTCCTGAGAACCACTTGACATCTTTTACCTCACTGTGTAAGATACTGTTGCCTTAGTTGCTAAGATGATTTCTCTGCCGATTCACTTAGCGGCTCAGTGAGTTTATATTCTAGCATAGGAAGGCGCCACGTGTCATGGCGATGATTGAAACACGCGGCTTGCGCAAGTCGTTCGGCGACCACGTTGTGCTCGATGGCATCGACCTGGACGTGGATTCGGGGACGATCTTCGCGCTGCTCGGCCCGAATGGCGCTGGCAAGACCACCATGATTCAGATTCTGTCAACGCTCATCGACGCCGATGCTGGCGAGGTGCGGATTGCCGGCCACGACCTGGTGAAGGCGCCTGATGCGGTCCGCGCCGCGATTGGCGTCACGGGCCAGTTCTCGGCGGTGGACAGCCTGCTCACCGGCAGAGAGAATCTGCTCTTGATGGCAGACCTGCAACACCTGGCCCGACGCGAAGGTCAGCGGCGCGCAGATGCGCTGCTCGAACGCTTCGATCTGGCCGACGCGGCGAAGCAGACGCCCAGCATCTACTCCGGCGGCATGCGTCGTCGGCTCGACCTCGCGATGACCCTGGTCGGCGACCCCCGCATCATCTTCCTCGACGAGCCGACCACCGGACTGGACCCGCGCAGCCGCCATACGATGTGGCAGATCATCCGCGACCTCGTGGCTGGCGGCGTCACGATCTTGCTCACCACGCAATACCTGGACGAAGCGGACGAGCTTGCCAACCGCATCGGGGTTCTGGACCGGGGGAAGCTGGTCGCCGAGGGAACCCCCAACGAGTTGAAACGCCTGATCCCCGGCGGCCATATCCGCCTGCAATTCATCGACGCGAGTGGGCTAGAAGCGGCTGCCTACATCTTCGGCGAGGCGGAGCGTGACGATAACGAACTGACACTCCAGATTCCAACCGACGGCAGCGTGCGCTCACTGCGGGCCGTGCTCGACCGGCTGGATCACGAAACACTCGCGGTCAACGGAGTCTCGATTCACACCCCTGACCTCGACGATGTCTTCTTCGCCCTCACCAGCCAACCCGTCACCATGAAAGGCGCTGCGCGATGAGTAGGCTTTCCTTTGCCCTGCGCGATTCGGCGACGATGCTGCGGCGCGACATTCGACACTCGCTGCGCAGCCCGATGATGACCGTGAGTGGCCTGCTGACACCGGTCGTCACGCTGGCGCTGTTCAACTATGTGTTCGGCGGCGCGCTGGGCGTCGGCCTTGGCGGCGCAACGCACGTTGGCTCCTACATCAACTATCTCGCGCCCGCAATCATTATCATGACGGTGGGCAGCGGGTGTGCGACGACCGCCGTGAACCTCTGCACAGAGCTGAACGAAGGCATCATTGCCCGCTTCCGCACCATGGCGATCTCGCGCGCCTCGGTGCTGATCGGGCATGTTCTCGGCAGCCTGATTCGGATCGTGGCCAGCGTCGCGCTCGTCGTCGGGGTCGCGCTGCTGATGGGCTTCCGCCCCATTGTGAATCCCGTCGCCTGGCTCGCGGCGCTCGGCGTCGTGGCGCTCTTCACCTTCGCGCTCACGTGGATGGGGGTGGTGTTTGGCCTGGTGGGCAAAACACCCGCAGGAGCCAACTTCCTCTCGCTCAGCTTCCAGTTATTGCTGCCGTTCACGAGCAGCGCATTTGTCCTCCCGGACACGATGTCTGGTGTGATGCGCTGGTTCGCCGAGTATCAGCCCTTCACGCCCGTCATCGACACACTGCGAGGGCTGCTGCTGGGCGGCCCGATTGGCGCCAGCGCAGCCCTCGCCATCGCCTGGTGCGTAGTCCTCGCCGTGGCTGGATACCTCTGGGCGCGCGCGGTCTACAATCGCAACGCCGTGGCATATAACTTCACGTCTTTGCGCTAAGCGGCGCTGAGCTGGTGGCGCCTGCCTGCCAGCAGCGCGGCTCACTGGCGCCGCAGCGAACCATAACGAAAGAGAGAACGGAGATCCAGATGACTACCAACATGACAGCCAATCAGGTCCAGGGGGCTGCGATCCACGTGCAGGGCCTGGAGAAGTCGTACAAGAAGCTGGAGGTGCTGCGCGGCGTGGACTTCGACGTGGCGCGGGGCAGCATTTTCGCCCTGCTCGGCTCGAACGGGGCGGGCAAGACCACGGTCGTGAAAATCCTGTCTACGCTGCTCAGGGCCGACGCGGGGACTGCCAGCGTCAACGGCTTCGATGTCGCCGCGCAGGCTGCGGACGTGCGGGAGTCCATCAGCCTCACCGGACAGTTCGCAGCCGTTGACGAAATCCTCAGCGGGCGGGAGAACCTCGTGCTGGTCGCCCAGTTGCGGCGCCTCAAGAACTCCGGCAAGGTCGCGGATGACCTGCTCACGCGTTTCTCGCTGACCGACGCGGCCACGCGGAAGGTGTCGACGTATTCGGGTGGCATGCGCCGCCGCCTCGACATCGCGATGAGCCTCATCGGGAATCCGCAGGTCATCTTCCTCGATGAGCCGACGACCGGGCTTGACCCCCAGGCGCGCATCGAGGTGTGGCAGACCGTCAAGGAACTCGCCAAGCACGGCACGACGGTGCTGCTGACGACGCAGTATCTGGACGAGGCCGAACAACTCGCCGACCAGATCGCGATCCTCCACAAGGGGCGGATCATCGTGAACGGCTCGCTCGCCGAACTCAAGCAACTGCTCCCACCCGCCAAGGTCGAATACGTTGAGAAGCAGCCGACCCTCGAAGATGTCTTCCTCGCCATCGTCGGTGACGACGGCAAGAACGGCGACGCTGACAATGACCGCAGCGTCGGCCCGAAGCAAGTAAAGGAACAACAACGATGACCAACCACTTCTTCGGCGACTCCGCCGTCCTGCTGGGACGATCCCTGCGCCACATCATGCGCAGCCCGGACACCATCATCACGACCACGATCATGCCAATCGCCTTCATGCTGCTGTTCGTCTACGTGTTCGGCGGCGCGATCAGCACAGGGACGGCGTCGTATGTGAACTACCTGCTGCCCGGCATTCTGCTCATCGCGATTGCTTCGGGCATCTCCTACACCGCATACCGGCTCTTCCTGGATTTGCAGAGCGGCATCTTCGAGCGATTCCAGTCCATGCCGATCGCGCGGTCGTCCGTGCTGTGGGCGCACGTGCTGACCTCGCTGGTCGCCAATATGATCTCGGTCGTGGTCGTCGTGCTCGTCGCCCTGCTCATGGGCTTCCGCTCAGGGGCGGGCGTGCTGGCGTGGCTCGCGGTCGCCGGCATCCTGATGCTGTTCACCCTGGCGTTGACATGGATCGCCGTAATCGCCGGTCTCTCCGCCAAGACCACAGACGGCGTGGGCGCGTTCTCCTACCCGCTCATCCTCCTGCCGTTCATCAGCTCGGCATTCGTGCCCACCAACACCATGCCTGGCCCGGTGCGCGCCTTCGCCGAGAACCAGCCGGTGACGTCCATCGTCAACGCGATCCGCGATCTGTTCACACAGCAGCCGGTCGGCTCCGACATCTGGATCGCCCTTGCCTGGTGTGTCGGCGTCCTCATCGTCGCGTACATCTTCGCCATGATCACTTACCGTCGCAGAATCTCCTGATAGCGCGGGGGCGCTGGCGTTGGGTGTGCGCCGCAGAGGCGCCGTGAGCCGCAGTCCTTCCAGTCCTTGCCTGCCAGGGCTGCGGCTCACGGCGCGGGATGCTGCGGGGAGGCGAGCGCGATGAGCAGTGGAACCAGCGCCACGATCACCGTGAGCGCCAGCACGATCAGGGTGACGCGCGCCTCCATCTGTTCGCCGGCCTTCTGGCGCTCACGAACTCCCTGAAGCGTGCGAACAGCGGAGGTGAGGAAAACGCTGAGGGCGATGATGAGGCCGACGCCCGCCGTCAGTAGCTCCGTCCGCTGGAGCGCGGCGATGCCGTGGGGTGTGGCGAAGACGCGACCGATGATGGTCGCCTCCAAGAAAAGCCCGAGCAGCGCCAGCAGAATCACCAGCGGCAGCAGCCCTTCCGCCGCCGCGAGCAGCAGGCGCACGAGCGGCCCCCGCGCCGCAGGTTCGGCCTGGGAGCCACCGAAATACTCGTCGGCGGAGACGGGCCGCCGTGAAAGGATCGTGCGAGGCTGACGCATAGCGCGTACTCTTTCTGCTCACAACCACATCCCCTGCATAGGGATGTGGCCTCACGCCGCTGGCAAGAGATTCGCCGCGAAGAAGGCGACGACGCGAGTGATATACGCCTGCCCGGCGACATGGAATGCCTGACCGTCTGCGGCTTTTGGCACGAGCCACGTCTGCGTATGGGCGCCAGACGCCGCCTGAGCCGCGTGCGCCAGCTCGTTCATATTGTCGGGCGTCACATACGTGTCGGCGGCGCCGTGAATGAAGAGGATGGGACGTGGAGCGATGCGCGCGACCACGGCTTCAGGCTGAACGGCGCTGAAGTCTATGCCAGACAACGCCTTCGCCGCTTCGAGAACGCCCGGCGTGAAGGCGCTGGAGAGCTGCGTGCGCGCCGGAATATCGCGTTGGAGTATCGGCATGACATCGGCATAGGCGCTATCCGAGACGATAGCGCGCAGGGAGGAGTCCTGCGCGGCGGCCATCAGCAGGGTCGCCGCGCCCATCGAGACGCCCCAGCCGCCAATCGCCCTGGGTCGCCCAAGCGCAGGATAGGGCATAGCGCCACGCTGCAAGTAATCCACCGCGCCCAGCACATCGCGCTGCTCGAAGTAGCCATAGCTCGTGGGGGCTGTGGGTGAATAGCCTGAGCCGCGCAGATCGAAGGTCAGCACCGCCAGGCCATGTTTTGCCAGCGCATCGCTCAGGTCGAGCAGTCCGACGCCAGGGTCTGCGCGGTTCGTATCGGCGCCGTGAACCATGATGATCGTCTCACGTGTGGTGAGATGACCCGGCGAGACGACGCCCGGAATAAACCAGCCATGCAGCATGAGGTGGTCAGTGCGGCTGGGGAACACGACATCCTTATAGGCCAACCCGCTGTCCCCAGGCGTCCCCTTGGGCAGTGTTGGCTGCGCATAGATGAACCGAGACGCGCCATAGACGGAGACGCCAGCGTAAGCGACGGTGAGCGACACGGTGATGATGAGCAGGAAGGCGATGAGCCAGAAGCCGCTGACATCCAGCACTGTCGCCTGCTTTGGCCGCTGCACCATCTCCCAGAAGTAGGGCGCAGGCCCGGCGGTACGTCCATGGACCTGCTCATCGCGGCGCAGGCGCTCTACCTCGCTGGTCACCCCCGGCGCATAGGATTCCGTGTGCGTGCCAGTCATGGACGCCTGCACATGAGCCAGTGGCGCGGGAGAGTGCTGTGTGTCGTACCCCACCAGGTACGGGTGGTCCTCGGCTGAGTCTGGCTCGGCGAACTCAGGAGGCTGATCGGGCTGATAGCTTGGCGTGCGCGAGGCCCAGAGCGCGGCGCGCGCGCTGGTCGCGCGGTAGTCGGTATCCTGGCGCTGCGGGTCGCGCTCCTGCGGGCGATAGGCGGGCGAACCTGGCGCATCATCGGCATAGCGTGACGGCGCCGCGTTGGAGGGCGGCGCCTCGCCGGGCGCGGGCGCCTCGCCCAGCCAATCGGGACGATTCCAGCGCATGTCAGCCGCGTTCCCCGCGCCTGCCGGGCGGCCAGGGCCGCGATACGGTGGCTGCGCGGCGTCGCGTCGTGGTCGTCGCGCGTCGGTCGCGTCGGGAGGGCTATCAGGGTCGCGTAGCGCTGCGCCTGGCTCGGTCCACTGTGGTCGCCCCGCAGGCGCCCGCCCAGGCGGCGGCGGCTCCAGATCGTAGAGATCAGGCGGATCGTCTCGTCCGTCGCGTGGAGCAGGCGGGCGACGGCGGCGCAGCGGCGCGGATGTCAGGCGGCGCAGCGGCTTCTCAATCGTGAACATGTCACGAATTGTGCGCGGACGACGCCCTCCCCGATTTCCCGTGGGGGGCGCGTCATCGGGCGGAGGATAGTCGTTGCGGTCCGGTGGGTTTCGCATGCGCGCCTGTCTCTCTCAATCCCATCACAAGGTATAGATGCTGCCAGATATAACGCAAAGTCAATCAGGCTGTTACTATCGGGGGGACTTACGGACGGCGGAGAGCGCATCGGCGCCGTGTCGGGGTGGCGCACGAAGGTGGAGGGTGGAAGATGGATGGAGGGAGCGAAGAAAAAGGCGCATGTGTCAGGCGAGATGCGAGACGCCGTTGTCTCGTCGCGCGTCGTCGCCGTTCGTTCGGCGATAGGCGCTGTCTGCTCAGCTAGCCGTGGAGCGCGGCGTAGACCCGGTCGGCGCTGGCGATCAGCGAGCGGAGCGCATCCGGGGTGATCGCCTGGTCTGCGTCGGTGAGCGCCTCGTCCGGGTGGGGATGCATCTCGACGAGCAGACCATCGGCCCCGGCTGCCACGGCGGCCACGCCCATCGCCTCCACCAGATCGCTGCGCCCAACACCGTGGCTGGGGTCCACCAGCACGGGGAGATGCGTCAGCTTCGCCAGCAGCGGCACACAACTGAGGTCGAGCAGGTTGCGCGTGGAGGGATCGAAGCTGCGCACGCCGCGCTCGCACAGCATGACCTGTGCGTTGCCCTCTGACAGGATGTATTCCGCCGCCAGCAGCCACTCCTCGATGGTCGCCGCGAAGCCGCGCTTCAGCAAGATGGGGCGGCCAGCGTGACCGGCGGCGCGCAGCAGGGGGAAGTTCTGCATGTTGCGGCTGCCGATCTGCAAGACATCGGCCACCTCGGCGACCGGCTCGACCATCGCCGGTTCCATCACCTCAGTGACGATGGGCAGGCCGCTCTCGGCGCGGGCGCGCGCCAGCAATGGCAGTCCCTCCAGCCCCAGCCCCTGGAAGCTGTACGGCGAGGTGCGTGGCTTGAACGCGCCCCCGCGCAGCAGTTGCGCGCCCGCATCGCGCGCGGCCAGCGCCGCCGCGATGATCTGCGCCTCGCCCTCCACTGAGCATGGCCCTGCGATCACCACCGGGCGACCGGCGCCGATGTGCGCATCGCCCACATGCACGACGGTCTTCTCCGGATAGGTGACGCGGCTCGCGAGCCGGTACGGCGCGGACGGCGCAGGAACGTCCTCCGGTCGGCTCGGAAGGGCGAGCCGCAAACGTTCATCGGGGAATGAGCCATCGCGTGTGACGGTGATCATCGCCAACCTCTCACTTCTCTGGGCGCCTGATGCAGCGCGCTCATCACTCATACGGTACATCCGCAAGGCGCTCGCCGTCTTGCCGAGGCTGATGAGCGAAAGCGCCAGATTCGCGGCCAACAAAAAAGCAGAGGAGAAATCTCCTCTGCTTACCCTCCGGCTCTGTGGCCGTCTTCGCCGATGTTTTACCAAGCGGAAACGACCCATCCGTCATGCCGGAGGGCAGCGCCACCAGTAATAATACGAAGCCGCAAATTGGGCCACGTTGTCGGCTGAAAGGGTCTGTGTACTCATCGTGTGAGAGTATACGGCTGCTGTTTTGGGGATGTCAAGTCACTTGCCGATGCAGAACTGCGCGAAGATCGCGTCGAGCAGGTCGCCGGTCGCCGTCTCGCCAGTAATCTCGCCCAGCGCTTCCAGCGCGTCGCGCAGGTCAATCGCCACGAAGTCGAGCGGGTCGCGCTGGCCGAGTGTCGTCAGCGCGGCGCTGAGGCTCTCACCAGCGCGGCGCAGCGCGTCGGCGTGACGGGCGCTCGCCACCAGCGGATCGGCCATCTGCGCCTCGCCGCTGAGCGCCAGCCGCATGATCGTCTGCTCCAGCGGCGCCACGCCTGCGCGCGACAGCGAAGAGAGGTGGACGAGCGGCGCGTCTGGCCAGAGCGCCTGCGCCTGCGCATTGCCCAGCGCCTGGGGCAGGTCAGCCTTGTTGAGCGCCAACGTCACCGGGGCGAACCGCCCGCCCTCCGCCGGAGCGTCTTGCGCCAGCGCCGCGCGTAGCTCAGCGGCGGCGGCATGATCGAGCGGGGTCAGCGGCTCGGAGCCATCGAGCATGAAGATGAGCAGGTCGGCCTCGCGCGCCGCCGCGCGTGAACGCGCCACGCCCAGCCGCTCCACCGGGTCGTCGGTCGCCGTCAGCCCGGCGGTATCCACCAGGCGCAGGGCGAGATCACCCAGGCGCGCGCCCTCCTCCACGGTATCGCGTGTGGTCCCGGCGATGGGCGTGACGATGGCGCGCTCGACGCCCAGCAGCGTGTTGAGCAGGCTCGACTTGCCCACGTTGGGCCGCCCGACGATCACCACGCGCAACCCCTCGCGCAGCGTGCGCCCCCGCTCAGCCCCCGCCAGCAGCGCGGCCACGCCCGCCGAAGCGTCGGCGATGAGCGCGTGTAGCTCCGCCGGGTCGGGCGCCGGAACCTCCTCCTCGGGGAAATCAACGCTCGCCGTGATGCGGGTCAGCGCGCCCAGCGCCGCCGCGCGAATCGCCTGCGTGCGCGCTGAGAGTTCGCCATCGAGCTGGCGCAGCGCCAGGCGTCGTCCCGCCTCGGAGCTGGCGTTGACGAGATCGAGCACCGCCTCGGCCTGCGCCAGATCAATGCGCCCATTGAGGAATGCGCGCTGTGTCAGCTCGCCGGGGCGCGCCAGCCGGGCGCCCGCCGCCAGCGCCAGGGCCAGGATGCGCCGCAGCGTCAGCGGCGCGCCGTGGCCCTGCATCTCCACGACATCCTCGCGCGTGTAGGTGCGTGGGGCGCGCATGAAGACCGTCAGCGTCTCGTCTATCGTCTCGCCAGTCGCCGGGTCTACGATGTGGCCATAGGTGAGCAGATGCGACGGTGGGGGCGCGCCATCTGGCTGCGGCTGCGCGGGACGAAAGAGCGCCTGGCCAATCGCGAACGCCTGCGCGCCACTGATGCGTATGACGCCGACTCCGCCGACGCCGGGCGGCGTGGCGATGGCGGCGATGGTATCATCCGCCTCGCCCGGTGGGGCGGCGGGTCGCGCGGTCGCGCGCTGCGGGTCGGCGTCCATATGGCTATGGTATCATAGGAAGCCATACACGCACACGAATCGGGAGCGGCGCTGCGCGCAGGCCAGACATGGCCGCGACGCTCAGCCGCCCGATGTATGGCCAGGCAATGGAGACTGGCGACGCACGGAGGGATAGCCATGGGCGCGCCTGCGCGAATACCGGCGGCGGTGGTCAACGGAACGGGCTATGGTGGCATCGAATTGCTGCGACTGCTGCGGCGCCATCCAGCGTTCGAGCTGGTGGAGGTGACGGCGCGCAGCGAGGCGGGGCGCGCGGTGGCGCAGGTGTTTCCGCAGTTGAGCGGCCTCGATCTCACCTTCACCGAGCGTGTCACGCAGGCTGAGGTGGTCTTCTCCGCGCTGCCCGATCACGCCGCCGTCGCGGCGCTGCCGCCGCTGGTGGCGCAGGGGCGGCGCGTGCTCGATCTCTCCGCTGGCTTCCGCCTGCATGACGCCGCGCTCTACCCCACCTGGTATCACTACGCGCATCCCGCCCCCGCGCTGCTCGATGAGGCGGTATATGGGCTGGCGGAGTGGGCGCGCGAGCGGCTGCCACAGGCGCGCCTGGTGGCCTGCCCCGGCTGCTATCCCACGGCGACGCTGCTGGCGCTCGGCCCGGCGCTGGCATGCGATCTGATCGAGCCAGATGTCATCGTGGATGCGAAGTCGGGCGTGAGTGGCGCCGGACGCGCGCTCAAGCTCGGCGCCCACTTCAGCGAGGTCAACGAAGACGTCAGCGCGTATGGCGTCAGCGGCCACCGCCATCTGCCGGAGATCATCCAGGCGCTGGCCGAGACGCCCAGCGCCGGGCGATCCGCGCCGCGTGTCACCTTCATCCCACATCTGATGCCGATGACGCGCGGCATCCTGGCGACCTGCTACGGCACACTGCGCGCGGGCGTCTCCGCAGACGACATCCGCGCGGCATACCATGCGGCCTATGCGGATGAGCCATTTGTGCGGCTAACGGAGACGCCGCCACATACCAAGTGGTCCTATGGCTCGAATGTATGCTTCGTCTATCCCTTCATAGAGCCGAACAGCGGTCGCTTCATCGTCATCAGCGCGCTCGATAATCTGGTGAAGGGCGCGGCGGGGCAGGCGATTCAGTGCGCGAACAGCATGTATGGGCTGCCAGAGACGCTGGGGCTGCCGGTCGAGGGAGTCTATCCCTGATGGCTGATGACGCCAGGGCTAATGGCGCGCATGGCGACCAGTCGCCTGGCATGGTGGGAGGGAACTTCGTGGCGAGTGTAGGCGATCTTGCGGCGCTTGGCCAGATGGCGCCGCACGAGGTCATCGCGCAGGCGCTCAAGGAAGCGCTGCCCTATATCGAGGCGTTGCGCGGCCATTTTCTGGTCATCAAGCTAGGCGGCAGCACACTGGAGAAGCAGCGTGACGCGCTGGAAGATATCGTCTGGCTGCGCAGTCTGGGCGCGCAGCCGGTACTCGTGCATGGCGGCGGCCCGGAGATCAACATCTGGCTGGAGCGGCTGGGCATCCCACACCGCTTCGAGCGCGGCCTGCGCGTGACCGACGCCGAGACGCTGGATGTCGTGCGGATGGCGCTGGTGGGCAAGATCAACGGCGAGCTGGTGCAATTGCTGCATCGGCTGGGAGGCTCCGCTGTG
The DNA here is from genome assembly GCA_963701795.1 of uncultured Chloroflexia bacterium. Classification (GTDB taxonomy): domain Bacteria; phylum Chloroflexota; class Ktedonobacteria; order Ktedonobacterales; family JADMIN01; genus JAKAIY01. The sequence goes on along the minus strand of CAVPBB010000013.1, from coordinate 12,965 downwards.
GGCATCTCCGGGCTGGACGGTGGCCTGCTGCATGCGCGGCCCGTGGCGCCAGAGCTAGGCTTCGTCGGCGAGGTGGTCGCGGTCGAGCCTGGCCCCGTCGAGACGCTGAGCGACGCAGGCTATATCCCGGTCGTCGCGCCGCTCGCGCTCGGCCCCGATGGCGAGGCGCTCAACATCAACGCCGACGATGCCGCCGCTGACCTGGCGCGCGGCCTGCATGCCGCCAAGCTGCTCTACATCAGCGACGTGCCAGGCATCCTCGGCGCGGATGGTCAGTTGCTCTCTGTGCTCAGCGATGTCGAGGTGCGGCGGCTGATCGCGGAGGGTGTCATCAGCGGCGGCATGATCCCCAAGGCGGAGGCGTGCCTGCGCGCGCTCGACGCCACCGACCGCGTGCATATCGTGGATGGCGGCGAGCCGCATGTGCTGATCCGCGAACTCTTCACCCATCGCGGCGCCGGCACGATGATCGAGCGCGCGCACTAGCAGCGGCGGGTCGCGGCACATTTCCGTTGTTGCTCAGCATTACTGAATATTCACGTCTGCCCAGCCACTTGCCAACCCATAGAGGCTGGTGGTCTCGCCTGTGCCAGAGATAGTCCCCTGATGCCACAGCAGATCGGAAGCCACAAGGACATATTGGCCTAGCTTGACGCCGTCAGGAAGGCGTCAAGGCTGCGGCGGAAACGAGTCGTAGAATCGCTGGACGATCTGGCTCTCAGGGAAGTGCGCATCCAGCGGCCACCACACGTAGGGAACGCTGCGTACAAGAACGTATGCGGAGCAGTTCGGCTGCGTCCAGGTCTCTACCGTCTGCCCCCGTCGCGCAAACGAGATCGTTGCTTGCCGCGTAAACAAGAGCGGCACAGACCGACAGCCGGTAGAGAGGTCCAAGGGCGAGACCGGCGACGCCGTGTGTAGAGCATCGTAGTATCCGGCGACGGTCCGTCCGGCATCATCCACCCAGTGAACGGTGATGCGCTTGGTCACCTGACGCGCCGCCACGCCCGGAGCCGGCGCATCCGTCTGTGTGACGGTCAGTGTCATGCTGTCTACAGTCGCCGACGACGTGGGGCCTGCAAGGCGCTGGACCGGATAGGACAGGAACGGTCCAAGTAGCAGCAACACGGCCACGACGATCAGCGCCGCCAGCCCAGCGCGGGCGACGATCTCTCGCCGCTTGGCCTGTGCCTTGGCCTGCTCCCGGCGGCGCCATTCGCTCAAGTCGCGCCTGTCTCGCCGGGCGCGCGATGCGAGCAGACTACGCATGGATGATCTCCCACCATGCTAACCGTGTCGCCTGTACCGTATGTAACGTGCAAGCGAGCTACGGATCACCGGACGATCCCGCCATGATCTCGCCCGCTTCATTCGGGCGCGGGATGCGGCGACACACGCTCAGGGAAGCTGATCGAGCACGTAGGTATTTACGCCATTACCATCCTCGCACCAGACCTGGCCTGATTGTGACATCGTCACGTAACGGTATGGCGCATCGCCAATCGGCCTCCACAGGGAGGCTCCCGGCGTGAGGCGGTACAGCGCCCACCCCGACGCAGTCTGCGGCGCGCGACAGGTCGCGTAGGTCGAGCCAGTAGCCGTGAGCGTTGAAGAAAAGCAGGAGCCGCTGAGGCCTGCTGCCGAAGGCTCGGCTGTCCAGGTTTTCCCCAGGTCTTTGCTGCACAACGTCTGCGTGGAGTCAGCGGCCGGATTGCCACAGACCAGCCAGCCAGCGGATTGCCCTTGCCAGGCAGCCACGCCCACCGAAACCGCCGGGCCAGACTGCGCGAGCGCCTGTGTCCAGTGGAGGCCGTAGTCGGTGGAGCGGTAGAGCGGGTTTATGCCAGTGGGCGCGAAGAGTATCTCTCCTGAATCGGTCGCAGCCCAGAACTGAGTGTTCTGCTGCATTGTCTGACTCGTCGGATTGATGGCATGCCATGTAGCGAGGTTGTCGGAGCTTGCGTATAGCTCCGAAGCGCCTGCATCATGGGCGAGATCATTGACCAGCGCATAGGTGACAGCGGCGCTCGTGGCGACCTGCTGTATCCACCAGTTCTGCGGCAGCGCAGTCCAGTCTGCCCCGCCATCAGCGGAATAGTATGCGGCTGCGCCAGAGGCTGGGCCTGGCTGGCTGGGGTCTGACGTGGGGAACCAGACAGCGACGCCATTGGCGGCGTTCTCGTCAGGGCTGACACTGCAGCCATCGAATGGCTGCGGCGCCGCAGGCGCCAGCGTGCTTATCTGCACCCATGTCGCGCCAGCGTCCTGGGTGCGATAGATAGGAAATCGCCCATTACTGTCAGCCCCGCAGATCCAGGCGTTGCGCCCATTGACCGGCGACGAGTCCATCGAGACGCCGCCGTGGCTGAGGTCAATCGGCGTGGTGACTGTTCGCCAGTTCAGATGTGGTACCGGCGCTGCCGTTGGCGTCGCCAGCGCTGTTGGCGTCGCATTCGCCAGCGCCTTCGGACTGCTCGCTGCGCCGCCGCAGGCCGCAAGCATCAACGTCAGCGCCAACACGACAATCGTCAGTCCAGGGCGCGCGAGCCGCATCGCTCCAAGCCTCATGCCGTAGCTCCTCTGTCGCCAGTCGGCGCTATGCGAACTGCAAGCGTCAGCCGTGACGCCAGCATGCCTCAGTATAAGGGAGCGGCGCAAGGCGAACTGTGAGGCGCCTCACACACGCGCCAGCAGGCGGTGAGGCGTGGCGCTAGCGGCTGGCGGCCAGTTCGGGGGTGGGGCGTGGCTCATCATCGGGCTGCGATGCGCCAGCGGTGGGCGCGGCGATGGCCTCGGTGGGCGGCGCCGGGGGCGCCTCGCGCGCCAGCAGCGCCCGCGCCGCCGCGTAGAACCAGAATGCCAGCGGGATCGCCGCCAGCGCGATGCTCCAGGTTGCGGGCAGGTGCAGCCACAGCGTTCCCAGGCTGGGCGGCGTCGGGCCATTATGTGAGGGCACGACGCCTGTGCTGAGCGTTGGCCAGTAGAGGTCTGAGACAGGGTAGGCGCCGTAGGTGTGGTAGATGCGCACACCCGTCACGACGTAGAGATAGGAGATGACCAGCGAGAAGCCCAGCGCCACCACCAGCGCGCGCCGCAGCCAGACACGGTGGTCATCCACCACCCAGATCAGCCCCAGGCACGCGAACGCCAGCATCGGCGTCAGCAGGCGCGGCCCCGGCAGATTCTCACCCGCCATCGGCAGGAAGTACGACGAGACGAGCAGTGGATAGCTGACACTAACGGCGATGGCGATCAGCGCCTCCAGATGGAACTCGCCGTGTGAGCGATACCAGCGCGCCAGCCCTAGCGGAACCAGCACGAGGAATGGCGATTCGACCAGCAGGCCGCGCGGATAGACCAGGATGTCCCACAATCCTGACGGGCGCGGAATCGTGACGCCGAAGAAGCCGGTATGCTGACCGGAGAACTCGCTGCCAGCGACAAAGCCATAGCTCAGGCTCAGCGGATTGCCAAACGCCCACCAGTTATACCAGGCCAGCGCCACCGCGCTCGGCAAGATGCCTGCGCCAAAGAGCAGCAGCGACTGGATGCGCCTGCCGGGGTAGGCGAACCAGATGTAGATGCAGAGCAGCAGCATGATGACGCCCACGGGATATTCGCTCACCACGGCGATGCCCGTCAGCAGGCCCGCCAGCGTCAGCCGCCATGCTGTGCGCTCGCGCCGTTTTGCGCTGAAGAGCAGGTAGAAGGCGACGAAGATCAGCGCGCCGCCGAACATATGGCTGTAGAAGGCGGTCGAGAAGGGGTAGGCGAGCGTGCCAAGCGCGAACATGCCCGCAACCACATAGGGCAGCGGCGAGTTGGCCAGCGTGGGCCGCAAGCGCGCCACGAAGCGGCGGAAGGCGAGCGCCCCGGCGACGGTCGCGGGCAGCAGCGTGAAGGCGTTGAGCAGCGCGATCTGCTGGGTCAGCGTCAACTGCGCATAGTTGTCGAGGTCGAAGAAGTGGCCCACGACGACGAGCATCGGCGTCGCCAGCAGCGAGAGGCCGAGCGAGCGCGGCGAGTACCAGTGGCCGTTGAAGTAGCTGACGTTTATCGTGTTGCTGGCGTGCAGGTCAATGTTCGCTCCGCCGTGGGCCAGCGCATACACCATGTCGTAGCGGCTGATCGTATTGGTGGCGGCCGGCGAGAGGAAGTAGGCGTAGCAGAAGACGAGCAGCGCTGCGAATGCCCATTCTGAGGTGGTCAGCGTCCTGGCGGCGCGGTCGAGCATGCGCAGCCCGATACGCCACCAGGACACATCGTGCGCTTCATGCGCCTCCATGTGTGAGCCGCGCGCTGAGGACACCTGTTCGCTCATTCGCCGCCTGTTCCCTATGCGAAACGAAAACCTTCTCAGCAGTATACCGGCCTGCGACGATGCTGGTCAAACCGGACGTCCCCCATTGGGCCTCCTCGCGGTGAGCGCGATCAGCGTGCGCCTCGTCGCGTCAACGCTGATCTCATCTCAGCTAAATGTCATTTGCCCGATGGCGGTATGCCCCAGCACGCGGGCGCCATTGCCCCAGAGCACCTGCTGGCGCGCCTCGTCGCTCCAGCCGTCGAGGCGCAAGAAATCAGCCATCCAGCGGTCTGGCGTGATGAATGGATAGTCTGAGCCGAAGAGAAACTTGTGATTCAGCCTCCCTGCCGCTTCTCTCAGCAATGCCTCAGGAATGTAGCGCGGCGACCAGCCCGAGAGGTCATTGTAGACGTTCGGCTTGTGCTGCAAGATGGCGATCATCTCCTGCTCCCACGGCCATGAGGGATGCGCGCCGATGATCGTCAGCGCGGGGAAGTCTGCCGCCAGGCTGTCGAGATGGATAGGGCGGGTGTAATCGAGCTTGACGCCGCCTCCGCCGGGCATGTTCGCGCCCAGACCTGATGTGCCGGTGTGGAACAGCGCGGGAACGCTGAGGTCGGCGATGGCGCTGAACAGCGGCGCAAACTGCCGGTCATCGGGATAGAACGCCTGGATGCCGGGATGAAACTTGAAGCCTGAGAGTCCCAACTCACGCACGGCGCGCTGCGCCTCGGTGATGGCGCGGTCGCCCTTGTGCGGATCAACGCTGGCGAAGCCGATGAACTGCTGTGGATAGCGGCGCACGATCTCAGCCACGGTGTCGTTGCGCAGTGGTTTCTGACCAGTCGCCGTCTCGGCGTCCCAGGCGAGCAGCACGCCAATCATATCCTGCTCGGCATAGTAGGCGGCAATCTCCTCGATGTCGCGCAGCTTCACCTCGCGCCTGAAGTACGCCTCAACGTCCGCGCGATATTTGCCAATCGCGCCATCCATGAACTCGGCGATGGGCAGATGGACGTGGAAATCTATCGCGCGTGGCATGGCGTATCCTCCTCTAGCCCCGGCCTGGCAGTGACGCTTCGCTGTGCGCCATCGTATCACACACAGCGCGGTGGGTCGCGGTCGCAGTGAAGCCGCGCGCCGCCGTGCAGCCCGCTAGCCTATCAGCGGCGCCCGGCTGGAGGCGCGCCGCGCTGTGGGCTATACTCATCAACATGGGTGGTAGAACAGGTGGTCGCGCTCCAGGAGGGATGGTCATGCAGCAGCCGCACGCGACGTCGGAGGCAGGCGCCCCGGCGCTGATCGAGCGGGCGCGGCGCATCCTGCGGCACGAGCAGCGCACTGGCCACGAAGATGCCGCCGTCAAGCCCGGTGGCATCGAGTCGTTTCTGGCGCGCTGGGCCGACGACATGCGCGGCGCTGATGGCGCCGCCAGCGATGGCCTCACACAATCGGTGATGCGCCAACTCAGCGGCTATCGTGCGCTCGATCCGATGCAGCGCGCGGCCAGAGTGCGTGCGGCGCTGGCGCTGCTCGATAGCGCGCCCTCATCCGCCGCCGAAGCCGCTCCTGCGGCCAGAGCCTCGCAGCCGCACCCCACACGCCCCGCACAGCAACCCGCGCTACGTCCCGCGCGGCCCGCGCCGCCCGTGCGCGAGAGCGACTGGCCGTTGGCCGCGCCACCACCGAAGCCGCCGGAGCTGCGCCGCACATCCACTGCGCTCAGCCGCCCGCCGCGCCCCGAAGACGCCTACCTGCTCGAAGCGCCGGTGACGAGCATCCCCGGCGTCGGGCAGACGCAGGCGATGCGCCTGGGACGGCTGGGCATCGAGACGGTGCGCGACCTGCTCTTCACCTTCCCGCGTGAGCATCGCGACTATAGCAAGCTCATCAAGATTGGCCAGGCGCCTTTCGATGAGGTCTGCACGGTGATGGGGCTGATCTGGGAGGTCGAGACGAAGCGCAACGGGCCGCGCACCCGCACCACCGCGCGCATCTCAGATGAGACGGGCGCCGTGCGCGCCATCTGGTTCAATCAGGCGTACTTGCAGAAGCAGCTCACGCCTGGCTCCTACATCGTGATGACCGGCGTGAAGGAGCGCTTCAACAATCGCGTCCAGTTCAATGTGCGCAGCCATGAATTGCCCGAGCAGGGCGACCTCATCAACACCGGGCGGCTCACGCCGGTCTATCCGCTGACGGAGGGGCTGAATCCCAAGGCGATGCGCAAATTCGCCAAGTGGGCGGTGGACCATTGCGCGCCGTTCATCACCGACCACGTTCCAGGCGCCATTCGCGCCCGCGCCGGGCTGGAGCCGCTGCCAGAGGCCGTCGCGCAGATGCACTACCCCGACGGCTACGAGCAACTGCACGCCGCGCAGCGCCGCCTCGCCTTCGATGAGCTTTTCCTGATTCAGCTTGGCATGCTGACGCGCCGCGCCAACTGGCAGGATGGCCCGCCCGCCCCCGCGCTGCCTGCGCCCGCCGCGCTGATCTTCGCCGAGGCTGACCTGCCCGCCGACACTACGGAGGACGAGGAGGAAGCGGCCACGCTGCCGCAGACGGGCCTCTGGCCGCTGACGGCGACCTGCTTCGAGGCCACGCTGCCCTTCCGCTTCACCGGGGCGCAGCGCCGCGCCATCCGCGAGATCATGGCCGACCTGGCGACGGTCAAGCCGATGAGCCGTCTGCTGCAAGGCGATGTCGGCTCTGGCAAGACGGTGGTGGCCGCCGCCGCGCTGCTGGCCGCCGCCGCCAATGGCTATCAGGGCGCGCTGCTCGCTCCGACCGAGATCCTCGCCGAGCAGCACTATCGTGGGCTGGCGCGACTGCTGGAGCCGTTCGGGCTGCTCACCGTGTTGCTGACTGGCGGCATGCGGGCGAAGGAGCGCGCCGCCGCGCGTGATGCGCTCGCCAGCGGGCAGGCCGCCATCGCCATCGGCACGCACGCGCTGATTCAGGAGGATGTGGCGTACAAGCGGCTGGGGCTGGCCATCGTCGACGAGCAGCACCGCTTCGGCGTGGCGCAGCGCGACGCTCTGCGCCAGAAGGGCAGCCATCCGCACATGCTGGTGATGACGGCGACGCCGATCCCGCGCACGCTGGCGCTGACGCTCTACGGCGATCTGGATGTCTCGACGCTGGATGAGATGCCTGCGGGCCGCCTGCCGATCATCACGCGCTGGCGTTCAGGCGCGCAGCGCCCCGAGGCCTATCATCTGGTCGAGAGCGAAGTGGCGCAGGGACGCCAGGCCTACATCATCTGTCCGCTGGTCGAGGAGTCTGAGGCGCTGGAAGCGAAGTCAGCGGTGGCGGAGTATGAGCGACTGCGCACGCAGATCTTCCCGCAGTTGCGGCTGGGGCTGGCGCACGGTCAGCTACGCCCGGCGGAGAAAGACCGCGTGATGCGCCAGTTCCGCGACGGCGAGATCGATGTGCTGGTGGCGACAGCGGTGGTCGAGGTGGGCGTAGACGTGCCGAATGCGACGGTGATGCTGATCGAAGACGCCGACCGCTTCGGCCTCTCGCAGCTCCATCAGTTCCGCGGGCGCGTCGGGCGCGGCTCAGAGCAATCCTACTGCTACCTGCTCAGCAAAGAGGCCAGCGTCACCGCCTCTGAGCGCCTGCGCACGCTAGAGATGACCAGCGACGGCTTCGCGCTGGCCGAGGCGGACCTGCGCATGCGCGGGCCAGGCGACTTCTTCGGCGTGCGCCAGAGCGGCCTGCCCGAACTGAAAGTGGCCAGTCTCGCTGATACGCGCCTGATGGCGGAGTCGCGCGCACAGGCGGAGTGGCTCTGGCGGCAAGACCCATACCTGAAGGCGCTGGAGCATGCGCCGCTGCGCGAGCGTGTCTACCTCTTCTGGCGCAACTTCGCCGCACACTGAGGCGCATGTGAGGACACATCCGATTGAATGGATAGTGTCTGTCGCCAGACACGCCCTCACCCTGCCCTCTCCCAGAGAGAAGGTGGTTTGCTTAGCCGATCCTGGTCGGAGCAGGGGCAGCGGACACCGTAGCTCCGCGCCAGATGCCAACAACCGAACCAGACATGGCATGAATCCTGAATGCGCAGCCCGAGCTGGCTTGCTTCAGGCGCTTAGCGCAAGGCGCCTGCGCGCGCTTACGGCGATAGGGGTCAATCCGATGATGGTGAACGCCGAACCAGCCAGCGCCAACAGAATGCCGAGCGTTGGGCTGGCATCGGGATATGGGGCGAAAAACGCAAGCATGAACGGGAGTGCGAGCCAGGCGATGAGGCCGAACACGCCACATTCGACCGCGCCCGCGATGAGCGCGCCCGCCAATCGCGCCACCCCGGGGTCCTGCTGTCTGGCCCCCCGCGCAATCGGGATGGACAGGCCGACTATGGCGAGCACAGCGCCTAAATAGAGCAGGCTCCCCACAACCAGCGGTGAGGAGCGCACGATGACTGGCGTGTTGAAGATGGCGCCCCATATCACGCTCCCAGGGCTGACCTGCTGCATGGATGGTAAGCCGAAGGCTGCCGTCGTGAGGGTGAGCCACGGAACGAAGATCGCGGCGGCCAGGAGGGCAGCGCCCACAAACAGCAACAGGCGTGGAAACGTCGGATGAGCCATCTGTCCTCCATCATGCGCTCTGTGGCGCTGGCAAGGCAACGACTGTTGATGCCAGGCTGTTGCGATGCGCCTCACGGCGGGGCGATCCCTCACCCCTGGCCCCCGAGAGGGAACTCCGGCTCCCCTCTCCCACAGGAGAGGGGCTGGGGGTGAAGGATCGCGAAACGACCCAGTCGGATTCGGTATCAATCGCTGGCTGCACTGTCGTCGGGGGTGGGCTGCGGCGTTGGCCACTGCACGATAAAGGGATTGCTAGACCCGCTGAGCAGGCTTGCGAACAACCCACCCCCACTCAAAAACGGCTTGACGTCGGTGGCGCATCGAACTGGGCGCGTGCGGCGATCTCTGCATCCACCTCGGCGCGTGGGCGACCATACATCAGCCGCGACCACTCACGCACCGCTTCGTAGCGCTCCTGATCGAAGGGAATCGCCAGCGGCTCTGTCTCCAGCGTGAAGACCGGCGTTTGCTGCCCGTCAGAGAGCAGGCGCGCATAGGCGGTGAAGCGCGGCAGGTCCATCAGATGTTGCGCGCCCACGGGCGATGGCTCCAGCGCCTGCTCGACCGCGCGCCCGTCAGCGGAGCCGGTGCGGAATGAGACGATGCTCCCGGCGTTGCCCATCACCGCCTCGCGTACATCGACGCCAAGCTGGCCGATATGCTGATTCGCCAGCGTCAGCGCCATCTTGTACTTGCGCGCCTCGCTGAGCATGCTCGCCAGTGAGGTCGAGGCGTAATTCTGGAACTCATCAATCGCCAGCGTCACATCGCGACGCTGATCTTCTGGGATATTTGCGCGTGAGAGCGCCGCATGCAAGATCATCGGCAGCAGGTTGTAGCCGATGAAGTTGGCGTTTGCCGAGCCAAGTTTGCCCTTCCCCAGGCTAATCAGCACGATCTTGCCTTCATCCATCGCCTCGCGGAACTTGAACGCGCTCTTGCTCTGCCCCAGGATACGCCGCATCGTCGGGTCTACCGTGAAGTGGCTGAACTTGGAGACCAGCCAATCGAGCACCTCGGAGCGATGGAAGTCGTTGGTGCGGCTGATCTGGTCGTTCCAGTAGCGAAGGACCATGGGATCAGTCACGTAGGGCAGGATGCTGCGCACATATTTGTCATCCTGGAAGGCGCGCACCACCTCCACCAGCGTGCCGCCGGGGCTGTACATGACGGTCAGCATGACGTTGCGCGCGCCATGCTCAAAGCGGGGTCCGACGACGGCGAGGTCGTGTGGATCATACATCTGCTTGAGCATATCGATGAAGGAGCTGACGATCAGGGCGCGCTCCTCGTCGGTCTGGCACTCCAGTGGGTTGAGGCCGACGGGATACTCGGAATCCGCCGGGTCGAAGAGAATAACCTCCTCCACGCGCTCGCGCGGCACACGTCCGGCGATGTCGCGGATGAGGTCGCCGTGTGGATCAATCACGATCACACCGCGCCCGGCGTGGATGTCTTGCAGCGCCATCTGCGCGATCAGCGTGGATTTGCCCACACCCGTCTTGCCCAGCAGCCAGAGGTGCTGGTTGCGGCTCTCCACGCTCAGCCGCACCGGCAGCTCACGGTCGCGGACGCGATTGACCCCCAGCGTGATCGCCGCCCCGGTGACACGCGCGCGATAGGCCAGTGGCAGCGCCGCGCCGCGCTGTGGCAGCCAGGTCGCGGCGGTCGGCAGCGCCAGCAGATTTGTCGCCTCGCGCAGGTCGGCCAGGTCGGCGAAAGCGACGGCCAGCCCCTCGATGGCGGTGGACCCCCAGGGCTGGTGTTGCAGCATCACCAGATTGCGCTCGGCGATGTCATAGGCGCTACACGCTTCGCCGCGCAGCCGCGCCGTTCGCGGGCGCTCGCAGATGGCGCCGCCGGCGATGGGAAGCTCAGGATGCGTCCAGGCGCCGAGCGCCGTCGCCTCGCCTGGCCCGGCGACCTCGCCAGAGACACGCGAGACGAGCGCGCCAGAGAGCGCCCCGGCGCCTGCCAGTTGCACGCGCACACGGAACGCGCACATGCGCAGCGCGGCATGGCGCACCGCCACCACCTTGCGCTGCGACAGATCGGTGTAGGCCGAGACAATCGCCTCAGTCTCGTTCGGCGAGCCATCCGTCGCGCGCTGGCGCTCCTCTTGCCGCTCCTGATGCCCCGTGCGCATGGCGCCGGTCAGGGCGATTGGCTCGTCGCGCTCAGGGAAGAGCGGGCCATCCTCCAGCGCTTCTGGCGCGAAGCAGATCGAGAGCAGCGACGCGGTGCGATGTCGCTGCATCTCATCCACCAGCGCCTCGGCCAGCGGCGCGCCCTGGAATGGCAGCGGGAGTGGGGCATCGGCGAGTCGCGCTGGTCGTCGCCGAAACTCCACGGTATCGGCGATTTTGAAGGGGCGCAGCGCGTGGCTCAACAGCCGCGCCTCGGTGACAGGGGCGAAGCGGAAGGCGGGCAGGCTGCCCTGGAGCGTATCGCTCAGGTCGGCGGCGAAGGCGCGCACCTGCGCGCGCAGATCGGCGGGCGAGGTCGCCCAGGCCGAGTAGCGGCAGAGCAGGAATATCTCGATCAGCGATTCGGTCGCGCCGCGCGCTGGCTCCGGGTCAACGATGATCCGCAGCTCGATGGCGGTGCTGACGCCGGGCTTCGCGCCGCTGAGATGTGGGAAGCGACCAAACAGTTGTGTCTGCGCTTCCAGGCGTTGCTGCATGGTCATCGCGGCCTGCGCATGGAGCTGCAAGCCAAAAAACGCATGCGTGCGCTTGAGCGTATCGCTCTCAGCCGCATCGTCGCTCAGATCGGCTGGCGACGTTTCCGCTGACTCCAGCGGCTCGGTCACGAGATGGATGGCGATGCTTTGTCTCATCTGGGCGCCCTGTTCTGGAAATTGCGCGCGCGGGCGCGGGTAAAGCGGCTGCTCGCGACCATCGGTCGGGCAGGAAGGATCGCTGGTCTGTGCTGTCTGGTCTGTCTGGTGTACGCCAGTCGGGCTAACCTGCTAACAGGCTTAGAGCAACTGCATCGGCAGTGGCAGCATGAAGCTGGCGCATCGGCGCGTCAGCGCCACATCCAGATGCGGTTGGGCGGAGCGCGTCCATGGCTCGGCGGCCGGGCCAGTGAGATTCCGCAGGATATGCGCGCGCTCGTCCGCGCTCTGCGCGAGAAGATAGGCCGCCGATGGCGCGGCGGATGGCGGTCGCTCGCGCGTCGAGAGTGTGCCACAGCCGCACAACTCCTCCATCAGCAGACGAAGCGCGACAGGTGTGGTGGCCTCGCCCAGCGCGACGACGCCCAGACGCAGATTCGCGGCGCCTGCTGGTCGCTCCACCGTGAACTGCAGCGCGGCGCAGCCAGGCTGCCTCATCAGGTGGTCCAGGATCGGCTGCACATGGATCGGCGTGATCCAGCGCGCTGGATCACGCCAGCGTGTGTAGCCGATCTCCGCCAACGGCTGACCGCCTGCGTCGATCTGCAGCGCCTCGCCTAGCGCGGCGCTCGTGGCGCGCTCCAGCGCATACTGCTCTCTGAGCAGCCCCCGCGTCTGAGCAATCACGGCGGCAATCACGGCGTCAGCGTCACGCGCCTCGCTGGTGAGGCCCAGGCGGATGAACGAGCGCGCCCGCCGTCGTTGCGCGCCTGCCGCCTGAGCGGCCACCGTATAGAGCAACGCGGCGGCCATCGGCTGCTGGTAGGGGCGCGTCATCTGAAGCGCTTCAACCAGATGGTATGTGAGGGCCTGGCGATCCGCGATGCCAATCGTCGCCTGCGTCGTGATGCTAGCTTGAATGCTGACGGAGTCGTACACTGCCGCGACTCCGCCAGGCCATCAAGATCGTTCAGGCGCATGGCTAGCTGCTCCCCCATGTCGGCGTCTCGTCTGCGTCGCTGGATTCCACCCAATCCAGTATACGAGAAGGTGATGGCAGTATGAATGGATAGTCGCGCCGCTCAGCTACAGGGAAGTTTACCGTAACACAAGCCGATTGTCAAGGCGTCTCCTTACCCGCAATATAATCTGTATGATATGCAGTATCAGTTCAAATAATCTCAAATACTACTATAAGAAACACTGGACGAAATACAGCGCT
>CAVPBB010000012.1:0-90718 GCA_963701795.1 uncultured Chloroflexia bacterium | reverse complement strand
TCCATGATGCCGCCGATGACCACGGCGCCCGTGGCGTCGGCCAGGCATCCACATCGATCTCGATGGCATCCTCGAGGAACCTGTCGATCAGGATGGGATGTTCCGGGGAGGCATCGACGGCGCGGTCATGTATCGATCGAGCGCGCCCGTGTCGTACACGATGGCCATCCCTCGCCCGCCCAGCACGTAGGACGGCCGCACGACGACCGGAAAGCCATCCGCCGCCGCGACCTCGCGGGCCTCTTCGCGCGACGTCGCGGTGCCGCTCGCCGGCTGCGGAATGCCGAGCTCCCAGAGCAGCGCGCGCGAAGCGCTCGCGGTCCTCGGCCAGGTCGATCGAGTCGGGCGAGGTGCCGAGAATCTTGACGCCGGCCTGCCTGCAGCGGCAGCGCGAGCTTGAGCGGCGTCTGACCGCCGAACTGCACGATGCACGACACTTCGCCGCCGGCCGCTCGTTCCCGTTCGATGATGGCCGAGACGTCCTCGAACGTCAGCGGCTCGAAATACAGACGGTCGGCCGTGTCGTAGTCGGTCGACACGGTCTCCGGGTTGCAGTTGATCATGATCGTCTCGAAGCCCTCCTCGCGCAGCGCGAACGCGGCGTGGCAGCAGCAGTAGTCGAACTCGATGCCCTGGCCGATGCGGTTCGGACCGCTGCCGAGGATCACGACCTTGGCCGCGCGTTCGGGTTCGGCCTCGCACGTCGGCTCGTACGTGCCGTACAGGTACGGCGTGAACGACTCGAACTCGGCCGCGCACGTGTCGACCCGCTTGTAGACCGGCTACAGGCCGCTGCGTCGAGCCGCGCGCTCGCGCACGGCCGCCTCGTCGCGCCGACGAGCCAGCGCGATCTCGCGTCGCCGAACCCGGCGCGCTTGAGCGCGCGCAGCAGGTCCGGCGCGACAGCTCGTCGAGGCCGCCGCCGCGCGGCCTTCTCGCCGCATCTCGACGATCTCGCTCGAACTGGCGCAGGAACCAGGGATCGATCTGCGTGAGCCTCGTGCATCTGCTCGACGCTCCACCGCGCTCGAGCGCGCGGAAAGACTGCCCACATCCGCCGGTCGGTCGGCATCGCGAGCGCGCTTCCGCAGCGCCGCGTCATCGTCGTCGCTGCTCTCGTCGCCGGCGTCCGACTGGCCGCGAACAACAGCCGCTGCGCCCGAGCTCGAGCGACCGGATCGCCCTTCATGAAGGCCTCCTTGAAGGTGCGGCCGATCGCCATCGCCTCGCCGACCGACTTCATCTGCGTCGTCAGCGTGCGATCGGCCTGCGGGAACTTCTCGAACGTCCAGCGCGGGATTTTGACGACGACGTAGTCGATCGTCGGCTCGAAGGAGGCGGGCGTCAGGCGCGTGATGTCGTTCGGGATCTCGTCGAGGTGTAGCCGAGCGCGAGCTTGGCGGCGATCTTCGCGATCGGAAAGCCCGGTGGCCTTCGACGCCAGCGCCGACGATCGCGAGACGCGCGGGTTCATCTCGATGACGACCATCCGGCCGTCGCCGGGATTGACCGCGAACTGGATGTTCGACCCGCCGGTCTCGACGCCGACTTGCGGATGATCCGGCGCGCCGCGTCGCGCATCCGCTGGTATTCCTTGTCGGTCAGCGTCAGGCGGGCGCGACGGTGATGCTGTCGCCCGTGTGCACGCCCATCGGGTCGATGTTCTCGATCGAGCAGATGACGACGAAGTTGTCGGCGACGTCGCGCATCACCTCGAGCTCGAATTCCTTCCAGCCGATCACCGACTCTTCGATGAGGACCTCGTGGACCGGGCTGAGCTCGAGCCCGCGCTCGGCGAGCTCGCGGAACTCTTCGACGTTGTAGGCGATGCCGCCGCCCACGCCGCCGAGCGTGAACGACGGGCGGATGACGAGCGGGAAGCCGAGCGTCTTCGGCCAGCTCCACGCGCCTCGCAGCGATTCGCGCGCAGGCCGCTCTGCGGGACGTCGAGGCCGATCGACCGCATCGCGTCCTTGAAGAGCAGCCGGTCCTCGGCGATCTTGATGGCCTCGACCGACGCGCCGATCAGCTCGACGCCGTACTTCGTCGAGCACGCCGCCGTTCGCCGAGATCGACGGCCAGGTTGAGCGCCGTCTGGCCGCCGACCGTCGGCAGGAGCGCGTCGGGCCGCTCGCGCTCGATGATCGCTTCGAGCGACTTCCGGCGTCAGCGGCTCGACGTAGGTCCGGTCGGCGAGCTCCGGGTCGGTCATGATCGTCGCCGGGTTGCTGTTGACCAGCACGACCTCGAGCCCCTCGTCGCGCAGCGCCTTGCAGGCCTGCGTGCCCGAATAGTCGAACTCGCACGCCTGCCCGATGACGATCGGACCCGAGCCGATGACCAGGACGCGTCTTGATGTCCGTGCGCTTGGGCATGATGTCTTAGCGACTGGCGGGGTTGCTCGCTGTACCAAGCGCCGTGACCGCCTGAGCGTCTACGCCCTGTCTCCTCGATCATCTCCAGAAATCGTCGAACAGGTAATCCGCGTCGTGCGGCCCCGGTGACGCCTCGGGATGGTACTGCACGCAGAACACGGCTTGCGTCTCGTGACGCAGCCCCTCGACCGTGCCGTCGTACAGATTGAGTGCGTCACCTCGACGTCCGCCGGCAGCGACCCGGGTCGACGGCGAAACCGTGGTTCTGCGACGTGATCTCGATCTTGCCGTCCGAGCTCCTTCACCGGATGGTTGGCGCCGCGATGGCCGAACTTCAGCTTGTAGGTCTGCGCCGCCCAGCGCCAGGCCGAGAATCTGGTGGCCGAGACAGATGCCGAACACCGGCACGTCGGCCTTGACGAGCGCCGCGCGTTGTCGATCGCGTAGGTCGAGCGCGCCGGATCGCCCGGGCCGTTGCTCAGGAACACGCCGTCGGGCTCCGTGGCGAGCAGCTCGGACGCCGGCGCCGGCGCCGGGAACACGCGCACGTCGCAGCCGTGCGCGCTCGAGCCGCCGCAGGATGTTCCACTTCATGCCGAAGTCGTAGGCCGCGACCTTCAGCGGCCGGCGTCGCGCGGCGCTCGGGCGCGACGCCGAACTCGTCCTCGGATCCGTCCGGCTGGCCAGTCGAACGCGCTCCGCGCAGGTCACGCCGCGCACGAGGTCCGATCCCTCCATCTGCGGAATCGCGTTGCGCCCGCGCGACGAGCGCCTCCGGATCGGACGTCGCCGGTCGCGATGATGCCGCGCATCACGCCGGCCGAACGCAGCACGCGCGTCAGCGCGCGCGTGTCGATGTCCGAGATGGCGACGATGCCGTTGCGCGACCAGGTAGTCGCGGAGCGTGCCGTCCGCGCGCCAGTTGCTCGCGACCGGCGACTCGCTCGCGGATGATGAACCCGGCCACCTGCGGCGCCGCGCGACTCGACGTCCTCGGGCGACACGCCGTAGTTGCCGATCTCGGGCACGTCATCGTGACGATCTGCCCGGCGTAGGACGGATCGGTCAGCACTTCCTGATAGCCGGTCATGCTCGTGTTGAACACGACCTCGCCGCGCGCCTCGCCGGCGGCGCCGGCGGCGCCGCCGCGATACCAGGTGCCGTCTTCCAGCGCAGAGTAGCGTCCAACAACATGAACTCCAATCGGTCAATCAACTAGCGTACGAGAGATTCGAGCCTGACAAGAGAGCGTCGAAACTTTACCGGCATCGACGCCGATGCGGCGGCTCGCGACTTTGTTTCCGGCCGACTAGACGTGATGGTGTGCTCGCCGGGTGCCATCTCCGGAAGCCGGAGTGGCGAAGGACCCGCCGGCCTGCCGTCCACGCGCACGTCGGCGCCGCGCGGCCGTGAGTCTACATCAATCATCCCGACACCCGTGGCCGGCAAGGCGGGTCGGCCATTCGCCGTCAATCCCGGTTCGAGCACGACGTAGAGACGCTCAGCCCGCGCGGAGACGCCGAGGATCACATCTCCGCGATAGGGCGCGTGACCGGGACGCGCCACGAGCACGGCGTGCGTGCCCAACGCGAGATTCGCGGACGGTGACGGGCGTCTCTCCGGTCAGGTGGCCGTCAATCGTCACCATCGCCCCCGACGGCGCGGAGGTGACGACAAAAGCGCGCGCGGCCGGCGTCGTGCTCCGCGGCATGGACCGTACGGCCGGGCGCGCGGGCGCGTTCGCGGCAGGCGCGTCCGCGGTGCCCGCCGCTTCGGATGGCTGCGGACTCGCGCGAGACGCGGACGCGGCCTCGGCCGGCGCCGCCGCGGACGCCGCCGGCACGGAGACGTCCGTATGGGACGGCTGCGGTGCGTCAGCGAACGCGCGCGAGGACACGGGGGCCGGGCTGGACGCACCGGCTTTCGCGCGACGTACTTGTAACTGGCCGCGCTGCCCACGGCGATGCTGAGCAGGGCGACCGCGATTCCCACGAGCAGATGTCCGTGGCCTGTCGGGAGTTCAGGCTGAGGTTCGGTCACGGCTCGGAACTTGTCGTTCCACGCTCGCGACGCGCCCGTGTGCGGCCGGGTCGTCTCGGCGGCTTCTCGCGATCCAGCGCCAGGCCGTCCGGCCTGAGCGCGACCGGGGATGAGTGCTCGGCGTCGCGACGGATTGCGCGCGGCGGCACCGACGTCGCGGGCAATTTGGCCGCCGCCTCGGCCGGAGTCGGATCGAAACCGGCCGTATGCTCGCCGCGGTCCTGACGTTGGCCAGTTCCTCGACGAACGCCCCGGCCGATACAAACGGGTCGTGACCGTCGTGGTTCCCGAGGCCCGCGGAGCTGTCCTTGCCGTCGGGACCGTCAGCTCTCCCGGAGCCTTCGTGCGCGAGCATTCTGGAAAGGATCCGTCGCAGGTGCACCCGCATCTGCGGCGTCAGATTCGCGGCAAACGCGCCGTCCTGGTCCCGAGAACCGAGCGGACGCTTGCCAGTCAGGAGCTCGTGCGCCACGACACCAAACGCATAGAGATCGCGCGCGCGCGGCGTGTCGCCGGCCGGCGAGGCCGGCACGTAATGCTGGCGAGGCGGCACGCTCAGGCCCGCCTCGGCCAACGCCCGAATCACGCCAAGGCCAGAGACCTTCACGGCCACCGTCTCGACGCCCGCGTCGTCTCCGATCGTCTGCACAAACACGTCACGGGGATGTAACGCGCCGTGGCCGAGTCCGGAATCGTCGGCCGCGTCGATGACGGCGGCGAGCGGGGCCAGAATCAGCAGGGCCCGCCCGAATCGAGCGGAGCGCTGCGGCGCCGGAGCGCGTCGAGCACTTCCCCCATCTGCCATTCCATGACGAGAAATGGTGTCGTGCCCTCGATGCCGGCTTCAACCAGCGCGACCGACGCGGGATGGCAGGATGGCCGGGCCACGAGCGCGCGCAGCGCGTCGGCCACGCGCACGACTTGGTCCGGCGTCGACGAGACCCTGAAGGCTTTGACGGCGACGACCCGATCGGTCAGCGAATCGTAGGCACGAAAAACAGGACCGAGAGCGCCGGCGCCGATCTGGTGGAGGACACGATGACGGCCGAAGGCGCCAGGCACATTCGAACTGCCGGATTCATCGACGAGCAGCGGGATGGCTCCTTGAAAACCCAGAAGACACCGACCATCGTAGCACGCGCGTCCGGGTTTCGAGGCCGCGTGACCGAGGAGTTTTCGATCGCGCGGGCGGAGCTCTCCGGTCGAGGCGGCGCACGTGAGTTTCTTGTAGTAGATTGGCTCGATGCCCGCGCGTCAGGACGCCGTGCCTGAGACGGCGACGCTCCCACGATCAGTGGATTTCCGGCACTTCCCGTGGATCCGTCCGCTCGTCACGGCCTATGTCGACGACTTCGCGTCGGTCTCGTCGCTCTTTGCCGGCAACCCGGCCGATCCGGCGGCGTGGCGCTCGACGATCGCGCGTGTTCAGCGATCGAATCACGATCGCGCCCGGCTCCAGGCGGTGCTCGCCGCGCAGCTCGATCGCCGTGGCGCGCCGGCCGCCGCGCACGCGGCAGCCGACGCCCTCGGCCATCCGACAACCGTGGCCGTGGTCACCGGCCAGCAGGCCGGTGCCTTTGGCGGCCCGTTATATACGCTCCTGAAGGCGATCACCGCGCTCCAGCTGGCGCGAGACATTCGAAGGACACATGGCGTGCCGGCGACCGCGGTGTTCTGGGTGGACGCCGAGGATCACGACTGGAACGAAATCCGGACGGCGACAGTCCTCGACCGCGATGCTCAGCCCACCCATGTGACGCTCACCGGCCCGGCGGGCGCGGGCACGCTGCCGGTCGGTGCCCTCACGTTCGACGCGTCGATCGACGAGAGCCTGGCGGCCTTGGAAGCCGCGCCTCCGCCGACCGAATTCACGAGCGGCGTCATCGACGCCCTTCGTCGTCGATACACGCGCGGCGCGACGCCAGGGCGAAGCGTTCGCCGGATGGCTCGACGATCTGGCAGGTCCGTGCGGCCTCGTCGTGTTCGAGGCGAATGATCCGGCGCTCAAACCGGTGGCGGCGCGGATCTTTGCCGAAGAAATCGCCCATCCTTCCCGCACGGCGGCGCTCGTTCGCGAGGCGGCCAGCCGCATGACCTCGCTGGGTCACGCGCCCCAACTCGACCCGGCCAACGACACCGTCTGTCTCTTCCATCTGGATGGGACCGGACGCCACCCCCTGAAGCGAGACGGCGCGGCCTATTCGGTCGGCGGCCACACGCGTTCTCTCGAGGATCTCCACGACGAAGCCCTCGCGCACCCGGAGCGATTCAGCCCGAATGTCATGCTTCGCCCGCTCGTGCAGGACGCGATCTTTCCGACAGTCTGTTACGTCGCCGGTCCGGCCGAACTGGCCTACCAGGCGCAACTGGGCGGGGTCTATCACGCGCTCGGGATCGAAGCGCCGCTCCTCTATTCCCGCGCGAGCGCGACGATCCTGGACTCGGCGGCCGCACGATTCTTCGAACGGGCTGACGTGCCGCTCGAGGCGCTCCAGTCACAAGACGAATCGGCGCTCAACCGGCTCCTCGAACGCGAGCTACCGGCCTCCATTGACGAAACCCTCGATGCGGCGGCCGAATTCGTGGCTCGCCGGGCCGCGGAGATGAAAGGCGCGGCGGCCGCGATCGATCCCACGCTTGCCGGGGTCGTCGACACGACGGTCGATCGCGTGCGCGAGACGTTGAAAACCCTGCAGGGAAAGATCATTCTCGCGAGCAAAAAAAAGAATGACACGCTTCGCCGGCAATTCCTGCGGACGCGCAGCCTCGTGTTTCCGGAAGGCCACCCGCAAGAGCGCGCCCTCAACGTCGCATTCTTTGCGAATCGCTATGGTCTCGATGTGACCCAACGTTTGCTCGAAATGATACCGCTCGATACCAACAGGCACTCCCTTCTGACCCTCTAGATTCCACTTCCTGCAAGGCTCATCTCGCGCCGTTCATGACGTTATTAGTAGGTCTCTCGGCACGTGTCTTGTAGGGTTCGGTCACGGCCTCGGAGAGGAGTGCCGACCATGACGAACTCCAGCAATAATTGGGCAACGATTCTGGCAGGCGGCGAGGGACGACGGCTGCGAACATTGACGCGGGCGCTCAGCGGCGATGCGCGGCCAAAGCAATTTTGCCGTCTGCTCGGACAACGCACGCTACTCGATGAAACACGCCGGCGTGTGTATATGAACGTGGAACCTGCGCGCACGGTGTATGTCGTGACGCGCGACCATGAAGCGTTCTACCGGCCCGAACTCTCCGATGTCCGCCGATGGCAGCTCATCGAGCAGCCCACCAATCGCGGCACGACCGCGGCCGTGATCTATACGCTCGTCCGGCTGCGGGCCCTCGGCGCCGAAGGCGTCGTGGGGTTGTTCCCCGCCGACCATTACTATACGGACCGCCTCGTACTACAGCGGACCGTGGCGGATGCCTACACCTTCGCCGACAGCCATCCCGATTCGGTCGTGCTCCTCGGTGCCGAGGCCGATCGGCCCGACCCGACTACGGCTGGATTGAACCGGGTCGCCCCATCGGAGCCGATGCCCGGCGCCTTGGCCGTCCGCTGGCCCGGCTCGTCTCCCGGTTCTGCGAGAAGCCGTCGGCTGACATGGCCCGCGACCTGCTCGCCCGGGGCTGCCTGTGGAACACACTCGTTCTGGTCGGACGCATCGAGGCCTTCGAGGCGCTCGTCGAGGAGACCGTCGGGCCGATCTGGCGTCGTTTCGGGTCTCTGCGCGAGGCCGGCACCCCCGACGAAGAATTGCTGGCCGCCGAAGAAATCTATGGAGACCTCGGCTCGTCAAGACTTTCCCACGACGTCCTGTCGCGGCGGCCGGAGCGGCTCGTCGTCATCGATCTGCCGCCGTCCGGCTGGACGGAATCTCGGACAGCCGAACCGCGCCTTGGCCGTCATGGCCGAATATGATCAGAACGTGCGCCGCCGTCTTGCGCACGCCGCGGCCGGCTGAACGGGGCGTTCGCATTTGCGCGGTCGAGCCCTCGGCGCTACGGCCTGGCATGGCACCTCACGCCGGATCGACGGCTCGGTCGCGCAAATAGATCGTCGCAGCAGAGGTCTCCTTCCCCCATCGTGACTCTTCCCTCTTCGCCTTTCCAAACTCTCATCAGACGGGTACCCGTCGGGGCTGAGCTACAGGAAGGCGGCGGGGTGCATTTTCGGGTGTGGGCGCCCGACGCGCGGACGCTGTCGCTCGTCTGGACGCCGCCGGGCGGCACGCCCGGGGATGAGCCGCGCGCCGTCCCGCTCGGCCACGACAAAGACGGCTACGCTGAAGTGTTCGTCCCCGAAGCGGCCGCCGGCACGCGCTACGCCTATCGTTTCGAGGACGGTCTCGAGATTGCGGATCCGGCCTCGCGCTTTCAACCGGACGGCCCTCATGGCTGGTCCGAGGTCATCGACCCGGCAGCGTTTCAGTGGACCGACCGCGCGTGGGGCGGGATCTCGGTGCCCGACCTCGTGATTTCCGAGATCCACATCGGCACCTTTACCGTCGAGGGCACCTGGCAGGCGGCGCTCGCCGAACTGCCCGCGCTCGCCCAGGTCGGCATTACCGCCGTCGAAGTGATGCCGGTCGGCGAGTTCCCCGGCCAATTCGGCTGGGGGTATGACGGCGTGAACCTCTTTGCGCCGACGCGCCTCTACGGGCGGCCCGACGACATGCGCGCGTTCGTGGACGGCGCCCACGCGCTCGGCATGTCCGTCATTCTCGACGTCGTCTACAACCACTTCGGACCGGACGGTTGCTGGCTCAAGCGGTTGTCGTCCGGGTATTTCTCCGACCGCGGCACGGAATGGGGCCAGTCCATCAATTTCGACGGGCCAGGCTCGGATGCCGTGCGCGAGTTCTTCCTGGCGAACGCCGCTTGTTGGGTCGACGAGTTTCATCTCGACGGCCTCAGGCTCGACGCGACGCACGCAATCGTGGACGAATCGCCGATGCACATCGTGCGCGAAATCGCACGCGCGGCCAAGCGCGCGGCCGGTGCGCGGCGCGTCTGGATCGTCGGCGAGAATGAGCCGCAACAGAGTCGCTTCCTGAGAGGGAACGAACAGGCGCCGGCACTCGACGCGCTCTGGAACGACGACTTCCACCACAGCGCTTTCGTGGCGTTGACGGGACGGCGCGAGGCGTATTTCACCGACTACACCGGTTCGCCGCAGGAATTCATCTCCGCATTCAAGTACGGGTTTCTCTACCAGGGCCAATGGTATTCCTGGCAGCGTCAGAAGCGCGGTGAACTGGCGTTCGGCCTTCCGCATGAGTGCTTCGTTCACTTTCTCGAAAATCACGACCAGATTGCCAATTCGCGCGACGGTCTCCGGCGGCACGCGGTGGCCGATCCCGGACGGTTCCGCGCGCTCACGGCACTCCTTCTGCTCGGTCCGGCCACGCCCTTGCTGTTTCAGGGGCAGGAATATGGCGCATCCGGGCCGTTCTTGTACTTCGCCGATCACACCGGCGAGCTCGCGGCGCTCGTGGCGAAGGGCCGGCGCGATTTTCTGTCCCAGTTCCCGAGCCTCGCCCGTGAGCCGCGAGAGGCCTTCGCCGACCCGGCAGCGCGCGCGACGTTCGACCGGTCGAAACTGGACCCGTCCGATCGCACCCGGCATCCGCAGGCCGTCGCCCTGCACGCGTCCCTCCTCGAACTTCGGCGGACCGACCCCACGTTCCGCGCCCGCGGCGCGCACGGGATCGACGGCGCCGTCATCGAACGGGCATGCGGCGTGCTGCGCTTCTTCGGCGATCCAGCCGCGCTCGACGGACCGGCCGATCGATTGCTCCTTTTCAACCTCGGCCAGGAACGCGAACTGCTGAGCTTGCCGGAGCCGCTCCTGGCCCCTCCCGGAGCCTGCGACTGGTCAATCCGCTGGTCGAGCGAGAATCCGGCGTTCGGCGGACACGGTGTCCCGGAACTCCGTTCGGCATCCGGCGCCTGGCGACTGCCGGCAGAGTCGGCCACGGTCCTCTTTCCCGTCCGAGAGGACGGACGATGACTCAAGGCCGTCCACCGTCGGGTCCCTGCCGACGTCTCGTGTTCGATCCGATCAATCACCGCGTCCAAGCCAGAGTCTCGAATGGCTCGTGACGAACGGGCTTGGCGGGTACACGTCGGGTCCAGTCGGGGGCGGCCTCACCCGCCGGTACCATGGGCTGCTCATTGCCGCGCTCCCGGCGCCTCTCGGGCGCATGCTCTATTTCACGCATCTGCGGGTCAGCCTCGTCTCCGGGCATCGGGAATTCGTCGTCGACCACGAGGACAGCACGTTCGAGGGACAGAATGTTCTGCCCCTCACGGAATTCGCGCTGGAGTCAGGATTGCCGGTCTGGACGTACGGCACGGACGACCTCGCCCTGGAAAAGCGCGTAGTCATGCCTCATGGCGAGAATTTGGTCTACGTGTCGTTTCGCGTCCGCACCGCGTCGCCGGTCACGCTGCGCCTCGCGCCCCTGTTTCACATCCGGCGGCACGACGGCGCCGTCGGCAACACGGACGACCATGCGCCCAGGTGCGTGACGAGCGGCGATACGACGACCGTGGACACCTCACCAGGCGCACCCAAACTCGTCTGGCGCGTCACGGGCGCACCGGCGCGCGCAACCTTCGGCGTTCCGGTCAGCGTCCCCGTCGAATATCCCGAGGAGCGGCAGCGCGGCTACGATTTCTCGGGCGCGTTGTGGATGCCCGGCTGGATTGAGGTGGACCTGACGCCGGATGCCGACGAGGTGGAGTTCATCGCCTCGGCCGAGGTGGCCAGCAAACTTGACGGTCGATCGATGGCCGACGTGTTTCAGGCCGAGACCGCGCGCCGCAGTGGCATCTTGAGCCGCATGGACCCGGCCGACGACATCGCGGCCGAACTCGCCCTGGCCGCCGATCAGTTTGTCGTCACGCCGGCGAGCCGCGCGCAGGAAGTGGCGGCGGCTCGAGCGGCCGGCGAAAAGACGCGCTCGATCTTCGCCGGCTATCACTGGTTCACCGACTGGGGCCGCGACACGATGATCAGCCTCGAAGGGCTGACGCTCGCCAATGCCACGGCCTTCAATCGCGAGAACTGTGTCGCGCCGGAGCAAGACGGCATCGCCGGGCCGATCACCACGCTGATTGGCATCGGCCAGCCGATCAATCCAGTAGACCCACTGACCCTGGTGATCACGCTGGCGCAGCCCTCCATGCAGTTCCTCGCCGCGCTGGCGTCGCCCATCGCCTTCGCCGTGCCGCAGCGGCTCGTCCAGCAGTATGGCGCCCAATGGACAGCCCATCTGACCGATCATGGTGGCATTGGCGGCGGCCTCTTCCAACTCAACCGCACTCCACAGCAGGGCGGCCTGCGTCTCATCCGCAACACGGCCTTCTGGGGCGCCACACCACGCCTGCGCGAGATCGACTACAGCCTCTACGCCACCCCTGCGCAAGCCGCCGCCGCCTATCAGGCGGGCAAGCTCGACATCGACTACCCGACAGCCGAGCAGGTGGCGGCGGCGCCCAGGAGCGCGGCGTTTCAGCATGTGCCGCTGCTCCATCTCGTCTACCTGGGCCTGAATTGGCGTGTCACGCCCTTCACCGATCAGCAGATGCGGCTGGCGTTTGCGCTGGCGATAGACAAACAATCCATCGTCACGAATCAGCTCAACGGCCTGACCATTGCCACCAATCACATCATTCCGCAGGGGATGCCCGCCTATAACCCGGCGCTCGTCGGGCCAGATTCATCGCAACAGCTTAACGGCGCGAAAACACAGGCTGTAAATCTGGCGCAGACCTATGCGTCTAGGGCATGTAACGGGGCCTTTGCGCAATGCCCGGTCATCACGCTCGAAGTCCCGGCGGAAGACGCCAATGCCAGCGAGGTCGCGGCGGAGATCGCGCGGATGTGGCAGGCCATCGCCCCTGGCTATCCCCTGGCGATCAGGGTCGAGCCAGAGGCGCAGCTCCAGCAGCGGATAGCGAGCGGCATGGCGCAGTTCTATCTGAGCGAGTGGGTGGCAGACTTTCCAGACGCGCAAGACGCGCTGGGCCGTTTCACCCCGGCGGCGCCCGGTGTGAGTGGCAGCGTCAATCTGCCCGACGCCACGACGCTCCTCACCACCGCCGTTGCGGAGCAAGACCCAACCCAGCGAGCGAAAGACTACCAGGCGGCAGAACAATTGCTTGTCAGCGCTGTAGCGATCATCCCGCTCTATCAGGAGCAGTTCTTCTGGCAAACACCTGCGCACGTGCAAAATGTCACATTCGACCCACAAGGCCAGATGTCGATCTACGACACGCTGCCGTCCGTCGTCATCATGCGAACTGCGTAGCGAGAGCATAACCCGCGCATGTATCGCCTCGGCAGCGTTACCTGGCAGCGAAGTAAAGGAGTGCGGCGAAATAGAGACGGCGACCAGCAGCGTCGCGAGGAGATGACTTCCAGCGCGCCCAATGGAGCGCGCAGCGCGTGTCCCCTGGCCCAGCAGAGGCGCCGCGACCCGGCATATCGTGAGTGACGTGGAGTGTCCTGGCTTGACACACGCGAGCTACTTTTCGCGATAAACTGGCCGCCAGCCCGGACTCAGTGGCAATTGCGGGCATTTACGCCTGCCCTGTGTATGGTATAATGCTGCACAACTCGCCCCCGCTCCGAGAGTCAGCAGAAGAGTCGTTCACGCCGCGCATGGTTCCCATGGTTCCCACCGCGATACGTGATACTCCCTGTGGCGCCGCCCGAAGTGTGGAGAGCGGAGCGATGGGC
Source organism: uncultured Chloroflexia bacterium (assembly GCA_963701795.1). Classification (GTDB taxonomy): domain Bacteria; phylum Chloroflexota; class Ktedonobacteria; order Ktedonobacterales; family JADMIN01; genus JAKAIY01. The sequence continues at coordinate 77,557 of CAVPBB010000012.1, read as the reverse complement.
AGTGTGACCTGACCTGATGGCGTGTGTTGCAAGAGAACGTAAGCCCACGCCACAGCAGATCAACGAAAGGCGACGTATGGACCAGATTCTGTCGAATCTACCCGTGCTCATCCTTGCGGTGCTGATTATCGGGTTTCTGGTATACACCGGATTCCGACTCGGCCCGCGCTTTCTGGTCCGCCGCATCGCGGGCCTCGTGTTCGTACTCTTCGGCGTCTCGTTCATCACCTTCATTCTGGGCTACTTCGCCCCTGGTGACGCCGTTGTGAACCAGCTAGGCGTCCACTACACCCCCAAGCTTGCCCGCGCCCTCCGTCACCTGTATGGCCTCGACCTGCCATGGTGGCACCAGTATGGCAACTACCTCAACAAACTGCTCCACTTCAACCTCGGCATTTCCTGGTCGGGTTCCAACATCAGCGTGTGGAGCATCCTCAGTCAGTTTGTCCCCGTCTCAGCGACCCTGGGGTTGAGCAGTCTGGCGCTGGCGATCATCATCGGTATTCCCCTCGGCATGTTGGCCGCCGTGCGTGCGAATACCCGCTATGACACCGTGACCCAGATTATCTCGCTCATCCTCCTGGCGCTCCCCAGTTTCGTCATCATCCCCTTCTATCAGCTAGCGATGATCTGGCTGAACAATCAGGGATTGCCGCATTTGCAGGTCTCTGGTTGGGGAACATGGGACACCATGATAGCCCCAATCACCATCACCGCCATCAACAGCTTCGCCGGCTATCTGCGCTTCACCCGCACCAGCATCATCGAGGTGCTGCACCAGGACTATGTGCGCACAGCGCGCGCGAAGGGGCTTTCAGAACGCCTGGTGCTCTGGCGACATACCTTCAAAAATGCGCTCTTGCCGCTCATCACCATCACGGGGCCGTCCATCGGCTTCGTGGTGACAGGCCTGTTCATTACCGAGAACCTCTTCAACATCCCTGGCATCGGCCAGGAGACGATCAACGCCATCGTCTCGCGAGACTTCCCGGTCGTGCAGGGAACGACGATCCTGCTCGCCGTCACCATCGCCATGATGAACCTGGTCACAGACGTGGCCTACGGCTTGGTAGACCCACGCATCAAAGTCGAGTAGCGGATACCGAGGCCATCCCCCGGCGCTATGCTTTCAGGCCAGGTCCGGGTGAGAGGAGTGTCGCATGAAGATTGAAGAGACCCCTGACAAGTTTCAGGCGATCGATACGGTCGGCGGTGTGGGGATTCCCATGATGGCCGATGCCATCGCCGAGATTGGTGGCCCAGAGCGGCCAGCAGGCGCCGGCGTCTCGCAGGCCGAACTGGACCGCCGCGCCGAGATGGAGACGCGCGAAACGGCGACTGAGGGGCAGTCGCTCTCGCCGTTACAAGCGTCGCTACGCCGTCTGGGCCGCGACCGCCGCGCGATGATCTTTCTGGCGATCGTGCTGCTCTTCATCGTGGTGAGTTACGTCGGCCCACTCGTCTATACACACATTGGCCCCAACATCCTGGGCGGCGCCACTGGACTCCAAACGCTGACGCCGATGGACTATCACAACTACGTCAGCAACGATCTCGTCCGACAGGACCAGTTGAGCAGCGCGCTCCATCCCCTGGGGACAGACGCCCTCGGGCGTGACATCCTCGCGCGACTGATGGCGGGTGTGAATGTGTCTATCGAGGTGGCGATGCTCGTCGAGATCATGGATATCGGCCTCGGCGTCAGCATCGGCACACTGGCCGGGTTCTACGGCGGCTGGCTGGCCACCTTCCTCGACCGCTTCACCGACATCATGTTCGCCTTCCCCGGCCTGCTCTTCGCCATCCTCGCGGCGGCCACCCTTGGCCCGGCCTTCTCGGCGAAACTCGGTCTGCCGGGTCGCCTGATCCTCGTCAGCCTGGCGCTGGGCATCTCCGTCTGGCCCTTCATGGCGCGTCTGGTGCGCGGCCAGACCCTCCAGTTACGCGAGCAGCAGTTCATCGAAGCGGCGCGCACGGTTGGCAGCACGAATGGCACCGTCATTCTGCAGCATATCGTGCCAAACCTCTTCAACATCGTGATCGTCGCCGCCGCGCTCGACGTGGTGAACACGATTGTGAGTGAGGCGGTGCTCTCGCTGCTCGGCCTGGGCGTGCAGCCGCCTGGCTCCAGCCTTGGCCTGATGATCAACGACGCCACGGCCCAGATCGCCCTCAATCCCTGGGAAGTCGTCTGGCCAACCGTTGTGCTTGCGACGCTCGTGATCGCGTTCTCCTTCCTGGGTGATGGCATCCAGGACGCCTTCAACCCGCGCACGAAGGATTAACCACACGGTTCACCGCATCGGACGACGAAACGTCATCGTGTACTGGCGTTTGGGTCGGTGGACATCAGCCCGACTGCGTATGCGGCTGATGTCCACCAGACGCCAGCGTCACTTAGAGTTAGAGCCAGAGTTGGCGGAGCACATTCGAGCATGGCAGAACGACTGCTAGACGTACAACACCTTCAGACGCACTTCTTCACCCGTGGGGGCGTCGTCAAGTCCGTCGAGGATGTGACCTTCTACATCGAAGAGGGCGAGACACTCGGCCTCGTCGGCGAGAGCGGCTGTGGCAAGAGTGTCACCTCACTCTCGCTGATGCGCCTCATCGAAAGCCCTCCAGGCAAGATCGTGGGCGGCAAAATCCTGTTTCAGGGCGACGACATCGTGCAAATGGAAGAGGATGACCTGTATAAGCTGCGTGGCGGCAAGATCGCCATGATCTTCCAGGACCCGATGACCTCGCTCAACCCACTCTTCACCGTCGGCTTTCAGATCGCCGAGGTCGTCAAGACGCACCTGAAGCTCGACGACAAAGCGGCGAACGACCGCGCGGTGCAGATGCTCGATCTCGTGCGCATCCCAGAGGCGCGCCGCCGTCTCAACCACTATCCGCACGAGTTCAGCGGCGGCATGCGCCAGCGCGTGATGATCGCCATCGCGCTCTCGTGCAATCCGAAGCTGCTGATCGCCGATGAGCCAACCACCGCGCTCGACGTGACGATTCAGGCGCAGGTGCTCGATCTGATGAAGGGGCTTGCGCAGGAGTTCAACACGGCGACGTTGCTCATCACCCATGATCTGGGCGTCGTCGCGGGGACGTGCGAGCGTGTCGCCGTCATGTATGCGGGGCGCATCGTCGAGACAGCGCCAACGCGCACCATCTTCAAGAATCCAGCGCACCCATACACGCAGGCGCTGCTCAACGCGGTGCCGCGCGCCGACACACCACGCGGAGCCAAGCTCGCCGCCATCGGCGGGCAGCCGCCGAATCTGGTCAATCTGCCGGTGGGCTGCCCCTTCGCGCCACGTTGCCGCAAGGCGCAGGCGCGCTGCCGCGTGGAGCTGCCGTTGCTCGAAACGGTTGGGCCAAATCAGCAGGTCGCGTGCTTTTATCCCTACTAATCCGCCATCTACCCTGCTGAGCAGGCAGTGAAGGGAGCGTTTCCTTTGGCGATGACTATGCCACAACCTGGCGCAGCCGCCCCCGCGCAGAGCGATGTACTGGTTGATATTCGCGGCCTCAAAGTCCATTTCCCCATTCGCGGCGGCCTGATGGGGCAGACGGTCGCCTCGGTCAAGGCGGTGGATGGGGTAGACCTCGAGATCAAGCGCGGCGAAGTGCTGGGCCTGGTCGGTGAGAGCGGCTGCGGCAAATCAACGCTGGGGCGCGCTGTCCTCCAGCTCATCAAGCCGACCGCCGGAACCGTCAACTTCGACGGGCAAGAACTGACGAAGCTGAGCGCCAATCGGCTGCGACGCACGCGCAGCGATATGCAGATGGTGTTCCAGGACCCGTTCAGCTCGCTCGACCCCCGCTTCACCGTCGGCGCCGTCATCTCAGAGCCGCTCATCAATTTCAACTATGGCAATCGCACGCAGACCGATGAGCGCATCCGCTATCTGCTGCGGGTGGTGGGCATGAGCCCGAACATCCTCAACCGCTACGCGCACGAGTTTAGCGGCGGCCAGCGCCAGCGCATCGGCATCGCCCGCGCGCTCGCCCTGAACCCCAAGTTCATCGTCGCCGACGAGCCAATCTCCGCGCTGGATGTCTCGATTCAGGCGCAGGTGCTCAATCTGCTCGCCGACCTTCAGTCAGAGTTCAACCTGACCTACATGTTCATCGCGCACAACCTCTCAGCCATCAAGCACATCAGCACACGAGTCGCGGTGATGTATCTGGGGCATATCGTCGAGATTGGCCCCGCCGATGATGTCTACGCAAACCCGCAGCACCCCTACACCATCGCGCTGCTCTCGGCCAGCCCCTATCCGGACCCCGATACGGAGAAGACACGCAAGCGCATCATCCTCACGGGCGATGTGCCTAGCCCGGTCAATCCGCCGTCGGGCTGCCCGTTCCACCCGCGCTGCTGGAAGGCGCAGGCCATCTGCCGCGAGGTCGTGCCGCCGTTGGAGGTCAAGCCAGGGACGGACATGGCGCATCGGGCGGCTTGCCACTTCCCCGGCCAGTAGGTCGGCTACTCGTTGGCACAGAAGACGCCATGCGGAGTGTTGGCGCCAGCCCTCACCCCCTGGCCCCCTCTCCCAGAGGGCGAGGAGGAAATCCGGCTCCCCTCGCCCCCAACCCCTCTCCCACGAGGCGAGGGGGAAATCCGACTCCCCTCGCCCTCTGGGAGAGGGGTTGGGGGTGAGGGCTGGCGCACGACATGAGACGCCACGCGGAGGAGATAGCTCACCTTCGCGTGGCGTCTCGCCTTTCTCGCCGTTCGCACGCATAGCCCCGCATCATGAGGAGGTTTGACCACAATGGCCACACGCGATGAGATTACTACTGCCCTGGCGGCACAGCGCGAACGTGTCGAACGCTGGTTTCGCGCGCTCTCTGAGGATGAGTTGCTGCGCCCGGTGACGGCCAGCGAGGCGCAGGAGGGCGCCATGTGGACGCCCAAAGACCATCTCGCGCACCTCGTGGGGACCGAACGCTTCTTTCAGGGGGCCATCAAACGCGCCATCGGCGGGGCCGAGGATCCGCTGGGCTTCTATACGCAGACTGGCAGTGACGAAGAGCAGGCGCGGCGCAATCTGATCAATCAGGCGAACGAACAGGCGGCCAACAAATATCGCGCCGAGGCCGCCGAAACGCTCTTTCGTCGCCTGGACGAGACACGCCAGGCGACGCTGACGCTGCTCGCCAGCCTTGACGACAGCCAGCTGGCGCAGTTCATCGCACACTCACCCTTTGGCGATGGCACACTCTCCGCGCTCTTCATGACGATAGCAGGGCACGCCAGTATGCACCTCAAGTGGCTCAGCGAGGCGACCGCGCAGCATTCATCCCATTGACGCCTGGCAGCGACCTCCGCCATAATGTGTTGACGCGCGCCTGATGTGCGCGCGAAGGGCCCTCTACGATCACATCAGCACAAGCTCAGGATGCGTCAGCGCGCCAGGCAATCTGGCGGATACCCCCCACGTATGACGCCGATGGGCGCGCCGTATCGCGGAGGCAGGAGGCTGCGGGCTATGGCGAATTGGGCACAACGGCGCGGCGCCGGAGGCGTCGACCGAGACGCGAACCGACGCATGCGCCAGGTGAAGGAGATGGTGCGTCTGGGCGCGGCGCTGCGCGCTGAGATGGGGCTGGGGCGCATCTTCGCCGAGGTCGTCGAGTCGATCAGCGGCGCCCTCGGCTTTCGTGTGGCCGCGCTCAATATCGTGCGCAGTGACAGTGAGTTTGTCGAGGTGGTGGCGACAGCTGGCCTCAGCGAGGCCAATCAACGCGAGCTGACGCAGAATCCGCCCCGACTGCAATCGCTGATCGCGGTGATGCGCCCAGAGTTCTGCCGCAGTCACTCCTACTTCATACCCCACCAGTATCGGCATGTGCTCGACGCTGTGGGCGGCGTGATCGAGCCGCCCCCGCCAGGGCAGGCGTATGCCCACCCCACCTCGCCCGACGCCTGGCACCCCGAAGATGTGCTGCTGGCGCCGCTCGTCAGCCCGCGCAATGGGCGGCTGCTCGGCGTGCTCTCGCTCGATCAGCCCGACGATGGCTACATTCCCTCGCTCGAAACGATCGAGATCATCGAGCTTTTCGCCAGCCAGGCCGCGCTGGCGATCGACACAAGTCGCATCTTCGCCGAGCGCGAGCACGAGCGGCAGGTGCTCGGCCAGGGTCTGCGGCGGCTCCGCTTCCACCTCGATCTGGCGCGCAACCGCGACCTGCGCCTGCCAGCGCCGCCGCTCAACAATGTGCTCGATCCGCTGGTCGTCTCGCTCAATGAGGTGCTCGACGCCTTCAACGACATCCTGGCGGAGGCGCAGGCGGCGAGCGAGATGGTCAACCAGCATGCCTCGGAGGTGCGCGCCGCCGCTACCTACCTCGCCGAGGGCGCCACCGAGCAGGCCGAGCGCATTCTGGACCTCTCGACGGCGGTGGATGGTATGTCGCAGAATGTGCGGCACATCGCTACGACGGCCAGCCAGTCGAACGCCGTGGCCCACGAGGCCAGCGATCTCTCGCGCGCAGGCTCCGAGAATGCCGCACTGGCCAGCGAAGGTATGGCGCGCGTGCGCGAATTGACGCTTCAGACGAAGAAGAAGGTCAAGCGGTTGGGCGAGAGCGCGCAGGAGATCGGCGACATCGTGCAGCTCGTCGCCGACATCGCCGCGCAGACGAATCTGCTCGCGCTCAACGCCTCGATTGAGGCGGCGCGCGCTGGCGATCATGGGCGCGGCTTCGCCGTCGTCGCGCAGGAGATCAGACATCTCGCGACGAGCGCCAGCGAGGCCACCCGCCAGATTCACTCGCGCATTCAGGGGGTGCAGACGGAGACACATCAGGTGGTAGTGCAGATCGAGCATGGCGTGGAGCAGGTGGTGCTCCAGTCGGAGCTGGTGACACGGGCAGGCGCGGCGCTGGCCGAGGTAGACCAGCTCAATCAACGACTGGCCGACGATGTGCAGCAGATCAACGACATCGCCAGTGAGCAGGCGCTCGCCGCGACACAGGTCGCCGCAGTCATCAAAGACCTGGCGAACGTCTCGACCCAGACCAGCCTGAGCATGGAGCAGGCGCGCGCCTCGATGGACTATCTCGTTGACCTGGCCGACGCGCTTCAGCGACAGATCAGTGTCTTCCAGTTGCGTGAGGATGCGCGCGGCTCCATGCTGCAAGCCTCACGCGCCTCCACGCCGCTCACTCAGCCGCAGACCTCGCGCGCTTCCACGCCGCTTGCCTCGCCGCAGGTGGCGCCGCAGATGGGGCCGCTGCATATGCCAGGTGGCGTCGCGCCGACGATGCCACCAGCGCGCCGCACTGATGCGCTGGAGCCGTTCATACAGCAGATGGCGGCGTTCGGGTCGCCGCCGCTACCTCAGCCGCAGGGGCCAGGCGCGCGGGCGCTGCTGCAAGAGACGACGCCTGCCCCCATCGTCGCGCGGGCGGAGCGCAGCCGTCCGCTCTCAGCCAGGCTCTCGGGCCAACTACACGCGGAGAACGGCGCCTCTGGCGGGCCGAGCGCGAGCAATGGCGCCTCTGGTGGGCTGAGCGTCAATCATCAGCGTGACGAGCAGACGCCGCCCTATCGCACACCACGCCTGGCAGATGACGCGCAGAGTGGCGCGCAGGCTGATGCGCAGGATGGCGCGCCAGGTGAGCGCGACGGCGCAGCCAGCGCGGCTGATGGCGTGAGCGCCGACGAGCGCTGATACCACATCTCGGCTGAGAGCCTGAGGTTCCCCGCGTCAGACCTCATCCCCAACCCCTCGCTGTGTGAGAGAGAAGGCCAGGGGATGAGGGCGTATCCGGCGCCAGTCGCCCCACACTCCAGACGGGCTGGTCATAAAACGACGTTGGCAATCGCTGGTGATTACGCCTCATCCGCCGCTTGGTCGCGGGCACGTTTCTCTCCGTGTTCCTGCGCTGCTGTCCTCTGGAGACCCAGAGTCAAAAACGAGGCTTCGGTTGCCTCATCCAGCACCCGAACGAGGAGACGCAATTCATCGAGATCGTAGCGTTCCAGGAACCGCATAAAACCCCGCTCCATCTGCCCATCGAAGGCGCGATGCACCTGAAACAGCTCGCTCCCTAGCGGGGTCAGGCGAAACAGGATTTCTTTTTTGTTGTTCGGCAGGGATGCGGTATTCACCAACTTTTGAGCGATCAGGCGGCGGGTGACTTTCGAGACAGTGCCCCTGGGAATCCGGGCGTGCGCTGAGATCGTAATGCCATTGACCGGCTCCAGCCGCCCGATGGCATCCACTATGCGCAGCGCTGTCGCCGTCGAATCATGCAGCAGTTCGACAATCAGTGGGTCGTGGCTATGCTGCGCCAACCAGCGCGACTCCTCATTCTCCTCTGATCCGAATCGCTCTGTGACTTTTGCCAGCAGCGCCAGAATCTGCTCGATGAGCGGCTGCGCCTCCTCGCGGCTGCCTGCCTGGTCATCTGATGTACTGGACATGGCACGCCCCTTCTCGAAGTCTCCCCTGTTCCCTTCTTCACGCAGTATATCAACTGGGCGCCTTACAAGGTTTCCTGGAAACAATCTTGACATGCGCGATTCTTCCTGATAGTATTGTTTCCAGGAAACTATTTTTGTGGGGCGCACATCGCGGTTCTCCTCAATGTCCTCTCGGTCCTCAAGCTATGGGGAGACAACCGGGAGCCTACCTTCTCAGGGAGGGGTTCTATGTCCACACACCCAGCGATTCTGGCCGAAGGCGTACAGAAATCCTACGGCAAGACTCACGCGCTCGCCGGGCTGGACCTGGTGGTTGAAGCCGGCAGCGTGTTTGGGGCGCTTGGCCCCAATGGCGCGGGCAAAACCACTGCTGTACGCATCCTCACCACACTCCTCAAGCCCGACAGCGGACGGGTGGAGGTGGATGGGCTGGATGTCCTCAAACAGGCGGCAGCGGTGCGCGCGCATATTGGCCTGGTCGGGCAATATGCCGCCGTCGACGAAATCCTCTCAGGCTACGAAAACCTGACCCTGTTCGGACAGTTGTACCACCTGCCCGCCTCAGTAGCGAAGCGACGCGCACGCGACCTCCTGGAGCGTTTTGATCTGGTCGAAGCCGCCGGGCGTCTGGTCAAAACGTATTCTGGCGGCATGCGGCGGCGGCTGGACCTGGCAGCCAGTCTAATCATGGCGCCGCCGATTCTGTTCCTGGATGAGCCGACGGCAGGCCTGGACCCACGCGGGCGCCTGGCAATGTGGACCCTTATCCGTGACATGGCCAGGGCTGGCGCCACCGTCTTCCTGACCACCCAATATCTGGAGGAGGCCGATCAACTGGCCCAGCAGATCGCGGTCATCGATCAGGGGCGGGTGATCGCCAGCGGCTCCGCCGACGCCTTGAAAGCGCAGATCGGCGGGGAGTGGCTGGAACTCACACTCGCGCCAGGCAGCTCGCTGGATGCCGCGCTTGAGGCGCTACGCCCGTATCGTTCAGGTGAGGCGCAGGTAGATACCCTCAAACGCCACCTGGCTGTGCCAACGGTCGAGGGCGCGAAACACCTGGCCGCTATCGTACACGATCTGGATGCCGCCCAGATTGCCCTGGCCGACCTGGCGCTGCGCCGACCCACGCTCGACGATGTCTTTCTCACCCTCACCGGGCGCCCGGCGAGCGAAGCGCAAGCGGCCGCCGCGACAGCAGAGCCTCAACCAGCGAACAGGAGGGCATCATGAGCAGCGCGCCAGTTGTTCCCATGGAACGGCTCACCTCCCTCAAACGCCCTGCCCTGTACTGGGCGCTGGCCGACGCCGTGGTGGTGGCGAAACGCCAGATCAGGCAGATTCCGCGCGTTCCCGATGAACTGATCACGGCCACATTGCAGCCGATCATCATCGTGCTGCTCTTCCGCTACCTCTTTGGTGGGGCGATTGCCGTGCCGGGTACCAGCTATGTCAATTATCTGATGGCCGGCGCCTTCGTGCAGTCTGCCGTCTTCGCGTCAGCCAACACGGGCGTCGGGGTGGCAAGCGATCTGAAACATGGCCTGATTGATCGTTTTCGCTCCTTGCCGATGGCGCCCTCGGCGGTGCTGACCGGTCGCATCTTCGCTGATCTGCTCCGCAATACCCTGATTATCCTGGTCACATGGGGGATCGGGGTGCTGGTCGGCTTTCGACCACAGGGAACGCTTCCGGCCTGGATCGCAGCGTCGGCGTTAGTCCTGCTGGTGAGCTTTGTCTTCTCCTGGCTCTCGGCGCTGGTGGGCTTGCTCATCCCCAGCCCTGAGGCGGTCGCCCAGGCTGGCATTGTCTGGCTGCTCCCCTTCCTCTTCGCCAGCAGCGCCTTCGTGCCGGTCAGCACTATGCCTGGCTGGCTGCAAGCCTTCTCCGACCATCAGCCGGTGTCGCTGATGATGGATGCGACGCGCGGGCTGCTGCTCGATCAGCCTGCAAGCTCCGCCCTCTGGCTGGCGCTGGCCTGGTGTGGCGGGCTGCTCCTCGTCCTGATTCCCCTGACGATGTGGGCCTATGGCCGTCGCACCGCTCGCTGAAAAAATGGGGATTGTTCTGATCCCCTCGTGGCGATGTGGCGCTGGTTTCGCCGCGCTTGCCCTCCCTGCCGCCTGCTAGATGGCAGCAGGGAGTGATCCGCTCCTGGTCTGGCGCTCACATCCCAGGGGGACCTGATATCACAAGAAGGGGAGGGAGCGACTATTCAGGTGGAGTCCAGGTAGAACGTGGCGTTAAATCCCACAAGATGGGCGTTTGTGCTTCTTTGTGCTTCGGAGTATATGTGAGCTGCGCCGTTGTCAAGTCGCTCGCTGTCTGCGCATACTACAGCCATGAGCGCAACCAGGCGCTGGTGCGAGAGAGGAGCGTGGCCATGAGCGACCAAATGAACGACCAGGCGTTGCTTCCGTTTGACGGCGATGGGCGCATTATCCGACGGCAATGGGTGAGTGATCGTTGGTATTTTAGCGTGGTGGACATGGTGGCGGTTCTCACGGACAGTGATGCTCCGCGCCAATATTGGGGCAACCTGAAGCGGCGCGTCCAGGATGAGGGCTTCGCCGAGGTGTTATCAAAGTGTTTACAACTGAAGATGCGCTCGCTCGATGGTAAGAAGTACGCCACTGATGCCGCTGACACTGAAACGCTGCTGCGCATCATCCAGAGCATTCCTAGTCCTAAAGCCGAGCCGTTCAAGCAGTGGTTGGCGAAAGTCGGTACGGAGCGGCTCGAGGAAATAGGTCAGTACGACCTGCTGGCTGGCCTTACGCTGGAGCAGAAAGCGATCTTCTTGCGCGGCCAGATGGCCGACCGCAACCTCACACTGGCCGATGCGGCGGCCGCATCAGGAGTCGTCACCCGACGCGACTTCGCGGTTTTCCAGGACCACGGCTACCGTGGCCTGTATGGCGGCGAGGCTGCCCATGACATCGCCGTGCGCAAAGGTCTGAAGCGCGGCCAACAGATTCTGGATTGGATGGGACCAGATGAACTGGCGGCTAACCTGTTCCGCGCCAGCCTGACCGAGCAGCGTTTGCGCAATCATCCGGTGGACGCGAAAGAGCAAGCCAATCAAGCCCATCACCACATGGGAGCAGACGTGCGGGAGTTTATCATCGAGCATGGCGGTACGCCACCTGAGCAGTTGCCAACGCCGGAGGTCAGCATCCAGGCGCTACAGAAGCGTGAGCAGCAGCGTATTGAAGCGGAGCGCCAACCGTCGTTATGGTCAGCGGATAAGCAAGACAGACAATAAGTGAGCGCGCCACCAGTTTAGTGGCTTGCGGGAAGCGACAAGCGCCGCCACACGCGCAAAAAAAACAGGACGCCGCTGAGCGGCGCCCTGCGCGTAATGTGTGGAGTAGTCGCACTACCAAAAGCGGGGAAGCGCCTCAGGCAATGGTTTTCAGCGTAGCGGGCGTCGCGCCTACCAACTCAGCGACGGAGGCGCCAAGCGCACGCGCCAGTCTGCTCAGCGCATAGGGTTGCGGCTCTTCGCGGCAGTGCTCCAGATGGGTGATCGTTTCCCGGCGCAGCCCGGTTAGCTCGGCCAGTTGGCCGATGCTCAGCCCGCTGCGCTGCCGCGCATGACGCAATCCACGGAGTTTCATTGCATTCCTCCTCATTGAGGTTTTGTGGTCAACCCGGCCACGCTGCCTGGTCAACCTGAGCGGCGGGCGAGCGCGATCCCGCGCCACGCCTCGCTCTACAGCGTCACTATAGCAGAGTTTCAATCGGCGCGCCAGAGACGCTCAGCAATTCTTATCGCCATCTCAGACAGCCCCAGCCAGCCCGCCGCCTGGCGCCCGCGCACAACGCAAACGCCGCCCTGACGCGCTGCCAGATCGCAGCGTGTCAGGGCGGGAATGGAACGGTGTGTGAGCAAGCCGCCAGCCGCTAATAGATGAACTCAACCCCTGAACCAGCGTGGACGTAGCGGTAGTCTACGCGCGCCCAGCCACCGCCGTTCCAATAGAAGTTCATCTCAGAGATGATGAACCAGCCGCCGCCGAGCAGTTGCTCGACATGAGCGACGTGGCCACTGCCGCCTGCCCCCTGCACGCCTGGCTGGAACACCACCGTCGCGCCAACGGCAGGCGCATAGCCGACGCTCATGCCGTCTGCGCGTGCGGCGTTGATCCAGTTGTCGGCCATGCCGAGCGTGCCAAGCTGCGGCTCGTCGCGGCGCATGTACCAGGCCCACCAGGTGCAGACGCCAAACTCAGAGCTATGGGGATCACCCGCGAAATCAGACATGGAGTAGGTGGAATGCCCCGGCACAGGAGTCCACTGGCCGATGCTCCCAGCCGACGTGTAGAAGGTTCCCGTCTGCGCGGCAGGCTGAACGACTGGCGGCGTCTTCTTGTGAATCACCAGCACTGCGGCGATCGCGCTGGGCGTGGTGGTCGTCTGGCGCACCGTTCCGGCGAGCGCCAGTTTGGGCGACGACGCGCGCAGTGGCATCGCCGTCAGCACTGTGTCGTTCAGCGAAGGCCAATCACCCGTTGGGTTGGGCACCCAGGCAGACGCATCGGAGATGAGGCGTCCATCGGCGCTGATATGCCACTGCGAGGCGCAGTGGGTGACATTTCGCTGGGCTCCCTGCCCCAGCGCGAGTGTGGTCGATGTCAGCGCGCCTTGTGCGAAATCCGCTCCTTCAGTGCGCAGGCCCTGCGTCGTAAGCGAGAGCGGAATGGCGTCCGCGGTGGGACTCATGACGACCGGGGGAATGCTTGCGGTCTCGACGCTGGCGGCCAGCGGCGCGCTCCACGAGCGACAGAGCCAGCCATTCTCCAGCGTAAGCCAGGTTTGCGAGGCGGCCTTGGCTCCGTGGGCGTCCATCATATCAATGGGCGCGCCACCCGCGTTGAGCGCCAGGCCTCCGAGCAATGCGACTGAGAGCAGTCGCCCTCCATTCCTCCACAACACGTCAGATCGTAGCAAGAGTGAATCCTCCTCAGGACAGGCGCGTATGACGCGGCCATCATACGCGCCCATCGCGGAAGGCGCCGAAACTCGTGGCCAACTGTCCAGCGGCGTGCAAGCTCACCTGAGCGTTCTGCGCCAGTGGACACAGGCGATCAGGCGCCTGCGCCAGGGTTGGACGAGTCTGCTCTTCGACGCCTCCCCTTATCCTCGTCCCGGAGCTTCACGCCCGCGCTGCGGCGGATGTGATACGAGAGCGGCCAGTACCATACACCGGGAGCCGTCGCTACGACCGGAAGACTGCCCGCGCGCTCTACCCCAGACAAGGTCCCTGCTCCACATGGAACAGATGTACTCGAACATTATTACCTTGCCAACTATACCTGCGATTGTGCGACGATGCGGTTATCGCCGCCTTGGTTAGTACTTTCTGGTCAGGATTCCCCGTCCATCTCGTCCTATCCGCGCAGGCGCCCTGTCTCCAAGTCGTTGGCGCTACAGACGTCCGACTGCCAAAAGTGGCGCAACTCACACTTTACGCCGACACATAAGCCATTCAACGAGAAAGGTTCGCCGTCGGTCACAACCGGGAGTATTGGCGAAAGGACGTAGTTGGCAACGGTTGAGCTTGCGCGTTGGCCTGAAGCGCCCCAAAGGCGGGCGAGCGGCAGTCGTGGCGCATGGAGGCTTGCGCGCCCGCAGACGTGGGTGCGCTAACTGGGGCAAGTCGGTGAGATGAGTGATGGGAAGGAGCAGCCGCCGTGAGCGATACGCGGACGACGAGTGAGCCAGGCAAGGCAGATGAGGCAGACGAGACAGACATGACAGCGCGGCGGCGCGGCTCTGCGGCGCTCTGGGATGTGGATGGCGTCATCATCGACAGCAGTGAGCAGCATCGGCTGGCGTGGGAAGCATTGGCGCGCGAGCAGGGCTTCCCCTACAGCGATGAGGCGTTCTGGGCGGGGTTCGGCATGCGCAATAGCGACACCATCCCGCTGATGTTTGGGGTGCGCGACCCGGCGCGCATCGCGGCGCTGAGCGACCGCAAGGAGGCGCTCTATCGTGCGTTGCTGGCGCGCGAGGCGAAGGCGCTGCCCGGCGCGCGCGAACTGCTGGCGGCGCTGCGTGCGGCAGGCTATCGGCAGGCGCTCGGTTCCTCGGCCCCTGAGGCGAATATCGAGGCGATCATCCGCCTGCTCGGCATCGGGCCATCGCTCGATGGCTTCATCTCAGGCGAGCAGGTGGCGCACGGCAAGCCCGCGCCAGACATCTTCCTGGCGGGCGCGGCGCTGCTGGGGGTCGCGCCCGCGCGCTGTGTGGTCTTCGAGGATGCCCCCGCAGGCGTGGCGGCGGCGCGCGCTGGCGGCATGCGCTGCATCGCCGTGCGCCGCGCAGGTCAGCCCGACGCGCCTGGCCTGGAGGCCGCCGACCAGGTCGTAGACTCGCTGCGCGACCTGACCGTCGGCGCGATTGACCAACTGCTTGGCCTCACCTCCGCATGATCGCCCAATAGACGGCATGCCGGACGCGCGCGCGCAAAAAAGCGGGCCAGTCGCTCGACTGACCCGCTTCGTATGGCTCCGGGACGTGGATTCGAACCACGGCTGGCTGATCCAGAGTCAGCTGTCCTACCACTAGACGATCCCGGAATAGAGGTGATGACTGAGGTCTGCGCCTCTAGCTCACCGCCCTCACATCTTACCATACGCATTCCTGCGGCGCAAGGGTCGCGCCGCCAGACAAATTGACAGAATCGCACTCGCCGTGCGTACATTCTTCAGGGCGCCGTGTGACGTGGCGCGCCGCCGCAGAGCCGTGGTATCGCCGCATGTGCGGCTGTTCCGGCGTCTGGTGGAAAACGACAAAGGAAACTTTATGGGGCATCTGGGCTACATTCGCTTCCCGACCATCGCTGGTGACCATATTGTCTTCACCGCCGAGGATGACCTCTGGCTCACCTCCCGCAGCGGTGGGCGCGCCGAGCGCCTGACAGCGGGCCTCGCGGAGATCACCAACGCGCGTTTCTCGCCCGATGGCAAAACGCTCGCCTTCACTGGCCAGCAAGAAGGCCCAAACGAGGTCTACGTGATGCCGTTCGACGGCGGCGAGGCCCAGCGCCTGACCTACGATGGCGCGGGCGCGCGCATCGCCGCCTGGCGACCCGATGGCTCGGCGATCATCTTCTCCAGCCCGGCCTATCAGCCGATGCGACGCTGGTGGGCGCTGCAAGAAATCGCGGCGCAGGGCGGCGCGACCCGCACGCTGCCCTACGGCCCTGCGCACTCCATCGCCTTCGGGCCAGGTGGCGCTGTCGTCGTCGGGCGCAACACCGATGAGCCTGCCCACTGGAAGCGCTATCGCGGTGGCACCGCTGGCTATCTGTGGATAGACGCCAACGGCGCGGGCGAGTTCCATCGCCTGCTCAATCTCGACAGCAACATCTCCTATCCAGCGTGGGTCGGCGAGCGCATCTACTTCATCTCCGACCACGAAAACATCGGCGCCGTCTACTCCTGTCTGCCCGATGGCGGCGACATCCGCCGTCACACCAACCATGCGGATTACTATGCGCGTGGCCTCTCCACTGATGGCGTCTCGCTGGTCTATCACGCGGGCGGCGACCTCTATGTGCTGGAGCCGAACGCGACTCAGGGCCGCAAAGTCGAGGTGACGCTGACCGGCTCGCGCACGCAGCGGTCGCGTCGCTTCGTCTCCGCCGGGCGCTGGCTCGAATCGTGGACCCCAAGCCAGCAGGGCGACCGGGTCGCCTTCACCACGCGCGGCAAGGCATTCAGCATGGGCGCGTTTGAGGGCGCCGTCACCCAGCAGGGCGACCCAGAAGCCACCCGCTATCGCATGATCGCGTGGCTGGCCGACGGCAAGCGCATCGTCGCCGTCGCCGACCAGGGCGAGGAGCCACGGCTGGTCGTGTTCGCGGCGGATGGCGCGACCGAGGGCCGCACGTATGCGGAACTGGACATTGGCCATGCGCTGGAGATGGCGCCATCCCCGGTCGGCTCGCAGGTCGCGCTCTCGAATCATCGCGGCGACTTCCTGGTCATCGACGCCGAGACGGGCGAGGTCAAGCGCATTGACCACACCGCGTTTGGCCGCGAAGAAGACGCGATGCACCAGCGCGGCCTGGCATGGTCAGCGGATGGTCAGTGGCTGGCCTACGCCTACGCCATCAACCCGCGCCAGGTGGCGATCAAACTGGCGCGCGTGGCCACGGGCGAGACGTGGCAGGTGACGGAGCCGCTACGCTACGACATGCAGCCCGCATTCGACCCGGAGGGCAAGTATCTCTACTTCCTCTCCGCGCGCGATTTCGATCCTGTGCAGGATAACCTCAACTTCGATATGGGCTTCCCCAAGGGCATGCGCCCATACCTCATCACGCTGAAGCGCGACGAGCGCTCACCCTTCATGCCGCTGCCCACCCCGCCGAAAGACGAGGCGAAGAGCGAGAAGGAGGCGGCGAAGAGCGAGGCGCCCGCGAGCGATGGGGCCAGCGCCGACACCGGGAAAGCGGAGAAGAGCGAGAAGGACGAGAAAGCGGAGGCGCCAAAGCCCGTCGAGATCGATCTGGAGGGCATCGTCGCTCGCGCCGTCCAGTTCCCCGTGCCAGAGGGACGCTACAACCGCGTCGCGGGCATTCCAGGGGGCGCGGTCTTCATCGCGGCGCCGGTCGAAGGGACGCTCAACGAGAACTGGACGTCGCTGACGCCTGCCAGCAGCAATTCGCTCTCGGTCTATCGCTTCGAGAGCCGCAAGCAGGATCACCTCGCCGATGGCCTCAGCGACTTTGAGGTGACGGCGGATGGCAAGTGGCTGCTCTATCGCTCGAATGACCGCCTGCGCCTGCTGAAGGCGGGCGAGAAGCCGCCGGAAGGTCCGGAGGCCGAGCAGTTGGGGCGTCCCTCTGGCTGGCTCGATCTCGACCGCGCCAGAGTCGCCATCTGGCCGGGCGCCGAGTGGCGTCAGATGTATCACGAGGCGTGGCGGCTCCAGCGCGAGCAATATTGGAACGCCGACATGAGCGGCATCGACTGGCTGACCATCCACAACCGCTACGCGCCGCTGGTGGACCGCGCAGGCTCGCGCGCCGAACTCTCCGACATCATCTGGGAGATGCAGGGCGAGCTTGGCTCTTCGCACGCCTACGAGTTTGGCGGCGAATATCGTGAGCATCCAAACTATGCGCAGGGCAGCCTTGGCTGCGATTGGCGCTTCGATGAGGCCAGCGGACACTACATCATCACGCGCATCGTTCACGGTGATCCGTGGGCGGCGGACGCGACCTCGCCGCTGCTGGCGCCGGGGATCAATGTCGCGGTGGGCGACGCAGTGCTGGCGGTGAACGGGCAGCGCGTCTCGCGCGAGCGCAGCCCGATGCGCCTGCTGGTGAATCAGGCGGGGAACGAGGTCGAACTGCTCGTGCAGCCAGCGGCGGGCGGCGCGCCACGCACGGTGACGGTGCGCGCGCTGGCGGGCGGCGACTTCCTTGCGCGCTACCTCGATTGGGTCGAGGGCAATCGCAAGGCGGTTCACGAGCGCTCTGGCGGGCGTGTCGGCTACATCCACGTCCCCGACATGGGTTCATTCGGCTTCGCGATCTTCCACCGCTACTACTTGCAGGAGTACGACCACGAGGGGCTGATCGTGGATGTGCGCTGGAATGGCGGTGGCAGTGTCTCTGGCCTCGTGCTCGAGAAGCTGATGCGCCCGCGTCTGGGCTACGCCTTCCAGCGCTGGAGCGGCGCGTCGCCCTACTTCACGGAGTCGCCGCGCGGCAACCTCGTGGCGATCACCGACGAGAACGCTGGCTCCGATGGCGACATCTTCAGCCATGCGTTCAAGATGCTCAAGCTCGGCCCGCTGGTGGGCAAGCGCACCTGGGGTGGCGTGGTCGGCATCAGCCCCTATATCGCCCTGGCGGATGGCTCGCTGACGACGCAGCCAGAGTTCAGCTTCTGGTTCCGCGATGTCGGCTGGGGCGTGGAGAACTACGGCACTGATCCCACCATCGAGGTGGACAATACGCCGCAGGACTACGCGCACGGCGCCGATCCGCAGCTTACTCGCGCGTTGAGCGAGGCGCTGCGGCTGGTGGATGAGCACCCGGTGAAGACGCCGGAGCCTGGGCCACGCCCACGACGCGGCATCGGCGCGCCGACCCCGGCGCAGGTCGAGCGGCAGGACTGAGCCGACCGTTGCTGTAGCGATGTCGAGTAGCGCGGCGGGCCACGCTTCCTCACCTGGGGAGACGTGGCCCGTCGGCTTGGAGAGGCGACTGTGTTAGACTCAATCGTCGCAATGGTCGCCGACCATGCCCAACGCCAGCCTGAGCGCCCGGCGATCATCTTCGACGACGCGGCGATGAGCTATGGGCGACTCTACGCCGATGTCGAGCGATTCGCCCGCGCGCTCAGCGCATCCGGCCTGGCGCCGGGCGACCGCGTTGGCCTGTTCCTGGAAAACTGTCCTGAGTTCGCCACCGCCTACCTGGGCGTCCATCTGGCGGGCGGCGTGGTCACACTCATCAACACGCAGTATCGCCAGGTGGAGTTGACGCACATCCTGAACGACGCAGCCGTGCGCTTCTGCGTCACCTCGCCCGCTGGGGCTGCGGAGCTGCGGCCGCTGGCCCTGCCTGCTCTGAGCGCGCAGATCATCGTTGGCCCGGCGGGCGCCACACCGCCAGCGCCGGGCATCGCCTTCGCGCGCTTTCTGCGGCTGGGGGAAGAAGCTGGCGGCGCAGCGTCCACGCCGCTACACCCACCCGCCAGCGACGACCCCGCCGTCATCGGCTACACCTCCGGCACGACTGGCCGCGCGAAAGGCGCGCTGCTGCTGCATCGCAACCTCGTCGCGAACATCGCCGCCATCACCACCGCCTGGCAATGGACGCCCGACGACCGGCTGTTGCTCACACTGCCGCTGTTCCACAGCCATGGCCTGATGGTCGGCCTGCATGGAACGCTCTGCATGGGCGGCAGCGCGATCCTTCGCCGCGCATTCGACGCGAGCGATGCGCTGGCGGCGTTTGACGCCGATCAGGCAATCAGTCTGTTCTTCGGCGTCCCTACGATGTATAGCCGCCTCGTGGCGGAGGCGCAGCGACGCGGCGTCCCGGCGCATCTCCCCCGACTGTTCGTCTCCGGCTCGGCGCCGCTCAGCCCGCGCCTGTTCGCGGAGTTCGAGCGCCTCTTTGGCCAGCGCCTGCTCGAACGCTACGGCATGACCGAGACGGGCATGAATCTGACCAATCCGTATGACGGCGAACGGCGCGCGGGAACGGTGGGCGCCCCATTCCCTGGCCAGCAAGCGCGCATCGTGGAGATGCGCCAGCGCCATCCCCTGCCGCCCGGCGAGATCGGCGAGATCGAGGTGCGCGGCCCGCACGTCTTCGCAGGCTACGTGAATCGCCCTGACGCGACTGCGGAAGCGTTCAGCGCCGACGGCTGGTTCAAGACGGGCGACCTTGGCTCGGTCAGCGCCGATGGCTACTACACGATCACCGGGCGCGCGCGTGAACTCATCATCAGCGGTGGCTACAACATCTACCCGCGCGAGATCGAGGATGTGCTGGCGACGCATCCAGCGGTCGCCGAGGTGGCCGTGCTCGGCGCGCCAGATGACGACCTGGGCGAGCAGGTGGTCGCGGTGATCGTGGCGAAGCCGGGCGCAACGCCGACGGCGGATGACCTCATCGCCTATTGCCGCGAGCGTCTGGCCAGCTTCAAAAAGCCGCGCCGCATCGTCTTTGCCGCCGCGCTGCCGCGCAACGCGCTCGGCAAGGTGCAGAAGCATCTGCTGAGCGCCCAGCTACCGCCCGCCTAGCCGGCGGCTACGCGGATAGTTCGGCGCCCAGCGAGCGCGAACTGCACGCGACAGGGCCACGCACTGCCCAGGTCTTGCGACGCAGGCCCAGCGTGTGGCCCTGCTGGTGTTTGCTCAACCAGCCTGGAGACAACGGTGACGCGAACGTGGAGTTCATCGCCCATGCTCGCACCCTGCTGCTGTTTGCTCAACCAGGCCTGGAGACGACGAGCGCCTACGCAGCGCGGGCTTTGGCGCGGCTGCGGTCGAAGAAGACGATAGCAATCGCGATCAGGAAGATGATCCCTGGGATGATCGCCCAGGCGCCGACGAGGAAGAAGAAGGCGACCGCCGCAATCAGCATCAGCACGACTGACGCCGTGGGCAGCGGGTCGGCCAGGAATGCGCCGACGACGCCAAGGATGACACAGAGCAGCCCAAGAAAGAAGTGGGAGGTGAACCCTGTGTCGCCCGCCAGCTTGCTCAGGGTGTTCGTCAGCGAGTACAGGATGTCAATGATCAGCATGATGGCGCCGGCGAGTAATCCAAGGATCATGCCAATGGTGCGCAATGCGAGCTTCAACATCGATCTCGATCTCCTCTTCGTTCACGCACGAGCGGCTGCCTGAGCAGACCTCAGGGTACGCCGCCCGCTCTTGCTGGAACTAAGGTACCTACGAGAGTATCCCGCCAAGGTTGCGGAATTGGCGCCGCTCACCTGAGCGACAGGACATTCACTTGTTGCGGATGGCGTGGTTGAGCGAGGTCAGACCAAGCACAGCGTGGACGAGCGACGGCAGCACCGTCAGGCTCAGGCCAAAGAAGGTCGAGGCGCTGATGAAATTGCTGAACGACGCGGGCGCCCCACTGAGCAGATTCACATGGAAGCCAGCGGCGATGCCAATCAGGCCGGCCACGCTGAAGATGATGCCAATGATGAGGTCGTACCAGCGGGCGAACTTGCCATTCGCGAGCCAGTTGGCCCCGACGATCATACCGAGCAGGCCGGTGACGAGCAGCCACGTGGACTCCGGATCAATCTTGCCGTGGTTGTTGAGGTAGAAGATGATGCCGGAGAACAGGCCGAAGAAGATGAACCAGAGGAAATAGTGCGTGTCACGGTGCTTCACTGCTGTTTTCTCTCTCTCATGTCGCAGGCGCGGCGCCAGGCTCAGCATGCGGCCCGGCGCGTGGCCCAGCGCGTGGCCCAGGGTCGGGTGAGGGCGCAGGTCCTCGCTCAACAGTATATACGAAGCGAGCCGATAGCGTCTGGGGCGCTGGCATGGGCGGAGCCTGGGAATGATCGGCGCGCGGGTCGCTGGCGGTTGAAACCGCGCCTGGATGGCCTGCGGGCCGCGAAGTCCGCCGACGCGGACTGGGGCCGAGCTGTGAGCGCCGCGCGCGTCTGAGGGAGAGCGATTTATACCTGTCAGGCCTGAGCAGTCTGCTGCCCGGTTGCCAGTAGATAGGCGTCTTCCAGGCTGGGTTCGACCACCACGGCGGCCTCATGCGGGCGCCTGGCGCTGATGAGCCGCAGCGTGATGCCGCCCGGCTGGTTGATCATCGTGCTCACTTGATAGTCCGCCTGCAACTGCAGTGCGGTCGCCTGATCGGTGGTCACGCTCCAGACCTTGCCGACCGTGCTGGCCAGCAGCGCCTCCGGCGTGGTGTCGGCCAGCACGCGGCCCTCCTGCAAGATCACCAACTGGCTGGCGACGGCTTCCACATCGCTGATGATATGGGTGCTCAAGATAACGATCCGATTGCTCGTGAGGCTGGCGAGCAGGGTACGGAAGCGCACGCGCTCGGCGGGGTCGAGGCCCGCAGTTGGCTCATCGACGATCAAGAGTTCCGGGTCGTTCAAGAGCGCCTGGGCGATGCCGATGCGCTGCTTCATGCCGCCAGAATAGGTGGGCAGCTTATGATCGGCCACCTGCGCCATCTGCACGATCTCCAGCGTTTCCTCGACGCGCCGGTACGCGATGGATTTGGGCAACCCTTTCATCGCGGCCAGATAGCGCAGAAACTGCCGACCTGAAAACTCGCGGTAGATGCCGAACTCCTGCGGCAGATAGCCCAGCGCCTGCCGCAGCGCCTCGCCATGGGCGCGGATGTCCTGCCCGTTCCACCAGATGCTTCCCTCGGTGGGTTCCAGCAGGGTCGCAATCATACGCATCAGGGTCGTTTTGCCCGCGCCGTTGGGGCCGACCAATCCCAGCATGCCTGGTTCGCAACGCAGCGAGAGCTGCCGCAGCGCAAAGTCGCGCCCAAAGCGCTTGCTCAGGCGCTCAATCCTCAATTCCATCGTTGTCCTCACGTTCTGCCTGCTGTTCAGGCCGGCGCGTCATAAAAGCTCGCTTCATCGTGCGAAAACCGCGCGCGAACTGATTAGTTCACGGAGTCGCGGGACCGCTTGAAGACGAGGGCCACCACCAGCACTAGCAGCAGGCTCAGCCCGGCCTCGATCAGGTGCGGAGCCACCCAGTTCCCGATGGCGGGCACGGTGTTCGCGACGGTGACGAGGACGCGCTGCATTTGCGCCGTGGTGGTGGCCGAGGCAGACTGGCTCTGGAAGACAGGAAAATACCTGACGAGCAGCGCGTTTACGGTGGCTGCGCTCGTCGGATCCCATGCGTTGTACCAGGCCGGGTGACCGTCGGAAAAGCCGTTCGAGCTGGGGATAATCAGGAGCACGATAACCCACACGAGCAGCATGCTGATTTTGACCAGCGTCGACTGGCGCGGCAGCAGGGTACCAAGCGCAAAGCTGACGCTGCTGAGCAGGATGGTCGCCGACACGATCATGCCAACCCAGAGCAGCAGCACGGCGCCGGTCGGGGGGAGAGGGTCTGTCGCGACGGTCAGATGCAGGAACAGGTCCATCACGAAGATAGCAGCCAGCGTCATGAGGGCCAACCCCAGGCTCACCAGCAGCCCCGTCAGGTAGCGGCCCAGAACGTAAGCCCAGCTCGGCAGCGCGCTCGCCATCAAGAGTTCGTGGGTGCGGCGTTGCACATCCCGTGTCACGCCATCGGCATTGACGAAAGGCAGCAGCAGACCTAGCAGCAGCAACAACCCTGGGTACAGCGTCGTGAGCAGTATCCAGATGCTGGTTGCGGGCACGTAGACAGCGAAGATGGAGCCGTTCGATGACCTCGGGGAGAAATGGAGTGTGGTCGCTGTGGCCCCAATCGCGAAGAGTACGAGACCGAAGAAGCAGAGCGCCTGAATCCAGAACAGGCGGCTGGCGCGGAAACGCCGCAGTTCCCAGGCCATGACGCGAACGAGGGGGCGCCAGCGCCCAATGGCTCGGGTAGGCGTTTGGGCGGTGGTCAGAGCAGTCGTCGTCATGAGATTCTCCTTATTCCGGTTGAAGCCGGGAGGTGCGCCACGTGATGTCCGTGCCCTATCACGAGCCAGACCCCAGAAAGGTTCGCGCATGGTTGCTTCCATGCGCCCCTATGCGTGAGCGAGGAGGTAGCGCATATCGGGGCGCAGACGGAGCAGTGAGATGGC
Organism: uncultured Chloroflexia bacterium; assembly: GCA_963701795.1. Classification (GTDB taxonomy): domain Bacteria; phylum Chloroflexota; class Ktedonobacteria; order Ktedonobacterales; family JADMIN01; genus JAKAIY01. The sequence goes on along the minus strand of CAVPBB010000012.1, from coordinate 53,850 downwards.
CAGCAGCGCCAGGCCGAGACCGCCCAGCAGCGTGTCGGAGAACGGGGTAAGCGAGAGAATCTGGAGCGGAGAGAGGGTATCGAGGGCCAGGAAGGCCAACCAGCTTCCATAGGCCAGGGCAGCGGCTGCCTGGGCCGAGAGGCGTAGCGAGAGCAGCAGCGCTAGCCCGGCCACCAGCAGCAGCGGCATGAACCAGGAGAGCAGCAGGGCCAGCACCTGCCCGCTGCCGCTCAACCAGAGCATGAGGCCGAGCACGCATCCCAGGCCGAGGTCATAGCCCAGCACAATCACCAGTCGGGCCAGAGCCAGTTGCACCGGGGAGGGCAGGCAGACCAGCTCCAATTCCAACACCTGCAATCTTGTCCCGCGAAACGCGATGACGGTCCCCAGGTACGCCAGGAACGGCCCCAGGACCCGCAGCAGTGTTTCTCCCTGATCGGGCAGGACACTGCCCAACACGACTGCGGCGCCCACCAGCGTGACGAGCGCGCTCACCAGCCAGAAGGCCCAGCCGAAGAGACTGACCTGCGTGCGGGCCAGGAACAGCAGCCACGAGAGGTTGAGGTCCCGGCGCTGCTGCTGCGCGCGAATGGCCTGGCGCACGGGCGAGCGCGCAGGCGTCTGTGGCGCCAGCCGGGCGAGCAGACGCTGGGTGTCGGCTGGGGAAGGCTGCGGCGCCTGCCACTCGGACAGGCGGCTCAAGGTAGGCAGCAGATCGCCGATCTCTTCTGGCGTGGCGCCTTGCTCGCGCAGCGCTTCAGCCAACTGCTCTGGGCGCTCAAACGGCCAGGGGGATGAGGATGGCTGCATCTAGTCCCCTCCTTCCTGTACGCCTGCCAGCACAGCGCGCAAGCGGTGAACGCCCACCGAGAGCCGCGATTTGACCGTGCCCAGCGGAATCTGCAGCGTCTGGGCGATTTCCGCCAGGCTGAACCCCTGATAGAAACGCAGCACAACCACGACGCGATAGTCCTCACTCAATTGAGCCAGCGCCGCCCGTATCTCGCCGCCTTGCTCAGCCGCCAGGGCGTGTTCTTCCGGGCCAGGCGCGCTGTCACGCAGGTGGAGCAACGCCTCCTCAGTATCGCCCCCACGCCAGCGCTGGCGCACGGCGGCTGATTTGAAGTGGTCGCGCGCCAGATTGGTGGCAATCGCATAGAGCCAGGGTTTGAAGGGGCGATCAGCCGGGCACGTGCGCTGCCGCAGGACATGCAGCAGGGTTTCCTGTGTCAGGTCTTCCGCAAGTTGTCGATCTCCGCCGGTCAGGCGATAGAGGTAGCCGAGCAGGGGGGCATGATGGCGCGTCACCAGGACGGCGAATGCCTCCTGATCGCCTGCCACGACTGCTGCCATCACCTGTTCGTCGCTGCGTTCGTGCATAAGACGTGCTGATCGACCCCTTCAGTCTTGTGCTGGAGCCTATTACGAGCGGGGCCAGCCAAAGGTTCGCAAGCGGGCGGCAATAGTCCAGTGAGGCGTCTACGCAGCGCACCGGGTCGGCGGGGCCAGGCCACGCGGGCAATAAGAATCCCCTCACCCAATCTCTGCGGGTGAGGGGATTCTTAAAGTAGTGTGTTGCGCGCCTGACGCACAGTGGCTACGCGCTGCGGCCACCCATGAACGACATGGCGAGACCGATCACCGCGAGCACAACACCCACGCCAATGGCGATGCTGCTCGTATGGACGATTGGGTTTTGCTTCAGCACGAAGTGATTGACCAGGCCCAGCACGGCGATGATGATTCCGACGACGACGATTCCGTATCCAGCCCCACGCATGTGTACGTCCCTCCGAATAGTCCAGTAGAGCGGCGACCCGCGCCGCCATTGCGCGTTACCAGCGACTCCGCGCGGAAGCGTCACAATGAGCGCTTGCGGGCGAACGGACTGGCTTGCGCCAGTATATACCAGCATGTCAACGCCCGCCTGAAACCCGCCTGTCGCGGGCCAGGACGCCGTGTTCCAGGCCGCGCAGGCGGCCTTTGCGGCCGCAGGCCCGTAGCTGCGGGTTCACCCGCCCGCGCCCCGGCGGCGACAATTCACAGGCCCTGAAACCCGCCTGGAGTGGATTGTTGTAGGGGGTGGGGGGCCATGCTATACTCAGCGTGAGCGTCTGCGCCAGATGTCGCTGCCTGTGTCAGCGAATGAACGGCGACGCGCGTGACGCAGCGCATGTGGTATCCGTCGTATCCGTATCCGCTGTGTCCCACTGGCCTGGGTCGGCCTGGTCTGCTACGCGCGCCGACGCCCAGACGTTCTGCGCGGCTTGTGAAGCCGCAGGCGAGCGAAAGGAGCCGCGCACGAGCGCCGTCATCTTCCCCGTTGGCCCCTACCATCCTGCACTCTCGGAGCCGTACGCGCTCCGCCTGCGCCTGCATGGCGAGCGTGTCGTCGCCGCCTCTGAGCCAACCACGGGCTACAGTCGTCGCGGGCTGCTCGATCTCATCACCGGTCAGCCGCTCGAAGATGGTCTCGTCGTGCTGGAGCGCGCCTGCGCGCACGCTGGCCAGGGCTATCGCTTCGCGCTCAGCCTCGCCGCTGAGCGCGCCGCCAGTATCACCGCGCCGCGCCCCGCGCAGCTTGCGCGGATGTTCTTCGCCGAGCTTGAGATGACGCTGAGCGCCCTCTGGTCGCTGAGCGAGCTTGCCCGCGCGCTCAACCAGCGTACGCTGCGCGCGGTCGGGCTGGAGCATCGCGAGCGCATCTACGAAGCTGCGGAAGAGGCGACCGGCGAGCGTGTCTACTGGGGCGTCGCGCAGCCCGGCGGCGTGCGCGCGGGCATCCAGTTTGCGGCGGCGCGCGCGATCGTTGGCTGGCTCCCGGAGATGGTGGAAACCTGGCGTGTGGCGACGGCCCCCAGGGGCGCGTTGCGTCGCGCCGCCGAGCGGGTAGACGCCGCGCGCACGGGCGACCTTGCGGGAGCAGGCAGCGCGCTTGCCCGCGAAGATGCGCGCCACGCCGCGCCCTACGACGGCTACCGCGCCCTCACGCTCGACTGGTCGCCACTCGACGACCTCCAGAGTGGCGTGGCGGACATCGCCTCGTGCGCGCTGCGTCTGGTGACGCGGCTCAAGCTGAGCTACGACATCATGCATGTCTGCGCCGAGACGCTGGGCGACGCCACGCCCGGGCGTGCGGGCGCGACGCTACGCGCGGGGCAAGGGAGCGCGACGATTCAGACCGCGCACGGCCCGGCGCGCATCGATGTGACGCTGGCGAGCGACCAGACCATCACTCAGGCGCGCCTGACGACGCCGTGCGCCGCCGCGCTGGCTGCGGCGCCTGGCTGGTTGCTGGGGCGCTCGCTTGCCCACGTTCCGGCGCTGCTTGCTGGCCTGGACCTCTGTCCGTCGTGCGCTGATCTCTAAGCGCGACGGCTCCGTTACCTGAAATGGCTCTACTGGCCAGGACCGCTGGCCCACTATCGTGAACTGGCCTGAACCGCAGCGCCAGGCTTCGTCTTTCGGGGCTGAAGCCTGGCGCACGCGGCCTGAGAGAGAGAAGAACCGTGCCGCTGACCATATTTTTCGGGCTGCTGACGCTGGCCCCACTGGTGATGGCGCTGGTGATCGCTGGCCTCGGCCTGGCGCGACGTGCGACGACTGGCGTCGCGCTTGGTCTGACGCTGGTCGGCGTGGTCATCCCGATCATCGGCCTGGCGCTGCTGGCGCCCGAGGTCAGCGCCGGTCTACCGCTAGAAATCAGCTTGCTGGGCGGTCAATCGAGCTGGGTCGCGCTCTTTGGGCGCGCCGATGCGCTGAGCGTCTATGCCGCCATCGGTGTCGCCGTGATTGTCGCGCCGCTGCTGCTCTGGCTCGCCTGGCGCGCCGCCCCGCTCGATGCGGCGGAAGAGGCTGAGATCGCCAGCAGCACAGACGATGACGACGACGCTGACGACGAGACGGCGCAGCCTGCTGACGATGAGGCGCCCATAACCGTAGAGATCGCCGCGCCACGTCGTGCGCTGGGGCGCTGGCAGTGGGTCGGCCTGGCGCTGACGCTGGCGCTCGAATCCCTGGCGCTCTGGGTCTGCTTCGCCGAGAATATCGTCATGCTCGGCATTGTCTGGGTCGCGCTGATCGTGGTCGCATGGGGGCTGGGCGAGCTGAGCAGCGAGGCGGCGATCTTCGACTGGCGTGGCCTCGCGCTGATGGTCGTCGGCCCCATCGTCTGGCTTGTGACAGTGCTGCTGATCGCGGCGCCTGCCGACGCGCCGCGCCTGCTCGATCTCACCGGCGCGGCGCGGCTGCCCACCGGCCACCTCTTCGTCATCTCGCTCGCGCTGGCCTTCGCCGCCGGGGCATATCCTGCCCTGGCGTGGCTGCGCAAACGCGCCTCCATCGCCACGCCGGCTGGGCTGGCCGCCGTCTCGCTGGCCGTCATGCCCGCCGCGCTCTTCGTCGGCATCCGCACCTTCAGCATCGGCGCGACGACCAGCAGCAGTTGGGCCACGCTCAACATCGGCAAGCCACCCCTCACCATCGGCATCCTGCTCACGCTGCTTGGCGCGGTCAGCGTCGCCATCGCGGGGCTGCTGGCGCTTGGCCGCCGCGACCCGCGCAGTCTGCTGGCCTCGCTGACGCTGGCGCAGGCGGGCTGGGGCCTGCTTGGCCTGGGGGTCGGCGCGCCGCTCAGCGTGCTTGGGATCACACTGCTGCTGGCCACCGCCGTCATCGGCCTGGGCGCGATCATCGCCGCGCTGGTGGCCTCTGGCGCCATCACCGCCGATATCGAGCCAGAGAGCGCCGGGCCGCGCATCCTGGGCGAACCATTGCGCCCCGCGCTGTTCTTCGCCTGGCTCATCGGCGCCGCCTCGCTGGTGGGCGCGCCGCTCTTTGCGGGCTTCGCGCCGCAGCAACTCATCAGCGCCGAGGCGCTCACCGGCCCCCGGCTGGTCATTCCGCTGATGGGGCTGGCCTGGATAGGTTCCGCGCTGCTGGCCATCGCCATCGTGCGCGCCACCGCGCCGGCGTTCAGCGCCCCGCTCGTCGCCATCTATACCACTGACGCAGACGCAGGGGATGGCGAAACGGCCGCCGACGATGCGAGCGACACAGACGACGCGGAGGCGGATGTGACGGAAGATGTGACGCCGGTCGCCTCGCCGCCAGAGCTGCGGCTCGAAGAACTGCCGGGGATCGCGCTGGGCGTTCTGCTGCTGATCGCAGGCATCGCGCCGGGGATCGCGCTGACGCTCGCGGGCGGGGCAGCGGCCACGGCGCTCCAGGCGGGCGCGCTGAATGGACTCGTCGTGGCGACATCCTCCGGCTATACCGCTGGCGTCGGACAATGGTTCGTTACGGCTCCGGTGATCTTCGTCGTCATCGGGGCGCTCGTCCTCGCCTATATCCGCTCGCGTATGCCGCGCGAGATTCGCCCGCTCTATCTCGCTGGCCAGACGCCCGACGCCCTGCGCGCTGATGTGGGCGCAGCGGACGGCGTAGAGGAGCCTGCCGCCGAACTGGTGGCGCTGCCAGAGCCGACGGAGACGTGGAGCGACCTGCGCCGCATGCTGCGCTCTGGCTGGCTGACCCCTGCGGGCGCCTGGCTGGGCCTCGACAATGAAGATAGTGTCGCTGTCGAGGACGATGAAGGCGCGGACGAGGAAGGCGACGACGACGATTCCGCCAGCGCAGAGGCGAAGACGCAAGCGCCCATGGCGAGCGACGCCCGCGCGACCAGCGCGACGAATGGCAAGGCCAAGGGTGGCAGCCCGCAACGCGCACGCGCTGTCCCTGTGGCGCCTGATGAGGCGGCGGAGGGAGCAGGGGAGCAGGCATGAGTCAACTGGACGCTCGGCGCGCCGCGATCGCGGTAACGAGCCTGCATAGCGGCGGCTGCTCGGCCTGCGCGGAGAGCCTGGCGGCGCTGGAGGCGCCACGCTATGCGAAGCGTCTCGCGGCGCTGGGCGTGACACTCACGCGCGTCCCACGCCACGCGGACATCGTGCTGCTCTGCGGCGCGCTCACCGAGCAGGCCCGCGCCAGCATCGAGGGGTTGATCGCGGGAACGCCACGCCCACGCGCGCTGGTGGCCGTCGGCGACTGCGCCGTCAATGGCTGCGTCTTCGCGAGCAGTCCGCGCCTGTCCATCCCGCTGGCGCAGGCGCTGAATGTCAACGTGGAGATCGGCGGCTGCCCACCCGCGCCAAAGGTCATCATCGAAGCGATCATCGAGGCGCGGCGCCTGCTGATTGCCGAAGCGACCATCCCGGAGGGCGAGCCGGTCGCCATCGGCGTGTCGCCCGCATCGTCCGCAGCGCCTGACCGCGCGGCGCGCCTGGCCTCGCTCATCGAATCGGCGCGCGAAGGGTGGGACGACGATGAGGATGCGGATGAGGATGCAGGCGCTGATGACGCAGGCGGCGTCTCAGATGACACGCTTGACACGAATGACGCAGCCGCCGATGCGCCTGCGATGAGAGAGCACGAACAGGCGCCGGAGACGAGCCATGGGGCGACCAGGCCCAGCCGCCGCCAGCCAGAGGAGAAGCATTGATGAATAGCGCGCTCGGTTTCGCCCTCGCGGCGTTTGTCTACCCAGGCGTGCTGGCCGCGCTGGTCATCGCCTGGGCGCTCGGCTGGGCGCGCGCCTTTGCGCGCGCCACGGCTGAGCGCCAGCCCGCGCCCGGCCCACTGGGCGATGCCGCAGCCATCCGTGGCCTCTTCGCCCACGAGACGTTTGCGCCCGAAGGTGTCAGCCTGTTCGCGCTCTCGCTCGGCGGTACCGTCGCCGTGCTGGCGCCGCTGACCGCGCTCTTGCTGCTGCCACTGCCCGGCAATGCGCTCGTGCGCTCGATTGGCCTGCAAGGCGACCTGATCGCCGAGGTCGCGCTGCTGCTGGGGCTGCCACTGGCGCGGCTGTTCCTCGGCTGGATCATCCCGTCGCCGTTCTCGCGGCTGGCCGCTGACCGTGGCGCGCGATTGCTGGCGGGGGCTGCGCTGCCGCTGATCCTCGGCGTCGCGGCGCTGGCGCAGGTCCACGGCGACCTGACGCTGGGCGACGCAGCCGCCACCATCGGCCAGGCGCCATTCAACACGCTCGCCGTCGTGCTGGGCGCGCTGGCCTTCCTCTGCACGCTGCCCGCGCTCGCCGCGCTGACACCGCTGCGCGCAGCCGACAACGCCGCCGAGCTGGCCGCTGGCGAGGCGACCGACCTGAGCGGTCACGATCTCGCCTTCCTGCGCATCGGCGAGGCGATTCAACTGGTGGCCTGTGGTGGATTCTTTGCGCTGGCCTTCATCTCGCCGCTGATCACGCGCATCACCAATTCCATCGCGCATGGGGTGACGCTGCTCGTGGTCGCCATCGTCGTCGCGCTGGGGCTGGGCGCGTGGGAGGGCCGGTTTGGCCAGCGTCCTGAGGGTGCGGAGCGGCCGCCGCTGACCTGGTGGGTGGGCGCGCCGACGCTGATCGCGCTGGCCGCGCTCGTCGCCGCCGCCTGGGCCACACGCGGCTAGGCGAACACAGGCTGGCGGCTAACCCCGCGCTGACAGGCTGGAGGAGATCATCATGCGCCGACTCATCGGCTATCTGCTGATCGCCGCCAGCCTTGTCGCGGGGGTGTATGTCGTCTTCATCCTGTTCGCGCAGTGGCTCGGCAGCGGAACCAGCGGGCAACTGCTGCTCGATGGCGCGCTGCTCGTCGTCATCTTCGCCGTGTTCTGTGTCGGCTACTACCTCGTCACCGCCATCGAACGCTGAACGGTTCAGGCGCCGGAAGGCATCCGCTCATTCGTGGTGGTGGTGGTAGTGGTGGTAGACCCACGATCAACGTAGACCAGCAGCATCGCGACGATGTAGAAGATCGCCGGGATGATGGCCCACCAGCCAACGATGAAGAAGAACGCGACCGTCGAGACCAGCATCAACACGATCGAGACGCCCCAGTTGAAGGGCGCCGCCAGCGCGCCAGCGAAGCCGACGAGGGTTATCAGCAGCCCCCAGAAGAAGTGCGAGTTGTCGGCGGTCATGCCCGCGACTCGCCCCAGCACATGCGACAACGAGTAGAGGATATCCACAACGAACATGATGGCGGCGGCGACGATGCCAACGACCATGCCGACGAGCCGTAGCGCAAATCTCATGGCAGTTCATCCCTCTTCCTCTGGCGCGGTTCCATCCGCGATCTTCTCGCGATCCACTCGCGCCACGCCGGGGGCGCAAAATCGGCGCCGAAAGGGCGGACGGCGGCGCTACTCCAGATTGCCGCTGCGTGTTACCTTCGCCTTGCTGTCGTCGTCAATCTGCCACGGCCCCTTCACATTGTCGCGCAGGTCGTTCCCCTCGAACACGCCGCCGCCCTGCTTATGCGCCCTGATCGCCCAATACCCGTTCTCGTGGATGCGGTTGCGCCGCAGCGTCGGCGCGCCGCCCTCCCTGACATCAACGCCAGCGTATCCATTGGCGAAGATCTCGTTCTCTTCGAGCAGCCCTTGCCCTTGCTCCTGGACGAAGACGCCGCTCTGTTTGTTGTCATGGATGCGGTTGCGCCGCAGCGTCGGCGCACTCCCTTTCTTAATCTCGACGCCAGAAAGCGTGTTAGCGAAGACCTCGTTGTCTTCGAGCAGTCCTTGCCCTTGCGCATAGGCATAGACGCCGCCGCCCTCTTTGCCGTCGTGGATGCGGTTGCGGCGCAGGATGGGGTGGGCGCCGTCGTGGATGCCGACACCGGACAGACTCTGGCTGCTGATGTCGCAGTCCTCCAGCTCCAGCCGTCCAGCGGCGATGTCCACACCATACCATGTGCCTTTGCCGCCGGTCTGACGCAGCGTCAGGTTGGCGACGCGCCCCTGGCTGGCGGTGAACCTGATGACGTTCGTTCCTGCGGCGTGGACCTCGACATCGCCGGGCTGGCCCTCGCCGATCAACTCCAGCGGCTTGTCGATGGTCAGACCACCGGTATAGACACCCTTGCGCACGAGGATGCGCTCGCCAGGCTGAGCGGCGGCGAGCGCGGCGGTGATAGTGGTGTGGTCGCCCATGCCGCTGCGCCAGTCCACGATGCGCGCGAACGGGCCAGCCTGGCCGCTGGCGTTGGCGCGCGTTGGCGGCGGGCGCGATCTCCAGCGCGCGGGCAAGCTCGGCCACCACCTCGGCGGAGGGGCGGCCAAGCGCGTCTACCCACCACATGCCATTCAAGACGGCGGGCAATTGGCACTGCGCTACCCGCACGGGGATCAGCTTGCGGGTGGGGTCGCCGGCCATCAGCCCCAGGAAGGTGTTGATCTCCAGCTTGACCCAGAACGACGCGATGGCGGCGGGCGTCACCATGACGACGAGCGTCTGCCGCTGCTCTAGCTCCTGCTGCAACGCCTCGCCGAGGAAGTGTCCGGTCTGCGGGTTGGCGCGGTCGTAGTAGAGCGGCGCGCCCAGCTTGCTCAGCGCATCGGCGTAGGGGTCGGTCAGCGCGTTGTCGGCTGTGGGCATGGCTGATGAAGGCGGAGAGATAGGTGGGCATGGCGGCGCGCTCCTGACAGGTGAACGAGGCCAGGTCATCACATCGATCAATCCGGGCTGGAGGTCTGCGGCGCTCGGTCCACTCAGGATAGCATGCGCGCGGCGGCGGCGGCAATGTGGGTTGGTTGGTGGCCCACGGTCTGTGAAGTATCCGAGCGGCGCGTGCGCAACGACGCAGTTCGGTCCCAGTCCGCGAAGGCGGACTTTGCGGCCCGCAGGCCATCCAGGCGCGGTTTCAACCGCCAGCATCCCGGGCGGTAGCGCGCCGCCAGCGTCCGCTACCCCCACATGGCTAGTCACTTTGACTGGACGCCCGCGCTGTGCGAAGGTGGAATGCATCTGGGGTTTAGGATAAGGAATCTGCGCGCAACCCAGCGCGCAGCGTACGAATGGATCGTCCTTTGCCGCGACTCCGCTCCCACCATTCCACTGCGGAGGTAGCGTCATCGTGCTCGTTCAGGTCAGCGCGGCGTCAGAGTCGCTCGCCATTCCCTCAACTTCAGGTCACGCAGAGCGCCAGACGCCGCTCACACGCCGTGAGTTGCTCGGCCTCAACATCCTGTGGTTCGCATTGAACTTCGTCTTCGCCGCGCTGCTGCCGATCGTCATCCCCGCGCAGATTCTGCTCTACATCTCGCCCGGCGCGACCGGCAATGGCCAGCAGGCGCTCTTTCTGGGCGGGCTGGCGGCGCTGGGCGCGGTGACGGCGGTGATCACGCAGCCGCTGGTGGGCGCGCTCTCAGACCGCACCTCGACCCGGCTCGGCAAGCGGCGCCCCTACATCCTCGTCGGCGCCGTCGTGATGCTGGCGGGGCTGGCGCTGCTGGCGTTTACGCATCAAATCGCCTGCTTCATCCTCGGCATGTTCTTCGTGGTGGTGGCGAATACGATGAGCGGCACGGCCTACCAGGGCCTCGTGCCCGACCGCGTGCCCAGCTCGCAGCGCGGCGCCGCCTCTGGCTACATGGGCCTGATGACGATCCTTGGCACCGTTGGCAGCCTCGCGGTCGCCTCGCTGCTGCTCTCGCAGGCTGGCGCGACGGGGCACGCGGTTCACACCCTCGCGGCGAGCATCGCGCGGGGCGCATCGGACTTCTACATCGTGGGGGCGTGCCTGGTCGTGATCGCAGCGATTGTGACGCTGGTGGTCGTACGCGAGACGCCGTACCCGTCTGTCTCGCGCGACGACGACGGTATGCGCCGCAGGCAGCGCCTCGCTCGGCTCTGGATCGAGCCGTGGCGCCACCCCAACTTCACCTGGGTCTTCCTGACACGCGCCTTTGTCGTGCTCGGCCTGGCGCTCTTCACAACCTACATCGCCTACTACTTCGCTCAGGTCGCGCATGTCGCCAACTTCGTGCAGGCGACCGCGATCAACGCCGTGCTGGCGCTGGGCGGCGCCCTGCTCAGCACGCTGCTCATCGGTGTCCTCTCAGATCGTGTGCGGCGGCGCGCCCCAATCGTCTGCGTCGCGGGGAGCTTCATGGCGCTGACGGCGCTGGCCTTCGTGGTCGCGCCGGGACGCATCCCCCTCTGGCCGCTCGGCATCCTCTTTGGCCTGGGCTACGGCGCCTACATGAGCGTGGACCTCGCGCTCGCGGTGGACGCCCTGCCCTCACAGCGCGACGCCGGCAAAGACCTCGGCCTGTGGAGCATGGCCGCGACACTGCCCGCCGTGCTGGCGCCCGTGCTGGGCAGCGCGGTCATCTTTCTGGCCGGTCTCGCGGGGCAGACCGCGTTTGGCTATCGCGCCGTCTTCGGGCTGGCGACGGTCTTTCTGCTGCTGGGCGCCGTCTTCGTCCTGAAGGTCCGCGAGCGGCGACATGTCCACACCCCCACGCCAGCGGCGACAGGCGACGCAGAGACGCTGGAGGCCGCGCCGCTTGTCGCGCCAGTGGCGGCGCCCGTGCGCTAGGGGCGTGGGGCGCCGAGAACCCGGCCTTGAACCCTGGGCCTGCTCAGGCGTGTACGCGCCTAAGAGACTGTCTTGAAAGCCGCCAAAACGTGGTAGACTGAGGGTATGCAAACACTTCCAGCACCGGCCCGCAAGGGCTACCCAAGCGATCTTCGTGACGAGGAATGGGCGCTCTTGGAGCCGCTGGTTCCCGCCGTCAAGTCCGGAGGACGCCCGGCGCGTCATACGCGCCGTGAGATCGTCAATGCGATCCTCTACGTCGTGCAGGGCGGCAACCAGTGGCGCGCCCTGCCGCATGACCTGCCGCCGTGGCAGACGGCCTACACCTATTTTCGTCTGTGGCGCAACGCGGGAACCTGGGAGACGATTCACAGCGCGGTGCGGGAGCAGGCGCGCACGCGGCTCGGACGGGAGCCAACACCCAGCGCGGCGATTCTGGACAGCCAATCGGTGAAGTCCAGCCAAAGGGGGGGCTGCGCGGCTACGACGCCAACAAAAAGGTAATGGGACGCAAACGCCATCTCTTGGTGGATACCCAGGGCTTCGCGCTCAAAGTCGTCGTCTCAGCGGCTGATGTCCAAGACCGCGCAGGCGCACGGCTGGTGGCGCACGCGCTCCAGGTGTATGGGCCGCAGTTGCCGCGCCTCACCAAGGTCTGGGCGGATGGTGGCTACAGTGGGCCGCTGCGCGACGAACTGCGCCAGCAGATGGGCTGGGACGTGGAGATCGTCAAGCGGTCGGACCCCCACCCCCTGGCCCCCTCTCCCACCAGGCGAAGGCTGGAAATCGTCGAGCTCCCCTTCGCCCGCTGGGGCGGGCTGCGCCGGCTGAGTCGAGGCTACGAATATCACGTCGAGTCCAGCGAAGCGCTGATCTACGCGCGCATGACCCGACTCATGCTGCGACGCATGACCTGCGCGTCTCGCTCCCTTGCAGCCCGTTCGAGTCCGGCTGCGTAACTTTCAAGACGGTTTCTAAGACCCCCAGATGGTGGGCAGATGATAGCCGCCCATGCCGACGGCAAGCTCGCCGCCGTGGTGGATGTCGTGCCGCAGCACATGCCAGAGAATCTCCTGGCGTGTACTCGGGCCGAAAATCTGGCGCTCTGCTTCCGTCAAGGCGTCTGGCTGGTTGAAGACGTGACCGAGGTCGGCGACGGTCCAGCGGGCGAGGGCGCCCTCGATCATGCCCCAGGTGGCCTCAAGCCCGGCGACCAGCTCCGCAGCCGAGTGTAGCGAACGCCCTTCCTCCTCCTCCTCCCAACGCATGAAGGAAGCAACTTCCGGGCTGCCCTCGCCCATCCACAGATTGAACCACCAGACCCGGTCGTTGAGGATGTGCTGGACAAGCATCCCGATTGGCCAGTGCGTGGGCGCCACGGGCAACGCCAGCTCTTCGGGCGACAGCGGCGCGACGGCAGCGAGCAGGTCACGCTGATAGCGATCCCAGCCCTGATAGACGACGGCGAGTGGCAGCGCATGCTCGGTCATGGCTTGCAGGTCCTCCAAAAATTAGCGATCCGCCGATGTGACGGGCCACCTATGACTTCTCGCTCGGTCGATGACAAGCGGAAAGCGCGCACATGAGGAGGCCGCGCAGGGCTGTGGAATGAGCGCTTTGGAGGGGCAGGTTGGGTCGCGAAACTATCGTACGCTCGATCCTTCCGGTAGGTATCTACCATAAGTGGGCGAATTCGCCTCCTTAGTCAAGTTAGAGGACGCCAAACTTGATTTTACCAAAATCAATGCAAGACAACTTGACTATGGAGGTCTACAGCGCTCTATAATCAAGTTACGATGCCAACTAACTTGACTATAGAACCATAGAGTGAAAGGCGACTTGACTATGCGTGATTGATACGCGAGGGCGTTCGACTCGTGCTGGCGAGTATGTCTGGCAGATCAGCGAAGGTGGCTACGATGCCTTTATACCACGACCACTTCCGCCCAATCCTTCGCTGGCGCTGGACGATGAACTCTTGAGACTGCTGTCACAAGCGGATCGAGCGCTCGGACGCCTTGATGGCGAGAGCGATATTCTGCCAAATCCTAACCTGTTTGTCGCAATGTACGTCAACAAAGAGGCTGTGCTATCGAGCCAGATTGAAGGGATACAGGCGTCCCTTCTCGATGTCCTCGCCTTCGAGGCTCAGGCCGCAGAGCCAGAGAATCCACAAGATGTCGAAGAAGTGGTCAACTATGTCGCCGCGCTCAACTATGGTCTGGCACGCCTCAGTTCGCTGCCACTCTCGAACAGGCTGATTCGCGAGATTCACCAGCGGCTCCTTCAAGGTGTGCGCGGAAACGACAAAGAGCCGGGTGAATTTCGGCGAACGCAGAATCTGATAGGCCGCCTTGGTGACAACTTCAAGACGGCCAGTTTCGTTCCGCCCCCTCCTAACGACATGCGGCAAGCGCTGAGCGATTTGGAGCAATTTATTCATGCTGCCGATACGCTGCCTCCGCTGCTCAAAATAGGGTTGATTCACGCGCAGTTCGAGACGATTCACCCATTTCAGGATGGCAATGGGCGCACAGGTCGGCTCCTCATTACACTTTTTCTCTGTGAGCGTGCTATCCTGCGGAGGCCATTGCTCTACCTGTCCTACTACATCAACCTCAACAAAACAGAGTATTACACTTGCTTGCAGCGGGTGCGCGATGAAGGAGCCTGGGAAGACTGGCTCAAATTCTTCCTGCGCGGTGTCTACAGCGTCGCACAGGAGGCGGCGGCTGTGGCCCGCGCTATCGTATCACTGCGTGAGCGACACAGAGAACGCATTATGCGCTCGTTTCCAAGAGGCGCTGCTAGAGCGCTGCAGTTGTTGGAACACCTCTATGCTCACCCGATCACCACCGTCAAGCTTGTGTCGCAACAACTGGATGTTACTAACCAGGCGGCGAACACCTTGGTGGCCAGGTTCGAGGAACTGGGAATACTGGAGGAGACGACCCATCAGGGGCGTAACCGTCGTTTCTCCTATCGCGACTATCTGGCGCTCTTCGCAGACGAAGCGAGTTCGCACTGAGGCCGACGAGTCCGCCAACGCGCCGCTTCCGCAATCACCCGCTCCGTCCAGCGCAAACACACAACAACGGGTAGCGCCCCGCGATGCTGCGCCGCTTGTGGCGCCGGTGACGTGGTGGTAGGCGTGAGCGCCGTGTCCGGCTTCGTTCTTGCGCAGAGACCGCTGGCGCCAGGAGCAGAGGAGAGGAGCGCGCCAGCGGCATGCCCAACCCACCTGAATATCCTCCCAGGTCGTCCGCCGAGCAGCGACGCCCCTCACAACAACCCAGCGGCTCCCATGCGCCTGTGTCCGACGCGACGCCCCGGTCGGACGACGCGGCTGCGACGACCGCGAGCGGAGCGCGTCGGCGCGCGCGGCCTGCCTTCCGCCCGGTCGGCGGAACGATTCGCGCGCCGAGCGCCCATCAGGATTCTGGCGGATTCGTCACTGCGGCGCCCTCGCCAGAGACGGTGGCGGAGCGCGGCGTCGTGGCCAACGCTCGCCGCCGTCTCTCGCACCTCGCGCTGACCGCCTTCATTAATCGCGATTTCGCGCTGCTCTGGTGGGGGCAGGCCATCTCCAGCGTCGGCGACTACGCCTGGGATACCGCGCTCGTCCTCTGGATCGCCACAACACTGGCGCGCGACCAGTCGTGGGCGCCGCTGGCGATCAGCGGAGTCATTATCGCGGCGGCGCTGCCACAGATCGTCGTCGGCCCGCTCGCTGGCGTCTTTGTGGACCGCTGGGATAAGCGCCGCACGATGGTCGCCGCGACCGCGCTGCAAGCGGTCTTCGCCATCCTGCTCATCCCGCCGCTGGTGGGGATGCCACTGCCGCTGGTGGGCAGCGCGCGCCTGCCGACGTTCTGGACCCTGGGCGTCATCTATGCGGATGTCGCCCTCATCACGATCTGCGCGCAATTCTACAATCCGGCCCAGCTTGCGCTGATTCGCGACATCGCGCCCGACGACAAAGAGGATCAGGCGCAGGAGATGACGCAGGCGATCCAGGGGCTGGCGGTGGTGATCGGGCCGCCCGTCGCGGCGGCGCTGGTCTTCGGCGTCGGCATTAGCTGGGCGCTGCTGCTCAACGCGCTCTCATTCATCGTCGCCTTCGCGGCGGCGTTCGCCATCCACGCGCCGCAGTCGGCGAGCAGCCTCCAGCCCGGCGAGACTGGCCACTTCACGCGCGAGTTCCTCGACGGCATCGGCTACGTGCTCGGCCATACCGTGCTGCGCACAATCCTCATCGCCGAGGCGCTGACCTGGCTGGGCTTCGGCGCGCTGCAAACGCTCGGCTACTTCTTCATCACCGAAAACCTCCAGGCGACCCCCGACCTGTATGGCGTCTTCGGCGCAACCTTTGGCGTCGGCGCGATCCTCGGCGGGCTGCTCGTGACCTTCATCGGCCAGCGTGTCGGCCTCGAACGGATTCTGTGGATCGCGCTGGTCACGTCAGGGGTCTTCGTGATCGTGATGTCGCATCTGACGAGTTTCTCACTGGCGCTGGTGGCGGCGTTCTTCTTCGGCGTCACGGCGACCGCGATCATCGTCACGGCAGGCCCGCTGGCGATAGATGCGACCGAGCGCCAGTTCATCGGGCGAGTGATGGCGGTGGTCAATCCGGTCGGGCGGCTCGCGGCGTTCGCCTCGGTCGTGCTGGCGGGCGCGCTCGTCAGCACCGTGCTCGCTGGCTTCCACGCCACGATTCTGGGCATCCACTTTGGGGCCGTGAATACCGTCTTCACCGGGACGGGGCTGCTCGCGGTCGCGGGCGGCGTCTATGCGCGGCTCACCCTGGGCGACGGCG
The DNA here is from genome assembly GCA_963701795.1 of uncultured Chloroflexia bacterium. GTDB lineage: Bacteria > Chloroflexota > Ktedonobacteria > Ktedonobacterales > JADMIN01 > JAKAIY01. The sequence continues at coordinate 37,659 of CAVPBB010000012.1, read as the reverse complement.
CGCCTGCGCACGACGACGACGCAGCGGGCGAATAGCGGTCGCGCGAGCGGCCCAGACGCCGTCATTGCGGGCGGGGCAGCGCGCCGCATGTGCTATACTGCGCGCGATAAAAGTAGGACTGCTCGATGACGCGCAGCCGTGGCCCAGCGTGGCGCGGACGAGAAGCGAGGGAAAGACAGTATGCCTACACGCATCATTCTCGCCGAGGACGACTCGGTGATTCGTATGGACCTGCGCGAAGAGTTGCAGCGCCAGGGCTATCTCGTCGTCGGCGATGTCGGCGATGGGCAGAGCGCCATCAACCTCGCGCGCGAGCTACGCCCCGACCTCATCATCATGGACATTCGCATGCCGGAGCTGGATGGCATCGAGGCGGCGCGCGTGCTCACCAATGAGCGGCTGGCCCCCGTCGTGCTGCTCACCGCCTTCAGTGATGATGAGCTGATCGAGCGCGCCCGCGAGGCTGGCGTCGTCAACTACGTCACCAAGCCCCTGCGCCAGAGCGACCTCAAACCCGCTATCGAGATCGCGCTCTCCCGCTTCCAGGAGTTCCGCGAGATGGAGTCGCAGGTGAAGACCCTGGAAGACCAGCTCGCCACGCGCAAAGTGGTCGAGAAGGCCAAGGGTGTGCTGATGGAGAAGTACAAGCTCACCGAGCAGGAAGCCTTCCGGCGCATCCAGAAGCTCAGCATGAACAATCGCAAGTCCATGCGCGAGGTCGCCGAGGCGATCTTGCTCGCCGAAGAAGTCAATCAAAATCAATAGCGCTTCTGCGGCGTGGGCGCGCGCTGGCTCGCCTGCGCCGCAGACGTTGTCCCAGGATTCCCTGGCAAGTGATGGCAGGCCCCCCTATGCAGCCCGCTCAAGAATCCGTCGCCACACTGACGCCCGTCGTCGGCATCCGCTTTCGCCCGACTGGCCGCATCTACTACTACGATCCCGCTGGCTTCAACCTCAAACCGGGGCTATGGGTCATCGTCGAGACGCCCAAGGGTGTCGAGTGTGGCCGCGTCGTCATCGCGCCGAAACAGATCGAGGCGGCGGAGCTTGGCGGTGAGCCGCTCAAGCCGGTGCAGCGCCTCGCCACGGAGGATGACTTACGCCAGATGCTGACGTATAAGGCGAAAGAGAAAGGCGCGCTGCATCGCTGCGCCGAGCGCGTGGACCTGCATGCGCTGCCGATGAAGCTGGTCGAGGCCGAGTACACCTACGATGGTAGCCGCCTCACCTTCTACTTCGTCGCCGAGGAGCGTGTCGACTTTCGCGCGCTCGTGCGCGACCTCGCCGCGCAGTTTCACACGCGCATCGAGCTGCGCCAGATCGGCGCGCGCGACCACGCCAAGCTGCTCGGCGGCGTCGGCATGTGTGGCAAGACGCTCTGCTGCAGCTCGTGGCTGACCGAGTTCAACGTCGTCTCGATCAAGATGGCCAAAGAGCAGGGCCTGCCGCTCAACACCAACAAGATTTCCGGCCTCTGCGGGCGGCTGATGTGCTGCCTGGCCTATGAGAACGACGACTACATCGCCGCCAAGGCCGAGATGCCCGACTATAACGAGATCGTCCATACGCCGAGCGGGCCGGGTCGGGTCGTGGGCGTGAATGTGCCGCGCGAGTCGGTGGAGGTGATGCTGCAGAGCGGCGTCACGATCACCGTGCCACTGCGCGAGGTCGAGGGCTACGACAAGCCCGCCCCTGCGCCACAGCGCCCCGGCTCCGGCGGCTGCGGCAAGCCCAACTGCCGCCATCGCCAGCATGCGCAGGCTGAGGCGCCCGCCGAGGCCCCGCGCGACTCGCTGAATTAGCGAGCGGCTGGCGGTTGAAACCGCGCCTCAAGGGCCTGCGGCCCACCAGACCCACCTGCGTGGGTCCATGATACGCGCCCGTCTCAAACCGCTGCGAGGGGAAGCGCATATGCTCGCCGCCGCCACCTGGGACGCCATCTATCGCTGGGTGGCCGTGCGCTTCGACCGGGCGCCCGACGACCTGCGCGCCGAGGGCGTCCGTGTGCAGGCGCATGGCCCGGCGCTGGCTGGCTATCGCGGCATCTATGTCTGGCTGATAGGCGAATCCGCCACCGTCTCCGCGCCCGCTGACCGGGTCGAGACCGCCCGACGCGCGACCGCAGGCCAGCCGCGCGCCGCGCTGGGCGACGGCGCTCTCTGGCGCGCCGCGCTGGGTGAGCAGGTCGAGCGGATCGTCGGGCCATCGTATCAGGGCTTTCTCGACGCTGGCGCCTTCCTCCCCGCCGCGACGCCGCCCGGCGTGCGCCCGCTCAGCGCCGCCGATCAGCCTGCGCTCGCCCGCTTCATCGCCGCCTGCCCGCGCGACGACTGGAGCGACAGCGCTATCGCCCCCGACCATGCGCTGATCGTCGGGCTGGAGCGCGCAGGCGCGCTGGTCGCGCTGGCCAGCGTCCCCAACGATGACGCGGCTGCAGCATCGGAGGCGGTGATGCGCTCGGTGGGAGTCGTCACATTGCCTGCGGCGCGCGGCATGGGCGCGGGGCGCGCGGTCGTCTGCGAGCTGACGGCGCGCTGTCTGGCCGACGGCGCGCTGCTCCACTACCAGACCCTGCGCGCGAATCTCGCCTCAGTCGCCATCGCACGCGCGCTCGGCTATGCGGATGTAGCGACGGCGCTGGCCGTGCGGCTGCGGGCGACCCCACACGGCTGAGATGTTGGCCTGACGTTTGCTTCATGGGCGGCCATGAAGGTCTTACGCTTCCTTGCACAATCGCTGTTCGCTACGCTTAGCCCCGCCACAGCCGAATGGCCGGCGAGTCGTTTGCAGGCGACCCCATCGGGGAATCAGCCGTCGCGCCCACGCGCGACTGGCAGCGTCGTCTACGGTCCGCAGGCGCGGCGCAGCCCGACCGACGGCCCGGCGAATCAGCGCGGCCCTGAGCGGACGCCTGCGCCAGAGACGGTGGCGCGCGGCGGCTTTGGGACACTTGTGCATGGCTGGAAGCGTGTCCTCGCGCCCGATGCCTGGACGCCTGTCCACGATGCGTCGCATCCCTTTGTCATCAACGTCGTGCGCTGGGCGCCGATCCTCACACCCGCCATCGCGGGCAGCCTGGCGCTGACGCTGACACTGGTTCTCATGGCGCACCGTGGCTACCCGGCCAATACGCTGCTGCCCATCACTGCGGTTGTTCCGGCGCTGTTCACGACCTATCTGCTGGGTGGCGTGTTGCTGGGTCTGGCGCTCTACTACTCCCCCAACGGCGTCGTCTGGAGCCTGGTGTTCTTCAGCGGGCCGCCGCTGCTGCTGACCATCATGCTCAGTCTCACGTTCGGCGCGCCGGGCGCGCTGCTGGCGCTCTCGCTGCTGGCGGCGCTGCTGCTGATCTATAGCTACTGGCGGCGCACGCTGACCCGCGTTGGCTCGGTGGATGTGACGCTCTTGCTGGGCGAGTGGCATCGCGTGCTGGCGCCGGGCTACAACATCCTGGTTCCAGGCGAGCGGATCATTGCGACACTGCGCACCACTCCGCGCACCCTCACCACAACCACCCAGCGCGTCGCCCTCACGCCCAATCGCCTCGCGCAGGCTCGCGCCACCGTCGCCTATCGGGTGATTCCGGGCGAGGCCTGGCGCACCGCAGGCGTCCGCGCGACCTGGGAGGACGAACTGCGCCAGCGAATCAGCGCATCGGTGCGCGAGAGCCTCGACGAGTGGCGCGGCGCGGCGCCCAGCGGAGATGGCGCTGGGCGCGGCTTCATCGCGCGGCGCGCCCTCGAAGAAACCCGCGACTGGGCGCGTAGCGTCGGCGTGCATATCAACTCGGTTCGGGCGCATGACATCGCGCCGGGCGCGCCGGTCGAGCCTCAGGCGCCACGCCCGGCGCCGCACGCGCAGGGACGCCCGACGCCGCGTATCGAGCGCGCTCCAGCGACGCCGCGTGTCATGCAGGCGTCCGCCCACGATGACTCGTCGCAGACGGCGCCCCGTCCGGCGGTGGCGCAAGAACGCCCTTCATTGGAGGCGCTGGAAGACCTCTACGAGGCCGTGCGCAATCGCCAGATCACCGATACGCAGGTCATCCGCGAGATCGCCGACCACTTTGCCCAGTTGGCGCGCGAGCCACGCGCGCCAGGGACAGCGCTGCCGTTCGATCCCGTCGCCGCTGCGCGCCTGCTGGACGCCTATGCCGACGCGCTCGACACCGCGCGCCCCGCTCAGCGCGCCCAGGCTCGCCGCCGCTAGTTGGCTTTTAGCTGGCAGACCCGCGTGCGTGAGTCCGACCCCCCTCTCCCCACCCCTCACCGCCAAGGCGGTGAGGGGTGGGGAGAGGGATTGATTGAGCGCTAACAACCCAAGCGGACGCGTCATTATCCTTCTCGCACCGTCTCTTACCGTAACGCATATTCTAGGATGTATGTGATCGCGCCATCCTTCGTCAACCTGCCCTTGGGGGCCGTGCCGGGGTAGCGCTCCTCGACGATGGCGACCGCCTCGCGTAGATTGCCAATGGGCTGCATCCGCAGCGCTGTCTCCAGTTGCCCCTTACCAAAATATTCGAGGATGAACCAGGGATCGAGACGACGAGTGGCGTCGAGCTGGAAGCCTGGCAGTTCCTTGATGGGGACGAGCTTGGGCTTCGCTGGTTTGTCCGGCTTCGGCTCTTTGATGGCTTTCTGCAGCGCCAGTTCCTCATAGCGATTGCGCACGCGCACGGCAAAGGAAGGATTACGCGCTAGCTCGTCAAGTGCGATCTCGCTCAACGCCGCCAGCATGCGTTTCTCATCGGCAACGGTGAATCGTTCGGCGGCGGCAGCGGCGGCAGCGGCGGCTCGTTGCGTAGAGGTCGGAGACTTGGTGGTCGTAGTGGTAATCGTCATGTCGTCTACCCTACTTTCTGCAGGATTTCGTTCGTGACGCTCTTGTACGCCAGAGCGGCGTCCGTTGTTCTCCAGCCAAAGAGATTCTTCGCGCCACCGCCAATCAGAACGATGTGCGCCTGCTCAATATGGTCATCGTACGGAACAACAGTATCGAGCATCGGGTAGCCCATAATGGGCGCTTGCAATTGGAGCTTGGCTTCGATGAGTTTCATGGACTTCACGGTGCGCCACTGCGTAAGCAGCAGGCCGCGCGCCTGCGGAGCGCCCGTTAACGCACGCATCGTATTCGTCGTTTGGAGGGCGTGATTGATGCCAGCGACGGAAAAGCTATCTGCCTTGAGTGGCACAAGGACGTAATCTGCAGCCGCTAGGGCAAGGCGAGCGAAGTGGGACTGCGCAGGTGGAGTGTCCACGACAATCCAGTCAAAAGGGACGTGTGCATCGCCCTCAGCAGCGGAAGGGACGCCTAGGTAGGGAGCGCGGAGGCATCGAGCGAAGGCCAGTTCGTCGTCTGGACGAGCGCTGCCACCTGGTTCGATGCGATGCAACTCTGCATCAGAGGGCAAGAGCCAAACCTGCTCGAAGCGGGTGGGCTGAACGAGAGTTTGTAGCGGCGTCTTCGCATCGGTAAAATGCTCGGTGATGGTTCGCTGATGTATTGGCAGTGGTACGTCCTTGGGGTGGTGTGCGCCTTTGAGCAGTAGTGGCATTGGGGGCGGCAGAACTGAGGTGAGATTCGCCTGCCCGTCCAGGTCAACGAGTAGCACTCGTTTGCCCAGTGCCGCGAGTGCGAAGCCCACATTGAGCGCGCTGGTGGTCTTGCCGACGCCGCCCTTGTTGTTGGCGACCGCGAGAATGTGTGCTTGGGTTCGCGGTTCCAGCGCCAGACCGCTAAACAGCCAGTCGGGCAGAATCGGCGTCAGCGTGCGATGGAATCCGTGTCCGTCGTTGGCGCGGGAGCCATAGAGATACACCAAATAACGCAGCAGAGCATCGCCATCTATGAGATGGACATCTTTCATGCCCGGTCGTTTGATGACATGCTGGGCATTGGCGGCGAAATGAGCCGTCGTGATCAGATAGCCTGGCACCTCGCCTGCATATTGGAGCACACCAGCGAACTTGAAAACGTCGTTGACGCCAATACCTGACCCCTCTGGGTCGTAGCGTCGCGCTTCCACGCGCGCGAACGGCTTGTGCTTGCTCGCGTTCGAATACAGATTGAGGTCCACGCCAGGACCATAGGGAACATGCACTGAGGCGACGTGTTCAACCGCAAAACCTGCGCAGTAGAACATATAGCCCAAAAAGCGCTCGAACTCGGTTGGGGTCAGTTGCGAGTGAAGCTGCTCGATAGATGGCGTCAGAAAGAACGGCTCGAAACGTGCCTTATCCTCGTGTGTGAACTCCATGAACTCGACAGCCATTGACTTTCCACCCCCTTGGCCTCAATTACATCCTCACCGACAAACTGCGGCCCCGCGCACAAGCAAGGCAATGGAGGACTCAGTGGCATTGCGGGAAATTTGCCCAAGTAGTAGTAGACTGCCTCTACCCTCGACACCACACAAGCACAAGGCCGCCCTGTCGCTTTTGTAGGTTCAGAATACACCCAGCGTCAATCCTTTAGCGTGCAGTCACGTAAAGGCGCGGCGATGAAGCGACAGGCGTTGCGCAATGGTCTACTCTCGCTCCGGCGTCGCTGCGGCTACATCAGTATGGCCAGCGCCATATAACATTCAGGCGCTTCCGTACTCCAGACGCCTCGCTTTCTCGGCCGCTCGCCACTCCCTGTTGACACAGGACCGTGAAATCACGCGATTCCCGCACGCGCGGCCGGTGTACGCGCCGGGGCGCCTGTGGTATGCTGCAAGCGCGATTCCTGACGCGACATTCAGGAACATTCAGGAGCAACCGGTATGCTTCCAGCAGGCTATTTCTACAGCATGCGCGCGTGCAAGGGCAGCGATGTGTTCGCGGGGCCTGGCCGCACTGCGCCCAAATGCAGCCTGCTTGCTCGTCCCCTTTGCCTGAGTGGCTCAGCCACTTCCTGAAGGATATGCGCATAGTGAGCGGCGGTCGTGGGCCAGCGCGAGGGCCTGCGACCGCCTCGCTGTTTCTTGCCACCCGCCACTGCCAAGCCGCGAGCCGCCGCCAGCCGCCGCGCTATCCTGCGCCACCGCGTTCGCCAGGAGACAACCTCCCATGATTCTGCTCAACGCGCACGGTGTCACAAAATCCTATGGCGGTCGGCTGGTATTGCAGCAGCTCGATCTCGTCGTGCAGCATGATGCGCGCCTCGGCCTGATCGGCCCCAATGGCGCGGGCAAATCTACCCTGCTGCGCCTGCTCGCCGGGCTGGACGATGACTACAGCGGCGAGATCAGCCGCCAGCGCGGCCTGCGCGTCGCCTATCTGGCGCAGCGCATCGACGACGACACGCGCACGCCGCTCCAGCTTGCGCTGGCGAGCCGCCCCGATCTCGCGGACATCGAGGCCGAACTGGCCAGCGTCGAGTCTGACCTCACGCGGCCTGAAGTCATCGCCGACCTGCGCCAGATCGAGCGCGTCATGGCGCGGCAGGAGCGTCTGCTCAAGCGCTACGATGACCTGGGCGGCGCCGGATACGCGGGCGAGGCGCGGCGCCATCTGCGCGACGCTGGCCTGCCAGAGAGCGCCATCGAAGCGCCGCTCAGCACGCTCAGCGGGGGGCAGCGCAAGCTCGCCGCGCTGGCCATCTGCCTGGCGCAGCGCCCCGATGTGCTGCTGCTCGATGAGCCTGAGACGCACCTCGACCTGGAGCGCCGCGCCCAGTTCGAGCGCGTCGTCGGCGAGTTCGCGGGCGCGGTCATCATCGTCTCGCACGACCGCTATCTGCTGGATGAGACTGTGACCGAGATCGCCGAGCTTGACAAAGGCGCCGTCACGCTCTGGCCAGGCGCCTACTCCGCGTATACGGTCGCGCGCGAGCTGGCGCTGCAACGCCAGCAGGAACGCTTCGTCGCCCAGCAGAAGGAGATCACCCGGCTGGAGGAGGCCATCGCGCGGTTCAAGCTCTGGGCCAGCATCGTCGTGAACGAGCGCCACATCAAGCAGGCGCGCAACAAGCAGCGCCAGATTGACCGCATGGAGAAGGTCGAGCGCCCCGTCTTGCAGCGGCGCCACATGGCGTTGGCGTTGCGCGCCCATGAGCGCAGCGGCCAGCGCGTGGCGGAGCTACGCGGCGCGAGCGTGGTCTTCGACGAGCGCATCGTCTTGCTGGGCGTAGATGTGCTTGTACGGCGTGGCGAGCGGATCGGCGTGGTCGGCGCGAATGGCGCGGGCAAGAGCGTGCTGCTGAAGGCGCTGCTCGGCGCGCTGCCGCTGACCGAGGGCGAGCGCAACATTGGGCCGAGTGTCAGCCCAGGCTACTTCGCTCAAGGTGAGGAGACACTGGACCTCGACAAGACGCCAATGGACATCGTGCGCGAGCTGAAGCCGAGCTATGAGAATCAGGCGATGGCGCAGCTTGGCCGCTTCCTCTTCACCTACGACCAGGCGCGTCAGCCTGCGCGGCGGCTGAGCGGCGGCGAGCGCAGCCGTCTGCAACTGCTGCTGCTGATGCTGAGCGGCGCGAATCTGCTGGCGCTGGACGAGCCGACCAATCATCTCGATATCGAGTCCGCCGAGGCGCTGGAGGCGGCGCTCGAAGCCTACGATGGCACGGTGATCGCCATCTCGCACGACCGCTATTTCCTCGACCGCATCGCCGACCGCATCATTGAGGTGCGCGATGGCGAGGTGTTCAGCTATGAGGGTGGCTATAGCGCCTGGCGTGAACACCTGGAGGCGGCTACTCCAGGGTAATCACATCGGACGCGAGCATCTGCGATTTCGAGGTCGGGCCGCGTCTGCTCGATATGGCGGACGGCGTGCTCGACCACCGCTTGCGCATGCTGGGCGTCGCCGCTGACACAGGCGATGCCCAGTTGCGCCAGATTCCAGCTCTCCAGCCCGCCCACCTCGGCGGCTGATACCTCGAACTTGTCGCGCAGGCGCGCCAGAATCGAGCGTGTCACCTGTCGCTTGTCCTTCAGCGAATCACTCTGGAACAGCCGAATCGTCACCTGCGCGGTCGCCACATACATCATGCGCTGTTACCTCATCTCCCTCATCCTGAAGCCCACCCTCGCCGTTCAGCCCGGCGAGTGGGGAATATATGCCTCACGGGGCCGACTCGCCCAACTCCACCAGCGTCTCGCCGAGGTCCGGTTTGCTGCGGCGTGGGCGCTCCTGACGCATCACCAGCAGCAGGCTGGAGAAGATCAGGCCGCCGCCCAGCCAGGTCGCCCAGGTGAGGCTATCGTGCAGCAGCCAGACCCCCAGCGCCGCGCCGAGCAACGGCTGGATGAACAGCGTGGGCGCGGCGGTCGAGGCGTCTACCACAGCAAGCGCGCGAAACCACAGCCAGTAGCCCAGCGCCGTCGCCACCAACGCCATATAGCAGACGCCGAGCCAGCCCGCCAGCGAGAGGTGCGGCGTCCCCAGCCGCGCCACCGAGATCGCCCCCGCCGGAATCCACACGAACAGGCTGCCGATCAGCGTGGCGCTGATGAAGAGCAGCGGCGGCATCTGCGCCAGCGTGCGTTTGCCCAGGATGGTATAGCCCGATTCCAGCAGCAACGAGAAGATCACCAGCAGGTCGCCGATGATACGTCCGCTGCCAGCGGCGCCGCCCAGATTCGGGATGAAGCCGCGCTCGACGATCAGGTAGACGCCCGCCATGCCGACGCCCAGCGCCGCCACGCCCGCCGCCGTAACCCGCTCGCGCAGCAACGTCCACGAGAGCACCGCCGTGAAGAGTGACTCGGTGGAGATGAGCAGCGCCACATCCGAGGCGGTGGAGAGCGCCAGGCCGAAGTACTCGAAGGCTTTGTTGAAGACAAAGCCGAGCAGCGCCAGCGCAGCCAGCGAGGCCAGCGAGCGCCGGTCGCGCGGGATGCCGCGCCAGCCGCGAATCAGCGCGGGGGCCAGCACGAGCGAGGCGATCAGGAAGCGCAGCGCGTTGAGTTCGATGGGATTGAGATCGCGCAGGGCGACCTTGCCAGCGGTGTAGGTGCCTGCCCAGAGCGCATTCGCCACCACCAGCGTGATTAGCGCGGAGCGGCGTGTCTTGCCGAAGCCGTTGAGCCAGCCCAGCGCGCCCCGCGAACTGGCCGATCCCGCCGATTCGCCCGTCTCGCTCACGCCTGTCGTCATGCCTGCTCCCCTGGCCAATTGTGCGCGCTCGTGACGGCGCACACCCGGTCATTGTAGCCGATGGCAGCGCGTCGTCGCTGCGATTGAAGCCGTCCGGCTGTAAACAGGGGAAGCTCGCCGCCGTCACAGGAGTGTCAAGCTGAGCGGCCCTTGCCGCGCGGGCGCTGGTATGCCTAGATATGGGGGCGGCAGCCGTCGCGCAGGACGAATCACTGGCATGTGACGCCAGGTTGGCGGCTGCCCCGGCGTGTTCGCTCACCCTGCTGAGGAACACCGGTTATCGCAATGACTGCGAGGAGAATCTATGACTTCCAGCGCGACTCCTGCTAGCGACCCCAAAGCCTACCGGCTGCCCACCATCGTGCGCCCGCGCCACTACGAGATCACCCTCGACGCGCGGCCCGGTCGCGACAGCTTCAGCGGGTCGCTCGCCGTTCAGGTGTCGATCGCCGCGCCGACGAACACCATCGAACTGCACGCGCGTGATCTCGAGATCACGCGGGCGCGGCTGACGAGCGCGAACGGTCAGTCGTTCACGGGAACGGTCGCCCCAGACGCCGAGCGTGAAATCGCCAGCATCACGCTGGATGGCCAGGCGCCCGCTGGCGGAGCGACGCTGTCGCTCGACTTCGCAGGTCATCTCAGCCCAAGCCTGGAGGGGTTGTTCCTCTCGAAGGATGGCCCCGATGAGATGCTCTGCACCCAGTGCGAGGCGACGGGCGCGCGCGCGATCATCCCCTGCTGGGATGAGCCAACCTTCAAGGCGACCTTCGCCTGGACGGTGACGACAGCGCCGGGGCAGACCGTGCTGACCAATGGCAAGCTGCTGACAACCACGCCCAGCGCCGCTGGCGACAGCGCGACCTGGCGCTTCGCTGCGACGAACCCCATGGCCAGCTATCTGATCGCGCTGGCGATTGGCGAGTTCGCCAGCACGCCTGAGCAGGTGGTCAATGGCATCCCGCTACGCATCTGGGCGCTGAAGGGCAAAGAGCCACTGGGCGGGTTCGCACTCGACATCACCGCGCAACTGCTGCCCTTCTACGAAGACTACTTCGCCCGACCCTACCACTTTGGCAAGCTCGACAACCTCGGCGTGCCAAACTTCGGCGCGGGCGCGATGGAGAATGCGGGACTCATCATCTCGCAGGCGGTCGTGCTGCTGCTCGACGAGAAGGCCGCCGCGCGCCGCCAGGAATTGCTCGTGGCGGAGGTCACCGCTCACGAGTTTGCGCACATGTGGTTCGGCGATCTGGTCACCATGCGCTGGTGGGATGACCTCTGGCTCAACGAGGCCTTCGCGAGCTGGATGGCCTACCACGCCATCGATACGCTGCGGCCACAGTACCGCATGTGGGACGAGGTGCAGAGCGGGACCGATCAGGCGCGGGAAGCCGACTCGCTCGCCAGCTCACACCCCATCTACCATCCCGTCGCCACGCCACGCGCCGTGGTGGAGAACTTCGACACCATCACCTATGAGAAGGGCGCAGCCGTCCTGCGCATGGCGCACGACTTCCTGGGGGATGAGGCGTTCCGCGCGGGTCTGCGCACCTACATGGCGGAGTTTGCGGAGGGCAACGCGGCAGGCGCCGACCTGTGGCGCCACTTGCAGCAGGCCTCGCAGCAGCCCGTCAGCAAGATGATGGAGAGCTGGATTCTCCAGGCGGGGCATCCGCTGATCGATGTCTCGCTTGGCGGCAGCGACGCGGCGGGCGCGACACAGATACAGCTCAGCCAGCGCCGCTTCTACTCCGCCGCGCAGGCGCCCGCCAGCGATCAACTCTGGCAGGTTCCGATGCAGGTGCGCTACGAAGATGACGCAGGCGTCCACACGACGCGCTATCTGCTGACGGAGCGCAGCGGATCGTTCTCCATTCCGGTGAGCGGTGAACTGCGCTGGCTCTACGCCAACGCGAACGAGACGGGCTTCTATCGCCAGCGACTCGATCCAGCGCTGCTCACCCGGCTGCAGGCAAACCTCAGCCGTCTCAGCGCCGCCGAGCAGCGCGGCCTGCTGCGTGACCAGTGGGCGCTCGTCTCGAACGGCGACCAGCCGATCACGGCGTACCTCGACACGCTGGCCGCGCTGACCAGCGGCGACGATGAGACGCTCATCAGCCAGATCGTCAACGAACATCTCGCGAAGACCTACAATCTGCTGGAACTTGCTGGTGATGAGCAGGCGATTGCGGGCTTCCGCAGGTGGGTGGCGCAGTTATTCCAGGGCAAGATGGCGGCGCTGGGCTACGAGCCGCGCACGGGTGAGCCAGTCGAGACATCGCGGCTGCGCGCGTCGGTGCTGAGCGCGCTGGCGAACTACGCGCGTGACCCGGAGGCTATCGCCCACGCGCGCGAGCAGCAACAGCGTGAGGAGAGCAATCCGGCGGGGGTAGACCCAAACCTTGCGCCTGTGGCGATCAGCGCCACGGCCCGCGCGGGCGACATCCCCACCTATGAGCGTTTCCTGGCGCTCTATCAGGCGCGCAAGGGCGGCGAGTTCACGCCAGATCAGGTCGAGCGCTACGCCGGAACCTTCGCGCTCTTCGAGCCAACGGAGCTAACCGCGCGCACGTTCGAGCTGATGGGGCAGGGCGAGGACATCTTCCCCTTCCAGTCGCAGATTCGGCTGATGGCGACGATGCTGATGCAGCCACGCACGCAGCGGGCTTCATGGGAGTACATCACCACCAACTGGGACTTCATCCAGCAGCGCGCGCCCTTCCTGACGCCGCGAATGGTGGAGTTCTCTGGTGTGCTGCCAGACTCGATGCGCGCTGAGGTGGTCGCCTTCTGGGACGCGCAGCTCAAAGGCGAGTTCGCTGGGCCATATGCGCGCGCGCTGGAGCAGATGGATCAGAACGCCGAGTTGCGCGCCCGCACGCGCGGCGACCTGCTGGCGTACTTCACGCGGTAGTCGCCGCAAATCATCGCCATACGCCCCCTTCTCCCACAAGGAGACGGGGGCGTTGTTTATGCAATGCGCCCAGGGCTTGTGAATGGCCGCCGCTGGGGCGCGGGCGGGGGCGCGGGCGGGGGCGCGCGGGCGGGGCGCGGGCGGGTGAACCCGCAGCTAGGGGCCTGCGGGCCGCGAAGCCCCACCTGCGTGGGGCTAGGATACGACCGTGCGTGAGGCGAGGGGGAAATCCGGCTCCCCTCGCCCTCTGGGAGAGGGGCTGGGGGTGAGGGGCGCCGATCGTGTTATCACTTCTGCTAGCCAGCAAACAGCCTCGCGCTGGCTCCCGGCGGTAAAATAGTGTGGAGAGGCGCGTTGGCGTCCGGTTCGGCGCTCCCTTCTCCTCGCGGGAGAGGGGCCGGGGGTGAGGTCGCGCCGGGCGCTCACTCCACCATCGCAACCAGATAGGTTATGACAGGGCAAGCACAGGGAGGCCGGTATGGCGAAGCGGGTGTTGTTGCGCAGAGCGGCGCTGGCGGCGGGGGTCGGCGCAGCGGCGCTGGCCAGCGTGAGCGCGGGGATGGGCTATTACGTGGCGCGCAAGCTGACGGAGCCGATTCCGCCCAGCTACATGGATGACTTCACGATGACGCCGTTCGAGACGGGCATCGCCTGGGAGGCGATCCGCATCCCCACGGCGAACGCGGAGCGGCCGCTGCTGGGCTGGTGGTTTCCCCGGCCAGAGACAGATCGCGTGATTATCGGCTGCACCGGCTATCGCGGCAGCAAGTCTGATCTGATTGGCATCGGCTCGGCCCTCTGGCGCGCGGGCTTCAACGTGCTGCTTTTCGACTACCACGGCCACGGCGCGGGACGTGGCGCGCGGGTGACGCTGGCCTACCGCGAGCTACACGACTTCTACGCCGCGCTCGACTACACCCAGCGGCGCATGCCCCAGGCGCGCATCGGCGTCATCGGCTTCTCGATGGGCGCCGCCATCGCCATCCTCGGCGCGGCGCAGCGGCCAGCCGTGCGCGCCGTCGTCGCGGATTCGCCGTTCGCGACGCACGCCGATGTCGTCAGCTACAACGTCCAGCGGGTGATTCACCTGCCCGGCCAGCCGTTCGCCGCCATCAGCGACTACTTCCTGGAGCGCAGCGCGGGCTATCGTGGCCGCGACGTGGCGCCGCTGCGTGTGGTCGGCCAGCTCGCGCCGCGCCCGCTGCTGCTGATTCACGGCAACGACGATACGATGATTCCGGTCAACCACGCCCACCGCCTCTACGCCGCCGCACGCGCGCCCAAGGAGCTATGGATCGCGCCAGGCGCCAACCACTGCGGCGCCTACTTCCTCGACCGCCCGACCTACTGCCAGCGCGTCACCGCATTCTTCGCGCAGGCGCTGGCCGGCGCGGAGCAAACGGCAGAGCAGATGACGGCGGGCGGTTGAATGTCCACACCCGGCCCCAGTCCGCACAGGCGGACTGCGCGGCCCGCAGGCCATCCACGCGCGATTCAACCGCCAGCCCTACCCCAGGGGGACGCGGACGAGGCGGAACCCGAAGCCGTTGTTGACGAGGCCGGCGCGGCCGTATGTCGCGCCGCGCCGCGCGCGCACCCGCCGGATAGTAGACCCACGAACCGCCACGCAGGCATCTATTTTCAGTAGAATCGCGCGGAGTCGGTGTCTCACTCTTACTGTAATCTGCTGCGTATGTGGTGGCCGTCCACTCCCACACATTGCCCGCCAGGTCCTCGGCGCCACACGGGCTGGCGCCGCTCTGCCGCCCGGCGCGCGGGTCCGGGTCGTCTGGCCCATACCAGCCGATGGGCGTCGTGGTGTTCAGGTTGCTCGCGCTGGTGTTGCAGCGCGCCGCCGCAAAGGTGTCGCCCCAAGGGTAGATGCGTTCGCTGCTCGCGCCCAGCGGGTCGCGTGGATCGCTGCGCGCCGCCTTCTCCCACTCCGCCTCGGTTGGCAGCCGCCAGGGCTGGCCGCTGCGCTCGGCCAGCCATGCGGCATAGTCGAAGGCGTCGTACCAGGTGACGCCCACCACGGGATGATCGAGCCGCTGTAATTGGTCCTGCCAGGTCAGGAGGGCGTTGTACTGGCCCTTCGGCGGCGGCGTGCGCTGCGTCGCGGTGAGGAAGCAGGCGTACTCGGCGACGGTGACGGGGAAGCGCGCGATCTCGAACGCAGGCAGGTCCACGACGCGGCGCTGTAGCTCGTCGCTGTTGGCCTCTTTGTCGCGGCGCTTGTCGCTGCCCAGGCGGAACTGGCCCGCAGGCACGAGGCAGACGGGCGGGATGATCCATTCGTCGCCATCGCGAGCCTGCGCGCGTGAAGCCGAGGGCGGCCAGCCGTGCGGGGAAGCGCGTCGGCGGGGATGGCTTGCGCACGCGTACGGCTGGCGGCGAGGGCGCGATCTGATTCGCGCCGCCGCCGCCTGGGTCGCAACGGGCTGGACGACCGGCGCGGAGGAAACACCCAGCGCGGCCAGCAGTTTCGCCAGGCCAGCGGCATAGCCCGACCCGCGACCGTCGGTGTACTGGGTCAGCCCAAAGCCGAGCGGCGCACAGTCATGCCACTCGTCGCCACGAATCCAGAACGGGATGACGAGCTTCCCCTTGCCGCGCGCCAGGCTAATCTCATCGATCACATAGGGCGAGACGGCGGCGGTCTCTGAGGCGATATAAATCACCACGCTCGCCTGGCTGATGCCCTGACGCACGGCGACCTGCCAGTTGGGCGTGCCAGGGCTTAGTTGCTCATGGTCGAGCCAGACGGCCACTCCCGCATCCGTGAGCGCCGCCTTGAGCCGATCAACGATGTCAGTATCTTTGCTGGAGTAGCTGATGAAGATGCGCGGCGCGGCTGGCGATGGCATGGCGCGGCCCCACTTCCCTCACACAAGCGGCCTCTTATAGCGCTAGTATAGCACGGCGCCCTGCCCAATCCCCAGTCCGCACAGGCGGACTGCGCGGCCCGCAGGCCATCCAGGCGCGATTCAACCGCTGGCCCAATCCCCAGCCCACGCAGGCACGACTCTTGCGGCTCAACCGCCTGGACGCGGCGTCCGGCAGGCGCCAGCTACATCAGGCGACCACCTTACGGGAATCGGCGCGCGGCGGCGCAGCGCCCTACGGTAGCGCGCTCAGGCCCGCCATTGTATACTGTACCAGGCGTATGAGCTTGTGAGACACACGCGGACGCCCCCGGCGCGCCAGCGTCACGAAAGGTCAGACAGCATGCTCGATCAGGATGAGGACCTCGGCCTCCTCTATCAGACGGAGATCGCCGAACCCGATTGGTATAAGACCAACATTCCCTGCCAGGTGGGCTGCCCAGCCCGCACTGATGTCTCCAACTATATCGGGCTGATCTCGCAGGGGCGCTTTGACGAAGCCTATGTGCTCAATCGCCGCTCGAATGTGGTGCCGGGCGTGCTGGGGCGCACCTGCGCCCGCCCGTGCGAGCCGGTCTGTCGCCGCAACAAGGTGGACGGCAAGCCCGTCTCGATCTGCTGGCTTAAGCGCGCCGCGCACGACCACCGCGAATATCGCCACATGCCGGAGCGCCCGGTCGTGACGAAGACCGAGAAGATCGCCGTCATCGGCGCCGGGTCTGCGGGGGTCGCCTGCGCCCGTGAGATGGCTGAGATGGGCTACCCCGTCACCGTCTTCGACATGTACCCCGCGCCCGGCGGCATGATGGTCGGCGGCATCCCCGTCTGGCGCCTGCCGCGCGAGGTGACGCAGGAAGAGGTTGATGAATACCTCGATGCGCTGGGCGTCGAGGTGCGGCTCAACACCTTCGTCGGCAAAGACGTGCAACTGACTGACCTGCTGAACGAGTACGCCGCCGTCTACATCGGCGCGGGCACGATGCTCTCGAATCCGCTGACTGGCCCAGACAACAAGGTCGTCCCCGGCGCCGACTTCCATGGCGTCATCGCGGGCCTGCCCTTCCTGGAGAAGGTCAACTTCGGCGAGCCGGTCTACGTCGGCAAGAAAGTCGTCGTGCTCGGCGCAGGCTTCACCGCGATGGACTGTTGCCGTTCGTCAATCCGCTTCGGCGCCGAGAAGGTCTACGTCCTCTACCGCCGCTCCAAGGAGGAGATGCCCTCCGACGAGTATGAGGTGGATGAGGCGATGCTGGAGCATGTCGAGTTCCAGTATCTCTGCTCGCCGGTCGAGATCCTCAGCGCTGATGGCGAGCATGTCAGCGGCGTCAAGATGATTCGCAACCGCCTGGGCGACCCGGACGCGGGTGGTCGGCGTCGCCCGGTGCCGGTCGCTGGCTCCGAGTACATCATCGAATGCGACCAGATCATCTCCGCGTTTGGACAGTACGCCGACACCTCATGGATTCCGGCGAAGGAGCTTGGGCTGGAGGTCAATCGCTGGGGCATCCCGCTGGTGGACCGCGACACCTGGATGACCACCAAACCCGGCCTCTTCGCTGGCGGCGACTTCACCGAAGGCTCGCGCAACCTGATCTCGGCCATCGCCGATGGGCGCGACGCCGCCGGGACGATCAACCGCTATCTCGGCTACAAAGACAGCCCCGCCGAGACGCCGGTTGAGATCGAGCTTCCCGACTTCCGCCGGGGCATGGTCGACGACTACGAGTCGATCCCCTACCAGGTCATCCCGGCGCTGCCGCTGCAGAAGCGTTTCAGCATCACGGCGGAGGCCGAGACGGGCTACAGCCCGGAAGAGGCGATCACGCAGGCGCGACGCTGCTTGCAGTGCCAGCTCAACATCATGATCGATCCCTCCATCTGCATCCTGTGCAGTGGCTGCGTGGACATCTGCCCCTACGACTGCATTAGCATGCAGGGGCTGACGCGCGTGGTCAAGGGTGATCCGCTCCACCAGATCGCCGGAGCCGAGTGGGAGGGCGGCGCCGACATGATTATCGACGAGGAGAAGTGCATCCGCTGCGGCCTCTGCATCGTGCGCTGCCCGACGGACGCGATCTCGATGGTGCAGTTCCAGGTGAAGAGCGCCAACAATCGCTGGAGCGTCTCCAACCTGCCCATCCTCAACAATGTGCGCTAGCCGACGACGGATGGCGGGCGGTTGAAGCCGAATCCTGCGCGAACCCTCACCCCCAGCCCCTCTCCCACAAGGAGAGGGGCGCCGGATTCTCTGTGGGCGGTCGTCAGTCGCGCGTGGATGATGCGCGGAGCTGCGCGCCAGTCTCGTCGAGCCAGGCGAGGGTAGCCTCTGAGAGCAGGATGCGATGGCGCAGCGTCAGGCTGGTCAGCGTCAGGCGCTCGTCGGCGCTCTCCGTGTCCGTCGTGCGCGCCGCATGCGCGCGCTGGCGCGCCAGCCAGGCGGCGGTCGCCGCGCGCTGCCGTTCGAGCAGGGCCAGCGCCACAGGCGGATCATCCAGCGTGAACGCCAGCTTGAGCAGGAAGGCCAGCCGCACCTCGCGTGTCGCCTCCACAGGCGCCGCCAGCCATGCGTCAAATGCCTGCTCGCCCGCTGTCGTCAGCGCAAAGACGCGCCGCGCGCGGTGTGACGCCGCATCAGTCTCATCGTTGGCCAGCAGCAGCCTCTGGCGTTCCAGTTTGCGCAGATAGGCGTACATCTGGCTCATCTTCAGCCGCAGCGCGATTCCCAGGCGACCATCCGGCCCAAATGCCGCCGCCAGCCGATAGCCGTGGCGCGGCCCCTCGCGCAGCAGACCCAGCAGCGCATACTCCGCCACCTCGCGCCGCTCATCCTGCGCGCGGTCTTGCGGAATGTCCTGCGGCTGCCCCTGGATGGTAGCCGGATCATGCGCGTCACTCATCGTCGCGCCTCCTCGGTCGCCGCATCTCCCACGCCATCCGGCGCCACCAGTCGCGCCGCGCCCGCTGTCAGGCCCAGGATCACGGCGTCGCCTGACTCCAGCGCAAGCGCCTGCCACTCGCGCGCCGAGAATGGCAGGGCGAGCGACGCCTCTCCGTCGGGCGCGCCATCCAGCGTCACCTGCGCATGCCACAACGCCCCGGCCTCCGCGACCGAGCGCACCCTGCCGCGCAGAGCCTGGCTGCGCGCCGCTGCATCCTCGCTCGCTGTGGCGCCGTCGCCAGCGCGGGCCACGGTCAGCCGTTCGGGGCGCAGCGCCAGTCGCGCCTGAGGCGCTACGTCGGCAAAGGTCAGCGCCGCGCGCTCGCAGTCATCCGCCGCCAGCGCGAGCGACTGGCCGCAGGCGAGCGTGACGCAGACGCCATCGGCCATGCGCTCCACGCGCGTCAGGGCGAGCGCGCCGCCCCAGCCGAGCATTCGCGCCGCCAGCGCCGTCGCGGGACGCGCCGTGACCTCCGCCACCGTCCCCTGCGCGATGACATGGCCAGCGACCAGCAGCGCCAGCCGACTCGCCAGCGCCAGCGCCTCGCTCAGATCGTGCGTCACGAGCAACGTCGGCAGCCCGCTCGCCAGCGCGATCTCGCGCAGGTCATCGCGCACGGCGCCGCGAGTGGGCGCGTCGAGCGCGCTGAATGGCTCGTCGAGCAGCAACGCTTCGGGCTGCGCCGCCAACGCTCGCGCCAGCGCCACGCGCTGCGCCTCGCCGCCAGAGAGATCACGCGGCATTCGCGCGGCGTATCCCGGCAGGCGCACGAGCCGCAGCAGATCGGCGACGCGCTTCTCGCGCTCAGATCGGTCGAGCCGACCGGGCAGGCCATAGGCGATATTCGCGCCGACGCTCAGATGCGGAAAGAGCGCGTAGTTCTGCGGCACATAGCCCACGCGCCGCACCCTCGGCGGCAGCGCCACGCCCGCCTGCGCATCGGCCAGCGCGCGGCCATTCAGGTGGATGACGCCGCGCTCGATGGTCGCCAGCCCGGCGATAGCCTGGAGGGTCAGGCTCTTGCCCGCGCCCGATGGTCCCAGCAGCGCCGTCAGCCCCGGCGGCGCGCTCAGCGCGGCGCGCAGATGGAATGCCGCGCGGCGCAGTTCGATCTCGGCGCGCAGGCCGTCCTGGTCGCCGCCAGCCGCACGCGCGCTCATGACGGCGCCCCCTGAGGGAGCGCACGGCGCATCATCAGCAGCGCGGCGGAGATGACCACGGCGCACGCGGCCAGCGCCACCAGCGCCAGCGGCAGCGCGGCGGGCGTGCCCAGGCCGGTTAGCTGCACGTAGACGTAGACGGGCAGCGTGTAGGGATGGTAGGCCAGCACCGTCGTCGCGCCGAACTCACCGAAGGCGCGCAGCCAGGTCAGCGCCAGCCCTGCCAGGGTCCCGCCCCAGGCTTGCGGCAGGCTGATCGTCCAGAAGATGCGCCAGCGTGAGGCGCCCAGCGTCTGCGCGACCGCCTCGGTCAGCGGGTTCACCGCCTCGAAGGCCGAGCGCGCCGCCACCACCGCGAACGGCGCCGCGACGAATGACTGCGCCAGCACGACCCCCGCCAGCGAATCGGTCAGCTCGATACCGCGCGTGGCGAAGAACTCGCCGACCGGCCCATAGGGCCCGTAGACGAGCAATTGCACGATGCCGCTGACAACGGCTGGGAAGACCAGCGGCACATAGATCAGCCAGGTGACGAGCGACCGCAGCGGGAAGCGCCAGCGCGCCAGCGCATAGGCCAGCGGGATGCCGCAGAGCGCGACGGCCACCGTCGTGATGGTCGCCGCCAGCGCTGAGACCCGTGTCGCGTCGAGCGCCAGCGGGTCGGCCAGCGCGGCGGGAACCTGCGGCCACGGCTCGGCCAGCAGCAGTTCGATCAGCGGCGCGATGAGGTAGAGCAGCGCCAGCGCCGCCAGCAGCCAGAGCGTCAATGCGCCTGGCTCGAGGCGCCATCCGCCCACCTCATCTGTCGCGTCTGCTCGCGCGATCTGCCGCAAACTCATTATGGCGTCACAATCTGCTTCAACCCAGACGGTACCTGCGCGCTATCGCCAGTCAGTTTCGGCGCTGACACGACAAAGCCATCCGCTGTGAGCAGCGCATTGCCCTTGTCGCCCAACAGATAGGCGACGAAGGCGACCGCGCCCGCCTGGTTATGCGCCGTCGAGGGTATCGTCACGCTGAAGGCGATGGGCGAGCCGTGCGTCGTCACACCGGCGGCGCTGGTATAGCTCGCCTGGGCGTAGGCGCTGGCCTGCGACGGGTCGCCGAGATTGATCTGCGAGGGCAGCGTGATATAGGGAATGCTGGCGTCCTTCGCTTCATTGATGTAGAAGAAGCCCGCGTCGAGCTGCCCGGCCGTGAGCCGCGCCACCAGCTCCTCCTCAGGGAAGATCTGACTGGTGTTCGCGGCGCCGCCTGTCACCTTTTGCTCCAGCCCTGGCTGCTGGTAATACTGCTCGGCCAGTTGCAGCGTATACAGCGTACTCACCCCTTTAGGATCGAGCGCCGGGTCGGTGCGCCCCAGCCGCAGCCCCGGCGTCTCCAGGACCTGATACCACGGCGTCTGGCCGCTGGCCGCCGCCTGAAGCTGCGTGGCGAACTGGCTCTTAGGACTATAGCCGATGACCATGCTCGACGTCGCGAAGGTAGCATACCACTGCACGATGTTCCCGTTGTCGGCGCCCTGCAAGGTCTTGTAGGCGCTCGCCGAGGCGCTGACGAAGACATCGGGTACGATGAGCTTGCTCTTGATCTGCGTCGCCAGCGCCGTCGAGCCAGCGCCTTCCCCCTGGAAGGTGTAGCCAGTCGCGCTATCGAACGCTGGCCCCAGCTTGTGCTCCATCAGGTTGACCAGCGAGCCAGCGTAGGCGACGTTCACCTTCCCCTTCGCGCTCGTGCTCCCTGCCGCAGTTGCGCAGCCTGTCAGCGTCAGCGTCAGCGCTGTGAGCAATCCAAATGCCTGCAACGCCACTCTCGACCTGTGCGTCATAGCGACCCTCCGCGTTCAGCAGATACTCAATCAATGAGTATTCATGCATTGAGTATAGAGAGAAGGCGCCACAAAGGCAAGCCCACGCGGTATGCTTGGAGCGGGGCTTCCGAACTTCCCTCGCCCCGTGGGAGAGGGGCTGGGGTGAGGGTTCGCCGGGCGCTCACTCCACCAGCGCGACCGGACATGTCACGACATTGGTCAACAGAAAGGGAGAGCTAACTGCCCATGATGGACCTGCTCGACCGGCTCGCCCACGAGGCGCCGCCGCCGACCGCGCGCCATGCGTATGGCCAGGAGCCGCAGCAATTCGGCGATCTGCGTCTGCCAGCGACGACTGGCAAGCCGCATCCGGTGGTGATCGTGATTCACGGCGGCTACTGGCGGGCGCGCTATGACCTTGGCTACTGTGGCGCGCTCTGTGGCGCGCTGGCGCAGGCGGGGCTGGCGACCTGGAACATCGAGTATCGCCGCATCGGCGACGCTGGCGGCGGCTGGCCCGGCACATTCGACGATGTCGCCGCCGCCGCCGATGCGCTGCGCGAGCTTGCCATCCACCATCCGCTGGACCTCAGCCGCGTGCTGACGCTGGGGCATTCTGCGGGCGGGCAGCTCGCGCTCTGGCTCGCCGCGCGTCCACGCCTGCCAGCGGACTCCGCTGTGTGGCGGGCCGATCCGCTGCCGATCTGCGGCGTCGTCGCGCTGGCGGGGGTCAGCGACCTGCGCCGCGCCTGGGAGCTGCGGCTGAGCGAGAATGCCACCGAGGCGCTGCTCGGCGGGACGCCCGCGCAGGTTCCCGACCGCTACGCCAGCGGCTCGCCCTTCGACCGCTTGCCGCTGGGCCTGCCGCAGGCGCTGATCCACGGGACCAGCGACACGAATGTGCCGTTCGAGCTGAGCGAGCGCTACGCCGAACGCGCGCAGGCGCTCGGCGACGACGCGCGGCTGATCGCGCTGGCGGATGTGGGCCACTTCGAGCCAGTGGACCCTTCGACCGCAGCGTGGCAGGTGGTCGAGGGCGCGCTGCTGGGCATGCTGGCGCCGTTCGCGCGTGGTAGCCTGTGAGGTACACCGTTGGCCGGGCGTCCGACGCCAGAGCAGGAGACAGCTATGAGTGAGCATGCCGCAGAGCAGTTCATCGCCAATCGCGACGAGGGCTGGGTCGAGGCCGTCGTCGAGATTCCGCGTGGGAGCCGCAACAAGTATGAGTTTGACCATGAGCGCGGCGTCTTTCGGCTCGACCGCGTGCTCTACTCCTCGGTGCACTACCCCACCGACTATGGCTTCATCCCAGGCACGCTCTCGCTCGACGGCGACCCGCTCGATGTGCTGGTCGTCGTGGATGAGGCGGCCTTCACTGGCTGCCATGTGCGCGCGCGCCCCATCGGCACGCTCATCATGGTGGATGAGAAGGGCGAGGACGAGAAGATTCTCGCCGTGCCACATGACGACCCGCGCTTCACCCAGACACGCCGCCTGAGTGACCTCGGCAGCCATTGGCTGCTGGAGATCTCGGCCTTCTTTCGCACCTACAAGGAGCTGCAAGGCGTGCAGACGGAGGTGCGCGACTGGCGTGATGTGGACGACGCCTGGAAGATCATCGAGGCGTGCCGCAAGCGGCTGACGGCGGGAGGCTGAGCATGCGCGACGCGAGCGATGACCTCGGCTCGGCGGCGCTGGCGCGCTGCCCGGCTGACGCGGAGCGACGCGGTGGGGCAGTTGCGGCGGCGGGCGGGCGAGATGGCGCGGCTGGGCAGCGAGGGCGACGCGCTCAAGCTCGATTGGGTCGAGGCGGTTCCGTGGCTGCTGGCGCATCCTGAGGCGCTGGCGCAGGTGGAGGCCGAGGCGCAGGCGCTGCTGGCTGCGGGGATTCGCCACGTCATCTGGGCGGGCATGGGCGGCTCTGTGCTGACGGTGCGCGTCCTCCAGGCGCTGGGCTACTGCGACGCGCCGCTGACGATCTATCCGCTCGACAGCACCGACCCCGCCGCGCTGAACGCCATCGTGCGCGCGCTGGCGGCGGCGCAGGGGCTGCGCCTGCCCGCGAGCGAGAATCTGCTGAAGCAGCCCGCCCTGCTGCGCGATCTGCTGGGCGATGTCGCGCTGGTGGCCGTGGCGATGGGGATGACCTCGGAGGAGCCGATCAGCCACCTCGCCTGGTTCGCAGACGCGCTGGCAGCCGCTGGCCTGGCGCCGTCCGACCACTTGCGCGCGATGGCGCTGCCCGCAAGCTACCTCGACACGTATGCCAGCGAGCGCGGCATCCCACGGCTGCCGCTGCAACTGGATGGCGGCTCTGGCACGGGTGGGCGGATGAGCGCGCCGGGGACGCGCGTCTTTCTGCTGCCGGTGGCGCTCTGGCTCGCCGCGTCCGCGCCCGCAGACCCTCCTCCGCTGGAGGGCGTGGTGAGTGGCGCGCTGGCCAACATCCTGCGCCGCGCGTGGGCCGCCTATGATCTCGACGGCGCACAGGCTGACCCCGCGCGCAATCGCTTTGCGCAGTTGGCCGCCGCGCTCTCCGCCGCCAGCGTGGATGGCGCCGTGCGGCTCGCCATCGCAGCGCCGGGAGCCTGGGGCGCACTGCGCGACTGGGCCGAGCAGTTGTTCGAGGAGAGCCTGGGCAAGGGCGGCAAAGGCGTGGTGGTGTTTGACGCGGAGGCGACGCCTGCGCCGCTGGCCACTCCCGCAGCGGGCGCGGGTGTGGCTGCGGATCGCCGCTACGGATGACGGCGCCGCGTCAGGCGAGTTCACGCTGCGCGAGCCGCTGATCGCCGCAGACGACGCGGCGGAACGGCTGGCCGGGCTGGCGGCGCTCTTCCTCGGCCTGCAACTCAGTATGGCGCTCTATGGCTTCCTGCATGACATCACCTTCGCCGGTCAGCCCGCCGTGGAGGACTACAAGGCGCGGGCGCGGGCGCTGCGCGACTCCGGCGCTGACCCACTGCCCGCGCTGACCCCGGCGAATAGCCTGAGCGCGGGCAAGCTGACGCTGCTCGCGCCGCCGCAGATCATCGCCGCCGCGCCGGAGCGCACGCCACGCGCCGCGCTGGCCGCACTGCTGCTGCGGCGGACGCCTGCGCTGCGGCCACTGCCCTACCTCGACCTGACGATCAACGGTGAGGCTGCGCCCGACGCGCTGGCCCGGCTGGAGACGAGCCTGCGCGCGCTCGCCGTGACGCGGCTGGGCGTCGCCTGCAAGCTGCGGCGCGCTCCAGCCGCCTACCACTCGACCGAGCAGAGCGAGATGGATGGCCCGCCAGCGCTCGTCAGCCTGCGAGCGCTGCCCCTGCGCCAGGAGCCATCGCTGCTGGGCGACTACCCGCCGCTGTTCCTGCGCGCGCAGGCCGTGGCGACCTGGCAGGCGATGACCGGCGCGGGCCGCACCTGCTGCCTGCTGCTCTACGACGGCGACACGACGCAAATGCTCGCGGCGCTGACCGCGCTGCTGGATGACCTGCGAGCAGGCGGCTGAATCGCGCCTGAAGGGGCCTGGCCCCAGCGGCTAGTATCCGGTCCGGCGCCCCCCTCTCCTCGCGGGAGAGGGGCTGGGGGTGAGGTCGCGCCGGGCGCTCACTCCGCCAGGACGCTGGCGGTTGAAACCGCGCCTCAAGGGCCTCCGGCCCACAAGACCCACCTCCGTGGGTCCACAGACGCCCGGTTCCCAGTCCGCGCAGGCGGACTTCGCGGCCCGCAGGCCATCCAGGCGCGGTTTCAACCGCCAGCCCGCTCCCACACCAACCCCCGGCTTTGGGTAGAACCACCAGCGCAACCGGACATATTATCAACCGCCAGCGCATCATGCTATACTGTGGCCGCAAGCGCGCGGCGAGCGCGTCGTGGCCACAGCCGGTGGAGGAGGTGAGCGCAAGTATGTCATCTGCCATGCCAGGCGCCGGAGACGCCGCGCCGCGCCTCTTCATCAGCTACTCTCATGTGGATGATACCGCCGTTCAGCGGCTCCAGCGCGACCTCGAACAGGCGGGCGCGATCATCTGGATCGACCACGAGAGCCTGATTCCCGGTATGCCCGATTGGGAAGACGCCGTGCGCAACGGCATCAGCCAGGCGGGCGTCGTCGTCTACGCCGCCTCACCCGACGCCAGAAAATCGCCGTATGTGCGCGACGAGATCAATCTGGCGCGCAGCCAGGGGCGTACTGTCATTCCGTTCTGGGTCGCAGGCGACGATTGGCTGGACTGCGCGCCGCTCGGCTGGGGCATGACGCAGTATGTTGATGGGCGCGGCGCCAGCCACACGACAGGGCTGGCCCGGCTGCTCGCCAGATTGGGCCTGGCGGCGAGCGCCGCGCCCAGACCCGTTGCGACGCCAGCGGCGGCGCGCATCGCGCTCGCGCCCGCGCCACTGGCGCCCACACCTGCGCCAACCATCCCCACCGCACGCTTCCCCGCGCGGCTGGCCGCCCTCCACTTCACCGCGCAGGCTCGCGACGGCGTCGAATGGATCATCCCGCCCGTCTGCCTCGTACCTGCGGGCCAGTTCCGCCTGGGTAGCGACAAGCGCCGCGACTACGAAGCAAACAGCAACGAGCTACAGCGCCGCATCGTGGGCCTGCCCGCCTTCGAGATCGCGCGCTTCCCCATCACCGTCGCCGAGTACGCCTGCTTCCTCACCGCGACACAGCGCACGCCGCCGCCGAAGGGCGAGTACAGCGCCCTGACCTGGGATCAGCAACTACAGCGGCTCGAGCATCCCGTGATGGGCGTCTCCTGGTACGACGCCTACGACTACGCCGCGTGGTTGGCCGAGCGCAGTGGCCAGCCCTGGCGACTGCCGGCCGAGGCGGAGTGGGAGAAGGCGGCGCGCAGCGATCCACACGACCCGCTGGGCGCGAGCAGCGAGCGCATCTACCCCTGGGGTGACACGTTCGCGGCGGCGCGCTGCAACACCATCGAGAGCAAGCTGCACACCACGACGCCCATCGGCTGGTATGGGCCAGATGACCCCGACCCGCGCGCCGGGCGGCAGAGCGGCGCCAGCCCCTGCGGCGCCGAGGACCTGGCAGGCAACGTATGGGAGTGGACGGCCACCGAGTACGCAGCAGACTACAGTAAGAGTGACATGCAAAGCCGGAGCAATTCTACTATCAATAGATGCCTGCGTGGCGGTTCGTGGAACGGCTACCCAGCGGGCATCCGCGCGGCTCGGCGCACCGTCAGCCTCTACCTTCCCGTCAGCGTCGTCAGCTTCCTCGGGTTTCGTCTCGTCCGTGTCCCCCTGGGGTAGAGCTGGCGGTTGAAACCGCGCCTGGATGGCCTGCGGGCCGCGAAGTCCGCCTTCGCGGACTGGGGGCAGGGTGTGGACCTGCGCAGGCAGGTCTCGTGGCGGCCCGCAGGCCGCCTTCAGGCGCGGTTTCAACCGCCAGCCGTGCTGGCATGGCCGAGAATCGGCGTCTGCGTGCGTCCCTGGCCAGCCACGCCCGGCTCGGTCATCGCCTGCGGCTCCAGGATGATCGCCAGGTCGGCCTCTGGCAGCAGATTGCGCTCGCGCACGATCTCGCGGATGTCGCGGCCCGTGCGCACCTGCTCTTTGGCGATGGCGGCGGAGGCTTCGTAGCCGATGTACGGGGCCAGCGCCGTGACGAGGCTCGCGCTCTTGAAGGCGTACTCCTCGGCGCGCTGCTGATTGGCGACGATGCCGGTGACACAGCGCTCGGTGAAGGTCGCCATGCCGTTCTTCAGAATCGTGAGCGACTGCAAGATGTTCTGGATGATGACTGGCATCATCACGTTCAGCTCGAGCTGGCCAGCCTGGGCGGCGAAGGTGACGCAGGTGTCGTTGCCCAATACCTGGAAGCAGATCATGTTGAGCATCTCGGCCATCGATGGATTGACCTTGCCCGGCATGATCGAGGAGCCTGGCTGCACCGCTGGCAGCACGATCTCATAGAGGCCCGTCGCGGGGCCAGACGCCAGCAGCCGCAGGTCGTTGGCGATCTTCGTCAGGTCGGTCGCCAGCACACGCAGCGCGCCCGACACCTCGACAAACGACGCCATGCTCGGCGCGATCTGCACCAGCGATTCAGCCTTGCGGAAGGGCTGGCCGGTCAGCTCGCTCAGCTTGCTCACCATGCCGGCGATGTAGGCTGGCTCGGCGTTGAGGCCGGTGCCGACGGCTGTGCCGCCGATGTTGAGTTCGTAGAGCGTAGTCGAGGGTGTGGCGCAGGCGGTCGGCGTCGCGGCGCAGTGTCAGGCCGTAGGCGGCGAACTCCTGCCCCAGGCGGATCGGCGTGGCGTCTTGCAGGTGGGTGCGCCCCGACTTGACGATCTGGTCGAACTCGCGCCCCTTCTGCTCGAAGGCTGCGGCGAGACGCTCCAGCGTCGGCAGCGTCTCGCCGATCATCAGCACGGTGGCCACACGCATCGCGGTCGGGAACGTGTCATTGGTGGACTGCGCCATGTTCACATGGTCGTTGGGATGCACCAGCGTGTAGTCGCCGCGCGTGCCGCCCAGGAGCTCAGTGGCGCGATTGGCCAGCGTCTCGTTGGCGTTCATGTTGTGCGAGGTGCCAGCGCCCGCCTGATAGACATCGACGACGAACTGCTCGTGCCAGCGCCCCGCCAGAATCTCGTCCGCCGCCTGCGCGATGGCGTCGGCGATGCGCGGCTCCAGCCGGCCTGTGTCGCGGTTGGTGAGCGCGGCGGCCTGCTTGACCAGCACGGTCGCGCGAATCATCGCCGGGTGGGCGCGCAGGCCGCTGATCGGATAATTCTCCACTGCGCGCTGGGTCTGCGCGCCCCAGAGCGCGCCCGCCGGAACCGCTATTTCGCCGAGCGAATCGTGCTCGATCCGCGTATCATTCGTTGGGGAGTCCTGATTGCTCATCTCGTCGTCTCCTGTGGGGAGCTACGTCGCTCCTGACCTGGCCAGAGCCGCCTCCGGCCCGCCACTGGAAAGTGTATCACGCCAGTCGCGACGCGGGCCGCTCCGTGGTGGGCGCCGCTTCGCGCTGAATTTGCGTGTGACCGTTGCAATCACATGCACGTCAACGTACACTGGGTTAACCA
Organism: uncultured Chloroflexia bacterium; assembly: GCA_963701795.1. Lineage (GTDB taxonomy): Bacteria > Chloroflexota > Ktedonobacteria > Ktedonobacterales > JADMIN01 > JAKAIY01. Next base: position 8,823 of record CAVPBB010000012.1, on the reverse strand, counting down.
CACACACATGCGCCTGTAGCTTCAGGGAATAGGGGCATCGGCAGGGCGTCGCCAGTCGCTCTGTCGTGCGCTGCGCCGAGATGGGAGGGGGGTGATGCGTATGAATGAGCCTCCGTCCGCGACGCCACGCTTGCTTGTGATCGACGACGACAATGATCTGCGTCTGTTCCTTCAGGAATTACTTACAGAAGAAAGCTATGTGGTCGATGTCGGCGCGACCCTGAGCGAGGCGCTGGCGCTGATTGACACTCGTGTCTACCATCTCATCATCACCGATCTGCTGGCGCATTCGAGCACGGACCCACTACGCTCTGCGTTAGCCATCCTCGGGCGGGCGCAGCCAACGCCAGTCGCGGCGCTCACTGGCTGGAACATCTCTGCGGCGGAGGTGACACACTCCGGGCTGGCGCGGCTGATCCTCAAGCCATTCGACATCAACGAGCTGCTGACGACGGTAGCGGAGTGTCTCGAGACGCGGCTGAGCACGGCGCAGCGGCGGCAGGCCGAGGTCGTGCGCCGCTTCTGGGAGGCGTTCAACGCCAGCGACCTCACCACCTGCCTGGCGGCCTGCGCCGATGACGTGCGCATCTTGCCACCCGATGAGCCATCGGCGGGCGAGACGAAGCCGATTGTAGGGCTGGCGTCCTGTCGCGACTACCTCGAGATGGGTCTGCGAACCATCCCCGGCATTCATCTCGACGAGTATCTGATTCATCCACTGCCCAGAGGGCTTGCGCTGCGCTATGTGAAAAGCTGGCCGACCGCAGAGCAGCCGGGCGGGCGCGCCACGCTGGCCGGTATGCTATCGCTACAGTTCAGAGGTCAGCGCATCAGCCAGATCACATCGACGTAGACGGCCCCGGCGCGCAAGGCGGACTTCGCGGCGTGGAGCGCCTCTCAGGCACGGTTGCGCCCGCCAACCACCGTCTCAGAACAGTTCATCCAGCGTTTCATACCAGGTGAGTCGCTCCTGATCGCTATGCTCGCAGCCATAGGCGGCGAGGAAGTGTGGCTCCCACGCCGCGCCGAGGTTGTGGCGCACACTGCGCGCGCCGATGGCGAGGTCCTGGTAGCGGTCGGCGACGCCAGCGCGACCCCAGTCAAGGTAGGCGCTGACCTGCGTGAGCGCGGGGTTGAGCAGGATATTGGGCAGGCAATAGTCGCCGTGGGTGAAAACGAGGTCGGCTGACGGCTCGGCTGGGCGCGTGGCCACGAGACGTCGCAGCAACTCCTCTGCGCTGACGCCCAGGCCATCACGCACGGCTGCTTCGTCGGTGAGGCCCGCGCCGATCACCCACTGCGCCTGCGCCAGACGCTGATCGAGCCGCGCATCGAAGGGGCAATCGGCGCCGGGCAGGCTATGGAGCTGGCGCAGCCCCTCGGCCAGCAGGCCGACGAGACGCAGCGGATCGCGCATGGCGGCTGGATCGCAGGCCATCAGCCCGGGCGCCTCCGCAAGCAACAGCCAGGCGCATCGCTGCTCGCCAACGCCCTCCTCATCCCATGCGTGGATGGCGGGAACGGGGAGCCGCCGCTGCAGCCAGGCGAGCCGGTCGCGCTCGGCGCATAGCTCCAGCGCACGCGCGCCACTAGCCATCTTCAGGTAGCGTGGCGGCTGGTCGCGCGCCGTGATGCGGTAGACCTGCGCGCCAGACATGCCGATGGTGATGGGCTGCCACGCAGCGTCAGCGAGCGCCCGGCGGAGGCGTGTGGGTAGATGTGGCGGCTCGTCGCGCTGAGTCATGACGCCAATCCACCTCTTTCACACAGCGAAGCGCAGTCTGCTGCTGTTGTATCACACGAGGCGTCGCTGGCAAGGAGGGGCGCGCCGAGGGCGCTTGCGCCGGAGAGCCGTGAGAGGGCACGACACCTCCGGCCGACGCGGAAGGAAGGCAACCGCGCCGAACCACGCGCGAGGCTGCGCGTGGCGCCTGGATCGCTGCGGGTGGCTCCGTACGCCAGCCGGTTCCCCATCCGTCTGCCGCCGGGAGAGGTTGCGCCTCCCGCTTGTGAGTAGATTATAGAACTAATGTTCCATATACGCAAGGGGCGCGCAAAATTTGGTCTTAGCGCTCAGCGAGGAGGAGTGGCGCCAGCGGGCGGGCAGCGCGGCGGCAGCGTGGCGCGACGTGGTATATTCGGGAACGGCGCTGGCGTCATCGCGCGGCGATTCACTGGCGCCAGGCGGCGAGCGGATGAGCGGCGAATCAGCGTGATGTGAGGAGCGACCGATGAGCGAGACGCGGGACCTGCGTGGGCAGGTGGCGCTGGTGACAGGAGCCAGCTCAGGCATTGGCGAGGCCATCGCCGAGGCGTTGGCGCGGCGTGGCGCGCATGTGACGCTGGCGGCGCGGCGGGTGGAGCGCTTGCAGGCGCTGGCCGAGCGGCTGAAGCAGCCTGCGGACGACGGCGCGCAGCCGGGCGAGACGCTGGTCGTGGCGTGCGATGTGCGCGAGGAGCAGCAGGTGCGCGAGGCCGTGAGCAAGACGCTGGCGCGCTGGGGGCAGCTCGACATCCTCGTCGCCAACGCGGGCTTCGGCGGGCGCGGTCCGCTGGTGGATGGCGAGCCGGAGCGCTGGAAAGCCATGATCGACACCAACGTCTATGGCCTGCTGCTGACGCTGAAGTATGGCGTCAAGCCGATGCTGGAGCGCAAGCGCGGTCATGTGGTGGTGATGTCGTCCATCGCCGGGCGCGTGACGACGCCGGGCGGCGCCGCCTACTGCGGCACGAAGGCGGCGGCCACCACCATCGCCGACGCGCTGCGCATGGAGGTGGCGCCGCAGGGCGTGGCCGTGACCACCATCGAGCCGGGCGTCGTCATCTCAGAGTTTCAGGAGAAGGCGGCCTACTCGCCAGACATCGTGGCGAATATGCTCAAAGGCGGCGCGCCGCTCTATCCGCCAGACATCGCGCGGGCGGTGGTGTATGTCTGCGAGCAGCCCGAAGTCGTTACCGTTGGTGAGTTGACGATTCGCGGACGCGGTCAGGCGCAGCCGTAGGCGCGCAATGCGTCGCGCGTTCGTGCATGGAGATAGCGGCATGAGTTTGACCCAGCGCGCCTATCGTGGCGAGGCGGATATGCCACGCCTGCTCGACCTCATCCGCGCGGCGCCGCTCGCGAGCCGCCATGTCATCGATCTGCCCTGGCGGCTCAGCTCGCCAGCGATCGCGGAGGGGCGTGACGCGGCGTTCTGGGAAGATGCGACCGGGCAGGTGGTCGGCTTCGTGGCCTGGCAATACTATTGGGCCGCGCTCGATTTCTTCATCCTGCCAGGTCTGCCAGGCCCAGAGCGGCAAGCTGTCGAGGATGCGCTCTTCGCGTGGGCCGATGAACGTTTCCGCGAGCGCGACGCGGAGCGTGGCCGCGCGCTGCCCTACGCGGTGGAGTATCGCGACGACGATATGGCGCGGCGAAAGACCGCCGAGGCGCATGGCTTCACGCTGGCTGACGATGGCGGCTATATCCAGTTTACGTGCGCGCTGGACAACCTCGCGCCCGTTCCGACACCGCCAGCGGGCTTCACACTGCGCCCACTGCGTGGCGAGCAGGAGGCCGCCGCCTATGCCGAACTGCATCGCGCCGCCTTCCAGAGTGATTCGATGACGACCGCATGGCGCGAGCGCAGCGTGCGCTCGCCGCTGTATCTGTCCGACCTCGATCTCGTCATCAGCGCGCCCGATGGCTCGCTGGCAGGCTTCTGCGTGGGGTGGTACGCGCCGTCGCGGCGGGTGGCGCAGATCGAGCCGTGCGGCGTCCATCCGCGCTTCGTGCGGCTCGGCCTGGGGCGACTGCTACTGCTGGAGATGCTGCGCCGTTTCCAGGCGCACGGAGCCGAGCGCGCCATCGTCGAGACCAACCTCGAACGCTCCCCTGCGCGCCTGGCCTATGAGTCGGTCGGCTTCCGCCAGGAGCACATCGTCCATCGCATCGAGAAGTGGGCGCTATCGGTATAGGCTTGTGAACGCCATCGAGGCGAGCCGAGCAGAGGGAAGTGAGGTGCGCGATGCCCGATCAACACGATGAGCCAGGCGCCCAACCGTCCGGCAAGGCGCCCAGCCGAGAGGAACAGATCCTCGCCGCGCGCATCGGGCCGACGCCGCAACTGAACGGCCAGGTCTACCTCGCCGACTACGATCCGACATGGCCGCAGCAGTTCGCCGCCGAGGCTAGCAAGATTCGCGTGGCGCTGGGCGCACGGGCGCTGCTGCTCGAACACGTCGGCTCGACCTCCGTGCCAGGGCTGGCCGCCAAGCCGCTGATCGACATCCTGCTGGTCGTCGCGGACTCCGCCGACGAGGCGGCATATGTTCCCGCGCTGGAGGCGGCTGGCTACACGCTGCGCATCCGCGAGCCTGACTGGTATCAGCACCGCGTCCTCAAGGGCGCCGTCCCTGATGTCAATCTGCACGTCTTCAGTCCCGGCTGCGTCGAGACTCGCCGCATGCTGCTGATGCGCGACTGGCTGCGCGCCAACGTGGCCGACCGCGACCTCTACGAGCGCGTCAAACGCGACCTCGCCCAGCGCGAGTGGAAGTATGTGCAGAACTACGCCGACGCCAAGAGCGAGGTGGTCGAGGCGATTCTCGCCCGCGCCAGCAGCGCCGTGCCAGAGGCGGCAGAGACGCAGGAATAGGGGGCGTGGATGTCGCATATCGCCGAGGGCGCGACCGTGCTGTTCCAGGGAGATAGCATCACCGACGCCGACCGCGCGCGCTTCTATCCCGACGATCTGGGGCGTGGCTATGCGCTGATGGCGGCGGGCTGGTTCGCGGCGCGCCACCCGGAGCTGGGCGCGCATTTCCTCAATCGCGGGGTGTCTGGCGACCGCGTGATCGACCTGCTGGCGCGCTGGGAGGATGATTGCCTGGCGCTGCGTCCCGACCTGCTGACCATTCTCATCGGCGTCAACGAGACGTGGCGCGCGTTCGATGCGGGCGACCCCACCACAACCGACGCCTTCGAGCGCGGCTATCGCGCGCTGCTGACGCGCACGCATGAGACGCTGCCCGCGACGCGCTTCATCCTGATGGAGCCGTTCCTGCTGCCCGTCGCGCCCGAACACGACGCCTGGCGCGCCGACCTCGACCCGAAGATTCAGGCGACACGGCGGCTGGCGCGCGAGTTCGGCGCGACGCTCATTCCGCTGGATGGCCTCTTTGCGCAGGCGGCGACGCGCCGCGAGGCCGCCTTCTGGGCTGCGGACGGCGTCCACCCGACGCCAGCGGGGCATGCGCTGATCGCGCAGGCATGGCTGCGCACGGTCGGCGCGCTGGGCGCTGGCGACGCTGTGGGCGCGGATTGAGCCTTCGCGCTGAGCCGCGCCGCTACACGGCGGCCTGGGTCGAGCGGGCGTAGACGACGTTGGGGTCGGTCAGCACATTGACCACGGCGGGCTTGCCCGAGGCGAAGGCGCGCTCGATGGCCGGGCGGATGTCTTCGGGGCGCTCCACCAGCTCGCCGTAGCAGCCAAACGCCTGCGCCATCAGGTCATAGCGCACGCCGGGGCGCAGGTCGGCGGCGGTGGCGTGGCCCAGCATCGCCTTCTGCGGATGCTTGATCTGCGCCCACTGCCCATCGTTGCCAATCACCGCGACGATCGGCAGATCGTGGCGCGCCATCGTCTCGAACTCCATGCCGTTGAGGCCGAATGCGCCGTCGCCAAAGAGCATCGCCACCTGCTTATCCGGGTGCGCGATCTTGGCCGCGATGGCAAAGCCCGTTCCGGCGCCCAGTGTCCCCATCGGGCCTGCGTCGAGCCAATGCCCCGGCTCCCACGGATTGATGACCCGCGCGCCATAGCTGACGATATCGCCGCCGTCGCCAATCACCCAGGCGTCGCGGTCGAGCGCATCGCGCAGGTCGGCGCAGAGGCGCAGCGGGTGAATCGGCTGCGCGTCGGAGCGCATCAGCGCCGCCTCGCGCTCGCGGGCGCGCTCCTCGACGTTGCGAATCTGCGCCAGCCACTCGGCATGGCTGACGACGGCGCCAAGCGCCTGCGCGATCCCCGCCAGATTGAGGCCGACATGCCCCGGCAGACCAACATCCGCGCCACGGTTCGCGCCGATATCTTCCGCCAGCGTGTCGAGCCAGATGATCTTCGCGCTGGCGGGGATCAGCGGCGGCTGGCCGTAGTTCAGTCGGAAGTCGAGCCTGGCCCCCGCCAGCAGAATGACATCGGCGTCGGCGAGCGCGGCGCGCCGGGCCAGCGAGCAGAAGAGCGGATGGTCTGGCGGCAGACTGCCACGCGCGGAGCCGTTGAGGAAGACGGGCGCCTGGAGGCGCTCCGCGAGGGCGCGCAAGTCGGCGGAGGCGTCGTCCCACCAGACGCTCGTGCCCGCGAAGATGACCGGGCGCTCAGCCTGCGTCAGCAACGCGGCGGCGCGCTCGATGGCGGCGGGGTCGGCCTGCGTGCGCGCGGCGGCGCGATAGCCCGGGCCAGGGATGACAGCCTCCTCGCTGGGGATGAGATTGTTGAGCGTATCCATCGGGCATTCGAGGAAGACGGGGCCATAGCGGCCAGAGAGCGCCTCGCGGAATCCCATCGCCGTATATTCGGCCAGCCGCTTCGTCTGTGTCACCGTGCGCGACCACTTGGTGATGGAGGAGACGAGGTCCACATGGCGTAGCTCTTGCAGCGCGCCACGGTCCACCTGCTCGACAGGCGCGGCGCCGCCGAAGATCAGCACCGGGCTGCCATTCTGGTAGGCGTTGGCGATGCCCGTGACGCCGTCGGTCACGCCGGGGCCAGCGGTCAGCAACGCCACACCGGGGCGGCGCGTCACCTTCGCCCAGCCCTCCGCCGCGTGCACGGCGACCTGCTCGTGGCGTGTATCCATCACGCGGATGCCTTCGCGCACGCAGCCATCATAGATCGCGGCGATGTGGCCGCCACTCAGCGTAAAGACCACCTCCACGCCCTCGCGCTTGAGGGTCTTGGCGATCAGCATGCCCCCATGGACCATGACTTCTTCCATCGGTTCCACTGGCTCCATCGGTCCCATCGGTTGCGCTCCTCTCCACTGACGCGCGCGCGGCTGCTGGCCTGGCGCCCTGCCATCGAGACGGCCTACGGACGCAAGCATACCACGGACGCCCGCGCGGCTCGACGCAGCCAGCTACCATGCTGGATGCGCGCCGCCTCTCAGCCTCAACGTGCGACGCTGTAACGACGCGGAATATAATGGTATCTGGCTGGCTACTGCTATCAGGGTTTCAACGATGTTCAGTATCGCAGACCGTACCTGCGTGCATGGCCGCATGCTTGAGCTGGCGGCGTCTGATCCGCGTGTCGTTGCCGGAGCCGCTGTTGGGTCACTCGCGCTCGACACAGGCGATCGTTGGTCTGACCTTGACAGAATAGGGCTTTAGCCCGCCGCAAGCCACGCCGTTGCAACGGCAGTGGTCAGGCGTGTTCCGGCTTTAACGTTTGGTGTGAAATAAGAGGGATTGACAAGAAAAGGTATCGCTCGCTTGACTGAACGCAGTGCAATTCGGAGAACAGGAACGTTCAGATGGTCGATGTCGATACCTTCCTGACCACACTTTACGTGGTGATCGATGAGTTTGCCAAGAGCGAGGCGCCGCCAGCGCCCCCGTCGGTGGACGTTCCAGGCGCTTGTGCCTGAGCGAGGTGCTGACGTTGGCGGTGTTCGGCCAGTGGAGCGGCTTTGCCAGCCAGCGCGCCTTCTACCGCTACGCCCACCGCCACTTGCGCGCCGCCTTTCCCGCGCTGCCGCGCGCAGCCAACTCAACCGCGCGCTGCGGGCCGCCGAGGGCGCGTTGAGTCGCTTGGGGCCGTATCTGGCGGCCGAGTCGGCGCAGCGCAGGAGCCCTACGAAGTGCTGGACTCGACTGGGCTGCCGGTGCGCGACAGCCGCCGCCGTGGGCGCAGTTGGCTGGCGGGACAAGCGAACCTGGGGCGCTGCACGCGGATCGGCTGGTACTACGGGCTGCATGCGTTGACGTGCTGCACGCGTGAGGGCGTCATCACCGGCAGCGGACTGGCGCCAGCGAGCACCAATGATCAGCGCCTGGCGGAGACCTTCTTCCGTGCCCGGCGGGTACAGCCGTCGCAGTTGCCCGGAGTCGGACGGCCCGCAGCGGGGCAGTACGTCGCCGATACCGGCTTTGACCGGCCGGCCACGCCCCAGTTCTGGCCCGAGCAGTGTGGCGCGCAGGTGGTGAGCATGCCCTATCCAACCAGCGGCGCTGGCCGCGCGCTTTGCGCCGCTGGTTGGCGAGTCTGGCCAGATCGTGGAGAGCGTGCATACGAAGCTCCTGCACACCTGTGGGATGGCACGGGAGCGCCCACATGCGCTCGATGGGATCCAGGCGCGCTGGGCGGCGGCCGTTGGACTGCACAATTTCTGTTGCTGGCTCAATCGGCAGCTCGGACGTCCACTGCTCGCCTTTGCCGATCTGCTTGACTGGTAGCCATTTCACACCAAACGTTTCAGCCAGTCGTCCTCGTCGCTTGCACACCGCATGCCTGTGTGCGAGACGGTGTGGAACGGCAGTCGTTTCATGAGGCGCTCTTTTCAGACCGCCTCGCTGTCGCCAGCAGACGCTTCAAGCGTCGGCTCGCGTTCAATGGGCCGGGCAGGCCCTTCGGGGCTCGGGCGGGAGCTGCGGGGTTGAACCGAACACTCCATCGGGCTTTAGCTCGCGTGGAGTGTCAAACCAAAGACGCGGCTAACGCGACACACTACGCTGCCGGGCGTGTAGTGCGCAAGGCTATTGAGGAGCTTGGCGGCGTGATGCCAGAGCGGCTGCCCACGCCAGACAAGAGCATCGCCGAAGTCCAGCGCGCCGAGCAACGC
>CAVPBB010000011.1:0-18455 GCA_963701795.1 uncultured Chloroflexia bacterium | reverse complement strand
GGGTCAGGGCGATTGCAAAGTCTTACGTCATGTAGGGTCGTACCACTAAGTGCTTATTCGGAAACTATGATATACTGGCTGTGACGTGAGGAGGTGAGCGTTCCCCCGCGCCAGAGGAGAGCAACTGACCATGACTGGGATGATCCGCACAAAACCCTGGGAGTTGAGCGATGCCGTGTGGGAGCGCGCACAGCCCCTGCTGCCGCCCCACAAGCCGCATCCCAAAGGCGGGCGCCCACCGCGCGACGACCGCCAGCTGTTGGGCGCGATCTTGTATGTGCTGCGCACCGGCCTCCAGTGGAACGCGCTGCCGCGCACAATCGGCGCTTCGACGACCGTCTACGACCGCTTCCGCGCTTGGGAACGCGACGGCTTCTTCACGCGGCTCTGGGTCGCAGGGCTGGCGGAGTTCGACGACCTGGTGGGCATTGAGTGGGCGTGGCTCTCGGTCGATGGAGCGATGACCAAAGCCCCTTTCGGACGCGCCGCGACCGCCGAGGCGGAAGGCATCGGGCGCAACCCGACGGATCGCGGCAAACACGGCACCAAGCGCAGCACGCTGAGTGAGGGGCATGGCATGCCGCTGGCCGTCGTCATCGCTGGGGCTAACCGCACCGACATGAAGTTGCTGGCCGCCACCTTGGACGCGCTGGTGATTGATCGCCCCGCCCCCACGCCGGAGCAGCCGCAGGGGGTCTGTCTGGACAAAGGCTACGACTATCCCGCCTGCTTCGACCACCTCGACGCGCGTGGCTACACGCCCATATCCGTCCCATTGGCGAGGACACGGTCTTTGCCCACAGCCCGATCCGACCAAGACCCCGCGCCGTTGGGTGGTCGAGCGCCTGCACAGTTGGCTCAATCGCTCGCGGCGGCTGCTGGTGCGCTGGGAGAAGCTGCTGTGCAGCTATCGCGGCTTTGTGCATCTGGCCTGTGCCCTCCTCTGCTTCCAGCAGTGTGATCGCTACCGCGCCGCGTTAGTAGTTTCCGAATAAGCCCTAACGCCTGGGGGGCGCTTTCTCGCCGCGCGCGGTTTTGCCATTGTCGCTGCGGGCGGCGCTGGCCGCGTCCTCTCCGGCCACATCCTCCAGCAGGCGGTCCATCTCCTGCCGCATCGCGCTGAGGTTCGGGTAGGAGCGATAGACACTGGCGAAGCGGATGTAGGCGATAGGGTCGATCTTGCGCAGACGATCCATCGTCAGTTCGCCGATTGCGGAGGACTCGACCTCCGCCTTGCCCAGCTTGTAGAGCTCGTTCTCGATGTCGCGCACAATCGCTTCGAGCTGGCCCACCGCGATCGGTCGCTTCTGGCAGGCATGGCGCAGCCCCGCCTCCAGCTTCTCGCGGCTGAATGGCTCGCGCCGCCCATCGCGCTTGACCACCATCAGCTCATTCAGCACGATGCGCTCGACGGTCGTGAAGCGCTCGTTGCAGCGGTCACAGCGCCGCCGCCGCTGCACCGTCTCGCCGTTATCGCGCGAGTCGATCACACGCGAATCAACGTTCCCACAGTGCGGACATTGCATAGTTCCGTCCGCTCCTTGCCTTGCTCCCCTGCGCGCCAGCCATGAGCGCCACAGATGGCGCCGCAACCGCAAGCTGAGCGCAGGGGTGTACTGGAGTATAGCATAGGCGGCATAGGCCGCCGCGCAGGCAGCGCGTTTCTCCAGAGCTGGTGAGCGACGCAGGCGGGCGATTGAACCCTTACCTCATCCCTCGCCCTGTGGGAGAAGGGCCGAGGGTGAGAGTTGGCGCAAGACTACGTCTGGCTCGCGATTAGCCCTGCGCGGAACCATCATCGGCGTCATCCGTGCCGTCGTCGTCCACGATGGCTTCGGCGTCTACCACCTCGGCGGGCGCGGCCAGCAGGACCGTCACCGGCTCTGGGAAGCCCTTGAGATATTCCTGGCCGCGCGCCACGAAGCGTACCCCTTTGACGTGCGGCGCGACATAGACGATGCCCGGCGACACCAGCGTCTCGCCAGGGGCGGCCAGGCTGCACAGCCGCGCCGCGCGATTCAGCGCCACGCCACGATAGCCGTCATCTACCGGAACCGCTTCGCCGACATCCAGGCCAATACCGATGCCAGCCGGTAGCCCTGGCCGCTCGCGCGCATAGGCGGCATAGCGATCCTGCAACTCAGCCGCCGCCTGCACCGCCTGCCGCGCCGACGCGAAGGCGCCCAGCGCCTCGTCGCCGCGTATCTCGACCAGCCGCCCGCGCCACTGCTCGATCACGGCGCGCGCTATCGCGGCGAAGCCCTGCGCCAACTGCGCCGCCGCCTCGTCTCCCTCGCGCTCGGTATAGCTGGTGTAGCCGCGAATGTCGGCGATGAGAAAGACGAAGATCGACGCCGGAGGAATTTGCTTCTCCGCTGCTGGCTCTGCGATTCCGAACAAGCCACCAGGGCCGAAGAGCGCATTCATCGTGTGCGAGTCTAGCTCGGCGGCGTCGAAGAAGTCGTCCTTGTCTTCGCCACTCAGGTTCAGCGCGCTCGCCAAAGCTTTCACCACCTTTTGTGGTGGCGCCGGGCGTGTCCCAGCTTCGATCTCGCTCAGCGCGGCGGGCGCGATCTCGGCCTCCGCCGCGATGTTTTCGATGCTCAGCCCTTGCAGCGTGCGGTGGTCGCGTACGAGATCGCCGAAGCGCGGCTGCAACTTGCGAAAATCAGGAATCTTGGGAATCTTGGGAAATGGCATCGGCTCTCTCCTCGTCGCTGTCGTTTCAGATGATGCTGAACCTGATTCTATACGATGGAGGGGGCGCGTGTGTTTTAGGGCGAGCGTTTGCTCTAGCGCCAGCGGCTGCGCTACGGCGCGGCGCGTTCGGGGACGCGGGTGATGTGGGCGCCCAGGCTGCGCAGCTTTGCATCGAGGTTTTCGTAGCCGCGCTCGATATGCTCGATGCCATGCACACGCGAGGTTCCCTGCGCGCAGAGCGCCGCCAGGATGTATGAGGCGCCCGCGCGCACATCGGGCATCGTTAGCTCGGTAGCGCGCAGCGGCGTCGGCCCGCGAATCACGCAGCTATGGTTGAAATTGCGCTCGCGGAAGCGGCAGTTGAGTTCCCCCAGGCATTTCGAGTAGAGGCCCGTATCGGCGTCCATGCGATTGAGATCGAGCGTGTAGGCGAATCGGTCATCGAAGATCGTCTCGTGGATGACCGACATGCCCTGCGCCTGGGTCAGCAGCACGGTGAATGGCTGCTGCCAGTCGGTCATGAAGCCGGGATGCACGTCGGTCTCCAGCGCGATGGGCTTGATCGGCCCGTCGCCGCCGAAGAAGCGGATGCCGTTGTCCTCGACCGCGAAATCCAGGCCGACGCGATAGAGCGTGTTGAGGAAGGTTAGCAGCACGCCCTGGTCGGCGCCCAGCACACGGATGTCGCCATGCGTCAGATACGCCGCGATGGCCAGCGAGACCGCCTCGTTGCGGTCGGCGATGACGCAATGTTCCGCGCCATGCAGCCGCTCGACGCCTTCGATGACGATCTTGCGGTCAACGCGCTGCTCGATGATGGCGCCCATCTTCTGCAAGAACTTGATCAGGTCAATGATCTCCGGCTCGATGGCCGCGTTCTGAATCGTCGTGACGCCGCGCGCCAGCGTCGCGGCGATGATCAACGTCTCGGTCGCCATGACGCTGGGGAACGGCAGATCGATCGTCGCGCCGCGCAGCCCCCCTGACGTATGGAAATAGTACAGGCCGCCGCGCGCCTCCAGAATGGCGCCCATACGCTGGAGGCCATCGATATGGAAGTTGATCGGGCGTGGGCCAATGCGGTCGCCGCCCGGCTCCGGGATGATCGCCTCGCCCATGCGGTGCAGCAGCGGCCCGGCGGTCAGCACCGCCAGTCGATTCTGGCGCCCCAGCGCGACCGGCACGGCGGCGCTGGTGATGGCGCGCGTCTGGATGGTCGCGACATGCTCCTCGCTGCGCGTGACCTCGGCCCCCAGCGCCCTGACGACGTTCTCGGTAATCATGAGATCGCCAAGCTGCAACGGCGCGTTGCGGATGACACACTGATCCTCAGTGAGCAGCGAGGCGACCATCAGCTTGGTGGCGGCGTTCTTCGCCCCACTCAGCGCCACTTCGCCACGCAGCGGCACGCCGCCTTCGATGAGGTAGTAGGGCTTCGCCGTATCCGCTTCCTCCTGCGTTGTCCGTTGCGCGCGCGTGGCTGTCTGTGTCGTCGTGTGCGCGCGTCGTCGGTCCGACTTCCGGGGGGATACTCGCATACTTGCCTGAGCTTTCTAGACAGCGTGTTCGATCATCACCCTGGGGCGCCCACGTTGATGTTTCCGCGCAGTATCCGCGCGGGGTGAGCATGCTCCAGCTTAGCGCCGCCAGCATTGCGCTGTCAACGCGCATAGCCCGCAGGCGCCGCTCGGCGTCTGTGAACCTGAGCCAGCCGAGCGACCGGTATTCCAAACCCATAGTGAATAGGACGCAGAGCAGCGGCGGAGGGTTGCGGCAAGACGCGCGAGGCGCCTACAATGCGCGTATGAGTATCGCCACCACCATTCTTCACATCCAGGAGCGCTCGCCAGAGCAGATCGAGGCGCGCTCGACGGCGTCTTCGCACGCGAGGAGCGCCCGCAAACGCTCGGGTCGAGGGATCGTACACCGCAGTGCTGGCGCGCGTCGCGGATGATCCTGCGCTGGGCGACGCCTATCGCTACCTGCTGCTGCGCCCACACGGTCCCGCCGCCTGGACGCCGCTGCTAGACTTGGCCAGCGCACCGAAGGGCTGGATGTCGAACTCTCGCGGGCGCTGGATGGCGCGACCATCTTCACGGTCTATCAATATGGCGAGGTCGTCTCTGGCTACCGTGTCACGCGCGCTGGCGCCGAGATCGACCGCTATTGCAGCGATCCAACCGCCTTCGACGGCGCCGAGATCGCCGAGGATGAAGATTCCGTCCCACGCGCGCCGAGTGGCGTCGGTGGGGGCGCCGAGGCCGTCGGCGATGTGGAGGCGCTGCGTGGGCGCCCTGAGCGTTTCGCCGATCTGCTGCCAGCGGGGACCACCGCGCAGGACTTCGCGCGGGTGGTGTTGGCGCCGGGCTGGTGGGAAACCCACGACGCAGGCGCGGCGGGCGCCGCGCCTGACGACGACGATGACGAGCTGGTGGATGAACTCGACCGCATGCGCTGCATCGCCCTCGCGTTCGAGCTGTGGTCGCCTGACGACTATCCCCTTACGCAGGAGCTGGAAGACCTGCCCAACAAGCTGATTGGCCCAGCCATCGCGCTCGCGTGGGGCTGATTCGACGCGCGCTGGCCGACGGCGCCAGGCGCGCCATCGCCGCATCTCGCCCTTGCGAGCGGCTCCTGCGATAGCGGACCCTTTTGGGCTGGGGGTGAGGGCGCGAAGAGCAGCGCGTAGTGTGGCAAGCGTGCAGGCGACGCAGTATCCTTTCGGAAGAGGAGGCCTCGGCTATGCGCCAGCATTCAATACCATCCTGGGATTAGGTAACTCTGAGCCAGGACCAGGCTCCGCTGCCGGTTCCTGTCGTGACGATGGTCGCTCCGCTGCGAGAGCGCCAGTCGCTCTACCTTACTACCCCAGACTGCCTCTATGCCGTCCATGCCGAAGATGGCACGACGCGCTGGAGCCAACAGGTCACGCTGACCAAGCCGACCAGGGAGCGGATTTATCATCCTGGGGCGAGCTACCCGCCGCCGCTGCGGATGACGTTTGCAACGCCGCGGGTCGTCAATGGCGTTGTCTATGTCACTATGTCCGCCTATGGCGCGTATACCTGCGCGTTCAGCGCCGACGATGGATCGCTGCGCTGGCGTACCCCGACCGATGGCCGTGTGAGCTCCATGCTGTTTGTCGATTTCGCTGTCCCGCTGGTGAGCGATGGCATCGTGTATAGCGGAACCTATGTCTTGAACGAGCAGGATGGAGCAGTCCTCTGGCGTATAGGCATTGATACACGTGAGGAGGGAACGCTATCGCTCCATGCGCTCAGTGACGATACGCTCTATGCCACAACTCAAATGGGTATCTATGCCATCAACGCCCAGGACGGCCAGATCCGCTGGCTCTATCCGCCCGATGACCAGAGCGTTTTGAGCGGACCACCAGTCGTCTCCGGTCGCCTGCTCTATGCAGGCACGGGAGGCTCCGTTGGTTACCCAGAGAGGAGCTATTGCTGCGCCCTGGATGTCGAGACAGGTCTGGAAACCTGGCGATACCCCATGGGCCACTACATTGGAGCGGTGGTCCATCACGAGAGCGTCTATGTTAGCTCAGGTGATCGGTCTCTCTATGCGCTCGATAAAAACAGCGGCGCGCTACGCTGGCGCCACCAGTTTGCGCCCCTGGGCACTACTCAGCCACCATTGCACAGAACGTCCTCTACATCAATGCCGATGGATCCTATGCGATCAACAGCGAGGATGGGGCAGTCCTCTGGCGCCAGCCCCTGGGAAGTGGCCCCAGCGTGACTTTTCGTCAACCAGTTGTCCTCGCTGGCGTTGTCTATCTGGCGCGCATCGATGGGCGTGGGCGGGGTACGCTCTATGCGCTCGATACGCGCACTGGGGCTGAGTACTGGCACACCCCCTATCCCTCCGCTCTCGCCGTCGCTCTCGCTCAGTAGCGTTCCCTGGCCTTTGAGGCGCCTTCGAGAGAAAACGCCTGAATATGGATTAGCATCCTGCCTCGATCATGCGCCCACCCCGCGCATACATACGGGCCTGTCGCTTGCAAGCGCGAGGCATGTGCGCTACGCTAAAGCGCGTAGCGTGGGTGTGTCGTCCCGCTGTAGGGGCTGCGACATGACGGATAGGCGGATGTAATGCGCGTGTGGCGCGCAGACTCGCATCGTGGGGAGACGCATGGCGGATCAGATAACGCAAGAGGAGCGCTGGAACTCGCTCGACGAACAGCAGCGGCTCGAGGTGGCGCGCATTGAGCGACGCTGCGCATCCCGGCGGTCCATGCCTCCGCCTCGGCTGGCGTCATCGCTGAACAGAGCTACTACGACACGCGCTGGCCACAGGTCAATTGCGCGCTGGCCATCGCCGACACCCTCACACACGGGCGCGCCGGACTCTTGCAGCGGCTGGCGTCGTATCTGGTCATCGGCGGCACGGCGGCGGTCGTCAACCTGGTCATTCTGGCAATCTTGTCCACTACGGCTCGGCGATGTCCTATGGTACTGGCTAGCGGCGAATGTCGTGGCCTATGAAGTCGCCATCATGGTGAACTTTATCCCCGCAATGATTACTTCACGTTCAGCCATCTGGCCGGTCACGAGCGCTCGTGGCTGGCGCGCTGCCTGCGCTTCCACATCACCAGCCTGAGCGGCGTCCTGGTGACGTTCATCCTCTCGACGATCCTCTTCCACCTGCTGGGGCTGCCGCCGCT
Source organism: uncultured Chloroflexia bacterium (assembly GCA_963701795.1). Lineage (GTDB taxonomy): Bacteria > Chloroflexota > Ktedonobacteria > Ktedonobacterales > JADMIN01 > JAKAIY01. Next base: position 11,071 of record CAVPBB010000011.1, on the reverse strand, counting down.
GGTGGCGCAGGCCATCGCGCTGATCATCGCCACCGCCTACAACTTCACCGTGCATCACCTCTTCACCTACGCCCACTAGCAGGCATGCCAGGCTAGCTGACGGCGCAGGACGCCCCTTGCGCTGTCGCCCCGGAAGGTGCTAGCATGCGTCGGCGGCTTGAACGCGGCCAGCGAACGCGAACAGCACGCCCGCGATGCTTGAACCAACGGCGAGGCCAATGCCATGCGACTCGAAGATTTGGGCGAATTTCCGCTCATCGCCCGGCTCACCGCCGGTCTGGAGTCGCGCGCAGATGTCGCGCTGGGGGTCGGTGACGACGCCGCCGCGCTCGACCTCGGCGCCGAGCATCTGCTGCTGGCGACCTGCGACGCGCAGGTGGAGGGTACACACTTCCTGCCGAGCATCGCCACACCTGAGGAGATTGGTCACAAGGCGCTGGCGGTGAACCTGAGCGATATCGCCGCGATGGGTGGCGAACCCCTCTGGGCGCTCGTCTCGCTGATCGCCTCACCTACCCTCGATGTCGCCATCCTGGATGGCGTCTACGCGGGGATGCGCTCGCTGGCGCGGCGTTTCAACGTGGCGCTGGTGGGCGGCAACGTCGCCGCGACGCCAGGGCCGCTCACACTTGATGTCACGCTGCTGGGGCGGGTAACACGCGAGCGGATGCTGACGCGGTCGGGCGCGCGCCCCGGTGATCGGCTGCTGGTGACGGGGCGATTGGGCGCGGCGGTGATGGCGCTGCTGGCCTTTACCGCCGCGCCAGAGGAGGCGGACCTGCCTGCGGAGGCGCTGAGCGAGGCGCGCCGCGCGATGGTGACGCCGCAGCCACGTGTGCGCGAGGGCATGGCGCTCGCCGCCTGTGGGCAGGTAAGCGCCATGCTCGACATCAGCGATGGCCTCGCGGGCGACCTGGGCCACATCTGCGAACGTAGCGGCGTCGGCGCGATCATCGAGCTGGCGGCGCTGCCAGTGGACGCGGCTACTCGCGCGCTGGCCCAGGCGCTGGGCCGCGATCCCTTGCGCATCGCGCTGAGCAGCGGCGACGACTACGAACTGCTCTTCACCGTTCGCCCCGATGGCGTGGCGGAGGCGCTGGAGGCCGTGCGCGCGGCAGGAGGCGTGGCCTCGGTGATCGGCGAGATCACGGCGCCAGCGCTGGGGCTGCGTGTACGCGAGCCGGATGGCGCGCTGCGCCCGCTCGACCCGCGTGGGTGGGATCACCTGCGACGCCCGCGCGAAACGCCGCTCGACAAGGGTGTTGACGACGCACACGAGTAGCGGGGTGATCTGGATAGCGAACGCTCTGTAGTAAAAGCTACAGACAAAGCAGGCAGTTCTGGCACGCAGGATGCTTGTAGAAATGACGTGGCGCGCGGCGCACAGGCGCTCTGCGACGCCCCGCTACTGGCGATGAGGCGAGGAAATGGCGCAAACGGTGGGGCCAAACGAGCAGCTTCCCGACGCGATTGGCAGGCTTGCCAGCGATACCACCGAGGTAGGCATTGTCGTCGGCGACATGTTTCGCTATGCCTGCGCTGGCCTCTTTACGCAGGAGCCAGAGTCAGCGCGCTTCGCCATGGAGTCGCGCGCGTGGGTGACACAGGCGACCACCGCGCTCGACCTCCGCGTACGCGCCATCATTCAACACTATGCGCCCACGAGCGACGATCTGCGCCGGATCGTCGAACTGGAGCATGCGGTTGGCCAGTATGGCCGCATCGCCGACCGCTCGAACCACATCGCCGAGCATGCGCTCGCCCTGGGTGGGGCTGGCGAGACGCTGCTGCTCCACGTCACCCCTGACGCGCCTGAGATCCTCTATGCGCTGATCTCGATGGTCTACGAGCAGATGCGCGGCGTGTTTCTGGTGACGGCGGCGCGCGATCTGGCGCAGGCGCGCGCGCTGCTACAACGTGACGCCGAGGTCGAGGCTTTCTACAATGCGATGCGCGTGCGGCTACAGCACAACATCAAGGCCGAGCCATTCACCGCGCTGCCCCTCCAGCGGCTGCTGATGGTCGCCAGCGACATGCGCCAGGTAGGCGCCTGCGTGGTACGCATCTGTGAAGCGACCCTCTTCACTCCCAGGCCCCTCGGCGACTGACGCGCCGCCGACGCGCCGCCCGCGTGTCAGCTTGCCAGTTGCGCCGCAGGTGGGCGGCAAGCATTGCAGGGAATGTAGCCCGCGCGCTGAGCCTGCGCCTCGCTGGCGAAGGTGACGAGATGCTGCGGCGCGATATGCTGGACGGCATAGCAGGAGGGATAGCAGTAGCTATCCGAGCTATCGGTCGTCACATAGCGGATGCCTGAGTCCGCCAGCGCCTCGAGGTGGGCGACATTCAGCCCCTCGGCGCTCAGGATGCGCCGCTTCGACTCTGGTCCGCCCATGCTGTAGGCGCCGATGTGGCCGTCGGCGCGCACGACGCGATGGCAGGGGATGAACAGCGGCACGGGGTTGCGCGCCATCGCCGTGCCGACCGCGCGCACCGCGCCTGGTCGCCCGATCTCGCGGGCGATCCAGCTATACGGGCGCACCTCGCCATACGGAATCTCGCGCGCCTTGAGCAACGCCTCGCGCGCAAAGGGCGTCAGCTCGCGCAGATCGAAGCGGAGCGGCGCACGTCTGTCGCCAGCGAGCCAGGCGGCCATCGCCTGCATGAGCTGTTGCGGCGTTGTCGTGGTGTGGTAGACATGTCGCTCCAGCAGGCTGTAGGCCCACTCCTCGAAGTCCACGGCAGACTCCGCGCGGGTGACGGCGGAGAGGCCATGCTCATTCCAGGCGACATAGGCCAGCCCCAGCGGTGTCTCGATGGCCATGTAGGCGTCGGCCAGCCCCACGCGGATCAGCGCGCCCTCGGCGATGGAGGCCGGGCCACGCGCCTCGCCCAGCGCGCGCAGGCTGGTGAGCAGTTCACGGGCAGGAGTCAGACCACTCGTGGTCAATCGCTTGTCATTCATCTCGTTGCCTCCTGCGCCTCAGCGGCGCGCGCGCGCTCCAGCGCTCCACGCAAGCGCGCCACGCCACGACTGGCGTGTGATTTGACGGTGCCAACTGGCTCGCCAGTCGCTTCGGCGATGGCCGCGTAGCCCATGCCCTCCATATGGCGCAGGATGACCACGACACGCTGCGTCTCTGGCAGGGTCAGCAGCAGCGCGGTGAGTTCGATGAGGCCCTGCTCGCGCTCCAGCGCCACCTCCGGATTCCCCTGTGGATCATCATCTGCGAGGCGTTCGGCGAAGAGCGTGGCGCTCAGATCGTCGGCGTCGACTGCGGCCTCGCCATCCAGCGAGACAGTCTCGGCGCGGCGCGCGTCACGCGCGCGATTACGCGCGAGGTTGGCCGCGATCTGGAAGAGCCACGGACGCAGGCGCAGCGCCCGGCGTCGCTCTGGCGAATAGCTCACCAGCGCCCGCCAGGCGTGCACCAGCGTCTCCTCGGCCAGTTCCTCGGCGTCGCGTGGGCGACCCGTCATGCGCAGAGAGAAGGCGTAGAGCCGCTGCTCCCAGGCGTGGGCCAGACACTCGAATCCGCTGTCGAGGTCGTCTGCGAGCGTGGCGGCGAGCGCCATATCACTCGGCATCGTCTCCTCCTGGCGCGCTGATTTCAGCGCACTGGCCGCGCCGCACACAATGGCTGCAGCGGGTTGTCGTCTCGGTAGCGCAGTCATGGCAGAGACTCCACAGCGTCGCCTGCGCGGGCCGATTCCACCGACGACGCCTGTGACGCCCGTGAGCGGCGTGGCAGGCGCACGCCCATCACCAGCAAGACGCTGACGAAGATGATCGCCATGCCGCCAAAGGTTCCCGGCGTGACGCGCTCGCCGAGGAACAACGCGCTCCAGAACAGGCCGAAAATAGGAACCAGAAACGTGACGCTGAGCGTTGGCACTGGCCCGACGCTCTTGATGAGATAGAAGTAGAGCAGGAAGGCCACCGATGTGCAGCCAATCGCCAGCGCGACCACCGCCCAGGCGACGCCCAGCGAGAGATGCGTCCACGGCGCGCTCACTGCGGCGATGGGCAGCGCGAACGGCGCCAGAATCACCAGCGCGCCGAGTTGTTGCCCGGTGGCGGAGGCCAGCGGCGCCACGCCGACGAATGCGCGCCTGGCGAACGAGCCTGCCACTCCATAGGAGAACGCCGCCAGCAGTGACGCGCTCACCGCGAGCAGTGTTGTCGTCGTCAGCGGCAGCGCGCTCCAGCCCGTCAGCGCGGCCACCCCCAGCACACCAATCGCCACCCCCACGCCTTTGCTGACAGTGAGCCGTTCACGCAGCCAGACGGCGGCGACAAGCGCGCCAAAAAGCGGCGTGGTCGCGTTGAGGATGGCGGCCATGCCAGCGGTGAGATGCAGCTCCGCAGTGCCAATGAGGGTATAGGGGATCGCGCCTTGCAGCGCGCCCATCACCAGATAGCTCTTCCAGCGGCGCCGCAGCCCCAGGCCAGCGCGCGTGACGGCCATGAACACGAGCAGCGCCACGCCCGCGAGCGCCACCCGCGCCGCCGCCAGTGTGACTGGCCCCAGCGCAGGCGCCGCCACTCGAATGAACAGGAATGCGCCACCCCACAGAGCGGCCAGCCCGAACAGCGCCCCAAGGTCCCGCGCTTTCACGTGGATGTTCTCGCTTCCCTCGCTCCCCTCGTGGGCTGGCGCCTGACCGCCAGCCCACCGACACGCCGATGCGCGCGCCTATGAGTGAAACACCGGCGCCGCGCCAACGGTTGCAGTGGTCTCGGTGGGGGCGCCTGCGGAAGCGCCTGCGGTGGAGGCGACGGGACGCACCGTCACGAGATTGCTGTGGAAGGTGCTCTGCCCGGCGAGATCGGCCAGCGCATCAGAGGTTGTCCAGTTGATGTTGCGGCCATCAGCGGAGAGGCCCGGCCAGTGTCCCTTGGGCGAGACAGCCACGCCGCGCTGGGTCGTATTCGTCAGCACGGCGCGCAGGCGGCACGAGCCACGCGCGCTGCTCACCTCGACCAGATCACCGTGCGCCACGCCACGCGCCCGCGCATCGTCGGGGTTCAGCTCGATGAACGGTTCGCCCTCGCGCCTGAGCAGGCTCGGCACATTCGCCATGCTGCTGCTAACGAAGTGGTGCGACGCGCCAGAAATCAGCGCCAGCCGGTCATCGGCGCCCGCCGCGCGACGCTCGGCCCAGCCCGCATACTCGGCAGGCGTGGCGTAGTCGGGCAGCGGATCGATCCCCTCATCTGCGGCAAGCTGGTCGCAGCGAAGCTCCACTTTGCCCGATGGCGTGGGGAAGCGCAGGTCGGCGAAAGGAATCTCCTGGCCGGGGGCGAATGCCAGCGGAATCGCGTTCTCCGCCTTCAGCCGCTCCAGCGTGATACCCGCCAGCAGCGGATTCGTCGCGCCGGTAGCGTCCAGTATCTCGGCGATCACCTCGTCGGCGTCCTGGCGCAGCCATGGCTCGTCGTAGCCCATGCCAGCGGCCAGCAGGCGCATGACATCCCAGTTGCTCTTCGCCTCACCCAGCGGCGCGATGGCTGGTGTGTTGTAGGTCAGATAGGTCTGGCCATAGGCTTTGTGCAGATCGGTGTGTTCGAGCTGCGTGGTTGCGGGCAACACGATGTCGGCCTCACGCGCGCTGTCGGTCATGAAGAGATCGTGGACGACGGTGAAGAGATCATCGCGGCGCAGACCTTCGAGCACACGCCGTGTGTTGGGGGTCGAGGCGGCGGGATTGGCGCAGAAGACGTAGAGCGACATGATCGGCGGGTCGGCCACCTCGCCGCTGAGCGCCGCGCCCAGCCGGTTGATGTTCACCTCGCGCGGCTCCGGCGGACAGGCGTTGGCATGGCCCACCGCCTCGGCGTCCCAGCGGACATAGCCGCTCGTGCTGTAGGCGAGGCCGCCGCCGCGCTGGCCGATCTGCCCGGTGATGGCGCTGAGGCAGACGAGCGCGCGCGCCGTCTGACCGCCGTTGCCGTGGCGCTGCACACCATCGGCGAATTTGAGCAGCGCCGGTTTGGTTGTACCCATGCGCCGCCCCAGCGCGATGATCGTCTCCGCCGCGACGCCCGTGATCGCCGCCACGCGCTCTGGCGGATAGTTCGCCGCGCGGTCGCGCAGGTCGCGCCAGCCAACGCTGTGCGCTTCGAGCCAGGCTTCGTCGTGCAGCCCTTCCGAAAAGATCACCTGCATCAGGCCGAGGGCCAGCGCCGCATCGGTCGCGGGGAGTGGCTGAATGTGCTGATTGGCGGACTTCGCGGTGAGGGTGCGGCGGGGGTCCACCACGACAACATACGAGCCATTACGTTGCGCCTCGCGCAGGAACGGCATATAGTGCGGGCCAGTGCTGGCGGGATTATGGCCCCAGATGACGATCAGCTTGCTCGCGGAGAGATCGCGCATGTCGGGCGCCCAGCGCGCGCCGATGGTTGCGGATACGGCGCGCTCGGCGGCGGCGCCGCAGATCGCTTCGCTATTGAGACCGCTCGCACCCATACGATTCCACAGGCGTTCGTCGCAGACGGCAAGCTGGAGCAGGCCGAGCGTGCCGCTGTACGAGTAGGGCAGGATGGCCGCCGCGCCGTGCTCCGCGATGATCGCCTTCCAGCGGTCGGTGATCTCGTCGATGGCCGCATCCCAACTGATGGGGCGCCATTGCGCCTCGGCGCCTTTGGGGCCGACCCGGCGCAGTGGCGTGAGCAGTCGATCAGGATGGTAGACGCGCTCCAGATAGGGGCGCACCTTGGCGCAGAGCCAGCCCTGCGTGATGGGGTGGTCGCTGGCGCCGCTGAAGCTGACCGCGCGGCCATCGCGCACCTCGGTGACGGTGGCGCACGTATCAGGGCAATCGTGCGGGCAGGCTCCGCGCACGACACGCAGTTCTCCCCTGGCGGCTGGCCCGATGGCTGGCTGTGTGGTGGTCATCGTCTCGCTCCCCCTATCGGCGGTCGTCATCGGCGTGTTCTCTCTCTGGCATGGTACGCCGTGGACGGCTAGCGGGCAAGGGCCAGCCGCCGCGCCCCGGCGAGCGAAATGGCCTGGCGATGGCGCGCTCCCACTCACACTGGCTACATGAGAGCGGGTTGCCACGGCATATCAGCGACGGTCGGGAGCGCAGAAGGCGCGCCAGGGGCGCTATGGCTCAGCGCCGCAAGAATGCTGTGTGCAGATACGTTGGCGAGTTCCCTGGGTTCCACTTTGTGAAGGCCGCCACCGTACACTCGTCCCTCACCAATCAAGGTGGTCGGTGTGATCGCATTCAAGGCGGCCCAGACTGCTAACACGCTATCGGCTATTGAGTCCGGTAGTATCTGTAAATTGAGGAGCGGCTGCTAGGTAAGGCGGCGCCTCTCTGGTAGACTGGTTGTGTTCAAGGCAATCAGAACTAGACAGAGAGGACGCGCATGACCCAGTACCAGCTTACTTTTACAGGTGCAGATACCGCAGCCACTTCGATTTTTCTGGCTTGGCGCTTAAGCAACAGGTCCCGAGTAACAGAGTAGCGCGCCTGCGCATGATTTATGGCACGAAGCGCAGAGCGAAGCACTGGGCTTCCCGACAAATGCAACTGTAAAATTACGCTAGACACGGAAACGGTGCAACGCCTGTTTACTGGAGACGCAGGGCGATTGCAAAGTCCTATGTCAAGTGATGCGGCGCGAGCAACCGAGGAAGCGAAGGGTGCGTGGGACCGAGGCGCCCAGATGGCGCAAGGCGCTGGCGATCTGGGTGTAGCCGCAGCGGCGGAGCAGCGAGAGCAAGCCGTTGCGGAGCGCGGCGCGCGCCTGGGGTGTCGAGCCGCAATGGGCCTGGCCGGCATCTTCGCCCCAGGTGACATCGCGGACGTAGTGCAGCCGGTTCTCAATTGTCCAGTGTCCCCGCCAGGCGGCTTCGAGCGCCGCAGGCAGGACCGTCGCTGGCAGGCTGGTGAGGGCATAGGTCACCACCTCACGCCGCTCAACGCCACTGGGACGCAGCTGCGCCCAGGTCACGCGGCGCAGCGCTTGCTGAACCCCCGGCCAGCCCATGAGGCCCAGCAGGCGCGTGTCGACCAGACGGCGGGTGAGGGTGCGGTGTTCATGGCGCCCGTGCCCCACGTCACAGGTGGTCACCTGCGCCTCCCGCTCAGCGCTCCAGGCCGCCTCCGTGAACCACTCGGTGAGCGCGGCAGAGAGGTCGGGCTGGTTGGCTTTGACGACCAGCAGGTAATGGCCGCCTTGCGCCAGAATCAGGCGCGCCGTTGCACGCTGGGTATGCAGGGCATCGAGTGTCACCAGACACCCGTGCAGGTCGCGGTCGCGCAAGAGGGTGCGCGCCGCTGGGAATCTCGTTGCTCTTCGCGGCGACGGCGACCTGGCCGAGCACCTGCGTCTGGGCGTGGGTGACGACGCTGACCAGATCAACCTTGGCGCCATGCCGCTGGGCGCCACGCACCGCCTTGCCATCGACGGCCAGCGCGCGCAGCCCCGGCGCGCTCGGCCCTGTGACTGCCTGCTCTGTGTACGCTTGGAGACACGCTTCAAGCGCCGCCACATCCACTCGCTGGAGCGCCCGCCGCAGGGTGGCAGCGCTGGGGAGGCGCCCCCACGCCGTCGGGAGCCACGGCTGCCAGTCGCGCGCATGCTCGTGCACCCACTGCCCAATCGCGGCGACCGAGGTCATGCCACTCAACAACGCGGCGCAGATCAAGGTGAGCAGTGTCGCCCACGCATAGCGGCAGCCCCGCTCGGCGCGGGGATCGGGAATCTGGCGCACCAACTCGATCCAGGACAGGGCCACCGGGGACGACGGGAGTATGGTAGACTCGCATGCGCGCATAGGGCCTCCTCTTCGCTTGGTTTTGTGACTTTGCGTGAGGATACCCTAGTCGCGCTACTTTCTCATCTCCTGCTGCTCTTTGCCGCTGCTTAGTTTTACAGTTGCAGTTACGAGTCATGTCAGGGCCAGGTGACGCCGGTAGTGGCAGCGCCTGGCTCGTGCCTGGTGGCGGCGACGCCACTCGGACCAACGCACCACCTGGCGCGTTGCTGCTGCTGAGACCGCCTGCCCTAAGGCCCAGAGCACATGCCGAATCTCCGGGACGGTCAACGGGACGAGCGCAGCACTCAGGTCGAGCGGCTGCTGATATGGCCCCCTTTTGCGACCTCGGCTGCGTTCGCGCCAGGTGGTGCAGACGCTCGCTGGGCCGACTGGACCTGTAGCCGTGCACGTAGGACCGCCAGGTAGGCCAGCGCGAACATCGCGAGTGTCATGTGTCGGTACCAGCCGTCCCAACGCCGCACTTCGTACTGGTCGAGTCCCACTTCCCCCTTGGCCAGCGCAAAGCTCTGTTCGATCCGCCAGCGTTGTCCTGCGACGCGCACCAGCGTCTGGAGGGTAGTTCCCGTCGGCGCAAACACGACATAGTAGGCGAAGTCCGTCGGATCACTGCGACTGCGGCGCACCAGCAACCAGTGCTCCCACCGTCGCTCCTCTTCGGTGAGTTGCAGCCGCGCCAGCGGGACCCGCGCCCAGTCGTACCAGCGCGGTCCCTTCGCCCCGTCGCCTGCGGAGAGCAGTTGCCAGGCCTCTGCGGGAAGATGCTCGGCGATGAGGTCGGCGCGTGGCTGGCCCCAGCGCTCATCGACCACGGCCCACAACGGCTCGTCTTTGGCAACGGCCAACACGAAGGGCTGCTCGTGCTGCTCCAGCCAGACGCGCAACCGTCGGTCGCCACCATAGATGCTGTCGCCCGTCACCCAGGCGGCGGGTACCTCCGCGTCCAGCGCCCGTTCCAGCATCTGGCGGGCGAGTTCCGGTTTGGTGGCAAACGTCACCGCCTCGGGCACACCCGCCTCCTGACGGCGCTCCGCATCGTCTGCCCACTCGCGGGGCAGGTAGAGTTCGCGGTCGAGCAACACATGGCCCTCTGGCGCGGCATAGGTCAGAAAGACGCCGATCTGAGAGTTCTCGATCCGTCCCGCCGTCCCGCTATACTGCCGCTTGACGCCTACCGATTTCAGCCCTTGTTTGAGAAAGCGGTCTCATCAATCACCAGCACAGCGCGTGGGTCGCCCAGATGCTCCACCACATACGCACGCAGGTCATCACGCACGGCATCAGCATCCCACTTCGCCCCAGCCAGCAACCGCTGCATGCCGTAGGGCCGCGCCTCGCCTGCATGCTCGGCAAGCTGCCAGCCGTTCTTGCGTTCGACCGGGCTAAGCAACCCGTCGAGGTAGCGCCGCACCCGGTGACGCTGCTCCGAGCGCGCAAAGCGTGGCCCAAGGCGCTCGTGGACCTCTGTCAATCCCTCACTCCAGGAAGCGACCTCCTCCGTGGCCAGGTCGCTTGTCTCGTGTAGCTCGCTGGTCTCCATTGTCTCCATGCCTTGACTCCTTTCGGCTCCAAGTCATTGGGGACACATCCTGTCGCTACCTGCAACTGTAAAATTAGGGCTTATTCGGAAACTACTAACGCGGCGCGGTAGCGATCACACTGCTGGAAGCAGAGGAGGGCACAGGCCAGATGCACAAAGCCGCGATAGCTGCACAGCAGCTTCTCCCAGCGCACCAGCAGCCGCCGCGAGCGATTGAGCCAACTGTGCAGGCGCTCGACCACCCAACGGCGCGGGGTCTTGGTCGGATCAGGGCTGTGGGCAAAGACCGTGTCCTCGCCAATGGGACGGATATGTGGCGTGTAGCCACGCGCGTCGAGGTGGTCGTAGCAGGCGGGATAGTCGTAGCCTTTGTCCAGACAGACCCCCTGCGGCTGCTCCGGCGTGGGGGCGGGGCGATCAATCACCAGCGCGTCCAAGGTGAGCGGCCGACTTCATGTCGGTGCGGTTAGCCCCAGCGATGACGACGGCCAGCGGCATGCCATGCCCCTCACTCAGCGTGCTGCGCTTGGTGCCGTGTTTGCCGCGATCCGTCGGGTTGCGCCCGATGCCTTCCGCCTCGGCGGTCGCGGCGCGTCCGAAAGGGGCTTTGGTCATCGCTCCATCGACCGAGAGCCACGCCCACTCAATGCCCACCAGGTCGTCGAACTCCGCCAGCCCTGCGACCCAGAGCCGCGTGAAGAAGCCGTCGCGTTCCCAAGCGCGGAAGCGGTCGTAGACG
>CAVPBB010000010.1:0-116519 GCA_963701795.1 uncultured Chloroflexia bacterium | reverse complement strand
ATCTGACCGCCGACGCCAGCCTCAAGACGCTCGCCGCCACGATCAAGGCGCGCTGGGTTTGCGAACAGGCGCATCAGCAACTTGAGGAAGAACTCGGCCTCGATCACTTCGAGGGGCGCTCCTGGCACGGCCTCCATCGTCACGCGTTGATGACCATGATCGCATACGCCTACCTGCAAAGCCGCCGCCTCGCTGAGGCGAGCGGGGTAAAAAGAATCCGCCACGGGCCACCACAACCGACGCTCCCCGCGATCCACGTGCCGTCATCGCCACTCTCGCTCGTGCGCCGCCTTATCCATGTCCCCACTGCAGCCGAACGCTCCGTCGATGGCTCGAATAAATCTGCCAAAGTAGTGCTAGGCCCAGTCAGCAAATCCCTGACTACGATCGATATCTCGGGGGAGAGGCAGAGCGTAGGCGACACAGCGGCACAGACAGCCATGGTGACGCCACTGCCCGACAAGCTGCCATGGGCGCCCCCACAGTTCCGCGACCTTGACCCGGACACTCTTGAGCCGATCGGCCCTTGGAGCCAACAGGCCCGGGCCGCCGTAGTTGCTTCTGCTGCTCCCGCCTCCGCACTCGTCAACTAACCAGGACCCAGACTTGATGAACGCACTCCCTTCCCGGCACGAACCCTCCATGAATTTGATGCTTGATCAAATCGACGTGAGCGAGGCGCATCGCGCCATCGATCCGGAGACTGTGAAGAGGCTATCGAAGCCCTCATCAACGATCTTGGTCTTCATCACCCTATCACGGTTGTCCGAGGAAACGACAGGCGGTTCGTCTTGGTCGCCGGCAGACATCGCCTTGAGGCGTTCCGCTATCTTGGAGAGGACCGAGTAGCGGCCCAGGTCGTCAAGCTCTCCGATCGCGACGCCCGCATGTGGGAGATCAGCGAGAACCTTCACCGCGCCGAACTCACGGTCGCCCAAGGGGCCGACCAGATCTCGGAATACGCACGTCTTGCAAAGGAGAAACGGGAGGTAGAAGGTTTCGCGCCAAGTTGGCGCGAAACTGGAAGGTCGCCCGGAGGGCGGCAATCGCGCCGCCGCTCGCGATCTTGGCATCACCGAGCAGGAAGTTCGCCGCGCCGAGAAGATCGCCAGCATCGCGCCGGAGGCGAAGGAGGCGGCGCGGGACCTGCGCCACGACAACAATCAGTCTGCGCTTCTGAGGGCCGCGAAAGCACCAACGCCAGAGGATCAGGTTGCCGTGTTGCGCAGCGTTGCCGAGCGCGGGCGAGTTTTCCGACCGCTGCCCCTTTACGCAACCTCGTAGGCATCAGCGCCGGCGAGTTCGCCCACTGGATCAAGATTACGACGCCGAACGATCGGACGCACGTCATCCGCGTCTTGGAGACCGCCGTTTCGATTCTGCGGGATGAACTCAAGGGGAGAAGTGTAGCGTGACGGATGAAGGTGAACTGGCACAGCGCGAAAGCGTGGCTGCGCCGCCGCCTTCCGCTGCGGCTCTTCGAATGCGGCGGTGTCGTGAACGCCGGCGGCGAGCAATGCGATGCGTGCTAATTGAGTTACGCGAAACGGAAATTGCCGCGCTAGTCCGTAAGGGCCATCTCGGGGATGAGGCGCGCAACGACCTCCCAGCGCTGAGAGACGCGCTCTACAAAACTTCCCCGACCAGAAATTGAGCCCATGAGCGGTAATGACCGGGCTACTGCCAATCCTCGTCAACGAGGCGCTCGCCGACTCACCATCTAAGGCTGGACGCGCGATTGTCTCGACGTTCAATTCCTGGCGCGCAAAGGCTTCTTAGACGGCAGTTGGGTCACAATCGGCGCCATGTTGATGTGGCCGCCCATCGCGAGGCTCCGGATCGCCCGATATCTTATTGTTCTCGACATTCGAGGCCGCACCGATCCCCAGCCGATCCGCGTCTCGTGGACTCGGATGCATCTCGGGGGGCGAGCGGCCCTGGGTGCATTGCCCGCATTGCGAGAAGCGTGTGGCAAAACTCTATGCCGGGCTGGGAGGCTATTTCTGCCGCGCCTGCATCGGCAACCCGCCCTATGCGACCCAGCGGCTCAGCGCTCAAGGCAGGGCCCATTTCAAGGCTTGCAAACTGCGTCTGCTTCTCAACGGCGAGGTGCAGCTTTCGCGTCCGTTTCCAGAGCGCCCGCGCCATATGCATCGACGGACCTATGACCGGCTCAAACGAGAAGGAATGACCCTGGAGGCAGGGTTGTCGAAGCGAATGCGCAGGAGGTTTCCGGACTACGCCAACCTCGTGGCTTATGCGGATTGATGTCGAAATCATTTGCAAAGCTGCAATTTGCGGTATTTCCGCTCTCCATACGACGGGCCGGGTGGGATGAGACTAAGGAAGGGTGTGGGGTCCCTACTTTCGGCTTGAAACTGGCACGATGGGCGCCCTATGTTACAGAAATAAGGAGGCGAATTTCAAGGAGGGTGGAGCGCATGTTGAGAACCGCTTCCGTCGCTGCCGTTACAGTTCTCGCCCTTGGAGGCGCGTGTCGCGCTGACACCGTGGTATTCCTGTGTACCTGACGAACAGCGCGCCACAGCGCCTGACCGCCTCGTATCGGTGGAGATTACGCTTAGACCAGACGGAGAGTTCGCCTCGGTGGTATATAAAGCCGCCAATGGCGCTTTCTATTCTCGAGGTCAACAATACGAAACCACAAATCACCAACAAGGAATAGATCACTATTGGACCGGAAGGTTACGCGCGGTCCATAACGTATCGATAGTCGGGTCTTTACATCTTTTGGATGGCCGCTTGGTTTACTATGAAAGCATCCACGACAGGCTGCAAGCCGATAAGATCGTAGCCCACGTAGCCTCGGTCTGCGACGGCGGTCGTTCGATCCTCGTCGAGGCCACGCCTCCAACACCGCCAGCACCCGCACCCTCGGCCCAGTTCCCAGACCGCGAATTTAAAGCCTTCGTCGATTGCGTCGATGCGGCGGCTGTTGCCCTCGCGACAATCTCAACTGAGCCGGCGCAGACCGTTGTCGATGCGGCCCTCGGCGAATGTCCCCATCAGCGGTAGCGGTCGGCGACTTGCTGCGCCCACGGCAAAACTGCCGCCACGGTCGCGGCTGACCACGGTGATTCCGAGATGCGCCTGGAGCCCGGTCGCCAGGGTCTCCGCTTCACGATCTGGGAGGAGATCGAGGATGTGGTGGCGCTCCCAATCCACGACCAGCGCTCCATAGCGTTGGCCGCGCAAGCAACGCCAATCATCCACCCCGACCACCTGGGGTTTGACCGGTGGTTGGGCTGCCACGCGATCAGGCGTGGCGCGAATCCATCGCACCAGGGTCGCAGGACTGGCTAAGAGATGGTGTCTGGCCTGCGCCTGTTCGAGATCAAGCGCACGCAGCAGTCGCGTCCCGGCTGCGCCGCCCAAGGCAAACCCCATCGCCGCCATCCAGGCAGTAAACCGTACAGTCCGTCGTGCCGATGACGCCACCACGCCAGGCAGCCGCCCGGTAAAGACGCGCTGGTCGCAGCCTGGCTCATCGCAGAAGAACTTGCGAACAGGGAGACGCAACTGGAACGGCACGCTTTGCCAGGGCAAATCGGCGCCGGTGCGCATGTAACGCGAATGCCTATGGGATGAGACATGACCACAGGGGGGACAGACCGCCGTTGGCGCGATGGCCTCCGCATCGGCGAGAATGGCGTCAGTGGTTGGAATCACGCAGATCACACGTCCCTGGCTGGGATCGGGGAGCAATGTCCAGGACGAAGGCATGACGAAGGCATGACGACGCCTCCTCTGCGCAGGCGCGCTCGCTCAAAACCTGCTCTCCCTGATCCGCTGATCCGCTAACGCAGGATTCCTGCTCCCTCTATCCTTGCTTCACCAAAAGTGACGAAGACCCTGATACCGGACTCAATAGCGCTGTGCTGGTATCTACACGTTGACGTTGAGCTATGAGATAGTTTCGTTTGCCAATCCCGTTTGCACGGCAAGCGCAAGCGGTTGTGTCAGTTCCGTCGCGGCAGGCTGGCGGCTGATTCTGCAGCCGCCAGCCTGCCGACGCTAGAGCCGTTGCTGCCGCCGCACCATGCTGACACGCGCCGAGCCGAGCGCGCGCCCGCAGGCCTGGCAGACGTAGAAGCCTTCGGCGTCACGATACACCAGCTCGGCGACGGGAAAGTGCAAGTAGCAGATGCCACAGCGCGAGCTGCTGCCCTGGCTGGCAATGGCGCGATCCTGTGTGAAGAGATCGTGCAGCGAGTCAATCAGCCCGCCCACGACTCCGCGCACATCCTCGCGTGGGCCGCTCGGCGGCATCTCAGCCTCATCGTCATCCACCGGCTGCGCGGCCAGGGGATCGTTCGCAACGTGAGGAATCGGGGCGGATTGCGCCGCTTGCGCCGCAGGGAGCGCGTAGGTTGACGGCGCCTCGCGTGTGGGATGATGGCGCGCTGCCCCATTGGCTCCGGCGCCCGTGTGCCCGTTCTGCTCGACACGCGCGCCTTGCCCCGGAGCATAGAAGCGCTCGAAGCGACCGCGCGGCGCACGACGCGCTATCTCAGGCGCCGCGCTGGCCTCCTGCTGCTGCTGCGGGCCGGGCGTCTCGTTCGCGGCGACCTCAGGCGCCGTCTCGTTCGCGTCGCTGGCTAGCTTGCCGCTGGGTTCGTCCGCTGGCGTTGGCTCAGCGGCGGCGGCACGCGGCGCCTCATGCGCAGGCTCCGGGGCGGGCGACTCTGCCGCTGGCTCTGCGGCTAGCTCTGCTGTCGGCTCACTGGCTGGCTCGTCGGCTGGCTCCGGCGCCTGCGACTCATCGGTTGGGGCGGTGGCGTCGGCGCTATCTGTCGGCGACTGGGGCATCAGATGAGTGGCGCTGCGCCGATCACCGCTGGCTGCGGCGCCTCGGTGCGGCCCGTGGCGCGTACGGGCGCCTCCGCGTTTCGTGCGATTCTGCCCATTGCCCATCAGGGGTGCTCCGTCCATGTCATATCGTTGTTGCGCGCAGGCGGCGCCCGGCGCACAGGAAACTGGTCACGCTTGAACTTCTATTATATACGCATGAACCTCAAGCTGTTTTCTGGTCGAAAGCGCTGATTCACTCTCAGCGAGCGGAATCGAGGCAAAAAGAGAAGGCTGGGGTAGGTTCCCCAGCCTCAATGGCCTGCGCATGCGAATGGTGGCGTGGCGTCAGTGGAACGGCGCGCTACTGCCCGGAGCTTTCTGAGAGCCAGCGCGTCTGCTGCTCCTTCGTCATGCTCCGGCTCAGCAGCACCGCGTCGCGGAAATCGAGTCGCTGGCTCGCCGCATCGCTCGGCTTGTCGCTCACCGTGGCGCTCGGACGGTCACGACGCAGCGCTGGCGCGAGATCAATGGTCAGCGCCGCGCCGATCTGCTCAGCCGTCGCATTCAATAGCTCGGCCAGCGACTCACGCAGCCGACGTGGCACGCTCGCCACGCGGATGCGCCCCGACTCCAGCGCGCTCAGCACATCCACGCCCAGGCCCAGCCGCTCGGCCAGCGCCGAGAGCCGTTGCCCCTGCGCCTGACGCAGCGCCTTGAGCGAGAGCGCCGACTGCGCAGCGGCCTGCGGCGCCACAGCGGCCTGCGCGCCAAACACGTTCGCGAACGCCCGCGTCCGCGCCGTCTCGGCGATCTCCACCACATCTGGCGCGTTTGCCTCAGCCGCATAGCCCGCCGTCGCCAGCAGCGCCAGATCAAACTCCGTCAGCGCGTCCGCGTGCGCGGGATGCTCGCGCAGCGTGCGCGCCAGGGCGCCCGGATCGCCACGTTCACGCGCCGCGACCAGCGCCAGTTTCGCCACCATCAGCGCGCCATCGCGCTCGTTCACTCCGTTCTTGCTCATCTGTTTCACTCCCCACTGGCGCCGGTCGCCATTGTCACCTCTGCGCGCAGACATTCTTGCAATCGCGTTCGCGCTTTCTCGAAGCGCAGGCGCATCGTCCGCTCTGTTTTGCCGCATAGCGCGGCGATCTCTTCCCATTGCATCTTGTAGAGCGCCCGTAGCGCGAAGATGCGTTGATCGAGCGGGTCGGGGAGATACGTCAGGATGCGCTGCGCTTCAACCGCCGCCATCTGCTCGCCAATGCCGTCGCGCGGGTCGGCCACGCCGCCCGGCCCCGGCTGGTCATCCTGCTCATCGGCATGCAGGTCGATCTGCTCAATCAGCGCGCGGGGGATGTGCTGTGGGCGGCCCGACGGGCGGCCCTGCGCGTCGCGCTTGTAGCGCAGTCCCTCCTGCCGCAGCGTGCGCGTGAAGTTGTCGGCGCAGAGGCAGCGCAGGTAGTGGATGAAGTTCTGCGTCATGAAGACTTCGTCCGGGTTCAACGCCTCGCGCAGCAATTGCTCGATCATCGCCTGAATGGTATCTTCCATCAGATCTGGCCGATGACGCAGCCCCGCCGCATGGCGCCGGAACTCTGGCATGCAGCGTTCCACCAGCAGCCCGCACAGGTCCATCGCCGCCTGGCGCGCGCCTCGCGCGTCCCACGCGCGAATCGCCCGCACCACCTCCGTATCGGCGATCTCGTAGCCGCCGCCCGGTTTGCGCTGACGCAGGCGGTCCAGCGTGCGCGGATCGCGCGGGTCTGGCGGCGTAGACGCGGCGCCGGTCGCATTGGGCGCATCGGTTCGTGTGTCTCCCATCGCGGACTCCTCCGCCGGGGTCGCCACATCGGCCAGCAGCGGCGGAGCCTGCCTGTCGACGCGCCTGCGCGCCGATGCGCCTGATGCGCCTGGCGCTGCCTGGGAGCCGATCCGTCGGCGTGGGGTAGCGTCGCCATGTCGCTCGTCCATACGCTCTGTGTCCCCATTTCAGATGTCACGCCTGGGTTGCGCAGCCGCGCAACCGGGCTTCCTGGGAATTGATGTATCTCTTCGCGCCTGTATTCTGGCTCAGATGAGCAGAAACGGAAAGGGACAGACATATCTCGCGCGTCCAGCGCGTCCAGAGCGTCCAAAAGCGACGCGCCCACCTGACTCTCTCAAGCCAGGCGGGCGCATCGTGCAACTCATGCCGTCTGCGGCGCTCGCCGTGCGCTAGCGCGCAGCCGCACGCGCGGCGCTGACGCGCTGGCCGAGCGCGCGATGCTCCTGCTCGATGGCTTTCGGCAGGCGCTCGCCAAACTTCTCGAAGAAGGGGCGTTGCTCGTCCCACTCGCGCTCCCACTCCGCTGGATTGACTGCCAGCAGTTTCTCCAGTGTGTCTTGCGAGATGTCGAGGCCGTCCAGATCGAGGCCATCGGTCGTGGGTATGTAGCCGATCGGCGTCTCGACCGCCTTGCCGCCGCCGTTGATGCGCTCCAGCATCCACATCAGCACGCGCACATTCTGGCCGAAACCTGGCCAGAGGAACTGGCCCTCATCATCCACGCGGAACCAGTTGACGTGGAAAATCTGCGGCGGATTCGTCAGCTTCTCGCCCATGGTGAGCCAGTGCTGCCAGTAGTCGCCCATGTTATAGCCGCAGAATGGCAGCATCGCCATCGGGTCGCGCCGCACCACGCCGACCTTGCCCGCCGCAGCCGCCGTCGTCTCCGATGCCATGCCCGCGCCGACGAATACGCCGTGCTGCCAGTTGAGCGCCTGGTAGACCAGCGGCGCGACATGCGCGCGCCTGCCGCCAAAGATGAACGCCGAGATCGGCACGCCCTCCGGGTCTTCCCAGCGAGGCGAGATCGACGGGCATTGGCCCGCAGGCGAGGTGAAGCGTGAATTGGGATGCGCCGCCGGGCCGTTCCCCGGCTCCCACGGCTTGCCCAGCCAGTCAATCGTGCCAGCGGGCGGTGTCTTCCGATTTTGGGGGTCGATGCCTTCCCACCACGGCTCGTCATTCGGCGTCACCGCGACATTGGTGAAGAGCGAATTGCGCGAGAGCGCCGCCATGGCGTTCGGGTTGGTTTCGGTGTTGGTGCCGGGCGCGACGCCAAAGAAGCCATGCTCCGGATTCACCGCCCAGAGGCGGCCATCATCGCCGATGCGCATCCACGCGATGTCATCGCCGAGCGTCCACACCTTCCAGCCACGATCGGCCAGCGGCGAGACCAGCATCGCCAGATTCGTCTTGCCACAGGCGCTGGGGAAAGCGCCCGCCATGTAGGTCACATGGCCTGTGGGGTCTTCCAGGCCCAGAATGAGCATGTGCTCAGCCAGCCAGCCGTTCTTCCAGCCCATCCAGCTTGCCAGACGCAGCGAGAGGCATTTCTTGCCCAGCAGCGCGTTGCCGCCATAGCCAGAGCCGACGCTCCAGATCAGATTCTCCTCGGGGAAGTGCAGGATGAAACGTTTGCTGGGGTCAAGCTCCGCAGTCGAGTGCAGGCCGGGGACAAACTCGCCACCGTTGGCGTCGAGCGCATCGAGCGCCGCCTGGCCCATGCGCGTCATGATCCGCATGCTGGCCGCGACGTAGGGGCTATCGGTCACTTCCACGCCGATCTTCGCCAGCGGCGACCCAGCCGGCCCCATCATGTAGGGCACGACATACATCGTGCGCCCACGCATTGATCCCTCAAAGATCGGCCTGACCTTCGCCTTGGCCTCTTCTGGCGACATCCAGTTATTCGTCGGGCCGGCGTCTTCCCGCCGCGTCGTGCAGATGAAGGTTACTTGCTCCATGCGCGCCACATCATCGGGATCGCTATGGTAGAGGAAAGAGTTTGGGTAGCTCTGGGGATTGAGCCGCTGCGTCGAGCCATCTTGTATCATCAGTTCGATCAGACGCGCGTACTCCTGCTCGGAGCCATCGCACCAGACGACGTTATCTGGCTGGGTCAGACGCGCGCATTCGTCTACCCAGGCTTCGAGCGCGGTTCGTGAAGACATTGTCGCTATTCTTCCCTTCATCATTGAGCGGATTGTGGCGGGCGTCGTTACCCACGAGCATCCGCGTGCGTCGCATGCGCAGACCAGTTTCTGCGCATGCGGATCATCGCGGCTATGTGCATCATACTACCAGCGGCTATACGACTCATTATGGCATATCAGTACGCAAGCTTGCGTAGTCGCGGTTGGCGGGCCGCTGGCGCCGCGCTGAGCCAACGCGCTACGGCTGATTGGCATGCTCGAAGACGCGCAGATATTGGTCGCTGGTGAGCGCCCGCTCATCGACCACGCGCAGCCCCGCAGCCTGCGCGTCGGCCACCAGCTCCTCTGGCGAGATGCGGTCTTCCAATGGCGGGCCAACCGGGCCTTCCAGCTTATCCCATTCGAGCGCCAGCAGCCGCCCGCCCGGTTTGAGGAG
This sequence comes from uncultured Chloroflexia bacterium, assembly GCA_963701795.1. Lineage (GTDB taxonomy): Bacteria > Chloroflexota > Ktedonobacteria > Ktedonobacterales > JADMIN01 > JAKAIY01. The sequence goes on along the minus strand of CAVPBB010000010.1, from coordinate 107,293 downwards.
ACGCGCCGCACGATGCAGGAACGACGCGCGAAACTCGATCTCGTGCAGGGTGAAGGCCAGCAGCGCGAAGTCGCAACTCTCCGGCGCAATCGGTATCTCGCGGTCGTTCGTTTTGACGATGCGAACGTTGGTCAGGCCATACTCCAGCGCGCGGCTGCGCACCGCCGAAAGCATCTCTCCCTGAATGTCCGCCGCGAGCGCCACGCCGCCCGGGCCGACGATCTGCGCCGCCGGAATGGTGAAGAAGCCCGGCCCACAGCCAATATCGGCGATGGTCATGCCCTCGCCCAGCCCTAGCTCGCGTAGCAGCTTCTCTGGCTGGAGCGCCGCCGTCCGCTCATCTGAGAGCAAGTGTGATCGCTTGCGTGTATCGAATCGCTGAGGCATAGCTCACCTCTCATCCCACGTGAATCTATTCCTATGAAACTGTAGCACACCCAGGCGGATGCGAGAGCGAAGCGGGCCGCATCGGAAACAGAAACCCCTCGCTTCAGTGAGACTCACTGAAGCGAGGGGTACAGCGCAAGCAGGCTGCGGACACCTGGCGACGCTATGCGGCGCGCTGACCGGCGCCATCCGGTGTGGCTGGACGCCTGCCAATGAACATGCCGACGCCAATCGTGAGAGCGGCCAGCATCAGGCCGACCCAGAAGACCAGGGCATCGGGAAGATGCAGGCCCAGCAGCGCGTCGAGGCTATAGTGTCCCGGCCCCACCAGACCGAGCGTCGCCCCGACCACGAGCAGCGTCAGCGGATACTCGATGCCGCCCTTCGACGCCCAGAGGCCATTCTTCCAGTGGATTTTGAAGACGGGGAGCGCCATCGCCGCGACAATGCCCACGGCTGGCAGCGGCATCAGCAGGCCCAGCGCCAGGGCCAGCCCGCCACCAAACTCACTCACCGCCGCCAGCGCCGCCCAGAACCAGCCGGGTCGAAGGCCCATCCGCTCGACGGACCCGCTAAACTTGGTGAAGCCAGGCCCACCAGACCAGCCAAAGAGCTTCTGCGCGCCGTGCCCCATCATCAGCAAGCCAACGATCAGCCGCAGCGTCAATAATCCTGCGTCAAAAGACATCCCGAAGCAACTCCTCTGTCAGGGTCGCATCGCCGTCACCGGGCGCAACCGCTGCGCTAATTTTTTGTAAGCTGCTCTCGGTATAGCACTAATGCTTTACTTCGTCAAGTAACTTCCAATGTGATAGTATGAGGGTGTACGTTACGGCGGGAGCGTGGAGGACGATGCGCCACTGCTGGAGCGGAGAGTGACTTCCACTGGCTTGTCCCATCGCCTCTGAAGGAACGAGAGCAATTCAGGCTGACGCGAGACCGCGCGTACAGTACAATGGGAGGCAGCGGTGGGTCATGCCAGGCGTCTGCGCGACGACCTGGGCGAAAGGAGCGGATGATGCGCTACAGCGAACATGTATGCCCACGCTATCAGCAGGCGCTCAATGTGCTGAGCCGACGCTGGGTGGGACTGATCGTGCGTGTCCTGCTCGATAAGCCACTGCGGTTCAATGAACTGGCGGGGCAGTTGCAGGTTGTCGCCGATCGCGTGCTGGCTGAGCGGCTGCGCGATCTGGAGGCCGAGGGCATCGTGACGCGCGCCGTCTATGTTGGCTCACCTGTGCGGGTTGAGTATGCGCTGACTGAGAAGGGCTGTGCGCTCGCCCCTGTGCTCGACGCCATCGAGACCTGGTCGCACGAGTGGATTCCGCTGGAGTCCGTTCCGGCGCAAGACGATGCGACGCAAGATCTGGTGGAGAACATGCCCGGCGTCAGGCATGTGACTGCGGCGCCTCGGCTCCCCTGACTCACCTGCGCAACGCCACACGCCCCTGGGCGTGATCCTCCCAGCGCGACCATATCAATCAGGCTCGCCGCCGCGCCCATCGTACCGATGGGCGCCCACTGTCGCGTCCACGGCGTGATGAGGCGTCGAGTATGGCGCCTTGTCTGCTCCTATCGCACATTGTGAGATGGGCGCTGTATGTTACGAGTGTGTCAGATCAATCGTACATGAGTTGGTGACAACTCCCCATGGCCTGCGCCCTGGGCTTCTCAATTCAATCGGCAGCCCCAATCGGCTCCCGTCTCTGAAGGCAGCGATGCTGCCTGTGTCGAGCGCGCCCGCTGCGGAAAATGAGTGGCCAAGCGTCGCCGTGGGCGACCTGTCCCATTCAGCCATCTGGCTCACGCCAGGTGGCGCCGGGTTGGTAGCGCCAGCGGTGAGCGCCGCAACGTCTGCTACGCTGTAAGTTGCGTGCGGCACGGCGGGCGCTCCGAAGGAAAGCAAGAGTGAACGTTATCATTGTGGGCTGTGGGCGCGTCGGCGCCGAGCTTGCGAAAATACTCCACAACGATGGCCATACCGTCATCGTCATCGATAAGGACGCCGATGCGTTCGGTCGCCTTCAGGACGGCCTCGACGTGACCAAAGTGGTTGGCGATGGCACCGATATGGAAACGCTTGTGCGCGCCGGCATCAAGGTGACGGACGCCTTCGTCGCCGTCACCAATGGCGACAATCGCAACATCATGGCCGCGCAGATTGCACAGCGCATGTTTGATGTGAAGAACGTCGTCTGCCGCATCTATGACCCCCTGCGCCAGAAAACCTATAAGGGCCTGGGCCTGCGCAGCATTAGCCCGACGATCGTTGGCGCGAAGCTCCTGCGCAACGATCTCTATAACCCCGACGGGCAAGCGACCTCACCTGATCGCGCCATCGCGGCGGGCGACGCCGTGCCACTGCGGAATCCGCAGCGTGGCGATGTCAAGCAGCGCTAGCAGAACAGGCTGGGAGCGAGGAAACGAAGCATGTACATTTTGATTGGTGGCGGTGGTCAGGTCGGCTATTATCTCTCACGCGAGTTGATGCGCCAGGACCACGAGGTGCTGCTGCTCGATAAGGACCCCGTGCGGGTGGCGCAGCTTGCGCTGGAGCTGGGCGCCGCCGTGAAGCGTGGCGACGCCTGCGAGGCGCGTACGCTCGAAGCGGTCGGCTGTGAGCGCGCCGATATGGTGATCGCCGTGACGGGTGATGACGAGGACAATCTGGTCATTTGCCAGGTGGCGAAGGAGCGGTTTGGCCGCGAGAAGACCATCGCGCGGGTCAACAATCCCGCGAACGAAAAGCTCTTCCAGAAGCTCGGCATCTACATCACGGTCAGCCCTACCAACAACATTCTGCACCTGATCGAGGCGCAGATTCCGCATCATAAGCTGGTGCCGCTGCTGACACTGAGCCGGGTGGGTTTAGGGCTGGTCGAGGTCACGATCCCCGCTGATTCGCCAGCGGTGGGCAAGGCCATTCGCACGCTTGAGTTGCCTTCATCGGTCAATGTCGCCCTGATCGTGCGCGGTGATAGCAACATCACTCCTGAGGGCGATACGATCATCCAGAGCGAAGACCGCATGTTTGCGCTGACCACCGAGAATGGCGAGCATGTGCTGCGCGAGCGTGTCTTGACGGGAGACAGCGAACCCGGCGACGGACTGGCCTGAGCCGGTCGTCGTCGGCTTCGTCACGCGCCCGCGCGCTGCGCCTCATCCACCGTCTGGATGAGGCGCTCGCTCTGCGCCCGCAGCCACTCCTCGCGCTCCAGAGCCGCCTGCGCGCGCCAGACAACCTGCTCCAGCGGGCTTAGCCCCTGGCGATAGCGTCCCAGACGGTGAATCAGCGAGGTATAGGCGCGCAAGCGGAAGACGGTGGGAATCGCCGCGATCTCGGCGCTATCGAGCGTGCGGCGCCGCGCATAGCCGCGCAGCAGGGCCGCGATGATTGGCCACTCATCGCCAGAGCCGAATCGCTCGACTGGCCACCACGTCAGCGCGACCACCAGGTCCATCACGCGCAGATCAATGGCGCAGAACTCCCAATCGAGCACCGCTGTCACCTGCTCTGCCATCATCAACACATTGCTCGGATCAAAGTCCTCGTGGCTCAGCTGCTGTGGCAGGCTGGCGTAGAGTGTGGGAATGCGCGCCATCAGCGCATCGTATTCATCGGCCAGGCGCGCCTGCGCGTCGTCGGGCAGCGGCAGCTCGCCAAAGGCGGCGCGTGGATCGGGGACGAGCGGATGGCAGTGGGCGAGGTCGCCTGATGAGCGCCAGTCGCGGGCGGCGGCTGGATGGGCAAGTGTTACCCGCGCCAGCGCGTTGTCGAGCAGGGCGAGCGCCTCGCCAGCGCCCACCGCCTGCGCCAGATTGTCGCGCTGCGGGTGCTCGCCTGGAATCAGGGGTGTCAGTGTCGCCAGCGTTGGCCCGGCCTCGACGCCAGGCGTCGCCTCGATGCGTGCGGCGAGTTCGCCCTGCGCGGTGAGCAGCGCGATGGGCAGCGCGAACGGCAGCCCGGCGGCGCCAAGCTGCGCCAGGAGGTCGTACTCGAAACGCAGTCGCCGCAGGTCAACCCGCGCGCCCGATAGCCGCAGCACGTAGGCGCCTGTCGCCGTCTCAACCCGATACATGCGGTTATTTGTGCCGCGTGTGAACGGCTGAGGCTGCGCCGCCCACGCGCCCGTCTGCGGCCAGGCCAGCCGCAACGGCGTCAGGTCCATCACTGACCACTCCTCGCTTCGCGCCGCCACGCCTCTTGCTAGGGCGCCAGCCGCGCCGCAGCGGCCTGATCTACGATGAAGCGCAGCTCGCCTGCCGGGGCGATGAGTTGCGAGGGGTATTGCTGCGGGTTGGGCGGGCCTTGCAGCACCTCAACTAGCGCATCGGCCTTGTCTGCGCCATCGATCACGAACGCGATCAACGCGGCATTGTTCGCCAGCGTCGTCGTGAAGGTGATGCGCGTCGTGTTCTGCTGGGGAACGCTGTTCTCTGTCACCAGCCGATCGGTCACGCTGAGCGCGGCGGTATGCGGGAAGAGCGAGAGCGTGTGACCATCTGGCCCCATGCCGAGGTAGATCAGGTCGAAGCGTGGAATCGCCGGTTGCGCGACCGCGAAGACCGCACGCGCCTCGGCCTCATAGGCTTGCGCCGCCAGCGCCGGATCATCTTCGCCATGCATGCGGTGAATCTGCGCTGGCTTGACGGGTACGGCGTCGAGCAGCGTTTCGCGCGCCATGCGATAGTTGCTGTCGGGGTGGTCGGGCGGCACGCAACGCTCGTCGCCCCAGAAGAACTGTATGCGCGTCCAGTCGATCTGCTCGCGCCGTGGGCTGGCCGCCAGCAGCGCATGGAAGCGGCGCGGTGTCGAACCGCCTGAGAGGGCGACGTGGAAGTCGTGGCCCTGGGCCTGTGCGGCCCGCGCCTGGGTCACAAACAGGTCAGCGGCTGCCTGCGCCACCGCCGACGCATCGGCCAGCGTCTCCAGACTCCTGCGTGCGGGTGATGGCGAACTCATCGGCGTGCCCTCCGTATAGCTGGCTCCAGCGCGGGGGTGATCGCGGCGAGCGCCTCCTCGAAGAGCGCCTCATGGGCGTACTGCATCAGTTCATCGCCCAGCGACGCCGACTCGCCCAGCGACGGCAGATGCACCGTCTGCGATGGCACAGCGCCCTGGGGCACATGCGCGTGCGTCGAAGCGTGGCGCAGATCTGGCTCGCGCGCCGCCGTGAACGACGCCACCGCGCCAGGCGCCTGCGCGCGGATGTGGATCGACATGAGCGCGCCGGGGCCAACCTGTGGTCGCGCCTGAGGGGCGTCGCCAGACGCCACATTATCGAGCCAGGAGCCAAGCGCCACACCATAGCGCGCATTCAGCTCCAGGGTGATCTTGTGGCCCGTCGTGTCGAGCAGCGTATGCTCGCGCTGGCCATCTACCAGGCGCTCGGCGCCCGACCCGACCGGGCGCCATCCCAGCCGCGAGGCCAGCCACCCGGCGAACAGGTACGCCTGCGCTGAGTTGGTTGGGCTATCTTCCGCGCCCGCCGCATATTCGATGGTCACGCGATCCACGTTGTTCAGATAGGCGCGTTGCTCCTCAGGATCGAAGAACTGCGCCACCAGCTCGCGCCAGGGGCTGAGCCGCGCGAAGTTGAAGTCGCTGATCGCGACGCTGGACTTCTTGCGGCGCACCAGGTCTTCGAGCGCCAACAGGTTGTGCTCCACCTGCAGCATCTCCGCAGTATCCACCAGCGCGCGGTCAAAGCCATCGAGCGTCGCCTCGAAGACCCCGGCGCTCCATGGCGGCGCCCCCTGCCACCAGAGGAACGAGGGCAGCCCCGACACAATCAGCGGCAAGATGGAGCCAGCGAGGTGCTGCGATGCGCTCTCGGTCGCACAGAGCACGATCTCTTCGCCGTAGCTGGTCACGCCATTCGTGTTCAGCGCGAGTGTCCGGATGTACGCTTCGAGTGGACGCCCGCTCTCTGTCGCGGTGGTCGGGATGACGAGGATCGAGCGCGAGGGGTGTTGTGTGGTCAACGTCTCGATGGCGTGCAGTGTCCGCTCCGCTGACGCCTCATCAGTGGCGTAGACGACCAGCGTGAGCACGCTGCTGCGGGTGCCTGCGTGGCCACCCGTAGACAGCACTGCGGCGTTCTCCGCGCGCCATGCGTTGTCAAGCTCAGCCTCTATTGCGTCCGGCTCTACCCGTCGCATCGCTTGAGTGAGCCGCGATATGAATGTCATAGCCGCCTCCAGGTTCTGCCATCGCGCTCGATGAGTGTATCTGACTCTTTGGGTCCCCATGTTCCTGGCTCATAGCGTGGGAGCGGGGCGTCAGTCACGTTCCAATCGCGCACTATGGTATCTACGAGTGTCCAGGCGAGTTCGGTCTCGTCAATGCGGGTGAAGAGCGTCGAATCACCGATCATCGCGTCGAGCAGCAGCCGCTCGTAGGCTTCGGGCGGCTCCACGCCGAATGAACTGCCATAGAGGAAGTCCATATTGACCGTGCGCAGCCGCATCTCTTGCCCAGGCACCTTGGCGCTCACCTGGAGCGAGATGCCTTCATTCGGCTGGATGCGCATCGAGAGCACATTGGGCTGCATCTGTTGCGCCGCCGCCCCCTGAAAGAGCAGATAGGGTGGGCGCTTGAACTGGATGGCCACCTCGGTCACGCGCTTCGTCAGCCGCTTGCCCGTGCGCAGGTAAAAGGGCACGCCCGCCCAGCGCCAATTCTCGATCAGCAGCTTCGCGGCGACGAAGGTGCCCGTCTGCGAGTGCGGGTCTACGCCCGACTCCTCGCAATAGCCGGGGACCTGCTCGCCACCGAGCAGGCCGGGGCCATACTGCCCACGCACGGTGTCGGTCGAGATCTCCGCCTCCATCAGCGGCGGGATGGCGCGCAGCACTTTGACTTTCTCATCACGCACCGAGTCGGCGCCGAACGTGACGGGTGGCTCCATCGCCGTCAGGGTGAGCAGTTGCATCATATGGTTCTGCACCATATCGCGAATGGCGCCGGCCTGTTCGTAGTAGTCGGCGCGCCCCTCGATGCCGATGGACTCCGCGACGGTAATCTGCACATGATCGATGTAGCGGCGATTCCAGACTGGCTCAAAGATGCCATTGCCAAAGCGCAGCACCATGATGTTCTGCACTGTCTCTTTACCCAGATAGTGATCGATACGATAGATCTGACGCTCCGAGAAGCCTTTGTTGAGTCGTTCGTTGAGCGCGCGGGCCGAGGCTAGATCATGGCCAAAGGGCTTCTCGACGACGATGCGCGACCAACCGCTGCTCCCGGTGGCGGGGCCGCGCTTGGCCACGCCCGACGAGCTGAGCAGCGCGCCGATGTCGCCATAGAAACTGGGCGGCGTCGCGAGGTAGAACATGCGATTGGACTGTGTGCCGCGTTCCTGGTCGAGGCGGTCGAGCAACTGCCCCAGTCGTTCATAGCCAGCGGGGTCGTCGAATTGCGACTGGCAATAGAAGAGGCCCTTCGAGAAGGAGTCCCAGAGGGAGGCGTTGATGGGCCGCCGCCGCGAGAAGCTATTGATGGAATCGAGCGCCTGCTGGCGAAACTCCTCGTCGCTGAAGGGGCGGCGCGCCACGCCGACCACGGTAAACTGCGGCGGCAGCGGCTGCTCGATGGCCAGATTGTAGAGCGCGGGCAGCAGCTTGCGATGGGTCAGATCGCCCGTCGCGCCGAAGATGACGAGCGTGCATGGCTGCACCGTGCGTGTGGAGCGCAGACCCTGACGCAGAGGATTCGTGGCAAGCGCAGCGGTGTCCATAGTGAGGTTCCCTTCTGAACTGGAGCCAAAGGCTCGCGAAACGTGGCGCAATCAGCCTCCGTTGGATGATTGCGCACAGGGCGAGCGCCGACCCAGACGCGGGGCCGGGCGGCGCTCCGATGCCTGACGCCACCGTTAGCGCAACGACATCCGCCTATGCTCCGAGCTTACGCATGGGTGGTTACGCTGTGAGGTTACGCCTCATGCTTGACGCCACCAAACTCGCCGCTCTCCATCTTAACCGCGTGGCCGCCGAACTGGTTGCGCAGCGCCGCGATCACCTTGGCGGAGAATGACTCATCCTGGCGCGAGACAAAGCGCGCCAGCAGCGAGAGGGTGATCACCGGGGCTGGAACATCCTCATCTATCGCCGCCTGCACCGTCCAGCGGCCCTCGCCGGAGTCCTCTACGTAGCCCTTGATCTCGGTAAGCCCGGGGTCCTCGGCGAAGGCCAGCGCCGCCAGGTCGAGCAGCCACGAGCGCACCACGCTGCCGTTCTGCCAGACGCGCGTCACCTCGCGCAGGTCGGGCTTGAACTCCGATTTCTCGATGATCTCGAAGCCTTCGCCATAGGCTTGCAGCATGCCGTATTCGATGCCGTTATGCACCATCTTGACGAAGTGGCCCGCGCCAGCGGCGCCCATGTAGCCGTAGCCATTCTCAGGCGCCAGCGTCTTGAAGATCGGCTCGCAGTGGGTGAAGATCGCCTGCTCGCCGCCGACCATCAGGCTATAGCCCACCTTCAGTCCCCAGATGCCGCCGCTGGTGCCGCAGTCCATGAAATGCATGCCAGCGGCGGAGACTTTCGCGGCGCGCCGCTGTGTATCGTGGAAGTTCGAGTTGCCGCCGTCGATGATGATGTCGCCCGGCTTGAGCAGACTCATCGCGTGGTCTACGGCGTCATCAGTCACCTGGCCCGATGGCACCATCAGCCAGACGATTCTGGGCGAGGCTTCCAGCTTGCCGACCATCTCTTCCATGGTATAGGCAGGCGTCGCGCCCAACGCCGCCGCTTCGTCCACCGGCCCACGGCTGCGATTCGAGGCGACGACGCGATGCCCACCGCGCACCAGGCGCGTCGCCATGTTGCCGCCCATGCGGCCCAATCCATAGATTCCCAGTTCCATCGAAACTTTCCTCTTCTCAAGCTGCAAACGCTGGCCCCAATGGCGCAGACCTTCGCCTGCAAACCGAGGCTGCGTAAGCCATTCCAGCCACCTCACCGCAAACGCGCGATGGGATGGCGCGTGCGCCTAGGGCTGGCCGATGCGCGCCGCGTCGAGCGCCTGCTCCACCTCGGCCAGTCCCGCTGCGATATCTCCATTCAGGTCAATGCGGATGACGCGACGGCCATGCGCTTGCAGCGACTGGAGATCACCCAGCGCCTGCGCCGCCTTCAGGGTACCGAAGGTGTAGGGCGCGTCGGGGATGCTCAGGTCGTCGCGCGACTCGGCGACGAACTGGATGAACAGGCCCGTATTCGCGCCACCTTTGTGCAGTTGCCCCGTCGAATGCTGGAAGCGTGGGCCATAGCCCAGCGTCGTCGCCGCGCGGCGTGTGTCGCGCAGGCGCAGGCGGATATGCTGCAAGGCCGCGTCTGTCTGCGGTGTCCGCTGAACGTAGGCGAGCAGCGCGAAGTAGTCGCCGGGCCGCGATTCGCTAGCATAGACCTCAAACGCCGCCTGGAGCGAGGCGGCTGACTGGCGCAGCTTCTCTGCCTGCGCGCCCTGCGCCACCAACGACACATGCCCCGTCTCGGTGCGCAGTGTCGCGGGTGGCTGCTTCAGTTCATGCGTCTGCTCGTAGCGCGCCAGAATGCCGTCGGTGTTGTCCTTCGACTCCTGCACATTGGGCTGATCGAAGGCGTTGATGCCCATCAGCGCGCCCGCCACCGCCGTCGCAAACTCCCAGCGGAAGAACTCGGCGCCGATGTCATAGATGTCACGCAGCCGCAGCCCGATGACGGGCTGCCCCGCCGCCTCCAGCCGCTCGATGGCGGCGTCTTGCGCGGCGTCGTAGCCTTCGTCGGTGCGCAGATAGGCGAAGATGCGATCATCGCCATAGACGGAGGGCGCGCCCAGCGTCTCGCCCTCCACCGGCACGATGCCCTTGCCTTCTTTGCCGGTGCTCTCGGCGAGCAGTTGCTCGAGCCAGTAGCCGAAGGTGGCGATGGGCGGCGAGACGACAATCGTCAGTTTGTCATGCCCCTGGCGCGCGCCCGCCCCTAGAATCGTCCCCAGCCAGACGCCCGGATTCTTCTCGGTGGGCGTCTCAGCCGCGCAGGCCGCGCGCATCGCGTCGGCGCGGTCGAGCAGCTGCTCGACATCGATGCCGATGATCGCCGCTGGAACCAGGCCGAAGAACGAGAGCGCCGAGTAGCGCCCACCGATGTCGGAGGGATTGCGGAAGATGGTGCGGAACCGGCGCTCATACGCCATCGAATCCAGCTTCGTGTTGGCGTCGGTGATGGCGATGAAGTGCGCGCCCGCCTGTGTGGTGTCGCCGTGGGTCAGCGCGCTCACCTTCGCATAGAAATACTTGTACTGCGAGAGCGTTTCGAGCGTGCCACCAGACTTTGACGCGACGATGAACACGGTGTGCGCCAGATCAATCGCCTGCTCCACCGCGCTGATGGTCGCCGGATCGGTGGAGTCGAGCACGTGCAGGTTTGGCTGGCCCGCGCCGATGCCAAAGGTCTCGCGCAGCACCTCTGGCGCCAGGCTGCTGCCGCCCATGCCGAGCAGCACGACATCGCGCACACCCTCGGCGCGCAGGTTGTCGCGCAGGTCATAGAGCCGGGGCAGCGCGTCACGCATCGTGGTGGTGACTGTCAGCCAACCCAGCCGGTTGGTGATCTCCTTCTGCTCCGACGTATTGGGCTTCCAGAAGGCAGGGTCCTTCTGCCAGACGCGCTGGGCGAACCGTTCGCTGTGGGCGCGGCCAAGCGTCGTCTCAACTGCGCCTGCAGCGGACCCAGGCGCGCGCCCCCAATCAGCGCATCGGCGGCGGCGTTCATCTCGGCTTCTAGCTTCGCCGTCTTCTGCGCGGTGCTGTCGAGCAGGCTGGTGAAGGAGTCAGCGAATGACTTGACGCCATCGATCTCCAACTGCTTCGTCACCTGATCCATGTCAATGCCCGCGCTCGCGAGGCGCGCCATCGTCGCGCGCGCCTCGTCATACTCGCCCAGCGTGCGCTCCGGGATGCCGTGATCCTGGAAGGCGACGATAGTTTGCGGCGGCATCGTATCCACCGTCTCCGGGCCGATCAATTCTTCGACATAGATGACGTCGCGATAGGCGGGGTTCTTCGTGCTGGTGCTGGCCCAGAGGCAGCGCTGTGGCTGCGCGTTCGCCTGGCGCAGCGCCGCAAAGCGCTCGCCGTGGAAGATCTGCTCGTACTGCTCATAGGCCAGCCGGGCGTTGGCGATGGCGGCCTTGCCGCGTAGTTCGCGCAGCTTCTCCTGCTCGTCGAGGTCGCTGCTGGCGGCGATCTTCGCATCGAGCTGCTTGTCGATCATCGTATCGACGCGGCTGACGAAGAAGCTGGCCACCGAGGCGAGATGATCGACCGCTTTCCCCTCGGCCACACGCCGCTCCAGCCCACGAATGTAGGCCTCGGCCACCTGCTGGTAGACGGCGAGCGAGAAGATCAGCGTGACGTTGATGTTGACGCCCTCGTAGATCATCTGCTCGATGGCAGGGATACCCTCCGCCGTCGCTGGAATCTTAATCATCACATTGGGCCGACCGACAGCGGCGAAGAGCCTGCCTGCGTCGGCGATGGTGGCCTCGGTGTCATGCGCGCGGTCGGGCGCGACCTCCAGGCTGATGTAGCCGTCGTGCTTGTTCGTGCGCTCATACGTGGAGCGCAGGATATCCGCCGTCTGCTGGATATCTTCGACGGCCAGCGCCTCGAAGATCTGGCGTGGGTCGCGCTCGCCCTGGCTCACCAGCGTGCGCAGCGCGTCATCATAATCGCTACTGCCTTCGATGGCCTTCTCAAAGATCGTTGGATTCGAGGTCACGCCAACCACGGCGTCATCGTCAATCAATCGCTGTAGCTCGCCTGAGCTAATCAGCCCGCGCCGGATATTGTCATACCAGACGCTCTGCCCCAGATCATAGACCGTGTGCAGACGGCTCTTTGCCATGTCAAGGCCTCCAACGCTTGCATCGGCGCGCATCGCCGACTGATGGGGAGTGACAGCGAGCGCGCGTTGGCGCTCGCATGTGCGCGCTCATCTGTGCGCCCCACCGAATACAAAGCTGCGGGCATATGGCCCCACCCCGGACGCGGCCTCGCCGCACGCCTGGGTGATGCCTTCCTTCCCGCGTGACGACATCGCGCAGTGTGGAATGAGGCGAGAAGGCGTTGCCTCTGGCGCGCAAGCGCAACTGGTCACGCCTCATAGCTCCACTTCGTATTGTATCCCGTTTGCGCAGAGAACAGGCGCAAGCGCGGCGCCGCGTCGAGGCGCGACCCGCAGCCATGCCAAAACGCCACTCCCAGCGCGGCGCCCGACCGAAGCACATCCGCTGATGTGTGGCCATGCGGCGCGCCGGAAGCGGCGTCATTGCCCGCGATAGGTGATCGTTCGCCCAGACGGCGTTGTCTGGCTGCGCTCATGGTGAGCAGGCGCCTGTCTCGCCATCGGTCAGTGTAGCAGCCAGCCGCGCCACGCCGCAAGTTCAGTCGAGAGAGCGGCGGAAGCCAGGTGAGGTCTTTTACGAACTCCTCTACGCCGCAGCAGGTGGTCCGAACCAGGTGGTGAGCGCGTCGTGAAGCCCCGGATGGCCTCGATCTCCCACCTCCACCCAGGCGACATAGCCGTCGGGCCGAATCAACACAGCAGTGGGAGCCGTGACCGCGCCCAGCGCCGGAAGCTCCCACAGACCAGCATACGTCGCATCAATCAGCTGAACCCGGTCGGCCCATGGCGTGATGTCGAAGCCGCCAGGCTCACCGAGGTTGAGCAGCGTTGGCCGGGCCTCGTGCAGCAGCGTGAAGACGCGCTGCGGGCCGTTGGCGGTGACCAGGTCGAGATCGGGCATGCGACGACCGAGCAGCGGATGCCCCTCGCCGAGGTCGTACTGAATGTCCAGCCCAGACATCATCCCGGCGAGCCGCTTGCGTGGCTCGTCCATGCTCAGCAGGTCAGACATGATCTCGCGCAAGGCGTCGATGCGGTCGTCTGCGCGGAGCAGCGCGATTTGCGCCATCGTGTTGCGCAACGCCTGGGCGGCGACCGGATGGCGCTCGGCATGGTAGGTATCGAGCAGGCTGTCAGGCGCTATCCCCTTGGCCACCTGGGCCAGCTTCCATCCCAGATTCACCGCATCCTGCACCCCGATCTGGAGGCCCTGTCCACCCACCGGGTAATGCACGTGCGCGGCGTCGCCGGCCAGCAGCACACGCCCCTTCCGGTAGGATGCCGCCTGCCGTGTCATATCGGTGAACCGGGAGATCCAGGTGGGACTGTGAACCCCGTAATCGGTCCCATAGACGGCGATGAGCGCCTCGCTGAGATCGCGCAGGGTGGGCTCACTGGTGTGTCCGATGTGTTCGATGTGCCGTTCGGTCACCATGACCCCCACCGGCCCTCCATCCTCCATGCGAGAGAAGGAACGAATGCCTTTGTCATCGCGGCGCAGGCCCCACTCTGGCTCCTCGCTCACCTCGACCTCGGCGATCAGATTGCTGGTTGACGGATCCCACCCGGCAAACTCAATGCCGGCTGCTTTACGGATCAGGCTGCGTCCCCCGTCGCACCCGACGAGATAGCGCGCCCGCAGCGTCTCACCGTCGGACAGCGCGACCTCGACGCCGGTGTCGTCCTGCGCGAACCCCGTCACCTCACGTCCGCGATAAATCGGCGCCCCCAGCTCGCCGACCCAGTCGGCCAGGATGCGCTCGAAGTGGCTCTGCAACAGCGCAAGCCCGTAGGGGTACCGAGTGGGAAAGTCGCTGATGTCCAAACGGATCCAGGCGAATCCGACGACCTGCGCCACCTGCCCCTGCGAGAGGAACCGGCCAGCGATTCCACGTTGATCGAGTACCTCGATGGTGCGGGAATGCAGACCGCGGGCGCGCGCGCCCGCGAGGTCCTGGCTGGCGCGCCGCTCGACAATGGCGCTGTCTACGCCCGCCAACGCCAACTCGCCAGCGAGCATCAGCCCGGTCGGACCTCCTCCAACGATCACCACCGTATGCTCTGTCATCGCCACCCTCCTGTCGGCATCATGCCGCATGCCACGAGCGAATCACACCCCTCGGCCACTACGGCGACACGGGCCAGCAGCTCAGCGAAGTCCGGCGGCGCGCACCCCGGCGCCTCCGCTCCGGGCGCGCGCAACTGCGCCGCCAACGCCACCATTGGGCCAATGCCCCCATGCGACCCGTGCGACCCATACGCCGACAACAACAGACGCATTTTGTCCTCCCATTTCTGTAGGTTTCTGGCCTCGGCTGGCGATTATACGGCATGGTCCGGGGCTTGCCGCAAGCCCCCCTGTGCGCTCTAAAATACAAGTGGACAGGAGTGGGTGGCCTTCTTTCCTTATCGCTCGCTTCCTTATCATCCGCTGTGGGCGGACAACCTCATTGCGAAGCGGCGGCGCCGTCGGCCCAGGCATATCTCCCCTCGGCCAGTTCCACCGCGCCTACTCAGCCGCCGAGGTCCACGTGCGCGCGGAGTACGCCACGAGCCTGCGCGCCGCCATCACCGCCCATACATGGCGCTCATGCCTGCGATGTAGCCCTGCGCCGCCCGATTCCCAGGTTCATACCAGACGATCTGTGCCAGGTTTGCAATAGATTGTGCGCTAGCAGACTTGTGGAAGATGGGCATGATACGTCATACTATAGCAAGAAGGGATAGTCGCAGCGTCCACTTCTACCTGTCGCCAGCGTCGGCCTCGCTACAATGTCGTTATAATCAGCATTCATATCGCATCGTGACGTTGCCTCCTTGCGCATTCCGCCGCATCGAGCGTCTGACTGTCCCCTCTGACATCATCAGTATGTTAGATGATTATCTAACTACTGCCGCAGTGAGGGGAGTCCTTCCGTTATGCGAGTCCCGCGAGTCAGTGTTCCCGTGTTCGCCCGCGCGCCCTTCGTCGCACGTCGCGCTCATCGCGCCGACCCTGACGCCAGCGATCATCGCCGCCGCCTCGGCAGGATGCGCGCGCTCCGTCGCCAGCGACGCCTCAGCAGCCACCTGCGCCAGCTCGCGCCCATCGCCGTGATGCGACAGGTCGTGCTGTCGCGGCCCATCTGGCGCATTGGGCGTGGCCCGGTAGCCACGGGCGTCTCCATCGCCGCTTCCGATGACGCCGTGCTGGAGTTGCCCGCTGGCGCCTCCTCGACGCGCCACGCCATCCCCGCGCGCGGCGGCGCAAAGCCGCTGGAGCTAAGCGACGACATGCCTGCGCCTGTGTTGCAGCGGCGGGTCTGGTCGCTCTCGGCCCCTGCCATTGGCGAGCAGCTACTGGCGCTGGGCGTTGGCGTCTCGGATACCTTCCTCTCTGG
The DNA here is from genome assembly GCA_963701795.1 of uncultured Chloroflexia bacterium. Classification (GTDB taxonomy): domain Bacteria; phylum Chloroflexota; class Ktedonobacteria; order Ktedonobacterales; family JADMIN01; genus JAKAIY01. Next base: position 91,631 of record CAVPBB010000010.1, on the reverse strand, counting down.
CCACCTCTCGCCCTATGCCAGCGGCGTGCTGCATTACGGGCAGGCGACGGCGGTGGCTGCGGTTGGCGCGGCTGGCCTGGTGACGTGGATCGTGCTGACGGCGTTCTTCGCGGTGAATGTCGGCGTGACGGCGCTGGTGGCCCGCGCGACCGGCGCGCGCGACCCGAAGCTGGCGGCGCGCGCGGCGACGCAGGGCATTCTGCTGGGTGTGCTGATCGGCGTGGCGATGGTGGCGCTGGCCGTGCCGCTGGCCGACCTCGTGACCGTCGCCATCGGCGTGAATGGGCAGGTTGCGCAGCTTGCGGCGCAGTTCATTCGCGTATCGAGCCTGGGGCTGCCCGCCGCAGGTGTGGCCTCGGCCTGCACAGCGGCGATGCGCGGCGCGGGCGACACGCGACGACCTGTGCTGGTGATGCTGGTGGTCAATGGGGTCAACGTCGCGGCCTCGTGGCTGCTGTTGAATGGCGATGCGCGCCTGGGCATTCGCCCCATCGGCGTGACTGGCTCGGCCATCGGCGCCGCCACCGGCTGGACACTCGGCGCTGGGCTGGCGGTCTTCCTGCTCAGCCGTCGCCATCCTCTGGCGCCGCGACTCTCGCGCGCGGCGTTGCGCTTCGACCGCAGTGTCGCCGGGCGCGTGCTGCGCATCGGCCTGCCCTCGGCGGCGGAGTTGATCATCTTTCAACTGGGTGTGCTGACCTTCAATCGGCAGGTTGTCGAGCTTGGCCCGACCCCCTACGCGGCGAATATCACCATCAACACCGTGGAGAGCATCGGCACGCTGCCCGCGTTCGGCTTCAGCGTCGCGGCCACCGCGCTCGTCGGCCAGGCGCTCGGCGCGAAAAGCCCGAAGCTGGCCGCGCGTTCGACGATGGCGGCGTTCTGGCCGTGCCTGTGGTTGACGGCGGCGCTGGGTCTGCTGGCGCTGCTCATGCCGCAGATGCTGCTGGGCCTCTTCGTCGCCGACCCGGCGGTGTTGCAGGCGGGCGCGCTGGCTCAGCGCCTCTCGCTCATCATTCTGCCAGCCTCTGGCGCTGCGTTCATCTTCAACGGCGCGCTGCGTGGCGCGGGCGACACGAAGTTCCCGGTGATCGTGCGCGCGGCTGGCTCATGGGGGCTGCGCGTGCCGCTGGCCGCCCTGCTGATTCCGCTGCTCGGCCTGCCCGGTGGGCGCATCGCGATGGCGCTGGACTATCTCGCGCAGGCGAGCCTCGCCTACTGGCGCTTCCGCAGCGGCAAGTGGCGCAAGACGCGCGTATAGACGTTCATGCCTGCCAGCAGCGATCGGCATGGAATCAGATGTATTCTGAACATAAGGCGCAAAACAAGACGCCATCACTTCAGAGGCATCTGCCAAATGGTCGCCGTCCCAATTGCAGGGTCATAGAGCAACAGGCGCGATCCATCCGGTGACCACCGAAGCATGCTCGCCTCGATGCCACGATAGGTCTGGGTAGCGTTGAGATTGGCGACGGGCTTGAGCGATGCGACCTGTACCCCGCTGCGCATATCGAAGATAAGAACATGCGCCTCCGAAGAAGAGTATGCCGCTAAGCGCGTTGTCTCTGGATTCCATGCGACGGGGATGCTAGACATACTAGGCTGCCGAACTGCGATGAAGTCTGCTCCAGACGCCGTGCTTTGCCCACCTAGCCTCTGGTAAACCTGAGCGAACCCTGCCGGAATAGCAGAGACGCTAGGCGCGCCGTTCCAACCAGTGGGAATAGCGCTTGCGCTTGGATGTGGTGAAGCTGTCACCAGAATTTCAATTGTACCCCGCTCCAAAAGGTAGCGGCCATCTGGCGACCAGGTTGCAATGTCGCCAATATAGGCGTTCCATCCTATCGCAGCGTCACTCTGCTGGCTAGTCGCTAGTGGTAGCGCATAGCCCGACTGCCAAAATGGAAACGAGGAGCCTGCGCTCGCTGTGCTGGGAGCGGATGCAAATGCGCTGCTGGAAGCAAACAGGGCGAGTGGCGAGAGCACGCCGTTGCTTTCCCATTGATAGCGTTCGGCTGGCTGGAGTGTGGTAAACGATGATGGTGGTTGAAGCGCCTGCTGCTCGGTGAGCGCGATACCTTGGCTCAAGTCCCATTCGGTGTAGACGGGATGATTCGGGTCGAATCGCTGGAATAAGACATGCGGCGAAGCGCCGGTAGCATCGAGCGTCAACACACCATCAACTTGATACCCAGGCCATATAGGCGCAGCGCTCATTGTCGCAGGGATGCCTGTTGGTATGAATCCATTGAATGTCAGCGCGAGATGCCGCCCATCGTGCGACCACAGAACATGTGTGTAGTTGAAAGAGAGCAGTGGGCCGGAGTTAATCTGCGGATTGCCAAGCAAAGCGGTAACAGGCGCTGAAAGTGTGATATGGGCGAGGATGAGGTCATCAGGATGAAGCGTCGTGAGCAACCTCCCGGTGTGTGCATCATAAATCGTGAGGAGTCCCGGCGTCGAACTTTGGAGCATATTGACTTGGTAGGTGTTCGATAGGTCCGTAGCGCCGCCAAGGCATGTCGCTTTGTATCCCACTATTGCGATCTTGGCGCCATCAGGCGACCATGTAGCATCGTGTGGACACTCGATCCCGCTGCTCGTTTCAGGAAAGAATGTCACTGTCGCAGCGTTGGCAGATTTGGCTGGCGGCGAGAACATGCTGCCATGTAAGATAGCGGCTATAATAAGGGTCAGGATCAGAATCACAGCTATCGCGACGCTCCATGATGAGATCACTGTCAACTGGCGCCGCTGAGGGGCGCCTGTCCCTATGCGGCTGGTTGCCGGGTGACGAGCCTGATGAGGAGCATCCAGGTTACTCTCCATACCAGCAATCGCACGCAAAGCGTCCAGGCGTTCTTCTTTATCCTTGGGTAGACGATCTGCTGGAGGTATCTGTGCAGACGTATTGTCAGATCCATGTGAAGATGGTTGAGTATTAGAATCCATCTGTATCCTTTCTTGAGGACACATCCTGGACTCGGGGCTATGTCGTTCCAGCACAACCCCGAGTTCGAGAAGTTATATGCGAGTCGCGACGAATTACACCGACTTGCACAAGCCAGCCACAGGGCTGAGCTTATTGCCAGCATAGAAAGCCTGGTTGCTAACACAAATGGTATAGCCAGTGCCAATAAAGCTGCCCGACTCCCAACTCAGATAATTCGTAGTACATCCAGTTGGGCCAATGCTACTTGAACTCTGACTCCCGCCCGTTTGTTCAACGCCGTTGACAGACCAGGTCACACCGATTGAACTATTACCTACACATGCTCCGCTTGTCACATGAATGGCGCCGTAAGCGCGATGATCACTCGATACACAGGAATTGTAGAGTATATCAGCCTCATATGTGCCACGAGTTACGCCATTAATGACGATATTTTGCTTGTTGCTAACAAGGGTATAATAGAAACATGACAGCGGGCTTATCTGCTGTTGCTGGGGTTTACTATGAGCCAATGCCGGTTGTTGAATCACAGCGATTCCAATGAGCGCAGCACACAGCGTCACAAACATCACAAAGCGAGCGACGAGCGACGAGCGACGAGCGACGAGCGACGAGCGAGGACCATAGTGAAATCTCCTGTGGATTGCAGCATCCCTTGCGTGAGGTGAACTACAAGCAACCCTTGCGCTATTCTCCCCTCAGCGCTTGCCGTACCACAAGGTGAAGTATACTGGCATCTTGGCTTCCTGTCAATCAGAATTCGGGAGGCTGTAATTAGGATAAAGCAATCTGGGTGAGATAGAATGGTGCGCAGGCGAGCCTCGCCTACTGGCGCTTCCGCAGCGGCAAGTGGCGCAAGACGCGCGTATAGGCCCCTGGAGGCGCATGAGCGAGGCAGCGGGAGCGCTTGCGTATGGCGCTCGCGCATCCCTATACTGACGCGAGCCTGGGAGAAGTCCGCCGATGGCTGGCCTGGCGCCACGCCAGGCGTGATTTCAACCGCCATCGATCGCTAGTTGGGAGGTGAGCCTACCATGCGTGATCTCTTGCTCGACGCCACAGCCCGCGCCCTGCGCTATCTGGACGCGCTGGGTGAGCGCGCCGTTGCGCCGGACCCAGCCACCGTCGCGCGTCTGGCTGAACTGGATGAGCCGCTGCCCGACGCGCCGACAGACCCCGGCGCGACCCTCGCCGAACTCGACAGCTACGCCGACGCGAACATGGCGATGAGCGGCCCACGCTTCTTCGGCTTCGTCACGGGTGGAACGCTGCCCGCGACCCTCGCGGCGAACTGGCTGGCCTCTACCTGGGATCAGAACACCGTCTTCTCCGCCGTGACGCCGCTGACCGCCCGGCTGGAATCGGTCGCCGCGCGCTGGCTGATCGAGCTGCTCGGCCTGCCAGCAGGGACGGCCGCAGGGTTCGTGACGGGCGCCACCATGGCGAATTTTAGCTGCCTGGTCGCGGCGCGTCATGCCACGCTGGCAGCGGCGGGCTGGGATGTCGAGGCCGATGGGCTGTTTGGCGCGCCGCCCGTGACGGTGGTGGTCGGAGACGAGGCGCATCCATCGCTGCTCAAGGCGCTGGGGCTGGCAGGCTTCGGGCGCAATCGCGTGGTGCGCGTCCCGGTGGACGATCAGGGGCGGATGCGCGCCGACTCGTTCCCGGCGATCAGCGGCCCGACGATTGTCTGTTTGCAGGCGGGCAATGTCAATACTGGCGCGTTCGATCCAGCGGAGGCGATCATGCCGCGAGCCAGGGCCGCTGGCGCATGGATACACGTCGATGGCGCCTTTGGCCTGTGGGCCGCCGCCTCGCCCAGCTATAGCCATCTGATGGCGGGCTACGCCGACGCGGATTCCTGGGCGACCGACGCGCACAAATATCTCAACACGCCTTATGACTGTGGCCTGGCCTTCGTGCGCGACGCGCAGGCGTTGCGCGCGGCGATGGCCGTCTCGGCGGCGTATTTGCCCACCGCGCCTGCCAATGACACGCTGGAGTTCACGCCAGAACTCTCGCGCCGGGCGCGTGGCGTCGAGGTCTGGGCGGCGCTGCGCTCGCTGGGACGCAGCGGCGTGGCGGACCTGGTTGACCGCACCTGTCGCCAGGCGCGCCGCTTCGCCGAGGGGCTGGCGGCGGCGGGCTATCCGATACTCAACGAGGTGGCGCTCAATCAAACGCTGGTCGCGTTCGGCGACGACGCCACGACACGCCGGGTCATCGCGAGCATTCAGCGGGACGGGACGTGCTGGGCAGGTGTCACCGTCTGGCAGGGGCAGACGGCGATGCGCATCAGTCTCTCGAACTGGAGTACCACCGACGCCGATGTGGAGCGGAGTCTGGCAGCGATGATCCGCATCGCGCGGGAGGGCTGAGCGCCAGGCCACAGCCATGCCAGGTTCCATCACAAACCGAGGGTTGGTGTGGGAGCTGGCTGGCGGTTGAATCGCGCCTGGATGGCCTGCGGGCCGCAAAGTCCGCCTGCGCGGACTGGGAACCGGGCGTCTGCGGACCTGCGCACGCGGGTCTTGTGGCGACCGCAGTCGCCTTGAGGCGCGGTTTCAACCGCCCGCATCTTAGCGCCACTGTCTCAGGTCGTAGCCGTCTGCTATACTGGCTGCGGCGCCACGGCGGCGCGCGCGGCGTAGCGGATGAGGGAGCAGCGGCGGCATGCAAGACGACAGATCAACCGTGCGACATGGATGGGGCGGGCAGATGGAGCGGCGACCACACATCCTGCCACCGCAGACGCCAGCGGAAAAGGCGCTGGTGGCGCTGGCGGTCGTGGCGCTGGTGGCGCTGGTGGTGGTGACGGCTTACTGGTGGGCGACCCTGCCCGCGACGATTCCGACGCACTTCGGCATCAATGGCAAGCCGAACGCCTATGGGCCGAAGGGCGCCATCTGGCTGCTGCCGGGCCTCCTGTTCGTCTTCACGATCGGCTTCTCATTCCTCTCGCGCTACCCCTGGCTCTTCAATTATCCCGTCACCATCACGCAGGAGAACGCTGAGCGGCAATACCATCGGGGGCGCTTGCTGCTGGCCGTCATCAACGCCTTTCTCGCCTGCTACTTCGTCGTGATCCAGTGGCAGACGATTGAGGTCGCGCGCGGGGCGGCGGCCAGCCTTGGCCCAATCTTCGGCAAGGTCTCCATCATCGCCCTTGTCGTGCTGATTCCCGCTGCTCTCGTCGTACTGATCGTGCTCTGGTCGTCGCGCGGGAAGTGATCGCGCCGCTCGCTCACGCCTCCAGGCCGAAGTGGCGCCGCGCGGCGAGTGTCACCTGCGCCGCCACGGCTTCCAGCGGCAGGCGCGCCTGCTCGGCCAGCGCGCGCAGGTCGTCGTACTCTGGCGTGAGGGCGATGACGCGCTCGCCCTCCAGCTTCAGCTTGATGCGCGCTGGCCCCAGCGGCGTCTCGATCGCTTCGATGCGTCGCTCGGCGATCAATCGCTGCGCTGTGCGCAGCCGGACGCCCAGCGTCGCGCTCTCGCGCAGAATCAGCGCCGCCAGCCGGTCGGCGTCGTCGGGCGCGGCGATGACGGTCAGCAGCGCGCCGGGGCGATTCTTCTTCATCTGCAGCGGCGCATAGCTGACATCCAGCGCGCCCTCGGCCAGCAGCCGTTCCAGCAGCCAGCCGAGCGCCTCGCCGGTCATGTTATCGATGTTGCTCTCGACGACGACCACCGTGTCGCGCGCGAAGTCCGCGCGCTCAGCAGCTCCCTCTGGCGCACGGTCTGTCGCTCCGGCGTCGGGCGCCTCACCTACCACCAGTCGCACGCAGTTGGCCCAGGGCAGCGCGCGGGTTCCGAAGCCATAGCCGGTCGCGCGTACATGCAGCGCGGGTCGCTCGAAGCGCGCCAGCGTCGCCACCACCGCCGCGCCGGTCGGCGTCACCAGCTCACCATCCGTCGCCACGGGGCGCCATATGGCGGCTGTTCCCTTCAAGAGTTCCAGCGTGGCGGGCGCGGGGACTGGCAGCGGCCCATGCGCCGAGCGTACCCGCCCGGAGGTCAGCGGCAGCTCCGAGCAGTAGAGGTCGTCCACGCCGAGCAGCTCCAGCCCCAGCGCCACGCCAACCGTATCGACGATGCTATCAATCGCGCCGACCTCGTGGAAGGTGATCTCCTCAGGCGCGACGCCATGCACAGCGCCTTCCGCCTCGGCCAGCCGCTGGAAGATGGCCAGCGCCCGCTCGCTGGCTCGCGCTGGCAGCCCGCCCGCCGCGATGATCGCCGCGACCTCCGCCAGCCGCCGATGCGTGTGGTCGGCGGCGCCATCCAGCCGCACCTGCGCCCGCACACCGCGAATGCCGTGGTCGCTGACCGCCGCAGCCTCCAGCGTGTAGCCCGCCAGCGGCAGCGCTGCCAGCCCCGCGCGCAACTCCTCCAGCGGCGCCCCGGCATGCAGCAGCGCGCCCAGCAACATGTCGCCGCTCACGCCAGAGAAGCAATCAACGTAGGCCAGCATCGTCGCGCTCCTCTCATGGCGCGCTATGCGCCGTTTCCCGCCGCTCCCAGTCCGCTTTCAGCAACTCGTATGCGACATCAGCGCCATCCCAGAGTTGCTGCGATGGCACGCACGTCTCGGCCTCGTCCGTGAGGTCCGCAGGCGTCAGATGGTAGGTTCGCGCCAGCGTCAGCCCGGCCTTCTCCATCACCCGTCGCGAGGCGAGGTTGTCCTGGTAGGTCGTGGCGAACACCCGCTGCGCGCCGAGTTCGCTGAACCCCTTGCGGATGAGCGCCCGCGCGCCTTCAGTCGCATAGCCTTTGCCCCAGGCCGCGCGCCGCAGCCGATAGCCAAGCGAGATATCGTCAGGGCTGGCGCCTGCCGGTGGCTGAAAGCCGAACCACCCCAGGAAGTCGCCGCTAGCTCGTTCAATCGCCGCCCAGACGCCGTAGCCAGCGCGCCGCTGATACGAGTGGAGGAAGCGTGGCAGGATGTCGCGCTCGATCACGGCGCGTGGGGTCGGGACGCCGCCGTTGAGCCAGCGCATCACCTCGGGATCGCTATCCAGCGCAACCAGATTGTCCGCGTCGGCTGCGGTGAACCTGCGCAGCGTCAAGCGCGCGGTTTCCAGATAGACCTGCATTGTTCAATCCCTCGCCGCTCACGAAGTCACGAGTGGTCGCGCCCGGCGATCTCGATGGCGCCCGGCGGCGTCTCGGGCTGCGCAGCGAACCACTGGAGCGCCTCCGCCGCCAGGTAGAGCGAACCGGCGGCGCAGATCAGGTCGCGCGGGCCAGCCAACACGCCAGCCTTCGCCAGCGCCGCAGCCGCAGCCGGCTCGGCGAAGACCGCCGCGCGTGTCTGCTCGGCGACCCGCGCGGCCAGTGTCGCTGGGTCCACGGCGCGTGGGCTGCGCGCCGCCGTCGCGACCACCGCGTCAACCTGCGCCGCAGCCATCTCACGCAACATGCCGTCGAGGTCTTTGTCGGCCATCACGCCGAAGACGAGAAACAGCCGCTCGAAGCGGAAGTGGCGGCGTAGCGCGGCGAAGAGCGCACGCAGTGAGTCGGCGTTGTGCGCGCCATCCACCACACGCCACGGCTCGCGCCCGACGACCTGCATCCGTCCCTCCCAGCGTACGCGCCGCAGCCCCTCGCGGATGGCGTATTCGTCGAGCGGCCCGGCCAGCGCCAGCGCCAGCGTCGCATTCTGCAGTTGATGCTCGCCGAGCAGCGGAATCTCCAGATCATGATAGACGCGGCTCGGCGTGGTGACATCGAAGCGCTGGGCCGTCTCACTCACGGCGCCCGACGTGTAGGTATAGGCGCAGTCGGCGGCGCCCTGCGGCCCCACGCGCAACAGCGGCGCGTCTCGCTCGGCGGCGATGCGCGCAATCTCCGCCAGCGCCTCAGGCGCGCGCGCTGATGTGACCACCGGGACGCCACGCTTGATGATGCCCGCCTTTTCGCGCGCGATCTCTGTCAGCGTATTGCCCAGCACAGCCATATGATCGTAGCTGATACTCGTGATGCCGCAGATCTCCAGGGCGGGCGGCTCAACGACGTTGGTCGCGTCGAGCCGCCCGCCCAGGCCCACCTCGATCACCGCCGCGCGCACGCCCGCCTCGCGGAAGGCCAGGAACGCCAGCGCCGTCGCCACCTCCCAGGTGATGTAGGGGCCGAGCGCCGGGTCCAGCCCCGCAAACGCTCCCTGGAGCCGCGCGACGAGGCGCGTCATCTCAGCCTCGGCGATGGGCTGGCCATCGATGCGGATGCGCTCGCGAAAGGTGTGCAGGTCGGGCGAGGTGTAGAGGCCCACGCGCGTTCCCGCCGCATGCAGCATCGCGGCGAGCATGGCCGAGGTCGAGCCTTTGCCCTTGCTCCCCGCGATGTGGACGATGCTGTACGCCTGCTGCGGAGCGCCTAGCGCCGCCAGCAACGCCCGCTCACGGCGCAGGTTATCGTCGCGGTCACGCATGAACGCGCCGGTGCGCTCTGTATCGCTGAAGGAGTATACCCAGTCGAGCGCCTCGCGATAGGTCATTGACCGCGCTGGCGGCGTATCCTGTTCGCTCATCGTGCGCTCACGTTCGTCGTCTGGCCCGGCGCCTGCTCTGGGGGCATGGGCTGCTGGTAGCCACGCCAGCCGCGCATCACGGCGTCGGTCATCCGCGCGACGCGGGCGATCTGCTTCACGTCATGCACACGCACGATCTCAGCCCCCTGCGCGATGCAGAGCGCCACCGTCGCCGCCGTTCCCTCCAGTCGGTCGCCGACCTCCGCGCCAAGCACCTGCCCGATATACGACTTGCGCGAGGTGCCAACCAGCAGCGGGCGCCCCAGGCTGCGTAGCTCACCCAGCCGCGCCATGACGCGCAAGTTCTCCTCGCCATGCAGACCGAAGCCAAAGCCAGGGTCGAGGATGATTCGCTCCCATTTTACGCCTGCGGCCAGCGCCAGATCGAGGCTGCCGGAGAGGTGACGCAGCACATCGGCCAGCGGATCAAGACGCATCTCGCCGCGCAAATTGCTCATCAGCACGATGGGCGTTTCGCGCTCCGCCACCAGTGGCGCCATCTGTGGATCGGCGCGCGCGCCCCAGATATCGTTGACAAAGTGGGCGCCTGCGTCCAGCGCCGCCTCCGCGACATTCGCCTTGTAGGTGTCGATCGAGATGAGGATGTGTGGGGGCAATGCGCTCGCCAGCGCCTCGATCACCGGAACCACCCGCTCGCGCTCGACTTCTTGCGGCAGCGGTGGCTGATCTACCGTCGCTGGGCGCGTGGACTCGCCACCGACATCGATCATATCGGCGCCGTTAGCCACCATCTGGCGCGCCTGCTCCACGGCGGCGCTGACGATTTGCGTCGGGGTCAGCCGATCCAGCGCAATACCGTCATGCGAGAACGAGTCCGGGGTGATATTGAGGATGCCCATCACCCAGGTGCGGGCGCCCCAGACGATCTGGCGCGCGCCCCAGGTGGTTGGCGGCATCGGCGCGAACTCTGGCATGCGTTTTACAACTCCTTGGGGCGCGCTGCGCTGAAGAAACCGCTTCCTCACCGCCCAGCGCTCAGGCTTGGCGCCTATGGAGTATACGACTGGAGTATACGACGCTGCGCTTGCGCCCCATCGGCCATGTGCGCGGGCATGCGGGCCTGGTAGCGTCGATGCCGAGGCGCGGGCGGGTGAACCCGCAGCTACGGGCCGGCGGCCGCGAAGGCCGCCTGCGCGGCCTGGAGTACGGCAGGCGCGGCTTTCTGCCGCCAGCTCTGCGATAATTCGCCAGCCATGCGCGGGTATGCGGCGTGGTAGCGTCAATGCGAAAGGCCGTGCTATCCTTGTGGGGCGCCACCACGCATCTCGGCGGCGTGCGCGCTATCGAGAGGAGCAGGCGTTTTGAGCGCAGAGCGATATCTGGTGACGGGCGGCGCGGGCTTCATCGGCTCGCATCTCGCCCTGGCGCTGGCCGAGGCGGGCGCTCAGGCGCGCGTCTTCGACGACTTCTCCACCGGGCGCGTCGAAAATCTGGCGGCGGCTAGCCCTGACGCTGCGAGCCGCATCGAGGTCATGCGCGGCGACCTGCGCGACGCCGAGGCCGTGCGCGCGGCGGCTGCGGGCGTGGACGTGATCTTTCACGAAGGCGCCATCGCCTCCGTGCCGCGCTCGCTCGTCGAGCCGGAGCTGACGCTCGATGTCAACGTCAAGGGCCTGCTGCATGTGCTGGAGGCGGCGCGCCAGGCAGGAACACGGCGCGTCATCATCGCCTCGTCCTCGGCGATCTATGGCGATACCCCCACGCTGCCGCTGCGCGAAGACCTGGCGCCACGCCCGCTCTCGCCCTATGCCGCGCACAAGCTGAGCGATGAATTCCTCTGTGCGGTCTACGGACGCCTCTATGGCCTCGAAACGGTCGCGCTGCGCTACTTCAACGTCTTTGGGCCGCGCCAGGACCCCAACTCGGAGTATGCGGCGGTCATCCCGCGCTTCGTGGCCAGGCTGCGCGCAGGCGAGCGGCCCATCGTCTACGGCGATGGCGCGCAGACCCGCGACTTCATCCACATCCGCGATGTCGTGCGCGCCAACCTGCTGGCGGCGACCGTGGCGCAGGCGGCGGGCGGCGTCTTCAACATCGGCGGCGGGCAGCGCATCTCGCTCAATCAGGTGTTGGCCGTCGCCAGCGAGTTGCTCGGCGCCGAGGCGCGCCCCGACTACCAGCCCGCCCGCGCAGGCGACATCCACGACAGCGTCGCCGACATCACTCAGGCGCGCGCGACGCTGGGCTTTGCGCCGCAGGTCAGCTTTCGCGAGGGGCTGGCCGATCTGCTGCTGGCCACGGCGCCCGCCGCGCAGTGAGGCGCTGGCGGTCGTAGCCGCCAGCCTGGCCTAGCCGAGCGCGAGGTAGATGAGGCCGACCGATCCCGCTTCGAGCCAGCGCAGCAAGATGGCCACGGCGATGAGCATCACGATCAGGAGGATCGCGATGACGATCCAGAGCCGCGACCGGCGCTCGCGGGCCTCTGCGACGGAGGGTGGCTCGGTCATGTGCGAGCCGGGCAGCGTGGCGCGCAGGTCGGCTCGCTGCGCCTGGGGCGGCGACATCGTCGCCATCTGGGCCGCCTGAAAGGGCGTTATCGGCTGCATTGGCTGCATCGCGGGCGGCTGTGACATCCCGAAGAGCGCGGGGGCCATACTGTTCGAGGCGCCAGAACTATTTGAGGCGTTCGAGGCTGACGGGAAGCCTATCGGAAATGGCGGCGCGTAGGTCGGCGGGACGCCGGGCGTGCGCCCCAGCGCGCGTGCGCCGCCTGTCGTCTGCGAATCGGTGAAGCCGCTCACGCCGCTGCCAATGCCAGACGGGCCGCCGTTGCCGCCCAGCCCGCTAGAGCCACTCCGCGCGCCACTGTGATCGCGCAGGCCACCCACCTGCCCTGCCCCACTGATTGCGCCCGGAGCAGCGCCGAGGCCAGTGTACGGTGTATTCAGGTCAGGGAGGATACCCGTGAGCGACGATGAGGGACGCGACGTCCCCCATTCACTCGCTGTCGGCGCCGAGGGCGCCATCGAGGTTCCGAATGCCTGGCCGCTGACGTGTGTAGCCTCTGTGTTCGTTGCCGGGCCGTTGGTGGCGCGCTGCCGCCACGGTGGCGCCGCGCCAGGCTGATCGGGCGCTTGCGGCGGCGGCATGATGACGGGCATCTGCCCTGTTGGACGCGATCCCCCATGTGATGAGCTGCCCAGCACAAAGGTTGGCGCGTCGCTGTCGTCGGCGATCAGCGCGCTGAGCAGCGCGGCGCCCAACTCGCCTGCGCGCTGAAACCGCTCTGCCGGTTGTTTGGCCATCGCCCGCATGACCACAGCTTCCATCGCGGAGGTAACGGCGGGGTTGTAGCGGCGGACTGGCGCTGGCTCTTTGTAGAGATGCGACTGCATCACATCGTGCGACGACGAGCCAGAGAAGGGCAGCCGCCCGGTCAGCAGCAGGTAGAGCACCACTCCCAGCCCGTAGATGTCGGAGCGCGAATCGCTATTGCCCACCACCTGCTCTGGCGCCATGTACTCTGGCGTGCCAGCGTCAGGACGATTGCGCGGCGCCTGGAGCTTGTGCGTCGCGTTGACGATCTTGGCCAGCCCGAAATCGGAGAGCATCAGCCGCCCATCGGCATGGATGAGCATATTGGCGGGCTTCACGTCGCGATGCACCACCTTGCGCTGGTGAGCGTACTCCAGGGCATCGGCGATCTGTGAGCCGTAGGTGACGACCTCGCCGATGGGCAGCGGCGCGCGCGGCAACACATCTTGCAGGCTGCCGCCGCTGACGAAAGGCATTACCAGATAGAGCGCCTCGGTGTCGCCGAAATCGAAGAGCGGCACGATGTTGGGGTGATCGAGCGCGGCGGCGACACGCGCCTCACGCATGAACCGCTCGCGGAAGCCAGGGCGCTCCGCCAGCTTGCGATCCAGCACCTTGACAGCTACCTCACGACCCAGGCGGACATCGCGGGCGAGATAGACCTGCGCCATCCCACCTTCCCCCAACCGCCGTAGCAGCTCGTAGGAGCCTAGCCGCCACTCCCCCATGCTGTCAGGCCCTTCCTCTCACTCGCTCACCGCCATCCCTGACGGGAATCGTGGCTGTCGCGCGTCAGTCTCGTTGCGCTTGTCTGCGCAGCGCTCTCTGCTGGCCATTATACTCCTATCTACTCACCGTGCGCCCCCTTGCCATTACCTTCGTAGGGGCGACCTCCGCTGGCCTCTGAGCGGGGCACGGCTGGGCGGGCGCTCGGGAGCGTGTTAACGACCTGACACTGAGGTCACAACAGCCTCCCAAGGCTCCCAGCGATGGCGCGATGGGAATAGCCCGTGGCACACGACGACGTGGGCAGACTGCGTCACGCTCGCCACGCGCCAACGGTCAGGGAGCCAGCAGCAGATGGACAGCGTGTGCTATACTGCGCATCAAGAACATTTGTTCATCTATCACTCCACAGGAGGAAGCAAGCCGTGGCCAATCGCGTGGCGCATTTCGATGTTTATGCGGATGAGGTCGAGCGAGCTATCGCCTTCTACCAGATCGTCTTCGGCTGGTCGATTGAGCAGGTCGCGGGGATGGACTACTGGCTCATTACGACGGGTGAGGGGGAACTCGGCATCGATGGTGGCCTGAGCAAACGCGAGCATCCCACGCAGGGGACCGTCCCGCAGTTTGGCTTCACCTGTACGGTGGACGTGGAGGATGTGCAGGCCGCCTTTGCGGCTGCCCTGTCCGCTGGGGGCAGCGAGGTACACCAGCCGGGGCCGGTCCCTGGGGTGGGCTATCTTGCGTATGTGCGCGACACCGAGGGCAATCACCTCGGTCTCATGCAGCGTGACCCTGACGCGCAGTAGCCATCGGCCCTGGCGCCGCGTGGTCTCGGAGTCGTCGGGACACGCCGTGTGCATCCCACGGGTTGCGAGGAGAGGCATCATGCCAACACGCGCAGAGATTCTGGACACCCTTGCGGCGTCGCAGACGCAGGTTCTGGCGTTTTTTCACGGGCTGAGTCCGCAAGACCTGGAGCGTCCGGCAACGGCAAGTGACCTGCCTGGAGCAGCTCCGTGGCGCGCCAAGGACCATTTGGCGCACCTGACGCAAAGCGAGCGCAACATCCAGCAGTTGCTGCGCCGTATCCTCGCCGGCGAGAGTCGAGATGGTATTTTACGCAGTCAATACCCGGAGGGCATGCCGCTGCCGGGCACGCTGGGCGTTCTGGACGCGCTGACCCCGGAGGAGGAGCAGCGGCTGGTGCTGGCCATCGCCAGCATCAATCAAGCCGTCGTGGACGCGCGCCATGACGACAGCCTGGAGCTGCTCTCAGCGGAGTTCCTGGCGGCGCGGCAGGGCACTGTGGACCTGCTGCGCCAGTTCACCGATGAGCAGTTGGCCGCTGTGATGCCCACAGTCGTTGGTGACGGGGTCGCCGGAGACGTGTTTGCTGGGAGAGCGGGACATGCGACCGAGCACATAACCTCGATTGAGGAAGGCTTGCGCAAGGGCGTGTAGACGGGTCGCTTTCTGGTATCGTTCATCGTCGGTCGACGCCGGTCGGCCACGTCGTGACCCGATGGAAGCGGGCAGTGGAGACTGTCGGCCCTGAGAGCAATGACGAGGAGAGGCAGTATGAAGGTTCTTCTTACCTCGGGTGGTATCACCAACACCAGTATCTACAACGCGCTGGAAGACCTGCTCGGCAAACCGATTGCCGAGTCCAACGCGCTCTGCATTCCCACCGCGATCTACCCCTTCCCTGGCGGCGCTGTCGGAGCCTACCGGTTCATCAGCGGATCAGCCAGCAGCCCCATGTGTGGATTGGGGTGGAAGTCGTTGGGCGTGCTGGAGCTGACCGCGCTGCCCAGCATCGCTGACGACGCGTGGATACCCACGGTCCAGGAGACGGACGCCCTGCTGGTGTGGGGTGGCGATCCCCTGTATCTGTCTCACTGGATGCGACAGTCGGGACTGGCAGACCTGTTGCCGTCGCTGCGGCGCGAGATGGTCTATGTGGGGGTGAGCGCCGGGAGCATGGCCGCGACCGCCACCATCGGCGAGACCTACGTTGATCCGCCCAGGGGCAACGGTGAGGCGCTCTCGACGGACGACATCGTGTTCGCCACGCCGCAGGGAGACATCAGCAGGATCTTGGTCACGGCTCAGGGCGTGGGACTGGTTGACTTCGCGGTGATTCCGCACCTGGACAACGCGGAGCACCCGGACGCTTCCCTGGCCAACGCGGAACAGTGGGCCGCGCGGCTCCCCGTGCCGACGTATGCGATCGACGATCAGACCGCCATACAAGTCGTTGATGGAGCCGTCGAAGTCGTCTCCGAGGGGCATTGGAAACTGTTTGCCCAGAGGTAGGCTGGCGCGGCCCCGTCTTGACGATGGAGCGCACGCCGTTATAGACCGCGCGCAGGTCATGACGGCGCTGGCTCACATCTTCGGGCGCCAACGTCAAATATGGCGCGACGAAGGCCCATTCGTCGTCGCTGACATCGGAAGGATGCCGGCTGCATGTGGTTGACATCCTCGCAGCCTGCCACGCAGCGGCCTCAAGTCTTTAACGGCTCTGCCAACCTGTTGTAAGGCAGATCGCGAAATTGGGCCAGAGGAGAGTGCCCCTGCGCCGACCACGTGGCGGCCAGGGAATAGAGACGCATGTGGGTGGTTGAGCCGGTGGGGCTGCGCGTGCCGCCGCTGATCTTGCGGGTCACGACCAACGGCCGGATCGCGCGTTCGGCGAAGTTGTTATCTGGGGGAACACCTGATTGGGCGACACAGGTGAGTAATTCCTCGCCAAAGCGGCGCAAGCGCCAGGCTAACGCCTTGCAGGGATGCTCCTGGGTCATGGTGAATTGGAAGCCGAGGTCCTGGATTGCGCCCAGGAACCGCTGGAATTGGAGCTGTCGCTGCTCAGCGGAGGCGGCGCGGCGGGCGGCGCGGCGCACCCGCTGGCCCACCCGCAGGAGTGTCGCCGCCCAGGCGCGCGTTTCGCGTCCCTGGAAACGCAGGTCCTCGGCGTGCGCATCGCGCAACGCCCGTGCATCGCGCAGCAGATGCACCCAGCAGCGTTGGTGGCGTCCGCCGGGCGTGTCATTGTAGCCGCCGTAGAAATCACTGACCAGCACGCCGTGAAAGTCCTCACCCAGCAGCGCCTTGGCGACCGCGCCCGCCCGGCTGTGGTGATACTCCACGTAGCGCTCGCCTTCCGGCGTCGCCAGCAGCCAGGCGTAGCCGTTCTGCCCGTTCTCACGCCAACTCGTCTCATCCGCATGCACCACAGCGCGCCCCCGCGCGCGATCCCGAAGCTGTGTCACCGCGCCAGCGCCGTGGATTGCGCTCCGGCGCAGAGATCCACAACCGCGCCGACACTCAGCTTCAACCCATGCAGGTCGGCGAGCGCCCGTTGAATGCTGCGCACTGGCAGCCGCAGCGTGGTCCGCAGATACGCCACCAGACTCGCCACCCCAACGCCTAAGCGCCCCTGTCCCACCGCTTGCCCCCGCAGGTCTAGCGGCGCTTCACGCCAGCGGTGACACTGCGCGCACCAGCCGCGCTCGACTTCATGGTCCGTGATGACCACCGCTGGGGGCGGCGGCAGATCCACCACGTGCCGGTGACGCGCCACATACACGCCTCCCAAGCGATTCCCGCAGTCTGGGCAAGTCGTGAGCGGATGGCGCTCGACCACGGTTGGCGCGTCCCGGCGGCGAGCATGGTTCGCCGTCGCCGCGCGCCGTTTGCGCTCCCGCTTGGGCGTCGCCACCAGCGTCTTGGCTTTGACGAACGCGGGCAGCGGCGTCTTCTTCGCCTCGAGTTCGCTAATCCGCTGCAATGCCTGCGCTAATTGCTCGCGCAGCGTCGCATTCTCGGCTTGGAGGGCAGCATACGCTTCTTCGGTCACCATGTCGCTACTCTACCAGCAACGGTCAACTCTGAACACTTACTCTAGCCGACTCTAGCCGACGACGAAGAAGGCCCCGACCGCGACGATCAGATAGAAGATGCACAGTTGTAGCCCCTCCAGCCAGGTTGATTCACCGTCCAGGCTGATGAGCGCAAAGAGTCCGGCGACCAGGCCGAAGATGACCAGTTCCAGCCGCGTGAAATCGAGATCGAGTGGGACGCCCACCAGCGGGCTGACGAGAATCAGCAGCGGAGCGATCAGCAGCGCAATCTGGATCGATGAGCCAGCGGTGACCGCCAGCGTCGCCTCCATGTGGTCTGCCAGCGCGGCGCGCATGGCCGTCGCGTACTCTGCCGCGCCGCCCACCAGTGGCAGCACGATCAACCCGACGAAGAACGCGCTTAGCCCCAGTTCGTGCGAGAGTGGCTCGATGGCGCCTGTCAGCAACTCGCTGACCACCGCGACCAGCGCCGTCGCCACCACCAGCGTCAGGATGTCGAAGAGCGGCCCACGCTTGCGCCAGCGCCGCAGCCGCGCCGCGATGCCGCCGCCAGCCCGGGCGCGCTGCTCGACCGCCGCGACCGTGGCGCTGATCTCCTGCGCAGGCGTCTCCTCGGCGCCGCCGTCGTCGTCCGTGGCGACTGGCGTAGCTCCAGGTTCGCGGCGTACGGCGCGCAGCCCGAAGACCGAGAACGCCAGGTAGCCGACATAGCTCACCAGCAGCAGCACGGCCACCACCAGGCTCATCTCGTGCAGCGCGAGGCCATGCACCGTCTCTGAGCCAGAGGTCACGCCAGCGCCGATGGTGGCCAGCAGCGAAGGGATCGCCAGGCCGACCACCGCCAGCGCCAACATCAGCGCATATTGGCCGGCGTTGCGCGCCTGGAAGCGCTGCAAGCCGTAGCGCCAGCCCCCGATGAGCATGGCCGAGCCAAGCGTAAAGAGCGCGTTGCCGATGATGCCGCCCGCGATAGCCGCGCGCACCACATCGGGCAGGCCCGCAGCCAGCGCCGAGACGCCAATGATGAACTCCGCCGCGTTGCCGAAGGTCGCGTTGAGCAAGCCGCCGACCATCGGGCCGACGCGCTCGGCCAGTGACTCGGTCGCGTCGCCAATCAGCCCCGCCAGTGGAATGATGGCCAGCGCGGCGAGCACAAACGTCACCAGCGGCTGCGCATGCAGCGCCTCGCTGACGACCGCGCCGGGAACGGCGAGCAACAGGAGATAGAGCCAGATTGGCATCGGGTTCCCCTCAGGCGTGGGCGCGGCCCTGCTTCTTTGCGCAGGGTCACACGCCCAAGCGACTGATAGTATACCCGACGCCGGGAGTCCGTCAGCCGCTAGCCATCAACCCGGCGTGGCCACCTTCTGCCGCTTGCCGAGAAAGCGCTCGCGACGCGACTGGCGCTGCTCGACGATGCTGCGCGCGCGCACCGCGTCGCTGCGGCTGATAGCGCCGACGATCCGGCGCGAGCCATCGTCACTGATGACCGGCAGCATGGCGAAGTCTCCAGTGGCCAATCGCTCCAGCGCATCCACCAGCGGCTCTTCTGGCTTGGCCACCTGTGGATCACGTGTGGCGAAGTCGCTCACCGGCTGTGTCAGATGCGCCGGATTCTCGGCGGCGTCGAGCAGTTCACCGCGTGTCACGATGCCAACCAGGGCGCCATGCTCATCGGCGACGGGGAAGGTCCATTGTTGGCGGGGCCAGCTAACGGCGCCTGGGGAGTCTCCGATTGCCACTCCTTCTGCCACTGCGGCGCCTGCTCCGTCCGAAACTCCGTCCAAAACTCCGGCTAACGTTTCATCCGTCGCGCCATCGCTGAGCGGAATGGAGCGGCGTGTGGCCGTTATGCGTGGCGGCGTCTGACGCGACGACCACCGCTGGCGCCAGCGCGGGCGCGCCAGCCAGCAGCCGCAAGGCGTCGGAGAGTTTCAGGCTTGCGCTCAGCGCGGCGACCGCTGGCCGCATGACCAGGCGCACCGGCATGGTGGCGAAGTGGTTGGCCTCCAGGTCTTGCGAGATGCGTAGGCCACGCCGCGCCAGCCGCTCGGTCATCACCGATTCGCTCATCAACGCGCGCGCTGTCAGGTCGGCGGCCATGCAGCCCACCATCAGCGGGACAATCGCATGGGCGTTCCCAGTCAACTCGAAGGCGAAGAGGAATGAGGTCAGCGGCGCGCGCGCCGCCGAGCCGAAGAGGCCGCTCATCGCGACGATGCCGCACATCGAGGGGCTGAGGCCCACGCCGGGGAAGATGCCATTGAGCGCACGGCCATAGCCCACGCCCACGCCCGCGCCGACCAGCAGCAGCGGCGCAAGCAGGCCGCCAGAGGTGCCAGCGCCCAGCGAAAAGACCAGCGCGACCGCTTTGCCCACCGCCAGTAGCGCGACGGTCGGGTTACTATAGGCGCCATCGAGGATGCTGGTGATGACGGTGTAGCCCATGCCCAGCACACGCGGCTCGACCAACGCCACCAGACCCAGCACGACCGCGCCCAGCGCTGGCTTGAAGAGTATGCTGACGGGCAAGCGGTCGAAAAACTCCTCGATCTGATAGAGCGACTTGCTGATGATGACCGCACAGACGCCGACGATGACGCCAAGCGGGGCCAGCCAGAGCAGATTCACCGGCGAGCCAAGCGTCACAGGAACCTGCACATGGAACATCACATTGGAGCCGAGCAGAAATGTCCGGCAGCCAGCGGCCACGGCGCTGGCGATGATGACCGGCACGAGCGAGCGTGCGCGAAACTCGAAGAGCAGCAGCTCGAGCGCGAGCGCGACCGCAGCCATCGGCGTATTGAAGATGCCTACCATGCCAGCGGCGGCGCCACACGCCAGCAGGATGCGCCGCTCACTCAACGTCATGTGAAACGCCTGGCCGATCAGCGAGCCAATCGCGCCACCAGTCTGAATGATTGGTCCCTCAGCGCCAAACGGGCCACCAGAGCCAACCGCGAACGCGGCGGAGATGGGCTTGAAAATCGCCACCCGCGAGCTGATGCGGCTCTCCTGCGTCAGCACCGCCTCCATCGCTTCGGGGATGCCGTGGCCGCGAATGCGGTCGGTGCCATAGCGGGCCATGACGCCGACGACCAGCGCGCCTGCGACGGGGATGATCAGCGCCATGATTCCCAGGCCGTGCGTCGGCGGATAGACGGGCGTCTGGAGCATGAGCTTCCCATAGAATGCGAAGCCAGTAATGATATTGATGAGGTGATAGAGTAGCCAGGCGCAAAACGCGCCGATGACTCCCATGGGGATCGCTGCGAACGAGAAAATGATGGTCTGTCGAACATCGCCCCGCCTGATCGGATCGCCCCTGACACCGCTAAGACCGCCAGCGATGCCCTCTCGTACCTGAAGTGATTCTTGCGCCATACCGCTCCCTGCTTACAGGTGGCAACCTGCCTTCCACTAAGTATATCTAAGTATATCGTATTAGGATGGGAAATTCAGGCGGAGCCTTACCTCCTGTGTCGTTCACCCCGCCGGATGGCGGCCTCAGCCCGGTAATTCTCAGCGAAAATCGGCGAGAATGCTATAATGGGCCTCATCAGACGGGCGTGACGTTGACGCGCGCCCACACGAGACGCCTGGCAGGCGGCTCACGGGCAAGTCGGAGGGCGGGCAAGATGACGACGCAGCGCAAATACGCGCCTGAGCGCGCTGGTGACTGGGGCGCGCTGGAGGCGACACAGCCACAGGGCTACACGACGAACACCGTGACGATGTCAGATGGCGTCAAGTTGTTCTACCGCTGCTGGCGTGATGACGCGACCGCGCCAACACTTGTGCTGCTGCATGGTCTGGGCGCGCATACCGGCTGGTTCATTGATATGGGCAATGCGCTGCACGCGCGCGGCCTGACCGTCTACGCGGTGGATCATCGTGGCTTCGGGCGCTCTGAGGGCGCGCGCGGCCATGTGCGCAACGGCGCGCAGTACCCGCGCGACATCACCGCATTCCTGCGCGAGGTACATGCGCAGCAGCCCATCAGCCCACTCTTCATCCTCGGCCACAGCATGGGCGCGATCTTCGCGCTCTACGTCGCATCGGATGAAGCCGCGCGCGCGGAGTCGCCGCTCGCAGGCGTCATCCTGATGAATCCGTGGATCGACGACAAGACGAAGGTGTCGCCCATCGCGGTCGCAAACCTGGTGGTGTCTGGAATGATGGGGTCAGCGCGGCCATTCAAGGTGGCTGGTGGCACAGAGACGATGACGACCAACCCGGAAGCGATTGCGATGCTGAAGGGCGATCCGCTTTGGGTACGCGCCCAGAGCGCATCGTTCCTCTATCAGATCACACGCCTGCGACTGGGCGTCATGACGCGCGCGCGGCAGACCCGGCTCCCGGCGCTCGTGATACAGTGTGAGCAGGACCTGGCGGTTGTTCCGTCGGCCACGCGGCGCATGTATGACGCCCTGGCCAGCGCGGATAAGACGTGGAAAACCTACGCCGACTTCGCGCACGACGTTGAATTCGAGCCGGAGCGCGCCATCCTCGACGACGATATCGCCCAGTGGATCAAGGCGCACAGCAGTCACGGCGCATAGGCGTAACGCCCGCCGCGCTGGCTCGTGGCCGGTCGCGCTGGCCCAGCGCGGACAGATAGAGACTCGGACTTCATGCTTGAGACGATCATCACCCTCGCCCAGCTTTTTCGCGCCCAGCGCCACGAACTCTCTATGGTTGGCGGCTGCGTGCGCGATCTGCTCATGGGGCGCGAGGGCTCACCTGATATAGACCTGACCACCGACGCTCGCCCCGATGCGATCAAACGGCTGGTGGCGCCGACCCATCCGGTCGCCGTCGCGACCGTCGGCGAGACGTTTGGCACCATCGCGCTGCACTATGCGCGACCCGCTGCGGAGGAGCCAGCGCCACCACCCACCACTATGGACGGCATGGCGCCGCGTGAGCCAGCCTTCTCGTCGCTGACGGGCAATCATCCTGCCGGGGTCGATGTCATCGAGATCACTACCTATCGCAGCGATGTCTACTCCGCCGACTCGCGCAAGCCAGAGGTCACCTTCGGCGATACGCTCGAAGGCGACCTGCTGCGCCGCGACTTCACCATCAACGCGATGGCGCGCGACCCGCTCAGTGGCGAGATCATTGACCCCTGGGGTGGCCGCGACGACCTGGAGCGTCGGCTGATCCGCGCGGTCGGTGACGACCCACAGCGCCGCTTCGACGAAGACCCGCTACGCATGTTGCGCGCGGTGCGTTTCGCGGCGCAGCTTGGCTTCGAGATCGAGCCTGCGACGGCTGAGGCGATTCAGCGACAGGCGGCGACACTGGGCAAGATCAGCAACGAGCGCATCCGCGATGAACTGACCAAGGCGCTGATTAGCCCGCGCCCCGATCAGGCGCTGCGCCTGCTTGTCTCACTCGGCCTCGCGCCCTATACCCTGCCCGAGCTGCTGGAGTTGCGCGGCGTCAGTCAGGCTCCTGTCCACTCGAAGGATGTCTATGAGCATGTCCTGCGCGTCGTCGCGGGAACGGCGCCGCGTCCCGGCCTGCGCTGGGCGGCGCTGCTGCATGACATCGCCAAGCCGCGCACACGCAGCATCGAGAATGGCAAGGTGCATTTCTTCGGCCATGAGGATGTCGGCGCGGTCATGGCGCGCGACATCTTGCGGCGACTGCGCTTCGACCGCCCCTTCATCGAGTTCGTCGCGAAGCTGGTGCGAATGCACATGCGCGCCAACGCCTACATGCCCGACTGGACCGATGGCGCGGTGCGGCGCCTGATGCTCGAAGCGGGCGACGCGCTGCCTGACCTGCTCGATCTCTCACGTGCGGACATCACCAGCTATCGCCCAGAGAAAGTGTCGCGGGCGGTGGCGCGCGTCAACGAGATGGAGGCGCGCTGCCTGTGGCTGCGCGAGCAGGCGCAGCGCGTCCCGATCAAGAGTCCGCTCGATGGCAGAGACCTGATGGAGCTGTTTGGCCGCGAACCCGGCCCCTGGCTGCGCGTCGTGAAAGATCGGCTGCTGGAGCTGGTGATCGATGGCGAACTGGCGCCCGACGACCGCGAACGCGCCGAGCAGATCGCGCGTGAGACGCTGGCCGAGGCGGAGGCCGCGCCGCCGCCTGAGCGCACGCCCAGGCGGCAAGCGCAGCCCGATCGGCCTCCCGCTGAGCCGCCCCTGGCGCCAGAGCCAACTGCGGTGGAGACGCCCCCAGCGGCGCCAGAGCCGACCGCCAAGACCCCTGCGGCCAAACGCGAGGCGCGCGCCGCATCGCGGCGTCAGTCGCGCGGCGCGCTGGCGCCACGCGCGGATGCTCCCGCGCCGCAGGAGCCGCAGCGCCGCCCGCCACGCCCGCAGGCCAGCACGCATACACGCGCAGCCTCACGCCGCGACGCGCCCCATGCGGCGCCGCGCCAGACCGCGCGCGAGGCGGCGCGCGACGAGATCACCGCTTTCCTCGATGACTACCTGAACATCAGTCGTTTCCGCGACATCTGCCCGAATGGCATGCAGGTGGTCGGCAAGCCGGGTGTGCGGCGCGTGGCGTTGGGCGTCAGCGCCAACCTCGCTCTGATCGAGCAGACGATTCAGGCGGGCGCCGACCTGCTCATCTGCCACCACGGCCTCTTCACCGACCGCGATCCACGCCCGATTCTGGAGCGGCAGAAGCGGCGGCTCAAGGCGCTCTTCGACGCCGATGTCTCGCTGCTCGGCTACCATCTCCCACTCGACGCGCACCCGGAGATTGGCAACAATGCGCTCTGGCTGCGGCGGTTGGGGTTCACCATCGAGTCGTTGGATTTCGCCGCCTATCAAGGGCAGGCGATTGGCGCGATTGGCCTGCGCGCCGAGCCGACGCCCTTCGCGGACCTGGTGGCGCAGGTGGCCGAGATCGCCGGAGCCGCGCCGCGTGTCTATCACGCTGGGCCAGTGCATGTGCGGCGGCTGGCGGTGGCCACGGGCGCTGCGCCGGGCAGCCTGGCCGAGGCGGTCGCACGGGGCTGCGACGCCTACCTGACCGGCGAGACAGCGGAGGGGACACAGGCCATCGCGCGCGAGGAGCGGGCGAACTTTATCGCGGCGGGTCACTACAATACCGAGCGGCTGGGCGTGCAGGCGCTTGGCGACCTGCTGCGCGAGCGTTTCGGCGTCGAGACGGTCTTCATCGAGGTGGCCAACGAGGTCTAACTGCGGCGGCGGGCGAACCCTGACCCCCTGGCCCCCTCTTCCAGAGGGCGAGGGGGAAATCCGCTCCCCTCGCCCTCTGGAAGAGGGGCTGGGGGTGAGGGCTGGCGCAGGGCGCACAGCGGCGGCGATGGCCGCGCTCTCGCTCCGTCGTAAATCATGGGCGCCTCCAGGCGTCATCTATGGTGTGTCGGCGCGACGCTGCGATATGGTATGACCACACAGGCAAAGGGGAGCATATGCGAGAATGGTGGCCAACTCGCTGGCTCTGGGCCTGGCCGTCGTGCGGCGCGCTGTCGTTCGTGGCGGCCTCCACATCGCAATCGCTGGGCGTCGTTGCGCCTGCGCAGGTGGGCGCCCGCCGCGCGCCAGCAGAGAATGGAGGCGCAGTGACATCCGGCGATCTCCCCTCCGAGGCGCAGCTTGCCGCCATCTATCGCGAGTTCAGCGGCCAGATCCATACCTATGCCTACCATCTGCTCGGCAATCCAGAAGACGCCGACGACATCACGCAGGAGGTCTTCATCCGGGCATATGCGCGGCTGAGCCAGCTCCGCGATCAGACGAGCATGCGCTCGTGGCTCTATCGCATCGCCACCAACCTCTGCATGGATCAGCTACGCCGCCGCTCGCGCGTCAAGCGTATCTTTGGGCTGGAATCGCCACTTGGCGGCGTTGGGGCTGGGCTACATGATGCGCAACAGCGCGACATTGCCCAGCCGATGGCCGCAGCGGAGATTGATAGCGTGGCCGAGCGCGACCATATCGCCCTGGCCCTCAAACGAATGCCGGATAAATATGCCGTCTGCCTGTTGCTGCACTCGCTCCAGGGGCTATCGTACCGCGAGATCGCGGATGTTGTGGGCGTCTCGCCGGGAGCCGCCGCTGTGCGCTTGAGCCGTGCGCGTGATCTTTTCGCGCGCTACTACGAGGAACTGAGAAGGGAGGGAACGCGATGAGCGACCGTGACACGCTAGACTGCGACGGCATCGCGCCCTACCTCTCGGCCTTCGCGGATGGCGAGCTGGCCGAGTCACTGCGCTCAGAGGTCGCCACGCATCTCGATGGATGCGATCACTGCGCCGCCCAACTCGACCGCATTCGCGCGGTGGATCGGCTGCTGACGAAGCTGCCGCGCACGGCGCCCGCCGCTGGCGTTTTCGAGCGGACGATGGCTGCCGCTACACGCAACGCCGCCGCGACTCGCGAGGCGCTGTCGGGCGGCGGCGCCGCCGATCTACGCCGCCGCCTGCGTGAGGCTCTCGCGCAGGATGTGCGGGACGCCAGCGACACTGGCGACGTTGGTGAGGCTGGCGGCGCGCATCATGCGCGCCCACGCCGCCGGGGTCGCGCGCCCTGGATTGCGGCGGCGCTTCCGGCGGTGGCGGCGCTGCTGCTGATCGCGCTGGCGGCGACGCTCTTCAGCCACTTCCCCAGCTTCTCGCAGCAGGGCGCGACCAGCAAGAGCACGCCGCAGGCGATCAATCCGCTCCAGCAGACGCGCAGCGCGATGAACGCCCTGGCGAGTCGGCTTGCCTTCACGCCTGCCATTCCCACCTATCTGCCGGACGGAGCCAGCGCGCCATCGGCGCGCATTGGCCCTGCGGAGCAGGTTCAGGAGAACTCACGCTACCTCGATGTCACCTGGACATTTAGCAGCGGGTCCGCGCAATCGCTGCACCTGCGCGAGCTACCCGCTGGCCTCGGCTTCGACGGCTACACGCGCGGCAGTAGCGCCGCGACGCCGCTCGCCTGGGGATTGCCGCAGACGGCAGGTTGGAGCGCGCTGACCGCGACGGATTGCCCCACATGCCTGGCCGTGGGCGAGACTCGCAGCGCCGTGCAGCTTGTGCTCGACGCGCAGCCACGCGGGTCAGCGAGCGCCGATTCGGTCGCGGCCTGGCTGCGCCTGGTCAGCCTCTCACTCGATACGCCCTACCTGCCACTCAACGTGAACCTGAGCGCTCCCGATAGCTCGCTCGCGCTGCGCTATCAGGCGACGGTCGCCGATGGCCAGGGGCGCGTGTGGGACTGGGCGGTCAGCATCGTCGGCGCGCCGGGCGGCAAGCAATCAGCCACAGCGACGGGAAATGGCGTCGATGTCACGGAGATCGCCAATAGTGGGATTGGCGCGCGGCTGGACAACACCACTCACGCCTACGAGCCACTGGCGCCACCACTGCCATCGGTCCAGCCGCCAGAGCAGGTGACACAGCCGCTCTTCGCCCCAGGCCCGTTCATCTCGAATGGAGAACTCTGGAATCTGGGGCCAGGCCAGACCAAGCTGCCAGATGGCCATACGCAGAATGTCTATGACCTCTACTGGGTCAACGCCGCACAACCTGAACATATCTACGTCGATGCCGCCACGGGGCAGGCTATCGCGCTGGTGGTCACCACGCCGTCCGCCACACATCCCGGCGGAGCAACCGGCGACCAGTTCTACATTTCGACGACCGCCTGCCCGCCCTATACCGTCACCTACTCCTCCATCGAGTATGTCCCGCAGACGGACCTGGCGTCGTCGCAGTTCGATACGCAGCAACCCGCAGGTTGGCGGCAGGGGACGGTGGCGCCCGCCTTCACCTGCCAGGGGTAGCGACTGGCCGCGCGTGATGCGGTGGATAAACGCCCGCCGTGTGACGCGCGCGCCCGCCTATGCGTCTGTTCACTTTACCTGGATGACAGAGAGCCAGTGTACAGACCGCCTGGATGGTGCTACACTACGTACTTGAATCTCCCCCCATGCTCAGGTAACGCTCAGGTCGTTGCGGTAGGATATTTCCCCTCATGCGCGCTCGTTCGCGCGTGTCAGCGGAGGCGGCGAGATGGATGCCCGTCAGGTGTGGCAGACCGCGCTGGAGCGTATCCAGGAGCGCGTCTCACGCGGGGCGTACACAACCTGGTTTCGCGGCGCCGTCGGGGTAGAGCTGTCGCAGCGCATCCTCATCGTCGCCGTCTCGAACACCTTCGCCGCCGAACACCTCTCGCAGCGCTTCGCCGATGTGACACGCGCCGTGGTGAGCCAGGTGCTGGGCGCGCCTGCTGAGGTGCGCTTCATCCCCGCAGCCGCGCTGCGTGGGCAGGGCGACGGCTCCGCCGCCACGCATGAAGCCGCGCCGCACGGCGCCATACGACCGCGCTCGCCACGCCCACACGCCGAGATTGCACAGAGCGCCGCGCTCGCTACGCCGCCACGCTCAGCGATCCCACGCAAGCGCCCCGGCGCCGCCTCGCCAGCGCACAGCCAACTTCGCGCACAGCCACCGCTCCCCGGCCTGACCGAGCGTCCCACGCCTCCTGGCGGCATATCAGTCGCGCCGCTTGCCCGTGCGCCGCGCTCCGGCCCGCTGCGAGGGCCGGCCAACGCCTGGTCATCGGATGGCGCGCGCCCCAATCCGCGTTTTACGTTTGAGACGTTCATGGTCGGGACGAGCAATCGCTTTGCCTTCGCCGCCGCGCAAGAGATCGTCAACGCGCCGGGCGAGCGCTACAATCCGCTGTTCATCTATGGCGGCGTCGGGCTGGGCAAGACACACCTGCTGCATGCCATCGGCCAGCGGCTGATTGCGCAGGGGCAGCGCGTGGTCTATGTGAGCGCCGAACGCTTCACCAATGAGATCGTCGAGGCGATTCGCCGCCGCACGACGCAGCAGTTTCGCGACCGCTACCGCGCGGTAGACGCGCTGCTGATGGATGACGCGCAGTTCATCGCGGGGCGCGAATCGACTGAGGAAGAGTTCTTCCACACCTTCAACTGGCTGCACGAGGCGAACAAGCAGATCGTGCTGACAAGCGACCGGGCGCCGCGCGCTATGCGCCATCTGCACGACCGGCTGCGTTCGCGCTTCGAGTGGGGGCTGCTGGCCGATATTCAGCCGCCAGACTACGCCGGGCGGCTCGCCATTCTGCGCGCGAAGGCGCAGGCGCTGGGCGTCGCTATGCCCGATGAATCCCTGATACGCCTGGCTCACCCGCCCTGCGACAGCATCCGCGAGCTGGAGGGTGAGCTGACCCGCGTGATCGCCTACGCGCAGATGCTGGGGCAGTCGCTCGACCCGGACACAGTGACCCGCGCGCTCGGCCCGGTGCGCGAGGAGCGCCGCGCCAGCCGCCCGGTGGATGCGCCAGCCGTGCTGGCCGCCGTCGCCGAGCGCTTCGCCGTCTCGGTGGATGCGCTGTTGGGCAAGTCGCGCGAGCGGCAGACGGCCTGGGCGCGCCAGGTGGCGATGTACCTGATGCGCGAGGAGACGAGCGCCTCGCTCTTCCAGATCGGCGACCGTCTCGGTGGGCGCGACCACACCACGATCATGTACGGCTGCGCCGCCGTCGCCCGGCGCATGGAGGCCGACCCGCGCGCCCGCGCCGATGTCGCCGCCACACTTGCGCTGCTGCGCGGGTGAGGGAATCGGGCGGCCAATTCTCGCTCGATGTCTCAGTCTGCAAAAGCGCTTCGTTAGTGTGTAGCCTGGCCACTCGTAGGATCGAGCAGCACGAAAGCTTCTGCCGTCACGGCCTGTTGAAGACGTTTGTCCGCTGTGAGGAACACAGGGTCGCCCAGACTGGCGCTCCCTGCGGCGCCAGTCGCCGCGTCGGCCAAGCGTGCAGCATCACGTGCGGCAAGCGCGCAACTGAGTTGTACAGCGTCATATCCTCGTAGGGAGTGGACAGAGCAGAGCGCCGCAGCGTTGCGGACGATGCCAGTGGTGATGGGGAGAATAGCATACTCCCCCGCATGTACCTGCTGCCAAAAGGCTTCTATCAAGCGCTCCGCAGACGCTGGGCGCAAGCCACCGCGCTTGAGTTGATTGAATGTGGCGCATAGCTCCACTTCAGTGATCTCGGCGATTAGCAAAGTATGATGGGTGTTTGGGTCACAAAGCGACTGCACAAGTGTACTGCCAGGGATGCGTGTGAGAAATCGCGCCAACAATGCATTGGTATCAAGGTAGTAGCGTCAACGCTCCAGTATCGTCGGAGGAGTAGCATGGCCCATCTATCGCTCTACCACGTCGGCGAGTGTCTGACCCATGCTTGTCAGCGCATCGCTGGCCTCATCTCCCAGTTGAGTGAGCAGCGCCTTCGCCGCCGCGCTTGCGGGCGCGGGGTTGGATGGAGGCCGCGCAGAGGGATGTGGCGTCGCCAGCATACCCTGCGCCCGCAGCACAGCCAGCATCGGATCTTCAGGCAGCGCGGACGCGGCCTCCTCATCTCCTGTCGGGGCGCTATAGCGTTCAAGCACTGCATCCTCGGCCAGTTGCTCAACAGATTTTCCCAGACGCGCTCCTCGCTCCGCAAGTTCACACAGCAGCGTTTCGGATACGTGAATGGTGATTGCCTGATCCATAGAACGGCCTCCAGCGAGCAGCGCGTAGTCGCACAACATGCGGCGCATCGGCGTCACCGATTGCATTGTAGCGCATTCGCCGTCGCCACGCTGGCGCAGCGGCGCTCGCAATGAAGTAGCCGCTGATAACCCTCCCGGTGGCATGGTATCCGCTTCGCAAGCGTTGACAGGCCCGCAGGAGCAGGCGGTCAGCAGCGTGGCGTTGTGACATGCTATGCTTGTCGCAGCGCGGCGTGCGCGAGGAGCGCGGGAGTTGTCACGATGAACAGGCAAACTGATGGGATCGCTGGTCCGCGCTGGGGTCAGCCGCCGCTGATGGCGGGCGCCCCCCTGGATCAGGCGCGCGCGGCGATGCTGATGGCGCATGGGCGCGGCGCCTCGGCGGAAGACATCCTGTCGCTCGCCAGCGAACTGGCGCAACCGGGTTTCGCGTATCTGGCGCCGCAGGCGGCTGGCTCTACGTGGTATCCCAACAGTTTCATGGCGCCGCTGGCGAGCAATGAGCCGTACCTCTCGGCTTCGCTCGACCTGATCGATAGCTTGCTCACCCAGATCGTCGCGGCGGGCATACCGCTCGAACGCACAATCGTGCTCGGCTTTTCGCAGGGCGCCTGCCTCATGCTCGAATATGTCGCACGTCATGCGCGGCGTTATGGGGGCGTCGTCGGCTGGAGTGGTGGGCTTATCGGGCCTGACGGTATCTCCACCACGTATCAGGGCAGCCTCATCGGCGTCCCCATCTTCCTCGGTTGCAGCGATGTGGACCCGCACATCCCCAGGGCGCGCGTGGATCAAACCGCCGCGACGCTGCGGGGCCTGGGCGGCGACGTGACGGAGCGCCTCTACCCAGGCATGGGGCATGCCGTCAACCAGGATGAGGTGGCGTTCGTGCGCGCGATGATGTCCGCAATCGCGCAGTGACGCCAGCCGACCCACGCTATGCGGGCGGCCAGAATGAACCATCACCAGCATGTGGAGGCTTTGTGCGCCCGATCAATATCGCCGAGTATGAGGCGCTCGCCCATGCGCGGCTTCATCCTGCCGTGTGGGATTACTACAGCGCCGGAGCCGATGACGAGGTAACGCTGCGCGAGAACTGCGCCGCCTTCGAGCGCATCCACCTGCGCCCGCGCGCGCTGACCGGCGTCGGCCAGATGGATATGCGTTCGACGCTGCTCGGCGCTCCGGTCGCCATGCCGATCGGCGTCGCACCGACGGCGATGCACGGCGCCGCCTGTGAGGCGGGCGAATGCGCCACCGCGCAGGCAGCGGGCGCGCTGGGCGCGGTGATGGTCGCCAGCACGGAGTCCACCCGCACGCTGGAGGAGATCGCAGCGTCGGCGCGCGCCCCGCTCTGGTTCCAACTCTACTTCACCGCGCGCGCCCATGCCGACGCTGAGCAGCTGGTGAGGCGCGCCGAGGCCGCTGGCTATCGCGCGCTCGTCGTGACGGTCGATTCGCCGCGCTGGGGTCGCAAGGAGCGTCACATCCGCAGCGAAGGCAGCTACGACTGGCCGCCCAGCGGCAACTTCGCCGCTGCGCCTGACGCGAGCGCCGACGATGGCGAAGACAACGATGACAACGACGGCGCCGCCATCACCTGGGCCGATATCGCGTGGCTCCAATCGCAGACAGCGTTGCCCATCGTGCTCAAGGGCATCCTGACGGGGGAAGACGCCGCGCTGGCGGTGGCGGCGGGCGTGGCGGGCATCCTCGTCTCGAATCACGGTGGCAGGCAACTCGATGGCGTCGTGGCGACGATTGACGCGCTGCCGGAGGTGGTCGCGGCGGTCGCGGGGCGCTGCGAGGTCTATCTGGATGGCGGTGTGCGCCGGGGAACAGACGCGCTGAAGGCGCTGGCGCTGGGGGCGCGCGCCGTCTTCGTCGGGCGTCCCGTCCTCTGGGGGCTGGCGGCGGATGGCGCGGCGGGCGCGCAGCATGCGCTGGAGCTGCTGCGCGGTGAGCTGGCCCTGGCGATGGCGCTGGCCGGGCGCCCCAGCCTCGCCAGCATCGACGCGACGCTGCTGCGGCGACCTGGCGCGGCGCGCTGAAAGCTTCTCAACAGAATTGCCTATCGCGCCTGGTGGCTATGAGCAGACATACTGCACCGCAGGGCACGGTGGCGTGTCCATCGCATCTTGTCGCGATTCGATGAAGGGAGAACACTGCGTCCATGAGCAACACCGACGTTGTGAAGGCGGGACTGGCCGCCTGGAGTGGCTCTGACTGGGCCGCGCTGAGTTCACTGGTGACCGACGACTTCGTGTTCAGCGGGGCTACCCCGCAGCCAGTCGACAAGACCGCCTTCCTTGGCCTGGGCCATGCGCTCCTCGCCGCGTTCCCCGATTGGTCGTTCAATGCGAGCGATTTCCGTGAGGAAGGCGACAACGTCTATCTCACTGTGCGCATTACTGGCACACATAGCGGGACACTGGCTGCCATTCCTGGCGCGCCCCCCGTTCCAGCGACGGGGAAGCATGTTGAACTGCCCGCAGAGCAGCATGTCTACACAGTGCGCGGTGGACAGGCAAGCCGGTTGGCTATCACCATCCCACCCAACGGTGGTGTAGCTGGCCTGTATGCGCAGGTAGGCGCGCCCCTCGGCTAACGCCTGTCCCCAGGTGTTGAGAAGTTGTCACGACCTGCGCCAGGTCTGCGAGTGGCCCGCGCTCGATTGTGCAAACCGGCGCGCACAGGCGCCTGCGCGCCTCATGATGCGCCACTGGCTGGCCGCTGGTAGACCATCACGCCCGGCGGGTGGCGTGTCAGTCGCCGAGGAGCGCGGGGTCGAACTGGCGGAGGCGCGTGGGGTCGGCGATCAGGTCGATCTCGACGATCTTGCCGCGCGTGATCGTGAAGTCGAAGATGACACGTGGCCGTCCACCCTGCG
This sequence comes from uncultured Chloroflexia bacterium, assembly GCA_963701795.1. Taxonomy (GTDB): domain Bacteria; phylum Chloroflexota; class Ktedonobacteria; order Ktedonobacterales; family JADMIN01; genus JAKAIY01. The sequence continues at coordinate 58,878 of CAVPBB010000010.1, read as the reverse complement.
CCCACACAGCGCCCACGGCCCCGTTCACGAGCGCTGGCTGTGCGAATCGGGCGCGACCTGAGAAGGTGTTCGCCACAGCCTGAGCGCCGCGTACCTCGCGCGATGCGCCCACCTGAACGGCGGCGGGGTCGGCGCGGAGCACGACATCTGGGTCGAGCGCTGCGAGCAGCGCCGCGAAGTCACCGGCGCGCGCGGCGGCGAGGAACGCCTCGACCACGGCGCGCTGGCGGGTGAGATCGGCGCCGGGAGCCGCTGTCGCTCCGCGCACCCGGCGGCGCGCGCGGCTGGCGAGCTGCCGGGTCGTCGTCGGGGTGCGCCCCACGATGGGGGCGATCTCGTCGAAGGGCACGGCGAATACATCGTGCAGCACGAATGCGAGGCGTTCGGCGGGATCGAGACTGTCGAGCACGACGAGCAGCGCCAGCCCGACCGACTCGGCCAGCAGCGCTTCACGCTCAGGATCAACCCCCTCCTCACGGCTCAGGGCCGGATTGAGCGCGTCTGTATCCAGTGGCTCTTCGCGCCGCGAGTTGCGTGCGCGCAGCAGGTCGAGGCAGACCCGCGCGACCACCGTCGTCAGCCAGCCACCCAGGTTCACCACGCCGCTCGTGTCGGCGCGGCTGAGGTGAAGCCAGGATTCCTGCACTGCGTCATCCGCCTCGCTCACAGAGCCGAGCATCCGGTAGGCCACCGCATGCAGGTGGGTTCGGTAGGTCTCGAATTGCTCCGCCAGCCGTTCGCGCTCGTCCATCTGTTCCTCCGTCGGTCACATTCCTGCGCTGCGTTCCGTCATAGAAGTGACGAGCGACCCCAAGGCGATGTGACAGGGAGGCTGACTCCCGATAAATCGCATGCGGACGGTCCATCGAGGTCGTCGCGCGTCAGGCGTCTCGAAGCGGGGATAGTCGTTATCCCGGCGCAGCATTGGGAGGATGTATCAGCATGAGCGTGATTCAGGTTGGCCCGTATATCAACTTTCAGGGGCGCGCGCGTGAGGCCATGGAGTTTTACCATGCGGCGCTGGGAGGCAGTCTCGACCTGCAAACCACTGACGAGCAGGGCGCATCCAGGCCGGCTGGCCCTGGTGATCGTATCACGCACGCGCGGCTCGAAGCCGACGGCGCGGTCATCATCGCCTCGGACGGCCACCCCGACTACCCCCCGAAAGCTGGCGACAACATGGGCATTGCCCTGGCTGGCACGGATAGGGAGCAGATCACCAGGCTCTTCCACGCCCTGGCCGAGGGCGGCAAAATCAAGATGCCGCTGACCCAGCAGCCCTGGGGCGCGGATGTCGGCTGGCTCATGGACAAATTCGGCATGAACTGGACGGTGAGTGTCGAGAAGGCATAACGCGAGCCTCCAGGCCTGGCGCCCCGCAGGGAGAAAAAGCCCGCCACACGCCGCGCATCTGCGCTGGCGTGTGGCGGGCTTGCGTGCTATCCGCCAATGGTGAGGGGCTGACTGATCGAGGCGCTCTGAGACGCCGAATCCGTCACCGTCAACGTGACGACGAATGTACCCGCCTGATAATAGCACTCACCGGCCTGCGGATCCTGCGATGGAGATGACGTGTTCCCATCGCCGTAGTCCCACGAGTAGCTCAGTTGCGCGCCAGTGGAGGTCGAGGCGTCGAACTGAGCGCAGACTTCGCCAAAGTCCGATGTTGTCGTGACGGTGAAGGCCGCTACCGGCGGTGGCGGCAAGACCGTTACCCTGGCTGCGCTGGACGCCGTCTGATCGAGCGAGTCGCGTGTCGTCACGGCGACCGTATAGGCGCCCGTACTCGCGTAGGTGTGCGCCACCGTCGTCGCTGAGGTCGTCACAGTGGCGCTGCCGTCGCCGAAGCTCCAGGTGTATTTCAGGTGACTGCCGACAAGCGGCTTCACCGTAAAGGTGTATGCCTGATTGACAGGGATTGTGACGTTTGCCCCATGAGAGATAGAGATTCGTGGCTGCGGGAACCGTATCTGACGCAGATGCGCCAGGCTCAGCGTGAATGACGCGGTCGCCGCAGTCAGAACTATGAGTGTCACCACCGTCACAATGATCGCGCGCGCGCGCCCTGGCGCGCCATGCGCAGGCAGGCTGGCGGTCGGCGTATAAGAACTCATCGTGCCATCTTCTCCATCCGTGGGCCTGGGGTAGACCGTGGCCCTGCTAACAGCGCGTGGACATGCGCGGCGTCTACGGGGTGGGGACTGAGGCGACCTGCGCCACGACTGGCCGTCCGGTGATCCCTGCGGCAGAAGGCGCGACCCCAACCGGCTGCGCCCAGTCTGGCGGCGCCATGACCGCGCTGATGAACGCGCAGGCGAAGCAGAAGACCGGAGCGGCTATCAGCGCCGCCGCGAGCGCGCCATTGATCTGCGCCCAGATGACGTATGGCAGTGGCGCTGGGATGACAGCCGCAATCACCGCGACGATGATCGCGATGCAGGCGTCTACAATTGTCAGCGCGAGCGCGTCATAGAACCACCGGTCGCTCAGACTTGGCCGCCCCTTAACGCGGCGGCCCAGCAGGCGGTTGATGAGCGGAGAGAGGACGCCTGCCACGGGTCGCACGGGCAGCGTGATGAGCCGCGCGACCGAGCCGAGCGCTGGCGCCGTCTCGGCGCTCGCGCCACCCAGCGCGCCGAAGACGGCGGCGCCGATCAACGTGGCGATCGCTGTGCGCGCGACATCCGGGCCGATCACCAGGGTTTGCAACGCTGTATGTGAGCCGCTGCTCGCATACGCATGAAACTGCAATTCGGTCAGATACGCGAGGGCCGCCATCAGCAGCGCCGTAGGGATCGCCGTGAGCAGGCCCGCCAGCAGGCCAGCGCTCACCGTGCGTGTCGGCCATGCCCGCGCCGCCATGCGTCCTCCCAGCGTAAAGGAAACGACAGGCAGCGCCAATAAGCCGTACCACAGCGGACTCGGCGGGATGTGTGGCGCGCCGATAAGCCCAACGATTGTGCGCTGTGCGAGACCTTGCGGGAAGATGGCGTGGCCGAAGACCGTGAACCATCCCCCCGTCGAGACGGCGAATAGCCATGCGGCGGCCAGTGGTCCCGCGACCAGCGCCAGCAGAGCCTCACGCCCCAGTGTCACCAGCGGCGTCGCCCCGTCGCCCAGCGGCATAGAGGACGCGGTAGCGGTCCAGTAGCTCATCGCGAAGGCATATCCGGCCAGGCACACCGCCAGCGAAAACAGCACGCCTGAGCAGACCGAGACGATAGCCCCCGCCAGCAGCGCCCGCACGCGCGCGGCGACCCGTGACCGGCGCGAGGCGACCTGGAGTGTTGGCAGGATCGCGCTCAGCCCCGACTGCGTCGCCAGTTGCAGCCAACCGCCGAACGCGCCGAAGACGGCTCCCCAGACCAGACCGAGCAGCAGCGCCATTGGCAGTGATGGTGAGACCACGCCGGCGCCGCTCGCCGCGCCGTTCTCGAGCAGTGAGCTACTGCTCAGAAAGGCGCAGATGCCCAGAAAGACCGCGTAGAATGGGCCGATGAGCGCGCCGCGCGCGATGCTGAACCGTGGTCGCCGCTGGTAATCACTCGCCCCCGCCAGATAGCCGCCGACAATCAGGGCGATCACCGGGATCACTGTGAATCCCGTCAGCGGGACGTTCACGCTGACCGTGCCATGGTTGATAGAGAGCGGCACGCCCTGCTCGAAGGTCAGCATCTTGAGCACGTCTGAGGCCAGCACAGATTGCGCGATCGCGGTCGAGGTCTGAATGAGGCCTGTCGCTGTGGGACTCGTGACGCTGGACGTTGTCACACCGCTGAACAGGTCTGCCGCTTTGCTCCACAATGCCATCGTCAGGGCGTTGCACAGCAGGCCAATCAGCGCCGCGAGCACAGCGCCGAGCATCGCGGCGGACCACTTGCCGATGGCGATGTCTGAGCCGTACATGCGCCGTAGCGCCAACTGCGTCGCTGTCTCCGCATAGTCAGGCGCCGGAAAGCCGTCTGACCCGAAGACGGCGTCCTGGCGTGGTGTGGGCCGTGGCGCCCGCCCTGGGCGCGGAATCATCGCGCCGGTCAGTGGCGTCGTCGGCGGAGCGAAGCGTCCGAGCGCTTCGACCGGGGCTGGCGCGATGGCGCTCACCGCAGACGGCGCCTGAGGAGCCGATGGCGCAAGCCCCAGGCTCACGCCGCCGACCGCCGCCGGGAACTCGGCTGCCGAGCTAGCGACCGGTGGGACAGCAGCCCACGCGCCGACATTCCCAGACCCTGCCGCTGGGTCAGGGGCAGGCGTGGTCAGGCGCGCCTGACAATAGGCGCAGAACTCCGCTGCTGGCCGGTTTTCTCGCTGACATGATGGGCAGAGCATCCACTGTTCTCCATTTCTTGTCTGGCGGTGGCGACGTAGAGCATAAGCCAGCGCAGCGTCATCGCGTAGGGGAGCCGCCAGATCGGCGCAACTGCTCCTCGATGGCCGCGACCACTATCGCGATATCGTGATCGAAATCGGAATGGCGCACAGGCCAGCCATTCCGCAGCGGTAATGCGCTCAGTGTGGGGGGGAGGAGTTCGGCTGGCGGCATCGCAGCCCCATCGATGAACAGCGGGATAACCGCGATCCCACTCCTCAGACCCAGTTCCACTTCCATCCGCACATAGTCAACCGCGCTATCGAGCCGTCGAACGCCCGCGCTATCCCGTATGTCGAGCCAGCGCGGCCCGATGATGACGACCTGCGCCACACACTCTGCCAGCTCGTGGCGAATGTGCGCCTCGAAATCTACACCGAGCGGTATCGCGGCGACATCCATATAGATGGAGTCACGCCCGAAGCGCTGGATCAGACGATCATAGATGCGGCCAGTCGTGCCTGCGCTGTCGTCGCGCCGATACGAGATGAACACTTTACTGCGCCCCAGCGCCGTCGCCCGCGTCTCCATCCCAGGAATCCCCGTGCGGGATGGGATGGGAAAGCGGAAGGCCGCGCGCGCCGTATGCGCGTCCATCAGGTATCTCAGCCGATCCTGGGTTGGATTCGCGTGGGTCGCGCCCCACGGCTGGAGCGCAAGCTGCGTCAGCGTGTGATGGGCTGTCAGCGCCTCCTCAGCCGATTGCGGAATGACCAGATCGGCGCCACGCGGAGTAGCGCCACTCGCATGCGCCATGCGCACGTCCATCTGCTCAGTGACATCCCGCGTCACCGCATCCGCGAGGGCGTGAATGGCGTCTACTGATGGACTCGCGATCTGGATGACGACCAGGAATGCGGTCGCCAGCCGCTGCGCATAGTCATCGTAGAGCGCCGCCACCGTTGCGGCGAGCGGGTCAGCGAGATCGTTATTGCCGGAGTACCCATTCAAGCGCAGTGTTGTCAGCCCACGGGCGAGGCTCGCCGATTGCTCGAACGCCTCGCGCTCGTCGGAGCGCAGCCGCGTGGGTTGCAACTGGATGTTGATGAGACATGGCGCTTGCTGCTGGCTCATGCGGTCAAAGATCGCCAGCCAGCTCGTTCGGGTGGCGCGCCAGGGCGCCATCACATAGGCGTCACCCATGCGCAGCGGCGTCAGCTCCTCGTGCTGGCGAATCTCCGCGATGTAGTTGTGGTCCGGGGGAGCGAGCAGCGCCGATAGCTCCTGCTCGGTCAACACTGGCGCGCAGGGGAACTGCAACTCCGCGAGCAAGCGTGTCCACTGCCTCCCCATGCGCAGAACGATCTCCCCGGCCTCGCCCGGCGGCGCGTCGGCGCGCACCAGCGCCACCAGCTCGATGGCCCGGCGTTCCGGGTGAAACAGATAGCGCAGCGCGAACCCCTGCCCCTGCCAGCCGGAGAGCGCCGCAATCACCTGCGCCTGCGCGTCGAGCAGCCCGTCGAGCGCCTCTTGCTCCTCGCGCTCGGCCAGCTCGCGCATCGAGATCACATCGGGCAGATAGGGGATGCGATACGCCGCGATGGCGCGCTCCAGCGTGGCCCCTTCGCTGGCAAGTGGTTTGCAAAGCAGGTAGGGAACGGCCTCGTCTACCATTGGCTACACTCGTCTCCCTCACAGTGACGATGGGCAGGATAGCGAGCTAGAGAGATGCAGGCGTGCGGTTAGATCACCCGGCCACGTCTCCCGGTGCGGAACTCACCCTTGGCGCGCAAGAGCGCCGCATTAATGCCGGCCTTATCCGCCGCAGCGCGCAACGCCTTGTCCACGCTCAGCGCCATAGCTTGCACGTCGTGCGCCTCGAAGAAGTCAATCTGCTTGACGAACAGCGCCTGTGGGTCGCCGACGGTCACAGAGCCGAAGAGCGCGCCCAGGATGCAGCACGCGACGACGCCGATCAGGCCCGCGACGAGAAATGCGCCGACGAACGCCAGCGTGAGTGGAAGCGTGGTTATCCCGCTGAGCTTGGCGATGTGGGTGGTGAGCAAGCCCGCAATGGCGCCGACGACGATTCCGATCAAAGCCACCAGGCCGAGCGTCAGTTCATTCCAGACGCGACGGAGGAACAGGTCCCACGCGAGATAGAGATCACGACCGTTCGCCGAGATGTTCACGCCGACGGCGGCGCCAGCGGTGGTCGCCACGAACAGGTAGTCGCGTTCGCGCCCGATGATGTCCAGGCCGAGCAGGCGCAAGATGATACGCGGCACGATGCCGAACGCCGGGCCGATCAGGGAGAAGATGCGCAGCAGACCCCGTGGCGAGACGGGAATCTCCACGCCCTGCGCCAGCGAGTTGAGGCCCGTCACCGCGAGCCGCGTGCTAACAGGCCAGATCCGCGGGTTCAGGTGCGAGGGCATGTCGTTCACGAACTCCTGGATGAGCAGCGGCGCGTGAGCCGCCATGCCGGGGACAGTATCCGCCCATCCATCGAGCCGCCGTCCCAGCTTGTACTCCAGCACCGTCCGATCTTGCACCCAGCCGGGCGCCTGCGCCGCGTATGGCGCGGGGCTAACCTCCTGATTCTCCACCTCTACCGGCTCGGTGAGGCCCTTCACATAGGAGCGACCACGCTCGATGGCCAGGGCGAGCGGCACGCTTTTGGGGGCTGGCGCGGGTGTTGGCGCAAGCTCCGTCGAGGCTGCCGTAGCTGCCGTGACGGGCGGGGCCGTGACGGGCGCCTGCCCGAACGGCTTCCACGCGCCCTGGCTTGTCGGCGCAGACTGGTCGGGCGGAGGCGCCGCAGTCGACGCGGCGTCGCTACCTGGTTGTCCAGGAGGGTTGACCGTGGGTTCACTCATAGATGCCTCCGGAGATGTCCTATGCTGTTCAGGCAGAGCCTGGCGTGAGGCTCGATGTGTGTGCTCTGCGCCTGAGCGCTAACGATATCCCTTTACAGGCGTCGTGAACCCTCACCCCAACCCTCTCCCAGGGAACAACCCGATTTCCTGGCGACTCCGCAGGCTGAGGGGCAACGGTGAGGGTTCGCCCGCGCCGCTTCCAACCATTAAATGGATCTTATGAGAGATTTGGAGCAGGCGAAAAGCATGCATGAAAATAGCGGACGCCCGTCGGCGTGTCAGCGAGCGCCGCACGCGCCGCTGCGTCGCGAGTGTATCCAGGAATGTGGCGTCAGTAGAGACCCGGATGCGCGCTCCCAGACCCGTGGGGAGTGTTGACGTCTGACGCAACGGCAACATCCATGTCGGATTCGGCATAACTAACCGCCAGTGTACCATGTGAGATTGATAAAAGCAAGCGGAAAAATTTCATCTACAGTTCTATCAAAAATCGGAGGATTATGAGGCAGGTGGCAGGCGGCCGCTCGTGCCCTTGCGCCGCCTGCCCCCAGTTTGTGCTGGAGCCACGCTGCTACGCGGTCTTGACGGGCTGTCCGGCTTCTGCCGGGTCAGGAGCCTGGGCAGGCGCCGCTGTGGCGTGCTGCAACGGAATCCTGGGCAGCGCGATCAGCGTGGCGAGCACGATGAGCAGGCCGCCACGCCATCGCCCGTCGCGCCATCGCGCCACCCGCCGCGCCGCCTGCCCTCATTCGCCGCCCGTGCGCGCGCCTGCCCTCATTCGCCGCCCGCCACCCCGCCCGCCGCGCCGTCACCCCAGCGGCCAGCCGCCGCGCTCTTCGATGGCTTCGTCTATCTGCGCCATCAGCGCCATCGTCTCGGCCAGCGCGGCGATGGTGCGCTGGTAGTGTTCGATGTCGGCGTAGCTGAGCGTGCGGCCTTTGCGGTCTTTGAGCCACTTCTCCGCCACCTGATAGCCGCCGATGTGGAACGCCCAGACCTGCCGGGCTGACGCCATCGAAGTACTGCTCGCGGTTGATGTAGACGCGGCCCGCGCGCTGCGTCGCCGCATCTGGCTCCAGATAGCGCGGCGCCTCGACGCGATTGTCGCCGCCGATGGGGAAGCCCGGCTGCCCTGCCGCAGACGCCTCCATCAGATGCAGCGCGACGAGCCGGTCGCCCAGGGCGCAGAGCGCGCGGAAGAGCTCGGCGTCGCGGGTGAGCGGGATGCGCGGGAAGTCGCTCTTGAGGAAGTCGGCGTAGCGCTCGCGATAGCTGGGCGAGTGGAAGATGGCGTAGAGGTAGCTGAAGACATCTTCGGGGCCGAAGGTGGCCGCGCGGTCGCCCCGGCCATCGGCGACCCACGCCAGCCCCAGCCGCTCGGCCACGTCGCGGATGAACGCGGGCGCGAGGTTGGCCCGCCGCCCGCCCGGCGCAGTGGAGGGCGCGTCATCGCCAGCGAAGCTGCTCTGTTTCAGCTTGGCGGCATCTGATGGGTTGGGTAGAGGTAGAGCGGGAAAACTGATGACCCATCATACGTTGCGACTATCTTATGTTGTCCACATAGCTTGTCCACGGCATAAACGCCAAATGGCTCTCGGGTCTGCCGCGTCGTAACTATCGCTAAATTGGTGTGGCCTACAAAGTGTTGATTGAGTTCTGGACGAGGACGGTCAAGTATATCAGCATGATACATAATGTACCGCCAATCAAACGGACGATAAACGCAAGACTGCACTACTTTGTTGGTGTCAGGTGTCTGTTGCAAGTCATGGCGAGCTTTTGACAGCGAGAAATCTACAGTGTCATCAAGCTCGTATCGCTGCCGGATCGTCTCGTCTGAAAGTGCAGCTGATCTGAGGTCCGAGACGCGGTGTCTCAGCACCTCGCTGTCAAACGCGACTGCGAATGCGTCGCGGTGTGAGTTCAGCCCCAGATTGGTGACTACTCAGGCGGACTTGCACTGGTAGGATAGCATAGAGGCATGACGAACCAGGAGCGCATCGCCGAACTCGAAGCCAAGCTTGCCCAGCAACGTGAGCAGATGGCCACGCTGCTGGCGCAGAATGCGCGGCTGGTCGAGCGGGTGCGGGAGCTAGAAGCCCGCTTGGCCAAGGACAGCCACAACAGCGGGAAACCACCCTCCTCGGATGGGCTCAAGCGCCAGTTGCCGCGCACGCGCAGCCTTCGTCGCGCGAGTGGCAAGCGGACAGGCGGGCAGTTGGGCCATCCCGGCGAGACATTGCACCTGGTGGCGGAGCCGGACGCCGTGGAGCAACATCGGCCTGGCGTGTGCGTCACCTGCCAGGCGGCGCTGGACACGGAGGCCGAGGTCGTGGGCGTGGTGGAGCGCCGTCAGGTCTACGACTTGCCGCCGGTGCGGCTGCAGGTCACGGAGCACCAGGCGCTGCGGCTGCGTTGCCCCGCCTGCCAGCAGGTCACTGACGGGACGTTTCCTGCTGAGGCGCCGAGCCGGGCGCAATATGGCCCACGTCTGCGGGCGCTGGCGGTCTACCTGGTTGAACAGCAGTTGCTGCCCTATGAGCGCACCTGTGAACTGCTCGCGGATGTGTGTGGCGCGCCGCTCTCCGAAGGGGTGCTGGCGACGTGGCTCCAGCAGGGCGCCGAGGCGCTGGAGCCGGTGGAGGAAGCGCTCAAGGCCGCACTCACGCAGGCAGCGGTGCTGCATCACGACGAGACGGGCGTGCGGCGCGGAGGCAAGCTGGCGTGGGCGCATGTGACCTGTACCGAGCGGCTGACGCACTATGCGATTCATGCCAAGCGCGGGAGCGCGGCGACCGAGGCGATTGGGATTCTGCCGACGTACCAGGGCGTGAGCGTCCACGACGGGTGGAAGCCCTATCAGGCCTACACGCAGTGCCGCCATGCGCTCTGCAACGTCCATCACCTGCGCGAGTTGACCTACCTGGAGGAAGCGTATCAGCAGCGGTGGGCGACGGACATGAAAACATTGCTGCACGAGATGAAGACGGCCACCGACGACGCGCGGCGCCAGGGCCAACGGCAACTTGCCGCCGCGCCACATGCAGCCCTCGTCGCGCGCTACGAGACGTTACTCGCTAGCGGCCTGGCTGCCAATCCGCCACCGACCCGACGCCCCAAGCAACGCGGACGGCTGAAGCAATCACCCGCACGCAATCTGCTTGAGCGCTTGTGGCTTCAGCAAGACCAAGTGCTCGCTTTCCTCGCCGACCTGACGATTCCCTTCGATAACAACCAGGCCGAGCGCGACGTGCGCATGCTCAAGACCCAGCAAAAGGTGTCGGGGTGCTTCCGCTCTGAGGCGGGCGCCGCCGCGTTCGCATGCATCAGAGGCTACTTGTCCACCTTACGGAAGCAAGGCATTGGACTGCTGGATGCGCTGCGCGCTCTGTTCGCAGGCGCGCCACTCTATCCTGCCTTGGGCTGAGCAGTTACCCAGATTGTTTAGAGGCATTGCCATATTTAGCGGTAGTTGACCTCGCTTAAGTACGCACACTGTTCTGTCAACTGCGTTAGCTCTGCGCGTGCAAGAAGTGGGAGTATGGTGTTATCCGCCATCCGCGCCCTATTTCCACCATGCGCAGTAGTAGCCATCGCCCAAATTGGCTTTTCTCAGCATATGGCGCATTATCAGCACGCGACGATCCTTTCGAGCACCGTCGCTATGATAAAGCATGTAGCGCCAGTATCAAACGGCCTGTAAAGAAATTTGCATGATTCGCGATTCCCACTCCTATCAGTGCGTCGCTAGCTCTCTCCTGGCATTGCCTCAAGCTGGCAATGCATCGGTCTCGCTAAGCACATATCGGTCTCTGCACATGCCGCATCGCTCTTTGCCTTCATCCAGAAAATCTCCGCGATTCGCGCCGCGCAGTGTCTTGCTCATTGGCGTCTGTCACAAAGTCGTCTCTGCTGGTCGTAATACCCAGCACTGTCAGCAGGCATGATCTGCTCTAGTCTCCAGCCCGCCTCATACTCTTGCGCCAGCCGGGCGTCGCGCGGGATGAAGAAATACATCGGCGAGGTGGGCGCGACCTCGACCCACGGCGTCGTCTCGGCGTCGTGCGCGGCCAGCCAGTCATACTTGGCGCCGCGCTCGCCCCAGAGATGCGCGTGGCGCACGACGGCGTGACGGTCGCCGGTGGCCGCGCCGCCCTGCCGCCGCACGAAGATGCCGACGGCCACCCCCTGCTGGATGTCGAAGACATTCTCATCCTTGCCGCCCTCTGGCGTGCGCTCCTTCTTCTTGCTGTTGCCGTGCAGGTCGAGCAGATAGATCTCGTCGAACGTGCGCATCAGGCTCTGGCGCATGCCGCGAAAGGTCGGATTGTCGAGATAGCCGTGATTGGTGACGAAGGCCAGCACACCATGCCCGCTGCGCTCGATGCGCCACTGCGCAAAGCGGATGAACTTCACGTAGTCGTCGTTGAGCCACTTCGGGTTGCGCTCGCCCAGCGGCGCGCCATCCACCATGAAATAGTTGTCGGTCGGCCTGCCCTTGCCACGCGCCAGCGGCGTATCGCCCTGCGTGTTCGTCAGGTCTTCGCCGCGCAGCAGCGCCATGATCCAGTCGCTGTTATTCGCCGAGTGGCCAGAGTACGGCGGATTGCCCAGCGCCACCATCACGGGCGTGTCGCGCTTGACGCGCGCGGCGGCGTTGGCTTCATCGGTGATGAACTGCCCGCGAAAGAGATGCTCGCTGGTCTTCGCCGCCTGATCGAGCGTATTGGTGAGGTAGACGCCGAGCCGGTCCTGATCGCCCGCCGCGAAGGCCCAGCGGGCGCGCTCGCTCTCTGGCAGATCCAGCCCGGCGAGCTGCATGCCCAGCCGCAGGTGCGCCATCGCATAGGGCGCCATCAGCAGCTCGAAGCCGAAGATGCGTGGCAGCAATCGCTCGCGCACATAGGCGGCCCAGGCGCCCGCGTTATTGCGCGTGCGAAAGCGCTCGCGAATCAGATTGACCACGCTGGAGAGGAATGTGCCGGTGCCGCAGGCGGGGTCCAGCAGCACGACCGACTGCCCACCGATCGTGTCGCTGCTCGCCAGCCCCTCTGGCAGGCCGAAATCGCGCTTGAGCAGCGCATCCACCGAGCGCACGATGTAGGAGACGACCGGCTCTGGCGTGTAGTAGACGCCGCGCAGGTCGCGCAGATGAGGATCATACGCCTGCAAGAACGGCTCGTAGAAGTGGACGATGGGGTCCTCGGTGCGCGTGCGTTTGCCGAAGTCGCGCAGCACGGCGGCCATATCGGTCGTGGCGAGCAGTTGCGCCAGGTCATCCACAAAGCCGATGTAGGGCGCGTCCTCCAGGTCGGGGCTTTCGATGGCGGCGAAGAGGCGGCGCAGGAAGGGATTGGAGCGCGGAATCTCGCGGGAGGCGTCGCGGCGGGTGAAGCTGTGCGCGCCAGTGTGATTGTAGCGCGCGGCGAAGAGGCCATAGGCCAGCGTCTGCGCGAACATATCGCTGAACCCCTCATCGTTCAGGTCGGGCAGCAGCGTCTGCTTGAACGTCTCGTAGAGGTCGGTCAGCTCGCCGCGCGCCGCCGCGACCTGCTCGCCAAACTCGCTGCCCGCGCTGCGCAGCGTATCCAGCGTCACATCGCGAATCATGTGCGACATGCGCGCCATGCGCCGCGCGAGATCGTCGGGGCTGGTGATGTCGGGCGCCTGCTGGCCCAGCATCGCCACCAGCAACTCGCCGACGCGCGCCGCCCCCTCGGCGTCCCACGCCAGCTTGTGTCCCGCGCCGACGCTGGCCAGACGCGCCGTCATGCGGTGTTCCATCTGGTTCTCGCGCCGCACAAACCAGCGAAACTCCAGATAGTCGGTCAGGACGAGGTTATCGAGCGAGGCAAGGTAGCGCGTGAGTTGATTGGTACGCAGTGTCTCAGTCAGCGAGACGCCGATATCCTTCGCCTCGACATGGCCAATGGTGCGCGGGCCGGAGGGGTCGGCGCGCGTGAGGGAGAAGTCTGGCGCGCCACAGGCGATGCGCTTCGGCTCGTTGGTCGCCGTGATGTTGGGCGCCAGCGTCTCGATCAGCCGCTCGAACGCCGGGCGATAGGTATGCTCGGTCGCATTCCCCACCTGAAGCTTTGCCTGAACCTCGCCGAGATAGACCCGCAGCGTCTGCGTCACGTCCACTGTCGTCGTCATCGCCGCCCACCTGCTGAATCACAGAGAGTACATCGCGTCGCCGCAGTATACAACAAGCAGGCGGGCAAGCGGCGGGCGGGAAGATGGCGAGGCACGGCGGGGCACGGCGGGCGGGCGGTTAAAACCGCGCCTCAAGGCGGCCTGCGGGCCGCCACAAGACCCACCTGCGTGGGTCCAAGATCGGAATATCGTATCTGGACCCACGGAGGTGGGTCTTGTGGGCCGCCAGGCCCTTCAGGCGCGGTTTTAACCGCCCGCCGCCCGCCGCCCGCGCCCTATGCCTCATCGGCGCTGAGGACGCTGTGCAGCACCAGCGTCCAGGACTGGAAGAAGAGGAGAAAGAGTCCCACGCCAGCCGCAATGGCCAGCAGCAGGAAGGGGAATGCTGACTGGGGCTGGAGCAGCCCGACAATGCCTGCCAGGAGCGGGGCCGGGATGAGGAGATCGGCGAGGACCACGAGCACGACATTCATGCCGGCGCTGCGCAGCTGGATCTGTCGAGCGCCGATGAACAGGCTCTCGCCGCCCCCCACGGCGATGAGCAAGCAGCTGCCGACCGGCGCGGCGCGGGCCGGCATCAGCATGATGAGCGCCCAGGCGACCCCCAGCAGAAAGCCGAAGGCGGCCGCGAAGGCGCGCGCACGCATAATGGGGTGGCTGAGGATCGGCCTGGGATGCAGCGACATGGCGACAAACACGAGGCCAGCAAGCGCCGCCGAGGCGCCCGCCAGGGTCATGAAGAACGGCTGCCATTCCTGGATCACGACCTGGTCAGACATACTCGCTCCCTCACCGACAGACCAAACAGTCTACTTCCCAGAGCGCATGCTACCCATGCTACCCCCCAGCGCATGCGGGCGCGCTGTCCGCACCAGCGCCGAGCCAGTATACGCCAGCGGAGTCTCGGTTGGGTTAGTCGAGGTACAATACGTCCGGTGCGGTTGATGGCGTTCGCGCGACCCTCACCCCCAGCCCCTCTCCCAGCGGGCGAGGCGTGCCAGAGTTCCCCAGCGACAACGCGAACGAGCCGCCGGACTTGCGCGGTACGTGTAGCATAGACGCATGAGCAGGCAGCCTCGCCTGGGTGAGCTTCAGGGCAAACGATTGAGAAGTGTGGGGAGCTATGCGGCGAGACATGGCCGCTGGCGGCGAAGCGCCAGCGGAGTGGACGTGGTGGAACGCGGCTCGCTTGCGTAGCTATGGCTACATTCTGGGGTGGTCCCTTGTCGCCGTATGGATCGCGCTGGTGAGCTGGCTCGTACTGGCGATGCATCCCGTCGCATCTGACTGGAACATGTACTACGATACCGCCCGCGCGCTACGCGCAGCGCCGCACATTGACCTGGCGCTTTTCTCGACGACGGCGTGGGGTGGTAGCCTGCCGGGCGGCTGCTCGCTCTGGTATGGATTGCCGTACAACTATCCGCCGCTGCTTGCCGTGCTGCTGGCGCCGCTCACCATCCTCCCCTGCGGCCCGGCGACCCTGGTATGGCGTCTCGTGACGCTCGCGCTCTGGCTGGCATGCGCTGGCGCAATTGCGCTGCCTGCGTTGCGCGCGCGCTCATGGGGCTGGGGACTCGCAGGCGTTGCGCTGGTGGCGTTCTACCCTCCCCTGATTGATGGCATGCTGCTGGGGCAGGCGCACCTGGTCATCCTTGCCTGCTGCCTGCTGGGCGCCGCGCTGATCTCGCGGGGCCGCGCGGCGCTCGGAGGCGGTGTGCTGGCGCTGGGCGGCTGGATCAAGTACGTGCCAGTCGCGGTCATTCTCTACTATGCGCTGATGGGACGCTGGCGTGTCGTCGCTGGCGCGCTGGCCGGTGGGCTGCTGCTGCTGTTGGGGCAGCTTGCCATCGTCGGCCCCACATCCCTGCTGGAGAGCTTCACGCCCGCCGCGCATGCCTCGCTCGTCCCCTCATATGCGGCGTGGGCCGGGCTGCCTGGCGGCGCCATCTGGGGAGTCGCGGCGTGCGGCGTCTTTGCCCTGGGAGTGCTGCTGGCGCGCCGATTTGGCGCGTCTGCGCCTGATGAGGCGCTGGGTGTGGGGTGGGCGCTCTGCACGGCGCTGCTGCTCTCACCAGTGGTGTGGTGGCTCTACCTGACCTGGCTGCTGCCTGCCTTCTGGGCATGCCTGCGCATTGTGGCCCGACGGAGTAGCCCCAGCGCCACAGCATCACAGCCGGGCTGGCGGCGTTTCGCGGCGCGCTGGACGCCACGAGTCGCGCTGGTGATCGCCTTCGCGCTGACGCTGATCCCCTTCAATCACCCAACCATCGCCGCTGGAACCCTGCTGCTGTGGGTCGTCTGCGGCGCGCTCTATCTGCGCGGCGCCCACCTGCGGCTGCCATGAACTTGGCCCAGGGTCGGTGATAGCATGCAGGGATGGACCCACACCGCAACGCAACGCGTACTCAACCGATGTGCGTGACGAGGAATGGGCGTTGGTCGCGCCCTCCTTCATCGTAGCCTCCGAAGCTGCGCCGCAATGGCGCTGTGCGGCGTATGATGCTAAGGACTCCTCCCCACGGACGGGCTAGCTCCGAAAGAAAGGGGTGGGCGCAGGATGTCGCGATTCAGAACCTATTGGGCCTACAGCATCGGCTGCGCCATTGTCTGGGCAGTGTTGCTCCCGATCTTGCTGACGAGCTGGCCGAGTGAAACGCGGCCCCTCCTGTTGGGCATTTTCGGCTGGTGGATTTGCTGGGTGTCGACGACGATTTCTCGCTACACCTTCCCACCGGCAAAGCGCTGGAGGGCGAACCCACCCCAGTCGGTCAATCCGTTCAGCAACTATTGGGTCTACAGTGGTTGCCTCGTCATCGCCTGGATGGTCATGCTCGCGCTGGCGTGGTCGATGCTTGGGGAACAGGCCGCGCAGACGATGGTATTGCTCCTTGCTGGCTTCTGCCTCGGCTGGCTCTCGACGACGATTGCCCGCTACGGCTATCCGCCGCCCGCGCGCTGGCGGGCTGGCATCCTAAAGTAGCGCGCAATGGGCAGGAGCGTATACCCGACGTTCTCGTAGCAACGTCGGGCTGGCGCATGGCCTGGGTCTCCTCCCGTCTCGACCATGGCGATCCGCATGCCTGCTGCCCGCATGCGTTCGATCACTACTCGGTTCAACTCGGTACCGATGCCCCGGTTTTGGTGTTCCGGATGCACCGCGAGCAAGTCAACTATGCCCCACTGTCGGTCTCGATCCAGGGCATAGGCGATGAACCCCGCTACCGTACCATCCTGTTCCGCGACCAGCACACTGGTGTGATCTCGGTCTAAGCAGACGCGTCTGACCTCCTCGCGTTGCTGCTGCCGCCAGTCTAGGTAGAGGGTGGCATCGATGCTCGGGCCTAGCACGCTCTTCATCGAAACGAACACTGGTTCCCATGCGAGGACCGCTAGCTCTTCCAGTGCCTCGCTGTCGTCATCCACTACGGGCCGAATAGATAAAGTCATCGTTGTCCTCTCCCGTTTGCCAAGAAGTTAAAACCGCGCCTCAAGGCGACTGCGGTCGCCACAAGACCCGCCTGCGCGGGTCCAGATACAGACATTCCGCTCCTGGACCCACGGAGGTGGGTCTTGTGGGCCGCCAGGCCCTTCAGGCGCGGTTTTAACCGCCCGCCGTCTTCCCACCCGCCCGCCGTCTTCCCACCCGCCCGCCGTCTTCCCTCGGCGACAACGCGAACGAGCCGCCGCAGTGTCCTCAGAGTGAACGCTGCGGCGGCTCGGCGCGTGCGGTGTTAGCGGGTCTCGTCTGGCTCGGCGTGATCCATCGCGGCGCCGATGGGGCCGGTCAATGGGCTGCTCTCGGCGCTCAGATTGACGCCCAGCCCCGGTGGCAAGCCGTGATCGCCGATGACGCCAGCGGTCAGTTGCGGCATGTTCTCGGCGCTGGCCAGCGCGGCGAGCGTCGCTGGCTCGCTATCCTCCGGCAGCGGCATGGCGAACAGTTCCTCGAACTCGCGCCCTTCCAGCATCTCTTTCCGGATGAGGCGCTCGCTGATGAGGATCAGCCGCTCCTGATGCTCGCGCAGCACGCTCTCGGCGGTGTCGAGCGCGCGCAGCACGATGTCGCGCACCTCTTCGTCAATCTCGCGGGCGGTCTCTTCGCTATAGTTGCGTGTCTCGCCGCCGCCCTCGGCGCCGAGGTAGCCGCCGCCGTCGCGCTTGCCCAGTTGCACCGGGCCGAGCCGGTCACTCATGCCGTAGTCCGTCACCATCTTGCGTGCGATGGAGGTGACGCGCTCGATGTCGTTCGAGGCGCCTGTCGTCACCTCGCCAAAGGTGATTTTCTCGGCGGCGTGGCCACCCAGCGCAAAGGCGAGGAAGTCGCGGAACTGCGACTGTGACCACAGCGAGCGGTCTTCGTCGGAGACGAGCCGGGTATAGCCGCCCATCTGCCCGCGCGAGATGATCGAGACCTTGTGCACCGGATCGCACTTGGGCAGCAGATGCGCCACCAGCGCGTGGCCGACCTCATGGTAGGCGGTGATCGCCTTCTCGCGCTCGCTGATGACGCGACTCTTGCGCGCTGGCCCGGCGACCACGCGGTCTATCGCCTCTTCGAGCGTAGACATGCTGATGGTCTTCTCACCATAGCGCGCCGTCAGGATGGCCGCCTCATTGAGCAGGTTTTGCAGGTCGGCGCCAGAGAAGCCCGCTGTCTGCCGACCGATGACCTCGAGGTCAACGGTTTCGTCGAGCGGCTTGTTGCGCGCATGCACCTGCAAGATGGAGATGCGACCACGGATGTCGGGGCGGTCGAGTGTGACCTGGCGGTCGAAGCGCCCTGGGCGCAGCAGCGCGGGATCGAGCACGTCGGGCCGGTTGGTGGCCGCCATCACGATCACATTCGTATTCGAGTCGAAGCCGTCCATCTCCACGAGCATCTGATTGAGGGTCTGCTCGCGTTCGTCGTGCGAGCCGCCAAAGCCCGCGCCACGCTGGCGGCCCACCGCGTCGATCTCATCCACAAAGATGATGCACGGCGAGGCTTTCTTGGCCTGCTCGAAGAGGTCGCGCATGCGGCTGGCGCCGACACCGACGAACATCTCGACGAACTCGGAGCCGCTAATGCTGAAGAATGGCACGCCTGCCTCGCCCGCCACGGCGCGCGAGATGAGCGTCTTGCCGGTGCCCGGCGAGCCGATCAGTAGCACGCCCTTCGGGATGCGCGCGCCGACCTCGGCGAACTTCTGCGGGAACTTGAGGAACTCGACGATCTCTTCAAGCTCCTGCTTGGCCTCATCCACTCCGGCGACATCGTCGAACGTCGTCGAGGGCTTGTCCTCCGCGAACACGCGCGCGCGGCTCTTGGCGAACGACATCGCGGGATTGTTCATGCCCTGGCCCCGACGCATGAAGTAGATCATCAGACCCACAACGCCGAAGATCAGCAGCAGCGAGATGAGGAAGCTGCCAGAGGCGGCCCACATGCTCGGCTGGACGTAGGTCACGTTCAGCACAGACGGATTATTGTAGGGAATGCCCGCGTCGCGCTTGAGTGTATCGCCGAGCGAGAAGCCCGGCCCCACACCTGTCTGCACGACGACACCATGGCCACGGTCGAGCGTCAGCGTCGAGCTATCGATGGTCAGGGTATCCACATGGTGAACCGCTACGTCGGTCTTGATGTCGGCCAGCAAGGTCGAGAGGGTCACCTGTTGTGGCTGCGCGCGCTGCTGCACGCCGATTGCGATGAGGATGAGCACGGCGGCGACTGCCGCGAAGAGTATGATGGCGCCGCGTGTCATCCGGAACTTTGGCATGGGAGGGGCCTCCGTCTATGCGCGCGGGCGCTCTACCTACCCGCTCGCTACCCAAACTGGTTCGCCTGATCTCTATGATCTACTGATCCATCGGAGGGGGCCGACAGATCGCTCTGCGCCGCGAGCGCTATTCGCCGGGGCGCCGCTATTCGCCTTCCCTGCGCATCATCGCGCCGAAGTCAATCGCTACTCCACACGTTATGACACGCATTATGTGCATTACCAGCGAATAGGACTCTCTGGGTAGGCGTGGCGTCGCGCCGGGCGCACGCGGCGAAAGCAGGGGGCCAGACCTCATGCCGCCGGGGTTGGCGGCTTGTCGGCTGGCGCCGCCTGGCGCCCACCGTGGCCGCCTTCATGCAGCCCAGGCCAGCGTGGCAGCAAGACGCGCAGCCCGAGGCCCTGGCCGATGAGCGTGATCAGTACGACGCCATACACGATGCTGTCGATCAGGCTGCGGTTGGGCAGTGTGGCGGGCAGGCTGAGCGCGAGGGCGATGGAGAGCGCGCCCCGCAGCCCGGAGAGGATAATCAGCGGGCGCCAGGCGCCAGGCACGGGGGTGGGGCGTCCACGCGCACGCGCGCTGTGATGTCGCCGATACCAACGCGCGATAGCGTTGTAGGGCAGCAGGGCGCCGTAGACGATGACGGCGCGCCCCACCAGCACACCCAGCGTCGCCCAGAGGGTGGGCGTCAGCGCTTGCCCCGTGAGCGCGCCGCCAATCTGCAAGCCCATCAGCAGGAACAGCAGTGACGTGGCGACAAATGAAACGAAGTCCCAGACATTTTCCACAGCCTCGCGCGCCGAGTCGGAGATGCCGACGCGGCGACCATAGCTGCCCAGCATCAGCCCCGCCATGACGACGGCGAGCAGCCCGGAGGTGTGGATGGTGTCGGCGAGCAGATAGACGCCATAGGCGGTGATGAAGGTCGTCGCCGTCTCGATCAGGCGATCTTCGATGTGGCGCAGCGCGCGTGAGACGAGGTAGCCCAGCCCCAGGCCGATCAGCGGGCCGCCGATGAACAGCCAGGCGCCTTGCAGCGCGATGGCGCCCGCCTGGCCCTCGGCGCTGACTGTTCCCGACTGGAGGACGATCAGCAGCGCTGAGAGCGTGATGGTGAACGTGACGGCGCCCACGCCATCATTGAAGAGACTCTCGCCCTCGATGATGACGCGCAGCCGCGATGAGAGGCCAAGCTGGCGCAGCAATGCGATGACGGCGATGGGGTCAGTCGGCGAGATGATCGCGCTGAGCAGCAACGCTTCGAGCGGCGAGAAGCCCGCGCCGAAGTGCAGCGCAAGCGCGGCGATGACGACGGCGACCAGCAGGCCCGGCACAGCCAGCAAGAGGATGATGAGCCAGTTCGCCAGCAGCGCGGGCATCTCGATATTCCATGCGCCCTCGAAGAGCAGCGCGGGCAGGAAGACAAACAGCACGACCGCTGGCTGTAACTCGATGGTGGGGAGCAGCCGCGTCAGACCGAGCGCAAGCCCGACAATCGCCAGCGCGAGTGTGTAGGGGAAGCGGAGTTTGCGCGCCACCAGCGCGACCAACAGCGCGGCGCCCAGCAGCGCGGTCAGCGCCTCGATGGCGCTCTGCGCGCTCACTGGCTGACCGCTAAGAGCCTGTTCCATCCTGCGCCCAGCATTCCTTCAACAAAGCGCTACGCGCGCATGCGCCAACGATGTCATTGGTCGAGCAGGTCGTCATCGTCCCGCGCGCTGTCGTTACGCATGGGGCGGGCCACGGCGAGCGCGCAGATCGTCGCGGGGCTGGCGCTCAGCAGCGCTTCGGCGGCGGCCTCCAGCGTGGCGCCGGTGGTTGTCACATCGTCCACCAGCAGAATGCGCTTGCCCGCGAGCAGGCTCGCCGCCGCTGGCGAGGTCAGCGCGAAGGCTCCGGCGACGTTGATACGCCGGTCGCTCCTGCTGAGGCGGGTCTGCGGCTGGGTGGCGCGTATGCGCGCCAGGGCGACCTCTTGCAACGGTATCCCCAGCGCGCGGGCCAGTGGACGCGCCAGCAGCGCCGCCTGATTGTAGCCGCGTGCGCGCCGCCGCGCGATATGCAGCGGCATCGGGATGATGAGGTCAGCGGCCAGCCCGGCCTGGCGCGCTGCCTCGGCCAGCAGGTGGGCCAGCGGCTGCGCGAGCCGACGCTGCCTGCGAAACTTGAGCGCGCGGATGGCCGACCCGACTGTCCCTTCGTAGACCGACGCGACGACGATGCGCTCCAGCGCAGGCGAGGCGGACGCGCGGGCGAGCGCGGCGCAGGCCGGGCAGCGCGGCCCGACGGCGCCGAGCAGCGGCAGGTCGCAGCGCGCGCAGCGTGGTGTGGGCGGCTGGCGAATCGCGCTGCGGCAGGCGGCGCAGAGCGGCTCACCCGCTGCGCCGCAGTGGGCGCAGCGCGGCGGAAAGAGCAGATCGAGCAGGCGCTGTGGCAGGCTGACGCCTGATTCCAGCGAATTCGTCGCCTCTGTCGCTTCTGTCGTGGCCATCTGGCGCTCGCTTTCCACACACCTATCTCGCCGCACGCGCCGGTCGGTTCATTCTATCATGCGAAGGTGGCGCGCGAGACGCTAGCGACAGCTGTATGGAGACGAACGCTACACGAGGCGTTCAGGCGCGTCAGGGAGCGGTGAGCAGTTGGCTGAGGCAGAGCATCGAGAGGTGACAGCATGTTGAATATGGACGCGACAGGTGAGCAGAGCGCCGTGATCGTTGGCGCTGGCGTGGCGGGCGGCAATGCCGCCGCGACCCTGCGGGCGGAAGGCTGGCGTGGCCGCATCGTGCTGCTGGGCGCGGAGCCGGGCATCCCGTTTGGCCGCCCGCCGCTCTCGAAAACGTATCTGCGCGGGGAGGAAGACCTGAGTAGCTGGTATGTCAGGCCCGCCACATGGTATGGCGACCACGAGATCGAGTTTCGCGCCGGAGCCACCGCGCAACAGGTAGACACCGCCCTCAAACAGGTACGGCTTGCCACTGGTGAGACGCTGCGCTACGACAAACTGATCCTCTGCATGGGCGCGCGGAATCGGCGTTTTGACGTGCCGGGCGCGACTCTGCCAGGCGTCTTTCAACTGCGTACGGTAGCCGAGTGCGACGCGATCCGTCAGGTGGCGCAGCCGGGCGCGCGGGTTGTGGTGGTCGGCATGGGGTTCATTGGCGCCGAGGTCGCCGCATCATTGCGCCAGATGGGCCTCGCTGTGTCGGTCGTGCTCCCCGGCGAGGCGCCGCTCGCCACTGTGCTGGGCGCCGAGGTCGCCGCTACGCTGGCGGCGATTCACCGCGAGCATGGGGTTCAGCTCGTGACGGGCGAGCATGTGGCCAGCATCGAGGGCGGCGCGCGCGTAGAGCGTGTGCTCACCGCCAAGGGCGCGCGGCTGGATTGTGATCTCGTCGTCGTCGGCATCGGCATTGCGCCCAACACCGAAATGCTCACGGGCAGCGGGATCGCGCTGGAGAATGGCATCCTGGTTGATGAACGCTGCGCAACCAACGCGCCCGATGTCTTCGCGGCGGGCGACGTGGCCAACGTGCTGCACCCGCTCTTCGGGCGGACACGGGTCGAGCACTACAACAACGCCGAAAAGCAGGGCCGCGCGGTGGCGCGGGCGGCGCTAGGCTCGCCCCAGGCGTATGACTACGTCTACAGCTTCTGGTCTGACCAGTATGAGCACAACCTGGAGTATGTTGGGTTCGCGAGGCGCTGGGAGCGCATCGTTGTGCGCGGCAGCTACGAGAGCCGGAAGTTCCTCGCCTTCTATCTGACGCAGGGCGTCTTGCAGGCGACATTTGGGCTGAACCGTGGTGGTGATCCAGAACTGGAGGCTGATTCAGAGTTGCGCGCATGCCAGGAGCTGATTCGCGCGCGCACGCGACTGTCAGAGGCCGCGCTGGCGGACGAGCGCGTTGATCTCCATTCGCTGATCGCCACGCCACAGTGACGGCGTTCGCGCAACCCTCACCCCCAGCCCCTCTCCCAGCGGGCGAGGGGAGCCGGAGTTCCCCCTCGCCCCGAGGGAGAGGGGGTCAGGGGGTGAGGGTTCGCCCGGCGCAGGATTTCAACCAGTGAAAGGGAACTGTTCTCACTGGAGGAGGTCGGCGCGGCCATGGGGGATGGCGCCCATCGCTCCCAGGGCGCGTTCGGCGGCCATCCGCGCGCGGCGCACGTAGTCACGTCCGGCGGCGCGCGTGACGAGCAGCGTCACCCCACGCGCTGGCGCGCTGGCGAGGCTGGGCGCGACAGGGCCGCTGGGCGCTGGCTCGGCGCGACCGCGCTCGACGAGCAGGGTTGGCGGCAACGCCCGCTCGCCCTGCGCGACCGTGTAGCTCAGCACGACCTCGTGCGGCAGCAGCCCCGCCTCAGTGGCTACGCGCTGCTCGATGGCCAGGCGGTCGGCGCCGTGGGCGAAGGCTGCGGCGAGCCTGTCGGCCTGCTCTGGCGCGCTCGCCTCCCACGCGACGGTGTAGAGCGCGTCACGCAGCACGGCGTCGGCCAGCGCGGCGGCGCCCGATGACGAGCCGGAACGTAGCAGTCGTAACGCCTGCGCATCGGTGGCATCGAAGAAGCTCGCCGCGATCAGCCCGGCCTGCGCCGCCAGGTCCACGGCTTTGCGCAGCATCCCGTGGATGGCGCGGTTGCGCTCGCCCTGGTCCAGATAGCGGTAGACACGCCTGCGGTCGGCCAGCCAGGCCTGCGCCTGCGCGGTCGCATCCGGCGAGAGCGCGACGAATGGTTCGCCCGGCGCGGCGTCATTCGGCGCGATCACCCGTAGCTCACGCGCCAGGGCGCGCGGGTCATAGCTGGGGGCGCCCAGCCCAGCCGCCTGGAGGAAACGCGCCACATTGTCGAGGTTGTCATAGTCCATCAGCCCGTTGAGCAGCGCGCCGCGTCCGCTGGGGCCAGCGCCAAGCATCAGCGCGGCCACCTCGTCGGGGTCGAGCCAGGCCAGCAGACGCGCAGGCGCGCCGCGCAGCCCCACGAGCGCCTGGCGCAGCAACGTGGCGCCGCGCTGCTCGTGGTTCACGCCCAGCCGTTCGATCATCAGTGGCTCGGTCAGGTGCGAGAAGGGGCCGTGCCCCAGGTCGTGCGCCAGCGCCGCCGCATGCAGCGCACGGTCGCGTGGGCGGGCCTGCCGCGCCAGATAGTAGACGCCGAGGCTATGCGTCAGCCGCGATGGGAAGGGATGATTGAAGAGCAGTTCGCCCGGCGCATCGGAGAGTGAGACATCGGCCAGCCGCACGAATGGCGGCAGCTCCGCCAGCGCCTGCGCCCAACGCGAGAGGGGCAGCGCGCCGTAGAGCGCATCGGGAATCGTGCGGCGCGTGCGAGTCGCCGCCGGGAAGTGGTCGCGCGCCTCGGCGGAGGCTGTGACTCCATCCTCAATCTGATCTGTCGCGCGGTCCACCGCATCCACCTCGCCCCTCACGCCCATTGCTCCCGTTTCATCCGCGAACGCCGCCTCTTCCGGCATCACAGCATGTTCTCCTTTGTGGCCGTAGGTAGCGCGGCGTTGGGTCGTCTCATCTCGCCCTGTCACGATAGCAGAGGAGGAGCCTGGGCGGCAAGTGCTCTGGCGCGCGCTGTGGCTGAGGTCACACCCGCAACGCCGCGCGCAGAGCGCATACAATGTCCGTGGCGCCTGGGGTGAATGGAATGGGCGTGGCCCCACGGGCCGCACAGTCCGCCGGTGTGGACTGGAGATGACGCAAGGGAGGCGCGACCATGACGACCGAGCGGCGCGACGACGCGACCGAGCCGCCCACGCTGGCGCTGGCGCCAGACGCCTACGGTTCGCTGGACGCGGCGCTGGCGCATGAGTGGCTGGTGACGAATGGCATGGGCGCCTATGCGATGGGGACCGTTGCGGGGGCGACGACCCGCTGCTACCACGGCTATCTGATCGCCGCGCCGCGTGCGCCGCAGGAGCGCGTGATGCTGGTGACCAAGCTCGACGAGGTGGTGACGCTGGCCGATGGCGCGCAGATCGCGTTGGGCACGAATGAATACGCCGATGGCACGATTGATCCGCGCGGCTTCGAGCGCCTGGCTGGCTTCACGCTGGAGGGGCTGATCCCCTGCTTCAGCTTCCATCTGGCCGATGGATTGACCCTGGTGAAGCGCGTGTGGATGGAACATGGCGCCAATGTCACGTTCGTACACTATACCCTGGTCGCCGCGCCCGATACACCCGCTGCGCCGCGCGGCCCGCTCAGCCTGCTGCTGGAGCCGTTCGTCGTCTGCCGCGACCACCACGCAAGCCAGCAGGGGAATCCCGATTGGCGGTTTGCGCTGGAGATGGAGCCAGCGAGCGTCGCCGTGCGCGCCACGCCTACCGCCGACATATGCCGCCTGACGGCAGGGCCAGCGGCGCAGTTTGCAGCGCGCGAGCAGTGGTACTGGCAGGTCGAGCATCGCGCCGAGCGTGCGCGTGGGCTGCCCGACTATGAGGATGTCTACCTGCCGGGGGTCTTCACGCTGCGGCTGGCGCCCGGCGCGACGGCCAGCCTCGTCTTGAGCGTGGGCGATGCGACAGGCGCGCTGCCCGATGGCGCGCAGCCCGGTGGGCCAGATCATGAGGCGGTGGTGGCGCAGGCGCTGGCCCGCGAACACGCGCGCGAACGGCGGCTGCTCGCGCAGGCGGACGCGCACGACCCGCTGATCCAGCGGCTGGCGCTGGCGGCTGACCAGTTCATCGTCGGGCGGCGACCCGCGCCCGCTCAGCCTGCTGGCGCCGACGCTGGCGCGGCGGTGACGGTCATCGCGGGCTATCCGTGGTTCACCGACTGGGGCCGCGATACGATGATCGCGCTGCCCGGGTTGACGCTGGCGACCGGACGCGCAGCCGAGGCGCATGGCCTGCTGCGTGGCTTCACCGCGTATATGAGCCAGGGAATGATCCCCAATCGCTTTCCGGACAACGCCAGCGACACGCCAGCGTACAACACTGCGGACGCGACACTCTGGCTCTTTCACGCGCTCGACGCCTACCTCAGCGCGACCGGCGACTGGCCGCTGCTCGCGGACCTCTTCGACGCGCTCGACAGCAGCATTGACTGGCATATCCGTGGGACACGCTACGGCATCGGCGTGGACGCGGGCGACGGGCTGCTACGCGCGGGCGCGCCGGGTGTGCAGCTCACCTGGATGGATGCGAAGGTGGGCGACTGGGTGGTGACGCCGCGCTGGGGCAAGCCCGTGGAGATCAACGCGCTCTGGTATCGCGCGCTGCGGCTGATGGCCGGGTGGGCGCGACGGCTGGGACGCGACGATACTCCCTACGCCTCGCTGGCGGCGCAGGCGCAGGCGCGCTTCGCGGCGCGCTTCTGGTATGCGGCTGGCGGCTATTTCTATGATGTGATCGACGTGGAGGACGCGCTTGGCGCGGTGGATCGCTCGCTGCGCCCCAATCAGGTGTTGGCGCTGGCGGTGGCGCCGGAGCTGGCCAGCGTCGCACAGGCGCGCTCGGCGCTGACGGTGGTCGAACGCGAGCTGCTGACGCCGCTGGGGCTGCGCACGCTGGCGCCCGACGATCCCGACTTCCATGGGACGTATGGCGGCGACCAGCGCAGCCGCGACGGCGCCTATCATCAGGGGACGGCCTGGCCGTGGCTGCTCGGCGCATATGCTGAGGCGCGGGCGCACGCCTTCCCCGAGGAGGATGCGGCGGCGATGCGCGCGCGGCTGCTCGGTCCGCTGGCGGCGCATCTGCGCGTGGCGGGGGTTGGCTCGATCAGCGAGATCGCCTGGGGCGCGGCGCCATTTACCCCCGATGGCTGCCCGGCGCAGGCGTGGAGCGTCGCCGAGGCGCTGCGGCTGGCGCGCTAGTTCTGGCTGCCGTTCTCGCCAGGGTGGTCGCTCAGGCCGTGGCTGTGGCGATATTGCGCTGGCGTCTGATCAATGGAGAAGCCTTCGTTGTAGACCCGCTGACGCACCAGCCGCCGCAGAAAGAGCAGTCTGCGCGTCGTATCGTCAAGGTCGTCCAACTGGTCGAAGCTGTCGAGTGAGTCGGCAAGTTCGCCGAGCCGCTGGAGGCTGGCTGAGAGCGGTTCACTGGCGATGGGCTGCGTCGGCTCGCGGTTTCCCAACGGGGCAGGCGGCTCGCTCGCCACGGACATCGGTTGCGTTGGCTCCTCATAGCGCAGGTCCACCTGCGGCGAGAGACGCATCAGCGGAATCGTCTTGGGCGACTCGTAGATGGGCGGCTCCAGGGGGAAGGCGGGCTGTGTGGGGCCAAGGCCAAACGTCTTGAGCGGGTCGCGGGGATAGAGCAATTGACGGCGCGTAAACTCAGGCTCGACCGTTGGCGCGAGGGCGCTGT
Source organism: uncultured Chloroflexia bacterium (assembly GCA_963701795.1). Taxonomy (GTDB): domain Bacteria; phylum Chloroflexota; class Ktedonobacteria; order Ktedonobacterales; family JADMIN01; genus JAKAIY01. The sequence goes on along the minus strand of CAVPBB010000010.1, from coordinate 31,454 downwards.
ACGTCGTGGCGCCTGCGGCGGGCGCATCGTCGGCATCGTCGAGCGTGGGCGCGGAGAAGAGCGCCCGGAACCATGAGCTGAGACGTTGGAACCACATAGTGCGCTCTCCTGCTACACTGCAAGAACCATCCGTACCCTAGGCGCGCCCCCTGAACGGCTCCGCATCTTCCGTGATTTGAGCGCCGCGCATGTGTTCTCCTATTGCTTCGATGGTAACATACCGATTTATACGGCGTCAAACGTCACGCGCAAAATGCGCGTGACGACGGCGCGCGGGGGCGCCGTTTCTGCCGCACGTCTCGGCCTGGGACTTGCTTTATGATTGGGGATGGAGAGATGGGGCACATCTGAGATGAGCGCCACGGATGAGCGCCAACGCGCATGGCGCGCGGACGCCACACCGCAGATGGAGCGCGCGAGAGGTCCTGAAACCTCTTGCCGAGGCATGGTCAGGTATGGTAGTGTACGCGATATACGGCTGAGTTCTTTCCATAATGCTTGCCAGATTCAGCCAGCGCCGACGCGCTCAGCCACGCGCGCGCGCTGGCGCAGAGAGGAGGCCAACGCACATGAAATGCGGCCTCTTCGCGGTCTGCGCGTCGGGGCGATAGTCGTTTTCCCATCGTTTCCGACATCGATTCGGAACCCTCCTGGGAGAGCTTCATCCGCTCGTGATTGACAGCCGCAGGTGGCGCTTCGACCACCTGCCGAGCCTTTGGCTTTCCCTCTCTCGTTCGCTGATACGTGGTTTCGTGATTGCGCGCCACGGTGGCAGTCAGGCGCGCCGTCCGTGTAAGGTTGTGACACTGTGTCGCTTGTGGGCATCGTCTAACCAGCGAGCGCCTGTTCCATCGCCCGCTGGGAGCGCCGGGGTTACCTGCGCCAGCGCTCGCGGATGGCTTGCTCAGTGTCCGACACGCTAGCCCGCAGACGCCAGGGCCAACCATGAGGGTCGGCCCACAGCTCAGCCAAGAGGCTCATCGGCGTCTCACAAGGGAATCGTCCGGAGTTCTTCCGAACCTTTCAGCGTTCCGTTTCCGTTCCGTTTCATCGTCCAGCGAGCAATATCCAAGCAGAGCACTTCCGAGATGGGGTGGTGACATCCCTCGCGCGCCTGTAGATGACAGTACCTCTGGCCGCACGCGTATGAGCGATCTGTGCGCCTCTCGCGCAGAGCACGCCTGACGGGCCTGTAACGTCTTCTCATAGTGGCGCCTGACCCTCGGGTACATCTTCGCCTGGCTGCTCATGACGGACAGCCATGGGGTCACTGGGAGCATGCGTTCCCAGTATGCGCCGCCAGATGGCGAGACGACGATGACGTCGTGCTGCTCACGGTCCAATGCGCCGTTTCTCACTCCTCCCGTCAGCAGAAGTGACCGAAGGTGAGGCGAGCGCCGCAACGACTGAGTACGACGGGCCAGGGCGTCGTCCCACGCCGCAGGGTAGCTGACACGACACGCTCGATCTGCTGCACATCTTCAGCGCATCTGCCGAGCGGGCTAGTCGCTTACCCTCGCGGAGCCGGGAGCCGCGATCAGCCAGACACGCCCTGACACACACAGGAGGACAGGCTATGGACTTCGTAAAACGGCTAGAAGAGTATCGAGAGCGAGAGCGCTCCCTGGGTTGGGAGGGAACATTCTCGCAGTACTTCGAGATCGTGACGCAGCGCCCCTCTGTCGCGCAGCTCTCGCACGAGCGTGTCTACAACATGATCGTGGCCGCCGGATCCGAGACCAACAAGCTCGGTGAGCCACGCTACAACTTCTTCAGCAATGAGATTTACGGCATCGAGAAACCACTGCAGCAGATTGTGGAGTATTTTCACTCCGCTGCGCAGCGCCTCGAAGTGCGCAAACGCATCCTGCTGCTGATGGGGCCGGTGGGCGGCGGTAAATCCACCATCGTGAGCCTGATCAAGCGTGGGCTGGAGGCTCACTCGCGCCTCGAAGCGGGAGCCGTCTACGCCATCCGCGATTGCCCGATGCACGAGGAGCCGCTGCACCTCATCCCGCAGGAGCTGCGCGCCGACATCGAGAAAGAGTACGGCCTCTACATCGAAGGCGAACTCTGCCCGAAGTGCCGCTGGGTCATCGAGAATGACTACAAGGGCGAGATCGAGCGTGTGCCGGTCAAGCGCATCGCCCTGAGCGAGAAGCAGCGCGTTGGCATCGGAACCTTCACGCCGTCTGACCCGAAGTGCGTGACAGGCGATACGCTGGCGCTGACCAGCGCGGGCCTGCGCACGATGGAGGACATCTTCTTCTCGCTGGAGCGCAAGCCGCGTGAGGACGAGTTTGTCCCGTTCGAGGCCACAATCTTCGGCGTTGATGGCCCTGAGCGCGCGACGCAGTTCTATAGCGGCGGTTTCCAGCCGATCTACGAAGTTGAGACGGAGTTGGGGTACTCGATTCGTGGCACGGCAAACCACCCACTGCTCACGATCCAGCCAGACGGCGCAGCGGATTGGAAGAAGATAGGCGACCTCAAGCCGGGCGATCACGTTGCGCTTGCACGCGATAGCCAGGTGTTTGGCCCCAGCGCCGCGCTGCCCGATTGCGCCTATCCGCTCCCCAGCCAGCCCACGCGGATGACGCCAGAACTGGCCTGCTGGCTGGGCCTGCTGACCGCTGCGGGCGACATCACGCCGTATGAGGTGTCGTTTAGCAGCCCATCGCGGTCGCTCGTCGAGCGCAATGTGACCCTGGCGCGCGACCTCTTCGGCCTCGCAGCCGCCCCGCGCGCTGAGGGTGAGCCAGGCGCGGTCTCGATCAGCTCCAGGGCGCTCTCCGTCTGGCTGTGTGGTGAGCTTGGCCTCCAGCGTGAGGCTGGCGCGAGGTCGATTCCCGCGTGTGTGCTCACCAGCGCGCGCGCCGATGTCCTCGCCTTCCTGGAGGGGCTGTTCCAGGGCGCTGGGACGCTGCGCGAGAACGCCGCCGACTCGACGACCTTCACCTATACGAGCACGTCGCGCCTGCTCGCGCGCCAGGTTCATACGCTGCTGCTCAACCTGGGCGTGGTCGGGGCGCTCCGGGCGCATCGAGATGGCGACGAGACGCGCTACGGCCTCACCCTGCACGGCGATCAAGCGCGCGACCTTGTGGCGTTGATGCCAGCCCTGCGCGAGCAGGCGGCGCCCGCCCTGCGTGGGCATGGCGCCGATAGCTCGCTGGCGCGCAGTGTCGCTGGCGCGCCGCGCTATTTCTCAGATGTGCAGGCGCAGCCCGACCTGGCCCGCACGGCGCTGGCCACACCCGTGCGCCAGAACTATCTGTGGCTTGAGGTACGCGCAGTGCAGATGGCGGGCATCGAGCCGGTCTATGATCTGCTCGTGCCAGGCACGCACTCCTTCGTCGCCGATGGATTCGTCCAGCACAACAGCCAGGACATCTCGGAGCTGGTCGGGGGCATTGACCTCTCTACCATTGGCGAGGTCGGCTCTGAGAGCGACCCACGCGCCTACCGCTTTGATGGCGAGCTCAACGTGGCCAATCGCGGCATAGCCGAGTTCATCGAGCTGCTCAAGGTGGATGAGAAGTTCCTGTACGTGCTCCTGACGCTCTCGCAAGAGCAGAACATCAAGACAGGACGCTTCTCGATGATCTACGCCGATGAGGTGGTGGTGAGTCATACGAACGAGCACGAGTATCAGTCGTTCGTGGGCAATAAGAAGTCTGAGGCGCTGCAAGACCGCATCATCCTGGTGAAGGTGCCCTACAACCTGCGCGTGAGCGACGAGGTGCGCATCTACGAGAAGCTGCTCGGCCAGAGCGCGCTGCAGAACGTCCATATCGCGCCACACACGCTGCGCATCGCCAGCATGTTTGCCATCCTGAGTCGGCTGGAAGCGTCGAAGAAGTCGGGCATGAGCCTGATGAAGAAGCTCAAGCTCTACGATGGCGAAGACATGGAGGAGTTCAAGCAGAAGGATGTGAAGGAGCTGCAAGACGAGGCGACACGCGAAGGGATGGATGGCATCTCGCCGCGCTATGTCATCAACCGGCTCTCCAGCGCGCTCGTGCGCGACGGCGTGACCTGCATCAATCCGATTGATGCGCTGCGCGCGCTGCGCGATGGTCTCGATCAGCACACCAGCATCACCCGCGAGGAGCGCGAGCACTACCTGAACTTCATCGCCGAGGCGCGCAAAGAGTACGACGATATGGCGCGCAATGAGGTGCAGCGGGCGTTTGTCTACTCCTTCGAGGAGTCGGCGCGCACTTTGCTGAATAATTACCTCGACAATGTGGAGGCGTACTGCAACAAGACCAAGGTGCGCGACCCGATTACCGAGGAAGACATGGAGCCAGACGAGCAGTTGATGCGCTCCATCGAGGAGCAAATCAACATCACCGAGAACGCGAAGAAGACCTTCCGCGAGGAGATTCTGATTCGCATCTCGTCACTGGCGCGCCGTGGGCAACAGTTCTCCTACACCAGCCACGACCGCCTGAAAGAGGCTATCGAGCGGAAACTCTTCGCGGACCTGCGCGATGTGGTGAAGATCACGACGTCGGCCCGCACACCTGATCCGGAGCAACTCAAGAAGTCGAACGAGGTGGTGAGTCGCCTGATGAGCGATCATGGCTACTGCTCCGTTTGCGCCAATGAGCTGTTGAAGTACGTGGGTTCGCTGCTCAACCGCTAGCCTGCATGAGTCAGCGCGCCACGCCACGCGCTCAGGCGCCCGCCCTCCAGACTTCGGGGGTCGGCGCCGGGCGCGCGGCGGGGCGACTCCGGTTTCGGGGCGTCAGAAGGGGGCAGAGCTATCATGTACGGCTCGTCTATTTCACAGCACGACTGGTCACTGCACCGCAAGGGCGCGACCGACCAGGAGCGCCACAAGCAGAAAATCCGCGAGGCGATCAAGAAGAATCTGGCCGACATTGTCAGCGAGGAGAGCATCATTCTCTCGGATGGCAAGAAGGTCTACAAGGTGCCGATTCGCTCGCTGGAGGAGTATCGCTTCCGCTACGATCCGGGGCGGCAGCAGCACGCGGGCGAGGGCGACGGTGATAGCCAGGTAGGCGATGTCATCGCCACCGATCCCCGCCAGGGCAAGGGCCAGCGCGGTGAGGCGGGCGAAGAGCCAGGCGTGGACTATTACGAGGCTGAGGTGACGCTCGACGAGCTGGCGGCAATGATCTTCGAGGACCTGGGATTGCCCTTCCTCGAAGAGAAGAAGCAAGTCGAGATGGAGACAGACACGATTCGCTTCAACGACATCCGCAAGGTCGGCCCGATGGCCAACCTGGACAAGAAGCGAACGATCCTGGAGAACATCAAGCGCAATGCGGCCAAGGGGAACGCGCGTTTCGGCGGCATTCGCAACGAAGACCTGCGCTTCAAGACGTGGGAGCCGACGGTGCGCTTCCAGTCGAACGCCGTCGTGCTGGCCATGATGGATATTTCGGGGAGCATGGGCGAGTTCGAGAAGTACATCGCGCGCAGCTTCTACTTCTGGATGGTGCGTTTCCTGCGCACCAAGTATAACAACGTCAAGATCGTCTTCATCAGCCACCACACCGAGGCCAAAGAGGTGACGGAGGAGGAGTTCTTCACCCACGGCGAGAGCGGTGGCACGCAGGTCAGCTCGGCCTATGAGCTGGCGCTGCACATCATCGAGGAGCGCTACAACCCGGACGACTGGAACATCTACCCGTTCCACTTCTCCGATGGCGACAATCTGCCCTGGGACAACGAGCATTGTGTCGCGCTGGTCAACCGGCTGATGGAGATGTGCAACATCTTCGGCTATGGCGAGATTCGTGAGGGCCACTATCGCTCGCCCAGCACGCTGATGTCGGCCTACAACAAGATTCAGGATCGTAAGTTCATCTCCGTTACCATCTCGGATAAGAGCGAGGTCTATCCCGCGCTGCGCAAGTTCTTCGCGGTGCGCGACAGCGCCCCCTCGACCCCCTGAGCCACGCCGTCAACCGAGAGTCGCTGGGGTTCGGGGACGCCGACACGCGCCGCAGAGGAGGGCTAGTCTCATGGCAACATCACCACACGGCATGACACCAGATCAGGTCTATCTGGCGAAACTGGAGAGCGCCATCGAAGAGATCTGGGGTATCGCGCAGCGCTTCGGGCTGGACCCGTACCCCGTGCACTTCGAGCTGGTGCCAGCCACCATCATGTATGAGTTCGGCGCGTATGGCCTGCCGGGCCGCTTCAGCCATTGGTCGCGCGGCAAGGCGTACTACCGCATGAAGACGGAGTACGACTATGGCCTGAGCAAAATCTACGAGCTGGTGGTCAATACCAATCCCTCATACGCTTTCCTGATGGAGCAGAATGACCTGCTGCAGAATCAGGTGGTGGTGGCGCATGTGCTGGGGCATACCGACTTCTTCAAGAACAACGTCTACTTCCGCAGCACGCCGCCCAATATGATCGATAAGGTGAGTGTCAACGCCGACCGTGTGCGCCGCTATGAGTTTGACTACGGCGTGGAGAAGGTCGAGCGTTTCCTCGATGCGGCGCTGGCCATCGAGGAGCATATCGACCCCAACACCTATCTGCGCCAGCGGCGTGGCGAGCGCGGCAACGATGGCGCGTCCAGCGGTGATGATGAGGACGGCGCGCGAAAGCGCACCTCCGCCTACGATGACCTCTGGGCGCTCGACATCAGCGAGGCGGCCCATGAGGAGGCCGAGGCCGAGGCGGAGCGCCGGGCGGACGCGCGGCGGCGGCGCTTCCCCGCTGAGCCGCAGAAAGACATCCTCAAGTTCCTCGCCGAGCATGCGCCGAACCTGGAGCCGTGGCAGCGCGATCTGCTGCTGATCGTGCGCGAGGAGATGCTCTACTTCGTTCCGCAGATGCGCACAAAGACCATCAACGAGGGCTGGGCCTGCTTGACAGGAAGCAGCCTTGTGTTGACTGAGGATGGTCTGCTGCCCTACGCGACACTGCACAAGCGGCTAGCGCAAGGAGAGGCGCTGCGCGTCGCTCGCCGGGCCGATCAACTCGAGACGATCACCGACAGACATCTGCGGCAGGATGCGGCGACGATCCGGCTGCGCACGCGCCGTGGTCTCGTTCTCGAAGGCGCCGAGGAACACAAGCTCAGTATCGGCGACAAGCAGTGGATTGCGCTGAAGGATGTGCAGGTGGGACAACGTATCCCGCTCAGCGTTGGAACGGATATCTGGCCAGATAAACTGGTCACTATGCCTATCCCTGTGCGCGTGAAAAACGCTACCGTGACCGATGTCGCGGCAGCGGCGGGTGTCAGCGCGCACTCGGTGTATCGCTCCATGAGCGGAAAGACAGCCTATGCGTCGGAACGCATACAGCGGGCGATTCAGGCGACCGGTTACCGATTCGACTTCTCTGCCAAACCACTCTACAACAGCCGAACCGTGATCCGCACAACAACCCATGTGGATGAGCGATTCGCGGCCTTTCTGGGCTACCTTACAGGTGACGGGAATCTCCATGTCAGCAAGCATGGCGTAGGTTTCACCAGCGGCGACCGCGAATCTGTAGATCGCTACGCCGGGCTGGTGCGCGCTGTCTTTGGCATCGAGCCAAAGATATTCTGGGATAGTCGCACAGCCAATGGGAAGGGAGGGCGCTGGCGGGTCGTTTTCTACTCAGCAAATGTGCTTAGCCTGCTCAGCGCCCTGGGAATCGATGTGCATGCGAAAGCGCGCCACAAACGCATTCCTGATGTCATTTTGCGGTCGCCAAAGCGTGTGGTCAGCGCCTTCCTGCGCGCCTACTTTGACTGCGACGGCTGCGCTTCGACGACCTCAGGCGTGATCCTCTCGACCTTCAGCGAGGATATCGCGCTCGCGTTGCAGATTCTGCTGCTGAACTACGGCATCCTCAGCCGGAAGCATGGCGCCAATGTTGGCATCAGGGGGCGCTCGACGATTGTCTTCGAGCGCGAGATCGGTTTTGGCCTGGCGCGCAAGCAAGAAAAGCTGCGGTCCTATGTGGCGAATCATCGCTGGTTCTTGCAGGAAGATCCAACCGATACCGTTGTGAGTGTCGAGCATGATGTCGCCGATGTCTACGACATCACGGTCGCCGATTCACATTGCTACGTGGCGAATGGCATGCTGCACCACAATAGCCTCTGGCATGCGCGCATCACCCGCGAGATGGACCTGACCGACAACGAGTATACGCAGTTCGCGCAGATGCACGCGGGGGTGCTGGCGACTTCGCGCATGCGCATCAATCCCTATCACCTGGGCTATCATCTGCTCGAAGACATCGAACGGCGCTGGGATCACCCGACCGAGGAGGAGCAGCGGCTGCTAGGGCGCCAACCAGGGCAGGGGCGAGCCAAGCTATTCGAGGTGCGTGAGGTCGAGAGCGATGTCTCGCTGCTGCGCAACTATCTCACGAAAGACCTCGTGGAGCAGTTGGACCTCTACCTCTACAAGAAGGAGGGTGATGAGTGGGTTATCGTCGAGAAGAACTGGGAGAAGGTGCGTGATGGCCTCGTCGCCAGCATGACCAACTTCGGCTATCCCTACATCACCATCTGGGACGCCGACTATAACGGCAACACCGAACTGCTGCTGCGTCACCACTTCGAGGGGCAGGAGCTGGACATCCCCTACGCCGAGAAGACGCTGGAGCATACGTACCAGATCTGGTCGCGTCCCGTTCACCTGGAGACGATGCGCGATGGCAAGCCGCTGCGCCTGAGCTACAACGGCGAGCAGCACACGCGCGTCGTGCTCGACGACGACGAGTAAGCGGCTGGCGGCGCGCAATCGCCAGCGTGTCAGAGAACGGAGTCAAGCGTCTATGCGTCGCTACTGGGTGGGGTTGATCGTGGGCGCGCTGGCCGGAGCAGGCGCCGCGTTGCTGGGCCGCCAACACCTGAGTCTGCTGGCCGTCGTGGTGGCGCTGGCCTCCGGGCTGTTGATCGGCCCGCTTGTGGGCTGGCGGGCGCCGCAGCCACGCGCCGCGCTACGCGCAGGGAGCCTCGCGGGGGCGATCGCGGGCGCGCTGCTGGCGGCTGGCGCGCTGATTGGCGGCGTGGCGGCGGCGCGCAGCGCGCTCGCGGTCGCGCTCGTCAGCCTGGCGCTGTGCGTGGGGCTGAGCGCGGCGCTCGCGGGGATGGTCTCCGCGTGGACGGGCTACCCCAACAGCGACATCGAGCAGGCAGAGCAACTGGAGCGGACAGGCGTGGCGTCTGGGCCGCTGGGGCCATCACCAAACTCAGCCTGAGCGGGAGGGCCTGGCGGCGCCGCGCCCGCGCTATCCTCTGAAGCGGTAGCCGACGCCGCGCACCGTCTGCACAAGTTGCGGGTTAGCGGGGTCATCCTCGATCTTCTCGCGCAGCCAGCGCATGTGCACATCCACCGTGCGTGTGTCGCCCACGTAGTCGTAGCCCCAGACATGCTCCAGCAGGCGCCCGCGCGTCAACACCACGCCGGGGCGCCGCGCCATATAGAGCAACAATTCAAAGAGGCGCGCAGGCAAGCCGATGACGCGCTCGCCCTTGCGCACCTCGCGACGCTCCTCGTCAATGCGCAGATCGCCGACGATGATTGGCTCACTCTGTGGCGGCTCACCGTTCGCGTCGTCGCCCGCGCGCTGGCCGCCGCGCCGCAGCAGCGCCCGCACCCGCGCCCGCACCTCATTCCACGAGAACGGCTTGGTCACATAGTCATCGGCGCCAAGCTCCAGGCCGACGACGATATCACTTTCCTCGGCGCGCGCCGTGAGCATCAACACAGGCGTCGCGGCGCTTTCGGGTCGGGCGCGCAACTGACGCAGCACATCCAGTCCGTCGAGCCGGGGCAGCATGACATCGAGCAGCACCAACGCCACCGGCTGCCGCCGCACGATTTCCAGCGCCGCCACGCCATCGGATGCGAGCAGCGTCTCGTAGCCTTCGGCGCTCAGATTGTAGGCGAGTGTCTCACGCAGGGCGGCGTCATCTTCCACCACCAGAATCGGTCGCTGTTCCACGGTCAACCTCTCCAGCCATGAGGCCCACGGCGTCCGTGAGGCCCATGAGGCGCGATTCAAGCGCCAGCCCACCAGTTAATTGAGCTCCTCGATCTCGCCTGTAACCATGTAGATGACATCCTCGCCGATGTTCGTCACGCGGTCGCCGATGCGCTCCAGGTCGTGCGCGACGAAGAGCAGGCTCGTCGCCGGGGCCACCTTCGATGGCTCAGTGGACATCAGGTGAATGAGCTGGCTGAGGACGTCGCGGTAATGTTGATCCACCGCGTCATCTTTCATGCAGACATCGCGCGCCAGTTGCACGTTGACATCCACAAACGCCTGGATGCAGTCGCGCACCTGCTCGCGCACAATCTTGGCCATCTCCACCAGGTCGTTTACCTGTGTCAGTGGCTCGTGCTCGCGCAGGCGCATCGACTGCTTCGAGATGCTCACGGCATGGTCGCCCATCCGCTCCAGTTCATTGATGACGAGTTGTACCGTCACCAGTTCGCGCAGGTCGCGCGCGACGGGCGCCTGCAACGCCATCAGCGCGATGCAGTGGCTGCGGATGCTGCGCTGCAGCTCGTTGACCTCGCCATCTTTCGTAATCACATCTTGCGCCAGCAGGGTATCGCGGTGGCTGAGCGCCTGCATGGTCTGCGCGATCTCCGATTCGACGAGTGAGGCCATCTGGATGACCGATTCTTCGATCTCGCGCAGTTCCTGGTGAAACGCTTTCCTGGCCATGATCTCGACTCTCTCTCTCAGATTGGGAGCGCGGCGCGGCGTGGCCCCACACGCTCGAAGGGGCCATCTTTTGCCCCGACCACTGATCCACGCGACAGTGGGGCGCGTCGTCGGCGCCGACTATCAGCCGAAGCGACCGGTGATGAAATCCTCGGTGCGCTGATCTTGCGGGCGTGAGAAGATCCTGTTGCGTCACATTGAACTCGATCAGTTCACCCGTCAGGAAGAAGCCGGTGTACTGGCTCACACGCGCGGCCTGCTGCAGATTATGTGTCACGATGACGATGGTATATTGCTGCTTGAGTTGCTCGATCAGCTCCTCGATCTTGAGCGTGGCGATAGGGTCCAGCGCAGAGCATGGCTCATCCATCAGGATGATCTCAGGCTCGACCGCCAGCGCGCGCGCGATGCACAGGCGCTGTTGCTGGCCACCAGAGAGGCCAAGCGCGCTATAGCTCAGGCGATCTTTGACCTCATCCCACAGCGCCGCGCCACGCAGACTGCGCTCCACACGCTCTCTGATCTCCGCCTGAGTGAAGCCTCCCTGGACGCGCAGCCCATAGGCCACATTCTCGAAGATCGAGCGCGGGAACGGATTGGGTCGCTGGAACACCATACCCACGCGCTGACGCAACTGCACCACATCCGTCGTTGGCCCCAGGATGTCCGCGCCGTCGAAGAGGATCGAGCCAGTCACGTGGGCGATCGGCGTCAGGTCATGCATGCGATTGAGCGCGCGCAAGAAGGTAGATTTGCCACAGCCAGACGGCCCCATCAGCGCCGTCACCTGGCGTTCCGCCATCTCCAGATTGATGCTCTTGAGCGCGCGCGCAGCCCCATAGTAGACGCTCAGGTCCACGGCGCGCATCTTGACCGGCGCCGTTACCATCGCGATATTGTGCGCGCTCACACCACGGTCTGAGCCGAGGATGGCGCGTTCGCGCGCAGTGTTTGGCGCATCTGGGGAATCGAGCGCGTCAGGTGTACTGGACAACATATTCTCCTGCATTCTCCATCTCTGCCTGTTTTGTCGCGAGCTTGCGTCGCCGCATTCCGCCACCTGGCTGCGCCACTAGCGCGTGTGGCCGCTGATGCGCTGATTGATGAAACCGGCGGCCCAACGCAGCCCCAGGTTGAATGCCAGCAACAAGATGATGAGCAGCGTCGCCGTACCCGCCGCGACCTGCGCCGCGTTTGGCGTGATGCCCTCAGATTGCAACTGATAGAGCTTGATGGTGAGCGTATCTCCGGCGGTGAGCGGATTGAGCGAGAACCAGCCGTTGATCGAGCTACTGCCGCCTGCGGTGTAGATCAGCGCCGCCGTCTCGCCGATCATTTTGCCCGCTGTCAGGATGACACCGGTAATCAGCGAAGGGAATGCTGTTGGAACCAGCACGCGCGAAACCGTTTGCAGTTTGTTCGCGCCCAGGGCCTCGCTCGCTTCGCGCAGTTCCATCGGCACCTTGCGCAGAGCATCCTCGAAGACGCTCAGCAGCACCGGCAGATTCAGGATGACCAGCGTGAGCGCGCCCGCCAACCGTGAGTAGCCCAGCCGCGTACCCAGGCCGAAGTTCGTCACGAAGATCAGGAAGCCGAACAGGCCGAGGATGATGGATGGTACCCCGGCCAGCGTCTCTGTGGCGAAGCGTGTCAAGCGGGTGAATCTCCCCTGGCGCGCGTATTCGACCAGATAGATCGCCGCGCTCAGCGAGAAGGGGATGCAGATGAGCAGCGCCAGCGCGATGATGTAGAAGGTATTGAAGACCTCCGGCCCATCGAAGGTAGACTGCACATTCGCCTGCGTGACGAATTGCCACGAGAGCACACCGACGCCCTTCGCGAGCAGGTAGAGGATGATGGCGCCCAGCAGCGCGACCACGGCGATGGCAACCGACCAGAGAGCGCCCGTCACCACGCGATCCCAGAAGCGCGCGCGCGCCCGCAGGTTGGCTCTGCGCGTGTGGCCCGGCGCGGTAATGTCGGCGCGTTCGGCGATGATGCCCATTTAACTCGCCCTCCTCGGCGTGATGCGCGACAGCAGCGGAGTGACACGCGCCACCACCGGGGCCAGCGCTGGCGCCAGCCGCGAGCGCAGCGCGGCGAAGGCGCGGGCAGCCTGCGAAGAGCCTGTGCGCTGACCGCCGCTCGCGTTGTAGGCGCTGCGCGAGGCGATCCAGCGGCTTGTGGCGACCAGCAGCGAGGAGATCACCAGCAGGGTGAAGGCAAGTGTCCAGATGGCGCTGTAGTTGAGCGAAGGGTTAGGCGCCTCGGCAAAGTCAAAGAGCAGTTGCACGGTGATCGTGCTGGTCGGCGCGAAATTGACGTACGGATAGATGTCGGAGAACTTGATGGGGAAGCTGTTGGCATTGGAGCCGATGACATACGAGACGGCCAATGTCTCGCCAATCGCGCGGCCCATCCCCAGCACCACGCCGGTAAGGATGCCCGACGAGCCAGCAGGGAGCAGTGTGCGGCGAATCGTCTGCCAGCGCGTCGCGCCGAGCGCCAGGCTCGCTTCGCGCAAGCCATTGGGCAGGGTCGAGAGGGTGTCAATGGCGATGGTCGTGATGGTTGGCAGAATCATGATCGTCAGCACGATGACGGCGGCGATCATGCCGAAACCCGTGTTGAAATAGCCGCCCATGAAGCCATTGTAGGCTTTGGCGATCAGCGGCACGACGATGATCAGCCCCAGGAAGCCATAGATGATCGAAGGGATGCCCGTGAGCAACTCGATCACTGGCTGCATGAATTGTCGCGCCCAGCTCGGCGCCACCTCGGTGACGAAGAGCGCTACGCCGACGCTGATCGGCGTGCTAATGAGTACCGCGAGCACGGTAACCACGAGGCTGCCCGCAATCAATACCAGCGAGCCAACCTGTTTCGTATCGGGCGACCAGTTGGGGGTGAAGAAGAAAGCGATCGGGCTGATGTGATACACGGTGAAGGTCTGGTACGCATTCAGGCCAACGAGAAGGAGCACGCTAGCCATGACCAGGATGACCAGGCCCGCACAGCACGCGAACACTATTCTACTTGTCTGCTCTCGCCACCGCATCCGCGCCTCGTTTCCACGCCAGCGCATCCGCTGGCGAACGCTGCGAGCAGGTCATCCTGGCGCCGCAGAGATGGGCGCCGCACGACACTGGTCAATGTTCAGCCCTTCTCACAGCGAGAGGCGTAGCCTGCGATTCACGCATGCCACGCCCTTGCTCCTCACGAATGAGTATACCCACTCATCGCCCCTCGCTGCGTGCGCCTCGCTACGCGCGGGTCAGGCGTCTTCCCTGACGCCCGCCGCACATCCGTGGTCAACTAGGAACCGTAGAAGCTCTCTGCCGCAGGCTCCGTGCCTGGCACGTGTGTCGCCAGCGCTGCGGACGAGACTTCAGAGACGGGCAGATAGCTCAGCGCCAGCAGGTCGTTTTTCTGCACGGCAGAACTCTCGACATACTGGAGCAGCGCCTTGGCCGCGCCAGTCGCCGGACCCTTCGTGTAGGCGTGTTCGACGTTCCAGAACAGGTACTTGCCGCTGTTGACATCAGACGCAATCGGCTTGCCGCCATCGATGCAGATCGGCGTCATCTGGCTGGCGTACTGGCTCGAAGCCGCGAAGCCAGTGGACACATAGCCGATGGAGCCTGGTGTCTGAGAGACCGCCTGCGCCACTGCGCCGGTGTTGTCCTGGGTCAGGGTTGAACCAGCGGTCTCTGGCACGTTGTTGAGCACAAACTTGTCGAATGTGGCGCGGGTGCCGGAGGTCGTTGGGCGGTTGATGACTGTGATCGCCTCATTCGGGCCGCCGATCTGGCTCCAGTTGGTGTACTGGCCAGTGTAGATGCCCTTGATCTGCGCCGAGGTCAGGTTGTTGACCTTGCCATTCAGATCGTTGTTGACGACGAGCGCGAAGACCACGGCGGCAACCTGGTGATCGGTCAGCCCAGCAGCATCGCTGGCGGCGAGCTTGGCGTCGGCGAAGACGTCTGACATGCCGATCTGCACGGCGCCTGCGGCTACGTCCTTCAGACCCTGGCCGCTGCCGCCTGCGTTGATGGTGGACTGGGAGCCGTTGACCTGGTCAAATTCAGCAGCCGCCTGCTTGACGAGCGGCTGGAGCGCTGAGGAGCCGTCCGCAGTGACCTTCTGGCCAGAGAGGCCAGCCACCTTCGTCGCCGTGCCAGCCGAGGTGGTCGTCGGAGCGAGGTCGGACACGCTGACCGTGCACGACTCCAGCGAGGTTGAGACGCCGCTGTTGCTGCCAGTGGTGGGCGGTGGAGTACACGCAGCTACGACCAGGCTCGACACGACGACGGCGCCCAGCGCTGCCTTCATCCCAATAGAGCGGATCGCCGAAAAGCGATCTAGCATACCTCGTTCCCTCCGTGCGCTCAACAGCGCATGAGCTGTCTTCAGCCTAAGCGGGGAGTTGCTCCCGCCGGTAGCCGCGCGCCGCAGTTCATGTGAGTGTCGGCGTGCCGTACCATGCGTACTGTACGGCGGCTGTGTTAACCGGCATTTAAAGCTGCGTTAAAGGTGTGTTAAGCGCGCAGGCGGATGAACCCGCAGCCTAGGGGCCTGGCGGCTGCTGCCGCTCCGCGCGCTCCACGCGCGCTTCTCGCTGCGCTCGCGCGTCAGCCCTGGCGGCCGCGAAGCCCCACCTGCGTGGGGCTAAGGACTCGGACATGCGTGCGGAACCACTGGGTAAGTCACAAACCCTGGGATGACGCTTCTCCCTATCGCCAGACGTCTCTCGACAGCCGTAGGCGTGAGTCTGGCTGCGCGCGTCCGGCGCCTCTTGTCGCGCATGAAACACCTGTTCTACACTCAATCTCATTCGGTGGCGCTCGGCGGGCGGTTGGGCAGGAGGAGGTGGGGTGGCCATGGCTGGAACGATCTTGCGTCTGGGGTGGACTGATCCACGCACGGGCGTCTTTGGCGCGCACCCACTCCTGGGCGATGTCCTCGATCTCAACGATGGCGTGACCTTCACGCTGCTCGATGGCGGCCTGGAGCTTGCGCCGCCCACGCGCGAGGTGGCGCTGGCTGGCAACCCACGCACGCAGGGCGAGCGGGCCACGCGCGCGATCTATCGCCACAATCGGCAGGCGCGCGCGCAGCTCATTCTGGGGCCAATGGCGAGCTACAGCGACCTGGCCGCGAGTGTGCGGACGCTGGTACGCTGGCTGGACGCGCCGCCTGCGGTCCCGCTCGCGTGTGCAGTGGCAGCCGCCCAGCGCCACGCAGCCGGTCTATCTGGATGTGGTTGGCGCCGCGCACGCCGTGCCCGCCGACGAACGCGACTGGCTGCGCCTCCAAGTGGAACCGCTGGAACTGCTGCTGCTGGTGCGCCCCGGCCTGCGTGGCGACCGCGTGACGCTCTCGCAACCTTGTCAGTAACCCCGGCTTCGAGGCAGGCAGTGGCCCCGGCGTCTCCGTCTGGAACGACCCGCTCGCCACGCTCAACGGCTACAGCGCGTCGGGCGGCGCCCTGACGCAGGACGTGACCACCTACAGTGATGTCGTGCTGGCTGATAGTCCGCTGCGCTACTATCGGCTGGATGAGAGCGCCGGGCCAACGATCAACGACCTCTCACCCAGCGCGCAGAATGCCACCGGCTTCCCCGGCATCAGCTTCTTGCAGAGCGGCGCGCTGGCGGGGTCCACCGACACGGCGGCGGCGTTCAACGGCACGATCGGGCTATGCCACCCTGCCCACGACGGGGCTGCCGACCGGCAATGCCGCGTGGAGCCTGGAAGCGTGGTTCAAGACGACGGCGGCGACGACGCAGGTGCTCATCAACCTGGGCGCCAACGCCAGCAAGGCGAATGCGCAACTCTACCTGGACGCCACGGGGCATGTCACGCTGGACCTGTGGGCCTCGAGCGTCGCCTCGCCGAGCGCCTACAACACTGGGGCGTGGCATCACGCGGTGGGGACGTGGGATGGCACGAACGCGCGGCTGTATGTGGATGGGGCGCAGGTGGCGACGAGCGCGACGCTGGGGCCAGACAACATCAGCTACGGCGCAGGCGCGTTCTTCGCGTCACAGAGCGGCAGTGGCAGCCTCTACTTCACCGGCACGCTCGACGAGGTGGCGATCTACGGCTCAACGCTCTCGGCGGCGCGGGTCACGGCGCACTACACCGCCGGGCATGTCGCGCCCAGCGCCGCAGCGAACACGCTGAGCGTGCCAGCCGGAGCCAGCGCGAGCTTTGGCAGCCCGGCGTGGGGGGCGATCAACCAGTGGCAGACGCGCTTCCGCTTCCGTAGCGGCATGACGGCGTTCTTCAGCGCGCATGCGCCGAGCAGTGGCAACTCGCTGGGCGCCGAGATCGTCGGGAACACGGTGTATGCTGCAGCAGACCGTCGCCGGGACGCAACATCTGCTGGGCAGCGCTGCGTTCACGACGATCCACGAGGCGTGGTACTGGCTGAGTCTTCACGCAGTTCCCCTCCGCGCCGGGGACACCGTGCGATGTGCAGGCGACGCTCTCGCGCGACACCAACGGGGCTATCGGCGCGCAGGTGGCCAGCGTCGGCCCGGTCGCCACCTATGACGCGGTGACGGCGCTGGGTGGGCAGGCGCAGTTCAGTGCGTCGGGGGCGGCGCTGGGTGTGGGTGGGGCCTTCGCCAACGTCCACACGCTGTCGCTCTTCGGCCCTGGCGGCTGGAACGCCAACGGCAGCAACGGCTCCCCCACGGGCCTCACGGCGCTGGCCTGGGAGCAATCCACCGCCAACACCTACGGCGGCGGGGCCGTCACCAGCTTTGGCGCTGCACGCATGGACCTGCCGCCTGCGGGCACGGTCAACGCGGCGTGGGAGAGCTACAGCGGTGGCAGCCCGGCGGGCGTCTCCTCGGCGATCCCGACGGCGCCAGGGCAGACGATGGCAGCCAGCGCGTATGTCCGCTCGACGGGCCTCTCGAACACCGCCAGCCTCTCCCTCCAATTGCGCGAGTGGGACGCCAGCGGCAATCTGCTGCGCGCCACGACCCTCCAGAGCCTCAGCGGCAACCAGGCCATATGGGCGACGCTCTCTGGCTCCCTCACCATCGGCGCGACGACGGCGTACTGCTCCGTCCAACTGACCGTCAGCGACGCCACGGCAGGCGGCTCGGCGAATGGAACCGTCTGGTGGGACAACACGCAGTGCTGGAACGTCACGACGACCGGGCAGACGCTCCGCCATGCCGTACTGCGAGCTGCGGTTCCCGCAGTCCCCCGCGCAGTTGCTGCTCACCGGGCTGCAGGGCGATCTGCCCGCCCCGGCGGCGCTGGCGTGGGGCACGTACCTCGCGAGCTGGGGACTGGGCGCGACGCTCAGCTATGCGCTGGGCCGACGGGGGCAGAGTAGCGCCAATCGCGGCGATTGGCGGGGGCCGCTCGCACGGCTTCTATGGGTCGGCGCTCTCGCCCACGGCCACGGCGATCCTCGACGCGAGCAGCTACGGCGGCTCCTATCCGACGGTGACGATGAACCCCTCGTGGAACCCGCGCGCGTTCAGCTTCGCCCCAGCCGACCTGCTGGGGGTCTACCATCTGTTCTCACGCGGCTGGACGAATCAGAGCGCGGGCAACCTGGGCAATGTGCAGACACGGGTGGAGACGCAGCAGAAGGTCAACCCGTGGTATGGCACGCTGGGGGACAGCGACCAACTCGGCGCCTACTATGGCCCGTTCGTCGCGCCGATCAGCGCCGCCTCGACGTGGACGGCAGCGGATAGCGGCCAGGTCAACGTCCCGGCGCTGCCTGTGGGGGCGCTGACCGACCTCACGCAGAACTATCTCACGCCGCGTCCGCAGTGGGGCGATCTGACGTCGGGTGGCTCGACGGGGCGCTGCAACTGGCAACTGCTGCTGCCGATCGACGGGTCGCTGCTGGTGGGGGTGGTGAACAACCCCGCCAATGCGCCGTTCGCCGTCACTGCGCAGTGGCTGTGGGCGTATCACGATGGGCTGGCGCTCAACCGGGCGGCGGTGGGCGACGCGGCCAGCGCGACGTACTCGCTGGAGAGTCGCGCCCACGCCGAACCCGGCGCATGGCGGTGGTGGGCCGGGGACGCAGGGGACCGGGGCGATCAACCTCAATAGCGGGGCGGACGCCTGCCTGACGCTGGACCCCACGCTGGCAGTGGCGGCGGTGAGCGGCTCCGTGGGCACAGCGGCGGGTGGCGTGGGCGTGAATCAACTGGCGGGGTATGTGGCGGACAACGCGGGGGCGGTGCTGCCGCTGCATGCCGAGGTGACGTACAGCCCGCTGTATCTGTATCCGACGGTAGGTGCGAGGAGAGAGCGCAGGTAGGAAAGGAGGCGCGGGATGGCGCGCAAAGAGCAGACGGGCAGCGGCGCCACGCGACGCGGCCACGCAGGCGTCGTGAAATCTAGCGCGCCGCGAGGGCGCAAGCGTCGCGCCGCGCGAACGAGCGTCAAAAGCCGTGCCAGTAGCACGCCGAGCCAGGCGCCGCGCGCCGCCGCGACGGCTGGTGAGCATCCTGCGGCGGGCAGCGTCTGGAGTGGAGCGGGCGCCGCCGGGCGCCCCACGCCCCTGCTGACACTGGCTGTTGTGGCGCCACTGGCCGACGCGCCGCTCGCGCTGGCGGGCGCGCAGCAGGGGACGCTCCGTGACGCGCTCCAGAGCTGGGGCGCCGCCCGCGACGAGGCGGCGAATCGGCTCTGGCGGCGACCCGGTGGCCTCGCGCGCATGGCGGGCCTCTGAGCGCCTGTGTCACGCGGGCGTGAGAGGTGTGCGCGGTGAGATGAGAGGAGGGGGAGACGATGTTGGGTGGCAAGCTCGCGCTCTATGCGTACACACCACCATCGGCGGCGTATCCGCTGATCGTGGAGGAGTATGGCGAGCAGGTGGAGGCGCTGGAGTTCACGACGGTGGCGCCGGGTGGCTTCGGCGATTTGACCTGCGCGCTCAAGCTGGCCGATGCGCGTCTGCCGCGCCCAGAGCTGGCGATGTTCTCGCGGGTCTGTCTGCGTGATGGCCTGTTCACCGCCTTCGCGGGCGAGTGGTCTGATCCCACGCTGGTGATGGATGGGCAGGCTGGCGAATATGTCTGGCTGACCGCGCTGGGCGCCGGGGCGGCGCTACGTGATGATCCCGACGATGCGACCTATGCCACGCCGACGACGGCGCAGGCCATCATCGCGGCGGAGTTCGCGCGGCGCGCGGCCTGGCTGCCACTCGATCAGGACCAGTCGGCGACGCTGCCTGACCATCCCACAGCGACCTTCGCGCCTGCTTACGACGGCTACAACCTGGAGGAGATTCTGCATGAGCTGATGGGCGCGCTGGGCGACTACACCTGGACCGTCTACGACCACCCACGCAATCGCGATCCCGCTGGCTTCCCGACCTGGCGGCTGGCGGCGCATCAGCGCGATGTGACCACCACCACCTACATCGCCAGCGGAGAGGACATCGCGAGCTGGCGTGTCGCGCCCTCCACCGAGCGCGCCTACAACGTCGCGCAGGTGGCGTATGTGGACCCGCAGAGCGGGCCAGGCGTCGTCACCGTCAGCGATCCGCGCCTGAATGGCGACGGCTCGCAGGGGTCCGCGCCATTTCGCCGCCGCAAGCTGCGCCGTTCGCTGGGGCGCCTGCCGCTGACGCTGGCCCAGGCGACGAGCATCGCGAACGCCTGGCTGGCCGCGTTCAGCCAGCCGACCAATAAAGTCGAGATCACGCTGCGCTCCGTGCGTGACGCGACTGGCGCGCGTATCCCGCTGAGCTATGTACGCGCCGACGCGAACCTCTACACGCCAGAGCTGGCTGTGCGTGGGCAGCAGCTTTCGAGCGGCCCGGCGCCGGGAATCAATCAATTCTGGATCGCCGAGTCGCGCTATCGCGAGACGGCGGCGGGCGACATCACGCTGACGCTGCAGCTCGACAACTACGCCGACCGCGCCGAGGGCATGTTGGCGCGGCTGCGCATCGCCGACGACGCTCGCCAGCGCCAGCGTGGCGTCTATCGCATCACACAGTCGCCGGGCGCGCAGCAGATAGGCTTCGTCTCGCTGCGCGCGCCCAGTGTCGCGGCGGGGCAGGCGATTGGGGCGAGCGTGAGTTTCATCCCCACGCTGGCGAAGACGCCGACGGGCCTGAGTTTCAGCGCCCTCACCAGCGCCAATGTCGCCAGTGGTCCCAGCGTCACCGCCGCCACGCTGACGCCGTATGGTTGCGAGGTGACGGTGACAGCGGCGGGCGCAGGCGCTATCGCCTGGTCAGGAACCTACACGACGATAGGAGCCTGAGAGAGCTGTGAGCGTTACTGGTCAGGCTGGGCCAGACACGCGCCGATGGCAAGCGCCACACGCCGCGCCTCACTCACATCGCCGAGATTCTTGCCCGTGTGGGCCGCCTCGCTGAGCAGCGCAAATGCGTCTGGGCCACGATACCTTTCAGGGAGATCAGACGCGCGCGGGATGAGGTGGATATGCAGGTGGGCCACGGCCTCGGCGAAGAGCGCCGCGTAGACCTTCGCGGGCGTTAGCGTCTCATTCATCGCGTGGGTGATGCGCTGGAGCAGCGGACCAAGCGCGGCGGCCTCCGCGCTGCTGAGGTCCGCCAGATTCTCAACATGGCGCAGTGGTTTGAGCACGAGCCAGCCCACCATCGGGATTGGCTCAAAGGTGTGTTCGAGCCGCCACAGCCCGTCATCGTACAAAGCGCCACCCGGCGCAACGATCTCGCCGCGATTCGCGCGGCAAGCTACGCAGTCTGGCGTCGCTGGATTCATCAGGCGTCTCCATGGCGTTGCAGGGGCCAGTCGTCGCATGTGGCTGGCGCTGCATTGTAGCGCAATCGCGGCGAGTGAGAGGAGGTAGGCCGCATACCAGAGCGCGCATCCGCGAACCGGTGGGGTAGGTGTGTGATGAGAAGAGGAGTGAGCGAGATGGCTGACGCAGTGACGACGAACGCGACGACGAACGCGGTGAACACGAATTGCGCGCAGGCGACTCAGGTCGCGGGCAAGGTCGTGCTGTTCATTGGCACCGAGTGCCGCACGTGGAGCATCGAGGACTTCGCGAAGGCGGCGCGCAATGCGCGAGCGATGGGCGTGGATACGATCTCGCCCAAGCGGCTCGATGGCGGCATTCGCTGGTATGGCGACGTGGGACGGCTGCGCGAGGAGCGCGCGGCTGTGCTGGCGGAGGGGTGCGGCTACCTGCCCTTCGCCTATTGCTATGGCCCGCGCTTCGGCGATGCGCAGATCGTGGACGAGTGCCGCCTGCTCGCCGAGATGATGGCGGCGAACGATGGCTCTGTCTGCGCCGATATGGAGATCGAGTGGAACGGACATGTCGCCGAGGCCGAGCGATTCAACGCGCTGATGCGTCCGGTGGCGGGCCTGCTCTATCTGACGAGCTGGTCTGATCCCTACCAGCAGGACTGGTCTGGCGTGTCGCGCGCGCTGGCGCCATGCGTCAACGCCTGGGTTCCGCAGCAGTACAACAACTGGCTGGCGGCGCAGGAAGGCCAGTTGATCGCGCTGGGCGAGACGTGCATCCAGCCCGCGCTCGACCTGACCGGCGAGTTTGGCGCCAACGATCCCTTCGCGCTGGCGCAGCAGGCGCGCACGCGTGGCCACACCACACTCTGGCTCTGGGAATATCAACCGGCGCTGCGTAATCCCAACCTCACACGCAGCATCGCGGCGGCGATGGGTAATCCGCTGGCGAGCGGCGCGCCGGTCAC
Organism: uncultured Chloroflexia bacterium; assembly: GCA_963701795.1. Taxonomy (GTDB): domain Bacteria; phylum Chloroflexota; class Ktedonobacteria; order Ktedonobacterales; family JADMIN01; genus JAKAIY01. Next base: position 9,070 of record CAVPBB010000010.1, on the reverse strand, counting down.
GCTGCCAGCGCCACAGCGTCCGCCACGGCAGCGCGCCTACGTCGTGCGCGCGGGCGATACGCTCTCGGCCATCGCGACGCGGCTCAACCTGCCCAACTGGTACGCCGACCTCTACCTGCCCAATCGCACGGTGATCGAGGCGACGGCGCAGGCGCATGGGCGCGCCAACAGCGATGGCGGCGCGCTGATCTATCCGGGCGAGTCGCTCACGTATTAGCGCGGCTGGCAGGCGCGCCATCGTGGGGAGTGAGTGGAACGGGGGGTGGTGGATGAAGACTCAGAGTTTGTGGGCGCGGGCGCGCGCCTATGCCGCGCTGACGCCGGGTGAGCGGGCAGCGCTACGGCTGGTGGAGGGCCTGCTCTGCGCCGGGCTGGTGGCGGCGCTGCCGATCATCGCCGATGCGTTGAGCCAGCAGCCGGTGAACTGGGGCGATCTGGGGCGCGCGGCGCTGGCGGCGGCGGCGACGGCGATGCTGTTGGCGCTGAACAAGTATCTGCGCGCGCACGGCGACCCACCGCTCGCAGCGAGCGAGAAACAGGCTGGCGGCTGAAAGCCGCGCCGTTGCGTGGCTCCCGCCAGTCTGCGCCGGTTTGCGCTGGAACCAGAGCAGGCTGGCGGCTGAAAGCCGCGCCTAGGGTCGGTCTGCGGACCGACGCGAAGCCCGCCTGTCGCGGGCTAGGACGCAGGCCCCTGGCTGCGGGTTCACCCGCCCGCGCCCCGCCGAGGATCATTCACAGGCCTTGACCGGAATCCTCAAGACTGTTGCGTTCTCACGCGCAAGGCGCTAAGATGGCGAGGACATCGTTGGTGGATGGAGCCTGTTTGGGGCGACGCCGTCATGGCTAGAGCATCCATGGGCGCTGATGGAGCGATCACTATGTCACAAAATGCTGGCGCACAGGGGCGCCCGGTCGTCGCGACCCGCCCAGACGCCGCCGCGCTCGGCGAGCACGCCCAGTTTCTGGCGGGCATTCAGCTCTTCGCCACGCTGGATGTGGATGAGTTGCGCGATCTGGCGGCGGTGACACGGCGGCATGCCTTCCACCAGGGTGAGATCATCTTTCACCGCGATGATCCTGGTACCACGCTCTTTGTCATCAAGACCGGGCGCGTGCGCATCTACATCTCCAGCCCAGAGGGACAGGAGGTCGCGCTGGCGGTGTTTGGCGCGAGCGAGGCGTTTGGCGAGCTGGCGCTGCTCGATGGCCAGCCACGCTCGGCCAGCGCCGTCGCCATCGAGCCGGTCGAGACGTATTGCGTTCAGCGGGCCGATTTCATCAGCGTGGCGACGCGCCGCCCGCGCATCGCGTTGCAGATGCTGGCGACCCTGTCACATCGCCTGCGCCAGACTGATGCGATGGTCGAAGACTTGCTCTTTCTCGACGTGCATGGGCGCGTGGCGAAGAAGTTGCTCGAGCTGGCGGAGACGAACGGAGCGCGTACGCCGGAAGGCATTCGCATTGAGATGAAACTGACGCAGAGCGATCTGGCCGCGATGGTGGGCGCCTCGCGTGAGAGTGTCAACAAGGTGATGAGCTATCTGCTCGATAAGCAGTATGTCTCCGTCGAGAAGCGGAAGATCACCGTCATGCGCCTCACGGAACTGCGCAAGCGCATCTGCTAGGGTCGCTCGGCGTCGCGGGCGCGGCGCAGAAGGTACTCTCACTCGCGCGCCGGGGCGCCGCTTCGTTCTACAATGACGCAGATATCCGTAGGCATCCGTAGACATACGTAGGCGCGCGTGCGCTGGAGGCCCGCAGCGGCGCCAGCGGAGCGACGAGCAGGAAGCGGGATAGGGTGTCCCGCCAAACATCCGATCCAACCAAACCAGACCGACCAGATGGAGAGTATGAGCGCGTGAGATCGCTAATTGCCATTCCAACCTACAACGAGCGCGAAAATATCGGCGCCCTGATCGAGCAGGTGTTGGCCAATGCGCCAACCACTGATCTGCTCATCATCGACGATAACTCTCCCGATGGCACCGGCCAACTGGTGGACGAGCTTGCGAAAAACGATCCGCGCATCCATGTCATGCACCGCGCGGGCAAACTGGGGCTTGGCACGGCCTACGTGGCAGGCTTTCGCTATGCTATCGCCAACGACTACGATCTCGTCTTCGAGATGGACGCGGACTTCTCGCACGATCCACGCTACCTGCCGCATTTCTTCGAGGCGGCGCAGGACGCCGATCTGGTGATCGGCTCGCGCTACATCGCGGGTGGCGGCACGCCCAACTGGAAGCCGATACGGCGCTTCATCAGCGGCGGTGGCAATCGCTTTGCGCGCATGATGCTCGGCATTCCGATCCACGATTGCACTGGCGGCTATCGCTGCTTCCGCGTCTCGGCGCTGCGCACGCTCAATCTCGACGCTATCTCGGCGCAGGGCTATGCCTTCCAGGTGGAGCTGGCCTACAACATGTGGAAGAGTGGCTATCGCTGGCGCGAGACGCCGATCATCTTCGAGGATCGCCGCGTGGGCAAGTCGAAGATGTCGCGCAAGATCTTCATCGAGGCGTTCACCTGGGTCGTGCGCGCGCGCTTCACTGGCGACAAAGCCGTGCGGCAACATCCGCCGACGCTCGCCAGCGCCGACGCCGCCAGCCAGGCAGGCGCTCAGACTCCCGGCGCGCCGCGTTAGCTGGCGCCCGGCGTCGGCGCGGCTGGCCGATTGGAGAGCGGAGGGACCCCCGGTATGCCGTCAGATACATCGCCAACGGCCGCGTTGAGTGAACCAGTGACCACTGTGGAGGCCCTGCGCGCGCTCCTTGGCGAGCCGGGAGCGCCAGCGCTGCGCAAGCAGATCGTGACGCTGGATGACCACTGCCGCCGCTTCATCGCGCTCGCGCCGCTGCTCTTTATCAGCTCAGCCAGCGGCGCGGGGCCAAGCGATGTCTCGCCCAAAGGCGACGCGCCGGGCTTCGTGCGCGTCTTGAGCGAGAAGTTGCTGGCGATCCCCGAACGCCCTGGCAACCGGCGCGCCGACACCCTGCGCAACATCCTGGAGCGCCCGCAGGTCGGGCTGATCTTCGTCATCCCCGGCATGCGCGAGACGCTTCGTATCAACGGCGTGGCGAGACTCTACACAGACGCGGCGCTACTCGACACGCTGGTGGCGCAGGGCAAGCGGCCACAGCTTGCCATCGTCGTGGAGGCGCAGGAGGTCTTTCTGCACTGCGGACGCGCGCTGATACGCGCGCAACTGTGGGACATGGCGAGCTGGCCATCGCCCGACGCGCTGCCCTCAGCGCCGCAGATCTTCGCCGATCACATCGCCCTGCCGCAGGTGACCAGCGATGTGGCCGAAGAAGCGCTCGAAGAGTCATACACCACGGAGTTGTATTAGCCGAGCGGGCTGGCGGCCAAAACCGCGCCTGATGACGGTTTGCCGCTCTGAGGCGCGAAATCATTCGCCAGCCGTGCCCGCGCCGCAGCCCCAGCGTGCGCCTCCGCTGCGCAGGCTACACCTCCGTCACCCAGGACGGCTACCGCAATCTTCTCCTATGTGGGCAAAGTGGCGCCCTATTTGTCTCATCTGTACGCCTGGCGCGCCCACAGGTGTGTGAAGCAGGTTATACTGCGATTGACAGGCCGTGCCTTTGCTTTTGACGATTCATTTGGCTACAGGAGAATGTGGGATGGCGCTTTCTGCGGACGAGTACAGGCGCGCCTGGGAACAACAGGATGCGGCGCCTTTTCGTTTCAACCGGCGCATTGTTCCAGGGACATGCGTGCTGGAGACGCTCGCGATGGTCAAGAGCGTCGGCCTGCGCTATGTCTTTGTGGATGATTTTGGCTACGCGGTGAGCTATTGTCGCCAGCGCCTTTGCGAAGACCTCGTTCCGCCAGAGATGCGCGGCGGCGCAGAGGGGCCTGGGGAGTGGCTCCGCATGCGCGCTGCGTTCACAGCCGCAGACCTCGACAGAAGCTGGGCGGTGGCGGATGCGACGTTCGCGCTGCTGCTCGATGCGTTCATCACACAGGGCTATTCACGCGCGCTGAGCGAGCGTCTGCGCGTGGTGGTCAACGACTACGGCCTCGACCTCGAGCTGGGTGAGATCTACCTGCTACCCCAGGACATCGCGTCGCTGCTGGGGCAGACCGGGAATCCTTTCGTCTGGTGGGACGACGATGTGTCGCGACCCGAGCAGGAGCATCAGACCTTCCGCTTCGCCGATGCGCGACATCGGGCGATTCTGGCGCGTCGGCTGCGCGAGGTGAATGAGGCGGGCTGACGCGCGACGAGTCTCACCGCGCCATGCACGTTAGCGTATGCGGCGCCGGGCGTGGCGGGCGCGGTATACTCAGAGATGGTGGCGCTGCTGAATCCCACCTGACGAGCGCGACACGCATGTGACGCGAAAGCAAAAAGCGAGGCGAATGACCTATGACGATGGACCGCCAGGAAGCCATCGAATTTCTTGTAGACCATTACCAGAATCCACGGAATCGTGGCCCACTGCCAGACGCTGATGTGCATCTGACGGGCGGGAATCCAGGGTGCGCAGATACTGTAGAGATGTATGCGAAGATTTCGCCCGATGGCCATGTCGATCAGGTGTCATTTGAGGGGCAGGGCTGCACTATCAGCATGGCGGCGGCGTCGTATGTGACGGAGCTGACGCAGGGCATGACGCTGGAGGAGATCGAGCAACTCAGCTTCGAGACGCTGATCGATGATCTGGGGCGCGAGGTGGTGATGGCGCGCCCGACCTGCGCGACGGTGGCGCTGGGGACGCTGAAGCAGGGCATCCACGAATACCACATGCGCAAGCGAGCCGAGCAGCCCTAGCGCCTGTTCGGATGATTGACCTGCGCAAGCGCACGGCAGGGGGCGAACGGGGTAGAATGCGGCTGAGTCGGCAGCGACCGTCGCGAGGAGCACGGGCAGGAGGCGCAGATGGCGAAAGAGATATTCCCCGGCATTACGATAGACCCAGACGTGATCCACGGGCGTCCGGTGGTTGCGGATACGCGTGTGCCGGTAGAGGTTGTGGTGGGTGAACTCGCTGGCGGCTCCTCCTTCGAGGACATCGCGCAGGACTACCATCTGACGAATGCGCAGATTCGCGCTGCCCTGGCCTACGCAACGCAGATGCTCAGGTCCACGACGGTCTATGCCGCCAGCTAGCAACGCCCCGCGCTGGCGTTTCCTCGTGGACGAAAATCTGCCGGCGCGGCTCATTGACGACCTCCGCAGCGAGGGCTAGGCGGCGGAACACGCCTACGATGTCGGGCTGCGCGCCCGCCCTGACGCCGATGTGTTCGCCTATGCGCGGGCTGCGGGCGCGACGCTCATCACCCAGGACCACGATCTCGAACGTGACACGGGCCAGTTTCCATCCCCGCATCCGGGCGTCGTGCTGGTCGAACTGCCCCAGGGATGGCCGCGCGAACAGCGAATACAGCGGATCCTCGCGGCGTTGCGGAGCCTGGGAGGTCAGTCGTTGGAGAATACACTGGTGATCGTAGAGCCGTCTCAAGCGCTCGTGCGTCGGTAATAGACGACCCATCTGCGCTTCACTCCTATCGCCGATACGCTGGGAAGGGCAGCGTCTGCGCCTCCACCAGCGCTCGGCGCGCGGCCTCCGTCTCGACCATCTGCTCCTACTGGCTTGCGCGTAAACCGAAGGGGCGCGCGTCGTCGTACAAGAGGTGGCAGGCGCTTGCTGCCTGCTGTACCAAGGAGAGAACGTTTCATGTCCAACTTCGAGGATTTTACGGTGGTCGATGCCGACTATCTCACACGCTCCCAGGTGAACGACGCGGCAATTGCTGCGCTGCTGGCAGGTGAGGTGGAGGGGATTCGTACTGGCGCCAGTGCGCTCGATGACCGGCTTGTGTTCATTGGTCTGATGGCCGACGACGATAACCTTGCCGCCCAGACCGTCCGGCGCCTCGGAGAGACGCCAGAGCGCCTCCGTTTTGGCGCACGCGCGCTCGCGCAGACAGCAGCCGCGCGTGATGACGTGCAGCCCACGTCCGAGACACATCTGCCTGTCGCCGAGGAGGTCCGTACCTTGTGTCGCCTGGCTGTGGACGAGGCGGCGCGACTCGGACCTTTGACGTCGGTAGGCCCAGAGCACCTGCTGCTCGCTATGCTCCGCGATGAGGAGACGAGCGCTGGCCAGCTGCTCAAGCAGGCGGGATTGACCCTGGAGCGCACGCGCCGCGCTGTGCGCGTCGTGCTCGGTTGGCCATCGTGAGGGCGCTTGCAGCCTGCCCTCCGGGACGTGTTCACCTTGATGGCGACTGTTTCGATCTGTGAGAACCAAAGGATGAACGATGGCAGGGTCGTTGAGTTTGCGTGGCAGTCGATTGTTACGTCTGTTTCACGCGAAAGTCACCTTGCCGTGTGCTGTGGGCATTTGTATGGCGTTAACTCTTGCCGCCTGCCAGTCGCTTCCATCTCCTTCGATCGCCTCCATAACGCCATCGCCGACCACGCTTATCTCTGCGCCTACAGCCACTGATGGGAATAGGCAAAGTTCGCTTCTCCGCGCCACTCTCGTCCCATGCCTATCTGTCTGTGGCGCTGGTCACCTTCACCGCCGCGACCACTTATGATCAAGCCGTCCATCTGGTGACAGATCTGGGGTTATGGCCAGTGTACCCCTGCTACAGCCAGACTGCCGCACAAGGCGGCCTCGCCTGGGCGCCCTCAGATGAGGCGTCTATCTATGCGCTCATACCTGCCGCGCCCACCTTGTGGGTCAGCGGCCTGAGCCAACCTGCCGCGCGCTCACAACTGAGCATGCCTGCGGACCCGTTGGCTGCGCCCGACTGGCTTGCTCGCTTGGGCGCATTATCCGCTGTGCAGTCGATAGATGAGAACACATGGAGTTGCCCTCTACTCTCAGGGAATCCGGGGGATGGCGTGTATCTGAACCAGCCGCCGACGCCATCACAGGATGTGTCCGTGACCTTTACCCCCAACACCTCCTATTCGCAGGCGATTATGAGCCTGCTGAGCCTGGGCTACCGCCTCGCCGACCCTTGCTATGAAGCGGCGTCTACGCGCGCCGTGTGGCGACCGATGGGACAGGAAACGCGCTACGCGACGACGGCAACGCTGGTGGTTGCGCTGACAGAACGCAATTCCAGCCAGTGGCGCACACAAACGCAACGTCTCTCCGACGTCGTCTCACTGACGGTTGCGGCGCCTCAAGCCGCCTGTACATCTGCGGGATTCTGAGGACATGAGCGAACTGGTTCCCGGCGCTGACAACGACAAGGGTAGGGCAGCGTCAGCGTCTCGTCGCGCGCCCAGCGCCTCCACCAGCGCGCGGGCCGTGTCGAGCGCAGGTCAGGCAGGGGATGTTTGGCCTCGATGGCGGCGCTGGAGTCTTTTCGGGACGATGGTATAGCGAAGCCAAAGCCCACCTACGCGCTTCCGGCCTCCGGCCCTACCAATGCGAGTGTATGGGAAACGGTTGCGACCTCAGGCAATGGCCCAGTCGCGGCGACAGCGCGGATCAGTTCGGTTCGGGTCTCCGCTGGCAGCGTATCCAGATCGCCGCCCTGAAAGTACACGAGCGCCTTGAGGCATTCGGATGGCTGGAACGCCTGGCCGTAGAGCGCCCGCGCGCCAGCCAGTCCGTGGCCAAGGGTAACTCCAGCTCCCAACAGCGCAGCGACATCCAGGTAGTCTTTGGCTTCGACGCGCTGCAAGAGCGCCTTCAGTTTGGTAGCGAGCAGGTCTTCCAGTGACGCGATCTGCGCCATGTCGTCACTGGTGACATCTGGATTCGCGAGTCGACCGAAGGAGAGCCCTCCAAAGAAGGAGACTTTGACCAGGGCTGCAGTTGGCGCTTCGGTCGCCACGCTCGATGCCACTACCTGCATGTGCGCAAGCACTGTGAGCGTATCTGGCGCTTCCTGAAGGACAGTCGCATCCAGCAGCCACGCCAAACGCGACCGCAGCGCTTGTGGATTAAGCGGACGGTCAGTGAAGAAATCGAAGTCCACGGATTGACGGTGGCCAAGTCGAAGCGAGATGGCTGTCCCCCCATAGAGCACGAATCCAAGCCCCACGAGTGGCTGCAACATCGGCCAGAGACGGCGCTGGGCTTCTGGAAGCGCGTCAAGGCGCGGTATGAGCGGCGGCGTCATGAAACATTCCGAGCGGGCAGAGGTGGGATACGAGCCTGCGCATCTAGTGGAATGAGGCCAAGGCGGTAGTGCCAGTAGGCCCATGAGCGCGCGTTGAACTGGCCAGCCTCGGCGTGGCGCACCACCTCGCGCAGCGCGTCCACATCAAAGCACTCAATGAGCGCCTGGAGATCCGCGTAATCGCCGATATTCATGACCTGCGCGATAATGCGTCCGGGAGAGCGCAGGGCGTCTGGAGCCGACTTCCACCAGATATAGCGCGCAGCCCACTGCGCCAGCAGCGCTCTCTGGCGCCTCTGAGCGGGGGACGCGCCGCGACTGGCTTGCGGGCGCTCGTTGATTGTGGATTCATCTGACATGGCTGACATGCCGCCCCCTCTGAGCATCAACCCAGGCGCAGCCTCTGCCGCAGTCTACCACATGCCCAGCACACGAATGTCGACCTGCCCTCACCCCTGCCGATACGCCGGGAAGGGCAGCGTCAGCGTGTCGTCGCCTGCGCCCAGCGCCTCCACCAGCGCGCGGGCCGTGTCGAGCGCGGTCAGGCAGGGGATGTTGGCCTCACTCAAGCGCCAAGTCATCGTACGCATACTCGCGCAGTTGGGCGAAGGCGCCGAGCAGCGCGGCTTCCTCCGCCGTGAGCGCACGTCAGCGCCAGGCTGTGCAGCAAGATGCGGCTGGGACGATTGCGGCCATGCTCCAGCCGCCAGATATAGGTGCGATGACAGCCGAGGCGTTGGGCGAGCTTCTCCTGCGAGAGACCACGCCGCCGTCGCACGCGCTGGAGAAAGGGCCCAAAGTCGCGCCAGGTCACAGGGGTCGCCGAGACGTGATCGCGCGCAGCAGCGTCCATAGCTGCTGTTCCCTCCTGTCTCCGCCTGCTTGGTGGGGGGGGGGCGAGCGAGCGGATGACATCCTCAAAATGTAGCGCCACGCAACGTTGCGTGGCGCTACT
>CAVPBB010000009.1:0-76821 GCA_963701795.1 uncultured Chloroflexia bacterium | reverse complement strand
CAGCTCGCCTTCACCTCTACCGTCTTGGTGTGTCGCTCGCCTTCTGGGGTCTAACGGCGCCACGCGCGACCTGGCGCGCATTTGCGGTGACGATCGTTGGCGCAGTGGTTGCAGCGCTCTCCACGCTGGGAGGGCTAGCCGTCTTCGTCGCGTTTCTGCCAGCCGTCTTCGCGCAGGGGTACAGGAAGACGTTCGTCTGGTGCGTGGTAGCAGTGGGCATCATCGTGCCTTACATGCGGGCTTTCCGCATCCGTGCCGATCAGCCTGTCACTCACCACCCTCAAGTTCTGCATCACCTATCTGGGCGCTCCGGTCGGCGACGCCCTCGGCGAGTGGCATTCCTGGCAGGGCGCTCTGAGCCTGATGTTGGCAACGTCAACGTCTTGTACTACTGGGCGCGCGAAAAGCGCATCGCGCCGCTGCTGCCCTGGTTTGGGCTGGGCGCCTACGCGATCGGCCTGTCGCTGGTGACATCATTTAGGTGCACCAACCTCGGCCCCTGGTCGGAGATTGCGTTGACCTCGCGCTATCAGACGTTCGCCGTGTGTGGTGGGTGGCTGTTATCTACCTGTTGCTGCTCAACGGCAAACATGCGTTAAGCCTCAGTCAAGGGTGCCGGAGTCTGCCGGGTCTGACAACACGGGTCCAGGCTTGCACGTCTATCACCGTGGATCATGCGCGCGAATGTCGCGATGCTGGTCTTGATAACGGCGGGTTTGATGGTGACAAGCTGGCGTAGCCTGCCTGCAATAGAGACCTATCAGTATACGCAACTGCAAACCGAAGCGTGTGTGGTCAACGCTGACTACGCCACGACGCCGTGCCTGTGGAACTTCTACCCGGCTCCCAATCTGTTGCAGCCGCGTGTCGCCTTTCTCCGTGCACAACACGACGCGATCTTTGGCGAGAATTATCAGCGACTAGCGCAGCCTATACCGTATCCGGCAGCACACGCGCTTGTCCGGTACTACGACTCTGGCAACGGTGATTATCTGATCACGACCGCCTACGACATCAACTTCTATGGTCCCTATACCGCACAGTCGATTCTTGGCTACCTGTACGATCTGCAGCAACCAGGAACGCATGCGCTGTATGGATGCATAACCTCGTCAGGTCATCACTTTGTGTCACTCAAGGCTGCCTGTCCAGGAGGAACCTATGAACGCACGGAGGGTTGGCTGCTCAATAAACCCACCGCTGCATCTGGCGTCGATACGCCGCTCTATGGTTGCACAAGCGGAGGCGCTGACTTCGTCTCACCACAGGCTATCTGTGAAGGTCAAACCTCATCTGGCGCGCTGGGATATGCGCTCATGCAAGACCTTAGCGACCCTTAGCGACCCTTCGTGTCGAGGCGCCACACATGGCGAACGATGCGAACGTGGCGAACGTGGCGCCTGCTCAAGGCGGGAGGCGGGAGAGTTGGTCGTATGTAGCGGTCCCACAGCGCTACGCGCGCAGTGCGTTCACGATTTGCCGCATTTTCCCCGTCACACGCACGGCCACACGCGCATCGAGCCGCTGAATCGGGTCATCTAGCGTCTCCAGAGTACTGGCAGCGAAGCGCGCCCTATTTTAGTGACTCACGGGTCCAGCAGCCCTGAGGCCCTGAGAAAAAGCGGCAGGCGCTGTTGACAGGTATGGTCGCCTCCCACTATGCTGCATCGCACTGTGAGGAAGAGAGCGGCTGTAACGCCACGGCCGCAGCGCCAGCGCCATCAGCGCCATGCATGTAGCAACAGGAAAGAGAACGCGTGAAGAAAGCGGTTGATTGCGCGGCGAAGTTGCAGCGCCAGCGTAGGCTGCCCGCCAGGCGCGGCAGCTTGTTCGCGCTGCTCTGCGCCATCGCGCTCGGACTGCTCTCAGCCGCGCCACTCAGCAGCCAGCCAGCGCAGGCGGCGGCGCGCACGCGATTCTATGGCGTCCTCAACCGCGCCGCGCTCGATACCGCGACCGCCACGGATACGGCCACGGCGACGGATACGGCCACGGCGACCAGCGCCGCGACCGCCACGGCCACTGCGACCACCACAGCCACACCTGCGCCAACGGCCACAGCCACCGCGACCGCGACGGCGACTGGCACAGCCACGCCGACGCTGACCGCGACCCCCAGCGGGCCGCCGCCGAAGAACCTCGATGTGAGCGCGGCGGCCACCGCCGCTGGCTGGCCACAACTGGCGGGCAACTGGTGCGGCATCGCGACCGTCGCGCTGATCGCGGACTACCTCGATCCAACGGCCCCCGTCTCGCAGAATGCCATTGCGGGCCTCCTGAGCGACCCCAGCAGCACCAGCGAGTGGGGCGCGCCGACGCCTGCGGGCTACGGGCCGGGCGTCACCGCCGACATCTCCCGCGACTTCGGCACCGATCCGCGCTCGCTGGCCTATGGCCTGAGTGCGGCGACGGGCCGCGCGTACCATGTCGTCGTGGACACGAACGGCGCCTGGGACGCCACGCTCCAGATCGTGGCTACCGTCCTGCGCTCACGACAACCGGTCAGCGTCTTCGTGGATCATGGCCAGCACTCGGTGATTGTGTCGGGGGTGGATGCGACCGGTGATCCGTTGACCGATCCGGGCAGCATCACGGCGATCCATGTCTGGGATCCGGGTGGGGCGGGCGCGGGCATCCAGGCGCAGATGGCGCAGGCGGTCCCGCTCAGCCTGTGGCTGTCGGGCCTGATCCCCACTAGTGGCGGCTCCGACTACTTCAAGTACCCCTATTCGGGCAATCAGGATGGTTCTTTCCCGCTCGACCCGGACCCGGCGGTGGGGCCGTATACCTACGTGCCGTCGCTCTACAATCATCTCTGGATCGGGCACTACGTCTTCATCTCGCCGTTCGGGCCAAACCTCAACCCGGACTGGGAACTCAATCAGAATGGCGCGCTGCTCGCAGGCTACGCGAGCAGCGGCTGGCCGGCGACGCCAGCGGGGTATGCGGGCGCGGTCGTGCCGATGCCGACGAATCCGCCGCCGCCGCCGCCGCCGGTGCAGGTGTTCACGGCGAAGCCGCTGCCCAAGCCGCACCCGAAGCCGGTCGCCAAGCCGACGCCGACGCCGCTGCCGACGCCACGGCTGCGTCCCTCGCCGACGCCTGCGCCGACTACCTCTACGGTGGTCGCGCTCTCAGACCCACCCCACACGCCGTCGCCCTGCGCGTCGGGGACGTCGGTGGCGTGCGCGCTCTCGGCCATGCCGCCGCTGTGGGCGCTGGCGCTGGGCGCTGCGCTGCTGCTGGGCGCGCTGCTGCTCTCGCTGACGCTGTTCGCGCGCCGACGGCGCCCACGGCCACCGCTGGCGGCATCCGCTGCGCCCACGCCAGCGCCAGACGATGATGCGCCGCTCTTACCGCTGCTGCCCGCTGAGCCGGAGCCAGGACCGGAGCCGGAGCCTGCTGATGCGACGGGAGACGACGGCATGCCCACAGACGCCGAGGCCAGCGCCGCCCCGGCTGACACGCAGACCGAGGCCGCTGCTGCGGAGGGCGAGCCTGCCAGTGAGCCGATCATCGTGCCGGTGCTGGAGGCCGAAGCGGCGGCAGCGAGCGCCGAGGTCGCCGAGGTCGCCGAACGCGCCGAACGCGCCGAACGCGATGCGAGCGCAGACGAGGCTCCACCAGCGATGTAGACAGCATTCTGGTGGCGAAACCAGGTGGAGGGCTGCTGGCCAGTGCGCTCATCTGCGCCAACAGATGAGCGCAGTCACTATGCCAACAGCTACGCCATCGCGAGCCATGAGCTGCTACATGATCGCCGACGTTTGACTCGGCGCTGCCCCAATTCATGCATGTACTGAGCCATCTACACACAGGCTCAGCCACAGTCCAAGCCTCAGCCCCCAAGCTGTGTGGCGATGTAGTCGATCAGCGCGGCCCGCGACGCCTTCGCTGCGGGTGGCCTGGCACTAGTTGAACCCAGGGGAACCGGATGAGCGCGCCGCCACTGTCGCCGCCCCCTCGCGCAGGCTGGCGACGGGATAGAGGTCCAACGCCAGCCTGAGTTGCGCCGCGCCGTAGACCTCCAGCAGCAGATAGGGGTCGAGCGGCGCAGCGGGGTTGATCTCGCCACCCTCCACCCGCTTGATGGGCGTCAGCGACGCCGTGAGCGCCCTGGGCAGGCTGTTTCCTCCGCCACGCCGATGCTGCCACTGCGGGTCTTCGGCGCTTTCGAGGGCGGAAGCTGGTCGTAGGCTGCGCGCACCCGCTGGGCGAACCGGGGATTCTCCGCCGCCTCATCCGCTGCGGCCAGCGTGAGCGCCAGCGCCAATCTGTTGATGTCGTCGAGGCCTAACGTGAGCGCCGCCGAACGCGCCGCCGTCGCAGCAGTCATGGTCGCCGCTGTAGTGTTCGCTGCTTTCGCTGCTTTCGTTGCGGTGGTCGCGGTGGTCGCGCGCGTCTTCACGGCGCTGACGGCCCCGCTTGTGGCGCCGCTTGTGGCGCTCGTCGTCGTCGTGACAGCAGTGGTCTTACCGGGCATAGCTGAGGATCTCCTCTACGACGGCATCATAGGCGTGCGCCGCAGGGCCGGGCTGCGTGCCTGGGCGACCCAGATGAAAGAGGGTGCGCCGCTCACCCCTCACCTCGCCACGATGCGCCGTCTCCACCTTGTCGTCGAGCGGCACGGCCTGGCGGAAGAAGCGAATGCCTTGCCGGTCGAGGTCAACGCGTATCGCGGCCAGATTCGCGGCGGCATTTGCCGACTGCTTCCAACGCGTGATGAGACACCCCAGGATGCGATCACTCCACTGCGCCGTGTCGCCGGTCAGCGCGTGCATCGTGCGCATGAGCGCCAACGCCTCATTGACGCCCAGGATGCCATACGTCTCCGCCAGCGCCGGAATCAAGATGTAGTCCGCAGCCACCAGCGCCGCACGCGCAAAGAACGTGTCGCCAGCCGGTGTGTCGAGAATCACCCAATCCGGCGCATGCGATGCGGGTGACGCAGGTGACGAGCGAAGCTCAGTCGTCGCCGTCGTCACTGCCTCCCCATTCTCGTCCTTCCGCCTCATCGCGTACCTTCGCCGTGCGTAGCGCCTGAGCCAGCGCGATCTCCATGCGCGCGCGGTCGGCCCCGGCAAACTGGAGATGATAGAGTTCGCGACTGGCAGGCGCCACCCACAGCCGCTCGAAGCGTGTGGGCCGAATGAGCTGCTCCAGCGTGCGTTGACCACGCAGATAGTGGGCAAGCGACGCCGTATCGAGCGGCGGCGGTGGAGCAGCGCCCCGCGCCGCCTCCTCACGCTGACGTGGTGGCAGTGAGCGGGTCAGACTGGCCTGGCCATCCAGATCGACCATCAGCACCCGCTGCTGATGCCGGTCGCTGAGCGCGAAGCCGACGTTGAGCGCGGTGGTGGTCTTGGCCACCCCACCCTTGGTGTTGAGCACCGCCAGTACGCGCGTCGTGCGTGCGCCCTGTGGGGGACGCGCCGTCGCGCGCGCGAACTCATCGCCCCGCTCCAGCCAGGCGGGCGAGGTCGGCTGCTGTGGCGCGACCGAGCCGCCCGCGAACACGCCGTTGAGCCGTGAGCCGCCGACATAGGCGATGTAGCGCAAGAGACGCGCGCCATCGATCAGCCGAACGTGGCTGGAGGCCATCTCAGCGGCGATCTGCGCATTCCCCTCGAAGCCGCCAGTGGAGATCATGTAGCCAGGAATATCGCCCGCCACACGCAGCGTGCCGATGAACTGCCGCACATGATCGAGCCGCAGCGGCTGCCGCCAGCGTTTGATCTCCACCCGCGCGACGGGCCTCGCTGTCTTGCCCACAGCCCCACCACCATGCGCCGAGGCGTGCGACGAGGCATGCGCCGTATACAGATTCAGGTCAACGCCGGGGCCATCGGGGAAGAAGTCACGCGCCACATCCTCGACGCGGTAGCCCGCGCACACGAAGACGTGGGCGATGAAGCGCTCGAAGTCGCGCCACGAGAGCGCGAGCATCTTGTCGAGGGTCGGGTAGCGGAAGATGCGCTCGAAGTCTTCCTGCGTCGCTGGGACAGTGTTCTCCTGGGGCACGCTCGCTGCCATAGACGTTCCGCTCCTCGCATCCACACACGCAACCGCACGCTCAGCCATCCCGCTATCTCTACAGCCAGTACGGCCAGTCGGTCGGCGTCTGTTATCCTGCGCGATGATACTCCTGTGAGGGTGGCGGCGCAAGCAATGCACGAATGATGGGCATCTCGACTGACGACGGTTGTGGCCAGGGAGTCGAGGCCAGGAACTTGAGGCCAGGAACTCGCCTCGGCGTCGCAGTAGGCATCGTATAGTGGGCGTGACAGAGCCCGGCTGCATACAGAAAGGAGAGGCGCCCTTCTCACATCAGCGCCTCTCTGGTATACTGATGCACAGGCAACAGTGCCCGTTCGCTATAGACGCGACAAGGAGATGCGGGTGATGAGGATGATGTGGAATCGGTTCACGGGGTGGTATCGGCTGCAAGGGCGTGCGCTACAAATCGGCCTGGGCTGTGGCGCCCTGGTTGTCGTGTGTCTCATCTGTAGCGTTGGGGCGTTGGCGCTGGGCGCTGGTGGGAAGGGCGCGAAGTCGAACAGCCCGACAGCATCCTCCACGCAGCAGGTAGCCCAGCGTACTTCGGCGACACCGACCGCTACAGCGCACCGCTCAACGCCCACGCCCAAGCCTACAGCGACGCCAACACGGGCGACGCCGCCGCCGACGACCGGGTCGTCTGTGCTAGGAGGGCCGGGGCAGGCATTCATCGCCAGGTACGGGCCGCTCACCAACCAGAGCAATCAGGCGCAGGGCGATCTCCACTTCCGTGAATATCCCGGCGTGGCGCTGGACTACCTGATTGTGGACGAGGGGAACTATTTCGCCATCACCCCTGGCGGCGCCGCCGCCTATAGCATCGTGGTCGCCGCGCCATCGAGCCAGCCGTGGAGCCTGACGACGGCCAGGCAGGCGTGCACGAGTTTCATGCCGACAGATGCCCACCATGTGCAGCAGGTCCCGACGACCGATGGCTGGGATGACGTTCACGTGAGCGCGACGCTGGGCAAGACGTTCCCGGCAAGCGCATTCCAGGACGCCAGTCAGAACGCTGCGCCTGTCGGATCATTTGACATCGACTATCTGTATGCATCGACGAGCGACACCACGCACATAGTGAGTTGCCAGCTCCTGGTCGGCGAGCAGCAGACACAGGGGTAGCAGAGGCCCATCCGTCCCGTCAGCACGCCTGGTCAGCACGTCTGGCCACCACAATGGCGACCGATGGCGACCGCAGAGCGGCGTGAACTTTGAGTGAGGCATCCGGCTATCTCACTGTCATTGGGCCTTCACGCGGGCCATCAGGGGTAGGCTCCAGCAGAGTACCGCTTACCCCTGATGGTCCACATCACTCGTGGGCGCCATTCTGGTCATCAGCCGCAGTATCGGCGGTATCAGCGACCTCAGCGACCTGAGCGACATCAGACGCAGCATCGGCGAAAAGCGGCGGCTGACGGCGACGCTGTGCCTCCTCCGTGAGGCGTCGCTGCGCACGCTGCTCGACCATCTTGATGCTCTCAGGCGGTGTCGGCAAGTCCTCTGGCATGGTGCCACCAATCTGCGTGATGGTCCCACGCACCGCGCGCCCGATGGCGTGATGCGCGGCGTTGGCGCCCGCTTTGGTGTCGATCCCCTCGCGCTTCAACTTCGCCTCGGCCTGCGTGATGCGAAACCAGTTCGCCGCCAGCTCCTCGCTGCCCATCCAGTCCAGGATGCGCTCGCCGGCGCCAGACCCTTCCTGGCGGCAATGTCACGCGCCTTCTCGCCATTGTAGAGGCCGCGATAGCCCCAGTCCTGAAAGATCGCGAAGTCGCGTGTGGTGACAATCCCAGCGCCCGCGACGGTATCCGCAAGATGGCTATTCTTCGTGGCGACCTCGCCGCGCAGGAGCTGGCGGCGCTGGTCTTCATCCAGGCTGGCTGCGACCTCGTCCAGCCGCTGGGCGCCCACCAGCGCCAGCCACTGCTTGACCGGCTCAGCTTTGGGGCTTGGCACGCTCTGGACGATGCGCAGCATGGTGGCAGCGGTGGCGGCGTCCGTCGCGTACAGCTTGCCTTGACACTCCACACGGGCTAAAGCCCGATGGATGCTCGGTTCACCCCCGCAGGTTATCCCGCGAGTCCCCGAAGGGCCTGCCCGGCCCATTGGATGTTGCTGCGCCGCGTTCTCGTCGCGGTCGAGCACCAGCCCGCAGGATGGGCAGACGTGGGTGCGCACGCTCAAGGCTTTTGGGCACGCGCTCCCCACAGCCGCTACAGTCCTGGCTGGTGTAGGCGGGTGGCACGGCCACGACCCGACGCCCGGCGCATGCTGCCTTGGCTTCGAGGATGGCTACGGAACTGCGCCCAGCCCGCATCGCTGATGCTCTTGGCCAGGTGGCGATTCCGTACCAGGTTGGCGACCCGCAAATCTTCGAGATAGATCGTGTCGTACTGGCTGCAGCAGCGTCAGCGCCGTCTTGTGGTGGAAGTCGGCGCGCTGCCGCTTCACGTCTGATGCGCTCGCTGGCAGGTGCCCCACCGCCTTGCGCCGGCGGTTGCTGCCCTTCTTGCGGCGGCTACCCGCCGCTGCGCCTTCGCCAGCTGCTTCTCAGCCCGCCGATAGTGGCGCGGATTCTCTACCGCCTCACCCTCGGCGGTGATGAGGAACACCTTCAGCCCCACATCGATGCCCGTCTCTTGTCCGGTGGGCGGCAAGGGCTGGGCTGGCACCTCGGCGCAGGAGATGATGGCATACCAGCCGTCCGCCTCCTGCGCGATGGTGACGGTCTTGGGCGTGCCTTCCAGCGGACGTGACCAGCGCACCGCCATCGCCCGATCTTGCTCAGGACCAGGAAGCCGTTATCGAGCCGCGCGCCGTTGCCATACTGCTTGTAGGTGAAGGAGTGGTAGCGGTTGCGCGCCCTGAAAGCGCGGGAAGCCCGGCGTCTCGCCCGCCTTGCACCCGGCGAAAGAACGCTTGATAGGTCTTGTCCAGCCGCGTCAACACGTCTTGCAAGACATGGCTGTGAATGGCCGCGTATTCCGGCATCGCCGCGCGGAGGTCGGTCAACTCGGCTTCTTGCTGATAGCGTGAGAGCGTGACGCCACAGCGGCGATAGGCCGTGATGCGCTGTTCCAGCGCCGTGTTGTAGAGCGTGCGACAGCGCCACAAGGTCTCATCCAAGCTGCCGCTCCTGTTCGGGCGTTGGCTTGAGCTTGTACTTGTAGGCTTTGCGCAGGCTCATCTCGGACATGGCTACTGTTCACCCTTGTGTCGTTCGGCATACTCGCGTAACGCCCAGACCACTTCCCCGTTGAAGGACCGTTCATGCTGCTTGGCGAGCGTGCGTATCACCGCCAATACGTCCAACGGGAAACGTATTGAGATGCGTCGCTCGCCTTTGGTGTGTTCTCCATGTATCCATTCTATCACACAATTGGATATATGGAAAGCGCAGCGGACTTTTGGCTAAAGCCATGACCGCCTAACCGCATGGCCTGAAGGGCGGCGGCTTGCGGCGGGCTAAAGCCCCCCGTGGTCAGCGGAGTGCATCTTCAGGTGTACGATGTGCTCGTACACCTCACTGAAACCTTCATCGTCGTGGAGCTTGCGTTTCAGGTCGCTCCAGTAGCGACGGGGCGCGTCACTGTCGGTGAGCGCCGCAATCACGTCGATCACGCTGAAATACCACTGGCCCGCGTGCCACTGCCGACGGATCAGACGACCAGCACTGCCATCGTCGAACGGCAAGACCTGCCCCACCTGTTCCACCTGTTCCACCTGTTCAGTGCGCTCATCGCTGCTGTCGCTCATGCCCGCTCACCTCCAATCACGTGTTGCATCGCGTCTGCTGCATCGCGCCTGCTGCATCGCTGAACGCCTTGATCTGCGTCGCTGACCGTGAGGAGCAGGTGCAGTATTCGCTCGGTATGGGCGAGCACCGCCGGCGCCAGTGAAACACGTCTAGTTTTACAGTTGCACTTGCCGGAACCACTTCGATTTTTCAGGGTTCGTGGCAAACGGGCGCTATGTTCCATGCCGACGGTCAAGCCGCTGATTTTCCGCGTTGCCAACAATGCAAACAGGGGGCATTCCGCTAGCTGCAACTGTAAAACTAGCCCTCCTCAACATCTCGCGCAAGCGCCTCCCATGTCGCCTTGGCCCTGACTAGGATACCTTCACTTGCAAGACGGGCAGCCCTCCGCAACTCCACTTGTGACCTCATGCTCTCGTGCGCTTTCGACGGCAGCGTCGAAAGGATATACCGCAACAGCGAAGTCACACGGTCCACCTCACAGGCTGTCGGACTCTCATCCTTGCGCGTGTCAAGGTAGGTAGCTTTTGTCTCCACGCCTCCTGGACGCTCACAGCAGTGCGCGAGTATGCGACTTGGCAAGTTTTTGGCTTCGGGATGCGCGGCAAGTGAGAAAACGGATCGTGCTAGGGAAGGTGGAAGGCGAAAAGGCTCTGGATTCCTGGGCCGTAGGTAGTCGTCGTGACATAGAGCATGCCATTGACTACTATAGGGGCCGTGGCAGGAAGGCCAAGCCCAGACTGGGTCCATCATTGTGCCCCGGTCGCAGCGTCGAGAGCGTACTCGTCGTTTAAGTTTGTGCCAAAGTACACGACCCCATTGGCAACTGCTGGCGTAAGTGCTTGTCCGGAGATTGGTTGGAACCATTGCTGCGCTCCTGTGAGTGCATCATAGGCAAACATGCCATCGCTATTCGTGGTAGGATCATAGCCTCCCACATAAATGAGGCGATTTCCTACCGCAAAGGAGCCTTCTTGGACTCCGAACTGACTGGGCGATGGCGTACTCGGCAGCGCCGATGAACCGTCGGTCATGCGGAAGGCTTTGATCGTGCCATCGGTGCATTGCACATAGATGAGACCTCCCACGGCAGCGAGTGTTGATCCTGTGCCACTCACGCCTCCAGAGACAATCACACTCCAAATGAGTTTGCCATTTGACGCATTAGCGGCATAGACACGGTTGTCGTTTGCTGCCACATATACGACACCATTTACCACTGCGGGAGCGTCACTGCCAGTGCTTCCTAGGTGAAGCTGCCAGATGATCGCGCCGTTAGAAGCATTGAGCGCCATGAGATAGTGGCCGCCTACTCCGGCGTACACGACATTATTGACAATCGTGAGTGGAGAACTGAAGCTGTCATCGTAAAGATGCTCTCCTATTTCCGCGCCTGTTGCAGCATTGAACGCATAGGCACGGCTGTCCGAACCGCCGACATAGACGATGTTCCCCGCGCCAGCCAGTCCTAGCCCGCCACTGCCAGTGAGGGCTGGATCTGGCCATACGCTCGCGCCCGTTGTGGCATTCAGCGCCAACAACTGCTGGTTATAGGCCTCAATGTAGAGTGTCCCACCGACAACGATGGGGTACGGAGCAGGGTTGAACACAGCAGCAGACCATGCAGAGACAGTCCCGAGACGGACGAAGGTGAGAGAATCGTCTCGCTGGTGTTGTTGCGTGCTCCTGTCGCATCGAAGCCGTATTCGGGCCAATCGGTAGAAGTTGCTGCTGCCTGCTGATACGCACGATTGTGACTGGCGTGATAGTGCACTTGCATTCGACTACCAGCTCGCAGCACTGCTGGTGAGGAGGAATGGCTAGCATATACGGCACGGCCCATGCCAAGCGCAGTTGCGGAGATAACACAGACGCAGAGAAACGCGATTGCCATGACACGGATCCGATACTTCGCCATCATCATGCTCCCCTTCCATCGCTCGCTTTGCGTTTACGACGCACACTAGAGCTGGATGCATATAGGTTACCAGGTAAGTCAAGCGATAAGCTACTCCGCTACTCCGGGATGCGCGTCAGAGTTTTGCGCAGCAAGGAGATGGTTAAAGGCACACCCATCGACGATCTGTGAATACAAGCCGATTCGGCCGATTCGGCTCAGAGGGCAGTTGGCATCAGAGATTCAATCCAGTCTCCTTGGGCCTTTGCGGCAATTGCCAAATATCGCCGCAAGCTTGCCCAGATAAATCTGACGCGCACCTGCGGTGATGACTGATGTCACTAACTCCTCCTCACCAGTGAGTGAGTGACATCCCCCGTCAGACGTGGACAGGAGCCGTGCTTCCTCGTCGCGACTTTGCCCTCCCGCCTCCCAGCCCTTGCGCTCGGCGCGCTGGTTGCGCATGCTATCATCACGGCGGAGACTAGAACGCACGTTCAATCGCAGCGATCTAGGAACGCCGCGAAATGCCGCAGCGCCGACCGCCAGGCGCAGGTGGGAAGGGGGAAGCCAATGCGAAGCGATGCTGCCCGCGCTGCCCCCCCAGTGGCTTCCCGTCGCCAGCCGAGGATGTGGCGGAAAGTAGCCTGGACCTTCAGGCGCTCGTCGTACGACGGCCAGCCGCGACCTTTTTTCTGCGCATGCGCGGCGAGGCGATGGCTCGCGCTGGCGTGTTCGCAGGCGACATCCTGGTGGTGGATCGCTCGCTGCGTCCGACGGCGCGGCGGCTGATCGTGCTGGCGGTGGCGGGCGAACTGCTGGTGCGGCGCTACCTGCGGGCCGTAGCAAGCCATCAGGTGATCTTCATCGCAGCTGGCGACGAGGTAAGCGAAGCGATCCCGCTGAGTGACTGGCAATGGGAACGTTTACCCCGCGCAGGCGGTGGTGTGGGGTGTGGTCACGTATGTGATCCACCGGGCGGATACCCTGCCTGATGGCGCAGCGCTGGGCGACCGCTACGCCGATGTGCAGGATGTCCAGTAGGCGCGCCATGACCACCGCTCAGACCCCCCAGCCCGATCATCACCCTCCACCCTCCCCTACCTCACCGCGCCGCTGATCGCGCTGGCCGACTGCAACAACTTCTACGCGAGCTGCGAGGCGGTCTTTCGCCCGGACTGGCGTGGGCGACCACTGGTGGTGCTGGGCAACAACGACGGCAATATCATCGCCCGTAGCGCCGCTGCCAAGGCGCTCGGCGTGCCGATGGGCGCAGCGCTCCATCAGGTGCGCGACCTCATCCGCCAGCACGATATCTTTCGTCTGCTCGGCCAACTTCGCGCTCTATGGCGATATGAGCCGCCGGGTGATGGACACGCTGGAGCGCTACACGCCGCATTTGGATGTCTACTCGATCGATGAGGCCTTCCTCGACCTCTCGCCCGTGGCCACCCTGCCGCTGGCGCAGCGACGTGCATATGTCGCCGAGATGCGCGAGACGGTGGGGCGCTGGACCGGTTTCCGATCTCGATGGGCGTCGCCACGACGAAGACACTGGCCAAAGCGGCGGCTGAGCGCGCCAAGCACGATCCTGCGCTTGTCGGCGTCTGTGTGCTGAGTGGTGAGGTCAGTGAGCGAGAGGCGCTGCTATCTGTCGCTGCCGGTGGGCGATGTGTGGGGAATTGGCCCACGACGGGCGAAATTGCTGGCAGGCTTCGGCATCACGACAGCCTATGACCTGGCGCAGGCCGATGCGCGCTGGGTGCGGCGCCATCTGACCGTGACAGGCGCGCGCACGCAGTTGGAACTACGTGGGGTTCGTGCTTGCCGCTCGTTGCAGCGCCTGAGCGGCGCAAGCAACTCTGTGTCTCACGGTCATTTGGGCGCCCCAGGTCACCGAGGCTGGGGGAGTTGCGTGAGGCGGTAGCGCTCTTCACCGCGCATGTCGCGGAGAAGTGTCGTACGCAGCACACACTCGCCGACACGAATCAGTGTCTTCATCACGACCAACCAGTTTCGTGAGCAGGAGCCACAGCATAGCGCCAGCGCAACGATCCCGCTGCCACGCGCTACGGCGGATACCCTGGAGCTGCTGGAGGCGGCGTCAGAGGCGTTGCGACGGGTCTACCGGCCTGGCTTTGCCTATCACAAGGTCGGTGTCATCCTGGGGGAGTTCGTGGGCGAGCGGTGCGCCAGGGGTTGTTCGGCGAGGAGCGTTGACGCCGGGAGCGCGACACCGTGAGCGGGCGCGCAGTGAGGCGCTGATGCGGACGCTCGACGCGATCAATGCGCGGTTCGGACGCGACATGATCCGCCCGCTAAGCACGGGCATCGCGCAACCGTGGCGGATGAAGCAGGCGTATCGCTCGCCGAGCTATACCACGCAATGGGGGGAGCTAGCGGAGGTGCGGTGAGGAGCCTCCACGAGGTATGAGGTAGCGCTGCGGCATGGGCGAGAGGAGATAGGATGGACAAAGGACAGCGGGCAGCGTGTGCAGCGCCACCACCCGCGCCGTCGCCCCATCGAGCAACCGCACTGGCTCACCGACCTGGAGTTTGCCCGCCACCAGCCAGCCGTGATCGGCGCTCAGCCAGGGATGATTGGCCGTGGTGTGGATCACCTCATCCTGCGCGGTTGTTGTGGAGACTGGGCGGGTCAGCGTCGCGACCGCCTGTGGGGCGCTGCCGTCCGTGTCCTGCCGTCCGGACCGCCGTTCGCCACTCGTGCGCTGCTCGGCGTCTGGGTGGCCAGCGTCACGTCGAGCCGGTCGGTGTCGTGGTTGAGGAAGACGCGCGTGATGGTCTGGGTCGTGGTCTTGCCGGTCGTAGGATCGTAGGCGCTGACCTGCTGCCCCACCGTCAGCGTGGCAATCGCCTGTTCACCACTGCGGCGTCGCGACCAGCGTGGCCGCAGCAAACGAGAGGCCACAGTCCGCCGCCCGTCTCGGTGGCCACGCCTGCCGCATCCTCGCCCGCATGCTCCACGGCATCCTCGCCCGCATGCTCGACCGCATCCTCGGCGGCATGTTCGACCGCATCCTCGGCGGCATGCTCGGCCAGGTCCGCCGCCACATGCTCGGCCACGTCGGCGGCGATGCGCGCCCCCACATACGCGGCCCGCAGTCCCTCCCCGACGCCGATCACCAGCGTCACGTCCATGACCACGTTGAAGGCCAAGTCGCCCCCCGCCAGCAGCTTCTGCGTCAGGCTGGCGTTGCCATTGACGAGCGTCTGCACGTCGCCGATCATCGAGGGGATGCCGGTGGTCGCGTCGAGCGCCTGCCAGGCGATGCTGCCTGCCAGACTCCAGCCACTGCCGCCACCACTGCTGCTGCTGGAGCCGCTGCGCTGGAGCCGCTGCAATGGAGCTGGAGCTGCTGCCGCCCCCGGTAGGACGCACATCGGTAGTGGCCGCTGGGATCAGTGACCGTTTCTGGGTTGCCGCCCACATAGGCGTAGCGGTTCAGCCCCCCGCCAGCGTCGTGTCGGCGCTGGTGAACTGCCCGGCCACCGGGTCGTAGTAGCGGGCGCCGTAGTAGTCCAGCCCACTCACCGCATCCGCGCGTTGCCCGGTGAAGCCCTGGTCGGTCGGCAGCGTCCCGCTCTGGTAGCGCACCGCCCCGTAGGGGCCGTAGAGTTGCGTCGCGGTCACCGCGCCGCTGGTGTTCACACTCTCCGAGACGCTGCCCAGTCCATCGCTGAGCGTGTAGCTGAGCGCGCCATTGACGCTGAGCGCCACCCCACCGTAGTAGGCGGTGGTCGTGGTGGTCGCGCCGCTGGTCGTCACCTCCTCCAGGCTGCCGATATAGCTCGTGGTACTCGCTGTGCCGCTGGTGGTGGCGTCTGCTGGACACGATTGCCCTCGCCATCGTAGAGGAAGCTCGCGGTGCTGGTCGGGCTGCTCGGCGTGTTCTGCCACGCCGCGAGTTGCCCCTCGTTGTCGTAGCTCAGCGTCGCGCCGGTCGGCGTGGCGCCAGCGCAGGTGGTGGCGCTGGTCGCCGCACGGCAGGTCATCTTCGCCCGCCGCGTCGTAGGCGGCGCTCCAGGCTGGACCCGACGGCGGTGGCGGCGTCGGCATGCGCGGCGTCGCCATAGCTGTAGCTGCCCAGCGGGCCACTCGTCAGCCGGTTCATGCGTGTCGTAGGCGTAGCTGGCGCTGTAGCTGCGCGCCCTGTGCCCGCCAGGCTGCCCGTGTCGCTGGGCGTCGGCGCGCCGCTACACGCAGGCGTCCCCGACGACCCCGCCCAGGTCAGGCGCGAGAGGTCGTCGTAGCAGAAGACCTGCGTGTCCACGCCCTGGGGCAGCGTGGTGGTGACGTCCGATCACGTTGCTCAGCGCATCATAGGTGGGCTGGACCTGGTAGAGCGTGTGCGCCGATCCACCGCTGGGCGTGTAGCTGTCGCTGGCGCTGGTCAGCCGCCCTAGCGCGTCGTAGCTGGCGGCGTAGGCGCCACTGCCACCGCTGAACGCGCCCAGCGTCGCGCTGGTCAGCGGCCCAGCGCCCCCGCTGCGCCGGCATAGGCCTCGCCGCTCAGCAGCGCGACTGCGCTGGGCGCGCCACTCAGCTGCACACTCAGCCCGTTCTGCCAGCCAGAGGCGGCGTCATAGCTGGTGGTGAGGACATCGCCGTTCGGGTAGGTCTGGCTCAGCGGCGCGCCCGCGTCATTGTAGGTTGCGCTGGTTGGGTAGGTGGTCTCACCCACGGTGGCACTGGAGGCCGTCACCTGCCCACGCGCGTCGTAGGTCGTGCTGTAGGAGCCGGAGAGGCTGCCGCCGACAGTGGCATTCGAGAAGCGCTCGCTGGTCAGCCGCCCGACGCCGTCATTGCCGCCTGCCGTGCTGTCGTAGCCATAGCTGACGTAGGCGCCGGTCGGCGTATTGGTCGTGTTGCGCCAGGTCTGGCGATTGAGGCCATCGTAGCCCGCGTAGGTCGTGCCGCTCGCGCCGCGCGCATCCACGGTCTGCGTCAGATTGCCATTGGGATCGTCGCTGTAGCGTTCCGTCCCCCGGTCGGGATCGCTCATGCCCGTCTCACGCCCGGCCAGGTCGTAGGTCATCGTGACGTTCTTGCCGTCGGGCCGTGTCAGCGTGACCAGTTGGCCGTTGTAGTCGTAGCCTGCGGTCGTCTGCGCGTAGAGCGTATAGGGTCCGCTGCCGCTGCCCGTGTAGCTCAGGGCATAGGCCGCGCGTCCCAGGCCATCGGTCAGGCTGACCTGCTGGTGGCCCAGCGCATCCACCGTCGTGCTGCTCGCATAGCAGCCGTTGTCACTGCCGAAGCCGCACTGCGCCGCGCGCGTCGTGGTCGTCGTGTGCGAGAGCGCGTCGGTGACCGCTGTTACGCGCTCGTTGCTGTAGGTCGTGGTCACACCCACCTGGTTCACATCCGGCGTCGCATAGGCGGCGGCGCCCGGCGCGCCCGTGTAGGCGGCCACGTAATACGGATTGCTCTGGAAGACTTTGCGCCCCGAGGGGTCGTAGTCGCCGTAGATGACGACATCCTGCCCACCTGGCGCAGGCGCGCGCGTCTCGACCAGGTTGCCCCAGCCGTCATAGAAGGCGCGCGAGGTGATCGTCGTCGTGCTGTTGACGCGCTGGGTCTGATCGATCTCGACGCACGGTGTCTGCGCGCCGGTCGCCGCGCACCAGACCGTATAGGTCCAACTGGTCGTCGTGTCTCCGCTGGTCTCGCCGGGCAGCGTCTCGGCGGTCATGCGGCCCAGTTGGTCATAGCCAAACGTCGTCGTCTGCCCGTTGGCGTCGGTTGTCGCGCTCGGCCAAAGGCCCCAACCTGCGTTGGCCGTCTGGCTATAGGCGGCGCTGGTCGTCTGGTTGAGCGCGTTCGTCTGCGCTGTCGGCACGGCGCTATACGTCGCGTCGTAGACGCTACATGCGCTATACGCTGCGCTGCCGATCACGCAGCCCGTGTGGCCGCCGATGCCCGCATTGGCGTCAGCGTCGGTGGAGCCGATGGCATTGCCGTACTGGTCATACGCCGCGGTGGTCGTCAGCGGCCCGGTACTCACAAAGTTGTTCGCGCTCGTGCCACAGGCGGTCGTATAGGCGGTCTGACTGGTTGGCTCCGCGTAGGTGAGTGTGTTCTGCTGCCCCGCCCCCGTCACGCCGTTGTCATACGTGGTCGCGACGCAGCTCTTGCCGGCGCCACTGGCATCCTGCGTGACGCTCCAGTAGGGAACTGCGATCAGATAGGTTCCGGTTGCGCTGGTACTCGTCGCGCTCACCGCGTCATTCCAGAGGAAGTCCTGCACGGAGGTCGTGCTGGTCGGGCTGCTGTTGGCCCCGCCATTGACCGTCGTCACCTGTGTCAGCGACTGGACATGGCCCGCGCTATCGAGGCTGTAACTGTCGCTGGTCGTGACCTGCGGGCCGCTGGCGGCGCCCTCGTAGGTATACTGATCGGTCTGGCTCGTGCGCATCTCGCAGGAGGCGACCGGGTTGTTGTGCCCGAGCTCGCTGACCAGATTGCCGTCCCAGTTGCCCCAGGCGGTCGAGGCGGGTGTCGGCGGCGTGGGCGTCACGCCAGTGGGCGGGCAGGTCACCTGATACTGGGTCGTCGTCTTGCCCAGCAGCGTCGTGCCATCGGTGTCATAGGCGTCGAGTTCATACTCATGCCCATGCAGCGCATTGGCGGGCGCCCACCAGGGCGAGTTGTGGCAGGTGAAGCTGGAATAGCAGTTCACCTGGGTCGAGTCATAGATCCCATAGCCGTTGGTGGCGTAAAACTTGTGCTTCTGCACCGCGCCATCGGGATTGGTGACATCGGCCTCGGCGAAGCCCATGAACGTGCCGTTGTAATAGTCGAGGTAGTCGCCATCGTTCTGGTTGCCCCAGTACATGCCTGCGACACAATCCGCGCACTCCTGCGCATTCAGCGGATAGGTCAGCGCGAAATTGTAGCCGGTGGTTGATGTGATCGTTCTGATTGCCACTCGACGCGGCGCGCACTACGACACTCTGCTGCTGCGTCAGGACGATATGGCTCCAGTTCTGGTCGCTCGCCTCGTTGCAGGGATAGACATTCTCTGCAACCCCCTGGCTCGCGCAGTAGAACGGGTTGGCGGTGTTGCCTGCCGCCGCCGTTGACGCCATGCGTGTTGTTGAGCGCGTTCTGCCAGGTGAAGGTCGTCTGCAAGCCCTGCCCGTTGCTCGCGCTCGCCAGATATTGGTCATTGCCCGCGTAGCTCTGACTCCACAGGAGGCAGCCACTGCCATTGCCGGTATTCCACGTGGGGCCACAACTCGTCGCGGGGTTTGGCTGATAGGCTGAGTCCACGTAGGACTGATCTTGCACGGCATAGGTGAACGTCTGCGGTGGCAGCGCCGTCGTCCCCGATACCCCATAGTTCGTGCCGTACTTCTGCGCCTGCGTCAGGGTGAGCGCGCCCGCCACGGACTCCGCTTGCCCGGTCGCGGGGTCCGTGATCGTGGCAGGTCCGCTCTCCGCATACGTGAACTGGTAGCCGTCGAGCACATTCCAACTGGCGGTCGCGCTCGGTCGGGTCTGCACCTCGATGTCATTCAGCGCAAAATCGCTCTGCACCTGTGGCGCAGCCATGCCACTGCTGCCCGACAAATCGAGGGGATCGTCGCAGCGCAGGTTGGCGCCCGTGTTACAGGCTGGCCCGTTGATGACTGGATTGTGGGTCGGCGCATGGCCAGAGAAGAAGACCACCTGCATCTGCGGATTCCACGACGAGCCGGTGCAGGCCGTTTGCGCGTTGAGGCAGGTAGGCGAGTCCCACTGAATGCTCGACAGCACTGCGTCGCGGATGTAGGTGTGGACGCCGAGTTGTTGACCCCTGGGTGAAATCCTTGGACTCGACATCCTGCGCGTATAGTGATATGGATCTGGTTGCCGCGGCGATCGGTGATCAGGTCGAGATTCCAGGCGTCGATATAGTCGCCCATCCCCGGCGTGTAGTAATACTCCAGCGAGTCCGCCGTGCAGCCAAACTCCTCCATCAGCCCATTCGGCAGGAACACGCGGAAACACGGCGCGTTAGGGGTTCCCATCGGGCAACGTGAGGCTGCCGATGTAGGCGTACACAGTCGCCCGCGTCTCAGGCGCGGTGTGCCATTGGATCGGGCACGGATAGCTGGTCGCATTGTTCGCGTTGCCATCTGCGCCACAATAGGTGTTGGGGGTGTCATCCCAATAGGTCGAGACGTTGATATTGGGTGGGATGAGTTCAGCGGCGGTTCCATAGGGGTCGGAGAGCTGCCAGTTATCTTCCCATGTGCTACCACAGGTTGAAACACAGTCGGACGTCACGTTATGCTCGGCCCATGTGATCGCCCCCAGGGAGAGGTTCCAGCCTTCACCGACCCAGGCCGCGGCGCCCTGCACATTATGCTGCTCACTCACATCAGCGCTGCTATAGGCGAGCGTGACCGGTGGAGTCAGTCCGCCCGGTCCAGATGGCACATCGATCGGCATCGTCGAGGTCAGCGAACCGGCGCTGAGATCCACATTGAAGGGATCGGGCTTGCCAAAGACGGCGACCGGCGCGTCCGTATTCCACGACATCGAGGAACTGGGGGTGGACAACGATGCGGTCGTCAGCAGTCGATGCCCTTTGAGGTCGAGCCGTCGTCTTCTGCGTGCCAGACTTGCCCAGGGCAATGCTCGCAGGTGTTACCTGGAGCAGGGTAGACGAGCGACTGATGCCGTCGGGAGCGACACGGCCACCGGTTTGTGGGGCGCGCGTGACCTGTATCCCGATGGGCGCGACGCTGACCTTCGTTGGCAGCGCGCCATTCACGACCACGAACGCTTTGGAAGGTCGAGCGCGCTCTCGCGGCTGCCATAGTGCAGCGCGATCTGCACGGGCTTGCGCAATCCATGTGTGAGCAGAATCCCTTGCGCGTCCACCACCTGGATCAGATAGGTTCCGAAGGAGACGAGCCCGCTGCCGCCCGCGCTCGACCCTGCGCC
Source organism: uncultured Chloroflexia bacterium (assembly GCA_963701795.1). Lineage (GTDB taxonomy): Bacteria > Chloroflexota > Ktedonobacteria > Ktedonobacterales > JADMIN01 > JAKAIY01. The sequence goes on along the minus strand of CAVPBB010000009.1, from coordinate 56,157 downwards.
CGGCGCGATCTGGGTGATGCGCAGGTGGATCGCGCCGCCAGCCGCTGTGATATCCGCAGGGGTGACAGCGCCCACGGGCACGTCAACTTCGAAGCGACCGTCACTGCCGACGAACGTAGCGGCCAGCGGCTGGCGTGAGCGCGAGCTGGCCAGCCTGCATTGGGCCGACGCCATGCGTGATCGGATGGGGCGTCGCAGCGGTACCAGCGGCAGCGCTCTTGCCCTGCGTCGCGAGCGTGTGCGACCGAGGCAGTGTCCTGCTTGGCGTCGAACCGATTGGGCTTCCCCTGATCGCGCGTCCAGTGTCCGCTAGCGCCCAGCGAAGTGAGCGCACCATGCGCCTGGGCGATCCCGGACCCGGAGGTCACGAGTGGGCTGGTTGGCCCAGCGAGCAAGGTGAGCAAGGCAAGGATCACGGCGCTGCGCGCAAAGAGACGACGGCGCTGGCGTCGATACCCCGTGGCGAGCGTCGTGGAAACGAGATGGCGCTGCGGGCAAGCGAGGCGCAGCAGGTAGCATAGCAGACGGCAAGGCTGGCCAATGAGCGGCGCAAGCAATCGGGACAGCAGCCAGCGCCACGTCAGTGGCAGGCGCTGCGGCTGCTTTGCGCTCACCACGCGCGCCTCGCTGTGGAGAACAGCTTCGTCCGCACCTTCGACCTGCGGCCGTTCCTGCTTCATCTCACGCATGTCGCCACTCCTTGTCCCTTCGGAATCTCCGGTCTGTTGGGGCTGTTCGCGCTGTGAACCGCTCTACGCTTCCAATGCTCATGCGCTGGATGCACGTGCTCTGTCGGTCCCACGTATATGAGCGGCAAACGTCGTGTACGCGCACTGCAGGGGATCGCGTGAGACGAGCATACACGCCGTTTGTCTCCCAAACGTCTCCCCATCGTCTCCTCACCGTCTCCCGACCATCTCCCACCTCCCGGCGTCTCCCAACGTTGGACACGTGAGACGATCTCGCACGCGCAACATCGCCTGGGTGCGCCTTCGTGGATCTACGCCACCAACCTATGATGATAGCTTGCTAACATCCGCAAAAGTGCGTATACTCGCGCTACAACTGAACTGCGTGAGGAATGCGTGAGAACTGCGTTGTGGGGCGCTATGTTCCAGGATGGGGCCAAGGAGAGAGCGAGCGATAGCACGACGCGCAGCATTCAGGAACGGTCGCAAGCGTCTCCAGGGCGACATGCCATCTGGCCCGTTGACGCTCGGCTGACTCCAGGCTATGAGCGTGGACGGTTGAAGAGAACGGCTGAAGAGAAAGGACAGTTGCGTGAGCGCATCATCCCGGGAGGAACCCCCCTCGCGTTCCCGCCGCAAGGCGCTCGTGGCTCCCGCCATGGCGCCTGGGCCGAACCACATGTCACTGCGATGGCGACCAGTGGCACATCAAGCCAGGCGTCAAGCCAAGTCGCACAGCATCAGCACATGGAGGAGCCGCCAGCGAGAGTTGATCCTTCGCCTGCATATGCCATACCTGCCGTGCGCCTCTACACCCTGGGCCACTTTCGCCTGCTCATTGGCTGCGAACATGCTGGACACGTCGGGCAGGATGGCTGGGTCGATCTCGCTGATGCACGCGCCTGGGGACATGGCCGCGCCCAGGAATTATTGCTGCTGCTGCTTTTGCGACGTCGTCCTCTGACGCGTGCGGAAGCAGCAGCGACCCTCTGGCCAGCGACCGAGGCGAGTCGTCGAAAGCAACTGCTGCGCAATGCGCTCTGGAACTTGCGTCGTGTCCTGGCACAGCATGCGAGTGTGCTCCATGCGGACTGTGGCGCCACGACGGCGCTCCTGCTCCACGAGGCGTCCTACCTGCTCTCAGTGCAGGTCAACGCGCTGCAGCTGTCAGCCACAGCGACAGCGCTCACCCCCCATATGGACACCCAATCAGCGAGCCAGTCAGCTGCTCCCAGCCACATCTGGTGTGACGCGCTGGCGTTCGAGGCGGCGGCCGAACAGGTACGCGCAGCGGCCTCGCTGGAGGAGCGTATTGAGCTCGGACAGGCTGCGCTCCAGCCTACTACGGTGGGTCGTTCCTCGCGCATCGCCAGGATGCCGTACACGATGCCGCCTGGATTCTGGCCTATCGTACACACTTTCAGGCGTGCTGGACCCACCTCACGCTCGATCTCGCGGCTGACTGGCGTCGTGTCGGCGAACGCGAGCGGGCGCTCGATCTGCTGCTGCAGGCGCTCGAACATGATCTTGGCCAGGTCGCGGTCGTCCGGCGCGCCATGCTGCTCTTGAGTGAGTTGGATCGCCCGCACGAGGCGCTTGATCTCTATGAGCGCAGCCGACGCGCCGTCCGCGAGGCTTTCGGCGCGGACCCCAGCGCGCTCAAACGCCTGGCGGCTGACCTACGCGCCGGTCGTACCCTGAGCCTACCGCCGAGCCACACGACACAACAGAGCAGCGGCGCCGCTCCTCATCGAGCGCATCCACATATCAGCAACGGCGCCGCATCGCGCTGGAGGCAGGACGAAGAGGAAGCGCCGGAGACGATGCTACGCCACCCCCGTTGATGAATACTCCTTTCAGCATGGACACAGATCGGTCGGATGTTCTACACTACAAGGGAATAGGCTACCAGCGACTGACGACGGAGGCTGCCTCCACATGACCCCATCCCAGCGCGCATTCCTCGACGCGCAGATCGCGCTCTCCGCGTGGCGCGCCGCCCGTGACGCTGAGGCGCAGGTGGCCCACTGGCTGACCGAGGGCCGCGCCACCCGCGAGGAGCTGAGCGAGTTCCGCAGCCGCACCAGGCGCGCGCATGAGACGCACAGCCAGGCGCAGCGAGCCTACACACGCATCTGCCACATCGCTCAGCCTGCTCACCTGCCCAACTCACCGGCGGTGGCGGCAATGGCGGCGGTGGGATTGCCGCACTGAGTCAGCAGCGTCAGAAGTAGAACGAAGTAGGACAAGGGGCAGGGCAGACACGGTGGTGGGTGATGTGGGGTGGTGAGAGGGTGGTGGCGCGCGATGCCATTGCGAGAACAGACGGGCGCTGGGACGAAGCATCCGGTCAAGATCAGGTCAACCGCCCCGAAGCAGCCCAAGAAAGCCAGGAAACCCCGGAAGGGCCGGGCAGCTAGCACGGGCCGCACGAGCGCCACGGCCAGAAAGACCTCCAGCGCAGCCAGCAGCGCCTTCCACACGCAGGCGGGCGCTGGCTCGGCAGGGAACACCGCTGGCTCCGCCGCTGGCCTGCCTTTCGCTCGCTCCGGCTCGTCGGCAGGCGCCACCCCACGCGCGCTACTCGAACTCTCCGCCACGCTCGGCGCTGCCAGCGTCGGCTCCACGGCGACGGCGGAGGGCCTCGGCGGCGCGTTACTCGATCTGGTGGGCGAGGGTCAACTGAGTGTCGCGCATGCGCTCGCCGCCTGGACGCATGAGCAGGATCGCCTCGCTAATCGCGCCTGGCGCCGACCCGGTGGCCTGCAACGCATGGGAGGGCTGTAGCCGCTATGGCCTCTGGTGGACTGCGATCTGCGCTGGGCCTGTGGGCCTACACGCCGCCATCCAACAGCTACCCGCTCATCGTGACTGAGCTGGGTGGAGCTGGTGGATGCGCTGGAATTCACCACCGTCGCGCCGGGTGGCTTCGGCGATCTCGCGGCGGTCGTCAAGCTGCCCGATGCGCGTCTGCCACGCCCCGAACTCGGCATCTTCTCGAAGGTCTGCCTGCGGGATGGCCTCGTCACCTGCTTCTCCGGCGAGTGGAGCGACCCCGCGCTGATCCTCGACGGCACACACGGCGAGTATGCGTTGCTCAGCGCGCTGGGTGGTGGCGTCGCGCTGCGCGATGACCCCGACGATAGCGCCTACACCGCCCAGACGGCGCAGAGCATCCTCGCCGCCGAGTTCACCAAGCGCAGCGCCTATCTCGCGCTCGACCCCGACCAGTCGGCGATTCTGCCCGGGCCTGGCGCGCCCACCGCGACCTTCTCGCCGCTCTACGACGGCTTCAATCTGGAGGAGATACTGCACGACCTCTGCTTCTCGCTGGGCGACTACACCTGGACGGTCTACGAGCACCCACGCAATCGGGACGCAGCGGGCTACCCCACGCTGCAAGTGCAGGCGCATCCTCGCGATGTGACGACCACACACTATCTTGCGCTGGGTGGCGACATTGTCTCGTGGCGGGTCACGCCCTCCACACAGCGCGCCTACAACGTCGTGCAGGTCGCCTACGTGGATGTGACGGGTGGGCCAGGTATCGTCACCGTCAGCTGACACACGCCTGAACGTGGACGGCAGCCAGGGGTCCGCGCCCTTCCGCCGTCGCAAGCTGCGCCGCAGCCTGGGACGCGCGCCGCTGACCGTCTGCGCAGGCCACCACCATCGCGCAGGCGTGGCTCGCCGCCTATCAGAACGTCTCGAACAAGATCGAGATCACGCTGCGCGCCATCCGCGACGGGGTGAGTGGCCAGCCACTGCCACTGCAACAGGCGCGCGCCGACCGCAACCTCTACGTGCCCGAACTGGCGGTACGCGGCCAGACGCTCTCAGGCGGGCCGGTCCCGGCGGTCAACCAGTTCTACATCGTCGAGACACGCTACCAGGAACGCGCCAGTGGCGAGGTCGAGTTGACGCTACTGCTCGACAACTACGCTGACACCGCAGGCGCGACGCTGGCCCAACTCAAGCTCAGCTATGAGGCGGCGCTGCGTGCGCGTGGGGTCTATCGCGCCGTCGCCTCACCCGGCGCGCCGGTCGTCGGCCCCTGCGGCGCCAGCCTGCCCAACATGACCGCAGGCGCCATCGTCAAGATCGCCGTGCCGTTCCCACAGGCGCTCGCGCGTACACCGACCAGCGTCACGCTGACGCCAACCGCGAGCAGCAATGTGACTGGCGCCGCCACCGCGACGAGCCTCACACAGACAGGCTTCACCCTGCAATGGACGGTGACGAGCAACGGCGCAACCACCTGGCTGGGAGGTTATCAGACCGTGGGCAATTAGACCGACCGAGCACGAGCGAGAACGAGCGACAGACCGCAGCAGCAGATCGCGCTACAGCGACAGACAGCAAAAAGGTGCAACGCAGTGCATGGTATGGCGCGGATTACGGCTCAAAGTGCGGCTCAACTCAGGCGCAGATCACCTTCAGTTTCGAGGCCGGAACTACGTCTGAAACTGAGCCGAAGTGGGGCCTGTCGAGGGGGCCTGAATGGGGGGTGAAATAACGCCATTTCTGCGGGAGGGGTGACGACGCAGCAGGCCGCACTGGTTCTGGGCGCGCGACCCCTGAGCAGCGGGAGGGGTAAACGACGTTTTGAGCGCCATTTTTGCAGGCGTTTCGCGGGTGTTTCGGGGTGATTCAGCAGCGATTCGAGAGGCGCTGTGTGGACGTACGCAGGGGTGATTCGTGGGCATATCTGCGGCGCAATCGCGCGGCGCAATGGTGGCGCAAACAGTGGTGGCAGACAGCGCGCACAACATGCAAAATGTGCAAAACGAAATGCACGAAATGCACACGTCGCCGTGCGGACAATGTGTGTGCGTGCGAAAGCGTCGGCGGGTGAACGTGCGGATGAACGTGCGGCGGCAGGATGTGAGGAGGAGGAAGGTGGTGGACATATGACACTGGCGAGTGGCCCGAACACGCTGGGGGTCTTGCAGGCGATGCAGGGCATCATCATCGCGGAAACGCTGGTGGGTGGCGTCTCACCGTTTGCGGCGCTCTCCGCCGCCGATGCCGCGCGTTACGGCGTTGCGCGCGCGGTCTTCATCGGGCGCCCCAAAGACTTCTCCGACGCCTACCTGCCACAGTGCGCGCTCTGGCTGCCTGAGAGTGACGCTTCGCAGCAGCCGGTCGCGCTCGTCGGCCATATCGGGCGGGTCTTCGACGACATTGAGGTCACGGCGCAGGTGTTCACCGACCTGCGCACAGACTGGTATGCCGCTGAGCAGCGCATCTTGCAGATCCGCGACGCGCTCTGGCCGGTCGTGCTCAAACATCTGCTGCTGGGCGGGACCGTCGCCACCGTCACCGAGGCCGACGCCTACGAGGGGCGTGGGCTGTGCTATGAGGAGATCGCCGGCGTCACCTATCGCTGCTACGAGCTCATCTGGCAGGTCACGCAACAATATTCCATCGCGGGAGGGATCACGCAATGACGACCGGCAATGGCTACACCACGGTCAAGCTCGGCTGGACTGATCCACGCACCGGCGTCTTCGGCGCGCATCCGCTGCTGGGTGGGCCGCTCGATCTCAACGGCGAAAACGACGGCGTGACCTTCACGCTCGTCTCACCCGATGGGCTGGAACTCTCCGCCCCGGAGAAGACGCTGGTCCCCACGGGCAACGTCCGCACGCAGGGTGAACGCATCACGCGCGCGATCTATCGGCGCAACCGCAGCGCCGTGCTGCGGGTCATCCTCGGCCCTGCCGCCAACTACGCCAGCTTCATCGCGAGTGTGCGGACGCTGGTTCGCTGGCTCGACGCGCCGCCTGCGGTCCCGCTCTGTGTGCAGTGGCAGCCGCCCAGCGCCACGCAGCCCGTCTACCTGGATGTGGTCGGCGCCGCGCACGCCGTGCCTGCCGACGAACGCGACTGGCTGCGCCTGCAAGTGGAGCCGCTGGAACTGCTGCTGCTGGTGCGCCCCGGTCTGCGTGGCGACCGCGTCACGCTCAGCAACCTCGTCAGTAACCCCGGCTTCGAGGCAGGCAGCGGCCCCGGCGTCTCCGTCTGGAACGACCCGCTCGCCACGCTCAACGGCTACAGCGCGTCGGGCGGCGCCCTGACGCAGGACGTGACGACCTACAGTGATGTCGTGCTGGCTGATAGTCCGCTGCGCTACTATCGGCTGGATGAGAGCGCCGGGCCAACGATCAACGACCTCTCACCCAGCGCACAGAACGCCACCGGCTTCCCCGGCATCACCTTCTTGCAGAGCGGCGCGCTGGCGGGGTCCACGGACACGGCGGCGGCGTTCAACGGCACGACCGGGCTATGCCACCCTGCCCACGACGGGGCTGCCCACCGGCAATGCCGCGTGGAGCCTGGAAGCGTGGTTCAAGACGACGGCGGCGGCCGACGCAGGTGCTCATCAACCTGGGCGCCAACGCCAGCAAGGCGAATGCGCAACTCTATATGGACGCGACCGGGCATGTCACGCTGGACCTGTGGGCCTCGAGCGTCGCCTCACCGAGCGCCTACAACACTGGGGCGTGGCATCACGCGGTGGGGACGTGGGATGGCACGAACGCGCGCCTCTATGTGGATGGGGCGCAGGTGGCGACCAGCGCGACGCTGGGGCCGGACAACATCAGCTACGGCGCAGGCGCGTTCTTCGCGTCGCAGAGCGGCAGTGGCAGCCTCTACTTCACCGGCACGCTCGACGAGGTGGCGATCTACGGCTCAACGCTCTCGGCGGCGCGGGTCACGGCGCACTACACCGCCGGGCCATGTCGCGCCCAGCGCCGCAGCGAACACGCTGAGCGTGCCCGCAGGGGCCAGCGCGAGCTTTGGCAGCCCGGCGTGGGGGGCGATCAACCAGTGGCAGGTGCGCTTCCGCTACCGTAGCGGCATGACGGCGTTCCTGAGCGCGCACGCGCCGAGCAGTGGCAACTCGCTGGGGGCCGAGATCGTCGGGAACACGCTGTATCTGCAGCAGACCGTCGCCGGGACGCAACATCTGCTGGGCAGCGCTGCGTTCACGACGATCCACGAGGCGTGGTACTGGCTGGTCTTCACGCAGTTCCCCTCCGCGCCGGGGACGCCGTGCGATGTGCAGGCGACGCTCTCGCGCGACACTAACGGGGCCATCGGCGCGCAGATCGCCAGCGTCGGCCCCGTCGCCACCTACGACGCCGGGACGGCGCTTCAGCGGGCAGGCGCAGTTCAGCACGTCGGGGGCGGCGCTGGGCGTGGGCGGGGCCTTCGCCAACGTCCACACGCTGTCGCTGTTCGGCCCCGGCGGCTGGAGGACGCCAACGGCAGCGCGTCTGGCTCCCCCACGGGCCTCACGGCGCTGGCCTGGGAGCAATCGACGGCCAACACCTATGGCGGCGGGGCTGTCACCAGCTTCGGCGCGGCGCGCATGGACCTGCCCCCAGCGGGCACGGTCAACGCGGCGTGGGAGAGCTACAGCGGTGGCAGCCCGGCAGGCGTCTCCTCCGCCATCCCGACGGCGCCAGGGCAGACGATGGCTGCCAGCGCGTATGTCCGCTCGACGGGCCTCTCGAACACCGCCAGCCTCTCCCTCCAAGTGCGCGAGTGGGACGCCAGCGGCAATCTGCTGCGCGCCACGACCCTCCAGACCCTCAGCGGCAACCAGGCGGCATGGACGGCGCTCTCTGGCTCCCTCACCATCGGCGCGACCACGGCGTACTGCTCCATCGCTGCTCCAGGTCAGCGACGCCACGGCAGGCGCCAGCGCATGTGGCGTGGTCTGGTGGGACAACACGCAGTGCTGGAACGTCACGACGACCGGGCAGACGCTCGCCGCAGCATGCCGTACTGCGAGCTGCGGTTCCCGCAGTCCCCCGCGCAGTTGCTGCTGACCGGGCTGCAGGGCGATCTGCCCGCCCCGGCGGCGCTGGCGTGGGGCACGTACCTCGCGAGCTGGGGACTGGGCGCGACGCTCTCCTATGCGCTGGGCCGACGGGGGCAGAGTAGCGCCAATGGGCGATTGGCGGGGGCGTCGCACGGCTTCTATGGGTCGGCGCTCTCGCCCACGGCCACGGCGATCCTCGACGCGAGTAGCTACGGCGGCTCCTATCCGACGGTGACGATGAACCCCTCGTGGAACCCGCGCGCGTTCAGCTTTGCGCCAGCCGACCTGCTGGGGGTCTACCATCTGTTCTCACGCGGCTGGACGAATCAGAGCGCGGGCAACCTGGGCAATGTGCAGACACGCGTGGAGACGCAGCAGAAGGTCGAACCCGTGGTATGGCACGCTGGGGGACGCGACCAACTCGGCGCCTATTATGGCCCGTTCGTCGCGCCGATCAGCGCCGCCTCGACGTGGACGCCAGCGGATAGCGGCCAGGTCAACGTCCCGGCGCTGCCTGTGGGCGCGCTGACCGACCTCACCCAGAACTATCTCACGCCGCGTCCGCAGTGGGGCGATCTGACGGCGGGTGGCTCGACGGGGCGCTGTAACTGGCAACTGCTGCTGCCCATCGACGGGTCGCTGCTGGTGGGGGTGGTGAACAATCCCGCCAATGCGCCGTTCGCCGTCACGCGAGTGGCTGTGGGCGTATCACGATGGGCTGGCGCTCAACCGGGCGGCGGTGGGCGACGCGGCCAGCGCGACGTACTCGCTGGAGGCCGCGCCCACACCCAACCCGGCGCGCGGGGGTGGCGGGCCGGGGACGCAGGGGACCGGGGCGATCAACCTGAACAGCGGGGCGGACGCCTGCCTGACGCTGGACCCCACGCTGAGCGTGGCGGCGGTGAGCGTGGGGGTGAACGGCTCGGCAGGCACAGCGGCGGGTGGCGTGGGCGTGAACCAACTGGCGGGGTATGTGGCGGACAACGCGGGGGCGGTGCTGCCGCTGCACGCCGAGGTGACATACAGCCCGCTGTATCTCTATCCCCGCTGAGCGCCCGCTGAGCGCACACTGAGCGCAGCGCGGTAGGATGTGCAGCAGGTGAACGGGAATCAGGCAAGCGAGTATCAGGTGAACGACGAACAGTAGTACGGTTTATCAGAGGAGATCGTCACACGTCAACTACCCCATAGCTCAAGCTAGGGGCTTGCAACTACGGAGGTTCACCGTGTCGCCATCAGGAGTGCTGCTTCCCGCACATCCCTACCCGGTTCGCATCGGGAGGCCGGTTGACTGTACCGAGTGGGGCAGACCGACCCGTCAACGCGCAAGAGACACCCACTGTCTCCCCGGCCTTGCGGCCTCTGTCTCTCGCTGTCGCCAGCCTGAGCGCGTCGCTCGCGTTCCCGCGTGATAGTTTTCATTCTCGCACAGGCGAGCAGAAACAGAAAGGAGACGGCGCTTCCTCCCTATGCCTCAAGGCAGGGGTATCCGCGCCGGAGAAATTGATGAGTGAGCATACAGCGCCCTACCTGCGCATCGTGAGAAGTGCGCCAGACTCCCCATCCTCCGCAGACTCCGCAACGGCGTCCGCAGCCTCAGACGACGCCGAGACTGCCGCCACTGCCAGCGCCACGGCTCTTTCGCAGCCATCGGATACGCCGCTGAATCAGCCGCTCACACAGGCGATCATGTATGCGGTGGTGAGCTGGGTGGCGCTGTGTGTCGAGCGTGTGGTCTACGCCGTGGACATTCAGCCCATCGCCCGACGACTCTACGAGGTGAGTGTCCACTACGCAGCTGAGGCCGACGCTGCTGCTACCGACGCAGACGCAGACGCACGCAGACGCAGCCGATGCCGATGGGCAAGCTGGCGCGGCTGTGGGCGCGGCTGTAGACGCGGGCGAGGGGATCATCCTGCGGGTGCGGCTGGAGGTTGAGCCAGGGCTGGCGCTGCGCACGGTCGTCGAGCCAGTGCGACCATAGCAAGCTGGCTGGGCAATCTGGCTGAATGGCTGGCCGGCTGCTATGTGCTCAGAGGACATGCGTTCAGCGAATGCCGCTGCCCACTCGTCGATCAGCGCACGCGCCGCAGCATCGGGCATACGGTCACGTCAGTGGCATTGTACACCGCTCAAAGCATCCACTTTGTGTGCGGAGATGAGCCTCGTTGCTAGGGGCGGCTGTGGCTTGTTGAGATTGAGATCGTGCCACACAAGATGCAAGTGGCGTCAGGGATAGAAAGACGGCCTTACTTGGCCTTACTCGGCAGTCGTGCTGCGTCTGGCAGTGAAAGCTGCGCTGGAGAAGTCAGTGTAGTCGGCGTATTGAGAGAGCGGCAGGAGTCTGAGCGCGAGCTGTACGCGGAAACAGACTTCTCCAGAAAGCATCGAGCCGCCGATCAGTGCCTCGATGCGCCCGATGCGATACGAGAGTGTATTTGGATGGACGCCCAGCCGTCGTGCGGCGGCTTTGCGATTCAGGGCGGAGGCAAAGAGGGCATCCAGCGTCTCCAGGTGGCGTGACCGCCTGCGTTGGTCATGAGCGACGAGTCTGCCGAGCACCTCATGCACAAACGCATCGACTGGCTCGCCGGCCTTAAAGAGATCAAAGAGACGTAACTCGTCGTAGCGATAGATGTGTCGTGTTGGATCGAGGATGCGAGCCCAGAGCTTGCGCGCGTTTCGCTTCTTCAAAGCCAGCGATCAGCCCATGTACACCTGCGCGCGGCGTACCCAGACCCACCGTCAGTGCGGCGCCGCCATTCCGCGCGCGATCCAGCGCGGCGCGCACTGAGGCAAGAATAGTGGGTTCAGAGTCTCCCGGCGCTGCGATGAGCGCTCCTACGCGCATGAGTACGGCGGGGCTTCCAGGGAAGAATCGCTCCAGATGGTCGCGCGCTTCAGCCAGATCTAGATCAGATTCTGCGCTTGCCGTACCTGGGGGAGATTGGGAGTGACCAGTATGACGACGTGCGTCGTTGCCAGGTCGTAGCCAAGCGACTGCGCCTCGCGAAAGGCAGCCTCCTCGTCATCGAAATCTGCGGAGAAGAGTCGGGTGAAGAAGAGTCGGTTGGCCTCCTGATGTGAGCGCGACACCTGCTCGCGCTCCAGCTGGTATGCGCGCGAGACCGCATGGGTGACGCGCTCGGAATACGCCAGTGTCAGAATGGCTAAGCGACCAAGATCGAGTCCTTCCGCCTGCTCTAGCAGGCACTCCCACATGACGCGCACACCGATATGATAGCTATGGAATATCGCTTCCAGCGGCACAGCCTGATGCAGTCGGCGCCGCGCCGCTAGCTCTAAGTCGACGAGTTCGTTGGCGCGCGGGAAGCGGTTCTCGCTGAGAAGCAGAAAGTAGAGATCGACGTTGCGTCGGTTGACCTCTGCGAAGTCGAGTTCGAGGTTGAGATCGAGGTCGCTATCGGCGCGTCTGGCGTACTCTGGAACTTCCGCGCGCACAGCCCGGTAGATGCGACGGGCGTATTCGGCCTTCTGCTCTGGAGTGCGCGCAAGTATGGCCGCAGATGAGCGCTCATGTGGGATCCTTGTCATCCCCTATTCCTTTCAGCTAACGGGCTACTCGCGTCAGGCATACCATCAGGCATGTGTGCGCACATCATGTTCTTCCCCAGCTCCTGCCCGCGACCCTGCCCGCGACCCTGCCCGCGACCCTGCGCCGCCGAGTCGCATTGCCCCATGCCGCGCTACACAATGCTCCAGGCTCCAGCGGAAGCAACGTTTTCGGGCGCAAACGTTGTGTCCTGTGCGGCAGGCGCCAAAATGCTTCCCAGAATGCTTTTGGGTAACTTTTTTTGTGAGAGTATCACAACTCTTGTCAGCAGTGTACACAGAGCATCCCATATCACCGACCGCATCGTCATGCTATTCTCTAGCCAGTATACAAGGCTACATAGTCCGATGCCATACGGAAAGAACGCAGTATGACGACAGCCTGTGTCCGCCCCACTTGCGATGGCGCTGCGTGACGGTCGATCATTGCAGACCTGTTAGGAGACCCAAGATGCCCACTCCTCTGCCCGACCCGTTGTCCGACTCTTTCGCTGACCCACAGAAGGTCAGCCGCACGAGCGCTTCAGCGACAGACGGCGCGCTCGTGGCGACGCAGCTGCGCTGTATCCGCTGTGGCGCGGAGTATCCAGCGGAGGAACTGCTCTTCGGCTGTCCGGCCTGCGCCGAGACGGTTCCTGCCAACCTTGAAGTCGTCGTGGACACCATGCGATTCGATGGGCCCACGCTACGGCGCAGGTGGGAGGCGCGCCCGCCAGGTCTCTGGAGGTACGGTGAGCTGCTACCGGTGAGTGGCGCTGACGCTATCAGCCTGGGCGAAGGAGGGACGCCACTGATCGCCTGTCCACAGATGGGCGCGAAGATTGGGCTGCCGCGCTTAGGCCTTATTCGGAAACCAACTTACGCCGCTCGTAAGCGGTCACACTGTTGGAAGCAGAGGAGGGCGCAGGCGAGATGCAGGAAGGCTTCGTAGGTGCGCGCCAGCTTCTCCCAACGCACCAGCAGGCGGCGCGACCGGTTGAGCCAGGAGTGCAGCCGCTCCACCACCCAGCGCCGGGGCTGCTTCTGGGGATCGGACGACCCGGCGTTGGCCCTGTCCTCGCCGCGCGGACGGATGTGGGCGGTATAGTGGCGCTGCGCGGCGGCGAAGCGCGGCAGATCATAATCGTAGCCCGCATCCAGGCACAAGTGGTGCGGCTGCTCCGCGCTCGGCATGGGGCGCTCAACGACAATCGCGTCCAGGGTGGGCGCCGCCAGCTTCAGATCATGCACGTTCGCTCCCGCCACGACCAGCGCCAGGGGCAAGCCGTGGCCCTCACTCAGCGTGCTGCGTTTGGTGCCGTACTTGCCGCGATCCGTCGGATTGTGGCCGAAGCCTTCGACGGCGGCGGTCGCGGCGCGGGCGAAAGGGGCTTTGGTCATCGCGCCATCCAAACTTTGCCACTCCCAGTCAATACCGACCAGTTCGTCGAACTCGCTCAGCCCCGCCGCCCACAGCCGCGCAAAAAAGCCGTCCCGTTCCCAGGCGCGAAAGCGGTCGTAGACCGTGGTCGAGGCGCCCATCTCGCGGGGCATGGCGTTCCACTGGATGCCCGTGCGCAGCACGTAGAGCATCGCGCCCAACATCTGCCGGTCATCGCGCGGGGGTCTACCGCCTTTGGGATGCGGCTGGTGCGGCGGCAGCAGCGGCTGCGCCCGCTCCCACATGGCATCACTCAACTCCCACGGTCTCGTCCGCGCCATCACGTTGCGCTCCTTCCTTCTTCTGCTCCGTCACCGCCTTCAGTCTCGCACATGGTTACTGTTTCCGAATAAGCTCTTAGCACTGAAGCAGGAGGCGGCCAATCCCACCTGGTCGTTTAAGGATCGGTTAGCAGCCTGGCAGTATCGTGGGCGAAGGCGCGCGGGGCGCCGGGTGTTACGGCGTCGTCTTCAGGCAATGCGGGAGCCGCCGTCGCGGCCTACGCGGCGCGTGCGGGTTTGCCTTGTCTCATCTTCACGACACGCGCCTTTCCTGGTACGATGCAGCGCCTCATGCGCAGCTATGGCGCGATGGTTGTTGCGCTGCCAACCAGCCCTGATCGCTGGACACTCAACCGGTCCGTAGCGCGTGAGTGGGGCTGGTTGCCCATCAAATGTCACAGAAACCTCCTGTGGGGAGCCATCCTGTTGGTATCGAGGGATACAAGACCATCGCTTACGAGATTGCGCAAGACCTCGGCTGGGAGGCGCCGGACGCGCTTATCGTCCCCGTCGGCTATGGTGACGCCATCGCGGGCATCTGGCGCGGATTTAGCGAGTTGCGTGCGCTCGGCCTGATCGACCATGCGCCGCGCATGATCGCCGCTGAGACCTATGGTTCGCTACGGCAGGCGCTCATGCACGATAAGGTGAGTCCGGTCGAGACGGGCGGCAGTGGGTCCATCGCCTATTCAGTCGCAGTTCCGCGTGGTACGTACCAGGCGTTGCAGGCGATTCGCGCTTCGCATGGCACGGCGGTACAGGTCAGTGACGAGGCGGCGCAGCGAGCGCGCAATGATCTGGCGTACACAGAAGGGCTTCTGGTCGAACTCTCATCGGCGTTGCCGCTGGCAGCGGCCCGATCACTGGTGGACGCAGGTGAACTGCGAGCCGATGAGCGTGTCGTGTTGCTGGGGACATCGAGCGGGGTAAAAGATCTGGAAGTGGATACGCCAGCAGATGAGCTACCACTCATCGAGCCAGACCTGTCTCGCTTGCGATCCGTGTTTTCCGCGTTAGCAGAAGGGCTTCGCCCATGACGCACACTGAGATTGGCGTCTTGCATCTGGGAAGTCGCCCGGCGCCGGAGATCGGCGCGCTAGCGCGCCGTGTTGAGGGAGCTCGGCTACGACGCGCTCTGGATCGCAGACGAGAAGTTCTATCGCGACCCCTTTATCAGCCTGGCGCTTGCGCTGAGGCAACCAGGCGCCTGCGTCTGGGCACAGGTGTCACCGAACCGTACGCACGTCACCCCGCCTCATTGCGATGGCGATGGGCACGTTGGCGGAGTTGTGCCCGGGTCGGTGTGTGCTTGGGCTGGGAGCGGGTGGCCCCGGATTCCCGCCGATGGGTGTGCAGCGGCGTCAGCCGACACGCGCGCTGGTGGAGGCCATCGCGATTATTCGTGGGCTGCTTGCAGGAGAGCGCGTCACCGTGGAAGGGCAAGTATTGAGCTTCCATGGCGGCGCGTTGGAACTTTCCTGCCGCGCCCATGCCGATCTACCTGGCGGCGCGCGGGTGGCGCATGCTCCAGGTAGCTGGTGGCGTTGCAGATGGTGTCATCATGGCGCCATTCGCCTCTCGCGAGGCGCTGGAGTATGCGATCGGGATTGCGCGCGCAGGCGCGCAGGCGGCTGGCCGAGCCACACATCAGCTACAGATGGAGCCACGGTTGGTAGCGCGCGTGGATGTCTGCATTGCGCGCACCCGCGAGGCGGCGCGTAGGAGCGTGCGGTATTTCGTCGCGCTGCCATTATGGGTGAGTTATCCCGATTGGGGGTACGCGGAGGCGCTCGGTATACCGCTCCCGGAGACACTACGCACGCTCATTGCGCGCCGAGACTACGCCGACATCGCCGCTGCGGCCGGCCTTCTACCAGACGAGATGATCGACCACTTCGCGGTCGCTGGCGCCGAGAACGATGTCGCGGAGCAACTGGGCCACATAGCGCGACTCGTGGATGAGATCATCATCCATCCAGTCGCAAGTGATGACTGGGATAGAGATGACGTGATTGACGGTGTCGCGCGCATCTGGCGGCAGGAGCCACATGTTCGCGAGGTATTCACGGATTCATCCAGTGAGCAATCAGGAGGCGGTTAGGATGAAGTTCGGTGTTGGGCTTCCGACCTGCACTGAGGGCATGATGTATCCTGTGCCGTTCGCTCGACCGGAGGATTTGCTTCGGGTGACGCTCGCGGCCGAGGAGTTGGGTTACTACGCTGTCATGGGTAATGACCACCTGACCACACAGCAGTATGTGCGCCAGACCTATCCGCAGCCGCCCAACTTTTATGAGCCGCTCATCACCTATGCCTACTGCGCCGCGCGCACGACACGCATTCGCTTCATGACCGGCGTGATCGTGATGCCGACGCGCGATCCTGTGCTGCTGGCCAAGCAGGTTGCTACGCTCGACCAACTGAGCGGTGGGCGCGTCATCCTGGGGCTAGGCATCGGCGCCTACCGTGAAGAGTTCGAGGCTACGCATCCACACATGCGCAAAGCGGCTCGGGGTGAACTCGTAGAGGAGGGCATCAAGAGCTTGCGTGCGCTCTTCACCGAGCGCCGGGCCAGCTTCAGCGGGCGCCATGTTGCCTTCGAGGACGTCGAGATGTACCCCAAGCCACTCCAACGTCCGTTGCCGATTTTCTCTGGTGGCAACGCAGAAGGGTCGATCCGTCGCGCGGCGGAACTGTGCGACGGCTGGCTCCCTGCGGGCATTGGGCCGGAGCAGGTCGCGGAGGGCCGAGATCGGCTCTTCGCATTTGCCGAGAGAGCAGGGCGCGATCCTCATGCGATCTCGATCGCGCCACAGCTTGTAGTGAGCATTGGACGCTCTGCAGAAAGAGGCGCGTGCAGCGTTTATGCGATCGCAACTCTACGAACACCTCGTCTCATTGCAGCAATCCACGCTCAAAGATGTGGACACCAGCGCCTATGAATCGATCAACCTGATCGGGACGCCCGATGAACTGCTCCGACGAGTCGAACGCTACGCCCAGGCGGGTGCGAACCATCTCGCGGGATTGCTCTTTGTCGGCGACACGGTTGACGAGATGCTCGACCAGATACAGTTGTTCGCCCGCACTGTTGTCGCGGCGTTTGCCGACCAGCCATCGTAGGCCATCACAAGTAGTCACAAGTAGTCACAAGTAGTCACAGGAGGATCGACTGGATGAGCGCCCTTCTAATCAGGCGCGCGCTCGGCACATGTTGCGCGAGGCAGACGTGGATGTCCTGGTCGGAACGACCTACAACAATGTGCGCTACCTGAGCGATTTTCAGGCGTTCGGCCAGCGGTTCCTGCCAACGACGCAGGTATACGCGATCGTGCGATCAGATCAACTGGATCAGGCGACCGTAATCGCGCCGCTTGCCGATGCTGATATGTACGCGCAGTTCCCTGCTCCTGCGGCGCGCATTCTGTTTTATGGGAGCTTCTATGTCGAGGAGGGCCAGGAGTTCCCTGATGCGCTGACGCTCGAGTATGCGTCGCTTCGCGGAGGTGGTGGCGAGCTCTACCTCTGCCAGCGCGCTCGAAGCGTTGTCCACTGAACTCGCGACGTACTCGGCGGAGACGCGCATCGCAGTAGATGAGCGGGGCATTGCTCCGGCAGCCTACGCCACGTTGCAATTGCGTTTCGGTGAGCGCCTCACGTCAGGCGCGGACTTGCTCGACTGTATACGCATGGTCAAGACGCCGGAGGAGGTCCGCCGACTGACGCGGGCGGTGGAGGTGATCGAGACGTCGTATCTGGCGGCGCTGGATGCTGCACGTGAGGGGATCTCCGAGGCTGAGATGGCGGTGATATTCGATCAGACGACCATCGCTCTGGGATGCGCGCCGGTCTTCACCGTCATTGCTTTCGGCGAACGCTCGGCTCTGCCCAATGCGATTCCGGGCGAGCGGCGGCTGGGACCTGGTGATCTCATCCGATTCGACATTGGCTGCCGTGCAGATGGGTATGCGTCTGACATCTCGCGGACGGCTGTCTTCGGCCAGCCGTCCGCCAAGCAGCGTGCGTACTACCAAGCGATTCTCGATGGTGAGGACGCTGGACTAGCAGCGCTTCGCGCGGGAGCGCGGGCTTGCGATGTGTTCGCTGCGGCGGTCGAAGGTACACGGGCTGGTGGCATCGCACACTACCGACGGCACCATGTAGGCCATGGTATCGGACTGGACGTCTATGACCATCCAGTACTCAACACGACGACGGAGACCACTCTTGAGCCGGGCATGGTCTTCGAGGTCGAGACCCCGTACTACGAGATCGGTTTTGGGGGTATCCAGGTCGAGGATACGGTTGTCATCACCGATACTGGCTATCAGATGCTTACGCGCACACCGCGAGAATTGCGTGTGATCGGCTAAGAAAGCGCGAGCCTATCCGAGCCTATCTGGGAAGGCTCGCGAGCGTCCCGCTGCTGTGGGGACGCAAGCGCATGCGAGCGCATGAGAAAGAAGGTTGCACATGGCACAGGTCGCTGGAACCGAGTCAACCATCACAGACAGCATGGATGATTTCTCGCTCACGCGGGTGCCGCGGACGGCCGCACAGCGTACGCTAGACATTGCACTGGTGCGCATGGGTGTCACTGTCTCGATCTCCGATCTGCTCTTTGGCTACACGATTGGCCTGTACTTCGGTTTCTGGAACGCGGTGGTGATCGCACTCTCGTATTCCATCATCATCGCAATAGTCTCGATGCTCATGGGCTACATCGGTCAGCGTGAGGGCACTTCGTTCGCGCTCTCCTCGCGCTTCGCATTCGGGCGTGAGGGCAGCCGCTTGCCTTCGCTGGTGATGGCCATCATCATCGCAGGCTTCTATGGGTACATCCTGGGCATCACGGTCGACATCTTCCCTAATCAAAGCGCGGGCGCAGTGGCACTCTACAGTGTCATCCTGGGCATCATCTTCCTGGTCATCTCGGCCCTCGGATTCAGCAATGGCTTGAAGTGGGTCAGTCGCGTCGGGGTACCACTGATGATTGCACTCGTTCTGATTGCGGACTATGCAGCTATTGGTCACGTGGGAGGTGTTGGCGCCATTGTCAGCGCAACCCCCAAGTTGGCAGGCAAACTGGCGTTGCCCGCGATCATCGGCCTGGGTGTTTCAAAGTGGCTCGCGGGCGCCTGTATTACGCCTGACCTGATGCGTTTCGGCAAAAATGGTCGAGCCGTCGTGACGACCAGCATCGCTGAATTCGTCGTCGGCAATTTCGGCTTCAATCTGCTCGGTCTGGTGCTAGGGTTGGGGCTCGGAGTCACAGATCTAGGCAAGGCGTTCGGTTTGATCGGCATTACAGCGCTGGCGACGATTGCCTTCCTCATCCAGAGTGTAACCGTTGAGATGAATGAGTTGTACGCGGCGAGCCTAGCCGTGAGCAATGCGCTTGGCGTGAAGCGATTGGTGACGAACATTGTGGTGGGCGTCATCGGCATTGGCATCAGCTACTACGGTGTAACGCACGGGATCATCGCCAGCTTTCTCACCTTCATCGGATTCGTAGGCTACGCGCTACCCGCCATCGCTGGCATCATGATCGCGGACTACTTCGTGGTGCTTCGGATGCACTATCCTGCGGGCCTAGAGGGTGTGCCGTCGGTGAATTGGCGCGCTATCGCGGCATTCTTCATTTCGATTGCCATCAACCTCTTTCTTGGCCTTGCGCTGAAGGATGTGTTCTGGCACACGCTCCCATTGATTCCCTTTATACTCTACATCCTGTTCTCCATTCCCCAGACGATGCGGAGCTGGAGCGGCGTACGTGCGGAGGCGCCGGTGACCTCCGAACGCCATGCCTGAGCGACGCACCAGATTGGTGGGACATGCCTGCTGCCGCCCTGCTGCCGCCCTCTGCCTGCCGCCCTCCTGCCGACGGAAATAACGGTGACAGCAGGCGGCAGGCAGGAACAAGCGCTTCGTGGCCGTGGTCTGTAGGTGCAGACGTGAACGTGTGGAACGCGCCCGTGGAAAGTGTCCATCGCTGGGTGAGGTCGCTTCTGTGCGGGATGGGCCTCGTTTCTCATCCTATTCGTAGCCCGTTGCAACAAGCGCTCCAGCCTGACACGCGCGATCAGGCGCAATCAGGCTGGAGCGCACGTCATAGCCTCGTCGTATATCACCCATCCGCCGTGCAGTGCCACCAGGGCCTTGCCACCGCTCGCCATGCATGGATGGCCCGCTTGCCTCATCCACGAGGCCCTCTGGGGCGTGGTCGCGCTCCCGGCAGGCGTGTTACCGTGCGGCGCGACTGCGGGCGTATGACCTTATATCCGCCGTAGCCCGCTCGCTCCGTCACGCTCCGTCACGCTCGTCACCGCTCAGTCTTAGTCTGGGAGGCTCTCTGGGAGGCTCTCGGCGAATGCGGCGGCCCATTCGTCGATGAACGCGCGCGTCTGGTCATCGGGCAGCGCGCCCGCATAGGGGTTGCCTGTCACACCGGCGCGACTAAAGTGCGCCAGTTCGCTGCCGTCGAAGATGTTGTGCGGCGCGCCCGGCTGCCACACCGTCATCTGGGCGCGGTCGCCACGAAAGCGGAAATAGAACGGGTAGGCCGCGTCCCCGATGAGCATGTGCCCCTCAGCCTGGACGGGATGCGACCCGCCCATATCCTCGATCCGCACAATCGCTCTGCTCATCACTCACACTCACTCACTCACTCACTCATCTCGCCTGCTCGCCGTGCACGCACGAGAAGTCACGAGAAGTCACGAGAAGTCACGAGAAGTCACGGGCGCAGGTGATCGCCACCGGGCCGCTCATCTTTTTGCAGGTTGCGGTAGGCGCTAGCATGCTGCTACACGCAAGTGCTGCCAGCCGTACCCGCCCGTGGGCGAGAGTCCCCAAAGTGGGCGCGCAGATCAAGACAAAGCCCGCATCCTGCACGCCCGTGGGTGTGACGACCTGGCTGGCGCGGCGTACCGGAGCAGATGTCGTCCCGCACCCTGCACGCTCGTGGGCGCGGCCCGCATCCTGCACGCCCGTGGGCCAGAGTGTGCAGTTCTGGGCGGAGGACGGCATCTGGTACCGCATCCTGCACGCCCGTGGGCCAGAGCCGACTCCTGGAACTCACACCGCAACCGCGACACCGCAGCCCGCGCCCGTGGGTGTCGCAGCAGGCGCACATAGCGCAGCCAGGGAGACTTCCCACATCCCCACGCCGCTGGGCGTCACGAGATACGCCGGTCCGCATGCCTTGTCAATCACCCACATCCCCCACGCCCCTGGGCGTCACAGTCGCGTCGTAGACTACCCGCAGATCAAGCTCCCACATCCCCCACGCCCCTGGGCGTCACACTGAGCAATCCAGCGGGTCGACGCCGACTCGACACGTCGGACGTCTCGCCATCAGGCAGCCAGCGTTATGCGATTGTGCGTCCCGTCCCAGCCCGTTCCCACGAATGATTCCCACGAGGCCCAGTGTGTCTGTCTGTCTTGTCTGTCTGTCTGTCTGTCTGTCTGTCTGTTGGCCCCGAAGGGAGCGTGTCCGCCGCGAAGCGACTACCTCGCCCAGCCGTAGCCAGGCTCCGGTTTTGCGGAATGGTTCCGTCCACAACGCCCTCAATTGCCCGCCGCATGGGCGGGTCGGACAGGAACGTCGCAGGCGTGGGCCATGCGGTCATGACCCGTTTGCTGCCCCCAGTGTATGCTATGCCTGCGTGCCGCACAAGTGGCGCACCCAGTCCTCCCAGCTGGTACGCGCGCCATCAGCGACGCCCGCCTTCTTCTCCACGCCGCGTTGCCGTAGCCAGACGAGTTTGCGGCCAATATTGACTGCCGCCAGCGCATCTACGTCGCGCTCCAGCCCGCACTGGGGGCAGATGAACAGGCGCGAGTCGGGGGTCTCACCCGCCGCCACCTGCGCCGCCATACGTTCGGCGTAGGCGCGGGTATCGCGCGTACCACACTGCGTGCAGGTCTGCGAGATGGTGGCGGCGGAGACGACTCGCGCGGGCGGAAGCCCCACCAGCGCCAGCCGCGCATCGATCGCGGTATGCAACGCCTCAAATTGCCGTCGTCCCAGCAGCGCCCGGAAGGCGGTACCAAGCGCGCGGGGCTGATGTGTCGTGGCGCGAATCGCCGCGCCGGTCGCGAATCTCTCGAGGTCTTCCATGACCACCTGTGCGCGTTCACGCCGCGCCACCTCGACGATCTGGTTGGCGCAGACATGAATCTCATGACCGGCGACGCGGCTCTGGCGCCGGTCACGTGTGCTCCACGCGCCGTGCGCTGCTGCCGCGCCGCGTTGCTGGAGACGTGCGCGCGTCTGTTCCAGTGTCGCCTGACGCGCCAGCAGTTCGTCGCCGCCTGCCGCGAAGGCCGCCAGTTCGCGCCGTCCATCCGGCGTCAGCAGCGCCGCCGCATAGAGATGCCGCAGACCGCGATTGATCGCCAGGAGGGGTCGCTGCTCTGGCGTCAGACCATCCGCCGCCGCTGACTCCAACGCCTCTGGCGGCACTGCGAACGACACATGCAACTGATACCAGATTTTGACGCCCGTCGCTGACCCTGTCGCATGCCGCACGAGTTTCGCCGAGACCGGATCGGCGGGCAGGATGGCGCCGGTCGCGCCGGTCTCGCCGGTCGCGCCTGTGTCGCCGGTCGCGCTGGTGAACTGCGGCAGGTAGGCGGCATGTGTGAAGCGCAGTGGACGCCGATGATAGCTCGCGGTCTGCGTTCCCGTTGGTTCGTCCAGCTTCAGCGGCAGCCAGATGCGTCCGCGTCCGCGCCCGAATGAGCGAATGCCCTCGGTCGTCTCGCCCCGCGCCTGCATCGCTTGCAGCTGCGTCTCCGAGGCCCAGCGCTCGCCAGTTTTGATCTGGGTGTAGACGCCGCGCATCGTGAGCGGCCCGGTGGCGTAGCGGCTCCTCGGCGAGAGGATGTCGAGCCGCGCGTAGAAGCCAGCGGTCTCGGCATTGTAGTAGAGGCCGCAGCCGTAGTCATCCGCGACGCCGACGAACGGAATGGCTGGCGCCGCCGGCTCGCGAGTAGTCAGCAGTTTCGTGATGAGCGCACGTTCGCGTCGTCGATCATCCGCCAGTGTGGCGAGCTCGGCTAGCGTCTCCATCCGCTGCGCCTGCATATCCGTCACGCGCCGTCGTCGCGGAAACTGCGGCGCGCCCCCGCGACTGCTGGGTGACTCATTCAGCCAGGCGTCGGCCAGCGCGACATAGCTCATGAGCGACTGGCCCGCGTGCTCACGGACGCTCTGGCGCAGCCGCGAGGGGAGCCGCTCCAGCGCTTCTCTGGCGCGTGGGGGCAGCGCCTCCCCGGCAAACAGCCGCACTGAGAGCGTGCGGGCATTCATCCGCGGGGCGCCAGTCTTCTCATCGAGCGCATAGGTCGCCGCGCCACGCAGCGCGTCGAGTCCCGCAACCTGCCCACGCTGCGTCAGATCATCGCCGCCGTCTCCCTCTCCCTCTCCCAGCCCCTCTCCCAGTCCCATCTCCCTGGCCGTAGCGCAACCACGCCGTGTGCAGCAGGGTACCGTAGGCGTGCGCGTAGTCACGAAACGCGCGTTCCAGTGGCGCGCGCGCGTGCTGGGTCGGCGTCGGCAGGGTAAACACCGCTGTCAGGTGGAGGTCTTTTGGCATCGGGTCGTCATCCTCTGGCCTGTCTCTGGCCTGTCTGTCCCTGGGCCGTCATACGGTCGGTCATACGGTCGGTCATACGGTCGGTCATACGGTCGGTCGGTGGCTGCGTTGGCTGCGCTGGCTGCGTTGGCTGCCCAGACGAGCAACCCCACCGCACAGGCGATCCTCGTCTCGTCTCCTCGATGCCCGACGCGCCTACACTGCCATGATAGCATGGCATTGCATGGCGATAGCACGGCGCCAGCATGGTGAAAACTTGGCGCCCGAACAGCCACGGCGTGGGTCTCACGCAAACGCCCGGCGCCAGCACAACATGGCTGGCGACCGGGCGCGGTATGACTTGGCCCTGTGGCATGCGAAGAAAGCGCCACACGGGCTACGATTCGGCTGGCGGTGGCTGATCCAGTTAGAAGGGTAGATACGCGCAGTCTGCACACAGTCCGTCAGCCGGGCTATCCGGCTCAATGGGCGCGCCGCACTGTTCGCAGGGTAGCCAGTCCTGCCGCTTCCGTCGCCGCCGCACGTCGCTGGCGCTCGCGCTCGTCGCGCTCAGCCTGCTCGCGCCAGCGGATCACCACTGCCACGGTTTCTGGCGTCCAGCCACGTCGCTTATGCATCGCTGCTATCGCTCCTCTCCCGCTCTCGATCATCGCCAGCCTCGCCAGCCTCGCCAGCCTCGCCAGCCTCGCCAGCCTCGCCAGCCTCGCCCCACCATGCCCTGCGCCGATACGCTGGGAGTGGGCCTCGTTTATCATCCCCTCGTTTATCATCTCCTCCTTCGACAGTCGCCCCACCATGCCCCGCGCTGAGACGCCTGGCCGATCTTCATCTCCTCGTCGTTCATCCCCTTCCCGCTTCAAGGGCCGCTCCGCTTGCCATCCGCTACAGAGCCTCGGCCAGTCTCTGTCGCATCCGGCCCCTCCGTCGCATCCGGCCCCGTCGCATCCGCCAGCGCGGCCAGCACCTCGCCGTGGCAGATGCGGCCAGCGAGATCGCCGCCGAGGCCACCCAGTGGCGCACACCAGCAGCCGAGTGTCTTCCCGCGCAGTTCGGGCAGGCGGGCAAGGAGCTGTGGCTGCCCCATCAGCCAGTCACGGTAGCGGGCGATGGCGCTGTGCGCTCCATCCTTCCCAGACCAGAATGGGTTGCCCCAGCCGGTCGCACGGAGTTCGGGGTAGCGCGGCATCGAGCGCCCAATGTAGACATCAAAGGGTTCGCGCAGGCAATGCACGACCCGCGTCTGCTGTAGCTGCCGCCGTTTCTGCATCCACTCACTCCTCTCCCGGCTCGCTCGAACTCGCTTCGGCGCGGTCTTCGGCGTTCGCTTCGGCGCGGGCTTCGGCGCGGCGCAAGGCCTCGATGGCGGCGTCGCGTTTCCGCCAGGCGGCGGCACGCTCCCATGCAGGCGCATTGTGGGGCAGCGTGTTGACCTCGTAGTTCGCGCGGCAGTAGTCCAGCCAGAGCGCGTCAGCCTGCGCCTGCCAGTAGGAACGTCTGCTCATCGCTGCGCCTCCTCTCCTTCCATTCCCTCCCCATTCGCGGTCGCGGGCGCTACAGTTCATAAGCGTCGCCGCACGCTGGATTCGCGCAGACGGCAAATGCCCGATACTGCTGGCGCCCGTGTGCTCCTGTGGGCGTCCGTTCGCAGGCGCTGCGGACGGATGGATGAACGGCTTGAACTGCATCACGCCGCCACATGCAGCGCATGGCTCCGACTCCACCAGATCACGATCCTGCTCACAGTCGGGATGCGGCACGCCCGATGCCCAGCCATTCGCCGCAAGCTCGCGCCTGAGCATGCTCCAGCCGGTTTGCAGCACTACTCGCGCCTCCGCGTACTGCGCCTCCGCCTTCACTGCGTACTCCTCCGCGTTCGCCGCCGCGCAGACGATGCGCTGTCGCATGTTCCGCGCGTCTCGCCGCCAGCCACGCCTCATCAGCGCCTCGTTGTGCAGCGAGCGCCGCTTGCGACCACCAATACACGCCTGCCATGAGGCCGGAGAGCGCCAGAAACAGCAGCCCAATCCAGACGCCAGGCCAGATCGCCGCCATCATCGCCGCCATCATCGCTGCGCCTCCTCTCCGCCATCTGCGCCATCTGCGCCATCTGCGCCATCTGCGCCATCTGCTCCTGCTGGCCGATCAATGCCTTCCACGACCTCGCCGACGGTCTCGCCAACGACCTCACCGACGGTCTCCCACGTCAGCCAGCCCCAATCCACCGCCTCCTCGGGATCGGCCGAGCCACTCCTCACCCAGCGCGCCGGTGTTGAGCAGGCCAAACTGTCCGGCGGGTCCATCGGTCGCGGGGTCTGAGGCGGTTTGCCGGGCGACATAGCCCGGCAGAATGGTGTCAGGCGCGACGATCTCCGTCGAGACGATGGTGAGACAGGCGCCCATCCAGAAGCCACGCGCGCCCGCCTCGACCCATGAGCGATAGGTACGTTTCATCGGTCTGTTTCTCCCTCTCCCTCTCCACCTGCGCCCGCGCTCGCAGACTGCCCGGCAGACTGCTCTGTCGTGCGCGCGGCTGGGCGCGCTGCTGCTCGGTCGGCTGCTCGCTCTGTCACTCCATCCACGACCTCGCCGAGGGTTTCCCACATCAGCCAGCCGCGACGCACGACCTCGGCGGGCCGCTCGACACGCGCGGTGAGGATCCACCCCACATGCGGGGCATCCTCTGACGGCCCATCGCCCGCATGCGCTGGATGTGCTGGATGTATCGGCGCGTTGTCATAGGCGATCACGTGCGTGGTCACAAGCGTGGTCACGCGCTCGCCACCCTCGCGCTCGGTGTCTCTGAGCAGCGCGGCGCGGCGCTCGCGCTGGCCGAGGTAGGAAGTGTCACGCCGCACGAAGTAGCCGCCACGCCGATCCAGTGGATTGATCAGCCGCGTCGCATTCACGGCGACGCTGGGGGCGAGGAAGAAGCCACGCGCGCCCGCCTCCACCCACTCGCGATACGTGCATTTCATCGCTCGCTCCTCCGCCCATCTCTCCGCTCGCTCCTCCGCTCGCTTCTCCGCTCGCTCCTCCGCAGCATCCTCCGCTCGTCGAGGTACACGACCTGCGGGCGTGGGTCGGCGGTGGTAAAGGCGTAGTAGCCCGGCTCGCAGATGACATCAGAGGTCGCCGCTGCGCCCTCCACTGCGTCAACTTCTGCGCCGTCGGGGCCACCGTCGGGGCCACCCTCGCCGTAGCTCCCAAAGAGGTCCACGGCGAAAGGGACGCCGAAGCCTACGGAGAGGCTGTGCGCGCGCCGACGTGCGAGGTGGAGATCGTCGTAGCAGGCGGGGTAAATCCAGATGCCGGTAGCGGCCCCGGTGTAGCTCCGGTTGCTCGCCGCATGCGTATCGTAGATGAGATCGGCGGCGCGTTCGCCGTGGACTGGCGAGCCGGGGACCGGCGTGTTGTTCGTGTTGTTCGTTGAGGTCGCCATCGCTGGGTCACTCCTTCCGGCTGCCCCGACGCACAGAACTGGCTCATCGGGGCAGCCATAGAATACCGGCCATAGTTGGTCACTCAGAGACCGGCCATAGAAGACCGGCCATAGACCGGCCATAGGCCAGCCAGAAAGCGCCAGAAAGCGCCAGAAAGCAAAGGGCGCGCTAGTTCAGGCGCTCCACCTCTGCCTGTTCCGCCTGTAACCCTTCGCCCATTCCCGCGCCCATTCCCGCGCCCATTCCCGCGCCGAGGGCCTCCACCGTCGGCGCGACGATGTGCAGTGGCGGGCGCTGGGCGGCTGACTGCTGGGCGGCTGACTGCTGGGCGGCGAGCTGCTCGCGGATGGCGCGGGCCGCCGTATCGCTGCATCGGCTGTGGGTCGCCATCGCAATGCGGCGCGCAAGTTCGGCGTTGGTGAGGTCGGGCGACTCGTCGAGCAGGCGGCGCGCAATCTCCTCGCGGCGCTGGCGCAGTTGTGCGCGGGTGGGGTTATCGAGGGCGCCGCTGGGCGTGCGTGGTCGCTGCACGCCAGTCACTTCGCCATCCACCAGCAGGGCCGCGTTGGTCAGATTGCGCAGATTGCGCCCGATGCCGCGCTGCCGCTCGTCTCTCCGTCCGTCAGGCCGTCCGTCGCGGCGCTCGCTCTGCTGGCGCGGCTGCTGACTCATCCGCTGGTTGCCGCGCGTGGCTCCTCTGGCTGCTCTCCGGCTCTGGCTGCGGGCGCCAGCGGGGCCAGTTCCGGCTGCTCCCCTCCGGCTCCGGCTGCTCATCTGGCTGCGGGGCGCCTGCGCGCCGGGGTGGCTGCTCTGGGAACGGCAACGGCTCTGGTAGCGGCTCTGGCAGCGGTAGCGGCTCCTCCTGCCGTTTGCTCTCAGGACTCTCAGGACTCTCAGCCTCTGCCGTCACGGCGCTAATGATCGCCTCGAACGTCGCGCGGTCGTTGGGCGCCATCTTCGCAGCGGCGGTGTAGATCGCGACTTTGCGGGTGAGCGGCGCGTCGCGATCAGCGGCCAGAATCGCCACGTCATGCACAAGCCCTTTGCCCGCGAGCAGCGAGACGTAATAGGCGATGTCGCGTGGGGCGATCGGTAATTTGCGGGCGAGGCTCAGGTAGGTGGCGAACAAAGGCGCGGCGAATCCGCGTCCGATGCCGATGCACCAGAGCCAGAGGTTCGTCGGGTGGTCGAACTGCACGACCAGATAGATATAGGTCGCCGTCTCCAGCGCGCTGGCGGTGAACATCACCGTGATATGCAGCGCCATCTCGCGGCCAGCGCCTCCGGCGTTGATCAGCGCGCGTATGACGCTGGCGGCATAGAGCATCGCCATATCCATCGCCACGACCAGCAAGAGATTGAGCAGCACATTCAGGCCGTCGGGGATGTCGAGATGACCGGCGGCGAACTGGCGCTGGAATGCTGTGAATGCCGCCAGTGAGAGCGAGAGCAGCGAGGCGGTGGAGAAGATCGCCAGCAGCAGCAGCGCGAAAGCGTGTGCCACTCCGGCCAGCCCGTCTCCGTGCCGCTCCATCTCACGCAGTTGCGCGGCGATCTGCCGTTCAGTCTGTTTCTCGGTCTGCCGCTCGGTCTGCCGCTCGGCGCTGGCGCGGCGCTGGCGCGGACGCTGGCGCGGTCGCTGGCGCGGCGGGAAGTCTGACGGGGAGTCTGTCATCAGAAGATGGTGGGAGCATGCAATCCTCCTGGCACGCCTGAGTGTGCGGCAGTGCGGCGACAGGAGGGCGCCAGGCGACGCCGTAGGCTGTCCTACGACGCCTTGTCACGCCTTGTCACACTGGCGGCAATCGGATAGACTGGCGCCAGGCGTGCCGTCCTGCTTAACCCAGGCGGTGCGCTCAGAGGTCGTCGCACGGTTCCAAGCGTGCGGCGGCCTCGCCGTTTCAATGACTGACTGTATGATACACGCTAGCGCGTTAAATGTCAATGTTATGATACATATGATGCGTTGCATGTGTGATACGTCCGCCTCGTGGGCATGTCCACTGCCGCTGCCGCTGACGCATGCGGTGGGGGAAAGGCGCGTTGTCGCTGCAATCAGGGGCGCAATCAGGGGCGCAATCAGGCGCAGGGGCGCAGGCCGGAAGCGCTGGCCAACTCGCCGGTGATTCTGCTCTGCTCTGCTCTGCTCTGCTGCGCTCGTGGACACGCAGAAGCCCCATCCACCGCGACTGCTGAGATACAGCCGCGATGGATGGGGCGAGTTGGATGGGGCGAGTTGGACGACGCCGGGCTGACGCCGGGCGGTCACTCTGCTGTCTCTGGCCCGGCCTCAGGTGTGCGATCTGGTGTTGTCGCTGGCGTGCGATCAGGCAGGGGCAATATCTCTTGCACGCGAGCAAGCGGTATGAGTCGTTGTGCGCCGACGCCTGCGCCGTGTCCCTCGACATTGAGCAGTAGCCAGCGCTCGTCGTGCGCTTGCAGGACACCACGCCAGTCCATGATACCACCTTCCTCGGCGCGGCTGGGGTCGAGCACGCGCGCCAGCAGGCGGTTTCCCACGGTCAGCACGCCGGGTCGCACGTCATCAGGTGTGAGGCCAGCGGTGAACACGAAGTGGCGGGGCAGCGCGCGCAGACGCTCAGCCTCCTGCTGCGCCGCCTGCGCCGCGCGTGTCTGCTCGCTGGCGCGCCAGGTGGGATAGGTCGCGATGGCATCGAGGATGGCTGTATCGAGCGCATCGCGTGTATAGGTCGGTGGGAGCGTGCAGCGGTAGCCATCTGGGCCGCTGAGGTAGGCGTCATGGCGCGACCGCCGATCAATGCGCCACACCGCGCCGTCAACGCGCAGTTGAAGATAGCCCGGCCACCATGTAGCGTCGAGACGGTCGGAACGGTCGGCGCTGTCGGGGTCGTCGGGGTTGTCCAGGCGGCTTTCATCACAGCAGGCGGTGAGATCGAGCGCGGCGGCGAGTTCCTGTGAGATATGCTCATGCATCCAATCGGCGGCATGCTCGATGGCCTCCCGCTGGTCGAGCGCACGGCTGGCAAGGTTGCGGCGCTCGCGCTCGCGCTCCTGCTCGGCGCGCGCCTCGGCGCGCTGTGCCAGCAGATCAGCCAACATCGACGCTTCGGTCGGCGGTCGTCGATGTTCGGCAGTCGTTGTGGCGGCGGTCGTCGTATCCTGAGTATCCATAGCGGCGGATGTTCTCCTCTGCCCTCATGGGCAATCGCTGTAAGTGATGGACGGGTCATGGATGATGGATGGGTCATGGATGGATGGCGGGCCAGCCAGACGCCAGCCCGCCGGGCGCTATCTGTGCGGGCTAGTCTTGCGCTCCTGCTCTTCTCCCTCCTCCGGCTCCTCCTCCTCCTCCTCCGGCGCAGGCTCAATGGATGGCAGCGGGTCAGGCTGGAAAGCCTCGGCGACTCTGCGCCAGTCCACGCGGTCAAGGGCATGGCCCAGAAGATCGCCATAGAGATTGGCGGACTCGGTCAGCGGGTTTTCCTGTCCTCAGCCAGTCGCGCAGGGCGTCTGCGGCGTCGGCCAGCGGGGTAACGATGGCGGCCCCGTCGGCGGCGATCTCCTCGGCGGCGGCGTTCCACGCCTCGGCGACGATCTCGCGCGCCGTCGCTTCGGAGTTCCGGTCATTGCCAAGCCATAGGGCGACATTCCACGTTTCGAAGTTCGCCCAGCCGTTGTACTCGTCGGGATTCGCAGGCGGCTCGGCGGCTG
Organism: uncultured Chloroflexia bacterium; assembly: GCA_963701795.1. Classification (GTDB taxonomy): domain Bacteria; phylum Chloroflexota; class Ktedonobacteria; order Ktedonobacterales; family JADMIN01; genus JAKAIY01. The sequence goes on along the minus strand of CAVPBB010000009.1, from coordinate 25,625 downwards.
CGGCTGCTGTGGCGACAGTGCTGGTTATCTCGCCAGTGCCATTGCATTCCAGGCAGGCGCTCCCGCTTCCGGTTTTGCCCAGGCCAAAGCAGGGATGGCAGATGGTCTCACGGTCCGAGCGGGCGAACATATGCCAAATCTGTTGCCATGCGCTGAGCGGCTCGGCGCGGGTTATCCAGCGCAGTGATCCCGCTGTTAGCTTCGCAGACGCTGCCTCAGACGCCTCAGACGCCTCAGACGCTGCTTCAGACGCCAGCGCAGGCCAGGGTAGCGGCCATGCCATGACAAGGTGACGCTCGCCGCTGGCCGCGCCGCTGGCTCTGTCTGCGGTAAGGCCATAGTCGCCGGTCGGGCCAGCGCAATCGAAGGCGACGGGGTGGCGACCGCGCAGACATGGCGCGATCTCCGCCGCGCTCAGGGTTCGCGCGACTCCACAGGCTGGGCAGATAATCGGCGGGTAGCCCTCGGCTGCGAGCTGGGCTAGACGCGCTGCACGGGCGTTGCTGCTGTTCTGGTCGGTGTCCATAGTGTTCATAGTGTTCATAGCTGGAGGCGCTCCTCTGCCCTGATGGGCGATGGTGGATGGGCTGGACGCCGGGCGGGTCAATCACTCGCCCGGCGGGTCTGCGCGGGGTCGCGCGGGGTTGCGAGGGTCTACGCTTCGTCGGCGATCTGTCGGATCTGTCGTCCGTCAGTCGTCCGTCAGGACTCGTAGCCGACAAAGAGCGGCGGGGGTGGTGGCGTGGTCTGCGCCTCGTCGTAGGCGATAATCCACGGCGCATTGAGCGGCGCGCGGCTAATGACGTGGCACAGGTCGCACGTCTCCCAGCGGGGGTCAATCGTCGCGTGTACGTGGCGCGTCGGGTGCGGGCAGGCGCGCTGCTTGCGCAGGGCGGCGGCTTCAGCCTTCGTCAACTTCGCAGACTTCGCCATAGCGGTGGCTCCTCTCACTCTGGCCTCTCGGTCAGAAACTGGCTAGTTGACGGCGGGCGTCTCGTCAGGGGCAGCAGCGGGCGCAGTGGCGGGGGCGGCGGCGGCTTTCGCGCGGCGCTTGGTGGGCTTCGCGGCGCGTGGGCTGGCCTCGCTGCGAGTTCCGGCGCGCTCGCGTGCGGCTTCGCGCTCGATCACGCGGCGGCGGGTCGCCTCTTTCATCTGCTCGACGCGGCGGGCGCGTGCCTCGCGGCGCAGTGTGGCGACAGGCTTTGCTGCGCAGGCGTCGCAGAACAGGCCGTGATCGGTCTCCGCTGTCGCAGGCTCGCCACACGCCCAGCACGGCAACGCCTGCGATGCGCCGGATCGCTCGCGCAGGCAGGACAGGCATTCGCCCAGCTGCGCAAGCTCATCCGCGTCACGGGCGCGCCACAGGTCGGGCAGGTCGGGCAGGTCGGATGCCCGCCAGCGCCGCCAGAGGAACCGCCGGGGGTGGGCGGCTCCGGCTCCGGGGCGACAACCGGGGCGACAACCGGGGCAGGCACGCTGCGCGGCTCGGCGCTCTCCGCGACGATCAGCAGCCGCACGAACTGTGCATGGCTGCACGTGAACCGATGGCGGATGGTGCGCGCCTCGCAATCGCAGTGAATGCGCCCATGCTCGACCCAGGCCAGATGCGAGCGGCCAGGGCGGGACTTGGAATTGACATAAAACACGGGCGCGCCTTCGTGGCCCACGACGCGGCACACACCGCGCGCAACGAGTTGCAGGCCAGTGGACAGGGCAAGCTCGCCGGAGAGCGTGATTTCGCGCTGCTGCCACACAGGCAGGTGAGACGGCGCCGGGGGGATGATCGCGGCGGGGGAGGGGGTGACGCTGGGGGTGACGGCGGGCGCGGTTGCTGTGGCCATGATCGGATTCCTCCGCAGATGGCAGGCGCTGAATCTCAGGCAGCGCGTGTATCATCTGACTTACTAATGATACCATTGTTTCATGAAGATAGCAAATGAAACATGACCAATAGGGTAGTCCATTGTACGTAGTGTCGGCGGGCTGTTCTGGCGGGCTGCTCTGGCGGGCTGGCGGGTCGAGGGCTGCAACCTCTGCGAGGATGGTGGGGCGCTGGCGAGCTGCTCCCGGCGGCGGCGGGCGACCTGGGCGAGGATGGCGGGCGGCTCGACGGTCGAGGACTGCTCGGCTGTGTGAAGACCAGGGCGCAGCGAGATCGCGCGGCGGCGGGCGCACCACCTGGGCGAGGATGGCGGCGGCTCGGCTCCGGCTCGGCGGACTGCCAGCGAGCTGCGGGCATGCGGCGCAACCTCATCGAGGATGGCTCCGGCGGGCGGTGGCTGGAGGGCTGCGGGCGTGGCTGCGGACGGCTCGACGGTCGAGGGCTGATCGGCTGTGTGAAGGCCCGGGCGGGCGCAACCTGGGCGCGGATGGCGGGCGGCTCGACTGGCGGGCGCGGCTTCACGCCAGGCGGCGGGCAACCTTATCGAGGATGGCGGCGGCTCGGCGCTCGGCGGCATTGTGAGCTGCGGGCGCGGCTCCACGCTGGGCGGGCAACCTGGGCGCGGATGGCGGCGGATGGCGGGCGCGGATGGCGGCGGATGGCGGCGGCGCGGATGACGGGCGGGCGCGGCTCCGGCTCCGGCCCAGCGCAACCTGGGCGAGGATGACGGCTGATCGCCGCTGATCGCCGCTGATCGCCGCTGGCGCAACCTGGGCGCGGCTGACGGGCGCGGCTCCGCGCTCGGCTCCGCGCTCGGCTCCGCGCTCGGCGTGCGACCTGGGCGAGGATGGCGGCGCAACCTCATCGAGGATGGCTCCGGCGGCGGCTCCAGCGGGGCGCGGCTCGGCGGCGGCTCGGCGGCGGCTCCGGCTCCGGCCCGCCCGCAGGCGCTGCGCCGCAAGCATCGAAATGCCTAGCACGGGGTGAAGGGGGTGAGAGAGAGTCTGAGAGAGAGAGGGGGAAAGGGGTCTTGCAATGCAGTTCCCTATCCCCCTCTCTTTCTCAGTGGCGATAGCCTTTCGTACCCAAACATCAGGCTTTCATTCTTTTCTTTGCCAAGCTTTCTTTTCTTGCTTTCACCCGAAAGAAGAAAAGAAAGCGGCCTCGCCGTCCGATGTGCTTGATTCGCGCGCAAAATCCCGTCAAAATCCCGTCAAAATCCTGCATGAGCCTCGCCTCGTCGCTGCGGCTCATCCACATGACCACTCCCTGCGCCTCCCTGCGCCTTCCTGGCCCACAAAATGACAAGCTCATGAAGCAAAAGTAACACGACATTGACGGAATCGCGTGGGCGAGATAGAATGTTCGATGTGGGCGTGATCGTCTGGAGGTTGTCCCCATGTCCCCGCCAGACGATTGCTCGCTCAGCCCGGTTCGATCTGTCTGGTTCCGTCCGGTTCGATGCGGTTCGATGCGGTTCGATGCGGTTCGACGGGTAGTCGCCGCTCACGGTTACTTGCGCGTCAGCGTTCGCTCCACGCTGGCGACAAGGTGGCTGTGGGCGGCGCTGCTCGTTTTCCGGGGAGCGCATGGCGAAGGGGCGGGGGCATGGCGAAGGGGCGCGGGCGAACGGGCGAGGGCGAGAGCGGGCGCGAGAGCAGCAGCGCGGGACAGTTCAGGAGGTGGTGGCAGGTGGGTACATCAGCGAGTACACGGGTGCGGCGGTCGTCGTCCGTTCCGGCGGCGACGACTCCTGAGCTGGTTCGCGCGCTGCTGCCGTGCGAGCTGCGGGTGGTGGATGAGGAGACACGCGAGATCGAGATCTGCGCGACCTCTGAGGCGATTGACGCGCATGGCACGATCTTCGACTATGAAGCGTCACGCGACGCCTTCGCGCGCTGGGCGGGCAACGTCCGTGAGATGCACGAACGCAAGGCTGTCGGGCGCAAGGTCGCCGTGCGCACTGACGACGACGCGCGCAAAGTCTACGTGCGGCTGCGCATCTCAGTGGGTGCGAGGATACCTGGGAGAAGGTCAAAGACGGCACGCTGGCGGGCGCCTCTATCGGGGCATCGAACGTCGAATGGCGCACTCAGCGGCGGGCGGATCGCGATGTGCCGGTCGCCGTCCACTACGACTTGATCGAACTCTCGCTGGTCGATCTGCCCAGCAATGCCGATGCGGCTGGCGTCACTTTCGTGCGGGTCGTGGCCGACGGTGAGCCAGATGTCGCGCTGCTCTCTCCGCTCGATGACACGCCTGCCGCTGCATCCGCCACGGCTGCATCCGCCACGGCTGCATCCGCCACGGCTGCATCTTCCGCAGATACGGACGGAGATTCGCGAGCAGGCGGGGAATCTGACGGCTGATGACACGGCGGCGGCGATTGCCCGGGCGGCGCTTGCGCGTGGTCAGGCAGAGATCGCGGCGCAGGGAACGCTGGCAAGTGGACTCGCAGCAGGTCAGAATGGCCCCGAGCCACCTGGTCCCACGGCCAATGAGCGGCGGCTGGCTCGGCTCGGCGCGCCGGGCTATGTGGCGCGTGTGCAGCAGGGCATTCAGCAAGCCTCGCAGATGCAACATCCCGGCCAGAATCTCGTTGTCAACCGCGCGGAAACGTCAGATGAGCAGCCTGGCGCCGCTTATGATGTGGATGGCGACCACGACAACACGGCATTTGACGCGGGGATGGCGCATGCTGACGATCTGCACGCGCATGACGCCCACGATCATGTCCACGATGGCTCCTGGGATGATAGCCACAGCCACGGCGGCGCGCACATGCATCTGGATGGCACGTCGCACGAGCACGACCACGCGCACGACCACGGCCACCACGATCATGCGGACGCTACTCGCGCGGCCACCAGCAGCCCCAGCAGGGTTGCGAATCGGGCGGTAGATATGCAGGCAGGTCACTCCCATGGCCATGTGCACACGCACGCGCACAGCCACTACTACCGCGTCTCAGACGGCGCGCCCATCGACGAGCGACTGGTGAGTGGCGAGCAACTGCGCACACGCGAGTACGTCAGCGCAGTGGCCTTCCGCACAGCAGGTGGCAGTGAGGGCAGCGGCCTCTCGGCGGCGCAGTATCGCATCGCGGCGGGCGTGGAGATGCGGCTGGAAGTTGCTGCGCTGGCAGGCGGCTGAGCGGGCGGACGCACGGGCGCAGGGGGCGTTCTCACGCAATCCGCTGGGCGCGGCGGACATCGGGACACCGGCTGCGGCGGCTGAGGCTCCGACGGACGAAGCGGCGGCTGCCAGCGCGACAGGTCAGGTGCGCGAGCTGGACCGCGACGGCAATCCGATACCCTGCGACGACGAGAGTTCCACCGGGACGCTGGATGTCTCTGCGCCGCCAGATGGGTTCACTGAGATCACCGATCAGCGGGGCGATCAGGCGTCCGATCAGCGGGCGATGGTCGCAGCGGTGTCGTCAGCGATGCAGGCAGAGATTGCGCGAGCGATGGCCTCCGTCACTGCCAGCTCCGGCCTCCGTCACGACGCCGCTGGAGGAGATTCAGCAGCGACTGGCGCGTATCGAGGCGCAACCGCTACCGGGTGGCCCGATCTTCCGCACAGCGGACAAGACCACGCCATTGACGCCTGGTTCCCCCAACGGCGCGGCGGGTGGGCAGCCGACGGCGGCGCAACGCATTCAGGCGCTGGAAGCGGTCGCGGGGCAGATTCGCGACCCACAGGCGCAGGTCGCGCTCGCAGCGGAGATGATCCGACTGCAACAGGAAGCGGCGGGCATGGCGCCTGCAATGCAGGTGATGCCGCGCGCTGGTCGCGGCTGGGGTGAATAGCTCAGGAGTTCAGGAGCAGGGCAAACAGGCGTTCAGACAAGGGTAGCGGCGATAAACGGCGATAGGCGGCGATAGGCGGGGAGGGTGTGACAGGTGAGTGGAGCAAACGCATACTACAGGTCGGGGCCACCGGCTCCGACGATCTCGGACGAGACGGTATCGCTCGTTCGGCAGGCGATGGCGGACACGACACGCGCGATCACGACGGCGACGGGCTTCATCGGCTATGAGCTGGAGGCGCCCGCCAAGGTCATCGTGCCGGTCATCACGCCACTGGTGAACATGCTGCCACGCCGCAAAGGCTCTGGCATCGACATCGTGCACTGGAAGGCGATCACGACGTTCGACACGGCGCGCAACTGGGGCACGGTCGCGGATGGTGGCACACCCAGCGCCGTCACCTACTCGGTGGCGCAGATGCAGAACGCCATCCAGACCATCGCCCTGATGAATCAGGTGAGTTTCCAGGCGCAGTGGCGTGGGCGTTCGCTCGAAGCCGATGTGCGCGCCAAACGCACGGCGGAGCTGCTCTACCAGCTCAAGATCACCGAGGAGCGCTGGATTCTGGGGGCCTCGGCCTACCTGATGACGCCACCGGCGCCCGTGCTGGCGACGGCGGCGACCGGCGGCACGGTCGGCGGCGGCGACCTACTGGGTCAAAGTCACGGCGAAGAACACGCAGGGCGAGACGACTGGCTCTGGCGCGACGAAGATCACCACGACTGGCTCGACCTCGACCGTCACGGTGACGATCTTCACCGTGCCCAACGCGACGCAGTACAACGTCTACATCGGCTCTGGCTCGACGCAGCCTGCCGATTCGGCGCTGTGGCTGCAAACGGGCATCTCTGGCGCGAATGCGGCGCAGCCAGCGGTGGGCGCGAGTGTCACGCTGGCAGATGGCCTGACCAGCATGCCATCGGGCGAGGTGCAGCCTGCCTACCTCAACGTCACACTCAGCGCGCCCCCGGCGACGAGTGGCACGGCGCTCTCGACGGTTGCGGCGAACACCGCCAAGACGTTTGTGGATGGCAGCGGCAACATCCTGATGTGGGATGGGCTGATTGCGCAGGCCATCAACAACGCCTCGACGGCCAACGGCGCGACACTCGGCGCGCAGGTGGCACAGCCAGCGGCGGCAAATGGCGTGCTGGCGCTCAGCGACATCGACAACCTGCTGGCGGCGATGTACCTCCAGTCGGCGGGCGACCCCGACTACGTGGTGATGAATCCGCTGGACAACGTGAAGCTGACCAACCTGGTCGTGGGCGCGGGGCAGCTACGCTACGTCGTCGATAGCGGCAGTGGCGACAATGGCGACCTCACCGCGCAGTACCGGGTGACGCGCTACCTCAACAAGAGCACGGGCAAAGAGATGCCGCTCATTCTGGACCGCTACTGCCCACAGGGGCACATGGTGTTCCTGCCGATGAGCATCCCCTACCCTGTGCCAGAGGTCAGCGCCGCCATCGAGATTGAGACGAACCAGGAATACTGGGGCGTCGACTTCGCGATCACCGACTCGAACTTCAAGTTCGCCGACTACGTGGATGAGACGGTCAAGGTCTACTTCCTCGGCGGACTCGGCGTTCTGCGGGGCATCACCCCCTCGTTCTGAGTCGTCAGGAGCAAAAGGAGCAATCGGTCTGCTGGGCCGATGGCCTGTAGGTTGATGGCTCAGCAGACCCTTGAAAAAGGGTGTTTGGGATGTGTGCACGCATCCCCAGACATCCCCAGACATCCCCAGAAGGCCGGTCGGCGTTGCTTTGCCGGTCGGCCCCTTCTGTATCCACCTGCTCTAGCTGCTGGAGGGAGAGAGAGACGATGCGATTCTTCACGATGTTCTCACGGGCGGCGAACTACGCCAACCTGTCGCCATCTGAGCGGGCGGCGCTGCGCTTCCTCTCAGTGCTGCTGTGGGGCGCGCTGGTGAGTGGCGCGCAGGCAGTAGCGCCGCTGCTCTCGAGCATCGACGCGATGGACCCGACGACGATCCCCTGGGCCAGTGTCGGCCACACGTTCCTCGCCGCCTTCGTGCTGGCGGTGGGGCTGAGTGTACGCAAATACGCGGGCGCGCAGGGCGATCCACCGCTGCCACTGCCACCGCTGCCGCCATCTTCGCCCACGCCTGCCCAGCCAACACCTGCGACGACGGCGTTGCTCTCGCTGCTCCAGTCGGGTATCGCGACGACTCCAGCAGCCCCAGTAGCGGCTCCGGTAGCGACCTCCAGCGGCTCCGCCTGTGTCGTCACTGGTCAGCGCCGCTCCGCCTGCCGCTCCGCCTACGGCTGGGTGAGTGGAGCATGTTCGGGTATCGTCAGGACCGGCAGGGACGGTCGTCGGGGTCAGTGGATGGCGAGGTGCTGGCCGAGTTGCGGGCGATTCGCGAGGAGATCCACGCGCTCTCCGAACGGGTCGCCAACGCCGCCTCACGCGACGACCTGCGCGACTATGTGACGCAGCAGCAGTTCGACGATCATGTGGCGGCGCACAGTGGACGGATCGCCGACTGGCGCTGGTGGGCAGCCTTCGGCATGTCGGGGGCGGCGATGCTGCTCTCACTGTTCGCGCATGTCGGACTCGTCTTTCGCTGACGTTCGCTGACTTCGCTGATGCAACGGGCATGTGATGGGAATGCTGTGCCAGGGAGATTGAGGGGAGAAGACGAGGGATGGCGACGAGCGGGCTGGGCCTCTCGGCCTACATTGACGTGGCGGGCTATCAGCAGACGCCGCATGGGCAGGAGATTGCGTCGCTGCTGGGCCTCTCCACCACCACCGGACCTCTGGGCGGCGCGACGACACAGCCAGCGGGCACGACCGCGCTGGTCGTCGTCTCCACCAGCGCCAACGCCTCGTGGACCGCTGGCCCACTCTGGCTGCTGGATGGCCCCTACAGCGAGATCGTCACGGTGACGGCCAGCCCGGACTCGACGCACCTGACATTGGCGGCGCCGGGCACGGCCTTCGCCCATGCGCCCGGCGTCTCCGTCTCGCAGGCGGGCGCCAACGGCTGCCTGGCGCAAGTCATCCTGCGCGCAGGCGGCTGGATCGAGAACTACTGCCAGCAGGGGGCATCAGGTGGCGACCGTTCGCTGTTCGCCGTGCCACGCAGCGAACGCTACGCCATGCCCACCATGCGCGCCTATCTCGACCGCGACAGTGTGCTGGCGATCATGCCCGGCCACTTCCCCGTCCAGAGCGTCAGTAGCGTCGCGATTGAGCTGGGGCAGGGGCAATCGCTGGCGCTGGACGCCACGCAGCTCGAGTTGCCGACCTCGGCGCGTGTCGTCGAGTTCCCCTATCTCGTGCAAGGGGGCGTCAGTGTGGGCATGCAGATGTTCCTCGACATGCAGGGCCTCTCGCGGTCACGGCGGCAATGGGCGACGATCAGCTATCTCGGTGGCCTCTCGCCGGACAACGTCCCGTTCGATGTCGAGCAGGCGGCGGTCTGGGTGACGAGCGACCTGCTCTCGCAGCGGCAGAATCCGACGGGCGCGGCAGAACTGAGCCTGGGCAAGCGACATCTGGTGCAACGGCAGCGCGGCGATGTCGTCGGCGACTCCATCCTGCTGCTGCGCGCGCATGACGCGCTGCAACCCTATCGCTCAGAGGTGTGGGCGTGAACGGGTTGGTAGGCGCCTGTGTGGTGCTGCTGGTCTGCGCGCTGGGCGTCGCGCCAGTCGTCGCAGTGGCGCTGCTGGACCGGCTGGATCGCGGGAATGGGGGAGGGAGATACGGCGATGCTGCTGACGACGGTGCGGATAGAGCGGCCAGAGGGCACGGTGATTGCGCGTGGGGTCGCGGTGCAGATCGAGGAGGCGGCGCTGGAGGAGAAACTGAGTTTCGAGGACGCGCGGCCCTTCGATGTGGTCGCGATCTACACGACACAGGGCGTGCCACTGACGCCGATTCGTCGCCGTGACGTCTTGTTCGACGAGGCGAACCTGGACCCAGAGACGGGCGCGTTGGCCAAGTATCGCGTATCGGGGGCCGTCGAAACGTTCGCCTTCGACCATCAGGAGATGCTTGCTGAACGGGTCGTCGGCAGTTGAGGCTACAAGCTAGGCTAAAGTCGGCAAGTGGGCAGTGGGAGTGGGAGTGAGGTAGGCAGTGAGTAAGCGCAAGCGACAGACACGCAGGCAGATCGGCGCGCCAGCGCTCTCCGCGCCACGCACACTCCCCGCTCAGCTTCCGAGCAACTGCCTGCCTCGTCCGCTGCCGATGGGGGGACGTAGCGACCTCTCTGGCGGCTCGGCCTTCCCGCCGGGTGAGCCGACGCAGCCGACGCCGGGCATCGAGGCGCCAGACGGCGCGCCGCGCCAGTTTGCCTTCCCCATCGGCTATAACATTGCTCAGCGACCACGCGCCAGTGAGCAGACATCCTTCGAGGCGCTGCGTAACCTCGCCGCGCTCTACGACGGTGTGCAACTCTGCGAACGGGTCTACTTCGACCTGCTGGGACGGCTGGAACTGCGGGTCACGCCACGCGCCGACCTGCTCGCCGACGGTGAGGACCCACGCGCGCCGCAGTGGCGCAACCCCGCAGCGGCCATCGAGGGCTTTCTGGAGACGCCTGACCGTGTGCAGGACCTGCGCGCATGGCTGGTCGCCTTCGTGCGTGACCTGCTCGAAATCGACGCCGTGAGCGTCTATCGCAGGCGTGACCGCGCCGGGCGGCTCTATGGGCTGGAGCTGGTGGCGGGCGAGACGATCAAGCCGCTGATCGAGGCGCATGGGCGCACACCGCTGCCCCCTGAACCGGCGTTCCAGCAGTTCGTCTACGGCGTGCCTGCGGGCTGGTACACCCTCGCCGACATGGATTACCTGCGTGAGACAGCGCGTACTGAGAGCGCGTATGGCATCTCGCGGGTCGAACGCATCATCCTGCGCGTCAATCAGGCGCTGCGTAAACAGGACTTCGACCTGGCGCGCTTCACCGACGGCAGCACCCCGCTGGGCATCATCGCGCCGCCCGCAGACCTGGTCTGGACCCCCGAACAACTGCGCACCTTCGAGCAGACGTTCAACGGCCTGCTCGCAGGCAATGACGCGCTGCGGGTGCGTGCGCGGGCGCTGCCTCCGGGCGCGACGTGGCAGGCGCTCAGCGGCGATGATCCGCTGGTCGAGTTCGACCGCTTCCTGCTGAATGTGACGGTCGCCGCCTTTGGCCTGACGATGGACGAACTCGGCTTCACCGACACGAGCAATCGCTGGTGGGCGCGACGCAGGAAGGTGTGGTCTATCGGCGCGCGGTGGCGCCGGTCGTCGGCCTGATCGCGGGCTATCTGACGCGGGTGGTGCGTGCGGAGATCGACCCACGGTTCACCGTCAGCTTCGGCGGATTCGAGGAGCCAGAGGACTTCGCCACACGCGCCGAGGCGCTGGCGCGTCTCATCCCCACCGGCGCCATCTCGCCAAGTGAGGCCGCGCGTCTGCTGCGCCTCCCCGTCCACCAGCAGATCCCAGCGTACATCCTCGTCGGCAAAAGCGTGCTGCTGGTCAGCGACCTCATCTCGCGCAGCGCCGGAAACATCACGGGAAATGTCTCTGGAAACGTCCGTCCCGTCGCAGCCAAAGCCGCCACAGACGCCGCCGCAGCGGGGCAGGAGTCAGCAGAGTGAACGCGAACGACCGCAAGGGACGTGAGCACGCGGAGCCGCAGGCGCAGCGTGCTCCCCATCGCCGCAAACAACGCGAACCACGCGAACCACGCGAACCACGTCTGAAGCGTGTGGACATGGACGGGGATGACATGGACGCCGATATGGACGCCGACATGGACACGGACAGAACCGTAGACAGAACCGCCGATGGAACCGCCAATGGAACCGTGGCGAAGGCGAAGACGCGCGATCTGCGTGAGCGGGTCTGGGAGCTGCATCTGCGCGGCGTGCACAAGGGGGAGATCGCCGTGCAGGTGGGGCTGCATCGCAACACGGTGGGTCGCTATATCGCGGACTGCTACCGGGAGTTCGGCGCGGAACGGCGCGCGCGTCTGAAACGCAAGCTGGAGAGCGCGGTGGCGCACATGCAGTATGTGCAGCGGCAGGCGTGGGTGGACCACGACGCCGATGACGCGCGTGAACGGGCAGTGCTGGCGGCGTCCACGCCTGGTGTGCGCTACCAGTCGCAGCGCAGCGCCTACCTGCGGCTGGCGCTCGACGCCGAGAAAGAGATCGCGCGTCTGGAGGGGCTGTACGCCGACGAGGTGAGCGATGCCGTCGCCATCGTCTTCCGCATCGAGCGGGTCGTCAGCACAGTCTCAGGCATGGTCGTCCGCGAAGAACGGCCGAGCACAGTCGCGGGCTAGAGCTCCGGCGCAGGAGCGTCTGGAGGGAGCGGGTGATGGCGAGTAACGCCGGGAACGCCGAGAACGCCGGGCATGCTGCTGCTGGATGGTCGTCTGTCGCGCCAGCGAGCCTGGGGAGATCCGTTCAACCGCTCGTCCGTCAAGGGGGTCAGAGATGTCGTGGCGCTGCGGCTGCATGCGCGGCAATACGACTTCGTGTGCTCAGAGGCGCGTTTCAGCTTCTACGTCGGGGGAGAGGCGGAGGCAAGACGTTCGCCGGGGCGCTGCGAGCGCTGTTCACCACGCGGACGCAGCCTGGCTCGCTGGGCCTGGTCGGCGCGCCGACGCATCCGATGCTGCGTGACGCCGCCCAGCGCATGTTCTTCGACCTCTGCCCCCCTGCTCTCGTGCGGCGGCACAACAAGACCGAGCAACGCACGCTGATGCGGAATGGCAGCGAAATCCTCTGGCGTTCGATGGACAACTTCGACCGCACACGCGGCCTGAATCTCGCCTGGTTCTGGCTGGATGAAGCGCCGTTCTGCGGCTACGAGGCCTGGCGTCTGCTCAAAGCCACACTGCGCCAGCCGGGCTACGCCACCAGCGCCTGGGCGACCGGCACACCACACGGCAAAGACGGCTATGCCCGCGACTTCGAGCTGGCGCCACGCGCGGGACACGCGCTCTACCGCGCCTCCACCCGCGACAACGCCGCCAATCTGCCCGATGGCTTCATCGAGGACCTGGGCTACACGGGCGCCTTCGCCTTGCAGGAGATCGAGGGGCAGTTCGTCGCCTTCGAGGGGCTGGTCTACCCTGGCTTCGACGCCACTGTCGGCGGCAACATCGCCGAGCCAGACGATGGGCCAGACGATGGGCCAGACGAGCGGGTGGAACATCACACAAGAGGCGCAAGGGTTTCGCGGGTTGCAAGGGTCATCGGCGGCATTGACTGGGGCTACACCAACCCGGCGGTGGCGCTGGTGTTTGGGCTGGACAGCGATCGGCGCGCGTGGCAACTCGACGAGTTCTACCAGCGGCGCGCCAGCCTCGAAGACACGATCATCCCCGCCATCGTGGAGCTGACGCGGCGCTATGGTGTCGCCGTCTGGTACGCCGATAGCGAGGACCCTGAAGCCATCGACCGGCTCAACGCCGCGCTGGGCAGGGAAGGGCTGCAATGCCGTGCGCGTGGTGTCGTCAAGGGGGCTGGCTCGGTGCGCGCAGGCATCCAGACCGTCACAACGGCGCTGGCCCTGCGCGGGGATGGCACACGCGGACTCTACGTCGCGCCCCGCTGCATCCACACCATCGCCGAGTTCGGCGCCTATGCCTACGCCGCCGCGCTCTACGGCTCAGAAGGCTCGACACGCCGCTGAAACGTGACGCCGCTGAGGAGCCGGTCAAGCTCAACGATCACTGTCTCGACGCGCTGCGCTATGCCTTGCACAGCGAACTGACCGGCATGGCGAAGACGGAAGCGTATCTCGCGCAGATGGTGTCCACCGTAGCGCAGCGTGAGCATCAGGGACAGCAATGGCAGCGGCAGGAGGAGAAAGCGCGATGAGTGTCACGATCACGCAGGTCATCCCAGGCGCGCGGACGCTGGACCAACTGAACGAACCCACCCAGGATGGGCAGCCAGACGAGGACGCCGCCGACAACTGCGTCCCTACCTCCATCGCTGAGGGGCTGAACATCCTGCTCCCCGGCCAGGCGTTTGTGGGTGACGAGCTGCACGATAGCGTCTATGGGCAGGGATATGTCGGCTTCCAGGCGGCGGCGCGCTATGTCGGCTACTGCGCCGATCGCGGCGTGACGCTGGCGGCGGTCGGCGGGACACAGGCGGCGCTGGTGGCGACGATCCACCGTGAGGTGAGTGTCGGGCATCCCGTCGTCGTCACGATGCCCTCGCAGTGGGGCACGGCGCCCAGCGACCCCGTCCACCCGCAGGGGACGACACATGTCGGGCTGGCGGTCGGCATTGGGCCAGACGCGATCAGGGTGATGAATCCCTGGCATGGGTTCATGCAGGACCAGAGCGACGAGTGGTGGGCTGCACGGCTCTGCGAGGGGCAGGTGTGGGTGATGCAGAATAAAGCTGAGAAAGCAGGTGTGGGCGTGGCGAACGAAACGACGGCGGGCCAGCCGACGGGCTACTATGGGTTGGTGACGACGAGCAATCCGCAGGTGTGGCATTGCCCTTCGACCGGGCAGGATGTGGCGCTGGGCTACGTCACCTTCTATCAGGGGCTGCATGGCGCGGCTGGCACGGATGCGACCGAATTGCTGGGCCTGCCGATCTCTGGCGAGTATGGCGCGGGTGGCGGCAAGGTGCGGCAGGACTTTGAACGCGGCTCCGTCATCTACGACGGGTCAGCGGCTGCGCCCTGGCAGTTCTACTACGCGCCGCTGGGACAGGAAGCGGCGGCGTTACGCGCGCAGGCGGCGCAGACGGCGCAGGCGCAACAGACGGCGGAGGCGGCGCTGGCAACGGCGCAGACGCAGTGCGACGCGCTTACCACACAAGTGGCGGCATTGCAGCAAGAACTGCAGCAGGCGCAGACATCAGCGCCATCTGCCCCGGCCCCGGCTCCAGCCCCGGATGAAGCAGTCGTGCGGGCGGCGGCTCAGATCTTCGGCGAGGCGTTCGCCGCAGCGCTTGTGCGTTCGCTGGCAGCGGCGTTGGCCTCACCTCTCGCCTCACCTCTCGCCTCACCTCTCGCCTCACCTCTACGCCTCACCTGTCGTGGCGACCGGCGCTTCCTGAGGCGCCCGTGCGGCCCCTGCGGCACGTGCGGCGCGCGGTGGGCGACGGCGGGCGGCGGCGCGACGCAGCGACACGGCATCGCGCAATTGCGCCAGCGCCCAATCCACTGGCGCCTCGGCATCGACGATGGCGCGGGCGCGTTCGGCTCGCTGTGCGCGCTCATGGTGAGGCATCTGCAGCGCCTCATAGAGCTGGGTCGCCGTCTCGTCGATGTCGGTTGGTGTGATGGGCAGGGCCACCTCGGCGAGTTGCTGGAACGCGCCCGCCGTGCGTGAGAGCACAAGTACGCCCTGGCGTTGGTTGACCGCAGGCCCTTCTTTGGCCACCAGATTCATCCCGTCGATGACCGGGTTGACGAGCAACACATCATAGCGCCGCATAGCCGCCAGCGCACGCGGCCGGTTGTTCTCGAAGAAGGCGATAATCGGCTGCCAGTCGGCGCCCGTCTCGTCAGCGCCAAACCCGCTGCCAAACTCGGTATTGATGCGGCGGATCAGCGCGCGCACGTCGCGCTCGTACCTGCGGTAGATCGGCAGACTCTGGCGCGACGGGATGAGGAACGCAAGGAAGCAGACGCGGCCGCGTAGCTCAGGCCAGCGGCGCAGCAGCGTCTCGTAGGCCAGGAAGCCACGGACGACATTCTTGCTTGGGTCGAGCCGGTCCACCCGCATGATGACCTGTCGCTCGTCGCGCCCCTCTCGTCGCGCTCACCACCATGCCCCTCACCACCATGCCCCTCTCCACCATGCCCCTCACCACCATGCCCCTCACCACCATGGCCTCCAAGCTGGCCCTCAGGAAGGCCCCGACGGTCTCCAAGCAGGTCGTCGAGTTCCTGTGCGCCCTGACGCGCGGACGCCGTGAGCAGTGTGCGTCTGATCTCGTAGGCATCGGTCGGGATGGGGTAGACACGCGCCACCAGGTGTTGGCGGCGCCACACGACGGTGTGCTGCTCGAAGTCGACCCGGCTCCCTGCAAGAAACGCCCGTGCGCCGACCAGAAAGTTTTGCCGATCGCTGTCGGTCTGGAAACCGAGGACATCATTGCCTGCGAGTCCCGCATAGATCTCGTGGACGAAGCGGTCGGGCAAGAACTGCCAGTAGCGATTCGCCGGCCAGGGAATATGGATGAATTGCTGGATCGTCGCCTGCGGCAGACGCGCGCGTACCAGCGCGGAGACGAGGTACAACTGGTAATCTTGCAGCAGAACGATGGTATTTGCGCCATCTTCACGCGCATGATTGGAGCGGCTGGAACGGCTGGAGCCGCTGGAGTCGCTGGAATGGCTGGATGATGCGCCGACGAGCGCTTCAGCGCTTCATCTGCTTCATCTGCAATCGCGTTCGCGATGGCCTCGTTCACCGGGCGGTAGCCTTCATCCCAGTTGCGGGCATCTTCCGCGCCGAAGTTCGGCCATTGGATTGGACTCCACATGTAGTGCTGGAGAAACCACAGGGTTTCATTGCTGACCTCATCGTAGTAGCGCCGATACATGTCCGGGGGAATGGGAACGTAGCGCACCTGCAACGGCTGGCGTCCCAACCGCACCGTGCGCGCTGGCGCCTGCGCATCGGCGAACGCTGCGCGGTCTGCAGCCGTCATCGTCGTCGCGATCCACGTCAGCGGCACATCACGCGCAAACGACGCCAGCGCTGTTACCACACCCCCTGCGCCGCGCTTGGTCAAGAGACGCCCGTCTGCCGCCGTATAGAACTCGACGGGGCCGCGATTGCTGGCGACAATCATGGTCTGACCAGCCGTCAGCGTCGCAATCTCGTGCGTGGCCACCTCGTGAGTGGCGATAGGAGCAGGTAGCGAGGGGGAAGCGCCACCGTCGTGGCTGTCATGGTTATCGTGGCTAGTGTGGGGACGTGCGGGCATACGTCCGCTCCTTTCCGAAGCCGGTTCAGGGCGAGATCAGGGCGAGCGTCCAATTCGCGAGGGAGCCATCACTGTGGCGCACTCCTTGTGCCACATCTCTGCCACATCGGCGTCTCGTCGGCCTGTGAGCGACCCAGGCGTGAGCAACCGGGGTGCGAGCGACCCATCAGTTCTTCGAGGAAACGTTCGCCTCGGCGCTGGCAGTGGCGGAGGCGTCAGGTTCGGCGATGGATGCGACAGCATCTCCCGCTGCGGGCTGACGGCTGGAGGAAGGTGGCGCGCAGCGCAAGGGTAGCGATAGCGAGCCAGGCGAGAGAGATACCGAGTGGGAGCGCGCGCATCACCCACGACGGGTTGGTGCGCGCCCCCTTGGCCCTGCTGGTAGAGCGCCAGTTCGTGGAGGTCGAGCAGCGCCACGAGCACGGCGCCGACGACGAGCTGCAGCACGGTGTTCGCCCGCTCAGCCAGAGACGCCAGAGACGCCAGAGACGCCAGAGACGCCAGAGATAACCAGGGTGGCAAGGATGTCCGTGATGTCAGTCGTCGCAATCGCCGCAGTCGTCGCACAAGCCCTACGCTCCCCTCCCGCACTCTCACGTGCGCTCTTCGGCGCTCTCACGCACGTTCGCGCACGAAACAGCCAGGCGCCCTGCCGCTGGCGCACCCCCACTGATGTGAGGACAACACGCTACGTGCCTCTGTGCAACAGTCTGCGCCTTCCCGGGTTCACCCCCACGGCTGTGAGGACAACAACGACGGCAACACACTGCGTGCCTCTGGGCGCTAGTGTACAGGCGGTGTCAATCGCCACCGTCGCCACCACCACCCCGGAGCGGTGGCAATGACCGTTGCTCCTCCATCCCCGACCTCAGTTTGGTGTGATCGGGCAATTCTGACGAATATCTGCACGACGATGTAGTCTCCGCATACCCTGCGGAGACTATCAGCTAGAGTTGTTCTCAACGGGAGCACTGGGAAGTTCACCAGGCTCACATTGAGAAAGGCATTGGCAAGTGGATCCTATGCTTGCAGTCAGGTCATCCCTGACGCTGGAGACGGCTGACGCGGCGCTCGATGAGGAGCAGGAGGAGTTGCTGTCACTAGCGCGTATTGCGCAGGAGAAACCAGGGACGCAGATAACAGGGGCTGGACTCATTCAACACGCTGCTCTGAAAACGGATCGCGCTGGGCATGTTTATGCCGCACTGACTGTACGCTGCGCTGATGGTGGGACAATAGAAGCGCGCTGGTGGCGCTATCCCCATGCAGTGGAACACTGTCCAGCGCAAGGGTCGGTCTGGCGCCTGTCTGGTCAGGTTGACACGTTTCAAGGCGTCCCGCAAATGAAGCTGACAGCGGCCACGCCTGCCCCTGCTGTCGATATCAGCCTGTTTGCTCGTACGGCTCGACGACCCTTGCATGAACTGCAGTGCGAGTTGGAGACCCTCATCTTGGCGACAGGCGCCGAACTCTCCCCGCTGGTACGAGAGATTCTAAGCAATGAGGCCTACGAGCGATTCTGTGAATGGCCAGCTGCTCAGTCACACCACGGCGCTGTGCGCCATGGTTTGCTCGCGCATAGTATTCGCGTCGCTCGCCTGGCGCAGGGACTCGCGGAAGCCTATGGGCCAACGCTGCTGGCGTATGACGCTGAGCTTGTCATAGCAGCCGCCTTGCTGCACGATATAGGCAATAATCTGGACGTTGCCGCGCGTCGCGGGTGGGCCATTTCCTGAGGAGGCGCGCCAGATCGACCATGTGACGAGGGGCGTCCTCACGGCGCGCTCCGCAGCGGAGCGCCTGGATCCCACGGTGTCAGAAGCGCGGCTTGCACGACTGCTGCACGCCATGCTGGCGCATCATGGCGTGCGCGAGTGGGGCGCGCCCGTCGAGCCACAGAGTGTAGAGGCCTGGTTGGTACATCTCGCCGACCTTGCGGAAGCGCGTTTATGGGAGTGGTCCGGAGAAGCGTAGGAAGTTAGGAAGGGGTCTCACTCATGCCAGTCAGCGATGGCAGCAGGCAGGGTCAGCGGCGACTCGCCATACACAACCTCCTCTTGAACACGCCTGGCCGCAAGTGGCGTACGAAAGAGATCGCCGACCTGTTTGGTATATCGCCAGACACGGCGTTTCGGGATCTCAGCGAACTGAGTAGTTCTGGCCAGGTCCCCCTTATCTCTACTGGAGAAACCGCTGGCTTTCAGTGGGAACTTGCTCCCGACGCCCGCCCAAACTTGCCCGCGCTCCATCTCAATTACGCCCAGGGCGCCGCGTTGTATGCTGCTGCGCGGCTGCTGAGTCAGCAACACGATGAACGCAATGATGCGGTGCGTTCGGCGCTCATCGAGTTGATTCGGGTGCTGCCAGACCAGCTGCGTCCCCATGTCGAGGCGACGGCGCTCGGCTTCACGGCATCGACAGAAGAAGATCGTGGACGTGACATCACCAAAATCTTCACCACGCTCAGCGAGGGATGGCTCCAGAGCCACATTGTGCGGCTGACCTATGAGCCACTCGGCTCCGCGCGTGTCTACACCTGCGCCTTCCGTCCCTACTTGTTGGAACCTTCAGGCATCGGGTACACCATCTACTTCATTGGCCAGAGCGACCCACCGGGCGCGTTGCGCACCTACAAGTTAGAGCGCGTGCGCCATGTGGAGTGCCACCGATGAGGTCTTTGCAGTCCCCGCAGACTTCGATGGCCCGGCGCTGTTTCGCCGAGCCTGGCGCGTGATGTATGGAGACGGCGATCTCATCCATGTGAAGCTGCGCTTCAGCCAGTTCGTCGCACGGCGCGTCCGCGAGACACGCTGGCATCCGAGCCAGTCACTGACCGAGATGTCCGAGGGACTGATCTGGGAAGCGGACATCGGCGATATCACAGAGATTCGCCCGTGGATACGTGGGTGGGGCGCCGACTGTGAGGTGTTGGAACCACCTGACTTGCGCGCATATCTCCTGCAAGAGACGCGACGACTGACGCGCCTTTACGGTCTCTATGGCCTCGAACGACGCACGACCAGCGCGAGCGGCCCCGATCAATCGCTGCTCGACGACCTCTTTGGAAAGGAGTAGCGGCCGTGCCACATCTGTACAACTATCAGCAACGGGTCTACGACGCCCTGATGCGTGGGAGAAGTGTGATTCTTCAAGCGCCTACTGGTGGAGGCAAGATACACGCGCCGCGCTCTATCCATTCCTGGAGAATCTCGATTGTCATGCCCTTGACCAGACAGGACAGCTATCCGCTGAGGCGCCAATACCGCTCACCTGCCGCTATGCCGTGCCGATGCGTGTGCTGGCCAGTCAGTTCGAACGTGAATGTCAGCCCTATATCACCCAACTCGACGCCAGGCGCGGCGCCCGGATATGCGAACGCTACACCGAAAGACTCGGCGTCCCAGTTCCAGCCATTCAGACGGGAGAGACACCTGGCGACCGCGCATTCGAGCTCCCCGCTGACCTTCTGTACGATTGACCAACTGCTCTCCAGTTTCATTGGCTCACCCTACGCGCTCGGCCCACGACAGGCCAACCTGAATGTTGGCGCGGTGGTCGGCTCATACCTCATCCTCGACGAGTTCCATCTGTATCCACTGGAGATGGGACGCGGGGCGCGCACCACGACGCTGGCGATGTTGCGGATGCTCAAAGGACTGTGCCGCTTCGTCCTCATGATGGCCACCTTCTCATCGGGATTGCTTGATATGCTCGGCGTCCTGCTTGACGCCGAGGTCGCGCGTGGCACCGCTGGCGGTGATGAACTTCGCGAGATCATGGGCGACCGCAGCCGCACCGTCCAGCTGCCGAGCGCAACCGCCATGTCAGCGCAGTCGATCCTCTCTGCGCATCGCGGCGCCTGTCAGCGCGGCGCAGGCGCGTCACTCGTCGTCTGCAACACCGTCGCACAGGCGCAGGCGATGTATGGGCAGTTGCATGCGGCGTTAGAAGCCGATGGGACGCTGGAACAGACACGTCTGGAGTTGCTCCATAGCCGCTTCACACAGAAAGATCGCCAGAAGAAGCGCGAATTGCTCGAGGCATGGCTGGGTGAGGCCAGTTGGGTTGACGGGCGGTACCATGAGCCATCGACCATTGTTGTCGCGACACAAGTGGTCGAGGTGGGGCTGAATATCTCTGCGGGCGCGCTCCACACGGAACTGGCTCCCGCAAACAGCGTGATTCAACGCGCTGGCCGCTGTGCCAGATTCGCTGGCCAGCGCGGCGAGGTATGGTCTACCATCCGCTGGCGCCACAGGAAGACGCGGCAGACAAGGCAGACAAGGCAGACGCGGCGGGCGACAGGACGGAAACGACCGACGCGCGCGCCCTTGCCGAGTTGGCGCGCTGGATGAGAGATGGAAGCGACGAAGCGGAGCGCCAACCGTCCCTATCTCCCGTATGATCGCGCGACCTGCGACATGACCTGGCGCCAGCTGGTCAGGCGATTCGCGGCAGGCGGCGGCGTACCCATGTCGCTTGATTTCGCCGATGAGCAGGCGTTGGTAGACGCTGTTCACACCAGCGCTGACGCCGCAATGATCGATCAGTTTGAACGGCCCAACGGCAGATCGAGGATAAATCCCGAGATTCGCTTCGTACCCACGAAATGGGCGCAGGATCGGAACTCATCAGGGATGTGACAAACGTATCGATCATCATCCATGATGATCCTCGGAGCATCACGGCACGACCGTATGACTGGGATGCCTTCTCATTGCGCCCAGGCACGCTGCTCCGCGATTGGGAGCGCCTCTGCGCGCGGAAAGAATCGCTGCAACTTCCCTGGGTGATGATGACAATGGAGCCGGACGCCAGCGAACGAGCCGAGGATGACAATAGCCGCGCGCCGCGCTACACCTGGGAGTCGATAAGTCATGAAGCGCATGGCGCCAGGATCACAGGCGCCTTGCGGCTGGCGCTCCCCTCTGGCCTGGCGACCTACGATGATTCGCTGGGATTTCGCCTGCTGCTAGACGACGACACGCCAACCACAGGCTGGACCAGTCAGCGCACCCTCAGCACAGGGACGCCATCGGGAGATTTCGGTGGCAAACAGGGGAGTTACGTTGAGCATATCACCGGCCTGATGCGCGCCTATGAGTGGAGTGTGCAACGCGAGCTTACCTGGGTGGCCGAGCGGCTGGAAGCCGAATTGAAGCTGACTCCTGGCAGTGTAGATGAGGCAGTGCGTCTGGCCATCGCCTGCCACGACATTGGCAAACTCACCTGCGACTGGCAGGCCTGGGCGCATGCCTGGCAGGCGAAGTTGGTGGAACGTTATGGGGCGGCCTATGCGACCCAGCCAGACAGGGCCTTTCTCGCCAAGACAGATCGGCCTGAGGACTGGCGTGACGAGCGCGAACTGCGTCGCGAACTGCGAGTTAAGCGTCCCAATCACGCGTGCATCGGCGTCGTGGCTGGGGGCCAACTCATTGCCAACAGCATCCTGGAGCAGGACTGAGGACGCCAACGTCGCCTTTGCCCTTACACGCGCAACCTGGAGCGCTATTGCACGACATCATGCGCCCACCGCTACGGCGTATGACCGCGCCGAGTGGGATGACGCGGCGCGTGAGGTCATTGAGCAGGCGCTCGCAGCTTGCGGCCTAGCTGCGGCGCCTGAATGGTTGGCGCTGCTGAAGCTTACGCTGGCGCCAAAAGGCGAATTGCCCGCAGACTATTTGGTTGACCCCTGCTTCGACAGAGACAGCGCCGGGGATAGCCTCACACTTACCACCTGGCTTGGCTTCGTCATCGTCCGAGCGCTACGCCTCTGTGACCAACGCGCCGAGCGCGAACTGTAGCGCAACGCACACTGCGGTATCCTCTGCGGATCGAAAAACGACGAAAACAGCGAAAGGACGGTGACCATCACCAGTCACGACTAACACTTGCAGTCCCGTCATACCAGGCAAGCTTGACGCTGCTACTCGCACATGTTACCATTTGGGCTAGATGGTAATAATAGCACGGATTCACACCAAGCACAAATAACAGGGCCATTCTATGAGCGTGATGCGCCAGCCCAAGCGGCGAGGTGGTCTTTATCTGGATGCGCTCGGCGATCCTGGGCGCACAGGTGGCCAGCCGGTCTACGCGCTTGCCCTGGTGTGGCTCGGCCAGAGCGATCCAGAGGTCGAGGAGATGTTTCGCGGCGTCCGTGTAGCGCTCGGTCTGCGCATCGAATATGAGTTCCATGCGCGCCAGGTGACGAAAGAGCAGTGGAGACAACACATGCCGCAGCAATTCTTCGCGCTGTTGAGAGAGCAGGGACTACGAGCGGAGGTCTGGTGCGCAGGCATTCGCAAACAGCGATCGGCGCTGCCACTCGAGTTCTTGACGGCAAACACCTGGTTCACGAGCTCGTCTGTCGCACACTGCTGGGAATGCCACGCGCCTATGTGGAGAGCGTCTCGCTCGCACGATCGATGACCGCGTGCAGGACAAAAAGGCGTCAAAACCTGTGCGTGAGATGCAGTTCGCCGTGAATGCCGCGCTCAGGAACAGGGCTATCGCATAGGCCCTGTTCGCGCACGTGATTCACGCCAATGCGCAGGTATCCAGCTCGCTGATTTCCTCGCCACGGCGGTGATGAGGCCTTGGGCTGCGTGCCGAGGCTGAGTTGGCGTTATGGGACATACACGAGCGGTGGTGGTGAAAGGTATGAAAGGGATGCACGAGGTATGAAAACGCCCGCAGTGAGCCGGAACTGTATCCCTCAACGAGGAGGGACCTCGGGCTCGGCCAGTCGTACCCTCTTGTCCGACTGCCCCGGTAGATAGACTCAGGCGTGACGTGTCCTGCGGGTGAAAGCCAATGGGCGGATTGGCTTTTGAACACCTTGACTATACCACCGGACCGGCGACCGAAAGCAATGCTGTTACTCGTGAGACCAGTTACGATCTATGATCGCCTGTTGGGAGGCCCGCATGCTCTACGCGCGTTTTCTTCACCGACAACGACACCGATAGCCTGGCCGACGCGTTGAAGGCTGTCGGCGTGGCGCAGGCCTTGCGCGCCTGGCTCAAGCATCGGGTTTGGCCGCACCGCCTATCACCATCGTGGATCAAGGAGGGTATCACCAGATCACGCTGCCTGCGACGCTGGATGAGACGAGCCGCCGAGCGGATTCCGCTCGCATTCGCCGTCGGCAAGCCAGAACTGCTCGTCAGCAGGTCGCAACTGCGAGAAGGCTGAGAAGGCTGGGCGTGAACTGAATGGCTTTCGACTATGAGACCTACAAGGCGAACCGCGACACCTACTTCAAGCAGTATCTCTCACGCTCGCAGGCCGAACGCGCGCGGATAGCGGCTTCGCCAGAGTACGACGGCGATTCAGCGCCTCGCGCCACCTGCGGAGTATTCACTCTATGCCTACATCAATCAGTTCAAGATCGCCGCAGGCTATAACGCGCTCATCGAGCAGTGGCAGGACGCTTCGCTAGCGACCACCCGTGCCAATCTGCGTTTCTTGTTACGCGCTTTCGCCGCCTCTCCCAACCCCGTGGATGCGAGCGATGGATGAGTGGCAGGCAGCCGTTGCCGTAGGCGGCGACGTGGAGAAGGCCACGGTGACGCGCCTCCAGATCATCAACCCGGCGAGCGGCAAAGGGGCAAATGCTGCGAAGACTGGCACGCTGAGCATCGGTGGGCTGAGCGGCTTCTGGCTGCTCGAATACCTCAAGTTCGTCGGCCTTTTCACGCTCGGCGTCCCACTTGTCGTCAAGGGCAGCAAAGATCGCAAGACCTACGTTCTGCGGCCTGTTGCGGTCGAGCTGAACGCCATCGAGCGCATCATGGATACGTTTCGCAAGCGTGTCAGCGGGAGTACCGCTGTCAAGGTGGATGTTGTCACGGCGCTGCGCTTCACCGAGGCGCTCGTCACCTATCTACGCGACGCGGTGCGCGCCAGTCAGTCCGATCCCATGCTCGCGCTGTTCAAGCGAACGCCTCGCCTGACCGACATCGCGCGGGGATTCGATGTCGCCTTCTACAAGGATATGGGATCGGCCTTCGCCACGATGAACCTCGCGACCATCAATCTGCCAGACTGGCTTGATCTGCGTGAGCCGCTTGCCACACCCGCACAGGCCGAAGGAGCGCTGGCGTCTGCTGAGAGAGCATCTGCGCGTTATCAGCGGCATCCGCACGACGAAAGGAGACGAGGGATCGGACGAGATACGAATTGTTGCGCCGCTATCGCGACTTCTTCTCGGGCGCGACCTCGTGGCGCTTCCTCGACTTCGCCGCGCTCTACGGCGACTATCTGCTCGCCAAGCTCCATCGCAACCAGTGGGCAGGCCAGTTTACCACGGAGGGACTGGATTTCCTTATGAGCCAACAGACAACCACAGACCTTCACCCAGATCATCGAGAACGAGGGTTTCCGCGGCCATCGCCCCCGCTATCCGCAGCGCCACCGTCGTCGCGCAATATGCGGCGGCGCGCGACCGCAGTGGCTATCCCTATGAGGTGCGCTATGGCCTCGGCCAGGAATTGCTGCGCGCCGCCGCCTACCCGCACGAGTTTCTGGCGACGCTGGGCGCCTTCATCCAATCCTACAACGCGGAGAACGCGCGTATTGATGAGCGCATCACCAAGGGATCGCTGAATGGCCCGCGTCGCGCATCCGTCCGCACAGACCACATCGATCGCTCGTGCGCCTGATCGATGCCTACAACGGCGACTCGGAATTGATCTGCAAGCTGCTCATCGCCTATGGCTATGCTCGTGAGCCACGCGCGTCTGGCGAACAGCCAGACCCGACGCGCAACGCCCCAGAGGATGAGTCAGCTGATGAGGCGCCTGACGAGTCAGCAGGCGAGTAAGCGTTCTCATGAGCGCTGCCAGCGACACGCGCGCGGTCTGGCGCACTAACTCGAAGAGGTCAGGGTGTTCTCCAGTGTTCTCCAGTGTTCTCCAGTGTTCTCCAGTGTTCTCCATGCTGCCACTGTGGCAGAGCAACAGCTTGTGACAGGAGTTTCTTC
>CAVPBB010000008.1:0-177515 GCA_963701795.1 uncultured Chloroflexia bacterium | reverse complement strand
AGGAGAAGGTCACCATGCGTGTTTTCGTCACCGGCGCTTCCGGCTGGATCGGCTCGGCCATCGTCCCCGAACTCATCAGTGCCGGCCACCAAGTCCTTGGACTAGCCCGCTCGGACGCCTCCGCCAAAGCAGTCGCCGACATGGGCGCCGAGGTGCTACGCGGCGACCTGAACGACACCGACGTGCTGCGCGCCAGCGCCCTCGACAGCGACGGCGTCATCCACCTCGCCTTCGTCGTGCCCA
Organism: uncultured Chloroflexia bacterium; assembly: GCA_963701795.1. Lineage (GTDB taxonomy): Bacteria > Chloroflexota > Ktedonobacteria > Ktedonobacterales > JADMIN01 > JAKAIY01. The sequence continues at coordinate 177,272 of CAVPBB010000008.1, read as the reverse complement.
GCGTGAGCGAGGCTGCGACGCGGACCGATGCCAAGGCCATCGAGGCGTTTGTCACCGGACTCGCCGGCTCCGGCAAGCCCCTGGTGATCTCTGGCGCAACGCTCGTGACACCCGGCCGACCCGCGACCGAACGCGACGAACTCATCGCCGCCGGGCCCATCGCGGCCCGCATCACCAACATGCAGGCCGCCCTCGCTGCCGCAGACAGAGGCGTCCGCTCCTGCCTGGTCATGCTGCCCCGCTCGGTGCACGGCCAGGGAGAACGTCACGGCTTCGTCCCCCAGCTCATCGCCGCAGCCCGGGCTAAGGGCGTCTCCGGCTACATCGGCGATGGGACCAGCCGCTGGCCCGCCGTCCATGTGAAGGACGCCGCAAGCCTGTACCGGCTAGCCATCGAGCAGGCTCCCGCCGGCGCAGTGCTCAACGCCGTCGGTGACGAAGGCGTGCCCGTCCGCGAGATCGCCGAGGCCATCGGTCGGCGCCTGAACCTGCCCGCCCGGTCCCTGCCCGCCGAAGAATTCGGCGGCATGCTCGTGCACATCCTCAGCACCGACATGCCCGCTTCTAGCACCATCACCCAGGAACTCCTGGGCTGGAAGCCCACCCACCCCGGCCTCATCGCCGACATCGAACAGGGCCACTACTTCGTCTGACCAGTGTCCATGGACGCCACCTTCTGGACCAGCGCCATCATCGCCGCCGTGATCACCATCCTCGCCCTGCTCCACCTCGGCAAGCCGGCCGTGGCCTGCGCGATCAGACCCGGCTGTTCAACCTCCGCAACCTCGCCTCCACCTGCGAACTGACTACACCATTCGTTTTTATGAGAAGGAAGGCTTGTTGGACAGTGAAGCCATAGGACAAGCATGCTCATAGGTTATGCTTGTCCTATGTTTGGTTACCCGATTGGGCTTATCATAGACTGATTGGTGTGTTTATCAAGCGATGGGCAGTTGCCCTCCGTCCTTTAGCGCCTCTTTGATGAGGTGTACGATCTCCTCAGCGCGTTCCCGCCTTGTCTTAGCTTCGAGTGGGCGCCAGCGTGCGCGAGCGGCGTGTTTGCCAAGTGCGATGCGCTCCTGAGTGTTTAATTGCGCCATGCGCTTCTGTCTGCAGGCGCTTGAAGATGCGCTGCGGCAGGGCTAGCCACGCAGCTTTAACACCGATCAGGGCGTCCAATTCACCAGCGCTGCCTACAGCGCGCGTCTGGAACAGGCGGGCATCCAGAGCCGTTGGGATGGACGCGGACGCGCCCGCGACAACAGCTTCGTCGAGCGCCACATTCGCTCGACGAAGCTGGGAGGAGGTCTCCCTGCACGACTACCAGACGGTCGCTGACGCCTACGACAGCCTCGACCGCTCTTGTCCGCTGCTACAACCACGCACGGCCACAGCAAGCGCTGCGCTCTCAGACACCTGCGCAGGTCACGGCGTGGCCGCGTAACCCATGTTATACCGCCTGCTCCATTAACGTCAATTGGCGGGCAAGCTATCTAGACATTGGGGAGTACCATACAGTACAATCCCTTTGATAAGGCGACATTATTGATAGATATAGTCAACTATAGCGCCTCGCTCGCGCAGCGGAAGGGATTATGCTGGTTATGGCTGCTGAAACGCTCTCCCCGGCGGCGGGCGCGCCACGGGTAGATTCCCACCTGCTCAAGTTTTCGCAGGCCTGGGTGGTCGGGATGACGGCGCTCGCGTTTGTGCTGCAATGGCGCTGGCTCGTCGTGATCGCGGCGCTGTGCCTGATCGGCAGCGCGGCGGCGCCTGCTATCGGGCCATTCCGCCTGCTCTATCGCTACGTCGCGCTGCCGTCGCGGCTGCTGCGTCCGCGCATCGTCGAGGATGACCCCGCGCCCCATCGCTTTGCGCAGGCTGTCGGCGCGACCTTCCTGGTCGCCGCATCGCTGGTTCTGCTGCTGCTGCCCGGCGCCGCCGCTGTCGGCTGGGCGCTCGACCTGATCGTCTTCGCACTGTCGCTGGTCAATCTGACGGTAGGCTTCTGCATGGGCTGCTACGTCTACTATCAGCTCGGTCGCCTCGGCCTTGCGCCGCGTGTGCGCTACGCTGGCGGCTTCCACTGGCGGGGAGCGTGAGGCGATGACGCGCGATATCCTCTTGCGGCTGGGCGCGCTGGTCGTGGTTGGCCTGGCGACGTGGCTGGCGGTGGTGGGTGTGCGCGCCTACGCCGCCGCGCGGGCGCGACAGGCGCTGGCTGCCCCGCCCGCCAGCGATCTGCTCGGCGGGCTACCTGGCGCGGCCAGCGTCACTGGCATTCGCATCCTGGCGTTTAGCAGCGAAGATTGCCGTCCCTGCCACACCTTGCAGCGCCCCGCGCTCGCCCGCCTGCTCGACGCGCGCCAGGGGCAGGTGAGCGTCGTCGAGATCGATGCGCCAGGCTCGCCTGAGCTGGCCCGGCGCTACGCCGTGCTGACCGTCCCCACCACTGTTGTGCTCGACGCCAGCGGCAAGGCTCACGCCATCAACTACGGGTTCGCGCCCGCCGAGAAGCTGCTGGCGCAGGTGGATGCGCTGCTCGGCGCGCGGGCAGTCTCCGCCTGAGCGGCGCTGCGGCTGACCGCTGGCTGCTGGGCTGCATGGCCGGTGAGTGTGAAGGGATTCACGCTCACCGGCTTTTTGTGTTCGCCTGCGTGGCGCAAACCCAATCCTATGCGGAGTTGTCGCGCGTGACAAGCTGGCTGGCCCCTTGCGGTGAAATGCGTCTATGCGGCGGCTGCGCGCTGGGGGTTACAATCGCCAGCCAGTTCGTATTGAGGAGGGAGGCGCCGAACATGACCGCGCCAGCCTGGCTCGATCAGGCGATTCTGACGTATGGCTACTGGATCGTGCTGGTGGCCGTTGCGCTCGAATCGATGGGCGTCCCTTTCCCTGGCGAAACGACGCTGCTGGCTGCGGCGGTCTACGCTGGCGCAGGCGCGTCGCTCGAGATTGGCTGGGTCATCGCCTTTGCCGCCGCTGGGGCCATCATCGGCGACAATCTGGGCTTCGCCATCGGCTGGTACGGCGGCTATCCGCTGGCGCGGCGCACGCTGCGGGCGCTACATGTGCGCGAGAGCGCGCTGGACTACACACGCGCCTACTTCCAGCGCCATGGCGACAAGACCGTTTTCATCGGGCGCTTCGTCGCGGTGCTGCGCGCCACGGTCGCGTTTCTGGCGGGCGTCAACCGCATGCCCCGGCGCACGTTCTTCATCTGGAACGCCGCTGGCGGCGTGGTCTGGGCGCTCGTCTATGGCTTGCTGGGCTACTTCCTCGGCAAGAATCTGCCGCTGCTCGATCAGGTGACGCAGGCGCTCGGTGTGGGTGGCGTTGTGGTCATCATCGCATTCATCAGCGGGCTGGTCGCGCTCTGGCTCATTCGCCGCCGCACAGCCAGGGCCACCGCTGACGCTGAGTTGGCCGCCGCTGAGGATGCGGTGGAGTGATGCCCGCCGCCAGCGCCCGGAGCGACGTTCAGGCGCTATACTCAATGCGCACGCGCCGCTCAGCATGCGAGCGCGGGGAACTAGAGAGAGGTTCACGCCACCCATGCGTTCGGCGCCGCGCGTCTATGCGCCCGCGATGGCGGCTGTCACCCGCGAGTGGGTCGAGGCTGCTCTGTCGCGGCGCCCAAGGGGATTCCTGACCGACATTGATGGCACACTTAGCGCCATCGCTCCCACGCCAGATCAGGCGCGGCTCTATCGCGGTGTCCGCCCGCTGCTGCGCCGCTGCGTCGCCGAGTTCGAGGTCGTCGCGGCCATCTCTGGCAGGCCTGCGCTCGACGCGCGCCGGCTGGTCGGCATTCCGCAGATGACCTACATCGGCAATCATGGGATGGAGCGGCTCACGCCAGAGGCGCGTGTCCCGGTGATCGCGCCCGATGTGCGCGCCTATCAGGGCGACATCGCCGATGCGCTCCACGAGGCGCGTGGCCTGCTGGATGAGCGATTCGGCGCGCTGCTCTTCGAGAACAAGGGCGTCACCGCGAGCATCCATTATCGGCTCGCCCCCGACCCAGACGCCGCGCGTGAGGCCATCCGCGCCACGCTCGTTCCCCTGGCGCGACGCCATCATCTGCGGGTAACGGAGGGGCGCATGGTGATCGAGCTACGCCCCCCGGTAGATCGCGATAAAGGAACCTCAGCGCGGGCGCTCGTGCGGCAGCATGCGCTCGCCTGCGCGCTCTATCTCGGCGATGACCGCACCGATATCGACGCCTTTCGCACTTTGCGCGAACTGCGCGCGCGCGGTGATTGTATGGGCATCGCAGTTGCGGTAAGCCACGCGGAGGCGCCCGCCGCGCTCCTCGACGACGCTGACATCGTCCTTGCCTCCATCGCCGAGGTTCCGCGCTTCATCCGCTGGACGCTCGCCCACCTCCAGCCAGTCCAGCGGTAGCGGGTCCAGGCGCCCATGATGGGCGCTGATAGCGCGGGCGCGCGCCTCCGAGGAAAAATCAGGTGTATACCTGATGAAGCCATTGCAGGTTCTGAGTAGACTGTATGTTGTCGAGTTGTAAAGGGCCATCATACGCTGGGAAAGCACGCTGGCGAAGACGCCGGATAGTTGCGAGCGCGACGCGGCGCCACTATCATTCGTCTCAACTGGTGAATACGTAGCGCGCCTGCGTTCCCTGCCCAAAGGGGACAGGCGCGTTGCAAGGGTCACTCGCTTCTGTTATCATAGGATGCTGGTGACGCCCTCAGCGGTCCGCGTATGCCAACCTACATCCTAACGCTGTCATCATGCGTTCCATCCCACGGATTCCGGCATCGCTGCGACGCCGCGCGGACAGCGCCCTGACCCAACCATCGGGTGTCCCCGTTATGAGGAGGCAGTGTGAGTACACAGAACAAGGGCCTGCTTGACCAGGCATGGTCCACGGTGACGGAGAGTCAACTGTGGCGATCAATCTTCCGCCACGGCTACCCCGATACCCCACTGAACCAATCGCTCGTCATGATGGGCAACGTGTTCCTGCACCTGCATCCCGTCAAGGTGAGCCGCAAGGCGATGAAGATCACCTATACCTGGTGTCTCGGCGGCCTCTCCTTCTTCCTGTTCCTGGTGCTGACGATCACTGGCGTGTTCCTGATGTTCTATTTCGTCCCTGAGCAGACAGTGGCCTACTCAAATATCCAGCAGATCACGAGCGCAGTGGCCTTCGGCAACATCGTGCGCAATATGCACCGTTGGGCGGCGCACTTGATGGTCGTGACGGTCACGCTACACATGATCCGCGTGTTCTACCACGGCGCCTACAAGCCGCCGCGCGAGTTCAACTGGGTCGTGGGCGTGATTCTCTTCCTCGTCACCCTGCTGCTGAGCTTCACAGGCTATCTGCTTCCGTGGGATCAGATTGGCTACTGGGCCATCACGGTTGGCTCGAACATGGCCTCTTATGCTCCCATCCTTGGCGCCCAGGTGCATAACTTCCTGACCGGTCAGCCGGTAGGTGTGGGGCAGCCGACGCTGGTGCGGTTCTACACGCTGCACGTGATTGGCCTGCCGCTGGTGGGCGCAATTCTGATGGCTGTTCACTTCTGGCGCATCCGGAAGGACGGCGGTGAGGCTGGGCCTCCGCCTCCGTCACGCCGTGAGGTCGAGGCGGCCCGCGCTGAGGCGCAGGACGCTCCCGTAGGCGCGCTGAACTAGACGCCGACCCGGTGTTCAAAGGAGAGCGAGCATGACGACAACAGAGCCAAGACCAGCGGCGACACAGAAGCGTTACCGCACGCTGGCGGTTGTCAAGCAGGAATCGGTCACACGTATCGAGAAGCAACTCGAAGATTCGGTCTTCGTGTGGCCGCACCTGTTAGTACGCGAGTTCTTTGCGGCGCTGCTGATGTCGGTGGTGCTCACGGTGCTTTCCATCGTGATCAACGCGCCGCTGCGCGACCACGCAGACCCGAACCTGACGCCAAACCCGGCGAAGGCTCCGTGGTACTTCCTGGGCCTGCAAGAGCAGTTGCACTACTTCCCGCCGACGGTCGCTGGCGTGCTGCTGCCGGGCTTCGTGCTGGTCGCGCTGGCGCTGCTGCCCTACGTTGACCGCAACCCCAGCCGTTCCTTCGAGGATCGCAAGCTGTCGATCACGGTCTTCACGGCCTGCGCGCTCTTCTTCGCAGGCACCGTGCTGATGGGCAGTTTCTTCCGCGGCGGTGGCTGGCAGTGGCTCTGGCCGTGGCAGGGTATATCCTTTGACCTCTAAGCGCGCTCAGCTCTGCCTGGCGCGCTCTGGCCCAACCATGGTCGGGGCGACGCCAGGCGTGTGGCCATGCATGATAGCAAGCGGTGAGCGGCGACCCACACAGAACAACGCGGCGACGGGCCAGCGCGCCCGGTGAGCACAGGATAGAAGCAAGCGATATGGGCATTCAAACACCACGCACCCCACAAGAATATGAGGTGCTCAGCGGCGGCGGCGCGGAAAACGCCGAGATTGCGCGCAAGGGCCTCAGTCGTCGCCAGGTCTTGCGGCGCGCAGTGGGCCTCACCGTCGGCCTCGTCGCGCTCGAAGGTGTCATCGAAGGGCTGGCGATGCTCTACCCGAATCTTGCTGGCCAGTTTGGTTCGGCGATCACACTCAAGGCGACGACAGCCTACCCCGCCGCTGAGCAGAAGGCATTTGCGATAGACCAGGCGGGGATGTTCTATGAGCCTGGCGCTAAGGCCTACATCATGCACCTCAAGAAAGGTCCGCAGACGACCTTCCTGATGAGCGGCTCTCAGTTGGACGATTCGATGACGGCGGAGAACTGGGTTACATCCGCAGATGGCACCTTCTGGCTGGCGCTCTATCAGGTGTGCGTGCATCTGGGCTGCAAAGTGCCATTCCGCAATGACTGCAACAGCTTCAAATGCCCCTGCCACGGCTCGCACTACAACATCGATGGCGAGTATCTCGACGGACCCGCGCCGCGCAGCCTCGACCGCTTCGCGATGTCGTTCGTCAGTGGCAACGTGGTGGTGGATACAGGCAAGCTGAATCAGCGCATCGAGCGCCCGGACGTCGGCACACGTATTTTGCAGGTGCCGGGGATTCAATGTTCCGCGCAGTAATCGGCCTGCGAGTCGCGCGCGAGTCGCCTGTGGTCGCCTGCGACGGCGCGTTCGACGAGCTTACGAGGTAGCATAGATGGAAGGTAATCGGAATCCTGGCCTGCTGGCCGTCACGGCAGGCGTGGGGTTAGCCGTGTTATTCGCCCTGCTCGGTGTGACCTCCGTTCTTGATGGGCGCATCGCGTTTGGGCTGGCTGTCGTCTCGCTTGGCGCCGCCGCGCTGGTCTACGTCTTCTATTCGCGCGGCAATGCGGTGACAAAAACGGGCTATGCGTCGCTCATCATCGTTATCGCTATTGGTCTGATCCTCCCGTTCCTCCTGATCACGCAGGCGCAGACCCAGGCAGATGCGCAAGCCGCGCTCTATAACCTGACGCTGCAACGTGGCGCCGCCATTTACGGCCAGTATTGTTCCTCCTGCCACGGCTTTCAGGGGCAGGGCATCAACGGGCCGAAGCTCAATGGCAACCCTGATGTCGCGAAGCTGAGCGATCAGGACCTGACGCGCATCATCTCCGGTGGCATCGCCAACCCAAACGATCCGGCTGTGTTGCTGATGCCAGCCTGGCTCAATAACTACGGCGGCTCGCTCACGCAAGATGACATCAGCTATCTGGTGACACTAATTCGCTCGTCAGACCCGGCGTACCTGCAGACGAATAATCTGCCCGAGACGAACGGCTTCAGCTATGTCTATGGCACGCTGACCAGTGCGACCCAGCAAGCTGAGTACAATGAGCAGAAGAAGGGCGGCAGCAAACCACCCGCCAACACGTTCGTCGATAAGACCGCTGCCTCGACCGTCATCATTGACGCTGTGAACTCGACGACCAACAGTTCAGGCTTCCAGTGGGAGGTCCTCGGCGAGACGACAGCGAACGTGACGATCAAGGCTGGCACTACGGTCACCTGGCAGAATCACACGGAGGGCGGCATCCCGCATGACGTGGTGAGTGGCTCCGGTGGCACGTCGAACAACAAGTTCCCGACCTCGCCGGTCTTCTCACCTGGCGGCGAGTACAGCTATACCTTCACGACACCCGGTGAGTATCCGTTCTTCTGTGGCATTCACCCGGCGATGGTTGGCTGGATTACCGTCCAGTAGTCTCGCCTGTTATTCGCGTTCCAGCGCGCGGCGCCCAAGGGGGTCTGGCGGCCATATCGGCAGCGACCCAGGCATTGGGCGACGCGCGGCCCGCGCGTCGGCGTCCTTGCGCCGCCTGTAGAAGCGGGAATCATTGCTCTGAAAGGGATCATGATTCATGGCAATTACGGCAGCGGCGCCCACACGCGAACATGAAAAGCCGATGTCGTGGGCACGAGCGGTGGTGATGGCGGTTGGCTTCTTCTTTCTCGCCATCATCCTCGTCGGACAGGTTCCAGGCTACTTCTTCACCATCTCCACGCTGGCGAAGCTGACACGCCTGGAGCAGGGCTTTCTCAGCATGGGCCTGCTTTCGGTTGGGCTGGGCGTTATCGCGCTGGAGATTGCGCTGCTCTACGACCCACGCCCGATCATCCCCTGGCCGATCTTCGCGGTCCTCGGCGCAGGCATCACAGCCATCGGCGGGTTTTTCATCTACCAGGTGTTCACGGGCGCCTGGCATGAGTATCTGCCTGACGCCATCACGACCACGACAGCGGTCAATGGCGCAAATGTGGTCACGACAACCTACTGGCCGAATCCGAACCAGAGCTGGTTGCTCAATCCTAACTGGCTGCAACCGCAGGGCATCGACCTGAAGGCGATTGGCCTGCTGGGACTGATCATCGGCCCAGGCATGCTCGTCATCGCGCTGCTCACGCCATCCATCCTCTCCGGGCGCATCTTCGGCCCAGTGCGCGATTACACCGTGCGCGTGGCGGTTGCGGCCTCTGTCGCGCTGCTTGCGGTCTGGCTGACGGTCAACACATTCGCTCCAGTGGCGTTCGATCCAGCAGGAACGTCTGGCGCGATTGGCAACGTTCTGCTGTACCTGGCGCTGATTCTGGCGCTGCTCGCCCTCGTGATGTGGTTGCTGCCGGTCATGACGAAGCATCGTCAGCAGTTTATGCCCGGCAACTATCTGCATGGCGTTGTCGGCCTGTTCGGTAGTATCGGCGTGCCGCTGCTGATCCTCTGGGCTATCGCCTATCCGCTGGTCTACTGGGTGCATCAGATTGACGCCCAACAGTTCTGGGTGCAGTGCGCGCAGAAGACCGAGGTGCCGGCCAGTTGCACGCTTACACCGTTCACTGGCTATATCATCTGCGCCATCGTCTTCTCGATCCCATTCGGCCTGTTCATGGCCGGCCTCTACTTCTGGTCCACCAGGCGCAATATGGTCGTGCTGGGCGGCACGTATGGCCTCGTCTGGGCTGGCCTGGTGGTCACATTGATCCACCAGGACGACCCGAAGCAGACGCCACTCGCGCTGCTGGTGGCCGCCAGCATCATGCTGCTGGCCTTCGTATGGACGTGGGCCACGCAGGTTGAGTTTGCGCCAACCCGCCCGGAGCCGCTGGGCTGCACAGGCCAATGGTTGGTGCTTGGCACGCTGCTGCTGGTCTATCTGATGGGATTCTCGCTGCTCTCGATGCCGTCGTTCTTCGAGGTCGAGGCGCTGGCGTTGTTCTATCAGCCTGGCATTGGGGGCCTGCACGACGCCTTCTGGGGCTTGCTGTTGATGGGCGGCCTCGCGGCTTTCCAGATCACGTTGCTGGTGCGCCACAAACCCATGAGCAAGGTGCGCAAGTTTGCGATGTGGACGCTGCTGATCGCCGTGATGATGCAGATGATCGGCTCGATCATGGGCTTCCAGTGGGATGTGCTCTACTACGGCGTCAACGCCATGGGTGGCGGGCAGGCGTGGTTTGTAGCCGGCCTCTGCTTCCAGGTCGTCGGCATCCTCGCGGCGCTCTACGGAGCTATTCAGGCGGGCAGCACGCGCTGGGCGTTGGTCATCTTCGTCGTGGCGCTCATCGGTGTGGCCGAGGCGGTCATCATCTACAACATGCCCTTCGTCTATGAGGAGCTGGTCGAGCTTGGCCTGTTCCTGTCGATGGTTGGGGCGTTCGCCTATGTCGCCGCCGGGCCGGACCCCGATGACCAGTATGCCCTTGCCCCGGCTGAGGCCGTCGCCCCGGCTGAGGCCGCGTATTGAGCTTTCCTCCTCGCGACACGACCGCGCGTTACGGCGCGCAGCGCGACAGGCCCGTGGCCATCTGGCTGCGGGCCTGTCGCGTGCAGGGGGTAGACGCAACAGCGCTCGCCAGTCAATTTCCGCCCAAGAGCTTGCCCTGTGTGCGATAGTGTTTGTGTTCGCATTGTATGGGCGTCTGGCCAGCAAGCGGCGATCAGCGTGGTCTGGGTGATTGCGCGCCGCCCGTCTGGCATAGCCAGATGCGCCCATAGACCCGGCTTTGCGCAGAAGCGCGCGGGATCAGCCCTGACGTTGCGTGTGACGCTCCGGCGCGATGGCGTGTGGATGGAGCAGGCGCCGCTCAGGGGTTCGGACTGCGCGCCGGAACGGCTGGGGAGCCGCCCCCAGCGATGACCACAAGTCGCCAGCATGGGAGGATGCGCCATGTCTCGCCTCGTACCGACCAGCGCTAACACACGTGGGTTCCCTCCAACCGCATCGGCGCTGCCACTGGCAGCGCCGGGGTCGCCGACGAGCGATCAGCCAGAGCCGCTGACGAGCGCGCCGCTCGATGTGGTGGCGGCGCTGCGTAGCGAGCCGCTGCGCATCCTCTTCATCGCGGCGGAAGGCGTACCCTACGTGAAGACCGGCGGTATGGCGGACGTGATCGGCGCGCTGCCACGCGCGCTCAGCCGCATGGGGCATGATGTGCGTGTGGCGCTGCCCCGCTACAAGGCTGTGGATATCGAGCGCTGGGGGCTGCGCCTGGTCGAGCGCAAGCTGGCCGCGCCGATGAGCCGCCGCAGCGAGCTGGTGGATGTCTACGAGACTGAGCAGGACGACGGCGTGCGTGTCTACTTCATCGACGCGCCCGACTACTTCAACCGCGAGCGCCTCTCGAACTATCAGGACGATGGCGACCGCTTCATCCTCTTTAGCCGCGCCGTGATGGAGTTCATCCGCAAGGGCGACTGGTCGCCGGATGTCATCCACTGTCACGACTGGCATACGGGCGTCGTGCCGAACTGGCTGAAGACGATCTATCGCAGCGATCCGCTGCTAAAGGACGCCGCCAGCGTCTACACCATCCACAACCTTGCCTACCAGGGCATTTTCGGCTATCGCATCCTCGAGGTGGCGGGCATCGCGGAGGAGGGTTTCCTCTATACCGAGGGGGTCGATCAACAGGCGATGGTTGACCTGATGGGACGCGGCATCGTCTTCGCCGATGTCGTCAGCACGGTCAGCCCGCGCTACGCCGCCGAGATTCTCAGCGACGAGTATGGCGAGCGCCTCGATCCGCTGCTGCGCTCGCGCAAGGACCGGCTCTATGGCATCCTCAATGGCATCGATACCGAGCAGTTCAATCCCGCGACCGATCAGTCTATCGCCTCGCGCTTCGACGCTTTCTCGCTCGATCAACGCCCGCCGAACAAGGCCGCCCTTCAGCGCCAGTTTGGGCTGCCAGTCGAGGAGCGCACGCCGCTCGTCGCCATCATCTCGCGCTTGAACGACCAGAAGGGCTACGATCTGCTCGACCTGACGCTGCTGCCACTGCTGGAGCAGGGAGCGCAGGTGGTGGCGCAGGGTACAGGCGACCTGCACTACCATCAGATGTTGCAGAAGCTGGCGGTGCGCTATCCCCGGCAGGTCGCCTTTCAATTCACCTTCAACGCCGAGCTGAGCCAGCGCATCTACTCTGGGGCCGATCTGCTGCTGATGCCGTCACATGTGGAGCCGTGCGGCAGCACGCAGATGCTCGCCATGCGCTATGGCTGCATCCCCGTCGTCCACCGGACGGGTGGGCTGGCCGATACCGTGCAGGAGTTCGACCCTGAGACGAATGGCGGCGTGGGCTTCAGCTTCGGGGTGTATGATCCCTTCCATCTCTTCGCCGCTGTCACGCGCGCGCTGGAGGTGTACCGCTTCCGCGATGTCTGGCGCGATCTGATGCATCGGGCGATGCTGGCGGACTACTCGTGGGCCGCCTCCGCCGAGCAATACGTCGCGCTCTATCGCCGCGCCATCGAGCTGCAACGGCTGACGGCGGCGCGCGCGGGGTAGCCAGGCAAAGTCGCAGTGTTCAATCACCAGCCACGCTTGCCCAGAGCGCGCAGAGCGAGCGCGCACGTCATTAGGCATGGGGCATGCGCCGCTCACCTGCGGCTGAGTTGACGGATCGTGTGCGACGTGAGCGGAGGAGACGGCGCGGCATGGATGACGAGAACGAGCGCGAAGCGACAATTGACCGTCTGCCGGAGCTGATCGCGGCGCTGCCAGAGCGCGAGCGCGAGCTGACGGAGCGGCTGTTTCAGGTGGTCGTCACGGAGGGCGAGATCGATCCACCGCCGGAGATGGCGCCGTGGCTGGAGCGCACGTTCGGCTCGGTCGAGGCGACGCGCCGCCAGCGCATCGTCCGCGTGATGAACCGCTGGACCTTCGAGGGCGCGACGTTCAATCCGCTACGCAGCCGTCGCCCCGGCGCCAGCAACACCAGCGCCACGCCCGCCGCCGACCCGCCAGAGCTACGCGAGCGCATCGAGCGGTCGCTGGGCGATGACTTCTGCCAGCCAGAGACACGCACCCCCGCCGATAGTTTTGGCCGGGCGCGTGGCGCGCAGACGATCACGGCGAGCAATGTGGCCAAAGCCGACGGCTGGCATGGTGTCGCCATCTTCGCGCGCCACGATCCGCTGGCGATTGATGAGCCGCTGGTGAGTGATCTGCTGACCACCAGCCTCGACTGGGCGCGGCTGGCCTATCAGGCAGACCCGGCGGCGCGCCACTTCTTCCTGCTGTGGAACTGCCTGTGGCGCGCGGGCGCCTCGCTGGTTCACGGGCATGCGCAGATGACGCTGAGCCACTTGATGGCGCACGCGCGGGTCGAGGGGCAGCGCGCGGCGGCGCAACGCTACCACGCCGAGACCGGCGGCGACTACTTCACCGACCTCGCCAGCGCGCACGAGGCGCTGGGGCTGCGCACCACGCCCGCGCATGCCGTGGTGGGCTTCGCCTCACTCACGCCCGTCAAGGAGCGCGAGGTGACGCTGCTGGCCTTTGGCGCGCAGGTCGGCGACCTCTCGCGTCTGGCCGCGCCGCTGTGGGAGACGCTGCGTGTGGCGACAGGCGCGCTGGGCGTGCGCGCATTCAACGTCGCGCTCTATGGGCCGCCGTTCGACTGGGACGCCAGCATGGCGGGCTGGTCGAGCTTTCCGTTGGTCGCGCGCTTCGTAGACCGGGGCGCGCCACTCTCCCCCACCTCCGATATCGCCGCGCTGGAACTCTTCGGCAGCAGCGTCATCTCCAGCGATCCCTTCGAGGTCGCGCGGACGCTGCGAGCGCAAGCCGAGAGCTGAACGCCGCTGCCGCGATTCTCCCTCTTCCCCCGTAGATAGGCCAGCCGCTCACGCTGGCCACTTCTTTGCGCCCATGTTGTCACCGAGCGTACCAGGTGCTATTATGAGGAAACTTTCAGCACAATTTTACCCTGCTCTCATAACAAAAACTTATAGCTTATCTCAGGAGCGATTGGGGGTCGCTCACGTCAACGATCCCGTCGAGCGCAGCGTGGCGTCGTTGGGTCACATCCGTCTGGTAGTCATCTGCGGTGGCGACGCCAGACCGGGAAGAGGGTGAGTCTATGCAGCGAATGAGTGATGACCTGGCGCCGATCACCTTTGGGCAGGCGCTGCTCTGCGGCATGGCGGGCTGCGATGCGCAGACGACGACCGGCCTGCTGGAGCGCGATCAGCATCTCGCGGGCCTCTGGCGGTTGCTGCCCGTCTGCCCACGCTGCCTGAGCGGGCTGCGCTCTGGCGGTCGAATGCGGCTACGCGAGCGAAACCCCGGTGGATCAACACAGCATTAGCGGCGGCCCACGGCCCAGCAAGGCCGCTGGACGATTTTCGCTATTCTGTAACGAATTCGTGACGCTCCAGGCTGTATACTGCTGACTGAGCAGGGACTCTGCGGCGCGCTGCGCCATGTGAGGGGAGCGAGGCAGGATGAACGTCGAAGTAGCGTCGGATGCGCTCACGCACGCCGCAGGGGCCGCGACGCCGCGTGCGAGCTGGCTGGCGTGGTCGCTGCCGCTATTGACGTTGCTCGTCGCTATCCCAGAGGTCTTTCTCGCAACGGTGAACGGCGCCTCATCGCTGACAGATAACATCCTGAGCGCGGCGTTCCTGATGGTCTTCGCGGGGATGGGCGCGTTGATCGCCTCGCGTCGCCCGCGCAACCCGGTGGGATGGCTGCTGTGCCTTGTGGCGTTGCTCTCGCTCACTGGCGACCTTGCCCTGGAATACGCCTATTACGGGTTGGTACGACATCCTGGCGCGCTCCCAGCGGCTATCTGGGTGGTTCCGTTTGGCGGCGCGGCGCGATCCGCTGGCTGGTTCTATATGTTGACGCTGGTACCGCTCTATTTCCCTAATGGCAAGTTGCTCTCGCCGCGTTGGCGCTGGGCGGTGTGGGGCGTTGCGGCGGCCACAGTGTCGTCCATCGCAGGCGCGGCGCTAAGCCCGTTTGGCGATTTCACAGACCTGCGATTGGTCAATGTACACAATCCGCTGGCAATTGTCCCCAGCCCCGTTGGCGACTTCCTCGGCGAATCTGCGTCGCTCATCTTGTTTCTTCTCGTCCCAATCTGCACAATTTCGGTGTTGTTGCGCTTCCGGCGCTCGCGCGGGATCGAGCGGCAGCAACTCAAATGGTTTGTCTATGCGATGGCGGTTGGCCTGATTGGCAGCCTCAGCCTTGTCGCCATCGCGTGGTTTTCGCTGAATGTCACTGTGGATACCTCGATCTGGACGCTCGTCACGGTGGGCATGCCCATCGCGGCAGGCATCGCCATCCTGCGCTATCGGCTGTATGACATTGACATCCTCATCAACCGCACGCTGGTCTATGGCTCATTGACCGCCATCCTCGCCGCGCTCTACTTCGGGCTGGTCATTGGCGCGCAGCAGCTCACCAGGCTGGCCACCGGGCAGCAGGTCGGCCAGCAGCCGGTTGTGATCGTCCTCTCCACACTGCTGATCGCGGCGCTCTTCCAGCCCTTGCGCGCACGGCTACAGCGCACGATTGATCAGCGCTTCTACCGTAGCCGCTACGATGCCGCCAGGACTGTAGACGCCTTCAGCGCCGCGTTACGCAGCGAAGTGGACCTGGCCCGGCTCAATGAACATCTGCTCACTGTGGTGGAAGAAACAATGCGCCCGGCGCATGTCTCGCTCTGGCTGCGAGCGGCGCCCCCGAATGAACGCGCCAGCCATTAGGATTTGCCTGGCGGGGTCTGGTAAACTGGGGCAATGAAGCAGCGCTCATGCTGGCAGCGGCGGAAGCGGAGCCGAGTCTGCGCGTCGCCTGGTCTATTGAGCTTTCCATCGCCGCGTGGCACAGGAAAGGACCACCTGCATGCTCCCGCTCATTTACACGACGCCTGCCTATACCATCGCCTTCGTCGGTGTCGTCGTCATCTCGCGCATCCCTGAAACCATCCTCCTCCTGTGGCGCTCCCGGCACGACCCCACCGCGCGCAAGGAGGATCGCGGGTCACTGATGGTGATGAGTGTCGTGACCGGCGGAGGCGTGATCGTGGCTTGCGTCCTGGCAGCCATCTGGACGGGCGCCGCGATTGCCTGGCTCCGGCCCCAGGCGCCGATTGCTGGCATCGTCGTCTTTCTGCTCGGCGCCGCGCTGCGCTGGTGGGCCATCTTCACCCTCGGGCGGTACTTCACCGCCGACGTGGCGACGCGCTCCACGCAATCGGTCGTGCAGTCCGGGCCGTATCGCTTCATACGGCATCCCTCCTACACGGTATCCTGATTATGCTGCTCGGCCTGGGACTGGCGCTGACGAATTGGGCCAGCCTCATCATCGTGCTCGCCACCGGGCTGATCGGTCTGCTCTACCGCGTCCGGGTGGAGGAGCGCGCGTTGGCTGATGCGCTGGGCCAGCCCTATGTGGACTACATGCGCCATACCAAGCGCCTCATCCCGCTCATTTTCTGAGCGGGCGTCGCATCAGATGCTCGGCGGGTGAACCCGGCAGCTACGGGCCTGCGGCCGCAAAGGCCGCCTGCACGGCCTGGAGCACGGTGTCCCAGCCCGCGCCAGGCGGGCTTCGCGTCGGTCCGCAGACCGACCCTGGGCGCGGCTTTCAGCCGCCAGCTCGGCTAATAGAGGAGTCCGCCGCGCGCGGCCATCAGCGGTTGCAGGATGTAGGTGGCGTAGGCCAGCACAGCGGCCAGCCCGAAGTAGACCACCGTCACATAGATGCGCGCGCCGAGCGAGATGGCGTAGTAGCTCGACGTGCTTGCCGCGCTGAATCGCGCGAGCAACTGAGCGGCGCCCACGACCACCAGCACGATCAGCAGCACATCGCGCGTATACCAGGCCGCGATGGCGACGCCGAGCAGCCCCAGCGGCCAGATCCACTTCGAGATCGCCGCCGTCACCCGCGCGCCATCCAGTGGGCCGACCGGAATCAGGTTGAGCAGGTTGATGTAGAAGCTGAAATAGGCCAGCGGCAGCAAGACTGACAGCCCCGTCTGCCAGTAGGCGACCAGGCAGATGACGCCGCCCACGGTGCCAGCCAGCGGCCCCGCCAGCGCGATCTCGGCCTCGGCGCGCACACTCTGCGGCGCCCGGCGCATGGTCACGAAGGCGCCCAGCAGCGGAATGAAGATCGGCAGGCCAGCGGGCAGCCCCTTCGCGCGGATCACCACGAAATGCCCCATCTCGTGGATCAGCAGCAGCGCCATGAAGCCCAGCCCAAACTGCCAGCCAAGCAGCAGCGCATAGATTGCGAAGCTGACCGCCGCACTCACGATGGGCCAGAACAGATGCGTCCGTGTATCTTCCTCGCGTGAGGCGCCTGGGGTCGCGCCCGCTGGCTGCGGCGCCGCCGACCCAGTCCCATACTGCGGATATGGCGGATATGGCGGGCCTGGCGGATATGGCTGCGGGTTTTGCGGGTATGGCGCCGATGGGCCATAGCCTGGCGGATAGCCTGGCGGAAGCCTATAGCCTGGGTAGGCTGGGGGGTAGGCGGGCACGGCGGGCCGCTGGCCGCCCTGCTGATAATACTCTGGCGGCGGCGGATAGGGGACAGGCTGCCCATAGCCCGGCGGCGGATAGGCGCCCGGCTGGTAATAGCCCGGCGGCGGCGGTAGGCGCCCGGAGCGGCAGGTGGAGGCGACGCCGTGGCCGAGGAGGCGGGCGCGCCCTGCCAGGTCCACCCATCCTCAGGCGCCTGCTGCTCTGGTCGAGGCTGCTGCCCCTCCGGTTCCTCTATCATAGCTGGCCTCTTGCCAGGGAGCGATCAGCGTGGCGCCCGCAGCCCTACGCCGCGCGCCTGCAAACGCTCCCCTCAGTTAAAAGTATAGCTGAAATCGCCGGTTGGGCGCCGCTTCCGCATGCCCTCAGCCCGCCGCGTGCGTCGCAGCGTGGCGCGCCGCCGCGCGCGCCAGCGGAGCCAGCCGCCGCACGCCCTCGGCGAGTTGCTCTTCGTTGAGCGCGCCGAAGCCCAGCAGCAGGCCAGGCCGCGCCTGCGCCTGATAGTGTGGGCTGAGCGCGGCGACGGCCAGCCCATGCGCGCGCGCCTGCTCCGCCAGCGCCACATCGTCGGTTCCCGCTGGCAGTGTCGCCAGTAGATGAATGCCTGCCTCAGCCGGGCCAATCTGCGCGATGTCGCCCAGCTCAGCGCGCAACGCCGCCACCAGCGCATCGCGTCGCGCCCGATACACCCGGCGCACCCGCGCCAGATGCCGCTCAAGCTCGCCCGCCTCGATGAAGCGCGCGATGGCCAGGGCATCGCGCCAGGCCGGGTGCCGCTCACTGGCGGCGCGCGCCCGCGCCACCGGCTCGATCAACCAGCGAGGCAGCGCCGCAAACGCCAGCCGCGCCGCCGGATAGAGCGCCTTGGCGAAGGTGCCGAGATAGATCACCTCATCACGCTCGTCCAGGCCACGCAGCGCCTCCAGCGGCTGCCCCTCCAGCCGCAGATCGCCATCGTAGTCATCCTCCACCAGCGTCGTTCCGGCGCGCCGCGCCCACTCGATCAGCGCCATACGCCGCTCCAGCGAGAGCGTCACCCCCGTCGGATACTGATGCGATGGGGTCACAATCAGCAGCCGCGCATCGGCCAGCGCATGGCCTGCCACTGGCTCCGGCAACGCCTCCACACGAATGCCGCTCTGATCCACCGGGATGCCGCGCAGCGCGGCGCCCTCGGCCAGGAACGCCGCATGAAAGCCGATGTAGCTGGGGTCCTCCACCAGCAGCGGCTGCCCCGGCTCGACCAGCAGCCGCGCCAGCAACGCCAGCACTTGCTGCACACTGCTCGCGATCAAGAGCTGGTCTGGCTCGCAGCGAACCGCGCGCGACCGCCGCAGCCATGCCGCGATGGCGGCGCGTGTCTCCAATGGGCCGAGCAGCGCATCCCAGCGTCCCGCCTGCGCCGCGCTCTCGCGCGCCTGCGCCCGCAGTTCCGCCAGTGGGTCGGCGGTATCCTGCCAGGCGACGATGCGCCGCCAGCGCGCCCAGGGAAAGAGGTCCGCCGCGCCGACGCTGGGCCGAAAATCGAAGGCTGCCCCGGCCACGCCGCCATCGATGCTGCCCGTGCCAATCAGCGGAATCGCCTGGATGCGTCGCGCCCAGTCGGTCAGCGCCGGGCGTGGCGTCTCCGCTGCTCCGGGGGCGGCGCGCGTGGCTGGCGTCGCGCTCTCCGCTGCGCGCGCCTCGGCCTCGGCGCGCTCCAGCGGCGCGTAGCCCTCGAAGACCGGCGCGACGAAGGTGCCAGCGCCCACCCGCCCCGATACGTAGCCCTCGGCGCGCAACCAGTCGTAGGCCGTGGCCACGGTCAGCCGCGCGACGCCAAGCTCCTGCGCCAGCGCGCGACTCGGCGGCAAACGATCCCCCGCGCGCAGCCGCCCGGAGAGCATCGCGTGGCGCAATTGCGCGTAGATCTGGCGTGTCAGCCCTTCGGTCGCCTCGCCGGAGCGATCGAGCGTGATGAGCAGATCGAGCGTCAGCCGTTTCATGATTGGCCTGTCATCTCTTTCTCCAAATGGCGCTTGCGCCAGTCCAATGCGCTCATGTACCATACCACAGACACCGCATGTATGGGCGAGGGCGACGCCTCTGGCCTGGTCAAGAGGAACGACGAGCGAGAAAGAAAGCAGCTTATGGCGACTGAACAGACGACCAGCGCAGATGAGATGACGGCGGCGAGCGAGTTGGAGCGCCGCGCTGGCACATCGCCGCGATCACGCATCCGCCGCCATGCCGAGCGGTCGGCGCCAGCCGAGGCGCAGCGTATCCTCCAGGCGGGACGGGTGGCCCATGTCGCCTATGCGCTCGATGGCCAGCCGCATGTGCTGCCGTTTCTCTATGACTACGCCGATGGCGCTGTCTACCTGCATGGCGCGCCCGCCAGCCGCACGCTGAAATCCGTGCGCGCGGGGATGCCGGTCGCGGTCGAGGTGCTGCTGCTCGATGGGTTGATCGCCTCGCGCGACGCTGAATCGCACTCGGCGAACTACCGCAGTGTGGTGGTCTATGGCGTGGCGCAGCGCATCACGAGCATGGCCGAGAAGCGCGCCATTCTGGAGCGCATGACGCAGCGCTACTTCCCTGGTCGCGCCGTGGATGTGGACTACGCGGCGGCGACGGAGAAGCAGCTACGCGCGCTGGAGGTGCTGCGCGTGCCGGTGGATGAACTCTCGGCGAAGATGCGCGATGGTGGCCCGCGTGGCCCGCGCGACGCCGAGCCGCCCGACGACTCGGCGCACTCAGCCTTCGTGGTCGAGCTTGGCGGGCGCGATATGTAGGCGGCAGGGTGAGGCGCATCTGCCCACTGCAACCATTGGCCTGATTGTGGTGTTATGCTTTTACTGGTTGCGTCCGGAGGGGATTACGCATGACATCGCTTGCACAGCTCGCGCTGACCGGGGTCACGCTGGGCCTGGCGTACTCAGCCGCGCCAGGCGTCGTCAACACGGAGGCGACGCGGCGCGGCTCTGCGCGTGGATTCGGCGCCGCATTCGCCGTCGAGAGTGGCGCGCTGATCGGCGACATGCTCTGGGCTGTGCTGGGGCTGGCGGGTGTCTCACTGACGGCGCGCTTCTGGCCGATTCAGGTGACGCTCTCGCTGGTAGGTGGACTCTTCCTGCTGCGGATGGCCTGGCTCGCCGCGCATGATGCGCTCTATCGGCGGCGGGCTGTGCGCGACGAGGTCAGCGGGCGTGGCGACTTCGCCACCGGCGCCGTCTTTGGCCTGGCGAATCCCGTGGGGCTGGCGTTCTGGTCGGGGCTGGGGGGCGGCGTCGTGGCGAGCGGGGCGACTGCGCTGGGCGTTGGCGTCTTCCTCGCGGCGTTCTTCGTCGGCGCGCTGCTCTGGAGCACAGGGTTTGGCGCGCTGGTCGGCTGGGGTCGCCGCTGGGCGCGCCCGCTGGTCTTCCAGGCGCTCGATGCGGCCTGCGCGCTGGCGCTGGGCTACTTTGGCTTCTCGCTGCTCTGGACCGGCGCGCAGGAGGTCAGCCGCCGCATCAATCTGGCCCGCGCCATCTCAGCCAGCGTCTACTGAGGGTGGTCCGCCGCGCTACTGGCGACCGCGTCGTTTGCTTCCAAACACAAGCAGCGCCTGGAGGATGGCGACGCAGACCCCCACAACGACGAGGATCACCACGACGACAGCAGCCGGTGGTATCGTGCTCATGGTCTCTCCTGAGAGCTAATAGTTGTTGAATGGAAACAATCACCGTTCCACCAAAAACCGGAGGTCAGATGGCGCTGGCGGTTGAAACCACGCCTGAGAGGCCTAGCGGCCCACAACCCCACCTGCGTGGGTCCAGGAGCGGTCATCTTCGTCTGTGGACCTGCGGAGGCAGGGTTGTGGCGACCGCAGTCGCCCTGAGACGCGGTTCAACCGCCAGCCCGCCGGACAACCCCGGTTTTGGGTAGAACCCACAATCACCGTTGTTTTGCGTCGGTTTAGGTATACGATACACCTTTGGGAAAACGTAAGAGCGAAAACAGTATTACCGTAGAGAAGCTGGCCAGATCGTTTCTTTTGATCATTTGAAAGGGGCGCAGCCGTGATCCTCCCGAAAGTCCGCGACCCTCGCTTCATCACCATCCGCCGTGGGGGGACGCTCACAGACTCCGACCATCATCTGCTCGCCCTGTGGGCCGCAACGTGTGCGGAACACGTCCTGCATCTGTTCGAGTCGGCGCAACCGTTAGACTCGCGGCCTCGCCAGGCGATTGCGCAGGCTCGGGCATGGGCGCGTGGTGAGATCACGATGACCCAGGCGCGTGAGGCTGGTGGCATGGCCAACGGGGCTGCTCGTGAGCTAAGCGGCGCCGCACGCCATGCCGCATACGCCGCCGCCCAGGCCGCATTGGTGGCGCACGTCGCTGCGCACGAGCTTGGAGCGGCGGCCTACGCGATCAAGGCGGCGCGTGCAGCCGCTCCTGAAGGCGAGGGTGAGAACGCCGGGCGGCTCGAGTGCCGGTGGCAGCGTGAACAGCTCCCGGACGCGATCCGCGAACTGGTCCTGGATGATCAGCGGTTGCGAAACGACATCTGCTGGTCGGCGTTCGACTGCTGATAGGCCTGAGCGCATGTCGGGCAGGCTTTTAGCCGGGCGTCTGTGGCTGCTGCGCCGCCACATAGAGCATCGCCTCTTGCGCCAGCGGCAGCCAGTCGTCCGTGTGGGCGGCCACGATGGAGACCCACGCCTTCGTCTGGCGGCCATCGTGGCGCGGATTCCAGCGCTCGCCCACACCAGCGGCGATGAGCGCGTTGACCCGCTCCGGCGGCAGCTTCAGCGTGAGTCTGCCGTTGGTGAGCATAGCGAAGATTTTGCCGCGCACCTTCAGCGCCGATGCGCCAAAGCGCCGCCGCGCCTGCGGGCCAGTCTCCGGCGGCGTGACGTCTGGATTGGGCGCCAGATCATCGACGAGGTCCGCGAAACGCTCATCGGGCGTGATGGAGAGATCGCTCATGGGCCGGGAAACCTCCTGTTTGCTCCTTGTGTCGCTGGTCGGCTGGCGGTTAAAACCGCGCCTGGATGGCCTGCGGGCCGCGAAGCCCGCCTGCGCGGGCTGACCTCGGTGGACGAGAGTTTGTGGCGCTCGCGCTACTTTTCGACGGTGACCACTGCGTCGTAGTAGGCGACCGTCGCGCCGCCTTGCCCACCCTGGCCGCGCGCGAAGCCATGACTTGCAAGGAATGAATCGCTGTTGGCCCAGGCGTCGAACGCCTCGCGCGAAGCCCACTTCGAGACGGCCTCCAGCGTCGTCTCGCCACGCCATAGCTCGAACGCGATGAATCCCTCGAACTGCTTGAGCGACTCCGCATTGTTGCGGAAACCCTCGACCATGCGCTCCATCGCCTGCTGTGGCGCGGTGATGCTATTGACGGCGACAAACATCAGTGGATTGTCCTTTCTCTGCGGTAACGCCCGAACCTCCGACCATTCGACCTCTGAGCGAAGGGAGATCGAGATGGAACGCTGGCGCGCCCGCATTGAGTGTAGGCGCGGGTGCCTGCATCTGGCAAGGCCGCCGAACGCTCGGCTGGCGGCTCAAGCTGCGCCTGAAGGCGGGCGGCGGATTCACCACCGGGCTGTGTTCACCACGGCGACTGCCAGCGACGCCAGGCGACCTGCCGCCCGCGCGCCGGATTGTGATACGCTAGACGGTGTAGGCGCGCCCACGCCGTCGCAGTGCGGCGTCGGCGCGCCATCCGCAGGGCCTGCGCCGCTCGCGCACGGCCGCTCACCTCACGTGACTTGCAGGAGGAGCATTGTGGCGACGACCGTTGGCGACGCGACCATCATCGAAGATGTGTATGCGCGAGAAGTGCTGGACTCTCGCGGGAATCCGACCGTCGAGGTGACGGTGACGCTGCTGAATGGCGCGCGCGGCGTGGCGATTGTGCCATCAGGAGCGTCCACAGGCGCGCATGAGGCCGTCGAGTTGCGCGACAACGACCCCAAACGCTACGGCGGCAAGGGTGTGCTGACGGCGGTGGCCAACGTCAATGAGGCGTTGCAGGACGCGCTGACCGGCCTCGATGCGCTCGATCAGATTGGTCTGGACGAGCAGATGATCGCGCTGGATGGCACGGATAACAAAGGCCGCCTCGGCGCCAATGCGATTCTGGGCGTCTCGCTGGCGATTGCCCGCGCCGCCGCCGAAGCGATTGACCTGCCACTCTATCGCTATATCGGCGGGGTCGCCGCGCGCACGCTGCCCGTCCCGATGATGAATGTCCTCAACGGCGGCAAACACGCCGAGAACTCGACCGACTTGCAGGAGTTTATGATCCTGCCGCTGGGCGCGCCCTCCTTCGCCGAGGCGACTCGCTGGTGCGCCGAGGTCTACCACGCGCTGAAGGTGGTGCTGCATGACCGTGGGCTGAATACCAATGTCGGCGATGAGGGTGGCTTTGCGCCGTCGCTCGGCTCGAACCGCGACGCGCTCGACGTGCTGGTGGCGGGCATCGAGAAGGCGGGCTACAAGCCGGGCGAGCAGATTTTCCTCGGCCTGGACCCAGCCGCCTCGGAGTTCTACGACGACGGCAAGTATGTGCTGCAACGCGAGGGACGCACGCTCACCGCCAGCGAGATGATCTCTCTCTATGAGCAGTGGATCGACGCCTATCCGATTGTCTCGATTGAAGATGGCCTCGCGGAGGACGACTGGGGCGGCTGGGCGGAGCTGACCAGGCGGCTGGGCGGGCGCATACAACTGGTGGGCGACGACATCTTCGTGACGAACACGACACGGCTGGCGCGCGGCATCCGCGAGGGCGTGAGCAACTCGATCCTGGTCAAGCTGAATCAGATTGGCAGCCTGACCGAGACACTGGCCTCGGTGGAGATGGCGAAGCGGGCAGGCTTTACGGCGGTCATCTCACATCGCTCTGGCGAGACGGAAGACACGACCATCGCCGATGTCGCCGTCGCCACCAACGCCGGGCAGATCAAGACCGGCGCTCCAGCGCGCTCTGAGCGCGTGGCGAAGTATAATCGTCTCATGGCGATTGAAGAGGAACTCGGCGACATGGCGCGCTATGCAGGCTTCGGAGCGTTCTACAACGTCCCATCGCTTGCCAATCGCGCGTAGTCAGACCTCCAGCGCCAGACAGCGCCAGGCGCCCCGATGCCGCCAACCGCGAAATCGCCGCGCTCATGCGCATGCGGTCGCGTGGGCGCGGCTCAGCGAGAGCGCCGGACGAGGTTCAAGGGAGAGATAGACGACGATGAGCGAGACGAGCGATAGCAGCGACACACACGCGATGAGCGAGCCGCAGACAGCGCCGCCGCCCGCGAGCCAACCGAGCGGCCAGCCTGCCGCAGCTCCGGCGCAGCCCCCGCGCACGCAGCCAGCGACTGGCCAGGCGACGCGCCAGATCGTGCGCAGCATTCACTATAATCTCAGCTACCTCGCGCAGCAGCCCGAACGCGGCCCGCAGGGAGCGATTGTGCTCCTGCACGATCTCCCCGGCGGCGCCGCCATCTGGCAGCGTGTCATGCCGGCGCTCGCGGCGACGGGGCGCGCGGTCTACGCCTTCGATCTGCTGGGCTTTGGCCAGTCAGACAAGCCCTGGCCCGCCGATACCTCCATCTGGGGCCACGCCGACTGCCTGACCTACGCCTTCCGCACACTGGGGCTGACTGACATCACACTGGTGGGCTTTGGCCTGGGCGGAGGCGTGGCGCAGACGCTGGCGACGCGGCTCTATAGCGACGAGGTGGCGCGGCTGGTTCTCATCAACAGCTATGCGTATGAGCATGCCTTTGCGCCCGACTGGCCATTCCCTGAGATGGAGAAGCATCACGACCCCGAACTTGCCCACAGCATGAATGTGGAGCAGGCGCAGGCCGAACTGCGCCAGGCGCTGCCCGGCGGCGCGGCTGGCGGCCTCAGCGCCGACCGGCTCAATAGCTATCTTGCGGAGTGGAACAGCGATCTGGGCAAGAATGTCATCATGCAGCAGGTGCGCAACATGCTGCCCCTCTACATGAACTCAGTGGCGTCGGACCTGATCGCACTCGACCGCCCGCTGCTGTTGATCTGGGGCGAACGTGATGCAGTGACGCCGTTGGCTCTGGGTCAGCGCATCGCCAACGAGGCGCGGCAGGCGCGGCTGGAGGTCGTGCCGGGGGCAGGGCATCTGATCCTCGACGAAGCGCCCGACCGGGTGGCGTCGCTGCTGGCGTCCTTCGCCGTATAGCCGTCGCACCCATCTGCCCGCCTGGCGTCAGGATGCGCGGCGCTGATCGCGGCGCTCGCCGGTCCGGCGGGTGAATGCGCGCTGGCGCGCCACATAGGCGTCCACGGCGCGCGTATAGGCGTCGTAGAGTCGTTCGAGCGCAGCGCTCGTCTGCGTATATGTGGCGCGTTCACTCGCCAGGGCCAGCGTGCGCCAGCGGTGATCCACCTCGCGGCGCAAGCGGGCGAGTTGCTCCTGCTCGGCGGCGACTGACGCCCGCTCGGCTGGCCTGCTGGTCGCCTGCCACATGGTTGTCTGCCACATCTGCGCCTCTCCTTCTGGTCGTCGCTCGTTGCGCCTATCAGGGCATTCTTCGAGCAGGCGACATAAACGGAAGCGCGGTCTGGCGCAGAGGGCTGGACGCCAAGAGGCTCACTCGTCCTCCTCCTAGTCCTCCTCCTCTTCTTCTTCCTCTTTGAGCCGCGCGGCGATGGCATCGATCAGCGCAATGAGCCTGTGCGTCTCAAAGGGCTTGGCGAGGACGGGTATCTCCAGGCTGAGCAACTGCTGGGCAAATGCGAGCGGCAGTGTCCGGTTGTCGGCGGTCGCCAGAATATAGCTGTGCCGCCGCAAGCTGCGCTCTCTGGTGAGCGCGTTGATCACGCCGACGCCATCGAGCACGGGCATGCGCAGGTCGAGCAGCACGACAAATCGCTGTGGCGACTCGCGCAAGATCCGCAACGCCTCTTCTCCATGGCGCGCCTCTGCCACCGTATAGCCCTCATCCTCCAGCAGCGCGCGGAGCAGCTCGCGTATGTCGGCATCGTCATCTACGATGAGCGCTGCGATAGGCATGGGCAGGTTCTCCCGTACATTCGGCGCCGCCGTGATGGGCGCGCAGGAACATGACGACGTGGCGCAGACCGCACGCAAGTCGCACTGAGGAGCACAGGGGATGGCGCACGCGCGTTCGTCTCAGAACACAGAATGAGTCTATGCGCGACCGCGCGGCGCTCTTTTGCAGGTAAGGGGCGGCCCCGTCGCGTCGTCAATCGTCAGGGATGATTGCGTCAAGGATAACATACCGGCCTATGCCCACTCGCCTATCGTAGTGTGGCGTCGGCCCAATCGGGGCATGAGGCATGACCCATTTCGCCGCTTGACACAGCCACAGTTCCTATGCGGATGTGAAGGTGATGGCCTTTATCTCCTAATTTCACCGTGGCGCGCCTGCTGAATCGACAAGAGTCAACCCATCGGTGTATTTCTTGCGGTATGTTCGCTCAACTGTCGCAACCTCGCAAGGGATTCATTCAGCAAACAGCGCGATGACACGAGAAAGGCGAACAGCCGCAGACGTCTGGCTCTGGGCGACGATGTACGCACTATCTTCACGCAACATCTTCACCCAGAGCAGCGTATTAGAGCGAGGAGAATGTACGTGTTGACGACGCCAACGGAGCATGAGGCGAGCTCGATCTGCGAATCGACGCCTGATGTCACTCTCGTCCTGATGGGCATCACACGGCTAGCGCGAATGGCACGACCAGATCAGTCGGAGAGGTGACATGACGACGAGCGAGCAGGTGAACATTCTGCTGGTTGATGATCAGCCAGCCAGGATGCGCAGCTATGAGGCAATCCTTGGTGGTCTGGACGTACACTTCATCGAGGCGCGATCGAGCCAGGAAGCGCTCGAACATGTGCTGAAGACGGAAATCGCCGTTCTCCTGATGGATGCGAACATGCTGGAGCGCGCTGGACATGAGCTAACGGAGAGCATCCAGCGGCGCGCGAGCGCCCAGCAGATGGGCGCCATCTTCATCTCGTCGGGGTCCGCGCTCGACCTCGATCAGCTCAAGGGCTGCCCGAATGGAGCAGTAGACTACATATCAACTCCGATCATCCCGCAGCTGCTGCGCGCGAAGGTGAGCGTCTTCGCCGAGCTATATCGAAAAACACGTCAGCTCGAGGCGCTGAGTGCTGGGCTGGCGCAGTGCGCCGAGCAGCGCGCTGCGGAGCTGGCGGTCAATGCCACGCGCCTGCGCGAAAGCGAGGAGCGCTTCAAGGTCATCTTGCAGAATACCAGCGCAATCATCTATCTGATAGACGCCACCGGGCGATTGTTTGCAGATCAACCGTGGCTTTGAAGAGTTGTTCGGCGTGACAGACGCCGAAGCGTGCGGCCAATCGATCTACGCGCTGGCGCCTGCGGAGACAGCGGACGCCTGGCGCGCGAGCCACCAGTGGGTCATCGCCGAGCGCGCCTCAGTCGAGTTCGAGGAAGAGATCATGCGTCCGTGCGGCGCGCGCACCTACACCTCGCTCAAGACACCGCTCTTCGATGCGTCTGGCAAACCCACCGGAGTGGTCAGCATCTCCACAGACATCACCGAGCGCAAGCAGGCCGAAGATGAGCGCGCCGAATTGTTGCGCCGCGAACACGAGGCGCGTCTCGCGGCGGAGGCCGCGATCCAGATCCGCGACGATTTTCTCTCGGTGGCGGCCCACGAGCTGAAGACGCCAGTGACGAGCCTGCGAGCCGCCGCGCAGATCATCTCGCGCAAGCTGTGGAAGAGCGAGACACACACGCCGCAGTGGCTCAGCGATGGGCTGCGGGTGATCGATCAGCAGTCCGAGCGCCTCGCCCGGTTGATCGGCCAACTCTTCGATGTGTCACGCCTCGATCTGGATATGCAGTTGGGCGAGTGTGTGGCGACCGACCTCACGGCGCTGGCAGAGCGACTTGTGGCTACCTTCGGCGCCCGCACCACGCGGCATACGTTGATGTTGATGGGAGACGAAAGCGTGGTCGCCACCGTTGACCCGATCGGGATCGAGCAGGTCGTGAGCAATTTGCTCGACAATGCGATCAAATACAGCCCAAACGGTGGAGAGATCGATATCGAAGCCTGTCTCGCTGACGGTGAGCATGCGCGTCTGATCGTGCGCGATCACGGCATCGGCATTCCGCCAGAGAAGCGCGGCGAGATCTTCGTGCGCTTCTATCAGGGGCATGCCGAAGATCATCGATCGGGCCTTGGCCTGGGGCTATTCATCAGCCAACAGATTGTCGCGCTTCATGGAGGAGAGATTCGCGTGGAGTTCCCTGCTGATGGCGGCGCCCGCTTCATCGTCTCACTGCCGGTGAATGCCAATGCGCTCGTGCCGATAGGTTAGGCCTGGCGAAGCGCAGTCAATCAGAAGGGTGTTGAATGGAAGGCGAAACTGTAGCGCGCGGTGAGCGGCTGCCCATCTTGCTGGTAGACGACGACGAGACGATTCTGAGCACCGTCGAGTTTCTGCTCACTGACGAAGGCTATGCGGTGGTGGTGGCGGCCAACGGCAGAGAGGCGTTGACGCAAATCGCGACGCAGGCGCCGTGCCTGATCTTGCTCGATATGAAGATGCCTGTGATGGATGGGTGGGCGTTTGCGGCAGCCTATCGCGGCTCGCCAGGGCCACACGCGCCCATCATCGTCATGACCGCCGCGCATGATGCGCGCCAGCGCGCCGCTGAGGTCGTCGCCGATGATGTGATCGCCAAGCCGTTCGATGTCAATCACCTGCTCGATCTGGTGCGCAAATACGTCGCGTGAACGATGCGCGGCGGCGCACGTGGCGTCTGGCCGCATGGCTGATAGCGGGCCGCCGCACGCAGTGACCGAAAAGAAGCAGGCGGTTACAGCGCCGAGGGTTGCGCGTCTGGACACAGTGGAGGCGTGTAGAACACTCCGTCACCTGCGCCGCCAGTCGTTGCGCCGCCAGCCAGCCGTCGCCTCAGGTCTCACGTTTCAGGCCGCTCGCGCGGCATATCCGCTCTTCCCGGAGGAGCCGCATGCCGTTTAACCTGCTCGACCATCCTGTCTGCCTCTCAACTCCCCAGCGCATGGTCTCCTCGACCTGGACACAACACGTTCCCTTTGACATGCTGCTGATTGACCTCTTGCGCCCACAGGTGGTGGTGGAGCTTGGCGTTCGCACAGGCATGTCGTATTGCGCCTTCTGCCAGGCGGTGGTGGAACTGAAGCTCGACACGCGCTGCTTCGCGGTGGATAGCTGGGAGGGCAATGAGCAGACGGGCGTCCATGACCCTGCGATGCTCGCGGACCTGCGCGCGCACCATGACGCCCGCTATGCCGCCTTCTCGACGCTCATCCAGTCAACCCTCGACGACGCCGCTGACCAGTTCGCCGCTGGCTCGATTGACCTGCTGCACCTAGGCGGCGCGCGCGCCAATCAGATGACGCAGCGCGAGCTGGAGCTGTGGCTGCCCAGGATGAGCGCACGGGGTGTCGTGTTGCTGCACACTATCGCCGAGCGGGGCGAGACATCTGGCGCCTGGAAGCTGTGGGATGATCTCAAACGCGCCTATCCGCACCGTCATCTCGAATTTGCGCACGGGCGCGGCCTGGGAGTGGTCGCCGTTGGTGCGACGGTTCCAGCGGGACTGGAAGCCCTCCTGCAATTGCCTCCTGCGCAGTGGAGCGTCATGCGCGCGCTGATGCGCGACCTTGGCGCCGCCATCGAAGACCGCATCGCGGCGCAGCAGTTGGAGCAGGCGCGCGCCACCCTGGCCAATCAGGTCGCGCGGCTGGAGCGTGATCAGACGCGGCAGGCGATCATCTCCCAGACGCAGGCGCAAGAACTGCAGGAGACACAGCGCCACCTGAACAACGCGCTCTGGCAACTCGCCTGGCTCAATCAGTCGCGTGGCGTGCGGATGGTCAAGCTGGCGCGCGCCTCGCGCGCATTGCTGCGCCAGCGTGGACCGCTCTGGCTGGCGCAGCGCATGGCGCTCTGGACACTCGGACGGCGCGGCTACTACCGGCTCGACAGCGCCGCCGCCCTGCCGGTTCCGAAGCAGGCGCGTCCCGTGGCGCGCGAGTACAAGCAGGTGATGTTCCTGTCGGGCTGTCCTGGTGGGGCCATGCGCTACCGCTGCGACCATCAGGCCGAGCAACTCAACCTGCGCGGCTGCTCGGCGGAGAGCGCCGCTGTCGGCGCCGTCGATCTGATGAATCTGCTCGACCGCTTCGAGTGTTTTGTGCTGCACCGGGTTCCCTATGACAGTGATGTCCAGGAATTCATGGCGGAGGCGCGCAAACGCGGCAAGCCGCTGTTCTTCGAGACGGATGATCTCGTCTTTGTGCCAGGCAATGCGAAGCATCAGGCCGAACTCGAGCGGTTTTCGCCGCAGGACCGCGCGCTCTACATTGATGAGATGGGGCGCATCCGGCGCACGTTGCAACTGTGCGATGCCGCGACGGTCAGCACGGCGCCGCTGCATGACTGGATTGCGCCACTCTGCGCGCGCGTTGCCATCACGCCGAATGTCGTCAGCCAGGAGATGATTGCGCTCTCCGAGATGGCGCTCGACGACCGCGCCATGCGCTCCACTGGCGATGCGACGGGCGAGGTGGTGATCGCGTATCTGAGCGGCAGCCCCAGCCACGACCGCGATTTTCTCGAGGCGCAGGATGCTGTACTCTGGGCGCTGGAAACCTACCCACAGGTGAGCATTTCTGCTGGTTGGCCCGCTGAAACTCAGCGCCGAGTTCGACCGCTTTGGCGCGCGGGCGCGGCGTGAGCCGGTGCGACTCTGGCAAGCATTGCCCGCTGTCTACGCCGACATCGCGATCAATCTGGCGCCACTGGAGCGCGACAACCCGTTCACAGAGGCGAAAAGCTGTGTCAAGTTTCTCGAAGCCGGGCTGGTCAAAACCCCGACCATCGCCAGCCCACGCGCGGATTTCGCGCGTGCCATGCGCCACGGCGAGAATGGGCTGCTCGCCGATACGCCCGACGCCTGGCGTGAGGCGCTGCGCCAACTCATCGAGTCGCCCGACGAGCGGCGGCGGTTGGGCGAGCGCGCCTATGAGGATGTGATGCGGCTCCATACGACACCTGCGCAAGCGCCAGCCGTCTTCGATGTGATGCGCGACCACTATCGCGCAGTCAGGCCCGCCAGCAGCCCACGCCGCCTGCGCGTCAACTGGGTCATCGACGCGCCTGACGCAGAGCAGCCGGAGACGCGCTGGCTGGCGCGCGCGCTGGCTGAGCGCGGTCACACGGTGCGTGTCTGTGCTGGGGCGCCAGCCGAGGGGGTCGCAGCGTCACAGTGGCAGACTGGCCTGGCGCCTGCCGAGGTCGTCATGGGCTATGAGCATATGCCAGCGGCAGATGCCAGCGTCGCGACCTCAGCGGCCACCGCACGCATCGTGGCGCAGGGGCACGAATCGCTCTTCCGCTTCCTGCTCACAGCGGGCGACTGCCCCGACGTGGCAGACGCGCAGCGCGGCGGCGGCAGTGCGACATTGCAGCGCCTCAGCCTGCAGGCGGCTAACGCGCAGCCCACGCGCGCCGAGGCTGAGGCCGAGCGGCTGGAGCGCCTGCTCGTAGAGCATTGCTGGTAGGCGCTTGAGGCTGATAATAGGCCCGTTTGAGTCGTAGGCCCATCGCGCAGGCGAACCCTCACCCCTAGCCCCTCTCCCAGAGGGCGAGGGGAAGCCGGAAAGCCCATCGCCCTCTGGGAGAAGTGGCCAGGGGGTGAGGGTGGATCGAGCGCCAACACACTTCGCGGGGCCGCTCTGGGGATGGGCGCGGCCTACTGGCGATTGTAGAATTCGAAATGGCGCACGACCTCGCGCAGGCGCTCGGCGCGTTGTGGCGCATCGTTGGTCGCCAGCGCAGGAATGGGCAACTTGCTCGTCAGATTCGTGTTGTAGTACGGATCACCACGTTCTACGATGGCGATCATATGCTCGAAGCCCCGTTGAATGTCGCCCAGGGGAATATGGCTGCCTCGGCTCGCGCTCTCATGATGCTTCAAGCAGGCGTAGGGCGTGTATATCGTCTTGAAGCCGCGATCACCCGCGCGCAGGCAGTACTCTACATCGCTGAAGGCGAGGATATAGGTCTCGTCGAAGCCGCCGATCTGCTCGAAGACATCGCGTCGCGTCATCATGCAGGCGCCCGTGACCGCCATGTAATCACGATACCAGTCGGGTGAGCCAAAGATCGTCGGCGTGTGCGCCTCCAGCCCGGCGAAGACATGCCCCGCGTGTCCGCCCAACCCCATCACCACGCCCGCGTGCTGAATCTGCCCGCCGGGAAAGAGCAACTGCGCCCCCACCACGCCGATGTTGGGGAGCTGCGCCCAGCGGACCAGTTCTTCGAGCCAGTCTGGCTCGATGATCTCTGTGTCATTGTTGAGGAAGAGCAGCAGGCTCCCGCTCGCCTGCGCCGCCCCAAGGTTGTTGGCGTGCGAGTAGTTGAATTGTCCGGTGTACTCCACGATCTTGAGCCGATCCTGAAGCTGACTGCTCGCCGTGAGCGCGCCATAATATGCCAGCGTGCGTTGCTCTACGCTGCCGGTATCCACCAGAATGATCTCGTAGTCGCGGTACGTCGTCAGCGCCAGCAGCGTCTCGATGCAGCGCTTGAGCAGATCGACTTTATCTTTGGTAGGAATGATGATCGAGACGCGCTCCTCGCGCACTGGCCATGTCACACGAAGCTGCCCGGTCGCCGCGAAGCTCGCCTGTGCCTGAGCGAAGCCACGGCGCTGCAAATGGTTCGTCACCGCGCTCAGCTGCCGGTCAAAGACGTAGGGCTTGGCGGCCACTTTCCCGGCGGCGGATGTGGGGGCCTTGCGCCAGTGGTAGAGCACCTGCGGGATATGGTGGATGCGCTGGGTGCGCTCACTCAGGCGTAGCAACAGATCCCAATCCTGCGTGCCATCCATCTGCGCGTCACAGCCACCGACCTCCTCATACAGCGAGCGGCGGATGACACAGTGCGTCAGATAGTTGACGCAGAGCAGCATGTCAGGCGACCAGTCAGGCTTGAAGAACGGGTCTTCGCGTCGCGAGCCATCGGCGGCGAGCTTGTCTTCATCGAAGTAGATGATGTCGCGGGTCGTGTCGACGTTCAGCGCCTTGACGATCTCGAAGAGCGTGTGCGGCTCCAGGGTATCGTCATGATCGAGAATCTGCACAAACTCGCCAGTGGCCATCTGCGCCGCCGCGTTCGTGTTGCCAGAGATGCCCAGGTTCCGCTTGAGCGTCTGGAGCTTGATGCGCGGCTCGCGCCTGGCGTACATCTGCAGCAGGTCACGCACGGCGGAACTCTTTGAGCCGCCGTCCACCAGGCACAACTCCCAGCGCTCATAGACCTGGCCCAGCACAGATTCGATCATGTCGCGCAGCATGGTGACTGGTGGATCAAAGACGGGGGTTATCAGGCTGATGAGTGGCTGATATGTCCACTGCGCCATCTCAGGCTTGCTCAACTCCAGCTCGGCGCGTGACGGGGTAGCGTCGCGCACCCACTGGTCGTAGGACATGACGATGGCCGTGCGGGCGGTGATGACCGGCAACGGGAGATTCTTATCGTCAGCCGTTTCCGTAACTTCGCGCTTATTCGTTGGCACGTCGCCTTGCTGCCCCTTGAGCTTGCGCGAGACTTTGCGCCAGGCGCGGCTGCGAATGCTGCCTTCAGGCAAGAGGGCGTCAGCCAGCTTCATCGTCCGGCCGATGACCTTGTAGCTGAGGCGCGATTCCTGGATGGCCTGCTGATAGAGCATCGCCGACAATTTTCTGGCGGTGAAGCTATACTCGGAATTCAGACTGTAGTATTCTTTCGCGAGGGTGACCAACTCCAGACGCAGCGCCTCTGAATGGCTGGCGGCGCTCGCCGCGCCGAACGCCTGGTCCAACAATTGCCAGTAGGTGTCCACTGGCGGCTGGCTCTTTGCCTGCTGCGCGAGCAGCGTCGCTTCGAGTTGCGCGATACGCTGCTCAAGCTCCTGGCGCCCTGGCTCATCTGGCCCATCTGGCTGCTCATGGATGTCGCGCAGTGAGTTCGCCAGCGCGCGCAGGGAGGTGTTTTCGCGGCGCAGGCTCCAGAGCGCGCGTTCGAGCGGAATCAGCGCGCGATGGGCCGGATCGGTCTTCTTGCGGAAGCGCAGCGCCCAGGGGGTAACGAAGGAGGCGTCGAACTCGACATCGTGCCAGAAGCCTTGCGCCGCAAACAGGCTTGCCCAGACCTCGGGCGGTTGCACGCTGAAATGGGTCGGCTCACGATAGTCGTCGGGCGTGGACGAGAAGAGGATGTCATCAGCGGCGGCGCAGAGATTCTGAACCGCTGACGCCAGAGCATCCGGGCGCAGATGCTCCAGCGTTTCGATAGTGACCACCAGATCGTAGCGGCGCGGCAATGGCTCGGTCAGGCTGCCGACCCAGCAATACGGCTTGATCTCGTCGGCTACCTGCGCGATGGCGTACTCTGAGATGTCTATCCCATACGCCTCGACCCCACGCTGGCGCAGCGCCTCGACGAGGAAGCCCATCGCGCAGCCAGCGTCAAGCACTGTGGCCGGGCCGATCTCGCGCACAATCGCATCGGCCATCTTGCCAAAGAAGGTCAGCCAATGCTCGGAGCGCTCATATGGGGCGCCGCAGTCCATCCGATAGTACGCTTCGTCAAATGGATTGGATGGATTGGACGGACTGGTCTGTTGATCTAAGCTCATCGTATCCTCTTGTCGCAACTATCCTCAGTATGCGCGTCGCCGAACCACTCGCTCCCTCTGGCTCCAGTGCGAGATGTGATGAACTCCTGAGCATCATCGCACAGAAAAGTATCTGGTCAATTCTTAAGAACGCATTACTGATGAATGTATCACGTTCAAGTACTACATCGAGTGCGCGCGTAGCACGGAAATCACCAGGCGTGGGGTATTCTGAGATACAATACAGGCTCGCTGGCGGTTGAAACCGCGCCTGGATGGCCTGCGGCCGCAAAGTCCGCCTGCGCGGACTGGGACCGCGCTGCGGCGTTGCGGACGCGCACGAGCAGCTCGAATACTTCACATGCCCTGGGCCATGTAGG
The DNA here is from genome assembly GCA_963701795.1 of uncultured Chloroflexia bacterium. Lineage (GTDB taxonomy): Bacteria > Chloroflexota > Ktedonobacteria > Ktedonobacterales > JADMIN01 > JAKAIY01. The sequence continues at coordinate 141,957 of CAVPBB010000008.1, read as the reverse complement.
GAGAAGGACAGACTTCGATGGCACGCATCTCCACCACGCCAATCAAGGGGGCGCGCGACTTTCTGCCGCGCGACCTGGCGCCACGCAACCGCGTCTTCCAGCTCATGCGCGACACGTTTGAGCGCTACGGCTACGAGCCGCTGGAGACACCGGCCATCGAGCATTCAAGCGTGCTGGAGGGCAAGTACGGTGAAGAGGGCGAGCGGCTGCTCTTTCGCATCCTGAAGAACGGACGCGATCTGGAGACCGCCGCGAACGACCTGGGCAGCCACGCCTCCGACGAGGCTGTCTCTGCGGGCGCGGCGGCGCGGACGCTCTCTGAGATGGCGCTGCGCTACGACCTGACGGTACCGCTGGCGCGCGTGATCGCGGCGCGCCAGAACGACATCCTGATGCCCTTCCGCCGCTACCAGATGCAGCCGGTCTGGCGCGGTGATCGCCCGCAGCGTGGCCGCTACCGCGAATTCTACCAGTGCGATGTGGATTGTGTGGGCAGCCGCTCGATGACGGCGGACGCGGAGATGGTGGCGATTCACCACGACGTGTTCGCGCGGCTCGGCTTCCGCGACTTCGTGACGCAGGTGAGTCACCGTGGCCTGCTCGACGCGCTGATGGAGGCGAGTGGTGTCGCGCCTGAGCAGCGGAATGGCGCGCGGGTCGTCATCGACAAGTTTGACAAGATTGGCGCCGAGGGCGTGCGTGAGGAGTTGCAGCGCGCCGGGCTGGCTGACCGCGTGCTCGATGCGCTGCTGGAGACGCTCAGTCTCTCTGGCGCGCCCGACGACACGCTGGAGGCGCTGCGTCCGCTGCTGAGCCAGACCGCGCAGGGCGAGACGAGCATCCGCGAGCTACACGAGGTCTTTGGGCATATCCGCGCGCTGGGCGTGCCGCAGGAACGCTACGAGCTACGGCTCTCGATGGTGCGTGGGTCCGACTATTACACTGGCGTGATCTATGAGACGGTGGCGCCTGGCTCTGGCCTCGGCACGCTGGGCGCTGGCGGTCGCTACGACCGGCTGGTGGGCATGTTCCTGGGGCGCGACATCCCGGCGGTCGGCATCTCGTTCGGCATCGAGCGCATGCTGGTGGCGATGGAAGACGCGGGTTTGCTGGCAAGCGGCGCCATCACGACGACGCAGGCGCTGGTGACGCTCTTTAGCGCCGAGACGGTGGACGCCTCGCTCGCGCTGGCGCAGGCGTTGCGCGCGGCGGGTGTGCGCACGGAGGTGTATACCGAGCCAAAGGGGTTAGGCCCGCAGCTTGCCTTCGCCAGCAAGAAGGGCATCCCGCTGGCCTTTATCATCGGGCCAGACGAGGCGGCGCGCGGCGAAGTGAAACTGCGCGATCTGCGCAGCCGCGAGGAAGTGTCCCTCGCGCTGGCCGAGGCGCCTACGCAGGCGCACGCGCGGCTGGACGAGCAGCAGGCGGACGCATAGTCGCGCTGGCGCTATGTCGCGCCTGATTGCCCCAGCCAGACGCGATCATAGACCTGCCAGTCGGCGTCGCTGGTGACGGCGAGCCGGTAGATGGCGACCCCGACGAACGGCGCCGTGTCACCGACGCTGTTGAGGCCAGCGGTGACACCGGCGAGCGCGCTGGTCATGTTCTCGGCGGAGGCGTGGAAAAAGAGACTGTCGCCGCCGTAGGTCGGCACACCGATCAGCAGTTGCGGCGGATGCTTTGCTGTGCTGATCGCTGCGAGGATGTGCTTCGTCTCCTGCTGCACGAAGATTTGATAGGCGGCTGCCGTGGGCATCCCGCTGTCGTACGTCATGACGGCCATCTGATCGACATGCGCCGCGACCGCCGCCATGTAGTACGAGGTCCATTGGCCCGTATGCCCGGCCTGGTAGAGCAGATCGGCTAGATGCGCGTTGGGCGACCACTTCTGCGCTGAGACTGAGAGGATGGCCCCCGCTGGCAGCATGGCGCGAGTCTCGATCAGCAGGTCGAGGAAGTGCGCGTTGTTGTTCGTGATCGGCTCGATGTCGTAATGCACGCCATCGAAGTGGTTCGTCGCGACGAAGCGCGTCGCAGTCGCGGCGATGCTGAGGCGGATCGTGGAATCGGCCAGGTTCACCACCTCATCGGCAGGCTCGCCACTGGCGGCTTCGAGCTGACCGATCCACGCGAGCACCTTGACGCCGGGGAGCCGCGTATGCAGCGCCTCTGTCAGCGTAGCCGCCCACGCCGCGCGATCATTGGGAATGGTTCCATCGCTGTTGAGTGGGCCGACATGCGCGAAGACATAGGTGATCTGCTCGCGTCGCAGTTGCGCGGCGAGCGCGTCGTACTCGGCGGCGGTGTGCTCGTCGCCGGCCCAGGTATGTTCCAGCCAGACCGCGTTCTGCCCGCGATTGAAGTGTGCGCTGGGGTAGCTGGTGAGGGTCGCGGTGAGCCGGTGGTAGGCGTAGGCTGAGCCAACGCTGGCAAGCAGTGTGATGGCCAGCAGAACACACAGTGTGGCCTGTGCGATGGCCCAGCGACGCGCGTGGCGGCGTGGCGGCGCGGGCAGAGGCCGCAGCGCGAGCGGGCGTGAGTCGTGCGCGCCAGTCGGGGCGATGTGCGCCATCCTTCCACCTCTTCATCGCTGTAGCTCAGTCTGCGCCGCTCCAACGGATACCACGCCCGCGATCTTCCTGCTATCTGCCTGCCCGCGCGTGCTCGTCGAGGGCCGCGTTGGCCAGCCGGTCGGCCTGGGTGTTTTTGCCACGCAAGACATGCGTGAAGGTGACGGCTCGCAACTCCGCCACCAATGCCCGGGCTTCGCTCCAGAGGTCCTTGAGCGGGCCGTCGTTCACCTTATATACGCCGCGCATCTGCTTCACGACAAGCTCACTATCCATGAAGACGCTGACGCGCGACGGATGATAGCGCGCCACGGCTTTGAGCCCCAAAATCAGCGCGCGATACTCGGCCTGATTATTGGTGATGACGCCGAGATACTGCTTGCCCTGCGCGACCAGCTCGCCCTCGAGCGTCTCGATGACGACCCCTGCCGCCGCATGCCCCGGATTGCCCCGCGACGCGCCATCCGTTCGCACGACAAGCGCCTGGCCATCCGCAGGCTGTGTATGCTCCACGCAGGGCGCCTCCTCATAGCTGGCCACAGGTTTCGTCGCGTTTCATGAATCAAACGTATCAGACGCATCAGACGCATCAGACGACTCGGCGCCGCTAGCGCATTGTACCGCGCCACGCAGAGCGGCGCCTGCGCGATAGCCTTGCGACAAACTTGCTGTGTTTGACACCGCTGGAGGCCTGGTGGTACATTGCAGGCGTCTGGGTATGTTGATACCCGACACGCATCCCGTATAGGCCTGGGAATATGGCCCAGGCGTTTCTACCAGGCGACCATAAATCGCCCGACTACGAGATGAAGAGCATCTAGGGTTCCGCTCCGCCAGCGTGTGGCTACCGTATGCCGCGCTGCGGGGGTCTGGTCCGAGCGATGCTGGCGCGCATGACTGGCGCTCCGCAGTGATCGCAGGCGGGGCCGGGCGCGCTACACCACGGGGACTAAAAGCCCGGATGGTAGGTTCACTCAGTTGTGTGAGCGCCTACCACCGGGCTATCTGTTTTTCCGGCTCTCCGGTGGCAGGCAAGCGCAGCGCGACGTCTCGTAGCGGGTGATGCGGTGTGGCGTCTGGGGCATGTGTCATCATTTGCTCTAGCACCAGGAGAACGCGCTCAATGGAGACGACAACGACTCCACCTGCGACCAGCGCGCCCGAGGCGCAGTCGAACGGCGGTTGGCTTGAGACGGTGCTGAATCCTTCGCATCGTGGCAGCAACCACCGCACCGAATTCCTCGCGGGCCTGACCACCTTCGTGACGATGGCCTACATCATCTTCGTCAACACGAGCATCATGGAGGCGGCGGGCCTCAACTCGACGGCGCTGATTATCGGCACGATCTTCGCCGCAGTCGTGCCAACGCTGTTTATGGGCCTGTGGGCCGACCTGCCCTGGGCGCTGGCCCCCGGCCTCGGCTACAACGCGCTCTTTGCCTACACGGTTGTCAGCGAGCGGCATATTCCTGTCGGCGCTGCGCTGGCGATGGTCTTCCTCGACGGTCTCGCGTTCACACTGATCGCGATTGGCCCGTGGCGCGAGAGCATCATCAAGGGCATTCCGCTCTCACTCAAGCTCGCGGCGGGCGCGGGCATCGGCCTGTTCATCGCCTTTATCGGCATGAATAACGCCGACTTCATCAGCATCAGCCTGAACAACGCGCCTGGCGTCAAGGCGCTAGGTGGTGGCCCGCTGTCTGTCATCGGCAACCTGTCGCTGGCGCGGCTGAATGACCCGGTGGTGATTGTCGCGCTGATCGGCATCCTCATCACGGCTGTGCTGATGGCGTGGCGCGTGCGTGCGGCGCTGCTGCTGGGCATCGTGCTGACTGCGGCGGTCGCGTGGGCGTCGGCGATCTTCATTCCCAGCACGCGCGCGGCGCTGTTGCCGTTCAACCCGACGAATCCGCAGGGCATCAGCGATTTCATCTCCTGGCCCGACTTCGCCACCTTCTGGAGTAAGGGGGTCGGCCGCATAGACTTCGCCGGTCTGTTCAGCGGGAATGTGGCGTCAGGCGCGATTCTGCTCTTCTTCCTGACGTTCCTCGTCACCGACATGATGGACTCGATGGGCACCTTCAGCGGGCTGGCGGCCAAACTGGGCATCCTCGATAAGGAGGGCAACTTCCCACGCTCTGGCCGCGCGCTGATCGTGGACGCGGCGGCTGGCATGTGGGGGCCGATCACTGGCAACGCCACGATCGCGACGTTCATCGAGAGCGCGGCGGGCGTTGGCGAGGGTGGCAAAACCGGCCTGACCTCCGTCTGGGTGGCCTTCTTCTTCCTGATCGCGCTGCTCTTTGTGCCGTTCGTCGGGCTGATTCCGACGGTGGCGACAGCGCCCGCCTTGATCGTTGTGGGCTTTCTGATGATCGAGCCAGTCGTCAAGGTTGGCTTCCAGGACATCACCGAGGGTCTGCCAGCATTCCTGGCGCTCATTACGATGCCGGTCACGTACTCCATCGCCGACGGCATGTTCATGGGCATCGCCAGCTTTGTGCTGCTGAAGCTCTTCACCGGGCGTGTGCGCGAGATTCATTGGGTGATGTGGGTCTTTGCCATCCTGCTGATCCTGGCGAAAGTCCTCGACGCGAGCGGCTTGTAGCGTAGCGACGTTCAGCTCTCTGCGCAGCGGCGCAGGCGCAGTTCGGGGGCAGGGCTTTGCGGCTCTGCCCCCGCTGTGTTCGTTGCTGTGCAGTTTCGCGCTAGCGGTCGGGGCAATCTGCGGCTATTTTGATGGGATGAACGATGTCTGATGTGCTCTCCACAATCGGCGCCTTTGCCATATGCGCGGCTCCCATTGTCCTGATTTGCCTGCTGGTGTATTGGGCTGCGCAGAGAAGCCGCGCCTCACAGCCGCCCAATGCGAGGCAGCAACCGCTGGATGACGATGAGTTCTGGGAGGCGGATAGCCCCGATGAATCGCCACCCGACTTCTTCTAACGAGCTATCCCTGCCCACCTGCCCATTGGTCGGTATCGAGCATGATCGTGACGGGGCCGTCGTTGGTCAGTTCGACCTGCATATCGGCGCCGAAGCGGCCACCCTGCGTGGCGATGCCGTGCGCGCGTAGCTCCTGCATGAAGCGCTCGACCAGCGGCTCAGCCACGGCGGGCGCGGCTGCCCCGGTGAAGCCGGGTCGGCGTCCGCGCCGTGTGTCGGCGTAGAGGGTGAATTGCGAGATGACCAGCGCGCCGCCGCCGTTATCGCGCAGCGAGAGATTCATCTTACCCTCGGCGTCGGCGAAGACGCGCAGCCCCGCGACCTTATCGGCGAGCAGGCGCACCTCTGGCTCGCCATCCTCTGGGCCAACCCCCAGCAAGACGACGAAGCCTGGCGTGGGCGCGAGCTGCCCCACGACAACGCCATCGACCAGCACGCGGCCCTGGCTGGCGCGCTGCAACAGCGCCCTCACGATGGAGCCTGCGCATCAATCTGGAGCATCGTGGCTAGCTCGCCTTCGTGGCGGGCGTCGCAGGGGTGACGGCTGCCCCGTTCACGGCGGGCGTCGCCTTCGCAGCAGGCGCGGCGCTAGTGTCGCCGGTCGCTGGCTTGGCCGGGCTGGCGTCGCCGGTCGTCTTGGGCGCGTCAGCAGTGGCGGGCGCGGTAGCGTCGGTTGGGGGGATCGCTGCGGCGGACCTGCTGTCAGTGCTGTAGAATCCCGACCCCTTGAACATAATACCTGCGGCATGAATCACGCGCTGCGCGGGGCCAGAGCAGGTTGGGCAGACGCTGATGGGGTCGTCCGAAAACTTCTGCCAGGCCTCAAAGCGCGCGCCACAGGCCTTGCAGCGATAGTCATACATGGGCATGTGCGCGCTTCCTCCTCATGGGTCATTGGTCGCGATAGTGGACCAGGGCGCATAGTGCTTCTCGTGGCGGAATCGCCCGCGCGCTGCGTGCTCGGACACCGCCTGATACTATGTTTAGTATAGCACGGCGGCTCCGAAGCGGCACGTTTTCAGACATTTTTCTAACACCGTGAACGCTGACTGGCTGCGGAGCCAGCCCCGCTATACGGCGACAACGCGCATGGAATCCAATCTCGGCTGGTGGCTGAAGATTTCTGTGATCTGCGGCATACTTCGTTCGGTGGACGCCTGTGTGTGATGTCGCTCACAGCGGGAGGTCGTGGCCTGCTGCTACGCTGTGGGCGCGTGCCAGACCAGCGGGATGGCGACGATGAGCGACGGCGAAGGGGTGGCTCTCTCGTGGATGGTGGGAAACCTGCGCGAATCAACCGCCGCTGGCTGGCGCGTGGCATTCTGGGGCTGGCTGCGGCGCTGCTGCTGCTCTGGGCGCTGCTGCCTGCCGCGCGTGGCGTTTCGCTGCTCGCAAATCGCTCCGGGCGTGGGATGCCCGCCACCGCGCGCGCTGCCGGAATGCCCGTGCGCGAGGTCCACTTCCGCGCGAGCGATGGGGTGGCGCTGGCAGGGTGGCTGGCCATCGCCTCGCCCGACGCGCCAACGGTCATCCTCGTCCACGGCTTCAAGGGAAATCGGCTCTCGATGCTCCCCTGGGCGCGCTACCTCTACGCCGCTGGCTACAATGTCCTGCTCTACGACAGCCGTGGCTGCGGCGCAAGCGCGGGCTGGGCGATAGGTGTTGGCGCGAGCGAGCCAGCCGATGTCATCGGCGCGACGAGCTATCTGCAAACACTGCCCGATCTGCGCGACAAGCGTTTTGCGGCGCTGGGCGTCTCGCTGGGCGCAGGCGATGTGATTCTGGCGGCGGCGCGCGATCCCTCACTGGCTGCGGTGATCGCCGATAGCCCCTGGGCCGACGAGCAGCCGCAACTCGACCGCATGGGGGCGCTGCCCATCGGCCCGCTCGCCATCCCACTGCTGCCCTACGAGCCTGCGCTGGTGGATACGCTGGTCGGCGCGCGGCTCGCGGACGCGCGCCCAGCCGCCGCCGCAAGCGGCATCGCCCCACGCGCGCTGATGCTCATTACCTCTGCTGATGATGCCAACACCACCACCGCGCCCGCCGACCAGCAACGCATCTTCGCCGCCGCTGGCCAGCCGCGCGTCCACTGGATCGCCCCCAGCGGCGGCCACGCTGGCGCCTTCTACGCCCACACCGCCGACTATGAGGCGCGCACGCTGGCCTTCCTGGCGCAGTACCTCGGCGCGCCGGTGGGCGTGTAAGCTCGCGCTACTCCGGCAACTCCACCTTGAGCGCGCCATCCTCCATCCAGACGGGATAGCTGCCCGCGTTGCCAGTGGCGGGCAGGGTCAGCGCGTCGCCGGTGCGCACGTCGAAGGTGGCGCCGTGCAGCGCGCACTCGACGGTATATTCTTCCACCATGTCACCCTCCGAGAGTGGGTATTCCTCGTGGGTGCAGATGTCGCCAATGGCATAGAACTCGCCGTGGATATTGAAGATCGCGAGCGGCACATCACCGACGACGACACTCAGCGCCTGGCCCGGCTGCGGCGCTTCCTCCTCGCGACAGATTTCGACAACGGTCGCCATAGATCGCGCTACTCCATCAGAGAATGCTCTGGTCGATGCGCCGCCGCTGCCCTGACGTGTGAGCTGCGGCGGACGCAGGTGATAGGACAGGTGATTGCTGCTAATACGCCTCGACAGTGCTCACGCGGTCGCGGATCTCCTGGCGCAGCGAGTCTCGTAGCGACGCGATGGGCGCCTCGTTGATGATCGGATCGACGAAGCCTTCGACGATCAGATGGGTGGCGTCGAGGCGGCTGAGGCCACGGCACATGAGGTAGAAAAGCTGCTCCTCATCCACCTTGCCGACCGTCGCGCCGTGGCTGCACCCGATGATGTCGTTCGCGCCAATCTCCAGATTCGGGATCGAGTCGGCGCGCGCGTGGCGGCTCAGCAGCAGGTTGCGGTTCTGCTGATAGGCGGCTGTGCCTTTGCCCGTCGGCAGCACGCGGATCATGCCAGAGAAGACCGACCGCGCTTCATCGGTCAGCACTCCCTTGAAGAGCAGGTCGCTGACGCCATTGGCGCCGCTATGCTCTTGCAGCGTGTAGCGGTCGAGATGCTGCTTGCCATCCTCGATGTAGAGGCCGAGCAGCTTCGCGTGGACGCCATCGCCCTTGAGAATAGACTCCACACGCCCCTTCGAGAGCTGGCTGCCCAGTTCAATCGTTTGGAGCGTCACCTCGGTATCGCGCTCCAGCAGGGCGCGCTCGGTGTGGAAGTCGTAGACCGTGCGCCCCCAGCGCTGCGTGCCGATGTAGCGCAGCTTCGCGCCCTGCCGTGCGATGATCTCCAGCGCACGACTGCTAAAGCCTTGGCTCTCGCTCTCTGGCGAGATGAAGTCTTCGGCGTAGACGGCCTGGCTGCCTTCATCCATCACGATCAGCGTATGTGACAGGCTCGATTTCTTCTGCATCTCGGCGCTGATGACGGCGCGCAGCGGGTGTTCCAGCGCCACGCCACGCGGCACATAGACGAAGACGCCGTTGTCCCAGAAGGCGCCATGCAGCGCGGTGAACTTGCTCTCGCCCGGCGTGACCACCTGCGTCATGAAGTACTCGCGCACCAGCTCGCCATGCTCGCGCAGCGCCGTCGCCAGGTCGCAGAAGATGACGCCCTGCGCCTGCGCTTCCGCGCTGAACTGATACTCCACCGGTTGCGCATTGAGCAGGCCGAGGAAGCCGGCGAAGGTCTCGCCGCGCTCAGCGGGTGGCACGAGCGTGCCGGTCGCCGTTGCAGTCGTCGCATCTGTCGCGTAGTCATCCAGCTTGAGGCGGCGCAGATCGGTGCGGCGCCACTCCTCATCCTGTCGGCTGGGCATTGGCGTGTCCTGGAAGATCTTCCAGGCGTCGCGGCGCCGCTGACGCATCCACTCTGGTTCGTCGCGGCGCGCGATGAGCGCATCGAGGGTTTCCTGATTGAAGCCTCGCCGCGCGACTGGCGCTGTCATAGACTCTTGGCCTCGTTTCTATCTCGTCGTAACGCATCATTCCAGGCTACAGCGCGCCACACGCCGCGCACACGAAACGGAGCAGCCTGCGCTGCTCCGCTCCATGGTCTTGCGTCTCTCGCCGCAGAACCCCCCACGCCTGGTGGGGCTTCCGCAGTCGTCGCTGGCGCTCGGCATCGCTCAGGTGATCGTGTGGCCCGCCTGGGCAGCTCCGATCATCCGACAGAGCCGGACATCTCAAGCTGAATCAGTCGGTTGAGTTCCACCGCATACTCCAGCGGCAACTCCTTGGCGATAGGCTCGATGAAGCCGCTCACGATCATGGTGTAGGCCTCACTCTCGGTCAGGCCGCGCGTCATGAGGTAGAAGAGTTGCTCCTCACCCACCTTGGACACTGTCGCCTCATGGCCGACCTCGACATCCTCCTCCTCGATCTCGATGTAGGGGTAGGTGTCGGTGCGGCTCTGCTCGTCGAGCAGCAGCGCGTCGCAGCGCACATTCGACTTGACGCGCGTGGCGCCCTTCTGCACCTTGAGCAGCCCGCGATAACTCGACCGGCCAGACCCCTTCGAGATCGACTTCGAGACGATCTGAGACGAGGTATCGGGCGCGATATGCACGACCTTGCCGCCAGCGTCGAGGTGCTGCCCATCGCTGGCCATCGCCACCGAGAGCACTTCGCCGCGCGCATGTGGCTCCATCAGCCAGACGGCAGGATACTTCATTGTTATCTTGCTTCCGAGATTGCCATCGACCCATTCCATCGTCGCGCCCTCGTAGGCGACAGCGCGCTTGGTGACGAGGTTGTAGACGTTCTTCGACCAGTTCTGAATCGTGGTGTAGCGCACACGCGCGCCCTTATGAACGATGATCTCCACCACGGCGCTATGCAGGCTATCGGAGCTATAGGTCGGCGCCGTACACCCCTCGACATAATGCACGTAGCTGTCTTCGTCGGCGATGATGAGCGTGCGCTCGAACTGGCCCATGTTCTTCGCATTGATGCGGAAGTAGGCCTGAAGCGGAATCTCGACGCGTACACCCTTGGGGATGTAGATGAAGCTGCCACCACTCCAGACGGCGCTATTGAGCGCGGCGAACTTGTTATCGTTCGGTGGGATCACCGTCGCGAAGTACTTGCGGAAGAGGTCTTCGTGCTCGCGCAGGGCGGTGCCAGGGTCAACGAAGATGACTCCCAGCTTCTCGAGGTCTTCGCGCACCTTGTGGTAGATGACCTCAGACTCATATTGAGCGCCTACACCAGCGAGGTACTTGCGCTCCGCCTCAGGGATTCCCAACTGCTCGAAGGTATCTTTGATCTCGGCGGGCAGGTCGTCCCAGGTTTTGCCTGCCTCCTGGGTTGGCTTGATGTAATAGTAGATGTCGTCGAAATCAATCGAGCTGAGATCGGCGCCCCAGGTGGGCACAGGCCGCTTGTAGAAGGCGTCGAGCGACTTGTGACGGAAGTCACGCATCCACTGCTGCTCGCCCTTCATCTGCGAGATCTCTTCGACGATTTCGTGCGACAGTCCCTTACGCGACTTGAAGACGTAGTTCTCGGCCTTGCTAAAGCCGTACTTCTCGTCATACTGGTCTAGCTCAAGACCGACTGTGGTATCCGCGCTCACGTGTATTCCTCCCCGGTGGGTTCTTCGTGTCCTCGGATCCATCTGATCCTGGGAGAGATTACTGGCGCGTCGCCCGGTCCGGTTCGCGGCTTCCGCGATTCCAGAGGATAAGCAGTGTGCGGGCTGTGCGCGTCCCCGGTGAGTAGTCGTAATTCTGACTTGCCCACTCGGATATAGTATGCCACGCTAGCGCCGAATGGGTCAAGGGCAGGCGCAAGGCAGGCTCTACCCGAAACCGGGGGTTGGCCAGCGACCCTGATATAATCGACGTGAAGGGCGACGGCAAAGCGAAGCCCTGTTGCGGGAGTAGACTCGGAGGTCGCATGGACGAAGCGGTCAAGAAAGAGGCGCTGCGCCTCTTCACGTATGGACTCTACGCGGTGAGCGTCGGCGTGGGCGCCCAGCGCAACGCCTTCACTGCGAACTGGCTCACGCAGGTGTCGTTCGAGCCGCCGCTGGTGGCGCTCTCCGTCGATAACACCGCCGCATCGCTCGCGCTGATCCGCGCGGCGCGGCGTTTCGTGGTCAACGTCTACGGCGCTGAGCAGCGCGAACTGGCAGGCCGCCTCGGTAAAACATTGAGTCGCAGCCCCGATAAGCTCGATGGCGTTGCGCTGGGAACGACGCCGAGCGGCCAGCCCTGCCTGACCGAGACACTCGGCTGGGTCGAGGTTGCGGTGGAGCAGGAGATGCCTGCGGGCGACTCGACGCTGCTGCTGGGCCGCGTCGTTGATGCGGGGATGTGGCGGCGTGACGCTGAGCCACTGACGATGCGCGCGGCGGGCTTCAAACACGCCGGCTGAGCGCTCGCCGACTCTCACCCCTGGCCGTAGCAGGGGCCAGTGCTGATGACGCAGGCGCGCCACAAACAGCGCGGCGGTCATGCTCAATCCCTGAGACATGACCGCCGCTCATTGCCGCTCATCGCCATCTCGCGCGATGCGACCCGCGCCGCGCTGGCGTCGTGTGGGCGCTACTGCTCTGGCGCAGCGGCGTCATCCGCTGCCTCCTCGAACGAGCCTGCCGCGCTGAGGGACGCCGGTGTTTCCGCAGGGCTGGCCAGGTCGGGCGTCGCCATGGCTTCAGGCGCCACCTGCTCGGTCGCCACGCTCAACGTCTCGTCCCCCCGCTGCCCCCTCGTCTTCAAGCTGATCATCAGCCGCGTCATCAGCCGCGTCATCAGCCGCGCTGGCTGTCTCGCCGCGCGCGCCGTTCTTGCGCTCGCGTGGCGCCGGGGTTGCCTTCTTCTGCGGCTCCCAGTTGGGCGCTTTGGAGAGGATCATGGACATCATGCGGCCTTCCATGATCGGTGTGCGCTCGACCACGGCGATGGACTTCACGTCACCCATCATCTGCTCGAGCAGGCGGCGACCCAGTTCGGGGTGCGCCATCTCGCGCCCGCGGAAGCGCACGACCACCTTCACTTTGTCGCCCTCGCCGAGGAACTCCTCGACCTTGCGCACCTTCACCGCGATGTCGTGGTCATCCGTCTTGGGGCTGAGACGAATCTCTTTCAGCTCGGAGGTTTTCTGGCGCTTGCGCGCCTCGTTCTCCTTCTTGGCTTGCTCGTACTTGAACCGTCCATAGTCCATCAGGCGGCAGACCGGCGGGGTCGCCATCGGCGAGACTTCGACCAGATCAACGTTTCGCTCGCGCGCCAGCGCCAACGCCTGGCTCGACGACATCACCCCAACGACCTGTCCGTCCTCGTCAATCACCCGGACTTCGCGCGCCCGCACGCGCTCGTTCACGCGCAGCTCGCGCTGCCTGTTGTCGCCCCGAAAATCTCTGTTGATAGGTACACCTCCCAAGTGACCGGCTTTCACCGCGCCTGAGTGGCCTGCGCTTTCTGGTCGCATGCCCTCGCCCACGCGCGGCGCTATCAGGATTCATACTGCTCTGGAGTGTAGCACACGCCAGAGCGCGTCTTCAAGCCGCGCCCGCCCCGCGCGGCCAACACAAAGAAGGCTGCGGAGGTCGCTCCCAGCCCGGCTTTGCGTAATTTAGGATATCTGCCCCACGTCCTGCGGCGCGCTGCGCCTGTGTGTGCGTTAGCGGCTTTCTCCACCTTCATCATGGTGCGCAGGCAGCGTGTGCAGATATGCACATGGCGCGGCGTGCCATCGATCACCAGGCGGCGGCGCTGGATATTGACCAGAAACCGGCGATTCGTCTTGCGATTCGAGTGGCTGACGCTGTGGCCATATTGCGAGGTTCGCCGGCACATATCACAGCGAGAGGACATGACTTTCTCCCTTGCAGCCCAGTGGGCGGTGGTGAAACCAAAGAAATACAAGCAGGCGCTCGAAAACAGTCCAGTAGCGGCGGCCTCGTGGAGGCGTTGAGGTGATGACGAGCGCTGCGTAGTCGGTGGGCTTCTGTCGGCGAGCGAAAGCGCACACATGCGCCCGAAAAGTATACCATGCCCTTGCGCAGACACGCAAGCGCGTGTATGCTGCGCATGCTAGATGTCATGCGGCGTCGGCACGGCCCCCAATGCGCTCTTTTTCAGGCGTATCGGTCGCCTGTGGCGCGTAGCGCGTGTGACCTCGCCTGTACCTGTGGAGAGATGACGCAGCGACGATGACGACAGCGAAGAGTAGACCGCTAGCGCCCACCCAGCCAGGGCAGCGCGCGGCGTCGATGACGCCAGACACGCAGCGGCGCGGCAAGGTCGAGGTTTCGGCGCATGCCATTGCGACGATCGCGGCTCAGGCCACCGTCGAATGCTACGGAGTGGCGGGCATCGCGCCGCGTCGCCAGCGGCTGGGCGCCGTCCAGCGGCTCGCGCCCGAAGATTACACACGCGGCGTAGATGTGCGGTTTGCCGAGGATCATGTGGTCATCGAGGTCTGGGTCATTCTCGAACACCGCCTGCGCGTGGTTGAGGTGGCGCATAACGTCATGGTCATTGTCAAATACGCTGTGGAGCAGGCGCTGGGGCTGCATGTCGCGCAGGTCAACGTCACTGTGCAGGCGCTGCGCGTGCGCGAATGATGGCGCGAGTCGCGCATGCGGCACGCTCCATCATTCGCTACGCCAGAGACGTTCAGCCATAAGCGCTCACTGGTCGCTCGCTCATGCGATGGCGCCGAAATCACAGCGGTTCACAGCGGAGTGAATGGAGGGCGAGTAGGGGCAGGCGCCTCTGCGACATCTATGGCACGAAACTTCCTTTCGCGCTTCACGCGCGCCCGCCCACAGCGAGTCAGCGCTCTGGATGGCCAGGACCTGAAGAAAGCGCTTCTGGCAGGTTATGCCTGGCTGGAACGCCACAAAGAAGCCATCAACGCCCTGAATGTCTATCCGGTTCCTGACGGCGATACCGGCAAGAACATGACATTGACGATGGCTGCGGCCTCCCGCTCACTGGACGAAGTGAACGACCCCTCCGTCAGCGTCGTCGCACGCGAGTTCGCGCGGGGCGCGCTGATGGGCGCGCGCGGCAACTCTGGCTCCATCCTCTCACAGATTCTCGGCGGCTTCAGCGCCAGTGTCGCCGACAAGACCACCATCACCCCGACCGACTTCGCCAATGGCCTGCGACAGGGCGCGAAAGCGGCGTATCTCTGCGTTGATGCGCCGGTCGAAGGGACCATCCTGACGGTTTCACGCGAGTCGGCTGAGGCCGCGATGGAGAGCGCCGAGCGCGGCTCCAGCTTCACGCAGCTCCTCGAAGATACCGTGCGCGCGGGCCATGCCTCGGTCGCGCGCACGCCCGACCTGCTGGACAAACTGAAAGACGCGGGGGTGGTGGACGCCGGTGGCCAGGGGTATGTCACCGTGCTCGAAGGCATGTTGCGTTCGCTGCAAGGCGCGCCCGTGGAGCAGGCGGGACGCGCTGAGCGCGAGACGCCGACGGAGACGCGCCGGGGCATTGTCGAGATCGAGGAAGAGTTTGGCTATGAGGTCGTCTTCCTCTTGCGCGGCGAGCATCTCGATGTCAACGCCATTCGGCGAACGATCAACGGCATGGGCGGTGTCTCGACCGTGGTGGCGGGCGATAGTCAGATGCTCAAAGTGCATACCCACACGCCGACGCCTGGCCAGATCCTCGACTATGGTGTGAGCCTGGGCAGCCTGCTCGACATCAACGTGGAGAACCTGCAAGAGCAGAGTTTGCAGTACGCCGAAGAGAGCGCCCGCGAGCGCGGCCTGACGGGAATGAATCTGCACGCTGCCGCGACCACCGCAACCAACGCGATCAGCGCAAATGGCGACCGCCCAGCCAGCGCGTCTCCTGCCACACCTGCGTCCCCCGCCGCGCCGCCTGAGCCGTCGCAGCCAGTGGAGGCGCGCGAGGTGGGCGTGGTAGCGGTGGTGGCGGGCGATGGCTGGGCGAATATCTACGGCGCCTATCGCCTCGGTGGCATCGTTCCTGGCGGGCAGACGATGAACCCCAGCACCGAAGACCTGCTGCGCGCCGTCGAGGCCTGCCCCAGCGACAACGTGATCTTGCTGCCGAATAACGGCAACATCATCATGAGCGCGCGGCAGGTGGCGCAGTTGACGCGCAAGCAGGTGCATGTCACGCCGACCACCTCGATGCCGCAGGGCGTCGCCGCGCTGCTGGCATTCAATCACCAGGCTGACTTCGCGACCAACGCCGCCGCGATGGACAACGCCATCAACGACATCGCGACCGGCGAGATCACCCAGGCGGTGCGCGACGCGCAGATGGATGGCGTCGCCGTCAGCGCGGGCGAGATCATCGGGCTGGCGAACGGCAAGCTTGTCACATCGGGGCGCGATCAGTCGCAGGTGTTGCATGACCTGCTGACGCGCATGGGCGCAGGCGAGCGTGAGATCATCACGCTCTTCTCTGGCCAGGATGTCTCCAGCGAAGACGCTGCGGCGATGGCCGAGCAGACGCGCGGCTGGTTTCCCGGGCAGGAGGTCGAGGTTCAGCCTGGCGGGCAACCATTCTATGACTATGTAGTGTCGGCAGAGTGACCGCGAAAGCGGCGCATAGCCCTGGCGCGCTCTGTGGGGGCGCCTGGGTGTCGAGAGGATAGAGCAGCGTGGCAGTACGTGTAGTAGTAGACAGCACTTCCGACATCCCGCACGACCGGGCGCAGGCGCTCGGCATCGAGGTGGCGCCGCTCCTGGTGCTGTTTGGCGATGAAGAGTTCCGCGACGGCATTGATCTGACCGGCGACGAGTTCTATCGCAAGCTCACCTCCAGTTCTGTCACCCCCACCACCTCCGCGCCGTCGATTGGCAGCTTTCAGGAGGCCTATCGCAAGGTCATCCGCGAGGGCGCCGACGCCGTGCTGGAGATCAGCCTGGCCAGCAAACTGAGTGCGACCTTCGGCAATGCCTCGCAGGCGGCGAAAGTCGTCAGCGCCGAGACGAACGTTCCCATCGAGCTGATTGACTCTGGGACGGTGAGCGGCGGCTTCGGCATGCCCGCCGAGATCGTCGCGCGCGAGGCGCAGCAGGGCGCCTCACTGGAGCAGCTCAAAGCCCACGTCCAGAGCATGCTCGCACGTGTTCGTCTCTATGCGGCGCTCGATACGCTGGAATATCTCAAGCGTGGCGGGCGCATCGGCAATGCGCGCGCGCTGCTCGGCTCGCTGCTGAATGTGAAGCCGCTGATCGAGGTGCGCGACGGCCAGGTGCTGCCGGTGGAGAATGTGCGCACGCGCTCGAAGGCGCAGGAACGTGTCGGCCAGATCGCCTCGGGCCACGGCCAGATCGAGGCGGTTTCGGTGGTGCGCAGCAGCGACGTTGTGGGTGAGCAGTTCGACCGCATCGCCCGCACGTTCTGGGACGGCCCCATCTATGAATATCTGCTGGGGCCTGTCGTCGGCGCGCATGCTGGCCCGGGCGCTGGCGGCATCATCGTCATCACGAAAGACGCCCAGGAGTAGGCGCGGCGCCGATCAGCGAGCTTGGCGGGAGGCGCGGTATGGCGGAATACTTCACGCGGGCGCAGGCCGAGGCGTTGCTGCCGCGCCTGGAGGCTTCGCTGCGCGAGATGCAGGCGCTGCGCACGGAGCTGGCTGAGTGCGAGCGCGAGTTGCACGACGCGCATGTGCGTATCGCCAGTAATGGGCATGCGCCGCTCGATGGCCTCGCCGCGTTGCCCACTCAGGTCGCCGATCTGAGCCGCCGCCTCACCGAGTGCGCCCGCGAAGTCTCGGAGAGCGGCGCGATTGTCAAAGACCTCGATATGGGGCTGCTCGACTTCCCCACCCTGCGCGAGGGCCGCGAGGTTTATCTCTGCTGGCGGCTGGGCGAGGAGCGCATCGACTGGTGGCATGAGGTAGACGCCGGGCTGAGCGGTCGGCGTCCGTTGGAGGATGCGGAGTAGGCGCGCGCCGACGCCGCGCTAGAGCGTGACGCGCCCATTGCCCGCTGGCATGGTGAAGCGCATGAAGCCGCCATTCGCCAGGCGTGTGCAGACGACGGCGATGGTGTAGTAGACCAGTAGCACACCGAGGTTCCCCAGCGCGCTCAGCGCGAACGCCCCAAACGAGAGCGAGGCCGCGCCGCCCAGCCCCAACCGTGCAATGTCGGGCGCGGTATTCAGTCCGCCCCACGGCACGAGTGTCTCGCCGATGAAGAGCGTAATCAGCAGATTCAGAATCGCCGCGCCGACGGCCATCGTCGGGCCGAGGAGCCAGAAACGTCGGCTCATCTTCTCGCGCCGGGTCGAGACGACGCGCATCGCCGCCCAGACCGGCGGCAGGATGAAGAGCGCGGTGCGCAGGATGAGGACGCCGGGATAGATCACAGGCGGCCAGAAACTGAGGGGGACGAGCGCCAGCCCCTGAGCCGCGAGGTAGATGAGCAGCCCCTCGCCAATCGCCCGGCGCATCGTGGTCTTGCGAAACATGCTCTCCCTTTCCACCTGTGAACGCGCTCGCCGCGTGGAGGCGCGCTCCTCATGGATTATAACGCGCGGCGTCATTGTCGTCGCCCGGCATAGGCCAAGGTGGCTGCTGGGAGAACGCCGCCGCTCATATGGCTCAGCGCAGCCAGTCTTCGTCGTCGCCCTGGCGCACGGGCCGCGAATCCCACGGGCGGAAGTTCGGGTTCGCCGCCTCGGCGCCTGCGGACTCGTGCCAGGCGGCAGGTGGGCGGATCAGCCCAGGCGCATCGTCGAGGTGATTGCTCTGCGGCAGGGCGTTCGGCGAGATGGGCATCGTCGGCAGGTTCGCCGCGCCCCGATTGACGGGCTGCCCCTGTGGCGCCACGCCCATCATCGCGAGGAACTGCGCCCCGAAGGCGTGCGGATTGCTGGCGAACTGGACGAACGCCGCCGCACGGTTGGTGATGGCCTGCCACGAGCTACGGTCCACCAGCGCAGGCGGGGCGAGCAGCGCGCCGAGCGCGATGGAGCGCACGGGCAACTCGAAATATTCGACGAGATGCTCGACCGCAAAGCCGCCAGAGACCTGCACGCTGATGTGGGTCAACTGGCGTAGCAGCGAGCGCACGTAGGCAGGCCCGCCAATCGCCTCCACGGGAAAGAGCTTGACCATCTCGGCTCCGGCGCGCTGGGCGGCGATGATCTCGGTCGGGGTGAGCGCGCCCAGCACACAGGCGGCGCCTTTCTCCTGGCAGGTCTGCGCTATCTCCGGGCTGAAGATGGGCGACGCGACGAATCGCGCGCCGCTGGAGAGCGCTTCGATGGCCTGCCGCGCCTCCAGCGCGGCGCCAACGCCGACGATGATGTCGGTGCGGGTGGCGTAGTGCGTCAAAATCTCCGTCGCGCCGGGAATCGTCAGCGCAATCTCGAAGACGCCGATGCCCCCGGCAGCCAGCGCATCCACGACACTGAGCGCCTGGGTCGCGGTGTCGGTTCGCACCTCGGCGACCAGCCGCCGCCGGGCAATGAGCGAAATCAGTTCGCGTGGAATCATCGGTCTGCCCTCTTCCCGCTCCACTCGTCTCGCGCCGCGCATCGCATCGCATCGCGCGCCGCCCACATCGTACACCATGCGCGCCAACGGCGGATGCGCTGTGTGCGCTGCCGCCACACGCGCAGATGTGACAGTGGCGCGAGTGAGCGCGTTGTCGTGGCCGCATGTCTGATATACTGGGCGAAACAATCGCCCGTTGTAGCGTGAAGGCCCCTCATCCCAACCACTCTCTCCGCGTGGGAGACAGGGCCAGCGGCTCAAATGAGGCCGCTATGATCGAAAGCCGCTCGGTGAGGAGATGGTATGCGTTCTGGCCAACGACGCGCGTTGCTCTCGGGCGCCTGCGTGGCGCTCATCTTCGCGCTCGCCAGTTGCGCCAGCGGCGGCGTGCGTTCCGGTGGATCGCCCACGCCCAGCGCTGGCGCCTTCGCATCGCCACGCACGACGGCGACCAGTGATCCAGACGCCTTCGTCTGCGCGAATCCGCATGGCTCAAGCGTGACCTACGCCTACGTCGGCAGGAGCGGGCAGTTGTCGCTCGTGCGGGGCTGCTCCGCTCCCGTCGCCGTGCCTGCCCCGGCCGGTCGGCAGTTCACGCCGATCGCGTTCTCGCCCACGGGCATGCGGCTGCTCGCCTGGAATGCGCTCGCCAGTGCGCAGCAGCCAGACACACAGAGCTGCCTCGCACTGATTGAGGTCAGCAGCGGGGCAGTCACACCGACGACGATCTGCAGTCTCAGCGCAGGCGCCAATCAACTGACGCACTGGTTCAGCCTGATCGGCTGGTCGAGCGACGCCAGCTTCTACCTGGCGGACACCGCGCAAGACGCCTCTGTGACCGTGCTGCTTGTCTCACTGCCCCAACAGACCCAGACGGTGGTGACGACGTTCACGTGGGTCGCGGAATTCGCGAACGCCAGTGAACCTGCTGGCATCGCGCTGCGCGGCGATGCGCTGTACTACGGCGGCTACATGTCCGGTAGCGAGGGGGGCGCGTGGCTGCATCGCTTCTCGCTGACCACCCATACGGATGCGCGCATCGTGCGTCTGGGGCTGGCTGGCGGCGGCGGCTGCCAGGTGTCGGCGACGCCCTGCACGTGGACTGGCCCATGGGATATCAGCCAGGACGGCAGCGAGATTGTCTATCACAATCCGGGGCCAACGGAGTCGATCTCCGATACGACGGGTGAGGCGAATACGCCACTCTACCTGGCCGCGAGCGATGGCTCTGGCGTCAGACGGCTGTTCCCCGGCCAGTCGCTGGGCCTGGGATTCAATCAGCCAGCGTTCTCGCCCGATGGGCGCTATGTGATTACTACCTTTCCAAATAGCCTGCTCACCATGCCACACACAGTCGTCATCGAGCGATTGAGCGATGGTTCCCAGACCACCGCGCCAGCCGAGTTGGGGTGGCAGAACTGGGCGCTACAGCCGGGAGTCGCGGTGATGTACAACACCGTTACCGGTGGCGCGCCAGACTACATTACGCACTTGGAGCTTTACAACGTCGCGACCGGCGCGCGCACGGCGCTGCAACCGGGGACCACGGACTATGTGTGGGCGTGAACTGCGACGAAATCGGCAGTTGACGGCCCCTTGCGCTGTGCGGTACACTCAGGTGGCGTCACTCGCCGATGTAGCTCAGTGGCAGAGCAACGGTTTCGTAAACCGTAGGTCGTGAGTTCAAATCTCACCATCGGCTCCCTTCGCAAATCTAGACTGATTCAGACTTTAGCCAATTCTGGTAGGTCTTTTCTCCCCCTTCATTTGTGCTCCATACCCCCTGCTGTACCCCTCAGAGCGGCTGACTCCGCTGGATACCCCGCAGAGACCCCGTGGATACCCCGCGCTCATTCATCCCGCACTTCGCCGGGTCATCGCCGCTGCCCCTGTGCACCTGCGCTTACCCCTTCACAGATAGACCCTTGCTCAGAAAAGGCAAACGCAAGGCTCAACCGTACTTGTGCCGTCACGATACGCTGATGATTCCGGCTAGTCCGGTTGGTCGGCTTCCCCAACAGCCGCGACATCGCCTCTGCCGTTTCGCGACGCATCCGATCTGTGACATGGGTGTAGATATCACCGGTCACGCTGATGCTTGAGTGCCCCAACTGTGAGGACACCATCTTGAGGTCTACCCCGTTCTCCAACAAGAGCGTTGCCGCCGTGTGCCGCAGGTCGTGAAAGCGAATACGTGGCAGGCCAGCGCGCTCAAGCAACGGGTGGAGATGGTATCGTGAGACGCTGCTTTTATCCAAGTATCCGCCTAGTTCATCACAGAAGACGAGGTCCCGCTCGCGCCACGCCTGCTCAGCTACCGCACGCTCGTGTGCTTGACCTGCCTGATGCGCTTGCAAGGCGTCGACCGCCAGCGATGGCAAGTACAGACGACGCCGACTGCTCTCGGTCTTGGTCTCGCCCATCTCCCACCGCTCTTGACCATGGGGTAAGGCGGCAGATAGATCACTGGTGGAAGCGAATGTCGGACGCAGCGAGGCGTGAATCATCAGTGATCCCATCTCACCTAGCGCGCCGAAGGTCACATCGCTCCAACGCAGCGCCAAGAGTTCGCCAATACGCGCTCCGGTTGTCGCCGCAAGCACCCAAAGGGCCTCCAGGCGGTCTCCTTTTGCCTGTTCCAGGAGCGTTCGCACCTGGAGGAGCGTCAGGGTCTGCGCCTGAAACCTCGCATTCCTGGGCGCTGTCACGCGCTGCGCAGGATTGTAGGCGATCACCCCCAGTTTCACTGCTTCCTCCAGCGCAGCGCGCACGACCGTATGGATGCGTCGCACAGAGGATGAACTCAGATGTGCGCCTGTTGGTGGTGGCTCCTGTAGATGCGCGTACAGGGTCGCTAATGTGGATGCTGTCACTTTGGTGAGTTTCAGCGTCCCATAGGCCCGTGTGACATGCTGCACGAGCTCGCCATAGCGATGATAGGTCGTGGGTTTGATGGTCGTGCGTATTGAGTCCGGTAGTATCTGTAAATTGAGGAGCGGCTGCTAGGTAAGGCGGCGCCTCTCTGGTAGACTGGTTGTGTTCAAGGCAATCAGAACTAGACAGAGAGGACGCGCATGACCCAGTACCAGCTTACGCTAGACACGGAAACGGTGCAACGCCTGTTTACTGGAGACGGCCAACTGGGTCGCCTGCTGGAAGCGGTCTTGAATCAGGTGCTCAATGCCCAGGTGAGCGAGCAGCTCCAAGTCGCGCCCTATGAACGCAGCGACCAACGACAAGGCTATCGCAACGGCTACAAGCCGCGCCAGCTCACGACGCGCGTGGGGGCGCTGACGCTGCTCGTGCCCCAGGTGCGCGACGGCCAGTTCTCGACGGAGCTGTTTGCCCGCTACCAGCGCAGCGAACAGGCGCTCGTGCTCACGCTCATGGAAATGGTGGTCAACGGGGTCTCGACCCGCAAAGTGGCGCGCATCACCGAGGACTCTGCGGAACTCTGCGGAACGAGCTTTGCCAAGTCCACCGTCTCCGATCTCTCTAAGGCGCTCGATCCGTTGGTGAATGCCTGGAACGAACGCGACCTGTCAGCGCGGCGCTTCCCCTTCGTGCTCGTGGATGCACTGGTGGTCAAGGTGCGCGAAGCGAGCCGCGTGCGCGCCGTCAGCGCGTTGGTGGCGACCGGCGTCAACGCGCAGGGCTACCGCGAGATCCTCGGGCTGCAGGTTGGCGACAGCGAGAGTGAGCGGACGTGGCAGGACTTCTTCACCTGGCTCAAAGGCCGTGGCCTCGCAGACGTGGATCTGGTCGTCTCCGACCACCACGGCGGCCTGGTCAAGGCGGTGCAGGTGCAGTTTCAGGGCGCCACCTGGCAACGCTGCCAGACCCACCTGTCGGCCAACATCGCCGACGCTACCCCCAAAGCGCTGCAAGAGGAGGTGCATGCGCGGCTGCGACCGATCTTTACCGCGCCTGACGAGGCCACGGCCCGCACCTTGTTGGCGAGCTTCGTCGCCGACTACCAGGCCAGCGCGCCGGGCGCCGTCAAGACGTTGGAGCGTGGCTTTGACGACGCCACCGCCGTGCTGGCGCTGCCTGCGCCCTACCGCGTGCGGCTCCGTACAACCAACGGCGTCGAGCGGCTCAACGAGGAGCTCCGACGCCGTGAGCGCGTCATTCGCATCTTCCCCAACCGCGACTCCAGTGTGCGCCTGGTCGGCGCGCTGCTCATGGAGCAGGATGAGGTCTGGACGACGGGGAAGCGCTATTTCGACATGACCGCCTACTGGCTCTGGCGTGACAGCCATCCCAGGCAGGCGCTGCTCTTTCAGGAGGCTCAGGAAGCGCTGCTGCCGCAGCTTGCATGAGGTGGTGGGTCTACCAGCGAAACCAATTTACAGATGAGTTCGGACTTGACCTGCTGTGACACGTGGTCTCCATGGCGCTTGTGCTGGAGCTACATAACAGTCAACTCTCACTGGCTGATTCTTGCGTACTCTCATAGCGCTCCCAGGAGTATTGCGCTCAATCACGCAAATTTGCGTACTGATAGATGTGCTACGTTTGTTGGTCAGCTAGCAAATGGCGAGCCAGGTATACCATGATGGGTGCGCGCAAGCAGGGGATCTGCCTTATTGATGATCTATTACTGATCTCGGTGCAAGAAACTAAACTCGCTAAATCGGGAAACGGCGCCATTGCGTGGCTCCCCGACACCGAGGTTTAGTTTTCAGCGACGACATCAGTAGCTGCAAGGTATTGCTCCTCGAGCGAGAAAAATCGATTGGCGTTGACTTCTTCTCTATACTGAATTCAAAGTGGTCGGGAAACGCAAGACGAGGAGGTTGGATGTGGACGAGGGCGTAACACGATCAGCCGAAAACGATGATCGCGAAGCATGGAAAGCTCATCCTGCAAAGACACAGCCGATTGAACGGGTTGAGTGCTTGGAGATATTGACGAACAGAACTCCAGTCGCCTCTAGTATTAAGCAGCGTCTTCCGTTTTTCTCTGTGTGCGCCAGATACTGATTGAAAGCACACCACTCCCTCTTCACCCTTCCTTCTTTTTAACACCATTTCATGGCTCTACCACCCATGTGGAGCAGAAAGGATGTGATGGTATGCCACTCGCACACTCGGAGAACTCGCTCGGCCAAACACAAGATTACTGGAAGACCACCTGCGTAATGTTGCTCAATTAGCGAAGGATTTCGCCGCCGAATGGGGCGCTGCCGAATGGGCCGCCACTGCGGGCTGGCTGCATGATATCGGAAAACTTGACCCCGCATTTCAACACTATCTTTCGATCAGTCGTTCTGCTCCTAATGCACCCAAACGCGGCCCTGACCACAAGGGCGCTGGGGCTTTACTTGCAACTCAGGCGGGACTTGATCCGCTATGTTTCTTGATCCAGGGTCATCATGGCGGTATGCATGCGCAAAGCGACCTCAAGGTATGGCTCGCCGAGCGCCAGACAGATGCCGCAGCCTGCGAAGCGCTTGCAACTGCGCTAACTCAGTTTCCAAAACTTGATGTGATGCTTCGAGCCACAGCAACTTTGCCTCCTCCGCCATTCGTGCGGAGTGACTCAACCGCTCTGGACCTCTATCTGCGCATGCTCTTTTCGGCTCTGGTAGATGCCGACTTCTTAGACACTGAGCGCCACTTTCAGCCAGATCGCCATGCCAAACGCTCATCCGCGCCAACCATCGCTAAACTTTGGCAGGCATTCAGTGAAAATCAGCGTCAGCTGAGTGGCCGGAAGGTTGACTGGGTTAATGAGATGCGTCATCGTGTGTATGTTGACAGTCTGACGCATGCGGAGGAATCACCTGGCTTCTTCCGCCTTACCGGCCCAACAGGAATAGGCAAGACACGCCTCAGTCTGGGCTTCGCGCTGCGTCACGCGCAAAAACACGATCTCAAGCGCATCATCTATGCGATCCCCTTCACTAGCATCACCGAGCAAACCGCCAGCGAGTTTCGCAAGGTCTTCGCTGTATACCCACACGCAGTGCTTGAGCATCACAGCGCGATCCATTCGCACGACCCTGAAGGAACTCCTACACGAGAAGAGACTTGGGCGCGTCTGGCGGCGGAAAATTGGGATGCCCCGCTTGTGGTGACCACCACCGTTCAACTCTTCGAGAGCCTGCATGCAGCTTCCACCTCTGGTTGCCGCAAACTCCACCATCTCGCCCGGAGTGTGATTGTGCTAGATGAGGCGCAGATGCTGCCCACACATGTCCTCAAGTCGATTCTCGACGTGCTCAAGCAACTCGTCTCCCACTACGGAGCAACTGTCATCTTCTGCACGGCCACCCAGCCGGCACTCGACGAGAGCCTGGGGCGATATGGGTTGAGCGATGTTCGCGAAATCGTTCCCAATCCACCAACACTTTTTGCGCAGTTGAAACGCGTGGAGTACACGTTGCCCAGGCCGGGTGAGCGGTGGAGTTGGGAGCGCGTCGCTACGAAGATGGCGGAGCAGGGGCAAGCGTTGGCCATTGTCAACACACGCGCCAACGCCGTAGCGACACTAGCCGCACTCTGGGAACAGGTAGGCGAGCAGGCAAAGGGGGATGTTTTTCATCTCTCTACGTGGATGTGTGGCGCACATCGCCAGGCGACGTTGGAGACGGTACGGCGACGACTCCATCTGGGGAAAGATTGCTGGCTTGTCTCAACTCAGGTGGTAGAAGCCGGGGTCGATCTTGACTTCCCGCTTGTTCTACGGGCGCTCGCCCCGCTCGATCGCATTGTACAGGCCGCCGGACGTTGCAACCGCAATGGCAAACTGGAAGGGTTCGGGCAGGTGATTGTCTTCGTGCCTGAGGACGGCGGGCTACCACGTGGCGCCTATAGCATTGGCGTGAACGAGACGCTGACGTTCCTACAGGATGGTGAGCCGGACCTACATGATCCAGATGTGTACGCTCGCTACTTTCGCTCGTTCTATTCACGACTGGAACTGGACGTTCGGGGGGTACTGAGCGCACGCAACAGCAATCGGCTGGATTTCCCCGAAGTCGAGCGCGCCTTTCGCATGATCGAAGAGGAGACGGTTCCAGTGGTCATCACGACACAGCGCGTCCCAGCGCTGGCGGGTAACCCTGCCGAGAGACTACTCGCCAAACTCCCATACGCGCAGGGTGGCGCTCGTGGCCTCATGCGTCAGCTACAGCCCTACATCGTTGGCCTGCGCCCGCAGCAGATCAGGCAAGCGCAACAAGATCATTTAGTCGAGGAGGTGATTCCCGGCCTCTATCACTGGCTTGGTGAGTATGACCCGACCAGCGGCATCCTTTTCGATGGCGTACTCGACGCAGCAAACCTTGTCCAATGAGCGCTAGAGCAGGTGGAGGAGGAAACATGACAGCAGGACAGCACTATGCTCCCGTCGAGGTGAGAGTCTCAGGAGCATATGCATGCTTTACCCGACCGGAGATGAAGGTCGAGCGGGTGAGTTACGAGGTGATGACGCCATCGGCAGCGCGTGGAATCCTGGAAGCCATCTTCTGGAAGCCTGAGTTTCAATGGCGCGTGCGCGAGATTCAGGTCTTGCATGAGGTGCGCTACTTCTCGATCCGCCGCAATGAGGTCAATAGCCGGGCCTCATACCGCGCGGTACGCGGCTGGGTAGAGGAAGGTGGTGGCTTTTTCGCTGATGAGGATCGGGCGCAACGACACACACTGGGCTTACGTGATGTCGCCTACGTGATCGCCGCTGATGTCGCCGTACACCCCGGTGTGGATGAAGACCCAGCGAAGTACCGCGACCAGTTTCGGCGGCGCGTGGCGCGAGGCCAATGTCACACTATGCCCTATCTTGGCTGCCGCGAGTTCACGGCAGATTTCGCGGAGCCAGATGGGAGTGAGCGCCCCATACCGCTGACGCAAGACCTGGGGCGGATGCTTTTCGATCTCGACTACGCAGCTGATGGCAGCGGCCGAGGAACACCACGCTTCTTCGAGGCTGCACTTGTAGATGGCGTCTTGCGAGTCTCGTCTGCGCTCTATGAACGAGAGGGGTAGCGCATGTTGCTGGAGCGACTGGCCGAGTATGGTCAACGTATCGCAGAGGAAGACGGCGAGGAGCGCCTCCCGCCAATGTATCAGCGTGTTCCAATCCGCTACATCATCAAGCTGGATCGCGAGGGGCGACTACGCGGTGTTCCGCACACTTTGACTGATACAAGTACTACAGAGAGCAAGCGAGGTAAGATCGAGGTTGCGCCAACGCGCATCAGAACATCGGGCGTTGTCCCTAAGTTACTCGTTGATACCGGCGTTTATACCTTTGGCAAGGGGCGTGAAGGGGACAAAGCGGAGCGCGTCATCCAGCAACACAGCGCATATGTAGAGTTGATCGGTAGGTGCGCGCGCGAGACACGAGAGCCAGCAGTGGAGGCTGTTTGCAACTACCTCAGCACACTCAATCTAGATGACCTTGCGTTCCCAGATGAGTTTGATCCTGCAGAGAACATCACCTTTGACGTGGATGGCATGTATCCGATGCGCCTGCCATCCGTGCAACGCTTCTGGGCGCGTGAGGCAAGTGCGACAGATGAAGATGCACAGCCAGCGCAGTGTCTCGTGTGTGGCCAATCCCGTTCTATTGCGAAGATGCTCCCCGTGCTGATTAAGGGTATCCCAGGCGGCCAACCCACCGGTATGGTGTTGGTCTCCGCAAATGCGGGCGCCTTTGAGTCATATGGACTGGCGGTCACTGCGGTTGCGCCTATCTGTGAGCCATGCGGGCTGCTCGTTTGCAATGCGCTCAATCGCCTCCTCAATCAGCCTGACACGCGTCTGCGCACCCCCAATCTCGCCTATGTCTTCTGGACACGCGAGCCCACCGCTACAGGGTGGGGCACTTTGCTCTCGGACGCCAAGCCAGACGATGTGCGTAGTTTCCTGGCATCATTCCAGCAAGGTAAGGCCAGCGCGATGAACCTCGATCCGATCTCGTTCTATGCCGCGACGCTCTCGGCAGCCAATGCTCGCGTCGTTGTGCGCGACTGGATTGAGACGACGCTGGGGAATGCGCAGCGTAACCTGAGGCGCTACTTCCAGATGCAGCGTCTCAAGGACTTCAGTGGCGAGGATCGGTACTTTCCGTTGTGGCAGTTGCTTGCTGCGACCAAGAATGCGCACTCGCATAGGGAGGAGGCGGCTCCACAGGTTGGCCAGGCGCTGATGCGGACTGCGCTGCACGGCGACTCGCTGCCAGAGTGGTTACTGTATCAAGTTGTCCGTCGGACACGCGCAGAGCAGGAGGTGCGCTCGGCGCACGCAGCGCTCATCAAGATGGTGATGCTCTCACAACAGATGCATGGAGATGAGGACGTGAACGAGCAGAACGACCTATCAGCACTCGACCAGTCGCGCCCTGAGCCAGCCTATCATTGTGGCCGACTCTTCGCTGAACTGGAGGCGATCCAGCGACGCGCGCTGGGGGATATCAATCAGACAATTGCAGATCGCTTCTATGGGACGGCGTCCTCCGCCCCAGCCTCGGTGTTTGCCCGACTCATCCGAGGGGCGCAGCCGCATCTCTCCAAGATGCGGCGCGATGAGACATGGTTATATGAGCGATTCGAGCAGCGCCTCGAGGAGATCAGTGGCCACATTGGCGACTTTCCCAAGGTGCTCACCCTGCGCCAGCAAGGGCTGTTTGCGCTGGGGTACTACCATCAGCGCGCAGCCAATGCCGAGGAAATCCGCCAGGCGGTTGAGCGCAAAAAGCAGCGAGCGCTGGCGGAGGCTGAGCTTGCAAGCTGGGCGTCCGACGAGCGACTAGAAGCCAGCGGCGGCATAAGCGGTGAGTACGTAACCTGAGGCATTCATCACACAACTCAGAGGAGAGTAGCTCGCGTGAACACACTCATCCATTTCGACCGAACGAAACGACACGACTTTGTGTTTCTGTTCGACGTGACTGACGGCAACCCGAACGGTGATCCTGATGCAGGCAACCTGCCGCGTGTGGATCCCGAGACGATGCAGGGATTGGTCACAGATGTCTCGATCAAGCGTAAGGTGCGTGATTGGGTGGACCTGACGCACGGTGAGGAGCCGGGCCACCTGATCTACGTACAAAATTCTGGGGTGGCGCTCAACACCAAGCATCAACGGGCCTATGACGCGTTGGGCATCAAGCCGAACAAAGCCAAGCAGAAGCGCGAGGAAGTTGACCAGACGCGAGCATGGATGTGCCAAAACTTCTATGACATTCGCACGTTTGGCGCGGTCATGACGACCGAGGTGAATTGTGGACAGGTGCGCGGGCCGATACAGTTGACGTTCGCGCGCTCTGTAGACCCTATTGTTCCGCTCGATCTCTCCATCACGCGCGTCGCAGTCACAAAGGCCGAGGATGCTTTGGTCGTGGAAGGCGAAAAAGGCGAGATGAAAGGCAAGAGCACCGAGATGGGGCGTAAGGCGCTGGTACCCTATGCGCTCTACATGGGGCGAGGCTTCTTTACCCCACACTTCGCAAAGCAGACCGGCTTCGATGCGGATGACCTGGGGTTGTTCTGGCAGGCGCTGCAATCCTCCTGGGAGATCGATCGCTCGTCGAGCCGCGGGATGCTCGCCTTCCGGGGTGTTTATATCTTCAGTCATGAGAACCCGCTGGGAAATGCTCCGGCACACACGCTCATCGAGCGCGTGCAACCAAGGCTGGTGACAGGCGTAGAGGCGCCACGCCATTTCAGTGACTATCGCGTTGTGATCAGTGACGCTGCGCTGCCTGCTGGAGTGACGTTGACCCGCCTTGGAGTAACATATCCGTGACCGTTGGCTCCTCGCTCTTTGGTGACGCTACGCGCTAAGCTAGCTCATCTGACAGAGAGTGGCCACCATCCCGGCTAGCGTTTGGCGCGTAAGTACATCTTTGCGTGCCAGACGAGCGTTGAAAGAAACGCGTATACATCGCACCTTAACAACTCGAGTCCCTTTCTTGGCGTGTTCCTTCTCCCATGATCAAGGATTCGCCCCAGTGCGGTTTGCTCTGCCGCACTGAGATTGAATCCGTACGCAGTGGAGGATGATGATGGAGCTATTTGCAGGCAGAAGCAGTGTTGCACAAGCGGACGACGACGATCTGGTCATGATCTCCGCACTGGAACACTATGCCTATTGTCCGCGTCAGTGTGCGCTGATTCATGTCGAGCAGACATTTGACGAGAATATCTACACCTTGCGGGGACGCTTTGCTCACGAGCGCGTGGACGCGGCGATCACGCGGGAAGAGGATGGTGTTCGTGTGGAGCGTGCGCTGCCACTGTTCTCACGCCGCCTGAGACTGACTGGGCGCGCGGATGTCGTGGAGTTTCGCGGCGCGACGCCGCTGCCGGTGGAGTACAAGCTCGGCAAGCGGCGTCAGTGGCAATACGAGGCGATTCAGGTATGCGCGCAGGGGATGTGCCTGGAGGAGATGCTTGGCATATCTGTGCCCGTAGGGGCGATCTACTACGTGAGTACTCGCGATTGCGGCGCGACGTGATCTTTGACGAGGAGTTACGCCGGGCTGTGGTGGAGGTAGTGAGCGGGGTGAGAACGATGCTGTGCGCCGAGCGATTGCCTGTTGCCCCAAATGACCAGCGCTGCGCCAAGTGTTCGTTGCTAGAGTCCTGCTTACCTGGCGCGATTGCGTCGCCAGGGCGCTTGCGATATGAGCGAGCGCAGCTCTTTCGCCCTCTAAGTGGCGCAGAATTGACGAGTGATGCTGACACGTCACATGAGGAAGGGAAGTGAGAGCAGGCGATGCACGAGCTTTTGAATACGCTGTACGTGACTACTGATCGCTCCTATCTTCATCTCGACCATGATACGATCCGAATGGAGGTGAGCGGTGAGACGCGGTTTCGCATGCCACTACTCCCACTCGGCGGCATCGTCTGTTTCGGCGATGTGCTGATAAGCCCCGCGCTGCTGCGGCGCTGTGCGGAGGATGCGCGTGCGGTTGTTTTGCTGGATGCTAGCGGGCGATTCAAGGCGCGAGTGGAAGGGCCTATTGGCGGCAATGTGTTGTTGCGTCGGGCGCAGCATCTGGCGTTAAGCGATCCGGTGAAGACGCTGGCGATCGCGCGTAACTGCGTCGCTGGTAAGCTTCAGAATAGCCGGCAGGTGCTCTTGCGAGGCGCACGCGAGGCGCGGTTGGAGGCTGACACGGCGCGCCTAACACGTGCGGCGAATACGCTGGCTGAGTCGCTGGCGACAGCTGAAAGGGCTGAAACGCTCGATGTCCTGCGTGGATGTGAAGGGGATGCGGCGCGCGAATATTTTGCGACCTTTGACGCGCTCATCCGTGAGGATCCCGAAACCTTTACACTGCACGGGCGCACGCGACGCCCGCCGCTTGACCCTTTGAATGCGCTACTCTCATTTGTCTACACACTGGTTCTGAGTGACTGTGTGGCGGCGCTTGAAGGCGTAGGGCTTGATCCACAGGTGGGGTATCTACACGTGCTCCGACCTGGACGCCCGGCGTTAGCTTTGGACCTTATCGAGGAGTTTCGTCCTGTGCTGGCGGATCGCCTGATACTGACACTGGTGAATCGCAAGCAATTGCAACGGGACGATTTTGTGGCGCGTGATGGCGGCGCCGTGTCGCTGACAGAGCGGGGAAGGAAGGAGGTGCTGATCGCCTATCAGAAACGAAAGGCGGATGAAGTACGCCATCGCTTGCTCGATAAAAAGCTGCCACTTGGTCTGGCGCCCCATGTGCAGGCGCGATTGCTGGCAAGGCATCTGCGTGGCGATATGCCAGATTACCTGCCTTTCCTTTACAAGTGATGACCGTCGCTGATGGTGAGTTTGGCTGCCAGACGTTGATGGCACTGTGGCTGACAAAGGGAGGAGGAGGAGAGGAGAAGATGAATGGATGTATTGGTCACCTATGATGTGGCGACCGAGACTCCAGCGGGCCGACGGCGCCTGCGTAAAGTGGCAGACGCCTGTATGGCATATGGACAGCGGGTGCAGAAGTCCGTTTTCGAGTGCTCGCTGAACGAGATGCAGCTTGATCTGCTCAAGCATCAGTTGCTTTCGGTTATGGACGAGGTGGAGGATAGCCTCCGCATCTACCGCCTCTCGCAGGCACGCGAACGCTATTTGTGGACATATGGGGCCAAACACGAGATTGATTATAGCGGCCCTCTGATCATCTAGCGCTCAGCGCAGAGAGGAGCGAGTAGACGGCGCGAAGTCTCTGTGCTGAGAGGATGGCCCGATGTTCGCGCGCACTACAATGCTCGATGACAAGGGCTTTCCCGTGAAAGGTAGCGTGCCGCTTCAAGGGACCAGGACTCATGGAGCAGGCGGTTCGCGCCACAAGCCTTGTGAACTCGCAGGAATTCTGGCATGATAGCTTCTGCCGTAGCACTCAGCTTCCCGGCTGGGTGAGGATTGAAACGCCGCGTGGATCAGCGGTCGCGCCCACTCACCAGGTAGCACTCAGCTTCCCGGCTGGGTGAGGATTGAAACTGCTGCAGAGCGACATCGGCAGCCTTCACAGCCAGGTAGCACTCAGCTTCCCGGCTGGGTGAGGATTGAAACCGCCGTTGGCGTTTGACTTCTAGTTACGCCCGCCGATCGTAGCACTCAGCTTCCCGGCTGGGTGAGGATTGAAACGCCTAGACGCCAGTGACCGCTTGTCTCACCGGGTAGCACTCAGCTTCCCGGCTGGGTGAGGATTGAAACTCACGAAGCGGGGCGCCATGCTCACGCGCAGTGCGTAGCACTCAGCTTCCCGGCTGGGTGAGGATTGAAACGTGACGCGCAGTTCCTCGGCGTAGGCGGTCTGCATCGTAGCACTCAGCTTCCCGGCTGGGTGAGGATTGAAACTCATGCGCAGATGCCATCGGGCGCGATGGACGCGCCGTAGCACTCAGCTTCCCGGCTGGGTGAGGATTGAAACGCCAGTCTCGACCGCGCAGCGTGGCCGCGCATGGTGTAGCACTCAGCTTCCCGGCTGGGTGAGGATTGAAACAGCTCCGCGTTGATTGAAGTTTCGCCATGTGGGTAGCACTCAGCTTCCCGGCTGGGTGAGGATTGAAACACGTATTATGCCACCTGGCGCGCATCAAGCCATCTGCGTAGCACTCAGCTTCCCGGCTGGGTGAGGATTGAAACGTTGCGACCGTGCGCGGTGAGCTCGCAGTCAGCTGTAGCACTCAGCTTCCCGGCTGGGTGAGGATTGAAACCGCTGTCGAGTGCGCTCCGTGACGCCTGCGACGTAGCACTCAGCTTCCCGGCTGGGTGAGGATTGAAACGCCGCATTCGGACGCCTGCCGCATATCGATCCTGCGTAGCACTCAGCTTCCCGGCTGGGTGAGGATTGAAACCATCGGCAGCGTCTGTCTTGGCGCGGCACGCTCAGGTAGCACTCAGCTTCCCGGCTGGGTGAGGATTGAAACACCCGCCGTCTTGACTCCCTCCCAGCCGACCGTCGTAGCACTCAGCTTCCCGGCTGGGTGAGGATTGAAACGCCGGGAGCACGCGCCGGGCGATAGCGAAGTGCGTGTAGCACTCAGCTTCCCGGCTGGGTGAGGATTGAAACGCCGAGTCCGACACGCCTGCTCCAGCACCTCATCGCGTAGCACTCAGCTTCCCGGCTGGGTGAGGATTGAAACGCATCTCGGTCAGATCGTCAGCGATGGCTGCGAGGTAGCACTCAGCTTCCCGGCTGGGTGAGGATTGAAACTCCGCGCCGCCAGATCATCCTCACTCGCCAGCGCGTAGCACTCAGCTTCCCGGCTGGGTGAGGATTGAAACGCGCATCAGCGGAGACAGTCATCGGACTGCCATCGTAGCACTCAGCTTCCCGGCTGGGTGAGGATTGAAACCGTTGATCGTGTCGGCTGCAGTCGGTCAGCGCGCATGTAGCACTCAGCTTCCCGGCTGGGTGAGGATTGAAACCTCGCTTCGCGATCGCCTGCCGATCGGGCGGCATGCGTAGCACTCAGCTTCCCGGCTGGGTGAGGATTGAAACATCGCTCTACGCCAGCTGACGCGGCTCGACGAGCCGATGTAGCACTCAGCTTCCCGGCTGGGTGAGGATTGAAACCCCAGTCTCCAGACCACGCATAGCCGAAGCTCGTAGCACTCAGCTTCCCGGCTGGGTGAGGATTGAAACACGCTACCGCTTGCGCCGGTCGCGATGCGTCATGCGCGTAGCACTCAGCTTCCCGGCTGGGTGAGGATTGAAACCCCGATCTCGCGTTGCCATGTGCAATCACCGTATCGTAGCACTCAGCTTCCCGGCTGGGTGAGGATTGAAACAAGCTGTGCGCGCGACAGGTCTTGCAACTCATCCACGTAGCACTCAGCTTCCCGGCTGGGTGAGGATTGAAACCTCGACATCGCGCAGATCGCGCGTCTTTTGGCCACGTAGCACTCAGCTTCCCGGCTGGGTGAGGATTGAAACTGGCGCTGCTTGCTGATGACGCCAAGAACGCCGATGTAGCACTCAGCTTCCCGGCTGGGTGAGGATTGAAACTTTATTTGATTGACCATGCAATGTCAATACTAGCGTAGCACTCAGCTTCCCGGCTGGGTGAGGATTGAAACAGCAGCGCCGCGGCGCGACGCGCCAGCTCGACAGGGTAGCACTCAGCTTCCCGGCTGGGTGAGGATTGAAACAGCCAGTGCGTTGGCTGGCCCGGATTCGTCACGAGCGTAGCACTCAGCTTCCCGGCTGGGTGAGGATTGAAACATCTGGGCGGCGTCGCAGGCGGTCGGTCTCGACGCGTAGCACTCAGCTTCCCGGCTGGGTGAGGATTGAAACACCTGATCGTGTCGCAGACGTTCGGCGGCAATTGAGTAGCACTCAGCTTCCCGGCTGGGTGAGGATTGAAACACGCCGGTCATGGAGGGACTCGCCCGCACGCTGGTGTAGCACTCAGCTTCCCGGCTGGGTGAGGATTGAAACGCGCCATTGAGGAGCCATGTCTCATAGACCATCAAGTAGCACTCAGCTTCCCGGCTGGGTGAGGATTGAAACTCGCCTAACTCTTCGTCTTTCTCGTTGTCGGGAATGTAGCACTCAGCTTCCCGGCTGGGTGAGGATTGAAACCTCATCGAACTGAACACAGATGCGGCCCGCAACCGTAGCACTCAGCTTCCCGGCTGGGTGAGGATTGAAACAGCAGACGGGGCCAGCAGCGCCCAGACTGACGCCAGGTAGCACTCAGCTTCCCGGCTGGGTGAGGATTGAAACCTAAGCACGGGAGGTTATAGCGCGTGGGCAGCACGAGTAGCACTCAGCTTCCCGGCTGGGTGAGGATTGAAACCACTTCAACTATATCCGCTAGCTCGGCTAGCGCAGTGTAGCACTCAGCTTCCCGGCTGGGTGAGGATTGAAACGACATGACCGTGAGCGCCTGATCGAACGTCTCCGTGTAGCACTCAGCTTCCCGGCTGGGTGAGGATTGAAACCTTGCCTGCCAGCGCGTTTAGCTGCGCCTGTCTAAGTAGCACTCAGCTTCCCGGCTGGGTGAGGATTGAAACGCGAGGCGCTGCGCGTAGGCGTCGGAGAGGGCGCGTAGCACTCAGCTTCCCGGCTGGGTGAGGATTGAAACGTGATCCCTGCCCTGATCGCGCACTGATGCTGACGTAGCACTCAGCTTCCCGGCTGGGTGAGGATTGAAACAGTTTAGTGCGCGGTGTCGGGCGGTACCGGCAGAGTAGCACTCAGCTTCCCGGCTGGGTGAGGATTGAAACGCCATTGAGCGGGGCGAGACGCCCGAATCCAGCGGAGTAGCACTCAGCTTCCCGGCTGGGTGAGGATTGAAACAGGTCTCGCAGCAGTTTGCTTGGAGTGGCCATCACGTAGCACTCAGCTTCCCGGCTGGGTGAGGATTGAAACAGCGATTAAACTGGCGGAATCACTGGTCGCCACGCGTAGCACTCAGCTTCCCGGCTGGGTGAGGATTGAAACGCGCCCTTGGTCGGGAAACGCACGGTCACGCGGCGTAGCACTCAGCTTCCCGGCTGGGTGAGGATTGAAACCCGGACTATCACGAGCAGATGCGCGACGCCATGCAGTAGCACTCAGCTTCCCGGCTGGGTGAGGATTGAAACGCGCCCTCAGCCGCCGCTTGCAACGTGACGAGCGCGTAGCACTCAGCTTCCCGGCTGGGTGAGGATTGAAACCTCAGCATCGCCAGCGTCTTGCCCTTCGTCTGGGTGTAGCACTCAGCTTCCCGGCTGGGTGAGGATTGAAACTCTGGATAGAGCGACATGAGGTAGTCCACCTGCTTGTAGCACTCAGCTTCCCGGCTGGGTGAGGATTGAAACACCTGGACGGATGGCCTCTGGGCGCGACGGTTGGGTAGCACTCAGCTTCCCGGCTGGGTGAGGATTGAAACCCCGAATCCGCTGGCGTTGCCGAAGTAGCCCCAAGTAGCACTCAGCTTCCCGGCTGGGTGAGGATTGAAACTCGCGTGCCACCCACACGCGAGAAGCGCGCGAGTGTAGCACTCAGCTTCCCGGCTGGGTGAGGATTGAAACAGCCCGTCGGCGGCGCACCTGCGCCGGAGTGAGCGGGTAGCACTCAGCTTCCCGGCTGGGTGAGGATTGAAACACCACTATGGCGCGACGGGCATCCCCGCGAGCTAGTAGCACTCAGCTTCCCGGCTGGGTGAGGATTGAAACGCTGCGCCGACATTGGTGCTGACAGAGGCCGTGAGTAGCACTCAGCTTCCCGGCTGGGTGAGGATTGAAACGTGTTGACCGTGATACTGCCGGTGGTCGCGCCTGCTGTAGCACTCAGCTTCCCGGCTGGGTGAGGATTGAAACAGCGTCAAGCCGCCCAACTCCTACGCCTATGGCGTAGCACTCAGCTTCCCGGCTGGGTGAGGATTGAAACCCTCGCTGCGCGCGGATGGCGCGCAGTCGATCCTCGTAGCACTCAGCTTCCCGGCTGGGTGAGGATTGAAACAAGCGTTCGCTCAGCCTCCTCCTCCGGGCTGCGCACGTAGCACTCAGCTTCCCGGCTGGGTGAGGATTGAAACAACGCCAACTTTGCGTACCCGGCGACGATGACGACGTAGCACTCAGCTTCCCGGCTGGGTGAGGATTGAAACATCCGGCAGATCGAGCAGCGCATCCCCGCACGGGTGTAGCACTCAGCTTCCCGGCTGGGTGAGGATTGAAACGTCTTTGCGCACCTGATAGACATAGGGCTGCATGCGCGTAGCACTCAGCTTCCCGGCTGGGTGAGGATTGAAACAGGCTGTGCTGCTCGTCTGACGCACACGGGCCAGGCGTAGCACTCAGCTTCCCGGCTGGGTGAGGATTGAAACTCCGAGCCGCGCTAGCCAATCAAGACCTGACGCGCGTAGCACTCAGCTTCCCGGCTGGGTGAGGATTGAAACCGGCTGTGTCCGGCTGTGTGACAGACATGTCCCTGATCGGTAGCACTCAGCTTCCCGGCTGGGTGAGGATTGAAACTTCTCAACCGCGTCGCTGCTCTCGCTCTCACTGGCGTAGCACTCAGCTTCCCGGCTGGGTGAGGGGTCAAGTCCGAACTCGTCTGTAAATTGGTCTGCTGGTAGACCCCTGCTCATCAAGCTGGGTAGCAGCATCATGCGCCTCCTGAAAGAGCAGCGGCTGCCTGGGCTGGCTCTCCCGCCAGTGCCAGTAGGCGGTCATGTCGAAATAGCGCTTGCCCGTCGTCCAGACCTCATCCTGCTCCATGAGCAGCGCGCCCACCAGGCGCACACGGAGTCGCGGTTGGGGAAGATGCGGATGACCCGCTCACGGCGGCGAATCTCCTCGTTGAGCCGCTCGACGCCGTTGGTCGTGCGCAGCCGCACGCGGTAGGGCGCAGGCAGCGCCAGCACGGCGGTGGCGTCGTCAAAGCCGCGCTCCAACGTCTTGACGGCGCCCGGCGCGCTCGGCTGGTAGTCGGCGACGAAGCTGGCCAACAAGGTGCGGGCCGTGGCCTCGTCGGGCGCGGTAAAGATCGGGCGCAGCCGCGCATGCACCTCCTCTTGCAGCGCTTTGGGGGTGGCGTCGGCGATGTTGGCCGACAGGTGGGTCTGGCAGCGTTGCCAGGTGGCGCCCTGAAACTGCACCTGCACCGCCTTGACCAGCCCGCCGTGGTGGTCGGAGACGACCAGATCCACGCCGTCAGCCCACGGCCTTTGAGCCAGGTGAAGAACTCCTCCACGTCCGCTCGCTCTCGCTGTCGCCAACCTGCAGCCCCAGACCTCGCGGTAGCCCTGCTCGTTGACGCCGGTCGCCACCAACGCGCTCACCGCGCGCACCCGCCCCTCTTCGCGCACCTTGACCACCAGCGCATCCACCAGCACGAAGGGAAAGCGCTGCGCCACTCAGGTCGCGCTCGTTCCACGCGTTCACCAGCGGATCGAGCGCCTTACACAGGTCGGAGACGGTGGACTTGGCAAAGCTCGTCCCGCATAACTCCTCGGTGATGCGGGCGACTTTGCGGGTCGAGACCCCGTTGACCACCAGTTCCATGAGCGTCAAGCACCAGCGCCTGTTCGCTGCGCTGGTAGCGTGCGAACAGCTCGGTGGAGAACTGCCCGTCGCGCACCTGGGGCACGAGCAGCGTCAGCGCCCCCACCCGCGTCGTGAGCTGGCGCGGCTTGTAGCCGTTGCGATAGCCCTGCCGCTGCTCACTGCGTTCATAGGGCGCTACCTGGAGTTGCTCGCTCACCTGCGCATTCAGCACCTGATTCAAGACGGCCTCCAGCAGGCGGCCCAGCTGGCCGTCTCCGGTAAACAGGCGTTGCACGGTCTCACTGTCTAGCGTAAGCTGGTACTGGGTCATGCGCGTCCTCTCTGTCTAGTCCTGATTGCCTTGTAACAACCAGTCTACCAGAGAGGCGCCGCCTTACCTAGCAGCCGCTCCTCAATTTACAGATACTACCGGACTCAATAGAGTGAGGATTGAAACGTCAAAGCGCATCACGCCACCGTCACTTTCTGCCGCGTAGCACTCAGCTTCCTGGCTGGGTGAGGATTGAAACATTTGGGTGGCGCTAGTGTCTGCGCCAGAACTGCGTAGCACTCAGCTTCCCGGCTGAGTCAGGATTGAAACCTGCCATACGACGGTGCGGCTGTGGCGCCGAAAATGTAGCATCCGGCTACCCAGCCGGGTGCGGATAGAAACACCGCGCTGCATTAGCCCAATCTCATCCGCACAGCGAGTGGCATGTCACGTCACGCAGAGGTCTGTCCGCCCTTCCGGACATTGCCTGTGCGAGGCGCATTGGTTGATCCCATGATAGGCCGAAAGATCGCCGTAAAGGTCATGCGCGTTTTGCAGGAGGAGCATCGGAGGTTTGTCGGCGTTTTACCAGAGGATCACCGGAAGTTTGCCGGAGGTTTGCCGACGAAATCGCCGGAGGATCGCCGGAGGATCGCCGACAGGAAGCCTACGTTGCTGGGGCCGCCGATGCCGATGAAATCACGGGTGACACCCACTGCTCCTCCGGCAAATCGTTGGCGCGGTACGTCATGAATCGCCGCTGCTCCGTCTAACGTTGTGCCGGAGAATCGCCGGTCATGATCCGGCGCCCACAGCGTGCGTGTCCCGGCAGAGTCGCGGAAAAACTGCCGGTGGATCCCGCGTCCATTTGTCGGAAGATTGACCACAGGATAGCCGACAAAATCGCCGAGCAATCGCCGCCTTCGCCACCACGAGATCGCCGGTTGCATCAGCGGAAATAGGGCGGCCATCTGAGCGGCGATTGAACGGTCACGGCCACCGTGTCCACGTCGCTCATTCCGCCGCAAATTCGCCGACACTGTTTCCGGCGATGTGGCGACACCTCGGTCGGCGATCTGCCCATCTTACTCCCTCGCTGATCCGGCGACTGTGGACCTGTTCCTACGATGGCGGGGGAGATGTCTCATTGATGGCCTCGAATGCGCCCCAGATGGGGAGTGTGGAGAGGTAGCTGTGTGGACTTGCATGCACTTATGAGCAGGCGCTCCTGCGCAGCCTGCGTCTCCACCCACATGCGTGTGAGTACTCGGAGTGACCGCTTTGTGCGCCTGGACCATTTTGCGAGCGATGTAGCTCACCGCACTCCACCCCCCACGATAACGGGTGGGGTCAACCCACTGTGATCCCACCCGCCGAGCAGTCCTCAGACCATTCCCGTTCAGCGGTCTGATGCGCCGACTGCTCTCGAACTGTCGCGTGCGCCTCTGCGCCTCTACGTATCGCTACCTAGAGCAACTTGCGAAAAGCGGAGACAGGCATGAGATATGCGGAAGAACCGGGTATGCGAGCCTATTCGACCGACCTGAAAGAACGCTTGGTGCGCGCGGTGGCCGACGGTCAGCCCATGCGAGAAGCCGCGCGCCGCTTTGGAGTAGCAGTGACCACCGTCAAACGCGCCGTCGTGCAGCAGCGCGAGACGGGCTCGCTGGAGCGTCGGCCGATTCCTGGGCGCCCGCGCGCGATCAGTGGCGCGCAGGATGCGCACCTGCGTGCCCGGCTGGAAGCCGCCCCCGATGCGACGGTGTTGGAACACTGCGCCTGGTGGGTGGAGCAGACGGGGCAGGAGCTCAGTGAGGTCACGATGTGGCGCGCCATGCGCCGACTTGGCTGGACGCATAAAAAAAGACGGTGGTCGCCAGCGAACGCAACGCGGTGGAGCGGAGCGCCTGGCGCGCTGCGGCGGCGACCCACGACCCGCAGCAGTTTGTCTTCGTCGATGAAAGCAGTACCCACACGTCGCTGATCCGCCTGTACGGCTGGGCGCGACATGACCACCGCGCGTCGGGGTCGGCGCCGCGTAACCACGGCAAGAACACGACGCTGGTCGCCGCGCTCACGCCCGATGGCCTGCAGGAACCCTGGCTCCTCGTCGAGCGGGCCATGAACACGGACACCTTTGAGTGGTACATCCGCGAGCAATTGGCGCCACGCTGCGACCCGGGGCAGATCGTGGTCATGGATAATCTGAGCGCGCATACAGCGGCCCGCATTCGGGAGGCGCTCGCCGCGCGCGGCTGCGAGTTGCTCTTCCTGCCGCCCTACTCGCCCGACTTCAACCCTATCGAGCAGGCGTTCTCCAAGCTCAAGGCGCTCCTGCGTAGCCTGGGCGCGCGCACCCAGGAAACGCTCCAGGAGGCGGTGCGTCTGGCGGTCGCGGCCATTACGCCCGCAGACGCTGCCGCGTGGTATGCCCATGCCGGATACCCCGTACCTGCTCAACCTATCTGAAAGTTGCTCTAAGCAGCGCGGCATCCCAACAGGCTTTGAGCCATGCGCGCTCACTGGCAGATAACACGGCACCTTGCGCCTCACCGTCCACGGCTGGCGCGGTTTTCTCCCACCCAGAATCGCCACTGTAGAGCAGGCCTTCGTGGCTGCGGGAGTCATACACAAAGATGAACTGGTCGCCGTGGCCGTTTTCCAGGTAACTGCGACACTGCCAGGCTTCGGTGTCATCAATGTGCGGTGGTGTCTCCGCCGATGCGACGTGATGGTTCGTCACCTGAAAGAGACGGTCGGTCTTCGTAGTCATCGTGTTTCCTTCTCCTTTATGATGCCCGCCATGGCAAGAGACATTGTAGGTCTTCTTTGCCAGCAGGTCGTGGTCGCGGTGAACGACACCGCCCAATCGGTTTGCCCTCGCTACAGTTCCCTACACAGCTTCTCCTGCACCTCCTTCCATGGCATCACTCAACGCGCGCATCTGGGTCAGCAGGCAAGTTACTTCACCGGGATCATCGGCAACGAGCCATGTGTCGCTCCAGATCATCCAGGTGAATCGCCCTGAGTGGTGGTGGCTCAATCCCCCACACAAGCGCCCCTGATGGTGCCCGCTGCACTGACCGCGCCCAGCTCGTTGGGCGTCGCTGAAGGCAGTCTTTCTTATAGCTGAGTAAAAAGCAAGTGCAGGGGCAGAGTAAATTCTGTAAGGGACTCGCCTCGGTCAGGCGCTCCCGCCTATTGGGCGAAACCTGCATGCTGAACTGCGAGAGTCATAAGTCGTGGAGGGCAAAGTTCACCAGTACGCTCGCTTGAGGGCAAACTGCGCTGCGTTCAGACGTTAAATTAAACAGCCATCAGCAAAAATAGCGAGAAGGGCAAGATGTGGAGCGCACTTCGAGTCTGCTGGGTAGCA
Source organism: uncultured Chloroflexia bacterium (assembly GCA_963701795.1). GTDB lineage: Bacteria > Chloroflexota > Ktedonobacteria > Ktedonobacterales > JADMIN01 > JAKAIY01. The sequence goes on along the minus strand of CAVPBB010000008.1, from coordinate 99,904 downwards.
TATGCCTCGCTCGTACCCCTGAGCGTACCCCTCAGCCGGACGATTTACAGCGACAACCATAAACACCAGCAACGCATAAAGTCCGAATTCATGGGCTACCAGAGTACTCAGAAGACGCACAAGGACAGACGTTGAGGGTTTTGTAAACCGTAGGTCGTGAGTTCAAATCTCACCATCGGCTCCCTTCGCCAAGCCAGCTACAGCCTACAAAAAACGCCCTGGTCGCGCGACCTCCCTCGCACGCGGCCGGGGCGTTTGACCCAGATTTGGCAAAATTAGCCACTCCATCCGACACATGCGCTGCGCTTTTGCTGGCTGTGCGCGGGCGCTATGTCTCGCGCTGAGCATCAGCCTCCAGCCCGCGTGCGATGAAGGCCATCACCGTCTCGAAGATCGCGTCGGGGATCGCGTCGGGGATCGCGCCGGGGATCGCAGCTGGGCGGCTGGCTGGGTGGCTGCCCGTTCTGCGCGCTCTGAGCAATCTGCCGTGCGGTGTCCTCTTCCTCTGGCCAGATGAGCCAGCGCAGGGCGAGGAAGTGGGCGATGCCCATCAGCGCATAGGCCAGCCCCTCCACATTCCCCGCGCGAATCTGGCCGTTCTTCATCGCCGTCGCCAGCCCGTGCTCGTAGCCCAGGCCGATGCGTCGGTAGTAGTCGCGCGCCGTCTCTGGGGCGACGCGCCCGGCCTCTTCGACGATGCGATAGATGCGCCGATGCTCGTAGACGAAGCGGAAGAACGCCTCGAAGCCCTTGCGCTCAGCCACAATGCGGTCGGTCGTCCCCTGGATGGCGGCGCTGGTTGCCATGCGCAGCCGCTCGCCGATATCCTCGACCAGCTCGACAAAGGTTTCGCGCTTGGAGTGGAAGTAGATATAGAATGTCCCCTGGGCGACCCCGGCGCGGCGCGTGATCTCCGAGACGCTGGCCTCGTAGTAGCCCATCTCGCCGAAGACCTCTTCGGCGGCATCCAGCAGGCGGCGGCGGGTGGCCTCGCCGCGCGGAGTGGCCGGCACGAGTGGCGCGCTGTTGTGTCGCGTCGGTAGTGCGTCAGCATCTGCCATGCCGTCTCCTCTCGCGCGTCTGGCCACCTCGGCGCAAACGCCGCCACTGGGCCTGATGTTCTCGCTGACCTCGATTGGCTCTGCTGGCTCTGCGGCGCCGCGATCATAACAAGCGGGCGTTGTGGCGCGCTGAAGGCCAGCGGTATCATCGCACAGGCAAGGGCGCGATGGCCAGGCGCTACCCGCACGATGCCGTAAGTGGCGCCGCGCTAGCGCGCCGTCCACCCGCAGTCAATCGTGACCGCGCTGCCAGTGACCCCGGAGGCGGCATCTGAGCAGAGGAAGGCGATGTACTCAGCCACCTCGGCTGGCTCCAGCAGGCGATGAATCGGCGCCTCCGCGACCATCATCTTTTCCACCACCTCCGACTCCGCGATGCCATGTGTCCGCGCCTGATCGGCGATCTGTTTCTCCACCAGCGCCGTGCGCACGTAGGATGGGCAGATGCAGTTGCAGGTGACGCCATGTTCCGCGCCCTCCAGCGCGGTCACGCGCGTCAGGCCGAGCAGGCCATGTTTCGCGGCGACATAGGCCGATTTGTAGGCGGAGGCGCGCAGCGCGTGTACGGAGCCGACATTGACGATGCGCCCCCAGCCGCGCGCATACATGCCCGGCAGCGTCGCCTGCGTCAACAGGAACGGCGCCGTGAGCATCAGCTCAATCAGCAGACGCCACTTTGCCTCGGGAACTCGGTGATCGGCGCGACATGTTGAATCCCCGCGTTATTGATGAGGATATCGAGCTGGCCGTGCGCCGCGACTGTCGCAGCGACGGCGTGTGATGCGCCGCCTGGCTGGGCGAGGTCCTGCGCGACAAAATGGGCGTCCGTGATCTGCTCAGCCTCCGCTTGCCCCCGCTCCGCATCGATGTCGGCCAGCGTCACGAGCGCGCCAGCCGCAGCCAACGCGCGGGCGGTCGCCAGGCCGATGCCGCTCGCCGCGCCAGTGACCAGCGCAACTTTACCCTCAAGGCTGGACATGACGAACCTCCGCTGATCGCTCTGCTGATGGCTCTGCGGCGCGGTCGTCCCGTGACGCCGTCTGCGCATGCCCCGCGAGGAAGGCGAAGAACACCTGCTGGAACGCCTCAGGCTGCTCGATATGCGGCGAGTGACCACTGTCGCTGATGATGACCTCGTCGTAGTGACCACCCGCCGCCTGATACTGATCGAGCACTGCGCGCATTTGCGCGACCATCGGTTGTGAGGGGTAGGCGTCCGCTCCGGGCCAGCCTGGCACATAGCCCAGCTGACCGAGCGTGCCGAAGTCGAGGAAGGAGGTGTCGGAGACGATCTGATCGTCGGCGCCGCGCACCCAGAGTACATCAGGGCGAGGCGACATGCGCGCAAAGGCGCTGAGATCGCACAGGCCAGCCGCCAGCGCGTTGTTGATGCCACGGGTTCCCGGTTTGACGCCAGGCCAATTGGGCGAGGTCTGCGTGTCGCCAGGGTAGTTGTCATCGCCCACCACCATGCGCAGCATCTCATCTACAAACACCTCCTCACGCGCCGGGGCGACGCGGAAAGGCGGCTTGAAGTAGAAGTTATTCATGACGTTGCGCGGCGAATTCGGCGACTCATCGCTGCGGTCGTGGTTGGCGAGCCGCTGAACGTAGTCGGCGTTGGCTGTGCCACCACCTGAGCCTGCGCCATCTGGCCAGCACAGCGCGCCCGCAACATTCTTTGTGCCGCCGAAGCCAAATGGCGACATGGGGTCAATCAGCGTGAGCGATGCGACGTTGTCGGGATGATCAATCGCATACTGCATGACGACGCCGCCGCCCATAGACCACCCCACCAGGTGCGGCGCACGCTGCTCCGTCAGCCCCAGCGCGCCGAAGAGCGCATGCAGGTCGTCGACGAAGTCGCGCAGGCCGCGTGTCGCGTCGACTGGCTTGGCCTCACTGCCGCCGAAGCCGCGCAGATCGGGCGCCAGCCCCCAATAGCCCTGGGGCAAGGCCAGTAACGACTCTTCAAAGAACCGGGCGGAGGAGACGTTGCCGTGGATCAGCACGACCGGCGTCCCCGTCTCGCTGCCGACTGCGAGCATGTGCATACGCAACCGGAGAGTCTCGACGATCTTCGACTGGATTCCAGATGCCAGTGGAGCGCTCATGGTAGGTTGATCTCCCTTCGCTGCGAACGCGGCATGGTCGGGTGTGGCCGCATCGAACGTGGCGGCATCGAGCGTGGCAGATGCGGCAGACGCTGGCGACGCTGGCGATGTCGTTTCGATGCCGACGCCCAGATAAAGGCGACTCACGGAGGAGTCTTGCGCCAGGCTGGCGGTCGCGCCATGCAGCGCGACGGACCCGCTCTGCAGCACATAGGCCGACGAGACGACGCTCAGCGCCATGCGCGCATTCTGCTCCACGAGGACGACCGTCAATCCCTGCTCGCGGTTCAGCCGCGCGATGACCCCGAAAACAGTGTCCACAATCGCTGGGGCCAGCCCCAGCGATGGCTCGTCGAGCAGCAGCACGCGCGGGCGTGACATCAGCGCGCGGCCAATCGAGAGCATCTGCCCCTCGCCACCGCTCAGGCTGGCGGCCTGCGCGTTCAGGCGGTCGCGCAGGCGTGGGAAGTACTCCAGCGTGCGCTCGATGTCAGCCGCCAGCTCGCGGCGGTCGCGGCGGGTGAATGCGCCCATCAGCAGATTCTCACGCACGGTGAGCGAACCAAATAACTCGCGCCCTTCCGGCGCCAGCGCGAGGCCGCTCTGCACGCGCTGCTCTGGCGGTCGCCGCTCGATGCGCTGCCCACCCAGCGTGATCGTCCCGGCGCGCGTGCGAATCAGCCCGGTGAGCGCGCGCATCAGTGTCGTCTTGCCCGCGCCATTCGCCCCCAGGATGGCCACCGCCTCGCCGCTCTCTGCCGCAAACGCGATGCCGTGCAGCACTTCGAGCGAGCCGTACCCCGCGCGCAATCCTTCAACGCTCAGCATTGCTCACCTCCTGCGCTCCGGCGCTGCCCAGATAGGCCTCCAGCACGGCGGGGCTGGTCAGCGCCACTGCCGGCGCGCCCTCGGCCAGCTTGCGGCCATAATCCAGCACACAGACGGTTTCGGCCACGCTCTGCACCAGCGACATGTTGTGCTCGATCAGCACGAAGGTGACGTGTAGCTCAGCGCGCCAGCGCCGCAGCGATGCCGCGAACTGCGCGACCTCCGTCTGTGGCAAGCCGGCGGCTGGCTCATCCAGCAGCACCAGACGCGGACGCAGCGCCAGCGCACGCGCCACGCCCACCAGCTTCTGCACGCCAAACGGCAGCGCGCCCGCGATGGCGTCGGCATAGCGCTCGATGCCCAGCAGCGCCAGGATGTCGCGCCCATGGGCGCGTGCGCGGCGATCCTCGGCGATGGCGGGGCCGAATGGCAGCAGGCTGGCTGCAAATGAGGCGCGCAGATGGGCATGCTGCGCCGCCAGCAGATTGTCGAGAACGGTCATGCTGGCGAAGAGTTGCACATTCTGGAAGGTGCGCCCGATGCCGAGCGCGGCGCGCTGGTGGCGACCGCGCGCCAGCAGGTCTACGCCAGCGAAGGTCAGGCTGCCCGCGCTGGGCTGGGTGAAGCCGCTGACGCAGTTGAGCAGCGTCGTCTTGCCTGCGCCATTTGGCCCGACCAGCGCGAAGATTTCACCCTCGCGCACGCTGAGATCGAGCGCATTCACGGCCACCAGGCCGCCGAAGCGCACCGTCAGCCCGCGCACGATGAGCAGGTCGCCCTGCGCGGTATCCGTCGCATTCACGGCATTCACGGCGTTCACGGGCGTTCACGGCGTTCACGGCGTTCAGGTCCTTCATGCGGCGCCTCCTGACCGCGCATCGGGACGCATGAGCCGCGCCGCGAGCGCACTCAGTGGCCCGAATCGCTCGCGGATCGAGGCGAGACCCGCCGGGAAGAAGATCAGCGCCAGCAGCAGCAACAGTCCATAGATGCCAGTGGTCAGCGTCGAGACCTGAATCGAGAGGCCACCCACCAGCAGTGGCGAGGGAACCTGTCCCAGCAGCAGCGGCAGGAAGCCGACGAAGAGCGCGCCGAGCGCTGAGCCGAGCAGCGACCCCAACCCGCCGACGACGATCATGGCGAGGAAGACAATCGTCTGGTCAACGCTCGACATGGAGGAGCTGGCCGTCTGCGCCCAGATGGCGTAGAGCGCGCCTGCCAGACCAGTGAGCGCGGCGCTGACGATGAAGGCCAGCAGCTTGTAGTAGGTGACGTTGACGCCGAACGCCAGCGCCGCCGCCTCGCTATCGCGCAGGGCGATCCACGCACGTCCCACCCGCGACTGCGTCAGCGCTGCGCCGATGGCGAAAACGACGATGGTGATGATGAGCACGAGGTAGTAGAGCGAGTGGTCGTCTTGCAGCAGGGCAGGCAGTGTGTTGATGTCGTAGCTCTGGCGACCCGCCGTGGTGTCCCACAGGTCAAAGAGTGAGCCTGCGATCAGCACCAGCCCCAGCGTGGCGATGGCGAGGTAGGCGCCGGAGACGCGCAGCGCCGGGCCGCCGACGATCACCCCGATCAGCGCGCTCGCCAGCATCGCGACGAGGATGGCGAGCCAGTAGGGCTGACCGAGGTCGCCCGCGAGCCAGGCCAGCAGGTAGCCACCCAGCCCGAAGAACGCCGCATTGCCCAGCGAGGGCTGCGCCGCGTAGCCGGTGAGGATGTTCTGTGCGAAGGCGGCCAGCGCGAAGATGCCTATCAGGCTGATACGATGCAGTTGAAAGCCGCCGCTGAAGCCGAAGATCTGGTCGAACAGCGCAGGTAACGCGATCAGCAGGACGAGCGCGGCGACGAGCAGCGCCCTGTTCGCATAGCGACCTGCCAGCAGAGCCAGCGCGCCTCGGCGGGCCTCGTGGGGCGGCGGCTCGGCGGGGATGGACGGCGCGGATGCTGGTTGCGAGGTCAACATGCGGAACCTCCTGGGCGCCCTGGCGCAGCGGGCGTTCGGATGGGAGCGTGACGGAGCGCGCTAGACGCTGCGCAGCTCCGCTTTGCCGAACAACCCCTGTGGGCGAAAGAGCAGCGCGACGACGAAGGCGGCGAAGATCAGAGTCTCACGGATGCCGGGCGCGCTGATGTCGAGCGGGCCGATCTGGTGTCCCGCCAGCAGCAGCGCGAGCCAGTTCTGCGCCAGGCCGATGGCGATGCCACCGACGAGCGCGCCCGGCAGCGAGTCTAGCCCACCGAGCACAGCGGCCACGAAGGCCAGAATCAGCACAGGATTCATATAGGTGATGTCTACGGTGCGCTGCTGCGCCGCCAGCATGATCGCCGAGAGCGCGCCGATGACCGTGGCGACCGCCCAGGTCAGCAGGAAGATGCGCCCGACCGGCGCGCCCATCAGTTGCGCCACCGGTTGGTTATCGGCTGAGGCGCGCATCGCCATGCCTATGCGCGTGCGGCTGAGAAAGAGCGTCAGGGCGGCGACGACCACGACCGTGACGACGAGCGCGATGCACGCCGCCGCCGTGATGAAGACGCCGCCGACGCTGACTGCCGCGCCTTCGAATGGCGTGGGAAAGTGCTCCGTCTGCGCGAGCTGCGGCCAGATGGCCTGGGCGACGGTGCTGAGGACGAGCGCGAGCGCCAGCGTGGCGATGGCCTTCGTGAAGACCGGCGCATGCAGCACGGGCCGCGCAAAGAGCCGCTCCATCGCAGCGCCCAGCGCGGCGGCGAAGAGCAGGCTGAGCGGCACGGCGAGCCAGAAGTTCATCCCCTTGCTCGTCTCCAGCACGTAGAGAAAGCCGACGCCAAAGGTCGAGAGCGCGCTGTAGGCGAAGTTGAGGACGCCGGTCGTGCGGTAGATGAGGACGAGGCCGAGCGCCAGCAGGCCATAGAGGCTGCCAGTAGCGAGACCCGAAAACGTGACTTGCAAGAATGCTTGCATGCGCCGCCTCCTCTCCATTGAAGCAAGGCTGGGCGAATCCCACACAGGGAATACATGACGATCATGTCACATGACTGGCTCGTCATGTCGCATCACTATGCCACGACCGCCTGGCGCTGTCAAGTAGCCGCTGGGAACAATGCGCTCGGTCTTGCAAGGCCGGAAAGGCCGGAGTACATGGCGAGCGCGGCCTGAAGGCCGAGCGCCTTCCTGGAGATTCCTGGAGATTCCTGGAGATTCCTGGCGAAGCGCGCTCCCGTCTTCCAGGACGCCTGAGCGGCATCATCGGGGCGCCACATCCCTTGAGTTACTCCTCGCTCGAAACACCGCCGAACCACTGTGAGGCGAGGAGCATTCAGCGTTAGAGGCGCGTGAACCTCCTGGCGGTGGAGATCGAATCTTGTCGAAGCTCTTTGTGAGAGCTTGACAGGAACGCCAGCGGTCGTGTATATGAACTGACACATGACTCAGTTGTCATGTCTGCGAACCACGGAGTCGCGCGCAGTGATGCAGTGATGTTGAGCGCGCGAGAATACAGGAGTGCCTACGATGCCGTTCATCTCCCGGCTCAGCAACCTCCGTAGACCGTCTCTGCTCACCCGCGCCGCAGCGCCAGCAGTGCTGCTGGGCCTGCTGGCGCTCACTGCCTGCGCCGGACAAGGCGGCGCCAGCGCCGTCAGCGCGCCCGGCGTGAGTGCAAAGACCATCACCATTGGCGCGGTCCTCGACACCACCGGCCCGATCAAGGTCATCTGCCAGCCCATCCTCGATGGCGATCAGCTCTACATCAATAAGATCAACGCGGCTGGCGGCATCAACGGACGCCAGGTCAACCTGGTACAGGTCAGCGACAATGGCGACTCGACCAAGACCAGAGACGCCGTGCGCCAGCTGATCGAGCAGGATAACGCCTTCGCCATCTTCCAGGTCTGCGGCTCAGGCAATGCCAACGTCGCCGAGGCCTACCTTGGCCCCAAGGGCATCCCATTTGTTGACCCGATTGGCGGCGGCGCGCAGTTCACCGACGCCAGCGGCAAGGCGCTGCCCTGGCTCTGGATGACGCAGCCCAACTATGGCGATGAGGGTCACGTGCTTGGCTACTACGCCACGACGACCCTCAAGGCGAAGAATGTCGCGCTGCTCTATGAGGATGATGTGCTGGGCCTTCAGCAGAAGACCACGCTGGGCGAGGCGCTGACCAAGAACGGCGCGAATCTGGTGGCGTCAGTCGGCTACAAGGCGACGCAGACGGACTTCAGCAGCGCGGTGCAGACGCTCAAGGCGGCCAAACCCGACCTGATCGTGCTCAATGGGCTGCCCGGCCCAACCGCGCAGTTCATCCTGACGGCGGCGTCGCAGGGGTACAGGCCTCCCATCGGCTATCTGGCCAACTACCCGATGTCCGACAACTCCTGGGCGAAGGTGCTTGGCTCCGCTGGCGAGGGTGTCTATGTCAGTGGCTATGCCGATGTCAACACGGCGATTGGCAAGCAGTATCTGGCCGCGACGACCAGCGATACAACCTTCAGCGCGTACAAGTTCTATGGCTACATCATGGCGAAGCTGATGATGGATGCGCTGAGCAAAGCCGGAGCCAACCCGACCCGCGCCAGCCTCCAGACGGCGCTCAACACCGACTTCAACGACTATGACACAGGTTTTGGCCCCACCATCACCTGGTCGGCGCAGCAGCACGGCGGCATCAGCGACTTCGAGTTCTTGCAGATCAAGAACGGCACGCTGACTCCGGTGAGTGGCTTCATCAAGGCGTCGGCGGTTTGGCCATAGCCGTAGACCACATCACAGCGAGAGGGGGCGTGCCCGCGTCCTCTCCCGCCGCCGCAATCCGCCTTCCCGCCCGCCATCGCTGGCCGCCGAGTCGCGCTTGCGCATATGCGCTTTGTCGGCGCGCTCATCCATGGGACACAATAGTGTCGGTGTATTGTGCTGTGGCGCGACGAGCGTGGGTTCCACGTCTGGGCAGCCTGAGCGCTGAGCAGACGTTGCCTGGGTTAGGGTATACCGTCGTCATCCAGCTTCTTAGCCACGCTTGTCACTCACAGGCCCACTCAATGGAGGCTCATGTGAGCACAGGAAACATCTGGGATAGCGTTCCACCGCAATCCAGCTATCCGCTGCTGCCCGGCGTTCGCTCGCGCACCGTTGCGACCAGCCGCCTGCGCCAGCACATCTATGCCAGCCAGGCGGAGGACGGCGAGCGGCTGCTGCTGGTCCATGGCAACGCTTCCTCGGCGCGCTTCTTCGAGGAGTTGATCGCGAGCCTGCCTGGCTACACCTGCGTCGCGCCCGACCTGCGCGGCTATGGCGCCAGCGAGGCGAAGCCTGCGGATGCGCAGCGCGGTCTGCGTGATTTCAGCGACGACCTGGAGGCGCTCGTCGCGGCGCTCGGCTGGGAGCAGTTTCACCTGCTCGGCTGGTCGCTCGGCGGCAATATCGCCATGCAGTACACGATAGACCATCCAGAGCGCGTCAAGACGCTCACCCTGCATGCGGCTGGCTCGCCCTGGGGCTACGGTGGATCGCATGGCGCGCCCGGCGTCCCGAACTACGACGACTACGCGGGCAGCGGCGGTGGCCTGATCGCGCCCGCCGTCGTCGAGACCTACCAAAGGCGCGACTTCACCGCCGACTCGCCCTTCACGCCGCGCAGCGCCCTGCGCAGTCTGATCGTCAAGCCAACCTTCACGTTCACGCCAGAGCGCGAAGACGTGCTGGTGGAGCAGATGCTGTTGATGGTCATCGGCGAGCAGTTTTATCCCGGCGATGGTCAGCCGTCGCCCAACTGGCCATACAGCGGGCCGGGCATCTGGGGATCGAACAACGCGCTCTCACCGAAGTATTGCGACCTGAGCGCCCTCGCCAACATCGCGCCGCAGCCACCCATCCTCTGGGTGCGTGGCGCCGACGACCTGATGGTAAGCGATAGCGCCGCCGTGGACCCCGCTGCGCTGGGCAAGCTGGGCGTCATCCCTGGCTGGCCCGGCGATGATGCCTGCCCACCGCAGCCGATGCTGCAACAGTTGCGCTTCGTCCTCGATCAGTATCGCGCGCAGGGCGGCGGCTACGAGGAGCGCGTACTCGACGACTGCGCGCACTCCCCATTGCTCGAAAAGCCAGACGAGTTTCGCGCGCTGCTCCTGAGCTTCTTGCAAGCGCATCCGCTCCAGCAACACGAGGGCTTCGCGCCAACGGCTCCGGACGCCGCTGCAACCGCTGCGGAGCCGCCTCCAACGACATTCCCGGCGTCTGCCACAGTCCCCACTGAGCAGGCGCCTGCACAGCGACATGGGCTACTCGACTGGTTCCGTCGTCGCCCGTAAGGAGACCTGAGTGAACAGTGGCGAAGAGGAGCGCGCGATTGGCCTGATGGCGCTGGCGACGTACCTTCCCGAACAGACGCAGACCGCAGCGGAGATCGCGGCGGAGAGCGGCATTCCGGAGGAGATCATCCGCGAGAAGATGGGCATCGTCTCGAAGCGCCTTGCCAGCTACGAGGATCAGACCTCGGCGATGGCCGTGCGCGCGGCGCGACTGGCGCTGGCCCGCGCGGGCGTCGAGCCGGAGGAGCTTGACCTGATCCTCTACTCTGGCAGCATGCACAAAGACTTCTACGTCTGGTCCGCAGCCAACCGCATTCAATATCTGCTCGGCGCGAGGCGCGCGTGGGCGTTCGAGGCGGTGGCGCTCTGCACGACCAACGTACTGGCGCTGAAGCTGGCCCGCGACCTGATGACTGCCGACCAGCGCCTGCGCACGACGCTGATCTGCGGCGGCCACCGCACCGGCGACCTGATCAACCTGCGCGACCACACGGCGCGTTTTCTCTTCAACCTCTCCGACGGCGGCAGCGCGATGGTGTTGCGGCGTGGCCACCAGCGCAATCAAGTGCTGGCCTCGTCGTTCATCACCGATGGCTCACTCTCCGAAGATGTGACGATTCCCGCAGGCGGTGTGCGGCAGCCGACCTCGCAAGAGACGCTGCGGCAGGGGCTACATACCTTCCACGTCGCCGACGCCGGGCGCCTCAGAGAGGGGCTGAGTGGTGTCTCCGAGCGCAACTTTGTGCAGGTGGTGCGCGAGGCGGTTGAGCGCAGCGACTGCAAGCCGCAGGACATCGCGTTCCTCGCGATCAATCACATGAAGCCTTCGATGCACCGTCGCATTTTGCGCCTGCTCGACCTGCGCGAGGATCAGTCGCTCTATCTATCGGAATATGGTCACATCGGCGCGCCCGATCAGGTGCTGGCGCTGGAGCTGGCGAGCGCGCAGGGGCGGCTGCATGACGGTGATCTCGTCGTCGCGGCCAGCGCGGGCCTCGGCTTCACCTGGGGCGCAACCGCGCTGCGCTGGGGAGGGATGTGAGCGCATGACGACCAGCGGAACCTTCACGGGCTACGGAGGCGCCTTCATCGGCGTTGGCGAGTGGCTGGAGCGCCGCGCGCAACTCTCGCCCAACCAGCTCGGCCTGGTGGATGTCGCGACCGGCGACCGCCTGACCTATCGCGCGCTGAACACCCGCGCCCGCGCGCTCGCCGCCTTCCTGGCCGAGTGGCATGCCGTGCGGCAGGGAGATCGCGTCGCCATCCTCGCCGCCAATTGCCCCGAATATCTGGACGCCTTCTTCGCCTGCGCTTTGCTCGGCGCCATCCTGACGCCACTGAACTGGCGGCTGACCACCCCTGAACTGGCGGGCATCCTGCGCGACTGCGAGCCGGTGGCGCTGCTGCACGACGCAGCGCAGCGCGAGCTGGCCGAAGCGGCGGTCCGCGCGGCTGGTCAGCCAGTGGAGCTGCTGCTGGACATGGCGAGCTTTCCTGGCGAAGACGCCACGCTCGCCGCCCGCGCCGTCCCCTTCGCGACCGACGATGGCGAGGAGATTGCGCTGATCCTCTACACCTCCGGCACGACCGGCATTCCCAAGGGCGCGATGCTCTCCCATCGCATGCTGACCTGGAACGCGATCAACACGCAGATTTCGTGGGGGCTGCGCGAGAACGACATCGCGCCGATCGCTGCGCCCTTCTTCCACGCGGGCGGGCTGAATGTGCTGACGACGCCGCTCTACCATCTCGGCGGAACGGTCGTCTTGCTGCGCGATACCAGCCCAGCCGCCACGCTGCGCGCCATCGCGGCCGAGCGCTGCACGGTAGCCTTCGCCGTGCCGACCGTCTTCCAGATGCTGTTGGAGGCGCCGGAGTTCCAGACGACGGACCTCGCATCGCTGCGATTCTGCATTAGCGGCGGCGCGCCCTGCCCGCTGCCGATCATCGCGGGCTACGCCGCGCGTGGGCTGGAGTTTCGCCAGGGCTATGGGCTGACCGAGGTCGGCGTGAACTGCTTCAGCCTCGCGCCCGAAGACGCCGTGCGCAAGGCTGGCTCGGTGGGGCGACCGGTCTTCCACTCACGCGCGCGGCTGCTGGATGAGGCGGGGCGTGACACGCTGCCGGGCGCCGTGGGTGAGCTGGCGCTGGCTGGCCCGCACGTCTGCTCGGGCTACTGGCGGCGGCCCGAGGCGACGGTGGAGGCGCAGGCGCCCGGCGGCTGGTGGCGCACGGGCGATCTGGCGCAGGTGGACGCCGAGGGCTACTACTTCATCGTCGGGCGCAAGAAAGACCTGTTCATCTCGGGCGGCGAGAATGTCTCCCCGGCTGAGGTCGAGGCGGTGCTGGCGACGCATGCGGGCGTTGCCGAGGTCGCGGTGCTGGGGCGCCCCGACCCGCAGTGGGGCGAGGTGGGGCTAGCGGTGGTCGTGCCACGCCAGCCCGGCGCGCTGACGGCGGCGGAGGTGTTGGCGTTCTGCGCTGGCAAGCTCGCGCGTTTCAAGATTCCCAAAGCGGTCGTGTTCATCGATGTATTGCCGCGCAATGCGATGGGCAAGGTCGTCAAGTCGGCGCTCTACGACCGCTATGTGACGCAGGCGGCGCCAGTGGCGGGTGAGGGGTCGCGGCCGCCAGGCCCGTAGTAGTCTGTCCAGATTGGAATGTGAGAGGACGAGGGTGGAGCATGAAGCCATCGTCGCAGGAGGATCATCATGACCACCTTCCATCCAGTGAACCTGAGCGAGGCGGGCCTCGCCAACCTGCTAGCGCTCGTCCATCGCGGTAAGACCCGCGCGCCTCGCCACCCGCGCGCATATCCTGCTCAAAGCCAGCGAGGGCTGGCGCGACCACCAGATCATCGCCGCCTTCCATGTCAGTCGCGAGACCGTCAGCCGGGTGCGCGCGCTTGGGGCGCGGTTTCACCAGCGGCGGTTCCACCACAAACCGGGGGTTGGCGTGGGAGCCGACTGGCGGTTGAAACCGCGCCTGGATGGCCTGCGGGCCGCGAAGTCCGCCTGCGCGGACTGGGAACCGGGCGTCTGTGGACCCGCGCAGGTGGGTCTGGTGGCGACCGCAGCCACCTTGAGGCGCGGTTTCAACCGCCCGCGTCCTCTAACCCCCGGTTTGTGGTGGAACCACCAGCGGCCGCCACATTGACAGCCGGGCGGCGCGGGTGTAGGCTGCTTGCAGCGACGCTGGCGTGTGTTGAGCGCGAGCGTCGCGCTGCTCGCTAGGGCGTATGCTGTATACTGCGGTGAGACTACTTGTGTATTTTTGCATTGATTTGGACTCTCGGCTCGCATGGCTCGTACATTCGAGGCGCTTCTAGGAGGCTATTCTCCTGCGCCACTCAGGTGTACTGCGATCATCCAAGAAGAGGAGAGCTAGTCATGCCAACAAAGTCGGTCTACGAGCGCTGTTTGAACCCTGCGTGTGGTGGCTACCGCGTCATGGATACTCCCACGCGATTCAATCCCAAGTCTGGCAAACCCGCCTGGAATCCGTGGGTGTCTGGCTGCCTGGCGTCTGTTGCCTTGCTGCTGCTCCTGAGTGTGCTTGGAGCGGTAATCGTCCAGGCGCTCGTAAGCCTATTTAACGGCTCTCCTGCTGACCTAACCCCAAGCGTTTCCAATGTCATCGCCGTGATCTGGCTTGTGGCGGCGGCGGTGATAGTGACCATCATCGCCGTGCGCTACCGGCGCTTGCCTCAGGAGCATCACTATCGCTGCTCGCTGTGCGGCTTTCGCTGGACGTGGAGTGAGGGCACGCCACCTCCGTCAGAGCCGACATACCGTCCCACAGGCGTGACCCAAGCGGGCGCTGATCTGAATGCGCAACAGGCGGCGGCAGCGGCGGCATATGAACAGCAGCGGCGGCGAGTACAGTAAGACATGCCTTTAATGCAAGTAATGCAAGTTCCGAGATCCGCGCTCCCAGTCGGTGCGACAGGTGGGCGCACTCACTACGCCAACACCGCTGACTACAGCTGAATCGCTCTGAACTCAGACATGTCCCCAAGCCTTATGTTTTCTGGTTTTGTGGCCACGAGCGATTGCGTCTGAACAGGCGACTGGAGATTTGTAAACCGTAGGTTGTCGGTTCGAGTCCGACCATCGGCTTCCCTGAATAATTCAGGTCTCGCACGCTTCCGACAATCTGTAAGACTGTTGCTCCCAACCCCTTGCTTCTTGCTCCAGAAAGGTACCAGAAGGCCCCACCCCATCAATGGAGGTGTAAACCGATTTCGTTGTGCTAGGGCTTGGGGCGCTTCAAAAAGGCGCGATACACATCAATCTCCCCATTCCTATTTCCGATGTGTAAGTGCCAGTACGCGACGACCACACTAACAAGTTCCCAACCTTGCACTCCCCACGGCTGCAGCAGTTCGCCGAGCGAGGCAAAGTATTTGTTGTCTCCAGTGGTCCATCCCTCTAAATCCTTTGAGCCGTCGCCTGTTTTACCCCAGCTAATCCTGAGTGTTATATACTCCCATTGCTGTGCCATGTGGCTCGCCTCCCATCTACTCGTCATCGCCCAACAGCGAAAACTGCCCCGGCTTAATCCCCCTCCCGTGGGGGGCTGCACACTAAGAGAACGCTATTCACGAGGCAGTTCTGGCTGTGGCTTTGGGCTGGGAGGCTCTTTCTTACGTTCCGCACGCGCCTTGCGCAATCCGTAGATGTACAGACCGGCAAGCATGACGAAGCTCACTACCACCATGACCCCCACCGACCATAGAAGCAGGACGACCCCAGCAATCCTATTGAGATGCCACACGATTGCGACGACGCCTCCGTAGACGGCGGCTGGGCCGAGCGCATCACCTACAAGCCATCCGGCGACAAAGAGCGCCGACAACATCAGGTTGCGCTGCTCTGCGTTGGCCTTATATGACGCAGAAAAGTAGTCTACGACGAGCAGCGGCATGGCGATGACGAACGCATAGAGCGCAATCGTCAAGGATTCATCGAGCCTGGGAAGGGACAGCATACTGGCAATAAAGAGCAGGCAAATGCCCAACGCGCCAGCCGCTAATAGTTGGCGTGGGCGTCCGGTCTGTTGTTCTACTCGACGTGCTGTGCCAAACGCCTGAGCGACCACAGATGGTGGCTTCCGCTTTTCCGTAGGCTGGTCCGGCTGTTCAGTGTCCACGACACGTCCTTCTTGCCTCAGTTTGTCAGCCCCTGCCGTAATACAGGTGATTGTCCGCCACACTGCCTCCTAGCTGCCCACATAACTGATGCTCGCATGCTACGCCGGGAAGGGTCAGGTGTCAATGCGCCATCAACGTTCTAGCGGAGATAAAGCGAGTGGGCGCTCTTCGAACACGGTTTCACCAGCGGCCGCCACATTGACAGCCGGGCGGCGCGGGTGTAGGCTGCTTGCAGCGACGCTGGCGTGCGTTGAGCGCGAGCGCCGCGCTGCTCGCTGAAAGGATGGCGCGCATGAAGTGGCTCGAAGGCTGGCTCGGCACGGCCGCAGGGGGAATCGGCCTGCTCATGACCTTCTTCTCCTCGGTCTTCGGCGTGCGAACGATGAATCTGATGGACGTGTACACCGCCTACTCCACCGATGGCAGGCTGCAGGCCGGCGCGCAATGGATACGTCTGCTCGTCGGCCTGCCACTCATCACGGCGACACTGCTCTTCGCGGGTGTGCTCTGGGGCGTCTGGCTCGATCTCAGCGGCCAGCGCACACGCGGGCGCGTCATGCTGCTGGCCTGCGCAACCCTGCTGCTGCTGACGCCGCTGCTCGCCACCACAACTGCGACGACCATGCTGCTATTGCCCATCATGCCATTTGCCTGGCTGGCGGTCGCCGTCGGCATCCTTGCGTGCCTGCGCCGCGAACATCGGCCAGGCGGCGCGCAGTGATAGCCCTCACGTGAATCGGTGAAACGCTGGCGGGCAGCGAACAGGGGGATACCGCATGAAGTGGCTCGAGGGCTGGTTCGGCACGCTGTCTGGCGTGCTGGGCATCGTGTCCGCTGTGATCGCCTCGCTGGTCGCGGTCGCCAGCGTTGCGCAGACCTCTGGTAGTGTATGCGCCACCGGCAGCGACGGACAAACGGTCTGTAGTCCGTCGTATGGCCCAGTCCAATCGCCACCGCCGCCTGTGCAGACAAATGTCCCCTTGTTGATCCTCATAGCGCTCATCCTCCTGCTCTTCATCGGCGTGCTGGTGGGAACATGGCTCGACCTGAGCGGCAGGCGCTGGGTGGGTCGGCTCATCCTGCTCACCAGTGTCTCGATGCTGCTGATGGCATGGCTGCTCTTCGGGCGGCTGGCATGGGTGTTTCCCCAGTGTCATCGCCGATTATGCCACCCTGCTTGCCCTCCTCGCCCTCATCACGGGCATCCTCGCCTGCGTGCGCCGCGATGAGCCTGCGCGTGCGCCGGTCGCCGCTCCTGCGGTTACGCCGCCCCAGCAGGGATGAGCCGCGCCGGGGGGAAGGTGACGCGGCATTCGCGCACGGCGGCGGCGAGCAGCGGGCGTTCGCTCAGTGTGAAGCCGAGACGCGGCGAGAGGTCGCGCAGGCGCAGGCTCGCTCGGCTCAGCCGCGCGCGCAGCGGGAAGACGCTGTAGGCCCAGGCGTCGCCCAGCCGCCCGATGCTCGCCGTGGCGCCGGGGAGCGTAGGTCCGCGCGCTGGCCCGCTTCCACGATCCAGCTCCAGCGTCATCAGCGGCCCGGCGGCGTCTGAGATGCGCACAGCGCGCTCACTCCACGCGAACTCGGCCAGCTCTTTCGGCAGCCCCCAGAGGCGCCTGCCGCCCCAGAGCGAGGCCAGGCTATCCACCCAGATGTACTCGACATAGAGGCCGGGACGCGCGCCCAGCAGCGCAGGGGTGGCGACGATCAGTTCATCGTAGATGAGCGTGCTGCCTGGCAGATAGCGCGCCAGCGCCACCACGCGCGTCCGCGCGCCCAGCAGCGGGCGCAGGCCGGCGGGCAGCCGCGCCGGGCGATCGCTGCGAAAGAGGCCGAGCCAGCACTGCGCCTGTGCGCGCCACGGCGCAGACGGGTAGGGCGTCTCTGGTGGCGTCACGAGCGCGCGCGGCCAGCCAGTTTGCGCCATTACGCATTCCCCCAACGCCAAAGCGTGTCGCGGCCAGTCATGGTTGGGAATCTGCGACGCCCGGCGCGAGAGACTTGCGCAGGAAGAACTTGCGATGGCCGCGCGGCAGGTCGTCGGCGGTGGCGTAGACGGTGTAGCCGTGGCGCTGATAGAACGCCGGGGCCTGGAAGCTGTGGGTATCGAGGAAGGCGGAGGTTGCGCCGCGTCGCAGGCCCTCCGCCTCAGCCGCCGCCAGCAGCCGCGCGCCATAGCCCGCGCCGCGCAGGTCTTCGCGTACCCAGAGATACTCGATGAAGAGCGCGCCGCCCCAGGTGAATCCGCTCGCCCCGGCGATGATGGCGCCCGCCGCGTCGCGCGCGAAGACGGCCAGCGTCTGGCCGTCCGCATAGCCCGTCTGCGCCACGTTGAAGGCGTAGAGCTGCTCGCTGAGGAAATCGGTATCGCGCCGGTCGGGCGCATCCTCGACGGTGAACTGGTCATCAGGTGGAAGATGTGGGTTCATGCGCCGATTATCGCACATGGGCGCGTGGCTCCGACCGCCCATTCACTCTGGGCGAGGCTCTGGCGGCGCGCTCGTCTCCGCCAGCCGCACGATGGGCAGCAGCGCGCGATCCACCTCGCCCAGCCGCTCTGGCCCAGCCGCGACGATGGCCGCGCGCAGCCGCAGCGCATCGGCGATCAGCGCCGCCACCTCCACACGCATGCAGCGCGGCGTGAAGGCGCTCAGGTAGTCGGCGCCCGTCTGCAGCTTCAACGTCGCGCCACGGTAATTGCCACCCAGCAGATGATAGCAACCGACCCCGACCTGTAAAATCCCCTTGTAGAGTACGCGAATCGGGTCTGGCTCGGCGTTCCACAGCGCCTCTAGCGTCTCGTGCGCCTCGAAGTAGTCGCGCTGATTGAACTGCGCGATGCCGCGTCGCAGCCCACCTGGCGGCGGCTCGGCGCAGCGGGCGCGCGGGCGCAGCTCTGGCCCCGGCGGCTCACGGCGATTGTAGTAGCGGATCGGCTCCGGCGTCTCGTTCGCATCACTCACATCAGTCATCTTGTCGCCTCACCAGTCGCCACGTAGCTCGACCTCCAGCTCCAGCTCCACGCCGCAGCGCTCGCGCACCGTGCGTCGCGCCAGCGCGATCAGCGCCACCACATCAGACGCGCTGGCGCCGCCGGTGTTGACGATGAAGTTGGCGTGGCGTGGCGAGATCTCGGCGTGGCCGATGCGTGTCCCCTTCAGCCCGACCAACTCGATCAGTCGGCCCGCGTGGTCGCCAGCGGGATTCTTGAAGACCGAGCCTGCGCTGGGCTGCGGTGGCTGTGTCTCCTTGCGATGCCGCTTGTAGTACGCCACCCGGCTTAGAATCGCCGCTGGGTCGTCGCGCTGGAGCAGAAAGGTCGCCCCAACAATCATCTCTGGCGGCTCGATCAGCGCGCGCGAAGCGGCCTGTGGGCGCCCGTCGTCGTCGAAGTAGACGCGGCGGTCGGCGCGGAAGCGGCTGTGGCGGTAGGTCAGGCCCAGCGCGCTCGCGGCCAGCGCGCGGATGACCGCCTGCCCTGGGGCGCCCTCCGCCGCATTGGGCGCGAAGAGGATGCGCGCCGTCTCCAGCGTATCGGCGATGCAGGCGCCATGCGCCCCGGCGTTGCTCACCACCGCGCCGCCCACCGTTCCTGGCACGCCAGCGGCCCACTCCAGCCCGGCCCAGCCCAGCGCCGCCAGATCGTTCACCAGCTTGGGCAGGCTGACGCCCGCGCCCGCGCGCAGCCGCATCCGCGCCTCGT
This sequence comes from uncultured Chloroflexia bacterium, assembly GCA_963701795.1. Classification (GTDB taxonomy): domain Bacteria; phylum Chloroflexota; class Ktedonobacteria; order Ktedonobacterales; family JADMIN01; genus JAKAIY01. The sequence continues at coordinate 80,761 of CAVPBB010000008.1, read as the reverse complement.
CCAGCGGCTCCAGCGTCCACTCGTTCAGCGCCATGCGCGCGACCATTCCACGCGCGCCAGCGTCGGCGTAGAGCACGTTGGTGCCATTGCCCACCAGCATCAGCGGCCAGCCGCGCTGCCAGGCAAGCGTCGCCAGCCGTTCCAGCGCCTCCTCCGCCTGGATGCTCACCCAGGCGTCAGCGGCCCCGCCCACGCCAAACGTGCCGTGGCGCGCCAGTGGCTCAGCGGCGCGCATCAGCCTGCCAAACGCATCGCGCAGATACGCGATCATCTCGTCCTGCTCCGACGCATCCGGCATGCTCTGCTCCCGCTGCTGCTCCGCCATCCGCTCGTCTCCATACCATCCGGGGTATATCCTGACCCGACTGCCACGCTCCCCTTCAGTATACACAGGCATGCGCAAGCCCGGATGCGCGCGCCAGTCGGCTGCGGCGCTGGCTAATCATTGGGCAGCGTGTACTGGTAGTCTACGGGCACGATGGCGGCGGTGTAGCCGGTGAACATCTGGTAGAAGACATCTTTGGGCAGGTATTGGATGTAGTACTCGGACGAGTCCACGATCTTGAGGCCCTGCGCGTCGCCGCCGACCACCGTGAGGAAGTGGCCACCATCGAAGAAGTGGTAGTAGCCGTAGCTGATGTGGACGTTGACGATGACGGGCATGCCCAGTTGCTCCGTCAGGTAGAGGATTTGATTGTAGGTCAGCGACGTGCTCTCATCGGCGCGCAGATTGTGTTTGGCCGCGACCACGGCGAACCCATGCCGATTGAGCAGCCCGCCATTGGGCGAGATGTACGCGCCAAGCTCATCGATCTCGTGGCCAATCGTCGCGTGTGGCACGCCATATGCCGTCAACACCTCGGAGATCGCCGCCGCGCTGCACGCCGCGCCGCCCCATTCCAGGAATTGCGCATAGTTGTCGTAGAGGTCTGGCCGCAGCAATTGTGTCTCTGGTCTGACAAGCGTCGTGGTCGCGCCACCCGGCGCGAGGCCCACCCGCGCCTGCGCGTTCATCAGCGGCTGCGCCTGCTCGCCCATCTGGCCGGGGGCGTGGGCTAACGCCAGCAGCATCGCGATCAGCGCCAGCGCTAGCCGCGTGATGGTCCACGGATTGCGCGCGGAGCGCGCCAACGCGCGGGTATCGAGCCGCATGCGCCGGGGCGCGCGCGCAGGCCGATACGCCGCCAGCTCCGGCGCGCTCGCAATGGAGAGCGGCGGATAGACCAGAACCGGCGCGTCGAGGGGATCGTTATACTGCGGCAGCGCAGGCGTCAGCGGGCGCGCCAGGCTGCGCTCGCGACTGCGTGTCGCATAGCTCCATCCGGCGCCGTCACGATCCCCATCCTCGCCGTATGCGCCGTAGTCCTCATAGCTGGCCGCGCCGTACTCGGCGTACGCGCCGTCGTCATAGCCGCGAGTGTCGTCGGCGTAGGCGGGCGCCTCATAGGGATCATAGGCGTCTCGCTGATAGCCGCGCTGCCCGTAGGCGTCGTCTGTGCGCGCAGCGTCGACATAGGCGCCCGTGTCGTCCCAGTCGCTGCGCGGCTGCGCGGCGGGCGCCGGGCGCGCCGGGCGCTTGCGGCGCGCCGCAGACATGCGCGGCATGCTCGGCAACGTCAGACGGCCCGGCGTCTCGATGGTTTCATCAGGGTGGGCGCGGTCAGCCGGGTAGGAGCCGGAGCGGCCAGCGGGGGGATTGGCGCGTGGGGTCGCAGGCGTGCGCGGCAGGCTATCGAGCAGCGTGCGGCGCCGTTCGTCGGGCACGGCTCGGCGTCGCTTCGATGCTGGCCTGTCCGCCATTCCGTCGGCCCCCTCATCTGAGCTGCGCCCACAGCGTCCGTCATCCCTGCGGGTCGCGCCACATCCGCCGCTGTATGCGGGCAGAGAGCGTGCGCCGCCCCGCGTCTGGATGATATGCGCCGGGTCGCTCAGGCGTCAAGCCAGGGGGACGCATTGGCCTCCTCAGGCGCGCGGCCATGCTGACCTCATGTGCTTCCAATTTGGCTATTGACGAGATTTCATCTATCCGGTATAACGGAGGCACGCCGACGGTTGTGGGATTGCTCTACACGGTCTCATTCGCACCTCTCTACACCACAGTCGCCGGCTATCTTTCTATCCTGCGCACGCTGCGACCGCCGCAAGCGCCGCAAGCGCCACCCACACTGGCGTGATACGCTCAGTGCGGGCGAGGCTCGCCACGCGAGCGCGGGGTTCCTCACCGCCAGTCTTTCTCCCACAGGGGAAAGGGAGAACGCTCCAGTCGCGCGCCAGAGGAGTCGCCATGTCTCGCTCGCTCGCGCGTGTCATCACGCTGCCCCAGGCGGTCGCGCTGTATGTCGCCGCCGTCATCGGCGCGGGCGTGCTGCTGTTGCCAGGGCTGGCCGCCACCACCGCCGGGCCAGCCTCCATGCTCGCCTGGGCGTTCGATGCGCTGCTCGGCGCGCCGCTCGCGCTGACCTTCGCCTTCCTCGGCGCGCGGTTCCCGGACGCGGGCGGCGTGGCCACCTACACCAGCCGCGCATTCGGCGGCGGCGCGGGGGCGGCTGTCGGCTGGATGTACTTCATTGGCGCGGCCATCGGCCAGATCATCGTGCCGCTGGTCGGCGCCTCGTATATCGCGCAGCCGCTTGGCCTCGACCGCAACGGCTTCTTTCTCGTCGCGGGCGCCATCCTCGCCATCCCCATCGCGGCGAATCTGCGCGGGCTTCAGGTGAGCGGGCGCGCGGCGCTGGGGCTGAGCGCGGTGGTGGCGCTGCTGCTGCTCGTCGCTTCGCTCGTCTCGCTGCCCCGCCAGCATCTCGCCGCATGGACGCCGTTCGCGCCGCATGGCTGGGGCGCTGTCGGTCAGACCACCGTGCTGCTGCTCTTCGCCTTCTCTGGCTGGGAAGCCGTCGCCTCGCTGGGAGCCGAATTCAAGCGGCCAGAGCGCGACATCCCGCGCAGTGTCATCTTCAGCGTCGCCATCATCACCGTGCTCTACCTCGCCATCGCCGCCGCCACCATTGGCGCGCAGGTCTATGGCTCACCAGCGGTGGATCGCATCTCGGTGGCGCTGCTGCTGGGTGGCGGGCTGGGCTATGGCGCGGAGATCATCGCCGCTGGCATCGCCGTCATCGTCTGCGTCGGCACTATCAACGCCTTCATCGCGGGTGTCGCGCGGCTGGGCTATGCGCTCGCCCGCGACCACGCCGCGCCTGGCTGGCTCGCCACGCTCGACCAGCGCGGCACACCGATCGCAGGCGTCTTGCTGATCGGCGTCTTCGCGGAGGTGGGCCTGCTCGTGAGCTGGCGCGTCGGCCTCGATGTCAACTTCTGGCTGGCTCTGCCCAATACGCTCGTCCTGCTGACGTATATTCTCGGCATGGCGGCGGGCGCGTGGCTGCTGGCGGGGCGCGCGCGGCTGCTGGCGCTGCTGAGTCTGCTGCTGTGCCTCGTGGCGCTGCCGTTCACGGGCGTCTCACTCTGGCTGGCGCTGCTGATCGCACTCGTCGCCCTGGCCTACCGCTGGGCGCGACAACGCGCAGAACGGCGCCAGGCCGCGCGCCAGACCTGAGCCTCAGACGGCTGTTGTGAAAGCTACGCCTTCGGACTGGAACGGGCGGCGTGTATCCGCGCGATGCGTCGGAGCATGAGTCGGAGCATAGACCAGCGAAATCTCCATCGAGGTAGCGATGATTCGACTGCTGATGACTCGCCTGGGACGGCCACGTCATGATGCGCCACACACGCTGTCAATAGCCCAGGATCTGGTCCCACACCGCCAACTGCGCCAGCTTTGGGATCGGCCCGATCGTCATGCTTGAGATGTCTCCTTCACCCCACCGCACTGTTGTGGCGGCGCCTGGTTGGTACAAAGGCCAAGCCTCTCCAGCAGCGACAATGGGGGAAGGATCTCGCGCAAACGACACTAGCGCGCTGATGATGTCACGGGAAAGCCGTACCTCCTCAGGGCCTGCGCCTACCTTGTCGCGGTAGTAGTCAAGCCCAAAGGCTCCAAACACCATTGGTAGGTCAGCACAATGCGGCGCCCCTCGCCCCGGCGCCCTGACCGGGCGCATGTAGGTAGCGTAGCGGACCTGGGCGCCCGCCTGGGCGAGGGTCGCGGCATAGCGCGTGCCATAGTTGCGGAGCAGTCGGTCGCCGAAGATGTCGACCCACAGGTCTCCTGGAGCTGCCCCGCGACCCTCCGCAAGCGCCATCCGGGTATAGATGTCGATGACGGCGTCTGCCGCGTCGGGTGAGCCGCCCACCTGGGGGAGCAGCGCCGCCGTCAAAGCCGCATTCGTGTCTGGCAGCGGCGGTGTCAGCATGGCATGTGTCGTCTGGTCACGCAAATCCAGAAAGAACGCCCCTTCGTCCAGCGTGTAGGTGATGATGACGGGGATGTCTATGGGCCAGGCGGTGCGGGTCCAGTCGGAGAGATAGGAGATGTCGTCGACGAGCGGCGCGAGCTTAAAGCCCCGGCCAGACGTGAAACGTGCGGGCAGCGGCTGCAAATTGAGCGCCAATTCCGCATCGTGCAGCGTCTTAGCTGGCACATCGCGCAAACCGCGAGGCGTAGTCGCCAAGCTGCTGGCCAGTAGTTCCGTGTAGGCAGCCGCGTCGCCTGGCGTCATGCTGACCGGCGGTGGCACTGCGGGCGGGCTCAGCAGCGCCGCCTTGTGAATGCTCGAACGATACGCAGGATTTTGGGCAAAGATGGCCGCGCTCATGGCGCCGCCGGACTGACCCATCACACAGACCTGGGCGGGGTCGCCTCCAAACGCGGCGATGTTCTGCCGCACCCAGTGCAGTGCTGCCCCCATGTCCTGCAACTGCCAGTTAGCCCAACTCCCCGTGTCGGGGTCCGCGAAGTCCGGGTGAGCGAGCAGGCCCAGCGCGCCGAGACGATAGTTCACGGTCACCATGACGACACCGCGCTCCGCGAATGCGCGACCATTCATCAGCGGCATGCGCGTGGCGCCCGTTCGGAAAGCTCCCCCATGCAGCCAGACGATGACAGGCAGCCGCGTGCCATGCTGCGGCGCCCATACATTCAGTGTCAGGCAGTCCTCGCTTTGCTGATCCTGAGGCGGGTAGATCCACGTGACCAGAGGTGGGATCGTCTGGATGCTTGCGGCTCCAAAGCGGCTGGCATCTACGACATCGCTCGTGGGTCGAAAGGGCTGAGGGGAGCGGAAGCGCAGCGCGCCGACCGGTGGCTCCGCATACGGGATGCCCAGGTAGGAGACCACGCCACCCTCGACATGACCGCGGAACCTGCCAGACGACGTGCTGGCGACAAGATTGTTATCCATCCGTGCCCACGCTCCTTCCAGGGATGCGGCAAGCGTATCACAGCAACACAGAACACCTGCGTATCCCGCTACGGACTTCTTGCCTACTGCGACACCCTCACATTGGAGGCAGTGTATCACCAAGGTGTGCGATAGCTTGTTGGCGCTCGTGCGCCGAATAATCTTCGGTCATTTTGCCTTTTCTCCCGAACGACATTACACTCCTATTGCGCCATGATGGGCAGCCATCGGCGGCGCTGGTTTGTAGCAGAGGAGCATCAGGATGCAGACACTCGTCGTCATTGACGCGCAGAACGAGTTCTCGGCGCAGGGGCGCCGCGCGACGCCGAATCATGCCCAGGCGCTCGATGCGATCATCCAGCGGGTCGCCGACGCACGCCGCGCGGGCCAGAATATCGCGTGGATACGGCATTTCAACACGCCTGACGAGAATGCCACAGCCCGCGTCCCGGCCTTCACGCGGGGAACCTGGGGCGCAGAGTTCTCGCCCGGCCTTGGCCCCGTAGCTGACCGCGCCGAGGAGGCCGAATTCGCGAAGGAGGTCTACGGCGCCTTCACCGGGACGGATATTGGCGCCTGGCTGGACGAGCGCGCGTCCGATGACCTCCTGATCGTGGGCTTCTACACGCACATGTGCGTCTCGACCACCGCGCGCGAGGCCCTGATGCGCGGAATGCGGGTCGCGATTGATCCCGACGCCACAGGCGGCGCGCCGCTGCGACATCCGCTGCTGGGCGAACTCTCCGCCGACGAGGTTCGCCGCTCGGCGCTGCTGCAACTGAATCACATGGGGGTTGCGATCACCCCACGAGCCGAAACGGCGCACGGCGAGCGCTGATAGGGCAGCCAGGCTCCGCGCGCGGTCGCACATGTTGTTCAATGGGGCTGGAAGCCAGAGATGTTCACCCCATTGAGCGCATCCGACGCCGATGCGAGGAGTATCGCCATGCCCACCAGCCCAACGCCTGCCGCGCCGCAGCGCTCGCCCCTGACGGGCCTGCGTGCGCTCGACCTGACACGCCTGCTCCCCGGCCCCTTCGCCGCCCAGATGTTGACGGAGCTGGGCGCCGAGACGCTGAAGATCGAGGAGCCAGGCGGCGGCGATGGTGGCCGCACGCTGCCGCCGCTGGTGAATGGCGTCGGGCAGGGCTTTCTCAGCAGCAACCGTGGCAAGCGCAGCGCCGTGTTGAACCTGAAGGCGCCGGGTGGCCGCGAGGCGCTGCTGCGGCTGGTCGATCATGCCGACATCCTGCTCGAAGGCTTTCGCCCCGGCGTGCTGGCGCGGCTCGATCTCGCGTATGAGACGCTGCTGGCGCGCAATCCACGGCTCATCATCTGCGCCCTCACTGGCTACGGGCAGGCTGGGCCATACAGCCAGCGCGCGGGCCATGACCTCAACTACCTTGGTTATGCTGGCGTCCTGGGGCATCTCGCGCGGCCCGATGAGGCGCCGATCATGCCTGGCCCGCTCTTCGCCGACATCGCTGGCGGCGCGCTAATGGCGGTGATTGGCGTGCTGGCGGCGCTGGTGGCGCGGGCCACGACCGGGCGCGGCCAGGTGGTGGATGTCGCGATGCTCGATGGCTCGCTCGCGCTGGCGCCGCTGGTGGCCGCGCCGCTGCTGCTCGGGCTGGCCGAGACTGCCCCCGGCGCCGGACTGCTCACCGGCATGCTGCCTGGCTACAACATCTATGCAACGGCGGATGGCCGCTATGTGACGCTGGCCGCGCTGGAGCCGAAATTCTGGGCTGAGTTCTGCCAGCGTGTGGAGCGCCCCGATCTCACGCCGCGCCAGACCCCGCGCGACGCCGCCGACAGCGTGGACGCCAGGCGTGAACTGGCCGCGCTCTTCCGCACGCGCACCCGCGACGCGTGGCTGGCGTTGCTGGCCGACACAGACGCCTGTGTTGGCCCGGTCTACACGATGACTGAGGCGCTCGACGACCCACAGATTCAGGCGCGGAGCCTCGTCTCCGGCGGCCAGCCCGGCGTCGCGCCCATGCTGCGCAGTGTTCCGCTGCTCAGCGACACCCCCGCGCGGCTGCTCGGCGGCGCGCCTGCGCTGGGCGCGCATACCGCCGAGGCGCTCGCCGAGGTCGGCTACACCCCAACGGAGATCGCCGCGCTGCGCGCGAGCGGCGCGGTCTCCACGGGCGACGGCCCCGGCGGCGCGCCTGGCGTCAGTTCCCCCTTGTGAGTGTCAGCGTGTAGGTATGCCCCAGCGAATCGGTCATCGTCGCCGTGGCGGGAGACGCATCGTGGATGGCGCTGCACGAGGCATAGAGCCAGAGCGAGTCGGAGCCGTTATTGGCTGCGATACCCTGTGAATCGGCGGGCAGGCCTCTGTGCCAGCTCGCGTCATCGAGGCTCCAGTGCAGGCTGGACGACGCGAGCGAGGACAACGCCGTCCACTTCCACGTCACCTTCACGCTATCGGGGTTGGAGATGACGATCGGTGAGGCGGTGGCGCACGTGAAGTTGTTTTGTGGCGACGGCGCAAGCGCAACCGTCGTCGGAGCGACGGCGAGCGCCTGAGCAGGCGGCGGGGACGCAGGAGTCGCGGTAATCACGATGATGATCGGCGTCGCCGTTGGCGCGGTCGTGGCCGTCGGCGCGGTTGTGGCTGTCGCCGTCGGCAGCGGCGTGGCGGTTGCGGCGTGCTTCGTGATGAACGAAGGCGTACCGACCGAGTTCGAGAACAGCCCCAGCATGTTCGAGACGGTCAGCCCTGCCGCGACCACCGCTACGAGCGCAAACACCGCGACTGCGGCGAGCAACCACGTCGAGCGTTGTCTGAACGCCTTACGCAGCCGCGCGGAAGATGATCCCACGTAATTGCCCGCGAAATTGCCCGCGAATCCCTGCCGCTGGCCGATGGTTGGCCGCTTTGTCGTGTCGCCCATCGGAATCTGCGGCGGAAGGATCAGCGATGAGCCAGCGGAGGCCAGCCCTCGGCCCAGCGTTGGCGCGGCCATGCCGCCGCTGACCTCGGCGTTCGGCGGCGCATAGTGTGTCCAGCGGAGCGCGCCAGAGTTGGCTGGCCGCGCCTGGCCACTGATCGCGCCGCGCAGATCGAGCGCAAACGCTTTCATATCAGGGTAGCGCTGCTTGGGGTCTTTCGCCATCGCCGTCATGATGACCTGCTCAACCTCTGGCGAAATGGCGGCGTTGTAGGTGGACGGCGGCAGCGCCGGGTCGCGCAGAACGGCTGTCGCCACCTCATACGGCGTCGTGGCGTCATGCGGCACATGCCCGGTGAGCATCTCATAGAGCACAACGCCCAGCGCGTACAGGTCCACCAGCTCAGTCGCAGGCAGGCCGCGAAGCTGTTCAGGCGCCATGTATTCTGGCGTGCCAACCGGCAGGCCCGTCGCCGCCAGCGTGCGCGCCACGCCCGATTCACGCAGCGAAGACAACTCGCGCGCGATGCCGAAGTCCGTCAGCATCGCCTTCCCGCTCTCATCCAGCAGGATGTTCTCCGGCTTGACATCACGGTGGACGATGCCATGCTGATGCGCGATGTAGAGCGCGGCGGCGATCTGATTCGTGATGCGCGCCGCCTCTTGCAGCGACAGGATGTTCTCCTGCTCCATCCGCTCGCGCAACGACTGCTTCAGCAGCGGCATCACCAGATAGAGCAGGCCGCGTTCCTCGCCGAAGGTATAGACCGGGGTGATGTTTGGGTGGCTCAGGCTCGCCACGCGCTGCGCCTCATTGCGGAAGCGCTCGACATAGCCAGGATCGGATGCGAGTGAGCGCGGCAAGACCTTCACTGCGATGTCACGCCGCAACGAGGGGTCTTCCGCCAGGTAGACCTCGGCCATCCCGCCTACGCCCAACAGCGACCGCAGCCGATACACCCCAAGCGTTTGCCCGACCAGCGAGCCTTCTTGACCTGTCACCCAGCGCCCCCCAGAGGCATGGTCAATCGAAGCGTCACTGCTCTATCTCCCCATCTGACCTCGGTCATGCGGTTGCATTTCTCATCCGCGCCTCATTATTGTAGAAACGCGCGGGCGTCTCGTCAATCACTACGCCCGCAAGGTACGCCCCAAATAGTGATGACGCAGCGCCTATTTCGCTATCGAAACTCTCGCGAAGACGCCGAGCGTGCCCTGATCGATGACAAATGGCCGCGTCTTTGGCGCTTCGGGCGCGGTCGTCCGCGCAGGCAACGGCGGCGCCAGCGAGTCATCCGCTGGGCCGGCGAGCACACGCACGCCTATCTGCAGTTTGGTTCCGGGCGCGTTCGTCACGAGGATCGGCGCGCTGGCCACAGCATAGGTAACGCCCGGTTTCCAGGTCGCCATCGGTTGCCACTCGGTCGCGGCGAAGTTCGTGGTGACATTCTCTGCGGCGCCTGCTGGCGTCTTCAGCACAACCTCGATGTGGAAGGCGCTGGGCTGCCCCGCCACGACACTGGGATAGGCTGTGGCAGGCGGCGCCGTCGTCTGCCAGTACGTGGTGACTTGCAGATAGGGATTATTGGCGTAGAGCGTTGGCGTGGGTGAGATGCTATAGCCCACCATGCGCAGCGATGATCCATAGCGGATATTGACGCGCTGTTGTGGCTGGCTATGCGGTCTGGTGAAGGAATAAAACGACGCAGGCAGCCCTAGCGGGCTACTGGGCGAGAGTTTCGGGCCTGCGCCGCGCTTGAGCAACAGATAGCCATCCTGCGCGGCCACCACATGGTAGCCTGGGTCAGCCAGCAACGCCATCACCTGCGTTGTGTAGGCCGCGAGATCGGTCTGCGGATAGATATTGCCCGTCACGTCGAGCAGATCGTAGTCGGCTTGCAGCATGCCGTAGGGAAAGAGATAGACGTAGCGGCGATTGCTCAGGTGTGGCAGCAGGTCCGATTGCCCGCTGACACTGGCGTCTGGCGGAATCATCGCGACGAATGTGTTGGCCAGCCGCGTATGCGCGCTCACTGTGGGCCAGGTAAACCCCTGCGTGAACGGTATGTAGCCGCGTGTCCGCTGCACATAGGCGCCATAGGCGACGACGAGCAGCGTCAGGCCAGCCATGACGACGCGCGGCCACGGCCAGCGCGCAAGCCGCGCGCCCCAATCGCCAGTATGCCCCGTAATGCGCCGCATGACGCGCGGTGTCTGCCGCGCCAGCCAGCCCGACGCCGCGCTCACCCAGGCGACCGTTTCAATCGTCGCGAAGATCAGGATGGGCGCAATCTCCGCATTATACTGGTAGATGCCCGCGCGCATCGATGGGTCACTGCTGAGCAGATTGATCGCCATCGCAGGCCCGGCGATGAGCAGCGCCCACGGACTCAGCAACGGGAGATAGCCTAGCGGCGAGAGCAGTGTGCGCAGGTAATACTGACCACCCTGGCTGAACACAGAGTCACGCAACACCACCACCGGATGCGTCAGCAGCGTCAGCGCGACCTGCTCAGGCGAGGCGCCGAGCGCGGCATAGCGGCTTGCCGTCGGCGAGTGGCCAATCGGACTCACCGCCCGCATGATGACCAGTTCGACCACCAGCCAGACCAGCGAGAGCGCCATCAGCCCGCCGCCGGTCTTCCAGCGACGTTGCAGCAGCCCGATGCTCAGACCGATCATGAACACGTCAACGGGAATCTCTTCCTTGGTCGTCAGCGCCAGCAGGCAGGCGATCACCAGTCCCAGGTCGTTGCGCGTCATCATGAAGTAGAGCGCGAACATCAGGAACGCCGCCGAGAGCGTCACCGCATGGAAATCGTCGGTGATGGCGGCTTGCAGCGGCGGATAGAGCAGGTAGAGCAGCGCAAACGCCACGCCCGCCAGCGGGCTGCGCAGCCGACGGCTCGCCAGCCAGAAGGCGGGCAGCGCGCCCGTCGCCACCACCAGCGCCTGCGTCAGTTGCAGCAGTTTGGCCGTCGGGACGAGCGCATAGAGCCACGCCAGCGGGATCATGATTGGCTCGAAGTGAATCGCGAAGCGCGATACGTCGCCCAGGCAGTTTGTATCCGTGACGATATTGCAGACCGTCTGGCGCATGAAGGCTCCATGCGTCGTATTCCAGAGCGCCTGCGTCATCGTCGCCATGTCTTCGGCGTTGGTCTGGTAGGCGTTGTGCGTGGCCCAGAGGTAGGCTGTGTAGAAGATGACCCAGAGGGCGGCGCACGCGACGACACACCAGAATGCGATCCGCGCGCCCGTCCCTTCGAGCGGCGGCCCCAGCGTTGGGTAGCGGTCGAGCAGGCGCGCCCACAGCCGCCGAGGCGCGTGACGCGGCGTCTCTGTGGCGCTGACGCCGCTCACTGGCGTCGTCAGACGTGGCGCTGTTGGCTGCTCACCGGGACCAAAGGAGGCGTTGCTCGAAGACATCAGGCGCTATGACTCCTTTCATGTTCGCGACGCGCGTTCGAGAGAGGCTGATCGACGGGGATAGCGCATCTCAGCCTCGCAAAGACGGGCGCTCCTGCGACACGCCTCACGGCTGGGCGCCGACCTCCGCATCCACCGCGGGCGGCGTGGGCAGTTTGCCTCCTGAGGCCAGATAGGCCAGCGAAATGGAGACCAGTTCTGCTCCGGTGGAGAGCAGGCGTGAAATCATCGCGACGACGAACGCGATGCCGCCCGCGCCTGGGCCAATCGTCACACCTGCCGCCACCATCAGCGCCGCGATGGCCAACTCGCGGAAACCGATGCCGCTGGGTGTGATGAAGCTGAGGAAGCCGACATCCCACCCCAGCGCGTAGATGCCAATCGCCAGCGGCGCCAGCGTCGGCGGCAGCGGCGTTGTCACGATGGCGTGCGTCAGCAGGAAGAAGCCGAATCCGGCGACGATCCAACTGAGCGACCAGAAGAGCGTCACCATCAGCAGATCACGATAGCGCAGCGTCAGATGGGTTGGCGGACGCTTGAGCAGCCGCAGCCCGGCGTTGAGCGAGGCCTCCAGCAGGCGTGGGTGCAGCCCCAGCAGCAGCAGCGGAATCGCCACCGCCCCGGCGATCAGCGCCACATTGGCGGGGATGTGCGTCTGATTCGTCAACGCGGTGACATCGGGCCAGAAGAGCAGCGAGATCGCAAAGACCAGCGCCGCCGAGAAAATCTTGGTCGCCAGCTCGACCACCATGCTGGCGAAGCCGATGTCCTTGGGAACGCCGCGCTGCTCGGCCAGCATCACGCGCGTAATCACGTGCCACACATTGCCGGGGATGTAGCGCACGAACTCCGCGCTGAGGTAGACGCGCTCGCTGGCGACGACGCCAAGGTGGCTGCCGAGGCGCCTAAGGATGCTGCGCCAGATCAGCGCGAACATCAGCTCCTGCGCCACGAAGAAGAGGAAGGCCAACACCAGCAGCCCCCACTGCACCTCCCAGTGATAGTCGCGTAACGCGCCCCAACTCTTATTGACGGCGAGGGCGACGAAGGCGGCGATAACCAGCAGCGCCAGCGCCTGCACAGCGCGCTTGTTGCGGCGCGCCAGCTCCATGATGCGGGCGATGAGCGAGACGCGGCTGGCGGATGGCGCGGGGCGCATCCCCTGCTTGTTCTGTGGGGGCGCGCTCAATCCAACACCTGCCTCACGCTGTACTCATCCTCCGGGCGATAGGCGAAGTGACGAATCATCTCGCTCTGCAAGCCCGTCAGGATGAAACTGATGCCAAAGATCAGCAAGATCACGCCTACGAAGAGTATCGGACGGTTGTGAATCTGCTCGTGCGAGCCGAATGGCAGGTAGCGGTCGAGCACGACGTAGAGATCAATGGCGAACCCCGACGCCAGCGCGAGCAGTCCAATCGAGCCAAAGAGCCGCAGCGGCGTGCGCAGATAGGAGACGAGGAAAATGACCATCAGCAGGTCGAGCAGGCCGCGCATGAAGCGCCCGGCGCCAAACTTCGACTTGCCATACTTGCGCTTGTGGTGGCGCACCTTCACCTCAGTGACCAGATAGCCGCGCTGGTGCGCCAGAATCGGGATGAAGCGATGCAGTTCGCCGTAGAGCTTGACCTCTTCGATGATCTCGCGGCGGTACGCCTTGAAGCCGCAGTTGATGTCGTGCAGCTTGACGCCAGTGGTCGCCCAGACCATGCGATTGAAGAAGAACGATGGCACGGTCTTGGTCGGCGGGTCGTGGCGTGGATATTTCCAGCCGGAGACGAGATCGTAGCCCTCGGCCAGCTTATCGAGAAAGAGCGGCATCTCCGACGGATCGTCTTGCAGATCGGCGTCCATCGTGAAGACGACGTCGCCGCGTGATTCGTGGAAGCCCGCGACCAGCGCCGGAGTCTTGCCGAAGTTGCGGCGGAAGCGGATCACGCGCACATGCGGGTCGAGATCGTGCAGCGCCTGCAACTGCGCGAAGGAGCCATCGCGGCTGCCATCATCCACAAAGATCAGCTCATACTCCAGATTCAGGCTGATGAGTTGAGGAGTCAGCGCATCGTAGAGTGGCCGCACGCTCTCCGCTTCGTTATAGACCGGGACAACCACACTGATGGCGACCCGCCCAGGTCGCGCCACCGCGCGCTGTGTCACGGTCGCTGGCGCCGGGCTGTCGGTCTGCTGCATGTCTCACATCTCCCTGTGCGCGCTTTGCCGCTGGCGCGCCCACGGTCACACCTGTTGCGCCTCTCGCGTCGCGCACGCGCGCATTCCATACTCTCGGCATTATGGCGCCGCGCCGAAACGTCGTCAACGACGGCATGACCGCTTGGCGCTGCCAGCCCGTATCCTGTCTACATCCGGCTCACATCCCGCTCACATCTTGCCTTCCCCTGGCTGCTCGCTGCGCCTGGCGATACCGCATCTCGCAGGCCGGAGACACGCGCTCCTCGGCTCCCATCTCGCTACTCGGCGTTTGCATCTTGTAGTACGTGGGATACAATAGGGATGCCAGAGGTATGCCAGCGAAGGTCGTGCGGAACGCATGTCGTCGGCGGACACTGCCTGATGTAGTTGCGGCTGTGATGTGGGCAGGCGCCGGAGGACGGGAGATCAGATGTCGCTCATTAATATCGCCAAACGTGAGATTAGCTGTAAAGTGGTCTACTATGGCATTGGTTTGAGTGGCAAGACGACCAATCTCCACTACATACATCGCACTGTCAACCCGCACGATGTTGGCGAAATGGTCTCGATTGACACCGAGACCGAGCGCACGCTCTACTTTGACCTGCTGCCACTGGAACTGGGCATGGTGCATGGGTTTCGCGTGCGCTTCCAGCTCTACACGGTGCCGGGGCAGGTGCTCTACCAGCAGACGCGCCTCTCGGTGCTGCGCGGCGCCGATTGCATTGTCTTCGTCGCCGACTCGCAGGCGAGCAAGCTGCAAGAAAACATCGAGAGCTTCAAGGAATTGACCGATCAGCTCCGGCGTATGGGCAAGAATCCGGGTGACTTCCCCATCGTCCTGCAGTGGAACAAGCGCGACCTGCCCGGCACGCTGCCCACACCCGTGCTCGACCAGTACCTCAACCCATTCCGCAGCCCCAGCTTCGAGGCGGTGGCCGTGAACGGGCGCGGCGTGGTCGAGAGCCTGCGCTACGCCATCAACGCAACCCTCACGCGCCTCGATCCGCCATAGGCTGGCGGTTCCGCGCTTGGCGGGGCCGCGAAGTCCGCGTCCACCTGCGCGGGATGGATGAACGGTTCCGTCAGGTCCAGCAAGTCGAGCAGCGCAATCAGATGCTCCTCGTCATCTTCGCCGCGCAATGCGTTCTCCCGCTGGAGTTCAAGCCCGCCCACAATGTGGGCGATCTGCCCGTCCAGCACATTGAACAGTTCAAGCAGGAAGCGCCCGACAAAGGGGCATCCAGCAGCTCCTCGCTGAGCACTTCGCCAAAGCCTATAAGGTGAGCCTCCCAGGGATCGCGGCATGAGTAATGGACCGGACCCGATGGGCGGCTAATGCCCGAGACTGGCCGGCCAGTGTGGCTGCCATGACCCCTAGGGCACAGATGGTGACCACAAGTCCAAGCGCGAGCGGGCTAAGTGCGACTACGGTAGCCTTGCCTACGGTCAAGCGGTGCGCAGCCGCCATTGCGAATACGGTCATAGCGACTTGAAAGATCAGCAACGTGACATTAAAGATCGCCAACACGACACTGGCGACCAACCCGAGAACAGGGATGCAGCCCCTAGCAGCGTGGCAACAGCAGTGATCGGCGCCCAGATGAGAGCGAAGAGCCATGAACTCTGCAAGAAGGTACCCTGCCCACCGAGCAGTTTCGCGAAGAGCCAATAGAAGCCTGAGGCGAGGAAGAAGAATATGAAGGCCGTCAGGAGGTTGCCATGATTGCCGCTGAGGCGCGCCACTGCGTCCAAGCCCGCTTGCCCACTTGACGGCAACTGGTTGAGGCCAGCGACGTTTCCCGTACTTGAGCCAGAGACCTGTGTGTCGATGGCGGTGACCACCGACTCGAGAATCCCGAGACCCAGCACCAGCCAAATAATCGTGCTCCACTTTGCCCCACGCAGATGGGCGATGTAGTGGGGGATATTCGTAGGGTGGGTTAGGATGTCACTTATGTGACTGATGACAGGCTCATCTGCCGGAATGTCTGGAATGTCTGGCGGGTCCGGAAGGGAGGCTGAACGCCCGCCGGTGGAACGGGATAGGCGCGCTGAGGAAGGCGCTCCATCTGTACCTTGATTCTTGCCACTCTCATGGGAATCCATGGTCATCTCTGCTTCTCACTTTTCTCTTTGTGGTCGTGCGCGTTCTGCGACGCCAGGCCTGGGCTAGCGATTACCAGCGGCTGTCTGGCTTGGTTCGTCTGCGCTCGATCACAAGACAAGCGCACATGCTCGCCAGTGGACGCTACTTGAGGAAGGTAAATGAGGTGAACATGGGGGCAAAATAGGTTGTCTGATCGGTAGTAGCCGACGAGGAGGGCGCGAGGGTTACGATGATGACCGTATGACCGCTATGTGCTATGCCATACAGGCGCACTACATAGGGCTCACCTAGCAGCAGTGTCGTCGCGCTCGCTACTGCCCAGGTTCCAGAGGGATAGGATGCCGTGCTAGTAGTCGAAGCCACTTTGGTGTTTTTGAAATTGGCGGGATCGCTCAAAACATCCATCAGGAGAGCCGGATACTTATAGGAAGCTACTTGTACAGTCAGTAGTTCCTCTACCAGGAGTTGATGGTTGCCGCCAGTATCGCCGAGCTGTACGATGTTGGCAGTGTTTGAATCTGCTAATACTTTGACCATCCAGCCAGTAGGGTACTTTAAACTGTACTGGCCATCAGAGCTAGTATAGGTTGTCGTCGCTGGTGTTGCTGTGGCAACTGGCGTTGTCGTTGCCCCAGGAATTGAGGCAGTTGCTTTGCTGGGACCGCAGCCTGAGAGCAGGCCAACACCTGACAGCATGGTAAGCAGACAAATAAGGCTGATGAGAGGGCGCTTGATCATGGTGCTCCTTGGCTCGTAGGCCATGAATGAAACCTTGGTAGGAGACGAGAAATGTCATCCATCTATTTGACGATTTGATGCTAGCTTGGTAACTTGGCTCTTCCATTTTGCATGAATCGCAATGAGCGCGGTGAAACACATCGCAGCAAAATATCAATTCCACCTTGGCCTTCGACGTTTGCCGGTGCGTTTAGGCCACCAGTGGAAGCACGTCGTTGAGCAGATGAGATCGGGCCGTTGTTGGAGCGCGACGCAGCGCTCGAATTGGGCATCCTGGAGGTCCTCAATGGTGGCAGAGTGTTGGTTGAGCAGCGCGGCGTTGGTGAGCGGCCACAGGTGTTCGGCGGGCTTGCAGTTCAGGCGAGTATGGCGGCAGGGAGAAGGGAGAGCGGATGGATGTGCTCAGGCACGTGCAGGTGGAGGCTGGTATGCCATCCGGCACACTGCCCACGCCCGTCCTCGACCAGTACCTCAACCCATTCCGCAGCCCCAGCTTCGAGGCGGTGGCCGTGAACGGGCGTGGCGTGGTCGAGAGCCTGCGCTTCGCCATCAATGCAACCCTGACGCGCCTCGATCCTCCGTGAGCCGGGCCGTGAGCCGGGCGCGTCGCTAGGCTTTCGCCGAGGCCCTCGCGGCGCGGAGGAAGATGCGGCGCAGCAGCCAGCCAAACGCGCCGAGGCCGCCGAACAGGATCTCTGCGCCCGCCACACGCCCGGCCAGCACGCCCAACTGGAAGAGATCGATATCCCAGACGGGAGCGTAGACGGCAGTGTAGACCAGCGCGAGCACGAAGAATGGCAGCACGGTCAGCACGATAGCGACCTCGAGCCGCTGCGAGAGCGCGCCAATGATGATGGGGAGGATGAGGATCGTCACCGAGATGACGTTGGGATAGATCGTGCCGATTGGCACGAAGACGACATTCAGCACGGTGCTGACCACCACCAGCCCTTCGAGGATGACCAGCACTCCCAGCCCGATCAGCCGGATGATCTCGGCACGTTCCAGCGGCTTGTTCACCATAGCGGCCTCTCGCTTTCAGTAGCGCATATGACCACGCAATTCAAGGGATACGCATGCTGCGAGTGGCGCCGCGCTCAGCGCGCCCGCGCCGACGCCGGATGCGCCGGAATGCGGCCTCGCGGGTCGAAAGCGATCCCCAGGGCAGGGCGCCACGCCCATCATTCTCAGTGGATTGGAACCAGGCAGACCCAGCGCAGACTCCACCGCATTCGCGATGATTCGATAGCCCTTGTTCGTTGGGTGGATGTCGTGGAAGCGCGGATCGCAGTACCAGGTGTAGGCGCAGATGTGGCTGGCCATTGCGCTGTCGCCGCCAAATGCGGCATACACATCCACCAGTGGGATGCGGAACTGCGCCGCATCGGCCTGGAGATGGCTATTCAGGCGGTGAACGAACGGCGCCGAGTTTGGGCAGACCTTCGCAAAGGGATTGTAGTAGTTCAGCATGTGCAGATCGCCCACGCGGGCGCCGGTCGGCGTCTCCAGCGCCTTGAGCAGCCGGGGAAGGATTTCGCCCGTCAGGTTGACGTCCATCATGGCGAGATCGGCGGCGGCGCTGGGTTTGGCCGAGCAGGTGGCCGTGTCCCAGTCGGAGATGACGTCATTGACGCCAATCTCCAGCGTGATCGGGCTGACCCGACCCAGATTGCGCTGCTCGGTCAGGAAGTCAATCGCCGCCTGAAGCTGCGGGCCAGTGTATGAGCCGTGATGCGCAATCTTCGCCTTGCAGCCGCCGTTGATCATCGTCTCCGTCGTCTCGCCTGCGCAGGCGTAGTTGACGACCTCGGTGACATTCACCGGGCGCAGATCATTGAAGATGTCGTCGGCGAACCCCGAACTGAAGTCAAAGTTGGGCTGGTAGCCGAAGGAGAGCGAGTCGCCCAGCGCCATATAGTAGTGTGGGCTGAGCGCCTCTGTCGGATTGCGCGCGCTCAGCACGGCCACATCCACGGCGACGAGCGCCAACACCAGCGGGCACAGCCCCACCAGCGTGAGGATGCGATTGCGGCGAACGCCTGGGCTGCCAGCGGACGCCGACGCGCGATTCGCGCTATCTCCGGGCTGGAGCATGCTGCGCCTCCGATCAGATGTCGTCACTCACAGCAGGCGGCCCACGACAGACCGCCGCGCAGCTTTTCACGCAGCATTGTCGCTGTTGCAGCGCGTCTCGTCAAGCGCGCGGAATCAGTCGCGTGTCGGCTCCCTGCGGCAAAATGGAGGAAGATGGGAGAGATGGGCGGAGGGGGCAAACAAACGCGCGTCCCTGGGTGGCAAGCCGATGTCCCAGGAGACGCGCGGTCGTTCTGGCTGCGTTACGGCTGCGTTCGCACCAGCAGCACGGGAACTGTGCTATGCGCAAGCACATACGTCGCGACGCTGCCATAGAACCAGCGCTCAGGGCCGCCGCGTCCGTGGGTCGCCATGATAATCAGGTCGTGGCGCTCGTCCTGCATGGGCGATGTCGGGTGTGCGCCCGTCGCTCTGGCCACGATGGCGCCTGGCGCAGAGCCGATGACCACCTGCGCGGTGATCTCGGTCGGCGCGGTCGCCACATGCTGCAACATATCGCGCAGGTCATGCAGGTAGACCTCCGCATCTCTGACCTGCGCCTGAGCCTCTGCCACGAAGAGGAGGGTCAGCGCGCGCAGCCAGCGGCGCTCGTCGCCGCCCGCCGGGTCGCGCTGCAACAGCGGCTGAATGACACGCAGCGCCTGCTCGGAGAGCGCAGAACCATCCAGCGGGGCCAGCGCCCGCGCGAAGCTGGCGCCATCCAGGCTGGCGTCTGGCGCGAGCGGTGGCGTCACGAGCGTCAGCCCGTGCCCCCGCCGCACCACCTCATCCGCGACGCTGCCCAGCACTATTCGCTCGATGCCAGATCTGGCATGCGTGGCCAGCGCCAGCGCCTCCGCGCCAATCTGCTCCCCCAGCAGGAGCAATCCTTCGGCGACATCGGCCCCATAGACCATGTTCGCCCGCGTCGTCACGCCTTCGGTGGCGAGGCGGCTGCGCGCCGCCAGTAGCGATTGCCTGGGTGAGCGCTCGCTGCTGTCCGGCGATGCGCTGGTGATGTCCTCGATAGCTTCGGCTGACTGCGCCGCATCGTTCACCCGGCGCGCGGCTGTCCCCAGCGTGATTGCGCTGCCCGTCAGGTGAGCGAGCGCCACCGCATAGGGCAGCGCCCGTTCCGCGAATGGCGAGCCATCCAGCGCGACGAGCGTTGTGCGAATCTGCAAGGGTTCTGGCGCCTGCCTTGATGGCGTGGGCGTGGGCGTCGGCGCTGGTGTGGGAATGAGTGGCGCCGTCTGCGTCAGCGCAAGGGCTTTGCGGCGCTCCTGCTCCTCGCGGGTCATGCGCTCACTCAGGCGGCGCGTCTCCTCCTCCACACGCCCACGCCCGCCCGCCATCGCCTCGCCAGTCTGCGCCTGGCTCTGACTCTGGCGCGCCTCTTCCCGCGCACGAAGCGCCTCAGCTTCGGAGAGCGAAGGCGACGACATGGATGAATCTACACCAGGTTGCTCGGTCGCATGCTCTGGCGACTGCTGCTGCTCTGACATCTCGATCTCCCTCCCTGGCGTTCTCAGCAACTGAAACGGTCTTTAGTCCGCCGCTCCGGGGCTACCCTGTCCCCAGGCGATGCGCGCCGCGCTGGCTCCTGCCACGCTGCGATGCGCGGCTGAGCGAGTGGCGCTCAGACGCAACATATGCGCAGCGTATCACACGGGTGTCACAAAGGAATGCGCCAATGTCACGTAATCCTTACAGGAATAGCGTGACATTGGCGCGACTGGCCGTAGCGCGCATTGGCTGGAGGCGCCAGCCAGCAGCGCGCCACGCGGTTAGCTCGACAGGCACTTGTTCTGGCCGCTCAGATCGTCGAAGCAATGCCCGGTGGAGTTGAGGATGACGACGCTGTGGATATTCGCGAACTGGAGCAGCGTCGTCGTCGCTGTCGCCGACATGCGCGGGCCTGCGATGTCACCAGGGATCTGGGTCGTGCGGCAGAATTGCAGCGTCGCGACGCCGGGCGCGGCGGTCGGCCCGCGATGATCGAGGGTGACGGTGAAGTCAGCGCCACCACAATTGGAGGCGCCCGTCAGCGACCCGGCCCACGGTGTGTAGTAGCCCGCGCCCTGCTCGGTGGTGGTCGGCCCGGCGAGGAGCTGGCTGATGGCATAGGTCGCTACACCCAACGTTGGCGAGGTGCGCGCGACGGCGAAGACCTTGGTCGGATCATTGTCTGAGGCAGGGTGCTGCGAAAAATAGACCTTGACCGCGTAGCCACCCGATGCGCCATTGCCCGTCGCCGTCGCTGGCGCGCTCATCGTCGCGGTTGCGGTCGCGCTTCTCGTCGCGGTCGCGCCGGGAGTCGTGGCGGTGGGGGAGCCAGCGCAGGCGGGCAGCGCCACCAATACCACTGCCAGCAATGCGCCAGGCGCGCCAAATCGTCGCGCCACCCGGTTGAAGCCTCTGAAGCCGATGAAGCCCATGTGACAGACCTCCCATCTGTCGAATGCCGCCACATGTCGGACCTGAGCGCTCGCGGCGGCAGAGGAGCGCTGTGCTGCGCATGGCGCAGAGATGGATGTCGTAGCCAGCGAGAGCTGACGCCTGTATTGATTCACATCCCCTACGCAGGCAATGAGAGGTAGCTCACATTCCTGGCCCATAGCGGGTCAGTGAAACGGGGTATTTGTTCGGTTGGAGCGCCACAGCGCATGGGCGCCGCAGCGAAATGCTGACGGGTTGACGTCACACCGGGCCAGCATCCGCAGCGGCGGCGCCCATGCCTCATGGCTGTGTGTGTGGGCGCGTCAGCAGCAGTGGGGCGCGTGTTTCACTCAACACCGCATCCGCGACGCTGCCAAAGGCCCAGCGTGTCGCGCCGGTCTTGCCGTGGGTCGCCATGATGACGAGATCGTGATCCGCCGACTCCTCGACGATCTGCTGCGCCGCATCGCCCCAGAGCAGCAGCGTCTCGACCTGTCCATGTAGCTGCTCTGACTCGCGTTCGACGCGCTCGCGCGTCGCATCGAGCGCGTGTTGCGCCTCGTTCGATGCCCCGCTACGCTCATCGGGGTCGATGACCCGCAGCAGCGTCACATGCTTCACCAGCCGCCCAGAAAGGGTCGCCAGGGTCGCCAGCGCCAGCTCGCTCATCGCCGAGCCGTCCAGCGGAATCAGCGCGCGGGCGAGCGACGGACGCACAGGCCGCCGACCTCTGGCGCGCACCAGCAACGTTGGGCAGTGTCCTTGCCGCACGAGTTGATCGGCTACGCTGCCCAGCGTCGCACGCGCGAAGCCGCTGCGCGCGTGGGTCGCCATCACCACGAGCGAGACGCCCTCGCGCGCCTGAATGGCGATGAGATCGGCGGGTGAGTTGGCGTCCTCGACGAGGCTGCGCGCGGCGACTCCCTGATCGCCAAGCCACGCGACGACACGCTTCGTCTGCGTCCGGGCGTCGCGCTCCTCGAATTCCATCAGCTCGGTGTAGACCTCTGGCGCCAACAAATAGCCCGAACGTGTCCCCGCCCAGCGTGTTCGCTCGACGAGGCGCGCCACCAATGTCGCGGCATCGAGCGCCGTCGCAATCTCAGCGGCGTAGGGGATGGCGAATTCTGACAGGTCGGATCCATCGAGCGGCGTCAGAATGAGGTTGGCGTCTGGCTGTGTCATCGGAATCTCCACTTCTCTCAGGACACTCAGGACTCTTGAGACGGCGGCGCCGCTGTATCAGCCGCAAGGACTGGCGTCGGAATGACCAGCGCGGGGATGTTCGCCCGACGCAGGACCTCCAGTGTCAGTGGGCTGGCGCGCTGCGACGTAAGCCCACTCTGGCCACGCGCAGACAGCGCCAGAACACCTGCGTGGCGTCCTTCAACGGCCCAGAGCAATTCATCGACTGGCGCGCCAGTGACGACCTGCGTATCAATGCGCAGGTCGCGTGAGATGCGCTCACGCGCCCGCTGCCGGGCCTCCGCGACAGAGGACCACGCCTGAGCCAGCTCCGCTTGCGACCGCAACGGCAGCATGACCCGCAGCAGTGTCAGCGGGCGATCCAGCAGCGCGGCCAGTTCCGCCGCGTAGGGCAGCGCCAGCTCTGCCAGTGGCGTTCCATCCAGCGCGACGAGCACGGTCGCATCGGCTGCGCCGAAGCGGCTGGGCGAGCTGTCATCCGCTCCCAGTTCTGGGATGACTAGCAGCGGCGTCTGCGCCCGTGCGGCCAGTCGCGCCGTCATGCGTCGCTGGGGCAGCGCTCGCGGCCCCGCCTGACGCGATGCGATGATGATCAGCGTCGAGCGTTGCCGCTGCGCCGTCTGGAGAATTTGCTGCTCAGCGCTGCCTGTATGCACGAGGTAGTGCGCCGCGATACCCTGCGCGCGGAGGGCGCCGGTCTGATCGGCCAGCGCGGCATCCCTGGGGGTGATGAGGTCGCGATCAACCACGTCGGGGCGCACCCGCAGCACGACCAACTCACCGCCCGCCAGCTCGGCCAGCTCGCGCCCGGTCTGCATGACAAGCTGCGACCGCAGGGAATCATCGACAGCGGCGAGAATACGCTTGAACATAGCGCGCTCCCTTCTCTGCGGTTGTGCGGCTTCGCGCGCTACCTCGCTGGCGTTTTCGCGGCGCTTGCGCTGCGCGTAGAGCGCCGTGCGATAACAGTGGCGGCGCCGCTCACGATGGCGCTGACGAGCAACGAGGCCGCGATGATGGCCGCGATGCGCCGCCTGCGCTGCGCTGCGGATGTCCCAGGAATCGCATCCACCCGCGCGTGCGCCGCATCGCGCGGCGCCATGCGCGCGTCTGCCGTCGGCGCCGCATCGCTGCGCTCGGTGAACGGAAGCTGTGGCATGGTGTTCGATGGCATAGCGGCTACTCCTTTTGCTGTGACAGCGGCCTTGACCAGCGCGCCCGACAGCGGCTGAGCATCGCGAAGCGTCGGATTAAGTAGTGATGTATCCGCTCATAAGCGGCGCTGATTGGCGTGCCAGCGTCCGGCGTTTGGGCCGAGGCAAGACCATGCCAACATCTGTTTGATAGTGCTACTCTATCGACGCTCCACGTACAGAGGTACCGGTCGCGCGCCGCCTCCATAGCGTCAATCTATGCGGCGTCACTCACAGCGGCGTCACAGCGAAGGCGAGCGATGTCTCAATCGCCTCTCGACCATCACCCAGGCGCCATCGTGTTTCCGCTGCCTCAGCCGATGGCGCCACCTACGAGGCGACCCAGGCCGAACGTGATGAGCGCAGCGGCCACACCCATGATGATCTGACGGCCAGCCGCCTTCACCAGCGGTGTCCCCGTCGTCAGCGTGATGCCTGCGCCGATGGTGAACAGTCCTACAATGCTCAGCCCGATGCTGGTGATGATGGCTGTCCAGCCTGCCAGGAACGTGAATGGAATTACCGGGATGATGGCGCCCACCGCGAACAACAGGAAGGAGGCCACAGCAGCCTCCCACGCCGAGCCACCCAGCTCATTCGGATCAATCCCCAGCTCCTCACGCGCCAGCGTATCCAGCGCGGTCGCGGGGTCGGCGATGATGCGGGCGGCCAGGTCGGCGGCGGCGCTGGGTTCAAGCCCCTTCGCCTCATAGATCAGCGCCAGCTCTTCGCGCTCCTCCTCCGGCGCCTGCTCCAACTCCTCGCGCTCCACGCCGATCTGGCGGCTGTAGAGTTCACGGGCGCTCTGCACCGAGAGCCACTCGCCAATCGACATCGAGAGCGCGCCCGCCAGCAGGCCCGCCAGGCCCGTCAGCAGAATCTGATGTGGCTGGAGCGCCGCGCCCGCGACGCCCATCACCAGGCTCAGGTTGGAGGTCAGGCCATCGCTGGAGCCAAGCACCGCCGCCCGTAGCGCATTGCCGCCGGATGTGCTGCGGTGTCGGCCTTCGAGCTGGGCAAGCACCGAGCCAGCTACTCCGCCGCGGGTCGTTTGCAGCAGGTAGCCAAATACGCGCTCGTGTGAGCGTTCGTCGGCAGGCATGCCAGCGGCGCGCGCCTCGGGCTGCGCGTCGTAGGCATGGCTGGCTCCGCGCTCCGACGACGCGATGATCGGCAAGACAGTAGCCGCGCCGAATCGCTGCGCCAGCCAGAGCAGCGCGCGTGTGCGCACGCTCGGCGCATCGGCGGGAACGAGCTGCTGGGCGTCGCGCAGCTTCCCGGCCCACACGGCGGCGTGGCGCGCCTCGACCTCCGACATCCGCTGGTAGACATCCGCCAGGCGTGGGTCGCCCTCGATCTGCGCCAGACCGTGGTAGAGGTGGGAAGCGTCGCGCTCCTCGCGCAGATTTTGCAGATAGCGTTTGTGATCGTCCGCAGTCGTGATCGCCATGTTCTCCTCCACATCGTCTGCCGCCTCGCCACGCCGCTGCTGGATTCAACCACATCATCCCACGCAGCGGCTCGGCGCGCTCATTCTCGTCACGCCGCAGTCTCTGCGCCACGGCTCACAATCAGCGCGCGATTCTTCCTTGCGATGTCTCGGCGGCGTCACAACCGCATGAAGTTCTTGCTCCCCATCGCTCACGAAGGCGCCATGTGTGCAGTGAGTGCGTGTGTTGACACACAGCCTCATCGCGTCAGCAGGTCACGCCAGAGAAACGCCAACGCCAGCGAGCGCCGCGCCGTAGCCGACTCCGGCACGTCCCGTGCGGCAGGGCGAGACAGGCGCTCATGCCGCCATACTGCGTCAAAGGGGATGTTTCATGAATTCGCCCGCCGCCCGATTGGCGCCCACGATCCAGGATCGCATCGCGACTGTCCTCATGCTCGTGAGCGCGCTCGGCGCGCTCTACGCCTTCATCACCGCGATCGGGGCTGTCCAGGCGGCCAGTCCCGCGACACAGCAGGTCGAAACCTGGCGCATGTTCGGTTTCCTCATGTTCGCGGGCGTCTTCGTCCTCCTGGGCATTTGGCCACGTCGGCTGCCTGGCCTTTGGGAACTAACCATTGCGAGCAAGGTCGGGCTAACTATTGTGGAAGCGTTGCTCATCCGCAATCACGCGGTTGACGCGCAGTTCGCCGCCATTTCCGATGGCATCCTGAGCGTCTTCCTTGTCGCCGCATATCTGCTCAGTCGAGGCTACGCTGCCTGGAGTCCTCGACCGAAGCTCTACACTCCGTAACGGCGACACGGCAGCGGATGAGCGCCGCATCAGAGCGCAGGCGCACTGGCCGCGCGCCGCTGCATCAGCCAGAACGAGCCGCCCTGCACGATGAGCGCGCTGACAATCGCGCCAACGAAGGCGAGCGCGACGCCCAGCGGCACGAGGAGCAGGGCCAGCGTGAGGAAGAAGGCGGCGAAAGAAAAGAGGCCGAGCAGCAGACCATGCAACACGCCCACAGCCGCCGCTGGGCCGCTCTGGCGCTGCGCGAAGGCTGCCAGGATGGTGGCGAAGACGGGAAATGGGGCAATCAATCCGGTCAGGTGGGGACCGAGCGCGGGCGCGATTCCGGTGAGCAGGACGACGAAGCCGGTGGCGACCAGCATGCGGGCGGGCAGGTCCCAGCGCGGTATGGATGCGGCGGTCGGCGTCGCTGCGGTGGAAGCGCGTTCACCGCGACCGCCGCGCCGCTTTGTCGGCAAGAGATAGAGGGTGGCTACCAGCGCGATAAGCCCGATCATGCAGAGTGGCACGGGCGCGAGGGACACGCCTTGCAGCGCAGCAGTGGCGCCGATAAAGGCCAGGCTGCCCCCCAGGACCGCCCATACCCAGCCGCCACGCCAGGCGAGCCACCCATACGCTATGCAGAAGGCGGCCTCCGAGAGTACGCCCGCCAGTGTCCCCGTGGCGGCGGCGGCGGCGAACGCGGCGCCATGAGCCAGCGCCAGCAGAAAGATGATTGGTCCTGAAGTGAAGGGCAACCCTATCAGCCAGCCGCTGATCGCCGGGCCCCAGCGTCTGCCGACGAGGCTGGCCACGCCAATCAGCATGGGCGTGAGCGCGAGCTTGAGTATGATGGTGGTCATACGCGGCGCCCGCTCGCATCGTCTGGCCGCCAGCCCACCCATCGGCTCGCCATACACAGATAGAGGCGTATTTGCGCGCCAGGCGCGCGTGGGGCAGTGAGGAGCAGGCGAGCAGGCGCCCCTGGCGTCACGATGATAGCTATCATACTCATATCTCTATGGTAGCGCATCGTACCGGTGTGTGGGAACAGTCTGAGCATTCTTGGCGCCCGTGGACCCGCGACTATCCATGTGGTATGGCGCGCACTCCTGGCGCCGACTGACCACCAGCCGACGCCAGGAACTCCCTCAATCTGCAAGTTTCGGCGTATGAGCCAGTGGTCCGGCGCGCGCAGTCGGCTGGCCGCGCTCCATGTCTCGGTAGTGATCGCGCCAGATAATTCGGTGCAGCCCAAGGTAGCGCGGCAAGCGTTCGAGACCTGGAATGACCGGTACCAGGAATAACAGCGCTGTGAGGATGAGCATCACAATAGCTACGGCCACATCAGCATTCGGCCCATTGAATGGACCTGCTGGTACCTGATACCACGTGGTATAGAGCCAGAGCCACGCCTGCCCAGGATACGGACCCGGCTCATTCATCATGCCCCACTGATCTCCCGCGAGATGCTCTGCGCTCGCTCTGTCGGGCAGGGCGCTCTCGTTCAGGAAGAGCAGCGACTTGGTGTAATCAGTTTGATAGAATGCGCCACTCGCCAGCAGGATGCCATCCATCGCGCCAGAACGCGCGGCGCCGAGCAGCGCATTGAACATCAGCGGCAACGGGCCATAGTCGCCCGCTGGCAAGACAAGCGCGCCGTTGGCGTCTAGCGCTGGGCTGGCGCTCTTCGCCAGCGCGGCGCTGTAGGCGGTCGTCCACTTGGTCTGCTGGTCAGCGGAGGCCGCCTTGTACGTTGCGACCGCCGCCTGCACAGACGCGCTATGTATGGTCGCCAGCGGCCCGTACACATACACCTGCGCGGTATCAATCGGGATACTTACACCAGCGAGTTGCTGGAACGAGATGGGTCCCAGCGACTGAGTTGCGCCGGTAGCTGTGTTGTATGGCTGACCATACCCAGCAATGGCGCTGCTACCATCCAACTCGGAGAGGCTCACGTTGGTGAAGCCAACGGGATCGCTTTGCGCCACGCTCTGGAGCGTCAGCGGCCGCTCATCGCCAGATGAGAAGACGCCAGCGAAGAGCACGACCAGCGCCAACACCACAACGCCGAGCACTGTGATCTCACGGATAAGGTCATAGGGCGCCATCCGCACACCGTGGTAGTACTCCGCCTGCGTCATGTCCTTGCGATAAGGCTCACGCTGCTCGCCGCGCGCCGGGTAGGGGCGTACCACTCCGCGCAGCCGCACCAGCAGGATGTGGATAGCGATGATTGCGGCAATCGCCGCTGGAAATACAAAGACGTGGTAGGTGTACATCTGGCCAAAGTTGAGCGGATTGAAGAATCCGCCAACGCCGACGGAGTTCATCAGATCCTTGGCAGACACAGCGATCCACTGGGAGTCGAAGTTCGTCTGCGAGAGATACCCGGTAAACGCGGTCAGAATACTGACAATGAACGCCAGTACCCCAGTCATCCAGGTCTTTGCGCGCCCATCGCGCCAGGCGCCCATGAAGAACGTGGTCCACAGGTGGATTGCCATGAAGAAGAAGAACGCCTGTGCGCTCCAGAAGTGGACACTGTTGACGAAGTGACCGATGGCGGACTGATGCCACCACTGAGGCCCGAACAGGCCCAGAACGACCCCACTCAGGATGATGATACCGAAGCTCACCAGGGTCGCTGCGCCAAGCAGATACAGCGACGAACGTACATATGCCGGTTGCTGATCCGGCAATACCTGGTCGCTGGGGAAGCTCTTGTCAATCCGCTGGCGCAACGTCAAAGTCCAGTTGGACATGATGTTCTCCCCCTAGTCGTCCCTATGGCCCGGTAGCTTTACCAGCAGGCCTGCCGCGAACACGATTAGCATGGCTACGATGACGATCAGATTGGGAACGGTGATGAAGAAGGCGCCAAACTGAACGTACTGAGACATGGTGTTTCTCCCTTCGGATTACTAGCGCGCCGTGACGAGTACCCACGTAGCGCCGCGTGACCGGGTCACCCTCCGTGGGGCGACATCACATGCCTGACATGCCTGCGCCATAGAGGAAACGCTCCTTCTGCGTCGGTCTGACCGAGCGAGCCACACAGCGCTACAGAGGCTCTGTCGTACTCGCCTTTCCCGAAGGTAAAGCCAACAGCGCACAGTGCTATCTCAGATTGCGTGTCGAATCTCACAGCTGCGTCACGGTCTTGGCGCTGTAATGCTA
Organism: uncultured Chloroflexia bacterium; assembly: GCA_963701795.1. GTDB lineage: Bacteria > Chloroflexota > Ktedonobacteria > Ktedonobacterales > JADMIN01 > JAKAIY01. The sequence goes on along the minus strand of CAVPBB010000008.1, from coordinate 51,775 downwards.
TGGAGATGCGTCGCATAGGTGATGTGGTTGGTACGTGGCGCGCTGTGACGCTGCTGTGACGCATGGCTAGCGCACTGTGACGTTGCCGAGACGCGCGCGATGGGATACTGGAATGCGCGCCGCAGAGTGTGGGCAGCTTCCCTTGCGCCTGAGCGAGCGATGGCGGCGCTGGAAAGGGGCAAAATAATGTCACAAACGAGTCTGCCGCTGCGCGCTCTGACGATGGAGCAGTCGCGCACGCTGGGGCGCCGCGCCCAGGAGGCGCTCGATTCGGGCGAAGCCCCGCTCGCTGATGCGCTAGCGGGTGGGCGCGAGCGATCAATTGACCTCATCGTCATCGCTTCTGAGCGCCGCGAGCTGTCGGAGATCGTCTGGTATCCACATACAATCGCCTGGACCCTGTTGCGGCAGGGTACGCCGCTGCTGTTCTGGTCGCCGCAGGCGCGCCCGGTTGACCCGCTGGCCACGCGCAAGCCCCTGATCGTAGTCCCGCTCGATGGGCGCGCCTATGCTGAGCGCGCGATTCCCTGCGCTCTGGCGGAGTTGATGAGTGGCGAGGTCGTGCTGGTTCACGTCGAGCCGCGCCCACTGGCTGGACGCGTCGAGCCTGAGATGAACGCCGCGCAGCGCCGCCTGTGGCTCGAGCATGTACGCGAGGCCCGGCGGTACCTGCGCGACATACGTACGGTGACCGCCGCACAGACATCCGCCACGGTCGCGACCAAGATGCTTCTGGGCGAGCCGGGAACGGCGCTTGTCGCCTTCGCGCGGCGGAGCTGTCTTGGGGCGCTGGTGATGACGGCTCACAGTGCGCTCCGCAGTGAACGCTTCTTCGCTGGGGCCGTCGCCACGCAGGTATTGCGCCAGGCGCCTGCATCAACGCTGTTGATTCCGCTCGGACCTGAATCGGAGCCGCCTGAATGCCTTGCGCGCTCGGCGGCGATTTCTGTGGCGCGCTGAGCGCGGCGGTGTCCACGCCACTAACGAAATGCAGCACAAAGCCGCCGCCATTCGGCGCCGAATGGCGGCGGCTTTGTGCTCTGTCATGCTATGACGCACGCCGGGGCTATGCGCCCTTCGTGGCGAGCATGCGCTCCAGCGCGATCTTGGCCCAGCGCGCCGTCTCACCGTCCACGTTGACCTGGTTGACCACACGCCCCTCCACCAGCTCCTCCAGCACCCAGGCGAGGTAGGCCGGATGGATGCGGTACATCGTCGAGCAGGGGCAGACAACCGGGTCGAGGCAGAAGATCGTCTTGTCAGGATGCTCCCGCGCCAGCCGCTTCACCAGATTGATCTCTGTGCCGACCGCCCAGACCGATCCCGCAGGCGACGCCTCGATCGCCTTGATGATGTACTCCGTCGAGCCATTGAGGTCAGCGGCCATCACCGTCTCGTGGTTGCACTCTGGATGCACTACCACGCGCAGACCGGGGAACCGCTCGCGCGCCTCGGCGATCTGTTCGGGCGAGAAGCGTTGGTGGGTCGAGCACCAGCCCTTCCACAGGATCACCTGCGCGTCGATCAGCGTCTGCTCATCGCCGATGTCGCCGAAGTCTTTGCGCTGATTCCACACGGCGATGCGCTCAGGCGCGATGCCCATCTTCAGCGCCGTGTTGCGCCCCAGATGCTCATCGGGGAAGAACAGCACACGCCGCCCGCGCGCGAACGCCCAGCGCATCACCTGCTCCGCGTTCGACGAGGTGCAGACGATGCCACCATGCCGCCCACAGAACGCCTTGAGGTTCGCGGCGGAGTTCATGTAGGTGATCGGGATGATCGGTTGCAGCGTGTCATCGCCCGCTTCATCCTGATAGAGGCCGTCGAGAATCTCCCAGAGTTCCTCCACCTCGGCGATGTTGGCCATGTCGGCCATCGAGCAGCCAGCGGCGGGATTGGGCAGCACGACGCGCTGGCGCGGCTCACTGAGGATATCGGCGCTCTCGGCCATGAAATGTACGCCGCAGAAGACGATGTAATCCGCTTCTTTCCGCTCTGCGGCGAACTGCGCCAGCTTGAACGAGTCGCCGCGCGCGTCGGCGTATTTGATGATCTCGTCGCGCTGATAGTGGTGGCCGAGAATCACCAGCCGCTCGCCCAGCGTCGCCCGCGCCCGCGCGATGCGTTCGTCTAGCTCGTCCTGGCTCATCAGCGCATACTCGCGTGGAATCTGGTCGGCGCGTTCGGCGCCCGCGTGGCGCGGCTGACTCGTCGCCTGCACGCCCGATGCGCGCCACTCCACCAGGGAGGGCAACACCTGCGTTTCGGAACTCTCCTCGCAGGCGACCACGAGCGGTTGCCCCTGCGCGTCATTCGCAAGAACTGGAAGCGGTTGTGTATTGGTTGCCATTGGGCGACACTCCTCTGCGCAGTCGAGCCTGCGCATGTCGTCAGGACCTATCGATCCGGGTGTATCACTTGGCAAGCGTTGGCTGGCGGTCGTCAGCGCGCCCGCCAGGCGCCTGTGTTGCACAGATCAGCGCGCGTCGAACTCTAACGAGACATCGAAGACCGGCGCGGAGTGGGTCAGCGCGCCCAGCGAGATCAGATCAACTCCGGTGGCGGCCACCGCCGCGATGCGCTGCGGGTCGGCGCCGATGTTGCCCGACGCCTCGATCACCACACGCGGGTCGCGTTCGCGGATCACTAGCACCGCCGCGCGCATCGCCTCGTCTGGCATGTTGTCGAGCAGGATGGCGTCGGCGCCGCTCTCCAGCGCCTCGCGTACCTGAGCCTCGTCCTCGCACTCCACCTCCACTTTGATGAGGTGCGAGGCATGCGCCCGCGCCCGTGTCACCGCCGCGAAGAGACCGCCCGCCGCCGCGATGTGGTTGTCTTTGATCAGGATGCCATCATCCAGGCCAGAGCGATGATTCGTCGCCCCGCCCATGCGCACGGCGTACTTCTCCAGCGCGCGCAGTCCGGGGGTTGTCTTGCGCGTATCGACCACACGCGCCTGCGTGCCAGCCGTCGCGGCGGCGCAGCGCGCCGCCAGCGTCGCGATGCCCGAGAGCCGCCCCAGAAAGTTGAGCGCCGTGCGCTCCGCCGTCAGCAGCGCGCGCGCATCGCCATCCAGCGCAGCCAGCGTCTGCCCTGCGCTCACGGTTGCGCCATCGTGCACGGTCAGCACGACATGGGTGTTGAGATCCATCAGGCGAAAGACCAGCGCGGCCATAGGCAGCCCGGCCACCACGCCATCCGCTTTCGCGATGATGCGGCCATGCGCGCGCGTGCCAGCGGGAATGGTCGCCTCGCTGGTCAGGTCGCCGCGTCCGACATCCTCGGCCAGCGCACGCCGCGCCAGCTCGACATCGAAGATCGGATCGTAGGCGAAGCCGTAGGCCTTGCGCCGCTCGATGGTATCAGGCGTGGATGACATCGTTCGCCTCCCGCGCGGCTCGTGGCGTCTGGGTCGGCCAGAGCATCGTGTGTCGCCCGTCGCGGCTGAGATCGCGCTCCGGGAAGTCGGTGCGATAGTGGCCGCCACGGCTCTCGGCGCGGCTGAGCGCCGCCAGGGTCACAGACTGCGCCACCAGCAGCATGTTCGCCGTCTCCGGATCGTATGGCCCATCAGCGGCCAGCGCGCGCAGACGCTCCAGCGCGGTGGCAAGCCCCTCGGCGTCGCGCCGCAGCGAGACATACTGCCACATCAGGCGCTGCGCTTTCGCCCGCGCCTCCACGGCGTCCGGCGCGTCCAGCGCGCGCTGCGGCATGACGACCTGCGCCAGTTCGACCCACGGCCCTGTCAGCGCGGGTGTCGTCGGCCAATCTGCTCCCGCTCGCTCAATCGCCGTGGCCTCGCCGCCGATCAGCCGCGCGGCGCGCCTGCCGAAGACCAGCCCCTCAAGCAGCGAGTTGCTGGCGAGGCGATTTGCCCCGTGGACGCCGGTGCAGGAGACTTCGCCGACGGCATAGAGGCCGGGAATGGTCGTGCGCCCCCAGGTATCCGTCACCACGCCGCCCATGTAGTAGTGGGCCGCCGGAGCGACGGGTATCAGATCAGTGGCGAGGTCCAGCCCGCGCGCCCGGCACGCCGCCGTGATGCTGGGGAAGCGCGTTCGCATCTCGTCGGCGGGCAGATGGCGCAGGTCGAGATAGGCTGCGGGGGCGTCCTCGGCGAGCATCTCGCTCAGAATCGCCCGCGCCACGACATCACGCGGGGCCAGCTCGGCGTCTGGATGATAGCGCGGCATGAAGCGCTCTCCGCGCGTATTGCGCAGCCAGGCGCCCTCACCGCGCACCGCCTCCGAGACCAGGAATGGCTCACCATCGGGGCCATCCACCGCGAGTGTGGTCGGATGGAACTGGCAGAACTCCAGGTCGGCCAGCGCTGCGCCCGCGCGCCAGGCCAGCGCCACGCCATCCGCCGTCGCCCCCGGCGGATTCGAGGTGCGCAGCCAGAGCCGCCCGGCGCCGCCATTTGCCATGACCACGCCGCGCGCGCCCAGCAGGCGCGCCACCTGCCCGCCAATCAGCGCATCCACGCCAGCGCAGCCGCCTGACGCGATCACCAGGTCCAGCGCCAGCGCATGCTCGAACAGGTCTGTGTGCGGGCGCCGCCGCGCTGCCACGACCAGCGCCCGCTCGATCTCGGCGCCGGTCGCGTCGCCATGCGCATGCAGCACGCGGCGGCGACTGTGCGCCGCCTCCAGCGTCAGGTCGTAGCGCGTCGCCAGCGCATGCAGCGGATCGGCGTCGTGTGTCGCCGCAGCGGGCGCGCTGCCTTCGCGCTCGTCGAACTGCGTGCCCTGGGCGACGAGCCACGCGACAGCCTCGCGCGCCTCGCCGAGCATCGCGCGTGTCGCCGCCTCATCCACCAGGCCGGCGCCAGCCGTCAGCGTGTCGCGCAGTTGCAGTTCGGGGTCGTCGTCCAGCCCGACAGGGGCGGCCAGCCCGCCCTGCGCATAGCGCGTGTTGCTCTCGCCCAGAGCAGCTTTGGTGAGTAACGCGACTCGCAGATGCGCGGGCAGCGTGAGCAGAACGGAGAGGCCAGCGACACCGCCGCCGATGATAATCAGGTCGAAGCGTCGCGCCGCGCTGTGTGTTTCAGATTGCGCCGCTGAGAGCGTCTGCCCTGCGGGTCCGGTCATGTCCCGGCTCCTTTCGCGCCTGCGAGCAGGCCCCGTCGCCTGGCTCGTCTCGTCGGCGTGTGGGTGGATACCCCGCCGCGCCGCCCAGAGTTAAGTGTACATTGTACACTAAGTCGTTGTGAAGCAGATTATACCACGCCCACATCGCCTCTCGCCAACGAGGAGATAGCGCGCGCATGGTATAGGCGCGTGGCCTGTAGCTGGGGTACACTGTCTGGGTGAAAGCCGCCCAGCATGCAGCGCATTGAGGTGAGGAGCGTATGCCGAACCAGCCAGCCAGAACTGTCACAACGGACACGGCGCCCACAGCGGATGCGCGCCAGGATGCGCCTGAGCCGCGCGAAGAGCTGGCGGCTGGCGAGATGCCCTGCCCCGTCTGCGGCTCGCCGATGCCCGACCTCAAAGGCGGCAAGGCGACCATCTGCCCCACCTGCGGCTTCAAGGATAGCTGCTGCTACTGAGCGCAGCGCGCCACGGGCGATTGGCAGGTGATGGAATCCACACGCATTGACGAGCGCTGATGTGCTGTGTTAGTGTTTGGACAATCGTTTGTCTACGACACGATTGGAGACAACCTATGCCGCGCATTCCCTATCCTGATCTATCGGCGATTACCGACCCTGAGGTGCTGGGCTACCTCGAAGACGCTCGGCTGCATGGCGCGCCCCGGCCAGAGAGTCAGGCCATTCGCGCACATGTGCCAGCGGTCATCCGCGCCTTCTCGCAGGCGTGGATGACCACCTTCCGTGAAGGTGTGCTCGACCACTCCCTCAAGGAGTTGTGCCGCGTCTACGTCTCGCAATCAATCGAGTGCGAGTATTGAGGGGCGCAGCGATCGGTCCGGTCAGGATCGGGGAGCATTCCTGAGGCGAAGTACGCCAAGTTGCTGCACTTCGCCGATTCCGACGAATTCACCGAGCGCGAGAAGGTCGCGCTGACCTACACCAGCGCCATCATCTGGGAATCGTCACTCGCCGACGATGCGCTCTGGCAAAAGCTGCACGAGCATTTCACCGACCCGGAGCTGGTCGAACTCGGCTTCTTCATCGGGCTGACGCTGGGCCAGCAGCGCTGGATCAAGACGCTGGGCATCGGCCACAATGAGGTGCTGGCAGGCACGCAGGGCGGCCTGGCGCCAGGCGAATGATCGGATGACCCTCCGAGGAGGAGGCGACTCGGCGTCCTCATTCTCTCTGCCGCGAAAGAATGGATGGCTGTGCGCAGATGCGTGCCTTGCCGCGTATCTTGCGCCTGTTGCGTGCAGCCATTAGCGGGTACACTTGATGCGTAACCCGGAGCAGTATATTTACATAACTGCTCCGGGCGCCGCGAGTCTTGTGGAACTCCAGCGCGGCGGAGAAAAGGAGCGCAGCGATGTTTGGCAAAGACAACAAGCGTGTGAATAAACGCAATGGTCAGCGGGCCAATGATACAGCGCCAGAGGGATTCTCGCCGGAGGAATGCGACGAGGTCCTGAATCGAATTCCCTTCTTCGCCAAGCTGCGCCCGGTGGACCGGCGCAACCTGAGGGCTGTCGGCGTCGCACGCGCCTATCCGGCGGGCGCGGACCTGGTGCATGAGGGGCAGCGTCCGGGGGTTGGGCTGTATGTCATCCTGCGTGGTCGCGTCTGCATCACCCAGCGCGGCGAAGGCGACGATGTGCGCATGCTGGCGACGGTCGGGCCGGGAGAGATGTTCGGTGAAATGGCGCTGATTGACGACCGACCGCGTTCGGCGACGGCCACAGCGATTGAGCCGACGCTGGCGTTCATCATCCCCATCTTCGACTTCCGCGCCGTGCTTCAGCATAGCGCGGAGGCCAGCGCCGCGCTGCTCTTCCAGCTTTCGCTGCGCCTGCGCGATGCGGAAGAAGCCCTGCGCCAGTGAGGCGCTGCGTCTCAACGCCCCGGCGCGCCGCTGGCCGCGCTAGAGCACGCTAGAACGCGCGTAGCGCCGCCAGCAGCGCCGGGGCATAGAGAGCGAGCGCCACGATGAGCAGCCACAGCGCCACAGCGCCCAGAATCTGTGGATCGCGCCAGAGCAGTTCATCGGGACGCTCGCCCTCACGCCGCACGTAGATCAGATACAGATAGCGGCAGACGCCGAACAGCACGACCGGCACGGTGATGATGAGCGCATTGCCGCCAACCTCACCCTGGAACGTGTAGAGGCTGTAGGCCATGACCGCGCAGGTGACGGAGAGGACGATGAGCTGATCGAGCAGTTGTGTGGAGTAGAGCGCCATACTCTCACGCGCGCCGCTGCTCGCAGGCTCCACGCTGATGCGCATCAGCTCCGCGCGCCGCTTGCCCAGCGCCAGGAAGAGTGAGAGGAAGATGGCGCAGAGGTAGAACCACGGCGAGATGTAGACCGCCGCCGCGAATGCGCCTGCCAACGCTCGCAAGACGAAGCCAGCAGCGATAGCGAAGACATCCCACAGCGCCAGCCGCTTGAGCCAGTGTGAATAGGCGATGTTGAGCGCGACGTAGGTCGCCAGCGCCAGCAGAAAGAGTAGCCCGCCGCCCAGTGCGCCGAAGGGGTCTGGCCCGCGCGGCAGATCGTGGTAAAAGCCGCCAAACGCCAGCCACAGCGCCAGCGCCGCCGCTCCGGCGAAGAGCGCCGCCGCCAACCACGCCGCCAACTGCGGACTCAGCGCGCCCGACGCGATGGGCCGGTAGCGTTTGCGTGGATGCAGTTGGTCGCGCTGGCGGTCGGCCAGATCGTTGACGAGGTAGACGCCGCTCGCCGCCAGACAGAACGCCGCGAAGCCAATGAGCACGCGCGTCAGGGTTGGCCCGTCGAGGAGCGTGCGCGAGAAGACCGCCGCCAGCAGTGTCAGGCCATTCTTCGTCCACTGCTCCGGGCGCATCGCTCGCAGCGCCGCCCGCGCAGTCGCCCCGCGCGTCGTCGGCTTGGCCGCCGCAGCGCGCACATCCTCATGGGCCGAGGCGGCGGCCTGCTCGCGTCCTAACTGCTCGTCCATCTCAGGCGCCCCCAGGCGTCGCCCACTCACCGCTCGTCGCGACACGACACATCGCCCCTATCGTACCCCACAGCCTCGCTGGCGGCGCGGCGCCCTCCGAAGCGGCTATTATGCCTGCGCCGGGCGGGCGCCTCTCCCTGCATTCGATGGTACGATACCAGAAGGCTGACCGCTTGCGCTGCGCAGGGGTTGCTCTGGCTGGCGGACTGGCGTATACTGCGAATTGCCGTTTACCTTTAGGGTAAACAAGAACATGAGGATGCGGAAGGGTGGAGATACGGTTCGCGTCGGAACGGCTGCGGGATGCGTGCAATGACACGAAAACGCTCATGCGGCTCTATGGCAAACAGGGCGCTAAGCGCCTGCGACGGCGGCTGGATGACCTCGACGCGGCGGCGAATCTGGAGGAGGCGCGCCCGCTGCCTGGCAAGCTCCACGAGTTGACTGGCGACCGGAAGGGGCAATTGGCGATGAGCGTGGATGGAGGCAAACGCCTCATCCTGGAGCCAGTGGACCCAGACCAGGCGCGGAAACCCGATGGCGGGCTGGACTGGACACAGGTGACCGCAATCCGCATTCTTGGCGTAGAGGACTACCACGTATGAACTCAACCATGACACACAGCGACTATCATCCAGATAGTGTGTCGCCGCCCGGTGAAACGCTGCTCGAAGCGCTCGAAGAGCGCGAGATGACGCAGGCGGAGCTGGCGCTGCGGACGGGCCGCCCGAAGAAGACCATCAACGAGATCGTGAAGGGGAAAGCGGCGATCACGCCGGAGACAGCGCTGCAATTCGAGCGTGTGCTGGGCATCTCGGCCACCTTCTGGAACAAGCGCGAGCAGCAGTACCGCGAGGCGCTGGCGCGGCTGGAAGATGCGCAGCGACTCAATGGCTGGGCGGGTTGGCTGCGCGAGCTACCTGTCGGGCAGATGATCGCGCGTGGCTGGGTGCGACAGTTTGACGATAAACCGATGCAAGTGCTGGAACTGCTGACGTTCTTCGGCGTGGCCTCGCCAGAGGCGTATCGGGTCGTCTTCGAGCAGGAGATCGTCGCCTTCCGCAAGACTGGCGCTGCCACCAGCGATACTGGCGCGGTGGTGGCCTGGCTGCGACAAGGGGAGATCGAGGCGACGGAGATTGACTGCGCGCCCTATGCTGAGCGGCGCTTCCGTGAGGCGTTGCGCCAGATTCGCCCGCTGACGACGCAGCCGCCAGAGGTCTTTCAGCCTGACATCGTGAGACTCTGCGCCGAGGCGGGCGTCGCAGTGACCTTCGTGCCAGAGTTGCCGCGCACAGGCATCTGCGGCGCGACGCGCTGGCTGACGCCGACGAAAGCGCTGATTCAGTTGACGCTGCGCTACAAGACAGACGACCAGCTCTGGTTCACCTTCTTCCACGAGGCTGGCCACCTCCTGCTGCATCGCAAGAAGGATGTGTTCCTGGAGGAGGATGACGGCGCCGCTACCGACGAGGAGGAACAAGCGAATACCTTCGCGCGTGACCTGCTCATCCCCGCGCCAGCCTGGCGGCGTTTCGTCAGCGGCGAACGCTATCAGACACCTGCGGAGATCGCCACATTTGCACAGGCGGTCGGTGTCGCGCCGGGTATCGTGGTGGGGCGCTTGCAGCACGATGGGCAGATTGCTTTCTCGCACTGCAATGACCTGAAGCGGCGGCTGACATGGGCCGAGGCGCAGAGCGACGCCGCAACCGAAGCGCCGCGAGACTGACACAGCCCCGCTGGCGGCGCGGCGCCCTCCGAAGCGGCTACCTTGCCGGCGCCGGGCGGGTGGCGCGCAGCGAGAAGAGCAGCGGGAACTGGTTGGCTGGGTCGGGCCAGCGCCAGTAGCCATCGCCGCTCTCCACCAACTGCGGGAACTGCCGCCAGTGCGCCCAGGGATACTCGCGCAGCGAGTCGACGCGCAGCCCGGTGGCCGCCAGCGCCGTCACCACCTCACCCAACCCATAGCCCCAGGCGTAGACGGCTGGCTCGCCGGGCGTCTGCTCGGTCTGCGGCTCGCGCGTGTGGAAGTAAGGGCGATCCAGGCGCAGGCTGCGCCCGCTGGGGTCGCTCGGCTGCGCATCGAGCGCCATGCCGACCGGATGCAGATCGATCAGCAGCAGCGTGCCACCTGGGGCGACATAGCGCGCCGCCACTCGCGCCCAACCCTCCAGATCGGGCGCCCAGCAGAGCGCGCCATACGTTGCGACGACGAGATCGAACGTCTCGTTGAGCGTTTCGGGCAGCGCGTAGAGGTCCGCGCGGATGAAGCGCGCCCGCTCGCTCAGCCCACTCTCTGCCGCCAGCTTGCGCGCGAAGGTGATCGCCGCATCGGCGATGTCTACGCCCGTCACCTGCGCGCCCAGCCGCGCCCATGAGAGCGTCTCGCTCCCCAGATTGCACTGGAGGTGCAGCAGCGATTTGCCCGGCGCCACAGCGCCAAGCTCGCCCAGCTCGATGGGACGCAGGCTCGACCCCGTCGCGCGGAACCGCGCCACATCTTTGAAATGGTCCGAGCCAGTGTCGCGTGTCATCCAGAGATTCCAGGTCGCGCGGTTCGCCTCGGTAAAAGGTGTATCAGCCATCGTCTCGCGTCTTCCTCCACATTGTGGCGTCAGCAGCAGGAGATGAGCCGGTGTGGCCCGCTTGCCAGCTTCGCAGATTCGTTCGCAGAGCGCAAGCCCTGAAGTCAATGGGAGAAAACCTAATGACCGATAAGGTGGATCACACCAACGTCGGATAAACCCTCCAATACCAGTTGAACCGCCAGCGCCGCCAGCAGAAACCCAAATACCTTCTCAGTCACGAGCATACGGCTCGCATCGAGATGTGCGCTCACTTGCTTTGCCCACCGGAAGACGACAACGTCGATACCAATCACCAACGCGAGCAGGCCAAAGACCAGGGCGAATATGCTGAGCGACCCCGCTTCGGCAGAGACGGTAACGAGCGTGACGATGCCCGCAGGATTGAGGAGGTAGGGAACCGCAAGGGGAAACACGGCGAGCCGCATGGGATCGTGGGCGACCAGTGAGTCATGCTGCGTTTGCCCGTCATCCTGACTGAGGATCATGGATAGCGAGATAACGAGCAGGATGATCCCCCCAGCGATGGCCAGCGCGCCCGTAGAAAAGTGCAGCAGCTTGGTCAGCAGCCCTCCAAACACCATGAGCAGAATGGCGGTGATAGACGCTGTGCGCAGCATTTTTCGAATGACACGATCCTTGGTCTTGTCATCCATCTTTGCGCTCAGCTCGAGAAAAGGGACCAGCACAATCTTGGGGCCAATGCCGATCAGCAGCAATAAGAAGACATCAACGACCGTTGTGAGGTCAATTGAGCTGAAATCCACCATTCTCACACTCCCAGGCTAGCGGTTATCTCATGCCAGTGAATCCGGTGTGGCGCGGCCACAAGAGCAGGCGCAGATCGTGGACAATCGCCTCAACGCAGCCGGAGCGCAGCCAGCGTTGCGTCTGCTGGTACACGGCGGTCCAGCGCGGGAAGTCACGAGGCAGCATCTGCCAAGGCGCGCCGATGCAAAACAGGCGCCAGCCAGCGCAAGCCGTTGAAGACCTCGCACAGATCACGCCTGCGCTGCAAGGCCTCCTCTCTCATCAGCCTGAGATGGGACAAACGCCCATTCGTCGTCGGTCACATGGCGGGCTGGTTGGTGTGAGGCTCTCATCCCCCATCCCGACTCAAGTTCATAACAGGTTTTGCGATCTTTCACAGGCGCCTGGGGCCGCGCCATTGGCGCATGGTACCGCGCGCTTGATTTGTGATGGAACCGTGACGGAGGCGTGTTCGCGCGAATGGCTGCGATGTGCCAAAATGTGAGAGGAGTCGCAGACAGTGGCCCGCAGACGCTGCTACGCTGAGCGTCATCGGCGCATGTCTCCCACGCATGCCACCAGCGAAGCTGCAAGCCGTCATCACCCGCATCGAAGACCTGGACAATCCTGGAAGTGCGAGGTTCACGTGTGAGGGCAGTCGGACACGCCTGGATGGAATGGGTACGCACGCTCTACACCGGCTACTTTGCCTGTGTCATGGCGACAGGCATCGTCTCGGTGGCGTTGCTGTATAGCCGCGCGCAGACGCTCTCGCTCGCCCTCTGGGCGATTGGCTGCGTGCTGCTCGTATACCTCATCGTCGTCTACGTCACGCGCGTGGCGCGCTTCCCACAGAACGTGTGGCGCGACTTCCTGAATCCCGCGACCGCTTTCGGCTTCTTCACCTTCATCGCCGCCGTCGGCGTGCTGGCGACCCGCTTCGCGCTGGGCGGATGGACCACCGTGCCGGGTGTGCTCACCGTCGTCGCCGCCATCGCCTGGTTCGTGATGACCTACTGGACCTTCGCGATGCTGATCTTCACCAATGAGCGACCCGTCGAGCAGGCGCTGAATGGCTCGTGGCTGATCACCATCGTCGCCACAGAGGCGCTGGCGAATACCTGGGTGCTGCTGACGAATGTTCGCCCCGAACAGCGGGCGACGTTGCAACTGCTGGCCTATGCGTTCTGGACCTTCGGCGTCTTGCTCTACCTGATCTTCGTCACCCTCATCATGTATCGCTTCTTCTTCTTGCGGGTGAAACACGGCGATCTCAGCCCCCCCTACTGGATCAACATGGGGGCAATGGCCATCACGACCGTGGCGGGCGTGCGCCTGCTCGATGTCGCGGACCCAACGGCGTTACTCATCACCCTACGCCCCTATATCGCGGGATTCACCGTCATGATGTGGGCCTGGGGAACCTGGTGGATTCCGCTGCTGCTCATCATGGGCTTCTGGAAGTATGTCATCTCGCGCGAGCCGGTACGCTATCAGCCGCCGCTGTGGAGTATCGTCTTCCCGCTGGGCATGTACGCCACCGCCATCCAACTGCTGACCCACATTCCCGGCCTGGAATTTCTCGCCGTCATCGGTCCCGCCTGCGCCTGGATCGCCTTCATCGCCTGGGCGCTCGTGGCGCTTGGCTGGCTCTGGTCAGCAGGCGCCACCATCCGGCAGGCGCTGCGTGTGCGCCCGGAGGCCGCGGCCAGCGCGGCGAGCAGTCCGCTGGATCGCCCCGAGCAGGAGCAGCAACGACATGGAGCGCCGAGCGGCGCCCCCTAGCGTTGCTCGCGCAGCCAGCGCGAGCAACGAAGAATTCGTGAAGGAGATTTACCGATGGCGCAGACGAGCAGAGCGGTGGCGATCAAGCGGGTGTATGAAGCGCCCGCGCCCGATGACGGCGAGCGTGTGCTGGTTGACCGTCTCTGGCCACGCGGGCTGACCAAGGAGCGGGCCAGCGTAGACCTGTGGCTGAAGGACATCGCCCCCAGCCGCGAGCTGCGCACGTGGTTTGGCCACGACCCAGCCCTGTATGACGAGTTCCACCGCCGCTACGAAGCGGAGCTGGCGCAGGAGCCAGCGCGGTCGGCGTTTACGCTGCTGCGCGAACATGTCGCGCGCGGGCCGGTCACGTTGATCTTCGCCGCGCACGATAGCGAGCACTGCAACGCCACCGTGCTGCGCGATCTGCTGGCGCGACCAGCGGCGGCCAGGTGACGCGCCGCCACGATACCGAGTCAGGCGCTCACAGGATGGGGTAGCCGCGAACAAAATACTGCGCGAGGTACACGAAGAACGCCGCAAAGATGATGGCTGTGAGCGCGAAGGCCCACCGCCTGCGCGTCAGGAGCGCGAGCGTCAGAAAGCATGGCGTGAGGGGGAGGAGCAGGCGACCAAGCGAGATCAGCCCATACGTCGCATCGGGGAAACTCACGCAGATCAACCAGATGGCGACGCAATACAGTGTCTCGCCCGGCGGCAGCCTTCGCGAGCCTGCCACGATCAGCACAGCGAACATCAGCGCCAGTCCCAATTCGATGAATGCGCGCCGGTCGAGCACGACATCAGGATTGTGCAGCGCCCAGGTGAGCGTTCTGGCGAAGCCTACCCAGGGCAGCGCAAATGACCGGCGCCACAGGGCCTCGGCATGTATCCAGGCGAGCGGATCACCGTAGCCCCGCCAGAGCCAGAGGCAAAACAGCGCCAGCCCCAGCGGCGGCCCCGCAACCCCCAGCGCGCTACTGTCCAGATTGCGGGGATTCCAGCGCGCCAGTTTCAGGCGCGCCAGGGCAAAAGGCGCCATCAGCAGCAACCCGACCTGCCTGGAGAGGCCCGCGAAGACCCCCAATACATAGGCTGCGGCCCACCATTCACGGCGGATAGCGACCAGCGCCCACGTGATGCAGAACAGGAAGACCGACTCGGAGTAGCCTGCGAAGGTAAAGAACGCCAGCGGATAGCATGTCAGCAGGACCATCGCCCGCACGGCGGCGCCGCTGTCCTGATCGAGGCGCGCCAGCGACGCCATTCCGAGCAATGCGCCCAGGAACGCCAGATTGGAGACGAGCATCGCGGAGAGCAAGGTATCGCCGCCGACGAGTGGCGCCGCTATCCATGCCAGCAGCGGCTCCAGTGGAAAGAAGGCCGCGCGATAGAGGGCTGGCGACCCGTAGCCGTGGGTGGAGATCGTGCCATAGATGGTGGCGTCGAAGCGCTCCCAGGCATGCAGCATATTCTCAGGCGAGGGCGGCGTGTGCTTGTAGATCAGCGTCGCGGCGGTGAGCGCGACGAGCGCCAGACGCGAGCACAGAAATATCGCAACCGCGATCCACACCAGGCGCGGCGTCAGCCCGATGCGACTGATCCACCTGGCGACGCCCTGAGCCATGTCTCGTCGCTGTGTGGTGAGCGTTGTTGCGCGACGGGGCGTCGTAGGCGCTGTCATGGTTGTCTGGCCATGTGTCACGGGTTCGCTTCGCCTCATCCGCCTCCTCTTCCTGAATTTTCCTCATAGCGCATCTGCGGCGGCGCAAGCTGCGGGCGACACTTGCCACGAAACCTCAATCGACTACACAACGCGGCGCCGTGGACACTTGTAACAAGAAACCAACTTACAGCGAAGGGCGCCAGACAACGCTCGCAGCAGGCGACGCTCGCGAGCAGAGGAGCATGCAGAGGAACGGACAGATCGGGGCGAGGCAGGCTCAACCAGGCGCTTAGCTGGGTGTGAGCGGCGTCTCGGCTGGCTCGGCGTGTGGCGCGAGCGGCAACGCGGGCCAGAGCGTGATCGCCAGACAGATGGCGAAGGTCAAACCTATCGGGCCAGACAGCCCGAAGAGCACGGAGTCGAGCGCTGCGCCAGCGGCGCCCCACACAGCGAGCAGCGGTTGCGCCAGTAACGATCCGACGCGCAGCAGCGCCGCGCAATTGCCCAGCCAGAGCAGCGCGACCACCAGCCGTGGCGATGCGATGGCGCCGCCAGAGAAGCCCGGAATCATGCGGACGGAGACGCCCGCCAGCAGCAATGCGATGAAGCCGACGGCGATGCTATGGCGCGCAGCGTCAAAGGTCACTGGCTCGGCAAACCCCAGCGCGAGCGCGGCGCCATCGAGGGCGAGTAGCAGCCCAGCCAGAAACGCCCAGCCATAGGCGCTGCCGATGAGCGCCACATACGGCCCGAAGCGCGCGCGCTCATCGCTGATATGCCGCCGATAGTTGCGCGCGACCTGTTCAGGCGTGGGGGCGAGCTTGCGCACCTGCGCAGGCAGCCGTCCACGTCGGGTCATCATGCGTGTGATGACGACGATGAAGCTCAGCAGCGCCAGGCCCATCAACCAAAGCCCCAGTCCCTCCAGGCGTTGTACGCCGCTGAGAATGCCCACGAGCGCCAGCGCGAGGCCCGCGCCATAGGTAAACGCCACTGGCCAGAGGATGCGTCGCGGAATGGCCTGCAAGCCCGCGTAGAGCGGCAGCGCCCGCGCCGACATCGCCAGCGCCATCGGCGTGAGGAAGCCGAAGAGGCCGAGCAGGACACTGGCGTCATCGCTCGACGCCGGGACGATGCCGCTGCCAGTCGCTGCCTGGATGGCGTCGATGAGCGCGAAGCAGAGCGCCAGACCCAGGCTCATCACCACACAGATGAGAAATGGCCAGACGCTCCAGAGCGCGGGCCGTGTGCGCAGCGCGGGAGCATCTGCCTGGGTGGCTGTTCCAATGAGCAGCGCCAGCGCCAGGCCGAGCGCCAGCGCCTCCAGCGCGCCACTGGCGAGCATGAGCAGCCGCCAGACGAGCGCGCCAGGCATCAGCGCCAGCAGTGGCTCGCTGAAGCCGCGCATCACCAGCCCCACGACCTGCGCGCCGAGCAGCCACGGCACGAGCTGGGGCCAGCGCAGCGGCGCGCCGCGCAGGCGTGGCAGAAAGTGGAAGGCGACGCCCAGCACAAAGAGGCCCGCCCAGCCATACACCTGAAGGCTCCCATGCGCCTGCGCCAGGGCGACCCACCAGAGGCCCAGCGGCAGCCTGAGCGCCATCGAGACGCTCAGCGCGCTCGCCAGAACGAATCCACCACCAGCGCCCAACAGCAGGGCAGCGCGCAGCATCGGCGTCACCAGCGAAAACGGCTGCTGGCGCACCGTCGGTTGACCGGCGTTGCGGATGGCGTTGCGCACCGCGTCGCGCACGGCGGTTATGGTGAGCGGCCATGCCATGTCATCATCCCCTGTGGGCGGAATCGTTCATTAGAGCTACCCGTGCAGAATACACGCTCGCAGGGCCTGTGCGGTGCGACTTTTCTCACAGGGGCGCGGGCGGGTGAACCCGCAGCCAGCGCCTGCGGCCGAAAGGCCGCCTGCGCGGCCTGGAGCACGCGTCCTAGCCCGCGACAGGCGGGCTTCGCGTCGGTCCGCAGACCGACCCTTGGCGCGGCTTTCAGCCGCCAGCTCGGCGATCATTCACAGACCCTGCCGCCTCAGGCGAGCGACCCTCAGCCGGTTCTTTTGTGTAGTACACTGGAGCGAGAGGCGGCGTAGCGACCTGGCGCTGACGCCAGCTACCAAGGGAGAATCTGGTGAGTCAGTCGCGCATCAGCGAGGGTGAGCGAGCGGACAGCGCGCTTCTGGTGGGCGGCGCTGACCAGCGCGCGGCGCCGGAGCGCGAGATCGTGAATCCGGTCAGCGGCGAGCGCATTGTCGTTCGCCAACATGGCGCGCAAACCGGCGGCCAGTTGCTCGCTTTTGACCTCTATCTGCCCCCTGGCGGTCATGTACCCGCTGGCCATCTCCACCCACTCCAGGAGGAGCGTTTTACCGTGGTGGCTGGCCTGATGCGCTTTCGCCTCGGACGGCGCAACATCCTGGCGCAGGCGGGCGAGACAATCATCATTCCCAGGGGGACAGCGCACTGGTTCGGCAATGCTGGCGCAGACATCGCCCAGGCGCGCGTGGAAGTGCGGCCAGCGCTCCGCATGGAGGAGTTGTTCGAGACGACCGAGGCGTTGGGCCAGATGACACGCTCGCGGGGCGCATGGTTGGCGCGACTCACGAACCTTGCGCGGGTCGTGCTGGAGTTTCGGCGCGAGGTCGCCGCGCCACACATACCCGCGCCGCTGGTCAACGCTGCGCTGACTCCGCTCGCGTGGCTGGGACGCCGCCGCGCCCAGAGCGCCGAGCGCAGCGCTGACGCATGAGCGGAAGGCGGAACGCTGTGGGCCAGGAGAAATCCGCTTCAGGCAAGCCACCGGGCGTAGCGCCGAAGCGCGCCGACGCCGCGCGCGCGCGCGGAATGCCACTGCTCTCGGAGGTTCGTGTCAGGCGAGCGGCGCGCCCACTGACGGATCGCTGGCAGCGCGCGCCCGTCGCGCTGCGCGGTTTGACACTGCTTGGCGTCAGCTTTCGCCCACTCCAGGCGGAGGCCCTGGGCCTGGAGTGTGACGCCACCTTGCGCACATTGCTCGCCTATCCGTTTCAACTCATCCGGCTGGGCGCGTACTGGAATCGCATCGAGACCGCGCCGGGCCAATTTGACTTTGCGCCACTCGACCGGCAGATGGACGCAGCAGAGCAGGCGGGAAAGCAGATCATCCTGAATGTCGGCGCGGTGAAGACCTTCGGCTACCCTGAGTTTTTCGTCCCGGCGCACCACCTGCGCCAGCCGCTGCGTGAGGGCGCGCTCGTCGAGCCAGCCGCGCATCGGTCGCTGCTCGCCGCCGCAACAGCCTTCGTCACGCGCATCGTGGAACGCTACAAGGCGCGGCAGGCCATCATCGCCTGGCAGGTGGAGCATGAAGCAGTTGATCCGCTGGGAGTTGAGCACTCATGGCGTCTGGCGGCCACATTTGCGCAGGAGGAGGTTGCGGCGGTGCGAGCCGCCGACGCTGACCGCCCTATCATGATGAACGGCTTTTTGCCCACATCCTTGCCGGTGCGCTTGCAGCAATGGTGGCGCACCCGTGACCAGGGTGATTCGTTGTCTGTCGCGCAAGACCTGGCCGATATCGTTGGCATAGATTATTATCCACGCCATGCGCTCGTCAGCATCGGCGCGCGAACCATCTATCTGGATGGCAGCGCAAGTTCTTCGCAGTGGCGCAGACGCCAGACGATGCGCGCATGGGTTGGTGGGGCAGACGGGGCCGCGCCAGTTGGCGCTCCGGGCCGTCGGCTGATGATCGCCGAAGGGCAGGCGGAGCCGTGGGAGAGCGTCACCACGCCGCCCAACCCGGATGCCTGCGGGATGTCCAGTTGCTTGCCAGAGCATGTTATCGAGAACTACAACCAGTGTATGAACTGGGCGCACGCGGATGATTTCAGCCTGTTCGCCTATCTCTTCTGGGGAGCGGAGTACTGGATAGCGCGCCAGCAGGGCGGCGATGCGCGCTATCTCCAGGCGTTTGCGCGTATCCTCGATCACGCATGAGCAGCGGCGCCTCAGGGCCATGCCTGGGCAGTATCATGTAGGAAAGCGACCAGTGGCCGGAACGGTCTAGCACAGGCAGAGGCGCAGCCGTGGTTGACGTAGAGCAGCTCATCAAACGCTACCGGGGCGCACAGCGCAATGCGGTCGATGACATCAGCTTCTCGGTGGGCGCAGGCGAATTCTTCGCATTGCTCGGCCCTAATGGCGCGGGGAAGTCCACCACGATCTCGATTCTCACCACGACGCTTGCGCCTACCTCTGGTCGGGTACGAATCGCCGGGCTGGATGTGAGCAAAGACCCCGCCGCTGTGCGCAAGCAGATCGGGATCATTTTTCAGAATGCGAGCCTCGACATGAATCTCTCTGGCGAGGAGAACATCCGGCTGCACGCGACACTCTATGGCCTCTATCCGTACCGGCCCACCTATCGACTGATGCCAGCCAAGTATCATCAGCAGGTCAACGAAATCGCGGCGGTTCTGGGCATGGAGTCCGATATGTTCCGGCCTGTCCGCAAGCTGTCTGGCGGGATGCG
Source organism: uncultured Chloroflexia bacterium (assembly GCA_963701795.1). Taxonomy (GTDB): domain Bacteria; phylum Chloroflexota; class Ktedonobacteria; order Ktedonobacterales; family JADMIN01; genus JAKAIY01. The sequence goes on along the minus strand of CAVPBB010000008.1, from coordinate 32,413 downwards.
CCGCAAGCTGGAGATCATGCGGGCGCTGTTGCATCGCCCACAGGTTCTCTTTCTCGATGAGCCAACGACCGGGCTGGATGTCGCGAGCCGCCGGAGCTTGTGGGCCTACCTGGCGGAGCTTCGTCAGCGCCAGGAGACCACAATCGTGCTGACCACCCACTACCTCGAAGAGGCCGAATCCGCCGACCACATTCTGGCGCTCAATCACGGGCAGGTCGTGGCGCAGGGCGCGCCCACTCAGGTCAAGGCGCAGTTTGCCGGAGAATCGCTCGAACTTGACGCCGCCGACCGCGCTGCGCTGCGGCGAGAGCTGAATGCGCTTGGTGTGCGGTTTGAGGAGAATGGTCACTTCCACGTATCACTCGATGGGCGGTCAGCGCACGAGCTTGTACGCGCGCTCACCACACCGCTGACGCTGATGCAGACCCGGCAAGCTAGCCTCGAAGATGCCTATCTGAGGATTCTCGCCAGTGAATAGAGCGCATGAGTTGAACGCCATCGCGGCCATCGCCGCACGCGACCTGGGGAAGTTTCTGCGCGACCGCAACCGACTCATCGGGTCATTCCTCTTCCCATTTCTGCTGATGGCCTTGCTCGGTGGCACGGCCCAGCTCAATCTCGGCGGGTCGGTTGGCTTCAACTATATCGCCTTCACGTTCACGGGCGTGCTGGGGATGACGCTCTTTCAGTCGTCCGTTCAGGGGATCGCATCGCTGCTCGACGATCGCCAGAATGACTTCGCGCAGGCGATTTTCGTTGCGCCCGTCTCGCGCTACACGATTGTCTTTGGCAAGATGCTCGGCGAGACGCTGGTCGCGCTCGCGCAGGCGATTCCGCTGGTCATCCTGGCGCTGGCGCTGCGCGTCTCCATCTCGCCCGAACAGCTTGCGTTGATGCTTCCGGTCGCGCTCGTATCCTGCCTCCTCGGTGGGTCGTTCGGGCTGGTCGCCATGTCGCTGATCAATAGCCAGCAGGCCGCGAATCAGATATTCAACTTTCTGCTGCTGCCACAGCTCTTCCTCGCGGGCGTCTTCACGCCGATCGCCATCTTGCCCTGGTATCTTGCGGCGCTCTCGCGCCTCTCGCCGATGCGCTATGTCGTGGATTTGTTTCGCAACGTGCTCTATATGGGGCGACCCGAATACCATGCGGTAGTGCTGCTCGATCCGGTGACGAATCTGCTGACGATGGCGCTGATGTTCACGGTCTTCATGCTCGTCGGCACGGCGCTGTTTGTGCGCCGAGAAACCAATCGCTGAGGAGCTTCCGGGCGAACAGGCGCGCTGACATTGACGCATACGTCAAGGTTTTGCTACACTCTGCACTGTGAAACCGCTGGGCGAAACGCTGAGACGTTGTGTGCGCCTGAACCGGCCTGAATCGGCGTGAATCGTCGGCAAGGACGACGACGAATGCGCAATCTCCTTCTCCAGCGGGCTGCGCGCGGCTCCCTGGCGCCCGGTGTGGGCGTCTACGGCGTGACTGGAGGTCGGTATTGGCGGCAACGCATACGGTAGCATCTGTCGAGCGCGGCGAGGCGCAACTGGACCCAGGGTATAAGTGGGTCGCGCTCTCGAATACGACGCTGGGCGCGCTGATGGCGACGATCAATTCGAGCATCGTGCTCATCGCCCTCCCGGCCATCTTCAACGGCATCCACGTCAATCCGCTGGATGCGAGCGAGACCAATTACTTTCTCTGGATGCTGCTTGGCTATATGGTCGTCACCGCGACGCTGCTGGTGACATTTGGACGCATCTCGGATATGTTTGGCCGGGTCAAGCTCTATAATCTGGGCTTCGCTATCTTCACGATTGGCAGCCTCTTCGCCTTTCTGACGCCAAGCACTGGCAACGCGGGCGCGCTCGAATTGATCGGCGCGCGATTGATTCAGGGCGTCGGGTCGGGCTTTCTCTTCGCGAACAGCACCGCCATCCTCACCGACGCCTTTCCAGTCAATCAGCGCGGCATGGCGATGGGCATCAACCAGATCGCGGCCATCGCGGGGTCGTTCATCGGGCTGATTCTCGGCGGTGTGCTGGCGGTCATCAACTGGCGGTTGATCTTCCTCGTCAGCGTGCCAGTTGGCCTCTTCGGTACAGTCTGGGCCTACCTCAAACTGCGCGAGACGGCGACGATCAGAGCGCATCAGAAGATTGACTGGGCAGGCAACATCACCTTTGCGCTCGGCCTGACCATCCTGCTGCTCGGCGTGACCTATGGCATCGAGCCGTATGGCTCCTCGCCGATGGGCTGGGGCAGCCCGCTGGTGATCGGCGCGCTGACGCTGGGTGTAGCGTTGCTGGCGCTCTTCGTCGTCATCGAGCTGCACGTCGACGACCCGATGTTCCGGCTCGACCTCTTCAAGATTCGCATGTTCGCCGCAGGCAACGCCGCCGGATTCCTCTCGGCGCTGGGACGCGGCGGCTTGCAGTTCATGCTCATCATCTGGCTGCAAGGTATCTGGCTGCCGCTGCACGGCTACAGTTATGAGGAGACGCCGCTCTGGGCGGGCATCTATATGACACCGCTGCTGGTTGGCTTCATCGTCTTTGGCCCGATCAGCGGCTGGCTCTCCGACCGCTTCGGCGCACGACTGCTCTCGTCTGCGGGCATGCTCTTGCAGGCGGTGGGCTTCATCGGGCTGACCCTGCTTCCCGCCGACTTCAACTATGGCTGGTTCGCGTTCTGGCTGATCGTGCTGGGGACTGGCTCCGGGCTATTCGCCGCGCCCAACACGACCGCGATCATGAATAGCGTGCCGCCAGAGACACGTGGTGTCTCGTCGGGCATGCGCGCGACCTTCCAGAACTCGGCATCGCTCTTCAGCATCGGCGTCTTCTTCAGCATCGTCATCGCCGGGCTGGCAGGGTCGATCCCAGCGGCCTTCTACAACGGACTGACACGTTATGGCGTGCCAACCCAGGCGGCCTCGCAGATTGCCCATCTGCCACCGACGGCGGCGCTCTTCGGCGCATTCCTCGGCTACAATCCCATCAGCGTGCTGCTGCCGCTGCCGCTGCGCGCGCACATCTCGCAGGCGAATCTCGCGACACTGCTGGGCAAAGAGTTCTTCCCGCATCTGATCTCCAACCCATTCATGGTTGGCCTGCATGCGGCATTCTATATCTCGGCGGCGATGTGCGTCATCGCAGCGGCGGCCTCGCTGATGCGCGGCAAGCGCTACATCCACGACGCTGGCGAGGTATAAGCGCCGCCGACGCGCGCGGCGAGGGGAAATCTCGCTCCCCTCGCCTCGTGGGAGAGGGGCTGGGGGTGAGGGCTGCGTCACTCAATGCCCGACGGCCAGATAGCCTGCGCCGCGAATCAGCATCTCGATGGCGATGGCCACCAGAATCGGCACGAAGATCTTGCGGATCGTCGAGTTGCTGAAGCGCTTCAGCGTCTTTGCGCCGCCGGTGGCCCCGATCAACACTCCCAGCGCTACGGGCGCCGCGTAGAGCGGGTTGATGTCGCCGCGCTGGAAGTAGATGCCCGCGCTGGCCGCAGCCGTCACGCCGATCATGAAGTTGCTGGTCGTGGTCGAGACTTTCATCGGCAGGCGCATCGCGGTATCCATTGCCAGCACCTTGAACGTGCCGCTGCCGATGCCGAGCAGGCCAGAGAGCACACCCGCAATCGTCATCATGCCGAAGCCGACCGGCACATGCGCGACCTGATAGTCAATCGTGCGCCCCAGCTTCTCATCGGGATAGCTCGACGCCAGCGCCAGCCGGTTCGCCCAGCGGTCGTTGCGCACGCCCTGCGGAATCTCCTCGCCGATCTTGACGAGCAGCGGAATCGCCGAGACGAGCAGCACTACGCCGAAGATGATGAAGAGCAGCCCAGGCGCGATGATGATGGCTAGAAACGCGCCCGCGATGGCGCCGATGGTGGTGGCAATCTCCAGGAACATGCCCACGCGCAGATTGGTGATGTGGTCGCGCACGTAGGCGGCGGCGGCCCCGCTGGAGGTGGCGATGACTGAGACGATGGAGACGCCGACGGCGACCTCAGGGTAGACACTGAAGGCGATGGTGAGCAGCGGCACGACCAGCACACCGCCGCCCAGGCCCACCAGCGAGCCGACGACGCCGGCCACGACGCTGCCCAGCGCGACCAGCAGAAAGACACCGAATGAGGGTGGCGTCTGCGGCGTGATCGCGCCCTTGCCGAAGACTGCCCCCAGCACAAGAATGCTGGAGAGCAACAGCGCCAGCACGAGCGTGGTGATGGCGACATAGAGCCAGTCGTGTTCGAGGGCGAAGGCGCCGATGGAGACGGCGACCCGCAGCACAGGCGTCGCCAGCAGGATCAGCAGGCCCAGCGTGATGATCGCCTCAGGGCTGCCTGACATCAGGCCAGGGATCACCTGGCCCAGCGTATGTGGATAGGTGAGCGCCTCCGCTGGCGGCGCCTGCGGGTGGGTGTAGTAGAGGATAACGCCAACCAGGATGACGGCGGCGCTCAGCAGCACACCCCCGCGCAACACATTGCTGATCGTCAACTCCGCCTGGCGTACCAGCGACATCTGCCGCTTACGGTCAGCGTCGCTCTGCTGCGAGGTCGCACTCGTCATGCCCATGTCGCTTTGTATCTCTCCCTGTCTGGTCGTCTCGCGCGCCCGCGCGACGATGCGCGGGGCAGGGGTACTGTCATAGCGTATCACGCCGTGTCACAATCAGGTTCTCTCCCCAAGTGTGACGAATCGCATAGCGCCAGCTTAGCGCCGCAAGTATGCTGTCGCCAGCGCCGACCCGACGCCTTACCTGCGGGCGCCGCCTGTGGCCGGAGCGATTATGTGTAAAGGGAGATCAGATGCGCCGTGGATTCATGCTTATTGGCCTGACGGGGATATGCGCGTTGCTGGCGGCATGCGCCACTACGGGAGCAGGCTCAAGCGGAGGCGCGGCGAGCGCCACAACGTCAACGTCAGCGCCACCCAATATCCTCGCGCTCACCGGGAACGACACATCAGCGCAGACGGCGAGCATCTGCGGTGGCGTCTTTGGCGCTAGTGGTGGCCCGCAGATTGTCTACAAAGTCAGTGACACACTCTACGTCGAGGCGGTCTACGCGCTGTCGAAGGCCTCCTATCCATTGCCATTGCCTGATAGCCAGCCGTTGCAGCCGTGGCCGTTGCCTGCCGCGCTTGACAGCGATCAGCTCAATCAGGAGCTTGGCGGCGACCCCAACGTGAATCCCGACCTGGGGCAGGGAGCGGGCATCTTGTTTACCGTCTGCAACGCTGGCGCGCAGTCGTTGACACTGACGGGCGCTCAGGCCATCGTCGCCGACTTTATCCCGGTTCAGGGCGCGCTGAACATCTGGAATCCGTGCGATGGCGCGTTCACGCGGCCTGATGGCGTGACGGGCGACGGCTGTGGTGGGGCGATCATCCCTGATGAGACGATGAGCGTGAGCTTCGCGACGGGCGCGGGCATCAACGCCACCGCGCAGGCCGCGCAGGTCGACGCGAATGGGCAGAATGGGTTTGGCCCCCTGCCAGTGACGCTCAAGTCTGGCGGCTCGATCATGCTGGACCTCACCGTCACACCGCCCAGCGCGATGGGGACGTATGAGTTCGCGGTGAGCGTCGCGAGCAGCGTAGCAGGCGGGACCAGCGCGCTGTCAGCCTATGCGCCGTTGCCGCCGCAGATTCTCGCGCAGGCCACTCACAAGTACACCGGGGCAGCGTGCGCGACATCGGCGATGCAGGCGCAGATTCCGACGAAAGCGACGAATCCTGCGACATACTACATCTGCCCGGAGTCGTAGTCGCAGCGAGTTGGAGGCGGAAGCAGCATGAGTGAGAGCGCCCAGCCGGATGCAGGCGTCAGCCCGCAGAGCAGTCAGATCAGCATCGACGACTTTGAGCGGGTAGACATCCGCGTGGGGCGCGTGCTCTCCGCCGAGCCGCTGGCGGGCGCGCGCAAGCCCGCCTACAAGCTGCGCATAGACTTCGGCGCCGAGCTTGGGGTGAAGCAGTCCAGCGCGCAGATCACCGTGCATTACACGCCAGAGCAGGTGGTGGGGACGCTCGTGCTGGCCGTGGTCAACTTTGCTCCACGGCGCATCGCAGGCTATAAATCCGAGGTGTTGACGCTCGGCGTGGCCGACGCGCATGGCGATGTCATGCTGATCGCCCCGCGCGGCGCGGCGCCTCTGGGCGCGCGGCTCTTCTGAGGGCCAGTGAGGGCCAGGCGCAGGCGTCGGTCAGCAGGTGGCCGCCAGCGGCTTGATGAGGTAGGTCACGGTATCCTCCCAGACGTGGGTCTGGCCGCCAGCGTCCTGCCAGGAGCCAGTCATCACCTGGTCATGCAGACCAGCGCTGCGATAGCCGAGCCGCTCGTAGAGCGCATGGGCGCGCCGATTGCTGACGGCCACGCCCAGACCGATACGCAACTGCCCGCGAGCGCGCACGGCGTCTTCGCAGGCCTCTAGCAGCGCTGACCCTGCGCCCAGCGAACGATGCTCCGGGTGAACGAGCAGATCGACGACCCAGGGGCAATCCGCCAGCGTGGCGACGGGGTCGTTCGCCGGACGCCAGAACAGCGTCACCTGCCCGACCGCGCGCCTGCCCTGCCAGGCGATGAGGTAGAGCAGGTCGCCCGCCTGCTGTCGATTCAGGTTAGACAAATGCTGCGCGCGTGAGCGTAGCGGCATGTCGGCGCAGAGGCGCTCAAACTCGTCAGGGGCTAGCGGGCGCGTCTCGAACATGATGGAAGACTCTCTCGAATGTCGTCAGGCCGCAGCAACCAGCGAACGCAGTCGATGGGGCTACGTCCGCTGCCGTCTCTCGCGCAGTATCGCATACGCTGTTCCCGGCGCGCCATTGACAGGCCACGCCGCCGTCGCCTATGCTGCGCGCAGACGCATGAGCACACGATAGAGGATATGCGCGTGATGATGAGCCGAGGCGCCCGCGATGCGTGGCGCAACAGCCTGAGCCAGCGGCAGAGCCAGCCTCCGCACGGGAGGTCTGGAGCGCCGCGCATGCTCGCGCGCAGCTAACACACGCTGCTGTCATCGCCCAACGACGATGGAACGCCCGCCAGACAACCCGCTGTGGGAGTCTGGCGGGCGTTTTGTGTCTGTTTCGTGCGGTTTGCGGGGTTCACATGGTTCAAAGGGGGACGCCATGAGCATCATCTATCTGCTGCGCGGGCTGGCGCTGGGGTTCGCCATCGCAGCGCCAGTCGGGCCAATCGGCGTGTTGTGCATTCGTCGGACGCTGGCGGAGGGGCGGCTCGTGGGCTTCGTTACCGGGCTGGGCGCAGCCACTGCGGACGCGACCTATGGCGCCGTCGCGGCATTCGGCGTCTCGGCGATCTCAACGGCGCTGGTGGGGCTGCGCCTGTGGATTCATCTGCTGGGCGCGCTCTTCCTGGCCTGGCTGGGGCTGCGCACGCTGCTCGCCCGGCCAGCGCAGCCGTCCATCGCCAGCGAAACATCGCCAGCGGCGCGGCGCGGCGGGCTGCTCGCCGCGTGGGCCTCCACCGTCGCGCTGACCCTGACCAATCCGACGACGATTCTCTCATTCGCGGCGGTTTTCGCCGGGCTGGGGCTGGTCGGCGCGAGCTACACGGCGGCGGGGCTGATGGTCGTCGGCGTCTTCCTCGGCTCGGCGCTGTGGTGGCTGCTGCTCAGCGGCGGCGTCAGCCGCGTGCGCTCGCGCTTCGACGCGCGTGCGCTGCGCTGGGTCAACGGCATCTCCGGGCTGCTACTGCTCGGCTTCGCGGCGTTCTCCGTCGCCAGCCTGTAGCTTTCGGTCCGCTGCGGTTGCGGTATTCTCGACTGTTTCAGTATACTTTCTAGTATGAAGTACCCCCGATGAACCGCGTGGCGTCGTGCGACAGAGCCGCCGCGCCGCCTGTGGCTTCGGCTGGACCTGTTCCGAACGGGGACTGTGCGCGACATCTGGCCCAGGACTGCCGCGGACCGAGAGTATGCAAGAGCCTGCCCGCGAGCGAGAGACACGCCAGGGCGACGCCGTGGGGAGCGAGCTATGACAGTGAGCGATGCGGAGTTCAAGGCCGTCCTGGGACGATTCCCGACTGGCGTGACCGTGGTGACGACCTGCGATGGAGAGCATCCCGCTGGAGTCACCGTGAACGCCTTCGCCTCCGTCTCGCTCGACCCTCCCCTGGTGATGGTCTGCATCGACAAACGCTCACACCTGCATGATCTGGTGGCGCGGTCGGGCATCTTCGTCGCCAACATCCTCGGCGCCCATCAGCAGGAGCTTTCGCGGCGCTTCGCGGGCCAGAGCGGCGACCGCAATGACCGCTTCCACCTGACGCCTTTCCACTCTGGCGTGACTGGCGCGCCGATTCTCGATGGGGTCATCGCCTATGTCGAGTGCCGGGTGATGGGGATCTACCCCGGTGGCGACCATAGCATCTTTCTGGGGCAGGTCGTGGGCCTTGGGGGCGCCGCTGGCGAGCCGCTGGCCTACTATCGCGCCCACTATGGCGCGCTCGACATGGGTGTGGACGCCGGGGTGGTCCCCGGTCGGCGCGAGTGATGGCGCCCCTGGCGCGCGCCGCCGCCGCCGACCTCATGCCACTCTGGCCGCCGCTGGCGCCCAGCCTCCGCGGCGACGAACGCGAGCGCGCGCTGACGCAGTTGCAAGGCGAGATCGGCGCGTGTCGGGCCTGCGAGCAGGCGAGCTATCTGGCATGCGCTCGGCCACTGGCGCGCGGGCGCGGGCCAGCCGGGGCGCGTGTGATGATCGTCGGCCAGGCGCCCGGACGCATCACCATCGAGCGTGGCATCATGTTTGGCGGGCCTAGCGGCGAGGCGCTGGAGCGCTGGCTGCGTCGCGCCGGGTTTGCGCCAGGCGCCTTGCGGCGCGAGGTCTACCTCTCGGCGCTGACGCGCTGCGATCCGGGGCGCAGCCCAAAGGGACGTGGCGACCGCAAGCCCTCACCCGCCGAGGTCGCGCTGTGTCGGCCCTGGCTGGAGCGCGAGCTGGCGCAGGCGCGGCCAACGGTCATCCTGCTGGTTGGCGGCATGGCCATCGAGGCGTTTATCGGGCGCGTGCGGCTGGAGGAGGCGGTCGGCTCGGTGGTGGAGCGCGACGGCGTGACGCTGCTTCCGCTGCCGCATCCCTCAGGGGTGAGTCGCTGGCTCAACGATCCCGCGCATCAGGCGTTGCTGGAGCGCGGACTGGCGCGACTGGCGCAGATGCGCGCCGCGTGGGAAGCTCTAGACGCCGCGCGCGATGTTGGCGCGACTGGCGCTGGCGGCGCGCTGGCCGCGCAGTGAACCCACACCAATCACAGGAGATGGCAAGGCATGAGTGAATCAACCGAGGCGACCGAGACGGCGCCGAAGCGCGTGCTAATCGTGATGGCCCACCCCGACGATGGCGAGTTTGGCTGCGGCGGCACGGTGGCGAAGTGGGCGGCGGAGGGCCGCGACATCTGGTATTGCCTGGTGACGGATGGGCAGGTGGGCGACGCGGGCGACAAGGAGATCACCAGCGAGGCGCTCGCCGCGAAGCGCCTTGTGGAGGCGCAGAACGCCGCCAACGCGCTGGGCGTGCAGCATCCAGTCATCTTCCTGCACTACTGGGATTCGCGGCTGGAGCCAACGCTCGATGTGCGGCGCGACATCGCCCGCGTCATTCGCCAGGTGAAGCCCGATGTGGTCATCTGCCAGGACCCAACGGTGCGCTGGAGCGGCCAGGGCTACATCAACCATCCCGATCACCGCGCGGCGGGTGAGGCGACACTCGCGGCGATCATGCCGGTCGCCAGCACGCGGCTCGCGTTCCCTGAGCTGGCCGCCGAGGGACTGGAGACCCACAACGTCAAAGAGATTTACATCACCGGCACGCAGTCGGCGGATCGCTGGGTAGACATCGAGGGCTTTGTGGAGAAGAAGGTCGAGGCGCTGCGCCAGCACGTCAGTCAGCTTGGCGACTGGGATCCGCAGGAGGGCGTCACCCAGTGGGCGAAGGATGGCGGCGCGACGGCGCGCAAACACGGCCACGACTTCACCTACGCTGAGAGCTTCAAGTACATCCGCATGGAGGATGATTAAGCCAAGGGGCGGCCAGCCAGGGCGGCCAGCGGCCAGCCAGGGCGGCCAGCGGCCAGCCAGGGCGGCCAGCGGCCAGCCAGGGCGGCCAGCGGCCAGCGGCCAGCCAGGGCGGCCAGCGGTTGAAACCGCGCCTGGATGGCCTACGGGCCGCGAAGTCCGCCTGCGCGGACTGGGACTCGGCGGCTAGCTCGCGCTCGCTGACAGCAGGCGCACGGCGATGACCTTGCCGTCATAGGTGACGATGGCGCCTGCCGCGCCCGCCGCCACCTGGCTCGGCTGAATCGCCGTGTGGTCGGGCGCCTGCGTCCAGCGGGCCTTCGCCGCCACCGGCTCCGTCACGACCACGCCATCGGCGCGCTTGACGCTGATCTGCGTCGCCGAGGCGGACTGCACGCTGCCCCGATCAATCTGAATCTCGCGACTCTTGCCATTGCGGATCAACGTCGCGTCGAGGTGAACCGCCGTCTTCAGCAGCGCAGCCCTGCCCCCTATCTGGATCGCCGTCCCATTCTGTGAGATGACGACTACACGGCGCCCCTGGAGCTTCGCGGGGTTCTTGGGCGTCTTGTGATGCTTGCCCCAGACGGTGGTGGGCGTGATCGCCAGCGTCACCTGCTGGTTGTCGAGGCGCGTCAGCGTGATCGAGGTCGCGGAGATGGCGGAGACCTGGCCAGCGTCAACGGTGTAGGTCACATACGAGCCGTTCACGCTCATGATGACGCTGCCATGCGTCAGGCCATTGTTACTGGCGTGCTTCGTTTTACTCGTCGCGCTCGGCGTGTTCTGCCGCTGGCCGGCGAGGGAGTAGAGCGTGCTGGGCAACGCGCCATGCGCAGCGGCGACGCCCACACCGCCCACGCCCAGCGCGCCGAGCAGCGCGGCGGCGACGACCATCAGCTTATACCTGGCAAGAAACGTAAGCATAGGTTCATCCCTCGCATATCAACTGTGATTCTACGCGCTCCCGCTGCGGTTCGAGCGCCTTCTGCAACGAGCATAGGCGCGCCGCCTGAAGATGCGCTGAGGAGCGCCCATTCGTCGCTGAGAATATGCTGAGGAGACGGGCGAGGCCGTCACTCTGGCGAGCGCAGACCATCCAGAAAGGTCGTTACTGCCAGCGTCGTCTGCTCGCGCCAGTGGATGCTGTCTGGCGTCATCGCCCAGAGCAGTGTCATGCCCTCCCAGATGGCGATCAGCGCGATGGCCAGCCCATGCGGATTGTCGCTGCGAAACTCGCCGCGCTCGATGCCCTGCGTCAGCACGTGCGCCAGCGTCGCGGCATAGTCGTCATACATCTCCCCCAGATAGCCGCGCACCGCGCCCTCGCGCGCCGCGACGGCGTAGAACTCCAGCATCACTGGCATAGCGAGAGTAAATCGCTCGACCTCGTCGGCGAACCGCTGCGTGACGCGCAGAATGCGCTCGCGGGCGGTTCCGCGCTCGACTTCGATAGCCTTCGCGCGGGTCAGCAAGATGCTGAAGATGCTTCGCAGCAGCGCGCCGATGATGGCGTCTTTGCTCTTGTAGTAGAGATAGAGCGCGCCTTTGCTCAGGCCCGACGCCTGAGCGATATCATCCATGCGGGCGTCGTGAAAGCCCTGGCGCGCAAAGACCTCCAGCGCGGCTTCGAGAATCTGCGCACGCCGCTCCTCGCTGATGTCTGGACGCGCCATCGTGGCCTCCGCTGGGTGTCTTCTTATACACATATGCGCAGAGGGCCGTGATGTCACGACCCTCCATGCTCATCTCATCTCTTCTATTGTAGTCTCACGGATACCACGATAAGTCGCCTCATGTCGCCATCGGCGCGGCTGCGACAGCGTGCGAGCGACGTCCCGCGTTCCAGGCGCGCGTGCGCAGCCAGAAGCAGGCCAACCCCAGCAGCGCCAGCGCGGCGAACCAGATAGCCGCGCTCCCCAATCCATAGCCGGTGACGCTATGGGTGAACCCACCGCCCACGCTGATCTGCGTGGGGCCGTAGGAGGGGAAATACCTGAGCGACGAATTGTTGGCGAGCGGATTGTCCACAGGATTCTGGAAGAATGTGTCGAACAGGCTGAACATGATCACCAGGAAGAAGCCAGCAATCTCGCTCGTCACCACCGCGCCGATGAACAGACCAAGCGCGCCGTAGATCAGCGCGGCGCCGAAGAAGCCAAGCCAGACGAGTGGCAATTGCGGCGGGCGCCAGAAGAACAACAGCGCCAGTGTCGCATACAGCGCTACCAGCGCCGAGACCGCCACCATGCTCGTGAGCTTGGCCAGCATCAGCGTCACCTGACGGTAGCCGCAGAGCACGAGTCGGCGGTCGAATGCGGCGCTGGCGCGGGTCTGCGCGAACAGCATGAAGCCGACGATCAGTGTGATCGTGTTCAGGCCTGCCGTCAGCAGGGTGAGGTTGTGGCTGTTGACCTGAAGCAACGTTCCAGTCGCGGCATACTTGAAAGCGACGGTCGTATTGTCGATCAACGCGCCGAGCATGAAGTACCACAAGGGTACGAAGATCAGCAGCAACCCCATCGCAAAGCGGTTGCGCGCCAGTTCGCTCAGTGAGTAGTGTGTCGCGGTTAGATAGGCCCGCAGGCTGCGCGCCAGCGTGCGCTGGTCAGCAGGGATGGTTTTCGCAGGCAGTGAGGTCATGGCTCTGATGCTCCTTTCAATACCACAGGCGCTCCACGCCTCCGACGGCGCAAGCTGCCCAGCCGTCAGCGAGTAGATACGGTCGAAACGGCTGCGGTCGTAGACGAGATGCGAGATGACCAGCACGGCGCGCCCCTGCTCGCGTAGCGAGGTAGCGAGGTCCCAGAAGCGCAGATACGTCTCCCAGTCAAAGCCCTGGTAGGGTTCATCGAGCAGCAGCACAGCGGGATCGTGCATCAGCGCGATAGTCAGGTTGAGCTTCTGCTTCGAGCCGCCGCTCAGGGCGCGCACCGCCGTCTCACGGTAGCGCGCAAAGCCCAGCCGCTCGACCAGTTCATCCGCCCGACGCAGATCCGCCAGACCATAGGCGGCGCGGAAGTAGTCGAGGTGCTGCGCAACGGTCAGCGCTTCATTGAGGATGGCGGACTGCGGGCAGTAGCCAAGCGCGCCTGCCAGCGTCACCGCGCCCGCGCTGGGACGTAGCTCGCCTGCCAGAATGCGCAGCAATGTGGACTTGCCTGCGCCATTCTCCCCCACGACGCCCACCAGCGAACCCGCTGAAAGCGTGAACGAGATATCATGCAGGATTTGCGTGCGCCCATAGCGTTTACTGATGTTGTGGGCATCGAGCACGACGCGCCCAGCCGCCGTGTGATGGTCATTGGCCGCGCCTGCGGCCACAGTCGAGGACATACCGGCTCACTCCTCTCCAATAGCGCAGAGCGCGGGCTTTGCGCTATGAGGCTGTACTCAGATGGCATGACTGACCGGTCAGTCATAGTGTAGACTGATCCTCGCCGCATGTCAAGATGTATCGCGGTGTGATGCGTATGGTCTGGCGGCTCCGCCCGCAGCCTGTCGCAGCTTCTGCGTCTCGCTTGACGCAGCCAGCGGGCGCATGGTAAATGTGAGTGACAACCGAAGATATCACCGACCGCAACGGGAGCTTGGGGCGCCAGGCTGAGAGGGTGGCCACCGATCCGCCACCGACCGACGGAACCTGATCTGGGTAATGCCAGCGCAGGGATGACGCTTCCACCTGGCATGAACGCTGAGGGGAGGCTGGCAGTTCGGGGCGCTGGCATCAACCGCCAGCGCCTTGGCTTTTTTGGGGAGTGCGAAGGCCGCTGGCGCTCGCGAGAAGGAGCGCGCCAATGGCTGGCCTTTCCGCCGCGCAGTCCGCCGCGCAGTCCGCTGGGACTGCGCCGCTCACGGGCGCCGCGCCGCTGCTCGAGGTGCGCGGCCTCTCGAAGCGCTATGTGCGCGGGCGCGGGCAATTCGCGCAGTCGCTGCTCGCGCTCGACGCCATCAGCTTGCAGGTCACGCGCGGCGAGTTTGTGGCGCTGGTCGGGCCGAGCGGCTGCGGCAAGAGCACGCTGCTCGCGATCATCGCCGGGCTGGAGGGTGCGTCGAGCGGCGTCATCGTGCTGCATGGCGACGCGCAGGCGCCACGGCTGGGGCGTGTGGGCTACATGCCACAGCGCGATCTGCTGCTGCCCTGGCGCGACGCTCTGGGCAACGCCATCACCGGGCTGCGCGTGCAGGGCGTGCCGCGCGCTGAGGCCGAGGCGCGCGCCCGCGCGCTCTTCGCGGATTTCGGCCTCAGCGGCTTCGAGCGCTCCTATCCCAGCGCGCTCTCTGGCGGCATGCGTCAGCGCGTCGCCTTTGCGCGCACCGCCCTCGTCACACGCGACCTGATGCTGCTCGACGAACCCTTCGGCGCGCTCGACGCCCTCACCCGCGCCACGCTCCAGCGCTGGCTGGGGCAGGCGCTGACCCGGATGGGGACCACCTGCCTGCTCGTCACCCACGATGTGGACGAGGCGCTGGCGTTGGCCGACCGCATCTATGCGCTCTCACCGCGACCGGGGCGCGTGCGGCTGGAGCGGCGTGTGCCGCTGCCACGCCCGCGCACGCAGGCCGACCTCGCTCACCCGGAGATGGTCGCGCTGAAGGCCGAGCTACTGGGCGCGCTGCTCGACGAGACGACGCCAGAGAACGCCGCCGCGTGGCAAGGAGGCGCCCGATGAAAAACGCCAATACCATCGAGCGCGATGAGCGCAACAGCGGCGCGGCGAACGCTGCGGCGCAGGAGCAAACGCTCAGTCTGGCGCCGCTCCACGGCAGCGGCTATGGGCTGCAGGTAGCGGCGCTGCGCACACGCGCGGGACTGGCGCAGGCGTGGCCCAGCGCCGTCGCCCTGATCGCGCTGCTGCTGTTGTGGCAGGGCTATGTCGTGACGTCGGGCGTTGACCAGCAACTGCTGCCCACGCCGGGCGCCGTCTGGGAGACGCTGACCACGCAGCGTGCGGCGCTCTGGGACAACGCGCTCGTGACCCTGTGGGAGACGGTCGTCGGCTTCGGCGTCGCGCTGGCGACGGGCATCGCGCTTGGCGTTCTGATTGACCTCTCGCCCTGGCTGCGACGCGCGCTCTATCCCTTGCTGGTGGCGACGCAGGCGATCCCGCTGCTGGCGTTGGCGCCGCTGCTGGTGCTGTGGTTTGGCCCCGGCATGATCTCAAAAGTCATCGTGGTCACGCTGATGTGCTTCTTCCCCATCGTGGTCGCGCTGGCGGATGGCCTGCGTGGCGCGGATCCCGGAACTCATCAAGCTCTTCCGCTCGTTCGGCGCGGGTCCACTGCGCGTCTTCTGGTCGGCGCGACTGCCCGGCGCGCTGCCCACGCTGTTCTCAGGCATCCGCATCGCCGTCGCCTATAGCGTGATTGGCGCGGTCATCGCGGAATTAGTCGGGGCGGAGGCTGGCCTGGGCTTTTTCATGACACTCAAACAGCACTCATTCTCCACCGCTGGTGTGCTGGCGACCTTTGTGGTCACGGCGCTGCTCAGCTTTGCCCTCTTTGCCCTCGTGGCGCTGGTCGAGCGGCTGGCGCTGCCCTGGTATTACACTCAGGGACGCGCAAGCGGCGTCTGACGGCGGCGTGTGGAATCATCCGCTCACTTATGAGAACCACTGTACAGGAGATCATCGCATGCCCTCTGGATTCTCGCGGCGCCTGATCCGGTTGCGCGGCCTGGCGCTCGGCCTGGCCCTGCTGCTGCCGCTGCTCGCGGCATGCGCCCCGTCAGGCGGATCATCCACGACCGGCGCCGCGCTGACGCCGGTGACACTCGCGCTCGACTGGACGCCCAACACCAATCACACCGGTATCTACGCCGCGATGGCGCAAGGCTATTATCAGCGTCAGGGCATCAAGCTGGCGCTCACGCCCTACTCCAGTGAGGTCGCGCCAGAGCAACTGGTGACGACGGGCAGGGCGGATTTCGCGATTAGCTTCCCGGAGTCGGTGACGACCCTGCGCGCGCAGGGGCAGCCGCTCGTCTCGGTCGCCGCCGTCATCCAGAGCAATACCTCGGCGCTGATCTCCCTCAAGAGCAGCGGACTGGATAGCGTGGCGAGCCTCGCGGGCAAGCGCTACGCGGGCTTCGGCGCGCCTTATGAGCAGCCGGTGATCGCGCGGGTGTTGAGCTGTGGCGGCGCGACGAATCCGACCTTCCAGAACATCACGACCTCGCTCGACCCGGTGGCGGCGCTGAAGAGCAAACAGTTCGACTTTGCCTGGGTCTATGAGGGCTGGGAGGTGATTCAGGCGCAGCGTGAAGGCTTGCAGGTCAATATCTTCCCACTGGTGGATTACTGCATGCCCGACTACTCCTCGCCCGTGATCGTGGCCAGCCAGGCGATGATCGCGCAGCATCCCGACGTCATCAAGCGCTTCCTGGCGGCCACCGCGCAGGGCTACACCTACGCCATACAGCATCCGCGAGCCACTGCGGATATGCTCATCAAGGGGGCGCCGCAGGGGACATTCGACGACACTGGCCTGGTCTACGCCAGCCAGAACTACCTCAGCCCACGCTACGCCGCCGGAGCGACCTGCTGGGGCGAACAGACGCTGGCGAAGTGGACGAACTATCCACGCTTCATGTTCGACCACCATGCCATTCTGGACGCGAACGGCAATCCAGTCACGACGGAGCCAGACTACGCGGCGGCCTACACGAACAGCTTCCTGCCGTCCTGCCCATAGCGGGAGAGCCGGCCACATCGCCGCAGCGCTTCCGCCAGCTCCGCGTGACTGGGCGCGCTTGCTCCACGTACTACAATGCAGCGCAGTGGACAGGCGATGGTCGCGCGATGTGACCTGGCGGCGGATGCGGCGTCGCAGGCATGGCGATCAGGGGAGGATGTGGCATGCCCTCGATTCCAACACAGGAGACAGTGCTGCTCGATGTGATCGCGCTGCTCGTCGTGGGCTTTCTGGCCTTCCGCCAGTTTCGCGAGAAGCAGGCGCGTGTCAGTCGGCTCTGGCTGCTGCCCGCGCTCGCGCTGCTCTTCAGCTATACCAGCATCCAGCACGACCTGTTTGATACGCAATGGAGTCCGACGATCATCGGCGTCGGGTTCGCCGTGGGGCTGGTGGTCGGCGGCATACGCGGCGCCGCGACCCGGCTGAAGGTGGACGCCGCCGCTGGCCTCATCACCGTGCAGGGAACGCCAGTGAGCGTGGCGCTCTGGCTGGCGCTGCTGGCAGTCAAGGGCATCGCCGATGTGGCGCTGGTGGGGCTGGGCAAGGAGAATACGTTGGCGGGCGTGGCGACGGGGCTGATTACGGCGACGCTGCTCTCCTTCTCAATCGGCGCGATCATCGCCACGCGCATCTACTACTACTGGCGCTACTCGCTCGCCGCCGCCGACCTGTAGCGCAGGCTGGTTGCGCTCAGCCGACATCCACATACTTCAGCAACGAATCGTTTGCATGAGCGCCGATGCTCCAGAGCCGCACGCCAGCGGCGGTTTCGTTCGCCTCGAAGTACTGCGGCCCGCCCGCAACGAGTGGTTGCCATGTGGCGTCTGTGTCGCCCGGCTGGATGTGGAAGATTCCGGCGTCGCCAATGTTATCCCTCTTCTGTCATATTGGGAAGAGGTGCCATGAATTCGTGCCTCACACCATGCGCCCAGCGTTTCTTGCGCCGCGTAGATTGGTGGACTATTCTTGGCCCATCACAACCGGACGGTATAAAGATATCCCAACATGACAGAAGAGGGTTATACTAGGTCCGTCTCGGTCCTTGTCGTTTCTTGATGCGGCGTGGCCACCAAGGGAGCAGCGTGGCAGAGCGCATGCGCTCTGGCTGCTGTTGCAACACGGCACAGCGCGCCATCTGCGCCTCCTCCATCTCGTCCATGTCACGGAAATGACGATTGACCAGCGGCGCATCCGAGAACTGCCACAGATGCTCGCAGGGTTGCAGCTCCGGGGAGTGGGCAGGCAGAAAGAGCAGATGCCCCTGGTCGGGCACGACCACCTGCGGGCTGCTGTGCCAACCGGCCCCATCAAGCACCAGAATCACCTGCTTGCGTGGTCCCGCGCCGACCGCCGCGGCGAACGCCGCTAACTCGACCGAGAAGACGTCGGTACTCACTGCCGTCGCCCAGTGCCAGAGCGTGCGCCCAGAGCCAGGATGGGCAAAGGCGACGAGGTAGCGCCAGTCGTAGCGTGGCTCAACCGGCGCGAGCGGAGGCTGACCCGGCAAGGTCCACACGCGCTTGAGGATCGGCTTGAGGCCCACGCGCTGCTCGTCGGTCGCCCAGACCTCGACCTGCGCCTCGGGGAAAGCGGTCGCCACTGTGCGGCTCAGCCGTCGCACCGTTTTTTAAAAGCCGCCTGCTCCTCGGCGCTGGCGGCGATATGACGCGGACGCGGCTGCCGCAACCAGGCGCCCAGGCGCTGGAGGTAGTCCCAGCCGCGCTGTGGCGCCACTGGACGCCCCACCCGAGTGCTCATCCACTCCGCTACTGTGCGGCTCGTCCAGCGCTCACCGTCAGGCGCTGGCTCGCCCAGCGCCTGACACAACTCCTCGAGCTGCGCCTCGGAGAGCAGCGTCGGCGTACGACGGGAGGTCGTGTGTTGCCGGTTAACCATCCCTGCTGGCCCCTGGGCGTTGTAGCGTTTGGCGACTTGGCCGATCCAGTACGCCGAATACCCCGTACTCTGCGCAATCGCAGTGGCCGTCTGTCCGCAGGAGAGCAGCCAGAGCATCTGCCACCAACTGCGCTCCGTCGGCTCATCTGCCTGCCGGTAGCGCCGTTCCAACTCGTCGCCTGTCAGGTGAAGAGCAAGCTGTATTCTTCGCATACCCCTATTCTACAACACCGCCGACGGAGTTGGGATCATGGGCGCCGTGGGCCGCCCGATGACTCGCCCAATGCAGCGCCGCCGACGGATGCGACCACCACGACGGCGACTGAGGTGATCGCGACCACCGCGAATCATCCCTGGCTCACCGCCGATCGGGGCTGGCTGGAGGCAGGCCAGCTCCACCTCGGCGAGCCGGTGCGGCTGCTCGATGGGGCGACGGCGACGGTGGTGGCGCTGCACACGCTGCCAGGCGTGGGGCCGATGTGGGACCTCTCGCTGGCGGATGTGCACACGTTTGCGGTGGGCGACGTGCAGGTGGTGGTGCATAATTGTGATAGTCCCGAGCAATTCGCACACGAACGCGCACAAGAGTTGCAGAACTCTCTGCCAGATGCGTCAAGGGGTCGTGTTACTATGGGAGTAGGGGTAACCGATGACGGCCAAGTCCTAGTCGGTACGAGCGAGGGCGGATACCTTCGCAAAGGTGTTACACTCGAAGATGGTGAGACCCTTGCGCCTGGTGATACTCATCATGCTGAACAAAATATTATGCAGTGGGCCCAACAAAACGGCCAAAACTTGGTCGCGGTGGGCGCTGGTCGTCCCATATGCGAAGCATGTGACGACGTGCTACGAGAAACCGTAGGCGAGAACGGAATAGCATCGCCTACACGAAGAGGGTTTATTCCGTTCTGGATGCGCTAGTAAACGCAGCGGACAAGCATGCCCTGTATTTGCGCTTTGACACAGACCTAAACGCGCCCGGTTTGTTTGCATCTGTATCAAGGCGTAAGCTCAGGAGGCATGCGGTTGACATTTGAACAGGTAACAGGATCATTTGACATAACAGCAAGGGGCTTCACAAGTATGCAGACCGAAGAAACGAGATTGCGATTGTTAGATTCTCGACTTGCCTCGCGCATAACTCAAGCGCGTGAGCGGGACTGTGCGCTGAGGCTATTTGCGCATCACTGCGCCACGTTTGCGATACAGGTCACTGACTTGAAGAATGGGGTTCTCAATGAGGCGCTTCGTCGTACATCCAAAGGCGCACAATGGAATAACCTAGCAGGCGGTGACGACCTGGCTAAGAGGGTGTCAAACATTGTTGAGCAGTTAGATGAAAGTGCATTTAACGCTCAAGATGCTGCCGACCGAGGGAACCCCAGTGACGATGAGTATACGAAAGCTTTTCGCGCGGCTCGTGCGGCTACAAGTGTTTTGGCGTCATTAGACGGCTCTGCGCTTGTGGCTGCGATAGATGCTTGCTACGAGGCATACCATGCGACCGCTGATATGAAAGCGCTCGTGGACATTGCCGAGAAGTACCTTAAGGCGTAGTTGGAACGCTGTGCTGAATACCAGTTGACAATCTATGATATGTACTTCGATGCTTCCAGCCTGTTAGTCTGAACTGCACCTCTAAACTTGGGTCTTGCGCACTTTAGAGCAACTTGCGAAAAGCGGAGACAGGCATGAGATATGCGGAAGAACCGGGTATGCGAGCCTATTCGACCGACCTGAAAGAACGCTTGGTGCGCGCGGTGGCCGACGGTCAGCCCATGCGAGAAGCCGCGCGCCGCTTTGGAGTAGCAGTGACCACCGTCAAACGCGCCGTCGTGCAGCAGCGCGAGACGGGCTCACTGGAGCGTCGGCCGATTCCTGGGCGCCCGCGCGCGATCAGTGGCGCGCAGGATGCGCACCTGCGTGCCCGGCTGGAAGCCGCCCCCGATGCGACGGTGTTGGAACACTGCGCCTGGTGGGTGGAGCAGACGGGGCAGGAGCTCAGTGAGGTCACGATGTGGCGCGCCATGCGCCGACTTGGCTGGACGCATAAAAAAAGACGGTGGTCGCCAGCGAACGCAACGCGGTGGAGCGGAGCGCCTGGCGCGCTGCGGCGGCGACCCACGACCCGCAGCAGTTTGTCTTCGTCGATGAAAGCAGTACCCACACGTCGCTGATCCGCCTGTACGGCTGGGCGCGACATGACCACCGCGCGTCGGGGTCGGCGCCGCGTAACCACGGCAAGAACACGACGCTGGTCGCCGCGCTCACGCCCGATGGCCTGCAGGAACCCTGGCTCCTCGTCGAGCGGGCCATGAACACGGACACCTTTGAGTGGTACATCCGCGAGCAATTGGCCCCGACGCCTGCCACCGGGGCAGATCGTGGTCATGGATAATCTGAGCGCGCATACAGCGGCCCGCATTCGGGAGGCGCTCGCCGCGCGCGGCTGCGAGTTGCTCTTCCTGCCGCCCTACTCGCCCGACTTCAACCCTATCGAGCAGGCGTTCTCCAAGCTCAAGGCGCTCCTGCGTAGCCTGGGCGCGCGCACCCAGGAAACGCTCCAGGAGGCGGTGCGTCTGGCGGTCGCGGCCATTACGCCCGCAGACGCTGCCGCGTGGTATGCCCATGCCGGATACCCCGTACCTGCTCAACCTAGGGGATCATGAACGACAGCGGGGCCACGCTTAGGGCAAACGCGAAAGGCAGAGTGTATGCGACTCAGGAGATTCAGTCGCCCGCCGAAGCTGAACAAAACCTGTTTATCGGTAACCCGTCTTACGCGGGCAAAGGGGGTTATGTAATCGCATTTCAAGCACCCGAGGGCGTCAATTTCGAGCCGGGGGAGCAGGAGAATGAGTTTTTCAACCAGGGCACGGTTCGCGTTCCCATGTCCAATATTCTCTATGCGGGGCCGAATCCGTTCAGATGACGGTAAACATGCAGTTCGGAGACATCCAAGAGATGACAGTAAACGTGGAGTTCGGCGATATCCTCCAGCTCGAGACGGCTTTCCGGGCGGGCGTGCTCTTCAAGTTCAGCGGCGACCTCGATGCCGATGTCTTCCTGGGGAGCCCGGTGATGGCGGAAGCCCTGAGCCGGATGCTCAACGCCATTCAGGAGTACTGGTCGGCTGCGGGCAAGCCCCCAAAGGCGGAAAGGTGGCGAGACCTATATGTACTGTCAAACGCCAAGCGTCACGTTGATGTGATTGCGTCCTATGCGCCTCGCCATCCGCAGTGGGCTGCGATGACACGCCGCGAGCAACTCGATTGGCTGCAGGTCATTGCCGCTCCGTATCGACTGGATGATGCAGGGGTGGCGCTGTTTGAGCGGATTCTCAAACAGTGACGCCTTCGGCTGACGCCTTCGGCTGACGCCTGCGGTGACGTGTACAACACAGCTTCCTGCCTAACAGGGTAGGCGCCCACCGCCTGGGCAGGTGGCGCTGGGGCGGTGACGGGCGCGCTGATTGGGCTGACCGGCGGGGTCGTGACCGGCGCGGTGGCGGCGGCGGCGGCGGCCGACACGCTGGGCGAGGGCACGGCGCAGGTGGTGGGCGGCGGCGCCGCGGGCGGCGCGGGTCAGGTCGCCAGCAACCTGCAGCAGGGGCGTCCGTGGAGCGCTGGGGTGGCGCAGGCGGTCGGCGTGGGGATCGTGAGCGCGGGGGTATTCGAGGGCGCAGGCGCGGCGTGGGGCGCGTTGACCGAGGGGGTGGCCGCCGAGGGCGCGGCGGAGGGGGCGACAGGCGTCGGCGCGGAGGCGGATGCGAACGGCGCGGATGTCTGTGCGGGCAGCCTCTCCTTCAGCGCCGACACGTTGGTGGCGACTCCACAGGGCGAGCAGCCCATCGCCAGCTTGCAGGTGGGCGACCATGTCACCAGCTATGACCCGACGACGGGCCAGGCCACCACCCAGACGATCACGCACGTCTACCTCAACCACGACACGGATCGCCTGGATGTGACGCTGACATTGCCTGCTAGCAAAGATGTCCCGCACACCCAGACCACCGCGCAGGATGCCACCACGGCGCGAGAACAGCGCACGTTGGTGATGAGCCACGGACGGCGTGGCCCACCGGATACCGCAACCGCTGCTGCGGCAACCAGCAGCGCCTCAGCAGCCTCCGCTGACGAGACGATCCACACCACCGCCAACCATCCCTGGCTCACGGCGGATCACGGCTGGCTGGAGGCAGGCCAGCTCCACGCTGGGTGAGCTGGTGCGGCTGCTCGATGGCGGCACGGCGCAGGTGGTAGCGCTGCACACGCTGCCAGGCGTCAGGCAGGCTCCAGCCGTCCTGCCCTGCTTCACGGAACCGTCGAATTCTGCTAGACTACAAGCGCGTCGGTGGCGCATGCGCAGGGCTTGTGAAGGGCCTGGATGGCAGGAACGCCAGTCCGATGCGTCCATGCGTGTACACGGCAGCGGCGCAGCGACGTCGGAAGCGCCCCGCGTCGCGCTGACGCATGTCAGACGTATCTGGTGTAGGAGAGTCGCGAGGAGAACTGCATATGCCCACCGCGCTGATTACCGGCATTACCGGACAGGATGGCAGCTACCTTGCCGAGTTGCTGCTCGACAAAGGCTATCAGGTCTTCGGCATGGTGCGCCGCGCCAGCACCTTCAACGACTCGCGCATCCGCCACCTGCTCGACCGCGTCACCCTGCTCGACGCCGACCTGCTCGACCAGCTCTCGCTGATCCAGGCGCTGCGCCAGTCGCAGGCCACCGAGGTCTATAACCTCGCCGCCATGTCCTTTGTCGCCGCCTCGTTCCAGCAGCCGGTCGCCACCGGCGAATACACCGCGCTCAGCGTCGCACGCATGCTCGAAGCGATCCGCCTGGCCGGCGCGCCGATCCGCTTCTACCAGGCCTCCACCAGCGAGATGTTTGGCAAGGTGCAGGCCGTGCCGCAGAACGAACAGACGCCCTTCTATCCGCGCAGCCCCTATGGCGTCGCCAAGCTCTATGGCCACTGGATGACCACCAACTTCCGCGAGAGCTACGGCCTCTACGCCTGTAGCGGCATCCTCTTCAACCACGAATCCCCCCGGCGCGGCGTCGAGTTCGTCACGCGCAAGATCTCGCTGGCGGTCGCGCGCATCGCGCTGGGGCTGCAAGACACGCTGACGCTGGGCAACCTGGAGGCGCAGCGCGACTGGGGCTTCGCAGGTGACTATGTGGAGGCGATGTGGCGTATGCTGCAGCAGGATGCGCCCGAAGACTACGTGATCGCCACCGGCGAGACGCATAGCGTGCGCGAGTTCGTCACGGCGGCGTTCGCGGTGGTGGGCATCAGCGACTGGGAGCGCTACGTCACCACCAATGCCCAGTTACTGCGCCCCGCCGAGGTCGATCAACTGATCGGCGACGCCGCCAAGGCGCGGCGTGACCTGGGCTGGGCGCCGCATGTCACCTTCACCGAGCTGGTGACGATGATGGTCGAGAGCGACCTGCGCCAGATCAAACGTGAGCAGCGCTAAGGGAGCCGTGCGCCATGACACACGACCGCCTCAACCACCCTGAGCGCCCTGATCCGGAGCGCATCCTCATCACCGGCTATGGCGGCTTTGTCGCGCCCTATCTGGTGGCGGCCTGCGCGCAGCGCTACCCGGCGGCGCGGCTCTTCGGCCTGGTTCACGCGCCCTCGCAACCCCCGCGCGCCGTCGGTCAGCCCGATGTGGCGCCACTGCCAGCGGTCACCGAAGTGGCAGGCGACATCACCGATGGCGCACGGCTGCGCACGGTCCTGCGCGAGACGCGCCCCGACCTGATCTTTCACCTCGCCGCCGCGTCCTCGGTCGCCGCCTCGTGGCGCGACCCCGCCGAGGCGCTGCGTGTCAACGCGGGCGGCTTCATCCACCTGGCCGAGGCCATCCGCGCCGAGGAACTGACGCCACGCCTCCTCGTCAGTGGCTCTGGCGAGCAGTATGGCCTGGTGCGCCCGGAGGAGAACCCCGTCACCGAGGAGACGCTGCCGCGCCCGGCGAATCCCTACGCCGTCGCCAAGGTCGCCCAGGACCTGGCCGCCTATCAGTATTACCGCGCCTATGGCCTCGATGTCGTGCGCGCACGCGCCTTCAACCACTTCGGGCCAGGGCAGAGTCCCACCTTCGTCATCGCCAGCTTCGCGCAGCAGATCGCGCAGATCGAGGCCGGGATCGAGGCTGGGATCGAGGACGGGATCGAGGCCGGGCAGGCGGAGCCAACGCTGCTGGTGGGCAACCTGAGCGCTGAGTGTGACTTCTTGCCGGTAGGCGAGGTGATCGCGGCGTATCTGGCGCTGGCGGCGCAGGGGCAGGCGGGCGAGGCGTACAACATCGGCTCTGGCGTCGCGCGCAGCATCGAGTCGGTCTTGCAGCGGCTGCTGGCGCTCTCCACCGTCAGGGTCGCTGTACGTGTGGACCCGGCGCGGTTCCGCGCGGTAGATGTGCCGCGGCTCTGCGCCGACATCACGAAGATTCAGCGCGACACCGATTGGCGCCCCGCCGCCGCGCGCGACGACGCGCTCGACGCTGCCCTGCGCGCCACGCTCGATTACTGGCGCCGCGTGGCGCAGGCGCCGCTGACCTGAGCGCCTCCGACGCTTCGCGACACTTCGCGCTACTCCCTTTGATGTATCGCGCGCGCTCCATGATTATGTTATGCTCGCCCTGGTGGTGAATGCTGTGGCAGATGAGGCGGCGATCAGATGCGCTGGGGGTCGCCCGGTGTGGTCAAGACCGCCCGCCTGACCATATGCAGGAGGAGCGCGTATGTCGCGGAAAGTCGCAGACTGCCGGGATACACCGAACATCGTTGGTTGCACACTCGTGATCTCAGGCGAAGAGGAGGAGGTCGTGCGCGCGGCGACTCAACACGCCGTCACCGTGCACGGAGATATCGATTCACCAGAATTGCGCGAGGGTATCCGCGCCTCACTGAAGGATGAACTCGTTACCAGCCCTCCGCCGACCTCGTTCACACGCGATGCGCTGTAGGGCCAGCGACGCCGTCTGGGCGAGCCGCGCCAACGCCGTCCTGGTCGTCTCGGCGTGGCTTGTTGTTCTTCGCATCGCCGATGAAGCTCGCCGTGCGCGCCCATCGATGCCCATGTTCCCAGCATTCACACCGCTCGATGGGTAGCGCGACGCGAGCTTCGCCATCTCACTCCACCCCACAACGCGCTCACAGACGCCAGCGCCAGCCGCGTCAAACGGCCATGCTGTACGCGCGCCATTCCTCGCGGTTCGCGCGCAGCGACATGCGCTTCATATGGCGCGACCCAGGCAGAGCAAGAGCGGCGCGCGCGCGTGGTAGGGCTCGCCACTGTAGGAGCCGATCAACTGCTCTAGCGCAAAGCCAGTCGCGCGGAACAATAGCTCTAGCTCGCGAGGGAAGTAGACGCGCATCGTGAAGTCGGAATGATACTCGTGCTGGGAGCCATCTGGCTCGCTCACCTGATATTCGTAGGCCAGAATCTCTAGCTGTGTGGCGGCGTGGTAGCGCGTGGAGACGGTGCGGCGTAAGGTGCGCCCATCGCGGCTCACCACCAGATCGAGGCGGCGCGGCGTAGCGCCATCGCGCCCGGCCAGCAGGCGAATCAGATTCGGGGCCGTCACATCCACCGCCAGCAAGCCACCCGTGCGCAGCCAGCGACGCGCCCCGCGCCACGCGCCGAGCTGGTCATCGGGCGTGGTCAGGTGATGCGCCACGCCATAGGGCATGAGGATGAGGTCCAGCAGGGCGTCGTCGCCCACGCTTGCCAGAGGAGCCAGAGGAGCCAGCGCGCCATCGAGATCGCGCGCGTCGCCCAGCGTCAGGCGCAGCGCACGCCGCGTCTCCACCGCCTCCGCGTGCGCGTGCTCCTCCGCGCGGCGCAGCATCGCTGGCTCCATCTCCAGCCCGATGACGCTGAACCCCTGCGCCGCGCCCAGCCGCGCCAGTGGCAGTGTCAACCGCCCGCAGCCAGAGCCGATCTCCAGCACACGCGCAGGCCGCTCGCGCTGGAGCAATCCCGTCCAGAAGGGCAGATCGCCGATGTCGCGCGCAAGCGTTTCGAGTTCGTAATCGTCTGGTCGCCGATAGACTTCTTCGACAGCCATGCGCCCACCTCTCAGCCCTGCCCTGCTGGCAGCCTCAACCGCTAGCTCGCTCCCACCTCACCGCCCCATTTTTGATGGCGCCTGGGTCGCCCGCAGCCTTGCGGACTCTATGCGCATCCTTTCACCAGCCGCCGGTCACGCGCAAGCCTCGCGCCATATCTGTACAGGTTCTTGCTGAAACTCCCTGCTCGCTGCGCATCAGGCCTGCGGGATGACCCCTGGCCCCCAGGTCGTCAACGAGCCGAGTTGGGGGTTGAAGTAGAGCAGCCGCTTGCCATCGGGCGACCAGCTCACGAACACATTCACGAACAAATTTCCATAGCCCGTCTGATTGACGGCGGCATGCGCTACCACCGCCGCCAGCCGCTTGCCTGTCGCGCAGTTGTAGAGCGTGATCGTCACCTGCGCATAGTCGGGGTCATTGTCTTTCGCGCTGTATCCAGTGACCGCCGCGAGCAACTTGCCATCGGGACTCCAGGCGACATTGCCGGTTTCTCCGAATTGCTGTGTCGTCGCAGAGCCACCCTGGAGCTTTATGACGTTCAACAGCGCCGCGTCGCGCACGGGGAGCGCAGGCGCATTGGCGAAATTGAGCCTGGTGAGCGTCTGCGCGCTGGGCGGCGTCACCCCTGACGGCGCTGCCAGGACACCTGTGAGAGAGGTATCGAGCAGATAGCGTCCATCCGGCGACCAGGCGAGAAAGGCGGTCTGAAACACCGGAATGCCGGGCGTGGAGGTGCCTGCCTGGCCGTTCGCGCCGGGCGGGTAGATGACGTTGACCTGCCCCGGCTGCCAGATGCTGAACTGCGCGCCGCCAGCCGGATTCCCGACCGTCTCCGTCGCGGGCGTGGGTGGCGTCTGGCCCACCAGCGGCAGTGGCTGGCTGGGGATCAGCGCGCCGTTGGCGCCCCAGTGGTAGCTCAGCGCCGCCGCGCCCAGCCCCGCCGTGAAAAACGCCTGCCCGATTGGGGCGGAGGCGTTCACGGGCAGCGGCGCGCCTCTCGCCAGGTCCCACACCTCCTCGCGAGGGTCTGCTTGTGCGCCTGATGCGCTCAGCGGCGTCGCCAGCACACGTGGCGCCGAGCCATCGGCGCCGATGAGCAAGACACCCGTGACATTGCGTCTGCTCGCGCTGGTCAGCTCAGACACGTAGAAGGTGATGGCCAGGCGCTTCCCGTCGGGCGCCCAGGCCAGCCGCCCATACTGGATCGCCTGGCTGCCAACACTACCCTGCGGGATAATGTTGGCGGGGGTCACATCCACCGGAGCAGTGAGATGCAGCGCCTGCTGGATGGGTAGGTCGAGGTTGATCTGCGCCACCGACTTGCCGGTCGTTGTGTCGTAGATGGCAAGATAGCCCGGCCAGTAATTGTATTGCTCTGAGCCGAATTGTGGGCAGTCGCGCTGATAGCCGACCAGCGCCACCAGCCGGTTATCGGGCGCCCAGGCGACCGCGCTCTCGCATTGCAGCAGGTTCAGCGCGGGCACGATTGGGCCGGGTGTCGCGCCATGCGTGGACGCCGTTGAGCCAGGGAGGGCATGGGTCGCTATCAGACCCACCACCACGGCTACCAGCGCGACCAGCGCCACGACAATCGCAACCGGCTTGCGCCAGCGCGGGCTGCGGCTCGCCCTGCCTGCCACTGGCGCCACGCGAGTCGCCTGCGTCGCGTGAGTCGGTCGCGGTTCGGCTGCGGCTGGCCCGCCGTGCGCCAGCCCACGCAGCGCCGCCAGCCGTCGCTCGCGCTCATCGGTGGAATCTTGCTGTTCGCCGCCCGCACCATCACCGCTCATCTGTTGCCCTCGCTTTGCTCTTGCGCCGCATGACGCGCTCACACTCAGACGCGCTACGTCTGCTTACTTGAACGCACAGGGGCGACAAAAAGCGCATCCAGGCGATAGTATTGTAAACGATGCGGCGCCGCAGTGGGGTCGCCGCTCGTGGGGATGGTCGCGGCGTCGCATGTGTCAGACGATGCAGGGAGATTGCGAGCGGATGATGGACGACTATGAGCCAATCATGAGTTTCAACGACGATAGCGCCGACATCTACGACCAGTCCGACCACCGTGAGGATACGTTGGCGACGGTCGCCTTCCTGGAGCAACTGGCGGGCGGTGGCCCCGCGCTGGAGCTTGCCATCGGCACGGGTCGCGTCGCGCTACCACTTGCCGCACGGGGAATCCACGTCGATGGCATCGACTTTTCACCCCCGATGGTCGCCAAGCTGCGCGCCAAGCCAGGTGGCGACCAGATCGCGGTGACGATGGGCGACTTCGCCGATGTCCCGGTCGATGGCGTCTATCGCCTGATCTATGTGGTGTTCAACACGCTGTTCAACCTGCTGACTCAGGACGATCAGGTGCGCTGTTTCGAGAACGTCGCCGCCCACCTCACCGATGATGGCGTGTTTGTGGTGGAGGCCTTCACGCCGACGTTTCTCACCCGCTTGCGCAACGATCAGTACGTGGATGCGGAAACCATCGCCGTCAACGAGGTCTGGCTCGATGTGGGCCGCCACGACCCTGTGGCGCAACTATTAGAGGAGAGCCACGTGGTCCTTTCCAGCGCGGGCGTGCGCGTGTACCCCATCGTCACGCGCTATGCCTGGCCAAGCGAACTCGATCTGATGGCGCGAATCGCCGGGCTGCGCCTGAAGGATCGCTGGGGCGGCTGGAACCGCGAACCCTTCACCTCCACCAGCAGCATGCACGTATCCGTCTATGGGCGCTGAGCTGTGGCGCCGCCGCCGAGGCGATAGCCATCGGCGCCTGTTTTGCACCACAAGCATTGCGCGCGCGTCCCCGAACCGTTACGGCGAACGTTACGGCGCACACGTGTCGCCGACGCTCCAGACGGTCTTGCGCCGCGCTCGCTCTTCGCGCTGCCCTCAGGGTGGGCCAAATACTCGCCATGATGTCTTGCCTATCGGTCAGGCGTAGTGCGGGTGTGCGCGGTGTACCATGGCTGAGGGATGATAGCTGCGCGTTCTGGACGATCCTCCCGCGCCACTCGCGCTACCCGCATGAAGCAGGCGCGCCGACGCGCATGCGGCTGGATCGACCATCCACGCGGCAGCATCACCCGTACACGGTTTCACTGCATGCCTTGCGAACAGCCTGATGCTGGGGGGTGACGCCAATGGACAATGCGGCGCTGTGCGCGCGGGCCGACTGCCACAACGAGGCTATGCGCGTGTGCGAAGAATGCCATCGCGGCTTTTGCCGTCGGCATTCTGGATGGTATTCCGATGCGCATGCGCCCACGGCCCCCATACAGGGGCGGGCGCCGACACTCCTGTCCTTTGTCTGTTTGTGTGAGCGCTGCCTGAATAGCGCTCCCATCATGAGCATCCATGTGGCTGCCGCAGAGGTAGATCAGGTGGTGGCTGAATAGCGCGAATCGCTGGATAAGCGCTATGAGAGGGTTGAAGATGAGCAGTCAAACGGCGCAACAGCGCAACGAACACCGCAGGGTGAACCTCATCACCGAGGCGCTGGAGTTTGACCGGGCCGACTTTGATAATCCTGCGCTGGAGTGGCAGCGACTCTTCTCAGAGCTGCTCGGCACCTTCCTGCTCGTGCTCGTAGGCGCGGGTGGTGGCGTCGTCAACGCCGTGAGTCATGGAGCGATTAGCCGCTCTGCCGCAGTAACCGCTCCCGGCCTGATGGTTCTGGCGATCATCCTCTTTATGGGCGCGGTCTCCGGCGCGCACCTCAATCCTGCGGTGAGCATCGCGTTTGCCGCGCGCGGCGACTTCCCGTGGCGGCGTGTTCCCGGCTATATCATCGCTCAACTCGCCGGATCAACGCTCGCCTGCCTGTTGCTGTGGGCCATTCTCGGCAAGGTGGGCATGCTGGGCGCCACGGAGCCAGGCCCAGGCATCAGCGATTGGCAGGCGATGCTGGTCGAGCTGCTCCTGACCGCTGGCCTGGTCAGCACGATCCTGGGGACGGCGTCACACGCGCAGAACCTTGGGCCAATCTCAGCATTTGGCGTCGGGGCATACATCATTCTCGCGGGCCTGTGGTCAAGCCCGATCAGCGGGGCGTCAATGAACCCCGCGCGCTCGTTCGGCCCAGACCTCGCGCTGGGCGATTTCAGCCACTACTGGGTCTACCTCGTGGGGCCGGTCGTCGGCGCGCTCCTCGCCGTCGCCATCGCATACGTCCTGCGTGGCCGTGGGGGAGATGTCTCCGGCGCGGCGGCGGCGCAGGGACTGCTGGATCACCCGGTGACTCCGCTCACCGATCCATCGAGTGGGACCGCGCAGCCCACCTAACGTGGATTCTGGAGAAGCGCCAGCCCGCCATCGCATGCACAACGATAGCCCCAGCGCTTCCACACTTGGAGCGCTGGGGCTATCTGCTCATCTGGGTGGGTGGCTGTCAGAGATGTCTTGAAGTTACCCCGATTTGGTGGACAGTGAATCGTTAGGCGACAACCGGTGTTTGGGTAGCCCACCTCCGTTCAAACTCGTCAGGAGAGAGATAGCCGAGCGCCGAATGGCGGCGCTGGCGGTTGTAGAAGACCTCGAGGTACTCGAACAGGGCCGTGCGGGCGGCGAGGTGGGTCGGGAACGGCTGACGAGCGAGCAGCTCGCATTCCAGGGTGGCGAAAAAGCTCTCGGCCATGGCGTTGTCATAGCAGTCGCCGACCGACCCCATCGAACACTGGATGCCCACCGCCTGGCAGCGTTCGCCAAAGAGCAGTGAGGTGTACTGGCAGCCATGGTCGGAATGGTGAATGACGCCCTCGCCGGGTCGGCGGTTCCAGACCGCCATCTCCAGCGCTGCCACCACCAACTCCGCGCGCAGATGCGCGGCCATCGCCCAGCCCACCACCCGGCGACTGAACACGTCGAGCACGACCGCCAGATACAGGAAGTCCTCGTAGCGCGTGGGCACGGAGGTGATGTCGGCGATCCAGAGCTGGTTGGGCGTGGACGCCACGAACTGGCGCTGCACCAGATCAGGCGCCAGCTCCGCAAGTGGGTCGCGCTGAGTGGTGTGGAACGGGCGACGGCGATGACAACCGACCAGCCCCGCCTGACGCATCAAGCGCGCGACCCGCTTGCGTCCGCAGCGCGTCCCCTCGGCGGCCAACGCTGCGTGGATGCGGGGTACGCCATAGGTCTGTCGGCTGGCCGCATGGAGCGCGCCGATCCGCGCGCTCAACCGGGCGTCCACCTGCGCCCGCGCCGAGCAGCCACGCTGACGCCAGGCCCAGTAGCCGCTGGAAGCGACGCCCAGCACCCGACACAGACGCCTGACGGGGTGATTGGCCTTCTCGCGCTCCACAAACTCGTAGACCCTCACCGGGTCGCGTTGCTCTCCTGCGCGAAGAAGGCCGCAGCTTTTTTTAGGATCTCGCGCTCCTCCCGCAGGATGCGGCTCTCCCGCCGCAAGCGCCGCAACTCCTCCTGCTCCTCACTGGTCAGGCCATCGCTGCGCTTGCCCGCATCCAGATCGGCGTGCTTGAGCCACAAGCGCAAGGTCTCGACGCTCATGCCCAACTCACGGGCAATCACGGTCTGCGGTTTGCCACTGGTGTGCGCTAACTGGATCGCCTCCGCGCGAAACTCGGGCGGATACGCGGACTTGCGCGTCGTTTGGTTCGTCATGAACACACCTCCTGGGGGCTTCACCCCCAAGTCTACAGGTGTCCATCAAACCGGGTCAACTCCA
>CAVPBB010000007.1:0-469951 GCA_963701795.1 uncultured Chloroflexia bacterium | reverse complement strand
TCCAGGCAAGCTGTGCGCAGCGCATCCACCAGATGGCGCGTCAAGGGGTCGGTGAGGGTGGCCAACTCGCGAAAAACAGGCGAGGTCGCAGGCGACTTGAGATACCTCGATTTTGAACAACATGCGATCACTTGCGAGCGTTTCCCCGTCATAGTCCGAGAAGCGTCGCCAGAGTTTTGGTCGCTCCACTAGAGCGCGCAATACGACATAAATGAGCAACGCCAGAGAAGCGATCCATGTCGGGGCAATACTTGCGCTTGTCCTGTGCGGTGGGGTGCTGATACTCAGGCGCCCCAGCCTCACCGAGGGGACATGCGCCAGGGCAGGAGTATACATCCCGTCATAGTCGATGAGCACTACCGCCCCACTGTCCCTGACCATAATATGTTGTTCCCTGAGAAAATACCCGTGAGCCATCTGATTTGCACGCATTCGCTCCATAAGCTTGAGCCAGTTCTCGCCGATGAGTTTCAGGCGCGCAACATCATTTCCATCGGCAATATGCGCGATATACTGACGGAGTTCACGTCCCTCCACCCACTCCATATCCACCACAGGCAGATAGGGCGCGGTCTGCGCGCTTTCGACTCGGATGCCCTGGTCAAGATATCGGAAGTCCACGGTGTATTCTTTGAGCTTACCTGGTAACTCGGCGTTCAAGATTCGATAGCGCTGCGAGTGATGAGCGTTCTCTGCAAAATAACAGCGCACGGCGCGGAACCGCCCATCCTGGGTGCGCATCTTGTAGACGACCGCGAACGAACCAGGCGCCCGTGACGGCTCTTCAATCATGCCACCATTGTAGGGGCGCTTGTTGAGCACCGGGGTTGCGGCTTTGAGCGCAGGGTCCTTGAATCGCACTCGCCCGGCGCGAATTGCATCATCGTAATCATTGATGGTTGGCAACCCCGCCTCACCGCCTTCCCATGCGTTCGTCTATCGCGCCAGAGCCAGCAGCCGATTGGTTTAGAGTATCTTCTGGCCCAGCCGAGGATGTAACGCCTTGCGCGCCCACCGTCTGCGCGGTTGTCGCACGAGGATCCGAGGTACTGGCTGGCGCAGGTAAGCTTTCCGATAACGCGGCGTTTTCGGCGCTCCTCATGTCAGTCGCACTCCGCGAATCTGCTCCAGTTGGCGGCGACTCCAATGGCGGTGGGGATTGCATGACAGATGGAGCCGGGCGACTCAGTACCTCTTGGAGCGTTTGCAGCGCGCCACCGCTGCTGGTTCGATCAAGAGCATCTGGCGATACTGGTCGTTGTATTGCCTGAGCGTCTGGATTTGTATGAGGGTCGGAAGTCCCAGTCAACCGCACGAAGCGCTGTGTTGATCTCGTCGAGCGCTAATGCCAGTCTTCGACCCTCGCGGAATCATTTATCCATTCTGGCCTCAGTCCCTCCTTGGCGAAGTAGGTTCCATCACCATCATGAGTGCGATCTCGATCTTGCTGGGCGGTTTCTGGTTGAATGCGTCCCGCAACTCGCTGGTCCGCTCTCGCATCCACTTCGCATTTGCCTGGACAATTGCTTCAGCGCGCAGATCAACGCGGAGCCATCCGTCAGAGGTAGGGCTCGAGGTTGGAGGTGATTTCTGGTCGTTTGATATGCGAATGAAGAGCGCTGTTGTGTCGTCATCAACTATCCTACCCTTGCTCCGAAGGTCGTTGACGAAGTCGTTCCAGGTTTCTTTCCGCTGTTCTAGAAGTTGTGCGATTGCATTGCTGCGAAGAGCTTTGGGGTGTGACTCGTCCGTTTCGAGCGCCCAGTGCGCGAGTGCGTCTGTACACAATACCAGTACTTCGCCTGGCCTCAGCCACGCAAGTGGCTCCTTAGCTGTATAAGCCTGTTGCAGTGGGTCCCTGTTCTTTTCACGCAATGGGTAGCGCAATACCAGGTCTTGACCTCGGTCAAAGCCTTTGCTGCGCAAAACGGTAGGGTAAGAGCCGAACTGGCTGGAAACCTTGATCGGAAAGATCCCTTCAGGGTCGTGAATCATTTCCGAGTCGCCAATACAGAGGGCCCTGAAAGAGCGCCTCATGCCCCTTTTGACCAGGCCACATGCGTAGGCCAAGTAGTGTGCTCCCCGCGCCACGTCGGGCAATCGCCTGCGCATAAGGTGGGAGCGCGCGATTGCGTCGGGCCGCATGACGAATCCAGGCTGCAACTTGCGTATCCAATGCTCCACCTCGAACGTATCTTCACTAGACATTGGAGTCTCGGTCCATGCGCTGACAATCGCTTGCGCCCAGGCGTGGGCGCCGTATGAGGAGCCCACGCCATCTGCAAGGGCGAACAAGCCTAGCTCAGCTTTGGCGTCGAATCTGTCTTCAGTGGTCTCGTATGTGTATTCTGCCTTTGGGCAGCACAATGCACGCCACTCGATGTAGACATGCTCTCTCCGGTCGCCAATTTGGCTGTATGTGGCATACCCTCTATCGTTGTTTACCAATCGCTTCACATTGTTCATGCTGGCACTGATAACTTTGGGGAGAGTAGAAGGTGTATCCGCCATCTCGCTCTAACCGCCCTTCGTCGTCAACCAATAGGCCTGCGTGTGAGGCCGTGAGCTGCGTACGAGCGTCCACGCAATTCCGGATCATCTGCTGCCATGGAAGTGTCTATGGCGGCATCCATAGACACTTCCATGGACGAGTCGCAACATCGCGCTCAGTTCGCGTAGGTTATTTATCGTTGCCCAAGTTAGAGGCGACCGTCACGAACGTGAGCATTTGAATGACAGACTCAATATCGCCATTGAAGACGAATCCGCGCGCGTAGGGCGCGAGAGTCATGTGGAGATTGCTCAGGGCATTGGTTCGCATGGTGTCTGGAATGAGGCTACTCGCTTCAAACAGAGGCATCGCGAACTGGTTCGCCAGATGCGCCAGCTCAGTCGGATTCGCAGGATAGCTGACCTCAGGCTGGTTGGTCTCGGTGATGTGGCAGTTGAACAGAAGGGCCGCGCCATCGCTGGTGGTGATGCTGCAGAGGTTTGAGGCTGCCGGCCTGGGGTCGCCATCTGTCGCCATCCCGTCGGTGATGTTGACGATAATCGGTGGGTAGCACTGCTGGTAGCTGGCTGCCCATGCTGCGGCGAGTTCATGCGCGCGATTGAGGGCAGCAGTCATCGGGGTGCCACCATCACCAACTGGGTCAATCCAGACCTGAAACGGGGTGGGGTACTCGATCATTTGGCCGGTTTCGCTATCATACTCACGTTTTGTACGGTTCTCGACCCGGATGGGATTCGCAGCCAGCCCCTGGATGGAGACGAGCCGGGAAGGGAAGGGATCGCGTCGTAGACCGCGTTGTTGCGATAACCGAGCACCGCCAGATGCACGCGATCGTTCACAATATTGTTCTTGGTTGACCGCGCCACCAATTCGGAGAGTACGCGATTCACGACCGTAGCCACTTGATCACACTTGCGCAGTCCGGCGCCTACTTGCCCCTGGCCAAAGGAGTCAAGCATTGATCCAGACTGATCAATGAGAATGATGAAACAGCCTGGATGTCCCGTACCCATGGTCTGACGATACATCTGCAAGTACTGGACGTTATTCATCGTACCGTTCTCTCCTCTGCGTCAGCATACTCGCCGGTTGATGTTTGCTAGCAATCTGGTGATGAACCTGTGTGTTTCGCTGCCATGTGTGTTCAGGGAGTCTTCCCTCCTAGCGCATGCACAATGACGAGGAGCACAAGGACATTCGGCGTCCGCTCGGTAGAGATGTTCGACCAGGCGAGCCACTTGCCCCGTTTCTTGATGGACAGCGTGGCGCCGCTCATTTGAATGTCGCTGACATCGGCCCAGGGCAACATTTCACGGCCATTGCTCATGCCATGCTGATCTACCTGGATCGGGCCAAAGGAGAGGCTTCGGTTGGCCGCCAAATCGACCAACGACCGCGCGAGAAGCGGGGTAGTGAAGTTCTGTATGAGCCTGTCTGCGAGAGGGCCAGAGTCGGTATAGCGTGTCGCCTCAATCGAAAGACGCTGTGAGTTATTCAGCTCGATAGTGATTTGCGACGTCGTCACATGCCCCCATCGCGCAGAGCGTCTCCCACGATACCAAAGGTTCTTGACATCGTCATACAGAGCCATCGTTTTTTTCGATGGGCGAGTTATGACAATGCCATTGGAATAGACCGCAAGACTCGATTGCGAGCCAGTCGATGCGGCCACAATACTCAGCACACAGACGACAATCGCGGTGCCTGCACAGACGAGTCCATTAGAAGTGTCGTTTCCTGAAGCGGATGCAGCGCCTGCCACACCTACCACGACGAATAGCCCCGATATCAGGGCAAGGGCAACAGGGCCTCCGATGGAAAGCCTGTGTGTACTTTCAAGCGCGCCTAGAGCCGCTGGTGGCGACGTCCAGGAAGATGGACCGGGCGATCCCGCTGGAGCTTTCGTTGCGCCGCCATTCGGCCAGGGCGTCTGTGTGAGCGGGATTGTGGGAGGCGCGGGGCGCATGCCGACCAAGGGCATTGACGGCGGCGCCACAGGAAACGTTGTACTGGTGGCGTGAATTGGCGGGTGGGTAGCCGCCGCGAGCGGGGAGCCTGGCCAAGCTGTTGAGGCTACAGTAGACGGCTTGGGTAGGTTTGCTAGAGATGAGACAGCCGGATTGAGCGGCACACTCGGTGCCTGCTGAACCGCTGGAGGCGGGACGGCAGGTTGCGACAGTGGGCGCCCTGCAGCGTGACTCGGCGCGGGTGAAGGAGCGCCTTGTAACGAAGATGTCTGCGCTTGTACAACTGCCAATTTGACAGCGTCAGGAAGCTCTGCAGTACATATGGGGCAGGTCGCTGCAACAGGCAACTGGAGTTGGGTGTTACAAACGGGACAACGTATTTCCTGTTGTGTCATAGTAAGCCAGCAATCTGCACGGCACATCGTCGGGCAGGGGCTGTAGCGGCCCTGCCCCCAAATACTACTTCGTGGACTACCTCGTGGTCATCACGAGAATCTACTCAGTACGCCTCTAAACCATACGGGCGCTGCAATGCTACACGCCATTTTCTCGTTAAACACCAGGCGGGCTGTGCCTGGCACAGGTCTGTGCTGATGAGCCATGCTGCGACGCGGTGCGCAACATGGGTTTTGCAGAGTGGTGGAGAGGTATCCGCAAGCCCCCACCTCATCGGGTTCCATATAGTCGCGCGGACGGCGGCATCACTGCCTCACCGCGTCGTGGGCGGCGTTCAGTGGCACGCATACCCCAGCGTTTCGTGCGATGACCTTTCAAAGGTACAGTCATTCGCAGGCCCTTGGTACAGTAGCAGCTTACATTGATGGCGCAGAAGCGGGCGCTACAGCATAGTGGCATTCACACTGCTCAACATTGCTGTACGACTTGTCGGATCATCTAGCTGTGAGTGGACTAGAACACTCCTTGCCGTGTATATTGTTCCTACGCGATCACAATGCCATCCGTGCGCTTGAGGCCGCTGTGCTCCGAGGAGGAAACAGTACGGCAAAAGCAACGTCTCATACGGCTGTTTTGCGCAACTGGAGAGGTTTCTCAGAATGCAACCATCGCGGATACATATGACGCCGTGGAATATTTTCGCGCGTGAGCTTGAGATGGTGCTTGCCGCGCGCGGATTAGGGCTTGGCCACTTGGACGACCGGCATGTGGTGCTGCATCCTGAGATTGTGCGACGATTGCAGCAATCGCTCGTCGCGCCAAAACACTTCCCGGTACTCAATCCCGACGAGATTGAGCGCCTCTTTACTATGATGAGCCTGACGCTTGACGAACAACGCCGCATCCGGGCCGCTTTACTCGCCACTGCGGTGGAGCGGGTTTTGATGGACCGACTCGAACCCTATGCCGCGCTCATGGCCGCCAATGATGTCTATGAGATCTGTCTGTCAGTGATGCGCCAGGAGCCAGATAATGGACTCAATGCCGCCGTCAAGCGCGGCGCGATACAGGGAAGCGCTGACCTGAACGATGATTCGATATTCGACGAGGCGCTCGGGTTCATCGATGAAGCTACATTAGCCTTACACGGCGCAGATGCGTCGCTCACAGAACAAGCGCGGCTATTCAATGCGCGTCTCGCGGCATCAGCCTTCACGCGCGCCCTGGCCGCCCTACACGACATAAGCGCATCAGACGACCTCCACGACGACTGGGAAGCCTACAGAGATATGGCGGAAGAGGGAAAGGCGCTGGCCGAGGCGCTCCTGCGCAACGAAGGGAAGTGATAGACGTCATGGGGCGCAGGGCACTGCTCGTAGGCATCGATCACTACGATCACATCTCGCCTGACCTGACCTGGTGCGTTTCCGACGCGCTTGCCATGCGCGAAACGCTGTCATATCACAGCAATCACAACGTCAATTATGTGTGCCGCGTCTTGCTGGGCGACCAGCCGCTGAACGGGAAAGCGCCTGAGCGGGTGACCTTTAATGGCTTGCGCGCGGCGCTTGAGGAGTTGTTCGCATACGACGACGAGGTCGCATTCTACTTCTCTGGCCATGGCTTGAGCACGCCGAACGGCGCATATCTCGCGACACAAGATGCTACACCCGCGCTACCAGGGTTGCCCATGAATGATGTCTTAGCGATGGCCAACCGATCACCAGCCCGTGAAACGCTGCTGCTGATCGATTGCTGCTATGCAGGCGCGTTAGGTGAATCAGTGGATTCGGCGCAGGTCGCGAATCTGTATTTGCGCGAAGGGGTGACATTGATCGCGGCATCGCGGCCACAGCAACTGGCCGTCGAACAGAGTGGGCATGGGGTCTTCACAAACCTGCTCCTCGGCGCGCTCGAAGGTGGCGCGGCGGATGTGCGTGGGATGATCTCGGCGGCAGGACTCTACGCCTATGTGGAGCAGGCTTTAGGGCCATGGGATCAACGCCCGATCTATAAGTCCAATGCGAGCAAGCTCACTCCTATTCGCCGCTGTGCGTCAGACATCGAAGACGACGAGCTGCGCCGCCTGCCCGCGTTCTTTCCTACGCCAACGACGCAATTCTGGTTAGCGCCCAGCTACGAGGTCACCTCTGAGATGGCGTTAGCGGAGCATGTCGCGATATTCAATCTCTTCAAGCGCTATCAAGTAGCGCGGTTGCTTCGCCCATCACTCGACCGCGACCTGTTTTTCGCGGCGCTGCACTCGCACCCGGTTGAATTGACTCCACTTGGACGCTTCTACCGCCAGCTTGTTGCTGATGGCAATCTGGGAAGCGCCCAGTCAACGACGACAGCGAGGAGGTCTCCCTTGCCGAATGCGGAATCGGTGGCAAAGCTGTTTCACGACACATATGAACGGCTGGCCCCGTCATTTAACTACGATACGCGACGCGCGACGCGCGTTCCCTGGGAAGAGATGCCCGAACGCAACAAGCGTCTGATGATCGCCGTGACGGCTGAGGTCCTCGCCTGGCTCTACACTTCTCTCGAACAAGGCGATACCCCGCAAACAGATTGAGATCGCTGCGATAGCCGCAGTAAGGCGTCAACAACCGGTCGATTAACGCCATGGCATGGCGGTGAGTGGTTGGAGGGAGTAGCGCCTTATGATTCCGCAGACGTTCCTCTCACATAATCAGGCTGACTCGGCATGGGTGGAGCAGTTTCATGCGAGCTTGTGTCGCCGCTTGCGCATATCCCGCGCATCTGAGCTCATCTACCTGGATCGGCATATGGCTCCTGGCGTCGTGTGGACGCCGTTTCTATGGGGCACGTTCATGAAGAGCGCCATATTCATCTTCGCGGTGTCTCAACATTCGGCGCAATCGGACTGGGTTCGTGACGAGTGCCAACGAGCCATGGCTCTGCAGCACGATGATCCGAGCCGCATCATCATACCGCTTGTCCTTGATTACGCAGGCTACATCGACCAGATCAGTCCTGATCTACGCCGGTTCCAATACGCTGACTTCACCGGGGTGGCGCATGACCACAAGCGCAGCGAATATCAGGAAATGGTGCGCCGACTGGCCTATGTGATGGAGCATCCCAAGGCCCTGCGCTCTGGATCTGGTGGTGTGCCAATCCCGCTAGAGCCGCTCTGGAGCCGCTCGGTAAAAGTAGTCCGGCGCCTCTATCTGGGTGAATAGCGCCAATACCTGTTCGTGAACACCTACCTGCCCCTCTGAACGACCGACGATTTCTGTTTGGTCGCAGAGGCATCTGGCTTAAAAGGAGCCTGACATGCAAAAGCCCACAAGTATCCTCGAGCAGATATTCCGGGCATTTCTCACCGCGCTCACGGTCCTTAGTGGCGCATTGGTAGGGCTTGCGTTCCATTTCACCGGCCCAGAGCAATGGGGCGTTTCGATGTTTGGTGGCGGCGTGATCTTGTTCGGCATCGTCGAGGCGCTGCAAAAGACCGCACGCATCCGCGGCTTCGGCTGCCTGATGGGTGTTACATGGCTGGCTGTTGCCATTGTATGCGCCGCGCTCTGAAGACGCCTATGCGTGCGGTCAGCCCTCGCCACCGCCGGGGCCGACGTCAGCCTTGCCGCTACCAGCGCGACAAGCAGCGCTGTGCCTGCCATCCAGCTTGCCCCACGCCTATGCAAAGGCGCAATGTGACTAAGGGGGCCTGAACCCTGACGGATTCAGCGTGGAGCGGGAGACGGGACTCGAACCCGCGACGCCCTGCTTGGAAGGCAGGTACTCTACCAACTGAGCTACTCCCGCGTGGGCCGACGAGCAGACTCACCGGCTGGCGACAGCATACCACATCTGGCGGCGCGCGTCACAGGCTCGCCGCACGCTCACTGCGCCACGTGGGCGCCTGCATGGCGGATGTTTCAGGCGCGGGTGACGAGCGGCTGGGCGGCGCCGCGCAACGCCTCGCCAAGCGCCGCCTCGCCGGGGCTGGGCGCGAGCGTGAGTAAGAGGACAGCATCCGTCAGCGCATGGAAGTGATAGGGCGTCTGCGCCTCCACCTGCGCCAGGCGGCCAGCCCGCAGCTCGATAGATGACTCAGCCGCAGGCTCGCCCACGCTGAGCCGCAGTCGCCCGCGCAGCGCCTGCACACTCGCCTCGCTCGCCATCCGTTGCGGTGGCAACGATTGCCCCGCGCGAAACATGATCAGCAGCAGGCGCGCTGAACCAGTCTCCGAGAGCGTCACGACATGCGGTTTCAGCGCATCGAACTCGGTGAGCGCGCGAAAGTCGAACAGGACAACGTTTGTGCCACCGGCGACAGCTGTCGCGCCAGCGGCTTCGGTGGGCTGCTCATCAGCGCTGCGCTGATCCTCTGCGCCTGTTCCCAATGCCATGCTCTCCTCTTTCGCCGATTGTCTACCCAGCGTTCTCGCCCGACGCTTGTGACGGCGCCTCTTTGTCCCTTTGCGCGCTATGGTGCGCACATGCGCGCAGTTCTGGCAAGTTATCCTCGGCGGGTGAACCCGCAGCTACGGGCCTGCGGCCGCAAAGGCCGCCTGCGCGGCCTGGAGCACGGTGTCCTTGCCCGCATCAGGCGGGCTTTGCGTCGGTCCGCAGACCGAGCCGAGCTGCGGCTTTCAGCCGCCAGTTCGGCTCGGCGCGAAGTGGCAGCGCGGAGTCGCGCCACGCTCGCACTGCTCCTGCACAGGCGTTCCGGCGACCTCGCTGACGAAGGCTTCGCCCAGGTGGCAGACCTCTGGATGCTCTGCCGCCAGCCCCGCAAGCATACAGTTATAGCAGTGGATGCGCAGCTCACCGTCGCGCTCCTCCAGTTCGGCCAGCGCGCCCAGGCGATTCAGCGCGGCGACTGCGGCTTCGAGTCGCGTGCGCAGGTCGCCCACTGGCGCCGCTGGCTGCTGCTCGGCCAGGCGTCGCCCGCTCTCGCCGAGCAGCGCTTCGATCTCGCGTTGCGGCATCCGCTCATGCAGTCCCGTGAGTATCTCATCCAGCACGACGGCGTAGGGCCTGGGAAAGAGGCGCTCGGCCTCCGGCGTGAGGCCATACGCGAACGCCGGCTTGCCGCTGCCACCGCCTCGTCGCACCCCACGCTGCTCGACTAGCCCATCGCGCTCCAGCGTCGCGAGGTGCGCGCGCACGGCGTTGTCGGTGAGGCCGAGTCGCTGCGCCAGTTCATCCACGGTGCGCGAATTACGACGCAACAGCGCGATGAGTCGGCCACGTGTGCTGGCCAGGAATCGTTGATACAAGTCCGCCGCCATCCAGACGCTCCTTTCGCACACACGCATACTACGGCGCACGACCGCAGACGTGGACCTGTCGCCCCTGGCTGAATGCAGACTGAGTAGCGGGCGAACGTGGCGAACGCCAGTCACAGCATAGCCATTCTCGCGCACATTTGTCAAATATGTCCAGAGATATATTGACAAATTGGCACGATGCGGGTATAGGTCTCTATGAGGCCACCTGAGACAACGTGGTTCGCAGCTCGCCAGTGCGCGAGCAGGGGACGGTGTCCCTGGAGCGAGAAAGGCGGCTCGAAGGAGTGTACGTCATGGAGATCTCGGACGGTAGACCAGCGGGTGACGCAGCCGAGAGCGCGGCTGAGAGCGCAGCCGAGACAGAGACGCCGCCCGCGCCGCCCGACCTGACTGACCGCATCAGCGATGCGCTGCAAAACGGTGTCAAGGCGCTGATCGGGACGAATCGCAAACCGCCGCGCCGCTTCAAGAGTCTGCTGCACGGCGTCGGGCTGGGGCATCCATTGCATCCCGCGCTGACGGATGTGCCGATTGGGGCGTGGCTGCTGGCGGTGATCTTCGACATCGTGTGGCTCGTGTCGCCATCTGCGCAGCCATGGGCGGCGCGTGGCGCTGAGATTGCGGTGATCGTGGGCATCGTGGGCGCGCTGGGAGCCGCCGCGACTGGCCTGGCCGACTGGAGCGATAGCTACGGCCCTGAACGCCGCGTGGGCCTCTACCACGCCGGGCTGAATTCTCTGGCGCTCGTGCTGTTCGTGATCTCGGCGGCGCTACGTCTGGGAACGAGCACGGGCGCCTCCACGCCGAGTGTGATCCTGGATTTTGTCGGCTTCATCAGCGTAGGGATCGCGGCGTATCTCGGCGGCGATATGGTGTTTAGCAAGGGCACAGGTGTGAACCGCACCGCCTGGGAGGAGGGCGGCGAGAGCTGGGAGGCGACGCTGCCCGTGGCCTCGCTGCCAGAGAGCGCGCTGCGTCGGGTAGCCGTGGCGGGGACGCCGGTGGTATTGCTAAAGCGCGGCGAGCGCTACTTCGCCATCTCGGCGACCTGCTCGCATGCTGGTGGTCCGCTCGACGAGGGCGAGCTGCAAGGGGAAGTCGTACAGTGCCCATGGCACGGATCACGCTTCCGCATGAGCGATGGCAAGCCACTGACGGGGCCTGCGACGAATGCGCAGCCGCGCTATGATGTGCGTGTGCGCAATGGCATGATCGAGTTGCGGCGCGCCTGAGCGCCTGAGCGCCTGAGCGCCTGAGCGCCTGAGCGCCCGCGCCCCACGGCGATGACAGGGAGCCTGCGCAGCCGGAGCTGAACTGAGACGAAAAGGAGCGCGCGATGCGGATATTTCTGGATACCGCCAATATTGATGAGATACGCGAGGCGGCGCGCTGGGGTATCCTCAGCGGCGTCACCACGAATCCGACACTGATGAGCAAGAATGCGGGAAAGTCGCACGAGGAGGTGATCCGGGAGATCGCCGACATCGTGGATGGGCCAATCAGCGCGGAGACCATCAGCCTCGATACACCAGGGATGCTCACGGAAGGGCGACGCTTTGCCGCGTGGCATCCCAATGTCGTCGTCAAGGTTCCCTCGACTCCCAATGGCTGGGCCGCCGTCAAGCAACTCAAGTCCGAGGGCATCCGCACGAATGTGACGCTGTGCTTTAGCGCGAATCAGGCGCTCTTCGCCGCGCTCGCCGGAGCCTATATCATCAGCCCGTTTGTCGGTCGCCTCGACGACATCTCGGAGGACGGCATGCAGGTGGTCCGCGATACGGTGGAGATCTACCACCTACATCACCTGACGACGCTCGTGCTCGCGGCCAGCATCCGCCATCCATTGCATATCATCGCGGCGGCGAAAGCCGGGGCGGACATCGCCACCGTGCCGTTCAAGGTGCTGGAGCAGTCGGCGAAGCATCCGCTCACCGACAAAGGCATCGAAGCGTTCCTCAAGGACTGGGAGAAGTTCAAGCAGGAACAGCGCTA
Source organism: uncultured Chloroflexia bacterium (assembly GCA_963701795.1). Taxonomy (GTDB): domain Bacteria; phylum Chloroflexota; class Ktedonobacteria; order Ktedonobacterales; family JADMIN01; genus JAKAIY01. The sequence continues at coordinate 457,817 of CAVPBB010000007.1, read as the reverse complement.
GGCGCAGGCAGGCGGCGCAGACAGGCGCCGTAAGCGTGGCTCTGGCCACATCGGGCGGTCGCTGCGGAGACTGGCGCGATGCGGCCATCCTGTGCGCGCTGCGACGCCGCCATCACGCCTCCAGGTTGGACATTTGTTCGAGATGCGCTTATACTCCTAAGCGCCAGCGCGCCTGGAACAGGAGCCTGAGACGAGTGTCACGGGGGGGGCCAGCGCACGCTTGGGGAGAAAGCCTGATGGCGACGACAACGATCTGCGCCTTCTGCGATGGCGCCCATCTGCGGGCGCAGAGTCCCACGCGCATCGTCTATGAAGACGACCACTTCTATGTCATCCACCCCCTCGATAGCGCTGAGCCAACCTATCTCGGCTCGCTCATGCTCGTGACGAAGCGGCACGCGCCGGGCTTCGCCGAGCTTACAGCGGATGAGGCGCAGGCATTTGGGCTGCTGCTCGCGCGTGTCAGCCGGGCATTGAAAGCGGCGACTGACGCTGAGCATGCCTACGTCTACTCCTTTGGCGAGGGCTTCCGCCACCTGCATGCCTTCGTCGTCGCGCGCTACGACGCGATGCCGGCTGAGTACGTGCGCCTGGATGTGGAGCGCTGGCCAGATGCGCCACGCGGCGACGCGGCAGCGGTGGAGGCGCTCTGTGCGCGGCTCCGCAGCCACCTGGCGCAAGATCGCATCGGCATGTAGCGCGCATTTCATATCCTCCGATACCTTCCGATACCCTCCCCCTTATGCGCACACACGCCAGTTGCCGCGCCCGGCGAGATACGGTACCATGGCAGGGGCATGGCATGGGCCAGCAGGTGACGCATGTAGCGCGAGCGCGCAAGGGTAGAGAATCGAAGCAGTATGACGATTGATGGAACGGCGCCCCAGACAGCCGCCAGCGGCGCGAGCGAGGCGAACGCACCACGGCTGGCGCGCGCCGACCTGCACCTGCACACGAATCTGGGCGATGGCACGGCCAGCCCCCAGCGTGTGCTGGAGGTCGCTCGGCAGCGCAACCTTCAGGTGATCGCCGTCACCGACCACGATCACCTGGAGGGCGCCAAGCGCCTGCAAGAGCTGATCGACCGAGAGGGCGTGCGCGATGTGCAGTTGATCTGGGGGGTCGAGGTGACGACGCGCGAGGGGCACTTCCTGGGGCTGTTCATCCGCAAGGCGCCGCGCTTCTTGCTGCGGGTCGAGGAGGCCATCGAGCAGATCAAAGATCAGGGTGGCCTCTGCGTCATTCCTCACCCGATGGGGCGACTGGTACCAAGCCTGAGCCGCCGCAAGATAGATGATCTGCTGACGCGCGGCTACCAGATCGACGCCATCGAGCTGTACAATCCTTCACCCGCGAACGCCTCCATGCGCGCTGAGGTGCGGCGGCTGAATGAGCAGTGGGGCATGGCGGCGACCGGCAGCAGCGATGCGCACTTCTGGCAGCACATCGGCGCGGGCTACACGCTCTTTTCCGGCGCGACGGCGGAGGATGTGCGCCACGCGATCACCGAGCGCACGACGCGCGAGGGCGGCCAGGAGCGCCCACCGGAGCGGCTGCCCATCCGCGCGTATGTCGCGCAGAATGTCTGGTCGCTCATCATCGACCCGCCGCGCAAAATCTCGCGCATGCTGCTCAGCCATGGCGACGCCTGAGACGGGCCGTCTGCGCACACAAAGAACGGGATGCGCCGGTGAGACGCATCCCGTCAGTTGAATCGCTACGCGAACGCCGCTATTTGCTGAGCTGATTTGCGGCGTTGCTGTCTGCATTACTCCGATACGAGCTACGCAGCAGCGAGACCAGATTCGCCACGTTGGGGGTACCCAGGCCCGTCGCGGCATCCCAGCGGGCGCCAGCGTTGAAGCCCTGCACCGCTACCAGGTTGCCGTTGGCGTCAGGCTCCTGAACCGTATTGTCGCCTGTCGTGGTGTCATGGAAGTCGCGCTGGTACACAAATGAGGAGAAGGAGAGCGTGTAGAGAATCGGGTTGATGAAGCCCAGACTCCTGCCCGCCTTCTGGTCGGCCAGCGCCGTAATGCCCGCCCACTGTGGCGAGCCTGCGCTGGTGCCGCCAAAGACATAGAAGCCGCCGCCTACTGTCCACGAGGCCAGCACGCCATGACCGATGGCGCCGTTGTAGGCGACATCCGGCACGCCGCGCTGCCCGTTGTGGCGAACCGAGCCAATCTGGTAGAATGGCTGGTTGTAGATCGTGCTGTAGCCGCCACCTGTCGAGAAGTTTCCCTCGGTATACAGGCCAGCCGGCTCATTGAGGGCCGACTCGCTCTGATATGTGCCAGCGGGCACGCCATTGGGGCACGCGATTTCATTCGCGCTCGCGTCGCTGCATGCGGGCGTCGCCACCAGTTCGGTCGCGCCTACCCCTGTCACAAATGGGTCACTCGCCGGGGATGACGCAGCCTGCGTCCATGAGGTCCCGTCGCAGGTCAACTGCGCGGCGCCTTCATCGCCAGATGATGCGAAGATCGTCATGTGTTTGAGCGTCGCCTGCGCGAATACGGCATGCTCGGCGCGCAGCAGGTTCGGATCAACACAGGCCTCGTTCTCGCCGAAGCTCTGGGAAATGATGTCGCCAAGCCGGTTATCCACTGCATACTTGGTGGCGCTGAGGATGTCTACATCCTGGTCGGACTTCGCCAGCACCAGCTTGATCGTCGCTCCAGGAGCGATAGCGTGCGCCCACTGTACATCGAGCGCGATCTCTGAAGACCAGCCGACCTGATCGGCGTTATTCACATCGAACGGCGTCAGGCCATCGGGCGCGATCTGCTGGAACTTCGCCGATGGCAACCCAAAGGCGGCGTCAAAGTTGGCCAGGTCCTGCAGCATGCCGGGATTCTGGAAGGCGTCGATGATAACGATAGTGACGCCTGAGCCATCGATCCCCGCATTCAGCACGGGGGTAATGTTGTAGGCGTTACGGATCTGCTCAGGGCTGTAGCACACCAGCGCGCCTGGCGCCTGCGCGGTCTGGCAGCCGAAGACATGGCCATTGACTAGCCCAGCCGGTTGTCGCGCTGGATTGGCGCTGACAGGGTGCGAGTTGTAGGCTAGCGGGGCCGCGCTCACAGGCGCCGCTCCCAACATCGCAATCGTCACCATCGCCACAATCGCGGAAACGGCGATTGTCTGGCGTTTGAGTAACATTCGCATACAGGGCGTCACTCCTCTACAATCATGCGGAACAGTATCTGGCGTCTATGGCTCGGCGCCATAGCTCGCAGACCACTGAGGAAGTCGTCATTAGCCCTGACTAACCCAGTGATAGTGGTTCAAACGCACAAGGGAGCGCCTGGCGAACGATTTTCCTGGATCATGCGCTAAAGTCGTTTGACAAGAGATGGGCGCAGGTCGGGAACCGAGCGGCGCGTGGACCTGCGCAGGCGGGGGTGTGGCGCCTCGTCGCCTTGAGGCGCGATTCAACTGCCAGCCCGCTGCTGCGCGCCTTGACCAGCCCCACACCGGAGGCATACAATCGCCGGAGAGATGCTGTGCGACGCGGTGCGGATTCCACGCGGGAGGGACGCAAGACGATGGCGAGCGATGAGGCTGAGGCTGGCGCGCTCTTGCTGACGATAGATGTGAGCAATACCGGCATCAAGTTTGGCCTGTATCCGATCGCTGGCGGCCCGTTGCGCGCTCGCTGGCGCATCGCCACGGTGCGCGAGAAGACGACCGATGAGTATGCGATGCTGCTGGCGCAGCTCTGCGCCCACGCGGGCATTCGGCTGGAGCAGATCAGCGCCGTCATCATGGCGAGCGTCGCGCCGCCACTCACGCCAGTCTTTCAGGAATTGGCGTCGAGCTATCTGCAGCGCGAGGCCATCATCATCACCCATGAGACGCCCGTCGGCGTGCCGCTGCTGGTGGATAATCCCTGGGAGACGGGCGCTGACCGCATGATTAGCGCGCTGGCGGCGCACGAACTCTACGGCGGCCCCGCCATCGTGATTCAGTTTGGCACGGCGACCAGCTTCGATTGTGTCTCGGCTGAAGGGGCCTTCCTCGGCGGGGCGATTGCGCCGGGGCTGGGCATCTCGGCGGATGCGCTGGCCCGCGCCGCCTCGCGTCTCTATCAGGTGGAGCTGACGCCACCACCTGCCGCGCTGGGCAAAAATACCATCCACAGCATGCAATCTGGCATCGTCTACGGGCATGTTGGGCTGGTGGAGGGGCTGGTGGCGCGGCTGCGCGCCGAGCTACCCGGCGGCGACCACGCGAAGGTGATCGCGCATGGTGGGCTGGCCGATGTGCTGGCGCGAGTGACGCCGTGCATAGACATCGTAGACAGCAATCTCATCCTCGCGGGCCTGCGCATCGCCTATCAACGACTGCGCGGCGATGGTATCTCGGCGCGGCATGAGCGGGACGTGCGCGACGAGCAGTAGAAGGGCGATCTGGTGAGCGATCTGGCAGACCTGCGCACAGAATATATGCAGCGTGGCCTCGACGAGGCGCAGATGGACGCCGACCCTATCCGCCAGTTTCAGGCCTGGTTCGACGCCGCCGTGGCCGCTGCGCATCCTGAGCCGAACGCGATGACGGTCGCGACCGCGACGCTCGATGGCGCGCCCTCCGCGCGCATGACCCTGCTCAAAGGGCTGGATGCGCGCGGCTTCGTCTTCTTCACCAATTACGAGAGCCGCAAGGGAGCAGAGCTGGCGGCGAATCCTCGCGCCGCGCTGATCTTCTTCTGGGTGCTGCTGGAGCGACAGGCGCGGGTGGAGGGACGTGTCGAGCGCATCAGCGCTGCGGAATCTGACCTCTACTTTCACAGCCGCCCGGAGGGCAGCCAGCTTGGCGCATGGGCCTCGGCGCAGAGCCGCGTGCTCGCCAGCCGCGCCGACCTGGAGCAGCGCTACCACGAACTGGAGCAGACCTGGGCCGGACGCGAGATCGCGCGCCCGCCACACTGGGGCGGCTTCCGCGTGGTTCCGCAGGTGATCGAATTCTGGCAGGGGCGGCCAAGCCGTCTGCACGACCGGCTGCGCTACACCCGTCAGCCGGCGGGCGACTGGCGCATCGAGCGGCTGGCTCCCTAGCGGCCCCAACGATGCGGCGCACTCACACGCGACATCCACACCGACTACGCACACACGCAGGAGCAACACGCATGATCGAACAGCAAACAGCGAGCAAGACGACCACGCAGCGCCAGCCCATCACGCCTGAGATGGCGGCTTCGCTGCGCTTCCCACTTGATCCGGCGCTTGCGCCAGATGGCAAGCGCGTGGCCTTCACGCTGGCGGAGTGGGCGCCTGGCCAACCACGACGGCGCATGAGTATCTGGGTGGCGCCGGTTGATGGCGGCGAGGCCAGTGTCTTTGTCAGCAGCGCGAAAGATGACTCCTTCGCGCGCTGGTCGCCAGATGGCCGGTGGCTCGCCTTCCTCTCCAATCGCGCCGACGAGGGCGGCTTCGAGAAGAAGCAGCTCTATGTCATGCCTGCGCAGGGTGGCGCCGCGCGGCGTGTCTGCGCCATGCCCAACGGGGTGAATTTTCCCGCCTGGTCGCCCGACAGCCAGCGCATCGCCTTCACCACGCTCGAAGGGCCTGAGCCTGCGCCCGATCCCATCGTCGTGACGCCGGACCGCCATACGCGCTTGTGGTCAGTGGCGCTGGCGGGCGGGCAGCCGGAGCCGGTGACGCCCGACAATCTGACGGTCTGGGATTTCGCCTGGTCGCCCGACGAGGCGAGATTCGCGCTCTACTATGGCGAAGGCCCCGGCGAGACCGACTGGTATCGTGGGCAGGTCGGCGTGGTCGCGGCTGGTGGCGGCGCGGTACGCCAGCTCACCCAGCTCACCCGGCAGGCGTCGGCGCTGGCCTGGTCGCCAGATAGCGCGCGCATCGCCTACATCTCTGGTGAGTGGAGCGATCATGGGCTGGTCGGCGGCGATGTCTTTGTCGTCCCCGCTGCGGGCGGCGAGGCGCGCAATCTGACACCCGGCGTGGACTTCAGCCCAAGCTGGGTCCGGTGGACGGCGGACGGGCAGCGGCTGCTCTATTGCGGCTGGGATGGCGTCGCTGGGCAGATTGGCCTGCTCGACGAGGCGAGCGGCGCGCTCACTCCAATCGAGCGTGGGGTGGTATTCGCCGACTTTGGCTGGGCGCAGTTGCGGCCAACCGCCGATGGGCGCACGTTCGCGGCGCTCATCAGTGACGCGCGGCATCCGGTGGAAGTTTATCTCGGCGCGCTCGGTGGCTCCGACGACGACACGCCGGGCGAGATCACCTGGCGGCGGCTGACGCGGCTCAATCCGCTGGCTGAGGAGACGTGGGCGCATGTCCCCTCGCAACTGCTGACCTACGCGGGCGCCGATGGCTGGGAGATACAGGCGCTCTACACGCCGCCGCTGCGCCACGCGGGGCCGGGCGCGCCGCCAATGATTCTGCTGGTGCACGGCGGCCCAACCTCGGCGCATGCTGACGATTGGGCGAGCAGAAATGTCCAGGTATTGGCTTCAGCGGGATTCGCCGTCTTGCGCCCGAATCCGCGTGGCAGCATTGGCCGGGGCGTCGCCTTCGCCGATGCGGTGCTGGGCGATATGGGCGGCAAAGACTTCGAGGATTTGATGTGCGGGGTCGATGACGCGGTCGCGCGCGGGCTGGCCGATCCCGATCGACTCGGCATCGCGGGGTGGAGCTACGGCGGCTTCATGACGGCGTGGGGCGTCACGCAGACGACGCGCTTCAAGGCGGCGATGATGGGCGCGGGTGTCAGCGACTATCACAGCTTCCACGCGCAGACCAACATTCAGGACTGGGATGCGCGCATCCTGGAGGCGACGCCGAACGAGCGGCCAGAGGTCTACCGCGAGCATTCAGCCATCACCTATGCGAAAAATGTCACGACGCCGACGCTCATCATCCACGGCGAGAAAGACCCGTGCGTGCCAGTCAATCAGGCCTACGCCTTCTACCATGCGCTGCTCGAGCAGGGCGTGCCGGTCGAGCTGGTGGTCTACCCGCGCGAGGGTCACGGCTTCGTCGAGCGCGAGCATGTCGCCAACTGGGTCGGGCGCATGGTCCGCTGGATGACCACCTACCTCCAGCCATAACGCAGAGTGAATGCTGGGGAAGCGGGCAGGCGGCTGAAGCCGCCAGTCCGCTCCCATGTCAACCGCAGCCCCAGGGCCTGTGAAATAGCCTCGGCGAGGCGCGGGCGGGTGAACCCGCAGCTAGGGGCCTGCGGCCGCAAAGGCCGCCTGCGCGGCCTGGAGCACAGCGTCCTAGCCCGCGTCAGGCGGGCTTCGCGTCGGTCCGCAGACCGACCTTAGGCGCGGCTTTCAGCCGCCAGCTTTGCTTTGCTCCGTCTGGCGACACGCCGTGGTACAATTGACCCGCGTCGCTACCGCCTTCTGAGAGCGCCGGACTTGCCATGCCAACTCCTGCACGCCGTCAATATCTCGACATCAAGGCGCGCTACCCAGATGCGCTGCTGGCCTATAATATCGGCGACTTCTATGAGTTCTTCGATCACGACGCCGAGACCGCCGCACGCGAGCTGCATCTCACCCTCACCGCGCGCACCTTCGGGCCAGATGACCTGGTCCCGCTGGCGGGCGTGCCGACGCATGCCATCGAGGTCTACGCCGCACGGCTGGTCGCGCGTGGCTATCGCGTCGCCATCTGCGATCAGGTCAGCCCGCCGGGGCGTGGCCTCGTGCGCCGCGAGGTGACGCGCGTGCTGACGCCCGGCACGCTGGTCGAGCCGGGGATGCTGGCGCCTGCCCGCGAAACCTACCTCGCCGCTGTCGCCTTCGGGCGGCGCGACCCCGCGACTGGCCTGCCGCGCGCCGTAGGGCTGGCCTGGGCCGACGCCAGTGTCGGCGCATTCGCCTGCGCGCAGTGGGCGGCGGATGACCTGCCGCATGCGCTCCAGGCGGAGCTGGCGCGGCTCAGCCCGGCGGAGGTACTCATCGGTAGCGGCGGCCTCGCCCGCGATGACGCGCCGGAGGCCGCCTGGCTGCGCCCCTACAGCCTCACCCCCTGCCCGGAGGACGCCTTCGAGCCGGAGAGCGCGCGTATCCGCCTCTGCCGCCACTTCGGCGTCGCCACGCTGGCGGCGTATGGCTGCGAGCGGCTGCCACTCGCCACAGCGGCGGCGAGCGCGATTGTCCAGTACATCGAGCGGGTGAATGCGCCGCTGCTCGCCCTGCTCAGCGACCTGCGCACCTATGACACGCGCGGCTTTGTCGAGATGGATGGGCGGGTCTGGCGCGCGTTGGAGGTGGTCGAGCCTGCGCACGCCGAGGCCGGAGCCGCCAGCCAGCCCGGCGCGACGCTGCTGGCGACGCTCGATGCGACGCGCACGCCGATGGGCGCGCGACTGCTGCGGCGCACACTGCTGCAACCACTGCGCGACTGCGCGACGCTGGAGGCGCGGCTCGATGTCGTCGCTGAACTGGTGGAGCAGGTCAGCCTGCGCCAGCGACTCGGCGCACAACTCGATGGTCTCGGCGACCTGGAGCGGCTGGCGGCGCGCATCGCCCAGGGAGCGGCGGTCCCGCGCGAGTTGTTCGCGCTGGCGAGTGGGCTGGGGCGTGCGCCAGCCATCATCGAAACGCTAGCGGGCTGCGCAGCGGCGGCGCTGGGCGAGGCGCATGCGGCGCTGGACCCCTGCGCCGACGTGCGCGAGCTGATTGTGCGCGCGGTCAGCGACCCCGGCGAGGCGACGGGCTATCGTCTGCGCCCCGGCTACTCTGAGGCGCTGGATGCGCTGAACGAGTCGGCCAGCGAGACACGCCGCTGGATCGCCGCGCTGGAGGGCGTCGAGCGCGAGCGCACGGGCATTCGCTCGCTCAAGGTGGGCTACAACAAGATATTCGGCTACTACATCGAGGTCACGCGCCCCAACCTTGCACGTGTGCCAGATGACTATCAGCGGCGCCAGACCATCGCGACCGGTGAGCGCTTCGTCACCGCTGAGTTGAAAGAGCGCGAGGCGCAGGCGCTGCATGCGGATGAGCGGATCGCCGCGCTGGATGGCGAACTCTACGTCGGGCTGCTCGCGGAGCTGGCGCAGTCACATCAGCGATTACGGCGCACGGTCGGCGCGCTGGCCCAGCTCGATCTCTGGCTCGCGCTGGCTGAGGTGGCTGTGGCGCGACGCTACACCCGCCCGGAGTTGACCGACGACACCGCGCTGGAGATCGTCGGCGGGCGACACCCCGTCATCGAAGCGACGCTCGATGGCGTCGAGTTCATCCCCAACGACACGCGACTGGATGATCTGAGCGACGCGGATGATCCGGCGCCACTGCGGGCGATGCTGCTGACCGGGCCAAACATGGCGGGCAAATCCACCTATCTGCGCCAGGTGGCGCTGATCACGCTGATGGCGCAGATCGGCTCATTCGTGCCAGCGCGGCGGGCGCGCATCGGCCTGGTGGACCGCATCTTCGCGCGCGTCGGCGCCGAGGATGACCTGGCGCGTGGCCTCAGCACCTTCATGCTGGAGATGGTCGAGACGGCGTTCATCCTGCGGCATGCGACGGCGCGCAGCCTCGTCGTGCTGGATGAAGTCGGGCGTGGCACCAGTTCCGCCGATGGGCTGGCCATCGCGCAGGCGGTGATCGAACGCCTCTGCACTATCACGGGCGCGCGCACCCTCTTTGCCACCCACTATCACGAGTTGGCGCGGCTGGGGCAGACGCTGCCACGGCTGGGCGCTTTTCGCATGGAGGTGGCTGAGCGCGACGGCCAGGCGATCTTCCTGCGGCGTGTCGTCCCCGGCGCGAGCGACCACAGCTACGGCGTGCAGGTGGCGCGCATGGCGGGCCTGCCAGTGGAGGTGACTGCCCGCGCCGCCGCGTTACTGGCCGAGCGCCCGGCGAGCGCGCCCGCGCTGCTGGCCGAGCGCAGCGCCGCCTACCACGATGACGCAATAGACGCGCTGCCGCCAGACACAGCCGCCGCGCTCGCCGACGCCGAGCGCGAGCTGACGCTGGCGCTGGCGAGCGTCAACCTCGTCGCGGTGACGCCGCTGGAGGCGCTGAATCTGCTCTTCTCGCTGCAACAACGCGCGCTGGCCAGCCTGGGCATGCCGTCATCCGCTCGCGCCGACCGAGAGCGAGGCTAGCCGATGCCGAACGATGCGAACGATGCGAACGATGCGCCAGGGCCAGCGCGCGTGCAGGCGCTCTCACCAGCGGTGATCGAGCGGATCGCGGCGGGCGAGGTGATCGAGCGACCCGCTTCGGTGGCGCGCGAATTGATCGCGAACGCGCTCGACGCCGGGGCGACCGATGTGCGCGTGGAGATGCGCGAGGGCGGGCTGCGGCTGCTGCGCGTCAGCGACGATGGCTGGGGCATTGCCCCCGATGATCTGGAGCTGGCGACGCGGCCACACACGACGAGCAAAACGCGCACGCTCGCCGATCTGGAGCGCCTGACCACGCTGGGATTCCGTGGCGAGGCGCTGGCGAGCGTCGCGGCGGCGGCGGAGCTTTCGCTGGCGAGCGCCTGCGACGATGGCGGCCTGGCCGAAGCGATCACGCTGCGCGGCGGCGCCTGCGTGGCGCGCGAGCGGCAGCCGCGCACACGCGGAGTCACGGCGACGGCGCGCGACCTCTTCCACGCGATGCCCGCGCGCCGGGCGCTGCTGCGTGGCCCGCGCTTCGAGGCGGCGCGTGTCGCGCAGGTAGCGCGCGCCTATGCGCTGGCGCATCCAGCCGTGCGCTTCACGCTGATCGGCGATGGCGCGCTGCTGCTGCAAACGCCGGGTACAGACCTCGCGGGCGCGGTGGCCGCCATCTACGGCGCGGATGTGGCGCGCGGTCTGCTGCCGCTGACGGCTGCCCGGCTGGACACGCTGCCCGATGTGACGATCAGCGGGGCGGTCGCGGCGCGCCCGTTCCACTTCCCCACGCGCGAGCACGTCTACCTGAGCGTGAATGGCCGCCCGCTCGCCAATCGCGCGCTGCATGCGGCGCTGGAGGCAGGCTATCGTCCCACGCTGCGCAAGGGGCGCCATCCGCTGCTGATCGCGCGGGTGAGCGTCGCCCCAGAGCGCATGGACGCGAACATCCACCCGGCCAAGCTGGAGGCGCTGCTGCGCGATGAGGCGGCCATCGGCGCGACGCTGCGCAAGCTGACCCATGCGGCGCTGGGCGCGGCGCCGCTGGAGATTGCGGCGACTGGTCAGCGATCGCTGGCGCCAGGCCTGGGCGGCGTGGCGCCGCTGCGACTGTCGTTTCCGGCGGCGCGGCGGCGACGCGGATTGCGCCTGCGCGAGCAGCCACGCGGCTACGGTTCACGCCTCGATGCGCTGCGCTGGGATGACGCAGCGCCCGCTGCGCCGCTGCCCGACCTCACCGCGCTGGGGCAGTTCGATGGCGCGCTGATCGTGGCGCAGTCAGCGGATGGCCACCTCTATCTGGTCGATCAGCACCGCGCGCACGAGCGCATCCTCTACGAGCGGCTGCAAGCACAGCGCCGCCTGCAAGCGCGCCAGGCGCCTGACGCGACGGATGCGCCGGGGCAACTGCTGCTGGAGCCGCTGCTGATCGAGCTGACGCCGCTCCAGGCGCGGACGTTGACAGCGCGGCTGGATGAACTGGCGTCGCTGGGGCTGGAGTTGCAGCCCTTCGGTGGCGCGGCCTTCCTGGCGCGGGCGCTGCCGAGCGCGCCGGGCGCGGCGCAGAGCGTGGCGGGCTTCGCGCAGGAGCTGGCGCAGGCGGCCGCCGACGAGGAGGGCGATGACTGGCTCGATCACGTCTGCATCTCGCTGGCCTGCCGCTCAGCGATTCGCCGGGGTCAGCCGCTCAGCGATGTCGAGCAGCGTGCACTGCTCGCCGACCTGCGCGCGACCACCGCGCCCGCCGTCTGCCCGCATGGCAGCCCACTCGTCGTGCGCCACAGCCGCGCCGCGCTCACCCGCTTATTCGAGTGGTGAGGCCGCCGATGCCGAAGATGAGCTATCTGCGCACGTCCGATCTGGCCAGCGCCGTGGCACGACTACTTCGCCATGACGGACCCCGGTACCGGGATAGACCTCGTGTATAACCCGCCCGTCGCCTACGACTCCAACTGGTCGCCACCCTACGATAGCTTGGTGGTGTGGAAAGCCTACACGTAGAGCGAGAAGGAGTATTGCCAAAGGATTAACAGAAGGATTGACAGGCGGCGGGGACCGCCTGTACGGTTGAGCGCGTGGAGGGGAGCAAACTCCCTCCACGCGCTTTCGTGTGGTGAGCGCGAATGGGTGAGCGTGGAGAAAGAGCGGAAAGGGAGGAAAAGTATGCGCGTACTACGGACGACATGGGCGGCATGGGCTGCCCGCGCGCGCCACTGGCGGGTCTACGGGCGTCTCCACTGGCGGCGTCTCCTGGCGGTATCGCTGGTACTGGCGCTGCTGCTGGTATTTGAGGTGGGAGTACGTCTGCTGGCGCCAGACGCGGTGGAGATACAGGTGACTGACTCGACCGGCGCGCACGTCCTCTACGACCAGACGACCACGAACGCCACAGTGGCGCAGGCGGATTACCGCGCCATCACCGCGACGCCAGGACGACTCTCGTTCGCACAACCATCGTGTCCAGGACACATGGCGCTCGACCTCCCAGCGGCGAACCAGGCCACCGTGCGCTTTCTCTGGCATGGGCTGCCCATCGCCGTGGCCGTTCATAGCGGACAGCCCGATACCCTGACGGCATGGCTGACCTGTAGCGTTCCGGGCGTCTGGTATCAGTGGGCCTGGTACATGAGCAGTGGGGGACTGCCGACGCCATGGCCGTTCATTAACCAGTCAATAGTTCCGCACACATCCTGAGTAGGCTAAACCACGCTCCCTTGCACAACTGCTGGCATTGCGCATTATGGCCGTTCCTTACGACCGTCAGGCCATCTACTGGCATAACGATGGCGCTCAGCAACTGATGTGGATTAACGCTATCGCCAACGACCCAGGCGATTACCCCTACGACGAGAGTACGATTGACTGGATGATGTCGTGTCCAGGCATCTGTTCGTGACCGCTCCCTTGACACCTTGACACCTCCGGACGCCAGCCAGAGTACACCTGTAGATACAGGTTGGTCGTCTTTGACGGGCATGGCGCAACGCCATGCCCGTTTGCATCGCCAGGGCGGCACAAGAGAGGCAAGAGAGGCCAGAGGGAGGCAAGATCCATGCGATACGTCAGACGGGCCGCACGCGCGATCGCGCGCCACCGACGGGCATTCGTACCGGACTCGGCGTCGTCGTCGCGCTGCTGCTCGCCTTCGAGGTCACGGTACGCCATCTTCCGCCTGATGGAGTGACCGTGACCAAGACGCACCAGATTTGGGTGGTTGGCTCGGCGCCAAGCCCTGAGAAGAACCAGCCACGCAATTTCACGGTGACGACCAGCGCCACACACCTTGCCGCGTCTCGGGCGCTCTGGCGCGCGCGGATACAGCGGCTCAACACCGACCTCAACAGCGGCGTCGTGCGTCCCTTCGCGCCACTGCTCTATTATCGTGGCTGTGAACTGCCAGACGGCTATACCGACTATCAGGTGACGTTCACGTGGCATGGCTTGCCTGTCCAGACGTGGACATCGCTCGACGGCTGCCCGACCTTTAGGGAGAACAGTGGGGGGATTCCTAACGTGTTGTGGACGCACGACCTCTCACCGCCAGGTCCAGACAGCCGCTCGTGCCGCTCGGTGCCGCAGGCGCCGTAACGGGCGCGGTAACACGCCCCTGGCGCACTCACACGCGCCCAAACGGCGTCACTGTCCTAACGGCCGCGTGAAAATGCTGGCATGGCGCATTATCCACGTTATGCGCTATGCCAGGAGTGCCTCAGATGGGAGAAAATCGGAAGCGAAACGCGCCTTACCCCAATCCGTGAAGCGTTCGCCGCCACCCCCGAAGCGCGCCGCCGAGGACTGGCCGCCCGGCATTTCTCGTTCAACGTGCCGGGCGGGCGCTGCGCGCGTTGCGAGGGCGCTGGCGTGCTGACCGTGAAGATGCGCTTCCTGCCAGATGTGGAGGTACGCTGCCCGACCTGCCACGGGCGCCGCTTCACTCGCGAGGCGCTTGCCGTGCAGTACCGTGGGTACGATATTTCTCAAGCGCTCGATATGACCATCGAGGGGCGCTGGCGCTATTTGCGGATGTTCCCGCCGCCGTGTCGCGCCTTCAGGCGCTGTCTGACGTTGGCCTGGGCTATCTCCAGCTCGGGCAGCCCGCCACCACGCTTTCGGGCGGCGAAGCCCAGCGCGTCAAGCTGGCAAAGGAACTGGGGCGCCGTGGCGCCGGTCGCACCCTCTATCTCCTCGACGAGCCGACCACTGGACTCCACCTGTCCGATACCGCCCGTTTGCTGGGCGTGCTCCAGCGCCTCGTGGATGCTGGGAACACGATGGTGGTTGTCGAGCATAACCTTGAAGTGGTCAAGGTGGCTGATTGGGTCATCGACCTTGGGCCAGAGGGCGGCGTGGCGGGCGGCAAACTGATTGCTCAGGGCGCGCCCGAACAGGTGGCGCAGACCCCTGGCTCATACACTGGCCAGTATTTGCGAGAACTCCTGGAGTCTTGAGAGAATAGCCCGGCTAGCGATTCAGTCATGTTGTGTTAGCGATGTGGCGCTGGCGCTGGCAGTGTGGCCGGTGGTTGCAACCGCCAGCCACATTCTCCCGATACGACGCCCCTATCCAGATTGCGCCTCTCTGGTAGACTGAGAGCAAGCTAGTCGTTCAACCGGCTGGGGCTGTGCAACGATGGGTGCTATGGGGAGCGTTCTCGGCCAGCGACAAGGAGGCTGCATGCAAGCATATCGCGCGATCTCCTATTGGCGCAGCGCGCCACTGCTCATCCTGCTGTGCCTCGCGCTTACAGCCTGCGCCGCGCAGGCGAGCGCACACGCGACGCCAAGCGCGACGCCGAGCGCGACATCCAGCGCACAGGATGTGGGCAAGGCGCCTGGGCCGACTGCGACGCCGAACACCACGCCACCCTACGCCTTCCCTGACGTCTGGCACGCCGTGCCGAGCCTTGCGCCGCTCAACTCATCAGCCTATGCCTTTGCGCCATCAGATGGTCGCATCGGCTATCTCTGCGAGCGAGATACGGGCAGCATCTACAGCACGCACGATGGCGGCGATACCTGGCATGTGTGGGCTATCAACGCCTTTTCAAGTTGCCAAAGCGTGTTCATTGATGCGCATGACGCGAGCGATATCTTTGTCGTGTCGCCAGTTCATATCGGCCTCTCCACTCGCAATGATCTCTGGCGCAGCCGCGATGGCGGCGTGATCTGGCACAGGCTCGGCGGCATTATGGGGACAGGCTCAGAACTCAACTGGGGGCAGGTTGCGGTCGTTGGCTCGCGACTCATCGCCCAAGCGGGGATTGTCGGAGAAGGCTATCAGCAGGACGACCTCTACTACAGTGACGACGGTGGCATGACCTGGCGCCCCTGGCGCAGAATGTCGCAAACCAGGGCTATACCATCTATGACTTCACCATCATCAACTCCGCGATCTGGATCATCAGCCTGAATCGCGTCGGTAGCATGGGGTTGAGCGCGCCGATCTGGGCTACGCAGCGTGGTGGCGCTCACCCCACCATGCGCCCGCTGGATGCCTCGCTCTCTGAACAGCGGCAAGAGACACCCACCTATAACTATTGGCGCTCGCTGGATGGCGGCGCGACCTGGAGCAAAGTTTCGTTGCCAGGCGTCTCGCCAGCAAGCTTCGCGGTGCTTGCGATACCCGCGTATGGAGGCCACGGCAGCTATGTGATATCGAGGTCAGCGGACGATGCGTTCAGACTGAACCCCGATGATGTGACGACGTGGTGGAGCGCGGATGGTGGCGTCACCTGGAAGTGGTTGCCAGACCTGCTCGGTGCGGAAGGTAGCTATCTCATCGACGGAGAGTACACTGTGATCGCGCTGGCTCCCGATGGAACTGTCTTCGCCGCAGCGCAGCATGCGCCAGGGCCAGGAGGTAATCCCAACTCCGTCGGCGGTGTTGTAGAATAGGGGTATGCGAAGAATACAGCTTGCTCTTCACCTGACAGGCGACGAGTTGGAACGGCGCTACCGGCAGGCAGATGAGCCGACGGAGCGCAGTTGGTGGCAGATGCTCTGGCTGCTCTCCTGCGGACAGACGGCCACTGCGATTGCGCAGAGTACGGGGTATTCGGCGTACTGGATCGGCCAAGTCGCCAAACGCTACAACGCCCAGGGGCCAGCAGGGATGGTTAACCGGCAACACACGACCTCCCGTCGTACGCCGACGCTGCTCTCCGAGGCGCAGCTCGAGGAGTTGTGTCAGGCGCTGGGCGAGCCAGCGCCTGACGGTGAGCGCTGGACGAGCCGCACAGTAGCGGAGTGGATGAGCACTCGGGTGGGGCGTCCAGTGGCGCCACAGCGCGGCTGGGACTACCTCCAGCGCCTGGGCGCCTGGTTGCGGCAGCCGCGTCCGCGTCATATCGCCGCCAGCGCCGAGGAGCAGGCGGCTTTTAAAAAACGGTGCGACGGCTGAGCCGCACAGTGGCGACCGCTTTCCCCGAGGCGCAGGTCGAGGTCTGGGCGACCGACGAGCAGCGCGTGGGGCTCAAGCCGATCCTCAAGCGCGTGTGGACCTTGCCGGGTCAGCCTCCGCTCGCGCCGGTTGAGCCACGCTACGACTGGCGCTACCTCGTCGCCTTTGCCCATCCTGGCTCTGGGCGCACGCTCTGGCACTGGGCGACGGCAGTGAGTACCGACGTCTTCTCGGTCGAGTTAGCGGCGTTCGCCGCGGCGGTCGGCGCGGGACCACGCAAGCAGGTGATTCTGGTGCTTGATGGGGCCGGTTGGCACAGCAGCCCGCAGGTGGTCGTGCCCGACCAGGGGCATCTGCTCTTTCTGCCTGCCCACTCCCCGGAGCTGCAACCCTGCGAGCATCTGTGGCAGTTCTCGGATGCGCCGCTGGTCAATCGTCATTTCCGTGACATGGACGAGATGGAGGAGGCGCAGATGGCGCGCTGTGCCGTGTTGCAACAGCAGCCAGAGCGCATGCGCTCTGCCACGCTGTTCCCTTGGTGGCCACGCCGCATCAAGAAACGACAAGGACCGAGACGGACCTAGTATGACCCTCTTCTGTCATATTGGGAAGAGGTGCCATGAATTCGTGCCTCACACCATGCGCCCAGCGTTTCTGCGCCGCGTAGATTGGTGGACTATTCTTGGCCCATCACAACCGGACGGTATAAAGATATCCCAACATGACAGAAGGGGATCCGCCACCTGTCGCCCTTGTTCACGCGCTGCGGTCGCTGCCTGCGCGGCTGTGGTGGGCTGGCCGCCACGCTGCGCGGGCACGGCAGCGCCAGGGTCACATCTAGGCGGTCGCTGTCGTGGTTGGGGGTAGACGTGGGTGATGGTCTGGGTGGTGGCCTGCCCTGTCGTCGGGTCGTAGCTGGTGACGTGGTCGCCCACCCGCAGGCTGGCGATAGGCTGCTCGCCGCTGGTGGAGCTGGCCAGCGCGCAGGTTGGCTCAGCGATCACTCGATGTCACGCAGGAAGCTTCGTAGTGCATGTTTTGTAATACGCCTAAAACGACCTTACCAGCACTGTGTACGCGTGCTGGATATATTGATTGTGGGCGTTTACGTATTGCTTCAACCAGCGAATTGCTCGAAAGCCCACAGCAATAAACTCGCCATGATGGGTCTCACACATCAACCATTTGAAGTTCTTCGCGACCACGTAATACTCGAAGTAACTGCACTCATTGATGATTTGTTTAATGCCGAGAACTGTACCCTCATACACGAGCTTTCCATCATCAGCGTCTATCATGAGATAGACAGGGCCTGGGACGTTGATGAAGTCGCTGAGTTTGATTTCAGGCGTATCAGGTCGAACGGACATTGCATAGCCACGACATCGCAACCTCATCCACCACCACGAAGGCAGTTGCTTTGCGAACTGTGCCTCCGCATGGCGATAGACTGGCACCACATAGTCCTCCAGGAGTTCGTGAAACTGCGCATCAGGAAGCTTCAAATTCGCCTGCGCTTGCGCTATTTCGTGTCTGAGAGAGTGCATTATGTACTCCTTGGTAGGTTCTGGTGAGTCCGTGTCGATGCGCATACCGCAGCAATGGATGAGCACACAACAACCCACCTTACGCTCACATGGCGTAGGGTAAGATGGATGAGACACCAAGGGCTAGTAAGCGCCCTTGGTGCCATATTGTACATCGCTATTTTGCTCGACTATCTTACGGACGGGCTGGGCCTGGCGGCCCGTCATAGGTGACATTACCTCGGAATGGCTGGCCAGGCACGCGCTTTCCAGCCTTTTGCCATCCCACATGAGGTTGATCATGCCCTAAGTCTGTATCCATATCAGCATGCGGCCCATCATATGCCACCTTGGCGCCATCTGGATCTTTGAACTCGACTGCAGTCCCTGTCTCATCCCATTTTGAGGCCTCCCACTGAGCGGCGGTATCCTCCGTCCAACCGACCTGCTTAAATGCGTACTCACGGGCACTGTCAAAGTCGGGGGCGTGATCCACCTGCGGATTCGTAGGTCCAGCTTCCCGTACCCGCACAATGTCATCACAATTATGCACCACCGCCTGCGCGTCGCCCACCGCAAAGGTGTGCACCGCCGCCAGCGAGAGGTCCCACATCGGCCCCACGCCTGGTAACGCCTGCAGCGCCACCACCGTCGCCGTCGCCCCATCCAAGAGCCGCACCGGCTCGCCGAGATGGAGGTCGCCTGCCACCAGCCAACCATGATCGGCGCTCAGCCAGGGATGATTCGTGGTGGTCGTCGTCTCTGGGGGCGTGACCGTCGTGGTGGCTGCTGCCGCATCTGGCGGACCGCGTCGCCCATAGATCATCACCTGCCGCTGCTGCGTGTGCGCGGTCGCTCGCCGCCTGCGCCACCAGGGTTACATTGAGCTGGTTGGCGATCTGGTTGAGCCAGACGCGGCTGATCCTCTACGTCATCGCCTGCCCGGTCGCCGGGCCCGTCGCGATGGGCCGCTCGTCCTGGGGCGAGCCGCTCACGCGATGGGCGGGCGCACGCTCTCCTCGAAGACGCCCGCCTCGCGCAGATGCGAGATGTCGTTGAGCGCCATCAGCAGCCGCTGCTCGCCCAGCACGCGCGCCACCGAAACACTGGTATTGGCCGCCGGAAAGAAGTAGTCGCGCTCCAGTCCCAGCAGATCGGCGAACCAGGCGTTGATGGCGCCCCCATGCGAGAAGACGGCCACCCGCTCGCCGGGATGCCGCTGATGGATGCGCGCCACCGCCGCGACGATGCGCGCGCGCAGATGCGCAGTCGGCTCGCTGCCGGGGATGGCGCTCCACATGCCACCGTTGACGGCGATGTAGGCGATCTCGCGCAGCCGTCGCCGCAGCAGCATCGAGACCTCGGCGGGATCGGTGGCGCCGAGATCGCCGCCGATGGGGCCAAGCTCGACTTCGCGCAGATCGTCGTCCAGCGTGATGGTCAGGCTGAGCGCCTCGGCGGTGGGCTGTGCGGTCTGCACAGCGCGCCCGATCGGGCTGCTATAGATGGCCGTGGGCTTGTACTGCGCCATACGCCGGGCGAGCGCCTGCGCCTGACGCCGCCCCAGGTCGCTGAGCGCCTGCGCGTCGTAGTCGCCCAGCACGACTTCATCCTGGTCGGGCAGGGCGTCGCCGTGCCGCACGAAGTAAATCTCCGTTCCGCCGCGCTTCAGACTGAGGAACGGGTCTGGCTCGGCGGCTGCTTCGGGCGTCTCATCTTGCTGTTCTATCTCATCTGGCTGATCGGGCATGGAACCTCGTCCTACTTGCTATGCACACGCCATATGCTGCGCCAGACTATCAGTCTGCATTTACGTGTGATTTGGCTCTCGTGCGACCACAAGGAGCCAGATCACCGCGCATGCCTATGTCGCGTCCTCACGTTGTTTATCGAGCGCCTGTTCGACCAGGAACATGACATTGTCAATGTCCGCGAGCGAAGCGAGAACGACCTCGACAGCTCCATTGCCCCAACGTCCGAGGTTGGTGACGTCGTTGCAGACGTTGAGTGGATCGGCGATTTCATCGAAGCGCATATTGAGCGTAAGCCGCAGACGCTGGCGTTGCGGCTCGATATCAACAAAATTGGTAGTCGCCTTGTAGGCAATGTAGTAACGTTTGATCTCCTCGCGCACCGAGGCGTCGAGATTTAGGATGCGCTTGCGAAGGTGCTCGAACATCGTTAGTATCTCACCTTGCAGATACGCGCCGTAGTTCGTCTCGGTGAGCGCATACGAGCGCGTACCTTCCGCCTCGCCAAGTCGGGTGTAGCGTGCAAGCGCGTCTGCCGAGAGCGAGGGCGCTTTCCAGATAGCTACTGCTTTCTCAGCCAGCAACTGCGCACGTAGCGCGATCTGTTCCTGGTTCCAATGCTCCTTGTGAGCGATGCTGTGATTGAGGCGCAGCGGGCTTTCGTCGAACCCGCCAACCATCGTGCGTTTCTCTATGAACGAGCGATCACTGAGTTCCGAATTATAGCCAGTGAGTGTCAGATTGCCAATGGTGTGCAGATACGTGGATTGGACATCTTTCCAATCTGTGCCAAGCTCGGCTCGCCAAGCCGCATTGAGATTTTCGTTCTGTGGCATGACGTGCTCAATGGTGTAGTCCTCGACGACGATGGATTCTTTGCGGCCGAAATTTTCCAGCTTGCGCAAGAGATAGTTGCGCACACGGTAGTTATAGACGTCTTTGGCGACAAATGCCGTTGAGAACTCGGCGTCGCGTGGGTAGCGGCGATACGAGTCTTTGGCAAGGAATGCGGCCTCAACGCTCTCGCGGTAATGGCTCTTGTCGACTTCACGCATGAACTGAGCAAACGTCTTGTTCAGCGAGTTGGTTGGGATACCGCAGATGGACCGCCGGAAGACGTAGCTCTCGACCAGCCGCAAGATAGCAAGGAAATCCTCACGGCTCAGCGCGCTACTATCGAAGTCGTCGTATGCCGCCAGCAGGAATGGATAGGCGACATCTACCTTGAGTGAGTTGATATCCGCAAGGGCAGCGGCGATATCTTTGTCCTCGTCCTCAGCATAGGCAAGCTTGATGAAGGACCGGGCATAGCGGTAGATATCGGCCAAAATCTCAGCAATGGGTGTAGCTTCATATTGTGCGCGATAGGCTTTGAATCCGGAATACACGTCGGTGATGTTGGGGATCGCGCCGGATGGTGACTTGATGGTGAGGTAGTCACGCATGAATCGGTCGAATATGGGTATCGTTTCCGCCCGGCTCAGGCGCTGCTCCATTGGGTACCAGTAGCGATTGTAGAGTTGTCGCTGTTCCTCTACATCTTGCCCCATCAGCACATAGTTGCGTATGAGATCGGCCTGGGACAGTTCTAATCCTGTGGAATTGAGACTCTCAAATATGAGTTGTGGATTGTCATAATTGCGATCTAGCGCGATGTCCACGATGATGAGCTTGCTCACTCCGCGATAAATGAGCAGCGGATCTACATCAGGCCGACGCAACTGCTGTAGAAAGTAGGCGTAATTATCGCTAATACGTTTCGATGCAGGTACTGGCGAATCAACATCATCAAGCAGGCGGGTCAAGGTGTTTTCATCACTCTTTGTGAGTCGAAGCTTGTAGCGGAGTTCGCCCTCCTCCTGGATGTTGAACAGGTAATACGCGCCAATCTTCTTGCCTGTGATCTCAGCGGCGACGCCTCGCTCCTCGATGACCTTGCCGAGCGCAGTGAGCAGCAGTGTGAGTGTGGTCAGACGCTGCTGCCCATCAATGACAAGGACCTGTGGCACCGAACTTATCTGGTAGAGGCCACGTTCGACGTATACAACCGAGCCAATGAAGTGGCCGGACACTGCATCGTCGCCCCCCGCGCGAACGATGTCGCCCCAGAGTTGCTGACACTGCGACATCGTCCAGCTATACGTGCGCTGGTAAATGGGAATGATAAACTGCCTGGTTCCCTGCAAGAACTTCAATAGATTCGTCTCAGTCGCCTTCATCCGTGCCGTCCTCCAAACCGCAAATTATCGCCCGCCCGCTGATCTGACGGTGTCAGCATAAACTATTCCTAGCGCAGAAGCCAGGCTACCGGCTACTTGGCCTGATATCTCCGGCATGAGCACACTACCTCGGATTTCACTCACGCATGGCGTTGGCAATCCTCCAGCGTCTCATGCACGCTCGCGCAGCTTTCGATTGCCGTCGGAGGCACATCTTGGCGCCATCTTCCAGTGTTCTCGGCTCGTGCTGTGCCTCACCTGGAGAATGTGTGTGAGTTTGAGCGGCGCCAGTTTTGCTCTACCTAGCGCGAGCCTTGGCGAAGAGCTTCGTCTTGCGAGGTGTACGCTCTTCTCCAAGACTCACGCTGCCTGCATCCCCACCTTCGTCGTGGCAGGCGGTTAGTACGTGGCGTAACGTTCCGCATCAACTGACGCGCTGAACATGGAGCAAGTACTCCTTTCGGTTGAGCGGGTTGCGATCCATACGCTTGCGCGTGGGGAACGCTCCCTCGATTTTGCGATATCCGCCCTCTTGGACCAGAAAATCGCCTCCACCGCGTGAAAATGATGGGAGTTCGCGCCTGAATGCCTCCGTCGTGGCCACTGGCAGTGTCCCTGTCAACTGGAACGTGTCGTTGTCGCGCAGCGTGGGCTGCTCGTAGACCGCCTTCAACGCCGACAACTTGAACATGGCGGCGCTGATCGCCTGGGCGGGAACGCTCAACTCGAACTGGTTGATCGGTTCATAGACATCCGTGCCAGCGCGTGAGAGCGCCTCCATTACCACCAGCGGCGCCAGATGCCTGAAGTCGCTCCCAGTGGTCGCAGGCGAGTAGCGTGTGTCGGTGATGGTGACGATGAGATCGGTCATTTCCCAGCCGTACAGACCCTGGGCGAGGGCGCCGCGCACAGCCTCCTCCAGGACACGGTAGTACGAGAGCTTCAGCGCGCCGGATGAGCTGCGATAGGTCAACCCGCTGCCCGGCGGCCCTGGCTCGATCTTCACGCCGACGGTCGCCACAAACGGGTTATCCGCCGCTCCGAGGATTTCGATGGCCTGCCCCACGCCGCTGGGCTTTTCGATGCAGACGACGCTGGTCTCCGCAAATCGAACCGCCAGGCCAAAGCGCTCGTCGAGCGTGGCCTCGATCACCTCTTTCTGCACCTCGCCGAAGATGCGGAGATAGATCGCCTGATGAATCTCATCGCGCAGCACGTAGATCAGGGGATCCTCTTCCGCCAGTTCCAGCAGCGCCTGATAGAGCTGGTGATCTTGCGCGTGGCGACTGGCTTCGATGCGTGTCTCTAGCCGCGGCGCCGCGAAGTGAAGCGCCTTGATATGGTCAGACCAGGCGCCAACCACGTCACCAATCTTCACCGCTTTCAATCCCCAGACCTTGCAAAACTCACCGGCCCCTACGCTTTGAGCTTGCGCTGTCTTGCCCTCCCAGAACAGGTGAAGCTTTTGAATCTTGCCCGTGTACGTCTCGATGGCGCCGTCGCGCTTCCTCCGCTGTAACTCCACGGCGGCTTTCACGCGCAGCGTTCCCGCAAATACCCGGACAAAGGCGACGTTTTCGCCAGCCGCCTCCTTCTCCAGCTTGAAGACGATTCCCGATAACGGCGCGTCTTCCTGGCTGGTATTGGAGGGGAACAGGCTGACAAGCTCGGCGAGTAGCTCGCGCACGCCTGCGCCAGTGGTGGCTGAGCCAAAAAAGACAGGCGCAAGCGTCGCCTGCCCGACGCGCCGCGTGAGCGCCGCCCGCAATTGCGCCTCGGTGATTGCTTCGCCATTCACATAGGCGGCGAGCAACCGCTCATCGTTGAGCGCAAGCTGCTCGATGCAGGTGTGCAGGAACGCTGGATCGCACAGTTGGTTCGGCGCGACAGAAGCTTGCTTCGTCCCGATGTGTTCGACCCTGTGGAGTGGGATGATGTGGTCTGTGAGCGTCGCTTTGATGCGTTCGATGAGCGCATCCGCTTGAGCGCCGCTGCGATCGATCTTGTTGATGAAGATGATCGTGGGGATGCGCAGCTTGCTCAGGGCCGAGAACAGAATCCTTGTCTGCGCCTGAATGCCTTCGACGGCGGAGATCAGCAGGACTGCGCCATCGAGTACGCTGAGGGAGCGCTCGACTTCGGCGAGAAAGTCCGCATGTCCGGGGGTGTCGATCAGGTTGATTTTCACGCCGTTGACAAAGAAAGAGACGACGGAGGCCTTGATCGTGATGCCTCGTCGCTTTTCCATCTCGAGCGAATCGGTCTGGGTCGTGCCTTTATCTACCCGGCCAATTTCGCCGATGACGTGTGTTTCATACAGGATTCGCTCGGTCAGGCTGGTCTTGCCGGCGTCTACGTGCGCCACGATCCCAATATTGAGCGTTGTCACGCGCTATGGTCCTGTTCTTTGCTTTCATGTACAGCTCCCTTTGTGGTGAAAAAGTGTGACGTCGAGGCATGGTGATTCCATCTCCTTTTGGGTTGCTAGCGTCAGACGCTGCGAGCGCGGCGCCGACGAGTATGACATGACGATAGCCATAGGCAGGACGCTCGTAACAGCGTTCTCTGCGACGAATCGCGGCGCCCTGACGCAGAGCCACTGTAGCACACGCACGCGCCTGAGAACACGTCCGGTGCGGTGGTTTGGCGTTAGCGTGCAGCCCTCACCCCCAGCCCCTCTCCCAGAGGGCGAGGGGAGCCGGATTTCCCCCTCGCCTTGTGGGAGAGGGGCTGGGGGTGAGGGTTCGCCAGCAGGCGCTATCACGACACCATGACCGTTCGTGGCGGCAGAGCCTACACGCCCGCTTCGCCCTCGGCGTGGCAGACTGCCAGCGCGCGGCGGGCGAGCATGGGAATGCCCTCGCCGAGCGTGGCGAAGAATGGGTCGTCGGTCGTGCCAGAGAGGTGGCGCTTGTAGCTGCCCTCCAGCAGGATCGCCAGCTTCCAGATCGCCAGCGCGACGTAGAAGGCGACGTGATCCATCTGGCGCCCTGTGCGCGCAGCGTAGCGCTCCACCAGCTGCGCGCGGCTGGGGAAGCCGGGCTGCGCGGTGACATTCCAGGCGGCGTCGCCCAGCGCGCCCATGTCCGGGTCGCCCGCCTCGCGCCAGAACGAGAGCAGATAGCCGACATCCGCCAATGGATCGCCCAGCGTCGCCATCTCCCAGTCGAGGATGGCGATGGCGCGCGCGGGTGGCTCTGGCGCGAACAGCAGATTGTCCAGGCGATAGTCGCCATGCACGACGGTCGCGGCGGGTGACTCTGGCAGGTGCGCCTGGAGCCAGGCTGTCACCGCGTCGAGGTCGGGCAGCGGGCGGTTGCGCGAGGCGTCGAGCTGGCCAGTCCAGCGGCGTAGCTGGCGCTCCAGATAGCCCTGCGGCTTGCCCAGGTCGGCCAGCCCGACGGCCTGCCAGTCTACGGCATGCAGGTCGGCCAGCCGCTCGATTACCGCATAGCCGAGGTCGCCGCGCGCCGCGACATCCGCCTGAAACGCTGGGGGCAGCGTCGCGCGAATGACTACGCCCTGCACGCGCTCCATCAGATAGAAGGGCGCGCCGATGACCGTGGTATCTTCGCAGAGCAGGATGGGCCTGGGGATGGGAACGTTGGTCTGATCCAGCCCGCGCAGCACGCGATATTCGCGCCCAACATCGTGCGCTGTGGGCAGCAGTGGCCCACGCGGTGGTCGGCGCAGCGCCCACTGGTCGCGCCCACGGGTGATGAAGAATGTCTCGTTCGAGTGGCCACCACGGATGCGCTCCACCTGCAACGGCTCAGCCGCGTCTGGCCCTGGCAGCGCCCACGCCAGATAGCGGCCCAGCGCCGCAGCGTCCACCAGCGGCGACAATGGCGCCGCCGACACGCCCTGGGTCGGCGAGATGGGTGGGAGTGAGGAATCGCCTGGCTCATCGCTCATTCGAGACGCTCCTGACGCTGGCGCGGACGCTATCGCGCACAGTATACGCCGCAGCCTCGACGCGCCGACGCCGTTGACGCGCGACGTATGCCAGAGGCTGTGAAGGGAGCGATCCGCGCAGAGGCCCGTGGCAGCTTCTCGACGGCTCCCTCTCGATCGGTTCCCCTCATCCGGAAAGGGCAAGTTGGCGCGCGCTGGTGGCTGACGCTGTGTCGCCTGTATCCACAGGTATGTCCCAGCATCCCAGTGCGTGGTGTGCGTGTCGTCTGCCGTCTGTCGGCGGTGTGCGCGATGGCCACAGACGACTGTTGACAGGTGGTAGGGACCGCCTGTACGGTAAAGCGCGTGTAAAAGGAGACGAGTGGCGCTCCCTACACGCACTCTCGTGTGTGTGAGAGCGGAGAAAGAGCAGAGAAGCATGCGCGTAACACGGACGACACAGGCTGCATGGGCTGCCCGCGCGCGCCACTGGCGGGTCTACGGGCGTCTCCACTGGCGGCGTCTCCTGGCGGTGTCGCTGGTCCTGGCGCTGCTGCTGGTGTTTGAGATGGGAGTGCGTCTGCTCGCGCCAGACGCGGTAGAGATACAGGTGACTGACCCGACCGGCACACACGTCCTCTACGACCAGACGACCACAGACGCCACAGTGGCACAGGCTGACTACCGCGCCATCACCGCGACGCCAGGGACGCTCTCCGTTGACGCGCAACCGTGGCAAACGTGTCCAGGATGCGAGCGCATTGCGTTGCGAACATTCTTCAGACGGGCTAACCAGGCTATACGCTGCGCTTCCTCTGGCATGGACTGCCTATCGCCGTGGCCACTTTCAAGCGGAAAACCCGACGCCTGACGGCATGGCTGCCTTAGCTTCTGGGAGTTAGCTCAGATGGGTCTGGTATATGAGCAGTGGGGGACTGCCGACGCCGTGGCCGTTCATTAACCAGTCGATAGTTCCACTCACGCCCTAAGCATACTCCCACAGTACGTCCTGCGGACAAACTGCTGGCGACAACGCCATGCCCGTCTCGTCAATTGGTGCAGGGCGAGTGTGCAGGGCGAGCATTGAGCGCCAGAGCGAGGGAGAGGCACATGCGATTCATCAGACGGGCGCACACGCAGTCGCGCGCCATCGCGGCATCTGTATCGGGTTGACGCTTGTCTGCGCTGCTGTTCACCTTTGAGGTCACGATACGCCATCTGCCGCCTGATGAAGTAACCGTGACCGAAACGCAACAGATTTGGGTGATTGGCCCGGCGTCAGGCCCTGATGAGACCCAACCACGCAACTCCGCAATGGCGACCAGCGCCACCTACGTTGCCGCAGGTTCGCGCTGGCACGCGCGGATACAGCGGCTCAACACCGTCCTGAACACTGCTCCGGTGCTCCCCGCTGACCGCGTCTCCGTGGATGTACATGCACTCTACGGCTATACCGGCTATCAGGTGACGTTCACCTGGCATGGCTTCCCTGTCCAGACGTGGACATCATTCTACGGCTGCCCTGACCTTTATGGAGAACAGTGGCGGGATTCCCAACGTATTGTGGGCGCGCGTCCTCCCACCGGCAGACCAACAGGCGCTCTTTGCGCTGGCGCCGTAACGGGCGCGCGCCCACGCAACGCGCCCACGCAGCGCCAGAACGCCCCAAACGGACCAGAACGGGCGCAGAGGCTGGCATGGCGCATTATCCACATTATGCGCAATGCCAGTAGGGCGCTACAACGATGGGGGTCATCCGCCGCCGCGCCTGCGCGCCATCTGAGGCCATCCACTCACCGGCCGAGCGCGTAGGTCATCGGCCCGACGAGCGACACCATACCTTTCAGCTCCATCATCGCCAGCGCGCCAGAGACGCGCGCCACCGGTAGCGCCGCCGCGCGGCAGAGGTCGTCTATGTGCTGTGGGTCACCAGCGGCGCGCAGACAGACGATCAACGCGGCCTCCGTCTCATCCTCTGGCAAGAGTTCGCGTAGCTCCATTTGCTGTGGCGCCATGCTCAGATTCAGCTCGGTCAGCGCATCCTCCGCTGAGAGAATCAGCTTCGCGCCATCCTGGATCAGCCGGTTCGTTCCGGCGCTGCCGCGGCTGGTGATGGCGCCTGGCACGGCGAAGATGTCGCGCCCCTGCTCAGCGGCGAAACGCGCGGTGATCAGCGCGCCACTCGCTTCGGGCGCCTCCGTGATCAGCACTGCCAGCGACAGACCGCTGATGATGCGATTGCGCGCAGGGAAGTTGCCCGCATCGGGCTGCGTGCCCGGCGGAAACTCCGTCACCACGGCGCCCTGTTCCACGATGCGCGCGGCCAGGCGCGCGTTCTCCGGGGGATAGACCAGATCGGGGCCGCAGCCCAGCACGGCGATGGTGCGGCCGCCCGCATTGAGCGCCGCCGTGTGGGCGTGGGTATCCACGCCGCGCGCCATCCCACTGATGATGGTGACACGCTGCGCCGCCAGGTCGGTGGCGAGCAACTCGGTGACATGGCGCCCATATGCGCTGACCTGGCGCGTGCCGACGACGCCGATGGCCAGATCATCGTCGGGCAGCAGTCGCCCGCGCACGTAGAGCACAGGCGGCGGAGCGGGTATCTCGCGCAGCAGGTGGGGATATTCCGGGTCAATCACGCGCAGCGCGCCGATGCGCAGGCTGAGCAGGCGCTCGAGCTCAGCCGCTGGCGTAATGCCACGTCGCTGCCGCTCGAACGCAGTAGCTGTGCGCTCATCCAGCCCGGCCTGGCGCCAGGCGGCGGGCGACGCCTCCCACGCGGCCCGCACGGCGCCGAAGGCATTGAGCAGCAACGTGAAACGCGCCGGGCCGATCCCCTTGACACGATTGAGCGCCAGCCAGTAGGGCAGATCGGGATCATTCATCGCATCGAGCGGGCGCATCGGCTCAGGGGCCAGCGCAGGCGCGAGATAGGGCTGCGCCGGGGGCGCCATCCATCCGCTCTCGTCGCTCTCAGGCGCGTCAGGCGATATGTCGGGCGCCTCATCGGGAAAGAGCGTGTCAGACGCAGGCGTCAGATCGTCGCCAGGCCGGGCGCTGCGGGCGCCTCGCCGTCTGGATGTCATCCGCCACTCGCTCCTCTCGCCTGCCCACCACATCCACTCGACGCCCGCGCCGGATTGGCGCTCCTATGCGTCTGTATCAGGTACAACGCAAATGCGGCAAGCGGCGTAACGGTCGCCGGGCCTGCCGTCTGGCGCCACATCTGCGCTCAGCGGTCTACGAGACAGCGCAGCGCGAGCACACTGATGGAAGGGAGCATGGAGCGCATGGCGGAGCAGCGCCCACCCGACGATACGCCCGCGAATACCCTGACGCGCGTGCGCGGCGTGATCAAGCAGGCGACCGACTTCTGGACGAAGCTCAACGAAGACTGGGTCTTCAACTTCGCTGGCATGCTGGCCTACAATTATCTGACGACAATCGCGCCGATTCTGCTGGCGCTGCTTGCCATTGGTGGCATCGTGCTTGGCACGCTCTCGCCTGAGACGTACAAGGCATTCGTCCAGACCATCGCCTCGTACATTCCCGCTGGCCTGGGCCAGACATTTGTCAACGCGGCGCTGACCGAGTTGCGCAAGAATGCTGGCGTGCTGCTCGCCTTCGCTGTCATCGCGGCGATCTTCACTGGCTCACGGCTCTTCGTCGCGCTGGATAACATCTTCGCCGTTATCTTCCGCGTGGATGTGCGACCGCTCATCAGGCAGAACATCATGGCGATCCTGATGATGCTGCTGTTCCTGATACTGGCGCCGCTTGCGTTCCTCATCACCAATGTCCCAGGCGCGGTACTGGACGCCATTCTACCCGCTGGCATACGCGGCGATGGACTCGTGTCGTCAACTGAAGGGTTTGTCGGTGGCCTGCTCATCGCGTGCGTCATGTTCGGCTCGATGTACCTCGTCGTGCCAAACCGCAAGCTGAAATGGGTGATGATCTGGCCAGGCGCGCTCACCGCTGCTCTGCTGCTCATCCTCTTCGAGGCGCTCTTCCCGATCTATCAACGCCTCTTCCTGAAGGGCGCAGGCTTTGGAACGGTGGCCGGGCTGGCGCTGGTCATCCTGATTTTCCTCTACTACGTCGGGGTCATCACCCTGCTTGGCGCGGAGATCAACGCCTGGGCTGGGGGGCTGCGCCCGCTCGGCTCGACCTTGCCGCAGCTCTTTCGCCAGGAGCGCCGCGAGGGTGTCGGCAATGCGCCCGGCGTACCGAGCGCTGGCGTCAGCCGCACACAGCCGCCGACCGGATTGAGTGGCCTCGCAGACCGCGTGAACGCCGCCCGCTCTGCCA
Organism: uncultured Chloroflexia bacterium; assembly: GCA_963701795.1. GTDB lineage: Bacteria > Chloroflexota > Ktedonobacteria > Ktedonobacterales > JADMIN01 > JAKAIY01. The sequence continues at coordinate 427,613 of CAVPBB010000007.1, read as the reverse complement.
TCACCCGCCGGGGTGGCGCGCGGCGTTCCGCCCATCCAACGACCGCCATGCGCCCAGACGAGGCGCAATGATAACAGTTCTCTTTCAATGGTTGGAATTCGGCGCGTGGCGCAACCCTCACCCCCTGGCCCCTCTCCCACGAGGCGAGGGGGAACTCCGGCTCCCCTCGCCCTCTGGGAGAGGGGCTGGGGGGTGAGGGCTGCACGAACGCCAACAACCGCACCGGACGTGTTATGACCCTCTCTGTCATGTTGGGATATCTTTATACCGTCCGGTTGTGATGGGCCAAGAATAGTCCACCAATCTACGCGGCGCAAGAAACGCTGGGCGCATGGTGTGAGGCACGAATTCATGGCACCTCTTCCCAATATGACAGAAGAGGGATGAGTTGGTCGGCGCGGCGCTCGCGAAATAGCCCGCGCACGCCGCTTCGTCACTGGTCGCCCGCCCTTCGTCACGCTATGCCTCTTTACGTAGTGTGTTACACTGCCCGATAGATGGCTTAGCCTGGTACGAGGAGGCGCGCAATGTCGGATACACATCCTGACACACTGGTCTACATCGCCTACGCGCGCGCGGATCGTGCGCGTATCGAGCCTGTCGTAGCCGCTCTACGTGAGCGGGGGGTCAAAGTCTCCTTTGATGCGGCGACTGCGCACGGCAGTGGCGGCTATGTTCACGAGAGCCAGCGCGCGTTGCGGCAAGCGGGCGCGCTGATCGTCTTCGTCTCACAGGCGTCCACGCGGTCGCCGTGGGTCGAGTCGGAAACACGCGCTTATCAGGCGCAGATGGCGCGTGGCGCCGCGCATACGCTCATCCCGGTTCGGCTGGATGACACGCCGACGCCCGTTTCGCTGGCCCCCTACGCCGCTGTGGATGGCGTAGACGCGCCCGCCGCGACGCTTGCGGACGCGCTCATCACCCGCGCCTTCGATGGCGCGGCGCCAGCGAACCAGCGCAACCAGCGCAACCAGCGCAGGCGGTCGCTGCGCCTGCCGCCTCAGGAGTCGCGGCGCCAGACACGCTGGTCTACATTGCCTATGCCCGCGCGGATCTCGCGCAGGTCGAGCCGGTGGTGAACGCGCTGCGCGAGCGTGGCCTGAACGTCCACTTCGACGCCGGAGTCATGCATGGCGCCGCCGCCTATGTCCAGGTGAGCCAGCAGGCGTTGCGGCAAGCGGGCGCGCTGGTCATCTTCTTCTCGCAGGCTGCGGCGCGGTCGTCGTGGGTCGAGTCGGAGACACGCGCCTATCAGGCGTCGATGGCGCGGAGTCAGCGGCGCGCGCCCATCATCATCCGTCTGGATGGCGCCCCACTGCCACCTGCGTTGGCCCCGTATCTCGCGCTGAACCGGGGCGAGGCGTCGCCCGCGACGATAGCCGCCGCGCTCGCGCAAGCCATCGAGGCGCCCGCGCAGTCAACCACCGACGACACGTGGGTCTCGCGTGGCGGGGATACTGCCCCGCCACCAGTAGACGCAGCGCCTCCACAGAGTAAAGATGCGCCCGCCGCCGCTGATGAGGCAGGCGCGTCCGCCGCGCCAGATGATCCGGAGCTAGCGGCTGGCGCCGCGCCAGCGGTAACGCTTCCAGACGTTGCGTTGCCAGCGTCGCCAGCCGCAGCGCCGGAGCCAGGCTATGCCCCACCGCCGCCCGTGCAGCAGCCCATCACGCAGCCGGGTCGCCCAAGCCACAACACGGGCGCGCCCTCCCTCGCCCGCTCCCTCGCAGGCGCCGCAGCCGGTCGGCCTGGAGCAGGTGACGTTCACGACATATCATCCGCGCGAGATGCAGCCCAAGCAGTGGCAGCCGCTGATCGTCTACATCTCGCTCGATAATCCCGCGACGATGGCGCAGGTAGCGGCGGCGGCGGCTGAGCGGCTGGCGGGGTCCATGAAGCAATTTCGCCCGGCGCGCGCAGACAAGGCCGCCGGGCTGGCGCGTGGCGCCGCGCTACGCATCGTCCCGGTCGCGCCTGGCATCGAGTTCAACCCCAGCTCGCTCGATGTCACCTGGCAGGAAGACGTACAGCAGCACGAATTTCGCATGCGCGCCGAGGCCGCCCAGCCAGGCCAGGCGGTGAATGGCGCTGTGCAGTTCTATCAAGGGATGGTGCTGCGCGCCGAGGTTCCCATCTCGGTCTTCGTCGGTCAGGCGCCCGCTCGCCTCGATTCGCCCGACGCCTATGCCCAGGCCACCGCGCGCGCATATCGGCGCATCTTCGCCTCCTACTCGCATCAGGATATGCCAGTGGTGGAGTCGTGTGAGTCGGCGGCGCGCTCGATGGGCGACCAGTATCTGCGCGATGTGACGCTGCTGCAAGCTGGCGTGCAATGGGACCCGCGCCTCATCCAGGCGATCAACGACGCTGATGTCTTTCAGTTGTTCTGGTCGAAGCGCGCGGCCACCTCGCCCTTTGTCGAGCGCGAGTGGCAGCATGCGCTCAAGCTGCTGCCGATGCGCCCGAACTTCATTCGCCCGGTCTACTGGACCCGCCAACTCTACCCGACGCCGCCAGAGCTGAACGCGCTGCACTTCCAGCCGCTGAGCCTGTCGTCCCTGGGCTGGGGGTGGCTGCGCTCGACCCTGTATCAGATGCGCAATCAGTAGCGTCCACCTGCGCAGACTGCTGGCTGCATGGGATGGACATTGCGCGCTATTTCGTGATGACGCCGCCTGCTCATTTGAGGTACAATAGCGACGGAATCCACGCCGCTTTGCCGCGAACGCCCGATGGAGCCTGATGGACTCTTGAGGGCGGCTCGCGGTGGCGGCGGTGGATCGCAGCAAAGGATATGGTATGCAGCGCGCAGACGTGGCCCCAGGCAATGTTTGTCCGGCGCCGACGCTTGCGAGGAAGGAGAGCGCTGTATCGTTCAACGCAATGAGGGCACAATTGTCTACGAGGCTCTGCTGACCCAGAGCGACAGCCTGGCGCAGGTTCAGGCGATGCGTCGCCAGATCGAGCAGGTCGGCGGCGCCCTACGAGTGGAGCAGGCGGGAAGAGCGCTCCTCGTGACACTCACACTCCCCGCGCAGTATTCGCCAGATCGCTTCTTTCCCGGTATGCCATTCTTTCCTGTGTAAAGTGTCGCGCATTCATGAACAGTGCTTCATGAACAGTGCTTCATGAACGTCGCGTGTGTCTCCTCACGTGGCCCTGGCGGCTGGCGGAGGGGACATCGCCGCCTCAGGCAGGATTCTCCGCGTCGAGGAGCGCCGGAACCTGCGCCACGGAGTCCAGCTCCGGGCCATCCCAGGTAGGGCGACCCGATTCACGCGCCTCATAGGTATCGTCGTGCGGTGGCCGCACCCGCACAGCGCGCATGCCGAATGCCCGCGCGCCGATCACCTCCTCAGGTCGGTCGCCGATGTAGTAGCACGCGCCGGGCAGCACGCCAAGTCGCTCACAAGCGATCTGGTAGATCTGCGGATCGGGCTTGAGGTAGCCCACCTCGCACGAGAAGATCGGCGACTCGATCAGCGCGGCGAAGGGCAGGCTCTGCCACAGTTGTGGCGTCTCGGCGGAGCAATCGCTGATGAGGCCGAGTCGATAGCCACGCCGCCTCAGCGTGGTCAATGTCGCGAGCGCGCCGGGCAGCGCAGCCAGCCCTTCGCGCGCGAACGCCAGCCGAATCTGGATCGCCTCGGCGAGGCGCTCCGGCGCAAGCGGCCAGCCCGCGCGCGCATAAATCCAGGCGATGTTCTCCTCGATGCTGGCGAACTGGCCAGCGCCACGCGCGAGCCATGTCTCATGGGTGAAGCTGTGCGTAAACGCCTGCGGGTCAGGCGTCTGGAGGACCTGCGTCATGGCGACAAGCGCACGCTCATGCGCGGTGTATGAAAAGCCATCCACCAGCGTCCCATAGAGATCGAAGATGACGACATCCGGGCGCATAACTCCTCCCAACGCCTACTGCGCGTGCGGTCCATCTGTCGCCTCGTCCGCGCGGGGCGGCGCATCGTCTGGGCGAGCGAGCTCCCGACGCGCCGCGAGCCGCCGGAGCAGCGCAACGTATGCGGCCAGCGCCAGCGCCAGCGTCGAGGGCAGATAGAGCAGCCCCAGCGGCCCACGCGAGCCGAGCGCGCAGATGGCGCAGACCACGAGCGTTGCGCCCCAGAGCGGCGCCAGCCCACCGCTTGCCCGCAAGCCGCCGATTCCCGCGACGCCGGCGCCGCGCCCGGCGCCCGGTGTAGGCCGCGTCCGCGCATCTGCGATGGCCCCGGCGGCGCCCACCAGCGTCAGCGCCAGCAGCGCCAACAGCAGCGCCCAGACATCGGCCCCAGGATGCGCCGCCAACAGCGAAATGGAGCGCGCTGTGGATGCAGGGCAAGCTGTACCACCTGGCGCCGCAGCCCCACAGACGGGATAGAGCGGAGCGAGCAGCGCCACGGGCGCCGTCAGCAGACCAATGACGACGGCGGCGACACCCGCACCCAGTTCGATGCGCCAGAGGACGATACGGCGCGGCATACGTCTCCTCTCCGGCTAGTCCCAGCCATCATTGCGACGTGAACTCGATGGCGGGCGACGACCTGAGCCGCCGCGACTGCGCTGCGAGGCTCCTGAGCGGTTCGAGCGGTCCGAGCGACGGGCGCCGCTACCACGCCGGGAGCTTGCTGGCTCAGCGTAGGCGTCATCCATCGCATCGGGCGCATAGAAATTGTCGTCTGCGCCAGAGTTGGGCCGATAGTTCAGCGTGTGCGAGGCGTCCCACAGGCCACCGTCCGCGTCAGCAGTGGCGTCACGCTGAGCGCCACGCGCGCGTTTCGTGCCGAAGAGCAGCGCCCGCAGAAAGGGGCCATAGCCACCGCGAAGCAGGATACGGAGGGTGATGATGGCGATGAGCAGGCCGACGATAGCGGTGACACAGGTAAGCCCCGTCGCGATGGTGACGCCAGTGAGCGTGGGCGCGGCGGGCGCGATGGAGGTGGCTGATCCTGCGGCGATGGTTGGCACGGCGATGGGGGTGGTTGCGGTGGCTGGTGTGCCATCGGCGGTCACTACGGGCGCGGCGAAGGCAGCCGCGACATGGCCCGCCAGCAGCCAGCTCAGCGATGCAAGCGCGGCGAGCGGCAGAGTGGCGGCGCCCACTGCGCCGATCAGCCGAACACCTCGCCTCATGCTCTTTTCGCTCCTCGCGCTCCCTGACCATAGCTGTTGCGCAACGCCGTCAGTCTACAGACGCGCGCCGAGGCATGTCAACTATGCGGGACTCCTGCGGGTTCCAGCGCGCGCGTGAGTTTGGCGCATACGCTGGCTGGATTGGCGCCCCCGCGCTGTTGACCTCGCATCGAGCGCGATTTTGATGTATGTTGAGCAGCGCGCAAGGAATGTGCAGGGAAGCGGGCCGCGCAGGCTCTATCGGCGAGGATTGGTCGCTCCAGGCGGCATGTGACGCGGGCCGGGGGCGTAGCACAGCGCTTCACTCAGAGCGTGGCAGTGCGCCATAGCGCGAACAATGGGCCGCCGCCAGCCCGGTCGCGGCGGCAATTCGCATGCATCGCCAAGGAGGCGCCAGATGCTGACTCCTGAGAGCTTTGCCAGCCTTGAACTCATCGCCGTCGTAGCGTTCGTTCTGCCGCTGCTGCTCGATCTGGCGCATCTGCGCCTGGCGCCACTGGCTGTGCTGGAGATCATCGCCGGAGTCATCATCGGCCCATACGGCTTCCGTTGGGTGACTCCCGATGTGCCGGTTCAGGTCTTCGCGCTGATTGGCCTCTCGTTTCTGCTCTACCTCGCGGGGCTAGAGGTTGAGCTGTCCAAGCTGCGCGGCTCACTGGCGCGCATGGCGGCGTTAGGCTTTGCGCTGTCGTGTGCGCTGGCGCTGCTCGTGGCGTTCACGCTCGGCAGCCTGGGACTCATTCTCCGGCCACTCTTCATTGCGATCATTCTCGTCGCCAGTTCGCCGGGTGTCATCCTGCCGTCGATCAAGGCATCGGGCTACGCGACAGAGACGTTCGGGCAGATCGTGATAGTGAGCGCCTCGCTGGCAGAGTTTGGCGCCATCATCCTGATGTCGATATTCTTCACCAAGATCACCCCCACCTCGCCAGAGCGAATCGTCCTGCTGTTCATGCTGGCGCTGCTGTCTGTGAGTGTGCTGGCGCTCGTTCTGCGCGCCGAGCGCTCGAAGCGGCTGACAGCGCTGTTGCTGCGGCTGCAAGATTCGACGGCGCAGGTGCGAGTGCGCGGCGTGTGGGTAATCCTCGCGGCGTTTGTAGTGTTGGCGGTGCAGGGATTTGGAATCGCGGCGATCCTTGGCGCGTTCGTCGCGGGCGTCATCACGCGCGCCATCGATCCCGATACGGAGACCGGACACCCACAGCTTCGTGTCAAGCTCGACGCTATCGGCTACGGTGTGTTTATCCCGATCTTCTTTATCACGACCGGCCTCCAGTTCGATGCGCCCGCGCTCATCACGGCGCCGCGCGCGCTCGCGTTTGTCCCGGTGATGCTGGTCGCGTTGCTGGTCGTGCGCGGAATACCTGCTCTGATCTATCGCCACATGATCGGGAATCGCAAGACCGTGGCGGCAGGATTCTTGCAGGCGACCACGCTCACGTTTGTGCTTGCCGCGCAGACGATTGGACTGGCGTTAGGGGTCATCAGGCCTGCGATCAGCGCGGCGTTGGTGGCGGCGGCGCTGCTCTCGGTGCTCTTCTTCCCCATCATCGCGCTCATGCTACTGGGCGGGACACGCGCCCGCGCCGACGCGCCGACCTTCTGGTCACGGGTGAGGCGCTCTGAGCCGACGTCGACCGACTTCGGCAGCACAGCATTACCGTGACGCAGACCCTTCAGAGTGGCAGCACGCGCGTATTGGTGAGGTATGGCGAGGCGAAGTTGGTCAGGTCGCCCGCCTGTGCGCCCGGCGTGAGGAAGAGTCGCGCTGAGAGCGGTTTGCGCAGCCGCCAGGCCAGCGTCGCCACATCCGCCAGCAGCGCCGCCACCGCTGGCAGCGGCGCATCTCCGGGCAGCGGCGTGGTGTCGAGGCCTGTGCCACAGACAGCGGAATAGGCCAGCAGCGACGAGACGCTGAGCAGCCCCTCAGCGCCACGCATACCCAGCGTCTCATCCTCCAGCACAGGCAGCATCAGGCCGCAGTAGCCACAGGCAGGCGCCACATCCACCGCTGCGCCACGGATCGCAGCCGTCAGCGTCGCGGCCAGCGCCAGGGTTCCTGGCTCGCCAAAGCGGCCCAGTCCCGCTTGTTCCATCGCCGCCGCAATACTCTCGTCACCCATCGGCGCAGGCGAAAGGTCCACGCCGCCGTAGCCGAGGTTCGCCTGCGCCGCCAGCCGCCGCAGCAGCGCCGCCACCGGGCGAGCCGCCTCGGCCAGCGCCGCGCGCACGGACAGCTCGATCTGCGGCAGCGTCGCCAGCGCATCGGCGGGTTCTTCACGGTCAGCGTCAGCTTGCGTAGTGGCGATAGCCTCGCCGACCAGCCCGGCGCTCTGCAAGCCGAACGCGACGCGCCACTCGGGGCCACGCGCATACGCCTGGGGGAAGAACGGGCCACCCGGCTCGCACATCGCCAGCAGCGCAAAGCGGAAGTTCGCCTCGCCCGCGCTCGCCTCCGCCAGCGCGCGCATGATCTGCGCGGTCGCCAGCGCGGCGGCATAGCGTGGGGGATGCTCGCCCCAGGCGATCTGCACGGTGGCGTTCAGCGCGGGGTGCGGCGTCAGCAGATTCACCAGCAGCGGCGTCAATCGCTCCAACGCGAAGGAGGGGTCCCACGCGGGCGCTGGGCCGAGGGACAGGTAGCCAATCTGTTCCACCTCACAGAGCCGCTGGAGGTCGGCGGCGTAGGTCAGCAGCGCCACGTCATCCCAGGCGCCCAGGTCTTCGAGCAGTGGGCGCGTGGCGATGCGTGTTGTCTGGACGATGTAGCCGTCCGCCTCGGCGCTGGCCTGCGCCAGGCGCAGAAACGCCGCCGCGCGGGCCAGCGCCGCGCCATCGAGCGGATGCGCGTCGCCAATGAAGACGGTGATAGCGCGAATGGTGGTCATGGCCGCTCTCTCCTCCTCGCCGGGCGCCGCCGCTCAGTTGAGCTTGGCGTGAACCTCGCGCATCGACTGGATACGCCTGCGCAGACGCGCGTTCTCTGGCGCATTGGGCGCGCGCTCCAGATAGGCGGCGATATCGGCGGCGGCCAGCAGCGACTCTCCCAGCGCCAGCCGCAACAGGCCGCGGTCGCGCAGTTCCTGGGGCAGGTCGGGGCGCAGCAAGACAAGCCGATCGATGATGTCGAGCGCGTAGGTGGTGTCGCCGCGATGGAGATAGATCAGCTTCAGGTTGTAGAGCACGCGCGTGAGAATCTGCCGGACAGTGAGCGGGCGCGACCAGGAAGGCTCGAAGCTTTGCGAGAGCTGCGGCGAGAGGAGTTGCAGGATGAACTGCTGGCAGGTTGGCTCATCGAGCAACGCGCCACGGTTGTAGACATCGACATAGAGGTCGCCGCCTTCCTCCGCTGAGAGTGGCCACTTGACCATGAAGTGCGCAGGCAGACCCACCCCTTGCAGCGGCGCGCCTAGCCGACGGGCGACCTCCAGGTAGACGATGCTTAGCGTGATGGGCAGACCCTGGCGTCGCTCGAGCACATTGTCGAGGAAGCTGTTGCGTGGGTCAGAGTAGCTCTCATCGGCCCCGTGGAAGTTCTCGCGGCGCGCGAGCGTCTCGACCATCGTCTCCAGCACACGCTGCGCGGTAGAGCGCCGTGTCGCCTGGTCAGGGCGCAAGAGTCGCGCGCTGGGGCCAAGCGCCGCCCAGACCTCCGCCGCGAGCGCATCGAGATCGTGGATATACTGGGCGTGGTTGAGCCTGGGGCGCACGACCTCCGCGACGAGCAGCGCGCCCTCGTCGAGTCTGAGCGCCGCGTCTGGCTGCCGCGCGAATGCCGAGAAGCGCAAGATGGGCGCGAAGGGCAGTTCCTGCACGCGCGTCTTCCTCCCCGCTGGAAAAGGTGTAGGGCATGGGACGGGCGGTCGCATCAGGTCTCAATGCGCTCAATGCGACTGGCGCCACGATCCCCAGCCTTGTGATTGCTCATCTCCCCCACAGTGTACCGCAGTGGCGTCGCAGTGGCGCGCAGCTCCGCCGCAACGCTGCCATCATCGAGGTCATAGCGGGCCAGGCGATGCTGTGGCCATCATCTCTCAGCGTCTTGCGCCAGAGGCCTCAAGGGCGGTGAGCGAGGTTGCGATGTGGTATACTGAGTGAGCCACGAGTCGTGGCGCTTTCCCTGGGGATGTCGGGTTTCGACAGATTGGGGAAGGGGACGTTTGCAGGTCGAGGCGCCAGACGCAATCCTCGTTAATCACTGGCAAAAACTATAGCTGCCAATAATCGGCCAGCTCTCGCTCTCGCGGCCTAAAAACCGCTGAAGCGCATCCGTCTGACCTCAGCCTGATGGGTCAGGGTGCGGGTGTCACAAAGTCAGGCTGGGTAACGCCGACTACTCGCTGAGCGTTACTAAGAGCTAGCGGGCAGGCGAAAGCGAACCCTGTCGGCGGGGGTCGCGTTCGCGTAATCAAACTACCGACTATGCCTGTAGCATATCGTTCCAGTCACCTGTTTGGACGGGGAGTTCAACTCTCCCCCATCTCCACCACAAAAGCCCAGGATTCGAACGTCCTGGGCTTACTTTTTACCTGCTCCACCTGAACCCAAGCCAGCCACCCTGTGGCCCAGCAGCAACCCCGCCCGCTTCAGCTCCGTGGACCGGGCGGGGCCTGGCAGGGATCACTGCGGCTGCTGGCCGTACTCGTCGTCGGTGACGTGCTCGCCCCAGGTCGCGCTGACGCCTTCGTCGTCGACCTCGAGCATCGCGAGGTGGGTCATGAAGCGGGTACGAGTGGCGCCATGCCAGTGCTCCTCACCAGGCTCGAAGAACACGCGGTCACCGGGGTGGATGACCTCGATCGGCCCGCCGCGACGCTGTGCGAGGCCGATGCCCTCGGTGACGTAGATAGTCTGGCCGTTGGGGTGGGTGTGCCACGCTGTTCGCGCGCCCGGCGTGAAGTGGACACTGCTCGCCGACAGGCGCGAACCAGTTGACGGCGTTGCGACTGTGTCAACGTAGACCGTGCCCGTGAACCACGCGCTCGGCCCGGCCATGGTCTCGATGGAGTTCTTGGTGATCTGCATGTTGTTGTCATTCTCCTTGATGGTGCGCTACGAAATGCTACTCGCGATCACTTCGAGGGTACCCTTTCCAGGCATACACTTCCGCATTGGGCCTCCTTTCAGGAGCGCGGCACGAGCTTGAGCGTCGCGGCTCGCGCCTGCGGGGTCAGAGTGCTGTTGACGATGCTGGCCGCATAACGGCGGTACTTCGTACGGTAGGCGGCGTCGATCTCGTCGTTCATGTCGTCCATCTCGACGAGCAGCACGTCTTTGTCGACGCCGCCAGCCCTGATATGGCCTTCGTGGCGCGTCTGAGCGGCGCGGAACCAGGCGGCGGCGCGCCCGTTGACGGAGCGGACGTAGAGCTCGTCGCCATGGCGGACAACCCAGATGGTGACGGGCTTCCGCAGCGTGCTGTCACGTCGCAGCGTCGCGATCTCCAGTTCTTCCGCTGCCCCAATCTTTGCAAGCTCGTCGTTGGTCCAGGCTGTCATAGGGGGTCCTTCTGTGATGCAATCGCTTCAGCATTCTATCAGTACCTTGATCGCTTCGCGGTCATTCATCGCTCGATAGCCATCAGGCACTCCATCCAGGCGCACGGCTCGATCAAAGACGCGGCCCGGTTCGATCCGGCCATCGAGGACGTCCGGCAGCAGTTGCGGAATGTAGGCGCGCACCGGAGCAGGGCCGCCACTGATCGTGACGTTCTTGAAGAAGGTCGCGATGGCCTCGGGGAATACGTCTTCCTGCGGCAATCCAACACGGCCAATGGCGCCGCCGGGGCGGGCGATGTGCAGCGCGGTCAGCAGCGATTGTTCGAGGCCGACACATTCGAGGACCGCCTGGGCGCCGAGACCATCGGTAAGCGCGCGGACGTGTTCGACTGCCTCATCTCCCCGCTCGCTGACGATGTCCGTCGCGCCGAACTCCTGCGCGAGAGCGATGCGCCTGGGGTGTCGGCCCAGGAGGATGATGCGTTCGGCGCCAAGCCGTTGTGCCGCGATCACGCCGCACAAGCCGACCGCGCCATCGCCGACGACCGCCGCTGTCTTACCGGGGCTAACGTGGGCCGACACCGCCGCATGGTAGCCGGTTCCCATCACGTCTGCGAGTGTGAGCAGCGACGACAGCAGCGCGTTGTCCATTCCGTCGGCGCCGACTGGCAGCGTGATGAGTGTGCCGTCGGCCTGCGGAACGCGCACCGCTTCGCCCTGGCCACCGTCGACATCGCCGAAGCCATACCGGCCGCCGTGCAGGCACTCACTCTGCAGGCCCTCCTGGCAGAACACGCACGTACCGTCCGACCACAGAAACGGCGAGACGACCAGGGCGCCAGGCTTGACGGCCTGGACGTCGGCGCCGACGGCCTCGACGACGCCGATGAACTCGTGGCCCATACGGCGGCCACTGTCGCTGTGTTCCATCGTCTTATACGGCCACAGATCGCTGCCGCAGATGGCGGCGCGGGTGACGCGGACGAGGGCATCGGTCGGCTCGATCAGGTGGGCGTCGGGCACGGTTGCGATGCGGACGTCGCCCGCGCCGTACATGACAGTTGCGCGCATAGCAAGCTTACCTCCGGTTTCCGGCGGGCCTGAGATCGTCGAGGGCGAGCGACGTCGACAGGTCCCGGTAGGCGTCGGCCTGGGCGAGCAAACGCCGGGCCTTTTGCTCCACGGCTTCGACGGCGTCGGCGCCGGCGGCCCAGCGCAGCGGCGGCTCGTCCTGGCTCGCCAGCTGAACCAGCGCCCTGGCGAGCTTGGCGGGATCACCGCCTTGCTTCCCGCTCATGCTGCTCCACGCAGTGACGGTCTGCTTGGTCTTCTCGGCGTAATCCTCGATCGTGGGCTCGGCGTAGTTCGTCGACTCCGGCGTGAGCAGCTCCGTGCGGAAGAAGCCGGGCTCGACGAGCATCGTGCGGATGCCGAAGGGCGCGACCTCGGGGGTCAGCGACTCCATCCAGCCTTCGACGCCGAACTTCGCCGCCGCGTAAGCGGTGAGGAACTCGCCACCGCGGATGCCGGCAGTCGAGGAGATCGTCACGACCAGTCCCGAGCGCTGGGCGCGCATGACGGGCAGCACGGCGCGGGTGACGTTCATCGGGCCGAACAGGAGAGTCTCGACCTGTGCCCGGAAGTCCTGCGGGGTGATCTCCTCGAAGAACCCGGCATAGAAGTTGCCCGCGTTATTGACCAAGACATCGATCCGGCCGAACCGGTCGACGGCCGCCGTGACCGCCGCCGCGGCGTCCTCGGGGCTGGTGACGTCGAGCTTGACGACCAGCAGGTCGTCCGCCTCGCCGACGGCCTTGGTCACGGCATCGGTAGTGCGGCCGGTGGCGACGACCGCGTTCCCGGCGGCCAGGGCGGCTTTGGCGATATACACGCCCATGCCTCGGCCTGCGCCGGTAATGAACCACACGTTCTTGTCTGTCATGGCATCTCCTTGTTACGCTTTGTTACGCTCGCCTCTGAACTGCGCTCAACACTGGCTCTCCGTTGAAAAAAAGTCCAGCGTCTCTGACACGAGGGCCGCGAGGCATGCCCTCTGTCTGACGCTAATAATAGATGATTTGAGGCTCAGTGTGGTAGAATAATTGTCGAAGTGGATTGTCTGATTCTGCAAATCCTCACGATGAGCGATGAGGCGCCCAGTGGAGAGATTGGTATGGATGTGATGGCGCTGGATGTGTTGACACGCCTACAGGATGCGCATGCAGCGCACGAAGCGCAGCGGGTACAAGCCTCTCGCGAGGAACTGGTTGAGCGGATCGCGTGGGCTGTCCACGACGACGGGACCGTCCAGCCGCTCCCAGGGCTTTACCTGTCCCGTGCCTCCGTGCCTTTAGAGCCGCTTCACAGCGTGCTCGAGCCATCCCTGTGCGTGATTGCCCAGGGGAGTAAGGAGGTCCTTCTGGGCGAGAGCCGCTACCGGTACGACCCAGCGCACTATCTGCTCGCTACCGTCGAACTGCCCCGCGTCAGTCAGGTTCTTGAAGCCTCGAAGGAGCGGCCCTACCTCAGTCTCCGCCTGGAACTCGCCCCCAGCCTCGTCGGCTCAGTCATGGTTGAGGCTGGTCTCTCCGCGCTTCCAGGCCCTGCTGATGTACGGGCCATTGATGTCAGCCCGATGGACGGACGCTTGCTGGACGCCATCGTGCGGCTCGTCAGGCTCGTGGATTCCCCTGCCGAAGCGCGGGTTCTCATGCCCCTGATCACGCGGGAAATTGTCTATCGGCTGCTGGTAGGAGAGCAGAGTGGCCGCCTCCATCACCTGGCGCTGCTGGGGGGCTATACCACCCGCATCGCCGGAGCTATCGAACGGCTGCGTCACGATTTCGACCAGCCGCTGCGCATCGAGAGCCTTGCGCGTGATCTGGGCATGAGCGTCTCGGGTTTGCACCACCACTTCAAGGCTGTCACGGCGATGAGTCCCTTGCAATTCCAGAAGCGGCTGCGGCTGCTTGAGGCCCGGCGTCTGCTGCTGGGCGAAGACCTCGACGCGGCGAGTGTGGCCTATCGCGTGGGGTACCTTGATGCCTCGCACTTCAATCGGGAGTACAAAAGCCTCTTCGGCGCCCCACCGATGCGCGACGTGCAGCGGCTGCGGGCAGCCGCCAGCCTGTCTGAGCCGCATCAGCGCGATAAGCGTCTGAACTTTTGAATATGCCAAACACTTATGTTCATCTTAGGTTTGTATCACATGAGTCTCAGTCCGATGTGACAAGATGAGAGACGGAATCACGTACATCGCGTAAGGAGGGATGCATGAGCTGGAAGCCCCGTCATGGAAGCAACGATCGATCGTCAACCGCCACTCACCCGGCGGTAGGCATACGTAAGGATAGCGCGGATCGCCCGGAAAGGCGGGACAACCGCCAGGGAGCCGAGAGCCAGCGCCTCATCATCGCCAGCAATCGCGGGCCAATCAGCTTCAATGTCAACCCAAAGACCGGCAGGTTTGAGAGTGAGCCGGGGGCGGGTGGTGTCGTGAGCGGCCTGCTCAGCGCCACGCAGAATCGCCCCGTCACCTGGATCGCGCTGGCGATGAGCGACGCGGATCGCGCCATCGCACGAGCGCATGAAGGCGGCGAGGGGCATATCGTGCGCAACTGGCCCAATATCTCGCTGCGCCTGGTCGAGACCACCGAAGACGCCTATCGGCGCTACTATGATGGCGTGAGCAACAAGGCGCTCTGGTTCATCCAGCACTACCTGCTGCAGCCGACGACCCACCCGCTCTCCGCGCAGGTGACGAAGGACTGGGAGGACGGCTACCGTGTCGTCAATGAGGCGGTGGCGCACGCGGTCATCGACGAGCTAGAGGCCGGCGGCGACGAAGCGCCCGTCATGTTCCAGGACTACCATCTCTATCTGGCGCCGGCGCTGGTGCGCGAACGAGCGCCATGGGCGCGGCTGACGCACTTCGTCCACATTCCCTGGCCTGAGGCGCGCTACTGGGAGCTGGCGCCGGATGTGATGACGCAGGGAATCTTCGCGGGGCTGGCGGCGAACGACATCGTGGGCTTCCAGACGGAGCGAGACGCGCGCAACTTCCTCGATGGCGCGCAGCGGTTCCTCCCTGAAGCGACGGTTGTCGACAAGGCGCCCGGCGAGGTCGGCGCGCTGCTGGTGGATGGTCGCCGCGTCAGCGCGCGGGTCTATCCCATCGCGGTCGCGCCCGAAGAGGTCTACGAGCAGGCGAATGTCCCACCGGACGATGAGACAGCGGAGTTGCTGGCGCGCGCTCGGCCAACCCCAGGCCACAAGGTGCTTTTGCGGGTGGACCGGGTCGAGCCAACCAAGAACATCGTCGCCGGTTTCCGCGCCTATGAACGCATGCTCCAGCAGCACAAACGTCTGCGTGAGCATGTCACGTTTGTGGCGCTGCTGGTACCCTCGCGCGAGGGCCTGGCGGAGTACCGCGCGGTGATGCGCCAGACCCAGCATGCCATCGAGCGCATCAACAAGCGCTATGGCACGGAGCGCTGGCAGCCGATCATTGCGGTGTTTGGCAACGACCGCACGCGGGCGCTCGCCTGCATGCGCCAGTTCGATGCGCTGCTGGTCAATCCGCTGCTCGACGGCATGAATCTGGTGGTGAAAGAGGGCGCGCTCGTCAACGACCGCGCTGGGGTCATCGTGCTCTCGCGCACGGCGGGAGCCTATGAGCAACTGGGGCAATATACCCTGGGCGTGCCGCCGACCGACATCGACGCGATGAGCGAGGCGCTCTATCAGGCGCTCACGATGTCGCCGCACAACCGCCGCGCCCGCGCCTCTGGCCTGCTCAATGTCTTGCTGCAAGAGAGCGCGACGAAGTGGCTCCAGGCGCAATTGCGCGACCTGGCGGCGCAGACAAGCCGCCCACAGGTGGTCTATCGCAAGGCAACTACCCCGGCGGCGCGTTCAGGGTTGCTGCGTGACACCGCCGACCTACTCCATCGCGAGACGATGGCCGCCGCGCGCCACGCGCTGGCCTCCGCCCCGGCGGATGACGCGATGCCCTCGCTCCGCTAGCGGATGAAGCTGTGTGAGCGTGGCGCCACGCTCGCTGGCCCCGGTGTTGAACGCTCTGAGCAATCAGAGAGGGAGCGCCGGGGCCAATTTCGTGCGCGGCGCACGGGTCGCTGCTACTCGCGGATGATCTCGCCGTTATTGGTGATGGCGGGGTCAGGCGTGTAGGCGGGATACTCGATCTCCCAGATGTGGCCTGGCTCCTCGCGCGCCTCCCAGCGGCGCAGCGCGTCGAGCAGCACTGCTCGCTGGATGTCTGGCCGATGGGGCAGGCCCAGCGGATCGCCCAAGGTGAAGCCGACGGGATGAATGGCGCGCGGCGGCCCCATCTCAGCCGACGCCTTGGGCAAGAGGGTGATGAGAACGGTGGGCAGGCCCAGCATCTCGATCTCGCGTTGAATCGCCACGACCGTGCGATGGCAGAGTGGTCAGCCAGCGGTCAGCAGCACAGCGTCGGCGCGCGACCGCTCGACGATCTTCGCCATCGCTGGCGCGGCGCGTTCGTAGAGGTCGCGCAGCCGCTGGCTATAGCCCATGAAGCCGAGGTGTTTGTCGCCAACACCGCCGATGACGCCCTCAGTCACCAGTTCGCGCAGCCGGTCAATCGGGAAGACACAGTTGATGTCCTGGTCGGCGTGGCGATGGTCGTAATGCTCGTGCGTGACCATGAGTTGACCGCTCTGCACATCGCCTGGAATCAGCCGCCACGAGTTGTCGCCCGCCAGGTCATACGGCTCCTGGTCGCGCAGGTGGACGCCAGCGGTCGAGACGAGCGCAAAGGTCGTCTCGCGCAGCTCCCGTCGGCGCGGAGTATAGGGGATACAGCGGCGCGACATCGGCATCTGCTGGCCTCGATTCTGGCTGGGCGCGGAGGCGAGTTAGCTCAGCTTGCGCAGGACCTCGAAGAGTTCCTCGTTGTCGGGTGGCTCGCCGATCGGGCGATGCACATGAATCCAGGTGATCTTGCCGTTCTTGTCAATCACAAAAAGGGCGCGCTCAGCCATGCCCGACGCGTGGCGCACACCGTAGAGGTCTACAACCTTGCCCTGCGGATAGAAGTCGGTGAGCAGCGGGAAGGTGACGCCGATCTGCTTGGCCCAGGCGGCGAGCGAATGTTTGGCGTCCTCACTGATGCCGATCACTTCGGTGTCATAGGAGCGAAAACGGTCGAGTTCAGCCTCGTAGGAGGGCATCTGCGCCGAGCAGGCGCCGCTGAATGCGAACGGGAAGAACGCCAGCACGACATTCTTGTTCCCACGAAACGCGCTGAGTGTCACGGAGCCGCCAGTCGTCGCGGAGGCGAGCGTGAAATCAGGCGCCTCATCGCCTACTTTGAGGGTGGCCGTTGCGGGTGCGCTTACATCTGCCATGGGAATCGTCGCTCTCCTTCTTATCACTCTGCATGAGGATACGCTGGCCCTGGGGGCTGCTGGAATGACCTGGAATGACCTGATAGGACGGTGGCCGATACCGCTCAAATTGTAGCGTGGCGATTCTCCCGGCGTCAAACAGGCGGCGCGTCAGTTGCGCGCCGCCTGTGGCAGGGTAAACCAGATGGTGGCGCCCTGGCTCGGCGCCGACTCGGCGTCTATTGCGCCGCCGTGCCGCTGGATGACGCGGCGCGCGATGTAGAGGCCCAGCCCCAGCCCCGCGCCGCCCGTGTAGAGTGGCTGTGGGGTGGTCGCGCCACGATAGAATGCGTCGAAGATGTACGGTAGATCGTGCGCCGCGATGCCCGGCCCCTGGTCGCGCGCCTCGACCCGGATAGTCGCGCCCGTCTGCCACGCCGCGAGTGTGATGGCGCGCGACGCAGGCGTATACTTTGCCGCATTGCTGAGCAGGGAGGTGATGACCTGATGGATGCGGCTTTCATCTGCCCACGCCAACAACGGCGTCTCGGCAAGCTCGGCGTCGATAGGACGCTGGAGGGTCGCCGCCGCCTCTGCCGCAGCGCGGCGCACGAGCGCTGTCAGATCAACCACCTTGAGCGCCAACGCGGGGTACTCGCTCTCGGCGCGTACAGCGTCGCTCAGCTCAGTCGCGATGTGATCGAGCTGGTCTACCGCCCGCGTCAACAGTTCCGCCGACTCGCTGCGCGGCGCCTTGCCCCGCTCGATGGCGCGCGCGACCATCTGCGCGTTGAGCTTGAGGCTGGCCAGCGGATTCTTGATCTCATGCGAGATGGCCGAGAGCATCTGGCTCATCTGGCTCGCATCACCCGCATGCTGGTGTGGCGGCGTCGGCGCCATATGGCTGCCGCTGGTGTCTGCCGTGTCGCCCGTCATCATGGGCAGGCTCCCTCCTCTGGTTCATCATTGCCGTGGTCGGCTGCGCATAATAGAGACCACTTCAGCAGATGATAGCGCATGACGGCTGCGTGCGCAGCGGAGTTGAATGGAGTTGGACGGAGTTGGACGGAGTTGGACGGAGTTTTGCAATGAGCGATTGACCCTGCGAAGCGCCGATGGTAGGTTTTTCCCAGGCGCGGTCGGCCAGTGAAGGCCGCCGACACGCCTGGTAGGGGAGGAACACCATGCGACACCTGTTCAGGCGCTCAGCAGGGCTGGCGCGGCGGCGCGGCCAACGACGCGCGGCGGCCATGTCATCCTGCATGTTGCTGCTCGTGGTGAGCCTGCTCGTGGCGGGTTGCGCCTCCACCACGGCGAGCGGCCAGGCGACGCCTGCCAGCCACACGACGCCTGTTGGCCAGCCCATACCCACCGCGACGGCGTCCGCTCCCTCCTCACCACTCGCAGCGGCGTTGGCGGCGCGAGCGCGGCAGGCGATAGGCAGTCTGGGCAGCGATGTAGCCGCGACCTACGACGCCACGCAGGCGGCGGCGACCATCACCGTCACCGTGGCGGGGAATGTGCCGATGACCGATGCGCAGGTCGCAGCGGCGTATAGTTTGATCAAGGACATCTGCTACTGGGCATTCTCCGCGACGTGGTCGAGCGGCGTCCCATTGAACGCGGAGACGATCATCGTCGTCGGCCCCATCCAGGACGAGTATGACGACATCGTCACGGACTGGTACGGGTTGGCGATGGTCAAGGCAGGCGCCGCGCAACAGATTCGCTGGCCCAGTCTCACGCCGAGCAGCGCGTGGGGCCTCTATACTCAGGGTATGCTGCGCTCCAGCTTCGAGCTGTTTGATTGAGCGAGCGTCATCGGCAGCTGTGAGGATGTCGCCATGATTATTCGCGTCTTTCATGCGCGGCTCAAACCCGGACAACGCGCCGCGTATGCACGCCTGTGCCGCACTGTGAGCATCCCGCTGATGCGCGCCCAGGAGGGATGCCTGGCCGTCTCCATCGGCGAGCCGGTCGCCGCGCGCCCCGACGATTTCGTGGTGGTGTCGGTCTGGCGCGACCTGGAGCGCCTGGCCGCCTTTGCGGGCGAACGCTGGCGCGAGGCGACGATTCTTCCCGGCGAGGCCGACCTGATGGAAGAAGCGCGCGTCGAGCACTACGATGAGTCGTATCGCAGCCTGATCGAACTCTGGGAAGCGACCAGCGCGGTTATCAAGCGGCGCGAGGCGACCGCGCTGGCCATCGCGCTGACCGACACGCAGTGGGAAGCGATTCGCCCACTGCTGCCGCCGCCAGCGCCGATGGGCCGCCCCCGCGCGCAGGATCGTCGCACCCTCGAAGGCATCCTCTATGTGCTGCGCAATGGCTGCCGCTGGCACGATCTGCCCGCGCGCTATGGTGATCCGGTGACCTGCTGGCGGCGTTTTGTGCAGTGGGAGGCGTCGGGCGTGTGGGCGCGCATCTGGAGCGCGCTGCTGCGAACCATGGACCCGGTGACCCAGCA
Source organism: uncultured Chloroflexia bacterium (assembly GCA_963701795.1). Classification (GTDB taxonomy): domain Bacteria; phylum Chloroflexota; class Ktedonobacteria; order Ktedonobacterales; family JADMIN01; genus JAKAIY01. The sequence continues at coordinate 408,153 of CAVPBB010000007.1, read as the reverse complement.
GACCTGGGCGCTCGCTTTCCTCGACCATCGCCGCATCCCTACCAAGCCGGGCCGCAAATACGGCGGCTGGCGCCATGCGGTCTGACCCTGCCATCTGCTCCGCTTTTGACCGGCGCTGACGTGTCCCGGTCCGGTTGACCCATGCCCCCAAACGCGGTATACTACGTAGGTTGGGCGTCGCCTGCGACGTTGCCGCTGATGGGTATACGACCCCCATGCATGCGCTGTGTCAGGCTTCCCGGCGAACCGATTGATGTCTTTCCTTCCAGTCCCCCAACGCGGACAACGAGAGTAGCTCTATGGGACGATAATCAGGGCTTATGTGGGTGGTCGAGCGCGGCGTGCGCTCCCACTTGCGACCCGGCATGCTTGCCCCAGATAGATTACACTGCGCCGCGTTGGGCTGGCAGCCTCCATTGGAGGCCGCCAGCCTGTTTTATTTCCATGCGCCCAGCGGCGCCATCGCCGTGTACTCGCCATCTGTGCTCTGCGCCCGGCGCATGCGCTTTCGCACGTTCACCCGCTACGGCTCTGAGGATACGCGCCAGAGGAGCGCCAGGGAGCGCATCTGACGCCCCGCTGACGCCCGCCGATCTCAAAGGAGGCTACCCATGCCAGATACCACACCGCGTCCGCCAACGAATGCAGGCTCCGCGCCTGCTCGCCCACAGAGTGGCGCGGCGCCACAGCGCACAGGCGCCCCGCAGCGCCCTGCCACTGGCGGCGGCATGACGGCGCGCCCCGCTGGCGGCCCGAATGGCAACGCTGGCCGCCCCGCGCCGCGCCCCGGCGCGCCGCGGCCTGGCGCGCCCCGGCCCGGTGGCCCTGGTGGCCCTCGGCCCGGTGGCCCTGGTGGCCCCCGACCCGCCGGAGGACAGCGTGGCGGGCAGCGCGGCGGGCAGCGTGGCGGCGGTCGCCGGGGCGGTCCGGCGCCAACCATGCCGCGTCCCGACCGCAAAGAGGTTCGCCCGACCGGGCCAGTCACCATTCCTGGGCAGATCGTCGTCAAAGACCTGGCCGAACTGCTCAGCGTCTCGGTGAATGAAATCATCCGCAATCTGATTGCGAGCGGCATCTACGCCAGCATCAACGAGGTCGTCAGCTATGACATCTCGTCGAAGGTGGCCGAGGCGATTGGCTACACACCAGAGCAGGCGGTGACGACAGCGCCAGCGGTGGTCGCCTCGCGAGCGCAGGCGGCGGCGGCGGCGGCGGCGGCGGCGCGCATCGCCTCGACCGACACCGGGCGCATCACTCGCCCGCCGGTGGTGACGGTGATGGGCCACGTAGACCACGGCAAGACCTCACTGCTCGACGCGATTCGCAATACGCGCGTGGCGGCAGGCGAGGCTGGCGGCATTACCCAGCACATCGGCGCCTATCAGGTCGAAGTCAACGGGCGTAAGATCACGTTCCTCGACACACCAGGCCACGAAGCGTTCACCGCCATGCGCGCGCGCGGCGCCCAGGTGACGGACATCGCCATCATCGTCGTAGCGGCGGATGACGGCGTGATGCCCCAGACCATCGAGGCGATTGACCATGCGCGCGCCGCGCAGGTGCCGATCATCATCGCGTTGAACAAGATCGATAAGCCGGGCGCGAATCCCGATCACGTCAAGCAGCAACTCGCCGATCACGAGGTGGTCATCGAGGAGTATGGCGGCGAAGTGATCTGTGTGCCAGTCTCGGCGAAGAAGACCATCGGCATCCAGGAGTTGCTGGAGATGATCCTGCTGGTGGCCGACATTCTGGACCTGAAGGCCAACCCCAAGGGGCCAGCCCAGGGCGCCATCATCGAGGCGCGCATGGCCGCAGCCAGCGGTGTTACCGCCTCGGCGCTCGTGCAGGAGGGAACACTCAAGGTCGGCGACATCATCGTGGCTGGCACGCTCTATGGCAAGGTGCGTGCGATGTTCGACGACGCAGGCAAGCGCATCTCGAAGGCGCCACCTGCGCTGCCAGTGAGCATCCTCGGCCTCTCGGAGGTTCCAGACGCTGGCGACCGCTTCGAGGTGGTGGCCGACGAGAAGATCGCCCGCGCGCTGACGCAGGAGCGCCGCGACCAGGCGCAACTGGCGGCGCAGCAGACCATCACGCTCGATACACTCTATGCGCAGATGCGCGAGGGCAAGGTCAAGGAGCTGAACCTGCTGGTCAAGTCGGATGTGCAGGGATCGGCGGAGGCGCTCAAGCACTCGCTCTCGCAGGTCGGCGACGAGAACCTCAAGGTGCGTCTGATTCACGACGCCGTCGGCAACGTCAGCGAATCGGATGTGAACCTGGCGTCGGCGTCGAAGGCCATCATCATCGCCTTCAACATCAAGGTGGATGCCGCCGCGCAGCGCCTCGCGCAGATCGAGGGCGTAGACATCCGCAGCTATGCGGTGATCTACAAGCTCATCGAAGATATCGAGGCGGCGCTTCAGGGCCTGCTCGAGCCGGTCTACAAGGAGCAGGTGGACGGCCACGCCGAGGTCGTGCAGATCTTCAAGTCGGGACGCCAGCTCGTCATCGGCGGCTGTCGCGTGACGGATGGCAAGCTCGTCCGCTCGGCGCAGGTGCGCGCGCTGCGCAAGGGCGAGGTGATCTACACCGGTACCATTCAGTCGCTGCGTCGTGGCAAAGATGATGTGCGCGAGATCGCTACTGGCTTCGAGTGCGGCGTCACGCTCGACGACTTCAACGCGCTGGAGGTCGGCGACATCATCGAGACCTACAGCCGGGTGCGCGTCTAGGCGTCGTCGCGCGCGGCGGTATTTCGGCTGGCAGTTTGGGGGTCGTGGTGGGGCGAGAGGCTTTCTCTCACTCTGCTTGCGGCCCCGGCCTGTTGGGCATATGCTACTGGTGACGGGCGCCGTCGCGCTCAGACGTTCCGCGCTGGTGGGTAGCGCCGTGCCGCGCGCCCTGGCCGCTCGTTGGAGGTGAACTATGCCGAATACTCGCCGTCAAGACCAGCTTGGTCGGGTCATTGCGCAGGACTTGAGCGAACTGATGCGCCTGCGTGTCAAGGACCCGCGTATCGGTTTCGCCAGCATCACCGGGGTCAACGTCTCACGCGACCTGAGCGTAGCCAAGGTCTACATCAGCGTGATGGGCGCCCCCGATGAGCAGCGCGAGACGATGCGAGGTCTGCGCCATGCCTCTGGCTTCCTGCGGCACGAGCTGGCGCAGCGCCTGAGCGTGCGCCATGTGCCAGAGCTCACCTTCCTGCTCGATGAATCTATCGCGCGCGGCGCTCACACGCTCGACCTGCTGAATCAGATCAGCCGCGAGCAGCAGCCAGACCCTGTGAGCGCAGCGGGCGCAGCGGGCGCGCTCGACGCCGATGAAGGCTGAGCCAGCGGCGGCGGCGTACAGCGTCGCCGTTCAGGTCAGTTCAAGGTAATCGCAAGCGGGACGGTGGGCGACCCCCACCGTCTTTGCGCGTTCAGTGGAGGGTGAGTGTGTGACGACCGACGAGAACGCAGCCGCCCGTGCGGCGCTGCGGCGCGAACGCATGGCGGCGCTGCTGGCGCGCGAGCTAGACCCGGCGCTGACCGCGCGCGCCTGGAGTCTGATCGAGCGGGCGCAGCGCATCGTCTTGCTGGCGCATGAGAAGCCCGATCCCGATGCGCTCGGCTCGGCGCTGGGGCTGGCCTGGGCGCTGCGGCCACTGGGCAAGCAATGCGTCGTCGCCTGCGCTGACCCCGTCCCGGCGAACTATCGCTTTCTGCCGGGGCGCGAGGGCGTCGTGACGGAGCTTCCCGACACTGCGTTCGATCTCGTCATCGCGCTCGATGCGGGCGAACTCTCGCGCTATGGCGCGCTCTACACACGCTATCAGGCGTTTTTCGACAGCGCGACACTGCTCAATTTCGATCATCATGTGACCTCACAGGGCATCGGCGCCTGCGCCATCGTCGATGTCGCCTCCGCCGCCACCGCCGAGCTGCTGACGCTCTTCCTGCTCAATCGCGGCGTCGCCATTGGTCAGGAGGCGGCGATCTGCCTGCTCGCGGGCATCATCACCGACACGCGCGCCTTTGAGTTCGATGCGACCACTGACCGCACGCTGCTGGCGGGCGCCTACCTCGTCGCCTGTGGCGCGACCACCGAGGACATCGTCAAGCCGATGTACCGCATGAAGCCGCTCGCCAAGGGACGGCTCTGGGGGCGCGCGCTCCAGTCGCTCGCCAGCGCGGCGGATGGGCGCATCGTCTGGGCGGCCATCCGCCAGAGTGACCTGGCCGCAACAGGCGCAACGCCCGATATGGACGACGGGCTGCCGAGCTTCCTGATGGACACAGAAGGGGCCGCGCTGGCGGCGCTCTTTCGCGAGGCGCCCGACGGCGCGACCCGCGTGAGCCTGCGATCCGCCGCGCCCTACGACGCCGCCGCGATCTGCGCGCAGTTCGGCGGTGGCGGGCACATTCGCGCCTCCGGCTGCACCCTGCGCATGGAGATCGAGGAGGCGCAGCGCATCTTCATCCCCGCGCTGGAGGCGGCGCTACGCGAGCAGGGGTGAGAGAGACGCCTGGGCATGAACCAGCGCAGGCAGCGGTATAGGCCACCAGGCAGACTACTCCGCCTGCGGCGCTGGCTCCGTCGCGGGCGGCGCAACGGATGGCTCGGCCTGCGCTGACGCTGGCTGCTGGGGGACGTAAAAACTGGGCGGCGGCGGATAGGGCATCGGCGCCGCTGCCTGTGGCGCGGTGAATTGCGGGCTGGGTGGCGCATGTGGCGCCAGCGGCGGCGCCATCACGCCGCCAGGATAGGGCGCGCCCGGCGCGGCGCCCCAGCCGGACGGCGGGTAGCCGGGGTAGCCGGGGTACGGCTGCTGCCCAGGGCGCGGCGGATAGACCGGATACCCTGGCAGGCCATAGGGCGTATAGGGATACGCGCCCTGAGGAAGATACCCCATCGAGCCAGGCGCTGGCATGCGCGCCGCTTCGGGGGCGAACACTGGCGCGTTGCGCGCTCCATTTGCCCCTGCCAGCGCGCAGAAGCCCAGGCCGATCAATGCGGCGATCACTTCCTGGAAGAGCAGGAAGATCAACTGCTGTGGCAGATACTGATCGCTGAATGTGCCGAAGAAGACGCCAGAGATCGTACCATCGCTATGCGTGATGACTATCGCGGCGACCGACGCCAGCAGCCACATCAGTGTGCTCGTCAACCAGACCCACATGCCCGCGCTGGCGCCGCCCGCGCGCAGCCCCTGCGCCATGGCCGCCAGCCGACCAGCGCGCCAGGCGAACCAGACCGTCAACGCGCCAATCCCCAGCATCGAGAGGTAGGTGGTGAGCAGCATTGGAATCAGCGCAGGAATCAGCGTCGTCGGGTCAGCGATGCTGCCAGCGGCCAGGATGGCGAATGCCTGCTGGATGGCGCGCAGCGGCGCCTCGGCGCCTCGCGCCGCCGCGACCGAGAGCGCCACCTGCATGATGGCAAAGAGGCCGCTGACCAGCCCGACCCCCACGCCATAGATACGCGGCGCGTTCCGCTCACTCATCGCCGTCGTACTCCTCGTCTGGTCTGCGCAATCCTGGGCCGCTGTCGCATAGATCATGCCTCACAGGCGCCGCCGGTCGCAACAGGCGCGCCCGGAAGTCTCCCGCCGCTCAGTTCTCGCCATCGGGATTATCAGGTCCGTCGATGGGCAGGTCATCGTCGAGCAGGCCAATGGAGTCGAGCGAGCCGAGGTCAAACCCATTGTGCTGGACGCCATTCTGGCCCGCGCCATTCAGTTCGGCGCCAGTGTCCATGCCAGGATAAGGCTGACCCACGAGCCGATCATAGAGGGTCTGCAACTGATCTTCGTTGGTGAAGTAGAGGGTCAGCGAGCCTTTGCCCTTGGTCGAGCGTTGCAGCCGCACCTTCATCTCAATCGCGCGGATGAACTCTTGCTCGAGGTGCTGCGTCTCGAAACTCTGCGCGCGGGTGGCGCCCCCACGCCGGTCGGGCGAGAGGCTGAGCGCGGCGGCGTTGACCCGGCGAGCGAGCTCCTCAGCCGCGCGCACGCTATACATCTGCGTGATGATGAGCTTGGTCGCATTGACGCGCTCGCTCTCATCGGTGATCTGCAAGATTGCGCGGGCATGGCCCTCGGTAAACACCTTGGGGAGCTGAATCAGCGCGTCACGCGCCTCACGCGGCAGTTGCAGCAGGCGCAGCTTGTTCGTGATGGTCACGCGGTCGCGCCCGACCCGCTCGGCGATCTGCTCATGCGTCAGGCTGTACTCATCCACCAGCGTCGCGTAGGCGTTGGCCTCTTCGAGCACGTTCAGGTCGCGGCGTTGCAGGTTCTCGACCAGCGCCATCTCCAGCGCCAGCTCTGGTGTCGCCTGGCGAATGACCACCGGAACCGCGTCAACGCCGGCCATCTGGGCTGCGCGCCAGCGCCGCTCGCCAGCGATGAGCTGGTAGCGTGGGTCGTCGGGGTTGTCGTCTATCAACGTGACGAGCAGCGGCTGGAGCAACCCATATTCCTGGATCGAGGCCGCCAGATCGAGCAGACCCGGATCGTTATCCACAGCGGCGCGTGGCTGCTGCGGGTTGGGCGTAATCGCATCCACAGGAATCTCGAAGAGCGCGGAGGCCGAGAGTCTGGTATCGAGCGCGCTATCGTCGCTGATCGGCGCGGCGCCGGGGATGAGGGCGTCGAGGCCACGCCCCAGGCCAAATCGCTGCTTAGGCATGCGAATCCTCCATCGAGGCGGCGCGAGCGATGACCTCTTCAGCGAGATTCTTATAGGCCAGCGCGCCCGGCGAACGCGCGTCGTGCTCCAGGATCGTCAGACCGAAGCTGGGCGCCTCCGAGAGCCGGACATTGCGCGGGATCAGCGTCTGAAACTTCTCCTGGGGGAAATGCTGCGTGATCTCGTCCACCACCTCAGCGGCCAGGCGTGTGCGCGGATCATACATCGTCAGCACGACGCCGAACAGGCTGACGCTGGGGTTCAGGCGGTCGCGCACCAGGCGAATGGTATTGAGCAACTGCTGCATGCCTTCCAACGCGAAATATTCGCACTGGAGCGGCAGAATCACGCCATTGGCGGCGGTGAGCGCATTGACGGTCAGCAGGCCAAGTGAGGGCGGGCAATCAATCATGACGAAGTCGTACTGGCCGCGCACGCTCTCAAGGATGCGCTTCAGCCGATACTCGCGCTGATCGAGATAGACCAGCTCGATATCGGCGGCGTAGAGGTCCACCTTGGCGGGCAACAGCGAGAGGTTGGGGCGCAGGTCAGCCTTCACCACGTCTTCGACCTTCACGGAGTCGTTGACTAGCAACTCATAGATGGAGAGTCCGACGCGATGTGGATCAACGCCAAAGCCGGTCGTCGTGTTCGACTGCGGGTCCAGATCAATGACGAGCGTCTTGCGTCCGGCGCTGGCGAGGCAAGCGGCGAGATTGATGGAGGTCGTCGTCTTGCCCACGCCGCCCTTCTGATTGGCGATAGCGAACACCCTGGTTTCTGGCATCGGCGACCGCCCCCCTTTCGGCGTGTGGAACATAAGAGTACAGCGAGCGATGATCGTGACGATCAGGACACTCGCGCTGAATAGCTGGCTGGTTCTGGCGCATGCGCGCCACTGCGCGCCACTGCGCGGCTCGCGCAGGCGAGCGGACATCCCTCCGGCGCCCGGCCTGCTCGTGCTGAGACGCCGTGCCATTGTACCGTATCGCGTCCAGCGGCGCCAAGGGAACGTCGCCGTTCGGGCCATGAATGTGACCCATTTGGGAGGGGGCGCTTGTCGCCATCTGTGCTAGTATGGCGGCAAGCGCCCGGCGCATGCGCGAAATGTCACAGGGGGCGCCGAAAGGACGACGCGGATGACTACGCAAACGTATGCTTCATCTGAGAAGCGGCGCCGCGTGGCGCTCAAGCGGATGGGTCTGGTGGAGGAGGTCGTCGCGCTGAATGCGCTGGAACTGGTGGTTATCGAAGTCGTCTGGGGTCAGTACAACAACGACCAGTTTCATCTTCACATCTGCACGCCGCCCTTCTGGAATGTCGTTGGAGATAACGACCTCAACCAGGGCGCAGTGTACAACTGCACGTTTTCCGGCCTTCATGTTCCGACGCGAGCGTGTTTAGCCACTCTCTGACTTCACCTTCACGCTCAAATTGCAGAGTCGAGAGGTATTGCAGGCTTATCATGCCGTACTCGCGCGCCTTTGAGATTTTTTCTTTGGCCGCCCAGACGCGACCCAAGCCATAGTTCGCAAGCGCGACGAGTTCCATCTCTGTGTCGCCGCCCTCAGTTGCGACCTCAAGCACCTTCTCATAGACCATTTGCGCCTCCTCCTGCTTCCCCATGTCGAGATAGAGCTCGCCCATCTCACACTCCGTCTCCGCGATCAGCCACCGGTCTCCCAGCGTTTGCGCAAGCCCCCGCGCCTGCTCCAGGTACTGCTCCGCGAGCGCATAGCGTTTGCGGCCTCGCTCCAATGCGCCGAGGTTTTGCAGGGCATTGTTCAGCCACTGCGGAAGTTGATAAGCAGTGGCCAGGCGAAGACATGCTTCGAGCATCTGTGTCGCCAGCTCGGTATACCTCTCACGCCGCCCTTCCTCCGGTGTTGAGGCAAGCCTCACATAGACACAACCCAGCGCGTTCTGCAGGGCGGCCACACGTCGAACATGGCCAACCGCTTTTGCGCGTTCCAATCCATTCCGCAGATGCGACACCGCTTGTTTAAACTGTCCACGCTTGAAGGCGATTGTGCCCATGTTCTGCAAGCAGCTTATCGCTGTCTCGACATCACCAACCTCGTCCGCGAGCGCCAGCGCCTCTGGATACAATTCGTCTCCGACTGCCAGGTCTCCGCGATTGCCTGCGGCCTGCGCGACGGTCCGAAGCAGACCCGCGACGCTCAAACGATTCCCAAGCGCATGCGCTCGTTCTAACCCTTCCTGAGCCAATCGTTCAGCGTCCATGCTGTTTCCACAGCGAAGCGCCACTTCAGCGCAGCGCGCCAATAGCGTAATCCCCAGTTGCTCATCGTGAGCGCGCGCTGACGCATCCAGACCGCTTTTGTATATATTCAAGGCCTGTTGGTACTCTCCATGCAGCTCGGCCAGGCGACCGGAATAGAGTCGTGACTGCGCAATTGCGGCCGCATCGTCGCATGCGATAGCGGCCTCCTCTGCCAGTTTCAGCAGGTGTCCAGATTCCACATACTCGCCTCGCATCTCTAGGAACGGAGCAAAGGCGTTGACCGTGTGCGCGAAGGTGTGCCTCATCGAAGCCTTCGGCGCAACGCGGAGAGCAGCAAGTATGTTGTTGCGCTCCAGTGTGAGCGAGTCATAGGTATGCGCATGCTGCTCAACCAATGTGGCGAAAAACGCTAGCATACGCTGCTGGGCAATGGCCAGATCAGAGTCAGTCAGTCGCAGGCGCGCGTAGCTATGCAACACCTGATGCAGCGTGTATCGTCCAAAGGCGCTCGATTCGAGCAGTCCATAATCATAGAGGAGGTCGAGCGCTGTCTAGGAACCTCGCATACCGTCGTGGCAGCATCTTCGGAGAAACTGTTTGGCTTTGGCGGGAAGACTCAGAGCAGTTGAAGCGCCCGGATAGCATCCTGACTTGCGCTCTGACGCTGGCTCAGCTGCTGGACACTAACGTCGATGACCGATTGCAGAGAAACCCGTGTGTTCGGGGACACGGCAGGGCGCCACTCAATCGACTCCGAGGCTTGCTCCAACCGCAGCTGCGCCTCAGCCTCGAAGAGCGCAGTGAGCGCCGTCTGTATCCGCCGCACCTGCCCACTCATGGCTTCCATACGCAGGTAATTCCCCATGATGCGCAGCGCTAGTGGCAAGCCGCCAACACACTGCGCCAGCCTGTACGTAGCGTCCAGGTCGGCTTCTGCCACCCGTGGCGCTAATTGAGCCAACAACTCAAAGCCATCTGTGTCCGTCAACTCGTCGACGGCGATGGCGTCTGCGCCCGCGATTTCGCTCGCCAGACGCGGAGAGCGCGTGGTGATGAGATAGTCGCAGTTGGAACCTCCAACCTTGAGGCTATTGAAGTGCTCGATCTGCCAGACATCGTCAATGATCACGAGCATCCGCCGCTCACCAATCGCCTGGTGAAGCGCAAGGGTCCACCCATCGGCATCGAGCGCATTGGCTGCGTCCGCCGAGGCGATCCGCAGTTGCGCTCCCCACGCTCCCAGCAGGCTGACAAGGTCTGGCTCAGGCCAGGCGCCACATACAGGATGCCATCGCGATGACGCCGTCGAAGAGCTTTGTCGTGAGCGAGTTTCAATGCCAAGGTACTCTTGCCCACACCTGGCAGCCCATACAGCGCTACAGGCCGCCTCTTCGTGAGCCGCTCGAAGCATGTGGCAAGAATCTCGCCACGGCCAATCAAATGATCATCAGCGAGGGATCAGGCAGGACGGTTCGCGGAGAGAAGGCTATCAGTGTCGTCTCCGCCGATTCATCCAAGATGTCGTTCTTCGCCCCATTGCCTCGGCGACGCACGGCCGCCTTCAGCTTCGCTCGTTCCTCTTCAGTAAGCTCGAGGGCATCCGCAATCTGGTCTAGCGAATAGGGACGCGGCTGGTTGATCCCGCGTTCGAGGTCGCAAATGGTTCTTGCACTCAAGCCAGCCTCAACCGCGAGTGTGAACTGACTGAGATTGAGCTTTTTCCGGAATCCCCGTAGCATTGCCCCGAACTTATCATCTCTACCTTGAGCCACAGTCGATTCCCTCCGTCACCCCACACCAGTTCGCGACAGATGTATCAAGGCAGCGTCGTATTGGCCTCATTATACGACCCCGATGAGACACTGTCCACAGGAAGCAAGGCTTAAAATATGTGGAATTCACTGTGGAATATGTGCCATCCCCCGACTGTAAAGGTGGCAGAATTGGGTGGAAGGTAAAACAAGCGCATGTCGTGGACGAAAGTTGGTGTCGCGTGGTGGGTAGGTGGAGACTAGCAAGCGCGCTAAACCATCGCGAGGGCAATTGCCTTACGCGCGCGATCGGACAGGTATGAGTGCAATCGTTTGATGTAGGAGTCGGATTCTCTGGAGCTTTTCATGGACACTGCTGATCATCGAGGACAAGACAGTTCACTGGAGCCGCAGTGGTTCCTGGTTCAACCACCTGTCAAGGCAGCGCCTATCCCCGTATTACGCGATCCAATAGATGCGACCAGCATCATCGCCCGGATCAAAGGGAACACGGTCGTAACGTCATCGAGCCGCTCCGCAATGTGGCGCCACATTGAGCTGCCCAACGGCCAAAGTCGGTACATCCAGGTCGCGTACACGCGACCACTGACGGCTGATGAACAGGTTGCGGTTGAGCAATCGCGAAGCCCGCAGGGCGCGAAGAACGGCACGCCACTGCGGACAACGAGTGAAGGCTTGATAGGCGTAAAGACAGGCGGGCGGAGATTGAGCAGGTCTCTAGCCGGCGTATTTGCCGCGCTCTCACTGGCCAGTTGTGTACTTGGCGGCTTCTTGGATCAAATTGAGGAGCAACAATGCGCCACCTACGGGTTTGGTGGCACGTCATGCCAAACGATCGCGCATCCTTATGCGAGCATCGGAGGCATTTTCGCCCTCCTCGCGTTTGGGCTGTTGATAGCAGCAGTCATCGCGGGTATCGCGTGGTTCTCGAAGAATGCGCGAAGCCGCTAAGCGACAGGCCGTCGTGTAGCGCCGTGGGAAAAGGTAGGAGGAACGTGGTATGTCCAGCACACCAAAGACCTCGATCCTCGTCTTGTCCTGATGACAAACGAGGCTAGCTTCTCTATTTTGGGCGACAAAAAACCAGTAGCTGCGGATATTGTGCTCTCGCGAGTTGGTCTGCATGTCTATGCGCGCCAGCGCCGCTATGCGGAGAAATTTCCCTTCACCGCGCCAACTGCTGAGCATGCGTTGTTGTCCGAAATCGGTGAGTATAAAGCCTATAAAGGCCTCCGTGTCAAGGTCTTGCTGCCCCTTGGCTTTAGTGAACGCGCCTATCAAATTGGCTATATACGATCGTATGGCTATACGTCCCAGGGCGAGTTAAGGGCAGGCATCGCGAATGCGGCCAAGTTTGCCGCTTCACGTAACACCCGCGAAGGTTTCCTGCAATCGATCGACGAGGCACGCCAGCATTGTCCTCCCTTCCAGCAGCCAGATGGCGTACATCCTCACATCGCGCGCATGCGCTGGTTCGCGCAGCAGTCGGCCTTCGGGCCAGCGCTCGACCATGCGGATATGGCCCTCCAGGCGTCGGAGGTGCAGCGTGTGAAGCCAAACGGTCCTGGTTTCTTCCATGACACGAAATTCCGGAATCTGGGATGGATCCGTCGTGCAGCTGCTATGCCCCCTCTTTCGCCATCGGACATACAGATGGTTCGATGCGAACGCGCATGGCTCCTCGTAGACGGGCAGCGTTTCTCGGCGCTTGCCGCAGAGAGCACGAATGATGCTGGCAATGATCCAGAACTGGCCGTCATTCAGGGTACCGCGCACGCGCTCGCTAGAAATCGCGTTCAGGCGCAGGCCTTGTTCGAGCGAGCTCGAAGCGCCCCGAGTCCATCTGTCGCTGCAGCCAGTCGTGCGCGTACCCTGGCTGGCGTCGCCTGGGGATGGGCGCTGCAACTCCAGTCCGCAAAGGCACAGCAAGAGATCGACACCGCACTATCATTGGACAGTGTTGATCGTCACACGCATTTTCTGCTGGGATGCGCCTATCAACAGATGGGTGATCGAGATGCTGCGCTCAGGCATTTCTTGGCGTCTGCGGCGCAGTCGCACGGATTCTATGAAGGCACGAACGCCTGTGAGCAAGCCTGGAAGGTCGCTAGCGACTATGGTGATGCGCGCAAACTGGAGACCGCGCAGAAACTCACGGAACTCTTGCCAGATCACGTGATCGCCTGGAAGCTCTTGGCCTTGGCTGCCCGCTACGCGAGCAACGCACAACTCGCACGCGATGCCTTAGAACGAGTGGCTGCCATGGAGAGCACAGCAGCGTAAATGGTGCCAGTGGTCATTTTAGGAACAGGCGGGCATAGGTGCGTATATGCGTAAGGTGTCTCAGTGGCTCAGTATCGGGCTCTTGTTCTGCGCTCTAACCCTGGGCGCATGTGGAAGCGCACATACACCAGCGCCTCCGGTGTATGAGGCGCATGGATTTCAGTGGCGTCACGATAGCGCACAGCCATCGCCTCGCATTGCCATCCCAATGACTGCGCAGAACGCTGGCCCGGTAACTGACGTGACAGCGCAACATGAGATTGGCTTCGGGGCATTGCTCACTGACCCCAACGGTCTGGCGGTGGCGCAACGACAGGCTGCGACGACGCTGGCCAATGAGGCGGCACAGCTCAAATCATTGGGATGGGCAGTGTTGTACACGCCAACGCAGACAGGCTCATACCCCGACTACGTGACCTACTTCACGGCGCAGCAGGGATCACATTTGTGTTTTGTGGAATACAGCGCTGTGCAGATTGCCCCAGCGCAGACATCGCAGCAACTGGATATCTTTCACACCTGAGCGCGCTGCTACGTAATTCTAGCTCATCCCGACCCGCTACCGTGCGTGCGACACGGCATACTTAGGCGCAGCCTCCGTCCTAACGGAGATGCGTGTAGAGAGGTGATACGGCCATGCGCCTGCGACTGTCCAAGCCACATGCCCTGCGCTTAGGGGTGGCGGCTGTAGCTATCTTGACCATGGCGACACTGTTTACACCACATGCGATGGCCATCGGAATGCCCCACGCTGCGCCCAATGCGGTGCGAACAACGAATCCCTATACCGGGCAGTATGCCTCCCCTAACTGCACCTGGTACAGTTGGCAGCGCCTGCATGATACAGAAAAGATTGATCTGCAGATTTATCGCCAACGCCGGAGATTGGATCACGGCGGCGAAACAGCCAGACGCGGCATGGTCTGAGATCTTGCACTCATATGTGTCAGTGTTGGTGACAACGACTCCAGAAGCGGGCGCACTCATCGTGCTTCCCGTAGCAAGCGCTTGGGCGCACCCGTATCATGTCGCTTACGTTGAAAGCGTTAGATCGGGCGACGCTTTCGACGTGAGTCAACAGAGCTACGGCGACGTTCAGCCCGGGTCGAAGTACGAGTCCTTATCCCTATGTTCGGCACTCGACGTGGACCTTGAGTGCGTTGCAGAACGCCGAGCAAGGCCAGGCGCGCTTTCTTGTCTTCCCTCAGCAAACGCCACCCCCTGTTCCTCAGGTGGATCATGCGACCATCCTGGCTATGCCCGGCGACGTGACCGCATTGGCAGGCTCTACGGCAAGCCTACCAATGATGATTGAGAATAGCGGCAGCGCCACATGGTCAGCGAGCGGTGGCTATCAGTTCGAGGGAGTCATGTGCGGCGAAGGTTGCCCTTTAGGGCTACTGACTGATTATACGCAGAGTCTCGGCAGCTTGACAGTACCGCCGGGAGTCACCGAAACGGTGTCACTCAGTACACCCGTTAGTGGGGATGTAGGATCCAGTTTCGCGGTGTCATGGGGCTTGTTCCACGGCGATCAACTTGTCGACACCAACGATCTAGGCGCCAAGTTCACCACCATCACGATCATAGGCCCGTCGGCGTCCACATCATCGGCGCCGAATCCTCCCGCGCCAACGGCGACGGCGCCGACGAGTCTGCTCGGGGATGGTGTGACATTTGCCGGTGAGAGCGGTTTCCCCACATTGGACCCTGGCGAACAGACGGCGATCTCCTTCACGCTGGAGAATACTGGTTCAACGACCTGGAGTGATCCGGGGGGCTACGCGCTGGTCTGCACCAGTACATGCCTCGGAGGCGCCAACACTGGTATTGGGGCGGCGGTCACTCCCGGTCAATCCCATACATTCAGCATAACGATCACCGCTCCGTACCCCACCAACCAGCAGCATACCGTGTATCGGACCTGGTGGTCGTTGGCGCGAAACGGTCAAACGATCGGGCCGCTCCTCTATATCGACGTTACTGTACACGGATTCCAGGACTGGTTTGCACAGCAGCGCCCCTATTGCGATAATGGTTCCCCTTGGCAAAGCGTTGGCACGCCAACGCTGGACTGCTCATCGGGCAACGGTCTGGTGATGTCGCAATATGGCAATGAGTACGCAGAGGTGGACCTCGATACACCTAACGGCACGCAGAACTACAACCAGACGCTCTTCCGCTGGGGGGCTCAGGCGGCTCTGCTAAACCCTGGTGACACGAGTGTATGGGCGACTCTCATCGTGCAAACACCACAAGACGCGAATCAGTACGGCGGATTTATGCTTGCCGTGAATTCACAGGGCGCCTGGCGCCTGCAACAGATCCTTAGCGCGACGAACATTCCCACTGTAGGAGGTGGCCAGGTGGCTCTGAATCCAGGGCAGTTCACCTTGCAACTGCGCGTCGAGAACGGCACGCTCTATGCCCTTATCAATGGGCAGAAAGTGGCGCAACTGCTTGAAAGCCTCAATCCGCAACCTGGAGCGGTTGGGCTTCTTGAAGAGAGCGATCACCCCACCTCCTCAGCTATCCTGTGGAGCAACGTCGATCTGCAAGACTGGACGTGACAGGCGCCTGGGAGATCGCGCCGCGATCTCCCAGGCGGTTCGCGACAGTCACGTTGACACGGACCGCACATGGCGAGAATTGAAGCTGGTGCGAGTGATGCCAACACAGATGCCTCAACTGCCAGCAGATACAGCGCCGCTGGCGATCTCAAACCAGCGCGTGTTGGTCTGCAAAGCTGGTGTGGACAGGTTCGAGCTGGAAGGTTGCAAACCTGAGGGGAGGATTGGTTGACAGCACATCACCTGCACGAACCAGCTGGCATCCTTCCTCGTCGCAGCGTTCACATGAATGCTGGATGACGACGTCATAATGGCTTGACACGCGGCAAAGAAAGTAGCGCGCAATGCACTCAGCCCCGAAGAAGCAGCCGACTACGCGCACAGGTGGCCCGCAGCCTACAGGTGACCTGATTCCACTCCTCTTCTGGACAGTATTCTGGTTTCTCATCTTCGACGTATTCCTATACGGCTTGCATCAGATCCCGCAAGCAGTGGCGGCAATTGGTGGCGGATTGGCTGGCGTCGCCGCCGTCGCCGCCTTGCTGCTTGAGCGTGTCAAATTCCCAAGGCCGCAGCGTCGCAGCGTGTGGGTCTATAGCGCTATCCTCGGCGCTATGCTGACTGCGCTCCTGGTGATCGCTAGACCATATATCGATGCGTGGACCGCTAACCCGCTCATGCAGGCACCCGCCGGTTCTTCCGGAGATGTATCAGCGTTGCCCACGGCAACAACAGATGGTGGCGCGCCTTTGACGCTTTTGCTCACTCAACCCGCTCCAGACTGCAATAACCCATCTGGCGTCATCTGGATAGCTCCGGGTGGGGACACGACCGCGCAGACATGCGCCTCAAATGGCCTGGTGATGAGCCAGGCTACGAATGTGAGCTACGCAGAGATCGACCTCGCCGAGGTTAACGGGACCTCCTATAGTCAGTCTGAGTTCGATGTGCGTACATCACTTCAGTTTGAGGCGCCCTCCGACCTAGAGACATCTGGAGTGCTTGAGATTCAGACTCCTGCTTCCCAACAAGTCGGGGGATATTTTCTTAGCTTGAGTCCCTCGGGCCACTGGGAGGTGCAACGGTTCTCATCCCCTTATCAGTATATGACGCTAGCAAGTGGCCAAGTCGTAATCGATGCGACGCAGAGCCTTGATCTCGAAATTCGTGTGCAACAGCGCCAGGCGACGTTCATCATCAACGGGCATGTGGTTGCTACGATCGCTGATCCGCTGACAGACGGCGTAGTGGGATTGATGGTCCAGAAACCTCACGCGGTCTCGTCACCTGTGCTGTTCTCCAACCTCAGCCTGTATGTACGTCAGCCGTGATGGCGATCATCGTGGCAACGGCATAGCAATTCATTTGCTCAAATGTCACTCGTAAGGATTAGGGGATATCCGGTAGCAGGCTCTCATAAAGCCTGCCTGTATCGTCTTCGGTAAGCGAACTGCAGCAGGGGAGCCAGCTTTTCATTTGCGCCTGCCCCTTCTGCAGTGGTAGCCCCTCGCATCACACGCGCATGCCCAGGCCGCTCAGTTCGGTTTCGCCGCGCTTGCTTCCCTCGTCAACACTTTCCACTTGGCGCTCTCAACATGACAGAAACGGGACTTAGCGAGGGTCTCTATGTCACGGGAAATCCCCTGAATGGCCTGGGCGCAGCTACTGTGCGGTTGCGACCGGCTCCTGGCGCGAGAAGGCGAGCAGTGCCGCCACCAGCGCCACACAGATGAGCGCGATGGTCGCGATGATTGGCTGCGCGAGATGCTGCGGCGTCGCGCCGAGCGCCAGCGCCTGCGCCGGATCAGTCAGACCATTTGGCGTATTGGGCAGCAGTTGCGGCGAGATGCCGAGCAGCGCAATGCCAGCCAGGCGGCGAAGCCCAACGCGGCGGCGGCGACGGTCGAGCGGGTCACCGTGCTGGCCAGAAACGTCAGCGCCAGGAAGGCCGTCAGCGAGAGCCAGGTGAGCAGCGCCATCGTGGCAAAGGCTAGCGCAGATGTCGCCCCGAAGAAATAGACGGTGTACGCATACGCCGCCACGCTGGCGACCAGCATCCCCAGCCCCAGCGTGATGAATAGCGCGGTGAACTTCGCCGCCAGAAAGGCCAGCCGCGAGACTGGCTTGGTCAGCACAAACGCTGCTGTGCCGCGCTCCTTCTCGTGCGCGACCGATCCCATCGCCAGCACAATCGCGATGAGGAAGCCATCGCCGCCAACATTCTTGATGTATTGCGTGATGGCGTCTTTCAGCGTGGGTGTCGTGGGGGTGATCTGGATGCCAGAGCCAACCGCGCCCTTGAGCAGTTCCGGTGTGTAGTGCGCCGCCAGCGGCGAGAGCGTGCCCAGGATGAAGAAGACGATCAGCGTGATGGGTAGCCGCCCCGTGCGCCACGCCTCGCGAAGCTCCTTGGTGAGCAACACACGGTAGCCGGTGAGTGAGAATGTCTGCATCGCTATACCACCTCCTGTGGGGCTGACTGGGGCGGCTGCGCCGCCGGCTCGCCGACGAGTCGCAGGAAGATCTCTTCGAGGCTGGGGCGCCCGCGTTCGAGGCGCGCCACCGCGACACCCGCCTGCGCGCACAGCGGCGCCAGCGCATAGCTTGCCGCCCGCGCATCGCGAACGCCGACGCGCAGGATGTCGTGGTCGCGCGTGACGCCATTTGCCCATGCCGCTGCGCGCAGCAACGCCTCCAGCGTCGCCACACCCTCCGGCTGATGCGGCTCCAGTTCGATCTCATAGGTGGGCTGTGCATAGCGCTCCTGGAGATCGCTGACGGTCGCCGCCACGACCAACCGCCCGTGATCGAGGATGGCGACATGGTCGCAGATGCGCTCGACATCCGCCAGGATATGCGTAGACATGAAGACCGTCGCCTGCCCGCGCAGCTCTGCGATGCCCTGCAGAATCTCGTAGCGGCCAGCGGGATCGAGCGCGCTGGCTGGCTCATCGAGAAAGAGGACCTGTGGCGTGTTGATGAGCGCCTGCGCCAACCCCAGCCGCTGGCGCATGCCCCCAGAGTAGCCGCCGATGCTGCGGTTGGCGGCATCGGTTAGCCCGGTCGTCGCCAACACCGCATCCACACGCCCACGCAGCTCCGCGCCGCGCAGACCAAAAAGCTCGCCAGTGAACGCCAGCAGCTCACGCCCTTTCATCCAGGTATAATAGTTCGGCTGCTGTTCGAGCACGCTCATGCGCTGGCGCAGCGCCACGCCGCCTGTGGCGATGTCGTAGCCTGCCACGGTCGCGCTGCCCGCCGTGGGGCGCGCCAGCCCCGTCAGCAGGCGCACCAGCGTCGTCTTGCCCGCGCCATTTGGCCCCAGCAGCCCGAAGATCGTGCCCTGCGGCACATCGAGATGCAGATCGGCGAGCGCCGTCACAGCGCCATAGCGTTTGGTCAATCCCGCGCACTGAATCGCGTTTTGCATCGCTAGATGTCCTTCCGGCCCCAGAAGAGATAGAACAATGGCCCCAGCGTGCCGATGAAGAGTATGACCAGCGCCCAGACGAGCTTGCTGTCGCCCCTCACACGCCGGTCGGCATGCGCGAGGTCAACCAGGCAGAAGATCACCAGCGCCAGTTCGGCGATGACCAGGGGGATCAGGATCGGTAAAGCGTTCTGAATCTGCTCAAGACTGTCGGTGTGAACGATCATGTACTTCGCTCCACTGTTCGCATCTGGTGGCCACGCGCCACCGCACGCCTCGAAGGATAGCCGCCAGGGGTCAACGCGCGTGTCTGAGCGCGTCAATGGCAGGTTAACAGCGCATCACAGTTGCGGCGCCTGGGCGCAGGACCATCGCGCTGCGGGCGCGTATCCACTACAATGCAGTGGGAGTGATGCGAATGAGGAGTCAGGCAGATGAGCGGCGCCACGACCACAGGACGGCCAGCGTGTGCTGGTGATTGACGATGATCCGGCGATTGTCGAGCTCTTGCGCGATTTTCTGGTGGCCAATGCGTTCGTGGCGCTGGAGGCGACCAATGGCGCGGAGGCGCTGGACATCATCGCACGCCAGTCGGTCGATTGCCTGGTGATGGACGTGATGATGCCTGGCCTGTCGGGCTTCGACCTCTGCCGCCAGATTCGCGCGCAGCACGATGCGCCGATCATCTTCCTGAGCGCGCGCGCCGATGAAACCGACAAGATTCGCGGGCTGATGCTCGGCGGTGATGACTACATCGTGAAGGCGACGGCGACACCGAACGAAATCGTGGCGCGGGTGAAAGCGGTGCTGCGCCGCTATGCCGCTGGGCGCGCCGCGCCACGGGCGCGCTACGACTTTGGCCGCTTCACGCTCGACCCCGTAGCGCATGAGGTCTGTGTGGAAGGCGTCGCGGTAGCGCTTGCCGCGCGCGAATACGATCTGCTGCTGCTGCTGGTCGAGCATCCGCGCCGCGTTTTCACGCAGGATGATCTGTTCGAGCGGTTCTGGGAGGGCGTCGGCGATCGTCACGCGGTCGCCGTATACATCAATCGCATTCGCCAGAAGATCGAGGCAGATTCCGCTGCGCCGCGCTACATCGTCACCGTGCGCGGCGTCGGCTATCGCTTCGAAGGAGGCCTCGCGTGAGAACGCTCTCAAGCCGCCAGTGGCTGGGCGTCATCTGGGCGGCATATGCGCTGGGGCCAGGGATCGTCTTGCTCATCGCGCTAGCCATCTTCGCCGCGCTCACGCCAGGGCAACCCATCGACAAGCTTCTCAGTCGCTATCCCATCGCGATTGCGGCGGCTGTCGTCATGCAACTCTCGATACCCGTCCTGGCGGCGCTGCTGGTTGGCTGGGCAGTGATGAAACCCCTGCGGGCGATGAGCGCCGCTGCGAGCAAGGTGGGCAAGCGCGACCTCGACTTTTCGCTGCCATCGTCGCGTGTGCGCGAGGTCAACGAAGCGATGACCGCCTTCACCGCGATGGGTGACGAGTTGCGCGCGGCGCTGGCGCGTCAGCAGGAGCTGGAGCAGGAGCGGCAATTCTACATCAGCGCCATCGCGCACGACCTGAACTCCCCCATCTTCGCATTGCGCGGCTACCTGGAGGGGCTGGAGTCGGGTGTCGCGGCGACGCCCGAACGCACACGCCACTATCTTCAGGTCTGCCAGGCGAAGGTGAGTGAACTGGAGCACCTGACCGGCGACCTCGCGGCCTACACCCAGATCGAGCGGCTGGAGCAGACGATGCGCCGCGAACCGCTCGACCTGAGCGCCCTGATACACGATACGGTCGAGAGCATCCGCCCGCAGGCCGAGGCGAAGCGCATCACGCTGAGGCTCACCCAGAGCGCGCCCGCCTGCCCATGTGTCGGCGACGCGCATCTGCTGGCGCGCGCCATCACCAATGTGCTGGAGAATGCTGTGCGTTATACGCCCGTAGATGGGGCCATCACCGTCACGTGTGCGGCTGAGGGCGACCAGTGGCGCTTCACTGTCGCCGATAGCGGCGCGGGCATCGCGGCAGCGGATTTGCCGCATCTCTTCGCGCCGTTCTATCGTGGCGAGGCGTCGCGCAACCGCGACACGGGCGGCGCCGGGCTGGGACTCGCCATTGCTCAGCGCATCATGCTTGCCCACGGTGGCGCTCTGATCGCCACGAACAGCGCGCAGGGCGGCGCGCTGTTCATCGGAACGGCGGCGCGAACGCTTCCCGCGCTGGCGGCCAGGTATACTGCTGATGGCGAGCAGCCACCGGTGCTTGCCCGTGGCGCCTGATTCACCGGGCGCGTATCATCCAGCAAGAGCATGCAAGGAGCCGCGTCATGGAGTTGAGCGCATACTATATCTGCCTGCTGCGCAAGGGGCCGGGCTGGACCAGCGAGGCGACGGCTGAGCTTGAGCGGTTGCAGGCGCAGCACGTCGCCTACACGCAAGGTCTGTGGGCGGCGGGCAAGACGATAGCCGCCGGGCCGGTCAAGGACAACAGCGACATCTGCGGCTTCAGCATCTTCCGCACGGCGACGCTGGCGGAGGCGCAGGCGCTTGCCGGGGCCGATCCTGGCGTGCGAAGTGGCCGCTTCGTCGTCGAACTGCACCGCTGGCTCACGCCGACCGGAGGCGCCCTGCCCGCGCCAGAGGTGGCGCCAGATGCGGAGCAGGAGCGCGGAGGCTAGCGCTTCTCCGGCATGTTTGGAGCAACCCGATGAAGCATCGGCGATGGTCACGCATTCTGGTGGCGCTGCATTCGCCCGGCGGTTCAGCGCGCCTGCCACATGGGGGCTGACGCTCCGCCGCGCCACCTTGTGGATGGTATGCTGAAGCAGAACGAGAGGAGGTGGACGATGGCCCAATCTACAACACAGCGCGGGCTGCGCTCTCGCGAGACCATCCTGGCAGACCTGGCCGCGCAGACACAGGCGCTGCGCCAACTCGGCGTCACCTCGCTTGGTCTGTTCGGCTCATACGCCCGCAATGAGCAAACCCCGGAAAGCGACGTTGACGTGCTTGTCGGCTTCGATAACCTCACCTTTCGCACTTACATGGATGCGAGGCTGCTTCTTGTGGCAGCGCTCGGCCTGCCTGTTGATCTTGTGCTGGCAGACGACCTGCGACCACGCCTACGTGAGCGAGTACTGAGTGAGGTTATCTATGTCGCGGGACTATCTCCTGTATCTTGAAGACATCAAAGAAGTGATGGTGCGCATGTCGGCAATCGAACACCGCTTCTTCTGAGCCTGAAGGTAACCTAGCCGTCTGATGGCGATGTCGCAGCGGATGTGAACTTGACTGTGAGCGTCTTGGTGATGACTGCGGGCAGTTCGTCCGCGCGTAACCGATATTCGATTTGGAAGCCCTCTTTGGTTGACGGCGGCAAATGAGCGTGAATAGGCGCCATGCGCCAATCTCCACCATGAATCAACTTCGGATGCGAATAGGTGACAATGTGCCGCTCGGGCGTATCCAAGGACAGTACTGGCCCTGTCGGTTTTTGAGGCCCTGCAGATCGTGTTGGCAGATGCAGCGGCACTCCAGGGGTAAGGGGCGGGGCGAAGGTGAGCAGAGATTTCAATGGGTTTGCAGATGGCGTCATCATCCACTTAGCCTCCGGCCGCTCGGGCATAAGGACTATGTCCCAAATCTCTGTATCCTCGTCTCTTGGGGTGACGAACGAGCCATACGGAAAGGTGAGAGTCAAGCGCACATCGGTCGCTGGCTGGGTTCCTACGTTGTCGAGCAAGAACCAAAGGTCCACGATTGGGCCCTGCTCACGCGCCCACTTCATGGGAAGCCAAGCTGGCAGCCTATGAAGGTACGTTGTAAATTCCTGCTCGTACCGTTCCAGGTCATTCGGACGCAGTATGTTATTGGCGAGGAAGACGCGCCCACGAGTCATGGCCGTGTTAAGGCAATCTTGTTCTCTAGCGAGCGCTTTTGCGATGAAGGTCTCCTGCGCCTCAGCTGAAAGCATAGATGCTGTTCGGAAACGGTAGGATAATGGCATCCGCTGCCCACCTTCGAAGAAGTGCAACTCAAGCTTGGGCCTTCGATTTGTCAGATCTTGAACCTGACGGCGCAATTTGATAATCTCGGCAGCCTCTGAGGATGTTCGCGCCTGAATCGGTATGCGATCAGCATCTATCGTCTGGATACCGAGGGTCCGCGCTTTTATCAGGCATATGGTATCGTCGGTGACGAACACGACGTTGGCGTCGGGATACTTTCGGACGAACTCAATAATGCTGGCGATGAGGCGGTCGTCGTTCCATGTCGGATCTAATTCCAGCGTTACCCAGTCTATAACAGGCTGCTTGGTTAGATAGAGCATGTTAAGGTGCGGACCGACAGAAATAGGCTGACCAGCCGCCAGAAGCGGGTCGGCCCGATGGGATTTCAACTTGCCAGTGAGGGTACGTGCACGATTCTGTACCCACTCGTTCTTGCTCTCGTTCTTGTGGCGTTCGAGTTCTTTCACGACAACCGGCGCCAACACGAGACAGAACGTCAGGCGCTCCGAAAATGGCTGGCCAATCCACCTCGTCGAAAGTCTGTTTGTGGATGAGCACATTCGTATCGAGGAAGCAGAATGTGGAGTTAAAACTTGTACTGTTGGAAGTTGTGTTTGCCAAAGAGTCCTATCCCCACACTTCTGCGCGACCGTGACACTGCACAGCGAGACTTGTTAACGCTATATAAGCCTGTCTGTCACATTATCGCACAGCATCTTCTCTCGCCATAAGTCATCAGCTCACCATTGCACCATGATTGTTTTGGGTATGCACTGAGCTAAGTGAGGCCTGGTCATAAATGATCAAGCCGCCTGAAGTAACGGTTTGAGATCGGCACGCAGGCTTCCGCCTGTGCGGAAGCGGTGCCAGACGGCCAATTGGTAGACGAGCACCGCCCCCAAGACGTAGCGCTGGGTCGCGAGCAAGCCCTTGGTCGGGACGGATCGGGAGCAGTCAAAGATCGCTTTGAACTGGCCGTTGAAGTTTTCTATGGCATGGGAGCGTAATTGGTGAAACACCCGTCGCACTTCCACGCCGTCGTCGGTATGCGGGTACTTCCCGCGCTGGGTCGCGACCAGCGTCCGCTGGTGTTGGGCACAGTGCGCGTGCAGCGCTGGATCGTTAGAGGCCGTGTCTCCCAGGATGAACAGGTGCTCCTGCCGCACCGCATCGAGCAAGGTCGGCGCCTCCTCGTTGTCCGCCCGGTTGGCGGGCGTGAGTGTCGCCGCCAGGGGCAGCCACACCGCGCCCACCGTCACGACCAGGTGCAACTTCCAGCCATAGACCCAGCCATGCCAGCCGGACTTGGTCCAATGGGCCTGGGGGTCGATGCTGGTGTGCGGCACGAGACCGGCCTCGCGATGCTTCTTGTGCCAGACCCCGCCGCAGGCGGGCAGCACCGTACTGTCAATCGCCGCCGCCCGTCCGCCCTTCGCCCACGGGTCGAGCCGCGCCAGCACGTGCTCACCGAGCACGGCAATCTGCCGGGGGCGGGCGCCCCGCCGCGGCCCCCGCCCCCCGGCCGCACGGGCCCCCGAGGGGCGGGACAGTTTTCTAGTGCCCCCCCCCAGGCGCTTTGACCGGCCTCATATGTGAGCCAACTCATCGGGCGAAGAGTCGCCGCATTCACCTGACGGCTCAGCGCGCCTGCCACATGGGGGTTGAAGCTCTGCCGCGCCACCACCTTCCCTGCGCGCGATGAGGGCGCGCCATCTGTCTAGCCTCCACGCGCCCCGACTTGACCATGCGCCAGCAGCGTGCCTATGATGGACTGGTTGCGCCGCAAGGCCAATCTCCCCCATTCGCTCCATCGTCTGGAGGCGCCGCGCTCACCTGATGGCCTGATTGGCCTACCCTGGCTCACAGGCGCACATCGGGCGGGCGCTAGAGCTACACGGGATAACACCATCCATGAAGATTCACGAATACCAGGCGAAGGACATCCTCCGCCGGTTCGGCGTGCCGGTGCAGCCGGGTAAGATCGCTACCACCGCTGCGGAGGCTGAGAGCATCGCGCGCGAGTTCGGGACACCAGTGGTCATCAAGGCGCAGGTCTACGTCGGCGGGCGTGGCAAGGCCGGCGGCGTCAAGATTGCGCAGGACCCGGCGCAGGCGCGCGAGGTCGCGAGCCGCATCCTTGGCATGGACATCAAAGGGCTGACCGTCGAGAAAGTGCTGGTCACGCCTGCGCTGGACATCAAAGAGGAGTATTACCTCGGCGTCACGCTCGACCGCGCCTCACAGGCGCCCGTCGTCATCGTCAGCGCCGCTGGTGGCATCGACATCGAAGAGGTCGCCGAGAAGGAGCCGGAGAAGATCCTGCGCCACGTCGTAGACATGCGCTGGGGGGCTGCCGCCGATGACCGCGCGCAAGCTGCTGGCGGCGGCGGGTGTGCCTTCGGTCGTGGTGGCGCGTGGCGGGACAATCCTCTCGCAACTCGTGCGCGCCTGCATCGAGAGCGACGCTACCCTCGCCGAGATCAATCCGCTGGCGCTGACCGACGATGGCAAGGTCATCGCCGCCGACGCCAAGATCATCATCGACGACAATGCGCTGCCCCGCCAGAAAGAGTACGCCGCGTGGGCTGAGCCTGAGGAGGCGAACCCGCTGGAGTTCGAGGCGAAGGCTGAAGGCCTCACCTATGTCAAGCTGGATGGCGATGTCGGCATCATCGGCAATGGCGCGGGCCTCGTCATGACGACGCTCGACATGGTGGCGCGGGCAGGCGGCAAGCCAGCCAACTTCCTCGACATCGGCGGCGGCGCCAAGGCCGAGGTGATGAAGCGTGCGCTGCTCTTCGTCGCACGCGACCCGCAGGTGAAAGGCATCCTCGTCAACATCTTCGGCGGCATCACCCGCGGCGAAGAGGTGGCGCAGGGCATCATCATGGCGCAGGCCGAGCTGCCAGCGGGCATGCCCATCGTCGCCCGCCTCGCCGGAACGGGTGAGGTCGAGGGGCGCGCGATGCTCGCCAACGCGGGGCTGACATGGGGCGCCGACATGCGCGACGGCGCGCAAAAGATCGTCGCCGAGATCGCGGCGAAAGGAAACTAAACCGTGAGCATCCTGTTTGATAAAAACTCGCGCGTCATCGTGCAGGGCATCACTGGTGGCGAGGGCAGCTATCACGCCAGTCGCATGATCGAGGCGGGAACCACCGTCGTTGGCGGGGTGACGCCGGGCAAGGGCGGCCAGACCGCCAGTGGTGTACCCGTCTTCGATACGGTCTCGCAGGCCAAAGCCCGCACTGGCGCCGATGTCGCGTGCATCTTCGTGCCGCCCGCAGGCGCCGCCGACGCCATCATGGAGGCCGCCGACGCCGGGCTGGGGCTGGTGGTCTGCATCACCGAGTTGATCCCGGTGATGGATATGGCGCGCGCGATGGCCTTCCTCAAAGAGCATCCCACCCGCCTGATTGGCCCCAACTGCCCCGGACTTGCCACACCGGGCGCGGGCAAGGTGGGCATCATGCCCTACCATATCTTCAAAGAGGGTCGTGTCGGGTTCGTCTCGCGCTCTGGCACGCTGACCTACGAGGTCGTCTCGCTGCTGACGGCGGCTGGCATCGGGCAGTCGAGCTGCATTGGCATCGGCGGGGATCCGATCATCGGCACGACCTTCATTGACTGCCTGCGCCTCTTCGAGCAGGACCCACTCACCGACGCCGTCGTGATGTGCGGCGAGATCGGCGGCAGCGACGAGGAGGACGCCGCAGCCTACGCCGCGACCATGCGGAAGCCGGTCATCGGGTTCATCTCTGGCCGCACGGCGCCTGCGGGCAAGCGTATGGGTCACGCCGGCGCCATCGTCTCTGGCACGACTGGCTCGGCGCAGGGCAAGGTCGAGGCGCTGCAAAAGGCGCACGTGCCGGTAGCGGATACGATCTTCGATATTCCTGAGTTGACTCAGCAGGCGCTGGCGCGTAGCTAGCCCAGCCTGTGTCCGCGCATCTGCGGATGCGTCGCATTCCCCTTCTCCAGTGCGAGAAGGGGCCACGGGATGGGATTCGGCTCACGGCTCCAGGTCAGCCGAGGCGCAGAGAGGCAGGGATGTATTGCTATGCCGATCATCATCAAGACAGCGGAGCAGATTGCGCAGCTACGCGAGGCCGGGCGCATCGTCGCAGAGACCTACGAGGAGCTGCGCCCGCATGTGCAGCCGGGCGTCACCACGGCGGAGCTTGACCGCATCGCCGAGGCGTTCATTCGCGGCAAAGGCGCGCTGCCGATGTACAAAGGCTTTGGCGCCATACGCGACCGCGCGGGACGGTTGGCGCGGCCTCCCTTCCCGGCGACGATCTGTGTCGCGATCAACGAGGTCATCTGTCATGGCATCCCCAGCCCGCGCCAGACGCTGCGCGAAGGCGACCTGATCGGCATTGACATCGGCGCGCGCTATCGCGGCTGGATCGGCGACTCCTGTGTCACCTTCGCGGTCGGCGCGCTCGGCGCCGCCTCGCAGCGGCTGCTCGACGTGGCGCGCCGCTCTCTGGAGATTGGCATCGAGCAGGCGCGGCCGGGAAACCACATCGGCGACATTGGCGCCGCCATCCAGGCCTACGCCGAGGGCGAAGGCTTCTCGGTTGTGCGCGACCTGGGCGGGCATGGCGTGGGCCGCGACCTCTGGGAAGAGCCATTCGTGCCGCACTACGGCGCCAGGGGCACGGGGCCGCTCATCAAGCCAGGGATGGTCTTCACCATCGAGCCGATGATCAACGCGGGCGCGCGGGAGACGCAGACGAGCCACGAGGATGGCTGGACCATCTCGACCCTGGACGGCAAACGCTCGGCGCAGTTCGAGCACTCGATGGCGATCACCGAGGACGGCGTGGAGATTCTGACCACGCTGTGAGCCACAATCAGCGCCACCAGTAAGGCATGCGATTGATTGTCACCATCACCACCAAGCGAGGCGTCGTATGCATGACGCAAACGATCAACATTCGGTAGACTATCTCTTCGGCCAACTCGGCGAGTTTGGCCCATACCCCGACGGGGTGCAGGCGACAGGCGCGCGCATTCCGGGCCTTGCCTTCTTCCCCGGTGGATGTGGATTGTGGACCGATCCACCCGATCAGCCAGTGCCAGTAGCGCGATCGTTGCCCATGGGCAAGGTCATGGTGGTCGGCCACAACTTCGATAGCGTCGCCGGATACGAAGCCTCCTGCAACCGTGGCTATGAGCGCATCAACAGCCCCACCTGGGAGTCGCTGCTCAAACTTCTGGGCAAATGCGACATCGCGCCAGAGGATTGTTTCTTCACCAATGCCTACATGGGCCTCAAGGCGGATGTCAACAAGTTGACAGGGAAGAACATATCTACCGGGACGTTTCCTGGGGCAGAGGATCACTATTTTGTGTACCGTTGTCGCGCATTCCTGCTGAAGCAGATTCGCGCACAACAGCCGCGACTCCTGCTCACGCTGGGCGAGAAGGTTCTGCCAGTGCTGGCCCCACTGGCGTCTAACCTCACAGCGACATGGTCGGGCGCGCGCCATCTCTCGGATCTGGATGGAAGCGCTGTGGCGCTCGCCTACCCCGTCCAGTTCCCAGGCGTGCGTTATCCCACCGCAGTCGTCGCGCTCACGCATCCTGCCAATCGCGGGCCAAATGTGAAACGGCGACAGTATGGCAAACTGAGTGGCGATCTGGCCGAATGTGCGCTCGTCCATGATGGGCTTGTGGCCTGCGGATTGGTGAGCTAGCGATCAGCGCGCGGCGAGCGTGGCCAGGATGAAGGGATACACGACACGCTGCTGCCGCTCGATGCGCAGGCCAGCGGCGGTGAAGCAGCGCTGGCGGGCGTCGGCTGGCAGCGCGTGCCCGGTCACACGGAGCCAGGTTAGCGCGCGCGGCGGCGCGAAATCCGCGAGGATGAAATGGCCACCGGGGCGCAAGACGCGCGCAATCTCACGTACACCTGCCGCCTGGTCGCGCCAGTGGTGGAATGAGAGGGTGCTGAAGACCAGATCAACGCTGGCATCGGGCAGAGGAAGCGCCTCGGCGAGGCCGCGCTGGATGGCGCCGTTGGGTGTGAGCCGTTGCGCGACCTCTACCATGCCCTCAGCCGGATCAACACCGCTGAACTGCGCGTCTGGCCAGCGAGTCGCTGCGGCGCGTAGCAGGCGCCCTGTGCCGCAGCCCACATCCAGCACATGCGCAGGAGGCGTCAGCGGTGCGGCGAGGTCGAGCACGGCGGCGTGGACGGGGTTGAAGATGCTACGCTGCATCCATGCGCCTTCATAGGTCTGCGCCCAGCGCTCGAAGTGCTGCACGTCACGAGTTTGATAAGAAGCGTCCGATGGCATCGTGTGACCTCGTTTCTGAACTCATCGCCTGCGCACGTTATTCCGGCGCGATGTCGCGCATCAGGCCCTCTACCCACTCAAGCTCGGCGCGCGTCTGTTGCTCCTGAAACCCCAGCACGTGCTGCGCATAGCTGGGAAAGGAGATGCGCTCGGCGCTGACCTGCGCGCGAATCCGGTCATGATGTTCGAGCGAGCGCAGCAAGAAGCTCCGGCGAGCGGCCAGGATGGGTGAGCGCTCCTGCGGCTCCAGTTCATCGAAGAACGAGACCCGCACGAAGAACTCATTGTCGTTGCGGGCGACCTCTGGCGGAAACTCGCAGAGCAGATCGTGCAGAATCTCGCCGCCGAGCGCCGTCAGGTGATAGATGTGCCGGTCTGGTTTCCCGTGCTGCCGTTCGACCTCACGCTCGATGGCGCCCATCTCCTCGAAGCGGCGGAGCGTCGGATAGAGCACGCCGTTGTTGAGGCTGAACTCTGTCCCCAGCACCTGCTCCACATTCCGTTTGATCTCGTAGCCATGCTGTGGTCGCGCAGACAAATAGGCCAGGATCAGGATGTCCACGTACATGGAATGTCTCCCGCGTGCGAGGAATCGCGTCACTTAGGTAACTCAGACATAGGTATATTTAACATACATGCTTGAGGTTGTCAATGGCCGATGCCGCGCACGCGGAGTAGACCCCGGTTGGGCGGCTCCCGCTCGTCCCAGCCTGCGCAGGCAAGTTTCGCTGCGAAACATGGCTGCGAAACATGACAGGAGATGTCGTATATCCGCGCGTATCCTTCATACCAGAGGCGCCGCGATGGCTTGCGCGTATGACGCAAGCTGGGCGTCTCGGCTGGTGAGAGGAGCCACGCATGCCAACCGACGATGCAATCCGCGACCACCTGCTGGCGTTGTTTCAACAGGCGCGTGGCGATGTCGCCGCGTTCGTCGCCAGCCGTAGCGACCATGACCGCGCAGCGCATGACCTGATCGCGCTGATTGGCTTCTGGATGGAGTACAACGTCGAGCGGATCGGCTACTTCACGCGCGGAGAGACGCCGCCGCGCGATGTGGATTTCGATGCGCTGACGCAGGCCGCGCTCGCCGAGAACGCTTACCGCTCCTGGGCGGGGAGTGTCGCCTACACAGAAACCGCGTTCGACCACTTGACGGCGACGGTGGCAGCCAGCTCCGAGGCGCTGCTGCACGCGCACAACTTCTACGGCGACGATCCCGGCGGCCCCAACTGGGGCGAGATCCGCGCCAATGGCTTTTCCTGGCCGCTGCAAGAGATGGAGAAGCTCTATCTGGCCAGCGGCGAACCAGCGCGGGCAGCGGCGCTGCGGGCGGAGCTGACCAACGAGCATGGCGAGGAGCAGCCCATCGTCTGCGACCTGATGCCGCCTGCGACGGTCAACGCGCAGCGCGACGCTCTGCTGGTGATAGACGTGCGCGGGGCGGCAGAGTTTGTCGCTGGCCATCTGCCAGGCGCGCGCAACATTCCGCTGGCCGAGTTGCCCGACCGCCTGAGCGAGCTTCCACGTGAGCGGCAGATCATCACCTATTGCAACATGCATCAGCCCGGCCATTCACGCGGCGAGCAGGCGGCGGCGCTGCTGAGCGAGCACGGCTACCAGGCGGCGGCGCTGGCGGGGGGCTACTCCATCTGGAGCCAGCAGCGCCTGCCCATTGAACGCGGCGCCGAATAGCTGAGCGGCGCGTCAGTCTGGCGACTGTGCGATGTCGCGCTCGAGTTCGCTGATCTGGCGCTCGATCCATCGGATGACGTCGTCCTTCTCCCGATGCGTCGGCGGAATCCGCTGCCACATCTGGCGGAAGTATTCGCGGAATCCTCCGGCCACAGTTGGCTCGGTGATGTGGAGATTGACCGAAGCCAGATTCCCTGTTTTGTCGGGGAGCCGCGTTGCCATGAAGACGCTATTGTCGCCAGTGACCTCCCACATCGTCTCAATCGGGATGCCGTTCGGCCCTGTGTCATTCGCCTGATGTTCACTCACCAGCGCGAGGTGATACCTGGCATGGGTTCGCAGCAGTTTCACGGTGTTGCGCAGGTGCGCCAGGCAGTCCGCTTTGCGGTGTGGTGACCTGTTCAGCGGGGGATCATCCGCGTACACGCCGCTGCGCACGAGCGCCTCGATGGCGCGCTCCGTGCAGATGTCATAGTAGTCATAGTCGTCAACGTAGCGCTTGAACGCGGCGATGCGTTCTCTGCGATGCGCTGCGGCTTCTTCCCAGTCTTCAGACGGCAGAGCGCCAGGAATCCTGGAGTATGGGAGCGTCGTCGAACCAGGCTTCGGGCTGCGTGATGACGCTCAATCCATCTTTGACGAGGCAGCGGCCGCCACGATGTGACTCAGCCTTACGCATCGTCTGGGTAGCAGCAATTTCAGTGTCGGACATGAAGTAGGCTGTTACGAGTGGCGTAGTCTGTTGGGCGAGTTGTCGCGCATGCGCCAGCAACAGGTGTATGTGCTCGACATCTCGGGTGATGATGCCCGCATCCGAGGCGTGCGCCGTGCGCGTGGCGAATAGCGTCACAGCCGCAATGCCGGGAATGATGAGCAGATCATACGATGGCGTCAGCGCGCCGTAGGTCGTGAAGTAGCGCGGCAAGTACTCGCCAACGCCGACAAAGTCGTGCATCATCTCAACGAGGCGAACGGTTCGATAGACATTCGCGTCCAGGCGACAGAGGTACTCAATATGCCAGCCGCGTCGCAGGGCGGATTGAAGCGCGAGCACCCAGCGATCCTGAAGCTCGGCGGTCATTTCAATCGGATCACGACTCTGCCATGTCAGCACAATCGTCTTGTCTGCCTCGGCCCGGTTCGTAGCGTCTGGCAGCCCGTTGAAGAGATCGATCATATCTAACAGGATGTCCACCACCTGAGCATGTGGGCGAGTTGCGCGACGTTGCCTGGCGTCGCTGCGAATGTATGGGTCAACCCCCGTATGTTCGACCAGCGCCGCAACTGGCGCACGGTTCTTCTCCGGCCTGCGTCTGGGTGGGCGCGACCTGCTATCCTGTATTGATCTGATTTGAGCGTGTCTCAGTTCATGCGCCTGAGCGGGCGTCAGCCGCAAATGCTCGATGATGAGCGAGACATACTCCGTGTTGAGCGCCGGAGTCTTCACGCCGCGCATCCAGCGATAGACGGTAGACGCATCCATGAAACCCAACGCGCGGGCCAGACTCTTGGCCGAACACCCTTCTATGCGAGCATTATCCACCAGCCCCTTCAGGTAGGAGCCGAATCCCTCAATCATCACCGATGTCTCCCCCTCGCGCGTGAAGCGTCTTTGCTCCTATTTTGGTCAACATCCACCTCAATTAGCGCGCGCTGTGGGCATAAGCAAGCCATTATTGATGCAACGTTTCTGGCAGTCTCAGGGAGCAGCGCCGCTTGTGGTGGGCGTACACGGATGGTGATTTGAGCGATAGAAAGGCGCAGTCATGGAATCCAGCATTCACCAGATGTATTGGGGATCACAAACAGAGAGTGAGGCCGCGCGCACATTGCAAGAAAAGGATCCATTCAAGGTGCTGAGTGAGCGTATTCAACAGGCGTTGTCGACGCAGTACACGGAGCCACTCGTGCGCGCGATGCGCGTGACGCGAGAGGAGCGTGTCGTCGATGGCCTGCTCTGTGATGGATATTGTATCACTGTCGAGGTATCGGTCGGCCAGAGGCGCATCTCGCCCAGCGAAGCGCGCGCGATGGAGTGCCAGATGGAGTCGCTGCTGAGTGTCGCGCTGCTGGACCTGCTCTGCCCCGTGCACGTTGACTTCGTGGCCATGCTCCCAGCGCCAGACACGTCTGCGGAAGACGCATAGTGGTAGAAACATGCGCGCACGGCTGACCCCGTCTCCGCTCAAGGAGAGTCGAGGCGCATCAGCGTGGCGTTCATGGCGTGGCGTAGGCGCGCAGGATTCGCCGTCTGCGCAAGCGGCGCGGCGCGTTGGCGATGTAGAATGCGGAGACACCCGCGCAGAGGGAGCGCGACGCAGCGAATATCCGCAGAAGAGAGCCACGCATGGGTCGCCTGTACGATGCCCTGGTGATGTTCCTCCAGGAAGATGAGTGGAAGTTCACGCCGATGGCAGGAGAAACGGCTGCGCTGATGACCTTCAACTGCGAGAACGCCTCCTATCTCTGCTATGCGCGGGTGCGCGAGGAGCAGGAGCAGATCATGTTTTACACGATCTATCCGCTGCGTGCGCCCGCCGAGCGCCGCGCCGAGGTGGCCGAGTTTGTGGCGCGCGTGAACTATGGGCTGGCGCTGGGCAATATGGAGCTGGATGTCGGCGACGGCGAGGTGCGCTTCAAGATGAGCGCGGATGTCGGCGTCGCGCAGTTCTCCTTGCCGCTGCTGCGCTCGCTGATGCAGACCGGCATCGCCACCGCCGACCGCTACTACCCCGGCTATACCGCGCTGCTCTATAGCGACATCACCCCGGCGCAGGCGGTCGCGCGGATCGAGAATGGGTGACACGCCTGCGCCACGCCGCCTGACCCTGCGGGCGCGGCGAGCCGGGCTAGCGCCCGCCGAGGCGCTCCCACAGGCCCAGTCGCTTGAGTTCCTGGCTGGCCTCAAAGCCGAATAGCGCGCGGTCAATGCCACGCCCAGAGCGCAGAACCAGCCCGCGCAGCATCTCGATCAGCTCAGACTTCGTGGCGGGGTCTGTCTCGAACGGGATGTGCTGGGCGAGCCGCTCGATAGCCTGCTGATCGAGCCAGCGCTGTGTATCTCCCATCGCGCATCTCCATCCTGCATTGCTGAGCGGCATGCGCTGGCAGCCCCCAGCGGCTTCGCTCTCTCCGAAAGGTAACATACTGCCGCATGCAAGTTCAACACGCTCCGCCAGCCGGTCGGCGCGGCCCAATGCTCCTATCGTGGGGGCGCTTTCTTGACCCATTCTGGGGCGCTGTGTATGCTGCTCTGGTGGCTGCCAACAGGTGTGCGCCCCGGCGAGGCTGGGCGCCTGCTCGCCACGGTGCGACGAGGAGAGGTGTAAGTCATGGAGTGCGACCAGTGTGGCGCGCCGCGACCCCGCATGGGGCCATGTCCTGAGTGTGGCGCTCCGCCCCCTCGTCTCGGCGCACGCGGCGGGTCCAGCGGTTCGGGCGCGCGTGGGCGCTCACAGCCCGGAGGCTCCTCCAGTGGCTCGCGTCGTAACTCTGGCGCCAACCTCGGCGGTGGTGGCCTGCTGAGCCGCGATTCTGGCGCGCGCAGGCGTGGACAGGGCAGCGGCGCGAGCTGGGACGACGACGACTCTGGCGCTGCGCAGGGCGGGCGCGCTGGCGGACGCTATGGCTCAGGCGAGTATGGCGGCGTAGACCCCTCGCGCGCGCTCGTGCCGCAGTATGATGAGGTCATGCCGCCCTCGGCTGAGGGCGGGCTGATGGCCGGGCTGCCTGGCTTCCCCCAGACCGATGAGGAGGAGCGCGCCATCGGCCTGCGTCGCCCCGCGTACATCCCCGCGACTGAGCCACGGCGCAAGCGCAAACTCAGCTCCGGGCGTGTGCTCAGCGGCGTGCTGAGCATCCTGCTCGTCACCGTCGGCGTCTGCGGCGGCCTCGGCTTCCTCGGCCAGCAGCAAATCAGGAAGGTCCTGAGTGGGCCGCTGGGCAAGATCGTCGTATCACCGACAGTCAACATGAGTGAGGTGCCGGTGACACCCGTCTCGACGGCAGGCCCATCCGGCAAGATCGTCACCTCGGCGGTCACGGCGCAAGGCATCGACAAAGACTTCAATGCGGTCGATGTGACCTCGTACTTCACCGTCAACTCGACGGTGTACGTCGTCGTGAACATCGTTGGCGCCTCGCAGACTGGCTCGAATACACTCACCTGCCGCTGGTTCCTCGACGACATCGACTACAACCTGAAGTCTGGCACCAGTGTGGCCGTGCAGCCGAGCAAGACCAACAACTTTCACGGCTACTGCGGCCTGCCCTACTACCAGACCGGCAACGGCATGGTGAAGATATACTGGGACAAGCCCAACTCTGACTCTGGCGACGCGCCAAACGACAAATATCTGGCGCAGACGATCAGATTTGGCATCTTCGCGAAGTTGCCCGGAACGCCGACACCCGCCGGTACAGCGAAACCGGGGTCGCCGACGCCTTCGCCGACCAAGAAAACGGGCGATGTGACGCTGCCAGTGGCGTGGCGCTCAGAGTCGGGAGTCAGCTAGGCGCGGAGGCGATTGTGGGGCCATTCGATAATCACCCGCCTCCGCGCGGCCCACTTGGCGGCGCGCTGAATGGCGACGATGACTGGGACGACTGGGACCCCGCGCGCGCGCGCCTGGGCTACACCGGGCGCATGGGCGCGCTCCCCTGGATGGGGCCGGGCGCCCTCGGCGCGATTGACCTGCCCGACCCGGCCATCACGCGCCAGCAGCATGGCGGCGCAGGCGTCGTTGGCGGCGCTGGTGATGCGCTCAGCCCAGCCGCGCTCGCCCTCAGCGCCCGCGCCGAGACAGCGGACTACCTCACCGTCACCTATGATGTGCGCGAGCCAGGCTTCGCCGAGGTCTATGATGCGCTGATCGCGCCGCAGTGGTCCGAACCCTTCGGGCGGCTGCTGCTCAGCGCATTCCTCACGCTGCCCCGCGAGAGTGGCTGGCAGGGGCTGGATGTCGCCTGCGGCACGGGCTATCCGACGCTGGAACTGGCGCGCTACATCGGCCAGGACTGCGATCTGGCCGGCATAGACATCTGGGACGAGGCGATTGCGCTGGCGACACGCAAGGCGCGCGACGCCTGGCTGCGCAATGTCACCTTCCTCGTCGCCGACGCGCTCAATAGCGGCCTGCCAGACGGTTCGTTCGATACGATCACCTGCAACCTGGGGCTGACCAGCTTCGGCGACCGCAACGGCGCGCTGGGCGCGATGTGGCGCTTGCTGCGCCAGCGCGGCGACATCCTGCTGACGACGCCGCTGCAATCCGCCATGCGCGAGTTCCTCGACATCTATTACCTGACACTGCGCGACCTGAAGCTGGGCGACTACCAGCGCGCGCTCGCCCAGCAGATCGCGCAGCGCCCCACCATCGCCGAGACACGCCGCCTGATGGAGCGCGCGGGCTTCCAGGTGATTCGCGAGGTGACGGATACGGTCACGCTGCGTTTTCCTTCGACGATGGCGTTCCTGCGCTCGCCATTGATCCAGACAACGTATATGCTGAACTGGCGCTCGATCATCCCTGACCTGACGATCCGGCGACTCGTCTTCAACGAGGTGGAGCGGCGGCTCGAAGCGCGCAGGCAGGTGAATGGCGGCGAGCTGACGATGACGACGCCGATGCTCTGCCTGGTCGGCATGCGCATGTGATACCATCCAGCGCGAGCGCATCTGGCGGGCGGTTGCAGCCGCGCCTGGCGCCAACGATGAGTCTCGTCCAAGCAGCAGATTGAGCAAGTGAAGGGATAGCGCAGTCGTGGGTAGCGCATCGCATGTCTGGTGGAGTCGCGTCGCGGCGGGCGCGTTGCTGGTGGTCGCGCTGTGCGTGACACTGAGCGCCTGTGCGCCGCTGAGCGCGAGCGTCAGGCCAGGCGGGCGCGCCATCACCGCGCGGGCGCTGTGGCCGCTCGACGCCACGCCTGGCGTCACACCGAGCGTCAGCGCCACGACTGGCCCCGCTACGACGGCCACTGCGGTCGCCACGCCGCTTACCCCCAGTGTTGGCCCTGATGGCCCGCCAACGCCGCCGCCTGCGCTCTCAGCCACTGCGGCGGAGTTGTACGACGTGACCACAGGCAAGACGCTGCTCACGCTCGCGCCCGATACCTCGCTACCGATGGCCAGCACCACCAAGATCATGACGGCGGTGGTGGCGCTCACCTATGGCAAACTCGA
The DNA here is from genome assembly GCA_963701795.1 of uncultured Chloroflexia bacterium. Taxonomy (GTDB): domain Bacteria; phylum Chloroflexota; class Ktedonobacteria; order Ktedonobacterales; family JADMIN01; genus JAKAIY01. The sequence continues at coordinate 370,980 of CAVPBB010000007.1, read as the reverse complement.
TCAGCCGATCACCGTCGGGCAGGACACCGTGGACATCGAAGACGGCGGCACGAGCGTGGCCGGGCTGCGGCTCGGCGAGACTCTCAGCCTGCGCGAGCTGCTCTACTGCCTGATGCTGCCCTCTGGCGACGATGCGGCCATCGCCATCGCCGATGGCGTCGCGGGATCGCAGACGGCGTTCGTCGCGCTGATGAACCTCGAAGCGGGGCTGCTGGGCCTCTCGCACACCCACTATGCTAACCCGCATGGCCTCGACGCGCCTGACCACTTCACCTCGGTGAGTGATCTCGTGCGGCTCACCGAATATGCGATGAAGAGTCCGACCTTCTCGCAGGTCGTGGACACGCCGAGCCTGACGCTGCCCGCGACGGCGACACATCACGAGTTCCAGTTGATCAACACCAACGAACTCTTGCAGACCGAGCCATTCGCCTATGATGGGGCGATTGGCGCGAAGACGGGCTACACCGGGCCTGCGGGCTATTGCCTGGTCTTCGTGGCGAAGCGCCCCAGCGGCATTCTCATCGGCGCGGTGCTGGGCGAACCGACCCCCGCGAGCCGCTTCACCGACGCCACCGCGCTGCTCAACTGGGAGTACAACCAGCTTACGCCCGCGTCGCCCACGCCGACGGCCACCACTGCGCCAGCGAGTTCGCCGACCGTCTCGCCGACGCCCTGAACGCTCAGGGCAGCACGTAGCGCAATCGTTGGAAGTCGCGCCTGAGCATGCGCACCTCGCGCCAGATGGCGTGCGCCGGGCGTCGGTCGAGCAGCCGGTCGGCGACGAGATTGGCGATGATGCGCATCTCGGCTGGCCCCATGCCCCAGCGCGTTACCTCTTGCACGCCGAAGCGCAGGCCGTTGTAGTCGCCAGCAACCTCTGCGCCTGGCAGGCCGATGCCGCTGGAGTGAATGGCGCAGCGCGCGAGGCGGCGGGCCGCATGGTCGCCACCGCCAAATGGGCGCGCATCGAGCGCGACATGGTGGGTGGTTGTGTAGCCGCGCTCGGCGGCGACAACTGGCAGGCCATGCTCGGCCAGGGCGGCGGCGAGCGCCTGCCCATTGGCCAGCATTGCCGCGACATACTCCGCGCCATAGAGGCTAAAGCCCGCCAGTGAAATCGCCAGCGCGCCCACGCGGCCATCGTCGAAGTTGGCCGTCAGGCCGGGATAGGCGATGCGCTCGATGCGCTCGGCGATTGCGGCGTCGCTGGTGAGCAGCATGCCGCCAGCGGGACCGCCGAGTGACTTGTAGGTCGAGAATGAGACGACCTTCGCGCCCTCCGCCAGCGGATGCTGGAACGCGGCGCTGCCTGCCGTCGTGATCAGCGCAGAGACGTGCGCGGCGTCATACATCAGGGTAGCGCCGACCTCATCGGCGATGGCCCGCGCCGCGCGCACCGGGTACGGAAAGAGCACGAGGCTGGCGCCCAGCAGGATGATGCGCGGACGCTCGCGGCGCGCCACCTCGGCCAGTCCGGCCAGGTCCACCTCCATGCGCGCGGCGTCCCACGGAATATCGACGATGCGCAGGCCATACAGCCCTGCCGCGCCTGTTTCGCGGTGGGTCGCATGACCGGCGGCGCTGGTGGGCAGCGCGAGCAGCGTATCGCCGGGCTTGGCGAGCGCCATGAAGGCGTAGAGGTTGGCGAGCGAGCCACTGGCCACGCGATACTCGACGTAGGGCGCATCGAAGACCTGCCGTGCGAACGCGAGACAGCTCATCTCGACGGCCTCGGCGTCTTCCAGTCCCGTCTCATACTTGGCGCCAGGGTGGCCAAGGCTCGGTCGGCTGCCCAGGCTGCTCGCCAGCAACGCGCGGGCTTTGGGGTCCATCACATTCGTCCCCGCGTAGAGCACGATGGACTCTTCGTCATAGCGCACGTCGCTGCGACGCGCATAGGCGGCGATCTGCTCGGCGGCTTGCGCGGGCGACATGCGCTCAAACAGCCCCAGCAACCCCTCCACGCGCGTCGCTTCTGTCTCGGTCAACCATGGCCGCAGGTTGCGCTCACTCATCGCCAATCGCCTCCCTCCACTCGCGCGCCTGAGCACGATTGTGCTCGCTTTACTGTATCATGCGCGCAGTCATCGGCGAGGCTGCGCGGTGCGGCGATCCCGGCGGCGCGTCAGGCGCGCATGATACACTGCCAGGCGTGACAGCAGGCATCGTGGGGCGCCGAGCAGCGCGAGCGAGCGCCAGAGCGGCCCAGGAAAAGGAGTGGCTGAGCGTGACCCATCCGAATATCGAGCGCGTGCGCGCGAGCCTGCGCGAGCAGGGCATCGAGGCGCAGCCCGTGGAGTTCGCGGAGTCTACCCGCACATCCGCCGAGGCGGCGGTGGCCATCGGCACGACGGTGGCGCAGATCGCCAAGAGCCTCGTCTTTCTCGCCGATGGGCAGCCGTTGCTGGTGATCGCCTCAGGCGTCAACCGGGTGGATACGAAGAAGCTGGGCGCGCTGCTGCAAGCGAAGATCACACGCGCCGACGCCGACGCGGTGCGTCAGGCGACGGGCTTCCCCATTGGAGGGGTCGCGCCGGTCGGGCATACCGCGCCGCTGCGCACGGTGATAGACGCCGATCTGATGGCGTTCACGAGCATCTGGGCCGCCGCTGGCACGCCCAACGCTGTCTTCGAGACGACCCCCGCCGACCTGCTGAAGATGACCGGCGGCCAGGTCGCCGACATCAAAGAGGCGCCGAAGGAGCCGAGGGAATAGCGGGGTAGGCGACGATGGGGCAACCCGGCGGGCCAGCGCGCATCGTGTTCTACGGGATGCGCGACGCCTGCGGCTATCTCTCGAATTTCTGGCCTGCGCCAATCACCCTCGATGGCGCTGTCTGGCCGACGAGCGAGCACTACTTCCAGGCGCAGAAGTTCGCGGGAACTACGCACGCAGAGGCAATTCGCCGCGTCGCCAGCCCGATGATCGCCGCGCGTATGGGCCGTTCGCGCGCGCGTCCGCTGCGCGCCGACTGGGACGCCGTGAAGGAACAGATCATGCTGGACGCTCTGCGCGCCAAGTTCAGCCAGCATCGTGATCTGGGCGAGCGCCTGCGCGCCACTGGCGACGCGCTGTTGATCGAGCACAGCGCCCACGACGCCTACTGGGCTGATGGCGGCGATGGCCACGGCCTCAACCGTCTCGGCGCGCTGCTCATGCGTGTGCGCGCTGAGCTTCGCGGTGGTGGGTAGCGGCTGCGCAAGCGGGATTGGCGGGCTGGCTGGCGGTTGAAACCGCGCCTGGATGGCCTGCGGGCCGCGAAGTCCGCCTGCGCGGACTAGGAGCCAGGCGTCTATGGACACCCGCGTCCTCGCGCCACCTGCCCCCCCGGTTTTTGGTGGAGACAGACCTACAGGGCCAACGTGGACTGTTGCGCGCGAAATGCTATACTTGCCACATCTCATGGGCAGTGTAGCGTCTCAAGACTCATCAGCGCAGTTAAAGAGAGGTGTTCCATGCGCGCGATAGCCTTGTTACAGCGCCAACTCTCCGCAGTCAACACGATTCTGCACGATGTCGCCGACGACCTTACGCCCGACGAACTGACCACGCGCGCCCTCCCGCATACCAATCTCCTCGCCTTCGATCTCTGGCATGTCGCACGCGCCCAGGACTGGGCTACGCAGACCCTCGCCCGTGGGGAACCTGAGGTGATCGATGAGCCGCGCTGGCAGGGACGCGGCATGCTTGTCACGCATGGCATCGGCGTCGGCTTTACCGAGGCGCAGGCCGACGAACTTGCTCACGCTGTGGCGCTCGCCGACCTGCTCGCCTACGCCGACGCGACGCATGGCAGCCTCATCCACTGGCTCGACATGCTCAGCGATGAATCGCTCGACGAAAAGCCCGATCTGCCGGCGCGCCTCGCCCGCTATCCGGTCTATCTCGAACCTGCCATGCGCGCGGAGGTTCCGTGGATGTTTGAGCATCCGCCGGTCTGGCGCTGTCTGGCGCCTGCCATTGGCCACGTCCGCGACCATCTCGCCGAGGCAGACCTGCTCAAGCAGCAGATGCGCGCTGGCGCTCGTTAGCTGGCGCGCATAGCAAAGGGGACAGAGCCTGCGCCCTATCCCTTTTGCCATGTTGTGCGAAATCCGCTCGCGCGGTTAGAGGTGCTTCTCGATCTCCTGCGCCACCGTCGCGGCGCCCTTGAGCGCGGAGCCAGCGTCTTTGCCGACATCCTTCGCCGCATCTTGCAGCGCATGGACAGCCTCGCTCATCAGCACGGTGATGCCGCCTGCATAGAGCGAGAGCACACCAACGGCGATGGCGGCGATAGTGGTCATGAGATCTGGCGCCAGATGACCTGTCTTGGCATAGGCGAGCAACAGCGTCACCCCGGCGCCGATGATGCCACAGACGATGGCGGTGAAGAAGATGCGGACAATAGCACGGAAGAACGTTCCAATGAGATGGCCAGCGACTTGCATGATGACTCTACCTCCCACGTCGAGCAGCCCCGCCCACCACACAAACGCAGCGGGCGTGCGGGCTTCGGCGCTAGTATAGCCTATCAGGCGAGCGAAGGATAGTGACACTCTACACAAGCTTGCCGGGCGCGTCACTCCACCAGGTTGCGTGTCAGCATCACCAGCGTCACGAACGTGCGGAAGAGATCGAGCAGATCAGCGCCGCTGAAACGAACGGTGCGCGTCGAGCCAGGAAGTAGCTCGACGCCGCGCACCCATGCGCTCATCTCGGCCATGTCGGCGGTGAGGAATGTCAGCTCGACGGTCGTGGGTCGGGGGAAGATCGGCGCGCTGGCGGGCTTGCGCGTGGTCAGCGCGTCGTGCGCCGCCTGGTGGATGCGTTCGCGCGCCACTGTGGGGTGCAGGCTCTCGGCGGCGTAGCGCGTGACGCTGCGCTTGACGACGGCGCCGTGGGGCGCTGGCTCCAGCCGCTGCGCCTCCGCCACCGTCACCGCGTCGCCGCTCACCAGCGCGATTGGCACGCCGTAATGCGCCGCCACCAGCGCGTTGAGCGCCGTCTCGCCGACGATCTCGCCGTTGATGCGCGCCTCCCAGATGGCGCGCGGATTGTAGCTGTGACTCAGCGCTGCCTGACTGGCGCCGATGGAGCCGTGATAGCCGAGGAAGAAGATCGCATCGAAGCTGCTATCCAGCCCCTCCATCATGTAGAGCGGCTTGTGCTTGCCGCTGAGCAGCGAGGCGTCGCCATGCAACTGCTCAGGGTCGAGGTTGCGCATGCTGCTATGCGAATCATTGACCAGAATCGTCTGCGCGCCTGCCTGCAACGCGCCATCGATGGCGGCGTTCAACTCGCCCAGCAGCAGGCGGCGGCCCATCTCATAGTCGTGGCTGCCCACCATGATCTGGTCCCAGTCGACGATGCCCGCCACGCCCTCGAAATCCGTCGAGATATACAGCTTCACGCCAGTTTCTCCCCCATGCGCTCCAGAGGCTCCGGGCGCGCTAGAGCATCAGCCGCAGCGGCGCCAGCGCCCACTCGCTGAGCTTAACATACCACGGGCGTCGCATCCATCTCGCAGCAGTCACTTCGACCGCCGTACGCTGGTCATGCTCGAAGAGTTCGCGCATCTGGTGGGCGAGGCTCTTGCTATAGATCTCGGCGTTCAGTTCATAGTTGCCCACGGCGCTCAGGCGGTCGAGGTTGGCCGTGCCAATAGTGCTCCACTCATCATCTATGGTACAGGTCTTTGCGTGAATCATTGCGTTGCGATAGCCCCAGATGTGGATGCCCGCGCGCAGGCAGGTCTGGAAATAGCCGCGCGCCGCCCAGTCGGCCAGGATATGATTCGAGGTCCACGGCAGCAGCACATGCACCTGCGCCCCTCGCTTCGCCGCGTCTATCAGCGACTCCAGCAGCACGTGATCCGGAATGAAGTAGGCGTTGGTCAGCAGAATGTGTTTCTGCGCGCGGTTGATCGCGCTGATATACATATCGCGAATGGGGAAGGTGAGCCGCAGCGCGTTGTTTTCGCGCAATGAGAGGGTAGGATCGAAGCGCAAGGGGAAGCGCAGGTTGATCCGCTCTCTGCGCGGCGCATTCGCATTCCAGAAGTCGCAGAACGAGTCGGCCAGGTCCACCGCTTTGCCTCCGACGATGCGCAGGTGGGTGTCGCGCCAGTGTTCGGCATAGAGCTTGCCGATGTTATAGCCGCCCAGGAACGCGATGCGCCCATCCACCACCAGCAGCTTGCGATGATCGAGGGCATAGCGGCGCGGATCGAAGATGTGCCAGATGCGATTGATCGGCGTGAACCGCAGCAGATGAATCTCTGGCGGGAACTGCTTGAACGCCTCTGGCACGACGAGGTTGCCAAACTCGTCGAAGATGACATAGACCTCAACGCCTTCGCGCGCTTTCTCGATCAGCCGCCGCTTGAACTCCTCGCCAACAGCGTCAGCCTTCCAGATATACGACTCGATCAGGATGCGATGCTGCGCCGACGAGATCGCGTCGAGCATCGCATCGAAGAGGTCCGCGCCATAGCTGAAGATTTTCAGTTGATTGTCTTCGACAAAGATCTCGGGCAGGTCAATGTGGGGGAAGCGCGCCTCGGTCAACTTGCGATTGCGGCGCAGTGCGACCGCCGAGAGCACCGCGATGGTGATGGTCTGGAGCGCCGCATAGGCGCCCACCGCCACCAGCAGCACGCGCCGCAGCGATGTGCGCCGCAGACGCGCGAGGACACGCTGCATCAGCGCGCCGCGCACGCGGTGGCCGCCTGAGCGTCGTCGCATGGCTCGTGGCGCTCGCATAGCTCCCTCACTCCCCTGATGAGCTTCCCTGAACCCCTGAACTTCCTGGACTTCCCTGGACTTCCCCGGCGTCGCTCGTGCGCGCTCATGCGCCTGCAAGCTAAGACGTTCGGCGCTGGCCTGCGGCGCCAGCGCGCGCCAACCGCAGCTCACTGCGCAGGGATTGGAGCAGCGCCGGATACGCGACCGCCGCGAAATCGGTGGTATCCACAGCGTAGAGCGCGCCATCGAGGGGAAGCGGCGCATCATCCGCGCGCAGCAGCGCCGGGCGAAACTCAGCCATGTTGGCAAGCTCGACATGACCGGGATGCCGCTCAGCGCTGGCGGCGCGCTGCTCGAAGCGGCGCGCAATCGTCGCGGGCGCGGCGGTCAACCAGACCTGCGCAACCAGCGCGCCATACCGAGTGGCGAGTGACTGGTAGAATGGCGCATCATTCGCCGCCGAGAAGTTGGCCTCGATGACCAGCGAACACCCCGCGCTGAGCATGTTCTCCGTCAGGCGCCGCAACAGCGCGAAGCTGGCGGCGCCCAGGCGGCGTGACCAGGCGCGGTCGGCGACGCCCAGCGCATCGAACAGGGTCTCCTTCAAAGCGTCTCTGGCGAAGAAGGGCAGACCCAGATCAGCGGCGAGCCGTTGCCCCAGCGTCGTCTTGCCGGTGGCGGGCTTGCCGCTGACCACCACCAGCAGCGGCGCAGGACGGGGCTGCTCGGCCAATGCGGCCCTCCTCTCGGCTGCTCGCCGCACCGGGCTGGCCAGCGCGCGGGCGGGCGACTCAGACAGCCTGCCCCGCGCGCGCAGTCAGCTCCGCCTCGATGAAGTGGTCGATCTCGCCGTTCAGATAGCTCGATGTATCGCCCTGCTCGGCGCCCGTGCGGTGGTCTTTGACCATCGTATAGGGGTGCAGCGTGACGGTGCGAATCTGGTTGCCGAAATCAGCCTCGACATGGACACCCTTCAGACGCGCCGCTTCGCGCTCGCGCTCCTCGATCTCCATCTCGTAGAGGCGCGATTTCAGCACCCGCATCGCCGTTTCGCGGTTCTGAATCTGCGAGCGCTCGTTCTGGCAAGTCACGACGATGCCTGTGGCCTTATGGGTGATGCGCACGGCGGAGTCCGTCTTGTTGAGGTGCTGGCCGCCCTTGCCCGTGGCGCGGAAGGTGTCTACCTCGACATCCTCCGGGCGCACGACGATCTCAATCGGCTCATCGCCAATATCGGGCATGATCTCGACCTTGGCGAACGAGGTCTGCCGTCGGTGCGCCGCGTCGAATGGCGAGAGGCGAATCAGGCGATGGGCGCCTGCTTCGCCGCGCAGGTAGCCATAGCCATAGGGGCCATCCACGCTGAAGGTGACACTTTTCAAGCCCGCCTCTTCGCCCTCAGTCTCGTCGAGCAACTCGACCTTGTAGCCGTGGCTCTCGGCCCAGCGCATATACATGCGCTCCATGACAGCCGTCCAGTCCTGGGCGTCGGTGCCGCCATTGCCCGCGTGGATAGAGACGATAGCGGACTTGGTATCATGCTCACCATTCAAGAGCAGCGTCAGGCGGCGTTTCTCCAACTCCGCCTCAGCCACTGAAACCTCATGAGCGATCTCCTCGGCGAGACGCTCATCTGGCTCGTCGGCCATCATCTGCGACAGCGCTTCGAGGTCGGCGAGGCGCGTGGCCAGCCCTTCCCAGGTGGTCACCTCATCGCGCAGGCGGCTCATCTGGCGCATCTGCCGCTGCGCATGGTCGCGGTCGCCGTAGAAGTCGGGCGCGAGCGACTCCTGCTCGATAGCCTCGATCTGGCGCTTCTTGCCAGGCAGGTCAAAGATGCGCCGTGATGTCATACACCCGGCGCTTCAACTCCTCAATACGAGAATCTAACTCACTCATGCGGGCTGGTCACATCCTGTTGCTAGCCGCCATGCGACTCAACGCGCATGGACGTTCAGCGCATGGTATGTCACAAAAAGTGGCGCGGCGTCAAGGCTGGGCGCCGTGAGGCGTCGGCGCCAGGCCGAGGTCCGCCAGGATGACATGCGCCGCATTGCGACCGGGCGCGCCAGAGACGGAGCCGCCGGGGTGAGTGCAGGCGCCCGTGAGATAAAGGCCCGGCGCCGGTGAGCGATAGTGCGAGTAGCCCGGCATCGGGCGCATGAAGCCGTCCTGCGCGGGGTCCTGGTCGCCGCCGTGGCAGCTTCCATGCCAGTTATGCGGATTGCGCCGCTCCAGATCGAGTGGGCTTTCGACATGCCGCGCCAGAATCACCTCGTCGGTGAGATTGGGCGCCAGTGTGCGCAGATGCGCCAGCAAGCGATCCGATACCTCGCCCTTGATGCTGTCCCAGCGCTGCGGCCCCTCGGGCAGCTCATAGGGCAGGTAGCTGATGACTTTGAGCGTATGCTTGCCCGCAGGCGCACGGGTCGGGTCGGCGACGCTGGAGCAGACACAGAGCAGCATGGGATCATCCAGATGCAGGCGACCGGAGCGGAAATCCTGACAGGCGGCCAGCAGATTCTCCATCGAGCCAGCCGCGCCCATCGCCACGCTCATCGTCTCACCATCGTGCGTGCGATAGCGAGGCGCCTCGGCCAGCGCGTAGTGTGTGGCGAAGAAGGTGATACCCGCATGCCAGCGGTCCACTCCGCGCATAAACTCTTCGCCCAGATGCTCGGCCCCCACAGCGTCGGGGAGATGCTTGAGGTGCATCGAGGAGACGACGCCGCGCCGCGCCCGCCGCTCGCGGCCATCGCGTGTGCGCACGCCGACGGCGCGCCCATCTTCGATCAGCACGCGCTCAACCCAGCTTCCCGTCTCGATGCCGCCGCCATGCTCCACGATCAGCGCGGCCAGCGCCTGCGGTAACGCGCCCGACCCACCGCGCGGCGTTGTCCAGCTAAAGGCCTGGCGACCTGCGGTCAGCGAGAAGGGCAGGAAGCCGGTGTAGGGGCGGTCAATCGGCTGGGCGGTCATCATGGCCATCCAGAGCAGGAACGCGCGTACATGCGCCGACTCGAAGCGCTCGCAGACCACTTCCACCGCCGACGACATGCGCACGCGTGCCATCTCCATGCCCTTGGGCGTCGCCTCCAGCGCGGCCAACGCCTCGCTGGGAGGCGCTGGCGGGCGCTGGGCGCCAGCGCCGATGGTCGCCTTCACGCTATCCCAATCGTCGAGCAGCTCGAGGTAGGCGCGGGCGTCGCGCGGTGAGTAGCGCGCGAACTCGGCGGCTGTGCGCGCGCGGTCGCGATGCATCGTGACGCTCTCGCCATCGGGGAAGGGGATGACCACGACCGGATCAGGGTAGAGGTAGTGTAGGCCGTAGGAGTCGAGCCGCAGCTCGTTCTCGCGCAGCAGGGGATTGGACTGAATCAGCACATGCGCGCTGGAGCAGGAATCGTGGTGAAAGCCGGGCAGCGTCAGCTCCTCGGTGATGGTGTCGCCGCCAATCCGCTCGTGTCCCTCGATGACCTCGACGCGCAGCCCGGCCTGCGCAAGATACGCGGCGGTGATCAGACTGTTGTGTCCGGCGCCGACGATGATAAAGTCCGCCTCAGTCATCGCACTTCCCTCCATCTAGCTGGAACTCTGGCTGGAACTCACGCGGTCGCCATGGCGCTCGCTGGGCGCGCGGGCGGCAGAGAAGAGAGTAGAGTCATGGTATGGACAAACGATTGTCCATCACAGTAACATAGCGACGTTCGCCTGTCAAGCCTGCGGGCTGGCGGTTGCAACCGCCAGCGACCCCGGCGCCATCTGACCCCGGCTTTTGGTAGAGCCATTGCGCTGAAGATAGGCCCGGCGAAATACGACGTCTGCCTGACTCGCAGCAAGACATGCCAGCGAGCCGCATACATTGCTCGCCAAATGCTTGACGGAAGATGCAGAACTCGCTATTGTGAAGGAAGCATACGCAAGTAGCCGCCCGAAGGTGGTGGAAGCAGGACGATGAGCGTGTATCTGGGTGGCCAACGGCGATGGCGAGCGATGAGGGGCAGGGCGTTCGCGCGACAGCGTCGGGAGGTAATGGTACAGCATGCAGCCGCAATGGTTCTCTCCAACAGGTAGCGCAATGCAGACGGCGGGGCAGGACAACGACCAGCCAACCGCGCAGCCGGACGGGCAGTTTGACGCTTCGATGAGTGGGCTGGCGACCCCGACCCAGGCGGCGGTCCAGGAGCTTGCCGCACGCGCGGCGACGCTGCTGAAGCGGTTGCGTGAGGTGGAGGAGGCGCTGACCGACCAGGAGTGGTGGCTGATGGGCCGCGCGATGGCTGAGGCGCGGGTGCTGGCCGAGATGACCAGCCTACTCTCCGTGGCGCGCGGTGAGCTGGAGACGTTTCTCACCGAGGTCGCGGGCGGGCCACGCGAGGCTGACAGCGCTGCTCGGCGCAAAGAGCAGGAAGACGTCTTCGACCTGATGAGCGACCCGATGTGGATGAGCGGGAGCCGCGAGAAGGCGATTGCGCTGCTGCGCATGTGCGCGGCGCAGATCCAGCCGATGCGCCAGTACGCCCACGTGTTGCAGGCGAACGCGGAGAAGCTGCGGTTGCCCGCCATCGCGCTCGATCCGCTGAGCATCACCGCCGAGCGGCTGACCGAGGCCGAGGAGTTGCTGCGCCAGCCGCTGCGCTAGCGCGACCTGACCGGGCGCCGTTTTGCCCACACGAGTGCGGCAGCGGGGAGCGATTACGCCTGCGCATTGGCATTGGCAGGCTCGCCGGCAGGCAGATCGATGGTGGTGGTGAGGGGCAGATGGCGTTGCGCCCATGCATGCGCCCACTCCTGGCGCATGACCACCTCCACCGGCGCGCTCCAGGCGCGGCACACTGCTGACGAGGAGCCGCAAGTGGGTAGCCGACGAGGAGCCGACGAGCAGGCATGTTGCGCTCGACGCGCCTGCCCAGCGATCCACTTATCCGCTCTGTGCCAGCTGCTTCGCTGGGCTGAGCCGCCTCGCCCCGCTCATTCATGGCGCCTCGGCCAGTTCCCCTCACTGCGTTCGTGTAGCGTGGCGAGCGCCACCGCTACGTGCCACGACAGCGACGACTGCCACCACATCAAGCGCGGCATACTGCGACGGGTAGTGGGATGTTAAGCCAGTTGGCAAGGAGCTTGTGGGAGACGCGAAAAGCGGCCCCAGGCTAAAGCCCAGAGCCGCTTGGAGCGGGAGACGGGATTCGAACCCGCGACCCATTGCTTGGGAAGCAATTGCGCTACCACTGCGCCACTCCCGCCAGGAGTGGTTGCAGTATAGCCCCCGCATGGCGTGCTGTCAAGGCGCGCTGGGCGTCTCGGCGCGCGCTGGCAGCCTGCCCGCTGTGGCGTGCGCCCGCTTCCACTCCGCCGCGCGCTGGAGCAATTCGCGGGCGTTGGCGCGTGAGGCATTGGTGGCTGAGCCGCCGAGCATCTGGGCCAACTCGTCCACCTGCGCCGCGCCCGTCAGCGCCGTCACCTCCGTCGTCGTGCGCTCGCCGCGTAGCGCCTTCGCCACCTGAAAGTGTCGGTCGCCCAGCGCCGCGATCTGCGGCAGATGCGTGATGCACAAGACCTGATGCGCCTGCCCCAGCCCCCAGAGTTTCTCGCCAACCACCTGCCCACTGCGTCCGCTGATGCCCGCGTCGATCTCGTCAAAGATCAGAATCGGCACGGCGTCGGCATGCGAGAGAATCGTCTTGAGCGCCAGCATCAGCCGCGAGGTCTCGCCACCAGAGGCCGTGCGTGCAAGTGGCTTGAATGGCTCACCCGGATTCGGCGCAATCAGAAACTCCACCTGATCGACGCCTGTCGCAGTGAAGGCATAGCGCGCGTCGTCATCGCCCTCGCGGATGCGGACGCCGTTCGCGTCTGGCCGCTGGACGATCTGCGCCTGAAACCTGGCCTTTTGCATATTCAGCTCATCGAGCTGGCGCTCCATCGCCTGCGCCAGCGTCTCAGCCGCCGCGCGCCGCCGCAGCGAGAGTTGGCCCGCCACCACACCGATGCGCTGACGGAGCCGCTCCTCCTGCGCCTGCAACTCCGCCGCGCGCTCCTCGCGGTTCGCCAGGCCATCCAGTTCGCGGGCAGCCTGCTCTGCGAAGGCCAGAATCTCCTCGATGGTCGCGCCATACTTGCGCCGCAGCTTGCTGATGAGGTCGAGTCGCTCCTCCACCTCGGCCTGGCGCGCCGGGTCAGCCGCCACCTGATCCTGATAGTCGCGTGTCGCCGCCGAGACATCCTCCAGCGTAAAGAGCGCCTGCTCGAGCGTGTCGCGTTGCGCGGCCAGGGTGTCGTCCAGCCGCAAGAGATCGGCGAGCGTACGCTGCGCTGTCGCCAACAGGTCGAGCGCGCCCGCCGCCTCGCCCTCCTCATCGCCATGCAGCGCGACATGCACGGCTGCGGTCAGCTCGCCCAGCCGCTCGGCGTTCGCCAGCATGCGCCGTTCGCGCTCCAGGTCGTCCAGTTCGCCAGGGATGAGCCGCGCGGCGGCGATTTCGTCTACCTGATAGCGCAGCAACTCGATACGCCGCTCGATCTCGCGTTCATCGCTGCGCAGGCGCTCCAGCTCACGCCGGGTCGCGCGCCACTCGCCGTACAGCGCCGTCACCTGCGCGCGTTCGGCCTCAAGTCCGGCGTAGCGGTCGAGATAGAAAATGTGGCGCTCCGGGCGTAACAGGGTCAGATGCGCGCCCTGCCCATGAATGTCGATCAGGCCACTGGCGAGCCGCTGGAGTGTCGAGAGCGGCGCTACCCTGCCATTGACGCGCGCCACGCTGCGCCCGGTGGCCGTCACCTCGCGGCTGAGGATCAGCAGATTCTCCTCCGGCTCGGCGCCAAGCTCCGCCAGCAGCGCCGCGAGCGAGTTCGCGCCGTCACGCTCCGCCTCAGCAGGCTCGCTGTGGTCATCGAGCGCGGCAGTTTCACTGGCCACAGCGCCAGGCGCCTCGGCCCCGGTGAGCAGCGCCGCGACATCGAAGATACCTTCGATGATGGCGCGCTCGGCGCCCGCGCGCACGACATCAGCGCCCATGCGTTCGCCCACCAACGCGGAGATTGCGTCGATGAGGATCGACTTGCCAGCGCCGGTCTCACCTGTGAAGACGTTGAAGCCTGGGCCGAGGGTCAGCCTCAGCCGCTCGATGATGGCGAAATTGGAGACGGTCAACTCGGCGAGCATCTAGAGATCTTCCCGCAGCTTGGCAGTGAGAACACGATAGAAGTGTGTTGGCGAGCGGCGGCGCAGAAAGCTCGTCGTAAATTCGCTATTGGTGATCCGCACCTGATCGCCAGCATGGAGCGCGTGGTTGATCTGGCCGTCAGCGGAGAGCAGCGCGCCATCGGAGCCGGGCTGTAGCTCGAGCGAGATGATGGCGTTTGGCTCCAGAATAAGCGAGCGATCCGCGACGAGGTGTGGCGCGATGGGCGTCAGCACGTTGCTGCGCACCTGCGGATGGAGAATTGGCCCACCCGCCGCGAGATTATACGCGGTCGAGCCGGTCGCGGTCGAGATGATGACGCCATCGGCGACGGTCGTATTGTACTCGAAGCCATCCACCCAGATTTTGACGCGGATGACGTGTGGCTCGGCTCCGCGCGCCACGACGATATCGTTGAGCGCCATGTAGGAGCGCACTTCGCTGGAGCGTGTCTCGCCAACGGCCTCAAGCTCGGCGCGCAGCATCGAACGCACATCTACCCAGAAATCGCCGTCGAGATAGAGTGGCAAGGTCTCGTCCACATCCTCCGGTTCCAGCTCTGTCAGGAAGCCGACCCGCCCGAAGTTGACGCCGAGAATCGGGATGCGTTGCGGCGCGCAGACACGGGCGGCGGAGATGATGCTGCCGTCGCCGCCCAGCACGACAATCAGATCGGTCTGATTCAGGCGCCCATCCATGGCATCGTGCGCGCGACCTGGCAGCCGCCACACCTCACGCCCCGACGCCTGAAGCATGCTGACCAGCCGCTCAGACATGGCGACGGCGCCTTCGTTGTGGTCCTTGTAGAAGATGCCGACTGTGCGGATTGGCGCGCGATCATCCGCGCTCATGCGCTCACCTTCGCCCTCTTTGCAGGTCTGCCCCATGCGTGGCGCTCCACCGCGCTCTGTCTGTCGCTGGGCGCAACTGCCTGCCATGCCCTGTCATGGTATGCGCGGCGCGGCGGCATGTCAAACCGCGTCGTCGCTGGGCGGCTGCGACGTTTTCGCGGCGCTGAAGCGGCTGAGGCGGAAGCGCTCGAGCGGAATCTCCGGCGGTTGGTCGAGCGCGAGCGCCGCCAGCAGCTCGCCGATCAGCACGCCGAACTTGAAGCCGTGGCCAGAGAAGCCGGAGCCGAGGATGATAGCGTCGGCGCCTGGAACATGGTCGAGGATGAAATCTTCGTCTGGCGTCATGTCATACATGCAGCGATCAACCAGCGCCAGTTCGAGCGCGCCCGCCGCCGGGATGACCCGCCGCAAGAAGTCACGCACGCTGGCGACCTCCGCCTCATCGGTCGCATAGCCATCATTCGGGTTCACCGCCGCGCCGGTGATGTGTGAGGCGACCTTGAGCCAGCCCGACCCTTGCAGCGGAAAGCCGTAGCTCTCCATCTCGGCGAGAAAGACCGGGAACGCGCCCACCGCGAACAGCGCGGCGTCTGCCCCGGCAAAGTAGCAGACCTGTTGGCGTGTGGCGCGCACAGGCGCCAGCCCGGGCAGCACATCCTGAATCCACGGGCCAGCGGTCACGATCACGCGATCCGCCTCCAGCGTCGCGCCGTCCGCCAGCCAGACACGCGCCCGTGCGCCGATTGGTTCGACCCGCGCCACCTGCGCGCCTTCGCGCAGCCGCCCGCCGCCCGCCAGCAGCCGTTCCTTCAATGCTTGCAGGCAGTCTGACGCATGCAGCATGCCCCCACGCGGATTCCAGGTGATGGCGCTGTAACTCTGAGGCTGGAACTGCGGAAAACGGCGCGCGCACTCCGCCGACGAGAGTCGCTCCGCTGGCAGCCCTTCGTCGCGCATCACCGCAAGCCCGGCGAGCGTTTGACCGTCGCCCTCCTGCCCCAGCGTCAGCACGCCCGTCTCGGTGTAGAGGCGCCTGCCTGTCTCGCGCGCCAACTCATCCCACAGCGGCAGGCTGCGCGCCACCATGCGCGTGTAGAGCGCATCCGGGCCATACTCGTGGCGGATGGCGCGGGTCAATCCATGCGATGAAGCCCACTCATGTCCGACGCTGAAGCGTTCCAGCACGGTGACATCGGCGCCGCGCCCAGCCAGCGCGCAGGCGCTCGCCATGCCCATCACGCCAGCGCCGACGACGATCACGCTCAATCTGGCCATACTCGCGCCTCGCTTCCGCCGCCGCTACGCCTGCTCACGCAGCGCGCCGCTGGGGTGTTCATAGACCACATAGCGTGGGCTGTGGAAATCGCTGGGGACCACCCAGACCGGCGTGGCGCGCGCATCCGCCAGCGTCTCGGCGCGGCCGATGTGCGTGTGGCCGCTCACGACCGCGCGCAGCTTGGAGGTATGACGCAGCCGCTCGCCCAGCGTCAGATTGCCGAAATAGGCGTTGCCATAGCCCCAGTTTGGAATCTCCGTGCGGTTTACCAGTTGCTCGCGAAACAGCGGCACATGCGTCACCAGCAGCAGATCCGTCACGGATGCGTCGGCGTCAAGCGCGGCGACACGCGCCGCCAGCGCATCGCCGCAGCGCGTGGCGAAGGCGATGTCAGACCATGGCCAGTCAAGGAATCTGGCGTCGGGGTGCAGGCGCTGCTTCGTCTCGACCCAGAACGCCTCAGTCTGCGGCGCAATGGATGGGTCGGCGCCTGTGAAGTCGTACCAGGCGATGGAGCCAGCCACCGCCAGTCCATCGCTGCGCCAGGACTCCTCTTCGAGCCAGAGCATCCCCGCCGCGCGCACGGCCTCTGGCACGCTGCGCTCCCAGAGGTCCGCGCTATGGTCATCGCCGTGCGCCCACAGGTCATGATTGCCTGCCAGCGCCGCCACCTGCCCCGGCAGCCCGGTGAACAGCGCGAGGCACGCGCGGACATCCGTGAGACGCTTGCCGATGTCGCCCGCGATGACCGTCAGATCGGGCTGCTCCGCCGCGATGGCCGCGACCATCGGCTCGATCTCGCCCAGGTCGGTGATGCCCAGATGCAGATCGCTGGTGATGACAACCCTGGTCATGCGCGTCTCCCTCTCGCTCTGCGCAGGCCTGCGTCGGCGCCGCGTCGTCCTCAATTGTAGCAGGACACGGCCAGCTATCGTCGGCTGGCGGTTGCAATCGCGCCTGGATGGCCTGCGGGCCGCGAAGTCCGCCTGAGCGGACTGGGATTCGGTCTATGCAGGTCATCCACCTGGATCATTCACAGGCCTTGCGATCACCTCACGTCGCGGTTGACCCACTGCGGCGCCCTGAAGCATACTGAGTGATGGGAGCGCGCCCACTGCTGGCGCATGGCTCCGCGCGTCACCTGCTCACCCCTGCTCTCAGCGCGAGGAGGCGCTGCCTGCATGCTCAATGATGATGCCCAGACAGCGGCGGATGGCTCGCCCGTCTATCACTTCCTGACTGTCGAGCGGCGCGGCCTGGCCGCCTGGGTCACGCTCAACCGACCTGAGGTTCACAACGCCTTCAACGCGGCGCTGATCGCCGAGCTACACGACGCCTTCGCACGGCTGAGCGCGGCTGATGACATTCGTGCGGTCGTCTTGCAGGGGGCGGGGCGCAGCTTCTGCGCTGGCGCCGACCTCAACTGGATGCGCGCCAGCCTGGAGTTCACACGCGAGCAGAACGTGGCTGATGCGCTGCGTATGGCCGATATGTTCCGCGCGATCGACGCCTGCCGTCACCCCGTCGTCGGGCGCATCCACGGCGCGGCGCTCGGCGGTGGCGCAGGGTTGACCGCCGTCTGCGATATCGCCATCGCCAGCGATGATTGCCGCTTCGGCTTCACCGAAGCGCGGCTGGGCATCGCGCCTGCTGTCATCTCACCTTTCGCCACACGCAAGATCGGCCAGAGCCACGCGCGCGCGCTCTTCACCACGGGTGAGCGCTTCGACGCCAACCGCGCGCTGGCGATTGGGCTGGTACATCAGGTGGCGTCGCCGCTGGAGCTAGACGACGCCGTGCAGGCGACGCTGCGCAACATCGGTCTGAGCGGCCCTGCGGGTGTGCGTGCGGGAAAGAGCATGGCTATGACCGTGCCCAGCCTGCCCGACGCCGAGGCGCGCGACCTCACGGCGCAGACCATCGCCGGGCTGCGGGTCAGCGCAGAGGGGCAGGAGGGCATCCGCGCCTTCCTGGAGAAGCGCGTGGCAAGCTGGGCGCAGACTGATGAGTAAGCTGAGCAAACGCCGCCCACCGTTCAAAACTGTGCTGATCGCCAATCGCGGCGAGATCGCCGTTCGCGTGATGGCTGGCTGCCAGCAGCAGGGCGCCGTGGCAGTGGCCGTCTACTCCGACGCCGATCACGATGCGATGCACGTCCGCGCCGCCGATTGCGCCGTGCGCATCGGGCCAGCGTCCGCCCGCGAGAGCTATCTGAACATCCCGGCGCTCATCGCGGCAGCCCGTGCGACCAACGCCGAGGCGATTCATCCCGGCTACGGCTTCCTCTCAGAGAACGCCGAGTTTGCGCAGGCCTGCGCCGACGCGGGCATCGTCTTCATCGGCCCTCCGCCAGCGGCCATCCGTCTGATGGGGTCGAAGACTGCCGCGAAACACGCCGTCGAAGGCGCGGGCGTGCCCACCGTCCCCGGCTACATGGGCGCCGCGCGTGACGCGAAAACGCTGGAGCGCGAGGCTGCGCGCATCGGCTACCCGATCATGCTGAAGGCGGCGGCGGGCGGCGGCGGCAAGGGTATGCGGGCCGTGCATGCGGCGGCGGAGTTCATCGAGGCGCTGGAGGCGGCGCAGCGTGAGGCGTTGGCGGCGTTTGGCGACGAAACGGTCTTCATCGAAAAGCTGGTGATCGCGCCGCGCCATGTCGAGTTCCAGATACTCGCCGACAGCTATGGCCACACCATCCACCTGGGCGAGCGCGAATGCTCCATTCAGCGGCGTCACCAGAAGATCATCGAGGAAAGCCCCTGCCCGGCGCTGACGCCAGCGTTGCGCGCCGCGATGGGCGCGGCGGCGGTCGCGGCGGCGCGCTCGGCGGGCTATGTCAACGCTGGCACCTGCGAGTTTCTGCTCGATCAGGAAGGCCAGTTCTATTTCCTGGAGATGAATACACGGCTCCAGGTCGAGCATCCAGTGACGGAATCAGTGACGGGCTTCGATCTCGTGCGCTGGCAGCTTGCCATCGCGGCTGGTGAGCCGCTGACGATCCAGCAGGAAGCGGTGATCCCTCGCGGCCATGCCATCGAGGCGAGGCTCTATGCCGAGGACCCCGCGCGCGGCTATCTGCCATCCAGTGGTCGCGCGCTGGTCTTCGCGCCGCCGCGTGCGCCTGGTGTGCGCGTGGATGCTGGCATCGAGGCGGGCGATGAGGTGACGGTCAACTACGATCCAATGCTCGCCAAGCTGGTCGCGCATGCCGAGAGCCGTCCCGCCGCCATCGCGCGGCTGCGCTGGGCGCTCGACCGCTTCGCGATCCTCGGCGTCGCGACCAATAGCGCGTTGCTGGGCGCCATCGCCGCTGAGCCAGATTATCAGGCGGGCGCCACCAACACCGCCTACCTGGAGACGCACGAGTTCCCTGCGGTCGCGACAGACCCGGAGCCGCCCGCTGAGGCGCTGGCCGCCGCCGCGCTCTGGGAGACACTGGCTGAGGGCCAGCCGGTCATCAGCCGCGCCGAGCCGTACAATCCCTGGCGCAGTGGGGCCAAGCTGCGCGCAACGGGCGCCGAGCGTATCTCACGCTACACCTACGGCGCCACGAGCCACAGCGTGCGGCTGCGGGCGAGCGCCGACGCGCGCTACCATATCAGCGTGGATGACCAGCCCTTCACGGCGCCAGATGCGCCAGTCACCGCGACCGTTGACCCATCTGGTCGCCTGACGCTGGCCGCTGGCGAGCGGCGCGAAACGCTCTATGTCGCGCGGCGGGGCTATGCGACGCTGGTCTGGCGCTGCGGCCAGGTCTATACGCTTGCCCGTCCACGTCCCCTCGATGTGGACCTGGCGGCGCACGGAGCGGAGCAGACGCCCGGCGCGCAGACGCTGACGGCGCCGATGGCAGGCACCATCATCAAGGTCAACGTGCGTGAGGGCGATCTGGTTGAGGCGCGGCAAACGCTGGTCGTCCTCGGCGCGATGAAGATGGAGCATGCCATCATCGCGCCACACGCGAGCCGGGTGCGCCGCGTCGCTCACGCCGCTGGCGATGTCGTGCAGGGCGGCGCGACCCTGGTCGAGCTAGCCGCGATTCAGGAGGCGCATGATGGCTGAGTCACCGCTGCGAGGGCTGCCGCAGCGCGTCACGGTGGTCGAGGTCGGCCCACGCGACGGACTGCAGAATGAGCATGGCGTCATCGCGACCGCCGATAAGATCAGTTTCATCAATCTGCTCGCCGAGGCGGGTTTCTCCGTCATCGAGGCGACCTCCTTCGTCAGCCCGAAGGCGATCCCGCAGCTCGCCGACGCCACTGCGGTGATGGCGGGCGTGACGCAGCGTCCGGGCCTGCGCTACACGGCGCTCGTGCCGAATGTGAAGGGGATGGAGCGCGCGCTGGCGGCGGGTCTGCGTGAGGTGGCTGTCTTCACGGGCGCCAGTGAAACGTTTGTCCAGCACAATATCAACACGAGCATCGCCGGCAGCATCGAGAACTTCCGCCCAGTGCTGGCGTTGGCGCGTGAGGCGGGCGCCCGCGTGCGCGGCTATATCTCCACGGCGTTCGGCTGCCCATACGAAGGCGCAGTAGCGCCAGAGGCGGTCAAGCGCGTGGCGGCGGCGCTGCTGGAGCTTGGCGTCGCAGAGCTTTCCATCGGCGACACGATTGGCGTGGCGACACCCGATCAGGTGGTGACGGTGACGGAGACGCTGCTGCCGCTGACAGGCGCCGAGCGGCTGGCGATGCACTTCCACGACACACGCGGCACGGCGCTGGCGAATGTGCTGACCGCGCTGCAACTTGGCGTGAGCATCTTCGATAGCGCGGCGGGCGGGCTGGGTGGCTGCCCTTATGCGCCCGGCGCCTCTGGCAACCTCGCCACCGAAGACCTGCTCTATCTGCTGCATGGGCTGGGCATCGCGACGGGGGTAGACCTGGAGAAAGTGGTGGTGGCGAGCGGTTTTCTGGCGCGGGCGCGTGGCGCGGCGCCCGCCAGCCGCTATTATGCCGCAGCCACAGCCCAACGCTGATCGGCTACGACAGGCCGCCCAGATCGAACGCCAGACTCTCGGCGAGCGGCGCAAGCATGAGGCGCAGGGATTCCTCCTGCCGACGCCACTTGCGCACGTCATAGAGCCGCAGGGCATAGCTGGCGCCGTGACGCTCCGTGCTCACACGCCCCATCTCGATGGCGTAGCACAGGTCGCCGAACGTCACCATCTCGACCACCATCTCAGTTGTCGCGGAGTCAGGGGAATAGTCCATATGCCTCCTCCTCGCCACAGTCATTCGCTCATAGTGTAGCGGACGCACGCAAGCCCTTCAACAGGCGAGAATGCGTAGCAACGCCGACTACGCCGGGCGAGCATGCGCCAAATGTATCTAGCCGCCGGTTAGCACTTTTGGCGCCAGCGAAGGAAAGCAGGCGAAGGACAGCGGACGGCGAAGGCCGCACAGACAGGGCCAGCTTCGGCAGGCGGCGATTCGCTGCCGGAGGCGCGCCTCGACGCTAACGGTCATCCTCATCGTCGTCTCGTCGTCATCTGTCCTCGTCGTCCTCGATGGCGCCGCGCGGAGTGGCGCTGGCGACCTGTGGTGGCACACCGTTTTCCTCGATATACAGCTGGTCCACTGACTGGCGCATCGCTTGCAGGCCGACGCCGCGCCCTTGCGCCAGCGTGTCCAGCCGCTCGATTCGTCGCTGGAGCGCCGCCTCCAGAGTCCTCAGGCGTCATCTCCAGCAGCCCGGCAAGTTCTTCCATGACCTCTGGCGCGCCGGGGATGAATCCATCGCTGCGTTCGTCCCAGGTCGCGAGGGGCGCCAGGCTGACACCGTATGGCTGGTCGTCGCCGCCCGCTGGGCGCACGTAGTTGATTGTGAGGAAACGCCGCTGCTGCGGCCAGCGTGCGCCGACCAGTCCGATATTGATGATGACCCCCAGCCGCCGCACATCCTCAGCGGTCAGCCGCAGGTCGTTGCGCAGCATGCTCAGCACATCGTCAATCGTATCGGCGTGGCACGAGGTCGCGACCGCGAACCCATCCTCTGGCAGGCGCAGCAGCGCGCGCGCGGACCTGCCCCACATGTAGATGCGCAGGTGATCGCTGACCTCATTTGCCAGCACACAGGTCGTCGCCGCCTCAACCTCGCTGACAAAGCTGAAGTCCTCGAACATGCCCATCGTGTAGACCATTGTCGAGCCGATGGGCAGGAAACCCAGCAGCGCGTTCATCGTCGTGGTCTTGCCCACGCCTGGCGTCGGATCAGTCGGCCCTGAGACGATGATCGAACGGCGCCGCTCGACCAGCAGCCAGAGCAGCGCGGCGGCGCGTGAATCGAGGCTGCCAGCGGCGATGAGCTGCGCGACAGAGAGCGGGCGATCTGACTCGTAGTGCCACATGCGGCGTTGGTAGGGGCTGCGGGGATCGAACACAACACGCCTCACTCTCTGCTGGTTGAGACACGACGCACGGCGCCTCCGGCGCGATGAGTCGCCAGTGGCGCGTTGATCGACAGCATGGATTGATTGTACCGCTACATGATGACGCCGGAAGGCGCGCCCGTCTCTGGCTCGTCTGTCGCCGAACGCCCATCCTGCTGGGCGCGTTTGTCGCCCGCCGCGCTGGCTTGCGCGGCTGCGGCGGGCTGCGCGGGCGCCACGAGCCAGTGCGGCGTCATCGTCCAGTTGACCGCCATCAGCGTCGGCGCAAAACCTTCCGTGAAGGTGAGCGCGCTGATCGAAGCGTTGCCGATGACGATGAACCGCGCGCCGTCGAGCGGTATCCCGGTATAGTGCGCGATGATCAATTTGATGACATCGGCATGCGCGACGACCACCACATCATCGCCCACCGTCGGGTCTACGCGCAGGTCTTCGATGGCGGCGACGACGCGCGCCCGTACCTGCTCGAATCCTTCGACCCCCTCCGGCGGCTCCGTTGGCTTCTCGACAAACTTCAGCCAGGCGGGATCCTCTTTGCTGACCTCGCTGATCTTTCTGCCCGCCCAGCGTCCCATCTCGGTATCCAGCAGGCGCGGCTCCTCGCGTACCGGCAGACCCCAGCCGCGCGCGATGATCTCCGCCGTCTCGCGGGCGCGCTCCAGCGGGCTGCTGATGATGGCGCTGAGGTTCAGCCCGGCCAGCGCGACTGCCGCTTGATGCGCCTGCCGCCTGCCCTCATCGGTCAGTGGCACTCCGGACAACTGGCTCGGCAGCCGCCCCTCGATATTGAAGGTCGATTGCCCGTGACGCACGAGCAGGAACCGCTGCGCCCGCGTGGGTTTCGCCGTGCCCTCAGGCTGCGCGCCATTCGCCTGAGCTTTGTCTATCGCATGATCGTTCTGGTGTTCCTGGTGTTCCATGAGCCTCTGCGCTAACGAATGGCCCCGAAACCGCCGCAGGTCCACCGGCAGCAGTCGCGCTCGAATCACGAGCCATGGCCACGCGGATCGCAGCGCCCGGGGCGAGATGTAGAGATTCCATGCGCGCCAGAGTCGCCACTGAGACAGGCGAACCATCCGCCAGTCTCGGCGGCGCTGCGCCGGTGGTGTTGGCTGTGTTGGGTGTGTCATTCGCGGCCACCGCCTCGCTTCGCGCCATACGCTCCACATTGTACCAGTTTCGGCGCATCTGACCGCCAGCGAACAGACGCCAATGGCGCGCGCGGCGTGGCGTTTAGCGCGACCAGGGCGTCTGTGGCCGCTCGATGTGCTCGCCATCCACGATA
Organism: uncultured Chloroflexia bacterium; assembly: GCA_963701795.1. Classification (GTDB taxonomy): domain Bacteria; phylum Chloroflexota; class Ktedonobacteria; order Ktedonobacterales; family JADMIN01; genus JAKAIY01. The sequence goes on along the minus strand of CAVPBB010000007.1, from coordinate 347,270 downwards.
ATCGCGTCCACCCGCTCCTGAAAGAATGCGACCATGTCGGCGACAGGCGTAGCGACGACAAGTGGCTCACGATAGGTCCAGGCCACATCGGTGAAGAGACATTCGCCGATTCTGGCGCTCCAATAGCTCGCCTCGCCCTTATAGGCGCACTGGCTGGTCGTCGCGCTGGGTTCCAGCAGGTCCATGCGTACATCGTTTGCAGCGATGTAGTAGCGAATGGGCAGGCCCATCTCAAAGAGGAGGATTGGGTGGTGTGTCTCCGCTATCGTCACGCCTGCGATCTGCGCCACCACATGACGTGCGCTATGGCGCGTATCTACCCCCATCTTGTAAGGGTCACGCGGGTGCGCGTAGGCGCGTTCATCCTCCTCGTACCAGGCGTCCATCTCGTTCCAGTAGAACGCGACGAAGCCTTTGAGGTCAGGGCCATCTGCGACAGGCGCTTCGTAACTCCAGGCTGCGTTCTCAGCCACACGGTCGCCCTGACGAATGGTCCAGTAGGTTGCGTCGCCTTTGAACTCTGACGAGGTCGTACGCGCCGTGCGCTCCAGCGCCTCCGCGCGTACATCCGCCCAGGGAAAATAGTAGACAGGCAATCGCCCGACCTCGCGAAGCAGCAGCGCATGTGTGCTATCGGCGAGAGTCTCGCCGCCGAAGACGGCGCGCACACGGCGCGGACTCCGCTCCAGATGGAAGCGCGGGCTAACGACCGGAATCGTGACGGGCATCATCCCCATCTTGACATCTTCGAGATGTAACGTCATGACGGAACCCTCCCCCGTTCTCGCATGAAGCGCGACATTCGTCGCTCACCACGCCGCAGTGTACCCCATACGATATGCAGGGAGCCTGAGCGCGCGCTGGTTACGGGTCAGCGCGGAGGCGTGCGGAGGCCGAACTGCGAGAGCGCCTGCGCAGATGCGCTACCAGTACGCGCTCTTCAGGGCGGCGCCGACCTCCTGTGGATAGACGGTGCGCGTGATCGGCGTGAAGACCCAGAAGCGTCCGAACCGCGCGCTCGTGTAGCGCACGCCCAGCGCATCCAGCGCGCTCGCCAGTGGTGGCGGAGTCGTTCTACCCCACGCGACGATGAAACTCGCGCGGTCGGCTTGCTCGACCGCCGTCGTCGCCTGCGGAAAACGGTCGATGCCGTGGTAGTAGGTCACATCCACATAGTCCGAGCACAGCGTCCGCTGGTTGGTGAGATACATCACGACATCACCCTGCCAGTGGTTCACCCAGGCATAGTGGATGTGATGGCTCTCCAGGTAGGTCAGCAGCGCCGTGTCTTCCGCCGGGAAGGCGCCTCCAGGCAGGGGGCTTGAGAGGTTGAACAGCGAACTGAACGCCTGAACTGGATCGCTCGCGAGCCACTGACCGCCATAGGTGGCCAGGGTCAGCAGCAGCAGGGCCGAAGCGACGACCGTTCCCGTTTGCGCGCGCGGCCAGAGGCGCCTGGTGAGCGCCTGGGTTCGGCTACCCCACTCGGCGCGGCGCGCAATTGCGGTGTAGGTGTAGGCCAGCGCGAGCGTTACTGGCACAGTCAGCGGCAAGAGGTAGCGCGCCTCGTCTACGAACAGGGTTCCGGGAGAGAGCAGTTTCCGCGCGAGATAGCCGCCCAGAATGACGGCTGCGACGACGACGAGCAGCAGAAGATTCCAGCGTGCGCGGTCGGCGATCAGCGACGCGAGCGAACGCGGCCAGCCAATCGCGCGGAACACCATGACCGCGCCTCCCGCGACGACCAGCCCCGCGATGACATCCAGCGCGATCACCCAGAGGTCGCCCGCATGCGGTGGATAGACCAGTCGCGCGCCGAGGGATTCTGGCAGCGCCGTCGTGAGGAAGTAAAAGCCAAAGTGCAGGCGTGTGAGTATCCCATGGGGGATATGCCCCAGAACGCCGGAGGGATTCGTGAGCTGGCCAGCGCTGGCGCCCGTGGCGCCCGACGGGGCCGCAGGCAGCATCGGATTGCCGCCCTGCCAGGTGAGCGGCGAGAACAGGGCAGGCGCCCAGCCGACGGTGAACGCAATCAACGCCAGCACACCCCACAAATGCGCCACTCCGCAGAGCTTTTCGCTGGCGAGCTATGCCAGTTCTGGCGCAGGCGCACGACCACCCATGGGGCGAGCCACAGCCCGACGCCGACGACGAAGGCGATCACCAGCGTGTCAATCCAGAGTCCGAGGCCGATGAGAAAGGCGGCCAGCGGCCATTGCCAGCGCGTGGGTTGCCCTGACCGCCAGCGGTCGGTGATGTTGAGCGCCAGGAGCGCGAGGGTCGTGCCAATCAGCAGTGTCTCGATGTAGCCATTCAGCATGCGCAGTTCGGTCACAGCCACATAGACCGGAGGCAGCGCAGTCAGCAGCAGCGCAGGCAGCCGCGCGCGCTCGCCGAACAACCGCGCCGCGAGCATGCCCATCAAGGGGATCAGCGCAAGATATTCGATACCCTCGACTGCGCGTGTCGCCCATGCCGACGGCCCAAACAGCGCGACTAGCGGGGCCAGCAGGTAGGCGTCCCATGAACCCGAATAGGTCGAAGCCGGAAAGTAGACGGGGAATACGCCGCGCAGAATACCATCAGCCTGAAAGCCCAACGACGCTTCATCACCGTCCATCATCCCGTGGGAGCTGAGGACGAACCACAACCGCAGCGCCAATGCGAGCGCCATCGCTACGGCGGTGAGCCGCCATGGTGAAGCGAGAATGCCCGTGAGCCGGTCTTCGCGCGCTGTGGGTGGTCTGTGCGCGGCCATCCGTGGCACAGTCACAGGCAAGCCTCGCGCTGAGTCCTCGCGTCGCACCTTCGATTTCCTTTTCGTTACGTTCTCGGACAAACCCGCGCATGGCTGTCTGTAGGTGTGCGTCGCGGGAAAGTTCGGTAGAGGGCGTGTTCTCCAATCCCGCTCAATGACATTAACGAGTCAGACCGTCACGGTCACAGGTCGTGGACCACTGGCGCCGCCGGGGCGCGCTGGCGATGGCGCCTGCGCGGGGCGTACGATAACGCATGGCGAGTACGTTGTCGGGCGCAGAGCGAAAGGATGCCGGAGATGACGGGTGGAACGGCGAGCGAAGAGCGATTCGACGCGATCGTGATCGGGTCAGGCCAGGGAGCAAACCCACTGGCGAAGGCGTTGGCCAGCGCGGGACGGCGCACGGCGCTCATCGAGAGCACGCATGTCGGCGGGACGTGCATCAACGAGGGGTGCAGCCCGACGAAAACGATGGTCGCCAGCGCGCGCGTCGCCTACCTCGCGCGGCGCGGCGCCGACTTCGGCGTGCGCACCGGGCCAGTCTCGCTGGACATGGTGAAAGTGCGCGCGCGCAAACAGGGCATCGTCGACGATTTCCGCAGCAGCGGAGAGCGCGGCATCGCGGCGACGCACGGGCTGGAGCTGATTCGCGGTGAGGGCAGTTTCATCGGCCCAAAGCGTGTACACGTCGCGCTCAATAGCGGCGGCTCACGCACGCTCACCGCCGACGCCATCATCCTCAACACCGGCTGTCGTCCCGCGATTCCGACGATTCCTGGTCTCGACAGCGTTCCCTACCTCACTTCGACGAGCATCATGGAGCTTGACGCTGTTCCTGACCACCTCATCATTCTGGGTGGCGGCTACATCGGTGTCGAGTTTGGCCAGATGTTTCGTCGCTTCGGCAGCGCGGTGACGATGTTGCAGCGTCACGACAAGCTGCTGACGCGCGAGGATGACGATGTCGGCGCCGAGGTCACGCAGATTCTGCGTGAAGATGGCATCGAGATTCTCTTTGATACCGAGACGACGCGCGTCGCGGCTGACGCCAATGGCGGCGTCACGCTCACGCTGCGTGATGCGTCGGGCGAGCGCGAGCTACACGGCTCGCGGCTGCTGGTGGCCACTGGCCGCGTTCCCAATACCGAGCATCTGAACCTGAGCGCCACTGGCGTCAGCGTAGACGCCCACGGCTACATGCCCGTCAACGCGCGGCTGGAGACATCTGTCGCGGGCATCTATGCGATTGGCGATATGAAGGGTGGCCCGGCGTTCACGCACATCTCCGTATGACGATTTCCGCATCCTGCGAGCGAATCTGCTGCACAACGGAGACGCCGTGACCACTGGCCGCCTCGTGCCCAATGTCGTCTTCATGGACCCACAGCTTGGCGTCGTCGGGCTGCGCGAGCGTGAGGCGCACGCAAGCGGTCGCCCGATCCGCGTGGCGAAGATTCCGATGAACTACGTCGCGCGCGCGCTCGAAATGGACGAGTCACGCGGCTTCATGAAAGCTGTGGTAGACAGCGAGACGAAGGAGATTCTGGGCTGCGCGATCCTTGGCGTCGAGGGTGGTGAGATCATGTCGGCGCTGCAGATGGCGATGATGGGGCGCCTGCCCTATACGGCAGTGGAGGAGGCAATCTTCGCCCATCCAACGCTCTGTGAGGCGCTGAACACGCTGTTCATGTCGCTGGATGATTGAGGGCGCAAGCCAGGCTGCGCCAGCGCTGGGCGCTCATCCGTAGCGACGAAATCTGAGGCGCCCTTGACCTGGATGGGGCGACCATGGTTACTATTATCCGCATGGGCGTCGCTCGCTTCGCAGGATGTAGCGCATGGTGTGACATGGACGCGGCGCAACGCCTGGCTGGCGTCATCGAGAACTACGGTGGATGGCTCAGCGCGCCAGTCATCGGGGAGAGGAGGAACCCGCGCCGATTCGCGGCGACCGGCATAAGCGCCGGGCGGGTGATCGCATGGCGAAAGTCGAATTTGTTGCTGTCACGAAGACCTATCCTGACACCACGCAAAGCGCGGTAGATCACGTCTCCTTCTCAGTGGAGGAAGGCGCGCTCTGCATCCTGCTGGGGACATCTGGCTCTGGCAAGACGACGCTGCTGCGCATGGTGAATCGGCTGAGTGACCCTACGTCGGGCATCATCCGCGTGGATGGAACGCCGACCATCGAGCAGGACCCAATCGCCCTGCGACGGCGCATCGGCTATGTTATCCAGCAGGTGGGCCTCTTCCCCCACCTGACCGTCGAGGAGAATGTGCGCGTCGTGCCGAGCATCCTGGGGCAGTCGGCGAGCCAGACCAGTGATCGCGTCGATGAGCTATTGCTGCTCGTCGGCCTGGAGCCAGCGGAGTATCGCAAGCGTTACCCACGCCAGCTCAGCGGCGGCCAGCAGCAGCGGGTTGGCCTCGCGCGCGCATTGGCGGCTGACCCATCGCTGCTGCTGATGGATGAGCCATTCGGCGCGCTCGACGCCATCACTCGTGGGCGACTGCAAGACGAGTTGCTGCGCATCCAGCGCGAGATGGGCAAGACGATTCTCTTCGTCACCCATGATGTCGAGGAGGCGTTCAAGCTGGGCAGCCAGGTCGTCGTGATGGATCAGGGGCATCTGATGCAGGAGGGCGCGCCAGTCGAGTTGCTGGCCCGCCCGGCGAATGCGTTTGTCGGGAAACTCGTCGGCTCGGCGAACGTCTTGCGCCAGCTCGAATATCTTCCCGCCTCCTCCGCCGTTGAACCAGGCGCTGACCCTGACGCGCCGCGCATCGCCGCAGACGCCACGCTGATCGAGGCGTTGCTGCAACTCATGCAATCGCGGCAGCGCGCGCTCACCCTTACCGAAGGCGACCGCTGCATAGGCCAGGTGACGCTGAGTGGCATCGCACGAGTGATGAACGACGCCCGCCAGACAGCCGCCGAGCAGGCTGAGCAGGCCGATGCGCCACCTGCGGCGTCTTCGGCTGCGGGCGTCAACGAGGCCAGTGAGGCTACCCCAGAGGCGGTCTAGTCGCCCCCGGGCGGCTCAACGCCGCCAACTCCAACCCACTCGACCAGCGGACGCAACCAGGAAAGGAGGGAACATACGCAGTACTTGCTGAACGGCGCCAACTGGGATTTGACCGACCCGCTGAGCGTGCCGAACCTGCTGGTCGATCACATCCAGATTACGCTCATCAGCGTGCTGATCGGCCTTGCTATCGCCTTTCCGATCTCGTTGCTGCTGGTGCGCTACACGCGGTTCTATCCGACGGCGATCACCGCCGCCAGCATCATCTACACGCTGCCGAGTCTGGCGTTCATGGCGCTGCTCATCCCATTGACGCAGCTCTCGTCTGCCACCGTCATCATACCGCTCGTGCTCTACACGCAGGTGGTGCTGATTCGCAACATCGTCGCGGCGATTCGCTCGATTGACCCGACACTGGTCGAGGTGGGCCGCGCGATGGGCATGAGCAACACGCAGGTGCAACTGCGCGTGGTGCTGCCGCTGGCGACGCCGATCATCATCGCCGGGCTGCGGGTCACGACCGTCACCACCATCGGCATTGCGGCGATTGGCCCGCTCTTTGGCGTCGAGAACCTCGGCTATCTCATCACTGATGGGCTGGCGCTCAGCTACAACGACATGATTCTCGCGGGCGCGATCATGCTCGCCATCGTGGCGGTCGGGGCCGATCTGTTGCTGCTCGGCGTGCAATCGTTCATCAACCGTGGACGCGCGGCGGTGGTCGCGGCGAGCTAGAGCATGCCAGGCAGGAGGGAGCGCGGTGCAACAGATAGCCGCTTTTATCACCGACCCGCAGAATAAGTTCGGCGTGGAGACGGCGGCGACGCTGCTGCTCTCCATCATCCCGATACTCTTTGCAATCATCGTCGGGATACCGCTCGGCGTCGCGCTGGCGCAACGGCCACTGGCGGCCTTCGTCGCGGCCAATACCAGTGGGCTGGTGCGCGCCATCCCGACGCTGGCCGTGCTGGCGGCAATCGTGCCATACCTGGGTGTTGGTTTCAAGCCATCGGTCTTCGCGCTCTCACTGCTTGGCATTCCGCCGATCCTGCTCAACACGATCACCGGGCTGCGCGGCATTGATCCTGCGACGGTCGAGGCGGCGCGCGGCATGGGTATGACTCGCTGGCAAATCCTGTCGCGGGTGCAACTGCCGCTGATGGCGCCAGTGCTGGCGGCTGGGGTGCGCACAGCGGCGGTGCAAATCGTCGCGACCGTGCCACTCGCGGCGTTGATCGGCGGCGGCGGCTACGGCGATTACATCCTGCTCGGCATTGACACGTTCCAGAACACGCCGCTGTTCGTCGGCGGCATCGGCATCGCGGCGCTCGCGTTGCTCACAGAGGCGTTGCTGGCCCAGGCGCAGCGCGCGCTGACACCTGCGGGCCTGCGTATCGTCGCGGTGGGTGAGCAGGCGGCGGACGATTCCGCCAGCGTGGCGACGAATGCGACGGGGAATGCGCCCCTCGCCGCGTAAAGACTCCGCACTGTGGCGGCGCTACTGGCGCGCCCAGGCGGAAGGCGCGATTGATCTCTGTACCATGAAGTTGATCTGAGTTGCGCGGCGGGCCTCGCTCGCCGCGACAGGACAGGAGATACCACGGATGCGACTACTACGGTCGCGCGGCTTGCTCCAGGCGATTGCATTGTTCGTGCTGGCGCTAGCCCTGCCGCTTGCGGCCTGCGGGAGCAGCGGCTCTGGCTCGGGTTCCAAGCCTGGGTCGGGCGTCACCGTCGTCGTGGGGAGCAAGCTCGACCCCGACGGGCAGCTGCTGGGTGAGATGTACACACTGCTGCTGCAGAATCAGGGCTTCACCGTGACGCCGAAGCTCGCGCTTGGCCAGACGCCAGTGCTTTTCAACGCCATCAAGAGTGGCGCTATCGACATCTACCCGGAGTTCACCGGCACGGCGGCAACCCAACTGAACCTCCCGCCGTCTCAGGATGCGCAAACGGTGTACAACGAAGTCAAGAGCGCGTATGAGCAGCAATACCAGATCACCTGGCTCGACGCGGCCTATGGGCTGAACGACAGCTATGCCATCTGCACGTCGCAGGCGGTGTCGCAGAAAGACAGCCTGACCTCGCTGGACCAGCTCACAACGATGGGGAGCAGCTTGACCGTCGCTTCAGCGCAGGACGGCATCAGTTCGGCAGTTGACCCGGTGCAGACCGGCTACGGTTTCACATTCAAGTCCGTCACGCAGATCAGCGAGCCGCTCGGATTCGATGCGGTGAAGCAGGGAGCGGCTGACCTGAACGTGTGCTACACCTCCGATCCCGCTATCGTCGTCAACAATTTCGTCGTGCTCAAGGACTCGAAAGGCGTCTTCCCGATCTACAATCCGGCCCCGCTGGTGCGCGATAGCGTGCTGAAGAAGTCGCCCTCCATCGCGGCCACGCTCAATGCGCTGGCCCCGAAGCTGACGACAGCCGTGCAAGTCGGGCTCATCAAGCAGGTCGCGATTGACCATCAACAAGTCAAGCAGGTCGCCCAGACCTTCCTGCAGCAGCAGGGCCTGTTGCCGAAGTAGCTCTGGCGCGCCAGTCGAGCGATGCCGTCCATCGCTCGTCGCGGAGACAGCGACAGGCCGTGATGTCCCCCTGGATGTCACGGCCTGGTCGTATTCTCTGATAAGAGCGTCGTGTTAGGTGAATGGGGCGAGCGCCCGCCTCGCCGCTGCTCTCCGCTATCAGCGGCCCGCTGGCTGCCAACGCGAGCGCGCCTTCTCGCGCGCCTCGTCGAGCAGGCGCGCGAAGCTCTCCCAGCGCGATGGGCTGATGCGTCCCGCAGCCAGCGCCGCACGCAGCGCGCAGCCCTCCTCATCCTCGGCATGGCCGCAATCCTCGTATTCGCAGTCGTCGGCGACGGAGCGCAATTCGAGGAAGCAGCGCGCCAGGGCTTCGGCGGGCGCGTTCCACAGCGCCAGCTCGCGGATGCCTGCGGTATCGGCCAGCCAGCCGCCTTCGGGCAGGGGCAACAGGCGCGCGCCAGTCGTCGTGTGGCGCCCCTTGCCTGTCGCCTCGCTGATCTCACCAATGCGCTGCCCGGCCTCAGGCAAGATCACGTTCATCAGCGATGACTTGCCCACGCCCGATGGGCCGGTCAGCAGCGATGCGCGGCCTGCGAGCCACCCGCGTAGCTCGGCGACGCCCTGGCCGGTCGCGGCGCTGGTCTGCGCCACGGGATAGCCAATCGCCGCATAGAGCGCCATCGCCTGCTCGATCTCCACGCTGGCGCCCAGGTCCACCTTGTTGAAGAGGATCAGCGCAGGAATCTCGGCATGTTCGCAGAGCGCGAGGTAGCGGTCGAGCAGCCCCAGGCGCGGGTCTGGCTCACGCACCGCAAAGACGAGGATGGCGAGGTCTACATTCGCCATCATCACGTGCTCCGTCTCCATCTCAGAGCGGGCGCGGCTGAGCGCGTTGCGGCGCGGCGCAATATCTTCGATGACGCCGCGATCTGGCCCCAGGATGGTGAGCTTCACGCGGTCGCCCGTGGCGATGCTCGTGGGGCGCTCAGGCGCATCGGGCGGAGGCGCGCTCGCGGGGCGCACGGCGCGCCGCCCGGAGGATGGCTGCTGAGCGCCGCGCCGCGCCCCAACCGGAACGGCTGCGCCCTGACGCGGCTTGCGCAGGCGCCCGCGCGCCGTGCAGAGATAGCTGGCGCCGCCCGCAACCACCTCGAAGTAGTCGGGGGCGAGCGCCACAACCAATCCCTCCACAGCGGTTGGGCGATGAGCAGTCGGCGCTAGCTCAGCGCCCGACGCTTGCGGCTCGTCATGTGGGGAATCGGTCGCCTCTGTCATCGGCCCTCCTGGCGCAGACTGTGCGCGCACTTTCATGTGGCAGCGTATCCCCTGGGCATGGGCGGCGTCAAGCGCGGCGCCCCGCCCGTGCGCCCTGGGGTCGCTATTGTCGCAGATGGGCGGCGTATGGCATCATCACAAGGGTAGATCGCGCGGGCCGCTGGCGGTTGAAACCGCGCCTGGATGGCCTGCGGGCCGCGAAGTCCGCCGTGCGGACTGGAACCGGGCTGTGGCGTTACGTATGCGCACACGCCTCGAATACTTCCAGCCCTGGCGCGTGGAGCAATCGAAGAACGGTCGTGATGTATTCGCTGGCAGTCGCGCTGGGCGTGACTGTGAGGAGGGTGAGGCGCTGGGAACGGCTCAGGAGCAGCCAGTCGCGGCGATAGACGCGGGCAGCAATACCATCCATCTCGTCGTCGCGCAGCCCGACGCCGGGCGACAGCGCCTACGCGCGCTGTTCGACGACGCCGAGATGGTGCGGCTGGGCGCCGACGTGACCGCGACCGGCGCGATCGGCCCAGAGCGAGCGCAGCGCGCCATCGCCGCCATCCGCAGGCAGATCGCGCTTGCCCGCAGCCACGGCGTGACCGAGGTGCTGGGCATCGCCACGGAGGGTGTGCGTCGCGCCAGCAATGCGGCGAGCTTCCTGGAGCGCGTCTGCGCCGAGACGGGCCTGCGCTTCAGCCTGATTACCGGCGAGCAGGAGGCGGCGCTCGCCTACTGGGGCGCGACCAGTGAATCGCCCGACGTGAGCGGCCCGCGCGGGGTGATCGACCTCGGCGGTGGCAGCCTGGAGCTGATCGTAGGCGAGCGCGATGCGACCCGCTGGCGCGCCTCGCTGCCGCTGGGCGCAGGAGCGGCGCGCGCGCGGTTCCTGCCGACTGATCCGCCGACCCTGCGCGACCTTGTCCGCGCGCACGACGGCATCCGCGCGGAGCTGGCCCGGCTCGATATTCCACTGCCCGTCGTGGATGTCACCGTCTGTGGCGGCACGGCGACGGCGCTGGCGACAGTGGCGGGCCGCGCCTTCCACAAACACGCCGAGCGGCGCATCCCGCTGGTGGATGCGGAGGCGGTGGCGCTGACCAACGGGCGCCGCCGCGCGCTGACCGACGCCAGCCTCGATGCGCTCATCCGCCTGCTGCTGCGCTCAGATGCGGATGAATTGACGCGCCGCTATCGGCTCAAGGAAGGCCGTGCGCCACTGCTCGTGCCGGGCGCGCTGACGCTCTTCGCAGGCATGGATCGTTTCGGCGTCGATCGGCTCTGGGTCTCGCGGCGGGGCATCCGCGAAGGCGCGTTGGTCGCCTGGCGTGTGTTCGGCGCTGGCTGGCTCGACGCCGCCACGCGCGGCTGGCTGTGAGCGCGCCAGCCGTCAATACAGGATGATCGGTGTTCCCAGGCTCACCCAATCGTACACCGTCCCCATCTCGTTCAGCGGGAAGTTGACACAGCCATGTGAGCCGCCATTGAACGCCGCTGGGTCCCAGTGAGGCAGATTGGTGTAGGGGCCAAACTCGGCGCGCCACCAGGCGTCATGCAGGAAGTAGCCGTAGAGCGCATATTCGATGGCGTAGTTGATCGGCGTCGGCGCATACCACAGCGGCGAGCCAGGCGGATCGGGCGAGGTGAAGACGGTGTGCCGGAGCTTCACCAGCGCGTAATTTAGCCCTGGCACCGACGGCGTATCCAGACTGCCCGTCGTCACGTAGGACCAGAACACCATCTTGCCATCCTGATAGAAGCGCGCCGTCTGCTCGCGCAGCGAGACGACCACCACCTTGCCATGCAGCAGGTGATAAGTATTCAGCAGCGTCAGGTCGGTCGCGTGCGGCTGATTGTGCGGCGTCTTGTCCTTCAGGTTATCGAGCAGCGCATGCAGATTCGTGTCGAGCGTGAAGCCATCGAAATAGACCTGCTGATAATCGCTCGCCGTGCGCGCCGCGTTGAACTCGCTTTGGACGAGTCCGCCGCCCTGATACGGGTTTGCGTATTCGTAGGCGTCGGGGTACGCCACGCCATTCGCCGGGTCTACCTGGCTGAAGTTGGCATTCACGTAGTTGATGTCATTGAGCAGCTCGTTGAGTTGTTGCAGCGCCAGCCCACGCATCAATGGCAGCGTCATGCCCGCCGTCTGCTGATTGATCGTCTGCGAGAGCGCGAGGTAATCGCCGAGCGACTTGGCGGCCTTCAACTGGCGCTGATCCTCGTCGTGCAGGGTCTGATAGGACGCCGTCGCCTGGCCATAGGTCTTCAGCAGATCGATGCTCGCCTGGAACTGATCGAGCAGCGTCGAGCCGATGTAGGGCAGCGCCTCGGTCTGGTCGGCCTCGATCTGCGTGATCTGCCCGTCGATGACCTCGACCAGCGCCTTGTACCGTTCAGACGAGGAGGCGTTGGTGAAGGCGGTGAGGTCTTGCTGATAGAGGTTCTGGGCGAGCACAGAGTTGTAGCCAGCGGCGCTGACCGCCAGAATCACCTTGTTGAACTCTTGCAGCTTGTCATAGGCAGGCCCCATCGAGTTGAGCGCCTCGGTCTGCTGGCGCACAAAGGTGTCGATGCGCGCGTAGTCGCCGGGGCGCTGGGCGTTGGCGAGGTCAGCCACCGCCTGCTGTAGCCGCCCCTGGTAGACCTCCGCCTGCGAGAAGCCCTGCGCGCTGCGAGCCGTCAGCGCGTTGGAGAACGCCTTGAGGTCGGCGGTGGCCTGCGTCTTGAGCGTCTGCGACGCCGTCTGCTCGACCCCAACCAGTTGCGTGTAGAGCAAACTGTAGTTCGCGGCGGCGTCCTGGTAGTTGTAGTTCCAGCCGTTCGCGCCCGACGCGATCTTCTGCTCCTGCGTCTCGATAGGTTGCACCATGGCATCTGGCAGGCCAAGGGTCGTTTTGGCATGCGTCAGTTCGCGGTCGAGCTTCAGCTTATTCTGCGCGGCGAGTGTCTGGCTGGCGCTAGAGCCGCAACCTGCAAGCAATGTCGTCACCACCGACACACCGAGCAGCGCCGTCAGCAGCGCCCGCGCCGACCACCCGCCACGCTTGCGCGCGTGCGGCGCCGCGTGGGGACCTTGCCCATCGCTTGTCACGGTCTCGAACCTCCTGCCATGTCCCCAGTGGAAAGCGTCCAACGCTCGCGTCGCGCCCACTGCGCCCACGACGCCTGCGCAAGTCGCGCACCGCGCCGTTACATGTTACACGTGCGCCAGGCTGCCCGAGTAACTGCATAGGCTGCTCGTCGGCGGGCAGCACGACAGACCCTCACGCCGGGCGCTTGCCCAGTGTGGGGGTCTGTGACATTGCAGACGGGTCAAACAGATCGAGTGGGTCCGGCCTCAGAAGCCGAAGGGCGAGCCGCCGAGGCCACCTGCGCCGCTCAGGCCACGCATGCCTTTACGCCCGCCCGCGCCGCGCTGCATGCCCATCATCTGCTTCATCATCTTCTGCGACTGCTTGAATGAGTTGAGCAACTGGTTGATGTCTTGCACCGTCATGCCGCTGCCCCGGGCGATGCGCTGTTTGCGGCTTTTGTTGAGCAGGTCTGGGTTGCGCCGCTCCTCCATCGTCATCGAGAGGATGATCGCCTCGGTATGCTTCATCTGGTCGCCTTCGAGCGCCGCCTTCACCTGCGGATCGCTCAGCGCCTTGCCCATGCCGGGAATCATCTCCAGCAGTTGGCTCAGCGGCCCCATCTTCTTCACCTGACGCATCTGATTGAGGAAATCGTCGAGGTCGAAGCTGGCGTTGGCCATCTTTTTCTGAAACTTGACCGCGTCCTTCTCATCCATCTGCTCGCGCGCGCGCTCGATCAGTGAGAGCACATCGCCCATGCCGAGGATGCGCGTCGCGAGCCGGTCAGCGTAGAACGGCTCCAGCGCGTCGGTCTTCTCGCCCGTGCCCATGAACTTGATCGGCACGCCCGTGACCTCGTGCACCGAGAGCGCCGCGCCGCCGCGCGCGTCGCCATCCATTTTGGTCAGGATGAGACCCGTCAGACCAACGGTCTTGTTGAACTCGTCGGCGACGCGCACAGCGTCCTGGCCGGTCATCGCATCCACGACCAGCAGCGACTCGTTGGGGTTGACCCGTTCGCGGATGGTCGCTACCTCGCGCATCAGGTCCTCGTCGATGTGCAGGCGACCCGCCGTGTCGATGATGAGCAGCGAGAGCGCCTGCTCGCGCGCCCACTTCACCGACCGCTGCGCGATGTCCACTGGCTTGGCCCCATCCTGCTCCCAATAGACGGGGATATCGAGCTGACGGCCAAGCTGCTTGAGCTGTTCGACGGCGGCGGGTCGCTGCATATCGGCGGCCACCATGCCCGGCTTCTGGCCGCTCTTGCGAAAGTACTGGGCCAGCTTGGCGGTATGCGTCGTCTTGCCAGAGCCTTGCAGTCCGACCATCATGATGACGGTTGGGGGCGACCCAGCGAAGGTGATCTTCGTAGAATGCGCGCCATCCGCGCCATCCGCTCCGCCCAGCATTTTGACCAGTTCATCGTAGACGATGCTGATGACCTGCTGCGCTGGCGAGAGACTCTCCAGCACCTCGGCGCCGATTGCGCGCTCCTGCACTCTGGCGACGAACTGCTTGACCAGCTTGAAGTTGACGTCAGCCTCCAGCAATGCCTGGCGCACCTCGCGCATTGCTTCGGTGACGTCCTTCTCGGTAATCTTGCCCTTGCCGCGCAGTCGGTCAAAGACGGTTTCGAGTCGCTGAGACAGACTCTCGAACATAGGTGATACGCCTCCTGGGCAGGGAGTAATGGCAGGTAGATAGCGCAGCCAACGCAGGCGACATGCGGACGAAGCGAACGCTGTGGGTTGGCCACGACTGCTTTGGAAAGTGAGCAAAACACCAGCTTGAAGTATACCATCCTCATTCAGTCTCCATCAGTCGCATATGCTCTCGAAGTTCTCCCTAAAACCGGGGGTGGCCTGCGAGCCGGCTGGCGGTTGAAACCGCGCCTCAGGGCGACTGCGGTCGCCACAACCCCGCCTGCGCGGGTCCACCGAGGACTGCTCCTGGCCCCACGCAGGTGGGGCTTCGCGGCCGCCAGGCCCGTAGCTGCGGGTTCACCCGCCAGCGATCCTGTATGCGCTGCAAGCGCGGTTTATCAGCCGAGAATGACAGAAGATTGGCGCTCGTTTACACTCGAAGCGTAGCACGTTAACCAGGCGACAGGCTTCACCGTGGCTTTCCTTCACGAGATGCCATGTGGCAAGAAGCAAGTGATTGACAAGGCATACGGACCGGCGTATAAGTGTATTAGCATAGACACGTAGAGCGCCACATGCGCATGTGTGACGCCAGCGCAGATATGTACCCTCGCAGTGAAACTTCTGTACGTCACACCGCTGAAGGCGCCTCCAATCCTGAATCTCCAGTGAGGCAGCGCACGAGCAAAGACGCGCTCTGCGACTGGAAAGCAGGCGATGGGTATGGCGTTGTTCGCTGGCGCGGCGCCGCTGATCTCAGCGCCGCAGATGAGGAGTTCGAACGTGGCATATGAAGAACCAACTGTCGCGGCCCTCGTAGCCGAGGTGGCGCAGATGCGCGCCGCGCTCGCCGACCAACAGTCCGTGATCGCTCAGCAGCAGGCGGCGATCAGCGCGCTCCAACAGCAGACGCCCAACGCGCACTTCCGCCGCCGACGCAGCGCCGCAAGCCGACGCGCGCGCTGACAGTGTGGCCGAGGCGAGAGCAGCGGCGCCCGCCGCGCATGGCCTCGCGACCAGTCGCCGTGGCTTCCTGGGCGCCGCTGCGGTGGGCGCCGCCGCCGCGACGGTGGCCACCGTGGCGTTGAGTGGCGCGCCGCTCGCCCATGCCGCGCCAGCGGCCACCGGCGGCGACTTCATGCTTGGCCAGGCCAACGACGCCGATGTGACGACCTCGCTGACCAACACCGCGAGTTCGACGCCCACCAATGTGCTTTCCGTCAGCTCCTCAGTGGCAGGAGATAACACTGCAATTACAGGTACAACCGCTGGCGCCATTGCGATATACGGGACAGACTCCAACGATGGGATAGGTATAGAAGGCAATTCAGCCACTTCAGCCACCAATTCCGGGGCCGGAGTAGTCGGCCTGACGGACACCGGATGGGGTGTGGTCGGTATTTCGGGTACTGGCGTTGACCTGGCCGCGCTTGGACTGGGCTTCATCTTACAAAACCCGCAAACAGCGGTCGGCGCCCCCGCATTTGAGTCCATCCCTGGTATATCCATCGTCGACGCCAATGGCGAGCTTTGGATCTATACCACGACTGGTTGGGTGAAGCTAGCGCATGCGCTCCCCGGCCTCGCGGGTGGCGCCATCGACCTACCTGCCCAAACCCATCCGCCTGCTCGATACGCGCGTGGGCGCCACCGACGCCTTCGCCTGCCCGCAGACACCCTGCAAGCCTGGCACACCGACCACCGTGCAGGTGGCAGGCGTCAGCTACAACAGCGTCACCGTGCCCACCGGGCTGGCAGGCGCTATCGGCAACCTAACAGTTATCAATGAGTTGGGCGAGGGCTTCATCGAGGTCGTGCCCAGCGGCGCGGGCGACAGCGGCGTCTCCAACGCTGACTACCTGCCTGCCTCGTTCGTCTTCAACAGCTTCAATGTGGGGCTGAGCATCAGTGGCGCGCTCGATATCATCGTGGTGGGGCATGGCTGCGATGTGATCATCGACCTGTTCGCCGTCGTCGCCTGATCTGGGCGAAACAACTGTGTGTCTGTGTGTCTGTGAAAAGAGGGAAGTGCGCGTATGACCCATGAGGAGGCCCTGGCGGCTGTTGTAGCCGAGTTGGCGCAACTGCGCGTCGCGCTCGCCGAGCAGCAGGCGGCGATCATCGCGCTCCAACAGCAGCAGGCCAACGCGCTCAGCAGCTCAAGCGCTCACGCCGCTCACCTTCGCCGCCGACGAAGCCGCGCCGCAGGCCGACGCGCGCGCTGACAGTGAGGCCGAGGCGGAGCTAGCGGCGCCTGCCACGCATGGCCTCGCGACCAGCCGCCGTGGCTTCCTCGGCGCCGCCGCTGTGGGCGCCGCCGCCGCGACCGTGGCGACCGTCGCGCTGAGTGGCGCGCCGCTCGCCCATGCCGCGCCCGACGCCACTGGCGGCGACTTCATCCTTGGCCAGGCCAACGACGCCGATGTGATGACCTCGCTGACCAACACCTCTGGTTCGACACCGACGAGCGTCCTCACCGTTAGCTCCTCGGTGACCGATTTTCTCTTCAACCGCGATCCTGGCGGAAACCGCACGGGCTACCGCGATATACGGGTACGATTCCAGCGGTGGCGTCGGCGTAGAAGGCTATGCATCGGGCACCGAAACCGGCTCCGGCGTGTTGGCACGACAAACGCCGGATGGGGTGTGGTCGGCTATTTCGGGCACTGGCGCTGATCTGGCGCGCGCTTGGAGCGGGCATCATCTTTCAACACCCACAGACATCAGGTCGGCGCCCCACAGTGGCGCGTTACTCCGCCGGCGCCTCCATCCGCGACGCTAATGGCGACCTCTGGATCTGCATCGCATCCGGCTCGCCGGGAGCCTGGGTGCAGCTGGCGCATACGCTCCCTGGCCTCTCAGGTGGCGCGATCGACCTACCTGCCCAAACCCATCCGCCTGCTCGATACGCGCGTGGGCGCCACCGACGCCTTCCGCCTGCCCGCAGACACCCTGCAAGCCTGGCACACCGACCACCGTGCAGGTGGCAGGCGTCAGCTACAACAGCGTCACCGTGCCCACCGGGCTGGCCGGCGCCATCGGCAACCTAACAGTCATCAACGAGTTGGGCGAGGGCTTCATCGAGGTCGTGCCCAGCGGCGCGGGTGACAGCGGCGTCTCCAACGCCGACTACCTGCCTGGCTCGTTCGTCTTCAACAGCTTCAATGTGGGGCTGAGCATCAGTGGCGCGCTCGATATCATCGTGGTCGGGCATGGCTGCGATGTGATCATCGACCTGTTCGCCGTCGTCGCCTGATCTCCATACACCAAGAGAAAGTTCTGAGGGACAATTCCATGAACGATGAGACGAAACCAACGCCGCCCAAGCGCAAGCCCGCGCCACAGATGAAAGCGCCCGCTGGCCACGTGACGCCCTCCGTCGCGACATGGTTGCATAACCGCAAGCCTGCGCCGCAGATCAGCGTTCCCGCTGGCCACGTGACGCCCTCCATCGCGACGCGGTTGCGCAATCGCAAGCCCGCGCCGCAGATGAAAGCGCCCGCTAGCAAATGAGCGCGGGCAACTTGCCTACAGGAGGGTCGGGCGCCCGACCCTCCTGAACCTGTTTCAATCGCTAGCCGCTACCATCCTTCGGGCGCCCGCTGCGTCACCGCCGTCCAGACCTGCGCGGCGAGCGCCTCCGTGCCCGCGCGCGCGTCGAGGACAACCCAGCGCGCTGGCTCAGCGGCGGCCAGCGCCAGATAGCCCGCGCGCACGCGCTCGCGGAAGTCGCGCTGCTCCAGATCGAGGCGATTGAGCTCCTCGCCGTCTGCGTGGCCCGCGCGTTTGCGACGCAGCCCCTCATCCACTGGCAGATCGAGTAGCAGCGTGAGGCCAGGAGCCAGACCATCGGTCGCCAGCGCTTGCAGGGCGCGCAGCGCGCCCAGATCATAGCCGCGCCCGTAGCCCTGATAGGCCAGCGTGGCATCGGCGTAGCGGTCGCACACCACCACATCACCCGCAGCCAGCCATCCCCGCATGCGTGCGACATGCTGCGCGCGGTCGGCGGAGAGCAGCAGCGCCTCGGTCAGCGGCAGCATCGGCTCGGCTGGCGCATCGCCGGGCGCCAGCCCTGCCTGCGCCAGCGCCGCCAGCGCCGCCTCAGGATGCAGCAGCGCCGCGCGCATCACGCCGCCCAGCGGTGTGCCGCCCGGCTCGCGTGTCAGCCGCGTCGTCCGCCCGGTGGCGCGCAGACGCTCGGCCAGCAGCCGCGCCTGCGTCGTCTTGCCGGAGCCGTCGGCCCCTTCGAGTGTGATGAAATAGCCTGGCATGGCGCCTCAGACCTTGTACTGGCCGACGCGCGTCCCCTCGGAGCCATCGGGCAGCGTGATGATCTCGATATCGCCGAAGAGTGTCGGCGCTTCCTCGCGCATGATGCGCGCCAGCTTCACCGCGAATCGGCGAATCTCTGGCTCCGCGCCCTCACCGCCGCGCAGGGTCATGATCCAGCGCAGCGCGCGAGCATTGGCCGAGAACATCAGCTTCGTCTCGGTCGCGTTGGGCAGCACGCTGCGAGCCGCCTCGCGCGCCATCTTCATGCGCGCCGTGCGCCCCAGGTCGGGATGTTCCGCCTGCACCTTCGCCGCCAGCTGCTCCACCAGCGTCTTGATACGACTCGTGCGCGCTCGTGATGGCCGCCTGCCACGTCGCGTGCAGCTCCGGGTCGCCTGCGATGATGCCTGGCTCGACAAAATCGGCGGTGGACTCATCCACGTAGCGCTGTGAGAGCTGAGAGATCCCCGTGCCGGCGCGATGTCGCACCAGTTCATGCGTGAAGCTGCGCGAGACGCCGGTGATGAGCAGGTCCCACACCGCATGCTCCAGCACCGAGCCATGTCCCTGGCCGATCAGGTTGCCGACATACGCCGCGTTGGTCTTGCGGAACTGCTTCGAGCCGAATGACATGTAGCAGACTCTGCCCGCCAGCTCTACGATCAGCTCGGAGCCGCGCTCGGAGTCGGTCTCCCACGCAGTCTCGTGGTCGGCGAGGAAGCGGCTCACGGCCTCCTGATCGATGCTCTGGCGGCCAACGATGTAGATCTCTGGCTCGGTGATGATCCGCATGCGGTTGTCTCTCCCTTCCGACTGGTCGCCACACGAGCGAGCAGGCCCCATCATCCTACCATTCAGCGGGAAGGCGCGCCAGATTGCGTGACGCATGCGCCAGCCAGAGGACAGCCGGGGATAGTGAGAGGATAGCTGTATCGCTCCATAGGAGGCGCTGTGCGGAGCAGCCACACCGCGAGGAGTGAGGACGCGGCGCGAAGCCGTGGTTGGCCACCGACCGGCTATCGCGCCGCGTGAACGCCGCACTACCGCTCCTGCGGCTCGTCGACCTCGGGGGCGCTTGGCCCCAGATCGATTACATCCACTCCGCGCGCCTCAGAGCGATGTGTGTGGTCAATCACGGTGCGCCCATGCGTCTCAACGCCGGGCTGCTCGCCTTCGCTGAGCACGTCTCGCCCATGTGTCACGCCCGTTCGGCTGCTGTCATGCGCGTCACGCCCCAGAATCACCACCTCACCGCTGGCTGGCCGCTCTGGCTGCTCAGGCGCCGCCTTTGACGCATTCTCCGCATTCCCGGTCGTTGTGTCGCGAAGGTCATCATACTCATCACTGCGCATGGTGTCCCTGTCCTTTCCGCGCTGCTCCGAAGCAGCGCCAATGCGCCTATCATATCATGATTTGACATAATTTATTTGCCACGCGCTTCCACCTGCGCACGCCTCAGCGGGGCGGGCCAGCGCGTAGCGCGCCTAGCGTATCGAGCGCCAGCGCCGCCGCCACGATGGCCGCCGTCTCGGCGCGCAAGATGCGCGGGCCGAGTGTGACGGGCAGCGCGCCCGCCGCGCGCGCCAGCGCCACCTCGCCCGCCGAGAAGCCACCCTCTGGCCCAATGGCGAGCCAGACCTGCACCGCCGCGTGTAGCTCCGCTGCGTCGCGCTCACGGTGATGAGCCGCCTCACGGGCCAGTGTCTCGCGCAGCGGCGCGACGGCCTCACCCTCCCACGGAATCAGCGCGATGACGCCTGCGGGCGCGCTGCCCAGCGCATCAGCCAGCGTCCGTGGCGCTTCGAGGGTGGGCAACCACGCGCCGCCACACTGCTCCAGCGCCTCCGCAAGGATGCGCTCGTAGCGCCGCCGTTTCGCCGCGCCAAACTCCTCTGTCGCCGCCACTGCGCGCTCGGTCAGCAGTGGCTGAAAGACCGCGACTCCAAGCTCTGTCCCTTTTTGCAGCGCCCACTCGAAGCGCGCCGCTTTGAGCAGGCCCAGGCAGAGCGTTAGTCGCACAGATGGTTGCGCCAGACCCTCCGCGCGCACGCCCACGCGCACGGTGACTGCCCGTCGCGTGGCCTGGATGATCGTCGCGGCATATTCACCGCCCACGCCATCCAGCAGCCGCAGCGCAGCGCCAGGGCCGAGCCGCAGCACATCGCGCGCCTGGTGGGCGATCTCGTCGGGCAGCGCCAGCTCCACGCCAGGCGTCAGCGCATCGCGGCTCATGAGGAATCGGCCTGCGGGCATCGTTCACGCCTTGCACTCCGGGGAATCCATCACGACGGCGACGACCAGCCGTCAGTCTACACTGCGGGCGCCCGACAGCGCCAGGCGTAGCTTCAGTAGCTTCAGCCGCCAGCCAGCAGGCGGGTGAACCCGCAGCTAGGGGCCTGGCGGCCGCGAAGGCCGCCTGCGCGGCCTGGAGAACGGCGTCCTGGCCCGCGTCAGGCGGGCTTCGCGCCGGTCCGCAGACCGACCCTAGGCGCGGCTTTCAACCGCCAGCTCGGCGATCATTTACAGCCCCTGGGATTGTCGCGGCCCGGCGCCATGTCATACGCTGCCAGCGAGAGAGAGCGCGGCGACGGCGCCCACGCTTGCGGACGCGATACCCGAGATGGAGGCGGTGAAGCACAATGGCTGATAGCTTCAGGGCGCTCGTGCTCGATGAGCGCGATGGCCAGGTGACATCCTCGATTCAGGAGCTAGGGCGCGACGCGCTGCCCGATGGCGATGTGCTGGTGCGGGTGGCCTACTCTGGCCTCAACTACAAAGATGGGCTGGCGCTGGCGGGCAAGAACCGGATTGTGCGCTCCTATCCGATGGTTCCAGGCATCGACTTCTCTGGCACGGTCGAGCAGTCGAGTTCACCACAGTTTCAGCCGGGCGACCGCGTCGCGCTGACTGGCTGGGGGGTGGGTGAGCGCCACTGGGGCGGCTACGCGCAACTGGCCCGCGTCAAGGGCGAGTGGCTGGTTCCGCTGCATCCCGATCTCGATCTCCAGGTGGCGATGGCGATTGGCACCGCCGGAGTAACGGCCATGCTCTGTGTCGTCGCGCTGGAGGAGCACGGCATGCGGCCAGAGGGGCCTGAGGCGCTCGTCACAGGCGCGTCTGGTGGGGTTGGCAGCATGGCGGTGGCGATTCTGGCGCGGCTGGGATACAAGGTTGTGGCAGAGACCGGCACGCCTGCGATGGCCGACTATCTCAAATCGCTGGGCGCGCATGAAATCCTCGACCGGGCGGCGCTCACGCCCAGCGGCGGTCCGCTGGGGACAGCGCGCTGGGGCGGCGTGATCGATACCGTGGGCGGCGCGATGCTGGCGGGCGCGCTGCGGACGCTTGCCTATGGCGCGAGCGTCGCCGCCTGCGGCAATGCGGGCGGCTACGAGCTGAACACCAGCGTGCTGCCGTTCATCCTGCGCGGGGTCAACCTGCTCGGCATCGATTCACTCCCCGTGCCACAGGCGCGGCGCATGGTCATCTGGGATCGGCTGGCGCGTGATCTGCCCAGAAGCGCCATCCAGCGAACCATGCGGGTCGTCTCGCTGGCGGAGACGCGCGCGCTGGCTGATGAGATACTCGCGGGGCGCACGACGGGCCATATCGTCGTCGATGTGAACGCCTGACGCCCGCCGGTCGCGCGCTCAGACCTCGGCGCGACGACCGATCAGCGTCACCCAGTCGTTCTCCACCACCTCGCGAATATCGCTCAGCCCGGCGGCGATCAGCGCGCCGACGGCCTCATCGCGGCGCTCCTGGATGATGCCGCTGGCGATGAGGCTTCCGCCGGGCCGTGTCGCGCGGAGCAGCGCGGGAGCGAGTTGCGCGATCACCCGCGCGATGATATTGGCCAGCACGAGGTCGTAGGTTCCGATCTCCGCGCCGAGGAACGCGACCCCTGGCGGCAGCGGGAAGTATGGCTCGCCGTCTGCGCCCTCCAGCGTGGCCAGCCGCGCGTCTACCCGGTCGCCCAGGCCATTGAGACGCGCATTCTCGATGGTCGCCTCGACCGCGACTCCGCTCACATCGAGCGCGAACGCGCTGGCGGCTCCCAGTTTCAGCGCGGCCAGCGACAGGATGCCAGAGCCGCAGCCGACATCCAGCGCGCGGTCGCCGGGGCGTGTGGCCTGCTCGATCATGCGCACGCACTGGCGCGTGGTGGGATGCAATCCCGTGCCGAACGCCATGCCAGGGTCAAGCTCGATCACCACCTGATCGCCCGTCGGCGTATACTCGCGCCACGAGGGACGAATGACCACGCGGTCGCCGAGTTGCAGCGGATGGTAGTGCTCTTTCCAGGCGTTGGCCCAGTCTTCTTCGGCCACGCGCTTCAAGCGCAGATCGCCGATGGCGTCGGGAGCGATCTGGCGCAGGCGCCACATGCCCTCTTCAATGTGAACGCGCGTCTCCTCAGCGTCCGCGTCATCGGGAATCCAGACGCGGCAGGTGACGGGCGCGCCGGGGATCGGCGTGTGCGCCTGGCCATCGTCATGCAACTCGAATGGCTCCTCGATGGCCACACCGCCCTGCGTATAGCGGCTGATGACCTCCGTGACGGATTCGACCGTCTCAGGATCGGCGGTGACGCTCAATTCAAGCCAGTACGCGGGCATCGTATGCTCCCCAGAGGCTATTTTCTCTGCATCATGTCGGCTCACGGACCTCGTTGACGCATGGCGCATCGTGCGAGCAGAGCCGACACAGTGTCGCCCACGATGTGTGTCGCCGTCAAACGCGGCGCCGTTCCGCCTTTGACGCGCTCAGGCGCCACGCCGTATTGTGCAATGGAACGGTTCGGGAGGCCGCAGGGCGTCCTCTCGTAGCGATGAAGGGGCAGAGCCATGGCGCAGGATGTGGTGCGAGATGAGGCGCTGGCGCGGCTGCGCGCCGGGCAGGAAGCGCTGGCGCAGGGTCGCGTCGAGCGCGCGACACAGGCGCTTACCGACGCGGAGACGCGCTTCAACGAGCTGGGCGATCTGGAACGAGCCGGTGACGCTCGCCTGGCGCTGGCCGAGGCGCAGCGGCAGAATCGCGCGCTGGACCGCTCCGCCAACAGCTATGAGCGAGCCATCGCGCTCTACAAGCAGGCGGACAACGCGCGGCGTGAGGCGAGCGCGACGCTGGCGCTGGGACATCTGGAGCGGCAGCGTGGACGCATAGATACCGCCTGGCAACACTACTTCCTTGCGCTGCGCCTCTTCGAGAAGGAGGACGACACGCGCGGCCAGGCGAGCGCATCGCTGGCGCTGGGGCATATCGAGCGGCAGCGTGGACGCTACGAGCGCGCGGCGGAGTATTACGGCCAGGCGCGTGAACGTTATCAGACGGCGCACGACACTGTGGGCGAGGCCGATGCGGCGCGCGGCCAGGGCGAGATGCTGACCGCTAGCGCCAGCTACGCTCCCGCCGCAGACGCCCTGCGCCATGCCCTCACGCTCTATCGGCAGGCGCATGATCGCTTCGGCGAGGTAGACGCGCTCCTTAGCCTGGGGCGGCTAGAGATGGATAGCGCGCAGGTGGAGAGCGCCGCCAGCGACTTTGGCCAGGCAATCGAACTGGCCAGCCCGGTGGAATATGAGCTGGGCGAGGCCGATGGCGCGCTCGGTCTGGCCGAGGTCGCGCTAAAGACCGGGCGGCTCGACCAGGCGCTCGCCAGCGCCGTCAAGGCTGGCTCGATCTACACCGAGACGAGCAGCGCCCTGGGGTCCGCTGAGGTCAATCGTGTGCTCGGCGAGATCAATTTGCGCCGTGGACAACTGCTCCAGGCGAATACAAGTTTCGACCGCGCCATGCGCTCCTATCGCACACTGCGCGCGCAGGTTCCCTACACCCGCGCGATGCTCGGCGCCGCAGAGGCGCAGCGGCGGCGTGGGACACCGCGCAAAGCCGAAGACCTCTTCACCGAGGCGCAGGCCCTTGCGCTGGAGGTGACGCAACCCACGCTGGAAGGCGAGGCGCTGCTGGGGCTGGGGCGCATCGCCAGAACACGCGGTCGCGCTGATCTGGCCGACCCATGGCTGCGGCAGGCCAGCGAGCGATTCGCGGCGCATCGCAGCCCGACGCTGGCGGCGCACGTGACCATCGAGCAGGCGCGACTGGCGTTGACCAGTGGGCGCATCGACGAGGCGAATCAGCTCGTGGCGCTGGCGCTGCGACAGGCGCACGACGCCAGCGCCGCGACGGGTGAGCATGGCCCCGAAGCGCTGGCCAACGCCGTCTGGGCCGCCGTTGCGATGACGCTGGGGCAGCTTGGCCAGGCGCGGGCGCACGCGCATGAGGCCTGTCAGTTGGCGGAGATCGAGGCAGACGAGCAGGCGCTGGTCGAGGCGACGCTGGCAGAGGCGGAGGTCGAGTTGCTGGCGGAGAACCTGCAATCGGCGGTGAACACCTTCAATCACGCGCAGACTGTGGCGCAGGCCCGCGACGCTGTCGTCGCCGATGCGCTCAGCGCCGTCGGACTGGGCCGCATCCTCTTGCGGCGCGAGCTGTGGGATGAAGCGGCGACCATTTTCCAGGAGGCGCTGCCCCGTCTACGCGCGGCGGAAGATGTGGCCGCGCAGGCGCTGGCGCAACTGAGTCTGGGTGAGGCGCGACGCAATCTGGCGGACGCTTCAGGCGCCCGTGCGGCGTTCATCGAGGCGGAGCGGCTGGCGCGTGAGAGCGCGAATCCGCTGCTCGAAGCCGAGGCGCTCGGCGGTGAGGCGCGCGCCCTGGTGGCTGGGCCAGAGCTTGAGGCGGCGGTAGGGCGCTATCGTCAGGCGCTGGCGCTGGTGGAGCGTGTCGGCGGCTCTGTCGCCGACATGGGCGACCGCGCCGTCTACTTCGATGGCTACGCCTCGCTCTACGCTGAGGCGCTCTACGCCGCCGCCCGCGAGCGCGCCGAGCTGACCGTCACCGAGATTGCGGTGGCCTTCGCCATGCAAGCGACACGCTCAGGTCGTCAGACGGCGGCGCAGCGGCTCCGCGAGTACGCCCATGCGACCCCAACGAGCGGGCGTGACCTGGAGCCAGAGGAACAGGAGCGCAATAAGCAGATTGTCGCACAGCTCGAAGTCGCACGGAAGGCGCTCACCCGCTAGCCTGAAGCGCGTTCGGGATAAGCGCATCTAGCCCGCTTTTGCGCGGGGTGTTCGCTCGCGCTGCGCCCGTGTGGGCAGGCTGGGCGCCTCCGCGACGGCTGGCGCGGCGGCTGCGGTCGTATGCTTCGCCTTGCGCGCGGCGCTGTGGGTCGCTGGTGGGCTGGCGGCTCTGCGCGGACGCTCACCCGCTTCGATGCCAATCAGCAGGTAATTCGGCCGCATCGACGCATTCGGCGTGACGCGCAGCCTCGGCGGCAAGGTTACTGCGGGCGGTGTGGGCGCCGGGGGGCGTCGGCGCGCGGCGGCTTTCGCAGCCGCCGCGTCGGCGCGAGCGCGGTCGGCGTTGAACATCTCCACCAGGGTAGGATGCGCCTCGCAGACCGTTGGCTGCCAGCCAGTGCGCTCTTTGTAGCGTTCAACGGCGCTCGCTATCTTCTCCAGCAACGGGCGTCGTGGGTCATCGTCGAACCAGAGCAGGCCTTCTGCGATCATGTGGATGTTCCTGTTGTGTGAGGGGTGTGTAGTAGCATTGTCTCTAAAACATATGTTCTATTTGACAGTGTAGCGTGTGGAAACGACGCTGGTCAAGAGGGGAATATCTGGAGATAGCTGGCTGGCGGGTGACCCCAAATCTGGCTCGGATGTCGTCGTGGTGTTAGCCCCTCTCCCAGAGGGCGAGGGGCGCTGGATTTGCCGTCGCCGCGTGGGAGCGGGGGCCAGGTGGTGAGGGCGCGCGGTCAGCCGCCTGGCTTGCCACCACCACCACCACCAGCTCCGCCGCCGAAGCCGCCTCCACCACCGCCAGTGGGAGGCAGGCCACCACCTGGCCCAGGAGTCCCGCCTGCGCCCGGAGTGGCGACTGGCGTCGCCGGGCAGAAGTTCCACGGGTTCGTGTCGTCATTGGTGAAGCATGGCGTGAAGTTCGTTCCCGTGCTGCCAATGTTGTTCGGAGGCATTGCGCCGGCCAGGAACAGGTCAGTCGTAGTGATGTTGTTCGAGGTCCAGCTGGCGCGCTGCAAGCCTGCGGGGACCGGGAAATCGCGCTTGGGCAGGTTGTCGCGCTGCTCCGCATAGATCATCGAGCGATACCACGTTGGCGCGGCGCCGGTGATGCCATCGATGTGATACATCGGCGTGTGATTGTTGTTGCCTGCCCAGACGGCCATCGTGTAGTCCATCGTATAGCCTATCGTCCAGTCGTCGGTGAAGTCTTGCGCTGTGCCGGTCTTGACGGCGGCTGGCCAGGCGTTGGTGCTGAACCCATGATTCGCATAGATCGCGCCGCACTCTTTCGAGCCAATCGGCCCTTGCCGCGATGACGTTCGATAGCCAGGCAGATCGGGGCTGATCAGCGGATCGAGGTAGAGTGGCGAGCAGAGGCCAAACTCGGTGCGGGCGCCGTTATCTTCGAGGATGTTTGTCGTCATGTAGGCCGCCTGTGGCGTGAGTACCTGCACCGGGCGTGGCTGCTGATAGGTAAACAGCGTATTGCCAAGGCTGTCGCTGATGCGGTCGATGCTGTGCAGTGGAATGTACTGGCCATAGTTCGCCAGCACGGTATACATCTGCACCATATCGAATGGCGTCACGTCGAGTGTGCCGAGCACGGACGATAGGCCCCACGTCCCCAGATAGTCGCGCAGCCCCATCCGTGTCGCGTTGCGCTCCACATCGGCGATACCCGCGTATTGCATCACCTTGACCGCCGGGATATTGAGCGAGTTTTGCAGCGCATCGCGCAGCGTGATCTCGCCTGAGAAGTGCGGCGAGCCGATGTAGAAGTCAAGTGGCTTCCAGGGCTTGTTTGTTCCGGCGTCCCAGAAGACGGTTGGGGTGTCGGCGATGGTCATCGCCGGGAACCAGCCCTTCTCGAAGGCGGTCGTGTAGACGATGGGCTTGAACGACGAACCTGCGCTGCGCTGCCCCTGCGTAACAACATTGAACTGGCCGTTGATCTTCGTGCTGTAGTAGTCCACGCTGCCCAGCATGACCTTGATAGCGCCCGTGCTCTGCTGCACCATGATGCCAGCTGTGTTGGTCACATTGTCATTGCGGATCAACCCACCGCCAGTGAAGTCATCGTGGTCATTGCCATACAGATGCGTCTCCATCGCCGCCTGCGAGTGATTCTGCAGGTCGAGATCGAGCGTTGTGTAGACATTCAGGCCGCTACGAGAGAGTGAAACCTGCCCGGCGATCACCATCGACTGAAGCTGTTGCAGCACATAGTCGACGAAGGCTGGCGCGAGGTTCTGCGTCCCATAATGGAACTTGCTGAGGAACGCTGGCTGCTTCGCCTCGTTCAGCGCCGCCGCCGCCGCCGCCTGCGTGATGTAGCCATACTTCACCATGTCGCCCAGCACTTCGGTCTGGCGTTGTATCGCCGTTGAGAAGTGGTCGATTGGCTCATTGAAATTGGGGTTCTGCGGGATGCCCGCGAGCATCGACGCCTGCGCCAGGTCGAGCTGCTGCGCGGCGGTCTCGCCGGTACGCGGATTATCCTGATAGCCGAAATAGATCTGTGCGGCGGAGTCGATGCCATACGCCTCATGGCCGTAGCTGATCGAGTTGAGATACATCTCAAGGATCTGCTGCTTGGTGTAGGTATTGCTCTCCGTCAGCCCCACCGCGAGAATCGCCTCTTTCAGCTTGCGCGTATAGGTATCGTTGGCGCCAACGATGTTCAGCTTGAGCAACTGCTGGGTAATCGTACTGGCGCCCTGCGAGATGCCGCCTTTCGAGAAATTCGCCTGCGCGGCGCGAATAATCGAGGTCGCATCCACCCCTGGATTCGTCCAGAACGTGTGATCTTCAATCGCCACGGTCGCATTGATGGCGTTGATGGGCATGTTGGCCAGCGGAATACTGTGCTGCGCGCCGAAATTGTCCACCTGATAGAGCAGAATGCCCTTGCTGTCGTAGATGCGCACGCTGTCGCGCCCCGACACCGTGCGGCTCAGCGAGGCGATGGAGACCGCCTCGGTCGAGTAGTAGGCGGCGGCGGCGCTCACCGAGGTCGCCAGCACCCCAACCGTCAGCACGATCAGCGCCGCAATCGTCGCCCAGGCGGCGCGCGAAAGTGTCGCGGACCTGGCGGCGGCGCGAGCGCGCGAGGTGCGCCGCACGTAGAGCGTGTAGCGCAGGCGCCGACGATTCGTGTGCAGGCGGTTGGCGGAGAGATACGGCGCCGAGGCTGCGATATAGGGCGGGTGGTATGGCTCGGCTGGCCCAACGGCGTCATCGCCATCGGTCGCGTGCGCATGCGCGCCCGACTCGGCGATATCGGCTGCGCTGCCCGCTATGACTGTTGGCGTCTCATCCATCGGCGGGAGCAACGGCACATCTAGCGCCGCCGCGCTGTCTTCAGCGGCGTTGGCGGTTACTTCAGGGTTTGTGGGTAGTTCATCCGACCCGTCAACGTCCTGGCTGGGAGCGCCCGACTCGTCTTGCGGGAGATTGTCAGGTGTGGGTGGGGTTCCTGGCGTATCCAACGACGATCCTCCATGATGACGGGCGCCGCTCAGGGCGCGGAAGCGTTGGCTGGCGGCCGCTGCTTGACAGCCTGGCGCACAACTGGATAGACTGCGCGTATATGCGCTCTATTTCAGGAGTCATGGGCGTTGCGCGCTCTGTCTCCTGGGCGTCTGCTCACTCGATAAAACGGCTGAGCAGCGTAGGAAGTCGCGGCGCACACCCGGACGGACGCTGAGTATTCGCTGAGCCTCGTGGACCAACCAGCGTCACAAGCCGACTGTACGTGCGCAGATGCGGCGCCGAACTCACGCCGCTTGTGGCGCATGGCGTTCACAGGAGCAAAATCAACAATGTCCCAATCTTCCGATACGCTTGAGCCGCTGAGCGCGGGCGACTCCTATACTACCACGAAGCGAGCCGCGCGCACGCGATTTGCGCCAAGCCCAACTGGTTTCCAGCACATCGGCGGGTTCCGCACGGCGCTGTTTAGCTGGCTGCTGGCGCGGCATACCGGCGGCCAGTTCCTGCTGCGCATCGAAGATACCGACACTGCGCGCACGGTGCCGGGGGCGGTTGATGCGGTGATCGCGGGGTTCAAGTGGCTGGGGTTGGCGGTAGACGAGGGGCCAGAGGTTGGTGGCCCATACGGGCCATACTTCCAGACACAGCGCCACGATCTCTACCTCATCCACGCCGAGCGGTTGATTAGCAGCGGCCACGCCTATCGTTGCTTCTGTTCGCCTGAGCGTCTCCAGCAGGTGCGCGAGGAGCAGCGCGCCCGCAGCGAGCCACCGCGCTACGACCGCCATTGCCGCTACCTGACGCCGGGCGACATCGCTGGGCGACTCAAAGCGGGGCAGGGCTATACGGTGCGCCTCGCCGCGCCTACCGCTGGCAAAACGGTCGTCAAGGACGCCCTGCGCACGGAGATTATCTTCGACAACGCCAGCCTGGATGACGCCGTTTTGCTGAAGTCAAACGGCTACCCGACCTATCATCTGGCCAATGTCATCGACGACCATCTGATGCTGATTACCCATGTCCTGCGCGCGGAGGAGTGGATTCCCAGCGCGCCGCTGCACGCCATCACCTATCAGGCGTTTGGCTGGCAGCCGCCGATCTTCGCGCATGTGCCGGATGTGCTGAGTAGCCAGGGCGGCAAGAAGCTGAGCAAACGTTTCGGCGCGATTCCGCTGATGGAGTATCGCGACCGTGGCTATTTGCCGAAGGCCATCGTGAACTATATGGCGCTGCTCGGCTGGTCGTATGACGACAAGTCAACCGTGCTCTCGCTCGAGCAGTTGATCGAGGCGTTCGACCTGGACCGTGTGGGCGTCGCGCCTGCGCGCTATGACGAGGAGCGACTGCTCTGGTTCAATGGCTACTATATCCGCCAGCTCGCGCCCGACGACCTGACCGAGCAGGTCATGCCCTTTATGGAGCGACCCGAAGCCGAGGGCGGCCTGCCCGATAGTGTCGCCCGCCCGGTGGATCGCGAATACGCCGCGCGCGTGCTCAAGCTGGAGCAGGAGCGTATGAAGACGCTGGCCGATGCGCCTGCGATGACGTCATTCTTCTTCGTCAGCGCGCTGAGCTACGAGCCACAGACGCTGATCGCCAAGAACATGGACGCCGCGCGCACGCTCGACGGCTTGCGCCGGGCGCAGGCGGCGTTGGCTACCTTGCCTGGCTGGGAAGCGGCGGAGATGGAGGCGCTGCTGCGCGAGCTGGTCGCTGAGCTTGGCCTCAAGCCGGTGCAGCTCTTCACCAGCATGCGCGTCGCCGTGACCGGGCGCACCGTTTCGCCGCCGCTCTTCGAGACGATGGAGGCGCTGGGGCGCGCGACCTCGACGCAACGCATCGAGCAGGCGATTGCGGCGCTGGCGGCTCACGCCGAGTAGCCGTCGCGCAGCGCTGCGCGACACGCATGCGCGAGTGGCTGATTGGGCCTGCCAGTTGCGTCGGAGCGTGTGAACAGCTAGAATTGGGGCGACCCACGCCGGGCGCTGGCCCTGGCGAGGACGTCCGACGCAGGCAAATCGTGACATCACGCTGGTCAGGGAGGTCGTGTTGAAGGTTCTCGTCGCTGGGGGAGCAGGCTTTATTGGCTCTCATCTGTGCGCGCGGCTACTGCGCGAAGGGCATGCAGTGGTGTGCGTTGACAATCTGCTGACGGGCGCCGAGCGCAACATCGCTCCGCTCCAGACGGCGGCGGAAGCCAACGCGCGCTTCACCTTTCTGCAGCGCGATGTCACCGATCCGCAGAGCCTCAGCGACCTCGACGCGGTGGAGGCGATCTTTCAACTCGCCAGCCCCGCCAGCCCGGTGGGCTACTGGAATCATCCCTTCGAGACCATTCGCGTCAACACCATCGGCACGACCAATCTGCTGGAGCTGGCGCGCTCGCATGGCGCCCGCCTGCTGACGGCCTCGACCTCCGAAGCCTACGGCGATCCGTTGGAACACCCGCAGCGCGAGCAGTATTTTGGCAATGTCAACCCCATCGGCGTGCGCGCCTGTTATGACGAGAGCAAGCGTCTGGGTGAGACGATCACGATGGAGTACGTGCGGCGGCTCGCGGTGGATGCGCGCATCGTGCGCATCTTCAACACCTACGGGCCAAATAGCCAGCTCAACGACGGGCGGATGATCCCGAACTTCATCACCCAGGCGCTCGCGCAGCAGCCGCTGACGATTCACGGCGACGGCGGGCAAACCCGCAGCATCTGCTATGTGGATGATCTGGTGGATGGCCTGCTGCGCGCGCTCTTCAGCGACAATACGACCGGGCAGGTCTTCAATCTGGGCAACCCGGAGGAGCATACGATCCGCGAGTGGGCGGAACGCATCATCCGGCTCTGCGGCTCGCCTTCGACGCTGATCTTCGAGCCAGCGCGTGAAGATGATCCCACGCGCCGTCGCCCCGACATCACGAAAGCGCACACACAACTGGGCTGGGAGCCACGCATCACGCCTGAGGAGGGGCTGGAGCGAACGATCAACTGGTTCCGCGCAGAGATGGAACGCGAGGGCGCATGTTTGCCAGCGCGAGTCGGGTAGCCCCCGCGCGAGCCACGCTAACCATCGATGGCGTCGCCCGCCTGTTGCTCTATCTCCTGCCGCTGACCGTCGCGTATGGAGCGGTCGCCCCGCTGGGGGTGGGCGCGCTACGCGCGAGCCTGACGGATGCGCTGGTGGCCGCGCTGGTGGCGTTGGGCGCTCTCTGGCTCTGGCGCTCGCCCGACGCCCACGAAGCTGCGCGGCGCCCGCTCGCCTGGGCGCTGCGGCTCTGGCGCGCTGAGCCACAGGCGCTGGCCCTCTTCGCTGCGCTGCTGCTCTATCTTGCCGTCATCGTCCTCTCGATCACCGTCGCTTTCACCCGCGCGCCAGTCATCAAGGAGACGCTGAAGTGGAGTGAGGCGCTGGCGGTGGTTGCGGCGACCTGGCTGTTCATTCGCACGCAGCGGCAGGCGTTGTGGCTGGCATGGGGCGCGATCATCGCGGGCGTGGCGGAGGCGCTGCACGGCTGCGCGCAGTATGTGCTGGCGAACGGCCTGCTCGGCCCCGGTGGCGAGAACATCCGCGTCTTCGGCGCCTTCGATCAACCCAATCCATATGGCGGATACCTGAACCTCTCGCTGCCCATCGCGCTCTCGCTGACCCTCTTTGGGCGCGATCCACGCATGCGCTGGGTGTCGGGCGGGGCCAGCGCGCTGATGCTCTTTGCGCTCTACCTCTCTGACTCACGCGGGGCGCTGCTGGGGCTGGTAGCGGCGCTGGTTGTGCTGGCGGCGGTAGGCTGGCGCATCGAGCGACGCACGATCATTGCGCTGCTCATCGGCGCGCCGCTCGTCGCCGTCGCCTGGTTCACGCATATCATCCCCACGCGCATCGAGGAGAAGCTGCTGACGCAGTTCCGCGTCAACGATGTCTCGCTGAACGTGCAACTCAACGACGCGAATTACTCCACCATCGAGCGGCTGGCGCACTGGGTCGCCGGTCTGCGCATGTTCCAGGCGCATCCGCTGCTGGGCGTCGGCGCGGGCAACTATAGCGCCGCCTACCCGATGTACAAAGTGCCTGGCTGGGATGAATCGCTCACCCACGCCCACAACTACTACATCAACGTGGCGGCGGAGACAGGGGCGCTGGGGTTGCTCGCCTTCCTCGCGGTGGTCGGCGTGGCGATCTGGCTCGCCTGGCGCGCCACCCGCGCGACCGACTGGCGGCGTGGCGTCAGCGGCGCGCTGGCGGGCGTGGACACGCGCGCGATTGCTATTGGCTGCGCGGCGGTCATCGTTGCGCTCTGTGTCCACAATGTCACCGATGACCTCTTCGTGCATGCGATGGAGCTGCAATTTGCGCTGACGCTCGGACTGCTGCTGCGGTTGGCGACCCCAAAGGGGCGCCCAACGGACAGCCGCTGAGTTCCTGTGTTATGCTGGTCTGGGCGTGGCGATGGCCGCGCGGCGCATCCCTGCGACATCTGAACCCCAGAGAGCGGAAACGAGAGCTATGCGAGTCGCGATCAACGCCCTCTTCCTGCAAGAACCGAACGTTGGCACCGGGCGCTATCTGTATAATCTGCTGGCGGCGCTTGGGCGGGTAGACGGCGTAAACGACTACATTGTGCTGGGGCCGCGACCGCCAAAAGCGCAGCCAGAGACGCCATCGAGTTTCACCTGGGAGGTGGCGCCCGTTGGCGGGCCAGCGCGTGGCGAGAATCTGGAAAAGCTCGTCTGGGAGCAGTCGGGCTTTCCCGCTGCGGCCAAGGCCGCCCGCGCGCATCTCGCGCACATCCCGCACTTCGCGCCAGCGTATCGCCGTTTCGGCGTCCCACAGGTCGTGACCATCCACGATGTCATCATGCTGGCGCTGCCGGAATATCGCGCGAAGGCCAGTGTCATGCTCTACACCCAGCTTGTCACGCAGGCGGCCCGCCGCGCTGAGGCGATCATCACCGTCTCGGAGTGGTCGAAGCAGGACATCATGGAATACCTGCATATCCCGGCGTCGCGCATCCAGGTCGTGCACGAGGCGCCCGCGCCAGAGTTCCGTCGCGAAACCAGCCCCGAACGGTTGCGCGCGGTGCGTGTCAAATATGGCCTGCGCGACCGATTCGTGCTGAATGTCGGCGGGATGGACGCGCGCAAGAATCTGGAGAAGCTCGTCGGCGCGTTCGCGGCGGTCTACCATGAGCTCCATGAGCCAGACCTCCAGCTTTTCATCGCGGGCGATCATCGGCGGCTGGGAACCAGCCCCACCTTCCCCGACTGGCGCCCGCTGGCGGCGGCGTTTGGTGTTGAGCGGCAGATCGTCTGCGCTCCCGTCGCCGACCAGGACCTCCCGGCGCTCTACAGCGCATCCTCGTGCTTCGCCTTCACCTCGCGCTACGAAGGCTTCGGCCTGACGCCGCTGGAGGCGATGGCATGTGGCGCTCCGGTCGTCTGCTCGAACGCGACCTCGCTGCCGGAGGTCGTCGGCTCGGCGGGTATCCTCGTCAGCCCGGACAACACCGATGAGATTGGCGCGGCGATCTTCCGCACGCTGGCCGCGCCTGAACTCAACGCCGATCTGCGCGCGCGTGGTCTGGCGCATAGCAAGCAGTTTAGCTGGAACAAGGTCGCGGCGGAGACGAGCGCATTCTACGCGAAGGTCGCTGGCCTGGACCGCGATTGACGGCGCGCAGGTCGGCGAACGGCTGGCGGTGGTTCAAGCCGCGCCTGGTATGGCCTGCGGGCTGCGGCGCCCGCCTGCGAAGGTTCAACCGCCAGCCGTGCAACACTGATGAGGAGAGGAGCGGTCAGTGCGCGTCGCGATAGTCTCAAAGACGTTTGTGGCGGAGGCCTCGCAGAAGCTGCTGGAGCACATCGCGGCGCGGCCTGGCATAGCGCTGACGCTCATCACACCGCCAGAGTGGCGTTCGGACGATGGGCGCACGCTGCCCTTCACCCCGCGCTACACCGCAGGCTATGCGGTCAAGCAGACGCCCGTCGTCTTGAACGGACACTACCACTTCTATATCTATCGCGGCCTCTCGCGGGCGCTGCGCGAACTCAAGCCGGATGTCGTCCACATTGACGAGGAGCCATACAATCCGGCGGGGGCGCAGGCGCAGCGCGCGGCGTTGCTGGTTGGCGCGAAGTCGGTCTTTGTCACGCTGCAGAACCTGTACAAAGACTACCCATTTCCCTTCTCAGCGATGGAGCAGTACGACTATCGGCACATGGCGCACATGATCGCGGTCAACGCCGCCGCTGGCGAGGTCGCGCGGCGCAAGGGTTACGCCGGGCCGCTCTCCACCTTTACCATGTATGGCATTGACCCGGAGCTATTCCAGCCCGCGCCACGTCGTGAGCCACGCGCCACGCCCTACACCTTCATCATCGGCTATCTGGGGCGGCTGACCATCTACAAGGGAACGGGGCTGCTGATCGAGGCGCTGGCGAGCATGCCGCCACATTGCCGCTTGCGCTTCATCGGCAGCGGCCCCGATGAGCCGACGTTGCGGCGTATGGTGGTGGAGCGCGGCGTCGCCGACCGAGTCGAGTTTCGTGCGGCGGTCCCGACAACCGGGGTTCCAGCGGCGCTGGCGGAGGTTGACGCGCTGGCCGTTCCCTCGCTGACCCAGCCAAACTGGATGGAACAGTTCGGGCGTGTGTTGATCGAGGCGATGGCCTGCGGCGTTCCCGTGGTCGGCTCAGACTCCGGCGAGATTCCCCATGTGATCGGCGACGCGGGGCTGGTGACGCCAGAGGGCGATGTGGCGGCGCTGCGGGCGGCGCTGCTGCGGCTGGAAGCCAACCCCGCCCTGCGCGCGCAGTTCAGCCACATGGGGCGTGAGCGCGCGCGGCGCCTCTTTACCAACGAAGCCGCCGCGCGCAACATCGTCGGCGTCTATGAGCAGGCCATGAGCGTGGCCCCGCGCGACTAGCGATCAGAATGGATTTCTCGATGGCAAGCTCTCTGGCGGCGCTGACGCCTACGGCGGCGATAGACCTGCACCTGCACACACGCTACAGTGATGGCGCATGGCTCCCAGCGGACCTGTTCGAGACATTGGCGCAGCGTGATTTTCGACTGGTGAGTGTGGTAGACCACGATCAACTAGCCCACCTGCCAGCGGTGATGGCGCTGGGGCTTGAGCGCGGCGTCGGCGTCATCCCCGGCGTCGAGGTGACGACAGAGTGGCGCGGGCTGCCAGCGCATCTGCTCTGCTACGCGCCACCGACGACTGGTTTTATCGGCGACGCGCTGCGCCTGCTCATCGACGATACTGCGGCGAGGATGCGCGCCAATACGCGCATGGTCTACGACGCGATGCTGGCGCGTGGCCACACCTTCCCGCGCCAGGCGGAACTGCTGGCCGATCAGGGTGGCCAGCCCTACCGCGCGATGGATGTGGCCGCCCTGTTGGTGGGGCATGGCTACGCGCCTGGGCCAGGTGAGGCGCTGCGCATGGTCACGGAGGCGGGCTACCAGCAGATTCGCGCGCCTATCGAGCAGGCGATAGCGGCGGCGCATGCTAGCGGCGCGCTCTGCCTGATCGCGCATCCGGGGCGCGGCGAGGGCGAGATTCATCGCTACGAGCCAGACGAGATCGAGGCGCTGCTGCGCGACGTTCCGCTGGATGGCGTCGAGGTCTACTATCCGACGCATACACCAGAGCAGGTGGACGCCTACGCGGCGCTGGCGCAGCGGCATGGGCTGCTCGTCAGCGCAGGCTCCGACTCACATGGCCCGCGCCAGCGCATGCCCCTCGCCTATCTGGCGCAGCGCGTGGCGCCGCTGCTAGAGCGGCTCGGCGTCGCGATCAGCCAGGCGTAGGGATGCGCCACACACTCAGTTCCATGTCGTCTCGATGGGCGGCGGCGTGCGCAGCGTGGCAAGCACGACGCAGTATTTCTCGGCCTTCTCATGCAGCGCGGCTAGCTGGTCCGCGCTGGCGTTGGGCGCCACCACTTCGATGTTGGCGCGGATGGCCGAGAACCCCACCGGAGCGCTCTGATCAATGCCCAGGGTTCCCCTGAGGTCCAGATCGCCCTCGATGGTGACGGTGATGCGCTCCGTCTGAATGCCCATCGCCTCGGCGACCATCTGGGTCGTCAGTTGCGCGCAGGCGGCGAACGCGCCCAGCAGCAGATCGCCTGAGCAGGGGCCAGTTCCCTCACCGCCGACGCCGGCGTGCGCCTGAGCGGCGTAGATCGCACGCCCCAGGTCAACACTGCAACTGATCGGCACGCCTGTCTGGCTGCCGCGCGCCGTCAGGGTAATCAGGGCGCTGGCGCTATCCTCGCGGTACTGCGCCTTGAGTGGTCGCTGCTTCTCACGCAGGGTTTCTGTCATGCTGTGCCTCCTCTGTTGCTGATGCGCAGAGCCTGCGCCTTCCACCAATCCGCGAATCGCTGGCGTTGGCCTCAACGCGGCGAATAGCCCCATCATGGCACATCACGGTCGCGCCTGCCGGGGCAAAAGCGCGGAGGCCGCAGCGACTTCACCCCATCACCTGCATGAAATGACACGGCGCCCCCTCACTCTCACGAGCGAAGGGGCGCCGTGTCGCTTGCGCCGTCAGCAGGGGCCAGCCTTACTCGTAGCGCAGCACTTCGAGCGGACGCACGCGGGCAGCGCTGTAGGCGACGAGCGCCGCCACCAGCATGCAGATCAGCGTGGTCGCCGCGACAATGCCGATGGAGATCGTCGGGCCGACGCCCAGATTCAGCTTGAAGACGTAGACGTTGAGGATGAAGTTCGCCAGGGTCACGATGAGCATCGCGACGAGCGAGCCACCGAAGCCAATCAGGCCATTCTCCACGAGCACGCCGCTCAAGACATTCCCACTGGTGTAGCCCACCGACTTCAGGATACCAATCTCGCGCCGCCGTTCGAGCATTGCCAGCCCCACCGCATTCGCGATGATGATGATGCCGGCGATCATGGCGAGCGAGGCGATAGCCGTCAGCAGGATGATCAGGTTATTCAGCAGCGAGTTGACGGCGATCACGAGGTCCACCACGCTGAAGGTCTGGATGGCTGGAACCTGCTGGTGGATCGAGCGCAACACCTGATCCGACTTCAGCGGATCGATCTGCATCGCGTAGATGTAGAACTGTGTTCCCTGAGCCAGCTTGGTGACCAGCGAACTATCCGCCAGAATCGGCGCGAACGTCGTCAGGCTGCCGGTGTAGAATCCGACGACATGCACGGTGTAGGTCACCGGCTCTGGCGGCGCGCCGGGTTTGCCGGTCGCGCCAGTAGCGCCGGTCCCCGTCGTCGAGGCGCCGACCGTGCTGGCCAGCGTGATCGTGTCGCCAACCTTCAGATTGAGCGGCGCCAGCGCGGATGCTGAGGGCATCAGCACATTGAGCGAGTTCGCATCAGCGCTGGTCAGCAGTCGCCCCTTGTCCTCGCCAGCCTTCAGACTCGTCAGTGTCGCGTCTGGCCTGGCGCCATTGGCGAGGTCAAAGCCCTGCACACCGCTGAGGAAGAAGAGCGCGCCCTGCCTGCCAACATTGGTCGCGCTGGGGCGGTTCGCGGCATTCTTCAACACAGTGGCCAGCGGAACGTCGTTGATCGCGACGGGAGCCGTCTGCGCCAGCGACGAGACGATCGGTTTGCCCTCGATGCCGCTGGTTTTCGCCACCTGCGCATCGACCGCAGGCTTGTCCTTCACCCCGGCGATGATGAAGGAGTTGTACTTGATCTGTGTCGAGAGGGCGGCGTTGACCTCGTTTTTGATATTCTGCCCCAGCGCCAGAATCAGGCCGATGCCGAAGACGCCGACAAAGAGCGCCACCATCGTCGTGACACTGCGCGTGCTCTCACGTCCCAGGTTGCGCATCGCCATGCGCGTATTCGCCTTGCCGGTGCGCGGCAAGAACGGCAGAATCGTGATGAGCACGGCCAGCGTCAGTATCAGCGCGCCAAACGCAGGCGCCTTGATGACGAGGAAGACGCCGATTGCCAGCGCCACGACCGAGATCAGCGCATACCACCACGTCAGGCGGTCGGGCGCCGGGAATCGGCTGATGAGCAGCACCAGCACGAAGAAGATTCCTGCCAGGATCGCCAGCAGGATGCCTGTGCCGACGATAGCGCCCACCGCGACGAGCACATTGCCCAGAATCACGTAGGACAGTACAAAGAACAGGATCGCCAGCAGGGCCACCAGGCCAATTGTCAGCAGAATGCCTGTACCTGCCAGCCCCTCGCTGACACCGCGAATGACCGCCAGCGGGCGAATCTGCGCCGCCTGTACGATCGGCATAAGGCCGAAGATCAGCGCCGTCGCCACGCCGATGATGACGCCAGAGATAATGATCCCCGGATCAATCACCTGTGGCAGATCAATGAAGAAGCGGGCCGTCACCAGCTTATTGACCAGGAATGAGACGCCGACGCCGGCAGCCGAGCCAACCACGCCGCCGAGGAAACCGAGCAGCGCCGCCTCGAGTCCGAAGAGCGCATAGAGGTCGCCACGACGATAGCCCGCCGTCTTGAGCACGGCAATCTCGACCTGGCGTCGTCGCAGCAGCACCTGCATCGTGTTGACGATGCCCACGCCGCCGATCAGCAGCGAGAGCAGGCCGACGACCTGCAAGAAGTAGCGAATGTTCTGCACAT
The DNA here is from genome assembly GCA_963701795.1 of uncultured Chloroflexia bacterium. GTDB lineage: Bacteria > Chloroflexota > Ktedonobacteria > Ktedonobacterales > JADMIN01 > JAKAIY01. The sequence goes on along the minus strand of CAVPBB010000007.1, from coordinate 307,512 downwards.
TGCTGGCGTTCTGCTGCAAGGCGTCGTTCGTCGTTGTGACATTCACCGTGGGCAACTGCTGTTCGATGACGCTCTTCGCCTTGTCGGCGTTGGCGTTCGTGTGCCCTGGCACGTTTGCGTAGACGGCGCCATAGCTGACGGGCAGACCCGATGTGCTGGGAATCGCCGCATAGCCGCTGAGCGAGATCAGCGCCTGGGGCCGCTGGAAGAGGCCCGCGCTCGCCACGATGCCCGCCACCGTGCCATCCACGACACGGCCATCATCCGACGTGATTTTCACTGTGTCGCCGACCGAGGCATTCAGCGTGGTCGCCAGGCTCTTGGTCAGCACGATATTTGAGCCAGTCAGCGTGGATTGAAGGGTTGCGCCACTGGGATCGAGGAACGTCGGCGGCCCTGCCAGCGGGAACGTCGCCGGGTCTATCGCGCGCAACTCAAAGTATTGCGCATTCTGTTGCTTGTCGCTCGTCTGCGCCTGATGGGTCGAGACGGCGGTGAAGGTCGTGATATGCCCATCGCTCTGCAACTGCTCAAAGACGCTGAGCTGGTCGGCGCGCAGATTAACGATAGCGGCGGTTACTGAGAGATCGCCGCCATTGCTGTCACGAATATTGCCGGTCAGGCCCTGGTTGACCGATTGGCCGACCAACTGGAGTGAGACAATCGCCATCACACCCACTGCGACGCAGAAGATGGCGAGCAGCGTGCGCTGTCCGCCCCGCGCCAGTGAGCGCGTGGCATACGACCAGTAAAGTCCGAGTTTCATGCTCTCTCCCCGCGCGCTCAGGCGTTCGCCACCAGGCCATCTACAATATGGACGGCGCGGTCAGCGGCGGCGGCGACGTTCGGGTCATGCGTGGCGATGATGAAGGTCTTGCCAGTGCGGTTACGCAGGTCGCGCACCATGCCCAGGATGTTCTCGCTGTTCTTCTGGTCGAGGTTGCCCGTCGGCTCATCCATGATGACGATGGCGGGGTCGGTGGCCAGCGCGCGGGCGACGGCGACACGCTGCTGCTCGCCGCCAGAGAGCTGATTTGGCCGGTTGTTCAGCCGATGGCCCAGCCCAACCAGTTCCAGAATCTCCTTGGCGCGGTCAGCCGGGCGGCCCGGATGCTTGCCTACATAGAGTGGCGCCTCGACATTCTCCTGCGCGGTCAGCGTCGGGATCAGGTTGAACGCCTGATAGACCATGCCGATCTTGGCGTTGCGCACCTTGGCAAGCTGACCTTCACCCATCTTTGTGATGTCAATGCCGTCAATCATCACTCTGCCGCTGGTGGGATTGTCCAGTCCGGCGATGATGCCCAGCAAGGTAGACTTGCCCGACCCTGAAGGGCCCATGACCGCGACGAATTCACCGTGATCGATGCGTAAGGAGATGCCCCTGAGAATGTCAATGCGTTCTCGGCCCAGTGGCAACGATTTGCGAATGTCGATGGCTTCGAGCGCGGCGGTTGGCGTCGGAGCGACAGTACGCTGCGCCGTGCTTTCGGTGGCGTCCACGAGTTGAGGCCTTTCTGTACATGTCATCATCGGAGCGTCGCTGTTCTCGCTGTAGCGCAGTGATTCTTCGCGCTAGCGGACACTCCGGAGGGTGTACGGCTGTCACGGGCAGCGGTTGCAACCCGACGACGACACTGTCGCTCTCATGCCATGTTCCCTCTGCATCACCTACATCGGCTATGATAGGCATGAATGGGCGCGTTGCGCCAGTAGGTATTTTAAAATGCGCTAGGAATCAGGATGAACGATACAGCCGACACGCCTACCGGGCCAGACCCCTATGCGCCAATCGCGGAGTGGTATGACCTGGAGCATGATAGCTTCACCGATGATATCGAGCTGTATCTCGAACTCATCGGCGGCGAGACGACCCGGCTGGCGATCCTTGAGGTTGGCGCCGGGACAGGGCGGTTGCTCGCGGCGCTGGCGGGCGCGGGCTACGTCGTGACGGGGATTGAGCCATCGGCGGCGATGCGTGAGCGCGGCGCCAGGCGGCTGGCGGCGCTGCCCGAGCGGGTGGCGCGGCGCGTCACCCTCGTGGCAGGCACGGCGACCGATCCAGGCGTACCTGCGACCGCGCGCTACGATGTGGCGCTGATGGCGCTGGGGACGTTTGGCCATCTCATTCACGCCGAGGAGCGCGCGTCTGCCCTCGCGGCGCTGCATGCGCGGCTGCGCGTGGGTGGGCGCCTGATCCTGGATGTGGACATCGCCGGGCCGCGCCGCCTGCTCGAGACGGCTGGACGGCTCTGGTGGCAAGGCGCATGGCAAGCGCGTGGCGGCGCGACGCTGGTGGAGCATCTGGTGGTTGGCGGGCCAGGGCAGGAGCCAGGTGTTGTCGAGGTGACGCACCTCTACGACGCGCACGAGCAAGGTGGGCCTGTGCGACGCGCCCTGACGCGCATGCCGCTGGCGCTGCTCTCGCGCGGCGAGGTCGCGCTGGCGACGCAGCACGCAGGATTCACCATCGAGGCGCTCTATGGCGGGTACGATATGGCGCCCGCCGACGACAACGCAGGGCGCGTGATCGTCGTGGCGCGACGTGGCCCATCAGTCTGATGGCGTCGCAGCGATGGGCGCGAAGGGCAGTTCGAGGATGAAGGTCGTCCCTGCGCCCGCAGGCGGCTCCAGGCGCACGCCGCCTCCCTGCGCCTCGGCGCAGATGCGCGCGACCGCGAGGCCCAGCCCAATCCCCAGCCCCACCCCGACATGATTGCGCGGGCGAGCGCCAACAGTGAGCGCCGCGAAGAGGCGCGGGGCAGCCTCAGGCGCGACTCCGGGGCCGTCATCATGCACGCGGATGACCGCCCGATCTCGCAGCTTGCGCGCCTCGACGGTCACGGGCGTATCGTGCGGCGAGAACCGCAGCGCGTTCTCGATGAGGGCCGCCAGCGCGCGCCGCGCCAGCGCGGGGTCACAGAGCGCCAGTGGCAGCGCAGGCGTGGCATGCGACCGGATGTCGCGCGGTGGATCGGGCGCATCGGGCGTCTGCGCCTGCTCGATGGCCTCACGCAGCAGCGTCGTCAACGGAACCGACTCAAGCGACACTTCCACTGTCTGCGCTGCGGCATGGGTGAGCAACAGGATGTCATCGTTCAATTGCATCAGCCGCGTGGCGCCGCCGCTGGCAAGCGTCAGCAAGGCGCGCTGACGCAGGCTGAGTGACTCCCCTGGCTCCTCAGTTTCCAGTTGCGAGAGTGGGTTCACGATGGAGTGCGTGACCCCGCCAAGCGCATGCGCGATGAGCCATGAGAATGTCTGCCGCGCATCGGCCTCGTGTGGCTCGCCCACGCGGGCAGCGGCGCGCGAGCGCTCATCTGCAGGGAGGGCGCCAGACGTCGCTCGATCTTTGTCGTGTCGCTGGTCATCATCAGTCATGGCGCTCAGGCTTTAATCGGAGACAATAGCCCGACCGTGGCACGGTGATGATCACCTCTGGCTGATCGGGGAAACGCTCGAGCTTGCCGCGCAGCCGCGAGATATTCGCCTGCACACGCGGACTGTTGCGGGCCTCGCCATCATCCGGAGCGACCTCCTGATTCCACACCGCTTGCAGCAATCGCCGGGTCGAGACTGGCTCGCCTTTGCCCGCGAGCAGCGCCAGCAGCAGCTTCAGCTCGGTTGTGGTCAGCGTCGCGGCTTTCCCATTGGGAAGCCGAACAGATCTGCTGGCGAGGTCAATCGCTGGCCATGCGTCATCTCCAGCGTGTTCGGCTCGCCCGGCGCCCTGCTCTCTACGCCGTAGCAGCGCACGCATGCGCGCCAGCAACTCTCTAGATTGATACGGCTTGGTAAGGTACTGATCGGCGAGTTCCAGCCCTTCCTCTTTGGTTTTGATGTCCCCTGCGCTGGTCACAAACATGAGATCGGCGGCGCAGCCATCGGCCTTCAGGCGACGCGCCAGCTCGATGCCTCGCAACTCCTCCATGCTAATGTCGAGGATGATGACATCAGGACGCCACTCGCGCGCGACCACCAGCGCCCGCAGCGGTGACTGCTCGGCGCGTACCACGTAGCTGGGCACAGTCGAGAGCACGGCCTCACAAGGCTCGTAGGCGGATGGCTCATCATCCACAATCAGGATGCGCCATGATGTCGGAGTCTCGACAGTGTCCGCCATGTGACTCTCCTTCGCCAACCACCGCAGGTCGGCGGCGCCTCGCCCACCGCGCCGTCGCCACACTCGTCAGCTCGCCGCCGCCGCCTCGCTCGCTGGCGCCTCGGCCTCGGCCTGGGTCGCCGGGCGCTGCGGCAGAATCGTGTCGAGCGTGCGCATGGCCTGTTCGTAAGCGAGGTCGATCCAGCTTGCGGCGTGGTCGAAGTCGAGAGCGGCTTCACTCATCGTCGAGGTCGGGCGAACGACATGCAGTTCGATGCCCGGCGGCACGCGCTCAATCGAGCGATCGAGTTGATAGCGCCCCATCATGGTCGCCGTGCGCTCCAGCATCACTGCCAACGCATGCGCGTTGGGCAGACGCCCATTGCGCGTCTGGCGTGTGAGCAGCGTCTGAAGCTCATCCTCAAGTTCTGGCGTCACATCATAGCCAGCGTCGAGCACAAAGATGCGCCGCGCGCCCATCTTGATGGCGGTCTCCACGCCAGCGCTTTGCAGCGCGCCCCCATCGACCAGAATCTGCCCGCCGATGCGTACCGGAGGGAAGATGCCGGGGATCGCGGCGGAGGCGAGCAGCGCCAACTCCGCAGGGCCACGACCAAATACGGTGATGCCGCCCGTTGTCAGGTTGGAGGCGAGCACACGCAGCGGAATCTGTGTATCCTCAAAGCGCATGCCCGCGAGGTGTTCGCCAAAGACCTGTCGCAGCCCTGAATCGCTATAGAGCGAGGGATAGCCCAGCGTGACACGGCGAATCGCGGCGACGACGAACGCTCCAGCGAAGGCTGGCGCCGCCGTCGGCAGGTGCGGCTCCCATCCCAGCAGAATGCGACTCGTGGTGAGGCCACGCCAGACCTTGACGAGCCGCTCCACGCCGCGCTCCGTCGGGTCCATCGCCAGCATCGCGCCATTCCACGAGCCGATCGACGTGCCGACAATCACGTCGGGCGTCTCGCCGCGTTCCATCAACGCCTTCAGCGCGCCCACCTGGAGCGCGCCACGCGCGCCGCCGCTGGAGAGGACGAACGCCGTGTAATCGTTCCAGCGGGGCTTGCGCCGGAGCGCCGGAGCGCTCGCGGTGTCGGCTGACGCTGGGGTGGCCTGGCCATCCGCTTGTCGTGGCATATTAGTAGTCATCCGAAGGAATCCCTCCCGCTAGGCGCCTGTGCGCGGTATCTATCATGTACTACGAAAAATCCGTCGTTTGGTTCCCAAAAAGCGCGTCAGGCGCCGCAAACGTGCGCAGATGGCTGAGGCAGACGTAGCGGCAGGAGGCGCATGAGCGGCGCCAGAGGCGCCCTGAGCGCAGCCGCCAGCGTGCTCGCAGCCAGGGGGAGCGTGTTCACTCGACGCTAGCGCGCGCCGGTCAGCGCGGCATGACTGAGGCGACTTGCAATGGCTGATAGGCGCTGTTTCGCACGATGATGCGTTGTGTGTGTCAGGGATGCGTTCAGAGCGAGATGCCGCCATCCACAACCAACGTCTGGCCGGTGATGTAGCTGGCCGCTGGCGCGCTGAGGAAGATGAACGCGCCGCGCAGTTCATCGAGGTCGCCGAGCCGTCCCAGCGCCGTGCGCTCCTCAAATCGCTCGCGGTAGGCGTTGATGCTGGCGGCGGCCATGCGTGTCGGGAACCAGCCCGGCGCGATAGCGTTGACATTGACGCCGCGCCGCCCCCACTCCATCGCCAGTGAGCGTGTGAAGGAGATGACGCCCGCCTTGCTGGTATTGTAGGCGATGGTTTTGACGCCTCGATGGTCGCCAGCGACCAGCCCGGCCACCGACGCGACGTTGATGATGCGCCCGGAGCCGCGTTCCAGCATATGGCGTCCGGTCGCCTGCGACATGAGAAACATGCCGTTGAGGTTGACCTCGATCACCTGACGCCAGCGCTCCAGCGGCATCTCCTCGGTGGCCTGGCCCCACGTCTGCCCAGCGTTGTTGACGAGAATGTCAATGCGCCCGAAGGCTTCGAGCGCGGCGCTGACGGCGCGGCTGACATCATCGGGCTGTGTCACATCGGCGACGACTCTGGCGCAGACGATGCCCTGCGCCGCAAGCTCCGCGACGGCGGGCGCGAGATATTCATCGCGTCTGCCGGTGATGACCACCTGCGCGCCTGCGCCGCCCAGCGCCTCAGCCGCCACCTTGCCGATGCCGCGCCCACCGCCCGTGACAAGCGCCACCTGGCCGGTGAGATCAAAGAGTTGCTGCGCCTGCATGCTGAAGCCCCCCTGATGAGACCTGCTGGCTAGTGGCGATATTCGTCGCCGCAATCGCCAATCAGTGTGAAGAGGTCGGCGCCGCGCTGCGTGATGGCGCTGATATGCGCGTCATCCTCCTCGTCGAGCCGCGCCTCGAATGCGCTGGCGGTGTCGGCGATATGCTGTGACGCGCCGAGCCGCGCGCCGACGATCACTCCCGCCACCATGGGCCGCGCCAGCATTGCGCTGACTGCCACGGCGCTCAGGCTCACCGCGTGGCGCCGCGCGACGCCGTAGAGCGCGATCAGCAGCTCCTGGAAGAGCGCCCAGCCGCCCCATATGTCGATCACCTGCTTATACTTCTGCTGGCTGGCGGTGTCGAGCCGCCGATAGGATGGCTCCGGTTGGCCCAGCCAGCGCTCCGCCAGGAATCCGCCTGCGACGGCGCCATAGGCCAGCAGGCGCACGCCACGCTGCTCGCAGAGTTGCGTCATCTGCGTATCGGGTCGCTGATCGATGAGCGAGTATTGCACCTGATTCGTGAGGATGGGCGCGCCGCTCTCGAGAATCTCACGCAAGCGCTCCGTATCGAAGTTGGTCAGGCCGAGCGCGCGAATCTTGCCTGCGCGGCGCAGGTCGTCGAGCTGCGCGATGGCATCGAGATAGCGACGGTCGTGGTAGTCCCACCAGTGAAATTGCAGCATATCCAACTGCTCGACGCCCATGCGGCGCAGCGAGCGATCAATCGCCTCCGTGACGACCGCCGTCGTCATTGGCCCCGGCTGTGGCACCCACTTCGTGAATGCCTGCACGCTGGCGAGCGCCTGGGCGCCGCGCTCCGCCACGAGGCGACGGCGAAACACGCCGATGAACTCCTCGGCTGGCCCATAGTGGTCGGCGAGGTCCCAGGTGGTGAAGCCAGCGTCATGATAGGCAAGCATCGCCGTGATCGCCGCCTCTGGCTCGATGTGTCCGTGCGCGCCAGAGACCTGCCACATGCCATTCAGGATACGGCAGATGCGCTGGTGGGACGCGAGCTGCAAGTAGGCGCTAGCGGGGAGGCCCATGCGGTTTCCTTCTTCCTTCCTGAGATGGCGCGAACGTTGCGACACGAACGCCGGAGACATCCTACGTCCCGCGCTGCTCGCTGTCAATTGGCGCTCGCTCTGCCAGAGAATGCCGCCGACTCGCTCGCTTGACGGTTCGCAGGCGGCAGCGGTATACTCCGCAAGGAGCGTGCGCCTGGGGCGGCTGATCCGCTGCGACAGGCGCGCGACAACGTCTGGCGACGTGGCCAAGTGGCAAGGCAAGGGTCTGCAAAACCCTGATCACCGGTTCGAATCCGGTCGTCGCCTCCCTATCTCGCCGTTGTGCGCCAAAAATCCGCCGCGATCACCATCGCGGCGGATTTTTGTTGGCCGTGTTATCAGGCGCAGATCAAGCGCGAACTCGGCGCGCTGCCTGATGTGTGATACGCTCTGTTATGTAGCGCCACAGCCGACATCTGGCGCGCTCGCGCTTGCCCGTGACCTGATGCTGACACGCAGGAGAACACACTGTGACCAATGCGACTGTTTCCCGCCGGGCGCCCGCTCAGGCCGCCCAGCGCGCCCACCGCCCGCTCGCCATCGCCGTCGCCGTGGCCGATGTGCGCCGCGAACCAGACGCCGCATCTGAGCAGGTGACGCAGGCGCTGCTGGGCGCCGTCGCCGTCCCGCTGGAGGCGCGCGACGGCTGGACACGCATTCGCCTGGTGGACTATGAAGGCTGGACGCGCGACGAACACCTGGCGATCCCCGCGCGCAAGACGGAGCGCGTCGCCGTGGTCGCCGCGACTCGCACGCCGCTCTACACTGCGGCGCAGGGCGACGCGAGCGCGGGCGAGGCGTTCGCCACCAGCCTGTTGCCGATCACAGCGGTGGGGCAGCGTCCAGTCGTCGGGGCGTCTGCGTGTGGCGCTGCCGGGCGGGCGCAGCGCATGGGTCGCGGCGGATGCTGTGGAGGCGCGCCCCGCCGCCGATCCCTTCCCGCTGCGTGGCGCCGAGACGGCGGTGGCGCTGGCGCGTCGCCTGCTCGGCGTGCCCTACCTCTGGGGCGGCTGCTCGACGCTGGGCATTGATTGCAGCGCGCTGGCGCAGCTTGCCTGCCGCGCGGGCGGTGTCATCCTCCCGCGCGACGCCGATCAGCAGTATCAGGGCATGCCGTTCGTGGTGGATCGCGCCAGCGTGCGGCTGGGCGATCTGGTCTTCTTCGCCGACAAAGGCGCCATCACACATGTGGGCATCGCGCTGGATAACATGACGTTGCTGCACGCCAGCGGATCGGGAGAGCATGTCATCATCACCGCGCTCGACCCCGCCGAGGGTGGCTACAGCGCGCGTCTCGCGGGCATGTACGCGGGAGCGCGGCGCGCATTCACCGCGCCGGACGCCGAGCGATGAGCGGCGAGCCTGCCCCGCACATGGCCGCCGCCGACCTGACAGCGCGCATCGCCGCCCTGCTGGAGCCACTGGGCGGGCGCACAGCGGTCGCGGCCCAGCGCTTCGGGCCGCTGCCGGGACGACGGCTGACCATCACGCCCGCGCAAGCCATGCCCGCGAGCGCCGCCAGCGATGCGCCCGCCGATGCGGTTGAGCGCGGCGCGTCGGCGCAGGCGTCTGGCGAGGTCGCGACGGGCGTGAGCATCCGTGTGGATGAGGTTTTCCCCGCCGCCAGCCTCGCCAAGCTGCCCATCGCCATCGAGTTGATGCGCCGCGCGGACCTGGGGCAGTTCGACCTGGGCGAGCGCTTCGACACCGCCGACGCGCCGCGTGTCGGTGGCGCGGGCGTGCTCGATTTCCTCGATCCTGCCACACGCCTCACGCTGGGCGAACTCTGCACGCTGATGCTGATCGTCAGCGACAACACCGCCGCGAATGTGATCCTCGATCTGGTGGGCATCGGCGAGGTGAATGAGTCGATGCAACGCCTCCACCTGACGCATACGAAGCTGGCGCGCCGTTTCATGGACCTGGCCGCGCGCGCCACTGGCCGCGACAATCTGACCTCGGCTGGCGACATGCTGACGCTGCTCAGCCTGATTCGCGGCAATGCGCTGCCCGGCGGACGCCGCCTGCGCGAGATGCTGGCGGCTCAGCAATCGTTCGGCGAGCTGATCGAGGGCTGGCTGCCTGCGGGCGCCACGCTGGCGCACAAGGATGGCACGCTCGACGGCGTGGTTCACGACGCGGGCATCCTGTCGGGATCGGGCGGCGTCGCGATGTATTGCGTGCTGACGGCTGAGCAACCCGACACGCCAGCGGCGCGGGCAGCCGTCGGGCGCATCGTGCGGTTGCTCTGGGATGTGTGGCGGCTCGGCTGAGGCCGCGAAAGGAGGCGAGACTCGTGCATATTCTGCCCTATCGCGGCGTGTGGCCGCGCATTGCGCCGACGGCGTTCATCGCGCCGACGGCGGTGATCGTCGGCGATGTCGAGATTGGCGAGGAAGCTGGCATCTGGTTTGGCGTCGTCATTCGCGGCGATACCGCGCCGGTTCGCATTGGCCCGCGCTCCAATGTGCAGGACAACTGTGTCATTCACACCGACGAGGGCATGCCGACGCTGATTGGCGCCGACTGCTCGATAGGCCACGCTGCCATCACGCATGGCGCGACGGTCGGCGATGGCGCGCTGATCGGCATGGGCGCGACCCTGCTGAATGGCGCGACGGTCGGCGCGGGCTGCATCGTCGCGGCGGGCGCGCTGCTGGCGGAGGGCAAAGCCATAGCCGCTGGCCAGCTCGCCATGGGCGCCCCGGCCAGGACCGTGCGCGCAGTGACGGACGCCGAGCGCGAGCGCATGCGTGATGGCGTCGCGCACTACCTCGCCTATGCGCGTGAGTATCGCGCCGCCATCGCCGCCGCCGCGCGGCGTGAGCCGGGGCATACCGGTGTGCGCGAGCTGTAGCGGCTGGCTGGCTGGCGGTTGAAACCGCGCCTGGATGGCCTGCGGGCCGCGAAGTCCGCCTGCGCGGACTGGTTTGGTTTGCTTGAACGTTGGAGAGACTTGCGTGAAATATCCCTCGACTGACCGGCAGCGGCGTTTGCTGGCGCTGGCGGAGCCGCTGGCGCATCGCTTCGCCGAGCGCGCCGCTGCGCACGACGCCGATGGCTCATTCCCCTTTGAAAACTTCGCCGAGCTGCGCGACGCGGGGCTGCTCGCCCTCACGGTCCCGGAGGAGTACGGCGGGCTGGGCGCCGATGAGCTTGAGTATGCGCTGACGCTGGAGCGGCTGGCCTGGGGCGACGCCTCGACGGCGCTGGCGCTGGGCATGAGCCTGAGCAACATTGGCCAGATCGCCGAGGGCAGGCTCTGGCCCGAACGCGCGCCTGCGCTGATGCGCGAGGTGGCGCAGCAGGGGGCGATGCTGAACACGGCGCAGGCTGAGCCAGAGATGGGCAGCCCCAGCTATGGCGGACTGCCAGCGACGACGGCGCGGCGCGACGCCGACGGCGGCTGGCGGCTGAACGGGCGCAAGATCTACACCACGGGCGCGCCGGGGCTGCGCTACTTCATCACGCTGGCGACGATCGTGGAGGAGGGGCGACCGCCGCGCCTGGGCGACTTCCTGACGCCCAGCGACACGCCGGGCCTGCGCATCGAGGAGACGTGGAATGCGCTGGCGCTGCGGGCGAGCGGCAGCCATGATGTCATCTTCGACGATGCGCCGCTGCCCGGCGATGCGCTGCTGGGCGCGCGTGAGCCGGGGCAGCCCGACCCGCGCGCCGCGCTGGGCCTGCCCTGGGGCGCGCTGACGCTGGCGGCGGTCTACACGGGCGCGGCGCAGGCGGCGCGTGACGAGGTGGTTCACTTCGCCGCGACCCGCACGCCGACCGCGCTGGGCAAGCCGTTGGGCGAACTCCCCAATGTGCGCCTGCGGCTGGGCGAGATCGAGTCGCTGCTGCTCGCCTCACATCGGCTGCTGTTTGGCCTGGCGGAGGACTGGGTGACGGCGCCCGATGCGCGCGCCGCGCTGCGCCAGCAGGCGCCGCTGGTCAAGGTCATCACGACGAACAACGCCGTGCGCGTGACCGACCTCGCGCTGCGTATCGCCGGTGGCCAGGGCCTCCAGCGCGGGCGACGGCTGGAGCGCGTCTTCCGCGATGCGCGCGCGGGCCTCGTCAACGCCCCCATCGAAGATGTCACGCTGCAGAACGCAGGCAAAGCGGCGGTGGACGCCGAGACACGCGCGGCGGGCGGCTGATGATGGTGGTGGCTGGCGGTTGAAACCGCGCCTGAAGGCGACTGCGGTCGCCACAAGACCCACCTCCGCAGGTCCACACCCTGCCCCCAGTCCGCGCAGGCGGACTTCGCGGCCCGCAGGCCATCCAGGCGCGGTTTCAACCGCCCGCCTCACCGCCGTAACGCCGCTTGCTGCGTCGCCTTGCTCTTATAGTGTATTACACTCTCTTGCCAAGAGACAGAAACCAGAACACAGAATACAGCCTAGGTGGTGTGAGCCAGGGGGACGCGGACGACGACGGAACCCGACGCTGAAGTTGACGAAGACGGGTCGGTTGTTGATGCGGTACGCCGCGCGCGCGCTCGCCGGAATGTCGTACCACGAACCGCCACGCAGGCATCTATTGTCAGTAGAATTGCGCTGGCTCTGTGTTTCACTCTTGCTGTAGTCTGCCGTGTACGCGGTGGCCGTCCACTCCCACACATTGCCTGCCAGGTCCTCGGCGCCACATGGACTGGCGCCGCTCTGCCGCCCGGCGCGCGGGTCGGGATCATCTGGCCCATACCAGCCCACAGGCGTCGTGGTCTCCGAGTTGCTCTCGCGCGTGTTGCAGCGCGCCGCCGCGAAGCTGTCACCCCAGGGATAGATGCGCTCGCTGCTCGCGCCCAGCGGGTCGCGTGGGTCGCTACGCGCCGCCTTCTCCCACTCGGCCTCGGTTGGTAGCCGCCAGGGCTGGCCTGTGCGCGCGGGATCGGCCAGCCATGCGGCGTAGTCGTAGGCGTCGTACCAGGTGACGCCCACCGCAGGATGATCGAGGCGCTGCAACTGGTCCTCCCAGGTCAGGGTGTTGTACTGCCCCTTCGGTGGCGGCGCGCGCTTCGTCGCGGTGAGGAAGCAGGCGTACTCGGCGACGGTGACGGGGAAGCGCGCGATCTCGAACGCGGGCAGGTCCACGACGCGGCGCTGTAGCTCGTTCTTTCCGCGCATCTTTGTCGCGGCGCTTGTCGCTGCCCAGGCGGAACTGGCCCGCAGGCACGGAGCAGACGGGCGGGATGATCCACTCGACGCCGTCGCGAGCCTGCGCGGTGAAGTGGAGGGCGGCCAGCCGCGCGGGGAAACGCGCGGCTGGGATGGCTTGCGCAGGCGCAGATGCAGTTGGCCGAGGTGAATGGTCTTTGTCGCCCGTCGTGGCGTCACGTTTCTGCATATCTGGCGCGACGATGGCTAACGTGCGGCTTACCGCCTCATCTACGCCGACGGCGACCCCACCTGGTCGCTCGATGCGCTTCCAGCGTCGCAAGAGCAGAGGAATCGTGCAAGGAGTGGCCAGGACAAAGGTAAGCGTTCGTAGCGTTCCTTCGCGTAGCAGTTCCATCGCTGCATCAATCTCGGAATTGACCCACTCTGAAGCGACCGCTGGAGGGCTGAAGATGGCGACGAAGTGCTCCCGCAGTGGCATCTCGCGTTCAATCGTCGCACGGAGCGCGCCCCAGCCAAGATTGTGCTCGTCATACCAGACATCACAGCCCGCCCTGCGTAGGCCCACCACGTAGTCGCGGCAGAAAGCGTTGTCCTGGTGGCTGTGGCTGACAAACAGGCGCGGCGCGGCGTCTCCGGCGCCTGACATGGCAGATGACATACTTGCGCTCACCTCCTCCACCGGCTGCTGCCACGACGCACGCTCACAGCGCGCTAGCAGCCACAGTATAGCATGCGCCAGAACGCGGGCGCGCCCTCACCCCCTGGCCCCCTCTCCCAGAGGGCGAGGGGGAACTTGGCTGCTCAGCCGCACGGTCGTGACCTAGCCCCACGCAGGTGGGGCTTCGCGCAGCCGTCAGGCGCCTTAGCCGGGCGTTCACCCGCCGGGCGCTTCACCCGCCGGGCGCTTCACCCGCCGGGCGCTTCACCCGCCGGGCGCTTCACCCGCCGGGCGCTTCACCCGCCGGGCGCTTCACCCGCCGGGCGCTTCACCCATGCCCCGCCCGCGCGCCCTCACCCCCTGGCCCCCTCTCCCAGAGGGCGAGGGGGAAATGGATTCGGCGAGACGTAGCGCTTCTTGCTCCCCTCTCCTCGTGGGAGAGGGGCTGGGGGTGAGGGTTCGCCTACTTGCGCGCGGCGCGACCGCCCGCTGGTGAGCGGCGCCCTACCGAGAGCACGCTGTCAATCGCGCGGATGTCCTTCACCACCGCTTCGAGCTGCTCCGGGCGCGTAATCTCCAGAATCGCGTTGATCGTCGCCTTGTGGGTGCGCTGGTTCGTGCTGACATCCACCTTGACCATGTTGAGCTTGTGGTTGGAGATCACGCCGGTGACATCGCGCAGCAGCCCCGTGCGGTCGCTGCCCTCCACGATGATCGGCGCGCGGAACGCCTGCTGGCCATCGAGCTTCGGCCACGAGACGCCGATGCCCCGCTCTGGCGACTGCTCCAGCAGACGCCGCAGGTTGGGGCAGTCTTCGCGATGGATGACCACGCCGCGCCCACGCGAGATGTAGCCGCGCAACTCGTCCCCCGGCAGCGGATGGCAGCAACTGGCGATCTGCGTCAGGATGCCCACCATCCCCTCGACACTGATGTCAATCTGCGCCTCGCGCGATGGCGTCGTGATGGACGCGATCTCCGGGTCCGTCACCTCTGGCTCGGCGGGCGCCAGCAGCTTCAGCCGCTCGCGCACTTTGTTGACGACGGCCACCGGGCGCAGCTTGTCCGCGCCGACCATCGCCAGCATCGTCTCGGCGTCGGCGATCTTGAGCTCCTCGACAATCCACTTCAGGTCTTCTTCGGTGAGGTCATCGTAGCCCTTGCGCAGGCCAGCGGCGCGTAGCTCACGATCCAGCCGCTCATGCCCCACCTGGATGTCAATATCGCGCTCGTGCGTCTTCAGATAGCGCAGGATGCGCGTGCGCGCCAGCTTGGTGCGCACGACTCGCAGCCAGTCGCGTGTGGGGTGCGCGTCGTTGCGTTTGATCAGATCGACGATGTCGCCGTTCTTCAGCTCATAGTCCAGCGGCGCCAGCTTCTTGATCGGCCGCCCCGACGCGCTATTCTGCGTGATGCGTACCCCCGCGACATGATTGCCGAGATCGGTATGCACGCGATAGGCGAAGTCGAGCGGTGTCGAGCCAGCGGGTAGCTCCTTCACGTCGCCCTGCGGCGTGAAGACGAAGATCTGCTCTTGCAGTGGCCCCTGCGGCGGAGACGGCTCAGCGCCGGGCTTGCTCGTCTCGCGCAGCTCCTGCCGCCACTCCATCACCTGCTGCATCCACTGCTGCAGCGCATGCGCATCGGCGCGCGCGCTGTCGCCGACATCTTTGTAATACCAGTGCATCGCGACGCCATACTCCGCCGTCTCGTGCATCTCGTGGGTGCGAATCTGAATCTCGGCGAGGCGATCATCCAGGCAGAATACCGTCGTGTGCAGCGATTGGTAGCCGTTGGACTTCGGGTTGGCGATGAAATCCTTGATGCGACCATCCACCGGACGCCACATATCATGCACATGCCCCAGCGCCAGGTAGCAATCGGCCACGGAGTCGGTGATGATGCGGAACGCCAGGATGTCGTAGAGCTGCGAGAGGTCACGATTGCCAGAGCGCACGACCTTCTTGTAGATGCTGTAGAGATGCTTGACCCGCCCAGACACCTCGGCCTCGATGCCAATCTTGCGCATCTCCTCGCCGAGCACCTGACAGACACGATCGACGTAGGCGCGCCGACCACTCGTCTCCTCGGCGACGGCCTCGCGCAGCCAGCGATAGTCGTCCGGCTCCAGAATCGCGAATGCGAGGTCCTCCAGCTCGCCATCCACACGGCCCATGCCCAGACGTGCGGCCAGTGGCGCATAGAGCGCATGCGTCTCCTCGGCGAGTTGTCGTATCTCCTCCAGCGAGAGCGTCTCCGCGTCGGCTCCCGGCGCGTCGGCATCGGCGCTGGCCAGCGTATCCTGCCGCTCGCGCAGACGCGCGGCCTGGGCGGCGGCCTCGCGCATCAGGCGCAGATGATCCGCCACCTTGACGACGACCACACGCGGGTCCTCCGCGACGCCGACGAACATCTTGCGCAGCGCGTCCTCATCTTGCGCGCGGCGACGCTCGCGGCCCTTGCGCCGGTCGCGCTCCAGCGGCTCGCCCTCGTCCTGCGCGGCCTGCGCCTGCCGCCGTAGCGTCTCGCCGGGGCGGTGCAGCGCGTCGAAGCGCTCGATGGCGGCAATCGCCTGCGCTACCGGCGCGCCGAGGTCTTCGCTCAGCCGTCGGGTCACCTCACGCAGCGTCAGCGCATGCCCGTCTACCAGCGGCTCCAGCAGCACGGCGGCCAGCGTCACGACATCGATGCGCAGGTCTTCCGCGAGAATCGTCGCCGTGCCAAGCGCATCGGCGAGGCGGCGGTGGGTCGCGGCGCTGGCCTCAGCGCGGGTGTGCGGATAGGCGTCGCTGACCAGCGCCAGCGCCTCGCGAAGCTGGCGCTCCTCGGCTGGCTCCAGATAGACGGTGGCCAGCAGAAACGTCTCACACGCCTGCTGATCGAACGCCGCCAGATGAGCGCTCGCCTGCTCCTCCGGGCCAGTGGGCGCGGCTCCTACCGGCTCGACAGAATGCCCACTTGCCTGTGTCATGCCATGCCTCCATCGCAGCCCCGCCGCCGATCACGCTCGACCTCGATCACGCCTGGTGTTGTGCGCAAGCGGCGCATGACATCGTCGGCGTGGCGCGTGGCTGGCACGAGCAACATCATGGCAATCGCCGCTTTCGCTCGATCCTGGTTCGCGTCGGCGACGCTACGAACAATGCCGATGCCAAGCTCGGCTAACCAGATAGTCAGTTGATGCATCAATCCCTGATGATCCTGCCCGTAGATATTGACGCACAAAACGTAGTCGGTCTGCGGAAGCTGCGCCCAGCTCAGCGGCATCGGATCAGGATGGGGCGCGCCCAGCGCACGCCGCCGCTCAACAGTCGCCTTCAGGGTGCGGCAGCCTGAGCGGTGAATCGTGACCAGGCGGCCACGCCCCGACAGCCCCACGATGGCGTCACCGGGAATCGGGCAGCAGCAGCGCGCCAGTTGTATCTCGGCTGGTCGGCCAGAGGGATGCCGCAGCAACTCTGGCTGCTCTGACTCGGTCTCGGCGGTCGGCTCCTCATCGGGCAGCCCCGGCGCGGCGACGGCGAGCGCGCCCGAACGCCGCAGCCGCCCCAGCGAGCGCCGGATACGGTCGAGCGCGTAGCGTGTGCGCGCCATGTCGAGCCAGTCGAGGCGCGGCTGGCTCGTTGGGTCGCGCAGGATGCGCACGACATCGCCATTGCGCAGGGTGTACGCCAGCGGAACCTTCATGCCGACCAGTTCGCCTTCGCGGGTCGTCGTCTGCACCCAGGCGCCGGTCGCCGTGTCGCCCAGCCCCGTGTGAATGCGATAGGCGAGATCGAGCGCCGTCGCGCCCGCAGGCAGCTCGCGCACGGCGCCCTTGGGGGTGAAGACGAAGACCTGATCGGCGAACATCTCGCCGCGCACCGTCTCCACGAACTCCGACGCGGTGAGGTCGAGGTCGTTATGCCAGTTCGCGATGCGTCCAACCCATGAAGCGGTGCGCTTGAGCCATTGTGTCGAATCAATGGCTCCTGCCTCGTGACTCAGCGCGGCCTCCAGCCATTGCGTCGCGACGCCATGCTGCACGGCGACATGCATGCGGTGGGTGCGGATGTGCAACTGGGCCAGGCGTCCATCCAGGCCGAAGATGGTGGTATGCAGTGATTGATAGCCGTTGACCTTGGGCATCGCGATGTAGTCGCGGAAGCTGTCATGATAATGGCGCCAGAGTTGATAGATGGCATTCAGACTCAGATAACACTCTTCGACACTGTTGACCAGCACACGAAATGCGATGACATCATCGAGCGCGCCAATGTCCAACTGACTTTGCTGCGAGTCCAGAAACGCGCTGTAGGGACGCTTCATGCGCCAGTTGACGGCGGCGCTGATGCCGACACTATCGAGTTTCCGCTGTATCTGCTCACACATGCGCTGCGCCCAGTCGGCGCGACTCGCCTCCAGCTCGCGCAGGCGACGAGTGACCCACTCAAAGTCCTCTGGAAAGAGGTATTTGAACGCGAAATCTTCGAGTTCGACCTTGAACAGATACAGTCCGATGCGACCGGCGAGCGGGGCGTAAATGTCCAGCGTTTCGCGCGCCTTGATCTCGCGCTGCTGTGGCAGCATGACCTCCATCGTGCGCAGGTTATGCAGCCGATCGGCCAGCTTCAGCAGCACCACACGCGGATCATCGAGCATGGCGCCGAAGAGCTTGCGTACCGTCTCGACCTGCTGATGGGCTTTGATCTCGCGCCTGGTCTGCGCGTCAATCGGCGCGAGCGGGTCACTGGCTGGCTCGCTTCCTGGGGCGACGTCGGACGCCTCGACGACGGTAAACTTGGTGACGCCGTCGACAATGCTGGCGATCAGCGCGCCAAACTGCTCCTCGACATCTTCCCTGGTAATCGAGGTGTCCTCGACCACATCGTGCAGCAGCGCCGCCGCGATGCCCTGCGCGTCGAGCGCAAGCTCGGCCAGAATGGTGGCGACCGCCAGCGGATGCTCGATATACGCCTCACCGCTGCGTCGCGTCGCGCCTTTGTGCGCCGTCGCCGCGACCCCATACGCGCGATAGATCAACTCGAGGTCGCCGAGCGACATATATTGCGCGCAGAGCGTCAGCAAACTGCGCAGCGAGGCGGGGTCATCTGGCTGGATGACCCTGGACAGTGGGGAGACGGTGGCCGCATTGGGGTGGCGTGGCCGTCTGCCTGGCTGGTTGATCCTCGCTGGCGCCCGCATGCTGACCCTCCCGCGAGTATGCTGGACTTCGGCTGCGTTTGCGCTCCACCGCACACCACCGTGACACCATCTTGAACGAAGCAGCCCGCGACGGGAGCGTGCAGCGCAACGAATGGATAGCGGGGGAAAATACGCGCATGTACGACAAGCGCGCGGACGACCTGGAGCCGTCTGCGCGCCTGAGTGTCCCCGTTGACAACATAGGTATTCTGCATTATCGCGCTCAGCGGCGCCGCACGTCAAGCAGCATACGAGCGGCGATCAGGGCTTGTGAATGGTCGCCACCGGAGCGCGGGCGGATTACCAGCGCGGCGCCGTGGGATCATCCGGGCCGCTCGGCTGATACTCGCCCCAGGCTGGCCCCTGGCCGCCCTGATGTGGGGCGTTCGGGTCGGGCGCGTCCCATGGGCGCGGCTGATTCCACGCGGGCTGGCGTGGGTCCTGCTGTTGCGCGGGCGCGCCGCCCCAGCCCGGCTGGGCTGGCTGCTCCCACGACTGGCGCGGCGGCGGCGACCAGCCTGCGTTTTGCTGGCTTCCTGGCTGATAGGACGGCGTTTCGTCGTGCTGCTCGCCATAGGCGCCGCGCGCGACACGCGCCCCGACAGGCGCGCGCGCTGGCGCTGGCCTGGCCGCCGCATGGAACAGCGACCCGGCGAACCGGCTGACGAGATAGGCGCCAATGCCCACGACCGCCGCGACCACGTAGACCGGCACGAACGCCCCCGCGACCACACCAAACGCTGCGGCGACCGGCTGCACGCGCGCGGGATAGAGATGGCCGATCAGCCAGAGGATGCCGAAGAACGCCAGTGTGGGCCACGTGCCATGCCAGGCGGCCAGCGCGAGGCTCTGCACAGGATTGCGCCGCCCCAGCAGATTGAGCAGGAAGACGACGCCAGCGAGCAGCAGCGCCGCGATCCAGAACTTCGGCAGCAGCGCAGTGATGCGGGCATGGCCGGTCGCGGTGAATGTCTCAGGCGATAGCCCGGTAAAGAGCAGGAACGGCTGGAGCCAGGTGGGCAACGAGGTCGCCTTCACCGCGTTGTCGTACTGCTCCGGAAAGAGCGCGAAGTCCTGCACGGCGCCCGCTATCGGCCCTGGCAGGTTGAAGGTCGCGCTGGGGCCACCATCATAATAGGCGTCGGCGACATGCCCGTAGATCAGGCGCATGCCCTGGTCATAGGACAGCCCCTTGATCTCGCTGGGCTTGATCGGCGGCTTGATGAACGTGATCGGCAGCGACTGGTCAGGGACGGCGCTGGCGACCTGTTGCAGCCTGGCATAGCCTGCTGGGTCGAGGCCGATATGCTTCGAGACCAGAAACGGATTGAGGACATCTACGCCGAGGTCAGTAATCACGGCGGTAGATGCCGGGCGCATCGACAGGAACGAGAGCG
This sequence comes from uncultured Chloroflexia bacterium, assembly GCA_963701795.1. Classification (GTDB taxonomy): domain Bacteria; phylum Chloroflexota; class Ktedonobacteria; order Ktedonobacterales; family JADMIN01; genus JAKAIY01. The sequence continues at coordinate 287,751 of CAVPBB010000007.1, read as the reverse complement.
CCGTGACCCACAGCGCCGTCAGCAGGAGGAAGCCAAAGATGGTGTGCGCGAGGCTTCGGAGCAGGCCCATAGGTTTCAGCACCCCCGCACGCTCGCCGGGCGACGAGCGCGCGGGGAGCGCGCATCACGAACAGCCGCGATCGGCCAGATACACGCGGGTATTGCGGTTACTCTAGCTAGCGTAGCGCCCTGCCGTCAATGACCTGCGCCACATTGTCTACCCGGTCTACCAGATTGGCGCGAGAAAATCGAGTACGAGCGTGTTGAACTCATCCGGGCGCTCCATGTTTGGCACATGCGTCAGCCCCGGCATGACCACCTTGCGCGCCCCGGCGACGCCTGCCTCCAGCGCGTCCATCGCCTTGCGCACACTGGTGGTGTCGTCGCCGCCCACGATCAGCAGCGTGGGCGCGTGAATCTCGCTCAGGCGCCCGGCCGCTGGCGGATCGATCGGCTGCGACTCGGCGTGCTTCCACTCGTCTGCACGCCGATTGTTGGCGCCGTTCATCTCCGCCACCAGCGCGCGCACGCCGGGCGTCACCTGCTCAGGTGTGCGGTGCGGGCCATCCACCCACAGGCGCAGCTCAGCGTCGTTGAGCCGCTGGACATCGCCAAGCTCATCCGCCATCTCGATCTCGGCGACGATCACCTCCTCGTCGGGTTCGATCACCTGCATCTGGCCGCTCATGCCCGACCCAACGAGGATCAGCGCGCTCACCCGGTCGGGATTGCTCAGCGTGAAGTCAACCGTGGCGGAGCCGCCCATCGAGCAGCCAATGACCGCCGAGCGCGCGACCTCCAGCGCATCGAGCAGGCCGCGCAGGTCCACGCTGAGCGAGAACGGCCCAGCGGGCAGGTCTGACTGGCCGAAACCACGCATATCGAAGCGGATGACCCGATACTTTGCGGCAAACGCCGCCATCTGTGTGTCCCACTGCCGATGGTCGCAGATGCCCGCGTGCACGAAGGTTACGGCATGCCCTGAGCGGACACCCGTGTCCTCATACCACAGCCGCGCGCCATTGACGTTGACGAATCCTTCTGCCATGTCGTGCTTCTCCTCCGTCGCTGTGTCTCCATCTCACGCATCATAGCTCTGGCCGCCAAGAGCGTGGCGAATGCGCGCGACCGATTCGGCGACCAGCGCGCCATCCTCCGCCATCAGTGTCTCCGCCAGCAGGTGCGCGGCCTCAACATATAACCACAAAGCTGCCTGCGCTCGCCCGCGCGGCAGCGTCGCCCCGCGCGGCGGCGCATCGTAGCCTGCCACGATCCGCAGTAGCCGCTGCCAGCGCGACTGCGGCGGCGCCTGGCGCAACGCCTCGGCGAACCAGGCGTTTTCGCTGGTGAGCAAGACGCCCCGCGCGACCAGCAGCGCGCGAATCAGCCCCTGTTGCAGGCCCAGCGTCGCATAGAGCGCCGCCGACGTGTCGTCGCGTTCCAGCGCGCCCAGCAGCTTGTGAACCTCCTCAGCCAGACCAGCCAACATCTCGGAGGCGAAGTCCTGCGCGGCGTGGCGCAAGTCGGGCGACCAGGTGAACTCCTGAGCCTCGGCGATCAGCGCGGCCAGCCCACCATCGCGGTCGTAGAGGACGCGCGCCTGCCGCAGGCCCGGCGCCGCCCAGATGGCCGTCTCTGGGCGCGCCAACTCAGCGCGCTTGCCCGCGAGCGTGGTCGTGGAGACGCTGACCAGGCGCACGCCGACCAGCCAGAGGTGGTAGCGCTCACGCTCGGTGGTCGGCTCTGCCTGTGTGAAGCGCAGCAGGTCCACATCGCTGTGCGCGGTCGCCTCGCCACGCGCATGCGAGCCGGTCAGGGCCAGCGCCGCGACCTCCACGCCGCCGAAGCGCGCCGCCAGCTCGGCCAGCTCTTCCTCGCTCAGCGCGATTGGCCGCGACGGCGTGCGCTCGTCCTCATCGGCCATCGCGGCGAGGAGACGGGCGCGGCTTCGGCGGCGCATCGTCGGCCTGTGTGGCGGCTGGGCTTGCGTTCGGCTCCTCATCTGGCTCCAGTTCGCGGAAGCGATAGCCCACGCCACGCTCCGTCAGGATGTAGCGCGGATGCGCCGGGTCGCGCTCCAGCTTCTGGCGCAGATAGGTGATGTAGAGGCGCAGGTAGTGGCCCTCGTCGCGGTACTCTGGCCCCCACACCTTCGAGAGCAGCGTCTCATGCGTCATCAGCCGCCCGGCGTTGTTGACGAGATGATAGAGCAGGCGATATTCCGTTGGGCGCAGCGTCACCTTGCGCCCACGCACGAGCACCTCATGCTTGCCAAAGTCAATCGTGAGGTCGTCGTCGACGACGATGCGCGTCTTGCGCGCCTGAGACGGCGTGAATGAGCGGCGTAGCAGCGCCTTGATGCGCGTCACCAGCTCGCGCGGGCTGTAGGGCTTGGTCAGGTAGTCGTCGGCGCCAATCTCCAGCCCACGGATGCGGTCACTCTCCTCGGCGCGCACCGTCAACATCAGCACCGGCACGCTCGACACCTCGCGGATGCGCGCCAGCGTCTCGAAACCGTCCATGTCAGGCATCATCACATCCAGCGCCACCAGATCGGGCAGGTCGGCCTTCAGGCGCTCCAGCGCCTCGTAGCCATTAGCGGCGGTGATGACGCGATAGCCCTCCATCTCCAGATTGAGCCGCACGACATCCAGCAGCCGCGGCTCGTCATCTACCACCAGCACCGTCAGGTTGCGCGGATCAATATGCGGTTGCTCCATCAGTCTCTCCTCATGAGCAGCGCGTCGGCTGTGCGCGTGGCGGGCGACTGCGCTGTGTCGCTGGCCGCGCCGAAGATGACGAGCGGCGCGGCGGCGCGCTGCTCACGGGGCAGGCTGAAAGAGAAGGTCGAGCCACGTCCCAGTTCGCTGCTGACCCAGATGCGTCCGCCGTGCGCCTCGACGATGGCGCGGCAGATGTAGAGGCCCAGCCCTGCGCCCTGTGTGCGGCGTGAGGCGGCGTTGTCCACGCGCTGAAATCGCTCGAAGATGCGCTCCTGCTCACGCAGCGGAATGCCCTGGCCCGCGTCAATCACGCTGACGATCACCTCATCGCCGGTCGATTGCCCGCGCACACGGATAAGCGTGCCACGTGGCGAATATTTGCTCGCGTTATCCAGCAGGTTCATCAGCACCTCTTCGATGCGCTCGCGGTCGGCCAGCACCGGTGGCAGCGTGGCGGGCATGCGCACGCGGATGTCTACCTCCGGGCTGCGCCCCATCATGCGCCGCGCAACCGAGCGCGCTATCGCCGCCAGGTCTACCTCTGTGCGCTCCATCTTCAGCCCCCCCGCCTGGATGCGCGAGGCATAGAGCAGATTGCCCACCATGTGGCTGAGGCGGTCGGCCTCCTCCTCGATGGCGCGCAGGCGTTCACGCGCGGCGTCGGCGTCCCACTGGGCGTCTTCGCGGGCCAGCGTCGAGGCGTAGCCCTTGATGATCGAGATCGGCGTCTGGAGTTCATGTGAGGTGACAGAGATGAAGGTTGTGCGCATCTCCTCCGTCTCGCGGCTGCGCGTGATGTCGCGCACGTTCATCACCGCGCTGACCTGCTGCCCGGTCGAGGCGGCGGCGGCGGTCGCCGTCACCGTCACGTTGACGCGCTGGCCATCGCGCGCGAGCAGCAGCAGTTCGCGGTCGAGGATCGGTTTGCCCGTGGCGATCACCTGCGCCAGCGGGTCGCGGTCGAGGCCGATGGGAGCGCCCTGCGGCGTGTGCAGCTGCACCACCTCATAGGAGAAGCGCCCGACGACCTCATGCTGGCGCCAGGAGGTCATCGCCTCCATCGCCGGATTGAAGCCGGTGATGCGCAACCCCTCGTCTACGGTGATGATGCCATCGCCGCTGAAGTGCAGGATTGAGCCAAGCTGGCGATTCTCCTGCTGGAGGCGCGACGCCTGCTGGTGGCCACGCACGGCTGCGACGAGCATGCCCAGCAGCGCGCGGCGGCGCTCCGGGTCGATCATCGGGCGGCGCGCCGAGAAGCCGGTGGCGCCAAGAAAGCTCACCTCGCCCACCACGCCGCCCGCATCGGCCAGCGTCATCGTGGCGACCTCGCCCGCCCAGATGTCTGGCGAGGCCATCACTCGCGGGCGACCATCGAGCGGCTCCGGCGCCGCGTCGAGCGCAAGCTGCGTCACGATACGGCGCGCCGCGTCGCTGGTGATGCCCCAGACGATCAACCGCCCCTCATCGTTCAGCGGGCCAGAAGAACTGCCGCCTGCGCCGTCCGCACGCAGCGCGAGCAGGCCCGCGCCTGACTCTGCCAGCGCGACTGCATAGCGCAGCGCCCGCCGCAGCGTCTCGCCAGGCTGAATCTGATCGGCGGCCCCGGTGGGCCAGAGAATCGCCATGCCTCTCACATCCCTCGCTGCTGTGGCGGCTTCACCAAGCTTTCTGAAGCCAGGTATTCTGCGGTATTCTATCACACGGGCCGTGTGTGGCCCGCCGCGCCGCGCATGGCAGGAATGCGGCGATGAGCGCGCGAGAAGGCAAGGGGCGGGCGATGCGATTCGATATTTTCACCCTGTTCCCGGAGATGCTGCGTAGCCCACTCGATGAGAGCATCATCGCGCGGGCGCGTGAGCGCGGGCTGGTCGAGATCAACGCCTGGAACCCACGCGACGTGACCACCGACCGCCATCACGTCGTGGACGATTACCCGTATGGCGGCGGCGCAGGCATGGTGATGAAGCCCGATCCGCTCTTCGCCGCCGTCGAGCAGGTCTACGAGAGCGGGCCGATCATCCTCATGTCGCCACAGGGGCGTGTCTTCAGCCAGGCGATTGCGCGCGAGTTGGCGCAGGAGCCACGCCTGACGCTGATCTGCGGCCACTACGAGGGGATAGACGAACGGGTGCGTGAACATCTCTGCACTGATGAACTCTCGCTCGGCGACTTCGTGCTGACGGGCGGCGAACTGGCGGCGCTGGTCATCGTGGATGCGGTGACGCGCCTGCTGCCCGGCGTGCTGGCGGCTGGCTCGACCGAGGAGGAGTCGCACACAGCGGGGCTGCTCGAATACCCGCACTACACCCGCCCGCCTGAGTTTCGCGGCTGGGGCGTGCCAGAGATATTGCTCAGCGGCAACCACGCGGCCATCGCACGCTGGCGGCGCAAGCAGTCGCTGCGGCGCACGCGCACACGCCGCCCCGACCTGCTGGCAGCGCTGGACCTGAGCAGGACCGACCGCAAGCTGCTCGCGGAGATCGAGGCCGAGGAAGCAGCGGAGCCATCAGACGAAGGAACGCAGGGCTTGTGAATGATCTGGCGGTTCCGCGCGCACGGTCGTATCCTAGCCCCACGCAGGTGGGGCTTCGCGGCCGCAGGCCCCTAGCTGCGGGTTCACCCGCCCGCGCCCCGGCGGCGGTTGAAGCTTAACCGAGTATCCACACGCCTTTGGCATTGCAGGTGTAGGCGGTGAAGCTGGGCGGCGTGACGGGGTCGCCGTTCTTGTCAAAGGCGATCTGGCCTGTCACTCCGGCGTACTTCGCGGTGGCGACCGCGCTGAGAATCGCCGCGCGTGTCGGCGTCTTCTGGGCCGCGAGGAGCGACTTGATCGCGCTGATCTCGTCCATCGCGGCGTCGTAGGCGAGCGCGCTCTGCGCCGTGATGGCGGCGTTCGGGTAGGCGGCCTTGTAGGCGTTCACGAAGGACTGCGCGCCTGTCAGCTTCGACAGGTCTTGCGCGGGCAGCAGTCCCGTGGTGTAGGCCGAGAGGTCTGCGGCGCCCACTGCATCGCCCCATCCCGGATCGTTGGCCACAGCCCCGGCGGTGAGGATGACGACCTGCTGCGCGCCGGTCTGCGTCAGCGTGCGGCGCAGGTCAGCCGCCGCCTGCAGATCGCCCGCGAAGAAGACGCAATCGGGGTCAGCCTCGATAATGGCCGAGACGGTCGTCTGCGTGCTGATCGCGTCACCCAGCGTCACGCTACTGCTGCCCGCGACGGAGCCATGACCGGCTTTTAGTTCCGCCTGGAACGCCGCTGATTGCGCCTTGCCTGAGAGCGAGCCGTCGTCTACGACATAGACAGAGTGCGCGCCGAGACCGTTCGCCTGGGTGGAGGCGAGCGCGAGATCAGCGGCGGCGGCGGCGGCGGCGTTGTCATCCGCCGTCATCCGAAAGAAGCTGAGCGGCTTGCCCTGGGGATGCAGTTGCGCGAAGGTTAGCCCCTCCGCCGTCGCCTGGTCAGCTTTGGTCAGACCGGGCAGCATCGCCGTTGGGCTGATCGTGACGATGCCCGCCTGCGCCAGCGCAGGCATCGTATCCACCGCCGCCTGGCTGCCAAACGGCCCGACAACCCCCACCACCTGCGCATTCGTCACCGCCTGCGCCGCGTCTGGCCCAATCGTCACGCTGGCCTCGTCGAGATGGGTATCCGCGAGGGTGTAGCCACCGCCGAGCGCAGCGTTCTGCTTGACGGCCAGATCAACGGCGCGCGTCATTGATTGGCCGATGACGCCATCCGCGCCCGACGCCGGAAAGATTGTGGCGATGGTCAGCGTGTGGTCAGACGCGCCGCCAATGCTGCACGCCGAGAGCCAGCCGCAGAGCAGCAGCGCGATCAGGGTGATGAGCGACCACCGGCGCAATGGTGCGCGGGCAGGCTGACGCTTGTGCGGAAGAATCATCAGACGGAATCGCGCTTTCACTGATACGACACAAAGAGCGGCTGCGGAAAGAGCTGCATCACATTCTGTGGCGACTGGAAGGGCGAATCGAACTGGTTATCGCCAGGGTAGGGGAAGAAGAGCTTGTACCCGCCATACTCCACCAGGTCCTGCTGCACGAACACCTGATAGTCGCCGAGTTTGTTGCCCGCGCCGCCCCAGCCGTCCGACTGCAACACCACGGAAACATTCGGGTCCAGCTTGATCTGATCCTTATTGCGGATCACCGACGGGTCCCACTGATGGACGACCAGCACCTTGCGCGGCAGATGGAATTGTCAGCGACGTCTGCGCCAGATAGTTGATCGCCCAGTTGATCTCGCTCGCATCCATCCAGCCCAGGCAGCAGGGATAGCCCGCCGCTTCAGCGTAGCCTTGCGGTGTGTTAGGGAAGTGGAACTCGGTGTCGAGCGCCAACTCCGTGAACGGATACTTTTGCAGGTAGGGCTGCAACTGATCCACCACCGCGTCGGCTACCGGCTCCACGCCAAGCTGCATGTCGAAGAAGAGTAGCAGATGGTGCTGCTGGCAGTAATCGATGTAGGTCTGGATGGTGGCGTCATCGGTGGATGAGGCGCACCACTTGGAGTAGAGGCTGCATGGCTGGATGACGTTGATGACCAGATCGAGCGCGAGCTGCACCGGATGGGTCGGGTCGAGCGCGGCGTATTGCTGGCCAAGTTGCTGAAACTGCGGCATGAAGGCGTCGAGCAACTGAAGTGTTGAGGCTGGGCCGTTGTACTGTCCGCCGTTGATGATGCCATAGGCCGCGACAATGCGATCATTCGGCAAGGGCGCCCCGACGCTGGGATCAAACACCTTGACTGTGCTGGCTTTGGAGATGCCCAGAGAAGCGGCGCTCCCGGCGGGCGGCGCCGATGCGCTGGCGTCGCTACAGCCCGCCAGCACGACCACGGCGCAGAGACCCATCAGCGCAAGCGCAGGCAGCAGCGATAGGCGCGATCCCTTCGTGCGCGAGGCCCACATCTATCAAGTCCTCTCCCGGTGCATCAGTCAGGCGTAGCATGAGCGCAGGCCACCCAGACTGTACCCCTCCTCACCGGAGCCGTCAATCTGGCTATGCCAGAAGCATGCCAAACGGCCTGCCGCAGACGCCACAGCGCAGGCCCGTAGCCCGAAATGTAGCAGTCTCTATGCCAGCATGATTCAGCGGTATACGCGGCGCCGTTGGCGATTGTATAATAGGCGAAGCCATGGCAGACGCAGTGATACGCTGAGCGCGTCTAGCGCTCGCAGGTCACTGCGCAAGCCTCTCAGGCAATTCTGATCTGACGTTTGACATCCACGAGCAAACCGGCCTGGTCGGCGCGCTGCTAGCGTCTCGTGTGGTGTGTGGCAAATCACTTCTCTGAAGGAGAGCATGTCCCATGACCTACGTGATTACTCAGCCGTGCGTGGGCGTCAAAGACGGTAGCTGCGTTGATGTCTGCCCGGTGGACTGCATCCATCCGGCGGACGGCGAGCCTGGCTATGACGACGTTGATCTGCTTTTCATCAACCCGGACGAGTGCATCGACTGCGGCGCCTGCGAGCCAGCCTGCCCGGTGACGGCGATCTTCGAGGAGAGCGCCGTACCTGAGCAGTGGACGGAGTATACCAAGATCAACGCCGACTACTTTCGGAACCGATAGATGAACGCCCGACTCGCCTGATTGTCCCAGCGGGGATAATCGTGTGGTGAGTCGCGCATTCTCGCAGCCCGCGCGTCCTGGCCACCTGTTTCAGGCGTTGCGGGCCGCTTCGCGTCAGAGCGCCTGCGCGACGACTCTGATGAAAGGGAATCCCTGCGGATGAGCGACACGGACATGGAGAATCTGCTCGAGCGTGGCTACGCTTTTGAAGAGCAGGATCGCTACGATGAAGCGCTGGCGATCTACGAGCAAGCCCTGGCGCAGGACCCGGCGCACAGCGAGGCGTGGTATCTGAAGGGCGAGGCGCTCTTCTCGCTGGAGCGCTACGATGAGGCGCTGGCCGCGTTCGAGCGCTCGCTGACATTGGACGCGAACGAGGGCGACACCTGGCTGGGCAAGGGCAACGCCCTCACTGCGCTCGACCGCCGGACCGAAGCGGTAGAGGCCTACGAGCATGCCATCACGCTCGATCCAACGCAGGCCGTCGCCTGGCTGCTGAAAGGCGCCGCGCTGTTTGACCTCGGCCAGACCATGCCCGCGCTCCAGGCGTATGAGCGTTCGATCTCACTCGACCCGACCGAGGCCGAGGCCTGGGCCGGCAAGGGTGACGCGCTCGCCGACCTGGAGCGCAGCGACGAAGCGGTGGCCGCCTTCGAGCGGGCGCTCGACCTCGACGCCACCAACGCGGATATCTGGATTGGTCGGGGTGACGCGCTCGCCGACCTCGAAGATCCGCTCGCCGCGCTGGAATCCTACGAGCGGGCGCTGGCGCTCGATCCGCAGAATGCCGACGCGCAGAGCGGACGTGGCGATGCGCTGGCTGGCATGGAACGCTTCGAGGAGTCGCTGGCGGCCTACGATAGCGCCATCGCGCTGGAGGCGGAGAATCCGCGCGCATGGGCTGGACGCGCCTCGGCCCTCACCAGCATGGAACGCTACGCCGAATCGCTGGAAGCCTTCGACAAGGCGATCAGCTACGACGACCAGAATCCATTGCTGTGGCTCTTCAGGGCCAACACGCTCTCGCTGATGAATCAGCCTGACGATGCGCTGGCGGCCTACGACAAGGCGATCGGCCTTGACCCAGCGTTCGCCTGGGCGTGGCAGGGCAAGGCGCATACCCTGCGCGCCCTGGGGCGCGGCGCCGAGGCCGACGTAGCCCAGCGCAAGGCCGACCAGCTCGAGCCGCCTGAAGAATAGCGCGTGGGCGGCTTGCCCGGCGCATCCATCACACAGCCCCCGATACACACGCTGGCGACGGCGCGCATCGGGGGCTGTTCCTTGGGGGTGGCTAACGGTCGCGGTCGGTGATGCGGCCCTCGACCTGGCCGACATCATCCGCTTCAGCCTGGATGAGGCCCTGCGTGTCCTCCGCGCTGCCGCCATCTTCTTCGCCATCCAGCGTCAGGAGTGGATCACCACCCCAGGCTGGCGGCCCACCATCGTCCACCGACGCCTGCTCCGGAATGTCTGGCTGCGCGCCCAGGAAGTCGCCCTCGGCGCGGCTGCGCGCCTCCAGCGCGTCGCGCAGCGCCTCATCCGCGCTCAGAAAGCGGCGGCTCGACGGCATGCGCAGGTAGATAGCCTCGGGCAGATCGCGAAAGTGTTTGCGTATCTGATCGCGCGTCAGGCCATCCTGGCCATAGTCCAGTTCCATCAGTTGGAGCGTGACCGTCTCAAGCTGGTCGGCGGACAACTGCGCCAGGGCGTCAGGTTCGGCCTGGGGCTTCGGCGTCTGCTGATAGCCGGGCAGGCCGCGCTCGCTGCGGGGAACCTGCTGTGGCGGCTGCGCTGGTTGCTGCGGCTGCTGTGCGCTCATATGCTGGGCCTCCTCTTCTCGTACAGTATCACCATGTCCCGGCACAGGATGCCCCGTGTCGCAGAGACTGGGGAGGAATGTGCCGCCGTCCGCAGACGGTGGTCCTGGCAACATTGATACTATGCGCCAATCGTTGTATCATCTCGGTATGAAACAAACGATGCTCTTGAAACTGGCGCCCACGCCTGCCCAATCTGATACGCTGCTGACGACCATGCGCGCCTTCAATGCCGCGTGTACCGCCGCCGCGCAGGTCGCTTTTCAGACCAAAACCAGCAACAAGTTCGAGTTGCAAAAGTTGGTCTACCGTGATCTGCGCGTGACCTATGGCTTGCCTGCCCAGTTGGCGATTCGGGCCATCAGCAAGACGATTGAAGCGTACAAGCGCGACAAGGACATCCAGCCGCACTTTCGCCCAGAGGGCGCGGTGATCTATGACCCGCGCGTGATGAACTTCAAGAGCATTAGCACGGTTTCCCTGTTGACGCTGGCTGGGCGGGCGCTCATCCCGTTCTGGGTCGGCGGCTATCAACAGACACGCATGGGAGCGATTCAAGGCCAGGCTGATTTGATCTATCGCCAGGGAACATGGTTTCTGGCTGTCACGCTGGAGATGCCTGAACTGCCCCCTGACGTGCCACAAGCGACGCTGGGCGTTGACCTGGGCATCGTCAATCTGGCGACCGATAGCGAAGGAGAAACCTTCAGCGGCGCCGGTGTTGAGCAGGTGCGCCAGCAGATGAACACGTTGCGCGCGGCGCTTCAGGCGAAGGGCACACGCAGCGCCAAACGCCATCTGTGTCGCTTGCGTCATCATGAGCAACGGTTCCATCGCAACACCAACCATGTCATCTCCAAGCAGATTGTCGCCAAAGCCAGGGCCAGTCACCAAGGCATCGCGTTGGAAGATTTAAGACACATTCGGTCGCGCACCGATGCACGGTTGAGAAAATCGCAGCGCCAGCGCCATGCCTCGTGGTCCTTCGCCCAACTGCGCGCCTTCATCAGCTATAAAGCCGCCATGTCGGGCGTATGCCTCCATCTCGTAGACCCGCGCAATACCTCGCGGACCTGTTCGGTCTGCGGCCATTGCGAAAAGGCCAATCGCAAGAGCCAGGCGGAGTTTGTCTGCCAATCGTGCGGGTATGCTGCACTCGCCGATTGGAACGCCGCCGTGAATATCTCCAGGGCGACCGTCAAGACGCCCATCGTAGCGGCTCTTGCGAGCTAGCTGCAAGCCCCCGCGCTTTAGCCGGGGTACTTGACGCAAGCGGCATACCGGCGCACACGCTGCGTTGACACCCAGAAACGGCGCGGGCTATCATCCCATAGACGCGCGCCTCTGGGTAGCGGCGCGACTTGACCGCGAACGAAAAGGTGACAGCTATGGCGGCTCCACAGGTCTCCCCCTCTCGCGCAGACCAGTTTTTCACGCATCGGCTCCCCAATGGCCTGCAATTGCTAGGCCAGCGCATGCCCGATCTGGAGTCGGTGGCGCTGTGCTTCTACGCCCACACAGGCGCGCGCGACGAGGCCGAACCGGCGCTCTATGGCGTCTCCCACTTCCTCGAACACATGGTGTTCAAAGGGACTGCGCGCCGCGACACCGAGCAGATCACGCTCGATTTCAACCTGATGGGCGCCGAGTTCAACGCCTTCACCTCGGTCGAGCAGACCGTCTTCTACGCGCACATCCTCAATGAGTATCTGCCACAGGCGGTAGACCTGCTCAGCGATTTGATGCGCCCACGCCTCGACGCCAACGACTTCGGCATGGAGCGCAACGTCATCCTGGAGGAGATTGCCCGGTCGGAGGATGTACCGACGGGTCAGGCGTATCGCCGCCTGATGCAGACCTTCTTCGCCAACAGCCCGCTCGGCCACGATGTCCTCGGCACACATGACAGCATCCGCGAGATGAGTGTCGAGCAGATGCGCGCCTACCACGCGCGCCGCTATGGCGCGAATAACCTCATCTTCGCTATCGCGGGCAATTTCGATTGGGACAAAGTGGTGGGGCTGGTCGAGCAGGCATGTGGCGACTGGGGCGCTGGCGAGGCAGGGCGCAAGACGGCGACCTACGCGCCTGACCAGCCCCAGAGCATGGTGGTCGTGAAGCCACAACTCAAGCAGCAGTTGATCCTCATCGGCAGCCCATCTGTGAGCATCCAGGACGACGACATCTACGCGGCGGAACTGGCGGCGATGATTCTGGGCGATGGCGCAGGATCGCGCCTGTACTGGAATATCTACCAGAAGGGTCTCGCCGATTCGGCCTCGGCCTCGCTTTCGCCGTTCGATAGCTCTGGCATGCTGCTGACCTTCATCAGCACCACGCCCGATCATGCGCCCGCCGTGCTCGAGCTGGCGCAGGCGGAGCTGAAGGCGCTGCAAGCGGATGGTGTGCAGGAGGAGGAGCTACGGCGGGCGAAAGACAAGCTCGTCAGCCACACCGTGCTCGACGGCGACTCCGCCTTCAGCCGCATGCAGAATCTGGCGTTTACCTGGGTCGCGCAAGGAACCACGCGCAGCATCCAGGAGGAGATGGATCGCATCGAAGCGGTGACATTGGCCGATGTGCGCCGCACGCTGGACCGCTTCCCCGTCAACGCGAATCAAACCATCATGGCCTATGGGCCGCTCGAGGCGACGGCGCTGGGCCTGGCGGCGCAGTCCGAAGCGCAAGCTGAGTAGTCAACGCACACGCGAGGAGCGACGCCCACACATTGGCTGGGCGCGGCTCCTCGCGTGTGCGTCGGGATTGCGCGGGATCAGGCGGCGGGCGCGCCTGCGCAGTCGGGCAGCGCGGCAGCGGGCGCGCGCAGCGCGATCAGCAGCGCGTCGATGTCGTCCCATGCGCGGGTGACGCGACGCGGCGGCATGGCTACCGGCTGCGCAGCGGCTGGTGGAGCGCCCGGCTCACCCTCCCGCCGCCGCAGCCACTCGCGCGCCGCCTCTACCCAGACCTCGCTCTCGCTGCGGCCCGCCGCTCGCGCCGCCGCAGACATCTGGCTGAGGACCTCAACGGGCGCACGCAGGCAGGCGCCTCCACGCGCGACGGCAGCGCGCGCTGCGGCAGCCGGGGTCAGCGGCGCGGGGCGTGTCGGTCGCACTGGCTCCGCCGACCATGCCCACTGGCTGGCGGCGCGCGCCGAGCCAAGCCCGGCGCCCGACCCGGAGACAACGCCAAAACGAGTGGAGTCGGCGACTCGTACAGCATACGGGGCAGCGCTACGGTCGTCGTGGATCATCAGGATAGGGGTAAACCAGGTCATGTGCGCGCTCCTCTTGCTCGACTTGCTCGACGTCGGGGGTGGCGTCGGAGAGCCTTTCAACGAATGCCTGTGTCATCCAACTGGTCGCTCTGCTTCACTTGAGAATGTGAAACATTTGTTCTAAGTATAGCCAGCGCGTCGGCGATTGTCCAGAGGCTGGGAGGTTTGTCAGCATGTGCGCGGCGCCGACGCTCTATGCGCAGGGACTCACCGAAATTCGCTGCATGAAAGAGAATAGATATGGAGTAGGGGCATATGGCGGCTCCTTCACGTCGTGGACCGTGGAGGGGATCGCTCATATGCGTTAGGGCTTGCGGTCAGCCATGGCGGTCACGATGGACCTTCATTGGCGATGATCCGCAAGGGTTAAATCAGCAGCAGAGCAGGGAGATCAGATGCAAACCGTACCATCGCGCGATGGAACCACCATCGCATTCGATCGGTCAGGCGACGGGCCAGCGCTCATCCTGGTGGGCGGCGCGTTGAGCGATCGCTCAGCAGGCGCGCCGCTGACTGCGCTGATGGCGCCGCGCTACACCGTGTTCGCCTATGATCGCCGGGGGCGCGGCGGTAGTGGCGACACACCGCCGTATGCCGTCGAGCGCGAGGTCGAGGACATTCAATCGCTCATCATTGCGGCTGGCGGATCGGCCTTCGTCTTCGGTATGTCGTCAGGCGCGACGCTTGCCCTCACGGCGGCTGCGCACGGCCTCGCCATCACCAGGCTGGCGCTGTATGAGCCACCGTTCATTGTGGACGACACCCGTCCGCCCGTGCCGAAGGACTACGTGGCGCGGCTCAACGAACTGGTCGCAGCGGGGCGCCGAGGCGATGCGGTCGCCTATTTCATGACGGCGGCGGTTGAGGTCCCTGCCGCACAAGTGGCTGAGATGCGACAGATGCCTATGTGGCCAGCGATGGAGGCGGTAGCGCATACGCTGGCCTACGATGGCGCCATCGTGGGCGACAGCATGTCTGGCGCTCCAGTGTCGCGCGCACGCTGGGCCGCGGTCACGGCGCCCACCCTCGTGATCGATGGCGGCGCAAGCCCCACATGGGCGCGCAATGCCGTGCAAGCGCTCGCCGATGCGCTCCCCAATGCGCAGCGCCGCACGCTCGAAGGGCAGACGCACGCCTACGCCCCAGAGGCGCTTGCTCCCGTGCTGGATGAGTTCTTCGGCGGCTGATCCCTGAACATGGTCGCGAAAATCGCTTGACAGGGCCAGGCCGGGTAGGGTAGTATACGGGAGCCGATGCGAGCAATCGCATGGAGTCACGCGGGAGTGGCTCAGGGGTAGAGCATCTCCTTGCCAAGGAGAAGGTCGCGGGTTCGAATCCCGTCTCCCGCTCCAACGAGCGTCACCAGCAGTGGTGGCGCTCGCTTTTTTATTGTTGGCAGGGCGCCACACGCTGCCGAATGCAGATGGTATACTTAATCAGACGGGCACAGGCGCGGGGGCCTGAGGCGCGCAGGCAATCGCGGGCGCCGCTCTTCGCGGGGCGGCGTCCGAGGAAAGTCCGAACTCCACAGAGCGGGATGCTGGTTAACGGCCAGTGGGGGCGACCCCAAGGATAGCGCCACAGAAACAAACCGCCGGCTCGGCGCGCGAGCGCCGCGCAGGTAAGGGTGAAATGGCGAGGTAAGAGCTCACCAGCGGCCAGGTGACTGGTCGGCTGCGGCAAGCCCCATCTGGAGCAAGGCCGAACAGGAGGAGTAGCCATCGGGTTCGCCCGGCGGCTCGCGGGTGGCTCGCCCGTCTACCTCCGGGTTGGCTGCTTGAGGCGGCGGGCAACCGTCGTCCTAGAGAGATGATTGCCACCTGAGACGTCGTGAGGCGCATCAGGGACAGGATTCGGCTTACGCGCGCCTCAGACCCCCGCTTTTCCTGCCATGCGCCAGTGTAGAGCTACTCCCGCGCGTTACACGCCCTGCGCGCCTCCTGCCGGGGCTGGCGTGTCATCATCGGACGCGCGGGTAAAGTCGCCGCTCTTGCCGCCGCTCTTGCGCTCCAGCCGCACCTGCTCGATGACCATGCCGCGATCAATCGCCTTGCACATGTCATAGATGGTCAGCGCGGTGGCGCTCACCGCCGTCAGCGCCTCCATCTCAGCGCCCGTCTTGCCGACGGTGCGCACCCTCGCCTGAATGCCCACACGCCCTTCGCCCTCCGCCTCCGCCAGCTCGAAGGCGATATCTACCCCCGTCAGCAGGATGGTATGGCACATGGGGATGATTTGCGGCGTCTGCTTGGCGGCCATGACGCCCGCAACCTGCGCGACGGCCAGCACATCACCTTTCGCGAGCGACCCCTCGCGAATACGCCGCAGTGTCTCGGCGCGCATGCGGACCTGGCCAGTCGCGACAGCTTCGCGCGTCGTCACTGCCTTTTCGGCGATGTCCACCATGTGGGCGCGGCCTGCTTCGTCAAAATGCGTCAGCTCCACAGAGACAACTCCTTCTCTCGTCGCGCCTGTCGGGCCGCGATAGCGCGCCAGCAGGACCAGTTCTACACGCAGCCGCGCCTGGCGTGGCTTGCCAGACGTTCTCACCATGTAGAGCGACACGCATGGATCGTTTTCAGTGCGCATAAATGGACCTCGCGGGCCGAGGCGCCCCAGAGCGTGAGTTCAGCCGCCAGTCGTCGTGGGCGTCCAATGTTTGACAGGCGCCCACGCCTCCCATCGCGCTTGCGCCTCCAGGGCGCGCGCGCTATACTGGCTCTGAGTATACGCGGCGCCGAACACGACAGGCCACAACATCACGCTATCAGGAGTTTGCAGCATGGCGAAAAAGTCTTCATCTAATCGCGGTAGGCCAGCGCCTGTGCAGGCAAAGGGCGCCGCACACAAGCCGCAGGCTCCAGAACGGACGAGCACAGCCACACTCGTGCGGGTGGCGAGCGACACGACCCCGGAGACACCCAGCGCGGCGAATATTGTCGCGGAGACGCAGCCAGCGACGCACGCAGTTGCACGCCCCGCCGCAGTCGCCGCGCCCGCCGCCAGGCCGACCGAGCGGAAAACGGCGGTCGCCGAGAAGCCCGCTACGCCCAAGCCTGTCGCGCCCAAGCCTGCCGCGCTCAAGCCTGCCAGCGCCGCCGAGAAGCCCGCTGCGCCCAAGCCTGCCGCCAGCGTCGCGCCTGCCGCTCAGAAGCCCGTCTCCACAGCGAGCCGCGAGCAGAACCAGCGTCTGGCCCGCGCCCGCGCGACCCAACGCGCGCGCCAGGCCAACCTGATCTCGGCGGAGAACTACTCGTATGTGCTGGGCGACCTCAAGCTCGTCGTCGCGCTGGCCGCGACCGCCTTCATCGTGCTGATCGCGCTGACCTTCGTGTTGCCGCACTAATCTCCCGGCACATGCCAACGAGCACACAGCGACCGGAGCCGTCTAGCTCCGGTCGCTGTCATCTCTGCCGCTGGCGCCGCCGCCGCCAGGCCTGCCTGCGCAGGCGGCCTCCAAGCCCGTAACCCGGCGGCTACAGGGCTGCGGGTTCACCCACCGCGCTACTGCTAAAAAGCGCTGGCGTTGTTAGAGAGCGGCTCGCCCTGACGGTGGTCATGCGGAATCGAGACGCCAAAGACACGCTCCGCCGCGAGCGTATGGCTGCACGCGCCGTGATCGGCGAAGAAATTGCAGTCGCAGTTCCATGCGCCCTCGTGGAAGCGAATGGTATGGGTGTCGTTCTCACCGCGAAAGGACGCCTCGAACTGGCTGAACTGGATGCGGTCTGGCTCCTGGGCATACTGCTTGGCCTTGGCGATCTTGCCGATCATGCTGGAATACATTGGCCATCTCTCGCTTTCTCTCTGGCGTCTGACATAGGCGCCATGCCTGGAAACGCCTGGGCTAATGTTGTCGCGCCTGTTGTCTTGCCTGTTATCTCGCCGCGCGATCAGGCGCCTCTCTCGCCGCCGCGCTCCACCGGAGAAACGGTTGCTCGCCAGGATGCTCCTGGCCGCCTGCTCCGCCCGTGAATCAGTCTCACCTGACGGAGTTGGTTTGACATAACACAACTCGTGACGTAAAGCGTTAGCTACAACGCTGATCTGCCTGGGACAACGACACCTCGCGTGGAATCCCTACCATGCGCCGCAAGGATTGTGGCGGCGTTCGGCTCATCATGAGCACGAAAAAAGGCGCCGAGACAGTGTATGTCTCTAGCGCCTCAATTGTTCGACAGGCACGCGCGCATGCCCGCGCAACGTGGCTATTGCTGAACGATCGTCATACGTTCGCAGCATCGGCTTTCTCCTCGCTGTTCGCAGATCGGAGCGCCTCATTTGTCCGTAATTATGGATGTAGTGTACCATGTCATCAATGCTTCGTCCAGTTGACCAAGAGCTTTGGGCCATAGGTTACACTATCGGGTAGGCCGTTCGGATAGTCATGCGCCGCGACCCCGGAAAGTGACACGACACGATGGCAGCGACAGCAGCCACACCGCCGCCCCGCCTCGCTTCGACGACACGTGAGCGGCTTATCGCGGATCTGCGCGCGGCGCTGGGATCAGACAGCGTGCTGACCGAGCGCGCCGATCTGGCCGCCTATAGCTTCGACGCCAGCTTCCTCGAAGCTGAGCCAGAGATCGTCGTGCTGCCCCACACGCCGGAAGAGGTGGCGCATGCGGCGCGGCTCGGCGTCGCAGCCGGAGCGCCTGTCGTCGCGCGTGGCTCTGGCACTGGCCTCTGTGGCGCCGCTGTGCCGATTCGCGGCGGCCTGGTCATCTCCACCGCACGGCTGAACCACATCCGCGCGATAGACGCCGCGAATCGCGTCGCGGTGGTCGAGCCTGGCGTCATCAATCTGGCGCTGTCGGCGGCGGCGCGCCCCTATGGCCTGTACTACGCGCCCGATCCCGCCAGCCAGCGCATCGCGACGATTGGCGGGAATGTCGCGACGAACGCGGGCGGGCCACATTGCCTGGCGCTGGGTGCGACGGCGGCGCATGTGCTGGCCGTGCAGGTGGCGCTGGCCAGCGGCGACCTCATCTGGCTTGGCGCCGAGGATGGCGCGCTAAATGCCCCCGGCTATGACCTGCTGGGCGCGGTCATCGGCTCGGAGGGGACGCTCGCGATCGTGACGCAGATCGTCACGCGCCTGCTGCCACTGCCAGAGAGTGTGCGCACACTACTGGCGATTTTCCCTGACATCGCCACCGGCTCGAACACCGTCTCCGCGATCATCGCCGCTGGCATCGTGCCGAGCGCGCTGGAGATGATGGACCGCATCATCTGCCAGGCGGTCGAGCGCGCCTTCCACGCGGGCTATCCAGAGGACGCAGGCAGCGTGCTGCTGATCGAGGTGGATGGGCCGCGCGAGCTGGTCGAGGAGCAGAGCCAGCGTATCGCCGCCATCTGCGCCGCGACCGGCGCACGCGAAACGCGCGTGGCGCGCTCAGACGCCGAGCGCACGGCGCTGTGGGCGGGGCGCAAGGGCGCCGCGGCGGCGCTTGGTCAGATCACCTCCAGCTACTACCTGCAAGATGCGGTCGTGCCACGCTCGCGCCTGCCAGCGATCATGCAAGAGGTAGAGCGCATCGGCGCCGAGTACGGGCTGCTCATCCCCAATGTGTTCCACGCAGGCGACGGCAATCTGCATCCCAACATGGTGTTCGACCGACGCAAGCCTGGCGACATCGAGCGGGTCATGCGCGCGGGCAACGACCTGCTGCAAGCCTGCGTAGACCTCGGCGGCATGGTGTCAGGTGAGCATGGCATCGGGCTGGAGAAGCGCGATGCCATGCGCTACGTCTTCAGCGCGCGTGACCTCGCCGCGATGGCGCGGGTACGCCTGGCGTTCGATCCACACGAACTGTTCAATCCCGACAAAATCTTCCCGGAGAGCGCCGCCTGCCTGGAAGCGCGCGCGCCGCTCGGCCTCGCGTCTGGCGTCAACGCCTGGTTCTGCTGACCCGCGCGCCCAGCGATTCCCAGCGATTCAATGCAGCGGCACGTTGGCGAGCAGCACGCTCCTCCCGCTCGCCGCCAGCCGGGGGAAGTCGCCAGCGCCGGTGGCGCCGACCACTGTCGCCGGGACGGCGGCGCTGACCGTTGGCTGCGTCTCTGGCGCGCCGTCGCGCACTTCAACGCCCAGGGTGTAGTTTCCTGGCCCCTGGGGTGGCAGGTAGATTGGCCACGTCTCCACGCGGTAGGTGGCGCCATGCGACCACTCGCTCGGTGGCAACCACTCCTGTGTCAGAGCGTCGGCGAAGACCATGCGTGAGCCATCAGACCCTGTCAGCGTCATCACCACCGTCTGCGGCTGGCTGAGCGGATGCGCGACGCGCCAGTAGGTCGTGATGGTCAGTTCCGGCTCGACCCGATAGACCTGCGGTGGGTTGAGTTGATAGCCGATCAGTTGCAGGCCACCCGCGAAACTGGCGTTGACCGTGTGCGCGCCGTCGAGCGAGTCGGCATAGGCGAAGGAGATGAACGCGCCCTCACTGTTATTCAAGCCGCCATGCCCGACCGGGCCACTGCCGCGTTTGAGCAGCAGGTAGCCATCCTGCGCCGCCGCATAGCGATAGTCTCCTGATGCCAGAACCTGACGTACAGCGGCCACATAGGCGCTGGGGCTGGTGAACGGATAGAAGTTGCCCGTGGTGACATCGAGGAAGATATAGTCTGCCCGCTGCGCGCCAGAGGGGAACTGATAGATTGTTTCGCGCTGGCTGACATGCGGCGCGAGCGTTGATTGCGCGCTGACCGATGCGCCCGGCGGAATCTCGGCGGCGATCTGGTCGCCGAGCAGATCATGTTGCGTCACGGTCGGCCAGATGTGGCGCACCGTCAATTGTTGATAGATGCGCGACGCCTGCCCGCCCAGCCCGATCACCAGCACAGGGATCAGCGCCACTGCGATGAGCGTCTGCGGGCGCACGAGGGTCGCCAGCCAGGCTGGGGCGTGGCTGGCGCGCAGCGAGCGCCTGGCGTCGGCCAGCAGGCGCGCGACGAGCGGCGCCAGCCAGGCCAGCGCATCCACCGTGGCGAAGATGAAGACGGCGGCAATGTCGGTGTTGTACTGATAGAGGCCAGAGTACATCAGCCGGTCGTTACTCAGCGCATTCAGCGCAACCGACGGCAGCGCGATGATAGCGGTCCATGGACTCAGCAGCGGCAAGAAGCCCACCGGGCCGAGCAGCTTGACGAGGTATGTGCGGCGCCCGCTGTCATGCGCCATCGCCAGCAGTGTCTGCGCAGGCGCATGCAGCAGATCGGCGTAGCGCCCGGTGACCGGCGAGTGGCCCAGCGGACTGAAGACGCGCATCAGCGCCAGCGCCAGCGCCAGCGTCAGGGCGCCCATCAGCACGATGCCCAGCCCCAGCCGCACCCGCCGATGAAACAGCGCGACGAACAGCCCAATGCCGATGACATCGAGGGTCAGCGTCTCTTTGCAGAGCAGCGCCAGCGCCAGGCACACCACCAGCGCACGGTAGCGCCTGATCGTGAGAAAGTAGAACGCCCAGAGCAGAATCGTCGCGGCGAACACCTCGGGATGAAAGTCATCCACGACGGCTGCGGTGAGCGGCGGGTAGACCAGGAACAGCGCGCCGATGAGCAGCCCCCAGAGCGGATTGCGCAGCCGCCGCGTCGCCATCAGATAGGCGGGGATGGCGCCGCTGGCGACGACGAGCGCCTGCAAAAAGAGCAGCAACTTGACCTGTGGCGCAATGACGTAGAGCAGCGCCAGCGGAATGAGGATTGGCTCGAAGTGGATGGCGAACCGCACCACGCCGCCAGTACAATTCAGGTCGCCGATGGGATTGCAGATCGTCTCGTAGAGGAAGTGGCCGTGCGCGGTGTTCCAGAGCGCCTGATCCATGATGCCGAGGTCTTCGGCATGGGTGGCGAAGGTATCTTGCAGGCCGAAGGTAAAGAGCGTGAGCACGACCGTATAGGCGACGACCAGCAGCCCAAGCGCCACCAGCGCATAGCGGGCAGCGGCGCCAGCGTCGAACGGCGCTGGCTCGCTCTCATGCGCCACGATCCACTGCCAGACGCGCAGTGGCGCGCTCGGAGATGATGCTTTCGCCTGCTGAGGCGCAACGCTCATAACTGCATTTACCTTCTGGTTGACTGATCGGACGCACGCGCACGAATCGCACCCTATTGTAGAGCATCGCGCCGTGGCTGGGTATCCGTATGGGGCCAATCTCTCAGGGAGCGGGCTTCCGTCAGGCGAATGCTCCGCCGCGCAGCTGGCCTCGCTAGCCTATAATCATGATGCATGCCCTGGCTATCGCGCACAGCGCACGCCATGTCGAGAGGCGCCCACCGCATGCGCGCCTGCCCGGCGCCAGTTGCGAAAGTAGCGCCTGTGAATACGCCGACCAACCGGTTTCTCCGCGCCTGCCACCGTCTGCCAGTAGATCATACGCCTGTCTGGTTCATGCGGCAGGCGGGGCGCTCGCTGCCTGAGTATCGCGCAGTGCGCCAGCGTCATTCGTTCTTCGAGGTCGCCAACGCGCCTGAGCTCTGCGCTGAGGTGACACTCCAGCCGGTGCGTCGCCTCGGCGTAGACGCGGCGATCCTCTTCTCCGACATCATGGCGCCGCTGGTGGCGATTGGGCTGGATGTCGAACTCGTAGAGGGGACAGGGCCAGTCGTGGCGCGCCCGATACGCGCTCAGGAAGACCTGGCTGCGCTGCGTCCGCTCGACCCTGAGCGCGACATGCCAGCGGTGCGCGAGACGCTGGGCATTTTGCGCGAGCGACTGGCGCCCAGCGACACGGCGCTGATCGGCTTCGTCGGCGCGCCCTTCACGCTGGCAGGTTATCTGGTGGAGGGCAAGCCTTCGCGCGACTTTGTGCGCACGAAGCAGATGATGTTCGATGCGCCCGACCTCTGGGCGGAGCTGATGACGCGGCTGACCGATGTGGTGATCGGCTTCGCGCGCGGGCAGATCGCGGCGGGCGCGCAGGCGATCCAGGTCTTCGATAGCTGGATTGGCGCGCTGGGGCCACGCGAGTACGCCCGCTCTGTGCAGCCACACATGCGGCGGCTCTTCGACGGGCTGCGCGCCCCTGGCCTGCCAGAGGTTCCGCGCATCCACTTCGGCACCGGCGCGACGGCGCTGCTGGAACTGATGGCCGAGGCAGGCGGCGAGGTGATCGGACTCGACTGGCGCGTCAACCTCGACGAAGCATGGGCGCGGCTGGGTGGGCCAGCGCGCGTCGCCATCCAGGGCAACCTCGATCCAGTGACGCTCAGCGCCTCCTGGGAAAGCGTGCAGCGCGAGGCGGAGACGATTCTGCGGCAGGCGGCGGGGCAGCCGGGCCACATCTTCAACCTGGGGCATGGCGTGCTGCCGAGCGCCGACCCCGCGCAGATCGAGCGACTCGTCACGCTTGTGCACGACTTCCGCGCATAACTGCTGCTCTCACTCGGACCCGCGCCCAAAAGGGCGGGCGCTCGCTTCGTGCACGACGCCGTGAGATACAATGCGAAGGCTGGACTTTGCCTGCGGTCGCGGGCGCGCGCGGCGCATGGCCAGCCAGATGCCAGTGGGGCGCCAGTGAGACGTGGAACGACGAGGAAGCGTGATGAGCACGACAGATGAGCAGGCGGCGGAATCTGCGCAGGAGGACGACCTGCTGCGCGGGCTGAACCCCCCGCAGCGCCTCGCGGTGACGACCACCGAGGGGCCGCTGCTGGTGCTGGCGGGGCCAGGCAGCGGCAAGACGCGCGTCATCACCCATCGCATCGGCTACATCGTGCGCGAGCGCCAGGCGCTGCCCTGGAACGTGCTCGCCGTCACCTTCACCAACAAAGCCGCGAAGGAGATGCAGCAGCGGTTGAGCGCGCTGATCGGCCCGCAGGCGCGTGATCTGGTCGTCGGCACCTTCCACGCGATCTGCTCACGCATCCTGCGCCGTGAGGCCAGCCGCGACGCGCTGGGCATTGATGGCTCCTTCACCATCTACGACGACGACGACCAGATGAAGCTCGTCGGCCAGATTCTCGACGAGCTGAACCTCGACAAGAAGCAGTTCAACCCGCGCATGATCCACGGCCACATCACCCGCGCCAAGAATGAGTTGATGGGACCGTTGCAATTCGCCGAGCACGTCAACAACTACCCGCAGGAGGTCGCCGCGCGGGTCTTCAAGCGCTACGAGCAGGTCTTGCGCGAGCGCGATGCGGTAGACTTCGACGATCTGATTCTGCTGACCTATCAGCTCTGGCGGCGCACCCCGGAGACGCTGCAAGCCTACCAGCGCCGCTATCGGTACCTGCATGTGGATGAGTTCCAGGACACCAACAAGGCGCAGTATGAGCTGGTGCGCCTGCTGGCCGGTGGCAGCCCGGAGGCGCCGGGCCACCAGAATATCTGTGTGGTTGGCGACGACGATCAGTGCCTGATCGCGGGAACACTGATTCAGATGGCCGACGGCTCAGAGAAGCCCATCGAGCAGGTGACAGCGGGCGACATGGTGTTGTCGGCGTTCGGCAGTGGAACATTCAGGCCCGCGCGCGTACTCTCCGCAGCCCGGCGTGAGCGCGCCGATGGCATCGCCATTACACTGCGCTCTGGCCGCACGCTCCTCAGCACGCCGGAGCATACGCATTTCGCAGGCTATCGGCTGGGCGTGACGCCCCAGTTGTACTTCACCTATCTGATGTATAAGCGTGGCATTGGCTATCGGCTGGGTACGTCACAGGTTCACACAAGAGGGCAGGTGAAGCCTGTCGTTGGCTTCATGCTGCGCGCACGGCAAGAGCATGCTGATGCGCTCTGGGTCATCGCAACCCACGACAGTGAAAATGAGGCGCGCGCCGAGGAGTACATTCTGTCGCTACGCTATGGCATCCCGACGCTGCCTTTCACGCCGCGCAAGGGCGGTTCCATACATGGGCTGGTACATGACGAACGCTACATTCGCCGCGTGTTCGCGGCATTCGATACGGAGGCAAACGCGCAACGCCTGCTTGCATCATGCGGGTTTGACGGTCGAGCAGCCACATTTCCGACCACGCTCGCGCAACTCCAACCGCCAGCATCTCGTCATTACGCTCTGCGGCGATCGGCGCGGCGCCACCCCCATGCACCGCATCGCGCTAGTGGGTAACGACATGCAGACACGGCGGAGCCTGGAGTCCATCGGGTTGAGCGTGAGGGCTATGAAGGCCGATTCTTCCAGTTGGCGCTTCGAGTCGTCCAGCGTCAACATGGCGCAGTTGCTCGCGCTTGCCAAGCGCATCAACGCGGCGTGTGAGGTCGAGACAATCTTCACCGCGCGCCTGGGTATGAGTGATGAGGCTGGCGGCGCAAACTCCCTGCCGTTCACTGCCGCCGCCGCAGTTCGACGTGGCATGGTCATGTTCGATGCGCAGGGTGGGTATGATGTGGTCACGAAGGTTGAGCGTGTTACCCTCGATGCGCCTGTCTATGACCTCGATATCGAGGCGACCCATAATTTCATCGCCAACGGCATCGTGACGCACAACTCCATCTACGGGTGGCGCGGGGCGATTCCGCAGGTGGTGCAAGACTTCCAGGCCGACTTCCCACGGGTGCGCACGGTGAAGCTGGAGCAGAACTACCGCTCGACGCAGGTGATCCTCGACGCGGCGCATGGGGTCGTGCGGCGCAATGTGGGACGCGCCGACAAAAAGCTGTGGACCGAGCGCGCGCCCGACCCCAAGGACAAGATCACGCTGCACGAGGCCTACAACGAGGAAGAGGAAGCCAGCTACGTCGTGCATGAGGCGCGGCGGCTGGTCGCGCGCGGTGAGGCGGCGCTGCGCGATTTCGCGGTGATGTATCGCACCAATGCGCAGTCACGCGCGCTCGAAGAACAGTTCATGCGCGCGGGTGTGCCGTATGTCGTCGTCGGTAGCCGCAAGTTCTACGACCGCAAAGAGATTCGCGATGTGCTGGCCTATCTGCGCCTGCTCTACAATCCGCTCGACCAGGCGGCGCTGGAGCGCATTATTAATGTGCCGAATCGCAAGATTGGCCCGAAGACGCTGGCCGAGTTTCTGAACTGGGCGCGCGCGGAGCAACTCACGCCGTTCGAGGCGCTGGCGCGCATCGAGCAGCATCCTACGCTGGCCACGGCGGGGCGTCGCGCGCTGGCCGGCTTCGCGGCGCTGCTGGCGAATCTGCGCGAGCTGGCGCAGGAGCAGCCGCTGCCGATCCTGATTGATTTCCTGCTGGCGCAGAGCGGCTATGCCGCCGAGCTACGCGATGGCACGGAGGAGGGCGAGGAGCGTTGGCGCAACGTGCTGGAACTGCGCCGCGTGGCCGAAGACTTCGCGCTGATCGATCCGGAGACGGCGTTGGCGCTCTTCCTGGAGCAGGTCGCGCTCGTCGGCGGATCAGACACGACCCAGACCGGCGAGAATGGCGGGCTGGAGCAGGAGGCCAACAAGGACGCGGTGACGCTCATCACGCTGCATGCGGCCAAGGGGCTGGAGTTTCCGGTGGTCTTCCTCGTCGGCATGGAGGAGGGCATCTTGCCGCACTCGCGCTCGCTGGAGCGGCAAGAGGAACTGGAGGAGGAGCGACGGCTGGCCTACGTCGGCATCACCCGCGCGATGCGCCGCCTCTATCTCGTCCGCGCGTACCGGCGGATGTTCTACGGCGGCGCCAGCTATCAGGAGGCGTCACGCTTCCTCGAAGAGATTCCCGCCGACCTGCTGCGCGTCACGCATGAACGCGCGCCACGCGGCGGCGTCTCGGCGGCGACCGGCGAGACACGCCAGCGCCAGCAGCCCACCACGGGCTGGGGGCAGACGAGCCGCGCGACGGGAACCAGCGCAGGCGACACGCCGCGCCCGCCCATCGCGCTGCCCACGGCGCCTGCCGCGCCCGCACACGACCAACCCATCGAGGCGTCGGCGCCCGCGACCCGGTTCGATCCCGGCGACAAGGTGATGCATCGCCTCTTTGGGCGTGGGCTGGTGCTCAAAGTGAACGCCTCTAGCGACACCACGACCGTTGATGTGCTCTTCGACACCGCCGGTCGCAAGACGCTCGACCTGGCCTACGCCCGATTGGAGAAGATGTGAGCGGCTGGCGGTTGAAACCGCGCTTGGAGGGCCTGCGGGCCGCGAAGTCCGCTGGCGCGGACTAGGGGCCGGGCGTCTGTGGACCCACGGAGGTGGGTCTGGTGGCGACCGCAGTCGCCTTGAGGCGCGGTTTCAACCGCCTGTCGCCTGCTTGGCCCCTGGTTTGGGTAGAGCCGCAACTATCCCGTTACAGTATTGCCAAGATCACAAATTCATGGCATCCTTGATTTAGCGTAGGTAAACCTCAGGCGTCCTCAGGAGCAGAATGCGGCGCCGAGCCTCGCAGGATTGGCGTTTACGCTATGCTGGCGGCGAAGATAAGGCAAGCGACAGCGCACGTCAGAGGGAATGTCTACGCTGAGCAAAACCTCGACACCGCCTGACGAGAGAGAGCAAAGGCCAGAAGGCCTTGAACGCAAGAGCATGGTCACTTCTGTGGCGCCGCGCGACATACCCGGCAGTTCCTTCGCAATGCCGCGAGGGAGGGAGGTGGCAGTAAGGTGATCTGTGTCCTCACTCGGTTCCACTTGAAACATGTGTGGAACCTCGTTCCCATGTACTGCCTCTATCGGCTCGTATCCCGAGAGCTTGATACCGTTCCAAGCCCGCTTCACTATGCCTTTCTGATAGAATCTCCGCACGTCTGCTGCACTATGTCAATGTGGGAGTCCGAGTACGCGCTTGCACGTTTTGGCAGCGTGACCGAGCACGTCCACGCCGTTCGGCGCGCGCCGCATTTCTGCCACCATATCTGGTCAGCGTATTGGCGTTTGGATTCCGTCAGCAAGACCGCGCATGGTTGGCCGGATCCCCGCGTATCGTCCGCCATGTCCACCTTGCGACAGTGTTGGTCGGACTGGGGGCGATGCTGCTGGCTGTAATGCTTGCGCTCGCATAGCGCGCCGAAGGCGAGAGGCCGTTCTGACCATTGTGTGACCATCGTCAACGTCCCAGCTATGGCCGCTAACAGACATAAGGAAGGTACGCCCACACTTTGACGTATTCAGCGGATCCTGCGCCTGGGGGAGATCCAAACACCCAACGAGAAGACCCATGGGAAGACGCCACTGCCGCCTATAACCGGAGGGTTAACGCCATCCACGACCTCGCAGGTTCAACGGGCGATCCCTCCGCTGCTGATCCGCAGCAGACGCGGCAGCAAACGTCGACGCGTGCGCGGCGTCGGCCAGCCCGCAGCATTTGGAGCGACTCTTGGAGGCCACAGAGACAAACGACCCAGGGACGTATGCGCTTGATTACCGCGCTGGCAGTGGTGATCGTCATCGTCGTGCTGATCGGCGCTGGCGTGCTGGCGCATCGGGCCACGCAGGCGCCACCTGCCGCTCAGGCAGCGCCCCTCGAGATTGTTCCAGGCGCCGATGGTCTCGATTGCCCGCACGATGCGGCCTGGTCTCCGCACAGCACGCAGATCGCGCTACTGGGCTATCTGGACGATTGTCCACCACTCGTTGACTTTACGAATACGCCGACCTTTGCGCATCCGCTCCCTGGGTTGGTAAGTGTCTACACAGTCGCCTCTGGGCGTCTGATGGCGCAATTGAAGCCAGACCATCTCATCCTGCCGCACATTCCGCTGCCCGATAGCCTCCGCACCCTGGCCACAACCCTCCAACGTGATCCAACCAGCTTCTTGCAGGTGGACTACACGCACATCTTGTGGTTGCGCGATGATGACCATCTCGTGATCTCGTTCACCGTATTCGTTCCCAGTGGTCCACCGACCGGGAACTACTCAACCACGCCACCCACCTATACCTGGCCTGGCGCGACTGTGGTGGGCGCCCTGCTGACGACGGTCGAGGGGACGCAGGTTCAGGTGATGGAGCAGCCACGTAGCGGCACACACCCCAGGTATGTCGAGTGGAATCTTGCTACTAGCGCTGCTCTGTCTCCAACTGCGAGCATGAGCGCCTCCTCCGCGTTCAGCGCGCAGACGCCCGCCCTCGCCTATCAGTGGGGCGCTGATGGCGTATTGACTCCTGAGGGTCTGCTCACGCCTACCGCGCTCCCTCCCACTTCGCCCGAATCAACCATTGGCGGCCCGGACGGCGACCCGCGCTTCACAATCTGGCAGCCAGGGGTCGTGGCTGCTTCGGTTCCCGCCACTTCATCCCCCCCAGCACCGAGCGGCGCCTATACATGGACGGTGGAGATAGCAGCGCTCTCGCCTGATGGGCGCTATCTCGTGGAGGATTTTGGACTGCACAGCCTGCTTGCGTCCGACACGACGCCACCGCCTTCGCCACAAGCGCGCGCCGCGTCTGGTTGGGGCCAGGCGCCCCTGAACCCATCCGCGACGCAGGGTTACAGGCGGCATTGGCCCTTGTGCAGACGAATGCCTTCTCCAGCACATACCTCACTGGTATCGAAATGGCCTGGCGGCCAGATGGCCGCGTCCTTGCCGTGGAGAGTCAGAATCCTCAGCACAGCGTGCGGTTGTTCTCATGCGCTACGGGAACGAGCGTTGGGACGCTGATTCCCGCCACGAAGGGCGGCGTCTCCAGCCATGAAGACGGCGAGTCGAACATATTGCGGTGGTCGCCCGACGGTTCACGGCTGCTCCTGTTTGACACGCAACTAGGGACGGTCACTATCTGGTCTGTGGCGCGCGCTGGATAGCGCGCGTATAACGATTATGATCGATAGTGCCTGGCGTACACAACGAACGGTCGCAAGCTGCTAGGGTCTTTCGATAGTTGAACAGGCGGAGTAGACTCGTGGCATGAAGACCGCAGCGATTGGGGCGAGCCTGCTCCAGGCGCTCGCCAGTGTGCCCGACCCGCGTGCGGCGCGTGGGCAGCGACATCCTATAGCCACGATTCTGGCGCTGGCGCGCGGGCATTGGGCGATTGAGAACCAGCTGCACACTGTGCTCGATGTGACCTGTGGCGAGGATGCCAGCGAGGATGCCAGTACGATTCGCAGCGGGTCGGCTCCCAAGGTCATGGCGGCGTTGTGCAGCACACATCTGGCGCGCTTGCGTCTGGCGGGCTGGCGTACCATCGCCGCAGCCCACCGCTATTACGCCTGGTCTTCGGGCAAAGTCCTGCGCTTGCTCGGACTCACTGTCACCTGACTATCGAAAGACCCTGTCGGTCGTTCCAGCGCCGTTGACAACGGCGCTGGCGTCATGCTATGCTAGTTCAGCTTGCCCGGCGTCCGCACAGGTCTGGATGCCCGTGAAATGTTCGTGCAGAGAAGCTCACAAGCGGTATCCGCTCGCGGAGGTACAGTCAACTCATGGTCAAAATTCGCCTCATGCGTATGGGCATGAAGGGCGCGCCGAGTTATCGCATCGTCGTGGCGGACGTCGCTTCGCCGCGCGATGGGCGCATCATCGAAAATATCGGCTGGTACAATCCCCTGACCGAGCCATCCACAATCAATGTGAATGCCGAGCGCGTGCGCTACTGGCTCGGCGTTGGCGCGCAGCCGACCGACTCAGTGCGGTCACTGCTGGAGCGTGTCGGCGTCCTGACGCGGGCCGAGCAGGCGGCGGAAACGAAGTAACGCGGCTTCCGCTCGCCCAGTGTCCTCCGCGCCATGCGCAGACGACCACAGGCGGAGATCTCTATGCATGGTCTGGTCGAGTTTATCGCGCGCAATCTCGTCGATGACCCAGATGCGGTCATCGTACGCGAGATTCGCAATGATCGCTATGCGACCGTGATTGGGCTACGTGTCAGCGAGGGCGACTTGGGCAAGGTGATTGGTCGCCAGGGGCGTGTGGCCAAGGCGATCCGCGCGTTGATGCGCGCCTCGGGCAACCTGAATGGCAAGCAGCACATCGGTCTTGAGATAGACGACCGTGGCCCGCGAACGCCCGATGCCTGACACCTCCACTCCCGACCACGATTGGGCGCTGGTAGGCGAGATCATCGGGGTCTTCGGCGTGCGTGGCGAAGTCAAAGTGCGCCCTTTCTCCGACTTCCCTGAGCGGTTCGTCGTCGGCGCCACCCTCTACCTCGGCGACCACCGCGAGCCGCACGCCATCACCAGCGCGCGGCTGCGTCCCGGCTCCCACGTTCTTGCGCTCAGCGGAGTCGAGTCCGCCAATGACGCGGAGCGCCTGCGCGGCCAGCGCCTCGCCGTCCCCGTCGCCGCGCTCGCGCCGCTGGCGCCTGACCAGTTCTACCAGCACGATGTCCTCGGTCTGCGTGTCGAGCATATCAACGGCGCTCTGCTCGGCGTCATCGTAGACATCCTCAACGCTGGCCCGAACGATATCTATGTCGTGCGCGATGAGGCCAGCGGCGCCGAGCGCATGTTACCCGCCGTCAAAGCCTTCATCAAGCAGGTTGACCTTGCCGCAGGCGTGATGCGTGTCGAGCCGATTCCGGGTCTGTTCGACGACGGCGCCGACGAGGCGCAATGATGCGGCGGGTGTGTCTCAGAGCAGCCTGACCAGCGAGCGATCGATGCTGGCCAGCGTTGGGCGGCCCGCCAGCGCCATCGCTAGCTCCAGCTCCTCATGCAGCAGCGTCAACACCCGCTGCGCGCCGTCCGCGCCGTCAACTGCCAGGCCCCAGAGCGCCGGACGCCCCAGCAGCACTGCCCGCGCCCCAAGTGCGAGCGCCTTCAGCACATCGGTCCCCCGGCGCACTCCGCCATCCATCAATACCTCGCAGCGGCCCGCCACCGCCTCCACCACTTCTGGCAGCGCCTCGATGCTGGCCGCCACGCCGTCGAGTTGACGCCCACCGTGATTCGAGACGATGATGCCCGCGACGCCGTGCGCCACCGCCAACGCGGCGTCCTCCGCCGTCAGGATGCCCTTGAGCAGCACAGGGAGCGCGGTGATCGTGGTGATCCAGTCAATCGCTTCCCAGGTGAGATTTGGATCGAGTTGATGGGCCGCGTAGAGCGTGAGCGCCGATTCGCCCGGCTCAGTACGTCCCTCCTCGGCGAGCGCGCCCTCAAAATTGGCCAGATGCAGATGTGGTGGCAGCCCGAATCCATTGCGTACATCGGCCTCGCGCCGCCCCACTGTGGGCATATCCACCGTCACGACGAGCGCGCGATAGCCAGCGCGCTCCGCTCGACGCACCAGCGACTCTGTGACGCTGCGGTCGCGATAGACATAGAGCTGGAACCAGAGTGGGCCACTCGCCGCCTGCGCCACGGCTTCGAGCGACGCTGTAGACATCGTGCTGACGCACATCAGCGCGCCAGCGGCGCCAGCCCCTTGCGCCATCGCGATCTCGCCATCGGTGTGAGCGAGTTTCTGATAGGCCATCGGCGCGACGAGAATCGGTGTGCGCAGCGGCGCGCCCAGCACGGTCAGGCGCGTATCGCACGGGCCACCGCCGGCTAGCATGCGTGGCCGCAGGCGAATACGCTCGAAGGCGCGGCGATTCTCGCGCAGCGTCACCTCATCATTCGCGCCGCTCTGGTAGTAGTCCCATGACACCGGGTCTACACACTCGCGGGCCAATGGTTCATACTCGAACAGATTGATCGGCTCCATCGCGCTTTCCTTTCGGTGGCGTCTCTGCAAGCGGCGCAGCCACGCGCCCAGAGCAGGTGGGCATTTTCGGTACTTTTATCCTAACACGCGCGCGGCGATGTGCTAATGTCAACCCTGCATGAGCTTGCCAGGGCATACCAGGGCATACCAAATGATCGTTCAGGCGCATAGGGCATCGGTAGGGGCTGCGTTGTGTGGAGATGCGCGCCATGTTACAATCATCGTCTGAAACGCTAGCTCGTTTGCAGTCCGGTGTCGGTCACGTTTCAGATGGGAGCGCCCGCTCTCAGAGAGTCGTGAGCGCAACGCAGCGCCTCCTGGCCTCTTGATTGAACGTCCAACAATCAACGTCAGCTTGGATTCAACTTCCACACGGGAGCGGAGGATAACCTATGGCTAAGGCGGGTCGCAAGGCAAACAAGGGGTTTGTGTCAAACGTCCTCGGCCTCCTCAACCCGGTACGTGATCCTAGCCTGGTCGTTGCGATCATCCTGACGGTGATCGAGGGCGCGGCGAACAGCGATGCGCCGTGGCAGTGGCTCGTCTTTGGCCTGCTCAACTGGATCGCCGTCAAAGCCCTGATCTGGCTGCTCGTCAACTTCTTCTTCTCCTTCATCTACCTCTCACGCAAGGGATGGTGGGTCTTCAGAAATCCGCGACTGGCCTGGCGATTGCTCGACGCGCTCGGCACCGAGGAGATCATCATTGGCGGTCTGCGGCCAGACATGTTCGCCACGGAAGAGGGCGGCCTGCACGAGGGCCAGATGGGCATGGCGGGCCTGGGCGCGCCGGGCTACTACGATGGCGGCGCGGCGCTGGGCGCGGGCTATGGGCAGAACTACAATAGCGCGGGCGGACTCTATCCTGATATGGATGAAGATCGCTACGGCGCCTATGCTCGCGGCGGCCAGTTCTCCGAGCGGCTCTCGCAGCAAGGCGAGGAGCTGCAAGAACTGATGAGCGCCTATAGCAAGCTGATCGGCGACTGGATGGGCTTCACCGAAGAGAAGTGGCGCGCCGTCAGCGATAGTCAGCTTGGCTGGAAGCCGCTGCGTGGCCGCTGGAACGGCTGGGAAGAGATCTATCAGGACGCCTGGGCCATCTCCAGCGATGCGGCGCAGACGGCGACTGAGACGATGGCGCGGCGCTTCGAGAATGCGCGCACAAAAGGCTCAGCCGCCAGTTCGGTCGCCTGTTTCCTCCACGATGTGGATAGCCTGCGCCAGAGCCTGATCGAACTGGAAGGCGGAGCCGCCCCGGAAACGCCACGCATGGGCGGCGTGAATTCGCAATCAGTCTCGCAGCGCACCGCAAAGTCACCCATCATTCGTAATCCGATGATCGTTGACGCCGACGGCTAGGCGCGTCGCGCGGCTGTTCGCCAATCTACCGACCCGATGTGGAGCGTGAGGACCAAAGAGCATGCATGAAGTGAGCCAGCGTACGGCGCTGACCATGGCGGTCATCGCGGCGATTCAGGGAGTGGTTGCGCTGGTTCTGGGGGCGTTTGTCGCGCCGATCCCCCTCCACACGGATGCGACCCAGCTGGCCACTTCACTGTTCATCCGTGGCTTGCTCGCGCTCCTCGCCCTTGCCATCGCCTTCGCGCTGGCCTACGTCGCGGGGTATCGCATCGAAAGCGCGCTTGGCCCATCTGACGCCGACCCGAAGCCAGCGGTCTCTGGCTCGCCGCTGCTCTCCCTGTTCACCACCCCCGGTCCCCGGCGCGACGCCACGTACTCCGGCGCGCTGGTATTGATCGCCTACTGGATCATCACCACCCTCTACATCGCCGCGCTTGGGCGCACGGTCGGCAATGTTGGCGTCACCGCGAGCACCATGGGATCATTCATCGGCTCACGTGTCATCCAGGGGCTGATTCTGATCGCCGCAGGCGCAGGCGCAGGCGGGCTGGGCGCGCGCAACGCGGCGACGCGGCGCATCACACAGCGCATCTTCGCGGGCGGCGCCATCAGCGTGGCTGCGCCTCAGCCCATCCCTGCGCTGCCAACGATCGCGACGCCTGCGCCCGAGATCGCAACCCCCGCCGACACCGCGCCAGGCGTCGAGGGCGAGTGACACGTTTCAACCGCCAGTCGCCATCGTTTCGCGCAGGTCGGCGCCAGCCGCTCAGGCGATGCTCTTGGCGAGCGGCTCCAGCACGCTGAGCAATTGCGACACGGTAAACGGCTTCGGCAGCGCGCCATCCACTTCGAGATCGCGCGCCTCTTCCAGTCTGGAGAGCGCGGAGACGAGGATGATCTTATGCTGCGAGCGCGTAACGGGGTCGCCATCGAGTTGTGTCACCACGCCACGGCCATCGAGTATGGGCATGAGAAGATCGAGCAAGATGATGCGCGGCGCGCTCTTCGCCAGCATGTCGAGGGCCTCCTGCCCATTCGTCGCCGTTTCGGTTGGATAGCCCTCCAACGAGAGCACTTCTACCAGCATCTTGCGAATAGACGGATCATCGTCGACGATGAGAATTGTAGGCGAGTGGGCCATTGTTCTCCCTCCCTTGAAACCCATACCGCACACTGCAAGGCGCACATAACCGCCTGGCTTCCCTGACCACTATTGTACTGTGATTCGGCGGTCTTGTATAGCCAGATTTCGCGTATCTCCCGTCCAGATGCGCGAGCGCGTCAGGCGGTCGGCGTGGCAATGCGCGGCAGGCAGAAGTTGAACCGGGCGCCCTGCCCGAGCTGGCTCTCGACCCAGATATCGCCGCCCATCGCTTCGACATACTGGCGGCAAATCCACAGCCCCAGGCCTGTGCCGCGCACGGGCGTCACCAACGACTGCGCGAGCCGCACGAATTTCTGGAAGAGCCGCGCCTGATCTTCCGGCGAGATGCCGGGGCCTTCGTCCTCGACCGTTACCACCACCCATTCCTGATCATCGGCGCCGCCGGGGGTGAGCTTCCGGCCCGCCGCAGCGAGATCGGAACGCTTCGTGATGCGCGCAATCACGCGGCAGGTCTTGCCCGGCCCGGCATATTTGATGGCGTTGCTGATGAGGTTCGAGAAGACAAGCGGCAGTCGCTCATCATCGCCATTGACCCACAGGTCCGGCTCGACACGGACCTGAATGCGCTCTTTCACATCAGGCGCCTGCGCGCTCGCCGCGTCCATGGCGGTGGGCAGCAGTTCGATTGGGCGCGGCGAGATGCGCAGAGGCTGTGAACCCATGCGATTCGCGTCGGCAAGCATGCTAATCATGCCAGCAAGCTGCACGGTCGCCTGGTGAATCTCGCTGGCAAACTGCTGGAGCTTGCTCTGATCGAGCTTGTGGCCGTGCTTGTTGATCAGCGTGACATACCCCTCGATGGCCGTCAGCGGTGTCCGGAACTCGTGCGAGACCGTCAGGATGAAGTCATCCTTCAAACGGTCGAGTTCCTTCAACTGCTCGTAGGCGTGCTCCAGCTCTGCGTAGAGGCGCGCATTGCTGATGGCGATGGCCGCCTGGCTCGCCAGCCCTTGCAGCAGCCCAATCTCATCGGGGGCGTGACGCTGTGTCTGATGCGGCGAGTAGATGATGAGCGCGCCGAGGTGGCGCTCCTGGTGGGCGATGGGCGCGGCCAGGAACGATGTGACGCCCACACGCGCCAGCTTGGCGGTTGCCGTCTCAGCTATGTCCACATCGGCTGTCAGACCCTCTTCGAGCACAAAGGTCGCCTCAGTCAGATGCTGGCCGATATCATGCCACTTCAGCGGTATCTGCGTTTCGATCAGCGTGAGTTCGTGCTCACGCTCCGGCGGATAGACCGCGCGACAGACCAGCGCGTCGCCACTCTCGTCGCGCAGGAAGACCGCGCATACCTGTGCTGTCGTCAGCAGTGACGCCTGCTCGGCCAGCGCCTGAAGCGTCGCATCAACATCGAGTGAAGCGTTGAGCGTCTGCACCGCATTATTCAGCGCGGAGAGGTGACGGCGTTGCTCTTGAAGCTGCCCCACCGACCGACGCGCATCCTCGACGAGCCGCGCGTTCTCGGCGAAGGTCGCGGCGGCCAGCGCCAGCGCCTCGAAGAGCGCAGCGGCGTCGGCGTCGAAGGCTGTGGCCTGCGGCGAGCCGATGACGAATACGCCGCCGATGCGTCCACCGACGATCAACGGCGCCGCCAATGCCGAACGCAGCGGCGGCTCCTGGCTCCAGCCAAGGCTGGCGAGCGCGGCAGGTGTTCCGCCCTGCGGCGCGTGTTCCTGCGCCAGCTCGCCGTAGAACGCCCGTTGGAGCCACGGCGGCAGGTCGCCCAGGGGTAGCCGTCCACCGGGCTGCGGCGTGCCCGCGCGCAACGCTAGCTCGACGCTGACATCGTCGGACTCCGGCAGGCGGAAGAGCGCCGCGAAGGTCTGCGCGTTGACCTGGCGCGCAGCGATCTCCGCGACACGTGTGAGCAGGTCGCGCAGGGTTGGGCCAACGCCACTCAGTTCACGCAGCGCGCCGATGAGGTCGCCACGCCGCACGGAGTCGCCTGATGTATCGAGCAGCGCCAGCGCGCGCCCCAGCCGGTCGGCGTGCAGTTCGAGCAGGAGCCGGTCATTGGCGGTATACGACCAGAGTTCATCGCGATTGAACACGCGCAAAACGCCGACCACTGGCCCGCGCCCACTCAGATGGTTGAGCGTATCGGGGCGGAAGATGGGCACAGCCAGATGGTGCAGCGCATCCGGCTCGATCAGCATCGTGGTCGCGGCGCCGACGGTGTTCTCATCGAAGCGCACCTGCAATGGCTCGCGACGCTTCCACACCGCGCCAATTAGCCCCTGGTCCAGCGCATACGTGCGGGCAAGCTGCGCCGAGGGCAGTAATTGTGTCACCTGGCTATCGATCGGGTCCGTCAGGTCAAAGCCGCCCATTGGCTGTGAAGGGCGTGATGGCGCGCCGAAGCCAGGCAGACGCGGCGGGCGTTTGCGCCGCGCGCGCGTGACCATCGCGGTTCCGGCGAAGTCGAGCGCCGCCACCTCGCCGCCATCCGCGCGCACCAGTTCCAGCGCGCCGTCGAGCGCCTCCAGGCAGAACGACGCGACCGCCGGAAGGTCGGCATAGCCTCTCACGACCATCTGCGCAGGCGCCTGATAGTTACTCTCGCCAACGCGCAGCGCGCCACTCACGTCTGACCCTGGCGGGCGTGATGGCCGCGAAGAGGGAGATGACATGAGCGCTGACCTCGCACCTGGCTGCGGCGCGGCTTGCCGAGCATGACTCGTTCATGTCGGCGCCACGTTCTCAGGGTATGATACGTGGCATGACTCCGACAAGCGCACAGGACCAGCCTCAAGGCCAGTCTGCGCGCCCCCGACGATAGACCCAGCCGACGCGACAACTCGCGTGGAGGCCTGGCTAGCCGCGGAAGCTGTTGCTCAGCACGAACATCAGGTTCGCCGGGCGCTCGGCCAGGCGGCGCGTCAGATAGGGATACCACTGCGAGCCATAGGGCACGTAGACGCGCACGTTGTATCCAGCCGCCGCCAGCCGCTCTTGCAGATCGCGCCGGATGCCGTAGAGCATCTGGAACTCGAAGCGCGCGCGCGGGATGCCGCGCTCCTGTGCGATGCGAATCGCCGCATTGATCATGCGCTCATCGTGCGTGGCGATGGCAGGATAGACCCCGCGCTCCAGCAGCGGGCGCAGCAAGCGCAGATAGGCGGCATCCACATCCGCCTTGCGCGCATAGGCGACGGCTGGCGGCTCCAGATACGCGCCCTTTACGAGCCGCATGCGCACGCGCTCAGTGAGCAGCCGCTCGACATCATCTGGCGTCCGATACAGCGCAGTCTGCATGACTGTGCCGACATTCTCGAATGTCTGATGCAGCTCGATCACCGTGTCCACGGTGCGTTGGGTATAGTCAGAGGCTTCCATGTCTACCCGCACGAAAATACCATACTCCTGCGCCCGTCGCAGCACCCGCGTGAGGTTCTCCTGGCAGACGCCCTCGCTGATGTCGAGACCAAGCGCAGTCAGCTTCACCGAGATATTCGCCTCGATGCCGTCCTGCTGGATGCGCTCGACGATGCTCACGTAGTCATCGGCGGCGGCGCACGCCTCACGCTCGTCCGACGTGTTCTCGCCCAGATGATCGAGCGAGACACTGATGCGCTGGTGATTGAGCGTGCGGGCGACCTGAATCGCCTGGTCGAGCGCTTCGCCCGCGACAAATCGGCGCGCCACGCGCTGCGCAATCGGATTGGTCTGCGTAAGTCCACGGATGGCGTCTTGCCGCGCCAGGAACAACATGCTCTCTTTTAGCATGGCTAACTGCTTCTCCTCACATGCCTCGGCGTCGAGCCGCAGCGCCAACGCGCGCGCTGGCGGCGCCGCTCGCCATCGAGCGAGCGCCACCTCCGATTATACTCCCTTGCAGTCGCCGCTGATAGCCCCTTGTTCCCATCACGGCTGAGCGTGGATCGAGCGCAGGCCCAGCCAGCGCGACGCCCCAATAGTCCGCCGTCCTGTACACATCTTATGGTGACTCATCTACAATGAGGTGACGCTCACGCTGCTCCTGCCCAGTGCGCCCAGCCATCTCTCGGAGGAAGTCGCCATGCCCGCCAAACGCCACGCCGCCCATGCGCAGCGCCCGCGAAGCCAGTCGCGAAGTCAGTCGCGCCCGCGCCTGATCGCGCTGCTGATCGTTGGGCCGTTGCTCTGCGCCATCGCGCTCACCGGCCTGGCCTACATCGGGTTGAGCCAGCAGTCGCAGCGCGACAAACTCACGCAGATGGGGCTTGCGGCGCAGGCGGCGCACGGCGCATTGCTGGCGAACATGGGTGAGGTGAAGCTGGCGAATGGGCAGTTGACCAGCGCGCTTCCAGCGAACGTCACGTCGCTCAACAATAATAACGCCGAGGCGCAACAACTCCATGCGCTGGTAGGCGCCGATCTGCTCATCGCTCAACGCGAGCAGAACACCTTCGTCGTGGTCGCATCGAGTCTCGCGCCAGTCACTGGCGCGGCGCCTGGGGGGCTGGGCGCGCGTCTCGGCGGCGCCGTCGCCGCGAATGCCTGCGCCTCCACAGCGAAGCCCACGACCGCAACGCTCACCATCGGCGGCTCTGACTACCTCGCGGGCAGTGTCGCGCTGCTGGATGGCTCCGGCGCCTGTGTAGGCACAGTCGTCGCGCTGACGCCGCAGAACGCGATCCAGACGGCTTCGCTGGAGTACACGGTGATTCTGGCAATGGCGGGCGCCTTGCTCGCGCTGCTCACCGGGGCTGTCGGGCTGGCGCTGCACGGACGTGGCGGCGCTGGTGAAGCGATGCGAACCGAGTGGTTGCGCGCCGCAGTGGCGTCGCTGGCGTCGTCTGAGGCGGCCTGCGCGACGCAGTTGGAGCAACGCACGTGGGTGGCTCGTCGCCTCTCCATCGGGCGCAATCACATGCAGCGACTGATGATCTCACTCGCCAGCGACCGCGTGGCGCTGCAAAACACGACCTCGGATATCTGGGCGGGCATCTCGCATCCGGGCGCGCCGATAGACCCGGCCAGCGCAGTGCATCTGGCGCGTGAGGGCGCGGTGGTCGCGGCGCGGGTCGGCTCGCGCCTCAATGACATCGACGCGGTGGCCGCAGGGTTGTTCGCCGATCTCGATGCGGCGGATGAGGTGGATGCGCTGCTGAGCGAGGCGCTCGCACAGACCCAGGCGGGCGTCGCAGAGCTGCGCGCGCTGACCGATTCTGCCCAGACCGGGCCAGTAGCTAACGAGAGCGCCAGCGAACCTGTGAGCGCGTCATACGCGGGCATGCCTGCGCGCCCCGGCGCGCGGCCAGCCGCACACGCTGACTACTTCGCGACGAATGTGCTGGAGGCGCAGCACGGTCGCACTGGCCAATACCCCACACCGATGCCAGACGGCCCGCCGCGCCAGACGCGGGGCTATCGCGCCGTGCGGCCAGAGTCCGCGCAGCAGCGCGCGCCACTCGGCGACCAGCCCACCATCGGACATCAGCCAGCGCCGGGCCAGAGCCAGCAGAGGCGCCGCGCCAGTGGCATGGGCGCGAGCGGCGTCAATCACCAGCAGAGCAAAGCAGGCTCCGACAGTCACTATGGGGCCAGCGACAAGCCACCGGCGCCGCGCAAACCTCGTCAGGCGCCCAAGCGCAAACCCGATCAGCCACCTGATGGGCGCAATCGCGACTCAAGCGGCTCCCGCTGGCTCAACGACTGAGAACGGGGAGCCTGGTTCACCTGCCTGCCGCTCTCATGGCGCGAGCGGCTTTCCAACCAGGCGCAGCACGATCACGCCGTGCGTCTCACCCACCACCGTGTACTGGCCAGACGCCTGCATGCGCTTGAGCATCCTGGTGTCCGCCGCGCGCACATCGCTGATCGCGTTTGGGAGGTCCATCGCCACATAGCCCGCCTGATAGCACTGTGGATCAGGGGCGAGGTAGAGGGTATAGCGGTCGCTGAGATGCGGGTCGAGCGTGTCGGTGGCGCAGACCGACGCATCGGCGGGAATCTTCGCCAACAGCGTATTGACCGCCGTCATGCGCGCAGAGAGCGCCGCCGATGGTGGATTGCCTGCCGCCCAGAACGGCGGAATGCGCCCGACAGTCGAAATATTCCACAGCGTGAAGCCGACCAGCCACACCACCAGGAGCGGCTGCAAGTAGCGTTTGGGCGCCGGGATGCGCTCCAGCAGGGCAGACCACAGCGCGCCGACCGCACGGCCACAGCGCGCCATCCCAGCAAGCGCCTCGCGCCAGCCACCTGTGCGCAGCGCACGAGCGTCTTCGCGTAGCCCCGTGGCCGCCAGCGCCAGCCGCCGCCGATCTGGCTGGCTCGCCGCCCGCTGACGCGCGCGGACGAGCGCCGCCGCGCCATAGACCGCCGCGCCCAGCAGATAGGGCAGGATGATGGCGTTGTACTGGAAGAATCCGCTGTACTGCTCGCTATGGGAACTGAGCAGATTGACGGCAAGGTCCGGCAGCGCCGCCAGCAGCAGCGCAGGCGCGAGCAACCCCAGCGCGCCAGCCGTCCGCAGCATGATGGCGAGATAGCCCATGCGCCCCGGCACGACCAGATAGCCCCAGACGAGCCACGGTTTCGTCAGCGCGTTGATCAGCGCCTCAGTCGGCGTGCGGCCCAACCAGCTATAGCGATACCAGTAGTTGTTGCCGCCAGCAACGCCCACATTGTAGTGCGGCAGAATGACCTTGAAGCAGATCGCCACCCAGAGCAGCGCGCCGATGGCCAGAAGGACGCCGAAGCGCCGCTTCTCTGGCCGCGCCACTGCCAGCAGCAGCGCGAGAATCGCGACCGAGAGGCCAACATCCTCCTTGGTGGCCATGGCGAGGATCGCGGCGGCCAGAAACCAGCCGTAGCGCCGTGAGTCGAGCGCCCAGAGCGCGGCCAGCAGCAGCGGCGTCGCCAGCGTGACCGGGTGGAAGTCCCACAGCGCCTCGCTGATCGTGAAGGGGCTGAGCAGGTAGGCGAAGACCAGCCCCACACCGACGAACGGAAGCTGTGGCAGGCGGCGCTGGCTCAGCGCAAAGAGCGGAAACGCGCCCAGCGCCAGCGCCAGCGTCTGTGTCGTGAGCAGCGTCGCGGGGCCAGCATGGATGAGGTAGAGCAGCGACAGCGGCAGGATGATCGGCTCGACATGGATGCTGAGCCGCGTTGGCGGCCCGAAGTCATCGTTCCCGCGGTTGGTGAAGCGGAAGGGGTGGCCGTGCAGTGTATTCCAGACGGCCTGATCCATGTTGCCGAGGTCAAAGGCGTCGGAGTGAAACTCCCAATGGCGGAAGAGCGCGTGGTAGCCAACGAAACAGGCGAAGGCCAGCGCCATGACCCAGACAAGGCCCCAGGCAATGCGCCGTTGTGTCAGCCACGGAGGTAGCCTTGTGCGGGCGTCATCTCCCGCGAGTGGCGCGCCAGTGGGCGGCTCAGTGCTGAGCAAGTCAGGACGTCTGGACACGAATCAGCGCTTCGCCTTTCTGCACCAGTTGGCCATTCGCGGCGGTGATCGAGACGACTGTGCCGCTCATCTCCGACTTGATCTCATTGAAGACCTTCATCGCCTCGACGATGCAGACGACCTGCCCGGCCTGCACTGGCTGCCCCACTTCGACGAATTGCGCGGAACTGGGCGAGGGCGAGGAGTAGAAGACACCCGTCAGCGGCGAGACGATGGCGATGCCTGGCTCCACGACTGGCGCCGCCTCGGGCCGCTTTACAGGCGCCCGCTTGCGGCCACCGCCGTTGGCGCGGGCGCGCGTGGCAGGCGCCGGAGCCGAGAGCAGCATCACGGTGTCGGTCTGCCGCCGAATCAGAATGCGCAGGCCATTCTCGGTCAGGTCAAGCTCACTGACATCGCTGCCCTCCAGCGCTTCCGCGAGGGCCTTGACCCGGCTCACCAGCGTTTGCCGTTCCGTACGTCGCCTCCTCTATGCTTGCGGCGTCCACGCGCGCATCCAGGCGCCAAAATCGGCGCAGGCGCGGATACTAGCCGTTATATCGCCGCAGTACCAACACGGCATTGTGGCCGCCAAACCCCATCGAGTTCGAGATCGCCACATCCACATGCGCTTCACGCGCCTCATTCGGCGTGAAATCGAGATCGAGCGCGGGGTCGGGTGTCGTGTAGTTGATCGTCGGGGTGATGACGCCGTGATAGAGCGTCAGCGCCGTCACGCCCGCTTCGATGCCGCCTGCCGCGCCCAGGGTGTGCCCGATCATCGATTTCGTCGAGCTGACCGCCAGCCGCTGCGCATGGGCGCCAAAGACGGACTTGATCGCCTGTGTCTCATTCAGATCGTTGAGATACGTCGCCGTGCCGTGCGCGTTGACGTACTGCACATCGCTCGCGGCGATCCCCGCCTTGCCGAGCGCGCGGATGATCGCGCGCGCAAGCCCGGCGCCTTCGGGGGCAGGCTCGGTGATGTGGTAGGCGTCGGCTGTGCTGCCATAGCCGATCAGCTCGGCATAGATGCGCGCGCCACGCTTGCGCGCATGCTCCTCATCCTCCAGCAGCAGCACGCCTGCGCCGTCGCCCATCACGAAGCCATCGCGCTCCTTGTCGAAGGGACGGCTGGCGTGCGCGGGGTCGTCGTTGCGGCGTGAGAGCGCCTTCATGTTGCCAAACGACGCCAGGCCCATCTGCGAGATGCCCGCCTCGGCGCCACCAGCCAGCATCGCCACCGCGTCACCCCGCCGGATCATCTCCGCCGCTTCGCCAATCGCGTTGGAGCCGGTGGCGCAGGCCGACACCGTCGCGAAGTTTGGGCCACGCGCGCCCAGCGTGAGCGAGACAAAGCCCGCCGCGATGTCGGTGATGAACATCGTGATGAAGAACGGGCTGATGCGGTCAGGGCCGCGCTCAAACAGCACCTTGAACTGGTCATGGCAGGTGTTCAGGCCGCCGATGCCAGAGCCGATGATGACGCCGACATCATCGGCGTTCTCCTCGGTGATCGCGAAGCCTGAGTCGTCCAGCGCCTGTCGCGCCGCAGCCATCGCATAGTGAACAAATCGGTCGTTGCGCCTGACCTCTTTGCGATCCATATACTGCGCAGCGTCGAAATCTTGCACCACGGCGCCGAACTTCGTACTGAACGGGCTGGTATCGAAGCTGGTGATAGTCTGCCCGCCAGATTTGCCTTCACACAGGGCGCGCCATGCCGTCGCGGTATCATTCCCGACCGCGCAGACCATCCCTATGCCTGTAACGACGACACGGCTACTCATAAGTCTCCCCTTCAGAATCCCTCGCGCTGGGCGTTAGCGCTTCAGCGCGAACTCCTCGCCATGCTCCGCCAGGAAGTTAGTGTACACCTCACCACGCTGAAAAGTCTTGTTCGCCAGCAGTTGCAGGTGGAACGGAATCGTGGTCGGCAGGCCCTCCAGCACGTATTCTTCGAGGGCGCGCTTGCCCCGCGCGATGGCCTCATCGCGTGTTGGCGCCCAGACGATGAGCTTCGCGAGCAGCGAATCGTAGTGCGGCGGCGTCTCGTAGCCACGGAACAGATGCGAATCCACGCGCACCCCTGGCCCGCTCGGCGGCAGATACTCTTCGACCACGCCAGTCTGCGGACGGAAATCGAGCGCGGGGTCTTCGGCGGTGATGCGGAACTCGATGGCGTGGCCATTCGGGCGGATGTCGTCCTGCGTCATGCTCAGCCGCTCGCCCGACGCGACCAGCAACTGCTCACGCACGAGGTCGAGGCCCGTCACCAGTTCGGTCACGGGATGTTCGACCTGGAGCCGCGTATTCATCTCCATGAAGTAGTAGTGGTTCTGCCTCGTCAACGAGATATTCCATCGTTCCGGCGCCGCGATAGCCGATGGCGACGGCCGCCTTGACCGAGCGTTCGCCCATCTCGCGGCGCAGCGCGGCTGGCAGCAGCGGGCTGGGTGATTCCTCGACCAGCTTCTGATGCCGCCGCTGCGTTGAGCAGTTGCGCTCGCCCAGATAGACGCCATTGCCGTAGTTGTCGCAGAAGATCTGCACCTCGACGTGCCGCGCGCGTCCCAGATACTTTTCGACATACAGCCCGTCGTCGTTGAAGGCTTCGCGCACCTCGCTCTGCGCCGTGGTGAAGACGTGCGTAAACTCCTCTGGCTTGCGCACCAGCCGGATGCCGCGCCCACCACCGCCAGCCGCCGCCTTGAGCATCAGCGGGAAGCCAATGCGCGCGGCGGCGTCTTCACCTTCGCCCACCGTGCGCAAGACATCGGTGCCGGGGAGCATCGGCAGCCCGGCGCGCTCCATGGCGATGCGCGCCTGCACCTTGTCGCCCATCCGCAGCATCGCCGCAGGAGGCGGCCCGATGAAGACCACGCCCACATCGGCGCAGA
The DNA here is from genome assembly GCA_963701795.1 of uncultured Chloroflexia bacterium. Classification (GTDB taxonomy): domain Bacteria; phylum Chloroflexota; class Ktedonobacteria; order Ktedonobacterales; family JADMIN01; genus JAKAIY01. Next base: position 243,035 of record CAVPBB010000007.1, on the reverse strand, counting down.
TTTCGGCGAAACTCGCATTCTCCGAGAGGAAGCCATAGCCAGGATGGATGGCCTCGCAGCCCGTGAGCATCGCCGCGCTGATGATATTGGGAATGTGCAGGTAGCTCTTGCCGCTGGGGCCAGGGCCAATGCAGATGCGCTCATCCGCCATTCTGACCGGAAGTGAGTCGCGGTCTGCCTCAGAGTAGGCGATGACAGTCTTGACGCCAAGCTCGCGGCAGGCGCGAATGACACGCAACGCAATCTCGCCGCGATTGGCGATGAGCACTTTCTTGAACATGCCGTGGGGCCTCGCATTGTCTGAACGTGTGGGTACAGATGAGAACCGGCCAGCGCAGGCTGAATCCAGGCTATTGTATCACGTCGCGGCTGAGCGGCATAGCCAGCAAACACACCGAGTCAGGGCTTGCGCATGATCGCAGAGCTGGCGGCTGAAAGCCGCGCCCAGGGTCGGTCTACGGACCGACGCGAAGCCCGCCTGACGCGGGCTGGTACGCCGTGCTCCAGGCCGCGCAGGCGGCCTTTGCGGCCGCAGGCCCCTGGCTGCGGGTTCACCCGCCGAGGATCTGAGCGCGTCGGCGACATGGCGACGCCCGCGTGAGCCAGCCGATGTGGCGCTCACACGGGCGCGTGGAACTGCCGGGCAAGGTGGTGGCGCGTTACTCGAACTGGCCCCGCGAGGCGAGTTGCTGTTGCTGCGCGTAGAGATTGGTCCATGTCCAGGCGAGGCGCTCGTAGCAGCCATCATGCGTGCGATTGCCATTGGGGGTTTCCCATGCCCAGAGGCGGATGCGCTCGCCGCACACTTCGCAGGCATAGCGGCCCAGGCTCAGGCGCTGGCGGCGATTGGTGTAGAAGCGATTCATCGTGCGCGTGTAGGAGAGCAGTGGCGCGCCATGCTGCGTCACCGTCGAAGAGACCCCCACCAGCGATTGCTCTGTCTGCAAGATCAGGCCGCGCTCGTCATCGCCCGCATAGGCGTCGGCGTCGTAGTCGCCCTCACCCGCGTATTCATCATCGTACTGCTCGTAGTCGCCGTAGTTGGCGGCGTCGCCAGCCTGATCTTCCCAGGTGTCTCGCTCATACCGACGGCTGGGCATCGCATTCGCCTCCTTCACACGTCTTGAGGGGATCGTTTGGAACAGCGTCGCATACCAGAATTCGCCCGAAAAGCCACAGACGCCAGAGGCTCCCGTCTCCGCATGGAGCAAGGTCTGAGGAAAGACCACACCAGGGCGCCGCCGAGCCGCGTAAGGCGAATTGTGGTTGACCGCTCTTTGGAAAGCAAGTATAGCATGCTCCTGACCGCATGGGCTATCCTATCAGTAATGAGTACCAGTTGGGATCACCTTCCAGCGTATCGCACAGGATGGAGCCGCCGTCCATGACCTTTCTTTCGTCATCTAGCCCAGCCGATGCGCGCCGAGACGCCAGGAGCGCTGGCCAGGCGCAACCTGTGGCTGAGGGATCGCCCACCACGAATAAGTGGGTCGTCTTTGCCATCGTCGCCATCGGTGTCTTTATGTCCACACTCGACTCGTCCATCGTCAACATCAGCCTGCCCACCATCGCCAGCTACTTCCACGCGCCACTCAGCGGCGCCGTCGAATGGGTCGTCATCGTCTATCTCGTCGTCATCGCCGCCAGCCTGCTGACGATTGGGCGGCTGGCCGACATGACTGGGCGCAAGCCGATCTGGGCGGCGGGGCTGGCGATCTTCACGCTTGGCTCAGCGCTCTGCGGCGCGTCGCCCTCGCTCGGCTTCCTCATCGCCGCGCGGGCATTTCAGGCGATTGGCGGTTCGCTGCTCTTCGCCGTCAGCGCGGCGATGTTGACCGGCGCGTTCCCCAGCAACGAGCGCGGGCGCGTGCTCGGCATGAACGCGCTCGTCGTGGCGCTGGGGATCAGCGTCGGCCCGACACTCGGCGGCGTCATCACCCAATTTCTGTCCTGGCGCTGGATTTTCTATGTCAATGTGCCGCTCGGTATCATCGGCGTGATCGCCACCCTGCGTCTGCTGCACGAGCCAAAGCGCAGTGGTCGGGAGCGATTCGATCCTGCGGGCGCGGCGCTGCTGACGGTCGGGCTGGCCGCCATCACGCTCGGCCTCTCCTTTGGCCAGGAATGGGGCTGGAACTCGCCCGCGTTGATCGCGACGCTGGTGATTGGCGTCGCGGCGCTGGTGGCGCTGGTCCTCGTCGAGCAGCGCGTAGACAGCCCCATCGTGCCACTCCGCCTGCTCGGCGACCGCGTCTTCGCCTCTGCTAACCTCAGCCTGATTCTCAGCTTTCTGGCGCTGTTCGCCGTCAGCTTTATGATGCCCTTCTATCTGGAGCAACTACGCGGCTTCTCGCTCATCGAGTCGGGGCTGCTGCTGACACCGCTGCCGCTGACCATCGCGGTCTTCGCGCCCTTCAGCGGACGCCTCGCCGACCGCATCGGCACGCGCTGGCTGGCGGCGAGTGGGCTGGCCATCGCCTGCCTCGGCCTGGTCTTCATCAGCCAGCTCCAGGCGGATAGCTCGGTCGGCGACATTGCCTGGCGGCTGGTGGTGACTGGCTTCGGGCAGGCGCTTTTCCAGTCGCCCAATAACAGCGCGCTGATGGGGTCAGCCCCACGCGCCGAGCAGGGCGTCGCGTCGGGCTTCCTGGCGACCGGGCGTGTCATTGGCCAGAGCACCAGTGTTGCGCTGGCGGGCGCCATCTTTACCAGCCTCGGCGGCGCGATAGCGGGCGCGCAGCTCGCCGCTCTGCGCGAAGGGCCACACTCCTTCCCGCCGCTCTACACTGCGGCGCTGCAGAACACGTTTATCAACAGTTTTCACGCGACCTTCATCGCCTGCGCCGCCGTCGCCGTGGTCGGTGTGGGCGCGTCACTCGTGCGCGGCAAAGAGAATCGGTGATAGGCTACCGGCGCGTGGTGAACGCGCCAGGTATGGGGCGCTAGCGGAGTGGGAGAAACCATGTCTGTTGATCGCGTGATACTGTCGAGCGGCTTCCCAGCGGCGTTCTACTGGGGGACGGCGACGGCCGCCTATCAGATCGAGGGCGCGCCGCAGGCCGATGGCAAAGGCGAATCGATCTGGGACCGCTTCAGCCACACGCCGGGCAAGATCGCGCGCGGCGAGACAGGCGATGTCGCCGATAATCACTACTATCTCTGGCCGGGTGACCTCGACCTGATGCAGCGGCTCAATCTCAACGCCTACCGCTTCTCCATCTCATGGCCGCGCATCTTCCCTGATGGCTATGGCCGCATCAACGAGGCCGGGCTAGACTTCTACGCGCGCCTGGTGGATGGCATGCTGACGCGCGACATCGAGCCATTCCTCACCCTCTATCACTGGGACCTGCCGCAGGCGTTGCAGGACAAAGGTGGCTGGGCGAACCGCGACACCGCCAAAGCGTTCGGCGATCTGGCGGGCGTGGTGGCGCGACGACTGGGCGACCGCGTCTCCCACTGGATCACCCACAACGAGCCGGGCGTGACAGCCGTGCTGGGGCATGTGACCGGCGAGATGGCGCCAGGCGTTCAGGACCCCGCGCTGATCCTGCCTGTCACGCATCACCTGCTGCTCTCGCATGGGCTGGCGACGCAGGCGATCCGCGCTGAGTCGCCCCGACCGGTGGATGTTGGCGCTACGCTCAACCTCGCGGTCGTCGAGCCAGCCTCCGACCGCGAGGACGATGTGATGGCGGCGCGGCTCTTCGAAGGCGTCTGGCAGGATGTCTACCTGGAGGCGCTCTACCACCAGCGCTACCCTGAGGAGATTGTGACCATTCTGAGCATGCTCGGCTCGCCAGAGGGGTTGATTCTGCCGAACGACATGGCGACCATCGCCACGCCGACCGACTTCCTCGGCGTCAACTATTACACCCGCATGATCGTGCGCGCGGGCGCCGCAGGCCAGGATGGGCTGGGACTGCCAGAGGTCGTGCGCCCAGGTGGCGCGCTGACGGCGATGGGCTGGGAGGTCTATCCGCAGGGCCTGCGCGACCTGCTGATTCACGTTCACCAGACCTACAAGCCCGCCCGCCTCTACGTCACCGAGAACGGCGCCGCCTACCCCGATACGCTGCTGCCCGATGGCGCAGTCCATGACCCCGACCGTACACGCTACCTCCAGCAGCACTTCGACGCCACGCGCGAGGCCATCGCAGCGGGCGCGCCCGTGGATGGTTACTTCGTCTGGTCGTTCATGGACAACTTCGAGTGGGCGCTGGGCTACGGACCACGCTTTGGCGTCGTCTACACCGAGTACGCCACACAGGAGCGTCACATCAAAGACAGTGGCCGCTTCCTGGCGGAGGTGGCGGCGACCAACGGCGACCGGCTCGACGAGGAGTAGCGCGGGCGTGGGCGACGCCGTGAGAAATGCTCGCGCCACATCAACAGGCCGGAGTGTAGGGAGCCGCGACCTGTGTGACTCCATCCGTCGCTCGTAACTGAGATAGCCATGCCGGTGAGTTCGCCTCAGTTGTGGCGAGAACGAACTGCCCGCTCGTGGCGAAGGATGATTGTTGGGAAACAGCATGCCACGCGCCATGTGGCTGCTGTTTCTCGAAGCATGGGTCAGCGAGCCGAAAGCCCAGATTGCTGATGGCCTCAAGGCGCTGTAGATAGGATGTCTGGCTGGCTTCAGAGAATGTTACGCGGAGGTAGACAGTCTGCGCGTTATAGCCCAGAAAGTACAGCCGACCAGGAATTGGCGTCAGGTCTCCGCTGATGTTTGGGCAATAGATTGGGCCATCGTATACCAGCGTCACACTACTTGCTGCGATCAGACGCTGTAACCAATCCGCAGGAGTTAGCGGTGTGACCGTCACCTGGAGATCACCTCGGCCATCCTGCGAATCGAAGGATGATTCCTGGCTGGTGGACTTCCACGGAGTCTGGGAGCCGGCGGCGCCCAAACAGGAGGATAAGGGTTGAAGGCCGAGGTCCGTGACTGCCTGCAAAGCCGCCAGATAGGTGACCGCTGGTCGAAATCGGACCTCAGCGGATGGATACGCGCGGCTGAGGGAGTACGCAGGCGCAAACTGAAGGCCAGTTTGCCCGGTTGGCGTAGACGAACTGGCAGGTAAGCTGAGATTTTTGATACCACAACCACCTAGCAGAAGAGCGATGAGTCCGAGCCATACCAAAAACGCCACACGCCTGCGCGTCACCTGATCCACTGTGCTCGAAAATAGCATGGCAGCTTTCCATGATCGCAGACAAACCACGCTGGGGGCAGTTTCTCAGCAGTTGGAAACTGTGGACGACATCAGGGCTGCTGGTCGCGGGTGACACGGAAGGGTGAGGCGGGGTCGTCGCGCAGCAATCGCATCAGGTTATCAGGCGCCTCGATCTGCGCAGCGGAGGCTCCGCGCGTCAGCGCGTCAAGCTCCTCCGGCGTCAGGTCGCGGCGGGGGTCCCAGCCATGTCGCTTCATATCCACTGCGCCCGCCTCGGTGAACGTGACGCCCTCGGCTTCGAGGAGCTGGCGCATGCGGCCTCGCTGGCCAAATGCCCAGCTTCCGGTGAGTTCGCCCTTCGCGCTGACCACACGCTGCGCAGGCGCCTCCGCCCCACGCGGCGTCTCGTTCATGATCCAGCCAATCATGCGCGCGCCACGCGGATAGCCCAGCGCCGCGCCAATCGCGCCATAGGTGGTGACGCGGCCAACCGGGCATGCGCGCACAAGCGTATAGACCTGCGCCATCAGCAATGCGGCGCGATCCCGCGTGATGGATTCCTCAGGCATCGTTGGCCAGCCTTCTGTCGCCGCCACACGCAGACATAGCGTCGGCGCGCTCGTCGTGCGGACTACTCGACAATCATGGGCCTATCGGCCTCTGGATCAGGCGGGGATGGCACCACGCCGCCTGTCAGTGTGCCCAGAGCGCCTCCGATGGCCCCGATGATGAAGCCCACCACGCCAAAGATGTACAGCTCATACGGAATGTTGATGAATTCCAGGAAATGGTCGAGCACACCAAACGCCATGAGCGCTACACCAAAGATGATGAGCGCAACGCTCCCGATTCGCATGAGCGCTTCTCTCCAATCGATCCTGCGCGACCCTGGCACATGCCATCGCAGTCGCGCGTCAGGCGGCAATATATGCGCAATGAGTCCACTTAGGTCGAGTATAGGCGCCCGGCAACTGAGTGTCAATCGCGCCGGGCGTCTGGCGTCTGATAGCCCGCTGAGGATCAGGCAGTCAGCCTGGCGCGGCGCTCACTTCACAGCGACGACGCCGAATGTGTCGGGGCGGCGCGTGATGCGCTGGAAACCAGCCGCTTCGAGCCGACGTATGACGCCTGCGGTCGTCCTGGCTCCAGAGGCGCTCTGTGGGTCGCCGATGTAGTGAAAGAGCCTGCCGCCCTTGCGCAGCACACGATGGAGGCGGCGATACATCTCCTCAGAGTACAGTTCGCCAGCCAGCGACAGGTAGGGCGGATCGTGGATGATGCGGTCAAACGAGGCTTCGCGCTGCTCGGCGACCACGGTGAAGGCGTCGCCGATGATGCGCTGGATGTTGGGGCGGTCGAACAGCTCATGCGACCAGGGGTTCGCTTGCGCAATCTCGAGTCCGGTCGGGTCCAGCTCAATCGTCACGACCTCAGCAGCCGAGCGCGCCGCCAGAATGGCCGTGTAGCCCAGGCCAGTGGTCGTGTCGAGTGTGCGCCCGCTGATTGGCGCGACGGCCCGCGCCTTGGCCTGCGTGTCGGCCCACGGCTCTGTCCCCTTGATGCGGTGCATCGAGAAACCGGAGACGAGCATGGTTGGCGCGCCAGCGGTTGGCATCAGCGAGCGCAGCGAATTGCTGGTCGGTGAGAATTGCGCAATCGGCTGTGTGACGCCATCCACGATGGTGAAGCACTGGTTCGGCGTTGCGATGATATGCCGCGCCGCCTCCCAGGTGAGCAGTTCACCCGTCGCATAGCGCATACCCTCGGCGGAGATCGTGATGGGCAGCGTCGAGAGGCCCAGGTCAGCGGAGGTGGTGGCCGCAAAGGCCTCGCCGCCTGCCGCAATCGTCAACTGGCGCTGGTAGCACGCCTCCATCAGCGGGTCTATCTGCACATGCGACACGGTCACTGGATAGCCCGTAGGCGGCGATGGCTTTGCAAAGACGCTAGACGCGGCGGATTGCCCGCCAGCCGGGTTAGGACGCGATTTAGCGCTCATAGGCAGGTCGCTCCTCTTTCAGACGCAGCACGCGCCGCCCCTTGATGGCGAGTTGCAGCGTCAGGCGTGTCTCCGGGTCGTCGAGGTCACGTCCCAGCAGTTCGCGCGCCTGATTGAGGCGATAGAGCAGCGAGTTGCGGTGCAGGTGCAGCTTCTCCGCCGCTTTGGTGCTATTGCCATTGCAGGCGAAGAACGCTTCGAGTGTCTCGATCAGCGTATCGCCGTGGCGCCGATCGAGCAGCAACGGCTCCAGCGCGCTCTGCGTGAATGGCTCTAGCTCGCCATGCTCGCGCAGCGCGAGCAGCAGGCGGTAAACGCCCAGGTCAGCGGGTCGGGCGATGTGACGCGCGCCCAGCACGATCGCGCCTAACTGCGCGGCGTCGTGCGCCTCCTGCGCGGAGCGACGCACCGCCGCCGGGGCCGTCGCTGGCTCACCCAGCCCGGCGTACCACTCCGGCGTGTGGCGATCATGCTCGGCTCCCAGCGTGCGACTCATCTGCGTCGCCACGCGGTCGGCAAGGTCTTGCTGGCTGCGGTCGGCGTTGAGGGGCAGCAGAGCGATCACCTGGTCTGGCTCGCGGGTCTGCGTCCAGGCGCCAAGGACGACTTCGAGCGCCTCAGCCAGCGCCTGGCTCCTGGTCATGTCGTGCGCGCCATCGCGCCTGCCATTCTGCGCGGCCTCGTGGAGCTGCACCCAGAGGACGACATGCGGCTGGTTCAGGTCGTAGCCCAGATGACTCGCGCGCAGACGCATCTGCGCCTCGCCGACATAGGCCCCGGCGAGCAGCGCTTCGAGCGCCTCGCTGCGCAGGCTCGCGCGCATCTGCGCGGCGTAGGCGTCCACAGGCTCCAACGGCGAGATCGGACGGTCGCGGCGCTCGGTGGCAAGCTCGACAATGGCGGCGCGCACATCCACCAGTGGCGCCTGCTGCGGCAGCGCAATGATCGGCAGGGCGATGCGGTCCGCGCGGGCGCGCAGCTCACGCGCCACGGTCGCCAGGGGTCGGGGGAGCGCGCTGGCGGGAATCAGGCCAGCGATCACCGCGCCAGACGCGCCGCGCTCAACGATTTGATCGAGCACGGTGAGCAGCGAGACAGGCGCGCCACGGTCTTGCAGGGCCTGCACCGTCGCCAGCGAGAGGACAGCCAGTTCACCGCGCCGGAGGTCTTGAAAGGCGGGGAGTTGGGCGCGCATGACGCTGGCCCAGCTCACCCCTCGGCTCAGACCGTTCTCGCCCGCGATGAGTTGCGCCCCCCACCTGGTCAGGTGGGTCAACGCCTCGCGCACGGTGACTGGCCCACTCACTGTCGCTACGCCTCCCCCGCCAGGCAGCGCACACACCTCCACAGGCGCCCTGCGGAGCACAGAATACAAACGAGCGCGCCACCCCGCGCCGCCCGCAGGCAAACGTGAGTGGCGCGGCGTCATCGAGCCTCGTGTGGCGCCAGCGGCGCTGATCGAGCGGCTCTGCGCTCCACCAGCGTCATCGCAGACCTACCGCTTGGCAGCGGGTCGCTGTGGCGTGGGCGCCGCTGGGGTACGAGTCGCGCGGGCCTTCTCATCGCGTCGTTTCATCGCTTTGAGATGCTTGTGCCAGGCGACGCGCTTCCGCTTATTCAAAGATAGTCTCCCTCACTCAACGTCTATCTACACCGTCATGACATCCTGCGCACGAGTCATTGACTATTCTTCCGGCTCCACGAGGTCGGCCTCTTCGAGATCAGTCTCGTGCAGGTCGTCCATGTCGTCGTCGTCGTCTACATACTCGCCGTCTTCGTTATACTCATCTTCCTCATCATTGTGCCTGACGAGGCTCTCCTTCGTGTATGGGCGGACCGTTTCGCCACCACCCTGCGCAGGGAAGCTCACCTTGCCAAACTGACTCGGATGCAGGAATGTCTCCCGGATGATAAGACGAACATCGTGGCTGCGAAGCTCCATGATGCCCGCAGCGTACTGGTTGCCGCCCTCCATAAATTTGATGAGGCGCGACGCCAGACGCGCCTCAATACGCCCGATGCGCTCTTGCTCCGCATTGAGCACCCAGAGCACATTGCCATCGCGACTGAGGTACACCTGATCGCCAGCGGTCAAACGCACGAGCGTCTGCCGGGGCGCCAGGTCGAGCAGTTCGGTGAAGCCCGTTTTGCCGGTCTCCTCGATGAAGAGTCGCGGGTCCATACGCTCGTGCGTTGGTCGGCGCGCCGTCGCGCCATCGCCGAGTGAGGCCAGGCGGTCGAGATTCTTGCGCGCGATGCCGTTGGTCGGGTCGATCTCTAGCGCTTCGCTATAGGCCTGGCGCGCTTCGGCGTATTGCCCAAGCTCACTCAACGCCTTGCCCAGACGATTCAGCGTGCTCAGGTCACGCGGAAAGAGGCCCTGAAGCTGGTGGTTGACCGCAACGGCCTCCTCCCACTTGCTCTCCAGTGCGAGATTGATGGCCTGATCCGTGAGCTGGCGCTGTAGACGCGCCCGCTCATCTGGCTGGTGTGTGGCCTGGGACATTCGTCCTCTATCCTCCTGACGGGCGCCGCGCTAATACGGCGCCCAAATTCTTGCTTGTAAGCGTCAGTGTCGAATCTTACTCCAGCGCGAGTGTCCCCTGCAACGACCAGGCTGACGTGTGGTCAATATGCACCTGCGCCAGCGCGCCGGGGCGCACATCCGTCCGCACGCGCGTCGCGACCGGCGCGGCTCCCGCGCTCTCGCCCTCGCCGCCCGAACGACTCGCCGGGAAGAACACCAGCTTGTTCGCGCGATTGCGTCCACGCCACTGTTGCGCGCCCTTGGCGACCTGTCGGCTCTCCACCAGCACCTCTTCTGTTCTGCCCAGGTAGGTCGCATTGATCTCGCGTGAGATGTGCTCCTGAAGCTCCTCGACGGCGTGCAGGCGCGCCTTCTTGACCTCCAGCGGCACATCATCTTCCCACTTATAGGACAGCGTGCCGGGGCGCGGTGAGTAGGCCGCGACATGCACCACATCGAAGCGAATCTCTTCGAGCAGGTCGAGCGTGTGCTGGAACTCGTCCTCGGTCTCGCCGCAGAAGCCCACGATGACGTCGGTCGAGAGGGTGACACCAGGCCACCAGGCGCGCAACCGCTCGATCAATTGGCGATACTCGCCGATGGTGTAGCCGCGTCGCATGCGTCGCAAGACCTCGTCATCGCCATGCTGCACGGGAATGTTGACATGCTCACAGACCTTGGACAGCGCCGCCATCTGGCGAATGATCTTATCCGTCATGTGTCGCGGATACGAGGTCATGAAGCGAATGCGGTCCAGCGCGGCGATCTCGCTGAGATGCGCCATCAGGTCGCCCAGGTCGGCGTGCTGGTCGGGCAGATCGAGGCCGTATGCCTCGACCGTCTGGCCGAGCAGTGTCAACTCGCGCGCGCCCTGGTCGGTCAGCTCGCGCGCTTCGACGAACAGCTCCTCGATGGGACGGCTGCGCTCCACACCGCGCCGCGAGGGCACGATGCAATAGGAGCAGACTTTGTTGCAGCCCAGCACGACCGGCAGCCATGCCGTCGGCCCGCGCGTCTGCGCCAGATGCTCCGCCGCGCCGGGATAGTGCAGGTCGCGCGCGGCAGGGCGTGGCGTGATCTGCATCGGCGCGTTGAAATTGGGCATCGGCAGCACGGGCAACGCCTCAGAGACGCCGATGGTGCGCGGCGCGCCGAGGTCGGCGAAGTCGATGCAGCCCTCACCCGCGATGGGCGTCCAGCGTTCTTCGAGGAAGCGCGGCAGGATGTCGGCGCTCTCGACCTTGAAGAAGAGATCGACGACAGGGTAGCGCTGCTTGAGATCATCAATCGTGCGCTGATTGCCGATCATGCACCCCATCATCGCGACGAGCAAATCCTCGCGGCTGCGCTTGGCATGACGTAGCAGCGAGAGCTGGCCGTGGGCGCGCTTCTCTGGCTGTTCGCGCACACTGCATGTGTTTAGCACCACCAGATTCGCGGCGTCCATCGTCGCGGCGGCTTCCCAGCCAAGGCCATCGAGAATACTCGCCACGCGCTGCGAATCGGCCTGATTCATCTGGCAGCCGACGGTCCAGATATGATACTTGCCCTTCGCGACACTCATTCTTCGCCTCCCGCCCTGGCCTATGCGACCTGCGACTCATGCGCCTTTGGTGTCAATGTCATCCTCAGTAACCTGGCGCACTTTGTCTGGCGCAATGCGGTCAGTGTAGAGCACGCCGTCCAGGTGATCGATCTCATGCTGCAAGATGCGCGCAAACCAGCCCTCGGCCTTGACGCGAATCTCCTTGCCCTTGGGGTCGCGCGCCTTGACGGTGACAGCGGTCGCGCGAGCGACATCATCGCCGATGAAGCCGGGGATGCTCAGGCAACCCTCCGTCCCCAGCTCCTCATCCTCCGAGCGCTTGATGATTTCTGGGTTGACGAGCGCAACGGCTTCGTCTTCATACTCCGCGACGAGCACACGGATAGACTCACCCACCTGCGGCGCTGCCAGCCCCACGCCAGGGGCCTCACGCATTGTCTCCCACATGTCTGTGACGAGACGTTCTAGATAGGCGTCATAGCGCGAAACCTTCTTGGCCTTCGCGCGCAGAATGCGCCGCTCGTTAGGATTATCCACTACCAGGATTCTTCGTTTCGCCATGGCTTGACCCCACCTGCCACGCGCTGGGCAGTTCTCTGCTGAGTTTCGCTCGACATCGGCGCGGCGCACACGCTACCACCAGGCGACCGCAGTCATCCCCGGAGCAGCGCGGTTCACAGGTCAGGACATGGAGACGCCTGAACAGCAGCGCGCATAGTTAACGCTTAGTATACTACCTGTACGACATTTACGCGCCAGCATGAAAGCACGCTCTGACGCCAGTGTCAAGCGCGTTGTGACGCGCCTTGAGCTGCGGGCGCGCGCTGGCGGCTCATACCCTCATGCCTCGGCGGCAAGATACTGCTGTATCAGGTGTTCCGCGCGGCGCGCCATGTCAAGCTCATTCTCATAGGTCATCGCGCGCAGCGCCTCATTGAATGGAAACCAGCGCGCCTCGTCGTACTCGCGGTCATGCAGGTCTACAGAGCCGCCAGTCGCAAGCATGAGGTAGTGAAAGACCTGTTTGACAAAGCGCATGCCGCGCCGGGCGAAGGTATATTCGATGGCGCCCACCTCGCCCACGATCCGCACGTCGAGGCCGGTCTCCTCGCGCACCTCACGGAGCGCCGTCTGCTCGCGTGTCTCATCGGGTCGGGGCGTCCCTTTGGGCAGTGTCCAGATGTTTTCGCGCACATGGCCAACCAGGACGATCTCGATCTGCGGCGCTGCCTGCGCGCCGTCCGCTGCGACCGCTGGCGCTACGCGGAAGACGACGCCCCCAGCGGAGAAGGCATGTGTCACACGTTTCTTCGTCATAGTCCTCTGTACACCACATGCCCCACAGCGGGCAGCGCGCTAGCGGCCCGGGCTAAAAACGTTCTCGCGCAAACGCTGCGCGCCCTGGCCAGCCAACATCAGGCGCGCGCTATGCGACGAGCGCCTGGGGCCAGCGAGGACGCGCAGCGTTCTGCGGCAGCCTTGCCAGGAATCTCGCTGGCGCGTCAGCGGGCGCGTTCAGCCAGTCGGTCGAGCGGATTCTCGTTTATCAATGACGGCGCGCTCCGATTCTTGTCGCGATTCACGCGCAGAATCTTGAGCAGATACTGCTCAGAGTTCAGGTAGTACGGGTTGCGCTTGATGAACTTGCCTACGACGGCGATGGGGTGCAGCTTGAGAAGTTCGACCACGAGCAGGCCGGGGAGCTTGGAGTAGTCGTAGTGCATCAGCGCGATGATGGGGGCGTTCTGGAAGGTGAAAACGGCGTCTGAGGCGGCTTCGTACTTGAGGATCTGTTCGGGGGTAGCAATGTCAGTGGTTAGCCAGGTCATGTCCATCGAGATGCGAACGGCTTTCCAGCCTTCGCGAAGGGCTTGCGCGATGAACGTCTGGTGCGTCGAGAGCAGGTGATAGGAGTCAAAACGCTTGCCGACCAGCAGTGAATCGCGGTCTGAGACAAAGACCAACTGCCCTGATCGCAACATCGCCTCCACATCGACTCCAGCTTTGCGCAGCGCGTCGGACAACTCCTGTACGGATGCCTCAGACCCGGCGAACAGGCATTTCTCCTGCGTGGCGAGGCCGGACTCCAACAGCTTTGCTGTGACGCCGGTGATCTCAGCCACTTTGTTGTAGAGCTGGAGAATATGCGAACCGGGTGGAATGCGCTCCGACTTTCCTTCGACGCTTAAATCCATGCTACTTAACCTCCGCTACCGAAAAGTGCGAATTCGCAGGCCACACGTCTACCCGTTAAGACTGCTGTGCAGGCGGCCACGCTTCCGCGAGTCTTCGTGACTGGAACATACGCTCATTACACAGGCAATCCGCCACTGATGAGCGCCAGGGGAATCAGGTTGTACACGTCTGTGTGTGAAGCCGCTTGGGGCCTGGAAAAACCGCGTGGTCTGCCTGACGGCGTCTTGAGAGAGTATAGACAAGAGTACCAGGACTGTCAAGCCGATACGTCAAGCAGATTGCGGATTCGTGTCAATTTCGCCACCCGATGACCCGGCGCCAACGCCGAATCTATGGGCATCTGAACAAACGATGGCGCAAGAATGGTCCGACGGCAATTGGCCTCGCCACTAGCCCTTCCGCCGCGCCTGGCGCCCGCCCGCCTGCTGCGTGGCTGCGACGCCGCTCGCCCGTCAACAGGCGCATGAAGCCGGACACGGCCTCACCTCCCTGGCCCAGGGCTGGTGAAGTGTCGCGGCCATCCAGGCTCGCGCGTGCGTCGAGAGCTTCGAGCATTCACTAGCGCCGCCCAGGTCACGGGCGAGCGCTCGTCGGGCGGAGGCTAGCGCCTGCCGCCGACCGGCTCGCCATACTCGTTGAATTCGAGGTAGACGACATCGCTGACGTAGGGATGCTGGCGTAAGCGTTCGCAGACCTCCGCCTCTTTGCCGGGTTGCACGCGCGCGAGGAAGCCATGTTTGCGCGGGATGAGACGCATCGGGCGGGCGGCGCTGGCGGCCAGCAACCGCTGCGCCTGCCCCACCGAGACGCCCTGGCGGAAGAAGATGGCGATGCGACCCGGCCCCAGCAGAGGCGCCTGTTGACGCACCGGGTCACCCTCAAAGCGGCTGATGATGCCCTGCGCCGCCTGCTCCACCTGATCGTGGATGCGCCTGAACGTGGGCGCCGCCGCCTGCTGTGCGCGCTCTGAGAGTTCGCGCGCCGATGCGGCCAGGCGTCCGAATGCGTCGCCCAGACGTGAGACGGGCGCCGCCTCATACGCCGGGATCGGGTGCATGCCGCTGGCGCGCGCCTCGCGCTGATAGCTCAGCGCGTTCTGCAGGCCAGGGCGGAGGTCGCTCCACCACTGGCGCACCGCATCGGCCATCGGCGGCGGGTCGGCGTCTGAGCGCTCGCCCTGCCCGTGGGCGAACCGCTGGCGGCGCAATTCCTGGAAGCGCTCCATGCGTGGGTCGGGCTGGACGCTCGCCATGCTGGCGGAGGGCGGCTCTGGGGCGACGCGGCCATCTGGCGCGGCCAGACGCTGCTCGCCCGCCGTGAGCGGACGGGAAACGCCACTCAGCGGGAATGGTGGACGTGGCCGTGGTGGCAAGCCCGTGCGCCAATCGTGATGCGAGGCGTCAGACTCTGGCGCGATAGGACCGGCCCCGGCGCGTGGCGGCCACGACGCCTGATCATCGGCCTGCAAGAAGTCGGGCCGCAACTGCTGCATTTGCTGAATCTGCTGCGGTGTCCACTGCACTGTTGGTTGATCGGCCAGCGCCCACTCGTTCTCGCTCTCGTCCACCTCGTCGATGAACTCTTCGTCATCGGCTGCGCAGGCGGTGGGGCGACCGGCTCCGAGGGGGTCGGAACACGGCCCGCAGGCGCCGCAGGGTCGGAGGCTGCGGCGCGCGACCGGTTGAACGCGCCAGCCAGGGTATTGAAGCGTTGGCGCGGAGCCACCGGCTCCGTCATCGGCTCGTCTAGCGGCTGATCGAGGCCCGGCGCAGCGGAGCGCTGCTGTGGGCGCATCATCGTCGCATCGGGATCATCGCTCGCGTCGCTGGCGTGGGCGGCGCCATAGCGCGGCAGCGCGGGCATGTCAGTCGCGCTCGCTGACGGCTGCTGTGGCGCCAGGGTGAGGGCGCCTGATGAGACAGCAGTGACCTCGCGTGTCGCGCCGTCATCGTCTTCTCCGCCCGGCGCGCTCGGCGTCGGCTCGAGGTCAACGGCGGGCAGCTCCTGCGTGACGTGCGGCGCGGCCGCCGCGTTGCTCCGCGCGCCCTTCTTGCTCTTCGTGACACGCGCAGTGTCGTCCCTGGCGCCAGGCGTCTCCGCCGCCGCTGCCTGATCCATGCGGCTGGGGTCATCAGATCGTGTCGTCATCGCTCATCTCCCGACATGGCCGCTGCGCGCTGGGGAATGGGTACGCAACGACGCCGAGCGCAGGCGCGCTCTGCTGCTAGACTGTAGCATATCCCGTCCGGTCGCTGACGCGGAGGCCGTAGACAAGGCGCGGAGGCTGAATGGTTCTACGCGCGGCCCCATTCCAGCCGTATATTGCTGTTGGGAGAAATATCCTAGCCCGCCAGGTGTAGAGCGCTCAGAGGCGCGGGCCTGGCTCGACGTTGAGAAACGCTTCGAGCGCCTGCGCCGCGCGGCGCGCCACATCGGGGCGCAGCGCATAATGGGTGCGGCGCTCGCGGTCATAGAGCGTCACCATCCCTGCCGCGCGCAGCCGCACCATGTGATGCTTGGTGGTCGCTTTCGTCAGGCCCAGCTTATCGGCCAACTCAGTCAGATACATCTCGCGTTGCGCGAGCAGTCGCAAGATGCGCAGGCGTGTCTCGTCTCCCAGCGTCTGGAAGAAGCGCAGCATCTCCTCGCTGGGCGCGTTCGGGTCGGCGCGTTGCTGGTCGACGCTCGGCGTCGCCTGCTCCGTTGGCGCGCAGAAGGTCAGGGTTCCGCGCCAGAAGTGATAGAACACGGCTGGCCGACAGAAGAAACTGGGGGCGAAGATGTAGCGGCGCAATCCCGGCGGACGCTGCCATTGCACGCCGCGCATCTCGCGCTCGATGAAGCTATCAAGTGAGGCTGCGGCGCGGCGACGCTCCATCGCCTCGGCTTCGCGCCGCAGCAGCGGAGCCAGCCGCGCTTCCTCCTCGGCGAAGACCGCGTCATACCACACCTGGAGCGCGGCGATAAACTCTGCGCGCACGCTCTCCACATCCATGAGCACGCGCTGCGCCGCCGGGCGAGCGTCGCGCGGATAGTTGGCGAGCAGGCGTTGTGCCGCTGGCCCAGGTTCGTCGCTCGCGCTGGCGTTGCGTTCGTCGAGCGCCGCGCGCAACAACGATGGCCACTCGGCGCTCAGTCCTTCCTGATCGAGCAGCGCCTCAGCGAAGTCCGCCGCAGGCAGCGCATGCAGCCATTCGAGGAAGTGGGAAGGGTCGTTGGGCAGCGGACACTGACCGATGAGCGAGATGACCGTCGCCTGAAGGGAGGTGGGACGTGAATCGCCCAGATAGTGGCCAAGCGTGTCGAGCGCTTGCGGGTCGGCCTGGTCGCAGCGGGCGCGCGCCTGTGTCACCCAGTCGGCGACGATGTCAAATTCATGCACAGCCGTGTGGCTGGCGACCAGTGTGACGTGCAGACTCAGCACGAAATCATAGGTTGCGCAGTCAACGATCTCGATCTCGGGCGCACGCCCCCGCCGCAAATCTACCGCTCGCGGCGCTGTTACATGCGCCTCTGATCGTGTGTCCAACGACGCTACTCCTTCATCAGCGAAGCTCAGCGGACCGGGCCAACGCTGGCCTCTGGGGTCCGATCATTCACAGACAGGCATTCTCAGGCTGTCGTTCGTCCGAAACGTGTGGTCATCGCAAGCCTACACCGTTTCGCGCATTGTATCATGCGAGATTGTGAGCGTAATACCATGCGTTCAACCACGGCGCAACAGATGAGCGCTCGCATGGTGATTGGCCACAGTGGTAAGGCGTGATAGACTGGCGGCAGATGGCCACACACTGCGCCACACTTCTGAGGAATCATCCGGGCGGGCTTGCTACAGCTTTACCTGTCAGAGCCACGCTTGAATCGCGCATTGAGAGGCGTGAGAAGCTATGGGATTGCTTTCGGGACCGCTCGCGGGGGTTTTCATCGCGGCGTTCCTTGCCTCGACGGTCGAATTCGTCGAAGCGTTCACGATTGTGCTTGTCGTCGGCGTCACGATCAACTGGAAGAGCGCCTTCGCCGGTATGGCCGCCGCGACGTTGGCGCTTGCTGTGCTGGTCGGCGTGTTCGGCACGGCGCTGGTTCTCTTCATACCGCTCGATGCGCTGCGCTTCGCGGTTGGCTTCCTGCTGATACTCTTCGGCCTGAAGTGGCTGAAGAAATCGCTGCTGCGCTATGCCGGCGTCAAGGCGCTGCATGATGAAGAGGCGATCTACGAAGAGCAGCTCGCCGCGATGCGCGCCGCTGGCGAAGGCCCCTCGAACCGCGTAGACCCTTTCGGCGTGGCGACGGCGTTCAAGAGCGTGCTGCTGGAGGGGCTTGAGGTGGCGTTTATCGTCATCACCTTCGGCTCCGCCTCGGCCAGCGGCGCAACCTCCAGAGCGGAGGGTATCACCTACGCCGCCATTGGCGCCGCCGCCGCGCTGGCGCTCGTGGCGCTCTCTGGCGCGCTGATTCGCGCTCCATTGCAGCGGGTGCCAGAGAACACGCTGAAGTTCGTCGTCGGCATCATGCTGACCTCCTTCGGCACGTTCTGGGGCGGCGAGGGTATTGGCATCCAGTGGCCAGGGCAAGATATCTTCCTGCTGGTGTTGATCGCCTTCTACCTGATCGTCGCATTCGCGCTGGTGACCTGGCTGCGCCCCTACGGCGGTCGTCGCGCGCAGTCCACCAGCGGCTCGCCTCAGCGCGCTGTCGAGGAGGCTCACTAACATGGATCGTGTGCTCGGAGCCGTCAAGGCGACCTACAATTTCTTTTCAGGTGATGCGATCCTGCTGAGCGCCGCGATCATCGCTTTCGTGCTCGGCCTGCTGCTTGCGCAGGTGGCAAAGGCGCCGAATGCGGTGGTGGCTATCATCTTTGTGGCGGTTGTCATAGCGGGGCTGACTGTGACGCTGGCGCGCGAGATCGCCGGGCGACCACGCCAACGCTAGGCTGCCCGCGCGCGTTGGCGCGCCAGGAATGCTGAAAGGGAGTCATTGTGGCGCGGTATGAGTCACTGCTGCGCGCTGAGCTGGCCAACGCGCCCACGCCACGTGATCCCCAGGCCGCCTATCGTGAGCGGCTGGCCTACTTCACCACACTGCGCGATGGCTACAATCGGCGCCGCTACCTCTGGGCGAATCTCAGCGTCGTGGTCTTCCTCGGCGGGGTCGCGCTGCTCGTCATCGCGCCATTCGCTGGCGGCGGCTGGTGGGTGGTGGGCGGACTGCTCGCGCTGGCGCTCTTCGTCTTCGCATTCGTGCGCCAGACCCGCCTCGATGAGGCGCATCGGCGCTCGATGGCCCTCTGCGAGCTTTGTGCTGAGGGTCTGGCGCGCCTGCGCCGCGATTGGGCGGCGATGACGCTGCGCGCCGCGCCAGATGAACCTGGCGACTCGCTCGATACGCTTAACGTGGGGGACCTCGATCTGCTGGGCCATGCGTCGGTACAGCACTTGTTGCATACGGTCACGACTCCGGCGGGGCAGCAGTTGCTCACGTCGTGGCTGCTGACGTCTGCGCACACCTGCGCTGATCCGCGAGCGCCAGGCCGCTGTGCGCGAGCTGGCCCCGCAACTCACGCTGCGCGACGAGTTGAGCGTCTTTGGCAAGCTCTCGAATATGGCGCCTGCTGAGTACCGCCGCTTCCTCGCATGGGCTGCGGAACCCGCCGAATCCTCGCCGCTGGCGCATGGCCGTTGGCTGATGCTGTGGAGCTTCATCGCGCCGATTGCGCTGGTCGCATCCATCGTGGCGCAGATCAGCGGCGTCATACCATACCCGCTCTGGCTGCTCATTATCCTCGTGAATATGGGCGTCATCCAGTGGCACGGGAAGCAGATCGAGGCGGAGGTTGACCGGGTCGCCGAGACGCGCAATGCCTTCCTGCCCTATGCGGGTCTGTTCGCCTTTCTGCGTGAGCAGCGCTTCGAGGCGCCGCTGCTGCGTCGCGCGCACGGCGCGCTGGCGGCGGTCAGCGGCTCAGCCGACGCGCACCTGCGGTCGCTGGGAGGCATCATGCGCTTCGGCGATGCGCGGCTCTCGGTGATTGGCCCGGCGCTCCAGATTGGCCTGCTCTGGAATCTGCATACCTTACGCCTGCTCGATGCCTGGCGCAAGCGCGCTGGTAGTGGCGTGCGCGCGTGGTTCGACCTGCTGGCTGAGATCGAGGCGCTGGCGGGGCTGGGCGCGCTGAGCTTCGACAACCCCGACTGGGCGTTCCCCGATGCCACCGAGGCGCCTTCTGGCAGTCTGGTGGCGCATGGGCTGGGGCATCCGCTGCTGCCGCCCGACGCCTGCGTGCGCAATGATGTGACGGTCGGGCCGTCGGGCAGCTTCCTGCTGGTGACTGGCTCGAACATGTCAGGCAAGAGCACGCTGCTGCGCGCTATTGGCGTCAATGTGACGTTGGCCCAGGCGGGGGCGCCCGTCTGCGCCAGCGCGATGTCGCTGCCGCCCATCGCGCTGGCGACCAGCATGCGCGCCCAGGACTCGCTGGAGGCGGGCGTCTCGTACTTCATGGCGGAGTTGCGCCGACTGAAACAGGTCGTCGATGTGCTGAGCGATGTGGCGCGGCAAGGCCAGCGTGTCCCAGTCTTTCTGCTGGACGAGATTCTCAGCGGCACAAATACGAGCGAGCGCCAGATCGCCGCGCGCACCGTCATCCGCTATCTGCTCGATCTCGGTGCGACGGGCGCGGTCAGCACCCACGATCTGACACTGGCGCAGGCGCCCGACCTGACGCCGCTCAGCCAGCCAGTCCACTTCACCGAGCGCTTCACACGCGATGCGAATGGCCCAGCGATGTCGTTTGACTACATTCTGCGCCCAGGCATCGCAACCAGCGTCAATGCGCTCAAACTGATGGAGCTGGTCGGCCTGCCTGCGCCAGAGGGCGTGGAGGACACGCAGCCAGAGCGCGGCCCGGTGATATAGTTTCGGCCGAGCGCATGTGTGGCATAACATCAGTCCTGGAGAAGAGGACAGGCTGGCGGTTGAAACCGCGCCTGGATGGCCTGCGGGCCGCGAAGTCCGCCGGCGCGGACTGGGAGCCGGGCTGGCGGTAACTGCCGCCCCCAGCGCGATTTTAACCGCTAACCCTCGACGGCGCTTCTCCAGAATCCACGTTAGCATAGAGAGATTGTGGAACGAGAGCGAGGGAGCGCCATGAGTGCGACACTGCTGGATGGCCGCGATCTGGCCGCGCGACTACGGGTGGAGCTGGCGCGCGAAGGGCAGCGATTCGCCGAGCGGCGCCAGCGGCAGGCGCACCTGACCCTGGCGCTCGTCGGCTCTGATGCAACGGCGCGGCTCTATGCCGAGCAGGTGACGCGCGCCAGTGAGCGCGCTGGGCTGCGGCTCACCCTGCGTGAATTCCCCGCCGATGTCGCGGAGGTGGCGCTGCGTGCGGAGGTGGCGGCGCTGGGCGCCCGCGCCGATGTGGATGGCGTCGTGCTGCTGCTGCCGCTGCCGCGCCATATCCGCCAGCGCGTGGTGATGGAGGCGTTGCCAGCGGCGAAAGATGTGGACGGGCTGGGGCCACAGAATGCCGGTCGGCTGATGCTGGGCTTCCCCAGCTTCGTGCCGAGCACAGCGGACGCCGCGCTGGAACTGCTGCGGCTGGCGGGCGTGCCGCTGCTCGGACAGAACGCCGTTGTCGTGGGACGCAGCAACGTCGGCGGCAAGCCTGCCGCGCTGCTCTTCTTGCGCGAGAACGCCACTGTCACCTTCTGCCACTCGCGCACGCCCGACCTCGGCGCGCTCACCCGCCAGGCTGACATTCTCTTCACCAGCATGGGCAGGCCCGGCGCGATTACCGCCGACATGCTCAAGCACGACGCGGTTGTCCTCGACGCGGGCATGACGAATGTCGGCGGCCAGATCGTCGGCGACGTAGACTTCTCAGGCGCGAGCGCGGTGGCCAGCCATATCACGCCGTCGCCCGGCGGACTTGGCCCGCTCACGCCGCTCATGCTCATCCGCCACACGCTGGTCGGCCCCAGTTGAGGCTGCGAATGAACCGAGCCGCCGCCAGGGGAATCGTCCCTTGGCGGCGGCTCTGCGGCGTCCAGGCGCAAGCATCTATGCGAGGGGCAATCAGGCGCCGAACGTATCGGTGGCCAGACTAAATGTCAGCGTCGCGCCAGTATTGGTGGTGAGCGAGACGACAGCGCCGTGAACGCTGGTGATGGTCAGCGAACTCGTGGCGCCCGGCGCGGTATAGACGCCGAGCAGCGTCTGATGACTGTCGTAGATGCGCAGCGCCCCAGCCCCCTGGTGAGCGGCGGCGTCTGTCCACGCTTCGCCGGCATAGACGTAGACCCATTGCGAGCCAACCCGGCCCTGATACAGGGTCGTGGCGCTAAACTCAGCAGCCGAGAACGGCGCATGGACGGGCAGGGCTACGATACCCGGCGTGAGCGCAGGCGCTGTCGCGGTCGCATGGATCGAGGAGGCGCC
Source organism: uncultured Chloroflexia bacterium (assembly GCA_963701795.1). Lineage (GTDB taxonomy): Bacteria > Chloroflexota > Ktedonobacteria > Ktedonobacterales > JADMIN01 > JAKAIY01. The sequence goes on along the minus strand of CAVPBB010000007.1, from coordinate 221,151 downwards.
GCGGAAGAAGTTTGCCCCCAGCCCACCCATATCCAGGCTGGGGATGAATTGCGTCGCGAAGAGCGCGAGCGCCAGCACGGCGGCAATCGCAATCGCCGCGCGCATCACCGGCTGGGGCGCGCGCCGCCGACGTATCGGCGTGATCGGCGCCCGCACGACGGGCAGCGACGGCTCTGTCTCGGCGCGGCTGGCGCGCATCGCGGCGGGGCCGAGTTTACGCTGCTCGGCGGCGATTGCGGCGTAGACCGATTCGCGGAATGAGGCGTCGGGGGTGATCGTCGGCAAGAGCCGCAGCGACTCACCGACACGCCGATAGGTGGCCTCGATCTGACGGCATGCTGCACAGCTAGCCAGATGGTCGGCGAGCGCCCGCATCTCTGCGGCGGTCCAGTCATCGCGCCGGTAAGCGGCAAGCTGCTGGCGCGCCTGATGGCAAGTCATTGGCGACCCTCCATCTCCTGTTGATAGATGCTGATAAACCGCTCGCGCGCCCGCATCAGTCGCATTTTCACGGCTGAGGGGGTCACGTGTAACACGTCTGCTATTTCCGCGCATGAGAAACCTTCATGTTCGTAGAGCAAAAGACAGGCCGCGTACTTCTCCGGAAGACGTTTGAGCACTCGCTCGACCACCTCGCGGTCAGCCACGCGCTGCTCGAACCGTCCGCCATCGTATCCCGACGTGAATGCGCCCATCGCGCTCGCCAGATGCTCTTCGGACAGCGTCTGCTGGCCGAAACCGTTATCGACGCCAGGCATACCGGCGCCCACACCGCGGTCATCGTTGAATAGCGAGAGCGGCAGCCACGAGATGAGCCGCCGCCGCCGCAGCGCATCGGTCGCGGTATTCGATGCGATGCGATAGAGCCACGACGAGAGCGCGCCCGCCTGAATGGTCGCGCCGCCTGCCAGCGCGCGATACGCCTTGACAAAGACATCCTGCGCGAGATCGTATGCCTGCTCGCGGTTGCCCACGAGTCGGTAGATGAAGTTCGAGATTGGTGTCTGAAACCGAGTAAAGATATCCTCGAAGTCCTGCACTCCAATCAACGAACCCACTGCGACAGCGGCAGGAGCCTCACCCAGCTCGGACGCCACTCCCAGCGTGTCAGCCTCGCCTGGCGCATCGGTCGCAACCGCCGTATCGCTGTCCGCCCCAAGCTGTGCGGCTTCGGCTGGCGGACGCTCGACCACCACGTCCGCTGCGGCGCTCGCCACTGTGGCGGCGCGGCGCGCGCGCGGCTTGGCGCTACGTGCGGCGCTGCGAGGCGCGGCAGGCGCTTTCTGCGCTGCCGCAGCCTCCTGGCGCTTCGCAGCGCCAGCGCCACGCACGCGCGAAACGCGCTGGCTGCTCGGATTGTAGGGACGAGTGGATGGCTCCATTGGTTACACCTGTGGATGAGGACTATCGCCTGCATCTGCGTTGGTCGCCAACACAAGAAGAGGACGACGTTAGATCCCTCACAGCATACCAGATGAAGCGGGCTGTGGTCGCAAGATACCGGACCTCCTTCCCAGCAATCGTTCGTCGCAATCGTTCGTCTGCTGTCGCAAGAAGAGGCGCTGGCGGTTGAAACCGCGCCTGGATGGCCTGCGGGCCGCGAAGTCCGCCTGGCGCGGACTGGACCGAGCCGCGGCGTTGCGTACACGAGCAACTCGAATACTTCGCAAGCCCTGCATGAAGGTCCTCTGAATATTTGCTTCTGAGGCGCGGAGTCACTATACTTTGTATAGGAATGCATCGTGTAGCGGAGTGCGCTGCACTGTCTGCCAGCATAAGCGAGGTATCATTACACGTATGAGTGAGTCGCAGGGCGAGCAAGAGATCATCTTCTATTCGACGACCTGGTGCGGCGATTGCCGTCGTTCACGCAAGGTTTTCCAGGCAATGGGGGTCAGCTTCAACGATATTGACATCGAGGAGCACCCTGAAGCGGCGGAGATCGTGCGCAAGGTGAACCACGGCAAGCAATCTGTTCCAACGATTATCTTTCCTGATGGATCAGTCCTGGTCGAGCCATCAAACGCTGCTCTGGAGCAGAAGCTGACCGCGCTCGCCACCGCTGCGAAGTAATCGCCTAGCCGAGTCCGATAGCGCGCCCCACGCCCCATGCCTGCCGCTGGGATGACGTGGGGCGCGGCGTATCCGCGAGCGTGCGAACAATGTCCTCCGCATGCTACACTGGCGCAGAGCCGGGGCAAGTGGGCGCAGGAGTGTCGGCGAAGACGTAACCTGCGCGCCTCTGGCGGCGTACTAGTGTGCGACACACGACGCATGGGCGCCATGCGGCATTCGACTGGTCATGCGGGAGCGAGGGATGATCACCTGCCAGTATTGCGGGGCGAAAAATCCAGCAGGCGCATCGTTCTGCGATGGCTGCGGGGCCGCGCTCACCACCTCCGCTGTCACACAGGCGCAGGCGGCAGCGCAGGCGCAGGTGGCGGCGGCGCACGCCGCACAGGCCACCGCCAAGCAGAGCGCCGTCCACGCGAATCCGCACTTTAGCACGGGGCGCCTGCCACCGCAGACGATGCTGCGCAAGCAATACCTCATCCTCAAGACGATCGGTCGCGGCGGCATGGCCGCCGTCTATCAGGCGTCAGACACGCGCAGCAATCGCGTCGTGGCGATCAAGGAGATGAGCCAGGAGGACCTGACACCCGATGAGGTGCGCGAGGCGCTCGACAGCTTCAAGCGCGAGGCCGGGCTGCTCCAAAAGCTCAAGCATCCCAACCTGCCACATGTCTTCACCGACTTCTCTGAGAATGGCCGCAACTACCTGGTCATGGACTACATCGACGGCGAGACCCTGGAGCAGAAGCTGACCGCTGCGAAGGGTCCGCTGCCAGAGGCCGCCGTGCTGGGCTGGGCGGCCCAACTCTGCGCTGCGCTCGGCTATCTCCACAAGCAAGATCCGCAGATCATTTTCCGCGATCTGAAGCCGGCGAATGTCATGGTGACGAAGAAAGGCGAGGTCAAGCTGATTGACTTCGGCATCGCCCGCATCTTCGCGCAAAAGAAGTCGCACGACACACAGGCGCTCGGCACGCCCGGCTATGCGCCGCCTGAGCAGTATGGCAATACGCAAACCGACGCCCGCGCCGACATCTATGCGCTTGGCGCGACGCTCTATCACCTGCTGACGAACTACGATGTCGGGCGCACGCCGTTTGCGCTGCCGCCACTGCGCTCGCGCAACCCGGCGATCTCGGAGCGCACAGCGGCGGCTATCGAGCGCGCCACGCGGCTCGACCGCGAGCAACGTTATCGCGACATCGGCGAGTTTGCGCGCGATCTTGGCGGCGCGAAAGCAGGCGCGCAAACCGCCAAAGCGACGCAGGGGCAGCGCGCCGCCAGGAGCCAGCAGCAGGCGCAACAGCAGCAGGCGCAGCAGCGCGCCACGGCGGGCCAGGCGGCAGGCGCCGGGGCGAAGGGGCCGACCGGTCGGCCTGCGCAGCGTGGCGTCGTCGGCACGACAGTTGAGACGGCGATGCGCGCGGCGACGGCGGGCGCTATCGCCGCAGGCGCGGCGGTCCTCAAGTCGCAGATGAACCCACAAGCGGCGACCAAATCGCCGGTTGTGGCGTTCCGCGACGCGGCCATCGCAGTGGCGCGCACGGCGACCGGGCCGAGCATCGCGCCAGTAGTGCAGCCACGCGAGATCGATCTGAATCAGTTGCGCGCAGGCCAGGATGGCTCCGCGACGCTGACCATCAGCGGGCCGAATGGCGCGTCGGTCGCTGGCACGCTCAAACCACTCGCGCCCTGGCTGCACCTCGACCGCAGCCAGTTCAGCGGCGCCTGCACCCTGGTACAGGTGACGGCGCGCACCAGCGAGATTCACGGCGCGGGACCGCAACGCGCCACCATCGAGGTTGGCATTGGCAATCAGCGGATGTATATTCCCGTGCGGCTGGACGTGATCGCCGCGCCTGGGGCAGCCGCAGCGCGGCCACAACCGAGGCCGCAGCAGGCTGCGCCCGCGCCGCAGCCCTTCGCTGCGCCCGCTGGCGCGCGACCCAGCGCGCGCCCCGGCCCGCAGGCGGCGGCTGGCGGGAAGGGCGCCGCACAGCCGATGGCGTCCCCTGCGGCGGCGCCACAGCGGCCACATGGGGCGGGCGCGAAGATGGGCCAGGCGATGGGTCAGGCGATGGGCCAGGCGCGCACGTGGGGTGGCATGCGGCTAGCGCTCTCGCTGGCGCTGGCGTTGCTGCTCGCATTTGGCCTGCCTGCGCTGGTCAACGCCTTTGCGCTGCCGCAGGTGAGCGCGTTGCTGCCCGCGCCCGATGCGGTGGCCTGGGCGCTGCTTGGCCTGGGCGTGGTTGGCGCGCTGATCGGCGCTCCGCTGGCGTATATCGGCGCGGCGCGGTCGCCTGGTCGCCTGCGGACGGGCGCGCTGTTGGCGTTCGTGGGCGCGCTGCTGGCGATCACGAATGCGCCGCAGTTGCAGTTGACAGCAGCGTGGTCAAGTTGGCTGCCCGGAGCGACGCATGTGGGCGCGCTGGCGCTGACCTTGCCGCTGCTCGTCGGCGTGGGCGCGGCGCTGGGTGTACAACCGCTGGTGAGTCGCGGTATCCTCGCCGTCGCGCGCTACATTGCGACGCGCTATCGGCTCGTGGCGCTGACCGCCGCTATCGTCGGCGGCTGGCTGGGCCTGGTCTCCGCGCAGATGGCGCTGAGCGCGGTGTTCCAGCAGGCGCCGGTGGCTGTCTCACTGGTCAGTGGCTGTGGGCTGATCGTCGGCGTGGCGATTGGCGTGGTGCTGGCGACGCCTGTAGGCTACCTCGTGCGCCGTTTCGCCTTCGCCTGATCGCTGGCTGATCCGCGCTTTGTCTGGCCCAGAGATGTGGAGTATGGCGCGTGCCCCAACCTCACCCCCAATCGCGCGCCCACGCAGAGCGCGGAGCGCAGATCCCACTGATCGCGCTCGTCGGACCGACGGCTAGCGGCAAGACGGCGCTGGCGCTGGCGCTGGCCGAGCGGCTGCCCCCGGCGCTGGGTCTGCGCGGCGCTGAGGTTATCTCCGCCGACTCGCGCCAGATCTATCGGCTGATGGACATCGCCACCGCCAAGCCGTCGGCGGAGGAGCAGGCGCGCGTCAGGCATCACCTGCTCGATGTCGTCTGGCCCGATGCGAGCTACACGCTGGCCGAATATCAGCGCGATGCGCAGGCGGCCATCGCCGATGTCCAGGCGCGCGGGCGCCTGCCACTGCTGGTCGGCGGCACGGGCCTCTACGTGCGCGCTGTGGTGGATGGGCTGGCGATCCCGGAGGTCGCGCCGCAGCCAGCGTTGCGCGCGGAACTCGATGCCGAGTTGGCGCAGCGCGGGGCGAGCGCGCTGGTCGAGCGATTGCGCGCGCTCGACCCTGTCTCTGCGGCGCGCATCGATCCCCTGAATCCGCGACGGCTGATACGCGCGCTGGAGGTCTGCATTGTCAGCGGCAGGCCGTTCTCTGAGCAGCAAGGGCGGCGGCCAACGCCCTACCACGCCATCATGCTGGGGTTGGCGGCGCCGCGCGAGACGCTCTACAGCCGTGCCGATGCGCGCATCGCGGCGATGCTGGCAGCCGGTCTCGTGGCCGAGACGGAGGCGCTGGTGGCGCGCGGCTATGGCTGGAATCTGCCCGCGATGTCGAGCCTGGGCTATCGGGAGATCGGCGCGTACCTGCGCGGTGAGACGACGCTGGCCGAGGCGGTGGCCCGCTTCGAGCTGGCGACGCATGCTTACATCCGCCGTCAGGTGACGTGGTTCCGGCCCGATAAGCGCATCCACTGGCTCGACGCCACGCTGGCGCCCGACATGCTGGCGGCGTTGGCATGGCAGGCGGCGCAAGACGGGCTGAGCGCGGATCCGCCGCCCAAACCATCCAACGAGTCATGATTGCGCTGTACCGATGCGCCGCTTTTGGAGTACACTAGAGCGCGTGTTCATCGGGTCGTCGCGCGTCCGTCGGCGGTGGGCTGCGGGGTTTCTGCGCGCCAGGGAGAAAGGGCAAGAACGGCATGACGGTACGGGTAGGTATCACGGGCATGGGTCTTGTGACACCCCTGGGCAACGATGTCGCGACGACCTGGAAGGCGGCGCTCGCGGGCGTCTCTGGCGTCGCGCCGATCACCAGATTTGACGCGAGCGAGCATAGTGTTCGCATCGCTGCGGAGGTCAAGGATTTCGATCCGCTGAAGTACCTCGACCGCAAGACAGCGCGTCGGACAGAGGCGTTCACGCAATACGCCTATGTGGCGGCGCTCGAGGCGCTCGGCCAGTCGCAGCTCGACATCGCCGCGATGCCCGATGATGTGGGCGTGGTGGTCGGCTCAGGCAGCGGTGGCCTGCAACTGATGCAGGATCAGTTCAGGATATTGCTGGGCGAGCATCCTGATCGGGTCAGTCCTTTCTTCATCACGATGATGCCCGCGAACATGGCCGCTGGCACACTCTCGATGCTGCTGGGCGTGCGTGGGCCGAGCCTCGCCACTGTTTCAGCCTGCGCCACCGGCGCGAACGCCATCGGCGAGGCGTGGGAGACGATTCGGCGCGGCGATGCGGTGGCGATGCTCGCTGGCGGCACGGAATCATGCATCGTCTCAATCGCGGTCGCATCGTTCGCCACCATGCATGCGCTCTCGCGCCGCAACGACGACCCCACGCACGCCAGCCGCCCCTTCGACAAGGAGCGCGATGGCTTCGTCATCGGCGAAGGCGCCGGGATCGTCGTGCTGGAGGAGATGGAGCATGCGAAGGCGCGCGGCGCGACCATCTACGCGGAGGTCGTGGGCTATGCGGCGACCTCAGACGCGCACCACATCACCGAGCCTGCCCCCGGCGGATCGGGCCTGGTCAGCGCTCAGCGCAAGGCGCTGAAGAAAGCCAACCTGGCGCCTGAGCAGATTGGCTACATCAACGCGCACGGCACTTCGACGTACTTCAATGACCGCGCCGAGACCGCCGCGATCAAAACCGTCTTCGGCGATCATGCCTACAAGCTCGCCATCAGCTCTACGAAGTCCATGACGGGGCATATGGTCGGCGCGGCGGGTGGCGTCGAAGCGATCTTCACCGCGCTGGCGCTGCATGAAGGCGTACTGCCTCCGACGATCAACTACGAAGTTCCCGACCCAGAATGTGACCTGGACTACGTGCCAAATCAGCCGCGCAAGGCGAACATCGAGTATGCCCTCTCAAACTCGATGGGCTTTGGTGGGCATAACGCTGTGCTGGCGCTCAAGCGCGCCGAGTAGCCCGCACAGCAGGGCCATCCAGGCGCGACTGAAAGCCGCCTGCCGCTACGCATGGCGGAGGGATGCGCGATGAGGATGCCGCCAGAGCAGAGCCAGGCTCAGCCGGGCTATCGGCGGGTGATGCACTGTGACCTCGACTGCTTCTTCGCTGCCGTGGAGGAACTGGACGACGCGCGGCTGCGTGGCAAGCCGGTCATCGTCGGCGGTGATCCCGACCGGCGTGGCGTGGTCAGCACGGCCAACTACGTCGCGCGGCGCTTCGGCGTGCATAGCGCGATGTCGGCGGCGGTGGCGCGACGGCTCTGCCCTGGCGCCATCTTTCTGCGGCCACGCTTCGACCGCTACCGTGAACTCTCGCAGGCGGTCATGGCGCTTCTGGAAGACAGTTTCGAGGTATGCGAGCAGGTCTCGATTGACGAAGCGTATGGTGAATTGCCGCCGGGTGTCGTCGGCTGTGTGCCAGCCCAGCGTATCGCCGCCGACCTGAAGGCGCGGGTGCGCGAGCAGACGGGACTGGTCATCTCCGTCGGTGTGGGGCGCAACAAGACCATCGCCAAGCTGGCCAGCGACCTCTCGAAGCCCGATGGTCTGCTGGTGGTGAAGCCTGACGCAGAGGCGGCTTTCCTGCATCCGCTGCCGGTGGAGCGGCTGAGTGGCGTCGGCCCGCACACCCGTGAGCGACTCGCGACGCTGGGCATCGCCACGGTGGGTGATCTGACCGCGCGCAGCCGCGAGGAGTTGGTGGCCGCGCTGGGCAAACATGGCGCGTGGCTCTGGCAGCTTGCCCAGGGACAGGATGATCGCCCTGTCGTCGCCGATCAGGGTCCGCCCAAGAGTATCTCCTGCGAGGACACCTTCGAGCGTGACATCGCCGACTACGACCGCGCCGCCGAGCACATACGCCGTCTGGCGGGCGAGGTCGCTGCGCGGGCGCAGCGAAAGCGGCTGGTGGGGCGCTCGGTGACACTCAAGCTCAGATGGGCCGACTTCCGCATCATGACACGCCAGCAGCCGCTCGCTCAGCTCACCGCCGAGCCAGACGCGCTGATCGCGGCGGCGCTCGATCTGCTGACTCGTGAGGTCGGGCCGCTGCTGCGCAGAAGGTGGCGCCATTCGCCTGCTCGGCGTGGGACTGCATGGCATCGCATCGCTCGATGCGCCCGCGTGGCCGCTCGCGCTCCAGGTGTCAGGCTATGTGCAGCTTCCCCTGTTCGCTATGGATGAGATACAGACCGCTTGAGCGCGTGAGAGACGAGGAGGCCGCCCGATGCGACTGGACGTGAATGGCTCGACCATTGGCTACGATGTGTATGGCGAGGGCGCGACGACGCTGGCGCTGCTACACGCCTACCCGCTGAGTCGCGGACAGTGGCGCGCGCAGGGCGAGGCGCTGGCGGCGGCGCTGGAATTGCGCGTGGTCGCGCCAGACCTGCGCGGCTGCGGTGAGTCCAGTGTGGACCACGAGCCGATCACGATGGAGCGCATGGCGCAGGATGTGTTGGCGCTGCTGGATGCGCTGGGCGCGCGGCGGTTCGCGCTGGGCGGCCTCTCGATGGGCGGCTATGTCGCATTCGCGGCGCTACGGCTGGCGCCAGAGCGGTTCGCGGGGATCATCCTGGCGGATACGCGCGCGACCGCCGATACCGAGCAGGGACGCGCAGGACGAGCGGCGACGGCGGACTTTGTGATAGCGCAGGGGCCGGGCGCGCTCTTCGACCGCGATGCGCCGAAGCTGCTCTCCAATCGTGTGATGACGCGCCACCCCGACATCGTGGCCCACGCCCGCGCGCTGGCGGAGGTGAGCCGCGCCGAAGGGTTGGCGGCGCAGACGCGCGGCATGGCGCTGCGCCCCGACTCCACTGCGCTGCTGCCGCAGATCGCCTGTCCTGCGCTGGTGCTTGTCGGCGAGCAGGATGCGATTACCCCCATCAGCGACGCCCGCGCCCTCTTCGAGCGCATCCCCGACGCTGGCCTCAGCGTCATCGAAGACGCGGCCCACCTCTCGAATCTGGAGCGTCCGCAGCGCTTCACCGAGGTCGTGGCGAGCTTCCTGCGCGAGAAGGTAGGGGTGACGGCGCGCGGGTAAGCTCGGCGGCCAGATGGAATATGCGCGTGCGCATTGTCACCCACCGAGGTCTTTGGCCTGGCGCGCGGCGGCTGCTGCGTCGGCGGCTCGGCCAAGACCACGCAGCGCGGCTGCCTTCCCATTCCACCCATACACGGAGGCCGGTTCAAGGGCGAGGCTACGCTCATAGGCGTTGAGGGCGTCTGCGTGGCGCGTGACGGCGTTGAGGGCGCTGCCGTAGTTGCGCCAGGCATAGGCGTCACCTGGGTTCAGCGCCAGCGACCGCTCGTAGGCGCTCAGCGCCTCCGCATCGCGCTGGAGACTCTGGAGCGCGCAGCCTTTGTTATACCAGGCGGCGGCGAGTGTTGGGTCCAGGGCGAGCGCGCGGTCGGTGGCTTCCAACGCCTCCGCGTAACCCTGGAGGCCGTAGAGAGCGGAGCCTTTGTTGATCCAGGCGTGAGCAGATTCAGAGTCCAATGCCAGCGCATGGTCGTAGGCGCTCAATGCATCGGTGTAGCGTCCGAGGTCGTTGAGGACCGAGCCGCTGGTGATCCAGGCGCCGACCAACTGCGGGTCCAGCGTCAGCGCGTGGTCGAATGCGGCCAGCGCCTCCAGATCGCGTCCGAGGCTGTTGAGGGCAAGACCCTTGTTGTGCCAGACGTGTGGATTCGTCGGGTTCAGCGCCAGCGCGTGGTCAAAGGCGGCCAGCGCCTCTGGCCAGCGAGCCACGCGCGCCAGCACAAATCCGCAGGTGTACCAGGCGTCGAAGTCCCGTGGCGTCAGTTGGGTGGCGCGCTCGATCAGTGGCAGCGCCTCCACGTAGCGCTCCTGCGCGATCAGCGCTTTGCCGCGTTCCAGCAGGTCGGCGGCGCTCTCGCCAGGTTGCGGATCCGTGGGCGCTGGCGTCTCGTTCACCGGGGTGAGGGCGAGGGCGCGCAGCAGACGACGGGTGGCCTCATCGGCAGGGTAGGGTTGGTAGCCGCTGGCCTCGACGCGCTTGAAGTCGTGCAGGAAGAGCCAGCCAGCGTCGGGGCTGAAGTCGTCGCGCGCGATGGGGCCAGCGGTCACGGGCAGCAGCAGGCGCGTGGGATCGCGGTCGAGCAGCTCATAAGCCCAGATGGCTTCGCGATGTGTCCAGCGCGAGGCGAAGGCAGCCCTGGAGAGGATCAGGATGACGACTGGTCGGCGCCCCAACTCGCGCTGGATGACCTCCATGAGCTGACCAGAGCCGAGATTATGCTCGTCGTACCAGACATCCGCGCCAGCCTCGCGCAAGCCTGTGACCACCGTGCGGCAGAAGGCGTCATCTTCGTGGCTGTGGCTGACGAACACCATCATCTGCGCCATGCGATTTACCCCCTCCAGCCAGCCCACCAGCCCGAGATAGCCGCTGAGCGCGGCAGAGCGCGATTCAGGTGCGGCGACACGCTGTCGCCGCTCCCGCTCATGCGGAGGCGCTGCGGCTTTTCTCCGATGTGTTGCGGCAATCCTTGCAATAGTGGAGCGCCTCTGGCCGTTGCTTCGCCCACTCGGCCAGGTCGCCGGGGTCGAGCGCGCAAGCCTTCATCAGATCGTCGCCGACGAAGCGCCAACCATCGGCTGGCTCGATGTGTGAGCAGTCTGCTCGATGCCAGTATATCGCCTGCGAGCGCGACTGCGACGCATTGATGACGAAGCCTTCTGGGTGCAGGCGCACCCATGCCTCATAGGCGGCGTTTGTCTCTGGCACGAAAATACCCGTCGTCTCGCTCATCGCGCGCATCTCCTCACGACGCGGGCGAGCAATACCTCGCCCGCTGGCCTCAGTAGTCGCCTTCTTGATAGCACAGCGGCTGCCCACGGTCAAGAACATCGGCTGGCGGCTGAAACTGCGCCTGGAAGGTCTGCGGCCTACGCTCCAGATGCGGCCAGGGTCGGCGCTGGCGGCGCGACGGGGAGGTGAGGCTGTGCGCCGAAGAAGCCGTAGAGCATTGCGGCGATGGGTGAGAAGACCAGCACAGCGGCGAACCATCCCCAGCGTTTGCGGCGCGCGGTCTCGGTGAGCGCCATCACATAGGCGGGCAGGCCCAGGAGCAGGGATGCCAACAATGGCGCAATGCCAATGCCGATCAGCGCCGCCAGTTTCGCCTGATCGCCGTAGTAGCAGGTCTGGCTGGGGCCAGCCAAAGCCAGACAGGTCTGCGGCGACGTGAGCGCGGGAGAGGAAACGAAGGGCGTTATGAGACTGACAACCATAAATGCGCTCGCAATGATGGAGACAATCAGGATGACGGTTCGCGCGGACGAGCCACGCCGCTGGGCAAGGATAGGGCTGGCGATCCACGCGGGCAGACCGATGAGAATAGCCAGGAGCAGGAACGTGAGCGCTCCGCCTCCCAGCGGGTATGCGATGGTGATCTGTTGCAGTATTGGAGTACACGGCGGTGGATTGGTCCCGTATGAGGTGCAATCAGAGTTTGAGCCAATGCCTACCCCGCTGATCATCACGAGGCCAAAGAACAGCATGATCCCTGAAATGGCGCCAAGAATCCATACCGCGACTCGATTCATTTCGCTTCCTCCATTGCGATAGTCATCGTCTGATGGGAAGGCGCATGCCTGTTACGCGAGTCTGGATAGTGGCGCCGTTGCTCCTGACGGCTCCTCGAAGGTTTTCGCGCGCTTCCTGTGACGACAGCGTCAGTGTATGTGCAGGCGGAGAGTGTGTCAAGGCGCCCAGGGCCAGGCGCGGGTTCCTCCACGTCCGACATCATCTGCCGGGCGCCTGCCCCAGAGGTGTGACGTGCGCGGCACATCAGCAGTCTAGACCTTGCTCTCTACGCGCCCGTGCGCTATAACTCGCGTACACGTCGAAGGGGACGTGTGAATGTTTGCAGGCTTTCAGGAGGAGGAGATGATGGCAAACATGGTCATGACCACGATGGAGGCGCACGTTTCGGAGGATCGCTGGGCAGCGTTGGTGGAGGGATTTGCGCGTCTGGACGCCGAGAGGCCGCCACAGATGGCGCAGGGCTACCTCGTTCAGAGCAGCGCCGACCCCACACTCTGGCGCAGTGTCGGCTTGTGGTACAGCCACAGCGCCTTTCAAGAGTATCACGCCACGGGTGTGACACCGGGCGCAATGCTCCTGTTTCGCTCGGTTGGCGCTGAGCCAACGCTTGGCCTCTTTGAGGTCAAGTCGCAGGTATCCGCCTGAAGCGCAGCGCCCCTGCGTCGTCGGATGGCGACGCAGGGGCGCATTCTGTTGGGCGCGGGCGTTATCGCTTCACTCCAGCGGAGGATGGCTCTTTCGTCGCAGTGACGGGCGCCGTGAGGACGGGCGCAGTCCACTTGACGACGGCGGCGGCCCAGGTGAGGCCAGCCCCGAAGGCGACCATGCCGATATGTTGCCCCTGCTGCACACGTCCCTGCTCGACGGCCTCGCACAGGGCGATAGGCACGGCGGCGGCGGAGGTGTTGCCGTAGCGCTCGATGTTGACGAAGACCTTCTCAGCAGGCAGTCCCAGGCGCTTCGACGCCGACTCGATGATGCGCAGGTTGGCCTGATGAGGGATGAATAAGTCCATATCTTCAGCGGTCATGCCCGCATGGTTCAGCGCCTCTTCCATCGCCGTCCCCATGATGCGGGTCGCGAACTTGAAGACCTCGCCGCCCTGCATCTTGACCCACTGGCGTCCAGCGCGCAGCCCCTCTTCTGTCATCGGCTCCTTTGAGCCACCAGCGGGAACGTAGAGCAGCTCTGGCCGCGCGCCGTCGCTGCCAAGGGTGAAGCCAAGCACGCCGCCAGGCTCATCGCTGGCGCTCAGCACCACGGCCCCGGCGCCATCGCCAAAGAGGACGCAGGTGCTGCGATCGGTGAAATCAAGCACCTGAGAGAGTAATTCGACGCCGATGACCAGCGCATGTTTGATCGCGCCAGTGGTGATGAACTGATGCGCCACACTGAGCGCGTAGAGGAACCCTGAGCAAGCCGCTTGCATATCGAACGCGCCGCACTGCGCGCCGAGCGCATGTTGCACGAGGTTGGCTGTGGCCGGAAATTTGTAGTCCTGTGAGACAGTCGCGACGATGATGAGGCCAAGATCGGAGCCTTCGATGCCTGCGCGTTCCAGCGCCTCGCGGCCAGCCATGATGGAGAGCGATGAAGCGGACTCACCAGCAGCCGCGATATGTCGTTCTTTGATCCCTGTTCGGGAGGTAATCCACTCGTCCGACGTTTCGACCATACGCTCCAGGTCAGCGTTGGTCAGCGTCGTTTCGGGCACATACTTGCCCCATCCGGTGATTGCGCTATAGCGGCTCATGATGCTCCTCGCTAGATTACATGCGCGCCCCAGGCGCGCAGTCACCGGCGACAAACACCGTTCGCCCGTCTGCGCGTAGTGCGGCTGGGCGCCTTGGCGCCCATTGTAACATACCTGTTCGCGTGGCTGATATCTGGCTAACAACCATGCTACGCGCGGCTGTTGACCACCGAGCTTACTGCGCGATAGAGTGTTATGGACGATTGCCACCTTACTGGGCCGGAAGATGCGCGTCAAACATGACGTCCCCCGGCGGCCCGAACACCTACGACGGACAAAGGAGTCTTTATGCGCCTCTGTGGTTATGGTGACCTCTCGCGCTTGCTGCGCGACGCCGGACTGAATGAGCAGCCGACGGATGGGCCGACATTCGCGCTGCCCGGCGACCGTCCGCGCTATGCGCCAGATCGCCCGGCGGACGTGCGACATGTGGATATCGCGGTGACGCTCGACTTCGAGCGCAAGCAGGTGCACGGCGTTGTGACGCATTCGTTCGCGGCGCTCTTCGATGCTGTGCGTGTCATCACGCTCGACGCCGCCGAGCTACACATCGAGCAGGTGACGCTGGCGGATGGCGTGACGCCGCTGGGGTGGTGGAGCGAGGGCGAGAAACTGCGCATCCAGCTCGACCGCGACTATGCCTATGGCGAGGAGTTTGGCGTGCGCGTGGCCTACTGGGCGCAGCCGCGCACTGGCCTCGTCTTCGTCGCGCCCGACGCGGGCAATCCCGATCTGCCGTTGCAGGCGTGGACGCAGGGCGAGACGGAGTATCACCATTTCTGGTTCCCCTGCCACGACTTCCCCAATGATCGCGCCAGCACGACGCTGGCCGCGACCGTGCCTGCCACGTTCTTCGCGCTCTCGAATGGCAAGCTGGAGGAGACGCGCGAGAACGGCGATGGGACCAGGACCTATCGCTGGCGGCAGGAGATTCCCTTCCCGGCGTATCTCATCACGCTGGTGGCGGGTGAGTTCGTCGAGATCGAGGATCACTGGCGCAACATTCCGGTGAACTATTACGTGCGCGCGGGGCGCGAGGATGACGCGCGGCGTATGCTTGGCCGCACCCCCGCGATGATGGAGTATTTCACGCAGCGTTTCGGCCTGGACTTCCCCTTTGTGAAGTACGCGCAGATCGTTCCAGAACTGTTCCTCGGCGCGATGGAGAACGTCAGCGCGACGACCCACAGCTATCGCTTGCTGCCAGACCAGCGCGCCAGCCTCGACTACAAGGCTGATCCGGTCGTCGCGCATGAGCTGGTTCACCAGTGGTTCGGCGACCTGCTGGCCGTCCGCGATTGGTCGCATACCTGGCTGAAAGAGAGCTTCGCCACCTACTTTGAGTCCGTCTGGATGGGCGTCGAAGAAGGCGAAGATCAGCTGCGCATCGAGATGCGCGAGAATCTGGACGCCTATCTCGCCGCCGACAAGCGTGGTCGTCGCCCCATCGTCTACAACGTCTACCGCAAGAATGGCAACGAACTCTTCGACCGGCACAACTATCAGAAAGGCTCGCGCGTGCTGCACATGTTGCGGCAGGTGGTCGGCGACGCGGCGTTCTGGCGTGGTATGCAACTCTACGCGCGGCGCAATCAGGGGCGTGAGGTCATCACCGCCGACTTCGAGCGCGCGCACGAGGAGGCCAGTGGGCGCAGCCTGGCGCAGTTCTTCGAGCAGTGGGTCTACAAGGCGGGCCATCCAGAGTTCAAGGTCAGCTATAGCTGGGATGACGAGCGCAAGCTGGCGAAGGTGAGCGTGCGCCAGACGCAGGAGGTTACAGAGCAGACGCCGCTCTTCGTGACGCCGCTCGACCTGGCGTTCTTCGTCCCCGAAGGCGATGGCGAGCCATCCAACGCCGAGGGGTTCGTGACGCCGCAAGTGATCCGCGTGCAGTTGGAGGAGGTCGAGCAGACCTTCTATATCACCCTGGCGCGGCGTCCACGCGCGGTGCGCTTTGACTACGGCGGCTGGCTCATCAAGACGCTGGAGTTTGATACGCCTGCGGAGATGCTGCGTTTCCAGCTTCGCCGCGATCCCGACATCAACGGACGCATCGAGGCGGCGACGGCGTTGGGCGAGAAGGGTGATCCGCAATCGCTGGAGGCGCTGGAGCAGGCGCTGCTCGCGGAGCAGTTCTGGGGTGTGCGCCAGGCCATCGCGGCGGCCATCGCCGGGCATAAGAGCGAGCGGGCGCTGGAGGCGCTGCTGCGCGCGCTCGACGCCATCGAGGAGCCAAAGGCGCGGCGTGGGATCGTCGCCGGGCTGGGCGAGTTCCGCGCGCCAGAGCAGGCCGACCTGGCCGAGCGCGCCGCAAGCGCGTTGACCAGACTGCTGGCGCAGGGCGAGCCAAGCTACTTCGTCACGGCGGCGGCGGCGCATGCGCTCGGCAAGACACGCGCGCCGGGCGCCTTCGAGACGCTGCTGACGTATGTGGAGACGCCCTCGTGGAATGAGACGATTCGCGGCGGGGTCTTCGCTGGCCTGGGCGCGCTGGGCGACCCGCGTTCCGTCGCGCCGCTGGCGGGCTGGGCGAGTGACCGCACGAAGCCGATGGACGCGCGGGCGGCGGCGGCTGGTGGTCTGCGCGTCCTGGCGGAGACGAAGCGGGTGGATCAGCCTGAGGCGCGCACCCGCGCTGTCGAGGCGATCACCGTGGCGCTGGCTGACCCGTGGGAGGTGACCTCGCGTGTGGCATGCGGCGCGGCTGCCGCCTGGGGCGACGCGCGCGCGCTGCCTGCGCTGCAACGGTTGGTGACCAGCTCGCCTGATGAGAGCATCGTGCGGACCGCGCGCGAGGCCATCGCCGCGATTCAGCGGGGCGACGCGCCGCGTGATGAGGCGCGCCAGCTCCGCGCCGACCTCGATACCCTGCGCGAGGATAATCGCAAATTGCGCGAGCGTCTCGACGCGCTGGAGGCGCAGACCGGCGGCGACAGCCACAAAGCAGTCGACTGAGCAGGCGCTCACAATTGTCCATGTATTCACACACAGCGCGGCGGCGTCGCAGGGCAGCATCCTGTGGCGCCGCCGTTGTGTACGGCACGCCGCAACCCTGCGCCTGTCAGCAGTGCGCGCCAGGATGCGCAGGCGGAGGTTGGCGGCGCGGTGCGGTAGATCACTGGCGGTCAGGCTCTGCGCGGCAGGTGAAGGCGCCGGGCGCGCAGCCCAGCGTGAGGCGCTCGCCGTCCAGGCGCCAGGGCGCGGCGAGGGTGGCCTGCGCATCGTAGCTCAACGGCTCGAGGAGACGGAACCGCGCGCCATCAGCCGCAATCAGGGTTATCGGCTGCCTGCGCCCGATGACGCCGCACGCGAAGCTGTAGGCGCGTCGCGCTGACCACTGCGCGGCAGGGATCGCGTAGTCCTCGGCGGTGGGCCAGGGATGCGCGCTGGCGTGGGCGGCGTTCTGTGGCGTGGAGGCGTGTGTGGCGGCGCGCAGATCCGCCAGCGCCTGCGTCATCAACTCGCCAGCCAGCGTGGCGAGGCGCAGTTCGAGCGCGGCTTCGGCCTCGCCCGCCGCCAGCGTGAGCCGCGCCTGCGCCAGAATGGGGCCGGTGTCGAGATCCGTATCCATCAGGTGGATGGTCACCCCTGTCTCCGTCGCGCCGGAGTGGAAGGTCCAGAACAGCGGATCGGGGCCGCGATTGTCTGGCAGCAGCGAGGGGTGCGCGTTGAGGCAGCCGAGACGTGGCAGCGCCAGCAACGCGGGCGGCAGCCGCCGGGTGAAGCAGGCGACACAGATGGCGTCGGGCGTGAACGCGGCCAGCGCATCGAGCGTGCGTGGGTCGGCCAGGCGTGCGACGCTGAGCAGCGGCGCCTCGCTGGCGGCGGCGAGGTCGAGCAGCGTGCGCGCGGGCGGCTCCGATCCTGCCAGCGGCAACAGGCGTCGGCTTGCACGGCGCGCTGAAGGCTCCAGCCGTGTGAAAGGCGCGTCGGCGGCTGTGGCGGATGGGTTGGGGAAGCGTTGGCGGCGAGCGCAAGGCCGGGCTGCGCAGGCGTCACCACCGCGCGCAGGTCGGCCCCCGCGCGCAGCAACGCCTCCAGCGGCAGCCGTGAGAAGACGCCGCCCATGCCAAAGAAGAGCACGCGCAACCCGCTCAGGCTCACAGGCCGCGCGTTGAACGATTCCACCAGATTTGCCCCTCCATCTTGCCCGCGCTCAGATGGCGCCGCAACGCTGCCAGCGAGCGCCTCGGCGGTTGTGAGGGTCACTGGCGGTTGAAACCGCGCCTGGATGGCCTGCGGGCCGCGAAGTCCGCCTGCGCGGACTGGGACCGCGCTGCGGCTTGCGGACGCGCAGCCCGAATACTTCACAAGCCCTGGCGACTCAGCCAATTGGGCGCACAAACATGTGCAGCGCCCTCTATGACTTACGATATACTATGTTGAGGCGCAGCAGCGCGGGCGCCGCATGCGCCGAGACGAGGAGAAACGAGCATGATACGGATGGTGACGTGCGCGAAGCTGAAGCGCAGACTGCCCGGACTGGCGAAGCCGCCGATGCCGGGGGAGTTTGGCCAGCGCATCTATGACAACATCTCGCAGCAGGCATGGGATATGTGGCAGGACCATTCGCGTCTGCTCATCAATCACTATGGGCTGAATCTGGCGGACCCCGACTCGCGGCAGATCTTGCGGCAGGAGATGGAGCGATTCCTCTTTGGCGGCGACGACGAAGACAAGCCTGAGGGATGGGAGCCAGAGGCCCAGAGCGGCGCCAAGGGCAAAGACGCGCCAGCCGCCGCGCCGCAGAAGAAGTAGGCCGCGACTACTCGCCGTCAGAGGATAGCTCATGCTCACCGCGTCAACCCTGCGTGCGCCAGGCGACATCGTGCTGGTGGCCTGCTATGAACTGGGTCATCAGCCGCTGAGCCTGGCCTCGCCGCTGGCTACTCTGCGCGGCGCAGGCTTTTCGCCCTATGCTGTAGACACCTCCGTCGAGACGCTGGACGATGCGACGCTGCGCGCGGCCCGGCTGATCGCCATCTCGGCGCCGATGCACACGGCGTTGCGGCTGGGCGCGCAGGTCGCCGAGCGCGCTCGCGCAGTGAATCCCACTGCCTGCATCGTCTTCTACGGCCTCTACGCCACGCTCAATGCCGACTATCTGCTGCGCGACGACGCCGACGCGGTGATTGGCGGGGAGTATGAGCAGGCGCTGCTGGCGCTGACTGAGGCGCTGGCCGCTGGCGCCGACGTAGACTCGCTGGCGATCGGCGGTGTCCGCACACGTCAGGCGCGCGAGGCGCCTGTGCTGCGTCGGCTGCCCTTTGCCGCCCCGGCGCGCGACAGCCTGCCAGACCTGCGCCAGTACGCCCACCTCGTGCGCGGCGATGCGGTCGTTCCGGCGGGCTATGTGGAGGCGACGCGCGGCTGCCTGCATACCTGCCTGCACTGCCCAATCACGCCGGTCTACGGCGGGCGCTTCTTCGTCGTGCCGCGCGAGGTCGTGCTGGCGGATATTCGCGCGCAGGTGGCGGCGGGCGCTGGCCACATCACCTTCGGCGACCCCGATTTCCTCAACGGGCCAGGGCATGCGCTGGCGATTACACGAGCGCTGCATGCCGAGTTCCCTGACGTCACCTTCGATGCGACGATCAAGATCGAGCACATCCTGGAGCGCCGCGAGCTGTTCGCCGAGCTGGGCGCGCTGGGGTGCGCGTTCATCGTCTCGGCGGTCGAATCGCTCAGCCCGGAGGTGCTGCGCCATCTGGCCAAGGGCCACACACGCGCGGATGTCGTGGAGGCGCTGCGCATCGTCGACGAGGCAGGCATTCCGCTGCGCCCAACCTTCGTGGCCTTCACACCGTGGACCTCGGCGGACGACTACCTCGAGCTGCTCGATTTCGTCGCGGAGCAGGGGCTGATCGAGCATATCGACCCCGTGCAGTACGCGATTCGCCTGCTCGTGCCGCCTGGCTCGGCGCTCATCGATACGCCCGATGCGGCGCAGTGGCTAGGTCCGCTGGACGAGGCGAGCTTCAGCTATCGCTGGCAACACGCCGATGCGCGGATGGATGCGCTGCAGCGCGAGGTGGCTGCCCTGGTGGAGCGCGCCACCGCTGAGCAGCGCCCGACTGCGGAGACATTCGCCGCGATCTATGCGCTGGCCGAACGGCGGCTGGAGCGGCGCGCAGCCGTCGGCGCAGCGGTGGGCGCGGGTAGGCCGACGCGCGCCAGCGCGCCACGCCAGCGCCCGATCCCGCACCTGACTGAAGCGTGGTTTTGCTGAGCGGAGCCAACTGCGGACCAGTTAGGCCCCCTCACACCCAGACTGTAGAACGCCAGCGCCTCCCGCCAGCGAGCGCTGGCATGCGCTCACTCGCGCTCGCCCGAACGGGCAACCATCGGCGCCCTCGGCGCGTATCACCTGACAGGCGCGTATAATTGAGAGCAGCGCCCCAGACGCCAGTTGACGCTCATCCAATCCGGCGCCGCTGACTGCGCCACAGACAAGGACTGCATACGCATGACGATGCCACACTCCCTGCCGAATGAGACGCCCACGCCCACGCAGTTTCCGCCGCCTGATGCGGTGGTGGCAACGCTCGGCCTGACGCGCCTGTTTGACAAGAAGCGCGCCGTTGACGGCCTCACGCTGGTCGTGCGACGGGGAGAGTTCTTCGGCTTCCTGGGACGCAATGGCGCGGGCAAGTCTACCACGATCAAGATGCTGGTGGGACTGTTGCGCCCGACCTCCGGTCTCGCCTTCGTCGGCGGCGTCAACGTCTGGGCGGAGCCGCTGCGCGCGAAGACGGTGATGGGCGTGCTGCCAGAGCAGCTCAACCTCTACGAACGGCTCTCAGGCCGCGAGCTGGTCGAGTTCGCCGGGGCGATGTATGACATCCCGCGCGCCGAGGCGCGGCGCCGCACGGGCGCGCTGCTTGATGCGCTGCTGCTCAGTGACGACGCCGATAAGCTCGTCGTGGACTATTCTGTCGGCATGCGCAAAAAGGTGGCGTTGGCAGCCGCGCTGATTCACCGACCACAGGCGCTCTTTCTCGACGAGCCATTTGAGGGCGTAGACCCTGTGAGTTCGCGGGTCATTCGCGACATTCTGCGCGAGTTGACGCTGAGCGGAGTAACGATCTTCTTCAGCTCACACATCATGGAGGTCGTGGAGAAGCTCTGCACGCGCGTCGGTGTCATCGAAAATGGCAGGCTCGTCGCCGAGGGAACAGTCGCGGAGCTACGGCAGCGCGCTGGCGGCGGCAGCGACGCGACCCTGGAGGACGTTTTCCTCGAACTGGTGGGCGCGGCGCCGCACGAAGGGAGCCTTGAATGGCTGGAGTAGCCGAATCTCGCGCGGTAACGACGCCAGAGGATGCGACGCCAGCCCCGCAATCTGAATGGACGATACGTCCACATCAGGTGGGCGCGCTGCTCGCGCTGCGCTGGAAGCTCGGTGTGCGCTCCTATCGCCGTGGCGTCTCGGCGGTGATCGGACTGATCGCGCTGCTGATCTTCACGCTGGGGTTCGCGGGCGTGGCGGGCGCGCTCACGACGGTTGGCTATGTCAATCTGCCGCGCGCAGCGGCTGGGCAGTTGCTCTTTGGCGCATTGGCGCTGCTCTACGTCGCCTGGGCGGTGTTGCCCGCGCTGCAATATAGCGTGAACGAGGGGCTGGATGTCGGCAAGCTGCACACCTATCCCATCACACGCGCTGAGCTTATGGTGAGCCTCACCCTCTCCACGCTCTTTGATCCAGCGACGGTGATCATCATTGCGATCTTTGCGGCGGTCCTCGTCGGCTGGCATGCCAGCGTGCTCGCCGTGGTCATCACCGTGCTGGCGTTGGCGCTGCTCTACATCCATATCGTCGGGCTGAGCCAGTGCGTCGTCGCCGTGCTGGTGGGCCTGCTACGCAGTCGCCGCTATCGTGACTTCTCCATTCTCGTCTTTGCGCTGATGGGTGTCGCCTGCTCACTCTCTGGTCAGTTCGCCTCGACCATCATGCAGCACATTGGCGGCGTGCGGCTGCTGGGGCGGCTCGACATCGGGCGCTACGTGCAGTGGGCGCCACCTGGCATGGCGGCCCGCGCGATCATCGCCGCCGATGGGGGCGATTATCTCGGCGCGCTGCCGTGGCTGCTGGCTCTGCTCGTGCTGGCGCCTTTTCTCCTGATGCTCTGGGCCTGGGTGCTCGACCGTGGCATCACGACGCCGGAGGGTGGTGGCAGCGGCTCGAAGCGGCGGCGGCGGGCAGCAGCTCCCGTCGCGGCGCGGCCAGCGCTGGGCGGCGCGCAGGTCGCCGTGAGCGGCGTAAGCGGCGTGGCCAGCGCGCCGGGCGCAGCCTCCGTGTCGCGTGAGCGGGCGCGTCTCGTCTCGCCAGTGATTACCGCCGTCATGGTCAAAGACCTGCGCTATGTCTGGCGCGATCCACAGATCAAGGCGTCGCTGCTGAGTTCACTCGTGCTGCTCTTCGTGGTGTTCGCACCCAGCCTGACGCGCGGCGATGGTCCCCCGACGGGCTTTTTCGCGCAACATTTGGCGGGTTACCAGCCGCTGCTTGCGCCGCTGCCTGCGCTCCTGATCGTGCTGACGCTCTCGCTCAACGCATTTGGCCTGGAACGTCAGGGTTTCCAGTCGCTCGTGCTGACACCCGCGCGCCCCCTCGATGTGCTCTGGGGTAAGAATCTCGCGGTGGGCCTGGTGGCGCTCACGGCGCAGGTCGCGCTGATCGCGGGTGTGGCCGCCGTATCAGGCGACTGGAACGCGATACCGCTGGCGGTCATCGAGGGCGGCGCCGCGACGCTGGCGCTGCTCGGCGCCGGGAATGTCACCTCCATCCTGATGCCGCTGCGGGTGCGCCAACTACGTATGGGATCGAATAATATCTCCTCAGAGAGCGGCTGCCTGCGCAGCGTCATCTCACTGGCCGCGCTCTGGGTGACGCTATTTGCGCTGATCCCGGTGTTTCTGTTGCTGCTGCTGCCACTGTTGCTCGACCACAGCCAGTGGCTGATTTTCTCGGCGCCGCTGGCGTTGTTCTACGGATTCTCGCTCTACCAGATCGCCACGATGCTGATCGCGCCGCGCCTGCTCAAGCGCGCGCCAGAGATTCTCTCGGTCGTGGCGCGCGACGCCTGAGCCACACGCTGATCGCTGCATCTGATTGCTCCATCTCCTCCCACGGGAGCCGCACGTTCACACGCCGAATTTATATCGCTCTGCGACATTGTTGGCACGCGCTCTGCGGCGAACACTCGTGTAGGCGCGTCGCTGACACGGCGCCCTACTCAAGACGTGCGACGCCTGTTGGAGAGACCGTTCGGAAAGGAGCGAAACAGATGTCTGGAGCAACAGGCGCAACAGGGCCGACAGGCGATTCTCGTCTGACGGGAACGAACGCCGGGAGTTCTGAGTATTGGACTCTTGCGGGTACGGTAGCGGGTCCGCTGGCCAGGCAAGAGACCGAGGCGATTGTAGAGCGCGAGCAGGCGACCGTAGCAGATCCACTGCCCCTGGGGCTGGCGGCCTTCGCAAGCGCCACGTTCACCATTAGCGCCGTCTTCGCAGGATGGTTTGCGCTCGACGCTGTCATTATGGCGATTCCGGTGGCGCTGATCTTTGGCGGCATCGGGCAGTTTCTGGCAGGCATGTGGGCGTTCAGGCGCGGCAATGTGCTGGCGGCGACGGCTTTTGCCGCATTCGGCGCATTCAACGCCTCCTGGGCGTTGCTGGAGTGGCTCACGCTGGCAAAGGCGCTGCCCGCCTCTGGAGGCGGCGGTAATGCGGCCTTCGTCATGGGGGTATTTGTACTCACATTCGCGCTCATCGCCTTCTACCTGGGGGTCGCGGCGTTGGGCGAGAATCACCTGGTCGCCATCATTCTCTTCCTTCTGGCGCTCACCTATCTTGGCGACGGTATCGGAGTGATGATCGGTGGCACGAACGTACTGCTGTACATCGGTGGGTATCTTGGCGTAATCACGTCGCTGGTCGCCTTCTATATGTCGGCGGCCGTCGTGATCAATAGCGCCCGCAAGCGGGCAACGCTGCCGGTCTTCCCGGCGCGGGCGCCATGAGCCGGTAGGATACGGCGCGCTCTGGCAGGCGCCGCACGATCTTGCGGCGGCTGACCGGTGAGTGGGGTCGCAATGACGCGGCGCGCTCATCAGCCAGTCGCCCTTTCGTGTGTGGGTTCTGGAGAAGCGACCGCGCGGCGCGGTCGCGCGTGGCGCCATGCGAGTGTGGTTGGAGCTATGCTACCGCCAGGGCCGCCGCGCGTGATCTGGGACGCATCACGGTGAGGGCGTAGATCAGCGCCACCAGCATGATGACCACCGGCGCCACGATACTGACGACGCGGAGTTGCTGAAAGTAGGGGATCTGATCGCTCGTCTGCGCGCCGTTTAGCGCGGCGATCAGACTCCACCCCCACAGGCTTCCAAGGTCCGCCGTGAGCAGCGCCAGCGGGATGAGCGCGATCCAGCCCGCCAGCCATCCAGGGCGGCTCGTCTGGGCAGCGTGCGCCATCGCCATGCTGGCGATGGCGACCGGCAGAGCGGCCAGCATGAGTCCTATCGTGAGCGCTTCGCCTTGCAGACTGACGCCTACTAGCCTTTGCGCGCGAGATCCAAACTGGTAAATCAGGAAACCTGAGATCCCCAGATAGCCGAGCGCGCTCATGACAGCAATCGCGACGAGCGCGCACACGATCAGTGCGCGCCGCTCGCCCTGGCCTGCCTCCGTTGCGGCTGGTCCCGCCGCGCTGCGGGCTGACATGAAGGAATAGACCAGCGCGGCGATTGGGACGGGCAAGAACGCCACGCCCCAACCCACCTGAGTGACCAGCCACGGCGCCCCGCCGGACGAGCAGGCGCCGTTGAGGAAGCAAGGCCCGGCGAGCAGAACCTGAATGTTATTGATCAGCGAATTGATCCAGGGGGCGACAGGCGCGAGGATGATCAGCACGATGAAGAGCGCCAGCCAGCCGCGTCGGCCAGTGCGCGCCGCGTCACTGGCGGCCAGAACGCCCAGCGGGATGACCAGCAAGACCCAGAGTTGAAGCTCGAATACGTAATACAGCGTCCAATCAACCAGGCCTTGACCGCCCAGGATACCCGCAGGGCTTGTCCACAATCCGGCCACGAACACGACCATCGTCATACCAACGCCACGATGGCGTACACCCGAATCGCCTGTCGCATACGTACCTCTTCCTCCTCTGCCCGGCGCGTCTGGCGTGGCCAGCGCGCACGGGTCCCAAGCCGCGAATCCTCATCTTCAAGAGCCTCATGCCGCTCTTTCTACGCCCGGTTGTGCGCAAGGTTGCGCAAGGGCAAAGAGAAGACGACTGGCCACCGAGGCTCAGGTGACCAACCGGCTTCTCAGATGCGCGACGCGCGCTTTGGGAAACCGCAGCATGTCCCTGCTGAAGACGCTATGCTTATCGGAGGCTGACGTTAACCGATTTTCCGCCTCAAGTTGCCTTGACAGTGGGAGCGTCTCATGGCGCCGGGCCCCAGATCGATCAGGACTTGTGAATTATTCGAGGCTGCGCGCGTATGCAACGCCGCAGCTCGGTCCCAGTCCGCGCAGGCGGACTTCGCGGCCCGCAGGCCATCCAGGCGCGGTTTCAACCGCCAGCGACCCGCGCGCCGAGAATTCACAGACCCTGCCATAGCGATGCGGCAGAGCTGCTGCGCGACGGATGTCTGATATACTGCTCTCCAGAGAGGCGCCACTGGCGGCGCGTCATCAGTTCACCGCACAGAAGTGACAGGCATACGTTCGCATGGGCGCCGTTTCATTGTTCGCCGCATTCGTGGCAGGCCTGCTCTCGTTTGTCTCGCCGTGTGTCCTTCCGTTGACGCCGGTCTACATCGCGCGATTGGTCGGCCCAGGCATCTGGGAGGGGCAGCAGGCCGATAAGGCAAAGCGCGCGGCGCTGCGACGCACGACCACGCTGCATGCCGTCGCCTTCGTGGGCGGCTTCACCATCACCTTCATCGCGCTGGGCGCGACGGCCAGTGTGCTTGGCTCGTTTCTCTCAGAGCACCAGCTTGCCTTGCGTGAGATCGGCGGTGTGGCGCTTGTCCTGCTCGGCGCGCAGGTGGCCGGGCTGATCCACATCCCTGGCCTGAACTACGAGCGACGCTTCTCGCTCCAGGTGGGCGAGTCGAGCTATGCGGCCTCGCTGCTGATTGGCTTGATCTTCGCACTCGGCTGGACACCATGCGTCGGGCCGATTCTCGCGACCATCCTGGTGGTCGCAGCGCAGGCGCACGCGCTCGGCGCCGGGGTGCTGCTGCTGGCGGTCTACTCGCTGGGGCTGGGGCTGCCCTTCCTGGCGCTGGGGCTTGCGTTCGACCGCCTCGCGCCGCAACTGAAGCGCCTGACGCCACATCTGCGCGCCATCGAGCGGATTACCGGCGGGCTGCTCGCCTTCATGGGGGTGGCGATTTTCTTCAACTGGCTCTTCGTTCTGAATAGCCTGTTTGGTGGCATCACCCTGCGCTAGCGTGTGGGCGCGCCGCCGGGGAGGCGAGCATGGCAGTGGAACAAGCGCAGCCGGGTACGACCCATGCGCCGCAGCGGGTTCGGCGTGTGTGGGAGCCACCGCTGTGGGCGATCATCGCGCTGGGCGCTGTCTACGTGGCGGCGCTGGCGGCGCTCATCTTCCTGCCGGGCGGAACACTGCTCGACCGGCTGCGCGCGCTGGATGGCGGTATCTGCTCGCAGATACCCTCCCACTCGTTCTATCCGGCTGGCCAGCAGCTCCCCCTCTGCGCGCGCAATACTGGCATCTATCTGGGGTTCTCGCTCGGCTTCCTCACGTTGCTCGGCGCGGGTCGGGCGCGGGTGTCGCGCTTGCCAGGGCTGCCGGTGGCGCTGGCGCTGCTGGGGCTGGTTGGCCTGATGGCGGTCGATGGCTTCAACTCGCTGTTCCTCGATCTTGGCGCGCCGCACCTCTATCAGCCGCAGAATATGCTGCGCCTGCTCTCTGGGCTGGGCGCTGGGACTGCGATGATCGCGTTCATCATCCCGGTCACGAACGGCCTGCTCTGGCGCACGGAGGACGCGCGCCCGTCATTCCGCTCGTTCGAGCAGCTCGCGGTCGTGGTACCACTCTTGCTACTCGCGTTCCTCGCGGTGAGTTCGCAGACCGCGTGGCTGCTGTACCCCATCGCAATTCTGAGTTCGCTTGGCCTCGTGCTGGCGCTCTCGCTGGTGAATCTGGTGTTTCTCATCTGCTTCAGTCCGCTCATTGGGCGTTTCGAGCGGCTACGGCAGGTGCTGCCCATGTTCACGCTGGCGGCGGCGTTGGCGGTGATCGAGTTGACGGCGCTGTTCAAGCTCAAGCTGGCTGTGCTGCATGCGTTGGCGCTGCAACTGCCAGCGACGCCGCCGCTGCATTGATCTGTGGCGGCTGGCGCAGTGATCTGAGAGGCGCAGCGCAACCAGTCCTGACCAGTCCGGCGGCGATGACCTGTGATTGGCGCTACTTGCCCTGGGCCAAAGCTCTGGACTATACTACGTTTACGGCGGTAGACTTCGCCCAGGCGCGGTCGTTGGCGTGGACTGCTCCAGGGGGTTCGTGACAATGCCCAATCGGTACGAGCGTGAGATTGAAGAAATCCTCAACCGGATGGAGGAGTCCGAGCCTCGTCGTGGCCTCGGCGACCGCATCCGCCCGATGCAGCGCCCACCGTCGCGCGCACGCTCGGCGCCCACGATCCACATCGCAATCGTCGAGATACTGATGCTGGTCAGCATTGCGCTGACGCTGATTGCGATGGGCATCGCCTATTTTGAAGGCTCCGCCAACTTACTTACCGGGATCATTGGCCTGGTCGCATTGGTCCTGTTCGTCGTGGCGCTCGTCGTCGGCTGGAGGGACCGCTTTCGTCCCCAGTCGAAGCCACAGTGGCGTGGGGCCACATTCGAGAATGTGACACCGCTGCGTCGCAACCCCCTGAGCGCGCTCGCTACACGCATTCGTGTCCTGCGTCTGCGCCTGCAATATCGCCGCGCTCAGCGCGACAACGACGAAGCGTAGCGCACGCGCGGCGCCCCTCCGCAGGCTGAAACAGCACTTCGCAGCATGCCGCGCTCTCGCCGCGCTCGCACGACTTTTGGGCGTCCTCTCGCCCGATTTCGGTACAATCTGAGCGCGCGTCTGGAGACGTTTTGGCGGCGACGAAGGACGTCATGCCTGCTTGACTCCCTCGTACAGACGTTCTATACTTAGATGGCCCTCCACATCAGCGCGTCTGCTCGTAGGACGGGCCAGAGGCAGCGGGGTGGGGCGTCGCTGGAGCTTGTCACACCGGGGGGAAGGCTGAATTCATGCCGCTCGATCATATCGCCGTGCGTGGCGCGCGTGAGCATAATCTGAAGAATATCGATGTCATCATCCCTCGCGATAAGCTCGTCGTCATCACCGGCCTCTCTGGCTCTGGCAAGAGCAGCCTCGCCTTCGATACCATCTTCGCCGAGGGCCAGCGACGCTATGTCGAGTCGCTCTCGTCCTATGCGCGCCAGTTCCTCGGCCAGCTCGAAAAGCCCGATCTCGATCACATCGATGGCCTCTCGCCCGCCATCTCGATTGACCAGAAGAGCACCTCGCGCAATCCGCGTTCGACCGTCGGCACCGTCACCGAGGTCTACGACTACCTGCGGCTGCTCTACGCGCGTGTGGGGCATCCCCACTGCCCGAACTGTGGGCGCGAGGTGAGCCAGCAGACCGTGCAGCAGATGGTGGACGCGATCACCAACATGCCTGACGGCACGCGGCTGATGCTGCTCGCGCCACTGGTGCGTGGGCGCAAGGGTGAGTATCGCCAGGTCTTCGAGGAGATGCGCCGGGCGGGCTACGTGCGTGTGCGTGTGGATGGCGAAGTGCGTGATCTCAGCGAGACGTTTGAGCTGGACAAGTACAAGCAGCACACTATCGAGGTCGTGGTTGATCGCCTCATCATTCGCCATGAGGTCATGGTGGAGAGTGATGAGCGCGAGCAGCGGCAGGTGGCGGAGGTGGGCGCCTCGTACACGCCGCATAGCGTCGCCGCGACCGCCGACCCGGAGGTGAGCCAGCGCCAGCGCGTCACTGACTCGGTCGAGACGACGCTCAAGCTGGGCAGCGGCATCATCCTCGTCTCGGTCATCGGCGGCGAGGAGCAACTCTATTCTGAGCGATTCGCCTGCGTCTATTGTGGCATCAGCCTGGAAGAGATCGCGCCGCGCAGCTTCTCGTTCAATAGCCCGTATGGCGCCTGCCCGGAATGCACAGGGCTTGGCACGAAGCTGGAAGTGGACGCGGAACTGATCGTCACCAATCCTGATCTCAGCATCGCGGAGGGAGCGATTCTGCCGTGGACCCGTCTGGCTGGCATCAGCGCGTGGTACGCGAAGCAATTGGGCGCGGTGGCCGATCAATATGGCTTCAGCCTGGACACCCCCTGGAAAGAGCTTGCCGAGGAGGCGAAACGCATCTTCCTCTATGGCTCACCCGGCGAGATTTCGTTCTCCTACATGAATCGGCAGGGTGTGCGGCGGACACATCGCACCACCTTCGAGGGCGTCATCCCGAATCTGGAGCGCCGCTACAAAGACGCCTCAGAGAGTGGGCGCGAAGACATCGAGCAGTATATGTCGGCGCGTGTCTGCCCTGCCTGCCACGGCGCGCGGCTCAAGCCTGAAATGCTGGCGGTGACGGTCGGCGAGCGCAATATCTCTGAGGTCACAGGCTTCTCGATCATCAATGCGCTGCGCTTCTTCGACGCCATCACGACTGCGCCTGACGAGGACGCCCCGCTGAGCTATACAAACGGGAAGAACGGCGCAAATGGCAAGCGCGCCGTGCGGCGGGGCAGCCTGCGGGTGCTCGCGGGCGGCGACCGTGCGCCTGACTTCGCTGACGCGCGCCCGCTGACTGAGCGTGAGCAGACCATCGCCCGCCAGGTCGTCAAAGAGATCAAGGCGCGGCTGGGCTTCCTGGTCGATGTCGGCCTCGACTATCTGACGCTGGGCCGCAGCGCGACCTCGCTCTCTGGCGGAGAGGCGCAGCGTATTCGGCTGGCGACGCAGATTGGCTCCAGCCTGATGGGTGTGCTCTACATTCTCGATGAGCCAAGCATCGGCCTGCACCAGCGCGACAATGCGCGCTTGATTCAGACGCTGACACGGCTGCGCGACCTGGGCAATACCGTGCTGGTGGTGGAGCACGACGACGAGACGATGCGCGCGGCGGATCATATCGTTGACATGGGGCCGGGCGCAGGGGAACATGGCGGCTATGTCGTCGCCGAGGGGACGCTGGCGCAGATCGAAGCGAACCCCGACTCGCTGACCGGGCTGTTTCTCTCTGGCAAGCGGCGTATCGAGGTTCCGGCGCAGCGGCGCGCGGGGAACGGCAAGTCACTGCTGATTCGCAATGCGCGCGAGAACAACCTGAAAGGCATCGATGTCGCCATTCCGCTCGGCGAGCTGGTGGTGGTGACGGGCGTCTCTGGCTCTGGCAAGAGTACGCTCATCAACGAGATTCTCTACAAGCGACTGGCGCAGACGCTGAACCGCGCGCATGAGCGCCCCGGTCTGCATGATACGATTGAGGGCGTCGAGGCGCTGGACAAGGTGATTGACATCGATCAGTCGCCGATTGGGCGCACGCCGCGCTCGAATCCGGCGACGTATACCGGCGCGTTTACGACGATCCGTGAGCTGTTCGCGCAGGCGCCTGAGGCGCGGCTGCGTGGTTACGGGCCGGGGCGCTTCTCCTTCAATGTGAAGGGCGGGCGCTGCGAGGTCTGCAAGGGCGAGGGCATTCTGACCATTGAGATGAACTTCCTGCCGGATGTCTATGTGACCTGCGAGACGTGCAAGGGCAAGCGCTACAACCGCGAGGCGCTGGACATCACCTTCAAAGGCAAGACCATCGCCGATGTGCTGGACATGACCGTCTCCGAGGCGCTGGAGTTCTTTACGTCGATTCCCAGTCTGCGCAACAAGCTCGCGACGCTGGAGGATGTCGGGCTGGGCTACATCCATCTGGGGCAGCCCGCGACGACGCTCTCTGGCGGCGAGGCGCAGCGCATCAAGCTGGCGACGGAACTTTCGCGCCGGGCGACTGGTCGCACGATGTATATCCTCGATGAGCCGACGACTGGCCTGCACTTCGCGGATGTCGAACGGCTGCTCGCGGTCTTGCAGCGGCTGGTGGATAGTGGCAATACGGTGGTGGTCATCGAGCACAACCTCGACATCATCAAGGCCGCTGACTGGCTGATCGATCTCGGACAGGATGGCGGCGAGCGCGGCGGCGAGGTCATCGCGGAGGGAACGCCGGAGGAGATTGCGGCGTTCTCAGCCAGCTATACCGGGCAGTTCCTCGCGCCGCTGTTGCCTGCGGTGGCTCGCTAGACGAGCGGCGCCCATCGCCAGGCGCGCCAATCTGCCAGCAGCGCCGTATGCGCTGACGGGGTTTATACGTTATAGCATGCAGGGGCGCTTCGCAGATGGCGGTCATTGTGAGCAGGTCGTGCGCGGTGGAAGGATGAGCGAACGTGTTGACGATCATGGACGCGGCTCCTGGTACCCGGCGACATACGCGACGGGTCATCTATGAGCTGGCGGAGAGCATCCGCGAGCGCGATCAGGTGACGTATGACCACTGTCGTCGGGTAGCCATCTACGTGTATCGGCTGGCGCGCTTCATGGGCTGGCCACGTGCGGCGGCGCGCGAGCTGGCGCTGGCCGGACTGGTGCACGACCTGGGCAAGACCTGGGCGCCCAATGAGGTGCTGCTCAAGCCCGCCGCGCTCTCGGAGACCGAGCGCGAGATGATCGAGAAGCACCCGGTGACGGCGGCGCAACTGCTCTGGGCTTTCGATATGCCAGACGTCATCCTCGATGCGGTGCTGAGTCACCACGAGCGCTGGGATGGCAAGGGCTATCCAGAGCGGCGCGCAGGCGAGGCGATTCCGCTGGGGGCGCGCTTGCTCAGCGTCGCCGATGTCTTCGATGTCATCACCAGTCCACGCCCGTACAAGTCGGCGATGTCGGTCGAGGCGGCGCGCGAGCGCATCCTCGAAGCCGCAGGAACGGCCTTCGACCCGCAGGTGGCTGAGGCGTTTACTCAGCTCCTCGATGCGACGCCGAACTTCCTGCTGTGGGCGCAGGCGCGCTCGTTCGACCCGGCGGCGAATGATCCGTGGGCGGCGCATGATAGTGGCGAGTAGCGGTGATGGTGGATGAGCCGTGTGGACCGCAGTTCCACTTCCGCCGGATGCGTCTGCGTGATGCGCTGATGTCGAATCGCTGGCGTTATCCCGGCGAGTATGCGATGTACGATCTGGCGCTGTTCCCGTTGTTACTGGCGACCCTGCTGGGCAGAGCCTCGCTGGCGTCCATCCCCATCGCCTGCTACGCCGTCGCCACCCCGGACGATCCACTGATAGGCGTCTTCTCGATGATTTACCGGGACGACAGTGTGGAGATTGGCGTGGGGCTGCGCCCTGACCTCAATGGACGCGGGCTGGGCTTGCCCTTCGTCCGCGAGGGGATGGAGCAGGCGCGGGCGCGCTACCATCCGCAGAGCTTCAGCCTGAATGTCGCGCTGTTCAATCAGCGCGCCATCACTGTCTACGAGCGCGCAGGCTTTATCGCTGGCCCGCGTAAGGCGTTCACATTCCGGGGCAAGCGCTATGAAGAGATGCGGATGAGCCGCGACGCGGCTGGCGATTGACGCATGTGGAGATCACTCTTCATCGAAGTAGTCAAAATCTACCCGTTTGAGTTGATATGTTGACATCAGGGTCACACCAACATCGTGCTCAATCATGTATTTGGTGAGGTGGCGCCCATCTATGAGAACGATTTTTGTCTCGATCGATTTGACGTATTCAGTCGCATCACGGGTAAACTGCGATGTCGTGATGAAAATGCCTTTCTTTGCGCGTTGTCCATGTAGCGCGCCTGCGAACTGCTGTAATTCTGGTCTTCCTAACATTGTGCTCCCACCGCTTGGCTTGGATATAGATAACATCCAGCCCAAGACGATCCTCATTGATGATTCCGTCGATGCCCTCATCACCACTTCTCCCGATTGCAGCGCCAGCGTCTTGCCTGGAACCTCCGTAACCCATCTTCACCAGCAAATCAACAACCAACTGCTCGAAGAAACGCGGCGAACACATCTTTATGCGCGCCAGCAAGTCTACGGCAAGTTCATGCTGGATTGCCGCGTGACTCGCCTCAAGGATCTCCTTCGGCGTGTCCGGCTGCGTAAGTACCTCATCAAGTGATGTTGCTGTGAACAGGAGGGCTTGATGTTTGGGTTAATGCGCCTGGCTGAGTCGAACCACTGTGCCCATTATCCCCCGACCTTTGCGCTGGAGGAATGCTTGAAACTCTGGGAACTGCTCCAGAACCTTATTGTCCACTCGTGTAGGACTTGATGCGAGCACCGAGCGCCCGCGCTCGGTCAGTCGGAAGTAACCTCGACGAGTGCTTTTTTAGTAGCCCGGCCTGCCGAAGATATGAGAGTGACCAATGCATCCGATCATACAGCATGTTGATACCACTGGGCATACGCGCTTGACGCTCCTCATTGGACAGGCCAAAGCGACTTGCCAGATAGTCTAGTGGCTCACTTGACGCATGTTCCGCTTCGTCAGCCGCATGCTGAAGCAATGGCAACATCAACGTCTGATAGTCTGGCACGGGCATTATCGATTCTCCTGCGTTGTAGCAACCACCCAGTGCGCGGCTCTAGTTTACGATACCTGGGGCATGTCGTGCCAAGCATCCCTTGCAAACTCCCTTGTGCCCTGTGCTATACTTTGAGTGTACCCCTACCCAGGGGGTAGGGGTAGGGGTATGGAGAGGAGCGCGCGCGATGCGGGCAGACAAGCAGGATGTCCTCAAACGAATCAACTATATCGAGGGCCATCTCGGCGGCATTCGCAAGATGGTCGAGAGCGATCAGTATTGCGTGGACATCTTGAAGCAGACCTACGCTGTACGCAAGGCCATCGAGAAGCTCGAAGCGGTGATCCTGGAAAACCATCTGCATGGCTGCGTGCCTGAGGGCATTCGCGAAGGACGCGAGCAGGCCGTAATCGATGAGTTGATGCAGCTCTACAACCTCGCGGGCAACCGCTGAGAACGGGCATTGTCACACAGTCTTGCGCTCCACGGGGAGGGAATCATTCGGTGGATACAGTCACAGAGCATATGGTGTCATCATCCGACGACGCGCGCGTGAAGGATGCGCCGGATGCGACGGCGACGCTGGCGCTGGAGGGCATGACCTGCGCTTCGTGCGCGCTGCGCATCGAGAAGGGCCTCAAAAAGCTGCCTGGTGTCACCGACGCCAGTGTCAATCTGGCCACCGAGCGCGCCACCGTCACCTACGACGCCGCACAGGTCGCCGTGGATGACCTGCTGCGGAAGGTGAGCACGGTAGGCTACAGCGCATCGCCGCTGAGCGAGCCAGCGCTCGCCGCTCCAGCGCCGCCGGGGCAGCCGACATCTCCGCCCCTGCTGCGGCGTCCACTGCCACAGAGCAGCTTGCCGAGCGACGTCGCGGCGCGTTGCGGCGCAGGCGCGACAAGCTGGCGCTAGGCGTCGCGTTGACGGTTCCTGTGGTCATTCTCTCGATGTTCTTCATGGCCGCATTTCCCGGCGAGAACAGCCTGCTGCTGGCGCTGACGGCGCCGGTGTGGGGCTACGTCGGCTGGGAGTTCCACAGAAACGCGCTGCGCGTGCTGCGCCACGGCGGCGCGAATATGGATACGCTGGTGAGCCTCGGTTCGACCGCCGCGTTCCTGATGAGCGTCGTCGCGACCTTCTGGCCGCAGGTCGTCGGCGAGACGACGTTCTACGACACGACCGCGCTGATCGTGACGCTCATCTATCTGGGCAAATATCTGGAGGCGCGGGCCAAGGGGCAGACGAGCGAGGCGATTTCACGGTTGATGGGACTGCGCGCGACGGTGGCGCATGTCATGCGCGCCGGGCGTGAGTACGACATCGCGGCGGAGCAGATCGTCGTCGGCGATACGCTCATCGTGCGCCCCGGCGAGAAGATTCCGACCGATGGGACCGCGCTCTCTGGCGAGTCCTCGGTGGATGAATCCATGCTGACGGGTGAGAGCTTGCCGGTCGAGAAGCGCGCAGGCGATCAGCTCATCGGCGCGACGATCAATCAGACGGGCATGCTGCGCATGCAGGCGACCCGCGTGGGCGCCGCGACGACGCTGGCGAGCATCATCCGCCTGGTGGAGCAGGCGCAAGGCTCGAAGGCGCCCATTCAGCGGCTGGCTGATACCGTCGCCAGCGTCTTCGTGCCAACGGTGCTGGTCATTGCGCTGCTTACATTCGTCGGCTGGAGCTTCGCGGGCTACGCGCTGGGCTTCGCGCCTGCGGCGAGCGCGCACGGCGACATGCTGGCGACCAGCCCCTGGATTATCGCGCTGGTGGCGGCCATCGCCGTGCTGGTGGTGGCCTGCCCCTGCGCGCTGGGGCTGGCGACGCCGACGGCGATCATGGTCGGCACGGGTCAGGGCGCCGAGCGCGGCATCCTCATCAAGAATGGCGCCAGCCTGGAGCGACTGGAGCAGGTGACCGACCTCGTGCTGGATAAGACCGGCACGATCACCCGTGGCAAACCAGAGTTGACCGAGGTGACACTGGCGCCCGGCGCGACGCTCGACGCGGCGCAGGCGCTGCGGCTGGCGGCGAGCGCTGAGGCGGCGTCGGAGCATCCGCTGGCGCGGGCCATCGTCGCAGGCGCGCAGCAGCGCGGCGTGGCGGCGGAGGCCAATGTGACGGCGTTCCAGGCGATTCCCGGTGGTGGCGTGGAGGCGCGCGTGGCGGGCCAGCAGACGTTGATTGGCTCGCGGCGCCTGCTGCGCGAACGTGGCGTGGATGGCGCAAGCATCAGCGCGTTCGAGCCTGAGCTGGAGCGGCTGGAGTCGGCGGGCAAGACGGCGATGCTGCTGGCGGTGGATGGCATGCTCGTCGCGGCGCTGGCCGTCGCCGATACGGTGAAGTTTGGCTCGCAAGCGGCCATCGCACAGTTGCAGGCGTCAGGTGTCACCGTCTGGATGATTACGGGCGATAACCAGCGCACGGCGAGCAGCATCGCGGCGGCGGTGGGCATCGCGCCAGAGCATGTGCTGGCGGAGGCGCTGCCCGGCGAGAAGGCGGAGCAGGTGGCGAAGCTGCGCGAAGCGGGACGGGTCGTCGCCTTCGCGGGTGACGGCGTCAACGACGCGCCCGCGCTGGCCCAGGCCGACATCGGCGTCGCGATGGGGACGGGCGCTGATGTGGCGATGGAGGCGGCGAGCGTGACGCTGGTCAAGGGTAATCTGCGCAGCCTGGTCACGGCGCATGCGCTTTCGCACGCGACGATGAACATCATCCGCCAGAATCTCTTCTGGGCGTTCGCCTACAATACTGTGCTGATTCCGCTCGCCATCGCGTCGCCCGCGATTCCGTGGCTGCGCGAGACGGCGCCGATCTTCGCGGCTGCGGCGATGGCGCTCTCCTCGGTGACGGTCGTCAGCAATTCCCTGCGGCTGCGGCGCTTCGGCGCGCAGCAAGAGTTAGCCAACGAGTCATTGCAATAGGGCGCGTGCTCCCAAACGGGGCTGCGCGTAGAGAAAGTGAGCAAGCCAGATGGCGATGGTCGAGACGACCCTGTCAGTTCCTGATGTCAGTTGCGAGCACTGCGTGAAGACGATCAATGGCGCGCTGGGCGTTGTCGCGGGCGTCGAGCAGGTCAGCACAGACATCCCCAGCAAGACGGTTCACCTGACCTATGACGCGGCGCAGGTGAGCATGGAGCAGATCGCGGCGATCCTCGACGACGCTGGCTACACCATCGCGGAGTAGCGCTGCGACCGCGTTCGTGTGCCCTCACCCCCTGGCCCCCTCTCCCACGAGGCGAGGGGGAAATTCGGCTCCCCTCGCCCTCTGGGAGAGGGGCTGGGGGTGAGGGCGCACGAACGCCAAACAAACCCACATCTGACGTGTCAGTAGTCCACCAGCGCGAGTGACACGCCCTCGACGCCGCCCTGGTGATTGGGGAGGCGCGGCAGCAGCATGCTGGCGCAGACCGTCACCAGCGCGGCCAGCGCCACCGGGCCAAACGCCAGCCATGGCTGATGAAAGGTATCCCACAGCACGCCGCCGATGAACGGTACAATGAAGGTCGCCGTATAGCTGATGGCAAGGCTGGCGCCGGTGAGCCGCGCGACCCGCGCAGTGGAGCTGAAGATTGCGGGCAGCGCGATGCCGAGGGCGAAGATGGTCGCCGATGACGCGCCGATGAATATGCCCCAGACCGGCTCGAGCGCAGGCGGTGTCAGCAGCCAGCCGATGATGGAGACGAGCGAGACACAGCCTGCCATGATGAAGGGCCAGCGTCTGCCTGCGAGGCGCTGGGCCACCAGCGTCAGTCCGAAGCAGATGGGAAGCTGGGCTGCGTTGAGCGCGAAGAGCGCGAGTGGCGTCATGCTGGAGGCGTTCAGCGCCTCGTTGTAGGGCGCTATCCAGCCGTTCATGCCAAAGTAGACGACGCTGCCACCGCCCATGATGGCGCCGATGATCCAGGGGCTGACGCTGCGACTGGCGGCGGACTGCGCTGCGAGCGGGCGCTCCCCGTTGGCTACGCGCGGCGTGGCGTCTGGCGACTCTGGCGCTGGCGCAGGCGGTGCGAGCCACATCCAGAGTAGCAGCATCACCGTCACCGGGATCGCCCACATGAGCAGCGCGGCTGGCCAGGCGTTGGCGCCGAACCACAGCCGCATCAGCGGGGCAGTGACTGAGGCGGCGAGTGTCTCGCCAATCGTCAGGCCATCGGTGAAGATAGCGGAGACGAAGCCGATGCGCGTGGGGAACCACTGACGCGCCAGCAGCGGGATAGATGTCTGGGCCAGCGCGACCCCTGCCGAGAGCAGCGCCGTGAAGGCGTAGAGCGCGACGGCTGTGGGCCAGACGCCACGCGCGACGGCGCCCAGCACGATGATTGCCAGCCCCAGCGAGACACTGGCTCGCCCACCAATGCGACTGGCGATGCGCCCGGCAGGCCAGGCGCCCAGCCCCATCAGCAGCGACGGGAGTGAGGCGAGCAGGCCCGTCTCACTATAGCTCAAGCCCAGGTCGGCGCGAATGATCGCCAGCACGGGCGGCACGGAGAGCAGTGGCGTCCGCAGATTGACGCCGACGAGCAGTACCAACGCAAACACGCCAATCGCCGCGCCACGCGAGGTCGCCCGCCAGTTCACTGCTTTGCTCTGCGCCACAGACGCCTCTCTCCGCTGCTACCCACGGCGCGCATACTCCAACGTCGCGACGATTGGCCCGTCCAGGTATCATGCCTATCATACGACGCTAGCGCGCCCGCGTGTCGTGCGGCATGCCTGCGCCAGGGGCTGTGAATTATCGCCGCCGGGGCGCGGGCGGGTGAACCCACAGCTAGGGGCCTGGCGGCCGCGAAGCCCCACCTGCGTGGGGCTAGGAACGGAATGCGCGAGGCCTCGTCGGATCATTCACAAGCCCGCCTGCGCGCTGCGCCATAGACAGCGCCGCCCGCCGGGTGTATGCTGTGGCCGTCGGATCACGCTTCAGGCGCGGCGACAACGCGGCGATACTTGATGAGGAGTGGGGCGATGGAACAACCAGTTCAGAGTCAGCCGAATGCACCGTGGTCGAATCCAACGACGTTGGATGTGGCGTTTAAGGAGTATCAACTCCTGATGAATGGCACTGACAGCATGACCGACCGCCGTCAGACAGTCAACACGCTCTTTGTCTCGATCAACGCGCTGTTTCTGACCGGGGTTGGCTATCTGCTGTTGCAGTTTTTTCAGGGCAGCAAAACCGCGTGGGTGTTCATCATCGGATTCGTCGTCATCGCCATCATCATGAGCGTGATCAACGACACCTGGCTCAAGTTGAGCGAGTCGAGTCGCAGGCTGGTAGATTTGCGCATTCGCTACATGAAGGAACTCGAAGCCCAGATGCGCAAGAGCGCGAGCTTCCCATCGGTGATCGTGACGCTGGAGAAGGACGAAATCGGCCCTAACGGTGAGAAAACGCTCGATAGCCGTGGAACCTATACCCTCGAGGATGTGCTCTACAATAATCCGAAAACGGCGCAAGCGGCATTTGGCTTCTCACGCGCTGAACAGCGCATTGGGCGCACCTTTACCACCGCCTACTGGCTGGTGGTCATATTAGCGGCGCTCACCTTCCTGCTGGAGGTCGGCATGTCGCTGGCGGGCATCAAACTTACGCTGCCATAGTCGCAGCGCGTGGCTCAGTGGGCAAAACGCAGCACTGCCATCGAGTGGCTGAGGAGCAGATAGCGCGCGCCTGGAGCCAGGCGCTCCTGCGCGGAGTTCCCCGGCTCGGCGACGCCAGTTGGCCAGCGCGTGTCAATCTCCAACTGCCACGCGCCGGGCGCCCGGAGCCGCTGGGCAGCGTGAAGGCTATCTCGTCAGAGTGCGCGTTGAGCAGAATCAGCATCGTGTCATCCTTGATTGGCTTGCCGCGCTCGTCGATGTCGCCGATCGGCCCACCGGCGATGCGGGCGCCGAGCGTGTGTGTCCAGCCATTCAGCCAATCATTCGGGCGCATCTCCCTGCCATTGGGGCGCAGCCAGGTGATGTCTTTGATGCGTGAGCCATGCAGCGCATGCCCCTTGAAGAACTTGCGCCGATGCATGCCAGGATGCGCGCGGCGTAGCGCGATGACCCGTCGGGTGAAGTCGAGCAGCGCGTCACGCCGTTCGTCGATGTCCCAGTTGTACCAGCTAATCGCATTGTCCTGGCAGTAGGCGTTGTTGTTGCCCGACTGAGTGCGTCCGATCTCATCGCCGCCGCAGATCATCGGCGCGCCCTGCGAGAGGAGCAGTGTCGCGATGAAGTTGCGCTGCTGGCGCTCGCGTAGCCCGCGGACGGCGGGATCGGAGGTCTGCCCCTCTACGCCGCAGTTCCACGAATAGTTGTCGTTGGCGCCGTCGCGGTTGTCTTCGCCGTTCGCCTCGTTGTGTTTCAGTTCGTAGCTCACGAGGTCCTGGAGGGTGAAGCCATCGTGCGCGGTCACGAAGTTGACGCTGGCGTAGGGGCGGCGACCATCGCTCTCGTAGAGGTCGCTGCTGCCGGTGAGGCGGCTCGCCAGCTCGGGCAATTGCCCGTCATCGCCACGCCAGTAGCGCCGCACACAGTCGCGATATTTGCCGTTCCACTCAGCCCACAGCACGGGGAAGTTTCCGACCTGATAGCCGCCCTCGCCCACGTCCCACGGCTCCGCGATCAGCTTCACGGTCGCGATCACCGGGTCCTGGTGAATGGTGTTGAAGAAGGCGGATAACTGCTCGACATCGTGCAGGCCACGCGCCAGCGCCGCCGCCAGATCGAAGCGGAAGCCATCCACATGCATCTCCTGCACCCAGTAGCGCAGGCTATCCATGATGAGCTTGATGACCTGAGGCTGCCGGGTATTGGGCGTATTGCCGGTGCCAGTGTAATCCATGTAATAGCGCGGTTGTTCGGGGGCGAGCCGATAATAGGTCTGGTTGTCCAGCCCTCTGAAGCTGAGTGTCGGCCCAAGCTCATTGCCCTCGGCGGTATGGTTGTAGACGACATCGAGAATCACCTCGATGCCCGCGCGGTGCAGCGCCTTGACCATCTCCTTGAACTCGCGCACCTGGCCGCCGCAATCGCCTGCGCTGGCGTAGCGCGCATCGGGCGCAAAGTAGTTGATCGAGTTGTAGCCCCAGTAGTTGCGCAATCCCCGTTCCAGCAGCAGCTTGTCGTCGAGAAAGGCATGGACGGGCAGCAGTTCGACCGCCGTGACGCCCAGATCACGCAGATAGCTGATCGCGGGCGGCGACCCCATGCCCGCGTAGGTACCGCGCAACGCCTCCGGTATGTCGCCGCGGCAGATCGTGAAGCCTTTGACGTGTGTTTCGTAGATGATCGAGCGGCGCCACGGCACGCGCGGCGGGCGGTCGCCTTCCCAGTTGAAGCCGGGGTCGATGACGACGCATTTTGGCACGCCCCAGGCGTCGTCCTGCGCATCGTAGGAGAGGTCGGCCTCCTCGCTGCCCATCTGATAGGCGAAGACAGGCGCATCCCAGTTGACCTGGCCCGCCAGCGCCCGCGCGTAGGGATCGATCAACAGCTTTGCGGGGTTATAGCGCTGCCCCGCCGCTGGATCGAATGGCCCGTAGACGCGATAGCCATAGAGGCGCCCCGGCTTGACGCCCGGTAGATAGCCGTGCCAGACATGGCCGATGAACTCTGGCAGCGTAACCGTCTCCATATGGGCGCCCGGCGCGGCGCTATCGAACAGGCACAGCTCCACCTTCTCCGCATGCGCGGCGTACACGGCGAAGTTGACGCCACGAGCATCGGGCGTGGCGCCCAGCGGATACGATCTCCCCGGCAATACCATGCGCGCCACGACATTCCTCCATCCAACACGCGGCGCGCGGGCCGCTGGCGGTTGAAACGCGCCCATCCAACACGGGGCGGTGGGGTTGAAACCGCGCCTGGATGGCCTGCGGGCCGCGAAGTCCGCCTGCGCGGACTGGGGCCAAGCTGCGGCGTTGCGGACGCGCACTCGCGGCTCGAATACTTCGCAACCCCTCACCAGACAGCGAGGAGCTTTCCAGACTCCTCTCTCCTTGTGGGTGGAAGAAGGGCAGGGGCGAGGGTTCACCCCAACGGCGCAACTTCCCTGCCTCTTTCGCCGCGCTGGCGCGTTCACCGCCGAGAGCTTGCGCGCCTATTGTACTGGATGTGGCTACCCGTTGGTCGCCGCGCCGTCCATATGCTCTGGCGTGCGCGCCAGCGGCGTCAGATGAACGACGAGGTTGCCGCGCAGCCGCAGTTCGCGCTGGACCGCGAAGACACGACGCAGCCGATGCAACTGCTCTGGCGTGCGTCCCGTCAGCATCAGGTTGAAGCTGGCCACGCCACCCGACGCCAGCAGCGCGGCGACCTGCCGCAGGAACGCTGTCGCCAGCGTCCCGGCGCTGAGTCGGCCCGCCTCGAAGAGGTCCACACAGATCAGGTCGAAGCGTTCAGCCGCGCCAGTGAGCGCGCCATCCGCGCCAAACTGCGCCGCGACCCAGGTGAAGGCGTCGGCCTCCACCACGCGCAGGTGAGGCAGCGTCAGTAGCCCGAAGGCTTCGTAGGCCAGCGCCAGCACCGTCGCGTCGTGCTCCACGCCCACCAGCAGCGCATCGGGGCAGCGGCGCGCCAGCAGCGTCGCCACGGCGCCACCGCCCAGCCCCAGCAGCAGCGCGTTGCGTGGGCAGCCCGGCGGCGGCATCAGCGCCCAGTAGCCGTCGAGTGCGGCGCCTTCCGGCACGCTGATCGACTGCGTGACGCCGCCAACCTGCAACGCCAGCCCACCTCCCTCGCGCTGCGCCAGCCGCACGGGCAGGTTGCGCGGCGTCCCGTGGCGGCGCTTCTTCGGCATCGCTGGCTCTCCTCTCCACGGCGGCGGGCGGGCGGGCGGGCGGTTGAAACCGCGCCTCAGGGCGACTGCGGTCGCCAACAAGACCCACCTCCGTGGGTCCAGGACCAATCGCGCGCTACCTCTATCCCGATTTCACGATACAATACGAACGTCTCGCTCTGTGTTCCAGCGCCACTCTTGCAGGAGTCATACCAGTACATGAACCATGATCCTCGCCCTACCCTGCGCACGTCGTTGCGCTATCCTGCGCTGCTCGGCATCCTCGGCGGCGGGCAGCTTGCGCGCATGTCGGCTGAGGCCGCGTCGCGGCTGGGCGTCGAGGTCGCCATCCTGGAGAAGGAGGCGCATAGCCCGGCGGGACGCATCGCCGCGCGCGAGGTGGTGGGCGGCTGGCTCGACCTCGACCGGCTGGCCGAGCTAGCCGAGGGGACGCTGGCGGTCACGCTCGAAAACGAGTTCGTAGACATCGCCGCGCTGGAGTGGTTGGAGGCGCGCGGCGTCGCCGTCTATCCCTCCGCCCATACGCTCGCGCTGATCCAGGATAAGTTTGAGCAGAAGCGCTTCATGCGTGCGGCTGGGGCGCCGACGCCCGATTTCGCGCCGGTCGCCTCGCCAGAAGATGTGGCCCGCGCCGCTGCGGACTGGGGCTGGCCGCTGATGCTGAAGGGGCGACGCGACAGCTACGACGGCTACGGCAATGCGACGCTGCGCGGGCCAGACGACATCGCGCCCGCCTGCGAGCGGCTCGGCTTCCCCGCGCGCGCGCTCTACGTCGAGCGCTGGGCTCCGTTCACGCGCGAGCTGGCGGTGATCGTCGCGCGCGGACGCGATGGCGCGCTGGTGGTCTATCCCACCGTCGAGACCGTGCAGCGCGAGCATATCTGCCACATCGTGCGCGCGCCCGCTCCCGGCGCGGCGGCGGCGCAGCGAGCGGCGGAGATTGCGCGGCTGGCGGTGGAGGCGATAGAGGGGGTGGGCGTCTTCGGCGTCGAGCTTTTCGAGCTGGCCGATGGCGCGGTGCTCTATAACGAGATCGCGCCACGCCCGCACAACACTGGACACTACACCATCGAGGGCTGCGTGACCTCGCAGTTCGAGAATCATGTGCGTGCGGCGCTGGGCCTGCCACTGGGGAGCGCGGCGATGGTCGCGCCAGCGGCGGTGATGGTGAACACGCTGGGCGTGCGCAATGGGCCAGCCGAGGCGCGTGGCATGGCGCAGGCGCTGGCGATTCCCGGCGCGCTTGTGCATGTCTACGGCAAGCTGGCCGCGCGCGTGGGGCGCAAGATGGGGCATGTCACGGCGCTGGGCGCGACCATCGCCGAGGCCGAGGCTATCGCCCGCGCCGCCGCCGACGCGCTGGATTTATAGGCGGGTGGTTGAAACCGCTGGCTGTGGAATCAACAGCAGGAAAGGGGCAGGCTATGGACAGCAAACGAGTGGATTTTCATTCGATTGACGAGTATATCGCGACCTTCCCTGAGGAGATACAGGCGATCCTCGAAACGCTGCGGGCGACCATACGGGCGGCCGCGCCCGATGCCGTCGAGCGCATCAGCTATCAAATGCCCACGTTCGCGCTGCATGGCAATCTCGTCCATTTTGCCGCATTCAAGCAGCACATCGGCTTCTATCCCACACCCAGCGGGATCGCGGCGTTTCAACAGGAGCTGGCGGCGTATGAAAGCGCAAAAGGCTCGGTGCAGTTCCCCATCAACCAACCTCTGCCGCTGGACGTGATACGCAGGATCGTGGAGTTCAGAGTCGCCGAGAATCTCAGCCGGGCCAGGGCAAAGCGGGCGGCGGGCGGGTGAATCGCGCCTCCGGGGCTTGGCGGCCCGCAGGCCGTCTTCGCAGCTTGGGATAGTGCGGTCAAATTGGGAGCAATCTGGCCTCATCCGGTGCTTTGATGACACGAATCTGTGACAAGGTGATGGGTACGTGCGTAATACTTAGGGCTAAGGGAGGTGTGCGACCTGTATCAGAGCAGGCTATCGCCAAAGCTTCAGGCGGAACAGCGATCACCATTGTACTTCGGTTAAGTAGCTAGATACCGCCATAAGAGGTTATGATGAAGTCACGAGGGTTGTACAATCATCCTCCAATCACTGAGGCCGTCCTTGACCTGAGAGTAGGGATTATAAGTAACGCCCCTCAGAACGCTTGGACGCTGATTCAACCTCACGTTGCGGATGAGTATCCAGACGCCATCCCTACCCTTGCACAGCAGCTACAAATTCAACCAGGCCCCGCGTTCCAGTTCAGCGTTTCTCAAGGAAGTCCCGGCGCAGTATTTCACACGCGGGACAGAACTAGAGCGTTTCAGGTGAGCGAGTCAGGTTTCACAGCGAACCGACTTCGCCCGTATGACTCGTGGTTCGCATTCAAAGCAGAGGCGCAACGGCTTTGGGCGATCTATTGCGCGATATACAAGCCATTGACGATTACGCGCGCTGCTCTGAGATATATCAACCGAATTGAGATTCCTAGTCCTGTCGATGACCTCCAGACATACTTACGCACCGTCCCGGAAGTGGCAGGTGACTTCCCTCACGCGCTTACGGGATTCTTCATGCAATTGCAGATGAAGCAGAGC
The DNA here is from genome assembly GCA_963701795.1 of uncultured Chloroflexia bacterium. Taxonomy (GTDB): domain Bacteria; phylum Chloroflexota; class Ktedonobacteria; order Ktedonobacterales; family JADMIN01; genus JAKAIY01. The sequence goes on along the minus strand of CAVPBB010000007.1, from coordinate 176,502 downwards.
GACCTGGATGCTCTGCTCGTCGTCAACGAGACTCTCGCGCCACAAACAGAGCCGACCAGACTGCCTGTCGTGTTTGACATTGATGTGGCTCGCGAGCATGTCTGGCCGGTGGATAGTGTGGAGGTCTGGGACTTTCTGGACAAGCTACGGGATCGCAAGAACGAGGTGTTTGAAGCCAGCATCACTGACGATGCTAGAAAGCTGTTTCAGTAATGGTAACGCTCGCACCCTCGACTCCAAGCCAGGCCAGTAACAGCCGACGCAGCAATCTTGCGCGCGGACTCGGTCAGGGATCTCGCGAGATGCAAGCGCAAGTCATTGAGATGCTGGTACGTTTTTATGATTTTTCACAGACGTTGCCTTATACGTACTCTGGCGACCCAGCCGCTATGATGGAGCATGGCGTTACCGGGCATGAACCTTTCATGCAAACGGTGTTGGGGCCTGTCGGTCGTGTAGTGGAGAAATTGCTGTCGCTTGCTTCATGGCCGCAAGGCTGGAATGGGGCTGATGCGCTCGCCCCAGATGTTCTGGCCATAGCCTATGCTATCGATTGGATTGTTCAGATGTATTCGGTGACGTTACCCGGCGCACAGCAGTGGATTGAGCCAAATGTGACAGCAAGCGCTGATGGTGAAGTCGTTTTCGAGTGGTGGCATCAGCATCGAAAGCTGACGGTCTATGTCTCTGGCGTGAGCGCAACGTATGTGCGTGTCTGGGGCAGTAACATCGATACGGAGATGGCGGAAGGGGACATCGCCAGCGTTAGCGATCAGCAATCCAGTTGGCTTTGGCTGATTGGCTAAGCCAGGATTGTACACGCCACCATGATTCCAGTAACACACATTGAAGATGATGAAGCCTTATATCGTTCAGTGCCTCCTGATGGGGTAGAGAGGGGGCTGTTCGTTGTGCGCAGTGACGGTTCACTCGCACATTTCAGTTCGCAAGCGTTCTCCGATCGCTCACATAGAACGTCTGTTGACCGCGCAGAGATACGTGAGCATCAGCCAGCAAGAACGTGCAAACAGCCCAATGCGGGAGTCACGCAGGTGATCACAAGGGATGTGCGAGTATCTCGGCCCATTACCCGTGAATGATGCCCACGGCATCTCGATTGGCCAGGCGCGTGTGGATGTAGAGCACACGCCCATCATGGACAATCCAACTGAACCGGACAACCCAGCTCATGCCGAGATTTTCGTTGATCCAGATTCCTCTTCTCGATACAGGCGCCTCGTCGAAAAATTGGCGCTTCTGGCGACTGCGCAAGGTTGGCTGTTGGAGCCATCATAGAGGCCAGCGGGCGGCGAACCCTCACCCCAACCCCTCTCCCAGAGGGCGAGGGGCTTTCCTGCTCCCCTCTCCTCGTGGGAGAGGGGCTGGGGGGGTGAGGGTTCGCCGCCCCCTGGCGCTCATCTATCGCGCTGCGCTATACTGCTGCTACAACAAGGCGGCAGCGCAACGCGGGAGGATGATGCGGCATGACGGAACTGATCTGGGACGGCAAGTATGACAAGGATGGCAAGCGCGTCGCGCCGGTGAAGATCGCGCTGCCCTTCCAGACGGTGGAGACGGTGAACGAATCGGGCGTGCAGCGCGCCAACCAGCTTGGCCTCTGGGCGCAGGGCGATCCCGGCGAGTGGCGCAACCGCCTGATCTGGGGCGACAAGAAGTATGTGCTGCCCTCGCTGTTGCCAGAGTTCGCGGGCAAGGTCAACCTGATCTACATCGATCCGCCGTTTGCCACGGGCTCAGATTTCTCTTTTAACGCCTCAATCCCAGACATCAGACGAGGCTTTCCTCAAAGAGCCGAGTATGATTGAGCAGAAAGCTTATCGCGATACCTGGGGTAAGGGACTTAGATAGTTATCTTCAGTGGTTTTATGAGGCTGCATCAGTTTTTCATGCGAGAATTGCTCAGTCAGTGACTGGAGCGTATCTATGTGCACCTGTGATTGGCGATGTCGTGCACTACGTCCGAAGCTGTGCTTGGATGACATTTTCGGGTCGCGAAAATTATCGAAATGATATCATTTGGAAACGGGCCGCAGTCCTTGGCCGGATAGGCCTCAGCCATCTCCAGACTTGGTCGATCGTGACACGACACTATATCTTTACTATGTCCGAGATGATACTAGGCCCAACCGATCGATGGAATCGCCTATACATGGAGACGAGTAATAGACGACATTATCGACGTTTACATTGGGACTGACGTTGGTACGGGCGAAGTTTTTCAAGAACTTCTCCTGGCGTGGTGAGTTACACAGATGCAAGTATCGCGGCATCATTGAGACAGCACGAACCGCATTGTACGAAACTTCCTCAGGTACCATCAGAATCAACGTATTTTCTTGACCAAAAACGCCAAGGCGTGAATGTGGTAGAACGCTCTCCGACAATGCCAGGATAGCCTTTGTTTAGACAATCCCTGGACCGATGATTGCTCCTGTACATGCACATCGGAAAAGTACTGGCTACCCCACCCAAAAGCCCGAAGCCCTGCTCAGCGCATCATCGAAGCCTCCTCCAACGAGGGCGACCTCGTGCTGGACTGCTTCTGCGGCAGCGGGACGACAGCGGCGGTGGCCGAGAAGCTGGGGCGGCGCTGGATCACCTGCGACCTGGGGCGCTTCGCCATCCACACCGCGCGCAAGCGGCTGCTCAGCATCGCTGGCGTCAAGCCGTTCGTGGTGCAGAATCTCGGCAAGTATGAGCGGCAGGCGTGGCAGAGCGCCGAGTTCGCCCAGGGCGACCAGCGCGGCGGGCGCCGACGACGCAACTGAGCTATCGCCGCTTCATGCTCGACCTCTACGGCGCCCAGCCCATCGAAGGCGGCGCCTGGCTGCATGGCGTGCGCGACTGGGCGGCTCGTCCACGTCGGCGGCGGTCGATGCGCCGATCAGCCGAGGGCGACGTGCGCGCACATCGTCAAAGAGTTCTGGCGGGACACAGCGGGCAGGCGGCGCGTCAACGGCGTCGACATCCTCGGCTGGGACTTCGCCTTCGAGCTGAACGAGGTGGCGCGCGCAGCATGCCGCCGAGGACAACGTCAACCTCAAGTTCAAGCGCATCCCGCGCGAGGTGCTGGAGAAGCGCGCCGTCGAGCAGGGCGACATCAAGTTCTTCGAGTTGGCGCGCGCTCAGCGCCACGGTCAGCCAGCGCGCCTCCGACCTGGCCAGCGGCGCCGAGCAGCCCAACGGCAAGTACGTCACCATCACGCTCAGCGACTTCATCGTCGCCGCTATGACGACGTGCCGCCGGAGATGTCTGGCGAAGGTGAACCGCTGGTCGCCAGTGGATCGACTACTGGGCGGTGGACTGGGATTACACCACTCGAGGGCGACGCCTTCCACAACATGGCGCAGACCTATCGCACGCGCAAAGACCCGCAAGCTGCAGACTCAGCCTCGCCCACACCTATGAGCAGCCAGGAACCTATACCGTCGTCGTCAAGGTGATCGACATCCTCGGCAACGACACCACCAAGACGCTTAACGTCACCGTCGCCTGAGCCGTATGACGGCCCTCACCCCCAACCCCCTCCCAGAGGGCGAGGAGTCGAAGCCCCTCTCCCAGAGGGCGAGAGGAGTCCGGAAGCCCCTCTCCTCGTGGGAGAGGGGTTGGGGTGAGGGCCATCGCCACGAAGGATAGCGCACCATGCCAAAGCAGACTCCCGCCGGTCAATTCAACCTCTTCGAGGTCGAGGAATATCTCAAGACGGCGCCATGCGTGCCGCTGCTGCGGCAGAAGGTCGGCGGCGTGGCGCGCGGCGCGGCTATCCCGGCGCGACCGAGATGACACGCAAGCTGCTGAACTGGTGGTTCGCCAACGATCATCGCCTGCCGAATGGCCGCCCCTTCGCCTATCACCGCGTCGCAGCGCGACGCCATCGAGACGCTGATCTACGTCTACGAGGTCGCGCAGCATCCGCACGCGCCAGCGACCTGCTACGAGCAGTTCGCCCGCGCCGATGAGCCAGATTCGCGCTGCCGCCGGAGGACGACTTCGCGCGCTTCTGCGACCAAGATGGCGACCGGCTCTGGCAAGACCAAGGTCATGTCGCTGGCCATCGCCTGGCAGTACTTGAACGCCATCATGGGCGGCGACGACGAGGACTATGCGCGCACCTTCCTCATCATCGCGCCCAATGTGATCGTGCTGGAGCGCCTGGCCGAAGACTTCGCCGGCGGGCGCATCTTCCTGGCCGATCCGGTCATGCCGCCCGACCTGCGCTACTTCTGGGAGTTGGAGACGGTCGTGCGCGGCGACCGCGGAGCGCCCCGACGCCGATGGCCTGTGCTGCTCACCAACATCCAGCAGCTCTACGAGCCGCCCGAGCAGGCGAACGGCGACGAGCCAGAGCGCACTGGCGGCGGTGCTTGGCCCCAAGGCGCCGCCCACGCTCAGCGAGGCCGCCAGACTTCATCGAGCGCATCGCCACAGCGCGACGGCCGCTGCTCGTCATCAACGACGAGGCGCACCACACGCACGACGAGGACAACGAGTGGAACAAGGTCATCCAGCACGCTCCACGACACAGCGTCCCATCGCCAGCCAGCTCGACTTCTCCGCCACGCCGCGCTTCACCAGAAGGGCCAGCTCTTTCCCTGGGTCATCTCCGACTATCCGCTCAAGCAGGCCATCATCGACGGCGTCGTCAAGCGTCCGTATCAAGGGCGTCGCCGACATCCCCGAGCGTGGTCGCCTCCGAGATCGCCAGCATCAAGTATCGCGGCTTCATCGTCGCGGGCGTCGAGTCGCTGGCGCGAGTACCGCGCAGCAGTTGCGCCGCTGGGCAAGCGCCCGCTGCTCTTCATCATGCTGAACAGCAACGACGAGGCCGACGACGTGGGCGACTACCTCAGCGAGCTGTCGCCCGCCGAGTTTGGCGGCGAGCAAGACGCTCGTCATCCACACCGACAGCAAGGGCGACATCACCAAGCGAGGAGCTAGATGTGGCGCGCCGGGCATCGCGCGAGGTGGACGAGCCAGGCGGCCCGGTCAACGCCATCGTCAGCGTGCTGATGCTGCGCGAGGGCTGGGACGTGCAGAATGTGACGGTCGTCGTTGGCCTGCGCCCCTACTCGCGCCAAGGCCAACATCCTGCCGGAGCAGACCATCGGGCGCGGCCTGCGGCTGATGTTTCGCGGCGCAGAGCGTCGGCTACAACGAGCGCGTCGACATCATCGGCAACAAGGCCTTCATGCAGTTCGTCGACAACCTGGAGCAGTTGGAGCAGGTCGAACTGGGCAAGTTCGAGGTTGGCAAAGACAAGCTGACCATCCTCACCATCCAGCCCGACCCCGAGAAGGCGCGCCTATGACATCGCCATCCCGCAGCTCAGCGCCGATCCTGACGCGCAAGAAGTCGCATCGCCGCCGAGATCGAGGCGCTCGACGTGACCCGCTTCCTCTGCCCGCCCTTCCCCAAGAAGCCCGGCGACGCCGCCGAGCGCAGCTTCCACTACGACGGCGTAGACTTCATCACGCTGGAGGTGGCGTTTAGCGCCGAATACACGATGCCCACGCCGCAGACCGCCAATGAGGTCATCGGCTATCTACGCGCGCCTCATCGCCAATGACCTGAAGCTGCCTGCCCAGTTTGCGGCGCTGGCGCCCAAGGTCAAGCGAGTTCTTCGCCGTCAAAGCTTTCGGCGCCCCGGTTGACGATCTGGACGACCACGCGATCATCGAAGCGATGAGCCGCGCGCCCGTGATTCACGTCGTGCGCAAGCTCTTCACCAATGCTCTGCGTGACAAGATCGTGGAGGAGCAGACGCCCGAACTGCTCGAGAGCTGGCCGCAGTCTGGCGCAGGCGCAACCGTTCCCGTTCTCGAATCCCAATGTGGTCGCGGGGCGCAAGTGTATGCTCAACTACGCGCCCTGCTCGAACAAGTTCGAGGGCGCCTTCGCGCGCTTCCTCGACCTGGCGCCCGATGTCGCCGCGTGGTGCAAGGTTCCCGATAACTTCCGCTTCTGCATCGAGTACACCGACCATGTCGCCAATCTGCGCTACTACTATCCCGACTTTGTCGTCGTCACCGACGACGGGACGCGCTGGATCGCGGAGACGAAAGGACAGCGAAGGCGTCGATGTCGCAGCACAAGGACAACGCCGCGCGCATCTGGTGCGACAACGCGACGCAACTCACGGGCGTCGCGTGGCAATACCTCAAAGTGCCGCAGATCGACTTCGAGAAGATGGAGGCCAAAGACTTCGGCGACGTGACGATGCTCGGCTGGGGATGAGCGGGCGCGGGCCGGCTAGCGCTGCCAGGGCTGGCGCAGGCTGTTGTTGAGCATCAGCACATCGCCGACGATGAGGAGCACATGCAGCGGGCCGAGACAGAGCAGGCCGAAGCCGAGCGTCACGACCGTCACGATGGCCGCGAAGGCGATCCACGCGAATCCGAGCGCCAGCAGCGCGACGCCGATGCCGACGTGCCCACGATAGAGCCAGCCGATGCCATAGATGCCGAAGACCGAGCAGACCGCCTCCAGCACAATCGCGGTTGAGTTGTCCTGTGACGGCGGATACGGCGCGTAGGTGGGACGCTGATACGGCTGTGAATAGGGCGGCATGTCGTTCGGCGAATACGGCGGTGGATTGGGCGGCGGATTCTGCATGGCGCCTCTCCTCAGTGACCCTCAGTCGCTCGCCGCCATCGCTGGTCTTGCACGCCTGCCCGCGTGGCGTTGTCACGAGCACAGTATAGCAGCCAGGCCAGCCAATCGACAGGCAGGCTCATGCTCATCGCGGAGCTTGTGAATTGTCTCCGCCGGGGCACGGGGGGGCACGGGCGGGTGAACCCGCAGCTAGGGGCCTGCGGCCGCAAAGGCCGCCTGCGCGGCCTGGAGCACGGCGTCCTAGCCCGCGACAGGCGGGCTTCGCGTCGGTCCGCAGACCGACCCCAGGCGCGGCTTTCAGCCGCCAGCCCGCTTCTCCAGAATCCGCGTCGCGTCATACGCGCTCCTGCCGCAGTGAGATCGACGAGGCGATTACCATCAGCGTCGCAAAGCCCGCCAGGAAGAGCAGATCGGGCCAGATGTCGGCCAGCCCCTGCCCCTTGAGCATCACACCTTGCAGCGCGAAGTTCGCCCAGGTCAGCGGCATGATGTAGGCGACCTGCTTGAGCACGACAGGCAGCGTGTTGACCGGAAAAAAGAGGCCGCCCAGCAAAATCTGCGGCACGATCAGCAGCGGGATGAATTGCACGACCTGCAACTCGTTGCGCGCAAAGGCGGAGGCGAAGATGCCCATGTTGACGCCGCCAATCGTCAGCGCCAGCGTCACCAGGAAGAGCAGCCACAGATTGCCCGCGTAGTGGACGCGCAGCACGTAGATGACGAATCCCAGAATCACGAGTGACTGCAAGGTGGCAAACAGCATGAATCCCAGCACATAGCCCAGCGTCAGTTCGGTGCGGCTGAGCGGCGAGACCAGGATGCGCTCCAGGGTTCCCTGGCTGCGCTCGCGCAGGAACGCGACCGAGGCCAGCAGGAAGACGAAGAAGAAGGCGAATAGCCCGACAAAGAGGGGCGCCAGCGCGTCTGTCTGGGTATATTGCGGGCCGCCATACAGATACGAGGTGTCGAGGCTGATGGGCGCGGCGGCTGGCGACCCCAGCGTCGTGGAACTCGCGGTGGGCAGCGTGAACGCGCTCAGGCCGAACGCGACCAACTGCTTCACTTGCTGCGCCGCTGCGGGATTCGAGCCTTCCAGGCGCAGACTGATCTGGGGCTGCGCGCCTGTGGCGAGGGCTTGCGCGAAATCGGCGGGAAAGATCAGCGCGGCGTCGGCGTCGCCTGCCTTCAGCGTCGCATCAACCTGATCGGCGTTGATCGTCGTGACGTGCACGCCCTTCGCCCTGGTGAGCGCGCTCGCCACCTGCTGCCCGATTGCGGCGCCAGCGGGGCCGCTCGGCGGCACAATCGCCACGGTGACGCCCGAAGAAGTATTGCTCATGATGAAGTTGAGCAGCGTCATGATGAGAATCGGCGCGATGAAGAGCAGCGCCAGCGTGCGCCGGTCGCGGACGAACTGCCGCACGATGCGGATGGCCAGTGCGAGCGTGCGCTGGATTGAGGCAAACATGGTCCATCTCCTGTGAGCGTCGTCGCGCCTACTCACGCGCGGTCGTGTGCGCCGCTGCCTCCTGCGACTGATCGCGGCGGGCATAGAAGAGAAACGCCTGGTCGAAGTCGTCCTGCCCGGAGGCGCGCAGCAGCGCGTCAGGCGTATCGAGGGCGATCAATTTGCCGAAGCGCAGCAGCGCCAGCCGGTGGCAGCGTTTCGCCTCATCCAGGCTATGCGTGGAGACGAGAATGGTGACGCCCTGGCGATTGAGAACGCCGAAGTAGTCCCAGAACTGGAGGCGCAATTCGGGATCGATGCCGACGGTTGGCTCGTCGAGGAAGAGCAGTTGTGGCCGATGGATCAGCGCCGCCGCCAGCGAGACACGCTGCCGCATGCCGCCGCTGAGCACGCCGACGGTCTTGCCGCGCTGATCGGCCAGATCAACCAGCTCCAGCGTCTCCTTGATGCGCGTGTCGAGGCGATTGCCGCGCAGGCCATAGAGCGCGCCGAAGAACGCCAGGTTCTCGCGCACACTCAGGTCGGAGTAGAGCACGCTCGCCTGCGACATGTAGCCGATGCGGCTGGCCACGCTGCGGTCGGGCATGCGGCGCCCCAGCACGAGCGCCTCGCCGCTGGTGGGCGCGCCGACGCCCAGCAGCACACGGATCAGCGTCGTCTTGCCTGAGCCGTTCGGCCCGATCAGCCCAAAGGTCTCGCCAGCGTTCACCTCCAGCGAAATAGCGTCGAGGGCGCGCGTTTTGCCAAATAGCTTGACCAGATTGCGCGCCGCAACCAGCGAGGCGCCCGCGCCCGCGTCAGGCGCATCGTTCGAGGGGTGCGAAAGCTCCGCCATGTGGGGTCAGCCTCCTGTCGTCGTCTCCGCCCGGGGCGCCGCGCCATCCGCTGGCCGAGCGGCGATGCCCTGGAGAATCACATCGATCGCGCCGTTGATGTAGGGGTCCGCGGGCAGCTCGGCGAACGCCGCCACAAGGATCGCCGAGGCGAGCGTCTGCCCGACCACCAGCGAATCGTGCGGGCGTAGCTCGCCAGCGGCCACGCGCGATTGCAGGTAGCGCGCCAGCATCGTCAGCGCCTGCTCGCGCACGGCCATGCCAATGCTGCGTGTCTCTGGCCGCCACATGATCTCGCGCACCACCAGTTGGATCAGCGAGCGCCGCTGCTGCACCAGCGCATAGATCCCTGCGCCGAGATCGAGCAGCGTCTCGCGCGCGGGCCGTCCGGGCGGCGGCGCAAGCAGCTCGTTCAGCATGCGCAGCGGGCCGTGGCGTTCGATGATCGCCGCGAGCAGCGCGTCTTTGCTGGGAAAATAGTGGTAGAGCAGCCCCTGCGAGACATCTGCCGCCTGGGCGATGTCGCTCACGCGCGTCGCCTCGATGCCGCGCTCACTGAACAACTCCAGCGCGGCATCGATCAACTGGATGCGGCGCTGCTCGGCCTGCTGTTCGCGCTTATTCCCACTACTCACATCGCGCCCTGTTGACTGAATATTCATTCAATATTGTAGCCAAGTATAGAGCGAGGAGGGTCGCCTGTCAAGGGTAGGGTGAGAGCGCGGTTTCAACCGCCAACCTATGCGCCACAAGACGCATAGCCGCGCTGGGTCAGGCTGTCCAATGCCCTGTGGTACAATTCGCCAGGACGCCCCGGCGCGGCGTATCATGCGCGCTCAATGGGCGCAAACGCCCACCAGGAGAGGATTCCTTCACGCCATGCAGAGCCACCGCCGACGCATCGCTGTCCTTGGCAGCACCGGCTCGATTGGGCGACAGACGCTCGACGTGGTACGCGCCTACCCCGACCGCTTTCAGGTGGTCGCGCTGGCGGCGCGCAGCAATGTCACGCTGCTGGCGGAGCAGGCGCGCGAGTTTCAACCGCAGGTCGTCGCCTGCGTTGGCGATGGGCCAGAGCTTCAGGCGCAACTCGACTCGACGCTGCCGGGCTGCCTGCGTGGCGTCGCGGCGCTGACGACTGTCGCCACGCATCCCGATGTCGAGCTGGTGGTCGCGGCGACCTCTGGCCTGGTCGGCGTGCCGTCCACGCTGGCGGCGATTCGCGCGGGCAAGGCGATTGCCCTGGCCAACAAAGAGACGCTGGTGATGGCGGGCCATCAGGTGATGGCCGAGGCTCGGCGCCAGGGCGTCGAGATTCTGCCGGTGGATAGCGAGCACAATGCGCTCTGGCAATGCCTGCGCGGCGAACGCTCCGACAGCGTGCGGCGGCTGCTCATCACCGCGTCGGGCGGGCCATTCCGCCAGCGGACGCTGGACGAGATGCGCGATGTCACGCCGGAGCAGGCGCTGGCTCATCCCACCTGGCGCATGGGGCCGAAGGTGACGATTGACTCCGCCACGCTGATGAACAAAGGGCTGGAGGTCATCGAGGCGCACTGGCTCTACGACATGCCCTACGACAAGATTGCGGTGGTCGTGCAGCCGCAGAGCATCATTCACTCGATGGTCGAGTATATTGACGACTCGATCAAGATGCAGGCAAGCGTCCCCAGCATGCGGCTGCCGATTCAGTATGCGCTGAGCTATCCTGACCGGCTCGAACGCGAAGGGACGGCGCTGTCTCAGCCACTGCGCTGGAATGAGGTCGCGCGGCTCGACTTCGCGGAGGCCGACCTGGAGCGCTTTCCCTGCCTGCGCCTGGCCTACGACGCCGGGCGCGCGGGCGGCTCGGCTCCGGCGGCGCTCGTCGGCGCCGATGAGACGGCGGTGGACCTGTTTCGGCGCGGCGCCATCCGCTTCACCGAGATTGCGACGGTGATCGAGCGCACGCTGGCGCGGCACAACGTCATCGCCGATCCGGACGTAGAAGCTGTGCAGGCGGTTTCGGTCTGGGCGCAGGAGGAGGCCGCGCGTGTCGCCGAGGCGTTACGCGGCGCGTCCATCTCGCTGCCGCGTGGGAATGAGTGACGCACGCTGGCCATATGGCGCAGGTGACACATCAGCATGAGAATATGAGTACGAACATGACCCGCAAGAAGGTAGAGTAGAGGCTAATGAGCATCCCCTGGTATGACTATCTGGTGGCCATCCCGGTGTTCGCGCTGCTCGTGCTGGTTCACGAATTTGGCCATTTCATCACGGCCAAGTGGGCGGGCATCCGCGTGGATGAGTTTGCCATCGGCTTTCCGCCGCGGCTGTTCAGCTTCACGCGCGGTGAGACGACGTACTCGATCAACGCGCTGCCCATCGGCGGCTACGTGCGCATGCCAGGTGAGAATGGCGAAGTGACCGACGAGGCGGGAACCTATGATCCGCGCGCCTTCGCCTCGAAACCGGCCAGCAAGCGGCTGATTGTGCTGCTGGCCGGCGTGACGATGAACTTCCTGCTCGCCATCGTCTTTTTCACCGCCGCCGAGGCGGTTGGCCAGGTCGAGTTGCGCCCGGTGATCGCCTCGGTCACGGTTGGCTCACCTGCGGCGACCGCTGGCCTCATGCCAGGCGACACCTTCCTCAGCGTTGACGGCCATCCGGTCAAATATTTCTCCGATGTGCAGGCGCTCACGAGCGCGCACATTGCGAATGCGCGGGAGCAGAATCCGCAAGCGACCACCTCACCGATTCCAGTGGTCGTGCGCCAGTCAGACGGCACCATCCGCGATCTGACGGTGAATGCGCGCATCAAATCCGGCGCCGGGCGAGGGCGCCATGGGGATCGAGGCTGACCAGAACAACCCCTATCACCTCTCGGCGCCGCTCTGGAAAGCGCCGGTCCTCGGTGTGCAGGATGTCGGCAAGGTCGTCTCCGCCACGGTCACGGGCATTCAGCAGATCGTGGCCGGAGCCTTGCCGCTGAGCAAAGGCGTGCAGGGGCCGGTGGGCATCGTCAGCGACACGGGGCTGGTCACGGCGGCGATTCCGCTGGCGGGGTGGTACTATCTGTTCTTCCTGGTCGGCGCGCTGAACCTGAGCCTTGCGATCATGAACCTGCTGCCGATTCCCGCGCTGGATGGTGGCCGTGTGCTGCTGGTGCTGATCGAGGTGCTGCGGCGCGGCAAGCGGCTCAGCCCGGAGCGTGAGGGGCTGGTGAATCTGATCGGCATGGCGGCGCTGCTGCTGCTGGTCGCGGTCATCACCTTCAACGATGTCAGCGCGCTCTTCGTCGGCCACTAACGCCGCGCTGGCGGAGCATAGCGGCACTTGCGTGCGCGAATGCGCGGCCTGGGTGCGTGCAGTTGCGCGCAACTCGCGCTAAAATCATAGCTGGGGCGGACTGCGACCGCCCACTTACCCATCATCAACCCATGAGCGCTAATGACGAATACGACACGGCCATCGGAGAGGCAGATGCGAAGAAAGACGCGACAGATTCATGTAGGGAATGTCCTCATCGGTGGCGATGCGCCTGTCGCCGTGCAGTCTATGACGACGATGTATACGCGCGATGTGGACGCCTCCGTAGCGCAGATCATTCGCCTGGAGGAGGTCGGCTGCGAGCTGGTGCGCGTGGCCGTGCCAGAGCAGCCAGACGCGCTGGCGCTCGGCGAGATCAAGCGCCGCATCCACATCCCGCTGATCGCCGACATCCACTACCAGCCTGAGCTGGCGCTGATCGCCATCGAGCAGGGCGTCGACGCGGTACGCATCAACCCCGGCAATCTGCTGCCCGACAAAGCGACTGGCGAGCAGTTCGACTCATTTCGCAAGATTGTCGAAGCGGCGAAACGCGCCGATGTCGCCATGCGTATCGGCGTCAACTCCGGCTCGATTGACGCGCTGGAACGCGGCCCGGCGATGCGCAAAGTCAGCATGAAGCGGCTCGCCGATGGCACGCTGACGCGCAGCGATCCTGCGGAGGAGCGCCGCCTGGAGCGCGAGGCGCTGACCGAGCGCATGGTGGCGAAGGCGCTGGAGTATTGCGGCTGGGCCGATAGCCTGGACTATACCAACTACAAAGTCTCGCTCAAGAGTTCCAATGTGCTGACCGCCGTCGAGGCGTATCGCAAATTCTCCGCCGCCAGCGATGTGCCACTGCACCTGGGCATCACCGAGGCTGGCACGCTGGTGACGGGCGCCGTCAAATCGAGCATTGGCTTCGCGCTGCTGCTGGCCGATGGCATCGGCGACACGATTCGCGTCTCGCTCACCGCCGAGCCAGAGGAAGAGATTCCCGTCGCCTACGAGATTCTGCGCTCGCTCGATCTGCGCCAGCGCGGCGTCACCTTCGTCTCCTGCCCATCATGCGGGCGTGTCGAGATCGATGTGATGACCATCGCCAATGAGGTCGAGCGCCATCTGACCAAGGTGAAGACCCCCATTCAGGTCGCCGTGATGGGCTGCGTCGTCAATGGCCCCGGCGAGTCGCAGGACGCCGATATCGGCCTCTCTGGCGGGCGCGGCAAGGGCGTCATCTACAAGAAGGGCAAGTACTACAAGACCGTGCCAGAGGACCAGTTCCTCGACGCCGTGCTGAAAGAGATTGCGGCGATTCTGCCAGAGCATGAGGCGCGGCTGGTCTACCCTGGCGCCGAGGCCCTCGGCCCCGTCAGCGCGGGACGCACCCGTAAGGATGGTATCCCGGCGCAGACGGCGGCGGCGATGGCGGCGGCGAGCGCGTCGCCCAAGACGCACGGCGTTCCGCTGACCGTGGTCGCCCCAGACGCCGCCGCCGAGTAGGCGCCCATTCCACACGCTGGCGGCCCTCCATTCAGAGGGTGACGCCAGCGTCGCTGTATACAGGGCGGGAAGGGTCGCACGGTCGCTGGCGGTTGAAACCGCGCTTGGATGGCCTGCGGGCCGCGAAGTCCGCCTGAGCGGACTGGGACCGAGTTGCGGCGTTGCATACGCGCACGCGCAGCTCGAATACTTCACAAGCCCTGATACACGGGGCGACCATCGAATATGCCGCAACTTGCCGCCGCGCATTGCCCTGTTCCTCTCCCCCACATCACGTTTGATTTCACGGCGTGCAGCGCATCCTGTCCTTCCGCCACATTCCGCTAGCCGCGACGCGCGATTCGCGCGATACTGAGAGGGCGACCTGCTGAGGTCAGCGCGTAGGCGATGAGATGAGATGAGAGAGACAGGGGAACGGCGATGTTCTTTCGGCTCGACGATGAGCAACGGGAGATTCAGGAGTTGGCGCGCAAGTTCGCGCGCAACGAGATTGCGCCGCATGCCGACGAGTGGGATGAAGAGCACCACTTCCCGCGCGAGCTGTTGCAGCCAATGGCCGAGTTGGGTCTGGCCGGGCTGCTGGTCGCGGATGACTACGGTGGCTCCGCGCTCCCACGGCTGACGGGCGCGTTGATCTATGAAGAGCTGGCCCAGGCTGACATGGCGACGGCGGTGTGGCTCTCCGTCCACAACATGGTCGCGGGGCTGATCGCGCGGTTTGGCGACGAGGCGCAACGCCAGCGCTGGCTGCCACGCATGGTTGGCGGCGCCGCGCTGGGCGCCTTCTCGCTGAGCGAGGCGCACGCTGGCTCCGACGCGACCAACATCCGCGCGATGGCCGTGCGTGACGGCGACGACTATGTGCTGAACGGCTCGAAATACTGGGTGACGAACGCCGGGCAGGCCGATATCTACGCGGTGATGATGCGCACCGATGCGGCTGCGGGCGGGCGCGGCATCTCCACCTTCATCGTCGAGCGCGACACGCCGGGTTTCTCCATCGGCAAGCTCGAACGGAAAATGGGCCTGCGCTCCAGCCCGACCGGCGAACTGATCTTCGAGAACTGCCGCGTGCCAGCGGCCAATCGTCTGAGCGCGGAGGGCGATGGCCTCAAGATCGCGCTCTCATCGCTCGACGGCGGACGTGTCAACATCGGCGCTATCGCGGTCGGCGTCGCGCAGGCGGCGCTCGATGTGGCCGTGCGCTATGCCGGAGAGCGCATCGCCTTTGGCAAGCCGCTGGGCGCCTTCGAGGGCATTCAATTCATGCTGGCGGACATGGCGATGAAGACCCAGTCGTCGCGCCTGCTCGTCTATGAGGCCGCGTGGAAGATGGACAATGGCGAGCCGTCGTCCTCGGCGGCGGCGATGGCCAAGTGCTTCGCCACTGACAGCGCGATGGCCGTGACGACTGACGCGGTACAGGCGCTGGGTGGCGCGGGCTATGTGCGCGACTGGCCGGTAGAGCGCTACATGCGCGACGCCAAGGTAGGGCAGATCTTCGAGGGCGCCAATCAGATTCAGCGCATCGTGATCGCGCGTGGGCTGCTGGGCGAGGTGGCGTCTCAATAGCCGCCCGCGCGGACTGCGGCTGGCGGTAGAGACAGCGGCTGGCGGGCGCTCCACGCCGCAAAAGCCGCCTGCGCGGACTGCGTCAGCCCAATCACGCCACCGATACGGAGCATGCGCAAGCCCTGACCCATCGTGCGCAAAAGCTGCCCGTACGGTACTGGCTGGAGTATACTGTTCGTTGCGGGAGGGCATGGTAGCGTCGCGCGACGCTGCGCCAGCGGGGGTCACTCTCGCATTGCGGGGAAGGCATGCCATGTCAGTGTCTCAGGATGGAATAGGCTCAGCCACGAATCTGCCTGAACCCGGCGCTCCACGGTCAGAGACCGAGCGGCTGCAGCAGCGCAATCGCCAGCTCGAAGAACAGATACAGGCGCTGACGCTGGTACTCCAGGGCGTCGCGAATACGCTGAGCGCCGAGATTGATCTGCGCCCGCTGCTGCGGCGTATCGTGATGGTGGCCGTGCGGCTCACGGGCGCAGATGTCGGCGCGGCTTATGTGCTCGATGCGGCGAACGATACGCTGGTAGCGCAGGCGCTCGAAAACGCCGCGAGCGCGGCCAATAGCAACATCTTCAGCCCCCTGGCCGCCTTCGATCCAGCGCAGTCGTGGCTTTTTCAGCCTGAGGACGAGAATACCAACGACCTGCGGCCCCGCGTCTCGCTCAACGATGGTGTGGTTGGCCATGTCGCGCAGTCGGGCGAGCTGACGTTGATCGTCAATCCACAAGACGACCCACGCTTCTCGGCGCAACAGATCGCCAGCGATACGGGCATCCTGGGCGCGCCGGTCGGCTCGATGATGACCGTGCCAATGATCTTCAAGGGGGCAATCACCGGGGCATTGCAGCTTGCCAAGGCGCCCGGCGGCGGCGTGTTCGACGCCTGGAGTCTCGACCTGATGCGGACGCTGGCGGCGCAAGGGGCTGTCGCGGTGGCCAACGCGCAGATGTATCGCCGTGTGCGGAATGAGCGCGACCGAATCATCCAGACACAGGAAGATGAGCGCAAGCGGCTGGGTCGCGAGCTACACGATGGCCCTGCGCAGAAGCTCTCGCAGATCGTGATGACGCTGGAGTTCGCGGGCCAGCTCGTCGGCGCGGGCGAGGATGAGCGCGCTGTGGAGGAGATGAACCACGCGCGCGAGACGGCGAACGATGCGACGCGCGAGATTCGCAACCTGCTCTTCGATCTACGCCCGCTCGTGCTGGACGCGGAGAACGGCGGCCTGATCTCCGCGCTGCGTCACTTCACCGAGCGCTTTCGCAAGGGGCCGGGGCCAGAGATCAAGCTCAAAGCGGACTATCCGGAGCGTCTCTCGCACAATATCGAGCTGACCACGTTCGCCATCATCCAGGAAGCGGTCAACAACGCGCTCAAGCATGCCGAGGCTGTGCACTGCTGGATCGAGGTGCAGGAGACGGACGACAAGCTGATCGCTACCGTGCGCGACGACGGCAAGGGCTTCGACGCCGATATCGTGCGCGAGGAGTACGAGAGCCGGGGGAGCTGGGGCATGCTCAGCATGTCAGAGCGCGCGACGCTGATCGAGGCGAGCGTCACCATCGCTTCCAAGCCAGGCAAGGGCGCCATCGTGACGCTGATCGCGCCACGTATCCCGCGCGTGCAGTAACACGACCGCGGCGCTGCGTTAACCGCCACCGCTCTCGGCCATCGCTGTTTTGGTAACCCAAAATCGGGAAACAGCTTGACACCTGGCCTGCTCAGCGTTAAAATCAGATGGCTGTGTTCTAAAACAGACAACATCTGCGCGCTATCCTCGAATCTCGTGCTCCCTACCCCAGACGCGCGCTAGTGGCGCGGCTCCAGGCGACGGAAGCGAGCGCGCGCAACGCATGGTCGCAGGAGACGCATCATCATGTACGCAGTGATCGAGACGGGTGGCAAGCAGTATCGGGTCAGCCCCGGCCAGACCGTCGAGGTGGAGCTGCTGCCCGCCGAGCCGGGGGCGACGGTCACGCTCGAACGGGTGCTGCTGGTCTCCGCCGAGGGCGATACCACCGTGGGTCAGCCGATGGTTCCTGGTGGCGCTGTCGTCGCGACGGTGATTGGCGAGGGGCGTGGCAAGAAGGTCATCGTCTTCAAATACAAGTCGAAGAAGCGCTATCGCCGCACGACTGGCCATCGCCAGGATTACACCTACCTCACCGTGACGGACATCCAGGCCAAGGGCGAGAGTCTGGTGGAGAATGAGGAGCGCAAACGCTTCGAGCGGCAGGCGCAGCGCGCGGTGAACCGCTATGAGCGCAAGCTGCTGGCGGCCTTCGACGCGCTCATTGGTTCGATCATCGCCGAGACGGGCGTCGCCGCCGACGACATTGACATACTCGATGTCGAGGACGAGGAGCCAGCCGAGGTCGTCGAGGCTGTCGAGGCCAGCGCCCCCGAGGTCAGCGCCAAGCCCACCAGAGCCAACCGGTCTGCGAAGGCGAAAGCGACTGAGACGACCGAGAAGTCTGAGAAAGCCGCAAAGGGCGACGCTGCCGATACGAGCGCGAAAGACGAGCAAGACAAGTAGTGGCGTTGCAGCGACGAACATACAGGCGGCGCGCTTTTACGGAAGGGCGCCCATAGGGAAGGACGAACGGCGAGATGGCGCATAAAAAGGGCGTTGGTAGCTCGCGAAATGGACGCGACAGCAAGCCAAAGATGCTTGGCGTCAAGCGGTTTGATGGCCAGATTGTGCGCGCGGGTACGATCATCGTGCGCCAGCGCGGCACGCAGTTCAATCCCGGCGTGAATGTCGGCTGCGGGCGCGACTACACGCTCTTCGCACTGATCGATGGCACGGTGAAGTTCGAGTGGGACAGCCGCACCAAGAAGCGCGTAACCGTCCGCCCGCTGCCCGTCGCGGCGGCGACCGAGGCGCCAGTGGCCGCGACCGCCTGAGTGGGCCGCAGCGTGTTCGCATGGGGCAGAGAGCGCAGGCTTTCTGCCCCTGTCTATTCCCTTCGCAATGCTGCGCGAACACGGCGGCGGCGACTATGACCCCAACCCGCATCCCCGGCCCGACGTACACAGATGAGACGGCGCCGGGACGCCGATGCGCATTCATTGCGAGCAAACGTCGGCGCGTGGTATAGTGCCGTGCGACTGAGCGTCTATTCCCTGCGCTCTTCGCCCGCTTCGACGCGGCTTCACCACAGGGAGCGGACTGTATTCGCAGGAGAGGTAGGGCAGCATGTCGCTGCGCCTCATGGCAGCCGGTAAAACCGATATCGGCCTTCAACGCGAGCAAAACGAAGACGCCTTCTATACGCAGATCATGGATGATGGCCACCCGGCAAGTGGGGTGTTCATCGTCTCTGATGGCATGGGCGGGTATCATGCGGGCGAGGTCGCCAGCAAGCTCGCCGTCGAGACAATTCGCGACGACCTGACGGCGATCTTTGCGTCAGCCAGCGACCAGACGACGGTAAAGCTGAATAACCGCCGTGGGCGTAAGCGCACCAAGAGCGGCAAGCGCGACGCCGCCCGGACTCAGCCGCTCGGCGACGCCGAGGAAGCGACAGCCAGCGCCACCATCGAGACACCCGCCGCCGAACTGACCACGAGCGAGGCGCCAGACGGCGAATCCTCGGTTGGCGACGAGAGCGATGAGGCTGGAGCCACGCGCCACCTGCTCGAATCGGTCGTGATGGATCACTTCGCCGAAAAGCTGCGCGGCGCTGTCGAGCATAGCAGCCAGGCTATCGTCGACTACGGCGCCGAGCATCGCGAGGCGCGCGGCATGGGCGCCACCGTGACGACCGTGCTGGTTATGGATGGCCAGGCGTTCATCGCCAATGTGGGTGACAGTCGCACCTACCTGCTGCGCGACGGCAAACTCGACCGCGTGACGCGCGACCATTCGCTGGTGGCGCGACTGGTGGAGGCCGGGCAGATCGAGCCGGAGGATGTCTACGATCATCCCAGCCGCAACCTGATCTACCGCTCGCTGGGCGCCGGGCATGCCGAGGTGGACGTGGACATCTTCCACGAGAAGCTGCGCGCGGGCGATGCGTTGCTGCTCTGCTCTGATGGCCTCTGGGAGATGATTCGCGACCCACAACTCCAGCAGCTCATCACCGAGCATGAGAACCTCGAAAAGGCTTGTGAAATCCTGATCGACGTAGCCAACGAAAATGGCGGTGAGGATAACATCACTGCGGTGCTCGTGCGCTGTGTGGAGGCGTAGGAGCGGCGGCCTATGAACCTAGCGGCGGGAACGACGCTTGCGGGACGGTATCGGATCATCAGGCGTCTGGGTGAGGGTGGCATGGGCGGGGTCTATCTCGTCGAGGATGGCCGCACCGGCAAACAGTGGGCGCTCAAAGAGGCTCTCGCCGATGCGACCGCCTCCGCAGAGGAGATCGAGTGGGCGCGCGAGCACTTCGATCAGGAGGTCGCGCTGATGCGGCGGCTCAAGGGTGTCGCCGCGCAGGCCGGAATCCCCACCTATCACGGCGACTTCACCGAGCAGGGGCGCCGCTACCTCGTCATGGACTACATCCCCGGCGACACGCTCGAAGCGCGCATTGACGCCGCCAGGGCGCCGTTGCCAGAGCGCGATGTCGTTCGCTGGATGGTGGATGTCTGCCGCGCGATGGAGACGCTGCACCGCCAGCGCCCACCGATCATCCTGCGCGACCTGAAGCCGGGCAATATCATGCTCACGCCCTCGGGCGCCGCGCGTGTCATCGACTTTGGCATCGCGCGCACCTTCAAGGAAGGCAAGATCAGCAACACCGAGAATCTCGGCACGCTCGCCTACGCCTCGCCCGAACATCATGGCCACGGGCAGACTAACGCCCGCTCAGACATCTACAGTCTCGGCGCGACGATGTATCATGCGCTGACCGGACGCGAGCCACAGCCACTCGAAGCGCCAACCTCCGGCGCGCTGTTGCACTGGAATCGCGCGCTCTCGCCTCAGACCGAGGAGATCGTCATACGGGCCATGCGCCTCGATCCGGATCAACGCTATCAGTCGGCCAGCGAGATGGCTGATGCGCTGGCCGAGCGCGTCACTGCGCTGGCGCCCCGACCCCGTCTGGCCGCCTCTGCGGCGCCTTCGCGCGGCGCCGTCACTGCGCGGCGCCCGGTCGTTACACGTCCCGCGCCGCAACCTGCCACAGTCACGAAGGCGCCGCGTGTCGCTAGAGCAGCCGCGCCGGGCGTTGGCGCCACTGTCGGCGGCGCCGCAGGGCCAGTCTGCCCGCGCTGTGGGCATGTTAACCGCGCAGGCGCACGCTTTTGCGCGCGTGATGGCGCGCCGCTGACGGCGAATGGTCCACAGCGGGTGGGCGCTGACGCGCAGGCTGCTCCCGCGACGAATGTCATCACCACGGCGGGCGCGACCCATGCGCTACGCGCGACCGAAGCATTCTCGCTGGGGCGCTATCACCAGGCGATTCAGCAGGGGCAGGTCGCGCTGACGCAGGGCCACACCAGCGCCGATCTGCACCTGACCCTGGCGCGCTCGTATGAGCGTGTCGGGCGCCCGCTGGAGGCGGCTGAGGCGTATGAGCGCGTGGCCCAGGCACGCCCCGACGCCGCCGCGCTGATCGGCGCGGCGCACGCCTGGCGCGCGGTGGGGCGCCTGACTGAGGCGCAGCTCGACCTGACCAGGGCGCGTCAGCTTGCCCCCGAAAACGCTGAGGCCAGCTACCTGCTTGGCCTCGTCAACCTCGATCTGGGGCATCTGGCGCAGGCTGAGGGTGACTTGCGCGATACGCTGCGCCTGGCGCCAGGCGCCGCTGACTCCACGCGCGCGCTGATCGCGTTGGGCCGCATCGAGTTGGAGCGTGGACGCCTGGACGAAGCGGAGCAAACGCTGCGTCAGGCGATTGCCGCCGATCCGGCTTCCGGCGAGGCGCACTGGCGCCTGGGGAGCGCATTGCTCGCGCAGCGCCAGTTCTCTGAAGCGATTCGCGAACTGGAACAATCTGTGCGGCTCGATGCGCAGTCGGCGGACGCCTATACAACGCTGGGCATGGCCTACCATGCGACCGGGCGACGCCAGCGCGCACGTGAGGCGCTGCGCGAGGCGCTGCGCCTCACGCCAGGGCATCCAGAAGCGCAGCGATTGCTCAGGGGCCTATGATACCCTGTGATACCCTGTGAAGGCGCGCCACGCGCACGATTCTCTTTTCTGTACACCCATCCTGGGCGTGGCCGCGCATGAGCGAAGTCTCTGGGGAGAGATGGTTCCGCGATTCACCTGTGCCTGGTGATGGATGAGGAGGGGCGCATGCAGTGCAGCCAGTGTGGCGCGACACTGAGAGACACCGCCAAGTTCTGCAATAGCTGTGGCAAAGCTCAGACGCTGAACGGACGTGGCGCCCCTGACAGGGGAGCCGCCGACCCGCTGGGGCGCCGTCAGCGTCCGTCGCGCCCGCTGCGCCCAGAGGATGCGCGCGGCCCTGGCTGGGCGGCTCCGCCATCGACCCCGCTGGGGCGACAGACAACAGTGCTGAACGGAGGACGCGGAGCGCGCGGAGCGCCGCCCACTGGCACGCTGAACAGCGCGCCCGATCTGCTCGATGTCATCAGCGAGACGCCCACCGCCGAGACGCCCACCCAGCAGACGCCACCAGCCAGCGCGCGCGCCGCGATCTCCGATCAGCCGACCAATGAATATTCGGTCATCACGCCGTCAACAGGCAGCCACTCGCGCGACGCGGCCAATGGCCCGGCGCCCTGGCCGCTGCCCATCGGCGATGTGCTGGAGGGCCGCTTTCGCGTCGAATCGGTGGTGGACGCCGCGCCAGATAGGCCCGGCGCCGAGAATGTCTATCGCGTGGTAGACCTGCTCGGCTACGAACGCTGCTGGTCGTGCGGGACACAGCATGGCCGTGCAGCGCAGGGCGAGCGCTTCTGCCCGCAGTGCGGCGCCGATATGATTGGCCACGAATACCTGATGACCGAGCGGCGTGAGGAGACCGAGAACGACACACGCCCGGAGCTGCCCACGTCGCACGACGACGCCGAGGCGCTGGACCGCGAGCGCGTCTTTGCACGCCAGGGACGTCGCTATCAGGTTGCGGAGATCGAGCAGGAGCGCTCACGCTTTCCCTTTGGGCCGCACGTCACCATTACTGGCGTCTCGCATGTCGGGCTGACCCGCGCCGGTGAGACGAATGAGGATAGTTTTGGCTCGCTCGCGCTGAATCTGGCGCACGACTCACATCGGCAGCCGCTGGCGATAGCCATCGTCGCAGATGGGCTGGGCGGTCACGCCAGTGGCCAGGACGCCAGCCGCCTCGCCGTTCGCATCTTCATCGAGCGGCTGACGCAGGCGCTGACCCTGCCGCTGGTGGCGCCGCTTGGCGCGTCGCTGCCGCCAGATGAGGCGGTGGAGTCGGCGCTGCGCGAGGCCGCCCAGGCCGCCAATAGCGCCGTCTACCAGGCGAATGTGAACGGCGCTGGCGACATGGGTTCGACGCTGGTCGCGCTGGTGATCGTCGGCGAGATGGCATGGATCGCCAACGCTGGCGATAGCCGCGCCTACGTGCTGGATGGCCCGACGCTGCGCCGCATCACCTCTGACCACTCGCTTGTGGAGCAACTCATTCTCAGCGGCCTCGTGACGCCAGAAGATCGCTACACGCATCCGCAACGGAATCGCATCTATCGTAGTCTGGGCGGCGAGCAGGAGATGGAACTCGATATCTTTACCCAGCGGCTGCGCCCTGGCATGCGGCTGTTGCTCTGCTCCGATGGCCTGTGGGAGATGACGCATGACCCGGAACTGGAGGAGATTCTGCGCACGACGGAAAGCCCCTATGCGGCTTGCGGCAAGCTGATCGCCTCGGCGAACGAACATGGCGGTGAGGACAACATCACCGCTGTCGTGGCGCAGATAGACGCCTGATCGCCCGCGGCGCTCAGTGGCATGAAATTGCGCGCGGCAGCAGGGCGCACAACCCAATGGCGGCGGCTACGTAGACCCCTAGGAGATACTGAGCGATGACCCTGACGCTGCATGCGACGACCGCTGGGCTGCTGTGACAGCCCTGGACGCGCGCGCAGTGAGGAGAGGAGCAGATACACGATGGCGGGTGAGGTGACGCTGACGTGCCAGATGGGACGTCCACGAGTGACGACGACAGGCAGTTCCCAGCTCGCCTATGCGCTGGTGGAGGCGCGCGCCGCCACAGCGCAGGGAGCGGGCGGCGTGAGCGCCGCGCGATTGCCGCTCAATCTGGCGCTGGTGCTCGACCACTCTGGCTCGATGCGCGGCGAGAAGCTGCGCAGCGTGAAAGAGGCGGTGAAGCTGGTGATTGACCATATGACCGCCAGTGATACGGTCGCGGTCGTCATTTTCGACGACAATGTGCGGGTGGTCGTGCCAGCGCAGCCCGTGCGCGACCGCGAACTGCTCAAGGCCGCAGTCGATGGCATCAAAGATGGCGGCGGCACGTCGATGTCGCTGGGCATGAATGTCGGCATGACGGAATTGCGCAAGAACGCCTCGCCGTCGGTGGTCAACCGGATGATTTTGCTGACCGATGGCGCGACCTACGGCGACGCCGACCGCTGCCGACGCATCGCCGACGACGCGGGCGCCTCTGGCATCGGCATCTATCCACTGGGCATCGGCGCCGACTGGGAAGAAGACCTGCTCGACAACATTGGTCAGCGCAGCAGCGGGCTGCCGGCTGAGTTCATTCGGCGGCCAGAAGACGCGCTGGGCATCTTTCAACAACAACTGGCGAGCGCCGAGTCGGTCGCCGTGCGCAACGCGCAACTGACAGTCCGGCTCTATGGTGGGGTGACATCGCGGCGTGCCGTGCGGGTGCTGCCGCTGATCTCGGACCTCGGACCCAGCGCGCTGAGTGACAATCACGTGACGGTGAGCCTGGGCGATATCGAGCGCGACACGCCGCAGGCAGTGCTGCTGGAGCTGATGGTGGAGAGCAAGCCCGCTGGTGTCTTCCGCATCGCCCAGGCGGAACTGGCGTATGATCTGCCTTCTGGCCAGCGCGAAGTCACGCGCACCGATGCGATTGTCACCTTCACGAACGACCCCGTGCCAGCGGATGAGTCGAATCCGCAGGTGATGAACTACGCCGAGAAAGCCAACGCCCATCGGTTAGTCACAAAGGTGCTGGATGAGTACAAGGCGAGCGGCAAGGTGACGATTCAGCTCAACCCCAGCGTGACGCGCGTGCTCGACCCGGAGACGCAGCGCCTGCTCGATCAGCTCCAGGCGGGGGGCAAGCTGACAGGCGACGAGATCAAGACGATTGGCTCGAAGACGCGCAAGCTGACGCAGTCATTCTAGCGGGGAGTGGCGTCCCACATGGGGTGGTGGCGTCGGGGCGACGCTCGCGGCGCGCTTGTCGCAATGAAAACGCTGATGATATGCTGGCAGCGAACGAGACAGGCCGCAGCCAGCCGACTGGCCTGCGCCGAACCGATGCCGGGCTAGCGTGACCCACCGGCGACGTGACACGAGGAGAATCGCATGTCTGTATTTTGCAAACAGGGACACGAGAACCCCGACGGCTCGATGTTCTGTGACCAGTGCGGCGAGGCGCTCGATAGCGGCGCGACGACCAGCGCCGCCGCTGGCGCCTCCTACGATGCGGCGTCAGACGCTACGGCGCAGGCTCAGCCGCCGGTGATGGTCGCGCCAGCCCCTGCCACGACCGCCGTGCGCCTGGTCATCAAAGACGACGGCGCAGAGTTCCCGCTCGCGGGCAAGTCGGAGTATCTGGTGGGACGCGAAGACCCGGTGAGCAATATCTATCCCGATATTGATCTGACGCCGCACAAAGGCGAGGAGCATGGCGTCTCGCGCATGCACGCGAAGATCTATGCGCAAGGCTCGCAATTCCTGATCGAAGACCTGAACAGCACCAACGCCACCTATCTCAATCGGCAGAAGCTGGCCCCCAAGACCCCTACGCCGATCAAAGATGGCGATGAGGTGCGTTTTGGCAAGGTGGAGGCGACCTTCTTCACCGCATAATAGCGGCGGCTTCAGCCCATAAGCCCATGGCCCCCTCGCGCGCAAGCAGAGGGGGTTCTGGCGTGTCAAAAACGCCTGCATTCTGCTCTACGCCTGCGGTCAGGTCTTGCTTGCTTGCTGAGAGAAGCGGACCCTGTTTGACGTAGTCTGGGATAGACTGCGTGGCGCGTCGGCTGGCTGCGTATAATTGCATGCGCCTGTATGTAACCAACGCTAGCCTGGACGTGATACACTAACGCCACGACTGGCCCCCGCGTGTGTGCGGGTGAGCCGGGTTCGCGCCGCGTCTCCGTCTTCTCTCCCGCGTCCACTGTAGGGGGTAAATAGCACATGGACCCGCGACACACTCACTCTGCGCCTTCACATTCCAAGCTGACGTTTCGCAGCGTCGGCGGCGCCGTCATGGCGGCGTCACTCGCGCTGCTCACGCTCGCTGGCTGCGGCACGGCGGCTGGAACGAGCAGTACGGCTGGCACGAACTGCCCATCCAGCGCGACACAAACAAGCTGGCAACTGGTAACGCCGGGCAAGCTGACGATCATCACCAACTCGCCCTATGCGCCGGCTGAGTTCCCCGACCCGAAGAGTCCCACGACGATCACCGGCTACGACATGGACATCGCCAACGCCATCGCGAAGCAGATGTGCCTGACGCTTGTGATCCACAACACCGAGAACTTCGATTCCATCATCCCTGACATCTCTGGCCCTGCGCTCGGTCAGCAGCCCTACGACATGTCTATCTCGTCGTTCACCATCAACACTGCGCGCCAGGCTAAGGTGGACATGCTCCCCTACTTCCAGGCTGGCCAATCTCTGATCGTGCTGCCCAACAGCACGGCAGGCCTGACGACAGATCTCTCGACGTGGTGCGGCAAGACCATCGCTGCCCAGAATGGCACCGTCGAGCTGCAGGAGTTGCAAGACATGAACGGCGGCTCCAACGGCTCTGGCGAGTCACCCATCTGCAAGACCAACCCGATCAAGATATTGCACTTTGACGACCAGTCGGTCGTCGTGCAGCAGATCGTAAGTGGCAGCGCTGACGCCAGCTTCCAGGATTCACCGGTCAGCGGCTACTACGTTTCACTGAATCAGGGCAAGGTCGTGCAGGGTCCTATCCCGAATGATCCGAATGCTGCGGTCGCGCCAGAAGGTATCGTCGTCCGCAAGGACAACGCGCCCTTCGAGAATGCCATCAAGGCAGCGCTCGCCGCGATTCGCGCCAATGGCGACTACAAGACGATCCTCACGAAGTGGGGCCAGTTGGACGGCGCCTATCCGCCACTTGCGAGCTAGTGGCGACGGGCGAACCATACAAACCGCTGGTGGCTGACAGTTGATGCGCGGCGCCAGCGCGGTGAACATGCGACCCGGTGAGACGCCTCGCCGGGTCGCGCTTTCAGGCGCTAGTCTTGGCGCCGCGCACGGGCAGACATGCCCAGGGGGCGACCTCGTGGCAGGCGAGGCGCTGAGGAGGAGTTGACGACCATGAATCCCTTCCAGTCATTCCTCAAGACCTACAATGGCGCCGCTGTCACGCATAACCTCTTTGCGCCGCTGATTATGCAGGGCATCATCATCACCATCACCCTGGCGATCCTTTCGCAGGTGACTGGCACGATCATCGGACTGATTCTCTATTTCATGCGCCGCGCCAGATTCAGGCCACTCTCCTGGATCGCCGAAGTCTATATTTGGCTATTTCGCGGTACGCCGCTGTTTGTGCAAATCTTAGTCGTGTATCTGTCTACAAGCTACCTCAACCTGGCCCGGCCACTGCAAGCGTCAAACATATTTCCCGCTCTCGGATTCGACGCTTCTGGCTATGGCGGCGCGTTGCGTCCGTTCGTCGCCGGTTTCCTCGCGCTTGCCCTCAACGAAGGCGCGTACATGGCGGAGATCGTGCGCGCAGGCATTGACTCGATTGATCCGGGGCAGATGGAGGCCGCGAAGACGCTGGGCATGACC
This sequence comes from uncultured Chloroflexia bacterium, assembly GCA_963701795.1. Taxonomy (GTDB): domain Bacteria; phylum Chloroflexota; class Ktedonobacteria; order Ktedonobacterales; family JADMIN01; genus JAKAIY01. Next base: position 149,254 of record CAVPBB010000007.1, on the reverse strand, counting down.
TACTGGCTTGGTATGCGTCGCATCGTACTTCCGCAGGCGATGCGGGTCATCCTGCCGCCATTGGGTAACGAGTTCAATGGCATGCTCAAAAACACCTCACTTGTCTCCGCCATCTCACTCTATGAGCTGCTTGGCGCGGCGGAGGCGATTGGCAGCCCCAGTTTCCTCACCCTGGAATTGCTCACAGTCGCAGTCATCTGGTATCTGCTGATGACAACGGTCTGGACCATAATACAAAGTTGGCTGGAACGGCGTTTCAGCGCCTCAAATATTGACCCAGGCAGTAAGGGCAAGTCGGTCTGGGCGCGTCTTCTGTCGCCTAATGAACTGCTGTATCCGCTGCTGCGCCGCTCGCCTGTTGGCACGGGCGCACACTGAGCGCATATCCGACTATTTGAGGAGGTGAGCGACGATGAGCGCAACCGCAGGGTCTGCCGCGATGGTAGACGCGCAGGAAGTCCACAAATACTTCCACAACAATGAGGTGCTGCGCGGCATCAGCATGCAGATCAAGAAGGGCGAGGTGGTGGTCATCATCGGGCCGAGCGGCTCGGGCAAGACGACCTTCCTGCGCTGCATCAATCACCTGGAGAAGATCAACAAGGGGCGCATCCTCATCGAAGGCGAGTTGATGGGCTATCGCGAGACGGATGGCCGGATCGTCGAGGACAGCGAGAAGAATATCGCCCGCATGCGCTCCGAGATCGGCATGGTGTTCCAGCGCTTCAACCTCTTCCCGCACATGACCGCGCTGGAGAACGTGATGGAGGCGCCGATTCAGGTGAAGCATACGCCGCGCGCGGAGGCTGAGCGAAACGCCCATGCGCTGCTGGCGAAGGTGGGGCTGGCCGACAAGGCCGACGCCTACCCCGCGCGCCTCTCTGGCGGTCAGCAGCAGCGCGTCGCCATCGCCCGCGCCCTGGCGATGGACCCCAAGCTGATGCTCTTCGACGAGGCGACCTCCGCGCTGGACCCCGAGCTGGTGGGCGAGGTGCTGAAGGTGATGCGTCAGCTTGCCGAGGAGGGCATGACGATGATGGTCGTCACCCACGAGATGAGCTTCGCGCGTGACGTGGCCGACCGCGTGATCTTCATGGACGGCGGCGTCATCGTAGAGGAAGGGAAGCCCGCCGACATCTTCAGCAATCCGCGCGAGGAGCGTACCCGCAGCTTCCTGCGCAAGGTGCTGGAGGCAGACGAGTAGGGTGGCGCGCCGAGGCATCGAAGCCCAATGCGCCTGGGCAAGCGGCGCGTCTGGCCTATCAAGGGCGAGGGCGACAGCTTGCGAACCCTCACCCCCAGCCCCTCTCCCATGAGGCGAGGGGGAACTCCGGCTCCCCTCGCCCTCTAGGAGAGGGGCTGGGGGTGAGGGGTGCACGAACGCCAACCACCGAACCGGACGTGCGCGTCACACGCCTGCGGTCTTTGCCGCGCGCCGCTGCTTCTGTTGCTCGGCAGCCTCGCGGTCGGGCGGCGTGAAGCCTGCCAGGAAGTCTGCCTTGAACGCCGCGAAGGTTTCCTCCAGGATGGCGGCGCGCGCCTGCTCGACCAGGCGGATGAGGAAGCGCAGGTTGTGGAGGCTCGCCAGCCGATAGTAGAGCAGTTCGCCCCGGCTCTCGTCATCTTCGGCGCGAATCAGGTGATGCAGATAGCCTGCGCTGAATGTGCGGCAGGTCCAGCAGTCGCAGGTGGGGTCTACTGGCCCCTGCTCGTCGCGGTAGCGCGCCCCGCGCACGTTGAGCCGCCCCTGCGCGGTGTAGAGGCCGCCAGTGCGCGCGGTGCGGGTCGGCAGCACGCAGTCAAACATGTCCACGCCGCGCTCGATGCCTTCGAGCAGATCATCGGGCGAGCCAACGCCGAGCAGGTGGCGCGGCTTCTCGTCGGGCAGGCCAGAGACGCTTGCTTCCAGCATCCGCCACATCAGCGGGCGCGGCTCGCCCACCGATAGCCCGCCGATGGAGAAGCCGTCGAAGGGCAGCGCGCCGATGAATCGCGCGCTCTGCGCCCGCAGGCCTTCATCCATCGAGCCTTGCGGGATGCCAAAGAGCGCCTGCTCGCCGGGGCGCTGGCGGGTGGCCAGGGCGCGCTCGGCCCAGCGGTGGGTGCGCGCGGTGGCGGAGCGCGCTTCCTCCGGCGAGCAGGGATACGGCGGGCATTCATCCAGCGGCAGGATGACATCCGCGCCGAGCAGCGCCTCGGTATGCATGACACTCTCTGGCGTCATCGCGACCGATGCGCCATCGAGATGCGAGCGGAAGGTGACGCCCTCATCCGTCAGCGAGCGTAGTTTGCCCAGGCTGAAGACCTGGAAGCCGCCGCTATCGGTCAGGATGGGATGCGGCCAGCGCATGAAGCCATGCAGTCCGCCGAAGCGCGCCACCAGTTCCGCGCCGGGGCGCAGCAACAGGTGATAGGTGTTCGAGAGGATGATGCTCGCCCCAATCGCCTCGAGGTCATCCGGGCCAACCGCTTTGACGGTGGCATGCGTGCCGACCGGCATGAAGACCGGCGTGCGGATGATTCCGTGTGGCGTGCGGATGATTCCGGCGCGTGCGCGTGAGTCGGCGCTACGACCAATCACGCGAAAGCTCAATGGCTGCCCTGCGCGCAGGGGCGCCAGGTCGTCGTTCGATGTTGTCTGGCTGACGCTATCCATGTTGTCCTGCTCTACCGATGCCGACTTGGCTGTTGCCGTTGCGTGACCCTACCCCGCGCCTCCGCCCTCACCCCCAGCCCCTCTCCCAGAGGGCGAGGGGAGCCGGATTGTCTGCGCTCCCCGCATCTGCGCTGGCCTGCGGCTCAGGCCATCAGAAATGGTAGCACAGCGGGCAAGACGACCGCGCGCTCCTCACGAGTTGCTCATGGTCGAGGTCGGGCAGCGTCACCACGCGCACGCCGTCGGGCGCGGTGGCATAATCGGTCATCGGTTTTCCTGACGCTATGCGAGTATGCTCACGCATGTACGCGATCACCTTGCGATCGATGCGCGCGTCGGCGGGGTCGTGCGCGAGCCGTTCCTCCAGATTCTCACGCGCGCCGTAACGCTCCAGCGCCTGATAGGTCGCGTCATCGTAGACGCCGCTGGCTGGCCCTGCATAGTCGCCACTGCGGGCAAGCAGCGTCTGGAGTTCAGTGGTCAGCGGCGTGTCAAGTGGCAGCAGGTCTTCGGGCGCTGGCTTGAAGAAGTAGAGTTCGTGCATCGCCAGCAGGCGGCTCAGTTCCTGAATTGGGCTGGAGTGGTCGTCAACGCGCAGGTCGATGAAGCGATCGTTGAAGCCGCCGTAGCCGCCCGCCTCGCGCGCCACCACCAGCGCCGCCGACTGCATCCCCCGGCTATCGCCACCAGCCGCCTGACCGGCGGCCAGCGCCGCGAGCAGTCGCTGCCACAGCGGGCCTTGCGTCTGCTGGAAGGTTTCCGCCAGTGCGCGCACGGTGGCCTCACCGACGAGGATGTTGCCCTGCGCGGCGAAATCTGGCCCGGCGAGGCCACCCGCCCACGAGTAGCAGCTTGATCCGGTATAGGTCGCCGAGCGTCCATGCGCATCCACGATGCCCGCCTGGCGGTGGATGGCCTGCTCGTCTTCCGCAGTCAGCGTGCGCAGCGCCTCCTCAGCGGATGTTCCCTGCGCCAGCAGCGCCAGCCCGCGCGGCCCATAGCTGGTGTTGGCCCAGGCCTGGGTGGCGACGGCGCCAATCCCCGCCCTGACCCAGGGAACTACTGCGCCCACCGCCAGAAATTTCGACTGCACGGCGATGCCCAGATCGCCTGTCTGCGCATCGCGCCCGACGATGGAAAAGGTGCTGACCAGTCGGTCGCTGCGTCGCTTGCCCATAGCACTCACCTCGTGACGCCTCGCCGCGTCGCTCGCGCTCTCCTCGGCGCCCACCAGCGGCGCGCCGCAGAGCCAGTGTATCATCTGCGTGGTAGGAAGCGGCTTGTGAGCGCGGAAAGAGCGTCATCCATCGCCACTGCGACGACGATGGATGGCGCCCTTCTGAAACTGTTGGTTCGCGCTGATGCCGCTATCATGCGTGTTGCGCATCTTCCGCCACGGCGCTGATCGCCGTGAGCAGGAGCGCGACGAGTGGGCCAGCGAGGCACGCGACGATCAAGACGGCCAGCCCGGTGGCGCCGCGCGCAAACACGCCGACGCCTGCCGAGAAGACCAGCGCGAAATACACCAGAAACAGCAGGCCGAAGCAATCTTCCAGGGTCATTGTGCGCGGCCTCCTTCATGGATGCTGGCGCCCGACGTGTAGGGCGGTAGCTAATCGGGAAGGCTAGAAGTGGAATTGCAGCAGGAGATGACCGTACTGTTCGATCAGATTCTTGAGCGGTTGCGCGAGCTTAGCCAGCTCGAGGGCCGCTGCGATCCAAACAGACAGGTCGCGCACCAACTGAGCCGCGTTATGGTGAACGCCCTCGGAACTCCCTAGTGTAACCTCGATTGTGATCGCCGTGTTGATGACTGTTTCGCGCCACTCCTCGATAAGCGCTTCATCAAAACCTGGCTCGTTCACAGCAGCTATTCGCTGCATGAGTTGCAGATCACGCGGTGTCAGATCCTCCACGCTGAGACGTACTGCCTTGACGGCATCGCGCAAGGTGACGAGTTGCTGATTGGGCAAGGCTTGAAGGCTCTGCGAGAGGAACCCTCGCTGCTGCTGACGCAGGCGCTCAGCTTTGCGTTCTTCCTCTTTAGCCTGCATCATGACTCGCTCGGCGTCTGTCATGTGAGCGCTGGCGTCTTGCGAGTACCGATTTGCTTCCTCGTTGCGACCTTCGGTGGCCAACTGGTCGGAATAATCGTGTTCCAGCCTGGAAAAGTTCGCCTCTTGTTGAGCGAAGCTAGCGTCATTCGTACTTCGCCCAGAAATATCGGCGATCTGCTGGACTTGTGGGTCGGGCGGCGCATCAATGATGCGATCATCATCGTCATCATTGGGTGGGTTGGTGGGCTGGCTAGCCATACATCTGCTCTCCTCTGTGTTGCTGATTTCGTACTCAGCTTGGAATGGTAGCTACGTCACTCGCTGCTACAGACTCCAGGAATGCCCCACGCATCCTTCAAATCTCTGCGGATGGGTGGCGCACAGCGTTGTTTTTGTGGCGCTCCTGGTACACATTCCAGGGACTGCTCCTGGCGCATGCCGCCGGAGAGTGGGCTATTGCGCGTATTTGACAGACAACAGATGGAACTCGCCATGTGGGGAAATCAGACGTTACAGAGCCTTCTGTACGTCAGTGGTGATACTCGAACTTCGCGGAGAGCGTCCGCCTACTTCGCTCCAGAGCATACCTCCGGTTCGGAATCAATGTCAAGAGTTTCTAGTTTTGCTGGTCAGAAATCATGCGACACATTCACTCTAAATGTCTAACACAGCCTCAGTGTATGCAGACTGCCGTGGTGAGCACGTACTGAGCTATCCGCATGCGCCCGCGTTCGCTGATCCCTCAGCCATAGTGAGGGATCAGTCGATCCGAGTTCCATTGGCGGCGGCCTTGGCGTTATCCCTGCGGCGCGGGGTGGCGGGCGAAGAAGTCGCGCAGCGCAGCGAAGTACATGCCGGGCTGCTCCACGTAGGTCATGTGGCCAGCGTCCGGCAGGATGACGAGTTCGCTGCCGGGGATGCCCGCGTGCAGGTCGCGTGCGGCGCGCGGCGTGCAGGTGCGATCATACTCTCCGGCGAAGATCAGCGTTGGTTGGCGAATCTCGCCCAGCCGGTTCTCATACTCGATGGCGTATTCGTTGGCCGCGAAGTAAGCCAGCACTTCTGGCGAATAGATCGCCGCGCCCTGCGCCTCGACCTCCATGTAGTGGCGATAGGCGTCGCTCTGCGTCGTGGCGAAGTGGAACGGCATCTGCATCGTCATCAGCCGCGCGACATCCTCCTGGGTGCGCGCGTGTGGCTCCAGCGCCCACGACTGCGTGACCTGCTCGCGCAGCGCCTCCGGCTCGAAGGCCGCCAGATTGCGCTCGATCTCAGGCGCGGTCTTCGAGAAGCTGGCCGTGCCGCTGGAGATGATGTAGTGCGACGCGCCGCCCTGCTCGATGGCATGCGCCAGCGCGACGAACGAACCGAACGAGTGGCCCAGAACAGCATACTGGCGCAGGCCAAGCGCCTCGGCCAGCCGTGTCACATCGGAGGCGAAGACGCTGAGCGAGAGCGTCGCCGGGTCTACGCGCTGCGAGCGGCCCTGCCCGCGCAGGTCCACATAGAGCAGGCGGAAGGTGTCACTCAGCGAGTCGAGCCACGGGTGCATCTCAGTGTGATCGAGCCCTGGGCCACCGTGTAGCACGACGAGAGGATACTTCGTCTCGGCGCCGATCGGCAGCACGAAGATCGTCACTCCATCGACTGTGATATCCATGACACGCTCCTTCATCGCTGTGAGCATCTGAAACCGAATCCGAATGTGGTTGTTGGCGCCGCGCTAGTGGCGGGCGCGCTCGCAGGTGGCGATGCACTCGATGTGCGAGGTGAATGGGAACATGTCTACTGGCTGCACAGCGGTCAGCATGTAGCCGTTATCGCAGATGATGCGCAGGTCGCGCGCGAGTGTCGAGGGATCGCACGACACGTAGACAATCGTGCGCGGCCCCAGCGCGGCCAGCTCGATCAGCGCGCGCGGCAGACAGCCAGAGCGCGGCGGATCAACCAGCGCCAGGTCAATGTGTTCGCGCTGGCGACGCATCATGCCCAGCACGCGCTCCAGCAAGCCCTCCTGCGCGAACACATTAGTGACGCCGTTGAGCAACGCGCTCGCACGCATGTCGGCGACCGCGCTGGGCTGCGACTCGACTGCCCGCACATGCGCCACCCGCTCGGCGAGAAACAGCGAGAACAGCCCGGCGCCGCTGTAGCCGTCCAGCGCAATGTCGCTGGGGCGCGGCTGGAGCGCTGCGAGCGCCTGCTCGATCAGGATCGGCGTCTGGGTGGGATTGACCTGAAAGAATGATCCGGCGGAGATGCGGAAGATGCGCTGCGCCACCCGTTCGTGAACGAAATCCTGCCCGGCGATCACGCGGCCACGCCCGCCTGGCAGCCCCAGGATGACCGCGCCCGCCAGCCCGGGCAGCGCCTCCAGCAGATCGCCTGCCACGGCGTCTGGGCCGCCGTCACTCGCGAAGGATGCGCCCGGACGCGCCTCGATGGTCAGCAGGCCGCCGGGGCCGTTGCGATAGGTGTGGCCACCCGCCAGCGAGAGCGGGCCAGAGGATTGCTCGCCCGGAGCGCCCACGGCCACGCGCAGCGTAAATCGCTCGGTATGGGCGAAAGCGTTCGCGCCCCAGCGTTCGCGCATCCAGGCGCGCGTCGCCTGGTAGAGCGCGTCGAGCTGCGGATGCACGATCGGGCATTCGGGCATGTCGAGCACATCATGGCTCTCCATGCGCCGGAAGCCTATGCTGCCATCGGGCGCCACGGAGAACTGCGCCACTGTGCGGTAGCGCCAGGGATCGGTGTTGGATGGCATGCCCAGCGTGGGCAGCACGCGCGGCTCGGAAAACTTGCCGATGCGGAGCAGCAGTTGCCGCACGATGCGCGATTTCCACTCCAACTGGGCTGGATAGGCGAGGTGCTGCCACTGGAAGCCGCCCGACTCGCCCAGCTCAGGATAGCGGGCCGCGACGCGATCTGGCGATGCGCGCAAGACCTCGATCAGCGTGGCGCGGGCATAGTTCGAGCGCTCACGCTGGAGCCGCGCGCGCACGAATTCGCCAGGCAGCCCCCCTGGCACAAAGATGGCGCGCCCAGCGTGTCGGCCCACCGCGTCGCCACCATACGCAAGGTCGTTGAGTTCCAGCTCGATGACCTCACCTGCCTCATTGGGCTGTATCCCAGCGGGTATCGCAACCGGTCGCGAGCCGTTGTAGCCGCCGCGACCTGTTCCGCTGGCGTCGCTCTTATCCTGCATGCACATTGCCCCTAACGCCCGCAGCGCCTCGCCCGCTCCTCGCGCATACCGCCAGAACGCTCTTCTCGCTGGTCATTCACGCCATTCTAGCACACCGCCCGCGCCTGAGGCCGATGGGTCATGTATCGCCGCTGCCGCAGGCTTCTCGCAAGGCGCGCAGACGTTCGCTCGGCGTTGCTCGCCGCTGCCAATCACGCGGCATTCTGGGGTCGGGCGCTCGCGCGTTCAGGCCAGGTGTATACCTATCCGACTGCCAGGCGTCTACTATTATGAGAAGGAAATGTGGCGCGCGCCACTGCGCGGCACGATAGCTTTGGGTGACACTAGTCTTGCGAGCGCGCGCAGGTGAATGGCGCGTTTATTTAGGAGGGGCGACACGATGGATTTTGACGCCGGGCAGGGAGAGCAGGTCGCAGCGCCGCAGACGAGCACGGCGCAGTTCGCTGAAGACGCCCCTGCGGACTCCGCCGCTGTGGCGCCATTGCCCGCAGCGAGCGCGCTGGAGCGAGCGATTGCGATCGAGATCAGCGACGAGACGCCCGACGACGCTGACGAACGCCCAACGGTCGAGACGCAAGCCTGGCTCAAGAAGGATGATTACTGGCAGCGCACCACGTACATCGCGGTGACGGGCCGACACACGGCGGCTGCCCCGCAAACACGGCCACTCCCACGCCCGCGTCGTTTCCGCAGACCGTCACCCTTGCGCAGCCTGCTGATTCTCGCGCTCACGGTCGCGCTGATCGTGCTGATTCCCATCGGCGTCGTCATCGCCCAGCGTGAAGCGACGACGCACATCAAGCTGCCCAACAGCATCCCCGGACTCAGCCAGCCGACGGCGACGCATACGGCGACGCATACGCCCACGCCAACCGCTACCATCAAGCCCACCGCGACGCCGAAAAAGAAGAAATAGGCGGCCAGGTCTGACGCGCCGTGCGCGACATGATATACTGCGACCATGGTAGCAGCGAAGCGGCGCATACGCTGGCCACGCGCCAGCGCGAGGGCGAGCCTATGACGGTGGATGTGCGCAAGGCGGCAGTGGTGAATATCGGCAAAATTGTGCGCTCGGAGTCGCATGTGCGCTACACCTGTCAGGTGTATGGCCCCGGCGAGACGAGCGCGCCGCCCAGCCCCAGCGACTACGCATTCGGCGCGTTCGTGCGCGTCCCGCTGCGCGATGGGCCAGCCCTGCCAGATACGCTGACCGCCGCGCCGGGCGACGCGCTCGCGCCACTGAGCGAGACGCCAGCCGCCAGCGCGGGGTGGGCGATTGGGCTGATCTATGACACGATCTTGCTCAATCCCGCCTTCGGGGCGCTGGGGCCGCGCCTCTCGAATGATGAGCAGGTCGAGTTGTTCTCGCCAGACTATGTGGCCGAGCGCGCCGTGCTCGTCTCGATCCTGTTGCTGGGCGCCGCCTCGGGCAGCGCCAGCGGACGCCCGCGTATGACGCACGGCGTGCCCGCGCTCGCGCCTGACCTGGGCGCCGTCGTCAGCGCGCTCGGCGACGCTGAGCTACGCGCGTTCCACTTCTTTGCCGACGACGCGCGCGCCAAGCCCTACCTGCACATGGGTTATCTGCCACACGCCGTCGCGCAGGATAATCCGCTGCTGCCGATGGCCATCTTGCGGGTGATCGAGCGACTCGACCTGCTCTTTCCTGAGCAACAGGCGCTGCTCTCCATCGTCAAGCGCAACTTCGCCTGGCGGCTGAAAGTGCAGTCGGCGGGCTGAGCGCGCGACGCAAGCGCAGGGATGGAGGGTTGTGAGAGATGCAGCAGCGCACAGAGCCACAGGCCGCCCCGATGGGAATCACCAAAGGCCCCGGCGATACCATTCATGAGTACACCTTCATCTCGCGTGACGAGAGCCGATTGCTCAAGAATGGCGAGTATGTCTACTATGAACTGGATGACGCAGCAGGCGCGCAGCCGCGCCGCGTGCTGGGGCGCATCCTGCGGCGTGACCCGGTGCAGCTCTTCCCCGATACCTTCCTCTCGGAGCCGGGCGTCGCGCCATCGCAGGTTGCCGCGCTGGTGGGCTATGACCAGCGGGTGAGCGATCTCTTCGAGCTGAGCGTCGCGATCATGGGCTACTACGATACTGCGCTCGGCTCCTTCGTCAACCCGTGGATTCCGCCAAGCTCTGGCACGCCGATCTATCTCGCCGATGATGTCTGGCTGGCCGATGTGCTCTCGCGCAAGCGGCCACATACGCCGGGGAGCGCGCTGATTGGCTCGCTGCTCACCCGCCCCGACGGCGCCGCGCCGATCGTGCTGGATGTGAAAGACCTGGTCAGCACGCATCTCGCCATCATCGCCAGCACCGGCGCGGGCAAGAGCTACCTCGCCAGCGTCATCATCGAGGAGTTGATGCGCCCGTACAACGGCGCCGCCGTGCTGGTGATCGATCCGCATGGCGAGTATAGCGCGCTGCAGGAGATGGCCAATCACGTCGAGTTCACCGACGGCGAGGCTGCGTCCGCCGGGCGCAATGGGCCGCGCCGCCCGCGCTACCAGGCGACGACGCGCATCTACCAGCACGATCAGGTGAAGGTGCGCCTCTCGACACTGACGCTGGGCGATCTGCGCTACCTGTTGCCGAGCATGACCGACAAGCAGCATCACTTCCTCGGGCGCGCCTATGACAACCTGCGCCGTGCCAAGAAGGGGCAGCCGTGGACGGCGGATGAGCTGAAGCGCGCCGTCAGCGACGTGGCGAGCAAGTCGAACGAGGATAGCGGCGATGACAGCGGCAATAGCACCGTCGCGGCGCTGCACTGGAAGATTGATGAACGCTTCGGCGAGAACAACATGGTCTTTGATCCGCATCATCACCTGGGGCTGCACGAGGCGCTCAAGCCCGGCCAGTGTACCGTGCTGCAACTGAATGAGGTGGATGAGCGCGACCAGCAGGTGATCGTGGCGACGCTGCTGCGGCGCATCTACAATGCGCGTGTTGACACCGACCGTGGCAAGACCCACGAAGGCGACGAACGCTACCTGTCGTATCCGGTCTTCGTGCTGATCGAGGAGGCGCACCACTTCGCGCCGCACGGCGATGAGGTCGTCTCAACGGGCATCCTCAAGCAAATTCTCGCCGAGGGGCGCAAGTTTGGCGTGGGCGTGGGCCTCATCAGTCAGCGCCCCGGCAAGCTCGACGCCGATGTGTTGAGTCAGTGCCTGACGCAGTGCATCATGCGCATCGTCAACGAGGTCGATCAGCAGAGTGTTGGCTCGGCGGTGGAGGGCGTCGGGCGCGAGTTGCTCGACAATCTGCCCGCGCTCTCGAAGGGGCAGGCGATCATCTCTGGCGCCGCTGTCAACACGCCGGTCATCTGCCGTGTGCGCCAGCGTGTCACGCCGCACGGCGGCGAGAGCAAAGACGCCCCGGCGGAGTGGCGCGACTACCACAGCGCCCACGCCTTCGCCGACCGCCAGCGCGAGAACGCCGTCTTGCAGCGCAACGACAAACCCTTCAGCATCTTCGGGGGCGATGAGTAGACGGCGGAGCAGGCTGGCCGCGTCTCAAGAGCCTCACGGCCCACAAGGTCCGCCTTCGCGGACCCAGGAGGGCGGGGGGCAACCGCCCGCTCACTTCGGCTGCTCGACCAGCAAGTTCCACTGCGGCGCCGCGCCATCGGTGGAGATGGTCACGTTGACGGGCAGGCTGTGGCCGACGAGCGTGGAGGGCAGTTGCGCCACGTCGTGGGTCGAAGCGCCAGCCACGCTGCACTGAATCGCGCCAGAGACGACATCGCCGACGCTGACCTTGAGCGTGGCTTGCGTGCCAGCGACGCTCTGGCAGGAGAAGACCATCGTGACCAGCGCGGCATCGGCGAGCGTGAAGTAGCCGAGCGTCTCCGTCACGGAGGCGGTGGCGCCGCCCGCAGGGCCGCCCATCACTCCGCTTCCGCCGAACTTCGACCCATCGGCGATCTCTACCTCAGCCACCCATCCCGCATCTGGATGGAGCTGCGGCAGACTGGCAGGCGTCGCGGCGCCGCCAGTCGCTGCGGCGGTCGCGCTGGCCACGGCGGTCGCGTTGGCGACGAGTGAGCCTGGCGGCGGCGTGTTTGCTCCGCCAAACGGCGCGCAGGCCGCCAGCGCGCCCAGCGCCCCGAGTAGCAGGATGAGGCCGAGCCAGCGCACGCTGCGAGGATGTTTCATGCGGACTTGCTCCTTCACGCAATCATCGGCGCGCGGGCGGCTAATAGCTCAGCCGCCCGCTCCTTTTGCCGCTCAGTATACGCCATAGCGCCGCCTTGCCAGATTGTGGGCGGAGCGACACGGTGTGGTATCCTTCAGCATGGCCGCGCCGCTGCCTCTGCGCGGGCGCCATCACCCCCGGCCCCTCTCCCAGAGGGCGAGGGGGAGAGAGAAACTGCTTGTACTTTGAGCGCGAGATACGATAGACGACCCGGCGTCGTCCCGGCATGGTACGACGGCGTACACTGGAACAGGGAGCGACCCACATGGCAGATAGCGTGATTGACCCCGCCGCGCGCACAGCGGCCCACAAGCGCCACGCCGCGCCGCAACCTTCGGCGATGGACCTCTATAACCTCGATCATCTGCTCTCCGAGGAGGAGCGCATGGTGCGCGACACGGTGCGCAACTTCACCCGTGAGCGCGTGCTGCCGATCATCGGCGAGCACTTCGAGGCGGGCGCCTTCCCGCGTGAGCTTGTGCCTGAAATCGCGCAGATGGGGCTGCTGGGGATGCACCTGGAGGGCTACGGCTGCGCGGGGCTGAGCGCGGTCTGCTATGGTCTGGCCTGCCAGGAGCTGGAGTATGGCGATAGCGGCCTGCGCTCATTCGTCTCGGTGCAGGGGTCGCTGGCGATGTTCCCGATCTGGGCCTATGGCTCGGAGGAGCAGAAGCAGCGCTGGCTGCCGAAGATGGCGCAGGGCGAGGTCATCGGCTGCTTCGGGCTGACCGAGCCAGACTATGGCAGTAATCCCGCTGGCATGCTGACGCGCGCCGTGAAGGATGGCGACAGCTACATCCTCAATGGCTCCAAGATGTGGATCACCAACGGCAGCATCGCCGATCTCGCGGTCGTCTGGGCGCGCGCGGAGGAGGGTATTCGCGGCTTCCTGGTGGAGAAGGGGACGCCGGGCTTCACGGCCAGCGATGTGCATCACAAGCTCTCGCTGCGCGCCTCCGTCACCTCTGAGCTACACTTCGAGGAGTGCCGCATTCCGGCGGCGAATATGCTGCCCGGCGTGCGCGGCATCCGTGGGCCGCTCTCGTGCCTCGACGAGGCGCGTTTTGGCATCGCATGGGGCGCGAATGGCGCGGCGATGGCCTGCTATGAGGCGGCGATGGAGTACTCGAAACTGCGTGTGCAGTTTGGCAAGCCCATCGGCGGCTTTCAGCTTACGCAGCGCAAGCTGGCCATCATGGCGACGGAGCTGGTGAAGGCGCAACTGCTGGCGCTGCAGCTGGGGCGGCTGAAGGATGAGGGGCTGGCGCATTCGGTACAGGTGTCACTGGCCAAGCGCAACAACGTGCGCGAGGCGCTGAATACCGCGCGCGAGGCCCGCGCCGTGCTGGGCGGCAACGGCATCACGCTGGAATACCCGATCTCGCGCCACATGAACAACCTGGAGTCGGTCTTCACCTACGAAGGCACCGACGACATCCACACGCTGATTCTGGGGCAGGCGATCACCGGCCTCAGCGCCTTCAACTGAGCGGACGCGACCTCACCCCCTGGCCCCCTCTCCGGCACGAGGGGGCTGCGCTGAGGGCGTGTGAATGGTCGCCGCCGGGGCGCGGGCGGGTAAACCCGCAGCTACGGGCCTGCGGGCCGCGAGCCCACCTGCGTGGGGCTGGGACACGGCCATGCGCGAGCAATCGCTGAACACTTCGCAAGCTCTGGCTGCGCTGTGCTCGCGGCTATTAGGCCTGCGGGTTGGCCTGGCCTGCACCAGCGGATCGCTGGGCGGCCGCCTGGTCTGGCAGGTGATCGAGCCAGTTTGCTGCGTACCCGGCGACCTCTTCCCATCCATCCTGGGCGATCAGCAGGTGCGCGCGACCGGCAAACTCGTGGTGGTCGGTGCGCGCCGTGGAGCGTTGATAGCGCTCATAGTTCGACTTGACGACGTGCGCAGGTACCAGGTGGTCGTGTTCGCCCGCGATCAGCAGCAGCGGCGCCCGCTGGGTATTCGCGAAGTCGACGCGCAGGGCGTGATGTGGGTCCAGTTGCGCGAAGGCGGCCTGGAAGAAGATGCGTCCGGTCTCTGGTACGACATAGCGGTCGTACAAGGTCTGCTGTTGCGCTTCGGGGAAGGTGTTGACGAAGGCGTACTGGAACTCAGGCAAGGTCATCGTGAGCACCTTGTCCCAGTTCATCCACCTGAACAGGACGCTTGAATTCGCTTTCAGCACCGTCCAATCCACCGCCAGCACGCCCTCTGGCGCGACTGAGTCGAGCGCGACACCGGAGCTGCCCAGGCCGCGATCCAGCAGTTGCTGCACGATCAGGCCGCCGAAGGAGTGGCCAATCAGGATTGGCGGCTCAGGCATCGCTCTGACGATGCCGTCGTAGTGGTCGGTCAGCTCTTTGACGCCGACATCAGACAATTCGGCGGGGGTATTCTTGCGCAACTCGGCGATCGGTTTGTCGCGATAGGGCCATTCAGGCGCCACACAGGTGTAGCCCCTCTGCTCAAAGTATCCGCGAAAGTTCTCCCATGAGAGCGCGGTGAGCCAGGCTCCATGCACGAACACAATCGTCTTTGCCATCGCCAGTATTCTCCTTTGGCGGCCTGCGCAGCATCCCGCGCAGATGAGGTGGACTACATCCATAGCCACAGCCACTAACGCACAGCCGTCAGCGGCATGTCAATCTCAGCGCTAGCGGCAAATCGGGCAGAGCTGGCTGGCGGCTGAAAGCCGCGCCCAGGGTCGATCTGCGGACCAACGCGACGCCCGACGCTGCGGGCCAGGACGCCGTTCTCCAGGCCGCGCAGGCGGCCTTTGCGGCCCGCAGACCCGTAGCTGCGGGTTCACCCGCCCGCGCCCCCGCAGCCAGCGGTTGGCCAGGTCGGCTGGCGGTTAAAACCGCGCCTGGATGGCCTGCGGGCCGCGAAGTCCGCCTGCGCGGACTGGGATTCGGACCTGCGCAGGCGGGGTTTCAACCGCCAGCCCCACCGCATATTGGCATGACGCTTTAGCGGGCTGAAAGTTTCCGGTTGGTTCTGGCGGCGTGATGCGCTATACTGTCGTTACAGGCTGACTGTGAGCGACAGGTGACGCGCATGGGCGAGCCGGGCTGTGTGTGGGCAGGATGGGCACGAGGAGGCTAGCTCGCCATGGGTACGCCAGCGCCGACGACTCCACGCATCTTCGTCAGCTATAACCGCCAGGATGTTCTGTTCACCCGGCGATTCGTGGCGAGCCTGGAGGGCGCGGGCGCCACCGTCTGGGTGGACTGGGAGGGCGCCAGGGATGGTGATTTCCTCAAGCGCATCAACCAGGGGCTGGTGCGGTGCGACTGGCTGGCGCTGGTCGAGACGCCCAACTCGCTGCGGTCGGATCCGGTCGAGATGGAGGTCAACGCCGCGCTCAACCGCGTGCTCTACGGCCAGATGCGCGGCGTGGTGCGGCTGATCGCCAGCGCCCGTGACCCACGCAGCGTGCCGCCAACCTGGGCGACGCTGCAATACTACGACGCCACCAGCGACTATGATGGCGCCGTCGCCGCGCTGCTGGACGCGATCCGCGCGGGCGACCAGCGCGACGCGCGCCGCCCTGGCGCCGAGCATCCCGGCGGCGGACATCCCGTCGCGCCTATCCCCGCGACCCCCGCGCCCGCGACCCCCGGCGCCCGGCTGCTCAGCCGCATGGCCAGCGCGACCGCCGAGAGCGACTGGCAGACCGTGGTGGACCTGGCTGATCTGCTGCTGGCCGAGGCGCCCGGCCAGGTGACGACCGACTTCTACCGCATGCAGGGCCGCGCGCTGCTGGAGCTTGGCCGCCCCGGCGAGGCTGCCGCAGCGCGCTGCGCCAGGCCTACGAGCGCGACCCGTTGGACTTCCCCACCGTGCGCGCCGCCGCACGCGCCGCGCTGCAAGCGCACGACCTGGCGAGCGCCGAGCCGCTGCTCAAGCGCGCCGTCACGCTGACGGAAGACCCGGACGAGAAGCTCGACATCCTGCGCGAATATGTCCCCACGCTGCAAGCGCTGAACAAGCTGGACGACGCGCTCAGCCGTGTTGACCAGGCGCTGCGGCTGCGCCCGGATGACGGCGCCTGGCTGACCACACGCCGCGATCTGCTGGCGGCGCTAGGGCGCGAGTCTGAGGCGCTGGCGCTGGCCCGCACACTGGCTGAGCGCCCGGAGGCCAGCGACGCCGACTGGCTGGCGCTGGCGCAGCTTGCCGCGCTGCCCAGCGCGCCGTTCCCGGCCCGACTGAGCGTGGCGCGCCAGCTCGCCACCGCCGGGCGCCTGCGCGACGCCTGGAACCTGCTCGTCGCCGCCGACCTCAGCGCCAGCGAGCGCGAACAGGCGACGCAGACCCGCGCCGAACTCTTCCCGCCGCCCATTGTGCCCGCGCGGCTGGCTGGCCTCGGCTTTCGCGGTGTCAACGTCGCGGGCGCGCAGGCGATCCTCCCGCCGCTCGTCCCCGTCGCCGCTGGCGCCTTTCTCATGGGCAGCGACAAGAGCCGCGACAAAGAAGCATATGACGACGAACTGCCACAGCACCGCGTCGAGCTGGCCGACCTTCCAGATCGGCAAATATCCTGTCACGGTGGCCGAGTATGCGCTGGCCGTGACCGCCGGAGCCGTGCCTGAGCCGCCCAGCGGCTGGCAGCGTGACCTGGCAGACGCAGCAACAGCATCCCGACCACCCGGTCGTCTGCGTCTCGTGGCAGGATGCGACCGCCTACGCCGCCTGGCTGCGCACGGTGACGGGCCGGCAGGAGCTGGCGGCTGCCCAGCGAGGCGCAGTGGGAGAAAGCCGCCCGCTGGGACCCGCACGCAACGCCAGCCGCCTCTATCCCTGGGGCGACAGCTTCGACAAGACATCGCTGCAACACCGACGAGAGCGGCATCGGAACCACCACGCCCGTCGGCTCGTACCCCGCCAGCGACCAGCAGCGCAGCGGGGCCAGCCCATGTGGCGCCGAAGACATGGCAGGCAATGTCTGGGAGTGGACGAGCAGCCTCTACAAGCCGTATCCCTACATTGTCACTGATGGTCGCGAAGCCCAAGATTCTACTGACAATAGAACGCTGCGTGGCGGCTCGTGGAGCAGCAACGCCAGGCTCGCGCGCGCGGCGTGCCGCAACGGCGGCAGCGTGGGTCATCCTCGGCAACTTCAGGGGGTTCCGTCTCGCCGTTTCTGCGCCGGCTGGTTCAGTATGATTCGATTTCTCGTGTTCTTTTATTCTATTCACAATTGCTTTTATAACCAATGTTCAGATGGGGAGAGGAAAAGACGCGCGTAGCGCGAAATTTTTGCTGGGTCTATTACTAACGATCGCGAGGACGTTGTGACGATACGTTGCGCCGATCAGCAGCGAAACTTTACGACGCCTGTGTTCCTTCGAGAACCTGCTGAAAGTACAACAGCTGGTTCGGTAGTTGGTATAGTGTGCAACCCTCACCCCCAGCCCCTCTCCCAGAGGCGCTGAGGGGAGCCGGATTACCCCCGCCTCGTGGGACGAGGGGGCCAGCGGGGTGACGGGTTCGCCCGGCCCGGGTTCCAGTCATTGAAAGGATCTGCTTGCGCGCCTAGCGCGACCGCGGCGTGCTGGCGACCATCCCTTCACGGCAAGGTGGCTGGTTCGCCTCCAGCCACCGCCGCCATCTCCTCCGCCACATCAGCCTCTGCCGCGTCGGGCGTGATGCGCTCCAGCGTCAGCCAGAGCGGGCCGAGCAGCATGCCCAGCGTCGCCAGCAGCAGCGTGCCGCGCGCGCCGATGCTCTGGCCGAGGCCCGCGCCCAGCGCCAGCCCCACCACCGTCGCCACGCCCGCCACGAACTGGATGCTGGCGTTGATGCGACCGAGCGCGCCGGGTGGGCTGATGCGCTGGAGCGTCGTCACCTGCGCGATGTCGTAGACGGTGTACGCCGCGTCGCCAAACTGCGTCGCCACGAGCAGCGCCACCGCCAGCCAGAGCGGCCCGCCCGCCAGCGGAATCAGCATGGCGAAGGCGGCGCCGCCCAGCGCGCTCAGCCGCAGCGTGCGCCGCATGCCCAGCCGCCGGGTGATGCGCTGGGTCAGCGTCGCGCCCAGGAACGCCGCCGCGCCGCCCACGCCGAATGTCAGGCTCATCACAGCGGGCGAGATGCGCAGGTCGCGCAGGATGTAGATATACAGCACCGTCTCCAGCATCCCGCGCGCAGAGCGCCTGAACCAGCGCGACCCCGGCCAGCGCGCGGCGGGTGGGGTGACGCCACGTCAGGCGCAGCCCCTCGGCGATCTCGCCACGCAGCCGGGCGAGCGGGCGCCCCTGGCCCGGCCCATCGGCGCGCTGTGGCGCTGGCTCGCGCGCGTGGATCAGCGCCAGCGAGATGATGGAGACGACATACGTCGCGATGTCCACCAGAATCGCGCCAGACGCCGTGAGGAGCTGCACCAGCGCGCCGCCCAGCCCGAAGCCCGCCACCTCCGCGACCGACATGCTGGCGCCCAGTTTGGCGTTGCCCTCCAGCAGGCGCTCGCGGCCCACCAGCGTCGGCAGGTAGGCGGGCCAGGCGATGTCGAAGACGGCGCTGAGCGCGCTCGTCACCAGCGTCACGGCATAGATCAACTCCAGGCTGAGCGCGCCAGTGATGGCGGCGATTGGCACGCTGGCCAGCGTCAACGCGCGGCCCACGTCGGCGGCGATCAGCAGCGGGCGGCGGCGCACGCGGTCGGCCAGCGCTCCGGCGAGCAGCCCGAAGGCCAGCGTCGGCGCGACCTGCGCGGCGTAGATCAGCGCGACCTGCGCCGGGGTCGCGTGCAGTGTCAGCACGGCCACGATGGGCAGCGCGACCTTGGTAATCAGCGTGCCAAAGACCGAGACACTCTGCCCGGCCCAGAGCTTGAGGAAGTCGGGATGGCGCCAGAGGCCCTGGAAGCGCGGGCGTGAACGGGACGGCATAGAGCAGCTCCATCATGCGGAGAGAGAGTGGCGTTTGACGGTTGCATGAGGGGGCCAGAGGCGACGACACAGCGGCGGACACCAATGCGAGAGGACGCGCTGCACGCGAGCGCGTGAGCGTTGGGGTCGGCGCTCCCCTTGTCGCGCTGGCTCAGCCAGGCTGGCCGTCAGCGCGGTGGGAGATACTACCGCAAGCGTGGCGTGTCGTGCGCCGGGCCTACGCTGCGGAGAAGATGGTGGTGTTTCGCATCGCGCCGATGGTATCACCGCGCGGCGTGCGCTGTCAAACGCGCAGACGGCAACGGGTGGCGGGGCGGGTGGGCGGCGGGCAGACGGCTGGCGGCTTGACGGGCAACGGGCGGCGCGCTGGGCAAGGCGGCGCGATGGGCGGCGCGGCGAGCTTAAAACCGCGCCTGGATGGCCTGCGGGCCGCGAAGTCCGCCGACGCGGACTGGGAGTCGGATCTGGACCTGCGAAGGCAGGTCTTGTGGCGGCCCGCAGGCCGCCTTGAGGCGCGGTTTTAACCGCCCGCCGGCTCCTGCGCGGGCGCGGTTTCACCTGTCCGCTAGCCGAGCGGCCTCGTCATGTGCGACTATGAAAGCCTTGTACGATGTATGCGCAGCACTCCCATCCGCTGTGGGCCGATGATCGCCCCGCAGCGCTGGCATGCGAAGGGGCATGGGGCATGCGGGTCAGCGTCGGCTTACCATCCACGATTCCTGGTTGTCGCGGCGAGACGCTCATCGAGTGGGCGCGGCGCGCCGAGGCAGGCCCATTCTCCGGCGTCGCCGTGCTCGACCGCGTGGTCTACGACGCCTACGATCCCTTCATCGCGCTCGCCGCCGCTGCCGCCGTCACCACACGCATCCGCCTCGCCACCAACATCGTCATTGGCCCCATCCGCAACACAGCCCTGCTTGCCCGCTCCGCCGCCTCGCTGCATGCGCTCTCAGGCGGGCGGCTGACGCTCGGCCTGGCCGTCGGCGCGCGGCAGGAGGACTACGAAGCCGCCCACGCGCACTATGCCAGCCGTGGACGGCGCTTCGTCGAGCAGTTGAGCGACCTGCGCGACGTATGGGAGCAGCAGCGCATCGGGCCGCGCCTGGGCGATCTCGGCGCGCCGGAACTGCTGATCGGCGGCGCGTCAGACGCCGTGTATGGTCGCGTCGCGCGCTACGCCGATGGCTACATGCATGGCGGCGGCCCTCCACGCGCCTTCGCGCGGGCGGCGGACAAGGCGCGGGCGGCGTGGCTCGATCTGGGGCGACCCGGCCTGCCGACGCTCTGGGGGCAGGGCTACGTCGCGCTGGGCGACGCTGAGACGGCGGAGGCGGGCGCGCGCTACCTGCGCGAGTACTATGCGTTCACCGGGCCATTCGTCGAGCGGATCGTCGAGGGGTTGCTGACCACACCGCAGGCGGTCGCCCAGTTGCTGCGCGGCTACGCCGACGCGGGTTGCGACGAGGTGGCGCTGTTCCCGACGGCTGCGAGCCTCGATCAGATCGAGCGGCTGGCCGAGGTGCGTGAGCGGCGTTGAGCGTGGTCGCGGACCCTGCCGCCGGCCACGATGTGGGAGCGCGCTGTGAGGATAACGATCCTCGGCGCGCGGCCCAGCCGGGCTGTACTGCGGCCTGCTGCTGAAGAAGGCTCATCCGGCGCATGACGGTGCGCGTCGTCGAGCGCAACGCGCCCGACGCGACGTATGGCTGGGGCGTGGTGTTCTCGGATCGCACGCTGGCGGCGTTCCAGGAGGCGGACTACAAATCCTACAAGGCGATCACCAGCCGCTTCGTGCTGTGGGACGCGATAGACACGTTCTATCGCGGCGAGCCTGATGCGCTGCGGCGGGCACGTCTTCGCTGGGCTGGCGCGCAAGGCGCTGCTGGGCATCTTGCAGGAGCGCTGCCGCGAGCTGGGGGTCGCGCTCGAATTCTCCACCGAAGCGGCGAGCCTCGCGGCGCTGGGCGAGGCGGACCTGATCATCGCGGCGGACGGCGTGAACAGCCTGGCGCGCCGCACCCACGAAGCGGCCTTCAAGCCGAGCCTCACGCCCGGCACGGCGAAATACATCTGGCTCGGCGCGGAGCGGACGCTTGACGCCTTCACCTTCATCTTCAAGCAGAGCGAGTACGGCCTCTTCCAGGTTCACTCGTACCCTTTCAGCGGGACGATGAGCACGTTCATCGTCGAGTGCGCCGACGAGGTCTGGCGGCGGGCGCATCTGGACGAGGCGAGCGAGGAGCAGAGCATCGCGTTCTGCGAGCGACTCTTCGCCGACGAGTTGCGCGGCTGCCCGCTGCTGCCGAACAACTCGAAGTGGATCAGCTTCGCCACGCTCAAATGCGCGCGCTGGCACAGCGGGAACGTCGTGCTGCTGGGCGACTCGGCGCACACGGCGCACTTCTCCATCGGCTCTGGAACGAAGCTGGCGATGGAGGATGCGATTGCGCTGGCCAACGCCCTCGAGCAATACCCCGATCTGGAGCGCGCGCTGACCGAATATGAGCTGGCGCGCCGCCCGGTGATCGAGGTCTTCCAGGCGGCGGCGGCGGAGAGCCAGGCCTACTTCGAGAACGTGCGGCGCTTCACCGCGCTGCCGCCCGCGCAGTTCACCTTCAACCTGCTCACCCGCAGCAAGCGCATCACCTACGACGACCTGCGCCTGCGCGATCCGCGGTTTGGGGAGTGGGTTGATCGGTCGGTCGCCGCCAGCGCGCTCGCATCCGACGTCGAGGATGGGGCGACGCGCCCGGCCGTGCGGCGGTTCGCCCCGCCACCCGCGTTCAACGAGTACGCGCTGGCGGGCTTGCGGCTCTCGAATCGCCTCGCGACGCTCGCCGACGACGTGCCGCGATGCGGACGATTGCCCCGGCGAGGCGGCGCCGACAGGCGCGGGGCTGCTGCTGACTGAGCCGGTCGCCATCTCCGCAGATGCGCGCATTGCGCCGGAGAGTCCGGGGCTGTATGCGCCAGCGCATGCCGCGCTGTGGCAGCGGCGCGTCCAGCGCGACCACGAGGCCTCGGCGCGCGTCGGCGTCACGCTGAATCATGCGGGCAGGCGCGGCGCGACACAGTCGCCGGCGTCGCGCGCGAGCGCCCCCGACCGTCCGCTTGGCGCGGGCGCGTGGCCGCTCGTCTCCGCGTCGCCGCTGCCGTATACGCCAAAGAGCCAGACGCCGCGCGAGCTGTCTCGCGATGGGATGGCCGCGATCATCGACGACTTCGTGGCGGCGGCCAGAATGGCGGACGCCTGCGGCTTCGATCTGCTGACGCTGCATATGGCGCATGGCTATCTGCTGGCGAGCTTCCTCTCGCCGCTGAGCAACCAGCGCGCGGATGTGTACGGCGGCGCGCTGGAGCGGCGCATGCGCTTCCCGCTGGAGGTCTTCGACGGCGGTGCGCGCGGTCTGGCCGCGCGAGAAACCGCTGGCGGTCGCGCTCAACTGTCACGATGGCGCGCCGGGCGGCTTCACGCTGGATGACGCGGTGGTGGTCGCGCAGGCGCTGAAAGCGAGCGGCTGCGATCTGATTCAGCCGCTCGCCGGGCAGACCACGCCCGATGGACGCCTGCCCTATGGCCGTGGCTTCCTCACGCCGTTCAGCGAGCGGTTGCGCACGGAGGTCGGCGTCGCGACGCTCGTCGGCGGCTACCTGACGACGATCAACGAGGCGAACACGATCCTGGCGGGCGGGCGGGCCGATCTGGCGCTGATGACGCCGCTCGACAGCGTGAAAGGATAGCGGGCGTGGCAGATAGCACATTGCCGCTGGTCGGCAGGCGCGCCGTGGTGACGGGCGCGTCGAAGGGCATCGGGCGGAGCATCGCGCTGGCGCTGGCTGCGGCGGGCGCCGATGTGGCGGTGACTGCGCGCGCCGAGGCCGAACTGAACGAGCTGGCGGCGCAGATCGAGCGGATGGGGCGGCGTGCGCTCGCCATCCCGTGCGATGTCACCGATGCGGAGAGCGTCACGCAGCGGCTGGCGCGGGGCGTGCTCGACGCCTGGGGCGGCGTGGACATTCTGGTGAACAACGCGGGCAACGCGGGCAGCGCCAAGTTCCTCAACCATCCCGATGAGTTGTGGCATCGCATGCTGGCGATCAACCTCACCAGCGTCTACACCGTGACGAAGGCGTTTGTTCCGGCGATGATCGAGCAGCGGGCAGGGCGTATCATCTCGGTCGCCTCCATCGCCGGCGAAGGTAGGCGGGAAGTACATCGCCGCCTACACCGCCTCGAAGCATGGCGTGATGGGGCTGACACGGGCGCTGGCCGTCGAACTGAACGCCTATGGCATCACCGTCAACGCCATCTGCCCCGGCTATGTGGATACGCCGATGACGGACGCCAGCGTCGCCAATATGGTCGCGCGCACGGGCATGTCCGCCGAGGCGGCGCGCCAGGCGCTCGAGCGGATGAGTCCGCAGAACCGCCTGATCGCGCCTGATGAGGTGGCGTCGGTCGCCGTCTTTCTGGCGCTGGATGCGAGCAGGGGCATCACCGGCCAGGCGATCAACGTGGATGGCGGCGAGGTCAACTATTGACGCGCGCCTGCCAGCATTGCGCTTGCTCAGACGGGTCCGCCGCGTGGCTGTGGCGACTGCGGCGGAACAGGAGGAATAGACTCGTGGCCTACGACTTTCTCTATGAGGTAAGTGACGGCGTCGCAACCCTCACGTTCAATCGCCCGGAGGTGCTGAACGCGCTGACATTCGAGGTCTATGCGCAGTTGCGCCAGCTCTTCGAGGAGCTACGCGACGACGACGCGGTCAAGGTGGTCATCCTGACGGGCGCGGGCGACGCCTTCTGTTCGGGCGGCGATGTCAACGAGATCATTGGCGAGCTGCTCAAGCGCGATACGAAGGGCCACATCGAGTTTACCCGCATGACCGGCGCGGTCGTGCAGCACATGCGCCTGCTGGAGAAGCCGATCATCGCGGCGCTCAACGGCATGACCGCAGGGGCAGGCTCGGTGCTGGCGCTGGCCTCAGACCTGCGCATCGCGTCGGAGCGCGCGCGTTTCGCCTTCCTCTTCACGAAGGTGGGGCTGACGGGCGCGGATATGGGCGCGGGCTATCTGCTGCCGCGCATCGTCGGCATGGGCCGCGCCTTCGAGCTGCTGCTGCTCGGCGACACGATTGACGCGCAGACCGCCGAGCGCTACGGCCTGGTGAATCGCGTCGTACCGCATGCGGAGTTGCTCAGCGCGGCGCAGGCGTGGGCGAAACGGCTGGCGCAGGGGCCATCGCTGGCGATTGGCATGACCAAGCGCATGCTGACGAATGAGATGGGCATGGACCTCGTCGCGGCCATCGAGGCCGAGGCGCAGGCGCAGGCGCTGCTGCTGCTCTCGGACGATCACCGCATCTTCTATGAAGCGTTCACGGCGAAGCAGAAGCCACAGTGGACAGGGCGGTGAGGCGTATGACCAAGCGCATTGTCACGCCAGCGTCGCTCGTGCGACCGCGCGGGTTCAGCCACGGCGTCGTCACATCGGGCGGGCGCATCCTCTGGCTGGCGGGGCAGGACGCGAGCGACGCCGAGGGGCATATCGTCGCGGTCGGCGACCTGGCGGCGCAACTCGATCAGGCGCTGCGCAATCTCAGCGCGGTCGTCCACGAGGCGGGCGGCGCGATGACCGATATCGTCAAGCTCACCATCTTCGTGCGTGACCGCGACGACTATGTGTCGCGACGCCGTGAGCTGGGCGCTGTCTGGCAGCGCCACTTCGGCGACTACTATCCGGCGCTGGCGCTCTTCGAGGTCGCGCGCTTCTTCCAGCAAGACGCGCTGATCGAGCTTGAAGGCGCCGCAGTCATCGGCGCGGATGCGGAGTAGGCGGGTGGCGGGCCAGGCTGGCTCGCCCTGCGGAACGAAGGAGGCGTAGGCGATGGATTTTGAGCTTTCGCCAGAGCAGCGGCGCTGGCAAGAGGTCAGCGCGCCGCTTTGCCCAGGACGAGGTCGCGCCGCTCGCGCGTGAGGCCGATGAGCAGCGCATGTTCTCGCCCGCGCTCGTGCGGCGGATGGGCGCGCTGGGTCTGCTGGGCGGCCCGCTGGAGCCGGAGTACGGCGGCGCGGGGATGGACTACGTCAGCTTCGCGCTGGTGGCCGAGGAGCTTGGCCGCGTAGACTCCTCCGTGCGCGGCTTCCTCACGGTGCATGCGGGCCTCGTCACGCTCTGCCTGCGCGAGTGGGGCAATGCGGAGCAGCGAGCGCGCTATCTACCTGGCCTGGCGCGCGGCGAGCTCATCGGCTGCTACTGCCTGACGGAGCCAGAGGCGGGGTCCGACGCCGCCAGCATCCAGACGACGGCGCGTGAGACCGATGATGGCTACGTCCTGAACGGCGAGAAGGTCTGGATTACCAACGGCGGCGTCGCCAATCTCGCTATCGTCTTCGCCACGCGCGACCCGGCCCAGCGTCATCGCGGAGTCTGCGCCTTCCTCATCGAGACCGACACGCCGGGCCTCGTGCGCGAGCGCATGCCGGGGCAGGAGTTGGGGCATCGCGGCTCTGACCATGCGCGGCTGCGCTTCCAGGACTGTCATGTGCCGACGAGCGCGCTGCTGGGCCAGCCGGGCGAGGGCTTCAAGGTGGCGATGTCTGGCCTGGATCGTGGACGGCTGGGCGTGGCGGCGGGCGCAGTGGGTGTGGGGCAGGCGTGCGTGGATGCCTGCGTGGCGTTCGCGCGTGAGCGGCGCCAGTTTGGCAAGCGCCTTGGCGATTTCCAGATGATTCAGGCGACCATCGCCGATATGGCGGCTGAAGTGGAGGCGGCGCGGCTGCTGACCTATCAGGCGGCATGGCTGCAAGATACTGGCCAGCCCGCGACGAAAGCGACCTCCATCGCCAAGCTCTACGCGACGGAGGTAGCAGCGCGGGCGGCTTCTGCGGCGGTGACGCTGCATGGCAGCCGTGGCTACTCGAATGAGTATCCTGTCGAGCGCTACCTGCGCGACATCAAGGGCATGCAAATCTATGAGGGGGCGAGCAACATCCAGCGCATCATCATCGCCCGCGAACTGCTCGGGCGCGAGGAGCGCGGTTAGCCAATTCATAGTCGGCAGGAGAATACCTCTGCGCGCGTGAATGAAGTGAAATGACTGCGAGATGAACGGTCCGCCGCCGCCCATCTCGACCATCGAAACGGAGGCAAGCATGGCCTACTCTGCGTACTGGAATCCGAAGAACGAGACGCTGCCACGCGCCGATCTGGAGCGGCTGCAACTCGGCAAGCTGCGTCGGCTCGCCGAGTGGGCCTATGCGAACAGCCCGTTCCATCGCAACCGCTGGGACGCGGTCGGCTTTCATCCAGAGCAGCTTGCGACACTCGACGACCTGCGGCGCATTCCCTTCATGACGCGCGAAGAATGGATGGCCTCCATCGCCGGAGCGCCGCTCTTTGGCGACCTCCCCGCGACCCCTGCCGAGCGTGCGATTCGCTACCACCTGACCTCCGGCACCAGCGGGCGCACCCCGATTCGCGTGCTCGATGGCATGAAGGACTGGGAGTGGATCGCCGAGATGTGGTGCTATGGGCTGTGGGCGTTCGGCGTCCGGCCTGAGGATGTCGTCTACATCGCGTTTGGCTACGGGCAATTCATTGGCTTCTGGGGCCTGCACTACGCCTGCGAGAAGATCGGGTCACTGGTGATCCCCGGCGGCGCGCAGACGACGGAGGCGCGCGTCAAGATGATTATGGATTTGGGCGCAACGACCGTCGCCTCGACCCCTACCTATGCGCTGCGGCTCTGGCAGCAAGCGGCGGAGATGGGCATTGATCTGGCGAAGGATAGCAAGGTCAACAAGCTGATTCTCTCTGGCGAGCCTGCGGGGTCCATCCCCGCTGTGAAGCGGCAGCTCGAGGAAGCCTGGGGCGCAAAGTGTGGTGATACCGCCGGCATGACCGAGGTTGGCACGATCATGATCTTCGAGTGCGACAGGCAACCCGGCGGCACGCACATCATCGAAGACCACTACATCGAAGAAGTGGTGGACCCGGTGAGCGGTGATCCCGTCGGCTACGGCCAGCTTGGCGAGCGCGTGGTGACGTCGTTCGGGCGCGGCTTCATCCCCGTGCTGCGCTATCGCACCAAGGACATGGTGGTCAAGGTCCCGCACACCACCTGCGACTGCGGGCGCACGGGCGATCTGTATGATGGCGGTATTCGCGGGCGTTGGGATGATATGAAGCTGATTCGCGGCACCAATGTCTACCCCCGCGCGGTCGAGGCTATCGTGCGCGAGTATGACGCCATCGACGAGTTCCAAATCTACGTCTGGCGCAACGACATCCGCGACGAGATCACGATCAAGATCGAACTCAAGCCGGGACGCGAGGCGGAATGGCCAGCGTTGGGCGAGGAGCTTGCGCGCGCGCTGGCCAACGCGCACGAAAACCTGCGCTTCCTGGTGGAGTTGATGGAACCTGGCGCGCTACCGCGATTCGAGCTGAAAGCGAAGCGGCTGGTGGATGCGCGACCAGAGGCAGTCTATAACCAGTAGGCGGCGAGACCGACCGGCGCATGTATGGGGTGGGCAAGCGCGAACTGCACACAGAGACGGGAGTGGATGATGGCGACGACTGACCTGCTCGGCAATCAGCTTACGACGGCGGAGAGTGATACCCTGGCCTCCTATGAGGCGCTCAAGGCGTTGGCACGACGAGACGACCTACCGCCCTGCGTGGCGCGTAACGTGCGTAAGGCGCTGGCGGCGATGTGGCAGGCGACGAACGACCTGGACCTGCAATTCGAGCAACTCTACGACATTGGCGTCTAGCGCAGACGCCGAATGAATCAGGACGTCACTTCGCCCCAACCTGCGCCCGCACGGGCGCAACGCGGGGCCGGGTGACGCCGATAACGTTCGCCGCCGCGAGCACGAGGCCAGCGCCGATGACCGCGCAGGCGATGCGCAGGGGCCAGTCCCAGGCCGCAAGCATGCAGAGCAGCGCCACTGGCAGTCCCGCATTGATGAGCCACCAGCTTGCGCGCGCCCACCGCTCATGCAGCAGATCACGCATGAGCGGCACGGGCTGTTTGCCCACCAAAGCGCCGTAGCGGGTCTGCCAGATCAGGAATGGGACGATCTTATAGAGATAGCCGACGATGCTCTGGCCCACCCAGCCGACGAGCGCCGCCAGACCCAGCGCCGCCAGCAGCGACTCGTGGCCGTATCCGCCGACGAGCGCCGCGCCAACACCCACTGGCGTCAGGACGGCGAGATACACCACCGCCGCGATGCCGTGTCGCTGGGTGATGTCGAGCAGTTTGCGCCGCCGCGCGCGTAGCATGCGCAGGTAATCATAGGCGAAGAGCCACGTTGCGCCCACCAGCGTCACTCCGGCGACGAACGCCAGCGGACGCCATGCAAAGCCGAACGCGATGGCGAGTCCGACCACCCCGCTATTGAGCAGGATGAAGACCAGCCGCCCGTAGCGATCATCATGCCCATGCGCCAGCGCGAACATGCGCACGAGGGTGTAGGAGACGCCGATCACGGTGCAACTGAGCCATCCCATGACGCCGAGCGTGATGTGCGCCAGCAGCAGCCGATTCACGCCAGCGCCCAGGAAGCCGAACTGGAAGTTGAGCGCGGCGGTCAGGCCGAGTGTGACGACCACGCACAGATAGGTGAGCGACGCCACGAGGAAGCGCACGGTGAGCGGGCGCGCCGTGCGATGCGCGATGGTAACGCCGAGCGCCACCACGTGATGTGCGACCGCCAGCACGATCAGCGCGCCACCGAGCGCGAGCAGCCACGTGCGCATCCACCAGAAGCCGCTGAGCAGCAGCACGACGCCAGCCGTGTAGACGAAGTACTGCGCGCGAATGAAACGCGCCGCGCGCAATGGCGTCACCAGGATGACTGGGGCGAGTTGCAATGAGGCGCCGAGGATCGCCATGGTGAGCCAGCCGAGCGTCGCCATGTGAACCAACGCCAGCACATGCGGCAGGCCGGGCGCGCGGATCGCGTCGGGCGCAATCCAGGGCAGCAGCAGCCCGAAGAGCGCAGCCCCGCACACACCCGTCAGCAGAAAGGGCAGTGGGACACTCAGCGGGACGCTGCTGCGCCCCACTGCCCCAGACATCTGCCCGGACATCGTGACGCCTCTGGCGCTCCCGGCGGCGCCCGCTGCGCCACTCAGCGCCAATGGCGTCACGGTGGGGGGATGACCTGAGTCGGCTGGATCAGCGCTCACGACGCACACGCTCCTTCCGCAGATGTTCTGGCGGATGCGACCGCCAGTCCACCGCCGCCAGGATTACTGGCGGCTGAACCGTACATGCCACTCATCTGGCGCCAGACACGTCGTCTCATGGAGGAAGCCGCGCTCCGCCAGCGCCGCATACAGCGGAACCGGCTCGAACGGCGCGACGACGACCAGAGATTCGTTGGCGCCGGTCGCCTCAGCAGCCTCCATGATGAGGACAAACGGATCATCGCCACGTTCCAGATTGGGCCGAACATCCAATGTCGTTATGGCGCCGTGGCTGCCTGACGCAGTTTGCGTATCTGCTGCGTGCTCGTCGTGCTTCTGCATAATCGCAATCCATTCTGAAATTGGCTGGCAATCTTGTCGCGTCTCATTGGGGCGCGCTGGCAGAGCGGCGCCACTCGCCGCCGATACAGCCGTGTGGGCGTAGCATAAATCGGGCGCGCTCCACTGCGCTGCGACTTTGGTCGCTGTCGGCGCAACCCTAGCGTGTAAGATGCTGGCCTGCCCCGATGGTATGTGGCGCCTGCGCTGCGGTCGCGGCTC
This sequence comes from uncultured Chloroflexia bacterium, assembly GCA_963701795.1. Lineage (GTDB taxonomy): Bacteria > Chloroflexota > Ktedonobacteria > Ktedonobacterales > JADMIN01 > JAKAIY01. Next base: position 119,464 of record CAVPBB010000007.1, on the reverse strand, counting down.
GCCGCTGGCACGCGCAGGTCGCGGCTGCGGCGCGATAGAACGCAATATGCCCATCGAAGGAGGGAGGTAGCGAATCCTCGTCATCCAGCCGCACGACCGCGAACGAGAGATCGTCCACACGCATATAGGCGCCTGCCGGGACGCGCTCGCCGGCCTCGTAGAGTCTCGCGCCGCACTCGTCACATTCCATGACAACCCTCCATCAACTTCGATCAGGCGCGTTCGTCGGTTTGTCACGCCAGGCGCTCGCTCAGCTGGCTCCATCCCACACTATCTCGCCACAGCCTCGCTGATCTGCGGGCCTCTTTCAGACGGTAGTCGCGCATGCGCGCGCGGACTATGACAAATGTCGCAGTCAGTTCCGCCAATGTCGAGTACGCTTCTGCACAGGATGCTGCGCACGGCGGCATGTTCGCCTTCCGCAGCGCCTGGCGCGGTGAGCGCGCGCCTGTGGAACTCAGAGAGAAGGCAATAGCATGCGAATGCCAGGAGGACACGAGCCAGGTACGCTCCCACAGATTGTGAATCAGCCAGAGCCACATCTCCGCGAGCGGCGAGAGTGGCCGACGCGCGGGCCGGTCGCAGCCGCCATCGGCGCCTGGATCACGGCTGTGACCGCGCGTTTGCCGTGGGGGCGCTTGCTTCACTCCTTCGCGCAAAGGCGGCATGCTGAGCGCGCGACGCTGCGCGCCTTTCGCCGCGATGATGCGCTGGGTGGCGCCCTGCGTCAGACGCTCGATCTCCTGTGGTGGGAGGCGCCAGACGATGTCGAGGCGCCGCCGATCTGGCAGCGGGATCACCTCTACACCTACCAGTGTGATGACGCGAGCGACGCGATGTGGCAATGAGCGAGCCGAAGTGGAAGCGGCGCTGGGCTGGGGATCACTCGCGCTGAGACGGCAACAAATGTGCTGGCAATCGGCTGAGGTCTGGCTCAACACGCGCCAGGTTGAGGTCAGCGGCCAGGCGTCGCGTGTGATCGTGTGACCTGTTCCGCTTGCCGTCCGTTCTCGCAAACGCGCAGATGTAACAGCCATCCAGTTCAATGACGGCATGAGCAACGTCGCAGCCATCAGCGCGTGGGTACGACCATGCGGGCGGCGCATTGACAGCGGGCCGCCGCTGGACGCACACTGGATATAGGCAAAGGCGCCGCAAGGTCGCCATCGCGAGTGCAGGCGACGGATCCAGTGCGGCGCTTCGATTGCATGTGTGTTGCGATGCGATGCGGAGACCAGGCGCCAGCAGGCGAAAGGAGTGACCGATGGAGCGCCACGTCGGCGGTTTGGAGGCGTCGCACGGAGCAGTGGCGCCGCGACAGCCACAGGTGACCGTAGAACGGCGCGAAGCCGGTTGGAGCCAGCGGGCGCGAGCGATTGTGTTTGGGCTGCTCGCCGCCGCCCTGCTCGTCCTGCTGATTGCGCTGGGCTCGCGTGGATTCCATTGGTTTGACGCCACGCTCATCGGGTACGCGGTCGCCAGCGTCTTTTGTCTGGCCGCCGTCACCTACAAATACTCCTTCTGGCTGATGCGACCCCCGACCGGGCGCTACTTCTGGCGAAGCTGGCAACTCTTTCTCTCATTTGAGCGGTTTCGCCAGTATACCAGCCTCATCCCACGCGCCATCCTCGATCTCTTCCTCCAGAGCTTCATCCGCAAGCGGGCGCTCTATCGCTGGGTGACGCACCAGTGTATCTTCTGGGGCGTCGTGCTCTCATGCGCCATCACGTTTCCGCTCACCTTCGGTTGGCTGCGTTTCACGCAGAGCGCCTTCCAGCAATACAGCATGTGGGTGTTTGGATTCCAGCTACTGACCTTCGATCCAGGCTCCGTTTTCGGGTGGCTGATCTATCATGCGCTGGATTTGACGGCGCTGCTCCTGTTCGTCGGCCTGGTGCTGGCGTTTCATCGGCGGTTCCATGATCTCGCGCTCATTGCCGTGCAGCGCTTTCGCTTCGACATCATTCCGCTCGCCTTGCTGATGGCGATTGTGGTGACCGGGCTTGCGCTCACGGCTGATAGTAGCTGGTTCGGCGGCGCCTTCTACTGGTATATCTCGCTGACACACGAATCGGTGGTCGTGCTCTGGCTGATCTCACTGCCGTTTGGCAAGTTCTTCCACATCATCGAGCGGCCAGCCACCGTCGGCATCGAACTCTACTGGCGCACTGGTAGAGATGGGGAGAAGCACGCGTGCCCGCGCTGCGGCGCGGCGTTTCTCCCCACGCAGTTCATCACCGACCTGAAGAAGACCTTGCATGCTGTCGGCGAGGATTACTGTGTGCCACCATCGTCGATGGCGCCAGAGGAGTTCGCCAGGCTGCCTGCGGCGTCGCTGCCCACGAGTGTCACGTGGTGGCAGGATTTCTGCCCCGAATGCAAGCGCGTGATGCGCGCCGAAGCCAATCTTGGCGCGCTCGGCGGCGATGGCAATCGTTTTCTGTAGGTCGCGCTTGCGAACGCGAACGCCAGACCGCGTCTATCGCATACCACGGATTCTGTCTGCCGAAGGTGAAAGGATCAGATAGCGCATGAGTGTAGATAAGGGTCTCTTTCATCCACAACGCGGCGACACCTACGACTTCCATTCAGGTCGTCCCAGCGCGACGCCGTGGGATTCTGAGCAAGCGATAGATCGCTACGTGCCCACCCACTGTTGCTACTGTGGCGTGCAGTGCGGCATGTACCTGAAGGTCGCGGATGGCAAGGTTGTCGGCGTCGAGCCGCGCGAAGACTTTCCGCTAAATCATGGCATGCTCTGCCCCAAAGGCGCGACAGCCTACCAGACGGTCAATCACCCTGATCGGCTGACCTACCCGCTGATGCGCAAAAACGGCAAGCAGAGTCCGCTCGAACGCGCGACCTGGGACGAGGCGCTTGATACGATTGCGCGCCGTTTCCGCGAGATACAGGCGGAACATGGCGCCGACGCCGTTTCCATCTACAGCGGCTCTTCGATGACCAATGAGAAGTGCTACCTGATGGGCAAGTTCGCGCGGGTCGCCCTTGGCACCCGGCATACGGACTATAACGGTCGCCTCTGCATGTCGTCGGCGACGGGCGCCAACGAGCGCTCGCTGGGCATCGACCGCGCCGCGAATCCCATCAGCGACATGTTGCACGCCGATGTCATCTTCGTGATTGGCTCGAATGTCGGCGAGTGCTTCCCGATCATCACCAGTTGGCTGTGGAAAGCGCGCGACCGAGGCTGCAAACTGATCGTCGCCGACCCGCGCCAGACCCCAATCGCGCGCACCGCCGATGTTTACCTGCCGTTGCGCTCCGGCACAGACTCTGCGCTGCTCAATGCGATGCTCAATGTGGTCATCCGCGAGGGGCTGGTTGACGAGGAGTTCATCCGCGCGCGCACCAACGGCTGGGACGAGACGAAGGCGCTCGCCGAGCAGTATCCGCCGGAGCAGGTGGCAGAGATCTGTGGGCTGACGCCAGAGGCGATCATCGAGGCGGCGCGTCTGTATGGGCGAGCGAACGCCGCCCTGCTCTACACCGCGCGTGGCCTGGAGCATCAGAGCAAAGGCGTGGATAACGGCGTCTGCTGCGCAAATCTGGCGCTGGCGACGGGCAACTTCGGACGCCCCGGCGCGGGCTACATGACCCTCACCGGTCAGGGCAACGGCCAGGGTGGGCGCGAGATGGGCCAGAAAGCGTCACAGCTTCCCGGCTGCCGCGAAATCGAGGACCCAGAAGACCGCGCGTACATCAGTTCGGTCTGGGGCATCGAGGAACGCGACCTGCCGCATGCTGGCTACCCGGCCACGCTGATGATTCCGGCGATGCTCCGCCAGGAGATTCGCGCCTGCTTCATGATCTGCTCCAACCCGATGGTGTCGCTGCCCGACCAGCATACGGTCGAACGCGCGCTACGCGGCCTCGACCTGTTTGTCGTCGATGACTTCTTCCTCTCCGAGACTGCCGAACTCGCCGACATCGTGCTCCCTGGCAACGTCTGGGCTGAGGAAGAGGGTACGACGACCAGCCTGGAGGGGCGTGTCATCAAATACAATCAGGCGGTGGACCCGCCAGGCGAGGCGCGACGCGACTGGGAGATTGTCTGCGACCTGGCGCGACGACTCGGCAAAGGCCAGTACTTCAACTTCCATTCGCCGCGCGAGATCTTTGACGAGCTTCGACTCTGCACCAAAGGCGCCAAGTCCGATTACTGGGGCATCTCCTATGAGAAGATCGACGCCCAGAATGGAGTCTTCTGGCCCTGCCCAACTGAGGAGGACACCGGGACACCACGGCTCTACGAGCAGCGCTTTGGCTTCGACGACGGTAAGGCGCGCTTCCATCCCATCATGTACATTCCACCTGCTGAGGAGCCAGACGAGGAATACCCGATGGTGCTCACCACCGGGCGGGTCATCTATCACTATCTCTCTGGCAACCAGACGCGGCGCACACCGTTCCTCAAAGAGCAGGCGCCGTATCCCTGGGTCGAGAATCCATCAGCAGACGGCTGAGCGGCTCGGCATCCACGACAACGATTGGGTGACGGTGCGCACACGGCGTGGCGAAATGACCGCGCCAGCGCTGGTCGTTCGTTCGATTCGCGCTGACACGCTGTTTATTCCCTATCACTACGGCCATACCCAGTCGGCGAACATCCTGACGAATCCGGTGCTGGAGCCGATGATGAAGATTCCAGAGTACAAGGTGTGCGCCGCCGCGCTGACGCTGGCTGCCGCGCCGCCAGACTGGGCGGCGGAGGTTGATCCCGCGCTGCTCGAGGCCGCCCGCAAGCGCCGGCGCGAGCTGCCCAGCGCCAGCGCCAAGCCGCAGCCGACGTTTCAGTGAGACTGCTCGCGATGTCGCGCCATCAGTCGCTCGCTAAAGGATAGATGCCGTGCCTGTCAAACGGATGTTTCTCGATCCCTCCCGCTGCATCGGGTGCCGCTCATGCGTCGCCGCCTGCCGTGAGTGCGAAACTCACAAGGGCGAGAGCATGATCTATATCGACTACCTCGATCGCGGATCGACGGTCGCGAGCTCGCCGACACTGTGCATGCACTGTGAAGACCCCCTTGCGCCGTGCGCGCAGGTCTGTCCGGCGCAGGCGATTCTCGTCAGCCCGGATGGCGTGGTGCATCAGGCGGATGAGACACGTTGCATTCACTGCGAAAACTGCGTGTACGCCTGCCCCTTTGGGGTGCCGAAGCTGGATCAAACCAAAGAGTTCATGCGCAAGTGCAATCTCTGCTACGACCGCACCAGCATGGGCAAGGGGCCGATGTGCGCCACGGTCTGCCCGACACAGGCGATCTTCTATGGCGATTATGAGGAGTGGGCCGCCGCCGGGCGCGGCGAGCAGGGCGCGAAGCCGGTCAACGTCTTCTATTTTGGCGCCCAGCGCGTTCAGACGCGCAACTACGTCGTGATGACTGACGATGACGACAAGCTCGATCTGATGGCGCTCGCAGCCGAGGCAAGCCTGGGGAGGCGCAGCACGCTCCCTGAGCCGACAGCCCAGCGCAATGCGCAGCCGTGGCGCGCGACGCCTGTAGGTGTCCCGGTGCGCCAGGTTCCCGCCGAACCCTGGACGCCGCGTACACCGACGCCCGCGCCGACGCCGGTAGCGCCGAGCATCCCGCCGCTCGTGCCAACGCCCAGCGGCGCCGTACCCGCTGCCGGGCGATGAGTTGAGCTTTGCAATGATGGACACAGCATGTGCGGCAGGTGAGCCGCAGGAGGAAATGCATGGCCGATGGTGATAGCGGCAGGCCGACTCGCAGCCCGCGACGCTCCCCTGTCTACCCGACCGCTGACGACCAGCAGACGGCGCAGATTCCCCCACATGAGGGCGATTATCAGTGGCGTGCTGAGTTTCCCTATCGTTGGCGCGAAGATGATCTCGTAACTCGTCGCGACACCCTGAGGTTTTTGGTGGCGGGGGCGGGCGCGCTCTTCCTCGCGACAGCCGCGCTCGACACGATAGCGCATATCTCTGACCTGACAGGCACGCAGCCGACGCACGTTGTGGCGATAGCGCGCGTTTCAGAGCTGGGGTACAACGAGTCGAAAGTCTTCACGTTTCCCGACCAGTTCAGCCAGGGCATTGTCATCAACCTGCCTGGCAAGGGATTGGTGGCCTACAGCGATGTCTGCACGCACCTCTCGTGCGCGGTGCTCTATCAGGGCGATGGGCGCCTGCATTGCCCCTGCCACGAGGGACTCTTTGACGCCAGCACGGGTGATGTTCTGGCAGGGCCACCGACACGACCACTCCCGATCATTGACCTCGCGATTCGCGGTGACACCATCTATGCGGTGCGGGAGGTCGCGCGATGAGCACGGCAGGATCTGAGGCAGGGCAGGGCGCGCAGAACGACACTGCCGCGCCACGCGATGCGATGATGGCGGCGGCGCCAGATGGCCCGGCGGCGGCGGCCAGCGGCGAGGCTTACGCAGAGGTGCGACGGCTCGCGACGGTCGCCCCGAAGGCGAACCCGGATGACCCCGTGACGCGGCGGCCACGCCAGGGCAAGCATGGGCCGCTGCCCGGGCCTGATGATCGCGGCGCGCCGGGTCGCATGTCTATCGTGCAGGGGCAGGCTTTTCTGGTGGCGACCATCGTCCTGGCGCAACTCTGGCTGGTGACGACGGCGCTCTTTGCGCTGCTCTCCGGGCATCCAGAGCAACTGAACGCAATGGTGATCGCCAGTGGCATCGGGTTCTTGATCGCGCTGCTGCTCTGGCTGTGGCCACGCCGACGTGTCCTTGGCGGCTAGGCCGCCGATCTGCGGCATGATTCATTGGCGTGGCGCGCCATCGCGTGCCACGCTGGTAGGAAGGAAGGCGTGAGATGAGCGGTTCACAGCAGACGCAGGCGCTCCCTGTGAAGGTCTATCGCACTGCCCAACGCGTCGTCGTAGCGATGCCAATGGCTGGCGTCGAGCCTGAGGATATCGCTGTGGAGGTAGCAGTCACTGACACGGGCGCATCCAGACTCGTCGTTCATAGTCGCGGGCGTGGCGAGCTCAAGGGCATCAAGCAGCAACTCGCCGATGAGTGGCAGCCCGGCGAGTATACACGCGAACTGCTCTTGCCCGCGCCAGTAGATGGTGAGCTGGCGAACGTCACCTATGGCAATGGCATTCTGGTCGTGGCGCTGCCCATCGTCGCACAGGCGCGACCTGCCCACATCACGCTTGAGGCGCTTGCCACAACTCGTGGTCTGCATGCTGGCCACATGGGTAATCCTGTGCGCCCCTATGCGCGCGCGTGATACCCCATCGCGCTGATGGACGGCATGCGACTTTTCTCACGGCCAGCGCGCTCGCCAGCGCCGCACAATCCATGCGGGTAGAAGCTGCGCGGGCGTAGGCCATTCTCAGCGTCTCACGTCCCGCGATCCGTTCGACCCATCAGCGAGAGAGCGGCCCAGTTGCGCGGGCGAGCAGACAGCGAGGAACCGATGACCTACGTGATAACTCAACCCTGTATCGGCGTGAAGGACGGCTCATGTGTGGACGTTTGCCCGGTCGATTGCATTCATCCGGCTGCGGGTGAAGGCGATTACGAGCAGTACGACCAGCTCTACATCAACCCCGATGAGTGCATCGATTGCGGCGCCTGCGAGCCAGCCTGCCCGGTGACGGCGATCTTCGAGGAGAGCGCTGTGCCAGAGCAGTGGCGCGAATATACGCAGATCAACGCCGATCACTTCCGCACGGCGTCACAGGCCAGATAGCTCGTCGTACTCCGACGCGACGCCCTGGCAGCACGGTCGCTCAATGTGGCGTGACCGTGCTGTCGGCGTGTCTGTGGCGATGCGCTGGTCTGCGGGCGCTCGACCTGCATATCTGGCATGCTCGATCTCCATCGTCCGAATGGCGCACTGCGCTGCCTTGTGTGTGTTCCTGTATGGGTGATAGGCTAATGGAGAGGCTGTGACGACTCCCCGTGGCTAAAGCCAGGGGCTTCTCGCAACCTGGCATCCGGTATGGATGTCCCTCTCGGCAAGGCTATTGGAGAACGGTATCCAGCCCTGAGGACTCTCTTTACGCAGCGGCGGCGCCCCCGTCGTGCCGTTCCCTTGTAGTGTACCACAATGCGGGGACAGCTGTCGCCTGCGGGCGACCGGGCTTTCATCCCCCTGCCTGAAGGCAGGGGCACTCAGCCCGATTTTTTGGTAGCGCGCGTCATAGACGGCGACTGTGGCGAGCCGCTGGCATCGAGCAAGGCGCATATGCGCGGAAACCTTCGCTCCCTACGGGAACAGGGTGGTATGTAGCTCATGGATGTCGATGCGCTTCGGAAGATTTCCTATTTTGCAGCGCTTGCCACTGAAGACCTTCAGGACATTGCGGCCATTACCGTGACACGCCACTACGACCGTGGAGAGATACTGGTTCTCGAAGGCACGCGCGGCGGCGGCCTCTACTATCTGCAATCGGGGCTTATTCGCATCTTCAAGACCTCGCCGGAAGGCAAAGAGCTGGTGCTGCGGTTGATTATCCCCTGGGCATACCTTCAATGATGTGCCAGCGCTCGACAGCGGGCCGAATCCCGCGAGCGCGGCGGCGCTCGAACCCAGCGTTGTGTCGATTGTCAGCGGCGCGGACCTGCGCCGTCTGATCGCCGAACGCCCAGGCATCGCGCAGGCAGTGGTACGCGAGTTAGCGGGCGCGCTACGGCATCTGGTTGGCCTTGCCGAAGACCTCTCGTTTCGCCATGTGACGGCGCGCGTGGCCAAGATTCTGCTCGACCAGGCCGAACGGATCGACAGCGGCGAAGCGACTGTGGCCGGGCGTCCGACCCATCGCCTGACACAGCAGGAGATTGCCTCCATGGCGGGCACTGCGCGTGAGATGGTCGGGCGCGCGCTCAAGGAGCTTGAAGCGGCGGGCGCGATTAGCCTCGATCACGGGCGCATCGGCATCCAGGATATCGAACGTCTGCGCCTGCTGGCGGGCCTGGGGCAGCAGCGCGCGTCCGTCTCGCGGGAGTGAGGGCCAGCCTGAAGGTGGCGGCTGGCAGAGGCGTATGGGAGTCGAACCCACCCGCGACCGCTCTAGCGACCGCGCGACCGTTTTGAAGACGGTGAGGCCCACCGGGACCCGTACACCTCCGTGGCTGTGTGGCGCGCGGTGAAGCGCGCCTTCATACTGTGCCACTGCTGCGCCTGCGCGTCAAGAGCGCCGCTGCGTCGGCGTTCGCTTCCTCATCTGCTCGCCGTGATACAATCCCTGCGATATGGCCTGCGTTTCACGACCACCGAGGAGGACGACGCCCGACTATGGACGAGCGAGAAGAGCGGCTGGCGAAGGCTGAGACCCTGCGCGCCGCCAGCATTGATCCGTACCCCGCCCGCACCGCGCGCGACCACACCATCGCCGAGGCGCTGGCGCAATTCGACACGCTGAGCGACCAGGCGATAACGCTGGCTGGCCGGCTGACGCAAGTGCGCGAGATGAAGGCGACGTTTGCCAATATCGAGGATGGCACGGGGCGCATCCAGATCTACATCAAGCGCGACGAGGTCGGCGACGAAGCGTTCAAGCGGATCAAACTGCTCGACCGGGGCGATTTCATCGAGGCCACTGGCACGCTCTTCACCACACATACCGGCGAGAAGACGCTGCGGGTCAGCAGCTTCAACATGCTCGCGAAGGCGCTGCTGCCGCTGCCCGCCAAGGGCGCTGGCGGCGACCTCAAGCTCTTCGATCCAGAGACGCGCCATCGCAAGCGCTATCTCGACCTGATCGCCAACCGCGACGAGCGGCTGCCGATCTTCGAGGCGCGCGCCAGGGCGCTCAACGCGATGCGCGCGTTTCTCAACGGCCAGGGCTATCTGGAAGTTGAGACGCCAGTGCTGCAGCCGCTCTATGGTGGGGCAACCGCGCGCCCCTTCGTCACCCATCACAACACGCTCGACCGCGACCTCTACCTGCGCATCGCGCCGGAACTCTATCTGAAGCGGCTGATCGTCGGCGGCATCGAGCGCGTCTATGAGATTGCGCGCTGTTTCCGCAACGAGGGCCTCGATCACAGCCACAACGCTGAATTCACCATGATGGAGTGCTACCAGGCCTACGCCGACTTCGAGGACATCATGCGCCTGGTGGAGGAGCTGTACGCCTACATCGCGCGGCAGACGATTGGCTCGACCGTGCTCACGTATCTGGGTCGGCAGATCGATCTCGCGCCACCCTGGGGGCGGCTGACGCTGCGCGAAGCCATCGCCGAGCATACTGGCATCGACTACGAGGAGTATCCCGACCGCGAATCGCTGGCGGCGGCGATGGTGGCTAAGGGCTTCCGGTCTGACCCACGCCTGGGACGTGGACGCCTGATTGACGACCTGAAGGATAGCATCATCAAGGGGCCGCAGTCGAAGCTGGTGGGGCCGCTCTTCCTGTACGACTACCCGCGCGACCTCTCGCCGTTGGCCAAGGCCAAGCCCGGAACGCGCGACACCGCCGAGCGCTTCCAGGCGTTCGCCGCCGGGCTGGAGCTGGGGAACGCCTTTAGCGAGTTGAACGATCCTATGGATCAGCGCGCCCGCTTCGAGGATCAGGCGCGACAGCGCGCGCGCGGCGACGAGGAGGCGCAGCATCTCGACGAAGACTATATCGAGGCGCTGGAGGTCGGCATGCCACCCACCGGCGGCTTCGGTGGCGGCATTGATCGCCTGGTCATGCTGCTGACTGATCAGGAGAATATCCGCGAGGTCATTCTCTTCCCGACGATGCGCGAGCAACGCGACAGCTAATCCCGAAGCCGACCGGGCCGCTATCATGGCTGGCGAGATATGGCGTCGCTATGCCTCGCCGCCCGCCTGCGTCGCGGTAGTGATTGGCGCGGGCGTAGTCGCCGAGGCGGCGCCATCGCCATAGAGGAAGCAATGCGTCCAGTGGCCGCCGCCCAGATCGGTGCGCGCGGGGAAACGCTCGCGGCACACGGGCATTGCATGCGGGCAGCGCGGGTGGAAGCGGCAGCCGGTCGGTGGGGTAATCAGGCTGGGAATCTCGCCGCGCGCGGGCAGTGGCTCGACCGCGCTGGGGCGGTCGGGGTCGGGCGCGGCGGCGATCAGCAGTTGCGTGTAGGGATGCCGTGGCCGCTCGATCACCTCATCGCTGGGGCCTCCCTCCACCGATTGCCCTGCATACATCACCAGCGTCTCTTCGGCGAAATAACGCGCGCTGGCGATATCGTGGGTGATGTAGAGCACCGCAAGCCGATCTTCGTCCTTGAGCCGCAGCAGCAGGTTGAGGATGTCCAGTCGGATAGAGACATCCAGCATCGAGACTGGCTCATCCGCCAGTAGCACCTTTGGCTGCACCGCCAGCGCACGCGCGATGGCGACACGCTGCCGCTGGCCTCCGCTCAACTGATGCGGATACTTGAGCAGATATTGCTCGGCGGGTGTCAGGCTCACCCGGCGCAGCAGCGCGAGCGCCTGCTCTGTCGCCGCCTGCGCGGATGTGGCATGCCCATAGAGGCGCAGCGGGCGACTCAGATGGTAGCGCACGTCATGCGCCGGGTTGAGCGACGAGAACGGGTCCTGAAAGATCATCTGCACATTGCGCCGATACGTGCGCAGCGACGCCCGCCCCGGCGTCACCGGCTCGCCCGCGTAGAGCAACGAACCGGAGGTCAGATCGTAGAGGCGCGCTAGCATGCGCGCGACGGTCGTCTTGCCACTGCCGCTCTCGCCCACCAGCGCCGTCGCGGCGCCGGGCGTGAGCGCCAGCGAGGTATCCTCGACCGCGTGGACCGCTTGCTGTTTCGCGAAGGGATTCGACGAGCGCACGGGAAACAGCTTGCGCAGATGCGACGCTTCGAGAATCGCTCCAGATGTGCGCGCCGTGGCGGGCGTCGGCGCGGCTGGCCGCAGAAGGCTCATGGCGCGACGATCCTTTCGGCGGCGGCTTCATATCCAGCCGCAATTTCCGCCGTGGTTGGCGGTGTCTGGGCATAGGTGGTGTCGTAGAGATGGCAGGCGACGCTGACGCTCGCCTCCCCGGGCGCTGCGCGCAAGAGCGGCAATACCTCGCGGCACGGCGCTATCGCCAGTGGGCAGCGCGGATGAAACGCGCATCCCGGCGGCGCTGCGCGCAGATCGGGCGGCGACCCAGGAATGCCGATCGCGCGGCGACGCGGCCCACGTAGCGGCGGAAACGCATGGATGAGGCCGTAGCTATAGGGATGGCGTGGGCGCGCGTAGAGCGAGCGGCTCGCCCCACGCTCCACGATGCGCCCGGCGTACATGATGGCGATGCTATCGGCAAGCTCCAGCAGCAGCGAGAGATCATGCGTGATGAAGATGACTGAGAATTGCATGGTGTCGCGCAGCCGCAGAATCTCTGTCAGAATCTCGCGCTGCACCACGACATCGAGCGCCGTCGTCGGCTCATCCATAATCACGATGTCGGGCGAGAGCGCCAGCGCGATGGCGATGCCCGCACGCTGGCGCATGCCGCCGCTCAGTTCATGCGGATAGCTCTTGAGCCGGTCGGGCGCGATGCCGACCAGCCGTAGCAGTTCGGCCCCGCGCGCCGCGCGCTCTGTACGATTCATCTCCGCGCGATGCGTGCGCAACACATCGTCGATCTGCGCGCCCAGCGTCATCACCGGGTTGAGCGAGTTCATCGCGCTCTGAAAGACAATCGCCATCTCGCTCCAGCGAAATGTGCGCAGCTCGTTGGGTGAGAGCTTCAGGATGTTGACTGGCTCCGCTGGCGCGTGACCATTCAAGCCAACCGGTCGATGGAAGATCACCTCGCCGTCAGTCACCTCGGCCAGCGGATTGAGCAGCCGCGTGATGGCGTAGGCCAGCGTAGACTTGCCGCAGCCGCTCTCGCCCGCCAGCCCCAGAATCTCGCCACGATGCAGCGTGAAGCTGACATCGGTGACGGCATGCACCGTCCCACCTTCGGCGAAATAGTCTACGCAGAGGTTCTTCACTTCGAGCAAGGGCGTTTCAGACCTCATGCGCCGACCACCTTTTTGCGCAGCAGAGGTCGTCGCCGCACGCGCAAGCGGGGGTCGGCGACCTCATCAATGCCAAAGTTCAAGAGCGCCAGCCCTGCGCCCAGCACCGCGATGCAGAGGCCAGGGGGAGCGAACCACCACCACGTCCCAGAGAGCAACGCGCCACTATTGTATGCCTGGTTCAGCATGATGCCCCAACTGATCGTCGTGGTGTCGCCGAAGCCCAGGAACTCCAGCCCAGCGACCGCCAGCAGCACCTGAATCGTCGTCGTCACGAAGTTCGCCGCGACAATCGAGACTTCATTGGGAAAAATCTCGGCGAAGATGATGCGCCAGGTCTTCTCGCCGCTGGCGCGCGCAGCGGTGACGAACTCGCGCGAGCGCATCGAGAGGGTCTGCGCGCGAAGCACGCGCGCGCCCCATGGCCAGTTGGTCAGCGCCACGACAATCACGATGGTAATGGTCGTCCGACTGAAGTATTGCACCGCGACAATCGCCAGCGGCAGCCCGGGAATCACCAGGAAGATATTCGTCAGCAGCGAGAGGCCGTCATCCACGACGCCGCCCATGTAGCCACCCACCAGGCCAATCGTCACGGAGATCGCCACGACGAGCAGGCCCGTGAGGAACGCCCAGAACACGGAGGCGCGCGTGCCGATCACGAGCTGGGCGAAGACATCCTGCCCACCCTGATTGGTGCCCAGCCAGTGCGCCGCCGAGGGGGGCGCGTTGAGGTTCAGCGTGTATTTGAGCGGGTCCTGGTGGACGAAGAGCGGCCCCAGCAGCGCCACCAGCACGAAGAGCGCGATGATGCCGCTGCCAACGGCGACCTTACGATTGCTCGTGATGGCGCGCCAGGCGCTTCGCAGCAGCCCAAACGCCTTCGCGCCGAGCGACTCGTGGCGCCACACCACGCCGCCGGGCTGGGGCGTGGGCGCCACAGATGGGCGCTCCATCTGGGAGGCGGCGGTAGTCGAGAGGGGCGTCAGCGGAGACTGGCTCATGGCTACGCGCTCCTTTCCTGGCGGGTCCGCGGATCGAGCACGGTGTAGAGCAAGTCCACGATCAGATTCATCACGACGGTCGCGACGATGACGAGCAGCAGAATGCCATCGGCGAGCGCGTAATCCTGACTGACGATGCCCTGATAGAGCGCGAAGCCGATGCCGGGATAGGAGAAGACGATCTCGACGAGCAGTTGACCGCCGACCACCGCGCCAATCGCGATGGCGAAACCCGTCACGCTGGGCAGCACGGCATTGCGCGCCGCATAAGCGAACATCACGCGCCGCGTCGTCAGGCCCTTGGCCCGCGCCATCGTGATGTAATCCTCAGAGAGCGTCGTAATCATCGAGTTGCGCATCGTCAGCATCCAGCCGGCGACCGTCGAGATGACGATCGTGAAGGCGGGCAGGATGGCGTGCTGCGCGGCGCTGAGGATGAAGTCAATACTCCAGCCGGGCGTCAGCGAGAGGTCGTAGCCATCTGAGAAGGGCAACCAGCCTGCCTTGAAGCCGATGAAATAGACGATCAGCAGCGCCAGCCAGGGATAGAGAATCGAGTAGAGAAACGTCATGACGGTGGAGAGTGTCGTATCGAGCGCCGAGCCGCGCCTCCACGCCATGAAGACGCCGATGAGTGTGCCAGCCACGAAACTGATGAGCACGCTGACCGAGAGCAGCACGAGCGTCCAGCGAATATCCTGGTTGATGACCTGGGCGACGGTGGCGGGATAGGCGCTGGTCGAGATGCCAAGATTGCCGTGCAGCAGGTTGTTGAGGTACTTGAGATACTGGAGCCAGAGCGGATCAGTGGTGTCGAGGCCAAATTCGCTCTCGAGCGCGTGTAAATAGGCGGGATTGACATAGCCGTGCTGCGCAAGGCGGTAAAAGAGCGCTTTCGCCGGGTCGCCTGGCGCGAGGCGCGGCAGAAAGAAGTTGATCGTGACGGCTGCCCAGATCGCCATCAGATAGATGCTGATCCGGCGGATCAAGCGACGCATCAGCAGGTTCCTTTCGCGGAGCATCGTCGGCGCTCGACGATCATCTGGAGTCGCGAACGATGGACTTCTGGAGGGAGACGATTCAGGGCCATTCTAACATGCGGGTTCTAGTGGGAAAGACCGGGTAGGATGAACGCGAGAGCGCGAAACGCGCGAACTGGCGCCAGAGAAGAGAGAAGGTCAGAGGGGATGACCGCGATTGGTCATCCCCTCTGGGCTAAGGGGTCCGATGACCCTACTTCACTGGTTGAAGGTGCAGGATGACCTGCTCGTTGTCACCGGCTGCGAGCTGATAGGACGAGCCGATGGCATATGGGTTCTGCGGTGTTGGCCAGCCGGTCCAGTTGGTCGTGGTGTACTCAAAGAACTGGACAGCATCCAGCACCGGGATGACCGGGAGCTGCTTCGCCATGATGTCGGTCAGCCCCTGAATCGCCTGCTTCTGCGTGGCGGCATCGGACGTGGACGCATACTGGTTCAGCAGTTGATCGGTCGTCGGATCGCTCCACTGCTCCCAGTTGGTCGCGTTCGCGCCGCTGATGTGCGTGCTGTCGAGCAGCGGCTCCAGGTAGTAGTACGGTGTGGGGCCAAAGAAGCCGCCGGACATGAGCAACTGGAAGTTGTGCGAGGCGCGGTCGGTCCGGAAGTCGTCATCAGAAACCTTGTTGAGCTGGAGATCAATACCAGCCGCCTTGAGGCTCTGCTGCGCGATCAGGAGGTCGGCCACATAGTCGGAGTAGTCGCCAGGAACGGTGACACTGAAGGAGAGCTTGTGTCCCTGCGCGTCAGCGTAGATGCCATCCGAACCCTTCGTGAAGCCGGCCTGCTGCAAGATGGTGTCGGCGCCGCTGGGATTCGCCGCGCCAAACGATGGCAACGTGCCGCTGTACTGCGCGCTCAGGTACGCTTCCTGGCCGGGCATCAGGCCGGTCGGGCTGGCGGGCGGCTCGAAGCCGGCCTCACCGGAGACGGACATCTGCTGGCGATCCAGCGCCGCGCTGATGGCCTGGCGTACTGGAAGCTGGGCCAGCAACGGATTCTTCAGATTCGGGATGATCTGCGCAGGCACCACCGGAACGGGATACGAGAAGTTGTGCGCAGGGTCTTTCTGCACGAAGGCGTTGACCGCCGGATCGAAGATCGCCGTCCAGTCAGCCTGACCGGCTTCCATCTTCTCCAGCGCGACATCGTTGCTGCTGACCACCGGATAATCGAGCTCGTCAACCTTCACCTGATTAGCCTGCCAGTAGTTCGGGTTCTTGACGTAGCTGATGATCTGCGGCGAGAACGACTTGAGCGTCATCGGGCCGGTGCCAACGGGGGTTGGGTTCACAAACTTGGTGGGGTCGCCGATGCTGCTCCAGATGTGCTGGGGAACGATGTAGGTTCCCTCGATGAAGGGCAGATCGGTCGGGAAAGCGCTCTGGAACGTCATCACGACGGTGTTGGCGTCGCTGGTGGTCACGCTCGCGAGGTGCTGCCACAGGCCATTGCCATCGGCAGAGGGATACGTCTTGAGCATGTTGAACGTGAACGCCACGTCATTGGCAGAGAACGCTTTGCCATCTGACCACTTGACACCCTGACGGGTCTGGAAGGTCAGGGTCGTATTGTTGTTGCTCCAGGCGTAGCCTGTCGCAAGCATTGGCGTCTCTTTCCCGGTGACGCCGTTGACATATTCGAGATTCTCAAACACCAGTCCATCCACGCCGCAGTTCACATTCGGGCTGTATGGGCTCATGTTCTCGGTGTAGGAGCCGCCAACCGAGCAGATGGCGGTTAGCGTGTGTTTGGTTGCGCTCGTCCCGCCTGACGTGCCCCCGCACGCTGCGACGAGCAACGAGACGAGGCCGAGGAATGTGACGAGGACTGAGGTAGAGATGCGCCTTCCCCTGACACTTGCCAGAGAGAAAGAGGTGGAAGCCATGCAGAACCTCCCGACTTCGGAGCGATGAATCACACCATTGGATCCAATATGGTCGCCTGGGTCATCCTGCGGATTGGAGACCGTGGCTGCTACGCCACTGCGACCGGTGTACCGATGTACTGCCCAAATCCAAGAACGACGAAGTCCGCGATGAAGAAGAACCGGCGTACATTCGAGGCGATGTCGCGCCTGATATTTCAGGTCAGCGCCGCCGCGAAGTCTCGCATGCCTGCCGCTGAATCCACGCTCCTTTCCGGCTCCTCAACGCCCTGGAAAAGGGCGCTTGCGGCCATCGATTGCCACACCACGATTCGACCATTGGTGAACCGGCTGGATGATGTACGGGAGTGTACCTGATATGTTGTGCATTTGTCAAGACATCTAGACCACTAGACCACAAGACGTGTACACTACCCTTGAATCCTGTATGCGTTGGCCTCAGATGAGGTCTTCGCTCGCGAATTGGAGCCACGATGACTACCCAGCTTGAACAGGAAATCGCCAGCCAGCCTGCGCTCATCGACGCCCTGTTGGCGCGCGAGGCGCCGCGCATCGCCGCGATCTGCGCGCGACTGCCTGCCTTCGACTATGCGCTGATCGCCGCGCGTGGCTCATCTGACCATGCCGCGATGTACGCGAAATATGCCTGGGCCGCGCTGGCCGGGCACCCCGTCGCGCTGGCCGCGCCGTCGCTGCTCACGCTCTACGACGCGCCGCCACAAATGACCGGCGCGCTCGTGGTGGGCATCTCGCAGTCTGGCCAATCGCCCGACATCGTCGCCGTGTTGGCCGAGGCCCAGCGTCAGGGGCGCCCGACGCTCGCCATCACCAATGATGGCGCCTCACCGCTCGCCGCCGTCGCCGATGAGGTGATCGAGCTGGGCGTCGGCCCAGAGCGCAGTGTCGCGGCGACCAAGACCTATACCGCTGAACTAGCCGTCATCGCCGCCTTCGCCGCCGCCCTGAGCGGCGACCAGCAGCGGATGGATGAGCTCCTGCGCCTGCCCGACGCGCTTGCCGCGACGCTGGCGCTGGCAGATACGGCGGCTCGCCACGCCGAACGCTATCGCTACATGGATCGCTGCGTAGTCATCGGGCGAGGCTATAACTATGCCACCGCGTTCGAGCTGGCGCTCAAACTCAAAGAGTTGACCTATGTGATGGCGATTCCCTATTCGTCGGCGGATTTCCGCCATGGCCCCATCGCCACGATTGGCGTGGGCGCTCCGGCGCTGCTGGTCATGCCAGCCGGGCGCGCGTTCGACGACATGCTCGACCTGGCGCATGAGTTGCAACGGCTCGGCGCTGAGCTGCTGGTGATCTCCGATGACGCGCAGGCGCTGGAGCTGGCGACGACGCCGCTGCCGCTGGCCGTACCCGTCGCCGAGTGGCTGAGTCCTATTCCCGCTGTGCTGCCCGGCCAGACGCTCGCGCTGCGCCTGGCGCTCGCCAAGGGCCTCGATCCCGACGCGCCGCGCGCCATCCATAAGGTGACACGCACGCTCTAGCCAGCGTGGCGCATAGAGCGGGCAGGCGGCGCTATCTCTCCTTCAGTACTACGGCGCTCACCCGGTCAGTACACACCAGGCGCCCGTCGTGAAGGCCATGCAGAGGCCGCAATGATGCGGGCTGCGTTGGTATGGTTGAGAGTGGGCGCGTGTCAGGCCTGTGGGCTCGCCGCCAGGCGCTTGAGGCGCGGATGTAGCCGCCAGCCCGCGGTCGCTTGGGAGGCGATTTGCGGCTCACTGGCGATTGCGGCGAAAGTACTAGCGTACCAAACAGTTCAGAGCTGGACCGACGCGACGTTCCAGAACACCCTCTTCTGTGGGTATACTGTGACGATCTGGGATGGCCGTATCGTGTACGGAACCTACACTAGCGGCAAGTCGGTCAATATCAGCCCATATTTCGCGCAGACTTGCCAACCGCTGTACTACTCCTGATGGTGGGACTACTAAAAGCGCCTGCTCATAGAGCGGGTGGGCCACATGGACAGATACATGAGTCCGTTCATCACCGTGCGGAACGAAGAGGAGTATTGGATGGTACAGCGCATTGTCGAGATGATAGCGGGCGTGTGCGCCAGTGTGTTTGGTTTGCTCATCCTCTTCTCCCTATTTTCGGCGTCGTTCACAGGCCAGGCCTTTACGAACTTCCCGCTCGACGACCTAACATGGCTGCCTGCATTTCTGGCATATGTCACCGTGCTGGCTGTGATTGCGCTTGGCGCGCTCCTGCACGGCATCCCCAGTCTCACCCATGCTCGCCGCCGCGCTCGTGTGGCCTTCGCGTGGGTAGGCCGTTTGGCGCTCTGGCTCGCGACTGCGGGCTTCATCATACTGGCCTACCTCTCAGAGGCCAGCATTGGCCTGATCTTCATTCCCAGCGCCGTCCTGGCGTTGACCGCGTGTCTTCTCTCGCTGATTCCCGGCCCAGCGCACATCGCAAACAACTAGTGGGCAGAGTTGGCGACAGGACAACCTCTCGCGCTATGCGAACCATGCGAAGGGCGCGGTTCTGGATGATGAAGCAGAACGGGACAGAATATGGCGCAGAACTGCGCGCTTGGGAGGCGATTTGCGGCTCGCTGGCGATTGCGGCGAAAGTACTACCGTTCGCGCGTCAAACACGGCCCACATCCCAGCAGGCGCAATAACCCCTGGGGTGTGGAATCAGCGGCGCGCGCGGTGGCGGGATCGCCTGGGCGCAGTGGGCAGGCTGGCGGCGTCACGCCTCACTTCGCGATGACGCCGCTGGCGCCGACTCGCACGCGCCAGGCTTCTGAGGCGAAGGCCAGCTCGCCCCGGCAATAGGTCGCCTGGAGTGTCAGTTCGCTGTCGAAGATCAGCAGATCGGCGTCATACCCTGGCTGCAGTAGCCCCTTCGTCTCGGCGACGTGGGCGGCGCGGGCGGGATTGCGCGAGAGCATGGCCGAGGCCTCGCTCAGCGACACGTCCGTCATGCTCATCACGTTGCGCAGCGCCTGATCCATCGTCAACACACTGCCGGTGATCGTGCCATCGGCCAGCCGCGCCGCGCCGCGAATCACCCGCGCTGATTGCCCGCCAAACTCGAAGGCGCCATCTTCGGTTCCAGCGCCCGCCAGCGCATCGGTGATGATGATCGCGCGCTCTGGTCCCATCAGCTTGAGCAGCGCCCGCACCATCGCCGGGTGCACATGGATGCCATCGGCGATGATCTCGCCGTAGACGGTTGGCGACTCTGAGAGCGCGCTCAGCGGACCGGGATCGCGGTGCAGCAGTGGCCGCATCGCGTTGCAGCAGTGTGTCACATGCGTCACGCCAAGCTGAACCGCCTCGAGCGCCTGCTCGTAGCTCGCATCCGAGTGGCCCAGGCTGACGGTCACACCTGCCTCCACCAGGCGGCGAATCATCGCGGCGGCGCCGGGCAGTTCCGGGGCGAGCGTCAGGATGCGCAGGTGGCCATGCGTCAGCGCCAGCACACGCTCAGCCTCGGCGTCATCGGGGGCGCGCAGCCAAACGGTCGGGTGCGCGCCTCGCCGTCGCTCGTTGATGTACGGCCCTTCAAGGTGGATGCCCAGCGTCTCTGCGCCGCCATCTGGATGCTCAATGGCCTCGACAGCAGCGGCAATCTGCGCCTCTGGCAGGGCGCCGGGGGCGCCGACGACGCCGGGCAGAAACGCGGTCACGCCGGAGCTTGGCGCCCAGCGCGCGTAGGCGCGAATCTCATCCGCATCGGCGGTATGCAGGCTCCAGCCGCCGCCGCCATGTGTGTGAACGTCGATGAAACCGGGCATGACGATCAGTCCAGCGCCGTCAATCGACTCGTCAAGCGACGTATCAATCGACTCATCAGGCGCGTCGTCGAGCGCGAGATGGGGGGCGTCGTCGGGCGCCACGCCGACATGCGTAATGCTCACCCCGTCAAACGTGATGTCGCCAGCAGAGAGGTCTCCACTCGCATCCACCAGCCGGGCGCCATGCAACGTACATCTCATCAACGCTCTCCAACGAACTCTTGCTCGATCACGGCTTCATCACCTGGGTCGCTCACACGGGAGCCGCAACGACGGTGGGCGGCCTTCATGTGTGAACGCTTTCGCCAGTCGGTCGCTATGACGCTCACCCGGCGACCTGTTCGCGTTTCGCTTGACAGCAACAGCGCCGATGTGTCATCATACAGGGAGACAAGTGGTCTATACAATATACCAACTATACCATCTGTATGCCATCTTGTCTACTGCCCGGCCCCATCCGTGGCCGAACTCGCTGCAACGTCCCCGCTGGCGTGACGCGGCAGCCGCCTCGCGACGACGTGGGCGAGTCTGGAAACACAACGGCTGGTACACTGTATCGGATAGCATGCCGAATCGGATAGAATGCCGAGTGTGGTGTACCGGGCGCATTTTGCGGAAAGGTTGGGTTGGACGTTGAACACCATCTATCGGAATAGTCCCGTGCCGCGTTACCACCAGCTCAAAGAAATCCTGCGCGAGCGGATTCGTTCTGGCGAGTGGAAACCCGGCGACCTGATTCCCTCCGAGCGCGAACTCAGCGAGACGTATCGCATCAGCCGCATGACCGCGCGCCAGGCTATCACCGACCTCGTCAACGAAGGCGTCTTCTATCGCGAGCAGGGCCGTGGAACCTTCGTCTCGCGCAACAAGATTACCCAGCAGCTCATCCGGCTGACGGGTTTCACCGAAGACATCAGCGCGCGCGGGCAGCAGCCCAGTACGCAGGTGCTCTCCGCAGAGATGCGTCCCGCCGACGAATATATCGCCGAGCGGCTGCGTATCACCCCGGGCGACCTCATCTACTGCCTGCAACGTCTGCGCCTGGCCGATGGTGAGCCACTGGCCCTCGAATTCTCGCACCTCAGCTTCAAGGGCTGTGAAAGGCTGTTGGAGGAAGACCTGGAGCAGCAATCGCTCTACCGCCTGCTGGAGAGCAAGTTTGGTCTGCCCCTGATGGAGGCGGAACAAGAGCTTGAGGCTGGCCTGGCGGGCGTCGAAGAAGCGACCTTGCTCAAGATCGCGCCCGGCGATTCCGTCCTCTACATTCGTCGCACCACCTTCACCGATCGCAACCAGCCGATTGAGTATGCCAAGTCGGTCTACTGCGGCGCCAAATACACCTTCTATACCCACCTCAAGCGCGATCAACTCTTCTCATCGTAGTCCTCCATCGTAGGCGCCTGAATGCGCCGCATCGCGCGCATTTCAGGGTGGGAACGCCAGCATCGGGAGCCAGCGCATGTCGAACGATTCCCGCGCCCCCGGCGATCAGATACAGCCAGACGTGGCGCTTGCGACGGAACAGATCAATCCCGCGACAGTGGACATTGACCGCAAAAGCCCACTGGAGATTGTGCAGGCGATGAATGCGGAGGATGCCCGCGTGGCCGATGCCGTCGCACGCGAGGCGCCACAGATCGCCGCGGCCATCGAAGCCATCGCCGCACGGATGCGCCGAGGTGGGCGTCTCATCTACATCGGCGCGGGCACATCGGGGCGGCTGGGCGCGCTCGACGCCATCGAATGTCCGCCCACCTTCAACATCGCGCCTGAGCGCATCGTCGGCTGCGTCGCCGGTGGCTCCTTCGCGTTGGAGACGGCGACCGAGGCGCTCGAGGACTCCAGCGAGGCCGGTCAGGCGGATATCGCGCGGCTCGCTGTCGCCGAGCCAGACGCCGTCGTCGCCATCACCGCCAGCGGACGCACGCCCTACGCGCTGGGCGCGCTCACCAGCGCACGCGAGCGTGGCGCGCTGACGATTGGCCTCGTCTGCAACGCCGCATCGCCACTGGCGCGTGTCGCGGATATCATGATCGCCCCGCTCGTCGGCCCGGAGGCGCTCGCTGGCTCGACACGCCTCAAAGCCGGGACAGCCCAGAAGATGGCGCTCAATATGCTCAGCACCGGCGCGATGATCTTGCTGGGCAAGACCTTCGGTAATCTGATGGTGGACGTGCAGACATCCAACGAGAAGCTGCGCCGCCGCGCGCTGAACATCGTGCAGGCGGCGACGAGCCTGGGCGCCGCCGCTGCCGAGGCCGCGCTCCAGGCGGCGGGGGGCGACGCCAGGGTCGCCATTCTCGCCAGTCGCGCTGGCATCGCACCCGACCTCGCGCGCGAACGCCTCGCCGCGCATGGTGGCGCCCTGCGCGCCGCGCTAGACGCCACGCTGGAGGGCGCCTCATGAGCGATCCAGCGGAGAACATCCGCTTCTATCTGGGCATCGATGGTGGCGGCACGAAAACCCATGCTGTGGTGGTAGACGCGCAGGGCGTCGAGCGTGGGAGCGCGCTGGTTGGCGGCGCGAACCATCAGGCCGTCGGCGTCGAGCGCGCCATCGCTCAGGTGATGGCCGCCACCGAGGAGGCCGCGCGTGCCGCTGGCGCGTGCTTGCCGTTCGACGCCGCGTGGCTGGGCCTCGCCGGCATCGATAGCCCTGCGGATATGGCGCTCGTCCTGCCACATCTTGCGCCGCTAGCGGGCGTCCTCCACCTGACGAATGACGCCGACCTGCTCCTCAGCGCGCTCCCCGACCAGATCGGTGTCGCGCTGATCGCTGGGACTGGCGCGATTGCCGTCGGACGCAATGCGGCAGGCGCGACGACCCGCGCGAGCGGCTGGGGCCACCTCCTCGGCGACGAAGGCAGTGGCTACGACATCGGCAGGCGCGCGCTGACAGCCGCAACCCGCGCCGCCGATGGACGTGGCGAGCCAACGCTGCTGCTGGCGCGCATTCTGGAGGCCTGGGGCCTGGCGACGGCCAGCGACCTGATTGGCCACGTCTACCACGGCGCGGAGAAAGGCGTCATCGCGCAGGTGGCGCCGCTGGCGCTCCAGGCCGCGCGTGCGGGCGATCTTGTGGCGCGGCGCATCGTCCATCGCGCCGTGGTGGAGCTTGCGCTGGCGTGCGTCACCGTCGGCGCGCGGCTTGGCTTCGGCGACTCGCCGCTGCCGCTCGCCCTGGGTGGCAGCCTGCTGCTCCGCGACAGCGACTTCCGCGCGGATGTCCTCGGCGCGATCAGCCAGCGCCGCCCGCTGGGCGCTGTCGCCCTGGTGGAGCAGCCCGCGCACAGCGCAGCGCGAGCCGCTGTTACGCTCGCGCCCACCTCAACCAACCCTGTGGCGTCACAAGCAGGAGAAATCAGCATGTCGGGCAGCATTGACAAGATGACGCTGGATCAGCGCATCGGCCAACTCTTCATGGTGGGCTTTACCGGCACGGAGCCGACGCCAGAGATCATTGACCTGATTCAGCGTTGGCATGTTGGCGGCATCATCCTCTTCTCGCGCAACTGCCGTGACGCGCGCCAGGTGTCGCGACTGACGCACGATCTGCAAGCCATCGCGCGCGAGGCCGGGCATCGCGCGCCGCTGCTGATCGCGCTGGACCAGGAAAACGGACTGGTGCGGCGGCTGGGTGAGAGCATCACCAACTTCCCTGGCGCGATGGCGCTGGGAGCCACTGGCGATCAAGACCTCACCTACGCCATCGCCAGAGCCACCGGGCAGGAGCTACGCGCGCTGGGCGTGAATATGAACCTCGCCCCGGATGCCGATGTCAACAATAATCCCGCCAACCCGGTCATCGGCGTGCGCTCCTTTGGCGAAGACCCGCAACTCGTCGCCCGGCTCACCGCCGCCGCAGTGCGCGGCTATCGCGCCGCTGGCGTGGTCAGCGACCTCAAGCACTTCCCCGGCCACGGCGATACCGCTGTTGACTCGCATCTCGGTCTACCCAGCGTCCCGCACACGCGCGAACGCCTGGAGCGCATCGAGCTACCACCCTTCCGCGCTGGCATCGCCGCCGGGGCGGATACCGTCATGCTGGCGCATCTGCGCCTGCCCAACCTGACCCACGCCGAGGCGGACGATGATGCGCCCGCCTCTGTCTCGCCAACGGTTGTGCGCCTGCTGCGCGAGACGCTGGGATTCTCTGGCGTCATCCTCACCGATTGCCTGGAGATGGACGCCATCGCCGCGACGCTCGGCGTGGATCAGGGCGCCCTGCTCGCCCTGCGCGCGGGGGTAGACCTCGTTCTGATCTCGCACCATAGCGCGCCCCAGCGCGCCGCCATCGAACGGGCGCGCGCGGCGGTCGCGTCTGGCGAGCTGGCGGAGGAGACAATTCGCCAGGCGGCCCAGCGCATACTGGCGCTGAAAGCGCGGACGCTCGCATGGGATGCCCTACCTGCGCCCGTCACCGTAGACTCGGTGAGCGTTGAGCCTCACCAGCGACTACGTGACCTGGCGTATGTACGCTCCACCACGCTCGTGCGCGACGACGCCAGCCTGCTGCCCGCGCATCTGCCCGCCGACGCCCAGATACTCGTCGTCGCGCAGCCGCCTGAGGGCGTCACCAAGGCGGTGGACACCGTGTACCGGCATGACGATCTGGTAGACGCCATCCGGGCGCGCCACGCCAATACGCGCGGCGTCGTCCTCGGCGCAGACGCCAGCGCCGAGGATCGCGATGATCTGCTGCGCGCGGCTCAGGTGGCGGACCTGCTGATCGTGGCGACGATCAATGCGCATCTCGACCCACGCCAGGCCGATCTGGTGCGCAGCCTCATCGCCACCGGGCGGCCCATCATCGGCATCGCCGCCTGCAATCCGTATGATGTGGCCGCCTTTCCGGCGGCGCCGACCTGGCTCGCCACCTATGAATACACACAGCCCGCGCTGGCCGCAGCCGCAGCCGCCATTTTCGGCGCGTTCACGCCGACGGGGCGTCTGCCCGTCAGCCTTGCGTCAGCCGACGCGAGCGCCGAGCGCTGATGAGCATGTTCGCGTAACATTCTGGCCGCTCACTCGTATCCGTAACGATGGGATGCTGGCATGGCATGCTCGATCCCTGACGCGCTGTGGCGCCACACATGCGACCCAACGTAGCCCAGGACATCCGCCTGCTAGGGGAGACTATGCATCTTGTCACGCAACTGGTAGCCACCTATGGCTATGTCGTCGTGCTGCTGGTAGTGTCAGCGGAGAGCGCGGGGCTGCCTGTCCCCGGCGAGACATCGCTGCTGGTCGCCGCCGCATTCGCCGCCACTGGCAAGCTCTGGTTGCCCGGCGTGATCATCGCTGCTGCGCTCGGCGCGATTCTTGGCGATACCGCCGGCTATTGGGTTGGCCGCACCTCAGGGCTGCGGCTGGTGCGCCGCCACGGGCATCTGCTGCGCTTCGACGAACGCAAGCTGGCGCAGGCGGAGGCGTTCTTCGCCCGGCACGGCGAGAAGACCGTCTTCCTTGGCCGCTTTGTGCCGGTCGGGCGCATCTTCAGCGCGCTGCTCGCAGGGGTCAGCCAGATGCGCTACAGCAGATTCCTGCTGTGGAATGCGGCTGGCGGCATCGTCTGGGCCACGCTGATGGGAACGCTGGGCTACCTCTTTGGCCGCCAGCTTCCATTGGTTGAGCGCCTGGTGGGCCAGTTTGGCTTTGGTCTGCTGTTCGCGCTCATCGCGCTGGTCGGCGCGCGCATCGTCTGGGGTCGTCGCAAGGCGATTGGCGCCTGGTGGGCGCAGATGCGGGGGCAGCCACAACGCTGGCCAGATGGCGCGGCGCTTGCGCAGGCTGCTCGCCAGCTCTTCAGCCGCCGCTACCGCTGGTTGCTGGCGGCGATTGGCTTTGGGCTGGCCGCAGTCGGCGGCGCCGCCGCTGTGGCGCTACTCACCTAAGACGCACGCGCCGCGCCCTGCTATACTGGTACTGATGCCTCAGACCTTTCGCCATTGTCGACCATCAGCGCCAGGAGCCGGACCCGTGGAACTCTCGCAGCGGCTGCGTAGCCTGCCGCCCTACCATTTCGCCGCCTACAATCGCAAGATCGCCGATCTGCGCGCCAGCGGTGTGGACATCATCAACCTCTCGATTGGCGACCCTGACCTGCCGACTGCGCCAGAGGTCATCGCCGCCCTGACGGAGAGCGCGCAGGAACCTGCCAACCAGCGGTACCCCGAATATGAAGGCATGCTGGCGCTGCGTGAAGCGTATGCCGCCTGGTTTGAGCGTCGCTTCGGCGTCGCGCTCGACCCACGCCGCCAGATGACCACGCTGATCGGCTCCAAGGAAGGGCTGGCGCACCTGCCCATGGCGGTGATGGATGCGGGCGATGTCGCGCTGATGCCCAACCCTGCGTATCCCGTGTATCCCACCGCCGTTGCGCTGGCAGGCGGCGTCTGCTATGACGTGCCGATCAGCGCCGAGCGTGGCTGGCTGCCCGACCTCAGCGCCATCCCAGCGGATACCCTGACGCGCGCCAAAACGCTCTGGCTCAACTATCCCAACAATCCTACCGGGGCAGCCGCGCCACTGGCCTTCTTCGAGGAGGCCGTCGCTTTCGCCCGCAAGCATGATCTGCTGCTGATTCACGACATGGCCTATGCCGAGGTGCGCTTCGACGATGCGCGGCCCGCCAGCGTTTTGCAGATTCCGGGGGCGAGCGATGTCGCGGTCGAGTTCCACTCCTTCTCGAAGGCGTACAACATGGCTGGCTTTCGTCTGGGGATGATGGTGGGGAACACGCTTGCCTGCGAGGGGCTGACCCGCCTGAAGAGCAACATCGACACAGGCATCTTCCGCCCGCTCCAGATCGCCGCCATCCGTGCGCTCGCGCTCCCTGAGAGCTGGCTCGCCCAGCGCAATGCCATCTACCAGCGACGGCGCGATACGCTGGTCGCTGCGCTGCGCGAGCTGGGGCTGCGGGTCGAGTCGCCTGAGGCTGGCCTCTATCTCTGGCCGCAGGCGCCTCAGGGCGAAAGCTCCGCTGAGTTCGCGCTGCGTCTGCTTGACGAGGCCGCCGTCGCCATCACGCCGGGAACGAATTTTGGCAGCGGGGGCGAAGGCTATCTGCGTATCACGCTCACCGCGCCCGACACCCGCATCGCCGAGGCTGCGGCGCGTCTGCGCACAGCCCTTGCGCCTTCACGCGCATAATCCCGCACGCCCCGACTGGGAGTATGATGAGGAGTGGCATTCCAGCAGCGGCGCAGGCTCGCTCAGGCCGGGATATAGCGCGCAGCGCGAGCGCTTGCGAAGGGGAAGGGCGGGACTCAGATGAAACAACCGACGACAAAAACAGTACCGATCGACACCGCGCAGTTCCTGCTCGCAATCGTGGGGGCGCTGTTCGTGGGCGCGCTCTACTTTCAGCTCCCCGACAACGTCGTGTTTGGCCCGCACTGGCTGCTTATCGTAGTCGAAGCGGCGCTCGTGCTCCCACCAATCGCCGCGCACCTGAACGGCCAACACTTGCCGCATCGCGTCGCGCGCGGCTTCTCCTATGCATTGCTGGCGGCGCTGACACTGGCGCTGGCAAGCTCCATCTGGTTGCTGGTGCGCCATCTCGATGCCCTCAAGGCGTACGAAATCCTCTCGTCGGGGGTGTTGCTCTGGGTCAGCAATGTGCTGGTCTTCGCTTCGTGGTATTGGGAGTTGGACGGCGATGGCCCGGTCATGCGCCACCACAATGCGCACGAAGCCGCTGATTTTCAGTTTCCACAGCAGCAGGGCGGCAATCACACAGGCTGGCGCCCTGGCTTCGTAGACTACCTCTTTCTCGCCTTCTGCTCCGCCACGGCGCTCAGCCCTGCTGACACAGTGCCGCTGACCCGCCGCGCCAAGCTGCTGATGATGGTCGAGGCGTTGCTCTCGATGCTCGTGCTGCTGCTGCTCGTCGCCCGCTTTACCAATATCGCGTGAGCCAGGCGGCTGGCTGCTCACGCACAGCGCCTCCTTGACACGCCACGCCTTTGCGCGCTATCTCTGTCTATAGGGCGCTATACAATGGGAAGCATTGCGATGGGCGCCACAGGGTCACACGTAAGCGCGATAGACAGAGGGACACAGCAGCATGGCGATTACTCGCGAGCGTTTCGAGCAGGGCATGACGATTGAGCAGTACAAAGCGCAGATGACGCAGAACCGCGAAGCCTTCGCGGCGAATGAGGCCAGCGCAACCATTCGCCCTGCGGATGTGGCGTTCTTCCAGAATCTGCCTCAGGGAGTCAATACACTCATCATCACCGAAGACTGGTGTGGCGATGCGCTAGCCAACGTGCCGACGCTGGCGAAGCTGGCTGAGCAGACCGACAAGCTGACATTGCGGGTCTTTCTGCGCGATCAGAATCTCGATCTGGCCGATCAGTATCTCAAAGAGGGCAAATATCGCTCGGTTCCCGTCTTCGTCTTCTTCGATCAAGATATGCGTGAGTTGGGCCACTTCATCGAGCGGCCCGCGCGCGTGACGGCTGAGATGCAGGCGGCGACCGACCTGCTGGCGGCGGCTCATCCTGAGGTGACTGATCTCGGCGGCTCCTTCGACACGATGGGCGACGCCGCGAAGAAGCTGCGCATGGCCTCACTCCGTGAGCTACGCCAGCAGCGCAGCGACGTGTGGGCGGAGATGCTGCTCGACGACATCGAGCAGTTGCTCAGCGCCCCAGCCACGACACGATAAGCTCACGTCCATTCTCCTCGATGGCCTCGCTCACACACGCTGGCGCGCGCAATGCGGCAGCGTGTGTGAGCGAGGCCATGCGCGCGCTCTGAAGACGTATACTTATAGCAACACTGGGCATATCTCGCTACCAGTGTACCAGGGAGGTCGGCGCTATGGGACAGACTGCGCGTGAAGTAGTGATCGTCGCGGCGACGCGTACTCCGATTGGCAGGCGCAACGGCGCGCTCCGCGAGGAACATCCGGTGATGCTGGCGGCGCAGGCGCTGCGCGAGGTCGTGCGGCGCGCGGGCGTCGAGCCGGGGATGGTGGAGGATGTCGTCTGGGGCTGCGTCAGCCAGGTCGGCGAGCAGGGATTCAACGTCGGGCGCAACGCGGTTCTGACGGCGGGGTTCCCGATGGAGGTTCCCGCGACGACGGTGGACCGCCAGTGCGGCTCTGGGCAGCAGGCGATCCACTTCGCAGCGAATCTGATTCAGTCAGGCGTCTGCGATATGACTATCGCAGGCGGCGTGGAGAGCATGTCGCGGCTGCCGATTGGCTCATCCATCTCGGTCGGCGGCGAGCCATTCCCGCCGTCGCTGCTGGAGGTCTACCCGATCACGCATCAGGGGCTGGCGGCTGAGATGATCGCCGAGCAGTGGGGCATCTCGCGCGAAGCGATGGACGCGCTGAGCCTGCGCAGCCACCAACGCGCGGCGGCGGCGCAAGACGCCGGAGCGTTCGACCGCGAGATCGCGCCAGTCGCGCTGGCCGATGGCTCAACACTGGCGCGCGATGAAGGTGTGCGCCGCGATACGACGCTGGAGCGCCTGGCCGCGCTTCAGCCAGCCTTCCGCGCGGATGGCAAGGTGACGGCGGGCAGCAGCAGCCAGATCAGCGACGGCGCGGCGGCGCTGCTGCTGGCCACGCCAGAGCGGGCGGCGGCGCTGGGATTGCGGCCACGCGCGCGCATCGTCGCCCAGCGCGTGGTCGGCGTGGACCCGGTGACGATGTTGACGGGGCCGATCCCCGCGACCCGAGCAGATTCTTGAGCGCGCCGGGCTGACGGTAGACGACATCGATCTGTTCGAGATCAACGAGGCCTTCGCGCCGGTCGTGCTGGCATGGGAGAAGGAGCTTCACGCCGACATGGAGCGTGTGAACGTCAACGGCGGGGCGATTGCGCTGGGGCATCCGCTGGGGGCGTCGGGCGCGCGGCTGATGGTGACGCTGCTGCACGAACTGGAGCGGCGCGGCGCACGCTACGGCTTGCAGGCGATGTGCTGCGGCGGTGGCCTCGGCACGGCCACCATCATCGAGCGGCTGTAGGGGCGTCGCGACGGGGCGCTGGTGATACAATTCGGGCGGACGCCGGGACGCCTGCGCGCCAGGCGTTGTGGGTCGTCCCCGGCGAGTGGGACGCGGCGATGTGGCCGCGCCGCTGGAGATGCTTTCCAGACACACCGCTAACAGGAGGATTCCCTTCATGGCAACGCGAGTCGCTATCAACGGTTTCGGGCGCATCGGGCGCCAGAGCCTGAAGGCTCTGCTAGAGCGTTATCCAAACGACATCGAGGTCGTCGCCATCAACGATGTCGCCGACATCGAGGCCAACGCCCATCTCTTCCGCTACGACTCCACCTACGGACGCTTCAACGGAACCGTCGAGGTGGCGAACACGGATCTGGTCATCAATGGCAAGCGCATCCGCGTCTTTTCTGACAGGGACCCCGGTCAGATTCCCTGGGGCGAGGTCGAAGCCGAGATCGTCATCGAGAGCACTGGCCTCTTCACCGATGGCGCGAAGGCGGCGGCGCATCGGCGTGATTCGGTCAAGAAGGTCATCATCTCCGCCCCGGCGAAGGGCGAGGACATTACCCTCGTGCTGGGCGTGAACGAGGAGAAGTACGACCCCGCCAGGCACAATATCATCTCGAACGCCTCATGCACGACGAACTGCCTCGCGCCAGCGGCCAAGGTGGTCCACGACGCCTATGGCATCGAGAAGGGCCTGATGACGACCGTGCACTCCTTCACCAACGACCAGCGCACCCTCGATGTCGTGCATCCAGACCTGCGCCGCGCCCGCACCGCCAGCGCGAACATCATCCCCACCAGCACTGGCGCCGCCCGCGCGCTCTCCCTGGTCATCCCTGACCTGAAGGGCAAGTTCGACGGGTTCTCGCTGCGCGTGCCGACCGTCACCGTCTCAGTCGTCGACTTCGTCGCCACGCTCAGCAAGGGCACGTCTGTAGACGAGGTGAATGGCCTGTTCAAGCAGCTTGCCGCTGGCAAGCTCAACGGCATTCTCGACTACACCGAGGAGCCGCTCGTCTCCAGCGACTTCCGTGGTGACCCGCACTCCTGCATCATCGATGGCCTCTCGACGATGATGGTGGGCGATAACTTCCTCAAAGTCATCGCGTGGTACGACAATGAGTGGGGCTATTCATCGCGCGTCGCCGACCTGACCCACTTCATCGCCGAGCGGCTGTGAGGAGACCGCTCAGCATGGAGAAAGCGACCGTTCGCGACATCGATGTGCGCGGCAAGCGGGCGCTGGAGCGCGTAGACTTCAACACGCCGCAGGACGAGCGCGGCGCGATCACCGATGACACGCGCATCCGCGCCTCGCTGCCGACCATCCAGTACCTGCTCGATCAGGGCGCCTCAGTCGTCCTGATGAGCCACCTCGGACGCCCGAAGGGCAAGGTCAATCCCATCTACAGTCTGCGTCCGGTGGCGGAGCGCCTGAGCGAACTGCTCGGACGCCCCGTCGCGCTCGCGCCCGATTGTGTCGGCCCGCAGGTCGAGGCGATGGCGCAGGCGCTCAGGCCGGGCGAAGCGCTGCTGCTGGAGAATCTGCGCTTCCATCCAGAGGAGGAGGCGAATGATCCGGTCTTCGCGCGGCAGCTTGCGGCGCTGGGCCAGGTCTTCGTCAATGACGCCTTTGGCACGGCGCACCGCGCGCACGCCAGCACGGCGGGGGTCGCACACGACCTGCCAGCCGTGGCGGGCTTCCTGATGGAGAAGGAGCTAACGTTCCTCGGCGCGGCGCTGGAAGACCCGCAACGCCCGCTCGTCGCCATCTCCGGCGGCGCCAAAGTCTCCGACAAGATCGCCGCGCTCGACCGGCTGATCGACCTGGCCGACGCCGTGCTGATCGGCGGCGGCATGGCGAACACCTTCTTCAAGGCGCAGGGGCTGGATGTCGGCGACTCGCTGGTGGAGGATGACAAGCTCGACGAGGCGCGGCGGCTGATGCGGCAGGCTGAGCGTGCGGGCAAGCGCTTCATTCTGCCGGTGGATGTGGCCGTGGGTGAGAAGTTTTCCGCCGACGCCGAGCGCACACTGACGACGCCAGACGCGATCCATGCGGGCTGGCGCATCCTCGACGTGGGGCCGCAGACGCTGCTCGCCTTTGGCGAGGTCCTCAGTGACGCCACGACCATCATCTGGAATGGCACGCTGGGCGTGGCCGAGTTCCCGGCCTTCGCGCTGGGGACGAATGCGCTGGTGCAAATGCTGATCGAGCGTACTGAGGCTGGCGCCATCACCATCGTCGGCGGCGGCGACTCGGCGGCGGCGGTCGAGGCGGCGGGCGCGGCGGCGCGGCTCACCCACGTCTCCACGGGCGGCGGCGCCTCGCTGGAGTTCCTGGAGGGGCGCACGCTCCCAGGTGTGGCGGCGCTGCTCGACCGCGCACAGATTCCGCCTGACCTGCGCGCCAGCGGCGGGAGGGAGGCAGTAGCGATGAGTGGAGCACGTGGGAGCGCACGGCGACCGATCGTCGCGGGCAACTGGAAGATGAACTATGGGCCGACCGATGCGCATGAGTTCATTGCGCGCATCCTCGACGACCTGGAGCGCATCGCGGGGGTAGATTGCGTGATCTGCCCTCCAGCCA
Source organism: uncultured Chloroflexia bacterium (assembly GCA_963701795.1). GTDB lineage: Bacteria > Chloroflexota > Ktedonobacteria > Ktedonobacterales > JADMIN01 > JAKAIY01. Next base: position 86,237 of record CAVPBB010000007.1, on the reverse strand, counting down.
TCTCGATTGCGGCGGCGCATGCGCTCACCAGCGCGAGCGGCGTCACGCTGGGCGCGCAGAACATGTACGACGCGGAGAAGGGCGCCTTCACGGGCGAGATCTCGCCGCTGATGCTGCACGGCCTCTGCGAGTATGTCATCCTGGGGCATTCGGAGCGGCGCGCGCTGTTTGGCGAGACGGATGAGCTGGTGAATCGCAAGGCGCTCTCGGCCTTTGCGCATCGGCTCAAGCCAATCGTCTGTGTCGGCGAGCAGTTGGAGGACCGCGACGCGAACCTGACCGAGCGGGTCATCTCGACGCAGGTGCGTGGCAGCCTGGCTGGCCTGCCAGCCGAGCGCCTCAGCGATCTGGTCGTGGCATATGAGCCGGTCTGGGCGATTGGCACGGGGCGAGCCGCCACCGCGCAAGACGCCGCCGATGTGATCGCCATCATCCGCGCGCTGCTCGCCGAACTGTATGGCGCCGAGGCCACCGCCGGAGTGCGTGTGCAATATGGCGGCAGCGTGACGGCGGCCAACGCCGCTGAGCTAGCCGCCGTACCAGAGATTGACGGCGCGCTGGTCGGCGGCGCCAGCCTGACGCCCGACTTCGTGACCATCGTCCGCGCGTTCGCCCAGGCCAGGCGCGCCGCATAGACGCGCTCCTGGCAGGCGGTCGGCGCCAAGCGCCAGTTTTGCCCCGCGTGAGAGGGTAGAGCTGGCGCATCGCCGTCTCCTGGCGCCCACCCACCATGCGCAGGGATGGTTGGAAGGTGAAGTCGGCGCCTATCACCCTTCTCGCGCGAGTGTGGCGCGACAACGCCCATCTCCGTCTGAGAGGATAGCCACGTAGCGAGAAGGCATAGGGTCCTGGCGCTCGCGGCGCTTGGCGTTAGCAGGGGAGGGCGCAAGCGATGCGCGTACCATGGTTCAATTGGCGCGCCTCAGAGCGTGACGATGACGCTCAGCGGGCAGTGTGCGCGCCGCACGAGCGATCCGACGACGAGATCGCGCTCGCCTTGCGGCTGATTCCCCTCTATCAGGTTCGGTTGCAGGTGGGCGCCGCGCACATGCCGGAGCCTCTCTGGTGGCCGCTCACCTGGCGCGCCTCGCTGACGGCGATGCTCGGCGCCGAGCGGGCGCAGCGCGTGTTATTCGAGGCGCGCGCACGTGGCGTCGCCGTCATCGCCGTGTGTCCGCATGAGCTTGCGGAACACTATCGCGATGAGCTGGCGCGGCATGCGCTGCCCTGCGACATCGCGCCTGCCTGAGCCAGCAGCGGCTTCGCAAACGTCAGACGGCCCCGCTCCCAATCGCTGGAAGCGGGGCCGCTGTTTGAGCGGTGTGCCGCGCTATGCCAGCGCAGGCGTGGCCTCGCGTTCAGCGCCCGGCTGATTGACAGGCCGCACACCAGGGATGCGTTGCGCCAGACCCGTCACCAGCAAGGGCGCCGCCAGTGAGGCGTCCGTCGCCACGCTTACCCCCTGGCCCAGCGCGCTCGCGCCGAGCGAGACACTGCCCGTCAGCGTGGGCCGCTGCGCCCCCAGGATCGCAGCCGCATCGCGCGCCTGGAGCAGCAGGCTATCTTCCAGCCCCGCGCCGACCCGGATGACGCCGAGGTTTGGCTGCGCGCCGACGAGTCGCGCCAGCTCCGTCAGGTCGCCGCTGGCATCGAGCATGAGCGCGCCACCCTGCGCACGCGCCGTCAGCAGCGCGGCGCCGATGACGCTGGCGCTCAGATCGGGCGTGAGCAGCATCACGCCACAGGCCGCCGCCGCCTGCAACAGTCCCTTACGTGGCGCCTGCGACGGCAGCGTCTCACCCAGCGCTCGCCACAGCGCCGCCCCCGTCGTCAGCTTCGTCGCGTCTGCGCCGCTGAGAAACGCGCTCACGAAGGCGAGTGTACGCGCGCGGCCCTCGTCACTGGCGATCACGCCCGTGTCGTCAGCGTGGTGCGCCTCGCCCAGCGCCTCATAGAGGTCCGCAAAGAGATCCTCGGCGCTCGCGACAATCACATCCACATAGCGATGCTCGACCGCGTAGACCAGCGTCTCGCGCATTCCTGCGGCGATGACTGGCTCGGCCAGCGTCAGCGCGATGGTCGTGTTCGCGGCGCGCGCCAGCCGCTCCCAGACGTCGAGCGCGCGGCCCAGCGCTCGCCCCTGCCCGGCGCCTGCCGTCAGCTTGTCGAGCAGGCCACTGATCGAGGCGGTTGGGTTCACCAGCGCAGGCTCAGTCGCCGTTAGCGTGCGGCCATCGGCCAGCGTCACGGCGTCATGCGCATGCCCCAGCGCCACCACTGTGGCCCCGCCACGCGCGCACGTCTCGCAGGCGTCATCTTGCAGCGCCGCGACCGCATCTGCGCCATAGGAGCCAGCGTCAGGCGTGACGCCATACTGCGGCCAGAGCATGCGCCCCGCGCCCTGCGGCGTCGTTTGCGCCGCGCCAACGTGGCGGGCCAGCGCGGATTCGCGTTCATCGGCCAGCGCCGCAGGTTTGTCGGGCAGGGCTGGCTCTTTGCTCACTACTCCAGCCGCCAGGCGCGCCTCAGCGGCGGCGATCAGCTCATCGGTCGCGCCGTTGGCGCCGTGGTGTGGCCCCTTGAACGAGAGGCCGCGCTGCACGAGCATGCGGTCCATCTCCTCGACATCAAACGCCTCTTTGATGTAGGCGATGGCCTTCTCGTGGTCAAAGTTCTTGCACGAGAAGATGTCCATGGTGAAGTAATCGAGTTCGGGGAAGGTGTGGATGGCGATGTGGCTCTCGGCGATCACGACGAGACCAGAGACGCCAGAGTAGGCGGGGTCGGGAGCCTGATACTCGAACATGTATGGGCCGCCGATTTTGGTCATGCCGATGGCGGCGGGGTAGTTGTTGAGCGTTTGCTCGACGAGGATGCGATCTGCCAGTTTCCTGGTGTTGCAACGCGAACCATCAATGATGAGATGCGGACCGAACACGGGCGACTCCTTAGCGCGCAGAATAGCGCCGCTAGCTCTCGCCTGTGTGGAAACAGGCGATGTACCAACTGAGGTAGTTGTAGTAGGTGTGAGGTACACAGCCTGTACTCATAACAGTCCCTTCATGTCGCCAGACTCCCTACCCAAACGGCTCTCCACAGCATCGTGGCAACCGCGAACAGTCACGCTGAGGCGACGGCCCGAGGAGGCGGTCCAGCGTAGCGGAACACTACGCGCATACGGGTGGGGGGTATCCCAGCCGCAACCATGGAAATATACGTTGCTGCACGCGCAAAAGTCAAGAAATACTGCTGCCGGACGTCGGTGTGAGCTAGCGCGCGGCTTGCCCTTCGAGCCGCTCCAGGAACTCCGCCAGATCGGATGGCAGCGGCGCCTCAAAGACCATCCACTGCTGCGTAATGGGGTGGCGGAACTCCAGACGCGCGGCGTGCAAGAACTGGCGCGGTGGCGCAGGCGTCTGGGGTCGGCCATAGATGGTATCGCCCACGACCGGATGATGCAGCGCCGCCAGATGCACACGGATCTGGTGGGTGCGCCCCGTCTCCAGTTGGACCTCCAGCAGCGTGCGGCCCGGCACATAGCGCAGCGTGTGAAAGCGCGTGCGCGCCTCGCGACCGCCGTGCGCCTCGCTGACGAGCGCCATGCGCAGGCGATTGCGCGGGTCGCGGCCTATCGGCGCTTCAATCGTGCCGCTGGGCGGTTCCATGCGCCCCTCGACCAGCGCGAGGTAGCGCTTGACCATCGCGCGCGCGCGCATCTGCTCGGCCAGCGCCGCATGGGTCTGCGCATCCTTCGCGATCACCAGCAGCCCGGAGGTGTCTTTGTCGAGCCGATGGACGATGCCGGGGCGCTGCGGGTTCTCGCTCTCCTCCAGGTCTGGCGTGTGGGCCAGCAACGCATTGACCAGCGTGCCGGTGGCATGCCCCGGCGCCGGATGGGTCACGAGTCCGGCGGGCTTGTCTACGATCAGCAGGTGAGCGTCCTCGAAGATGATGCGCAGGGGAATCGCCTCAGGCTGTGGCGCGCCGGGGGTTGCGCGCGCATCGAGAGCGCCCAGCACGGGCGCAAGCGTCAGGCGCTGGCCCAGCTCCAGCGTCAGACTTGGCTTGGCCAGCTTGCCATCTACCATCACCTCACCCGCTTTGATGGCCGCCTGCGCGCGCGTCCGTGAGAGGTCTGGCCGCAGCGCAGCCAGCGCGCGGTCGAGGCGTTGGCCGGCTATCTCCTCGGCGACGATGATCACCTCCCACGCTGAGTGATCCGCCGGCTTGGGTGGCGACGCCGCGTGCGCGGCCTGGTTGCGCTGGCCCATACTGCTCTGTGGCTCTTTTCTTCGCGCTGCGGTGGACGCGCTCTCTGGCTAGCGGCGCTCGCTCGCGCCCTGCCCGCTCGCCGAACTCACCGGCTTCTCGGCCTGCGCCGCGCTCGTATCCTCGGCGACGCCTGGCCCCATGCGATAGAGGCACAGCGCGATCAGCACGACGCCAACGCAGATGGCGCTATCGGCGACATTGAATACGGCGAAGTCGAAGAGGTGGGGAATCTGGAAGTGGATGAAGTCCACGACATAGGCGCGGGCAAAGCGGTCGAGCAGATTGCCCACGGCGCCACCCAGCACGAGCGCAAAGCCCAGCCGCAGCCAGAGCGAAGCGACATCACGGAAGCGCCAGTAGAGGAAGCAGATCAGGCCAAAGGCCAGCGCGATCAGCACGAACTTGATGTTCTGGCCCTCGAAGAGGCTGAATGCGACACCAGTGTTCTGCACATAGTAGAGCGTCAGCACATCGCCGACGATGGGGATGGGTGGCCGCAGGCCCTCCGCCCCGAAATACTGGACAATCCAGAGCTTGGTGATCTGATCGGCGACCAGCACCGCCAGCCCAACCATCAGCGCGACTAAATCGTGATACCGCGACGCCGACATGCTACCTCACATCGTTCATTGTTCAGGGCCATCGCGCCATTGCGCGTGGCCCACTGAGACGTTCAGGCCGCTAGGCGCCGCCACGCTCGACAATCGCCTGATCTTCGAGACAGAGGGTCGCGTACGGCAACGCTTCGAGGCGTCGCGCGTAGATTTCTTTGCCGCAGCGCTCGCAGATACCATACTTGCCCATGTCAAGCCGCTCGATGGCCGCCCTGATCTGGCTTTCCAGCGCACGGTCGTTGTCGAGCATCGCCTGATTCCGGTCATACTCAGTCAGCGCGGAGCCTTCGTCGCTCGCCTCGCTCGTGACCCCGGTACCATCAGTTCCCTCGCTGGGGCTGATCGCCTGGTCGCCACTCGTGCGCGCGAAGATGTCGCGCTCCACCTGCTGCAGATCCGCCGTGAGACGCTGCCGAACAGCCGCCTCATCAAACTGCGTCATGCTTACGCCTCCAGCCCTGGCGCACAGATCGCGCCGCTCCCGCGACAGGAATCGTACCACATTGGACTCTCTGCTCTGTGAGCCACAAAAGCCGGGCGCCCTGCCAGATGGGCAGATGGTCGCCCGGCATGATTAGCTACTGGTGGCGCCCTGGCTATCCGCATCCTGCGCGGTGTCTGCCGCTGCTCCTGGCTGGGCGCGAATCTCGCCGCGCAGCCGCTGGTACGCCTCCAGGCGCGTGAGCACCGTGCGGCGCATCTGCTCAAGCCCGGCCAGCTTTTCATCGAGCAGGCCCAGCTCGCGATGCGCGACCTGTTCCACATCATCGAGCGCTTGCAAGCGCCAGATGGTGTTAGAGGCAAGACTGGGGTTCGCCTGCCACTGTGCGCGGATGCGTTCGCGCTCCATCTCAGCGGCGACCATCTCGCGAATCTCTTTCAGTTCCAGGCCGAGCAGGTCGCGCATCGCCTTGATATGTTCGAGCGTATGGATGTCCGACTCGCTATAGAGCCGATAATTACCCTCCGAGCGCTGCGCAGGCTCCAACAGCCCCAGCTCTTCGTAGTAGCGCAGCGTGCGCTTGGTGAGCTTGGTGCGACGGGCTACCTCGTCGATCCGCAGAAAACGCTCCTCAGCAGGCGTCGTCGCGCCGCGCTGATCGCCCGCAGTGGCGTCGGCGTCGGCTGCGCGCCAGTTCTGAACAGTACTCTGGTCATTCGTCATAGCTTGGTCACTTACCTGCACGCGCCACTGCGGCGCAATCATGTCGACGTCTATCGGGCGCCACTGCGCGCCAGGCGCTGCTGGCGATACGCGCTCATGGCGATAGTATACAGAACTGCGAGGCGCTGGATTGAAGCGCCAGACAGTATGAGTACGTTTGATCTATGGGGTAGGGTTGAGCCGTGCCAGGAATAGCCGCTCTGGCGCGACCTCAGCGATCAACCTGCGCTGGCCTGGCCGCCGTTGAGACGCGCTCATATCGGGTGAGATGTAGCAGCGCGCGGCGCCGCATGTGGTACCATCTTAACGTTGATCACTGGGGCGCTTCACCCCGTAGCGACAGGTCTTTCTGAAAGATCGCCTCTTCTGAAAGAAGGTAACGCATGCAGGGCGACGCCGCCGGCCAGCATCCCGGCGCCACCGACAACGAGTGGACGTTGTCCGACGATGTGCGAGCTGATGACCCGCTGGATCGTCCGCATGAAGCGTGCGGAGTGTTTGGCATCTATGCGCCCGGCCTGGATGTCGCCAGAGCCACCTACTTTGGCCTTTACGCGCTCCAACATCGCGGACAGGAGAGCGCGGGCATCGTCACAACCGAGGGCAAGCCGGAGTTGCGCGAGCATCGCCGCATCGGGCTGGTCTCGCAAGTCTTCACCGAGGATGATCTGCGCGCGCTGCCCGGATTCGCCGCCATCGGCCACACGCGCTACTCGACAACTGGCTCCAATCGGCAGGAGAACGTGCAGCCGATGCTGGCGCATGGCACGCTGGGGCAGGTCGCTATCGGCCACAACGGCAATCTCACCAACACACTCACCCTGCGCGCGCGTCTGATGGACGAGGGCGAAACCTTCGAGACCACCAGCGACACTGAGGTTATCGGGCGCATGCTCGCCATCGCGCCGGGCCTCAACTACGTGGACAAACTGCGGCGGGTCATGCCGTCGCTCCAGGGGTCCTACAGCCTGGTCATCCTCTCGCCCACCGAACTGCTGGCCGTGCGCGACCCATTTGGCGTGCGCCCGCTCTGCCTCGGCCAACTCAACGGCCACTGGGTCGTCGCCTCCGAGACCTGCGCGCTCGATACGATTGGCGCGCAGTTTACGCGCGAGATCGAGCCGGGCGAGATCGTTCGCATCACCGGCGATGGCCCGGAGGGTCTGCGCTTCTATCAGGGACAGAAGTCCCTCAAACGCGCCGCCTGCCTCTTCGAGTACATCTACTTTGCGCGCCCCGATAGCGTGATGATGGACCGCTCGCTCTATCTCGCGCGTCAACGCATGGGAGCGCAGCTTGCGGCGGAATATCCGGTCGAGGCTGATCTCGTCATCGGCGTGCCTGACTCCGCGACGCCCGCAGCCGCCGGGTATGCCGCCGCGCGTGGCCTGCCCTACGCCGATGGCCTCATCAAGAACCGCTACATTGGGCGCACATTCATCCAGCCCGATCAGCAGATGCGTGCGCTCGGCGTCAAGATGAAGTTCAACTCGCTCGGCGCCGTGCTCAAGGGCAAGCGTGTTGTGATGATTGATGATAGCATCGTGCGCGGCACCACCTCACGCCCACTGGTGCAGTTGCTGCGCGACGCTGGCGCTCTTGAGGTGCATCTGGGCATCAGTTCGCCGCCCTTCCGCTGGCCTTGCTATCTGGGCCTGGATGTTGCGCGGCGCGATGAGCTGATCGCGGCGCGCCTCGACGATGAAGCAGCAATTGGCCGCGAGATCGGCGCCGACAGCATTCACTACCTCACCCTGGATGGCCTGGTCAAAGCGATTGACCTGCCGGGCGATGGGTTCTGTGTTGGCTGCTTCACGGGGACATATCCCATGCCGGTGCAGATGGACCTGGCGGACAAGCTGGCGCTGGAGCCAACGACGGCGCGCGCCTCTGCCGAGATTCCCGACGCGAAGCCTGTCGTGGGGGCCAGCCGCTAGTCGCTCGCCGCCGGTCAGCTCCGGCGCGCTGGTGAAAGGAACACTGCGCAGATGTCGAGTCCGCGTGAGTTGCTCGCACGCCTGATCGAGATACCAGGCGTGCGCGCCGCCGTCCTGGTGGGACGCGAGGGGCTGCTGATCGAGTCAGCCGGGCGCAGTGATGATCGGTTACGCGAGGCGTTGGGCGCGCTGGGGGCGAGCGCGCTCAGCGTGACCGAGGCGCTCGGCGCTGAGCTGGGCGCTGGGCCGACGGTCGCTACGCTGCTCGAATACGAGGATGCGCTGGTTTCTGTAGACCCACTCGGCGAGTTCGCCACTGTCGTGACACTGGCTGAGAACGCCGCCAGCCTGGGTCGTGTGCGCCATACGCTGCGCGCGAGCCAGGCCGAGCTATTGCGCCTGCTCGATCTGCGCTAGCCGCAGAGACAGCGTCACATGTGGCGCCCAGGAGCGAATGGACGTTGGAGGAGACATGACGCAGCCTGCCCGCGCCTATGCGGACGCTGGCGTGAATCTGGATGCGGCTGACCACGCCAAGCTGCAGATGCGCGATGCGATTCGGGCGACTCACGGGCCTGAGGTGCTTGGCGCCATGGGCGGCTTCGGCGGACTCTTCGCCATCGGTGGCCTGGGCCTGCGCGAGCCGGTGCTCGTCTCCTCGATTGATGGCGTCGGCACGAAGCTCAAGATCGCCTTCACCCTCAATCGCCATGAGTCGGTGGGCAAAGACCTCGTGGCCCACTGCGTCAACGACATTCTCGTCTGCGGCGCGCGACCGCTCTTCTTCCTCGACTACCTCGCTCTCGGCGCGATGGACGGCGATCAGGCGGTGGCCGTGGTGCGCGGCGTGGCGGAAGGTTGCCGCGAGGCTGGTTGCGCGCTGATCGGCGGCGAGACCGCTGCGATGCCCGGCTTCTACGCGCCTGGTGAGTACGACCTGGCCGGGGCTATCGTCGGCGTTGTCGAGCGCGAGCGCATCATCACTGGCGAGGGAATCCGCGCGGGCGACGTCGCCGTCGGCTTCCCATCGCTCGGCCTGCATACCAATGGGTATGCGCTCGCCCGCCACGCCCTCGCCGACGATGATCTGGCCGCGACGCCGCCAGAGCTTGGCCGCGCGCTCGGCGACGAACTCTTGCAGCCACACCGCTGCTACCTCAACGATGTCTGGCCGCTGCTGGAGCAAGGTCTGGTCGCGGGGATGGCGCACATCACTGGCGGTGGCCTGGTGGACAATGTGCCGCGCACGCTGCCTGATGGGCTGGGAGTGGACTTCGATGCGACCAGCTGGGCGATGCAGCCGATCTTCAGGCTGATCCAGCGGCGCGGCGAGGTGAGTTGGGATGAGATGACGCGCGTCTTCAACCTGGGAATCGGCTTCATCGCCTTCGTTCACCCTGATGAGCTGGAGCGCGTTCTGGCGTTGTCTGGCTCGGCGGGCGCTCGTCCCATCGGGCGGGTGCGCGCATGGAGCGGCGAGCAGCCTGCTATGCCGCGTGTGCGGGTGGAGGGCCTGGGATGACGACATCGCAACCCCCGGCGCAGCCACCGGGCATCGGCGTGCTCGTCTCTGGCCGTGGCAGCAACCTTGAAGCGATTCTGCGCGCCATCGCGAGCGGTGAGCTGCATGCGCGGGTGGCGCTGGTCATCTCCAGCCGCGCCGACGCCCCCGCGCTGGAGATTGCGGCGCGCTACGGCGTCACTACGCGCGTGCTCGTCCCCAAGGACTATCTTTCGCGCGCGGAGGCTGGCGCGGCTATCGTCGCGGCGCTGCGCGCGGCGGATGCGCGGCTGGTGGCGCTGGCAGGCTACAAGCCGATTCTGGATGCCTGCGTGGTGCGAGCCTATCCCAGCGCCATCCTCAATGTGCACCCGTCGCTGCTGCCCGCCTTCGCGGGAGGCATGGCGCCGCGCCCGCAGGCCGAGGCGCTGGCGGCAGGCGTGAAGCTGACCGGCTGCACCGTCCACTTCGTCATCGAGGAGGTGGACGCCGGGCCGATCATCGCACAGGCCGCTGTCCCCGTGCTGGAGGATGATACCGTCGAATCACTCGCGGCGCGCATCCTCGCAGAGGAGCATCGCCTGCTGCCCCAGGCGCTCAGCCTCGCACTCTCAGGCCGCCTCAGTGTCGAGGGCAAGCGTGTCATCGTGCGCTAGCTCGCACCAGGCGTTCGGATTAGAATGGTATATCGTCTATGCCATCGCGCGGCACGTCGTCCTTGTCTACCTCAAGTGTCCAGATGGGACAATCACGCAGATTGACGCCGTTGACCTGAAACCAGTGCCGATCCTCGCTGTCGCCGGGTTTGCGCCACGGTCGTGTGAGGCCAACGCTCAGTATGAGCGGCGTCCCGCGCGCAATGCGAGTTGCAACGTTTTGTATCACGTCATAACGTGGCGTAGTCTGATCTGACTGGTAGAGACGTAGATCAGTGACCGACGATGACACCGTGAACTCGCCATCAGTGAAACGCAGTCGTACCCCACCGTAGTTATCCACGAAGAGTTGTGGTCGCTGATGTGGAATGAGGCAGCCCAGCGAAGCGGAGCCGCAGCCATCATCGACGCTACATGTCGCGCCGTTTTGGCGCAGGTCGGGACCGAATATCTCAACCAGACGACGTTTGCTGACCTTGTCTAATAGCGCCCAGAACTCATCCGCAGTCGCCATTTTGACAAAACTCGCTTCGGTGCGAAAGAAGAGATGATCTTCAACCTCTGGAGCGATTCCCTCATCAACGGCATCGCCGATGTCTACGACAGCGCCGATATCGAAGAGTCCACCGTAGCCGAGGAGCAGCGAGCGTTCGAGCCGGTGAGGCAATGTGGGGCGAATGTGTCGCAGCGATTCAGGTTCGACGCCTGCGACACAGATATATCCGGGACTCATGCGCGTGAGATGATTCACCACGATGCGCATTTGACACCTCTCAATGCGCCGAACGGCGTATAGCCCGCGTGTGCTGTGCGCCCTGAACGAGCGGATCGAATGCTGTTTCGCGACAGCATCGCCCAGTTGCTTTAGGCGATACAAAACTCCCGACGTGAGAGCAGGGTGAATTTGGGGGCTGAGCTACAAATGCGTGATGGTGAGTTCGCCCCAGTGGGCGTTCAGATATTCGGCGACGAGCCGACGATGACAATGTTCGGCGGTCTCTTCACTACAGAGCAGGACGGTAGGTTTCGCGAACAGACTGGGCGCGATACGCTGTTCAATCTTGCGGTCGCGCATCAGCGCGAGGAATCGCTGCTCATAGTCTTCCCAACTTCCCTTGTGTTTCTTGTACTCATCGAGCATCTCCTGTGTGGGGGCAAGGAGCGGCTCATGCAGATAGTCCGCCTGGCAGATAACACGCAGAAAATAGGCGAGGTCGTCGCGCTTGGAAAAGCCCGCGAGTTGTGAGGAGTTATTGAGCCTCACATCGAGGAGTCGTCGGATTCCCACTCGTCGGAGCGATTCGAAGAACTGCTCTGCGGTCTTCTTTGTAAAACCGGTCGTATAGATTTCCAATTCTGCTCATCACTTTCATCTCCAGACGCCGCATCCCAGATGGTTGGCTGGACATGGTGGACGACGAGGTCGTCTTCGACTTGCTCGCGGCCATCCGCTCGAATGTGGATGACCCGCGCCCCTTGCCGCTCGATGACCCGCGCGATCAGCAAGCGGCGATGGCAGTTTGTTGGGTCTTCCTCACTGCACATGATCGCGGTTCGATGCTGCGCCGCTTCGTCTTTCAGCCGCTCTAGCCCACGCAGAAAGAACGGCGCGCGAGCCGCACGATAATAGAGTACGTAGCCCTCCGCATCGTAAAACTCATCGCCTGGCGGGCGGCCACCCAATTCGTCGCCCAGGTACACATAGCGGATGCCCTGGCGCTCGACTGTGTCTTTGAGATCTGCCCGGTTGAAATGCGTGACGTAGCGCGAATAGGGAGACGAGCGCACATCCACCAGGCATTGGATGGTATGGTCCTTGAGGAGCGTCACAAACGTTTCGATTGGATGATTGGAGTGGCCGACCGAATAGATGGTCAGCGTCTCCTGGTTATCCTGGCCATCCTGGTCTCGTGCGCTCGTCATGGCGTCTGTTCTCCAGTTTCCTCGCTCAGATTGAGCAGGCGGTGTATACCTTGATTGTAACCAGTACACGCAGCGATTTCAAGCAGCAGGTGAACGCGAAGCGGCCCTTTCTCACAAGCAGAGAAAGGGCCGCTTCGGGATTTCAGGCGCAGGCTTTCAGTCTACGATTCGCGCTCCTGCTCCTGCTCACGCTCCTGTGCGTGTTCTGGCTCGCGCTCCTGTTCGGCGAAGTCGCGCGGCTTGGGTCGGCTCGTGGGACGGCTCGTGGGACGTTTCGTCGGGCGGTTTGCAGGGTGGCTCGTCGGGCGGCCGGTCGGGCGATGCCGTTGCGCGCCGTCTTCGCGGTCGTCGCGCTCGCGTTCTGGCCCACGCTCGAAGGTATGATGGCGCGTCCAGCTTGTCTGCGCCGTGTCCTCTCGCTGCCACTCTGGTGTTGCGGCGCCCCGACGCGGGCCACGATCACCGCCATACTCACGGCGCGGGCCTCGGTCGCCGTAGTCGCGGCGCTCGCCGCCAAAGTCGCGGCGCGGCGGACGATCGTTGAAGTCACGACGCGGGCCGCGATCCTCATACTCACGGCGCGGCGGACGATCACCATAGTCGCGCCGCTCGCCGCCGTAGTCGCGGCGTGGCGGGCGGTCGCTGTATTCGCGGCGCGGCCCGCGATCATCGTATTCGCGACGTGGCCCACGGTCATCGAAGTCACGGCGCGGCGGACGATCACTGCCAAAGTCGCGACGCGGCGGACGATCGTTGAAGTCACGACGCGGGCCGCGATCCTCATACTCACGGCGCGGCGGACGATCGCCAAAGTCACGCCGCTCGCCGCCAAAGTCGCGGCGCGGCGGACGATCGTTGAAGTCGTGGCGCGGGCCGCGATCCTCGTAGTCACGGCGTGGTGGACGATCCTCATAGTCACGGCGCGGCGGGCGGTCGTCATAGTCACGGCGCGGCGGGCGGTCGCCGCCAAAGTCGCGACGTGGCCCACGGTCATCGAAATCGCGGCGCGGTGGCCGGTCATTGAAGTCGCGACGCGGTGGTCGGTCGTTGAAATCGCGGCGCGGTGGTCGGTCGTTGAAATCGCGGCGCGGCGGACGCTCCTGTTGTCGTGGCTCCTCCGCCTCATTGACATGAATCGTTCGCCCGGCCATCATCGTCCCGTCGAGCGAAAGCATCGCACGTTTCACAGCTTCGTCTTCCGCCATCTGCACGAAGCCGAAACCCTTACTCTGGCCCGATGCGCGGTCGCGTACCACGCTGGCCTCAGACACTTCACCGTACACACTGAAAAGTTCCGCAAGCTGCTCATCACTGGCGGAGTAGGGGAGATTCCCCACATACACGCGAATAGCCACACAGGCTCCCTTTGAACACACTCTGGCGCAGCAGCGTCTCCGGCCCACGCCGGCAAGACTCGCGCCTACTCCGGCCCGCACATTCGGGCCTCACAGCAACACGCAAACGTCACGCACACGATGCGCCCGGACACACACAAACTCTTCGGGCGCGCTGTCATCTGGGGATCGAACATCCTTCACTCACGGGGGCGCTTGCCATAACAACTGTAGCACATCGGGCGGCGCGTGGCGCAAGCCAGGCGCGCTGCTCGCGCTATAATGGAGAGGTTGCGCAACCGCATGTCGGTCGCGCCGATGCTCGCACGCGAGGAGAACACACTGTGGCCGATTATACCGCGCTGGATGACGCGCTCGCGCCCGCCATCGCGTTCATGCATCTGGACGCACACTACACAGACTACTCAACCGCGCGTGTGGTCATCACGCCGGTACCTTTCGATGGCACGACCTGCTATCGCCCAGGGACACGCGAAGGCCCACAGGCCATCATCTCAGCTTCGCGCAACCTCGAACTCTACGATGCGGAGCTGCGCCGCTCACCCTACACGGTGGGCATCCATACGCTGCGCCCGGTCGAGATCATCAACGGCGACGCCGAAGCGATGGTCAATCGCATCGAACAGGTCACGGCGCATCTGCTCGATGCGGGCAAGTTCGTCGTCACCCTCGGCGGCGATCACCTTACCTCGATTGGCGTCATTCGCGCCTTCGCGCAGCGCCACAACGCGATGAGCGTCTTGCAGCTCGACGCGCACGCCGACCTGCGCGACGACTACGAAGGCGCGACCTACAGCGCCGCAACCATCATGCGACGCACGCTGGAGGTTTGCCCGCGCACCGCGCAGGTTGGCATTCGCAGCCTCAGTGAGCCAGAGGCGCGACTGGTGGAGGAGCGCAAGCTGCCGCTCTGGCTGGCCAGCGACATCCATGCGCAGACGTTGCGCGGTCGCCGCGACTGGATCGAGCAGGTCGTCGCCACGCTCGCCGACGAGGTGTACATCACCTTCGACATTGACGCCTTCGACCCATCGCTCGTCCCCGGCACTGGCACACCTGAGCCAGGCGGTCTGGGCTGGTATGATGCGATTGACCTGCTGAGTGAGGTGGCGAAACGCAGGAAGATCATTGGCTTCGATGTCGTCGAGCTGTCGCCGCTGCTCGAAGATCATGTCAGCCCGGTGGTCGCCGCCAAGCTGGTCTACAAGCTGATCGGCCTGGCGCTGCCAGCGTAGAACTGGCGCGCCACTCAGACGCCTGCGAGTGTCGGGGGCTGGCTGGACGGCGACAATGGCGCCTCGCGCTCTGGCTGCGGCGCTGCGAAGCGACGCTCATGCCGGGCGCCGGGCCGGTGGCGGCGGGTATAGCGGGTGTCGGCCAGCAGCGCCGCCAGCGCGATGGTATCGAGCGCCAGGAAGAGCGCCACGGCCACCAGAGCAGCGCGCGGCGCGGCCAGCAGCGCCAGCAGTGGCCAGCACAGCGCGACACCAGCGCCGCAGAGCACGAGCGCCGAGGTGGTGAGCAGCGCGCCGGGGATGATGAACAGGCGTCCTCGGCCACGGCCCAGCAGCCCTGCCAGCAGCGGAATCAGCGCGAAAAAGAGACCCAGATAGCCCACCGCCAGAAAGCCGATACGACTGGCGTCACTCAGGACACCCATCGCATCGCCCGTCTGTATAATGCTGCCATCCCAGATGAGCAGCGCAATCGACAGCGCCGCCAGCCCATCGATCACCAGCGCCGCCAATGCCACCAGCGCCGCAAGCGCGACGGGCGCCAGCAGCACGGCGCACACGGCTGTCGAGGCCGCGCCGATCAGGCCGCGCATGAGCCACTGCCACAGCGTCAGCCGCGCGGGGATGGACGGCAGGGCGGGAACAGCGCATAGTTCCCCTGATTCGGCGTGTGATTCTTCCGGGGCAGCGTACGGCGGCGGCTCGTCTTCGAGAAGATGAGCGCCACTCTCGTCCGCTATCTCGTCCACCACGTTGCTCTCG
Organism: uncultured Chloroflexia bacterium; assembly: GCA_963701795.1. GTDB lineage: Bacteria > Chloroflexota > Ktedonobacteria > Ktedonobacterales > JADMIN01 > JAKAIY01. The sequence goes on along the minus strand of CAVPBB010000007.1, from coordinate 70,817 downwards.
GCCACCAGACTACCTCCTTGATGGCTCAAGGACACGCCGACCAGTCTCACAGCGTGCGCCAGGCCAAATTGTTGTCTGTGGGACGCGACTTACCTGTATACGGTCTGTGACACATCTCTATCTTGCCCACTGCGCGCGCCGCTTCAGGCCGCCAACCTCAGGGAGCGGTTTGCGCCGCGCAGTGACATTAGCGACGATGCCACAGGCTCCGATTCATCCGCGCGCTTGACCTTCAATCGCCGGATGAAGTGTGCTAGCATGTTAGATGATAGCGCCTGACGAGAATATGGCGCTTCCAGCGCAACGGCGCGCCGTCACAAAAGGATCTCCTCTATGACCGCCTCTGAAACCAACGCCCACCGCGCCACGCTCGCGCGCGCCTCGAAAGCCGCTGCTGGCCACTCAGATGACCAGACAGCGCCAGACGCCAGCGCGCCAGTTCTTGACGCTTCTACGCTTGGCGAGCCGCCCGTGTTGCGCCTGCCTACTATTCAAGACGTATGGCGCGCGCAAGATGTTGTGCGCCCGCATGTCTATCACACCCCACTGCTGCCGTCGCGCACTCTGGGCGAGATGACCGGAGCGCGCGTCTTCCTCAAAACCGAGAACCTTCAGCGGTCAGGTTCCTACAAGGTGCGTGGCGCGACCTATAAGCTCTCGCGGCTGACCGCAGAGGAGCGTGCGCGTGGTGTCATGACGGCCTCGGCGGGCAATCACGCGCAGGGCGTGGCCATCGCGGCGGCGGCGCTGGGGATTACCTGCACGATTGTGATGCCGACGACCGCGCCGCTCGCCAAGATCACGGCGACAGAGGGGTACGGCGCCCGTGTGATCCTTTCGGGCGACAGTTATAGCGACGCCTACGAGCGCGCGCGTGAAATCCAGGCGGAGATCGGCGCGACCTACATTCATGCGTTCGACGACCCCGACATCATCGCCGGCCAGGGGACGGTGGGGCTGGAGATTCTCAGTGATCTCCCCGATGTCGAGGCCATCGTGACCTCGATCGGTGGCGGCGGCCTCATCTCCGGCATCGCCACGGTGATCAAAGCGCTCAAGCCAGATGTGCGCATCTACGGTGTAGAGGCGTCGGGCGCCGCGAAGATGCGGGCGGCGCTCGATGCGGGTCACATCGTCGAACTGGAGCGGGTCAACACCATCGCCGACGGCATCTCGCCCAAAGCCTGTGGCGAGTACACATTCTCGATTACCCGCGACCTGGTCGATGATGTCATCACCGTGGACGACGACGACATCATTCGCGCGGTGCTGCTGCTCATGGAACGCTGCAAGCTGATCGTGGAGGGCGCGGGCGCGGCGGGCGTGGCGGCGCTGCTGGCGGGCAAGGTCCCTGTGAAGGGCCTGCGAACTGCGGTGGTGCTGAGCGGCGGCAACATCGATATGAATCTCGTGAGCCGCTTCATCGCCCATGGCCTGGCCATTCAGGGGCGCTACCTCGTCCTGCGGATGCTCATACCAGACCGACCCGGCGAGTTGCTGCGGCTGCTCACCATCATCGCCGAGCAGAACGTCAATGTGCTCGATGTCGCCCACCACCGCACGGCGCCACGCGCGCCGATTCAGGAGGTGGAGGTGTCGCTGACGTTAGAGACACGCGACCGCAACCACTGCGAGCAGTTGATCGCGCTGCTGCGTCAGCACGGCTTCAACGCCGTCGAGGAACAGCCTGCCTTCGCCATCAGCGATGCAGGCTCGGCGCTGGCGGGCCAGGGCTAGCTGGCGATGTGCGCCACAGCGTCAAGCGCATAGCGCAGTTCCCACGCGAAGGCGTCGGCTGCGGCAGGGGTCAGCGCGCCAGATGGGACCTCCTGATCGATGATCGACCTGAGCTGCGCGACAGCCTTCGCATAGCCTGAAAAGCCGCGAATGGCCGGTGTCTCGACGATCAGATAGGCGGTTGTCCAGTAGAGCGCAGCGCAGCCGCGTACGTCGCCGCTATTGTAGCGTGGCGCGCCAATGTTGATGATGTTGCCTATCAAGGCGTGGAGGTCGTGTACATCGCCAAAGCCGGTCACTTCGGGCAAATCCGTGATGCATGCAAGGCGGCGGCGCATTTGCTCAAGCGGTGCGGCGTCGAGCGCGTCGATGATGAAGCGGCGGCGCAGATCACACAGGGTCATGACGACGCGCTCCCATGATGGCTGCGGGTCGTCATCGCCGCAGGCCAGCCGCAGCGCGGCGAGGGTCTCCTCAAACAGGGGCGCCACCGCCTCCGGTTGGCCATTCATATCAAGCGCGCGCGCCCGCGCATCTGCGTCGAGGATGATCTGCTTCACTGTGGTGAGCCGCATGATTGCTCTGTCCTTCGCGTGCGTCTTTGCTGAGGTTCAGTGGCGTTGTGTAGTCATGCATGTTTGCTGGCGATGCGCTGCCACTAAAGATTGCCGTAGCAACTAGCAAGCCCAGAAGCCAGGCTGGCGGTGTTAATGCCACAGAAAAATGCGGCCCTCCAGTGATGGAAGACCGCGTGCGGTCGGGGCGAGAGGATTTGAACCTCCGACCCCCACAACCCCATTGTGGTGCGCTACCAGGCTGCGCTACGCCCCGATGCTCTCTCACCATAGCATAGGCTGCGGCACACCGTCAAGTTGCGCTGAACGTTGATCGGCGCGGACTGAGATTGGCCATGCCCTGAGTGTGACCGCTTCAGGGCGTGATGTCGTAGTCACGGCCACAGCGAGGGCAATAGCCGAGCAGCCGTCCATTCTCCTCACGTACGCGCTCGAGCTGATAGGCGCACTCGCACACATAGCCGCGTGGCCGCGCGGGATTCCCCACGACCAGCGCATGCGGCGCTACATCGCGCGTGACCACCGAGCCAGCGCCGACCAGCGCGAACCGTCCAATCGAGACGCCGCAGCGCACGATTGTTCCCGCGCCGAGCGACGCGCCGTAGCCAACCTGGGTTGCGGTCACTTCCCAGTCCTCGGCGCTCTTCAATGTGCCATCGAGATTGATCGCGCGCGGGAACATGTCGTTCGTGAAGCACACATGCGGCCCGATGAAGACGCCATCCTCGACCGTCACGCCCTCAAAGATCGACACATTGTTCTGAATCTTCACATTGGAGCCGATGCGGACATGCGTGTCTATGTACACACCTTTTCCGATGTTGCAGCGGTCACCCACGATGGCAAATTCACGCACCTGCGCCTGCGCCCAGATGCGTGTGCCTGCGCCGATCTGCGCCTGAGCAGAGATCTCTGCCGTCGGGTGGATGTACGGCGCCAAGAGAATCATTCCCAACTCCTTCTGCCGGAGACTTCGCTCAGCGCGCGCGCGCGTGCGTTGGCGCCTGCTCGCGCGCCTTCGGCGCCTCGTGCGCCCCGTGTGTAGCGGGTGTATCGAGCGCAATCACGGCGCCACCGGCGAGCAGTGACTGCTGGGCGGCGGCGAGGATGCGCACGACCGCCAGCCCGACTGTGCCGCTCGCGCGCGGAGTGGCGCCAGTGCGGATAGCGTTGACGAAGTCTTCGCACTCCAGCCGCAACGGCTCGGCCCACTCGATGTGTGGGATGGTGATCGCGCCATGCCGGTACGACACGACCGGGTCGGCCCCCACATCGGCCCCCTTGTTGAAGACACGCAGCATCTCGGCGGGGTTCGTGTCATCGTAGACGGCCATGCGGTCATCGGCGATCAGCGTCACGCGGCGCACCTTGGTCGGGTGCATCCAGCTGACGTGGATGTGCGCGGTGGGGCCGTGGGCGTATTGCAGGTCGAGGTGGGCGTTATCGGCGATGGCTGCGCGCAGATGGCCGTGCGCTGAGACGCGCACGCTGATTGGCTCCTCGCCCAGCACATAGGTGAGGATCGAGACATCATGGGGGGCGAGGTCCCAGATCACATCGATGTCGTTGCGGAAGAGGCCCAGGTTGAGCCGCTCCGTCTCGATGCAGTAGATGCGCCCCATCTGTCCCTCACGCACCAGCGTGCGTAACTCGTTGACCGCCGGGCTGTACTCGAAGGTGTGCCCGACCATCAGGACGCGCTGCGCTCGCGCGGCGAGCGCAACCAGCTCCTCGGCCTCGGCGACGTTGGCGGTGAGCGGCTTCTCCACCAGCACATGCTTGCCGCTCAGCAGCGCTTGCCGCGCCAGCGCGAAGTGGGTGCGCACAGGAGTGGCAATCACGACGCAGTCCACGTCGGCGGCGGCGAAGACTTCCTCCGGCGCGGCGCTCACGTGCGCCATGGGCAGGTCCATCGCGACCTGCGCGAGCCGATGCTCGTCCATATCACACACCCACGCGACCTCTGCGCCGGGCAGGCTATTGATGTTGCGTGCGATCTTGGGTCCCCAATAGCCCCACCCAATGAGGCCAAACCGGACCATCTGTCCCTGCTGTCCCTGGGCGCTCATAGCGTTCCCTCTCTCCTCAAAACTCCCCAATTGTTTCAATGGTTCCAATTGTGCGCAAAGCCTTTGTAGTGGCTCGCCTGTGCGTCCGCTCGTGGCTCTATAGGGCTACTGCGCCGCCACACCGACCGCGCACGCCGCCTGAACCGCGCCGATGACGGTGGCGATCTGCGTCGGCGTCAGTTCGGGATAGAGCGGCAGCGAGAGCACCTGATCGGCGTAGGCTTCCGTCACGGGAAGCGCGCCACGGGCATAGCCCAGCGCGGCGCAGGCGGGCTGCAGGTGGCAGGGGATGGGGAAATGCACGCCCGTCAGCACGCCCTGCGCCTCCAGCTCCTGTCGCACACGATCACGCTCGGCGACCCGCACGACATAGACGTAAAACACATGCCCGGCCCACGACTGCGCCGATGGCGTCGCCAGCACGACGCCCCCCAGCGCCTCGGTGTAGGTGGCGGCATGCGCGCGGCGCTGCGCGTTCCAATCGTCGAGATGCGGCAGCTTGACGCGCAAGATCGCCGCTTGCAGCTCGTCGAGGCGCGCGTTGGTGCCGATGATCTCATGCTGGTAGCGAACCCGCGAGCCATGATCGCGGAAGGTGCGCATGGCGGTGGCATAGTCGGCGTTGTTGGTCACGCAGATGCCCGCTTCGCCATAGGCGCCCAGGTTCTTGCTGTAGTAGAGGCTGAAGCAGCCGATGTCGCCCAGGCTGCCGACCGGTTGGCCCTTGTAGGTCGCGCCGTGCGCCTGGGAGGCGTCTTCGATCACGACTAGCCCGTGCTCGCGGGCGAAAGCCAGGATGGGGTCCATGTCTGCCGCATGGCCATACAGATGCACGGGCATGATCGCTTTGGTCTGCGGTGTCAGCGCTGAGGCGAGTTGGCTGCAATCCATGGTATAGGTCAGCGGATCGATGTCGATGAAGACAGGGCGCGCGCCCACCAGTGTGATCGCTTCGACGGTGGCGAAGAAGGTGTTGGAGACGGTGATGACCTCATCGCCGGGGCCGACGCCACAGGCGCGCAGCGCCAGATTGAGCGCATCGGTGCCGTTGGACATGCCCACCCCATGCGCCGCGCCGCAGTAGGCGGCGAATTCACGCTCGAAGGCGGCCTGCTCTGGGCCAAGGAAAAGCGTCATGCTTTCGAGCACGCGCTCGATGGCGGCGAGCATCTCCTGTTTGTGGTTCTGGTATTGCGCGTGCAGATCAAGCAGCGGAATGGGCGTCATAGCTCTCCCCTCATCCATGGCCTCACACCCATGGTCTCTCTTACCCGGCGCCGTTCGCCCTGCGCAGCCGCTGGTGTGCGGCGCGCAGTGAGCCTGGCGCACAGGCCTCAATGAGTCACAGCGTACCAGTGGCGCGTGTGTTGGCTGTAACCGCATCTGTGTAAATGAGGTGGCGCCATCTGGCGCGAGTGCAGGAAAGCAAACTTTGAAGCAGGCGGCTCTCTCTGGCGCGAAATCACTGCGAAATCACTGCGAAATCACTGCGAAACCGCTGAACAATCCTGCCCTGGCCCCAGCGCATGCCCTGGATACACGCGCGTATGCGTTTCCATCCTCTTCCCGGTCATATCCACCCAAATCGCTACAGCGATCTACACATGGTCGCCATCAGGCGGCTCTACGCTAATGAGTGTGCTCATGGGCCGAGCCATTGTGCGGAAACGACGGGAGGTTAGTTTATGGCGTCGCCTGCTACGCTCAGTGAACGTATACGTGTCGTCGAAGGGCGATACTTCATCGCCAAGCGCTTCCTCGATGTCGGGCTGGCGCTCACGCTCTGTGTGCTGTTGATTCCCGTAATGGCCGTCGTCGCGGCGATGATCGCCATTGATTCCCCTGGCCCCATCTTCTTCAAACAGCGCCGTATCGGAGAGAATGGTGTTCCGTTCGATATGTACAAGTTCCGCTCGATGCGCCACAACGTCGATGCGAAGCTCCATGAGGTCGCCGTCAAGCGATTCATGCAGGGCGAGCGACTGAATCACGCGCGCACCACGGACGCTCCGTATAAGCTGGGAGACGATCCGCGCATCACGCGCATCGGCAAGTTCATCCGCAAGACGAGCCTCGACGAATTGCCGCAGCTCTGGAACATCGTTACCGGCGAGATGTCGCTCGTCGGCCCCCGCCCACCGGTTCCCTACGAGGTCGAGATGTACAGCCAGCGCGCGATGCTGCGGCTGGAAGGCAAACCTGGCCTGACGGGACCATGGCAGGTCTATGGGCGCGGCTGCGTGACCTTCGATCAGATGATCGAGATGGACATCACGTATCTGCGCGCGCGCTCTATCTGGTATGACTTGAAACTGATCGCGCTGACCGGGCCAGTCGCGCTGCTCGGCCGCGGCGGGGCCTAGCTTGTCTTGCGTGCGCACTTTTGTGGCGGATATGGGGCGGCGCTGCGCCACTCCGTCAATACCGTTCGTATGATTCTCTACCTGTTCATTGTTAGACCATTCAATTGACCTGCTGAACCGCGCCTGAAGCGACGCATGGAGCGAGAAGCTCACCAAGGAAGCTCTAACCTGACGGGGCAGTTCGCCTGATGTCATTCAGCGCGCGTAATCTCTCGCGTTCGCCTTCCTCTGGATTGAGGATCGGTAAAACTAAGTACTGCCGATAGGCGCGGTACATTTCTGTGGCTTAACCCACAGTTGTGTCGTTTATCAACGTGTATGCTAGTGGATGCGACTGCTGTGTCCTACCTGATTCCGGCGCTGGGCTACCTCCGGCGACCACCGTTGGACGGCGCGTACTCTTATTAATCCTTGCGATGCAGCAGCGGTTCCATCCGTGTTCCATAACACAAGACTTGCCCGCAGGTTGGGTCGGGTAAAAGTTTATGGGGGGCGCAGGAGCAGAGCAGACACTCTGCAACGTGAGGATATGGGGGACAGATTGAACATTCTTGTTGTCGATTCAGATCGCGACATGGTGGAGATGCTCACAGGATGGTTGAGAACACGCGGCTACACCGTCCACTTCAGCTTCACCGCCGACCGCATTCGCCCTGCGTGGACCGAGCATGAACCAGACCTCGTGATTCTGGATGTCGCGATGGCCGGGGTAGACGCTCTCGCAATCTGCCGCGAACTACGCACACAGCATGACGCGCTGATCCTTGCTGTGACGACCGAGCGCAATACACAGATGGAAGTCCAATGCCTGGAGTCAGGCGCAGATGCATTCCTGCCAAAGCCATTCATGCCCAAACAACTGCTCGCGCACATTCATGCGCTGGGGCGGCGCGTGCGCTCGACCCTCCAGCGGCAGCCCTCGTCAATCATGACCGTTGGCCCGATCCACTTCGACGCCTCGCGCAATGAAGTGACGATTGACGGGCGCATGTCGCGGCTGACGCCAACCGAGAGCCGCATCCTGCAGATTCTCGCGGCGAATACTGGCGATGTCTGCACGCTCAACCAGATCGTCTCACATGCCTGGGGCTATGGCGACGACGGCGATACGTATCTCATCAAGGCGCATATCCGCCATCTGCGCGAGAAGATCGAGCCGGTTCCCGGCAAGCCACGCTTCATCCGCACCGTTCCCGGCGTCGGCTACACGCTCTCCACGGGCGCCTCATCGGGTACGATCAATGATCCTGACGAAGCGACGCTTGATGAGGACGGTCAGAGCGATAGATCACCTGATGCCCCGCTGGAGCGCGGCGATGACACAGGCGACGGCTCGCTCGCGAACAGCGATGTCACTCGTTTCACGGGCGCCGTGGTCAGTCAGCTCCCGCGTGAGTCTCAAGAGCAGGCAGGCAGTTGGTAGCACACGCTCTTGCGCATCCTCGCTCCGCACAGGCGGCAGGCGCTCGGCAAGGCGCGCTTGCGCCCCGTGCGGACGCTTTGCTGCGCCCAGGGCGTAGTGATCTGCGGCGTAGGCTGGCATGCCGTGAGGGCCATTTCGCTCCTGACGCGACACACGCCGCAGCTATGAGGTAAACTGGTGAGGATAACTTCTGTCGTCCGCCAGCGCCGCGCTCGGCAATGACCTGACCCAGGCGATTTAGCAGCGCAACCGCCACGAATCGCCTTCAGCCCATGACTCGTGGTGGAGATGCAAACAGCGGCCACACTCAGCGAACAGAAATTGCGACCGGGACAGCGCGGCCTCGTGCTCCATGCCGCGTGGGTTAGCGCGCGTAGCGATGGACGCGACCGGCGCCTCGCCTTGTGGGCCGAGGCGCAGCAACGCCCCCTTCGTCGACGACGCCAACAGACCATGGCGCTGCCAGGCGAGCCAGCCCCGGCGCGCCGTTCGCATCCATTCTGCGCCCAGCCGCCTGAGCTACTCGAAGCGCTCGACCGGCTCTGGCGCACGGCGCGGCCTGGCGGCAAACCGCGCACATCGTGTGTCACTACACGGCTCACGATTCAACTGCCCGGCGTGGGCAATCGACCCTTGCCATCGCCTGAGGCGATGGAGCGCGCCTGGGAACGCGAGACGCCAGATGATGCGCCTGTCGCGCTGACACTGTGGCGTGTGCATGCGCTCCTGCTCGACCCTGCGCATGCGAGCGCGTTGCTGCCCGGCCTGCCCCATGGCGCTGGCTCCGAAGCGGCTGTCCGTCGTGGCGTGGCCAGCACGCTGGGAGCCGTTCCACCCGAAATGCCTCTGGGCGCCGATCTCCGCTTCTGGGCAGCCGCCGCCAAGTTCACGCTGAGCATGCTGGCGCGCCAGCGCTACCTGCCTGGCGCACGCGAGATTACGCACACCGCCGACGATGGCTACAGCTATGGCTTCTCGCCACAGGTGACCGGCGAATGGCGCCTCACACTGCTCGACGCCAACGACCACGAGCGTTTCGAGCGCCTGGCAGCCGCCATGCCAGACTCGGCGCGCTGCGCCTTCGCGCCGATGAATCCGCAAGATGTTGGCGTGACGCCGGGCCGTGAAGCGCTGCTCGAAGACTTCTGCAATGCGATGCTGAACACGCTCCTTAGCGGCTGGATACGTCGGCTCAACCTCGAACTGCGCATGGAGCAGCAGACAACCACGCGCTCATCGTATAACTTCGGCAGCTACTACCTGGATGGCTACATCTATGGCTCACTCACCGCGCGCTGGCTGCAATCGCTCGCCAGCCCTGGGCCAGGCATGTACCTCGGCGCCTCCGACGCGCGCACGCTGCTCGATGGCGTCGAACGCTGGCACGCCCGCGTGCGCGCCGAGCGCGATGTGCCGTTTCGGCTGTGCCTGCGCCTGGCGCCGCCGGAGGCGCTGGAGGAAGAGTCAGCGGCGGACGAGCCTGCGGCGCCCGACGCGACTGACAGCGACGCGCATGGCGCTCTGGACGCGGCTGAGCCGCCCGATCCAGCGATGAGCCAGCAAGCCAACCAGCCGCCGCGTCTCGCGATGTTGGATGACGCGGCCATGGCCGAGGCGACACGTGAGCACAGTTTTACGAGCTTCGGCGATGACGCCACAGACTGGCGGCTCGACTATCTGCTCCAGGCGCGCGATGACCCCAGCCTGCAACTGCCGATTGCGGACATCTGGCGCGAATCAGGTGAGACAGCGCAGTTTCTGCAACGTCGGTTTGAGCGGCCCTACGAGCACGCGCTTGGCTGGCTTGGGCAGGCGGCGCGCATCTTCCCGCCGATGCAATCCAGTCTCCAGCTTGGGCAGCCAGAGGGCTGCGACCTGACAGGCGCCGAGGCGTATCAGCTCCTGCGCGAGGCGCTGCCTGCGCTGGAGGATGCGGGGATCAGCGTGCAGGCGCCCTCGTGGTGGAAGCGCGCGCCCATTCGCCCGACGCTGCGGCTGGAGGTGCGTCAGGCGCAGCGCACGAGTACCGGCCTGCTGGGCCTCGACGCGGTCGTCAGCTTCGACTGGAAGGTGGCGCTTGGCGGCGAGGAATTGTCGCCCGAAGACCTCGAACAGCTCGTCACCCTCAAGCAGCCGTTGGTGCGCCTGCGCGGCAAGTGGGTCGAGCTACGGCGCGAAGACATTGACGCAGTGCTGCGCACACTGGCCGGACATGGCAAGCGTGGCATGTCGCTCGGCGAGGCGTTGCGTGTCTCGATGACCGGACAGACCGACGAGGGACAGATCGAGGTCGAAGAATTGCGCGCCGACGCCTGGATCAATGATCTGCTCTCGCGCATTCGCGGGGCCGATACGTTGACCGAGACGCCGCCGCCCGCAGGACTGCGCGCCGAACTGCGCCCCTATCAGCAGCGCGGCCTCGACTGGCTCACCTTCCTGACGCGCTATGGTCTTGGCGCCTGCCTGGCCGATGATATGGGCCTGGGCAAGACCGTGCAACTGCTGGCGCTGACCCAGCGGCTCAAAGAGCAGGGCGCGCTGCCTGGCCCTGTGCTGCTGGTCTGCCCAACCTCTGTCGTCGGGAACTGGGTGCATGAGGCGCGCCGTTTCACGCCCGATCTGCGGGTGCTGACGCATCATGGGGCTGATCGCGTCGGGCGGGCGGGCGCGGCGAAATTCGCGGCGGAGGTTGACGGTCATGATCTCGTCGTGACCACCTATAGCCTGCTGCCGCGCGACGCCGAGGCGCTGGCCACCGTCTCCTGGGGCATCATCGCGCTGGATGAAGCGCAGTATATCAAGAACGCCGAGACGAAGCAGGCGCGCGCCGCCCGCTCGCTCGTCGCGCCGATGCGGGTCGCGCTGACCGGCACTCCCGTCGAGAATCGCCTGGCAGAACTCTGGTCCATCATGCACTTCCTCAACCCCGGCTACCTCGGCTCGCAGCGTCGCTTCCACGAGCAGTTCGCCGCGCCTATCGAGCAGGATCATGATACGCGGGCCTCGGCGCAGTTGCAGGCGCTGGCGCGTCCGTTCGTGCTGCGACGGCTCAAGACCGACAAGAACGTCATTCACGATCTGCCAGACAAAGTGGAGATGCGCGAGTACTGTTCGCTCACCCGCGAGCAGGCGACACTCTACGAAGCGGTCGTGCGCGAGGGGCTGAACCAGCTCGAACAGGCCGACGACCCGATGGCGCGGCGTGGCGCGGTGCTCGCGATGCTGAGCAGGCTCAAGCAGGTGTGCAATCATCCGGCGCACTTTCTCAACGATGGCAGCGCGCTGGCTGGCCGCTCTGGCAAGCTCGCACGGCTCGAAGACCTCGTGGAGGAACTGCTGGACGAAGGCGACCGCGCGCTGATCTTCACCCAGTTCACCGTGATGGGCGAGCGCCTGCGCGCCTACCTCGACGAGCGCTTCAAGACGACGACGCTCTATCTGCACGGCGCGACGCCACGCGCACAGCGCGAGCGCATGGTCGAGCGCTTCCAGTCGGAGGATGGACCGCCGCTCTTTCTGCTCTCCCTCAAGGCGGGTGGCACGGGACTCAACCTGACGCGCGCGAATCATGTCATCCACTTCGACCGCTGGTGGAACCCTGCCGTCGAGACGCAGGCGACCGACCGGGCATTCCGCATCGGCCAGACACGCAATGTGCAGGTGCGCAAATTCGTCTGCACGGGCACACTCGAAGAACGCATTGATGAGATGATCGAGCAGAAGCGCGCCCTGGCCGAGGGCATCTTTGGCGGCGGCGAGGGATGGCTCACGGAACTTTCGACCGCAGAGTTGCGCGAGCTATTCCGCCTGCGCGATGACGCGGTGGCTGGATAGCGGAGGAAGCGCAAGATGCCAAAGATCAAGCCGCCGCAGTGGAATCAGTGGGCCTGGCGCTGGCTCGATGTTCTCGAACTCCTCGGCCCCGCATACAGCGGGCGCATGGCGCGGGCGCGGTCCTACGCGCGCAACGGCCATGTCTGGCGGCTCAATGTTCATCCAGGCAAGGTTTCGGCGCAGGTGCTTGGCTCCTACGGCTACTACGCCACCAGCGTGCAACTCTCACACGTTGCCAGATGACGTCTGGGCGCAGGTGATTGGGAGGCTCGTGGATGCGCCGCTGGTCGTAGCGCGCCTGCTCGCCGACGAGGCGCCGCAGGAACTCGACGCCTTCTTCGCGGCGGCTGGCGCATCGCTCTTTCCCACGGAGCTGAGTGAGCTAAACTGGCGCTGCACCTGCCCGGACTGGGAGAATCCTTGCAAACACGCGCTCGCCCTCTGCTATGACTTCGCGGCGCATCTCGACGCCAACCCCTCGCTGCTGCTGACGCTGCGCGGTCAGACCATCGAGAGCGTCACGGCGCTGATTCAGGCGCGCTGGGCGAGCGCGCCTGGCGCTGTCGCGGATGCGGATACGCCGACCACGGCGACGACAGCGCGAGAGCAGCCGCAAGCAGGCGCCGCATTCTACCAGGCAGGTCCAGCGCTCGACGAGTTCACCGTCTCGCTCAGGCCACCCGACGAGGTTGCGGCGCTGTTGCGCAGCATCGGTAAGCCGCCCTTCGCAGGCGACCGAGAAGACCCGATCACCCCGCTGACGCAGGTCTACCAGGCGATCACCGAGCAGGCGCTGCGCACGCTCGGACGCGCCACCCCAAAGTCCGCCGCCGACTGATGTGGGCATGGATGGGTTCGCCGAACGAGACGGCGCCCGCCTGCGCTCACGCTAGCAGCCCGCTAACTCGCGGCGAAGGCATAGACATAACCTTTGCCATCGCAGACGTAGAGGACGCCATCTTGCACGGCTGGCTGCGCGAGGACTTTGCCCGTCGTCTTGTAGGTGTGGCTGAGCGCGCCTGTCTGCGCGTCGAGCGCATAGACGGCGTGATCCCCGGAGCCGAGATAGACCGTGCCATCGGCGACGGTGGGCGACGAGATGGTGGCGCTACCTGTCGCATAGCTCCAGCGCTTTTTGCCGGTGTTCGCATCCACCGCGTAGAGCGAGTGGTCTTCTGAGCCGACATACACGACACCGTTCGCCGCAGCCGCATTCGAGTAACTGATGGCGCCGTGCGTGGCGAACGCCCAGCGCTTCGCCCCCGTCGCCGCATCGAACTACGGGAACAGCCGAATACGCGGCCCCAGCCGCTGGGGAATCCCGAGCGTCCGGCGGCACGTCCGCAAGGGCCGATCGCTCCAACCGAAGCCGATCGGGTCTCGCGCGCCAGCGTGCCTCGTCCTGATGCCCGGCCGCAACAGCCAGCCGTGGCTCCGCGAGCGGTTGAGCCCGCGCGTCCAGAAGGCGCAATGGCCCCGCGTCCTCCGCAAGGGTGGTCACACCCGCAGGCCAAACCCGCGCCGCCAGTGCAGGAACGGAACCCGGCCCAGGCTCGGGACGACGAGAACAAGTTCCAACCGGCAGCAACAGCGTCAACAGGCCGCTCCGGCGCAAAGTCGGCCACCGCAGCCCCCCGTCTCAGGAACTTCGCCCTCACTCCATTCCTCGCCATCGCACTTGCCGCGCCGGTCTTCGCCGCGCCCACAGCCGACGCCCTCTTCTCGGAAGCGAAAACCGAAGCCGCGCAGCAGCACAAGAATGTCCTGCTCGTCTTCTCCGCGTCCTGGTGCGGCCCCTGCAAATTCTATGAGCGGTTTCTCGAAGATCCGCACATGAAGCTCATCACCGACAAGGCCTTCGTCGTCGAACGCATCGACGTCGGCGAGCGGCCCAATGATCCGCGTCATGCAGATACGCCCGGAGGCGTCCGCTTGCGCGCAACCCTCGGCGCCGTCAAAGAGCCGGGCTTTCCCTTCATCGTGATCACCGGCAACGACGGCTCGCCCCTCGTCAACTCCTACCGCCATGGCAAATCCGACGGCCAACATCGGTTACCCTGCCTCGCCCGAGGAGATCGAATGGTACATCGAGATGCTCAAGCACGGCGCACCGAATCTCTCTCCAGAAGACCTCGCCGCAACCCGCTCCTGGCTCAAAGACCACGCTCCTCACTAAGCCCTTGCACCACGAAGCGCCAACGAGACTCAGCCCGCTACACTCAAAAGATGGACGACATCTCGCGCGTTCATCCGCCGCCTCCCCAAGGCCGAGCTTCATCTCCATCTCGAAGGCACCGTCCTGCCCGCCACGCTCGTCGAGCTGAGCGCGCGCCACGACGCCGAGCCTCTCACCCTTGCCGAAGCCGAAGCCATCTACCAGTTCACCGACTTCACCGGCTTCATCGAGGCCTTCAAGGCCGTCACCCGCCGCCTCATCGATCCCGAAGATTACGAACTCATCGCCTGGCGCATGATGCAGCATCTCGCCGCGCAAGGCGTCGTCCATGCCGAGGTCTACATCTCCGTCGGCGTCATCTACATGTGGCGCAACCACGACCCCGCGTGCTTCGAGCCCATCTTCGCCGGTCTGGAGCGCGCCCGCGAACGCGGCCAGCGCGAGCTTGGCCTCTCGCTCTACTGGATCTTCGACGCCGTACGCCACTTCACCGTGCCCGAAGCCGAGCGCGTCTTCCGCAAAGCCGCCGAAATGCGCGCCCAGTACCCCTCCATCATCGGCATCGGCCTTGGCGGCGACGAGCGCCGCTGCGGCTCCGAGCCCTTTCGCGCCCTCTACGCCGAAGCCCGCGCCGCCGGCCTGCGCCTCACCAACCACGCCGGCGAAACCACCGGCCCCGAGGCCATCTGGGAAGCCCTCTCCATCGGCTCCGAGCGCATCGGCCACGCGCTTTCGGCGATCCACGACCCCGAGCTGCTCCAGGAGCTAAAAGACCGAGCAGTCGCGCTGGAGCTGAACCCCACCTCCAACGTCCGCACCGGCGTCTGCCCCTCGCTTCGCCGCTCATCCGCTGCGCCGCTACTTCGACCCGGGGCTGCTGGTCACCCTCAACTCCGACGACCCGGCCTTCTTCGGCTCCGATCTCGCCAACGAATATCTGCTCGCCCACACCGAGCAGGGATTCACGCGCGACGAGCTCCGCCGCCTCGCATCCAACTCCATCGCAGCCAGTTTTCTGCCCGAGTCTGCGAAGGCCGCCTTCCTCGCCCGGATCGAAGCAACGTATTAACTGCCCATGAACATGGCACTAAAGTTGCATGGCAAGTGCTCTTTCTATGTGGGACAAGTCCAAAGAGTATTGAATATGATCTAGGAAAAGTGGAGGCCAGGCCACCCATGTCTCACGAATCCGCATCCCTCACGCCCGTTGAAGAAACCTGCGATAACGCGAAGCTGCGGGCACTCGGCTGGTTTTCAGTAGGCATGGCTGTCGCTGCCCTGGGCATCTATGGCGCGCGCGAGCTGCGTAACCGCTACAAGTTCAGTCACCGCACTCCATACGACTTCTACTCGAAGGCCGCCGAGCCCCGCGCCGCCGAATTCGGCGTGGGCATTTAGCGCCCGACCCTCCCGCTCGTACCCTCAAATGCCGCTTCGCGCGGCATTTTGTGTTTTGGGGCTCTTGTTCCCGACTGCACTATAGTGGGCTTCAACCAATCCCTCCTGCGCCGATTCAACGGGCCTGACTGGACCCTACTCCCTACTGGAGCAAGCAGCGCGATGACCACAACCCTCGCGGCCCCTCCCGCCAGACGTGCCGACCATTGGTTCTTTGCCGCGATGGCGCTCGTTGTCTTCCTCATGGTCTTCATCGGCTTCGCGCCCACCTACTACCGCGCGGGATTGTGGCGGGCACCCCTGCCCAGCCCACTCGTGCACGTTCATGGAGCCCTCTTCTCCTGCTGGGTGCTGCTGCTTATTGCACAGGTTGCCCTTGCCGCATGCGGCCGCATTCGTTGGCACAGGGCACTGGGCAAAGCGGGCATGCCCGTCGCCGCATTGATGGTCGTGATCGGATTCCTGACTCTGATCGCCGCGGTTCGGCGGCACTCAGCGCCCGGCATGAGCACCGAGGCCCTCTTTGCCTCAGATACCCTGCAGTTGAGCACCTTCGCCGTCCTCGTTTTTTTGCGTTCCGGCTCCGCAACCACGCCGAGCGCATAAGCGGCTGATTCTGCTGGCCACGGCCGCGCTGATGGGGCCGGCTCTCAGCCGCTGGACCTACGCCTTCCTCGACAGCAACCTGGTCTTCTTCCTTGTTCTCGATTCCTTCTCAATCTTTCTTGTTCTCTATGATTTGTACTCCCGCCGCAGGATCCATCCGCCACCCTCTCGGCTCCCTCGCCATCCTGCTGATGCAGTATGCGATGACCCTCTGGCGCACGCCGCCTGGTGGCGCCATTTCACGGCCTGGGTTGAACAAGCTTAGTTCGCCAACTCCGGCGCCTCTGCCCGGCATCTGAGCACAAAACGGTCGGCGCTTCGGCCTTGCGCCGGATGCCGGCCGCCCAAAGGAGTCGTTATGGCAAACGCCAAAAAATGTGCTCATGAAGGCTGCAGCTGCGCCGCAGCCCCGGATCGAAGTATTGCAGCCCGCACTGCGAGGGCATGGCCAGCAAGATCGAGCTGATGTGCCAGTGCCATCACCCCGGCTGCACGGGACAACACGCGCAGACCGCCACGCAGGCTCGCTAAGGGCGGGCCGGTCTGGCTGGTTTCGGCCCGGTTTTCCTCGGCACGTGCTGCGTTAACCTAGTCCCTTATGGGGCACATTCGAGTTCTCTCTGACCAGGTGGCCAACCAGATCGCCGCCGGCGAAGTGGTTGACCGCCCCGCCTCCGTGGTCAAAGAGTTGCTCGAAAATGCGCTCGACGCCGGCGCCTCGCGCATCCGCGTTGAAGTCGAAGCCGGCGGCCGCAAGCTGATCCGCATCACCGATGACGGCTATGGCATGAACCGCGACGACGCGCTGCTGGCCTTTGAGCGCCACGCCACCTCGAAGCTGCGCACCGCAAACGATCTGCTCTCCATCGCCACTCTGGGATTTCGCGGAGAAGCTCTGCCCTCGATCGCTTCGGTCGCGCGCGTCACGCTCGACACGGCCACGGGCGATGAGGCCTCGGGAACCCACCTCGAGATCGCCGGCGGCAAAATTCTCCGCGTTGACGACGCGGCTCTTGCCCCGCGGAACGACCATCGCCGTCGCCGATCTCTTCTTCAACACGCCGGCGCGCCGCAAATTCCTGCGCGCCGAGTCGACCGAGCTCGCGCACGTCACGGCGCTCGTCACCCACTACGCGCTTGCCCATCCCGAAAAACACTTCGAGCTCGTCTCCGCCTCGCCACACCCTCGTCGCCGCGCCGCCGGTAGCGCGCACCGCCGAAAGCATCTACCAGATCTTTGGCAAGGAGACGCTTGCGCAGCTGCTGCCCGTCGCCGCCGAAACGCCGCTTGAGCGCGCCGGCCTGCCCGAGCCTCCGCCGTGGAAGAAGGACCCCGACGAGCCGCTGCGCGAGCCCGGCACGCTGCGCCTCACCGGCTTCTTCTCCAAGCCCGAGCTGCAAAAGCTCAACCGCAACTCCATCTACATCTTCGTCAACAAGCGGCTCATCCGCGACCGCCTGCTGCTGCACGCCATCACCGAGGCCTATCGCAACGTCATTCCGCCCACCAGCTTTCCCGTCGTGCTGCTCTTCCTCGAAATGCCGCCGGAAGAGGTCGATGTCAACGTGCATCCGGCCAAGACCGAGGTGCGCTTCCGCCAGCAGTCGCTTGTTCACGACTTTGTCCGCGATAGCCTTCGAGCGGCGCTTATCAAGTCTCGTCCTGCGGCTGGCTTTCTCGCCGCACTCGACTCGCAGCCGCTCGGCCAGCCCGTCGCTGATGCCGCCGGCGGTCTCGCCGCTCCCTGGCTCTGTCGGCACCGCGCCCGAACTCCGGAAACGGATCCCGCCGGCAGTCGCCGAGCGACTCCGGAAGCCGCCAAGCCGAGCCTTCCACCTCACTCCGCCCGTTCCGCCCCCGGTCCCCGGCATGCTGCCGTTCAATCTTGCGGCGCATCCGATCCGGCCTTGCCGCCACGCTCAGCCGGGCGGCCGAAGCTCTGCTGCCCGACGGCGGCATCCAGAGCGCCTACTCAATCTCCTCCTGGGATCAAACGGTTACCACGCCGCGCGCCGACCAGCACCGCGCAGGTCGAAGCCGAGCAAGCGGCCGCCACCCTCAACCATCTCGGCTCGCTGCAGCCCACTCGGCCAGCTTCGCGAGTCCTTCATCCTCGCCACCGGCGACGACGGCCTTTGGATCATCGACCAGCACGTCGCCCACGAGCGAATTCTCTTTGAAAAGATCCTCCGCGACCGCCAGGTGGAGCGCGTGCAGCGCCAGCGCCTGCTCATGCCCATGCTGGTGGAGCTCAAGCCGTGGCAAATGGTCGTTTTCGCCGAGATCGCCGAAGAGCTGGAGCGCAACGGCTTTGAGGTCGAACCCTTTGGCCCTCAGACACTTGCCGTCAAAGCTGCGCCGGTTGGACTGGAAGGCGCCGCTCTTGAGCGCATGCTCGCCGAGGTCATTGAGCAGTCCGGCCCGCGACGCCGATCACCCGCTCCGAAACCAGGATCTTACGACGCTCCGCACCCGGATTGCGGCCTCCATCGCCTGCCATTCCGCCATCAAGGTCAACACCCCTCTTGATCCGAAACGCATGGAATGGCTATTGTTAGAGCTTGCAAAGACCGAGCACCCAACAAGTTGCCCGCACGGACGGCCAATAGCGCTGCTGTATTCCTGGAAGGATATCCAGCGGGCCTTCCATCGCATCTAGTTCGGATTTAGAATTAACGGCAGTGCGGTCGCCGATTCCCTCAGGGGAGCGCGGCGCACCGGGACCGCCCAGCCTGGAAGCGAGGGTTTTTCTTTGACATCGGAACAATTGGAAGCAGCGCGCGCCGAAAGGATGCGCCAGAACGGACTTGGGACTCTGACCTTTGAGGATGCCCGCACCTGGATCGAAGAGACGGGCCTCTGTCTCTTTCTGCCGCGGAAGCAATTTTCCTCCTCTGTTGCCCCATCTTTTGTTGAAGCAGTCGCCGGCCAGCCGGATGCCACTCCGCATCCGCGCCAGGTTGGCGCGGCTGAAGAGTTGCTCGTTCGTCTGGAGACCGAAGGTGTTGCGGTCCGGCTCAATCTGCAGGGCCAGCCCGGAGAACAGCCCGACTTTGTCGTGGCCAGTTGGGTGCTGCCCTACGTGTATGCGCTGCGCGGCGATCGTGACTGGCGCCGCATTCCGCAGCTCACCGGCTCGCGCGCCGTCTCGCAGCTCGCCGTGCAGACCTACAAGCTGCTTGAGCAGGGCGACGCCACGATCGCGCAGCTCAAGCATGCGCTGGGCCGCGAGGTCACCGAAGTCGGCGTCGTGCGCGCCATCACTGAGCTCTGGCAGCAGCTTCGCATCATTCCGGTGATCGCCGCACCCGGCCAGCCGGCCAAGTGGCAACTGCTCCGCCCGCGCTTTCAGAAGGCCATTGCCGAAGGCGCCTCCACCTCGCAGGTCACGGCGATCTCGGTGCTCGCCTCCATCTACCTGCAGGCTGTGATCGCCGCCAGCATGGAAGAGGTTGAGCTCTTCCTCGCGCCGCTGACCGCCCGCAGCAAGGTGCGCGAAGTCCTGCGCGGACTCGCCGCCACCCGCCAGGTCCACACCATCTCGCTGGGGCCCGCGCCGCACTTCTACGTCGCCGGCACGCTGCCGGAGTTCTCGGTGGCGCCCACGCTCTTCGCCAACTCCACGCTCTCGGCTTCGTCCTACTTCCTGCGCGAGCGCGAAGAACGCCATGTGGAGCCGGTGATCTCGCACAAGCCCGCTTTCATTACGCCGCCACCTCCCGCGCCCCGGCCAGTTGAGCGACGCCGCAGCCGCATGCCCCCACGCGCCCGCTGAGAAAGGCATACCAGCAACGGAAATGGCAGGCCCGCGCGGCACGGCCGCACTTCAGCCGTCCGGCTCATCGCGATCACAAGCCTGCGTCGGCAAAGCGTCCCGGCCAGTCCGCGGAGACGGGCCGCAGCGCTCGCCGCGGTGCGGATGCCCGGCCTTCGTCTGCACGCAACAGCAACGGTGTCACAGCAGCAACGGCGCGCAACGGCAACGGCAATGGCGCCCACTGGGGCAAGACCGCCGCGAAGAACGGCAACGGCAAGCACAGCGCATCGAATGGCGCCGGACGCAACGGTGCGAATGGACAGCAGCAACGGCCACAGCAACGGCAATGGCCATAGCAACGGTCACAGCAGCAATGGCCAGCAGCAGCTAACGGTCGCGCAAGGGCGCCGCGCGAGCGGCGCGCGCAACGGCAGCAAGCCCACCTCCTCGTCTTGGGGCAAGGTCAACGGCCACGGCAAAGCCGCCAAGCCGGGTGCGAAATCTTCAACAGGTGCGCGCAAGGCGCGGCCGGAGGCGCGCGGCGACGCCCGCAGCGCACGCCCCGCGCGTAAACCCGCGGCACACACGACAGCCAAGAGCGGCAGCAAGCGCTTCGGCTTCTCATCCCGCCCCAAGCAGGTGTCGAAGAAGCGCGGATGACCGAGGCCGATCGCCCCTCAACCCAGCTCACCCCCGCCCGCAAGATCATCGTCGCCATTGATGGTCCTGCCGGCGCGGGAAAGAGCACCATTGCCCGGCATCTGGCCCGCCATTTCGGCCTGCTCAATCTTGAAACCGGCGCCATGTATCGCGCCTTCGCGCTGAAGGTGCTCCGCGCCGACCTGCCGCTGGATGAAAGCGCCGCCCTTGAACGCCTGGCGGCAGAAACCCACATCCGCCTCGAGCCCGGCGGCGAGGAAAACCGCGTTCTGCTGGATGGCGAAGACGTCACCGGCCAGTTGCGCAACCAGACCGTCACCGACGCAGCCTCACGCGTGAGCGCCCTGCCCGCCATTCGCGCCTGGATGGTGCGCCTGCAGCAGGAGATGGGCGCCGCCGGCGGCGTGGTGATGGAAGGCCGCGACATCGGCACCGTCGTCTTTCCCAATGCCGACGCCAAAATCTTTCTCGATGCGGCTCCCGAGGTGCGCGGCATGCGCCGCTTCGACCAGCTCGGCCCCGGCCCGCCGTGCAGCCGGCCGACGTCATCCGCGAGCTGCACGCCCGCGACGATCGCGATCGCAACCGCGCCGACTCACCCCTGAAACCCGCGCCGGATGCCGTGCTGCTCGACTCGACCAACATGACGCTCGATGAAGCCGTCAAAGCTGCGCAGGATATCGTCGCCGCGCGTCTCGCTCAGCACAGCGCCCTCGCCGAAACGAACTGACGATCCGGCATGCCGTTCGTTAAGGCCCGGCGAAACTCCTCTGGCGCGCCTCAAACTCCGGCAACAGCCCCGGCAGCATAGAATTGTGCATACGACGTATGGAGATCACCTGCACACGCTGCCATCAGCCCGTAAAAGCCGAGGATTGCTTCTGCCCCTCCTGCGGATTGCCGCAGCTCGTCTACACCGCAGAAGCCCCCGGCGGCCAGTCGCAGGCTGATCGCTGGACCGACGCTGTTCGCGACGCCAGCATGGTCGATTGGCGCCCGGCCCTGCGCGTCGTGCTTCTGCTCGCTGTGCCGGCAGGCGTTTTGTCGAGCGGCCTCTCTCCGGTAAGCGTCTTCGGCATCGTGTGGACCACCGCCGCAGCCGCGTGGGCCGTGATGCTCTACGTTCGCGGCCAGCGCCCGGGCTGGATCACCACCGGCGCCGGTGCGCGCATCGGCCTCGTTACCGGCCTCTTCGCCGCGTGGCTCGCCTTCGCGGTCGCGGGCACCACCCTGTTTGTCCAGCGCTTCTTTCTCCACGACGGCAGCCAGACCGATGGCTTCTTCACAACCTACTTCGTCGAGCCCGCGCAGCGCTCCATGCAGCAATCCATCGCGCAGATGCAGCCAGAGGATGCGCAGCGCGCCCAGCTCATGCTGGCCCACTTCGAGGCCTGGCTGCGCTCTCCCTGGGGACACGCCGGCATGTGGAGCCTCTACTTCGCTGTCAATTCCATCTTCCTGCTCTTCTTTGCCGCGGGAGGCGGAGCGCTGGGCGCCCGGCTCTCGGCCCGCATGCGCCGCCCCCAAGTCTGACCATTGATTTCGCGGAATCTCCTGCACTGGTATCGCGGAGGGGCATTCTATGGACGTCTGGTATTCGCGCCCTGTTTTCTTCGTCGAGAGTGTAGAACGGTCCCTCGATTTCTACACCGAAAAGCTCGGTTTTACCGTCGGGCCCCGCTATGAGGAGGAAGGGAAAATCCTGGTCGGGCAGGTCAATCGCGAGGCTTGCGAAATCCTTCTCAATTGCCAGCAGCCCGAAAAGACCGGGCATGGCCGCATCTTCATTTCGCTGGAAGTAGAGGTGCTGCGAACACTCAGAGCAGAGTTTGAGAACCGGGGCGCACCGCTCGTGGATGGCTGGTGGGGTTATGACACGATGATTATCAAAGACCCCGACGGTAACGAGTTGTTCTTCCCTTATCCGAAGGGTGTCTCCACTTAGCCCGTCAACTGGCAGCAAGCTTTGCCAGTACCGAATTTCTCCACAACTTGCTCCAACCAGCCAGCCCCCCGTATCATCCGGCAAGAGAGAATCAATGAGCGAAGAGCAAAAGCAACCAGGCCTGCGCGTCAAAGGCAGGCTGATGTCCGCCTCGGAGATTGAACGCACCCTTGTTCGCCTCGCCCACGAGATCGTCGAAAAGAGCAACGGCAGCGAAGACCTCGCGCTCATCGGCATCAAGCGCCGCGGCATTCCGCTGGCCGAGCGGCTCGGCAAGCTCATCGCCGGCATTGAAAAGCACCCTGTCGACACCGGCACACTCGACATCCAGTTCTACCGCGACGATCTTTCCACGGCCGACGTGCGCCCGGTCGTCAAACAGGGCGCCATCGGCTTCGACGTCGAAGGCCGCGACGTCGTCCTCTGCGACGACGTGCTCTACACCGGCCGCACCATCCGCGCCGCGCTCGACGCCCTCTTCGACCACGGCCGCCCGCGCCGCGTGCAGCTCGCGTGCTCATCGACCGCGGCCACCGCGAGCTGCCCATCGAAGCCACCTACGTCGGCAAGAGCGTGCCCACCAGCAGCCGCGAAATCATCGAAGTCAAATTCCACGAAGTCGACAACGACGAGCAGGTGCTGCTTGTCGAGCGCTTGGACTAACGTGGACTAACTGAGACCGGCTTTTAGCTAAAAGCTAGAGGCTAGAGGCTCGAGTAAAGCTGAACCATGACCGCAACTGCAACAGCCCGCGCGCCGCCAGTTCCACTCTCCGCAGTTGAGCCGACGCCATTCCCTTACAATCCCGGCTCGCTGCTCTCGGTCCACGATCTCTCCCTCAAGGCCGTCAGCCGATCTGCTGATGCGCGCCACCGAGCTCGAGAAGATGGACCCGCTGGTCCGCGATCGCCTCTTTGCCAAGCGCCGCGTCGCGCTGCTCTTCTACGAATCCTCCACGCGCACCCGCACCAGTTTCGAGCTCGCCGCGAAGGCCCTCGGCGCCGACACCACGCTGGTCTCGAACCTCTCGTCCAGCATCGAAAAAGGCGAGACGCTCAAGGACACCGGCCTCACTCTGCGCGCTCTCGGCGCCGAAGCCATCATCCTGCGCCACAACTCCTCCGGCGCCCCCTGGCTCCTTGAAGAGTCCACGCGCCTGCCCGTCCTCAACGCCGGCGACGGCATGCACGAGCACCCCACGCAGGCGCTGCTCGATCTCCGCACCATCCTCGCGCATCTGCGCCCGGGCGTTGCAACCGTCGCCGCCGACACTCTCGCCGGCGTCACCGTCACCATCGTCGGCGACATCCTGCACAGCCGCGTCGCGCGCTCGAACATGCTCCTGCTGCCGCGCCTCGGCGCGCGCGTGCTGCTCTGCGGACCGCCGCAGCTTCTGCCCGACCAGGCAGCCGGCTCCGGCCCGGGATCGCCATCGAGCGCGACTTCGAAGCCGCGCTGCGCCAGTCGCAGGTCGTCATGATGCTGCGCATCCAGGCCGAGCGCCTCGCCGGCCTGCAGCTCGATCTCGATCAGTACAAGGCCGCTACCAGCTCACCGGCCAGCGCCTCGCCGCGCACGCGCCCAAGCGCTCGTCATGCATCCCGGCCCCATCATCCGCGGCCTGGAGATCACCGGCGGCGTCGCCGACGGCCCGCAGTCCGCCATCCTCGAGCAGGTCACCACGGCGTCGCCATCCGCATGGCGGTCGTCGAGCGCGCGCTGACACTCAGCAACGCGGAGGGCCGCGCATGAGCACGCTTCTCATCCGCAACGGCCACCTCATCGACCCCGCCGCCGGCGTCGACGCGCCCAAAGACATCCTGCTCAGCGACGGCCGCGTCGCCGAAATCGCCGCGCCCGGCAAGATCAAAACAGGCAACGGCGGCTCCGACGTGCAGATCCTCGACGCCGCCGGCCTCATCGTCGCGCCCGGCCTCATCGACATCCACGTCCACCTGCGCGAGCCCGGCCAGGGCTACAAGGAAACCATCGCCACCGGCACGGCCGCGGCCGCCGCCGGCGGATTCACCGCCGTCGCCGCCATGCCCAACACCGTTCCGGTCAACGACTCGCCCGAGATCACCCGCTGGATGCAGGCCCCCGAGCGCGGCGCGCATCGTGCGCGTCTTTCCCATCGCCGCCGCCACGCGCGGATCGAAGGGCGAAGTCGCTCAACGACTTTGCCGCGCTCAAAGCCGCCGGCGCCGTCGCCGTCACCGACGATGGCCATCCCATCCTCAAAGACAGCGTCATGCGCGAAACCCTCGCCGCCGCCGCGCGCGTCGGGCTCAGCGTCATCCAGCACGCCGAAGACACGCGCATGACCCAGGGCGCCAGCATGAACGCCGGGCCCGCTGCCGTTCAAGCTCGGCCTGCGCGGCATGCCGCCCGAAGCCGAGTCCGGCCTCGTCGAGCGCGACATCCGCCTGGTCACCGAGCTGCGCGACGCGCGCGCGCATCTGCACGTCGCGCACACCTCCACCGCCGCGGCTGTGGCCGCCGTGCGCCAGGCGCGCCGCAACGGACTGCGCGTCACCTGCGAAGTCGCGCCGCATCACTTCCTGCTCACCGAAGAGCACGTCGGCCTCTACAACACCAATGCCAAGATGAATCCGCCGCTGCGCTCGGCCGCCGACCGCGACGCCATGATCGAAGGCATCCTCGACGGCGTTGTCGACGCCATCGCCACCGACCACGCGCCGCATGCCTCGCACGAAAAGGAAGTCGAGTTCGAGCACGCGCCCAACGGCATCACCGGCCTTGAAACCGCGCTCGGCCTCTGCCTGCGCTGGCTGCACAAGGAGTGGAAGCTGCCCCTCGGCCGCGTTCTGAGCCTGCTGAGCGCGCAGCCCGCCGCGCTGCTCGGCCTCAAAGGCCGCGGCACGCTGGCCGTCGGCAGCTTTGCCGACGTGGTCGTCTTCGATCCCAAAGCGGAGTGGACCTATCGCGCCACGCGAAGGCGCATCAAAGTCGCACAACACGCCCTTCGACGGCTGGACGATGCAGGGCAAGGTCCGCTGGACCATCAGCGAAGGCCGCATCGCCTACACGTCCGAAGGCTGATTGGAAGGTGCAGGACGCAACGTCGGCTCACTTGCATACAAGCGAGGCAGCGCCGCGCGACACGGTCAACTGTGAAGCTTAGAACTGTGAACTGCTGCCTTACGACGCTTTCCCCAGCAGCTCCTGCTCCGCGCGCAGCCAGTCCTGCCGGTCGTAGCCGTCCTGGCGGCCGCGCTCATTCCAGAAGCGGTGCGCGAGAAGCGCGATCTGCTCATGCGACACCGCGACCGGCGTCACGCGGCCTTCGCGGTCTTCGACTTCGGGGCCGCAGTCTTGGCAGCAATGCCGGTGGGCGCAACCGTCTTTGACGCGGTTGTGCGGGGTTTCTTGGGGGTTGTGGTTTTCTTCGCCGACTCTGTCATCAGGATTCTCCTCCTCAGGCAGGTTTGCGGCAGATCAGGGAACGGAACAACCGGGAAGATCTGGTCTTGAAATGCCGGCGCAATCAGCACACTCCCGACACACGATCGTCGGATGAAGACCTCGCCGGCCTGAACGAATTAAGTGCGGATTCGATGTTCCCAATCTGCCTTAACGCAACGCCGGCAGCTTTGAGCTTCCGACCTCGCCGTAACGTACAGGCCATCTTTTTCAGGGTACAGGACTGTCAAGAGCTTTTGAAGACCCGGATGCGGCGCGCAGGCCGGCCCGTAACCGATAAGTCATCAGCCGCGCGTTAACACTTGCCTGCTCAGGGTGATACGCATGACAATCCTTGCGTTCAATCCGTACCGCATTCTGCGTTTCGCATCTCTGGTGAGGGCAGCCGATACCATGAACAAGAGAGAGTTCCTCAAATCCTCAGGAGCACTTGTGGCAGGCAGCATGTTGTCCCGCTTCTCCCCCGGCGAAGAAAACGCGAGCGGCCAGCAGCACGCCGAGCCCCGCGAAAACTGGGCCGGCAACCTCACCTACGGCGCCGACCATCTCTACACGCCCGCATCCACCGACGAGGTGCGCGACGTGGTGAAGCGCTGCAGCAAGCTCCGCGCGCTCGGCTCGCGCCACTCCTTCAATGCCATCGCCGACAGCAACGCCAACCAGATCTCGCTCAAGCGCCTCGACTCGATCGAGATCGACGACAAGGCCCGCACCGTCACCGTCGGCGCCGGCATCCGCTACGGCGACCTCGCGCCCGTGATCGAAGCGCGCGGCTTCGCGCTGCACAACCTCGCCTCGCTGCCGCATATCTCCGTCGCCGGCGCCATCGCCACCGCAACCCATGGCTCGGGCCTGCACAACGGCAACCTCGCCACGCCGGTCGCGGCACTCGAATTCGTCACCGCCGACGGCCAGACGCTGCATCTCTCCCGCGCCAAGGACGGCGACCGCTTTCTCGGCGCCGTCGTCCATCTCGGCGCGCTCGGCGTCGTCACCAGCGTCACGCTCGACCTGCAGCCCACCTACCAGGTCGCGCAATCGGTCTATCAGAATCTCTCCTTCGATCGGCTTGAGCACCACTTCGAAGAGATCTTCGGCGCCGGCTACAGCGTGAGCCTCTTCACCGACTGGCAGAACCACCACGCCACCCAGGTCTGGATCAAGCGCCGCCTCGCGCCGGGCGACGCCAACAAGTGGCAGCCCGAGTTCTTCGGCGCAACGCTCGCCAAAGAAAAGCTGCACCCCATCACCGGCCACCCGGCCGAAAGCTGCACCGAACAGCAGGGCATTCCCGGCCCCTGGTACGAGCGGCTGCCGCACTTCAAAATGAACTTCACTCCATCGAGCGGCCGCGAGCTGCAAACCGAATACCTCGTCCCTCTCGACCACGGCTACCAGGCGATCCTCGCCGTTGAAAAGCTGCGCGACCAGATCACGCCGCATCTCTTTGTCACGGAACTGCGCACCATCGCCGCCGACAATCTCTGGATGAGCACGGCCTATCAGCGCCCCTCGCTCGCCATTCACTTCACGTGGAAGCCGGAGTGGCCTGAGGTGAGCAAGATTCTTCCGCAGATCGAAGCCCAGCTCGCGCCCTTTGGCCTGCGCCCGCACTGGGGCAAGCTCTTCACCGTGCCGCCGGCGCAGCTTCAGGCGCAGTACAAGCGCCTCGCCGACTTCAAGGCGGCAGCCGCGCGCCTCGACCCCGGCGCGAAGTTCCGCAATGAGTTTCTGAGCCGGAATCTTTACAGCAGCTGAAGGCGCAGCGCCTGAGTATCAGCCCTTGCGGCGATAGAGGACCTGGAACTCGTATCCCGGATTGGCCGGGAAGAGCGTCGCCACATGGCGCAGCCGCTCGGCCAGCGCCGGCGCGGCCAGCAGCGGATACTCCCGCTCGCGCAGATCGTGGTAATCGAAATCCACCGCGAGCGACAGCATGTAAATCGCCAGCGCATCAGAGAACGCCGCCTCGTAGAACGCGCTGCGCGCGCGCTCATCGATGCCCTTGCCGTCGCGCACTTCCTGCGCGCGCCGCCGCGTCTCCCACGCATCCTGGCTCGACTCGCCGCGCACCTGCGCCTCGGCCTGCCACCACGCCAGCGCGGAAAAGCTCTCCGGCACGCCCGCAACCGCAACAAAGTTGTGCGCCACGTTGATGAAGAACTCGAACGCCAGCCCGAAGCGGTCTTCCACCAGCCGCGTCGAAAGAAACACCGCCTCGGTAGAACCGAAGACCGCATTGCGATGGCAGATCGCGCGATCGCCCAGCTCAACCGAGTACCCCGGCGCAATCATCGTCTCGCCGGTATCGGCAATCGCCAGCGGAACAAAGTAGTAGGCGCGCGTCGCCAGCGCCGCCGACATGGTTGCCGGCACCGCGCCGATCATGCGCTCCAGATCCGCCTCCGGCACCCGCGTCTCGCCCCACGCGGCATAGCGAACGCCGTTCGCCGCCTGGCCGATCGTGGTCTGCGTCGCCACCTTCTCCGCATGCCAAAGCTCGAGTTGCACATTGCTGGCCATCGAACTGTATTCTAACTACACGAGGGCGACCGCGAAAATGATGTCTCAATCTTCTCCATCTCCCGCACGCCGGCGGCGGCTCCCTTCTGGGCTTTCCATTGCAAGGGTTTAGCCTCTTCCAGAGCCTGCTGCTTTCGTTTGCCGCCGCATTCTTCACTTTTTTCGCTCCCACCTTTCTCGCCATCGTCTCGCTGCTGGTCTGGAACATTGGCGGCCACCACTCCGTCAACTACGCCGACACCTACCTCTACGTCGGCTTTCCGGCAGGAGTGATCGTGCTGCTGATCGCTCTGCCCTTCTTTGGAGTACTGTGGGTGCGGGCAAAACTTCGGAGGTAATTGCGCATGCCGGTGCACACCATCCAGTTGAATGAACTGCAAAATGGCCTGCCCGGCAGCGCGGAGCAGGCACGCTCATGGTGCGCAGCCCTTGAGGCAGGCGGCGTGCTCTACTTCCCCCAGACGCCCATCCCTCTCGCCGATGCCGACATTCAGTTCCTGCTGGGCAAGCAGCAAACCTCCAGCCGCGTGCACAAGAACATCGCCTACAAGCCCGATCGCGACCTGCTCAGCGGCATCGATCGCAAAACCACCGGCCCAGAGGAGTTCGACCACTTTCTCGACATCATGCGGCGCTACTCCGCCGCGGTGAACCAATACCTCGCCGGCTTTCTCGCGCCCTACCAGCAGCGCTGGCGACTCGACTACGCGAGCTTCCGCCCCCTCGAAGAGCAGGGCCGCGACATGTCCGTGCGCCACCGCAACGACCTGCTGCACACCGACGCCTTTCCCACGCGGCCCACGCGCGGCTGGCGCATTCTTCGCTTCTTTCACAACATTCACCCCTCGCGCACGCGCGACTGGGTGCTGGGCGAGCCCTTCGGCCGCGTCGTCGGCGCATTCGCTCCCTCCAAGCTCGCGATCCCGCAGCCCGAAAGCGCACTCGCCGGCGCCGGCAAATCGCTTGCCCGGGCCGCCGGCCTCGGCAAACTGCTTCCGCAGGTCAAACGCACGCCTTACGACGAGTTCATGATGCAGCTGCACAACACCATGAAAGAGGACGCCGACTTTCAGCGCAGTTGCGTGCGGGAAACCTTCAACTTCCCCGCCGGCTCAAGCTGGATGGTCTACACCGAAACGGTGCCGCATGCCGTGCTCGCCGGGCAATTTGCGCTGGAACAGACATTCCTTGTCGATCCCGCCGCCATGGTCACGCCGCAGTCGGCCCCGATCGCGATCCTCGAGAAGATGGCCGGCGCCGCGCTGGCGTAGCCGAAGCTCAAATCACGCGCAAAAAGCAATGGCCCCGGAATCTCCGGGGCCATTCTCTTTCCGATCAACTCTGCTGCCTCTTAGAGGCCAGCGGGCTTGGGATTCTCGGGATCGTACTGGGCCACGCGAATCTTCTTCGCCAGCCCGAGCTTCGACAGCAGCCAGATGCCGTAGAAATTGGGGTCGATCTCATACCACCTCAACCCGTGCCGTGCAGACACCGGGTGAGCGTGGTGGTTGTTGTGCCAGCCCTCGCCGCCGGTCAGCAGCGCGACCCACCAGCTGTTGCGCGATTCATCCTTCGTCTCAAAGCGCCGGCTGCCCCACAGGTGCGTCGCCGAGTTCACCAGCCAGGTGGCATGCAGGCCCAGCGTCACGCGCAGCAGCACGCCCCACAGGACCATGCCCACGCCTTTTTTCCAGCCGCCCCAGGCCCATCCGCCGGCCATCAGCAGCACGCCGCTCAAGGTGAGCGGAACCCAGTGATACTTGCTCAGCCAGACGTGAAAGCGATCCCGGCTCAGGTCGGGAGCGTAGCGTGCCAGCACCTCGGTCTGCGCGTGCAGCGCGTTGCCAAAGAGAATCCATCCCGTATGCGCCCACCATCCGCCTTCTTTCGGCGTGTGCGGATCGCCCTCGTGGTCGCTCAACTGGTGATGCACGCGATGCGTCGACACCCAGAAGATCGGCCCGCCCTCAAGCGACAGCGTCGCGCAGATGCTCATCAGGTACTCCACCCACTTGGGCGTCTGGTAGCCGCGATGCGTCAGCAGCCGGTGATAGCACATGCCGATGCCCACGTTGATGGCCAGGATGTAGAGCACCGCCATCACCGCCAGCCGCTGCCAGGTGAAAAAGAAGAACGCCGCCAGAGCACCGGCATGAAACAGAGAATCGTCACCGCGGTCATCCAGTTAATGCCTTCGCCCGCAACCGCCGCGCGGCCCATGCGGATCAATTCGCGCGCGGCCACGTCATGCTGCTTCCCTGTTGCATCTTGCGTTGTCGATTCCGGTTGATTGGAGCTTCTACGGTGCTTTCAGGGGAGGGTGCGGTCAACACGGATGCCATTCTGCTATAAATCCTTCAAAGACGAGGTTTGGAAACCTCGCATGCCTGAATTGTATAGGAGATAAAGGTTTCATCCACCGAAATTTAGCCCGGCTTGTAACTAAAAGTACATTCCTGCGCGCGGCACAGGTGCATGCAAACCGGCACTTCGCTTTAGTTCATCGCCGGAGCCGCCGAAAACCTCTCCGCCGGTGACAAACAGCCTCGCCGCTGTTCCCGCGCATCACGCGATAAAGAGCAAACTGGCGCTGGGTTTCGCCGCGCAGCTCAAACAGCAGTTCGCCGCGATTGTCCGCCATCGCATCCACGGCATCGATCAGCCGCATGCGCGGCGTGTCTTCAGGTGCGCACCGTCGGTCACGCTCTTGAACAGAACGAGCAGATTGCCGTAGAGATCGGGCTGCGCGATCAGGGTCACGAATTTCTGCTTCTCCAGCGGCCCGTCGGTATGCGCCGTCAGCACCAGCGTCGCGCCCGAGCCATAGGCCAGCTCAAAGACGCGAAACTGCTCATCGACCAGCGGAGCGGGCAGCACGCAGCACCGGCGGATGCTTGCTCTTCGCCGCCGTCGCCGTTCTCGCCTTCGCCCGCGGAGCAGGTTTGTTCGAGCCCCAGTGCCTCGCGCGCGATGCTCTCAAGCTGCGCCTTCATCTTGAGCTCATCGGCGGGGTCCGCCCACGAGTAGTTCCACTGGTGCTCGGGCTTGTTGCGCGCATCCGAGACAGCCACCGCCTGCTTCATATCCGCCGGCAGCCCAACCAGCGTCGGCGTCACCACCGGCCCGACGCCGCCATCGGATTTGCCGCGCTCGAGCTTCGGCCGGTCCGGATCGATCGCCGACGGCAGATCCTCGACGTACCCGGTCTCAGGCTGCGGCTTTGTCTGCTCCTTCTTGAGCGTCGGCCGATCAGGGTCCTGGCAGGCACAGTCCCCGCCGGCGAACCCGTCGAGGAGCCGAACCCCCGCTGTCTGCGCCGTCGCTTGAGGCCTTGTGCAGCGTCGGCCGGTCCGGGTCGACCGGCTCAGCGGAGCGCTCCCGCCCGAGTCCCCCGAGTGCTCCTTTCGATGCAGCGCCGGCTTGTCGGTCTCGTCCTCGTCCACCTTGGGCGCGGCCATCGCCAGCGGCTTCGGGCGTGTTGCTCGGCATCGCCTTCCACGTGCCGAAGCCCACCCATGAGCCCTGCACCTGCCCGGCGCTCTGAATATCAAAAAGCCCAACCCGTTGCCATCCTTCTGCAGGATGTACTCGACGCCGCTCTCGACCGCCAGGGGCGCAGGCCGCGCCAGATAGACGCTACCGTCCTGCAGCTGGTCGCCGTCGAAGACCGTGATCGGCACCAGCCGGCTGGTCTTCGGCTTGCCCGCATCGCCCGTCCACTCAAGCACGCCCACGGCGCGCAGCACCGGCGCATCGTCCTTCTTTTCCATCTGCGTGGGATACTGCGCCCGCCGGCGGGAGCCCAAAGCAAGGCCAGAGCCAGCGCGAACGCCAGCGCGTCTTCAGAGGCGAAGCGCCTCCGCACAGCACCCACCGCGCCCACCGCGTCCGGCGCGCGATGACACAAGCCGCCCTGCTCGGAAATAATGCATGCTGATCGTCACTTCGTCTGACATACGAGGACATTTCCTATGGAACTGAATGAGAAAGTCGCCGACTTCACGCTTGAAACCGACGAGGGCAAAACTGTAAGCCTCTCGGACTACAAAGGCAAACCCGTCTACTCTTCTTTTATCCCAGGGCCGACACTCCCGGCTGCACCATCGAGGCCTGCGGCTTCCGCGACACCTTCAAAAAGCTCCAGGCCGCCGGCGCCGTGGTGCTCGGCATCTCCCGCGACACGCCCAAAGCCCAGGCCAAATTCCGCGAGAAATACAACCTGCCCTACACGCTCCTTGCTGATGTAGACGAGAAAGTCTGCAATCAGTTTGGCGTGATGAAGGAAAAGAACATGTACGGCAAGAAAGTCTGGGGCATCGAGCGCACTACCTTTGTCATCGGCCCCGACCAGACGCTGCTCCACATCTTTCCCAAGGTCACGCCCGAAGGCCACGCCGAAGAGGTTCTCGCCCTCATCAAGGAATGGAACAAAAACCACAAGTAGCAGCCGTAAAGCCGCACGCGAAGCTCGCCCGGCCGCCTGATCCCACGCAGCTTCTTCGAGCATGCGACCGAGCGCGTTGCGCCCCTGCTGCTCGGCAAGCTGCTCGTGCAGCGTACGCCGGCCGGCATCATCGCCGGCCGCATTGTGGAGACGGAGGCCTACCTCGGCCCGCACAACAACCCGCCCGACCCGGCGGCGCACTCCCATCGCGGTCCCACGCCGCGGAACTCCGTGATCTTCGGCCCCGCCGGCCACGCTTATGTCTACTCCATCTACGGCCGGTACTTCTGCATGAACATCACATGCGAGATAGACGGCCTCGCCGGCTGCGTGCTTCTGCGCGCGCTTGAGCCGGTGGCCGGCATCCATCTGATGGCGGCAACCGCGGCCTGGCCCCCGGCGCGCCGCACCAGCTTCTCACCTCAGGCCCCGGCCGCCTCTGCCAGGCGCTCGGCCTCACCCGCCCTGCGCACAACGGGCTCGACCTCACCAGTCCGGCCTCGCCTCTTCAGGTTCGCGATGACGGTAGCCCCGCCCGCAGGCCATGGTGACAGCCCGCATCGGCATCAAAGATGCAGCCGACTGGCCCCTTCGCTTTGTCGTCCATGGGCACAGTTGCGCCTCCGGACCCAAATCTTTAAACCGAATGCGTCCCGACCGATAGTATTTCGTCTTACAGAAGTAGAAGTGCATTCCAACCACGAGGAACTCCCGCTTGAAATCCTCTTCGCTGCTTCTCTCGGCCGTGATGCTGGCCGGCACAACGCTTCCGATGAATGCTTTCGCACAGGCGCCGCCTTCAGGCGCTCCTCCACACCAACACGGACCGGCTCCAGCCCCGACCAACCTCAAAGTTCTTCCCAAAACCCTGACCGGCGAGCAGGTCCACGAGCTCATGCACCAATGGGAAGCCCAGCTCGGCACTGAGTGCAGTACCTGCCACGCCGCTGATCCCACGAAAAAAGGCCCCAACGGCAGACCGGCCCTCAACTTCGCCGACGACTCGAAACCTGAGAAGACCGAGCGCGCGCCTCATGTACACCATGGAAGACCAGATCAACGCACAGTACATCAGCAAGGTGAAGAATCGCTGAGGCCAAGGTCACGTGCGCCACCTGTCATCGTGGCCACCTCGATCCGCCGCCCTTCACCTCCGCCGGACAGATCACGATCATCACGAGCATGCTGCCCCGCCAACAGGGACAAAGCCACCGGCGCAGTAACAACGCGACTCTCCGCATTTGCGTGGCCACCGCCTGCATCGGGGTGGCCACATTCATTTGGTTCCCTGGTCCGCCTGTAGTCCCCGCTCTTGCCGCCGGACTTGGCCTCAAGCCGCACTTCGCGAATCACGATGCTCTTATCGAGCGCCTTCGTCATGTCGTAGACCGTCAGCGCCGCCACCGACGCAGCCGTCAGCGCCTCCATCTCCACGCCCGTGGGACCCACCGTCGCCGCCGTCGCCGTGATCCGCACGCCGCCGCGCACAACCTCCGCCGGTCACATCCACGTGCGTCAGCGCCAGCGGATGGCACATCGGAATCAGCTCCGATGTCCGCTTCGCGGCCTGAATCCCCGCGAAGCGCGCCACCTCCAGCGGATTTCCCTTGGGATTCCGTGGCAGTGCCTTCAGCACCGCCGCCGAAGCTCCACAAACGCCGACGCCGTCGCCGTGCGCCGCGAGCCTGCTTCGCGCTCATGTCCACCATGCCGGCCTTGCCGCTTCGTCAAAATGCGAAAGCCTGCCCCGCCTGCGATCCGCCATCGTCCTCGCTCCTCACACCATCAGAATCCGCACCATCTCGCCGCCGCCAAACCGCCGGCTTCTTCCGGCACCATCACGAAGCAATTCGACCGCCCAAATGCCGGCAGATCGCCGCTGCCATGCCACGGAACCGGCGCCACCTGCGGCGCGTCGCCGCTGCCGCCGGGCCCGCACCACGCCGGCAGAAACCGCGTGAGCGATTCGCATTACGGTCTATCGCGTCGCTCAGCTGCGCCATCGCAAAGCGAGGCCCTTCGTTCGCGCAGCCCGCCAGCGCGGCAAGCAGTGGCGCGCCAAAGAGCAGAAACGTCACCGACGACGAAATCGGATTCCCCGGCAGCCCGAAAAACGGCAACGTCCGCTCACGCGCGGGCACCTCGCCGAAAACCACCGGTTTGCCCGGCTGCATGCGCACCCCTGTGAAATGAAACTGCGCGCCGATGCCGCTGCAAGCGCCGGCTCAACCAGGTCGAACTTCCCCGCGGAGACGCCGCCCGAGATCAGCAGCAGTTCTGCGCCGCCCTCGACCACGCGTGCCCAGCGCTTGATCCAGAGCTCTTGCCGTGTCGCGCGCCGCCGGCAGCACCCATGGCTCGCCGCCCGCTGCCGCCACCAGCGCCGCCAGCATCGGCGCATTCGAATTGCGAATCTGTCCCGGCCCCGGCGTCGCGTCTACCGCCACCAGCTCATCGCCGGTAGTGAGAATCGCCACCCGCGGACGCTGGTAGACCTCGAGCGCGGCGTATCCGCAACTCGCCGCCACCGCAATCTGCGCCGGCCCCAGGCGCGCGCCGGCCTGCAGCAGCTCTGCGCCGCGCGCGGCCTGCGCCCACGCGCAACCATGTTGTCGCCCGCCTTGAGCCTCCGCCCGGCAGAGCAGACCGAATGCTTGATCGAGCCTGATCTGATCCGTCGCGCTCGCGACTGACGTGCTCCACCATCACCACCGCGTCGGCGCCCGCCGGCACCGGCGCGCCCGTCATGATCTCCCACGCCGCGCCCTCGGCCAGCGGTGCCGCCGGCGCCTGGCCCGCATGCGTCATGCCTGCCACTAAGCGCCGTGCGCCCGCTCCAGTTCCGCCGCGCGGCACGCGTATCCGTCACGCGTCGATCGCGCAAACGGCGGCTGATCTTGCGTCCGCGATCACGGCCTGCGGCCAGCACGCGCCCCGCAGCATTGGCCAGGTCGACACGCTCCGTTTTTCGCGACAGCGACCCCAGCCCACGCGCATACGCAGCAACCATCTGCCGCGGCTTCGTCATAGCCGGGCAGTCCGGCGCTCATGCAATGGATTGTAGATGTGCCATCGACCCGTGGGGCCCAGCGCCGGCTGCAGAAACAAGAAAGGCGCACCGGTCATCCGATGCGCCCTTCCGCAACCTTTCGATCTGCGCGGCTTACTTCTTGCCGGCCTTGTAGGTCGAGTTGACCTTCTGCCCCGCCTGCTGCAGAATGCCCTGCACCTCGGCTGCATAGGGACCAGTCGGCGCAAGATCCAGATATTTCTGGTAGGCCTCCGCGCATCCCGGCGGCAGCACGATCTTCGGCGTCTTGGGGTCGACGGTCGCCTTCTGGATCAGTCCCTGGCCCTTGAGGTAGTAGAGCAGCGCGTCGTTCGGATTGGTCTGAATCGCCTTGTCTGCCGCGGCAACCTGCGCATCGCCGTTGCCCGACTGGAAGAAGATCACTGCCTCGTTGCGCAGGTACATGTCGGCCGAGGGAGGATTCGCCTTCGCCGCCGCATCATAGGCGGCATTGGCTTCGGGCACCTTGCCGGTGCGCGCATAGACTTCGCCGAGGCCCGAGCTGCGCCATACCCTGAATCACCGGGCTCGGCTTCTTCGAGGCCGCATCCAGTTCCAGCGCCTTCTTGTAGCTGGTCTCCGCATCGTCATACTTCTTCAGGCCCAGCTGCGCCTGGCCAAGATAGCCCCAGAGCACCGGCTCCTGCGGCCGCGCCTGCGTGTCCTTGGTCATCAGCGTTTCAACATCGGTGTACTTTGTGGTCTTGATCTCCGTTGGTCTTGGCTTCCACGTCGGCTTTCGCGGCGCTCGCGCCAAGCTGCTGCGCGGCTGCGGCGTGCGCGCCGTCCACCGCCTTCAGATCCTCGCCAACCGTCTTCAGGTCGGCATTGAGGTTCTTGATCACCTCGTTCGCCTTCATCGCCGGCGCGTTGTTCTTGCGCAGCTCTTCCAGCTGCTTCTTCTGGTCCTCGGGCAGCTTGTCGATATATTCCTGCCGCGACATGTCGATGTCCTGCACGGTGTCCTGGCCGGCCACGATCTTCACGTCTCGCATATGGTCCGCTTCCTTGTCCTTGGCCATGCCCTGGCTGCGGTAAATCACCGTGTAGGTGCCGGGAAGAACCTGGCCGGAATAGTCGCCGCTCGAATCCACGGGGAATGCGCCCTGGTCCGCCGTCTGGGCCGACAGCCCCGGACCTGACGCTGCGCGGGTCGTCAGCACAAATGTCACCGTGCCACCCGCCTGCGGAGCTCCGGTCGGGTTCGATCACCTGCCCATGCACCTTCACCGGTGCCGTCGCGGCATCCTGCGCGAGCGCGGGCATCAGGGCAAAGGCCAGCACGCCCATCAAAATTGCAATCGTTCGTCTCATAACTCTTCTCCTTGGAAGTGCGAGAGAAAATCCTCACCGCACGCTTGCTCAATTCAAAACTCAATGCACAAAAGATGCGACGCTCCACAGATCGTCAAAGTCTCAGGCCACATCTCAGGCGCCAGGCACACATTTGGTCCCGGCTATGCGCCGCCGAGTCGCAGCAAATTAAGGTGCTCGCCGCCTGCAGCCCATCCAAATGACGTCTACCTTCAGCAGACTCAAGTTAAATCCAATGCGGCCACCGCACACAAGGCCGGCCGTCCCGCACGCTACCGTCCCGACTTCATTCCAGGCTCGAACCCTGCCCTTCCTCACTCTATTACGCCGCTGCCCGCCTAGCCATCGTGGCCCGAATCTACATTCCGATTCGCCTCACCCTAGAATAGATAGATGGCAATCACGATCCGCCCGGCCACGCCCGAGGACGTTCCGCAGATTCTGGCTTTCGTCCGCGCCCTCGCCCTCTATGAACGCGAGCCCGATGCCGTGCTCGCCACCGAGGCCGACTTCCTCCGCGACGGCTTCGGCCCTAATCCATTCTATTTCTGCCTGATAGCCGAAACCAACGGCACGCCCGCGGGCTTCGCGCTTTATTTCTTCAACTACTCCACCTGGCTCGGCCGCCCCGGCCTCTACCTTGAAGACCTCTTCGTTCTGCCCGAACTTCGCGGCCTCGGCATCGGCAAGGCTCTGCTGCAGCGCGTCGCCGCCATCGCCGTCGAAAAAGGCTGCGGCCGCCTGCAGTGGGAAGTGCTCGACTGGAACACCCCGGCCATCGACTTCTACAGAGCGATGGGCGCCGAATTTCTCGACGAGTGGCGCAATGTCCGCGTCACCGGCGAAGCCCTCGACCGCCTCGCAGGCGCTGCGACGCACCGCGCCGCAACTGGATGGCTCCCGATGAAGATCCGCGTCATCGGCGGAGGCCTCGCCGGCCCTGAAGCCGCCCTTACCGCCGCGCGCCTCGGCTGCCAGGTCGATCTCTACGAGATGCGCGCCATCGTCGACGGCAAGCCGCGCCTCACGCCCGCGCACCAGACCACCGACTTCGGCGAGCTCGTCTGCTCCAACTCGCTCAAGAGCGAATCGCCCAATACCGCGCCCTGGCTGCTCAAGCAGGAGATGCGCCGCGGCGGCTCTGCCCTTTTGCGCCTTGCCGATGAATCGGCCGTTCCGGCCGGCCATGCCCTCGCCGTCGATCGCGTTGACTTCTCGCGCCGCATCGCCGAGGCCATCGCCGCCGAGCCGCGCATCCGCGTCTTTCGCGAAGAAGTCACGAACTGCTCCCGAACGAGGACGGCACGAAGTGCACAATCATCGCCACCGGCCCGCTCACCTCCTCTGCGCTCAGCAGCGAGATCCAGCGCATCACCGGCTCCGATCATCTCGCCTTCTACGATTCCATCTCGCCCATCGTCGATGCCGACACCATCGACATGGATCGCGTTTACTTTGCCGCGCGCTGGGACAAGGGCACCGCCGACTACATCAACTGCCCCATGAACCGCGAAGAGTACGACGCCTTTCTCGACGCGCTGCTGGCCGCCGAGCCCGCCGAAAGCAAGGAGTGGGAGAAGCTCGAATACTTTGAAGGCTGCCTGCCCATTGAAGTGCTCGCGCGCCGCGGCCGCGACACCCTGCGCTTCGGCCCCATGAAGCCCGTAGGCCTGCGCGATCCGCGCACCGGCAAAACGCCGTGGGCCGTCGTGCAGCTGCGCAAAGAAAATCTGCGCGCCGACAGCTACAACCTCGTCGGCTTTCAGAACCACCTCAAGTGGGGCGAGCAGGCCCGCGTGCTGCGCCTGATCCCCGGCCTTGAAAATGCGAGCTTCCTGCGCTACGGCCAGATTCATCGCAACACCTACATCTGCGCGCCCGCGCTGCTGGACGAAACGCTGTCGCTCAAGAACGCCGACGCGCCGCTTCTGTTTGCCGGCCAGATCTCCGGCGTCGAGGGCTACACGGAATCCATCGCCACCGGCATGCTCGCCGGCCTCTATGCTGCTCTATCGCGCGCGGCGAAGAGCCCGTCCCCGTCCCGCGCATCACCGCGCTCGGCTCGCTCGTCCACTACATCACGCACGCCGACCCGAAAGACTTCCAGCCGGCCAACATCACCTTCGATCTGCTCGAGCCCCTCGAAGAAGAAGTGCGCCGAAAGATCCGCGACAAGAAGGAGCGCCATCGCATCCAGTGCGAGCGCTCGCTGGCCGCATTCGACACCTGGTGGGCAAACTCTGGTTACGCGGCGCCTGCCCTGTCACCGCTTTTACCGCGCGATTCCATGCGATAGTGAAATGCAGGATTTATGCACATCGCCAGCCAGTCGCCGACCGAGCTCGTCGTTGAAGACAGCGCCGTAGGGCTCTCGTGGATCTTCGGAGTCTGCGCCATCGGGATCATGTATCTCTCGATCACGCAGCACCAGGTGCGCGGCCTCATCGCCGCCGCGCTCTTCCTGCTCTTCGCGCTCATCGCCGAGGTGCGCACCACCTTCACCTTCGACGCAACCGAGCGCGTCGTTCGCTGGAAGGCGATGAAGCGCATCCGGATTGAAACCGGCGCCATCCCCTTTGACGAGATCACCGACATCGGCACGGAGACCCTCTCCAAGCGGCGCCGGCGCATCGAAATATCGCCTCGCGATCATCACAGCCAGCGGCGCATGGCCCTATGGCGCTTTCATCTACGGCCAACGCCGACGCATCCACTCCCCTGCGCAATCAGGTTCTTGCTTTCATCAAGCCGGGCTCTGAGCAGGAGACGGGCGTCACGGCCAGCGGCATCTCCACCGACCTCGAGCCCTCGCTGCGTTCTCTGCTTGAGCAGGACCGCAAGCTCGACGCCATCAAGCTGCTGCAGTCCACGCAGCACCTCGGCCTCGCAGACGCCGTAAAGCGCGTCGAACTGCTCGAGCAGAGCATGAAGGCGCAGAGTGCCAAAGCCGGAGCCTGAGAGCAACATTGCCATTCAAGCCGGAACCGGGAAACTCTGACCGTACCTTCGTGCGCGATGCCGCCCGCGCGCTCGATGGACGCAGGCGGAAGTATGCCTCCGCGCGCTCTCCCTCACAAAGACCCGCTCAGGAACCCTTACCCCTCCGCCGGTGTCAAAGAAGAAAGGGGCAAGCGCGTAGTACCCTGAGACTGGAGCAGAAACTTCTTTGACGCCGCGCTGGATCACAATCCTCGCCTGTTCGACGGCCTTGCTTGCGCAGGCGCATCCGGCTCCCTCCCAGTCCGCGTCCCAGTCAGCGGCCCCGCCCGCTCAAAAGAGCGCAGCCGCCGTCGCCGCTCCGGTCACGATCGATCTGCCTCACGCGCCACGGCCTCTGTTGCCAGCCGCTTTCGCCGGCTGGAAGACCGTCGCGCCTGCGAAGACCATCACCGATCCGGCGCAATTTGACAGCGCCAACGCGGCCGCTCTCAAGGAGTACGACTTCAACCGCGCCGTTATCGCCGACTACAAACGCAACGGCGAAACCCTCGGCGTTCGCGCGCTCAGCTTCAACGACGCCACCGGAGCCTACGGCGCTTACTCCTATCTGCGCCAGAACGGATGGCCGCGGCAGGAGATCGGCGAAGGCGGCGCCGCCGATCGCAATCGCGTCCTCTTCTGGAACGGAACGACCGTCATCGACGCTACGTTTTCGCGCCCCGGCGCGAGGTCGGCCGCCGATCTGCGCGAGCTTGCAAAGCTGCTGCCCATGCCGCAGGGCAACCGATCGATCGCGCCGCCGATTCTCGCCGATCTGCCCCAGACCGCTCTTGAAAAGCAGACCACGCACTACGCTCTCGGACCCGCGGGCTACACGGGCGCCGGTGGTGTGCTGCCTGCTGACCTGATTGGATTCGATCGTGGCGCCGAATCTGTCACCGCGGAGTACGGATTGCCTTCGGGCCGCGCGACGCTCACCGTCATCGACTTCCCCACGCCGCAGATGGCAGCAGCGGCGGAAGCAAAGATTGGCGCATACATCAAAGCTGGCAGTCAGGTCGGCACGCAGGCGCAGCCGGCATGGCCCAAAGCGCTCGCCGATTCAAACAGCGCCTCGCTTGAGGTGCGCCGCAGCGGTCCGCTCGTCGCTTTCATCAGCGGCAATGCCGCGCCCGGCGACGCGCACAAGCTTCTCGGCTCTGTTCACTTCGGTGGAGATGTCGCCACGATTCCGCTGCCCACCGAGTCTGAAATCTCGAAGACGAGCCGCCTGCTCATGGGCATCGCGGAGCTCGTCATTGTCGGCTCTTCGGCAGCGATCCTGCTCGGCTTCTTTCTCGGTGGAGGCCGCGCTCTCTATCGCATCGCGCGCGGCAAACCTGCCTCATCGGTTTACGAAACCGAGTTCATCCGGCTGAATTTAGAGAAATAAGCCTGCTGCTTCGAGCTCCTCCCGCATCCAGATCGGCGAACGGCGGATTCGATCCTGTTGAAAACAGCACTAAAACAGGTGAAAACACCCTTAAAACCCTAAAAGATAGAGACCTCAAAAGGCGAACGC
This sequence comes from uncultured Chloroflexia bacterium, assembly GCA_963701795.1. Taxonomy (GTDB): domain Bacteria; phylum Chloroflexota; class Ktedonobacteria; order Ktedonobacterales; family JADMIN01; genus JAKAIY01. The sequence goes on along the minus strand of CAVPBB010000007.1, from coordinate 28,977 downwards.
CGGGCGAAGATGCAATCGTTCAGCCGGTCGCGGGGCCGTCTGCAATCTACTGAAAATACAATACTTATTTGCCCTTGGATTTATTCTTGACACCCCGTTCCCCCGCACCTAGTATGCAGCCAGAAAGTTCTGATGGCTTTGCCTCCGTTGGAACTATTCTCCCTAGGAGAGAGCTGCCCTGTTGCCGGGCGGCTCTTTCCGCTTTTACGGCAGGTTTTTAGCGCGATTTCCATCAGTGAAGCCATCAATCATCAATGAAGATTGTTCCATCCGATATCGGCCAGCGCAGCTCTGCCCACCACCAGCGCCGTCACCGTGAGCGCGGCCAGCAGGCAGGTCCAGAAGCCAACCCGGCTGAAGGGAATAAACAGGGCGCCCTCGTGCCCTCTTAGCGTGAATCCCGCCTGGTCGGGCAGCATGGAACGCACCGCCACGGCAATCAGAAATCCCCCGGCCCAAACGATCGCAATCTTGAATGCAAGCTGGATTGTCTGATCCATGATCCTCCTCTCCGTTGTGATCCTTAACGCGTCGCCCTCATCTTTTTCCCCTTATCTCTTTCTTGGACGCAGCAACCGGGCGCGGAGTCGGCGCTCTTCCTCTGGCGCAGGCGCGCGGAATCCGCGCTAGCTTTACCCACGGCTTCGCCAACGGTACAATCGGTGAGGAGCACGCCGACGTAGCTCAGTTGGTAGAGCAGCTGATTCGTAATCAGCAGGTCATCGGTTCAAGTCCGATCGTCGGCTCCAGCCTGCCGTACCCCAACGCTGAAAATTCAATACCTTCGCCGGCCCGCCTCAAAGCGTTTGCACAAAATACTGCAGCCGCTCCAGCAGGCTATCGCGCAACGAGCGCAGCTCCGGCAGTCCGGCCTGTGCCTCGCTGTCTTTTCCTTCCGCTTTCAGCTCGATCAGCTCGTTGGCCTGCGCGTGCAGGCGCTGATGCAAAGCATCGATCGTCGAAAAACCCGAACGGCCGCCGCGTCCTGCCGAAGCCTCCGCGTCGAGCCACGCGCCGAAGCGGCACCCGTGACTGTCCAGCACTGGCGCGGCAATCCGCTTTCCGTCCAGATGATCCGCAATCTCCTCAACCCATGCACGATGCTCGACGCCCGCATACAACAGCGGAAAGTCGGTCGCCGGAATCGGCGACACATTGGCCCATCGCGGATCGGGCCGCCAGTTCGCTGCCCAGTCCGGCATCTGGCCGCCGGGCATCGGCCGCGCAATTCCATATCCCTGCGCGAGCTGGCATCCCAGCCGCAGCAGCATCAGGCCGTGATCCACCGTCTCCACGCCTTCGGCCACGGCTTCTCTCTGGAATGCATTGGCAAGGCCCAGCACGCCCTCGAGGATCGTCAGGTCCTCGGAGTCATCGAGCATGTCGTGCACAAAGGTCTGGTCGATCTTGAGGAAGTGCACCGGCAGCCGCTTGAGGTACGACAGCGATGAGTATCCCGTTCCGAAATCGTCCAGGGAAAATGTGACGCCCAGCCTGTTGCAGGTACGAATCACCTGCGAGACCGCGGTCACATCGCGCAGCGCCCCGCTTTCGAGCACTTCCAGCTCCAGCTTCGACGGCGGAACCTTGGGATGCTCTGCCAGCAGCGCCTCAAGCCGATTCACGAACTCCGGATGCTGCAATTGCAGGGCGTCGATGTTCACGCTCACCGGCAGGTCAAGCCCCTCGTTGCGCCATTCCTCAATCTGCTTGAGCGCATGCGAGATCACCCACTCGCCCAGGTCGATCGCCAGCGGATCTCCCTCGATGATCGGCAGGAAGCGTGCCCGGCTCCAGTAATCCCCGTTCCGGATGCCGCCATCGCACCAGCGCCTCCGCGCTCACAATTGCGCCGGTGCACATGTTTACCCGCGGCTGGAAATAGAGCACCATCTCGTCGGCCTGCAATGCCGCGCGCACGCGCTCCAGGTCCTCATGATGTCCTCGAACGCTGCGGTCATGCGAAGGGTCGAAGATGTAGAAGCGGTTTTTCCCCTCCACCTTTGCGTGATACATCGCCTGGTCTGCCTGGCGCAGCAACTGGTCTGCCGCCACCTGCTCGACCGTCTGCGGATAGAACGTGATGCCCGCGCTCGCTGAAACCTGCAGCGTGAGGCCGCCGATCTGCACCGGCTGCGCTGCCGCTTCCAGAAGCCGGCGAAGCACCGGCAGAGCATCTTCACCACGGCCCAGGTCCAGCATTACGGCAACAAACTCATCGCCGCCGAGACGCGCCAGTGTTTCGCCTTCGCCCAGCGCCTCGCTCATGCGCTTGGTCACCTCGGTCAGCAACTGGTCGCCGATGTTGTGTCCGTGGGCGTCGTTGATCGCCTGAAATCCGTCGATGTCGAGACATGCGACCGCCATCATACGATTGCGCCGGTGCGCCTGCGCCATTGCCTGGCGAATGCGGTCGACCAGCAGAACCCGGTTCGGCAACCCGGTCAGAAGATCGTAGTGGGACATCCGTTCCAGTTGCCTCTCCTGTTCCTTGAGGAACGAGATGTCAGAGAACAGCGCCACATAATGCTGCGTCTTGCCCGAGGTGTCGGGCACTGCGCTGATCGTCAGCATCCCCGCGAAGAGCTGGCCGCTCTTGGTGCGATTCCACATCTCGCCCGACCAGTGCCCTTTATCCGTCAGCCGTTCCCACATGTCGGTGTAAAACTCCCGGCCCTGCCTGCCTGAGTTCAGCAGCCGCGGATTGAGCCCCAGCACTTCTTCGCGCGTATATCCGGTGATGCGCGTGAAGGATTCGTTCACGTCGAGAATCGCCCCATTCACGTCCGTGATCAGGATGCCCTCAAAGGCATGCGTGAAGACACTCGCGCTCAGGCGCAGCTTTTCCTCGGCAACCTTCAGCGCCGTAATATCCTCGGCAAACAGGACAATGCCGCCGATGGAGTTGTCCTCCATGCGCCATGGCGTTATCTCCCAGCGCACCCACAGTACGCTGCCGTCCGCGCGCGCCACGCGATCCTCCTCTTTGCGCAGCTTTTCGCCGGCCAGGCCGCGCCGGTGCGCTTCCTTCCAACGCTCGGGAATATCCGGTATCACCTCGTAGTGGCTGCGTCCGATAATCTCCTGGCCTGCCAGGTCATTCTCTTCCAGCCACCGCCGGCTCACCGCCAGGTAGCGCATCTCGCGGTCAAACATCGCCAGCGCCGCGGGAGCAAAGGTGATGAAGCGCTGCAGCAGCTTACGCCGCTGGTTCGTCGCCAGTTCGGCACGCTTCTGCGCGTGATATCGCGGATCGTTGCGCGCACAATCGCCGGACGGCCGTCCGCGTCCGGTCTCCAGCCTGCCCATCTCGCGAACCCAACGGACAGCGTTGTCACTCGGGCGGATGATTCTGTATTCATTCGTGAAATGCAGGGCGAGGTCGTTGTCATTGAAGTACGTGGCCAGCATCGTGCGGTCATCGGGATGCAGCAGGCCCGCCAGGCTGGCGCGCGTGCGCTTGAAGTTCTTGCTGATGCCCAGCAGCTTTTCCAGAGCCTCGGTCCCTTTCCACCGGCCCGATCTGAGGTTCAGCCTGTAACTGCCAACCCCCGCCTGTTGCGCATCGTCTGCGACGTCTTCGCCCTCGTCCTGCAACTGCCCGCGCATTCACGGCCTCGGTGATGATTGAGATTACGGTGAGCACGCCGATGATCTCGCCGCTGCTGTCTCGCACCGGAAACTTGCGCACGTCCATCCACTCCTGCCGGCCGTCCTTGTCCGGCACATGCTGCACCACGTGCGCCACCGGCGTTCCCTTGAGAACGCTCTTTTCCAGCTCGTAGAACTCATTGGCGATGTTCTCGGGATAGAGGTCATAGTCCGTCAGACCTTTCAGCTCGCGTAGCGCCGCGGAGCCTTCGCAGGAAAGATGGAGACAATTCCGGTTCGACGCCGTGATCACATGACTGCGATTCTTGAAGTAGACGCACTCGTCCACGCTCTCCATGTAGGCGTGCAGGTTGACTTCCGAACGGAGCCCCTCGTCGCCTCCCTTAAACGCCTTCACGTCGCGCAGAATCAGGTCGAGAACAGGATTGGGCTGCAGGGGATTGGCTTCTCTGGCAAACTCCCCCCGCATGCAGCGGATGCGCCCATCCGCATGCCGCATGCGAAAGTTCTCCGTGCCGCTGTGTTCCCTGGAGCGGGGAGAAAACATCCGGCGCGCTACGTCCAGATCGTTGGGGTGCATCAGGTCTCCGAAGGAGACGCCCCCAGCAAGCAGATCGGCCGCCTTATAGCCAAGAAGGCTTTCCACACCCTCGCTCACAGAGAGGACGGCCTGGCGTTCCTCGAGTAATTCAAGGCGGAATACAGCTTCCAGCACGGGCCAAATCCTCGTCGTCAGATGTCAGTGGGAAGATGGTGCTGCACCAAGGGCAAGAGGCCCGGAACGCCACGAAGCTTTGCGCGAGCGGGCCGGCTTGCGGCGTTCACGCCGAAGACCCCGTTTGGGCCAGTAGTGTAGCAGGAATCGCTTTTACGCTGCGAGCGGCGAAACAGCAGTTGCCGCGGCCATCTCGCGCGAGTCCTTTTGAATGAACCAAATCATGCACCAGTTATCCACGCACTTTTTTCGCTTTTGTAATTCGTACCCTCTTATTCACGCTTATCCTTGGCATAATCGCAGCATGAGCGGTTCCTCCGTAGCTGTTCCAAGAGCCACGTCCAGGACCAGACTCGGGCTTTCGAAGAGGTCTTCTCTGTTCGAGCCCCGGATCCGAAGAATGGACTAACCGAGGGAGCATGGAAGAGTGACCAGCTATAGCCGCCAGGATGTATTGCGAATCCTGCAAATTACTTCCCGCCAGTTGGTCGGCTGGGAACGGGCGGGACTCATCCCGGTTCAGCAATCCTACACGTTTCAGGACCTCGGTCAATTGAGGACTCTGCGCGCCCTGCGCGAAGAGGATGTCCCGGCCGCCTCCATCCGCCACTCCATCGTTGCGATGAAAGCCGTGGCGGGCATGGCCAATCCCCTCCTTGAGGCCGGCATTGTCCGCTCCGGCGGGCGCCTTGCCTTTCGCTGCCAGGGGGCGATGGTCGATCCCATCCGGCGCCAGTTGCTCTTCGACTTCGAGCGCGTCGAACGCCCCATGGCCGAAGCGAACCCAGCGCCCTTGCGCAAGTCCGGCCCCTCCGGAGGCGGCGGCCTGCAGGAACTCTTTCTGGCCGCAGTGCAGGCCGAGGAAACCGGCGAGAAAAATCGCGCCATCGAGCTCTACGAGCAGATCATCGCCCAGGAGCCCGGCTACGCTCCCGCCTACATCAATCTCGGCACCATCTACTTTCATCTGCGCCGCTACAGCCGCGCCGAGGAGCTTTACCGCCGCGCCACCGAAATGGACCCCGGCTACGTGCTGGCCTTCTTCGACCTTGGCAATGTCCTGGACGAACTCGACCGGCCTGACGATTCCATTGCCGCCTATCGGCAGGCCGTGGCCCTCGCTCCCCGCTACGCCGACGCCCACTATAACCTCGCGCTCGCCTATGAGCGCAAAGGAGAGCTGCGGCAGGCCCTGCGCCACTGGCAGGCCTATGTCCGGCTCGACCGCAATGGCCCCTGGGCCGATCACGCCCGCAACCAGATTCGCAGGCTCCTCGAGCGGGAAAAACTCACGATTGCCTGGCGTTCCGGCACGTATGTTGCCCCCGGAAAGACCCCCTCGGCCCTTGAAATCATCAGCTAGCCCTCCGGTCCGGCGGACTCATCACCGGAGCCCGCGTGATTTATTCTCTATACCGATGCGATTCGGGCCGGCTCTTCGCCTCACAAATCGACCGCAACCTTTGAGACGAGAGTGGAGTCTAAGCTTTCAGCTATATCTGTGCCTCGTTCGCGAGAGGTGGGTCCCCAGGATAGGAATTGGACGGGCTCTCCCCTTCACTTTCATCACCTTTATCCGCTGCCGCACACTGCATCTGCACTTCTTCCTCTCTGACATGACGCTTGGGCAGCATGCTCTGCTCGCCCCGCAGCACAACTATCGATTGCACGACGAAGGATGATTATGAAGATGATGCTCGGACTCTCGTGGCAGAAGCCCCACAGGGCCTGTGGATTGCTTGGCGTCTGCATGTTGACCGCCGCCACGCTGGTTGCCCAGACGCCCACGCCCCGCATTCAAGCCGAAGTCAGCAGCGCGCAGACCTCTCTGCTCAAGGGTTCGCTGCACCCTCTGGCCCAGCAGCAGTTCGACGCCGGGCGCATGCCCACTGGAACACGTCTCAATGGCGTGAGCATCTTCTTTGGCCGTTCAGAGGCACAGCAGGCCGATCTTGAGCAACTGCTTGCCGCGCAGCAGAACCCGGCATCGCCGCTCTTCCACAAGTGGCTTACGCCCGACCAGTTCGCCGCCCGCTTCGGCATGGCGCCGGCAGACCTTGCGAAAATCGAAAGCTGGATCGAGCAGCAGGGCCTCTCCGTCGACTCGGTCTCGCGCAGCCGCAACATGATCCGCTTCTCCGGCACTGCAGGCCAGATCGAGCAGGCTTTTGCGACGCAGATGCACTACTACAACGTCGACGGGGCTCGGCACTTTGCCCCCTCCACCGAGCTTTCGCTGCCCACGGCCATTGCGCCCACGGTGCTCGCGGTCCGCAATCTCGACGACTTCCGGCCTCGCCCGATGCATGCCCGCAGCGATAACCCCCAGACACGCCCGGCCTTTACCTCCAGCCAGACCGGCAGCGTCTTCTTCGCGCCCGGCGATATCAAAGTCGCCTACGACATGAATCCTCTGCTGAGCGCGTCGATCGATGGCGCCGGCCAGTCAATCGTCGTCGTCGGCCAGTCTTCGATCGTCGCGACTGACATCACGAACTTCCAGAGTGCCGCGGGGCTCACCCCCAAGGCTCCCATCGAGGTTCTCGTGCCGAACACCGGCACTGCCCAGGCCTTTTCCGGCGACGAGGAGGAATCCGACCTCGACATCCAGTGGTCCGGCGCCATGGCCCCCGGAGCCGACATCATCTTCGTCTATACCGGCAGCGACACAAACTTCAGCATCTTCGACTCCATCGCCTACGCCGTCGATCAGAAACTCGGCAACATCATCAGCGTGAGCTACGGAGCCTGCGAGCCGCTCCTCATCAGGCCCGCCGCCGCGCTCGAGGCCGTCATGCAGCAGGGCGCCGCGCAGGGTCAGAGCATCGTCGCCGCCTCCGGTGACTCCGGCTCCACTGCCTGCTTTGTCAGCCCGACCACGACCAACCCGACCCTCGCCGTGCAGCAGGCGCTTGCCGTAAGCTATCCCTCCAGCAGCCAGTACGTCACAGCCGTCGGCGGCACCGAGGTCTCCCAGACCAACAGCGCGTACTACACATCTGGCAGTGCCTACTGGTCCGCGCAGGCCGCCACTGACTCGATCACCTCGGCCCTGCAATATCTGCCTGAAGTAGTGTGGAACGACACTGCCCTAGCGTTAACAACGGCGGCGGCCTCAGCGCCACCGGCGGCGGCGTCAGCACTCTCTTCACCAAGCCGGCGTGGCAGACCGGCGTCCCCGGCATTCCCGCGGACGGCCACCGCGACGTGCCCGACGTTGCCCTCTACTCCTCGCCCGACTTTGTCGGCTACCTCTTCTGCACCAGCGATCAGAGCGACTGGGGCAGCGGGCAGGCCGCCAGCTGCAACAGCGGGTTCCGTGACAGCTCAACCGGAGCGCTGACCGTTGCAGGCGGCACCAGCTTCGCCACGCCCATCTTCGCCGGCATGGTCGCAATCCTCAATGAGCAGAAGGGCTACGTGAGCGGCGCGGGCCTGCTGAATTCCACACTCTATACCCTGGCCTCGAACAGCGCCACCTACGCCTCGGCCTTCCACGACATCACCACCGGCAACAACTTCTGTCCCTCGGCCGCAGGCTCGTCGTTCTGCAGCTCTTCGAGCGGCGCCACGTCCAAATACTCAGCCGGCGTCGGCTACGATCTCACCACTGGTCTCGGCTCCGTCGACCTGGCTAACCTTGCCGGCGTCACCGGCTGGCCCGTCGGACCCGCCGGATCGTCGGCACAACGACGACGGTCTCCGCCTCCAATAACTCGCCCAACACCGGCGACAACGTTACCTTCACCATCACCGTCGCCCCGAACAGCGGAAGCTCGACGGCTACCGGCACGCTGAATCTTTCCATCGACGGCGGCGGCACCAGCTACAGCAACAACAGCGGCACCACGGCCACGGCGACGCTCACGTCGAACGGCACGGCAACCTACACCACGTCCTTTGCGACCGCGGGCGACCACCAGGTCGTCGCACAGTATCCGGGCGACTCCACGCACGCGGCCTCCACCGGCGTAGTCTCCGTCAGCGTGCAGGGATCGAGCAGCAACACCGGAACCTTCACCATGGCGGCAACCTCGGTCTCCATCAGCCAGGGCGCCACCGGATCGAGCACCATCACGGTGACGCCGAAAAACGGATACAAGGGCACCGTCAACATCACGCCGAGCTCCAACAATGCTTCCTTCTGCTACTCAACCACCACGGCGGTCATCAGCGGCACCGCAGCGGCCACGGCCAGCATGACCATCGACACCAACCTCGATGACTGCGGCGGTGCGGCCGTTCGCGGCCATGGCATGCACCTCTACCGCCCCTCCGGAACAACCGCGCGACCCGCTCATCACCCGGCCGCTTCCACCACCCGCGGCGCCATCGGCCTCGCAGGCCTCTTCTTCGCCGGACTCATCGGCTGGCGCTTCCGCCGCTCGCGGATCGTTGCCTGCATGCTGGCTCTCGGCTTCCTCGGCCTCGCACTCTCCGGCTGCGGTGGCGGCGGATCGAGCAACAGCAACGACACCCCGAAGGGCACCTACACCATCACGCTCACCGGACAGGACTCGGCAACCTCCACCATCACCGCGTCCACCAGCTTCACCCTGACAGTGAACTAAAACCGCATCAAAACGGAAGGGGCGGAGACCGCGCGTCTCCGCCCTTTTTCTATGCCGTCTGGTACACTCCGAGGGGTTCGGAGGCCGCCGCTCACCTTGACTCACCCTGCCCATCTGCCCGCGCCGCTCACCCAGCTTTCTGAAGAAGAATCTCTCTTTTTCTCGACCGTGCGCCGCTTCGCCAAAGACACCATCGCGCCCCTCGTCAACCCCATGGACGAGCAGCAGCAGATCGATCCCGCGCTCGTGAAGAGCCTCTTCGAGCTCGGCCTCATGGGCATCGAAATCCCCGAAGAGCACGGCGGCGCCGCCGGCAGCTTCTTCGACGCCGTCCTCGCCATTGAAGCCATCTCCACCGTCGACCCCGCCGTCGCCGTTCTCGTCGACGTGCACAACACTCTCGTGGTGAATGCGCTGCGCCGCTGGGCCGCTCCCGCGCAATTGAGCAAGTGGCTGCCCCGACTCGCCGCGGACACGGCCGGCGCCTACGCGCTCAGCGAAGCTGGCTCCGGCTCCGACGCCTTCGCTCTGCAGACCCGCGCCGAGGTTGTCGGCGACGGCTATCGCCTCAGCGGCCGCAAGCTCTGGATCAGCAACGCCCGCGAAGCCGGCCTCTTCATCGTCTTCGCCACCCTCGACCCCGCCGCCGGCTACCGCGGCATCACCGCTTTTCTCGTCGAGAAGGACACGCCCGGCTTCACCATCGGCCGCAAAGAAGACAAGATGGGCATCCGCGCTTCGAGCACCTGCGAGCTCATCTTCGACAACTGCATGGTGCCCGCGCGAGAACCTACTCGGCGAAGCCGGCAAGGGCTACAAGATCGCCATCGAAACACTCAACGAAGGCCGCATCGGCATCGCCGCGCAGATGCTCGGCCTCGCTGAAGGCGCATTTGAACACGCCGTCCAATACGCGCAGCAGCGCCGCCAGTTCGGCAAACCCATCGCCGAGTTTCAGGCCGTTCAGTTTCAGATCGCTGACATGGCCATGCGCATCGAGGCCGCGCGCCTCATGGTCTACAACGCTGCCCGCCTCAAAGACGCGGGCAGACCCTACGTGCGCGAAGCCGCCATGGCCAAGCTCTTCGCCTCAGAGGTTGCCGAAAGCGTCGCCAGCCAGTGCGTCGAGATCTTCGGCGGCAATGGCTTCGTCCGCGACTACCCCGCGGAGAAATATTATCGCGACGCCAAGATCGGCAAAATCTACGAGGGCACCTCGAACATGCAGCTCGCCACCATCGCCAAACAGGTGCTCGGCAAATAGCTTCGCTGCTGCCTGTTTATTGAGAATGTGCGCTGGACGAGTGCGGCTTAGATTTTCTGCGTTCGCTTCACGTCGCGCACGCCGCTCACGCGCCGCAGCCCCAGCACCATGCGGTTCAGGTGCCGCACATCCTCGGCCTCTACCGATGAACTCGATAATCGCTTCGCCGTTCGGCGTCGCGCCGGATGTCCACGCCGCGAATATCCGTGTTGTCGTCGGAGATCACCGCCGTCAGTTCCTTCAGCATGCCCGTGCGGTCATCGCAGAAAACCGTGATCTTTACCGGGTAGCGCTGCGCGCCGCCCATTCCCGTCGCCCGCCGGCGCCGGAGCCCACTCCACCGCGATGCGCCGGTCGCTCTCATACAGCAGGTTCTGCACGTTCGGGCAACTCCGCGCATGCACCGCAACGCCCTTGCCGCGCGTCACGTAGCCCACAATCTCCTCGCCGCGAATCGGATTGCAACATCGCGCGCGATAGACCAGCAGATCGTTCTGCCCTTCCACCTGCAGCGAATCCGAGCCCGAGAGATGCAGCTTCCTCACCGCATCCGACATGCGGCGCTTCGCCCGACGTGCCCGGCTTCGTCTCCGCACCGGGCTCAGGTTCGGCATGCGTCAAGAATCCGGGCGCCAGCTTGTTCAGCACCTGGTGCGCCGAGTGCTTGCCCTGCCCCAGCGTCGCCAGCAGGTCCGCCGCGGTGGCCACGCCGTACTCATTCGCGATGCGGCCCAGGTCGCTGTCGTCGATCTGGCTCAGCGGCACCTTGAACTTCCGCGCCTCGCGCTCCAGCAGCTTGCGCCCGATCTCCACCGCCCGCCGCCGCTGGTCTTCATTGAGCCAGTGCTTGATCTTGTTGCGCGCCCGCGGGCTCTTGGCAAACGTCAGCCAGTCGCGGCTTGGCTTGTGATCCTTCTGCGTCACAATCTCGACAATGTCGCCCGTCCGCAGCTTGGTGCGCAGCGGAACCATCCGCCCGTTCACCTTCGCGCCCACGCACGTGTGGCCCACTTCGGTGTGAATCGTGTAGGCAAAATCCACCGGCGTCGCCGTCCGCCGGAACCACGACGACCTTCCCCTTCGGCGTGAAGGTGTAAACCTCTTCGGGGTAGAGGTCCATCTTCAGGCTCGACAGAAACTCGTTGGGATCGGTCATCTCCTTCTGCCACTCGACAAGCTGGCGAATCCAGTTCAGCCGCTCCTCGTCGCGCGCAGTTCACCGAGCCCTCGCCGGCCTTGTACTTCCAGTGCGCGGCAATGCCCTCTTCGGCGATGCGGTGCATCTCTTCGGTGCGGATCTGCACTTCAAACTGGTGGCCGCCCTCGCCCATCACCGTCGTGTGCAGCGACTGGTAACGGTTCGGCGCGCGGAATCGCGATGAAATCCTTGATGCGCCCCGGCACCGGCCGCCACAGCGTGTGAATCAGCCCGAAGACCGCATAGCAGGCCGCCACATCCTGCGTAATCACGCGCACCGCCAGCAGGTCATACACCTGGTCAAAGCTCGATCTTGGTCCGCTGCAGCTTCTGGTAGATGGAGTACAGCCGCTTGATGCGCCACTCCACGCGCGCCTCGATGTTGTTCTCGCGCAGCTGCTCCACCAGCGCGTCTTCCACGCCGCGCAGAAACTGCTCGCCCTCCACGCGCCGCGCCTCCACCGCTGCCGCACCTGCTCGTAGCTCACCGGATCGGTATAGCGGAACGCCAGGTCCTCCAGCTCGCCGCGCACCTTGCCCATGCCCAGCCGGTGCGCCAGCGGCGCATAGATATCCAGCGTCTCGCGCGCGATCGCCTCCTGCCGCTCCGGCTTCAGATGCTCGAGCGTGCGCATGTTGTGCAGCCGGTCGGCCAGCTTGATCAGCACCACGCGCACGTCCGTCACCATCGCCAGCAGCATCTTGCGCACGTTCTCCGCCTGGCGGTCTTCGCGGTTGGCAAACTGAATCTTGTCGATCTTGGTCACGCCCTCGACAATGTGCGCCACCTGGTCGCCAAAGCGTGGCGGCGATCTCCTGGTTGGTGGCCGGCGTGTCCTCAACCGCATCGTGCAGCAGGCCGGCGGCGATCGCCGTCGCGTCCAGCTTCATCTCCGCCAGCACCTCCGCCACTTCAAGCGGATGGATGATGTAGGGCTCGCCCGACGCCCGCATCTGCCCCTCGTGATGCTGAACGCAAAACTCCCATGCCTTGCGGATCAGGGTGACATCTTCGGTTGGCCGGTTGGCCTGCACATGGCGCAGCAGCGCTTCAAAGCGCTCGTCAATCTCATGTGGATCGAGCAGCCTCTGGTCCTGCGCACTCACCTCGGACGACGAGGAAACGGCCCCTGAAGGATCGGCCGGAATGCTCTGCCGGACTGTCGCCATGCTTCATTATAGGCCCGACGCTTTCAGCTCGCGCGCGGCGCGAACACCCGCGCAGCCAGACAGCAGGCCCGAAGCCGGGCCAGCGGCGCCGCCGCCTCGAGATCCCCGTTCCATGATTCGGTTCTATGATTCTTCAAGGGAGACCATGACGAAGCCAATGAAACCCGCGAAAAAGAAGACGCCGGCAGCCGGCAAGCAGCCGCGCTCCGCCACGCCCGGCTTCCCGCGGCGGGCGCGCGCATCAGCCGCCGGGCCGCGGACCGCCTTCGCGCCGGCCACCTCTGGGTCTACTCCTCTGACATTGAATCCATCGAGGCAGGCGACGATCCGCCCGCGCTGCTCCAGGTGGCCGACAGCCGCGGCCTGCTCATCGGCACAGCGCTCTACAGCCCCACGTCGCAGATCGCTCTCCGTCTCGTCTCCCGCGAAGCGCTCGACCAGGACGCTGGCTCAAGCTGCTTGAAACCCGCCTGCGCGCCGCGATCACTCGCCGCCAGTCGCTGCTCACCGGAGACACCAATGCCTGCCGGCTCTGCTTCAGCGAAGCCGACGAGCTGCCCGGCCTCATCGCCGACCAGTACAACGACCTCATCATCGTCCAGCTTCTTGCTCGGGGCCTCGACTCGCCGGCGGTCCGCAGCCTTTGCACCCGCGTCCTGCACGACACGCTGAAACCCGCCGCCATCCTCGAACGCCCCGATCCGCGCATCCGCGAGCTCGAAGGCCTCGCCGCGCCCACGCTCACGCCGCTCTGGTCCGCGACTCCCAAAGAGCCCGTCACCAGCACGGAGTTCCGGCTCAATGGCCTCGCCTTTCACTACGACGCCAATGCCGGACAGAAGACCGGGGCCTTCCTCGATCAGCGCGCCAACTACGTCGCCGCCCGTGAATGGGCCCGCCGTCTCAACGCCACCGGCCGCGCCCTCGACGTCTGCACCTACCAGGGCGGCTTCGCCCTGCACCTCGCGCAGATTTGCAACAGCGTCACGGGCATCGACGCTTCGCGCACCTCGCTCGAAGTGGCCGAGCAGAACCTCGCCGCCAATCGCGCCCGCATCGCGGCACAGGTGGACTGGGTCGAAGCCGACGCCTTCGAGATCCTGCGTGACTGGTCCGACGCCAAAGAACGCTTCGACGTGATCGTGCTCGATCCCCCGGCCTTCGCAAAAACAAAGCGCGCCGTCGAAGGCGCCCTGCGCGGCTACAAGGAGCTGAACCTGCGCGCCCTGCGCATGGTTGAGCCCGGCGGCCTGCTCGTCACCTGCTCCTGCAGCCACCACATCAGCTGGGCCGATCTCGAAGGCGCCGTGGCATCGGCAGCCTCAGATGCGCACCGCCGCGTCCGCCTGCTCGAGCGTCGCGGCGCAGCGCCCGATCACCCCGTCATCCTCAACCTGCCTGAAACCGAATACCTCAAGTGCCTGATCCTCGAAGTCGACTAGCTCGAAACCGATTAGGATGACCAGCGCGAAAAGATCCGCGCTCTGAGACCTGCGTGCGCGCTTTGCGCCTTCAGTGCCCGCGCGTCTTCGTGATGCATCGCCGGTTGCGCTCCGCAGCAGCCGCGCTTGCCGCATTGAGCTGCGCCAGCGCTTCCTTTACTTGCGCACGCAGCGTCTCCACCTCAAAGGCGCACGAGCGCAGATAGGCTGACACCGTCAGCCCCGCCTCCGCCGCCCGATGATGCAGTTGCACGCATTCCTCCTCGGTCATGCGCATCGTCACGCTTGCGGTTCGGCGCTTCACGCTGCCGCTGCTTGCGCGGGACAACCTTGTGCCCGGCTCCTCAGCCCGCAATGGCCCGAAAACAGGTGCCCCAGCTCTCGTTTCAGCTCTCGCTTCCGAGACCTGGGAAAGCGAACTCGGCTGCCCTGCCCCTTTGCTTGTCTGTCGGATCGTCGCCACATCCTCGGCAAGATCGTCGAGATCCCACCGGTCGCGTCTCCAGTACCCGCGGGCTTAATCTCCTCGCTCTCCGGCTCCAACGCCGCCAGATTCGCCAGAAAGCTCGCAAAACTCGCTGCAGCCTCAGGGCTCGCCGCTGCCAGTGCATCCCTCATAGGCCGAAGAATACGACCGCCGGAACGCGCCCTGCAGATCTCGGCAAAAAGAAAAGCCGCGGTTTTCCCTTGTCGGGAAAGCGCGGCCCTTCATTGCCAAAACGGAACCCGCCCGTTTCCTTATTTGCCGCCGTGGCGCGCTCTTCGCAGATCCAGATGTCTCCGTCCACAGGAAGGTCAGCTGATCGGCGTCGTCCTGCACCTTCTGATCCACGCTTACGCCGGCCGAGTGCCCGCCGCTCGTGCTGTAGTGCAGCAGGATCGGCCGCCCGCTCGTCGACGCCGCCTGCATCTCCGCCGTCATCTTGCGCGCATGCAGCGGATCGACGCGCGTATCGCTGTCGCCGGTGAAAAACATCACCGCCGGATACGCCGTGCCTGCCTTCACGTTCTGATACGGCGAATACTTCAGCAGGTAGCGGAACTGATCCGCGTCCTCCGACGAGCCGTACTCCGTCGTCCAGTGCGGACCCTGCTCAAAGTGCTGATAGCGCAGCATGTCCAGCAGCGGATACCCGCACCAGATCGCGCCGAAAAGATCCGGCCGCTGCGTCATCGCCGCGCCCATCAGCAGCCCGCCGTTCGACCGCCCCGTAATCGCAAAGTGCGCCGGCGACGTGTACTTGTTGGCGATCAGATACTCAGCCGCGGCAAAGAAGTCGTCGAAGACATTCTGCTTCTTCTCGAACATGCCCTGCTCATGCCACGTCTCGCCATACTCGCCGCCGCCGCGCAGATTCGGCAGCGCAAACCATCCGCCCTGCTGCATCCACCACGCCCACATCGGATTCCACACCGGCGTCTCGCTCACGTTGAAGCCACCGTAGCCGGTCATCAGCAGCCGTTCGGTGCCATCCATCTTCAGGCCCTTTTTGCCCGCGATGAACATCGGAATCTGCGTCCCGTCCTTCGACTTGTAGAACACCTGCTTCAGCTCGTACTGGCTCGTATCGAAGGGCACCTTGGGCTGAAAGAAGACCTCGCTCTTTCCCGTCACCGTGTCGAGCCGGTACGTAGTTCCCGGCCGGATGAACGACTGAAACGTATAGAAGCCGAAGCGATCGGTCGTCCGCCCGTCCACGCCACCCGACGATCCAATGCCGTCGTACTCGATTCGGCCCGCAGGCTTGCCATCCAGCAGATACACGGCTGTCTCGGTCTTCACGTCTTTCAGCGTGTTCACATAGACCTTGCCGCCCACAATATTCCACGACTCGATCACATCCGGCCCCTCGGGCACAATCGTCTTCCACGCTTCGGGCATCACGCCCGGATCGGCCGCATAGATTCTGCCCTTCGGCGCCTTGTAATCCGTCTTAACAAACCACGTGTGATTGGCGTAGATCGCCTGGAAGCGCGACTCCTGCCCCCATACCAGCACCTGGAATGTCGACTTCGGTTTGGTCAGGTCCTTGAAGACGATATCCTCGCGCTTCGCCGGTACACCGCGCTGGATATCCACGACCAGGTAGTGTCCGTCGTCAGTCACCGACGACATGAAGAGGTCAATCGGCCCCAGCGGCTCGTCATAAAACTCGCGGCCAAAAAGAAGCCGGTCCTGCGAGTTGCGCGTGCCCAGCTCGTGCAGATAGAGCATCGAGCCCTGCTTGTTCGTCCGCGTGTAATAGATGCCCTTTCCATCGGGAGCGAATTCGACTGAATAGTACAACCCGCTCGGCAGCTCATCTTCGAGCGTCTTCTTCGTCTTCACGTTGAAGACCCGAATCGCCGTCTCATCCGCGCCGCCCTGCTTGACCCCGTACGCCAGCAACGCGCCGTCCCGCGAAACATCGCGCAGCACAATCGACGAGTTCGCATCGCGGCTCAACGCCGCCGGATCGAGCAGCCGCTCGTCCTTCCCCGTCCACCCATGGCGAATGTAGATCGAGAATTGCTGCTCCCCGGCGATCCTGCGCATAAAAAAGTAGTTGCCCGCCCGCTCCCGCGGCGTGCCCGTCACCGAAACATCTTCGAGCGCCTGCAAATCGTCCACAATCTGCGGCCGGATGCGCGCCTGCTTCAGATACCGCGTCGTATAGGCATTTTGCTCGTCGATAAACGCGCGTGTCTCCGGGCTCTTCGCATCTTCAAGCCAGCGATAGTTGTCAGTGATCTTGATGCCGGAGTAGTTATCGGCAACCGGCTGCGTCTCCACCGGCGGCGGCGCCGGCATCGTCCTGCCATCGCCCGTGTGAATCGTCTGCGCAAACCCTATCGTGCCCGCCAGAGCCCAGCCCAGAGCCCAGCACAACCCCCACCCCCGCATTCTTGCCATGGGTTCCTCCGCATCCAGAATACCCGCGCGCGCGCCTCACGGTGGTAACGGTGTCGCACACCTGCGCCCCCGGTAGAATCAGAACCAGTGACAGGCATACCCCCAACGCAGCAATCGGCGATGCAGCCGGCGAACCAGCCTCAGGCGCGGCCGCGCTCCACGCTGGCGCGCCTTCTCGGCATTCTGCATCCGGCGCACGCGCACACGGCTTTCACGGCTACCGTGCTGCTGATGGTCTCCACCTTCCTGTCGCGCATCATTGGCCTTGTCCGGGTGAAGTACATTGTGTGGCTCTTTGGCCGCGGCATGGCAGCCGACGCCCTCAATGCCGCCTTCGTGCTGCCCGACATGATCTCCTACTTCCTCGTCGGCGGCGCGGCCTCCATCACCTTTGTCACCATCCTCACCCGCTATCGCGACTCCGGCCGCGAGGCCGATGGCCAGCGCTCCCTCTCCGTCATCCTCACCACCATGTACCTCGTGCTTGGCTCGGCGATTCTGATCGCCGAGATCATCGCGCCCTGGTACATCCACTGGTGGTTCCCCGGCTTCGACGCGGAGAAGGCAGCCCTCTGCGTCAAGCTCACCCGCATCCTGCTGCCCGCGCAGCTTTTCTTCTTCGCCGGCGGAGTCTTTGGCGCCGTGCTCCTGGTCCGCAAGCAGTTCAACGTGCAGGCCGTCACGCCGCTCATCTATAACCTCGGCACCATCGTCGGCGGAGTGCTGCTCGTGCATCGCCTCGGCGTCTCGTCGCTCGCCATCGGCACCGTTGCCGGAGCCTTCTTCGGCCCGTTTCTGCTCAACGCCGTCTTCGCGCATCGCGCCGGCACGCGCTACAGGCCCATGCTCGACTGGCACGACGAGGGCCTGCGCGAATGGGTGCGCCTCTCGCTGCCGCTCATCATCGGCGTCTCGCTGGTCACTGCGGACAACTGGATCATCGCCCACTTCGCCTCCGGCACCAGCGGCGCCGTCTCGCTGATGAGCTACGCCAAGCAGCTTTTCACTGCACCCATGGCCATCCTCGCCCAGGCCGCCGGCGCTGCCTCCATGCCCTTCTTCGCCAGCCTCTGGGCGCGCCAGAGCCACAATGAATTCGCCAACAGTCGTCGCCGACTCCGTCTCGCGCGTCGCCTGCCTCGGCCTGCTCGCCGCCTCCGCCATGGTGGCCCTCGGCAAGCCCCTGATCGACCTCTTCTTCACCGGCGGCCGCTTCTCTTCCGCCGACGCGCGCCCTCTGCGCCGCCTACTTCGCCGTCTTCTCGCTCTCCATGTGCTTCTGGTCCGCGCAGGCCATCTACTCCCGCGCCTTCTACGCCGCGGGCAACACGTTCGTCCCCATGGCCGCGGGAACGCTCATCACGATCATCTCGCTGCCCATCTACGCCGGCTTCTACCACTGGCAGGGAGCGATGGGCCTCGCCATTGCCTCCAACATCGGCATCGCCATGCAGACCGTCACCATCGCACTGCTGCTGCACAAGCGCCGCATGGTCTCGCTCGCCAGCCTCGACTACGCCGAGCTCGGCCGCTGCCTGCTCGCCGCCCTCGCCAGCGGCGCCCTGGTCTGGATCCTCTTCTCCTGGCTCGGCGGCATCGCCGCCCGCCACTGGGCCGCTGCAGGGCCGCGTTGCCGATCTGCTCATCCTCATCCTCGGCACGCTGCTCTGGCTCGCCCGTCACTGACCGCATCCTCGTCCGCACCGGCTCCGCCCTGCCCAAAGTCGCGCGTCGCCGCCTCCGCCTCAGCTAAACCTTAGAGCCTCCCTTGGTTGAGCAAGTTCAGCAAGTGGAACGCCATCTTGTGGTGATGGGGCTGCGATCGACGGATGGACCGCGGAGAGTGAATCACCTGAACAATCCGAAGGGCGTATCCCCCTCTGGCGTTGGTCAAGTCAGTTGTCGAACAACCAGGAACTTCCGGGCTGGCGGTCACTCGACCGCGATCCGCCTGCGCAGTATTCTGTGATCCAAGTGCTGTCCAAGACACTATATCGAGTGTGTCCTTCTGTTTCTTTTCTGGACACCCTTCCTGATCTACATTGATATGCGTCCCGCGAAATTCATTTCGACAGCCGTTTTTCTCCTCTTCCTGTTCTGCTACCTGACCTCTTGGACTCAGGCTAACCATCGTAAGCAGTTCCGCCTGCCGATTATTGGCTCAGTCGCCGCACGCCTCAGCTAGCTGCTATACATCCGCTAACCGGAGATTACTTTTCAGTAACTTCCGGTTAGCCGGTAATACACCAACAACGCATAACCGGTGCCTTGAGTTTTCGGTGCAGGCAAATGAGGCTGGGGTGGCCATTCTTTGGCAATGCCCGATCCATCATTTACTTCCGCCCCAATACCCCAGGTGTTGTATCCTCAAGCGAAACGTAACCAGAAAAGGGATTGGCACCCCATGGCCTTACCTGGCCACTCTGCGGGGAGGGAACCATGCTTTCAAGGGTCGAGACCATGAATAGGTTCGAGCCAGGAACCGGCAAAGCAAGTTTGCTGAAGACTTGGCTGCGAAATTGGTTGTCCTCTGAGCGGCGGCTGTCGCCCCGACAGCCATTGCCAACCCTGATTGCCTACTACTTTACCGGGGGCCCACCGCGCGCATACCAGATTGCCGATATCAGCTCCAAGGGGTTCTATCTCCTCACTGAGGAGCGGTGGTGCCCGGGCACATTAGTGCGGATGACGCTGCAAAGAACCGACAGCGCTGGCGGGAATCTCGATGACTCGATTGCCGTCCAATCACTCATCGTACGGCAGGTAGACGACGGTATGGGGCTTGAATTTATCGTCCCAAAAGCTCATCAGAACGAGTCGCACAGAGAAAATGGCGCAGACAAGAAGAGCCTCGAACGGTTCCTCAGCAAGTTGAAGGACCCGGCTCTGGTGCTGCGAACGGCCGAAAGATAAGATCAATCCCGTCCCATACCAAATCCCCCACACGCACAAAAGCCCCCTGCACCTGTGCAGGAGGCTTTCGCGACGTGCTGAACTTCGCGCCGAAAAACTACGCCGTAACGGCCGTCTTTTCGGGAACTGCCTGGGGCTTGTTGTCGGCCTTCTTGATGTCGATGCCGCCCTTGAAGAACGCGCCGTCTTCAATGCTGATGCGGGCCGCGGCCACATCGCCGGTCAGCGAGCCTTCCGCGCGAATGTCCACGCGATCCGTCGCCGTCACGTTGCCCTTCACCTTGCCCAGAACAACAATCTCGCGCGCGTTGATCGATGCGTTGACCTGCCCGTTGCGGCCCACCGTGAGGCGGTTGCCCGGCAGATTGATCGTGCCTTCGATCTTGCCATCAATATAAAGCGACTCAGATCCTGTAATTTCGCCCTTGATGAACAACCCTTTCCCAATCGTGGCCTGCTCGCCGACCGACGAGACAGAGGAGGGAGCGGTGGGGCGGGGCGCGGGCTCAACGGCCGGGGTCGACGGCGTCGTGGGCCGAATCGGCTCCGGGGTCAGTGAAGGAGAGTTGGGGCCGTTTTGAGGTTTCCACATTGCGCTCAAGGTAGTATTCCTTTTCTGTCCAAATGGGACTTGGGTTGCCAAGGCAGGGCCACATCCACGGCCCGAACTTAAAAAGTCTTCTGAATTTCAGCGGGTGGTTTATTCACAGCACACGCGCTGTTTCCAAACATCTCCGCAGCGTCTATTTTTTCCTGCTCGGCTAACCCAAGCATCTTTTCTGCGGTTATTCTAAGCCGCATTCTGCTCGATTGCTTCGAGCCTCACGCACTTTGGTACTTGCTTGATGCTTCATTGTACCAACACCACTACCCCGGTGAAGGTGCGAAAGGTAATGAAATTCCCCTTAGAATCCATACAATTCCCCTGAGGACCCATGCTCTCTAAAATCAGTTTCCCTGCCCGCGCTCGCCGCCTGCGCGCTCGCCGCCGCCCTGCCCGTTTTCGCCGTCCGCGCAGCCGCTCCGCAGCCGGCACTGCAGCCCTTTGACGTCGTCATCACCCACGGCCACATCATCGACGGCACCGGCTCGCCCTGGTACTCGGGCGACATCGGCATCCGCAATGGCCGCATCGCCGCCATCGGCAACCTCGCCCAGGCGCCCGCCAAACGCACCATCGACGCCGCCGGCAAAGTCGTCGCGCCGGGATTCATCGACATGCTCGGCCAATCCGAGCTCACCATCCTCGTCGACCCGCGCCTGCCCTCCAAAATCTTCCAGGGCATCACCACCGAGATCACCGGCGAAGGCGACTCCGTTGCGCCCATCAGCGACGCCACCATTGCCGCCGACCGCGCCGGCTACGACCACCTGCACATCACGCCCGACTGGCGCACCCTCGGCCAGTACTTCGCCCGCATCGAAAAGCAGGGCATGGGCATTAACCTCGCCACCTACGTCGGCGCCACATCCGTGCGCCGCATCGTGCTCGGCGATGCCGACGTGCAGCCCACCGCCGCCCAGCTCGCGCAGATGCAGGACCTCGTTCGCCAGGCGATGCGCGACGGCGCCATGGGCGTTTCGACCGCGCTGCAATACTCGCCCGCACCCTACGCCAAAACCCCGGAGCTCATCGCCCTTGCCAGCGCAGCCAGCCCCTACGGCGGCATCTACGCCACGCACATGCGCAGCGAAGGCGACGCCGTGCTCGAATCGATCGACGAGGCCGCGCGCATCGGCCGCGAAGCCCACATCCCCGTCGAGATCTGGCACCTCAAAGCCGCCGGCAAATCCAACTGGGGAAAAATGCCGCAAATCGTCGCCCGCATCGACGCCGCCCGCGCCGCCGGCATCGACATCACCGCGGACACCTACGCCTACACCGCCTGGTTCAACACCTTCTCCGCCTTCATTCCGCCCTGGGCCCACGATGGCGGCGACGAAAAACTGATCGCCCGGCTCAAAGACCCCGCCCTGCGCGCCCGCATCCGCAAAGACATGACCAGCACCGGCAAGGATTCAGCCGGCGAAGACTGGGACAACGAGTGGCAGGAGATTCCCGGCCCCGAGGCCATCCTTATCGCCGTCGTGCAGAACCCCGAGTTATTGCCGTTGCAAGGACAAGCGCTTGAGCGAAATTGCCGCGCGATGGCACGAGGACGCCATCGATGCCCTCTGCGACATCCTCATCAAGGACAAGGCCTTCACCGAGGTTGCCGTCTTCGGCATGGACGAGCCCGACGTCGTGCTCGCCCTCAAGCAGCCCTGGGTCTCAATCGACAACGACTCGCAGGGCACCTCGCCCGAAGGCCTTCTCGCAGAAGAGCATCCCCATCCCCGCGCCTACGGCACCTTCCCGCGCATTCTGCGGAAATATGTCCGCGAAGAGCACGCCCTCACGCTGCCCGACGCCATCCGCAAATTCAGCGCGCTGCCCGCGCAGCGCCTGCATCTCATTGACCGCGGCGTGCTCAAAGCAGGCATGGCCGCCGACGTCGTCGTCTTCGACCCCGCCACCGTCACCGACAAGGCCACCTTCGAAAATCCCAACCAGCTCTCCGTCGGCATGGACTACGTGCTCGTCAACGGCGTCCCTGTGATCGCCCAGGGCAAAATGACCGGCGCCTTGCCCGGCCACGTCCTCCGCGGCCCCGGCTATGACTCTCCAAACTGAGGGTGCCCCCGGTCCCTCGCACTTGGGGACCGGGGATGGCGCAAACTCGCAACAGATGTATCCTCACAGTCCATGAAAGGCAAGCGCATCCGTTACCAGCAAACGGGGGAATTTCACTTCCTTACCTTCAGTTGTTATCGTCGGCGAGCCTACTTTTCGTCAGATCGCGGCCATGGAACTCTTCGAGGACGCGCTGGAGCGCGTTCGCCGGCGCTATCAGTTTGTGGTCGGCGGCTATGTCGTGATGCCGGAGCATGTTCATCTGCTGGTCAACGAGCCAAGGCGCGCGCTTTTGTCCAAGGCGATTCAGGCTCTCAAGCTGTCGGTCACGATGCGGAGCCGGGAAAGGCCCTTCTGGCAGGCGCATTACTATGATTTCAACGTCTCTACGCACGAGAAGTTTGTGGAGAAGCTGCGCTACATCCATCGCAACCCGGTCCTGCGGGGGCTGGTGGCAAAACCGGAGGACTGGCATGGTCGAGCTTTCGCCACTATCAAACGGGGATTCGCGGAACCGTGGAGATCGAATCGGAGTGGACAGCCCGCGAGAGAGGCTGGCAGCTTGCCCGAGTGGATGCGCAAGCGCGAGACCAGCCTGCACTCCCCGGTCCCCAAAAGCGAGGGACCGGGGGCACCCTCAACCTGAATTAGTCTTGAGACCAGGGCCACCTGCCGGTAGGATTAACCCAATCTTAGCTAACCTATTTGGACGGCGTGTCATGCTGAGTAGGTAGAGCTGCCCGGTATGTGGCGGAGTTACTCGATAAGTTTCAAAATTCTGTCGCGAAGGTCGCTGTTGGGATTTCGACGTAATGCCTCATGAAACCAATCCCTGGCGTCAGCTACCCTTTCCTCATTCTTATAGGAAAGAGCAAGGTTGAAAGCAGATGCGACGTCCGTCTTATCTGCTTCAGCTGCGATTCGGAAACTGTTCGCCGCCATGTTCCAGTTCTCCATCGAGAAATAGCAATTTCCGAGCGTGAAATGCATGTATGGGTACTTCCCATCAGACATGCGAATGGCATTCTGCTCTGCTGCAATGCACTCAGGATATCGGTGCAGCGCGGCGTAGATATCGGCTTCGACGTCATAGCCGAAGGGATAGTCCGGTTTCAGATTAATTGATTCCTTCGCGTAGTCTAGTGCAGTATCGTAGACGCCGCGATCGCCGAGAACCTGAGCCATGTAGCTATACACCTTCGGAAGCGTTTCGTCGAAATACTTCGCTGTCGATTTTTCCGAGGTCTTAGTGGACGCATCAACGCAAGCTCTTCCGTCGCTTAGAACGGCATCTGCATCACGCGGAGTCTGGAAGAACCGCCTGCCGACTGCGTAGCAGAAATCATAGCTGTAATAAGGAGACGCTCCAGCCCTTTCATAGGCTTTTGCGGCTCCGGCATCGTCGCTTGCATTCGTCCGACGGTCGCCTTCTTGGTCCCACTCGTATGGCTCCGGGGTATACTTCGCGGCGTAGGTCAGAAACCACCGTTCTGCATCTGCGGGATGATTGGTTTCAGCGTTCGCCCGCACAAGCCCCTGAAGGGCGCTCTTCGCAAGATCAAGGCCGCACACGCTATTTGCTGAACGCGCGACTGGCTCTTGTAACGGTATCGCGCCAGCGAAATCGCCCTGATCGATCTTCTGATTCGCAAGCACATAGTCAGCCAATATCAAAGCATTGCCATTTCCAGCCCGAGCAACCCTTTCGGCAGGCTGTCCCAGCTTTAGAAAGGTATGCATTTCGTTCCGTCTGAGCTTGCTTCTCTTCCTCACTGTCCTTCTTTGCGCCCCAGCTTTCGAACAGCTCGTCGTCGGACCGGTCGTACAGGAGATAGGCGAGAAGCGCGTCGTTCTCCGCGCTTGGGTGCATTTTGTCAAGTCTCCGCGCGGCCTCGATGCCAAGATCACTGAAGGCGAGCGCTTTGGTGCCATAACACGCGGCTTCATGTAAGGCCTCGGGATCGCTGGCGTTCTCGACGATCGAGCGCAGTCCATCTACAGCCCTTTCCTGAGCAAGCTGGTAGTCCGAACCAGGTTCCACCGAGTACGTAGCATTCGACCAAGCGTTCATAGGATCCGCTTCGGCGCGAAGGTTCTCAGTGAGGTTGAATGGCGTTGCAGGTTCCGCCTTCCTCTCCATCAACTTCTTGACAAATGTGATCGGCACCGCAAAGTTGAGGTTCTGCCCGTCTTCGAGCATGCCCACAGCGACACCAACTACTTCACCGTTCGCGTCGAGAACAGGGCCACCCGATGACCCATGCGAGATGGGGCTAGTGATCTGAATCAGATCGTGTCCGTTCCAACTTCGTATCCCCGAAACGATGCCCTCGCTGATTGTCTTCTCCAAGCCCGCGGGATTGCCGATGGTGAATATTCGCTCACCGGGCGTCACCGTATCTGTCGCGAGCACCAATGGCTTGGAGGTTAGGTCTGCGGAAACGGAAAGCTCGGCTAGGTCGTGCTCCTTGTCGACGGCAACAATCTTGAGCGGGATTCTAACCGGCCCAATCGCCAGCATCGGTTCTCCGGCTTCCACTACATGCGCATTGGTCACGATGGTGCGAGGAGAGATGAGAAATCCACTGCCCAAAGCGGTGGGGGTTCCCGAGGAATCGTTCAGGTAGATCAGGAATACTGACTCCTGAGATGAGGCATAAACCTGCTTGCCGGTATCACTAGATTGTGCATAACCAGAGAGAGCTACCATACCTATTGTCAGGAGGACATAGAGTCGCATAGAATCTCTCCCGCGCATGATGCGTAAATTTAGAAATTTAACGAAGATAGTACCATGGCCTGTCATCAAGTTATCGTCCAAAACCAATTGTGACAACAGGATGGACAACTCATAAGTAACTAAGCCAACCGCTGAACCTCCCAGAGTAGGTGGTCAGGGTTTATCCCGGAGCCCTGGGCCACTTGCCCGGGGAAGGTTCTACGCGGCCCCGGCTACGCGCCATAGGTCAGCCTGTTTTTCTGTGGCTGTAACTTGCTTCCCGGTCCATTTTTACCGCAGCCGGCTCGACCGCATGTGGCTTGGCCGCAGCTGGTTCTGCCGCATTTGGCCCGACCGCAGTTGGCGAAGGTTGGGTGTGGTTCTGATTCGCACCGGATTCTGGTGCTTTCCCGCCGGCAGCCCCGGCGGGGAAATCCGACTGCTGTGTCAACGGAATCTTCTGCTCTCTCATGCTCCGGCCAAACGGCATGCGGAGCCGCAGAACTCTCGCGCGAGCGCGTTCATCTTCCAGGTTCTTCGTGCGCGCGCGCAGCAGGTCGTTCAATGCCACCATGCCCACGATATTTCCATTGCCTGCCGGGTCGAGCACGGGAAGCCGCGTGAATCCTGACTCCGCCATCCGCTCCACAACGCGGCGCAACGGTTCATCGGAGTAGGCAACCTGTGGCTTTGTGGTTGCAATCTCCGCCAATCGAATCGAACTGGCCCGTTCCCCTGCCTGCGAATGGAGCTGAACCAGCTGATTGCGCGTTACAACTGCTTCCAACTCGCCCTTGGGCCCGAGCACCGGAAAGAGATGCTGCCCTTTCGGAATCTCTTTGGAGTGGATGAGACGATACGCCTCTTCCAAAGTTCCATCATGGGGCAGGACCACAACACTCGTTCTCATTACCTCCCTCACAAAGAGGATTTCGAGCGGATCGAGCGCATATTCACGGCTCAGGTGATACCCGCGGCGCGAGATCTTCTCAGTCAGAATTGAGCGCTTCAGCGTCAGAACGGTAAATGCGTGCGCGATAAAGCAGGCGACCAGCAGAGGCAAAATCATGTTCAGGTCATGCGTCAGTTCGATGGCGAATACAACGCCCGTGAAGGGTGAGCGCATCGTGCCGCCGAGAATCGCACCCATGCTGACAAGCGGCCAGAAGCCCAGGCCGAGGTGAGGAAGAAACATGCTTTCCACGCCGCCCAGTGCAGCGCCCATCATCAACAGAGGCGCCAGCACGCCCCCGGAGGTGCCCGAGCCCAATGCGATCATCCAGATTGCAGATTTGACGATGAGCACGCCTGCAAACACGGCCAAAGGAACGTTCCCCTGCAAGAGGGTGCTGATCGTGTCATAGCCCACGCCGAGAGCCTGGGGAAAAATCAGCCCTCCGATTCCCACAAAGACTCCGCCGATCGCCGGCCACCACATCCAATGGATGGGCAGTTTTCGAAAAAGATCTTCTGCGCCATAAACTCCGAGAGTCAGCAGCGCCGAAAGAACGCCGGCAGCAACCCCGGCCAGGACACATCCTGCCAGTCCGGTCATGCCGATGAAGGCAGGGTGCGGAGTGACCGGAAAGAGCGGACCAGGCCCGAGCAGATAGTGGCGGGCAGCCGCGGCTGTGGCGCTTGCCAACGCAACGGGAATTGCGCTGCGAGGCTTCCACTCGAAGAGGAGCAGCTCTACACCGATCAACACCGATGAGAGCGGAGCCGAGAAGGTCGCCGCCATTCCCGCGCTTGCCCCTGCCACCAGCAAGGTGCGGCGCTCGATGCTGGTCAGATGGAAAAACTGCCCGATCATGGATCCGAATGCGCCTCCGGTCATGATGATTGGGCCTTCTGCCCCGAACGGCCCGCCGGTTCCGATCGAGAGCGCCGCCGAGAGCGGTTTCAGCACTGCCAGGCGAGGCCGCACGCGGCTGCCGTCCATCAGGATGGATTCGATAGCCTCGGGAATTCCGTGACCGCGAATGCGCTCCGATCCATAGCGCGCCATCAGCCCCACAATGAGGGAACCGACGATCGGTACGGCAACCGCATAAATGCCAAGGTTGTTCCCCGCCGGAGAAACAAAAGTCCAGGAGATACGGTGGAAGTAGGCAATGTTCGTAAACAGGCCGATAAGCCTGATAAGACACCACGCAATGCCAGCGCCCAGCACTCCAATCACGACGGCGAGCAGCGAAATGGGAATTACGCGGACTGTGGTGGTGAAGTCGCCAAGCTCTTTGAGGCAAGGCTTCCTTTCATCGACTGCGGCGTGAGCGCTCATCCGCATCTCCTCCGATCTTTTCCACGTGTTGCATCGCCGCGCGAAGAGATTCAGAAAGCGCGGGACCGGCATCACGCAGTTCATTCCAGTGGAGGGCCGAGAGGCGGTGCAGCAATGCCTCGCCGTGAGGCGTCAGTTCGACCAGCACTTCGCGATGGTCGTCTTCGGCATGCTTGCGGCGGACAGCACCGCGCTCGGCCAGACGGTCCACAAGTTCCCCCGTGCTGTGGTGGCGCAGGCAAAGCCAATCGGCGAGAGCGGAGACAGTGGGGCGAGTCCCCCGGGGGAGGCCCTTCAGCGCGAGAAGCAATTGGTGTTGTTGGGGTTCGATTCCTTCGGCGCGAGCTGCCAGCTCGCTGGAGTGCAGGAATTGCCTGATGCGGTGGCGAAACTCGGCAAGGCGTTGAAAGCCGAGTTCCGAAATATCCGGCACTGGCCCTTCGGTTTGATGGTCACTCTCGTACCGATTCATAGGAGATGACCTGTCGCTTCCAGCGTAGCACCAGGATCGGTCGCTTGCCACTTTGCTCGATCAGCACAACCAGATCGGCCGGCTCCCGGTCCCGATCCTGAGCCCGCGGCGACACGTCTTCGTCGCCCTCCGCGCATTTGCGTATTAATTCCGCAACTCGGCGCACAATGGAGGTCGGGGACACTGCGCGCCGCCCACAGAAGCGAACCCGGCAGTAGTCAGTTATCAGTGGCCAGCTATCAGCGATCGGGTAGTTTTGCTCCACGTGGAACAATCCGAAGACTGAAAACCAGCGACTGACGACTGCTTCAATGCTCCACGTGGAGCATTCGGCTGCGGTGACTGCAAAGAGCGAACTGCTTTAAGCCCACGTAAGCGTTCCCTGGCTCTTCGCCGCGGTATACTTCGCTCCTCTCCTCCTCCGCCTGATCTCAATTCCAACGAAAAGGCGGGATGTCCATGCCAAGTTATCTGGTCCAGGTCGCGTACACCCCTGAAGCAGTAGCAGCGTTGTTGAAGAAGCCTCAGGATCGCAGTTCCGTCGTATCAAAGGCAGCGGCGAAGCTGGGCGGCACCCTCAAGGGTGCGTGGCTCACCTTTGGCGACTACGACACGATCGTGGTCATTGATATGCCCGACAACACCACCGCAGCCGCGTTTGCAATGGCCATCAGCGCAGGGGGTTCCTGCAAGTCAGTGAAGACAACTGCGCTTCTCAGCGTGGAGGAAGGCCTCGCCGCAATGAAGAAGGCGGGTAATACAGGATACAAACCGCTTTCAAAATGAGTTCACTGTTTGCCGTTCCCAATGTTCCACGTGGAACATAAAGACCCGTTCCAAAACAGACAATTGCCAGTTATCGGAATCCGGACAGGAATGCTCCACGTGGAACATTCCTGTCGCTCTGAACCGCGAACTGCCGTTTTGCTCCACGTGGAGCATTTCTGTTTCTGCAAATAAATACTTCCTTTTTTGCGAAGTATTTCACGCAATAACCCCGACCGTTCTGATCCGAATGCAGGAGACCGGCTTCGTCTCTGCTCGCCCGGT
>CAVPBB010000006.1:0-13827 GCA_963701795.1 uncultured Chloroflexia bacterium | reverse complement strand
CAGCCGCTCTGCGTGACGATGTGCGCCATCTGCTGGTTGGTCGCCTGCCCACTCTCCCGCTGCGTGGAGCCGAACCCCGCCGCCCGATACTGCCCGCTGGGGTCCACGTTGCTGAGCGGGTTGTTGCCCGCATACACATACGGGTTGTCGGCGAAGACCAGCGGCGCCCGTCCCAGCGGGTCACGCGAAATGAAGCGTCCGATGGTGGGATTATATGCGCGCACCGCCATCCAGTCCAGCCCGGTGGTGGTGTCGGAGCGCACGCCGTCACGGCCATCGTAGCGGTAGGGGTTGACCCAGCCATTGGCATTCGGGAGGCTCTCACTGCTCGCTAGCGTTGGACTGGCGTGGATCACTTTGGCGGCGCCTGCCCGCGTGTGCTCACCCACAGCGACAACTCACTCACTGCTGAGAGGAAGAAGAGGAGTGCAATTACCATCAGCACGCGACTGGTGGTTGGGATCGAAAACATGGCGTCACGCTCCCCTATCATGAGCGCGGTATAGCCCGTTAAGAGCGTGAGCGCTGGTATCATAATGAAGATACCGCCCCGACTCGCGACCAGCAGGACGAGCCAGCGCACGAGCAGGCGAACGCCGTGAGGCGATGCAGTCAATGCAGTCGATGCGCCCCCAGGAGTGTCCGGCGCGCGCGTCGGACTCCAGGCGAAGCCGCTGGCCGCCCCCAGGCTTCCGGCAAACGCTACAAACCCTACTGCAACGGGAATCGCATAGCTAAAGGGGCTGAATCCCTGCCAGAGGGGAAAGCCGATCCAGGCCACCAGTACGGCGCCGATGACCTGCATGCCCAGCATGATGAGCGACACCACCATCTCCAACGCCATCAGACCAGTGAGCGCCTGCGCTTGGCTGGCGCGGCGCCCGACATGGTTGGCGGCCAGATGGTAGCGATACCAGTAGGCCACATTCAGCAACCCCACCCCCAGACAGAGCAAGGTCAGGGCGATCGGCGCCAGCGTACTCGACGCCAGGGACTCAGTTCCCCACACAGCCAGCGACCACGCCAGCAGAGCGCACGCCGCCGCGACCAGCAGTTGGCCCGCGACCGCCCGCTGGCGCTGCCACACAGTCCAGTCGGTTGACTGCCACACCGGGTAGCGCGCATCCAGGTCCGCCAAGTCGGATCGGCTCAGGGGTTCCTCAATGGCCATTGGTCGCGGCTCCTTTCCCTACCCGTCGTTGGGCTCGCGTCGCGTGTTCGAGTCGGCTGCTGGTCAGCGTCAGCCTGGTGAGTAGAACGTTCAACTCAACGCATAGCCAAACACCTGCTCTTCCTGGTCGGTATACGCGATGGCGCGTAGTTGCAGTCGAGTCGCGATCATCACAACGGTAAACGCCGCCTCTCCTACCCAGAGAGGTCCGAGATCAGGAAAGAGTGTTGTCCACACAAGAGAGAGCGCCACCGTCACCACATCCAGCAACGTAGAGAAGCCCATCATGACGGCATAGCGTTGGTCTATACCACCCGCATTGTCCCAGAACGCGGCACTCGCGATGGCTTCTTGCTGGAACAGATACTGACAGACACTCGCTACGCTGTCATAGAGCACGATGTCCAGGAGCGGCGCGATGTACAGGTAGGACGCAGCCTCACTCAGCACCCACAGAACGTCCGAGTGTGTCGCATAGTTGACGGCGACCTGGCCCAGCGCCTTCAGAAGGGCCGGTACGGCAGCGGCGGTTCCAAAGAGGCCCAGGATGATCCCGGATCAAACTGGGCATTGAGGCTGTGCAGGATGCCACCGGGCAGCGCCTTTGCCTGGCCCGCAAAGTACGCTGCGGCCGTGCGCGCAATCGCCTGAGCGCGCTCCACCTGCCGCTGCGCCTGGCAGGCGCTGTCGCAGCCGCTGTGTGTCACCACCCGCGCCATCTGCTGATTGGTCGCCTGCCCACTCTCCCGCTGCGCCGAGCCGAACCCCGCCGCGCGATACTGCCCGCTGGGATCGACATTGCTCAGCGGGTTGTTCCCCGCATAGACATACGGGTTGTCGGCGAAGACCAGCGGCGCGCGGCCCAACGGGTCGCGGGAGATGAACCGGCCGAGGCTCGGATCATACGCCCGCACGCGCATCCAGTCCAGCCCGCTCGCCACGTCCGAGCGCACGCCGTCGCGTCCGTCGTAGCGGTAGGGGTTGACCCAGCCGTTGGCATTCAAGCGGGATGTGACAATTCGGCCAGCGCGGCGAGCAGAAAAAACGCCGCAGCCGCTCCAAACACTGCAACTGCGACTGATACAGGCGCCTCCGCCACACCTGGCAGCAGCGCCACCAACGCGTCAGCGCTGCCGTTGGAGAGCTGCAAGTCACCATTGGAGAGGGCGAACAAGGGGGGGATGAGGAGCAGTACGCTTGTGCGAGCGAAGCCCATCACTACCCAGCGCAGGAAGAGACGCGCGCCATATAGCGGGGCGCTCAACGTGTACATGGGCGCGTTGGGATCGCGGGTTGGCCGCCAGGTGATGACGCTCCACAGCACAAAATTCGCCAGGTTGACAGTGAGACACAGGCCGACCGGCACGACATAGGAGTAGGGACTGTAGCCCTTCCAGCCGGGCCAGCCTACTGTTGCCACGAGTAGCGCGCCGATGACCTGCAACCCCAGTGTACCCAGCGCCACCACGATCTCCCCGCTGGTGACGCGAACCATGATTGTGGCTTGACGTGCACGTTCACCAACACTGTTCTGGCCGTGTTCGTAGGCATACCAGAAGACAGCGTTGAGCAGGCCGACGCCCAGCGAAAGCAGGGTCGCGCCGAGAGGAGCAATAGTAGAAGCGGCGAGCGGCTGCGCCCGCCACCTAGCCACCGCACCTGCGAGTAGCGCGCCTGCGGCTGCGATCAGGAGCAAGCCGCGAATCGCCAGAGTCCGCTGGCGGGCCGTCCATTGAGTCGGCTGCCACATGGGGTATATTTCGCCCTGCTCCGCCATCTGCTCGTCGCCTACCATGTGCTCCATCCCGCTGCGCTCCATCCTGCTTTCCATCTTCTTCCCACCTACTCAGGCGTGCCGATCCACTGCCTGTATACCTTTCGCAGGTCTCGCTTGCAGGCGCTGCCGCTACACGACGTCACCACAATGCGCCCGCTCATCTCGCAAGCACGAGCGCCTGGTCAACTCAACACGTATCCAAGCGCTTGCTCCTCTTGATCCACATACGAACGGGCGTTCAGCAGCAAAGATGCGACCGCTGCTTCAGAGAGGACTCCGAACACGACCCAGAGCGGTGTCAATTCGGTTGAAATGGTTATGAAGAGAACAGAGAGCGCTGCGATTGCTGCTCCAACCCCCATCGTCACCCATTGAAGCCCCGAGTAATTGCCGGTTATTCCGCTCGGGTTAAGCCAGAAGGAGTTGTTCGCAGATACCTCCTGATGAAACACGTCGGCGAAATGAGCGGCGATGAGGTCATAGATGAGCAGTCCGCTTACCAGGGTATAGAACGTCGGGGTTATGGCAGCTAAACCAGGAAACACTGCCGTGATCAAGTTCAGGATGCCTGAGACAATTGGAGCCCCCATGAACGCGATGAGCGCGAATGGGAGATGGAGAAATCCACTCACCGCTGTCTTGGCCTGCGCGGAGAAATAGGCCGCAGCCTGGCCCGCAATCCCCCTGGCCTGGGCGATGTGCGCGTCCAGCCACTCCTGATGCACCTGCGCCTGGCACGCCTTGTCGCAGCCGCTCTGCGTGACGATGTGCGCCATCTGCTGGTTGGTCGCCTGCCCACTCTCCCGCTGCGCCGAGCCGAACCCCGCCGCCCGATACTGCCCGCTGGGGTCCACGTTGGTGAGCGGGTTGTTCCCCGCGTACACATACGGGTTGTCGGCGAAGACCAGCGGCGCACGCCCCAGCGGATCACGCGCGAGGAAGCGGCCCAGCGTCGGATCATACGCCCGCACCGCCATCCAGTCCAGCCCGGTGGCGACGTCGGAGCGCACGCCGTCACGTCCGTCGTAGCGGTAGGGGTTGACCCAGCCGTTGGCATTGGGGATCGTCTCGCTGCTGTTGGTCAGCGCGCCCCAGGTGTCGTAGCTGTAGTCGGCCACACTCACGCCGCTGGCATCGGTCAGGTTCACCACGTCGCCACGCGCATCGTAGACGTAGTAGTAGCGCGGCGCGGTGGTGGGGTCGCTGCCGACCTGCACGCTTTCGGGCGCGCCCGCCTGGTCGTAGGTGTAGCTGGCTAGCAGCGTGCCCGCGCCGTTGGTCTGGTAGGCCAGTTGGCCGAGCTGGTAGTAGTCGTCGACGGTGGTGGCGCTGCCCCCGCCTGCGGGTGGCGTCACCGTTGTGCTGGCGCGCTGGCCGCTGCTGGTGTAGCTGTAGGCGATGGTCGTGCCATCGGGCTGCGTGATGCCGCTCAGCCGGTTGCTGCCATCATACGTGTAGCTCGTCGTCGTCTGGTCCGCCGCACCCGCGTCATAGACCGCCTGCGTCAGATTGCCACTGGCGTCATAGGTGTAGGCGGTAGCTCTTGCCGTCAGGATCGGTCTTCGTCGTCAGCTCCGTATGCGTGGTCGAGTCATAGCTGTACTGCGTGACGCCAGCGCTGGTCGTCAGTTTGTCGCGGTTGTTGTAGCCGTCGTAGTGGTAGCCGATCGTATCGCCGCCACTGGTCTCGCTGAGCAGTTGGTGGTCGGCGTCATAGCTATACTGCGTCAGCGTGCCATCGGCGCTGCCGCTCGCCCGGTCGCCCGCCGCGTTGTAGCTGTAGGCGTAGATGTGCGCCTGCGCGTTGGTCGGCCCGACCATATCCGTCTGGCTGGTCAGCCGATTGCCGCCATCATAGGTCGCCGTCTGCCCGACGATGGTCGCGCCCGTGCTGGGATCTGCGTCTGGATGCTCAGCGCATTGCTGTCGGGATCATAGCTGTAGCTGCGATCCCCATCGCGCAGCGTCACCTGGCGGTCCAGCGGATCGTAGCTCAGTGTCAGCACGACGCTCGCCCCGGAGGCGTAGCTGGTCGCGCTCTGCACCAGATTGCCGTTATTGTCTCTCGCCACACTCGCTCCCGTCGCGTCGGTCAGGTTCACCACATCCCCATGCCCATTGTACATGGAAGAGCAAGACGGCGCTGTCGTTGGCTCGGCGCCTGAGACGAGCCGTTGACGCCACTTTGACGCTCACGCTGGGCGAGCCGTACAATGACGGCAGATGACGCGCGGACCTGCGGTGGTCCACAGCAGGTCATCCATTCTGCACAACCACCCGTGGTAGGCACAATGGCAAGCGTGATGGCAGGCGTAATTGAAGGAATGTGAAGCATGGCGCCAGGCAGACAGGTGCGGCTGACGACCCTCGCAAGCTGCGCTGGCTGAGCGTCGAAGATGGGCGCAGACGCCCTGGCGCACGTGTTGCAGCCGCTCAGCGCGATCTTTGGCGACGCCAACCCCAACCTGCTCGTGGGTCTGGGGGTGGCTGACGACGCCGCTGTCTATCGCCTGAATGACGAGCAGGCCATCGTCGCCACCGTCGACTTCTTCCCGCCAATCGTCGATGATCCCGCGACCTTCGGCGCTATCGCCGCCGCCAACGCGCTCAGCGACATCTACGCGATGGGCGGGACGCCGCTGTTTGCGCTCAATCTCGTCGCCTTCCCCGATGAACTGGATGCCAGCATCCTCACCGAAATCTTGCGCGGCGGCGCGGAGAAGGTACGCGAGGCGGGCGCCGTCATCGCAGGCGGCCACACCATCACCGACGCCGAACCGAAGTATGGGCTGGCGGCGATTGGCGTCGTGCGCCCCGCGCATATCCTCACGAAGGGCGGCGCACAGGCGGGTGACGCGCTGATCCTCACCAAGCCGCTGGGGACCGGCGTCATCTCGACCGCGCAGAAAAACGGCGTCGGCGATGAGGCGTTCGCCGCGCGCATGGCAGCCGCTACCGCCAGCATGACCACGCTCAACGCCGCCGCCGCGCGCGCGCTGGTCAGCCTCGGCCACGACTGCCACGCCTGCACCGACATCACCGGCTTCGGCCTGCTGGGCCACGCGCTCGAAATGGCGACCCAGAGCGGCTGCGCGTTCGCCTTCGACCTGCCCAGCATCCCCTGGCTCGATGGCGCGCGCGCCTACGCCGCAGCGGGGCATATCCCCGGCGGCACGGGCCGCAACCTGCGCGCGGTCGCCGCGCAGACCATCTATGGCGATGGCGTCTCTGACCTCGACCGCGACCTGCTCTGCGATCCGCAGACCTCCGGCGGGCTGCTCGCCGCCGTCGCGCCAGAACAGCTCGACGCCGCGCTCGCCGCGCTCGCCGGGGCAGGCGTCGCCGCCAGCGTGATCGGCCAGGCGCAGCCCGGCGCCGGGCTGATCGTCTCCGCTGCGCCGCCAGCGCGCCCACGCGCGCGCCGCCCCAGCGCGCAGGCGCACAGCGCAGGCAGCGCGTCCGCGCAGGAGGAGCGACCCTTCACGCGCGCCGACGACGACGACGAGACGCCAGCGGATAACGGCGACGACGACGACGCGCTGGCCAGCCTGGAGGCGGCGCTCGGCCACAGCTTCGCCAATCGCCAGCTCCTGCTGGATGCGCTCACCCATCGCTCCTATGCCTACGAGTTCGCCGCGCCCGGCGTCATCTCGAATGAGCGGCTGGAGTTTCTCGGCGACGCCGTGCTGGCGCTCGTCAGCGCCGACCAGCTCTACCAGCAACGCCCGGAGGCGCAGGAGGGCGACCTGACGCAGTTGCGCGCCGCGCTGGTGCGCGCCTCGACGCTGGCCGACTTCGCCCGACGCATCCCGCTTGGCCCACACCTGCGGCTGGGGCGTGGCGAAGAGGCCACCGGAGGCCGCGACCGCGAGACGCTGATCGCATCGGCATTCGAGGCGGTTATTGGCGCGCTCTACCTCGACGCTGGTCTCGCCGCCGCACAGGCCTATCTCCTCCCACTGCTGCGCGCCGAGGCGGCCAGCGCCGTGCGCCAGCGTCGCGTCAAAGATGACAAATCGCTGCTGCAAGAACTGGCGCAGGGGCAGTTGGGCGTGACACCACGCTATCTCGTCGTCACTCAGGATGGCCCCTCGCATGACCGCATCTTCACGGTCGAGGCGCTGCTGGGCGAGGTGGTGATCGGGCGCGGCCAGGGCCACAGCAAACGCGAGGCGGAGCAGGCCGCCGCCCACGCCGCCCTGCAAGACCCCGGCTGGAGCAGCCAGCCAAACGCCAGCCAGGAGGAGCCGCCCCATGAGCGATCAGACGCCAGTTGACATTCCCTTGCCTGAGGGCATCGTCTCGAAAGCCAGCGCCTTCTCTGTGACCGAGACGGTGACACGCATCGAGCAGGCGCTGACGAGCAAGGGATTGACGCTCTTCGCGCTGATCGATCACAGCGGCGAGGCGCGACGCATCGGCCAGACGATGGGCGAGGCAAAGCTGCTGATCTTCGGCAGCCCCAGAGCGGGAACGCCGCTGATGGTCGCCGCGCCGCTGCTGGCGCTCGATCTGCCGCTCAAAGCGCTCGTCTGGCGCGATGCGCAGGGGCGCGTCTGGGCGAGCTACACCAGCCCCGCATGGCTTGCGCAGCGCCACCACATCCCCGCGAACCTGGCGGGCAATATCGCGGGCATCGAGCCACTGATCGCCGCTGCCATCCAGCCGTGAGGCCACT
This sequence comes from uncultured Chloroflexia bacterium, assembly GCA_963701795.1. Classification (GTDB taxonomy): domain Bacteria; phylum Chloroflexota; class Ktedonobacteria; order Ktedonobacterales; family JADMIN01; genus JAKAIY01. Next base: position 6,201 of record CAVPBB010000006.1, on the reverse strand, counting down.
CAAAGAGGAGCAGACGATGAACATCGAGGCGAAGCTCGCCGAGCGCGGGCTTGTCCTGCCAACGTCCCTGCAAACCGACCCGTCCATCCGGCTGCCATTCGCGCAGGCGCGCGCCTATGGTGGCCGCGTCTACATCTCCGGGCACGCGCCGCTCAACCCCGATGGCACGATTGCGCAGCCACTCGGCAAGGTTGGACGCGAGGTATCGCTGGAGCAAGCCTACGTCGCCGCGCAACGTACCGCGCTGGCGATGCTGGCGAGCCTCAAGCGCGAACTTGGCGACCTCGACCGCGTCACCGCCTGGCTGCGGGTCTTCGGCATGGTGCAGACGGCGCCGGGATTCCAGCAGACGCCAGCGGTCATCAATGGCTGCTCCGACCTGCTGCTCGACCTCTTCGGCGCGGAGATCGGCGCCCATGCCCGCTGCGCCGTCGGCATGGCGGAGCTACCGTTCAACATCCCGGTCGAGATCGAGGCCGAGGTTGCGTTCGCCGCCGAGTGAGGTAACGACGGCGCGGCGCCATAGTCGTTTGCCGCGCCGTCGCGCTCCCATCCGCTGCTTGTGCGCTAATAGCCGCCGCCGTAGCTGCTGCTCGGCGTGTTCGTCGGCGACGATGCTGGCGCCCCGCCATTACCCACCGCTAGCGCGGTTGTCGCCACAAACCACTTGCCCAGCAGGCCCTCGCCCGTCGCATCGCTCTGGCTCTTGTCACCAGAGTAGCGATAGAGCGGATGGCCATTGTAGACGACCTGTGCGCCGCTCGCGTCGCTGATCGTAGTCAGCGTTCCCGACAGCCCCGTCCCCATCGCGCTGCCGCCGCTGGCGGTGAGCGGTGGCCAGAGTTGCGCGCACGAGCCTGTGCAGGTAGCGGCCATCGCGCTGTCTGGCGTGAAGTAGTAGAGCGTCAGCCCAGTTGTATCCGCGAGCGCCGTCTGCGTTTTCCCCCTGACGGTCACGGTCTTGGTGCAAACTGACGCGCCCGCCGCGCATTGCAGATTCACGCCCCCTGTGGATGTCGTCGTCGAGCCGCCCGCGCCGCCGCCATAGGCCCCGCCCGTAGCGCCAGCCGACCCACACGCGGCCAGGCCAAGCGCCGCCGCCAGCGCCAGCCCTGCAATCGCGCTCAATTTCCTCGCGCTGAGGTGTATCATATCAAGACCCTCCTGAACTGGTGGTGTTCACACGCTCGATCTCACCCACGCTCCGTCAGGGGATGCGCATCCCTGTTTCATACAGGGCAGTACGCGGAGACGTTACAGCCGCAGAGCTGTAGCGCGCGCACCTGCCCCGCAAACACTGCGCGATCTGCGCACTCGTCTGTTACCTTCGCCGCGCTCGCGTGTGTGTAGTAGTCGTATCGGCGCGATACACGTCGTACAGCAGCGGGTGGTTGCAGAAACGAGGGTCAGGTGCAGCACGTATCCGTCGGCGGCTGGAGGGCCGCGCCCGCCTCCCAGGCGCCTCGATGGAGTCTCTGGCGGCTATTCGCGCTGCGCAGTGAGCGCGTCACCGGGGGCGGTGAGCGTGAACGCCCGCCACACACGTCCGACGATGGCGCCACGCCCGGCGATGCGGCGCAGCGTTTCGAGGTGTTCTATCACCAGCATGAGCGCGACATCTTCAGCTATCTCTGGCGCGTCTGTGGCGACGAGCAGACCGCCAATGATCTGACCCAGGAAGTGTTCTTGCGCGCCTGGCGCCAGTTCGAGAAACTACGCGGCTATGAGCGACCGGAGGCGTGGCTCTTTCGCGTCGCCACCAACCTCGCGCTGAACGAGCGGCGCCATCAGCGCGTCGCCGGGCCAGCCGCGCCATTGCGGGGCCATGAGCGCGCCAGCGGCGACCCCGCTGCGCAGCTTGCCGAGCGCGCCACGCTGCGCAGCGCATTGGAGCGCCTGCCCACCCAGCAGCGCGCCGCCTTCATCTTGCGCGAGATGTACGGCCACAGTTGCGCCGAAGTCGCCGGCATCCTCGGCCTCTCATACGCCGCCACCAAGATGACGCTCAGCCGCGCTCGTGAACGCCTGCGCACGCTCTATCTGAAGGAGAACGCCGAATGAGCGCCCCAGCCACCCCCGCCTGCGCGCTCGGCCTCTCAGCCGACGACCTCTCGGCCTGGCGCGACCACACGCTCGCGCCCGAAGCTGAGCGCCGCATCACCGCCCACGCCAGCGGCTGCCCCGCCTGCCAGCGCACCATCGCGGCGCACGAGGCGCTGGCCACCGCGCTGCAAGCGGAGCAGCCCCCTGCGCCCGACCCGCGCAACTGGCCCCGACTGCAAGCGCGCATCAGCGATTCCTGGCGCCGCTCGCCAGCTATGCCCACGCTGCGCCGCGCACAGCGCCCCGCTGTCTGGGGTGGGCTGAGCGCAGCCGCCGCTGTGCTGCTGATCTCCGCGCTCTTCTTCCACCTGTTCACGCAGCAAGCTGGTCTGCGCGGCGGATCAAGCCATCACAAGAACGTTGTCGCCGCCACGCCTCCCGCGTTACTCGCCGTGGCGCCCACCACACCCATCGTCGGGCAGGCGCTGGACTGGCAGACCCGCATGGCGCCTGAGAGCGTCATCCCGCCGCCGGGCAACCAGACCTACAATAACGGCTTTGCGTTCTCGCCAACCGACGCCAACACCGCCTACATCTGCGCCACCACCAACGCCATCAACGCCCCCAATACCATCTGGGCGACACATGACGGAGCAAAGACGTGGACACATGTTGGCGATATTCCCTACGCCGGTGAGGTCGCCTCGTGCGCTATCACCGTCGACGCCGCCGACCCACTGCGCCTGAATGTCATCCTGTCGCAGCAGAGTCTCACCTTGCAGTCGCTCGTCACGAATGAGATCAGCGATGACGGCGGCAAGACCTGGCGCACGCTCAGCGATGATGTGCAACTCAGCGGACTGGTCACGCGGGGAAGCGTCTCCGTCGCGGTGGCGTCGCCGTGGGATCAGATTGTGAATGCCAATGCCAAGGGGCGTCCCTGGCGCCTCAGCCTCAGTCGCGATGACTGGCGCACCTGGCAGCCGATTGACGGCGCGCTTGTCGCCCAGGGGCTGAGTGTGGAGAAGGTATGGAGCAGGCCCGGCGATGGCGCGCTGCTGGTAGAGGCTGCAGCCAGTTCCACACCCACGACCCCTACAGCTACGGGCGCAGCCTCCACCCACGCGCCCATCAGCGCCACCTACATCTATAGCCTGTGGCAGAGCGTGGACCTCGGCGCGCACTGGACACCGCTGCCCACGCCGCCCAATCTCATCGCAATCGGCGGCTTTGTCGTCGCGCAGCCCCAGGGAAACGCTGCGTGGCAGGCGTGTGGATTCGCGCCCACTGGCAGTGGCGCCACGCAAAGCGAACTCATCGGCTGCACAGCCGATGGCGGTCAGACGTGGACTGCGCGTCCGCTGCCAGCCCTGAAGCAGTCGTGTGGCGCCGGGTGTCTCCAGCAGCAGACGCCTGGTGAGGATGGCAGCGCGCTGGGGAGCGACGGCTCGCTCATCACGACCTTCTTCGCCGGCCCGACAGACCCAACTGTCGCTCAGACCCTGAGCATGTTCCACATCTTCCGCCTGGCGCCAGGCGCCAGCGCCTGGCAGGACCTCGGATCGCAGCCGGGCAATGCGCTGGTGATGCTCGGCGCTCCGCCAACTGGAACGCTGGTCAGCTTTTCTGGCGGCAGCACACTGGACGGCCTCGGCGGCGAGCTTGTCGGCCACCTCGGCGGCGATGTCCCCAATCGCGGCGCGCTGGCCTTCGCCACGCTGCCATGAGCTGGCGTCCGCCAACGCGCGCGCAGAGGCCGCTCCCGGAAGGACTTCGGAAGCGGCCCCTTCATGTTCTGCTCGCCGCCGCGCTCTACTGCTTGGCCTGGCGCTCGCGCTCGCGCAGCTCCACACGGCGAATCTTGCCGCTGATGGTCTTGGGCAGCTCGGCGACGAACTCGACCTCGCGCGGATACTTGTACGGCGCCGTCACCGCCTTGACATGGTCCTGCATCTCGGTGGCCAGCGCCTCCGACGGCTGATAGCCCGGCGCCAGGATGACGAACGCCTTGACGATTTCGCCGCGCAGCGCGTCGGGGCTGGCGACCACCGCCGCCTCGATCACCGCCGGATGCTCCACCAGCGCGCTCTCTACCTCGAATGGGCCGATGCGATAGCCCGCCGAGATAATCACATCGTCAGCCCGCCCGACGAACCAGAAGTAGCCATCGGCGTCGCGGTAGGCGCGGTCGCCGGTCAGATACCACTCGCCCGTGAAGGAGCGCTCCATCGCCTCCGGGTTGCGCCAATACTCCTTGAAAAGGCCCAGCGGGCGCTCCGGCTGCACGCGCACCGCTATGTCGCCCTCTTTGTTCGGGCCAAGCTCCAGCCCCTCGTGATCGATCACCGCCAGATCGAAGCCCGGCGACGGCTTGCCCATCGAGCCAGCGCGCACCTCCTCCGTCGGGAAGTTGCCGCAGAGCAGCACGGTCTCTGTCTGGCCATAGCCATCGCGGATGGTCAGCCCCGTCCCTGCGCGCCAGGCGTCGATCACCTCCGGGTTCAGCGGCTCGCCCGCGCCGACGCAGTGACGCAGCGCCGCGAAGTGATACGCCTTCAGGTCCTCCTGCACCATCACGCGATAGGCGGTCGGCGGCGCGCAGAAGACCGAGATGGGATGACGCGCCAGCAGCGCCAGCGTCGCCTTGCCATCGAACTTGCCGCGGGCATCCTGCACGAAGATCGCCGCGCCATTGCCCCAGGGCCCAAAGAAGTTGCTCCACGCGGCCTTGGCCCAGCCCATCTCCGAGAGATTCCAGTGCAGATCGTCAGGCGTCAGGTCGAGCCAGTAGCGACCCGTCACGGCGGTATGCCCGACGGGATAGCTGGCATGCGTGTGGAGCACCATCTTCGGATAGCCGACAGTGCCGGAGGTGAAGTAGATCAGGCAGGGTCGCTGGCCTGGTGCGCCGGTCGTCCCATGTCAGCGCCGCCGCATCCACAGTGGGATGGTAGTCGACGCAGCCCTCGGGGCAGGCCCGCCCGGCTCGCCGATCGCGACGACCACGTGCACCGTCGGGCAGGCGCCGCGCACCTGCGCAACTTCTCGATGCCGCTCACGTCGGTGACGAAGGCCACGGCCTCGGCGATCTCCGCGCGATACTGGATGTCTTTGGGCGTCAGCAGGGTCGTGCAGGGGATGCCGACGGCGCCGAGCTTCATCAGGCCCAGCATCGTCTCCCACCACTCCACCACGCGCGGCAGCATCAGCAGCACGCGGTCGCCTTTGCGCACGCCCAGCTGCTCGAAGGCGTGCGCGGCGCGGCTGCTCTGCTCGTCGAAGTGGACGAAGGTGTAGCGCTCCTCGGCGCCATCCTGCCCGATCCAGAGCATCGCCAGCTTCTCGGGGTCTTCCGCCCACTGGCCGATGGTGTCCAGGGCGAAGTTGTAGTCATCCGCGACCTGCCAGGTGAAGTCGCGCCGCGCCTGCTGGTAGTCGGCCATGTTGTGCTGGCCCGGCTCGTGATCTGTGTTCGCCATAGCGACGCCTACCTTCCTCGGCTCGCGCAGCCGCATCGCCGCGCTGTCGTCTCATCGCTCCACACGCCTGCCTGCGTCGCATGTGGGCGGCGCTACGTGTCAGTATACGTTACGTATCGCTGGAGAGTAGCGACAGGGATCGAGCAAGCCATAGCGAAGGGTTGGGATCGCATAAGAAGTGCGTCTGATGGTTACATAAGCAACCATCAGACGCACTCTCGGTAGGCGCTTCAGGCTACCTGCCGCAGCGGAACTTGTCAACCCCTTTGAGACAACTCGGGTCATTTAATTACTGAGCTTTCGGCACCTCCACCTGCATCCGTTTCCTCAGCAGCAACGTATTGCAACGCTGCGCACGAAGCGTGACGAGCCGGCCGTTAGGCGTATCGGTCAGCGACATCCATTCCGAAGCGATCGAGTGCTACCCGAACCTGGTTGAGCCCCTCGATTCCCCAGTAGCGCCCATCGGGGAGCTGGTCGTCTCGATCCGAGCGCCACGCTGTGACCATCGCACGCATGAGGACCCGGCACTCGCGAAGCAGGTCTTGATTCACAGCCGGATAGTGTTCGCTGACTTCTTCGGTGCATGGGCGAGGTCGAACTCGACAAGTCCGCGGCAACACGTCTCAAGATCGATAAACAGCAGCCCCTCTTCGTGTTCAGCAAGTTGCCCGGATGC
>CAVPBB010000005.1:0-54341 GCA_963701795.1 uncultured Chloroflexia bacterium | reverse complement strand
TTTATTAGAGAGCATGAGGCGTACCAAGGAGCACACGATGACAACGGAGATCCTACCGACGCGATCGACTTTGGAGGCCTTCGCGCGGCCTGATCCGGAGGTGCTGGCGCGCCCCAAGCGCCGGCGCTTCACCGCCGAGTACCGCATGTCCATCGTCCGTGAGGCGGACGCCTGCACGCGCACGGGCGAACTGGGTGCACTGCTGCGCCGCGAGGGCTTGTATTCGTCGTACCTCACCCAGTGGCGGCAGCAGCGCGACCGTGGCGGACTGGACGTCGAGAAGCGGGGGCGCAAGCCGACGTCTCAGGTGGAGACCGAACTTGTGCGTCTGCGCAAGGAGAACGCGAAGCTCACCAAGGAACTGGCGGCGACCAGGATGGTGGTTGACGTTCAAAAAAACGTCTCAGCACTCTTGGGGATCGCCCTCGAGAGTGCAGAGCCGGAGACCACGCCGTGATCGATGCCTCCGTGGCTGAGCTGGCGCCGACACTGGGCGCCGCTGCCGCGTGTCGTGCGTTGAGTGTGAGCCGTGCCGGTGTGCACCGACGGCGAACGCCGCGTCGTGCAACGCCAGCGAGACTCCGCACGCCATCGCCGCGCGCGCTTTCGGATACTGAACGCGCCACGGTGCTGGCCGAGCTCCATTCCGACCGTTTCATCGACGACTCGCCCGCCCAGGTGTACGGCACGCTGCTGGACGAAGGCACGTACCTGGCCTCTCAAAGCACCATGTACCGCTTGCTGGCAGCAAGCGGTGAGGTCCGCGAGCGCCGTGACCAGCTGCGCCGTCCCAACTACACCAAGCCAGAGCTGCTCGCGACCAAGCCGAACGAATTGTGGTCCTGGGACATCACGAAATTGCTGGGTCCGCAGAAATGGACGTACTACTACCTGAACGTCATGTTGGACGTCTTCAGCCGCTACGTCGTGGGTTGGATGCTGGCGCATGGTGAGACCGCGGTTCTGGCCGAGAGGTTCATCGCCGAGACGCTGGCCAAACACGGGATCACGCGTGACCAACTGACGATTCACGCTGACCGAGGACCAGCGATGACGAGCAAGCCTGTGGCGTTTCTCATGGCCGATCTTGGCGTGACGAAATCGCATTCGCGACCACATGTCTCCAATGATAACCCGTTCTCAGAGTCGCAGTTCAAGACGATGAAGTACCGGCCAAATTTTCCCGACCGCTTCGGGTGCATCGAAGATGGCCGCGGATTCTGCGGGCACTTCTTCCTCTGGTACAATGATGAGCATCGCCACTCGGGCCTCGGGTTGCACACGCCGGCGTCGGTGCATTACGGACTCGCCGCTGGTATCCGTGAGCAGCGCGTTGCCGTCCTTGCCGGCGCCTACGCCGCCCATCCCGAACGCTTCGTTCGCGTCATTCCGCAACCCCCGCTGCTTCCAACCGCTGTTTGGATCAACCCGCCAGCGCTGGAGGCGCCGAAAGCGCAGTACGTTGCACTACGGTACTGCTGAGGAAACGGATGCAGGATTTTTGGGACCGACATGGCTGAGGTCCACTCAACAACGATCGAGGGAAACGATGGAACCGTCAGAAGTCCAACGAGCACTTGAGGCGGGGAGGTCGACGGCCTCCGCCCTAGGCCTTCGAGTCGATGATGGAGTCGTTGTCCACAACTCGAACCGCATCGCCGTGCGCCTGACCCCTTGTGACGTTCTCGCTCGGGTGGCGCCTCTAGCGCATCAGGCAGGCGCTGAGTTCGAAGTCGAGGTCGGTCGGCGGCTCGCCGAAGCGGGCTGCCCGGTGGAAGAGCTTGAACCTCGGGTGGAGCCGCGCGTCTACGTGCGTGACGGCTTCGCGATCACGCTGTGGACCTACTACGAGGCGGCGCCGTCTCAAGACGTCGCGCCAGCCGAGTTTGCGCAGACGCTCGAGCGGCACCATACCGGCATGCGCCAGACCGATCTGACTGCGCCGCACTTCACTGATCGAGTCGCGGAAGCCCAGTGGCTGGTCGGCAACCGCGCCCAGACACCGGAGCTTGATGACACGGGACGGAAGCTTCTCAGCAACACGCTGCGGGGCCTGAGGCGCGCGATCGTCGCTCGGGGAGCACCCGAGCAGCTGCTGCACGGCGAGCCGCATCCGGGCAACTTGCTGAACACGAAGAGAGGGCTGCTGTTTATCGATCTTGAGACGTGTTGCCGCGGACCTGTCGAGTTCGACATCGCCCATGCACCCGAAGAAGTCAGCGAACACTATCCGGCTGTGAATCAAGACCTGCTTCGCGAGTGCCGGGTCCTCATGCGTGCGATGGTCACAGCGTGGCGCTGGGATCGAGACGACCAGCTCCCCGATGGGCGCTACTGGGGAATCGAGGGGCTCAACCAGGTTCGGGTAGCACTCGATCGCTTCGGAATGGATGTCGCTGACCGATACGCCTAACGGCCGGCTCGTCACGCTTAGTGCGCAGCGTTGCAATACGTTGCTGCTGAGGAAACGGATGCAGATAGAGGTGCCGAAAGCTCAGTAATTAAATGACCCGAGTTGTCTCAAAGGGGTTGACAAGTTCCGCTGCGGCAGGTAGCATGAAGCGCCTACCGAGAGTGCGTCTGATGGTTGCTTATGTAACCATCAGACGCACTTCTTATGCGATCCCAACCCTTCGCTATGGCTTGCTCGATCCCTGTCGCTACTCTCCAGCGATACGTAACGTATACTGACATGTAGCGCCGCCCACATGCGACGCAGGCAGGCGTGTGGAGCGATGAGACGACGGCGCGGCGATGCGGCTGCGCGAGCCGGGGAAGGTAGGCGTCGCTATGGCGAACACAGATCACGAGCCGGGCCAGCACAACATGACCGACTACCAGCAGGCGCGGCGCGACTTCACCTGGCAGGTCGCGGATGACTACAACTTCGCGATGGACACCATCGGCCAGTGGGCGGAAGACCCCGAGAGGCTGGCGATGCTCTGGATCGGGCAGGACGGCGCCGAGGAGCGCTACACCTTCGCCCACTTCGACGAGCAGAGCAGCCGCGCCGCGCACACCTTCGAGCGGCTGGGCGTGCGCAAGGGCGACCGCGTGCTGCTGATGCTGCCGCGCGTGGTGGAGTGGTGGGAGACGATGCTGGGCCTGATGAAGCTGGGCGCTGTCGGCATCCCCTGCACGACGCTGCTGACGCCCAAAGACATCGCCTATCGCGCGGAGGTCGCCGAGGCCGTGGCCTTCGTCAGCGACGTGAGCGGCATCGAGAAGTTCGCGCAGGTGCGCGACGCCTGCCCGACTGTGAAAGTGGTCGTCGCGGTGGGCGAGCGCGAGCCTGCCCGGAGGGCTGCGTCAACTACCATCCAACGGTGGATGCGGCGGCGCTGACATGGTACGACCGGCGCACACAGGCCAGTGACCCCTGCCTGATCTACTTCACCAGCGGCACCGTCGGCTATCCGAAGATGGTCGTCCATACGCATGCCAGCTATCCCGTCGGGCATACCGTTGTGACGGGGCGCTACTGGCTCGACCTGACGCCTGATGATCTGGTCTGGAATCTCTCGGAGATGGGCTGGGCCAAGGCGGCGTGGTCCAACTTCTTTGGGCCGTGGGGCAATGGCGCGGCGATCTTCGTGCAGGATGCGCGCGGCAAGTTCGATGGCAAGGCGACGCTGGCGCTGCTGGCGCGTCATCCCATCTCGGTCTTCTGCGCGCCGCCGACCGCCTATCGCGTGATGGTGCAGGAAGACCTGAAGGCGTATCACTTCGCGGCGCTGCGCCACTGTGTCGGCGCGGGCGAGCCGCTGAACCCGGAGGTGATCGACGCCTGGCGCGCAGGGACGGGGCTGACCATCCGCGATGGCTATGGCCAGACAGAGACGGTGCTGCTCTGCGGCAACTTCCCGACGGAGGAGGTGCGCGCTGGCTCGATGGGCAAGCCGTCGCCGGGCTTCGATCTGGCGGTGATCGATCACGAGGGGCTGGAGCTTGGCCCGAACAAAGAGGGCGACATAGCGGTGCGCGTGCAGCCGGAGCGCCCGCTGGGCCTCTTCAAGGAGTATTGGCGCAACCCGGAGGCGATGGAACGCTCCTTCACGGGCGAGTGGTATCTGACCGGCGACCGCGCCTACCGCGACGCCGATGGCTACTTCTGGTTCGTCGGGCGGGCTGACGATGTGATTATCTCGGCGGGCTATCGCATCGGCCCATTCGAGGTAGAGAGCGCGCTGGTGGAGCATCCGGCGGTGATGGAGGCGGCGGTGGTCGCCAGCCCCGACGCGCTGCGCGGCGAAATCGTCAAGGCGTTCATCATCCTGGCGCCAGGCTATCAGCCGTCGGAGGCGCTGGCCACCGAGATTCAGGACCATGTGAAGGCGGTGACGGCGCCGTACAAGTATCCGCGCGAGGTCGAGTTCGTCGCCGAGCTGCCCAAGACCATCAGCGGCAAGATTCGCCGTGTCGAGCTACGCGAGCGCGAGCGCCAGGCCAAGCCGTAGAGCACGGCGGCAGCCAGAACATGAAGAGGCCGCTTCCGAAATCCTTCCGGGAGCGGCCTCTGCGCGCGCGTTGGCGGACGCCAGCTCATGGCAGCGTGGCGAAGGCCAGCGCGCCGCGATTGGGGACATCGCCGCCGAGGTGGCCGACAAGCTCGCCGCCGAGGCCGTCCAGTGTGCTGCCGCCAGAAAAGCTGACCAGCGTTCCAGTCGGCGGAGCGCCGAGCATCACCAGCGCATTGCCCGGCTGCGATCCGAGGTCCTGCCAGGCGCTGGCGCCTGGCGCCAGGCGGAAGATGTGGAACATGCTCAGGGTCTGAGCGACAGTTGGGTCTGTCGGGCCGGCGAAGAAGGTCGTGATGAGCGAGCCGTCGCTCCCCAGCGCGCTGCCATCCTCACCAGGCGTCTGCTGCTGGAGACACCCGGCGCCACACGACTGCTTCAGGGCTGGCAGCGGTCGCGCAGTCCACGTCTGACCGCCATCGGCTGTGCAGCCGATGAGTTCGCTTTGCGTGGCGCCACTGCCAGTGGGCGCGAATCCACACGCCTGCCACGCAGCGTTTCCCTGGGGCTGCGCGACGACAAAGCCGCCGATTGCGATGAGATTGGGCGGCGTGGGCAGCGGCGTCCAGTGCGCGCCGAGGTCCACGCTCTGCCACAGGCTATAGATGTAGGTGGCGCTGATGGGCGCGTGGGTGGAGGCTGCGCCCGTAGCTGTAGGGGTCGCGGGCGTGGAACTGGCTGCAGCCTCTACCAGCAGCGCGCCATCGCCGGGCCTGCTCCATACCTTCTCCACAATCAGCCCCTGGGCGGCAAGCGCGCCGTCAATCGGCTGCCAGGTGCGCCAGTCATCGCGACTGAGGCTGAGGCGCCAGGGACGCCCCTTTGCATTGGCATTCACAATACTATCCCACGGCGACGCCACCGCGATGGAGACGCTTCCCCGCGTGACCAGTCCGATGAGTTGCACATCATCGCTGAGCGTGCGCCAGGTCTTGCCGCCGTCATCGCTGATCTCATTCGTGACGAGCGACTGCAAGGTGAGACTCTGCTGCGACAGGATGACATTCAGGCGCAGTGGGTCGGCGGCGTCGACGGTGATAGCGCACGAGGCGACCTCACCGGCGTAGGGAATATCGCCAACATGTGTCCACGTCTTTGCGCCGTCATGTGTCGCCCAGATGGTATTGGGGGCGTTGATGGCGTTGGTGGTGGCGCAGATGTAGGCGGTGTTGGCGTCGGTTGGCGAGAACGCGAAGCCGTTATTGTAGGTCTGGTTGCCCGGCGGCGGGATGACGCTCTCAGGCGCCATGCGGGTCTGCCAGTCCAGCGCCTGCCCGACGATGGGTGTGGTGGGCGCCACGGCGAGTAACGCGGGAGGCGTGGCGGCGACAACGTTCTTGTGATGGCTTGATCCGCCGCGCAGACCAGCTTGCTGCGTGAACAGGTGGAAGAAGAGCGCGGAGATCAGCAGCACAGCGGCGGCTGCGCTCAGCCCACCCCAGACAGCGTGGCGCTGTGCGCGGCGCAGCGTGGGCATAGCTGGCGCGCGGCGCCAGGAATCGCTGATGCGCGCTTGCAGTCGGGGCCAGTTGCGCGGGTCGGGCGCAGGGGGCTGCTCCGCTTGCAGCGCGGTGGCCAGCGCCTCGTGCGCCGCGATGGTGCGCTGGCAGGCGGGGCAGCCGCTGGCGTGGGCGGTGATGCGGCGCTCAGCTTCGGGCGCGAGTGTGTGGTCGCGCCAGGCCGAGAGGTCGTCGGCTGAGAGGCCGAGCGCGCAGGCGGGAGTGGCTGGGGCGCTCATTCGGCGTTCTCCTTCAGATAGAGCGTGCGCAGGCGTTCACGAGCGCGGCTGAGCGTCATCTTGGTGGCGGCGTATGAGAGGCCGAGGATGCCGGCGACTTCGGCGCAACTGTGGCCGTACATCTCGCGCAAGATGAAGGCGGCGCGCTGCTGGGTGGGCAGGCGCTCCAATGCGCTGCGCAGCGTGGCGCGCTCGGCAAGCTGCGCAGCAGGGTCGCCGCTGGCGCGCTCATGGCCCTGCAAGGTCGCGGCTGGCCCGGCGACGCGCTGATGGCGCCGCTCGTTTAGCGCGAGGTTGGTGGCGACGCGAAAGAGCCACGCCTCCGGTCGCTCATAGCCGCGTAGTTTCTCGAACTGGCGCCAGGCGCGCAAGAACACCTCCTGGGTCAGATCATTGGCGGTCTGCTCGTCGCCACAGACGCGCCAGAGATAGCTGAAGATGTCGCGCTCATGCTGGTGATAGAACACCTCGAAACGCTGCGCCGCATCGCCGGGCGTGGCGCCATCGCCGGACGTGTGTGGCGGGCGTTCACGCTCACCGCCCCCGGTGATGCGCTCACTGCGCAGCGCGAATAGCCGCCAGAGACTCCACCGAGGCGCCTGGGAGGCGGGCGCGGCCCTCCAGCCGCCGACGGATACGTGCTGCACCTGACCCTCGTTTCTGCAACCGGTCGCTGCTGAACGACGTGTATCGCGCCGATACGACTACTACACACACGCGAGCGCGGCGAAGGTAACAGACGAGTGCGCAGATCGCGCAGTGTTTGCGGGGCAGGTGCGCGCGCTACAGCTCTGCGGCTGTAACGTCTCCGCGTACTGCCCTGTATGAAACAGGGATGCGCATCCCCTGACGGAGCGTGGGTGAGATCGAGCGTGTGAACACCACCAGTTCAGGAGGGTCTTGATATGATACACCTCAGCGCGAGGAAATTGAGCGCGATTGCAGGGCTGGCGCTGGCGGCGGCGCTTGGCCTGGCCGCGTGTGGGTCGGCTGGCGCTACGGGCGGGGCCTATGGCGGCGGCGCGGGCGGCTCGACGACGACATCCACAGGGGGCGTGAATCTGCAATGCGCGGCGGGCGCGTCAGTTTGCACCAAGACCGTGACCGTCAGGGGGAAAACGCAGACGGCGCTCGCGGATACAACTGGGCTGACGCTCTACTACTTCACGCCAGACAGCGCGATGGCCGCTACCTGCACAGGCTCGTGCGCGCAACTCTGGCCACCGCTCACCGCCAGCGGCGGCAGCGCGATGGGGACGGGGCTGTCGGGAACGCTGACTACGATCAGCGACGCGAGCGGCGCACAGGTCGTCTACAATGGCCATCCGCTCTATCGCTACTCTGGTGACAAGAGCCAGAGCGATGCGACGGGCGAGGGCCTGCTGGGCAAGTGGTTTGTGGCGACAACCGCGCTAGCGGTGGGTAATGGCGGCGCGCCAGCATCGTCGCCGACGAACACGCCGAGCAGCAGCTACGGCGGCGGCTATTAGCGCACAAGCAGCGGATGGGAGCGCGACGGCGTGGCAGCGGCATGGTCGCCCGCCGCGCCGTCGCTACCTCACTCGGCGGCGAACGCGACCTCGGCCTCGATCTCGACCGGGATGTTGAACGGTAGCTCCGCCATGCCGACGGCGCAGCGGGCATGGGCGCCGATCTCCGCGCCGAAGAGGTCGAGCAGCAGGTCGGAGCAGCCATTGATGACCGCTGGCGTCTGCTGGAATCCCGACGCCGTCTGCACCATGCCGAAGACCCGCAGCCAGGCGGTGACGCGGTCGAGGTCGCCAAGTTCGCGCTTGAGGCTCGCCAGCATCGCCAGCGCGGTACGTTGCGCGGCGACGTAGGCTTGCTCCAGCGATACCTCGCGTCCAACCTTGCCGAGTGGCTGCGCAATCGTGCCATCGGGGTTGAGCGGCGCGTGCCCGGAGATGTAGACGCGGCCACCATAGGCGCGCGCCTGCGCGAATGGCAGCCGGATGGACGGGTCGGTTTGCAGGGACGTTGGCAGGACAAGCCCGCGCTCGGCGAGCTTCGCCTCGATGTTCATCGTCTGCTCCTCTTTGAGTGGCCTCACGGCTGGATGGCAGCGGCGATCAGTGGCTCGATGCCCGCGATATTGCCCGCCAGGTTCGCGGGGATGTGGTGGCGCTGCGCCAGCCATGCGGGGCTGGTGTAGCTCGCCCAGACGCGCCCCTGCGCATCGCGCCAGACGAGCGCTTTGAGCGGCAGATCGAGCGCCAGCAGCGGCGCTGCGACCATCAGCGGTGTTCCCGCTCTGGGGCTGCCGAAGATCAGCAGCTTTGCCTCGCCCATCGTCTGGCCGATGTGGCGCGCCTCGCCGCTGTGATCGATCAGCGCGAAGAGCGTCAATCCCTTGCTCGTCAGCGCCTGCTCGATGCGTGTCACCGTCTCGGTCACAGAGAAGGCGCTGGCTTTCGAGACGATGCCCTCAGGCAAGGGAATGTCAACTGGCGTCTGATCGCTCATGGGGCTGCTCCTCCTGGCTGGCGTTTGGCTGGCTGCTCCAGCCGGGGTCTTGCAGGGCGGCGTGGGCGGCGGCCTGCTCCGCCTCGCGTTTGCTGTGGCCCTGGCCGCGCCCGATCACCACCTCGCCCAGCAGCGCCTCGACCGTGAAGATGCGGTCATGCGAGGGGCCATCCTGAGTGACGACGAGATAGCGTGGTGTCACGCCCAACTGCCCCTGCGCCAGTTCTTGCAGCAGCGATTTGTCATCTTTGACGCGACGCTGGCGCACGGCGCTGGCCGCCTCGGCGCGCAGCAGTGGGAGGAGATAGGCCTGTGCGGCGGCGAGACCAGCGTCGAGGTAGAGCGCGCCAATAACCGCCTCGAATGCCGATGCGATCAGCGTCTCGCGGTCGCGGCCTCCGGTGGCCTCTTCACCACGCCCCAGCCGCAGGTGTGGGCCAAGCGGGATGCGTCGGGCGAAGTCGGCCAGCGTCGAGGCGCGCACCAGCGCGGCGCGCAACTGCGTCAGGTCGCCCTCCTGCGCCTCCGGGCGTTGCTGGTAGAGCTGGTCGGCGCTGACGAGCGCCAGCACGGCGTCGCCGAGAAACTCCAGCCGCTCATTCGAGATGACGCCGGGCGCGGCGAACTCGTAGGCATAGGAGCGATGGGTGAGCGCATCCAGCAGGAGCTGGCGATTGGCGAAGCTGTGGCCGAGCGCCGCCTCCAGGCTGGCCAGCGCGTCGGCGTCGTCGCCGTTATCCGCTGGCGTCTCGTCGTCGTCGTCGGCGCGCGTGAAGGGTCGCTCCTCCTGCGCGGACGCGCTGCCTGCGCTGTGCGCCTGCGCGCTGGGGCGGCGCGCGCGTGGGCGCGCTGGCGGCGCAGCGGAGACGATCAGCCCGGCGCCCGTCTGCGCCTGGCCGATCACGCTGGCGGCGACGCCTGCCCCGACGAGTGCGGCGAGCGCGGCGTCGAGCTGTTCGGGCGCGATGGCGGCGAGCAGCCCGCCGGAGGTCTGCGGATCGCAGAGCAGGTCGCGGTCGAGGTCAGAGACGCCGTCGCCATAGATGGTCTGCGCGGCGACTGCGCGCAGATTGCGGCCCGTGCCGCCGGGGATATGCCCCGCTGCGGCGTAGGCGCGCGCGCCATCGAGCCAGGGGATGCTGGGCAGGTCGAAGGCGAACGCGCAGCCGCTCTGGGTCGCCATTTCGAGCGCGTGGCCCAGCAGGCCGAAGCCGGTGATGTCGGTGCAGGCGTGGCAGTCGTGGCCGAGGCTGACCAGCGCGCGCGCGGCGGCGGCGTTGAGCGTGGTCATGCTGGCGGTAGCGGCGGCCAGGCGCGCGGCGAACGCCTCATCGCCGGCGCCGTTTTTCTGCGCGGTCGAGATGACGCCGGTCCCCAGCGGCTTGGTGAGGATCAGCGCGTCACCCGCCTGTGCGCCGCCCTTCGTGAGGATATGCGCGGGGCGCACGACGCCAATCGCCGCCAGCCCGTACTTCGGCTCGGCGTCGGTGATGGTGTGGCCGCCTGCGATGACGGCTCCCGCCTCACGCACTTTCTCCGCGCCGCCGCGCAATATCTCGGTGAGGATGCTGGCATCCAGTTCATCGGGGAAGGCGACGAGATTGAGCGCAAACAGCGGCGTCCCGCCCATCGCGTAGATGTCGCTGAGCGCATTGGCGGCGGCGATAGCGCCGAAGGTCGCGGGATCATCGACGATTGGTGGGAAGAAGTCGGCGGTGGCGACGATGGCCTGCTCGTCATTCAGGCGATAGACAGCGGCGTCGTCAGCCACCCCCAGACCCACGAGCAGGTTGGGGTTGGCGTCGCCAAAGATCGCGCTGAGCGGCTGCAACACGTGCGCCAGGGCATCTGCGCCCATCTTCGACGCTCAGCCAGCGCAGCTTGCGAGGGTCGTCAGCCGCACCTGTCTGCCTGGCGCCATGCTTCACATTCCTTCAATTACGCCTGCCATCACGCTTGCCATTGTGCCTACCACGGGTGGTTGTGCAGAATGGATGACCTGCTGTGGACCACCGCAGGCCCGCGCGTCATCTGCCGTCATTGTACGGCTCGCCCAGCGTGAGCGTCAAAGTGGCGTCAACGGCTCGTCTCAGGCGCCGGGCCAACGACAGCGCCGTCTTGCTCTTCCATGTACAATGGGCATGGGGATGTGGTGAACCTGACCGACGCGACGGGAACGAGTGTGGCGAGCGACGCCTACGACACCTGGGGCAATCTCACCGCGAGTAGCGAGAGCTTCGCGGGTGGTACGGGCTGGATCAACCCCTCCCGCTACGATGGACGGGACGGTGTGCGCTCCGACGTGGCGAGCGGGCTGGACTGGATGAGCGTGCGGGCGTATGATCCGACGCTGGGCCGCTTCCTCTCGCGCGATCCGCTGAACCGTGCGCCGCTGTTCTTCGCCGACAACCCGTATGTGTATGCGGGCAACAACCCGCTGAGCAATGTGGACCCCAGCGGGCAGTATCGGGCAGCGGGGCATGGGGCGACGACACGGAGCGAGCCGCAGCAGTATCGTGCGCCTGCGCGGGTGACGACGGCGGTGGGGACGCCGATGCTCACGTGCGCTGGCGCCCATCCAGGAAGATCGCGTTCAGCCCGCGCCTATACCTTCACCTGCTGCCGCTGCGCCTCAGGTGTCGGATTGCATATCTCTGTCAACAATCCCAGAGCTTTCGCTGGCGCGACGTAGCGCCAAGAACAGCAGTTTCAACTCGTGACGTACCGCGCTGTCAGGCTCTCCCAGGACAAGCGCCTGATATGCCTCCAGGAACTGCATTCGCAGGCGATGGAATAAATGGAGAAAATGACGAAGAAAACTGATACAGTCCAAGATGACAAATTCAATGCCGCCCGCCTGGCTGTATTTGCTTGCCGCGTACTCCTGAACCTCGACATCTATGCGCTCAGTCGTGATGAAGTTATAGCTATCAATCTTTAGACCTGACCTGCGCCAATACTCAGTCACCTTGATGATGGCCTGATCAATGTCATTGCGGGTAACGCGCTTGTCCTTGACTTCGTAGCTCGTGACGATGCTGTTGTCAGGCATCAGCGTGATTTCTACGTCGCCCAAAGCCCCAGTCTGTTTGTCGGCTGCATTGTGGCTTTGCAGCGGGAGGGCGCGCTCACCAAGGTGTTCGGCGGCGGTGTTGTAGGCAGCGGCAATAACGAGTACCGGCAATCGGCTCGAATAGGGTGAAGCCATGTGCTGCTGTACCAGAGTAATAATCTGCTCAGCGGAGATGGTTACTCGATCCTGCATCGCCCGCAGATGCGCCAGTGACGCATCCAGTTCCGACTGTTGCGCCGCCTTCAGCAGTACAAGGCAGCGTACCGCCTCGATGAACACATCTTCATCAGCCACCACACCGCTATAGACGTCGTTCAGGACGCGCAGAAACGCCCTGTTGAGTTCTGGCGAACCACCTTCCAGCTCGGCTGTGCGTGTCAGTAGCACATTCTTTGCTCGGAACGCAGGTGTGAGGAAACCCGTGGTACGAATACAAGGCAAGCCGCGCTCAATAATGAAGTTGGCGATGAACTTCTCATCATAGCCGCGCCCACCATAGGCGCCATCGCCAAGCTTCATATAGGGTTTGCGGATGTCAATATCAGGCTGTACCAGGTGAGCCAACAGGCAGGCCATGAGAACACGTATGTCTGCCCCGATGGTATGCCTGCACAGAAGCTCGATCTGGCTGCGTACCTCTGCATCGGCGACTGCGGGCGTATCTAAACGATCAGTGGCTCGATTGTATATGCGCTCAAGGATGGCTTGCGCCTTTTCGTTTTGGCTTTCACCGTCATCGGTTGCCAATGTGTCTGCTCCTCTGCGTCATAGTTCACATACAAGACTTCCTGTCGGAGTTCTTTCACCGAATGAATGAGCTTATTCGGACCTTGGATTATGCGCCAGTCGGCATAGAGTTCGTCGTTCAAGCCACATCGATAGCTGGACAGCACAACTTTGCCGCGTACAGTGCGCAACACCTCAGCAAGCTTGCGATGCTGATCATCTGTCATCTCATGCCCATACGCCTTACTATCCCCACGCGAGCTGTGCGGGTACGGAGGATCGCAGTAGAACAGCGTTTCAGGGCTGTCGTAGCGTTGAATAACCTCAATCGCTGGGGCGTTTTCGATTTGCACACGCAAGAGCCGCTGCGCGATCAATCCCAAATCTTCCACTGCGCCAAGCCATCTGGAGACTGCTCCTGCCATACCTGCGCGGCTGGTGAGGACACAATGCGCCCATCTACCCGCGCTCGCAGTCTGCGCCAAACCAGTGCGGACCTGTCGGGCACGGATGTAGAACCGGCGCGCACGCTCCAGGTCAGTCAGGCCATTGACTGGCTTAGCGCATGCCAACTCAAATTCTTCCCTGGAAAAAGGGGTCAAGCCAATTTGCTCGATGAGGGCATCCTTCTCTCTGCGAAGGACTCGAAAAAAGTTGACGAGTTCACCATCCAGGTCATTGTAGGTCTCGACAGGCGATGGCTCCCGATTGATGAGAACCGCTGCTGAGCCACCGAATGGCTCGCAGTAGTGTTGTGCTGGCGGAAGAAGGGGAAGTAACCAATCGAGATGACTGTACTTTCCGCCATACCAGCCGAAAGCAATGAGTTTACTCATGTCCGTACACGCCTTTCACCTGCTTGTCATATCCAAGTATATCGAATGTGCTGTGATGATGCCTGCGCTCACCGAACGAGGTACTACAGATTTCCGGTGATCGAAGCGAAAAGCGGAAGAACAATAGTTGAATTGCGCGCTTTCTCGTACCTTGCAAATGCTGGATGGCCCTTCAACCCGCGCCTACACCTTCACCTGCTGCCGCTGCGCCTCCACCTGCGCCGCCGCTTTGCCGCCGCGAGCGACGCGACGGGCGAGCAGCAGCGCCACGATCAGCGCCGCTCCCTGAACCCCTGCGCCAACGAAGAAGGGCAGCCGCAAGGCCACGCTGGCCAGCGCGCCGCCGAGCAACGGGCCGAGGAACCAGGAGAACTGCGACGGCAGCAGCGAAAAGTTGAGGATGCTGGCGCGCCGCTCCTCGGGGGCCAGCAACGCTAGCAGCGCCACCACCGTCGCGCCCAGCCCGCCCTGGAACAGGCCAACCCAGAAGACGGCCACTTGCAGCGGAAAGAGGCGCGGCGCCAGCCCCTCGGCGGCGATGCCCAGTGTCACCGCCGCCAGGATGATTGGCAGCACCCACCAGCGCCCGATGAGGTCGCCCAGGCGTCCCCAGAGCGGCGTCGTGACGGCCATTGCGATGCCCGCAGCCGTCAGGGTCGCGCCGATCACCGAGGGAAGCAGACTGATGGGGCCGGTATCGAGGCGCTGCAACAGGATCGGCAGAAACTGCTGGAAGATCGAGATGCCGAATGTGGACAGGAAGTAGAGCGCGAAGAGTCCGACGACCAGCCGCGATGAGAGGATATCATCCACCGCGCGGCGCAGCAACGCGCCCACCCGCGCCTGGCTCGCGCCTACGCGCCGCTCCTCATGCACGATCAACGTCATCGCCACGCCCATCAGCGCCGAGGCCATCGCGTCGCCAAAGAGCAGCGGGCGGATGCCGAAGGTCTGCGCCACATAGCCACCGATGAACGGGCCGACCGATGAGCCGATGGGGAAGCCCGCGCTCGCCACGCCGACCGCCAGCCCCAGCCGCTTGCGTGGCGTCGCATCCGCCAGCATCGCCAGCATCACGCCCGTGTTGCCGAAGACGAAACCGCCCAGCAGTTGCGCCGCTGCCAGAAACCAGACATTCGGGCTGAACGCCGCCAGCGAGAAGATGACTCCTTCGACATAGGCGCTGCGCACGATGATGAGCTTGCGACTATAGCGATCGGCCCAAGCGCCCCAGAAGGGCAGCAGTGGCAGGCCAATGACAAAGCCCAGCGAGGCGAGCAGGCCCGTCCAGAAGGGGACCTCGCCGAGTGGCACTCCCAGTTGCTGCAAAAAGAGCGGACGAAAGGCGTTCAAGTGGCCGAACGCTTGCGATTCGACAACCCCAGCGAGGGTGAAGACGATCAGCAGCGTACGCCAGTCGTTGGCGTGCGCAGGTCGCTGCCCCGCAGTGGAGTCAGCTATGACGGTATCAGGCATGCGGCGTGTATCGCCTCCGGTTGCGCTGCTCATAGATCGCGGCGCGCTGGCGCTGATGCGCCAGCGCGAGGAGCGTCGCCACGAGCGGCCAGCCGACGACCAGCGGCGTCCAACTGCGCGTCACGAGGCAAAAGACGCCAAACCGAGCGGCGCTGTCAGCGCCAACCACCACCACCGCCTCACGGCCATGCGGTTGTCCTGGCGCGTTGGCGTCATGCAAACTCCTGCCGACGGCATGTATGATGAGCATCTTACCTGCATACTTGTAGCGCGTCGCTGGCGCCTCTCGCAAACAGGCGCCCCCAGGTGCGACAATCAGCATATCATGCGCGTTCTAAACAATGTCGAATGCGCAGCGCCAGCGCCACAGGAATGAGCCGCGCTGAGCGAGACCTGGCGTGTTGTGGTGAGACGTGCGACCCAGCAGCTAGCGAACGGACGGAGACTCCCATGGTTGCGGTCGAGAGCGAGCAGGAACTGCATCGCAGCGAACTCTATATCAATCGCGAAATTGCAGCCGTCGCCTTCAGCAGGCGCGTGCTCGAGGAGGCGCAGTCGCACCGGCACCCGCTGCTGGAGCGTGTCAAGTTCCTCAGCTTCGTCAGTGTGCAGATGGACGAGTTTCTGATGGTGCGGGTCGCTGGCCTGCAAGATCAGCTCTCGGCCAGTGTGCTCACCCATGGCCCCGATGGCCTGACCCCTGAGGAGCAGATTCAGGCGCTGCGTCCGCTGATTCGCGAGATTCTGACCGACCAGCGTCGTGTCTACTACGACGATGTGCTGCCCCGCCTGGGTGAGGCGGGTATTCAGATTCTCGACTACGCTGAGCTGACGGAGGCGCAGCGCGAGGAGGCCGCGAGCTACTTCCATCGCGAGGTCTTCCCGGTGCTGACGCCGCTCGGCGTAGACCGAAGCCACCCCTTCCCGCTCATCTCCAGTCGCAGCCTGAATCTTGCCGTCACCCTGCGCGATCCGCTGGCCGGCGCGCTCTTCGCCCGGCTCAAGGCGCCGCCGACGTTGCGCCGCCTCGTGCCGATTACCCCCGCAGGCCGCGAGCGCCGCCGTGGCGCGCCGCGCCGCGCCGCCTTCATCTGGCTGGAGCAACTCGTCGCCGCCCACCTCGACCAACTCTTTCCAGGGATGGAGATCATCGCCGCCTACCCGTTCCGTGTGCTGCGCGACGCCGACTTCGAGATTCAGGTTGATGAAGCGGGCGATCTGCTGGCCACCGTCGAGCAGGGTCTGCGGCAGCGGCGCTTTGGCTCGGTCGTGGCGCTACTCGTCCAGACCGATGCGCCAGAGTCTGTGCGCGCGACGCTGCTCGACAATCTGGAGATGAACCCGGAGGATGTCTACGACCTGGAGAGTCCGCTGGGGATGAGCGATCTGATGGAGTTGCTGGACCTCGACCGCCCCGACCTGAAAGACCGCCCCATCCTCGCGCGCACGCCACTCGAACTACGCCGCGCCAACGGCATCTTCGCGGCAATCCAGCATGGCGACATCCTGCTACACCACCCCTACGACTCGTTCAGCAGTGTGGTGGAGTTCATCCAGACGGCGGCGCGCGACTCGCAGGTGCTGGCCATCAAGCAGACGCTCTATCGCGTGGGCAGCAACTCACCCATCGTGCGGGCGCTGCTCGAAGCGGTGGAGGCGGGCAAGCAGGTCGCCGTGATGGTGGAGTTGAAGGCGCGCTTCGACGAGGAGAACAATATTGAGTGGGCGCGCATGCTCGAGCGCGCAGGGGTGCACGTCGTCTATGGCCAGGTGGAGCTGAAGACGCATGCGAAGGTGGCGCTGGTGGTGCGCCGCGAAGGCGGTGGACTGCGCCGCTATGTGCACCTCGGCACCGGCAACTACAATGCCTCCACGGCGCGTGTCTATGAGGACTATGCGATGCTGACCTGCCGGCCAGACATCGCCGAGGACGCCTCGCACCTGTTCAATTTGCTGACGGGCTACGCGCGCGGTGTCACCTATCAGAAGCTGCTGGTGGCGCCGACCTCGCTGCGCGCCGGGCTATTGCAGCGCATCGAACGCGAGATCGAGCGCACGCGCGCGGGCGGCCGGGGGCGGCTGATCTTCAAGATCAACGCCATCGTGGACAAAGAGTTCATCCAGGCGCTCTATCGCGCCTCGCAGGCAGGCGTGCAGATTGATCTGCTGGTGCGCGGCATCTGCTGCCTGCGCCCTGGCATTCCTGGGTTCAGCGAGAATATCCGCGTGACGAGCCTGGTGGGGCGCTTTCTGGAGCACAGCCGCATCTACTACTTCGCCAATGGCGGCATCGAGGGCGAGGACGAGGTGCTGCTGGGCAGCGCCGATCTGATGCCGCGCAATCTCGACCACCGCGTCGAGACGCTCTTCCCGGTGGAAGATGCGGCGCTACGGGCGCAGTTCAGCCGGTTTGCGTTGCCCGCCTATCTGCGCGATACGGTCAACGCGCGTCGTCTGCTGCCCGATGGCAGCTACAAGCGCATCAAGCCCGCCAAGGGCGAGCAGCCGTTCGATGTGCAGCAGTGGTTCGCGCGGCAGGCGCCCGAGATGCTCGACGAAGTGATCGCCGAGCAGGCGCCGCTCACCCCACTCGTCAGCATCTAACGCATCTCAGCGACCGTGTGCCAGAGCATCCACCGGGCGCGTCTCGCCAGGCGCTGCCCGCTAATACACCAGATGCGACAACGTGACATAGCCGCTGCGGGCGCGCCACCATGGCGCGCCTGTGTGGACATTGACAGCGTAGAGCCACGAGACGCCGGGGCAGAAGATGGCGCATGTGAACCGATCCTGAAGAAATGGGTCGGCCTGGACGCCCATCAGGTAGACCGCGCCGTTTCCTCCCAGCGGAGCCATCTGCGTGGATAGATCCCACGAGACGCCGATTGGCGGCGTGTTGTCGCGCCAGAGCGGCGCGCCGCTCGCCGCGTCGTAGGCCGTCAGCAGGCTGCCGGTCGGATTGTAGCCCTCAAAGCCAGTCGCGGCGGTGATGGTGGCCCCGTTCAGCAGCACGCCATCGCTCAGGGTCAGCGTCCCCGCTCTGGTATAGGGGTCGAGCGCGTGACTCCACTGCGCTGAGCCATCGCGCGCATCCAGCGCCATGAACCTCACGGGGAAGTTCGTAATGCTCCCATCGCTACCCATCACGAAGGCGTGCTCCATCACATACACCACCGTCCCATCGCTGGTGGCGTTATTGAGCACGGTCGTGCGATCCGCGCCCGCAGGGAGCGCTGGCCCACTCCAGGCGGTCGCGCCATCGCGTTCACGCAGCGCCGTCAGCGGCCCGGTCTCCGGCGCGACGATCACATTCCCACCTGCCACAATCAGCGCCACAACCGTCATGTTGGCCCCGGCGATGGTTTCGCCCGCTGCCACCCACTGCTGCGCGCCATTCGCCGCCCCCAGCGCCACAACCTCCCATTGCTTGTATGGGTTCACCGCATCGGCCGCGCCCGCCACAAACACCCGTCCATCGCCAGCGGCGAGCGTGCGCGCCTGCTTGACGGCCACCGGCAGCGGCGCCCGCCAGACGACCGCGCCCGTCAGCGCATCGAGCGCGACCACATCCATCTCACCCGCCCCCCGCGCTGGCGATGCTGGCGCCGCCAGATACACCCGCGCGCCAGCCGCCGTCAGCGGCCCGGTGGCCACATTCGCTCCCTCGCGATAGTTCCAGAGGGTGGCGCCATCCCGCGCGCGCAGCGCGGAGACGCCAGCGCCATACAGTTGCGCCAGCAGTATGTCTGGCGTCGGGCTGAGCAGCGCCTCGATGGCGCCGCCGAGCGTACGTGTCCAGCGCGGCGAGCCATCGCGCGCGCTAACCGCTTGAACAGTCCGTGACGTGCCTTCGCGCGCATTCTGGATGTACGCCACAACCGCGTCCGCCGCCGCAGGCGCGGGCTGGTTCACCAGACCAGGCGGCGGCGCGTTCCACAGGCTCGCCACACCCACCGCCGTCAGCAAGGCGATCAGGGCGCCCCGGAAGATCAGCCCCATCCACACGCGCCGCCGCCCGGCCCGCGCTCGCCGCAACGCCGCCCGCGCCGTAAGCCACAGCGTCAGCGCTCCCAGCGCGAACGCGGCCACGGCGACTCCGATCAGGAAATCCCGCTCCGTCAAGGGAGAACTCCTCTTCGCTCAGGGCTTGTGAATTATCGTCGAGCTGGCTGGCGGTTGAAAGCCGCGCCCAGGGTCGGCCTGCCGACCGACGCGCGCGGGCTAGGGCGCTATACAAGGCTGCGAAGGCGGCCTTCGCGGCCGCAGGCCCGTAGCTGCGGGTTCACCCGCCCGCGCCGGTTGCCTAAACATACGCCGCTGAACGCTGCCTCATCACCGACCGCAGGCGTGAATGGGGGTGGTGATCTGGCGCCGCGCCGCCGTAGAGTCAGCGGGATGTCTGGCGGGCGAGACTGCACGTGAGCAGACGAACCGCCGGGCTCCAGCGCTGGAGCCCGGGCGCATGCGCCTGGACGCCCCATTCTAATGTCGCCTGACAGGATGAGGGGGCTATAGGGGTTGGGCGGCTACCCGTCGATCAGCTCGCGCGCGAGATCGGCCATGAGGTCGTAGCGGCCGTAGGAGGGGACCAGATAGCAGCCCTGAATCAGCCCGCGCGCCCGCGCCTGCGTGATGATGTCGCGCGCCAGAGCGATGCCGACTTCGCGTCCACGCTCGCCCGCCTCGCGCATCTGCGCCCGCACCTCCTCGGGGATGCTCATGCCTGGCACCTCGTTGTGCAGATATTCGGCGTGTTTGGCGCTGTGCAGCGGAATCATGCCCAGGATGATTGGGACATCCACCGGGCCGAATCGCTCCATGAGGCGCTCCAGTGGGGCGAGTTCGTAGATCGGCTGTGTCATGATGAACTGCGCGCCCGCGTCGAGCTTACGGCGCAGCCGATGTAGCTCCAGTTCCGTCTCGGTCATCTGCTCGTTTTCGGAGAGCAGATCGTGGGCCACATCGTCGCTGCGGGCCAGCTTGCGCCGCGCGCGCTCCTGGTCCACATCAATCAGGCGATCTTCCATGTTCAGGTTGAGCGCCGCGCCGATGAAGAAATGCGCGGGCAGGCCGAGCGAGCTACCCGCCGCGTCGTGTCCCTCATTCATCCCCTTCAGGATATGCGCCAACCCCACAGAGTCCACATCCCAGACACCCGTCAGATTCGGATAGTTGCCCGCGCGCACCGGGTCGCCAGTCAGCGCCAGAATGTTGTGCGACCCCAGCGCATGCGCGCCTAGCAGATCCGCCTGGATCGCCATCAGATTGCGGTCGCGGGTGGTGAAGTGCAGAATGGATTCCAGATCGAGGTGGTCGCGCAGCAGCCGCGCCAGCGCCATGCAGCTCATGCGAACACGCGCCATCGGGCTGTCGGCGATGTTGATGTAGCGCACGCCCGCCTCACGCAGATGCGCCGCGCCATCCATGATCTTGCGCGGGTTGAGGCCCTTGGGTGGGTCGAGTTCGGCGCTCACGACAAAGCGCCCAGCCTCCAGGTCTTCTTGCAGATGGGTGCGCTCGGTCAGGTCCTCCGCCGCGTAGGTCTCCGTCGGCGCGGCGTGGGCGACGGTGATGCTGGCCCAGTGGGTCGCGTGGTCGGGCAGGTAGGTCCCAATCGCCTCGCGCATCGCCGCGATATGCTCTGGCGTGGTGCCACAACAGCCGCCGAGCAGCCGCACGCCCGCTGAGGCGAAGCGCTGGGCGTAGTCGGCGAAGTAGGTCGGCGTGGAGACGTAGAGGAAACGATTCTCAACCCGCATGGGCAGACCAGCGTTGGGCTGAGCTGAGAGCAGCACATCGCGCTCAGGGTCAATACCCATCTCACGCAGCGTCGCCGCCATCTCCTCCACCGCATCGAGAATGCCCGCTGGCCCAACGCTACAGTTCGCGCCGATGACATCCACACCCAGCAGCGCGAGCGCGCGTGCGGCCTGTGCGGGCGTCTCACCTGAAAGCGACTGGCCATCCTCGGCGAAGGTCATCTGCGCCACGAGTGGCAGGTCGCCCACCTCGCGCGCCGCCAGCGCCGCCTGGCGCAGCTCCGTGAGGCTGGAGAATGTCTCCAGGATGAGCAGGTCAGCGCCACCCTCCATCAGCCCCTCGATCTGCTCGCGGAAGATGGCGCGCAGCGCGGCCAGACGTGGCTCATCGTCGTGCGCGGTGGGCGCGACGGGCTGGCCGCTGGGGCCGACTGCTCCGGCGACGAAGACCGACTGCCCGGCGATGTCGCGCGCCTCATACGCCAGCTTGGCGGCGCGACGATTGATGACGCGCGTTTGATCGGCGAGACCATAGGCGCTGAGCTTGGCGGCGTTGGCCCCAAAGGTGTTCGTCTCGATGATCTCCGCGCCTGCGAGGATGTATTGCCGGTGAATCTGCTGCACCAGCTCGGGCGCCGTGAGGGTCAACTCGTCGAAGCAGCGCCCATGCGTCAGCGGCGCGCCCGCGCGGGCATAGAGCATGGTGCCCATCGCGCCATCGCACAGGACAGGCCCCTGCCGCAATCGTTCCAGCGCTGGCTCGCTCATCTGCTCTCCTCACGTTTCTGCGCGTCGCTGTGCTTGATCAGCGCCACTGCCCGAGCGATGTGGCGCGTCCGCGTGGCAGGGTGGTTTGGCCTGCCGACACCCCATCGCGCGGACGTTCTCAGGCAGTATAGCCGCAGCGGGCGCCGCTTGTCGAGATGCGCGTGCGCCTTGGTTCCCTCCAAAACGGGGGGCGTCCCGGCGCTGCCGTCTTGCAAGGCGACGGGCAGGCGCCATGCTATACTGCGGGCGCGAGCGCTGCGAGCAAGCGACTCGCCTGCGCGTTGAGTGTCTTTGGTGAAGAGGAAGAGCCGAGTATGCCGCCGATCTCGCCGCTGGATGGTGTTCGTGTCGTGGACCTGACCCGCGCGCTGAGCGGACCACTCTGCGCGATGTTGCTGGGCGACCTCGGCGCCGAGGTCATCAAAGTGGAGGAGCCAGGCGTCGGCGACGACAGCCGCCACTGGGGGCCTCCCTTTCAGCATGGCGAGAGCGCCTACTTCCTCAGTTGCAACCGCAACAAGCGCGGCATCACCCTCAACCTCAAACGCGAGGGCGCTCGCGAGGCGCTCTGGCGGCTGATCGAGCGCAGCGATGTGCTGATCCAGAACTTCCGCCCCGGCCTGATGGAGCAGCTTGGCTTCGGCTATGAGGCTGTCCATGCGCGCAACCCTCGGCTGATCTACTGTTCGATCTCAGCCTATGGCCAGGATGGCCCGGAGGCGCGCCGCCCCGGCTACGACATCATCATGCAGGGGACGACTGGCGCGACCAGCGTGACCGGCGACCCAGATGGCTTGCCCTATCGCAGTGGTCTGCCAGTCTGCGACGTGCTCTCTGGCATGACGGCGATGCAGGCGATTCTGGCGGCGCTGCTGGCGCGCGAGCGCACAGGACGCGGGCAACTGGTGGAGGCCACGCTGCTCGGCGCGACGGTGGCGGCGCTGGGCAATTTCGCCTCCAGCTATCTTGTGGGCGGCGTCGCGCCACGGCGGGTTGGCAATAGCCACCCACAGATCGCGCCCTACGACCTCATCCGCACAGCGGATGGCTATATCAACGTCGCGGGCGGCAACGACGACATCTTCCGCCGGGTCTGCGCCGCGCTCGATCTGCCCGCGCTCGCCGATGATCCGCGCTTCGCCACGAACGCCGAGCGTGTGCGCAACCGCGCCACGATGCTGGCCGCGCTGGAGGCGCGCACTACGCAGTTGACCACGGCGGCGCTGATGGACATCCTCGACGCGGCGCAGGCGCCCGCCGGGCCAATTCGCGATATGTCGCAGACGCTCGCCAGCCCACAGGCGCAACACATCGGCCTCGTGCAGCAGCTAGAGCACCCAACGACAGGCACGGTGCGGATGGTAGACACGCCGCTACATCTCTCCGAGACGCCCGCGACGCTGCGCCTCGCCCCGCCGACGCTTGGCCAGCATACCGCCGAGACGCTGGCGGAACTGGGCTTCGACGCGGCCACCATCGCCGCCTGGCGCGCAGATGGCACGGCGGTGTAGGTGGCGTTAGATGCGGCCAGCCCCTTCGCATGCGTTGTCGCTGTGCGAAGGGGCTGACTTTGTGTGGGCCGCAGTTGCGGCTACATCAGTTCGGCCATCAGGTGATTGAGCGTCTGCTGCGAGGGACGCAGGCGCTCCTCGGTGAGGTGCGCGAGCGGTGTCTCTGGCAGATGCTCCAGCTCTGAGAGGCTGGGGCGGCTCTCGTCAATGTAGATCAGGCCGGTGATCAACTCCTGGCTGCGATGCGCGTCTTCGAGCAGACGCAGCGCGGCGTATTTGTCGGTCGCGTCGTGCTTGCCGTCGAGCTTGCGCAGGCGGACGATGGCGCCGTCGTGCATCGTGACATCCACCGTCTCGCCCTCGTCATAGTCCACCGTGATCTCCTGCCGCGCCGGGATGAAGGAGAACTCGTTGACGATCTCCTCGTGAGCCTTGCCCCAGGCGTAGCTCTTGGTGGAGTCTTCGTGGTCGTTGAACGAGACGCACGGGCTGATGATGTCGAGAATCGCCGTGCCATTGTGGCTGAACGCCGCCTTGAGCAACTGCTCGACCTGGCGCGGGTCGCCAGCGAAGCTGCGCGCGACGAAGCCGCAGTCGGCCACCAGCGCCTCCAGGCAGACATCAATTGCGGGTAGCTCGTTCACGCCAGCGTACTTCAGCTTCTGGCCTTCGTCAGCCGTGGCGGAGAACTGCCCCTTGGTCAGGCCATACACACCGTTGTTCTCGATGATGTAGACCATCGGCAGGTTGCGGCGCACCATATGCTTGAACTGGCCCAGACCGATGCTGCCGGTGTCGCCATCGCCGCTGATGCCAACCGCCGCCATCGTATGGTTGGCCAGCAGCGCGCCGGTCGCCGCCGAGGGCATGCGGCCATGCAAACCATTGAAGCCGTGCGACTGATTGAGGAAGTAGGCGGGCGTCTTGCTCGAACAGCCGATGCCGCTCATCTTGATGAGGCGCGTCGGGCGAATCGAGAGATCATACGCCACCGAGATGATGCGCGCTGAGATCGAGTCGTGGCCGCAGCCCTTGCACAGCGTAGACGCCTTGCCCTTGTAGTCGTTCTTGGTCAGGCCGATGAGATTGAACCCACTGGCCGGTGGTTCCTGAATAGCAGTCATGAGACTTAGCGCTCCTGTTCCAACGTCGCGATTGACCGCGCGATCCACTGGCCGGTCAGCGGGAGGCCGTCGCACTGCGAGACTCCGCGCATCAGCGCCGCCCGCATGGGCGCCTCCGCCTGGAGGATGTGGAGCATCTGCCCATCGAAGTTGTTCTCCACCACATACAGGCGGTCATACTTCTCGATGAAGCTGGTGAACTCCGCCGTGGTGGGCAGCGCGCGCAGGCGCAGGTAGCTGGTCTTCACGCCAGCCGCCGTCAGCATATCGCGCGCCTCCCGCATCGCCGGGTCATTCGAGCCGTAGCTGATGATGCCGATCTCAGCCGCATCGACCTCGTCAACGATCGGCTTGGGCACAATCGTGCGGGCGAAGTCATGCTTGCGCCGCAGCCGCTGCATGTTGGCCTGCCACTCGTCGGGCTTCTCGGTATACTCGGCGTTGGCGTTGTGACCGCTGCCGCGTGTGAAATAGGCGGCCAGTGGGTGGTCCGTGCCGGGGAGCGTGCGCGGGCCGACGCCAGAGCCATCGTCTTCGTCGCTGTAGCGCTTGAAGCCGCCCAGCCGGTCGAGGTCCTCAGCGGAGAGCACTTTGCCCCGGTCAAACGGCTGATCGGGATAGGCGAACGCCTCGCTCATCCACATATTCATGCCCAGATCGAGGTCGCTCATCACGAAGACGGGCGTTTGCAGGCGATCGGCCAGGTCGAACGCCTGCCAGCCACACACGAAGCATTCCTCCATGTTGGAGGGCAGCAGCAGCACATGGCGGGTATCGCCGTGGCCCAGGTAGTACGCCATCAGAATGTCGCCCTGCGAGGTGCGCGTGGGCAGGCCCGTGCTCGGCCCCATCCGCTGGATGTCCCAGAGGACGAGGGGAATGTCGGTGAAGTAGGCGAAACCGGTATACTCGGTCATCAGCGAGAAGCCCGGCCCAGAGGTCGCCGTCATCGCGCGTGCGCCCATCCAGCCAGCGCCGACGACTATGCCAATCGCCGCCAGCTCATCCTCCGCCTGGAGGATGGAGTAGTAGCGCTCGCCTGTCTCCTTGTTGACGCGCAGTTCTTTGGCATACTCGCCCAGCGCGTCGACCAGACTGGTGGATGGCGTGATCGGATACCAGGCGGCGACGCTGACCCCGCCGAAGATCGCGCCCATCGCGGCGGCGGAGTTGCCGTTGATCAGGATTTTGCCGGCGGTCTTGTTCGAGCGCTGCACATGGAAAGGGTCACGCTTGGTAATGTTCTGCCGCGTATACTCCACCGCCGCCTTGACTACGCCGAAGTTGAGGTCAATCGGCTTCTGCTTGCCACCGAAATGCTCAGAGATGGCCTGCTCGATCTCGGCGAGATCGATGCCCAGCAATTCGGCCAGCGCGCCGACATAGACCATGTTGGCGACATAGGGGCGCAGGTCGGCGTTGGCGCCGGAGTCCTTCGCCATCTGCTGCACGGGCAGCGCGTAGTAAGTGATGTCGGTCCGCTCTTCGGGCAGCTTCCACTCGGTCGGATAGATCAGCGCGCCACCCGGCGAGACGCTGGCGATGTCCTGCGCCGCTGTCTGCCGATTGAGCGCGACGACCACCTCGGCGCTGTCGCGGCGGCCCACATACCCGGCCTCGCTGACGCGGATGTGGAACCAGGTGGGCAGGCCCTGGATGTTGGAGGGAAAGATGTTCTTGCCACTGACGGGGATGCCCATGCGGAACAGGGCGCGGACGAGAACATTGTTGGCTGTCTGGCTCCCAGACCCATTGACCGTGGCCGCCACGATGCAGAAGTTATTGACCTCTGCCGGGCTATCGTGGAGTTCGGTCACCAGCGGACTTCTCTGTACGCTCGTGGTGCTCATGAAACGTGTAGCGGCGTCGGCCTGAGAGACAACACAGGAACCGGCGACGCTCCTCCTTTCGCTAGCGCAGTGCGCGCACCGCAGACTGCTTCTTGAACTTTATCGCGCCCACGCGAGCATGTGTTCACGCGGGTTGAAGCCCATGGCGCGCCCAAAAGTCGCACGGCGAGCGCCTTCTATCACAGCGTAGAGGGCGTTCCGATATGCGTGGGCCTGGGGGCAGACGCTCAAGGAGACGCGGCCACGCGCTGGCCAGTATCCCCTGTATCTCCTGACGATGCGAGCGCTGGCTGGCTCGTGCCGCGCATCGGCCTGGCCGCCGCATCGTCTCCCATCTATTATAGCGCGCTCGCGACCGCAGGTGTTTGCGAGAAATTGAGCGCGGCGCTTAGCTGGCCGAGCGTTCGTGGCGTAGCTCCTCGAAGAGCTGGCGCTCGCGCTCGCTGAGGCGCTGTGGCAGCTTCACCTGCACCCGCACGAGCAGATTGCCCCGCGTGTCGCTGTTGGGTTTGGGCATGCCCTTGCCAGAGACGCGAAAGACCTGGCCATTCTGCGTCTCTGGCGGGATGGTCAGGGTGATGCGCTTGCCATCGATCATCGTCAGCGTCAACTCGCCACCCAGCATGGCCGTGGTCAGCGGCGCCTGCGCCTCCATGATGAGGTCTTCGCCGTGGCGCTCGAACTGCGGATCAGCTTTGACGCTGACATTCAGATAGAGGTCGCCGCGTGGCCCACCAGAGGCGCTGGGCTGTCCCTCCCCGGCGACGCGCACTTTGACGCCCGTGTCTACGCCCGCTGGAATGTTGACGGTGATGCGCCGCTCGCGATCAACGATGCCGGAGCCGCCGCAGACCGCGCAGACGCGCCCGGCCACCTTGCCCGTGCCAGAGCAGGTCGCGCAGGTTTCTGGCTGCTGGATGGTGTAGAGCCGTCGCGCGCCACCATAGGCCTCGCGCAGCGTAATCTCCACCGGTTGCTCGACATTTTCGCCGCGATTGAGCGTGCCACTGCCAAATGTGCCATTGCCGCTCGCGGTTCCCGTCGCGGTGCGCCCGCGCGCGGTGGATGCGCCGGTCGTGCCGGAGCCTCCGGCGGGGCGTCGCCCGAAGAGCGCCTCGAAGAATTCAGAGAAACCCGTCGGATCAGCAAAATCATACGCGCCGCCTGACGAGCCGGAGGAGCCGGGCGTCGAGGCGCGTGTGCGTGTGCTAAAGGGCGACCGCCCACGCGCAGTCGTGGCGGCGGGACCAAATTGCTCCTGCCAGTTTGGTCCGAGTGTGTCGTATTTGCGCCGCTTGTCTGGATCAGAGAGCACCTCATAGGCCTCATTGATCTCTTTGAAGCGCGCCTCAGCCTGTTTATTGCCTGGGTTGACGTCGGGATGAAACTTGCGCGCGAGTTGACGAAACGCTTTCTTGATCTCGTCAGTGCTGGCGCTGCGCGTAACCCCCAGGACTTTGTAGTAGTCTTTGTAATCCATGGCGCTCAGTTCGGTGTGGCTCAAACGCGGAGTCTGGAGCGCCCATCTCCGGCGGCTCCGCCGCGCCGGCGTAGCGGTATTCAATACTCTCGGTGGTCATGCTGGCCTGTTGACGGTCCGCCGATGCGCGTGGCGCGCCCGGCTCTCAGAGAGAGTACGAGCGCACGCCGTTTCGGGTTGAGCGTCGGGGCGAATGTCCCGGCGTGGCATGCTTGCTGGACAGCCCGACCCGGCGCCACACGCACGCTAAGCGGCGGGGCCAGCGCTTACCTTGACTCGCGCGGGGCGCAGCGTTTCATCGCCCAGCTTATAGCCCTTGCGCACCTCCTCGACCACCACCCCCTCAGGAAGTTCCGCCGAGTTGACGGTCTCGACGGCCTCGTGGACGTAGGGATCGAATTGCTCGCCGACGCTCGGCACGGAGGTCAGGCCCTCGGCTTTCAGCAACTCATCGAGCTGCCATTGGAGCATCCGCATCCCCTGCTGGAGCGCGTCACGGTCCATGGTGTCCTGAAAGGCAAGCGCGCGTTCCAGATTGTCGACCACTTCGAGCATCTTGCCGAGCATCTCGCGCTTCTCGCGCCGCACGCGATCAGTCGCGACACGTTCCTGGCGCTTGCGGAAGTTCTCCATCTCGGCGCGTTCGCGGAGGAACTTATCCCAGTTCTGGCCCGCCTCAGCCTTTGCGGCGGCAAGCTGCGCCTCAAGCTCGGCGATGCGCGCATCGGCGTCGGCAGGTGAGGTGGATGCGGCGGATGCGCTCGACGCGCTGTCGGCCTGGGCGCTTTGCTGGGCGTTCTCGTCGGACTCTGCCATGACATGCTCCGTCACACTACTTGTTAGGTATCGGCCTCGATTGAGGCCGATAAGGCATGCTCTATCGCTGCCCGGCGCTGTGCGGGCGGTCGCTCGCGCAGCGCCGGGCGTGTCGTTCTGCGCTGGCGCCATCCTTCTGGCGCACTCTGGGGCAGTATAGTCCGCGCCGTTTCGGCGTGTCAAACGGGATTGACGCGCCGCAGCGAGCTTGCTATCGGCCTTCGCAGCCGCTCAACGGCCCCTGTGGAGCTTGCGTCAGGTAGGACTTGCGGCACAAGTGTTGCTTATAGGGCTTGTGTTCGTCCTGGATGACAACGGCTCTGTGTCGCGTTGATCCTCTGCGGCACGGATACTGCGCGCAATCATCTTCTGAGCGAACAAGACACAAGCTCACCAGCATGGCGCTCATCCGGAGAGAGCGACGCTTCGACTGACACACCCGCTCATCACTGGTTCCAAGGCCCATGCGCAGGACGCACAAAGAGAGTGACACGATGACGTATGCGACACGCCTTTCCGCTACCAGACGCAGACCGCTAGCGGTTCCCAGCCGACCAGCGATCCTGGCCCGTACACTGGCCCGGCTCGAACGCGAGCATGTGGCGCTGCTGCTGGCTCTCTCTGAGCTAGAGTCGAGCAGCGTGGGCGCGCCCGATAGCGCCCTGCGCGTCGCGCTGGCCCCGCTGCTGCGCGGTGATCTGCGCCGCACGCAATACGCGCTGAGCCGCGCCGACACGGGCCTCTACGGCGTCTGCGACCACTGCGGCCATTCCATCGCCGCGCGCCGCCTGGAGCTGAACCCCGCCACCACGCGCTGCTCGGCCTGCGAGGCGCGCGCCCGCGCCTAACCTGCCCGACCTACCCGCGCGGCTGTGACGGGGGCGGGTGAACCCGCAGCTAGGGGCCTGGCGGCCGCGAAGCCCCACCTGCGTGGGGCTAGGACACGACCAGTCGCGCGGAACCGCCGGACCATTCTCAAGCCCCGCTTTCGCGCACACCTGCTCTTGTGGAACACCTGTCGCCTTGCTATACTTGCGCTGACGGCGAACTGCGCCGTTGCAGGCGCCGCCTCGCAAGAAGCTGGCAGAGAAGGGTGCGTGACACTTGGGCTATCAGCCGCCATATGGGTACGACCCCAACAACCCAAACACATCGCCGCAGCAGCCGCAACAGCCGCCGCAGTATCCTGCATACCAGCCAGGATATGAGCCGCAGCCACAATACCCCGTCTATCAGCCGGGGTATGAGCCACAGCCGGGCGCCTATCCGCCGCCACCTGCGGCGCCCTCACAGCCAATCTACCCGCCCCCACCAGGCTACCCACAGCAACCCTATCAGCCGGGATATGGGCAGCCAGGCTATCCGCCGCCGCCAGCGCCGCCGTCGCAGCCGCTCTACCCGCCGCCGCCACCTCCGGGGTATGGGCAGCCGGGGTACGGGCAGCAGCCCATGCAGCCCATGGGCTATGGCGCGCCAGGTTACCCGGCCCGGCCCACGCAGGGCGACGGAGCTGCGGTCGCTGGCCTGATTCTGGGCATCATCAGCATCCCTGCCGCGATTGTCGCTGGCTGCGGCCTGGTCTTCGGCGTCCTCGGCCTGATCTTCAGCATTCGCGGGCGGAAATCGTTCAGCCGCAGCGCCATGGCGACCGTTGGCATTGTGCTGGCCAGCATCGGCCTGGCGCTGGCGGTGATCAACGGCGTCGTTGGCGCGATGAACGCCGTGGGCGCCTTGCCACACTAGCGCTGCTCCCGAATCCAACGTATGCCGCTTGTGCCGAAACCGCCAGTGAGCGCATCCTCACTGGCGGTTTCGTGTGCGTCGCTGCGGCGGGTCTGGCGGATTTATTCGGTGAGCGTCTGCCAGTTGGTGAAGGGCTTGAGCGGCACATTCGGGCTGTTGTAGAGGAGATAGATCGTCTCCTCATCGTTCAGCGGCAGCGCATGTGGGTCGCCGGTGTAGGTCGTCACGGCGCCATTCTTGTCGACCAGCTTGATGGTCAGCGTGTGCGAGCTATCCACTTTGTAGTCGCCGACCTGTGCGCTGGAGAGCTTGACGCCCCAGATATCGAAGAACTGGCCCAGCGTAAACCTGGCGTTCGGCTGATTCGTCTCGTTGTGGATGATGTTCGGCTCATTGTCATGCACGTGCAGCGGATAGAGACAGTTCGCCGAGTCCACGATGCCTGTGCCGGGTGGCACGGTGGTCTGCTGCCCGTTGATGTACAGGTTGAGATACTGGTGGATGTGCAGCGCGCCGCCCTGCTGCGAGAGGCACTGGAGGCCGTCAACAGTCTGGCCAGTGGCTGGCTGCGCGTTCAGGCCAGTGGTGTGTGCGCTATTGTTGTTGTGGATGACGAACAGGCTGATCCCCAGGGCCAGGAGCAGCACAAGGATGATGCCGCCGCCGATCAGCCCGTAGCGCCGTATGCGCTGCTGGCGAATCGCGCGTTCGCGTGCGATCCTGTTCTCGGTCTGGCGTCGTTGATACTGGTCGCGCCGCGTTTCGCGCCGCTGATCACGCTTGGTGACCATGCCTCCCGGCCCACTCATCGCTGTCCCTGTCTCCCCTGCCAACATGCGGGCGCCGTCATCCCGGCGAAGGAGCGCGTCAGCCGCAGCACGCATCCATTCTGCGATGCGCTGCAAGATGGCGCTCATCTCCTGCTCCCATCGGGGTAGCATGTCTGCCGCACCTGTATCCATTCTGCGAGAGTATATGGCGCGTGCAGAGAGCGTGTCAACGCGCGTAGGCGTCTAGGCTCTACCAAAAACCGGGGTTGGCCTGGGAGCGGGCTGGCGGTTGAAACCGCGCCTCAGGGCGACTGCGGTCGCCACCAGACCCGCCTGCGCGGGTCCACCGCCGCCCGTCCCAGCCTGCGGAGGCAGGCTTCGCGGCCCGCAGGCCCACATAGGCGCGGTTTCAACCGCCAGCTCCCTGCGCTCAGACCACCTTCGCGAAGATCAGCGTATCGCGCAGGCTGCCGTCGTGGGCGCGCATGTGATTGTGCAGCAGCGCCTCCTGCGCGAAGCCGAGGCGCTGCGCGACGGCGGCGCTACGGGTGTTGCGCGCATTGCAGCGAATCTCGATGCGCAGCGCGCCCAGTTCACGCAGGGTATAGTCCACCAGCGCCGCCGCTGCCTCGGTCATGTAGCCGTGACCCTCGGCCTCGGCGGCCAGCCAGTAGCCGATCTCGAACGAAGGGACATCCCAGGCGCGCGGGCGCAGACCCAGCCCGCCGAGCAGCGCGCCCGACTGGCCATCCTGCCCACGCGCGAAGAGGCCATAAGTGAAGTCCTCGCGCAGCCGCCATTGCGCCTGGAAGCGTTCGATGAGGTCGCGCGTATAGTCCACGCTGACATGCTCATACGCCCAGGGTAGCCAGCGCGCGATGTGTTCGCGCGACGCCACGACGGTCTGATAGAGCGCCTCGGCGTCGGTTGGCTGATAGCGGCGAATGATCGTGCGCGCAGTGGTCAGTGTATCGGCGATGGGCGGCGGCGCGCCAGCAGGCGTCATGGCGTTGCGCTATCGGACTTTCTGGGAGATGAGTTGCAGCCAGACACGCGGCACTGTCGTCAGCCCTAGCTCCTCGAACGCCTGCCCGGCGGCGTGGTAGAGCGCCTCGGCGCCAATCGGAATCGGCACCCCTGGCAGCGCGCCCTCGATGAAGAGCCAGTAGCGGCCAATATCTTGCCAGGAACTGAGCGGCATCTGCGCGGTCTCCTCGGTGCGGTCGGCGACGCGCAGCCCGCACGTGGTCATCAGTTCGCCGTATTCATCGGCGCTGAGCCACTGCATCGCCATCGCCTTCTCCTGGCGCGAGGTGCGCACGCCGGGATGATTCTCGCGCAGCCAGCCCAGCGCGCGGCGTGTCCACAGATGATAGAAACGCTCGCTGCCGGGCGCATAGGCGCCTGTGTAGAACGAACTGTTGATCGCGAGGTAGCCGCCCGGTCGCAGCGCAGCGGCCAGCTTGCGGATGACATCAACCTTATCGGGGATCAGATGGATCGCGTTGCAGAAGAAGGCGGCGTCGGCCTGCGCGCTGAGCGCAGCTACCTGGTCGGCGTCCCCCTGGATGAACTCGACCTCGCGCCCAGCCAGCCGGTCGCGGGCGATGTCAACCGCCTCAGATGATGGCTCGACCCCGGTGACAACTCCGGGCCGTCCCACGCGCTCCAGTTCGTCCAGAATCAGCTCCGTCACGGCGCCAGTGCCGGAGGCAAGCTCCACGATATGCGCGGGCTGCCCCGGCGGCAGCGACGCATCCAGCCGCTTGACGGCGCGACGCGCCAGCGACTCGTTCACATCATGATAGAACTGGTGTCGCGCGAACGGATCGAACGTGTAGCTGCTGGCGATAGTGGGTGTCTCTGCCACGATAAGCTCTCCCTCTCAATGCGACGACTCCCCACCAGACTGCGGGTCGCAGGTCATCGTCCAGCGCATGCGCCGCTATGTTGAGAGGTTGGAGCAGAGCGTATGGCAGAAAGTTTCACAGATTCCGCAGGATGGTGTGGAGGATTGTATGGCGCGCGGCGATGCACGCTGCGTCGCTGTCGTGCGCCAACCGCGCATGGTGATATACACAGCTTGATCCATCAGGTAAACTCTGTCTGCTCCACGTGTTTCCCAATGAGCGCAAACTGCGATTGGGAGGGTACTCGAGATGCCTCCAGGATTTGCGAATCAGTGCCCAAATGGACTCGAATTATCGTTCACACCGTGGGTGACGCTGGCATGGGTAACTGTGTATGCGCTGTGCGCGGAAACGCTGTTGCTCGGGCTGGAATCGCTCGTCCTGCGCCGACGGCGATACCCTCCCGCGCGGAGCGCCTCTAGCGCTGCTGCTCGTTGTGGGGTGCGCGGGAGGCGCGACGGCGGTCGCCGAGTGGATGACCTATTTCAACCTCCAGGCTTGCTTCGACTTTCCTCTCGCTCCCGCCCATTTCGCCCCTGCGGCGCACGCTGAGGCTGAGCGCGTATACGCGGAACTGCTGGGGCACGTACATAGCGCGGCTGGCATCCTGGCAGCGCTGTTCATCATCGCGACGGCTCTGACAGCGGTCACGCTCGTTCGCGGTGGGCATGGCGGCGTGCGCAGGAGCGAGCGGCAGGGTCTGCGGACCGACGCGAAGCCCGCCTGACGCGGACGAGGACGCCGTACTCTAGGCCGCGCAGGCGGCCTTTGCGGCCGCAGGCCCCTAGCTGCGGGTTCACCCGCCCGCCTGACGCCAACCAGCGCCCCGGCGTATAATCTATGCGGTGCGCCTGCGCATTGGCGCAGGGTGATTCGACGGTTGGGGAGCGCAATATGCGGGCGGAAGCGCCACGGGCGGGCGCCGCGGCGAGCGTCGGCGGCAAGCTACGCATCTTTCTTGAGGCGATCAAGTTCGAGCATACGATCTTCGCGCTGCCATTCGCCTATCTGGGGGTCGTGCTGGCGTCTCGCGCCAACCACGGCTGGCCCGGCCTCGGCCCGCTCATCTGGGTGACGCTGGCGATGGCAGGCGCGCGCACC
The DNA here is from genome assembly GCA_963701795.1 of uncultured Chloroflexia bacterium. GTDB lineage: Bacteria > Chloroflexota > Ktedonobacteria > Ktedonobacterales > JADMIN01 > JAKAIY01. The sequence continues at coordinate 20,659 of CAVPBB010000005.1, read as the reverse complement.
GTCGCGATGGCGGTCAATCGGCTGGCCGACGCGGGGATGGACGCGCTCAACCCGCGCACCGCGAACCGCGCGCTGCCGCAGCGGCTGCTCAAGCCAGCGGAGATGGCGCTCTTTGCGCTGGTGGCGCTGGCGGTGATGGTCTTCTCCGCCGCGCAACTCAATCCGCTCTGCCTCGCGCTCTCGCCGGTCGCGGTGCTGTTTCTGTTGGGCTACTCCTACACCAAGCGCTTCACCTGGCTCTGCCATTTCATGCTCGGCCTGACGGATGGCATCGCGCCAATCGGCGGCTGGCTGGCCATCAATCCTACGATCAGCGCCGCCAATCTCGTGCCGCCGCTGCTGCTGGGGCTGGCGGTCGCGGCGTGGGTTGGCGGCTTCGACCTGATCTACGCCTGCCAGGATATCGCCTTCGACCGTGCGCACGGCCTCCACTCCATCCCGGCGCGATTCGGGCCGCAGCGGGCCTTAGAGATTTCTGAGATGATGCATGGCGCTTCGGTGGGTCTGCTGGCGGCGGTGGGCGGCATACTCGGCCTTGCCTGGCCCTTCTGGATCGCCGTTGGCGTCACGGCGTGGCTGCTCATCTGGGAGCATCGCCTCGTCCATCCCGAAGATTTCTCGCGGCTCGATGTCGCATTTTTCAACATGAATGGCTATATCGCCGTCTCAGTCTTCGCGTTTTCACTGCTGGCGGTCATCATCGGCTGAGATGGCTGCTCGCCGAGGCCCAAACGTATAGCTATGTTAGCGCGTATTCTGTATAGTGATGTGATGCGACAGGGCGACACGGCTGGTGAGAACGGCCAGCGCCTGACGTTGAATCGCCTGGGAAGATTGCGTGCGCGCTGCTGGGGATGTTGTTCCCGCTGTGGAGGCGCGCTGCGATAGCAACGAGATAATGGAGACGCTGGCCCATGGAACAGAAGGTAGATGTGCGCTCGTTGATCGAGAGAGGCGACGAGCTGCTCAAAGAGCTGAAGGTGAACGAGGCCGCAGCCGAATATGCGCGCGCCGCGCAACTCGACCCGTCCGCTGTCGGCGCACATCTGGGGCTGGCAGAGGCTAACCTCGCGCTGAGGCAGTATGGCGTGGCGACGATGGCCTGCCAGATGACGCGCAAGCTCGCGCCCAACACAGCGGACGCCTACATCGCGGAGGCGATTGAGGCGACGATGGCCGGGCGTTTCAACGATGTGCTGACGGCGCTCGACCGCGCAATCGAACTCGACCCGCCGCGCGCCTATGCGCATGCGCTGCGTGGCTATGCGCTGCGCCAACTGCGCCAGACCTACGACGCCTCGCTCGCTGAGTCGAAGGCGGCGCGCATGTCTGGCACGCACGATCTGCCCAAGCTCTTCCCGCCAGTGAATCCGGTCGTGCCGGAGGTCTTCGGCTCGGCGCCGCTGCCCGGCCAGCCGATGCAGGCGCAAGCGCAGGCGCCTGCGCCGCCAGTGGCCAACCCGCGCCCGTGGCAAGAGCGCAGCGGCGTGGAGCGCGCCGCCGTGCGCGCCCGCTTCGCCACGCGCAACATGCCCATCGTGACCTTCGCGCTGATCGCGATCAACACTGCTGTGTATCTCGTCTGCCTGGCGTTCTCGAACTTCGACCTCTTCACCACGTCAAACCATCCAAACAATCCCATCTACAACTTTGGGGTTCAGGTTGGGGTGAACTACCTGCAACAGGACCCGACGCAGTGGTATCGCATCTTCACCGCGATGTTCCTGCATGAGAGCATCATTCATGTCGGGATCAACATGCTCTCGCTCTACTTCGTCGGCGTCGTGACCGAACAGATCTTTGGCCACTCACGTTTCCTGGCGATCTACCTGCTGTCGGGCATCGTGGCGGGCGTGGCGCAGGCAGTGCTCGTTCCTTCGGGCGCTGCGCTGGGCGCGTCGGGCGCGATCTTCGGCATCTTCGGCGCGTTCGGGATATTCTTCCTGCTCTACCGGCGCTCACTCGGCCCGGCGGCGAATGCGATCATTGGTCAGTGGTTCTTCTGGCTGGTGCTGAACATCGCACTGTCGTTCAATGGTGGCATCGCGCTCTATGCCCACCTCGGCGGCCTCGTCGCGGGGCTGGTGTTGGGCGCGCTGCTCGTGCCACCCGCTATGAGACGCAGATAGCATGCCGGCAGATGTCTCATCCAGGGCTGTGCGGCTGGCGATTGAAGTCGCCAGCCATGCGGCGGAGCTACGTACTGAAGCTATTGCGCGTCCAGGGCTGTAAAGAATGCCTCTGTGCTGTCGTAGCGGACGTTTTCGCCGCTCGCGGCGCGAGCCAGCGCTTCATCCAGACCAGCGATCCACTCCTCGTTCTGGCTGGCGATAGCCTTGCGCTCGGCGAGACGCTCTTGCAGGAGTGTCTCGATGAGCGCCTCCGGCGTCGTGCCTTGCTCGCGTGCGAGCGCCGCAATGGTCTGATACGTCTCGTCGGAGACGGGAACAGCATGGCTCATGGCTCTCGGCCTCTCGCTGAAATCACGTGCGCTGCGCCTCTGTCGTCTACGCTTCGGGCGTGGCGCGCGTCTCGCCACAGCGACGGCAGCGTTGCATCGCGCCGCGTGGGAGCTGATCGACGCCGCCATCCTCACGCAGCACGACAGCGCCCACATCGCGCCAGTTGTGGCCTTTCGTCGCGCACTTCTTCGCGCCCATGCGATCCATGCCTGTGTCGAGCAGTTCGCCAGCTATGCGTCCCCAGAAGGGAATATCGCTCAGTCCCATGCGTTCCTCCCGCTGTGATGGATGTTCATGGTCCGTTTTGCGCCCGCTGTGGGCTATTCGTGGATCGTCTCGCGCGCCCAGGGGCGGTCGAGTGGCAGCGCCGCCGAGAACGCCTCGACGAAGGCGTCGAACTGAGGAATGTCGTCGCGGTAGACCACCCAGGCGCGGTGGAGTCCGCGTGCGCCGACGCGCTTGTAGACGGTGATACTGACGGCGACGCCGCTCTTGAACACTTCTTCTTTCACCCTGGCGACACCGCCCCAGGTGATGAGCAGCGGCTCAGCGCCGCGTTCAGCGCGCGTCACCCCGCGCTCATCCAGCCGCAGCGTGAAGGGGACTGGCGCGACGACACGCAGGTAGCCGACGAAGCCCGCGATGAAGATGACGCCGATGATCGTGCTGACCAGCGCCGGGGCGCCCTCGCTCTTCGCAATGATGAAGAAGATGATGGCGACCAGCGCCACGCCAATGCCTGTGATGATGCGCTTGCGCAGGCTCACGCCCGGACTGATCCACTCGCGCGGCGTCACAGGGGCGCGTGGCCCAACATCGGTGGATGTGGCTTCCGCCGCCGACTGCCCTATCGGTTCACCGAGGTCTTCCATCATGGCGATCTATCCCAGCCTATCACTGCGCGCATGCCTGCTGATGGGTCTGCGCCAGGCGCTCGCGCAATGGGGCGCTCACTGGCAATTGTAGCAGCGGCGCCCATCGCAGGCAAATCGCCACGCCGTCGTCGGCTGAGCAGCGTATCAGGCGCTGGCCCCACGTTCGCCGGGCTTGCGCCGCAGATATTCGAGGAAGCCAATCGTATGCCCCCACTCGTAAGCCGCATGGGCCGCCAGCAGGCGCGCATCATCCACCGGCGTCGCGCGCAACGCGCTCAACTCGCTCGCCGTGGTTAGCGCGGGGCCAAAGGAGGCGCGTGCGCCACTGACTGCGGCATATTGCGCCCGCGCCCAGGCGAGATCGCTCTCGATTGTGGTATCGCCGCTGGCGTCGAGGTCGCGTAGCCGCGCGATGCTGGCCAGCGCGCCGGGGTAGCGCGGGTCGCCGCTGCCGCCCATGATGTGGCGCGGAACGATATCGCCATGCAGCGCCGACGACACCTCATACAGACCGTGGTAGAGCGTCGAGACGGGCGTGACCCCGGCAGGCGGCAGGTTGCTCAGCGCAAACACGGTCAGCGCCAACTGCTCCAGAATCGCCTCCATATGCACGGGGAGACGCGACTCCACCACATGACGCCAGGAGAAGCCGCAGCGGCGTAGACGCGCCTCCAGCGGCTCGCCGCGCTGCGCATAGCCCGTGAAGCGTGGCCACCAGACGACATCGCGCTGGTTGGCGCTGACGCCGGGATAACTCGCCTCCAGCGCAGTGAGATAGCCCTGGGTCGCCACCTCGAGCGTGGCTGAGGCTTCCGCCAGACGAGTCAGCGAAGCCGTCAGCCGCTGCAGAAAGACCTCGCCATCCGTGTGGGCGGGCCGAGCGGCGCTGGGGAGCGCATCCACCAGCACGAGCAAAAACTCCGCCTCGACCCCCACCTCACCCAGAGCGCGCGTCAGCCCGGCGCGTGTCTCCGTCGCGATGCGGCGTATTAGCAGCCCATCGTAGAGGCGCGTATCCCAGCCAGAGCGCAGCCGCCGTCGCCACGGTGGCCGCGCTGTGGCGCCCCATTCCCGCTGTTCCCATCTTGCACGCCTCCTCACCTGCGCGCCCCACTCACCACTCTCAGCCGATTGTAGACGCCCAGGCCGGGGCAAGCAATGCGCGTAGGAAGATGAGGCGAGCGCCGCGCCAGGGTCTTTTCAGGCTACTCGAGATCAGGTAGACTATGCGGCATGAATACGATAGCCGAGCGCGAACACGCGCCAGAGGACTCCTTGCGAGCCGCGTTGGAGACGTTGCCAGACGTGCGGCATGGGCAAGGCAAGGCGCAGGCCCTCGGCGGGATGCTGGCCTTGTCGGTTTGCGCCCTATTGTGTGCGGCTGTCGCAGCCTCTACGCCATTAGCCAGTGGGGCTGCGCGTGTGAGCCGGAGATGCGCGTCGCGTTAGGGCTGCGCGGGGAGCGGGGAGCGCGTGTGGCAACACGGCATCGCGCGTTTCGCCACCGCGCCACGCCACGTTTGAGCGGGTGCTGGGACACTGGTTCGCGCAGCAGGGGCTGGCGCCAGATGAGGCGCTGGCGACTGACGGCAAGACGCTGCGCGGTCTCCATGGCGAGGAGCTTCCCGGCGTGCATCTGGTCGCGGCCTCTGCCCACCAGACACGCATCGTCCTGGCGGAGGCGGAGACGCTGGGCAAGGGCCATGAACTGGCGGGGGGGCAAGCCGTCTTGGCGGCCGTGCCTGCGCGGCTGCTGAGCGGGCGGGTCGTGACGGGCGATGCACTGCTGGCGGCGCGGGGCTTGTGTCAGCAGATCGTGCGAAAAGGGGGCACTATTTCGTCGCGCTAAAGGAGAATCAACCGCTCACGTTGGAGGCAGTCGCCTTCAGCTTCGCCGACCCTGGACGCCGCGCCAGCGGGTGGTGGTCGCGGGCGAGCGGCATGGCGAGCGCGAGGAGCGGCGCACGCTGGAGGCGTCGAGCGAGGTCGTCGCGTCCCTTGCGCAGCGGGAACGGCTGGACCCAGCGGAAGGCGAGGCGGGCACGAGTGCCGGCTGACCCGCGCTGGCCCAGGTCTGCCGTAGCTCTCGCGAGGTCGCGTATGTCAGTGGCGCGCGGACAGGCGAGACCAGGGCCGAGTGGGCTTCCGCCGTGACGCGTGTGCCTCCAGCGCAGGCGGATGCCGCACGGCTCGAGCAGAGCTGGCGGGGACAAATCTGGCGGGGACACTGGCAGATCGAGAACGGCTTGCAGTACGTGCAGTACGTGCGCGGGGTCACGCTGGGCGAGGACGCCTGTCAGGTGCGCTCCGACCGCGCTCCCGCCACCTTCGGCGCGTGCCGCAATGCCGCCCTCAATCTGCTCCGCCAGGTGGGCGTCACCACTGTCGCGGCTGCGCTGCGGCGCCATGCCATGTATCCGCGTCAAGCCCTCGCCCTGAGGGGCATTACCCTAGCATGAAAAGACCCTGAGCGCCGCGCACATGCCTCACCGCATCGCGCCATTTCGTGCTACGCTATCAGGCGCCGCCAGTGGGCAGAGCTGGCGGCGGGCCGACAAGCGTCGGTCGCCAGCGCCGCCCAGGATGACGCCACTGTGGATGACACCAGCGAAGAGCTAGCGACACAGGCAGCCGCAGCGGCCACCGACGTCGCGCCCGACCTGACCGATCTGACCGACATCGGCGTGTTGCGCGCGTTGCTGCGGCGGCATGGGCTGGCGCACACCAACCGGCGGCTCGGCCAGCATCTGCTCGTCAGCCGCAAAGCCCTCGACGCCGTAGTCAACGCCGCCGACCTGGCCCCGACCGATAACGCGCTGGAGGTGGGCGCTGGGCCGGGCGCGCTCACCGTGGCGCTGGCGCAGCGCGCGGGGCGTGTTGTCGCCATCGAGATGGATCGCGACATCCTGCCCGCGCTCGCCGAGACGACCGCCGCGTATGCCAATGTCGAGGTCATCCCGCGCGACCTGCTGGCCGTGGACCTCGGCGCGGTCTTTGGCGGCGCGCCCTACAAGTTCGTCGCCAACCTGCCCTACTACATCACCGCGCTGATCTTGCGGCGCATCCTCGAAGCGCGCCCACGCCCGACGCTGATGGTCGTGATGACGCAGCGTGAGGTAGCGGAGCGCATGGTGGCGCCGCCCGGCGAACTGAGCCTGCTCGGCCTCAGCGTGCAATTCTACGGCCAGCCGCAGATCGTCTCGCTCGTGCCCGCCAGCGCCTTCTATCCGCCGCCCAAGGTCGAATCCGCCATCGTGCGCATCGATGTCTTCGCCGACCTCCCACTTGACGACGCCGGGCGCGACTTGCTCTTTCGCCTGGCGCATGCGGCGTTTGGTGGCAAGCGCAAGCAGATACACAACAGTCTGGCGCAGAATTTGCGCCTCTCGCCAGAGCAGGTGGAGCGCTGGCTGGCGACGAGCGCGATAGACGCCGAGCGGCGCGCGCAGTCGCTCAGTCTTGCCGACTGGCTGCGCCTGACCCATGCCGCGCTGGCCGACCCGCCGCAGCCCGTCGCGAAGATCGGCGAGCGCCTGCGCACACGCCGCGAGCAGCCGCAGCGCCCCCCACGCGCCGCGCGCGGCGCCACGCCTGAGGAGTAACCGCGCGTGATCGAGGTGATCGAGGTGATCGAGGTGATCGAGGTGATCGAAGGAGCATGAGCGGCTATGCGAGCGGATGATGAGCAGCGTATACTGACCGAGGAGGATGAACTCGAACGCCTGGGCGACCCTCCAGGCGCGCCGCCACGCGCAGTGAATGTACGCAAGCTGCTGCTCTGGATCGGCGCCCTCAGTTGTCTGGCGCTGCTCATCGCGACGGGCGGCGAAACGTGGACACTCTGGCGTGAGCAGCAAGCCGTCACGCAAGCGCGCGTCGAGAATGCGCGTATCCAGCGCGACATCCAGCAGACGGGGCAGGCGATCAGCCAGGCCCAGTCGCCAGCCGCCATCGAGCGCGAGGCGCGTGATCTGGGCTATATTCGTCCGGGCGAGACGCCCATCATCATCGCGCAGCCTCAGCCCTGAGCGCAGTCAGCAGATCACTCGCCGTGCGCCGCCCCCGGCGGTCAGCGGCGGTCAGCGGCGGCGCGCGGCCTACCTCTGGCGCCACCCGACCGGCGAGACAGGAGCCTCTGTGCAGCAGTTATCCCCAGACGACGCGCAGGCCGCGCGTGACATCTTCCCCCGCGACGACGCCCCGACACGCATTGAAGAGAACCTCTGGCGCATCCCGCTGCCACTGCCCTTCGCCCTGCGCGCGGTCAACGTCTATCTGATCGGCGATGGCGCGGGCCACTGGACGCTCTTCGACGCTGGGCTGGGTCTGGCGCGCGATGAGGCCGCGTTGCGCGCCGGGCTTGAGATGGCCGGCGTGCCGATGGAAGCGCTCAGCGCGCTCGTGCTGACCCATGCCCATCCCGACCACATCGGCCTCTCCGGGTTGATCCAGAGCGCCTCCGCCGCGCCGGTCTACATGCTTGCGCAAGAGGATGAGCGCATGTATCGTGTCTGGGGCGAGCTGACAGGCCCGGCGCTGCGGGCCATCGTGAGCATGTTCGCTGAGCACGGGCTGACCCTCGAAGAGAACGCCGCCGACCCGCGCGTCACCGCCGTCAGCGCCAGCGCCGGACGCGACGCCGCCAGGGCTATCGCGCGGCCCAACGGCTTCTCGCTGCCCCCCACCAGCGCCATGCGCACCCTCACCGATGGCGCGACGCTGACGCTGGGCCGCTGGAGCTATCAGGTCATCTGGACTCCCGGCCACTCCGACTATCACATGTGCCTGCTGCGCTCCGACGGCTTCTTCATCGCGGGCGACCACATCCTGCCGTCCATTACTCCCAACATCGGTTTGTTTCCCAACTCGCGTCCCGATCCGCTGGCCGACTACTACGTCTCACTCCAGCGTGTGCGCGATCTGCCCGCGCGCATCGTGGCGCCCGGGCACGGCCTGCCCTTCAGCGGCCTGGCGCAGCGCGTCGATGCGTTGCGCGCGCATCACATCGAGCGCAGCGCCATCATCCGGAGGCTGGTCGAGCGCGCGCCAGATGGGCTGACCGCCAACGCCGCCGCGAGCGCGCTCTTCGGCGAGCGCCTGCGCACGGTGGATGATCGGCGCTTCGCACTGGCGGAGACGCTTGCCCACCTGGAGCATCTGCGCCTGCGCGGCCTCGTGCGTCAGGAGCGCCGCGATGGCCTCTATCGCTATCTCGCCGCGCCAGAGCAGCCGCGCGAAGGGTGATCTGAGGCGAGCCAGGCAAGCGGGAGATGACAACGGCGTAGAATGTGCGGCGTCTCGGTAGAATGGCTCAATCAGGCCCCCATCCTCAGCGCCTCAACCGTGAGCCAGTGCGGGTTGACAGGACTTTTGTACTAATGTTCTCTTTTGTCCGCAAAAGTGTGAAATGCGTCTCAAAACGCTGGCAAATAGTGGCGCAAACGTCGATATATTCGGGATTCTCTTGCATTTCACCCAGAGGTAATGCACAATAATACAGGCTCGACGCGGCTTGACGCGAGCCGTGCGCTTGGCGCCGGGGTGGCCTGATGCTATACTCCCGGCCAGCGGACAGTTGTGCGGCGCCAGCGTCTCTGCCCATGACAACAGGGCTGACGCTCAACTGCCAGTTGAATGGCGCCAGGTTGGCGGCGCGCTGACGCGCCACACATCACTTAGAGGAGATAACCACATGCCAGTCGGACGACAGGAACTGATCAAGCGCGTGGCGACCAAATCGAACAAGAGTGTCAAAGAGAGCACGGTCTTCGTCAACGCCGTCCTCGACACGATCCGCGAGTCGCTTGAGTCAGGCGATGCGGTGACGCTGGTGGGCTTCGGCAAGTTTTCCGTCAAGGAGACGGCGCCGAGCGTGCGCGTGAACCCACAGACGCGCGCCAAGATCAGCGTGCCAGCCCGCAAGAAGGTGAAGTTTACCGCCGGTAAGGAGCTGGACGAGGCCGTGCGCGACTCCAAGTAGTCGCACGTCCACGCCAACATGACCGCGCGGCCCAGCGTCAGATAGCGCTGGGCCGCGCGCTGTTGTGTCAGTCAGGCTTTGTAATGCTCCACCGTGTTGGCGTCGCGCACCTGGGCGTCATCGGGGTTCTGGCCAAACTCGCGCTTGGCCCGGCGCTGGCGTAACAGGTCCCAGCACTGATCGAGCTGCGTCTGCGCATTGTGCAATCGTTGACGCTGCTCGTCGTCCAGCCCACCCTGCTCCGCTGCCGCCAGCAGATGATGCTCCTCCTCCACCAGTGTGCTGATGGAGCGCATCACATCGGAATCATCCATTGCTCACGTTCTCCTCTGATGCCGCTGGCGCCGCCACGTCGGCGCTTGCCGCATCACGCCTCGTCTTGCCATACCTCGATCTGTGGTGATTATAGCCCACCTCGCCCGCCATCTGCCGCCTGCCACCTGTCGGCCCGGCGGGCGCCGCCGATGTGCTATTCTATGGCTGCCAGAGCGGCCTTGGCGCTCTGCGCATATCTGGGGCGGTGGTGAAATGGCAGACACAGAGGACTTAAAATCCTCTGGGGGTAACCCCGTGCGGGTTCGAGTCCCGCCCGCCCTACCACTCAGTATACGCGCGCATATGTGTGCATGTGCGCGCGACAAATGCCCTTGAATTTGGCACTCATCGGTCATCGGCGCCCTGACGCAGCATCGACGCCTGCCTGCATTTCACACGCGCTACCCCCTGCACTCGTCACGCGAATCTGCCCGTTTGACCGCATAACTGACCGCATCAGGCGCGTGAGCGGCCACACAGAGCGGCTCACACCTGCGTCACACGCATGCACGCCACCCGTTTGCTCTAGCCTCCCATTCGGCGCACACCTCACGCGCGCACGCTCTTGGTCGATCACTCTTGGTCGATCTTGGTCGATCACTCTTGGTCGATCAGCTCTTGGTCGATCGCTCTTGGTCGATCGTGTGTACACGCTCTCACCAGTCGCCTCTCTTCGCCTCTCTGTGCACCTGCTACCACCTGCGCCACACCTGCTACCACCCCAATGCGGTTGCCAGCGCGGAGGCTGCGTCCTCCTGCATGTCGGGCAGAACGTGTGAGTAGATGTCGAGGGTAATGCTCACCGTCGAGTGGCCCAGCATCTCGCTGACGACCTTGGGATTGATCCGCTGGGAGAGCAGCAGTGTGGCGCAGGTATGGCGCAGATCGTGGAAGCGCACCCGTGGCAGGCCCGCCGCTTTGAGCAGTCGCCAGTGCCGCCGCCGCACATGTCCATCGTTGAGCGGGATCCCCACTTCATCACAAAACACGCTGCCATACTCCTGCCAGGCCGGGCCAGCCGCCAGCCGCTCGACCTGTTGCCGTGTGCGGTGCTGGCGCAACGCCTCCACCACCGGCGCGGAGAGCGCGATACGCCGACGACTGCGCTGCGTCTTCGGCTCGGCCCACACAGGCTTGCCCGTAGGCTTGCCCGTAGACCACGCCAATGTCGCGGTGACGGAGAGCGAGCCGCGTGCGAGATCCACGTCACGCCAGCGTAAGGCGAGCATCTCGCCGATGCGCATGCCCGTCGCGAGCGCGACGACGAAGACAGCGGCCAGCCGGTCGTTGGCTGCTGTCGCGAGCAGTTGACGCGCCTGCTCGCGCGTCAGCGGATGAATCGCCACGCGTCGCTTGCGGGGCGCATCCACCATGTCGGCGACGTTGCGTGTCACCAGCCCCAGTCGTACCGCCGATTCCAGCGCCCGATGCAGCACAGCATGCACGTGGCGTGCTGTGGTTGAGCAGCGACCATGCGCGAGCACCATCGCATACAGCTGCTGCACGGCCTGCGGGGTCAGTTGCGCGAGCTTCGTGCGTCCGACCTGCGGATTGATGTGCAGCCGGGCGCACTGCTCATAGCGACGCCACGTGCCCTCTGCCAACTCCGCTCGTCGCGTCTCCAGCCAACTGCTCAGGAACTGCTCAACGGTCTGACGTTGATCGACGACCGGCAACCCTTGCTCATAGTCACGTTGCGCCGCCGCCAGCTTCCGTGTGACCTCGAGGCGTGTCTTGCCATAGATACTCCTCCGATGCTCACTCCCCAGAACGATCTGCGCTTCCCAGCGACCATCGGCGCGTCGCCTGATGGTCCCCTCGCCACGTCCTCGTCGAGCCATGCGTGCTCCTCACATTCTCCGCTACCACGCGCCTACCACGCTGCTCTCGCTCGCTGCTCTCGCTCGCTCAGGACAGCGACTGGAGGCGTGACTGTCGCGCCACATACTCCTCCAGCGCCTGCACAGAGATCCGGCGCAGGCGACCAATCAGGATGGAGTGCAATTCTCCCCTGCGTACCAAGCTCTGGCACGTCGAGCGGCACACACTCAGCGCCGCAGCAGCATCGTCGAGCGTCAGCAGCAGCTTCGCCACCTCCGACTCACGCGACTCACGCGACTCACGCGACTCACGCGAGTTACGCAACAGCGCGGCGCGGCTCGTTGGGCCATGCGCGCGTGCGCCGCCCATCTTCAACGCCTGTTGACTCGTCGTGCGTGCCATCGTCAGGGCCACAGATGACGACGTGGCAGTCTTCTTTGCCGCCATGACATGCCTTCTCCCTCCTGGTATCTCTTCTCTCTTACCCACGCTCGCTTCAGCGCCAGTCAAGCCATCAGCCGCGCGGGCTTGACTGAGCGCGCTCGCCACGCTGGAAAGTCCACCAGCCAAACCGTTACACGCCCCTTGTCCGCCGAAATGCGCACCACCCTTGCCCACGTCCACGACGTCCACCAGATACGGCGGTCGGAGGGGTCGCGCTTCTCCCCCAGCGCATAGCGGTAGAAGCAGCCTACCTCCAGATCGTCGATATTCATGAGACGCTGCCCGAGACGCTGCCCGGCGCAGGGCGAGCAGGGATGGCAGGGATGTCCGCGCTCGCCACCTGGAGGCCAGGATCGGCGTCGGCGGCAGCAGCGGCGTCGGCAGCGGCGTCGGCAGCGGCGTTGGACGCAGGCCATTCCCGTTGACACAGGGGAGCTAGCAGCGTATTATCAGACCACTCGCTGGGGTCGCCGCCATGCCGGTCGCGCAGGCCGAGGCGCTTGGCGGCAACGCTGCCTAGCTGCTTCATGAACACGGCGATCCCCGCTGCGGCGCACTGCTCGACGAGTGATTGCGCCCATGCCATGTCCATCGCGCGCGCGTGGTGGCCGCTCTCACCGCCAATGATGACCCAATCGAGGCCGGGGCGTGGGTTGTAGGGGATGCTGCCGCGTGGCGCCACGCCCATGAAGCCGCCGGTGTTGCGGTCATAGCCCCAGCCATGCGTCTCCCAGCGCTCGTCGGTCATCTGATTGGCGTCGGTCAACTGGAGGTAGTCCACCAGATTGAGCGACCCTAGCAGCGGCTCACACGAGAGGAAGCGGATCCTCGCTGGCGTCTGGAGCAGCAGCGGGATGCGTTCATCCGCCGCCGCCTGGTCCTCGACAGAGACACCGAGCCAGACATTGGGCAGCGGGCCAGCAGGGCCGCCAGCAGGGCCAGCAGCAGGGGCGCCAGCCTGCGGCGTATACCATTGCGTGATGAGATGCGCCATGCGGTCAGGACGTTTTGTCAGCACCTGGAACGTGTGCCGTCGCGCCTCTGCCATCACAGCGAACACCCGCGCGATGTAGGCGTCAGGTACGTCGGGATGGAAGAGGTCGCTGAGTGAATTGACGAACACGCGACGCGGCTTGCGCCAGCGCAACGGATCGTCCAATCGCTCTGGCAGCAGTTGCACCTTCGAGAACGGCTGATGATACTGTGCAGGCGCCGTGGGCCACCGTCCACGTTTCCAGGCGATATGACGCTGGTCGTGGAGTTGGAATGCATAACAGTGGTCGCAGCCGCTACTGACCCGTGTGCATCCAACGACTGGATTCCACGTCATTTCGGTCCACTCGATGCCCGTCTTACCACTCATGGCTGCGGCTCCTCCTTCGCTGTCTCCTCCTGCTCGCCGCGCAGATCGCCGCGCAGCAGCCGTTCCCACAGTCGCTGGGAGAGTCGCTGCCGCCGACGGTCGTCCGACACTTCGGCATAGGGTCTACCGGTGAGGGCAAGCGCAGCCACGAGGAGGCCGAGGCACGCGGCGATGACGCTCACCAGCCAGATGAGGTCTACCAGCGCCGCCTGAAACGCCTGCGTGATGGCAGCCGCGATGGCCTGCGCGATGCCTACCAGCAACGCGGTGTAGAGCGCGGTCAGCATGTTGGGGTCGAGAATCCCCAGACCTGGCACGTTCTCCATGCTCCTCACACTCCTCGCCGTGGCGTGTTTGGTCCGCGCGACGGTCCACGCGACGATCCGGTGGGCGCAGGCGGCGGCGGCGGGGAGCCGTGGGCCACCCAACGCCTCATAGCCGCCGTCGATGTCGGGCTGCCTCACCATCCGCGCCAGATGCGCCATGCTTGCTGTGCGTAGCTCAGCGTCGTCGCGCTGAGCGGATTGTGGCCGGTCAAAACCTTGGTCGAAGCCTTGGTCAAAGCGCTGGTCGAAGCGTTGGTCGTAGTGTTGGGCGAAGCGCTGGAGGGAGAGCGCGATAGTTGGCGCGCTCACCGGAACCAGCGCCTCCCCCAACGCCAGATACAGGTCGTAGGCCTGCTCATCGCTGAGGAAGCAACTCCAGTACTCGCTAGCGACACCGGGGTCACGTGGATCCGTGTGTGCGGGAATCTCGACCAGCCACATCAGCCGTGGGCTCCCTACACCTTCGCCCGAAGGATAAGCGCCCGCTTGTCCTGATTGACTCGCTTGGCCTGATTGGCCTGTTCGGCCCGCTTGGCTCAGGTCGCCACGCTTGCCCAACTCGATGCGGTGCAGCTGCACGCGCGTCGGCTGCTCACTCAGGCCGATGAGTGGCGGGGCATCCATCTGGTCGAGGTCAATCTCCAGCGTCCACGCCAACGCCTGCAAGGCGCCCTTGAAGACGAGCAGCCGTGAGGCGTCCAGCAGGCTCAGGCCTGTGGAGGAGCCAGTGGATGCGGTGGAGGAGCCAGTGGATGCGGTGGAGGAGCCGGTGGGTGTAGGCGAGGAGCCAACGTCCACTCTGGCGTTATCCGCTGCGCCTGCGGCTGATGACGCCGTTGAGGCGGATGAGGCTAAGCGTTCAAGCTCTTTGACGGTGCGGCGCGTCTCCAACAGACGGCGCGCTATCGTGACCAGATCGCGCATACGAGGTTCTCTCCATTTCACCGTGTTCACCCCTGCGGTGTACACACAGGGATTCCCGGCAGTTCTTGGCAGTTCTCTATACATCGCGCCTTGCGGTTCGCGGGGGAGGGCGCGTGAGATGGATTGGGATGGATGGCTAGCTGGATGGATGGGTGGATGGATGGGTGGATGAGATGGTCTGGGGCAGAACGTGTGTGTAGATGAGATGGATTGGGATGGATTGGGATGGGATGGATTGGGAGTGGGTCAGGTCTGGATGTGTGTGTGTCTGGGTCAGAGTGTGGTCAGTTCCATTCAGTTCAATGCCCACCAGGGCAGTGGGCCAGTCTCGACGCGCTGCAACGAGCGCAGCCGGGCCAGCATACCAGAGGCGAACACATAGCGATAGGTGATCGCGTCCTCGCTACGTGGCGCTGGCGGCCAATCGCCCTGTGGGTCGCTATCCGTTGGCCCAGCCGTTGGTCCAGCCGTTGGCCCAGCCGTTGGCCCAGCCACATCGGCCCCCATCGTTGGCGGCGGTGTTGTGGTCGCTGTGGTCGCTGTGGTTTTCGTCGTCATCGGGGGCTTGGGCGCTGGATGATCCATGACGGCAAGCGACGAGCCAACGGGCGGTGGCGGCAGCGTGGGTGGCAGCGTAGGCGGCGGCAGCTTGGGCGCATTCGTTGGCAGGTCAGGCAAGGCGTCGCTGGCCTCAACGACTCCAGCGTCCCCAGCCGACCCAGCGGCGGGGGCGGAGGAGGTCGGTGGGTAGGCAGGCAAGATCGGCGCTGTCTCGATGGCGGCAAGGTCCGCTTCCAACAGCGCCATCGTGGCTCCGGCGCCACCGCTCCCCCTGGCGGCCATTGCATAGGCGCGCTCGGCGGCCGCAAACGCTTCAGCGGCACAGTCGAGGCCATCGTCGGAGCCATCGTCAGGGACATCGTCAGGCGGCGAAGGCGGAGTCAAAGGTGTCCGCAGTGTCGGCAGGCGCCTTAGCTGTGATTGCTGCGTCAGAGGATGACGACCGCAGGCGTGACAGCAGTTCGAGCCACACGCGCCATGCGAGCCGCGCGCGATCTGCGCGCCACGCGAGCCGCGCGCGATCTGCAAGCAGTCGAGAGGAAGCGCAGGGCAAGCCACAGCGCCGTCATCAGCGCGCCCATGCCCGCCAGCACCACGAGCGCGGTAGTCACCGCTGTGTCGAGGGTCGCGCCGAGGGTCGAGGCTGAAAGAGGGAGCAGCATAGCGAATCGTCACTCCAGTCGTCTGGTCTGTTCTTCAACGGCTGCGCCAACGGCTGCGCCAGAGTTCGCGCCATTTCGAACAAACGCTCTACAGTTCACTCCAGGCCGCTACGATGCGCGTCGCTGCGCTTCGGCGGTCGTATCGTCATGTCCATCGTCGGTCGTATCGGCGGGCAGATCGAAGGCGGTGGTGAGGGGCAGATGACGTTGCGCCCACTCCTGGCCCATGACCACCTCCACCGGCGCGCCGATCTCACGGCACATGCCTGCGATGAACCACTCTGGCAGTCGCCTGCGCCCCTGCTTGATGCGTGTCACCTGCACACGGCTGATCTCCGTGCCAGCGCGTCTCGCCGCACGGCGCGCCAGCGGCAGTGGAGCCAGCCCATGCGCCGCACAGTAGGCGAACAGTGGCGCGATCAGCGGTCGGCGCGCCGCCAGCTCCTCACGGCTCGGACGCGGCGGCGAGACTCACGGCGGCAGCGCGCACACAAACGCGCTCCCTCAGCGCCGCCCTGCGCATGACTCGCTGCATGACTCGCTGCATGACTCGCTGCATGACTCGCCACATGGGTCGCCGCATGGCTTGCGCCGCCCAGCGTTCCCTTCGGACCCTGCGTAGGTCCCTGCATATGCATTGTCACTTCGCACCTCTCATGGTGTGGCCCAACCTGCGCGTCTCACCAGCGCGTCTCACCAGCCGTCTCGATCTGGTGATGGCTTCTTGGTTGGACCCCTGCTCTCCATGGTCTCAGATCACTGTCTCAACAGGTTTACCTGTCTCAACAGGTTCAACAGGTTCAAAAGCTACCAGCTCCTCTGACCACTGTTCGACTGGTGTTTGACCTATTTGACTCAGATCGGTGGGAGGGTGGCGCTGGTATCACCTCAGCGGAGAGTGTAACAGAAGGTATCATCTCGTGTCAAGTGTTATCATACAAATTCATCTGACGGCATCGCTCGTGGCCTATTCCGGCTATGACCGGCGCCATGGACGCTCATTGCCAACAAACTGATGCGTTCACACGACGATTGACAGTCCTGGTCAGGTATACTGTATGCGATGATGACATCACAGATAACATCACAGAGGATAGCGTAGAGGACATCGCAGACACCTGGCCAGGTTCGTTCTCTGTTCGTTCTCTGTTCGTTCTCTATTCTTCTCGTGGCTCGTTCTCTGTGGCGCCATGTTTCCATTCCCGGCGAGACCCTACCGAGACCCTGGCGAGAGACCCCCGGTGGCGCGCACACATGGGCCATCATGCCATCCCAGCCAGCCAGCTATCAGCCAGCCAGCTATCAGCCCGCACGCCCAGCGCCTTGGGCGGAGAGAAAGTGAGCAGCGCCCGATGCCTACCCCCCTGCGCTACAGCGCCACGCCCTTCGCGCGTACCCTGACCGCGTTCATGTGGAGCAAACAGCCACCATGGTCGGCGCCCAAGGTCGCCGCCGTACTGGGCATTCAACGTGGCCGGGTCAACAACTGGCTCTACCACGACATTGTGCCGGAGATCAATGTCATACTTGCGGTCATGGCGGCGCTGGAGATTCCCCTGAGCCGTCTCATGGACGCCTATGTGGCGGCGGGTCTGCCGACGCCACCGCTCACCGAGGCCGACGTGCCACCGCCAGCCCCCGAGCCTGCGCCGAGCCTGCGCCGGCCAGACGGGCTGGGGGTATCACCGTGCCGCCTGCGCGGCAGGGGAGGGGTGGTGGCTTGCACAACATGACTGGCAAAGGAGGCGCGCCTGCTGACCCCCAGCGAGTTGCGGCGCAGGTTGCGGCGCAGTGCAGCAGGCGGCAGAGGCGGAGCTGGAACGTGAAGAGTGGGAGACGATGTTGGCGCACACCCGCGAGGTAATGGCGTTCGCGGGGATGCCTGAGCCAGCCGTCGAAGCGCTGCTGACACACATCAGCGATACCCGCGACGGCAAGCCGTCCGAGGCGGAACGTCGCATCGCCGAGGAGTACGAGGAGTACGAGGTTCAGGCGCCCGATGCGCCACAGGCCTCACAGGACGCGACCGACGCCTCTGCTGGCAGGCCCGCTGATCCGCGCGATCCGCGCGACCCGCGTGACCCGCGTGACCCGCGTGAACCGCGTCGCAGACCACCTTCCCAGCGGAACAGTCAGCGATCCACACGCACGGGCGCAGGCAGGGAGCGCCCTCATACCGAACCCTGAGACGCGCCCTGACACGCTCTCGCCGCGACGCTGTCCTACACTGTCCCATCGCTGCTGCTCACACCCCGCTTCCAGGCGCCTGCGCCGAGTGAACGCTCATTCAGCGCAGGCGCCTGGATGGCCTGTTTGCTTCCTGTTTGCTTCCAGCGAACAGCCGAGGTTGCGCGTCAGGGCGTACATCAGGGCATGCCGCAGCGGGCGTTGAGGGTATGTGTCCGCAGCGCGATGACATCGCAGCCATGACTCCGTGATGCTCCGTGCTTCTCCTTACAACTCCGTACTTCTCCGTGATTCTCCTTGCCTTGCACAGACTGTCTCGCTGGCACAGGGCTACGCATTCCTAAGTATTTTGTCGCAACCTGACCTATTCTGATGCAATTTGCCCCCCAGATTGATTGACAGCGCTAAGCAAGCGGGCCTATGCTCGCTGGGCGCCTCGTGGCAGTGTGGTCAGGAGGCGGAACTTGCCGATGTGAGGCAGGATGGACCGACTGGAGGGGATCACTTTATGAATCCGCGGCGACCACATGCGCACGGAGCGCAACAGTTCACCGCTCATACACGTGGAGGCCCAGGAGGCGCTGGAGGCGCTGGAGGTCCTGGTGGCGCTGGTGGACGGGGAATGGGGGCGGGAACTGGCGGAGGTGGTGGTGGCAGTGGTGGCAGTGGTGGAGATGATGGTGGTGGAGGTGGCGGGGACGGCGCCGGGGATGTCTTCGGGGACATCCTGGCGCATTGGCTGGCAGAGACTGCGCTGGCGCGCGCCGATCTGACCGGGCGCCGCATCTGGCGTCTCTACGAAAGCGACACCTTCGCCGACGAGTGGTATCGCGCCCGCGAGGTTGGCGAACAGGTACGCGCCTCCGTACTCGCCGCACTCTACGCCAATCGCCCGCATCCCGGCGGCCGCCATCCCGACCCACGCGCAGGAGCGTCCTTCTCAGCACTCGCGGTCCTCGGCGCTGTCGCACGCGGGCTCGGTATGGTCATCAGGCAAATGTCACAGTCACAGGCACAGCCGCATGGCGGCGCAGATGGCGCAGATGATGCGCCGACACAGCCCTTGCCGACCATGCGGCAGTCAGGTCAGCCAGGTCAGCCAGGCCAGCCAGCGCAGCCGTGGGTCCTGCTGTTGACCTATCCACGCAGTCGGAAATTGGCGCAGACCCTGTACATGCGTGAGGAGACACCGGCCGCGCCACAGGCGCGCCTCTACTTCGAGCTAGCCTGCCTCATCGGCTACATCTACCGGGAGAGCCATCATCTGCTCGACCCCGATGCGCCCCCTGGAACGACCTACATCCCCAATGACCCCAGCATGGTCACCATCCTCCACCAGTTCGCCATCGCGCTGCTCCACTTGCCGCAGCAGTGCCCCGCTGGCTGGACCTGCCACTGCAACATCATCCGGCGCCGGTTCAACATGCCGCCCGGCGACCACGATCAGCCCACCGATACGCTGACCCTGGCCGAGCTGGCCCAGGAGCCAGATTCAGACCGGCTCTGACGCCCGCCAGCGTACGTCCAGCGCTCGTTCAGCGCTCGGATGAACAGATGGATGATCTGACGCCTCACGCCTTCAAGCCTGCTGCGATCCTACTGCAAGCTCGCTGAAAGCTCGCTGCAAGCTCGCTGAAAGCCTGTGTGGACAGGGCAGTGGGCGCCAGGTCATCCCTGTATGCCCCTCAGGTAGCGCAGAAATAGCCGTCTATGGGGCGGTAGGTATACATTGGCGCGCATGGCTGAGGGCGCGCGCCTCGGAGAATTTCCGGCTGAGTGGGGTCACGCCGTCCCAGCGCATGCGCCCAGCTGCCAGCGAGGGGCCAGGGTCAGGTCAGGGTCAGCGATGGCGCTCTCGATTGGCCAGACAGCGCAGCACAGCCTATCGGCACGGATTGGCGAGGATTGGCGAGGATTGCGAGCAATAGACCGGCATCTCACCCAGAGTCCAGCGCGGAGTGGCTAAAGATCCTTGGGTTTCTTGCCCGCTTTGAGGAGGCGTTTTGCTTTGCGGAAGGACAGCAGGTAAACGACGGCTCCGGTCTGTGGGTCCATGCCGACAGACTTGACCTGATGGAACTCCCAGCCACGGGCAACTTCCCGCTGCATGATAGCTTCCACCACGGGGATCACTGCGCCCGGCGCCACATTGCCTGAGGTATTCCATGGCTCAGGTGTGGGCCGCGCCTGCACCAGTTTGTAGTCATAGCGGGGGTCGATCATGAACTCATCGTACATGCCGATACGTCCTCTCGTTGTCCTCTCGTTACAGACCTGCTCAACCGAGATGGGTACAGAGATCGGTTCGTCTCCGGAGCCGCGTGTCGCCGTGGGGATTGTTGATCGTCGCCAAATAGCAGCCAACGCGAGTGACGCTAGTATAACAGAGTCCTGCAACGTCCACGTATCCCGTAGTTCCTTTGTCTGTGTTCTCGTCAAGATGGCTGCAGCTGGCGCCTGGCCAGTTGCGCCACGCCATATGATGGTTCCACTCGTGCAATGCGCGACAGTTTCTTGAACGTGTGTGTGTGTGAGATGGTGATACCGCTGGCAGTTTGCCAGTCTCCTCATCCGGGGCGAGCGCAGTGAAGGCAGCTATCTGAGGATATACGCGCTGGTGTCTCCGGGCTTGCAGTCCCCTTCATTCGGGGCGAGCGCTGTGAAGGTCGTGTGTCGCAGCATCGCATATGCGGCATGTGGCATACTTGCAGTCCCCTCATTCGGGGCGAGCGCTGTGAA
>CAVPBB010000004.1:0-1120326 GCA_963701795.1 uncultured Chloroflexia bacterium | reverse complement strand
GAAGATGGCCGCGACTTCAGCGCATATGCGGCAACGCATTGACAACCCTTGAAGTAACTACTCAGCCCAAGGCAGGGTAGAGCGGCGCGCCGGTAAAGAGGGTACGGAGCGCGTCAAGCAGCGCCACCCCCTGCTTGCGAAGGGTGGATAAGTAACCCCTGATGCGGGCGAACGCAGCGGCGCCCGTCTCTGAGCGGAAGCAGCCCGAAACCTTCTGCTGGGTCTTGAGCATGCGCACGTCGCGCTCGGCCTGGTTGTTGTCAAAGGGAATCGTCAGGTCCTCCAAGAAGGCCAAGACCTGAGCTTGCTGGAGCCACAGCCGTTCGAGCAGGTTGCGGGCAGGCGCTTGTTTGAGCCGTCCGCGTTGCCCGCGGCGGCGGAGCGGTGGTGGTGGGTTGGCGGCCAAGCCACTGGCGAGCAGCGTCTCGTAGCGCGCGATGAAGGCTGCGCGCAGGTTGGCGGCGAGGTGGGAAGCGCCTTGCGCGCGTGCCGCGTCGGTGGCGGCTTTCATCTCGCGCAGCAGCGCCTTCATGTCCGTCGCCCAGGCTTGCTGATACTGCTCTTCCAGGTAAGTCAACTCGCGCAGGTGGTGGACATTGCAGAGCGCATGGCGGCACTGGGTTAGGTCTGATACGGCTTCCAGCCGTCGTGGACGCTGACCCCCTGATAGGTGGGCAGGATACCAATGGTTTTGGTCGCCTCGCTGCCGCGCTTGGCGTGGATGGCGTAGTGCGTCAACTGGTTGGTGCAGGTGACATGCGCCCAGGCCAGCTTGCCCGCACGGCGCACGCCTGTCTCGTCGTGCTGCAGCACCGCCGCGTGGCCCAACGCGCCCTTGATTGCCGCCTCGACTGGCTCCAGCGCTGCGGCGCCTTGCCGCAGCCACGTCGCCAGCGTGCCTTCAGAAAGCGCGGCGCCACACACACAGTCCGCCAGCACCTCACACGCGCGCTCGTAGGGCAACAGGTGCTGGTCGACCAAATAGACCGCCAGCGCCCGCAGGCGCGGGCCATATTGCGCGCGGCTGGGAGCTTCTGGCGGGAAGGCGCCGTCGCTGACCTGCTGGCAGGCCGGGCAACGCAGCCGCAGCGCCTGGTGTTCTGTGACGTGCAGCCGCGCCAATGGGAGATCGTGTACCTGCCGCCGCTCCACCACGCTCTACCACCTCGCCCGTCTCCTCCAGCGACGCCTGGCAGGTCGCGCACACGACGGGCCGATGGTCCACCACCACATCTGGTTCGGCGACCAGCGCCAGCGTCTCGCCCGGATGGCTCACTTGCCCACCCGAACGCTTCCCGCTCGCTTGTCGTAGGCTGCGCGTCCGGGGCAGTTGGCGTTTGAGTCCATCTGCGGAGGGCGGTTTGCCGCTGTTATGACTATCCTTGGCCAGCCGCCCTTCGAGCTCGTGTACACGCTCCAGTAGCGTCACTACCTGTGCGCGCAGGCTAGCGACCTCAGCCTCAAGTTCAGCGATGCGCTCGTGCTTCGTCATGCCTCTATGCTATCCTACCAGCGCAAGTCTGCCTGAGTAGTTACCCCTTGAATCAGCATATATGCTTTGCACATCTCTCGAAGCGACAGGGCTCTATTTCAATGAAAGTGTAGGTGATGCCACAGTCGCTTGCATCCCCCCAGGCACCCTTCCTCCGGAGCGAAGCAGGATCGGACACGTCGCGCGGAGGAATCGTACGCCATCATCGGGCTTTGCCTCAGTGGCGCAGCCACATTGACGATACTGGCAGTTAAAATCCTACGTTCATGAGAAGGCAGGATGTTTGCATGAAGATTCCCTTTCGATGGCGGGTTCGCGCATACCTGCGATCAGCCTCCTTACCGCGCTCTTCTTTGTCAGCTTCTCGGCGGTAGCCGCTGCTCCAGCGACACGAAGCCAAACCGCCCCCCCCACCCAACTCGGCGCTAACCATCTTGCCGACAGATAAGCCGGATGTGGTTGCATTGAAAAACAATCGTGGCCAACCTGTCGTTGTGCCGGACGCTGCACACATGACGCCATCCTCTATCGGCGTGCCGACCGAGGTAACGCCCTGGTTTCAAGACAACCCCGGCTGCGCACGGCCCCTGCTACCTTTGATCCACTGACTGCCAGCGCCGCACAGTTGCACTTACTTACGGGCTTCCTGTGCGCGCAACAGGTGAACCGCTCGCTCACTATCAGACGATTCTTGGCTACTTCAAGCACCGTAGCTGCCTGACGCGCATCGTCAATACGACGGGCGGCCTTCGCTAGCGCGACCACCAGTCACCCCAACCACGCGCTGGATATTAACACAGCGCAGCCGATAGTGAACACGATATGGGCAGGCAACATGGCCGATCAGCCGTCTGCTCCGGGCAGCCAGACCGACCATACCTATCGCTACTCCGAGATTGATAGCGACTGGTATGTTCCCTGGCTCTCAGGTAGCGATACTGCCAGCACAGGCGGCGCTGCGATGTGGGTACGGCTGGGGGTTACGATGACAGCAATCTTGTGCAGGCCGGTAGTGATTCAGACGTGACGTACGGCGTCATCAGCTACAGCCTCTGGTCCCAGAACACGTACGTTAGAGCAACTTACGAAAAGCAGAGGCAGGCATGAATTGTGCGGGGGGGACCGCCTATGCGAGCCTATTCAATCGACCTCAAAGAACGCCTGGTGCGAGCGGTGGCCGAGGGTCAGCCCATGCGAGAAGCCGCTCGCCGCTTTGGAGTGGCAGTAACCACGGTCAAACGCGCGGTCGTGCAACAGCGCGAGACCGGCTCACTGGAGCGCAAGCCTATTCCTGGGCGCCCACGCGCGATCAGGAGGCGAACAGGACGCCGTTGCTGCGCGCCCGGCTGGCGGCTGCCCCAGATGCGACGGTGCTGGAGCACTGCGCGTGGTGGGCGGAGCAGTCCGGGCAGGAGCTGAGTGAAGTCACGATGTGGCGCGCCATTCGCCGACTCGGCTGGACGCATAAAAAAAGACGGTGGCAGCGAGCGAGCGCGACGAGCAGGAGCGCGCCGCCTGGCGCGCAGCGATTGCCACCCACGACCCGCGGCAGTTCGTCTTTGTTGACGAAAGCGGGACGCATACCTCGCTGACCCGCCTCTACGGCTGGGCGCCGCATAAGACCAGCGCGCCTCTGGAGCGGTCACCGCGCAACCATGGCAAGAACACGACGCTGGTCGCCGCGCTCACCCCTGAGGGGGTGCAGGAACCCTGGCTGCTCGTCGAGGGGGCGATGACGACGAGAACCCTTTGAGTGGTATATCCGCGAGCAGGTGGCGCCTCGGCTTCGGCCAGGACAGATCGTGGTTCATGGACAATCTGAGCGCTCATAAAGCGGCGAGCATCCGTGAAGCGCTCGCGGCGCGCGGCTGCGACCTGCTTTTCCTGCCACCGTACTCCCCAGACTTCAACCCCATCGAGCAGGCGTTCTCCAAGCTCAAAGCGATCCTGCGCGGCCTGGGCGCCCGCACGCAGGAAGCACTTCCCAAGGAGGCGGTGCGGCTGGCTGTCGAGGCGATTACCCCCAGCGATGCTGCCGCTTGGTATAGCCCATGCGGGATACCTCTTACCTGCTCAACCATTCTGAAAGTTGCTCTAATGGGTATCAAAATGACATCAGCGGTAGCTTCAACAACGGCAATATCTATCCCGGCATGCATATCTTCGTGCGCGTAGATGCCGGTAATTGCATGGAGGTTGGCGACATAGATTCGCAGCAGTTCCATAGCTGGTGCGAAGGCCCGAACGCCAGTGGACAAACGGCCGAGGCCATCATGGAACGTGCGCAGGGGTTCCCATTCGACCAAACCGGCAGCGTCCTGGCAAAGTTCGCCAGCGCCAAGTTCCAGGGCGTCGGCATTGAGGAAGATTATACCAGCGGGCCGGTGAGAGCGGGGTATTGGGGCTTCCCCTACCTCTGGCACGACTATAACAATATGTACGCCTCGTATGCGAACAACGCCCACGAAATGGCGTCGCCTGGTCCACTCCAGATTGACAACAGCGAGAGCCCAACCGACGATAGTCCGATCACCTGGTTAAACTACAACTGAGGCCGATGAGGCCGCAGACGCAGGCAGCCTGGCGAGCGGGCGACGTTGGTTTGGTATCGAATTCGATACGCATATTCGCCCGCTCGCTGGCCTATCATTGGAGGATGTGTTCATGCGCAGCCATCGCAAACGCCGCATCGCGCTTGGTGTCTTGGCGCTCGTCATCCTGTTTGCGCTCTTCGAGGTCGCTGTCCGGGTGATTCCTCCCGATCAGGCGCAGATCGTCGATACTGATGACACGGGCGCAGTGGTCGCCAGCCGCACGATCACGGACGCCCATAGCATCGCGCATCAGCGCTCCCTGGTGGACGCGCATCCTATCTGGCAGGCCAACCTGCTGACGCATTGTAGCGCAGTCATCCTGCCCGATGATGACGTGACGATCCGTTTTTTCTGGCATGGGCTGCTGCTGAATCGGCGACCTCGAATATGAGCTTCTGCCCCGCTGCCCATTTGGTGAGCAGCGGAGGTTTGCTGACGCCCGTGCGCTACGCTGGCGCCATTACAATGCAAGGAGTCGTGTTGGTGTTGACATGGAGTACTGGAGAGGCGCCCGCCGCCGCTAATACACCACCGACTCGGTGTACTCGCCGAAGACCGTGCGGAAGACGCCCATGATCTCGCCCAGCGTGCAGTAGGCGCGCGCGCAGTCGAGGATGTAGGGCATCGTGTTCGCCGTGCCGCGCGACGCCTGCTCCAGCGCGGCCAGCGTCACGCCGACGCGCTCGTTGTCGCGCTCGCGCCGCGTGCGCTCCAGCCGATCCAGGTGGATGCGCTCTTTGGCCGGGTCCACGTAGAGCGTCGGCACGCGGAACGCTGTCATCCATCACGTAGTCGTTGACGCCGACGATGATGCGCTCGTGGCGATCCACCTCGCGCTGGAAGCGGTACGACGCCTCGGCGATCTCCTTCTGGAAGAAGCCGTTGCGGATGCACTCCAGCACGCCGCCCAGCTCGCGAATCTGCGCGATGTAGGCCATCGCCTGGCGCTCCGTCTCGTCGGTCAGCGCCTCGACGAAGAACGAGCCGGCCAGCGGATCGACCGTGTTGGTGACGCCGCTCTCGTGGGCGATGATCTGCTGCGTGCGCAGCGCGATCAGCGCCGCCTTCTCGGTCGGCAGGGCCAGCGCCTCATCCAGCGAGTTGGTGTGCAGCGAGTTCGTGCCGCCCAGCACAGCCGCCAGCGCCTGAAGCGCCACGCGCGCGACGTTGTTCTCTGGCTGCTGCGCCGTCAGCGAGACGCCCGCCGTCTGCGCATGCGTGCGCAGTATCCACGAGCGCGGGTCGCTGCGCGCCGTAGCGCTCGCGCATCTCGATGCGCCCAGATGCGCCGGGCGGCGCGGAACTTGGCGATCTCCTCGAAGAAGTCGTTGTGGACGTCGAAGAAGAACGAGAGCCGTGGCGCGAACTCGTCCATCGCCAGCCCGCGCTCCAGCGCCGCCTCGACATAGGCCAAGCCGTCGGCCAGCGTGAACGCCAGTTCCTGCACGGCGGTCGCGCCCGCCTCGCGGATGTGGTAGCCGCTGATGCTGATCGTGTTCCAGCGCGGCATGTGCTGCGCGCCGAACTCGATGGTATCCTCGACCAGGCGCATCGATGGCTCCGGCGGGAAGAGGAACTCCTTCTGCGCGATGTACTCCTTGAGGATGTCGTTCTGCAGCGTGCCGCCGAGCTGCGCCATCGGCACGCCCTGCTTCTCAGCCGCGGCGATATACATCGCCCAGATGGCGGGCGCGGGGCTGTTGATCGTCATGGACGTGGTGATCTTGTCCAGCGGGATGCCGTCGAACAGCATCTCCATGTCGGCCAGCGATGAGATCGCCACGCCACACTTGCCGAACTCGCCCAGCGCCATCGGGTGGTCGTGGTCGTAGCCATAGAGCGTGGCCATGTCGAAGGCGACCGAGAGGCCCGTCTGCCCCTGCTCCAGCAGATAGTGGAAGCGCTCGTTCGTCTCCTCAGCCGTGCCGAAGCCCGCGAACATGCGCATGGTCCACGGCTTGGCGCGATACATCGTCGGCTGGACGCCGCGTGTGTAGGGATACTCGCCGGGGAAGCCCAGGTCGCGCGTGTAGTCGAGCTGGCGGTGTCCTCGGGCGTATAGATGCGCTTGATCGGCATGCCCGACTGCGTGGTCGTCTCGGCGGGGCGCTCTGGCATGCGCTGCGTCGCCTTCGCCACGGTCGTCGCCTCCCAGCGCTCACGCGCCTCGCGCACACTGCGCCACCGCCTCTGGCGCGAACAGCGGCTGCGCTGGCGTCTGGGCGGCGTCGGGCTGTGCGCCAGCGGCGCGTTTCGCGCTGTGCGAGCGTTTCCCCGACGCGCGCGGCTTCTGGTCCAGCATGGTTGTTCCTCCTGAATCCTGAGCATCGCCGCGCCGACTACGCCAGCACGTCTACCGACATCGCGACCGCGCCGCCGCCACCCAGGCAGAGCGTCGCCAGCCCCCTGCCACCGCCGCGCCGACGCAGCTCGTAGATCAGCGTCGTCAGCACGCGCGAGCCGCTGGAGCCGATGGGATGGCCCAGCGCGACCGCGCCGCCATTGGGATTCACCTTGTCCCAGTCCCAGTCAAGCTCTTTGCCATTGGCGACGGTCTGCGCCGCGAACGCCTCGTTGACCTCGATCACGTCGAAGTCGCTCATCTTCTGTCCCGTGCGCTCCAGCAGCTTGCGCACCGCGCGTGGTGGGCAGGCGAAGATCATGCGTGGCTCGATGGCCGCCGCCGCATAGCCGGTGACGCGCGCCAGAATCGGCAGCCCCAGCTCGCGCGCCAATCGCTCGCTGGCGACGACGGTGGCCGAGGCGCCGTCGCTCAGGCCGGGCGCGTTGCCGGCGGTGACCGTGCCGTCCTGCTTGCGGAAGGCTGGCTTGAGCGCGTGCAGCGCCTCCAGCGTGGTCTCCGCGCGAATCGGCTCGTCGCGCTCGATCAGCGTGGTCGCGCCCTGCTTGCCGGGAACCGCGACGGCGACGATCTCATCGCGGAATCGGCCCGCCTCGGTGGCCGCTTGCGCCTTCATGTGGCTGTGATAGGCCAACTCGTCCTGCTCCTCGCGCGAGACGCTGTACGCCTCGGCGACGATCTCGGCCTCCTCGCCCATGTGGACGTGCTCGACCGCGCACCAGAGGCCATCATGCACCACGGCGTCGATCATCGTCGCGTCGCCCATGCGATAGCCAGTGCGCGCCTTTGCCAGCAGATAGGGGGCGTTGCTCATGCTCTCCATGCCGCCCGCCACAAAGAGGTCGCCGTCGCCTGCCTTGATGGCCTGCGCCGCCAGCATCACGGCTTTCAATCCTGAGCCGCAGACTTTGTTGATCGTCACCGCTGGCACATCCGCCGGGACACCTCCCGCGAGCGCCGCCTGGCGCGCAGGGGCCTGGCCAGCGCCCGCCTGCACGACATTGCCCATGATGACTTCATCAATGCGCTCGCCAGGAACACCCGCGCGGCGAATCGCCTCACGAATGACCAGCGCGCCCAGGTCCGTAGCCGAAAACGACGACAGGCCGCCGAGGAAGCGCCCGGTGGGGGTGCGTGTCGCCGCGATAATCACAGGGTCATGGTCAGCCATTGCAGGCTCCTTTGTCTCGAACTCGCTGTTCGCCTTCTGACGCGCCTCATTGCGCGTCGTCATGTGGAATGGCGTCCCTGGTAGTATACGGTATCGGCGCACGCGCCGCAGGACGAAGACGAATGGGCGCGGCGCGCAGCCAGAGCAGGTGAGCAGGCGGCGATTACGCAAAATTGTGTAGGAATACCAGTGGACAAGACCTGAATGCGCGAGTACCCTGAGGCTCAGGGTGAGGACAGCTCACTTCCTGGTGAATCTAGCCCAACGTGACTGACGCCGGAGCGAGACACAGCTAACGCGAGCGCTGGCGAACGAGAGCAAGCCAGACGGGCCGTATGCGCTGCTTCGCGGGAACTGGCGTACCTGTGTTTCCCAGAGGGAGCGGACTCTCTCGCAATTATGCGCGTCCGGTCGCTCGCGCGGCGGGGCGCGGAAAGGAACACCCAGCCATGTCCATGGACCCAAACCAGCCCTATCAGCAGCAGTATGCCCCGCCGACACAGGGTCGCTGGGGAGTCTCGGCGCTCGGCAATCTGGGCGCTGAGGTGATGGCCGGTCTCGCCTACCTGATTGTTATCGTGCCGTTCGTCGGCTTCATCGCACAGATCGTCCTCTTCGCGCTGGAGAAGAACCGCTACTCCAAGTTCCACGCTGCCCAGGCGATGTGCCTGAGTGTCCTCGCATATATCCTCGGCATCATTGACTTTATCGTCAGTGGGGCGCTCGGATTCGGCCTTGGTTCCAGCAGCGCGGCGCTCAACCTTGGGAGCGCTGGCATCGCGCTGGTGTTTGGCTGCCTGTTCTTCATCATTGGCCTGGTAATCTTCGCCTTCTGGATCTGGGGCATGATTGCGGCCTTCACGGGCAAGCCCACCAAGCTGCCCATCGTCGGCAGCATCGCCGAGGGGCTGGCTGGCGGGCCGGTCGGCGGCGTCTAATCGCTGCGAGCCGTTAGCAAACGGACGCGCCGGTTGTGGAGAGCGATGCTCCGCGACCGGCGCGTCCGTTTGCGTGGTGGGAGCGCCCTCACCCCCGGCCCCTCTCCCAGAGGGCGAGGGGAGACGATGGGCGAGGGGAGACGAGATCCTGGCGCGCCTCAGTCTGTGCGCCGCCCCAGCACTGCGCGTACCTCGCGCATCAGCGCCTCAACGTCCGCATCGGCGGCGTGCTCCTCCGCCGTCGCCTGCGCGGTGTCTTTGAGCAGGTGGCCGGTGAGGATCGCGACGACCTGCGCATCGGGCGCGATGGCGCCCTCCGCGCGCAGCAGCCGCGCCCCGGCCAGCGAGGCCGCCGAGGCTGGCTCACAGCCGATGCCCGCGCGGTCAATCTGCGCCTTCGCGGCGAAAATCTCCGCATCGCTCACCTGCGCCACGACCCCGCGCGTCGCCTCGATGACGGCGCGCGCGCGGGCATAGCTGACCGGCGCGCCGATATTGATGGCGGTGGCGCGCGTGCTGGCCTGCACGGGAGTGTGCTGGCGCCAGCGCGCGGCGTAGCTCTGGTAGAACGGCGCGGCCCCGCTGGCCTGAATGGCGGCAATGCGTGGAACCCGCGCGATCAGCCCCAGCGCATGCGCGCGGATCAGCGCCGCGCCGATGGCCGAAGTATTGCCCAGGTTGCCCGCTGGCAGCACGACCCAGTCGGGCGCCTGCCAGTCGAGCTGCTGCAACAACTCATAGCCAATCGAGCGCTGCCCCGCGAGACGATAGGGATTGATCGAGTTGAGCAGGTAGATGCCCAGCGCATCGGCGACGGCCTCCACCTGGCGCATCGCCGCATCGAAATCGCCCGCCACCTCCACACGCCGCGCGCCGTAGGCGATGCTCTGGGCCAGCTTGCCGCCCGCGACCTGGCCCGTCGGCAAGAAGACCAGCGCGGGCAGTCCCACCTGCGCCGCGTAGGCCGCGAGCGAGGCCGCCGTGTTGCCGGTGGAGGCGCAGGCGACCGCGCGCGCGCCCAGCGCCTGCGCCACGCTCATGCCCACGGTCATGCCACGATCCTTGAAGCTGCCGGTGGGATTCTCGCCCTCGTGCTTCAGCGCGAGCCATCCCAGCCCGGCATACTCGCCGATGCGCCGCCAGCCGCCACTGGCCTGCTCCGCGCCAACGCTGTGCAGCGGTGTATTGCCCTCCGCGCGCGAGACGATGGCCTGCTCTGGCAGCGGCAGAACCAGTTCGGCGTAGCGCCAGACGCCGCTACGAGCGCTGCCCGCGACCGCGCCGAGCCGCCGTGCGAACGTGTCGCGCAGGGTCGCGGCGGGCGTCGGCGTCAGCGGGAAGGTCTGCGGCGCGATGTCAAACGGAGTTCCGCAGTCGCAGCGGAAGCGCGTGCTCGTTCCCGGTTGGGTCGCGCCACAGGCGGCGCAGGTGAAGGTGATCTGCCGCAGCAGCGCGGCTGAGTCCATCGTTGCGTTCATGGCCGCTCCTCGTCTGGCGTCTGCGCCGTGGCGTCGGGCTTTAACGTGGCGGCGGCGCCCTCGTGTGCGATCTCGGCGATGACACAGCGCCCGCCGACGCCCAGCGCCTTCGCCGCGTCCGCCAGCGCCAGCCGCGTCTGCTCGGCGTTGTCGCTGACCAGCGCCAGCACCGATGAGCCACCGCCAGAGAGGCAGGCTCCGTGTGCGCCTGCCGCCAGCGCCGCCGCCAGCAGCGGACGCAGCGCCGGGAAGAGTCGCTGGCGATACGGCTGATGCACGCGATCATCCATCGCCGTCGCCAGCGTGTCGAAGCGCCCGGTCTGCAGCGCGCCGAGCAGCAGCGCCAGTCGGCTGAGATTGAACGCCACATCGTCGCGCGTGTAGCGCTCTGGCAGTAACGCGCGCCCGGCGACGGTGCTCATCGGCATGTCGGGGATGAACACAACCGCGCGCAACGCCTCAGGGATGGGCAGCGGCAGCGCGACGATTGCGCCACCCGCGTCGGCGCCCGTCACCACCAGCCCACCGAGCAGCGCGGCGGCGACATTATCCGCATGGCCGCCCGGTTCACATGCGGTGGCCAGCGCCAGCAACTCCGCCGTAGCGCAGGGCTGGCCGAGCAGCGTGTTGGCGGCGAGCAGGCCACCCACCACGGCTGTCGCGCTGCTGCCCAGTCCGCGACTCGTCGGGATCGGCGCGGTGATGCGCACGCGCAGATCAGGAGGCGCGACCCCTTGCCGTTCGCAGAGCCGCGCAAACGCCTGGCAGAACAGGTTGTCGCCGCCCAGCGCAATCTCTGGCGCGCCGGGCGGCTCGCCGTTGGCGGGCGCTACTACCAGTTCGACCCGGCAAGCGGCGGGGCCAGCGGCGTGTCGCGGCTCGACGGTGACCTCGAAGGTGTTGCGCATGCTCAGGGCAAGAGCGACGCAATCGAAGCCCGGCCCCAGATTGGCGCAGGTCGCGGGAACCTCGACGATGACGCGCCGCGCGCTGAACGGCTCGTGGGCAGGCTGCGGCGCCGCTGCGGCGCTGATGGGCGCAGCGGGCAGGTGTGGCTGTGACATCAGCGGACCTCCATCGTATGGAGGGCAGGCGTCATCAGCATCAGCCCCTGCAGCGCGCGATGCTGATCGAGATGGCGCAGCGCGGCGAAGAGTTGGCGCTGAATCGCCGCCGCTTTGCCCGCCGGAGCGATGACCTGGAAGCGGCGGCGCGGGACTAGCGCCAGCGTCGGCGGCGTCGTCATCGCGATGGTCGAGCAGCGCGCAGGTGATGATGGTCGGCGCGGCGGCGTTGGGCTGTGCCTCACGCAGCCCCAGCAGCGGATCGCTGGCGACGGCTGGTCGCGCGGTGATCGCCCAGTCGGGCATGGTCGCGCCAGATGCGGCGACCTGTCGCGCCGAGCCGATGAGCGTGCCGGGGCGCTCTGGCGCGAACGCGCTGCGCAGATACAGCGGGATGCCAGCGCGGGCAAGCGGGTCTACGGTCGCGGGATGCAGGATACGCGCGCCCTGACGCGCCAGTTCCGCCGCATCGCTGTAGGTCAGCGCGGGCAGCAGGTCGGCCTCTGGCGCCACACGCGGATCGGCGCGATGCACGCCGACGACATCGCTGTAGAGGTAGAGCGCATCGGCTCGCAGCGCGGCGGCGATCAGCGCGGCAGAGTAGTCTGAGCCATTGCGGCCCAGCGTGATGACCTCGCCAGCGTCACTGCGCGCGATATAGCCTGGCATGACGAGCGTCGCTCCACTGGCGGCGGCCTGCGCCACCTGCGGAGCCAGCGCCGCGCGTGTGGCCGCCAGCGAGGGCGTCAGATGCGCCCAGAGGCCAGCGCCGTGGCAGGCGCCTGCCGCATCCACTGGCGCGTCGCCGCGCGGCGCGCTGGCGACGACTGGCTCGCCCGCGAATGTGGCGGCGTCCACTCCCTCGGCGCGCAGGGCCAGCGTGAAGAACAGCGCTGCGAGCCGTTCGCCCCATGCCGAGAAGCGGGCGAGGTCCGCCACACAGGCGTCAGGAGGCGCGGCGCCAAGACGTGCGCGATCAGCTTCGAGCGCCGACCAGGCCGCCTCGAAGCGTGGGAGGATATCCGCAGTGGTCGCCGTGGTCGTGGTCGTCGTCAGCGCGGTGAGAACCGCCTGGTGCTGTGCGCGCAGGTCAGTCGTGGTCAGGCGCCGCTCAGGGCGACCCTGAGCGGCAATCTCACCTATCCGAATCAGCGCGTCAGTCACCCCGGCCATCGCCGAGACGACACACACAACCATCTGGTCGCGGCGACGATGCGCCGCGACGATGCGAGCCGCAGCCCGCATGCGATCCACTCCGGCGAGCGACGCGCCGCCGAATTTCACGACGATCACGACGCTCTACCTCCCATACCCAACACGAGACACGCTCCTGTTCCATCTGGCGCTGGCCGGTCGAAGTGACCGAGCGCCTACGACACACACGGCATCTACGACAAAGGCCACCCGGCCCGCGCGCATGCGTGCGGTGGGTGGCCAAGCGCGCGAGCGGCGCGACACTCGGCGCATGCTGGCGGTTCTGTGGTCGCCTCAGCGCCATAGCGGCAGCGCCACAAGCCAGGCATGTCGTCGAGCGAGGTGTGCGGCATCGCGCAGACTCAACGATATGCCTGGGAGCATAGCAGCCCGCAGCGCCCGTGTCAATTTTTCGGCTGAGCGCCGTAGGGCCTGTGAATGGTCGCCGCCGAGGCTCGGGCGGGCGCCGCGGCGGGCGCCGCGGGCGGGTGAACCCGCAGCTAGGGGCCTGCGGGCCGCGAAGCCCCACCGTCGTGGGGCTAGGACACGGACAGGAGCCTTGCGCCGCCCGCCGTTACACAGCTATCCTGATGGTAACGGCGCCACCGCGAGCGGCCTGGCGCGAGGCGAGGGAGTATGCGGATGGAACAGCCACAACTACCGGCGACGTATCCCGGCGACCCAGCGCAGCAGCGGCTCCTGCGCGCGATAGCGCACGACTACGCGCGGCAGCCGTGGGCGCTGGCGTTCATCGTCTTTGGCTCGGTGGCGCGCGGCGACTGGGATGCGCGCTCCGATCTCGATCTGGATGTGGTCATCGCGGATGGCGTCGCCATCGAGCCTGTCGCCGAGATCGCTCGACTGTGCGCAGCTATCGGCGAGCGCCCGGCGCTGATCGCGCCGCGACGCGGCGACGATGGCGATGTTGTCCTCGACTCGCTGGCCGAGTTTTCGATCCGCTACCATCCGCTGGCCGCGACCAGTCCAAACATCGTCGCCAGTATGCGCCTGCTCTGGGGGCGGATTGACGAGGGGCAGATTCGCGCGGCGGGCCTGGCCAATGCGCGCCCGGCGGAGCAGACGCCGCAGACGCTGCTGGCGTTGAGCGTGCGCGCGACGCTGGGAGGCGCGAATGCGCTGGCGCGTGAGCGGCTCTGGGCAGCGCTTGCCGCGCTCGAAGAGGCCCGCAACCTGCTGATGACGCTCTATGCCCGCGCACACGGTCTCGATCGTCCGCTGCAGAGCTTCGAGCGCGCGGCTGACGCGCGGCTCCAGGCAGAGCTTGCGCGCACACTCGCCGTCTGGGAGCCGGAGAGTATACGCGCGGCGTTGCTAGCGCTCTGCGACCTGTTGGCCCAGCGTCTCGATGCGTTCAGCGCCGGCCTGGCGCGCCTCTCCGCTGGCGAGTATGCCGCGTTGGCCCAGATACGTGCGCGCCTGTCGCCCTAGCGCGGCTGCGGACGCCCGCCCTGAGCGTCGCCCATGCCCGATGCGGAGATCAGCATCGCCACGCCGAGGATGAAGAAGATGGCGCTGAACAGGCCCAGCCCTATCGCGCCGATGATGCGCCCCGTGCCAGGGCCGGTGAGGGACGACGGAGGCGGAGTCTCGCCATTTTTGGGTGTGGATGTCGGCGCTGGTGTAGACGTGGGCGAAGGCGTGGGCGTCGGCGCCTGGGTAATCGCTGCGGATTGACTGCCAACCAGGGTGGGCAGCACCTGCGATGTGCCATCTGATGAGGTGGCGCTGATGTAGAATGGCCCCGTCTGGCTGGAAGGCAACTGCGCGAACACATCGAAAGAGCCGTCATGCTTGGTGACGGCGTTGCCCTTCACGATCAGCAGCGGCGTTGAAGCCGCAGTGGCGGGCGTCAGTTGCCCCGGTGTGACCAGAATCTGAATCGTCGTGCCACCAGGCGTGAAGTTCTGCCCCTTCACCTCGATGAAGCCGCCTGAGAAGAACGTGCCATCGGGCGGATTGGGCGGCGTCACCGTCGGCGTGCCAGCCCCTGGCGTCGCCGCTGTCGGGTCGTTCACCTGCGTCACCGAGATCGCGGGCGCAGAGGACGAGTCAACCTGAAAGAGGCTCGTCGAGGCGCCGATGGCGCTGGCGGTCGTGTCTTGCGCGCAGATATAGTAGCGGTCGCCGACGTTGCTAGCGATCTGCGGCCAGGTGAGCGCAACGGTGAATGAGCCATCGCTCAGGGCATTCGTCGAGACATTGAGCGACTGAAAGCCAGTCGTGCAGCCAGTACTGCGCGGGGCGATGCCAATCTGGAGCGCGTCGCCTGCCGTCGCCTGGCCCAGCACCCAGAGATTCGCCCCCACTGGCCCCTCGGCGATGCCATTATTGGGCGTGGGTTGTATGATGTCGAGCGTGACAGTCCCTGAATCAGCCTTTGCTCCGGGATCGGCCTGCGCACGTGGCCCCTGCGCGCCCAGCGCCAGAGTCAGCGCCAGCGCGCCCGCCAGCGCCAGACCTGAGAGCGCACGTCTGAATCTCTTGCTCCCAGCGAGCCGAACGGTCATATCGCCTCCCCGTAGATGGCTGCGGCCTCCACCAGGTCTCTCCCAGGCGCCGCGTCGGGTGCGCCAGCGATGCGCCAGCGTCGAAGAATGCCTTGCGCGACAACGTACCGATTGCGGCTCACGCTGAGCCGGGTCGGCGTTCGCCTCAGGCGACCTCTCCGGATGATGATGAGATGGAGCGGTCAATGGGAGGCAAGCGCGCCAGAGCCAGTATAGCACGGCAGAGCGCCCACGCAAGCGGCGAGTAGCGCGCGTACCAGGGCTTACGAATTGTCCGGCGGTTCCGCGCGCATGGCTATGCCCTGGCCCCACGCAGGTGGGGCTTCGCGGCCCGCAGGCCCATAACTGCGGGTTCACCTGCCCGCGCCCCGACCGCCAGTGGGCTATGCGCTACGGCGAGTGGCATGATACAGTGGCTCCAGCAGTGTTCGCTTGAGAGCGAGCGCGCGCCAGAGAGCGAGGGCGCGTGACGCGCTGCGCCACGAGGACGCGATGATGCCACAGATGCCTGAGCCGCCAGCCATGCCGTCCGATGCGTCCGATGCGTCCGATGCGTCCGATGCGTCCGATGCGCAGGGCGCCGCAATGCCTGCTGCGAAGTCGGCGCGTGAGGAGCGCAAGCGCGCCCGCGAGCGCATCGCCGCCGCCACGCCGCAGACGCCAGCCGCGCCCATCCCCGGCGCCCCAGTGGCGCTGGAGGCGCAGGGGAATGCGCTGGAGCCACACCAGCTACGCGCCGTCATCGAAAGCCTGCTCTTTGTCGCCGGGCGCCCGCTGGAGTATGGCGAGCTGCGACGGCTGACGGGCGCTGATGAGGCGCGCGTGCGGGTCGCTGTGGCCGACCTCGCCGTCGAGCTGGAACGCGCAGGCCGTGGCGTGCGTGTGCAGTGGATGGGCGTCAGCGCGCAGCTCGTCTCAGCGCCAGAGCATGCCCGCTTCGTCGCGGCGCTGCTGGGCCTGCCAACGCAGGTGCGGCTCACCACCGCCGCGCTCGAAACGCTCTCCGTCATCGCCTATCGCCAGCCGATCACACGCGGGCAGATCGAGGCGATTCGCGGGGTGAATAGCGATCGCGCGCTGGCGAGCCTCTTGCAGCACGGCCTCGCACAGGAGGTGGGCCGCGCGGCGACCGTGGGGCGTCCGGCGCTCTTTGGCACGACACCAGAGTTCTTGCAGCAGTTTGGCCTCACCAGCCTCGAATCGCTCCCACGTCCCGATCTGCCCCGCGCTGAGATGGCTGCGGCATTGCGCGAGCGCGCCGCCCAGAGCATCCGCGACGCAGTGAACGCGGGCGACGCCGAGGAGGCGCGCGAGATGGAGCGTCAGCGCGCTGCCCGCTCTGGTCCGCTCGCCGACGATCTCGCCGACCCCACGATGAGGCTTAATAGCGGCGCCGTCGGCGCGCAACCGGCTGCGACTACCAGACGCCTGAGAGTCCACGTTCACCTGCAACAGAAACGGAGACACCTGTGCATATCGGTCGGCACATGCCTGCCTCACCGCGTCCTGCCGAGGCGCTGCGGCTGACCCAGCGCGTCAGCGGCGACGCCGTGCAGATCTTCGTGACGAATCCGCGTGGGTGGCGCGCTCCGGCGCCGCGCCCACGCGAGGAGGCGGAGTTCCGTGCGTTGCGGATCGAGCTGGGACATTGGCCGGTGGTGGTCCACGCGGCCTACCTCATCAACCTGGCCTCGCCCAACGACGAGTTCTTCGCGAAGTCCGTGGAGGCGCTGCGCGTCACCCTGGAGCGCGCCGCCCGCTACGACGCCAGCTCGGTCGTCTTCCATATCGGCAGCCACACTGGCTCTGGCGAGGAGGCCGGGCTGCGGCGGCTGATCGCGGGGATCGATCAGGCGCTCGATGGCTCGCCAGCGACGGCGCCCCGGCTGCTGCTGGAGAATGATGTCGGCGGTGGCGGCAAGCTGGGCGCGCGCTTCGAGAACATCGCCGCCGTGCTGGATGCGTTGCCACAGCACGCCGACCGGCTGGGCGTCTGCCTCGACACCGCGCATCTCTGGGGCGCCGGATTCGACATCGGCGCGCCGGAGGGCGCCGCCGCCACGCTGGCCCAGGCCGACGCCGCCTTTGGGCTGGGGCGTGTGCGCGTCGTCCATCTCAACGATTCGCGCGGCGGACTGGCCAGCCATCGCGATCACCATGCGCGGCTGGGCGAAGGCACGATTCCGCTGGCAGGGTTAGCGGCGTTCCTGCGGGCGCCAGAGCTAGCGCAGACAACCATCATCCTGGAGACACCTTTTACGATGGCGGGTGACACGCCTGAGGGCGGCGCTGGCGATCCGCCCGATACAGCGGCGGACGAGGCGCCCACGCAGCCCGCGCGGATTGACTGGGACGCCGAGCGACGGCGCCTCTTTCAGGCCTGCGAGCTGGCCGGAACCGCCTAGCGCGGCCTCAGGCAGAGCGGCATACGCCCTATGGAGATCACAGCGCATCCCCTGAGCATCCCCTGAGAAGTAGAAGCGCGCAACCTGCTCATCCCAGCGCAGGTCATCCCGCAGCCCATCCGCCTCTCGTATGCCCTGCTGGCCGGCAACGCCTGCGGACGCGCGGCGTCGCTTCCCCGGCGCTCAGGCCAGGAGACTTCGCGCCGCATAATTGATAATTGACGGGGCCAGTGAACTGTGGCATTGTCGTAGGTGCAGTGACCATTCTGCGCTCGCATGGCGCGAACGCAAGGCGCCGCGCCGTCACCTGCGGCAGATACACTCTCGAAAGACAGGCCTCATTCATGCGACACCGCTCCGCTCACATTCCGCATGCGCTCGTCGTGGTCTCACTCTTCTCAGCGCTCGCCGTTGCGCTCACCGGCTGTAACGCGCTTCAGTCCATCGGGAATACAAACACCGACTACTTCCCAACGAATCTCCCCCACCCGACGCCTGGCGCCCAGACATTTCAGAACTGCCCGCCACAGGGTCAGGGAGGCGATCCAGCGCTGAACACCCTCTACAACCGACAAGACGACACGCCGCCCGGTGGGTATCGCGTGACAGACATCAGCACGCTGATGACGCTTCCCACCACGCCACAGGTGGAGGGCAAGGATCGCAGCACATGGCCGAGCACAGATGCCAAGCGTGTCGCGCTCTACGAAGGCTCAGCCGTTCGCATGACTGGCTGGGTCGTGGCGACTCACAAGGGCGGCCCAACCGCAGCCAACTGCGGCTCGGACGCAAATCGCGACTGGTATCTGTGGATCGGAACCGGGGCAGGCGATGCTCCGCAGACGACGATGGTGGTGGTCGTGACGCCGCGCATGCAGGCAAGCCGCCCCGGCTGGACGGACTACACCATGCGGCGCCTGGTGGGGCAGGTCGTGCGAGTAAGTGGCTGGCTCGTCTATGACCAGGAGCCGCCAGCGTTTGTCGTCAACGACCGCGCGACTTCCTGGGAGATTCAGCCCGTCATGCATCTGGAGACGCTCTACCAGAATCAGTGGATCAACCTCGATTTGCTGCCTTTTGGCTCGAAAGTCTCTGGCACGCCTAACACGAGCGTCCCCGGATCGAACGTGACCGCTACGCCAGGGTCGTGAGGGCGCCGCGCATCGGAGGAGTACGGCAAGCGAAAGCGGCGGCCTTCATATGAAGGTCGCCGCTTTTCATCTGCGCGCAACTGGCGTCCACTGAGACGCCAGAAAAGGTGCCAAGGGGCGGGTTCGAACCGCCGACCCCAGCATTTTCAGTGCTGTGCTCTACCGACTGAGCTACCTTGGCGCGCATTCCCATTCAGGGTTAGCGGGGAGTAGTGTACCATTGGGCGTGCGGCGCTGTCAACGCTGATATTCGGCTGGTTCTACCAACAACCGAGGGTTGGCCTGCGGGCAGGCTGGCGGTTGAAACCGCGCCTCAAGGCGACTGCGGTCGCCACAAGACCCACCTCCGTGGGTCCAGCAGGCGCGGTTTCAACCGCCAGCGTCCCTGTTCGGCTGGCTGGCGCATATGACCATGCGCGCGGTAGGATGCTTCTGAGGCAGCGACGCCGCATGGCGCCAGCGTATGAACATCGAGGAGCAAGCGCGATGAATGCTGCGACGCCAGCGGCGGGGCTGCCGCTCGTCCATCTCGTCAGGCCGCCGCTCACCTCGCCGCCGCCGGGCGAGCAACCGCCGCTGCTGGCGCTGGCGCATGGCGTGGGCAGCAACGAGCGCGATCTCTTTGGGCTGGCGCCGCGACTCGATCCGCGCTGTGTGGTGGTGAGCGCACGAGCGCCGCTGGTACGTGGGCCAGACGCTTTCGCCTGGTTCAACGTCGAGTTCACGCCGCAGGGGACGCTGATCGCTCCCGAGCAGCTCGACGCGAGCCGCAAGGTCTACGCCGAGTTCGTCGGCGCGGCGGCCCTGGCCTATGGCGCGGACCCTGAGCGTGTGTATACGCTGGGATTCAGCCAGGGAGCGATCATCTCGCTGGTAACGGCGTTGACACATCCCCGACTCTTCGCCGGAGTCATCGCGCTGGCCGGGCGCATCCCGACGGAGGCGATTCCGTGGCTCGCCATGCCAGATACGACGGCTGGCCTGCCGATCTTCATGGCGCATGGGACGCGCGACACCGTCATTCCGCTGGAGCAAGCCCACGCCACGCGCGAGGTCTTGCAGCGGCAGCGCGTGAGCCTGGCCTACACCGAGTATCCCGCCGAGCATCACATCTCCCCCGCGATGTTCGCCGATATGACCGCCTGGCTGGGGGCGCGCCTCGATGGGCAAGCCGCAGAGCAGCGCTCGTAGGACGAGGCGCAGCGTGGGACGCCTGGCGCAGCAAATCAGCCTGGCCCATCGGCCCCTGCTACATGCTCTGACTGATGAAGAAGCGCCACATCCACAGCAGCAGCAGCGCGAGCGTCACGCTGAGTGTGATGAGCTGCGTGGTGAGGGCCGCTGAGCTGGATTGATAGGCGGGGCGCGTGTGGGCGTCCGCGCGCAGTGAGCGCAGCAGCAGATGGAGCGATTCATCGTCGGGCGCGTGGGTGTTCATCCGCTGAATCGCCGCCTCACCCTGCGCCACGAGCGGCGCGATGGCAGGCAGCGCGCGCAGCGAGGGCAGCGTGTCGGGCTGCGCCAGATACCAGCCTGTGTAGGCCGGATCGCTGGCATGCGCGCGGATGACCAACGCAGCGGCTTGCGTCGTGTCGTCGCAGGCGGCGGCCTCTTCGAGCAGCACGATAGCGGCGAGGGCCGGCGCGCCCCTGGCGACGCGGCGCAGGCGGGCAAGCGCGACGTGCTGGCGTGGCAGGCCAAGCGCACGCAGCGCACGGCAGAGCGCGCTCAGGCTGGCGACGTGGTTCTCGCGGCGAACATACGGTGTGAGCGCCTGAATATCGGCCAGGCTCACGCGCGCCAGCGCCTCAGCCTCCGCAGGCAGGCCGCGCGCCAGCATCGCTTCGGCCAGCGTCGCATTGGCGCGCACTGAGCGTTCGTGCGTCAGCAGGCCCACCATGCGCGCCGCCTCGATGGCTAGCTCGTAGCGATTCAGTCGCAGCAGCGCGACAGAGCAGTTGGCGATAGTCTCCGGATCCGCCGATATCTCCATCGCCTCGATTGCGGCAGCCAGCGCCTCATCGGAGCGTCCGAGCCACAGCAGCGCTGTGACGCGCCGGTTGAGCCAGACGAGGCGCCGCGCCCCAACCCATGCGCCTGCGCCTGTGACGGCCAGCGATTGCTCGCACATCGCCAGCGCCTCGGCGTAGCGTCCACGCTTCGCGAGCGCGTCGGCGCGGGCCGCTGGCGAGAGCCAGCGCGCCACACGCAGCAGGCAGAGCCACAGCGCTACCCCGATCAGCGGCGCGCCACTGATGGGGATATCGAACGCGATGGAGGCGAGCAACGGTCCCGCGACCAGCCCGGCCCACGAGAGCGCCGCCACGATAGTAAAGAGGCTGCTGCGATCGGTGACGACGAGGGCGGCAGGCCTGGCGCTATGGGCGGCGCCAGCGGCTGTGCTGTCTGTCTGTCCGTCGAACAGGTGAGCCATCGGTCACAGCCTCCACTCAGGCGCCAACAACGCAGGCGCGGTTCAGGCGCGATCTTGCGCGACGATCTGCCCCAATGCGCGGTCGGGCGGGGCGCCGGACGGCGCATCAGGCGGCGGATCGGGCGAGGCCGCAGCCGTCTGAGCCACTGGCCTGCGCTGGCGGGGCCGCGCAGGACTCAGGATAGCGCGCAATGTGAAAGAGAGCAAGAGGATATTGCGGATCGCCACCACGGGCATGAAGACCCAGTTGTACGTCACCGTCAGGATGGGATTGCGCACAGCATAGAGGTAGGGGAAGATCAGCGTCGTCAGCGCGCAGATGACCAGCCAGAGTCCATCGAAGCCATAGACCTCGGCGACGAAGGGTGTCATCCAGATGAGATATTGCGGGCTGAAGATCTTATTGGCGACCACCACCACGCCAAGTGTGGCAAGGAACGCCTGCGCCAGCGCGAACCGCCCACGCGCGAACCGCCAGTAGACCCAGAGGCAGCCAGCGGCCAGCGCCACCGTCGAGAGTGGCTTGAGTACGACATCGAGCTGGCCAACGTAGTTGAGCGAGACGAACGAGAAATCAGGGTGCGCGGGCAGGCCGAAGATCGTGCCAAGCCAGAGGATCGTCGCGGGCGTTGACTCCACCTGCAAGGGGCGCGCCCCGGCATAGGTGAACTCGGTGAGCGCGCCGGAGGGGTCGAGCATGAAGGCCAGCGCAAACCCCAGCCCCACAGCGCCGACGAAGATCGCCGCGCCCTCCGCTGTGCGCCGGGTGGCCGGAGAGCGCAGCCAGCCGAGCCAGCGATCACGCCGCGACGCGCTCGCTGGCATCGCGTGATCGCCCGCCGTCGCGCGCAGTGTCTGCCACTGAGCGATGAGTGGCAGCGGCGCCAGGAAGATGGGATAGAGCTTGAGCAGCACACCCAGCGCCAGCAGCAGATACGCGGTGGCGTAGTGGCGACGCTGCGCAGCCCAGAGCGCGCCGAGCGTGACCAGCGCAGGGAAGATGTCGAAGCGCGCGACGAGCGTACCCGCTGAGCCGATGATGAGATAGACGGCGTAGGCGATGGCGCGCTTGCGGTCGGCGAAGCGGCGGAAGCCGAGATAGCCCACGATGACGGCGGCGGCGGCCCACCAGCTAAAGACCGATTCAAACGCGGGCAGCGGCGGCGCCAGCGTCAGCGAGAAGGGCAGAATCGCCAGAGGCGGATACTCCACTGGCAGTGAGGCAAAGAGCGGGTGGCCGGTCCAGAAGTTGAGCGCATAGGTGTGATACTCGACGACATCGCCATTGGGCAGGCGGGTCGTCGCGACCATGATGCTACGCATCGCCACCAGCGCCAGCGCCAGCAGGGCGACCTCGGCAAGACCGACGAGCCAGCGGATGCGGGGCAGGCGACGCAGCCGGTGTGGCGCTTCCTCGCTCGCTCGCATCTCACTCCCCTGGAATCGCGGAATCGCAGTGATCGGCGCTAGCTCATGGCATTGCGCGTACCTCGTGCCAGTGTATCACGGCTCCGCATGACATCTCGCTGTGATGACGGAAGAGTCCCAGAATCCCTTCAGACCCCCGCCCGCGCAGGCCGCCTTCAGGCACGGCCGCAATCGCCAGCCAACACGCTGCGCTTGCGAATTATTCGAACTGCGAGCGCATGTACGCAACGTCGCAGCTCGGTCCCAGTCCGCGTCAGGCGGACTGCGCGGCCCGCAGGCCATCCAGGCGCGGTTTCAACCGCCAGCGACCCGTCTACCGATACTTCGCGGGCCCTGGCCAACACGCCG
Organism: uncultured Chloroflexia bacterium; assembly: GCA_963701795.1. Lineage (GTDB taxonomy): Bacteria > Chloroflexota > Ktedonobacteria > Ktedonobacterales > JADMIN01 > JAKAIY01. The sequence continues at coordinate 1,097,739 of CAVPBB010000004.1, read as the reverse complement.
CGCGGCTTGACGGGACCAGCGCTCCGGGCGTAGGCTCACTCTATGCGACTGAGCTTTTCAACGGGGACGTTCTACCATCGTTCCCTGGACTATAGTTTGCGGCTGGCGCGCGACCTCGGCTTCGATGGCGTCGAGCTGGCTATCGGGCCAGAGGCGCTCTACACTGGGGCTGCGCCGCTGCGCCGCGCCATCGAGCGGGTGGGGCTGCCGGTGTTGAGCGTCCACCCACCGTTCATTGCGCTGCCGGGCTGGCCGCGCTGGTCAACGCAGCGCATCCCACGAATGATGGCGCTGGCCCGCGAGCTGGGCGCTGAGCTTGGCGTGACGCATACGATGCACTTCTACGATCCCGACTCCGCGCGTAACGCCCATTTCAGCCAGGCGATCAGGATGGGGATCGCGGCAGGCGGCGGCCAGGTGGCGCTGACCATCGAGAATAATCAGTACAATCGGCGCAGGCGCCTGGCCTACCTCGACCACTTGCAGCGGCTGGTGAACTACGCGCAGACACGCGGCTGCGGCATCACCTTCGATACCTGCCACGCGGGCGCCAGCCGCGAGAATCTCCTGCTCGACTACGAGTTGGTTCAACCGCTCCTGCGCAACGTCCACCTGAATGACCTCATCTGGCGCGATGGCCAGCCGCGCACGCATCGTGTCCCCGGCGATGGCGCGCTGCCCCTGCGCGAGCTGATGGAGCGGCTGGCGCGCGACGAGTACGCCGGGCTGGTGACGGTGGAACTGCACCCACGCGAGGTGGGGCTGCTGGGGCGCGCAGGCGCCGAGCGCGCGCTGGGCCGCTCAATCGAGATGATGCGCTCCGCCATCGCCCAGGCCGCCCCGGCGCAGGCTATCGAGCAGGCGTAGCTTCACCCCTGGATGCGCTCTGGCCAGGTGTAGACATTGCAGCCCTCGCCGCGCAGAAAGCCGACCAGCGTAATGCCGCCAGAGCGCGCCAGATCAATCGCCAGGCTGGAAGGCGCCGAGACAGCGGCGACGAGCGGGATGCGCGCCGCCAGCGCCTTGAGCACGATCTCGAATGAGAGGCGACCACTGACCAGCAGCAGGCGCTCATGTAGCGGCGTCTCGTCTGCCAGTAGGGCGCGCCCGATCAGCTTATCCACCGCGTTGTGTCGCCCGACATCCTCACGCACGGCGATGAGCTGGCCCGCGCCATCGAAGAGCGCGGCGCCGTGCAGCCCGCCAGTGGCGCTGAAGACACGCTGCTCAGCGCGCAAGCGGTCGGGCAGGCGATAGAGCATGGCGGGCGTGACGCTGAAACCAGCCACCGCGACGGGCGGCAGCAGCGCGCAGGCAGCCTCGACGGTATTCTTGCCGCAGACGCCGCAACTGGAGGTGACGGCGAACTGGCGCGAGTAGCCCGCCTCGCGCATGCGCTGGCTAAGGTCAACGCCGCTGACGCCGCGCACGTCGAGCATATTGGGCGAGGGCAGGCCATCCGCATCCAGGCCCGGCTGGAGGGCGGCGATCTCCTCACCGCGCGCGATCAATCCTTCGCTGAACAGGAAGCCTAGCGCCAGTTCACTATCGTGGCCGGGCGTGCGCATGATGACGGCGATTGTCTCGGCTGGCCGCGCGCCATGCCCATCGTCATCTGCGCGCGCGCGAATCTCCAGCGGCTCCTCGGCGACGAGTTCATCGCTCACCTCGGCGCTCGTCGCGCCATGCCAGCGGATGACGCCGCTCGTCACCTGACGGAGCGGATCAGCAGTGGATCGCATGGCCTGGGTAGCCCGCGTTTCTGGCAGAGCATCAGTCATCACGCGCCTTCTTTCGTTCCACCTGCTTCCTCAGCCGCGCTCGGCCCGGCGCCGCACGTCGACGACGACGCCAGCGGAAAGAGCGCGCGTTCGATCAGCGCTGTCACACTGTCAATGACGCGGTCGGCGGGCAGGTCATCGTCGCGGCGCATGCTGAGGCTATCGAGCAGCGAGAAGATGGCCAGCGCGGTCCCTTCGATATCGAGATCGGGCCAGGCGCCACCGCTGTCACGCGCCGCACGCAGACGCTCCTCGATCAGATTGAGCGCATAGCGGCGCACGGTCGCCTGGTAGGGGGCCAGCTCTGGCTCAAGTGACATCAGTTGCTGCCAGACGATGCGCAGCCCGGTGGGCCGCTCGCCAGCCACAATCGAGGCGATGGCGGCGCGGATGGCGGCATGGTGGTCGCCGTGCGCCAGGTCCATCTGCGCAAGGCGCAGGTGGGTGAAGATATCTGAGAGTCGCAGCAGCGCTAACACCAGCAGGATTTGTCGCTTGTTGCGGAAGTAGTTGTAGAACGTGCCGACGCTGACGCCAGCGGCGATGGCGATGTCATCGGCGGTCGTCGCGGCATAGCCTCGCTCGACAAACAGCGCCTCAGCGGATTTCAGTAGCTCAGCGCGCTTCTCGCGGCTGCGCGCCTGACGTGGCTCACGCGGCAGCCCCTCCAGCGCAGGATGCAGCGCTGTCTGGAGCGCGCTCAGGTCGAGCGCCGCGCCGTCCAGCTCGTCGAGCGTGGCTACAGCAGGCTCCGCGTGGCTGCTCAGATGAGCCTCCGCGCGAACGCCTTTGCCGGTGATGGCCTCGTCACTGCGGCGCCGGGAGGATGTGGTGGCCATATCGTGCTACTCCAGGCTGGGTCGGCGTGACACTCCGAGAACTTCCGAGCGCCTCTGAGACTAGCGAGCCGCATGAGGGCGCCACGGCGTCGGCGGGTGATCGCCACTCTCTGCCTCCATAGTATGGCGCCAGCCTGCGCGTTAGCGCCAGCGGATGGCCACGCCCGCACCGCTCTCAGGAGGCGACGGCGACCTGCGGGGCGGTGTCGGGCTGCGCATGCGTATCCGCCGTCGGTGGCAGCAGCAGGGTGAAGACACTGCCTCGCCCTGGCTCGCTCTCGACCTCCACAGCGCCGCCCATCGCCTCGACGATCTCCTTGACCAGCGCCAGACCCAGCCCGGCGCTGCCGGTCGTGTCACTGGCGCGGGCGCGGGCGGAGCGATAGAATCGCTCCCAGATATGCGGCAGGTCGTCAGGCAGAATGCCTTCACCAGTGTCGCGCACACGCAGAGCGAGGCCAGCGCCCGCGCGCTCGGCGACGACCACGATGATGCCGCCGGGCGGGGTATGGCGCAGGGCGTTGCGCAACAGATTATGCAGCGCCTGCTCGACACGGGTCGCATCGATCTGCGCGTCGGGCAGCCCCGGCGAAACGCGCGCCACCACCTCGACGCGGCCATCGCGCCAGGCCAGCGGCCCAACCGTCTCAACGGCATTGCGCGCCAGGGCGCCGATATCGGTCGGCTCGCAGCGCAGATCGAGCCGCCCCACCTCGGCGCGTGCGAGCGTGAAGAGGTCGTCGATCAAACTCTGAAGCCGCTGCGTCTCGTGCAGCATCACATCCACATCGTGGCGCAGCGCGTCCGGGGTCGCGTCGTCATTCCAGCGCAGTGTCGCGGACTCCAGATAGCCGCGCAGGGTGGCGACCGGCGTGCGCAGTTCATGCGAGACGCTGGCGATCAGCTCGCGCCGCTGGGCCAGCAGCGTCGCCACATGATCGCGTTCGGCGCGCAGGTCCTGCACGCCGCGCTCCAGATCGGTGGCCATCGCGTTGAAGTTCGTCTGGAGCTGCGCCACTTCATCCTCACCCTGCACCGGGGAGCGCGTGGCGTAGTCGCCAGAGCGCAGCCGCTCGGTGGCGCGCGCCAGATCGAGAATGCGGCGAGAGGCGCCGCGCGCGAAGAGGTACGAGAAGAGCGCGGAGGGCGGCAGCACCAGCAGAATGCCGATGACGATCAGGATTGCGATGAAGACGAGCGCCGTAATCCACTGGAAGAGCGGCGCGCTGGGCCGTGTCAGGACAAAGAGCAGCAACATCAGCGCCGCCCCAACCAGCACGGCGCCTGTGGCGGCGACGCTGATCAGCGCATGCGTCAGCGCCCAGCGCAGGCTGCGATGGCGCAGCGCATCCCACCAGAACCAGAGTCGCACGCCGATGCGGTAGACCAGGAAAGCTACGGCAAACAGCAATGCGATCACGATGACCGCAACCGTATATTCCGGCGCTCGCTGCGGCGAGCTCTCGGCATAGCGCTTGACGAGCAAGAGCAGAACCAGCGAGGGTGGCAGCGCCAGCAGCAACCCCACGGGAACCTCGCCCAGCAGCGAGCGCCACCAGGGTCCCGGTGGCATGCGCAGACGCAGCGCCAGCCAGAGCGCGCAGCCAGCCGGGCCGATGAGCAGCATGAACGAGAGCAGCAGCGTCACACCCGTGTTATGGCCGGGGTAGAGCGGCAGCGTGGCCACCAGCGCCACCGCCAGCGCCACCGTCTCGATCAGCGCGCGTGGCCAGGGCGCCACCGCCAGAAAACGTCTGGGGCGCGTCGCCACTGGCGTCAGTTCCTGATTCGCAGCAGCCATGTGTCACGCCCCCTCGGCGCGCAGGCGATAGCCCACACCCCAGACCGTCTCGACCGCCTCGCCCAGCGGCTCGATCTTCTTGCGCAGTCGCAAGATGGCATTGTCTACTGAGCGATCTCCGCCAACGTAGTCCTCCGCCCAGACCGTATCGAGCAGATACGCGCGGCTGAACGCGCGCCCCGGACTGCGCATGAGCAATTGCAGCAGCGCAAACTCGGTGGCGCTGATGTCGATCGGCGCGCCATTGAGCGTGACGAGCCGCGCGCCAGGGTCGAGCAGCAGCCCGCCATAGCGCAGCGGCGCCGCGCTCGGCTCACGATCCGCGCTGACCATCTGGCGAATCAACTCCACCCGCCGCAGCATCGCCCGCACACGCGCCAGCAACTCGCGCATGCTGAAGGGCTTGGTCAGGTAGTCGTCGGCGCCGACCTCCAGGCCGATCACGCGGTCGGCCTCCTCGCTGCGCGCGGTCAGCATCAGCACAGGGGTGGCCGCCGTCTCGCGCATGCGCCGCAGCACGGCCAGGCCATCCAGCCCGGGCAGCATCCAGTCGAGAATGACCAGATCAGGGTGTATACGCGCATGGACTTCGAGCGCGACGACGCCATCACCCACATGGGTGACAGCATACCCGGCCGCCTCTAACTCGCGGGCGACGACGCGCGCCAACTCTTGCGCATCCTCCACCAGCAGAATGCTCGCCATGCGCTCAAAACCTTCCACTCGTGGCGCTCTCAGCGCCGCGCAGCCGCTAGTCGCTCAACCCTCCCCACAGTATACCCGTGCGCGACGCGGTTGTATGCGATTGCGACAGAGTTGCGACAGGCGCGCGATTGACACGCGACAAGCAGGGCTTATGCTACCCCCGTAACGCCGCGAGTTCCATGACTGGACAGGCGTTGCGAGCGCATCTCGACGGGCAGCCAGATGTGACGTGGCGCCTGCGACGCGCAAGAGGAGGAAGACACGACCTATGGCGACTGAAACAACCACACCGGCGCGCGCCGCGCAACGAACCATCGCGCCGGTGGCGCTGCGCGTGAGCAGCCTGAGCAAGCTCTACGGCAAGCGGCTGGCAGTGGATCACCTCGATCTGGAAGTGAAGCAGGGCGAGGTATTTGGCTTCCTTGGGCCAAACGGCGCGGGCAAAACGACCACGATTCGCATGATTCTGGGGCTGATTCGCCCAACCGATGGCTCGGTGCAGGTGCTCGGCCACAATCTCGCGGCAGGCCCGGCGGCGGTGCTGCCACGGGTTGGCGCGCTGGTCGAGCAGCCCGCGCTCTACCTCTATCTCTCCGGGCGCGACAACCTGCGCGCTGTGGCCGCGACGCTGGGCGGCGTCTCCGAGCAGCGCATAGATGACGTGCTCGAACTGGTCGCGCTCAAAGGCCGCGATGGCGACCGCGTGAAGACCTATTCGCTGGGCATGAAGCAGCGGCTGGGTGTGGCGATGGCGCTGCTGCACGATCCCGACCTGCTGATTCTCGATGAGCCAGCGAACGGCCTGGACCCAGCGGGCATCGTCGAGATGCGCGACCTGCTGCGACAACTGGCGGCGCAGGGCAAGACCGTCTTCATCTCCAGCCATGTGCTGACCGAGGTGCGCCAGATCTGCGACCGCGTGGCGATTCTGAGTAAAGGCAAGCTCGTCAAAGTCGCCGACATCGAGGAACTGGTGAGTTCGCACGGCGCCTTCCGCGTGACGATGGAGCCTGGGCGCACGGCCGAGGCGCTGGCGCTGGCGCAGCGGCAGCCGTGGGGCGCCGCCGCGCGGCTCGACAGCGATGGCGCGCTCATCACGACGGCGCCAGGTGGCTGGGGCCGCGAGCTGAACCTCTTCCTGGTGAACGCCGGATTCGCGCCAGAGACCATCGCGCCCTACAGCGAGGACCTGGAGCAGGTCTTCCTGCGGTTGACGGGTGAGTCGGGCGACGCAAGCCGCTAGCGTCACACGCGAGCGACGCGACACGACATAAAGCTGACTCCCCTGCTCGTGGTGGGGATGAGAAGGACTGGATAGATGGCGACAATACTCAGTGAGGCGACGCATCCGCGAACGGTGGCTGCACATGCGGGGCGTCCGTCATTTCTCGGCGTCATGCGCGGCGAGTGGCTCAAAATCTCGCGCATGTGGGCCTTCTGGATCATGCTGGGGCTGATGGTGGCCGGCTACGCGCTCTTCGCGGTCATTCTGGCGGCGGGTGGCCGCCTTCCCGACAGGCTCCATGCGGCTCCCCTCGATGGCCTCTACGTGTTCATGACCAGCGACCTGTTCTTGCTGCGCGTCTTCTGGGGCATGATGATGATCATCCTGACGGCGCGGCTGATCGGCATGGAGTACTCCAACGGCACGATTCGCGTGCTGCTGTCGCGCGGAGTGGGGCAACTGCAGCTCCTCGGCGCCAAGCTCACTGTCCTCACGCTGATCGCGGTGGTCGGCGGCGCGCTGCTGCTCGTCTGGGCGACGCTCTGCGCAGTCGTTGCCGTCGGGGCGACCGTGCATAATTTCGACGCGCTCAATGCGGCGAACGCGGCTTTCTGGTCAGATACGCGGCTGTACATCGCCTCGGTGCTCATCAGCCTGCTGGTCTCGATTCTGATGGCGGCGGCGGTGACGACGCTCACCCGCTCGCTGGCGGCGGGCCTGACCGTCTCGATCATCTGGTTCCCGGTAGATAACCTCTCCATCCTGATCCTGGTGCTGGGCGACAGGCTGACACATTGGGACTTCTGGTCGCTGGTGAGCGGCGATTTCCTGGGACTGAACCTGAACGCGATGGCGAATGCGCTGATGACGCCCAGGGGCGCGACGATCGACAACTTCCTCGCGCCGCTGACGCCCGTGACGGGCGGCCATACGTTGCTGGTGGCGGGCATCTATGCGGTGGTCTTCGCGGTCGCGGCGATCACGCTGACGGCGCTGCCCGACGTGAAGGAATAGCGCGGAGCAGTGGGGCCGCTCGCCGTGGCAGGCCACGGGATTTGCTCTGGCGAGCGGGTCGCGCTGCAAGCGCAAGACCGGGGAGGAGAGGGCTGAACCTATGGCAACGACACTCAGTGGGATGGCGGACGCGCAGGCGCTGGCCGAGCGCGAGCCGCATCCGTCGTTTCTCGGCGTCATGCGCGGCGAGTGGCTCAAAGTCACGCGCATGTGGACCTTCTGGATCATGCTGGGGCTGATGGTGATCGGCTACGCGCTCTTCGCAATCATCCTGGGAGCAGGCAGCGACCCAGCTCAACAGATCAAGGACGCGCCGCTCAGGACGCTCTATGTCTTCATGAGCAGTACTCTGTTTCTGCTGCGCGTCTTCTGGGGGATGATGATGATCGTCCTGACGGCGCGGCTGATCGGCATGGAGTATTCCAGCGGCACGATTCGCGTGCTGCTGGCGCGCGGGGTGGGGCGCTTGCAGTTGCTCGGCGCCAAGCTCACCGTTGTCGCGCTGATCGCGGTGATCGGCGGCGCGCTGCTCGTCGTCTGGGCGACGGTCTGCGATCTCCTCATGATTGCGCTGGCCGTCCACAACTTCGATGTGTTCAAGGCGGCGAATGCGGCCTTCTGGTCAGATACGCGCCTCTACATTGCCTCGGTGCTCATCAGCCTGGGCGTCTCGATCTTGATGGCGGCGGCGGTGACGACGGTGACGCGCTCGCTGGCGGCAGGGCTGAGCGCCTCGATCATCTGGTTCCCGGTGGATAACCTCTCCATTCTGATTCTGGCGCTGGGATCCATTCTGACGCATTGGAGCTTCTGGGCGCTGCTGAGTGGCGACTTCCTGGGGCTGAATCTGAACGTGATGGGGTCGCTGCTGGTGTCATCACAGGCGCGAACTGTAAGCATCCCGCTCGTTCCGCTGACGCCCGTGACCGGGGCGCACACGCTGCTGATTACGGCCATCTACGCGGTAGCCTTCGCGGTCGTGGCGGTCACGCTGACGGCGCTGCCCGACGTGAAGGAGTAGCGGAAGCGCGCATACCCCTCTAGCCTTTAGCCGCTCGTCGGGCGCCTGGCCGCAAGGCCAGCCAACTGGCGAGCGGTCTCCTGTCCATTTGGCATAGTAGTTGCTATTCCTGGGGCCAGGCTCTCTGATGAGGGAAAGAGTACTCAGCGGCATCTGGTGGAACCTGGAGACGCGCGCAATGAGCGTCATGCTCTGGCTGATCCTCGGCGCCATCGTCGGCTGGCTGTCCGGACTGATCGTGCGCGTCTCAGACCTGGGCGTCGTCGGCGCCATCCTCGTCGGCATGCTCGGCGGCGTCCTCGGCGGCGGCATCGTGAGCCTGTTTGCTGGCGCGGGAGTGGCCGACTTCAGCTTCTGGAGCCTGGCCGTCGCAGTGGTCGGCGCGATTGTGCTGCTGCTGATCGCGCATCTGTTCACGAGTGACTCTCGCCGCGCGATCTAGCCTCGCTGGCTGCCTGTCCCAACGCGAGAGCGCGCCTGATCTGCCGCCGCTCGATTGAACCACCGGAGCGATTCCGGCGGTTCGTCGCATATGTGCGCAATGGCCTGGACTATCGGAAGCACAATGGCCTCATTTGTGCGATTAGGGCGAGCAATGCCTGGACCATGGAAGGAGATTGCTGGAGGGAATACGATGAAGACTTCAACGCACGACGCCGTGCAAGAGCCTGCGCAGCCACGGCATGCGCGAGCGGCGCCACACATTCTGCTCGTCGACGACGATCAGGAAATCCGCAACACCTTGCGGGAGGCGCTCGAAGAAGAAGGCTATGAGGTCTGCGAGGCCGAAGATGGCATCGAGGCGCTACGCCTGCTGCGCGCGAGCATGATACCGTTGGTGGTGGTGCTCGATCTGCGCATGCCGCGCCTCTCTGGTGACGCGCTCTTGCAGCGGGTCAGCACGCGCGAGCACCTGCCCGCGAAACACACCTACCTGCTGATCACGGCGAGCCGTGAACTGCTCTCGCCGACGAGTCTGCGGCTGCTCAAACGCATGGATGTGCCAGTGACGCCGAAGCCGTTTGACCTCAACGATATGCTCACGCTCGTCGCACATGCGGCGGATATGCTCAGCGAGACGGCGCCGCTGTAGCGATTGTAGCGGAGCCACGCGCGTCGCTAGCGCAGCACATGCCCTCCGCCGATATAGGCAAGGACGAGGTAGAAGATGTAGGCGAGCACGCACGCGCCGATGATGGAGCCATAGCACCCCAGCAGACTGCGCCTGCGGATGTCGAGCGCCTGGCCCAACTGAGTATCCATATCGGGCGGATCAGTCTCGATCTGTGGGGCAATCTCACGCAGCTTGCTCAGGAGCGTCCGAAATTCGGCGACGTTGCTCATCCCTTCAGCGGCGATGACGGTATTGCCATCGTCGAGTTCGAGCATCAGAATCAGCTTGCTCGGATTAGGCTCGCCCGGCGTCAGAATGATGCGGCGAATCGTCGCCAGATCGAAGCGGTCAGCCTCGAACTCTTCGCGGCGCAAGATCACCAGGCTCGCTGGGTAGAGCTGCAACTCCTTGCCCAGGCCATAGCGCACCCGCGCCAATGGTTGCTCCTGGTCGCTCTCCGCCTGCGCTGCGGCCTCGTCTGGCGCCTCATCCGCCGCCTGGTTCTGGTCCTGGAGTTCCTCGTCATCGCGGTCAGCGTGGTCATCATGCGAATCGTGGTCAGCGTCGTCGTCTTGCGCCATGTCTCGTCTTCTCGTCTTCTCGCTTCTCCCCCGGCCCACATGGGCGCGCTGGGCAATACCTCCCTATTGTAGCACTGGCGCTCAAAGCAAACCGGCGTAGACACTGCGGCGGCAGATCAGCGCGCTCAGGCGCCCATGGGCGTGTACACATCGTGGCCATCGAATGACTGCGCCGAGTAGCGCTGGCCCCGCTGCGCCGCAGCAATCAGGAAGGTGCGTTCGATGGCCGAGCCACGCGCCAGCACATAGGGCGCGGCTGGGTCAGCATGCACCGCGTCAGCGTAGGGATAGTAGCGGGTGAGTCCGGGGCGACCATACTCGTTGACAACGGCGCAGATGAGGCGTTCGCGTGTCTCAAACGTCATCAGATCACAGGTCCAATAGTCGGCATAGAATCGCGTAACGCCACGGCTGAGCAGATCGTGCGCAAATCGGGCGTCTCGGCCATCGGCGGCCACCTCATTCGGAATGGTTTGCGCCGTGCTCAGCGCGCCGACGATCAGGCTCACCCCAAGCAGCGCCACCACGGCGAGCCGCCAGGCGTTACGGCGCGCGCTCGCCCTCGCAAGCCAGCCCGGCGCGGCGGCGAGGCCGCTGGCGCGCGGCGTCGGCTCCAGCAGCGGCCAGAGGACCGCAGGCGTCATGACCAGCAGCCCGATCATGTAGCGTCCTGAGTTGGGATTGTTCGCCGCCGTCGCGCTGAACATGTACGCGGCGATGGTGAGCCATGCGGTCAGCGCAAATAGCAGACGGGCCAGAGCCAGTGTCGTGTGTCGCTCTAGCGCTTGAGCAGCGGCCGCGCCCGGCGCCATCTGAGCGCATGTCGCTTGCCCCGTCGCGCTTTCCGGGTGGGCTGGCTTGCTGGTCGGCCAGCGTGAGCGCAGCGCGAGCAACGGACGATAGGTCGCGACGGCGAGCAGCGCGAGATACCCCAGGCTCCAGGCGCCGCCAAGTAGCACGGCGGCGATGGTTGCGCTGCCCGGCGGCCCGTAGAGCGGCAGCGCTGCCACGGGATAGAGATTGGCGAATCCTGTGACGGTTGGCAAGGTATAGAGCAGCGTGCCGTCAATCTGCTTCAGCAGCAGAGACACGCCGCTGGCGCCGCCGGGATTGAGCGACTGATGCAGCGACCAGAAGACCGCGATGGGATTATCCGCCAGCGGCGTCGTCGCCGTGTACAGGATGTCGGGCGACAGGCCCAGCAGCAGTCCCGCGAGCGGAAGCGCCAATGCCCAGCCGCGCAACTCTCGTCGGCAGGTCAGCCAGAGCAGCAGGCCGGTCGTGAGCGCGAACGGCGCGATGATGGTATAGGTATAGAGGCCAAACCCGGCCATCATGCCCCAGGCGACGAATCCTGCGGCGCGCAACGCCCGTCGCCGCCGTGGCATTGGCGCAGCGGTGGGCTGCGTGAGCGCCAGCCACGACGCCAGCGCGAACAGCAGCGCGCCGAGCGCCAGCGTCTCGGCCTTTCCGCCGTCGGCGAGCAGCTCGATCTTCAGCAGAAACGGCGTTCCCAGGGCGAGCAGGGCCAGCGACGCCAGCGCGACACGGCGCGAATAGAGCAGTCGCGCCAGCCAGCACACCCCGACCATGAAGCCTGCGTAGCAGACGATCATACCCAGTCGCAGCGAGACCGTCGAGACGCCGAACACGCGATACGCGAGCGCGCCAGCATAGGCCTCACCCACGCCCATATAGTTTTGCCCATAGAGGTAGATGGGACGCTCGCCGCGCAGGAGGATGTGCATGGCTTCGAGGCCCATCGTGCCTTCTTCGCTATTGCCATGCGGCCACCCGATGAGCGTCAGCGTCAGCCGTAGCGCGACGCCACAGACGATGAGGGCGCTGGCCGCGAGCGGATACCGATAGCGCCCCAAAAATCCAGGTCGTCTCAACGTCGCCCTACTCTCTCCCCAGATTCAAGGCTCATGCGGATAGCGCCCCTATTATACCTGTACGCTCCGGCGGTGAGAACCGCTACGCCAGAAGGGCGCGGGGCGAACCCTCACCCCCAGCCCCTCTCCCACGAGGCGAGGGGGAATATCCGGCTCCCCTCGCCCTCTGGGAGAGGGGCTGGGGGTGAGGGCTGCACGAATGCCAACAACCGACGCTGGACGGCCTGTGAATTGTCCGGCGGTGAGGCTGCCGCCTGCCTGCCGCTTGCCGCGCTGGCGAGCGCGGGGCTATACTCGCGAGAGAGCGCGCCGCGTCGGGGATGCGCGCCGAAGGCCCCATCAGACCTCAACGCCGAGGCAATGCCGAGGAGGAACCTGCCCAGATGGCCGTCCTTGAGAGCCATATCGAGCGCGAGAGCGCAGCGTATCGTGAGAGCCACGCCTACTTCGAGGCGCTCGTCGCCGAACTGCGCGTGCGCATCGAGCTGGCGCGTGGCGGCGGCGGCCCAGACGCGATAGCGAAACACCGCAAGCGCAACAAGCTGCTGGCGCGCGAACGCATCGAGCTGGTCTGCGATCCTGAGACGCCATTCCTGGAGTTCAATCCGCTGGCGGCGTGGGAGATGTACAACGGCGAGGCGCCAGCGGCGGGCATCGTCACGGGCATCGGCGTCATCGAGGGGCAGGAGTGCGTCATCGTCGCCAACGACGCGACGGTCAAAGGTGGCGCCTACTTCCCGCTGACCGTCAAGAAACACCTGCGCGCCCAGGAGATCGCCGAGCAGAATCATCTGCCCTGCGTCTATCTGGTGGACTCCGGCGGCGCATTCCTGCCGCTCCAGGCCGATGTCTTCCCCGACCGCGACCACTTCGGGCGCATCTTCTACAATCAGGCGCAGATGTCAGCCAAGCGCATCCCGCAGATCGCGGCGGTGATGGGGTCATGCACGGCGGGCGGCGCCTACATCCCCGCGATGAGCGATGAGACGGTGATCGTGCGCGGCAATGGCACGATCTTCCTCGGCGGCCCACCGCTGGTGAAGGCGGCGACCGGCGAGGTGGTGACCGCCGAAGAGTTGGGCGGCGCCGAGGTGCATAGCCGCCGGTCGGGTGTCACCGACCACTACGCGCTGAACGACGAGCATGCGCTGGCGATTGTGCGCAGCATCGTCAGCAACCTCAACCGCCGCAAGACCTATCCGTGGGATGTGACGGAGCCAGAGGAGCCGCGCTACGACCCGCTGGACCTCTATGGCATCGTGCCAACCGACCCGCGCCGCAGCTTCGACGTGCGCGAGGTGATCGCGCGGCTGGTGGATGGCAGCCGCTTCCACGAGTTCAAGGCGCTCTACGGCGAGACGCTCGTCTGCGGCTTCGCGCGGCTGATGGGCTATCCCGTCGGCATCATCGCCAACAACGGCATCCTCTTCTCCGAGAGCGCGCTCAAGGCGACGCACTTCATCGAGCTGTGTTGTCAGCGCAAGACGCCGCTGGTCTTCTTGCAGAACATCACGGGCTTCATGATCGGCAAGCAGTACGAGAATGGCGGCATCGCCAAGGATGGGGCGAAGATGGTGATGGCCGTGGCCAATGCGCAGGTGCCCAAGTTCACTGTCATCATCGGCGGCTCATTTGGCGCAGGCAACTATGGCATGTGCGGGCGCGCCTACGGCCCACGCCAGCTCTGGATGTGGCCCAACGCGCGCATCTCGGTGATGGGCGGCGAGCAGGCGGCCAGCACGCTGCTGACCGTGCGGATGGCCGGGCTGGAGGCGCGCGGCAAGGCGATGTCGCCGGAGGAGCAGGAGGCGTTCAAGGCGCCGACGCTGGCGAAGTATGAGGCGGAGGGCAGCCCCTACCACAGCACGGCGCGGCTGTGGGACGATGGCATCATCGATCCGCTCGACACGCGGCGCACGCTGGGGCTGGGCATCGCCGCCGCGCTCAACGCGCCCATCCCGGAGACCACCTTCGGCGTCTTCCGGATGTAGCGCGCGCAAGATCCACGACAGTTGAACTGCACCACTACAGCAAGTTGCAGAAAGGTACGGTAGGCAGCCGGTGAGCGATTCCGAGCTGGCGCAGCGTCCACTGCAGCTTGCCTGTTCAACCTTTCGGAAATTTGCTCTAAGAAACTGTCTGAAAACCCTTGAGAAGCGTGCAAGCGGTTGTGTACGATATGCTGGAATATGCCTACCCTCCGCTATGCCACCGATCTCAGCGACGCCGAATGGGAGTTGATGCAACCGCTTCTGCCTGCCGCCTCCCCCACCGGACGTCCGCGTCTCCATCCGTGGCGCACCCTGCTCAATGCGATCTTTTACCAACTCCGCACCGGCGGCGCGTGGCGCTATTTACCTCAGGAATGGCCGCCCTGGCAAACGGTGTACCACTATTTTCGCCTGTGGCGACTCAATGGGACGTGGGAACGCATGCACACCGCCCTCCGTGAACGGTTACGAGTGCGCTTGGGGCGTGATCCGCAGCCCAGCGCTGGCAGTATCGATAGCCAGTCCGTCAAAACGACGGGTGTTGGTGGCGAACGCGGCTTTGACGCGGGCAAGCAGACCAAAGGCCGCAAGCGCCATGTCCTGGTGGATACCGAAGGACTGCTGCTCAAGGTCACCGTCCACACCGCCGACATCATGGATCGCGATGGCGTCAAACGCCTGCTCACCGACGGCACGCAGCACGCCTTTCCCCGTTTGCGCCATATCTGGCTGGATGGTGGCTACAATGGGAAGAACCAAGGCAAAGATTGGATTGAGCAGACGTTTGGCTGGACGGCGCAGATCGTCCAGCATCCGCCGCGCCGCAAGAAGGTTTGGGTTCCGGGCAACATCCCACCTGACCAGATTGACTGGTCGAAGTACCTGCCCCCACCTGGATTCCGCGTCTTGCCGCGTCGCTGGGTCGTCGAGCGTACCTTTGCTTGGCAAGGCCAAAACCGCCGCCTGAGTAAGGACTATGAGCGCCTTCCGCCCACCAGTGAGGCGCTCATCTATATCGCCATGATCCGTCTCATGGTACGACGGCTCGCTCGCTTCTGAGCCGTTTTCAGACAGTTTCTAAGCTTCACTACTTATAGCCAGGCGGAGTTCCCCCGCTGGAACGAGAACGTCACATCTGACCAGGAGGATGGGCATGCTCGAACTTGCCGAGCGCTCGGCAACGTGAGCAGCGCCTGTTGCCAGCGCAGGATGACGCGCACATCAACGTGCCGCGTGTTTGCGCGGGATATGGCCCTATGGCGCTGTGGAAGCAGCATTCAGAGGTAACTCATCGGGATGGTAGACCTTCCCGTCATTTCCCACAATGTGATCCTGACCATCCGAACCAGGAATCACCCATAGTGAATCCACTGCTGAAAGTCCGCCACCATTCCAGGTAATCTTGCCAGTTTCGATCAGCGTCGCATCCACCACAATGAAGATCAAATGTGGCAGGATCCCCGCACGTACTGAAACGCCGTGTTGCGCAAGCGCCTCGCTTTCCGCCTCCGTTTCAGGGGTACGCGCCAACTGGCCATGCGGACGTGGATCAACTCCCGCAATCATGGTGACCTCAATCGCGGTGTGTGAGGCATTGATATTGCAGACCATCACGTCGACGATGTTTCCCGCAGTATTGTCAACGGGGATCGCATACTCATCGTAGTCGGCGGCTGGAGGGACGTAACTGCTTCCATGCCTGTACAGATGAACCAGAATTGGCGTCTCCAAATGCGATAAGTCGCTAGCGTAATCGCCCCCGCCAGAACGATTCTCATTGAACAGAGCACTCTGGCGTGCAGCTTGCAGCACCGCGTCTGGGGTATTCGCGGTCAACGGAATCCAGTCCGACGCGGGAGCCTGGCACGCAGGTTTCCCCGTGACGCCGCACGTATAGTTAAGGATGGGCGAGGCCGCTGCTGTTGGGGATGTGCCAGGTCCTGTGCCGCTCGCCGCCTGACCAGGCGATGCGCTCAAGCGGTTACCAAGCGACCCCATCGCGACTAGGACAGCTACCATCGTGAGTGCTAGCAGTCCGACTGTGATGGTCATCAGGCCAGTGTCGACTGACCATCGGCCAATACGGAGCAGCCAGGAACGCGAGGTTCGATGCGCGGATCGATGTGTAGTGTGAGTTGGCTTCATTGCTGTCGGCTCTCCTACTTCGCGAGACAGGTCTTTGACTCGCGCATAATGTGGCTAGATCGGCGTGGATGCGTAGCCTTCGACACACATTCCACTGTTTACACTACGGGGTCGTCATCTTCGCGTATGACACCGCATTGAATGCCCAATCTGGGCTGTACATCCCGTCAGCATAGAAGCCATCGCGCTGGACCCATGTGAACCCTGTGAACCAATGATTGGCTCCTGCATATGGACCAACCACAGGATCGGGGTCATAGGTATTCCCATAGTAGTACGACCAGAGGGAATACCACCCGAACGGCGTCTGCATCCCACTCATCCACTGGGACATCGACACCTCATACCGACTGGTATTCACATCTCCCTCTGGATCTCGAACAACAAGTCCTGTGATGCTCGCGGGGAAATTCCCGTCAGGGTCATTAGTTGACCAGATGCCTGATATCAGGACGGCATGTAAACCCTGATTGATGAAGGCAATAACTGGATCTCCATACCAGTCTTCAAGAGCTGACGCGACTCGAGTCGTTGCCTCCTCCACCTGAGTAGGATAGTCAGGATTGTTGCCCACGAATGACGCTCTGTAGACGTAGTCATGGAACCAACGGTTATTAATCGAGTAGTTCCACGACATGTAGGCAACGGATCGTGGGTCTGTCCCATAGTCAGGTGCGATATTAGTGATACCACCCCAGAGGTTGCCCTGGTATGGAGGATTCGGTGGGTATCCCCATTGGCTCGCGCCATTGAAATTGTTATTTACCATAATCGCAGTAACAGCGTTTGCTCCCTGCTGAATCCCTTGGCCCGCGAGAAGACTATCGTAATTGAAGAGTCCGATCGCAGTTTCGACTCCGCATGCATTTGTGCCGTTGCTGCCATACCGTGACTGCGGCCAATTGTCTTGAATGGCCTCCTGCATCAGGGATGTCTGGCCACCGTACCACGTTCCAGGGAAGTCAAGTGCTTGCTTTGCGCTTGCTTTCAATGGGGTAGGGGTCCGCAGTGTTAATGCGAAGATGCCGCCTGCCGCCAGCAGAAGGCCCAGCGATACCAACAACAATCGGCGTTGAAGTTCGCGCATATAACTGTCCTTTCAACGGGAGTGTCCAACTCTCTGGTTCGGCGCCAATGCAACGTAAGCTGCATGTGGGCGTATCCTGCCCGACGCGATGTCGAGTGTGAATTACCTCCTTTCGAGTATGACACACATGCATTATTGTGACGAATGAATGATACTGTGACTTTATGACGGTGTCAATACCTTAGCTTGAAAGCCGCCAAAACGTGGTAGACTGAGGGTATGCAAACACTTCCAGCACCGGCCCGCAAGGGCTACCCAAGCGATCTTCGTGACGAGGAATGGGCGCTCTTGGAGCCGCTGGTTCCCGCCGTCAAGTGCGGAGGACGCCCGGCGCGTAGTACGCGCCGTGAGATCGTCAATGCGATCCTCTACGTCGTTCAGGGCGGCAACCAGTGGCGCGCCCTGCCGCATGACCTGCCGCCGTGGCAGACGGCCTACACCTATTTTCGTCTGTGGCGCAACGCGGGAACCTGGGAGACGATTCACAGCGCGGTGCGGGAGCAGGCGCGCACGCGGCTCGGACGGGAGCCAACACCCAGCGCGGCGATTCTGGACAGCCAATCGGTGAAGTCCAGCCAAAGGGGGGGCTGCGCGGCTACGACGCCAACAAAAAGGTAATGGGACGCAAACGCCATCTCTTGGTGGATACCCAGGGCTTCGCGCTCAAAGTCGTCGTCTCAGCGGCTGATGTCCAAGACCGCGCAGGCGCACGGCTGGTGGCGCACGCGCTCCAGGTGTATGGGCCGCAGTTGCCGCGCCTCACCAAGGTCTGGGCGGATGGTGGCTACAGTGGGCCGCTGCGCGACGAACTGCGCCAGCAGATGGGCTGGGACGTGGAGATCGTCAAGCGGTCGGACACCCAGCCCAAGGACACCTTTGCCGTCCAGCCGCAGCGCTGGATCGTCGAGCGCACCTTCGCCTGGTGGGGCGGGCTGCGCCGCCTGAGTCGAGACTACGAATATCAGGTCGAGTCGAGCGAAGCGCTGATCTACGCGGGCATGACCCGACTCATGCTGCGACGCATGACCTGCGCGTCTCGCTCCCTTGCAGCCCGTTCGAGTCCGGCTGCGTAACTTTCAAGACGGTTTCTTAGCGGGCAGTAAAAAAAACACACGCGGCGCACGCTGGGGCTGGGCATCGCCGCCGCGCTCAACGCGCCCATCGCAGAGACCACCTTCGGCGTCTTTCGGATGTGAGCGGCGCAAAAAGTCAGGCCGACAATCACTTTGTCGGCCTGACCAAACTAGCAGTTGCGTCGCTAACGCCGAATCTCGATGGCGCTTGTGCGTCTGATAGGTGATGCCTGAATCGAGCGAGTGGCGCGCCTCATCACGAGCGAGTCAAAGCGCAAAAAACTCCCCTCTCCTGCTGGGAGAGGGGTTGGAGTGAGGGTTCGCGGCGCGCTACGCGGGCGCGCCATCGGCGACTTTGAGGTCTTCGATGATGACGCCGCGCACGCCGGGGATGCCCGCCGCCGTGTCTTTCGCCAGGTATCGCGTCTTCGAGTCGGGCACGACGCCACTCAGGTCAATCAGCCCATGCTCGGTGAGAACGGCGATGCCATCCAGCCCCTTCGCGGCGAGCGCCTGCTCCACCTGATCTTTGAGCAGGTCGGTGTAGACGATGTGGTCATCCACGTCTACGACGCCGGGCGTCTGGGCGAGCGCCGCGCGGGCCTCTTCGCCGATGCCGCTGAACTCGGCGCGGCCATAGAGCGAGACACGCCCCGCCAGCGTCTCGAAGATGACGGCGTGGCGCGCGACCGGCGAGAGGATCGCCTGATCGAGCGCGCGGCCTACTGTGCGCTCGATGGCGGCGTCGCTCATGTAGACCGGGGCCGACGCCACCTGCGTCGGTGAGAGCCGCAGGTCTAGCTCGGCCTCGGCGCGCGGGCCACGCTCGACATACGCCCCCAGAATCATCGCGCTGATCGGCAGCACGAGCGGCGTGGAGCGCCCCACGAGCGCGATGCCGCTGGTGGCGCGCGCAACGAGGTGGCTGGCGTAGTCGGCGCCATCGACACGCATCACCCGCACGCCCAGCAGCGCCAGCGTCGCCTCGCTGCGCGAATCGCGCAGCATATCGCGCGCGAGACCAAAGATGGTGTCGCGGGTCAGCACGAACGCGCCCTCGACCTCGGTACGCAGGTCGGCCTCGCTCTCGACAGGCTGCGCACGCCACGCGCCCTCGTCAGGTAGCAGGCGCACGGCGACGCAGAGCAGGTTTTCTGGCGGCTCTGGCGACTTGGTCTCCGGCGGCCAGTGGGCGACTTCTTCGCGAGCGCCACGCGCCCGCCGCAGGAAGAAGTAGCGAGGAGGGCCTGAGAGAACGCGCATGGGTACTCCTTTCACAGGGCGCACGCCCCGTAGCCTCACAGAAAACGGCGCAGGAAGCCGCTGGGCTTCTCGCCCAGGCGGAGGCATGCGCCGTCGCCCGCAGGCGAAACGTCCTGATTGATTCCCCATTCCGGCTTATCAGTGGTACACTGTTCCTGTGCTCAGGCACCCCGATTCGTCGGGGACAACGGTTCAAAATAGCACACGCGGCAGGGGTGGTTTCGGCCTCTCCCTGCCGGGCCGGACGGGGGTACAAACCCGCCATTTGTGTCAGGCGGCCAAACGCGGACTCCCCGGTGTCAGGTGGGTCGAAAGGGAGAGCTGCAAGCCGCCGGGCTTCTAGCCCGTGCGGTACCTGACATATTGTACTCCCCCTCCGCTGTCCATGTCCATCCCCCGCCGTCCGCATGCATCCTCGCAATCCTGACGGCATGGGGCATCGCGCCGCAGCCCGGGCTGGCTGCCGGCTTGCTCACTGCGCGTATCAGCCACGAACGCGCGTTGGCGCCCCTGGCACATCCTTGTGGGTGACCGTCAGATAGCCGACGAAGCCGATGATCAAGGCGCCAAGCACGAGGCTAATCTGCCCGGTTCCCAGCCCCAGCCCACTGAAGCTCTGCGGCTTGCCAAACCAGTCGGCAAATGAGGCGCCGAGAGGCCGTGTCAGGATGTAGGCAAACCAGAAAGCGAGGATCTCGTTCAACCCCAGCAGCCAGTAGCCCAACGCCGGGAGCGCGAACAGGGCGGCAAAGAGCACACCAGAGCCAAGGTATCCCAGGCCCAGCGTCGAAGCGGTCATATCGCCAGTGGCCGTTCCCAGGGCGAACGTCGCCATGACAGTGGCCCAGTAAAATAGCTCGCGGCGGCGCGTCGTGATGCTGTGAATCGAGAGTGTGCGCTCGCTGACATACCAGCCGACAAAGATGATGGCCAGCGCCACGGCGAAGAACGCGGTCGAGAACTCGTAGGGGATACCCAGCACAATATGCATGACATCGGCGACCATCGTGCCGAAGATGGCGACCATGACGACGGCGAACCAGTAGACCCAGGCGATATAGCGGCGCACAGCGAGCTGCAGCAGCAGCGCGACAACCAGGCCAACGCCGCCGATGGCGACCGCGAGGTAGCGATTGATGTTGAAGACGAGGAAATCAGAACGTCGTCTCACCCATCCCGGTCGTCAGCAGTTTGATGATCCAGAAGAAGATCGTGATCTCTGGAACCTTCTGTGCGGCATAGAGCGCGCGTCGCAACGGCTGCGCGCGGATGCTGCGCATGCGAACAGTCGTGTCGAGTTGATGATCCGGGATGGGATTCCCCATGTCCTCGTGCTCCTCATACGATCAATCGCCGATGCGTCGATGGCTGGCGCCGTCACGTGTCCTCAGTATGTACACGTAGTGTAGAGGAACGAGCGGCCGCGTCAACAGCGTATAGGACTTTACCACGGCTCCGGCGTCACCTCCGCGCGCACGAAGATGGTCGCGGCGCGATATATTTCAATTGTTTCATATGTTTCAGTATTGACTGAAACTTCTGACGGATGTACAGTCTGCCGCAGAGGTGAAACGCCCGTGGCACGGAGCAGAGAGTGAGCAAACCCTATGGCCGACCCAGACCGTTTGACGCTGGAACAGCGCGAGTTCATCGAGAGCATCGGAGTGTATTTCGAGCACTATGGTCTGCCGCGTCTCGTCGGGCGCCTGATGGGGTTGCTGATGATCTCTGACCGTCCACTGACGCTGGATGACATGGCGCAGGCGCTGCTCGTCTCGCGCGCATCGATCTCGACGAATATCCGCATCGCGCTGACGAACAAGTACGCCGAGCGTGTGGGCATTCCTGGCGACCGGCGCGACTTTTACCGCTACAGCGACACGGTGTGGGAGCGGCGCGTGCAGATCACCGTGGAGGCGAGCAATGCGAGTCGCGCCATGGCCGAGCGCGGCCTGGCGTCCCTCGGCGCCGATGATGTGATCGCGCGGGCGCGCCTGGAAGAGATGCGCGAGTACTGCGATTTCTCCATCGAGGAAGCGCACACTATGCTGGCGCGCTGGCGTGAGCACAAGCGCGCATTGCGCGCGTCATTCGCCGCCGCCTCGGTGGCGCGCCCAACGCGCCCGGCGCCGGCTATGGAGGGGAATGAAGCGACCATCACCGACGACAGCGCGTGATCTGCGCAGGCTTCGCCTGTGACCATCGCGCGCAAATGAATTCATGACACGAACGAGTGTTTGGAGCACGATACGACAGTCTGCCGCAGCGTGCAGGCGCATGACGGCGGACACCCAAACTGGTGTGTAAGCGCGGCTGGGCAGTTCCAGTCGCGGCGGAGAAACATCTGATATGGCGACAACATCCTCAACTGCGCCGACATCCTCGACGGCATCAACGACAACGCTCGTCCAGGCCGACAGGCTGACGAAGCGCTATGGCGCAAATCGCGGCGTAGAGCAGGTGACTTTCGAGATTCGCGAGGGCGAGGTGTTTGGCTTCCTGGGGCCAAATGGCGCTGGCAAGACCACAACCATCCGCACGCTGATGGGTCTGCTGCGCCCGACGGGAGGCCGCGCGACCATCGGCGGGCTAGACTGCTGGGCGCAGGCGCCCGAGGTCAAGCGGCTGGTGGGCTATCTGCCAGGTGAGTTCAGCTTCGATCCCGGCCTCACGGGCGCGCAGATTCTCACCTACCTCGCCAATCTGCGCGGCGGTGTGGATCACGCCTTCCTGACGCAACTCGTCGAGCGGCTGGAGCTGGACCCCAGCAGGCGCTTCCGCGAGTATTCGCGCGGCAACAAGCAGAAAGTCGGGCTGGCGCAGGCGTTCATGGGCAAGCCGCGCCTGCTGATTCTTGATGAGCCGACCAGTGGCCTGGACCCGCTCAACCAGCAGGAGTTCTATAAGCTGGTCGCCGAGACACGCGCGGATGGCCGTTCGCTCTTTCTCTCCTCGCACATTCTGCCGGAGGTCGAGCATACCTGCGACCGCGTCGGCATCATTCGCGAAGGTCGGCTGGTGAAGGTCGGCGGTGTCAGCGAGCTGAAAGACCTGCGCCAGCGTGTGCTGGAGGCGCAGTTCAGCGGCGCTGCGGAGGCGGCCTGGTTTAGCGGCCTGCCCGGCGTCATCTCTGTCACCACCGATGAGCCAAATACAGCGCGTGTCACGCTCACCGGCGACATGGCCGAGGCGCTGCGCGTGGCCGTGGAGCACGGCGCGCTGAATGTGACGACGCACGAGCCAAGCCTCGAAGATATCTTCCTGCGATTCTATGAGCCAGTGAGCGAGCCTGTCGCCTAGGCTGCCTGTGGCGGCGCGACGACGACCTGACACACTGAGAGGACAGGTGAGCGAATCATGGCGACATTAGCGCAACGCCCGGCGATGATCAGCGGCGGATGGGCCTTTCGCGCGATCTGGAGCAAATCGCTGCGGGGATATCGGGTTGCGATTCTGGCCTGGGGCATCGGCCTGGGAATACTGCTGATGGCGACGGCTGCGGCGTCGGCCTCCGTCGCGACGGCGGCGGGGCAGCTATCGCAGATGACACAGAGTTTCAGCTTCTTCGGCAATCCGGTAGCCATCGGCACACCTCAAGGCTACACGACCTTCAAGTTTCTGGGACTGGCGCCGCTCCTCCTTGGCATCTGGATGGTCATCGCGGGCGCGCATCTGACGCGCGGTGATGAAGAGACTGGCGCGCTCGATCTGGTGCTCGGCGAGCCAGTGAGCCGGGCCCGCCTGCTGGGCGAGAAGATCGTCGCTTTCGCGATAGGGATCACGCTGATAGGCGCGCTGGTCACGCTGGGCCTGATGCTCGGCCTGGCGGTGGCGAAGGTACCGGCGGATCTCGGCGGATCGCTGATGGCAGGCGTCAATATCATCCTGACGTCGTTCGTCTACGGCGCGCTGGCGCTGTTCTTCTCGCAGTTCACACGCACAGCGGGCGCGGCGGCGGGCCTGGCGGGCGCCTACATGGCGGTCGACTTCGTGGTGGCGGGCGCCCTACGCACCAGCAACGGCCCGGAGTGGGTCTCGCGCCTGACGATCAACTACTATTCGGAGCTGAGCAAGCCGATCATCCCCACCTATGGCACGAACCCCGGCGCGCTGCTCGTGCTGCTGGTGATCAGCCTCGTGCTGGTGGCCGCCAGCATGTGGCTCTTTCTCCGACGCGACGCAGGTGACATCGTGGCGCTGTGGCCACAGGCGAGCGCAGCCTCTGCCGCGCGGAGGGCGCGGATCTCGCCGACGACGACGATGACCCGCACGCAGAGCGATCTTTCTCTGCGCAGTGTGATGGCGCGCGCGCTGGCGGCCAACTGGCTCTCGATTTTCTGGTGGATCGTCGGCATCGGCATCTTCGGCGCCTATGCCGTGAGTATCGCCCAGTCAGCCGAGAAGGTGCTGGCGCAGACCTTCAAGAGCAGCGTGGTGCTCACCACGCTCTTTGGCGGCTCGAACCTCGCCACCAACAACGGCTTCATCGAGGGTATCGAATTCACATTCATCCCATTCGTCATCGTGCTCGCGTCGATATTCTTCGCCATCAACTGGGCGCAGGACCTCGACCGTGGCCGACTCGAAACGACGCTGAGCGCGCCGCTGCCGCGCTGGCGACTGCCACTGGAGCGCTTCGTGACGGTGATTGTCGGCGTGGTGGCGTTGGGCGTGGTGGCGTGGCTTGCCCCGCTGCTTGGCGCAGCGATCACCAACTTCAGCTTGAGAAGCGGCGATCTTGCCAGCGCGGGGCTGGGAATGATACCGCTGGGGCTGCTGACAGGCGCGCTGGTCTATGCGCTGGCGGGCCGACTCGGCAGCGGGACGATTCTCGGCCTGGTAGGAGGGCTGGCGTCACTCTCGTTCGTCGCCGAACTGCTGCGCAGCATCCTCAACCTGCCCGACTGGGTGATGAACCTCTCGATCTTCCACGTCTACGGCGCGCCAATGACCTCGGGCGTCAACTGGACGGGAACGCTGATCCTGCTGGCGCTGACGGTGGTGTTGCTGGCGTTCGCCACCTATCGCTTCACGCGGGAAGACCTGCGCCAGGCATAACGCATGCGCTGATGATCTGGCGCGTGAGACGCGGGCGAGCGGACGGTATCAATCGTCCGCTCGCCCGCGCCGTATGCTTCTCATCCCGATTTTGCGCAATGTTGAGCTTGCACTCAACTTTCTGCGCTCCAGCGCCGTACACTACGGTGTGTGTGAGCGAGCGTGGCGCAGTGGCGCGCGTTCGCAGCGGAGTCGTGCCAGCGCGCATCAGATTTTGGAGCAGGGAGGGGCTATATGGCCACGAGCGTAGGCGTCAAGCCGTTCGACGAGATTCCCGTCATCCAACTGCCAGAGGACTACCAGACCCGGACGGGACCATTCCTGGCGGAGATGTATCGTCAGCATGGGCCAATCTTCCGCGCATCGAACTTCGGTACAGAGGTGGTCTTCCTGGTTGGGCCAGAGGCGAACAAGTTTGTGCTGCTCACGGATCGGCTGAAGTTTTCACATCATATGGGCTGGGCCGACCTCTTCAGCGTCGCCGAAATCTTTGGCGATGGCCTGCTCTCGATGGATGGCGCCGAGCACGACGCGCATCGCCGCCTGATGAATCCCGCGTTCGCCATCTCCTACATGGATCGCTACGTGCCGCTGATGAATCGCATCATCCGCGAGCGCATCGCCACCTGGGGTGAGCGCGAGGAGGTGGATGTCTACGACGAGGCGCGCAAGATCACCTTCGATGTCGCCGCCGAGGCGCTGACTGGTCTGCGCGCGGGCGCAGAGGTTGACCACTTCCGCGATGTCTTCGCACAGATGCTGATGCTCGGCATGGTGGTGAGCAGCCCGGAGGAGTGGGAGACGCGGATGGCGGCGCTGCACGCCGAGCTGGATGGCCTGATTCGCCCGAAGATCGCCGAGCGGCGCGCCCACCCGACCGACGACATCCTGGGGCTGCTGGTGACGGCGAAAGACGCCGACGGCCAGCCGCTGAGCGACGAGCGTATCATCGCGCACGCCAACATCTTGCTGGTCGCGGGGCACGAAACCTCCACGAGCCTGAGTTCCTGGCTGCTCTATCAACTGACACAGCAGCCTGAGGTGACGCAGCGCGTGCTTCAGGAGCAGCTTGCGCTGGTCGGCCCGACCGCCGAGCCGACGCTCGACGACATCAAGGGCATGAAGTATCTCGATCTCGTGCTGCTGGAGGCCGAGCGCCTCTATCCGCCCGTGAGCAACGGGCCGCGCGGCGTGGTGGCGGATTTCGACTTCGCGGGCTACCATGTGCCAGCGGGCAAGTATGCCTTCTACTCCATCGCCGCCTCGCACCTGCTCCCGGAGGTCTTCGCGCAGCCCGAGCGCTTCGACCCCGGAGCGGTTTGCGCCGCCACGTGAGGAGCAGAAGCGCACGCCGTATGGGCTGGTCGGCTTCGGCGGCGGCCCGCGCGTCTGCATCGGCATCAACTTCGCCAAGGTGGAGATCAAGGCGCTGGTGTCGCAGGCGCTACGCCGTTACGACCTGGAGGCGGTTCCCGACCAGACGTTGGTGCAGTTCTACCGCGTCACGGCGGTGCCGCTCTACGGCATTCGCCTGCGCGCCCGCGCCCGCGCCACAGTGTAGGCCAGAGGCGAGGCTGCGCCTGAGAGAAAGCCCACCCGCCGATCTCGCATGAGACAGCGGGTGGGCTTCTGCGTTCCTACGGCGTCGCTGTGGCTAGAACGCGGCGGGCTTGAGCGCGACCGCCTTGCGCAGCGACTCCAGGTCGCGCACGGTGTAGTGCAGTTCGGTGGCGAGGCGTGTCACCTCGCGCATATTGCCGAAATACGTCATCTGCATGTCGATGGCCATCAGCATGCCTAGCAGCAGCGCCTCTGGCAGCGCCTCGCGCTCCAGCACGGAGAGTGGACGCGCGCGGGTATAGCTGGCGACGGTAGCGCGCAACAGCGGCGGGCGTCGGTCGCCCAGCCCCCAGGCGAAATCGAAGAGCGCCGTATCGCTGTGGGCGCGCTCGAAATCGAGAATGCCCGAGATGCTGGAACTGATCGCATCGCCGCGCCAGAGCATATTCGCCGAGACGAAGTCACCGTGGACGACGAGCTTTGGCAGCGCCGGGTAGAGTTCGGCGAAGTAGCGCCGCGCCAGGCGGTCGCGTACATAGCCGAGCAGATCGGCGGGCAATTCTGGGTGTGGCTGCCAGCCTTCCAGCACACGATCAACGGTGTCAATCGTCCACGCGGCCCACGGCGCAAATGGCTCGCCGTCCGGGGTGACCCCTTCGAGCGCAGCGTGCAGCGCGCCGAGGGTCTCGGCGGCTTTCGGGCGCCCCACATCCACTCGCGCTCAGTCGCATGGCGGCCATCCAGCGCATGGTAGAGCGCCCAATAGGTGTCGCCGATGTGCGTGAAGCTGGCGCCTTCGCGGTCGAGCATCACCCGTGGCGCAGGCAGCCCCTCCTCGATCACATGCTGATGGATACTATGCACATAGGCGATAGATTCTGGGGGGAACCAGGGGTGAAACTGCTTCAGATAGAAACGTTTCGCTCCTGCTCTGACCTCCCAGAAATGGGCGCGCGGGCGCTGGGTCTCGGTCGCGCCCGGCTTGCTGATCTGCCAGCCGCTGAGTGAATAGCGCCGCAGCGCCTCCTCAACCTGATCGGCGGCGTACCACTCGTCGAGCGAGAGCGCTTCCCCAGCCAGGCCCAGTTCTTCGGCGCACGATTCGCACCCAATCAATTCGCCCGCTGGATTGACCACAAGCTCGTGCAACACTTGACGGCAATGCGGACAGGTGAGCGGCGCTTCCGCATCCGGAGACAGTGGCGCAGTCATACCTTCTCCTTGAGTAGAACAGAACTTGGTCGGGGCGCCTACGCCCTGATCAGCGTCTGCGCCAGCGCATATCGTCAGCGACAGCAATAGCTCATTGTCTGATTGTAGCTGAGTCCTGGTTTGCGTACAGTCTGAAGCCAGAACCCGGTACTGCCAGGCCATCCTCGACACAGGACTACGTGACTAGCACATCCGTGCATCCGGGCTTCCTGCCAGACACATCGTCGCACATGGTCATGAGTGACAGCTCAGTGAGGCGTGAGCAATTAGAATCGCAGTCGGCGCGCTCGCGCAGGTGAGCGCGCTGTGGCATTCAGTATATCATGACCTTGGCGCCTGTCTATTCGCATGGGAAGCATGGCCTATTGGGCGTTCGCGCGCGCCGCCGCGCACAGGCGCGAGCGCGCTTGATTGCAGCGTCCGCGCCCAATCACGCTTTGGACGAAGGATTGTTCACCTACCTCACTCTGCGGCGAATCTTCGGCGGATTCCGTCAGAGTGTGGCGCGTGGCTCAGGGCAGCGCCTGCCCGAAAACGCGCAGAAAATTGCCGCCCATGACGCCGACGATATCATCGTCGCTGTAGTCGTGCGCGCGTAAGCCATCGGCCAGCGCGCCGAGGTCGGCCACACAATCGAAAGGCTGCGGCGTGGATTCGCTCCCCGCGCCGCCGTCGAAGTCGCTGCCGATGCCGCTGTGCCGCGCGTCGCCGGTCAGCTCGCGCACGTGGTCGAGGTGTCGCAACACCGCATCGAGCGTGACTGGCCCTTGCTCGCGATTCCATCCCGCGACGAGGAAGCCGTTGTGCAGCACGACGCCGATGACCACCCCGCGTCCGGCGGCGGCGCGAATCTGGTCATCGGTGAAGTGACGGTCGGTCGGCAGGTAGACGCGGCTATTGGTGTGGCTGGCGATGATCGGGCCGCTATAGCGTTCGAGCGCCTGCCAGACGGCGTCGTCGGCCATGTGGCTGAGGTCGAGCATCATGCCCAGCCGCTCCATCTCGGCGAGCAGCGCGAAGCCCAGATCGGTGAAGCCGCCGGGATGGCCAGTGCCACCGCAGTAGCGTGAGCCGAGCCACGTCGGGCCGACGATGCGCAGGCCAGCCGTGTACCACTGCTCCAGGTCGGCGGGATCGCGGATGGGATCGGCGCTCTCCATCAGCGGGAGGAAGCCGACGGGGCGCGCGTCGGGCGTCTGCGCGGCGGCGTGGTCGCGGATGAGCGCTTCGAGGTCGGCGCGCGAGCCAATCAGCCGCACACCCGCGTCATCTGGCTCAGCGGCGAGCGCCTGATAGTAGCGCATCTGCGCCCAGCCATCGGCTGTCATCGCCTCCTGCTCCTCTGGCATGCAGAAGATGGTGGAGCAGACGAGGCCGACACCACCGCGCCGATGCTCTGGCAGACCGATCATCACCGTGTCATGCATGCCGGTGAGGGTTGGCCCGCCGGGGCTGGCCTGCTGGTCAGCGGCATGGGCGGCGGCCTCGCGCGCGCGCTGCTCGACAATCGAGCGGCGCACATCGCGGTCGTGGTGGAGCGCGTTGTAGGCGATATCTTCGTGGGCGTCAACGATGAACATACGGTGCTAGCTCCTCATCTCGGCGAGACGGCGACGATACCATCAGTGTACGAGACGAGGAGCGTTTCTGTCATGGGGCCAGTCATGCGCTACAGATGGGCGGCGTCAGACCTCGTGTGGTTCAGGCGCCCTGGCTGGTGTCCACCAGAATGGCGCCATCGTGCCACTCTGGCGCCGCCTCCAGCAACGCGAGCATCTCGCGATAGCGCTGATCCTGCTCAGGGCTTGTGGCGTTTGCGCTGTACGCTTCTTTCGAGTCGAAGACGACGGCGAGATAGAATTCATGCGGGTCGGAATCCATCCGGTAGGCATAGGTCGCGCGGTAGCCGGGGACGCGCAGCGCGGTAAACTCGCGGAACTGCGCCATCAGGCGCTCTTCGGCGCCTGGCTTGATGCGCAGTCGTGCGACGGTTCCATCAAATATCCGGCGCGGGGACCCCTGCCTTCAGGCATGAGGGTGAAGCGCCGTCTCCTTTCGTCTGAGACAATTGCTGGTTCTGCTTGCCTGTGCGAGAATGCACCAGAAGCACTCGCCCGCTTCAACTAAGGCACTCTGACCTTACGGTCAGAGTAACGGCTTGAACGACTGCCTCCCAGTCGGTGCGGTGACGGTTTGTGCTATGAGCGCC
Source organism: uncultured Chloroflexia bacterium (assembly GCA_963701795.1). Classification (GTDB taxonomy): domain Bacteria; phylum Chloroflexota; class Ktedonobacteria; order Ktedonobacterales; family JADMIN01; genus JAKAIY01. Next base: position 1,068,165 of record CAVPBB010000004.1, on the reverse strand, counting down.
GAAACGCTCAACTCTACTGTGTCGCCTCGTGCGGTGCAGTGGGCCGGAGCAGCGGGATGTAGCCTTGAAAATGACTCCACGACGGAGGGAGCGTCCCGACGCGGGCAACCGCGAGACATACTGCTCATCAGTGTCAGCCGACGCGGAAGCTCGGATGCGTAGCGTATCGCTCCATTGCGGGCAAGCCCCGGCTTCAGCCGTGGGGTAGCTGATACATCACAGTACCTCCTCTGGGCGTGCGGGCGCGGCCTCATCAGCGAGCGCGCGAACGCATGCGCCACAGCCGGACTCTATCCCGCGCGCCGCCCACGCGCATGAGCCAAATGGGCGATGCGGGCGCGAGCGCTTCAAGGCGCCATGGGGGATAAGCCTGAAGTCCGTTATGGCGAGTGTGTCAGATGGGAGGCCGACGACTCCGACGCTGATCGAGCCCACTCGCTAGTGAAGCGCCTCGTATAGGTCGTCTGCAGGGACGTATGCCACAAGACCAGAACACGTCACGCTCCGCAGGCAGTATCGACCGCGATGCGTGACAGATGTGTTAGGTAAACAACCGCCACGTTACTGCCTGATTCAGCGCCCAAGAAGGTGGTAAGCTATTGCGCCTATCGGGAGGTAGCCTCCACCCATCGCTCATTCCGCCGCTCAGGGCAGACGATCCAGCACGAACATCTGGGTGGCGGAGTTCGTCATACACCAGGATCTGGCCTGTTTGTGTCGCTTGGATATTCAAACTGGGCGCGGCGCCTATCGCCATCCAGTCAATTGCGCCGCGCGGCAACCCATACAGCACGAACGCAGATTGTTGTGGAAGCCCGTTACTGTCGGCAATCTGGCTCCCACACGACACCACAATCACCTCAGCCTGCGTCATGGACGAGGGAGGACAAGACGTTGTACCAGACACCGAAACCCCTCCTTTTCCACAAGCATCACAATGGTATGTGCCAAAGAGGAGCGGAAGCTGGCTCCATGACTGCCCAAGATCACTGCTGCATTCCAACAGATGTGTGGCACTGACGGTCCCGCAGATATACCACTGACCATCTGATCCTGAAGTGGCAGCGAGCGATAGCTGGATCACTTGCTCTGACGGGCCTTGCACTGGCGACCAGGACGCGCCGCCCGTCGTCGAAGAGAACAGTTCGTTGTTCGCTGTTTGGGCCAACAACTGCCCACCAACTGGCGCCGCCCAGAACACTTCAACACTATCGTGAAGAGCGAGGCCCACTGGTTGAACCGCATGCCACGATACCAACTGGTCCCGACTTGCCACAAGAGCGATCGTTTGATTTGCCGCTGCTGCCGACGTATCCATCAGCAGCGCATAGGTCACAGCGCCAGATGATGCGACGCTCGATAGGGCCTGGTCGCCAGCGAGTTGGGTCCACTGAGCGCCCCCATCAGTGGAGTAGTAGCTCCTTGAACGCAGTGTTCCATCGATACCAGCGCCCCACATGAAGACTGCCGCGAGGCCGCTTGCAGACGTTTGATTCGCAACAAGGGCGCAGCTGGTAATCGGCAATGGGGCGCCAGGGGTGAGAGTGCTCGCTGGCTGCCAGGTTAGGCCGCCATCTTGTGTCCGCCAGATCTGAAAACCAGAATGGGGACCTTGCGCACAAATCCAGGCGTCGTGACCATCAACAGGCGACATGGCAAGACTGGCGCTGGCGAAATTCACACCATTCGGTGGACTAACTTGTCGCCACTGCAGCGGCGGATGCGGCGCTGCCGTAGGCGTGACGCTCGCGTTTGCGCTGCTATGAGAACCTGCGTGCTGCGGACTCATGCTGCAGGCAGACAGGAACATGAGCAACGCTAGTGTGCTGGCGCGTACCACCCACAGGAAACAGCGCTGGAGTCGGCATCTGCTATCGTTCAAGTTATCCACGTTCGCTTCTCCCGCCGCGTGCTAGACCGCAGTGTGTGCGCACCGTCGGCATGACGGATCGCCCCATCCAAGTAGTAGTGGTGTGTTCCACGAGAGAGAGAGCAGAACACATCACGGATTATGCACGAAGCCCAGCATCGGAATCTGGCTGGCATGGGTTGTGAGGGTCACGGTCGTGGAGATGCTCCAGTTCGCGTCGAAGGCGACGGCAGTGAGGGTATAGGGACCAGAGCCAATCTCTCCGATATCCCCGGCTCCAACACCATTCGCGTTGCTCGTCGGGTCGCTTTTGGCAAGAATCAACGTTCTGCCATCGGGCGACCACGCCACCGGGTAGCCGGAAAGCGTCACTGGTGTGGACGTGTCGTGGTCTATATCTAGCATCTGAAAGCCCAGATCGCCGTTCTCTGGGAAGCCTGTTGTGGCAAGCGCCAGATGGGTGTTCGGCATCCACAGCATCTGGTTGAAGCCACCCAGCGCTGGCAAAATACTCGTCAGATGCGGCAGTGGCGTGATCTGACCAGTCGCCGTGTCCACCCGTGCAACGTCGGGCGTGAACGGAAAGTCGCGCCAGTCGGTGTTGGAGAACAGCGCCTCCTGTCCATCTGGGGTCAGACTGAAGGTTCCGGCGGCCATCGTCGCGGAGGTGATCGTCGCGATCGGCTGGAGCGCGCCAGTGCTGATATTCAAACTCAGCAGATCCGCCTCAGTCTGTGGCGTACCCACCTGGGTTCCTGGAGTATAGGGAAAATGGCCTTCCCCATAACTGACCGCCAGATGCGTGTTATCCAGCCAGCCATAAGTGTCGCCCGTGATGAATCGTCCCCGCGAGTCCACTTCGTGCGCGCTCGGCTGCGTCACTGCGCCAGCGGGCAGCGGGACAATCGTGGAAACAAGGTTGCCTCCAGCGGTCACGACAGCGTGCCCATCGGGCGCCCAGAAGAAGGTCTGATTGTACACGGTGTCGTGGGGCAGGGAGACGAGGCGCTCAGTACGCACGTCTAGATACACCATTCCCCCCGACGCGCTGTAGGCCAGACGATCACCATCGGGTGATGTGCCTGCTGTCCATATCGCCGTATCGGGAATGCCGAAGAGAGGCAGGTGGACGCCTTCCAGCGTCGTCTTCCCATCCAGGGACACCACTTCGAGGTGACCATTCTGACCGACATAGGCGACCCGCCAGTCGGCGAAGGATAGCAACCCTTGAGGTGTAGCGACAGGAGGCTTCACTGCCGTGCTGGTTGTTGAAGCGCAGCCCGCAAGCAGCACTACCACTACCAGCAGCGAGATCACCAGCAGCGAGAGCGTCTGAAATGTCTGACACCATATCTTCTGCACTGTTCCTCCTAATGATGCGCGGCTAGAGATGACCGAGATGCCGTAGAATAGCCAGAGCGCCAAGAGACTTGCTTCCGCCTCGCTGTCCGCTTTGGCCTCCGAGACGACTCGATAGCGCGATTGCAGCTCCGGATTGGTCATTCTAGACAAGTTCATAACAGGCTCCAGGCGTTCCTAAGCCGCAGCGACCACCCGCGCCTCGCCCTGGCGCGCACCTTTTGCTGGCACTTGATGCGCTCATCGATGTGCGCGAGGTATATGGCCTAAGAGACGATCACCGGGCCGGGATTGGTGTCCATCTCCTCCAGCGTCTCGGCGACGACCACTGGGCTCTCCACCTCGATATCACGCAGTTTCTCGACACGTCGCGCAATCTCTAGGGAACTAGGGATTGTGCACGAACCCGAGAAAGGTAAAGGTCATTGCGTTCTTAGTCAGCGTGGCGGTCGAGCACTGTGCGCTGCTGACGCACGTCACCGCCGTCAGGGTGTATGGTCCCTGCCCGACGCCGGTCTGCCAGCCCCAGCTGAGCACCAGCGGGCCGTTGTTAGGCGCCCAGCCCACTGGGTATCCAATAGGCCCATGTCGGTCGCAGTATTGCCGCCACATCGAGCAGCCAGGTCTTGAGGTTGCCATTCTCCGTATAGCCAGTCGAAATAGCGAGCGTATCGGCGCCTGGGCGCCACGGACCCTGCTGAAGTCGGCGCCAGTCGCCTGGGCAATGGTTGGAGTGGGATCACATGGCCGGTGGCCAGGGTGATCACTGCCATCTGGGGCGTGAATGCCAGATCACGGAACGCGCGTCATAGTATAGCGCCTGTGAGCCATCGGGCGAGATGACGAACTGGAACGCCGTGGTCCGCCGCCCTGAATGGTTGTGATGGTGCGCGTCTGATCGCTCGTGAGATCAAGCGCGTCCAGCTTGGCGGAGGTTCGAACCTTGTCTCCCTCGGCGTCGGAGCCATAGCTAGCGCCCTGATAGCTCACTCGGCAGATGCGTGTTGTCGATCCATCCCACCTCGCCGACGTCGCCTTGACCGGACGCTCCATTGGTCACTTGACCGGTAGCCAGCGTCAGGTAGAAGAATTGCCCCCCTCCCACGTACGAAGCAGCTTGTTCTGATCAGGCGACCACATCACGTTGTTAAACGCGCCCTGGACCTGCACCGAGCGAGGAGGCGTCTGACCGGTCATATCCACCACATCCAGTCCGGGCCGCATAGGCGAGCGTCTTTCCGTCAGGTCCCACGCCCGCACTGGCGACAACAAGACCATAGGACGTCAGATCCGGCAGAAACGGACCGGAGTTGGTATTGCCATTGACGTCACGACATCCCATTAGGCGAGGTAGGCCGCACGCCATTCGGAGAAATGCGGAAGCACGCCGGGTGAAGCGCTGGAACCATGTGAGGCGTGTCCCCACTGAAGGCGTGGTCCCGATGGCGCATCCGCAGCCCCGCAAGCGGTGATGCCAATGATGGCTGGACCGCAGCCGCCCAGTTCTCGACATACCGTTTTATGTACCCAGCGTGATCGTGCGTCCGCCAGAGATCTCTTTCATTACTGATGCTCTGATTGAGTGGATTGCCGCCACCCGGTGACGTTAAGGCGGTTACGGCAATGGGTTGATTTGCATCGTGATCAGGCAGCGGTCTGGCCACGGATCAGGGCGGCGCGTAGCGCCGCCGGTCCGCGAAGGGTTGAAGTTGAACCAGGTCGATGCAATGAGTGGCGCGATAATGCCTGCGATACGGCAGTTGCGTGTACGAGCGCTGCCGGTATGCCTGGATGTCTTGATCTAAACATCGTGCAATCGCGGAGCCACATGTTCGAGTCGGAAAGGTGGCGCGACTACCAGACCCAGCCACCGTCTCCGTAAGCTTCTGAGGTGCTCGTATTCACGGGGATAGCCGTAATCGCTGTCCACATCGTAGACTGGGAGACGCTGTGAACCTGACCATCCGTGCCACTGGATTCCGGGTTGCAGGTGGTGGTATGTCCGCACGTGTCCGTGTAATAGTAAATGCCTGCGTTGTTGTCGTAGCCGATGATGGTGTATGAAGTGGTTCAACCCCCTGCCCGCGTTTGTCCAATTTGGCAGGTATGACGCATCCACCTCCGCCACAATCGGCACGCCGTTGCTGGCGGTGTCGAAGACCACATCCTGGTTCAACGTGGTCTGGCTTGCGTTGTTCCACCATTGGATGGCGTAGAAGGCGTTGAGCGTGGAGTGACCCGTCTCCTCCCAGTTCAGGGCGTCTACCATCCCGTAGAGCGTGGTACCGTAGCTGGGATAGGTGGAAGTGCCCATCATCCCGCGATGCGACAGCCCTCAGACGGCCATTGTCGCCATCGATAGGTATGTATGACGATGGCTCACTGGACACTGGCGGATCGGCATTCCCGATGTGTGGCGAGTCGCTGCCCGAGATTTGAGTGGCGTCGCTAGAACCGTGGGATTCGCTGTGCCATGCTTCCCCTGGTTTGGCTTGATGCCTGAGATGATTCGATAGCCATTCTTGGCTGCCAACCAAGTGGCGCTCTGAAGTGTGGTGGCTGGGTGCGCAGGCCCAACTTTGGGGCCATTTGGGCCATTCGCGCTAGCGGTTGGAGCGAACATCAGAGATGCAATCAACGCTGTGGCGCCGACAACGCCCATGTGCCGCATACCCTTTAGGACCCTTTGCCCTCCCTCGCACTATTACCGCAAGGCGCGCCCGCTCCGGGCATAGTGCCCATTGCCGCTCTGTTACTGGGATCACTTTTCAGATGGACCGTGGAAGTCGTGCGTTCACCAATCCTTAACGTTGTGAGCGCCGCAGCTGCGCTTGCTGCGACATCAAGGATGCGAAGGAGACCATGCCGTTTCATCCGATGTACGCGCCCTTTCTCGCGAGGGCATGGCTGCGCCACGCGCCCGCGCCACTCGTTCCCGACCATCAGCTTCCGCACACCCAAGCGGGTGGCGTGGCACGATTCTATCTCTCGTATGCTCACGAGACAATCCATTTCAAGCGCTTTCACTGGCATATTTACTGGCATAATTGCTGGCACATTCGCGTGTCGTCCTCCTCACGTCGCGTTCTCCGGTGGCCACGGTCCCACACTCTTCGGGCGCTGCCTGGCCCAATCCAGATGGCGCCTGTATGGATGGCGCCTGTATGGATGGCGCGCGCGCCAGAAGCCCATGGCTGCGCAGGACAATGCATACGCAGGCAGCGTTAGAGGCCGATTGGCCACTAGGCGCCAGCGGCACACTCTGTTAGAATGCCTGCCAACGATGGCCAACCAGACACTTTGGAGGAAATTATGGTGGCTCTCTCGCGCGAACCAGGGCCTGACGGAGGGCTTGATGCGACTTTCGGCGCCCTGCTCAAACGGCAGCGCATCGAGGCCGGCTTGACGCAGGAGGAGTTGGCGCAGCGCGCGCAGGTCAGTGTAAAAGGCGTCAGTTCACTTGAACGCGGTGTGAATCGCGCCCCACGCAAGGACACCCTGCTCCTACTGGCGCGCGCGTTGGGCCTCACGTCGAGCGATCAGGCGGATCTGGCAGAGGCCGCACGCCACACACGCAGGCTTGGCGCCGCGACGGCCAACAGCCGCGCGTTCGCCCCGCATCCAGAGAGTGCGGCTCCCGTTCGTGACCTCCTGGGCGAAAACTGGGAGGGCAGCGCCGCTCGCGACGAGCGCCGTGGCGATCGCGCCAACACCCGACTGGAATCTGCCGAGGCGTTTCACGCCTACCACGCCTCTATCCGCCGCTGGGACGCCCTGGGCGCCATCGATCATGCCGCCGACGCGCGCGAGAAGTTGGGCGGAGCGTTGATGCGCGCGGCGCGGTACGACGAGGCGCTAGACACACTGCTGAGCGCCGCCACCATCTATCGCGCGCGGGGCGATGCCGAGCGACTCCTCCGCACGCTGGCCCGCATCGGGGAAACCCACGCGCTGCGGGGCACGCCAGTCGAAGGGATCGCGACACTGGCCCGCGTCGACGCTGTGCAGACGGGGACGGCGTCGAGAGAGGCCCGCGCGGCGACCGAGATCGCGCTGGCCTGGCTCATCAACTGCACTGGCCGCTATGCCGATGCGCTGCCAGTGGCCGCGCGGGCGATGGAGTTGGCTGGCGCGACGGCGAATACCGACCTGCAAGCACAGGCGGCCCTGCGCTACGGGCACCTGCTCCTCATGCTCGGCGAGCTTGACAGCGGCATGCGCATCCTGCGCGACGTGATTCCTCTCGCCCAGGCGTCGGGCGATCTGCGCAGTCTGCGGCTGGCGCTCAACAGCATCGGCTGGGCGCACGAACTGCGCGGCGAACTCGCGCACGACCGGTTCTACACCGAGCGCGCCTATCGGGTCGCGCTCGACCTGGGCGATCCGTCCGTGATTGCCTTCATGGCAAGTAACCACGGCGGACCAGCGTTTAACGCCGGAGATTGGGTGGGCGCACGCGCTGATTTCGAGCGCGGACTCGACCTGAGCTGCGACGCCGACGAATCCTGGGCATCGCCCTGGGCGATGGTGCTGCTGGGGCAACTTGATCTCGCCCAGGGCGACGAGGTATGCGGCGAGCATCGCCTCCTGGAAGCGAGCGCGCACGCGCAACGGAACGGCGACCTCCAGGCGCAGCGCTGGGTCCAGGGGACGCTCGCCGAGCGCGACCTGCTGCGCGGGGATGCTCGCGCCGCCCATCGGCGCCTCGCCCCGCTTATCGACCATGAGCGACCACGCGACGTCGACGAGTACGTGCTGCTCCCTTTGTTCGCATGGGCCGCGCTGGAGATGGCCCAGGACTCACGCGCGGCGAACCTGCTCGAGTCGGCATTAGCCTACGCAGGCACGAATCATCTCGCCCCGACCACCATCAGCGCATTGCGCGTGCGCGCGCTGCTCGGCCAGCGGCAGGGCAGGCCAGCCCAGGCAATGGATGATCTGCGCGATGCGCTGGCACTGAGCGAGGCGATCCAGCAACCCTACTTTGTGGCGAAGGTCCATCTCACCTGGGCGTGCGTCGGCACAGGAGATGCCCGCGTATGTCAGTCACGGGAGCATGCGCGCGCTGCGCTGGCGATCCTGGCGCCTCTCAGCGAACACCTGTATGCAGCAGAAGCAGAGCGGCTACTGGCTTGAATCCCACATCGGAACCTATGGTTCCACCACAAACCGGGGGTTGGCGTGGGAGCCGACTGGCGGTTGAAACCGCGCCTGGATGGCCTGCGGGCCGCGAAGTCCGCCTGCGCGGACTGGGAACCGGGCGTCTGTGGACCCGCGCAGGTGGGTCTGGTGGCGACCGCAGCCACCTTGAGGCGCGGTTTCAACCGCCCGCGTCCTCTAACCCCCGGTTTGTGGTGGAACCGGAACCTATCATGCGCTACACACGGGCCGCGCGGATGTGCTACAGTACCCAACACAGTACTGTGTTGGCTTTGCATAGCAACGTCGCAGTGTTTGTGTAGGCCGTCCCTGTAGCGTACCAGCCAGCAGTCCAGCGCTTTGAAGAAATCGTGACGCGCAACGGCGCGCGGGAGAGCGTCTTTGGATATCCGTGGCGGCTACATGCTCCGCGCTCCCTTTGGGCAGGTCCGGGCGGCTCTACTCGGCCCCGACCGCTCGCAGCGAACGTTCAGGCGAACGATCCCCAGCTGCGAACACCCAGGGGGCGCTTCCGCGCGCGTCGCCACGCTGAGCGGCTGATTCGGTCGCCCACGCTCTTCCACATCGCTCACATCGCTCGCCAGTGCGATCCTGTTTCCCCAATGTGCGCTGTGTACGAAACGGTGACGGTAGTTCGCGTAGCGTGTGTCGTCAGGTCTGTCATATGGGCGCCCCGTCGCAGGCGCTGCCGCCAATGACACAGGCGTCCCTCGAACCGGCTCCCACATGCCAGAGCGTCCCTGGTGAGACATCACCCACAAGTGGCGCGCCCGGCCAGATGAGGAAGGACGAGCAATGCAGCAGTCAATTCGGGTCACGGTCAATGGAGAGGAACACGCCAGCGAGGTCGAGCCACGCACGCTGCTCGTGACGTATCTGCGCGAGCAACTCGATCTCACTGGCACGCACATCGGCTGCGACACTGGCCAGTGTGGCGCCTGCACGGTGATGTTGAACGGTCAGCCGGTCAAGAGTTGTATGGTGCTGGCCGTGCAGGCTGACGGCTCCGCAGTCAAAACCGTCGAGAGCCTGGCCGCGAACGGCAAATACCACCCCATTCAAGACGCCTTCTGGCAGAAGCACGGCCTCCAGTGCGGCTTCTGCACGCCGGGCATGATGATGGCGGCGGTTGGCCTGATCGAGCGCAACCCCAACCCCACCGACGAGGAGATCCGTGAGCAGCTCGAAGGCAATCTCTGCCGCTGCACAGGCTACCAGAATATCGTCGCCGCTGTGCGCTCCGCCGCCGAGGTGATGCGCGCCGCGCCAGCGCCGCAGCCGATTGGCGCTGGCAGCGCTGGCGGCGAGGAGGAGTAAGGCGATGTCGGTCACACGAATGTTTGGCGCCTCGGTGAAGCGCCGCGAAGACCCACGCCTCATCACCGGCCAGGGCATGTTTACCGATGACTTCAAGCTGCCCGGCATGCTCCAGATGAAGATCAAGCGCAGCCCCTACGCCCACGCGCGGATCAACAGCATCGACACCTCGAAGGCGAAGGCGCTTCCGGGCGTGCGCGCGGTCTACACCGCGAAAGACCTGGAAGGCGTCGTCGGCCCGATGCCCTGCGCCTGGCTCATTCCAGAGTCTGATCTCAAGGTGCCCGTCTATACGGCGCTCGCCTCAGATAAGACGCGCTTCGTCGGCGACGGCGTGGCGGTCGTCGTCGCGGATGATTCCTACATCGCCGATGACGCGCTCGACCTGATCGCGGTGGACTACGAGGAGCTACCCGCCGTCACCAATCAGGAGGAGGCGCTGAAACCCGGCGCGCCGCAACTCTACGACACCTCGCCCGGCAATCAGGCGTTCCACTGGAAGTTTCGCAATGGCGACCCCGATGGCGCCTTGCAGCGCGCTGAAGTGCGCGTGAAGCAGCGCTTCATCCAGCAGCGGCTCGTGCCGAATGCGATGGAGCCGCGCTCCTCGCTCGCCGACTGGAACGACGGCGCCGGTGAGCTCACGCTCTACAACACGACCCAGAATCCGCACATCGTGCGCTTCCAGATCGCCGTCACGCAGGGGCTGCCAGAGCACAAGATTCGCGTCATCGCCCGCGATGTCGGCGGTGGCTTTGGCAGCAAGATTCCCTACTATCCCGGCGACGCGCTGGCGATCTTCGCCTCACGCATGCTCAAACATCCCGTGCGCTGGACCGAGGACCGGCGCGAAAACTTCGTCGCGACGATTCACGGGCGCGACCAGATCATCGATGTGGAGATGGGAGCGACGCGCGACGGCAAGATGACCGGCCTGAAGGTCACGAACTACGCCAACATGGGCGCCTACCTCTCGATGGCGGCGCCGGGTGTGCCGACGTGGCTCTTCGCGCTGATTGTGCCGGGATGCTACACCATCCAGGACTACGCCTGCGATGTGATCGGTGTGATGACCAACACCACGCCGACCGACGCCTATCGCGGCGCGGGCCGACCAGAGGCGGCGTTCCTGATCGAGCGGATGGCTGACCTGATGGCGCTCGAATTGCACATGGACCCGCTGGAGCTGCGACGCAAGAACTTCATCCCCGCCAGCGCGTTCCCCTATACCACCGCCGGCACGCTGGCCTATGACAGCGGCGACTACGACAAGACACTCGACCTGGCGCTGAAGATGGTGGACTACCCGGCCTTCCGCCAGCAGCAGGCTGAGGCCCGCGCCCAGGGCAAACATCTCGGCATCGGCTTCTCGACCTATGTGGAGGTCTGCGGCCTGGCGCCCTCGAAGGCAGCGGGCGCGATGGGCTTCCAGGGGGGCCTGTGGGAGCCGGCGACGGTGCGCGTGCTGGCGACCGGCAAGGTGATCGTGCTGACGGGCACGAACCCACATGGCCAGGGCGAGGAGACGACCTTCGCGCAGCTTGTCTCTGAGGAGCTTGGCGTGCCGGTGGAGGATATCGATGTCGTCCACGGCGACACCGGAGCGATCTCGATGGGCTGGGGCACCTACGGCAGCCGCACCACGGCGGTTGGCGGCACGGCGGTGCTGAAGGCGACCCTGAAGGTGGTGGATAAGGCGAAGCGGCTGGCGGCGCATCTGCTGGAGGCCAACGTCGAGGACATCACCCACGACCACGGGCGCTACTATGTCGCGGGCAGCCCGGCGAAGGTGAAGACCATCCAGGACATCGCGCTGATGGCGAATGTGGCGTGGGATATGCCAGAGGGCATGGCGCCGGGCCTGGAGGAGAATCACTTCCACGACCCGACGAACTTCACCTTCCCCTTTGGCGCGCATGTCTGCATCGTCGAGGTGGATGAGGACACCGGCGAGACGAAGATTCTCCGCTATGTCGCGGTGGACGATGTGGGCCGCGTCATCAACCCGATGATCGTGGATGGGCAGGTGCATGGCGGCGTGGCGCAGGGCATCGGCCAGGCGCTGTACGAGCACGCCATCTACGATGATCGCGGCAACCTCGTCACCGGCAGCATGCTCGACTATGCGGTGCCGAACGCGACGCAGATTCCCGTCATCGAGACGGCGCGCACAGAGACGCCCTGCCCGCACAACCTGACCGGGGTGAAGGGCGTTGGCGAGACGGGAACCATCGCGTCGAGCCAGGCGGTGGTCAACGCGGTCTGCGATGCGCTCTCGCCGCTGGGCATCAAGAATATTGACATGCCGCTGACGCCAGAGCGCGTCTGGCGGGCGATCCGGGCGGCCCGCGCAGGCGGGACGACGGGCAGCTAACAGCGTCGGCAGCGCTTGATGGCGGCCTTCGCGTGTGACGCCTTGCTGCGATGCGGATGGGCGTCCGCGCGAGGCATCGAAAAGTGAGGTTGCGGCATGTTTCCCGCTACATTTGACTATTACGCTCCGGCGACGCTGCGCGAGGCGTTGACGCTGCTGGGGCAGGGCGATGGTGATGCGAAGGCGCTGGCAGGCGGCCAGAGCCTGTTGCCCCTGATGAAGCTGCGGCTGTCTGAGCCTGCGACGCTGGTTGATCTGCGCAACGTGGACGAGTTGAAGGGCATCCGCTCGGATGGCGGCGGCGTCATCCTCGGCGCGATGACGACCTACTTCCAGGCGATTGATTCACCGCTCGTGCAGCAAAAGACGCCGCTGATCGTGGCGGCGCTGCGCCAGGTGGGCGATCCGCAGGTGCGGGCGCGCGGCACGATCGGCGGCAGCATGGCCCACGCCGACCCGGCAGGCGATCTGCCCGCTGTGGCGCTTGCGTTGAATGGGCGCGTGCGTATCGTTGGCCCACAGGGCGAGCGCGATGTCGCGGCGCGCGATTTCTTTGTAGACATGCTGACGACGACGCTGGGGCCATCGGAACTGCTGGCGTCGGTACGCTTCGAGACGACGGATACGCCGCGCACGGGCGTGGCCTATGTGAAGCATCGTCACCCCGCCAGCGGCTACGCGGTGGTCGGCGTGGCGGCGGTGGTGAGCCTCGACGAGCAGGGCAATTGTATGGAGGCGCGCGTCGGCATCACTGGCGCGGGAAGCCACGCGGTTCGCGCGACGGCGGTGGAGCAGGCGCTGAGCGGCAAGCCCTTCGCCACGACTGCCGCAGCGGCGAGCGCGGACGCTACCACTGGCCTCGACCTGCTCAGCGACACCTACGCTTCTGCCGAGTATCGCGGCCACCTGACGCGCGTGCTGACCCTGCGCGCGCTCGACGAGGCGGCGCGCAAGGCGCGTGGATAGCGGCGACTACGCTGTCGCCAGGGAGTGACGCTGGCGTCATGCTGGCGACCTGGGCGCGCATGGCATTGACCATGCGCGCCCGGTGTTTTTTGCCCATCCCGCATGTTATGGTGCGCCTCAGGGCGAGCTAGCGCCGTATGGTAGACTGGCAGCAAGGCAGGGAGGGCGCGCTGTCGCTGGGCGCGTATGGAGATGCGGCGGATGGCCAGGGAATCAGCGCGTGGCACGCCTGCGCCAGGGCGCCACCGACTCTGGCTGGGCGCGATCCTCGCCGTGACATGGCTCGTCTGGGCGCTCGTCATCCTGTTCTCGCTGCGTCTGATCTCCGCGCATGCCTACGATTTCAACACCTACTACGCCGCCGCGCAAGCGCTGCGCTTTGACCGAAGCTCCAACATCTATGCGACGGCCACACTGCTCCAGGCGGCACGTCTCCACGGGCTGTGCGCGCTGTCTGGCCACTTTCTGCCTCCATACGTCTACCCGCCGCTGCTCGCCATCGCGCTGGAGCCGCTGACCCTGCTGCCCTGCGCGACGGCAGCCGCCGTCTGGCTCCTCATCAATGCGGCGCTGTGGGCGTTCGCGACGCTGCTACTCGCGGATATCCTCGCGCGCCGCTGGCCCGGGCGCCGTCTGGTGGCGACGACGGCGATCTCGCTTGTGTCGCTCTACTTCTTGCAAGCGTTCTATGGCCTGTTCCTCGGCCAGGCGCACCTGCTGATTCTGGTCGGCATCGTCCTGGCGCTGTGGCTGGCCGAGCGCGAGAAGTTCTGGCTGGCGGGCGGTGTGCTGGCGGTCGTCGCGCTCATCAAATTCTTCCCGCTGCTGCTCGTGGTGTACTATCTCGCGCGGCGTCGCTTCCGCGTGGTCGGCGGCGCTGCGCTCGTCGGCGCCAGCCTCATCGCGTTCATGCTGGCATGGACGAGTCCGGCGACACTCGCGCGCAGTCTTTCGGCGGCGTTCACCGCAGTCAGCGCACAGCGATCTGCTGGCGGTAATGAGGCATTTCTCATCATCACGTCCGCTCCAGGTCTGTTGCTTGCCGTGGCCATTGGCCTCGTCTGGCTCGGCGTGGCGCCGCGTCGCGGCGGAGACGACCTGCTCGGCGCTGGCTGGACACTCTGCACGATGCTGCTGATCTCGCCGCTGGTCTGGCCATTCTATCTGGTCTGGCTGGTTCCCACCTGGTGCGCCTGCTTCGCCGCGCTCGGTCCACTGGATCGCGTGAATCTTGGCGGCTGGCGTATACGCGGCGGCTGGGCCGCGCTTGCGCTGCTCTACCTCGTGGTGGCGCTGCCACTCTCGCTGACGCTGCGCCCCTATGCCACTCTCGCGCTCTGGGCGCTGACCGGCGCGCTCTACTGGCGCTCTGGCGCGGCGGATCGCAGGGCGCCCACAGGCGTTCCCATCGGCGAGATGAGCGCCAGCCACTCGCTCGGCGGTAGCGCGGCGCCAGGCGGCTAAGCCTGCTCGCACGATGCGCCCGGCGTCGGCGTGAGGATGGCGGCCTGGCCCGATTCCCAGCAGAGCCACCCACACCGCCTGGCTCACCTGAGGTGTATCCTTGACACACCGTATCTGATTGCCATATACAATTGATTGATTGAATAGTTACACACTGATGCCAGAGGAAACAACCATGAGTCACCGCGCGTTCAAAGGGCGTCTCTATGCCGAATTGGGGCGCATTGGCAAGGCGCTGGCCAGCCCGCAACGGCTGGAACTGTTCGATCTGCTCAGCCAGGGCGAGTGGACCGTCGAAGATTTAGCGCGCGAGGCGACACTGACGCCGGCCAACACCTCACGTCACCTCCAGGTCTTGCGGCAGGCGCGGCTGGTGGAGACGCGCAAAGTCGGCCTCTATGTCTACTATCGCCTGGCTGATGCAGTCGTCTTCGATCTGTGGCGCACACTACGTCTGACGGGCGAGCGCCAACTGGCAGAGATCGAGCGGTTGCTGGCCCTCTATCAAGGTGAGCCAGCAGCGCTGGAGCCGCTAACCCGCGAGGCATTGCGTGCGCGACTGGCGGCGGGCGAGGTGGTCGCGCTAGATGTGCGTTCAGCGGCGGAGTATGCGCAGGGACACATCGCCGGAGCGCTTTCCATTCCCTATGACCAGATCGAGTCGCGCCTGGCCGAACTGCCCGCCAACCGAGAGATCGTCGCCTACTGTCGTGGCCCCTATTGCCTCTTCGCCCACGACGCGCTCGCGCTGCTCACTGCCCGTGGCTATCGTGCGCGCCGCCTCGAAGATGGCTACCCTGAGTGGCGCGCCGCCCAACTTCCGGTCGCCAGTGGCGCAGAGTGACACAGACTGGCACAGAGGTAGGGTGATTAAGAAGGCCGCGCAATGTCGAATCCGCTGCACCTCCACGATGACGCCGCAGTCCCAGATGGCGATCAACGTTCCGCGTCGGCGCTGCCCGATGGGTCCACCGCTCTCCGACTGGGGCTGCGGGCAAACCTGGGACAGTTTGTGCTGTTGGCGACGATCACCTTTGGCGTAGGGCTGGTGATCGGCGCCGAGCGAGTGACGCTGCCACTCCTTGCTGGTCACGCATTCGGCGTAACCTCATTGGTCGCGACGCTCTCGTTCATCATCAGTTTCGGCGTCGTCAAGGCGGTGTTGAATCTGGTGGCGGGGCGATTAAATGACCGCTGGGGGCGCAAGCCCGTGCTGCTGCTGGGCTGGCTTGCGGCGCTGCCCATGCCGTTCCTCATCATCTTCGCGCCCACCTGGGGGTGGGTCGTCGCGGCGAATGTGTTGCTCGGCATCAATCAGGGCCTCACCTGGACGACTACCGTCACGAGCAAGGTCGATCTGGTTGGCCCACACAATCGCGGCTTCGCGCTCGGAGTCAATGAGTTTTCCGGCTATGCGGGTGTCTCGGTGGGCGGGCTGGTCGGTGGGGTGCTGGCAGGCGTGTATGGGTTGCGGGTGGCGCCATACGTCTTCGTCCTGCTTGTCGTCATCGCGGCGACCGCCACCTCGGCGCTGCTGGTGCGCGAGACACTCCCCTACACCACGCTAGAGCGCCAGCAGCAGCAGCAAGGAGCCGCATCCGCCGCGCCGCCGGACCTGCGAACGATTTTTGCGCTCACTACCTGGGGCGACCGGGCGCTCGCGTCTGCTTCGCTGGCGGGCCTCGTCGAGAAGTTCACCGACACATTGGTTTGGGGACTCTTTCCATTGTACTTCGCCCGCGCTGGGCTGAGCGTCGCTACCATCGGCGCGCTGGTCGGCGTCTACACTGGTTCATGGGCCATCCTGCAACTGTATACAGGCCACCTCAGCGACCGCCTGGGGCGCAAGTGGCTGATTGCTGGCGGCTTCGAACTGGTCGCGGCGGGTATTGTCCTCACCCTGCTCGGCGGCGAGCTGAGCTGGTGGCTCATTGGCGCACTGACGATGGGCGCGGGGATGGCGCTGCTCTACCCGACATTGCTGGCGGTGGTAAGTGACGTTGCCCGGCCACAGTGGCGTGGCACGGCGCTCGGTGTCTATCGCCTCTGGCGCGATAGTGGTTACGCGATCGGCGCTCTGGCGATTGGCCTGATCGCCGATCGCTTTGGGCTGACGACCGGCTTCTGGCTGGTGATCGCGCTGATGGCAGGCTGTGGTTTGCTCGTCGCGCTGGTGATGTATGAGACACAACCAGAGCGGCGCGTCGTCTTCCCGGCCTGGGAGCGCGACCCACGCCTGCAGTAGTCTACGAGCGGCGATCCACGTCCGTGCAGATCGCCGCTCGCGGCGCGCCTCCTTGCGCTGGGCCTCGCGGCGCCGTTGGCGCGCTAACTGCACCTCCCGCTTGGTCCGAGCAGCGCGGAGGTGATCGCCGTCGGGCTATGCACGATCACGCCTCCGCCCTCAGGGGCGGTGTGGTCAGACGGGAGATTACCCGACCAGTGGAACGGGTAGCTGGCTGTCGTCTGGCCGGGAGCGACTGCGACGCTCGCCAGCGTGGAGCCGCGTCCGTTATCGTCGGTGTACTCGAACTGAATGGTTCCCCCAGGGCCGTTGGCGGCCAGATGGAATGTCGCTGTGTAGGTGACGGTGAGGAAACTGCCGCAATGCGCACTGGCGACGCTGGCGGGATTGACCGCCATCGAGACGCTCTTCACCTGGAAGGCGCCCGATGGACCTGGCGCCACACAGGAGTCGCCTGGCAGCGCCGCAGGCGAGATGACGGTATTGGGGCTGCTGACCATCACGAGCGCTGGCGCCGGGAAGGTGTGGTCGGCGGAGAGGACGCCGGAGTTCTCGAACGTAATCGTCGCGCTGGTTGCGCCGGCGCCGACCTGCGTCGAGCCGGGGGTTTGCGAGCGCCCATTATTGAGCGTGTAGGCGTACTGAATCGTCCCGCCAGCGGTGTGCGCCGGGATGTGGAAGGTGGCCGTATAGGTGAAGCTGGCCGTGTTTCCGCAGGCTCTGCCAGCGATACTCGTGGGGTTGACCACGAGATCAACACTCGTCACGGCAAATGGCGCTGTCGTAGCCGTCGCTGCGGGCGCGCCGGTACCACCCTGGCCGCCAAGGCGGGCGCCGCCTCTGCCAAACTCGGTCAGGACGCCGACCAGCAGCGCGACCACAACGACGACGCTGAGCGTGGCGGCGATGGAGAATGAGCGGCGCCCGCCCGCCGACCGGGCTGATCCGCCCTGGGCAAGGCGCTGCTGGACATTCGCCGCGAGGTCGCGCTGGGGATCGACTTGAGCAGCGGCCCGATTGAAAAGCCCGTGCAGCTCGTTGTCGAGCTCGTCGTGCGCGTCGGGGTTCTGGCGTGACATGATGTGGCTCCTCCTAAGGCTCGCTGGCCGAAAACGTCGAGAGGGAGTTGAGCAGCCAGGGATAGCGGCGGCGAATCACCTGCTGGAGGCTGGCGCGCCCGGCATGGAGTCGCTGCTGTACCGTCCCAAGGCGGCTTCCGAGGATATCGGCGATCTGCTGATCGGGGTAGCCGATGTAGTAGCGCAGCACAACAGCCTCGCGCTGTTTGTGTGGCAGTGTGGCGAGGGCGGCGAGCAGCGCGGCGCGCGCCTCAGCCGATTCGGCGCGCTCGGCTGGGTCAGCGCGGCTGGCGAGTGCGGAGTTCAGAGCCGTTCTGCCCTGCTGCTCGGCGGCGTCCTCCGGCGTGAGCGTGTCAAGGCTGATCTCCCGCCGATGCCGGGCATAGCGCAGTTGCTGGCGCGCGGTGTTGGTGACGATGCGGAAGAACCACGGCGCAAAGGCTTCTCCCAGCCGGAAGCGTTTGATGCCGCGATAGGCCAGCAGGAAGCTATCCTGCACGATGTCGTTGGCCAGGTCGTGATCGCCGGTCAGCAGGTAGGCGAGCCGCACGCCCTGCACCTGGTAACATGCGACCAGCGAACCAAGACCGGCGATGTCGCCTTGCTGGCAGCGGCGGATGGCGTCAGTCTCCTGGCGCTCCTCATGCGCGGCGCTGGTTGCCACAGGCCCCACCTTCCCAGCCGTGATGACGGCAGTGCATTCCACGAGAGTGATTCCCCTCCATCTCTCTACGTGGCAGAAGGGCGATTACTTAGATCGTATTTTGCGCCTGTCTGAATCTGATGGTGTGGCGAGATCAGTGGCCTGTCTCACTTGACGGCGAATCCAGCGATATGCGGGCCGACAATCGGCATGTCAAGCCGAAAATGCTCCAATTGGACGCTGTGAAAGCCAGCGTCTTCAATCACAGCCCACGTCTCTCGATCCGGGTGACAGCCAGCGCTGAAGGGCTTCCAGACGGGCCTCACGATTCGCTGCACGGCGCGAAGGCCAGTGCCGCGTGGCGCGGCGACGTGCTCGATACACACGAAACGGCCTCCTGCTTTGAGCACCCGCCGAATCTCCTGAAGCGTTCGCTCAGGATCGGCGACTGAGCAGAGCGTCAGCGTGCTGACCACCGCATCGAACGTGTTCTCAGGCGCGTCTATCGTTTCAGAGCGCCCTGCGCGCAGATCGATGGTCATGCCGAGTCGTTGCGCTTGCCGTTGCACATAGGGGAACATCGCCGGGTTAGGTTCGAGGCCATGCCAGCGGACATCGCGCGAATAATAAGGTAGGTTTGGGCCAGTTCCCGGCCCAATTTCAAGCACAACGCCGCGCAGGTCTCCGAGCAAGGCGCGCTTGCGAGCGGCATAATAGCGCTCGGTAGTCTTGCTCTCGGAATCCATCATCGTCGCAAACTGGCGTTGGTACCAGTTTGCGCGGCGAACGCCGGGCGTTACTGCGGCGAGGCGGCTGTTCATGGTATTCTCCCCTGTGGTGAACTCATGCGTCACGACGCTATTCATGCGCCAAAGGCGCCTGCCTATGTGTGAGTTACGCCCCTTTACCAAGATACGGCAAAGCGCTATGTCAGCGGGCAGCCCATCAAAACTACGTAGCCGCCGTCGTTGCGCTGGCGGCGGCGGGCAGTCTTGCGATACCTGTATACGTACATCATGATGGACGACATCCGCCGCATGACGCGCAGAGCGAGCGGCTGCGTTCATCGCGCCTGGGGCGCGCGGCGAGGCCGTTGCGCAGGGCCACGAAAGCGAGTCAGGCATGTCTTCATGGCAGGCGCGCGACGCCGCCGCGACTGAATGGCTGGATGCGGACCAGATGGATGGCCGCGACCTGGAGCGCAATCTGCGCGACATCCGCCATATCAACGCGGCGCTGGGGTGGACCGCGTTCACCACGCATGCCGTTATGGGCGTGCTGCGCACACAGCCACGCCGCGCATGGACGCTGCTCGATGTCGCCTCTGGCTCAGCCGATATCCCCATCGCCATCGCGCAGGCGGCGCAGCGCGCGGGCATCAGCCTGCGCGTTACGGTGACGGACCGCAGCCCACAGATCGTGGCCATCGCACGCGAACGCTGCGCAGGCCTTGCGTCGCTCACGGTGGAGCGGCAGGATGCGCTGGCGCTGCCTTACGCGGCGGGCGGCTTCGATCTGGCGCTCTGCACGCTGGCGCTGCATCATTTCGCGCCAGACGCCGCTGCGCCGTTGCTGCGCTCGCTGGCGCGGGTCGGGAGG
Organism: uncultured Chloroflexia bacterium; assembly: GCA_963701795.1. Taxonomy (GTDB): domain Bacteria; phylum Chloroflexota; class Ktedonobacteria; order Ktedonobacterales; family JADMIN01; genus JAKAIY01. The sequence goes on along the minus strand of CAVPBB010000004.1, from coordinate 1,048,089 downwards.
CGTGTGCTGGTCTACGATGTCGTGCGCTCGCCGCTGGCCTACGCCGGGGTGGTGGCGCTGACCCGGCTGGCGCGCATGGACCCGATGACCTGCCACGATGGCCCCGTCTCGGTGCGCCGCGCCTACTCCGCCGATGAGGCGCGCGCGCTGGCGGCTGCGGCTGGCCTGCGGCATGCGCAGATACGGGTCGGTTTCCCATTTCGCCTGGCGCTCACAGCGGCTGGCGCGGCGATGGGCGATGAGACGGCGAGCGGCGAAAGAGGCGACGATGCGCTATGATGTCGCGATTGTTGGCGCAGGCCCTGCTGGCGCCACCAGCGCCATTCACCTGGCGCGCGGCGGCCAGCGAGTCGCGCTGGTGGATCGCAGTGTCTTCCCGCGCGACAAGCCCTGCGCCGAGTATCTCAGCCCAGCGGCAGAGCCACTACTGGCGCGCCTCGGCATCGACGATCTGCTCGATGAGGCGCGCCCACACCGGCTGCGCGGCTTCCGCATCTTTGCGCCCAATGGCCGCGTCTTCCAGGGCGATTTCGCCGCGACCCATGGCCCCGATGGCGCAAGCCTCTTCGAGACGGGGCTGGTGATTCCACGGTCGCGCCTCGACGCGGCGATGGTCTCAGGCGCGCGCCGCGCTGGCGCCGAGGTGCGCGAGGGCTGGCGGCTGGGGCAGGTGGAACGCCTCGGCGACGACGGCTGGCGGCTGCATCCCGCTGGCCCGGCGGGCGCGCAGGCGGCGCAGGAGCCAATCGAGGCGCGGCTGCTGGTGGCGGCGGACGGTCTGCACTCGACGGTGGCGCGGCGACTGGGGCTGCATGTCGTCAGCCGCATGCGCAAGATCGCGCTGGTCGCGCATCTGCGGGGCATCGCGGGGGTTGGCGCCTATGGGGAGATGCACGTCGCGGGGCGGCGCTATGTGGGGGTCGCGCCGCTGGAACCGCAGGAGCGCGGCGACCTGTGCAATGTGGCGATGGTAGTCGATGAGGCGCGCGATGGGCGAAATCTGGCGGGCAAGCCAGAGGCGTTCCTGCTCGATGCGCTCCAGACATTCCCTGGGCTGCGCGGTCGGCTGGGGACGCTCGTGGTCGAGCGTCATACGCTGGCCATCAGCCGCCTGAGCGTGCGGGCGCGTCGGCTCTCAGAGGCGCGCCTGCTGCTCGTCGGCGATACGACTGGCTACTACGATCCCTTCACTGGCGAGGGCATCTATCGTGCGCTGCGCAGCGCCGGGCTGATGGCCGAGGTCGCTCTGCCCGCGCTCGCGGCGGATGATCTCGCGGCGCAGCGGCTGGCGGCCTACGACCACAGCTATCAGCAGGTGTTTCGCGGCAAGCGCCTGATCGAGCAGATCATTCAGACGGCGGTGCAATATCCGCCGCTGATGGATCATATCGCGCGCACGCTGGGCCGACACAAAGCGATGGCCGATACCATCGTCGCCGTGACGGGCGATTTTCTGCCGACCAGCGCCGTCTTGCGCCCCGGCTATCTGCTACGGCTGGTTCATCTAGGGCGCTGTTCGATGCCCTGCGACCCAGGAGCCTGCTCTGTGAACGCTCATCCGCGTATTCTGGCGATTGCCTCGGCCCAGCCCGCGCGCCACTATCGGCAAGACGAGGTGCTGGCGATTGTGCAGTCCTATCTGCTGGGGCCAGACTGGCATGACCACCCTGAGAAGGCCGAGCGCGCCCATACCCTGGCGCAAACCTTCGCCGCCGCGCAGATCACCGAGCGCCAGTGCGCAATCGATGTGCAGTCGTTCTATCGGCGACAACGCTCCACTGGCGAGCGCATGGCAGTCTACCGCGAGGCGGCGTATGCGCTCGGCGGCGCGGCGTTGCAGGCGGCGCTGAGCAGCGGCCAGGCCGTGCGCGCGGCTGGCGACATCAGCGATCTCTTCGTCATCTCCTGCACGGGCTATCTCGCGCCGGGCCTCGATGTGCTGCTGGCGCGCGATCTGGAGATGTCCCCGGCGGTGCGGCGCGTCAACATCGGACACATGGGCTGCTTTGGCGCGCTGGTGGGCCTGCGCCAGAGTCTCGCCACCACGCGGGCCTATCCCGATGCGACAGCGGCGATGCTCTGTGTCGAGCTATGCAGCTTGCACTTGCAGCCCAGCGAAGACCCGGAGACGCTGACCTCGTTCGCGCTCTTCGGCGATGCGGCGGCGGCGCTGGTGATCGGACACGACGCTGCGGCGACCGGTCCTGAGGTGGTCGACACCTACTGCGCGGCAGACTTTGCCAGCGCCGAGCAGATGTCGTGGACGATCACCGATCAGGGATTCGTGATGGGTCTCTCGCCGCGTGTGCCTGTTACCCTGCGCCGCAACATCTCCGGCGCCGTCGAGGGGCTGCTTGCGCCGCATGGCCTGCGCCCCGGCGACATCACGCACTGGATGATTCACCCCGGCGGGCCGAGCATTCTGACGGTCATCCAGCGGCAACTGGAGCTGAGCGACGAGCAGATGGCGCTCTCGTGGCAGACCTTGCGCGACCACGGCAACTGCTCCTCAGCGACAGTGCTGCTGATCCTCGAAGCGTTGCTGCGCTCTGGTCAGCCGCGCCGGGGTGAGTGGGGCGTGATGATGGCGTTTGGTCCCGGCCTGACGCTGGAGACGTGCCTGCTGCGCTTCTAGCGGCGAGTTGGCGGGCGCGGCGGCGCGCCAGCAATCGGCTCACGAGGGGAGGCGGCGCGTATGCGGGTTGGCATCATCGCGCAGACACTGCTGGAGCGGGCGGCGCTGGCGCTTGGCAGGATTCCTGAACCCATCGTCGAGGCCTTCCCGCCGCTGGTGGTGGCGCGCAGCCTGATGGCGGCGGCGCAGCTTGGCGTCTTCGCTGCGCTCTCGGCTGGCCCGCAGACGCTCACGGCGCTGGCGGCGACCTGCCAGACCGATCCGCGCGCAACGGCGGCGCTGCTCGCGGTGCTGGCGAGCGGCGACTACGTAGCCGAGTCGCGCGGCGTCTATCGCCTGACGCCGAAGGCGCAGCGCTGGCTGCGGCGTGGCAGCCCGGATGATGTCAGCGCCTATCTCCGCTATAACTATCTGCAATGGGACTGGCTGGCCGAACTCGAACGCTTCCTCCAGACGGGGCAGCCCATCGCGTTTCACGAGCGGCTCAGCGAAGCCGATTGGCGGCAGTACGAGCAGGGGATGGCGGTGATCGCGCGGCTCGTGCTGCCAGAGGTGGTCTGGCGGGTCGGCCTGCCGCCTGACGCGACGACCCTGCTGGACATTGGCGGCGGACATGGGCTGGCCGCCGCGCGCTTCTGCCTGCGCCACCCACACCTGCGCGCGACCGTGCTCGATCTGCCCGCCGCGCTGGCCGCCGCGCCACCACTCCCCGCCGATCTGGCGGCTGCTGGCGCGCGGGTAACACGCGAGGCGGGCGACGCGCTGACGACGGACCTCGGCGCCGCCGCCTGGGATGTCATCTACATGGCGAATCTGCTGCATCACTTCGACGCCGCCGAGATTCAGGCGCTGGCCGGGCGCATCAGCGTCGCGCTGCGCCCCGGTGGCCTCTGGGTGATTCAGGATGGTGTGCGCGAGCGGCGACGGCGCAGCGAGCGGATGTCGGCGGCGATTGGCGACCTCTACTTCGCCCTCACCAGCGCGTCGGGCTTCTGGTCATTCGGCGAGATGGCGGCCTGGCAGACACAGGCCGGGCTGGCGCCGCGTCGCCCGGTACACCTGCTCACCGCGCCGGGCCAGGGCTTGCAGATCGGCGTCAAGCCACGCCATGCGGCTGAGCGCGCGCGGGTGGGCGCGGCGGTCGTGGCGATGGGAGGCGACGATGAGCGCCAGTGACCGTGTCAGCGTCGGCGTCAGCGGTCGCGCGCGGCTTGCGGGCCTCTGGGCGCTGATGCACCCCGGGCCAAGCCTCGTCACGGCGCTGGCCTACGCGCTCTTCGCGCTGCTCGCGGCCCACGGTCGCCCTGACCCGACGCGGCTGCTGGTGACGGTGGTGGGGATGATCGGGCTGCAATTCGCCATCAGCGCGCTCAACGATTACTGCGACCGCGCGGCGGATGCGCTGAGCCACAAGGCCAAACCTATCGCGCGCGGCGTGCTGCCGCCGTGGGTCGCTCTGCTGGCCACCGCCGCCTTCACCGCGCTGATGGTGGCCTGCTATGCGCCGTATGGCTGGACGCCGCTGCTGATCGCGACGGCGTTCCTGGCGCTGGGATTCGCCTATGACCTGGGCCTGAAGTCAACGCCACTGGGCGGCGTGCTGATGGGGCTGGCCTTCCCGCTGCTGCCCTTGCTGGCATGGGACCTCTTTGCGACGATAAAGCCAGCGCTCTTCTGGACATTCCCCATCGGGCTGGCGCTGGGGCTGGGCATCCACCTGGCCGATGCGCTGCCCGACGCCGACGCCGATAGCGCCGCCGGGGCGCGCGGCCTGACCCAACGGCTCGGTCGCCATGCGCTGCTAGCATGCTGGTTGCTTCTCGCGGCGGCAAATGCGCTGATCGTGCTCCTCGCCGTCACGGGTCTGGCGCCTGCGCGCCCGCTGCCGCTCGCCATCGCCGCGCCGTTGGCGTTGGCGGCGCTGCTGGTCGCCATCGTCGTCGCGCGGCAGGGCTGGCGACCAGAGCGGCAGCCGCCTGCGCGCCAACTTCGTGCTGACCATCATCATCGCGCTGGTGACGGCGCTCGGCTGGCTGATCTCCGCTGTGCTGTAAGGGCGCTGGCGTCCGCCGCCGCGCTGTTCACTTGTGTACATTCACCGCGTCCCATGTGTAGAATAGGCTGGGAGACGCCTATTAGTCGCCCGCGCCGCTGGGCGCTCAGTTGGGGGAACGCCGTGAACTCGACGCCATCGCCGCGCGAATCTCAGCCTCCGGCGCTGCACGAGTCGGCGTTGGCGCACAAACCGCCTGCCCAGGATCGACTCGACCTCGGCGAAAACGACCTGGCGCCCGACAGCGGCCACACGCCGTCTGCTCGGCAGCGCGCCTGGCAATGGGTGGTGGATAACACCTTTCTGCCGTTGTGGCTGCCTGAGCCGTTGCGTCATCCAGTCGCGGGGTTTGCGCTCGCCGCCCTGCTCGAAGTGGTGGCCAGTTTTCTGACGATGCTGGTCGCCGCCGCCGTGCCGACATTCTCGTTTTTTGGCACGGTCGATATCCTGATCGTCGCGCTGATCGCGCTGACCTGGGGCGCCGCGCCCAGTCTGTTGGCGGCGCTGGTCGGCGCGGTGATGATCGAGTTGTTCGTCTTGCCACAGGTGACTGACGGCAGCATCGTGCGCCCGATTGATCTGGTGGAGACAGCCATTTTCCTCGTCGTTTGCACCGTCATCGGCATCATCGCCAGCGGCACAGAGCGCGCCCGCCGTCGGGCGGTGGACGACTACACGGCGTCGCAGGCGCGCGAGCTGGCGCTGCGCGAGACACGCGCGCGCACCGACGAGTTTCTCAGCATCGCCAGCCATGAGCTACGTTCGCCGCTGACGAGCCTCAAAGCCGCGCTGCAACTGGGCAAGCGTCGGCTGCGGCGCATCGCCGAGCAGGAGCAGCCAATCACCGACCTGCTGAGCCAGATCGAGGTCGTGCAGGGGTTGCTCTCCACTGCGGAGCAGCAGGTGGACCGACAAGACCGATTGGTGGGCGATCTGCTCGACGTATCACGCATCCGCGCGGACAAACTGGAGTTTCGTCTCGCTCCCTGCGATCTTGCTTCCATCGTCGGCGATGCGGTAGACGAGCAGCGTCTCTCGTGGCCCGACCGCACGATCACCCTCGACCTGCCGACCACCCCGATCCGCGTGGAGGCTGACGCGCACCGCATTGGGCAGGTGGTTACGAATTTCCTGTCCAATGCGCTCAAATACTCATCGCCGGGCGCGCCAGTGGCGGCCTCGCTGCGGCTGGATGGCGCGACGGCGCGGCTCAGCATCCGCGACCGGGGGCCGGGGCTATCGGCGGAGCAGCAGGCGCATGTCTGGGAGCGCTTCCACCGGGTTCCGGGGATCAAGCAGCAGAGCGGCTCAGGCGCGGGCCTGGGCCTGGGACTGCACATCTCGCGCACCATCGTCGAATATCATGGCGGCGCGGTGGGCATCGAGAGTGTTCCGAATCAAGGCTCGACGTTCTGGTTCACCCTGCCCCTGACGCCTCAGCCCGGCGTGTGATGCGTATTTATGCCGGAGCGAGTCGTTACGGCGTCACTCGTGGGCCTGAAAAGCGTAAGCTATCAGGACGCAACTCGCTCTCCTGAGGTGGGAGGGCTGGCACGGCAAGGAGCAGGGGCGCAACGATGCTTGAGCTACTGGGCGCGATTGGTGGCATTATCCTGGTGGACCTGGCGCTGAGCGGCGACAACGCGCTGGTGATTGGCGCGGCGGCGGCAGGATTGCCTGCGCGTCAGCGCACACAGGCGATTCTGCTGGGCGGGGCTGGCGCGGTGATCCTGCGCATCGTGTTCGCCATCGCCGCGACATTTCTGCTGCTGCTGCCGTTCGTGCAGGCGCTCGGCGGACTGGTGTTACTCTACATTGCCGTGCGGCTGCTGATGGAGCGGACGGACGCGCACGGCGAAGCGCTGGATGAGCGGGCGCAACTCGTGCCACACGCCGCGAATGAAGGCGCTACAAAAGACATCGCCGCACACGGGCCTGCCGCTGGCTCGATCCAGCTTCAGCCGCGCGCTGCTCACCATCCTTGTCGCCGATGTGACGATGAGCCTGGACAACGTGCTGGCGATTGGCGCGCTGGCGCATGGCGATCTGCCGGTGCTGATTATTGGCCTGGTGTTGAGCATTGCGCTGGTGCTGGCGGGCAGCGCGCTCGTGGCCAATCTCATCCGGCGGCTCCCCTGGCTGCTCGATGTCGCCGCGCTCGTGCTCGGCTGGACGGCGGCGAGCATGCTGCTGCACGATCTGCGGCTGGGGCCGTGGCTGCACAGCGCGTTGCCCTATGCCGAGATCATCGTCTATGCGCTGGGTGTGGGCGTCGTGCTGGCGGTGGACATCGTCCTGCGTGTGCGCGACCACCAGCGTCGCCAGCGCGACACGCGCGTGGCCGACGCGGCGTAGAGCAGCGACGGCGCGCATTTCCCCCCGCGACATGACATTGCTCCACCGGACGGCGTACTCTACCCGTAGCGGGCGCCGTCGAAGCCGCGCGCCATCCACGAGAGGAGTAGCGCCAATGGAGTTCGCCTATTCGGAGAAGACCCGTTCGCTGATCGAGCGGGTCAGCGCGTTCATGGAGCGATACGTCTACCCCAATGAGCGCGTCTACCACGAGCAGATCATTGCCTCTGGCAATCCGTTCCACCACACCGAGATCGTGGATGAACTGAAGACGCGCGCACGGGCGGAGGGCCTCTGGAATCTCTTCCTGCCCGACGCGCGCTACGGCGCCGGGCTGACCAACCTCGAATATGCCCCGCTGGCTGAGCAGATGGGCCGGGCGCCGTGGGCGTCTGAGGTCTTCAACTGCTCCGCGCCCGACACCGGCAATATGGAGATTCTGGCGCAGTTTGGCACGCCAGAGCAGCAGCAGCGCTGGCTGCGGCCGCTGCTCGATGGCGAGATCCGCTCGGCCTTCGCGATGACCGAGCCAGATGTCGCCAGCTCCGACGCCACCAACATCCAGCTCACGATGCGCCGCGAGGGCGACGAGTATGTGCTGAATGGCCGCAAGTGGTGGACGACCGGCGCCGCGCGGCCACGCTGCAAGGTGTTGATCGTCATGGGCAAGACCGACCCCGACGGCGCCGACATCCATCGCCAGCAGAGCATGCTGCTCGCGCCGCTCGAGACGCCAGGCATCAGCATCGTGCGCCCGCTGCCGGTCTTTGGCTACATGGACAACGAGGGCCACTGCGAGCTGGCCTTCGAGAATGCGCGCGTGCCGGTGAGCAATCTGCTCGGCGGCGAGGGCGACGGGTTCGCCATCGCGCAGGCGCGGCTGGGGCCGGGACGCATCCACCACTGCATGCGCTGCATCGGCGGGGCGCAGCGAGCGCTGGAGCTGATGTGCGCGCGGGTCACGGCGCGTGTGGCGTTTGGCAAGCCACTGGCGCAGCAGGGCGTGATTCAGGAGTGGATCGCCGACTCCGCGATTGAGATCGAGCAGGCGCGGCTGCTGACGCTCAAAGCCGCCTGGATGATCGACACGCTAGGCAAGAAGGCGGCGCAGGACCAGATCGCGATCATCAAAGTGGTGGCGCCCAGCCTGCTCACGCGCGTCACCGATCGCGCCATCCAGGCGTTCGGCGCGGCTGGCGTGAGCGATGATACCCCGCTGGCGGCGCTCTATGCGGCGGGGCGCACACTGCGACTCGCCGATGGGCCAGACGAGGCGCATCGCCGCGCGATTGCGCGTTCGATGCTGCGACAATACGGCGCGCAGTAGGAGGGAGTGAGCGATGAAAGCGGTACTCTGCCGGGCGTTTGGCCCACCCGAACAGCTCGAGGTCGCCGAGGTCGAGACGCCGACGCCGCAGGCCGGAGAGGTCGTCATCGGCGTGAAGGCGTGCGCGGTCAACTTCCCGGATACACTGGTGATCCAGGGGAAGTATCAGTTCCAGCCGCCGCTGCCATTCTCGCCGGGAACCGATGTGGCCGGGGTCGCGCTGGCGCTGGGCGCGGGCGTGGAGGGGCTGGCGGTCGGCGACCGCGTACTGGCGCTCACGCCGCATGGCGGCTACGCCGAAGCGGTGGCCTGCGACGCCCGCTCCGTGACACCCATCCCCGCTGGCGTGGACTTCGTGACGGCTGCCGCCTTCCAGTTGGCCTATGGCACGTCGTATCACGCGCTGGTCGACCGCGCGGCGCTGCAACCGGGCGAGACGCTGCTGGTATTGGGCGCGGCTGGCGGCGTGGGCCTGGCGGCGGTGGAGCTGGGCAAGCTGCTGGGCGCGCGGGTGATCGCGGCGGCGTCGAGCGCGGCGAAGCTGGAGGCCTGCCGCCAGCGCGGCGCCGACGAGGTGATTGACTATAGCGTCGAGGAACTGCGCGAGCGACTGAAGGCGCTGGCTCCCGCTGGGGTCGATGTCGTGTACGATCCCGTCGGCGGCGCGCTGGCTGAGCCTGCGCTGCGTGGCGTCGGCTGGAAGGGGCGCTATCTCGTGGTGGGCTTCGCGGCGGGCGACATCCCACGCATCCCCTTGAACCTGCCGCTGCTCAAAGGCTGCGCGGTCGTCGGCGTCTTCTACGGCGCCTTCATCGCACGCGAGCCAGCGCATAGCCAGGCGAACCAGCGCCAACTGCTCGCCTGGCTGGCCGAGGGCAAGATCAGACCGCTTGTCTCGCGAACCTATCCGCTGGAGCGCGCGGCGGATGCGCTGAACGACATCCTGGCGCGGCGAGCCACTGGCAAGCTCGTGCTGACGATGGAGGCGTAGGCAGAGTATCAGAGCGTGCGTCGGCGAAAGGCGATAGGAGACCAAGCCCGGCCTCCCGTCGCCTGATCGGCGCTATACCGAAGAAGCGCCAGGGCGGCTGGCCGAATCCCAGTCCGCGCCGGCGGACTTCGCGGCCCGCAGGCCCTCCAGGCGCGGTTTCAACCGCCAGCTCCCTTCTGCCATGATACACTATGGCGGCTGGGCTGCAAGGAGCCAAGAACCTCAATAGCCATAGAATGGGGAGGAGAAAGCGCATGGCAGGCATGACAACACGTGAAGAGATTGAAGCACAACTGCAGAAGCTGGAACCCGAGCAACTTGCGCTCCTCGCGCAGATCATCCGTTCCCTCACCACACACACAGGGTGGGACAGAGGAAGATGCGGCATGGGCCAATTTGTGAGAGGCGAGGTCGTGGTGATTCCCTTCCCGTTTTCTGACCTCAGCGCCATAGGTGTCACCTGGTGACACGCTGACATTTCGCTATGCCCCGTGTCTGGCGCCATCGCATATCATTTGAGGCGTGCTGGCAAGGGGGAATTGGAAGGCGCCAGAGGCTCGTTGGCGTATGATATTCCGCGTCTCAAGCTGCAGAAGTCATCCAGAGCGGCCGCACTTGCGCCGAAGCGCAGGCGTACCATCAGACGCTTGTCGCGCATCGCTTCACGTTCACCTGGCGCATGAGCAGCCAACCTCAGCCACGGCGTATTCAGAGCGCGGCGGCGCGGTAGTAGCGTGTGTGGCTGTGGGGCACGAAGCCGACCGATTCGTAGAGGCGGATGGCGGGCGTGTTGTTGTCACTGGTCAGCACGATGGCGCGCTCGGCTCCCAGCGCGCGCAGGCGGCGTAGCCCCTCGACCAGCACAGCGCGCGTGATGCCCCGTCCCCGCCAGTCGGGATGCGCGCCGACCGGCTCATACTCACCGATGCGGTTGCGCTCGTCGTACCACAGGATGCAGTACGAGACGAACTCGCCGTTGGGCGCGACGAGAATGGGGGCGGCGCGCAGGCGCGGGGCGACTGGCGCGTGTCCTGGCCGCTGCGCCGCTGCATCGATGCCGTGTGCGTCTGCCAGGAGTTGCTCGCGGATGGGTAGTCGCATCGCCATCGTTGGCTCGTGCAACTACCCCGACCTGGAGGTCGCCCCCGCATCTGTTGGGGCAGTTCGCTCACATCTGTAGTGTAGTGTCTGCAATTTTCTGTAGACAGGGCAGAGACAGCGTGGTATACAAAGCATGTTTCGATTCGTTGTTGTCTCCGCTCGCGGCTCTTGTGTTTGCTCGCCGCGCAGAAAAGGAAAGCAAGTCTCTCAGACATGGCGCTCGCGACTTCACGCCTTGACGTTGGCCACCGCGATTCTGGCGACTCTCGCCACCATAGCTGGTGGCATATCTGGTACTGGCAGCGTCTTCGCCGCAAGCGATTCCACCGCTACGCCGCTCGCCGTGCCATCACAGCACGCGCCTGGCTACGACCCATCTGCGCCTTCGCTGACTGACACCACACCACTCCCAATCCCAGCGAAGACCGGCAAAGAGAGCGACGACTGGAAGGCGTTTGTCGCAAACGGATACCAGCCAGTTGTAACACCGCGCAACAAGATGGTACAGAGTACGAGCGGCGTCGCAACTGAGGTTGGGCCGTGGGAAACCATGAGCAATTGCTTCTAGCCACCAGCCGACTTCGACGCCTCGACGGCCAGCGCGGCAGACCTGCTCAAATACGGCTTGCCAATACGTCCGGCAAATATGACACCGGCTCAGTACACGGCGAAATACGGATGGATGAAAACGAGGGTCTGCCAGACGTGCGCGACAAACGGGCCACTACATGATACTCTAACGACCCACAGCGCCCTGATCGCCAACGCACCGCAGTACCTTGGCGCGCCGCCAAGCGAGCGTAACTCAGATTATTGGGCTGGCAACATCGCAGACGAGAATCCGTGCAATGGTCAATCCGATGGGATTGGATGCACAGGCCCATACTATTACTCAGAGATCGACAGCGACTGGTATCTACCATGTGTTGCCGCAACTCAAGCAAACTCCTGGCCTGGCGATGGCAATCTCGCATCGACTGCATGGTTGGGGCTTGGCGGCTCAGGCGTCGCCAATCAGGAGCTTGTGCAGGCCGGTACAGAAACCGACCAAACGAGTCTTATCGGTGGTACAAACTACTATGCCTGGGTTGAGTATGTTGGCACGGGTGGCAAAACCTCCCCAATACAGGTGAATGTGAACCTTACTGGGTGCGGTAGCGGCGACCACGCATATGCCAAGATCAACAGTAACAACTGCTACACGATCGGCAGCATCAACTACGGCACGTATTATCAAAACTGCTTCGGCCCAGGAGCTGACCACTACAGTGCTGAAGCCATTGCCGAACGCGTTGGCTTCATAAGTGGTGAAGGCTTGACCGATTTCGGTACCGTAACCTTTAAAGGGTTGGGGATCACCGAGTCAAGTCAAGGCTATCAACGCATGGATTACCTGCGTCATGATTACCTCAACATGTGGTGGAACAGCGGCGAGTTAGCTTACAGTAAGCCGATTGTCAACGATCCGAGTGACTCTCCAGGCGACGACAGTCCCATCGGTTGGCTGAGTGATTGTGGTAACACTCCCGCCTGCTCGTAGAGTTCTGCACCCGCGAGCACTGGCACACCGAGTCAGAGCTTTCGCGAACTCTTTCTCGGTGTTTCAGTCGCCACAAGGTGCAATTTGCGTCCAAGTACTGGAGGATGACATATGGCGCGCTCTACTTCATCGGCTTCTGTGCACCTGCACAAGGGGGTGTTTTTCCGCGTGCTCGGCATCGTCGGCGTGGCGCTTGTCGTATTTGCGGGTGTCGAGCTGTTCCTGCGGCACGTACAGCCCGATGGCTTGCTCTACCAAGAAGTTGCGCGGTCATCGCAATCACAACCATTTACGAAGCTGATCTACACCACAAGGTACACAGCAGCGGGCAGCGATCAGGGGACAATAGATGCCTGGTATGCCGCATTTCAAACAGCAGAAGTCATACAAGGTTTCCAAACCTGCGGTGAACTAACAGCCTACAATCAGACGCTGGTGGAGCGCCGCTTCACCTTCACCTGGCACGGGATCGTCGTCGCGTACATGCACGACGATGGATGCCAAGAGTACAGTGTCAGCAGCGGTGGCCTGGCTAACCCATACATATTTCAAGGGTTGTCTGTAACCCCAAGGATGTATCCGCACGCGAAGACACCTGTGCCACTCCTGCCGCCTGATCCCGGGCAGACACCGCAACCGTAAGGCAACCATAAGGCGCGAGCAGCAATCTCGGCGAAGGGCGTATCAGCTGGCGCGGTAGTAGCGTGTGTGGCTGTGGGGCACGAAGCCGACCGATTCGTAGAGGCGGATGGCGGGCGTGTTGTTGTCACTGGTCAGCACGATGGCGCGCTCGGCTCCCAGCGCGCGCAGGCGGCGTAGCCCCTCGACCAGCACAGCGCGCGTGATGCCCTGTCCGCCGCCAGTCGGGATGCGCGCCGACCGGCTCATACTCACCGATGCGGTTGCGCTCGTCGTACCACATGATGCAGTACGAGACGAACTCGCCGTTGGGCGCGACGGCGACGAGATCGAGATCGGGCCGATAGTGCGGCGCGGCGCGCAGGCGACGATAGGCCTCCAGTGTGACGCGCGAGGGGTGGAAGGCGGCGCGATGCACGTCCACGCGGCGCTGCCACTCCTCGTCGCCGCCGACGGCGCGCACAGTGTAGCCCTCTGGCGCCGTGGCCTCAGGCAGCGGCGTCGCATCAAATGGGCGGCGAAAATGGACGTAGCTATAATGGCCGTCGTCGCGCGTGAAGCCGTTCGCCGCCAACTGCGCCACCTGCCAGGTGTCGGACTCGCTGGCGACTGCCCAGAGCGAGACGATCATGGCGCTGCGTAGCGACCCGCCGCGCCCACGCCAGCGCCTCCGCCAGGATGGCGTCGCCCTCCGCCGTCGCACGTATCTGCGGGGCAAGCTGCGTCTCGGCCTCGCCAGCGGAGGGGCCAGTGTCGAGCGTGGTCAGACCGAGCAGCGCGCCGGTCGCGGCGTCTTCCCACAGGCGAATGCTCGTCGTGGGATCGAAGACGGTATTCTGGTAGAAGCCCCAGATGAGGTCGCCGGGCTGCCAGTAGTCCGGCGTCGGGTCGCCTGCGTTGGCATCGGAGAGAAACTGCGTGAGGCGGTCGCGGTCCTCCGTGCGGGCATACATGCGCGAGGTGAATGGCATGGCTGGGCTTTCCTTCCTGTTGTGCCAGATTTAGAGCATCCAGGAGGCCTCGGCGAGCGACTTGGTGGCCGCGCCGGTCTTGCGCTCCTGCTCCAGTTGCGCCTTGGCGCGCGCAACGATCAGCTCAATGAAGCGGGCGGCGCTGCGCCAGCGGGCGCTCTCGCGCTCCGGGTCGTAAGTGTTCGCGCGCACTATGGCGCGTAGCTCGGCGAGGGTGAGCGGGCTGAGACGGGCGCGCAGCGCGTCTTCGCCGCCGGCGTCGAGAATATCGACCACGTTGAGCGCCGCGCCTGAGCCGAACACCTCGAACAGGCCCGACTCCACGATTGCGGCACGCACGGCGGCGGCCACAGCGGCGTCATCGTGCGCCGCGCTGGCGATCTGGTAGATCGCTCTGGTGATCTGCTCGATCTCCGCCATTGGTCTCATGCTCCTCTCGCATCACCTGCCCGCGCTGTGAAGAGGCGTCGCCCCGCCACTGTATTGTAGCCGCGCGCCAACGCAGATTGCAAGCCACCAGCGATTGCGCGCCGCGCGTTGCGCCGTGATACACTGCGAACGCCTGGCGGCGTCGTGACATGCCAGTCATTGTTGATAGCAACGGATAGCGTAGCGCATGCCGACCATCTCAGGGACTATCGAGCGGATTGTTTTTCGCAACCAGGAGACGGGCTTCACCGTCGCCCGGCTGGCGCCCAATGACGCAGGCCGCCTCTTTCGCAGCGAACTGCTGACGGTGGTGGGCGCGCTGCCCGGGCTGAACGTCGGCGAGCTGGTGGATGTCACTGGCGAGTGGGAGCTGCACCCGCAGCATGGGCGGCGGCTGAGCGTGACCACCTTCACCCCACACTCGCCCGTCACCGCCGAAGGATTGCAGCGCTATCTCGGCTCCGGCGTCATCAAGGGCATCGGGCCGAAGCTGGCTGAGCGCATCGTCAACCAGTTTGGCGAGCAGACGCTCGCGGTGATTGAGCTGGAGCCTGAGCGGCTGACCAGCGTGAGCGGCATCAGCGCGCACAAACGCGACCTCATCATGCGCGGCTGGGAGGCGCAGCGCGAGATTCGCGAGATCATGATCTTCTTGCAGGGGTTCGGCGTCTCGCCGGGGCTGGGCGCGAAAGTCTATCAGCAGTATGGCAAGGAATCTCTGGCGGTCATTCGCGAGAATCCGTATGCGCTGGAGCGCGACATTCACGGCGTCGGCTTCAAGACGGCGGATACGCTGGCGGTGCGGCTGGGGCTGCCGCGCGACAGCCTGCCCCGCCTGATGACCGGCGTGAAGCATGCGCTCTCCGAGGCGGCCTCGTCGGACGGCCACTGCTACCTGCCACGCGATGAGTTGCTGACGCGCGCCGCCGCGCTGCTGGAGACGCCGCCAGACGCTCTCGAATCCATTGAGGCGGCCATCGAGCAGCTCCGCGCGGAGAAGGAAGTCTTTATCGAGGCCGACCCTGCCGACGGCGCCGAGCGGGTCTACCTCGCGCCGTTCTTCTACGCCGAGAATGGCACAGCGCGGCGGTTGCGGCTGCTGATGAACGCGCCGAGCGCGCTGCCAGCGGTGGACGAGCGCGACTGGGAGGCGGTCTTCGCGCAGGTCGCGCGCGATGGCGTGGCGCAGCTCTCGGCCAGCCAGCGCGCCGCCGTGCGGTTGGCGTATCAGTCGAAGGTGATGGCGCTGACGGGTGGGCCGGGGGTGGGCAAGACGACGACGATCCGCGCGCTGCTCGATATCCTCGATCGGCATGGCGTGGAGTACGCGCTGGCGGCGCCGACGGGGCGCGCAGCGCGGCGCATGACCGAGGCCACTGGGCGCCCCGCCAGCACACTGCATCGCCTGCTGGAGTTTCAGCCGGGAAACTACGAGTTCGCCTACAATGAGCGGCGTCCGCTGCCGCAGCGATTCCTCATCGTCGATGAGGTGTCGATGCTCGACATCTTGCTGGCCTATCGGCTGGTGCGCGCGGTGGCGCCGGAGGCGAGCCTGCTGCTGGTGGGCGACGCAGATCAACTGCCCTCGGTTGGGCCGGGCGCCGTGCTGGCCGACATCCTCGCCAGCGAGCGGACGCCATGCGCGCGGCTGACCGAGTTGTTTCGCCAGGCGCAGCAGAGCGCGATCATCGTGACGGCGCACCGCGTCAACGCCGGAGAGATTCCCACGCTGCGCTCAGAGGCAAGCAGCGATTTCTTCTTCCTGCGCGCCGAGTCGCCCGATGCGGCGCAGCGGCTGGTGGTAGACCTGGTGGCGCGGCGGCTACCCGCGCGCTACGGCTTCGATCCCGTGCGCGACATCCAGACGCTGGCGCCCATGTATCGCGGCGCGGCGGGCGTCACAGCGCTCAATCTGGCATTGCAGGCGCGGCTGAATCCCGCGCAGTCTGGCACGGCGGCGAGCGCGGGCGAGGTGGCCTACGGCGACCATACGCTGCGGGTGGGCGACAAGGTGATGCAGGCGCGCAACAACTATGACAAAGGGCCGAGCGGCATCTTCAACGGCGATCTCGGCTACGTGACGGCGGTGGATGGCGAGAACGGCGGCGTCACCGTGACCTTCCCCGATACGGCGCCAGAGCGGGCGGAACGCGGCGGCATCGCGGTGGCCTATGAGCCACACGAACTCGACGAGCTGGCGCTGGCCTACGCCTGCACCATCCACCGGGCGCAGGGCAGCGAATATCCGTGCGTGGTGATGCCACTGGTGGCGCAGCACTATCTGCTGCTGCGGCGTACACTGCTCTACACAGCGATCACGCGGGCGAAGCGGCTCTGTGTGCTGGTGGGCGATCCACGGGCGCTGCGGCTGGCGGTAGAGAATAGCCAGCGCGCCGCGCGCTACACCGGGCTGGCCGACCGCCTGCGCGGGCCACAGCTTCCAGGTCGCGAGCTGGAGGAGCAGTGAGGTCGCCGAGCGAAAGGAGCGAGAGCATGCCCAGCGAGCATACGCCAGATGTGGCGGAGCCAGCGAAGACCGTGGATGCGCGACCAGATTCGCGCCTCGTCAATGTGCGCAAACTGGTCGCCATCGACCTCGTGTTGCACGGGCCGCGCTTCATTCTGATCGAGTTCGGGGTAGGGACGCCATTCATGCTGGCGTTGGGCGCCTATGTGTTGTGGAGCGCGCGCGCGCAGCCGGGCGCGCCGTTCACCGGCGCCGGTTTGTTTGGCGTCTACATATTGTCGCTCGCCTGTAACTATGCGCCGCTGCTGATCTACGCGATTGGGTTTGTGCGCCGAGGTGACGCGGCTGCTTTCGTGGCGTATGAGGCGGCGCATATGCAGCACTATGCGCCCAAGTATGGCATGCAACAGGCGCTGCTCTTCATCCCATGCTTCGTGCTGGCGCTGGCCCTCTGGCAAGAGTGGCGGGCGCGGCGGGCGCGCGGCTGAGCGAGTGGCGACACTGGGAGGGAATCGACCATGGCTAAAGAGTTAGACGTGATCTTCACGCGCGTGCCGCAGATCGAGACGCCGAGGCTGGTCTTGCGCGAGATACGCGCGAGCGACGCCGACGCGACCTTCGCCACCTTCTCCGATGCGCAGACGATGGAGTTCTACGGCGAGGCGCCACATCAGTCGGTGGAGGAGTCGCGCGCGCTGATTCGCGCGATTGCGGACTGGTATGCGCGGCGCCAGGGCATTCGCTGGGGGATCACGCGGCGCGGCGCGGACGAGGTGATTGGCTCCTGTGGGCTGTTCAAGTTCGATGAGGGCTTCAGCCGCGCCGAGACGGGCTATGAGTTGCGGCGGGCTTACTGGCGTCAGGGCATCATGGCGGAGGCGATGCGCGGGCTGCTGGGCTTCGGCTTCGGCGCGATGGGCCTGCATCGTATCGAAGCGTCGGTGGACGGCGCGAATGAGCGCTCGCAGGGGCTGCTGCGCAAGCTCGGCTTCACCCACGAGGGGACGCTGCGGCAGCGGTTCGCGTGGCAGGGACGCTTCATCGACGAACACTACTTTGGGCTGCTGCGCGACGAGTGGCGCGACTGAGCGATCCCGCCCGCTCAGCATGATAGTCCACAATGTTGACTTGCAATGTTAACAATAGGACAGCTATACTCATGAACGTCAGGGGGATAGCGCCTCCAGCCTCGCTCCTGCGGGTGGCGAGGTGATGTGACATGGTATGACGGCAGGAGCATGAACATATGGCGGATACCGAGACGACGACGGCAGGGGCGGCGAGCGCGCAGAGCTACGCCCACCCCGAGACGCTGGTTGATACGCAGTGGGTCGCCGACCACCTGAATGATCCGAGCGTGCGTATCGTGGAGGCGGATGAAGACCCGCTGCTCTATGAGATCGGGCATATCCAGAACGCGGTCAAGCTTGACTGGCATGAGGATGTGCAGGACCCGGTGGAGCGCGACTTCGTGAATAAGGCGGCGTTCGAGGCGCTGATGAGCCGCTATGGCATCAGCCCCGACACGACCGTGGTGTTCTACGGCGACAAGAGCAACTGGTATGCGGCCTACAGCTTCTGGCTGTTCCGCATGTACGGCCATCGCGACCTGCGCATCATGAACGGCGGGCGCACGAAGTGGGAGGCGGAGGGTCGCGCCTATGTGAAGGCGGCGCCGACCTTCACGGCGACACACTACGCCGCGCGCGAGCCAGACACCAGCATCCGCGCGTTCCGCCGCCAGGTGGAGGCCGCGTTGGAGGCGAAGCAGGGCGCGATGGTGGACGTGCGCTCGGCGGATGAGTTCACCGGCAAGCTGCTGCACATGGTGAACTATCCGCAGGAGGGCGCACAGCGCGGCGGCCACATCCCCGGCGCGCAGAGCATCCCCTGGAGCACAGCGGCCAACAGCGATGGCACGTTCAAATCGGCGGATGAATTGCGCGAAATCTATGGCGGCAAAGGTGTGACGCCAGAGAAGCCAGTCATCACCTACTGCCGCATTGGCGAGCGGTCGGCGCATACCTGGTTCGTGCTGACGCAACTGCTCGACTACCCCAACGTGCGCAACTATGACGGCTCCTGGACGGAGTGGGGCAACCTCGTCGGCGCGCCCATCGCGAAGGGCGAGTAGTCGGCGCGCCAGCTCTCGGTCACGGTCGGCGCACGGTGTGATGGGCGATGATGATCGCCCGCATGCCGCCCTCACAGGCGGTGTGTGTGCGGCATACATGCCGCCGTTCACCCGTGCGCTGGCTGGGCTGGGCTGAGCCAGCGGTTGAAACCGCGCCTGGATGGCGCTCCGCGCCGCGAAGTCCGCCTGCGCGGACTGGGAGACTCCGGACCCGCGCAGGCGGGTCTTGTGGCGGCCCGCAGGCCGCCTTGAGGCGCGGTTTCAACCGCCAGCCGTATCACGTCAATTGTGCAACCTCCTGCTGCACAAATTGCTCGTCCGGGTATGCCGCAGCCAACGCGCGTAGATATTTGAGATTGCGCGGCGAGCACGCCACTATGCGGCGAAGCGTAGCACCTCGATCTCGGCGCCTTGAGCGACAGCAGCCTCGGCAAGCGCAAGCACGCGCCGTGTAATCTCCTCGGAGAGATAATACTCGCCACAGGTATCACAGATTTCCGCAGGGACGAGCTTGATCACAATCGTCGCCTCACCGCGCTGCAACACGACGGTAGCCATGCCTGGCGCCGTCTCACCGGACTTACAGATCACGCATGTCATGGCTGCCTCCTCGTCTTAAAATCGGCACTCCAGCGTAGTGGGTCAGGGATATACGTTGTCACGACAATGCAGCGACGATCATCGCGGCGCGCTACGACAGCATGGATGTATACGCCTCTGGACACACCTAGCAAAAGATTGCTTGGGTACGGCGTATCATGCGGGTACGACTCGATGACCTCGCCTTGGCGGACGATCTGAAGTATATCCGCTTCATTCAATCCTCGCGCAAACATGCGCTGCACAGCGTGGCCACTGAACATGACGTTAGCACAGTCCATAGGGTTGTCATCTCCACCCACATACTGCTCCCGCGCACGCACGTTTCGGAAACAGCCCACACCACGCCGCGCGCTACTCCAGATTGCCGCTGCGTGTCACCTTCGCCTTGCTATCGTCATCAATCTGCCACGGCCCCTTCGTGTTGTCGCGCAGGTCGTTCCCCTCGAATACGCCGCCGCCCTGATCATGCGCCCAGATCGCCCAATACCCGTTCTCGTGGATGCGATTGCGCCGCAGCGTCGGCGCGCCGCCCTCCCTGATCTCGATGCCCACAGTGGCATTGGCGAAGAGGTCGTTGTCTTCGAGCAGCCCCTGCCCCTGTTCGTTGACCATGACGCCACCCTGTTTGTTATCGTGGATGCGGTTGTGGCGCAGCGTCGGCGCGCTGCCCTCCCTGATCTGGACGCCAGAGTTGGCGTTGGCGAAGATCTCGTTGTCTTCGAGCAGTCCCTGCCCCTGCGCATAGACCAGGACGCCTGCTGACTGGTTGTCGTCGTGGATGCGGTTGCGCCGCAGGATGGGGTGGGCGCCATCGTGGATGGCGACGCCGGACAGACTCTGGCTGCTGATGTCACAATCCTCCAGCTCCAGCCGTCCGGCGGCGATGTCCACGCCATACCACGTGCCTTCGCCGCCGGTCTGACGCAGCGTCAGGTTGGCGACGCGACCCTGGCTGGCGGTGAACATGATGACATCCGCGCCTGCGGCGTGGACCTCGACATCGCCGGGCTGGCCCTCGCCGATCAACTCCAGCGGCTTGTCGATGGTCAGGCCGCCAGTGTAGAAGCCTTTGCGCACGAGGATGCGCTCGCCGGGCTGGGCGGCGGCGAGCGCGGCGGTGATGGTGGTGTGGTCGCCCATGCCGCTGCGCCAGTCCACGATGCGCGCGAAGGGGCCTGCCTGGCCGCTGGCGGCGCTGGCGGCGGGCGCAATCTCCAGCGCGCGGGCGAGCTGGTCGCCGATGGCGGCGAATGGCTCGCGGGTAGCGTCGAGCCACCAGCGGGCGCGCAGGCGGGTGGGCATCTCGCAGGCTGCGATCTTGATGGGGATGAGCATGCGTGCGCGGTCCTCGGCCATCAGGGCCATGAACATGTCAATCTCCTGCTCAACCCAGAAGGAGCCGAGCATCGCAGGCGAGACCATGACAATGAGCGCCCGCGCCTGCTCGATCTCCGTCTGCAAGGCGATTGAGAGCGAGTGGCCAGTCTGCGGGTTGGCGCGGTCGTAGTAGCAGGCGACGCCGCGCTGGGTGAGCGCGAGATAGTAGGGTTCGCACAGCGCGTTGTCGGCGTGGGCATGGCTGATGAAGGCGGAGAGATAGGTGGGCATAGCGGCGCGCTCCTGAATGCATGATCGGCGACAATCAATCCGGGCTGGAGGTCTGCGGCGCTTGGCCCACTCAGGATAGCATGCGCGCGGCGGCGCCGGCAATGGCGTGGCGGGGGGTCAACCGACGGTGAATGGTCACCGTCGGCGCGCGGGTCGCTGGCGGTTGAATCGCGCGTGGATGGCCTGCGGGCCGCGAAGTCCGCCGGCGCGGACTGGGGCCGAACCGCCGGTCGCGCTCGCACTGGCGTGCGCCTATAGGCTATACTCTACAGAACGCGCAAACGATTGCGCGCTACGGGGCGAGGCCGCCGCCGCAAGCCAGACCTGTGAGGCGCTCTATGGCAGAGAGAGACGACGAATGGACATCTGGGGCCGCTCCACGCCTGCGCGCCTTGCAGCAGATCAACGCCGCTGTCAACTCCTCGCTCGACCTCGACCAGACCCTCCGCGTGACGGCGCAGGCGGTCGCCGCCGCGCTCGACGCTGACCTCTGCTCGATCTTTCTCTTCGATGAATTCACCCAGGAGCTGGAGCTGCGCGCGACCAGCGATCCATCGCCCTACCACATCCCGCACTATCGCGTGACGCTGGGGCAGGGCTTCACCGGGGCTGTGGCCGAGCAGGGGCGCCCGCTGCGCGAGAAAGACCTCGCCCTGGCGCCCGAACGCTACGCCGCCGAGGCCAACCGCTACGAGACGCCGCCACGCGGGCTGATCTCCATGCCGATCATCTATTTCATGGTCGAGAAGCTGGAGGGCGTCATCAATGTGCAGATGAATGCGCCGCACGCCTTCACCGATGAAGACCAGGCCTTTATGGAGGTGATGGCAGGCCAGCTTGCCATGAGCATCGAGAATACACGGCTGCACGAGGCGACCGACCAGGAGCTACGCCGCAAGGTGAACGAACTCTCCACGTTGCACAATGTCTCGGCGCTGGTGGCGTCGTCGCTGGTGCTCGATAACGTGCTGCGGACGATTGTGGAGAAGGCGGTGCTGCTCAGCGGCGCGCATCGCTCGGTGCTCTTCGAGCTGCAGCCCGGCGAGCGGCGGCTGCGCGCGGCGGCGTGGCACGGCTTCGAGCATGGCGCTGCGGCGCGGGCGAGCATCCGTGTGGGGCAATGCTGCGCCGGGCGGGTGATCGAGACGGGCGAGCCGAGCAGCGCCATCGACTGCATGCGCTCGGATAGCGGCTGTTTCCTGCATGGGCTGAGCGACGAGGCGCTGGGCGATCAGCATGCCGTGCTCTGTGTGCCACTCATCACTGTGCATGGCCCGCTGGGCGCGCTCTGCATCTTCAGCAATCAGCGCCACATGCTCAGCCAGCACCAGCTTCAACTGGTGATGACCTTCGCCAATGTCGCGGCCATCGCGATGGAGAATGCGCGCCTCTTTGAGCAGACGCGCGAGGGCCTGCGCAAGCGCGAGACGCTGCTGCGCGAGATGCACCATCGCGTCAAGAATAATCTGGCGCAGGTCGCGGCCATCCTCAATATGCAACGACGCCGCTCGACGAATGAGGAGGCCATCACCATCCTCGCGGAGACGGTCACGCGCATCCAGGGCATCGCGGCGACCCACGACCTGCTCTCGACTGGCGAGGTAGGCATGGCGCCCGTGGACGAGATTGCGCGCAAGATCGTCGGCGTCGTCAGTGGCAACTTCATTCCGCTCGATCTGCATGTGCGCTTCCATGTCGGCGCCGCGCCCTACCTGCTGCCAAGCGAACAGGCGACCACGCTGGCGATTGTGATCAATGAGCTGATCTCCAATGCCATCGAGCACGGCTTCGAGCAACGAACCGGCGGCGAGATTCGCATCACCGGCGCCAGGGAGGATGAACTGATCGTCGTGCGCGTGGCGGATGACGGCGCAGGGCTGCCGCCAGACTTCTCGCTCGACACGGCTGAGGGGTTGGGGCTGCAACTGGTGCGCGGGCTGGTGCGCTCCGATCTCCACGGCTCGGCGACGATGTTCATGACCGAGGGCGACCCGGATGTGCGTGGCGACGATGCGGCTGACGCGGCGCCCATCGCCAAAGAAACTGACGCCACGCCGCGCCGCTGGACGGTGACAGAGCTACGCTTCCCGGCGTCGCTCGTGCGGCTGGGCGCGCCGGAGACGGCCCGCATCGAGGCTGAGCGCGCGCAGATGAACTAGCGCGCGCCGCATCCCGGCTACTGCGGCGTCTGCTTCTGCGCGGCGATGCGGCTGGCCCGCGCGCGGCCCTGCGCCGAGCCGGGGCGGCCACCCAGCCAGCCGATCAGCGCCGCGATGATGAGATAGAGAATGATGGAGATCAGATCGACGACGATCCTTTGGCCGAGCGGCGCGGCGCCTGCGCTCAGCGTCGACTGCCCGCCAGACGGATTGTAGATCGAGAGCAGCGCGCCATAGACGGCGAATGTCACCATGCCGGCGATGGCGCCATAGCCTGCCTGGCGTGTCTCGCGTCCAGCGTAGAAGCCCGACGTGGAGAACGCGAAGACGATCAGCAGCAATTCGAGGCAGCCCAGCGTGAGCTGGCCGGGATGATTGGGGTCGATGTGCGCTGGCCCCAGCGCGGCCAGGCTGACGAAGGTGATGATCTGCGAGACGAGATAAATGGCGACGCCGACGAGCGCGCCCCACTTGACGGCGGAGAGCATAGCTCGGTGATTCTCCTCAGTCGCCCCCGCTCACTGCGAGCGCGGGCATGGCGCCCAGAACAGCCAGGCGACGGCGCCGGTCAGCGCGCAACACACTCCGTGTCCGGCGCCGCTCGCCCTCGCCGTTGAGTATACGGCAGAAGTCTACGGCAAGAGTATACGGCGCGCGCGCTCAGCCTTGAAAGGTCGCAGGATCGCTGGCGGTTGAAACCGCGCCTGAGGGGCCTGGCGGCCCACCAGACCCACCTGCGTGGGTCCAGGCGGTCGTCTGTGGACCTGCGCAGGCAGGTCTTGTGGCGACCGCAGTCGCCTTGAGGCGCGATTCAACCGCCAGCCTGCTCGCAGGTCGGCGTACTTTCGCCCGCCAGCGTTTGGGTGTACCATGCATGGGGCGGGGCGACGCAATGGCGCGCGCCCCATCCGTGACAATGCGGTCAGCCGGTATGTCGGTCATGCGCGCATGCGCGTGTGGCAAGCATCCGGCGTAGGCGACAAAGGAGATGCGGCTCCGGCTGGGGCTGCGGCAAGCATATGCGCTACTACAACTCAATCCTGGAGACCGTTGGCCAGACACCACTGGTGCGCCTGAACAAGATCGCGCAGGGCGTCAAGCCGCTGCTGCTGGCGAAGGTGGAGTATTTCAATCCCGGTGGCAGCGTCAAAGACCGGATTGGCCTGGGGCTGATCGAGTCTATGGAGCGAAGCGGCCAGCTCAAGCCCGGCGGCGTGATCGTCGAGCCGACCAGCGGCAACACAGGCGTGGGGCTGGCGCTCGCGGCCACCATCAAGGGCTATCGGCTGATCTGTGTCATGTCAGACAAAGTCTCCGAGGAGAAGCGCAGCCTGTTGCGCGCGTATGGCTCCGAAGTGGTGATCTGCCCCAGCAGCGCCATGCACGGCGACGACGACCACTATCAGACCGTCGCCGCGCGGCTCGCCCGCGAGATTCCCGGCGCGTGCAGCCCGAACCAGTACGCCAACCCGGCCAATCCGCTCGCCCACTATCGCGGCACTGGCCCAGAGATTTGGGAGGCGACCGAAGGCAAAGTGACGGCGTTCGTCGCGGGCATCGGCACGGCTGGCACGATCATCGGCACAGCGCGCTACCTCAAGGAGCAGAACCCTGCCATCCAGATCATCGGCGCTGACCCGGCTGGCTCGATCTACTCGAAGGACACGCCGCACCCCTATAAGGTCGAAGGCATCGGCACAGATACCTTTCCCGACAACTGGGACCCCTCGATGGTGGATGAGGTGATCCGCGTGGACGACCGCACGTCGTTCAGCCTGACGCGACGGCTGGCGCGCGAGGAGGGCATCCTCTGTGGCGGCAGTTGCGGCACGGCGCTGGGAGCGGCGCTGGAGTATGCCAACCGGGGCGGGCCAGATGACGTGATCGTCGTGCTGCTGCCCGATACGGGGCGCGGCTACCTCTCGAAAATCTACGATGAGACGTGGATGCGTGAGAACGGCTTCGCCGAGGCCCCGCAGCATCCCACGCTGGCCGATGTGCTGGCCTTCCGCCGCGCCTCGGAGCCACAGATGCCATCGGTGATCGGTGTGGCGCCGAGTGACCCGGTGACCGTCGCTATCGCGCGCTTCCACGAGTACGGCATCTCGCAGCTCCCCGTGATCGACGCGGGCGAGGTGGTTGGCTCGCTGACGGAGACACAGCTCTTGCAGCGGCTGGCTGGTGGCGAGCGTCTGGGCGAGCAGCGCGTGCGCGAGTGGCAGGGTCCGCCGCTGCCCGCGCTGCCAGAGACGGCGACGGTGCGCGAGGCGTATACCCTCTTCGTTGGCGGCCAGACAGCGGTGGCCGTGATCGGCGACCCCGGCCTGCGTGGCGTGCTCTCCAAGAGCGACCTGATGGAGTTCTGGGCGCGCGGCGAGTAACCTCACCCCTCCTCCGGCTCCCCTCGCCCGCTGGGAGAAGGGCTGGGGGTGAGGGTTCGCGCACGCATCAGCGCAGACAAAAAGTTGGAGCGCCGCCGGCTGTCCCACCCGACGACGCCCCAAGGGATTCGCATCCTTGCTCGCCAACGACCTGCGCTGTTGGCGAGTGTGAAGGTTGTGTTCCTTCGTGACAAAAGAGAGTATACCCGCAGTCGCGGGATTTTTCCCCACGGTTTACCGTGGTTTTTTGGCCCAGTTTGGCTGAGTTTGGCCGGGTCTGGCGCCACCACACCGACTAAACGCCCGCGACCGGCGCCTCCGCCCCTTCGATCATGTAGCCGTATGCCATCGTCGGGGTGTTGCGCGCGAAGCCAACACGCCCCTGCTCGTCGAGGACAATCATGCCGCCAGTGCCACTGACCCGCTCGCCCAGCAGGTGGATCGCCGCATCCGCCGCTTGCTGCGCCGACATGCCCCCGCCGATCAGGTCGAGCGCGCGCCGCGCCAGCGTCAGGCGGACGAAGTTTTCGCCCAGGCCGGTGCATGAGACGCCGCCCAGTCCACGCTCCGCCGCGAAGCCGCAGCCTGCCAGCGGGGTGTCGCCCACCCGCCCCGGATGCTTCGCTCCGATGCCGCCAGTGGAGGCGCCAGCGGCGACCCGACCCTGCGCATCGATGGCGACGGCGCCGACTGTGCCGTGCTTCGTATCGTCGGCGTGGACATTCTCCGCGACGGCGCCGACCTCCAGCCCGCCCAACGCGGGGCCGACATTCACATCATCGCCATCGCGATAGCCACGCTGCCAGCGGGCGCGCTGCGCCGCCGTCACCAGTTCCTCTGGATCACAGAGCGGCAGTCCAGCCTCCGTGGCGAACTGTTCCGCGCCGACGCCGACCAGCAGCGTGTGCGGGCTGGCCAGCACGGCCCGCGCCAGCAGAATCGGGTTCTTCACCCGCTGCACGCCCGCTATCGCGCCCACCTGCAACGCCTCGCCATCCATCATCCCGGCGTCTAATTCGGCGCGGCCATCCAGCGTGAGCACAGCGCCCGTTCCAGCGTTGAAGCCAGGATTATCCTCCAGCGCCATGATCGCCGTCTGCACAGCGTCGAGCGCGGAACCACCCGCCAGCAACGCGCGCCAGCCCGCCTCCACCGCCGCGCGACAGCCAGCGCTGGCCGCCGCATGCCGTTCGGGTGGAATGATACCTGCGCCTCCGTGGACGATCAATGCGAGAGCCATGCGAATGCTACCTCCATCGCTGAGGAACTGCGCCCACCAGCGGGCGCGAACACGACTTGAGCTATGGAGGCCATTCTACACGCATGCGGCGCAATCGTACAGCGTGGGCGGTCTGCGAACCCTCACCCCCAGCCCCTCTCCCAGAGGGCGAGGGGAGCCGAATTTCCCCCTCGCCTCGTGGGAGAGGGGGCCAGGGGGTGAGGGCCAGCGCTACGCCTGCTCGGGCTCGGTCATCTCGCTCGCCACGGTCGCATCCGCTGCCACGCTGGCCGACTCGCCGGGAGTCTCATCGCCGTGCAGTTCTGGCGCATTGTACTGTGGCAGGCGCATCTCGGCGCGGATGCGGCGGATGCCCTGGTAGACGGTGCGGGGATCGAGGCTGAGATCATCAGCGAGCGTCTTATGGATGCCGACGGCTGGCACGGGCAGATGCGGCAGATAGGCCATGCGGATGCGCTCCAGGTCGGTCTCGGCGCCGGAGTAGGATTGCAGTTCCCACCAGCTCGGCAACTGCATGCGAACGCGCAACTCGGCGACCGCGCGCTTGACGTGCGACTTTGGCACACTCATTTCAGTGGCGATCTGCGTGCGAATGCCGTCGAACTCGATGGGCTGCGCCAGCTCCAGGTAGCGCGCCTCGATCTTCGCGCGCAACTCATCGGTCAGTTCAAACTGTGGCGGCGTTGGGCGCGGCGGCTTGCGCACACGCGGCGTCGGGGCGGGCCGCTCGCCATGTGGCGCGCCAGCTTTGGGGCCGCGCTTCGGAGCATGCCCATCCGTGTGGGGCGGCTGTTCGTGGTCACGCCGCTCGTGGGCGTGCGTCTCGGCGTGGCGCTGGGCATGCTCGCGAGCGCGCTGTTCATCGCGGGCGCGTTCTTCGGCGCGGCGCTGCTCATCGCGACGCTGCTGCTCGCGGCGCTGTTCCTCGCGAATGGCGGCGGCGCCATAGAGGCCGGAGTCGGGCGGCGGGGCGCCGGTCGCGGGGCCGACGGGGGCGGTGGGATCGAGCAGGCTGGCTGGCAGGGCCGACAATCCTGACGGGCTGCATGGTGGGAGCGCTGGCATGGGCCGTGGCCGCGCCGCCAGCGCCTCTGGCCGCCGCACGTGTCGCGCGTTCCTGCTTCTCGCACTGGTCGCACTGGGTTTGGCTCGACCTGCCGGGCTTGAATGTCTTTCCGCAGCGAGCGCAGCGCATTTTGTCCTTCATACCTCGCCCCTCTCTCCCGAACATAGAAAACGTGCGAAGACGCCCCATAGCGCTATGGTCTCAATCGCATGCTTCTGAAGTATAGGTCGCTGACGGGGCCGCGTCAATTCCGATGAATTCATGCGTGGTGAAGCAGCACAGCGGCATTGGTGGGGGCGCGCGGCGCCGTGGCTAGCGTCGCAGCGCGCGATCAACCAGCCACGGCGCGACTTGCTCCACTGCGATGGCGGCGCGGTAGCTGACCGGCGCGACCACCTCACGGCGTGGCCGCTCGACCAGCCCGGCGATGGTCGTGGCGATCAGCGCCGGGCCGGGCATGCGGCTGCGGCGATGTCGGGTCATCTCCGTGCGGATGAAGCCGGGCGAGACGACGGAGACGGAGACGCCGTTGCGCCGAACCTTGCGTCGCAGCGAGAGCGCGAAGCCACGCACGCCGAACTTGGTGGCGCTGTAGATGGGATCAGTGGCGATGTGGCCAGCGACCGAGGCGACGCAGATGATCGCCCCGCTGTGGCGTTGCTGCATTCCTGGCAGCAGCAGGCGCGTCAGCAGGATGGGACCGACGAGATTGGTGTTGAGCGTCTGTGCAACGCCATCAGGCTGCATGTCGGCGAATGGTTCGGGCCAGCCAATGCCCGCATTGTTGATGAGGATGTCTACCCGGCCATGAACCGCCTCGGCCTCGCGCGCAAGCCGTTCGACGCTAGCAAGGTCCGCCACGTCGGCCTCGATGGCGCTGGCCTGCCCATTCGCCGCTGTGATGGCGGCGACCTGCTCGGCCAGCCGATCAGCGCGCCGCGCCACGAGGATCACCCGCGCGCCGCGCCGGGCCAACTCGCGCGCAGTCTCCGCGCCGATGCCCGAGCTGGCGCCCGTCACCAGGGCCACCGCTCCCGCAATCTTCACTCTGGCACGCCTCACATTCTCAAATCACGCTGCGCGCCTGCGCGGCTAGTGGCCCACGCCCGCCGTGTGGCCGCCATCGATTGGCACGGCGATGCCACTGAGGAAGCTGGCGTCGTCTGAGGCGAGGAATGCGGCGACGGCGGCGACATCCTCTGGCTGGCCGATGCGCCCCAGCGGCACCGAACTGCGCAGTAGCTCCAGCCCACGCTCGCGGTCGCCCATCCCCGCGACGAACGCATCAACCATCGGGGTGTTGATCCAGACGGGGCAGAGCGCGTTGGCGCGAATGTTGTAGTGGGCGCCCTCCAGCGCGAGTGTCTTGACGAGCTGGATCACCGCCGCCTTCGAGGGGCCATATGCGCCGAGATTCGGCGTACCCTCCATCCCCGCGACGGAGGCCATGGCGAGGATGACGCCGCCGCTGTCGCGCATCGCGCGGAAAGCGTATTTGGCGCAGAGGAAGACGCCCGTGAGGTTGACCTTCAGCACGCGCTCCCAGTCGGCGAGATCGAGCATGGCGATGGGGACGGGAACGCCGATACCCGCATTGGCGACCAGCACATCGAGTTTGCCCCACTGCGCCAGCGCCGCATCCACGCTGGCGGCGACCGCGCCCTCATCGGTGACATCGAGCGCGCGAGCGACCACCTCGCCAGCGCCCTGCGCACCCGCCAGCCGCGCTGTCTCCTGCGCGCCCGCCTCATTGAGGTCCGCCGCGACGACTCGCGCGCCCTCGCTCGCGTAGCGCAGCGCGATGGCGCGGCCCAGCCCGGAGCCGCCGCCAGTGACGATAGCTACTTTGCCTTCCAGTCGCGTCATGGCCCGTACCTCTCTCTCGCCTCGCTCGCCCGATCTCCAGCACAGCGGCGCCACTCGCGCCTGCACCGCAGTATATACGCAAGAATGCGCGGCGCGTGCGAGTGGCGAGGCAGCCGCCGTGAACGATCAGCAGCACGTTGCGGCCAGTGATTGGCGCGCTGGCTCACAGCGGATGGCGCTACCAGCCGTAGCCAGAATCAGCGGTTCCGGCGCCGAGCGCCTGGAGCGCAGCGATGGCGACCGCCTCAGCCTCGTTCATGCCCTCGCCGTCTACCGGAGGCGAGCCGTCATCGCGGGTCAGGCGGCAGACGAAACGTGTCATCGCTCCCTCGCCGCCGAGCAGCCGCGCGGTGACTTCGCCCGTCGCGACGCGGTAGCCGCGCCCCCGTAGCCACACCTTCAGCTTGCCCGCCGAGGGCAGCCAGAGGCAGTCGCGCACGAGGCCACGCGACTGCGGCCAGCGCCCGGTCGCATCGGCCAGCGTGAGGCGCCCATCTGGGCTGAAGCTCACGACGAGCCAGAGGCCGACCAGCCCCTCATCCATATGCGCGCCGCCCAGCGCCGTCACCCAGTCGCCCGGCTGCGGATCCCAGGCCAGCCCCTCCTGGGCGAGCCGTCGCGCGGTCGTCGGCGTCACTAATTCCTCACGCATGCGCTCGCCACCCTCTCGCGCTGAGATTACTGTGTCGCCACAGTAGCAGCGTAACGCTATTACGTCAAGCGGTCAGGCGACGCGGACGCTGGCCAACCTCCGGTTTTGAGAAAATCGCCCTTGCATTTGCCCGACGCTGTGTGTACAATTCCCACTGTTGTCCTGGCGCGACTCGCCAACAGAGTGAGCGAGCCGCGACGACAATCATCGCTCATCTCCTCAGTGAGAGAGCGCCTTGCGTGGACGCCGCCTGGCGCCGCACGCCTCAGACAGAATTGGAGGACGCGCTATGAAGACGAGAATGCTCGCGCTCGTCGTGCGTTCCACTGGCGTCGTCCTCCACGCCGCGAACACTGGCCTACGCGCCACTCACATCGTGTTCGCCGCGTAAACGGACCTCGCCCAGAGCGCCCCGACTCCGCGTGTCTACAGCGGCGCAGGCTCGCCGCGCCACTACCTGTGTGACCTGTCCATCTGGCCGCGACTCACCGCGCCCGCGTGCGCTCCGTCGCGCCTCCGCATGCCCGGGCAGGCGACGCCACCATGGCGGACGTAGCGACAGCAGCAATGGCTGCAATGACAGCAGAGGAGCGCGCCATTTTGAGCCGCAAAAACAAGCGTCAGCGCCACCACGACGAGGCCGACATCGCGCAAGGCGACCAGGCGAGCCAGATGGGCCAACAAGGCCGGAAACGTCAGGAAAATGTGCCACTCAGCGCGGGTGAAAAAGAACAGGATAGTATGAAGATGAACAGCGCAACCCAGACCATGCTGACCATAGACGAAGAGCAGACATCCCTCGTCGAGGGGCTGATTACCGAGGGCAGTCGTGGCCGCTATCGGGTGGAGGCGCCCGCTGGCGCGCTGTGGTGCCTCGTGCGCGGACGCTTGCGCAAAGAGCTGATCTACGCCGAGAGCACATCCGCCCGACGAACCGCGCGCGCGGTGAAGGTGAACCCGCGCGACCCGGTGGCCATCGGCGACCGTGTGCTGGCGCGGCCCACTGGCCCTGGCGAGGGCGTGATCGAGCGCATCGTGACTCGCGCAGGCGTCGCGCTCACGCGGCAAGACCCCGACCCCGGCCAGCGACGCCTGACGATGGCGCGCGGCATCGAGCAGATCGTGATCGTCTTCGCCGCGCGCGAGCCAGCGCCACACATGCGCCTGGCCGACCGCTTCACCACGCTGGCCGAGGCGCAGGGAGCACAGGCGATTCTCTGCATGAACAAGGCCGATCAGGGCATCGAGCCGTGGCTGCGCGAGCGGCTGGCGGTCTACGCCGGGCTGGGCTATGCCGTCGTGACGACGAGCGCCGCGACAGGTGAGGGGGTCGAAGACCTGCGTGAACTGCTGGCCGGGCGCGTCTCGGCGCTCGCCGGCCCATCGGGCGTGGGCAAGTCGAGCCTGCTCAATGCGTTGGAACCGGGGCTGGCGCTGCGGGTGAGCGCCATCAGCGAGTCCACCGGCAAGGGGCGGCACACCACCACTGGCACGCGGATGGTCGCGCTGAGTGGGGCTGCGGGCGGCTGGCTCGCCGACACAGCAGGCATTCGCGCGCTGGCGCTTGGCGAGTTGCGCAATCTGCCCTGGCTCTTCCGCGAGTTTCGTCCGCTGAAGGGCAAGTGCGCGTTCGGCAATTGCCGCCATCTCGTCGAGCCAGACTGCGCCGTCATCGCGGCTGTGCGGTCGGGCGAGATAGACGCGGCGCGCTACGACAGTTACCGGCGATTGGCTGGAGCAGGCGCATGGGAGAGCGCCGATGATGAGCAGAGTGACGGGTGGGACGACCCAGGCGAGAGAGAGGAGGCCTGGCATGCCAGTGACGGATAGCGCGCTCCTGGAGCAGTGGCGCACCTTGGCCACGCTGGAATGGTGGGAGCGCGCGGCGGCCACGACCGACGCCGCGTGGGCGCAAAAGGAGCAAGCGATGGAGCCGGAGCGACTATGCCCGCGTCCCTTCGTGGGTCTGCGCGATCAGCGCGCCGTGGTGGAGTTGCTGCTCTCGGCGCAGGCGGCTGAGCCTGCCTTCGACTGGCCCGGCGCTGGCCAGCTCCGTGCGCTGCTGGCGGCGCCAGAACTTGACCAGACGCGCGATACGCGCCTGTGGGAAGACGCCAACGGCGCGCCAGTCGCATTCGCCGTGCTCTGGGGTGGGCGCTCGCTGCTCTGGTTCACCCGGCCCGCAGCGCGCAGTGACGCCCTCGATGCGCTCGTTCTCGCGTGGGCGGCGGCGCGTGCGCGCGAGTTGGCTGCGCCTGGCGACGCGATCAGCCTGCGGACGGAGGCGCGTGAACCTGAGCGCCAGCGGCGCGCTTCGCTGGAGCGGCTGGGATTCATCGCGCAGACGCCCGGCGGCGCGGTGCGGCTGACACGCTCGCTGGGGATGCCGCTCGCCACAAGACCGATCGCCGCAGGCTACCGCATCCGTCCGCTGGCGCCGACTGAGACGTCCGACTATCTCGCGCTGGCCAGGCGCCTCTTTCCCAATGCCAACCGATTGCCACTCACTGCGGGCCGCCGCAACGCGCTGATGGATGATCCCGCCTACACGCCAGAACTCGATCTGGTCGTCGAGGCGGCGGACGGCGCGCTGGTGGGGGTGTGCCACTGCGCGCTGCGGCCAGATGAGCGCGAGCGGCTGGGGCGTCGCGCGGGGTGGGTCGAGATGCTCAGCGTCGTCGCCGCGCATCGGCGCGCCGGGCTGGGGCGCGCGCTCTTGCATGCCGGACTGCTCGCGCTCGCCGACCACGGCGCCGATCGCGCGTTGCTCACCGTGAGCGCCAACAATGCCCGCGCCCGCGCATTCTACGCGGCTGAGGGCTTCACTCCCCTCTTCGAGGAGCACGCCTACACACTGACGCTGGCATAAAAGCGTCCGGCGTCAGTGTGTCGCGCAGGCTTCCTGCCATCCCCTCCGATTGCCCCCGCTGAATCCGCGCTGCACAGGAGTCCCATCGCCGCTTGACCAGCAGGCGGCGCGCCCGTACAATGCGGCTGCTACCTGCGTCATGCCAGGCAGCCCCGGCGCCTCTGCTGGCGCGTGGCATGAAGGTTTGCTGAGAGGAAGTGTCACGCATGCGCTTCAACACGATTGGGAATGTTCTCTACCTGACGCTGGGCATCATCTTCATCGTCGCGGGCCTCGGCACGTTGCTGTTCGCCCTGACGTCAGGCAATTCCGGAAACGCGTTCTATGGCGTCGTGCTGCTGCTGATCGGCGGCGCACGCACCTTCTGGAGCATCTCGCGGATGCGCGCAGTCAGCCAGCTCAAGGCGCGGCGGCTCCAGACGCAGCAGCAGCAGATGGGGATGTATGGCGGCTACCCGCCACAACCGGGCTACCCACCGCAGCCGGGCTACCCGCCACAGCCAGGCTATCCGCCACAGCCGGGGTATGGCCAGCAGCCAGGCTATCCGCCGCAATACCCGGCGTATCCGCCGCAGCCCTCGCAGGCGCCGCAATATGCGCCGCCCACCGAGCACAATCCGCCCTACCAGCCACCGCAGCAATAGCGCAGCGACGTGGCATGCGCAGGCCCGCAAGCCGGAGTTGTCCATCGTTGCGCGCGCTGGCTTTCGTCGCGGTCTGTGCGCGGCGAAGCGCATCTGCCGCGTCTATGCAATCTGGCACTTTCAATCTGCGCCGCTGGCATGTATAGTAGGGGGGCCATGCCTGCGACAACGGCTGCGCCTCAGCCTCGCCTCGGCGCCTCAGCGCGCTGGGGCGGCGCCTGATGAGGCTCCGACGCGCCTGAGGCATCGGTTCAGCGGAGGAGTGACCCATGGGCAGAACCAGCGGGCTCGATAGTTCGCATGCGATTACCGACCTCTACGATAGACAACGCGGCGCGTTTCTGGTGCGCTATCCCCTCTGGCTTGTGCTGGGGTTGGGCATCTCTGGCGTGATCGCGTTCGCCATGGTCGGCTTCCTGGGCTACCCAGGCGACCTACAGATCTTCACCAAGCCGTGGGAACTCTATCTGTGGTTCTGCGCACTGATGATTACGTTGCTGGTCTCGATCTTCCGCAACCGGGCGTTGCGCGGCCAGCTCATCGCCACGCTCGTCATCGCGCTGCTCTGCGTGATCATCGTCTATGTCATCGGCTTCCCCGGCGGGGTCATCCGCAAGCTGCTCTCAGCAGTATTTGCCACTGCTGGCGGATGAGCAGTTGACCTATGTGATTGTCAACTTCGGCATTATCCTCATATTCTGGGCCGACACCCTGCGTCGCTGGGGGCGTCGGGCCGCTGGCCTGCGTCTGCACCCAGAGATCGATCTCGCGACCGGCGCCACGCATGACGAGAAGGTAGACCCGGAGAACCTGCCCAGCATGGCTGAACTGGTTTCGGGCGATCTGCTGGCTGGCTCCGTGTTGACCGGCCTGCTCTCCTTCCTCTTCATGCCTGCGGTGATGAATCACATCGTCGTCACGAATCCTGCGCTGGGCAAGTGTAATCTGGCGGTTTCGTTTCCGCCCTCGGCCTGCCTGACGCCAGGGGTGCAGTTTGCCACGCTCACCTTTCTCGATCAGACGCAGGCGCTGGCGTATGTCGCGGTGGGCCTGCTGATTCTGGGGCTGGCGGCGATGCTCGGCGGCTTTGGCTCGGTGGGCGGCGCGCCGCTGCCAGTGGGTGTGGCGCAGGCGGTCAATGCGGTCAACGCCGAGGGCGCGCCCGTGGCGGCGCCGATCACGACGGGCGTGGCCGAGACGGTGCTCGATGCGCTGCGGGCGGCGATCAACCGCCGCCTGCGCGAATTGATGTTTGGCGTGGGGCGCTCGCTGCGCAATATCGTCTGGCCCATCCTGCTCTTCGTCGCCACGTACGGCATCTTCTTGCTCTCGGTCAACATCCAGCATTACCTGCACGCCGACCATAAAAACTTCAACGCCGTACTCAACTTCGTCTTGCCTGCGGCGATCTGGGGGCTGGTCAGTGTCTTTGCCATCGTCTTCTCCGCCGCGCTGACGCTGTTCCGCTGGCGCGTGGCCGACAACACGCTGCGATTCCTCGGCCTGATTGGCTTCATCGTCCTGCTGACCTTCTGGATCTTCTCGCTGGCGCTGTGGGGCTTCAATGTGCTGCTCGAGCAGTTCAACGCCAACATCGTCCGGCCATTCGATCCGCCAAGCTGGGCGACCGCCGCCTCCGCCATCGCGCTGGTCATCTTCGGCGGCTATGTGCTGCTGAGGGGACGTAGGCCAGGGTTGGCGAGCCGCCAGCCAGCCGCCAGCCAGCCCGTCGCCGCGCACGTCAGCGCGACTGGCGCTGCGGCGACGATGACGCCATCCGATGGGCAGGCCAATCAGCCCACGAGCGCACAGGAGTAGCGCCCATGATGTCTGGAGTATTTCGCAACCCGGGATATGACAAGCACGCCATTACCGACGTGTACGATCCCCAGAAGCGGCGCATCCTGGTGCGTTTCCCGCATCTGTTGCTGATCACGCTGGGATTCACAGGCGTGTTGGCTTTCGCGCTGATGGGCTATCTCGGCTATGGCGACGACGTCACGGCGCTGGGGCATGCCTTCCACAAGCCCTGGCCGCTGTTCCTGTGGTTCAGCGCGCTGGTCTTCACGCTGGAGATCGCCGTGCTGCGGCATCCCCGGCTGCGGCGCCTGCTGACTGAGGCGCTCGTTGTCACCATCATCTGCATGATCTTCGTCGGCTTCACCGCGCTCGATCCAGGCCTGCTCAAGTACATCCTCACCAATCTGCTCAATATCCGCATCGCCATCCCGCAGATTGGGCAGAGTCCGTGGACGTACGCCATCATCAACTTTGGCGTGCTGGGCATCTTCTGGCTCGACACCGTGCGGCGCTGGATTCGCAGCCAGCGCGGCCAGCCACCGGCGCGGCACATCGATCTGGGCTTCGGCACGCTGGAGATTGGCGAGGCGGCTGACCTGCCAACGCTGCCAGAGCTGATCGCGGGCGATCTGATCGCTGGCGGTGTGCTGGCGGCGCTGCTCTCGCTGATCTTCCGCGCGGAGGTCATCAATCCCATCGCCGATGCGCTCCAGGTGGGGGTGAATATCACCACCTGCACCGTCTCCTGGCCGATTGGCCACTGCCTCGGCGGCGGCGGCCTGCTCGACCCGCCGACCCTGAGCAAGATAGACCTGATTCAGGCGCTCATCTATATGCCGCTGGGCTTCATCACGCTGGCGCTGACGGCCACTGCCAACGCCTTCAACGCCGCCAGCGCCAACCCCAGGGAGCGCCAGACGCCAACTGCGCCGGGAACCGCCGTGGCGCCCATCGTGGCAGCCGATACGCAGTCGCGCGCGGTCAGCACCGAGGTCGTTCAGTCGAGCGAGCAGAAAGAGAAGGGCCGCCAGTCGGCGACGGTCTCCGTCACCGATACGATCATCGATGCGTTGCGCGGCGCGCTGAACCGGCGCATACGCATCGCGATGGATAACCTGCTGCTGGCGCTGCGCAACGTCGTCTGGCCGCTGCTGATCTTGCTGGGGATGATCGCGCTGGGGCAGGCTGCGCAGAATATCGCGTTCTACCTGCACCTGCAGAGCGATCAGCGGACATGCGCGCAGACACAGAACGCCTTCCCCAACGTTGCCACGTGCCATCTCTCGCTGCAACAACTTTCGCAGTATTTGCAGTATCAGGAACTGGGTTCGGCGGCGGCGCTGTTCATCGCAGCGGCGGTGGCGCTGACCCTGGCGCTGATGATGCTCGTCTTCGAGTTGCGTGTAGCCGACAACATCTTCCGTTTCCTCGGCCTGGTGACATTCATCGGCGCGCTGACGTTGTGGATCTTCTCGCTGGCGCTCTCGTTCTCGAATGCGCTCTTCAATCTGGTTGGGCTGACCCTGCGCGAGCCATTCCCGTTCTTTGGCGTCAGCACCAGCGCGTCGCTGCTGTTCTTCCTGATCGCCTGTCTCGTGTTGGTCATCGGCAAGGCGCGACGGGCGCGCACACCGCGCCGCGCGCGCGCCCCAGCGACCGCAGGCGCCCGCGCCGCCAGAGGCTAGCCGCGCCGCGCGCCCCGGCGACGGGCGCATCTGCGCGCGCGTGATGGCCGCCGTGCCGCCGTGTCGCGTGTGGTGGAAGCAATGGCGCTTCCCCCACGCGCGAGCGGCGGCTTCTTCTTGCCAGCGCGCATGTGCTGTGCAGCTTCGCCGACGCCACCTCTGGCGCGTGCCAGGGTTTTCTGCCCGCCGGGCTACCCTGCGGTTGGGTTTCCGACTCCAGCGCCTGCGCTGAACTTCCACAGTTGGGCGCCACTGTTCGCGTCGAAGGCGTACAGGTTACCATCCGATGAGCCGACATAGATGTCATTGAAGCCAGAGAGTGTGGAGAACCATGAACGCGGCAGCCCACCGACATGCTTGCTCCAGACCACGCCGCCGCTGCTCTGGGTAAGCGCGATGACGGTCCCATCCGACGAGCCGACGTAGACGTTTCCGTGGGTGAGGATCGCTGTACCGACCACAGCGGGCAGGGCATGGCGCCAGATCTCCTTCCCCGTCTTTGCGTTGATGGCATATTCGTTGTAATCATCTGAGCCGATGAAGACCACGCCGTTGCTGATCGCTGGTTTGTCCAGAATCTGGCCGCCGGTCTGGAACGCCCAGACGATGGCGCCGCTCGATTCATTGAGCGCATACACCTTGCCATTATCCGCGCCAATATAGACGTTGGTTCCGTCGCCGGTCGGCGAGGCGTACTCCACCGCGCTGATCGGCGTTTTCCATGCTGGCGAGCCGTCGCTTTCATGGAAAGCATACATGACGCCGTCTTCTGATCCCGTGAAGACCAGGCCATGTTCATAGAAGAGGCTGTCGGTGATCGAGCCGCCTGTTGGCTGGCGCCAGGCGGGTGAGCCGTCATTGGTATGTATCGCATAGACGTTATTATCGTCGGCG
The DNA here is from genome assembly GCA_963701795.1 of uncultured Chloroflexia bacterium. GTDB lineage: Bacteria > Chloroflexota > Ktedonobacteria > Ktedonobacterales > JADMIN01 > JAKAIY01. The sequence continues at coordinate 1,009,980 of CAVPBB010000004.1, read as the reverse complement.
CCAACGAAGTCCAGGCCCACACTCGAATCCACCGCTGGGCGGCCACTGACGCCGCCGCCTGGCGTCGTTTTCCAGATCAGCGATCCAGCGCTGTTGACGGCAAAGACTACGCCTCCGCTCGTGCTGCCATAGATGACGCCGTTGAGCGGTGAGGGTTTGTTGGCGCTGTCGCCCACGCTGAGCGCCCACCGCTTGGCGCCTGTGGCGGCGTTGACGCCATAGAAATTGCCATCATCTGAACCGACATAGACCGTGAATTGCGCAAGGGAAGGCGGTTTGGCTGTAGTGGATGGAACAGCCGTCGGGCTGACGCTCGCGTTGGCGGACGTCGCGCTAGCGACGGGCGTGCTCCCTGTGGTTGCGGTCGCCACGCCGGTCGCAGCGCTGCCGCTACAGGCGGCCATCAGGGTAGCGCCTACAAGCGTGGCGCCTACAGCAAAGCGGCGGAGCGAAGAAGCCAGCGTCATTGGGGGGGTATCCCTTCATTGGAAGCGCCCATGTGCGCGCCCGCGCTCAGCGTCTCGCGCGCCTCGTCGGCGCCGTCTCGAGCAACATGGACGTATGCATGCTGCACAGTATGTCACGTATACGGCTCCTTGTTTTGGTCATAGGTCACAGTTCTGCGCTGCTGGTTGATTGTTACCTTTCCGCAGGGCTGAAGCCCCTTGCCATGAGGCATGGGGATGAAAGCCCGGTCGCCCATGGGAGCAAAGGCGGAGCGTCCGTGCGCCTGACAGCACACACGCTGTACGTTCATTCGCGTGAAATGCGGGTATAGTCTGAGGGAGAACGGTATGCTCCTACCCTGGCCACAGCAGGCGGCGGGGAGTGGGATGCGTGCGCGGAAGGAGCGGATTGTGGCGATGCGCGAGGGCAGCGCCGAGGTGGTTATCGCCTGCCCGGCGGAAGCGGCGTTCGCATGGCTGGCCGACCCACGCAACGCGGGTGAGTGGTTCGCCAGCGTGACACTGCCAGAGGCCCCCGCGCGCCCACTGCGCGCAGGGGTGGACTGGCGCTTCAGCATGACACGCCAGCGCGGCAAGATCATTCCGATGCGCCTGGCGGAGTATCAGCCGCCGCAGTCGTTCACCTGGGAGACCACCTATCCGGCGTGGCGCGATAATCTGCGGTGGTCGCTGACACTGGCGCCGGAGCCAGCCGCGCCAGCCGCCGCGACCCGGCTGCGCATGACGATTCGCCTGCGACCGGGGCCGCTGGGCTGGCCCGCGCTGCTGCTAGCGACGCTGATTGCGCGTCTCAGTTCGAAGTGGGCCATGAGTGTCGCGGAGCGGGCTGCGCGGGCGGCGCGCCGCGCGTGTGAGGCGCTGGAGGCGCTGCCCACGCTCACCTACGGCCCCTACGAGCGACGCAGCGGCGCCCCGCGCGGCAAAGGCGGCAAGGGCGGCAAGCACAGTCGTCCGGCGCGGCCATAAATCAATCGCGCCTCATTCGCGATCAACTGATACCGCCTGCTATCCCCGCTAGCGCAGGCTGATCCAGGCCGTCTTGATCTGCGTGTAGGCGTCGAGGACAGCGTGTCCCATCTCGCGGCCATAGCCGCTCTGGCGGTAGCCGCCAAAGGGCGCGGCGGCGTCGAACTGGTTGTAGGTGTTGACCCAGATCACGCCCGACTTGAGCAGCGCCACCATCTTATGCGCCTGCTTGATGTCGTTGGTCCAGACGCCCGCCGCCAGCCCGTAGATCGACTGGTTAGCGCGCGCCGCCACCTCCTCGATCTCCTCGAAGGGCAGCGCCACCACCACTGGCCCGAAGATCTCCTCACGCGCCACGGTCATCTCGTCGCTTACCTGGTCGAGCACGGTTGGGCGCAGGAAGTAGCCATCGGCCAGGTCGCCGCCGACGCGCTCGCCGCCCGTCCGCGCGAGGGCGCCCTCGCGCTTGCCGCTCTCGATGTAGCCCGTCACGCGCGCCAACTGCTCCTGCGAGATCACCGGCCCCATCTCCGTCGCCGGGTCCACGCCCGCGCCCACGCGCATCGTGCTGGCAGCCTCGGTCATCTGCTCCACTGTCTGATCGTAGATGCTGCGGTGGACAAAGAGGCGGCTACCCGCTGTGCAGATCTGGCCGGAGTTGAAGTAGATCGCCGTCAACGCGCCACGCACCGCATACTTCAGGTCGGCGTCGGGGAAAATGATATTGGGCGACTTACCGCCAAGCTCCAGCGTCACCTTCTTCAGGTTGCCCGCGCTCGCTTGCAGCACCTTCTTGCCCACCTCGGTCGAGCCGGTGAAGGCGATCTTGTCCACGTCGAGATGCGCCGCCAGCGCCGCGCCCGCCGTGTGGCCGAAGCCCGGCACGATATTCACCACGCCTTCAGGGAAGCCCGCCTCGCAGATGAGTTCGCCCAGCCGCAGCGCCGTCAGCGGCGTCTGCTCCGCTGGCTTGAGCACGACGGTATTGCCAGCGGCCAGCGCGGGCGCCAGCTTCCACGACGCCATCTGCAGCGGGAAGTTCCAGGGGATGATCTGCCCGACGACGCCCAGCGGCTCGCGCAGCGTATAGGTCAGCATGTTCGGCACGGAGACGGGAATCGTCTCACCCTCGATCTTCGTCGCCCAGCCCGCGAAGTAGCGGAAGTGGTCGGCGGTCAGCGGCACATCGCTCGCCTTCGAGTATTTGATCGGCTTGCCATTGTCGAGCGTCTCCAGCAGCGCCAATTCGTCGGCGTGCTCCTCGATCAGCTCCGCCACGCGCCAGAGCAGCCTGCCGCGCTGCGAAGGCGTCATCTTCGGCCAGGGACCACTCTCGTAGGCTTTGCGCGCCGCCGCCACCGCGCGGTTGATGTCTTCAGCGTCGCCCTCGGCCACCTGCGCCAGCACGCGGCCCGTCGCCGGGTTATACGTGTCGAAGGTCTTGCCGCTGGCCGCCGCGACCCATTGCCCGCCGATCAGCATCTTCACCGGCTGCTGCCGCAGAAAGGCGCTCTCTATCGTCTCACTCGCGCTCGTCGCCATGCTCGCTTCTCCCTGGCTGGCGGTTAAAACCGCATCTGAAGGCGGCTGCGGCCGCCACGAGACCCGCCTGCGCAGGTCCGCATCCGGATTTGGGTCCGCGAAGGCGGACCTTGTGGGCCGTCAGGCCCTTGAGGCGCGGTTTCAACCGCCCGCCGCGCTGTTTGCCGCCGCGTCCCTGTTCACGCTACCCTTGCTGCAACGCCTGCCGCAGCATGAACCGTTGAATCTTGCCGGTCGCCGTCTTCGGCAGCTCCGCCACGAACTCGACCCATTGCGGCGCTTTGTAGGGGGCGACCTGCGTCTTGACGAAGGCGATGATCTCCTGCGCCAGCGCGTCGGATGGCTCGTGACCCTGCGCCAGCACGACATACGCCCTGGGCTTGATGAGATCGTCGCTATCAGGCGCGCCAATCAGCGCGCACTCCAGCACGGCGGGATGCGCGATCAGCGCGCCCTCCACCTCGGCGGGTGAGACCCAGCGCCCACCCACGCGCAGCATATCGTCCGCGCGCCCGGCGTACCAGTAGTAGCCGTCCTCATCCTGATAGTAGGTGTCGCCTGTTGTGATCCAGCGCCCCTGGATGACCTCTTTCGTCTTCTCGTGTTTGTTCCAGTAGTAGGCGGTCGTGCTGTCGCCGCTGATCTGCAGCGTCCCCATCTCGCCGGTCGGCGTCGGCTGGCCTGCGTCATCCACGATGCGCGCCTCATAGCCAGGCACGAGCCTGCCCGTGCTGCCGGGGCGAATGTCGCCGGGGCGGTTGCTGATGAAGATGTGCAGAATCTCTGTGCTGCCGATGCCGTCGAGGATGTCTACATGGAATCTATCCTGCCAGCGGCGCAGGATGTCGGCGGGCAGCGCCTCGCCTGCCGAGACGCACGCGCGCACCGAAGAGAAGTCGAAGCGTCGCTCCGCATCGGGCAGCGCCAGCATAGCGGCGTAGGCCGTCGGCACGGCGAAAAAGAGCGTTGGGTGTGTCTGCTCCACCACCTTGAAGATCTCTTCGGGCACGGGCCGCCCTGGATGATGCGCCGCGCTCGCGCCAACGCCGAAGGGGAAGTAGAGGCCATTGCCCAGGCCATAGGCGAAGAAGAGCTTCGAGGAGGAGAAGGCGATGTCGTTCTCGGTCATGCCCAGAATCGGCCTGGCGTAATACTCCGTGCAGTAGCTCATGTCGTGCTGCAGATGCACGCAGCCCTTGGGAAAGCCCGTGCTGCCGGAACTGTAGAGCCAGAAGGCGCTGTCGTCTTTGCTGGTCTGCGCGGCGCTCAGTTGCGCCGAGGCGGACTCGCGCCACTGATCGAAGTCGCGGATGGTTGCGGCGCCAGTGGCCGTGGCGAGCGTCTGCGGCTGGGCGGCGGTAGACGGGCGGCGGCTGAGGAAGCCGCGCTTCGGCGCCGCCTCGGTCGCCGCCTGGCGCTCCAGCCCAACGACGATGATGTGGCGCAGCGAGTCGAGCTGCGGCAGGATGCTCTGCACTGTCGTCCACACGCTGGCGTCGATGACGAGGACCTTTGCGCGACTGTCGTTGAGGATGTAGACGAAATCGGCGGGGCGCAGCAGCGTATTCACTGGCACAGGCACGGCGCCGATCTTGATCGCGCCGAAGAAGGATGTGGCGAAGGCGGGCGAGTCGAGCAGGACCAGCGCAACCCGCTGCTCCATCTCCACGCCGAGCGCGCGCAGGCCATTGCCCACCTGATTCGCCTGGGCGGCGATCTCCGCATAGCTGTGGGTCTGCCCCTCGCAGTAGATCGCCGTCTTTGCGCCGCGCCCTGCGGTGAGGTTGCTCTCGAGGAAGGCGCTGGCGGCGTTGAACTGATCGGGAATCGAGACCAGAGGGATCGAGATGGGGACCGGTGTTGTCATGGGAGGCGCCCTCGTTTTCTCATCGGCTCAGATGATTGGCGCGGAGAGCGACATTGTCCGCGCGCCACGATTACGCTGGATATGCTGAAAGGTGTCAGGCGGATGCGGGGCGAGGGACTGGCGAGCGGTGTTGCTCGTCAGTCCCTCAGCGAGTTACGCCCTCTGGCGCTACCCCTCACTCCCGTGCGAGGCAGTGGAGCGATGCGAGCCGCTAGCGCCCCTTGAAGACCGGCTGACGCTTCTCAGTATACGCGGCGATGCCCTCTTTCGCATCCTCGCTCTGGAAGCAGAGTTGCTGCAACTCGCGCTCGATAGCCAGCGCCTCGGAGAACGGTACCTCGGCGCCCGACTGCACCGACCGCTTCAGTCGCCCGACCGCCTTCGACGCCTTGTTGGGCGGGCAGAAGCTGCGCGCATACTCCATCACCTTATCCCAGTAGGTGTCTGATTCATAGATGTAGTTGATGAGGCTGAGGTCGAGCGCCTCCTCGAAGGTCATCAGCCGCGCCTCGGCCATCAGCTCGATAGCCTTATTCTTGGGCAGAGCGCGCGCCATGCGCTGGGTGCCACCCGTGCCAGGCAGCACGCCGAGATTCATCTCCGGCAGGCCGACCTTGCCCGCGCCGCGCCGCGCGATGCGGATGTCGCAGGCCAGCGCGATCTCCAGGCCGCCGCCGACCGTGTGACCGTTGAGCGCCGCGATCACCAGCTTGGGCGTCTGCTCCAGGCGGGTCAGCGTCTCGTTGGCGTGCAGGCAGAAGTAATACTTGAAGGTTGGCGTCACGGAGTTGAGCATGCTGATCTCGGCGCCCGCCGAGAAGAACTTGTCGCCAGCCCCGCGAATCAACATCACGTGCACCTGCTCATCGAAGCGCGCCTTGAGGATCGCCGCGTCGAGCTGGCTCATCATCTCGTAGCTATACGTGTTCGCCGGGGGATTCGTAAGCTCGATGACGCCCACGCCATCGGTCACGGTGTAGTTCACCAGAACCTGCTCGCTCACGGTGGTCATGACTGGTCTCCCTTTCGTGCTTGCTGGGCCTCGAACACCTCTAAGATCGCATCGTCTTTGACATACTCAAACGGCGTATGGCAGCGCTGACAATACATCTGCGCCGTCAGCAATTGCTGGCCAAAGAGCGCCAGTGGCTCCGTCGCCGCTGAGCCACAATAGGGGCAGCGTGCGCGGTCGGCTGTATCGCCCGGAGCGTCATGCGCCTGTGTCATACTACCCCCAACCGGCGCGTCGTCGCGTCCCAGCGCGCCCAGGGCAGCGGCTGTGTGGGCCGCCACGCCTGCGGAGTCGCCGCGTCGTGGCTCACCGGCTCATCCAGCCCCACGCGGCTCAACATGGGCATGACAGCGGCCAGATAGCGGCTGCGCAGCGTGTCGGGCGTGGCGTCGATCACGCCATCGTCGTAGAGGCGGCGCATCGCGGGATCGTCGTCGGGGCCAAACCAGCACAGCGTCTCATCCCACCAGCGGCCCAGCGCCGCCACCAGATTCGCGCGCACCGCGCCGCCTGCGTTGGCCAGGCGCGCCACCCAGCCCTCGGCGTGCATGAAGTGGATGCGCTCCTCCTGGACGACCTTGCGTGAGCGCGCGGCCAGCGGCTCATAGCTGGAGTCCTGCGCCGTTGCGAAGAAGGTGGTCAGCGCGGTATCCAGCAGGAAGTTCGCGGCGATGAAGTCGGCCCACCCCAGAAACTCGTGATCGAGTGCGGCAATGGCGTAGCGCGCATCGCGGGTCATCGGGTCGAGTTGCGTGGGGTCGGCCTGGCCCTGCGCGAACTGCTCCAGCAGTGGATAGAGAGTGCGGGCGTGGCCCAGCTCGTCCTGGGTCATGGCGGCGGCGGCCACGGCGGCCTCAAGCGCGGGCGCGCCGTTGCTCCAGTGGGCGTAGCGCCGACCGAGCAACTGCTTGTTATCCGCCAGCGACGACAGCACGGCGAAGAGCGCCGCGTTGTCAATGGCAGTACTTACCATAGCGTTTCTCAGCGTCTCCTCACTGTGACGATCAGGATGCGATGACCGTGACGATGCTCGCGCGCGGAATCAGTGTCATCTCGATCCAGGCGAATTCATCGTAGATGCTGCGCGCGTAGACCTTGGCCAGCTCCACGTCGTCGGCGACGATGGCGCCAATCTCGTGCAGCGGCTCGTCATACTTCTGCCGCGCGTAGACCTGCCAGACGCGCGTCTCATTCAGCGCGGCGCGTCGTGGCGTCGCTGGCGCGGCGGCAGGCGCTCGCTTTGGGCTATGCTTCACGCCGATATCCCCCAGGCGCGCATGATATCCACGCCATCTTCGCTGAGTCGCGCCTTCGTCCAGATGGGGTCCCAGACAATCTCGATCTCGACCGCGCGCACATCCGGCTCCTGGAGCAGTCGCGCGCGAATGTCGTCGGTGATGAACTCGGTGGCGGGGCAACCCATCGCGGTCAACGTCATTGTCACCTGCGCCACGCCCTCATGCAGCGCGACGGCGACGATCAGCCCCATATCCACCAGGCTAATCGGGATCTCTGGATCGGTCACATCGCGCAGGGCATCCCAGAGCGCGGGGCAGGTGGGGTCCTGCGCGGGATGCGTGCGCAGGGAGGGATATTCGGCGGTCATGCGTCTTGCTCCAGCAGGCGCAGCATCTCGCGTTTGCCGCGCTGCACCATGCCCACAAACTCTTCGTTGGCGGGGCCGCGCGCCTTCCAGCGGCGCAGCACGTCATCCCAGCTACACTGGCCCTCCCAGCGCTTGGCCTGCGCGTCGAAGTGCGCGGGGAAGGGGTCATGCACGACATACTTCCCCTGCTCGGCGTCGAAGTGCGCGGGAACCTTCAGGCCCAACTCATCGCAGAGCGGCACAGCGGTCGTCATCCAGATCTGGCGCAGTTCGTCGTTGCTGTTGCCCTTGAAGCCGTAGTTAAGCTGCTCGGTGTGCTTCTTCATGCTGTCGGGCAGGCCAAACCACTCCACCGTCAGCAGAAACATCCAGTCCACCGCCGCCTGTAGCTCGTCGTGGCCAGCGGCGGTCTGATTGATCTTGCGCATGTTCTGCTCGCCGTGGCGCAGATGAAACGTCTCCTCCTTGTCAACCTTGACGAGGGCGCGTTTCCAGGGGCCAAACGTCGTGCTGCGATGCACGTCGCCCAGCAGGGTATAGCCCGCCCGGTCGTAGAAGGCGTTGGCGACGATCATCTCGACCCAGCTATCCAGCGGCACATCGAAGGCGTAGGGATATTTGAAGTTGCGCGGCTCGCGCTCGAAGATCAGCGCATCGGAGTCGACGCCGAGGTCGCGCAGCAGGCGGTAGGCGATGTGCGCGTGGGCTAGCTCATCCTGGATGATCGAGACAGCCGTGCCGAAGGCGTTGAGCGAGGGGGCATGCACGGCGGCGTGGTAGTAGGCGGGCGCGCTGATGAGTTCCGTATCCGCCGAGACGGTCAGGATGCGCTTGATGCCTTCGAGATACTGCGGACTCATATGCTCGACCGTTTCGACGAGCTGCTGCTTGCGCAGGCGCTCCAGAACGGCCTCTTCGCTTTGCGGCGCAGTGACAGTAGCCATGGCCAGGAAGCTCCTTGCTCGCGCACGACGCGACCGGGCAGCGCGCCGCGCCAATGTCCGCCAGAAATTTGAACAACTGGTAGAACGATACCTGATGCGACAGGTGAAGTCAAGGCCAACGCAAGCGGCGCTACGCAGGCGCGCGGTGTTCGACGCCCAGCAGGCGCCGATGCTCACAGGCGCCCGTCATTGCCGAGTTTGCATTGACATCACCCTGGTGAGCCGGTATGCTCAGAAGGCTAGAGCGTAGTGGACAGGAGTTGCGACCATGGTGGCAGATGACGCGGTGAGCACAGCGGCGGCGAAAAAGACCAGTCGGTCGAAAACGCCGCGCCGTGTTCGGTTGACGCAGAAGGCTATCGTCGCCGCCGCCGCCGAACTCTTCGCGCGCAACGGCTTCGGCGCGACCAGCCTCGACGACATCGCCGAGCAGCTCGGCGCGACCAAGGGCGCGCTGTACTATCACATCAAGAACAAGGAAGACATCCTGCGCCACATCTATCTGATGGTGCTGACGGCTAGCGAGGAGCCGCTGGCCGAGATTGCGGCGGCGCCGCTGCCACCCGCCGAGAAGCTGGCCCGCGCGATCACCCATCATGCGACCGTCGCCGCCAATCGCTCGCCCGCTATGACCGTTTTCTATCGCGAGCATCCGCACCTGAGCGGCCCATTCGCGCGCGAGATCGTGGTGCGCAAGAAGGCGTACGAGCGCTACTTCGAGCAGATCATCGAGGAGGGCCAGGCGGCAGGCGTCTTCAGCCGCGCAATCGATGCGAAGATCGCCACGTTCGGCCTGCTGGGGATGTGTAACTGGCTCTCGCAGTGGTACAAGCCCGATGGCCCCTTCACCCACCAGCAGATCGCCGCGATGTTCGTGCGCATGGTCGAGCAGGGGCTGCTCACCCCACCGCCAGCCGTGCCTGGCGAGGCGTGAGGCGGCGCCCTGCCATTTGGGGGATGGATTTGCCGCCAGCGTTCATCCGCTGTGAAACTCATGAGTAGGAAGTACACTGTTGGCAGATGAGGATGCTGCATGGAGACGCCATCGCGGTGGCGCCATGAGGGAGACGGCATGCACGGACTCATCTTCGTCACCTGGGAGAAGTATCTCGCGGAACGCTTTGGAACGTCGTTGCTCGGCGACTATCGGCGCAAGATCGGCGAATCGCCCTCTGACGCTCCGCTGACCAGCCGGGTCTACGATGACGAGCTGCTCCTCGCCGGTGTCGCGGCGGCCAGCCAGCTCACGCGGACGCCCGTGGACACACTGCTGCACGAATATGGCCGCTACTTCATCCTCAATGGGCTAACGAGCCGCCTGTGTTCCTATCTGCTCACGCAGGTGCATGGGGGACGTGACCTGTTGCTGGTGATGAGCCAGGCGCACGAGCAGATGAGTCAGGTGGGCGATGGTGTCACGCCGCCACTCTTTGGCTATGAGGCCATGCCAGGCGATCCATCCAGCCTGTATCTGTACTATGACAGCCCACGGCGCCTCTGCACGTTGCTGCACGGCTCGATTGAAGGGGCGGCCATTCGCTATGGTGAGCATGCGCAGGTCAGCGAGCAGACCTGCATGAAGCTCGGGGCCGCAGCCTGCAAATTCGCCGTTCGCTTCACACCGTCATCGTCGCCATCGGCGGTCCCGCTCTCAGGCGTCTCACTAGCCTCGCAGGCATCGCAGGCGCCGGGAATATCACAGGTGGACCCTTCGCAGGAGGAGCGCTGGGAAGCGCAGCGCCGCATGGCTGATCTGGTCTATGCCATCCTCCCCGACGAGGGCGGCATCACCCTCAGCGAGGCGCAGCAGGAGCTGCGTGAGCGCCACCCGGAGATCGTCGAAGCCACGCGCCCCTTCCTGGTGCTGGAGGCGCTCAACCACCTGCACCATGTCGGCTGGGTCGCGACCACCGCCAATGAGCCAGGCGACACGCTGGGCAATCGTCGCTACTGGCGCACAACGCGCATCGGGGGGTGATGCGGCCGCGCTGGCGCTAGGGCGTGTCTAACGAATCCCAAACGATGCAAATCAGCGCCAGTCAAGGACCGATGAAACCGCCCACATTCCGCCATGCGGGGCCGCTTCGGGGCGTTTCTCTGAACGTGCGAGCCGCAGGTTACCGGTATCATCAAACCGAGCTAGAAGTGGAGGGAGATGGAGTCACCACAACACAAGAAGGGAGAGCAGGCCATGGGAGAGCAGAGTGTACACCGATCACTGCAGGGAAAGGTCGCCTTGGTGGCCGGCGCCACCCGCGGAGCGGGCCGCACGATCGCCGTTGAGCTGTGCCGAGCTGGCGCCTTTGTGTACGCCACGGGGCGCAGCAGCCGAGTGACCGGGCCGTCGGATATGGGTCGGCCTGAGACCATCGAGGAGACTGGCGAGCTGATGCTCGCGACCGGCGGAGAGGGAAGCGCTCTCCTCGTCGATCACTTGGATGTGGCTGCGGTCGAGAACCTTGTGGCCCGCATCGAGGCGGAGCACGGTCGGTTGGACTTCCTCGTCAATGACATCTTCGGTGGTCACCCGTACATGCAGTGGGACAAGAAGCTGTGGGAACATGATCTGACGGGCGGGCTTTACATGCTGCGCATGGGAGTGCATACGCACCTCATCACCAGCGTAAAGGCCCTTCCGCTCATCCTGCGGACGGGCAATGGACTCGTGATCGAGATGACCGACGGCACGTCGGAGTACAATAAGCGTTTTCGGCGTAACGTTGGCTTCTACTACGATCTGGTCAAGGCCAACGTCGAACGGATCGCCCTGGCATTGGCGGCGGAACTCGAGGAGGAGACCTGTACAGCGGTGGCCGTCACCCCTGGCTGGATGCGCTCGGAGCAGATGCTGGAAGGCTTTGGCGTGACGGAAGAGAACTGGCGCGAGGCGCTCGCGCACGAGCCGCACTTCTGCATCTCGGAGACGCCCACCTACGTGGCGCGGGGGATCGTGGCGCTGGCAGCCGATCCAACGGGACGGCGTCAGTACGCCGGGCAGGTGCTCTCGAGCGCGGACTTGGCCCGCATCTACAGCGTGGCGGACATCGATGGAACGCAACCGGATTGCTGGCGCTATGTCGTCGAGGTGCAGGACCCGGGCTTGCCCGCAACTGAAGTGGGCTATCGCTAGCGTACTGACTTGGATGGCTGAATGGGAGAGCCGCTAAACTGGCGTGCAATTGACGTTCAGCGGGCCGCAAAACGCTTTGCTCACGAGCTGCCATGATTCGTCAGACAGGCGCTAATCTGTCGCGAAGTCGCTGCTGGCCAGGGCGCTGAGCGCGGCCACGGCTTCGGCCTCGTCGGCGCCCTCGGCGCTGATCGTGATGGTGGTTCCCTGCCGCGCGCCGAGCGCCAGCACCTGCACGATGCTCTTGGCGTTCGCCCGCTTGCTCCCCGCCTGCACGCTGATCGTGGACTCGAAGCGACTGGCCGCCTTGACAAACTGGGCCGCCGGGCGGGCATGCAGCCCGGCCTCGTGCTGAAGTGTCACCGCATTCGAGGTCATCGCGCGCTCCTCTCATAACACATCCGGTTCGGTCGTTGGCGTTGCGCCAGCCCTCACCCCCAGCCCCTCTCCCAGAGGGCGAGGGGAGCGCTGAATGATCCGCTGCGGCGCTCGCGCGCTGGCTGCTGGCCCTCAGCTAATCCGCGCGACGCCTTTGCCCACCCTGGCAAGCGCCGGAGGAATGACGCCACGAATCGAGGCGTCTATCAACTCGATGGGGTGTAATGTTGGCAGGTCGGTGTTCTGGCGGCGCAATGCTGCAGTGATCTGGAGCAGGCAGCCGGGATTCGACGCGACGAGCGCATCGGGCTGCACGCTCAGCACATTGCGCGCCTTGCGTTCGCCCAGCGCCGCCGCTGGCTCTGGCTCGATGAGGTTGTAGATGCCTGCGCTGCCACAGCACATCTCGCTCTCTGGCACGGTGACGACCTCCAGGCCAGGGATGGTCGCCAGCATGGCGCGCGGCTGCCGACGGATGCCCTGGGCATGCGCCAGGTGGCAGGCGTCGTGGTAAGCGACCCGCGCGACGATGGCGGCGCGCGGCGCGATTGGCTCCAGGTCGGCCAGGAACTCCGAGATGTCGCGCGTCTTGGCGGCAAGCGCGGCGGCTCGCGCGGCGTAGCGTGGATCGTCGCGCAGCAGATAGGCGTACTCTTTGAGGTTCGAGCCGCAGCCAGCGACATTGACGACAATCACGTCTACGTCCACCCGGTCGAAGCTGTCAATCAGCCGCCGCGCGAAGCGTAGCCCCTCGTCTTCGCGCCCCGCGTGGATCGAGAGCGCGCCGCAGCAGCCCTGCCCCGACGGGATGACCACCTCGCAGCCCTCCGCTGTCAGTGTGCGGATGGTGGCCGCGTTCACATCCTCGAAGAAGACGCGCTGCACACAGCCCAGCAACAGCCCCACGCGCTGCCGCACCTGCCCGCGCGCCGGGATGACCTCCGGGATCGGCTCGCGCCTGTCCAGCGAGATCGGCGGCGCGACCGCCTCCATCGCGCGCAGTTGTGGCGAAACCATGCGCAGGGCGCGCGGCGATTGCATCAGCCGGGCGCCGCCGAAGCGCTGATAGGCCCAGAGCAGCGGCAAGAGCAACCGCAAGCGTTCGGGATGGGGAAAGAGCGCGAAGATCATCGCCCGCAGCATGCGCTCGCTGGTGGTGCGGGGGGCGTGGCGCTCCACCTGGGCGCGCGTCGCCTCGATCAGCCGGTCGTAGCGCACGCCAGAGGGGCAGGCGGTCACGCAGGCCATGCAGCCGAGGCACTGATCCCAGTGGCGTGTGACTGTCTCGGTCATGCCAATCTCGCCGTCCGAGACCATCTTCATGAGCTGGATGCGCCCACGCGGGGAGTCCATCTCTTCACCCCAGAGCGCGTAGGTGGGGCAGCTTGGCAGGCAGAAGCCACAATGCACGCAGTCGGCGATCAGTTCGGGGTCGGGCGCATGGCGCGTGTCGAAGCCCTGCAAGAAGCCCTGCGCGATTCCGCCCGGCGTCAGCCCTGTCGCGGGCGTCGCGCTCTGGCGCATCTCTGTCTCCGACATCAGATACCTCCCACGAAGCGACCGGGATTGAGGATGCCATTGGGATCGAACCGCTCTTTCAGGCGGCGCATCACCGCGAGCGCGGCGACTGGCCCCCAGGGGTCTACCCTGCCGACGAGCGCAGACGGTAGCTCGGTGACGACGAGACTGCCACGCCGCTCGCTGGCCAGCCGCCGCAGCGTGTCAATGCGCGCGGTCAGCACATCTGGCGCCGCCGCGAGCCGCGCATAGACGATGCCGTGGCCGACATGCGCCTGCCAGCGCGCTGCCAATGAGCCTTCCTGCCGCGCAGTCTCCAGCTCCGCCAGCCAGCTAATCACCTCGGTAAGCGGCAGGCTCGCCTTGATGGCGACGCTGGCGCCGCCGCTGGCTGCGGTTTGTTGCGCGTCCGCGCCCAGCGCCGCGCGCCAGCTCGCCGCGCGCTCGTCCCAGAAGCGCGCCTCAGCGCCGCCACTGAGGGCGCCCCGCGCCTGCGCGCCTGCGGCGACGGGCGCGGAGCCGACGACCTGCGCCTGGCCATCCACCGACGCGCGCACGCCGCTCTCGAAGCGCGCCGCCAGCAGGTATGGGGCGTCTGGCGCGTCGGGCGAGAAGATGTCGAGCGCGGATGGGGTGAGAGGCCGCGCGAGGATGCGCTGGACCACGGCGCCGAGCGCGGGCAGGCTCGTCGCTTCGAGCAGCGCGGTCGCGCCCGCGAGCGGCAGCGGATAGAGGCGGAAGCTGGCGGTGAGGACGACGCCAAGCGTGCCGAGGGCGCCCGTGAAGAGTTTTGGCAGATCGTAGCCAGCGACATTCTTCACTACTTTGCCTCCGCCGCGCGCGATGGTTCCATCGGCCAGCGCCACACGCGCGCCGATGATCTGGTCGCGCACGCCGCCATAGCGCAGCCGCCGCGCGCCCGTCGCATTCGTGGAGATCAGCCCGCCGATGGTCGCGGAGGCGTCGAGCAGCGGGTCGAGCGCGAGCCATTGTCGCGCGCCGTCGAGCGCGCGTTGCAGGTCGGCCAGCGCCAGGCCACTCTGGACAGTCACCGTCAGGTCGTGTGGCGCGTGCTCGATGATCTGGTTCATGCGCGCCATGCCGAGGATGATGTCAGCGCGGCGCGGCGGGTCGCCCATCGCCTGCTGCGAGCCGCCGCCGCGTGGGATGACTGCCAGCCCCGCGCCGTTCGCATAGCGCAGGACCGCCGCAACCTGCTGCTCAGTCTCTGGCTCGACGACGACGCCGGGCTGCGCGCCCGCGATCATGTCATCGGCGCCCGCCGCGCGCGTGTGGGGAGCCAGCTCCGCGAGCGCCGTCTCCAGCGCCTGTGATGTCGCGTCCATCCGCCAGTCTCCTTGCGCGGCTATGCGCTGCTGCGCCTCAGAAGCGCTCGCCCAGCCCGGCTAGCTCGACGGGGTGCGGCTGATAGTGGCCCGGCGTCTCGCCACACAGGCGCGGCGTGGGGTAGACCTTGCCCGGATTGCACAGGTTGTCAGGATTGATGGCGCAGCGGATGAGCTGATGAGTCGCCAGGTCATCTGGCCCGAACATGACCGCCATGTACTCCTTCTTGTCGGCGCCAACACCATGCTCGCCGGTGATGCTGCCGCCGTGCGCCACACAGACCCGCAGAATCTCGCCCGCCACATGCTCCGCGCGTTCCTCGGCGCCCGCCTCACGCTCATCGTAGAGCACGAGCGGATGCAGGTTGCCATCGCCGGCATGAAAGACATTGGCGACGCGCACACCATACTGGCTGGCCAACGCCTCGATCTCGCGCAGTGTCTCTGAAAGCGCCGTGCGCGGAATGACGCCATCCTGCACGATGTAGTTGGGGCTGATGCGCCCGACGGCGGCGAACGCGGCTTTGCGTCCCTTCCACATCAGCGCGCGCTCCTCGTCGTTCTTGGCCAGGCGAAACTCCACGCAGTCGAGGCTGCGGCAGATGTCTTCGACCTGAGCCAGTTGCGTCTCCACTTCGGGCGCTGGGCCATCCAGTTCCACGATCAGCACGGCGTTGGTATCTGGATAGTGCGCGTGGACAGCCGCCTCAGCCGCCTCGATGGCGAGGCGATCCATCATCTCGATGGCGGCGGGGATGATGCCAGACCCAATGATGCCCGATACCGCCTCGCCCGCCGCGTCAGTATGCTGAAAAGCCGCCAGCACGGTCTGCACCGTCTCAGGCTTGCGCATCAGCCGCAGCGTAATCTCCGTCGCGATGGCCAGCGTGCCTTCGGAACCAACGAAGATGCCGGGCAGGTCGTAGCCGGGCGAGTCGAACGCTGGACCGCCGATGTCGAGGACCTCGCCATCGGGCAGCACGACCTTCATGCCCAGCACATGATTGACGGTGAAGCCATACTTCAGGCAGTGCGCGCCACCGGAGTTTTCGGCGATGTTGCCGCCGATGGAGCAGACCTGCTGGCTCGATGGATCGGGCGCGTAGTAGTAGCCGTCTGGCGCGACCCGCTGCGTCACCCAGAGATTGATGACGCCCGGTTGCACGACGGCGCGCTGATTCTCCAGGTCAATCGAGAGGATGTCGCGCATGCGTGAGAGCGCGATGACGATGCTGCCCGGCACAGGCAGCGCCCCGCCCGATAGCCCCGTGCCAGAGCCGCGCGGGATGAAGGGGATGCGTTCGTCGTAGCAGAGCCGGACGAGCGCGGCGACTTGCTCGGTCGTCGTCGGCAGGGCGACCAGATCAGGTTTCTGGCGCATGCTCGACAGGCCGTCTGACTCGTAGGTGCGGGTTTCTTCGTCGGAGGTGATCAGCCCCGCTGGCCCGACGATGGCCTGCACAGCGTCCACGATGCGCGACTCAAGCATCTGCGATACCCCTCCAGTCCGCCTGCTGCGGCGCAGGTGAAAGAGTGGTCTGCGGCGGGGACCTCGGCGCTGTCCATCCTAACGCCGGTCCATCGCCGGTCCATCGGCGGCGCCACGCGGCGCGCAGGTGGTGTAACGGGACTGTATGCCTCTCACGCCGCCTGTGTCAAGGCGCAGCGGCTCCCCTCACCGCAGCGGCACGAACGCGATGAACGCGCCGCGCCCGCCGGGGCTGGCGACCGGCAGCCCGTTTGCGCCCGGCGTTGTCAGCACGGTAGCCGCGACCGCCTGCGCGGCGGCGGGATGCTGATCTGGCGCGCCCGCGCGCACCTCGACGCCAAGCGTATACGTTCCCACCTGCGTCGGGTCCAGATAGATTGGCCAGGTCTGCGCCATGATCGTCTGGCCAGGCTGCCAGTCAATCGGAGGCAGCCAATCCTGCGTGAGGGTCTCGTCAATGACCACAGCGGCGCTGCCGTTGGGAGGCGCCAGCGTCACGACCACGGTCTGTGGCGCGACCAGCGGGCTTGCGACACGCCAGTAGGTCGTGACGGTCAGGTTCGCCTGCGCCGCCGAGAGACTCGGCGGGTTCACCGCATAGCCCACCAGCTCCAGTCCGCCAGCGAAACGCACGTCTACTGGCTGCGCGCCCGCCAGCGAGGACGCATAGGCGAAGGTGTAGAACGACGCGGGCAGTTGGACCATGCCCGCGCCCGGCTCGCGGCGCAGCAGCAGGTAGCCGTCATCGGCGCTGACGACCTGGAAATCGCCTGAGCGCACGGTGGTAAGAATCGCATCGATGTAGTCCGCTCGGCTGGGGAAGGGAATGAAGTCGCCGCCCACCACATCCACAAAGACATAATCAGCGCTCGTGGCGTCAAAGGGAAACTGGTAGATAGCGGCGCGACGGCTGACGTGTGGCGCCAGGGTAGATTGGGCGCTGACGGAGGCGTCCGGCGGAATCAAGGCGGCGATGGCGGCGCCCAGACGGTCGTGAGCCGTGATGCTGGGCCAGGAGCCACCGACTGTCACCTGCTGATAGGCGCGCGTCGCCTGGGAGCCAAGCCCAACGACGAGCGCCGGAACGATCACGATCACCAGCGCGATTTGCGGGCGCGCGAGGGTGGTCAGCCAGCCTGGCGCGCCGCTGCGACGCAGGCGTGCGCGCGCAACGCTGAACCAGCCCGATACCAGCGGGGCGATCCAGACCAGCGCATCAATCGCCGCGACGATGAAGATCGCCGCAATATCTGTGTTGTACTGATACCTGCCGCTGTACATCGAGGGGTCGCTGCTGAGCAGATTGAGCGCGACCGATGGCAGCGCCAGTGCAGCCATCCACGGGCTGAGCAGTGGCAGGAATCCGAAGGGCGCGAGCAGTTTGATGAGGTAGGAGCGACGCGCCGGGTCGTGCGCCATGGCGAGCAGCGTGGAGATGGGCGCGTGGAGCAGATCGGTGAAACGCCCGGTGACGGGTGAGTGACCGATGGGACTCAGCAGGCGCATCAGCGCGAGCGCCAGCCCCAGCGTGAGCGCGCCGCCGACGACGATTCCCAGGCCGAGCCGCCAGCGCCGGTGAATCAGCGCCACAAAGAGGCCAATGCCCATCACATCGAGGGTCAGCGTCTCTTTGCAGAGCAGCGCCAGCGCCAGGCACAGCACGAGCGCACGATAGCGCCTGACCGTCAGGAAGTAGAGCGCCCAGAGCAGGATGACGCCCGCCAGCGTCTCGGGGTGAAAGTCATCGGTGAGCGCCGCGATGTTCGGCGGGTAGATCAGAAAGAGCGCCGCGAACGCCACGCCCCACCACGGATTGCGTAGGCGGCGTGTCGCCAGCAGCCAGATCGGGATGGCGCCCGACGCGACCACCAGCGCCTGGAGCGCGAACAGCGCGTTCACGCTGGGCCAGACCACATAGAGCAGGCTCAGCGGGATGAGGATCGGCTCGAAGTGAATGGCGAAGCGTGAGAACGTCGCCCAGGCAGTTGACATCGGAGAGCGGATTGCAGATCGTTTGCATCATGAAATGGCCGTGGAGGGTATTCCACAAGACCTGATCCATGATGCCAAGGTCTTCGGCGTGCGTGGCGAAGCTGTTGTTGCGGCCAATCATGTAGAACATGAGGACCAGCGCATACGCCAGCGCCATGAGGAGCGTGGCGCCGAACGCGATGCGGCCAGCTCGCCCTGCGGCGTAGGGTTTCGGGGTCGCTTCGTGCCGACGAATCCAGTCCAGTGCGCGGCGAAAGGCGCTCTGGCGAGGTGTGGGCTGCGCCCGCTGGACGATCATGACGATGCGTGGCTCCCTCTTCGTGATGGCCCGGCGAACCGAAAACCAGCCGCTCCCCGTGGCGCGTTGGGGATATTATCGGGCGCCCAGGCTGCGCGGTCAAGCGTGCGTGGACTTGTTGGCGCGCCACACATCACGATGCGCCACACATCCGTGCGCGGCGACACGGACGATAGACGAAACTCCCCTCGCGCGGACATCACCACGCGAGGGGAGCCAGGCGACGGGCGAGGCCGCTAGAGCGCGGGCTTCGGCTTCTCCTCAGCGCGCACCGTGAGGCTCAGATCGCGCAGTTGCTCGTCCGCCACGGGTGACGGCGCGCGCATCAGCGCATCCTGGCCATTCTGCATCTTCGGGAAGGCGATCACGTCGCGGATGGTGTCGCCATCGGCCAGCAGCATCACCAGGCGGTCAATGCCCAGCGCGATACCACCGTGTGGCGGCGCGCCATACTCGAACGCTTCGAGGATGTGGCCAAACTGCTCAACGATCTGCTCCTCAGAGAGGCCCAGCAACTCGAAAACCTTATGCTGGAGGTCTGGCACGTTGATGCGGATGCTGCCGCCGCCGATCTCGTAGCCATTGCAGACGATGTCGTACTGCCGCGCCGTCACCTTCAACGGGTCGGTGTCGAGCATCGGCTCCTCGCCAGGGCGCATCCCAGAGAACGGGTTGTGCGTCGCGTGGAAGCGCTGCTTGCCATCCTCCTCGATGACCTCAAGCAGGGGAAACTCCACCACCCAGCAGAGCGCCATCACATTCGGGTCGATCAGCCCCAGTTGCTCGCCCAGCCGCACACGCAGCCGCCAGAGCACATCGTTGCAGACCTTCTCGCTATCGGCGACAAAGAGCATGAGGTCGCCCTGCTCGCCCTCCATATGCGCCACCAGCCGCGCCAACTCCTCCGCGCTCATGAACCTGGCCAGCGGCGAGCGCGGCCCCTCTGGCAGCAGCGCCAGCGTTACCAGCCCCTTCGCGCCCAGGGTTTTCGCAAACTCGGTCAGCGCGTCTAGCTCTTTGCGGGTCATGTGCGCCTGGCCGGGGACACGCAGCCCCTTGACCACGCCGCCTGGCGCCTCGATGGCGTCGTGGAAGACCTTGAAGCCGCCCAGCCGCGCCAGCTCAGCGGGAACGGCGCGTAGCGGCAGGTCAAAGCGTAGGTCAGGGCGATCAATGCCATAGCGGTCCATGCAGTCGGCGAAGGTCAGACGCGGGAATGGCGTCTGCTGGATGCGCTTCTCGGTCGTCCTGTGAATCAGCTCGATCAGCATCCCCTCGATCAGCCCCATCACATCCTGCTCATCCACAAACGACATCTCGACATCGAGCTGGGTGAACTCTGGCTGGCGATCCGAGCGCAGGTCTTCATCGCGAAAGCAGCGCGCAATCTGAAAGTAGCGGTCGATCCCCGCGACCATCAACAATTGCTTGAACTGCTGTGGCGCCTGGGGCAGCGCATAGAACTCGCCGGGGTAGAGGCGGCTTGGCACGAGGTAGTCGCGCGCGCCCTCTGGCGTACTCTTGGTCAGAATCGGCGTCTCGACCTCGATGAAGGCGCGCTCATCCATATAGTCGCGGATGAGCTTGACCGCGCGATAGCGTAGCTCGATGTTCGTGCGCATCGTGTCGCGGCGCAGGTCGAGGTAGCGGTAGCGGAGCCGCAGCGCCTCATCTGCTGAGACATGGTCGGCGATGGGGAACGGAACCGGCTTGGCCGCGTTCAACACCTCCACCCGCTCCGCCTCGACCTCGATCTCGCCGGTCGCCATCGTTGGATTCTCTTTGCCTTCCAGGCGTCGGCGCACAATCCCTTCGATGCGCAGCACATACTCAAGCCGGGCCTCGCTGGCGACCGCGTGCGCCTCGGCCCCGCCTTCGCCGCGCTCCGGGTCAAACACCACCTGCGTCAGGCCGAAGCGGTCGCGCAGGTCGATGAAGATCAGCTTGCCATAGTCGCGTCGGTGGGCGACCCAGCCCGCCAGAACAACTCGCTCGCCAACCGCTTTCGCCGTGAGTGAGCCGCAGGTCACGCTGCGCAGGGCCGTCGCATAGGGCGAGCGAACCGCTGCGTCATTCGTCATCTTGGTGGACCGTCGTGATGCCACGAGTCCCGTCTCCTTGCATTCATCTACGCATACACTCTGTCGCGTCGCCGCGAAGCGTGTCGCCAGCGCGCGAGTAGACCCAATCGAGGGAGAAGAAGGCCCGCATCATAGTGTACGACACGCCGCGCCATCCGTCAGCCGCAGCCATGAAAATGCCCGCCAGCCGCTGGTTTTGGGTGGATCCTATGCAGAATGGCGGATTGACGGCGCCAGATATTCATGTTAACATCACTAACATGAATAGTACGCAGCCCGACACGGCGGGTAAACGTCCGTATCGCATGGGCAGGCGGGCAGCGGCGGTGGCGGAGACGGAGCAGCGCATCCTACGCGCAGCCATGGCTCTGTACATGGATCACTGGCTGGAAGACTTGACGCTGGATGAGCTTGCGGCGCGGGCTGGTGTCACCGTCCAAACCGTGCTGCGCCGGTTCGGGTCAAAGGATGGGGTTATCCAGGCGGCAGGCGAGGCCCTCCAGCAGCAGGTCACCAGTCAACGCAGCCAGGCGCCAATTGGAGATGTCGCAGGTGCGATACATAACCTCATAGATCACTATGAGGCGACAGGTGATATGACCATGCGCACGCTGGCACAGGAGGCCCGGCACGAGACGCTGCACGCCTTCGCCGAGATGGGCAGAGCGCTCCATCGCGCGTGGGTGGAGACGACGTTTGCCCCATTTCTCGACGGGCGCTCGGCAGAAGGCTGTGATGAGCTTATCGCCGGGCTGGTTGTCGTGACAGACGTCTATGTCTGGAAGCTGTTGCGACGCGACATGAGCTACGGAAGGTCGCAGGTGGAGCGACACATTGCAGACATGGTGTCTGCCATCATCGAGCGCGGTGAGCGCGACAACCATGTGTGAGGGGAGAAATCCATGGAGCGGATACGTCAGCCGTCGAATCACTTCCTCTTTGTGCTGTGGGCCGGTGGAGGCAATGCGCCGCCCCAGCTTGCCCTCGCGCGCCGTTTGAGCGAGCGTGGACACCGTGTCAGCGTACTCGCGCCGCGCGTTTTGCCCTCAAACATCGAAGCAGCTGGCTGTACGTATCTCCCGTTTCATGAAGCGCCAGAACACGACAGCGCCTCACGTACAGAGGATCCGTTGAAAGACTGGGAAGCGCACACGCCGCTGGAAGCTGCCGCCCGTGTGCGTGACAACATCATCTTTGGCCCAGCGCTCGCGTATAGCAACGATGTCGCCGCAGCCATCGAAGCCGTGCGCCCAGACGTGATTGCGGCGGACTATCTGCTGCTAGGCGCCTATGTCGCAGCCGAGCGCGCCAACATCCCCCTCGCGGCGCTGGTTCACACCGTCTACCCGCTGCCTGCGCCTGGAATGCCACCGTATGGCATGGGCTTTCAGCCTGCGAAGGGCGCGCCAGGGCGTGTGCGCGACGCCATCTTCACACAGATCTTTCGGCGCTTCTACGGCGCCGGTCTGGGGAAACTGAATCAGGCGCGTGCAGTAGCAGACCTGCCGCCGCTCACCTCCGTCTTCGAGCAGTTTGATCGCGCCGAGCGGCTTCTGGTACTCACCAGCCAGGCGTTCGACTATCCTGCGACGGCGCTGCCTGCCAACGTGCGCTACGTTGGCCCACAGCTCGATGATCCCGCGTGGCTACATCCGTGGACGCCGCCAGCAGCAAGCGCCGGAGAGCGGCCATTGGTGTTGGTCAGTCTGAGCACAACCTATGTGCGGCAGGAAGATGTCTTGCGCCGTGTGATCGCAGCGTTAGCCGATCTGCCAGTACAGGGGATGGTCACACTTGGCCCTGCGCTGCGAAAGGAGGATTTCGCCCTTCCTGCCAACGTCTGGGCGGCGGCGTACGCTCCGCATACGCTGGTCTGCCCGCAGGCTAATCTCGTTGTGACACACGGCGGCCACGGCACTGTCATTACCGCGCTGAATTTCGGCGTACCGCTGGTGTGCTTGCCGATGGGGCGCGATCAGGCTGACAATGCCGCCCGTGTTGTCTCCCTGGGCGCTGGCTTGCAGTGTTCGAGCAAAGCCAGGGTGGTGGATATGCGTCGGACGATTCGTCGCGCGCTGGAGGAGCCACAGTTCCGCGAAGGCGCACGCCGGGTAGCGGATGGTATCGCGCGGGAGGGCGGACCCAGCGTAGCAATCGGGGAACTGGAGAGCCTGGCGGCTATACCAGTTTAGACGTTTGCGTAAGGCATAACCTTCCGCCACCGCATGAGGCCGCTCAATCTTGAGCGAGCGGCCTCATGCGCTACCCGGCGAGTGGCGGCTCTGGCAGAGTGAACGTGGTCAGATGCGAGCCGCTCCAGAGATAGGCGTTGAGCGTCGTGCCGGCGCCCGTCATCGCCACATCGCCCACAGCGGAGATCGGGGCGCCGTAGACATATTGCTCGACCACGCCGACACCTGGCCCAGTCGCGCTGGTCACCAGCCGAATGATCCGATTGTTGGCTGGGTCGCTGAGCAGCAGGTCAGTTGGCACGAGTGGGTCAGCCGTCAGCGTCGCCCCGGTGTTAAAGACCGTGCCAAGCGTCGGCGTCGGCGCAGCGGGAGCAACCGTCGCGGTCGCCGCCGCGCCGGTCGCGGCAGGCGTCGCGGTGGCGGGCGCAGGCGTCACCGTGGGGCTTTGTGGCGTTGGCACGGGGGTCGCCGCCGTATAGGTCGCCGGGTCATTCGTCATCGCGGGAGTTGAGACGATCACCGCCAGCGCAGTGTAGAGATGCGCGACATCGAGCTGCCCCAGCGTGCCATCCGCCAGCAGCATATAGAGGCTGTTGTTCGCGGCGAGCAGACTCACCGTCGCCGCTGGCAGAGTGATGGTCTGCGCGGGATTTACCGGGCCGCCAGGCGTTTTCGGCTGCCCGTTGAAAAGCCAGACGCCATATGGCGCCGTCGCGCCGCCTGCGTAGCTGATGTAGATCGACTTGCCCGCCACAGCGAGATGCGTTGGCGTCTCTTGCGTGACGGGAACGGTAAAGGCCGCAGCGGTCTTCATCGTCGGGGCGCCGTTGGTCAGCCCGCTCGGCGTCACCGTCACCACGCTATAGCCGCCAGCCGCCTGTTGCGCCAGCGCGTACACCGTATCGCCATCGCCAGCAATGGCGAGGTAGGCGCTCACGCCAGCGACTGCCACTGGCGCGCAGAGCGTGGTCCCCGCGACCGGCGTGTTATTCGCATCCACCGGGATCAACGCTTCGTAGAGCGCGCCGCCGCTGATGAAGAACATCACCTGCTGCCCCGCGACGAGCGCAGGCTTGCCCGCCGCCGCTGCGACCGGAACCAGGCCCGATATCGCGGTGATCGGCGTGGCAGTGGTCTGCGGCGCCGTGACACAGTTGATGCTATAGGTGAGCGCCGTGTTGACAGGCGCCTGCGTAATCAGCGCCGCCGTATTGTAGCGCTGGAGCGCCTGCTGCACCGCCGGAGCCAGCTCCTGATTGAGCAACGACTGCGCCTGCGCCTTCACCGATGGGTCGAGCGCGGGGTTATTCAGCTCGGAGAGCGCCAGCGTGCGCGCCTGCGCCAGCGACTTCAGCGCCACGACTGGCGTTTGCGAGCTTGCCTGCTGAATGATGCGCCGGGCGGTGGTCAGGTTGTTCTGCGCTTGCTGGGTGGTCGCCCGTTGCGCCGCCAGTGGCCCAAAGCCGACGTACCAGCCGGTGAAGAGCACGAGCAGCAGCGCCGCGATCTCGAGCAGCCGCAAAACGAGCAGCCCACGGCGCCCCTGGCGCGCGGACGACTTCGACTTCGACGCCGCGCCGAGGTCTGATCGGCTGGCTACTGCGCTGGCCGCCGCACTGGCAGCCGCCGCGCTGGCCGCTGGGGCCATGCCTGGTGGCACCGGCAGCGGCTGCGTCGTCCCTTCTTCAATCGGCTCGGCGTTAGGCGGCAGTGGAATCGGGCCAGTGACGTTTGGCGCTTCGAGCACATCAACCGCGATCGCCGAGATATTGTCGGGGCCACCGTTGGCGTTGGCCATGTCGATCAGGTCCTTCACGGCCACCTCTGGCGAGGACTGCGTGATCACCTCTTGCGCGATTGCGTCCTCCTCCACGTAGCCGTGCAAGCCATCGCTGCACAACAGCACGCGGTCGCCTTCGCGCAGGGTCTCGACGAAGAGATCAGCGGTGATATTGGGCTGTGTGCCGAGGCTGCGGGTGATGACGTTGCGGTGCGCGTGCACGCGCGCCTGCTCCTCCGTCAGCAGCCCGATACGCACCTGTTCCGCCACCCACGAGTGGTCCTGCGTGACCTGGCGCATCTGCCCATCGCGGATGATGTAGGCGCGACTATCGCCAATGTTGACGATGTAGCCGCGCCCGCCAGCGATGACCAGCGTGACGCAGGTCGTCCCCATGCCGCTATATTCGGTGTGATTGCGCGCCAGGGAATAGATCGCGTCGTTGGCCGATTTGACCGCCTGCGCGATCGAGGTGATGACATCCTGCCCCTGGGATGCGAAATATACGTCGCTGATCGTGCGAACGCCCAGTTCCGCAGCCACTTCGCCTGCGGCATGGCCGCCCATGCCATCGCAGACAATGAAGAGCGCGCCGCGCTCCTCGAGGGTATCCGCCTCCTCTGGCACGCGGCTGGTAACATTGTCCTGGTTGCGTTCGCGCTTACGTCCGACATCAGTCAATATGCCGTACGCCAGGCGGAGTTGTCTGGTCAACGATCTCCCCCTCGCCAACGCGCCCCGCGAGCGTTGCTCGCATGCGCGTTTAGGGCGTCGTTCTCCACGGTTTTCTTCAGCAATCGCGCACTACTATACACCCACCCGGCGGCGCAGGGCAACGCCCCCAGGCCATCTCGGTAATGCGACGGTGTTATGGCGACCGCCGACCCAGCGGCGGCGCGACGCTGCACATGTGCGACACTGTTTTAACGAGTGAGTCAGTCGGAAGACACATCCCAGCCATCCCGGCCCGGACTCATGGGCGGACGCATCAGCGGCATAATAGCGCATGACAACGCTCGCTGGCGCGTGACAATACATCATGAGGGGGGCGCCAGTGAAGATGCATGAGAGCCAGTCTACGCTGCGTCTCGACGTGAGCGCCGGAGATGCGCCAGCCGCAGACGCCGCTGAACGCATCGCCGAGGCGGCGGCGCTGCTGCGCGCGGGTCGGTTGGTCGCTTTTCCAACTGAGACGGTCTATGGGCTGGGCGCCGACGCCACCAACGCCGTGGCAGTCGCGGCCATCTTCACCGCCAAGCAGCGTCCCCTCAGCGACCCGCTCATCGTCCACATCGCGGAGTTGGCGGCGTTGGATGCGGTCGCGTGCGACATCCCGCCCATCGCCTGGGAGCTGGCGCGTCGCTTCTGGCCAGGCCCGCTAACGCTCGTGCTGCCGCGCGCCGCGAGCATTCCAGCCATCGTCGCGGCGGGTGGGGATACGGTCGGTGTGCGCATGCCCGCGCATGCCGTCGCGCTGGCGCTGATCCGCGCCGCTGGGGTTCCGCTCGCCGCGCCGAGTGCCAACCGCTTCATGGGAACCAGCCCGACGACTGCGGCGCACGTGCTGGCAGACCTCGATGGCCGCATCGCCGCTGTGCTCGATGGTGGCCCTTGCGCGGTGGGTGTCGAAAGCAGTGTGCTCGACCTCACCAAAGCGCCCGCGCGTCTCTTGCGGCCCGGCGGCCTCACGCTGGAGTGTCTGCGCGAGGTGATCGCGGATGCGCAGGGGCCAGCGGAGCATGCGAGCGTCAGCGCAGACGCTGCGACCGTTGCGCGGGCGCCCGGCCAGATGGCGCGCCACTACGCGCCGCGCACGCGCCTCGTCGTCTACGATGCCAGCGCCGCCGCAGGCCAGGCTGCCGTGCTGGCGGGCGCTCGTCGCGCGCAGGCGGCTGGGCTGCGTGTGGGCGCGCTCGTTCCCGACGATGAGGCGGCGGCGCTCGAAGCGCTCGGCGTCGTGGTGGAGCGGCTTGGGCCTGCCGACGCGCCCGCCGAGCAGACACGCCGCCTCTATGCCGCGCTGCGCGCCCTCGACCTGCGCGGCTGTGATCTGCTGCTGGCGCACACATTTGCGCGCGCGGGGCTGGGCCTCGCCCTGTGCGACCGCCTGCGCCGCGCCGCTGGCGGAGCGTTCACCGCGCCGGAGGCGCGCATATGACGAGCACGTATGACGACCAGGCAGACTGGCCGCGCGGCTCCAGCGCTGGCGAACGAACGCTGATCGCGGATGATGGATCGCGTCGGTCGCGACTCCATTTTTCCCAGCGCGAGCGCCGTACCTGTACGATGACGGTAGCGTGCGACTCTGACGTTTTCGGCGCGCAGTGGTACATTATAGTGTGAGTGAGTCATGCGGTAGACCATAGTGGTATGAAGATACGACGCGACCCCGATCTCGTGGTGAGTCCGCTCGGCGCAGTCTAGAAAGCAATGGCGTGGTCAAAGAGCAATGCTCCGCCGGGGGTAGGCTCCAGGATAGAGCCGACCAATGAAGTCGTCCTCTGATGTCCTGAAGTCTATGAATGGACGCAAACGCTGGCGTCGGGCGCTGGAACGCCGACAGCGGGGCGTCCCACTGACGCTGCGCGCCTATATCGAGATGCTACAGCCCACCGCGCAGGCGCTGGATGAGGCGATGTGCGCGCTCGACCTGGCCGGGCATGTCCAGTTCGCCAACCTCCGGATGCAGCGAATGCTGGGCAGCGCTGAATCAGACCTCGTCGGCAAGAGCGTGGACGATTTCCTCGATTGCGCCTTCACCCAGCCGCAAGATGCTGTGGTATCCGCAATCGCCGGGCTACGCGAGGCCGTTGCGCAGCACGTCAACGCTGAGTTCAGCGCGTGCCGGTGGCGCCTGCCCAATGGCAGTAGCGCGTCGCTGCGTTGCACGCTGCGCCGCATCATCCACGAGGACCATACGCTGGGCATGATGCTCGTCGTGACGGCGCCTGCTGATCAGCAGGGCGAGGACGCAACGCTCGGCATGGAACGCCGCATGCGCGTGCTCGATGCGCTCGGCGACATCGCGCTCGCTCAGCTCCCGCTCGACGCTCTGCTTCAGGCGCTGCTCGACTGCTTGCGTCGCGAGATGGCGCTGGAGAGCGCCGCGATTTTCCTGATCGATGACGCCGGCGATATGGTGACGGCGCGCACTGCCAGTGGTGAAGGCGCAATGAACGCGATCGATATGCAAACCCCATTGGGGCAAGACGTCATCGGCGAGGTGATCAACGCTCGCCGAACGATCGTCGTCGCTGACCTCAGCCAGACGCCGACACACTCGCCGCACATCATGCCAGCGCTGCGCGCCCATGTGAATGTACGGTCGCTGGTAATGGTTCCCTTGATCGTCGAGCAGCGTGTCATCGGCGTCCTCTACCTCGGCGCCAGTCAGCCGGACCACTTCCCACAGGCGAATGTGCGCCTGGTGGAGACCGTTGGCGCCCGCGCGGCGCTCGCCATCGAACGCGCCCGCGCCAATGACGAGGCGATCCGCGCCCACGAGCGGCTGCGTTTTCTCAACGATGCCAGTGGCGCGCTGAACCTGACGCTCAATTATCACGACACCTGCACGCGCCTCGCCGCCATCCTGGCGCCCGAGCTGGCCGACGCCTGCGCTGTCTACCTGCTGGAGGAGGACGGCCTGTTGCGCAAGGTCGCTATGCAGACGCCCGTGACAGGGCAGTTCACGCCAGACCCGCTGGATGTGGCGCTCGACCGGCTCATCGGGCGCCTGGCGATGACCATCGAGGTCAACGCGGACGACGCGGACGATGCGGACGACACGGCCAGCGCGATTGGGCGAAGCGTGCATACGCTCACCACCGTGTTCGAGCGCCAGCCGCTCGGCGAGAACGCCGCCGATGAGACGCTGTGCCTCTGCGCGCCGCTCGTCGTGCGCCAGCATGCGTTGGGCGCGCTCTATCTCGCCGTCTGCCCAAGGAGAACCTTCTCCGATGACGATCTGGCGCTGATCCAGGGGCTGGCACAGCGCGCCGCCATCGCCATCGACAACGCCCGCCTCTACAGTGAGACCCAGCAGGCGCTCGCCAGTGGCAGCGCGATGGCCACCCAGCTCGATACGATCTTCAACGCGACTGATGTGGGTATCTTCGTCACCGACGCCAACGGCGCGTTTCTGCGCATCAATCCCTATGGCGCGCAGTTGCTGGGGCTGGCGGAGTCTGCGCTGGATCGCGGCCCCCATCGGTTAGGCGAGCCGATTGAGAATCCCTTCGAGTTGCGCACACAAGACGGGGATGCGATTCCAACGGAGGAACAGCCACTGCATCTCGCGCGTGTCCAGGGCAGAGCAATCGAGCAGCGGTTTGTCATCCATCGCCGCGACACGGGCAGGGACATTCAGGCGCTCACCCGCTGCACGCCCTGGTACGATGCGCGCAACCAGATCGCCGGAGCCATCGGCGTTATCACCGACATCACCGCCATCTACGAGCTTGAGCGACAGAAGGATGAGTTCCTGGGCATCGCCTCGCACGAACTCAAGACGCCGCTCACCAGCCTCAAGATTCTCGCCCAGATGATGACGCGCAAGATGGAGGCGAGCGGCGACACGCGCGACCTGGAGCAGGCGAAGCGGATGCAGGTCGCCATCACCCGGATGCAGCGCCTCATCCGCGACCTGCTCGATGTCTCGCTGATTCAAGAGGGAAAGCTGGCGCTGACCAGAGAGCTAACTGATCTCGGCGATATCTGCGCCGAAGTGGTCAGCGAGCAGGAGATGCTGAGCCAGCGCGTCATCCGTTTCATCAACCAGGAGCCTGGCGGCCTCCCGATCTACGCCGATAGTGAGCGTATCTATCAGGTCATCTCGAATCTGCTCTCCAACGCGCTCAAATACTCGCCCGCGACCGAAATCGTCGTCGTGCGCACGCGGGCGACTGCGGATGAATGCATCATCTCGGTGCATGACCACGGGCCAGGCGTGCCACCGGAGGCGCAGGAGCATATTTTCGACCGCTTCTTCCGTGTGCCGGGCATGCAGGTGCAGAGCGGCTCTGGCGTGGGCCTGGGCCTGGGTCTGCACATCAGCAAAGACATCGTCAGCCGCCACGGTGGGCGCCTCTGGGTCGAGAGCAAGCTCGGCCATGGCAGCACGTTCGTGGTCGCGCTGCCCCGCGCTGGCGCCACGGCGCCAGCGCCGCACGAGGGCTAGCCAGCGGCCAGCCACGCAACCGGCGGCATGGCGCGCTCGTTGTAGATAGCGGCTGAAAGCCGCGCCTAAGGTCGGTCTGCGGACCGACGCGAAGCCCGCCTGCCGCAGACCAGGACGCCGTACTCCAGGCCGCGCAGGTGGCCTTTGCGGCCGCAGGCCCCTAGCTGCAGGTTCACCCGCCGGGCTCATTCACAGGCCATCCCCTTGCTGAAACCCTGGCGCATGTGGTTGCGCCTACATCGGCGATATGGTAAAATCAAGAGGAATGCGCCTGGTATCCACGGTCTGTTCGTGGGGCGCATCAACTACACACGCTTCCTGATCGTGCGGTCCCTGGCGCGGCGACGCGCTCACCGGGCGAGCGGATGGAAGCGGAGGACACCGATTCTAAGGGAGGATCGCTACACCTATGGCAAACGCCGCAACCATGAAGCAGTTGCTGGAGGCAGGCGTCCACTTCGGACACCAGACCCGGCGCTGGAACCCCAAGATGCGCCCGTTCATCTTCCGAGCGCACAACGGCATTCACATTCTCGACCTTCAGCAAACCGTACAGCGCCTCAACGAGGCGACCAAGTTCATCTCCAGCCTGACCGCCAATGGCGAGTACATTCTCTTCGTCGGCACCAAGAAGCAGGCGCAGGAGTCCATTCGCGATGAGGCGGAGCGCAGCGGCCAGTTCTTCGTGAACCATCGCTGGCTCGGCGGCATGCTGACCAACTTCCAGACCATTCAGTTGCGCATCCGCTACATGAAGGACCTGGAGGCGCGCCGCGACGCTGGCGAGTTTGACCGGCTGCCCAAGAAGGAAGCACAGCATCTCACCGACGAACTGGATCGCCTCAACAGCACGCTCGGCGGCATCCGCAACATGCGCCGTCTGCCCGGAGCAATCTTCGTGGTAGACACACGTAAAGAGCACACCGCCGTGCTGGAGGCCCGTCGCCTGGAGATTCCGGTGATCGCGCTGGCCGACACGAACTGCGACCCCGATGAGATGGATTATCCCATCCCATCGAATGACGATGCGATTCGCGCAGTGCGGCTGCTCTGCTCCAAGATCGCCGACGCCGCGCTCGATGGCCGCCGCCAGTATGAGTCGCAGCGCGAGCGCTCTGAGGGCGCCGTGCGCGCAACCGCCGCGCCGATTGCGCTGGAGGAGTTCGGCGCCGAGCCAGCCGCCGAGACGCCCGCCGCCAGCGAGCCAGCCGCCAGCGCCGAGGCTGAGGCCACGGCTGAGGCGACGGCTGAGGCCACCGCGCCCGCGGCAGCCGCCGAGACGCCTGCTGTCGAGGTCACGCCCGCCGAGGCATAGGCACAGCAACCAGGTGGCAAGCGCCGAGAGGCTTCGGTCTGGTCGGCGCCTGCCGCGCAATATTGGCTCCCACGAACGGAGCCACCTGAGCGCGCGTCCCGCTACCAGTGGCGGCGCGCGTTTTGCGCGCCTCATACCCTGTCACGCTGCGGCGGGCCACACGCGAACGGGCATGCCGCGTGATACTATAAGAGGCGCTGGGAATCGTCAAGACGCTCTTGTTGGATGACGCGGCGACGTGTCAGGGCTGAAGAGCAAGAGGAGACATAGACACGCATGGACTATACGACCAAAGATGTCGCCAGGCTGCGCGAGCTTACCGGAGCGGGCTTCGCCGACTGCAAGTCAGCGCTCACCGATGCGAAGACCTTTGATGATGCCGCGAAGCTGATCGAGGCGAAGGGGCAGAAGCGCGCCGAGAAGGTCAAGAGCCAGGATCGCGAGACGCGGGAGGGTCTGGTGACCTCCTACATCCACCACAGCAGCAACCTTGGCGTGCTGCTGGAGCTGAATTGCAGCACCGATTTTGTCGCGCGCAGCGATGAATTCAAGAACCTCGCGCGCGAGTTGACATTGCAGATCGCCGGGGCAAATCCGAAGTACGCCTCGCTGGCCGATGTGCCAGCCGAGACGTTGGAGGCGCTGCGCAAGGAGTATGAGGCTGATCCTGAGGTGCTGAAGCGGCCCGAGAAGCTGCGCGGGCAGATCGTCGAAGGCAAGATCAAGAAGCTCCTTTCCACTGAGGTGCTGATGGAGCAGCCCTGGGTGAAGGACGACAAAATACGCATTGGCAAGCTGGTGGATGACGTCATTCACAAGACCGGTGAAAACATCGTCGTGCGGCGCTTCGCCCGCTTCGAGTTGGGCGCCTGAGTCACGCCGTAGCGGAGTCGGCGGGCGGCGAAACCCCACCGACACCTGCGACACGGACGCCATGCCAGCGCCTGCGAGGAGAGCCATGACAGCCACAACCGTCTACCAACGCATTCTGCTCAAGCTCAGCGGCGAGGCGCTGATGGGCGAGCAGGGCTACGGCATCGACGCCGCCGTGCTGCAATATATCGCCGATGAGTTGAAGCAGGCGCATGCGCTCGGCGTGCAGATCGCTATCGTCATTGGTGGCGGCAACATCCTGCGCGGCAAAACCGCCGCCGCCAGTGGCATGGACCGTGCGCAGGCGGACTACATGGGCATGCTGGGCACCGTCATCAACAGCCTCGCCCTGCAAGACGCGCTCGAGCGCGCTGGCATGGAGACGCGTGTGCAGACGGGCATCGACATGCCTTCCATCGCCGAGCCATTCATCCGCCGTCGCGCCATCCGGCATCTGGAAAAGGGGCGCATCGTCATTCTGGCGGCTGGCACGGGCAATCCATTCTTCACGACTGACACAGCGGCGGCGCTGCGCGCAATCGAGTTGAATTGCCAGGTGTTGCTGAAGGCGACCAAGGTAGATGGCGTCTACGACGACGACCCGATGCGCAATCCCGATGCGCGCCGCTTCGCCGAGGTAAGCTACATGAAGGCGCTCACGATGGGCCTCGCCGTGATGGATGGCGCGGCGCTCTCGCTCTGCAATGACAATCATCTGCCCATCGTCGTCTTTGACCTGGAGACGCCAGGGCAGATTCTGGCGGTGGCGCGCGGCGAGCGCCGTGGCACCCTGGTACACGCGCTGCCCGGCGAGCGCGACGCAATCTGGGGTTGACCGCTCCCTACGGCTGAAGCCAGGGGTCTTCACACCGCATTTTGATAATGGCATTCCCGGTCGGCGCCGCAGCGGATACAATGGGGAGAACCTGTAGACATCGTGAGAAGGGAAAGGTATCATGGCGGTAGACGTATTCGCGGACGTTGAGCACCGCATGAAGTCCGCCATCGAGGCGCTTCAGCGTGAGTTGAACACGATCCGCACGGGGCGAGCCTCTCCAACGCTGCTCGAACGGCTCACGGTAGACTACTACGGCACGCCAACGCCTGTGCAGCAGATCGCCACCATTCACGCGCCCGACGCGCGCATGCTCACGATTCAGCCCTATGACAAGAACATGCTGGGCGATATCGAGAAGGCGATTCAGAAGAGCGACCTGGGCGTGAACCCGACGAATGACGGCCAGATGATTCGTCTGGCGCTGCCACCGCTCACCGAGGATCGACGTAAAGAACTGGTGAAGGTGGCGCATAAGAAAGTGGATGAGGCGAAGATAGCGGTGCGCAATTGTCGGCGCGATGGGCATGACACGTTGCGTGAGCAGGAGAAGAACAAGGAGATCAGCGCTGACGACTTGAAGCGCAGTGTTGATCGCTTGCAGAAACTCACCGACCGCTACACCGCAGAGTTGGAGAAGGTGGGGCAGGCGAAGGAGCAGGAGATCCTCTCCGTTTAGCCGACCGGGCCTGCGCGGGATGCTGGCGCGGATGCGCAGGCCTGCTGGGTCGTTCACTCGCCTCCGTTCTGCCGCCGGTGAGGATCATTGGGGAGAGCATGGCAAAGCGACGAATCAAAACCCTGTTTTCGGCGATCTCTGGCGTCATCGACGGTGGCGCCCGCGCCGCCGAACAGGAGCGACGCGCCGAAGCGGCGAAACTGCGCTTCATTGAGGGACGCGCTGTGCCGCGCCACATCGCCGTCATCATGGATGGCAACGGGCGCTGGGCGACTGCGCGCCATCTGCCGCGCTCGGTGGGCCACCGAGCGGGGGTCGAGGCGCTGCGCCGTGTCGTCCAGCTCTGCGATGACTATCATGTGCCGATGATGAGCGTGTATGCGTTCTCCACCGAGAACTGGGGCCGCCCACAGGATGAAGTGGACGCCCTGATGGGTCTGATGTGGGAAACCATCCGCAGCGACGTGGACCGCCTGCACAAGAATGGCGTTCGCCTGCGCCACATTGGTCGCCTGGAGGGACTGGCGCCCGATGTGCAGGAGGCCATCCAGTGGATGATGGACCTGACCCGCGAGAACACCAAGCTCGAGCTGAACGTCTGCTTCAACTATGGCGGACGCGCCGAGATCGTGGACGCGGTGCGCGCCATCGTCCTTACGGGCGCGGCGCCAGAGACGATTGACGAGGAGATGCTCTCGCGCCATCTCTACACCCGCGACCTGCCCGACCCAGACCTCATCATCCGCACGGGCGGCGAGATGCGCCTGAGCAACTATCTCATCTGGCAGGCGGCCTACGCCGAATATTATTCGTCGCCGCGCCTCTGGCCTGACTTCGACCACGATGACTTCGTGGCCGCGCTCGATGCCTTCTCCGCACGCAAGCGGCGCTTCGGCAAGACAGACGCCCAGATCGCCGAGGAGGCGCAGCAGGCCCAGCAGGAGCCGACAGAGCAGGCGGAGCAGCCGCATGCGCCTGGTGTCACCAGCGCGCCCGGCGCCATGTCCGCTGGCTCGTCGCTTTCGACGACCACCCGTGCGCAAACCGCCGCCGAGGGAGTACACTAGCACGAGAGACCCGCGCTGCGTTCGCTGTAGGGGCGCGCCAGGAGAACCGCGATGAGCTATGACGCTTCGGAGCCGTCCGCGCTGCCTGCCCGTCGGCGCCCACGTGGCGCGCGACCACCCCACCCCGGCGATCCGCAGCGCCATGCGACCTCCTCGGCGCCCACTGGATCAGACACTTCGCCCGACGCCGCCCCGGCGCCTGCGAAGTCGAGCACGGGCTGGTTGGCCAATCTGCGCCAGCGGCTCGGCTCGGCGGTGGTGCTGATCGCGCTGGTGGTGAGCATCATCTTCTGTGGTGGATGGATCGCGTTCGCGGGCGCGTTCTGCTTCCTCTGCATCGGCGCGTGGGAGATGAGCAGCATGCTCGCCCGCAGGGGCTGGCGGCCGCAGATGCTCATCAGCATTGCCCTCGGCGTTGACTTCTTGCTGGCGGCGATGCTGCCAGAGCAGCGATTGCTCATCATCTCCGGCGGCATCAGCGGCAGTGTGATTCTCTCGTTCACCGTATTCCTGCTGGGCAGCGAGAGCTTCGAGAATGCGCTGCGCGACTGGGCGCTAACGCTGGCGATTCCCCTCTATCTCGGCTGGCCGCTGGCGCTCTTCCTCGCGTTGCGTGGCCCAGACTTCGGCTTCGGCTCGACAGGCTTCTGGTGGGTGCTGGCGGTCTTTGGCATGGTCTGGGGCAACGACACCGCCGCCTACCTCACGGGCCACTTCTTCGGCAAGACCAAGCTCGCGCCGCGCATCAGCCCCGCCAAGACGTGGGAAGGCTTCGCGGGCGGCGTCGTCCTCTCCATCGTCGCCGCCTTTGTGCTCACCATCCCGATCCATCTCCCCTGGTACGCCTCGCTGTCGATGGGCATCCTCACCGCCATCGCCGCGACCATCGGCGACCTCGCGGAGTCTATGCTCAAGCGGGGCGCGGGGGTCAAGGATAGCGGCCAACTCATCCCCGGCCACGGTGGCCTGCTCGACCGCATGGATAGCCTGCTCTTTGCCGTCATGGTGGTCGTCACCTATGCCGCCATCTACGATGCGATGCTGCTGCGATAGTGTGGGCGTCGCGATTATCTCAGACAGGCGCGCAGTGTATCCCTGCGTATCGTACAATGTACCCAATCCTGGAGCGTGATTCAATCGATGGAGAGGGCATATGGCGCTCAAGAAGAATCGTGACCCGCGCATAGAACTGCTGACGCGCCAGGCGGCAGCGGACATCCAACTGCGCAATCCATCGCTCTTCGCTCCCCAATTACCGTTGACAGAGGCCGAGTACGCAGAACTGGAGCAGGAGCAGCGGGAATTAGAGCGCATCTGGGATGACATGGAGCGTCAGCCATACGACTCAGCGACTGATGAGCCTGCCGCTCGTGCCGTTGACGAAGATCGCGGTGAGTAGCTCGAAAACAGAAAGCGTGGATGGATGCATGTTAGGGGCGCCCACATATTTCTTTGATAGCTTCGCCATCATCAAGCGCTATCATCGGGAGGTGGGAACTGCCTGGGTACAATCAGTCTGCGAATCACGCGATCACAAAGCTCTGTATCTTTCACAGCTAGCTCAGGTAGAGGTAGCTGCCGCTCTCCGACGGATTGGTCGCACGAGGAAATACCATCCCTCGTTCGTTGATGCGATGGAGCGTCAGTTCGAGCGCCACATCACACTCAGCGACGCTTCGCGTTCGGGTGGCCTCTATCGATTGATTCCGCTTACGAATCCTATCCTCGGGCTCGCTGCTGAACTTTGCAATTACCACTGGCTCCTGCGCCCATATCCGCTACGAAGCCTCGACGCCATCCAGCTTGCATCCGCCAAAGTCATCGCGGCTACCTTGAACGAGGATGTAATCTTTGTTACTTCGGATGTGCGTCTAGCGGCTGTCGCGCCTCTTGAAGGCTTTCGCGTCGTCAATCCAGCGCTCAATGCTCAACCATAAGCCGCTTTGCTAACGGTTTTACGGTGCGCCCGCCTAGCCGCGTGGGCCAGGCAGCAGCGGCGGATCCTCGCCTTCGTCGAGCATGGGAACACCCGGAATCTCTTCGATGTCGAGCAGTACTTTGATGGCGCGGTGTTCGGCGCGGTCGCGCACGGTGGTGATGGCGGTCTTGACCTCGGAGAGCGGGAAGCGGTGAGTAACGAGTCGTTCGGGGGTGAGCCGCTGGCCGCGCAGCATCTCGCTGGCCAGCGCGAAGGTCGAGGCGCGCCCGCCGGTCGAGCCGCCAATCGAGAAGCTGTCGTCGCCGCCGGGCCAGCTCTCCGCGCCATGCGTGTAGGCGCCCAGCAGTGTCACCTCGCGGTTCCAGACTGCGCTCATATCGAGCCGCATCCAGTGGAGTGAGCGCGCCGCAAGCACGACCACGCCGCCCTCGCGCGCCCAGGCCAGCGCCTGCCGCAGCGAATGCTCGGTGCCAAGCGTGTCATAGACCACGTCGAAGCCACCGACGAGCAGTTCGGCGCCGATCTGGCCGCGATAGAGCTTCGCTCCGGTCATGCGCGCAATCGCCGCGACGCCATCTTCGGGATAGAGGATGCGCGTGGCGCCCATGCGCGTCGCCACTTCGACCTGATAGCTCTGCTCAGGCGCAACCGTGATGTTGAGCATCGGCGAGAGCACCCGCAGCGCCTGGGTGATGAGCATGCCGTGCGTCTCAGCGCCCAGCACCAGCGCCTGATCGTCTACCTGCGGCTGATAGCGCAGCGCCGCATGCAGCGCCGCAGCGGTTGGCTCGAGCAGCGCCGCCTGCTCCAGCGGCATGCCATCTGGCACGAGAAAGAGCTGGCGCTCGTGAACGACCATCTCATCGCCCCAGCCGCCGCCGACCTGCTCTGGGCCGGGCAGGTAGCGATTCTCGCAGAGCGCATAGGCGCCCATCGCGCAGTGGCGACAGGGCGGCTCGATCTCGCGGGTGGCGCAACAGGGGCCAGTCTGATAGGCGACGCGGTCGCCGACCCGCAAAAAGCGGACCTCTGGCCCGACCTCGATCACCTCGCCGACGACTTCGCGCCCCAGGTAGATGCGCCGGGGCTGTGGCGTCGCTGTGGGGGCCAGCCCGGCCGCCATCGAGGTAATCGTGCGCTCTACCTCGTCGAGCGCAAGACCAGCGAGGATATTGCGTACACGCGCCCAGCGACCCTCTGGCAGCGGTGGCGCGGGCATGCGGCGCACCCGCAAGGGCGCGACCGGGCTAAAGTAGATGCGACGCGAAGCGTTTCCCAGCGTCCGCACGCTCAACGCACGCGCCGGATTCAGATCGAGGTAGACGCTGTACATGCGCGGACACTCCCTGCGCTGGCAACGATGATGGACGTGACCTTCCGAGCAGCCTGTTGCTTTCGGGTAGCATGCAACAAGGCGCGAAGTCGAGTATAGCGCCCCAACGCCGCGAGCGCAACGCGATTTTTGTCACTAAGCGAGCTTCTTGGGCGGAGTTGGATACAGTCGGGCAGATCAGGCCGGGTCAATCCAGAAGATTGAGACGACCTCGCCATCGGGCCGTGTGATGCGCCGCTCCAGTCGCCCACCGTTACGCTCGATGACGTGTACCGAAGCTGGCTTCTCGCCTTCCACTGGCAGCATGACGCGACGCAATCCCAATGCGCAGGCGCGCTCCAGCAGCAGAGAGAGCATAGTGGTCGCATAGCCGTCATTGCGCGCTGAGGGGCGCACGTTGTAGCCAATGTGGCCATTTCCCTGTTCGATAGGGGCGATGGGCGTAGCGCGAAAGCGAATCTCACCAAGCGCGCGACCATCTGTGTCTAGCAGAATAGAGGTAGTCTGCGCGGCGACATCCTGGGGCAAGCCTTCTCCGCTCGCTTCAGCCTGGAGGTCGCGGATGAATGCGGCGTAATCGGTCTGTGCGAGTTCGGCGTCGTTGTAGGGATATCCTTCGCCTGTGTGCTCGAACTCGCTGATCATGTCTAGATAGGCGTCCCTGTGTTCCAGCCCCAGAACCTCTAGCGATACATCCCCTCGTTCGCGCATACGCGACACGCTCCTTCCCCTGCGGCCATCCATCATTGCTGACGCAGGCAAGCAATCCTCATCACGTCACACCTGATCCTACGGCCAGAGCCAGCGCATGCCTCACAGGCAAACGGCCCCCACCGCTAACACTTCTCTTACACACTTCCTACGCTCCTCTAACACCCTGTCTACACACCTCTAACGACTGATGGGCGATACTCATGGACGGAACGTCAACGCCCTCCGGTGGCTGAGCGAGCAACGCCGCCGCTCGTCATGGGGGACGATGAACGTCACGCGACGTCGTGAGACATCGTGCGACAACATACGAATGACGGAATCCAGGTAGGTCCGGGCCACTACAAGCGTAGCGCTTCAGGAGGAAAATACCGTGGCTGCGAAGCTCCAACCCATCGCTGATCGTGTGGTCGTCAAACCTTTGCAGAAGGAAGAGATGACCAAGAGCGGCCTCATCATCCCAGACACCGCCAAGGAAAAGCCCCAGGAGGGCGAAGTGGTCGCGGTGGGCGTCGGCAAGCTGCTGGACAACGGCAAGCGCGCCGAGATGGAAGTGAAGGTCGGCGACCGCGTGCTCTTCGCCAAGTACGGCGGCACCGAGTTCAAGCTGGATGGCGATGATCTGCTCGTGCTGCGCGAGTCCGACATCCTCGCGGTGATCGGGTCTGAGAAGTAACTCCGCGACAGCGCTCGATTCAGAGCGGCTGTAGCGCGAATTCACAGGAGAGAATGCACACATGGCCAAGCAGCTCGTCTTCGACGAGGCGGCGCGCCGGTCCCTCAAGAAGGGCATTGATACCATCGCCGCCGCTGTCAAGACCACCCTGGGTCCGAAGGGCCGCAACGTCGCGATTGACAAGAAGTTCGGCTCGCCATCTGTCACCCATGACGGCGTGACGGTTGCGAAGGAAATCGTGCTCGAAGACCCCTTCGAGAACATGGGCGCGCAGCTCCTCAAAGAGGCCGCGACCAAGACGAACGATGTGGCCGGCGACGGCACAACCACGGCGACCGTGCTGGCACAGGCCATCGTCACCGAGGGCCTGAAGAATCTGGCCGCTGGCGCAAACCCGATGCAGCTCCGTCAGGGCATCGAGCGCGGCGTGCAGGCCATCGTCGAATACATCAAGAGCGAAGCGTCTCCGGTCGAAGGCCGCAAGGAGATTGCGCAGATCGCGACCGTCTCCGCCGCCGACCCACAGATCGGCGACCTGATCGCCGATGTGATGGAGCGCGTGGGCCGCGATGGTGTCATCACCGTCGAAGAGAGCCGCGGCATCAACTTCGAGACGGAGTTCGTCGAGGGCATGCAGCTCGATAAGGGCTATAGCTCAGCCTACTTCGTCACGAACTCGGAGCGCATGGAGGCCGTCGTTGACGATGCCTACCTGCTCATCACCGATAAGAAGATCAGCGCCGTCGCCGACATCCTGCCGGTGCTGGAGAAGCTGACGCAGATCGGCAACCGCAACATCGTCATCATCGCCGAGGATGTCGATGGCGAGGCCCTGCCGACACTGGTGGTCAACAAGCTGCGCGGCATCCTCAATGTGCTGGCGGTCAAGGCGCCTGGCTTCGGCGACCGCCGCAAGGCCATGCTGCAAGACATCGCCATTCTGACGGGTGGTCAGGTCATCAGCGAGGAGACAGGCCGTCGCCTGGAGAACGTCACGCTGGCAGAGCTGGGCCAGGCGCGCCGCGTCATCTCGACCAAGGACGAGACAACCATCGTCGAGGGCAAGGGTGAGCAGCCCGCCATCCAGGCGCGCATCAAGCAGATCAAGGCTGAGATCGACAATACGACCAGCGACTACGACCGCGAGAAGCTGCAAGAGCGCCTCGCCAAGCTGGCCGGTGGCGTTGGCCTGATCAAGGTGGGCGCTGGCACTGAGGTGGAGCTGAAGTTCCGCAAGACCCGCGTCGAGGATGCGCTCTCCGCGACTCGCGCCGCCGTCGAAGAGGGCTACGTGCCTGGCGGTGGTGTGGCGCTGCTGAACGCGGTCGAGGCGCTCGACAAAGTGATCCTGGAGGGCGACGCCGCGACGGGCGTGCAGATTCTTCGCCGCGCGCTGGAGGAGCCACTGCGCCAGATCGCCGCGAACGCTGGCGAGGACGGCGCGGTGGTCGTGCAGATGGTGCGCCAGGCGCAGGCCGCCAAGAAAGACATGCGCATCGGCTACAATGTGCTAACCAACAAGACCGAGGACATGATCGAGGCGGGCGTGATTGATCCGGCCAAGGTGACACGCTCCGCGCTGGAGAACGCCGCCAGCATTGCGGCGATGATCCTCTCGACCGAGGCCCTCATCACCGATCTGCCCGAGAAAGATAAGCCTGCCGCTCCGCAGATGCCGGAGTACTAGGCCAACCAGCTTTCCCAGGCAAACTCAGCGGGCGCGTCCATCCGGGCGCGCCCGCTCTGCATGTCCGCTCTACGGCGTGAGCGGCAGCCCCAACGATTCTATCGACTGAGTTCGGCGCTGAACCGTCTCTGGCTCGCGTATCCCTCAACCGCTTCTCTCGCCATCCCAAAATTCGGGATGACTCCGGAGGAGGCGCCGGTTGGCCCACCGCGTGGGGCAACCGGCAGAAAAGGGGCTTGCTATCAGTCGGTTTATGCGCCAGGGATGCGGGGCCAGCGACGGCTTGGCGACGGATCCGATTGCGGCGCCAGCACTTCGCTAATGCGGCTGGCCAGCGTCTGAATCGAGCGCGAGATCGGCGCCGTCTTCTGCGAGACCATGAATGGCACGCCGCGATTGATCGAAGCGACCACCAGCTTCTCATCCTCAGGAATCTGCGCAAAGAAGCGGCGGCGCAACTGCGACTCCACCTGATTCGGGCGGATGCCATAATACTGCTCGACCCGGTTGCAGACGAGCCGCACCTTCGAGAGCGAGATGCCGACGCGCTCAGCTAGCTGGAAGAACTGGCTTACCCGATGAATGGTGGTCACTTCCAGGGTCGTCAGCGTGACAATCAGGTCGGCGACCTCCAGCACGGTGAGCGTGGCCTCGGTGAAGGCGCTGCCCGTATCGATCACAACGAAGTCGAAGCAGTCGCGCAGTTTCAGCAGAACCCCTTTTGTGATGTCTGAGGTGAAGAGTTCCGCAGATTCGGGCGAGAGCGGGGCGCGCAGCAGCACGATCTCTGATTCAGAGTGTTTGAAGACTGTACCTTCGATCATATCCTGATCGAGCGCGCCGACGCCTGCCTCACGCAGGTCATCTATGCTGGAGTTTGTGTTGATGTTGAGCAGCACATGTGAGTCGCCGTTCTGCAGGTTCGCGTCGATCAGCGCGACCGATTTCTGTGTCGCCTGTTGCAGCGCAATCGCCATATTGGCGGCAAGCACGCTGGTGCCAGCCCCACCCTTGGGGCTGTAGACGGCGATGATCTTGCGCGCCCCACTATCGCCGCCACGGTCGCCATTTGATGAGGATTGCGGTGGCGGCGGTGGCGGGGGGAAGTTTTCTATCGCGCGGCGAATGGTGCGGACGAGTTTGTCGCTGGTGAAGGGCTTGACCAGATACCCGCGTGCGCCGACCGACATCGCCTGCGAGAAATACTCCGGCTCGTTCTGCACCGACATCATCACGATGCAGGTGCTGATCTGCCGCCCGATGGTCTCGGCGACCTCGATGCCATCGATATCGCGCAGGTTGATGTCCATCAGGATGACATCAGGGCGCAGTTGATCGGCCTTCTGAATGGCTTCACGCCCGCTCGCCGCGATTCCCACCACGCGGATGTCATGCTCGAAATGGAGCAGCTTCTGCACGTTCTGCGCAGTCTCAGCCATATCATCGACGATTAGCAAACGGATAGTGTCAGGAGCGCGTCCATCCGATTGTTGGCCCATCTTCTTTACCCCGTCACAGAGTGCGTCGTCGCAGCATGTTCCAGCCAACCGGGCTGCGTCCACCTGCTTGTATCTATGCTATCTTACGGTTCCACCCAAAAGCGCGGCTGACCCGGCGCTGTCCGGCTGCGCCAGGTTTCCACGGCAGTCCGCGCAGGCGGGCGTCGCGGCCCACAGGGCTGACACGCGAGCGCCGCGAGAGAAGCGCGTGGAGCGGAGCTCAGCAGCCCAACAGGGAGGCACACCAGGCGCGGTTTTCACCGCCAGCACCCCTACCGCCTGCATCACGCGCAGAAACGGCCCGCTCTCCCTCTCTGGGACAACGGGCCGTTTGAGCCGCGTGAGGGAACACTTACGCAGTATACCGCATCATCAATCGTTCGCTCTTCCACATAGGAGCAACGGGAGACACGCGCTCGTGCGCAGCCCCGCCTGGTCGCGGCCTAGTGGAAGAAATCGGAGATGATCGTCGAGGAGCTGACCGGCGTCGTGGGATTGGTACCGTTGTCGCCCGGCGCGCGGATGGCCAACTCGAAGTTACTGGCGTCGGTGGTCAGGGAGAGCAACTCTACCGCATCCTGACGTGTCACTACGACATACACGACGCTGTCCTGAACGGCATAGACGTAGAGGTTTTGCAGCGTTGTCTGGCTCGCGCACGGGGTCGCGCTGCCGCCTGTGTTGGGCAGCGACGAGCTGCAGTAGGTCACGATCAGGTCAATGTGATCGCCCGGCACCATCGCCGCCTTGCCATCCACCTTAATCTGCGCCAGCACGTCACCTGTCTTGATCGCGCTGGGGTTGTTGGCGGTCAGGCTGCCAGGCGCGCCCGCGCTGAGCGTCGTCAGGCGCGGATCGTTGGGACCGCGCAGAATCTCGCCCGCGTAGAAGGTGTCGGCGACGACCTTATTGTTGAGGTAGGTATTCAGGTCGGACTGACTCTTGAAGACGTAGGCGTCTGGCGGCGCGAAGTCGGTATTGACCGTCTTGGTGGTGAAGGCGCCGGAGATCAACACATAGAGGCCTGGGCTTGTGCCGATCTGCCCGCTCTGTGAGGTCGAGAGGATTGAGCCTGCATCGACCTGTGAAGATGTGACGACAACGGTTTCTGTCTGCAAGTTTGGGGAGGTGTACGTGCTGACGACAAAAATGACGATGGCGCCAGCGGCCAGGGCCAGCAACACACCCAGCAAGATGAGTGTGCGCCCCCCAGACGAGCGGGTGCGCATGGGGCGAGCGGGAGCTGCCATGGTAAGCGTACCTCCTGGAGCGAAGCGAGTGAACTGGAGCGAAGCGCGAGCCTGACGGTCATGTTGATGCGGTGGATGGGTTGCGACCCACGAGCTTCTGGGTCAAACGCAGGTTCCTGGCGCGTCTGACGGAGCAAACATGACAACGGGGTAACGCCACACAACACGAATGAAGCGTGGGCTACCCCCGTCGTCTGAGTGGCCGTGAGTTGCCTCACAGCCACTCAGCGCATATACATTGCGCGTTAGAGCGCGCTACTGATATGCACAAAGATGCTGGAAATGGCCGGGCCAAGCAGCACGAGGGCGGCGATAACCACGACGGCGACCAGGGCGATGATCAGGGCATACTCCACGAGGCCCTGGCCACGGCTGCTGCGGCGAGAAAGCATGTTCATCGAGAGATTCCTCCAAACACAAGCAACGGATCGGGCGCTGCTTTTAGCTCGCGCCACAACGTTCGCGGACATCAGAGCGTTGCGGAATGACCAGAACACTCGTAAGACGCCGCACCTCTCCAAAAAGCGTCAGACGCCCATCAGGACCGCCAGACGCCCAGAATTGAATGTGGCGCGCAGTGATGACCTGCCTACGAACTGTCCCATCATCCTCACCACCACAATCCGCCCGTGAGTGACGCCACCGACAAATCACAACGTTTTAGTGCTTTTCGGCGTCG
The DNA here is from genome assembly GCA_963701795.1 of uncultured Chloroflexia bacterium. Classification (GTDB taxonomy): domain Bacteria; phylum Chloroflexota; class Ktedonobacteria; order Ktedonobacterales; family JADMIN01; genus JAKAIY01. The sequence goes on along the minus strand of CAVPBB010000004.1, from coordinate 965,653 downwards.
CTCAGATACAGTAACGCGGACTCCCAGATGAAGTAACGATACGCTTGCTATAGTCCTAATGGGTAGAGAAGCTTTCCCGTGTGGCCTGCTCAGGCGCCAGCCGCAAATGGCTGCTCGTCGTCGGCGGCCAAATTGCTGACGCCACGGCAGGCCCTCGTCACGTCACTCAGATTGTGAAACCTGGAGAAGGAGCGAACGCGAGGTCCGCCGACACGGACTGGGGGCCGGGCAGTGGGCAGAGACGCGGCTCACTCGCTCTCCATCTTGATCCAGCCCTTGCGCAGCGCATGGACGACGGCTGCGGTGCGGTCGTTGACCGAGAGCTTCTTCAGGATGGAGGTGATGTGGTTCTTCACCGTCTGGTCGCTGATGCCTAACGACTTGGCAATCTCTTTGTTGCTGTTGCCACGCGCGATGTAGTCCAGTATCTCGATCTCGCGGCCAGAGAGCGGTGAGTAGAGCGGCTGCACTTCGGGTGGCTCTTCCGCCGTCATCTCGCGGAAGACCCGCAGCACGCGCTTGGCGACGGTGGGGCGTGAAAGCACGTTATCGTTGATGATGTAGATGCCGCGACTGACCTTGCGCACGGCGTCTACCAGCTCCTCTGGCGAGATGCCCTTGAGCAGATAGGCGGCTGCGCCCAGCTTCATCGTCTGGAAGAGCTGCTCCTCATCCTCGAACGCCGTCAGCATGATGATGGCGACACGCGGGCTGGCGTGGCGCAACTGCCGCGCAAGTTCGAGCGCGTCATTGGTGGAGAGCAGCGCGTCAATCAGGATGACATCTGGAACGTTGACTTTCGCCAGGTCCAGCCCTTCGCGGCTGCTGGAACTCTCGGCGATCACCACGCAATCGCCAGCCGCCTCCAGGGTTGCGCGGCAGCCCTGACGAAAGAGCGGGTGCTCGTCAATCAGCATGATACGAATAGAATCCATGAGGCGCCTCTCCCACCAATCGTCAGAGCGTCACGCTTCCAGGCGTCCACCGCCTGCTCCTCGATACGCACATCAGGTAGTATATCCACAAATGGGCGTGTAGCCACAATGGGCTAGGACCCCATAAGCCAAACTCATCGTAGACGAGCCACAGACACACGAAAGGCGTTGGCCCACACCGGCCAACGCCTCAGGAGATGCGCCAGACACGCGCCACCTCATCCACACGCTCGCGCGTGAAGACCAGGGAAGCTCAGGCCTGTGAATGATCCTCGGCGGGTGAACCCGCAGCTAGGGGCCTGCGGGCCGCGAAGGCCGCCTGCGCGGCCTGGAGCACGGCTTTCAGCCGCCAGCTCCGCTAGGCGGAGTACTCGCTCAGCAGCTTGCGGAACTGCTGCGCGAGCGCAATCGCCTCGTCGAAGGGACGCTGCCAGACGTTGCGTCCGAAGATCAGCCCGGTGGCCCCGGCGTCCATCGCGATGCGCGCCTTGGTGATGATGTCGCCGTCGCCCTGCATCTCGCCGCCGCTGAAGAGCACCAGCGCTTTGCCCGCCGACTCGACGACCATGCGTGTCGCCTCCTCGCGAGAGACGCTCATGGTGTTGTAGGGCTTGGGCGCCGCTTTATCCTTCTCGGGGTCGCTCTTGGGCACATTGATCTTGACGATATCAGCGCCAAGCTCGCTGGCCACGCGCGCGGCGTAGTCGATGGCGTAGAGGCTGTCGCGGCCACCCTTCGTATCGATGGCCTCGCCACGCGGGTAGGCCCACACGATGATCGGCATGCCGTAGCGGTCAGCCTGTTCGCGCATCAGCCGGAACTGCGTGAAGTCTTCGGTCTGCATGGGCGAGCCAACATAGAGGGTATAGCCAACGGCGTCGGCTCCCAGCCGCACGGCGTCTTCCACCCCGGCGATCATCGGTGAGATCGCCTGCTTATCCGGTGGAATCTCCGTCTTGCCATTCAGCTTCAGCACCAGCGGCACCGCTCCTGCATACTTGTACATGTACTTCTGCGCGATGCCATACTGGTAGACAATGCCAGAGAAGCCACCTTCCTTCGCCAGCCGCAACTGGAAGTCTGGGTCCTTCGCCGGTGGATTCACAAAGAAGTCGCGGGGGCCGTGCTCCAGACCCTGGTCAATCGGCAGGAACATCAGTGTGCCATTGCCTGGACCAAAGCTATAGAGGAGCCGGTGGAGACGAGTCTTCTTGCCGATGCTCAGATCGAGATCGGCGAGCGTAGGCCGCTGCACGCGCGTCATCGCCATGGCTGTTTCTCCTGTGCGTCTTGTCGGCGTCACCTGCACATCAACCCACGATGAGCATTCGCGATGAGCGCGCTGTTTGCCCGCACCGGGGCATCGTCACGACCTCATCCGCAACGCCGCGTCTCTCGCCATTGAGAGTCTTCTGTAGTCTATCATGCGCCAACTTCTGGCGACAAATGCCGCCGCGACGCCGCTGGCAGGTGCAACCGCGCCTGGAGGGCCTGGCGGCCCACAACCCCACCTCCGTCGGTCCAGGAGCGGGGGCTTTCGGTGGACCCGCGACGGCGGGTCTGGTGGCGACCGCACTCGCCTTGAGGCGCGGTTTCAACCGCCAGCCTGCTACTGGCGCCCGCGCTCAGCCGTTGATGTGACTGATGGTCGCTGCTGACCGATTCGCCCGGTGGGCGAGGGTGATTTTTTTGATAGGAGCCAGGATGCCAACGCCAGCCAGCGCCTCCCAGGTCGTCGTGGCGACGCCCGCGCGACTGCCCGGCTCTGGGCGGCGCAGGGGCTGGGCGTTGCGGCTGGCGCTCGCCGCGTGCTACATCGGCGGGTGGTGCGCCATCAGCCAGATTCACCTGCAAGCGAGCGACCTCGAGCGCTTCTACATTCCGGCGGCGCTGATCGCGCTGCACGGACGCCCGCTCTTCATCTATAGTGCAGCCACCTGCATGGCTATCCACTGGCGAATGGTCCGCTGAGCATCGCGCCGCTGGTCGTCGCGCTGGCGCTGGCCAGGTGGCTGGGCTGGCTGCAGAGCCTGGCGCTGACCCGGCTGGCCGTCGTGGCGATCTATAGCATCTTTCCGCTGCTGCTGGCGCGCGAGGCCGTGCATGCGATTGACCGCTACGCGCCTGCGCCGCTGCGTGGGGCGCGCCGCCTGCTGGTCTATGAGGTATTCCTCATCTCGCTCCAGCTCTGGCAGAGCATGCTCTACTACGGCCATGTGGAGCAGCCGATGATGCTGTGGATGGCGCTCGTCGCCGTTCGCACGCTGGGCGAGGGCAAACCTCGCCGCGCCGGGGTGTGGCTGGGGCTGGCGCTGCTCACGCGCACAACCGCGCTGACGATCATCATTCCGGTGGCGCTGCTGCTGCTGGCGCGCCGCGACTGGCGCTCGCTGCGCCGTCTCAGCGCCACGTTGGGGGTGGTCGTCGCCTGTGGGCTGGCGCCATTCGCGCTCGCCGATGGGCCAGACCTGCTCTATTCGCTGGTGACGTTCCATAATTCCGTCGCGGTCGATGGCGGCAATCTCTGGACGCTGGTGAGCGGCACAGCGCTCGCCGTGATCCCCCAGCGCGCCGATGGCGTGGCCGTGCTGGTGGCGACGCTGCTGGTCGCGGCGATCACGCTGCGGGCGCGGCCAGACCTGCGCGCCGACTCGCGCGACTTCTACGGACTGCTCGCCCTGTGCAGCCTGTGCCATCCCGCCTTTGTGAATGTCTTCTGGCCCTACTACTTCCTCGAAGCCTTCACCTTCTGTGCGCTCTGGTGGCTAGCGGGGATTGGCGCGCTGACGAGCGGCGGACGGGACGCGCGAGCGCGCTGGCTGCTCTGGGCCGCTGCGCCGGTCGGGCTGACGTTGCTGGGGCAGGCGCGGCAGTTCGCCCTGGCGCAACAGTCTGCGGCGGCGCCCGGAATCGCGCCAGACGCTGCCGTGTGGAATCTGCTCACCTGCGGCGCGCTCATTGCCATCATGGCCGCGCTCGCCTGGCGCCTCATGCGCCGCCCGGCAGAGCTGGCGCCTGAAAGCCGCGCCTAGGGTCGGTCTGCGGACCGACGCGAAGCCCGCCTGTCGCGGGCTAGGACGTCGTTCTCCAGGCCGCGCAGGCGGCCTTCGCGGCCGCAGGCCTCTAGCTGCGGGTTCACCCGCCCGCACTGCGGGTTCACCCGCCCGCGCCCCGCCGAGGATCATTCACGGACCCGCGCCACCCATGCGGGATGCGCCCTCAAAGTTCGGCGCGCAGTTCCTGGGTGGCGGCGACCATGCGCTTCAGCTTCTCCAGCGCGGCCTCGCGCGGCAGCGGGCGCAGGCCACAGTCGGGCGAGACCCACAGCCGCTCTGGCGGGATGAGCGCCATCGTCGCGCGGATGCGTTCGCGGATCGTCTCGGTCGTCTCGATCTCGGCGCTCGTCGTGTCTACACAGCCTGCGCTGACCTTCGAGCCAGAGAAGTCGAGCTGGTCGTCGTCGAAGGCGGCGGCGTTAGCGATGCGTGTATTCTCGATGTCGTAGACGGCGAAGTTGAGCAGCAGCAGATCATTGGCGAGGTCGCGCACGTCGCCGCAGGTGTGCAGCATGGGGAGGGTGGAGGTGGCGGCGAACTCGCGCAGCGCGTCGGAGGCTAGCTCCAGCGGCACGCGCCCGTCGCCGAGCGCCAGGGGCAGCAGTGGCTCATCCACCTGAGTGACACGCGCGCCCGCTGCCACCAGCGCAGCCAGCTCGCGTCCCAGAATCTCGCCCAGCCGCAGGATCAGCGCGGGGTCGTGTGGCGCGTTGTAGGGCGCCTCCGGCGCGACCCGCAGCGAGAGCGCCAGCGTGATCGGCCCGGTGACGATGCCCTTGACCTCCGCGCGCCGCGCCGCCAGCTCACGCGCCAGCGCGAAGTCTGGCGCGGTGATGGACGAGCCGGGATGGTCGAGTGTATCCACGACCACCCAGGCGCCATCGTCGCGCCGCTCGATGCCGGGGATGCGCGAAGCGAACATCGCGATCATATCGCCGCGCGGCTGCCCATCGCTGATAACGTCCACCCCCGCGAGCAGTTGATCTTCGACCGCGCGTGCGATGGCGCGGCGCGCGGGCAGCCCATCGGTGGGATAGCTGCCGACGACCGTGGTGAGCAATGGCTGCCGCCTGATATTGGGCATGATCCGAGCATCCTCTCCAGTCTGGCTGCCCGCCTCGCCGGGCGCAGCGGCCCCTCGCGGGAGATTGTAGCGCATCGGTCACAGGCCAGCGAGTCATTCAGAAGAGTGACAGCTGCTGCGGGCCAGGTTCGTCGTCGCGCGCGGCGTCGCGCAGGGCGAGCTTGCCCTCGGCCAGCAGGCGACGCGCCTCGGCGATGGCGGCGGGCAGCGCGTGGGTGAAGTCGGCGACGATGACATCATGCAGCTCCTCGCGATGCAGGCCCGCCGCAGGATTGTACATCGCCAGCAGGATGCGCCCGCGATGCTGTTGCGCTTGCCCGTGGAGGCTGCTGATGCGGGCGTTGGGCAGGAACCACGCCAGCGCGGCGCGCCCCAGCGTCACCACGACGCTGGGGTTGACGACGGCGATCTCGCGGGTGAGATAGCCTGAGCAGGCCGCCACCTCATTGGGCCGCAGCTCACGGTTCTCTGGTGGATGATGCTTGACTACATTGGTCAGGTAGACCTGTGTGCGACTCAGCCCCGCCGCCGCCAGCAATTCATCGAGAAAGACGCCAGATGGGCCGGAGAACGGCCTGCCGCTACGGTCGTCGTAGGCGCTGGGGGCCTCGCCGATCAGCATGACCTCCGCCGGAGCCGCGCCAGCGCCGGGCGCGCTATTCTTCGCGCCGCTGGAGAGGTCGCAGCGTGCGCAGGCGCGTGTCTCCGCCGCCACCTGCGCCAGTGCCGCGCGCGTGGCCTCGCCGCCATCGCCTGTCGCGCCACCTGTATCATTCGTCATCATGCGTCGCCTCCTTTGCCGCTGTATCTTTCCACACAGCACAGAGCATACCGGAGATGGCGCGGAGGGCGGCTGGTGAAGAGTCGGTCCAGCGCGTCAGCCTATCCCCGTCGCCCGCCGAGCCGCGCGCGGATGATGCCGCCGAGCATGCGGATCTCCTGCACACCGAGCAGTGAGACGAGCGCGAAGTAGACCAGTGTCGCTGGGAGGCCCGCCGCCACGACGGTCAGCGCCTGCCCGCGCAGCGTGGTGAGCGTAAAGACGTTCGGCGCCCACGCTGGCAGCACGGTGAGCAGCCCCCAGATGACCGCGCCCATCGCCGCCGATGAGAGCGCGATGCGCCAGAGGCCCGCCCAGAGTTCGCGCATCCCCAGATTGCCGATGGTGATGGTCAGCAGCACGAACAGGATGATCGCATGGCCGGAGTTGAGCGTGGCATTGGCGAACGCCAGCGCTGGCATGCCAACAGTTGGCGTGAAAGGAACGGCGACCAGCGCCCACAGGCCGATCGAGACGACACCCACCACCACTGGCGTGATCGTGTTCTTGCGCGCGTAGAACGCGGCGATGAGCAGTTGGTCGAGCGCGAGGAAGGGCAACTGATAGGCGTAGTTTTGCAGCGCCAGCGCGTTCAAGGTCGTGCAGTCGGCGTGACACGCGCCATGCTGGAAGAGCAGCGCCACCACCGGCGTGCGCAGCGCGATCAGCCCAACCATCGCGGGGGTCATCAGCAGCAGCCCCAGCCGAAAGCCCAGCGCCAGCGTGCGCTTGAAGCCCGCGTTGTCGCCCGCGTTGGCCGCCGCCGTCAGTGGCGGCAGCACCGCGAACGAGAGCGCCGCCGCAACCAGCCCCGTCGGGAACTGGATCAGCGTCGTCGCGCTCTGCAAAGCGGTGATGTTGCGCGAGGCGTCACCGGGCGATACCGTGCCATTGAGAATCAGTTCGGCCTGCTGCTGGCCCAGGCTGATCAGCAGGCCCACTGCGATGGGGATATAGAGCCGCACGATCTGGCGCACGGCGGGGTGTCGCAGGTCAAGCGAGGGACGCCAGGTCGTCCGCGCGCGACGCAGCCCCGGATAGATCAGCACAGCCTCGCCCGCCGCGCCGAGGACAAAGCCAACGGCCAGACCCACCGCGCCCGTCGTTTGTAGCGTATCCAGCGCGCCGCCGCTCAGATGCGAGAAGATCACGCTGACCGGCAGACCCAGTTGCGCCGCCGCCAGAAAGAGCGTGATGACGCCCACCGCAATCACGCCGACGTGCAGAATGAATGTGGAGAACGCTGGATAGATGACATCCTTGAGCGCGTAGAGCAGCGCCGCCCCCACGGCGTAGAGTCCCAGCCCGAAGAGGCCGAACGCGGTGATGCGGATGAAGCGCGTGGTCAATTCCTGATCGGCGACCGACTGGTGCTTGAGGTAGAGGGTGGGCAGCCAGGGCGCCAGAAAGAAGAGCGCCACGACCGCGACGGCCATCAGCAACAGCACCAGCGTCACGATTGTGCTGTAGATACGCCGCAGCTCTTGCCGTTTCTCTGGCGCGGAGTAGTCGACGAAGGTGGGGATCAGCGCGCCGCTGACGGAGCCGCCGACGAGCAGGTCGCTCAACTGCTGGATGGGCCGCAACGCGATGATGAAGGCGCCGCTCGCCGCGCCATAGAACAGGATATTGATCGTCTCGATGCGCGCCATGCCCAGCAGGCTGCTGAGCAGTTGCCCCAGCATGATGAGCGCCGCCGCCGAGACGATGCGCCGGTTCTGGCCGCTGGCGTCCGGTGGCGCCTGCGTCGTGTCGGGCGCATCCACCGGGATGATGAAGGCGCCCTCGCCTGGCAGCGCAGCGTCGCCCAGCAGCACGGCCTCGCCCATCGCTGGCGGCTTCGGCGCCGCAGGCAGCCGTGGCTGGGTCGGCTCCATCGCCTGCGCGAGGGCATCGTCGCCATCGGGCGGTATGTATGGTTGCACAGGCGCGATCCTCCGTCAGAAACGAGAACAGGCGCTCGATGGCGACGTGGCGGCCCATCGGCTGGCGGTTGTAACCGCGCCTGGGGACGAGCTATCGCCACGAGCCGCCGCGCTCACAGTCTACACCGCGTCACGGCGTATCTGGCCCATCTGGCGCGTAGCGGCTGATGATGCGCTGAATCAGGTCAGTGGTGCTGTGGCCGCGCAGGTAGGCCAGCAGCGCCAGCGAGCCACCATAGCTCGCGACGACCCGCGCCTCAGGCAAGCGTTCGACCAGACCACCCAGCGCCGCGAGCGAGCTATCCGCAGGCGCGGCGCCCGCCACCAGCCGTCGCAGGTCGTCTGGCCCGACGAGGTAATCGCGCGCGCGCGCCTCAGGGTCCGCCGTGGCGTAATCGCCGCCCTTCACGTAGACGGCTGGGCGCAGCGCCGCCAGTGTCTCCCCGGCGGTATCTTCGTCGAAGATGGTCACAGCGTCAACCACCGCCAGCGCCGCCAGCGTCTCGGCGCGCTCATCCTGCGGGATGAGTGGGCGCGCTGGCCCCTTCAGTCGCTGGGCCGAGGCGTCGCTATTCAGGCCGACGACGAGCAGATCGCCCAGCGCGCGGGCGCGCCACAAGAGCTGGATGTGCCCGATGTGCAGCAGGTCATAGACGCCATTGGTGAAGACACAGCGCGCGCCAGCCGCCTGCTCCTCCGCGATGATCGCGGCGAGGCGCTCGCGTGGCAGCGTGACCTGCTCTGGCGCGAGGGCGCTCAGGTGGTCTGGCTCTGGCGGCGTTGATGCTGGCATAGGTCGTACCAATCGGTTCAATCGGTGATCTTGGCGTTGACCGCCGCCGCAAGCTCAGCGGGGGTATTCGTGGCGCAGCCAAGCCGCTGCACGACGAGGCCCGCCGCCAGATTGGCGAGAATCGCGGCGTCGCGATAGCGGGACGGCTGATGCGCGCCAGCGGTCGCGGCGAGGGCCAGCGTGAATGTCGCGGCCACGGTGTCGCCCGCTCCGGTCGGATCGGCGACCTCCGGGCGATTCGACGCGGGCAGGTGGAATGGCTCGCCGCCGCAGGTGAACAGGCTCATGCCCTGGCTGCCGCGTGTGATCAGCACCGCCTCGGCGCTGGTCATCTCGAGCAGCCGCTCACCGGCGCGATTGAGCGAGGGGCCATCGCTGATTTCCCAGCCCAGCGACGCCTCGGCCTCCGGCTGATTCGGCGTCAGCGCCGTCACGCCCTGGAAGCGCGCCAGGTCGCCATGCGAGTCGGCGACGACGATCTTGCCCTCGCGTATGGCCTGGGGCAGCGCGGCCCGCAGCACATCTGGATTGATGACGCCATTCTCGTAGTCCGAGATCATCACCGCGTCTACCCGTGAGATCGTGTCGTGCAGATAGTCGATGATGCCCTGTTTGGTCTCGGCCTCCAGCTCGGAGGTGTCTATCTGGTCAATGCGAACGATCTGCTGCTGCACCAGTTGCGTATCGCCCGCCAGCACGCGCGTCTTGGTCGAGGTGGGGCGGCCCGGCTCAGTCAGCAGGCCCTCCATATGCACGCCCAGCGCGTGGAGTTGCGCGCGCAGCCGCTTGCCAGCGTCATCGGCGCCGATGACGCCAGCGAGGTAGACCTCCGCGCCGAGTGTGCGAGCATTGACGGCGGGGTTGAGCGCGCCCCCCGGCGCCATGCGGTAGCCCTGCCGCCGCAACACCAGCACGGGCGCCTCGCGCGAGATGCGGAATGGCGCGCCGAAGATATACTCATCGGCCACCATATCGCCCAGCACCAGCGCGCGTTTGCCCGCAAACCGATCCACGAGCGCCAGCAGTCGTTCCCGGTCAGTCATGCCCACACGCCTTCATTCATTCGTACCTGTGATCAGTCGCGCCATGTTCTGCGCTACTCACTCGCGCGAGCAGCCTCCGCAGCGTCGCGTATGGCTAGGATACCAGTATCTGGCCGCCGTGTCAGCCACACATGTGCCGCCGACACGCTGGCTGCCAGCGCAAACCTTGGCAGCGCAAGCATCCGCCGCCAGCGCCATGGTTGGCGCGCCAGCCGATAGAGCCACTCCAGCCCGGCGGCGCGCAGCCAGCGGGGCGCGCGCGGGATGCGCCCGGCCAGCAGGTCGAGCGCGCCGCCCACGCCGAGCGCGACGACGCCCGGCAGCGCAGGCAGATTGCGCGCGATCCAGAGTTCCTGGGCAGGCGCGCCATAGGCCACCAGCGCCAGCCGCGCCCCCGATGCGCGCATGCGCGCGGTCGTCTCGGCGTCGTCATCGGGCCGGGGTGAGCCACTCCAGCAGCCCGCGATGCGCAGCGCAGGGTTACGCCGGAGAAGCGCCTGCGCCGCCGCCTGCGCCACGTCCGGCGCCGCCCCCAGCAAGAAGATCGGGTAGCCCGATGCGGCGGCGTGTTCCGCCAGCGCCTGCGTCAGATCGACCCCGGTGACACGTTCAGGAACTCGCTGGCCTGCCAGTCGCAGCGCCCAGACGACGCCCATTCCGTCCGCCGTCACGAGCCGCGCCGCGCGAATGACCTGCGCCAGCCCCGCATCACGGCGGGCGCGCATGACCAGTTCCGGGTTCAACGTCACGACGTGCGCACGCTGACCCGCCGCGATCAGCGCGCCGATGCGCCGCGTCGCCTCGGCGAGGGTCAGCGCGTCCACCGGCAGGGGATGCGGGCGCGCTGCGGCGCTGGCCGGGCTGATCGACGCCATCCGCTCGCTTGCGTCCTGCGCCGCGTCAATTCGCGCTGGCGTAAGTGGCTCCTCTGCTCTCGTCGCCGCTCACTGATTGAGCTGCGGGGTAATCGCATCCACGCGCCAGCCGGTGGACTCGCGCACAAATGTCATCCGGGCAGGCAGGGTGAATGAGCTGGCCGCGCTCCCCGTCCCTGAGATGCCGACCGTCAGGGTCGCGTTGAGCGTCGCCTGCTGGTCGGCGCTGTTCACGCTATAGCTCTTCAGATCAGCCGTGCAGCCGCTGATGGTCAGCGTCGCGCCGAATGCGCGGGAGAAGGTCGCCGCATCGCCCTGCTCCTTCTGATAGGGCGTCGAGAGCAGCGCATAGGCTTGATCGTAGGCGCGCTGGCTGAATGCCTTGCAGAGCGCCTGCTCAGTAGAGAGCGGGCCAAGGTCCACACCTTGCAGGGTAGATGAGAGCGCCGCGACATGCCACCCCAGCGCATCGCGAGTCAGCGCGATCTGCCCGCTCGCCGGATGCTTGCGCGTGATCTGTGTGTTGAAGATCAGCGAGCGTGGCGACCGCAGGAACGAGAGCGGCGAGAGGTCCTGGGTCGGGGTCGCGACGCACTGCGTCACAGATCCCTCGATGGTATCGCGCGCCGCCGCGTCGGCGAGATACTGTGCCTCGCTCGTCTGCCCCTGCGCGTTGGCGGAGAGCAAGCTATATGCCGTGCGATAGTCGTCGCGTTTGAGCGCCGCGCAGTAGCTCGCCATGACCTTTTGCGGGGCCGCCGCCAGCGACGACGCATAGGCGTAGAGTCCGGCGGCGCCCGCCAGCAACAGCACGATGACGATGCCCGTCAGACCCAGCCGCCAGCCAAGCGAGAGCCCCGTGCGGGCTGGCTTCGGCGGCGCGGCAGGCGGCGCAGCAGGCGGCGCAGCGGGCGCGGCCATAGCGATGGTCGGCTGCTCATCGGGCGCGGCTGGCATGGCTGGCGCGCCGCTCAGCGCAGGCCCAGCGCTGCGGATCGCGGGGGTGGGCCTGGCGGGCGCGGCGGCTTCGAGGCGGTGCGCAGGCGCGAATGGCGCCCCGGTCTGCCGCGATTGCCCGGGCGCGTCCTGCTCGCCGGGCGCTGGAGGCGGGCTGGCAGGCGCGGGCGCGGCGCTGACGCGCATAGTCGGCGCATCGCTGATCGAAGGCGTCGGCGCCATTGCGGGGGCGGCGCTGACGCGCATGGTCGGCGCATCGCTGATCGAGGGAGGCGACGCGGGCGCCTGCTCCTCCCACGGTACAGCGGCGGACTGCCACGGATTCTGCGGCTCATCCGCCACTGGAGCGGGCGCGTCGTCGGGCGGCTGCGGAACCGCGCTTTCTGGCTCAGGGTCAGGGGGCCAGAGTGGCGCTCGCTGAACATCCTGGTCTCGCTCGTCGCCCATGTCGCTCGTTCTCCCGCCTCGTCGCGCGGCGCTTCCAGTGGCCGCGCAAGGATTTTTCGACGCTGCTCAGCGCAGGCCGATAGAATTGTACCTCAAACGTCATCCTCTACCTGAGACGGCCCAGCCCGGTTGGGGTATCCAGAGACGCCCGCATGCCTCCATGCGGACACGCGACGCTCGCGCTCGCGTCCATACTGCTGCGACATCTGTAGGCGCCGTTCTGGCGCGTTGAGCAGGCGCGGCGCAGAGCGCGATGATTCGGGAATTTTTCTAGCCTGCGCCCACTCGGCGGATGAAACCTACGAGGACTTGCCGCGTATACTATAATGACGTGGATGTGCGGGCTGGCCCCAAAAATGTGGGCTATCTCACAAATTCACACAGTATCTGCTACAATCATTTTCAACGACATGTTTCCGCCGGTCAGAAATCGGCTTTGCAGCACAGATTCGGAACGTCACAGTCGCGGAATGGCGCGATGCCCAACGGGCAGACGCCATCTCGAACCACCGTCGGGCGCAGTCGGCGCCAGATGAGACTTGATACGGTTGTGGCACGCCGAGGAGGACAGTTTCGTGGATACACTTGAGCGGTCAACGCTCTCTGAGAGCGGCGCCGTCAAAGTGAATGGCAGTCAGGGCGGGGCGCCCGACGCCGATGTACTTCCCATCCCCCTGGATGAGCAGGGACAACCCGCCAGATTCCGCAACGTGATGGTTGCGCTCACAGATACGGCCATCGATCGAGAGGCTATCGCCGTCGCCTGTAAGGCCGCGCGCAAGCACAACGGCCAGGTCTACGGTGTGTTTGGCATCGCGGTTCCCTTCAAACTCGCGCTCAACGACGATATGGCGGATGAGACGGCGGCGGCCAATCATGCGCTCGACCAGGCGAAAGCCGTCGCCGATCAGATGAAGGTTCACCTGGAAACAGAGATCATTCACACCCGGCACTTTGGGCAATCGCTGATTCAGGAAGCTCTCGACTACGACTGTGCGCTGATCGTGCTCGGCGTCTCCTATCAGATCGGCGTCAATGGGCAGTTCTCGCTCAGCGAGACAGCCGATTACGTGTTGCGCAATGCGCCGACACGCATCTGGCTGGTGCGCGGCCCCTGCCCGCAGATCATGGACAAACCCGCCCAGCAGGCGCAGCAGCAGCAGCAAACGAATGAGCTGAGCCGCGTCTAATCCGCCGCCAGCAACGCATCAGGGCCGCTCCCGGATACCTCTGGGAGCGGCCCATTGTTGTGCCGTCCGTAGCCGCCTGCGCTGCCGCCCTCAGCCCTGATGCGAGGGGTCAGGGTCTGTGAATGATCGCCGAGCTGGCGGCTGAAAGCCGCGCCCAGGGTCGGTCTGCGGACCGACGCGAAGCCCGCCTGACGCGGGCCAGGACGCCGTGCTCCAGGCCGCGCAGGCGGCCTTTGCAGCCGCAGGCCCCGTAGGCTGCGGGTTCACCCGCCCGCGCCCCGCCGAGGATCATTCACAGACCCTGATGCGAGGGGTCCATGCTGATTGACAGGCGGCGGGCGTAGATGGTAGGCTCGCGTGGCGCCGTCGGCAGCATGCTCGCGTGTATGGCTGCGGCGCTGGCGCGATGCGTAGCGTAGCGTAGATGACAACGCCGTCGAGAGAAATGAGCGAGATCGTTATGGCCAGTACGACCTTTTCCAGCCCGGACCTCCACGCCTATTTTCAGTCGAAGCGCGCCGGACTCGACGCCCAGTTGGTGGCGCGCGTCGTCGCCTTCATCGCGGCGACCGAGACGACGCTGGACTGCGCCATCTATGATCTGCGCCATCCAGAGATTCTGGCGGCGCTCGCTCAGCTTGCCGGTCGGCCACACGTGCGCCTGCGCATCGCGTTCGATGGCAGCGGCGAACGCGCGGGCGGCGCCTCAGGCGATCCCAAGCCCAGCGGCACAGCGCAGGCCATCAGCCAGGCAGGCCTGAGTGGACACGCCACCGCCATTCACGAGCATGGCCGACATTTGATGCATGACAAGTTTCTGGTGCGCGACGGGCGGTCTGTGTGGGTTGGCTCGGCGAATCTGACGGTGGGCGGCCTGGAATTGCAGGATAACAACTGCCTGGATATCATGTCGGCAGACCTGGCGAAGACCTACACAGCTACATTCGAGGAACTCATCAGCCCGGAGCACGAGCATCGCGCGCATGACGCCGGGCGGCGCGGCGGCGACCAACAGGCTGCGACGCCAGCGACCGTCACGGTGGATGGCGCGCAGATCACGCCCTACTTCGCGCCAGCGGCTGGCGAGGGCATCGAGCAGGCGTTGGTCGAGGCGATTCGCCATGCCCGGCGCATACGCATCCTCGCCTTCCTGCTCGGCGACCCAGGCATCCTGGAGGCGCTCGCTCCATTCGCGTCGAACCACAGCTTCGATATTCGCGGCATCTACGATCCACACGGCATGGAGGATGTGACGCGCTCCAGCCATCCGGGCGGGCATGAGGCTCACGCGGGGCGCACAGGCAAAGCCCCGCACGCCGCCGAGAGTGACGCGCGCTTCTGGTTCCTCCACGATCCGCGCTTCATCGCCGCTCCCACGCATGGATTCGCCGCGGGTCGCGAGCAAGACTTCATGCACAACAAAGTCATGATCATCGATGATCGCCTGGTGTTCACGGGGAGTTACAACTTCTCAGAGAACGCCGAAGACAACGACGAGACAGTGCTGGCCATCGAATCGCCCGCGCTCGCCGCCGCCTACACGGCCTACTTTGAGACGATGGCCACCGCCTATGCCCACGCTGCGACCGGAGAGCCAGTTGGGGCGGCGGCGCTCACGGCGGGAGCGTCCGCCCATGTCACGCATAAAGCCCATGAAGCCCATACGGCTGCGCCGGCGCGCAGTGAGCGGCGCCGCGCCGAACCCGCCGCCCGCCGCAAGTCGCGGCTGGATGGCGTGATCGCGCTGGTGGTGGCGCTCATCGTGCTGACGGCGCTGGCGCTGATCGTCGTTGGCGCGCTGACACTCAGCGGTGTGCCGCTCTTCCACTAGCGAACATCGCGGCTGGCATGCCCATGGCTGACATCACAGAGATGCACGCCACGTCGCGGCGTGCCCAGGCGGGCGCACACTCCTCACGAATGCGCGCGCTGTGAAGAACGGATGCATCGCATGGACAACGCTCACCCACCATCGGCCATCATCACATTGGAGCGCCCTGACACGGCCGACGCCCAACTCCTGATCGCCGAGCTAGAAGCGCAACTCGATCCGCTCTACCCACGCGAAAGCCGCCATGGGTTGACCGTCGCGCAGTTGATGACGGAGGATGTGGCGTTTTTCGTACTCCGCTGGAATGGCGCGCCAGCCAGTTGTGGCGGCGTCAAGCTGTATGGCGCCGACTATGGTGAGGTCAAACGGATGTATGTGCGTCCGCAGTTTCGCGGGCTGGGCCTGAGCAAGCTGATGCTGAATCACCTGGCCGACTATGCGCGCGCACGCGGCGTTGACCTGCTGCGGTTGGAGACGGGCATTCATCAGACTGAAGCCATCGGGCTTTACGAGCGCATGGGCTTCCACCGGATCCCGCCCTTCGGAGCCTACACCGATGACCCACTCAGTCTGTTCTTCGAGAAGCGCCTCGTGTGAGCGTGAACCCTCACCCCCAGCCCCTCTCCCAAAGGGCGAGGGGGGCCAGATTTCCCTCTCGCAAAGAGAGGGCGAGGGGAGCCAGGATGGGGCTTGGCTCACCCCTCGCTGAGGCCGTGTAGCTCGTGCTTGGGATCACGCTCCATCAGGCTCGACACCGCCTCGCGCACGGGCTTGCCCTCGAAGAGCACACGCGCGATCTGCTCGGTGATGGGCAACTCAACGCCGAGGTTGGCCGCCAGCTCCAGCGCGGCGCGCGTGGTGGCGATGCCTTCGGTCACGGTTTTGCGTCCGGCCAGCGCCTGCTCCAGCGATTTGCCCATCGCCAGCTCCAGGCCCATCGTGCGATTGCGCGAGAGCGGGCTGGCGCAGGTGGCGATCAGGTCGCCCAGCCCCGCAAGCCCCGCCAGCGTCAGCGGATTCGCGCCAGCGGCCAACGCCAGCCGCGACATCTCCGCCAGGCCGCGCGTCATGAAGGTCGCCTTGGCGTTGTCGCCGTAGCCCAGACCATCGTTGACGCCCACGCCCAGCGCGATGATATTTTTCAGCGCGCCGCCCATCTCGACTCCGACGACATCATCGCTGGTGTAGACACGAAAGGTCGGCATGGAGAGCGCCACGCGCACACGGTCGGCGGCGCTGGGATGGGTGGAGGCGACGACCGAGCCAGTCGGCAGCCCCTGCGCGACCTCGCGCGCAAGGTTTGGGCCACTGAGCGCGCAGATACGCGCGGTTGGCGGCAACTCCTGCGCGAGCGTCTGGGTCATGCGCAGGTGAGAGCCAAGCTCCAGCCCTTTGCTGCAACTGACGACGATGGTTCCCGGCGCCAGCAGCGGCGCCAGCAGCCGGGCATGTTCGCGCATGCGCTGCGAAGGCGTCACCAGCAGAATCACCTCGCGCCCGTGTATCGCGTCGGCGAGATCAGAGGTGACGCGCAGGCGCGGCGGCAGATAAAATCCCGGCAGATAGGCGCGGTTCTCGCGTGTGCGCTCGATCTCCGCCGCGCGCGCTGGGAGGTGGTCCCACAGCGTCACATCCGCGTCAGGCGCCTCCACCTGCGGGCCAAGCGCCACGAGCCGCGCCAACGTCGTTCCCCATGCCCCTGTGCCGACAACCGCCACGCCTGTCATCGTTTCTCCCTCGATTTCTGCGACGCCGCCCGATTCGACGCTTTGCGCGTGTGGACTCCATTCTAGCAGGCGCGTCGGCTGGCGCACAGGGACGCTAGCGTCCTTGAGAGATGGCTTTTGGGAATGCGCCTGCGCGTTGGCTTCGTCTGGCAGTCCCGCGCCCTTCGTGCCTCTGGATGCTCGTCACTCACGCCGCCCCAGAAACGAACGTATTGGGCACATTTGTTTGAATCGTCGACAGGTTGAATTCAAACGCTCCCTGGTAGATTGAATCTCCACCTGAGCAACCCGCGCGGTTTCGCCGGTGGCTGATAGCTCTTCATTCCCATCGCTTCTCGTGCTGTTCGTAGCACTCCCTGCCTTCGGTGTACAGACGATTGCTGTCGATTACTGTTGTTCTGCTGGCGCCGCTGGGCGCGCCTCGCTCACCGCCATGGTATAGGCCTCCAGCACATCGCTACGGCGCAGCAGCCCCACTGGTCGGAGTTCGCCCTCAGGCACGACCGGCAGTTGGCGCAGGCCAAGCTCGCTCATGCGCCGCACAGCCACCCGGAGTGTCTCGTCAGGACGGGCCGTCACCAGCCGACGCACGGCGATACCCCCTGCCGTCAGCGCCTTGCCGTCCTCAACTGGCGACCGCCCGTCCAGGTCGGTCCGCGTCACGAGGCCCACCAGCTCGCCGGCCGCATTCACGACTAGCAACGCCCGACCGCGCTCATCCAGATAAGCGCGTACACCGGCCAGTGGTTCGGTCTCGGGAATCAAGCGTGGAGCAGCCAACATCGCCTCGGCGACCGTCATAGCCGCCAGAGGATCCTGCCGCGCTCGCGACTGGGCGGCGCGCTGCCAAGTCACGTCTTCGCGCGCGTCGTTCCCTATCGGACCGCTGCGGGCAGGCGATTCCGATCCATCTCCTTCGTCCGCTCCCTCTGGTTGCTCCAGGTCTGTATCGGTCTCCTCGATGGCTGTCAGCGGATACCCAGCAGACGGGGAGCGTTGGCGAACTGCCAGTCCAGGCATCTTGGGAGCAGACATCTCAGTGGCGCGCGAAGGGGTGGCAAACGGTTGGCGCAGCAGACGCCCAATCGCTTTGAGCGTCACGATTCCGATCACACGCTGGGTTTCGCCGCGCTCCACCACTGCCAGTTGACGTAACCCACGTTGCGTCATGCGCAGCCAGGCGTCGTAGAGCGACTCATCGGGGTTGGCGCGCACCACGCGGCGCGACATGATCTGACGCGCACGAGTGACTGCGGTATCTGAAGATGGGACACGGGCGAGGTCAGTCGCCGTCACAAGCCCGATCAGGCGTCCATCCTGCACGATAGGGATGCTGGCCACCTCATGGGCGCGCAGCAGCCCGGACATCGCCGCGACGGTGGCGTTGGGGCCAGCGGTCGCCTGCCCTGGTTCCAGGGCCTGGCGCACCGTCAGACTCTGCAAGAGCGGCAGCGCATAATCGCGCTTATGCGCGGGAGAGTCGAGGCGGGTATCCACCTGACTTTCATAGATGCTGGTTTCGCCTGTGATGAGATAGGCCACCATGGTCGCCAGCATCGCTGGCACGATCAGCGAGAACTCTCCGGTCATCTCCGCGACCATAAGGATCACCGCGAGCGGGGCCTTCCCGACGCCGCCAAAGAACGCGCCCATGCCGACCACTGCGAAGGCGCCTGCGGGTGTGTTGCCCAGCATCCACGGCGCCCAGGCATGCAGCCCGCTCCACAGGGCGCCACCCAGGAGGCCCCCGATCACCATGCCGGGGCCGAAGACGCCGCCACTGCCGCCGCTGCCGATCGTGAGCGCGGTAGTCACGATTTTGACAAAGACCAGGGCCAGCATCAGCCAGGCAGACAGGATGAGGAAGTTGCCGTTGATCGCGAACTGGACCTCGCCATACCCCATGCCCAGCGCCTGCGGGAAGGCCAACCCGATCAGCCCGACCAGCAGCCCACCAATGGCCGGTTTGAGCTGGTTGGGGATGCGGATCTTATGGAAGAAGTCTCGCAGTCCATAGAGTATCTTGGGATAGAGCAGACCCACCAGGCCACAGATGATGCCGAGCGCCAGAAACCCCAGCAGACTCTGGGGATCGGTGAAGGAGAATTGTCCGCCCCGTCCGAAGATCGGTGTCCAGCCGGCCCAGGCGCCGTAGATGCTGAAACCCACCACCGAGGCGATGAACGCTGGAAACAGCGCCTCCGCCTCAAAGTCGCGCTTGTAGAGGATTTCTCCTGAAAGGAGCGCGCCGCCAAAGGGCGCCTTGAAGATTGCGCCGATGCCCGCCCCGACTCCGGCGGCCATCGCGATGCGCCGGTCGTGCTCGTCCAAGTGCAGCAGATCGCTGAGCCAGGAGCCGAACCCTGCAGCGATCTGCGCCGTGGGGCCTTCGCGGCCAGCGCTCCCCCCCGAACCAATAGTGATGGCCGAGGCCAGGAGCTTGATCAGAGGAATGCGAGCGCGGATCTGGCCGCCATGCCGGTGGAAGGACTCAATGGCCGCATCGGTGCCATGCCCCTCCGCCTCCGGCGCAAGCGTGTAGACGATCAGGCCGCACAACAGCCCGCCAAGGGTTGTGATGACCGGCAGCAGCCACGGACGAGCGATCGGCTGGATGCGCGTGACACCTTCACCGGCAGGGCTGGGTGGGGTGAAACCGGCGCCAAGTCCTAAAAAGAGGTGGGTGCAGAAGGCGATCGCGGCGTAGAAGAGGATTGAGCCCAGGCCCGCCACGACCCCGATCAGCGCGCCGATGACCAGCCAACGCTGAAAGTACGCGCGGCTGGCGCGGTTCCAGTGCGCTAGCGCCCCGGCATCAGCCGGATCCATCGGATGAAGCGGGGATAGCGGGTACTGCCCGCCCATTCCAGTGAGGAGGCGCATGAGGAGGCGCAGCTGCTGCGCGAGTCGTCTCCATTCCTGTGTGATCCGTTCGCTGAGCGCCCGCCACATCCTCGGTCTCTCTCCTGTCGTCGCTTCTCTGGTCGCCACAAGCCAGGTGGGCAGGTCGGGGGAACTGCAGCGGGCAACCAACCAGCGCGCCACTCCTCGCCAGCTTGCTGACGGCGCCGCGACACGTCACGCCGCGACGTTACACTACTCTCTAGGGTACCACAATTCGCCCAGTGCCTGGCGCCAGGTCGAAGTTGCGACCGTGAAGCGTGTGATAGCGGCCATAGGACTTGGTCAGATTGCAGGCCGAAAGCAGCGGATTGGACATGCGAATCCCCGTTGTTTTAGGCCTGCGAATGCTGGCGACCGAGATGTCCCAGACTTGCTACTGACCAGTCAGTCACCAGAGTGACCTTATCGCGGTATGATCGGATTTGTCCAGGCTGTCACGTTGCAGCCTGCTGGCTTTTCGGCCACGACCCAGAGGAAGGCGACCGGGGCGCCATCTTCGTCGGCGATCTCATTGCGAGCGCTGATGATGCGCAGGCCAGCCTCCGCCACCAGTCGGCGGTTGGTCGCCGCATCCCAGTGGCTAAAGTACATCGGCGCGCCGAGCCAGTCATCCTCGCAATCGCCTGGTGTGTCGCGCACGCCCATCGTGGCGACCAGCAGACCGCCAGGGCGCAGCCACGACACGATGCGCCCCAGCAGCGCGGCATGCTCGGCGCGTGGCAGATGGATCAGCGAGAAGAAGGCCGCCACGCCATCAAAGCTCTGTGGTGGAAAGCGAACGCGCGCCATGTCGGCATGCAGGAATGTCGCGGAGGGAACGGCGCTCCGGGCCAACGCTAGCTGGCGGGCGGAGATATCCACCGCAGTAACGCTGAAGCGCTCGGCGAGCAGCTTTGTTGTGGGCTGGCCCGCGCCGCAGCCAAGCTCCAGCACAGGCGCGCCGTTGGGCAGGCGGTCGAGCAGCGCATGGGTATAGCGCAGACGCTCATCCTGGCGAATGCCCGCGCCCCAGGCAAGGTAGCGCTCGGCCACGTGGTCGTAGCCCTGCTCGACGATGCGCTTGGCGGCACGCGCATCCGTCAGGTCCGCCGCGTTTGAGGGGTCGGGCGCGCTCTGGCCCGCGTCGCCTACCTTGCCCATCTGAGTTGCGGCGCCACATGCCGCCCCACCGCCTCGATGAACGCCGTCTGATTGCGACCGACATTGTGCAGAAAGACCTCATCGAAGCCCAGATCAATGAAATGCTGCACATGCGCGGCGAGGGCGTCGAGGTCCGGCGAGATGAAGACGCGCCCCGTGTAATGTTCCGGGCGGACGAGCCGCGCCATCGCCTCGAAATCCTCTGGATTGCGGATGTCGCCCTTGGGGAAGTTCATGCCACCGTTGGGCCATTCGCGCACAGCCTGCTCAGTCGCCGCCTCGACGCTCTCGGCCCACGAGACATGCAGCTGCATGATGCGCGGCATAGTCGCGGGGTCTTTGCCTGCCTCGCGCGCGCCCTTCTCGAAGCGCGCCATCAGCGAATGAATCTTCTCGTCGGCGGCGCCCACAGTGATGATGCCATCGGCGGTACGCCCGGTGCGCTCGCTCATCACCGGGCCAGAGGTCGCGATGTAGATAGGCGGCGGCGTGTCGGGCAGGGTGTAGAGTTTTGCGCTCTCCAGCGTGACATGCTCGCCGCGATACTTCACGACCTTGCCAGAGAAGAGCTGGCGAATCACCTCGACCGATTCGCCCAGCAGCGTGAGCCGCGCGGGCGCCTCTGGCCAATACTTGCCGACGATGTGCTCGTTGAGCGCCTCGCCTGCGCCGATGCCCAGCCAGAAGCGACCGGGAAACATGGCGGCGAGGGTCGCAGAGGCCTGCGCGATGATGGCGGGGTGGTAGCGGAAGCCGGGCGCGGTCACGCCGGGGCCGAAGCGCACATGCCGCGTGCTGGCGCCGAGCGCGCCCATCCACGCCCAGACGAAGCCCGCCTGACCCTGCGAGGGCGTCCACGGATGAAAATGGTCGGAGGCCATGATCGAGCCGAAGCCCGCATCCTCCGCCTGACGCGAGAAGGTCAGCAGTTCCGTCGGGTGGAACTGCTCAAACATCGCGGCGTATCCAAGGGTTCCCACGGTGGTACCTCCTTATGGGCGCAGCCCTCACCCCCGGCCCCTCTCCCAGAGGGCGAGGGGAGGCAGGATGAGAGCAGCTAGGCTATTTCTTCTTCAGGCGGGCAAGCTGCGCCTTTAATTCGGTCACCTGCGGCTGGCCCGGCGCGAGCTTGTCGAGAATCTCGATCTCGCGGGTGGCCTCGCGGACCCGCTCCATCGCGATGTAGGCGGTGGCGAGCGAAAGCCGATATTGCAGCGATGTTGGTTCGAGCTGTGTCGCCATCTCCAGCAGTGGGCGCGCCTTGTCGTACTCGCGTCGCGACATAAACAGCGTACCGAGCGTGTAGTGCGCCAGGTCGTCGTCAGGTTCGCGGCGAATGGCCTCCTCGAAGGCGATCACAGCGTCTTCGTGCTGGTTGAGCCCCTCGTAGATCGCGCCCATGCGGGTGAAGAGCCGTGGCAGCGAAGCGTCGAGCCGGGCGGCGTCGCGCAGCGCCTGGAGCGCCTCGCGCATCACGGGTGCGCGCGCCTGTTCGTCGAGCGGGGCGGGCGCGTCGAGGTTGTCATCGGTCGCCTGCCCCATCAGCGCCTCGGCCAGGTCTACGTAGAGCGTCGCCATGGAGCTATCCATCGCGATGCCCTGGCGCAGGCGCTCTGCCGCCTGGTTGTAATGGCCCTGACGCGCGAGCAACTCGCCCAGCCCTTGCAGGCGTTGCGGCGAAGGGGATTCCGTGGTGACGGCGGTGAGCGTGGCGGTGGCGCGCCCAAGCCAGGTGGCGGAGACCTCCTGCTGGCCAAGCTGCGCGCTCTGCTCGGCGACCAGATATTGCTCGACACCCAGCTCGAAGCGCACCTCGATGTCATCGCCAAAGCGGCCTGCCATGCGTTCGAGCAGGGCGGCGGCGCGCTCGTGGGCGCTCAGCGCGCGGGCGTCGTTCAGCGCGCTGCGGCTGAGGCTCTCATCCAGCGGCAGCAGGGATATCAGCGCGTCGCTATAGTGCAGGCCGGCAGTCAGATCGCCCGTCACCACGCGCAAGATCTCGGTGGTCTGCGTCGCGTTTGGGTCTTGCGGCGCCTCCTGCGCGGCCTTCTCAGCGCTCGCGCGTAGCTCCTGCACGCGCCGCGTCAGCTCCTCGATGGGCAGGCCCTGCGCCTGCGCGCCTTCGTCGCGCTGTTTGGCGATGAACCAGCGATTGCTCGCGCCCTCGCGTTGCAGGCTATAGCCGGTCCAGAACCAGCGACGCCCGGAGGTTTTGCTGATGAGCGTTCCCATTGGCGCCTCTTCGAGCTGGCCGCCGAGGGGGCTATCTGTCTCAGTCAGCGACCAGAACGCCTCCAGCTCGCGTTTGACGCCAGCGCCCAGGCGTCCCGGCGCCACGCTGGGTGTCCACAGGACACTGGCGCGCTGCTCCTGTTCGCGGATGAGCGAGAGCCGCAACGCCGCCGGATGCGCCTCATCGGCCCACTGGCGCCGCAGCGCGACATACGCCTCGCGGGTCTGGCGCTGGCGCGCGGGGTGGTCGTCGCTCAGCAGATCGTAGGCCAGGCCATAGTCGCCAAAGCTCCACGCGCCGAGCCAGTTGGCCACAGTCTCGTCGGCCTCCAGGTTCGGATCGCAGAGCGGGCGGTCGCCCTCGCGCGCAAATCGCTGCTGCTCCGCGAGCAGGTCGGCGCGCAGGTCGTCATCGGTTGGCTCGTTGAGCAGGCGTTCCGCGATCTGCGTGCGATAGCGCGAGAAATCGCCGCCTGGCTCAGTCGCACGCCAGGTGTTGACATCGAGCGCCTGCGCGACGAGGCCACGCGCCTGCGCCCAGCCAATCTTGACGGGCGGCGGCAGGTCTTTGACGCGCAGTGGATCGATCAGTTGCCGTTGCATCGCCTGTCGCGGCATCGTATCGCTGATCTCGAAGTCGCGCACGCCCGCCTGCCAGTAATCGAGCTGAAAGAGGTACGCGCGCAGCATGTCTGGGTCGGAGCCTTCGCGCCAGAGCAGCAGCAGGTTCAGCTCGCCCGAGTCACGGGTTTGCGTGGCCCAGGCTTCGGCGAACAACGGCTGGCGCGGCGCGCGTAGCGGCGCTGGCGTGAGCGTGGGCGGCGTTTCCGCAGGTGTGGCTGCGGCGGGCAGCGTCAGCGTGGGTTTCGCGCCCGCCGAGCGCAGGCGTACCCCGGCGCGGCGCGCCTCGCGCGCGACCTCGTGGCGTGGGTCCAGCTCGCCGAGGGCCAGCGCGACCTCCGCTGCGGCATCGGCGTCTGCGCCGCGCACATGCCCAAGCCGCTCCGCATAGGCCTGAGCGACCGCTCCATCCACTGCGGCGGCGCCCGTCGCCTGCTCCAGCCGCGCCGTCAGCGCCGCGTGGTCGCCTGCAGCGTGGAGCGCTTGCGCCAGCGCAGGCGTCTGCGCCAGCAGTGTTTCGACCTGAGTGCGCTGTGTCTGCGTGAGGTCACTGGACGCGCCGCGCCCCTGGCTCCCGCGCCCGTCGCCACCAGCCATTGCGATCTCGCTCCTTCAGTGGGCCACACCCGTAGCTGCTCCATCTCCGCGTCGCCGCCGCTTGCATCCGGTGGAAGACGCTTCGAGAGTCCGATGGGATTGTAGCATGCGCCTGGGCTCCAGCGACGGCGCGAGCGCGGGTAGGCGGGCGGCTCAAGCGCTCAAGAGGGAAACATCAGGCGATCCAGCCCGCGAACCAGCCCGGTCGTCTGCATGACACTGCGTGTCGCGAGCAGCGTACCTGCGACATAGGGGGCTGCGCTGCTCCCCGAATCATGTCGGATGGTCAGGCGCTCATCGGGCAGACCAAACACCGCCTCGAAAGAGATGACGTAGCCAGGCAGGCGGATGGAGTGTACCTGTATGCCGTCTATGGTCGCGCCGCGCGCCGCTGGAGCGCCAAAGACCTGGTCAACGGTGACCTCGACATGTGGCCTGGCGACGAGCGCCAGTTCTTCGGCTAGTTCGCGCACCGTCCCACTTGGCGCGTCGCCCTTGTCGTCGTGCGCATAGTCAAGGAGTTCCCAGGCCGACGCATAGCGCGCCGCGATCAGTGCGAAATGCTTTGCCAGGGCGGCAGTGATCGAGAAGTTTCCCGCCGCGATGACGCCCACACCGTGCGTCGTGGCGACCTGACTGATCTCGTCGTAGTCAGAGGCTGTCAGTCCGGAGGCGCCGATGACGACCCGCACTCCCCTGGCTAGCGCAGCGAGCGTATGCGCTTTGACTATGTCGTGGCGGGTGTACTCGATCAAGACATCGGTGGGCGTCTGGAGCGCCTCATCCACGGCTCCTACGATGCGAACACCTACCGGCGCCAGCCCCAGCGCCACGCCGATGTCACTCCCCACCTGTTTGCGCGCGACGGCGCCCGTGAGTGTGAAGTCGGCGGACGCCAGTAGCTGACGAGTTACCGCAGCGCCAGCCCAGCCTGTAGCCCCCGCGACGCAGACACGTATCGCCACGTTGCTTCTCCTCCTGTACGGCGCCAGCCCGTCGCAGGGCGTGGCTCAGGCGCCTGCGTCGGCGCTGATGTAGGCCAGGAACTCGCCGAGCGCGCCAGCGGCCACGCGCGTATCACTCTGCGCGTGGGACCCGGCCAGCGAAATCGCGGCGTCGAGCGATTCGCGGGCGAGGGCAAGCTGCTCGCGTAGCGCGTCGTGCGCCCGTGTCCGCGCGCCAGAGCGTTCGAGGATATCGAGCGCCTGGCTGATCTGCTCATCGCTGGCTGGGCCGGGCTTGAAGTAGATGCGGGTCAGCGCCGTGCGGTCGCTGGCGCTGGCATGTTCGAGCGCATGGATCACCGGCAGACTCATTTTCTTGCGGCGCACATCGCCCGCCGCCGTCTTGCCGAGTTCCTGCGCCTGCCAGATGCCCAGCAGGTCATCGCGAATCTGGAAGGCCAGCCCCAGCGTCTGCCCGAACGCGCCCAGCCGCTCGCCCAGCGCCTCATCGTCCGGCGCGCCCACGCGGGCGCCAAGCTCCGTCGCGCAGCGCATCAGCGCGGCGGTCTTGCGCGCGATCATGTCGAGATACATCGCCACAGTGACGTCGCGCCGCGCCTCGAAGCGCATATCGAGGTGCTGGCCCTCGCACAGTTCGAGGCAGACCGTATCCACCAGTTCGGCGAGACGCAGCGTGAGCGCCGGGTCTACGCCACGCCGCGCCAGCCCCAGCAGTTGCAGGCGGGCCAGCGAGAAGAGCGCATCGCCGGTGTTGATGGCCTGCGCCTGGCCCCAGAGCCGCCAGAGGGTCGCGCGGTGGTGTCGTTCCTGGTCGCCATCTTCGATGTCATCGTGGATCAGCGAGAAGTTGTGGATCAGTTCAACGGTGACGGCGGCGGGCAGCGCGCGCTCGACCGCCTGCGCGCCGCCCGCCAGCTCAGCGGCCAGCAGGGTGAGCGTCGGACGCAGCAGCTTGCCGGCATTGCCTGCGGCGGATGTGGCAGCGGCAAGCGTGGCGTCGCGCCACCCCAGATGATATTCGATCTGGCCATAGAGTGAGGCGAGAAGCTCCTCAGTCGCCGCTGAGCGGGTGGTCGTGCTGCGCGCCGACGCGGCGAGCGCCTCACGCATCCCCTGCGTGATGGGCGCGCGATAGCGGTCGAGCACAGCGGCAATGTCTGTAGATTGCAGGGCCTTCTTGCCGAGGGTCACGAGCTTCTCTCCTCACACGGCGAATACGGCGAACATGGCGAACATGGCGAACACGGCGCCTGGGCGTCAGCCAAGCGCTACCTGCGCGACGATTGCCAGCGTGGCCAGCAGGACGACCGCGCCTGCGAGCCACCAGCCCGCGCCGATCAGGCCGCCGAAGATGCGCAGCCGGGCGCAGACGGGGCAGTAGCGCCGAGTTACATGGTAGCGATGGCTACGGACGCCGTCGCGCTTGATGACGACATCCTCCTGCTGATACGCGGTGTGTTTGTCGTTGCAGACATAGCGATGACAACCCGCGCACATATGAGCATCAATATAATGCGCGAAGACGGCGGATGACCACTGCTGCGGCTTTACGGGGTCGCCGCAGACGTAGCAGTTCATCTGCGTCGCGTGCTGGGTGGCGCGTACGGAACACGGCTGATGCGCGTCGAGCGGAAAGTGATCGACGCAGAGGCTATGATGGCAGGCGGGGCATTTGCCTGCGGACTGAATGCCACATTCCGCGCATGAGGGGATCGGGTAGATGTCGGCCTGAGCCATAGATCGTCACCTTTCATCGGCGCGGAGGTCCCCGCATTCAAGCATGGGGTCAGCCCCGACTTTCGCTTGTTGTGGTAGATGCGCCTGTGTCGCTTAGACACTCCGCTTTAGTGGAGCGAATGGTTTGCACACGGCGCCTTCCTCAACCGAACATGCGTGGCGTTGCTGGCAGAAATCGTTGCCAGCGTAAAATGTTGGGCGTAGGCGCCCGATGGCGCATTCGCGACAGCATCTCGGTTCTGTCAGGCCTCAGTCATCAGGCCAGACGCGGCGGCTTTGTCGTTCCGGGCTAGCTGCAAGCCCCTGCCTTCGGACATGGGGAAGATGACTCCTTCGCCATCCTGGGGGTCGCCCGCCGAGTATAACAAGCGCCCCCCGCGTGGTCAATGCGCCTGTGCCGCATGGTTCCTCTGCGCTTGCTCCATCATGGGCGGGATGTGCTACAGTGCCAGGGTGGCGACGCTGTGGCGCCGCTCGCTCGTGTCTGCCTGCCCATCTCAGCAAGGAGTACGCCAGATGTCCAGCGATCCCACTCAGTCGGCTCGCCCCGCCGTGGTGTTGCTCTCCGGCGGACTCGACTCGTCTACCACGCTCGCCATCGCCGTCGAGCAGGGATTCACACCGCATGCCATTTCGTTTCGCTATGGCCAGCGCCACAGCCGCGAGCTGGCGGCGGCGCAGGCGGTGGGCCGCCACTTCGGCGTGCGCGACCATCGGGTGATCGAGATCGACCTGCGCGCATTCGGCGGCAGCGCGCTCACCGCTGATGAGATTGCCGTGCCGCATGAGCGCTCAATCGATGCGATGGGCCACGGCATCCCCGTTACCTACGTGCCCGCGCGCAATCTGATCTTCCTCTCGCTCGCCACCGCCTTCGCCGAGGTCATCGGCGCGAACGATGTCTTCCTGGGGATAAATTATTCTCGATTACTCGGGCTATCCCGATTGCCGCCCGGAGTTCCTGGAGGCCTTCCAGCGCACGGCGAATCTGGCGACGAAAGCGGGGACGGAGGATGGGCGCACGCTGCGCTACCATGCGCCGCTGATCGCCATGGGCAAGGCGGAGATCGTGCGCGAGGGGACGCGGCTGGGCGTGCCGTGGGAGCTGACGTGGAGCTGCTACGAGGGCGACGAGGCCGCCTGTGGGACATGCGATAGCTGCCAGTTGCGGCTCAAGGGCTTCGCCGAGGCAGGTATGAGCGACCCGCTGCCCTATCAGCGGCGGTAGGGCGGCGGGTATATACTGGCGGCGGGTGATCGGTGGCTGGCGGCGTAAAGTGGCCGCAAGTAGTTGCGATGGAGGACATCAGAGCGATGGCGCAGGGAACCTTTGGCACGGCGATCAACTGCATCGATGGGCGGGCGCAGGGGCCTGTCAGCGCGTGGGTCAAGGCCAACGCGCAGGTAGACTTTGTCGATACCGTGACCGTGCCGGGCGCGGACTACGTGCTGACCCATGCGACGCCCGACCGCCTGGAGCAGTTGCGCGAGATGGTCGCGGTCTCCGTCAACGCGCACGGCTCACAGATGGTCGCCATCGCGGGCCACTTCGGCTGCGCCGCCTTCGACGCCGACCGTGAGGGGCACATCGCCGCCATCCGCGAGGCTGTGCGTGTGGCGCAGGGCTGGGGGCTGCCGGTGCGCGTGGTGGGCCTCTGGGTCAACGAGCAGTGGCAGATCGAGCCGGTCGCGTAGAACGTCGGCTAGCTGGCGGCGGGCGGGCGGTTGCAACCGCCCGCCCGCCCGCCCGTCTCTTTCGGCTATGTTCGGCACTTTGTCGGGCTTTGGCGTTTCAACCGCCCGCCGCCCGCCCGTCTACGGGTAGATGCCGCGCGCCGCTGACGAGTCGGCGATGCGCTGGATGGCGAGCATCTGGGCCGCCGTGCGCAGGTCTACTGCGTGGTCGTGGGCCATGCGCGACACTTCCACATAGGCGAGGTCCATGATGTGGCCGAGTCGGCGGTCGATCTCCTGTTCATCCCAGAAGAAACTCTGCAAGTCTTGCACCCACTCAAAATAGCTGACCGCGACACCGCCCGCGTTGGCGAGAATGTCGGGCACGATGCGGACGTCGCGCGCCCGCAGCGCCGCATCGGCCTCTGGCGTCGTCGGGCCATTCGCCGCCTCCACGATCAGCCGCGCCTGCACGCGGTCGGCGTTCGCGCGGGTGAGCTGGCTCTCGCACGCGGCGGGAATCAGCACATCGCAGGGGAGCGTCAGCGTCTCGGCGACGCTCAACGCCTGCGCGCCCGCAAAGCCAGCGACCGAGCCAGTCTCGCGCTTGTGCTGTTGCAGCGCCGGGATGTCCAGCCCATCAGCGTTGTGGACGCCGCCGCCGCGATCACTCACCGCGATCACCCGCGCGCCCTGCGCGTGCAGATACTCCGCTGTGATGGCGCCCACCGCGCCGAAGCCCTGGATGACCACCGCCGCGTGTTCCAGCGCGATGCCCGCATCCGCCGCCGCGCGCCGCAGCGTCAGCGTCACGCTCCTGGCCGCCGCCTCGTTGCGCCCCTCGCTGCCACCGATGGCCAGCGGCTTGCCGGTGACGACGGCAGGCACGGAGTAGCCCTGGTGCATCGAATAGGTGTCCATGATCCACGCCATCACCTGCGCGTCCGTGCCGATGTCTGGCCCAGGGATGTCGCTGTTGGGGCCAATCAGAATCGAGATTTCGGTGGCGTAGCGGCGCGTCATGCGCTCCAGTTCGCGCTGGCTGAGCGTGCGCGGATTAACGATCACGCCGCCCTTCGCGCCGCCAAAGGGGATGTTGACCACCGCGCATTTCCACGTCATCCACATCGCCAGCGCGCGCATATCGTCGAGCGTCACCGCCGCGTCGTAGCGGATGCCGCCCTTCGCTGGGCCGCGTGTGATGTTGTGCTGCACGCGATAGCCGGTGAAGAGTCGCACGGCGCCGTCATCCATCCGCACGGGGAAGTCAACCGTTAGCTCGCGCTGCGGCATACGCAGGGTCGCGCGCACATTCGCGCTGAGGTCGAGCCGATCCGCCGCGTCGTCGAACTGCTCGAGGGCCGTCGCCCAGAGATTGGGGCGCCCATCGTCCGAGTGATCTTCACGCATACCCGTTCCCTCCCGGCGCTCGCGCCTACAACCACAACGCCTGCCCACATGAGCGGACGCGCCAGATGGATTAGATGCGCTGTTGTTCGGCGACGGCGCGCTCGCTCACGACATTTCCCGTCTGGAGGGTCGTCTTCGGCTCCAGCAGGATGACCTGCGCCTCGTCCAGCGCGACGGGGCAATGCTCGACGCCACGCGGGATGATGACGAATTCACCTGCGTCCAGCGAGAGGTCACGGTCGCGTAGTTTGATGAGCAGATGGCCCTTGACGACGAGGAAGAGTTCATCTTCAGCCTCGTGCAGATGCCAGACGAACTCGCCCTGGAGCTTCACCAGCTTGAGGTATGCGTCGTTGAGTTCGCCCGCGATCTTCGGACTCCAGCGGTCGCTAAAGAGACTGAACTTTTGCGCCAGGTTGACGACTTCGATCTCCATGCGCTGCCCTCCAGTCGCGGTGATGTCACGTTTGCGTGCCACCTCACCCCCTGGTTCCCTCTCATGCGAGGCGAAGGGGGGGATTGGGAGTGAGGATTCGCCTCGGAAGCCGCTCAGGCCTGGCTCAGCTTGCTCTGCAGCAGCGGCGTCACGACATCCGGGCGGGCGCGCCCCTTCGTGCGCTTCATCACCTGCCCCATCAAGAACTGCACCGCCGACGCCTTGCCCGCGTGGAAGTCTTCCACCGCCTTCGGGTTCTCGGCGATCACCGTATCAACGATGGATTCCAGTTCGCTCGTGTCGCTCAATTGCGAGATGCCCTCGGCCTCGACCACCGCCTTCGGCGAGGCGCCGCTGGCGAACGCCTTCTCCAGCACATCTTTCGCTTGTTTGCCGCTGATGGCGCCCGCGTCGATCAGATCGAGTAGCTCGGCCAGACCTCCGGGCGTGACCTTGCTGGTCGTGAAATCGAGACTCGCCGCATTGAGCAGACGGCGCAGGTCGCCCAGCGCCCAGTTGGCGATGGCTTTGGCGCGGGCGTGGGTGTCGGTCGCCTTGCCCGCCTTCACCGCCGCCTCGAAGTAATCGGCCATCGCGCGCTCCGCCGTGAGCTGGTCGGCGTCGTAGGCGGAGAGGCCGTAATCGCGCTCGAAACGCGCGCGGGCGGCATCGGGTAGCTCGGGCAGACGCGCGCGCAGTCGCTCGACCCACTCGCGCGACACCACCAGCGGCGGCAGGTCTGGCTCAGGGAAGTAACGGTAGTCGTCAGAGTTTTCCTTGACCCGCTGCAAGACGGTGACGCCCCTGTCCTCGATCCAGCCGCGCGTGGACTGCACGATGCGCCGCCCGGCCTTCAGCTCCTCGATCTGCCGTTGCGCCTCGTAGGTGAGCGCCCGCTCGACCGCACGGAACGAGTTCATGTTCTTGATCTCGGTCTTGACGCCAAACTCCGCCTGGCCGCGTGGGCGAATCGAGACGTTGGCGTCGCAGCGCAGCGCCGCCTCCTCCATCTTGCCCGAGCTGACACCGAGATAGACCAGAATCGAGCGCAGTTTCTCCATGTAGAGCCGCGCCTCTTCCGGGCTGCGCATATCTGGCTCGCTGACGATCTCCATCAGCGGCACACCCGCGCGGTTGAGGTCTACCAGGCTGTAGCTGTCGCCACCCTCATTGAGATGGGCGAGGCGACCGGTGTCCTCCTCCAGATGCACCCGCGTGATGCCGATGCGCTTCTCCACGCCATTCAGCGTGATGGTGAGGTAGCCATCGCGACTGAGCGGCATGTCATATTGCGAGATCTGATAGCCCTTGGGCAGGTCGGGATAGAAGTAGTTCTTACGGTCGAACTTCGAGAAGTCGGGAATCTGGCAGTGGAGAGCGAGCGCCGTCATGACCATGTAATCCACCGCCTGCTCGTTGATGACGGGCAGCACGCCGGGGAAGCCCATGCAGATTGGGCAGCAGTGGGTGTTGGGCGCGGCGTTGGCGTAGTCCGCAGGGCAGCGGCAGAACATCTTGCTCGCCGTCAGCAACTGCGAATGCACCTCCAGCCCAATCACGATCTCGTAGTCGGTGGCGACGTTGGCTTCGGCGGTGGTCATGCGAGTTCACCTTCTCAACTCAGGATGGCGTCTGCGCGCGGCGCCTCAGCGGGTGTGGGCGCGCACAAAGCGGCCCATGCGCTCGATAGCCTGCTCGATTTTGTCTTGCGCCGTGCAATAGGTGCAGCGCACGAAGCCTTCGCCCGCCGCGCCAAAGGCTGAGCCTGGCACCACGGCCACCTGCTCCTCGTGCAGCAGTTGCTCCGCGAATTCGTCGGAGGTCAGGCCGGTGGCGGCGATGGACGGGAAGACGTAGAAGGCTCCGCGTGGCTCGTAGCTGGTCAGGCCAATGCTATTACAGCCCGCCACCATCAGCTTGCGCCGCTCGTCGTAGCTCGCCACCATCGCGCGCACGTCGTCTTCGCCGTGCAGCACGGCCTCCAGCGCGGCGGCCTGGCTCATGGTGGCGGCGCACATGATGGCGTACTGATGCACCTTGAGAATCGCTTCGAGCAGATGCGTTGGCGCGCAGGCATAGCCGACACGCCAGCCGGTCATGGCGTAGGCCTTCGAGAAGCCATCCACGAGCACGACGCGCTCACGCATGCCCGGCAGCGCGGCGATGCAAACGTGCTCGTCGCCGTAGACCAGCCGACTGTAGACCTCGTCGCTGATGATGAGCAGGTCGCGCGCCTGCGCCAGCGCGGCGATCTTCTCCAGTTCGTCGCGCGCGATGACGGCGCCCGTGGGATTGTTCGGGTTGCCCAGCAGAATTACCTTGGAGCGCGCGGTGAGCGCCGCCTCGATGGCCGCCGCCTTGATCTCGAACTGATCTTCGACGCGCGTGGTGACGGGAACGACCACGCCACCCGCCAGCGTCACATCGGCCTCATAGGCGACGTAGCCAGGGTCAGGCACCAGCACCTCGTCGCCGGGATCGATGACGGCGCGCAGGGTGGCGTCAATCGCCTCGCTGACGCCCACCGACACCATCACCTCGCTCGCGGGATCGTAGCTGACGCCGTAGCGTCGCTGGAGCATCGCAGCGATGGCCTGGCGTAGCTCCAACGTGCCGTAGTTGGAGGTATAGTGCGTCTCGCCCTGCGCGATGGCGGCGACGCCGGCCTGGCTGATATGCGCTGGCGTGACGAAATCAGGCTCGCCGACGCCCAGTGAGATGACGTCGGGCATGGCCGCCGCGATGTCGAAGAACTTGCGGATACCCGACGGCTTGATCGCGCGAACGCGCGCCGAGAGCATCTCGCGCTTCACCAGGCCCTCCATACAGCTTCCTCTCTATCGAGCGGGCGCGCTGCCCCGCAAGATCGCGTGATCCCCTTGACTCCGGCTCGACTCCCACAGCGAGAGGCGAGTGAGGGGTTTGCGCCAGTGAATTAGCCTCGGCGGGTGAACCCGCAGCTAGGGGCCTGCGGCCGCAAAGGCCGCCTGCGCGGCCTGGGGAACGGCGCCCTGGCCTGCGGCAGCCGCCAGTTCGGCGATCATTCACAGACCCCGCCGCAGGGCGCAGCCCCGCCTGGGATGGCCTGTGTTCGCAAGGTATGATAGCACATGGGCGCAGGCCAGCCGCGCGCAGACGCTGGCGGTTGAAACCGCGCCTCAAGGGCCTGGCGACCCACAACCCCACCTGCGTGGGTCCAGGAGCGGGGGGGCATCGGCAGACCCGCGAAGGCGGGTTTGGTGGCGACCGCAGTCGCCCTGAGGCGCGGTTTCAACCGCCAGCCGACTGCTGGCGTGCGGCCCGCTTTTGCTCTCGGCGCCGCGACTGGTGTACACTCGGCTGAGGGACGCTGGCGACGCGTTGCTGCGCCGGGGCGTGGCCCGCACACCCGCGAACAGGAGTCCGCCGCGATGATAGACTTTACCCTCACCGCTGAGCAGGTCGAGATGCGCGACCTGGCTCATACCTTCGCCGAACAGGAGATTCGCCCCGTCGCCGCCGAGCTGGACGAACAGGAAGCGTTTCCGTGGGAGCTGGTGCGCAAGGCGGGCGAGGTCGGCCTGACCACCTTCGCCTTTCCGGAGGAGGTCGGTGGCCTGGGCATCAGCGACGAGCTGACCAATTGCATCATCACCGAGGAACTGGCCTGGGGCTGTGGCGGCGTCGCGACCGTGCTGGGCGGCACGCATCTCGCCAGCATCCCCATCTTGCTTGCGGGGACCGATGAGCAGAAGCAACGGCTGCTCAAGCCGATTGTAGAGCGTAACGGGCTGTGCGCGATGGCGCTGACCGAGCCTGAGGCTGGCTCGGATGTCGCCGCGATGACGACGACCGCGCGGCGCGACGGCGAGAGCTACATCCTCAACGGAACCAAGCGCTTCATCACCAACGGCGGCATCGCGGACCTCTACGTCGTCTTCGCCACGGTGGATCGCGCGCTGGGGCATCGCGGGGTGACGGCGTTCATCGTGCCGGGCGATGCGGCGGGGCTGAGCGGCGGCAAGAAGGAGAAGAAGCTTGGCATCCGCTGCTCGCACACGGGCGAGGTGATTCTGGAGGATGTGCGCGTGCCAGCGGAGAACCGGCTGGGCGAGGAGGGCAGCGGCTTCAAGCTGGCGATGACCATGCTCGACCGCTCGCGCCCGATGGTGGCGGCGATTGCGGTCGGCATCGCCCGCGCCGCCTATGAGTATGCGCGCGGCTACGCGATGGAGCGGGTACAATTTGGCAAGCCCATCGCCGCCAACCAGGGCGTGCAGTTCATGCTGGCCGACATGGCGACCAAGGTGCAGGCGGCGCGGCTGATGACGTGGTGGTCGGCGCGCGTCACGGAGACGGCGCGTCCCTTCCTCTACGAGAGCAGCATGGCCAAGAACTTCGCCTCAGATGTGGCGATGGAGGTGACGACCGACGCCGTGCAGCTCTACGGCGGCTACGGCTACATCCGTGAGTATCCCGTCGAGAAGCTCTTCCGCGACGCCAAGATCACCCAGATCTACGAAGGCACCAACCAGATTCAGAAGATGGTGGTCGCCGCGCAGATTCTGAAGTAGCGACACATGAGCACGAGCGCGCATACACCGCAGCGCGTCTGCCTGGTGATCGCGGCGCATCCCGATGATGTGGAGAGTTGGGCAGGCGGCGCGGTCGCCGGGCTTGCGCGCGATGGCTGGCGCGTGGTCTACCTGCTCTGCACGTCGGGCGACAAGGGAACGAGCGACGCGAATGAAGCTCCGGAACAGGTGGCCGCGCGACGCGAGGCTGAGCAGCGCGCCGCCTGCCACGTCATCGGCGCAGCGGAGCCAGCCTTCCTGCGGCTGCCCGATGGCGAACTGGAGGACAACCGGACGCTGCTGCGGCTGCTGACCCGCGCGATCCGTATCTATCGCCCCGCGCTGCTGCTCACCCACGACGCCGTGACGCCCTGGCCACCCTACACCTGCCACCGCGATCATCGCGTCGTCGGGCGGGTCGCGCTCGACGCGGCCTATCCCTATGCGCGCGACCCCCTCAGCTTCCCCGAGCTGCTGCGCGACGAGGGGCTGGCGCCGCACGCGACGCCGGAGGTCTGGCTCTTTTGCAGCGCCGCGCCCGACCACGCGGTAGACATCAGCGCAACGCTCGATCTGAAGATCGCCGCGCGGCTGGAGCATCGCAGCCAGACCGCCGACGCCGAAGCGCTGGCGCGCGACTGGCGCCGACGCGCGGCGGAGACCGGCGCGCCCGCTGGCCTGGCCGCCGCCGAGACATTCAAGCGGCTGACCCTCTGAGCGCCCTACCGCTATTGCCCTACAGCCCCTGAACGCAGTATGATATACCCATACATGGGCACACAGTGCAATTCGACGCGGAAGGGTGGTAGCCGGAGCATGATCAGGCATGAGGTCATCATACGGGTCAAGCCGGATTTGAACCGGGAAGTCATTGATCGCACGCTTCGCGAGAGCTATGACCTGCTCAGGGAGCTTCCCGGCGTGGAGCGCGTGCGCTACGGCGTCAACAATGTCGCTTCGTATCGCCATGCGATGCTCGTCATTGATCTGACCGACGAGCAGGCGCTGCATCGCTTTGGTCGTCACCCACAGCACGCGCGCGCAGTTCGCCTCATCAATCGACTGGCGGAGTCGTCATCGGTTGGGAGTTTTCTGGTGCGTTCCGAGCGCCGCTAGTCGTTTCGGCGCTTGTCCCTCTCCGCTCAGCCGCCCGCCTCAGGTCTGAACCTCTGGCATGGGCGGCTTTTGTGTGATCGCGGCGCCGCGCACCTCGAAGATCGTCGCCTGCCGGAGCGCGCTTGCCGGGGCGATGGTCAGATCGGTGGTCGTCACGAGCGTCTGATCCAGCCCACGCACCGCCGCCAGCAGATCCTCGCGGCGCTGTGGGTCTAGCTCGCTCAGCACATCATCGAGCAGCAGCGCGGGCTGCTCGCCCGTCTCCGCCTCGATATACTCTAACTCCGCCAGCTTCAACGCCAGCGCGACCGTGCGCTGCTGCCCACGCGAGCCATAGATCGCCAGGTCTACGCCGCCAGCGATGAAGCCCAGATCGTCGCGGTGTGGGCCAATCACATTCGCCCCCTGCGCGATCTCGCGGCGGCGCACAGCCTCCAGCGCCGCGCGCATCTGCTGCGCCTGCTGCGCCTGATCGGTCTGGTCGGCCTGGTCGGCCTCGGGCTGCTGATAGGAGGGCCGGTAGTCGAGCCGCAGCGCCAGACCCTCCGCCGCATCGGCGTCTCCATCTGCGTCGCTGCAGGGCGCGCTGTCCGCCTCGTCGTCGCTGGCCAGCGCTGCGTAGACGCGCGCTGCGGCGGCGCTGGCGCGCGCGAGGAAGTCGGCCCGCTCGCGCATGATCGGCAATGCCAGCCGCACGAGTTGGTCATCCCAGTAGGCCAGCGATTGCGCCGTGTCCAGCCCCTCGCGGATGCGCTTGAGCAGAGCGCCGCGCTGCGCGATGACCTTCTGATACTGGCTGAGCGTGCGGCAGTAGGTGTGGTGTGTCTGGCAGAGGGTCAGATCGAGGAAGTGGCGCCGCTGCGAGGGTCCACCAGTCACCAGGTCGAGGTCGGTGGGCGCGAAGACGACGACCGGCGCCAGCCCCACGAGGTCAATCGCGCGGCGCGGCGCGCCATTCACACGCACGCGCTTGCGAAACGTCGCCCCCGTCGGCGCGCTGGGCGCCGCCGCGCTGGCCGGAGTCGTGGGCGTGGCGTCGTCCACACCTTCCGCCAGAATCACCTCGATCTCGAGCTGGTCGCGGCTGCGCGCGATGTCGGCGACGACGCGCGCGAAGCGCCCCGGAGCGCCCCAGCGAATGGCCTCGCGCTCGCTGCTGGTGCGGAAGGAGCGCGTGGTGGCGATCAGGCTGATGGCTTCGAGGAGATTTGACTTGCCCTGCGCGTTGCGTCCGTAGAAGACGGTCAGCCCGGCAGGCAGCGTCAGGTCAAGCTCGCGATAACTGCGGAAGTCCGTCAACCGCAGCCGTTCGACCCGCATGTCTACCTGCCCTTTCACGCGCTCCAGAGACGCTCTGAGACGCTCTGCCATTATGCCACCTGCGCCCATACATGCGGCGCATAGCCTATTCTCTGGCGCCGCTGACAAAACTGTAAGTGAATGCGGGCCAGAACGCCTGTTTTGTCAGGGAACTTACGACGCCGATCTGCTAAAGTCTAGACAAGTGAACAGGGCAGCGCGAATGGGCTGGTGGGGTCAGGTGGCGGCGCCCTGCAGGTATCGCCACTCTGGTGTCTCATGTGCGGGTGAATGGTTGTGGGGTGGTACAGAACGAGACACCAGAGTGGCGGCCGAATCACACGCATCGCCCTCCGTTGAGCGTTACGCGCTCCGGAGGGCGATGCGCTGTCTCCTGGGGCGGCTGGCGGTCGAAGCCATGCCAGGCTCCTGCTCACTTCTTTGACGCTGCGCACCCCAGCGTTTGCGCTCGCTGGAACGCTGCTGCGCCGCATGGTCGCGGCGCTCGCATGGAGTGATAGAATGGAGTTGCAGAGCCACCCACCGGGCAGCGCGCGTCGCGGCGTAAATCTCACGGCGGTTGGCGCGTCATAGAGACGCGGGATACGCCACCAGAGTCGCACGGGAATCGTCGTGAGAAGCAGGAGAAAGACATGCAGAGCACGGGTGTTCAGTCGTCTAGCGGCCAGCCAGCGGGCAACGGCTCGACCCCACATGCGCGCCGTGCTGCAACGGAACTGCTGCGGGTTGAGGGTGTCAGCAAGGAGTACAAGGTTGGCGGCGGCGGTGTAGTGACTGCCCTGCGCAGCGTCAACCTGACGGTACACGAGGGCGAGTTCATCGCCATCCGTGGCCGCTCTGGCGCAGGTAAGACGACCCTGCTCAACATTATCGCTGGGCTAGACGATCCCACGCACGGGCGTATCGTGCTCTTTGGCCGCGACCTCACCGATATCAAGGAAGGCGAGCGCACAGCGATTCGTCGCAATGAGATGGGCTTCATGTTCCAGTCGGCGCACCTGATTCCGACACTGACCGCGCGCGAGAATGTGGGCCTGCTGCTGCGCCTCGCGGGGACCCCGGCGGCTGAGCGTGAGCAGCGCGCGGGTGAGGCGCTGGGGCTGGTTGGCCTGGGCGAGCGCCAGCAACACCGCGCGCCGGAGCTTTCTGGCGGCGAGCAGCAGCGTGTGGCGATTGCCCGCGCGCTGGTGCATGCGCCGCGCCTGGTGCTGGCCGATGAGCCGACCGGCAACCTCGATACGCATACTGGCCTGGCGATCATCGATCTGTTGCGCAATGTGGCGCACAATGCGGGCATCGGCTTCATCATCACCACGCACGACCCGCAGGCCTCAGCCATCGCCGATGCGGTGTATGATATCAGCGATGGCGTGCTCAGTCTTGGCGAAAAGTAGCCTGGCGCCGCGCCACCCAGAGAGGCGTGCGGGCGAATGATGGACATGGATATGCTGTCGGGGGCGCCTCACACGCGCCCAGCGACCACGGCGACCATCGAAGAGTATCTGGAGACCATCTACAACATCGCGATGGAGGGTGAGCCGGTGATCGGCGCCCGCCTGGCGGAGAAGTTTCGCGTCGCGCCGCCGACCGTGACCGAGACGCTGAAGCGCATGACGCGCGATGGCTTCGTCGCGATGGATAGCAAGCGCCAGATCAGCCTGACGCCGCTCGGCGTGGAGCGCGCCGAGGCGGTGCTGCGCCGCCACCGGCTGACTGAGCGTTTCCTGGTAGACATGCTGGGGATGCAGTGGCATCAGGTGCATGAGGAAGCGTGTCGGCTCGAACATTACATCTCTGGCGCGGTCGAGGCGCGGGTGCTGGCCTCACTGCACCAGCCGACGACCTGCCCACACGGCAACCCCATCCCCGGCGCGGTGCCAAATGCGCGCACCTATCTCAGCGACCTCGGCGCGCGGCGGCTGCTGCACACGGCGACGGGCGAGCCGCAGACCATCGTCTGTGTCTCGGAGGTCGTGGAGGACGAGGAGGAGCTGATCTCCTACCTGCATGATCGTGGCCTGACCCCTGGCACGCAGGTGACGCTGGCCAGCGAGCCGCCCGCGCACGACCCGCATGACCCGCACGCCGCCAGCGAGACGGCTGAGGCGACGGTCGAGTTGCGCGCAGGCGAGCGCACGCTGACCGTTCCCGCGCGCGTCGCCTATGCCCTCTGGGTGACACGCGCGGCGTAGGTCGGCTCGTGGCTGAAACCGCACGGCGCGAGTCCGGCGACTTCGTGGACCTGCGGAGGCAGGTCTTGTGGCGGCCCGCAGGCCGCCTTCAGGCGCGGTTTCAACCGCCAGCCGCCCGCCAGTCGCCTTCTACCGACCGGCGCCCTCGTCGCGGTCGGGCAGGGCGAAGTGGGCGCGCAGGGCTGTGCGCCAGGCCTCGGCTGGGGCGGCCTCAGTCTCGTGCTGGCTCGACGCCGACCAGACGCGGTGGCCATTGCGTCGCTCGCTGCGCAGACCTGTACGTGGGATGACGCCGCCTTCGAGGAAGCCCAGCGCCGTCTGCGCCGCCTGGCGGACATCCTGCACGGGATCGGTCAGCAGCGCGCGAATCGCCTCGATCGCGGTGAAGACGTGCAGGCGCCCCAGCGCACGGGCGGCTCCGGCGCGTTCCTCAGATGCGGTGGAGGCGAGGTAGGGGCGCAGCTCTGGGGCCAGCTCACGTAGCTCCAGGTCGGTGATGACCCGCATGACGCGCGACCGCTGATTTGGGCGCAGATCAGCCCCCAACGCCTGGCGCAGCGCCTCGATCTGCGCGGCGATATCGCTGTCGAGGCCTGCATCCGCCAGGGCGACATCGATCGGGCGACTACCGCGCCCACTCTCCAGATAGGGGCGCAGCCACGCGGCGACCTGCGCCGGGGGATCGTCAGCGGCGACCTCGAAGCTGCACATCGCTTTGGCGTAATGGTCGAGAAACCAGCGATAGAGCAGGTACGTCACCTCGGCGTCGCGCGCGGCATAGGCGACCATTGCCGGGGTGAGCGGACGCCGCGACCAGTCGGCGCGTTGCAGGCTCTTGTCCAGATGCTCGCCGGTCGCGCGCAGCAGCATCGCTTGCAGACCCGACTCGCGCTGGCCAAAGAGCGAGCGGCTGACGGCTTCCAGGTCGAGCGTGTGGCGCGCGACCAGCCCGCGCGAGGCCAGCACACGGATGTCTGAACTCATGCCGTGGAAGAGCTTGAGCAGGTCGGCGCGCTCCAGCGGCTCTTGCAGCGGCGAGAGGTCGCTCAGGCGCAGCGGGTCTACCACGTAGGAGACGCGGTAGTC
This sequence comes from uncultured Chloroflexia bacterium, assembly GCA_963701795.1. GTDB lineage: Bacteria > Chloroflexota > Ktedonobacteria > Ktedonobacterales > JADMIN01 > JAKAIY01. The sequence continues at coordinate 924,987 of CAVPBB010000004.1, read as the reverse complement.
GTTGTCCAGCGCAAATTGCAGCAGCGTGAGCCGATGGGTCGGGTCGTCTGGCCCGCGCCGATGATAGTTCTGCACGAACTCGGCGTCAATCGCCAGCACTTTGGCGTCGGCCAGGTCAACGGCGAAGGCGCGTAGATCCGCCGGGCGGTCGATGAACAGGCGACGCTTCCAGGCGGGCGCAGGCATAGGCGCAGGTGATGCTCCCCGGAAGCCAACGTCCTGCGGCTCCCCATCAGGCGCCTGGGTGTGATCCATGCGTCGCGTCTCGATTCTCCAAGACTTGTGCGCGTAGTCGCGCGGGCCGCGCCATTCATCCCATAGGCGCGCCGAGCGCCTGCCGAGCGACGGCGCTCATCTCCATACTCGTCAGTATACTCACGGAAATCGTTTGCGCGCAAACACCTGCCAGCCACTCAGTGTTTCTACGCGCTTTTCGGGCCGTCTGGCGTCAGTCGCAATACCTTCCGCTGGCTGATTCGTTACTAGATGAAGTGAGGGGTACCACCCATCTGGCCAATTGGACAGCAGAGGCGTTGACCCACCGCCAGCCCTGCCGTTGCAACGGCAGTGGTCCGGCGTGCGCTGGCCCGCGCCATTCGTCCCATGAGCCTTGAACGTCTGTTTGCTCTGTGAGAGACTCGCTGTATCGGGCGTCCGCTATCCATCAGGGCTTCTCGCCCGCGTGGGGGCACGATTGGTCAAAGGTACACTCGCCTGCTATTTTTCTGATCTTATCACTCTTGCCGGGCCGCTTCGCTGACGCGAGCGGCCAATGGTGAGCGTATCGCACGGGTGGTGGCGTATGCGCTCGCATGCAGCAGACCCGTTGGGGACGACGAGATACGTGTAGAGGAGGCGCTGCGTTTCATGCGCACATACAACAAGAGGGACGACGTGAGACTTTCCCCGGCGACCCGACTGCGCGGTGGGCAGAAGCGCTCGCTGATCGTGGCCGCGTTCATTGCGCCGCTGCTGGTCATGTTGGCGCTGATCGCCACCCCAGGCGCTGTCCAGGCGAGTGGCCACGGACATGGCATCTCGGTCACGCCAGACAACGGTCCCGCTGGCACACATGTGACGGTGACGGGCAGCGGTTTCCCGTCGGGCGCGGATGTGACGGTGGGCTATAGCTCTGGCGACTGTTCGTCAGGCGTGACGGTCATCTCAGGCGCCACAGGCACGGCTGACAGCACTGATGGCGGCGTCAATATCGCCTTCCAGTGGCCGTCAACCCAGCCGGGTGATTATCATGTCTGCCTGACGACGGGCGGCGCGACCTACCCGTCAGACAATGTCTTCCATGCGACCTCGTCCAGCGCGCCGTCCATCACCGTGACGAGTCCTGTGGCCGCGGGCGCGCAGGTGACGGTGACGGGCGCGAACTTCACGCTGAACGGCTCGCAGACGGCTGAGGTGCTCTACGGTCCGCAGGGCAGCACGGGCTGCGCGACCAGCGTCGGCACAGCGCCAATCACCAATGGCGCCTTCTCGCTTACCTTCAATGCGCCGTTCTCGCAGCAGACGACGCAGTACGTCGTCACGGCGGTCACGCCACAGGGAAGCTGCTCGGCGACGCCGACGCTCTCCGCGCAGGCCTCGCTGACGGTGACTGGCCCAACCCCAACGGCGACCACGTCCACCGGGACGGGAACCGGCACGGGGACTGGCACAACGACGGGCACGACGACCGGCACGACTGGCCTCGTCTGGCCGCCGTCCTGGCCGCCATCGGGCGCCTGGACGGTCGTGTACTGTCTGGTTGGCCTGCTGCTGCTGCTGCTGCTCTTGCTGCTGCTGCTGCTCTTCGCGCGCAATCGCCGCAAGGAGGAGCCAGTCACGATTCAAGAGCGCGACACCGTGACGGTGCAGGGCAATCAGGCGAATCCTGGCAATGCCGCCGTGCAACGCGAGGTCTACACCGTTGACCCACGCACCGGCAGGCAGGTACGCATCGCCGAAGAGGTGACGAGCTTCGAGGAAGTGCCGCCCGACGAGCCACCTACAAGCCCACGCGGCTAGCCCGCGACCGTCTTCTCTGCGCAAGCGAGCCAATCCCCCACAAAAGGGATTGGCTCGCTTCGTTGTGCGCGGTAGACGCTGGCGGTTGCAACCGCGCCTGGCGTGGCCTGGGCTGCGGCTAGTCGGTTAGAGTTGCGGGCGCTGCGCCTGACGCCTGGCGGCGATGGCGAGCGTGGCGGCGATGACGCCCATCACCACGGCGACGAGCGCTCGCACCAGCCAGACCCACTCCGGCGTGGAACCGCCGCTCACCGGGTCGATCAGCATGGCGATGAAGAGCGCAGCGCCGACGACGATCATCACGACAGCCATCAGACCAAAGCCGATGGAATAGATTCTCCACATCGCGCTCTCTGCGCCTCCTCTGCTCAATCGCTGGCCACACGCCAGGCTCAGCGGTCACTCTGTGGCTTTGCGGAGCGCTGCCAGCTCGCGCTCCGTCAGCGGGCGAACCTCGCCGGAGGGCAGGTCGCCGAGCGTCAATGGTCCGACGCGCACGCGCCGCAGCCGCAGCACATGGTGGCCCAGCGCATCGAACATGCGTCGCACCTGGCGGTTGCGCCCCTCGTGCAGCTCCGCCGCGACCCACGTGGTATCCGCATCGTCGTCGTCGCCGGGGCGCAGCAACCACGCGCGGGCTGGCGCGGTCGGGCGCGTCTCGCCTTCCAGCATCAGCCCACGCTCGAAGCGCGCTAGCGTCTCGGCGTCCGGGCGCCCGCGCACGAGGGCGTGGTACTCCTTGGTGAGGGCATAGCGTGGATGGGTCAGCCGCAGGGCCAGCGCGCCATCATTGGTCAGCAGCAGCAGCCCCTCGCTGTAGAGGTCGAGCCGACCAACGGGGTAGACACGCTGCTCGCGCCAGCGGGGAGGCAGCAGGTCGAGCACGACCGGGCGGCCTTCGGGGTCCGCGACGGTGGTGACGACGCCCGTGGGCTTGTTGAGCAGCAGGTAGACCGAGCGCCGCTGAAGCTGCACCCGCTCGCCGCGCACGCGCACCGCATCGCGCTCGGCGTCTACGCGCACGCCCAGCTCGCGCACCACGCGCCCATTCACCATGACCGCGCCAGCGACGATCAGCTCCTCCGCGCGGCGGCGCGAGGCTACCCCGCAGCGCGCCAGATACTTCTGCAAGCGCTCGCCGCGTTCGTCGTCGCGTTCGTCGCGCTCGTCATCGCGCAGGCCAGCGCGCTCGTGGATGTGTTCGCCTGGAGGCGGTGGCGCGCTGCTCATGCGACCAGCGCAGCGAGCAGGTTGACCACGCGGCCAACCTGGGCCGGGGTCTCGCCGACCTCGACACGCTGCGGCGCGATGAAGCCAATCGGGCGCGCCGCGACGGGCTGCTCGGCGCCACGTAGCTCGAAAGCGATGCGCTCCAGCAAGTCTGGCGTGGTCAGATCGAGCGCATCAGCCAGCCGCTCCAGCGTGACCGGAGACGGATATTTCTTGCCGCGCTCGATCTCGCCGAGGTAGACCACCGAGATGATCGCGCGGGTGGCAAGCTCTTTCAGCGTCAGGGCGCGCTCGCGGCGCTCCCGGCGGATGACCACGCCGACCGCCGCTTGCAGTTCGTCCATCACATCGCCTCCCTCAGCCGAATTGCGCGTTCACACCGCCGCGCCCGCCCGCCACGCGCATGCTCATAGCATATGCGCTGAGCGAGACATGCTACGAGCATTGGATTTGCCTTCAATTCTACGACGCGCGCCGGTATCGTACAAGCATGACCGAGCAGGACTGCCCGCGCAGACGCCGAGAGCGAATCGGCGCGCCAGGCTGCTCTCGATGTATCTGAAGGGAGTGTACCGCATGTCGCTGTGGATTCACACGTCGAGCAGGCTGTCTGACCAGCCGCCCACGCAGCCGTTCTCGCTGCCCATCCCCATCGTCTATGAGCGTGGCGCTGACCACACCCACTGGGAGTATCGGGTGGTCGCGGTAGACCTGCGCGAGGAGCCGCCGCTCGATGAGGAGCGCCTGGCCGCGCTCGGCGCCGAAGGCTGGCTGCTCGCAGGGGCTATTCAGCCGCCTGCCGCGCGTGATGTGTCGCATAGTGTCGTCTACTATTTCGTTCGCCAGGCGTAGAGGAGCTACCCACATGACACCCTATGACCCAATCGCCGAGGCGCGCGCCTCCGCCGCCAGCCTGATCGTGCCAACCGTCATCGAGAGCGGGGCACGCGGTGAGCGCGCCTACGATCTCTTCTCACGGCTGCTGCGTGAGCGTATCATCATGGTCAATGGCCCCATCGAAGATCAGGTGGCCAATCTGATCGTCGCGGAACTGCTCTTCCTGGCCAGCGAGAGTGCCGACCGCGAGATCAACGTGTACATCAACTCGCCGGGCGGGGTGATTACCGCAGGGTTGGCGATCTACGACACGATGCGCTCGCTCCACTGCCCGGTCGCCACGACCTGCGTCGGCATGGCGGCCAGCTTCGGCGCCATCCTGCTGATGGCGGGCGATCCGGGGCGACGCTATGCCCTGCCGCATGCCAAGGTGCACATGCACCAGCCACTCTTGCAGGGCGGGCTGGGCGGCCAGGTAACGGATATTGACATCCATGCGCGCGACCTGCTGCACACCCGCGACATGATGAACGACATCATCGCGCTGCATACCGGCCAGCCGCTCGAACGCATCCGCCATGACACCGAGCGCGACTTCTTCATGACAGCGGAGATGGCGCGTGAGTATGGCATCATAGACGAGGTGTTGCCGCTGGAGGACTGGAAGGCGCGCCAGAAGTAGCGCGGCGCCAATCGTACCCGCTGCTCGCCGCTCCGATGAGCGGCGGGGGCAGCGGCGCTGCGGACGCCGACACAATGAGGGGAGCGATCATGCGTATTCTGCTGATTGGTGGGACGAGCTTCATGGGGCCAGCGGTGACGCGCGAGCTGCTGGCTGGCGGGCATGCGGTCGCGGTCTACCATCGCGGCCAGACGGAAGGCGCCGTTCCCGCTGGCGTGACACACATCCACGGCGAGCGTGAGGCGTTGGCGCAGGCTCGCCCCGAACTCGAACGCTTTGCGCCTGACGTGGTGATCCATATGATTCTGATGGAGCAGGCGCAGGCCGAGGTGTTTACCCAGGCGCTCAGCGGCGTGGCGCAGCGCGCGGTGGTCATCAGCAGCCAGGATGTCTATCGCGCATTTGCCCGACTCAACGGCACTGAGCCGGGTAAGCCCGACGCTGTGCCGCTGACGGAGGACGCGCCGCTGCGCGAGCGCCCTTTTCCGCATCGCGCCGAGCAGCCGCGCGCCGAGGACGATCCGATGCGCTGGGCCGACACCTACGACAAGATTCCCGCCGAGCGCGTGGTGATGCACGCGGCGTCGCTGCCCTGCGCTGTCCTGCGGCTGCCAGCGGTCTACGGCCCGCGCGACAAGCAGCGACGTTTTCATAGCGCCCTCAAGCGTATGGACGATGGGCGCGCGCTCATCCCATTGGATGAGGCGGAGGCCGCCTGGCGCTGGACGCACGGCTATGTCGAGGATGTCGCTCATGCGATTGCGCTGGCCGCGCTCGATGCGCGCTCGGCGGGGCGCATCTACAATGTGGGCGAGCCACAGGCGCTCTCACTGGAGGAGCGGACGCTCGCGGTCGGCGCGGCGGCGGGCTGGCGTGGGCGCGTCGTGCGGCTCTCGGCGGGGCGCCTGCCCGAAGCGCTGCGTTTTGGCGTGAACGCGCGCCAGAATCTCATCGCCGATACCAGCCGCATCCGCGCCGAACTGGGGTACCGCGAACCAACGCCGCCCGCCGAGGCCTACGCGCGCACCGTCGCATGGGAGCGCGCCAACCCCGTCGCGCAGGACGACCCCGCCGCCTTCGACTACGCCGCCGAAGACGCTGCGCTGGCGCAGCAGGGCTGAAGCCGCAGACTACGCCCGGGTTGGCTCGGCGGCGCCCTTCAGCGCGAGTCGGCGCCAGAGCCACCCGACCCCCGCGACCATCAGGCTGAGCGCGGCGCAGATCAGCAGGGCAGTGGGCGCCCCAGAGCGGTCTGAGAGCCAGCCCACCAGCAGGTATCCCAGCGGGACGCTGCCATCGAAGAAGAGGACGCAGACGCTCATAACCCGCCCGCGCAGGTGGTCTGGGACGATTGATTGGAGCATGGTGATGGCTTGCGTGGTAAAGGAAGTCTCGACGAAGCCTACCCCTGCGATCAGCGCCAACGACAATGGATAGCTGCGCGAGATGGCGAAGCTGGCCTCCACCACCGCGAAGACCAGCGCGCCAGTCAGCACACTGCGGATCGTCGGCAGCCGATTGCCCCAGGCCAGCCAGAGCGCCGCGAGCAACGCGCCAACGCTGAGCGCGGCTGAGAGAAAGCCGAAGCCTGTGGGGCCTCTGTGCAGCACGTCAGTGGCAAAGAGCGGCAGCAGCACACTGAAATTCGAGCCGAAGAGCAACACCAGACCCACGATGGCGATGAGCAGGCAGACCGTTGGCGTTGTCCAGACATAGGCGAAGCCCTCGCGCAGACTCTGCCAGAGATTGGCGCGCACGCCCGCCTCCGCGCGCGGTTGGGCATGCAGCTCGCGCCGATTGATCAGCGCCAGGGCCGCGATGACTGCAAGATAACTGAGCGCATTGAGCAGAAAGAGCAACCGCACACCACTGGCGGCGATGATGATTCCGCCCAGAGCCGGGCCGACGATGCGCGTCAGATTGGTGAGCGAGGAGTTCAGCGCGACCGCGTTGGGCAGGTCTTCGCGCCCGACCAGCTCGACGATGAACGCCTGTCGCGCGGGCAAGTACAGGCTGTTCGTCATCCCCAGCGCCAGCGCGAGCAGATACAGTTGCCAGAGCTGAATCGTTCCGCTGGCGATCAACGCCCAGAGGCAGAACGCCTGCGCCATGGACGCCGATTGCGTGAAGAGCAGGATGCGCCGCTTGGGCCAGCGATCGGCGAGGACCCCGCCGAAGAGCGAGAAGAGCAGCACGCCCAGCGATTGCAGCGCGCCCACCAGGCCAAGCTGCAGCGGGCTGTGGGTCAGCTCCAGCACCAGCCACACCTGCCCGATCCCCTGCATGGCCGTCCCGATCAGCGAAACCATCTGACCAAACCAGAACAGCCGAAAGTTGCGCTGGCGCAAGGAACTGGACGCTCGCCGCAGGCCGTGCTGCGGCGGCCGAAGCGCTGCGACCGCTTGCGCCGAGACGCGCTCAGGAGCTTGCGTCGGCTGCGGCGAACGCGGAGCAGGTCGTTTCATCGGTGCTCCTGACAGCGATCTCGCGGACACGCAGTAGCGCAGGGCAGCGTATCGCTACCCCGTGTTGGCCTTGCGTGGCCCAGCCGCACTCGCGTCGGCTGCGCAAGACGTTCTGCTATGATAGCACACCGCGCTTCATCCAACTTGACGCGCGTCGCAATCTGTGTCTATACTAGTTACGGATAGCCACGTCGAGAGGAGAGCGTTCGATATGCGAACCAATACGCAATTCGCCATCGCCATTCACATCCTGACGTTGCTGGCGCTGGCGAATGACGTCCAGGTGACGTCTGCGGAGATGGCGAGCAGCGTCAACACCAATCCGGCGTTCCTGCGGCGCATTCTCGGCGACCTGAGCCGCGCCGGGCTGGTGGAATCGCAGCCGGGCGTCAACGGCGGCTGGCGGCTGCGTCGCGCGCCAGACGCGATCTCCCTGCTGGCGATCTACCGCGCGGTGGACGAGCGCCATCTGCTCGCTATGCACCACCATCCCAACCCGAACTGTCAGGTAGGCGCGGTCATCCAGAGCACGCTAGAGACGTACTTTGGCGAGGCTGAGACGGCGTTCGAGCAGACATTAGCCGGGCAAACGCTGGCGCAGGTGGTCGAGACGGCGCTGGCGACGGCGGCGCGTGAGGCGTCATGAGCGCCTCACTTTTTTTCGCCGTATCTGTACCTGAAGCAGTTGCAAATAGTGGCGTCTGAGCGGACGCGAAGGATAGGGAGCGCGATGAAGATTGTGCTGTTTGGCGCGAGCGGCAGGCTTGGCCAGCGAATCGCCCAGGAGGCGCTGAACCGTGGACACGCGGTGACGGCGGTCGTGCGCGACCCCGCAAAGCTGGCGCTGACCCACGAGCGGCTGATGGTGGCGCAGGGTGATGTGCGCGACGCGGCTGAGGTGGCGCGCGTGGCGGCAGGCCATGACATCGTCGCCAGCGCCGTCGGGCCGACAGGCGACCAGGGGCCGCACCTGCTGGTGGATGCGGCGCATGCGCTGATCGCGGGAACCCGGCGCGCTGGCGTCGCTCGCCTGATCGTCGTGGGCGGCGCGGGCAGCCTGGAAGCTGCGCCCGGCGTGGACCTGCTCGACACGCCCGACTTCAACCCCGCCTGGCGACCCGGCGCCATCGCGCACCGCGATGCGCTGGCGGTCTATCGCGCGGCGTCTGATCTGGACTGGACGTGTGTCAGCCCGGCGGCGTTCATCGCGCCCGGCGAGCGCACCGGCCACTATCGCGTTGGCGGCGATCAGGTGTTGAACGACGCGAACGGCGAGAGCCGCATCTCGATGGAAGACTTCGCCATCGCCTTTGTTGATGAGATCGAGGCGCCGCAGTTTCCGCGTCGCCGCTTTACCGTCGCCTACTAGCGACACACCAGCTATCGACCGCTATGCTTACCGGGCGCGCGCCCGGAGATTCGAGAGAGCTACCATGACACTGCCAGAGCAGCGCGTACGCGCTACCGCAACCTCCATCGATCCTGCGACGCAGGTGGGGCTGGTCTCGCTGACCGTCGCCGACCTCGACCGCTCGCTTACCTACTACATTGAGGCGCTGGGCTTTGCGCTCTTGCGGCGCGAAGGGCAGACGGCCATTCTCGGCGCTGGCGAGGCGCCACTGCTTGCGCTGACGGAACTGGCCGGGGCGCGCTACTGGCCGGGCAATAACACCGGACTGTACCACTTCGCCATCCTCGTGCCGACGCGGCTCGACCTGGCGCGCTCGCTGATTCACCTGCTCGAAGTAGGGCTGCCATTCCCCGGCCAGGCCGACCACGCCGTGAGTGAGGCGCTCTACCTGACCGATCCTGATGGCAATGGCATCGAGATCTACCGCGACCGCCCACGCGACGAGTGGACCTGGCGCAGCGACCGCATTCATATGGTGACGGAGCCGCTCGACGTGCGTGGCCTGCTGGCCGAGGCGGCGGAACAGCCCGCGCCATGGGCAGGTCTGCCTGCGGGGACACGCCTGGGGCATATGCACTTGCAGGTGGGCAATATCGCGCAGGCGGCGGAGTTCTATCACGGCGTGCTGGGCTTCGACATCACGGCGCAGCTCTCAAGCGCGCTCTTCATCTCAGCGGGTGGCTACCATCACCACATCGGCCTCAATATCTGGCAGAGCCGTGGCGCTGGCCCGGCGCCTGCGGGAACAGCGGGTCTGCGCTACTTCACGCTGGAGCTGCCCAGCGAGGAGGCGCGGGCTGAGGTCGTGGCGCGCGTCAGCGCCGCAGGGCTGGAGGTTAACGAGGTCGCGGGCGCTGTGGCCGTCTATGATCCGTGGCGCAACGTCATTCTGCTCGGCCTCGGCGCGGCGCCAGACGCGCAGTCGGTAGCGGCGCTGAACGCGGCGCAGGCGCTTTGACCTACACATGCCGCCGCTCATGCAGGGCGGCGGCTATCGCTCACGCTGGCATGGCGAGGATTGAAGGAGTATTCGCATGGGAGTCACGATCATTGGCGCGGGAAATATGGCTCGTGGCATCGGCACACGGCTGGTGGCCGCAGGGGAGTCGGTCACGCTGATCGCCCGCACGCCAGAGCACGCCGAGGCGCTTGCCAGCGAGCTGGGCGCGCAGGCGAAACAGGGAGCGACGGTGAAGACCGCGCCGTATGGCGGCGCGATAGCGGACGACATCGTCGTACTGGCGCTGTTCTATCCGGTGGAGAAAGAGGTCGCGACACAGTTCCGCGATCAACTGGCGGGCAAGATTGTGATCGAGATCAGCAATCCGCTCAATGCGACCTACGACGACATGGCGACCCCTCCAGGCATGTCCGCCGCTGAAGAGATCGCCCAGATCGTGCCTCAGGCGAAGGTCGTGAAGGCGTTCAACACGACCTTTTCAGGCACGCTCGTGGCGGGGCAGGTGGCGGAGCAACAGCTCGATGTCTTCCTCGCCAGCGACGACGCCGACGCCAAGACACGCCTCGCCGGGATTCTGCAGGCGGCTGGATTGCGCCCGCTGGATGCTGGCCCGTTGAAACGAGCGCGCCGACTCGAGGGGCTGGGGCTGCTGCACATCACCCAGCAGTTCTCGCTCAACACGGGCTTCGGCAGCGCCGTGAAGATCATCTCCTGAAGCGGGAGACGCAGTGGGGCGCCGTCACACGCCCCTGTTCGATCAGCGCGCGCACGGTGGGCATCCTTGCTCGCCGTGCGTCACAGGAACAGCGCGCCATCTCACAGCCATCTCACAGCATCGCGGCGGCGAATGGCGCCAGGCCGACGATCCGGGTGGTAGCTGTGACTTTCACGCAGCTGATCCACGTCTGGAGGCCTGATAACGGGAGATGCGCTGACGATTGGAGTGTGCGCCAGAGCCGTGCGTTCCCAGATCGAGCAGCACTCCCAGGGCGACCCAGAGCCAACTCCAGCCAGTCACACCGGTTCCTGGGACGTAGACGAGCACGTAGGCCAGGGCGGTACACGGCAAGAAGATGACGCCGAGCAACGGCAGGAGCCATCCTCCGTCAAATGCGCGATTGACCAGTGGCGTCCATATCCAGACAGACAGCAGCGCCAGGCGAGCCAGCAGCGCGACTAAACATCCCATGGTTGATACCTCCTCCTGTCAGCCGTATCCTGGGAGACGCCTCCGTTTCGTGTATTCTGACAGACGCGATATGCCATCGTAGTCACAATTCTGTCACGGGCAGGGGAAGGCGCCGCACGTTCTCATCACAGCGCCGCGCTGGTGAGTGTACCGTGTCGTGACGTGACAAACATCGGGTGTTTACAGAATAGCCCGTAAAGCCGCTGTGCCTTGAGGCCATGCGGATGTAAGGGCTTGCGTTGGCTTGAGCCAGAAGTCCGTTGCGGTTGCCGTTTTGTAGATATTGGGGTAGAGCATCTACAGGAGAAACAACATGGGCAACCTCGACTACCAACGCGACGAACATCATGTGCATCTGATTGTCTACCATCTCATCTGGTGTCCCAAGCGCCGGAGAAAGGCGTTGGTGAACCAGATTGGCAAACGCTGCGAGGGATCTGATTCGCCAGAAATGTGCCGGAGAAGGGCTGGACGATTCTGGAACTGGCGGTACAGCCCGATCACGTCCATCTCTTTGTGCGGGTCTGGCCTTCGGTGAGCGCCGCTGAGGTTGTGAAAGAGTGCAAGGGATTCTCCGCGTTCACGCTCCGCAAGGAGTTCCCGGAATTGCATCGGCTGCCCTCCCTGTGGACGCGCTCGTATTTTGCCAGCACGGCTGGTAACGTCAGTAGTGAAATTATCCAACGCTACATTGAGGCGCAAAGCCGCCAGTAGGTGAGTTCTGTGAGCGATGAGAGCCTGCGCAAAGCCTACAAGTACAAGCTCAAGCCGACGCCTGAACAAGAGCGGGCGCTTGATGAAGTGTTGTGGCGTTGTCGCACGCTCTACAACACGGCGCTCGAAGAACGCATCACCGCCTATCGGCGGTGCGGCGTCACCCTCACCTGCTATCAGCAGCAAGCCGAATTGCCTGACCTGAAAACGGCATTCCCGGAGTACGGGGACATCCACTCGCAGGTCTTGCAAGACGTGCTGACGCGGCTCGACAAGACCTATCAAGCGTTCTTTCGCCGGGTGAAGGCCGGGCAGACGCCCGGCTTCCCGCGCTTCCAGGGGCGTGACCGCTACCACTCCTTCACCTACAAGCAGTATGGCAACGGCGCGCGGCTCGATAACGGCTTTCTGGTCCTCTCCAAGATCGGGCGTCTCGCGGTGCGCTGGTCGCGCCCGCTGGAGGGCACACCCAAGACCGTCACGATCTCCAAAGAGGCGGATGGCTGGTACGTCATCATCTCCTGCGCCGATGTGCCAATGCAGCCACTTCCAGCCACGGGACGCGAGACGGGCATTGACGTCGGGCTAAAAGTGTTTCTCATCACCGCTGAGGGTGAGGTGGTAGCGAATCCGCGCCTGCATCGGCGTGGCGAGAAGCAGCTGAAGAAGGCGCAGCGTCTCGTATCGCGTCGCAAGAAGGGCAGTCACCGTCGGCGTAAGGCGGTGGGACTGCTTCAGCGGGCGCATCAACACGTCAAGCGGCAACGCGCCGACTTCCACCACAAGACGGCGCTGGCGTTGTTGCGCCAATACGACACGATCTATCTCGAAGACTTGCAGGTCGCCAACATGGTGCGCAACCGTCACCTCGCCAAGAGCATCAGTGATGCTGGCTGGGCGCAGTTTCGGAGCATCCTCGAAGCCAAGGCAGCATGCGCCGGGCGTCGGGTGATCGCGGTTCCTGCGCAGTACACGAGCCAGGACTGTAGCGGCTGTGGGACGCGCGTTCCGAAGTCTCTGAGCATGCGCACCCACGTCTGCACATCCTGTGGGCTTGTGCTCGACCGCGATGAGAACGCGGCGCGCAACATCCAATGGGCCGGGCAGGCCCTTCGGGGAGTCGTGGCGTAGGCTGCGGCAATGAACCGAGCATCCGCCGGGCTTTAGCCCGTGCGGAGTGTCAAGCGATTTCTTTTCCGCTGAGGCACTGTATAATGAGGGCAGAGGGAAGCGGCCTATCGCCGGGAATGTGACCATCCACAGCCAGCTTGCCGGTGATGCGCTACGCGACGCCAGAATGAACGCTGACGCCCGGCGAAGCGCGCAATGCTGCGCGCCGCCGCCAGTCTGCGCAGATGGCGGGCGAACCGCGCCGGTTGTGGCGCCGCTCATGCGTCCGAGGGCGAGGCAGGCTGGCCCGTTGTCCCTCCGCCAATCAGCCCGATTGTGCTGGCGCCGCGCCACGCTGTAGCAAAGATCAAACATGAGCCGTCTTACATACAGAAGCCGACAGAAGCTAGGCGTTGTGAGACGGCGCCTGACGTTATGGGCGCTCTCGGCGCGATGATCCTCTGCGATGACGGCGCTGTCATCCGCCGGTGTCTGGTCGGCGTATTGGCGCCTGCGACGTTCGACGAAGCAGCCCAGTCGGTGATCTACACCACACGTGACAACACGCCTGCCCGGTTACACTTCTGTATATCAGGGCAGTGATAGAGCCTGATCGCGGCGCAGCGTCACGCGCGGCGCCCAATCGGTCGAACGGCGCCGCTTCAGGCGGTCGCGGCGCACGGGATGGCGAACATGGGGGCCTCCCACAGGAAGGTAGGCGGAGATGGTCTGGCAAGAAGCGTTTCCTCCCACTGGTGGACCTGCCTTCGATGCCGAAGGTGAACGCGAGCGGCGATTGGCGGCGCAGGCGCGAGCGGGCGCGGAGTGGGCGCTGACGGCGCTCATCGCGCGCTACCAGCCGACCGTCGTGCGCTACCTCACACGCCTGTGTGGCAACCAGGCCCAGGCGCGTCGCCTCGCCGAACGCATCTTCCAGCGGATGGAACGCCGCCTGCATGGACCTCATGGCGCGGAGAATCTGCGCTTGTGGCTGCTGCGCGCCAGCACCGAAGCGGGCCTCGATGCGCTGCGCCGCCCGAATGGCGCGCCCATCCCACGCCTGACGACCAGCGGGGTCGCGGGACTGCTGACCGAGGAGAGCGGCCAGGACACGTCGGGCTTTCTGCAGAGCGGGCTACGGCGTTTGCGCCAGGCGACCGGCGGCCCGAGTCGGCAGGCGCGCCCACTGGTCTGGGCCGAAGATCCCGCCGCGCAGGCCAGCGCTGCGGCGAGCGGCGAGCCTGCGCGCCCCTCTTCCGAGAGCCATCTCGACGAGACGCTCGACCGCCTCGACCCACGCGACGCGCTGCGTCATCGCCTGGTGCGCGTGACGCTGGCCGAGTTGCCCTATGGCGACGCGCAATGTCTGGCGCTGCATCTCGTCGCGGGCCTGAACCAGGCTGAGGTGGCGAAGGCGCTGGGCATCACCAATAGCGCCGCGCGCAAGCGGATGGTGCACGGGCTGGCGCTGTTCTCCGAGCGCTATGCGCTGGCGGTGCAGTCGCTTGGCCTGCCCGTGGAACTGGGCTTCGGCGACGCGATCCCGCGATCGGTGGATGAGCCGGAATCCGTTGCGGAGCCAGAGCCGGAGCCAGTGGTCGTCTCATCGCAAGCGCCCGACGCCGCAGCGAGCGCGAGGGGCGAAGATCGCATCGTCGAGAGTGATACCCTGGCGGAGCGCAGTAGAGACGCGCTAAGCGGTGTCGCCTATCTGAGCGAAGATAGCGGCGAGACGGTGGCGATCTCGTCGGAGCAGCGCTTGCAGCCAGAGCCTCACCACGCCGCCCCTTATGCCGACCTCTTTGGCGGCGATGAGCAGGCGCATCAACTAATGGGCGCCGCGCACGCCGACGGCACAACGCAGCCGAGCGCGCTGCTCGACGAGCATGATCCCGCGCCAGTCAGCAGCGGACTGATCACGCGCGTGGCGTCTGACGCGATCATTGGCCCCATCGTAGATGCGCTGCCCGTCACCGCGACCAGCCCGGAGACATCGGGCGTGTTTGAGCGGCCAGGCCCACGCTCGATGCCGCTGGCCTATGAACTCAGCACACGCGCTTCGCAGGAGCCGTCGGGCTTCAGGATGAACTGGCTCGACGACGCGGGCATGATGACGCCACTGACGTTTGAGGCGGTGGCCGTCAGTTCCGCTGAGGCTGCCCCTGCGGCGAGCGCTCACGCTGCGGACGCGCCACTCACCCTCGAGGCGCTGGCCTTCTCCGTCGAGACGGCTGCCGCGACCGGCGCGTCAGACGAGGCCGAGGGCGCGCCGATGGCCTATGAGCTGGCGCAGGCCACCACCTCCGACGGCGGCGACGAGGCCGAGCCGCAGACTGCCGAGCCAGCGCTGGCGCAGCTCGCCGCAGAGCCGCTGGCATTGGTCGCGGAGCCGCTGGAGCCGCAGCCAATCAGCATCCCCGTGCTGAGTGCGACCACGGCAGACCCTGGCGCCGACGATGCGACGGATGATGCGGCGCTGTTTGCTCCGCGCCCCTCGGCTGGCGTCATCACGCGGAGTCTCGAAGATATCTGGGATGAGTTGCCCGACAGCGCAGACCTCTAATATCGAGTATCTTGAGAGTGAGAGAGCGCAGAGACAGCTATGAATTCAGCCACTGAATCGCCAGAGCGGAGGGGGTAAGGATGCCAGAGACAGAGACACCTCGTGCGCGGTACAGCCGCGTCACCACACGACGCGGCACACTGCGCCCGCTGAATTGTCCGCTCGAACCCGAACTCATGGTCGCCGAGTTCTCCGGCGAGCTTCCGCCGGATGTCGCGCAGGCGGTGCGCGAGCATATCGCCATCTGCGAAACCTGCGGCGCGCGCGCGGTCGCCCTGCGCACGCCCTATAATCTGCTCTCGTCGCTGGGAGCAGAGCCAGTTCCCTATGTGCCGGACCTGCGCGACAATGTGCGTCGGAGGGCCGCCGCCGCCGAGCGCTGGCTCGGTCCGTTGCGGGCGCTCGGCTCGATGAGCCGCTTTGGCATTCTGGCAATCGTGCTGGGTGTCGTGCTCGTCAGTCTGGTGGTCTTCCTGCTGCGCGGCGCGCTCATCTCCATCGGCGTCTTCACCACTGCGCGCACGTCGAACGCGATCACGCATGTGATTCCGGCGGCGCCAGCGGGGACACTGCTGGTGGAGACGAACAAGGTCGTGACGGTGGGCGATAGCGGTTTCGCGCAAAACTGGCAGGTCGCGGAGGTGATCGTGACCGATCAGCGCACCGGCCATGTCGTGCGCTCACTGCCCAGCTCAAACGCGGCGCTGGCTGGCGGCTCAGATGCGACACTCCCCGCCGCCATCGCGTCGGATGGGCAGATCGTCTATGAGCTGACCTCGGCGCAGAATGGGGGCAGGCAGGCGCTCGTAGCGATTGACGTGACGACTGGCGCGACCCGCTTCATTACGCCGCTGACGCTGCCCAACGGCAAGGCGCTGCTAGCGGACGCGCAGGCGCAGTCACTCGCGCTCTCGCCCGATGGCCAGACAGTCTATGTAGGCATCGGCGGCGCGAATGGCAAGCTCCTGAGCGTGCGCGCGCTGGTCATCTCGGTGGCGACACATAAGGTGACGGCGGCCTTCAGCCCCGCGACCGTGACCTCGGCGCCGCTGCCTCCGCCCACGAGTAGCCTGCCCGCCTCGGCCTTCCCCTCGCAGACGCCCATCGTAGACCTGTCGCACATGACCTTCACCGAGGCGGCGCGCGGCGCGGTCGTCGTCTCACCTGATGGCCAGTGGCTCTTCGACGCGCTCTTCGCCAGTGACGCGAAGGGCGTCCAGTATCTGATCGTGCGCCGCATCAGCGCCGTGGATGGGCAGACCGCGCAGGCGCTGGGGCTGCCAGGCCCATTCCATAGCGAGCAGCTAGCGGTCAGCCAGAACGCCAGTTCGCCGCAGCTCTATCTCGTCTCAGGCAGCCCGAACGCCATCGCCTATGTGATGGACACGTCGGCGCTGGGGCCGACGCTGCTGGGCGACATCGCTCTCGGCGGCCCCACCACCACAAACGGCGCCGCGCTGACCGACACGCTCTCTGTCAGCCCCACAGCGAATGGGCAGCAGCTCTACGTGACCGAAGACACCGCCTCGACCGACGGCGTGGTGGCGGCGCACACGCGCTGGCTGCTCGATACGCAGGGGATGGGCACGGTAGCGAGCGATTCTGAGGCGACGAGTGTGGGCGCGATCCTCGCCAATACCTCGCCCAGCGCAACGGCGAAGGTGTTTGCGCTGGTCAATGGCGACATCCAGGTGGGCGCGCCAGACTTCAGCACGGCATGGTCGCCCTGGCTGCATGCCAGCGACGGAACGCCTGTGCTGCGCCTGATCGCCAGCGAGCCGTAGTCCGGCTGGCGGTTAAAACCGCGCCTGGATGGCCTGCGGGCCGCGAAGTCCGCCTGCGCGGACTGGGCATGGTTCAGGCGCGATTGGCAACCGCCAGCCGCGCCTGAACCATGATTTGCCTTCTCCCAAACGCGCGTCAGGATGGCTCGGTCGGCTTGTCGGTCTTGGGGCCAGTGTAGCCGGGGCGAGTCAAGGGCGCGCGCGCCTTGCGCCGATAGCCTGCCAGTTCGTGCAATTCGTAGATCGCCTGGATGATGGCCTCTTCATTCCAGCGGAAGTCCATCGGCGGCGGCTGGCCCAGGTTATCTACGATGCCATCGCTGCCAGTGAGCGCGACCAGTACAGTCGCCGCGCACTGCGCCATCGCATTGAGGTTGTAGCCGCCCTCCTGTACCACGAGCAGCCGTCCATCGCAGTAGCGCTCCGCCATCTCGATGACCTCCAGCGTCATGTCGGAGAAGTCGGCGGTGGAGAGACGCATCTCGCCGAGCGGATCGCGCCAGTGGGCGTCGAATCCGGCGGAGAGCAGGATGATGTCAGGCTTGAGGCGGTCGGCCACTGGCCAGAGCACCTGGCGGAAGATCGGATCGTAGACGCTCCAGCCGGAGCCAGCGGGCAGCGGCACGTTGATCGTCGCGCCGAGGCCCGCGCCTGAGCCACGGTCGCCCGATGCGCCTGTGCCGGGATACCACGGAAACTGATGCGTGGAGAAATAGACGACATCGGGGTCGTCGTAGAACATCTCCTCCGTGCCATTGCCGTGATGCACGTCATAGTCGACGATCAACACCTTGCGCCAGCCGTGACGGTTCTGCGCATAGCGCGCGGCGACGGCGATGTTGTTGAAGATGCAGAAACCCATGCCTGCGCGCGGGCGGGCGTGGTGGCCGGGCGGGCGCACCAGCGCATAGGCGTTGCGGGCGCGGCCCTCGGCGATGGCGTCCAGCCCGACGAGCGGCGCCCCGGCGGCGAGCAGCGCGGCGCGCATGCTGCCAGCGGAGACATACACCTCATTCGCCAGCTCGCGCGAGCCAACGTCGCCGCTCAGCGCATCCGCTTCGGCCTGCTTCTCCACGGCGCGCCCCACCCGGCGAATATAGCTGACATCGTGGACGGTCGCCAGCTCCAGCTCGCTGGCCGGGCGCGGCGCCAGACGCAGCGTCAGGTCGCGTGGAATCGTGCCTTCATGGATCAGCGCGTCGATCATCTCCATGGCAAAACGGATGCGCTCTGGCTGCTCGGGGAAACCTGCGGGCGTGAGGTGGTCGAGGAACGCCTCATCGTAGAGCAGCGCGGTGGGCAGGCGTGGCGTCGAGGCGCCGGGCTGCGGCGTGGCGCTCGCCTGCGCCTCCAGCAGCGCCAGAAGCGTCAGAAGCGCCGGGAGCGGCTTGCAGGTCAGCGTCAGTAGAGGAATCGTCGGCCACAGCGTCGCTCCTTCCCGAATGAGACTCTCGCCGCGCCGCAGGTGAGCGTAGTGAGCCAGGCGCGCACAGGTAAGAAACACACACGCGCGCCGCGCTGTCAAACTGGCGCACGCTCGCCGCAGGTTCGCCGCCACCCTGCGCGGCGCCGTACAATGGAACTGGCTGCGCAGCCCTGCCAGATCACGGTGGGCGCGCGGCGTGAATCGTTCAATTCAGCAGGGGTGAGGTGGTCGCCCACAACAGAACGCGAGGATGCAGAGCGGATATGGCAGCAGAATCCCAGCCGACGACCAACGTGATCGCCACACTGCGCGAGCGTGGCCTCATCAGCCAGATCACCGAGAGTGGCCTGGAAGAGGTGGCCGCTCGTGCGCGGCTGACGGTCTATTGCGGCTTCGATCCGTCGCGCCCCAGCCTGCAAATCGGCAATGTCGTGCCGATCATCCTGCTGGCGCACTTCCAGCGGGCGGGGCATCGGCCCATCCTCGTGGTCGGCGGTGGCACGGGCATGATCGGCGACCCCAGCTTCAAGTCTGATGAGCGGCAGATGCTGACGATGGAGCAGGTGGCCGCCAATGCCGAGCGTGTGCGCCAGCAACTCTCCGGCTACCTCGACTTCGAGGGCGAGAACGCCGCCATCATGGTCAACAACATCGACTGGCTCGGCAAGATGACGCTGATCGAGTATCTGCGTGACATCGGCAAGCACTTCACCATCAACCACATGATGGCCAAGGAGTCCGTCAAGAGCCGTATCGAGAGCCGCGAGCATGGTATCTCCTACGCGGAGTTCAGCTACATGGTGCTCCAGTCGGCTGACTTCCTGCATCTCTACGACGCCTTTGGCTGCGTTGCGCAGGTGGGCGGCAACGATCAATGGGGCAATCTCACCGCTGGCGTTGAGCTGATCCGCAAGACGCGCGAGGCGCATGTGCACGCGCTGACGGCGCCGCTCGTCACCTCGCCCAGCGGCGCCAAGCTGGGCAAGACCGAGAGCGGCGCGCTCTTCCTCGACCCTGAGCTTACCTCGCCCTACGAGATGTATCAGTACTGGTTCAATACCGACGACCGCGACGCAGGCCTCTACCTCCGGGTCTTCACCTTCCTGCCACTCGCCGAGATCGCCGCGCTGGAGCGCCAGCAGACCGAGCAGCCCGCAAGCCGCGTGACACAGCGACGCCTGGCGTATGAGATCACCCGGCTGGTGCATGGGCAGACGGTGGCCGATGGGGTCGCCGCCGCCTCGAATGTGCTCTTTGGCGCGGGTGTGGCGCAGATGACGGCGGAGACGCTGCCCTATCTGGCACAGGCCGTCCCGACGACGGCCCTCGCGGCGGCGGCGCTGGCGGCGGGCCTCTCGCCGCTCGATGCGCTGACGCTGACGGGCGCGCAGCCCTCGCGCGGCGCGGCGCGACGATTGATCCAGCAGGGCGGCCTCTACGTCAACGACGAGCGCTGGAGCGACCCCGAGCGCGCCATCACGCGCGAGCAGGCGTTGTTTGGGCGGGCGTTGCTGCTGCGCGCGGGCAAGAACCGCTACCACCTGCTGCTGGTGGAGGAGTAGCCCACGCATGGCTCAGTTGATCCAGACCGACATACCGGCGTCGCATGGCATCCTCGAAGGGCTGCTGCGCCTGCCCGACAACATGGCCGCGAGCGGGCCAACGCTGGCCGCTGTGGTCTGCCATCCCCACCCGCAGTTTGGCGGCACGATGCACAACAAAGTCGTCTTTCGGCTGGCGGCGGCGCTGGTGGATCACGGCATCCCGGCGCTGCGCTTCAACTTTCGCGGCGTCGGGCGCAGCACAGGCGCCTATGATGAGGGGCGCGGTGAGGCTGACGATGTGCGCGCCGCGCTCGATGCGCTGGCGGGGCGCTACCCCGGCGTGGCGCTGCTGGTCGCGGGCTTCTCATTCGGCGCGTGGGTGGGGCTGCCGGTGGGCTGCGCCGACCCGCGCGTCACCCATCTGATCGGCGCGGGCGCGCCTGTCTCGCTGCTGCATGCGGATGATCTGGCGGGCTGTGTCAAACCCAAGCTGATCGTGCAGGGCGAGCAAGATCAATATGGCCCACGCGCCGCGCTGCAAGCCTGGTTTGCGCGCCTGCCAGAGCCGAAGCGCCTCACTATCATTTCCGCAGCCGACCACTTCTTCACCCAGCAGCAGAGCGAGCTTGCCGCCGCGCTCGACGCCGGCCTGAGCGCCTGGTTCCCAACAGCCTCCTGACCGCCAGGTCATCGATGTGGAGTTGAGGTCGCGCCAGCCGTCGGCTGGCCGGTCAGTCCCATACCTATCGCCTGCTTCCCACATTCTCAGGTATCATATCGGCAGCCCAACGCTGATGCGTGTGACTCACGAGAAAGAGAGCAGGCATGATACCCGTCCTCATCGTTGACGACAGCCCTACCGTCCGGCTGACCCTGCGCGGC
The DNA here is from genome assembly GCA_963701795.1 of uncultured Chloroflexia bacterium. Classification (GTDB taxonomy): domain Bacteria; phylum Chloroflexota; class Ktedonobacteria; order Ktedonobacterales; family JADMIN01; genus JAKAIY01. The sequence goes on along the minus strand of CAVPBB010000004.1, from coordinate 904,170 downwards.
TGGCTCACCGAGGCGGGCTACGAGACCCGCGAGGCCGCCGACGGGCTGGAGGCGCTGGAGGCGCTGCGCGCTGGCCCCGCGCCGATGATCGTTCTGCTGGACTATCAGATGCCCCGACTCGACGGCTTCGAGACGCTGCGCCGCGCCGCCGCCGAGGGCATGACACAGCCGCGCTTCGCCTACGTCGCCATCTCCAGCATGGCGGCGCACTTTCCGCCCGCCTTCTCCGCGCTGCTGCGCGAGCTGGGCGCGCAGATTCTGCCCAAACCCTTCGAGCGCGACGCCCTGCTGTATGTCACTCAGTTCGTCGAGCGCCGCCTGACCACCCCCGTCAGTTGATATGCCCCTGCGGGCCTCACCGACCGGCACACGGATGCGGCATGGACGCCGAACGTGGGCGGCAGGCGGCCATGGGCATAAGAGTTCTCTCATCCACCTCCGATACTACTCCCATGTTTCTTCGGTATGCTTGGACTGATCGTCGCGCTGCGCGGGCGGCAAGGCTGCCGCGACGTTGGTCTACTCTGTGGGCCCGTGGCGTGAGATGAGATGAGATGCGAGGGGAGCGTGACATGCGAATCTGGCTACAACGTCCGGTGGGGCGTATCATTGCGGCAGGTGGGGTACTCGTGGTCATTGCCCTGGCAGCGATGGCCATCTACATCTATGGGCCATCCGCCAGCGGAAACGCCAGCGCAGGCGGCACAGGCGGGGGAGCGGGCGCGGGCGCGACCAGCGCGGCGGCGACCCTTGCGCCAACCGCGAATGGCAAGGTCTTCACGATTGACGCCTCGGCGTCGCAGGCCAGCTTCACGACGCACGAGGTTCTCCTGGGCCAACCCAGGAGCGTCGTGGGAACAACCAGCAGCGTTAGTGGGCAGATTCTGGTGGATCAGAGCACGCCCAGCCAGAGCGCGGTGGGCGAGATTCGCGTGGACCTGACCGGGCTGACGACCGATAGCGATATGCGCAACCAGACGATTCAGAACCGCATCCTGGAGACGGGCGACTCGGCCAACCAGTACGCCGTCTTCGTCACGAAGTCCATCACGGGCCTGCCCAGCAGCATTGCCGTCGGGCAGAAGGTTTCCTTCACCCTGACCGGCGACCTCACCATCCATCAGGTGACGCGCTCCGCTACGTTCACCGCGACGGCCACGCTCACCAGCGCCACGCAACTGACGGGGCAGGCGCAGACGACCATACAGTACAGCGATTTCAACATCGCCATCCCGAATGTCCCCAATGTCTCGGATGTCTCAAACACGGTGACGCTCGCGCTGACCTTCACCGCCAACGCCTGAGCGCGGCTGGCACTGAGGGCTGTGGAGCGAGCGTCTGGCTACGTCCGCTTGCGTGGGCGCTTGCGTGGCCTGTGCGGATGGGCCGACTCCGCCGCAGCGTCATCGCCCAGCAGGTCAGGCGACGCCAGACGCATGAGCGCCTCGGCAAGCCACACGAGCGTATCTGCATTCTGCGTCCAGGCCTCGCCGCCACCTTCTTCCAGATAAGCGATGGCCTCGTTCTGGTCGCCCATGCCATAGTATTCGGGCGTCTGCTTCGGCAATGGCAGCGCGCCCAGCAGAAAGAATGGCACGAATGGATTCGTCGCCATCGCCACTTGCAGCGCAAGGTCCGCCGTGTCGCCCGGCCCCTTGAGATGCAGCGTCAGGAGCAGGCGCGAGTAGGCCCAGAAGGCGCTCATCTCATCAGGGAACTGCAGCAGCAGCCGCTCCAGCGCCTCATCCGCTCCGGTGATGGCCAACCACGAGGCGAGGATGTAGCGCACCCCCTGATTATCGAGCGGGTTGAGTCGCAGCATCTCCTGGAGATGCGCTATCGCCGCGTCGTGCTCGCCGACCGCCCAGAGGACATCGGCCAGCCCTGCGCGCGCGCGCATATAGGGGCGGCTCTCCATGAGGCCCCAGAAATCTCCGACAGCCTGCTCGAACATCTCTGCGCCCATGGCGCGCTCACCCGCGCGCATGCCCTCCTCGAAGAGTCGCCGCGCCTCATCCGGCTCCCTGGTAGACTCCGCGAGCAGCACATAGGCGTCTGCGCAATCGGGCGAGATGGCGAGCGCCTGACGCGCCAGCGCCTCGCGCCGCTTCCCCTTCGCCTCTATCGCCTGATAGACCAGTTCCTGCGCCTCTTCGAGTGGCGTCGTCGGAGCGGCGATGATCGGGCCGCCCTGCGCGGTGAGTTGCTGGAGGAAAGCGTTTGCCTCTTCGGCTGTCTCGAAATCCTGCTCTTGAAGCAGGCGCTCCACCGCCGCCAGCTGCCGCTCCATCAGCCGTCGATCAAAGATTCTGGGCTGCGGGCGCGGCCGTTTGTCTGGGCCGCGCGGTCTGCCCTGCCTTCTGTTTTGCCTTCTGTTTTGCGGAGGGCTTCGCAGCCTCTCTGTGCTTTGCTTCTGGTTTTGCCGTCGATTTTGCCGCAGTCACGCTCTGCGCCGCCTTGCGCGCTGAAGCCTTGCCGCTCTTCTCTGGCAGCGCGTCAGAGGCCGCCTCGTGCATGTGCTGCTCTGGCTCGTCTTGCATGACCAAACCCTCTTTCCTGCCGACGCATGGCCGTTGCGCCTGCCGTGCGCGCAGTCACTTTGCATCTGCTGCCAACGCTTCTGGACAGTATATCTTGTCCAGCGTTGGCAGCATTGTGCGGCGTTGACGGCGCATGGCTGGTCAGCGTGAAAGCGGTGGTTGGCCTTTGCGGGCTGGCGAGGGCGCCAGGCGTGCGGCGGCGCGGCTAGAGCTGCGCGAGGATGTCGAGCGCCTCGGCCTGGTCGCGCTCCAGCGTCTTCATGCTGATGCCGCGCAGGTAGGCGCAGACCTTCTGGCGCGGCCAGCGCTCCTCGATGCCCAGCCGCACGATCTGCCGCTGGCGTGGGCGCAGCCGATCAATCGCGGTGGTCAGTTGCGCGCGGGTGAGCAGGCGCGCCACACCATCCGCGCGGACGAGGGGCAGCACGGCGCTCTCCTCGCCACGTGGCACAGCGCGCAGAAACTCACGGATGAGCGCGCGGGTCTGGGCGCGGCGCATCGCCTCCGTCAGCGCTGTGGCGGCTGAGCCGCGCGTGTCGAGCGCGGCGTAGGCGGCGTCATCCGCCGCGAGCGCGTCCAGCGCGAGCGCGGAAGCCTCGTCGCGCTCAGTCTCAGGTCCCGTGTCTCCGTCGTGTTCCCCACGCGCCACATCCGTGCTGACATCGCGTGGAGAGGTCATTGGTCGCTGACTCGTCTGCTGCTGCGCCTGCTGGGGCGTCATGCCCTGCCCGGCGGTGTGATCCCACATTGTGCGCGCCCTCCCCGGTGATTGCCTAATGCATGCCCGGCCAGCGCCGGGTCATCGCTTCATGGCCAGCGCGGAGCCTGCAAGGGGTGGGCATGTCGCTCACATCGCCGCTGACTCCACTCTAGATTCACCAAAGAGAATAGAACATATGTTCTCTGTCTGTCAACTGTGCCAGCGCATTGGGCTGTGTGGCGTGTTAAGTATCGCCGCCGGGGCGCGGGCGCAACGAAGCCCGGCGCAACGAAGCCCGGCGCAACGAAGCCCGGCGGGTGAACCCGCGGCTATGGGCCTGCGGGCCGCGAAGCCCCACCTGCGTGGGGCTGGGGCACGGCCATGCGCTGGACAAGTCACAAGCGCTGTGTGGCGCCTCTATCGGCGGAGTGGGATGGCAGGCGGCGCGCCCTCACGGCGTCAACTGGATGGTAAGCGCCTGCGCCAGCGTGTGCGCGCCGCCGTCGAGCAGCAGCGCCCCGGCGACGATGATGACCAGCACAGCCAGCGCGCTGCCCAGGTTGAGGGGCGAGGCTGAGGCGCGTTCGGCCTCGGCGATGCGCGCGGTGTAGAACTGGAGCAGCACGAGGTCATACTGCATCGTGCGCAGGGTCTCGTCGCCAGTGTCTGGGGCGCCTGTGCGTGGGTCGGGCGCCGAGAGCCGCCGCACATGCGCCTCGATGGTCGTGCGGCGGGAGCGCAGGTCGCGCAGCCACGCGCGCCGCCAACCGCCCAGCCCCAGGCGGAAAGGTAGCTCGATCAGCGCCAGATAGGGCAGGGCCAGCGCCAACGCCAGCAGAGGCGCCCGCTCGCTGATGACCAGATGGGGCTGGCTCGCCGCGACTGAGCTGGTCGCCAGCGCCCACTGCGCCAACCCCAGCCGACCCGCCAGCATCCACGCCAGCGCCACCAGCGCGCCCGTCAGATAGGCCAGCGTCGCCAGCGCGGGCGCCAGCGTGTAGCGCCGCGCAGCGGGCACCCAGCGCCGCGAGCCGCCCATCTCCGCCGCGAGCCGCAGCGCGCTCACCACGAACGCTGGCAGCGCCAGCGCCGCCAGCGCCGCCGTCGCCACGGTCGCCGCTGGCGCGACGATCACCGCGAGCAGCCCCGCCGCCAGTTGCAGCGTCGCTATCGGCGCGGTGGGCAGGCCATGCGCGAGCGGGGCCAGCAGGCCGAAGCGGTCGAAGGCGACGCCGCTGCCGACGAGCGCGCCCAGCGTCAGCAGCGCGCCCAGCCCGCCGATGAGCAGCCACCAGATGCGCAGCGCCACCGCGACGCCGCGCGAGCCGCCGCGCCCATTGCAGGCCGAGCGTGTCTCGCTGAAGCAGGCGCCCGCCAGTGTCTCGATCAGGGTGACGCGCCCACGTGAGGTGAGCAGCAGCAGCAGGGTCCAGAGCATGAAGGCGAGCAGGGTAATCAGGGCGAAGCTGGCGGCGACCAGCGGATGATTCGTCAGCGCGTTGGCGATGCTGGCCAGCCCGGCGGCCAATCCGCTGAGGGGCGCCAGCCAGAGCGCGGCGAATGTCAGCAGATTGAGCAGCGAGAACTCGAGCGGGGCGACGCTGGCCGTGTTGAGCGCGCCGCGCAGCTCGAAGAGCGCCTGCCCCATGCGCCGGGGATCAGCCGGGGCGGTGAGCGCGCTCTGCCACGACCCCAGCGCGCGGCTGATGATGCCCGCGCGGCTGCGCCAGAGGTAGGGGCGACGCTGTGGCAGCGGGAACTGCTCATTGCTGGCGGCGACATCGCTCTCGCGGCGCAGGCGGGTGATGTCGCGGGCGATGCCGACGACACGCTGCCGATAGTCCTGGCTGGCGCCATCCTGCTCGAGGCGCTCGGCGGCGATGGAGAGCCAGGCCAGCCGCGCCAGCTCGCCATAGCGGCGCGTGGTGTCGAGGTAGGCGCTCGCGTGGATGCGCGCCAGGCCGCTCTGCTCCAGCTCGCGGGCCAGCGCGATCAGTTCGCCCGCCAGCACGTTCAGCTCATTGAGCGCCTGCCGCGCGACATCGGGCGGCTGCACCGAGCGGATCTGCTGGGTCAGCGACTGTGTCGGCGAGCGCTCGATGACCGGCTCCAGCGCATCCACGACAATGGCGGGCGCGCTCGCGGTGGTGGGCGCGGGACGTGATGTGGCGCTGGTACGCGCGCCGGCCTGGCTGGTCTGCCCGGAAGGACGACCGGATTGCGCCGCGTGGCGCGCGGTCTGCCCGAAGAGTTGCGCGGCGGCGAGGCCGCTGATCTGGTCGCTGGCGGAGCTGGCTGGCTGGCCCGCGTCGCCCGCAGCCCAGAAGAAGCCGCGCTCGCTGGCGTCAAAGGGCATGCGGCCTACTGGCGGCAGGCTCTCCAGCGGCAGCGCTGGCAGATCGTCAATCGGCTGGTTCGCGGCGGCGCCTGACCGCGACGACTGCTGTCCCCACGGATCGGGCGATGGCTCAGGGCCACTTCGCCCGCCGGGCGCGCCAGATCGGCCCGATGTCATGGTCCGCTCCTTCCGCCGCGCTCACCGCGGGTCGCTCTCATCGCTGCCGCCACTCGCGGTACTACATAACAGCGGGGCGCAGGTGATGTATGGAGGACATGATCTATGACGCTCTACGAGAAGGGAATGCTGCTCCATTGTACCAGCGGCCTGCGCATCGGGCAACACCTACAGCCCGCCTGTCAGGGTCTTTTCATGCTGGCGCTGAGCCAGAGTGTGTGGCATGAGGAAGACAGACGAGCGCTCTGAAGCGCCAGAAGGGTCATTACGAGCCGCGTTGGAGACGTTGCCGGATGTGCGGCGTGGGCAAGGCAAGGCGCATCCGTCGGGTGGGATGTTGGCCTTATCAGTCTGCGCCTTGTTATGCGGCTGCCGCAGCTTGTACGCCATCAGCCAATGGGGCCGTGAATGCGAGCCGGAGATCTGGGTCGCGCTAGGACTGCGCCGGGAGCGCGGGCCGAGTGTGGCGACGCTGCATCGCGCCTTTCGTCACCTCGACCATGCGGCCTTTGAGCGGGTGCTAAGCCAGTAGTTCGCGCAGCCGGAGGTGGAAGAGCTAGCGCCTGACGAGGCGCTGGCGATTGACGAGGCGCTGGCGATTGACGGCAAGACGTTGCGCGGATGCCCTGCTCTCGCTGGGAATCGCCTTTAACGAACTGAAGACCGGCCTGGACCCAGCCGCCCCCTAAGATCTGCGCCTCAACCACGAGCGAGCGTACGCCTGCTACGGCGCGGCGCTGACCATCTATCCGCCCGGCAGCCCCGACTGGGCGGGGATGCAGAACAACCTGGGGAACACGCTGCACGATCAGGCGGCGCTGGCCGGCGCGCGCGCCGCTGCTGGACGCGGCGGTGGCGGCATATCAGGCGGCGCTGACCGTCCGCACCCGAGCGAGCGCCGCGCCCGCCTGGGCGATGACGCAGTTCAATCTTGCGCTGCTCTCCCTCGACCTGGCGAAGGATGCGCCATCGGCGGCGGCTGGCGTTGCCTTCCTGCGCGAGGCGCTGGCGGCTGCGCAGGGCGCGCGCGAGGTGTTCGCCGGGTCCGATCCAGTCAACGCCGCGCAAGCGACGCGCCTCTTTGACACTCCATGCGGGCTTGGAGCCACGATGGATGCTCGGTTCAACCCCACAACTCTTGCCGCGAGTCCCCGAAGGGCTGCCCGGCACATGGAACGCGAGCCTCCTCCTGACGAGCGGGCTGACGGCAGCGAGGCGGGCTGAAAAGAGCGCCTCATCAAACGACTGCCGTTATGACCAGTCTCGCACGCAGGCATGTGGTGTGCAAGTGGTGTGCAAGCGGAGAGAACACTTGGCTCAAGCCCGCACACGCCTCACCACTGCCGTTGCAACGGCGTGGCTTGCGGCGGGCTAAAGCCCTGTTCTGTCAGAGAGAAGACATCAGGCCGCCCCTTGCGTCTTCGCGGCGTGGCCCGTGTGTGGCGGCTAGATCGTTGTCGCGTTACACTGGTGGCAGGACATGAGCAGGAAGTGAGGTGTAGGTGTCACAATGGGATAAGCTGTTGCGGCGGGTACTCGATGGTCGCGCCGATGCGAATATCGCTTTTGCCGATGTGCGCGGGTTGCTCGAACGCCTGGGGTATGCGGAACACATCAAGGGCGACCATCACATTTTTCGCATCGCCGGACGACGCGAGATCATAGATATTCAACCCCAGCGCGACGGCAAGGCGAAGCCCTATCAGGTGCGCCAGATACGTGCGCTCTTGCAGGCATATGGCGTGACGAAGATGCCGTAGGGCGCTTTAGGAGGGTATTCAATGGAGACGCAGGCGCCACGGCATAACTACCGCATGGTCGTATATTGGAGCGAGCAAGATCACCTCTGGCTCGTGGAAGTGCCGGAGTTGCCGGGGGCAATGGCTGATGGCAGCACGCCAGCGGAAGCTATCGCCATGGCTCAGGAAGTTATCGAAAACTGGCTCGAAGTCGCACGTATGGATGGTCGCCCCATTCCGGCGCCACAAGTAGGACAGCCCATCGCCTAGCGGCGCGGATCGCGCCAAAGACAGACAAACAGTGGGCGGGCGCTTGAAGCGCCTGCCTTTACCACTCCGCGTTGGACTCCCTGGGTTTGACACTCCACGCGGGCTTGGAGCCACGATGGATGCTCGGTTCAACCCCGCAACTCTTGCCGCGAGTCCCCGAAGGGCTGCCCGGCACATGGAACGCGAGCCTCCTCCTGACGAGCGGGCTGACGGCAGCGAGGCGGGCTGAAAAGAGCGCCTCATCAAGGCGACTGCCGCTGATGCAGGTGTACGACCAGGCGACCCACAGCGGCAAGCACAACCGGCCAAACGGCTGAAGCCCACAAACGCCGCGAGCCACGCCGTTGCAACGGCGTGGCTCGCGGCGGGCTAAAGCGCTGGCCCTGTCAGCCTGCCACTCTGCACAACGCCGCGCGCTGCTGGTATACTGCTGACGGCGGCGCGCGGTGGGCGCCTCTCATCTCATTCTCACCGCCATCTCAGTGAGGAGCTTCGCATGGCCGATGTCCGGCCCGTTCCCGGTATCCGCTACGCGCCAGGAACCGACCTGGCCGCTGTCGTCACCCCGCCCTACGATGTCATCTCATCCGAGGCGCAGGCGCGCTACTATGAGCGCTCGCCAGAGAACATCATCCGGCTGGAGCTGGGGCGCGACGAACCGCGCGACGACGAGCTAGACAATCGCTATACCCGCGCCGCCGCCGCCTTTGCGCTGTGGCGGCTGAATGGCGTCCTCCAGCAAGACGCTCCGGCGCTCTACCTCTATGAGCAGCGCTTCAATGCGCTGGGAGGCGAGCGGCGGCGCCTGAGCCTGCTGGCGCGGGTGCGTGTCGAGCCGTGGGAGGCGGGCGTGGTCTTGCCGCACGAGCGCACGCTGAGCAAGCCCAAGAGCGATCGGCTGAAGCTGACACGCGCCACCGCCGCGACGCTCAGCCCGATCATGGCGCTCTACGACGACCCACGCGGCGCGCTGGCGAAGGCGCTGGCCAGGCCACTCAAGCGTCCACCCGACCTCGTCTTTGCCGATGAAGCCGACGAAGAGCATCGCCTCTGGATCACCCGCGACACCGCGCTGATCGAGCGCGTCGCGACGTTCTTCCGCGAGCGCCAGCTCTACATCGCCGATGGCCACCATCGCTATGAGACGGCGCTGGCCTATCGCGAGGAGCTGCGCGAGGCGCGCCGCGAGTTGCCGCTGGAAGACGCCGCCAACTTCACGCTGATGGCGCTCTCGGCCATCGAGGACCCGGGGCTGGTCGTGCTGCCGACTCATCGCATCGTGCGCGGTGTCGCGCAGGAGCGCCTGGCCGAGTTCACGCGCGACCTCGCAGGCCTCTTCGAGAGCGCGCCGCTGGGCGATGGCGGCCTGGGCGGCGGCGTGGACGACCTCGGCGGGCTGGATGCGCAAGCGGTGACAGCGGCGCTGGCCGAGGCGGGCGAGGGCGGCAAGCGCATCGCCTTCGCGCTGATCGCGCCAGATGGTGTGCGCATCTTGCGCCAGACCAACGCCGGGCGCGCCGCGATGGATGAGCGCACGGGCGAGCAGGCGCCCACATCGGAAGCCTGGCGCAGGCTGGATGTCGCCGTGCTGCACGAGCTTGTGCTGGCGCGCGGGCTGAGCGTGAGCGAGCAGGCCATCCGCGCGGGCGAGCATGTCACCTACACGCGCGACGCCCAGGCCGCGCTCGACGCGGTGCGCACAGGCGCGGACGGCGCGCAACTCGCCTTCCTGCTCAATCCCACGCCGCCAGCGGCGATTCGCGATGTCGCGCGGGCGGGCGACCGCATGCCACAGAAGTCCACCTATTTCTATCCCAAACTGATCACCGGGCTGCTCATCAATCCGTTGTGGTGAGCTGACGCGCCGACCGCGCCAGCCGCCAGACACCTGAGGGGAGGACAGCGAATGGAGGAGATCACCCTGCGACCGTCCGAGCGCCGCTGCCCGGCATGTGGCGCTGCCATGCCCGTCGCGGCGCGTTTCTGCGGCGCATGCGGCGTCGAATCGCCGCCAGCGGAGCTGCGAGAGCCACGCGAGCCGCCATCGGCTGCCACAGCGCCCGCTGCTGAGGCGGTATTGGCTGAGGCGCCATCGGCTGAGGCGCCGCCCGCTGCGCCGCCAACGGCTGTGGCGTCGAGTGGCGCAGCGCAGGCGGAGAACGCCGCCGGGCGTGTCTGCCCGTGGTGTGGCGCAGCGAACACGACCTGATGCGGCGCGCTGCGTGGCCTGTGGCGCCGTCTTCCCCACGCCAGAGGGCGATGCGGCGCTCGAACGTGCGGCGCAGGCGCGCATCCAGGCGATGGAGAGCGGGACCAAGCCGCAAGGCGCAGGCTGGTGGCCATTCCGCTCGCGCTAGCGCAGACTGGCGCGGCGGGCCTGGCTGGCGGTTAAAACCGCGCCTGGATGGCCTGCGGGCCGCGAAGTCCGCCTGAGCGGACTGGGTTGTGGCCTTGAGGCGCGGTTGCAACTGCCCGCCGACATAGCGTGGCGCCTGAGAAGACGAGGTAGAGCATGATCCTGGTGGTGGGAGCCGGTCTGGCCGGGCTGACCTGCGCGAAGGCGCTCGTCGAGGCTGGCCATGAGGTCCGCGTGATCGAGGCGGCTGACCATGTGGGCGGGCGCCTGCGCACCGATCACAGCCCCGACGGCTTCTTGCTCGACCGCGGCTTCCAGACGCTCTTCACCGCCTACCCCGCAGCGCGCCGCAACCTCGATTACGCCGCCCTGCGCCTGAAGAAGTTCACGCCCGGCGGCGTCATCATCCGCGATGGCCGATGGCATGAGATCAGCGTGCCCCGGCGCGCGTCGCTGCTCGGCCCAACGCTCGCGAATCCGCTGCTGCCCTTCGGCGATAAGCTGCGCATGCAGCGGCTGGCGGGCTACGCGCGGCGGCGTAAGGAGCACGACATCTTCTTTGGCAAGCTGCGCGGCAAGGTTCCCGACCGCAGCGCGCATGAGGAACTCAAGCGTCGCCACTTCACCGAGGAGGGCTTCATCGCCAACTTCGCGCGCCCATTCTACGGCGGCGTCTTCCTCGACCGCAGCCTGGAGACGAGCGCGCGCATGCTGCTCTTCACCGTCAAGATGCTCGCGAGTGGCGATATCGTCATCCCTGAGCAGGGCATCGGCGCCATCACCGAGCAACTCGCCGCCACGCTCCCCGCCGACGCCATCAAGCTGGAGACGCGCGTCGAGGGCATCGTGGAGGCCGATGGCCACGCGGTCGGCGTAACACTGACAGGCGGCGAAGAGGTGCAGGGCGAGGCGGTGGTGATCGCGACGGATGCGCCCAGCGCGCAGCGGCTCATCAACAACGCCGACCTGCCCGGCGAGCCAGTCGCCGCGACCTGCCTCTACTTCACGACGACCGAGAGCCTCTACAATGGCCCCAGGCTGCTGCTGAACGCCAGCCCCGACGCCTTCGTCAATAACGCCGCGCAGATCAGTAATGTCTCATCCGCCTACGCGCCCAAAGGGCAGCATCTGCTCTCCGTCACCGTGCTGGGCGCGCCAGAGCTGGGCGACACCGAGCTGATCGCGCGCTGCCGCGAGGATATGGCGCCGTGGTTCCCCGGCAAAGACCTGGCCAGGCTCCGCCACCTCGCGACCTATCGCATCCGCTTCGCGCAGTTTCGCCAGCCGCCCGGCGTCTACGCGCATCTGCCGTCGAACATCGGCCACACGGGCGGCCTGTTCCTCGCGGGCGAATATACCAGCAGCAGCAGCATCCACGGCGCGATGCTGAGTGGCGAGCAGGCGGCGAATGAGACGCTAAAATGGCTGGCCACCGCGAACGACTAAGCGCCGTGTGATACGCTATGTGCTATGGTCTTATTCTTCATCAAGGCGCTGGTCGCCCTCTTCACCGTCGTGGACCCGATCGGTCTGGCCCCGGTGACACTGGCGCTGACCGCCGGCCTTTCGCCCTATGAGCGCGCCTTCGTGGTCACCCGCGCGACGATCATCGCCGCAGTGGTGGTCGCCATCTTCAGCGTGCTCGGTGAGGCGATCTTCAGCGCGCTGGGGGTGACGGCGCCTGCCTTCAGTCTGGCGGGCGGCGCGCTGCTCTTCCTCGTCGCGATCGATATGCTCTTTGGCCGTCAGACGGGCGCAAAAGAGACGGCCCGCGAGGCGCGTGAGGCGCGCAAACGTGAGGATGTCAGCGTCTTTCCGCTGGCGATTCCCATGATCGCTGGCCCCGGCACACTGACCACGCTGATCTTGCTGAATAGCTCGACCGCGAACAACAGCGCCGGGCCAGAGCTGCTGCTGCGGGTCATCATCGGCGTCGCCGCCGCGCTCACGCTGATCGCCTGCTGGATCACCATGCGCCTGAGCCTCACCATCCAGAAGCGCATCGGCGTCACGGGCATCCTCGTGCTCTCGCGGGTGCAGGGGATGCTGCTGGCGGCTGTGGCGGCGCAGTTCATGCTCAACGGCCTGGCGCAGTTCCTCCACCTCGGCTGACGCTGTGGCAGGCGTTCCTGGCTATGTGGCAGGAATCAGCGGTGGTGTGCTATCGTGGCGGCCAGAGACAGCGGCGCGGGCGACGGCGCCCGGCGCTGAGAGTCAGCCCACTGGGGGCAGCCCACGGAGAGGAGCGCGACGCAGATGGCGGATCAACCAACCAACATCCCGGAGTCATTCGCGGGGCTGGAGCAGGCGTTTCTGCCCGACCGGACGGTGAACGTCAACAAGACCATCCAGTTCAACTTCACCGGCGCCGAGGAAGGCGTCTGGCGCCTGATGATCGCCAATAGCACGATGAGCTATGGTCAGGGCGCAGCGGAGAATCCCAATGCGACGGCGACGGTGGATTCTGACGACTGGCTCAAGCTGCTGCGCGGCGAGCTGAACCCGATGTCGGCGGTCATCAGCGGCAAGCTCAAGATCAAGGGCGACCCGCTGCTCCTGGCGCAGTTTCAGACCTGGTTTCGTCCGCCCGCGTAGCCCGACACGGCTGGCGCAGGGCTGGCGCGCTCCAGGCCGCGCAGGTGGCCTTTGCGGCCGCAGGCCCGCTAAACTGCGGGTTGACCCGCCGAGGATCATTCTGTCAATTGTGGCATGGAACTTGTTAGTAGGTGTGGCAGATGGTCGCCGCTGGCGCTGATGCGCCGACCCAGCACAGCGCTGCTGGGCGGACTCATCACCAGCTAAGGATGTGTGTGGCCATTTGCGCATGGTGGCGCAGTGCGAGCGGACGTTCCTGCCACGTCAGGTGGATCGAGGTCGTCAGACCTCACCTGGCTGACGCGGCAGGCGTCGCAGCTCCGCACACGAGCATGAGTGAACTGACGCCGCTCACCTAGCTGTGTATCTATGATCGGCCACGCCACTACCCCAGGAACCGACGGACAATTCACAAGCCCTGCCTACGTTCACTGACTAGTTGCAAATGTCCCCACGAGGCCGCATAATAGGCCGCAGGCATGAGGGCCTCTCTTGCTACTCACGATATCCGGGCGCTGATCGCATTCTTACCTCTCAGAGCGGCGCTCAAGCGCGGTGGCGTTGTGTCCTATCCAGGCGAATAGCAGCGCCATTTCCACGCACCAGGGGCGCATGGTTCTTTTCTTCTACATCACCACATCTGGATTTCAGCAAGGGGGGTAAGAGTGGCGCGACACATGTGGTACACTTCGCCCGAACAGGCGCCTGGCTGTGAACTCCAGGGAAGAATAGAGGTTGCGCATCATGAAGGGGTTTGACCGCGCTTGGGCGCTTACGCTCGCAGCGCTCACGTCCATCCTCGGACTGCTGCTGACAGCGGTCTTACTGATCATCAGCGTCTTTGTCGTTTTCATCCTGGTCAAATCTCTCTATGGCGTGGCGACGAGCGATAGCTTTATGCCATCCTCACAGATAGTGACAACCATTGGGCTTATCGTGGTCTGCATCGTAGCGCTGCTCCTGCTGATGCTGTTTGGCATCGCGGTTGCCCGTGTTTTCAGCAACATCGCCCGCAAAGAGCCTGTCGCGCTCCTACCCGATCAGCGGCTCCTGCAAGGCGCCGCGACTCGCGTCATCGACTCGAAGCGACCTGATTCCGACGCGCCGTAGCACGCAGCCAGCGCGACATCACGCGACATGCGGAAACGCCCACGGCAGCGCGGAGAACTTCCTGGCGCTGGGCGGGGCTTCTGCCTAGCATATGTTGACGCCATTTCATAAGGAATAACACGTCCGGCCCGGTTGTTGGCGTTGCGTGCGCCCTCACCCTCAGCCCCTCGCCCGCTGGAAGCAGGGCCAGGAGGCCAGGGTTCGCCGAACGCCAACACCCCCATCGGACGAAGTATCAGCCATCTTTTGCGCATTTTGGTCTAGTCCATTCTCAGAGTCGGTTCAGCTTCATTCGATATACTGCGTGGCAAGGGGCGGATAGCGAAAGGACGAGATGATGTCACAGAGAGGCGACAACCAGCCGCAGTCAGACAGCCTGACCGAGACGCCTGGCGCCGATGACGAGTTGAATACACCGATCACCATTCTGATCGCAGACGACCATGTGCTGGTGCGCGAAGGAACTCGCCGCCTGCTCGAAGCCGAGCCAGACCTCCGGGTCATCGGCGAAGCGGGTGATGGCGTGATGGCGGTCGCCGAGGCCGAGCGGCTCAGGCCAGATGTCGTCATTATGGATATCGCGATGCCGTTGATGAATGGCATCGAGGCGACCCGACAGATCAAATCGCGCATGCCGCAGATGGCCGTGCTGGCGCTGACCGCGCACGACGACACCCAATACGTGATGCGGCTGCTCGACGCTGGCGCAGCGGGCTTCTTGCTGAAGGATGTGCGCGGGCGCGAACTGGTCGAAGCGGTGCGCGCGGTGCATCGCGGCGAAACCACGCTGCATCCCACCATCGCCGCTCGCGCGCAGCGGCTGGCCGCCGAGCGTCGCGCCGTCACCGAGGAGCGACCACCGCTCTCTGACCGCGAGATGGAAGTCTTGCAAGAGGCGGCGCGTGGTCTGCCGAACAAAGACATCGCCCGGCGGCTCAGCCTCAGTGTGCGCACAGTGCATACCCATCTGGGCAATATCTTCTCGAAGCTGGGGGTTGGCTCGCGCACCGAGGCCGTGCTGCTGGCGCTGCGCAATGGCTGGATCAGCCTCGAAGACACCTATCGCAACGCTCCGGCGCGTGTCGGCGATGTGGCCGAGCGCCCCCCCACAGCGCCGCGCCCCTGAGCGCGCATCGGCGGCTGGCGGCGGCGGGTTGGAGTGTGGCAGCCTCCACTTGCCCTGCGCCCTGGGGTGGGGTAGTCTGAAGGAGCGATTTGTCCCGCCAGCAGGCCTGCGCGTAGTCGGAGACGCTCAATCGGGCCGACAGCAGGAGCGCGCCAGTGAACGCTACTCAAGCTACAGCGCAACAACCCACACCTGACGTTCGCAAGCCGTTGTCTCGCAATGTCACCTACTGGCTAATCCTCGTGCGCAACGCCCCGCTGCCACTGGCGGTCTCTTTCCTGTGCCTGTGGGTGGCCGTCAGCGGTCTGCCCCCACGCGCGCAGGCGCCTCATAACGCGCTGATCGTGATGGGCGTCATCACCATCGTCACCGGCTTCTTCGCGCGCCGCGCGCGCGAGCGGCTCAGGGCGCAGGGCGCGGACGACGCCACGGCGCTCAACACCCTGCCCGACCTGACCGGCGTGCTCTACCTCATGATCCTCGTGCTCGCAGGCGCGCCCGCCGCCATCGTCTTCGCCATCGCCACACCCTTCATCGCGCGCGCGCCCGAATTCCGGCGTGGGCCTGAGGTCGTCATTCAGGCGGTGCGCCAATGCATGAGTTCATCCATCACCTTGCTGGTGGCGGGGTTCGCCTATGCGGGTATCTCCGCGCTCGTCCCGCATGTGCCGACACCCCTGCGGGCGCATGTCCTCGCGGCGCTCGTCGCATCCGTCGTCTTCCTGCTGGGGGTCAGCGCCGCGCGGCTGCTGCTGCTGGCGCCACCGCCGCCCAATGAGTTCGGGCATGCGGTTCGCGCCTATCTGACTGGCCCATCACTGCTCTTTCAGGTCTTGCTGCTGAGCTGCGTGCCGCTGCTGCCGCTCACAGAGTCGCTCCAGCCGGTCGAGATCGAGTTTGCCTGGATATTGCTGCTGGCGCCGATGGGCGCCGTCTACTACCTCGCGCTCACCAGCGCTCGCCTGCGCCAGCAGACCGACAGGTTGCAGAAAACCGTCACCGAACTGAATGCGACGCGCCTGCGCGAGACACAGCTCAAGAGCTATGCTGCGCTCATCACCCGCGCACAGGAGGACGAACGCCGCCGCCTGGCGCGCGAACTGCACGACGACACGGCGCAGGCGCTCATCGCCCTCTCGCGCGGCCTCGATGCGCTCGCAAATCGGCATATCAACCCGGTCAGCTCGCCAGAGGATGTGCAGTTCGTCGAGCAACTGGTCAACCTGAACCAGCGCACGCTCGATAGTGTGCGTCGGGCCTGCCAGGACCTGCGCCCCTCGGTGCTCGACGACCTCGGCCTCTCTGCCGCGCTGGAGTCGCTGGCGGGGTCGATGACGGGGCGCGGCCTGCCCTGCGACTACGACGAGCATGGAACTGCGCAGACGTACCCTCTGGAGGTGGAGGTCGCCGTCTATCGCATTGCGCAGGAGGCGCTCTCGAACGCGCTGCGCCACTCACGGCCACAGCAGGCGCTGATCGAGCTGACCTATCGCCCCACGGGCCTGCGCCTCGTCGTCTCGGATGATGGCCAGGGCTTCGATGTCTCGGCGACGCTGGCGCGCGCGCCCGGTGGCGCCAGCCGCTCGACGGCGCCAGAGAATGGCTCCGGGCTGGGGCTGATGGGCATGCGCGAGCGCGCCACGCTGATTGGCGCGACGCTCGACATCCAGAGCACACTCGGCGTTGGCACCTGTGTCACGCTGGAGGCGCCCGCCGATGCGCCGCTGGCCCTCTTGCCCGACGACCCAGCGCAGGCGCATTCGCTGACCCTCCCCGGCGCCCGCTAGCGCGCCAGTGGCAGCGGCGGCGATGCGCGGCAATGTGCGGCAGACACGGCATATAATGCAGCGTGATCTCGCCCAGGCGCGTGATGGCGCGCTCGCAGGCGGACGGTTCACCATTCAGAAAGCGTTCGACGGTCGCCACAGCGCAACGCCGCGCCTGAGGCGGGCAGGTTCCTGGCTCGCCCAGAGGCGTCGTCATCGAGTTCCACTCCCTCAGGAGGTCTGACGCCATGGCACAAACGAGTGAGATGAGTCTGGACGACGCTGTCGCGCAGTCACCGCGCAAGTGGGTCTATCTCTTCAGCGAAGGCAACGCAGGGATGCGCGATCTGCTGGGCGGCAAGGGGTCTGGCGTGGCGGAGATGACCAACGCCGGGCTGCCGGTGCCGCCAGGCTTCACCATCACCACTGAGGCCTGCAACGAGTACTATCACGCGGGCAAACGCTTCCC
Source organism: uncultured Chloroflexia bacterium (assembly GCA_963701795.1). Classification (GTDB taxonomy): domain Bacteria; phylum Chloroflexota; class Ktedonobacteria; order Ktedonobacterales; family JADMIN01; genus JAKAIY01. The sequence goes on along the minus strand of CAVPBB010000004.1, from coordinate 886,984 downwards.
GGATGGCATGTGGCAGCAGACGCTCGCCGCGCTGCGGCAGGTGGAGGCGAAGATGGGCAAGCGCCTGGGCGACGCGGCGAATCCGCTGCTCGTCTCGGTGCGCTCCGGGGCCAGGTTTTCGATGCCAGGTATGATGGATACCGTGCTCAACCTCGGCCTGAATGATGACACCGTGCAGGGCGTCATCGCGGGCAGCGGTGATGAACGCTTCGCCTACGACGCCTATCGCCGCTTCGTGCAGATGTTCTCGAAGATCGTGCTCGATACGAAGGCCGAGGAGTTCGAGAAGATCATCGAACGCTACAAGGAAGACTACGGGCGCACAGACCGACGCCGACATCCCCGCCGACGCGCTCAAGCGCATGGTGGGTGATTTCAAGCAGGCCGCGCGCGACGCCTCTGGCCGCGAGTTCCCCGAAGACCCCTACGAGCAGTTGCGGCTCGCCATCGAGGCGGTCTTCGCCTCGTGGAACAACAAACGCGCGATTGACTATCGCAACATCAACAAGATCGCTCATGATCTGGGCACCGCCGTCAACGTGCAGACGATGGTGTTTGGCAACATGGGCAATGACAGCGCCACTGGCGTCGCCTTCACGCGCAATCCCGCGACCGGCGCGCGCACGCTCTACGGCGATTATCTGGTGAACGCGCAGGGCGAGGATGTGGTGGCGGGCATCCGCAACACCGCGCCGATTGACCACATGCAGGACGAGATGCCAGCAGTCTATCAGCAGTTCCACGAGATCGCCCAGCGGCTCGAAGCGCACTACCGCGATGTGCAGGACATGGAGTTCACCATCGAGAAGGGGCGCCTCTACATGCTGCAGACACGCTCGGCCAAGCGCACTGCGGCTGCGGCGATGAAGATCGCGGTGGATATGGCGAATGAGGGCGTCATCAGCCGCGATGAGGCCATCCAGCGGGTCGAGCCGCAGCAGGTCGTGCAGCTGATTGCTGCCGCGCTTTGACGAGCAGGATGTCGCAGCGGCGCGTGCGGCGGCGCGCATGGTGGCGCGCGGGCGTGAACGCCTCGCCGGGCGCGGCGGTGGGCAAGGTGATCTTCGACGCCGACCGCGCCGAGGCGGCGGGCAAGGCCGGCGAGCGCGTCATCCTCGTGCGGCAGGAGACCAGCCCCGACGATGTGCATGGCATGTATGCGTCGAAGGGCATCCTGACGAGCCGGGGCGGCACCGGCAGCCATGCGGCGGTGGTGGCGCGCGGCGCGGGGCTGCCCGCGGTCGTCGGCTGCGAGGCGATTCGCGTGGACTACGAGCAGCGGCTCTTCCGCGTCAACGAGAGCCAGACGGTCGTGCGCGAGGGCGACGAACTCTCGATCGATGGCGCCACGGGCGAGGTCTTCCTTGGCGCGCTCAAGACGGTCGAGGCCGATTTCGCCCACGACGCCGACCTGCAAACACTGCTGGACTGGGCCGACGCGCAGCGCGATCTGGGCGTCTGGGCCAACGCCGACTACCCGCGCGACGCCGACCGCTCGATCAGCTTCGGCGCCGAGGGCATTGGCCTGTGTCGCACCGAGCACATGTTCATGGAGCAGGAGCGCCTGCCCGTCGTGCAGGAGATGATTCTGGCCGAGACGCCAGCGAAGCGCCAGGCCGCGCTCGATCAGTTGCTGCCGTTCCAGCGCTCCGACTTCGAGGGCATCTTCCGTGCGATGCGCGACCCAAAGACCGGCGCAGGCTATCCCGTCGTCATCCGCCTGATCGACCCGCCGCTGCACGAATTCCTGCCGAGCTATGAGGAACTGCTGGTCGAGGTGACGCGGCTGGAGGACAAGGGCGACAACCCGGCGGAGCTGGAGCAGAAGCGCAAGCTGCTGGGGCGCGTCGGGCAGATGCGCGAGGTGAATCCCATGCTGGGGCTGCGCGGCTGCCGCCTGGGACTGCTCTTCCCTGAGATCAACGTCATGCAGACACGCGCCATCCTGGAGGCCGCTGTCAACGTGGCGAAGGAGGGCGTGAAGCTCCAGCCGAAGATCATGATTCCGCTGGTGGGCCATGTCAACGAATTGCGCGAGGTGCGCCGCCAGCTCGAAGCGGTGGCGCAGGAGATCGCGGCGGAGGCTGGCGGCCAGGTGGACTACAAATTCGGCACGATGATCGAGCTGCCACGCGCCGCGCTGACCGCCGGGCAGATCGCCGAGGAGGCCGATTTCTTCAGCTTCGGCACCAACGACCTGACGCAGACGACCTTCGGCATGAGCCGCGACGACGCCGAGGGCAAATTCCTGCTGCAATATGTGGAGGGGCTGAGCGAGCCAGGGCTGAGTGAGCCGGTCAAGATTCTCAAGACCAACCCCTTCCAGACGCTCGACCGTGACGGCGTGGGCCGCCTGGTGCGCATCGCCGTGGAGGAGGGCAAGCGCACGAAGCCCAACCTGGAGGTGGGCATCTGCGGCGAGCATGGCGGCGACCCCGACAGCATCGCCTTCTGCGACGAGATCGGGCTGAACTATGTCAGTTGCTCACCGTTCCGCGTGCCGGTGGCGCGGCTGGCGGCGGCGCAGGCGGCGCTCGCGCGCAAGGCCAGCCTGGCCAAGCAGGCGCAGGCGGAACGCGATAAGTAGGCAGCGGAATGCTGCTCATAACAGATCGGTGACAACCCTTACCCCCTGACCCCCTCTCCCACGAGGCGAGGGGGGACTCTGGCCCCTCGCCCTCTGGGAGAGGGGGAATCTGGCTCCCCTCGCCCTCTGGGAGAGGGGCTGGGGGTGAGGGGGCGCGCGGACGCTACCTGGCTGGCGGACTTCGCGGCGTGAACTCCCGCAGGCGCAGTTTTAACTACTGGTCAGTTATGCTGGTTTCACGCCGCCATCAGGTAGTTGCGTAGCATCTGTGACTACCCTGTAGCTCACGCGCAACGCCATGTTGAAATGCTGGCTGCCCGCAACGAGTTTGCGCCGCTCGTCGTCGCGCAACTCGCCAAGTATCAGCGTGCCCTTGGTTTCGCGCACCAGATACAGCAATTCGCCATCGCTGTCGCCATGCGCGTCCGTCCTGCGCATGACAATCGCCCAGTCGGGGTTGTACTCGCCGACGGGCGTATCCACCCGGAACCAGTTGGGCAGCTTCACGTAGAGCACGACATCTGGCCGCCGCTCCAGTTCGCGCAGGAATCCGCCTTCAATGCCGGAGTCGAGCGCCACGCCGTCGTAGAGCGACTTTCCCTCCTCGTCATCGCCTGCCGTCTGAATCAACTCTTTCAGGCTCTGTACCTCGTCGTCGAACGCCGTCATGTCATACCAGCCATCTACCTGCTCGTAGCGCACCCCTGCGGTCAACTGCTCGGCCAGCGCGTCTTTGAGGATGCGCGCGGCATGGGCGGCGTATTCCTGCGGATTGAGGAGCGCCTGCTCGGTGTTCCTCGCGCGCTGGATGACGCGCAGCAATGTCGTCCGTGAGACGCGCGTCGGCGGACTCGACCGTTCCAGGATGGTGGTGATGAGGCCGAGCAGGTCTGGCAGCCGCGCCGTTTGCTCTATATACGCGATGGGCTTCTCAGCCATCATGGGCGCCCGGCGAATTCATCTACCTCGCCGATATATACCTCACCTTTGCGCACGACCAGGCGCGGCGGATTGACCGTTACCTTGCTCAGCTCAGCGCCAGCTTCTTCGATCAGTTTGTCGGCGTCAATCGTGACGGAGTAGCGCGTTTTGCGGCGATCTTCTCCCACATCGCGCGGAACTCTGGGGAGAGGAGCCGCGCCTTGCGCAACTTCGCCGTATAGCGCTGGCGTAAGCGCGCATTGGTGGGGGCAGGCGCTGCGCCCTCGACGCCAAACTCGTCAACTACCTCCTGCTGGAGCTGGCTGACGTAGTGTTCGTAGCTCTCGTTCGCCACGACGGTGAGGATGTTGACCTGATCGTCGCGCACACGCTCGCCCGCCTGATTGACGGCCAGCCGCATGCCCCGCCCCACGATCTGCCGCTTCTTGACCTCAGAGCGCACCTGATTGAGTGTGCATATCTGGAAGACGTTGGGGTTGTCCCAGCCCTCACGCAGGGCAGAGTGCGAGAAAATAAAGGCGACCGGCTCATCGAACGAGAGCAGGCGCTCTTTCTCCTTCATGATCAAGTCATAGGCGTCCGCATCGGCCTCAGATTCGCCGCTGACCGAGTTGACCGCCTCTTTGTCGCCGGTCGCGCCTTTCGCCCGTCGCTGCGCAAAGTAGCCTTTCTGCACGGCGGTGGCGTCTTTATCGCGCCAGTCATCGTGCTGAGCGCGTAGCCTGGTGAACTCCGCATCAAAGAGGCGGCGGAGCAGCGCATTCTCGCCCGTGTAGTTGTCCACGCGGTCAATAAAGAAGAGCGTAAGGACTTTGACACCCGTATCGCGGAGCCGCCGCTGTCGGCGGAAATGCTCTTCGATGGTGTAGGCGATTTGCGCGCGGAAGAGCGCCGTGGTGTCTGGGCCGAGTGCGACGCCAACTCGCGCCTCCACGCCGTTCGTGAAGCGCACATACTGGCCCGAGACGCTGATCTCCTCAACCTCGAAGCTGGCGTACTCCTGAACGTCCGGTCAGTTCCTCAAGCTTGCTGTCGGGCTTGAGGGTGACGGTCTGCTCTTTGATGGAGCCGTCACGCATCAGTTTATGGACCATAGCGCGCGCGGTGATCGTTTGCCTGACGGTGGTGATGTCGTTGACGAGCATATGAGCCTGGGTGTGGTCGTCGCGCTCGACCATCCCCGCCACCTCGATGCGCTTGACCAGCCGCTGGCGATAGGCCTGGGCCGGCGTGAGGCGGTAGACGAGATTGTAGGGGTTGCGGTGGGTGGCGCTGTAGCGCAGCGCGCAGAGCGGATTGAGCGTAGCCAGCGCGGCGATGCTGCGCTCGCTCTCCATGTTCTGCGGCTCATCCAGCAGCAGGATGGGGCGCGTCGCCTGGATCAGTTGGAGCGGTGTGTCGCCCATCAGCCGGTCGGCGCTCTGGCGGATGACATTCGAGGCTTTGTTGAAGGAATCAATCGTCATCACCAGAAACTCGATGGCGCTGGAGTTCGCGAAGCCACGCACGCGCGTGATGTTGCCTGAGTCATAGACAGCGCACTGATAGGCCACATTATCGTAGAGCGCGGCGAAGTGCGCCTTCGTCATCTGAAACGTCTTCAGCACACCCTCGCGGATGGCGACTGATGGCACGACGATGATGTATTTGCGCAGGCCATAGCGCGCGGCAAGCTCCAGCGCCGTGCGGATGTAGACGTAGGTTTTGCCAGAGCCAGTCTCCATCTCGACCGAGAAATTGGGGAAGGCGACCTCGGTCGGGCCGTCGGGCGTCTCGCGGACGCCGCTGAGCGTGGCGAGCGCGTCGTCGGGCGCCAGATCGTTGGCGCGCTGGGCGCCATGCAGATTCTCCAGCAGGGCGTTGTCGCTCAGATCGAGTTGATTGGCGATGACGCCGAATGTCAACTCGCCGCGCTCGCTGCGGGGCTGGCCCTCAAAGAGCCGTATCACCGCTTCTATCGCCTGAAGCTGATACTCCTGGCTGGCGTCGAACTTGAGTTCCATCGCTGGTGTCCCTCCTCTCCGCCGGGCTAGAGCGTCTTCAGGCGGCACTGGAGCGCCAGATTGGCGCCGGTGGTGTCGTCGAGCGCGGTCTCACGGCAGATGAAGAGGTTGTCATGCGCCAGGTTCAGCGCGCGCAGCGGCTCCAGGGCAATCTTCTGCGCCAGGCAGATGAAGAACGACTGGTCGCGGTCGGCATCGCTCACCTGCCAGACGCGCGACCCCGTGACCGCCGCGACCCGCTCGACCCGTGCCGTCAGCCCATAGCCCTCGCGGATGGCGGCCTCCCAGATGAGGTCGCGATCCTCAGCGTCGGCGCTGATGGCGAGCCGGTCAGCTCCATCTGGCGTAGCCAGGCGTCGGCGGTGCGCTCGCTGGGCGGCTGCCACGAGCGCACACTGGCGGGCGCCAGCCGAAAGACGCGAAAGCCCAGGTCTTCTGGCTCCTCGCGTGTGGAGAGCGGCAGCGTCCCCTCATCAGCCTTGCGCATGCGCGCGATGACGCGCCGGATGCGCTCCTTGCCAATCTCGGCGATGGTGGGATACTCGGCGTTGCCGGTCGGCTCTGGCAACTGGACCATGATGAAACGCCGATTGCCACCATCTTCGCGGTTCAGATCCAGCACAGCCTGCGCTGTCGTCGCAAGAGCCTGCGAAGATAGTCAAGGATGATGTCTTCGTCTTCATTTGCTAATACCTGCTTGTGCCAATAGCTTAACGATAGACTAACAGGCTTGGGAAACGGAACAGTCTGCCTGGCATCAATAGATCTTGAATGGTCCGCGTGCCTTCGGTTGTGAAGCCTACATCAAGCATTGTCGAGAAGCCTGTCCGGAAGTTTTTCAGCTTCACTTTGTTTTACAGTTGCGTTACGCGTCATATCAGAGCCAGGTACGCCGGTTGTGGCAGCGCCTTGCTCGTGCCTGGTGGCGGCGACGCCACTCGGACCAACGCACTACCTGGCGCGTTGCTGCTGCTGAGACCGCCTGCCCTAAGGCCCAGAGCACATGCCGAATCTCCGGGACGGTCAACGGGACGAGCGCAGCACTCAGGTCGAGCGGCTGCTGATATGGCCCCCTTTTGCGACCTCAGCTGCGTTCGCGCCAGGTGGTGCAGACGCTCGCTGAGCCGACTGCACCTGTAGCCGTGCACGTAGGACCGCCAGGTAGGCCAGCGCGAACATCGCGAGTGTCATGTGTCGGTACCAGCCGTCCCAACGCCGCACTTCGTACTGGTCGAGTCCCACTTCCCCCTTGGCCAGCGCAAAGCTCTGTTCGATCCGCCAGCGTTGTCCTGCGACGCGCACCAGCGTCTGGAGGTAGTTCCCGTCGGCGCAAACACCACATAGTAGGCGAAGTCCGTCGGATCACTGCGACTGCGGCGCACCAGCAACCAGTGCTCCCACCGTCGCTCCTCTTCGGTGAGTTGCAGCCGCGCCAGCCGCACCCGCGCCCAGTCGTACCAGCGCGGTCCCTTCGCCCCGTCGCCTGCCGAGAGCAGTTGCCAGGCCTCTGCGGGAAGATGCTCGGCGATGAGGTCGGCGCGTGGCTGGCCCCAGCGCTCATCGACCACGGCCCACAACGGCTCGTCTTTGGCAACGGCCAACACGAAGGGCTGCTCGTGCTGCTCCAGCCAGACGCGCAACCGTCGGTCGCCACCATAGATGCTGTCGCCCGTCACCCAGGCGGCGGGTACCTCCGCGTCCAGCGCCCGTTCCAGCATCTGGCGGGCGAGTTCCGGTTTGGTGGCAAACGTCACCGCCTCTGGCACACCCGCCTCCTGACGGCGCTCCGCATCGTCTGCCCACTCGCGCGGCAGGTAGAGTTCGCGGTCCAGCAACACATGGCCCTCTGGCGCCGCATAGGTCAGAAACACGCCGATCTGAGCAGTTCTCGATCCGTCCCGCCGTCCCGCTATACTGCCGCTTGACGCCTACCGATTTCAGCCCTTGTTTGAGAAAGCCGTTCTCATCAATCACCAGCACAGCGCGTGGGTCGCCCAGATGTTCCACCACATACGCACGCAGGTCATCACGCACCGCATCAGCATCCCACTTCGCCCCAGCCAGCAACCGCTGCATGCCGTAAGGGCGCGCCTCACCTGCATGTTCCGCCAATCTGCCAGCCGTTCTTGCGTTCGACCGAGCTAAGCAACCCGTCCAGGTAGCGTCGCACCCGTTGACGTTGCTCCGAGCGCGCAAAGCGTGGCCCAATACGCTCGTGTACCTCTGTCAATCCCTCACTCCAGGAAGCGACCTCCTCCGTAACCAAATCGCTTGTCTCGTGTAGCTCGCTGATCTCCATTGTCTCCATGCCTTGACTCCTTTCGGCTCCAAGTCATTGTTTACACATCCTGTCGCTACCTGCAACTGTAAAATTAGAAACTGTCTTGAAAAGTTACGCAGCCGGACTAGAACCGACTGCAAGAGAGCGAACGCGCAGATCATGCGTCGCCGCATCAGTCGGCTCATGCCCGCGTAGATCTGCGCTTTGCTCGACTCAAACTGATATTCGTAGTCTCTACTCAGGCGGCGCAACCCACCCCACCAGGCCAAGCTGCGCTCTACCATCCAGCACTGCGGCTGGACGGCAAAGGTGTCCTTGTGCTGTGTGTCCTACCGCTTGACTATCTCCACTTCCCAGCCCATCTGCTATCTCAGTTCTTCTCTCAGCTTCCCACTGTAGCCACCATCCTCCCATACCTTATTGAGTCTCTTCAACTGCGTCCCATACACCTGAGCGCTTGCGCCACCAGCCTTGCTCCTTCACGGTCTTAGATATCAGCCCCTGAGTTGACGACTTTAAACGCAAAGCCCTGGGTATCCACCAAGAGATTTCGTTTGCGTCCCATTACCTTTTTGTTCTCGTCTTAGCCTCTCAGCCCCCCCTTTATCTATACTTCACCTATTGGCTGTCCAGAATCGCCTCGCTGGGTGTTTTCTCCCGTCCGAGCCTCGCGCGCTCCTGCTCCCGCACTGCGCTGTGAATCGTCTCCCAGTTTCCCTCGTTGCGCCACAAACGAAAATACTTGTATTCCTTCTGCCACGACGGCAAGTCATGCTGCAGCGCGCTCCACTATTTACCACCCTGCACTACTTATAGTATCTCATTTACTATCTCACTTCTCTTATTACTCACCTATCTTCTTTCTCACTTTACTACGCTAATCAGCTTCTCCAAGAGCTCCCATTCCTCTTCACTTATATCTCTTTATAGCCCTTGCTCGCCCTTGCTCTAAGTGTTTTCATACCCTCAGTCTACCACTTTTCGGCTTCTTTCAACTCAGCGCTCTTAGGCATTCCCAACTCAATATGGAAGTCTTCCCTTGGAATACACAAGCAGGTAATCGTGAGTCTTGGCGAAGTGCTGACCCAGAACTCTGCCTTTTGGATTTACCAATATTGAAATCTGGCCAATGAAATTCTCTTCGCCGAAAATCTCATTCATCAGCAGACGCAGATTGTGAACCTCGTGGTCATCTATGCTGACGAAGATCACGCCGTCGTCGCGCAAGAAGCTGCGGGCCAGCGCCAGGCGCGGGTACATCATGCTGAGCCAGGCCGAGTGGTAGCGCCCGCTCGATTCGGGGTTGGTGGTGAGCAGGTTGCCGCTGGCGTCGCGCTGGCCGGTGACGAGCAGGTATTCGCCCAGCGGGTCGCTATAGTCGTCGGGGTAGACGAAATCGTTGCCAGTGTTATACGGCGGGTCGATGTAGATCATCTTTACCCGCCCAAAGTAGGCGCGATGCAGCAGCTTCAAGACTTCCAGATTGTCGCCCTCGATGAAGAGGTTCTGTGTCGTCTCGAAGTCTACTGACTGCCCCGGCTCCGGAATCAGCGTGGCATTGCTAGGCGTCTGCGCCGCGCGGATGGCGTCGCGCTTGCCCGCCCACGAGAAGCTGTAGCGCTCGGCGCCAGTCGTCGCAGGCTGCCCCAGCAGCGCCGCCAGCTTCTCAAGGTCAACGCGCCCCTCGGTCATCGCATCGGGGTAGAGCGCAGCCAGCGCGGCCAGCCGCTCGGCGTCGGGCGCGTTGGTCAACAGCGAGACGTGTTCGTGGGGAAAAGGGCGATCAGACATGCGGGCGACTCCAGTTCATGCAAGGCGCGACGTTGCGAGTGGAGATGCGCGACCATCCAGCGGTGGCGATCCTCACGCCATTCCATTCACCCACCGCCTGATCGGTCATCCCACGCGCCACCAGTATACTCCCAGACGAGCAGGCTGTGGGACGCTGCGAACACTTTCATCACCTGCCCCCCGCTGGCTTGCGGCAGGCGCCCTTACCCCCTGACCCCCTCTCCCACGAGGCGAGGGGGAACTCTGGCTCCCCTCGCCCTCTGGGAGAGGGGCTGGGGGTGAGGGGGCGCGCATCTGCTATCACGCCCGCATGGCAGCCCTGTGCGCTGCGGCTGGGGGGAGTGCGTTCGCAAACGAAGCGACGCGCCCGACGTGACATTTGACGCTCTTGTGTCGCTATAGTTAAGAGGGAGAGGAATGCCCTCGATCAGCGAGCGAGCAGGAGCGTCAGGTGGACATCTGGGACCGCGCGCGAGCATGGCTTGAAACGCTCTCGCGGCCACGCGCCCGCGTGGTGACACGCGCGAGCGCCTGGGCGGTGCGCGGCGTGCTCTGGCGTCAGCGGCTGCGCCAGTATGTGGCGGCGGCGCAGCAGCTATGGGCGCGCATCGAGCCAGCCCTGCGTCTGCCCTTCTATGCGCTGCCTGGTGTGCTGGCGCCCCCGCTCGAACCCACCGCGTTGAACGCTCACGAGTTTTCCCCGCCTGTCCCCGCGCGAGCGCGCATCATCGCCAATCCCGCGTCGGGCGGCTCGCTCAGCGAAGCGACGCTCCAGGAGCTGGCCGAGACGGCGCGCTGGCTGACAGAGCGCGGCCTGCCCACCGAACTACGCCTGACCCGCCGCGTGGGGCATGCCACCGAGATCGCCCACGAGGCCGCCAGCGCAGGCTACGATATGGTGATCGTGGCGGGTGGCGATGGCACGGTGAACGACGTCATCCAGGCGCTCGCGGGCTATCGCACGGCGCTCGGCGTGCTGCCAATGGGAACGGTCAACGTGTGGGCGCGCGAGATGGGCATCGGGCTGAGCGCGACCGAGGCGCGCGAGACGCTGCTGCATGGCGTGCGCAGGCGCGTCGACCTGGGGCGCGCAGGCCAGCGCTACTTCCTGATGATGGCTGGCATCGGCTTCGACGCCGAGGTGGCCCGGCGTGTGGAGCAAGGGCGCCTCAAACGCTTCGGCCTGAAGATGCTGGAGTATCTCGCCACCGTCGCCCTGCTGAGCGTGACACGCCCATCAGACTCGATTCGCATCACGATTGGGACGCGCAGGCGGCGCGAGCAGGCGCTGATGGTCATCATCGGCAATACGCGGCTCTATGGTGGCGCGATGATCTTTACCCGCCGCGCAGTCGCCGACGATGGCGCGCTGGACGTGGTGGTGATCGGCTCTGGCGGCATCTTCCACCGGATCAATGTGCTGAGCCGCGCCCTGCTGCGCCGGCCCTCCGCCGGGCCACGGGTGCGCTACGAGCGCGCACAGAGTCTGCGCCTCGAAGCGCGCGGCCCGGCGCCTGTGCAGGTCGATGGCGAGGTCATCGGCTACCTTCCCATGACGTTTAGCGTCGCCCCGCTAGCGCTCTCGGTCATCGTGCCGCGCGACACACCCACTGGCCTCTTCAGCCGCGCCCCCGAGGTCGCCCACCGCCGCATCTCGTAGCGACGCTGGCTGGCCGCCGCCGTACCCCGGCGATTCATCCGCCCCGGAATACTTCGGGCGCCGTCATCCGTCTACACAAGTGGACGCTTGACCCAGGGTTTGTGAATGATCGCAGCGCTAGCGGCTGAAAGCCGCGCCCAGGACGTCGTGCTCCAGGCCGCGCAGGCGGCCTTTGCGGCCGCAGGCCCCTAGCTGCGGGTTCACCCGCCCGCGTTGCGGGTTCACCCGCCCGCGCTGCGGGTGAACCCGCCAGCGCCCCTGGCGCGTGAACCCTCGCGCGCTCACCGTGGCCAGCGCTGCGCATGCGCTCAAGAGTGGCGAATGGAATGATAGATGGCAGCAGATACGCAGGTCGAAGAACTCCGGAGCCGCGATGACGCTGGATACATGATCGTCGACGAGCGCTGGCGTATCCTGGCGTCGGATGAACGCAACGCGCTGACGGGTGAATCCAGCCCCGACTCACTCACCGGGCAGAGCGCGTATGATGTGCTGGGCGCGGAGGTCATCGCCGCGCTGGAGCGTCACGGCGTCGCGTCATTCACCCTGGAGAGCGCGAGCTATGTGCTGACCGTCAACAACTTCCATCTGCCAACGGGGATGATTCGCGTCGTGCGCGCGCAGGAGGAGCAGGCGACCGTCGAGCGCGTCATGTCGCTGATCGTGCATGAGGTGCGGAATCCGCTCTCGGCGATGCGCGCGCTGGCGCAGGGCCTCGACGAGGAGGTCGCGCTCGATGAGACAGGTCAGGCCTACGTGACCCGGCTGACGGGTGAGATTGATCGCCTGAGTCGCTTGCTCACCTCGATGTCGCAGGTGGCGCGGCTACGCGCGCAGCCATTGCGCCCGCTGGAACCGGAGATGGCGCTGGAGCGTGTGGCGCTGATGTTTCAGCCGGAGGCGGCGCGGCGCAATGTGGAGATTGTGACCCATGTGACGCCGCGCGCCGCGCCGATCCTCGCCGACGCCGACCTGATTCAGCAAATGCTCGTCAATCTGGTGATGAATGCCGTGCAGGCGATGCCCGATGGCGGCACGTTGACGCTGCGCGCCCGGCTCGACCCGCGTGGGCGCACGGTGATTCAGGTGGAAGATACGGGCGTGGGCATGTCAACCGAGCGTATGCAGGTGATGGCGATGCGCCCAGGGCAGAGCAGCAAGCCCGGCGGCATGGGGCTGGGACTGATGGTGGTGCGCAGCATCGTGCGCCAGCACCAGGCGCGCCTGCGCATGACCAGCGCGCCGGGGCGTGGCTCGCTCGTCTCGATCATCTTCCCGCTGATGGATGAGGCGGCTGACGAGGCGGCGGATGAAGTGGTGACAGCGCCGCTCAAGCAAGATGAAGTGGGGGGATAGCATGACACAAGCAGGCTCAGGGGTGTTGACCAGCGGGCCGCGCGTCGCGCGAGTGCTGGTGGTAGACGACGAAGAGAACCTCAACTGGAGCCTCGTCACGTCGCTACGCCGCGAGCAATATGCAGCCGATGGCGCGCTCACCGCCGAAGACGCCCGCCGCCGCATGGTGGATGTCGCCTATGATTGCGTCATCAGCGACATTCAGATGCCGGGGATCGATGGCTTTCAGTTGATGCACTGGCTGCGCGAGCAGCGCCCACAGTCGCGCGTCATCATGATGACGGCGTTTGGCTCGCCGAGTGTGCGCCAGGAGGCGCTGCGTCACGGCGTCGCGGCCTACCTGGAGAAGCCATTCGATCTGGCGGCGCTCAAACGCGAGCTACGCAAGGCGCTCGATACGCCCACGCAGGCCAGCGCGAGTTATGACCTGATCGAGATCACGCAGGTCATCAGCCTCTCGCGCCGCGACGCCGCCGTGCAGGCGCAGGTGGACGATCAGGTTGGCCTGCTCGTCTTTGAGCGCGGCGAACTGATCTCCGCGGTCTTCGGCGCGCTGCGTGGCGAGCAGGCGTTTTTTGCGATGTGCGCGACGCTGGCGCAGCTTGCGACGCCTGCGCCCGTGCCTGAGCGTTTCGAGCGCAATGTCACACAGCCCGTCTCGGCGCTGATATTTGACGCGCTGCTGAAGCGTGACGCCGGGTTGGCCGCAGCCGCGCCAGGCGGGCGCATAACCGGCGAGCCTGCGCTGGCGCGGCCTCCGGCGCATCCGCTGCGTGCGCCCGTCACTGGCGCATTGCTCACGCCGACAGCCGCCCAGCCAACGCCGCAAGGGCTGGGACGCGACCCGCAGCGCACCCTGGCGGCGTTGGTAACGTCCATCGCGCGACCCTGCGCTGTGGCGCTTGTCATGCCCGATGGCTCCATGCGCGGCCAGGCGCAGACCCGGCAGCCACCCGTGCCAGAAGCGGCCTTCGCCCAGATGACGCAGAGTTTCGTCGCATTCGCGCGGGCGGCGCAGGTGGGACAGTGGGGGTCGCCACGCGAGGCGCGCTTCACCACGAGCAGCGAACAGGCGCTGCTGCGGCTGCTCGGCCTGCGCCCTGGCGCGCCCGCGCTGATCGTGATCGCGCCAGGCGATGTCGAGCAACGCCTGCTCGATGCGGCCATCGCCCTCCACGAGGCGGAGTTGATCGAGCTGACGTTGTAGCGCCGCGCCCCTCAGGAGGCGGCTGAGAGGAAGCCCTGCGAGCCGAAATCGCCGCCCAGAATCGCCTGCGCGGGCGCGCCGAGCCAGGCATCAAGCACGGTGGCGTAGACCGAGCGGAAGTCGGTCGTGAAGGCAAGGTTGCCGGCGTTGTCGAGCTTGTTGAGGTCAGGTGGCTCGCCATAGACGCCGCCGCGCACCGCATCACCCAGCACGAAGAGAGGCGCCGCCGTGCCGTGATCGGTGCCGAGGCTGGCGTTCTCCTCCACACGGCGACCAAACTCCGACCAGGTCATCACGACGACATTCTGTGAGACGCCATGTCCCGCGAGATCGGCGTAGAATGCTGCTAAGCTGTCGGCCAGGTCTTTGAGCAGGCTCGCCTGGGTATTGGACTGCTGGGCATGGGTATCGAAGCCGCCCAGGGTCACGTAGCCCACGCGCAGCCCCAGCCCCTCCACGATCACCTCAGCCAATGTTTGCAGCCCCTTCGAGAGATTGCTGGTCGGGTACTTCGCCTGGGGCTGGTAGCGCGAGGCGACATCGAGCAGTTGCTGCGAGCCGGTGTAGGCGCTCTGGGCGGTCGCATCGAGCAGAGCGGCGTAGGGCGCCGACTGCGGATAGGTATTGTAGAGCTTGAGCAGCGCCTGCACCCGCGCTTCAGCCGCGCTCCTGGGCTGTCCGGCGTCCGCCTGGAGCGCGTATTGCTTCGGGTCGCCGATGACGGGCACATCGGCGTTGAGCGCCTGGAGCGCGGTCGGCAGGCTTGCGCCGACCGCCAACGACTGGAAGGGGTGGCCGTCTTTGTCCACCATCCCGGCGACATACTTGCCCAGCCAGCCCTGCGATCCCTGGCCAGAGAGGTCAAGCGTCTGCCAGATGTCCATCGCGGCGAAGTGCGAGAGGTTCGGATTCGGATAGCCCACGCCCTCGACCACCGCCAGCTTCCCCTGACCCCAGAGCGCCTGGAACGATTGCAGCGCGGGATGCATGCCCAGGCGGTCGTTGAGCGTGAGCACATCGGTGGCCTTGACGCCGATCGTCGGACGCGCCTGGTAATAGGCGCTATCGGTATAGGGAACGATGGTGTTGAGGCCATCATTCCCGCCAGCCATCTGCACGACGATCAGCGTGCGGCTCTGTGCGGCCTGCGCCCAGGTCGCTCCCTCTTGCGCGGCGTTGCGCGCGGCCAGCACAGCGCGCGAGAAGACGGCGGGCATAATCATCCCCGCGCTGACGGCCAGCAATCCATCACGAATCATCGCCCGGCGGGTAAGCTGCATGACGGTTTCCTCGATTTCCTGAGGCGTCGCTCTCTGAGGGCGTCGCGCGTCAATTCGATCAGTTCATCTGATATTCGGGCATGGACATCAGCAGGTAGAGCGCCTGACGTAGCGCGGCGGTGGGCAGCTTCGCGCCTCCGGCCAGGCTGAGCGTCGGGCCTGCGCTGGCGGCGGTGGCGGATGTGGCGCCCGTGGCGGACGCCGCGGCGGTGGTGAGCGCGTCGAGTGCGATGGCGCGGCGGTCGCTCGCCAACTGATTGTCGAGCAGCAGCGCGACGAAGTAGTTCACGATATCCTCTGGCTTGCCAAGCTTCTGCGCGGTGATGACCGCTTGCAGCGGCGATGCGCTGGCGCTGGCGGAGGAAGCGCCAGCATTGCGGCTCCTGAGCTCGCCGGTCGCGGCGCTGAGCAGCAGATTGACGAAATTGACGTGTGTGATCCACGCCTGCGTAGACATCCACGACGAGCTGAGCATATCGCCGGTCCAGCCAGCGACATTCGGCGGATCAAAGAGAATCTGTCCCATCGTCGCCATCTCCTGCGCCATGATCGAGAGCGCGGCGACATTTGGCGTGACGCCCAGCGCGCGCACGGCGCCCACCACAAACTCCGTCGGGCTTTTCACGCGGGCGCGATACGCTTTCTCGCTGAAGAACGCCGGGGAGTTGAACATCGCCGTCACCATGGCGCTGATCTGGTGATCGTGCTGGTTATAGGCGTCGATGAGGGGTTGCAGGTCGCTCTGGCTGGGGTTGTCGTAAACGAAAAAGCTCCACATGCGCCGCGCGATATGCCCTGGCGTGGATGGATGCGCGCAGACAAGCGAGACGACATCGTTCAGGCCCAGATGGCCGGTGTGGTTCAGGTAGGTGATCGTGCCCTCATAGAAGCGCCTGGGAACAAACACCCCCTGGCCATCGCGAATCACCCAGCCAGAGAGCGCCTGAGCGCCGTAGTGCACGTCATCCTGGGTATAGTTACCGATGCCGAGCGTGAACAACTCCATCAACTCGCGGGAGAAGTTCTCATTGGGCTGTGAACCTGTGCTGAGGCGACCATCGAGCCAGTAGAGCATCGCCGGATCGATCGCGATGGCATGGATCAGATCGTCGAAGCGTCCCATCGCATGCGTGCGCAGCAGATTGTTCTGCTGAATCATCAGCGGCAGGTTGACACTCTTGCCAATCTTGGAGAAACTGCTCGTAAGCACACCGTGCCAGAACAGCGTCATCTTCTCTTCGAGCGGTCGCTGCGTCAGCGACATGCGCGCCAGCCACCAGCGGATGAGATTCGCGCGCGTGTTGAACTGGAAGTTGTAGCTGGCGACCCGCTGATCCACATCATTGCTGATAGTGGAGAAGTTGATGAGCTGGTCCATCGTCCCCGACACCCCCAGCGAGAGGTAGGCGCCAAGATCGGCTGGCGATGGGCCAAAGCCAGCGCGGCGCAGCAGATGGATGACTTTGCCCGCGTCGCTGGAGAAAACGGTGTCGTTGCCCAGCAGGCCGGGCAGATGGGTCAGCGCGTAGCCTGCCCCCGCGCCGATTGCGCCAATCCCCACAGCAGCCCCTGCTGCGCCAATCACCACTGCGCGCCGCGAGAAGCCGCGTCGCCGCGCGGTGGGCGGCTGCGGCGCAGGCGCGAGGCTGATAGTCGGGGCGTCGTTCAGGTCGGGCGGCTGCGGCGTCCGTGGATCGCGAGGGTCGAAAGGAGTCGTCATCGCGCTATGCCTCCGGCGCGTGCGGTTGCGGCGCGCATACTGTCCATGCCAGTCCATGCCGATCACGGCGCGCGCGCATCTGGGGCGCGCGGAGGTCCGCTTTCAAGATTGAAGGATATGCTCTGCGGCTTACCATGCGCTGAGAGTAACCTGAAAGTTTACTGATAGCCCGTAAAGCCGCTTTGCCCTGAGGCCATGCGGATGAAAGGCTCTGCATTGGCTTTAGCAAGAAGCCTGTTGAAATTTGCCGTCCTGTAGCTATGGTGATAGACTGCATGTAACGGCAGTCGTTTCATGAGGCGCTCTTTTCAGACCACCTCGCTGTCGCCAGCAGACGCTTCAGGCGTCGGCTCGCGTTCAATGGGCCGGGCAGGCCCTTCGGGGACTCGTGGCACTAGCTGCGGGGAAGAACCGAGAATCCGCTAGGGCTTTATACGACGTCGCGACATACCGTTGTAGAACGCCGAGGCGCCCTCCAACGGTTGCAGCGCTTGGCGATTACCCAAAACGACTGTCGTGTGGCGCGACATGATCGACACCGCTGATCCGCGATCGACCTGCTTGCCTGCAGGCGCCTGCGGATATCGGGCAGCAGATGACAATTCTCACGATTTTTGCGACAATGCAGATCAAGCGAACGCTCCTCGTTATGCGCGAGCGAATTTCCTCATATTTGGAGTAGGGAAGAGCGCCATGGCTGACCGGTTTGAGCCGCCCGCATCCTCAGCATCCGACTCAGCATCCGAGGACGGGGCCACGCGCCAACGTGACCACCGCACAGCAGCCACGGCATCGAGCGCGGGGAGCACACCTAGCCTCCCCCGCGATGAGCAGGCGTCCGCAGCGCGCACGGAGCCGCGCAAGGCGCGGCTCACACGGCGACTGGGGAGCGAGGAGCGGACGAGTCGACGTACAACACCGTGGATTAGAAGCGTGGGCGCGTTCATGGCGACGGCGCTCGTCGTCACGCTGATCAGTTACCTGCTGGTCCACCTGGCCCCAGCGCGCTCGCACCTGGGCGACTCCCCAACGAGCACGCCGCCCTTCACGGCGCTGGCGACAGCGACGACCGCAGCGACGACCGCAGCGACCGCGACAATGGCGCCTCATGCCACCGTCACGCCGGCTGGACTGGGCTCTGGACAGGGCGCTGGAGTGCATCCAACGCCTGGATTTACTGTCCAATCCATCACGACCGCATCTGTCGACATGCAGACAGATAGTGGCTTTCCAGGGATGGCAATAGAGTCGGACGCGCCCATACCTACTACTAGTGGCGGGTGTGGGCCACATGTCACATTTTATGTAACATTTACGATTAACCTCTCGAACAACCCCACCCCCCCCAACCTTCCTGTCGGCAATGACGCATTGGGGATCAGCTACTACTTCCGGAATAGTGACGGCTCCAGTAACGGCTCAGTCGCACATCCGCACTATGAACCGCTTCCTGGCGGAGGCGTCGCCATGACGGTTACCACCACGTGGCAGATTCCCTATACGCAGGCGTCCGGTTCATCGCAGTGGACGGAGCTCGACATCGTCCAACCCAATCAGATCAGTTACCAGGCGAACTACAAAGCGCTCTGCGCGTTTGCTCTCGTGACTCCGCAAATGTCCGTGAGTCCTACATCCTATAACTGTGTGACGGGAGGTGATCAAACGTTCACCGTCACGGGGACACTCGAGGCGTCATTGACGCCAGACAATGCCAGTCACACAGTGACGTATAACTGGGAATACGACTATAGCACCCACGGCACGACTACTCCCCCGCAAACCGTCACGTTCCCACCTGGGGTTACCTCGATGCCGACGCAACCAGAGACCGTCACTGGCAATGCCGCTACTCAGACAGCGGCGTTCCAGGCTCTCCTCTACGTGAATTATGCTGGGTCGCAATCTCATACCAGCGTAACGGTGACAAGCGCCTGCTAGCCAGAGCGTCAGACGCGCCCACTCTCCGCGTCCGTCGCTCTCTGCGCATCGCACGTCGCGGCCAGCTCGGCTCACTCAACTCGTGAAAAGACACGTCTTACGTCTGGAGCGCGTCGCTTTGCCCGCGCCGACCGAGGCGGCGCGCCAACTCAAAGCTTCGTTGACCCACCCCCCAGTTGTGCCTCGAACTACTCCTGGCGTCGTCCGGTGCCCGGCGCAATGTACAAGTGTCTGCTGCGACCTGGTATTAGCCTATGCGGAGTGTCAATGATAGACGGGGTGGGGGCATGATTTGTGAAGTGGTCGCCGCCGGGGTGCGGCGGGTGAACCCGCGGCTATGGGCCTGCGGGCCGCGAAGCCCCACGCAGGTGGGGCTAAGGGGAGCACGGCTGGTCAAGAAGAAGTGATGTGTATCGGCGGGAGATCACCGTTGCGTGCTGACAACTTTGCCGGATTTGCGGCAACAAGCGCGCTCTTCCGCCGCTCAACGGGTCGCAAACGGGCGCGCTGAGCCTGTGCAAAGAGCGCCTGGTGGCATCCGGATTCTCAGACGCGCCGTTAGCTCACCGCTTGCTTCACGAGCGCGGCGATCTTCGCCTCTTCGGCGGCGGTCAACTCCGTCAGCGCGAAGGCGATTGGCCACATGGCGCCATCATCGAGGGTTGCGCTATCATTGAAGCCCAGCGTCGCGTAGCGTGTCTTGAACTTCTCCGCAGGTTGGAAGAAGCAAACGATCTTGCCATCTTTGTTCGCATAGGCGGGCATCCCGTACCAGGTCTTCGGCGCGAGGGCTGGCGCGCTGGCCGTGATGATCGCGTGCAGCCGCTCGGCCATGGCGCGATCCGGCGGCTGCATCGCGGCGATCTTCTCGAGCACGTCGCGCTCCCCGTCCTCCCTGCCCGTGCGCGCCTTCAGCTCCTGGGCGCGCTCCTTCATCGCGGCGCGTTCCTCGTCTGCGAATCGCTTGTTCGCCTTCGCGGGCGTCTTCGTCGCCTTCTCGTCACCTGCTTGCATGTGGAATTCTCCTGTGCGGTGTTCGGTGGATGAATGTCGTCGGAAGGTAGAAAGGAGCGCCGTGGCTCCATCATACCAGATCATTCTCCTTGTAGGCGCTTCATCCGGTAGCGCAACAGGGTCTTTCGATAGTCAGGTCACGGTGAAGCCGGGCGTCACGTCGGTGGGCTGCGGCGATGGTGTTGCGCCAGCCCGCTAAGCGCCCGATGCGTCTCGCTCCATCGAGGCGCACAACCGCCAGCAGGGTGAGTGAGCGGCGCCTGTGTCGCGCGTGAGCGCCGCTCACTCTCACCCCGGCGCTCAGAAACTGAGCGATGTCGCGCCGTTCACGAGACGTTCCACCACCGTCGCTGCGGTGACGATCTTCGCCCCAGCGATCAGTTGGGCCTCGGTGATGCCGCGCGGCTTCGTACACGAACCACACGCCCACACCTGGCCGCCGTTGCTGCGGAATGCCTGGATTACATCCATCAAGGGCTGGAAACCCTCTTTGTGAATGTCATCAGCATAGCCCTCTGTGGCAAGCCATACGCCCTCGATGGTCAGCAGCACGACGACATCTTGATCCGCAGACGCCGCTACATTGCCAACGACGAAGGCCAACGTCGCACGCTCAGCGTCTTCCCGACCGTGTGTGCAATGAATGAGCAAGCGCTCCATGATGATGATCTCCCTTCCACTCCTGGCTGAATCAGGTTGTCCGTTGATGCGGACGGTTTGCGCGCGTGTTCAGTTCTGCTTCTTGCGCAGATACACGCAGAGCGTTCCTGGGGACTCTTCGCGCACGAGGAGTAACGCATGGCCCGACAAGCGGCTCCATGACGCGATGTCCTCATATGCGGCCATATCGTCTACCCACACCTTGAGTACCTGCCCGGCTGCCATCTCCCGCAGCTTCGCGTTGATGGTCGGCGTCAATACCGCGCAGATCGCTCCCTGTGGCGCGGATGCGCGCGCCAGATCCAACACCGCGTCGGGCCTGCGTGCGGCATCCTCGGCCAGCTCACTGTCGAGACGCATATCTGGAACCTCCATTCTGGGGAACTCACTGGCCACAATCGAACGAAAGGCCGTGGTACTATAGAGATGCTCGCTCCTCTGTCAGTATGCGAAGTCCTATCCCCTGAAACAATGATTGGGACTCTGAGGGTATTGATTGAGACGCCAGGATTCACTGAAATCGGACCCAGCGAAGGGAAAGCCCGATGGATATCCTGTCCGACACGTTGCAGGTGGTGCGGCTGACCGGCGCCATCTTTCTGGACGCGACGTTTGCGGTTCCGTGGGCCTTAGAATCTCCCCAGCCGAGCGAACTCGCCTACTATTTGCGCTTACCCTCCGACTGCGTGGCGTTGTTCCACATCGTGGCGCACGGGCACGGTTGGTTTGCGGCGCCCGGCTACGCGCCAGCCTTGCTGCGGCCTGGTGACGCTATCCTCTTCCCGCAGTGCGCGCCGCATATCATGAGCAGTGGCCATCACTTGCCGCCGATGCCCATGAGCGCTGTGATGCCGCCCCTGCCAGCAGAGGGAATCGCCGCGATCACGGCCAATGGACGGGGAGAGAGCACACACTTCATCTGCGGCTATCTCCACTGTGACCAGCGATTCAACCCACTGATTGGGGCATTGCCAACGCTCATCGTCGTTCACCTGTCCCATCAGGATGACGCGCCTGGGCAAGCGCCAGACGGGCCAGGTGAAGCGCTGCCCGCTGAACCGCCCGCTCCGGTGTTGCGCATCCCGACGGGAGATTGGGTCGAGACCACTCTGCGCCAGGTGGTCGAAGAAGCGCTGGACACGCGGCCAGGAAAGGCGGAGATGCTCGCCCGGCTCAGCGAGATCCTCTTTGTCGAGTTGGTGCGGCGATATATGCAGCAGCTTCCGGAGCCTGATTATGGATGGCTTGCGGGTGTACGCGACCCGATGGTTGGGCAGGTCTTGCGCTTGTTGCACGCGCAGCCGAACCACGCCTGGACCGTCGAGGAGTTAGCGCAGGCGGTCGCGGTCGCGCGGTCAACGTTGGCGCAGCGTTTCACGGCGCTGATAGGTGAAACGCCGATGCGGTATCTCGCAGGCTGGCGCATCCAGTTGGCGAAGCATCTGTTGCGGCGGACGAATATGAAACTCGCCGAGATTGCGCTACAGGTGGGGTTTGAGTCTGAGGCCGCCTTCAACCACGCCTTCAAGCGTCATGTCGGCCAGCCGCCTGCGGCGTGGCGCATGGCTGGCAGAGATCAGTGAGATACGCGCAGCCAGGTGGGCGCCATCGAGCAGGCGGATGCGGTGCTGGGCGGCGAGCGCGCTGGCAGGCTGGGTGAAGGTGGAGGTGGTCACGTAGACGCCATAGTCGGCGTGGTGATGCGCGTAGATCATGCCGATGAACTGTTGCATCTCTGGCGAGGTGACGGCGCAGCCCGCGCCGTAGCGCTTGCACTGCACGACCACGCGCGCGCCACGCCCATCGCGACAGATGAGATCAGCCGCGAGATCGCCGCCGCCACCCGTATGGCGCACGTCGCTGTAGCCGCTGCGCCGCATGAGGCCGCCGATGGCCAGCTCGAACTGGGTGGGGGTCAGCGCGCGCAGCGCCGCCAGCGTATCGGCCTGCGTCAGCCACGCAGACTGGCGCCAACGTCCAGCCGCGCGCTGAAGTCGTCGCCATAGCACGAATCCCACGAGAGCAACGCCAACGACTAGCGATAGCGCCAGCCACGCCTGCCCGGCGCGGCCAGCGAGCGCATGCGCCAGGGATTGCGCCGCGCTGAGCGCGAGGTAGAGCGCCAGCGCGCCGAACGTGAGGGCCAGCAGCGCCCGCTGCTGGTTGGCGCTGCGGCGTCGGCGCGATACTCGGCGTTGCGCCATATCGGCGACCTCCTCCGCGACGCGACGGACTATGCGCCGCGCGCTCCGTCTCTTCGCGAATTCTTTGCCGATGTGCGAGGGCGGAGGCCCTCTGTTGTAGTATTTATCGGGAGCTAGATGAGGGCGCTACTCAAAGAGATGTGGGAGTTGAGGCCCACGTCTTGCCCCCATCCGCTGTGCGCAAGATCGCATCGCTGGTTACACAGGTCGCTGAACCTTTTGGCCCCGTGCAGGTTGTCTGCCGGTCGAATGCCCATCCGTGCAGCGTATCGCTGAAATGGACGCCGTCTCTGATCGCCATCACTGCCTGGGGCGACGCGCTGGCAGCGGCCCAGGTGTGACCTGCGTCGCCGCTCTCGTAGAGTGTTGTGCCGAATCCACTGATGTACCCCGTAGCGCCTGCGGATACACTAGCGAGTACCCCACCGCCCGCCTGACTCGCGGGAACCGCAAATTGCTGCGCCACTTGCCAGGACTGCCCGCCGTCGCTCGTGCGATAGATCACCATTGTGTCTGCGGGCGCAGGATCGACGTTCTGGAAGTAGTTTACTCCGATGGCTCCATCATCCGACGTAAACCAGAGCGGGGAACTGACAGAAGCCGCAGCACTGGCCAGCGGCTGAGGAATGGGCAATGCGACGCTCTGCCACGTCTGGCCGCCATCGGTCGTTTCCAGGAAGAGGTTATCACTGGTAGGCGTGCTACCAGAGATCAGCCATCCAGTCGTCACGCTGGTGAACCAGAGATCGCCAGGGCGCTCGGAGGAGAGTAGTTTCCAGGTAGCGCCACCATCTGTCGTGCTATAGATCTGCCCGTCATTGGTGGTCAGGCCACGAATGGTCGCGACAGACATCCAGCCGTGCTGCGCATCGTGGAAGGCGAACGATGTCACTCCAGCGCCCAGACAGGCGCTGATCGGCAAGGTAGCGAGTGGCTGCCAGGAGCTTCCACCTGTGGTCGTCTTGTAGATCGTGAGGGTACACGGCGCGCCACCGCCGCCAGCGCTCGAAGCCGCCCACCCCACGGTGGGGGAGAGGAAGTAGGTTGCGCTCACGACGGTGTTGGCTGGCAGCGTCGGCAAGGTGACTCGTGTGAATGTACTGCCATCACTGGTAGCGACCAACGCGTGCGTGTTGTCGAGGCCGATACCTGGCGCGCCTGCGCCGAGCGTCACTGGCGCGCCGGTTGGCGTAAACGACGACGTCTGCGCCGCATGGCCGGTGGTCGCGTTCCGTCCGCCCTGCTTCGCGCTGCGCGGCGCGATAGATGCGCGCCAGAAAAGCAGCGTAACCAGCGCGGCCACCACAACAACCAGAATGGCAATCGCGCTAGCTCCTTGTAGTACGCTGTATCGAGAACGGCGTGCGCCGCCCGCATGCTTGGTGGATGCCGTGGGCGGTTGGTAAGCGGAATCGTCCCGTTGTTGCAGACTCATCGTATGCTCCCTGATGGCGAGAAGAGGGCTGATCGGTGATACGAGAGGATAGTCGTTCTGCCACATCATCATGAGCGGGATGGCCCTGGGAAATCTGATCGTGTACGACGTGTCGAACGCTCATGGGGTTTACCCCACCCCATCCGTAGTTCAAGCGAACCTGGAAGAAGAAGAATGAGCCCTCTTTGACGCGCAAGTAGGCGATCACTTTGGCTCACCTTGGCGCCAGGGCTATACCTTGCGACGCCAGTTGCCGTGGCATGTCGTAATCGTATATGTAACATTCGTAGCCATCCACAAGCCTATTCAGACGAGACTCAATCCATGCGCGCCATTCGTGCGCCATTAATGACTACGGCCAGCCCTATCCAGCACCCCTGTCAGTCGTCTTCTGGCTCGGCTGCTGTCACCTGCTCCACGCGCTTGCGTGTGGCGAGCGCGGCGCCTGCGCGCCCCTCCCACTCGCTGTGGATGGCGGGCGTCAGTTCGACAGTGGCGGGCTGGCGTTCGATCTGGGCAAAGAGCGTCGCCTCGGCGAATGTCTCTGGCGCGGCGGGGTGCGCTGCGAGCGCGGCCAGCCGGTCGGTGATGGAGAGATAGAATTCGATCAGCGCGGCTTGCGGCCCCACATGCGCCCGTGTCTCTTCGAGCAGCCCCAGCAGTGTCTCATATTCATCGGCGGCGGCCTGCGCCTCGGCGAGCGCCAACGCCAGCGGATCATGTGGATTCTCCGGCGGCGCTGGCTGGGTGTCATCCACGTCATCCTCATCAGCGCCCAGTGGGCCACCGAGGCGACGGCGCTCCAGCAGCAGCGCCCCGATCAGTTCCGTCTCGCGCAGGCGACGACGCGCCAGCCAGGCCCGCACCGCGCGCAGACGAGCCGTCGCAGGCGCCCCCAGTGGCAGATCGATCTCGTCAGCGGCCCAGGATGATAGCGCTTCCTCGCGCAGTGGCGCCGCCGCGCCATCATCGTCGTCGTCCCCCGCGCTGGCGTCTGGCTGCCAGCGCAGCACACCGCCCTGCGTCACCCAATGACCGTCACTGCCCTGGCCATGCGTCACCGCCTCGTCGTCCACATCGGCCAGCGCCGGGCGCAAGAAGCCATCGTTGTAGTGATTCGCCTGCGCAGCAGGGTCGGCCTGGGCGGGTGTGCGTCCGTCGCCGCCACCGGCGTCTGGCGCGGCGCCCCAGCGTGAAGCGTCGCGGTCATCCCAATCGTCGTCGTGCGTGTCGTCGTTTCCCATATGCCTCTGCATTCTCTGCTGGCGTTCTCCGCGTGGTCGCTGGCGGCGCCGTTGCGGCTACTCCCACTCGATGGTGGCGGGCGGCTTGCTCGTGATGTCATAGACGACGCGATTCACCTGCGGCGCCTCATTGACGATGCGATTGGCGATGCGGCCCATCAGATCGTAGGGCAGTCGCGCCCAGTCGGCGGTCATGAAGTCGCCCGTGGTGACGGCGCGCAGCGCAACCGTGCTGGCGTAGGTGCGCAGATCGCCCATCACGCCGACACTCTGCACGGAGGTCAGCACGGCGAACGCCTGGCCGATCTCGCGATAGAGGCCCGCGCGCCGCAACTCTTCGATGAAGATGGCGTCGGCCTGACGCAGCGTGTCGAGCCGCTCGCGCGTCACCTCGCCGATGACGCGAATCGCCAGCCCTGGGCCAGGGAACGGATGACGCCAGACCCAGTCTTCAGGCAGCCCCAGCTCGCGTCCCACCTCGCGCGCCTCATCCTTGAAGAGGTAGCGCAGTGGCTCGACCAGCGCAAATGCCATTCCCTCAGGCAGGCCGCCGACATTGTGATGCGTCTTGATCTTCTGCGCGGCGCTGGCGTCGTGGCCGCTGGCGCTTTCGATGACATCCGGGTAGAGTGTTCCCTGCGCCAGGAATCTCACCTCGCCTTGCGCTTGCAGGTTCGCCGCCTCAGCCTCGAAGACGCGCACGAACTCCTCGCCGATGATGCGCCGCTTCTGCTCAGGCTCGATGACACCCGCCAACTTCGTCAGGAAGCGCTCGCTGGCGTCCACTGCGATCAGCGGTATGCGCAGGTTCGCGCGGAATGTCTCGACGACCTGCTCTGGCTCGCCCGCGCGCATGCAGCCGGTGTCCACGAAGATGCAGGTGAGACGGTCGCCGATGGCCTTGTGGACGAGCAGCGCAGCCACCGCCGAATCTACCCCGCCTGAGAGGCCACAGATGACGCGGCCCGTCGCGCCCACCTGCGCCCGAATGCGCGCCACCGTCTCCTCGATGAAGGCGCCGGTCGTCCAGTTGGGGGCGAGGCCACAGACACGATAGAGGAAGTTTTCGAGCATCTGCGCGCCCTGCGGCGTGTGACTCACCTCCGGATGAAACTGGATGCCGATATGGCCCTGCACGTCGCCCATCGCGGCCAGCGCGCCACCGCTGGAGCGCGCAATCACCGCGAAGCCCGGCGGAGGATCACTCACGCTATCGCCGTGGCTCATCCACACGGGGATGCCTGCGCCAGTGGCGTCTTCGACCCCGGCGAAGAAGGTCTGGGGCGCGCGGTCGGTGGCCTGGTCCGCAGCGCCCGCGCCAGTCAGCGTGATCTCCGCTGGCCCATACTCGCGGCGCCCGGTGTGCGGCTCAACATGGCCACCCAGTTGGTGTGCGAGCAGGTGCATGCCATAGCAGATGCCCAGCACCGGCAGATCGCTCTCCAGAATGTCCTGATCGACCGCGCGAGCGCCTGGATCATACACGCTGTCTGGCCCGCCCGAGAGGATGACGCCACGCGCGCCCAGCCGCCGCAGTTCGGCGAGGCTGGTGGTGGCGGGCAGAAGCTCGCAGTAGACGTGACACTCGCGCACGCGCCGCGCGATGAGGCGTGAGTATTGTGAGCCATAGTCGAGGATGGCGACCATCGCCCGTGTGGGCGATGGCTGACCCTGCGTGGTCAGCGCCGGGGCGGTGTCCGTCGTCTGTGGGGTCACGGGCATGGCAGCATCTCTCCGTCTCGTAGCCGCATCATCCAGGCGCGGCGGGCGTCTCACCGCTTTCCCCTGTATTATCCCCCACAGGCGCGGGCGAGCGCCAGTGGGCGAGCGCTACGATCAGGACGATCAGGCGCGGCTCGCCCCATCAGCCGCCCGGCGTCGCCTGTGGCGCGGCCTGCCCACCGAAGGTGACGAACGTATAGACGCCGCTGTAGTTCTGGCCGCCAATGCTCGTCGTCGCCGTGAGGTAGATCGGCTGCTGCTGCCCCACATTGCCATAGTTGAGCTTCGTCGAGGCGACCCCATAGCTGTTCGTGGTGAGCGGGCCGATGTTGATGCCGCCGTTGGGTGTGTCAGCGTGGACGTAGACACGCGCATTTGGCTGTGGCAGGGTGTTGTTCGAGACGCGCACAAACACCGTCACCGAGCCGCCCTGTGGCAGCGTATCGGAGACCCAGACGCCGACATCGTATTGCGGCAAGGTCGGCGTGGGCGTCGTATCTGTGGCGTTGAGTGGCGAGATCATGACCGAGCCGCCGGGGGTAGACTGCGTCGTGTCTGGTCCGATGGAGAACGCGCCCGCGACGCGCCCCGCCGTCTTGAGCGCGAAGATGCCGACACTGAGGCCCACCGCGAGGCATGCGAAGACGGCGATGATGGGCAGCGCCCGCCGCCGCCAGAAGCCGTAGCGCCGGGCGCGCTCGCGCCAGCCGAAGGGCATGGCGTCGGCGAGCCAGTTGTGGATGCGCTCGTACCATGTTGGCTCGACAATCCAGGTCGTCTGGCGCGCCAGCGGGTCTTTGCCCATGCGGATGAACGGGTTCCGCTGCGAGGCGCGCCGCACGCGCTCCGTCACCGCCAGCGCGCTCGATTGCAAGCGGTCGCGCAGGCCAGGATTTTCTGTCGCCTCAGGCGAGGTTTCTCCGTCTGCGCTCGGCTGGCTCTGTTGCTCGGCCCGCTCATCATCGCGCTTGCCACCAGAGACACCGCCCCTGGATGGCTGCTGCGTGTGACGCCTGCGCGCGCTGCTGCTATTCGCCGTAAGACGCTGCCTTGCGCGTGCGGGACGCTTGCGCTTCGCTGGATTCTGCGGATCCACTCTTGGCCTCCATGTCAATCTATCCGAAGTTCAGTGTCGCCCTGAATCGATCTCAGACGGAGGGCGAGCGCAGCCGCGAATGTGATGTCATGTTTGGGAACGTCGCGTGTTCAGGATCCTTGCCCGGCTCGTGCGCGTCGCTGCGCCGAAAAGGGAGACTGGCGACGCGGCGCCCTCTCCCATCTAGTTACGCGCTGCGATGGAGCGAAGTCACAGCGTAACCGCTCAAATAGGCGTCATTTCCCCAAGCTGACGTCTCACTCCGCGTCATTCGTGCCATTCTGTTCGCGCCGACGACGGAGATAGGCCTCAACATCGAGAATTGCCTGCTCAGGGGATGGAAGCTCGCCCACGCGCGGGATGTTGTGGATGCCCGAAAGATCAGGAGCGAAGCCATCGGCGCCAACGATCTGACCCGTCTCAGCAGTGCTGAGGCGCTGTTCGAGATCGTGCACATAGGCGGTCACATCGGGGTCAGCGGCGACGAGATGCGAGACGCGATTGTTGAAGCGCTGGGCTGCCCGCGCGAGGTCTTTCAGGCTGAGGTTGAGATCGTAGAGCTGATCGAGCTTGCGCAGCAACGCCTCGGCGACTGGCAGATTGGGCGACGCGGCGACATAGTGCGGCGCGCCAGCCCAGAGGCTCGTCGTGCTGATGCCGTCATGCCGCGCGGTGTCTTGCACCGCCGACAGGATGCCGGTTGGCCCGCTATAGCTGGCGCGCTCAACACCACATTGCGCCATGCGGCGCAGGATGGCGGCGCGACTGGTGGCGCCCGTCACATGTACCGGCGCGGTGTGTGGCGCCTCAGCGGAGAAGACGCCGAGCAGCGCGATCTCCTCGACATGGAGCTGGCGGCTGTAGCCAACGATCTCGCGCGAGAAGGTCTTCCAGCGCAGGTGTGGCTCCTCGCCGATGAAGAGCACCACATCGCGCCGCTGCTCGCTGTGTTCGTCGGCCCGGTGAATGTAGTAGCGATTGGCCGGCCAGCTCAGGCGGCGGAGCGCGCCACCAGAGATGCGGGTGGTCGGGCGCGATTCGCTGAAATCATAGAACACATCAGGGTCTATCTCAGCGAACGGTTCAGCGTCCCACTGGTTTACCAGAAATTTCACAGCCCAGGTCGCGGCGCTGGCGGCGTCATTCCACCCGGCGAATGCGCCGATGAAAATAGCGCGCTCAAGCTCCTGTGGGTGAGAAATATGTGTGTGTTCCATAACGACGCCCTCTGAGCCTAGGCTACCTGCTCACACCGCTGGCCGCCATGCCACCGTTAGCGATAAGTATACCATCGCCCAGCCAACTGCGCAGGGGCCGGACGGCCAACGGGCGCCTCATGCGCGACGGGCGGCGCGACGGGCGGCGCGCGCATCCGCCGCGTCGAGGATGACGACCTCGTCTGTCTCCGGCAGCAGGCCGAGCGTTTCGGCGTCGTCTATCGTATAGCGATACCCCTGCTCCGTCAGGAAGAGCTGCCGATTCGATGAAAACTCCTGGTCGCGGGTGTCGCGGGTGACGATGGTATAGAAGTGCGCGGGCCGCCCGTCTGGCTTCGGACGCAGCAGGCGACCGAGGCGCTGCGCCTCTTCCTGGCGCGAGCCGAACGTGCCAGAAACCTGTATGGCGACGTTAGCGTCGGGCAGATCGATGGCGAAGTTGGCGACTTTGCTCACGACCAGTCGCTTGATCTTGCCCTGGCGGAACTGGTCGTAGAGTTTCTCGCGCTGGCTATTATTCGTGCGCCCGGTGAGCAAGGGCGCTTTGAGCAACTGCGCCAGTTCTTTGAGTTGATCGAGGTATTGGCCGATGATGAGAATCTGGTCGTCGCTGTGGCGATTGAGCAGTTCGCGCGTGACGGCGATCTTGGTCGCGTTCTCGGCGGCCATGCGATACTTCTCGCGCTCTTCCGAGACGGCGTAGGTCAGGCGATCTTCGTCGGGCAGCGCCACGCGAATCTCATGGCACTCCGCTGTGGCGATCCAGCCTTGCCGCTCCAGCTCGCGCCAGGGAACATCGAAGCGTTTCGGCCCGATCAGGCCAAACACATCCGCCTCGCGGCCATCCTCGCGCACGAGGGTCGCCGTCAGCCCCAGCCGCCGCCGCGCCTGAATCTCCGCCGTGATGCGGAAGATCGGCGCGGGCAGCAGATGCACCTCATCATAGATAATCAGGCCCCAGTCATGCCCCGTCATCAGGCCGAAATGGGGGAAAGCGCCATCTTCGCTGGCGCGATAGGTGAGCATCTGGTAGGTGGTCACTGTCACCGGGCGGATGTCTTTGCGCTCGCCGGTATACTCGCCAATCTGGTCGGCAGTGAGCGAGGTCTTGTCGAGAATCTCGCTCATCCACTGGCGCACGGCGATGGTGCTGGGCGCCAGGATCAGCGTCGCGCGGCCAATCGCCGCCATCGCGCCGATGCCCACCACCGTCTTGCCCGCGCCGCACGGCAGCACGACGACGCCACTACCGCCGCTGGTCGAGCCATTGGCGTAGAAGGCATGCACGGCGTCGCGTTGATACTGGCGCAGGTCAAACGCCTCGCCCTGGGTGGTGCGCTCGCGCACGTCGAGCGGCATCGCCTCGCCCTCGGTGTAGCCAGCGAGGTCTTCGGCGGGGTAGCCAATGGCCACCAGCGCCTGCTTGACATGGCCGCGCCGCGCCGCATCGATCACCAGCGTCTGCGCGTCGCGCTGCTCCAGCACATACTCTTTGGTGCGCTTGTGGCGTGCGACCTCGGCGATCAGCGCGATGTCGTCTGAGCGCAGGATGAGGTCCTGCTCGGTGCGCAGCAGCTTGAGCCGCCCATAGCGCCCGATGTAGTCGCGGATGTCGGCGACAACATTGGGCGGCAGATCGTAGCGGCTCAACTCGTCGAGCGCGGCGATGACGGCGGGCGCGGCCAGACCGGCGGCGGCGGCGTTCCAGAGCGAGAGCGGCGTCAGCCGGTAGGTATGGATATGCTCTGGCGACTTCTCCAGTTCGGCGAACTGCGCCAGCGCATCGCGCGCTTCCGCGTAGAGTGGATGATCCACTTCGAGCAGTATGGTTCGATCGCCCTGTACGACAATCGGATTCGCTGGATTTGGCACGGCGCACTCTTATCTGCTAGTGATTGACGCACATGAGCATGATGAACTACTCGCGATTACACGCCGGGAGTCTCAGCCCAGCGTACCAGATAGTGTACAACAGCCTGAGCCGCCGTCGACTCATAGCCGCGCATCAGGTGGCGCGCGCCTGAGATGATCTTCAGGCCACGCGCAGGCAGGCGCTCGATCCATGGCTCCAGTTTGTGGCGTGGCGCTACCTCGTCGTGCTCGCCAGTGATGAAGAGCTTGGGCCGGTCGAAGGCGCCCAGCTCAGGTGTCAGGCGGAAGACCGACGGGCTGATGGCCACAACCGTCTTCACGCGCGGATCGTGCGCGGCATAGACCAGCGCGACATAGGCGCCGAACGCATGGCCGACGAGGCAGAGTTTCTCGCGGTTCGCGCCCGGCTCGGCCAGGGCAAACTCCACAGCCCCGGCGACATCGAGTGGCTCCAGGCGGCCATCGGTCTGCTCACCCTCGCTCTCGCCCACCCCGCGAAAGTTGAAGCGCAGTGTGATGAAGCCAGCGGCGGCAAGATCGTCGGCAAGCTGGATGATGAGCGGATCATCCATCGTGGTCGTCAGCGGCTGCGGATGGCAGAGCACGGCAACGGGGCGCCCCGCTGGCGCATCGGCCTGGGCGCCGCTGTAGCCAGCAGGCCCGCGCATGCTGGCCCGCGCGATGACGCCTTCGAGCAGGACCTGTGGGCGCCCACCACTGGCAAAGGTGACTCGTCGCTCCAATACGTCTGACATCTTGCCTCTTAGCGCCATGCGCCTCTCTGGTCCGTGTCCTGTGTAAGCGCTGAGTGGAGTGGAATCGAGCCGCCAGTCTCAGCGCACGCAGTGTGGACGAAGGCTCGACACCGCTCGCGTCAGACGTAGGGTATCCAGGCGCGGCCATCCTTGTGTACTTCTGTGTCATCGGCTGCACGGTCATCTTCGGGGCCGCGCAGCCGCGTGAGCCGCTCCACTTCGTCGCGGCGATAGAGCCGTGTGCGTTTCATGCCCTGACGGTAGCTGCCAAGCAGTCTACGACTGACATAGGCGTAGAGGGTCGCCGGCTTGACACCCAAGATTGCACAGGTTTCCTGAGCGGTCAGGAACTCCTCGCCATCCATTACGATCATGCCAGCCTCCGTGATGGACGGAGTTCCGCACGAATGCGCGGAACGTTCGTCCTGATGTTTTGCAAGCCAGTATACGGTGTCGTCGCGCGGCGCGTCAACCGCTCGCGCCTGTCTGCTTCATGCGCGGCGCCCGGCCATCGCCCGTCCAGCGCCCGGCCATCATGTGGCGCGCCGCTAGAGCAGCAACATCGCATCGCCGAAGCTGTAGAAGCGATACTCACGCGCGATAGCCTCCGCATAGGCCTGCGCGATCAGCTCGCGCCCCGCGAACGCGCTGACCAGCGCCAGCAGCGTCGAGCGCGGCAGATGAAAATTGGTGATCAGCGCATCAACCACGCGGAACTGATACCCCGGCGTGATGAACAACTGTGTGCGCCCGCGATAGGCTATCGCCACTGGCGCGCTGTCGCCGTCCGCCGCGCTCGACGCTGCCGCCAACTGCGCCACCGCTTCGAGTGTGCGCACAGAGGTCGTGCCAACCGCAATGATGCGCCCACCCGCCGCGCGCGTCGCATTGATGCGCTCCGCCGCCGCCGCGCTCACCTCGATCTCCTCGCTGTGCATGATATGCTCGCTCAGGTCGTCTTTCTCGACGGGACGAAAGGTATCGAGGCCGATGTGCAGCGTGACGTACGCAATCCCCACACCCATCGCCTCGACACGGCTGAGCAGGTCGGTGGTGAAGTGCAGCCCTGCGGTCGGCGCGGCGGCTGAGCCTGGCTCGCGCGCATAGACCGTCTGGTAGCGCTCGGCGTCGGTCAGCCGCTCGTGGATGTAGGGTGGCAGCGGGGTCACGCCGATGCGCGTCACCGCCTCGGCCACCGAGCCTTCGCGCGCGATCAGCCGCACAACACGGCCACCGGCAGCCGTTCGCTCCAGCATCTCAGCCAGCAGCAGACCATCGCCAAAACTGAGTCGCTGCCCCGCGTGGATGCGCTTGCCCGGCCTGACCAGCGCCTCCCAGCAGTCGGGGCCAACATCGCCGCGCGCCGAGAGCAGCAATAGCTCGGCCTGGCCGCCCGTCTCCTGCTTGACGCCGATGAGGCGCGCAGGCAGCACACGACTCTGGTTGGCGACGAGCAGATCTCCGGGGCGCAGGTAGGCGAGCACATCGCGGAAGCCTCGATGCTCAAAGGCGCCCGTCTGGCGATGGACGACGAGCAGACGCGAGCTATCGCGCGGCTCGATGGGCGTCTGGGCGATACGCTCAGGCGGGAGCGTGTAATCAAAGTCGGAGATACGCATAGCTGGCGGACTGTTCCCCTGGATGATGCGCTGTTGCTTCAGCCGACGCGCCGCCTCTCGCCCAGCGCATGAGCAGCCAGGCGCGAGGTCGCGGCGCCTCTTCAGTGTACGCGACAGCGCGCGGGCGCGTCTAATGCCGTGGGACATCGCTCAGGGCTTGCGCATAGTCCACCTGTCGCACGCGGGATCGGGCGCCTCCAGGCGCGGCTTCAACCGCCAGCCAGCCGCCGCTCCATCGGGCGAGGGACGCGCTGTTTCCTGTGTTCATGCGTTGTAACGAGAAGAGGCCGCATGGGTTGAGCGGCAGGTTGGCGCGGCATGGGAAGCAGATGTGCAGAGAGATCGAGCGCGAGCAATGAGCGACAGCGAGCGCACAGTGAGCGCGATGAAGGATGATGTAAGCGCCGGGGCGCGCGCGATCACCGCCCCGGACAGCTCCCCATCGAATACGCCGTTGGATGCAGCGCCGAGCGCGCCGACCGCAGCGCCGAGCGGCTGGCCGGAAGCGCCGCTGTGGGCCGCCGCGTCCGCTGCGGCCCCTGCGCGGTCGTCCGGTTGGGTGGCGCGCTTCCGGGGGCTGCTGCTGGCGCTGACGCTGGTGGCGCTCTGCGTCACCTTCGCGCCCAGCCAGCCGGGCGTCTCCGTCTACCTCACAGCGGCGACACAGGCGCGCGCGGTCTATCGCTATGATGTGGCGCTGGCCGACTATGCCCAGGCGCACAGCGCCGATAGCGCCGACCCACGACCGCTCTGCGCCAGTGGCGATGTCTACATCCTGCAACGGTTGCCGCGGCAGGCTGCGGCGGCCTTTCGCGCCTGCGCCACGCTGGCGCCTGGCGATGGCTCCGCGTGGTTGCGCCTGGGCGATGCGCTCGCGACCACTGGCGACGACGCAGGCGCCGTCGGCTCATGGCGACGCGCGGGCGCCGCAGGTGATAGCGCCGCGTACCACCGCTTAGCGGAGCGCGCGGAAGGGCTGGATCAACTCGACGAAGCCGCACGCTGGTGGTCGCAGGCCCCGCAAGCTGATCTGGTGGCGCAGGGGCAGCTCGGGCTGCTGGCGCTCGCCCAGGGCAATGTGGCGGCTGCCCAGGCGCGCTTCTTCGCGCTCAGCGCTTCGTCATCGCCGTTCGCCGCACAACTGCGCACGGCGGGCATTTTCGAGCTAGCGGCCCGCGCGCCCATCTCCGCGAGCGATGAAGAGCGCATCGGCGCGGCGTTGCTGACGCTGGGGGAACCTGCCGTCGCGCTGGAACCGTTGCAGCGCGCGGCGCGCCTTGCTCCCAATGATGGCGCCGCCCGCGCGACCTACGGCTGGGCGCTCTGGCTGCTGGGGCAGCGCGCCGCAGCCCGGCCAGAGATCGCGGCTGGGCTGCGTCTCAGCCCGTCACTGCCATTCGCGCTCTATGCGGCGGGGCAGGTGGCGATGGCAGACGGCGAGTTCGCGCTCGCGCTGGCGCGTTTTCAGACCGCGCTGGAGGTCACCCCCGCCAATCCCGCGCTCTGGAGCGCAGCGGGCGATGCGGCGCTGGCGCAAGCGGACTATGTAACCGCCGAATTGTCGTATGGAAACGCCGCCCAGGCCTCAAATGATCCGGCGTACACCATTGCGCTGGTGCGCTTCTATCTCGATCATGGCCTGGGCCTGAGCGATGCGCAGGCGTTGCAGCTCGCCTTCGCGGCGGTCCAGCGATTCCCCGCAAATGAACCGCTGGTCTTTCTCGAAGGACAGATATATGATAGCCTCGGTCAACAGACCGAAGCCTACTACAGCTTTCAGCGCGCCGTGGCGCTCGACCCTACCGACCCCGGTCCATGGCTCTATCTGGGGCGCTATGCGGCGGCGAGTGGCGATGTGATACCGGCGGTGGCGTATCTACGCACGGCGCTTGCGCTACAGCCAGCAGGCGCCTATGCGGCGCAGGCGCGCCAGACGCTTGCGCGCTTCAACGACGACACCTTGTACGCGGAACCCGCTGGCGGCGTAGCCGATGGCCGCATGCGTGGGCGCTTGTAGTGGCGCGATTGCGCGTGTAGAGAAACGCAAGCTGCGTGGTAGAATGGCAGTCTAGCGAGGTCGAACGGAGACGGTGATCGCGCTGTTTATATCGGGCCAGTGGCGATATCCTCCGACAGCGTCAATTCGGTGTGGCGAGAGGGGCAAGTATGGCGGACTTTATCGGGGATCAGGGTGGACGCATGCCAGATCAACCATACCACGACCCGCGCGATCAGTCTGGAAACGCCGCGCAGGGACCAACTGGCCCAGCGTTCTGGCCCGGTGGTGATCCGCAGCGCTTTGGGGGCGCGCCTGCTTATCCAGGCTACCCGCAGCAGGCCCCGCGCTCAGCGGGTGGCCGATCACACAATCCGCCGGGCGACCCTCCAGGTGGGTCGGGGCCACGGCGCGATCCATCGGCCCCGCAGCCAGGCGATGACACCACACCCTTCCCGCAGGGCGCGCGCTATCAGCTTGCGCCTGGCACCACACTGCAAACCGGCCACTACGTCATCGAAGCGGTCATTGGCCAGGGCGGCATGGGGCATGTGTATCGCGTGAAAGACACCCACCTGTCAGCGCAGCGCGCCCTCAAAGAGATGATCCCCCAGGTGGGCGGCCCAGAGGCGGAAATCATCAACTATAACCGCGAGACGGAGATGCTGGCCAAGCAGATCCATCCAGGAATACCACGGATATTTGACTCGTTCATCGAACATCGGCGCGCCTACATCGTCCTGGAATATATTCCCGGCGATAACCTGGAGAAGCGTCTGTATACCGCGTCTGGCTTCCTGCCGCAGGAGCAGGTGGGCCAATGGATGCTCCAGCTTTGCCGCATTGTGGAGCATTTGCACTCCCAGCGCCCGCCGATCATCTTCCGCGACATCAAGCCAAACAACATCATCCTCACACCCGATGGCCGCATCGTCCTGGTAGACTTCGGCATCGCCAAAGTCTTCAATTCAGATCAGGAAAATACGAACGTCGGCACGAATGGCTACGCGCCGCCGGAGCAATATAAGCGCCAGGCGGAGCCGCGCTCTGACATCTTTGCCATCGGGGCGACGATGCACCACCTGCTGACGCGCTCTGACCCGCGTAAAGAGGCCCCGTTTACCTTTCAGGAGCGCATGCCACGTAGCCTCAACCCCGCCATCTCCGAGGCGATGGAAGCGATCATCATGAAGTGTCTGGCGTCGAAGGCCGACGACCGCTACCAGACCTGCGGGGAACTGGCATTTGCGCTGGAGAGCGCGCTGGGGCTAGGCCCACTCGACGACACGAGCCACTTCCGCGCCATGCGGGCCGCCGGCGCGTCGATGCGCTCGATCTGGTCGCCTGCGCCTGGGCCAACCTCGACGCTCATGCAGGCCAAAGCGCCACTCTGGACCTTCGAGACGGAGGAAGAGATTCGCGCGACGCCGTGTGTTGGACCTGATCTCATCTATATCGGCTCGTATGACAATAACCTCTATGCGCTCGATAAGCGCACGGGCGCCCTGCGTTGGAAGTTCCCGACCGATGGCGGCATCTGCTCGACCCCGACACTCTGGCGCGACCTGCTGATCTTCGGCTCGGAAGACTTCAGCGTCTACGCGCTCAAAGCTCAGACGGGCGAAGAGGTCTGGCACTATCGCACCTGGCACCATGTGCGCTCATCGCCGCGTGTCTTCGGGGATATCGTCTATGTCGGCTCGGACGATGGCCACCTGCACGCGATTGACCCGCGCAACGGCACGATGCTCTGGCGGTTCCAGACCTATCGTGAGGTGCAGTCATCGGCGGCCTATGCCAACGGTCTGATCTTCTTCGGCTCGCGCGATAATTATGTCTACGCCGTAGATGCGCTGACGGGCGAGAAGAAGTGGGGCTTTCGGACGAACGGGCCGATCATCTCCGCGCCGTATGTGGTAGATGATTATCTCTATATCGGCTCTTTCGACTTCTCGATCTATTGCCTGGAGGCCAAATCGAGCTGGCGCGCCTGGGAAGAACGAACCGAAAAGTTTGTCATCTCGTCGCCAGTCGTCGCGGGAGACAATGTCTACATCGGCTCGACAGATAGCCACCTGTATTGTCTCAATCGGCGCACTGGTCGCCGTCACTGGCGCTATCAGGCGGGAAACCAGATCAATTCGACGCCTGCCGTGCTGGATGGCGTGGTCTACTTCGGCAGCATTGATCGGTCGCTCTATGCGCTCGATGCGAATGATGGGCGCCTGCGCTGGCGCTATGAGACGGATGGTATCGTGCCGGGGTCGCCGGTCATCTCAGACGGCGTTCTCTACATCGGCAGCACCGACCATCGCCTCTATGCGTTGCGCGTCACTGGTCAGGGGTGATGGTATTCTGAACGGAGACAGTACGAGATTCGGATGAATGCGCAGGGCGCGCGAGGCCTGTGAGACGACGCAGGTCTCAGCGATTGTGTAGAAAGATGTGGCATGGATATCCAGGATCCGCAGAATACGCCAGAGGACATGAGCGGCGCGAGTGGGCAGGCGAGTGGGGCGGCAGGGCAGGCTGAGAATCGCATGGGCGCGGCGGACGCGGAAAAGACCCAGACCACACCCGACGCCGGGAACGCCGACGAGCGCGCCGGCCTTGCCGAGACGGCGCCGCTGCCGCAATTGCCGCACTTGCCCGCCAACGCCGAAAAACGCGCTGACGCCGGGCAAGCTGGGCCGTCTGCGGGCGCTCCGCTGACGCCAGGCACGGTGATCGGCGACTATCGTATCGTGGGCAACGCGCCTGCGGATGCGCGCGGCCCGCTCTACCTGGCCACGCCAACAGATGCCGCCGCGCATCCAGAGGAGGAACTGCCGGGGCTGCGCTATGTCGTGCGCGAGTTGACCAGCGGCGCCAGCGACCAACTCGCGCACATCGTGGCGATGGGCCTGCGTCACTCCGTGTTGCTGGCGCCGCTGGCGCTCGTGCGCGAAGATGGGCGTCTCTTTCTCGTCTCAACAGAGATCGCCGACGAGCAGGGCGTCCGTGTGCCGCCAATGAGCGTGGGTGAACATCTGCGCTCGGTGGATGCGCTGCGAGCGGGCATCGAGCTGGCGGACGCGCTGGCGATGATGCACCGCAATGGCTTGGCCCACCTGCACATCTCGCCCGCTGAGGTGACGCTCTACGAGGGGCGCATCTATCTCAGCGGGGTCGAGGAGGCGACGGCGACCGGCTCAGATGACGAGGCGAAACCGCTCTTCGCGCGCGACGCCAACTTCCTCGCACGCACGATGGGCGTGATTGGTGGCGTGGTTGACACCCCCGCGCTGGATGAGGAGTCGAGCGCGCAACGCAGCCTGCGCGAGATTGCGATGCGCGGCGAGGCTGGCACGTTCAGCCGCGCTGAGGAGCTGGCCGAATCGTTTGCGCTCACGCTCCAGGCGCTGGCCTCCGCTGGCGCGGAGATGGGCGCGGACCTGCGCTCGGTGCGTCTGGCGGTCTCGGCGGATGCGGTGAGCAGCGTTGGGCTGGTGCGCGCCGCCAATCAGGACGCCTACAGCCTGGCGTGCTTCAACGTGCACGACGACGCGGCGGCGGATGCGCCAGTCGGCGTCTTTCTGGTGGCCGATGGCATGGGTGGTGAAGCGCACGGCGAGATCGCCAGCCGATTGGTGGCGCGCGTGGTGACGGCGGAGATGACGCGCCAGTTCACCGTTCCCACGACCATCTGGCCCGCGCAGGTGATCCTCGATCCGGCGGAGGCGGCGACAAACGCGCCCCGTCTGGCGCTCGCACAGGCGTTGGAGCAGGCGGTGAAAGAGGCGAATCGGCAGACGCGCGCCTTTGGCCAGCGGCTCAAAGCAACCACTGGCTCGACCGTCACCGCGCTCGCCATCTCCGGCGCGCGCGCGGCCATTGCACATCTGGGCGACAGTCGCGCCTATCTGCTGCGCGAGAATCAGTTGCTGCAACTGACCGAGGATCACTCGCTGCTGGCGCGTATGGAGGCGGTCAAACATCCGATGCTGGAGGACCCCAACTTCGTCGTCCCACGCAGCGTGCTCTATCGCTCGGTGGGGCAAGAAGACGACATCTCGCCTGACATGATGGAGTTCGCCGTGGCGCCGGGCGACCGTGTGGTGCTGTGCAGCGACGGTCTTTGGGATGAACTGACGCCAGAGGTGATTGGGCTGGCGGTTGCCGAGGCGAGTTCGCCGCGAAGCTGCGCCGCCGAATTGGTAGCCCTTGCGAACGCCGCAGGTGGGAATGATAATAGCACTGCGGTCGTCATCTTCTTCGAGGCTGAGCCTGAGGATGATGCGCTGCTCCGCCGCGCGATGCCTGGTTGGTCGGCGGATGTGGAGAATGTGGCGGATGCGGTGGATGTGGCGCCTACGCAACCAGACGCAGGGGATGAGAGCTCTTCGCCGACAGGCGCCGCCGAATAAATCTCAACAGGTCTCAGAGAAGGGGGAATGAGCGACTTGTCCCCGAATTTCTATGTCGTTCTCGGAGTCACTCCGGGCGCTACCCCCGACGAGATTCGCCAGGCCTACCGCCTGCGCGCGCGCGAACTGCACCCCGATGCGCGTCCCGGGGACGCCGGGGAGAGCGATGAGCGATTCAGTACCGTCGCCGAGGCATACCATGTCCTCTCCACGCCAGAGTTGCGGCTCGCCTATGATATGCAACTGC
This sequence comes from uncultured Chloroflexia bacterium, assembly GCA_963701795.1. Classification (GTDB taxonomy): domain Bacteria; phylum Chloroflexota; class Ktedonobacteria; order Ktedonobacterales; family JADMIN01; genus JAKAIY01. The sequence continues at coordinate 846,732 of CAVPBB010000004.1, read as the reverse complement.
ATATGGAGGCCGCGACCGACGTTCCCGCCGCAGGGCGACTGCATGGCGTCGGCGCCCCGGCGGAGCCAACGCTAGCGCTGCGGCTCGTCCCTGGTGTGGATGGCATCGGACAGCTTACCGAGCCGACGCGCTTCTATCTGCTTGGCGAGCTACTGCCAGCGCATGTGGCGGCGCACGCATGGTCGGCGCCGCTGAATCTGGCTGTGCTGGTTGACCGTTCCAGCTCGATGCGTGGGATCAAGCTCTTCGAGGCCAAGCGCGCGGTCAAGGCGCTCTTTGGTCGGCTCGGCGTCGATGATCGCCTGACCCTGCTGCTCTTCGATGATCGCCCGGAGGTCTTGCTCGATAGCGCCACTCCGGTCGGCGCGGCTGGCGCGGAGATGGCGCTCGACAACGCCTCGCCGCGTGGTGGAACACAACTCTCCCCCGCGCTCGAAATCGCGCTGAATCACCTGGAGATGGGCGTCGCATCCGGGCGCATCGCCGCGCTGCTGCTCATCACCGATGGCAGAACCTATGGCGATGAGGAGCGCTGCGTCGAACTGGCGCAACGCGCGCGGCTGCTGGGCGTGCCGATTATCAGCTTCGGGCTGGGGCTGGAGTGGAACCGCGACCTGCTCGACCGCATCGCCGCGATGAGTGGCGGCGTCTGCTCGTTCGTCGAAGAACCAGCTACCCTGAGCGACCTGCTCGACGACGCGACACGCCGCCTGCGCGCGACCCTGGCCGCCAACATTCGCCTCTCGCTGGAGCCAGGCCCTGGTGTCGGCGTCTTGCACGCCTCGACGATTGCGCCTGAGATCACGGATGTATTCGACGGGGCGCACCTGCCCGGCGAGCCGGTCGAAGTGAAGCTCGGCGCGCTCACGTCGCAGCCGCCGATGGAGAGCGTCGTCGCGCTCTGGGAACTGCTGCTCGACCCCCTCACACTGACGGAGGATAGCGCAGGTCTGGTCGTCATCGGCGCTGTCACCGCGAACTGGTCGCTCACAACTCAAAACGCCGCCTTCGCCTCGCGCCTGAACCAGCGCGCGCTCGTGCCGCACGTCATCGGCGGCGGCATGACACCGCTGGCCCCGGAGGCGCGGCTGGCGCTGGAACTGCTAACCGCGTACCGGCTGCATGTGCGAGCGGACCAGCTTGCCACCGCTGGCGCCTCAACTGAAGCGGCCATCGCGCTCACCACCTCGGCGCTGCGTCTGCGCTCGGCGGGTGACGGTCAACGCGCCGATGAGGCGCAGCAGGCGGCGTCATCGCTGCTCGCCTCGCTGGACGACGGCCTGACGGCGACGCTGCGTGCGAAGTATTCCATCAGGAACCTGAGCATGTTCCACCAGCTGCGTCGCAATCTGCGGGCGCGCCTCGCGCCTGCCGAGGAGCCATAGCATCAAGGAATGGAGCGCCACATGAGCGTGCCTCTCTGGCATGAGAACCGATATGATCTGGGTGGCCGCGTCGCTCTGGTCGCGGGCGCGTCAGGCGATCTGGGGCAGGCGGTCTGCGCCGTGCTGCTCGCTAGCGGCGCGCGCGTGTATGCGCTGGGCGCGCGTGTGAACTCCGCTGAGCAGGAGCGGCTGCGGGCGCGCGTGGGCGATGCGGGCGCACGCCTGAGCTTCATCGTGGCCGATGCGCGTGATGAGCAGGCAGTCAGTGGCGCCATCGCCGATATCGCCCAGCGCGAGAGCCGCCTCGACATCCTCATCAATCTCATCGGCGGCTTCGCGGCGGGGCAGCCAGTCACCGAGCTTGAAACCGCGACATTCGAGCGCATGCTCGAACTCAATCTGCGCCCGACATTCCTGCTCGCGAAGTATGCGGCGCGTGAGATGGCGCGCAATCAGTGGGGGCGCATCGTCAATATCTCGTCGCGCGCGGCGCGCAGTGGGCGGCGCAACGCGGCGGCGTATGCCATCGCCAAGGCTGGTGTCATCACCCTCACCGAGGCGCAGGCGGAGGAGACACGCGACCAGCGTATCACCGTGAACGCCGTGCTGCCCAGCATCATCGACACGCCGACGAATCGCGCGGCGATGCCCAACGCCGCGTTCGACCGCTGGCCCAGAGCGGAGGAGATCGCGCGCGTCATCGCGTTTCTCGCCAGCGACGACGCCGCGCTCATCAGTGGCGCCAGCATCCCCGTCTACGGGCTGGCATGAGGGCGCCGCTACTCGCCGACCAGCGTTTCATTGCGCACGGCGATGACGCCGGGCAGGTGCCAGATGTCTTGCTCGGCTGAGGCGCGATGACGGGGCGTTGGCAGGGCGCCGAGCAGCGTCACTTCACCGTCGCGCACCTGCACCCGTAGCTGCGCCTGGTAGGGCGCGATGGCCGGGTTATCGTTGAGCATCTGCCAGACAGCAGCCGTCAACTGGCCGTCCGTGCGCAGTTGCGCTGCTGAGGCGATCTGTTCGACGGTCGCATCGAGTTGCAAGGTCAACTCCGGCGCGACGAATGGCAGCATGCTGGGCGATTGCGTGACCGAGACGGCCCAGGTTGGCGAGACCAGGGCTTCCTGTCCCTGCGCATTGACGAGCTTGAACATGGGGTCGCTGGAGAGTTCGACATCGGCCAGCGCATCGCTGCGTACACGCACGATCAGGTCTGAGACCAGCCCATCGCGCGTCTCGACGATCAGCCCATCGAGGCGACCGACGTAGCCCTCGTGGCAGCGCACACGCATGCCGCCGTGTAGCTCCAGCGCATCTGGTGTGGGAGCGGGCGCCTGGGCCGTGTTGATGGGAATCGTGCGAATCTCGCGGCTGAGTTCGCCGGAGCTGAGGCGCAGCCAGGCCTCGTGTCCGCGCGCACGCAGGCGGATGCCCTTGAGGCGTCCCATCGCGGCGTCATCTACACCGCGCGCCCGCTGTGGGGCGGTGGGCAACAACTGTCCCGAGATACGCTGGCCAAAGCGGATGATGCGCCGCGCCGGCTGGTCGCCGTGCAGGTTGCGCTCGCTAAACAACGATATTTCTCCCACTCGTCGCGGCGTCATCTCGGACGCCTGAAAAGCGTGCTGGCCCCGTGTGCGGTCGTGACGCCCCCAGTCACCTAGAATATGCTAGTAGAGCGCCATGCGCAAGCCCCACTCATCAAACGAGCGGTAGTCGGCAGGCGCTACACATTGAGCAAGCCGTGTTACCGTGAGCTGGCGCGCGTCGTACAATGAAACGAAGCGGCGCCGTCCATGCGCACAATTGCGGCATGCGCATGGCGCCGCTGACCGCGCCTGAGACGCGGCGGTCGCGCCAGCCACTCAACCACCAGTATGAATCGCTGTTCCCCACCGGGAACGTTCAGGAGGCTCCCATGTCTCTCGATACCATTATCCTCATCATCGCGGCGGTGCTCTCGCTGCCGGGCGGGCTGTTCGCCGTCTCGCTGATGAGCCAGCCACGCACGCGCTGGCGCAGCCTGATCGCAGGGATCATCGGCGCAGTGCTGACCGCCCTCGCCGTGAAATACTTCATCCATGTGACGGATGTGACGACTGAGGCCGTATCCTGGTTCCTCGGCTCCTTCCTGGCCTGCTCGATGGGCGTAGCGGTCGCCGCGCTGCTGGTGAATTGGTTCGCGAACCTGGACCGACGCTCCGCAGTCAGCCCGCTCGAATCCTAGCGGCCTCGCCGCGCGGGAGACAGCCCGCGCGGACTGGCTCCGGGCGCGGCTTGCGCTACTCGATGGTCCAGGCCGGGGCAGTGGGATTGAGGCCCGCCAGGCTCAGGCCGAGCACGCCAGCCAGCTCGCGCAGCGTGGCGACCCGCGCAGGCGTCGGCTCCTCCAGCGTGGCGGCGGCCAGCGTATCGAGGATGCGCAGCGCGACGTTCGTCTGGAAGTCGTCGTCGAGCGCGGCGCCAAACTCTGCGCGGGCGCGCTGGGCGATGGCGTCACCCTCGTGCGACGCGCATATCTCCGCCGCCTCGCCCGCGTGGGCGGCGACGCTGTAGCGCGCGGCGCGGTCGGCGGCGGCGCTCATCGCCTGCGGGAAATACTCCCATGGCTGGCGATAGTGGTTCGCCAGCAGCAGCATGCGGATGGCGTCGGGCGTGTACTCCTGGAGCAGGTTTGCCGCGAGAATCAGGTTGCCGAGCGACTTGCTCATCTTCTCGCCATCGAGGCTGACCACCGCGCAGTGCATCCACACCTGCACGAATGGGCGTTCGCCCGTGGCGTTCTCACTCTGGGCGATCTCGCACGTGTGGTGCGGGAAGATGAGGTCGGAGCCACCGCCATGCAGGGTAATGCGCGGCCCCAGCAGCTTCGTCGCCAGCGCGCTACACTCGATATGCCAGCCGGGACGACCGGCGCCCCACGGGCTGGGCCACGCAGGCTCGCCGGGCTGCTGCGCCTGCCACATCACGAAATCGAGCGGGTCGCTCTTGCGCGGATCATCGGCGAAATTGCCGCGCTCGTTGGCGGTCGCCAGCCACTCGCTATAGCCGTGGATGCCTGAGGCCTCGCCCAGCGCGCCGAAGCCAGGGTCGGCGCTGACATCATAGTAGACCCAGCCAGCGCGTTCGTAGGCCAGCCCTTTCGCCAGCAACGCCTCGATCAGCTCGATCATCCGCGGAATCTCGCTGCTGGCGCGTACATAGCGCGTCGGCGGCAAGACGTTGAGCGCGGCCAGATCGGTGATGTAGCGCAACGTCTCGCGCGCGCCCAGTTCATCCCATGCCATGCCCACCTCGCGCGCCTTGCGCAAGATGTCGTCGTCAATGTCGGTGATGTTCTGTACATAGCGCACAGGCTGGCCGCGCCAGAGCAGATGGCGGCGCAGCGTGTCGTAGACCACGTTGATGAAGGCGTGGCCCAGGTGGGTCGTATCGTAGGGGGTGATGCCGCAGACGTAGAGTGTCACCTCGTCGCTCAGCGGCTCGACTGGCTCAACCGACTGGGTAAGGGTATTGAACAGGCGCATGCGCTAGACTCCGTTCTCAGGAGGTGGCGCCAGACGGAAGAGCGTCGCGGCGTTGCGCGAGGTGGCCTCGGCCATCTGGTCAAAGAGAAGGCCGCGCAGACTGGCGATGCGAAGCGCCACCTGCGCGACATGGCGTGGCTCATTGCGTTGGCCCCGGAAGGGCGTCGGCGTCAGATAGGGGCAGTCAGTCTCGATCAGCAGCCGGTCGAGCGGCGCCCACGCGGCGACCTCCGCCAGCTCGGTATTCTTCGGATAGGTCACTGGCCCGGCGAACGAGAGATAGAAGCCCAGGTCGAGCGCATCGCGCGCCATCGCCCTGTCGCCAATGAAGCAATGGAAGACGCCGCGTAGCCCCTGCCCTTCGGCGCGCAGCAGCGCCACCAGGTCGGCGTGCGACTCGCGGTTGTGCAGGATGACCGGCAGATCGAGCTCGCGGGCCAGCGCAAACTGGCGCGCCAGGGCGTCGCGCTGCACATCGCGCGGGGAGAGGTCGCGATAGTAGTCGAGGCCAATCTCGCCGATGGCGACGACATGTGGTGAACGCGCCAGCTCGCGCTGCTCGGCCAGCGCCGCGTCGCTCAGCGTGCTGGCGTCGTGCGGGTGTGTGCCGACGGCGGCGAAGATGCGCCCTGGATACTGCTCGGCCAGCGTGATCGCCAGCTTGCTCGTCGCCACATCGGTCCCCGGCGTCACCATCTGCGCGACGCCAGCGGCGAAGGCCGCCGCGATGACGCTGGCCCGGTCGGCGTCGAACTGGCGCATCTGCACATGCGCGTGGGAATCAACCAGCGCCGACATATCCCTCCTGCTGGCCTGATATTTGCCTCATCGCAGACACTCCGCTGAGTCGCATAGACGCGCAGAACCGCTGGCCAGACGGGCGTCCGCTACAGAGTATATCGGTCGTCGCACAGGCGCGTCAAATAATGAAGTATTGCTATGGCGCCGGGCGCGGGCGTCTCCCCTGATGAACGCAAACGGGCCAGGGAACCGCTCCCTGGCCCGTTGTTGACGAACGGCGCTAGATCGTCGTCCCATCGTCACACCGTGCGCGCTGCCTCACTGGGCCGACGGCTGCGTATCCGTGCCTCGTGTGGGTTGTGGCGCCGCTGGAATCGCGCCAAGCTGCTGCATCAACCCCAGCGTATCCCAATTGGTATAATCTTCCACGATCTTGCCACTCTCGATACGCGAGAGCGTCATTCCGCCGACGGAGGCATGCCTGCCAGTGGCGGGAAGCCCCATCAGGGCGCCACGGTGCGTGCCGTGGGCTGTCCAGCGCGCCACCACCCGATCACTGCCAATCGCATAGAGTTCGTCGATGGCAAACGTCAGATCAGGGAAGGCTCCGCGATACCCGGCGATGGACTGCCTGAGGCCAGCCACGCCGTGAATGCCCTCCGGGGTTGCCGGATCGTGCCCTGAATAGGTGGCAGCTACCGTCTCGTCCACCACGTTGAGATTGCCCTTGCTCCAGCCTTCTTCGAAGAGACTGCGGGCGAGCATGATGTTCTCTTCTGCCGACATGTTCTTCCTTCTCTCCTTGTGCGCTTGTGGATTGACCACGAAGGTCACTGGCACTGCTGGGCGCGCGCCGCGCCCGTGAATGCGCCCGATGCCATACATCAGAGACGCGGAACCTACGATACTTCCCTACAGCGCCGCGCTACTCCTTTGCGCTACACGACGAATCCCCACACATGCAGGCGCTCACTTGATGCGCGTCGCGAGCGATGCGCGTCATCCGTTCGCCATCGTGGAGCGCCACCGTCGAAGTATAACCAACGCCTTGCGCACAATCCACCCTCGTCGCTGAACCTCGCGCTGTCGTGTCACCTGGCGCTCTTCATAGCGCTCGTCCGTCTTGCTCATGCCACACAGTCTCCCTGATCCGTATCAGCATGAAAAGATCGTACATCGCGCCAAGCTCCGCCATGTCCAGCGTCAGCAAGTCTGCTATACTGGGCCTGTGAGCCGCCCAATCGCTTTTGGCGCGTGGCGCTACATAAAAGACAGCGCGCTCACCTCGCCGCAGGATTTTCACATCGATTGAGAGGCTCAGATGGCAGACGTCTTTATCTCGTATTCCCGGCGCGACCGCCAGTTCATCGAAAAAATGCGCGCCGCGCTCGAAGCGGCTCAGCGCACAGTGTGGGTAGACTTGCGCGACATCCCACCCTCAGCGGACTGGCGCGATGAGATTCATCAGGCGATTGACGGCTCAGACGCGCTGGTGTGCGCCCTCAGCCCCGATTACTTCGCCTCGCCCATCTGCCGCGAAGAGATAGAGTATGCGCGTGCCAGCAACAAGCGGCTGATCCCGATTGTCGTTCACGATGTCTCTGGCCAGGAGGCGCCGCCCGCGCTCGCCGCGCTTAACTGGATTTTCTTTCGCCAGAGCGACAACTTTGACCAGGCGATGCGCCAGTTGCTGGCCGCGCTGGATACCGATCTGCCATATGTGCGCAGTGGAACGCGGTTGTTGGTGCGCGCTAAAGAGTGGGAGAACAAAGCGCGCAATGCCAGCTTCACGCTGCGCGGCAAAGACCTCGCTGAGGCCGAGCAATGGCTGGCGGCGAGCGGAGGCAAACAGCCTGCGCCCAGCCAGGAACAGACGCAGTATATCGTCGCCAGCCGCCGCGCCAGCGCGCGTCGCCAGCGCATGGCCATCAGCGCGCTAACCGTTGGCATCCTCATCACACTGACGCTCTCCATCATCAGCACGGCGCTCTTCAAAGTCACCAACGACCAGAACATCGTGCTGCGCGGGCACGATATCGCAGGCAAAGCCAACAATGCGCTCGCGAATAGCCATCTTGACCAGGGGCTGCTGCTGTCTGTCGCCGCCTCGAAGCAACACGATGACTTCGATACGCGCAACGCGCTGCTCAACGGCCTGGATGACGCCGCATATCTGGACGCCGTGCTGATTGGCTCGCAGCCAGGAGTGGGTTCCGCCAGCGACTTCTCAAGCGTGGCCTACAGCCGCGACGGCAAGACGTTGATGGCGATTGATCATTCGACCAGCGATGTCTATCTGTGGGATGGCGTCACGCACAAGCTCCGTCTGCGCTTTCATGTGCCGCAGACATCGCTGACCAGCGCGTCAGGCGCGCCGCTGGAAGACCCCCTCACCTCCGCCGCGATGTCTCCCGATGGGCAATACATTGCGACGAAGAACCTCATTTCCGGCATCCGCATTTGGTACGCGGCGACTGGCGCGCTCAACCTCGATCTCGCAAACTTCAGCAATGGCCACAATACAGCCGATAACATCATCACCAAGGATGACGTGATGTTCAGCCCGGATGGGAATCTGCTCGCGTGGAGCGAATGCGCCGACGCATTGTGTCAATCCGAGCAGGTCATCCTCTGGAACACCAGGACGGACGCCTTCCTGCCAACCGTGCCAATCAGTGGCTCATCACCGCTTGGCCTCAGCCTGATGCTCACCTTCAGCCACGCGAGTAACGAACTAGCCGTCGGCGTGTTGTACAACACGCGCTATCTCAATAACCAACTGGGCGGCGTCGTGGATATATACACGCTGGACGCGAACGACGACGCTACCACGCTCACCGAGAGCATCAGCCTTGGCGATGGGACCACGCATGAGCAGTCGGGCGATGTGCGCGCGCTGGCGTTCAGCCCGGACGATTCCTTGCTGGCGGTCGCAGGCCGTCAGGGAGTTATGTTCTGGAATCTCGCACAGCGGCAGTTTCAGGGCGCGTCGCTGTTTGAGACAGATGGCATCATTAGCGCTGAGGCGTTTAGCCCCGATGGACGGTACCTCGTGACGGGCATGAGTGGCGGCGCCTATGGGCTGCGCATCTGGAGTGTGGGGTTACGCATCGCCGTCACGCCCATCCTGAAGGCGCACGTTGATGCAATTACCAGCATCGCCTTCAGCCACGATGGGCAGCAGTTTGCGTCCAGTGGCATAGATGGGCAGGTATTGCTTTGGCGGCTGGCGCCCTATTCGCCGCTCAGCGCCCTGGCGGGCAATGGCTACCTTGGATATGGGCAGGTGGTATTCAGCCCCGACGGCTCATTGATGGCCACCAGCAGCGACAATGGTGTCAACCTGTGGAATGTGCGGTCTGGGGAGAAAATTAAAACACTCGTGATTCCTGCATCGGATCGCGCCAACAGTGACGATGAGGTCGGTGGCCTGGCGTTCAGCCCGGACGGCAAGCTGCTAGCCGCTGGCGATCAGCAAGCGCAGGTCATCCTCTGGAATGTATCGACTGGCGCGTTGGTTGGTCTCCCGCTGCATGGACATCAGATCGTGGTACCAGGGACTGCATACAATCTGGTAATGGATTCTTGCCTTCAGCCCGAATGGCGCGCAACTCGGTCTCGAGCGCCCTCGATGGCCAGGCTATTCTCTGGGATGTCAAATCGCTGACGGCCATCCAGGTCTTCACGGGCATTGGCGCGCGCGAGCGGCAGGCCGCCTTCAGCCCAGACGGGCGCTATTTGGCCATCGCCGGGTCAGGGCAAGACATCACCATCTGGGATGAGGCCAGCCAGTCTGTCGTGCGCACCATCACGACGGGTGGTGTCTGGGTACGTGCGATGGCGTTTTACCCGCATCACACGGGACTTCTGGCCGCCCTTGACACGAGCGGCGCCATTACCACCTGGAATGTCGCCACCGGCGCCGCAGTTGGTCAACCATTGTCCGATGGCAAGCTTGCTACTTCCCTGTTTTCACCGCATCTACTCTTCAATGCCGCTGGTACCCTGTTGATCTCATCGCACGACCTGACGCTGAGCATATGGGATGTCTCGCAGCCGGGCCAGGGGCAGCGCTATGTGCGCGTCATCGTCCCAAATTTCTCGCAGATCAACGCGACACTCAGCCCAGATGGGCGCTATCTGGCGATTGCGACGGCAGATGATGTCGAGGTGCGATATGCGACGGTCGCGGGGTGGCGCGCCTCCGCCTGTTCCATCGCCAACCGCGAACTCACTCAGAGCGAATGGCAGCAGTTCATCCCTAACACACCCTATCAGGCGGTCTGCTGAGACAGCGGCCCCAATTTTACGCGCTTGCCGCGCCGACCCTTGACAAGCGTACATGACTTCGTGTAGTGTTTTAGTCAACAACCGCATAACGACACGACACCTACTCTCATCACGAATGGCAGAGGGATACGGCCCGATGAAGCCTGGCAACCCACCAGCAGAGACGCTGGCAGGGTGCAAAGTCCGGCGAGACGCTTTTAGCGCCGCGCAAGATGAGGGAGGAGCGTCAGCACGCGCATGATGCGCTCCGACGATCCGCCCTCGCCAGCTTGCTTCTGGTCGAGGGCGTTGTTGTTTGCGCCATATCTGGCGAGAACGAGGACGAGTACGCGAGCGGAACGTGGCACAAGAGAGCCGTAGCTGGTGAAAATTCGGCGCCACCTTCTTCGCGGAAAATGACCTCCGAGCCGCGTGCGGAAATCGAGCGGGGAACACCGTTGCGAGAGTAGGCGACGCCGGGTTGGGCCACCGTTAGCTGGCCCTGACGCTCCACAAGCCGCAGCCCATCTCCGCGCGCTCCGTAAACGCGCGGCCCGTTGGCCTGCGACCACGGAACGGCATAGAGGCTGACGCTGCGATGCGTTGGCGAATCAGGGTGGTACAGCGTGACCTCTCGCCCCTGTGTGGGTGAGAGGTTTTTTTGCGCCCTGATTCTGGCAAGCGGGCGATGACATGAAGGAGGTGGTGAGCAGCATGACAGCATCTGAGGCGACGCAGCGCGCGAGCGTGGACACGACGCTTGCGGCCACCGAGACAACGGCCATGTGGTCGGGGCCGCGCAGTGTGACACTGCCCGCGCTGCCGCTCGATGGCGGGGCGACGCTCGCGCCTGTGAGGGTGGCCTATGAGACGTGGGGACGCCTCGCGCCCAGCCGCGATAACGTGGCTGTGCTCTGCCACGCCCTGACCGGCGACGCGCATGCCTGCGATCTCGCGCGGCCTGACGATCCGCGCGCAGGCTGGTGGAATCCGCTGGTGGGGCCGGGGCGCGTGTTCGACACCGACCGCCTCTTCGTCGTCTGCTCGAATGTGCTGGGCGGCTGCTATGGCACGACCGGGCCGACCAGCGCGCGCGACGACGCGGCCCAGGCGCGCTGGGGCCTCGACTTCCCGCAGATCAGCGTCGGCGACATGGTTCGCGCGCAGCGGGCGCTGCTGGCGACGCTGGGCGTCACGCGGGTGGCCGCAGTGGCGGGCGGCTCGCTCGGCGGCTTGCAGGCGCTGGAGTGGGCCATCGCCTACCCGGAGCTGGTCGAGCGCGCCATCATCATCGGCGCGGCGCAGCGGCTCCCAGCGCAGGGTCTGGCGATAGACGACATTGCGCGGCAGGCGATCATGGCCGACCCACGCTGGCTCTCGGGGGCCTATGCGCCCGGCGAAGGGCCAGAGACCGGGCTGGCGCTGGCGCGCATGCTGGCGATGCTGACCTACACCAGCGCGCCGGGGCTGGAGGCGCGCTTCGGGCGGGCGCCAGCGACGCGCGTGAGTGGCTGGCCTGCCTGGGGCGCGCGCCGCGATGTGGAGACCTATCTGCACCATCAGGCCGAGAAGCTGGCGCGCCGCTTCGACGCCAACACGTATCTCTACCTCACCAGTGCGATGGACGCCTACGATGCGGCGGCGGCGTGGGGATCCGACGCGGCGGCGCTGGGTCGGATTCGCGCGCGGACGCTGGTGGTGGGCATGTCCACCGACTGGCTCTACCCGCCAGAACTGGCGCGCGGGCTGGCGGAGGGCATCGCGGCGGCGGGCGGGGCGGCGCGCTACGCCCAGATCGATTCGCTCGATGGACACGATGCGTTCCTCAAAGACTGGAGGCAGATGGACGCGCTGCTGCGTCCGTTCCTGGATGGGCAGGACGAGAGATAGGCGGTATCAACCGTGCCACTCTTTGGCTGGCGACGCCGTTCCGGCGACGCCGGGACGAACACTGCGACTGTAGCGACGCGACGGATGAGACAGATGGCGCGACTGTGCGCCCTGAGGAGACACACGACATGGCAGACCTGGATGTACAAGCGCCGGACGCGGCGACAGCGGCGGCGAACGGACATGCGGCGGAGTCGAATGGGCATGCGGCGGAGGCGGCCCCGGCGCTGCGCTTCGAGACGCTGACACTGCACGCCGGGCAGGAATCCCCCGACCCGACGACCCGCTCGCGCGCGGTGCCGATTTATCAGACGACCTCCTATGTCTTCGAGGACGCCGAGGACGCCGCCGACCTCTTTGCGCTGAAGAAGTTTGGCAATATCTACACGCGCATCATGAACCCGACGCAGGATGTCTTCGAGCGGCGCATCGCGGCGCTGGAGGGCGGCGTGGGCGCGCTGGCGACGGCTTCAGGCCAGGCGGCGGAGTTCATCGCCATCGCCAACATTGCCAGCGCGGGCGATGAGATCGTCAGCAGCGCGGGCCTCTACGGCGGCACGTACAATCTGTTCGCGCAGACGCTGCCACGGCTGGGCATCACCACGCACTTCGTAGATGGCGTCGATCCCGAAAACTTCCGCAAGGCGATCACGCCGCGCACCAAGGCGCTCTACGCCGAGTCGGTGGGCAATCCCCGGCTCGACACGCTCGACTTCCGCGCCGTCGCCGATGTCGCGCATGAGGCTGGCATCCCGCTGATCGTGGACAATACGTTCCCCAGCCCCTATCTGGTTCAGCCGCTCAAGCATGGCGCCGACATTGTGGTGGCCTCGGCGACGAAATTCATCGGCGGCCACGGCACCAGCATCGGCGGCGTCATCGTGGATGGCGGCTCGTTCGACTGGGTGAGCAGTGGCAAGTTCCCTGGCCTGACCGAGCCGGATCCGTCGTACCACGGCGTGCGCTATGTTGAGGCGGTGGGTCCGCTGGCCTACATCATCAAGGCGCGTGTGCAACTGCTGCGCGATCTCGGCCCGGCGATCAGCCCGCTGAATAGCTGGCTCTTCATCCAGGGGCTGGAGACACTGCCGCTGCGCATGGAGCGCCACAGCGAGAACGCGCTGAAGGTCGCGCAGTTCCTGGAAGCGCATCCCTCAGTCACCTGGACGCTCTACCCAGGTCTGGCCAGCCATCCGACGCATGCGGTCGCGCGGCGCTACTTCGAGCATGGCTATGGCGCCATCGTCGGCTTTGGCATCAAGGGCGGTCTGGAGGCGGGCAAGCGCTTCGTCAGCTCGGTCAAGCTCTTCTCGCTGCTGGCCAATGTCGGCGACTCGAAGTCGCTGGTGATTCATCCCGCCAGCACGACTCACTCGCAACTGACCGAGGAGGAGCAGCGCGCATCGGGCGTCACGCCTGACTTTGTGCGGCTCTCGGTCGGCATCGAGCACATCGACGACATCCTGGCGGACCTCGATCAGGCGCTGCGGGCGTCGGCGGTGTAGCGCAGCGCAGCGGCGACGCATGGCCAGGCGCGGCGTGGAGGGGGATGCGTCTCCTGCATGCCGCGCTGGCGGTCATCGTGTTTGCATGCTCCGGCATTTCAAGGCCGGGAGCATGCTATGGAGAGGAGTAGGACGATGCGAGTCGTCAAGTTTGGTGGAAGCTCGGTCGCGGATGCCACGCGCATGCGGCATGCAGCGGCGACGGTCGCGGAGCTACGCGCGCAAGGGCCGGTCGCGCTGGTCGTCTCGGCCATGGCGGGCGTCACCGATGCGCTGCTCGGCGCGGGTCAGCTTGCCATCGCTGGCGACTCGCGCCTGCCAGAGCGGCTCGATGCGGTCGCGCTACGCCATTACGAGGCGTGGGCCGCGCTGAGTGGCGCTGCGCCAGACGACTTCGAGCGACGCTGGGCGGCGCTGGTCCGCGAGGCGCGGACGCTGGCGCGGCGAGGCGCTGGGCTGGGCGAGCCTGCGCGCGCACGCCTGCTGGCGCAGTTTTCGGGCTGGGGCGAGCGGCTGGTGGTAGACCTGATGGCGGCGGCGCTGCGTGAGGCTGGCCTGATCGCCGAGGCCTTCGACGAGGCTCCGGTGGCGCTGCATGGCGCCGCCGCAGCCGATGCGGAGCCTGAGCCATCGGCGCTGGCGACACGCGCGCGGCTGCTGCCACAACTGGCGCTGCTGGTGATGCGCGGCGGTGTTCCCGTGCTGCCTGGCTACATCGCGCGCGACACGGCGGGCGTGCTGACCACGCTGGGGCGCAACGGCTCCGACCACTCAGCGGCGGTGATCGCGGCGGCCCTTGGCGCCGAGAGGCTGACCATCTATAGTGATGTGCCAGGGATGCTGACGGCTGACCCGCGCATCGCGCCCGACGCCACGTTGCTGCCAGCGCTCACCTACGACGAGGCGCAGCGTATGGCGACGCTCGGCGCGAAGGCGCTGCACCCGCGCACGATTGAGCCAGTGGCGCGCTGGGGTATTCCGCTGGAACTGCGCTCGGCGCAGGAGCCGCATGCGCACGGCACCGACATCATGTCTGGCGCGGCGACGCAGCGGGGTCGCTCGCGCGCCGCCGCGTGGATCGTCGCGGCGCGTCCGCTGGAAGACGCCGCGCGCGGGCCGGGGCTGGCCGAGGTGACGGCGGTCTGGCTGCCCGCATGGCCACTCGTCGGCGCCACAGCGGCGTCGCCGCCATGCGCGTGCGCCGATGCGGCGCTGTCCGGGCTGCCACTCGCTGACCTCGCCGTTCATGAGCGAGCGCGCACGCTGGACGGCCTGCGCCTGCTGGTAGACGCTGCCCACGCCGACGCGGCGGTGCGCGCGTTGCACACGGCGCTACGGGGCTGCGCGGCGCGACACGCGGAGCAGGCTGCGGCGGCGCTGGCGTGAGGGGAGCGGCTGGCACGACCTTGCACGGTCGCGACCGTACACATGTTGGGAGAGACAGACGATGCGACGCACCTATGCGCAGCCGCCACGCGAGCGGCGACTGCCCGTCACCGTGCTGGGGGCGACGGGACTGGTTGGCCAGCGGGTCATCGCGCTGCTGGAGGGGCATCCGTGGCTGGAGCTGGCGCACGGCGTGGCCTCGGAGCGGCGCGCTGGCGCGCGCTACGGCGATGTCGTGCGCTGGCATGTCGAGACACCGCCGCCTGCCGCCGCGCTCGATCTGCGGCTGGAGGCGCCCGACCCCGACGGCGATCTCCGCGGCCAGACTCGTCATCTCGGCGCTGCCAGCCGATGAGGCGCGCGACCTGGAGCCACGCTATGCGCAGGCGGGGGCGCTGGTCTTCAGCAACGCCTCGGCCTATCGCATGGAACCAGATGTGCCGCTGATCGTGCCGGAGATCAACGCTGACCACCTGGCGGCGCTGGCCACGCAGCGCGAACGACGCGGCTGGCCGGGCGCCATTGTCACCAATCCGAACTGCAGCACGATTGGCCTGACGCTGACGCTCGCGCCGTTGCGGCGCTTCGGGCTGCGGCGGGTGATCGTGACGACATTCCAGGCGGCGTCGGGCGCGGGCTATCCTGGTGTGGCCTCGCTCGACCTGATCGACAATGTGGTTCCCTACATCGGCGGCGAGGAGGAGAAGATCGAGACGGAGACGCGCAAGATCCTCGGCGACTGGGTAGGCGAGAGCGTTGCGCCAGAGGCCGCGCGCATCAGCGCCACCTGCGCCCGTGTGCCCGTGCGCGATGGCCATCTCGAAGCGGTCAGCGTGGAGTTTGCGCAGCGCCCAGGGCCAGCGGAGATCATCGCGGCGTGGCGCGACTTCGCGGGGGAGCCGCAGCGGCTCGGTCTGCCCAGCGCGCCGCAGCCCGCCATCGTCTATCGCGAGGAGCCAGATCGCCCGCAGCCCATCGCCGACCGGCTGACCGGCGATGGCATGGCGGTGACGGTCGGACGCCTGCGCCCCTGTGACGCGCTCGACTACAAATTCGTCGCGCTCAGCCACAACACGATTCGCGGCGCGGCAGGCGCGGCCCTGCTGAATGTCGAGCTAGCCGTGGCGAAGGGGCTGGCAGAGTAGTAGATGCGCGGGCGTTCCCAGGGCTTGTGAATGGTCCAGCGGTTCCCCACGAACGGCTCTGTCCTAGCCCCACCTTCGTGGGGCTTCGCGGCCCGCACCCCCACTTCAACCGCTAGCTTGCGCGCTTGGATGAACCGTCGGCGCGTAGCCAGCGCCAATCACGGCGACGAGCGCGCGTGGCGTCAACACCTCCACGGCGCCTGCGCTGGGCGCTGGCTGTCGCTCGGTATAGCCCGCCGCCGACCAGGCCAGCAGCTCGCCGCGCCAGAGCAGCCAGGCGCGGTCGTCGAGGGCGATGTAGGCGCCATCAGGAAGCGCGCTGATCTCCGCCTGGTAGGCGCGTTTGCGCTGGCTGCGACCGCGCCCCTCCAGTCGGTCCGCATGTAGCGTGGCGTCCATCTGCTCGGCGCTCATGGGCGGCGCGCCGTGCGCAGTCGCCCAAATCGCCTTGAAGCGCTGATAATCGGCGTAGCGGCACTCGGCGCACGGGCGATGACCGGCGGCAAAGGCGGTGGCCTCGTCGAGGAAGAACAATTCCGTGTAGGAGTGTGGGCGCATCAACTGGCGGCGGCGCCCGCGAAACTCGGTCACGCAGGCGATCCAGCGCTGCGTTTGCCAGGGCCGCACGATCTGCCGCGCCTCATCGTGCAAGATGCCCCGATTGCCGAGCAGCAGGCCGCGCCCCTCAACCGCGACCAGGGCGCCAAATGGTGTCACGCGATTTTGCAATGGCATGCGCGGCCTGCCTCCCTCATGCCATGTGGGCGATGCGCGGAACGCCTCCCCTCGCCTCGCAGGAGCGGGGGCGGGGCGAGGCTCCTCATACCAGGATCAACGCCCGCTGCGCTGGAGAGATGTACTCCGCGCCCGCCTCGCCCACCAACACCTCGTCCTCCAGGCCAATGAAGCCGCGCTCGGTGGCCACACCAAGCTCCAGCGTATAGACGGAGTTCGGTTCGATGGGACGCTCAGGCGAGTCGCCGTAGCGCGGCCAGCGCGGCCCCAGCAGCGGTCCGCCATCGTGCGTCGCCAGCCCCACGCTATGCCCCAGCGCATGCTTGTATTCGGGATAGCCCGCCGCCGTCAGCGACGCGCGCGCCGCCGCATCGACCTTCCAACCCTGCACGCCTGCCTTCAGCCGCGCTCGCCCCGCCTCGATGGCGTCTACACACGCCTGGAAGGCGCGCTGCACGCTGGCGGGCGGCTCCGGGTCGGCCTCGCTGCGCAGATACCACATGCGCTGGAGGTCGGCGCGATAGCCCTCATAGGCGACGCCGAAGTCGAGATGGACCAGATCGCCCGGCTGCATGGCGATGTCGGTTGGCCCGGCGTGGCCCGCCTCGGAGGTTGGCCCGGCGTTCACCGTCGGGCAGTGGTCCGCCGCCCACGAGGCTTCAAGCCCACGGCGGCGAATCTCGGCGTGCAGCAGGTCAGCCACCTCGGCCTCAGTGCGCCCTGGCCGCAGGAAGGCCGTCACCTGCGCGAATAGCTCCTCGGTTAGCTCAATCGCCCTGCGCATGCGCGCCAGCTCGGTCGGCGTCTTGCGGCTGCGCAGCGGCCCAATGATCGGCCCGGCGGAGATCAGCCGCGCGCGATAGGGCGTGCGGGCCAACGCCGCCACCAGTTGTAGATACATGCCATGTGTCAGGCCATCGGCGGCGACATCGCCCGCATAGTTGATGGCGATCTGGCCGGGGTCAAGCTCGCGCATCACCGCGCGCAACGTCGGCGCGAACCCCTCATCATAGGTCAGCACGGTGTCGTAGAGGCCCGCGCGGCGCACGGTCGCGCCCTCTGGCCCGCCGACGATGGCGATGCGGCGGCCTGTACGAGTCACGATGAAGGCGCTCTGCCACGTCACATCATGCCCAACGATCAGCTTCATCGCCGGGTCGGGCGTCTCCGACGACTCGCGCACAAACGTCAGCCAGCAATCAACCCCCTGCTCGTCGAGCACGCCTATCGCCTGAGCCAGTTTCTCCGCCTGGATGCTGCCTGTCGTCATCGCTCTATCCTCACCGTCGTGTACATGTTATCGCCGCTCTGAGGCAAGTATACGCCGCGCAAGCGGCTGAATCACGGCTCAAGCCAGATCATTAAGCCAGACGAGCATGCCCGCGCCGCTTCGGAGCAGCCAGCCTGGACCGTCACGCCAGAATGAGCCGGGCGCGCTGGAACCGAGCCACCGCGACGAGCAGCAACACCACATCCGCCACCAGCAGCAGGCCCACGATAATGAAAAACAACTTCGTCGCATCGGCGGCGTTGAGCAGCGCAATGATGTTGGTCTGCGTTTGATCTGGCAGCAATTTGATGACAATGACAGGCGCGAAGATGAGCACGAGAAAGCCGAAAGTCAGATTCAACTGCGCCTGCCGCGTGGTGGTCGCACGCAGCGACACCAGGCAGCCCACGCTCGCGATCAACAGCGACATGAGCAACCCCAGCACGACGATAGCAAACACCAGGCCAGCCGGATAGAAGACCAGCCCTGAGCCAGCGCTCGCGTTCTTCTGCGAAATGTTCGCGACCACCGCCTGGAACAGCGCGGCGAGCAGCCCGACTGCCCAGCCATATGCCACCGAGGCGCCAACCTTGCCAAAGAGGATGGCGCGGTCGCTCAGCCGACTCGCCAGCAGCGTCTCCAGCGTGTGCCGCTCGCGCTCGCCCGCGAAGCTGTCGGGGATGACGTTCAGCAGGATGATGACGGGCAGGTACACACCATCCACGACCAATGGCGCCCCCGACGTGACCCACTCGCGCCCCAGCAGCAGTGGCAAGAGGATACTGATGATTCCCATGATGAGCAGCACGCCGACGACGCCGCGCCCGCGTCCACTGCCCCCGCTGGCGCTGGTCCCGGCGAAATATTCGCGCCACTCTTTCCACATCACCGTTCCCATGTCGCCGATCATCGCACAGCCTCCCTCGTATGATCCTCTTCCATCAGCGAGAGGAAGACGTCTTCCAGGCTCGCCTGGCCGCGCCGGACCTCTTCGACCTCCACGCCCGCGCCCACCAGCAGCGCGACGAGCGGCGCCGCCTTTGGCTGGTCCGCGCCTGGCATGGCGCGCAGCTCAATCAGCAGGTGGCCGTTCTCGATGGATGTGCCAGCCACTTCCGGTCGCGCCCGCAGCAGCGCCAGCGTCTGATCGCTGAACCCGGCGCCGACCACCTCGACTCGTGGCGCTCCGCTGCGCATGCGCAACTGATCCGGGCTACCCACCGCCAGCAGCTTCCCCTGCCGAACAACGCCCACCAGCGAGCAGAGGCGCTCCGCTTCCGGCAGATTGTGCGTGGTCAGGAAGACTGTCACCCCCTCGCGCGCCGCCAGCGCCGCCAGGTCGTCGCGCAGCGAGGCGGCCGCCAGCGGATCAAGCCCGGCGGTAGGCTCATCCAGAAAGACGACCCGTGGGCGGTGCAGCAAGGTTCGCGCGATGGCGAGTTTCTGCTTCATGCCGCGACTCCATGTGCTCACACGGTCGTCGCGGCGCTCCCACAGGTCGAGATGCGTCAGCAGCTCCTGGGCGCGCGCCAGTCGCTCACTCGTCGGCATATGCCAGACGCGCCCGTAGAAGTCAAGGTTGTCCAGCGCCGTTAGCCGCTCGTAGAGGCCGGTGAACTCGAGCAAGGCGCCCGACTGGCTGCGGATCTCCTGCCCATGCTGGCGCGTATCCAGCCCAAGGACCTCCGCCGCGCCAGCCGTCGGCTCGATGAGGCCGAGCAGCAGGTTGATCGTCGTAGTTTTTCCGGCGCCGTTCGCGCCGAGGAAGCCGAACACAATGCCCGCCGGAACCTCCAGCGAGAGGTCGTCCAGCGCGCGCACCTGCCCGAAATCCCGCGTCAGATGTATTGCGCGTATGGCGGTGTCTGTCATGGCGGTTGCTCGTTCCCCCATTTTCCAAACGGCGCCGACTCCATCTATGACATCAACCGGAGTACAGAAAACGGTCAGTCGCCGAGCGCCTGAAGCAGGGCATTCTGGAATCCATCTGCTAGGAGAATGCTACACCACCTGTACACATCTGTGCGGTGACGCGGGCCGATGCGCCGCGCCGCCGACGCTAGCGGCGGCGCGGCGGACCAGCTTCAGGCGCTGGCTGTCGTCTGCCCCGGCTCGGCAAACTCGCGCAGCACTTCGACCACCAGCCGGTGATCGTCCTCCTGCGCCAGACCTGAGACGGTCACCACGCCAACCACGCCGACGCGCGCGATGCTGATGGGAAAGGCGCCGCCGTGCGCCGCATACTTGCGGGGATTCAGCAGCGACTTCTCCTCGAAGGTCGTCCCCTGAGCGCGGTAGCGCATGCCGATGTAGAGCGAGCTATGCCCGTAGCGGTTGACGACGCGAATCTTGCGCTCGATCCATGCGTCGTTGTCGGCGCTCGTGCCAGGCAGCGCGCAGTGAAAGAGTTGCTGCCCGTTGCGGCGGATGTCGATGGTGATCGGTAGCGCGCGCTCGGTCGCCAGCGCGACCAGCCGCGAGCCAACACGCCACGCCGCCTGATTGTCAAATACGCTGAACTGGATCGTCTCTTCTTCGCGCAGCAGTTCCGCCAGCGCCTCTGGGGTCGCCTCCACGGTGGGCCTCCTCGCCTTCTCGCAGGGGCAGGCGAGCGGTGGATCGTCGCTCAGCGCGACGCGCTCTGGCGCCCCTCGGTCGCCTCGTTCTACCACACCCGCGTGGCGCCTGAACGGGCGCCGGGTAGGCTGACACGCATGGAGAGCAGGACCAGCGCTGACCGCGTAAACCACGGCGCGCCGCCACTTCGCAGATGCTCGGCGGGCATTTGCTTGTAACTGGCTACAGGTCGCGATAGAATGACTCTATGACAGTTTCGCAAAACCGAACAAGACCTCCCAGGAGAGCAACGACTTGAACGACATGCCGCGAAAGCTCCCCATCTCGGGAGTCTCGCTTCTAACCCCGCAAACGAACCCGGCGCCAACCGAGGCGCCAGAACTACCCCAGACGCCTCAGATTCACTGCGGACCCTGGACGCTGAAAGCGCGACAGCAGGCTATCGAAAAAGAAGTCCATGCCGCGTTTGTCCGCTACTTTGGCAAGGCGATGAAGACACGCCGCTGGTCGCCATGGCACGATCTGCCGCTGGAGGAGATGCAGGAGCATGGCCATCGGCTGAGCGAGCAGACGATCAACCTGATCGAAGGCTTCCTCGGCATCGAAGAGTATGTCGGTGACTACGTGCTCAATGGCCTGGAGATGTTCCGCGTGGATCGCACCCGGCGCAACCTGCAACTCCAGTGGGGTTCCGAGGAGATGAAGCACGGCGTGGCCTGGGAGCTGACGCTGCTGCACTCTGGCGCGCGCAGCGAGGAGCAGTTGAAAGAATACTGCGGCAAGATTGGCGAGCATCAGCGCTGGAGCATCAACAACCACGCTGGCGCCAATACCCCGCTTGGCACGGCCATCTATGCGATGGTTCAGGAGCGCGCGACCTACTTCAACTATCAGGAAACAAACGCGCGCATTCGCGCAGAGTACGGGCTGCCCGCCAAGCGCACGCCCGAAGAGCGCGAGCGCGGCTTCGAGGTCGGCGCGGCTGAGGCGTTCCGTGTGGTGAGCGTGGACGAGATCGCCCACCATGGCATGTTCCTCGAGATCGTGCTGATCTACCTGAAGTACCTGCCCGACCTGACGCTGGAGACGATGGATGAGGTGTTTCGCGGCTTTCGCATGCCTGCGCTGCGCCTGATCCCGAATGCGCGGCAGTTCTTGCGCGCGGTCGTCGCCGCTGGCATGCAGACGCGCGAGAAGCACATCAACGCCGTCCACAACCCTGTGCTGCGGGCGCTGGGTATGGATAGCGATGAGGCGTTCAACCGCGCGGTGCAGGAGGCCAAGCTGTTGCCGCCCGGCCTCGGCCCCGACCAGGTCGCGCTGAGCCGCACGGGCGAGTTTGTCATCGCCTGACGCGCCTGCGTGAACCCTCACCCCCAGCCCCTCTCCCAGAGGGCGAGGGGAGCCGGAGTTCTCCTTACCGCGTGGGCGAGGAGGTCAGGGCTGCGGGTTCACGCTGCGCCGCTTGAGCTGCGCCAACCAGTTATCCGTCTGGCTGGCGGCGCGCTGGCGGCCTAGCTCGGTGTGCAGGGCGTAGCGGGTGGCGTCGAGCGCGTGGTCGTTCTGCTTGAGCGGCTGCTCGGCTGGGTCGCGCCCGCTGGCCGCCGTGGCATAGCGATACTGGTCGTACTCGGCCAGCGTGTGCGTCAGCCAGGGGGCGAGGTAGAGGCCGTGGCGGCCATCCGCGCGCCGCGCTAGCAGCGATGTCACCGTCTGGATGCCCGCGCGCACCGCATTGTCGGCGCGTGTCACCCGCGCGCGCAGCCCCGCGCGGCTCAGCGCCAGCCGCAGCGCCTCGATATGCTCCGGCTCATCTGGCCCGCAGAACCACTCCTCCACCGCATGCGCGCGGGTCAGCGCGACAATCTCTGGCAGCAGTGTCTCCTCCAGACTGGCGCGACGCTGGTAAAACTCGGCGATCTGCCAGAAGGCGCCGTCACCATCGCGTGCGAAAACCAGCGCCGCCGACGGATTCGTATACCCCCAGTCCACCCCGCCGATGACGCGCGCCCAGGGCGCCGCGCCGCGCGCCGCCGGATCGCGGATGACGCCATCGGCTGAGCGGTCGAGCGTGTAGACCAACCCCTCGAACGCCACGAATAGGCCAAAGACCTCTTGCTGCTCGAAGGCGCCCGCATAGCCGAGATCGGCGACGAAATCGGGCGGCAGGTTGTGGGCGTTGCTCCAGGTGGAGGCGCGATAGAGCGCATGATTCCGGCGCGGCGCCAGTTCGAAGTCGCGCGCAAAGCCATCGCGGCCATGCGGTGTGCCAGTCGCCCAGGCCGCCGTGGCATGGCCCGGCTGGCGCAGGCGTCCTTTCAGCACCTCCCAGGCGTAGTAGCCGCAGAGGGGCGCCTCGTCGAGCCAGAACCACGCCAGATTCAGGCCGCGCGCAGCATCAGGCTGATCGAGTGATCGTAGCAGCACCTCGCTGCCATTGCGCAGCGCAATCCGGCGCTCGCTGCGATAGATGCGACGAATCGCCTGGCGTGGTAACAGTTCCAGCAGCGCCCGCTGGGTGGTGTCGCGCAGCATGGCGTAGGTCGGCGCGCCCACCAGTCCCAGCGAGCCG
Organism: uncultured Chloroflexia bacterium; assembly: GCA_963701795.1. Lineage (GTDB taxonomy): Bacteria > Chloroflexota > Ktedonobacteria > Ktedonobacterales > JADMIN01 > JAKAIY01. The sequence goes on along the minus strand of CAVPBB010000004.1, from coordinate 823,727 downwards.
CGATCCTCCAATGCGCGCAGGGTCGCGCGCGCTGCCCCGGCGAAGGTCTTGCCCGCGCCGATGCCACCGACGTAGAAGCTGAAGCGCGTCTGGCTGTGAACGAACTTCCACTGCACGGGATTCAGCGTCCAGTTTTGCGCCAGTGACAGCGTGCCATCACCTGCTGCGTCCATCGTCTGGCGCCTCCGCGCCGTCGTTAGTGGGTGGCGCGCTATTTTCTGGGCCATCCAGTCGGCGGCTGATGGTGATCTGCACGGCGTGGTCGGCCTGCTCCAGCCGCGCATAGAGGCCCTGCAAACGCGCCACCTCGCGCTGCGCCGCCAGCGCCACCGTCAGATAGCGCGCGCCCTGCGCCGAGCGTTTGGGGCGCTCATACTCCTCCATCGCCAGTGGTGGGCAGGGCGCCTCATCACTGCCGTTCGGCTCGCTGGCCGACCCGCCAGACGCCTGCCGTCGCCCGCGAATGGCGCGCCTGCGCACATGATCGAGTTCGCCTCGCAGCAGCGCCTCGTCGAGCTGGCGCTCGCGCTCGTAGGCTTCCCATGCGGCGCTCGCCACCGCGCGCTGGCTCTCGATGGCCCGCTGGAGCCGCATGGCCTGCGCGGCGCGCTCATCCGCCGCCAGCGTCGCCAGCGCCGCACGCGCCCAGCGGCGCACCGTCGTCTCGCTCACCTCCAGCTCCGCCGCCACATCCACCACGCGCCGCCCTTGCAGGTAGTACGCCACCGCGCGGCGCGCTCGCTCGCCAGTCGCGCCCCGCGCAGGCGTCGGCGTGTCTTCTCCGGCGTCTGCGCTCAAGCCGCTCCGCTGCCCAACATCCTCATCCTCATCGTCATCCACAGGCATCGCTTCCCCACCTCCCGCGTCAGCCCCACGCCAGCGACCTGCGCCGCCACTCAAAACGACTGTAGAGCGCGCCATCCGCCAGCGCAAGCCAGATGCGCGTGTTTCATCCAGCCCGCGCATGATCGATGGCGACGACTGGGGAGAATCGGCGCCTTCTGGCCCGCCCGAATCCGCCTTGACAATGCGCGCATATGGCGCATACTCTATCGTCAACGGATATATCGAACTCCGCTATAGCGACTCGCCTGCTGGTGGCGAGCGTCCGACATGGATAGGGGGCATCCTCGTGGCTGAAACTCCCACCGATGAGCGTGAGGCGTCCATCGAGGGGCGGTTGCCGTTGACACCGGCGGTATTTCACATCTTGCTCGCGCTGGCTGAGGGCGAGCGGCATGGCTACGCCATCATGCGCGAGGTGGCGGAGCAGACCAACGGCCAGATGCGTCTTGGCCCTGGCACGCTCTACGGCTCGATCAGGCGCATGCTCGAAGATGGCATCATCGAGGAGTCTGAGGAGCGGCCCGATCCTGCGCTCGACGACGAGCGGCGGCGCTACTATCGCCTGACCGGCTTCGGGCGGCGCCTGGCTGAGGCTGAGGCGACGCGACTTCAGGCGCTCACCCGCGCGGCTCAGGCGCGCGGCCTGCTGCCCAACGCTGCCGGGGCGGGGGGGCTGCGATGAGCAGATCGTACAGACTGCGCCGCCGCCGCAAGCCTGCGTGGTGGCGTGGCTCAGTCCGGCTCTACCGCGCGCTGCTCTGGCTCTACCCGCCATCGTTGCGCCGCACGCATGGCGACGAGATGGCGCAAGTCTTTCGCGATATGCTGCGCGATGAGGTTCAGCGCGCTGGACCGCCGGGCGCGCTGCGCGCCTGGGGTGGCGTCGTCTCCGACCTTGCCGCCAGCCTGCCGCGCGAGTGGCCGCGCGAACTGATGCGCAGGCGCATTCGCGTGCGGCGCAGCGTTGTTTCTCATCGCGCCAGTGGTGTGATCACAGGCTATACCATCACTGGGCGGATCGGATCGAATCGAGGTCAGGCCATGAACGACAATTTCGAGAAGTTTACCGAGCGAGCCCGCAAAGTGTTGAGCCTTGCCCAGGAAGAAGCCCAGCGGTTCAACCACAACTACATCGGCACCGAGCACATTCTGCTGGGGCTGGTGCGCGAGGGAGACGGTGTCGCGGCGAAGGTGCTCGCCAACCTCGGCGTCGAGCTCAACAAGGCGCGCAGCTCTGTCGAGTTCATCATCGGGCGTGGCGACCGCATTGTGATGGGCGAGGTTGGCCTGACTCCGCGCGCCAAGAAGGTCATCGAGCTGGCCGTAGACGAGGCGCGGCGGCTCAATCACCACTACGTCGGCACCGAGCATCTGCTGCTGGGCCTCATCCGCGAAGGCGAGGGCATCGCCGCTGGCGTGCTGGAGAGCCTCGGCGTTCGCCTGGAGAATGCGCGCCGCGCCACGCTGGAGGTGCTGAACCAGGGCGGCGGATTTGACGTAGCGCAGCGTGCGCGTGGCGGCCAGCGAAGCGCGGCGGCGGAGGACCTCGGCAAGTTCACCGAACGGGCGCGCAGGGTGATCGCCGCAGCGATCACGGACGCCCGCGAACGCAACCAGCGCGAGGTCGGCACAGGGCATGTGCTGCTGGCGCTGATTCACGAGCGTGAGGGCATCGCGGCGCAGGCGCTGCGGAAGTCGGGGCTGGACCTCGTGGCGGCGCAACACGAGGTGGAGCAGGTTCTGCCGCCGCGCGAGCCGGATGGCGAGCGCCCGACGCAGGGGCCGATTGATCTGGATACCCACACGCTGCGCATGATCGCGCTGGCGGCGGATGAGGCGGCGCAGATGGGCCATCCCTACGTCGGCACGGAGCACCTGCTGCTGGGCCTGATTCGCGAGGGCGATGGCCTTGGCGCGCAGGTCCTCCATCACCTCGCCGCCAATCTGAACCAGCTTCGCGTCATCAGCATGCAGGCGTCTGCGCGCGCCGAGAACCTGAGCGCTCGGCGACCGGCGATCGGGCGAATCACGCTGATCTGTCGCGATGTCGCAGTGACGGGCCAGTTCTACATTGACAACTTCGGCGCCACACCAGTTACGACTGACGTAGGGCCGAGCGAGCCGCCTGCGCTGCGACTGCCTGGCGGCGGGGCGCTGCTGGCCCTGCGCGCCGCTGCGCCAGATGCGACGCCTGCGGGCGCGGCGACCACGGAACTCGACATCGTGGTCGGCGATGTCGATCTCGTCTGGCGCACGCTCAAGGATAGCAATGTCGCGGACCTCGCCGCAGTCAGCGACAGCCCACGCGGAGGCGCCTTCAGTGTGCGCGACCCCGATGGTCGCCTGCTGCACGTCTATGCCCACGGCGACTGACGCCGAATCTGACGCGGTCGTTGGCGTAGCGCGAACCCCTCGCCCCTGCCACTCTCCCACGAGGAGCGGGCAGCCGGGTGTCGCGCTACGTGCAGCCAACGCTCAGGCTTTGCGCCCATAGGCCAGATAGTAGGGCGAGATATACCATCCCTGATCCAGCTCCGTGCGCGCCTGCGCCAGCGCCGCATCATAGCTCGCCGCATCGGTGACGCCCATCGCGATGATGAAATTGCGCGTGCTGCTGAAGAGCGAGAAGTAATTCGTCTCGGCCATCACGCCGAGCCGCCCCACACGCCCACCCATTGGAATATCGATCTTGCGGCAGTGGATTTCGTGGAGTCCGGCCTGGCGCAGAAACTCGCCCACCTGCGCGCCAATGGCCGTATTGATGCCGCGTCGCATGCTGGCCTGCTGGGTCCACTGCGCCAGCGCGATCATCCCTGGCCCACCCAGCGGCGCGGGCGCAGGCTCGATCAACTGCACCCAGCCGCCGGGCCGGGTCACGCGCGCCAGCTCGCTCGCCACGCCTGGCCATGCCGCTTCGGGGATGGCGCCCAGCAGCGCACGCTGGTGGATGAAGTCGAAGCTATCCGCCGCGAATGGCAGCCCTTGCAGCACGTTGCCCTCGACGAAGCTATAGTTCTGCGGGCGCAGTGGCGCGCCGCTCGCGCCGGGCGCGTCGGAGGGCGGCGCTACGAGGTCCACCGCGACCACGCGCGTCTCAGGGAAGAGCCGCGCCATCTCCATCGCCCACAGGCCAGTGCCACAGCCAACATCCAGCACATCGCGTGGATGGTTGAGCGGCGGCGCGTAGAGGCCGTGCATGGCGAAGCGCAGCATATAGTGCTGGAAGTCGAGCCGGTTGAGTTCGGCGTCATCCTTGGGCAACATATACGGCGCATTGGCGACGTAGCGGCGCTCGCCAAAGAAAAGAAAGCCCCGGCGCTCGCGCGTCTCTGGCGGCTGCTCCTCATTGCGCCGGTTCCGCTTGAACGGCCACATAGCCACGCGCTCCTCTCCACATCCTCAACTGCAACGCGCATGCGATCAGTCACCAGCCGCCCGCCAGGTCGGGATAGCGCGCCGTGAACTCATCGTCAGTCATGCCAAATTCCACAAGATCATAGTGCTTGCCGCCAGTGTACACCATACGTCGCAGTGTGCCCTCGCGCACAAAGCCCAGCTTCTCGTGCAGCGCCAGCGACGCGGTGTTGAAGCTGTAGACCTGCGCATTCATCTTTTGATAGCGCAGTTCCTGGAAATAGTAGCGCGCCACCAGCAGAATCGCCTCGGAGGCGTAGCCATGCCGTTGCTGCGCCGGGAGCGTCGCCACGCCATAGGAGAAGCTGCCGACGCGCCGGTCGCAGCGGTTGACGCCGATGTGCCCCGCCCGCTCGCCCTGCGCCAGCGTCTCGATCTCAAAGGCGAATTCGTCGTCGTCGGTCGCCTGAGTGGAAGCTTCCTCGGCCCAGCGTCGCGCGCGCGCCGTCGAAGCGGGCAGCCAGACATGATCGAGCTGCCGCGACATGTCGCTCTGCTGGTCCCACTCGAAGTGCGCTTCCCAGTCGCCTGGCTCGACGGCCCGCAGCCGCACCAGCCGCCCACGCCAGATGTCCGCCATATGGGTCGCTCGCTCCTTTTGCCCGGTCGCATGCGCGCGTGTCGCCGCTCGCTGAATACACTCTCTGGTGTACAGTAGAGTATATCGCGAGAGGAGGAGAACGGCATGTCGCCCTACGTGAACATCGTATGCGCCAGCGTCATCGCGTTGACCATCGCGATTTGCGCGGCGCTGGCGCTTTCGCGAAGAGGCGCATGGCGCGTTGTGAGGGCGAATCGCTCTGTGCGGGTGCAATTCGCGGGTATCGTTGGCCTCTCGGTGATCTGGGTTGCGCTCAACGACGTCGATGTTCTGGCGCCGCGCCTGACCCAGCGTGCTGTGGGCGATCTGCGAGGCCTTGGCGTTACCCTGATGTTGATGCTGGTGGTCTGGTTCTTCGTCCTGATGGCACTGCTGTACCAGGCGTTCAGAAATGCGCAGCGCCAGTAGGCGCCGAGCAGCTTGCTGGCGACAGGCAAACCTGCAGCGCATCAGGTCATTCTCCGCCGCGAAGATCAGGCGAACGCCGCATGCGCGAGGCCCGGCGCGCGGGTACGCTTGCATATGGCGATCAGATTGCCCCTGGCCATCGAGTCTACCATTCCCCCAGGGGCGCGGGCGGGTGAACCCGCAGCTATGGGCCTGCGGGCCGCGAAGCCCCACCTGCGTGGGGCTAGGACACGACTGGTCGCGAGGAACCGTCGGACAATTCACTGACCCTGCCATTCCCCCAGGAGGCGCGACATGTCGAACTGGCGGATTCTCTACTGGCTGCTCGTCGGCGCGCTGCTCGGCTACGGCGTCATCGCGCTCCTGAGCATCGGCATCCTCTTTCTCGTCGTCGGGCTGGCGCTGCTGATCTTCGGCGCCATTCGCTTTGGCGGCAGGGGATTGTGGGCCGGGATCGTCGGCTTCGGCGCCGCCCCGGCCCTGTGGCTCATGTGGGAGTTGACCAGCCAGCCGTGGGCGTGTGAGCCTGCGAACCACACCGTCACTTCACCCATCGTGCAACCGGGCCAGGCCTATACAAGCCCCGCGTACTACACTTGCGTCAACTCCTTTGTCGGCCCGCTCACCACCTCCCATGTGCTGGCCGCGATCTTCGGCGCCATCGCCATCGCCGGCCTGCTCTGCGGGCTGGCGCTGCTGCTCTGGCGCCATCGTCCCACAGGCGACGCTGGCCACGCGGCGGCGTAGTCCACGCGGGCCTACGCGGCATGTCCGTGCTATACTGCTCTGCGAGCATGGCGCGCTGCGACAGCCGCGATTTCGCGCCGCGCGACGCAACCTGATGCGGCTTTCTATGACGTTGCAGACAGCGCACACAGCGACCGGCAGTGTCGCCGGTCATTGGAATGAGGCAGAGAGCTATGGACTTCGCCACCCGCGCGATTCATGCGGGGCAGCCGGCAGACCCCAGCACCGGCGCCACCATCACACCGATCTTCCAGACCTCGACCTACACACAGCAGGGGCTGGGCGAGAACAAAGGCTACGAATACTCGCGCACCGGCAACCCGACCCGCGCCGCGCTGGAGACCTGCCTCGCCGCGCTGGAGAACGCCACCCACGGCCTCGCCTTCGCCAGCGGCATGGCCGCCACTACCGCGATCCTCAGCACGCTGCGCCCCGGCGATCACGTCATCGCAGGCGACGACCTCTATGGTGGCTCCTATCGCGCCTTCGAGCGGGTGCTGCGGCCCATGGGTGTCAATACGCAGTATGTCGCGGCGCAGCGCATCGAGGACTACGCGGCGGCCATCACGCCCAGCACGCGCATGATCTGGGCGGAGACGCCAACCAATCCGCTGCTCTCGCTGGTGGACATCGCGGCGCTGGGCGCGCTGGCGCGCGAGCGTGGCGTCACGCTGGTGGTGGATAACACCTTCGCCTCACCCTATCTGCAGAACCCGCTCGATCTGGGCGCGCATCTCGTCGTCCACAGCACGACGAAATATATCAACGGCCACAGCGATGTTATCGGCGGCGCTGTGCTGACCTCCGATGACGCGCTCTATGACGCGATCAAGTTCTACCAGAACGCCGCCGGTGGCGTGCCCGGCGCCTTCGACACCTGGCTGACCCTGCGCGGCGTGAAGACGCTGGCCGTGCGCATGCGCCAGCACTGCGCGAACGCCCAGCGCATCGCCGAGTTCCTCGATGGGCATCCGCTGGTGAAGCAGGTCTACTATCCGGGGCTGGCCTCGCACCCCGATCATGCGCTGGCGGCGCGGCAGATGCGCGGCTTCGGCGGCATGGTCTCGTTCGCCTTCGAGGGCGAGCGCGAAGATGTGGATGTCTTCGTGCGCCATCTGCGCGTCTTTGCCCTGGCCGAGAGCCTCGGCGGCATCGAGTCGCTCTGCTGCCATCCCGCCAGCATGACCCACGGCAGCATCCCGCGTGAGGAGCGCGAGCGGCGCGGCGTCACCGAGACGCTGCTGCGCCTCTCTGTCGGCATCGAAGGGGTAGACGACCTGATCGCCGACCTCACTCAGGCGCTCGACGCCGTGACCGCTACCCACAAGACGCAGGCCAGCGCGGCGCCGAGCGCACGCTAAGGCGAATCGTGGCAGGGCTTGTGAAGTATTCGAGTTGCGCGTGTGCGCACACTACGCCGCAGCTCGGTCCCAGTCCGCGACGGCGGACTTCGCGGCCCGCAGGCCTTCCAGGCGCGGTTTCAACCGCCAGCGACCCCGCGCCGATAATTCACCCGCCCTGCGAACCGTGGCATGCGTGGTTGACGTGGCGCCTCAGCGCGTGGTACGTTTATTGAAATCGGCGGGCGCAAGCGCAATGTAGCGCGCCATGACGACGATGCCCAGCGTGTGATTGGTTTCTTTCGCAGCGCTGGGCTTTGCGCTATCTTGCGCAGCACGATGCGCATGGTCGCCCGCCAGTGAGAGCGGCGCGAGCGCCTGCTCTAACCGATAGCTTCTTCGTGGCGCCTCGGCGCGCGAAGCAGTACAGGGGGATGCGCGATCATGGCGACCACGCCAGCCACCGATGCGTGGCAGTGGAAGTTTGGCAAGGAAGGTCTGACGTTCGACGATGTGCTCTTACTGCCTGCTGAATCGTTCGTGCTGCCGGGCGATGTCTCGACCGCGACGCGGCTCACCGCCGAGATCGCGCTGAACATCCCAATCCTCTCCGCCGCGATGGACACCGTGACCGAGGCGCGTCTGGCGATTGCGTTGGCGCGCGAGGGCGGTCTGGGCATCATCCATCGCAACCTCTCGATTGAAGATCAGGCCGCCGAAGTTGACAAAGTGAAGCGGTCGGAGTCGGGCATGATTACCGACCCGATCACCCTGGGGCCAGAGGAGCCGCTGCGCCACGCGCTGGCCGTCATGAGCAAGTACCACATCTCCGGCATTCCCATCACCGAGAATGGCAAGCTCGTCGGCATCCTCACCAACCGCGATATTCGCTTCGAGCGCGATCAGGATCGCACCATTCAGCGAGTTGATGACCCACGACCACCTCGTCACGGCGCCCGTCGGCACGACCCTCGATGAGGCGCTCGACACGCTGCACCGCTACAAAGTCGAGAAACTGCCCGTGGTGGATGACCACGGCATGCTCAAGGGTCTGATCACCGTCAAAGACATCCAGAAGAAGAAGCAGTATCCGCAAGCCGCCAAAGATAGCCAGGGTCGCCTGCGCGTCGGCGCGGCGATTGGCGTCAACGATGCGCTGGAGCGCGTCGAGGCGCTGGTGGCCGAGGATGTGGACATCATCGTCTTCGACACCTCGCATGGCCACTCCCATATGGTGATCGAGTCAGTGAAGCGCGTCACGCAAGCGTTTGGCAAGCAGGCGCAGATCATTGCGGGTAACGTGGCGACCGCCGAGGCGACCACCGCGTTGATCGAAGCGGGCGTGCATGCCGTAAAGGCTGGCGTGGGACCGGCGTCTATTTGTACTACGCGCGTGGTGGCTGGCGCAGGTGTTCCCCAAATTACCGCGATTTTCGACTGCGCCCAGGCTGCCGCTGGAACCGGTGTCCCGATCATCGGCGATGGTGGCATCCAGTACTCCGGCGACATCGCCAAGGCCATCGCCGCCGGGGCCGATACGGTGATGATCGGCAGCCTGCTCGCGGGGGTAGACGAAAGCCCGGGCGAGCTTATCATCTCGCAGGGTGAGCGCTACAAAGACTATCGCGGCATGGGGTCCGTCGGCGCCATGAAGCAGCGCAGCTATAGCAAAGACCGCTACTTCCAGGCGGGCGTCACCGATGAGACGAGGCTGATCGCGGAGGGCATCGAGGGGCGCGTGCCGTACAAAGGCATGCTCGCCAATATCATCTATCAGCTCGTCGGCGGTCTGCGACAGGGCATGGGCTACACTGGCTCCGCCACCATCGAAGACCTCAAGACGCAGGCGCGTTTCATTCGCATCACCAGCGCGGGTCTGCGCGAGAGCCACCCGCATGATGTCTTCATCACCAAAGAGGCGCCCAACTACGGTGTGGGCCGCCGCTAGGCCAGGCGCGCGTACAGTGGCCCCGCTCTCGTGCTGAGAGCGGGGCCACGCGCTTGCTCACACCTGGCGCGCCACGCGCGAGAGCGGATGCCCCTTGGCTACCATCTCCAGCCGGTTGAACCAGCCGAACGCGCTCTGGCTCACCTGAAAGCCCTCCGCTGCCAACAGGCGCTGCGTCTCATTCAACGCCTCGCGCGCCACCGATGGCGCCGATAGCTCGACGAAGAGGTGCGCGAACGAGTGGAGCAGCACGCTCTGCGCGCCCAGGTTGCGCGCCACCTCGCCAATCGCCTGCGCCGCACGCTGCGCCGCCGCCAGCGGCTCTGGCTCGTCGCGCTTCTCCACCGCCGCGAAGACCACCAGCCCATCGCCGATGCTAGCCACCGTTGGCTCGGCGTCGGCGACCTTCGAGCGACCGCGCTCCGTTGGCTCAGCCACGAAACGGTCTACATGCCAGATGAGCAATCGCATCGCGTCACACCTCCTGATCTCCTGATCTCCTGAAGGCGCCAGCGTAGCGCCCACGCCACACGCCTGAAACTGAATGGAACGATGAGCAGGCGCGAGTCGTATCAAGTATATGTGGCATGGAAGGCGCGTAACAGACGTGGCGCGTAATTGCTCAGCGCCCGGTTTCCTCCAGTGGATGGGACATTCCTGTGGGTGGCTTGCTCTATCGAATCACGACCTGGCGGCGCCAGAATAGCCTCTGGCGGGGCTATCGCGTCGCGGCGCTGCTCTTTCGTACACTCTTCGTCATGAATCGCGAGCGCATGCGGGTCATGCATGCGCGTGAGCGTGGCGACTTCTCCGTAACTCCCGATATCGAGACACTCAAGCAAGTGCTACGCGATTTCCGCTGCACGGCGGTTGAGATGGGCGGCCTGCTCATCGAACTCGGGCAGTTCCTGGGGGCGCGCGCCGATCTTTTGCCGCCAGAGGCTCTGGCTGAGCTGGCCGCGCTGCAAGATGAGGTGCAACCAGAGCCATTCGCCGCCATCGCCAGCGCCATCGAGCGTGAATATCAGGCCCCGCTGAGCGAGGTCTTCGCCAGCGTGGAGCAGACGCCCACCGGGTCGGCCTCGCTCGGTCAGGTGCATCGCGCGACCCTGAGCGATGGGCGCGTCGTCGCACTCAAGATTCAGCGCCCCGGCATCGAGCGCATCGTGCGCATCGACCTCCAGGCGCTGCGGCTGACGCTGACGGTGGTGCGCCTGTTGGTCCCCGCCGCCGACCGCGTGGTAGACCTGCGCGCGCTCTATCGTGAGTTCAGCCGCACGGTCTTCGAGGAGCTCGACTATCAGCGCGAGGGGCGCAACGCCGAGCAGTTTGCGCGCATCTTCGCCGATGATCCCGCTATCGTCGTCCCACGCATCTACTGGGATTACACGACCCGCTGCGCGCTGGCGCTGGAGTGGATCGACGCGATCAAGATCACCGACTTCGCCGCCCTCGATGCGGCGCGGCTGGATCGCGCGGATCTGGCGCGGCGCCTGGCCGACAGCTACTTCAAGCAGGCGCTCGACGCGGGCTTCTTCCACGCCGACCCACACCCCGGCAACATCTTCGCGCTGCCCATCAGCGGCGCGCCCGGCCAGGCGAAGCTCGTCTTTCTCGATTTCGGCATGATGGGCGTCATCACACCGCGCGCGCGGCGGGGTCTGCGCGCCTGCTTCGCGGCTACGCTGCATGGCGATGCCGCGCTCTTTCTCGAAGGGCTTGACCAGCTTGGCTTCATCGGCGAAGACGCCGACCGCGAGCTGCTGGAGCGGGCGATCAGCGCGCTGTTGGCCCGTTTCACCGGCGTCCCGTTGTCGCAGCTTGGCCACATCGCCCCGGATCAGGCGCTGCATGATGTCGGCGACGCCCTCTACGATCAGCCGTTTCGCCTGCCTGCCGAGTTTGCGTTCTTCGGGCGCGCAGTGGGCATGCTCGCCGGGCTGACCGCCTCGCTCACGCCCGACTTCAACTTCCTCGAAGTCGCTGCGCCGCATGCGAAGAAGCTGATTGGCGAGATGGCGAGTGGCGCCGACGGCTGGCTGGGCTTGCTCGGCGTGACCAGCTTCGAGGAACTGGCCCAGGCCACCCTGCGCGAAGGGCTTGCGCTGGCCCGCAGCCTCGCGCGCATGCCACGCCAGATCGACCACATCCTCGCGAAAGCGGAACGTGGCGAACTGCGCATCATCGTCGAGCCGCAGATACGCGAAGAGCCGCGCCGTGGACGTCGCCGCCGTGGGCGCGCTGACCCCGTCGCCGAGATGCTGGCGCCACTCGCGCGTCCCGTGCCGCTCTGGGCGCCACTTGGCATCGGGGGAGCCATCGCAGCGATTGCGGTGGTCAGCCGCCTGCTGCGCCGCAATTCGACGCGAGCCAGGTAGAACCGAGTCCCCGTCCGACGCTACGCCTGCCATGGCTGCTATGGCTGCGCCGGGAAGGGGTTTGGCCCCTGCAACTGCGCCTGCACCAGCAGACGGTGATCGAAGGTGTGGCCATCCCAGTCGCCGATGCAGGTCAGCAGATTCAGGCTGCGCGTCGTCGCCGGACCAAAGACCGCGTCGAGCGTCGGGTTGCCGCTGCCACGCGCGTAGGCCGAGATCCACGTGACAGAGGTGACGACGAAGGTGAGCGGCTTGCCCGTGAGCGGCTGAATGATGATCGTGTCGCCCTTCTGCACCAGATGCAGATTCCAGAAGGGCGCCGGGGAGAGATCGGGCCGATTGACATGCCCGGCGATCACCGCGTTACCCTGCTCGCCGGGCAGGTAGCCGCCATTGAACCAGTAGACCTCATTGCAGATGGGATCACTGTTCGCGTTGCAGCGCGGCGCATCCATCGCGCCCGCTGAGGTCACGCCGACGCCGATGATCTCGACATCGAGATTGATGCTGGGGATCAACAGTCGTTCGGGCGCATAGCGCGCAAAGAGCGCCGCGCGCTGGTCTGTCCATGCGGTCGCGGTGGGGCGCGGCGTCGCGGTCGCCGTGGCCCCGGGCGTCGCCGACCGGCTCTGCCAGACCTGCAACGTCTGCCACGTCTGCGCGATGTCGGCCTGGCCCGTCCAGAGGGTCAGGGAGATGACACTGGCGCCAAGCAGCGCCACGATGAGCGACAGGATGAGCGCCAGCGTCATCAGCCGTCGCCGACCTTGCTGTACGCGCATACAGGCTCACCGCCTTTTCCTGGGTCACTGCTCGCGGCCACGACGGGCCGACACACGGCGCGGGTGGGTATGGATGCCCTGTACGCGCCGTGCGCCAGCCTCTCAAGGCCGCGAAGGTGGACGGAGGCTGACGCTAGCGCCAGCCCCCGCCCGCTGGGATGACGGTTAGAACGCCATGTTGCGGCGCCGTGTGATGACCATGTAGGAGCCGAAGCCCCCAAGACCCAGCAGCAGCATGATCCCGCCCACGAGCAGCAGGATCGTCACCTCTCGCGGGGTCAGCCAGGTCGCCGGGCCGGCGTAGCCGGTCTGCGGCAGCGCCACCGGCACACCGGTCGCCGCCGCATTGGTCGCCTGCCCATTGCACATCAGGAAGATGCTGTAGACCTGGTTCGCCGACTCATTCAGCGTATCGGTGATGGCCGGGCCACTCGACGGCTGGATGCTATACGTCACCGAGCCAGCGCTCTGGGTGGTGTAGCCGGTCGCGCCAGGGAAGGCGAGATTCGGCGCGATCACCGTACTGCCCTGATTCACCTGCACCGCGCCCAGGGTATCAGAGAGGTGGTAGACGCGCACCTTGGCCTGATTCGGCGTGACGCTGTTGTCGTCCTGGAAGACGATCAGCGCTGGCGTGACGGACTTGGCGCTATTGCCGACGACCGCCAGCGTGTAGTACTGCCCTGCCGTCAGCGTGACCGCCTGCGTGATGACCGTCGCGCCACCGCTGGGCGAGGCCACTGTGAAGGTGTGCTTGCCCGCCGTGATCGGATAGTACGGCTGCACGGTGCAGGCCGCCACGTTCGGGAACGTCACCGCGCCATCGATGCTGATGTCGCTGGCGCTATAGGCCTCGCTCGACTGCGCGAAACGGATGTAGGCGTTGTTGTTGCCCGCTGGCACGGCTGGCGTCACCACCACCGTCTGCGTCGCCGCGCCATTCGAGACATCGTGGGTCGCGTCGCCGCTATAGGCGGCGGTGATGTTGTGCGTGCCGACGCTGAGCGCCGACGTGCTGAACGTGCCCGCGCCGTTGGTTAGCGTTCACCGTACCCAGTGTCGTCGCGCCGTCTTTGAGGACGACCGAGCCGGTCAGCGCCGAGGAGTCAGCGGCCTTCACCGAGACCGAGAACGTCACCGTCTGCCCGCTCACCGAGGGATTCGGCGCTCCGGTCACATGGTCGTCGTGCTGACCAGATTGACCACCTGATTCAGCGTCGCCGAGGTTGAGGCTTTGAAGGACGCGCTCCCCGGAACATCCGGCGTGTAGGTGGCGACCAGCGGATGCGTTCCCACGCTGAGCGTCGAGGTGGGGAATGTCGCTGTGCTGGTGTTAGCGCTGGCGCTCGACAGCGTCAGCGGGCCAGCCAGCGTATTAACGCCATCCATCAGCGTCACCGTGCCAGTGGGCGACCCAGCGGCGGAAGCGACCGTGATCGTGAAGGTCACGTTCTCGCCGTAGGTTGACGGATTGTCGCTGCTCGTAACTGTCGTCGTCGTGCTGGCCTGAACCACTGTGAGGGTGAAGCACTGCGCAGCGCCCACCTGCCCATAGATGTCAATGCCAAAGACACACACGGTATGCGTACCCGTGGTGGCGTAGCCAGATACGTTGGCGGTGACTGACATGGTGTTCGATGTGTTGAAGGCGCCACTGCTTGCGCTCATCGAGACGGGCGAGGTGTAAGGCGTGATGCCATCAATCGTGTAGTACGCCGAAGCGATGGGCGCATTGCTGGTGGTTGTGGTGCTCAGATCGGCAGTCACCGTGAATGGTGTGATGATCGGTACAGGGTTCACAGTGCTAAGCGCATTCGTCGTGACCGGCCCGCCACAAGCGGCCATCGGCGGCGACGTCAGGAAATTCGAAGGGTCAACCTGAATTGTCACCGGGTTGCCAAAGCCGATGGCCGTGCCTGGGCCAGGAAAGCTGGGACCAAGCGGCGAACCCCACCAGTTGTGCCGCGCATTCACAATTACAGCGCTCGCGTTGGTGGTCGTGTAGCCCCAGGCGCTATTGCCGCTGATGCAGTTGTTGCTGCCGAGCGTGTAGACCGAGGCGGTGAGATCGTTCACGCCGTCGGTGAAGAGGCGGATGATGTTGTCGTGAACATATGGAGTCGTTGTGTCATCATCGAGCGCAATACCAGCGTTGCTCGCGCCGCCTACACCACCGCCGTTGAACGTGTTGTGGCCGATATTGATGGTTGAGCCCACATGATCTCGCAGGTGAACGGCCTCAACGGATGTGATGGATGTGGAGGGCGTCGGGAGGTGATTGTAGCTACCGGAGTAGTTCACGGTGTTGTCGGCCAACTTGTTGGTTCCACTCAGGTAGTCAAAGTCGAAGGTCGCGACGACTGGCTCGTTGTTGTACACCTGACCTTCATAGAGGTCGCCGACATCCTGCGTGACGGTGTTACCAGTCACGGTCAGGTCTGTATTATCTGTCGGAAATGCTTTGCTGTTCTGTGTAGCGACCGCGCTCGAATACAACCCTGTGAAGGTGTTGTCTTCGATGCCGAAGTTGTTCACCGCGCCGATCAGTCGGACCGCAAACGTGCCACCTGTCACGGTATTGTGGTTAAAGTTCCCGGTCAAGTTGCCCAGCGTGGTCGAGTTGAACAGCACGTTGTGCTTGATCTCAACGTCAGTCGTTGACGATGCAGGCGAAATGCTCAGCGCTCGCTGGAAGTGGGCAAAGTCCGTGTCGTCAATCGTGTTGTGGGTGATTGATATGGTATTGTCACTACCGCCAATGAAGATGCCATTGCAGTAGGGCGACCCCCCAAAGCACGACTGAGCCGTCTCAGAGGTGTTGTTACGAATCAGGTTCTCGGTGATGGTAAGCGTCGCGCCATCCAGCTCGAAGAGGCCATTCCAGTTGTTCGTGATGAAGTTATCTCTGATGATAGCGCCATCCGCGCTCGATCCGGTAATGCCCGCGCTGCCAATAAGGGAAACAGATCCCTTCGCGCCAGTGACCTCGAAGCCATTGAGCGTGACATTCGTCGCGGCCACTGTGACCGCATACTGATTGCCCGCAGCATCGATAATGGCTTCTGCCCCACGCGAGCCGCTCACTCCGGGGATACCATGATTCGGCCCGATGAGCGTCACGCTTCTGCTAATATCCAGCGTGGTATAGGGCGAAACTGGGGAATAGGTTCCCGGCCCCACATGAATCGTCGTCAGGGGCGTGCCAAGCGTAGGATTCACATTGTCAATGGCGTCCTGGATCGTGCTGTACGTGCATGTTGGGGGTCCGGCGGGGCATACGTCATATGCCGCTGCGCTTGCCCGCTGCACGAGCGAGAAGCCAACCCCTACCGATAAGGTCACAACGCCCAGAATCGTCAGGGCGATCAACAAGCGGCGCGCGGCCTGGGCGGTGAATCTGCCGCCAGAGCCGAGGCGCGCCATCGAGCCAGTGTTTCTCCGCATACGGATACCGCCTCCGAACCACCACACCCACACCAGATGAGATCACTGTTGGCACAATCACGACAGGCCGCGTGCAGACTCAAGCGAAGAGGTAAGATTGTAGCAAGGTGATTGCGCCCCGCGATGCTCGCGCCTGCGCCGTGCGCCGCGCGAACTTGCATACTCGTCCGATGCGTTCGATACGATTTCGCCACGCGCCTGTTTCCCAGCGTAGCCTAATCCTTCTTTGTCAAACAGTCAACTATCAATTTAGCGGAGGGACTAAGATACTAGAAGCAGTGCAAAATCAAGCGCCAGGAGCCAGCGATCTGCCCTATGTCTCACTGTCGATACCGTGGCGTCCATGCCAGCGGAACGCATACAGCATCGGCTCGCCCTGCCAGCGCAGGCAGAATATAGCTCGCGCCGTGATAGCAGCTACGCTGACAGGGTCGGCATGGCGCGAACCCTCACCCCCAGCCCCTCTCCCAGAGGGCGAGGGGAGCCGAGACTTTCCCCCTCGCCCTCATTGCAGGGAAGCCAGATTTTTACCTCATTTCCCCCTCGCCCTCTGGGAGAGGGGGCCAGGGGGTGAGGGCGCGTCTGCTCCTACTCGCCCGTGACGAGCGCGATGGCGAGGCCGTCGTAGCCCTTGCTGCCCACCGTCTGCAGCGCGGTCGTGATGAGGCGCGGATGCGCAGCCATCGCGGCGAGCGCCTTCTGGATGCCCTGCACATCGGCGTCGGCGCTGGCGGGATCGCTCACCGCGCCGTTGCGCACCACGTTGTCGATGATGATGAGGCTGCCCGGCTTCGTCAGGCGCAGCGCCCAGTCCAGATACGCTGGCGTGCTGGCCTTATCGGCGTCAATGAAGACCAGATCGAATGGGCCAGCGCCCTGCTCGGCAAGCTGTGGCAGCGTCGTCAGCGCGGAGCCAAGCCGCACCTCGACCACATCAGCCAGCCCGGCGCGCGCGATGTTGGCGCGGGCGACCTCGGCATGCGCCGGGTTCACCTCCAGCGTGAGCAGGCGTCCCTCCGGCGGCAGCGCCCGCGCCATCCAGATGGCGCTATACCCGCCCAGCGTCCCAATCTCCAGGATCGAGCGCGCGCCCGTAGCGCGCGCCAGCAGATGCAGCAGCTTGCCCTGATTCGGCGCGACATTGATCAGCGGCATGCCCGCATCGGTCGTCGCCCGGATGGCGGCGTCGAGCGCGGCGTCGGGCGGCGCGAAGAGATCGGCGAAATAGCGGTCAACCGTCGTCCACTGTTCCTGTGTCATCGTTTCTTCCTATGTTTGCTCCCCTCGCCCAAAGGCGGAAGGGTTTACGGCGAAGCTGTGAGCCAGCGCTGCGCGAAGTCTACCGCCAGGCGCTGCGGAAAGAGCAGCGCCGTCGCCGAGCCCAACCTGGCCGCGCGTGACCTGTCCACCGCGCTCGAACGCCTCGCCAATCTCGACAAAGGGGTCGTCGTTCCAGTCTACCTCACGATAGGTCTTCCAGACGCGCGCGCCATCCTCGAAGAGCGCCGCGCCCGTCGTGATCCACGGGCTGCTCCCCGCGCGATACTCGCCGAGGTGGAACGAGGTGTTATTGCCGAAGCCCACGCCCAGCAGCAAGACCCAGCCATCCAGCGCGTAGATGCGCGCCAGCGGCGAGGCGTCGCCCAGGCTGCCCTCCAGCGCGTGGTCGCGGGTGATCTGCTGCGCATGGCGCCCCCAGGCCGCGAACGACGACTGCGGATGCTGGCTGCGCACGGCGCCGGGCCACTGGCGAAACACCTCCGCGATGCGCCCCATCATGCGCGTCGGCGTGATGCGCGCGTCGTAGGCTGGCATCGTCTCGCGAATGATCGGAATCCACTCCTCCGCGCGCACGGGCGGATTACGCCACGTCGCTGGATCAGAGTTGTCGCTGGTGAAGGCGGGCGCCACCAGCGTCCCCTCCTCCGTCAGCGCATCGGTCAGCGCCTGGATCACCGCGACTGGCCCGCCGCAGACCCAGCCCAGCGCGCTCAGCGAGGAGTGAACCAGCAGCGTCATCCCCGGCGCGACGCCCAGCGCCCGCAGGTCCGCCGCCAGCGAGGCGCGTGTGCGCGGCAGATCAGCCCGACTCATCGCCACCTGCTCATGCAGCATCGCTCTCCCCCTCCAGCAGTCCCGCTACCTGCCCAGCACGGGCAGCAGCGGGCGGATGTCGAAGCGTAGCTCGGCGTGGGCCGCGCGCAGCGCCTGCTCGACGGTGGCGGCGTCAACGGCGCGGGCGAAGATGAAGCCGAGATAGCTGGAGCCTTCTGGCAGCGGGATGATCGGCGAGCGCAGCCGCGCCGTGATCTCGACGCCGGTGACATGCGGCGTGGCGCAGGCGGCTTCGGCGCCCTCGATCTTATGCAGCATGCCACGCTTGGGGATGGGGATCATCATCACGCCCGCCGCCGGGCCTGCGCGGTCGAAGCTCGGCACGCCCAGCCCCAGCGCGTGCCGCAGCAGGATCTCCTCCAGCCGCATGCCAGAGCCGAACTCCAGCACGGTCGAGCAGAGGCCGCCGATGCTGCGCCCGGCGATCTCCACCATCCACGGTCCCTGCTCGTTCACGCGCAGCTCCGCATGCGTTGGCCCGTCGCGCAGGCCGATGCTGGCCGCCGCTTGCGCCACGCAGGCCGAGATGGCCGCCTGGACATCAGGCGCCAGACGCGATGGCGTGACGTAGATCGTCTCCTCGAAGAATGGGCCATCGAGCGGGTCGGGCTTGTCGAAGATCGCCAGCGTGTGCAGCTCGCCGCCGGTCAGCAGCCCCTCCAGCGCGACCTCGAAGCCGGGGATGAAGTCTTCGACGAGGATGTCCGTGCTCTCCAGCGCGAAGCCATCGCCCAGCAAGATACGCTTCGTGCGCTCGAACGCCGCCACCAGCCCATCAGGGTCGTCGGCGCGGATGACGCCACGGCTGCCGGAGAGGCGCAGCGGCTTGACCACACAGGGGAAGCTGACCGCCTGCGCGATCTGGCGCGGGTCATCGGTCAGGTGGAAGCGGCGGAAGACGGGGCATGGCACGCCCGCCGCCGCCATCTTCGCGCGCATGATGCCCTTGTCGCGCGCAGCCTCGGCGGCCTCCGGCGGATTATTCGGGCAGGCCCAGCGCGGCGGCGGCGCGCGAAGCGACCAGCGTGGCGCTATCGTCCACCGGCACAATCGCATCGAACGGATGCTCTTGCGCATACGCGGCGATGGCGCGCGTGGCAGCCTCGATGTCGCTGAAATCGGTCTTGAGCGGCGCGCCCCACTCGTCGGCCAGTTGCGCGGGCAAATCCAGTCCGCGCACCACCTCGACATCCAGCGTGCGCGCGGCCTCCATGAAGGCCTCGGCGCGATAGGTGCTGGGCGAGACGAGCAGCAGCAGCCGCTTGCGCGCCGCAGGCTGCGCCGGAACGGATGGCGCGCGGACCGCCGACTTCTTAGCTTTGGTAGATGTCATCGTTCAGATGTGCTCCCCGGACCCAGGCCGCGCGGACGGACTTCGCGGCGAGGGCTGCTTGCCAGGCGCGACTTTAGCCGCTAGCCTGCTGCGCCCATCCGCTCTCCTAGCGTATCACTCTGACCCACGCAGGCGGTAGAGCGTCTCGCCAGCATGCTCCACCAGCAGCAGCCCTTCGTCTTCGCGCCCGGCCCACGCCTGCGGATCGAGCGTGCGATAGTCGCGGTAGCCGAGGTTGATGCGCGCGCAACGCTCCTGCGGGATGCCGGTGGCCAGCGTGACCTGGATGCGCGGCGACTCGACGCCACTGGCGCTATCGTAGCCGCCCGCGCCGCGCACATGCGTGCTGTGCGCCAGAATCATCCCCGGCGTGTCGCGGAATCGCGGCCACTGGCCAAGGAAGTAGTCGCGAACATGGTAGCCCACCTCGTCGATCAGCGCGCCGTGGGTATACGACACCTCGCTGATGTGAGGAGCGTAGATGATGACCTCGCCGCCATCCGCCACGACCGGCTCCGTCTTGTACATCGCCTTGGCCGCCGTCCACAGGTCGTCGTAGCGCGTGGAGGGCGCGGAGAGGACGCTGCGGAACGGGCGCGGCTTGTAGATGATGTTGAGGCGGGCGGAGTGGTCAGCCGCCGCCGCAAACGCCTCGGTATAGTCGCCGATGTAGGCGCCCTGGAAGCTGGCCTCGCGCATGACCAGCGCCACGCAGGTGATGGGCCGTGGCACGCACGCCGCCGCGCGGTGAATCACGCGCCGCACGGGCGTATCTTTGACGCCGATGGTCGCCATGCTCGTGACGAGCGCGCCCAGCCAGTGCGTAAAGTTGATGATCTCTGGTCCCGCGACGCCGGGGAACAGGTACTTCGCGCCACCTGAGAAGCCAGCCACCTCATGCGGAAAGACCGGCCCGCAGATGATGATGTGGTCATAGTCGAGCAGCAGACGATTGAGCGCGACGGGAACCTCCTCGCTGAGCAGGCCATCGGTCAGGCGCGCGGCCTCGTCGCGGCTGATGACGCCGACCGTCGCCAGCGCCTCCGGGTGATCCCACTGGTGGTTGAAGATGCGCACGCCGGGGTAACGCGCGGCGCGCTCGGCGGCGCTGACGCCCACCAGCGCGTCAATCGCCTCCTCCGACATCGGCGGATGTGTCCCCAGGGCGATCAGGTAATCGAGCTGGGTGAGTCGTCGGCCCAGCGCCTCGTAGAGCAGCGCGAAGAGCAGCGGGATCGGCGCTGTGCGCGTGCCATCGGGGATGATGACGAGCGCGCGTTTGTCATCGAGCGCGGTATTGGCGAAGGCGCGCGCCAGCGTCTCCGCTACCTCGGTCGGCGTCAGTTCGTCGCCCTGCGCCACGACAGATGTCACCATCTCGCTCGCCTCCATTCTCGCGGTTAGACGCCGCTATAGGCGGAGAAGCCGCCATCCACCGGCACGACGATGCCCGTGACGAAGGCCGACGCCGGGCTGACCAGCCAGAGCGCCGCGCCGACCAGATCATCGGGCGCGCCGAATCGTCCCATCGGCGTATGCGCCAGAATCGCCTGCCCGCGCGTCGTCACGCCGCCGGTCTGGGCGTCAGTCAGCAGGAAGCGGTTCTGCTCGGTCAGGAAGAAGCCCGGCGCGATGGCGTTGACGCGGATGGCCGGGCTGTACTCCTGCGCCATGTGGACGGCGAGCCACTGGGTGAAGTTGGCGACGGCGGCCTTGGCGGCGCTGTAGACGCCGACGCGCGTCAGTGGGCGCAGACCATTCATCGAGGTGATGTTGAGGATGCAGCCATCGCCGCGCTCGGCCATCTGTCGCCCGAAGACCTGGCTCGCCTGGAATGCGCTGGTGAAATTGCCCGCGAAGACCGCCTGCGCCGCGTCGGCGTCGAGATCGAAGAATGACTGCGCCGGGCCGGTCGTCGTGCGCGGATCATTGCCGCCAGCGCCGTTGATCAGAATGTCCACCGGGGCGAATCGCTCGGCGATGATCGCCGCGGCATGCTCCAGCGCGGCGCGGTCGAGCGTGTCGCAGGGCAGCGCCAGCGCGTCGCCGCCCGCCGAGCGAATCGCCTGCGCCACCTGCTCGACTGGCTCCAGCCGTCGCCCGATGACCACTACCCGCGCGCCTGCCCGGCCCAGCCCACGCGCCAGCGCGCCGCCCAGCGCGCCGCTGCCACCCGTCACCACGGCGACACGCCCACGCACATCGAAGAGTTCGCGCAAGGAGCTATCTGCATCGGCCATACGCGAGCGCCTTTCATCGCAGCGGGTCCGCGCCAGACGCCGAGACGATGCGCTGGCCCTCTCAGCTTACCATGCGCGCGCCGCCCCATGCAGGCGCAGATCGGCCATGCGGATGTGCCCTGATCCAGCGACGGACGCTTTTTAGAGTGACTTCTGCGCTTCGGCGTTCGCGCCACCGAAGTGAGTTGGTGGCTGTAGTTCCGGCGCTGCAAGCCAGATGGTGGCGTGCGTTGGCTGCATGGTCTGCTCCACCGCCGCCAGCAGGTGCTCCTGGAGCGCCGCCAGGTCCACATCCTGACGCAACTTGGCGCTAAAGTTGGTGACCGTCATGGCAGCGTCATATTTGCTCCGATAGAAGCGGCGATCTACGAATGCCTGCAAGCGGTTGCGCAAGGGGCGGAAAACTGCGGCGATCAGCAATGTTGTAGCGACGATAGCGATGGGCTGCGGCCCCCCAGCGTCGCTCGTGATGGCGCCGACGAAGGCCTGCGCTGCGATGACGCAAACAGCATACAAGCCAACGAGCGTAGCAGTGAGCGAGCCATAGACCAGCGCGCGATTGATGATGGTGTCGATGTCGTAGAGGCGATAGCGTTGCACGGCGACGAAGAAGGTGATGGGGACGAGCGCCAGCACGAGCTGGTAGCACAGGAAGAAGATGGGAGCGTAGAGGGTCTGGCCCAACGGCGTGAAGCCAGTCGGCAACCAAAAAAGCTGATTGGCGAGCAGCGTGACGACGAGTCCAACGACGATCCACTTCGTCTGCTGACGCTGGGTCGGCGTGGAGGCGCGGCGGTAGCGGTAGATCATGCAGGCGATGGCAGCGCCGATGGCGACGGGGTAGCCGAGGAACAGCGCGCCGCCCAGGAGATTCGGCAGCGCGGTGATGAAGACGACCCAGACAGTGGTGGCGACGAAGATCATCCACGACCAGCGCGGCACGAACCGCCCATTGGGAAAGAGCAGGAAGACGGCGAACGTGATGGCGAAGCCTGGAACGCCTTGCACAACGGCGCTGACCAGTGCGAGCAAGGAGCCGGGCGACGTTGAAGCCGCATTGCTGGGGACGCCGATATTGCTGATGACATAGTTGATGAGGAAGAGCGAGACGAGCAGCGCCATCCAGTCGTCGCTGCGGCGCCAGGCCAGCATGAGCGCCAGCGCCAGCGAGATCAGCACGACCACGCAAAGGATCGCGAAGGAGATCCACAGATAAACGTCCAGTGTGATGCCAGCCTGCGCGAGCGCCTGCGCCGCTTCCGGCGAGAGCGCAGCGTTCACCGGGGTGGGATGCGAGACATGCGCTACATAGGTGGGCGCCGCAGCCACGAACAGGCCGAGCGTCGCGACAAGGGTGAGCAGCCAGCCGAGGCGAGCGGCCAGCAGCCAACGTCCGCCGAGACGTGTGCTCGGCGCGCTCTCTGGCGTAGCAGGTGCGGCGGGGCTGCTTTGCGCGACGACGTTCATCTTCCTAACTTCTCCACGGTCCTTCTCCACGGTCTGGCGCGGCGACGTAGCGAGCGCTCCATCTACGAGTGGCTATGAGTAGTGTATCTACCGCGCGCCCTGGAGCCGTTACGGCGAGCGTTACGGAGATGCCGCGCAGGCAGAGGGGTGTAGAGCATATTCCTGTGAACGTTTATGATACCGCCGCACGTGCGAGGAAAGCGATGCGAAGAACTACGCAGTGGCGCGGTGAGAGGAAGTGGGTGGAGTGGTCCACGCGCAGGGCGCATGGAGAGAGAAAATGGTGCGCCCGAAGGGACTCGAACCCCCAACCGCCTGATCCGAAGTCAGGTGCTCTATCCATTGAGCTACAGGCGCGTGGCGAACCAGCGGCGGCTCGCGTTGCAAACAGTCTACCACAGCCATCACGCGCTCGCCAGCGCCACTACAGCGTGCGCACATACCATTCCGACGCGACCGCATACCCTGCGGCTGCCAGCGCCGCCGCCAGCGCGGCGTCCGTTGAGCGCGCGGGGATGATGGCGAGAACTGCCTGCGACGCGGCGGCCCATTGCGTGAACAGCGCGACCTGCGCGACAGAGACGCCACCCAGCGCCAGCGCCGTCAGCCCGCCGGGAGCATAGACAGGCGGCGCTGGAACGACCAGCGCTTGCAGCGCAGGGAGCGCAGGGGCCGGGGCAGGCGTCGGCGTCACCGGATGCGTCCACCATGCTGCGGCGACGGTATAGCCAGCGTTGAGCAGGAACGCGCGTTTGGGCGCGTCGCGCTGCGCTCCGACCACAATCACGCGCTCAGCGCCGCCCGCGCGCGCCGCGTCGGTGAGCGTCGCCAGCAGCGCACTTCCCGCAGTCTGCCAGAGCGCTGGCCGCGCCACATAGAAATCATCCACGAAGCAGGTTGATTCGGGGTCGGCGTGAAAGGGCGCCGGGGCCGCGCCGCGCTTGCCAAGGATGACGCCGACGACCTCGCCAGCGCGTTCGGCGGCAAACGCCGCGTAGTCGTCGCTCGCGATGCAACGCCGTAGAAACGGCTGATGCCGCTCGCGAGCATCCTCCGCCGGGCGCCAGAAGATCGGCGAATAGTGTTCATACTCTGCTCGCCGCGCCACCGCGAGATCAGCGGCGCTATCGGCGTCTGCGGCGCGCGCCACGCGAACGAGTATCTCAGCTTCCATCATCTGCGCCTCCTGCGCGCTATGGCCGCATGCGACGTGGCACGCGCAGCGGCGGCGCTGCCTACTATGATGATTGTAACATCGAGCGGTCGGCGCGTTCATGCGCCCTCCAGTCTGCCGTCGCAGCGCGCGATTCTCATGCCACTCTCATGTCGGAAATTGGGGCCACGCCAGCCTTGACACCCTCGCGCGGCGGTGCTATCGTACCAGTGCTGGCAGTCATCTGGCATGACTGCTAACACTCCGGCGTAGCGAGCGCCAGGACAGGCATAGGGAGCGCGAGGAGACCGCAGCATGCCCGTGGATCGCCATCTCAGTCAGCGCAAAGAGGTTATCCTCCGCGCGCTGATTGAGGAGTACGTCCGCACAGCGGAACCAGTCTCATCGAAGCTCATCTCCGACCGCCTCGCCGCCATCTTCGGCTCTGGCTACGCCTCGGCCACCGTGCGCAACGAGCTGGCCGCGCTGGAGGAGGAAGGGCTGATCTATCAGCCACACATCTCCGCCGGGCGCATGCCCACCGACCTCGGCTATCGCTACTTCGTCGAGCGGCTGATGGGCGACTCGCAGCTCTCGCTCGATGAGCAGCGGCTGATCGGCCACCAGTTCTATCAGGTGCAGCGCCAGCTCGACGAGTGGGTGCGCCTGACCGCCAGCGTCATGGCGCAGGCGTTGCAGAGCGCGGCGATCATCACGCCGCCGCGCAGCGCCATCGCTCAGGTCAAACACTTCGAGCTGCTCTCGCTCTACGACACGATCACGCTGATCGTGCTGGTGATGGCCGATGGCTCGGTGCAGCAGGAGCGGCTCGCGCTGGATGAACCCTTCCGCCAGGATGAACTCAGCCACCTGACGCGCCGCCTCAACGAGCATTTTAGCGGCGCCGACGCCGAGACGCTGCGCCGCCGCGCCGCACAGATGGACTACGACCTGACCAGCGATGAGCGGCTGATTGTCGACTCGCTGATTCGCATGCTCAACCAGGCGTCGCTCAGTCTGCCCGAATCGGTCTATCACGAGGGGCTGGCCAATCTGCTGCGCCGCGATGAATTCGCCCGTGGCGACCCGGAGCGCATCCGCGATGTCGTCGAGGCGCTGGAGCGCAACAGCTTCATTCCCGCCATCGCGCCGCAGGTGATGGCGGCTGACGGCGTGCAGGTCATCATCGGCGGCGAGAGCGGCGCCGACGCGCTCAAGGATATCAGCGTCGTGGCCGCGCGCTATGGCGCGAAGGGGCGCGCCAGCGGCCTGCTGGGCGTCGTCGGGCCGAGGCGCATGCAGTACGGGCGCGCAGTCGCCGTCGTGCGCTATCTGACGCAGGTGCTCAACGACCTGCTCTCGGAGACGTATACCGAAACCTACTCGGATGCGTCCGCGACCTTTGAGGATGACGACAACCGTGTGGAGGGTGATACGACGCATGGCTGACGAAGAGCGAGACGACACGCCGACCGGCGCGCCAGCCGCGCCCAACATGGCCGAGGCGACCGAGGCGACCAAGCGACCACTGCGAGCGGCGCAGATGACGCGGCGCTGCGTCGCGGAGCTTGAGCGCCAGGTGGCCGAGCTACAGCGGCAGGTCGAGCATGAGCGCGACCAGGCGACCGAGTATATGCGCCAGTGGCACACCGCGCAGGCTGACTTCGCCAACTACAAACGGCGCGCGCAGCAAGAGCAGGAGCAGCGCGAGTGGCTGCTGGCCGCCCAGGCGCTCGCCCCGACGCTCAGCGCGATTGATAGCCTGGAGCGCGCATTCATCGCGCTGCCCACTACACTGCGCAGCTTTACCTGGATCGAAGGGATTGCGCTGGTCGAGTTGCAACTGCGCCGTGCGCTCGAACTCCAGGGCATTCGCGCCATCGAGGCGGAGCCGGGGCAGCCATTCGATCCGGCCCGCCACGAACCGATTGGCGAGGTGGAGACGGCGGACCACGCCGAGGGCGCCATCGCCGTCGTCGCGCAGCGCGGCTATGAATCACATGGGCTGCTCATCCGCCCGGCGCTCGTGCAACTTGCGCGCGCGCCCAGCCCTGCCAGTGAGACGCAAGCCAGCGGCGGCGATGGAGACGCGAACGACGGAGCTAACGCTGACAACGGCGTCAGCGACGATGACGCAACGGAGGCGACATCCAGAACGTAAAAGGCCGAGACTGTCTGGCGCGGGCGCGCCGCCAGACGATTGCAAACCCAGTCACCGGGCGATGCGCCACGTCCACCCAGCAGGCGCCGCTCATCTGAGCGGTCAATGCGCCAGAGAAGAACGAGAAACTGAGGAGGGTCAACGTGCCCAAAGTCATCGGCATTGATCTAGGAACAACCAATAGCTGTGTCGCCGTCATGGAGGGTGGCGAGCCGGTCGTCATTCCTAATGCGGAGGGCAGCCGCACGACGCCATCGGTCGTGGCCTTCACCAAGAGTGGCGAGCGGCTGGTGGGCGAGGTCGCCAAGCGCCAGTCCATCACCAACTCCGAGAATACCGTCTACTCGATCAAGCGCTTCATGGGGCGCAAGTTCGAGGATGTGGATGTGGACCGCGAGAAGCGGCTCGTCCCGTATAAGCTGGTGCGCGCGGCGAACGGGGACGTGTGGGTCGAGGTGATGGGCAAGCAGTATAGCCCGCCTGAGATCAGCGCGATGATCCTGCAGAAGCTACGCGCCGACGCCGAGGCCTACCTGGGCGAGCGCATTACGCAGGCGGTCATCACCGTGCCAGCCTACTTCAACGACGCCCAGCGCCAGGCCACACGCGACGCCGGACGCATCGCCGGCATCGACGTGCTGCGCATCATCAACGAGCCGACAGCGGCTTCGCTGGCCTATGGCCTCGAAAAGAAGAAGGACGAGCGCATCGCCGTCTATGACCTGGGCGGCGGCACCTTCGACATCTCCGTGCTGGAGCTGGGTGAGGGCGTCTTCGAGGTGAAGGCGACCAACGGCGACACGCACCTGGGTGGCGACGACTTCGACCAGCGCATCATCAACTGGCTCGCCGACGAGTTCCGCAAGGACCAGGGCATTGACCTGCGCCAGGACAAGATGGCCCTCCAGCGGCTGAAAGAGGCGGCGGAGAAGGCGAAGAAGGAGCTGTCATCGGCGGCGCAGACGGAGATCAACCTGCCCTTCATCACCGCCGACGCGAGCGGCCCGAAGCATCTGGCGATCACGCTGACCCGCGCCAAGCTGGAACAACTGGTAGATGACCTGATCGAGCGCTCGGCGGGGCCAGTCGGCAAGTGTCTCACCGACGCTGGTGTCAACGCCAGCCAGATCGATGAGGTCGTGCTGGTTGGCGGCATGACGCGCATGCCAGCCGTGCAGGCGCTGGTCAAGAAGGTCTTCAACAAGGACCCCAACAAGGGCGTGAACCCCGACGAAGTGGTGGCGATTGGCGCGGCGATTCAGGCGGGCGTGCTCACGGGCGAGGTGCGCGATGTGCTGCTGCTCGACGTGACGCCGCTCTCACTGGGCATCGAGACGATGGGCGGCATCTTCACGCGCCTGATCGAGCGCAACACGACGATCCCCACGCAGAAGAGCCAGGTCTTCTCGACCGCGAGCGACGGCCAGACCAGCGTGGAGATCAACGTCTTGCAGGGCGAGCGCGAGATGGCGCGCGACAATAAGTCGCTGGGCAAGTTCATCCTCGATGGCATCCCACCCGCGCAGCGCGGTGTGCCGCAGATCGAGGTGACGTTCGACATCGACGCCAACGGCATCGTGAATGTCCACGCGAAGGACAAGGGCACGGGCCGCGAGCAGCGCATCACGCTCCAGCCATCGAGCGGTCTGTCGAAAGATCAGATCGAGAAGATGGTGCGCGACGCCGAGTCGCACGCCGATGAGGACAAGGCGCGCCGCGAAGAGGTCGAGGTGCGCAACGAATCGGACAACGCGGCCTACACCGCCGAGAAGACGCTGCGCGACCTGGCCGACAAGGTTCCCGCCGATCAGAAGACCGAGGCCGAGGCTCGCATCGCCGATGTGCGCGCCGCTCTCGCCACCGACGACGTGGAGCGCATCAAGTCCGCTCGCGACGCGCTCCAGTCGGCGATGTTCAAGGTGAGCGAGTCCGTCTATAGCTCGGCTGGCGGTGGGGCTGGCGCGAGCGATGGCAGCGAGCCATCTTCTGACGCGCCGAGCGACGACGCCGTCGAGGCTGATTTCAAGGAGGAGTAGCCAGGGCGGCTGGCGCTTCTCTCGGTTGCTCTCGCGCTAGCCACATGACCGCCGAGACCCTCGCCGCAATGGGTGGGACTCACGGACATGCGGCTGGCGCGACTATGATATTATTGTGACACTTGCGCGGCTGCTGGGTAGCTCCTGAGAGACGGTTCGCTCGCACGCTCTGGCGTAGGCGTGGGGCGCGCGTCTGACAGGATGGAGCTTGCCGACGAAGTTGCCTTGCCGATGAAGAGGATGCCGATGGCCGCCAAACGAGACTATTACGAGACGCTGGGGGTGTCGCGCTCGGCGACAGAAGACGAGATCAAGAAGTCATTTCGTCGTCTGGCGCGCCAATATCACCCCGATGTCAATAAAGACAAAGGCGCCGAGATGCGCTTCAAGGAGATCAACGAGGCGTATGAGGTGCTGGGCGATCCGCAGAAGCGCGGCGCCTATGACCGCTTCGGCCATGCGGGGGTTTCTGGCGCGGGTGGCGCGGAAGGGAATCCCTTCGAGGGCTTCGGCTTCGGCAACTTCAACGATCTCTTCGAGACACTCTTCAATGCCACGGGCGCGGCTGGCGCGCGGACACGCGCTGGGGCGGCGCGCGGGGCCGATCTGCGCTACGAACTGACCATCACTTTCGAGGAGGCGGTGCGTGGCGTGCAGAAAGACATCGAGATTCCGCGCTGGGAGTCGTGCCCCAACTGCCACGGCAACGGCGCGCAGCCCGGCACCTCGACGCAGCGCTGCCCCAGCTGCCAGGGTTCGGGCGAGATTCGCCGCGTGCAGCAGTCGATCTTCGGGCAGTTCGTCAATGTGATGGTCTGTGATCGTTGCCGCGGTGAGGGGCGCATCATCACGACACCGTGCGAGCGCTGCCACGGCCAGGGGCGTGTGCGCAATGTCCGCCGCGTGGCCGTCAACATCCCCGCTGGCGTAGACGATGGCATCAACGTGCGCGTGACGGGCGAAGGCGAGACGCCGCCACATGGTGGCGCGCCGGGCAACCTGTATGTCGCGCTCTCGGTGAAGCCGCACGAATACTTCAAGCGTCAGGCGCAGGACATCACGTTCGAGCAGCCGATCACCTTCAGCGAGGCGGCGCTCGGCGCGGAGATCGTGGCGCCGACGCTCGATGGCAAAGAGACGCTCAAGATTCCGCCTGGCACGCAGAGTGGGCGCGTCTTCCGGCTCAAAGGCAAGGGCGTGCCAGTCATCCACAGCAACAATCGCGGCGATGAGTTGGTGACGGTTCGCATCGTCACACCGCAGAATATGACCAAGCGCCAGCGTGAGTTGCTGCAAGAGTTCTCCGAGATTGAGAAGCAGCAGGCTGAGAAGGGCGATGCGAATCTCTTCGAGCGGGGTATCGAGAAATTCAAAGACCTGTTCGATGGAGAATAGCGCAGCGGCGCCGCACGATCTGTCCCTGATGTCCCCCCTGAAAGTCGGGGCGCAGGCACAGATGGCGCGCTTGCACGTTGCATATCTTGGGTATGCATAGCGCCAGCCCGGACGAATGACTGAGACGCCGCCCCGCCGATGTGGGGTCGGCTCAAGGACCGCGCAATCACTCGGCGACCTGGCATGAGCCAGGCAGTAGTAGACGCCGAGCGCACGCGCTATACAGAGAGGGTCAGGAACAGGCGTGATGGCTGTATGTCCTCATTGTGGGCAGGAGACAGACGAAACCCTGCCATTCTGCCAGTATTGCGGGCAGCGGCTCGCGGTTGAGAACGGCTCGACGGCAAGCGGCCTCCCTTCGTGGCTGACACGCGCTGCGGCGGCGGCGGCGCCGCCAGCGGAGGCGACTCCGGCGATCAAGGCGCAGCTCGTGGCGCGCCTCACTGCGGTCACGCCGACGGTCGCGGGGCAGTCGGTCGGGCGCGAGTTCCCTCTCGATGGGCATGAGATTCGGGTTGGCCGCGCGCCAAGCTGCGAGATCAATCTGGATGGCGACCCGCTGGTTTCGCGCTTCCACGCGGTGCTGCGCTCGCACGACGGCGTCTATGCGATCACCGATCTGGGGAGCAGCAATGGCACGCTCGTCAATGACGCGGAGATTCATGCCGAGACGCCGCTGCATGAGGGCGACGAGGTAACGATTGGCGAGTGCCGCATGCGCATCGCCAGCAGCTACTTCGAGATTGATACCGCGCAGGTGCCGCAGTCGCAGCCAGCAGTGCTGGCATCGGTCGGCGCAGGCCCGGAGCTGGGAGATGACCCCTTCGCATTCCCACCGGCCTCCACTGCCCCTGGCAGCCAGTTCGAGGCATATGTCCCGGCGGAGCCAGTGGCGCCCCCACCGCCGAAGGAGCCGGAGCCAGAGGAGTTGCGCGACCAGCAGGCGGCCATCGGGGCGCAGATTACCCAGCAGGCGCGCAGCGCCATTCAGGAAGCGGCGCGCTACCGCAACGCGCTCGAAGACTCGCGTCAGCGGGTCGTCAACGCGCTGTCGCAGCAGCCGCCAGCCGACACCGTCACCTATCAGGGCGACCTCAACGGCCTGCGCGATCTGGTGCGCCAGGTGGTGGAGAATCCGCAGCACCTGGAGTATGTGACGCGGCTCGCCTCACGCGCGGGCGAGCTGGCGACGGCGCTCGACACGCTCAACGCGACGACGCCATACGCGAGCCTGCTCGCGGCGCTGGCCGACCTGCGCAAGCGCCTCGACGACTCCCTGGCGTAGATCAGTAGCGCAGAGCACGCGCGATGACGCGGCGCCCACCGCAGAGGCAGAGCAAGCGGTGGGCGCCGCGTTGCGCTAGCCGCAGACCCGTCGATCTGGCGCCCAACATGCAGGCGCCTGGCGTTGGGCCAGCGGCGAGATGGTGGCTGGCCCCCGCTGATCCGCGCTGATCCGCGCTGACGGAGCCTGGGACGCTGAACGCGAGCAGGCCGCGAGGACGAAAGTGCGGCGGCTTCAAGAGGGAGGCAGCATGGCCAGCTCAGTCACGGTCGGGTTACTTGTTCGCCTGGAGGCCAAACCGGGAAAAGAGGCGGAGGTCGAGAGCTTTCTGCGCGGCGCTCTGCCGATTGTCCAGCAGGAACTAGCGACCAGCGCCTGGTTTGCGATACGCTTTGGCCCAACATCCTTTGGCATCTTCGATGTCTTCCCAGATGACGCCGGGCGGCAGGCGCATCTGACCGGGCAGGTCGCCGCCGCGCTGATGGCGCGCGCCTCTGAGCTATTCGCGCAACCGCCTGCTATCGAGCAGATCGACATTTTGGCCGACAAGCTCCCCTCGCTGAAATAGCCTGGGCGAGAGGCGACAAAATGCCCCACCGGCTGACCCGGTGGGGCTATCTGGTGTACCCGAGAGGACTCGAACCTCCGATCTTTGGTTCCGCAAACCAACGCTCTATCCACTGAGCTACGGGTACATGCGCCAGCGAGGATGTGTCGCCGACGACGTTGCTATCGTACCCCACGAAAGCGCGCGCTGTCAAGCGACGCGCGACGGCGAGGTTCGCTGGCGGTTGCAACCGCGCCTGCGGGGCCTGGCGGCCCACAACCCCACCTGCGTGGGTCCAAGAGCGGGATTCGTCTTGTGGACCCGCGCAGGCGGGGTTGTGGCGACCGCAGTCGCCTTGAGGCGCGGTTTCAATCCGCCAGCGCCCGCGCCCCAGGACCCTCAGCAGATGACGCTCGAAGAAATCCGCCGTCAGCGAGTAGGCGCGCAGCAGATTCACACGCTTGGTGAAGCCGTGTCCTTCGTCGGGGAAGATGACATACTCCACCTCGCGCCCGGCGCCGCGCAGCGTCTCGACCATCTGGTCTGACTCCGCCCGCGCCACACGCGGATCATTCGCCCCCTGAAGCACGAGGAGCGGCGCGCGGGTCTGCTCCACATAGGTGATCGGCGAGCGCTCGCGCAGCAGGTCGGCGTCCTCCTCAGGGTCGCCCACCCACGCCGCCATCATGCGGCGCCAGGTCGGCGGCACGCTGTGCACGAAGGTGAGCAGATTGCTCGGCCCGACGATATCAACCGCCGCCGCCCAGTAGTCGGGCAGGCGTGTCACCGCTGAGAGCGTGGCGAAGCCGCCGAAGCTGCCGCCATAGATTCCCAGCCGTCGCGGGTTGACCCACGAGAGCGAGCGCGCATACTCAGCCGCCGCCTCGATGTCTTTCAGCTCGCCGCCGCCCCAGTCGCGGTGGATGAGCTTCTGATACGCCTTGCCATAGCCAGTGCTGCCGCGAATATTGGGCGCCAGCACGCCGATGCCACGCGCGAGCAGGAATTGATAGAGCGCGCGATACTCCACGCGCTCCTGCGCCTCTGGTCCGCCGTGAATCGAGAGCACCACTGGCGCGGGTCGTGTCTCTGAGGCGCCTTGCGGGCGATAGAGCCAGGCGGGAATCTCGCGGCCATCGAAGGTGCGGTAGCGCACCAGTTCTGGCGCGATCAGCGCCGCTGGATCGAGGCCACCGAGCATGCCGAAGGTCAGGCGGCGCAGGTGGGGCGTGCTGACCACGCCGACGGCGCCCAGCGTCAGGATGTAGACCTCAGCCGGGGCGGTCGCGGAGTTGATGCGCAGCGCCAGCGTCTGGCCATCGGGCGAGAGCTTCATGTATTCGATGACGCCGATCGGCAGCCCCGACACGCGCAGCGACGCCTGCTCGTTGTCGCGCAGGTGAAGCTGGCTGCGTCCGCTCTCGTTCAGTGTCCACAGCAGGCGGCGGCCATCGGCGCTGAGCGCCACCTGTTCCACATCCCAGTCGGGCGTCAGCACCCACTCCATCGCGCCATCGGTCAGCATATAGCGCGCGATGCCCTTGAAATCGCTGCCACGGTCGGTAATCAGGTAGAGGCCCGAGCTATCAGGGAGCCACGGGCCAGGCGCCAGATAGCACTCGTCGTCGTGCGGCGCCAGCTCGCGCGCCACGCCGGTCGCCGCTTCCAGCAGCCAGAGACGCATGTCAGTGTTGCTGCGGATGTCCATCACGGTGACAAAGCGACCATCAGGCGACCAGTTGATAGCGACGTTGTAGTGGCCATTGGCGAGCGCGCGACGTGTCTCGCCGGTCTGCATATCACGAATCAGCACATCGCCATCGGTGGGCGTGCGGTCGTTGCCCGAATAGACGAGGTAGCGGCCATCGGGTGAGAGGCCTTCCTCCGACAACTCGTACTGCGCATCGGGCTGATCGGTCAGATAGCGAACGACACCACCCTGCGCCGGAACCGAGAAGAGGTCATACTGCTCGCCGCCCGCGTGGTCCGCTGCGCCGATGATCTCACCAGCGGACGACCAGATCAGCGAGCGCGCCGATTCATCCTCGAAGGTCGTCACCTGCGATGGCCAGCCGCCGGCAATGTTCTGCCGCCAGATGTTGAACTGGCCCGACGTGTTCGTGATATAGGCGACCTGCGAAAGGTCAGGCGCAAAGGCGATGGGGCCAAGATGTGTCCGCACGGCGTAGTAGCGCGCGAACTCGGCGTCGCGCACGCGGTCGCCGCGTGGCGGGTCGGGCTGCGTGTCGGATGTCGCAGCCTGCGCTTCCGACGCTTCGGGCGCTTCCGATGCTTCCGGCGGATCAACTACCTCCGGCTCGGCGCTCGGCGTCTCCGGCGAATCCAGCGCCTCGGTTACGGCCTCGGTAGTGGCTGCGCTGGGCGCCGATTCAGGGTCAGCGGGCAGCGCCTCAGTCGGCATAGCTTCAATCGCGGTATTCTCAGCGCTTGCTCCATTGGCGCCATTCAGTTGAT
Organism: uncultured Chloroflexia bacterium; assembly: GCA_963701795.1. Taxonomy (GTDB): domain Bacteria; phylum Chloroflexota; class Ktedonobacteria; order Ktedonobacterales; family JADMIN01; genus JAKAIY01. The sequence continues at coordinate 789,612 of CAVPBB010000004.1, read as the reverse complement.
GGGTGATCGGCGCGCTCATCGGCTGCTGCGCGGCGCTGGTCAGCGCGCCGTCATCCAGCAGGGCGTCATCGAGCCGCTGGTTCACCGCGAGTGGCGCCGTCACCGAGGCTGCGCGCTGCGGCGCTCCGGGCGCTGTAGGCTGAGCGGCGTCAACCGGGCCAAGACGTGTGTCTGTGGATGTATGCTCAGGCTGACTATCTTGCCCCGTCTGTGGCGTGGCTGGCGTCTCGTCTGTCACCGGTCTGCTTCCTCCCTAAATTATCGAACGCGCCTGTATCATACCGCCTGTTTGTGCGACGTGGCGCATTCCCATAGGCGATTTTCCCACTATTGTACGCCATCGGCTCGCGACGTGACCTGACTGAGATCATCGCACATGCGCTAGACCGACCTGCGAGGCGGCGCCGCGCGTGCGTTCCATGGCGCATACTGCAAGGGGTATCGTCAAACGCGATGAGCGTCTCGGCGCGTGGAACTGCGCACGGCGCAACGCCTGTAACATATGCCAATGAAGGAGACTGAGATGTGGTCAGCATGGCGCGTGGCGCTCAGGCGCGGCGCCCGGTCAGGCGCCTGGCGTCGGTTGGTGGGCGTAGCCTGCGCGCTGGGGCTGCTCTGCCTGACATTCGCCGCCTGCGCTTCGCCGCTGACGACGCCGGTGACGCTGGCCAACACGCCAGCCCACGGCGTCACTGTGCCAGCGGAGATCCGTCACGGCGAACAGGGGGCGACGCTGGTGGTCGTCGATGTGGTCATTCACGGCAAGGGGCCGTATCCGATGGCGCTCGACACCGGGGCGAGTCTGACATTGATTGATCGCTCACTCGCCAACCAACTGGGATTGCCGGTGGCTGGCCCATCAGAGCAGATCATGGGCGTCGGCGGCGAGCAGCGGGTGACGCCGGTCAAGATCGCACAGTGGTCGCTTGGGCAGGCGCAGTTGCCCGCGATGACGATTACCAGCGCGCCACTCAACGAGCTGAAGCGCTCGGCAGGGGTGGATGGTCTGCTCGGCTCAGATGTGCTGCAACACTTCGGCGCCGTCACCGTCGACTACACCGCTAGCCAGGTAACGCTCTACCAGATTGCCTCTGGCGCCGCTACGTCGCTCTGGTCGCGCGAAGCGGTCGCGTGAGCGGCGCTGTCTCCATCGCCACACCGTCGCCTCGCCATGGTACAATACAGGCGCTCACAGGTCGCCTGACGCGCACGATCAAGACAGCGCGAGTGGCGCCGGGCGCTGGGCGGCCAGCGGGGGTGAGTGATGGGAGCGGCGAGATATGGCGCAGCCACGCAAGGTAGTCGCAGCGCGCGCTGGCGCGCCACGGCAAGCGGCGCCCGCCGTAGCGGGAGCGCGCGCAAAGAGCGCGAACGGGCTGAGCGCAGCGCTGACCATCTTCGCGCTCTTCTGTGTCGTTGGGGCGATTCCGGCTGCGCTCGGCGGCGAAGCGTTCGGCTACTGGCAGTTGCCCACGATGGGCCTCCAGCTCGCGGCGCCGCCGTGGTCGCTCAGCTATGATGCGCCGCTCGCGCAGCCAGCGCCGATGTTTGCGAACGCGACGCTGCATGTCGTGGCGACTCCGGGTGGCGCGACGACGATTGCGACGCTCGAACCGGGCTTCGTGGCGCAGGTGACGCGCTACGCGACGCGCGCAGGGGTGCGCTGGGCGCAGATTCGCTGGGCCGGGCCGACGCACGCCGCAGGTGGCGTCGGCTGGACGCCCGCCAGTGGCCTGGCCAGTTGGTCGGCGGCTCAAGCGGCTCAGGCGCGCAATATCGGCGATATGGGCGCGCTCTCGCCAGCGTTTGGCCAGGCGATAGGCGCGCTGGGGCCAGGCCTCGCCTCGGCGCTGTATTTCCCCAAAGCCCAGGCGAGCTATCACACCGCAAACATCGATCAGGCCGAGCCGCTGGGCGCGCAGGTCATCCCGCTGGTGCTGGCGGCGCTCTATGGCAAGGGTATCGTCGCGGCGCAGCCCAATGCGTCGAACGGGCCGCCGCCGATCGCGCAAGACCTCGCCACCGGCAACGCGCAGGCGCTGACCTTTGACTACGCGCTGGTCGGCGACGCTCAGGGCATGGACGCCTACCTGACGCAGCAGCACATCACCGGGTTCCAGTTCACCGCGCATGCGCCCCTCCAGGCGAAGGGGACCGCGCGCAGCCTCTCGCTGTTCTACACAGCGTTGGCGGGGAACGCGCTCTTCGACGCGCACGACAGCGCCGAGATCATCGGGCTGCTGGCCAACGCCAATAATGGCGCCGCCACGGCCATCGCGCCGCAAACCGTCATCGGTTCGGGCGCGCTTGTGACGACAACCACCAATGCGGATGGCGGCTCCGTCGCCATTGCGGCGGGTGTGCTCACGCCAGGCGCTGGCCCGGCGGTCGTCGTTGTCGCCATCGCGCACGGCGCCACAGCGGCGGCGACCCAGCGCATGCTGCAGACCTACTTCGGGCGGCTCATCGCGCTCGACCAGGGCTGAGGCGGCTCACGCTGCGGCGCGCTAGGGCACGATCAACCAGTCAGGGGGCAACTGGTAGGGCAGCAGGCGGATGCTGAGAAAGCGGCCATTGTGGTAGTTGACCTCGCCCGACTGCGCCAGCGGCTCATAGGTATTCTCGATCTGCACGATGCGGCGCGCGGGCAGATTGTAGAGCACGATGCCCGTGCGGACCGGTCGCAGGCTCGCCTCGCGCGTGACGGAATCGAGCACGCGAAAGACGGGCGTCTTGCGCGGCGGCAACTGGTCGAGCTGGGTGTGGATGTGGGTCAGCTCGCCCGGCAGGTTATGCTCGTCGAAGATCGCCAGGCCATGCAGCACGCTGTCGCGCAAGGCGCGATCATAGCGCTGTGAAGCGTCGAGCAGGCTGCGTAGCGTCGTAGGATTTTGCGAGCAGGCGGCGGTCAGCGCCACCGCCGCCGAAGCGTGCGCGACGAAGCTCACCGTCCCATGCTTATCCACCACGGTCAGCCGAATATCATCCAATCGCACAGTATCCATAGAAAATAGTCCGCCTTCTGGTGTCTGGAAAAAGCGCCAAAAGATACAGATGTCGCGCCCTCACCTCAGCCCAGCGCTGAGCAGACGCTGGGCAGAACGAGGCGCGGGCGCGGCTGACACAAGTGAACTCGGCGACAGCGCGAGACCGTTAGCTGGCGGGGATAACCGCCTCCAGCTTGCGCGCGCTCTCGGCGATGGTCGCGGGCAGATTGGCCCGCGCGGCCTGGCGCGCCACACGAATCGCATTCTTGATGGCCTTCGCCTTCGAGCTGCCGTGCGAGATGATGCTGACGCCATTCACCCCCAGAATCGGCACGCCGCCATACTCCTCGTAGTCGAGCTGTTTGCGCACGCGGTCGAATGCGGGCTTGGCCAGCGCCGCGCCGACGGTCGTGACCAGCCCCGCCGTCAACTCACGCCTGATCGTCTCCAGCAGCATCTTGCTCAGGCCTTCAGCCGACTTCAGCACGACATTGCCAACGAAGCCATCGCAGACCACCACATCCACACCGCCCGCATTGATGTCGCGCCCCTCGATGTTGCCAATGAAGTTGAGGCCGACCGCTGGCGCGGCGGCTTTGAGGAGTTGATGCGCCTCCTGCGTGAGCTGGTCGCCTTTCGTCTCCTCTTCGCCGTTCGAGAGCAGGCCCACACGCGGGCGCTCCAGCCCAAACACCGTCGCCATGTAGTCAGACCCCATCAGCGCGAACTGCAGCAGCCATTGCGGCTTGCAGTCGGTGTTGGCGCCCATGTCGAGCACCATCACCTGCTTGCCGCCCGCCGCCGGGAGTACGCCGCCAAACGCCGGGCGGTCGATCCCCTTGATGCGCCGAAAGGTGAAGATCGCGGCGGCCATCACCGCGCCGCTATTCCCGGCGGAGACAGCGCCCAGCGCCTTGCCGTCGCGCACCAGCTCGTGACAGAGGGTGATGCTGTTGTGGCGCTTCGAGCGCACCGCCTCGGCAGGATGCTCATCCATGCCGATCACCTCGTCGGTGTGGACGACCTCCAGATCGAGTCCGGTGACATCGTATTTCGCAAGCTCCGCGCGAATGAGCGGCTCCGGCCCGACGAGCAGCACACCCATGTTATACTCGCCCGCCGCCTGCACGGCGCCCTTGACGACCTCCGCCGGGGCGAAGTCGCCGCCCATCGCATCGAGCGCGACGCGGTTCTGCGCATCGCCCTCTGGCGAAGGGGCCACGGCGCCCCCTGCCTGCTCATTCGTCTCCGCCACGCCGCGATTCTCCTCTCTGCGCCGCGCGTGCAGCGCAGCAATCCCACGGCTCAGCCTGCCAGCGCGCAATCATCGCCGCCACAGCGCTCAGCCGATGGTGCGCTTGATGACGCCAGCGAGCTTTTCCAGATCGAAGGGTTTCGTCACGATCTCGACGACACCCAGTTGACGGTATTTCGCTTCTTCGTTCTTCGCTTCGAGCAGGGCCGTGACCACGATCACGGGGATGTGCTGTGTCGCCGGGTTCATCCGCAGCAGGCGTAGCTCATCCTCGCCCTCCAGATAGGGCATGAGCAGGTCGAGCAGGATCAGATCGGGCTGGCGCTCGATCACGGCGTCGTAGAAGCGCAGCGCCTGTGTCACCTTGTAGGTCTCGTAGCCCTCTGCCTCCAACGCTTGTTGCAGCAGATCAGCGATGGTCGTGTCGTCATCAGCGACAAGGATCTTTTTCATTATCGGCGCCCTTCATTCCATGTACGTGTCCGCTCGATCTTCATCAGCGCCACAGGCCGCAGGTGGAGCAATAGACCCACTGCGCGTGATGGCGCGGAAGCGCACACGCTGGCGTCGCTCGCGATCAAGCCGCTGTGCGAGCGTGACTGGCAAATATCCGCAGCGTAACGCCATTGTACATCGGCGTCGCACCTTCCGTCTACGAACAAGGAGGCGGCAAGGACTACCGGCTATCAGACGGCGCCGGGAGTGGCTGCGCGCTGGCCTGCGTTACCCGATGGCGGCCCGCAGCGCGGCGATGCCCGCCGCGACCCCGCCAGCCGCGCCATAGACCGACGAACCAGCCACCAGGGTGTTTGCGCCCGCGCGGGTCACCAGCGGCGCCGTCTCGGCGGAGATGCCACCATCTACCTCCAGGTCGCAGGTCGCGCCGTGCTGCTGAATCATCGCGCGCAGCCGCTCGATCTTGCTGACCATCGTGGGGATGAACGCCTGGCCGCCAAAGCCAGGGTTCACGGTCATACAGAGCGCGAGATCGATGTCGCCGAGAATCTCTTGCAGGGCGGCCAGCGGCGTCGCGGGATTGATGGCGACGCCCGCGCGCTTGCCCAGCGCATGAATCTGCTGCACGGTGCGATGCAGGTTGGGCGAGACTTCCTGATGCACGATGATGAGATCGGCGCCCGCGTGAGCGAAGTCCTCCACATAGCGCTCTGGTTCGACGATCATCAGGTGCGCTTCGAGGGGCAGCGTGGTGTGGCGCCGCACGGCCTCGACGATCAGCGGCCCGACGGTGATGTTTGGCACAAAGCGTCCATCCATCACATCAATCTGGATGCGGTCGGCGCCGCCCGCCTGCGCCTCTTCCACCTGCTGGCCCAGCCGCGCGAAGTCCGCCGAGAGAATCGAGGGAACGATCAACGCCATGCGCCTACGCCTCCACAGAACAGATGCGTTCATCCTGCAACATCATTCAGGCACAGACTACCACAGGCGCGGCTGGGCGAGGCGCCGCTGGTCTGGTATCAGCGTGCAGGCGCCGCCAGTTTGCTGGCGCTTGACACCACGCCGCAGGATTTGTATACTGATGTACGCTAACGAGCGCTAAGCTCGAAGGCGCCAAGCCTCCGTGGCGGAATGGTATACGCAGCAGGTTGAGGGCCTGTGCCCGCAAGGGCGTGGTGGTTCGAGTCCACTCGGAGGCACCCACGGGCGTCGTGATGACGCCCGCGCCGATAGCGGCAAGCATGCTCCACGAGAACGACGCGCTGAGGCGCTCGCCAGCGACGCTGGCCTGATGCGCGCCATCCAGCGCGTCGCGGTGTATGCGCGGTCAGCGCGTCGGCGAGCGCGGGCGGCTAGCTCAGCGGCAGAGCAATTGCTTTACACGCAAAAGGTCGGGGGTTCAAATCCCTCGCCGCCCACCAGACCGCCTTACCCCTGATAGATTTAAGGCTATTAGAGCAACTTTCAGGAAGGTGGAGCAGGTAGAGGGTACCCCGCATGGGCGAACCAAGCAGCCACATCGTTGGGGTAATGGCCGCGATGGCCAGACGCACCGCCTCCTGGAGTGCGTCCTGCGTGCGGGAGCCCAGGCCCCGCAAGATCGCCTTGAGCTTGGAGAACGCCTGCTCGCGGGTGTACCAGGCGAACGACTCCGTGGTCATCGCCCCCTCGACGAGCAGCCAGGGTTCCTGCAATCCGTCAGGGGTGAGCGCGGCTACCAGCGTCGTGTTCTTGCCATGGTTGCGCGGGACCGCTCCAGAGGCGCGCTGGTCATGAGGCGCCCAGCCGTAGAGGCGGGTTAGCGAGGTATACGTCCCGCTTTCAGCAACAAAGACGAACTGCTACGGGTCGTGGGTGGCGCCCGCTGCGCGCCAGGCGGCGCGCTCCTGCTCGTCGCGCTCGCTCGCTGCCGCCGTCTTTTTTTCTAGTTTTGCAGTTGCACTTGCCGAGAAGCCCCCCGCTTGCTCTGGCCTTCATGCCAGAAGGGTTGGGGAAAGGCGCTCTCGTCGATCACATCCGCCGCTTGGCATCAAGCCAGAAAAATTGAGGCTGTTGCGCTTTCTGGAACTGTAAAACTAGAGGCCGTTCTGGTTGTATTCCACGCCGTCATAGCGTGACCACGCCTGCTGCGGCGACAGCGATTCCCACGCGAATCGCCTGGCGCTCGCTGTGTACAGATTGGCGACGCCTATCTCCATACCCATGGTTCCTTCCGCTGAGTCGGTGGGCGGGACGTAGAACTCTACGGAGACTTCCCAGCCGTCGGGGATGACGAACTCTTGGTCGACCCAGAGCGCTCGCTGCACGAGAAAGGCATCCCATTGGGCGTCGGGCAGCGATGGCGATGAGAGATCGACGAAGACATGCATGATGGTCACATCGGCCAACCGCTCGACCTCGAAGTCCAGGCGGCTTGCAGGAACTTGCCCGCGTAGGCCCGTAATCGCCGGAACTTCATCCCGGAAGGCGTCCTCCGGCGCTGGAGTCGCAGTGGGCGTTGGCGGCGTGGTGGCCGTCGCAACAGCGGTTGATGAGACGGTGGGGGCTGTCGTTGCCTCGCAGCCCGTGACGACCAAGAGCGAAAGGATCACGAGGATGTATACGCCGATGCGGCGGCACGCGCAGAGCAGAGATCGATCGTACGCAGAAGGCGCGCGACACTTCAACAGGAAAGGCATACTCCTCCTCGCACCGGCCGCGCTCCTCCGTCGCTCCTAAGGTTGGGAGTCGTTGGCCGTAATGTCACCCAGGGCATGTTTGCAGCATATCTTCTTGCGCCTGGCTGGTGATCTGAATCCAGAAAACTCACCTCAACGGATGAACTTCATCCAGCCAATTTGCACCTGGCAGCTTGCTATTCGGCGCTACTGCAAACACGTCCTAGCGCCGATGCGCGCAGGCGCGGGCGCGGGCAGGAGTTGGAACCGCGCCTGGAGGGTGAGCATGCCACCTCCAGGCGTGGTCCAACCATCGGCTGGGTTAGCCCGCTGTCACGTTCGCCGTCACCGCGACCGGAACCTCCTGCGTGCAGAAGGCGCAGCGCGTCGCCGCCAGCGGAATCTCGCTGATGCAGTAGGGGCATGCGCGCGTCGTCGGGTCGGCGGGCAGCTCCTGCTTCTTATGCGCCATCAGGAAGTTGATGGGTTTGACGACGAAGAAGAAGATGATCGCCGCGAGGATGACGAAGCTGATGATCGCCGTGATGAACGCGCCAAAGAGGAATTTGCCCCCGTTGACGTTCACGATCCACACGCCACTAAAGTCGGGCTTGCCACCAAATGCGGCGAGCAGCGGCGAGATGATGTCGGAGACAAACGCGGTGATGACCGTGCCAAATGCGACGCCGATGACGACCGCGATGGCCAGATCGATCACATTGCCGCGCAGAATGAACGCCTTGAACTCGTCGAGGATGTCTTTCACGAGCAGCCCCCTACCGCCGACCAATTTCGACTGACCACTCTACGCGCTCAGTCGTGTGGTGAGCGCCAGACGACTGTTCGCCTGGCGCATAGGTGTCGCGCGTCCGACGCGGAATATGTCAATCATCGTAACACACTCTCTTATAGCGGGCAAGCGTGAATATTCGTGGCGGTTCCAGCAATAATCAGGGTCAGGCGACTCCAGAGAAGTGGACGAACGGTTGGAACCGCGCAGGCGCGGTCCGGATTCCAGTCCGCGACGGCGGACTTCGCGGCCCGCAGGCCATCCAGGCGCGGTTTCAACCGCCCGCCGCCCGCCGCCCGCCGCCCGCCGCCGCGCCGCCCGCCCGCCTCACGTCTCAGCAGGCAGAAGAAGTGATGGCGCGCCGTAGGCCGCCAGCGCTTCCGGCAACGCCACCGAGCCATCAGCGCGCTGGCCGTGCTCCAGCAGCGCCGCCAGCGTGCGACCGATGGGCAGCGCCGAGCCATTGAGGGTGTGGGGATAGATCGCGCCGCCGCCTGGATGGGAACGGTAGCGCAGTTTCAGCCGTCGCGCCTGGAACTCGCCACAATCGCTCACCGAACTGATCTCAAGGTAGCGCCCTTCGCCCGCCAGCCAGACCTCCAGGTCGAATGTCCGCTGGGCGCTGAAGGGTAGCTCTCCGGCGCACAGCTCGACCACGCGGTAGGGCAGCCCCAGCCGTCGCAGCAGCGCCTCCGCCGAGGCGATGAGCGACGCCAGCGCCTCATCCGCCGTCTCAGGCGCCACGATGCGCGCCAGCTCCACCTTGCCAAACTGGCGCTGCCGCAGCAGGCCATGCGTGCGGGCGCCTGCGGAGCCAGCCTCGCGCCTGTACGCCTGCGTATAGGCGGTGTAGGCCAGCGGCAAGGCGCTGGCGTCGAGGGTTTCGCCTGCGTGCAGCGTGACCAGTTGCGCCTCAGCGGTTGGGCTGAGGTAGAGGCCATCGGCGGGCAGTGTAAAGAGTTCCGCGCTGTAGCGGGGCAGGTGGCCAGAGCCAGTCAGCGTCTCCGCCGAGAGCAGGTCTGGCGGCGCCACCTCCACATAGCCCTCGGCGCGATGGGCGTCGAGCATGAAGGCGGCCAGCGCACGGGCCAGCCGCGCGCCCTCGCCCAGCAGCAGCGGGAAGCGCGGGCCAGCCATGCGGGTAGCCCTGGGCAGATCGAGGATACCTAGCGTCGCGCCGAGGATGTCATGCGGCTGCGGCGCGAAGTCGAAGGCTGGCGGCTCGCCCCACACCCGCGCCACGCGATTCGCCGCAGCGTTGGCTCCGTCAGGCGCCCGCGCGTCTGGCGTGTTGGGCAGCGCCAGCGCCAGGGAGCGCATCCGCTGGGTCAGGTCGTCGAGCGCATGGCGCGCTGAGCGCAGGTCTGCCTGACGCAGCTCACGCTCGGCGCTGGCTGCGGCCCCAGCCGCGCGCAGCCGTCGCGCCTCGGCGGCCAGCGCGTCGAAGCGCGTCGCTAGCGTGCGGCGCTCGGCGTCGAGCGTGAGCCATGTCTCGAAGGCGGCCAGCGTCGCCTCATCGGCGTGTCGCCGTCGCAGCGCCGCCCGCGCCTGCTCCGGGCGCCCACGCAGCCACCGCTCGCTCACCATCGCGATGGCCACGCCGCGCGCCCGGCCACACGCATTACGGCGTCAGCGTGAGCAGCGAAACGGTCTGCTTCGCCACCGCCGTCGGCGAGTAATCCATCGACTGATAGGTGTTGGTATTCCATAGCGGCACCAGGTCCTGGTAGTGCGTCGAGAACGGCTGCCCAGACTCCCCTGTGGTCGTCACCCAGAGCGAGTTATCCAGGTTGGAGAGATCGATGATCTCGCGCATGGACGAGACCGTATTCTGAGCGTAGCTGGGCGGATCAGCGGAGAAGTCACCATCGCCGCCGACGCTGACCGTGACGCTATCGCCGGGGCGCTGCACGGGCGCGACGCCGAAGATCAGGTTGAGCGGCGTCACCGAGGCCAGCGGATGGGCGAAGGTGGCGCTGTGCATCGATCCCCAATGCCACGTCGAGGTGTCTGGCCCAAACTGCTTCTGCAACTGCCCATAGGCGTCGCTCAGCGCCTTCGCGATAGCCTTGTCGCGGCTCGCAACGGCGTCTGACGCGCTGCGCACACCGAAGAACGGCGCGGTGGGCTGGCTGGTCAGGTTGATCAGCACCGTAAAGATGTCGCTGCCGGAGCTGTTGCTCTGATACACCCCGTAGAGCTTCTTCCCCAGCACCGGCTCAATCGTCTCGCGCGCAAGATCGCCACTGGCGACCTCGAAGACGCTGGCGGCCACGCTATCGCGCGTCATGTTGTAATTCCAGCCTTGCAGCAGCGTGGCGGCTCTGGCGGCGTCGCCACCAGCGGCCTGCCCGGCGGAGATCAGGTTCGGCGTCAGCGTGGCGGCGGCCTCATTGTAGACATCCGCCTGGATGGTTTCGTAGTCCTGCGGGGTCAGATTCGTCTTGGCCGCAAGCAGGTCCACGATGCGCCGCGCGCGATAGCCCTGATCCCAGACGTTGGTCACATACTCCGGGTAGCCGTCTGGGACGATCTGCTGGTTGGCGGTGGCGATGATGTGTGTCGGCGGATTGTAGAGCGTCGGCATGGCGCTCTGTGGCACATAGCCCTGCCACTGATAGTTGGAGACGCTGCCATCCACCGGCCCCAGCGTGTTCGCCATCGGGCGCAGCGGCAGCAACCCCGACATGCGATAGCCAATGTTGCCGTCAACATCGGCGTAGACGAAGTTCTGGCTGATGGAGATGTGGTTGATCGCCGCGTTGAACTGGCTCCAGTTGAGCGCGAAGTCGAGCTGGAAGAAGCCCTGGAACGAGTAACCCGGCTGCAGCGCCGTCCATTTCAGCGCGAGCGGCGGCAGGCTCTTCACATCCCCTACGACACTGTTGAGGAGCGGGCCATCCTGCGTGCTGTTCACGGTGATCGTCACTGGTTTGCCGCCGCGCACATCTATCGTCTCTTGCCGCGACTGGAGTGGCAGCCAGTAGCCCTGGTAGAGATATTTTCCGGGGTGATTCTTCGGGTCGAGCGTCTCATAGTAGAGATCGCTGTTGTCGGCGCCGACGTTGGTCACGCCCCAGGCGATGCGCTGATTGTGGCCGATGACGATGCCCGGATCACCAGGGAAGGAGAAGCCTATCGCATTGAGGCCGCCGCCGTTGAGCGCGATTTCATACCAGATGGACGGCATCGCGATGCCCAGGTGCGGGTCATTCGCCAGCAGCGGCAGATGCGACGCCGTGCGCGAGCCATCGACTACCCAGTCGTTGCTGCCGAGGGCGTCTCGTATCGAACCGAGCATATTGTAGAGCACCGTCGCCCCTTCGATGAGCGAGACGGGCATTGTGTCGAAGAGCGCGCGCTGACTCGGCGAGACGGCGACCGGCGCGCTGATCTGGCCCACCTCACCGCTGCCGTTTGAGGTCGTGATCGGCGCCGCCGTATCGGGCGTATCGGCGAAGAGGGTAGGGTTCGTCGTGGGATAGCTGGGGAAGAGAACGCTCTCGACGCCTGGCCCGGCTTTGGCGATGACGAGCGCGCGGGTGTACTTGGTGTACCACGAGCTGTCGAGCGAGAACGCGACGACGCGCCCGTAAGCGAGGCTGTCCAGTGGGGTCCAGGGCTGCCAGCTAATCCCAAGAATCGTGAATTCGAGCGGCAACGTATGCGGATGTGCGGCGACAAAGGCGTTGACGCCATCCGCATACGCCTGCATCTCCGCGCGCACCGCAGGGTCGAGCGCCTCCAGCTCGACGCGCGCCGAGTGGTAGAAGTCCAGTGTGCGCAGGAAGGCGTCGGCGTCTACCAGGCTATTGTCCGTGCCAGCGCCAAACAGCGCGGCCAGCTTGCCCTGCGCCACGCTGCGATTGAACTGCATCTGAAACAGACGATCCTGGGCGGTGACATAGCCCTGGGAGAAGAAGAGGTCGTGCTGATTCTGCGCGGTGATGTGCGGCACGCCCCAGGTGTCGCGCGCCACCGAGACACGCGCTTGCAGTCCCCTGACCGCCAGCGAGCCGCTGACCTGTGGCAGTGTCTGCTGCGTGTAGAACACGCCCACGCCAGCCAGCACGATGACCAGGCACAGCACGACAATCAGGGCGACCCCTGCGCCATGCGCCAGCCTGCGCAGCCAACTCTGGCTGCCGCGCCCAGCCGCACTCTTACCGCTCTCCGCGCTCATAGGTGCTCCCGTCCATTCGAATCGATGATGATCGCGTAGTCAGTCTAGCAGGCGACCCACACGGCGGCAATAGGCGACTGCGTTAATTTTTGCTGTGGCGCCACCTGTGAGGCCAATGATACGTATTCTTGCATGGAGCAGGCACGATGATGTGCGCGGCTGATACGATTCTGATACGAGGGCGAAGAACTCAGCGCATACGCCGGGAGCAAGCCCGCAGCCGCTTCATTGCTGACATCGCGCGGCAGAGGCGCTACACTATCATCAGGCGCCGGACACACCCAACGGAGTGAAGTACCGCCGGGAAGCGACGCGACCAGCGGCGACACGAATGGACCGCCAGAGGAGAGCGAACCGCTATGACACGCACCACACCGCCGAAGAATGATCCTGAGGAGGCGAGGAAAGAGCTTCTGGCGACGCTCCAGGCGAGTCGTGAGCTAGGCCCAGAGATGGACGATGCGCTCACCGACCGCTTCATGGAGCGGCTGACCACGTTGCGCCCCACCGGCAGCTTCGACCAGGCGACGACCCGCTCCAGCCTGCAAACTTTGCTCAAGACTGCGCAAGGGAGCGATCAGGTAGGCGATGATGCGCTCGCGGCGACCTTCTTCGCAGGCATCCAGCCGCCGAAGGCGAGTGTTCCGATGTACGCTCCCTACGGCGTTCAGCAAGCTCCGATGGGGTATGGCTCACCGGCGTCTCAGCGCGGTTTCGCGCAGGTCGCGCCGCTGCTCGTCGTGGGGACTATTGCCATTGTGGCGCTGGTGCTGACCCAGGGGCATGCCATCTGGTTTATGTGGTTCCTCATCCCCATGTTCGTTGGCTGGGGGCGCCGCAACCAGCGTCACTACCATCGGCTCGACCGCGATCAGCAGCGCGCCTATCGCCACGACCGCATCGTGGGGCGCGATGATGTCTACCCGCCGCTGCCGCCCTCATCGCGCCCGCCAGAGATTCTCTAGCGAGTCTCTAGCGTAGCGCGCAGCAGGCGCGTTCACCCTCCCAACAGAGAGCCGCCAGCCAGACGTGAGTGTCTGACTGGCGGCTCTGGTGTGTCTGCGAATAATACCTCTTGACATGTGACCAAATGGTCACGTATACTGACAACATGGATGAAGTGTTCAAGGCCCTCGCCGACCCAACACGTCGGCGCATGCTGGACGAGTTGTTCAAGCAGGATGGGCAGACGCTCGGCGAGCTAGAGCGGCGCATGCCGATGACGCGCTTTGGCGTCATGAAGCACCTCCGCGTGCTCGAAGAGGCAGGTCTGGTGACCACCAAACGGCGCGGTCGCGAGAAGCTGCACTTCCTGAACCCCGTCCCGATTCAACTCGTCTACGATCGTTGGGTGAGCAAGTTTGCCGCGCCCTGGGCCGCGACGCTCACCGGGCTCAAGCGGAGAATCGAGGAGCAGCGCAACATGGAGAAGGTATTCGAGATCTACATCAAGACGACCCCGGAGCGCCTCTGGCAGGCAATCACCGACGATGAGATGCGGCAAAAATACTGGTTTGGGGTGGGCGTCATCTCGGAGTGGACGCCCGGCTCAGCCTATACCGCCGTCCCCCCGCTGCACGCGGGCGAGAACCTGGAGGTCGAGCCGCCGCGCCGACTCGTCCAGAGCTTCAACGCGCTGTGGAGTGATGATGTCAAACGCGAGGGAACATCGCGCGTCACCTGGGAGATCGAGCCGGTCGGTGACTCCTGCCGCCTGACCGTCACCCACGATCAACTGCGCGAGGACGCCAGCGAAGGGGTCTACGGTGGCTGGCCACAGATCCTCTCTGGCCTGAAGACGCTGCTGGAGACCGGAGAAACGCTCACGACGCCCGGCTCACTGCTCTATTCCTCGCCGACGGCTGGCTGAAACTACTTCAGCGCGCGCGTGATGCCCTCGGTCAGCTTCTGCTGCGAGATCTGGCCGACGTTCTGATCGACGATCTGGCCGTCGCTATTAATGAAGTAGGTATCTGGCACGCCGACCAGGCTGTAATCAACGACGGTCTGGTTGGTCGTCGCCGCGCCTGCCAGATAGGCTAACCCGTGCTGCCGCAAGAAGGTCTCACCATCGGCCTCTGAGGTGTAGAGCGCGACGCCGACGAAGATGACGCCTTGCGCCTGGTACGTCTTGTTGGCCTGGGCGAAGAGGGGCGCCTCGGCCTTGCACGGATCGCACGACGCCTCCCAGAAGTTGAGCACGACGGCATGCCCGCGCAGGCTCGTCAGCGACACCTGCCGCCCAGGCGTCACCGTCCACGCGCTGAAGGTCACGTCTGGCGCGGCCTTGCCTACCAGCGAGATGCCCATCGCCCCCTTGGGGACATTGTGCGCCTGTGTGGTGGCTGTGCTGATGCGGTTCAGCAGCAGCGTGGCCAGCGCGATCACCAGCAGGCCAGCGGCGATGGAGCCGACGAGTTCGAGCGAGCGCGTGCGCCGTGGCGCGGAGGGGCCTGCCACCGGCCCGACCTCCTCGACTGGTGTCGCCATGCGCCTCACCTCCGCTGAGCCGTGTCTGCGCTACTGCGCCAGCAACGCCGTCAGGTCCTGGCTGAGCGCCTTCGGATCGAATCCGTCAATGAAGACCATGCGCTGACGCCCAGACTTATCAATCAGGAAGAGCGCGACGGTGTGGTTCACATCATCGGGTGTAGGTTGGACGTAGATATGATAGGCGTCCCAGACGGGTTTGAGCTGCGCCTGCGTGCCGAGCAACACCTTGATGGGAAGGCTGACCTTGTTCTTCTGCATGAAGGCGTTGGCCTCAGCCGGGGTATTGCTGGGGTTGACAGAGACGACCACCCAATCGACCTGGCTCGCCTGCTGCGCGCCCATAAAGAGCGCCGTCTGGTTGAGCAGTTGCGCCTGGATGGGGCATTCCTGGGTGCAGGTCATGTCCATGAACGTCACGATGGCTGGGTGGCCGCGGAGCGACTGCGTCGTGACCAGCGCGCCATCCTGATCGGTCAGGCTCATCGGTGGAACCGGATCATTCAGCGCAGTCCCGCCGACGAGCGCGGGTTTCGCGCTCGACGACCCGGCGCCGGAGGCGAATCGCTGGTGGAGCAGCGCAATGGCGCCCACCAGCACGACCAGCGCGATCACGATCATTCGTGAAATGTTTCGCAGTTGCATGCCAATAACCCTGTGGCGAATGCCTCCTCCGCCTAGTGGAAGATGTGGTCAACCACCATGGCGGCGAAGATCAGCGCGAGATAGTAGTTCGAGAACCAGAAGACCGAGCGCGCCTCTTTCAGCGTGCGAATCCGCATCAGGCGAATCGCCAGCACAATCATGCCGCCGCCCAGCAGCAGCGCCGCCACCAGGTAGAGATAGCCCAGTGTGTGGATGAAGAAGAGCGGGAGCGTGGTCGCGGTCAGGAGCACAGTATACAGCAGTATCTGGCGATACGTCGCCGCCTCACCCTTGACTACCGGGAGCATCGGCACACCGGCCCGCGCATAGTCTTTGCGCAGCACCAGCGAGAGCGCCCAGAAGTGTGGCGGGGTCCACATGAAGATGATAGCGAACAACCAGAAGGCGGACCAGCTCAGCGAACCGGTCGCGGCGGCCCAGCCCACCAGCACTGGCACAGCGCCTGCGGCGCCGCCGATGACGATATTCTGGGTGGTCGTGCGCTTGAGCCACATCGTGTAGACGCAGACGTAGAACAGAATCGCCGAGGTGGCCAGCGCGGCGGCCAGCACGTTCGCGCCGATGGCGAGGATGATGAATGACAGCACGCCGATGACGAGGCCGAAGATGAGCGCATGGAGGTCGGAGATGCGGCCAGAGGGCAGCGCGCGCGACTTGGTACGGCTCATCAGCTTATCGATGTCGCGATCCCAGTAGCAGTTGATCGCGTTGGCGCTGCCTGCGGCGAGCGCGCCACCGATGAGCGTCGAGATGGTGACACTGACGGGTGGCAGACCAGTCCCGGCCAACGCCATCGCGGCCAGGGTCGTCCCTACCAGCAGCACGGTGACATGCGGCTTCATCAGGCCGATATAGCTAGAGAGGATGACGCGCCAGGGAGCAGCGGCGCGCTCCGACGCGACACGAGAGGGTGTCGCCGAGCTAACGTGTTGCATTCGAGAGACTCTCTTTCGCGCAGGATGCGCCCCCAGGCGACAGCGCCCAACGGGGTAGGATAGGTGTCGGCCCGCCGCAGCGGTCGCGCGCGTCGCGCCCTCAGGGCGCATGCTGCGCTCGACGAGACAGCAGGCAAAACGCTGATGTGATGCGATGATCGATAGGATGAAAAGAGCAGTTGCGGCGGCGTTCATCACGCTGCCTGATCCTGGCATGGCTGACTGCCGAATGGCAGCGGCGCAGCTACCACCAGTGACAGCTCATGCTGAATCCTGATGCGCCCCGACAAGCGTCATGGTCCAGGTATTCTGGCGAACAATCGCGCGTCACAGACGACTGCCATCGTAGCCAGAACACCCGGAGCCATCCGCCATCGGGCATGGCGCTCGGCGCCCGGTCGCTGCGTAGCGAGCACGGTTCTAAGAATGCGCCGAGACGCCACCGTTGTCACGAGATCGCGATGCGTTTCACGTCTACTCTGACGATCTGCCGCAAACTAGTGTAGAGGTCCGGGCAGCATGATCGGCACGAGATAGGCGACGATACCGAACATGACGACCCAGTACCAGTAGAAGCCAATCGTCGTGATGCCCAGGTGACTCTGCTGTGTATAGCGCCCCTGCAAGCCGCGAATGGCGATGCCGATGACGAAGAACAGGCCGATCACCAGGTGATAGATGTGGTAGCCCGTGAACAGCACATACATGCTGGCAAAGCCGCCGCCTGACTGGGTGAACGGTAGGTGGCTCATGTACTGGATGTTGAGGACGAGCGACACAATCCAGAGGATGGAGGCCAGGGTGAGGCCGAGCTTCACCAGACCACCGATGCCATGTTTGACGGCCCAGTGCGCCAGGATGAAGCACAGGCCGCTGGCCACCAGGATTCCCGTCAGCATGGTTGACTGCATGACATCGATGTTGTTCGTGCCAGCGGGGAACCACAGGTTATTGACGTTCACCGACCGCAGGAAGATGTACGCCGTGACCATGAAGAGCGCGAACATCATGTCTACGATGACGTAGAACAGCATGCCCAGTCGGACTTTGCCCGCGTCATCAATATGGCTGGCGTGACTCGGCGCCTCGTGGCTTTGTCCACCGAGGGATATTTCCATTGCAAGCCTCTCTCGTATCGTCGGGCCGACGAGGGACGTCGCGCGTGGTGAACGGCGGCGCCACTCGTGGCCAGAATGCGTTTGACTCGCCTGTCGCCTAGCCGAGCGCTGGGCCAGCCTCTACGCCGCCACCGGCAGGGATGCCACTTGGCGCCGCTGCTGGCTCATCATAGACATATGGGCCTGAGGTGACGACGGGAATATGCTCGAAGTTCTCCAGCGGCACCGGAGTGGGTGTTGTCCACTCCAGCGTCTTGGCGCCCCAGGGATTCGCTTCGGCGATTGGGCCAGCCTTCCACGAGTAGATCACGTTGTAGAAGACGAGGATCACCGAGGCGCCCAACAGGAAGGCCGAGAGGCTCGCGACCAGGTTGCCACCCGCGAAGAGCGGCGAGTAGTCGGCGACGCGCCTTGGCATGCCCTGAAGGCCGACGTAGAACATCGCCATGAAGGTGCCGTTGAAGCCGATCTGGATGCCCCAGAAGGCGATCCAGCCCATCTTCTCGTCCATCATGCGGCCAGTCATCTTCGGGAACCAGTAGAACAAGGCCCCGAGGAAGCCCATCAGCGCGCCACCAACGATCGTGTAGTGGAAGTGCGCTGTCACGAACATGCCGCCGTGGAGCTGGACATCCGCAGGCACGTCCGAGAGGTAGATGCCTGTGATGCCGCCGATCAGGAAGCTCCAGATGAACGCGAAGCAGAACGCCATCGTCAGCGTGACCCAGATGCGGCCCTTCCACAGCGTTCCCAGCAGCACCAGGAAGATGAGGCCGGTCGGCACCGAGATCAGCTCGGTCGAAGCCATATAGAAGCCGCGCAACTCTGGAACGAAGCCCGAAACGAACTCGTGGTGCATCCAGACCATGAAGCTGAGCACCACGACGCCGAAGAGGCCCAGAATCGCGGATTTGTAGCCGAACAGCGGCTTGCGCGCAAACACGCTGGTGGCGTCCATGACGAAGCCGAAGGCTGGCAGCACCAGCAGATAGACTTCGGGATGCCCGAAGAACCAGAAGAGGTTCTGTGTGAGCCACGCGGAGCCACCACCGATGTAGCCATTATCCGCATAGTCACCCGCAGTCGCCGCGAAGAAGAAGCTGGTGCGGAAGACGCGGTCCGTGATGATCATGACCAGGTCGAGCGAGAGGGAAGCTGTTCCCAGCGCCGCCAGGACACTCGCGCCAATCGCGCCCCAGACGGTCATCGGCAGGCGGGTATAGCTCATGCCAGGAGCGCGCATCGTCATCACTGTGGTGATGAGGTTGATGGCGCCGATCTGCGACGAGAAGCCTGCCAGCAGTACGGCTGTAGCGAGCGCGTCTACGCCAATGCCGGTCTGGTCGGCAAGGGTGCCGTAGACCGTCCATCCGGTCTGCACACCAGCGCCCGTGGTGAGCGGGTCGCCGATGCCCATGAAGGGGATGAAGGCAAAGACGGCCATACCGATGATGAGGAACGCGATGCTGACCGCGTTGAGGCGCGGGAACGCCATATCACGCGCGCCGATCATGATCGGGATGACAAAGTTGCCGAACGGGCCGACGAAGAAGCTGATGATCGTCAGAATCATCAACATGCCGTGCATGGTGACGATGGTGTTGTAGGTCTCCTTGGGGAAGGCCCACGCGCCAGGGAACATCAGTTCCGTGCGGATCATCATCGCGCCCAGGCCGCCAAACGCCAACATGGTCAGCGTGACGACGAGGTACTGGATGCCCACCACCTTGTGATCGGTAGTGAAGCGGAAGTAGCGGATGATCCCATCATCTTTGCCAGCCAGGCGCATCTCTTCATGGTGATCCGGGTCTTTGAAACCCAGCATCCACGTGAAGGGATATTTGAAGGCGCCGATGCCGATGAACCAGCCCAGGGTCATCAGGATGAAGCCAACCAGGAAGCCTTGCTCCAGGAAGTTCCCCGTCTGATCTGGGGCATTCATCATGCCATTCGCGCCACCGATGACGTTCCAGACGTATCGGGAGCCAACGATAAAGCCGATGGCGGCAAGCACCGCGCCCGAAAAGTAACTGGGCACGAGCTTTCTTGTCCAACTCATGGTGTACTACCCTTCCAGAGTGGCGCGGGCTTAGTAACGCTTGCCACTTGTTTCGAGAAGAGCCGCCTCAGGCAGCTGCATTGCTGCGTATAGACCCGAAGGCCGCAGGCCCATCTGCTGCGAGACCCAGGCGCCAAACTGACTCGGCGTTTCGACGACGACGTTCGTATTCATGTCGGAGTGCAGCACGCCGCACAGCTCCATGCAGCGCACCGTGTAGTCGCCGAGCTTGTTCGGTGTCGCCGTGAAGGTGTTGCAGCTCGCCCGGGATCGCGTCAGCCTTCACACCCATCTCCGGAATCCAGAAGGAGTGATGGACATCGAGCGATGTCACCGTAAACTCGACTGGCTGCCCCTCGGGCAGATACAACGTTGAGGACTGGAGGCTGTAATCCGTGTAGGTGTAGTTGAAGATCCACTGCTGCGCCGTGACCCGGACGTGCAGCGCCGATGCGGGCGCTGCCGCCTCGAGCTGAGCCAGGCCGTTGAAGCCGATCACATACAGCACTGTGCACAGTGCGAATGAGACGGCGAGCCACCAGAAGAGCAGGCGCGCGTTGCCCTGAATGGCTGGGCCATTCTGGGTTGGGCGCCCATGCGTGCGGAACGTGAATAGCGAGTAGGCCGCAAACGTGACCACGCCGACGAACACTGGGATGCTGAGAATCGTGAAGATTTTCATGATCGCCCAGGCATTGTCGGCGACATCAGACGCCAGCGGTGGGATCGCGCCTGCCTGCGCCAGGATCGGCGCAATGATCAGGTAGATCGCCTCCAGGATGATGGTAAACACCACCCAGAGGATGATCGGGGTTCGCAGATGACCTCGTGAGTCCATGCGTGTGTTACCCGTGCCTCTCTAAGCTCAACAGCGCTCCGTCGGCGGCGTCGCCAGTGGACGGAGCAACGGTTTGTTCACCGCATGAACCTACTTAACCGTGAACGTACCGTTCATGTAGCCGTCTGTTCCCATCGGGCCACCAAAGCCATTGAAGCCAACGCCACACGGCACGAAGCACTGCCAGGCGTAGCTGCCCGGAGCGCCCGTCGTGAACGAGAAGGTCGTGACCACCGGCTGGTTGGGCATGCCGGCGGCGTCGGTCGTGGCGCTATCGGGAACGCCTGTGAGTGGCACACCCACGTAGAGCCAGGGCTGGCTCTTGCTGACGATGCCATGAATCACGAAGGTGTGTGAGACGACCGTGGGGTCAATCGTGTCCATGCTCTTGCCGTCAACGTTGATGACGCCACCATCGACTCCCTGCGGCTTCAGGAAGTAGTTATTGACAAGTGCTGAGGTGCTGTCGTAATTGCTGATGACCATCGTTACTTTCGTATGCGCTGGCACCACAATTTCCGGCTGAGAATACAGGACGTACTGCGAGTTGTAGTTGGGTCTGCACTGTGCGTACTCCGGATGCGTCTTTGTGAAATCCGGGTCAGTGCAAGGAGCAAATGGGAAGACATCCTCATTGACGGTCACCGCGCCACCAGAAGCCGCCGGAGCATAGGGCGCCGGGATGAACGCGAAGGCGTTCAGGGCGAAGGCTACTCCGACCACGATGGCCACAACCACAATAAGGAATCCCACCATGCCGAGATACTTGCGCATTACACCAATCTCCTGCTAGGGGGAAAGTCGAGCGATGGTGGTGTCCCCGATGACACCGACCCACACGACGTTACGAGGTGGCGCCGCACACCTCGCCGTACCTACATTGGTAGCATACTTAGGACAGACGCCACATGATGCGTTTGCATCATCTTTTGTCCTCTGCGCCTCGCCTCAGGCCGCATTGGGCCACAATTTTGCCTTTTGTCACGCCACGATAGAGCCGACTGGGCCGCGTTTAGCGCAATCGTTTGCCCAAATCGTGCGGATTCGCCGTGTTTTGGCAAACGAGCGGAATGGCGCCGGGTAGGGGTCGGGGCTTTCAGATGAGTTGGAGCTGTGAGGCGATGACGACTGCTTGCAGTCGTGAGTTGACGCCCAGTTTGTCGAGCACTTTATTGACGTGATTGCGCGCCGTCACGCGCGTAATGCTCAGTTCGCGCGCGATGTCGTCGGTAGAATGTCCCGCGCCGAGCAGCCGTAGCACCTCTAACTCGCGCTGCGTCAGCAGTGTTGGCCGCCGCTGCTTGCCTCCGCTCTCGCCAGCCTCGGTCATCGCGGGCGCGATGACGGGGAGCGGCTGCGTCGCCGAGAGATCAGATGGGGCGGCAAGATGGCGCGGCGGCGGCGCTGACGTGGCGCCAGCAGACCCATCCGGCGCGGCATAGAGCAGATGCACAATCCGCAATTGACCCTCGCGCGTATGCGCAGCGAGTGTGGTCACGCGCACAGGCTTCGGCTCGCCGTGCGGCGCCGCGACAAATGCTCTGGGCGCGGCCAGGGTATGCCGCCCGCTCGAACCGCTCGCTGTGTCTCTCGCCGCGTCTGCTGGGCGAGGCGCGCCAGCCGTGCGGTCGCAACGAATGCCACAGCCCGCGCAGCGCACGCTCTCGTTGGCTGAGAGCGCCTCGTAGCAGAGCATGCCGATCACCTCCTCAGCCCGCAGGCCGAGCAGACGCTCTGCGCCATCATTCCACGCCACGATTTGATGCGAGCCGTTGACTGCGAAGGCCGGTTCACGCAGGCTCAGCACATCGAGAACGAGTTCATGTTCATGGTGGGAAGCCGCGCCACCCATTGCGGCGAACCCCTTTCATCGAGGCCATTTTCAGACGCCGTTGTCCGCCAATAATTGAGAACGCTCGCGCCTCACCGGATCACCGAGGATGTGAGCGATGTCGCGCTGGCTGCGCATCAGTAGGTAGACGCAATGTCGCGTAGGAAGGATTGTGCGTTGGAAAGCTTCGCCGCGACGCTGCGGTGGCGCCGCTCCAACGGCAATGAGAAGCATCCTGCCAGGCTGAGATTGCCCAGGGAGAGTGGAACAGCTTTCGCATAGTATATCATACGCTCAATACCCCCCAGACATCTCTGGCGCTTGCTGTGCGCGCCTGCGGCCACGATGGCGCGCGGCCCATGGGGTCGGGCTTGGCGCCTGGCCTGATAGTCCTGGCAAGCGTGTTGGCGTAGCGGCGGGTAGGCGCTGTGAGCGCTGGAAGGAGCGCATCTGGCACACGATCAGGATCACGCGACCGCTCACATCGAGGAGCGCTTCGCCGACGCCGCGTCTGGCGAGCTGGGCGCGCATTGGGCGCAGACGCGCGCAGGCGTCGGGCGGCTGCGGCTGACCGCCGACGGTTTGCGCCTGGAGCTAGACGGCGCCACGGCCAGTCGCTATAGCAACGCGCAACTCGACGACTACTCCGGGCGACGCGCCAGCCGCTATCCCTGGCGACCACCGCTGCGCCTGCGGCTGCGCGCGCGGGCTTCTCATGCCGCGCACCCCGCCGCATGGCGGCGCGACGCGCAAGCGGAAGCGCAAGCGGGCGACCGCTGGCTGCGCGGCACAGCGGGCTTCGGCTTCTGGAATGCGCCATTCACGCTGGCTGGCGGAGGGATACGGCTGCCTGAAGCGCTGTGGTTCTTCGCCGCCTCACCGCCCTCGAATATGGCGCTGACCGTGGGCGGGTCGGGCTATGGCTGGAAGGCGCAGGTGACACATGCGCAGCGGCTGGGCGCGCTGGCTGCGGCGCCGCCACTGGCGCTCACGGCGCTCTGGGCGCGCGTCAGTGGCGATGACCGCCCAGCCGCGCGTTGGATGGAGCGGCTGACGGGCGCGCGTGAAGCGCCGCTCGACGCCGCCCAGGCTGATCTGCGTCAGTGGCATGAGTACACGCTGGAGTGGCATCCAGACCGCGCGCGCTTTGCGGTGGATGGGCGTGAGGTTCTCGCCGCGCCCGATCCGCCGCATGGCCCGCTGGGCTTCGTCGCGTGGATCGACAATCAATACGCCGTCGCCACGCCGCGCGGCGAGCTACGATTCGGCGCGCTCGACTGCGACCCGCAGTGGCTCGAACTGGCGTCGCTCAGCATCGAGCCGCTGGACTGAGCCGCGATCAGCCGCGATCAGCCGCGATCAGCCGGGAGGCCATGCCATCGGCCTGCCACCCAGCAGATGCAGGTGCAGGTGGAAGACACTCTGCCCCGCGTCTGGCCCCACATTCCAGACCAGACGATAGCCGCTCTCGGCCACGCCCTCTTGCCGCGCGATCACGTTGGCTGCGCGCAGCAGCGCGAGTAGCAGCGCGCCATCCTCGGCCTCTGGCGCCGCCACATCCGTGATGTGGCGCTTCGGCACGATCAGCGCATGCGTGGGCGCGCCGGGGTTGATGTCGCGGAAAGCGTAGACTGCCGCATCGTCATAGACCTTCTCGCTGGGGATGTCGCCAGCGATGATATGGCAAAACAAACAGTCCGCCTGGGCGTCCTCAGCCATAGCTGACTCCTCAATGACGACTGATCGGACAACCGAAGATGCGGCGCGTCACGAGCGAATCGTCTGGAGGAATTCGCTCGGCGTCGCATTGAAGCGGTCATGCAGGAAGGCGCGCCCCAGCGGCGTGAAGTAGAGCACGACGCCCAGCGTGGTCGCGCGTTGCGCCGCGCTGAGCACCCGCGCCTCGCCCCAGAGCGCGTAGCGGCGGCCACGCGCGTGCGCCAGCAGCGCAACCAGCGTCACCAGCGCGACCGGCGCGACCACCACGGTCAGAATAGCGCCGCCGGTGTGGGGTATCCCGGTGATGGGGGCTGGCTCGACGAGGAACAGGGTAAAGAAGACGATACAGCCCATCGCCAGCGCGGCGTAGATGAACTGCGCCAGCAGCAGCGAGACACGTGGCTTGCGCAGAGAGATCGTGGTCATGCCAAACAGGCCGATACCCCAGCAGATCAGCGAGGGGTCGCGCAAGATGAACGCAAGGCGGTAGGCGAGGTGGTAGATGAGCAGCCACGCAGCGGCGGCGACAATCAGATAAACTGGGTTCAGATGTACTCCCATGCTCGCCTCCCGCCCCGGGGCTGATGCGACTGCTGCCAGTGAAAACACTGGCGCGACTGGCTCACACTACGCTGTCGCCTGCGACGATGTGTCTGATGGAAAAGGAGCGACCTGTGTGAAGTGAGCGCCGCATCAGCATGCCATCCAGTCATATGATAGCGCATCCAGTGTACCGAGCGAAACAAGCGAAGGTCAAAATGGCTCGCATACCGTAGGTGATGCAGGCGGCAGGCGGTTGAAACCGCGCCTCCCGGCGACTGCGGTCGCCACAACCCCGCCGTCGCGGGTCCACAGATGAGACCGCTCCCGGACCCACGCAGGTGGGGTTGTGGGCCGCCAGGCCCCTCAGGCGCGGTTTCAACCGCCTGTATCTTCGCATACCGTAGGGGGGTATGGTATACTAGTAGTACGAACACTCCGACGATGCGCTATCATCATCAGAGGAGTCTACGGCGCAACACCAGCGCGAGAGCGGGAGTGGCTCTCGCCTGTTGAGGAGGTCTGACGGACTATGGCAAACGAGCGCAATACGGCCAGCGCGACAGACGCCGCTGAGGTTTATGATGTGCTCATCATCGGCTCAGGGCCAGCGGGCTATACAGCGGCGATCTACGCGGCGCGGGCGAATCTGCGCACGCTGGTCTTACAGGGTGAGCAGCTCGGTGGCCAGCTCATGATTACCAGCGAGGTCGAGAACTACCCTGGCTTCGAGGATGCCGTCATCGGGCCAGACCTGATGGACAAATTCGAGAAGCAGGCGCGGCGCTTTGGCGCCGTCATGGTCCCGCAGGATGTCGTGAGGGTAGACTTCTCGGCGCAGCCATTCACCGTCTGGACGTATAACACGCAGTATCAGGGCGACTCGGTCATCATCGCGACAGGGGCCAGCGCCAAGTGGCTGGGGCTGCCCAATGAGGAGCGGCTCCAGGGGCGCGGCGTGAGCGGCTGCGCGACCTGCGATGGCTTCTTCTTCCGCGAGAAGGAGATCGCTGTGGTCGGCGGCGGTGACACCGCGATGGAAGAGGCGCTCTTCCTGACGCGCTATGCCTCGCACGTGCATCTGCTGCATCGCCGCGAGAGCTTCCGCGCCAGCAAGATCATGCAGCGGCGGGTGGAGACGAATCCAAAGATCACCATCCACTACAACACAGCGGTGGATGATGTGCTGGGCGAGAACGCCGTCGCGGGCCTGGCGCTGCGCGATACGCAGACCGGCGCGACGACGACGCTCCCTGTCCAGGGATTCTTCGTCGCCATCGGCCACCAGCCCAATACGGACCTCTTCAAGGGCATTCTGGAGATGGATGCGATTGGGTATCTGAAGCCGGTCACGCATACGATGACCACAATCCCTGGCGTCTTTCTGGCGGGCGATGTCGCCGACTCGCGCTATCGCCAGGCGGTGACAGCGGCGGGCGAGGGCTGCCGCGCGGCGATTGACGCCGAGCGCTGGCTCGAAGCGCGTGGCGAGCTCAACCCCGAGACCGCCGAAGATGCCGCAGCCTGGGGATCACTGGCGGAGACCACCGACGAGAGCGCCGCGCGCAAAACCTCAGCCGCGCGCTGAGGCGCGCCAGCCAGGCGCTTCAGGCAGCAAGACCCCACCGCGCGGCGAACGTGTTCGCCGCGCGGTGGTTTCTTGCGCGCAAGTCAGCTCACCAGCTCGTAGACCATCTCGACATCGCCGCAACGCACCAGGTCACGATGCGCCAGCGCCAGCGGACGGCGCACGCGGGTCTTGTTGACGAAGACGCCGTTGGCGCTGCCGACATCCTCGATCACCCACTGGCCACCCATGAAGGTGAGCCGGGCATGCTGGCGCGAGACCGTTTCATCTTGCAGGAGCACATCGTTGCCGAGGCTGCGCCCAATCGTGGTGACATCCTGATGCAGCGTGAAGGCGAGCCGCGCGAACGGCCCCGTGCGGAAGACGAGGCGGCAGCGCAATGGTCGCCCTGTCGAGGCCAGAACGCGATCATTGTCGATGCGGTTTGCCGCCATGTCGTAGCCACAAACCACACAATGCCGATTCGCGGGATTATTCGCCGAACCGCAGCGGAAGCAGGCGCCCGGCGAGCCAAGGCGTCCCTGCGGCGGAACGACCGGCGTTGGCGCGTGGGCTGGCGGCGCGGCAGCCACGCTCACCGGCATGGTGGGGCCTGCGCGCTGGCGTCCGGGGCCGGTCTGCGCGTTCTCCAACTCCATGCGCACGGCATGCAGGTCGGCGGCCATCTCGGAGGCGCGCTGATAGCGCTGTGCGGGGTCCTTGGCCATCGCCGTCAGGATGATGCGCTCGACCGGCGCTGCGATCAGCGAGGCGACCGCGCTGGGCCGGGGCGGTGGCTCGTTGATCTGCTTGAGCATCACAGCGTCTTGCGTATCCCCATAGAAGGGCAGCCGACCCGTCGCGCACTGAAAGAGCACCACGCCCAGCGAGTAGATATCGCAGCGCCCATCGAGCCTGCCATCGGCGCGGCACTGCTCCGGCGCCATATATTGCGGCGTCCCCACCACCTGCGTCTCACCACGCTCGATGGTGCGATCTTGCAGCATCTTCGCCACGCCGAAATCTGAGAGCAGCAGCAGTTGTGGGTTGCGCAGCAGCATATTGCCGGGCTTCACATCGCGATGGACGATGTTGCGTTGATGGGCGAAGTCGAGCGCCAGCGCCGCCTGCTCCAGAATCATCAGCGACCAGGGCATGCTCAGCCGTTGCCCCAACTGGTCGGCGCGCACGAGATGGTCGCGCACGGAGCCGCCAGTGATGTACTCCATGACGAGGTAGGCCCAGTTGTAATCCACGCCAAAGTCATGAATCGGCACGATGTAGGGATGCGCCAGTTTCGCGATGGTGCGGGCCTCGGCGGTAAAGCGGTCGAGGAAGATATTATCGGTGGCCTGTTCCACGCGCGCGGGGATGACTTTGATCGCGACATCGCGCTCCAGGGTGGGCTGAAAGCCACGATAGACGCGCGCCATGCCGCCTTGCCCGATCATATGCATGACCCTGTATTGGCCAAGTGTCTGCCCGTTGAGGTCCACCATGTCTCCTCCACACGTGCGCCGCAAAGGGAACCGCCCTATTCCCATTCTGACCGATTATACGCTGTCCAGCATGTGAACCGTCACACCTTTCAGGCGCCCTTGCCTGCCTCCTGGCGCATCTCGTCGCTGGATCAGCGCGCGAAAGCCTCCTAGCCCCTGTGGATCGAGCAGCGTGGCCACCGCGTTGCGCAGCGCGACGCGGCGCAGGTGGTCGGCCTGGCCACGGTCGGTGTGGCGCTCGCTCTCTGCGAATGGAAAGAGACGCGCGGCCAACTCCTCCGCCTGCGCTGGCAGGCCGAGCGACCTGAGCAGCGCCGCCTGCGTGGTGTAGCGCGTGACCCGCAGCCCCGCCGAGGCGCCCACCCGCGCGAGCGCGCTGAAGTTGACGTGCGCGGTCAGGTCTTGCTGGCCGGGGTGGGCGAGCGGCCACTCGCTCAGGTGATGGCGTGTGTAGGCCATCAGCGTGCCGCGTCGTCGGTCGGCGGTGTAGAGGCGCCGCGCGCTGGCGCCGTAATCGAGCGTCAGCGCGAAGCCCCGGCCCAGCGTGGCCGCGACCTCGCCCATCCAGTCCTCCGCCGCCAGACAAACCTCCGCGCGCCAGCCATCGGCGTAGGAGCGCCACGGCGCCGCGTAGGCGTCGAGGTAGCTCGCGACGCGCGCAGACGACGGCGCATCGAGCCGCTCGACGAGGCGCCCCATCTCAGGCTCTAGCGCGACGTAGACCTCCGCAAGCGTACCTGCGCGCGCCTCGACCAGATGGACAGGCAGCGCGTCCACCAGCTCATTGGAGAAGATGCAGCCGGTGATGGGGCCATCGCTGGCGGCCTGCGCCAGATCGTCGGCCCAGCGCACGGCGTCTGGCGGCGCGGGAATCGCGGCCAGCTCGGCGGTGAGGCGTGCCGCGCGGGCGGCGCGCAGTGGCGCAGTGGAAGCGGCGCGATCTACGAGGGTGTAGCGCAGCGCGGCGGCCCAGCGTTCGTCGAGCGCCAGCGCATAGCGCCAGACCGAGGCCGCCAGCAGGCCGCGCCCGGCTCCTGGCTCGATCACGTCGAAGCGCGCCGGGCAGCCCAGCGTCTGCCACATCTGGTGAAGTTGCCGCGCGATGGCCCAGCCCCAGAGCGGGCTGACATCGCCGCTGGTGAAGAAGTCGCCCGCCCAGCCAACCGGCTCGCGCCCGATCCCGGCGCCCACGTAGTAGCCAAGCAGCGGATGGTAGAGCGCCAGCTCCATGAAGCGCGCGAAGGTGATCGGCCCCGACTGGCGTATCTCGTCGCGAATAACCTCATCCAGTTGCGCCATGCCTGCCTCTCGATCTCGCGCGTAGCCGCGCCCATGCGGCCCATGCGGCCCACACAAGCGCTTCTCATCGTGCATCGGGCGCCTGCTATGCCGAGCTGCGCATGGCGTGCTGGACGACAGGCGTCAACTGAACGGCCAGACCACGAACGATAGCGCGTTGGCGAAGACCAATACGATCACGAGCGCCTGGAGGACAAACTCGCCGCGCCAGTAGCTCGCGATCAGCATCCGCCTGCGTGGGTCGGGCGTCACCTGCGCGGGCGTGGGGTAATAGGGCAGCAACTCGCGCGCCAGACGCAGCGTCTCGGCGCGCTGCGCGGGTGTGAGATGACGTGCGCCGCCCAGGGAGACGCCGACGCGCGCCAGCGCCTCCGTCACCCACGCTCTTGATGGATTCTGCCGCTGGCCGATGTCATCCGCAAGCGCCAGATCGCCTTGCTGCCGCGCGATAACGCGCGCGCGCGCAAACAGGTTCCACGCGACCACAGCGGAGGAGCTTGCGCCCGCCGCCAATGTGGCGGAGATCGTCGGTGTGAGGTCGAGCAGTGGCAGGCCCGTGCGCAGCGCAACCTGCTCCACCAGCCGATGCGCCGCCACGCGCCACGCCTCCTCGCGCTGTATCTCCGCCGCAGAGGCGTTGGGGTGGGCATACAGCGCTTCCCAGAGGAAGTCTTCATCCGCGCCGCTCAGCACAAAGACCTCATGCAGGCGTCCCATCTGATCGCGGCTGACGAAGCGGGCAAATGCGCGCGCATCACTCCAGTGGAGGCGCCGCCCCTGCCCTGCGCCGCGCGCGTGAACGTGACACCGCTCGCATCCACCAGCGCGGTGAAGCCTGCGCGCTCCATGCGTGCGAATCGTCGCGTGACGAGCGCCACCACTGCGCACGCGGCCCCGCACAGCATCAGGACACATGGGAAGGACAGCGACGCGAACCAGTCCGCCAGTGTTACTGGTTGGCGATACGCGGACGGCGGGCGCAGCGAGATCACGGTGAGTGTCACGCCCAGGCAGAATACGCCGACGGCGCCGAGCGCCGCGACAACGTAGACCGCATCGTTGAGCGCCAGCGCGCGCATCGGATGCGCCAGCGGCCCCAGCGTTTGCGCGGCGCCGGTCGTCTCGGCGGCTGGCGCCTCGGCGCTCGGAAGGACCGTCGTCGCGTGGGTCAGGCGCATGTCGCGCGCGGCGACGGCGCCCACCAGCGCGCGCGAATAGGCCGCCGTCTGCGTCCGCCCGCTAGACGGGCCGACGGAATAGATCGCTGCATAGAAGTCGGCCATTTGCAGGATGAAGAGCGCTTCGATGCTGCTGGAAAGCAGCAACTGCGGCGATTCGTCGCCCAGGCCACCCAGCAGACCAGGCGCCGTGTGCGCGAGGATGAGCGAGAACGACGCGATGACGGCGACGAAAAGGATCACTTTGAGCGCGCTGAAGACAACGAGCATACGCCACCATGCGCGATCCCGTCGGCGGGCGATGTCATCGCGAAACGAGCGCAGCAGAAGGATGATGCTACTGGCCACGGGCTACTCCATTCAAGTTCGCGATTCCTTGCCGCCTGGCTGGCGGTCGCGCCGGGGAAATGGGCCGTCGCCTGCTTTGTCTCGTATTCCATACGCGCGGCGTGGGCGCCGTGTTGCGATGGCTCGGCGCCCCCTGATACAATGCAGGTACCATCCGCGCGCATTGTAGCCGCCGATGTACCAGCAAGCGTGAGGGAATACTGACTATGGCTGTCCTGCCGGAGACGCCGGGGCCTCGCCCGGACTGGCTGCGCGTGCGCCTGCCCGTCGGCAGGAACTACGAAGAACTCAAGACGCTGATGCGCAGCAAAGCGCTGCACACCGTCTGTGAGGAGGCGCGCTGCCCCAATATGGGCGAATGCTGGGCGCATCGCACAGCCACCTTCATGATTCTGGGCAGCGTCTGCACGCGCAGTTGCGGGTTCTGCGCGGTGGCGACGGGGCGCCCGATGGCGCTCGACTGGGAGGAGCCGCGCCGCGTCGCCGAGGCGGTGACGCAGATGGGCCTGAAACATGTCGTCGTCACATCGGTTGACCGCGACGAACTGCACGACGGCGGCGCCACCCTCTTCGCCGCGACGATCCGCTGGATTCGGCGGCTCAATCCTGAGTGCGCGGTCGAGGTGCTCACGCCGGACTTCAAGGGTTCGCGTGAGGCGCTCAAAGTGGTGATGGATGCCCGGCCTACGGTCTTCAATCACAACATCGAGACGATGCCACGCCTCTATCGCCAGGTGCGCCCGCAGGCCGTCTATGAGCGGTCGCTCGACGTGCTGACCTGGGCGAAAGAGATGCGCCCGGAGACGCCAACCAAGACTGGCTTCATGCTCGGCCTGGGCGAGACACACGATGAAGTGCTGGCGGTGCTGCGCGACCTGAAAGCGCGCGAGATTGACATCGTGACCATTGGCCAGTATCTGCGCCCCACGCCACAACACCTGCCCATCGTGCGCTACGCTACGCCTGATGAGTTCCGCGAGTATGCGCGGATCGGCAAAGAGATGGGACTGCGCCATGTGGAGAGTGGGCCACTGGTCCGTAGCTCATATCATGCGTGGGACCAGCTCAAGGCCACCACGAGCGCGGCAATCGCAGAGTAGGCCTTTGCGGGGCGCTCTGCTCGCCAGGCGTCGCCAGGCGCCGCGCAGAGAGAAGGATGCGCTGTGATGATTCACGGCGACCGTGCGGCGCCACGACGCGCCCAACTGATTGACCTGCTCCAGGGCGCCGCGCAGGGGTATCTGCTCGCGCCAGTGGGCGTGGCGGCAACCACGCTGGTCGTCGGCGTCATCCTGACGTGGACGCGCCTCGGCAATGCTTCGCTGCTCTATCTGCCGGTCGTACTGTGGCTGGCCGCGCGCTATGGGCAGGGGCCAGCGATTCTGGCGTCGGCGCTCTCGTTCCTGAGCTACGACTTCTTCTTCATCCCACCGCTGCACCTCTTCACGGTGGATGATCCGGTCGAGTGGCTCTCCCTCTTCGCGCTGCTCGCAATCTCGCTGGCGCTGGGCCGCCTTACCGCCGTCGTCCGCGCCCGTGCGCGCGAAGCGGAGGAGAGCCAGCAGCGCACCGACATCCTCTACCGGCTGGCGCAGCTCATCGCCACATCGGCCAATGAGCCAGAACTGTACGAGGCGCTGACCCGTCAGGTGGTCGAGGTGTTCGCGCCCAGTGGCGTCCAGGTGTGCGCGCTGATGCTGCCAGACGAGGCCGGGTCGCTGCAGATATCCACCTTCTGGAGCCAGCGCGACCACGACACCTGCGCTATCGGCCCGGCAAACTCGGCGGCTGACTCGCGCGATCAGCATACCCTGTTGCGCGCGCCGCTCAAGACGCCGCGCGGTGTCGTCGGCGCCTTGCTCATCTCCGGCTCCCCCGCCATCAAACTGCTGGCGCCCGATCAGACGCAGGCGCCCGACGCCGCGCCGCCGCAAACGGACGCTGATGAGGGGCAAGAGTCTCAGGTGACTCAGCAAGCGCCGCTTTTCGCGACCTTCTGCGACCAGATTGCGCTGGCGATTGACCGCGCCGCATTGGCGCGCGAGGCGATGCATACAGCGGCGCTGCGCGAGAGTGACCGGCTGAAAGACGCGCTGCTCGGCTCGGTGACGCACGAATTGCGCACACCGCTCGCATCGATCAAAGCCGCGACGAGCGGGCTGCTGCAAGATGACGTGGCATGGACCGCGCAGGAGCGCCGCGAACTGCTCGAGTCGATCGACACCAGCGCCAACCGGCTCAATCGTCTGGTCGGCAATCTGCTCGACCTCTCGCGCCTGGAGGCAGGCATAGCGCAGCCAGAACTGGATTGGCGGCTGATGAGCGATGTGGTGGCCTCCGCGCTCGATCAACTCGACTTGAGTGGGCAGTTGCGCCAGCACACCATTCGCGTGGATGAGCCAGCGGATCTGCCGCTCGTATTGATGGATCAGGAGCAGATACAGCAGGTGCTGACGAACCTCATCGAGAACGCGCTGAAGTATTCGCCCGAAGGCAGCGAGGTCCGCATTCAGGCCCGCGCGCGGGGCGACTGGCTTGAAGTCGCCGTGACTGACCAGGGGATCGGCATTCCACCGCGCGAGATCACCGCCATCTTCAACAAGTTCTATCGCGTGCAACAGGCGCGACTGCCGTGGTCCTCGGCCAGACCGCCGATTGGCACTGGCCTGGGCCTCGCCATCTGCGCGGCGATTGTGCAGGCGCATGGTGGGCGTATCTGGGCGCAGAGTGTTCCTGGCCACGGCTCGACCCTGACCTTCACCCTCCCCATTTCGAGCGAGCGGCCACAGGGCGGGCTGCCAGAGATTGACGGCCCGATCACTGAGGCGCCTGAGCAGGCTGCGCGCGTATGACGCCCAGGAGCGCTATGCCGCCAGACGGCGCCGACGCGGCGACAGACGCCGAACCACAGACAGACACGGGGCGACGCCGTGCGAGCGGCGCGCGTGTGCTGGTGATCGACGACGAGCCAGAGATTGGCCGCGCGGTGCGGCTGGGCCTGGGCAGCGCAGATTTCACCGTGGAGTGGAGCGCCACCGGAGCCGCTGGCATGGAGCGTGTGGCGCAGTGGCGTCCTGATGTCATCCTGCTCGATCTCTCGCTGCCAGATATCGATGGCGTGGAGGTCTGCAAGCGCCTGCGCGCCTGGACACAGACGCCGATCATCGTCCTCTCGGTACGCTCGCGCGAGGCGGATAAGGTGGCCGCGCTGGAGCAGGGCGCGGATGACTATCTCACCAAGCCGTTTGGCATGAGCGAACTGATCGCGCGCATCAGGGTCGCGCTGCGCCACGCCGCGCAGACAGCGGGGGCGACCGGCGCCACAGCAGGCGCATTGGTGCGCGTCGGCGAGCTAGAACTCGACCTGGAGCGACGCCAGGTGACGGTCAGCGGCCAGCCTGTCCACCTGACGCCGACCGAGTACGAAGTCCTCAAGTACATGGCGTCACATATGGGCAAAGTCGTCACCCACCGCATGCTGCTGCATGCCGTCTGGGGGCCGTCGTATGAGGCGGAGGCGCACTACCTGCGCGTCTTCATCAATCAGCTACGGCGCAAGATCGAGCCAGACCCCAGCCGCCCGCGCTACCTCATCACCGAGCCCGGCATCGGCTACCGCATCCGCGAGGCTGAGTAGGAGCAGGGCGAAACACATCCAGCGTGGTTGCTGGCGTTCGTGCGCCCCTCACCCCCAGCCCCTCTCCCAGTGGGCGAGGGGGAGCGGCGTTTCCCCCCTGCATGATGGGCGGATTCTTGGTGGGCAAGAACGCTCTCCCAGAGGGCGAGGGGAGCGGCGTTTCCCCCCTCTCCTCGTGGGAGAGGGGCTGGGGGTGAGGGTTCGCCCAGCGCCGAATTCCAATCATTGAGAGGGATCTGTTAGGAAACCGAATCTTGATAGAATCCTGATGCATCCGGGGCGATTCCCTTACACTCCCCTGACTCCCTCTGGCGTACCGTTCTCCATGGGAATCGCAGCGACAGCCGCACAGATGAGCGCGGCGCGTGTCCCGCTCGGCTGGCGTCCGCATCCCCGGAAAGGCAGACCCATGGCGCCTCATGTTCTTCTCGTAGAAGATGAGCTGCAGTTACGGCGCATCATCACCATGAATCTCGCCCGACGTGGCTACTCCGTCGGCGAAGCGGATAGCGTCGAATCCGCGTACGATATGGCTCTGGCGGCCTGGGAGGCTGGCTACCCATTCGACCTCATCGTCCTTGAAATCCACCTCGCCAATCGCTGTGGTTGGGATCTCCTGCGCCTGTTGCGCTCGCCAGAGGTCGCGCGCGCGGGCATGCCACGGGCGCCGGTCGTGGTGATGAGCGCGCTGCCCGTGGCCCGCAGCCGCGTCTCGGAGTTTGCGCCCGTAGCGACGCTGCTCAAGCCATTCCCCATCTCGGCATTGACGCAGCTCATCGAGCGGTGCGCCGAGCCAACCGACGCCACACCTGCGCGCGGCGCCTGACGAGTGGCGCAATGGCGCCGCCCCGCGCCCGCAAGAAGGACACCCTACATGGCGGATCTCCTGTTCCTCGTGGTCACGTGCGCGTGTTTCACCGCGCTGGTGGCGTTCGTCTACGCCTGCGGTCGCCTCTAAGCGGCGCAGGCGCGCAAGCCCATGCAAGAAGGCGCACATGAACTTCGAATACCTGATCGTCGGGCTGATCGCAATCGGGGTGGGCATCTACCTCGCGGTTGCGCTGCTCTGGCCCGACCGGTTTTAGAGAGCCGGAGAAAAGAAGCGCGTTATGTCGTTCACATTCAACGGCGTCGCACAGATCATCGTCTATTTTCTGCTTCTGCTGCTGATTACCAGGCCCCTGGGACTCTACCTCATCGCCGTCTTCGAGGGGCGGCGCACCTGGCTCAGCCCGGCGCTTCGTCCGGTCGAGCGCGTGCTCTACGCCGTCAGCGGTGTGGATGAGAACCGGCAGCAGGACTGGAAGATCTATGTCGTCGCGATGCTGATCTTTGAAGTCATCTCGACGGTTCCGCTCTACATCTTCGAGCGGCTTCAGGATCACCTGCCACTCAATCCGGCGGGGCAGGGACCAGTGAATCCCCTGCTCGCCTGGAATACAGCGATAAGCTTCCTGACCAACACCAACTGGCAGAACTACAGCGGCGAGACGACCATGAGCTATCTGACACAGATGGCTGGGCTGGCCTTTCACAACTTCGTCTCCGCTGCGGTTGGCATCGCGCTGGCGGTGGCTGTCATTCGCGGCTTCACGCGCCACAGCGCCAACAACCTCGGCAACTTCTGGGTAGACATCACCCGCTGCTGCCTCTACATCCTGCTGCCATTCGCGTTTGTGCTGGCGCTGGTCTTCGTCTGGCAGGGAGCGCCGCAGAACTTCAACGCCTACACGCATATCGCAGGCGTCCAGGGCTTCGCGCAGACGATTGCGCAGGGGCCGGTCGCGTCGCAGGAAGCCATCAAGATGATGGGGACCAACGGCGGCGGCTTCTTCAACGCGAACTCAGCGCACCCCTTCGAGAATCCGACGCCGTTCACCAACCTGCTCCAGATGCTCTCGATCTTCATGTGGGGCGCCGCGCTGATCTACATGTTTGGCAAGCTGTCAGGCAACACGCGCAATGGCTGGATGCTCTTCGGCGCGGTCAGCCTGATCTTCTTGCTGGGCGCGTTCATCTGCCTGGGCGCGGAGCAGGCTGGCAACCCTCAACTCGCCAGCCTGGGCCTCGATCAGGCGCCGC
This sequence comes from uncultured Chloroflexia bacterium, assembly GCA_963701795.1. GTDB lineage: Bacteria > Chloroflexota > Ktedonobacteria > Ktedonobacterales > JADMIN01 > JAKAIY01. The sequence continues at coordinate 753,475 of CAVPBB010000004.1, read as the reverse complement.
ATGAGTATGCGCTCGCCCAGCCGGGAGGAAACATGGAGGGGAAGGAGCTGCGTTTTGGCATCGCCTCTTCGACGCTCTTCACCACCATCACCACCGACGCCTCGTGTGGCGCGGTCAATAGCTGGCTCGATAGCTACACGCCGATCGGCGGCATGGTACCGCTGGTCAACATCCAGCTTGGCGAGATCATCTTCGGCGGTGTTGGCTCCGGCCTCTATGGCTTACTGGTCTTCGCGGTCCTCGCGGTGTTCATCGCGGGCCTGATGGTCGGGCGCACACCAGAATATCTGGGCAAGAAGATCGAACAGTACGAGATGAAGATGGCGGCGCTCGCCATTCTCATCCTGCCTGCCAGTATTCTCGGCTTCTCGGCGCTGGCGATTGTGGTGAACCCAGGCGTAGCGGCGATTGCCAACCCTGGGCCGCACGGATTGACTGAAGTCCTCTACGCCTTCAGCTCACAGACGGGCAACAATGGCTCGGCCTTCGCGGGATTGGGCACGACGACGGTTGGCACGCCCTCGTTCACCTTCTACAACTGGACAGGCGTCTTCGCGATGCTGATCGGGCGCTTCGCCTTCCTGATTCCGGTGCTGGCGCTCGCTGGCTCCCTGGGGCGCAAGCGCGTCGTTCCCGCAGGCGCGGGGACGTTCCCGACGACGACGCCCCTGTTCGGTGGGCTGGTGGATGGCGTCATCGTGATCGTCGGCGCGCTGACGTTCTTCCCCGCGCTGGCGCTGGGGCCAATCGTCGAACAACTCTTGACGCATGCGGGCAAGGTGTTCTAAACACCCTGGCGCCCTCAAAGGGAGATGCTTCTCCATGATAGATCGTGACCAATCGGTGATGCCGCCGCCGCAGCAGGAGGCGCCAGCCACAGCGCCAGAGACACGGCGCGGTCGCGTAGGCAGCACGGTGGCAAAGACACGCCGCCCACGGCAGAGCGCCTCACTATTCGATCCCACCATTATGCGTCGGGCGCTCGGCGACTCCTTCAAGAAGCTCGATCCGCGCATACAGGCGAAAAATCCGGTCATGTTCGTGGTGGAGATCGGCAGTGTCGTCACGAGCGTTGAATTCGTGCGCTCGTTGATCGACCCCAGCCTCGCCTCAAGCCGTCTCTTCATCTTCGGCGTCGCCGTCTGGCTGTGGTTCACCGTCCTCTTCGCCAATTACGCCGAGGCGATGGCGGAGGGGCGTGGCAAGGCTCAGGCCGATACGCTGCGCCGCGCACGCACCGAGACGATGGCCAAGCGCATCAAGCCGGGCGTGGCCGCCGGCCCGCAAAGCTCGTTCGAGGAGGTAGCCGCGCCTGAGTTGCGCAAGGGCGATCTGGCGCTGGCGCTGGCCGGCGACTACATCCCCGGCGATGGCGAGGTTGTCGCGGGCGTGGCCTCGGTAGACGAGTCGGCGATCACCGGGGAATCCGCTCCGGTGATCCGCGAGAGCGGCGGCGACCGCTCCGCAGTGACCGGCGGCACGCGCGTGCTCTCCGACTGGATCATCGTGCGCATCACGTCGAATCCGGGCGAGACGTTCCTCGACCGCATGATCGCCCTCGTCGAAGGCGCGAACCGGCAGAAAACCCCCAACGAGATCGCGCTCAACATCCTGCTGGCGAGCCTGACCATCATCTTCTTGCTCGCGGTGGTGACGCTTGAGCCTTTCGCCATCTACTCGGGCGGGCCAGTCAGCGTGACGGCGCTGATCGCCCTGCTGGTCTGCCTGATTCCCACCACCATCGGCGGGTTGCTCTCGTCAATTGGCATCGCGGGCATGGATCGGTTGGTGCAGCGCAACGTGCTGGCGATGAGCGGGCGCGCCGTCGAAGCGGCGGGCGATGTGGATGTGCTGCTGCTGGACAAGACGGGCACGATCACGCTGGGCAACCGCATGGCGACCGAGTTTCTGCCGGTCTCTGGCGTGAGTGAGCGCGAATTGGCCGAGGCTGCCTTGCTCTCCTCGATCCCGGACGAGACGCCCGAAGGACGCTCGATTGTGGTGCTGGCGCGCGACAACTATGCGCTGAACGGACACAGCGCAGACGCCGCGCGCATGACCCTGATCCCCTTTAGCGCCTCCACGCGCATGAGCGGCGTGGACATCGCGTCCGACGGCGCCGTGCAAGCGCGCCAGATTCGTAAGGGCGCAGGCGATGCTGTCATCGCCTGGGTGAGTGAGGGTGTCAGCGCGGTTCCCACTGATCTGCGGCCCGCCGTCGAGCGGATCGCGCGTTCCGGCGGCACACCGCTCGTGGTGGCTGAGCGCGTCGCCGCCGCGCCGCCACGTGTGCTCGGCGTGATCTATCTCAAGGATATCGTCAAGAGCGGCATGCGCGAGCGCTTCGATCAACTGCGCATGATGGGCATTCGCACGGTCATGATTACCGGCGACAACCCGCTCACCGCCGCCGCCATCGCTGGCGAAGCTGGCGTGGATGACTTCCTCGCCCAGGCCACGCCTGAAACCAAGATGAAGCTGATTCGCAAGCAGCAGGCGGATGGGCGGCTCGTCGCGATGACCGGCGACGGCACGAACGACGCGCCCGCGCTGGCGCAGGCCGATGTCGGCGTGGCGATGAACACAGGCACGCAGGCCGCCAAAGAGGCTGGCAATATGGTGGACCTCGACTCCAACCCCACCAAGCTGATCGAGATCGTCGAGGTTGGCAAGCAACTGCTCATCACCCGTGGCGCGCTGACCACCTTTAGCATCGCCAACGATGTCGCGAAGTATTTCGCCATCATCCCGGCGGTCTTCGTCGCCACCTACCCCCAGCTACAGGCGCTCAACATCATGCATCTGGCCACACCCCATAGCGCGGTGCTCTCGGCGGTCATCTTCAACGCGCTGATCATCGTCGCGCTGATCCCACTGGCGCTGCGCGGTGTGCGCTATCGCCCGCTCGGCGCGGCGGCGCTGCTGCGGCGCAATCTGCTGCTCTACGGCCTGGGGGGCATCATCCTGCCCTTCATCGGCATCAAGCTGATTGACCTGATCCTGGTCGCGCTGCATCTCACGGCGTGACCTGCCCAGAAAGCGATAGATTCCCCATGCTTCAGACGACGACGCCCACACCGCAGACGAATGAGCCAGCAGACGAGAGCGCCGCAGCAGCCAGCCCGGTTGAGCACGGGCGAGGAGCGCTGCTGCGCCAGTTTCGCCCTGCCATCCTGTTGACGCTCCTGCTGACCCTCATCGCGGGGATCATCTACCCGCTCGCGGTGACGGGCGCGGCGCAGGCGCTCTTTCCCTCGCAGGCCAATGGCTCGCTGGTCTACCTCAATGGTAAGCCAGTGGGGTCCAGATTGATTGGGCAGTACTGGACACAGCCGCAATACTTCCACGGTCGCCCCTCGGCGACGGTGAACCTTCAGGGGACGCCCGCGCCGTATGAGGCGGACAACTCTGGCGGCTCGAATCTCGGGCCGACGAGCAAGACGCTGATCCAGACTGTTCAGCAGCGCATCGCGGCGCTCAAGCAGGAGAATCCCGATGTTCCCGCTGGCACGCCGATTCCGGTTGACCTGGTGACCGCCTCGGCCTCTGGCCTCGATCCGGACATCTCGGTCGCGGCGGCGTACTACCAGATTCCGCGTGTCGCCAGGGCGCGTGGACTCAGCCAGGCCAGCGTGCAGGCGCAGGTGGACGCGCACGTCACCGGGCGCTTTCTCGGCCTCTTTGGTGAGCCGCGTGTCAATGTGCTGGAGCTCAATCTGGCGCTCGACGCGCTGAGCCAGGCGCATCCTGAGGTTGCTCTGCTGTTGCAGCGAAAGTGAGACGACACGGTGGCAGAACATCTGCGGTCATCTGGCGACGAGCGGCCAGACCCCGACGCGCTGCTCGACCGCTACCAACTGCGCGATCTGGCCCCGGCCACTGACGCTGGCGCCGCAGCTGATTCATCGCGCCCCACGCGCGGACGGCTGCGCATCTATCTGGGCATGGCGGCGGGTGTTGGCAAGACCTACGCCATGCTCAACGAGGGCTGCCGCCGCAAGGAGCGCGGAACGGATGTCGTTATCGGCTGGGTCGAGACGCATGGTCGCCCGCTGACGGAGCGGCAGATCGGCGCCCTGGAGGTCATTCCGCGCAAACGCATCACCTACCGTGGCGTTGAGATGGAGGAGATGGACCTCGACGCAGTGCTGGCGCGCAAGCCAGCGGTGGCGCTGGTGGACGAACTGGCCCACACCAATGTCCCCGGCTCACGCCACGAGAAGCGCTATCAGGATGTCGAAGACCTGCTGGCGGCGGGTGTGACGGTCATCACGACGGTGAACGTGCAACACCTGGAGGGACTCAACGACCTGGTTGAGGCGATTACCGGCGCGCGCCAGCGCGAAACCATTCCCGACCGACTGCTGGATGAAGCGTATGACGTCGAGCTGGTAGACATCTCGCCGGAAGCGCTGCGGGCGCGCCTGCGCCACGGCAACGTCTATCCCCCTGAGCGCGCGCGGCTGGCGCTGGAGCGGTACTTCTCGACCAGCAACCTCACTGCGCTGCGTGAACTGGCGCTCCAGCGGGTGAGCGAGAAGACTGAACGGCAGCTCGATGCGCTGATGCATGGCGGTGAATCATCCAGGGAGGTTACGCTTGAGGCTGCGGTGAAGGATCGGGTGCTGGTGGCGCTCGATGCGCCCGACCAGACCCGGCGACTGTTGCATGAGGGCTGGCGGATGGCGCATGCGTTGCGCGCGCCGCTCTTTGCCATCGTCGCCAACCCGCCGCCCATCCCTGGTGGCCAGAGCGCGCCTGCCACTGGCGCATCCGCCGCAGACCAGGCGCGGATGGCGGAGGACCTGGGCGCGGAGGTCATCCCGACGGCCGGGCGCGACAGCGCCGAGGTGGTAGCGCAGGCGGTCAGAGAACGCCACATCACGCTGGTGATTGTCGGAGCGCCAGACCAGTCGCGCGGCTGGCTGCGCATGCGCCCGGTTGTGGCGAGCAGGCTGCTCCGGCTGAAGCTCAACGCAAGCATCCTGGTGGTTCCCTGCCAGGACGAAGGCTGACACGCGCGTCCGTCAATAGCCGCGCGCCACGTCTACCAGATTGCGCAGCGGGCGACCGTCGCGGTACCGTGCGATGTTCTCTAGCAGCAGATCGGCCAGCCGCGCGCCGTAGTGTGATGTCCAGCCAGAGACATGCGGCGAGATGATGATATGCGGCGCGGACCAGAGCGGATCGTCGGGCGGCAACGGCTCCTGCGCCACGACATCGAGCGCCGCGCCGCCAAGCGCGCCAGCGCGCAACGCGGCGAGCAAGGCTGGCTCGTCCACGATGGCGCCGCGCGCGATGTTGACGAGCAGCGCGCCCGGCTTCACATGCGCCAGCCGCTCAGTGTCGATCAGGTGATGCGTTTCTGGCGTGCTGGGAACCGCCAGCACGATATAGTCAGCCTGCGCCAGCGCGTCGTCGAGGCGCTCCATCGGCATGATGGCGTCCACGTCGGGGTCGGTGTCTCCGGCGGAGGCGCTACGCCGGATCGCGAGGGTGCGCATGCCAAACGCGCGGCCAAGCTGCGCGACGCGCCGTCCGATGGCGCCCAGCCCTACGATCAGCAACGTCGCTCCTGCCAGCTCACGCCCCTCGAGTGTCTGCTTCTCTGACGCATTGCTCGGCCAGCGCCGCTGCTCCTGCATCGCGAACATCTCTGGCCAATGCCTGGCCCAGAGCAGCAGCATCGAGAAGACATGCTCGCTGATGGGGATCGCATGCACGCCATTGGCCGTGGTGATCAGCGGCGCATTCGGCGCATGGCTCCACGTCTGTCGCAACGTGCGTTCGGCGCCTGCGCTGGCCAACGCGACCCAGCGCATCTGTGGCGCAAGCTCGAGCAGGTTGGCTGGCGCATCAAACGTGCAGATGACATCCGTTTCAGGATGCGCCGCCAGCGCGTCAGCCAATCCGTGCTCACCGCGCGCCGTGAGCAGCGCGTTCTCGCCCAGCGCCGTGCGCAGGCGTTCGACATCGGCTGGCTCGAAGGGGTAGTTGGTCACGAGCAAGGTGATGTCGTGGCGCGACTCAGACATAGCAGATTCCTCTCCCAAACGCAGCGCGTGGTTAGCTGGTCACTTTGAATGCGGCGGAGTGCGCCACCTGCGGGCTGGTGACGCCGTCGGCCTGTGTCGAGTAGGTGATCGAAATCCGATAGGTTCCCGGCTGCCAGGCATTCACGTCGCTGGCCGAAGTGGGCGCAAGCGTATAAGGGACTGCGGTACCCTGCGCGACGACGAGAATCTGGGTCGTCTGGCCATTGTGACAGGCGTCAACGGGCGTCCATGCGCCCGTCTTCCCATTGTATTGCTCTACCTGCACGATGGTACAGGCCGACTGACCATCCTGCGCGTAAAAGTCAGTCGTCGAGCTGTTTGTGACGGTCGCGCCAACGGCGTCGCCAGTCGTGTAGGTTGGGAGATTTGTCGTCACCGTCACCGGGCCGGTCGTCGCGGTCGCTCCAGCGATGGGATGTGACGCGCCCCCGACCGCGCAGGCCGAGAGCAGAGTGAGCGCCGCCGCGACTATCAGCAATCCTCGCCAGTGCAGGCGCACTGCCATATCGTTTCTCCTGATCGCTAGTACCCGCTCTGGCGCGCCTTCATCCCTGCCAGAGCAACTGAGCGAGACCAAGTGTACCATGTCACGCAGCTTCAGCAAAGATCGGAGTTTGACGGGGGTTCCATCCAAAACCGGCGGATATCCCGGCGCTGCGCCTGGCCGGCGACCCCTGCCACTCAACGCCACCGTATCACACAACACGCAAGCGGAGGCATGCGACGCGCCTCTTCCCGCGCAGCAGCGCCAGGCACAAAAACGAACGCACGTATACGCCTCAATGGTATAATCGTAACCGAATGCGGCGCAGAGTATCGCGTCCGCAAGCCTGCGCGGTTCACCGTTCCCATTCGTGAGGCATGCTATGTCGAAGAAAATGCTGAGCACGGCGCTGCTCTTTCTGATCGGCGCGGGCTTTGGTCTGTTCAGCGTGTATACCCTCATCAACGCGAAAGACACGGATTCCGTCTTCGTCGGACTGCTCTATCTCGTCCCAGCCATCGCCGCGTTCGTCGCGTTGATTATGCTGCCCTTCAAGGCGAGCCAGGAGCGCGAGTAGATTTGAGCGCATTGGCGCCTCTGACCCGACAGGAGCGCCCCGACGCGGGAACATTTCGGGTCAGGCGCCACGTCTTATGCCTGGCCGCGCCTGAGAATCGTCGCGAGGATTGGCGACGCCGCGCGCAGACGGCGTTCTAGAGCGAGGACTACGCATGACCACAGAGATCGAGCGAGGGCGCGCGCCGCAGGCGCCGGGCGTGGCGGGTGGCTTTCCGGCCCGCCGCATGCGTCGCTTGCGCCGCAGCGAAGGGTTGCGCCGCCTGACGCGCGAGACGCTGCTGGACCCCGGCGACTTCATCTATCCGCTGTTCGTCAGCGAAGTCGTCGCCGAGCCGGTCGCGATCAGCTCGATGCCGGGGCAATATCAGTGGCCCGTTGGCGCGATGGGCCGCCGCGCCGAGGAGCTGGTGAAGCTGGGCGTGGGCGCCGCATTGCTGTTTGGTGTGCCAGCGCACAAGGACGAGATTGGCTCATCCGCCTGGGATGAGCGCGGCCCGGTGCAGCAAGCCATTCGCGAGATGAAAGCCGCCGCGCCAGAGCTGGTAATCGTCACGGATGTGTGCATGTGCGAATACACCAGCCACGGGCATTGTGGACTCGTTCGCGATGGCGAGGTGCAGAACGATGAGACGCTCGAACTGCTGACCCGCGAGGCGCTTTCGCATGCGGCAGCCGGAGCCGACATCGTGGCGCCCTCGGACATGATGGATGGCCGGGTCGCCGCTCTGCGCGCCGGTCTCGACGGCGCGGGCTTCAGCGGCACGCCGATTCTGGCCTACTCCGCCAAGTTCGCCTCCGCCTTCTACGGACCTTTCCGCGAGGCGGCGGAGTCTGCGCCACAGTTTGGTGACCGGCGCGCCTACCAGATGGACCCTGCGAATGGACGCGAGGCGCTGCGCGAAGTGGAACTCGACATTCTGGAAGGCGCTGACATGGTGATGGTCAAGCCGGCGCTGCCCTATCTCGATGTGCTGGCGCGCGTGCGCGACCGCTGGGACCTGCCGATTGCGGCCTACAACGTGAGCGGCGAGTATTCGATGCTCAAGGCGGCGGTGGCCAATGGCTGGCTCGACGAGCGGCGGGCGACGCTGGAGGCGCTGACCAGCATCAAGCGGGCGGGCGCCGACATGATTATCACCTACCATGCGGTTGAGGCGGCGCGCTGGTTGGCCGAAGGCTAGCCCTGCCCGCGACTCGTCGCCGCGCGTTGGCCCTGCGCATGGGGGCGTCGGCGCGGCGCCCGATTGTGAGAGGCTCGTTGTGATCGAGGCGCACGCGGCGGATACCCGCGCCAATGAGACGGCTCGGCTCCGATGGAGCATTACGCTGCCACAGGGTGAGATCGCTGCACGCCTGACACTGCTGGGCGTGGTGATCGCGCTACACAACCTGCTGGAACTGCCACGCGACCCGCTCACGCTGGCCATCGGGGCGCCGCTGGCGGGCGTGCTAGCCTTCCTGGCGCTCAGCGCGTCGCTGGGGCTGCTCTTGCTCGCGGTGGGCGAGCGACCGCCGCAGTGGCGCTGGCTGCGCAGTCGGCGTGCGCAGGCGTTCATTCTCGCGCTGACGCTCACCGCTGCGCTCGTCGGTGTCAAGCAACTCGGCGCGATGGGCGTCGCCAGCTTCCAGGCGCCTTACTATCCCAACGACGGCGCCACGCTCGACCAGTACGCCGCGCAGCAATTGCTGGCAGGCCACAATCCCTACGCCGCTACCAACATCGCCGCGGCGATTCACACACTGCATCAGGAGCCACAATACACCACGCCGCTGCATGCCGGGCCATTCGCCAGTCGCGCGCTGACCGACTATCCCTCGGCGGCTGAGCGCACGGCGGCGTTTCCGACCTCGCCCACCAGCGCCGCGCCGGGCTTCGAGTCGCGCCTGAGCTACCCGGCGCTGGCGTTTCTTGCCGCTCGTGCCGTTCGTCTGGGCGGGGCTGCCGAATGCGACGCCGCTCACGCTGCTCTGCATGCTGGGGCTGGCGGCGCTGCTCATCACCTCGGCGCCGCGCGCGCTCTGGCCGTGGGTGGCGCTGCTCTTTCTGGCAGATGTGCCGCTGCTCAACGCTGCTCTGATCGCCGACCCGGACATCCTCTACATCGTCCCGCTCTTCGCGGCGTGGCGCTGGCGCGAACGGGGCGCGCTCTCGGCGGCGCTGCTGGGGCTGGCGCTGGCGACGAAGCAGCTTGCGTGGTTCTCTGCGCCGTTCCTGCTCGTATTGATCTGGCGCGAGCGCGGCTGGCGCGCGGCGGCGGGGCGGCTCGCTGGCGCAGTGGCGCTCTTTGCCGCCATCAATGCGCCATTCGTCATCAACAATCCGCGCGCGTGGCTGGCGGGCGTGCTGGCGCCGCAACTCGATCCGATGTTCCCGCTGGGCAATGGCCTGATTCGCCTCTCGCTCTCTGGCGTGGCGCCACTCGCGCCCGCCGCCGTCTACACCGCGCTGGAACTGCTGGCGCTGATCGGCGCGTTGCTCTGGTACTGGCGCAATTGTCTGCGCGCGCCTGCGCTGGGCTATGTGCTGGCGATGGCGCCGCTGTTCTTCGCCTGGCGCAGCCTCACGACGTACTTCTACTTCACCGCGCTGCCTGCGCTGGCCCTCTGGCTGGCGGCCTGGCGCGGGCATGAGCCGACGGCGGCGCAGGGGGTGGCGCCATGAGCGTGACGGCTGATCCACCGCGCTCACCGGTGGATGACTCGGCGACGATCCCACCGCGACCTCCCTGGCGAGAGGCGCTGGTGTCGCAGGCGCGGCGTCCAGGCGCGCTACGCGCACTGACCATCGGCGTCTGGCTGCTCACGCGGCTGGCGCTGCTGGCCGGTGTCATCATCGGCCATCGCTACAGCGACCCTGAATTCTACCGCTATGCGGGGAACCTCGCCGCTGGTCTGTGGCCCTACCGCGATTTCGCGGTCGAGTATCCGCCGCTGGCCATCGTGCTGCAACTACTCCCCGCGCTGCCGCTGCTGCCATTCGCCGGAATCGCGCCGCGCCCCGACGCGGCCTTCAGCCATCCGCTGACGCAACTGCCTGCGCCCGACCCCATCCGCTACGGCGCCTATGGGGTGAGCTTTGCGGTCGAGATGCTGGTGATAGATGCGGTGACGCTCTGGCTCGTCATGCGCGCGGCCCGTCGGTTCTCTCGCAACGAGGTGATCGTCGCCGGGGCTGGCCTGCTCTACACGCTGCTGGCGTTTCTCAGCGGCGCGGTCTTGCAGAAGTTTGACCTGGCCGTTGGCGCGCTGCTGCTGGCGTCGGTCTACGCGCTGGTGTGCAGACGACGCGGGCTGGCGTGGTCGCTGCTGGCGGCTGCGGCGCTCATCAAGGGCTTTCCGCTCTTCATCGCGCCCGTCTTCGTGCTCTACGAACTCGAACTGACCGGGAAGATACACCTGCGCGACGCCGCGCGGGCGGCGCTCCGCCCGATCCTCTGGGGCGTGGGCTGGCTCTGTGGCGTCATCGGCGCGGTGACGCTGGCCGTCACGCTGTTCGCTGGCTGGGGGCCAGTCTGGCACAGCATCGCGACGCAGGCAGGGCGCGATGTCGAGATCGAGAGCCTGTATGGCTCGGTGGCGCTGGCGCTGGGGTGGATACCAGGACTGGCGGTTCAGACGGCCTTCCATGCGGTCTCGCTCTCGCGGGTCGCGCTCTCGCCGCTGACCGCGCCCACGCTGATCAACCCGATCTCGATGGCGCTGCTGGGGCTGGCGCTGGTCGTCGTGTACTTCACGGCGTGGCGCGCTTGGCGCGCGCGTGCGGCGCGTCCGCTCGCCGCAGAGGCGGACGGCCTGCGGGCAAATCAGGCGCTCATCATCGGCGTCGCGCTCGTCACGCTGGCCTTCACGCTGACTTTCCGCGCGCTCCCGGCGCACTACATGCTCGATTTCCTCCCGCTGATCCCCCTGCTGGAACTGCGCCCACATCGCCGCATGTCGCTCTGGCTCGGCGCCATCATCGGGGCCGCCATCGTCGGCCAGGTCGTCACTATCCCTGCGGTCTGGTCGGCGATTGTGGCGTTACAGGCGCCAGCGATAGCCGTCCTCCTCCTGCGCAACGCTCTCTGGCTTCTCGCGTCTGCTACACTATTGGCGGCGCTGTGGCATGACGCCCACACGGCAGCGATGCGAGGAGGAGAGCGAGAGATGCCCACAATGGTCGGGCAGAGGCGTAAACCGCTAGCTGTGCGGGCGCGCGAGCGCTGGCGCAGGCTGTTGGCGTCGGCGCCGCCGATTCCTGGGTTCCAGCCGCGCGCGGAGGATGTCTTCGCGCATATCTTCTCGCAGGTCTCGCCCGTGGCGGCGCTGCTGGGCGCTGGCCTGGTCTCGATCATCTGCTACCTCGGCCTGACGCTCTCATTCCCCATCTTCAGCTACTGGAATGAGCCACACATCACGCCTGAGTCATCGCAGATCAAGGATATGGGCGCCATCACGGGCTACAGTCCGCTGGCGGCCATCTCCTACATCGTCGTGGTGATCTTTCTCTTCGGCGCGCAGTTCGTCGCGCTGCTGGCGGCCAATCGGGCGCAGCGCGAGGCGCGCGAGCGCCCCGCCGAGGCACGGCTGGCGCGGCGGTTGGTCTTCCTGGCTCCCGTCATCTTCAGCCTGATTCTGATCTGGATGCAGCCAGTCACGACGACTGATCTCTACGGCTATGTCGCGCGTGGCTACCTCTTCACCCATCTGCATCAGAACCCGATGGTGTTTCCCGCGTACAAGCTGCCCGGCGGCTATGCGGTAGATCGCCCGGCGTCGCCCTACGGGCCAGCGTGGCTGGTCGTCACGGCGATATTTTCGTGGATCAGCGGCGAGAATCTGCTGCTGAACATGCTGCTCTACAAAGTCTTTGCGGCCATCTGCGTCGTCCTCGCGCTCTGGCTGATCGATGTGCTGGCGCGCCGCCTCTACCCGGAGCGTCGGCTGCGCATCGCGGCGCTCTTCGGCTGGAGTCCGCTGCTGCTCTATGAGTCTGTGGCGATGGGCCACAATGACATCGCCATGATGGTCTGTGTGCTGGCGGCGTTCGCGTTGATGTTGCGCGGGCGAGCGCAGGCCGCCTTCGCCTTCCTGGTATTGGGCGCGCTCATCAAATATGTCTCGGCATTCTTTGTGCCACTCTGGCTCGTCTACGAGCTACGGCACCGCGCGCTCACCAGCATGCGCCACCCGACGGCGCCACCCGCGCCCGGCCTGCGCCCGCGACTCGGCTCACTGGCGCGCTCGACCAGGCGCATGCTCGAGGAGCTTGACCAGGCGGCGACAGCGCGACTGCTCGCGGGGGCGTTCGTCATCGGCGCCACGCTCGTCGTGATCTTCTACGCGCCCTTCTGGGATGGCGTCAGGACGTTTGATGGGCTGGGGCAACAACTGCGCCCGCTCTACTACAACAGCAGCATTGTCCAGTTCATCACCGCGCCGCTGGAGCTGCTGGTGCAGCCCGCGCAGTATCCCGCCCTGGATAAGACCGTGCGCCTCGTCTTCTACGCGCTCTTCATCATCTATGCCGCGATCCAGACCCATCGGCTCTGGGTGCTCGGTCCGCTCGCCGACATCCGCGACCTGCTGACCGCCGCAGCGAAAGTGACGTTCGCCGCGCTGGCGCTGATTACCTTCTGGTTCCAGCCGTGGTATATCGTCTGGCTGCTCGTGCTTGGCCCGCTGGCGCTGCAGCCCTATGTGCGGCGGCAGGGTGTGCTGATGTCGGCAGGCGCGCTGCTGACCTACGCTGTCAGCAACTACCTGCTGGTGAATACACCCGGCATCGGGCGCGACCTCTTCGTGCAGTTCTTTGAAGTACTGCTGATCTTTGCGCCGCTGCTGCTCTTGCGCGCAGCCCCCTACGAGGAGGGCTGGGTCAGCATCGTGCGCCGCTATGTCGGCATGTTTAGCGAGGGCTTTGCGCGGCGCCCGGTGATCTGGCAGCGCGCGACGCTCACGCTGATCCTCGTGGTCGCGGCGTTGCTGCGGCTGCTGCGGCTGGGCAACCTCAATCAGAATCTGACCGGCGGCGCCGACGACGTGAGTGTGTTGAAGCAGGTGAGTGGCGATCTACGGCTCTTCCTCGCCGACCCGCAGGGGCTGAACGGGCCATTCGTCGCGCTCGAAGGGTTGCTGGTGCGCGTCTTCGGGCCAACACCGCTGGCGGCGCTGCTTCCCTCGGCGATTATCGGCACGCTCACGGTGCTGGTCGTCTACTTCCTCACCCAGGAGATTCTGCGGCAGACGGGCGGGCATGAGCGACGCGGCATTGCGCTGCTGGCGGCGCTGCTGGCGGCGACCTCGGGCTGGCACGTCTCGCTCAGTCGCTCTGGCATGGAGGTCGTGCTGCTGCCCCTGCTGATGTGCCTGGCGGTGCTCGCGTTGCTGCGCGCATTCCACGCGATGGATGCCGACATCGAAACGGCGGAGCATGCAAGCAGCGGCGACGATGCCGGAGCCGAGGCCAGCCAGCGACCGCGCGCCGTCGGGCGCATGCCCTATGCGCTGGCGCTCTATGCCGTGGCTGGCGTCGCGACGGGCCTGGCGTGCGATCTCGCGCCGGGCCTCTGGCTCGTGCCGCTGCTGATCATCGGCGTCACACTGGCATGGCGCTGGCGGCGACCGGCGATCTTCAAGCGGATGCGGCTGGCGCTCGTGACACTCATCGGCGCCGCGTTTATCTCTGGCCTGCCCGCGCTGTGGGCCGTGCTCAGCCCGCTGATCGGCTTTCGCATCGGCAGCGACCTCTTTGCGCGGTCGAGCGAGTCGCCCGCGCTGCCGACGAATCCGCTCGCCGGGGCGTTCTGGGCGCGGGTCGGCGCCAACGCGCTCGACGTGCTACGGCTGCTCATCACGCAGGACTACAGCGCGGGCTACCCTGCGGTGGGTGGCGAGCCAATCATACCGCCCTACCTCGGCGTGTTCTTCTACGCCGGGCTGGCGCTGATCCTCTATCGCCTCATCCGCTATCGCGACCTCACCTCGCTGGTGCTGACGTTGCTGCTGGCGCTGCCACTGCTGGCTAGCGTGGCGGTCGCGGCGCCCACCGGGGTCATCGAGGCGGCGAGCGTGCTGCCAGCGACGTGCATTGTGCCTGCGGTGGCGATCTATGAGGTGGCGCTCTGGTTCGGGCGGCTGCCCATCGCGCTCGACCGCATGAATGGTGTGCGCGTGTTCGCAACGCCAGAGCAGATTGGACGCATCGCGCTGTTTATCTTCCTGATGGCGAGCGCGATTCGCACGTTCTACTGGTACTTCGAGGCGTCGCTGCCTGCCGAGCCGGGCAACGGCTACACGCCCAGCTCCGTTGGCCTGGGGCTGGCGCTGACGCTGGGCCGCGCCGCGCTAGCGCTGGCAGGCGCGCTGGCGACGCATCTGCCCGGATTGCGGTGAGCGCCTGTGCTGTTTGCGTTGATTGTGATGATGAGGAGCGAGAAGTTGGTTAAGCCGAAAGATGGCCAGAAACCGCGCGGCGCAGCCGAGCAGGAGCGCGCCGAGCAGATCGTCGCGGAGCTACGGCGGCTCTATCCCGACGCGAAATGTTCGCTCGACTTCACGACGCCGCTCGAATTGCTGGTTGCGACGATCCTCTCAGCCCAATGCACCGATGAGCGTGTCAATCAGGTGACGAAGAGCCTCTTCCAGAAATATCGCAGCGCCGAGGACTATGCGAGCGCCGACCCAGAGGCGCTGGAGCAGGACATCAAGCAGACGGGCTTCTACCGCAACAAGGCCAAACATATCCGCGAGGCGGGACAGATGATCGTCGAGCGCTACGGCGGGCAGGTACCGCGCACGATGGATGAGTTGATCGCGCTGCCCGGTGTGGCGCGCAAGACGGCGAATGTCGTGATGGGCAATGCGTTCGGCATCGTCGAAGGCGTGGTGGTGGACACGCATGTCGGGCGGCTGGCGCGTCGGTTGGGGCTGACGGAGAGCGATGATCCGGTCAAGGTGGAAGAGGACCTGATGGCGCTGCTGCCCCAGCGCGACTGGCTCGATCTCTCGCACATGCTCATCATGCACGGGCGAGCGGTCTGCCAGGCGCGCAAGCCGCTCTGCGAGGTCTGTACACTGGCGCCGCTCTGCCCCACTGGCCAGGCCAACCTCGGCCTGATAGCGGGCCAGGCGACCGCAGCCGCTGAGCCGATGGCCACGAAGCCGAAGCGCGCCAGCAAGCGATGAGGGGCGCGCCGCTCAGTCTACGTTGGGATCGCGGGCGAAGGCGAGCAGCAGCCAGGTGGGCGCCGACGCCAGCAGGACGGCCCCCAGCAGGAAGCCAATCGAAAGGTTCACGTTGGCCTGGAGCCAGCCCGAAACCGCCGCGCCGATGCTGAAGCCGATGCTCCAGGTGACGCTGTAGAAGCCGCTGAGTCGCGCGCGGAAACGCGCATCCACGCGCTCCATGGCAAACGTGGCGTAGACTGGCTCGAAGGCGCCGCGCAGCAAGTTGCGCGACAACTCAGCCAGCGCGGCCAGCCAGAGCCACGGCGCATAGCCGATGACGAGCGCAACCGGCGCGCTGAGCAGTTGCGCAGTGGTGATGACGCGCAGCTTGCCATAGCGCCGCACGATGCTGGGCGCGAGCAGCGCCGCGGCGCCGGTCAGCACGCCATCACCCGCCACGAGCGCGCCGATCAGCCCCGGACTGAGCTGGAACTGCAAACGGAAGAAGAGCGGCAGCAGGGCGACGACCGCGCCTTCGCCCGCCGTGTAGAGGATATCGGGCACGAGCAGCAGCAAGAAGAGCAGCGGTATCGGGCGGGCGCTGGGGCGAATCGTCGCGGCGGGCGGCTGTTGCGCCGGGAACCACTGCGTCGCTGGCGGCGACCGCTGGGGCCACGACAGCGGTGGGCGCGGGCGTCTCCGTCAGCCAGAGCAGCGGAATCGTCGGCAGGAAGACGACGACCGCCGCCGCGACCACGCCCCAGCGCAGCGGAACAGGCGAGGTCGCGGCCAACCCGGTGACCGCGCTCACCCATTCTGGCACGGCGCCGCCGAGCAAGCCGCCGAGCGAGCCGACGCCCAGCATCAGGAAGGTGTTGAGCGACATCACACTGACGCGGCGCCGCTCATCAACGCTCTCGGTCAGCATGGGGATGATCGTCACCCAGTATGCCGAGGAGAGCACACCGTTGGCGAAGGCCGCCGCCAGCATCAGCGGCGCGCTCGTCGTCAGGCCGATCAGCGCCAGCGCGACGGGGTTGAGCAGCCCGGTGATGATCAGCAGCGGCTTGCGTGGGATGCGATCAGCCAGGAAGCCGATGGGGATCGCCGCCAGCAACGAGCCGATGGCGGGAACGGCGATGAGCACGCCGACAAAATCCTGCCGATAGCCAATGCTGTAGGCGTAGAGGGTCAGTGTTACCTGGCCAATGCTCAGTTGAAAGCCTTTGCCGAGGGTGAAGAGCAACAGCAGGTAGACATTACGTGGGTAGCCACGCGCCTCGTCAGTCCAGCGTGTGGCGCGCGTCCGCAACGCGAGACGGCCTGCCTGCCCCTTCCCCGCGACGCGCGCCATGTCTCGCTCTCCTCATGACCGGTTCTAGCCCGCTCGTAGCCCGGCTACACACGCCGATGCGTCCGCGTGGCGAGCGCCATCATAGGGTAGCACATCACAGCGTTCGGCTGGACCATTAGCCGTTCGCTCGTCGCGAAGGCGCTGGGCGTGGTATACTGTTGACTGGGAGCGCGCGGGGCATGACACGATGCTACGCCACCAACCGTGTACGCGAATCAAGCGCGCTCACCCGGCGCAGAGGCGCCACACCACCAACGACGGCGGACGCAGCGCGAGATCTGTGCGCAGCGCCCGCCTTTGCGCGCATGGCGCACACAGCGCCACTCACGCCTATTCGCCGTCCCAACGTTGAGCAGATTACGTGGATTCCGCCGAGCGCGGGCGACACGACCGCTACGGACGCCGCAGGGAAAGAATACGAGAAACACAGAAGTATGCAGATGATGGAACGAACTGACGGCGCGTCCGCAAAGCGCGTTCGCGAGGACATCCGTAACGTCGCGATCATCGCTCACGTTGACCATGGCAAGACGACGCTGGTTGATGGCCTGCTCAAGCAGAGCAAGGTCTTCCGCGAGAACCAGCAGGTCGGTGAGCTGATTATGGACACGAATGAGCTTGAGCGTGAGCGCGGTATCACCATTCTCGCCAAGAATACCGCAATCCACTACAAAGATGTCAAGATCAACATCATTGACACGCCCGGCCATGCCGATTTCGGCGGCGAGGTCGAGCGCGTGCTCAACATGGCCGATGGCTGCCTGCTCTTGATAGACGCGGTCGAAGGGCCGATGCCACAGACGCGCTTCGTCCTGCGCAAGGCCTTCGATCTGGGCCTGCGCCCAATCGTCATCGTCAACAAGATCGATCGCCGCGATGCGCGCATCGAGCAGGTGTTGAGCTGGACACAGGACCTCTTCCTGGAGATGGCGACGCGCGACGACCAGCTCGACTTCCCGGTGCTCTATGCCATCGCGCGTGAGGGCATCGCGCGGCTCGACCCGAACGACGACAACATGGACCTGGCGCCGCTCTTCGAGGCGATCATCGCGAATGTGCCTGCCCCCGTGGTGGATGAGGACGGCCCCTTCCAGATGCAGGTGACGACGCTCGACTACGACGACTACAAGGGCAAATACGCCATCGGGCGCATCACGCGCGGCAAGGCGCGCCCTGGCATGGCGCTGGCGCGCGTGACGCGCGACGGCGAGGTATTGCGTGGCCGCGCGACCTACGTCTTCACCTTCGAGGGGCTGGGGCGCCGTGAGGTCGAGGAGGCGGCTGCGGGCGACATCGTCGCGCTGGCCGGCCTCGACACCATCAACATCAGCGACACACTCACCGACCCGGAGGTTCCTGAGGCGCTGCCCAGCATCGCTATCGAGGAGCCGACGCTGAAGATGACATTTGGCGTCAATACGAGTCCGGTGGCTGGACGTGAGGGCAAGTGGAGCACCTCGCGCCAACTGCGCGCGCGCCTCTATCGCGAGCTGGAGACCAACGTGAGCCTGCGCGTGGACGATGGCGCCAGCGCCGATGAGTTCGTCGTGTCTGGCCGTGGCGAGCTGCACCTGGCAGTGCTGATCGAGACGATGCGCCGCGAAGGCTATGAGTTGCAGGTGTCGCGCCCAGAGGTCATCACGCACGAGGAGAATGGCCACACCGTCGAGCCTATCGAGCGGCTGGTGATTGATACCCGCGAAGAGTATGTCGGCGCTGTCACCGAGAATGTGGCGCGGCGCAAGGCGCGACTCGCGAACATGGTCTATGACGGCGTGGGCAATGTGCGCCTGGAGTACGAGATTCCCACCCGTGGCCTGATTGGCCTGCGCAACGAGTTCCTGACGCTGACACAGGGCAACGGCGCGATGGCGAGCATGCTCACCGGCTATGAGCCGTGGATGGGCGCCATCGGCTCCGCGCGCAACGGCGTGCTGATTGCGTCGGAGGGCGGCGTCGCCGTGACCTATGGCCTGAACAATGCGCAGGCGCGCGGCCAGACGTTCATCGATCCCGGCACGCCTGTCTACGAGGGCATGATCGTCGGCCTGAACGCGCGGCCAGATGACCTGATGGTGAACGTCTGCAAGGAGAAGAAGCAGTCGAATGTGCGCTCCTCCACCGCCGACATCTCGGTGCGCCTCTCGCCGCCGGTCAAGCTCAGCCTGGAGCAGTCGCTCGACTTCATCAACAACGATGAGCTGGTCGAGGTGACACCGCAGACCATCCGCCTGCGCAAGCGCCTGCTGACCCAGCATGAGCGGTCGCGCGCGAAGGACGCGGACTAAGCGCGCAGGGCGACGGCTGGCGACCTCATCGCCAGCCGTCGTTGCGTTTGAAGCGGAATGGGGACTCTGATGGCGAATGGCGTGCTGCTGGGTCTGACGGCGGCGCTCTGCTGGGGCGTCGCCGACTACTGCCTGCGTGGCGCCACCCAGACGGCAGGAACATTCCGCGCGCTCTACTTCATGCAGGTCGTCGGCCTGCTGGCGCTGCTGCTCGGCATCGAGGTCTGGAGTCCACTCGACTTCTCCAGGGCCACGCCGGGCGCGTTGCTGGCTACTGCGGCGATCAGTCTGCTCATTCTGGTGGGCGCGGCGCTGCTCTATCGCTCATTCGCCATCGGCAAGCTGGCGGTCGTCTCGCCGATTGCCGCCTCATTTGGCGCCGTCACCACCATCCTTGCGCTGCTCTCCGGTGAGCGCCCCAATCCGCCGCAACTGGTGGGCCTCGGACTGCTGCTGATCGGTGTCGTGCTGTCGGGCGCCGCGCCCTCGGCGCACGGCGAATCGCGCGGGCGGGGCGAACAGGGCGAGACGCGCTGGCGGCGGCTGCTCGGCCCAGGCGTCGCAGAGGCGCTCGGCGCGACGCTGCTGTTTGGCGTGGGCTACTGGGCGATGCGCTTTGTCGTAGACCAGATAGGCAGCGTGCAGGTGGCGATGATTGGCAAGGCGACCGACTTCGCGGCCCTGACGCTGATCGTGCTGGTGGGCTGGGCCTCGCGGCGCCTCATTGGCGTGGGCGCCTTCGCCCAGGGAACGGCCAGCCCGGCGGCGCGCGCGCTCGCGCCACGCTCTGGCGCCTTCTGGGGCTGGCTGATCCCCGGCGCCATTCTCGATACGGCTGCGAATGTCGCCTATAACATCGGCGTCTCCGGCGCGCTCACCAGTGTGGTCGCCACGCTCTCATCGCTCTTTACCGCCGTCACCGTCGTGCTGGCGTGGATTTTTCTGCACGAACGCCTCACGCGCATCCAGTGGGCCGGGGTCGGCTTCATCCTCGCGGGCATTGCGCTGGTCAACCTCTAGGGTGGATCGCCAGCCTCACTCGCGCGGCCTCGACTTCATCTCGTCGCCCCACAGCCGTCGCGAAAACTGTCCGCCCGCCCAGTAGCCGACGACGCCAAGCGCGAAGGTCAGCCCGAACCATGCGACCGTCGCCCAGTTGATCGCGCTCTCGCTCCTGACCAGCGTGACGATGACCAGCGCCGCCACCAGGCCGAGGATGAGGCCAAGTGTCAGGCCAAGCGTGCAGCCAACATGGGCCAGATTGCGGCCCCGCAACTCATTGAGCATGTCGCCTCCCAGCGTATCGGTGTGTTGTCGCCATCGCGCAGCGACGCGCCACGACGCCGGATGACCCCCTCTCGGTTATAGCGCCCATCGCCGCAGCCGTCAACACACCGGCGCCGCACGGCTCCCCCTCCGCGCAGGCGTACTATCGCTGGATTGCGTTGACCAGCGGCGGTGCGGCTGCTACCATGCGTTCGATGGCAGCCAGACGCTCTGGCGCCACGGTCGCCTCGCATAGCACACCGCGCACGGGCAGGCGCGAGCGGTAGAATGGAGCTTCGCGTGCGCTCGACGAGACGTCATCCAGCGGCCCTCGCGTTGCTGCTTGGGCTGGCCATCTTGCTCACCGGCTGCATGCACGTAGATCGCAGTATCACGCTGAATAACGATGGCTCTGGCTCGTATACGCTGACCATCGGTTTCTCGCAGCAGGTGATGAACGCCGCACACGACCAGGTGACCACCAGCATGAACGCCTTTGGCGAGCAGGTGGCGCTGCAAGGTGGGTCCGTTCGGCGTTACGACGACGCAGGGTACAGCTATTGGGCCTACACGCGCCCATTCAAGAGCATCGCCGATCTCAATACTCTCGTCCAGCAGGCGCCCAACTCGGCGGGCCCCGACCAGTAATGGATTGCTCGCGGTCGCACAGGATTCGCTGACCTTCTCTGAGCAGAGCGGCATCCTGGGAAACACGTTCCACGTCACCGGACACATGAGCATGAAGCCGCAGAACACCACCAGCGGCGGCGCCGTCCCACAGGCGTTGCAAGACATGCGCGAGAGTTTCTCCGTCACGATGCCTGGCTCGATCAGCTCGCACACAGGTGGCGTCGCACATGGCGACACGGTGACCTACGTGATTCACTACGGCGAGGAGACCGATATTGATGTGGTAGGTGGCGGCTTCGATACCGGATCGCTGCTGCCGATTGCCATCGGCGTCGCGGTCGTGCTGCTGCTCGTCATCGCGGGCTTCATCCTCTGGCAGCGCCGCCGCCGCAAAGCCGCGCGCCTGCGCGCGGCGCAGAGTCAGCCAGTCGCGCCGTCCTTCGCCGCGCCCTCCTACACGCCGCCCTACACGCCACCCTTCACCACAGGCGCCTCCGATGCGCCGACGCTACCCGCGCTGGGTGAGCAGACGGGCGGCGCTGGCGGCGCAGAGTCGGACCCATCCTGATTCCGCGCGACCAACTCGCAGGCGATAACGCCTGAGTCGCCGCGTGCTACAATCCCTCGCATGGAGACAGAGAACGCGGCCAGCCAGGCGCAGACAATCGAGCGCATCGTCATCATCGGGCCAACGGGCGCAGGCAAGACGACCGCTGGCGCTGCGCTGGCCGCGCTGCTCGGCTGGCGCAGCCTCGATCTCGACGCCAGCATCGCAGCGGCGGCGGGCGCCTCAGCAAGCGCTCTCTTCGCGCGTGAAGGCGAGGACGGCTTCCGTGTGCGCGAGGCGGCGGCGCTGGCGGCAGCGCTGAGCGGTCGGCGCGTGGTCATCGCCACGGGCGCGGGCATTGTCGAGCGCGCGAAGAATCTGGCGCTCGCACTGCAACGCGCCTGGGTCGTCGCGCTGGAGGCCGCGCCAGAGACGGCGCTGCGCCGCGCCACCGCCGAAGCTGCGGAGCAAGGCCTCGCCGTCGGCGACCTGCGCCCGATGCTCGCCGGTCCAGACGCGCTCGCGCGCATCCAGGCGCTGGCGGCGCGTCGCCAGCCGCTCTATGCGCAGGCGCATGACACCATCGGCGCCGACACGCAGGCGCCCACCGCAGTCGCCGCGCGCATCGCCGCCGGGCTGATCGCGCGTGGCAGGCTGGCAGGCGCAGGGACGGCGCCCGTGACGCGGCATGTCGTGACGCGGCATGTCAGGGCAGGGGCGGGCTACGACGCCGTGGTGGGCTGGGGCGCGCTGGCCGACCTGCCTGGGCGTCTGCGCGCGCTGGGCCTGCCGCCACGCCTGAGCCTCGTCTCAGACAGCGCCGTCGCCGCGCTCTACGCCGCGCCACTGGTGGAGTGTCTGCGCGCCGCTGGCTTCGCGCCCGATGTCTTCATCGCGCCCGCAGGCGAGGCGAGCAAATCGCGTGAGCAGTTGAACGCCATACACGATTGGCTGGCGGAGCGGCGCATCGAGCGCGGCGAGGCGTTGATCGCGCTAGGTGGCGGCGTCGTCGGCGACCTCGCGGGCTTCGCCGCCGCCTCCTATCTGCGCGGATTGCCGCTCATCCACATCCCCACATCGCTGCTGGCCCAGGTAGACGCCAGCATCGGCGGCAAAGTGGCGATTGACCATCCACGCGGCAAAAACCTGATCGGCGCCTTCTACCAGCCGCGCCTCGTCGTCGCCGACACCGCGACGCTGCTGACGCTGCCCACTCGCCAGCGCATCGAGGGCTGGGCGGAGGTCATCAAGCATGGCGCCGCGCTCGACGCCGCCTACTTCGCAGCGCTGGAGCGCGAGGCCGATGCGCTGCTGGCCGTCGAGCCAACCATCACGGCGGCGATCATCGCGCGCTCAGTAGACATCAAAGCGGCAATCGTCGAGGGTGATGAGCGCGAGGGCGAAGGTGGTCGCCGCGCGCTGCTCAACTTTGGCCACACGCTCGGCCATGCCATCGAAGCGGTGACGGGCTACCGGCTCTGGTTGCATGGCGAGGCGGTCAGCGCGGGCATGGTCTTTGCCGCGCGGCTCGGCTGGCGCATCGGCGTCACCCCGCGCGACGCGGTGGATCGGCTGGAGGCGCTGCTGACGCGCTTCGGTCTGCCGACGCGCCTCGATGGCCTGAGCGCCCCGGCGTTGCTGCGCGCCACCCTCTGGGATAAGAAGGCGCGTGGCGGGCGTGTGCGCTGGGCGCTGCTGACCGCGCTCGGCGACGCGACGCTCTCTGCCGATGCGCCAGAGTCCGCTGTGCGCGCGACGCTGCTGGAGCTTGGCGCGACCGACGAGGAGACACAGGCGATAGCCGAAAGCGAGGACGCGCATGCCTGACGCAGCATCTGAACCGCTACGCCTGCTCGTGCTGCACGGCCCAAACCTGAACACGCTGGGCAGTCGCGAGCCGCACATCTATGGCAGCATGACGCTCGACGAGATCAATCGGCGACTGGTGGCGCGCGGTGGTGAGCTTGACTGCGAAGTTGTCTGCTTTCAGTCGAATCACGAGGGCGCGCTGATCGACTTCCTGCAAGCGCAGGCCGCCGCCGCGCAGGGTCTCATCATCAACCCCGGCGGCCTGACCCATACCAGCGTCAGCCTGCGCGACGCCGTGGCTGGCTCTGGCCTGATGGCGGTCGAGACGCATCTCTCGAATATCCACGCGCGCGAGCCGTTCCGCCGCATCTCGCTGCTGGCGGAGGTCTGTCGCGGGCAGGTGGTCGGCCTGGGCTGGCGCGGCTACCTCGTCGCGCTGGAGGCGCTGGTGGGGCTGCTGCGCGAGGGGTAGCAGCGCGGCAGGCGCGCCTGTGGCGTCTCTCGCGCTGCTATCGTGTGGCAGAAGGTCGCGCTCTTCAGCGCCAGGCTATCCCCAGCGGGAAATCAGGTGGCGCTGAGGGGTGGCCCGAATGGCTGCTGCGGGCGCGGCGTTGGGCGCTCCGGGCGTGCGGCTCCGGGCGCGGCGCTTGTGGCTGCGGCAGGCGGTTCCGCGTGGCCCTGAGCAGCCTGCGCGGCGATGATCTTCGCCTCCTCCTCGCTCGCGTGCTCCTGCTGGCCCCGCATCGCAAACCGCACCAACGCCATCGTGACGAAGAAGATCGCGGACCAGATAATCCAGACAACGACCAGCCAGCCGATTCCGAATTGCATAGGATCGCCTCCTCATGCTCTTGGCCGACCTCCGCCGATGCGCCGTCCCACACGCCTGTCGCTGACCCCCTGGACTCCCACAGGCGCTGTCGGCGCAACCGGCTCATCATTGACTTCCCGCATATACCATGCCTGCTTGACACCTGTGGGCGGCATCTATTCGTGGACAAGCTGCTTTGCTCGATGCGGCAGGCGCTACTCGGCGGTCCGCTCAATCGCCTGCCTGGCGAGTTCTGTCAGATTCGGCGACGTGATGAGGTCACGGGAGGAGGAAACATCGTCATATTCCAGCAACTTGAGCGCACGGGCGCAATGTATGAAATAGCGTATGTGCGTGTAGCGGAATTGGTTATTCGGCGCGAGGAGCGTATAGAGCGATCGTGTATCATCGCTGGCCAGCTCAGGCCGCATGAGTTGCGCATGGATGACCTGCATATTGAGGGCATTGTCGCTCCGATTTGAGACTGCCGCGACGGCAGCTTGCGCTGTCGTCAGCGCCATCGCATAGAGTTGGCGCGCCGCCGCCTCTGCGGAGATCGATCCACGCTCAGGGAAACTTCCCTCAGGCGCATTGAGCACGTTGAGCGCGTTGAGATGTCTCAGCCAGTAGGCGTTGGAACTGAAAGCCGTATATCCCACTACGGCGAGGCACGGCGCCAGTGTGGTGGCAAGGTGGAGGTGCAACTGCTCCAGGCGATGCGCGTCCTCGACGTAGTTTGCCTCTATCCACGTGCAAAGCTCGATCGTCTGGTAGATAGCGTAATACAGCTCGGCGGCGCCTGCCTGTGCGAACTGCGCGACAGGGGGATCGTGTAACGTGAACTCTGGAATAGAAGCGTTTTTATGCGCGCCCGCTTTCACTCGCAGGTTTGCTTGCCTGGCGACAACGCGACCTTGCGCCACTCGCTCAGGCTTGACGTTCTGCGCCTTTACCCCTTGTGAGAGATCAACAAGGGTGATTGGGAGATAGGTGGCAAGTGTACGATAAGCGTTAATCAGATGTGGCGACCAGATCTGAACATGATGGCCCAGCGCAACGAGCCGATACGCCAGCGGTACGTAACCGCCATCTATTGCGATGATGATGAATTCCTGCCCTGGTAGCCCAACGAGCGCCCGTTCCAGAGCGTGCATGGCAATTTCCTTATCGACAGCCTCTTTAATCAGGTTTGTTCCAGTTGGATCGTGCGGCACATCAATCGGTCGGAATCCATACCGATAGAGCATTTTATAGCTGAATGTGCCTGCGCTTGAGAGAGCGCTCGCAAAGTAGAGGAGGTTGAGACGCCGATCAGCGAAGTCCCGGCGAAGGCGATCTACGATAGCCTGAATATCCTGCGGACTGCGTACATTCTCGAGATCCAGGTAGACAGAGGTTTGTGCGTGATCTGTGGCAGGCAACGTCAGGTATCGCTTGGTGCGATAGCCCGGCGCCAGCACGAGCATAAAACTGGCAAGCGCGCAGATGATGAGGACAATCTCTACCGATACCGTGAGGCCCGTTGCCCCGAGCCTCTGCGCCTCCGCTAGCCCAGCCTGTATCACCGTGCGCTGGTCGCCGCTCGGCAAGGCCAGGTAGATCGCCGCCAACAGCGCCAGGACGGCGAGTACCAGCGCCCACATCGTTCTGGCGCCTGAGCGACGCGACCAGAAGTATCGGACGCGCGACCTCAGCCGTGACTGCTCGCGAGGCTGCGGCTCCGCCATGCGTCCACCTCCACCACATCAGATGACCATGCGCTGCCGTATGCCTGAACGACGCTTGCATTATAATCGCACGGTCAATGTGATCGGGCGCGTCGCAGAGTTGTGCACAGAGACCAAGCCTGCCGCTGCCACGCTCAGGCCACGCAGTTTGGCGGCGCCAGGGGCGCATGGTATGATACGTTGGGTGTTCGGCGCCTTCCGCACGGCGGCGTAATTCTGGCGCGAGCGCTCAGACGCCGTACCATGTAAGGCAGTTTGCCTAGCGCGATAAACGAGCGTGGCGGTTGACCCCGGCGCAGCGCCCAGCGGTCCCGCATCGCGAGACGGTTGCGCCTCCCCGTAGCGGGGCGGGCGCACGGAGAGGATAGCGAGCGACATGATCTCCACTGGTGACCTGAAGAAGGGCATCTCCATCGAGTTCGAGGGAGCGCTCTTCCAGATCGTGGACTGGCAGCATATCAAGATGGGCCGTGGCGGCGCGATTGTGCGCATGAAGCTGCGCAACCTGCGCACCGGCGCCAACATCGAGCGCACGGTAGACGCTGGCGAGAAGTTTCCGCGCGCCTTCCTCGATCATCGTCCCGTGCAGTATAGCTACAATGACGATGATACGTATTACTTCATGGACAACGAAACCTTTGAGACGTTCCCGATCACGGCGGAGCAACTTGGCGATGCGCGCCACTACCTGCAAGATGGTATGCAGCTCGAAGTCATCAGCTACAAAGACGAGCCGCTGAGTGTGGAACTGCCTGGAACAGTTGACCTCGAAGTCACGTATACTGAGCCAGGGTTCAAAGGCGACACCGCGACTGGCGGCGCCAAGCCCGCCACGCTGGAGAATGGTGTCACGGTGCAGGTGCCGCTGTTTGTGACGATTGGCGATAAGATTCGCGTCAAGACCGATACCGGCACATACGTCGAGCGAGTCAACTAGCTCGCTCGCTGGCCCAGGCAGCACCTGCAATTCGATACGACGGAGGAGCGGAATGGCGCGCGATAAGGCCGACCGGCCCGACGACATTCAGACTGAGCAACCACACCTCAGCGTCGCCGAGCTACGCCAGCTCATCACCCTGATGAATGGCAGCGACATCGAAGAGATCGGCATCGAGGAGGCTACGTCTGGCCTGCGCCTCTCGCTGCGCAAGCCTGCGCCCATCTCCGTAGCCGCTGGCGCCAGCGCGGACGACGAGATGTTCGACGCGCTGATCGTGGAGGAGATGGAGGGCCACGCCGAGACAAACACCGTCGAGGTCAGGGCGCCGCTCGTCGGCGTCTTTCGCGTGGGGATGAAGCCGGACGCGCGTCCCCTGATCGCGCTGGGCGACGTGATCCGCGAGGGGCAGATCATCTGCGCGGTGGAGGCGCTCAACGTCTTCAACGAGATCGAGGCTCCCACAGCGGGTCGGCTCACCGCTATCTACGTCGCCGATGGTCAGCCAGTGGAGTATGGCCAGCCGCTGCTGGAGATCGAGCCGGCGCCGTAGTCGGGCGCATCACATCCGGAGTCGGAGGGGCCAGCGGCCATGCGTATCGTCGCAGTCAGCGAGCTAACGCGCTACCTCAAAGACCTCATGGCGGAAGACTACTTCCTGCAGGATGTCTGGGTGCAGGGCGAGATCAGCAACTATACCCAGGCCGCTTCAGGGCATCGCTACTTCTCGCTGAAAGACGGCGCCGCCACGCTGCGCTGCGCGCTCTTCGCGGGGCATCGCGCCGCGCCCATTCGCAATGGGATGGCGGTCTTCGCGCATGGACGCATCGGCCTGTGGGAGCAGCGCGGCGACCTCCAGTTCTATGTGGATGATGTGCGCGACGCAGGCATCGGCGAACTCAATCTGCGTTTCGAGGCGCTCAAAGCGCGACTCGAGGCCGAGGGTCTCTTTGCGCCAGAACGCAAGCGCCCGCTGCCAGAGCGTGTGCAGGTGGTTGGCGTCGTCACCTCGCCCCAGGCCGCCGCGCTGCGCGACATCCTGCGCACGCTGCGCCTGCGCTGCCCGCTGGTTGAGGTGATCCTCGCGCCGACGCTGGTGCAGGGAGAGGGCGCGGCGGAACAGGTGGCCGCCGCGATTGATGCGCTCAACGCGCACGGCCAGGCCGATGTCATCATCGTGGCGCGTGGCGGCGGCTCCATCGAGGAACTCTGGGCGTTCAATGAGGAGGCGGTGGCGCGCGCCATCGCGCGGTCGCGCCTGCCGGTCGTCACCGGGGTCGGCCACGAGACAGACTTCACCATCGCCGATTTCGTCGCCGACCTGCGCGCCTCGACGCCGACAGCGGCGGCGATGGCCGTCACCCCAGACATGGCGGTGTGGCGCGGCGCGCTGTTCGACCTGGGCAGCCGACTCGACGTGGCGAGTGGCCGAGACGCTGGCGACGCAGCGCGAGACGCTGGCGCTGGGCGTGCGCCGTCTCGACCGCGCCAATCCGACCCGCCAGATCGCCGATACGCGGCAGCGGGTGGACGCGGCGACTCAGGCGCTCGCGCTGCGCCTCGATCATCTGCTGGCGTTGCGGCGCGAGGCATTGCGCGGCGCGGCGCTACGGCTCCATGCGCTCAGCCCGCTGCTGACCATCGCGCGCGGCTATGCGATTGTGCGGCGTGAGCCAGGCGCCGCGTTGGTATCGAGCGTGACACAGGTGGCGCCAGGCGATGGCCTCAGCATCCTGCTGGAAGATGGACGCATCGCGGCGGTGGCTGGCCCACGTCTGCCCGATGCGCCCGACACAGGCGGCCATCACGGCGAGGTGGGTGGTCTGAGCGCCAGACCCGACCGCAGACAAGAGAGTGAGCGGAGATGACAGCGGATACATCGCAGAACGGGGCCGAGCGCAGGCGCCGTGGCAAGCGCGTCGAGGTAGAGACTGCTTCACAGCCATTTGAGGCGCAACTCGACGAGCTGGACGGCATCGTGACGACACTCGAAGATGGTCGCCTGCCGCTGGAGGACGCGCTGGCCCTCTACGAGCGCGGCATGCGCCTGGCGAAGGTTTGCCAGGATCGCCTCGACGAGGCGGAGTTGCGCGTGCGACGCCTGCGCGTTGTGGCGTCAACTGAGGACACAGCGGACACAGACGCGATGACCTTCTCACTTGACGACTTCGAGACAGACGACTAGGGTATGTTCGCTGGCTGGCGTGTCATCGGCGCAGTGGCGAACGTGAGCATGGACATAGCAGGAACAGACATGGGCGCACAACTGACGTTGTTGGGCAGCAACCGGCCCCTATGGGCAGCCGCGCTGGGGTGGCTCATCGCGCAACTCATCAAGACGCTGGTTTCACTGAGCAAGGAACATAAGCTCAATCTCGGCCACCTCGTCGCATCTGGCGGCATGCCCAGCTCGCACACCGCGCTGGTGGTGGGCCTGGCGACGGCTGTGGGGCGGGTCGATGGCCTCGAATCCACCGTGTTTGCGCTGGCCGCCGTCTTCGCCGGGGTGGTGATGTATGACGCGGCAGGCGTGCGACTGGCGGTCAGTCGGCAGGCGCGTGTCCTCAACCTCATGCTGGAAGACTTTTTCCACGAGCGTGGCCTGCGCGAGCAGCGGCTGCGTGAACTCATCGGCCACACGCCAACACAGGTGCTCGTCGGCGCGCTGATCGGCGTTATCATCGGCATTGTGATGACCCCCTGAAGCCAGGTTCCACGCAACCTCCGCCCGCCGCCAACGATGTTTGCCCGCTCTAAACGAGCGACGCGCGCCGTCAACGCCGCCTCTCTGTACTATAGTCCTATAATACTGCTCCAATCTCTTGTGTGACGCCGTGAGGACTGATAGAGTCATCCCCGTCCCCGCGTGGGCGCTGACTTGTTCCGGACGAATGAGCCAGTAACACAGAGAGAGGATGCGATGGGCCTGGATTTCATGCGCGAGCGGCGCCGAAACGCCGACTCCTCCCGCTCGAGCGTAGACCTGCTGGAGCGCGGCCTGCCACCGCTGCCACGTCTGAGCGACTACGACGCTGAGCCGCTGGACGCCGAGACGGATGACGCGGAGCTGGCTGAGTTCGTCGAGTTCTTCACCGGCGCTCAGCAGGTCGTGACATCTGGCGCCGCTCAGCCCATTGCGCCACAGCAATCTGCGCTGGGCGCTCCACACGGACGTGTGCGCCGGGCGACCGAGCGCGTCATCCAGGTCGCCGCCATCCGTCCGGTGGTGCGCGTTCCGCTGCATGCGCGCGTGCTGGATACCCGCGATAGCGCCGAGATCGTGGCGGTGGACGCCGAGCGGCGGCCTGCGCGCCGCGCGTTCAAGCTGCCGCCGGTCTGGATATTGACCAACCTGGTTATTGTCGGCGCGCTGTTCTTCGGCTTCATGCCGCAGATTCTGACGGCGAGCGCCGCCGCTGGCTGCAAGTGGTACCGGGTGCAACCGGGCGACACACTCTCGAAGATCGATCACCGCTTTGGCGTCCCGATCAGCCAACTTGCCAGCGCCAATCACATCCAGAACATCAATCTGATCTACGTGGATCAGAACCTGTGCATTCCGCTGATGCCGCTGGCTAGCTCGAATCAGCCCGCCCCAGCGCCTGCGTCGCATCCGCCGACGTATAGCGCGCCGAGCAATGTCCGCGCATTCATCAACTACACGCTGCCCTATGCGCAGCAGGCCAGCAAGCAGACCGGATGGCCAGTGAGCGTCATTCTGGCGCAGTGGGGACTGGAAACCGGCTGGCGCACGAAGACCTATACGGGCTACAACTGGGGCAACTGCGGCGCGATGCCGGGCCAGCCGACCGTCGGCGGCATCAACAAGCCCGGCTCGCCTGCCGCGTTCTCCTACGCCTACACGCCTGCGCAGGGCCTCGCCGAATACGTCCATGTCGCGCATCTCGGCTACTACACGCAAGTCGCGCCTGCCGCGCGCCAGGGGGCCGACGCAGCCGCGCGGGCGCTTGGGCGCTCCCCCTGGGATTGGGGCCACTACACCAGCCACGGCGATCCTGGCTCATCGATCGTTAGCCTGATGCGTGTGTACAACCTGTACTGGTACGACACGCACTAGCGAGAGGCTACGCCCACGCCTCCTCTGCCACGCGGTGAGAGGAGATGCGGCAGAAGCGCGCTCCCAGCCACCACGCATGTGACGGCTAGGAGCGCGTTTCATTGTATCCGAGGGTCAACGCCAGGCTTTGCCGAGGAACTCCTGGCCGCCGAGCCAGGGGCGCAACGCCTCCGGGATGCGGATGCGTCCGTCGGCCTGCTGATGATTCTCTGCGAGGGCGATGATCGTGCGGGTCGAGGCCAGCGCCGTGTTGTTGAGCGTGTGGGCGAAGCGCACCACGCCATCCTCGCCACGATAGCGGATGTCCGCTCGCCGCGCCTGATAGTCGTGGAAGTACGAATCCGAGTGGGTTTCACGGTAGCGACCCTCCGACGGCACCCAGCATTCGATGTCGTAGCCCTTCACCTTGGCGTCACCCAGGTCGGCCACACAGAGGTTGAGCACGCGGTAGGGCAGTTCCAGCGCCTCGACGATCTCCTCGGCGACCCGCAGCAGCTCCTCGTGCCAGCGCACCGACTCCTCGTGGTCGGCGCGGCAGATGATGTACTGCTCGACCTTGTAGAACTGGTGGACACGCATGATGCCCTTCGTGTCCTTGCCATAGGTTCCCGCCTCGCGCCGGTAGCACGGCGAATAGCCGACATATTTGATCGGCAGCTCCTGCTCGCGCAGAATCTCGCCGCTGTGCATCCCCGTGATCGACACCTCAGCCGTGCCGACGAGGTACACATCGTCGTCGGGCAGCGCGTAGGTCTGCTCGCGCCCACGCGGGAACTGACTGTTGCCGATGAAGCAGAACTCACGCGCCAGCGCTGGCACATCCAGCGGCAAGAAGCCCTTGCGCGCGACATGATGCAGCGCGAACTGCATCAGCGCCAGCTCCAGGAAGACCGCCTCGCCCTTGAGGATGTAGCTGCGCGAGCCGCCAACCTTCGCGCCGCGCTCCAGATCGAGCATGCCGAGATTGGTCAGCAGCGTCACATGGTCCACTGGCTCGAAGTCGAACTGGCGCGGTTCGCCGATGCGCTTGATCTCGACATTGTCATCTTCGCTCTCGCCCTCTGGCACGCTCGCATCCGGGATATTTGGCGTGAGCAGCAGCATCTCGTGGAGCTTGGCCTCTAGCTCGCGTTCATCTGGCTCCAACTGCTTCAATTCCGCCGAGACGGCGCGGCCCTGAGCGATGGCGTTCTCGCGCGCCGCTTTGTCGGCGCCTGCGTCGCGCACGGCTTTCGAGAGACGATTCTGCTCGGCGCGCAGCTCATCGGCGCGGCGGCGTGTCGTGCGCAGCGCGCTATCGAGCGCCAGCAGCGCATCTACATCCACCGCTGTCTTGCGGCGGCGCGCCACGTCCTTGACCAGATCAGGATGCTCTCGAATGAATGCGATGTCTAACATGTGACTCCTCCGATTCCTCTCGGCGGAGCAAGGTCAACGCGCGTCCGGTCGGTCGCGTGGCGTCGCGCGTAAGCCTGCTCTCGCCCAACAAAATACGCCGCCCATCGCAAAGGACGAGCGGCGTAAGCCTCGTGGCGCCACCTCTGTTCGCCGGAACGCCAGAGCATCTCGCCGCAGCCACATGGGCTGATGGGATGATCGAGCGCCGACCTCATTAACCCGTTAACGCCGGGACTACGTTCCGTCTTGGCGTCGCAGCGCAGCGTATGCGACGGTTGAGCGGACGGCTAGCGAGTGGATGCGCGCCAGCGGGCGCCGTGTCGCATCATCCCACGGCTTTCTGAAGCTCCGGCTGGCAGGCGTGTCTCGCATGACGCCTGTGTCATCTCGGCTCACTCCCCAGGTGAAGCGCGCTATTCGCTGGGCGCGCCGCGTAGGGGCGAGCGAGACTCTATTCGCAGGTATGATAGCCAGCCACGAGGGTCGCTGTCAAGAGAATGGAGCGCCAGGGTCGCTGGCGGTTGAAACCGCGCCTGGATGGCCTGCGGGCCGCGAAGTCCGCCTGCGCGGACTGGGACCAAGCTGTGGCGTTGCGTACACGCACTCGTAGCTCGAATAATTCACAAGCCCTGGAGCGCCCCAGCAGACCATGCGTAGCGCCTCGTGATGAACGCCTGTCGCCTGCTGATAGCCGGAAAGGGTGACGTTTGCGCCGCGTGTTTGCCCGCCAACAGACCCTATGGTATACTGGCGCGGATTCTCTGGGGAAGTCGTCCGCCCTGCCCGGAGGAATTGGCGGCGCCACATCGGGCGGCGCGAACATGGCGGAACGCCAGCGCACGACGACACCGGCCCGACGAGACACGACCAATCGCGCGGGCCGCCAGATCACGCAGCCATCGTCTGAACGATGCTGATTGGGCTGCGCCAATGCGCCGAACTGTGGCGCCAGCGCGCCGCAAGTGAGCAAGGGACACACCATGGGCAAGTACAAGCTGTGGCTTCACCACCAGGAGATTGGCCGCCGCCTGCGTGACCAGATCAACACGCTGGATCAAGAGCGGGGGCGTGTGCAGAAGATGGCGCCGGGGCAGCCTGCGCCACTGCCAGAGACGAACAACCCGATCGTCACGGCGCTGCTCTCGTACACCGAGGCCGGCCACAAGCTGAGCAACATCGATGTCATCAAGGCGGCCATGCCAAAACTGGATAGCGGCCCGGACCAACGCCAGCCCGCGCCTAGCCCCGCGACGCCTCGCGGCGCCTCCGCAGCCTCTGCGGCGCCGCCCGCCAATCCGGCGGTCGTCGCGAGCCTGCTGGCGCGGGCGGAAAAGCTCCCAAGCGACCCCCTGGAAGAGATGCAGCAATTGTCTCGCTCCCAGGAGGCACAGTTCGCTGCCCCTGATGCGTCCGCCGCCGGCGCTTCGCCTCAGGGAACAAATGCGGACTCTGTCCAGAGTTGGTGGCAGAACCGCCAGCGCGACGATCAGGATTAGTGGACGCTGGCGGCGCGCGCCACGAGCGCAGCCTGACCGCCTGCCACAGACCGCTCTGATGTTCTCCGATGTTCTCAGCCTGTCGCTGACAGCGAGAAGGGTGCTGGACTGATGGCTTCCGATCCCACAGCCGTAACGAAACTCTACGAGCAGATTCCGCTCGAAGCCATGCAGCGGGTCTCTGAAAGCTACATGGCCTGGTATGTCACGCGCGTTACGCAGTCGCTCGACGAAACGATGTCGGGCCTGCGCTCAGAGCTGCGCGACAATGATGCGAAAGAGGCGTCCTACCGCCCATCGCCTGCCGAGGTGGGCGCGATTGAGCGGCTTCAGCGCAGTGGCGTGACAGGCGTAGACCTGCTCGACCGCATGGTGGAGCAGGGCGAAGACTGGCTCACGCTGACGATGCGCCGCCTCGATCACTTTGAGCGAACGGGCCTCGCCCCGAAGGATTACTCGACCTGGTGCGAGCATGCCCTCAGCGGAGCCTATGACTGGATCGACCACGAGCGCATCGCCGCTTCGAGCGCCGGTGGGTCGTCGGCGCCAGCGCAGCGCGGCGCCGCAGCCGCCGCTGGCGCCGCGAATGGCAATGGCAGCGTGCCAGACTGGCTCGCTACGCGCAATGCCCCACAGCGCCCAGAAGACGGCCCGACGGCTCCCGTGCCAAGTGTCGCCCCGCGCTGGAGCGACAACAACTATAACCAGCAAGCCGGGCAGCCAGCTCAACAGGGGCAGGCTGCCGAGCAGGATGATGGTAAGGGCGGTCGCAATATCTTCCGCATCTTCTCGAACTAACCGCCATCTGACAACACGCGGCCATCATCCCGGCCAGGCGCAATAAGCGCAACCAGACGCGCGGAGAGACTACCGGCGTCTCTCCGCGCGTCTGTGTGTAGCGCGGCTGGCGGTTGAAACCGCGCCTGAAGGGCCTGGCGGCCCACAACCCCACCTTCGTGGGTCCAAGATCGGAATAATCGTATTTGGACCTGCGAAGGCAGGTCTTGTGGCGACCGCAGTCGCCTTGAGGCGCGGTTTCAACCGCCAGCCGCCGCAGACCGCAGTCCCGCCTTCAGGCGCGGTTTTCAACCGCCAGCTTCTCCAGAATTCGCGCTATTGGACGGTGAAGGCGATGTCTTGCGCGACTGCCTGTTTGCCATTGATCTGCATCGTCACGAACATGTCGTAGTCGCCGGGGCTGAGGGTATGCCCCTGGGTGTAGTAGGAACCGCCGCTCGTATACAGGTTGGCGATGAGGGTGCGAATGGTCGCGCCGTTGTGCCGCACGACCACCGTCACCGGCCCGGGCGCCCCAGAACTCGCCATGCACAGGTTGATGTAGACCGGGCCGCTGCTGCTGAAGCGCGTGGTCATCGACTTACTGGAACAGACGCCATCGGAGAATGGCGCAATCGTAATGGCGCGAAATGCGTGGGTGGCCTGCTGATCGAGCAGTTGCTGCGCGCTCGGCGTCGCGGTCGCGGTCGGCTGAGCAATGGTCGCCGTCGCCGTGGGGGGCGCGATGGTCGCCGTGGGACGCGGTGTGGCCGTGGCAGGAACGTTCTGCTTCGCGAAGAGTTTTAGCCCGCCGAGGCCCAATGCGACGCCAATCGCCAGCAACACCACCAGCAGCGCGCCCACCAGCAGCGGCGTCTGATCGCGTCCCCGTCGGCGACGGAGCGGCCTAGCGTGGTGGGGTCAATATCGGCGCGCAGCCTGCCCAGGTCCACTGGAACCGTGGTGGATGCGCGGCGTGGACCGCTGACTGGCGCACGCGTCCCCTGTGGCGCGCCCAGTGGGCCACTATTTGGGCCACGATAGGACGCGCTCTCCTCGCCACGCCATTGAGGCGCGCGCACGGGACCGCTGTTCGGCCCGCGCATGGGGCCGCTATTTGGGCCACGCATGGGACCGCTGTTTGGCCCGCGCAGTGGCGCTGAAGGGGTCGGAATGGTGGGATAGACATCCGCGAAGGGCGCGCCGCCTGGGCGCGCGCCGCGCACGGGCCGCTGCGTCGGGCGCTGCGCAGGCCGCTGTGTTGGATGTTGCGCGTGTTGTTGCGGGGGTTGTGGGGCGGGCGCCTGAGGCTCCTCGGCCTCGAGTTGCGCCTCGAACGCGGACAGCGCCTGCCCTTCTGGTGAGAGCGCCCCATAGGTTCGTAGCCGACCGGAGCCAGTTGCGGTCGATGGGAGGCGCAACGTGGGCCTGGCCCCACGTGGGCCGATGATGGGTTGCGAGGTCGGCGCGCGTCCTGGAGTCTCGGCGCCGCCTTCGAGATAGAGCGGAATCGGCCCAGCGCCGCCCGGCAGACGTCCGCTGGCCCCATTCATCCCTGGCATCCCTGGCGCCGCAGGCGTGGGCGTGTAGGGTGGGGGCATTGGCGTGAGCGGCGCGGAATCGGGGTTGCGCAGTGGCCGCGAGACAGGGTCGAGCAGTCCCTCGGCTGTGAGACGCCCCGTCACCGGGGAATGCCACGGCGCGGGTGTGGGCTGAATCACCCCTTCGGCGAACGGCTGGAGCGCCTCGGCGACGCTCTTGGCTGAACTATAGCGGTCGCCGGGCTGCTTGGCCAGACATTTGTGAATGACATCCCACAGCTCACGCGGCGCCTGCGCATTGTAGCTGCGAATGTAGGTCGGCTGGGCATGCACCTGCTGGTAGAGCACCGAAACCGAGGTTGCGCCGACGAAGGGTGGTCGCCCTGCCAGCGCCTCATAGAGCGCGCAGCCCAGCGAATAGATGTCGGAACTCGGGCCTACCTCACGCCCTTCCGCCTGCTCTGGCGACATATATTCTGGCGTGCCGACCGTCGCGCCGGTCCGCGTCAGCCCGCGCGCATTCAGTATCTTGGCTGTGCCAAAGTCAGAGAGCAGGATATGGCCGGGCTGTTCCGTGTCGAGCAGCATGTTCGACGGTTTGACATCACGATGAATGATCCCTAGCTGGTGCGCGTAGTGCAGCGCCAGCGCGATCTGAATCATGTACTGGCAGATATCCTGAGTCGGCAGGCGCTGCACGGCGATGCGCTGGCGCAGGGTGCCACCTTCGAGCAGACGCAACACCAGATAGACGAACTCGTCGTTCTTGCCTGAGCTATAGACCTGCACGATGTTGGGATGGTGGAGCTTGCTGATGGCGTCGGCCTCGCGGTCGAACCGCTGCATGAAGGCGTCGTGGTCGTCGGTTTCGATGGGCAGCACCTTGAAGGCGACGGGGCGATCATTCGCCTCATCCTGGGCGCGGAAGACCCGTGCGGCGCCTCCCCGTCCCAATTCCTCGAAAATGGTGTACTGACCGACGCGCATGCCGATCAGATCATTCCAGCGCATACAGCTTCGCCCCGCTCCCAATCAGTCGCGCGTGGCGGCCCGATGCGAGCACGCCCACTGCGATGACCTACCACGGCCATTGTAGCGTACAGCCTGCCCGTTCGCTAGCCGTATGGGCCGGGTGGGCGGGGCGGCATGCGGGGGATGTTTGCCGCGAGTCACTATAATTTGTATAGTGTATGGGGTCGGCGAGGCGCCGATACAGGGCACGCATCACACTCGCATCACCGAGGAGACATGGCATGCGCGTAGGACTTCAAGTCCCGAATTTTACCTATCTCGCTGGCTCCGCGCATCTGGGCGATCAGTTTGGCTCCGTCGCGCAGCAAGCCGAGCGCGCTGGGTTTTACAGCCTGTGGGTGATGGATCATTTCTTTCAGATTTCGATGTCTGGGCCGCCAGAGCTAGAGATGCTCGAAGGCTGGAGCGCGCTGGCATTCGCCGCTGGCCGCACCAATCACATCCGCCTGGGAACACTGGTTACAGGCGTCACCTACCGCCATCCGGGCATCCTCGTCAAAACGGCGACCACGCTCGATGTGCTCTCGCACGGGCGCGCGTATTTTGGGATTGGCGCCGCGTGGAACGAGCAGGAGCATGCTGGCCTGGGTGTGCCATTTCCGCCCCTGGCCGAGCGCTTCGAGCGCCTCGAAGAGACGCTCCAGATCGCCCACCAGATGTGGGCTGGCGATGAGAAACCCTTCCAGGGAACACATTACCAGTTGGGGCGCCCGCTCAACTCGCCCAACTCCGTCCAGCGGCCTCACCCGCCGATCATGGTGGGCGGCGGTGGCGAGAAGAAGACGCTGCGTCTGGTCGCGCAATACGCCGACGCCTGCAATCTCTTTGCGCGGCTGGGCGATGAGACGCTGCGCCACAAGCTGGTAACGCTGCAAGAGCACTGCGAGGCGGTTGGCCGACCATACGCAGAGATTGAGAAGACAACGCTCTCACACTTCAACATCACGCGCGATGGCCGCGATGGCTCGGCGACTCCCGCGCAGGTGGTCGATCAGTTCGCCGCGCTGGCGCAGTTGGGCATCGATCAGGCCATCTTCAGTTCGCTGCGTGTCGCCGACCCAGCGTTCTTCGATCTGGTGGGCGCCGAGGTCATCCCTGCCGTCGAGAAGCTCGCCGTCGCTGGCCGCTGATCGCCACTGACCGCTCAAAAGGCGTCGCGCCCTGGCGTCAGTCGCGCACCTCCAACATCTTGCCTCCACAGAGAAAGGTTGTGTTGTCTCCTATGCCGTTCGATTCAGCTATTCGTGACTTCCTCAATCAGCAGCGTTTCGCTGTGCTGGGAACGATCAACGCCGATGGCACGCCACAACTCACGGTGATGTGGTATCTGCTGCGCGGTGATGTGATCGTGATGAACACCACCCTGGACCGTGTGAAGGGCAAGAACCTGCGACGCGACCCGCGCATCTCCATCTGCGTGGACGACGACTATCGCTACGTGACGATCGCGGGCATTGCGCAACTGCGCGACGACCAGGCCATCGCCCAGGCCGACATCCGCGAGCTGGCGATTCTCAATCATGGGCCGGAGGCTGGCGCTCGGCAGGCCGACGAGGTCTTTGCCAGGCAACAGCGCGTCTCGATCTATCTGCCAACCTCCAGGGTGATTGCGAAGATGTCATGATTGTTGCGCTCGCTGGTGGCGTTGGTGGCGCGAAGATGGCGCACGGCCTGGCGCTGACGCTGGCGCCAGAGGCGTTGACCGTCATCGTCAACACGGGCGATGACTTCGAGCACTATGGCCTGCGCGTCTGCCCCGATCTGGATACAGTGCTCTACACGCTGGCCGAGCTGGCGAATGAGACGACTGGCTGGGGCATCGTAGGCGACACCAACGCCACGCTGGAGATGCTGCGCCGCTATGGCGAGGAGACGTGGTTCTGGCTGGGCGACCGCGACCTGGCGACCAGCCTGCTCCGGACCTCGCGCCTGCGCGCGGGCGTCGCGCTCTCCGCTGTCACACGCGCGCTGGCGCAGGCGCTGGGGGTGCGCGTGGCGCTGCTGCCGATGTCGGATACGCCTGTGGCGACCATCATCCAGACGCCAGACGGCGAACTGGCGTTTCAAGAGTATTTCGTGCGCAGGGGACATCAGGATACCGTCACAGGCGTGCGCTTCGCGGGCATCGAGCGCGCGCAGCCACTGCCCGAGGCGCTGGCGGCGCTGGCACAGGCGGATGCGATCATCATTTGCCCATCGAATCCGCTGCTGAGCGTCGAGCCGATTCTGCGGGTCGGCGGCATGCGCGCCGCGCTGGCGGCGGCTGCGGCGCCTGTGGTCGCGGTCAGCCCGATCATCGGCGGACGCGCGCTCAAAGGCCCAGCCGACAGCATTCTGGAGGCGCAGGGCTTCGAGGTGTCGCCACTGGGCGTGGCGCGCTGGTATGGCGCGCTGCTCGATGGCCTCGTGTTCGATGAGGCCGACGCCGCGCTGGCGCCAGACATTGCCGCGCTGGGCGTGCGCCCACTGGTGACGCGGACAATCATGCGCGACAACGCCGACCGCGAGCGCCTGGCGCGCGAAACGCTGGCGTTTGCCGCCACGCTGGCGCAGTCCGACCAACAGCCGTAGGACAGAGCGATCATGCAGAGAGATGTGCGCGCCGCTGGCCTCACTGGCGTTATTCCGCTCAACCGGCTGGACCGCGCAAAGTCGCGGCTGGCGGTTGCGCTGACCTCCGCCGAACGCGCCGCGCTCGTGTTGGCGCTGGCTGAGCGCACGCTGCGCGCGCTGCGTGAGTCTGGCGCGCTGGAGCGTGTCGTACTCGTCAGCCCCGACCCCATTGCGCTGGCATGGGCCGAGGCGCACGGCGCCATCGCGCTGCCGCAGCCGTCCGCTGGCCGTGGCGCTGGCGGTGGCCTCAATGCGGGACTGGCGCTGGCCCGCGACTGGGCGACCGAACAGGGCGCCACCGGGCTGCTAATCGCATTGGGCGATCTGCCGCTGCTGACGGCGGATGAGGTGCGGCGCTTCGTGACGATGACACGGCTGTATGAGCGCGTCGTGGCGCTCGCGCCCGACCGCGCTGGCGAGGGAACCAATCTGCTCCTGGCGCGCCCGGCTGCGTTGGCGCCGCTCGCCTACGGGCGCGGCAGCTTCGCGCGGCATCGGCGGCTGGCGCAACGCCTGGGCGCGGCGACGCTGGAGTTCCGTGCGCCGGGCGTGGCGTTCGATGTTGATACACCCGCCGACCTGGCTGAGTTGATCGCACGCGGAGTATGGCCGCCTGCGCGCGGCGCCGATGAGTTGTCCGCTGGGGAACATCCAGCGCCGCAGAGGGAGCTACCATGACACCAGGTGACGCTGATTCCGCCTCGCTGGAGCCTGCGAGCATTCGTATCATTCCGCTGCGTGGCGCGCCCGAAGCGCAGGCCGGGGCAGACATCGCCGCGATGACGCTGGCGGCAGCCGCAGCCAGTGGCGCCCGCCTGCAAGATGGCGATATCCTCGTCGTCACCCAGAAGGTCGTCTCCAAGGCGGAGGGCCTGCTGGTGGACCTGAAGACCATTGAGCCATCTGACATCGCCCTGCGCTATGCGCAGCAGTGGGGGCGTGATCCGCGTCAGGTCGAGGTGACATTGCGCGAGAGTGTCCGCATCGTGCGTATGGATCGTGGGCTTATCATTGCGCAGACCCGTCACGGCTTCGTCTGCGCCAACGCCGGAGTGGACGCCTCGAATGTGCCCGGCGATGATATTGTCTGCCTGCTCCCACGCGATCCAGACGCCTCTGCTGAGCGGCTGCGCGCGGAGCTGCTGCGCCAGACGGGGGTCGAGGTCGCGATTATCATCAGCGACTCCTTCGGGCGCCCGTGGCGTCAGGGGATCGTCAATGTCGCGCTGGGTGTCGCGGGGATGGCGCCGCTGGCGGATTATCGCGGCCAGCCCGACGACTTTGGCCGCGTGATGAACTCAAGCGTGATGGCCGTCGCAGACGAGATCGCCTCCGCCGCAGAGCTAGCCACCGGCAAAGTCGAGCGCACGCCGTTTGTCATCGTGCGTGGGTATCCCTATCAGCGCGCGGCAGGCTCAGGCGCGCAGATCCTCATGGACCCTGCGGCGGACCTCTTCCGCTAGCGTCGCCTGCCCAGCGAATCGCGCCACAGACAGAGCGGGGGCGACTTCCTCGATGAGGAAATCGCCCCCGCCGTTGGAGAAGAGAGCGCTGGTGGGGTGTGGCTCCAGCCAGCGGCTCTCACCTCCGTAGATGTGTCCTCGGGTGAGGACTAGTGCTTGGCGATGTAGATCTGCTGCCAGGTATCCAGCGGCGTCAGACCACCTGCCGCGACGTTGAAGTTCACCACCCAGGGGCGGATCTCCCACCACGTCGTCGCCTGATCCAGCGGCAACCAGCCCACCTGCGTCACCAGCATCTGCTCCGCCTGCTGATACTGCGTCAGGCGCTGGTT
The DNA here is from genome assembly GCA_963701795.1 of uncultured Chloroflexia bacterium. Taxonomy (GTDB): domain Bacteria; phylum Chloroflexota; class Ktedonobacteria; order Ktedonobacterales; family JADMIN01; genus JAKAIY01. The sequence goes on along the minus strand of CAVPBB010000004.1, from coordinate 712,109 downwards.
CAGGTCAGAGTTCGAGTCCGCTGTGTGCATCAGCGTGTCGGCAGCCGGGATGCAGGCGTTGCCCGCATTGTACGCGCTGTCGCACGACAGGTTCGTCGTCAGCCAGTCCTGCGGATCGGGGTAGTCCTCGATCCAGGCAATCGCCCAGAACTGCACCGTCTTGGCGTTCAGGTTGGTCAGCAACGTGCCAAAGTCAATCGAGGTGATGTTGATCTTCCAGCCCGGGAAGGCCTTCGCCCACATCTGCTGCGCCGCCGCAGCCTCGTTCGACCCGTCCACACTGCCCGAAGGAATCGTCAGCGTGACGGCCGGGCAGCCGCTGAAGTCGGTCGCCGTGCCGCACTTGGTGTCGGTGGCATAGGCGGCGGCCAGCGTCGTCGCGGCGGCGGTGTTGCCCGTCAGACTCTGCGTGCCGTCAGGTCCCTGCAGGTCGGGGTTATACCCCGGCATGCCGCTGGGCACAATATGGTTGGAGGCTTGCACCGCGCCATGCAACACGTTGTTGGCCAGCGCGGTCTTGTCCAGCGCAATCGCGAACGCCTGGCGCACACGCACGTCGTTGAACGGCGCGATCTTCCAGTTCATCGCGTAGTAGTCGATCTGCTGCACACCCACCTGGTGGAAGCCGACGTGGGTCTTCGCCTGCGCCAACTGCGCGGTCGGCGCGCCGCCGATGTCGTCTTTGCCCGACAGGTAGCTGTTGTAGGCAGTTGTCGTGTCTTTGTAGAAGGTGATGTCGATCTCACGCAGCTTGGGTTTCGTGCCCCAGAAGGCGTCGTTGCGGTCCAGCGTCAGCTTGCCCGCATGGTTCCACAGCGTCACCTTGTAGAGGTTGCCGCCGAAGCCCGTGCCGTCAGCCAGATGCTGCGTCCAGTCCGTCGGGTGCGCCGCGATCAACTGCTCCGGCACCGCGTAGGACGTGGGATAGGTCATCGCCTCGAGGAAGTAGGTCGCCGGCGCCGCCAGCGTCAGCACCAGCGTCTGCGCATCGGGGGTCGTGACCGAGTCGCCGATGAGCGTCTGGATCTTGCCGGTGATCTTGCCGGTGGTGGCGTCGCAGGTCTCGTTGGTGTTGAAGTCCAGCGCATCCTTGAGGGTGTACAGGTAGTACGCCGCCGGGGATGCGGTGCAAGGACTCTCAGCGCGGTTGATGGAGTAAGCGTAGGTCTCCGAGGTGATCGGCGTGCCATCGCTCCACTTCAGGCCGGGCTTGACCTTGAAGGTGTAGGTCAGGCCGTCAGAACTGACGGTCGGCATGCCGGTGGCCGCCCACGGCTCAACCGCCAGCTTGGGGTCGAGCACGAGCAGTCCCGGATAGACAACGTTGATGACTTCAGCCGAATAGAGGTCGGTGTTGACCGCCGGGTCAAGCGTCTTGATGTCGGCGATGCCACCGATCTGATCTTTGAAGATCTGCTGGCTGTCGGAGACAGCGACCTGCCCCGATGAGCTGCTGCCCGTCTGACAGCCGGCGAGCAGCATTGCGAGGCTGCCCGCCAGGGTCAGCAGTGCGGCAAGCGATGTCTTGCGTGCGCCCAGTCGCATGCTAGTTGAACCTCCTGATAGCGCTTGACGCGCGAGCGCGCCAAGCTGCAACACCCGAGGATGGAAGGTGATCGCCACGCCCCAAAGGCGCGCGACCAGCCCACAAAACAGTGGCAAACATGTCGAGCTTCCTACGGCCACACCCGTCACAGATGCTCGACCTGCGCGTGTTCACCTCTGTCAACACATCGGACGCAGATATCTACACAAGGTAACTGCGCCTGCGCCACACGTCCTGCGCTGCCTGGTTCGCGCCAACGCGCTTTGCGGCGCGCAAGCGGATTGGCTCAGGCGCGCCTGCCGCAGTATAGGGAAGAGCGATCAGGCGCAAGGACGGTAGCTTAAAGTTGACTACGTAGACTGGTCGCGAAATATCACAAGACGTATGTTGACCTACGCGCGTTTGCAACTGGCGCCGCTGCCGAAGAGCGCGGGGTTGGGATTAGAGGTAAGGGTGGATCGAGCGCCAACGCCCGGCGGGCGGATTGCCCGCCAGGCAGGGCGCAAGGTGGCTGCGTGATCCGCTCGCCCAGCGCGGGCCAGAGACAGCGACAGAGACAGCGACAGAGACAGCAAACGGGGGCGATTCTCTCCAATTGGAGGGAATCGCCCCCGCCGCAGCGAGCACTGTCCTCAGGTGAGGACTAGTGCTTGGCGATGTAGATCTGCTGCCAGGTATCCAGCGGCGTCAGACCACCTGCCGCGACGTTGAAGTTCACCACCCAGGGGCGGATCTCCCACCACGTCGTCGCCTGATCCAGCGGCAACCAGCCCACCTGCGTCACCAGCATCTGCTCCGCCTGCTGATACTGCGTCAGGCGCTGGTTCAGGTCAGGGTTCGCATCCGCTGTGTGCATCAGCGTGTCGGCAGCCGGGATGCAGGCGTTGCCCGCATTGTACGCGCTGTCGCACGACAGGTTCGTCGTCAGCCAGTCCTGCGGATCGGGGTAGTCCTCGATCCAGGCAATCGCCCAGAACTGCACCGTCTTGGCGTTCAGGTTGGTCAGCAACGTGCCAAAGTCAATCGAGGTGATGTTGATCTTCCAGCCCGGGAAGGCCTTCGCCCACATCTGCTGCGCCGCCGCAGCCTCGTTCGACCCATCCACATTGCCCGAAGGAATCGTCAGCGTGACGGCCGGGCAGCCGCTGAAGTCGGTCGCCGTGCCGCACTTGGTGTCGGTGGCATAGGCGGCGGCCAGCGTCGTCGCGGCGGCGGTGTTGCCCGTCAGACTCTGCGTGCCGTCAGGTCCCTGCAGGTCGGGGTTATACCCCGGCATGCCGCTGGGCACAATATGGTTGGAGGCTTGCACCGCGCCATGCAACACGTTGTTGGCCAGCGCGGTCTTGTCCAGCGCAATCGCGAACGCCTGGCGCACACGCACGTCGTTGAACGGCGCGATCTTCCAGTTCATCGCGTAGTAGTCGATCTGCTGCACACCCACCTGGTGGAAGCCGGCATGCGTCTTCGCCTGCGCCAACTGCGCGGTCGGCGCGGTACCGATGTCGTCTTTGCCCGACAGGTAGCTGTTGTAGCCAGTCGTCGTGTCCTTGTAGAAGGTGATGTCGATCTCACGCAGCTTGGGTTTGGTGCCCCAGAAGGCGTCGTTACGCACCAGCGTCAGCTTGCCCGCATGGTTCCACAGCGTCACCTTGTAGAGGTTGCCGCCGAAGCCCGTGCCGTCGGCCAGATGCTGCGTCCAGTCCGTCGGGTGCGCCGCGATCAACTGCTCCGGCACCGCGTAGGACGTGGGATAGGTCATCGCCTCGAGGAAGTAGGTCGCCGGCGCCGCCAGCGTCAGCACCAGCGTCTGCGCATCGGGGGTCGTGATCGAGTCGCCGATGAGCGTCTGGATCTTGCCGGTGATCTTGCCGGTGGTCGCGTCGCAGGTCTCGTTGGTGTTGAAGTCCAGCGCATCCTTGAGGGTGTACAGGTAGTACGCCGCCGGGGATGCGGTGCAAGGACTCTCAGCGCGGTTGATGGAGTAAGCGTAGGTCTCCGAGGTGATCGGTGTGCCGTCGCTCCACTTCAGGCCGGGCTTGACCTTGAAGGTGTAGGTCAGGCCGTCAGAACTGACGGTCGGCATGCCCGTGGCCGCCCACGGCTCAACCGCCAGCTTGGGGTCGAGCACGAGCAGTCCCGGATAGACAAGGTTGATGGCTTCAGCCGAATAGAGGTCGGTGTTGACACCGGGATCGAGCGTCTTGATGTCGGCGATGCCACCGATCTGATCTTTGAAGATCTGCTGGCTGTCGGAGACAGGGGTTGCCCCCGACGTGGTGCCGGTGGTCTGACAGCCGGCGAGCAGCATTGCGAGGCTGCCCGCCAGGGTCAGCAGTGCGGCAAGCGATGTCTTGCGTGCGCCCAGTCGCATGCTAGTTGAACCTCCTGATAGCGCTTGACGCGCGAGCGCGCCAAGCTGTGACACCTTAGGAATGGAAGGTGGACGCCATCTCCACACCGGAGACGCGCACGTCGAATCCAGCGCATAGCGCTATGAAGCTGAACGTGTTGAGTTATCACAGCCACGCCCATCGTGGGCGCTTGAGCTGTGTTACTGGCGCTCGTCCTGCGTTGGCTGATCGTCTTCGATACACCCTGTGACGCGAGAACTGGCTCCATCCCAAGGTAACTGTTGCCCTGCGCTACGTCCTGCGCTGCCTGGTTCGCGCCAACGCGCCTCGTGGCGCGAAGGTTGATCCATCAGAGATGAGTTCAGACTCGAAGTGAGTATGAGCCATCGTAGCTCAGGGAACGTGCCTTACACATGACGGACTACGTAGACTGGCCGCGAAATATCACAAGACGTATGATGACTTGCGCTCGTTCGTGACCGGCGCCAGGCGCCCCAAACCGAGGCGCCCGCATTCACGATGACGTGCAGCGTCCATACCTAGTCGCGTGGGTCTCTTGGCCAGCAACTCGCTGAGTTTGCCGAGGAGGCGCCAGGGGCGATAGCATGTCATTGCGCACGTATCTCGTTTATGTGTACGCCGGGACGCGGCGAAATATCACGCCACGAAGGAGAATCCACCACGACGGCGGCGCCGCTGCTTCTGCCGCCAGTCCGCAGCAGTTGACGCCAGACCGCGCCCCCAGCCCTCTCCCAGCGGGCGAGGGGAGTCGAGTTTCCCCCTCGCCCGCTGAGAGAGAGAGCCAGGGGGGTGAGGGTTCGCACCACGCGCATCTGAATGATCGCGCGCGGGCGCTCACAGGAGGATTGCGTCTATGTCTGCTCAGCGACCATCTCACCAGCGCGACGCTCCTGATAGCCCGTGGCGCACACTCGCGGCGCGTGAGGTCTATCGCAATCAGTGGATGAGCGTCACAGAATATCAGGTCATCCGGCCCGATGGCGCGCAGGGACGCTATGGCGTGGTGGATCCCGGTGACAATGTGACCATCGTCGCGCTCGACGAAGACGAACAGGTGTGGGTGGTCGAGGATTTTCTCTATCCAATTCAGCGGCGCGGCTGGTTTCTGCCCACAGGCGCGATTGACGCTGGCGAGGATGCGCTGCTGGCGGCGCAGCGCGAGCTGGCGGAAGAGACTGGCCTGCGCGGCGCCCGGTGGGATCACCTCGGCGCCTTCTATCTGACCCCAGGCATCGCTACACAGCGCAGTTACCTCTTTCTCGCGCGGGGATTGACGCAGGGCGCGCCACAGCGTGAGGCGACCGAAGCAGGCATGACGATGCGCCGTATGCCGCTCGCCGAGGCGTGCGCGGCCAGCCAGCGTAGCGAAACGCCCACAGCCGTGACGGCGCTAGGGCTGCTGCTGGCGCGAGAGTTCACACAGTCGGGGAGCATCTGAACGGCGCCGCAACCGCTATGCGCCGAAGATGACGCCCGGCAGTTCGCCCAGGTCGCGCAGCGCCGCATCTGGCCCGCATGCGCGCAGGTCATCGAGCGTGTAGAACGAGCCGGTGGCGACGGCGATGACGCGCAGGCCATGCGCGAGGCCGCAGGCGATGTCCGCCGGGGTGTCGCCGATGATCCAGGTATCGCTGGCGTGCGGCGGCGCCCCTGGCGACTGCGCGGCCCTGGCCAGCGCCAGTGGTGGCAGCGCGTCGCGGTCTTCGGCCTGGTCGCCGAAGCCGCCAATCCAGGGGATAGCGCGCGTCGGCGGCGGCGCTGGCGGCTGTGGCTGAAGGAAGCGCGTGGCCAGGTCGGCGGCGGAGAGTTTGCGCCAGGCGATGCGCTCGATGTTCCCGGTCACCAGCCCCAGTGTCGCCCCATGTTCGAGCAGCCAATCGAGGGTGGCCAGCGCGTGCGGCGTATGATAGGCGCGCAGGTCATCAGGCGCCAGCCGCTCGTAGGCGTCCGCCGCTGCGACACAGAATGCGGCCAGCCCTGCGGAGATGTCGTCGTCGGCGACATGCGCCGCGAGCAGTTCACGCCGCGCGATGGCGCGGTCGGTCATCCCCGCCGTCTGGCCAAACTCCGCTGGCGTCAGTCGCACACCAAAGATCACGCGCGCAGCGTCGCAGAGCGCCTGCCGATGAACCGGCGGCGCCCCGCGCACCAATGTGCCATCTATATCGAAGAGAACCAGCCTCACACGACCTCCTGCCGGGCGCCGCATGTCGTCGCCGCACGCCTCTCGAAGCCTACCACGCCGACCACTCGCAGGCCAATCGGCGTGTACAATCGGGGTCCACGCTGGCGGCTGGCGTCGCCGCCAAATCTCCTGCCGCTCGTCCTCCGAGGTGTGACGGAACCGCTTTGACCTGGGAACACGCTTGCGCATCGGGCGGCGCTCAGCTACTGTAGCGGCAGCAATCGCCCCAGCCGCTGTCACAGAGCGCATGGCTCGCGCGTGTCAACCGTATGGGCCTCGGCTTGCCTGCCATCTGGCGGCGATCTGGCGCGGCGTTATCGCCGAGGCGCCCGGAAGGAGTGTGATGCGCGTATGCAGGTCGTCAGCGGCTCGAAGATTCAGGGGAGCGTGCGGCCAATGGGCGGCGCCTGGGCGCGATTCGCTGGCCTGAGGTGGGGCGCATTCGCTCGGCTGCGTCCGGATGAACGCCAGGACGACTCCTCAGCAGGCTGGCGTCTCTCCAGTCGCAGCCTCCCGCTGAGCGTCGCGAGCGCCGACCAGCCGACCGTCGGGCCGAGCGCTTCCACGGCGCAGCCGCCGAGCCTCTCCACGTTCGATGACTTCTATGCGCGCCACGAGCAGCCGCTCTACGGCTATCTGCGCCGCCTGCTGCCATCGCATGAGGTCGCGGTCGAGCTTGCGCAGGAGAGTTTCTTTCGCGCCTGGCGCCATTTTGACCTGCTCGCCGCCTATGACCGACCAGAGGCATGGCTCTACCGCGTAGCGACCAATCTCGCTATGAGCCACCTGCGCCGCAGGTTCCCGCTCAATTTCTCGTCGCTGCTGGCCCACGCGCGCCCTGGCGACGCCGAGGATGATGAGCCAGCGGGCGCCGACCTGTTCGCTTCAACGCTCGATGTGGAGCGACAGACCGCCGAACGCGATGCGATTGAGCGCGCGCTGCGCGCGCTGCCAGAGCGACCACGCGCCGCGCTGCTGCTGGCCGCGCTCCACGGGTTCAGCTCGGATGAGATCGCCGATGCGCTCGGCGTCACCCCCGGCAATGCTCGCCAGATTCTCAGCCGCGCCCGCGAGCGCTTCCGCCGCCTCTATGACGAATCGCATCACCCGGCGCCTTGAGGCGTGTGTGGCTGAAAGGACGCTCTCCGCTGGGTGAGCGAACGCTATGAGGAGTGACATGATGCCGGGGAATCAGCCTGCCACAGCGCATGTAGAGGCGCTGCTGGAGCAGTATCACGCGGGGACACTGTCTGCCACCGACGCGGCGCAGGTCGAGCATCACCTGCGCGGCTGCGGCGCCTGCCACGAACAGTCTGAGCAGATCGCGCTGTACCAGATCATCCGCGCGGCGCCTGCCCTAACCGTCGGCCCGGAGCTGCGGCAGAGCCTCTATACGCGCATGGCGGCGGCCCGCGCAGCGGACGCCACACGCGCAGCGACGCCTGAGCGGCCACGCAGCCGCGAGCGTCGCGCCAATATCAGCCTTGCGCCGGTCGGTCGCACACATGGCGCGCGTCGGGTGGGCGGCTTGCTCAGTGGCGCCGTCGCCCTCGTCGTCGTCGCGCTGCTGGTCAGCGTCTTCTGGGCGCTGCCACGGACGGGCAAGCAGCGGCAGACGACGGCGCGACAGAGTTGTACGGCCAGCGCAACCTCGGCCACGATTCCCGCCAACGCCACCCTCGCCGATATCGCCCTCACGTCTCCCACGGAGGGCTGGGCGGTCGGAGCGCTTCAGAACGACGCAGGCGCCGTCACGCAGGGACTCATCCTGCGCTTCAGCCAGTGCCGCTGGGCGCCTGTCGCGCTCGATCTTCCGCGTGTGACGCTCGAAAGCATCTCAATGGACTCATCCACTGACGGCTGGGCTGTGGGCTACAACTGGGCCACCTCCTTGATGGTCATCTACCACTACAGCGCACACTCCTGGCAGGCAGTCGAAGCGCCAGCCATTCATTTGGACTCGCAGCGCCCGCCGCTGTTCAGGATCTGGATGCGCTCCCCCAGCGACGGTTGGATCATCGCGAACGATGCTACATCCTCAGCCACTTCGACGCTAGTGCATGAGCGCAACGGGACGTGGACAATGGTCGCCTCGCCTGCCTCGCTGCCGATAATCTACTATACCGCCGCCATCGTCGGGCCAGATGACGCATGGTTCACTGCTCAGGTACCGCCGTTTGACCCCGTGACTGCCAACACATTTCGATTCGTCCATTACCACAATGGGCTGTGGACTGTTATGCAAGACCCAGAAGGGACAATATTTGACCGCTTGAGCGCCGTCTCACCAACGGACGTCCGGGCGAGTGGTTACACGGCGATTACTGGTCGGCCACCGCTCTTTGCGCAGTATGATGGCACAACATGGCGGATCGTGCCTGACGCGATACCTTCAGTTGGTGGCAGCTATACCTTTAGAGAAGCGGAGGCGCTGAGCGATGGGGAAGGCTGGATGTACGGCATCAGTGGGAGCAACAGCCAGGGAAGCGCCGCCACCGCGACGACGCAAGGAAGCTCTGACAATGGGAACACCCTATTTTCCTCACCTCCCATCACAGCCGTCTGGCAGGAAACACACAGCCAATGGCAAATCCTTCCCTGGCCCTATACCGACATCACGCAAATTGTGAGATGGACGCCTCTGCCCGACGGTGAAATCTGGGCGATAGGCGGCACAAGTTACTGGCAGCTCAACACCGCTGGGTCAACGTCTCCCTACAACTTCACTACCGTCCTGCTGCACTATGTTGACGGCGCCTGGACCCGCTACGGCTGACCGGCGCCGCCCGCCTCCAGCGCCAGATACTCCTCCGCTGAGCGGCGGATCAGGCGTCCGTCGCGCGCCTCCAGCGTGTCGGCGCCGAAGCGCTGGATGAAGTAGCGGTCGTGCGAGACGGCGATGACCGGGCCAGGGAACTCCGTCACCGCCGCCTCGAACGTATCGAGGATGTCGAGGCTGACGTAGTTGGTCGGCTCATCGAGCGCAAGCACAGTCGGGCGCTCGGCCAGCAGCCGGGCGATCTCCAGCTTGCGCCGCTGCCCAGGACTCAGCGCGCCTACCAGCTTCTCCGCATCGTCGAGCTGAAACAGCCCGTAGCCGATCAGCCCGGCGATGAAGCCAGCGTCTGGCCCGGCGAATCCCTCGCGGTAGACCTCCAGCACGGTGCGTGTCGGGTCGTGGGCGACGGGGTCCTGCGCGAGATAGCCGATGCGCGCGCTGGGCGCCACACGCACGACGCCGCTATCGGGCGCGATGAGGCCGAGCAGCAGCCGCAGCAGCGTCGTCTTGCCCGCGCCGTTTGGCCCGACCAGCGTGAAGCGTGTCGTCGGCGTGACGATCAGGTCAATCGCGCGCGCAAGGTCACGCCCGCCCAGGCGCTTCGAGACACCTTCCGCGCGAATAATCAGCTCCGTGCGAATCTCCTCCGAGCGGAAACGCTGCTGAAACCGCATGATCTTCGGCGGCTTCGCGATGGGATGCTCCTCGATGCGGCGCAGGCGCTCCTCGGCGTTGCGGATGCTGCGCGAGGCGCCGCGTTGCGCCGCCGCGCCATGCGCGTCGTAGGCCATCTTGCCATAGCGCGTCTGCGTGACGGGCCTGGGGTGTGTGGTCGCCTGCGCCGCATCACGCGCCCGCGCCCGCAGCGTGGCGATCTCCTCCTGCTGGCGGGCGTACTCATCCTCCCAACGCAGGCGCGCCGCCGTTCGCGTCTGGATGTAGGCGTCGTAGGCGCCGGGATACGAGGTCAGCGTGCGCTCGCGCTCATCCACCTCCAGGATGCGTGTCACTGCGCTATTCAGCAGGCTGCGGTCGTGCGAAACGATTAGCGCAGCGCCGGGATACGCGCTGAGATAGCCCTCCAGCCAGACGAGCGCGGCGCTATCGAGATGGCTGGTCGGCTCATCGAGCAGCAAGACATCGGGCGAGCGCAGCAGCAGCGCCGCCAGCCCCACGCGCGCCCGCTCGCCACCAGAGAGCCGCTCCATCAGCCGCTCCTCTGGCAGCGTCGCCAGCCCCAGCCCCGCCAGCGTCGCCGCGATGCGGTGATCGAGGTCATAGCCGCCACGCTCCTGGAAGCGCGTGGCAAGCTGGCCATACTCTTCGAGTTGCGCAGCGAGGCCAGGCTCCTCGGCGCTGGCCATCGCCGCCTCCAGCGCACGCATGCGCGTCTCCATCGCGCGCAACTGCCCAACCGAGGCATAGAGCAGGTCGCTGACGCTCTGCCCAGGGATGATCGGCGGCGTCTGTGGCAGGTAGCCAAGCTCAATGGATGGGCCGAGCATGACGCTGCCCCCGTCAGGCGCCTCGACTCCCGCCAGAATGCGCAGCAGGGTCGATTTGCCCGCGCCATTGGCGCCCACCATACCGACTCGCTCGCCCTGGCTCAGCGAGAACGTCGCCTCACGCAGCACGACGTGCCGCCCATACGATTTACTGATTTTGCGCGCCATCAGCGCGACCGACGATATTGACATATGCTCGCTCACCTCACGATGGGTCAGAAAAATGCTCATGCGTGATCGACAGTGGCGCTGGGCGCGATCATGCGCGGTGAGGGAGGCGAGGCGAACGCTGGGGAGGTCTTTGGCGCTTTCGCTACAATGCGCAGCCTGGGAATGGAAGGGGAAGGAGGGAGCGCACAGCCAGAAAGCAGACAGAGCGCAGCGCAGCCCCGGCGCCCTCGATGATGAGGCGCTCAGGGCGACGGGCTTTCCAGCGCGTGGAACGCGCAAGCCCGGTCGCTACGCGATTGATGCCATAGTGTGCGATACCTCCGGCGCAGATGATACGCTATCGACAGGGGAAGCGCAAGGGCGCCTCGGCCACACGACCAGGCTTGTGAGCGGCGCTGGTCCGGCTGATCCCGCGTCTGCGATGGCCTGCGGGCCGCAAAGTCCGCCTCTGCGGCTGGGACCGAGCTTCGCGTTGCGGCCACGCGCTCGCAGCTCGGATACTTCACCCGCCCTTGGCCGGCATCAGCGCGGGTCAGCTACGATGAGCGAAGGAGATGCAAAAACCTTGACTGATATGGAAAGCGCTGAGCCACAGCGACGCGACCAGGATGAACTGGGCGCTCAGCCCGATACACTGCCCAATGCGCCAGAGGCGGCTGCGCCAGAGGCGGCTGCGCCAGAGACGAATGGCGCCGACGAGGAATACGATGCGGTCGCGGAAGCGTCGAAGCAGTCATTCCCCGCCAGCGACGCGCCTGGCTGGATACATCATCGCGGCTAGCGTCCGGCGCGAGCGGCGCCAGACAGCAAAATCCGGCGCCAGTCGCGCCCGCCGCTCTGAGGCGCAGTGGGCGTGTCTGGCGTCGGAGGGAGTCATGCCGCAATCGTTCTGGCGGATTCCGGCGCAGGCTTAGATTTGCGCGCTGGCCGACGCCTTGGTGGAGTTGTTGGCCGATGCGGCGCCATCGGTGGACGTGCGACGTCCCGACCGAAGCTGATTCACCTGACTGCCAACCTGATTGCCCAACGAACGCGCCTGCTGCATCGTCGCCTGCCCCGCCTGGCGCGCCTGATCCATCGTATCTGAGTTGACGTACTGGCCTGCCCAGTCAGAGACCTGCGTCCGACGCGCCTCACCTCGCTCAACGTCAAAGAAATAGACGATGGCCGCGCCGATGGCGGCGCCCAGCAAGAAGCGATTCATGGTGATGGTTGCTCCTCTCCGCGTGTTCGAGCGAACGATGCTGGTTCGCCCCGTGTTCGTGCAGTCCATAGAAGCGTAGACGTAGCAAGTGGCATGCCTGCCAGTGGTCGCCGTCGCCTCTGTTGCGGCAAGCGGTTCGCCGCGTGGTCGCCAGCGCGCTGCGTGGTCGTGCCATCATCGCGCCGCAAGCGCCGCGCCAACGCGGCGTTGCGCAAGGGCGCGCCCTGGGCATGGATGTTGAGCAGGATGCCAACCGCCGCTAATTCGCTCACCAGCGCCGCGCCGCCGTAGCTGACGAAAGGCAGTGGCACGCCCGTGAAGGGGATCGCGGCGACCACACTGCCAATGTTGATCGCGGCCTGCGTGGCGAACCAGGTCGCGATGCCACAGGCGAGCAGCGCGCCGAAGGTATCGGGCGCGCGCCGCCCCGCGCCATAGCCGCGCCAGACCACTGCGATCAGCAGACCAATGGTCAGCGCGCAGCCGAGCAATCCCAGCTCGCCACCGAGCACGGCGTAGATCGAATCGCTCTGGGGGAAGGGCAGATAGCCAGCCTTCTGCACGCTGGCGCCCAGTCCCGCGCCCAATCCGCCGCCAGAGCCAAGCGAGAGCAGCCCCTGACAGACCTGGTAAGAGTTCGGATCGCGGCAGCCGGGCGGCAGCGGATTGAGGAAGGCCGCGAGACGCGCGCGGCGATAGCTCACGGCGAGGGCAAGACCACCGAGGCAGAGCACGCCCACGCCCAGCAATTTGATGAGGTGCGAGAGGCGGGCGCCAGCGGTGAAATACATCGCAAAGGCCAGCGCGATGATGACGACTGTGGTTCCCAGGTCGCGTTGCAGCAGGGTCAGCGCCACCAGCGCCCCCGTCGCCCCCGCAAATGGCGCCAGCCCTCGGCGAACGCTGCGCACGCCCGGCCCAACCCGCGCAAACCAGTCTGCCAGAAAGAGGATCAGCGCCAGTTTCGCTGGCTCACTCGGCTGGAAGAAGCCGAATGAGCCGCCCAGCCAGCGTTGCCCGCCGTTCACTTCAAGCCCATAGAACAGGGTCGCCGTCATCAGAGCGAGCGCAACGCCCAGCGCGCCGGGCGCCACCCACCTCCACCGATACCAGGAGTGGTAGTCGATGCGCGCGAAGACGACCAGCGCCAGCAGACCCAGCGCCGCCATCAGCGCCTGATGGCGCAGCCAGTACCAGGGGTCGTTCGGGGCAATCGCCTGGCTGACGCTGAAGACCATCAGCAGCCCGATGGCGCTTAGCCCGAAGACCGAGAGAATCAGCGTCCAGTCGGCGCGACGCAGGCGACGCAGGCTGAGCAGCCGCTCCAGCGCGGGCGACGCCATCCCCACGGCGGCGATGTCGTCGGCGCGGCGCGGCGGCGCCGCTTCATCCGCAGCCAGGCGTGCGGCGCGAGCCACGGCGGCGTGGGTTACGGCGGCGCGGTCGGCGGCATCGACGCCAGCAGGGTAGTGGGCGCTTGCCGCGAGGTGGGCGCGCGCGCGCTGGACTGTGTGACCGCTATCTGGAATCACGCGCCTCATTGTCACCTCCCGCTCGTTGGCGTCACCGCAGAGCGATACGCACGCCTGGCGCCAGGGGATTGCGGCGTGCGTTTCAGGGCCGCGACCATTCATACCGCCGTGGATGTTGTCGTTGCGCAGGGTTTGTGAGGTATTCGAGCTGCGCGTGCGTGTCCGCAACGCCGCAGCTCGGTCCCAGTCCGCGCCAGGCGGACTTTGCGGCCCGCAGGCCATCCAGGCGCGGTTTCAACCGCCAGCGATCCTGTTGTCGTTGCGCCAGCCAGCTAGACAAACGCCGGACGAGGCTGTATACTCATGCCGGTCAATGTTCTCAGAGGGTGATAATGATGGGACTCTCACACATGATATGTCGGACTCGGCGCCGCTAGGCGGAGCCGCTTGTCAACGATCCGGGTCGCGCGCATTCCACACATCCCCTGTGTGGTTGCGGTAGCGTTTCTATCGCAGGTCTTTCAAGATCAGGCTCCGCTGAAGGTCGTATTCGCCACCAGGCGATACGGCTTTTTTGTGTCTGCCGCACATCTTGAAAGGTTGCTCCCGTGTCGTACATACCCGTCCGCTATACACAGAACTTCTTGCGCGATCCACGGCAGGTCGAGCGGTTACTCGTCCTCTCCAGCATCTGCCCAGAGGATGTTGTGGTCGAGATCGGGCCGGGCGCTGGCGTGATTACCGATTGCCTGGCGCAGCGCTGTCGGCAGGTCATCGCCATCGAAAAGGATTGCGCGCTCGCCGAGCGGCTGCAACGCCGCTATGCGTCGCTCACCCACGTCACGATTCACGCGGGCGATTTCCTCGAGTTTCCGCTGCCCAAACAGGCGTACAAGGTGTTCGCCAACATTCCCTTCGCGATCACGCACGAAATCGTCACCAGGCTCACCAACGCCGCCTGCCCGCCACAGGACGCCTATCTGGTCATGCAGCGGGAAGCAGCCGAAAAATTCTGTGGCGTCCCCCGCGAATATCTGTATTCCGTCCTGCTCAAACCGTGGTATGCGGCAGACATCGTGTATCACTTCCGGCGCAGCGACTTCATGCCGATTCCCAGCGTGGAGGTGGTGATGTTGCGCCTGCAGAAACGCGGGCCGCCGCTCGTCGCCGCCAACCAGCGCCAACTCTACCGTGACTTCGTCGCCTACGGGTTTACCACCCGTCAACCAACCCTCGATCATATCCTGCGCGGTATCCTCTCTCATCGCCAGCGCCGTCAGGCGAGCCAGACGCTCGCGATCAACCTCCACGCCACTCCATCTGCGCTTGCGTTCCCGCAATGGCTCCAGTTGTTCCACTACTTTGCGCACGCCGGAAGCGATCAGGCGCGCCAGACCATCAGCGGGAGCGAGCATCGGCTGCGCCAACACCAGGCGCAGCTTCACAAGACGCATCGAACGCGCGGACGGAGTCTGTGAATGGCCGCCGAGCCGTCGCTGAAGGCGCCTGCCAGCCTGTTTCTCCGTGTTTGCCATCCTGCGGAAACGGGCCTATGCTTGATGATGGAGACGTTGCGCGAGGCTGTTTCTCGCGCGCAGAGGAGGTAGCGCAATGGGTACCGCAGTCGTACAGCATGGCACAGCGCCATCACAGATAGCGTCGGCGGTTCGGCCTCGCGTGGTCATCATCGGCGCAGGGTTCGGCGGCCTGAACGCGGCCCGTGGATTGCGCCACGCCCCGGTGGATGTGACTGTCATTGATCGCAGCAATCACTTCCTGTTTCAGCCGCTGCTCTATCAGGTGGCGACGGCGGAGCTTTCCCCGGCGGATATCAGCGCGCCGATTCGCGCGGTGCTGCGGCGCCAGCGCAACACGCGCACGCTGCTCGCGCATGTGACCAGCATCGATGTGGAGCGCCGCGAGGTGATCGCTCAGGACCTGGGCGACGGCGACGAGCATCGCATCCCCTACGACTATCTCATCATCGCGACGGGCGCGCACGAGAGCTATTTCGGCCACGCTGAGTGGGCCAAACGCGCGCCGGGCTTGAAGACCATCAGCGATGCGACGGCGATCCGGCGCGCGATTTTGCTGGCGTTCGAGACAGCCGAGCTGGAGTCAGATAAGGAGCGCATCAGCGCGCTGATGACCTTCGTGGTCGTCGGCGGCGGGCCAACCGGCGTCGAGATGGCGGGCGCTATCGCCGATCTGGCGCACCGTGGCATTCGCCACGACTTCCGCGCGATTGACACAGCGGCGTCGCGTGTGCTGCTCGTCGAGGCAGGCCCACGTCTACTGCCACAGTTCCCCGATGGATTGGGCCGGAAGGCGCAGGAGGCGCTGCGTCGGCTGGGGGTCGAGGTGCGCCTGAACGCTGAGGTGAAGCAGGTGGACGACGACGGTGTCGTCATTGGCGAGCAGCATATGCGCGCGCAGACGGTGATCTGGGCCGCCGGGATCGAAGCGTCGCCAGCGGCCAGGTGGCTCGGCGTCACGCCCGCCAAGGCTGGCCGAGTGCAGGTCGGCCCAGACCTGACCGTCGAAGGGCGCCCGGAGATTTATACCCTGGGCGACACAGCCAGCGCCCAGGACCGCGACGGCAAACCGCTGCCCGGCGTGGCGTCAGTCGCCATCCAGCAGGGACACTACGCCGCCAGGGCGATCATCGAGCGCGTGAGCAAGCACGACCCGACCGCGCCGCTGGCGCCGTTCCGCTACTTCGACCGGGGCTATCTCGCGACGGTCGGGCGCGCCTACGCCATCGGCGAGATTGGGCCGCTGCAGCTCAGCGGATTCCCCGCGTGGGTCGTGTGGGCAGGCGTCCACATCGCCTATCTGATCGGCTTCCGCAATCGCCTGCTCGTGCTGTTGCAGTGGTTCTGGAAGTATCTGACCTACCAGCACAGCGCCCGGCTCATCACCCGTGACCCACGCGAGAACCGCGCTGGCTTCCAGCCAACCAGCTACCACCGCCAGTAGCGTTCCATCGCGATGCCCGGATACGTCTTGCGCAGCGAGCCACTATAGGCGCGCAGCGCCTGGCGCATGTTGTCCTCGGTGCTAAAGAGCTGCGGCACCTGGCTCTTGTAGAGCGCGATGGCCTCCTCTTTGTCGCGAATCTGGCCGGAGATCTCCGTCAGCTCATACTCCATCGGCATGCCAAGTTCGCTCTGGCGCGCCTCCAGCGCGCTGGGGCGTGAGACATAGGGAAAGTCTTCATAGAACTTGACGTTGAGCTTGCGCTGCGCCAGGCGATCCGCCGCAGAGCAGATGAGCTGGTGATCGACATGATGGCCCACGCCGAGCGGCGCATAGAAGGCCGCCAGCGGAGCGCGTTCGGCGATGGTGAGGAAGAGCGCGCCCAGCTCCTCGTCGAGGGCGAGGTCGCCCTGGTTCACCGGGCCGAATAGCCCTTCATTCGACTGATAGTAGGCGGGCGACCCGCGATAGATGGCGTCGAGATAGTCGAGCCAGAGCACCTCGGCGCCGAGCGAGCCGATGGCGGCTTCGTCTTCGGCGCGGCGGGCGTTCACGGCGGCGGCGGGGTTCTCCGGCAGCGACATGATCTGGCTGTTCTGGCGCGCGAACCCGCTCGGCTGGAGGCTTTCGGGCGGCAGGCCGCCGAAGACGGTGATGACGAGCGTGCGCTGGCCAAATCGCGTCTGCTGGCGGATGGCGCCGCCGCAGGCGAGCGCGGCGTCGTCGAAGTGCGGTTGCAGGTAGATATGGCGATACTGTCGCGTGATCTGATCGAGTGACGTGAGTCGCATGGACTCCTCCTGTTGATGCTGGCGTCGGCGCGCCCAGAGCGCACGGCGATCTGTCCTATTGTCGCACGAACGAGCGGCAGCGCGCATCCGGCGTTTGCCCTAGGCCTCCGTCTTCGCCGCGTCCAGCGCGGCGCGCAGCCCTTCGCCCAGGCCCAGCGCCTCGGCGGTGGCCACGAAGTCCGCTGGCGGCGGCGCGACGACCCGCCACGGCGCCTCACTGCCAGGGTAGCGCACGTCGAGACGCCAGGCGTGCAGCATCGCGCGCGGCGCCCGCTCAGCATGCGGGCTATCGGCTGGCAGATAGGCCGCGTCGCCGACCAGTGGCGCGCCCAGCGCCGCGAGGTGCGCGCGAATCTGGTGCGTGCGTCCGGTGACTGGCTCCGCCTGCGCCAGCGCATACCCCGGCGCCACGCCCAGCAGACGATAGCGCGTGCGCGAGGGCTGGCCATCTAGCGCGACGATGACGCGGCGTCGGTCGAGCGGGTCGCGCGCGAGCGGCGCGTCGATCTCTCCCTCGGCCCCGGCGGCGCTGTTCACAGCGTCTTCCATGCCGGGCATGCTGAGCATGCCGTGCGCGGGCGGCCACACGACCAGCGCGAGGTAGCGCTTGTGCGCGCTGTGTCGCTCAAACTGGCTGGCGAGGCTGCGCCGCGCCTGGTCGCTCTTCGCGAAGAGGACGACGCCTGAGGTCGCCTTGTCGAGCCGGTGCAGCAGCCACGGGCGCAGCGCCCCACGCGCCGCCTGCTGGGCAAACACGGCGTCGGTCAGCGTCGCGGTGGGATGCTTGTAGGTGGGGTGGGTGACGACGCCGGTAGGTTTGTTCACCGCCAGCAGATGGGCATCTTCGTAGAGCGTGGTGAAGGGCGCGGCGGCGAATGCGGCGGCTGGGTCGGCGGGCTGTGGCGCGCCGGCGAGCAGCTCGGCGTAGAGTGCCTGCGTGGCGCAGGCGCGCTCGTGTGTGGCAGGATCATCGCTGGCCAGCGCAGGCGCCAGCCGCGCCAGCGCGAGTGAGGCGATGAACTCGCTGGGCGAGCAGGCGCGCTGATCGTCGCCCAGCAGCAGGCGGAGCGCGGGGAAGCGCCGCGCCAGCGTCAGCGCCAATCGCGCCACATCCGCGTAGTGGCAGCGCGCCACCAGCGTCGAGCCGCCCCAGCTGTCATCTGGCGCGGCGGGCGCCGCAGCGGGGGAAACGCTGAACGCGATCTCGATCTGGCGGTCGCCCTCACGCCAGCGCCAGCGTCGGTCAGGCCAGGTCGCGCGCTCGTCGCCCTGCCCTGGCTCATGCGCAGGCGGTCGGCGCGAGACGCCGCGCACGCCACGCGCCCGCGCGATGGCGGCGGCGACCTCGCGCGCAGGGTAGGCGGCCAGTCGGTCCGGCTCAGCGCATGCGTATGACGCAGGGGCGAGCGTCAGGGTGGCGTCGTAGCGCAGGTAGGTGGCGTCGAATTCGTCCATGCCGCTATCTTCGCACATCGCGGCGAGCGTCAGGCGTAGGCGCGGCTGGCGGCTCGAGCCGCGCCTACGGACGGCGCGCAGTCGCATAGCCGCAAGTTCACCCGCCGGGGCATTGCGACGTGTCGCCCTTGCATGGCGGTGTCATCATAGCCTACACTGCGGGCTGAGGAGCGAACCCGTTCAGGGCCGCTCAGTCCGAGCCGGAGCGCGGGGAGGCGAACGTGCGAAACGTGCCGAACATTCTCAGCCTGGCGCGTCTGGTGGCGACGCTGCCACTGGCGGTGCTGATCCTGATCCATACCCCCGGCGCGTATCTGTGGGCGACCCTGCTCTTTTTCCTCGCCTCCATCACCGATACCTTCGATGGACGTATCGCGCGCAAATACAAGCTCGTCTCGAACCTCGGCGTCTTCCTCGATCTCACCGCCGACAAGGTGTATGTCGCGGCGGCGCTCGTCGCCTTCACGCAGGTGGGCGTTGTTCCCGCGTGGATTACGATTGTCATCATCACACGCGAGTTTCTCGTCTCTGGGCTGCGCTCACTGGCGGCGGCGCAGGGCGTGGTGATCTCCGCCGGGCGCTGGGGCAAGCAGAAGACCCTGCTGACGCTGACCGCGCTGGGCGGCATCTTGCTGGCGATGGGCCTCGGCGGGCTGACAGCCTTCCCGCTGGGGCTGAGCACTGGCGGCGCGCCAGATAGCTTCCCCGACTATTTGCTCGTCCTCGCCAATGTGATCTTGCTGCTGGCGGTCGTGTGGACCATCTTCTCCGCTGTGGAGTACGTGCGCGGCGCCTGGGGTCTGCTGATGGGCGAGGTTGCGCCGAAACCCTCGAAATGAGCCGCCTGACCCGCTCGATCCGCTACGCCGCGTCGTCCGCTATTTGGGCTGGATGACGGGCGTAGCCTTCTCGCCGAGTTTGCGCTCTGTGCCAGCGCGCAGGCGGTCAATGTTATCCTTGTGCGAGACGATCACGACCGTCGCGCCGACGATGACAAAGATGCAGTGCGGCACGCTATCCACATGGGTGATGGTGAGGTAGACCTCCGTGACCATCGACATCAGCGCGCCCATGACCGAGCCAAGCGAGACATAGCGTGTCAGCCACATAGGGGTGATGCCCGCGAACGCGCCGAAGATCGTGGCGATGGGCGTCATCGCTGTCATCGCGCCGCAGCCCGTCAACACGCCACGGCCACCGGTGAAGTGGATGAACACCGAGTAATTGTGGCCCAGCAGCGCCGCTGTCGCCGCCAGCGCCTCGGCGCTGTCGCGCAGGGTAGCCCACGTTTGCGCGCTGTAGCCCACGTGCTCGATGGCGCCGAAGAAGACATAGCGCGCCAGCAGCACGGCAGCCACGCCCTTCGAGAAATCGACGACGACCACGATAGCAGCCGGACCAGGGCCGAGCGACCGCAGGATATTGGTGGCGCCGGTCTTGCCGCTGCCCAGCTTGCGCGGATCCGTCCCGCCAAAGATGCGGCTGACCAGCACGCCCGTGGGGATGGAGCCGAGCAGATACCCGGCGACTGTGGCGCCGATGAAGCGCAGGATAATCTCAGTGGTAGACATGTGCGTGCCATCCTCTCCCATCGCGCCGGACGACGTTGGCGTGTGGCGCCAAGAGCAGATGCGGCGGATGCAGGCGCCGCGGCACAGGGAGCATAGGCGAGGCCGCGCCGCATGTCAAGCGACGGGCGGCGCTGGCGCCGTGTCAACGCTTCCTGTGTGGTCGCCCTGCGCGCTCGCCAGTTCAGCGCCGATTGGGCGGATGACGACCATCTTGTGTGTCCTGTCACCCGGCCCTCGATTTTTGGTAGAACCTCAGGCGCTACCCAGGCCAATCAATGCTTGTGCAGTGTGAAGCTCCAGTTTGGATTGATCGGGAAGGTAAATGTGCTGCCATTGGGTAGCGCCTGGAACTGCGCTACATATGATCCATAATTGAAGTTGACGTAGGGCGGGTATTGCCAATCTGAGGGAACGCCGATCAGCAGCGTAATGATGAGCGCGAGCGCGCCCACCGAGCGGACTGCGACTGGCAGACGGCGCGAGAGCAACCATACCAGCACGGTCAGAAAGGCGGCCATCGGTATGTATTCATAGCGCACAGCGGCGCCAGGGTAGGTCAACTGTACCCATGCCGGTATTTGCCCTATCGTGAGTGGCGAGATCAGACACAGGCTGTAGACAGCCCCAGCGTAGAGCAGGAAGAGTCGCAGCGCGTTTGGCCCTTTCCAGAGCGCGAGGCCTACCAGCGACAGGCCAGCGACCGCGATGATGACCGTGAGCTTATTCGAGGCCCACCATGGCTTGGCGAAGATGCGCGCGTACTGATTCATGCCGAGTGTCGCCCCGATGAAGACCTGACCAGCCAGCAGACGCGCTAGCGTGAGCGGATTGGCCCCCAGCGGCGAGTTGACGCGGTGGAGCGCGGAGAAGAGGTAGGTGGCGCCTTGCAAGACGACGGCAGCGCCATTGACGATGAAGAGCGTGATCGTGT
Organism: uncultured Chloroflexia bacterium; assembly: GCA_963701795.1. GTDB lineage: Bacteria > Chloroflexota > Ktedonobacteria > Ktedonobacterales > JADMIN01 > JAKAIY01. Next base: position 691,148 of record CAVPBB010000004.1, on the reverse strand, counting down.
GTCTGCGCCGATCCATCCACCAGCGCAAAGCGAGAATCGGAATCAGCGCCACGCATAATGGCCCGGTGAGGCCGCTCAGCAACAGCACGGCGATATCGAAACTTTTCCCCGCAGTGCTCTTGGGGACTGCTGCGATGACGATCATGAACGCTAACACACTGACGTGCCATTGCGTGTTGGTAATGGTCGCGCTGACCTCATAGGAGTTCGGCATAACGACATAGAGAAACGCCAGAAGCATCTGCGCTGAACGGCTGGGAATCAGTTCATCAAAGCGGCCAGAAAACAGGAATACCGCTGGCGAGGCCTGGAACAGGATCGCGATGATGTTGAAGATGAGCGGCGCGTAGAGCATCGGGAAGAGCATCGAGAACGCGGCTGTGAGGCGCGGGATGACCAGAAGATAGCCAGCGTCGGGGATCAGCAATGTATGGAGCGCGCCCAGGTTGTAGGCCTGAGAATACCAGATGCCATCCTCCGCCCAGAACTGCGCATTGAAGATGGCGTCGGGGCGCCGCGACACAATCAGCGCCCATGCGACCACCGCGACGATCAGCATCATGGCCCACGCAGGCGCCGCGCTCGCCGTAACAGCAACCGAAACGCTTCCTCGAACGGCGGATGGACCTGGCGTCGTCGTAGAGTTTGCGGCGTGCGTTGAGGACGCCCGCAGAGGCCAACCAGCCTCTGCGGTTTGCGTCGTCACTTGCCGCACTCGTGGGAGCGTGGGTGCGATTTCGTCCGTGTTGTCGTCCATCTGTAAGCCTCCACCTGTCACCGCATGCGCCACTGATCGACGCGGCGCCGCATGACATGCATATGCGCGTCGCAGCCACGCCCTTTGACCGGCGTCTGTCAAAATCCACTGCCCCAACGCTGCGTCTCCTCAGCTCTATGGTCTGTTTGTGGCGGCGTCCCACACAGAGGGCGCGCCAGGCATACAGCGGCGTTGGGCTTGATGGAACAGTCGCTATCCTTGGGCGCAGTGTTGCTTTTGAGGCATCACCTCTCGGAGCCTCCGAAGCCGAGCCAGGCCTCCATTTCGCCGCCATCGCAGGTTGGCTGGGTGGAAATGAAATGATCGCTGGTGGTGCGGCAGCGATATAAGCCGACGACCGGTGTGTAAGCCTGTGCGGAGTTATAGAGCCAGCCTTCCTGCAGCAGGAAGGTTGACCCCTCACAGTTGCCTTGCAGCGACAGAAAATGATCACCTGCGGCCGTGACGCAGCCAAAGATGGGATACGTCTCTGGCTCCTCCACGGTGGTGAGATAGGCGAGCGTTTTTTGTCGCACGTAGCCATCCGTCAGCGGAGCCGTCGATGTTGTAACCCAGTGGTCATGCGTGTGGGCATTGTAGTAGACGACGAGCGGTCGCGGTGGCTGCCAGCGCTCCAACTGCCCGCTTGACGGATCATACACGAGGACGAGGTTGCTGGGTGAACTGGCCCATGTGTCAATCTGCGCATTGGTGGCAAGGACATCGCCATCAACGACGATCTCTGGGGTTGTGCGCACGCCGACGACTGTGCTAAACCTGTTCGGCATATCAAACTTGACGATGGCGTCTTCGCTGTTGCGGAACTCGTAGACAACGTCGCCTGATGGCGCGAATGTATAGTCGGGCAGGTTCACCATATAGATATGCTGCGCTTCGGGGTTCGCTGCCGCATACGCCTTCAATTCAGCCACGACCGCATCCACCTGCCCGACTGCGCCGCGCCAGGCGCCTTGAACCTGCATCGAATAGCGGTACCCCAGGCCGAGGAAGACCAATAGCAGCAGCACGGATGCGCCGTATCCGGCCTGCCAGGCGAACGTCGCATCAACGGAGAGCCGTTTGCTCAGGTGTGAGAGCAGGCCCGGCAGCGCCGTCAACCCGCCCGCCCATATGATGGCCGTCGGAACGGTCATCAGCAGCAAGTGGCGCGACGCGATATTCCCCAGGCCAAGTGTCTGTGTGCAAATGAGCAGTATTGCCCAGAGCAGCAAGAACTTGTACGCCGGCTTGATCGCGAAAAAGGCGACGAGCATGACGAGCAGGATGATCGCCAGCACGACGAAATAAAAGTGCGGGTGGGTCGCCACCTGCGTGAGTTGGTACAACCCATTGAGGGTGACGCCGGGGACGAACGCCTGGAAGACGCCAAGCGTCGCAACGTACGCCAACGCAGCCAGGGGATCGCTCAAGCCAGGCGTCTCTGGGACGCCTGGATACATGCGGCCCAGGATGACCTTGAACGCCAGATAGCCGACAAAAAAGAGCACTGGCGCGGCAAAGTCAGCCAGGTAGGCGGGAATGCGCGAGAACAGCGTGCGTGGCGCGTGGCGCAGGTCGCGCCAGATATCCTGATCGACCACCAGCACGCGATAGAGCAGGCAGGCCACGACCAGTGTGATGTCCTGCTCGTAGATGAACGGGCCAGTGGCGACGGCCAGGACAAAGCCACTGTAGAGCAGGATACGCTGCCACCTGGCGCGCCAGGTATCGTGCGCCAGGATGAAGCAGAGGAATCCGGCGGCATAGACGGCCGTGGACAGCGCCGCCCAATAGGCCACGACACCCCAGATAGCCGCTTCATACTGCGTGCCAAAGCCGATGAAGAGGATGCCTGCCAGCGCGCCAGCGATTGAGCTTCCTGTAAGCTTACGAGCGATGAGCATTATCAAGACGGCCGTGAGCCAGAACAGGAAGTAGGCGAACAGGTGGTAGGCCGCCACATGGTGAAAACCGAAGAATTGAAACATGACCCAGACGACAACCTCTGTGATGGGGTTGTAATGATAGCCAATGCCTGGGAGCAGTTGCGACGACAGTGGTGTTGTGGCGGCGGGGGTGAGCAGCATCCAATCATCGCCGACAAGGTTCGTATGCACCGATGGGCCGTACATGATCCAGAACTGAATCAGCATCACGATGCTGGCCAGCGGCAGCAGCCAGCGGGCCGCGACTGCTCTGGGCGTCGCGGGTGGCGCAGAGTGGCGCGGTCGGCTGTGACGGCGGCGCGCTGTGTGTGGGCGCTGGCCGCGCAGTGGGCGTGTTGACGCTGGCCACGGCGACTGCCACCTTCGCTGCGCTGAGCGAGCGCACGCCGCTCACGCTCGATGCGCTCTGGGCGGCGGCGGTGCGTGGCAGGGTCGCATCCATCGTCAGCGCCTCAGCCGCCTGGGCGGATGACTGCGCGCTGATGGTGTTGTGCTGGCGGCGATAGTCGCCGCGCGAGAGCAACTGCTCCAGCCAGACATAGAGCACGATAAAGAGATAGCGGCTGCCCATCTCTTTGATCTTGAGCTTGGAGACTCCGGTGGCGCGGTTATACCAGTTGATCGGCACGGTGGTGTAGGTGTAGCCGCGCGTGATCGCCTTGAGCGGTAACTCGACGGTGATGTTGAAATGCGACGAAAGGAAGGGCTTGACGCCCTCGACCACCTCACGCCGATACGCCTTGAAGGCGTTGGTTGTGTCGTTGAAATGCAGGCGGAAGATCACATTGATGAACCAGTTCGCCAACCGGTTGATGAAGAGCTTGATCTGTGGGTAGTCTACGACGCGACTCTGGCGCAGGAAGCGCGAGCCAAAGACACACTCGTAGCCCTCCTCCAGCTTGCGATAGTAGGTGATGACATCGCGCGGATCATCGGAGGCGTCGGCCATCACGATGCAGACCGCATCACCACGAAACTGTTCGAGGCCCGTCTGGATGGCGCGCCCGAACCCACCCGGCTTGGGGTTATTGACGTAGCGTACCCCTGGCAACGCGCGCGTCAGGTCGATCAGCACGCGTTCGGTGTCATCGGTGCTGTGGTCGTTGATGACCAGAATCTCGAAGGGAATCCCGGCATCCATCAGAGCGCCATAGAGACGCTCGACCGTAGGCCGCACGCCTTCTTCCTCATTATGGGCAGGGATGATAACCGAGAAGGTCATGCTCATTTCTCCGGCGCGCCCAGCGCCGCCACCACGAAGGTTTGCTGCCCAAAGAAGCGCCAGAGGATCGGGAAGGTGAGGTAGAGTTGCACCGCGAGCATCGACTGCGGTAGCTTGCCCTGAGTCGTATAGGGCAGGAAGCGCACAATCGTCTTCTCCGCGTGGAAACCTGACATCTCCAGCGCCTCGACCAGGCTGTATTGATCCAGCGGCGTGATGTGGTCGAAGAACATCCAGAAGTCGCGCGCGCAGAAGCGGATGTTGGGCTGCAAGATGAGGAAGCGGCCATTGGGCCGCAGCACGCGCGCCACCTCGCGCATGGTGCTGAGAATGTCATCGCGCGTGATGTGCTCGAAGAAGTTGCTCGCGAACGCGACATCCACCGTGCCGCTGGGCAGCTTGGACATGTCGGTGGAGGAGATTTGCAGGACGAAAATGTCGGGCGCGGCATACTGGCCAGTGTCGGGGTTCAGGTCGAGCGCGATCTTGTGCTCCGCCTGGATGTTGTTGATGAATTCGCAGTAGCCCGCGCCGACCTCCAGCACGGTGCTGCTGGGATCAACATAGCGTTGGAAGAAGCGCCGACAGAGCACCTTCCACATCTTCTGGCGGAAGATGACCCCAGGGCCAAACCGGCGCTTATAGATGGATTCCAGCGTCTCAGCGCTACTCGTAGACATTATCGCCCCCCTGATCGTGTGATCGCGCCATCGTGCGCGTGCGCCGCCCAGCGCTCGACATTCTTCGTATAGATGTCGGCGAGCAGGCCGTCCAGATCGTATTCCTGCTTCCACTCCGGGTAATGCGCCTTGAACTTGCCGGTATCACTAATGTACCAGATGTGGTCGCCGATACGGCTGGTATCGGTATAGGTCCACTGCAACTCGGTTCCAGCGATCTGCTCGCACTGGGTGATGGCCTCGGTCATCGAGCAGTTGCTGAAGCGCGAGCCGCCCATGTTGTAGACCTCGCCCGCCCGCGGGTTGAGGAAGAACTGGTAGAACGCGCTCACCAGGTCGGCGCTGTGGATGTTGTCTCTCACCTGCTTGCCCTTGTAGCCATAGACGGTGTAGGGCGTGCGCGTGCAGACACACTTCATCAGGTAGGCGAGAAACCCATGCAGCGCTGTGCCAGAGTGGTTTGGGCCGGTCAGGCAGCCGCCCCGGAAGATGCCGGTGCGCAGGTGGAAGTAGCGCCCATACTCCTGCGCCAGCAGATCCGCTGCGGCTTTCGAGGCGCCAAAGATCGAGTGGATGGACTGGTCGATGCTCATCGTCTCGTCGATGCCCGCGATGAAGGGATGGGAGGGATCGATCTCCCAGCGCGTCTCCTGCTCGATCAGCGGCAGGAGGTTGGGGGTGTCGCCGTAGACCTTGTTGGTGGAGGTGAAGATGAAGACGGCCTCTGGCGCAAAGCGGCGCGTAGCCTCGAGCAGATTCAGCGTGCCATTGGCGTTGACCGTGAAGTCGGTGAGCGGCTCGCGCGCAGCCCAATCATGCGAGGGCTGCGCCGCCGTGTGCACGACCAACTGCACAGCGGCGCCATAGCGCTCGAAGAGCTGCTGGATCGCCGCCTCATCGCGAATGTCGATGCTGGCATGCGTGTAGCTCTTGGGGAAGCGCTGCTCGAGCTGGGTCCGGTTCCAGTCGGTCGAGGCTTCGTCGCCAAAGAAACGGCGACGCATGTCGTTATCGATGCCGACGACCTCGAAGCCTTTGTCGCAGAAGAACTGCACCGTCTCTGAGCCGATCAGGCCCGCTGAGCCGGTGACGATGACCACGGCCATGATGAATAGGTCCTCCACTGTTTGGGGTGATTGCTCATCGCGTCAACACGGTATCGCAATGGGAGCGCTTCCGTCAGGATCAGCCAGGCCCGGCTAGGCCCAGATGTGCCGCACCGACGCTTCTTCGGCGACGATCCACGCATAGATCGCGCGCAGAGTTTGCTCTGGCGTGCGCTGCGGGCGCCAGCCCGTCACCTCGCTGATGCGGCTGCTATCGGTGATGTAGAGCGCAAGATCGGCGGGGCGATTCGCGTCGACCGCATGCACCGGAATCGTCTTGCCTGTGATCTGCTGACAGAGCAGCGTCGTCTCCAGCAGCGAGAGGCTCGATGCGACGCCGCCGCCGACATTGAACGTCTGGCCGTGCAACTCATCGAAGCGCGCCAGTTGAATCGCCAGCAGGTCGGCGAGGTCATCAATGTGCAAGAGATCGCGCACCTGCTTCCCACCGCCGCCCCAGCCGATGTAGCTCAGTTCACGCTCGAAATAGTGCATGGCGACCCAGAGCGTGAAAACGCCCTGATCGACCTTGCCCATCTGCCACGGCCCCGTCAACACTCCACAACGATTGATGAGCGCGCGCACGCCATACATCGCGCAATATTCCTGAATCAGCAGTTCCGAGCAGAGCTTGGTCGCGCCATACATCGAGCGCGCGCCCTCCAGCGGGAAGCTTTCGCTGACCCCGCGCGCCGAGGCGCCAGGGATGGTTTGCTCCGGGTCGAGCGCGAAGCGCGTTGGCTCCTCATGCAGCTTGAGCGCGTTGAGGGTCGCGATGGGGTAGACGCGGCTGGTCGAGAGAAAGACGACATCCGCCCCGGAACGCCGCGCCAGATCCATACAATTGATCGTGCCGATCAGGTTGGTGTTGAGCAGGTAGTCGGGCGCCTCGCCATAGCCAGCCAGCACCGATGGCTCTGCGGAACACTCCATGATGAGATCAATCTTGCGCGCATCGAGGCGCAGGTCTTCCGCGTTGCGGACATCGCCATGCAGAAACTCTACGCCGCCCTGGCGCAGACGTGACAGCGTAGCCTCAGACCCACGCCGCTTCAGATTGTCCACCGCGATGACCGTCGCATCAGCATACTGGCGCTTGAGCCAGAGCGCGAGATTCGAGCCAACGAAGCCCGCGCCGCCAGTTACGAGAATGGTGTGATAGTGCCGCATAGCCCGTTTTCTATCTAGTCGTACTCGCCGCTCTGCTGCTACTCTCCGTGTATCGCGCCGATGCTACACAGTCCACCGCGCGAACACGATCACTGCGCAGCGGCCTCCTGGCTCGCTCGTGGCGCGTCCGCAAGAGCGCGGGGCGGCGTCTGGCGCAAATGGCGCTCGCGACGTCTGGCCACCGATGTGCGCAGGCATTCCTCTATTCTAACTATTGCGCAAATAGCGCAGTAACAGGGACTATGCCGTTCTCTAGAATTCAGCGTTCTTGAGCCAGGGCATCAACTGTATCTGGTTCCTGCTTCACGGGAGCGATGGAGACGGCCTACGCCGGGCGCAAGAACGATGGCCAGATGGGTGGCGCTGACTCAGCGTCATCGGCGTCGCTCAGCGTCTCAGCGCGTGGGGCGGCGTCTGGCGCGTTGTCAGGCGTCGCCACGAGCCAGGAGCGCCAGATGGGCGTATGCGGCGCCAACTCGGCTGGCGCGTCGGCGAACGGCAGGCGCTCGCTCATGACGCCCGTGCGCCAGACGGGCGGCGCTATCGCCAGGCTAATCTCAGCTTCTCGCAGTGTCCCGCTGGCGTCGTCGAGTTGCGCGAGTTGCGCGAATGGTTCCCGATTCCAGATGGGCGCATGGGTGAGGCTGGCGACTGGCACAGGCGCAGCCTGAGCGCGCCACTCGGCGGTGAAGCTGCTGTTCGGGCGCAACACTGGCATCGGAGCGGAGGCGGCAAGCTCGGCGAGTGTGTCCTCCGGGTCGGCGTCGTGGTCGCCAGCGAGGATGTCAGGATTGAAGAGGCTGACGTCGCTGTCCGCGTCATCATGCTCAGGCTGCGGCGCCGCTGGCGTGCTCAGCGAGATTGGGCCAGGATGGAGGCGACGCGCGGGGCTGGTCGGGGGGGCTGGCTCACCATACATCGGCGGCGGAGGTGGTCTGCGGCTGGCAGGCGCGGGCTGCGGACTGGGCATGGGCCGGGCGACACTCCGTCTGGCGTTGCGCAGCGTAATCACCGAGACAACGCCACCGACGATCACTGCGATGATACCGCCCAGACCGCCAAACAGCAGGTTATGCTGCTCCAGCAGAGCTACGGCTGAGGCCGTCGCGCTGTGCCACATGGGGAACCTCCTCTCCGCCAAGGCAAGCGGACATTTTCACACTGAGAGTATGCAGTATAGTGGCGTCTCTCGTCCATCCCTGGCGGCATATGGGCCAGAGCTTGTGAAGTATTCGAGCTGCGCGTGCGCGTCCGCAACGCCGCTGCTCGGTCCCAGTCCGCGCCAGGCGGACTTCGCGGCCCGCAGGCCATCCAGGCGCGGTTTCAACCGCCAGCAACCCTGGCGGCTGCGCGCCCGCAGAGCGCCCCTTCATCAGAAACGAACGAGCGGGCGTCGGCGCTTCGCCTGCTCTTTTCATTGTAGCTGGTCGTGGAGTCAGCGACCACGGCGCGGCACGACAAAGACCGCCAACGCCTGCACGCCATACGGCGTGCGCGTTGGCGGCCTCTCTGCTGGCGCCGCTCAGCTAGAGCAAAATCGCCAGCGGTTGTTCGAGCAACTGCTTGAGTTGCTGGAGGAAGCGCGCCGCGATGGCGCCATCGAGCGCACGATGATCTGACGAGAGCGTCAGCTTCATCTGGTCGCGCACGACGACCTGGCGGTCGGCAGTCGCGACCGGCGTAGGGATGATCGCGCCGACGGCGAGGATCGCGGACTCTGGCGGATTGATGATCGCCGTAAAGCTCTCGACATCGTACATGCCAAGATTGCTCACGGTGAACGTGCCGCCCTGCAAATCCTCTGGTTTCAGCTTGCCAGTGCGCGCCGCCTCGGCCAGTCGCAGCGACTCACGGGCGAGGTCGAGCAGGCCACGCTTCTCGGCGTCGCGAACCACTGGCACGATCAGCCCCTGTTCCAGCGCGACCGCCATGCCGATGTTGACACGCTTCTTGTAGAGAATGCGCTCGCCATCGAATGAGACGTTCACCTGTGGCATGCGCGTGAGCGCCAGCGCGGCGGCCTTGACCACGAGATCGTTGAAGCTCACCTTGACTGGCTCGGTCAGCGTCGCGGCATACTCGTTGATCTGGGCGCGCGCCTGCGTCAGCCGTGTCGCATCGACGCTGACGGTGACGTAGAAGTGTGGCGCCGTCTGCATGCTCTGCTGGAGACGTTTCGCGATGGTCTTGCGCATCTGGCTCAGCGGAACCGCCTCGACCTCCGGGCCAGCCGCCGCAGTGGCCGCCGCCGCCGGAGCCACCTGTGCGCCGCTGGCGATTGCAGCGCCACCAGCACATCGTCGCGGATGATGCGACCGCCCGGCCCACTGCCCTGAATCTGCGCGATGTCGAGGTTATGCTCGGCGGCGACGTGGCGCGCGAGTGGGCTGATGAAGACCCGCCCGCCGTTCTGTGTCACGCTCGGCGTCACGCTCGGCGCGCCGGCCTGCGCGACATGCCCGTTAGCGACGGCGACCGAGGCGACGGCTGACGTGGCCCGCGCAGGCGCGGCCTGAGCGGCCGCCATCTGCGGAGCCTGCGCCGCGCCGCTAAACTCAGCGGGAATCGGTTCGGCTGGCTCGCCGATCAGCGCGATGGGCTGGCCGACGGGCACGGTAGCGCCCTCTGGCGCGATGATCTTGCGCAGCACCCCCGCGACGAACGCCTCGGCCTCGATATTGACCTTCTCTGTCTCGATCTCGGCCAGCGCATCACCTTTGCTGATGGTGTCGCCCTCATGCTTGCGCCAGGTGATGACCTTGCCCTCTTCCATCGTGTCGCCCATCTTGGGCATCACCACGGTATGCATCGTTTCATCCTCTCCCTCTCACCCTGGCGCTAGCGCGCGCCCGCGCCGACCGGCGTGATCGCCTTCACAGCGGCGATGACCTCGGCTCGCGTCGGCAGCGCCGCCTGCTCGAGCGGCTTCGAGTAGGGCATTGGCACGTCTTTGCCGGTGACATGGCCAATGGGCGCGTCGAGGTAATCGAACGCATGCTCGTAGATCAGCGCCGCGATGCCCTGGCCCGTGCCGTAATACTTCCAGCCTTCCTCGGCGATGACGACGCGATTGGTCTTCCGCACCGACTCGGTGATGAGATCGAGGTCAATCGGGCGGATGCTGCGCAGGTCGAGCACTTCGGCCTCGATACCCTCTTTCGCCAGCTCCTCGGCGGCTTGCAGGCAGATGTGAACCATGCGTGAGAAGGTGACGATGGTGATGTCGCGGCCCTCGCGCTTGATCTCGCCCCGATTGAGCGGCACAGTGTACTCCACACCCTCGTCGGGAACCTCGCCCTTGACGCTGTAGAGCAGTTCATGCTCGACAAAGATCACCGGATCATCGTCGCGGATGGCCGACTTGAGCATGCCCTTCGCGTCATGGGGCGTGGCGGGCATGACCACCTTCAGCCCTGGGATATGCCCGTAGAGCGTCTCGAAGAACTGCGAGTGTTGCGCGCCGCGCTGGGCGCCGCCGCCGCCCGGCATGCGGAAGACGACAGGGATGCGCGTCTGCCCGCTGAACATATACTGGAACTTGGCGGCGCTGTTGATGATCTGATCGCTGGCGAGCAGGCTGAAGTTCATCGTCATGATCTCGCAGATCGGGCGCAGGCCCACCAGCGCCGACCCGATGGCTGTGCCAGTGATGACCTCCTCCGCGAGCGGCGTGTCGCGCACGCGCTTCTCGCCAAACTCCTCGAATAGCCCCTTGGTGACGGAGTAGGTGCCACCATATCCGGCGATGTCTTCGCCCAGAATGTAGACGCGCTCGTCACGCTGCATCTCCTCACGGATGGCTTCGCGCAGGGCGTCGCGGTAGGTAATGACCCGCATGTTCTTCTTATCTTCTTTCGCGTATTGGTTCGTCGCTGGTCGTCATCTGAGCAGTGTCAGGATGAGAGTAGAGCATGGCAGGCGTCGCCAGCCGCGCTCCCAACTCGATCATCCCCGCCACAAGTCGTGACTCCATCGCCAACCGCCTCTCTGCTGGACGATTGGCGACGCCCGCTCGTCTCGCTGGCTAATCGCGTGGGGTGCTGGGCTTGTCGCGCCAGGCGATGGCGCCTGCGCCGTCGAGCTGCACATGTTCATACAACTCGTCGTTGCCGGGGAAGGGACTTTCCTCGGCGAACTGTGTGGCCTCTTCGACGGCGGCGCCAGCGCGCTCGGTGTTTGCGCGCAGGTCCTCATCGCGGGCCAGGCCAGCTTCTTTCAGCTTCGCCTCGAACAACTGGATCGGGTCGCGATTCGCCTTCCACTGCGCTTCTTCTTCGCGGGTGCGATAGCGCGCCGGGTCGGCCAGCGAGTGACCACGGAAGCGATAGGTGACGGCCTCGATCAGCGTCGGGCCGTTCCCCTTGCGCGCATCGCTCGCCGCCTGCTCGACCGCCTGGCGCACGGCCAGCAAGTCCATGCCATCCACCTTGAGATAGGGCATGCCATAGGCGGCGGCGCGCGGCTCCAGTGAGGCGACCGACCAGGCCTTCTTGACGTTCATGCCCATCGAATAGCCGTTGTTCTCGCAGAGGTAGATGATAGGCAATTTCCAGAGCGCGGCGAGGTTCAGCGCCTCGTGAAACGCGCCCTCGTCCACCGCGCCATCTCCAAAGAGGGCCAGCGCGACATCGCTCTTTTCCTGATACTGGAGGCCGAAGCCGACACCTGCGGCCATGACGAGCTGCGCGCCGACGATGGCCTGCCCACCCAGCAGCCGATGTTCGGCGCTGTACATGTGCATCGAGCCGCCCTTGCCCCGGCTGCCGCCAGTCACCTTGCCGTACAACTCGGCCATGACGACGCGAGGCTCCATGCCCTTCGCGATGGCGTGGCCATGCTCGCGATAACTGCTGAGGACGTAATCGGTCGGGCGTAGCGCGGAGATGGCGCCCACGCCAGACGCCTCCTGGCCGATATACAGGTGGAGGAAGCCGCCAATCTTGCCCAGGGTGTAGGCCTCGGCTGCCTTCTCTTCAAACTGCCGGATGAGCGACATCTGGTAGTGCAACGCGAGCAATTGCTCACGGCTCAGACCGGCGAGTGTCGCTTCGCGAATGGCCATGTGTCTTGACTCCTTAGCCGCTGCATTTGAGCGGAGGGACGCGCGCCAGAGTGGCGCAACTCACGCGCCGGGCCACCTTGCCCACCTCCGACGCCGCTCAACTGCGACGCCGGGTCCGGCGGGGGGATAGTCTCGACGCTCAGGCGTCGTCAGGATGAATGACGACACGAGCTCGCAGGTCGTTCAATCGCTTCAGCGTGGCCCTGCGGCATGGCGCTGCTGATTTTTGACGTGTCCATTGGCCTGGGGCTATGATGGCGTATGTTGGCTTCACCTGCCCGCAGGCGCCGCATCTCGCTGGCGCCACGAGAGCCACGAGAGCCACGAGAGCCACATGACGATAAGCGGGAGATGAAGGACAGCGCCCCATGACCTATGTGATTTGTCAGCCCTGTATCGGCGTGAAAGACGCCTCATGTGTAGATGTCTGCCCGGTGGACTGCATCCACGCGCGCGAAGAAGATGAGCAGTATTACATTGACCCCGAGGTCTGCATTGACTGCGGAGCCTGCGAGCCAGCCTGCCCCGTCGATGCGATTTTCGAGGAGGCGACCGTGCCTGCGGAATGGAACGAGTTCATCCAGATCAACGCGCGCTATTTTTCCGCACGCGAGTGATGCTGCGCCTGCTCACAAAAAAAGCCCGACCTCTCTCATACAGTAGAAGTCGGGCTTCGTCGCTCGGCTCAGGCCACAGGGAACGCCCCGAGAGCTTGCGGCCTCGTCGCCGCAATGGGGCGCCGACGCATCACATGCTCAGGCGATGTGCGACCTAACCCATCGCGCGCCTGGCGAGCGCGTTGTTGCGAATCTCAGTTGTTCAAGGTGCGTTGTGCGCCCAGCGCGCTGCCCAGTGGTGGGCGCGCCTGCCAGGGCAGCCTACGAGGGCGAAGGAATCGTGGCGACGAAGAGCGAGAGCAGGCCAAACACGACCGAGAGCACGATGGTCGTGCGGAAGAGCAGTTTGTCGATGCCGCGTCGTGTCTTGAACACGGCGCCCGTGCCGCCGAACACGCTCCCCAGGCCAGCGCCACGCGCTTGCAGCAGGATGGCGACGGTCAGCGCGATGGCGATGATGATCTGAACGACCTGGAAGTATACCCGGTATGCTGACAGGATGCTCACGAAGCCGACCTCGGTTCTGCGAGTGTGATGTGGTTGACCCTGCGTATATCGCTACGGCGCCCACGATGTTAGGACGCGCCAGCAAGGCGCATCGTTTCAGCAAAGCACTTCCACGTCATGATACCATCGCCTCTGACAGGGCGCAACTCGCTACACATTTGGGCAGGCGCCTGTGAATTATCCTCGGCGGCGCCCTAGCCCGCGACAGGCGGGCTTCGCGTCGGTCCGCAGACCGACCCTAGCTGCGGCTTTCAGCCGCCAGCGCGCCTACTCGCCGACGCGCTCCTCTGGCGTTGGTCGCACGCGCCGCGCGATCACCACACGCTCCGGGAAGTCGCTGAACAGGGCGTCTACCTCCCAGGCGATGAGCTGACGAATCGTCGCCCAGCGGTTCGCCGTCCAGACGTTGACACGCAGCCCCGCCTCGTGCGCCGCGCGAACTGTCTCCTGCGTGACGATGCGCGGGTGTGGGTGCATCGCCTCGGCGCCGAGCGCCAGCGCCCGTTCGAGCATCATCTGGCGTGTCCATGCGCGGCCACCGAAGAGCGCGCCCACCCGCAGCCACGGCAGCGCCCGCTTGATGCGCTCGACCGCAGGCAGGCTGAACGACGATGCGATGACACGCTGGCGCAGCGGATCACCGTCTGGCAGGGCGGCGAGCAGGGCGGCGACCTCGTCGGCCACATCCAGCGCCTCGGCGTCGCTCTCGGCCTTCAGTTCGAGATTGAGCAGGCCGCCACGCGCCCGGACGAGCGCCAGAGTCTCGTCGAGCGTGGGAATGCGCTGGCCACGCCCGGCGTCGAGCTGACGCAGCGCGGCGAAACTGAGATCGCGCACGGCGCCGCGCCCATTCGTCGTCCGGTTCACCGTGCCGTCGTGAATGATGACCAGGCGCCCATCACTGCTCAACTGCGCGTCACACTCGATGCCCTCGGCGCCCAGATCGAAGGCCAGCTCAAAGGACAGCAGCGTATTCTCTGGCGCATGCCCACGCGCCCCGCGATGCCCATAGCAAATGGGCGGCGCGCTCGGCGCAGCGTGGTCGCAGGCGTCGCGCTGCTGCGCGGCGCGCTGCTGAGACGAAAGCGTCATAGCCGCCTCCTTTCCAGACGCGCGGTACGGCGTCGCGGGCTATCGTAGCATAGCCGTCGCCATGCGCCAACGCCGCCAGCCATGCCGGGGCAGGGCCGTGTCCCAGCCCCACGCAGGTGGGGCTTCGCGGCCCGCAGGCCCGTAGCTGCGGGTTTACCCGCCCGCGCCCCGGCGGCGGCAATTCACAAGCCCAGCCATGCCCGGGGCAGATGATACAATCGCCTGAGGAAAGCGGGCGTACACGACGCCGTGCGGCGCTCCCAGGCGCCCGCCGAGAAGATGCTACCGTACAGTGATTCAAGAAAAGAGCAGCAACGATGCGCAGTAAAGTTACCGTCGTCGGAGCCGGGAATGTCGGCGCGACCGTTGGCCAGCGGGTAGCCGAGCGCGACTACGCCGATGTCGTCCTGGTGGATGTCATCCCCGATATGCCGCAGGGCAAGGCGCTCGACATCCTCGAAGCTGGCCCCGTGCTGGGCTACGATTCGCTGGTGATCGGCGCGAATGGCTACGATGAGACAGCAGGCTCAGACATCGTCGTCATCACCTCCGGCATCGCACGCAAGCCCGGCATGACCCGCGACGACCTGATTCGCACCAATCAGGGCATCGTCACGCAGGTCACGCAGGAGGTTGTCAAGCGCTCGCCCAACGCGATCCTCATCTGCGTCACGAATCCGCTCGACGCGATGGTGCAGCTTGCCTATGCGGTGAGCGGCTTCCCGAAGCAGCGCGTGCTGGGAATGGCGGGCGTGCTCGACACGGCGCGCTTCCGCACATTCATCGCGCTGGAGCTTGGCGTCTCGGTGCGCGATGTGCAGGCGTTCGTGCTGGGTGGCCACGGCGATACGATGGTGCCGCTGGCGCGGCTCTCCTCAGTGGCCGGTGTGCCGCTGCCTGACCTCATCCCCGCCGAGCGGCTGGCGCAGATCGTCAAGCGGACGCGCGATGGCGGCGCCGAGATCGTGGAGCTGCTCAAGCAGGGCAGCGCCTACTACGCCCCTTCCGCCTCCGTCTTGCAGATGGTGGACTCGATCCTGCTCGACAAGAAGATGATTATGCCCTGCTCAGTCTATCTCGAAGGCGAGTATGGCATCAACGGCCTCTTCGTCGGCGTGCCAGCCAAGCTCGGCGCGAAGGGCGTGGAGGAGATCATCCAGTTTGCCCTGACGCAGGAGGAGCAGGCTGCGCTGCAGAAGTCCGCCGACTCGGTGAAAGAGCTGGTCGGCGTGATGGGCCTCTAGCCCTCAGCCACTGTGGCGAATCAGCGAGCGGGGCATGAACGTGTGCGTGGCCATGCGTTCATGCCCCTGCTTGTCTGTAGCCGATTCGTGGATGGCTCACGCGCAGCCGACAACGATATGGTATGGTGTGTGCGCTCTCTCTGGCGCTGCGCTGCTCCCGTTCCTTCCCCCTGACGGACGGGTAAACCAACCCGGCCCGCCAGCGAGGAGATCAGAGCGAGGCCGAGTGAAGGAGAAGCAATCATGGCTAATGAGATCAAGGTGCGCGCCCAACGACGCGAGGTGATGGGCAAGCATGTAAGCAGGCTACGCGCCCAGGGCCTGATCCCCGGCAATATCAGCGGTGGTGGCATGCCCTCGATCGCGATACAGCTCAACCAGCATGAGCTGCGCGACATCATCAAGGCGACTGGCGCCCCGATCTTGCGCATTACAGTCGAGCCAGATGGCGCCACCGACATCGCGCTGCTCGCCAGGGTCGAGCGCGACGCTGTGAGCACAGCCATCCTCCACGTCGATTTTCGCCGCATCGTCCTCACGCAGCCGATCAAGGCGCGCGTACCTTTGCGCACTGAGGGCGACTCGCCCGCCGTCAAGATTTATAATGGTGTCCTGTTGCACTTGATGGAGTCTGTCGAGGTCGAGGCGCTGCCGGCGAATCTCCCCGACGCCGTGACGATAGACATCAGCGGCCTGACCGAACTCAACTCTACCCTGACGGCGAAAGACATCAAAGCGCCCGCCAATGTGGAGATTCACGTCGCGCCCGATGAGCCGGTGATCACGGTCAAGGCGCCGCGCGTCGAGGCTCCGGCTGAGGTGGCGATTGCGGCTGGCGAAGAAGCGCCACTTGCTGCGAGTGAGACGGCTGCGACCACGGCTGACGGCGCTGAGTAGCGCGTAGCGCTGCGCTGGCTTTTCGCCGCGTGGTCCGTGCGCGCTGCGGAAGGCTGGTGAGATGATATCGCTGACGACGGCGCTCGGCGCGCTGAGTGTCGCGGGCGCGCTCGTCCTGGGCCTGCTGGCGGGCGCGCTCATCAATGCGCTCGCCGACCGCGTGGTCGGGGTAGATGAGCCAGTGTGGAGCGCCAGCCAGTGCCGCAAGTGCCTCGCGCCGCTGCCAGCGCCAGCGCCGTTCGCCCTGCGCGAGTTCTTTGCGCCGCGCCGGGTCTGCCGCGCCTGCGGTCAGGCCGCTTCGCTGCGTCGCCCGCTCACGCAGCTTGCGCTGGCTCTGCTCATGCCCCTCGCGCTCTGGCGCGCCTTCACCACGCCTCTCGCGGGCTCCCTGCCCGCCTGGGCGCTCTTTGGCATGGCGGCGGCCTCACTCTGCGCGCTCGCCTTCATCTTCGTCGTTGATCTGGAACATCGGCTGATCTACGACCTCTCCATCTTTCCCCTGGCGCTGGCGCTGCTCGCGCTCGTCGGCGTCTTTGACCGCGAGCGCCTGCTGACCGTTGCGGTCGCGGGGGTGGCCAGCGGCGCGCTCTTCCTGCTCTTCTATGGGCTGGGCTGGCTGCTCTATCACACAGAGGCGCTGGGCTTTGGCGATGTCAAGCTGGCGCTGCTGGTGGGCGTGCTCGTGGGCTGGTCGGGCCTGACGATGGCCCTGCTCGCCACCGCCATCAGCGCGGCGATTCTGAGTATGCTGTTGCTGGCCAGTGGCTCCGTCGAGCGACGTACCTTCATCCCCTTTGGCGTCTTCATGGCCGGCGCCGCTGCGCTCACACTGCTCGTCAATCCGCTGCCCTGGTAGGGCAGGGGACACGACGCCACTGCGCCAGATTAAGATATATCGCCACCCTTGCATTCGATTTGTGTCATGCGCTATTATTTGTCCAGGCAGTTAATTACACCTCCTCCTTGCCAGACAATGTCGTCGTGGCTGAGGCTCGCGCATCGTCCTCGCGCGGCGCAGCGGCTCGGCGACTTCTTCGTTCAGCCAGCGCTGTCATCCGCCGGAGATGGGACGCATCGGAGCCTCATCTGGTCCGTAGAAACTGCCCTGCCGCATCTGCCGTGTGGGCGCGCCAGGGCGTCCATGGCGCCCCGCAAGACATGGGGAGAGTAAGAGGAGGACATCGGCAATGGCGCGCAAACCAGCTCCGCCGGGAAGTGACCGCCGCCAGCAGATTCTGGAGGCGGCGCTTGCGATGTTCGCGGAGCAGGGACTCGAGGGCGCGACGTCCAAAGACATCGCCGAACGAGCTGAGGTCACACACGGCCTCATCTACTTCTATTTCAAGACGAAAGAGGAGCTGTTCAAGGCGGCGTTCGAGTATGCGCTCGAAGGCGCGCTCGCGCAGCTGGATGTCGCCGCCATCGCTCAGAGCGACGATCCGCCAGAGCAGGCGCTCACCGCTCTGCTGACACGCTTTCTCGAGACGCTCACCTCACCGCTGATGCTGAGTATGAGTCGGCTGATGATGCACACGATGGCGCACAAGAACTGGCGCGAGGGGCCGTTGCACGAATGCAAGCTGCACATGCACTCAGCCATTCGCCAGATCATCAGTGAGGTGCGTGACTATCTTGATCGGCAGGTGGCGCTGGGCCGCTTGCGGCCCGTCAACACAGAGGTCGTCGCGCGCTTTCTCATCGGCGGCGCAGTGACGAGCGTGCGTTGGGCGCAGCCCGATGGGCACATTGGCCAGGTTCCGAGCGAAACCGCTGGGGCAATCATCGACGCCTGCGTGCACGGTCTGCTATTGACGCCCACCGAGCCGCCCGGCGCCGCCACAACGCCCGCTACGGAGGTGGCGCCAGAACGCGCGCCAGCCGTCGTCGCAGGGGCGCTCGTCGCCGCCGACAAGTAGCCCGTCTCATGGCGTAACCCGCCACCAGAATACGCGCGGCGCCGCCGCGTGACCAACGAGCATCCCGTCCACGAAAGGACCGAGTATACCAGTGGAAGCCAATCCGCCCACGATCGGGGCGACCGAGATTCCCGCAGTGCATCCAAAGCTGCAGGGAGGGGCGCTGGTCAGCGTGCTGGCCGCGCTCATGATTACGCTCCTGCTCTCCGCGCTCGACCAGACCATCGTTGGCACTGCGTTACCGACGATTATCGCTGACCTGAACGGCGTCAACAACTATACCTGGGTGATTACCGCCTATCTGCTCACATCTACGACTGTCATCCCGATGGTCTCGAAGCTCTCTGACCAGTTTGGCCGCAAGTGGTTCCTGCTGACGGCGGTGGTCATCTTCCTGATTGGCTCGGCGCTCTCGGGCGCGTCGCAGACGATGACGCAGTTGATCCTCTTCCGCGCGTTTCAGGGGGTTGGCGGCGGCATGCTCGCCGCGCTGGTCTTTACCTTGATCGGCGACATCTTCACCCCGGCTGAGCGCGCCAAGTGGCAGGGCCTCTTCTCTGGCGTCTTCGGCCTGGCCAGCGTCGTCGGCCCGACGGCTGGCGGCTGGATCACCCAGAACACCTCCTGGCGCTGGGTCTTCTATGTCAACATCCCGTTTGGCATCCTGGCGCTGTTCCTGCTGTTCTTCTTCCTGCCCGCCAATATCTCCGCGCGCACGGTGACATCTGGCAAGAGCGCGCTGTCGCGCATTGACTGGGCAGGCGCCGCCACCTCGGCGACGGCGACGGTGCTGCTGCTGCTCGGCCTCACCTGGGGCGGCGCGACCTATCCGTGGGTTTCCTGGCAGGTGATTGGCTCGCTGGTTGGCGCTGGTGTGCTCTACATCGCCTTCATCATCGCCGAGACGCGCGTCGCTGATCCGATCCTGCCGCTCGATCTGTTCAAGAATCAGGTCTTCACGGCCAGTTCGTTGCTCTCGCTGACGGTCGGCCTGATGCTCTTCGCCGTGGTGATCTATCTGCCGATCTACCTGCAAGGCGTGCTGGGTGTGCAGGCGACAAATTCGGGTTTGATTATCACGCCATTGGTCGTGGCATTGGCCATCGCCGCTGCGCTGGTGGGCTTCCTGATCTCGAAGGTGGGTCGCTACCAGGTCTTTGCCATCATCGGCTCGCTCGTGCTGGCGTTGGGCGTCTACCTGCTCTCGACGATGGGCGTCAGCACTGCGGAGCGGACGGTGGTGATCTTCATGATCGTCCTGGGCATCGGTCTGGGCTTGCTCCAGCCGGTGTTGACACTGGCCGTGCAGAATGCCATCCCACGCAGTCGGCTGGGCGCTGGCACAGGCGCGGTCACGTATCTGCGCACGCTTGGCTCGACGCTTGGTGTCGCCATTGTCGGCTCGGTGGTGACCAATGCCTCTGAAGCCTACCTGAATCCCCGGCTGTCAAACATCCAGGGCGGCAATCAGTTGATGGATGGGCTTCGCACCGCCACCGGCACGCTGACGAATACGCAGGCGATGCAGCCCTTGCTGACCACCCAGAGCATCCACGATCAGGCGCTGGCCGCCGCGCAGCACGCGGCCACGGCTGCGGCGACCAAGGCTGCTGTGGCGCAGGCGACGGCGCAGGTGCCGCCGACGACGCCGAACTACGCGGAGGTGATCGCCGCGATCACCGCGAAAGTCACGGCGCAGGTGCAGGCGGTCGTGCCGGGGCAGGTGGAGCACATCTTCAACCAGGTGCTCGCCGTGGGCCGCGAGGCGCTGGCGTATGGCATCCATACCGCTTTCCTGGTGGCGTTGGGCATCAGCGGGCTGGTGTTCATCATCACGCTCTTCCTGAAGGATGTGCCGCTCATCGGCGGCAAGAACACCACTGCGGTCGAGAACATCGAGTCGGCTTTCCCGTCCGAAGTCAGTGGCGTAGCCGAAACCAGCGACACTGGTGTCGACGCCGCCCCGGCCTATGGCTTAGAGGGCGTGTAGCAGCGCGCTCTGACGCAGGAACGCCCGTCCCTCGGCATCGCCGGGAGGACGGGCGTTCCTGCGTTCTGGCTCCCGGCGCCCGCTGTGAGCGGGGCTGGGGTGAGGGTTGCGCGAGACGCCAACACCCTCCCTACCGGACGTGTTATGCGTCGGCGTGGCAGCGCATGGTGGTGAGGCAAAGGTAGCAGAAGGCGAGGAGAAGCGTCATCGGCAGGCGGATGGACGCGAAGGAAGCTGATAGCGGAGGGCGCGGCGAATCTGAGGGCGCCCTATCGGCTGACCGCCAGCGCCGCATCGCCCACCAGCTCTTGAATCTCGCGCAGTCGCCGCTCGGCAAGTTCTACGTTTTCCAGCGCCTGGGCGAGGATGCGTTCTTCAAGGGTGGGGAAAATCTGCTCAATGGCCGGATCAAAGCGGTGATCGAGCAGTTCAAGCGCACGAGCGAGCCGGTCAGCCTCATTCAACACGCGGGTCATTGGCCTGTTACCTCAACCTCTCCCGAATCTGATGTAGGCGGCGCTGTGTAAACATGCCCCGCGTCGCCCACTGCTGCGCTGGTCCGTTGCGCCCGCTCGCCAGTGATCTGGCGCGTTACAGGCGCGCATGTGCGCAAGCGACATGCCGTATACGACCTGTCGCCGGGCGATTCCCTCAAAAAGCGCGCAGGTCTGATTGGCGACCATTACTCTATACGAGGGATAGTGCGACGCTCTCTCACGACAGGCCGTTTGTCTCATGCGCCGCTCCCGCTGTCTCACAGGCGCGACACGGTGATTCCGACCACGCCAGAGTGTAGCAGAGCGGCGCTCACGCGGCAACTTTTCTGCCGCGCAGGCTTCAAGACATACGCAGTTTCGCCGCCACGAGAAGCGCGGAACGCGCTTGACATCAGCGGACGCCCACACATACAATCGCTTGAGGCGTCCGTGGCGGCGCCGTTCTGTCGTGAGCCGACGTTGTTCACGGCCAATCAAGCAGCGCCGTCGTTGAGACAGCCTTGTAGGGCGGCGCGGCGCCGGATGAGGCTGGCGGGAAGGTTGAGCGAGAAGTAGCATGGTCAGAGCAGATAACAAACAGGATTCCGACCGCCCACATTTCTATTCGCAGTACTGGATTGATGTCGCGCTGGGCAAGTCGGGCGCCACACCAACGGCGGCGCTCGATGAAGATGAGATGGATCTCGACGATGAGGACGATTTGGTTTTCGCGGCCCCGAAGCCGGAGGCGCGACCCAAGCCCCCCAAGCCCGTCGAGAAGAAGCCTGACACCAGCCGGTCAACGCTGACATCGCTTGCCGATCTGGCGAACATCGACCAGCTGATGAAGAACTCCGCCGCGATGGATGACTCCATGATGCCAGACATCACCGCGAGCATCAGCGAGGCGGAGCCGCCGAGCGTGACCGACATCGACTTCGATCTCGAGACGCAAGGCGAAGCCGCCGAGACCCCAGAGGCGGCGAGCGCCAGCGAGGGCGAAGACGCCTTCGACTACGATGAAGACGAGGATGAGGAAGGCGACGACTGGGGCGGCTCTCGACGCAAGAAGCCCGGCAAGCCCAAGCGGCGCGAGCATCGCGACTTCTAAGCGCGTGGGTGTACGCGCTAGATGTGCGCGTAGGCGTAGCGGCGTCCCAGCCGTGTGGCGGCGGGGCGCCGTTTTTTGTCGTGTCAGGGCGTGGCGCGTAGCTCGATCACATGCCCCGGCTCGGTCGTAGCGGCGCGCCCGGCTGGCAACTCGATGCAGCAGAGCGCGCCGGGCGCCAGCGGGCCGAGGGTCCATGGGCGCAGGCGCCGTCCGACGCGCGTCACACGCTGCGCCTCATCGATGAAGATGGCGTCAATCGGGAACCGCATGAAGAACATGTGGATGCTGCTCGTCGGCGCCAGCACCAGCCCCGCTCCGGCGGGTAACTCCTTGCGCCCTTGCAGCCCCAGGAAGCGCGCCACAAACGTCTCCGCCAGCTCGGCGCGCTCCGCCAGAGTCTCGCCAGTTGTCGTGTTCACCACTTGCAGATAGCGCATGCGTCTGGCGTCCTCCTTCGTCCGTCGTGTCGCGCTCACAGTAATTGAGACGCGCGACTCGCCCCAGCGCAACGGCGGATGGGCTGCCCGCTGCTCGTTCTCTTGCGCTGGCTCATTCAGTGGGATACGCTTTACCAGATCGTGGCTTTCGCTTACTATACTTTAGTATCTTGCGGAAGATAGCGTTCCGCTCGGCGCGCTCAGCTACCATCTCTTCGTGCTGGCCGTGCGTCGTGATGACGCCGCCCCGGAGCCACAGTACTAAGGAGTCAGCGGTGAACCTCTTACAGCAGGCCTACTACCAGCTCACGCTCGGCGCGCCAGTGCGCGAGAATCACGCGCTGGAGCATGCGACGATTGTGCTGCTCAGCAGGCGTTTCCCCGACGTGCGTTTCTCGGGCATCTCGTTCGCTTCTGGCTTCTTCGTCTTCGGCGACGCGCCGACAGCGGCGATTCGCCCGGCGGCGGACCAGGCGCTGGCGCGACTGCGCGGCGGCGAGCCAGAGATGGCGATTCACGAGCGTTGTGGCACAAACCTGGCCGTCTCCGGGATGCTGACAGGCTTCACGGCGATGCTGGTGGCGCGGCTGCGCAAGCCCTACAACAACTTCAACAATATCATGCTGGCGACCACCGCCTCGATTGTCGCCGCACGCCCGCTCGGCCTGCTCGTGCAGCGCTATGTGACGACACGCACACCCGCCTCAAACTTCCGCATCAGCGAGGTCAAGCGCACGACCGTGCTCGGCGCGCCAGCGCACTTTGTCAGCACCGATCATCCCACGATACACGTCATCTCATCGGTCTCGTAGCGGCTCGCACGCGCTCCGTGCAGCGCGCCGAGGACGGTTCTCAGCTTTTCGGGAGGCGCAGGACGGCTTGTGGAGCGGGCCTGAAGATGCGCTGAGGGTCTCATGGGACGCCTCCTAGCGCGCTTGACGCTGCTTCCTCAGGAGTGTTAGTCTCGCAAGGTGGCGCATCATCAGGCCGCCATCGAGGCGCCGCTGTGAGGAGATGAGACTGAAGCATGGATGATCGGGATCCGCCGTCTCAGCCTCGTCGCGGGTTGCTCTCTGGCCGCTTCAACACCACCGACGATGAGAATCAGCGCGCCGAAGCTCCCGCTCCCAGCCACAATGGCTCACAACCTCTCGGCCATCCGAACTCTGGCGGGTTGCTCAGCCGCTTTGCGTCAGGGGCTGATGAGGCGGACGCGGCAAGCGCGGCCAAGCCCGAAGGGGCCGCGCCGCCCGCCGAGTCGCAGCGCGGCTGGCGTCAACTCGCTGGCGGCGCCCGTCGCTTCGGTGAGAATCTGCGCCGCCGCACGGCTGGGCCGGAGTCTCGGCAGCCCGGCGCGCGTGACTGGCGCGCCACCGACTTCTCCACCGGGGACCTCGACCACTGGGATCGCCACGGCGCGGTTCCATTCGAGACACCACCCGACCCGGACGCCCCCAATGCGCCATCCGACCGCGATGGGCGCGGTCGGCGCGACCGTGAACCCAGCCGCGACCGAGGGGATAGCCGCCGCGACCGCGACCGGCCCCGCGAACGTCGCCGCTCATCGCGCTCGGATGGCTGGGACGATGTCGAGCTAGATGGCGACTGGGACGGCGACTGGGACGCAGGCGGCTCATGGGATACCGCCTGGGCGGCAGAGGATGAGGAGCCGGAGCCGCCCCGCCCGCAGCGACGGCGGCGGCGCGACGCGCCACGCGGCGACGAGCGCAACCTGGTCGGCGATCTGCGTCAGGCGCTCGACGATGATGTGCTTGCCGAATCACTGAACACGCTGGCGCAGCTTGGCGCCGTGACACGCCCCCTCTCGCGTGTCGCGCGCGTGCGCCTGCTGATGCAGCGGCGGCCAGCGGCGGCGGCGATGCTCGCCTTCTTCCTGCTGGGCTTCATGCTCACCTGCTGCGCGCCGCTGATTCCGCTGGCGCGGCTCGGCTATGACACTGCGGACCTCGCGCGGCATGTCGCGCACCTTCAGGCGATGACCGCTGGCGGTACCGCGCAACTCATCAACGGCAGCAAGCTGAGCGAGGCGCAGGCTGATATTTCCGCCATCGAGGGCGATCTCTATGAGATCAACGGCGCTGTCGCCGTGGTTGGCGCGCCGATTGGAGCCGTCAATCATACCGCGCGTGATATGCAGTTGCTCATCCGCATCGGCTACGACCTGACGGGCGCCGCAAACGAGAGCATTCAGGTGGCGCAGTCGCTCCTGACACCGCTGGAAGGTGGCGCGCTCTCAGCCTCCAGTTCGACGCCCAGCATCACCCCAGCGGATATCCAGCAGGCGCGTGTGCTGCTCGCCGATGCCGATGCGCGCACCCTCGACGCGGTCGCTGTCTACCACCAGCTCGATCAGAATGCCCTGCCCGCCCAGCTTCGTGCGGGAACGAAGTATGGCAAGCTGCTGGCAATGCTTCCGTTGGCGCAGCAGGTTTTTGGCGAGTTGAAGAACCTGCTCGACGCCGCACCCGCGCTGCTGGGTGTTGGCCAGCCCGCTTACTATCTCGTCGTCGCGATGGACAGCTCTGAGTTACGCCCCGGCGGCGGATTCCAGGGCAACTACGGCATTCTGGAACTCGATGGCGGCAAGCAATCCACGAACCCGCCATTTGGGCTGAAAGACACCTACGTGCTCGATCAGCTCTATTCACAGGCGGCTGGGTTGCCGATTGGGACAGATGGCTGTGGCCACCAGGTGACGGAGCCGCCCAATAGCGCGTGGTGGTGGCCCGTGCGTTGTGTCAATCAATATGGCTGGGGACTGCGCGACTCGAATCTCTCGCCAGATTTCCCGACGAATGCGCAGGCGGCGATTCAGATCGTGCAGGGGGCTGGCGCCACGCCCAACGGCGCGCCCATCCAGGGCGTCGTCGCCTTCACTCCGGGGCTGATCGAAGACCTGCTGAGCGCGACTGGCCCGATGCCGATGCCAGCGTACAATGTCACCGTCACGGCGCAAACGCTGGTCGCCGACATCCACCACTTCCAGTTGGACTACCAGGGCGCCGCCGGGCAAGACCGCAAGCAGTTCACGCATGACCTGGCGTCGCAACTGCTGGCGCGGATCAAGACGATGCATGGGGCCGGGTTGAAGATGATCTTCACCATCGCCGAGCAGGCGATTCAGTCGAAAGATTTGCAGGTCTACGTCAGCGACCCACGCGCCGAGTTGATTCTGGAGCAGTTGGGGTTAGCGTCGTCCATCAACACAGGCGGCGGCGATGGCTTCTTCGTCGTGGATACAAATGATGGCGGCAACAAGGCCAACCTCTACGTGACTGAGACGCAGACCGATCTCGTGACGCTGTTGCCCAATGGCGGCGCCTACCACCGGCTGGCGATCTCTGTTACCTACGACAAGAACGGACGCAGCATCTTCAATCCCGGCTCGCCCTTCTATGACTACAGCGACATGCAGCGCACCTATCTGCCTGGCGACGCGACCGTCGCTGGCTGGTCGGGCTTCACGCCGACTGTTCTCATCCCGGATGATTGCTCGGTCCCGCCGTTCTATGCCACGACCGTTACCAATTGCTCGCAGGCGAATGGCATCTTTGGGGTCACGACGGCGAGCGATACTCCGGGGCGCTCGATGGTCATGGGGCCGCTGCTCGTAATGTGCGGCTCAATCCCACAGGGCGACTGGAATGACTACCAGGCGACGCAGGAGTCAGCGGACTGTGGCAGTCCGCAGGCGCCGCACACCCAGACCATCTTCATCTCGTGGTACACTCCCCACGCCTATACGGTTGATGCCAGCGGCCACGGTACGTATAGCGAGTTGGTGGAGAAGCAGGCCGGTGATGCGCCACATCTGTCGGTCTACGTCACGCGCGGGGCTATCAACGGGCCACAGACTATCAGCGACCTCGGCACATTCAATGGACTGACCGCAAAGGCGCAGAAGGTCTTTGATGGGACGTTGACGAAGAATCAGATCGTCTCGTACTCGTTCTGACGCTGCCCCGCGCGCCTCGCGACCTGAGCGCTGGAGGCGTGAGCATGTCCGCTGACGATGCGGCGCGGCGCGCGGCGCTGGCACAAGCGCGCACGGTGGGCGCAGCCCTCACACTGGCCGAGGCGTGGCTGCGCGCGGCTGCGGTGGACGCGACGCCCAGCCTCGATGCGCAGGTGCTGCTGGGCCATGTCACCGGGGCCAGCCGCACGACGACACTGGCCTACCCGGAGCGGGCGCTGACGATGGAGCAGGCGACGCGCTACGCGGATACTGGTCGCGCGGCGAGCGGCGCACGAGCCGGTCGCCTACCTCGTCGGTCATCGCGAGTTCATGGGCCTGGACCTGCTGGTCGATCGGCGGGCGCTGATCCCTCGGCCAGAGACCGAGCTGCTGGTCGAGGCGGCGCTGCGCGACCTGGCCGAGCGTCTGGCGCGCGGGCCACAGCCGCCGCTGGTCGCCGATATCGGCGTGGGCAGCGGCGCCATCGTCGTCGCGCTGGCGGCGCGCGAGCCACGGCTGACACGCCTCTACGCCACCGACATCTCGCCCGACGCGCTGGCCCTCGCGCAGGAGAATGCGCGGCTGCACGGCGTCGCCACCCGCATCAGCTTCCTGCTCGGCGATCTGCTGGTGCCACTGCCAGAGCCAGTGGACCTGCTCACGGCCAATCTGCCCTATATCGCGCCGGATGTCTCAGACCTGCCAGCCTCGGTTGAGCTGTATGAGCCAGCGCTGGCCCTCTATGGCGACGGCGATGGCGACGGCGATGGCGGCGGTGATGGTCTGGGCCACATCCGCCGACTGTTCGCGCAGGCGCCCACGCGGCTACGTCCAGGCGCCTCGCTCTATCTGGAGTTTGGCTACGACCAACGCGCCGCCGTCGAGCGACTGGCCCACGCGACGTTCCCCGGCGCCAGCCTGCGCATCTGGGCTGACTACGCCGGGTGGGATCGCTCCATCGAAATACGCTTGCGCGGCCCAGATTCATCAGCATAGGATGAATGCCGCGCCTCTCCGCAGGCGCGAGCGAGCGGCGCCGCGCTGTGCGCATTGGGTACAATACCGTGGTCCGAGAGAAGGCCGCAGGGTGGTGGCTCACAGGCGACGAGGAGACGATAGCGGCGTATGGCACAGGCATCATCGCGCGGCGTCATGCAGTCTCCCCAGGGAGATGCGAGCGCGCCCAACACTGGCAGACGCGGACGATTCGTCATCCAGCGGTCGCTGTGGGTGTTCTGGCTGCTCTTCGCCATCAACACGCTGAACTACCTCGACCGGCTGATCGCGGTCGCCGTCGGCCCTACGCTCAAGACCGAGTTTCACCTGAGCGATGATAACATCGGCATGCTCAGCAGCGCGTTTCTGCTCGTCTACACGCTCGCGGCGCTCCCAGCCGCCGCGCTCGCCGACCGACTGGGCGCGCGCGCCAAGGTGATCTCGCTGGGCGTGGCCGTGTGGAGCGTCTTCAGCGGTCTGACGGCGTTTGCGCAGGGCTACGCCGGACTCTTCGTGACGCGGGCGCTCGTCGGCGTCGGCGAGGCCAGCTATAGTCCAGCGGGCGTCGCGCTGCTGGTGAATTACTATCCCCGCGAGCGCCGCGCGGGCGTCATCGGGCGCTGGCAGGCAGGGCAGGTGCTCGGCACATTGCTGGCTTTCGTCGTCGCGGGGCTGCTCTTCTCATGGCTGCCTGGGCATATTGCGTGGCGGGTCGCCTTCCTCATCACCGCAGCGCCGGGGCTGGCGCTGGCCGCGCTGGCGTGGCGCATGGCCGACCACCCCAGCGGCGCCGCGCCGACTGAGACGACTGAGACGTCCGCCGCGAGCCAGGCGGATACGCCGCCCGCCGCACAGCGAGCAGCACGCCGCTCACTCGTCGCCGAGACGCAGGCGATGGCAGGGCAGGCGCGCCTGACGCTGCGTCTCCCGATGATCTGGCTGGTGGTGGCGCTCCAGGCGCTGACCTTCATCGTCATCACACCGTCCATCACCTTCCTGCCGATCTACGTCCGCGAGGAGCGTGGACCGTTTCACCTGAGCGCCGCGCATGCCTCATTTGCGCTGGGGCTGGCCCTCGTCACCGGCGGCTTCCTCGGCGCAATTCTGGGCGGCGCGCTCTCAGACTGGCTCAATCGCTGGCTGCCGGGTGGTCGTGTGCTGGCGGTGACGGTGGGCTTCGCGACGGCGATTCCCTGCTATTGCCTGATGCTGCTGACGACCTCGCTGCCGTTCTTCCTGGTGTTGAGCGCATTGACCACGCTGACACTGAATCTGCCATCCGCCGCGCTGACGGCGACCCCACAGGATGTCGCGCCGCCTCATCTGCGCGCGACAGCCGTCGCCGTGACCGTGCTACTTTCTCACCTGTTCGGCGACATCTGGGCGGCGTGGGCGGTTGGCAGGCTCTCTGTGTCGCTGCATGGCCAGGTCGCGCTGGCGCTGCTGCTGATCGGCGCGCCCGCGTTGGCGCTGGGGTGCATCGTCAGCCTGTTCGGCGCGCGTGTCTATGCGCGCGGACGCAGCGCCATGCGCTGAGGCGGAGGCCGCCAGCCGTCTCTCGCCGTCTCTCGCTGGCGCCATTGCGGCGCATGGATGTGCGATAGTAGACTGGATTGTCTATTGTGGCGCGTGGCGAGCGTGGAGACCGCCTGCGGCGAGCGTTTGCTCTTGACCCGCAGGCCACCGATTCGCCTCAACGCGCCTGAGCTGATGGGCGCTCGTGAGACATCCAGACACGCAAAGATACGAGGCCAGCTATGGGCGACGAATATTATGACTTTGGGCGCGCCGACGTCTTCGACGCGGAATCTATCGGCGAGCCAGGCGCACGGCGCTTCCGCATCTTCGTGCGCAGCTCGCGTGGCGCGGCGAGCCTCTGGCTGGAACGCGATCAGCTCGAGACACTTGGCTCGCTCATCGAGAAGGTGCTGTCGCAGACGACAGGCGTGATGGCCTGGCGCGCCGAGGCGCAGGCGGACCCCACCCCGCCTCCGGGCGCGCCAGAGGACTTTCCCCACGAGCCAAATGTGGAGTTTCTGGTTGGGCCAATGCAGCTTGGCTACGACGACGACGACGAAGAGTTGCTGCTGCGCGCCACACCCATCGAGGTGGTAGAGAGCGAAGGCGAACTCTTCGCGCGTGAAGGCGATGAGCCGAAGTTCTCGGTGCTCTTCACCCGACAGCAAGGGCAACAGCTCTGTTCCAGTATCAACAGCCTGATGTTGCTGGGGCGGCCTCGCTGTCCCTTCTGCAGCCGCCCGATGGGGCCGGGCCATATTTGCGCGAAGCAGAATGGCTATCATCCCGTCGCCCTGAACTAACCCCGCGCAAAGCAATTGCAATCCCAGTGCGCCCTGCGTAGAACGGCGTATTTCGTTCACGCAGGGTGATCCGTGTCTGCGGAATCACTTCCAAGTCCCCCGCTCCCGGCGTATAACAGTCAGGCGAAGGTGTGCCATCGTTCATCCGCATACCCATCGCGGTCGGCGCCGCTCACTGCAACGGCGTCGGTTGGAGAGGAGGACTCATCATGGCGCGGGGTCTCTATCGCGTCTACCTCTACGTCGTGACGATTGCGCTGCTCGTCTTCCTGACGGTGAGCGTCTCGTCATTGCTGAGTGTGTTGCTACGGATGACAGGGCTAGGCGGCCTGTACAATACGTCGCAGGGCGGCTCGGAGCTGACCCAGAGCATCGTGCTGGCGCTGGTCACGCTCATCATCGTCGCGGGTCTGGGTGGCCTGCACTACTGGCTGATCCGCCGCGACATGGCGAGCGACCCACAGCCAGGCGCGAGCAGCGTGCGATCATTCACCCTGAATCTGGCGCTGGGCATTGCTACGCTGGTCGCGGTCTTCGCGGGGGCCAGCGCGCTCTCATCATTCGACCTGCTTTTCAACAATGATGTCGCCTCGTCGCTCAGCGTCGCGCTGGCGGCGTTGGGGCTGGCCGCCCTGCTGGCGTGGGAGCGGCGCCGGGCTATCGCCACACGCGGGGCGGCGCTGGTCTTCCAGCAACTGCGCATCGATGGGCTGGGGCTGATTCTGGCGCTGTCGCTGATCTACTACGTCACCTACGCGGTGAACCAGACCGAACAGCTCATCGGCCAGAGCGCGCGCGACCTCAATTGCATGGCGTCCTATCCGCAGGGTGGGTATGGTGGGCCGTATTATCCGCTGTGCGTAGGCTCACAACTGATCGGGCAGTGGGCGGCTGTCGTACTGATTGTCGCCGTGTGGCTGCTCTATCTGCGTGTGAGTGTCAATGAACAGCGCACCCTCATCAAGCCGATCTTCCTGCTGCTGGGCTTTGCCGCAGGGGTGATTACGCTGATCATCGGCCTGGAACGAGCCGCTGAGTTCGTCTTGCGGCTGGCCACGGCGACTGCGGACGCGACGCCCGACTACATCAACAACTTCGACTTTGGCCCAATCCTCGTCTACGCCGTGCTGGCGCTGGCGGTCTATGGCTGGTGGCTGCGGCAGAGCGCCGCGCACGCGCCACTGGACGCGCCCACCACACGCCTGACGATGCGCGCCATCGGTGGCGCGCTCTTTGCGGTTCCCTTCTGGGTTGGCGCGCAGATGCTGCTCAACGACCTGTTCATCAACCTGTTCCCAGGGACACAGCCTGCGGACACCGACTGGCATGTGGCGCTGGCCACCGCTATCGCCGGGGTGGCCTACGTTCCGCTGGCGCTCTGGCTGGGCAGCGGCAGCCGCGCTGCGGGCGTCAAGGGGCCACGGCGCGGCTTCGTGCTGGCGTTGCTCGCGGCGGGTGCGCTGGTGACGGCGGGCGGCGCGGCGACGGTGATCTATGCGGTCGTGACGGCGGCGCTCGGCGTGCCGCTGCCAGACTGGCAGAGCGTGGCGCGTCAGGCGGGCGCGGCGCTGATCGTTGGCCTGGTGTTGGGCGGACTCTACCTCTGGCTCGCCGCACGCGAGGGGCAATTCACTCGCGCGCCGAAGCCACAGACGGAGCCAGAGGCGACGCCCGCCCCAGCGGAGGCCGACGCCGCACTCGACACCGTGCTGGCACAACTCCAGCAAGGCGGCCTCACCCAGGCCGAGGCGGCGGAGCGCATTCGGGCGCTGGCGCGCGCGGGATCGCTGGTGTAGAAGCCGATTCGGCGGTTCCGCGCGCAGGGCCGTGTCCCAGCCCCACGCAGGTGGGGCTTCGCGGCCCGCAGGCCCGTAGCTGCGGGTTCACCCGCCCGCGCTTCCCGCCCGCGCCCACCCGCCCGCGTCCTTCCCGGCCAGCCGCCCTTGCCAGCCTCCGCATGCCGTGGTACGCTTGCGCTAACAATCGCATCACTGTGAGAGCGAAGAACGAGGACAGTAAGCGTCGCGTCCCCTTGCAGAGAGTCGGCGGCTGGTGCGAGCCGACGGGTGAGGCGCGCTGAAGCTCCCTCGTGAGCCGCGTCGATGAGCCAGCCCGAGCGCGTGGGCAGGGTAGTTGACGCCGGGAACTCCCGTTATAGAGTCGGGGCGTGCTGGCGCCCTCAGAGGCCGCGACCGCGAGGCCGCGACGAAACAAGGTGGTACCGCGAATGCCGCTCGTGCGCCGTTCGCCCTTGTCAGGGTGGATGGCGCTTTTTGTTGGCCGCGACCGCGAGGCTGCGCTGATCCTGACGTCCTCCGCCCTTCAACAACGCTCGTCGTTCAGCGGATGAGCGAGTGCGCGCTCAGCGAGAGGACGTGAGAGACATGGCGCGAACACCAACAGCATCACACACCGCATCTCACAAGGATCGCCCGACGCGCGAGCCAGGCGGCGCCAGCGGCAAGCCCAGGCGCAAACCTGTCCGCGCCGCCGCGACCAACGCCACCGATGCGCAACGGGCGCGTCCGCCACACTACGATTTCGCCGCGTTCGAGGCGCGCTGGCGCGCAGCCTGGGAGGCCAGCGCGATCTATCGCGTCAACCTGGACGACGCGCCCCGGCCCTTCTACAACCTGATGATGTTCCCCTATCCATCGGCGGAGGGGCTGCACGTCGGCAACGTCTACGCCTACGTCGGCGCCGACATCCAGGGCCGCTGGATGGCGATGCGTGGCTACGATGTCTTCGAGCCGATGGGCTTCGACGCTTTCGGCATCCATAGCGAAAACTTCGCCATCAGGCGTGGCGTGCATCCCGCGCGCCTGACCGCGCAGAACGTCGAGCGCTTCCGCGAGCGACAACTCAAGCGCATCGGCGCGCGCTTCGACTGGTCGCATGAGGTCAACACCACCGACCCTGCCTACTATCGCTGGACTCAGTGGATCTTCATCCAGCTCTTCAAGATGGGGCTGGCCGAGCGTAAGATTGGCCTCGTCAACTGGTGCCCGAATGACAAGACGGTGCTGGCCGATGAGCAGGTGATCGACGGCCACTGCGAGCGTTGCGGCGCGCTGGTCGAGCGGCGCGAACTGCCGCACTGGGCGCTGCGCATCACCCAGTATGCTGATCGCCTGCTGGACAATCTGGATACGCTGGATTGGTCGGAGCGCGTCATCGCCGCACAGCGTCACTGGATCGGTCGCTCCAGTGGCGTCGAGTTCGCGCTGCCAGTCGTCGGGAGCGCCGACGCCAGCGTCAGCGTCTTTACCACGCGACCTGATACCGTCTTCGGCGTCACATTCGTCACGCTGGCGCCAGAGCATCCGCTGGCGGAGCGCATCGCCACACCAGAGCGCCGCGCCGCCATCGCCGCCTATCGCGCCGGAGCCACTGCGCGCCGCGCCAAACGTGAACGCGCGCGGGCAGACGCCGCAGCAGCCACCACAGCGGACGCCGCCATGCCCGGCGGTGTCTTCACGGGCGCCTACGCCACCCATCCGCTGACCGGCGAGCAGATTCCCATCTGGGTCGCGGACTACGTGCTGATGGAGTACGGCTCCGGGGCCATCATGGCGGTTCCAGCTCACGATGAGCGCGACTGGGCCTTCGCCCATGCGATGGGCCTGCCCGTGCGCGCTGTCGTGCAGCCGCGCGATGGCGCGCCAGCCGACGCCCCATTCACTGGCGAGGGCAGACTGGCGCTCTCAGGCGAGTTCACCGGCCAATCTTCCATCGAGGCGCGCGAGGCCATCGCCGCATGGTTCGAGGCGCGCCAGATCGGGCGGCGTGTCGCGCGCTACCACCTGCGCGACTGGCTGATTAGCCGCCAACGCTATTGGGGTCCGCCGATCCCCATCATCTACTGCCCCGACCACGGCGCCGTCGCGGTTCCCGATGACCAGCTTCCCGTCCGCCTGCCCGATCTGGAGGACTATCAGCCCCAGGGGACCGGCGACTCGCCGCTGGCGCGGGTCGCAAGCTTCGTCCACACCACCTGCCCGGTCTGTGGCCAGCCCGCCACGCGCGACACCGATGTGATGGACAACTTCCTTGACTCAGCGTGGTACTACCTGCGCTATCCCTCCAGCGAGGATGACACGCGCGCCTGGGACCCGGAGCGCACCCGCAAATGGCTGCCCGTGGATATGTACGTCGGCGGGGCCGAGCATAGTGTGCTGCATCTGCTCTATGCGCGCTTCATCGCCATGGCGATGCATGATGCGGGCCTGCTCGACTTCGAGGAGCCATTCAAGCGGTTCCGCGCCAATGGCATGATTACGATGAACGGCGAGAAGATCAGCAAGAACAAGGGAAATGTCGTCAATCCCGACGAATACATCTCCACGTATGGCGCTGACACGCTGCGTGTCTACCTGCTATTCATGGGGCCGTATGAACAGGGCGGCGACTTCAGCGATCGGGGCATCGCCGGGGTGGTGCGCTTCCTCGAGCGCATCTGGCGGCTCGGCGTCGAGCGTGGGCCGTCGCTGAGCGGCGCGGCGCCACAGCCCGAGGCGCGCCGCGCGCTGCACCAGCTCATTCGCAAGGTCGGCGACGACACCGCCGCGCTGAAGTACAACACCGCCATCGCCGCGATGATGCGCTACTCTGGCGAGCTGGAGGCGCGCGACGACGTCACCCGTGAGGAGGCGCAGACGTTGCTGCGGCTGCTGGCGCCCTACGCGCCCTACATCACCGAAGAACTCTGGCGCGGGGTTGGTGGCGACGGCTTCATCCATCAGCAGCCCTGGCCTGAGAGCGATGAGGAGGCCATGCGCGCGGCGACGGCCACCGTCATCGCGCAGGTCGATGGCAAGCTGCGGGCGCAGTTGACGCTGCCAACGGCGGCCACGCGCGATGAGGCGCTGGCGGCGGCGCTGGCGACGGACGCCGTGCGTCGTGCGCTGGCGGGCGCCGAGCCGCGTCAGGTCATCTTCATCCCCGACCGCCTGATCAATCTGGTCACTGCGGACTGACGCTCGTGCGCCCACGTGGCCCCTCTCGCCGGCCCTCCTCCATGGGGGCGGAGTCGGCGGTGAGGGGCTGCGCTCAACGCGCCGCACATCCATTCCAAATGCACATCCCATCTCTCCCCACCCAGCAAAGGCCGTCTGTTACCCCATCCATCCTGTGCCGTTGTAGGCATTGAGTAGGAGTATGCGAAGAACGCAAGCGCGGGCGCAAGGTGTACCTTCGCCATCTGGCCGCTTCGTCGTTGATGGCCAACCCCCAGAGACTGCAACAGGCGCAGCAGTCTCGTACCCGCAGGAGACTTCGTCAGATGGGGCATCAGAATGGCGCAGGTCGGCGTGCGCTCGCGTGGCGCTTGCTGCGTCGGCGCGCACGGGCCAGTGGCGGGCAGGCGATGCTCGAATTCGCGCTGATCTCACCAATCTTCCTGATGCTCATCTTCGGCGTCGTCGAGTTTGCGATGATCAACGCATCCATCGGCACGTACAATTTCGCCACGCAAGACGCCACACGGTTTGCCGCCATCATCGGCCCCACCGACCCGAACGCCGACACCGAGATGCTCAATCAGGTGATTTTGCCACGGGTTCAGGGGGTTGTCGCCGCGCAGTTGCAATCTGTCGAGGTCTTCAAGGCGAAGGAAGATGGCTCCTGCTATGATGGAACCTTCGCATTCCCGTGTCCATCGATTGACGACGACTTTTACAACGCGCAGACCGGCACGTGGACCGGAACCTGGGTGCCGACCGCGCGCAGCGATCAACTGATCTCTGGCGATTACCTGGGTGTGCGCATCACCTTCACCTATACCTACATTACGGCGTTCTTCGCCACGGTCAGCCCGACCATTCAGTTGAGCGCGGAATCGGTGCAGCGCGTCGAGCCGCAGGAATACACCAAACGGCATGCGCCACAGCCGATCGTCAGCATGCCTGCGCAGGCGAGCCTCGCGCGGGCGCTGCCGACCCTCGCGGCGCCCATGTTCGCCTGGGTTGCGCCTGCGGGCAGCTTTGGCGCGCTCGTCGCACGCCTGACATGGAGCGCAGCACATCGAACTACGGGGAGCAGTTATGTGGGGGATCGTTCGGCCTGAGCCTCGGCCCAGGAGCAGCGGCGCACGCGCGCCACGCGCGCGCCGCCCATCATTCATCTGGCATGCCAGCGCCTTCCCATCACAGCGACGCGCCACCCGCAGCAAGCGACGCGCGTCGCGTGGCCAGGCGCTGGTTGAGTTTGCCCTGATCTTTCCGCTCATCATGCTGCTCGTGCTCGGCGCGACCGACGTCGCGACCTTGCTCGATGACCACCTCGATATGGTCTATGCCGCACGCAGCGCCGCGCGCATTGGCTCCATCCTCGGCACGGCTCCGGCCACAGACTGCGCGATTGTCGGGGCGATTCGCGCGGCGATGAGCAATAATCGCAATCTCCAGGTGCAGCGCATCGTGATCTATCAGTCGGATGCCAATGGGGCGCCGATTGGCTCGAATGAGGATGTCTATAGCGGCTCGACTGTCTGTAATTCAGACGGCACCACCACGCCCGCTGCGACGAGCCTGGGCTGGCCACCGAGCGTGCGCTCAACCGTGCCGATGTTTGAAGATTCGCTCGGCGTCGAGATCGACTTTACCTACACGTTTCAGATCGATCTGCTGGGCGTGGGCACGTTTTCTTCCTCAGATCATGCTGTCATGCCGCTGGAGGTCGTGATCGGCACGCCGGTTCCGCCGAGCGGCGCGGGATGATCCCCGCCTCATGCTCTGCCAGCCTGCTGGCCTGAGCGAACGAACGCATCATCACAGCCACGTTACCCCTGGAGGATTGACCAATGTCCTGGAGCAGCACACCCGGCGGCAAGCGACGCCACGAGCGAGTCAGCGCAAGCGAGCGCGCGCGACAGCGACGGATAGAGCGCGTCATCAGGGCGTCGTCCAGGCGCAAACGATGGCGCTCACCACATTCCCGTGGCCAGACGCTCATCATCTTCACGCTCACGTTTACGGTGCTGATCGGCATTCTCGGCCTGGCGATCGACACAGTGCGCGTCTACGATCTCTACGCGCGGATGCAGCGCGCGGCTGAGGCGGGGGCGCTGGCGGGTGTCATCTACATGCCCAACTACTATGCGACCGATCTGCCCTACGCGCCGGGTGATAGCGCCATCTGTCGCGCCTACCAGGAGACGGTGAAGAACGGCTTTGGCACGGCATGCAGCCCAGAGACGTCGTCGCCTACTGCGCCAGTGGCCTGCCCAGCCGATGTCACCACGGTCGTGGTCGCCGTCTGTCTGGCGGCAGGCAAGCCTGATGACCTGGTCGTCTATGTGACCCAGACACTGAATCTGGTCTTCCTCAGCGCCTTCGGGATTGGTCCGCTGACGATCACCGCGCATGCCCAGTCGGAGTATCTGCCGCCGGTGCAGATCGGCACCAATAATCCGTCGGGCGGCGGCGCGGGCAACTGGGGCGGCCTGGGCGAGTGTACATCCTATGCCACTCCGCCGGTGCGCATTGACTGCGATGACACGCTGCGCAGCTTCGCGGCGAACATCGCCGGGCCAGCCGAGCTGAAGGAGTGGGGCGACGCCTATGTCAATTGCGAGGAAGGGCAGGCCTACGTTGCGGCGCCTGACCCCTCATATAACTCAGGCCCGCCGTACACAGCCTACAACGGCTACCCAACCAACCATCCACAATATGCAAATGCCGGGCTGACCTCGCCACATTGCGGCGCGGGAAATCCTGACCAGCAGTCGTTCTCAGGGCCGGCCACGCAAAGCACGTCGCATCCCGGTGGCTATGCGTTCTATGTGAACATCACACAGGGTGGCTCGAACCTCTGGCTGTACAATGCGCCGTTCGTTCCCGCCAGCCCACCCGACTGCACGAACGAGTATCCGCTCGACGAGTTCCACTGGTATTGCAACGGCAACACACCAGTCACGCCGTCCAACTACTTTACTGGCAGCAACTATAGCACGCAGGGGTTCTCTGACCCGAACCTCTACTTCGCCGTCACCTACTCGATCTACACGATTCCCGCGCTGGGCAATCCGGCGACAGGCACGCTGCTGGGATCATATACTGCGCTGCCCTATGATGACATGAACGGCAATGGATGCAGCTCATCGCAGGCGCTTCAGTTGCCGAGCGCGGCGTACGGCATCGCCACTTCGTCGTGCGTCTCCACTCCTCAGTGTAGCTTCCAGTGGTGCGCGATGCCTGGTGTCGTCGGCATGATCGGCACGTCGGGCACGATTCCTGCGCCGCTCTCGCTGCCTATAGGGCAGTACCGGGTGATGGTTGAGTCCACCAGCTATACGCAGCCAACCAACTTCCAGTTGGGCTGGGGCCAGCATATCTTCAACCTGAAGGTCTGCCCCGCAGGCACCGGCAGAACCAAAATCCAGACCTGCTACAACCCTACAAACCCGCCGGGTGATATTGGTGGCTGGACCGCTACGTCGGTGATGTTCGTCAACACCATCGAGTCAGATTGCGAGACGTGCATCGGCGCGAAGTATCCGATGGGCCTGGCGGAGTTCCCGCTGGGGATTGTGCCCGTGCAGTATGCCGGCCTGACGCTCGACATCAAGTTCTTCAACCCCGGTGGCCTGGCGCCCTCGATTCAGACGGGAGGTGATGTCGGTATCTCGGTCGTTCCGCCCATCGCAGGGGCCAGCGACCCCTGTACCATCACGCCAGCGCAACTCAGCGGCTATACCTATACATTCCCCTCGTGGGAACGCGCCTCAACCGCCGATCAGATCGATAGCAACGCGCCCGCGATCCCTATGCTCTACGCATCCAAAGCCGGGGACAAAATCTATGACGGCTTGTGGACCGACCTGTTCATCAAGGTGCCGACATCATACACACAGGGCCAGTGGACGCTCTGCACCTGGGCGACAGCGCGGCAGCAGTCGTCAGACGACGCCTACAGCCAGTCCGTCATGACGGTCAAGATCACGGCGCTCGGCCAGAGTCCCGTCCACCTGGTCGGATAAAATCCGAGACACGCAGCAAACCGCCGCCCTATGCGCTCACCGCGAGCGCCGGGCGGCGGTTTCTGTTCAACCAGGCGTAGGGCGTTCGCGCGCAGCAAGCGACGTGACCAGCGCCAGGCCGTGCGGCGTGTGGCGCGTGGTCGTCCGGTCGGCGGGTGGTGGTACAATAGCGGGTATCATTCGTCTGAAAGTACGTGCAGGTGGCGAGAAATCTGTTGGGGTAGCTCGGCGCATGACGCGCAGACAACGGTGAGAGGCGCGCAACGGCGATGGAGAGTATTGTCTCATTTGTAGGCGCATTCCTCAAACACATTATTGGCGTGTTGCTCCTCTGTTGGCGGCGCATGCTGCGCGCGGGGCTGATTGCGTTCGCGATTGGTGTGGTGCTGGTGTTGCTCGTTGCGGTCATCGCGACGGGGCAGGCGTATCCTGGCCCGCTCGCGTTGGTGATCGCGCTGATCTTTGGCGCCGCCCTGGCCTATGGAATCGCGCTGACCGTCTTGATCGAGGAGTTCCTGCTGGGCGTGGTCGATCTCATTCGTCTGCTGGAGGGCGACTCAAAGGCGGTCACACATATCACCGCAGCCGTGACCGAGCGCGAGGTGGGTGAGGTTGGCCGTGGTCTGCGCCGACTGATCGGTCTGCCCCTCGCCAGCGCCGCGCCGCCAGCCGCGCCGACGCTGCCAGCGTTGCCACGCTCTCCCGCTGCGCCTCCCCGCCGCGCGCCGAATCCTGCCAGACCCCTCAGCGCCACACTCGACGCCGCAGCTTCCATCGCCAGCATCGCCGCCAGCGCCGCCAGCCGTGGCGCCGCGCCGGGCGCTCCAGAGCCGCCCGCCAGCGCGACCGCTGCGCCTGACGCGCGCCTGCCTGCGCCTGCCTGCGCTGCCGCCCATGGGCGAGCCGGTGCGCGCCGACCGCCTCCCACGCATCGGCTGGACGTATGAGCATGAGGCGATCAAGCTGCCGCGTCCCACCACGTCAGCCGTGCAGGCGCAGGAGCCACCCGATACCCTGGCCGAGCTTGCGGGGGCCGCTGCGCTCGCTGGCGCGGGGAGCCAGGCCGCTGAGCGCGCCACGGCGACCGAGCCGCCCGCTGAGGCGCAGTCTGGCGCGCCAGAGCCGCCGGATGTGCCCGTCGTCGAACCAACGGCCCTGGGCGCGCACGATCTCGCCGCCCCAGCAGCGCCAGACATGACGGCGGAGGAAGATGCGCCGCCGCTGGACGATGAGCGCCTGGCTGAGCCGGTAGCGCTCGCGTTGCCCGATGAGCCGCCGCCTGACGATGCAGCCACCGCGCCCGCGACGATTGCGGTCACCGAGCCTGTGCCGCTCGACCCCGCGCTGCTGACGCCCGCGCCTGCCACGACGCCACTCGACCCCGCGCTGCTGACGCCTGCGCCCGCGACCACGCCACTGCCGCATGAGGCGCCGCCACTCGATCCGGCGCTGCTGACGCCTGCGCCTGCCACGACGCCGCTCCGCGCCGAGACCCCGCCGCTCGACCCGGCGATGCTGATGCGCGCCCGCGCTACCAACCCACTGCGCCAGGAGGCTGCGGCGCCGATGGATGCGCCAGTCGCGCCAGCCTCAGCGCCTGCGAGCGATGAAGCGCCGCCCGACGAGCCTGCGCCGCCCGACGCGCAAGACGAAGACGAAGCTGCGTCGGCGCCGGAGCGGTCGTCGCTCTCACGCATCACGCGCCCGGTCGCCGGGCTGGGGGCGGCTTTCGACGCGCTTGGTCGCGCCGCGCCCCCCTCAGGGCCACGAGCCAGCGCGCCAGAGAGTGGCCTCTGGGAACGGCTGAGCCAGGCCCTGATCGAGCGGACAGGCGCGCCATCGGGGCCATTCGCCGCGCCGCAGGCTCCACGCCCCGCTGCGCCTGACGCGACAGACAGCTCCCCCGCGAGCGAGACGGATGACACGCCGCAAGGCTGATGAATTCGGCTCTTTGGCAAGCTCTGCCGTTTCTCATCTTCAATTCAGGTTCACTTCATACTGAGTTCAGGTGACGCCGCTATACTGGCCACAGTTGATGGATGAACTGGGCCGAACCGGCAATGGGGCCACAGAGTCGGCCCATGCGAGAACACAGGGGAGTCGCATGGACTACACACGGTTTGATGAGGCCACGCTCACGGATGGAGCGCTCTTGACCGATGACGCCGCTGCGCCAGGAAGCAGCTTTCCGCGCCGCCCGCGCCAGAGCGCTGAGGTCATGCGCTATCGTGGCATGGTGATGAACACGCTCACCGGCTCGGTTCTGGTGCAGGGGCGGCCCATGCGCCTCGCCATCAAGGAGCGCGAGTTGCTCGCCGCGCTGATGCGCCGCTCCGGCCAGATTGTCGGCCTGCAGTGGCTCGCCACGCAGCTCCATGCGACCGCCACAGAGATCGAGGAGCTTGCCAGCGCGTTGATCAGCGACCTGCGTGAGGCAGGCGCGCAATGCCTGCCGCGGCGTGTCGAGGGGCTGGGCTACGTGCTCTGGCGCTAACCGCAGCCGCGCACACGAGCCACCCGCCAGCGGAAACGCAGCTTCCGGCGGGTGGCTCGTCGCGCCTGCGCCGCTAGGCGTCCGCCTGCTGGCTGCGCAGCGCCGCCCGCGCCAGATGCAGATCATCGTAGCTCACCGCGTCGCCCAACGCTTCTTTCACCGGGGCGAGTGACGTCACACCCAATCGCTCGAATGTCTCCACGATCAGCCGCAGGCGCTCGCTGGAGATGAGGCGCCCCAGATCAACCTCCTCGCCTGCATTGATCGCCTCGCAGAGATGGCTGACCACCGTGCTACGCGCGAGATTGCGCTGCGCGGCGATCTCCTCCGGCGACAGCCCGGCGCGGAACAGGTCGAGGGTCTGGCGCGCTGACGGCAGCTTTGTCACGTCCACGCCAGCGCGGTCGGCGCGGTCGCGGTGGGCTGTAGCGCCATCATTTGGGACCACGGCCTTCTCTGGCCACGGCTCCAGCCCGCGCTCATAGCAATACGCGCGAATCGCGCCGAGGAACGTATCCGCGAAAGACTCGATCTTGCGCTGGCCCACACCGGAGATCATGGCGAACTGCTCGCGCGTGGCCGGGCGGCGCTGCGCCATCGCGCGCAGGCTGCTATCGGCGAAGACCAGATACGCCGGAACCTGTTGCGCATCGGCCAGTTCGCGGCGGGCCGCGCGCAGCCGCTCGAAGAGGTCGCGCGCATCACCATCGAGGAACTGGCCGTCAGCGGCCCGCGCCTGGCGTAGCGGCGCGCGCGGGCGGGCGACCTCAACACGCCGCTGCCCGCGCATCACCTCCCATGCGAGCGGTGTCAGGCGCACCGTCGGATAGCCGCCGGGCGTCTCAGCCTCAGCCAGCAGCTCCTGCGCCAGCAGCGCATGCCCCAGGTGGCGCCACGCCTCCGCGCTCTGCCCCTGCCCGATGCCATAGACTGAGAGTTGCTCGTGTCCGCGCTCGGCGATGACCTGTGTCTGTGCGCCGCGCAGCACGGAAATGACGTAGGCGAGGCCGAAGCGCTGATTGGTGCGCGCGACCGCCGAGAGCAGCTTCTGCGCGTCTACCGTGCGGTCCTCGCGCTCGGTCGGATTCAGACAATTGTCGCAGGCGCCGCAGTTCTCCTCGGTCAGCGTCTCGCCGAAGTACGCCAGCAGCCCGCGCCGCCGACACGCGCCATCCATCGCCCAGGTCAGCACGCGCCCGAACTGCTGGCGCGCGATAGATTGCTGCTCCTGGTCGCTCATGTCTCTGATGAAGAACTCGACCTTGGCGCGGTCGCCTGGCGAGAAGAAGAGCAGGCAGCGCGCAGGCTCGCCATCGCGCCCGGCTCGGCCCGACTCCTGGTAGTAGCTCTCCAGATTGCGTGGCGTATCCATATGCGCCACCAGCCGCACATCGGGCTTCGAGATACCCATGCCAAAGGCGACCGTCGCGACGAGCGTGGTGATGTGGTCGCGAATGAACGCCTCCTGATTGTTCTCACGATCCTCAGACGCCATGCCCGCGTGGTAGAACGCCGCGCGCACACCATCGGCATTCAGCTGCGCGCAGGTCGTCTCCACGCCGTTGCGCGACTGGCAGTAGATGATCGCCGGGGCGTCGGGGTCCTCGCGGCGCAGTGTCCGCACGACATCGAGCAGCTCGTGGTAGGACTGCTTGCTCTTCTGGCGCACGTCATAGAGCAGGTTGGGCCGGTTGAAGCTGGCGACGTAGACCAGCGGGTCGCGCAGCCGCAACTGCGTCAGGATGTCGGCGCGCACGCGATCAGTCGCCGTCGCCGTCAGCGCCAGCATCGGCACGTCCGCGAACCGCTCGCGCGTCTGGCCAATCTGGCGATACTCCGGGCGGAAGTCGTGGCCCCACTCCGAGACGCAGTGCGCCTCATCCACGGCGAAGAGGGCGATGCCGCGCTCGCGCTGAATGCTGGTGAGCAGCCGCAAAAAGCCGGGATTGACCAGCCGCTCTGGCGCGACGTAGAGCAGGCGATAGGCGCCAGCGAGCGCGGCCCGCTCGCGGCGCTCGCGCTCATCGGGGTCGAGCGCGCTGGTGATGGCTGTGGCCTGGATGCCATTGGCCAGCAGGCGATCCACCTGATCTTTCATCAGCGCGATTAGCGGCGAGATCACCACCGTCACCCCTGATAGCAGCGTCGCCGGAAGCTGATAGGTCAGCGATTTGCCGCCGCCAGTGGGCATCAGCGCCAGCGCATCGCGGCCCGCCAGGATGGCGTCTACGATCTCGCGCTGGCCTGGCC
The DNA here is from genome assembly GCA_963701795.1 of uncultured Chloroflexia bacterium. GTDB lineage: Bacteria > Chloroflexota > Ktedonobacteria > Ktedonobacterales > JADMIN01 > JAKAIY01. The sequence continues at coordinate 647,904 of CAVPBB010000004.1, read as the reverse complement.
GAAACTGCTCATACCCAAAGGAGCGTTTGAGCGCCTCGGCGCTCGCATCCACTTCCGCTGCCACTACGCCTTCCTCCAGCTCTCCCCGCTGCGCGCGCCGGTGACGCCGCTCGCTGAAACATCCGTTCATTCCCGCGTCGCTATCGTATCATCGGCGCGGCGCGTGCGCCAGCGGCGCAGCGACCAGACCAGCGCGCCGATGCCCGCGCCACCAACCAGCAGCCCAACGCCGACGCCGAAGTAGGCCTGCTGATAGCTGAAGTGGCTCAGCCCCAGGCCAAAGAGTGGGAACAGCGCGATCATCTGGGCGCTGAAGAGGCCAGTCTCCAGCGAGAGGACGGTGGCGCGCTGGGCCTCGGGCGCACGCGCGTTGATGGCCGTGCTGATAGCCGGGACGAAGATTGCGTCGGAGGCGCGGAAGATCAGCAGGAAGCCGACCAGCCCCACCACTGGCTGCGCGCCACTCATCAGCAGCAGCCCCAGCGCGACGCCCGCCACCAGCGCCGGGATCAGCCAGCGTCGCCGCACGCGCCCCAGCATGCGCGGCGCGGCGCCCGTATACAGGAAGTCGAGCACGGCCCCCACGCCGAAGATGACGCCGATCAACGTCACACTGAAGCCCAGCCCGTGAAAGTAGAGCTGGGTATAGTAGTTCGAGGTGGTGAAGACGGTCCCTTCCAGCGCCGAGAGCAGCAGCAGCCCCAGCAAGATCGGGCTGCGCCAGGCGGCGCCCAGACCCGCGCGGATGTGCGCCAGCGGATGGAGGCGCTCGGCGAGGTTTGCGGCGCGGTCTGGCCGCAGCGCGGGCATCAGCAGCAGCGGGATCATCGCCAGCGCGACACCCACCGCGCGGATGACGAAGGGCAGCGCAGTATTCCAGTGGAGCAGAAAGCCACTGACGCCCGCGCCCAGCGCCGACGCGATCAGCGTCAGCACGAGGAAGCGGCTATAGAGCCTGCTATAGCGTCGCGCCACGGCGCCGTCGTCCGTGCCCGCGCTCTCGCTGGCGAGGGTCCAGACGACAGCCTCCTGCGCGCCACCCTTGAACGCCCAGGAGACGCCCGCGCAGATGAATGAGGCGGCGATCATCGGTGGCGTGGGGTCGAGGAAGAGCACGGCGCTGACGACGGCAAAGGCACAGGAGGCGATCAGGCTGGCGCGTCGCCCCACAAGGTCGGCGAAGACCCCTGTGGGTATCTCGGTGAGAACCTTTGCGATGTGAAAGAGCATCTCGAAGAGGCCAATGGCGAGCGGGCTGTAGCCACGCGCCGCCAGATAGATCAACCAGATGGCGTTGTCGGTGTCAATATTGCCCAGCACTGCAAAGGCGCTGAACGCGCGGCCCCAGCGTGGTGTGGCGGGCGGCGCTGTGCGCGGCGACTCGTCAGCGCGCAGGGAAGCAGGCAGAAGATTCATGGCGGCGTGACGCTCTCTCGATCTGGAAACGGTCGGACATCGAGGGGTGAGAGCGCCCGGCGGAGGAATGCAAGCTGATGCTACAGGTGAACGCGGATAGCGGCCAGAGGAACGGCAGTGGAGCCGAAAAGCTGGACGAGCGCCAAAGACCACCACTCACGCGCCACAACTGGCGGCAGTGGATACGTCTCTTCTGGGCGCTTGTCGAGCCGCGTAAGCGTATGCAGCGTGCGCTGGCGATGATGCGCCGGGCTTACGCGGCCACCTGGCCTGTCAGGGGGCGCCTGTACCGCAGCAGGCGGCAGACGCCGCTGCGGCGATGGCTAGAGTAGGTAATCTTCATGGGCTGCATAATACCGCCTGAGCGTGGCGTCTGTCAATCGGCGGTTCTGCGCAGATCAGGGCTGGTGAATGGTGCGGCGGTTCCTCGCGACCGGTCGTGTCCTAGCCCCACGCAGGTGGGGCTTCGCGGCCGCCAGGCCCGTAGCTGCGGGTTCACCCGCCCGGCGCCCCTACACGGCGAAGAGCGGCCCCATCGCCTGCGCGCCGCCGTGCGCGGGGCAGCTATTCTGCAGGCAGCCCAGGCCAAAGGCGTCCTGGATGGAGAGCAGCAGCGCATAGTGATTGTAGGCGGTCGCGTCTTTGACGCCGCGCGGCCCGTGGCTGGTGATGACAATCGTCGCCACATGCCCACCAGCGGCGGCGAGAGTACCCGGCCCAAGCGCGATTCCCAGGTCAGCCTCATCCCAGGTGATGATGATAGCGTTGTTCCCTTGCGGCCACATGCTGGCGCCCATGATCTGGCTGACCAGCGCGCCGACGTAGGTGTCGCCTGCGCTCATCAGGTGGTCCTCGTCGCCGCATGTGGGGTCGCCGTGCATGTCAGTGCAGAGTCCGGGGGTGATGAATGAGAAGTTGGGAACGGCGCCGCTGGCCAGATCGGCCGTCAGGCGCGTAGCTGGCACGTTGTTCGCCAGCGCAGCCGCGCGCTGGGCCGCCGGATAGTAGGCCAGGAAGTTCATGAATGGGTTGTGCTTCGAGGCATAGACATTGTCGGCGGAGTACGCCGTCTCGCCGGTATAGCCGGGAGATGGCAGGCTCTGCTGATAGCTCTTCCAGGTGAGGCGCGCGTCTTCGAGCTGGCTGCCGAGGTAAGGCGCGTTGACGGCGTTCTGTGTATAGGAGTTGTCGTCCGCGACGCCGAAGACGCTGCCGCCGAGCAGCGCGACATAGTTTGGCTCGCTGGGATGCGTTACCGCCCAGTAGTTCGTGGCGAGGCCATAGCGGCTGGCGAGCGCGTTGAGGCGCGGCGCCTGTTTGGAGCCGATGATGTCGTCGTAGCCGTGATTCTCCATCACGATCAGGAAGATATGCTGATAGCGTGGGATGCTCACCGCCGGAAGCGTTGATACGCCGGCCACCGGGGTCGCGCAGCCCGCGAGCAGCGCGCTGACCACCGCGAACAGCGCGCCCGCCAGACCCCATCGGCGCGCGATGGATTGTCGCCACATAAGCCTCTGACCCCTTCTTCTCGATCACTCCTGCTCGCGTCGCCTGCGATGCGGGGCGGCTAGTGGCGCCACTCCGCATCGCAAGCTAGACGGTTCGGGTCGAAGGGCTAGCCCTCAATGATCCACGGGTCATTGGCGCGCGCGTAGTCGAGCAATTCGCCGGGCGCGAAGAAGATGCTGATCTCGCGGGCCGCCGAATCGCCGCTGTCGGAGCCGTGGATGATGTTGAGGCCCAGGCTGACCGCGAAATCACCACGAATGGTGCCACCTGCCGCATCCCAGGGCTTGGTTGGCCCCATCAGCGCGCGGGTGACGCCGATGACATTGGGGCCTTCGAGGACGCCGACGACGACCGGGCTAGAGGTGATGTGCTTGATAAGCCCGTCATAGAAGGGCTTCCCCTGATGTTCGGCGTAATGGCGCGCCGCCAGCTCTGGGGTGATGTGGATGAGCTTGAGGCCGACGAGCTTGAACCCCTTCGCCTCGAAGCGCGACAATATCTGGCCGATCAGCCCGCGCTGCACGCCTTCGGGCTTGACGATGATGAGCGTTCGCTCCACGGGGGTCTATCCTCCAACTGAGCGTGTGAACATGCTTCACGGCCCACGCGCAGCGCATGGGCCGCTCTATTGTACCGCTTTTGCGCACAACTCCGCAGGGCGCGGGCGGGTGAACCCGCAGCTACGGGCCTGCGGGCCGCGAAGCCCCACCTGCGTGGGGCTAGGACACGGCCCTGCTCGTCTTGCCCAGGGCCTAGTAGCTGCCGATCTGCTCGGCGAGGCGCAGGCTGGCCTGCCCAGCCTCCATGCGGATGCGGCCAAGGTTGGCCTGTACGGAGCAGCGCACGACGACCAGCAGTTCACCGCCGTCCGTCACCAGGATGATTCCGCCGGGAGCCTCGAAGGTGGCATGGCGGATGTCGCCCACGCCAAGCTGCTCGATATAGCGACCGGCGGCATCGTAGGCGGCGGCGGCCATCGCGCCCAGCAGCTCCTCGTCTTCACCGTCGAGCGTGCTGGCGACCACCAGCCCGTCTTTCCCGGCGAGCAGCGCGCCCATGACCCCATCCACCGCCATCAGGCGCTGCAGAATCGTCTCCACGGTCGCTCCTCATCTCTCTGCGCGACGCGCATGGCGCCAGCGCGCGGTAACGTCGGTCTATTCGTCGGTCGGCTGCGTCAACGAGACTGACCGATTGAGCGACTCTAGCGCCGCCATATAGTCCCCCTGGCGGATGCGCGCGTCGCCGAGCAGTCGGTGGATTTCAGGATGCTCTGGCTGCTCGTCGAGTGAGGCTTCGAGATCGCTCAGCACATCGGGCAGCAGATCCGGCGCATACTTCAGCAGCGCACGATACTCCACCAGCGCGTCGTCGAGCGCGCCCTCATCGCGCAAGGCGCGCGCCGCCGCCAGCCGCGCGGGGTAGTCTGTCGGCGAGATGGTCGGCGCGACAGCAGCGGGCGCCTCCTCGGCGACGGGTTCAGGCGGCTCCTCTGGCCCCTGGAAGAATTCGTCGAGCGCGCGGGCGGTCTCGCTGGTTGGCGCGTCGTCGCGCTGGTCAGCGCCAGTGAACGCGGCGAGCGCGCCTGGCTCCAGCGTAAACTGCTGGTAGCCATCAGCGGAGTGCGCGCCTTCCAGCGCCTCCAGCGTCACATCCGGGCCGACCTGACTGCTCCTCAGACTCTGTCCGCTCGTCTGCGCGCCCGGAGACGAGGCTCCCGGCTGGCTCGGCCACTCGAATGCGTCGGCCAACGCCTCTGGCCACGCGCTTTCCTCGGCGGGTGGTGGCGCCAGCGCGCCAGCGCCACTGTCATGCGTGGCGCGCGTGGCTGGCTCAAGCTCCGCGAACATCTGGCGCAGTTCCTCTGGCCTGGGAGGCGACACAGGCCCCGTCAACGGGCCACTCAGCGGCGCTGACGTTTCGCGGCGTGGCGCGATGGGCGCGAGCGGCGCGCTCGACGATGGCGCGCTCGACGGCGGCGCCTCCGGCGATGACGCGGTCACGGTGGGGCCAGTGGTAGGTAGCGAGGTCACGGGCAGATGCGCCGGACGCCCGGCGAACGGGTAGCCTGGCGCGCCGGGCGCTGGTTCCTGCCGCGAGGCGCTAAAGAGCGCATCGAGCGAGCCCGTGGGACGACCGCGCGCCATCTCGTCGCTGCGCATCCGCGCGCCCTGCGCCTGCAACCATTGCACCCAGCGGATGGCGCGGCGTGTCTCGGTGTCACCCAGGGCAAACTGGCTCTCGGCGATGGCCGGCGGCACAAACTGCGCGGAGCCGTCGAACGGCTGCTGGCCGAGACGACCACTCTGTGGCGCCGACTGCGGCGGCGGCGACGCGGTGTACGCGGCTGGCGGCTCGGCAGGCGCCGCCATAAATGGCGCGCCCGTCGGCGTCTGCGGCGCGGGCATCGGCGGCTGTTGCGGCGCGGGCATCGCCGCCGTCGGTCGCGCGCCGGGATCACTATCGCCAGGCGCCCAGAGCATATTTTCGGTCTCTTTGAACATGCTATGGAACTCTGGTGGCAAGTTGTGGGGCCGTGTGGTTGGCGCCAGTGGCTGCGAGAGATGGGCGCTGAGATCGGGTCGCGAGAGCGCGGCGCCGAGGTCATTGAGCGACGGTGTGCCTGAGGTGGGCGCTCCGGTTGGCGCGCGCAATGGCTGTCCGGTCGCGCGCTGTGGACCCCATGTCGCGCGTGGGGAGCCAGATACAGCGGGCGCTGACGTGATCGCGCCTCGGCCTGGAGCGCCGGTGAGTCTGTCGCTCCAGAAGAGCGCACGCAGCGCCGTATCGCCCGTCGCGCGGTCGGCGAAGAGCGTGCGGGCGATGCGATGATCGGGGTCCAGCTCAATCGCGCGCTGGAGATAGCGTTCCGCCTCAGCGGAGCGGCCCGTGTCGCGGGCGATGACGGCGACGATCAGCAGCGGCTTGACGCAGGCAGGCGCGTTCATCAGCACACGCCGCGCCCATTCTTCGGCCTCCTGCATGCGCTCGACGCGCCAGAGGGTCTCGACCAGGCCCACCTGGGCCTCGAGCAGGTCGCTGTTCTCCGCGATCAGCGTCTCCCACTCGCGAATGGCGTGGGTGAAGAGGGCGCCGCGCATGTAGAGGCGCGCCAGGCCGAGGCGCGTCGGCTGATAGGGCGGACGCCCCAGGCGAGCCGCCATCTCGCGATAGGTCGCGCGCAGGGTTTGGTCGTCGGGGCGCGCGTCGCAGGCGCGGCGATACCAGGCCAGCGCCGCAACGGGATCGCCGTGCATCTGATAGATGATGGCGCGGGCGCAGCAGGCGCGGGCGTCTTCGGGGTCGCCAGCCAGGGCGCGGTCGAGCGCGCCGAGCGCCTCGCGTGGCTTATGCAGCGCCAGGTAGATTTCACCCAGCACACGCTGCACAGCGAGGGCGCGCGGATATTGCGCGAAGACATCCTGGCAGAGCGCCAGCGCGCTCTCGGCCTGGCCTGCCGCAATCTCCGCTTCGATGCTCCGAAGACGCTCGCTCAGCGAGGTCTGCCCTGGCTGCCCCATGCTCCTCGAACTCCTGCGCCTGCGCCTGGCTGCTTCGTGTCAGCGCCCCGTCGGCGTCCCAGCAGCGGGTGTCGCGTCCTCGCGGGCGTGCGTCGAGCGTGGCGCCGTGCGCCACGTCGTCTGGCATAATCGCTCCTGCGCGGGTGTGCGATGGAGTTGAAAAAACACCCCGCTGGAGGGGAATCGCTACAGGGCATTATGGCCCCGCATCCGCGAGCCGTCAAGCAAAGCGACAGGCGGGTGAGCCGAACGCCGCTACGGTTGGCCTAGCCCTGAATGGCTGGTATATGACCTGTGGCGCGCGAAGGTTGTGCGCGCTGGCCTGGCATGCTATACTCACGCCACTGTGACCGCACCGAAATTATTGTCCTCCAGTATGACGGGGGGTGGATCACATTGCGCCTGACGCCTGCGTTGCGCTGTGCGCCCGCCACAGACCTGCGAATCTTGTGGATAGGCGCCTTATTGGGCATATTGGCGTCATTTCTGCATGTGCGCTCATATATGAGTGGTACCTCAGTGGCATCTCATAGCCATGCGGCAGGTTGTGTGACAATCTTGCAGTATGGCAGACAGCGCGCGCTCTGTCCTCATTCCAGGGCCCTTCAACAGGGCCACCGGGCGTCACGGGTCTTGTCAGACGCCAGGAGAAATGCGCTATGGCAGCTAGCGGGTATGGTCTATCACGTCCAACTGACAGAGGCGGCTCGATTGCTACAGCCCTGATCGCCTACGGGCAGCAGGGAGGCTTGCTCTACGCGGCCTATCGGATGCCCGATAATCCGCTGGTGCTCTCGCATGTGCGCTGGCAGGGTGAGACCGGCGAGATCATCGAGGCGCAGCATGGGTCAGAGAATGCCTATGATCTGCCGCAAGAGGAGCGTGAAGCCTGGGCGCAAATCGCGCTCGGCTCGACGACAAATCAGGCCGATGCGGTGGGGCCGAATGCGCCGTGGCTGCCCGTGACCCTAGACCGCACACGCGCCTTCGAGCTGGGCGTGCGGGCGCAGCGAGCGCGACTCGCCAGCCAGCCACCGCAGGCGACGCTCAACTCGTCGCCACAGCTATCGGGATCCCCTTCGGGCTACTCCAGCGCGCCCTATAGCGCGCCGCCCTCGTCGCAGCTACCGCACGGGGCATCGCCGCTTCAGTCATACCAGTTGCATACGCCCAACCCGCGCTCTGATGAGTACCCACCGACGCGGCTGATCGACGCGCTGCCACAATCGGCGCCGAGCCTGCCAGATCCGCAGCAGAGCACTGGCCAGTGGGCGCGCGCTGATTTGCTGCGTGGCGGCGCCTATGGTGGGACGGGGCAGCCGCAACAGGAGATCACTGCGATACCCTGTGTCGAAGTGGAGATGCCAATGCTGCTCAGCGCCGATCAGCAGCAGGACTTCACCCGCGACTTCGCCCGCGACGTGGCGATTCACTTCAGCCGCGCTGCTCGCGGCATCTCGCAGGCGCGCGAACTCCGCGGCTGGATGCGTGGCGCGCGGATTGTGCTAGCGGTGCGGATGGGCTTCGGCCCCGGCGTGCGCCCGGCGAGCCGCGCCGAGATGGAGCATGCCGCCGCGTTGCTGGCCGAGGCGCTGGCCCGGCGCACGCTGCCCTATGCCCAGCTCCGCTTCGCCGACATCGCTGAGTGGAATCAGGGCGTCGAGTTGCCCGAATAACACCCAGCGTACCCCACCAAACGCACAGCAGCCCGACATAGACGTTTGAGACGCCTGCGCCGGGCTGCTGTGCGTGTCGGGCGAACGCCGCATCACACGCAGTAGCGGCTATGGTCGCCAAGGTCCATTGGTCGCCCTGCGCGTTCGCCGTCCCAACGCCGATTGGGCGGTGATGACTTCCTTGTGCGTCCTGTCGCCTGGCCCTCGATTTTGGTAGAACTGCGGCGCTGGGCAGGGCTGCCCGGCTGGCGGTTGCAACCGCGCCAGGCGTGGCCCCACGCGCCGCAAGGGCAGCCCGCGCGGGTTGGAATCCCGACCAGTCGTGCGGATGGCTAGCTGCTGGACGCGGCGTGGCGGCGAGCGCAGGCTACTCGTTGTAGGAAATGGAGCCGTCCGCTCCCACTGCGCAGGCGTCTCGCAGGTAGATGCGCCACTCAGGCTCCAAAAGTGCGTAGCATTCACGTTGCCCGACGCGCATTCTCATCGTATGCTCTCTGTGGGAAGCAGATGGACCTGAAGATGGACCTGAGAGAATGAACTAGCAGTCGTCGTCGCGAGGCGCCTGCCGCACAACCCCTGAGCCGTTACCCCTCTGGGCTGCGCGCAGCTATGGCTGGCGTCGGGATGAGAAGAAGCAGATAGCCGGTATGAGCAATCCAAAGCGGTCCAGGTCTGCTCGGGCGCGATCGCGGCGCAAGAACCAGCGGTCGAGCGCGAGCGCGTCGCAGCGCGCCCACAAGGAGGCGAGCGCCGCGAGCCGTGCGCCTCGGCGTGAGCTGGCGGGGGTCGCAGTCGTCTCCGGGGCCGCAGGAGTCGCGCGGACCGCAGGAGTCGCGGACGCGGCGCAAGGATGGTCAGGCGTGAACAATCTACCCGACGCGAATAGCGCGAGTGGCCGCGAATCGCACGCGCGGCCCGGCGGCAAGCGCAAGGCGCACGCTCGGCGCTCGGCGCGGTCGGCGGCGGCGGAACGACGGCGTCAGCAGCAGGCGCGCCAGCGACGACCGAATGTCGCCGATCTGCCACGCTCGGCCTCGCTTGCAGCGGCGGAGGCGGCGCGGCGACGACGCGCGACGGCGAGCAGTCGCCCGCTGACCCAGTCGGCCACGCGCTCGCCGCGCCGTGATGGGCGTTTCACCCCCCTCTGGCGGCGGCTCAGCGACGACTCCGCGCGCGCCGTGACGGTCTTCCGGCGCACACTCGCGCCAGCCCAGACGACGACTTCCACGCCCAGCGCGAGCGCGGCGCCGAGCTTCACACGCGCCGCCGCCGCCCGGCGCTGGTGGCCGCGCGCTGGCTTTGCGCGCATCCTCATCAGCCTGGCGCTGCTGGCCGCGATCGTGCTGGCGCTCAGCCCAACGCCGATGCTGATCTACGACAATACGATGGCGCTGGCCAAGAGTGGAGCAGCGCATCTCAAGAGCGCCGAGGCTGATTTCAAGCTCCTCGCGACCAGCCCTACCAACCTGGCCACCATCAATAGCGCCCAGAGCGAACTGCAACTCGCCCACAACGACTTCGCGCAACTGCAACTGCGCCTTGGACTGTTCAGCCCGGTCGCGCTGCTGCCAAATCAGGTGGGCGCGAAGATGGCTCAGGCCAACAAGCTCGTGCCGCTGGCGGTGGATGGGACGCAGGCGGGCGTGCTGGCCTGCGACGCGCTCAAAACGCTGGTGGGCGGACTGAAAGACCCGCTGGGAACGACAAGCGGGCTGACCAGCGCCGACATGGACCATATCGCCGATGACATGGATCAGATTCAGGCGATCTATGGGCAGATGGCGCCGCAACTGGCGAGCCTGACCGCCGCTGATCTCTCGCTCGATCCTGGGCTGTGGCCGACGGTGAGCAGCCTACAAAGCAAGCTGCCGCAGGTGACGCAGTTGGTCAACGATCTGGATGGCGCGGCGCATGTCTTGCCACAACTGCTGGGGGTGGGCAAGCCCGCGACGTATCTGGTCGAGGTCCTCGACTCCAGCGAATTGCGCCCAACCGGCGGATTCATCGGCAACTTCGGCGCGCTGACACTCGACGGCGGGCGGCTGGACCCTGGCTTCCATATCAGCGACATCACACTGATTGATAGCAGCGTCAAATTCGCCAGCGCGCCGCACCAGCAATTCATCCCGATTCCCAGCAAGTATAGCTGGCTCAATGCGGTCTTCGTGGACCCAAACGGCAATAGCTGGTCGCTGCGCGACTCAAATCTGGACCCAAACTACCCAACTGCGGCGCAGTACGCGCTAGACCTCTACCCGCGCTTGCTGCCCGACGCGCAGGCAAATCTCGCCGCGCAGCACAGCACGCTGCAACTCTATGATCCGTCTGAGAGCGGGCAGTTCGCGGGGGTCATCACGCTGAGCCTCGGCCTCTTTGAGCAGGCGCTCAAGATCACTGGCCCGATCTCAGTGCCAGCGTTTCATGAGACGATCACCACGAGCAACTTCGTCAGCAAGATTCACAGCTACGCGCTTGGTGGCCTTGCCACTGGGCCAGACAGCAAGGCATGCGGCCAGACCTCATGTGCCAAGGTGTTCACGAGCGCTGTGGTGAGCGCGTTCATGGCAAAGGTGCGGTCGAATCTGCCGCTGTATATTGGCCAGATGGGCAAGCTGTTCTATGATTCGCTGAAGACGAAGGATGTCGAGGTCTATCTGACGCCGTCTCCAGCGCAGCAGCTGCTGAGCGACCTGAATCTGAGCGCCGAGGTAGCGTCGCCAACCACGGGGGATAGCGTCTTTGAGGTCGATGCGAATATCGGCGCGAACAAGGATAACTACTTCCTGAAGTATCAGATGGCCGACCAGATCGTTCTCGATCAAGCGGGCGCGGCGACCCACCACCTGAGCTGGCAGTACACCTGGCCGCGCGACCCCGCCACGCTCAAAGAGACCTTCGCCGCTGGCGGCCCGGACTACCAGTCGTACTCGCGCGTCTTCACGCCGCCGGGCGCAAAGCTCATCTCACAGAAAGACCTCGCAGGGTTTGGCGCGGGCAGCGAGTTCAACCGCAAGGTGTTCCATGGCAGCGTGACCGCCAGCTATGGGCGCACGACAGCGTATGCGCTGGCCTGGAAGGTTCCCGGCGCGGTGACGCATGACAGCGCAGGCTACCACTACCATCTGATCTTCCAGCGCGAGGCGGGCATCGTCTGGCCGCTCAAGCTGTCAGTGACCTTGCCGATCTGCGCCACGATGATCGGCGCGCCAGTGACGAGCGGGCTGACCGCGCAGAATCATGTCTCGGTAGTGGGCAATGTCGTGACGATCACTGGCCCGCTAACGATGGATGCGCAGGTGGAGATCAATTATGCCTGCTCGTCCTCAGTCCGCACAGGCAGCGCAGACAAGCCCAGCATTCATCACCTCGAAACAGCTCCGCAGCGATCACTGGCAGACAGTGGCCGCGCGCCTCGGCCAGCGCTACGACCCGCGCCACCGCTAGCCGAGGGAAGAGAGCGCCACGCGAGACGCGATGGCATCGGCGACGCCGCCCACCATCCACGCGTAACGCTCGCCGTAACGTTTGGATGACGCATCTGCTGTAAGGTGAGCGTGTAGACGAAGCGTTTACACGACGCGCCTGGTAAGGAGTGATCTCATGCGACAGTTCATGCGTCAGACGTATGCGGTGTTTACCTGGATGTTCTTCGCCGCTGTCATTGTGCAGTTCTTCCTGGCTGGCCTGGGTGTCTTCGTCAGTCCTGAAGATTTTGGCATTCACGCCATCTTCGGGTCGATCATTCTGCTGGTCGGCATTCTCGCCCTGCTCGTGTCATTCGCTGCGGGCCTGCCCCGGCGCACGATTGGGCTCACCGCGCTCTTGCCACTGCTGGTGATCGTTCAGGTCGCGCTGGTGGAGATTGGGCGTGTGACGACGCCCGTTCTGGCGGCGTTCCATGTGATCAACGCGCTGGTCATCTTCTCGCTATCTGGCTACGTGGCGCTCCAGGCGCGCGGCGTCTTCGCAAGCCGGGAGTCGGCTGCGAGGAGCGCTACCCCGCAGATGCGCTCGATCAGCTCGGAAGCGTAGACCCATCGCCTCACGGTCTCAGCGCATGGCGGTGGTATAGACGCTAGAGCGCGCGTATGGTCGGTAGCCCAGGGTGATGAGCGCGCGTTCGAGCGCGGCGCCCTCTGGCCTGGTGGCGCACACGAGTTGCCGCTGATCGTCGAGCGCGAAGCGGGTGGCGCGCAACGCGAGCGCGGTCAGCAGATCGTCGGGTCGCTCGGCGAGGGCGGCGGGCGCGCGACTGGTCAGCGTTGGCGCCAGCATCTCCCACACCTGTGGCGACTGGGCGCGCAGTCCGATATAGGCGATGATCGCGCCGCGCTGCCGCACCACGAAGACGCTGCCACCGTGGCGCGAGAGCAATGCGATGGCGAAGGGGTCGCTCTCGACGGTTTCGTCGAGCCGCTCGATCCACTCCTGCCACTGCGTGAGTCGTGGCTGCAAGCGTGGGCGGGTGATGTACCAGAGGGTCAGGTCTGGCTCGCTGGAAGGCGCCAGCGGCTCGGTCGCCCGCGACCAGATCAGCGCATCGAGCGCCGCGAGCGACTCTGGCGCGAAGAAGCGCTCAGGCGGCGTGGCGCGCAGCAACGCTCCCACTGGCGCGCGCAACTCCGGGGCCAGCGCCGCCACTGCGGCGTCGCCAACGCGCAGTTCGTCTGATGCGCCGCCCAGCGCGGGGGCAGGCGCAGAGACAGGCGCGACGATGTTGACCAGCGAGCGCATGCCAAAGAGCAGCGCCATCGGGTCACCTTCGGCGCGCGCGGGCAGGGTCGTCCAGCCGGGGCGGCGCAGATCACGGACCGAGCAGCCGAGCGACGACGCATAGTAGTCGTCGAGCAGGCGCAGCGCCTGAACGTCACTGGTCGCGAGTGACTCTGCGTCAGACATGGCCAGATAGCCCCCACTTCAGTGTACGGCGCGCCCCACTACGCATGCGCGCTCTGCCATTGTAGCGCATCTCCATGTGGGCATGCCCTGAGGCGCCGTAGACGGTCAGCGTCCGCGAGAAGAGTCCGCCAGCGTCGGTAAGCGGCTCAAGCCGCCAGCTCGGCAGCGCGAGATCAACCCTCGATTGTTGGTAGAACCACTGCGGAGGGGTCGCTTGACGCTCTAGTTGAGCCTCCGCTATACTCAATTCCAGTCTACGCAAAGGGATTGACAGATTCGCCGTTCACCTGATCCCGCCTCTGAAGGCCAGCTACGTCTCATGCTGACGCATGCGAGGAAGATGCTATGGAAAGGCTCACTGGCGCGGTGATTGGCTCGTATCGGCTTGTCCGGCATCTCGGATCGGGCGGCTATGGCGAGGTCTTTCTGGCGCAGAGGCCGATGAGCGCAGGCGATTCCTCCTCCTCGTATGCGGTGGTGAAGGCGCTGCGCGCCGACGCGCCCAATGGCGCCATCAACACGCTGCTGCATGCGACGGAGATCATCGCCGCCGCGCGCCACGCCAATATCCTGTCCGTGTTCGAGGCTGGCATAGACGGTAGCGCCGCCTACATTGCGATGCCCTATCTCGCCACGGGGTCCATCGAAACATTGCTGCATGCGCGCCCGCCCTCAGCGGAGCAGCGCGGCGCCTCCGCTGCGCTGGTCGCGCCGATTGTGACGCACGTCAGTCGCGGCCTGAGCGCAGCGCATGCGCTGGGCCTCGTCCACGGCGACCTGAAGCCTGGAAACATCTTCCTGTATGCCCAGTCTGGCCAACAGCCACTCGCGCTGGTCAGCGATTTTGGCCAGGCGGCGCTCGTCCGCGCGGCGCTGGCGGGAACCTTCGAGGTTTCGCCCAATGCCGCGCAGTCGCCGACGGAGCTGGCGCTGCGGCTGGCCGCGCCAGAGCAACTCGCTGGCGTCCTCACCCCTGCGAGCGACCAGTATACGCTGGCCGCGATCGCCTGCCTGCTGCTCACCGGGCGCTACCCGCAGGAGCGTGGCGCCCACAGCCAGGGCGTCCCGGCGCGCGGGGTGAGCCTGCTCTCCGATGACTGCGCCGCGCTGCTGCCGAGGTCGGTCGTCCCCGTGCTGCTCAGGGGACTGGCCGCTGACCCAGGCCAGCGTTACGACGAGATCGGCGCATTTGCCAGCGCGCTCGATGCGGGGCTGGCCGACGCCAAGGGCATCTCGCTCGCCGCGCCCCATCCACGCAATGTGGCTCAGGCCGCCGCTCCGGTCGCCGCATCCATGCCCGCCATGCCGAGCGGCGCCACACGCAGCGCCGCGCCATCGGTGGCAGCGTCCTATGTTCCTACAGGTGTCGCGCTGGCCGATGCGCTGCTCGCGCGAGCGGACGGCCTCACGCATGGCAAGGCGGGGCTGCTGCAGCGGTCATTCTCCTATGTCTTCATCGGTGGCATCTCCGCCGTCATCAACCTGATCGTGTTGTACCTGGTCTACGATGTCCTCACGCTGCCTGTCTCGCTGACCATTCACTGGTTCATAGCCTATTTCGTCGCCGCTGAAATTTCGATTCTCGCGAACTTCATCCTCAATGATCGCGTCACCTTCAGCCATCTCCCCGGCCATGCGCGCTCGTGGTGGGCGCGCTGTCTACGCTTCCACGAAACTGCGGCGGCTGGCGTCATCGCGACGCTGATCATGAGCTACTCATTCAAGACCTGGCTCGGTCTGAGCGCGATCGTCGCGCAGGCCGTGGCTATTCTGCTCGCGCTCGCGCTCAACTTCACGATGCACCATGTGTGGACGTATCGGCGGCTGAGTGGCGCCAAGCAGCGCCAGCAGCCACGACGCCCAGCCAGACGAGACACTCGCGGCCTCGGAGGCGCGGAACGCGCGCGTGGGCTAGCTCGCTCACAGGCGCCTGCGCTCGGCGCACGCGAACGGCGGCATACCACATGCCGCATGCGCCAGCCGCCCATCGCTGCGATACATGCGCACGCCCCTGAGATGTGAGCTATGCACGTTGCGTGCGACGCCGGGAAGGTGTACGTTTCGGGTAGTTGGCCAGAGTTATGCGAATGCCTGGCTGGCGGAGATCACGTGTCGTGTCGGCGGCGCTCTGGAGAGGATGATCCACGATGTCCGATATGCCCGGCCCACAGGATGATTGGGCGGATTGGGATGGGCCAACGTCGCGGCTGGCGCCACCGCTGCGCGCTACCCCGGATGCGCAGCGGCCATCGGCGCCCACGCGGCCCGGCCCACTCGGCGTATTTGGACCGGGCGCGCCCGCACAGGCTCCAGCGGCTCGTGGCGCGCCGCCACTCATGCCACCCCTGCCGCGCGCTCCCGGTCGCGAGGCGCCGCCGCCCAACATCCCCAGACCGGGCAAGCGCCGCCGAGGCCGCCCGATCATCCTGGCGACGCTGCTGCTGCTCGCCCTCGTCGCCTGTGGCGCGCTGGCCGGGATCACCCAGCGAGCGCTGGCGTTCGGCGCGGCGATCTCGCCGCAGGCGCCGCTGAGCACGCAAACGGGCTTCATGAGCGGCATCGGGCGGGTCAATGTCGTCGTGCTGGGCTATGGTGGCGCAGGCCACGATGGCGCCTACCTGACCGATAGCCTGATGGTGATGAGTCTGGCGCCAGGCGACCGCGCGACCACCCTCGTCTCCGTGCCGCGCGACCTGTGGGTGCAGATACCGCCCAACTCCGGGCAGTACACCAAAATCAACACGGCCTTTGAGGATGGCTACTACAACGGCTATGACGCGGGAACGCCCGGCGATGGCCAGTTACCAGCGGGACAACTCGCCGGTGGGCTGGAAGCGGCGGCAAAGGTCAGTGAGGTCACTGGCCTGAATGTCCCCTACTTCATGACCATCAACTTTCAGGGCTTCCGCGAGCTGGTAGACGCGCTGGGCGGCGTTGACATCAACGTGCCAACGGCGTTCACGGCGAATTATCCCATCAACGACGACCCGCAGATCAATGCGGGCTGGAAGGTCATCCACTTCAATACGGGCATGCAGCACATGAACGGCGAGCAGGCTATCGAATATGCCCGCGCCCGCTATGTGCTCACTCCGGCGAGTGAGGGCACAGACTTCGCGCGCTCGGCGCGGCAACAGTTGCTCATCCGCGCGATTGCGGGCCGACTGCGCAGCCCGTCGGCATGGCCCGGTCTCTCGAACGCGATGAATGCCCTGCAGAAGGCCATCTACACCAATCTATCGCTGGCCGACCTGGCCGCCTTCACCCTCAAGCTCGACCTCAACCACGCGACGCATGTCGGCATCAGCACGAGCAATGTGCTGGTCAACGCCACCAGCAACGATGGTCAGGACATCCTGCTGCCACAAAATGGCGACTGGGACGCGATCAAGCAGTACGTCAACAGCAACCTCAAACAATAGCGGAGGATGCCCGCAGGCGAACGCAGTGAGAGGAGCATCGCATGGCGGAGGCGATCATCGAGCCGCACATCGAGTCATTCGCGCACGGGGGCGCCGCGCCAGCCGAGGTGGTGGTCGCGCTGACACGTCTGGGCACGGTGATCGCGCTCGACAGCGCAACCGGGGAGTCGCTGTGGCGCTGGCAGACGCGGGACGCTCTCGCGAGCGTGGCGCACGGAGGCGAGCGCGTCTACGTCAGCGCGGCGGCCAGCGACCGCCCTGCAGCAGTCGAGGTGGACCCGCCGCCCGGCTGGTCGTCTATGTTTGCGTCGTCTCCGAACAGGGGGCCGCGCATCAAGGTGCGTCTCGCGGCGGTGACGGCGGCACGGGCGAGCGACGGAACGATCCTCTGGCGCATGACCTACTACAGCGCTGACGGCAGCAGATGCTGACGCAGCAGACTGTGTATCTCGTGGGCGATGCGCTCATCATGCCAGTCGTCTCGTTCGAGAGCAAGGCGAAGGAGATCATCGCGCTCGATGCGCAGACCGGCGCGCTACGCTGGAGCCGTAGGGTTGGCCCGCTCATCAACAAGCTCGGCTGGTTGTCGCCACTCTTGTGGTGGGCGGACGCTGGCGGGGTCGCCGTGACGATTGACGAAGACGACGCT
This sequence comes from uncultured Chloroflexia bacterium, assembly GCA_963701795.1. Taxonomy (GTDB): domain Bacteria; phylum Chloroflexota; class Ktedonobacteria; order Ktedonobacterales; family JADMIN01; genus JAKAIY01. The sequence goes on along the minus strand of CAVPBB010000004.1, from coordinate 630,809 downwards.
GAAGACATAAGCGCCATGCGCTCCTATGCCTTGCTCGACGCCACGACCGGCGACATCTTCTGGCGCGGCGCAGAGCCGCCACCTGATCCTCGTCAACTGAAGCGCGCCACATCTGACGGGATTGTCTACTCGCGCGAGCAGCGGCCCAGGTGGCCGCACACGTTCGTTCGCGCCATCCGCAGCAACGATGGCGCGGAGTTGTGGCGTGTGGCCTGCGCAGACAGCGGCGCTCCGCTTCCGGAGCCATTCGACTTGCTCGCGCAGGATGGGCGGCTGTATCTGCTCTCGTGTAGCACGTATGCTGTCCGCGTGCACGCGCTGGATGCGGACAGCGGGCGCATCCTCTGGCGCTGGCGCAGCCCCTGGTGGCTGCTCGCGCTGTTCTTGCTACGGCAGGCGCTCCAGCGCGCCCGCGAGGCGCGGCGCGCCAGGTCGTGGCGCGCCTTCTGGGGTGACGCGCTGCGGCTGCGCTGGCGCCGCCCCGTCAGGCCAGAGGGAGCGCCAGCGATGCAGGCGACGCGCGGCGGTATGTATGTGGCGACGTACCTGGGAGCCTTCGCCCTGCGCGCGCGCGATGGGCGTCGGCTCTGGCACGCGCTGCCCTTCACCCAGGTGATCCGAATCCACACCGCGCCGTCCCCTGTGGTGAAGGTCTAGGACATACTCACGATCTGCCCATCTTCGAGCGTGATGCGCACATCCGCCAGTTTGGCGATGCCCAGGTCGTGCGTCACGATGACGACGGTGCGCCCCTGCCGCGCCAGCTCGCGCAGCGTCTCGACAATGCGCTTGCTCGTCTTTGTATCCAGGTTGCCCGTTGGCTCGTCGGCGAGGATCACCGCCGGATTATTGGCGAGCGCGCGGGCGATGGCGACACGCTGCTGCTGGCCGCCCGAAAGCTGGCCAGGGCGATGATTATGCCGGTTCTGGTCGATGCCTACCTGCGTCAATAGCGCCCGCGCCCGCGTGAGTTGCTGCTCGTGCGGCGTCCCCGCGATGTCCATCGGCAGCATGACATTCTCCATCGCCGTCAGGTTCGGGATCAGGTGGAATGACTGAAAAACGAAGCCGACTCTGCTCCGGCGGAAGCGGTCAAGCTCGCTGCCGTTCAGCGTGGCCACGTCCACGCCATCGACGATGAGTTTGCCGTCGGTCGGCTTCTCCAGACTGCCCAGCAGGTAGAGTAGCGTCGATTTTCCGCAGCCGCTCGGCCCCGTAATGCAGACGAACTGGCGTGGTTGGCAGGTGAATGACACGTCATCAACCGCTTTGATGACCTCATCGCCGTCGTCGAAGCTCTTGCTCAGCCTCTCGACCGAGATTGTATAGGCTACCTGCTCCGTCGCCGTGGCGCTCTGATCCTGCGCGTCTGAGGTCGTCGAATCAATGCTCATGAATGGGTTCCTTTCTCACAGCAGACTAATCGGCGCGGAGTACGTCGGCGGGCTTGATGCGCGCGACATACCAGGCGGGGATAACACTCGCGAGGACGGCGAGCGCGACGCCGAGGCCCAGCACGAGCAGGAGCGTTCCAGGCGTCAGCCCGGCGGAGAACGGGCCTTGGTTCGTCAGCGCCGCAGCGGCGGCTCGACCGCCAAAGCGGAAGACGCCACCGGAGCCACCCGGCCCGCCGAATCCTCCGGTCGTGGGGGCGGCGATGTCAAACTTACTCGCCAGCGCTCCCCCGGCGACGCCCATCAACAACGCGGCGATGCCCGCCGCGATGCCACTCAGGCTCAGCACCTCAACACCAAACTGGCTGATGACCTGCCAGTTTGAGGCGCCGATGGCTTTGAGCAGGCCAATCTCCCTGGTGCGCTCGCGCACGATGAGCATCACCGCGAACAGGATGACCAGCGCGGCAGTGACAATCGAGACGATCAAGGTCGTGAAGATATTGCCCTGCGCATCATTGAGCGCCGCCAGCGTCTGTGTGTAGAGCGCGCCCTGCGCGACCACATCCACACCACTGCCCAGCGCGCTCTTCAGCCGTGTCACCAGGCTATCGACAGCCGTATCGCTGGCCGCATAGGCCGTGACGGAGCTGACGCCAGTGATCTGATAGACACGTTGCGCCGTGGTGAGCGGGATGATGATGGTGTTGTCGCCGAAATTAGAGCCGGTGGAGATCAGGCCAACCAGGGTAAACGTCGTGCTCTGAAGGGTGAAGGTCGAGCCAACCTTCAGGGTGTTTGCCTTGGCGAGCGCGGCGCTGGTGAGCGCCACATTGGCGTTGGCGTCGCCGCTGGCCAGATTACGCCCGCTGGCGACCTTGGCGATGGAGCCATTGACGAGCGTGTATTGCGCTTGCCCTGGGGTCAGGCCGTAGATCGTTGGCGGAATCGTGCCATTGTCGTTGAAGCGATTGCCGAAGCCTGAGCCAGCGGGCGGGCCGCCGCTCGAGGAGCCTGTGTTGGTCGGCGTCGTGATGGCCCCCTTGATCGCCGTCCCGCTGTACTGCTCAGAGACTTGCTCGCTGGCGGCGACGACACCGGCGGTGTTCTTGATGGTGGTCACCTGGCTGGCGGTGAGTGTTCCCCCGCCTCCGAACGGCCCAAACGACCCACCGGGGCGAATATCAATGCCCGTGCCAATCTGGCTGCGCGCGTCGGCCAGGCGTTGCTGCGCGCTGGCGTTGAGCGCGAACATCGTCGCCACAAACATCAGGCTCGTGCCCAGCAGCGCCACGACGAGCGCGAGCCGAATCGGACTGCGCAGCACATTCCGCACTCCGCGTTTCAGTGTTCCCATGAGCCACTACTCCCTGTCGGATGTCTCTTCTCGCAGCGTCTATGGCGTGGCCGTGGCGCTGGAGCCGGTCTGTATGTTGCGCAGGAACGGATACTGTCCGCTCTCAATCTGCTGCTGTTGGGCGTTATAAATCTGGTTCGCCTGCGCCTGCGTCAGGGAGCCAGCGCTGACAGCTTGCGCGCATTGCTGCTGGACGGCGCTGAGGTAAGCGTCATCGACGACGTTGATATCCACATGCTGCGCCGTGGCGATCTGCGAGAGTGTCTGCCCTGACTGGATATCCGCGCCCAGCGTCGCAGTGGAGATGCCCAGCGCATTGGCGGTCGCCGCCTGGATTGCGCTGCTCTGCACGGCGCTGTTGAAGCCGCCAGCGCCGCCCGGTCTACCTGTGAACTGCGAACGGTTCGCCGTATTTGAGGCGGCGCCCGCGCTCGACCCGCCGAGGACATGCAGCGCGACGACGACCGCAGTCAGCAATCCGACGAGAATGGCGCCAGCGAACAGCCACTCCCTTGTCTGACTGGAGACACGCCTGCCGAAGACCGCTGAGCGGCGTCCGGCGCGTCTGGGCGCATAGCGCGTCGTGACGATGTCGCCATCATCGGAGATTGCGCGGTTGCGCGGCGCCACTTTCCTGGGCTGCGCTGGCTGCGCTGGCTGTGCTGGCTGCGCTGGCGTTCTGGGCGCGCCGCGCGCACGCGCCGCTCGACTCATATCAACGCTCCTCTCATGCCTGTATCGCTGTTCGGGCGACGGCTCCTGGCCCGTCGCCGCCGGTTCGCTCGTCATCTATGCTGCGCTATCGTACCGGTTAGCGATGAGAGGGTGATTGCATCGAAATGAGAAAGCGCTCATATTTGCTGGCTGCGGTCGCCTCCGGGTTCGCGCGGCGGCGGTACAATAGCCCTGTATGAGCGAATGGCGTGGAGGCCATGTCGCAATCGTGTCCTCTCACCCGTCAGGGTGAGCGAGGCCAGAAGGGCTTGCGTCGCAGATGAATCGTTCTCGTTCTGAAGAGTTGTTCGCTCGCGCTCGCCAGGTCATCCCCGGCGGTGTGAATAGCCCCGTGCGCGCGTTTCGGGCAGTGGGTGGCCAGCCAGTCTTCATCGACCACGGCGCGGGCGCGTACCTCTACGATGTGGACGGCAATCAGTACATCGACTACGTTGGCTCGTGGGGGCCGCTGATCCTGGGCCACGCCCACCCGCAGGTGGTGGCGGCGGTGACACAGGCGGCGCAGCGCGGCACGAGCTATGGCGCGCCCACCGAGGCCGAGACCCGCCTGGCGGAACTCGTCATCGAGGCTGTGCCGAGCATCGAGCTGATCCGCTTCGTCAACTCAGGCACCGAGGCGACGATGAGCGCGCTGCGGGTGGCGCGCGCCTACACCGGACGCCAGAAGTTCATCAAGTTCGCGGGCGGCTACCACGGCCACGCCGATATGCTGCTGGTGGCCGCTGGCTCTGGCGCGCTGACGCTGGGCGCGCCCGATAGCCCTGGCGTGCCGCCCGGCGCGACGGCTGAGACGCTGGTGGTCGCCTACAACGACCTGGAAGCGGTACGCGCGGCCTTCGAGCGCTACCCGGAGGACGTGGCGGCGGTGATCGTGGAGCCGGTGGCGGGCAATATGGGCTGCGTGCCGCCAGTGGAGGGCTTTCTGCATGGGCTGCGCGCGCTGACGCAACAGTATGGCGCCGTGCTGATCTTCGACGAGGTGATGACGGGCTTCCGCGTGGCGCATGGTGGCGCGCAGGCGCTCTACGGCGTCACGCCAGACATGACCTGCCTCGGCAAGATCGTCGGCGGCGGCCTGCCAGCGGCGGCGTATGGCGGCAAGCGCGAGATACTGGCGCTGGTCTCGCCAGCCGGGCCGGTCTATCAGGCCGGCACCCTCTCAGGCAATCCGCTGGCGATGGCGGCGGGCGCGGCGCAACTGACCTTGCTGAAGCAGCCCGGCGTCTACGAACGCCTCGACACGCTGACGGCGACCCTCGCCGAGGGTATCGGCGCGGCGGCGCGCGCGGCGGGCGTGGCGGTCTGTCAGACGCGCGTCGGCTCGATGTTCACGACCTTCTTCACAGCGGGGCCAGTGACCGACGAGGCGACGGCGAAGTCCGCTGATACGCAGGCGTTCGCGGCGTTCTTCCGTTCACTGCTCGATCAGGGCGTCTACCTCGCGCCCTCGCAGTTCGAGGCAGGCTTTGTCTCGCTGGCCCACAGCGACGCCGACATCGCGCAGACGGTCGCGGCGGCGCAGGTGGCGATGCGCCAGGTGGCCGAGCGCCAGCGCGCGGGATAGCTGGAATGTTTGCTCGCAAAAGCCAGCGAAACGGTATGTGTCATGCGGGTTTCGGCGTTCACAGTGAATCAATCAAGTGCGCTCGTGCGGCGAGAAGGGAGCCATAGACATGACAGTCAGCACATGGAATGCGCCATCCGGCGCGGTCGATGAGTTGTCGGCGCGCAAGCTCGCGGCGTTTGCGCGCATCGAGGACGACTTCACCGCCAGCTTCAGCTTTGTCCAGGAGGCGCATGGTCAGCGCCGCTTCACCGCGTTTCCACTCGCCAATACCGTGCGCTATCTGCATGCGCTCTACATCTGCGAGTGCAAGGATCGCCTGCTGAGCATCCCCAGCAGCAGCGAACGCTACGAAGGTGAGCGCTGCCTGGAACTGCTGCGCGACTGGCAGGAGGGCCGCGCAGCCGCCGTCGTCGCATTCATCCACCGCAAGCTGGATCACCTGCCCTTCGCCGAGGTATCGGCGCAGATCGAAGCGGCCACGCGCGCGGGCGATACGCTGATCGCCAGCCGCCTGACCTCTGGCCGAGCCGTGCTGCTCAACCGCAACTTCGCCCTCTCATACGCGCTCGACGCCATCTTCGCGCTGGCGCCAGCGCAGCTACGCGCAGAGGCGCAGCAGCTCTGCCAGCAGGCTGGGCATACGCCAGCGGAGATCGACCGCCAGCTCGCCGAACTGCGGTCGGACCTCTACGCCTACGTGCCCAGCCCACCGCTGGCCCGGCGCAACATGCTGCTGATGAATCGCATCGGCGAGCAGGTCATGGATGGCGACGGCGACCGTCCAGGCAAGCGCACCGATCGCGTGCTGCCGCCGGAACCGCCAGCCACGTCGGCCACGCCAGAACTCCCCTACGCGGAGGCGCCCATCCCCGGCATGATGACCCTCGTCTCGCTGCGCTGGAATGGCCCAGCGCTGATCGAGGCGCCGCACGACGCGCCAGCCCCAACGGCTGGCGGTTGAAATCACGCTTGACGTGGCGCCAGCGGGCCGCGATACCCGCCTGCGAAGACTGAGATTCTGCGGGGCGGGTGGCCGCCTTGTCGTGCTGTGGCATGATATCCTGAGGGGCCGACTGAATTAGCGCGTGACCAGAGAACAGGCGAAATTGACATGAGCGACGAGACGGATGCGAAGCGGACGGATGGGCAGGCGAGCGAGCAGGCGCGCGGGCTGGAGACGGCGACCCTGGGCGGCGGCTGCTTCTGGTGCGTGGAGCCAATCTTCGATAACCTGCGTGGCGTAGTCTCGGTGAAGCCGGGCTATGCGGGCGGCCACGTCGCCAACCCGACCTATGAGCAGGTCTGCGGCGGCAGGACAGGGCATGCGGAGGTAGCGCAGATTGTCTTCGACCCCAGTGAGGTGTCCTATAGCGACCTGCTGCATATCTTCTTTTCGACCCATGACCCCACGACACTGAATCGCCAGGGCGCCGATGTGGGCGAGCAGTATCGCTCGGTCATCCTGCCGCACAGCGATGAGCAGCGACGTGTCGCCGAGGAGGTCATCCGCGAGGTGACGGAGCAGCGGCTCTACGACCACCCCATCGTGACGAAGATCGAGCCATTCACGGTTTTCTATCCCGCCGAAGACTATCACCAGCAATACTTCGCCAATCACCCCGACGCGCCCTACTGCGCCGTGGTGATCGCGCCGAAGGTGGCAAAGTTCCGCAAGAAGTACGCGGAACTGCTCAAGCGGTAGGCGCGCGGCGTCGATCAGCGACCCCGGCGAGCGCGGGGTTTTCTACGCGGGGAGCCACGCCGAGGCATGCTCCGGCGCAAGCTCTGGCGCAAGCTCTGGCGCAGGCGCAGGCTGCATGGAGCAGCGGTCGCGCCCCTGGATGAGCGTCGCCAGCCAGGCGCCCGCCGCAGCCCCAAACAGACGGCGCAGGGCCTGTGGGTCGCGCGCGTCGAGTTGCGCCACCTGCCCCAGCGTTCGCAGCCCACACTGACGCAGCCGCGCGACAAGCTGCGGCGTGGCGACGGCGGACGCCAACCCGGCCAGCGTATCCACCGGAAGCTGGTAGATGAAGGCCTGCGCGCGCTCAGGTTCCACCACGCGCACGACTCCTTGCGCCGCCCGCAGCGCGGCGAGCTGGGCGAGCGTCTGCGTCGGGCCGATGCCGATGCGCGCGACAAGCTGGCGGGCGGTGGTCCACGTCAGCAACGTCTCACAGGTCGCCTGCGCCTCGCTCGCCGCGCAACGCCCCAGGTCGAGCAGCGCGCCATCGGGCCAGGACTGCTCACGCCGCCCCAGCCACTCGACGCGATCGGACAGGCGCTCACAGCGCGCATGCAGCGCCTCGGCCAGCTCCAGTCGCTGCCACGCTGGCACGCCATACGGCGTCACGAGGAGGCAGGCGATCAGCGACGCCGCAGGGGCAGGCTCCTCGCGCCACGGAATGCTTGGGCCGCGTGTCATACGCTGCATGAACGTTCTCCCTGGGCGTCTGGCGGATGAATATAAAACATATGTTCTATTATTTAGCCCAATTCTGCGCTTCTGTCAAGGCAACCGCAGCGCCAGCCCTCACCCCCAGCCCCTCGCCCAGAGGGCGAGGGGAGCCAGATTTCCCCGTTGCCCTCGTGGGAGATGGGCCAGGGGGTGAGGATTTCGCCCGCCTGCTGCGACTGCGCCGCTATGCTATACTCGAACGCATGAGATATGCGGACATCGCCCAGCGGCGGCTCTTTCAGCAGCGCCTCGCGCAGCCAGACGTTGCGACGCCGGGCGAGGTCGTGCGCTGGTTCGGCGCGGTGCAGGCGCAGGAGTACGCCAGCTCGCTCTATGGCGTCGGGCTGCGCATGCCAAACGCTACCGAGCGGATCGTCGAGCAGGCCATCGCCGCAAAAACCATCGTGCGCACCTGGCCAATGCGTGGCACGATTCACTTCACTCCGCCAGAAGACACCCGCTGGATGCTCAAGCTGATGGCGCGGCGGACGAACCTCAAGGCGGCCAGCATCTACCGCAGGGCTGGCCTGAGTGAAGACCTCTTTGCGCGTGCGGGCGATGCGCTGACGCGGGCGCTTCAGGGCGGCAAGACGCTGAGCCGCAAGCAACTGTACGCGGCGCTGGCAGCGGCTGGCATCGCCACGGACGGCGCGTCAGCGCGGCCTGCATCTGCTGGGGTATTGGGCGCGTGAGGGTCTCATCTGTCTGGGGCCGCGCCAGGGCAGGCAGCCCACCTTCACCTTGCTCGATGAGTGGCTGCCGCCTGCGCCCCTGCTGGAAGGCGACGAGGCGCTGGCCGTGCTTGCCCGCCGCTACTTCACCAGCCATGGCCCAGCGACCGAGCGCGACTTCGCCTGGTGGACAGGGCTAACGCTGGCGGAGGTCAGGCGCGGCATGCGACTCGTCGCGCAGGACTTCGCGCAGGAAACCGTGGATGGCGCGCAGTATTGGCTCAGCCCGACGCCAGCGCCCGAACCGCTTCCCGGGAGCCATGCGCTGCTGCTGCCGCCATACGATGAGTTCACCGTGGCCTATAAGGATCGCCTCGCCATCCTCGATCCAGCGTTTCCCGCCGACCCATTCACCATCCTTGGGCCAGTCATCGCCGTCGATGGCCGGTTGGTCGGCTCCTGGAAACGCACGCCGACAAAAGACGCCATGACGCTCAAATTCACGCTCTTCGCGTCGCTGAGTGGTGAGCGACATGCAGCGCTGGCGCAGGCCGCCGAGCGCTACGGGCGCTTCCTCGGCCTGTCGGTGGCCATCGAGACGCACGCGGCTGGCGCATGATATGGCGCTGGCCAGCCCCGCCGCGCCCGCAGACACAGCGCGTCCCCCCAGCGCTGGAGCGGACGCGCAATCCGCTCGTGACGCTAGGGGGACGTGTAGTGCGACTGGGCAGCCGCGAATCTGGCGCGCTCGGCAGAGCGCACGGAGTATCAGGCGCGTTAGCGCAGATCGTTCAGGCGGCGCTCGGCGTCGTCGAGGGTGATGCGCCCATTGCGCAGGTCTTCGAGCGTCTGGCGGCGTAGCGCGTCGCGGTCTTGCGACTCGCTCGGCTCACCGGCGCCGTAGCTGGCGCTATACGCGCCCTCCTGCGGCTCATCATGCTCGATGCGCACGCGCTGCGCGCCGCTGCTGCCGCCGGAGCGACCAGCAGGCCCGCCCGACGATGGGCCAGCGCCAGGCTCGCGTGGCTCGCCGCCGCGCCCCCAGCGCGAGAAGGCCTCTTCCAGATCGGACATCGCACGCTCGATGGTCGAGCGAATCTCAGCGCCGACGGACTCCCAATCGGTTTCGCGGGCGCGCTTGGTGGCCATCTCGGCGTACTTGCGCGCCTCTTCGCCAGCGCGATGGGCCAGTGTCTCGGCCTGCTCACGCAGGTCATTGAGCTGATCGCCATACTCGCCTGAGGTGTGCGCCCCATGGCCACGCTCCCAGTCGAAGCGGAACTCACGCGCGCGCTCCTCATCATCTGGGGAGTACGGCCCTTTGAACTGGAAGCCCGCGCGCCCCGGTCCATTCTCAACGCGAACTCGGAACTTGCGGCCCGCGACCGCTCCCTCGAAGGTGTGGGCGCGCGCGTCGCCGCCCTGATCGCCCTGGTCGCCCTGACCGCCCTGGTTGTCGAAATCGTCGCTCATGCGATAGTCTCCTCTCTGCCCATCCGCAGCGACAATCGTAATGTCGCCGCCACTCTGCAAGGTCACTGTCGCGGACCCCGCGCCTAGCGCGCCTACCAGATTGCGCCGACGGCCCTTCTCGACCGTCAACGGCAGGCGTGTGTGAATCTCGCCGCCGAAGCTCTGCGCCACGAAGCGCGCATTGACCTCGCCGCGCACACGCAGGGTGATGTCACTCCCCGCGCTGATGAGATACCTGGCCTCCGGGCGCAGCAGCGTATCGAGCGTGGCGTCGCCGCCCGTCCGCGCGATGGTGATACCACCAGGCGCGCGTTCGACGCGCAGGTCGCCGCCGATGGAGCCGATGCTCACGAGGCCAAAGGTGTTGGCCATCTCGGCGTCGCCGCCGACATCACCGCAGGAAACCGCTCCCGCGACCCCCTCCATCTCCAGGTCGCCGCCGACCGAGCCAACATGCACATCACGCACATCGTTCAGGTGCAGATCGCCGCCCACGTTCGTCATCCGCGTGGACCCCGCAATCCGCCGCAATGCGGTGTCGCCGCCAATCGGGCCATCGAAGACGGCGAAATCGCAGCGCTCGATCTCGACATCGCCACCAATTGACTCGGTGATAGTGACGCCGCCACTGCGACGCGCTTCCAGATCGCCGCCGACCCGATTCAGCGTCGTCGTGTTCTGCACATTCGCCAGCCAGACGTTGCCGCCGATGTCCTCGCTGATCAAATTGCCCAGATGGTCGGCGGTGAGGTCGCCGGCGATCCAGTTGACCTGGGCCACCGCGACATCTTCGATCCGCACATCGCCCTGGGCGCGGTTCACGCGAAGCTCGCCGTCCAGGCGCTCGCAGCGCAGATCGCCCTCTACCTCGCGCACGTTGATGATGACCCCATCGGGTATGCGCAGTTCGGCGCCAGTTGGCAGGCGATTGAAGCGCACGCCATCGTCATACTCAACCGCATCGAATTGTGGCGACCAGCGTCGCGCATTCACCGTCACCTGCTCGGCGCCACCGACGATGGTCAGGTCGCCCTCCGCCAGCTCTACCTCGATGCGCAAGGTCGTCGTGTTCTCGGTGAAGGCTGCGGCGGCAGGCTGCGCCTCGCTGTCGTCGGCGCTCTGGCCGTCAGTCGCAGTTGGCCCCGACGCCGATTCGGCGGTCGCATCGCCTTCTTCTACGCTGGGGCCGCCACTCGGTTGCGCATCGTCGCTGAAGGGGGAGCCTGCGGGCGTCTCGTTCTCATCGTCAACAGAATGCGCTGACTCGGCAGCCTGCTCATAGCCAGCCGCTTCGCTGGCTTCTGGATGATTCTCTGGATCATCGGGGTTGGGTGTCCACTGGTCCATGCTCATGCTCTCCTCCACTGCCAGGGATCGCTGATTGCGCTCTCGTCTCGCGGCCCAGCCTAGCTCTCGTCGTCTGCGAGCGATGGCGCGCGTGCGAGCAGTTCGTGCGCCTCGTCCGCGCTGATGCGCCCTGCCGCGAGGTCGGCGAGAATCTCGCGCCGCACGCGCCGCTGCTCCGCAGGGGAGGCGTCGTCGTCGGTGGCGAGGCCGAGGGCCTCCAGCACGGCGTTAAGGCGCCCCTTCACCGTCGGATACGAGACGCCGAGCATATCCTCGACATTCTTGATGACGCCACGACAGCGCAGGAAGACCTCGACGAACTCCAGTTGCGCATCGTCCAGCCGTGCGAGCCGACCGAAGCGCGCGAGGTCGCGCATGGGCGCCCCGCCGAGTGGGCCTGAGCGGCGCGTGGCGTCGGCGCTGTGGCGCGGCTCAAACTCACCCTCAATCGCGCTACCGCAATGTGGGCAGCGGAGCCGCGCGATCAGCAGGTGATCGTGGCCACAGACCGGACATATCTCCGGCGCTTCCCAGGTCTGCCCCATGTTGGCGCGCTTCCCCTCCGCTGGCGCCGCGCCGCCTGCGAGCGTGGCGTGGCTCTCTCTCGCCCAGAGCATAGCCGTTGACATTAACTTTGTCAATATCAAATTGATAATATCAACGTCAATGTCAGAATTGTGAACTTTTTCTCATCATGTCCATCTCACGCCTGGCGCTGCTCTAGCGTGGAGTGATGCTGACGCGATGCTGGCGCTGCACAGGCTGTCTAGTACCATTCGGGCTGATTGAGCCTCTCGCGTAGCTCTCCATGTGTCCGCTCGTCTGAATCCCTTGGAACGGAGCGCAGTGTGATGGTTCTCCGCGCTTCTCGCGGATCAGCCGACGCGCTCCCAGCGTTCTCCTCGCATCCAAGTCCATCATATTCAGTCACCCAAACGATCTGTAAAGGGGCTTTGTCATGCCTGTTGCACAGCGAAAGAAGACGGAGCTCTCGCCGGTCGAAGCGTTGATCGTGGAGCGCAGGCTCCATGAGGAGGCGCGTGGCGCCGCTGCGGGTGGCGCGCTCGCGCGCATCCAGGCGCTGACCAAAGAGCGGCAGAAGCTCTATGCGAAATCGGCGGCGCATCCCTTCCTGGCGCCCGCCAACCGCGTTCGCATCCTGGCGATCAGCGCGGAGATCGAGTTGCTGTGGGAGGCGCTGCGCCGCGAGCGCGCCGTGCGCCGCAACCAGATGGAGCGCGCGCTCAACGTCACCCCGGTCGATGAAGACCAGCCGCGCGCCGAGCCTGCAGTCAGCGTCGGCACGATTGACGCGGCGTAGACCTCACCCTCCGGCCCCTCTCCCAGCGGGCGCGGAGCGACACAGAACGAGGCCACGTTCCCCAGCCATTGCAGGCAAGGGGCGTGGCCTCGCTGCGTGCCCTGCCAGGGCAGGTACGAGCGGCGCCGGTCAGCCTATGTTAGCAACCACCGTTGGTAGGCATGGGTCAGCCGCTGTAGCACTGGCTGTGATCAGAGGCATCGAGCGAACCCGCTTTTAGCTCATGCCCAGACTGAGCAGAACCAGAAAAGGTCTTGGCTGGCGAGGCGTAATGATATGGGCCAAAGGCGCCAGAGGGGAACGAATAGGTTGACGGGTAGAATGAGCCTCCACAGGCAGCCACTTTGACGATGAGCGTGCCGCCAGGATTGCCGCCAGTGGCCGTAAGCGCCGTATTCGTTCGATATACGTTACACCATACACTGAAACCGCTGTCATACTCCTCCTGGAGGCTATCAGCGACGGTGTATTTGACGCCTCCTGACGTGTATGTGTATAGCGCATTGTCTATCTGCACCCAACTGGTAATCTGGCAGGGGCTATAAAGCGGTATTGCGGCATGGCTTGGTCCAGACGACGCAAGCGCCTGAGGAGCGATGAAAACTAGACTAGCGAGAGCAATGAGAGCCGCTGTCGCACGCCACTTCCAAGTTGACGAAGAGCCTGTTCTCATGACTGCGTTTCCTTTCCGGATTCCAGACCTGGCCTCGCGAGGCCAGGTACATGCAATGGCCAACATCCAAGAAGCCAACGCTCAGTCCCTGGTGAAGGTTGTTCAGTCCGCAGGTCAGCCGAAGGACGAACTCTCCTCCCTTTCATTTTGTGTTGGCTCATTTGACCTACCGGACGGTTCCTTCAGAACTGAAGATAGCATGCCTGTTTTTTTTGTCAATGTGCTCTATAATGGCGCTGCAGAAGTTCAGGATCCATAGGTGTCTATTCAGGAGGAAGCAATATGCCGGAAGACAAGACGCCAGACGACACCAGAGACATAGTAGAGCAAGGTAAAGACAGTGAGCAAGCAATACACTCATTGCAACAGGAAAATACTGCGCGTCGCGAGGAGGCAATTCATGCGTTGGCAGCCGACACGCATATCACAGAGTCAATCCATCAGAAGGAGCCGCGCCTTGCCACGATTCCTATCCTGGCAAAGCAACGGCGGAGATTGTCACGCCGCAGTCTGGCGATGCTTGCCGTTGCGCTTGTCATTGTCCTGGTCGCTGTAGCTGTGACGGCGCGAAATGTCCTCACCACTGGTTCGGTTGGCACTCTACTTCATCCTGCGCCTACGACCCTGAGGCTTGACCTGAATGCTCTGGGATACTCTTGCCCATCCGCGATGGCCTGGTCACCAGACGGCTCCAAGCTCGCCGTGCTCGCCCAGAGGGGTCATATCACCCCAGATCAGGATGAGGGTCCGTGCGCAAGTGACACGATTCTGGTCTTCGACGCACAGCACGGGATACTGCTCCAGCATTTTGATATAGCGGCGCCATTGAAGGCCGCAGATGCTAGTTTGACACTAGGTTCTGTTGACATTTAGGGAGGACCATTCACCGCAACCAGACGAGCGCGCAAACGAAGTGGACAAAGCCAAGAAAGGAGCGATCCAGCTTGTCGAAGCGCGAGAAGATGCGGCGAAAGTGCTTCAGCTTGTTGAAACAGCATTCGACCAGATGGCGTTCGCGGTACACCCAGGTGTCGTAGTCGCGCTTGACCGTAGCCGATTGGTGCGGCGGAATGACCGCTTCGCTGCCCTGAGCCTGCACGTGGGCGATGAACTTCGCTCCCGCATAGCCGCGATCCGCCAGTACTTTCTCGAAGGTGAGTCCCTCGAGAAGCGCCTCGGCTTGCGTGCTATCGTGCCGCTGCCCAGGGGTCAAAATGACCCGGAGGGGATTGCCTAAGCCATCGACGGTGAGGTGGATTTTGCACGTGAACCCGCCACGGCTGCGACCGAGCGCTTGCTCGCCGTGTTTTTTTGCGCGCCTGCGGCACAGGGATGCGCGCGCACAATCGTCGCGTCAAGCATCCCGTGTTCGGTGTCGGGGTCGTCGGCCAGCGCCGCCAGCAGCCGTTCCCAGACCCCCGCTTCACACCAGCGTACAAACCGTTTGTAGACGCTGTTCCACGCCCCAAACTCCCTCGGCAGCAAGCGCCACTGCGCGCCACTGCGGCTCATCCACTTCACCGCGTCCACGAAGCGGCGGCAGGAGGTTTCATCTCGCCCAAGGTAGGCGTGCGGCTCCTGGCGCAAGAACTCCCGCAGCTTGCCCCAATCGTCGTCGCTCAGTCGGATGTCCGTCATACCCCCATTCTACGCCGTCCTGGTCATTTGTCAACAGAACCTAGTGCACGATGTGCCGTCCTGGTCTCCAGACGGCTCTACATTGGCAGTTCCTTGCGTTGTCGCAACCGGAATACCTGCGCGCCCTGTAGATTTGGGTGTGCTGCTCATCCCAACGAATGGCGCACATACCGTTCTTGTGCATGCGAGTGTTGACGAGTCACAGCATGCAATGACCACTGTGTGGGATACACGAACTCACACGCTTGCATTCGCCACCCAGCTTCCGCTGACGCCTGCATTGGGATACCAGATAACCGCATCAGGACACCTGACGCCATCCCAGCCACTCAGCAGCGGTGGAGCGGGAACCAACTTTACCGGTAGCCCTCAAACCACGAGCGATAGCGTCCACTCGCTTTGGCAATCTGGAGCGCTCATTGTCGTCCTGGCGGCCAATACGCCCTCAACCGACAATCGCCCGTCGCTCGTGTTCTACAGCGCTGTGCTTGGAATATGGTCTAAGGACGGGCGATACGTTGATCCGCAGGTGACCCTCGGCTCCGTCGGATTTCCGGAAGATGCTGCCGCACTGAAGTCCTTTGACTCACAGTCATGCTTCACCAGTGGCCTTGCGCCTTGCGTCGCTGAGGCGGTTCCATACCCTGACCGCGCGTTGCGGGTCGTCAAAACAACGCTCCTGGAACAGAGCGGAGCCCAGACATATCCGCCGGATGCGCCTATCGCGTGGCGACCTGATGGTAAGGTGCTCGCAACGGTGTTCCCCCAGGATAGCTTCACCACAACGAATGACTCTGTGCGTGTGACACTCCTCTCGACCAGCGATGGCCGTGTACTCAAGACCCTTTCTGCCCAAACGTCGAGTGTGTCGGATACAGGTGGGTTCGATAATCTTGCGTGGTCGCCCACTGGCGATCAACTTGCGCTCCGTGATACCTATTCAGCGGCGATCACACTATGGGGAGGCAGCAGCCTGGATGGTCTGGGCTAGTTGAAACTCCGCTCCCCACTCCCAGCGGGCGCGGCGCGCACGCAGCGAGGCCACGTTCCCAGCCATTGCGGGCAAGGGGGCGTGGCCTCGCTGCGTGCGCGCCGATGCTCCCACTGACACGCGGAGCGACACGCACGCACGCTCCCTCTTTGGTGAGGTCGCAACTCTCCCTGCGGAGCTATGCAGAGCTATGCCCGCAGTCTCACCTTGCGTGTCGGGTTACGGGCGCCAAACTCGGCCTACACTGCCAGGGGCGGCTTGGGGCCGCTCCGGGGTCGCGCGCACCCATGACACAGCCGGTGAGATGAGCGCCTGGTGGCGTGAGGGGATGGACAGCAGATGGACGCCAGCGTCGCGAAGACCTCCACGCTCTCCCCCCGCTCCATGCTGCTCCCGCTGGCGCTGGCGCAGTTCATCGCCAGCTATGCTGGCGCCAGCTTGAACGTCGCCATCAGCGCCATTGCCAGCGATCTGGGAACAACCGTGATCGGTGTGCAAACGGCGATCACCCTGTTCACCCTCACGATGGCCGCGTTGATGATCCCCGGCAGCAAGCTCACCGATATCTGGGGGCGCAAATTCTGTTTCATACTGGGGCTGGCCATTTATGGATTCGGAGCGATTATCGCAGCGCTCGCGCCGAATATAGGCGTGCTGATTATCGGCTATTCATTGTTGCAAGGCGTTGGCTCTGCGCTCATGATCCCGCCCATCTATATTCTGATCACCGTCTCCTTTACCGATCTGCCAGCGCGCGCGCGGTCCTTTGGCGTCGTCAGCGCGGCGGCTGGCATCGGCGCCGCAGCCGGGCCGCTGATTGGCGGGCTGATTACGAGCGCGATCAGTTGGCGCGCCTCGTTCATTCTCCAGGCGCTGGTGGTCGGCGCGATCATCGTTCTCAGCCGCCAGCTCGCCAACCCAGCGATACAGGGCGCCAAGCCAGCCTTTGACCTCGTGGGAGCGATCCTGTCGGCGGCGGGGCTGTTCTTTGTGGTGCTTGGCATCCTGCAATCGGGCACGTATGGCTGGGGTAGGGCCACCAAGGACTTTTCCATCGGCGACACAGTGGTGATCCAGCAGGGCGGAATCTCACCTGTGTGGCTGTTCGTCGGCATCGGCGCTTTGATTCTCCTGTGGTTCTTCATCCACATCTGGTCGCGCGAACGGGCTGGCAAAGAACCGCTCCTCTCCATCAGGCTGTTCCGCAATCGCGCCTCAAACCTGGGGCTTGTGACACAGAACATCCAATGGCTCGTCATGCAGGGGAGCTTCTTCGTCATCTCGGTGTTCTTGCAGACTGTTCGCGGCTACAACGCCATTGAAACCGGCCTGATCCTCACACCCACGACCATTGGCGTGCTGCTCTCGTCGAGCGTCGCGGGCAGGCTCGCGAAGCGCTATGCGCAACGAACCCTCATTCGCGCAGGGTTTCTCACGACCATTGTCGGCATGCTGCTATTGTTCATCCTGTCCGGTGGAACCTCTAATGTCCTCACCCTCGTTCCCGGGCTGCTGCTTATGGGAGCAGGAGTCGGCGTCATGCTGACATCGTCGGTCAATGTCGTCCAGACCAGCTTTCCGGAGAAAGATCAGGGCGAGATCTCCGGCCTGTCGCGCAGCGTCTCGAATCTGGGGTCCTCGCTTGGCGTCGCGATTGTAGGATCAGTGTTGGTGTCGTCTGTCGCCGCAGAAAACGAATCATACGCGCTGGCGCTGCTGGTGATGGTGATCTTCGCCTGCATTGGCTTCGGCGCAGCGCTGCTGCTTCCCCCCAGCCAGGCCGCGACCCAATCCGCCTGACCGCGACCCCACAGCGCCAGCGCCTCCCGGCAAGTCACCGCTTGTTCGGGAGGCGCTGGCGTATTGCTTGCGCAGGAGGCGCCGCCTCAGGCCGCGTGACCTGATGAGGCTACGGCGAAACGATGGCGAGCCGCTGCCCGCGTGTAGCCGGCAGCCCGAACTGCGCGATGATCGACGCGACTACGAGGAACGAGGCGATCAGCAAGAACGCTTCGAGCGGATGTTGTGGCGGTGGCGCTCATAGGCTGATTGAGGTCCTTTGAGAATACGCGCTCGTCATCATCACTGGCTGTATGATGAGTGATGAAGGCGTATCTACGCGCAGGTCGCTTCATCGTGTCAGTATAGCAATCTGCCGCCACTAAAGCAACACGGGAACTCAATCTGCCCCGCCGCCTTTCTGAGAAGAAGCGGGCGTCATTGGTTACGCTGCGCGATCAACCACCCATCAGCAGCGCACGGCTAAAAAAGCCACTGCCACGCGCATCACTCTCGCCTTCGGACTCGATCTGGACGAGCAGCAGGTAGTCGCGTGGGTGGTCGGGACTGTTGAGCGCGAGCAGCACGCCGCGCCACGGCGCGCCTGCCGTATCGGCGAAGGACCAGAAGCTCCATCCCACGGGGCCGCTGGCGCCGCCATCGCGCCGTCGCCAGCCGCCACGCTCCAGTTGCTCATCGTAGTGCGCGATCACCTCGGCGACAGGTTGCGTTGACTCCATTTGCGCAATCGAATACCAGCGTCCCGTGCCACCACCGCCGCCGCCGCCACCCGGTTGCTGCGACGCTCCCGACGGTGGCAGCAGCGGTGGGATGAGCGCCAAAACGTCACGCATGCGCTCTGGCTTCATGCCAGCTCGCTGCTCGTCAGATTCCTGCTCCTTCTGCACGACGACCTGGACTGTCGTCTCGCCCGTGGCGACTCCTGGCAGGGCCGTGAATGAGAGCGCATAGCCACCTTCGCCAGAGGTGAAGCGCCGGAAGGCGGGGCTGCCAGGCCAGACATGCACGAATCCGCCGCGCTCATGGGGCATGATCCTGGGCGCCCAGCCCAGCGGCTCCAGTCGTTGGCTGTAGAACTGCGCGCTCTGCTCCGCTGAGAGCGTCGTATCTATCAGAATTGTCGTAACGTCCACCGCAGGTCCCCAGGTGTGCGTCATCGCGCCGACGACGCGCGCGCCGTCTGGCAGTGGCAGGGGAAGCGGCAGGTCGTCGGGCAGTCGCCCCGGCAGCAGCGTTATCTCACCGCGCGCCGCGTGGAACTGCTGGGCAAGCAAACGCACTGCCAGTTCGAGCCGCTGCTCTGGTGTGCCGCTCGCGTTGGGCGCGTCCGCCGGGCGCTGATCGGGCGTGGGGGAATCGGGTCGCTCATCCATACGGCATGGCTCCTGCTCCGCTCGCGCCACTCGTGCGCGGGGAGTGTATGTGTGACGACGGGTGGAAATCCTTGCCCACAGTATACCCCCACTACCAATCGCGTCGCGCGGAAGCCTGGCGCTTCGCCCACTGCTGGAGCGCGCGAACGGGTTTTTCCGCAGCGTTTCCGCTCGTTTTCGCTCCCGCTGTATATCTCCATACAGGTCGCCTGAGAGGCGCGCCATATGCGCCTGCGGTGGCGCATGATAGAGTGAGTGGCTGAAAGCAGGGGAATTGGTCATGAGCGACGATGCGATGGGCGCAGGGCTGGCCGCGCTGGACGAGCAAGCCAGCCGCGACGTGCGCAAGGTGTGGCATGAGGGGCGTTGGTGGTTCAGCATCATCGATGTCATCGGCCTGCTGACGGACAGTTCGCAGCCACGCCGCTATTGGACTGACCTCAAGCGCCGTGTCACCGATGAAGGGTTCCGTGAAGTGTACGCAAAATGCGTACAGTTGAAAATGGCGGCGCCCGATGGCAAGCAGCGCCTCACCGACGCCGCCGATACCGAGACGATGCTGCGCATCATCCAGTCGATTCCGTCGCCCAAAGCTGAGCCGTTCAAGCAATGGCTGGCCCGCGTCGGCTCTGAGCGCCTGGAAGAGATCGAGGCGCCCGAACGCGCCGCCGACCGCATGCGCCGCCTCTATCGCCAGCGCGGCTACGCCGAGGACTGGATACGTGCGCGGCTGCAAAGTGTCATCACGCGCGAGGAGTTGACGGAGGAGTGGCGCGAACGTGGCGCAAAAGAAGGCCGCGAGTTTGCCATCCTCACGGATCTGCTGCATCGTGGCGCATTCGATCTCACGACCGAGGAGCACAAGACGCTCAAGGACCTCCGGAAACGCGACAATTTGCGCGACTCTATGACGCCGCTCGAGCTGGCGCTCACCATCCTGACGGAGACGACCGCGACGGCGCTGCATCAGACGCACGACGCGCATGGGCTGGGCGAGCTTGCCGCCGATGCGCATGAGGCTGGCGAGGTCGGCGGAGCGGCGCGCCGAGATGTGGAGTCCAGGATTGGCCACCCCGTCGTCACCTCGGAGAACTACAGGTCGCTGACCGCCAGCGCCACCCAACCCGAACTGCTGGGCGCAGGCCCCGCCAGCGCCGCCGCGCCCGCTGGCGGAGATGGCGGCGCTGACGGCGCTGACGATGACCCTCCCGGCTACTCCACGACCGCGACGGAGACGGAGTAGATCGACGGTAGATAGTCGGCGATCAGGCGCCAGCTATCACCGGCGTCCGCGCTGGCGAAGAGCTGGCCGGTGTTCGTGCCGACGTAGACGCCGCAGGAGTCGTGGCTGTCGGCGCACATCCCGTGGCGCAGCACGCCCAGCCGCACACCGGGGCCATGTGGCAGCCCATTCGTCAACGACTGCCAGTTGTCGCCGCCGTCTTGCGTGCGATAGACGGTGAACTGATCGCCGAAGTTATTGCGCCCATCAGTCTCAACCACGACGAAGACGGTATCGGGATGGCTGGGGTCGAGCGCGATGGGGAAGCCGAACTCCGAGGGCATGTCGCGCTGGATGTCGATCCAGTTCTCGCCGCCATCCTCGCTCTTGTAGATGCCACAATGATTCTGCTGATAGAGCACGTTTGGCTGCGACGGATGCTGCGTCATGCGGTGCAGGCACTGCCCATATTCCGGGTAGATTTCCGGCTGGAAGCTAGCGCGCACATTCTTGTTCATGAACTGCCATGATTCACCATAGTCATCGGTGCGCAGGCAGCCCACCGCCGAGATGCCGACCCACATGCGCGCCGGGTTCGCGTAGTCGGGTATGATGGTATGCAGGCAGAGGCCGCCAGCGCCCGGTGACCACTCCGCGCGCGTTGGATGATTCGCCAGGCCGGCGTTCATCGTCCAGGTGACGCCCGCATCCTCGCTGACCCAGAGGCTCGCGGGGTCAACGCCCACATACACCACATCCGGCTCAGAGCGGCGCCCCGGCTCGATCAACCAGATATTGCTCAGACTGAGGCCGCTTCCCTCTGGAAACTGAATGCCGCGCTCTGGCTCGACCCAGCTCTGCCCAAAATCGTCGCTATAGCGCAGGAATGTGCCGAAGAAATCGCCATTGTCGGCGGCGAAGATGCGCCGCCTGCCGCCACGCTGATCGAGCGCGGCATAGTAGACGCGCGTTCCCGCAAGCCCCACCGGTGCGCAGTCCCAGGTGATGCGGTCGCGTGAACTCAGCATGAAGAGTCCACGCTTCGTGCCGACCAACACCACGGTGTCACCCGTGCGCGGGGCGGCTGTGTCAGAATTCGCCATCGAAGAACCTCCTAAGCGGCTGTGCAATGTGTCGTCTTCGCGAACGTCGGGCCGTTTGTAGCGGCTCGGCGCATCAGCCCCCGGCGACGGAGTGCAGAATATAGACGACGGATCCAGCGGCGACAGGCGTGTCGAGAGCGGCTGCATAGCGGATATTGCGCCCATCCACAAAGATATTGACGAATGGGCGTAGCTCGCCTGTCTCCGTGCAGAAGTTGAAGCGCAGGCCGGGGAAAACTTGGTCGAGCGCGACGATGATCTCACGCATGGGGCCACACTCGACCGCAATGCTGGACTGCTCTCCCGTGCGGGCGCGCAACTCTGATGGCAAATGGACGAGCACGGTTCGCTGTGATGTGGATGGCGCAGACACCAGCGTCTCCCTTCATGATCCTGTCATTCCCTACCTGGGGGAGATGGGGCTACATCAGTGGCCCTGGCAACACTATCTCAGGGGGTCTGCGAGAAGCGGAAATAGTTCTGCCCGCCTACGCCCGATTCGCCGAGCCGAGGCGTCGCCGCGCCAACCTCGCAGGCAGCTCGTGTCTCGCTGGCGCGGCATCGAGCCATGTGCGACGCCGCAACGGCGCAATGGCAAGGGATTCAGAGCGGCCGCTGCCCGCAGGCGAGGTAGAAGGGTAGCGCGCCGCTGCCGCGTTTGCTGGCGAACTCGCTCTCCGCTTGCGCAAAGAGCCGATCATAGTCGGCCTCCGGCAGCACACCAGTCGCAACCACACCAGCCCGCAGCGCCCTGCCCACAGCCAGGCAGTCCGTTGCGGAGGCGCGGCCAATCCTGCCGCCCCAGTCGCCCATCGGGAAGGTCAACTGGCGTTGAGTCACGTGTGACAGGCCGCCAGTGGCGAGCATCCGCCCAAGCGTGTGGCCGAGGGTGAAGTCTACCCCACGCGCCTGGAGAAATTCGATCCAGCTCCCCCAGATGCCCATGAACCCCGGCCCGCCATGTTCGGGAACACCACATTCGGCCAGCTCGACCCAGCCGCCTGGCCGTGTCACGCGCGCCAACTCGGCGATCACGCTGGCCCAGCGATCTTTGGGGATGGCCGTGATGAGTAGGCGCTGATGCGTGAAGTCGAAGCTGGCGTCGGGGAATGGCAGCCCTTCGAGGATGTTGCCTGTCGCAAAGGCGTAGTTGGGCGGGCGCATATCGAGACCATGACCGAGCACCTGCGCATCGTCCACAGCGGGTGGCACGAGGTCCACGCCAGTGACCTGCGCCGCCGGAAACATCGCGGCGATCTCCATCGCCCAGCGCCCGGAGCCTGACCCCACATCGAGGATCGCGCGCGGCTGCGTCACCGGAGCGATGAAGTTGCCGCCAATGCCCGTGCGCAGCAGATAGTGCTGGAAGTCGAGCCGGTTGATCTCGCCCAAATCCTTGGGCAGCGGATAGGTCGCCTCAGCCAGATGTCTCCGCCCACCAAAGATGCGAAAGCGGTTTTCGTCGCGCGGCGCCTCCAGCACGACCGTGGGGCGGCGGAATCGCCTGAGAATGGATGCCATGCCTTTGTTCCCTCCAGGTGATGTTCGTGTCGGTCCCTTCCAGAAGAAGCCGCTTGCATTATACCCACCCTGGCAAGCAGGCGCGGCAGGCTCACGGCGCCCAGAGGTCACGCAGCCGTCAGCGCGACATGTTATGCTACACCTGCTGTGAGCCGAGGCGCCGCACTCTGGATGAAGGTAGTATGCATATCCTGCCTGCTATGACCCATAGCGTTCTGCATTTGATCCATCTCTACGGCCTGTTCGCACTCTTCGTGCTGCTGCTGATCGAAGAGGCGGGCGTGCCGCTGCCAGCGCCGGGCGATACCCTGATCGCGCTGGCGGGCGCGCAGCCCCATCGCACGCTCGCCTCGACCGTCGAGGTGCTCGCCCTCTGCACCCTCGCCGTCTTCATCGGCTCATCCGCGCTCTACTGGGCGATGCGGCTTGGTGGGCGCTCCTTCCTCAGCCGCTATGGCCGCTTCATGCATCTGACTCCCCAGCGACTGGCGCGCATGGAGGAGTGGATCGTCAAACACGGGCCGCTCGCCATCATCCTGGGGCGACTGATACCAGGGCTGCGCGTGCCGACGACAGTGATGTGCGGCCTCTCCGGCGTCCCCTATCGCGTCTATGCGCCATCCGCCGCGCTGGCGGGGCTGATCTGGTCGTCGATCTATTTTCTGCTGGGCGCCGCGCTGCGTCGGCGCATAGGCGTGCTGACCTCCTATGTCACGGGGCTGCTCGACACGTTTGGCGACAGCACGCTGCTGACCGCGCTGGCGATTGCGCTCATCATCGTACTCGTCGTTGGCGGCTGGGGCCTCTATCGCCGCTGGCGAGCGCAGCGCACCGTGCGGCCTGAAATCGCGACCGAGCCGCCAACCCGCCCATAGCGCGCCGGGGCAGGGGCGGCAATGGCGCTATGCGCGTCATGCGCGCGTTCTATCAGTCGTTCAGCGTCGGTCCCTAACGGTAGTTATTGAACTGCAATGGAACCGGGTAATCCTGCCCTTTGAGGTACTGGATGACCGCCTGGAGATCGTCGCGGCTCTTGGCGACGACACGAATCGCGTCGCCCTGAATCTGCGGTTTAGCCTTGGGGAAGTTGTCGCGAATCTGCTTGCTGATCTCGCGGGCGAGGTCCTGGCTGATGCCCTGCTGCAGCTCGATGTGCTGGCGCACCATGCCGCCGCTGGCTGGCTCCAGCTTGCCATCTTTCAGAATCTTGAGCGAGAGGTTGCGCTTGAGCAGTTTCGACTCCAGCACATCGCGCACGCTCTTGAGCGTGAACTCGCTCGCCGTGAGGATGGTGAGACTCTTCTTGCCGTCGTACTCGATCTGGGTTTTGGTGTCTTTGAGGTCGTAGCGCGTAATCACCTCGCGGCGGGCCTGGTCGAGCGCATTCACCAACTCTTGCTCATCATACTGTGACACGACATCGAATGAGTTTTCGGCGGCCATTCTCTATCTCTCCTTCGGCGGTGAACTCCGGGCGCTCTGCTGTGGGCGGCGGGGATGATCGCCGCAGATCGCTGGCGATGATCTGAACCAACGCGCCACGACATTCTATCACCTGCGCTCAGGCGCCTCAGGCGGTCGGCGCATGGCCTGTGTCATGTGTGTCATGCGCGCGAGCCACCAGCGGGGCGACGCTCAGCGCCGTGTAGCGCGCTCCCGTTGCGGCCAGGTCGCTGCGCATCACCCGCAGATCGGCCACACGCCAGCGCGTCGTCTGCGGCGCGGGGCCATCGAGTTGCGCGCGCAGCCGTAGATACGCAGCGTCGTCGAGTGGGCGCTTGAGGCGGGCCAAGGTGAGGTGCGGCGAGAACGGGCGCTGCTCGCGTGGGAAGCCCTGCGCCGCCAGCGCATCGGCGAGCCGCCGCTGGAGCGCCAGCAGCCGATGTGTCTCTCCGCCAACACCCGCCCAGATGACGCGCGGCGCGGCGGGCGCTCCGAAGACGCCGAGGCCAGCCAGCGCCAGCGCGAAAGGCGCCGTCTGGCGCGCGACCTCGCCCGTGAGCGCGATGACAGTGGCGAGCGCGTCATCCTCCAGCTCGCCGAGGAACGCCAGCGTCAGATGCAGGCTGGCGGGGTCCACAAAGCGCACATCGGGCAGCGCGCGGGCCAGCCGCCGCAGATCACGGCGCAGCGTCTCGCGGGCGGTCTCGCTCAGATCAAGCGCGATGAAGACACGTGTCATGGGACGACTCGCAGCCGCGCTATTTCAGCGCGAGATAGGTATCGGGCAGGTCGTTGGCGAAGAGCGCCACATCGCCGGGGCCAGCGATGCGCGCCAGGGTCGCCGTCACCTCGTCGAGCGACTCGACGATATGCGTGCGCTCGGCTGGCAGCCCGCCTGCGCGCAGCCCCTCCGCGATGGGCTGGGTCTGGCGCGCGCCGACGAGGATGACCTCATCGCAGACGGTGGCGGCATGCTCGCCAAAGCGACGATTCTCCGCCTCCTCGACGGCGCCAAGCTCCACCAGCCCCGGCGTCACCAGAATCTTGTGGCGACCGCGCATCTGGCGCAAGACCTCCAGCCCATTATGCACGCCGACGGGGTTGGCATTATACGAATCGTCGATGATCGTCATACCACCGGGGCTGTGAATCGGTTGCAGGCGATGCGGCGCCGCCTCCAGCCGCAGCGCGTCGCGCGCCGCCTCATCCACAGGCAGGCCGAGCAGGTGAATCACCGTCATCGCCGCGCTGACATTCAGGATATTGTGCTGGCCCAGCAGCGGGATAGCGACGCGCTGCTCCAGCCCTTCGGCGGGCCAGCGCCAGGTGAAACGGGTCGCGCGGTCATCCACGGTGATGTCTGACGCGAAGACATCGAGCGGGCCAGCGTCTTCGCCCTCCATGCCATAGCGCACAACGCGATAGCCCGCCGCAGCCGCGCGCTCAGCCAGCCCAGCCGCGCGCGCCTCGCCGCCGTAGATGACGGCTGGCGCGCCAGCGGGCAGCGCGGCGATCAGCTCAAACAGCGCATCGCCGATGCGCTCGACCGTGCCGAAGCGCTCCAGGTGTTGTGGGCCAACGGAGGTGACGAGCGCGATGGTCGGGTCCACCAGACGGCACATCGCCGCAATCTCGCCCACGTCGTAGGCGTCCATCTCGACGACGAAGGCGCGGTGGCGCGGCTCCAGGTATTCGTTGATGGAGCGGGTGACGCCCATCAGCGTGTTGTAGCTCTTCGGCGTGGGCAGCGTCTCCATCGCGGGCTGCAGCAGCGCCGCCAGGATGTGCTTGGCGCTGGTTTTGCCATAGCTGCCCGCGACCCCGATGGTCAGCGGCGCGAGGCGCGTATACTTCGCCCGCGCCCGCGCCACGAAGCCCGCCTGGATGCGCGCCTCGACCGGCTTGAGCAGCCAGTTCGCCGCGATCAGCAGCGGCAGGACGACGAGCGGGCTGGCGAGCACGATGACCACGCCGCCAAACAGCGCGACGGTCGCGCTCAACGTCAGCAGCGCCCAGACCAGCAGCGCCGCCAGCAGCACGCCCAGCCCAGCGGCGACGCCGAGAATGCGCCGCATGCGCTGGGTGTAGACCAGCGGCTTTTTCGCGGGCAGCGCGCGCCACAGCGCCACAGCCAGCGCCGCGCCTGCCAGCCAGGCAAGGCCCGCGACAGCGCGGCGCCAGTCGGCAGGCGTGGCCAGCCCCGCCAGCGCGATCACCAGCGCGAGGCCGCTCGCCGCGAGGATGGCGCTGGGCGCGAGCCAGGCGCGCTGTCGGCCCCAGGCGAGCAGGCGCAGCCCCTCATACTCCTCGATCTGATACATGCGCGCGCCCATGAGGCCCGCGCGGGTCATCCAGCCGAGCCAGACGAGCGCGGCGGCGATGAGCGCCAGAATCCCGATCACGATAGCACTATCCCTTATCGCTGGCGTTACCCCTGGAGGAAGGTCTTGTGAAGTATTCGAGCTGCGCGTGCGCGTATGCAACGCCGCAACTCGGCCCCAGTCCGCGCAGGCGGACTTTGCGGCGCCGCAGCGCCATCCAGGCGCGGTTTCAACCGCCAGCGACCCGCGCGCCGATAACTTCACAAGCCCTTACCCCTGGAGGAAGGTCTTGACGATCACACAGAAGCGGCCCGATTGCTCCAGATAGGCGTAGTGGCCTGCGCCCTCGAAGATGACCAGCCCCGCATCGGGAATCATCCGCTCCATCAGTTGGCCGTCTGCGAGTGGCGTCTCTTCGTCGCGGTCGCCCCAGATCAGCAACGTGGGCGCCTGGATGCGTGGCAGGTAGTCGCGCAGGTCTTCGTTGACCACGCGCACGAATGAGCCGCGCACCGTGCCACTGGCCGCCTTGTAGTCTGGTGAGCCTTGCCGCGCCACCTGCGCCGCCGCCCACTCGCGCAGCGGTTGCGGGGTGTAGCGCCCCTGCGCCAGCCCGCGCAGCGCCTTGAATGCGCGCACCTGCGCATGGTAGCGCCAGTCGCGTCTGGGGCGGATGCCAGCGGCGTCGGCCAGCACGAGCCTGGCGACCCGCTCAGGATGCAGCGCAGCCAGCTTGATGGCGACGCGCCCGCCGAACGAGTGGCCGATGAGGTTGGCGCGGGTGACGCCAAGCCAGTCCATCAGCGCGAGTGTCCAGTCAACGTAGTCGCCAACGCTCCAGGGCGTGGGTGGCTCGCCGGTCTTGCCGAAGCCGGGAAAGTCGGGCGCGATCAGGTCGAAGCCGTCGCCCAGCCCGCGCATCGTCGCGGCGAAGAGGTCGCTGCTGGCGCCCCAGCCGTGCAGCAGCAGCGTCGGCGTGCCCGACCCCGCCACCCCTGCGCGCGCGAGATGCGGCGCGGGCTGTGGCGCCGCCGCATCATGCGCGGCCTCGTGCGCCGCCGCGTCATGCGCGGCCTCGTGCGTGGCCACAGGCGTCTCCTCGCGTCTCTCCTCGGTCATGGCGCCGGACTCACGAGCATACGGCGCGCCAGCGCGATCACCTGCGCCGGGCGCTCGGCCAGCAGATCGTGGCCCGCGCCGGGCAACGTGACGAGCCACGCCTGAGGCAGCCGCGCGACCAGCTCCCGCGTCGCCACCAGCGGGTTGAATGGGTCGTGGTCGCCCGCCAGCACGAGTGCCGGACAGGTGACGCGCGCGGCCTCTTCATCGTTGATAGCGCCGCCCTCCGCGCGCAGTTGCTCCATCGCGGCGGCCCAGCGCGTCAGCAGCGGCAGCACGGCTTCAGGCCCATGCAGCCGTTCCAGGTCGGCCTGCAGCCTCGGCCACGAGCGGATGCGCTGCTGTGGGTCGGCGTAGAGCGCGACGGCTGGCGCTGGCGGCACACGTCCGCTCACGCCCCAGATGGTCATGCCGCGCGCACGCGCGCCGAGCAGCGCCGCCAGGATGATCGCCGTCTCGGCGCCATCGCTATAGCCGATCAGGTTGACCTCAGCCAGCTCCAGCCGCTCGACCAGCGCCAGCAGATCATCGGCGTCGTGGTGGTGCAGGCGCGCATCCGCCTGGCGCGGCACGGTGGCCGAGCGGCCATGCCCGCTGAGGTCCGGCGCGATGAGGCGATACTCCGATTCCAGCGCGTCGATCAGCGGCGTAAAGTGGGCGCGCGCCGTCCCCGCGAAGCCATGAATCAGCAGCACAGGCGCGCCGGAGCCGATGTCCTCATACGCCAGTGGTGGTCGAGATGGCTGCGGCAACGGGGTCGCCCTTTCGCTGTCATCTTGCGTTGTCGTTCCAGGGTGGTCGGCGAGCAGACCTGCGCCAGACTGTTTGGAATTATAACATGCCGCGCAGGCGAGGCTATGGATTGATCATCCGTTGCGTGAGGATGATGCGCAGCAACATCGCGGATGGCTCGACGGCGCTGCACAGGAACAGGTAGAAGCTCGCCAGGAAGGCGGTGAAGACACTGGCGAAGAGCAACATGCTGCGCCGGGTAGCCGGGCGCGCCAGTTCAGCCCAGACCTGCCGGACGAGGCCGAGGGGATTGACGACCACATCCCAGCTATTGAAGCGCATGAAGCGGCCAATGTAGATGCCCAGATTGGAGAGGAACAGGTAGCCCGCGAACAACACCCAGGTGAGCAGCCAGGGCATGTACAGCGCCAGCAAATGCTGCACCAGCAGCAGCGAGAACGCGCCGAGCAGCACGCCGCAGAGCGCCAGCGAGAGAATCACCACCGTATCGAACCAGAAGGGGACGCGCGTGTTGTCATCCTTGAGATGATGGAACTCGGTGATGAGATAGGTGGAGTTGGGGAAGAAGACCAGCCAGACCACCAGCAACGCGAGCGGCGCCCAGCGCGACGACTCGATATAGCCGAGAAAGAAGAGCAGCGCGACCGCGACGGCGATGATGGGAACCCAGGCCAGCGCAAGATTGAGCAGCATGGGCCGGTAGACGCGATAGCCATAGAGCCGGGCGCGCGCCACCACCAGCGCCACCGTCAGCAGCGAGAACAGCACCGCGCTCGCCAGCATCGGCAGCAGCAGCGCCGAGATGATTCGCAGTTCGAGTTGCGCCGGAGTCATGCCAACCTCCTTGAAGCGGATGATGCGCTGTACTCACGCATGCCTAGCATACGCGGCAGATGTCGCCGCTGGATTGCAAGTCTGTCGCAGATACGTCGCAATCGACGCATGTCGCGTTGTCTCCTGCCACGGTCCGCTCGCCGCTGCGAGAGAATCGTACGCGAAGGGCGCTGGGCGGCGGCGGGGTTGCCCGATGCGGCTCAGAAGCGCAGCTCGGCCCAGACGCGCACGAGGCGCGGCGTCCATGCGGCGAGGGCGCTGCGCGACTGCGCCCAGATGGCGCGCAGCAGTGGCAGCGCAAGATAGACCCCGACCGCCAGCGCATAGAGTCCGAAGGCGACAGCGCCTGGGGTGAGCGCCTCAACGCGGGCGAAGCGCGCCCCCAGCCCATACAGAGAGGCATTGACCAGGGGACGCCAGAGCGCGCTGTACTCCGGAGTGAAGTGGCAATACGCTTCGAGCAGATAGTGATGATCGGTGCAGACGGCGAGGTCCGCCTGATTGAACACGGCGCCGTTGATGCCCACCCAGACGGAGAGCGCCAGCACGAGCAGCGCCAGCAGGTTGAGCGTGAGCCGCGCCGAGGGGCGTTGTGTCCAGAGGGCGAGGGCAAATGAGGCGGGGATGGAGGCGAAGAGGAAGAAGCGTGGCCCCCAGAACCAGCCGCCATACCACGCCCACCACTGCGCGTAGATCAGGATCAGCCCCGCAGTGAAGCAGAGCCAGAGGCTATACAGCGCCCAGACACGGCTCTGCTCGCCGCAGACCTCGGCGATGCGGCGGCGCGCCGGTAGGAAGAGGCCCGGCGTGAAGAAGATCAGCCCCTTGCCAAACGAGAGCAGGATAGCCAGCAGCCCCAGCAGCAGCGGATAGCTGAACCCCGCCAGACCGGCGAAGGGCATCAGCGTAGGGAAGCCTGCGTTGCCCTGATAGCCGTCGTTGAGCGCGCTGCCACGCTGGAGCCACGCATCCAGCCCCACCAGCGCAAGCGCGGCCAGCAGCGCCAGGCCAGCGCGCAGTCGCCGCGTCTGCCAGATCGACCTGACCAGCGCGAGGCACAGCCCGACCAGGGTCGCTGGCGTATTGGCGACGCCCACCGCCACCAGCGCCCACCCAGCGAACGCGCTGCGGCGGCTGTGGCGGCCAAACTGATGCAGCATGGCGAGCGCGAGGCCGACGGCGACCAACACTGCCGTGAAGACCTCGCCGTAGAACTGGGTCAGATGGTAGGGAAACATCGAGGCGAGCGTGAGCAGCAGCAGAAATGCGCGCAGCAGGCGCCCATCGAGCACCGGGCGTAGCAGCAGATAGAACGCGAGCAGCCCCAGCCCATAGAGCAGCGTGTTGAAGCTCTCGACCCACACGACAGGCTGCGCGAAAAGCTGACCGAGCGCCCAGAGCGGCGCGGCGAAGATCGGCCCGATGAGCGAATAGGCGGTGTGCGCAAAGCCTTTGCCGCCCAGCAGTTGCGTCAGCGCAGCATAGCGATGCGCCCCGTCGCCTGCGATGGTGTGCGGTAACAGCACGCGGTTGGCCAGCAGCCCACCGATGAGGAGCGCCGTTTCACCACATCCACGCACGGTCCAGCCGCGCCAGGCGGCGCGGCGCGCGGGCGCATGGGAGGAGCGCCGCCGCCCAGCGCTGGTAGGTAGCATCGACAACTCCTGCTTAGCTGCTACGAGTCAGGGCTTGCCGCAAGGCGCGCGCCATCGCCTGTTCCATCCTGGCTGGGGAGCCTTCTCAGCCGCGTCTTTAGAGGGTAGCGGCGCCCGCGTGGACGGTGAGGCAGCGTCACGGCGCCCAGCCCGACCTGCCAACGCCGACGCATACGCGCATCACTCATCAAACGCTCACTCACTCGCTCGGTCAACGATCCGCCTCTAGAGTGTAACGCCTGGCGAGGCGGTTGCGCGTGCGGAGCCTGCCATGATCGCTGGGGTGCGCCGCGTGCCATAACTGCATCATCGGCGGCGGCTCCCTGGATTGATACCGGGCTGATAGCGAGAACGCCGTCCGCCAGCGCCGGGTCGCAGCCGCAGCGCCTGCGTACTTTCTGGCCGTGGCGAGGGGGCGGCGCGGGCGCATGGGCTATACTTGCGGCACGTGATGTGGGGGCAGCGCCCTCGTGCGGTATGGCTGGATGAGCGCGTGGCTGACCACTGGACACGCGCTACAATTGAAGGATTTGCGCGCGTGTCCGAGACGACCAATACGCCACCCTCTGCGACTGGAATCCTCAACGCCGACCAGATAGATTTCCCGGCGAGCCTGAGCGACGCGGTGATCGCCGCGACCACCGCGACCGAGTTGAAGCTGAAGCCGACACAGACCCTCGCCGCGCTCAAGCTGCTCGACGAGGGCAACACCGTTCCCTTCGTCACCCGCTATCGCAAAGAGGCGACCGGCGGGCTGGATGAGGTGCAGATTGCAGGCGGTGGCCGACCGCGCCGAGGCGCTGCGCGCGCTGCATCAGCGCAAGCGCGATGTGCTGCGGCTGATCGGCGAGCAGGGGAAGCTGACCGCCGACCTCGCCCGCGCCGTCACCGATGCGGCCACGCTCCAGGCCGTCGAGGACCTCTACCTGCCCTATCGCCCCAAGCGGAAGACCCGCGCCAGTGTCGCCCGCGAGCGCGGATTGCAGCCGCTGGCCGATCTCATCTTGCGGCAGCCGCGCGTGCCAGGCGCTCCAGAGCAGGCGCTGCGCGCGGCGGCTGAGCCATTCGTCGATGCGGCGAAGGGCGTGGATTCGGTCGAGGCGGCGCTGGCCGGGGCGCGCGACATCTGCGCCGAGACGATCATGGAGGACGCCGGGGTGCGCGGCGATGTGCGCCATCTGTTCCTGCGCGAGAGCGCCGTCACGGCGAAGCTGACCGTCGAGCCAGCGCGCGCGGCGGAGAAGGACCCGCGCGGCGTCTATCGCCTCTACTACGAGTTCAGCGAGCCAATCGCGCGGATGGCGCCGCATCGCACGCTGGCGCTGAACCGCGCCGAACGCGAGGATGTGCTGCGCGTCGCGGTGGATGTCCCGTTCGAGCGCGCCGCGCCGCTGATTCACCGCGCGTATCAGGGCGACCCGCGCTCACCCTTCGCCGACGAACTGGAGTCCGCCATCAGCGACGGCTACCGGCGCCTGCTCGCCCCCGCGCTGGAGCGTGAGGCGCGCGCCGAGCTGACCCGGCAGGCCGAGGAGCACGCCATCACCGTCTTCGCCACCAACCTGCGCAATCTGCTCTTGCAGCCGCCGCTGCGCGGGGCGCCCGTGCTCGCGCTGGACCCCGGCTTCCGCACCGGCTGCAAGGTGGCCGTGCTCGATGCGAATGGCGCGTATGTCGCGAGCGCGACGATCTATCCGCATGAGCCGCAGCGCCGCTGGGACGATGCGAAGGCCACGCTCAAGACGCTGATCGCGCGGCATGGCATCCGCGCCATCGCCATCGGCAACGGCACGGCCTCGCGCGAGACGGAGCAGCTTGCGGCGGAGACGATCCGCGAGCTGGAGCAGATGGGCGGGCCAGCGGGCGCCGTCGGCTATGTGATGGTCAGCGAGGCGGGCGCGTCGGTCTACTCCGCCTCCGAGGCGGCGCGGCAGGAGTTCCCCACGCTCGACGCCACGCAGCGCGGCTCGATCTCGATTGGCCGCCGCCTGCAAGACCCGCTGGCCGAGCTGGTGAAGATCGATCCGAAGGCGGTAGGGGTGGGCCTCTACCAGCACGATGTGGATCAGCGGGCGCTGGCGGAGGCGCTGAACCGCACGCTGGTCTCCTGCGTCAACTTCGCGGGTGTGGATGTCAACGTCGCCTCGACACAGGCGCTGCGCTGCGTCTCAGGCGTGACAGCGCGCGTCGCCGACAACATCATCAGCCATCGCGCGGCGAACGGGCCGTTCACGAAGCGCAGCCAACTGCTGAAGGTGGCAGGGCTGGGGCCAGCGACCTTCACCCAGGCGGCGGGCTTCCTCAAGATCGCCGCTGGCGCGGAGCCGCTGGACAATACGTTCATCCATCCAGAGAGCTACGACGTGGCGCGCAAGGCGCTGGACAAGCTGCCCGGCGGCAAGCAGGAGCGCGTGGCCGACCGCGTGAAGGCGTGGCGGCTGCTGGTGGGCGTGGGCAGCGGCGGCAGCGTGAAGGCGGCCATCGCGGCGCTGGCGAAGGAGCTGGAGGTCGGCGCCCCGACGCTGACAGACATCCTGGAGAATCTGGAGAAGCCAGGGCTGGACCCGCGCGACAGCCTGCCCAGGCCGATTCTGCGCCACGATGTGCTCAAGCTGGAGGACCTGCGCCCGGAGATGATCTTGCAGGGGACGGTGCGCAACGTCGTGGACTTCGGCGCCTTCGTCGACATCGGCGTCAAGCAGGATGGCCTGGTGCACGTCTCGGAGATGTCGCAGACCTTCGTGCGCGACCCGCTCGCCATCGTCGCCGTGGGCCAGGTCATCAACGTGCGCGTGCTCGCGGTCGACGCGGCGCGCGGGCGCATCCAGCTCAGCATGCGCGACGTGGAATGACACCGATTCCGACGCGGTTGTCTGTGCGCGAGCCCTCACCCCCGACCCCTCTCCCAGAGGGCGAGGGGAGCCAGAGTTCCCCTCTCGCCTCGTGGGGGGGATCGCGCGCTCTAGCAGGCTGTCATCGCGACGAAAGAAGCCGAATTTCCCCCTCGCCTTGTAGGAAAAGGGAAATGCCGCTCCCCTCGCCCTCTGGGAGAGGGGCTGGGGGTGAGGGTTGCACGAACGCCAACACCCCACGCAGGCCTTTTATCACATGAACCGAAAATGAAAATTTTCACACGCTTACGCGTGTTCTCCTCTCACCACCCAATATTGATTATAAAAGCAATGTCGCAGGAAGCAAAGAACACTGAGAAATGGAATCATCGTGAACCAGCCAACGCAGGACACGACGAGACGGAACCCGCCGCCGCCGTCTGCGGTGACCCACCTGAGTAGTAGCGAAACGCCGCGCGCGCGCCCCTGGCGTTGTCGTGCCACGAGCCGCCACGCAGCGTTCTGCTATTTCCAGTAGCATCTTGGTCTTCGCGACCATCAGTGGCAATGTAAGGATAGGGTTTGATACAGGCTGCTCGTCCACTCCCAGACATTGCCCGCCATGTCTTCGGCGCCACATGGGCTGGCCCCGCTCCGTCGCTGGTCGCTGGCGGGGTAGGAGCCGACGGGTGTGGTGGTTCCGATGCCGCTCTCATACGTGTTACAGCGACTCGTGTCGAAGCTGTCGCCCCAGGGATAGATGCGGCTGGCGTTGGCTGCTGGGTCCCAGCGCGCGGCTTTCTCCCACTGCGCCTCGCTGGGCAGCCGCCAGCCCGTCTGCCGCTCCGTCACCGTGCGCAGCCAGGCGGCGTAGGCGGTCGCATCCTGCCAGGAGACGCAGACGACCGGGTGGTCGAGATGCTGCAGCTGCGTCTGCCAGGTCACGCTGCCAACTGCTGGCGGCTCAGGCACGGCTCCGGCGGTCACGGCCAGCGCATACTCGGCCACCGTCACGGGATATTTGCCGATCTGGAAGGCGGCCAGCTCGACACGATGCTGCGGCAGTTCGTCGTCAAACGCCTCGCGGTCGCGGCTCTTGTCGCTGCCCATCAGAAAGGCGCCAGCGGGGACGGGGACGAGCGGCGGGAGGATAGCGGGTGTCCCGCTGGGTTGACGCCGCGAAAGCCGAGGTCGGCCAGCCGCGCGGGCACAGCGGGCGGGGGATGGGCGGCGCAGGCGCGGCGGGCGGTGGGCAGCGCGGGGGCCTGGGCGGGCGCGAGCCGAGCGCGGGCAGCAGCTTCGCCAGCCCGACGGTGCAGTCAGCCGCACGCCCGTCAACATATTGGGAGAGGCCCCAGCCGAGCGGCGCGCAGCGATGCCACTTCTCGCCGCGTATCCAGAACGGGATGACCAGCTTTCCTCACCGACGCGCCAGGCTGATCTCGTCGATCACATAAGGTGAGATCGCCGCCGTCTCCGAGGCGGCGTAGATCACCACTGCCGCCTGGGTGATGCCCCTGGCGCACGGCGACCTGCCAGTTCGGCTGTGCCGGGCGTCAGTTGCTCGTGATCGAGCCAGACCGGCACACCCGCGTCGGCCAGCCCTTGCTTGAGGCGATTCACGATGTCGCTGTCTGCGCTGGAGTAGCTGATGAAGACGCGCGCCGGGCCAGCCATCCGCCTCTCCCCCTCAATCAACACAATACGGTAACACGGCGATTCTAGCCACGCTGCGCTCACTCGCTATTGGGCAGTATAGCATGCGAAGGGAAGGGCGGCTGCGCGGTTGAAACCGCGCCTCAGGGCGACTGCGGTCGCCACAACCCCGCCTGCGCGGGTCCACCGAGGGCTTGCTCCTAGCCCCACGCAGGTGGGGCTTCGCGGCCCGCAGCCCTAGCTGCGGGTTCACCCGCCCGCACGCCCCGGCGCCCGCCGGCGGCACCATTCACCCGCCCGCACCCCGCCTGCACCCCGCCAGCCCTACAGAATATAGCGGCTGAGGTCCTCATCCTCCATCAGCGCGCCCAGGCGCTCGCGCACGAAGGCCGAATCCACCGTCACGGTCTGGCCCGCCAGCTCCGGCCCCTGAAACGAGACCTCCTCCAGCGCCTTCTCCATGATGGTGTGCAGGCGACGCGCGCCGATATTCTCGACCCGCTCGTTCATGCGCCAGGCGCAGGCCGCCATCTCCGTCAGGCCATCGTCGGTGAACGTCAGCGTCACCTCGTCCACACCCAGCAGCGCCTCATACTGGCGAGTCAGCGCGTTCTCTGGCTGCGTCAGGATGCGCACATAGTCATCCTTGCCCAGCGCGCTCAACTCCACCCGCAGCGGCAAGCGCCCCTGCATCTCCGGGATCAGGTCCGACGGCTTGGCGTTGTGGAAGGCGCCAGCGGCGATCCAGAGGATGTGGTCGGTCTTCACCGGGCCAAAGCGCGTCATCACCGTCGAGCCTTCGACGATCGGCAGCAGGTCGCGCTGCACACCCTCGCCAGAGACATCTGGCCCGGTATCCACCTTGCTGCCGACGATCTTATCAATCTCGTCGAGGAAGATCACGCCCGACTGCTCGACCCGCTGCGTCGCGTCCTCCACCACCTGCTCGAAGTCGATCAGCTTGTTGGCCTCCTCCTGCGTCAGCAGGCGGCGCGCCTCCTTCACCGAGACGGTGCGCGTGCGGCGGCGCCCGCCAGGCATGCCGCTGAGGAACTCCTGGAAGCCATCGCCCACGTCGTCGCCAGACATCCCCGCGACAAACTCGAAGACCGACGGGTAGCCATCCTCAGACTCAAGCTCGATCTCGATGATCTGCTCGTCCAGTTCGTTGCGCGCCATGCGCTCGGCCACCTGCTTGCGCGTCTGCGCCTTCGCGCGGCGTGTCATGCGCCCGCCAGCGGCCTTCACCCCCGTGATCGAGGTGATATTCGAGGCGGCGGTGGTCACGGTCGTAGACTTCGAGCGCGAGTTGCGGCTGGCGGCGCGCGCCGGGGTCGCCTCGGCCTTCTCCGTCTTCTCCACCGCATCCGACTTCTCGGCCTTCTCCGCCTCCTCGGCGACAACCTTCTCCGTCAGGATGTCGATGATGCGGTCCTCGGCTGACTTCGCGGCGCGCGCCGACACCTCGTTGACACGCTGGTCATGCGCCATCGCCACCGAGGCGTCCATCAGGTCGCGAATGATGCTCTCGACATCGCGCCCGACATAGCCGACCTGCGTGAACTTGGTCGCCTCGACCTTGACGAAGGGCGCATCGGCCAGCTTGGCGAGCCGCCGCGCGATCTCGGTCTTGCCCACACCAGTCGGCCCGATCATCAGGATGTTCTTGGGAGTGATCTCGGCTTGCATCTCCGGCGGCAGCGCGAGGCGGCGATAGCGATTGCGCAGCGCGATGGCGACTGCGCGCTTGGCTTCCGCCTGCCCAACGATATAGCGATCCAACTCCCTGACGATTTGCTGGGGAGTCAAATCTTTCATAACGACGCTCCTGCCTACAGATACACTAACCCGGGGAGCGCGCGGCCCCCCGCCGAGTGGATCAGGTATCACTTTCACTTCCTCATTATATACGCTGTGAGCGTCTGTATTCTCTTGTTTCTGCGCCGCGTCTCTGCGCTGCCGTTCATCGCCGCTCATTCGACTGCGCTCGTCTGGCGTGGCGCGCTCGTGACGCCCTCACTTGCCACGTCGCCCGCTGGCGCAGCGCCGTCGAGCGTGAAGAGCAGGATGTGGTCGTTGGTGTAGATGCACATCCCGGCGGCGATATCCATCGCCGAGCGCGCGATCTGCTCCGCGCTCATCTCGGTGTGGCGCACCAGCGCGCGCGCTGCCGCCTGCGCATAGACGCCGCCAGAGCCAATCGCGGCCACGCCATCATCCGGCTCGATCACATCGCCATCGCCCGTCAGCACCAGCAGTTCATCGGCGCTCGCCACCAGCAGCATCGCCTCCAGCCGCCGCAGAAACTTGTCGGTGCGCCAGTCCTTCGTCAACTCGACGGCGGCGCGGCGCAGGTTGCCCTGATAGCGCTCCATCATGCTCTCGAACTTGTCGAAGAGCGTCAGCGCGTCGGCGGTGGACCCGGCGAAGCCTGCCAGCGCGCGGCCACCAGCCAGCCGCCGAATCTTGCGCGCGGTATGCTTCATCACCACATCGCCCACCGTCACCTGGCCATCGCCCGCCATCGCGACATCGCTGCCCCGGCGCACGGCGAGAATCGTCGTCGCATGCATCTCGCCGGTCACTCGTTGTGTCATGAAAATCGTGCTTCTTCCACCTAAACAGGTCATGTGCGAAAAAATGCGCTGGTCACCTGAAGACGCGGTTTCCGTCGCCAGCCGCGCGCCCGCCACGCTCAGGAAGCCGCCGGTTGCGCGGGCTTCGTCGTCGCGCTACGGCGGGTCGTCGTCGCGCGCTTCGTCGTCGCCTTCGCGCCAGTTTTCCTCGTCCCCGTGGCCTTCGTCGCGCGAGTCGTCGTACGGGTCGTCGTGCGCTTCGTCGCGCTGGTCGCCCTGACTGTGCGGGTTGTCGTCGCGCGGCGGGCGCCCGTCGCCCTGCCTGTCGCGCCTGCCTCAGCGCCGTCAGCCGCTGCGCGTCGCGGGCGGCGCGGGCGCTCGGCCTC
Source organism: uncultured Chloroflexia bacterium (assembly GCA_963701795.1). Taxonomy (GTDB): domain Bacteria; phylum Chloroflexota; class Ktedonobacteria; order Ktedonobacterales; family JADMIN01; genus JAKAIY01. The sequence goes on along the minus strand of CAVPBB010000004.1, from coordinate 592,594 downwards.
AGGCGGGCGATGCCCCACCACGACTGGCGCGCCCTCCTGCGCGCCATGCACCAGCGCGCCACACTGCACGCAAACCGCGTCTTCCTTGCCATTCGGCAGGGTCAGCAGCCCCTGACACTCCGGGCAGGGAATCGTCAGCGGGCGATCCCACGCCACGAAGTCGCAGGTGGGATAGTTGGCGCAGCCATAGAAGACCTTGCCAGTCTTTTTCCCGCGCCGCTCGACCAGATCACCACCACACTTCGGGCAGTGCGCGCCCGTCTTCGAGACAAAGGCGCGCTTATACGAACACTCCGGATACCCCGAACACGAGATGAACTTGCCAAAGCGGCTCGTGCGCAGCAGCAGCGGCTTGCCACACTGCGGGCAGGCCTCGTCCAGCTCCTCGACGGGCTTCTGGACCTTGCCCATCTCTTCTTCGGCGCGTTCCAGTTCCTGGCGTAGCTCGGCGTAGAAGTCCGTGAGGAACTCCGTCCAGCCCTGCTTGCCTTCCTCCACAGAGTCGAGCTTGCGCTCCATCTCGGCGGTGAAATTGATGTCCACGATCTCGCCGAAGTGTTTGAGCATCAGTTCGTTGACGGTCTCGCCGAGCCAGGTCGGCGTGAAACGCCGCTCCTTCTGCTCGACGTAACCGCGATCCTGAATGACGCTGACGATCGTCACGAACGTGCTGGGTCGCCCGATGCCGCGCTCCTCCAGCTCTTTGATGAGGCTGGCCTCGGAGTAGCGTGGCGGCGGCTGCGTGAAGTGCTGCGCGGGCGAGAGCTTGTGCAGGGCGAGCGCCTCGCCCGCCACGAGCGCTGGCAGCGCGTCGGCGTCCTCCTCGCGCGGCCACACGGCATAGAAGCCAGCGAACTTCAGCGTCGAGCCACTGGCGCGGAAGAGAAAGTCGTTCGCGCTGATGTCAATGCGCAGCGTATCGAAGACCGCTGGCGCCATGAACGCGGCGACGAAGCGCCGCCAGATCAGTTGATAGAGCTTGAACAGTTCAGGCGTCAGATACGGCTTGGCGCGCTCCGGCGTGATCGTCACATCCGTCGGGCGGATCGCCTCGTGGGCATCCTGGACGTTGGCCTTGGTCTTGCCGCGCACAGTGCGCCCCGCGCCGACATGCTCCTTCGAGAAGGTCTTGCGGATGTACTCTTTGACGGCGGCCTGCGCCTCATCCGAGATGCGCGTCGAGTCGGTACGCATGTAGGTGATGAGGCCCTGGTGGCCCGCATCGCCAAGTTCGATGCCCTCGTAGAGTTGCTGCGCGATGCTCATCGTCCGCTTCGGCTTCAAGCGCAGCCGCACCGAGGCGTCCTGCTGCAGCGTGCTGGTGGTATAGGGCAGGAAGGGCTGTCGGCGCACGTCGCGCCGCTCTACCCGCTGCACCCGATAGTCCGCGCCCTCCAGCTCACGCAGGATGCCCTGCGCCTCGGCCTCCGAGGTGATGCGGATGCGCCCACGGTCGTCGCGCTGCTGGTTGGCGTCGTCGCTGGCGGCGCTGGCGGCGCTCGTCTCGCCCTCCGTCGCGGTCGCCTGGGCCGCTGTGGCTTCGGGTGAGTTCTGGCGGCCAATCAGTTGCGCCGTGAAGGTCTGGCGCTCCTGCTGCTTGCTGAGCAGCGCCTCGATGGTCCAGTATTCCTCAGCGACGAAGGCGCGAATCTCGGCCTCGCGGTCGCAGATCAGCCGCACGGCAGGCGACTGCACCCGCCCGGCGCTGGTTCCCGACTGCACGCGCCGCCAGAGCAGCGGGCTGATCTTGTAGCCAACCAGCCGGTCGAGCACACGCCGCGCCTGCTGCGCATTGAACAGGTTCTCGTCAATCTCACGCGGATTCGCGATGGCGTCTTGCACGGCATGACTGGTGATCTCGTGGAAGATGGCGCGCTTGGGCTTCTTCAGCCCCAGCAGATGCTTGAGCGACCACGCGATGAACTCGCCCTCGCGATCAGGGTCGGGCGCGAGATAGACCGTTTCAGCCTTTTTGCTGGCGGCCTTCAGGTCGGCGATGAGACGATCCTTCTTCTCAATCACCACATATTTCGGCTCAAAGTCGTGCCGCACATCCACACCCAGCCCCTTGCGTGGCAGGTCCATGATGTGGCCCATCGAGGCGCGAACTTCAAAGTCGCTGCCGAGAAACTTCTCGATGGTTTTGGCTTTCGCCGGTGACTCTACGATCACCAGATTCTTCGCCATCCTTCGGATCACCTCAATCGCTTCTATCGCATCTTAATCGCATCTATCGCTCGCCTGACGCGGGCGCGGCAGGAGAATCACTCACACAGTCAGCGCGCTGACGCCTGCTCTATGGGTATCGCCGGTTGTCCAGCGTTCTATGCTCATCTACGGTCGTTTGCGGCGCTGGGTTTGGTGGCGCCTCCCTGGCCCTTCGCGCTGGTCGCCGCATCGCGCCGACCACCCCACATCGGTCTTACCAATATGCCACACAGCATAGCACCGCCCGACAAGCCCCACGCCACACGCGCGTCGCCTCTTCCATATTCTTTCCAGCCAGCGCGGTTGCGCGCCCCGACCACAGGTCCGGCGAACGCGCGCTGTAGAGAATACCATGCGATACTGAGGTACCGCCAAGGCGCCCTGCCTGCTACCCGCCCTCGTGCGTTATACTTGCGGGGCTGAATCGGCGAACCCATCATGTCATTTTACCACGCGCCGCCAGCGTTGGCGTCTGTCACCCAAAACTCAGAGCGTTTCCTGTCCTGATCTCTCCCGCGCGCCAGAATCGCGTCACTGGAGTCAGCCGACGCAGCGGATTCAGGCGGCGCTCAGAAGGAGTTGTCGCGCATGTCTCAGGTCATCCCTCCTGTCGGGCGCCGCCCTGGCGCGCAGCATCTGCGCCATCTGCGCGCTGCGATCATCCTTGGCCTGGGTGTGGCGCTCGCGCTCGTCTGGGCGTCGGCCAGCGCGGGCGCGGCGCAGGCGCAGGCCTCGGCGCCCGCTCACCCGGCGGATAGCGTGGCGCAGCAGGCGGTGCAGCTCGATAGTCCCGCCGTGACGCGCATCGTCTCCGTGGTCAACGCCAGCCTCACCTGCACGGCCTGCGCCAGCGACGGCTCCGATATCCACTCGCCCAGCGATGGCTCGACCTTCACCTATTATTCCAGCGGGTCGGGCGCCTTCATCACGCCCGATGGCGCGATTCTGACCGCCGACCATGTCGTCGATCACTCGATGAGCAACACGGAAGATGTGGCGTTCGTCGAGCAGCAGGCCGCGCAAGATATCGCCACGCAGTACAACGTCACCGCCGACCAGGCGCTGCAATACCTGCAAAATCACCCCTCCAGCGTGTCCATCAACTTCAATGTGGTCTTTCAGAAAGCCTTTCTCTCGACCGCCTATACGGGCAATCTGCCCGACACGCGCCACGTCTACGCCTTCGCGATTACCTCGACGGTCGCCAGCTCGCCCGTGGACAAGCAGGATACCGCCATCGTGCGGATAGACACCAGCGGTATCACGCCCGCGCCCGACTTCCCCTACCTGACGCTCGCCAACACGCCGGTCAGCGCGCTCGACAATGTGACGGCCATCGCCTTCCCCGCCGACGCCGATCTCGCGCTGAACAACGCCGACTTCACCTCGCTGGCGGATGTCGGCAGTAGCGACGTGAATACGATCAACAGCCTGCTCAGCCCATCCGTCAACACGGGCACGATCACCAAGGCGAACGAGATTCGCCCCGATGGCACGCCTGTCTACGAGGCCAGCAGCATCGCGTCAAATGGCTCCAGCGGCGGCCCGGTCATCAACGACCAGGGCGACGTGATCGGCTTCGTAGACGCCGGGCCAGCGACCGATCGGCTGACGTTCATCATCCCCAGCGCCGTCGTTGAGACGTATCTGGGGCAGGCAGGCATGGCGAATGTGCCTCAGGGGCGCTTCATGCGGCTGTGGACCCAGGCGCTCGGCGTGTATAACGGCGCTGGCTCCTGCCACTGGACCAACGCCGCGAGCGACCTGACGACGCTCAAGCAGCAATATCCGACGTTCGGCGGTGTCGCGCCGTATCTGGCGCAGGCGAAGCAGCAGGCCACTGGCGAGACCTGCGCGACCGGCGGCGCCTCGACTCCCACCGTCACGGGCGATGTGACGGCGGGGCTGGCGCTGATCGGTGGCTGCGCCGTCGCGCTGATTGCGCTGATCCTCGGCGTGATCTTCCTCGTGATCGCGCTGGCGCGCCGTCGCAAACGTCGCCAGCCCGTGCCCGTCGCCGCCGCGCCCTACGCCGCGCCGTATCCGCCAAGCCAGTCGCCGTACCCACCGAGCGCCTATCCAACGGCGGCCTATCCGCCTGCGCCAACGCCTGCCGCGCCAGCGGCGCTGCCCTATCCGCCGGGGGCGCGCCTCTGCCAGAATGGGCATGTCGTGGCCGAGGCCGACGCCGCCTTCTGCCCGATCTGTGGCGCACCGATGCAGAGCGGCCCCGGTCGTGGCGTGTAGCGCGGCGACTGCGACGCGCGTTTCAGCGTTATACTGTCTACAGAGAAACGTGTCATGCAAGCGCGGGCGGAGCGCGAAGGAGAAGCCAGATGGGGCAGCGGCGCGGGCTGGGTGGATGGCAGATCGCAGCAGTCTCGGCGGCGGGCGCTGTGGGGTCGCTGGCCCTGGCCAACTGGCTGACGCGGGTGGGGCGCCGCGAGCCGGCGAGCGCGCTGAGCGGCGCCGAAGCGCTCTATCCCTGGACCGAAGGAACGATCCACTACACCGTGCGCGGGCGCGGCGAGCCAATGCTGCTGCTCCACGACCTGCGCCCAGGCTCGTCGGCGTATGAATATCGCCAGGTCTTCGCCCTGCTGGCCGAACGCTATCGCGTCTTCGCGCCCGATCTGCTGGGCTTCGGCCTCTCCGGTCGCCCCGCTACCAGCTATACCCCACAGCTCTACGTCGCGCTCATCGAAGATCTGCTGCGCCAGGTGCTCGGCGCGACTGACCAGCCCGCCCACGTGATCGCCGCTGGCCAGAGCGCGGCGTTCGCCGTCATCGCTGCCGTCGCGCGTCCGCAGCTCGTGCGCAGTCTCATGCTGATCGAGCCGCTGGGCCTGGAGCCAGCGCCGGGCGAGCGCGACGCTGTGGCGGCGCGACTGGCGCGACTGGCGCGACTGGCGCGGCTGCTGCTCCGCACGCCGCTGCTGGGCGAGAGCGTCTACAATGCGCTCGTCTCGCGGCGTGGGCTGCGGCTGGCGTTGCGGCGCAGGCTCGCCGATGGCGCCGCGCCCGATCCCGCTGACGCGGCGCGGCTGAGCGATGACGTGATCGACCAGTACTACGCCGTCGCCCACCTGCCCGGCGCGCGCTTCGCCCCAGCCGATACCCTCTCTGGCGGGCTGACTGGTGTGGCGCGTGAGGCGTTCACCGCGCTCGACGCGCCCACGCTGCTGCTCTGGGGGCAGCGCGACCCCACGCGCCCCGTCAGCGAGGGCCGTGCGCTGCGCGAGGCGCGTCCCGGCGCCGAGTTGCGCATCTTCCCCAGCGGCGCGATGCCCCATGTCGAGAGCGCCCGACGCTTTCACGCGCGAGGTCTTCGCCTGGCTGCGCGCCACCGCGCGTGTCTGACCAGCGTGGTAGCGAGATTGCGCCCACCATCAACACCACTTCGGCGCCCGCGAGCATGTAGGCTATGCGGGGGAGTGCAAGCAACGACGTATCGCTGCGCCCTGCATGGTTCGTCCTGGTGAATGCTCGAGGAGACACAGGGTATGCGCTTCACAGGTGATATCGCCGCGTTGAAAGCGCGGCTCGCCAATCTACCCTGGTATGGCCTCTCACTTGTGATCTCACTCATCGTCGTCGTCGTGATGATTCTGGGCCTGGCGCGGCTCCCGGCGCCGCCGAGCACACCGCTGGCCTCAGTCGCGGTGGCTGGCGGCGCGCCTGCATTGCTGCCGGGCGAGCAGATGTGGGGGCCGTGGCCCAGCTATCTGTTCGGCACGAATGACACGCAGAACTGGGACTCTGCGCACAACTTCGAGACGGAGCCAGCCATCCAGCGCGAGCTGAAGGCTGACCACTTCCCCTTCATCCGCACCTGGTTCTTTCAGAAGAGCCTGAGCGATGGCAGCGCCGTCTCAGACGCAGAGCAACTGTCGCGTGCGCAGGCTGACCAGAACGCGGGCATGGCCTGCCTGGGCGAGTTGCCGACCGAAAATACGATGGCCTACGACGAGCATATTGTGACGCTGATGCGCGGCAAGTGCGAACTGTACGAGTTCATGAACGAGCCAGATTACGAGGGGGTCGGCGCCGACGCCTATCTGGCGGCCTGGAAGACCGAGATTCCAAAGCTGCGCGCGATTGATCCGAATGCGAAGTTCGGTGGCCCCGCCGATTACGATTCGCGGGGCAGCGCATGCGCCAATAGCAGCGATGGCGCGGGCGAATGCTTCATCCAGAAGGTGCTGGAAGGCATGGCGGCGTCAGGTGTGCCGCCCGACTTCATCACCTTCCACTGGTATCCCTGCTGGGAGGATACGGCAACGAGCTGCATGGCGAAGGTTGACTCCATCGCCACACTGACGGCGACCGTCAAAGGCTGGGCGCAGAGCGCCTTCCACAAGCCGATTCCTGTAGGCATCTCCGAATGGAACGCCGACCCTTCAGCGCCGATGCCGTCGTACACCCAGAACGCCGCGTGGATGACTGAGTTCACCACGCGGGCGCTGCAATCGATGCAGGCGGCGGGCGTGTCATTCGCCAATCAGTTCGACCTGGCGAACGACGGCGGCTACCTGACCGATGACATGGTAGATATCTACCACGATGGCGCGCCAAAGCCGCAGTACCTGGCGATGCAGCGGCTGATCGCGAGCGCCTACACGGAATCAGCGACGCCCGTCGCCCCGACGGCCACGCCGCATGCCGCCAGCCCGACCGCCAGCGCCGACATGCCCATCTGGCTGGACGATGTGCGACTCACCGCGTAATGGCGTCGCTGGGCGCGCGGCGGTGAGCTATATGGCAGGCGCGCCGACCACCAGGGGCGCCACAGTCGCAGGCGTGTCTGGCGCATCGAGCCGCACGCGGATGCCGCGCCGCATACGGATGGTGACGCGCGGACGTGGCTCGACAGGCCAGCCGGGAACCATACGTGGCGTGAAGCGCTGGAGGATCGTCGCCAGCAGCAGCCGCGCCTCCATCTCGGCCAGGGGCATGCCGATGCACATGCGCGGGCCAGCGCCGAAGGGGAAATATGCCCCGCGTGGCAGACTCTGGCGGAACTCTGGCGTCCAGCGCTCCGGGCGGAAGACCTCCGGGTCGCCCCAGACCTCGGGCAGGTGATGGATGACCCACTGGCTGATGATGGCGCGTGTTCCGGCGGGGAACTGGTAGCCGCCAAGCTCAAATGGCTCCAGCGCGGTGCGGTTCACGGTCCACGCAGGCGGATAGACACGCATCGCCTCGGTGATGACCGCATCGAGGTAGGGCAGGCGCGGGAGATCCGCCGCTGTCGGCATGCGCCCACCAAGCGCCTGCGCTACTTCCGCGCGCAGACCGTCGTACTTGTCCGGATTGCGTGAGAGCAGATAGAACGTCCACGCGAGCGCGTTCGAGGTCGTCTCGTGCCCCGCCGCGATCAAGGTCATCGCCTGGTCGCGAATCTGCGTATCGCTCATCGCCGCGCCATCCTCGTCGCGCGCCTCCAGCAACATCGAGAGGACATCGCCGTGGTCGCGTCCTTCCGCGCGGCGGCGCTCGATCAGATCATAGACAAACTGATCGAGCCGCTCGCGGGCGGCAAGCGCCTGTGGCGCCTGCCCCAGATGGAGCCTGGCGAGCACATCGCCCAATGGCCCGACGCGCTGATGCTCGATGATCTCAGTGAAGAGCTGGCTCAACGCCGTGCCCTGCGCCTGCAAGTCTACGTCGAAGAGCGCCTGCACGACGATGCGCAGCGTCAACTCTTGCAGCGCCGCCGCCATGTCAACCTCATCGCCCACCTGCCAGCGATCGAGCATCTGCTGCGTCTGCGCGGTCATCGTCGCGGCGTATGATTCCACGCGCTTGCGATGGAACGCTGGCTGCACCAGCCGCCGCTGCCGCCGATGGACGTCGCCATCGGTGGTCAGCAGCGCCTCGCCGAGGAAGCGCTTCAGCACATCGCGACTGGCGCCCGACGAGAAGTTCTGCGCGTTCTCCACCAGAAAGTAGTAGGCGTATTCGGGACGCGAGAATAGCATCACGTCGCGGTTCAGCATGCGAACGCGCGCGATGTCGCCATAGCTGCGCCGCACACCGCTGAAGAACGTCAATGGATCGCGCTGGAACGCCAGCAGCGTGTTGATGCCCCATCTGCCGCCAGGTCCCGGCGGCGTCCGTCGTGTCTCCATCGCCGATGATTCTCCTTGAAATGGTGAGCGCGAACGCAACCGCGCCGGGGTCTGCCGCGTACCCTCTATAGCGGTGGCTGGCGATAGGGCGCCAACGGATGGACCGGCCAGCAGCCACCGCCAGGCCGTCTCAATGGGAGCGCATACACGATGTACAACTACAATCGGAACGAGTATTCCGCGCCGACCACTCTGGGTATCCCGGAGCGCTGGGAGCGTGTGCTGTGCTATCTGGGCGGCTGGATCACGGGAATCATTTTCCTGCTGGTCGAGCAGCGCAATCAGACGGTGCGGCGGCACGCGGCGCAATCGACCGTGGTCTTTGGCGCGCTGAGCATCCTCGGCTGGCTCGCAGCCATACTGGGCGGTCTGCTGGGCCACATCTGGGTCATTGGCGGGCTGTTTGGCTTCGGCTTTGGCGCTATCGGCTGGCTGGTGGGCATCGTCAGCTTCTTTGCCTGGATTGGGCTGATGATTCTGGCCTTCATGAGCGCCAAGACCTTCATCACAGGTCCGCGCTACGACCGCTACCTGTAGCCTCAGGCGCGCGCTCAATCGCCGCAGACCACATCATCTTCCCCCTCTGCCACGATGGAGAGGGGGCTTCGTTTGCCTGCCAGCGCCCGCAATGCCAGCGATCAGGCCGCTGAGCAGGGCGATGCGCAGGGCGATGCTGGCGCTAGGCTACTTCACCAACTGCTCGAATTCATCGAGTGTTAGCTCGGCTTGCTTTAGAATTGATCGAAATGTGCCGACTGGTATAGACGCCGCTGGATGCTTGACGATGACGGTCAGCGTGTGACCTGCGTTCACGCGCCGCAGCTTCATGTGACTGCCGCGCTGGCCGACCTCGGCAAAGCCAGCTTTGTGCAGGGCTGCCAGAACCTCGCGGCTTGAGTAGCGCTTTGGCACACTAAACGACCAACTCTTCGATCCGTCCGCCTCGTATAACAGGTATGTTCGCGTCCGAAGTCGGCATATCCTCGAAGTAGAGTTCCAGCGCCTCCTTGATGGCGGCGCGCGCTTCCTCCGGCGTGGCGCCAAAGCTGGATACCTCTACATTCAATGCCTGCGCTACCCACTGATCGTCTTCCTGGTAGATGACGACTTCGATCTTCCGGCTCATATAACCTCCAATGCGCTCCGAATCCGATAGCGTTCAGGTTCTGGGTGAATTGGCAGCGACCTATCGTGATGATACGCCAGCGCCCTCAATGCCAGCGATGAGGCCGCTGAGCAGGGCGATGCGCGGGGCGATGCTGGCAATCTCGATATATTCGCCGGGATTGTGCGCGTGGCCGCCCACCGCGCCGAGTCCGTCGAGGGTCGCGGCGCCGATGGCTGCGGCGGTATTGCCATCCGAGCCGCCTCCGGTCGCCCCGCCGGTCAGTGTGTAGCCAAGCTCACGCGCCACGGCGTCGGCCAGGGCGAAGAGACGGGCGCTGGCGTCGCTCTGGGTGAAGGGCTGATGCAGAAAGCCGCCGGAGAGCCGTGCCTCGGTTCCCGCGATCACTGGCAGGGCCTCGACGATTGCGCCCAGCGCCGCCGTGACCGCTGCGACACCCGCTGGATCAGGCGCGCGCACGTCAATCAGCGCGTGGGCCTGGTCGGCGACGATGTTGGGGCGCTCGCCGCCCTGCATGACGCCCACATTCAAGGTCACGCCGGGGATGGTTCCGTTGAGCGCGTGAACGGCGAGGACACGCTGCGCCAGTTCGACGGTGGCGCTGTGTCCCTTATCTGGCTCGACTCCCGCATGCGCCGAAAGGCCGCTGACATCCAGCCGGAAGGTGGCGACGCCCTTGCGCGCGATGGTCACTTTGTCCACGCGCGAGTTTGGTTCGAGTACCAGCGTGGCGTCAGACCGGCTGGCGAGCTGCGCGACGAGATCGTGGCTGGTGGGTGAGCCGACCTCTTCGTCACCGTTGCAGAGCAGCGTCAACTCGGCCCACGGCGCCTCCTCGCGCAAGATGCGCGCGGCGTAGAGGCCGATCAGCAGGCCGCTCTTCATATCCATCACGCCGGGACCATAGGCGCGGTCATCCGCGACGCGGAAGGGCCGACGCGCGGCCTCGCCCTCCGGGAAAACGGTGTCCATGTGGCCGACCAGCAGGATGCGGCCTGTGCCCGCGCCGGGCCAGCGCGCGACAACCTGCGGGCCGAACGCATGCTCGCCATGCTGTTTACCGGGAACGCGCTCGACCAGCGCGCCCAACGCCTCGCAGCGCCACTGGAGCGCATCGGCCACGCGCGCGACGCCATCGGGCGAGTACGTGCCAGAATCGCAATTGACAAGCTGCGCCAGATCACTGAGGAAGCTCTCGACCTGCGCCTGTGCGGCTTCCAGAACGGCGGTGGTATCCATCGGTGTCATATCCCTCCAGCATGCGGCGCGATGCTACTCCAGCGCGCCGTGGACCAATTCGCCGCCGATGAGCGTGGCGGCCACCTGTGCGCCCGCGATGCGCTGCTGCGGCACGGCGAAGGGGTCTTCGACCAGCACGACGAGATCCGCCAGCTTGCCCGGCGCCAGCGTTCCCTGATGCGCCTCCTGGCCGCCCGCGTAGGCGGCGCCCGCTGTGTAGGCATGGAGCGCCTGCTGCAACGTCAGCGCCTGCTCGGGCAGCCACGGCGGCGCGTCGGGCGTGCGGTCGTCGTAGCGGTTGATCGCCGCATGCAGGATGCGCAGCGGATCGCAGGTGTCCACTGGCGTATCAGAGCCGAGCGCCACCGGAATGCCCAGCTCGCGCATAGTGTTGTAGGCGTAGGCGCGGCGATGGCGGTCGCCCCAGTAGCGCTCCGCCGTGTAGCGGTCGACGACGGCGTGGAACGGCTGCACTGACGCCACGATGCCCAGCCGCGCCATCCGCTGAAGGTCTTCCAGTCGCGCCAACTGCACATGCTCCAGGCGGATGCGCCGCGCGTGCAGCGTTCCTGCGCGCAGACCCGCCTCCACGCCATCGAGCGCAATCTTCACCGCGCGGTCGCCGATGGCGTGAATCGCCATGCCAACGCCGCCCTGCGCCGCCGCGCGCACCGCCTGCTCGATCTCGTCCTCGCCGGTCGTCAGCAGGCCCAGCCTGCCCGCGCCGCCTTCATAGGGATCGAGCATCGCGGCGGTCTGCGAACCGAGCGCGCCATCCATGAAAAACTTGACCCCAGCGAAGCGCAGAAAGTCGTCACCGAAGCCCGCTTCCAGCCCCAGCCGCAGCGCATCGGGCAGCGATTGATGCGGGATGTAGAGCAGGACGCGCGGGCCAACCTCGCCCGTGGCGCGAAGCTGCTGCATCAGCCGCAGACTGTGGTCGCCCTCGATGTTGTGGACACCCGTGACGCCACGGGAGCGCAGTTCGGCGAAGACCGCTCGTAGCTCCGCCAGCAGCGTCGCGTCGTCGGGCGGCGTGATGGCGTCGTCCATCAGCGCTATCGCGTCGTTCTCGAAGAGCATGCCGGTCGGCTCGCCCGCGCCATCGCGCTCGATGTGCCCGGAGCCGGGGTCTGGCGTGGCGGCGGTGATGCCTGCGCGCCGCAACGCTTCGGAGTTGACCCAGTAGCTATGGTAGTCGTGGCTGGCCAGCGCGACGGGATGCTGCGGCGTGGCGGCGTCGAGCGAAGCCTTGCTGGGGAAGCGCTCTGGCGTCCAGCGATTCTTGTCCCAGCTATGGCCAATGATCCATGTTCCCGGCGCCAGCGTCGCGGCGCGCTCCTTCACCAGCGCCACCGCCTCATCCTCCGAGCGCGTCTCGCGCAGCTCGACCTCGATACGCCCCTGGGCATAGCCGAGCAGATGGGTGTGGGCGTCGATGAATCCGGGCAGCGCGACACGCCCACGCAGATCGAGCGTCTCGGTCAGCGGCCCCGCGAGCGAACGCATGTCGGCGTCGTCGCCCGCCGCGATGATGCGCCCGGAGCTGCGGTCAATCGCCAGGGCTGAGACGAGCGGCTGCCCCGGCTCCATCGTATGGATGACCCCGTTGAGCAGTAGCAGGATGGGTCGCCTTCCGAGCGCCATGGTGGTGTGTACTCCTCTGTATGGGTGGTTTAAGACGGCTGGAAACCGCGCCTGAGGGCCTGCCAGAGCAGCCACGCCTCGCGTCCGCTCTAGCGCTATTGTATCGCGCAGGCGGATCGGTGTCACAAGGCGCTGGCGCTGGCTGCTCTGGGAGATGCAGCCCCAGCAGGGCGCCTCGCTTGACGTGGCCGCTGGGCTGGCCTACACTTTATGCCAGGGTGTTCGCGTCAGGCTCCGGTGGTCGCTGAGGACTACCGCGCGCTCCTGACGCCGTGAGGATGTAATGCCATGAGCGCAGATACACAGTCTACCGCGCCGGTCGCCGCAGAGAGTGATGAGCGCTTCGTCACGATTCCGCATGCCTTGCCCGGCCAGGAATACAAATCGCCGAAGAACGTCCAGCAGCCATTGCTCGATGGCTTCTATCGCATCGTGGTCACGCTGCTCTGCCTCTCCTTGCCTTTAGCGCCAGCCGTCATCTTCTTCATGATTCTGGCCTACTCGAAGGCGATTCAATACGGGCTGCTCTGGCTCTGGATCGTCATGATTATCCTGATCGAGGTCATCGCCATCGCCGTCGCCTGGGGCATTGCGCGCGAGGCGCTGGGCATCGCAGGCGTCAAGTACGAGCGCAAGCGCGGATAAACGCTGCCGTGCGACGCCTCTGCTGAGCGGGCGCTGAGGCTGCGATGCGCGCCTGCCCGCGTTCTCCTCAGCTCCGGCCTACAGCGTGGCGTCGAGTTCGCGCAGGAACAGCTCAACATCGGTGACGAGGCCCATCGCCAGCGTCGCGCCACGGTCGGCCAGCTTGGTGACGACGGCGGGGTTGATATCCACTACGACGCATCTGACCGCAGCGGGCAGCATATTGGTCGTGGCGATGCCGTGCAGCATCGAGGCCGCCATCACACACACCTCGACACCTCGGCAGGCCAGACGCATGCGTCCCTGCGCCTCCACGCTATCGGTGATGACGCCGGGCATCGGGCCATCATCGCGGATGGACCCCGCCAGCACGACCTCGACGCCCTGCTCCAGCGCGGACGCGATGATGCCATCGCCCAGCAGCCCGCGCGCGTGCGCCGCCTCCAGCGAGCCAGTCGCGCGCACGGCGTTGATGGCGCGCAGGTGATTGCGGTGGCCATGCTCCACTGCCAGGCCCGTCTTGAGGTCCACGCCGAGCGAGGTGCCAAACATCGCCGCCTCCACATCGTGTGCGACGATGGCGTTGCCGCCAAAGATCACCTGGATGTAGCCCCGGCGAATCAATGCGGCGACGTGCTGGCGCGCCGCCGTATGCACAATCGCTGGTCCCAGCACGAAGAGCGTCTTGCCGCCGCGCTCGCGGCAGGCGCGCATCGCCTCCGCCACATCGGCGATGGCCAGCGCTTTGGCTCGCTCAGATGAGACGGCGCTCTGCATGAAGCTGAACGCCTCACGCTGGCGCGGGCGCTCCAGCGGCTCGACGCGCACCCCGTCATAGCCCACCACAACCGCCTCACCCGCGCGCACCTCATGCATCGGGCAGCCGCGCGCCACGCCACGCTCGCGATCTACGACAATCGCCACATCCATCTCGATGTGCTCGATCTCGACCCACTGGCCGCCCACACGCACAAAGGTTGGCAGGCTCGATGTGGAGTAGAAGTCGTCGGGCAGCACGCCCGCCTGTGGCGCTGGCTCCAGGCGGGCATCGCTCTCGACGAATGGAACGGCGCCGAGACGCTGCAACTCGCCCATCAGCTCGAGCAGGCGCTCCTCGCTCGCCGCGCTGACCTCCAGCCGAACGTAGCTCTCCTCCAACTCGCTCTGCCCCACGCGCATCTCCAGCACATGGAAGTGCGCGCCCGCATCTTCGATGGCGCCCCAGACGCGCGGCAAGATCAGCGAATCAATGATGTGGCCCTCTAGCTCGATCACCGTACTCGCCATTCGCCAATCCCTCCCGCTGTGGCTGTGGGTCGCCGCTGCTCCATCGTACTTCGCAGCCAGTGTAGCACGCGGCGCGGGGGGATTGGCGGTGACAGGCGTGGTCGTTAGCGGGGCTTCTGGCCGTAGGCGATGTAGAACGGCCAGGAAATCTTCCCGCTCGACAACTCCGCCTCGATCTGGCGTGTGTTCGCCTCGAAGTCACTCTCGCTGATGAGTCCCATGCTAACGACCACGCCGCGCAGGCCAGTCATGCCGGCGAGCAGATCCGTCTTTGCCATCACGCCCAGCCGACCCCCTGGTTCGCCAACGGGGAGGGCGACGGCGCGTGTCACCACCTGTTGCGCGCCAGCCTGCTGCAAGAAAACGCCGACCTGGCTGGCGCTGGCGGGATCAATGCCGCGCCGCCCGGCAAGCGCCGACGCCCAGCGCATCGAGGTCTGCAAGCCTGGCCCTGCGTTTGGCAGGCGCGACTCCGCCTCGATCAGTTCCACACAGCCGCCTGGCCGCGTCACACGCAGCAACTCAGTCACGACGCTGGGCCAGCGCGCGGCGGGGATGGCGGCGACGAGCAGTCGCTGGTGTACGAAGTCGAAGCTGTTGTCGGCGAAGGGCAGACGTTCCAGCACATTGCCCTGCACAAAGGCGTAATTGTCGGGTCGCGTGTCGTTTGCTGCGCCAGCCTCCGCCGCAGGGGGCGCGATATCCACCCCAATCACATTCGCGCGCGGGAACTGGCGCGCCATCTCCATCGCCCAGCGACCAGTGCCGCTGCCGACATCCAGAATATCCTGCGGTCGAGTGATGGGCGCGGCGTAATCGCCTTTGAGCGCAAATCGCAGCATATAGTGCTGAAAGTCCAGGCGATTCGTCTCGCCCATGTCGCTGGGGAGCAGGTAGGGAACACCAGCGGCAAAGCGCCTGCCGCCAATGGTGCGATGGGGTAAAGCGATATCCAGGGTATCAGTACGCTTGCGTCGCCAGAATCGAAGCCATGCCATGCGTTCATCCCTCCGCGCAGGCCCTCTCGGTGTTTCCATGCAGTGGTTTCACAGGGTGGGGGCCTTCCTCAGCCAGTATCCTCTTTACCTGGCTGCTCGTCAAGCGGCGGGTGATTGCTGGGTCCTGAACTGACGGGGGGTGAACGCAGGAGCTGGCTGGCGGCTCAAGCCCGCTGGGATGTTAGTCCGCTCAGGCGGACTTCGCGGCCCGACAGGGCCACCCAGGCGCGGCTTGAGCCGCCAGCCGCCAGCCTAGCTATTCAGGCTGAGCACCATCTGCGGTGGGGTAATCTGGTGGTCTTCGCTGATGGCGACGACGGCGGTGCCGACCGCGAAGAACTCGATGACATGGCTATCCCAGCCATGGCTCGACTCTTTGATCTGCGTGCCTGTGATACCATCGGCGCCCAGATTCTCCGCCTCAGCCTGCATCCGCTCCATTGCCAGCTCGCGCGCGTCGTAGAGGCCCTGGGTGTAGTTCTGCATCTCCGTGTTGCGCCCCACCGTCTTCATCCACTGGCCCAGGCCCTGATAGGCGACGTGGTAGACGCAACTCCCCATCACCATCCCCTGCGGACGGAAGCCAGCGGCGAGCAACGTGCGGAAATCCTGGCCGGAGAGATCGCTGGTGAAGGGTTTGCCAAACTTCGTGCGATGGTTTGTGCCGTCGCGCGAGCGCACCGCCGTGCCGATGGCGATGAACTCGGCGAGGTCGGCGCCCCACTCATAGCGCCCGACATCCAGCCGCACGCCGACGATGCCATCGGCGCCCAGCGCGTCGGCCTCGGCCTCCATCCGCGACATCGCCAGCTCACGCGCGCTATACATCGCCTGCGAGAGTACGCCTAGCTCCTGGCTGACATTGAACATCGAGCGCTGGTAGCCGATGTGATAAATGCTCGACCCTACCACCATGCCCACGGGATCGAATCCCGCCTCCTTCACCAGCAGGAACTCGTTGACGGAGAGGTCACTCGTGAAGAGCGGACGCTGGCCATCGCCGCCACGCATGCGCTTCAGGCGTTCGAGCGCGTGCTGTGGCATCTGCACTGGCGCCGATGACTGATCGGGCTGAATCCCCTGGCCCTGCTGTTGGCCCTGCTGTTGGCCCTGCTGCTGGCCCTGTGGCTGATCTTGCTGTTGGCCCTGCTGGCCCTGTGGCTGACGCGCCATCGTTCTCTACTCCTGTTGTACGCCGGGGATCACTCCCCTGACATCTTCCCTGCGCGGCAGGGCGTCTTGAGTGCGTAATGCTGTCTCGCGGGCCAACGTGCCCGCCGCCCGCTAGCTCAGCAGGCGGCGCAGGGCCGTCTGATCTTGCAGGCTCGTGCGCGCCAGGTCGGCCAGGTCGGCGGAGAGTTCTTCGATCCACTGATCGAGGTCCAGCGGCTCACTCTTGAGAGTGATGCCGCGCACCGCATGGGTGCGGCTGGGGAGGAGCGAGCCGCTCGGCTCGGCCACCAGCGCATACTCCCACTCGCCCAGCCGCACGGTGATGCGCCGCACCGGATGCGCATGGCTAAAGAGTCCGCCGCCGCGCTCGATCTGCGTGCGCTGTGGCAGCGCGCCGCCCAGCTTCGTGGCGAGCGCTTCGAGGAACGCCGTCGCGTCGCCCGCATCGGCGCGCAGCGAGGCGGCGAGCAACTCAAACTCCATTCCCGACCCCGGCGGGTCAGTCCTATCATCACCAGCCATTGGCCGCGCCTCCTCCAATCTCATCGCCCGCCTATGCCGCATCGCTGCGCGCTGTCGCCTGAGCTACGCCGCATGCCCTCCGCTCATTTGTCGAGAAAGACCACCATCTGCGGCGGCGCGATCTGGTGTTCGGCGCCGAGCGGGGCGACCGCTGTGCCTATCGCGAACATATCTACGAGAAAGGTGCGCCAGTGGTTCGCGGACATGCCGGCGTCACGCTCATTCAGCTCGTTCCAGAACTCCGGGTCATCCTTCGAGAGCGAGGGCGAAACCTCGACACGCATGCCCACCACCCCCTCGGCGTCCAACTCCTCCGCCTCGCGATGCAGCCGCCCCATCGCCAGATTGCGCGTCGCATACATCGCGTCGGTAAAGTGGTTGACCTCCTGGTTGTAGCTGCCCATGCCGCCGCCGCCGCTCATGCCGCCCAGCGCGCCCATGCCCGTCCAGCCGTAGGTCCAGCCGGAGATCATCTGGAACTCGTAGCCATTCTGGTAGGCGGCGTAGACCGAGACGCCCATCACCATCCCCAGCGGACGGTAGCCCGCCTTGAGCAACGTGGCGAACTCCTGGCCGGAGAGATCGCTGGTAAACGGCTTGCCAAACTTCGTGCGGTAGCTCGCGCCTGCGCCACGCGCGCGCACTGCCGTCCCCACGGCGATGAACTCGGCGAGATCGGCGCCCCAGGCGAATGAGCCAACGGTCAGCCGCACGCCGACGATGCCATCAGCGCCCAGCGCGTCGGCCTCGGCCTCCATCCGCGACATCGCCAGCTCACGCGCCTGATACTTCGCCGTCGTCAGCATCTCGAGTTCCTGATCCTGATAGGCGTAGCCCATGCCGAAGCCACCATACGCGGCATAGGTGGGCTGCCAGCCGATATGGTAGACGCTGGAGCCGACGACCATGCCGACCGGCTCGAAGCCAGCCTCGTAGACCAGCGCCAGCTCGCTGACGGAGAGGTCGCTGGTGAAGAGTTTGCGTCGCCCACCGTCGCCGCTCATCTCGGCCAGGCGGCGCTGCGCGTCCTCTGGTAGCTCCGCCGGGATGTTCTGCTGGTCGAGCGGGATATTCTGCGGGCTACCCTTTCCCGCAGGTTTCGCTGTTCCCGCCTGCTGGCCAGCGGGCGCTGTTGGCTTCTTGGGCTGGGTCGGCTGTTTCGGCATCGCGCGCCTCCTTCTGTGGCGTTTCTCGCGCCTGCATTGTACACCCCGCGCTCGCGCAGCGGCGCTATCCGCTCAGTGGCGCGCCGCAGATGCGACAGAAACGCGCGCCTGGGTCAGCGGTCGTGTGGCCATTGGCGCAGACCCGCTGCTGTGTTGGCGGCGCGACGGGCTGCGGTGGATAGGGCTGCGGTGGATAGGGCTGCGGTGGATAGGACACGACGGGCGCGGGCGCCCACGACGCCATGGCGGCAGGGTCGATCTGCCACGAGCCAGTGAACGAGCCTGCGGGCGGCGCAGCGGGCCGGGGGACGGGATCGCGGAAGGGATGGAAGGCATAGGTGATGAGCGCGAGCGCCAGCGGCGGCGGTGGTGGCGCGAACGCGCCGAACTTCTCGCGCGACACCGCCTCGCGCAGGAAGAAGCGCATCAGCCACAGGCCAATCACCCCGGCGATCAGCATGCCATAGATGGGAATGCCATCCCACAGGCCGTGCAGCGTGACGGCGATCAGGAACGCGAGGACGACGCCGAAGGTCAGCCGGAAGCTGCGCTGCCCACGATCGCGCCAGACTGCGCCGACAACAATCGCCGTCCAGGTGACGTGGCCGAAGATCGCCAGCAGCCCACGCAACAGCAGCGTCTGGTTGACCGCCGCGATGCCACCGCCATCCTGGAAGCCGTTGAAGTAGGCGGTGACGGCGTAGAGTGTCGTTTCGAGTGTGGCGAATCCGGCGCCAGCGGCGGCGCCGAGGATCACGCCGTCGATCTCGCTGCGCAGCTTGCGACTGCGCAGGAACCAGACGACCGCGAGCGCCTTGCAGCTCTCCTCGATGAAGCCGATAGCCATTGACGCGCTGAGCGAATCGCCATTGACGAAAATCTGTTCGAGGATGAACGCCAGCGTGACGCCCAGCAGCGCGCCACTGATGAACGCGCCCCACGGAATCCAGCGGGGCATGTCGGAGAGATAATCGCTATCCCAGCAGTAGATGAAGAAGGTGACAGGCGCGAGCGCGGC
The DNA here is from genome assembly GCA_963701795.1 of uncultured Chloroflexia bacterium. Lineage (GTDB taxonomy): Bacteria > Chloroflexota > Ktedonobacteria > Ktedonobacterales > JADMIN01 > JAKAIY01. Next base: position 573,434 of record CAVPBB010000004.1, on the reverse strand, counting down.
GGCGAGCGGAATGACGATGAGCAGCGCCGGTTTGCCAATCACAGTGAGCAGGTATTCGGCGAAAAAGAGCAGCGCCAGCCCGACGAGCATCACCTTCCAGTAATTCTTGCGCCATTCCAGGCCGAACCAGCCGCCCATGCCCTGACCGGCGGGCAGGCCACGATCCACATGCTGAAATGGCGCCGACGCAGCCATCGGCGGGCGGTACGCGGCAGGAACAGGCGCGGCTGGCGCCGCCGCTGCGTAGCTGGGGGCGGCGCGCCCCTGCCCCTGGAGCGCATAGAAGGTGAGCTCTGTCTGGCCGACACGAATCGTCTGGCCGGGCTGCAAGAATGTCGGGCCGGTGATGCGCTGGCCATTCAGAAACGTGCCATTGGTCGAGCGCAGGTCTTCGAGCAGATAGCCTTGCGGACTCCAGCGAATGACCGCATGGATGCGCGAGGTGAAGGGATCGGTAATCATGATGTCGTTGGTCGCGAGCTTGCCGATGTGTGTCTCTGGCCGGAAGAGCGGAATCTGATCGCCATGCGCGAAGCGGCTGCGCCAGGCTGGCCCCTTGACGACCAGCGTGGCAAGATATGGTGGTGGGCTGGCGACCACGCCCCCGGCGGACGTTGGCGGAGCGACCGGCGAACTGCCCATGCGCTGTTCTCCTGCTGTGCGCCTGCTGCGCGCCTGCTGCGCGCCTGATTGGCTCCCCATCGTGAGCGTCATTGCGCCACAGCCAGTATACAAGCCCAACGCCGCAACGCAATGCGAACTCGCACACAGATTGCCGGATCGAGCGCCAGTGGTTGATCGCGCACGCAAGAGAGCCGCAACGCAACGCAATGCGAACTCGCACGCAGATTGCCGGGGGGCGCTGGCGGTTGAAACCGCGCCTGGATGGCCTGCGGGCCGCGAAGTCCGCCGTCGCGGACTGGGACTGAGCTGCGGCGTTGCAGACGCGCACGCGCAGCTCGAAATACGCCGCAAGCCTGCGCACAGATTGCAATCGTCGTCCGACTTCGCTGAGGAAGGGAACACGCCCCATGGCCAACGCTCGACGCCTCATCACCTGCCTCGGCGAGGGGCTGATGGACCTGCTGCCGATCACGGAGGCGGGCCAGGTCGTCGGCTTTCGCCTCGCGCCGGCCGGCTCCATCCTCAATGTCGCGGTCGGGCTGGCGCGGCTGGGCGCTCCGGTGGCCTTCGCCGGAAAGCTGGCCGACGATTTCTTTGGGCGGCGCATCGTCGATTATCTGCATGCGGAGGGGGTGCGGGCGGACTTCCTGGCGGTGGTGGAGGGTCACACGACGCTGGCCTTCGTCACGCACAACGCGGCGCGTGGGGCAGGCGCCGCCGAGCCAGCGTTCGCGTTCTACGGCGCCGACGCGGCGGACACCCTGCTGACCGCCGCTGATCTGCCCGACGCGCTCTTTGCCGAGACAACCGCGCTGCATATCGGCTCGATCAGCTTGCTGCGCGGCGCGACACCGCTGGCCGTGCGCGCGGTGGCCGAGCGACTGCGCGGGCAAGCGCTGCTCTCGCTCGACCCGAACATCCGCCCCGGCCTGATCGCGGATGAGCCAGGCTATCGCGCCACGCTCGACCACTTCATCGCGCAGGCCGATCTGCTGAAGCTGAGCCTGGCCGATCTCGCCTGGCTGGAGCCAGGCGCCGAGCGCGAGGATCCGCTGGCGGTAGCCGCGCGCTACGTGGCGCGAGGCCCGGCGTTGGTCGCGCTGACCCTCGGCGCGCAGGGCGCCGTGCTCGCGGCGGCAGGCGGATTCGCGCTGCGCCAGCCAGCCTTGCAGGTCGCGTCTCCGGGCGCCAACGCCGATACCGTGGGCGCGGGCGACGCCTTCGCGGCGGGGCTGCTCAGCGCGCTGAGTGAGCGGGGCGCTACGACGCGCGTCACGCTGGCGGCGCTCGGCCAGGCGGAACTGACGGCGACGCTGCGCTGGGCCTCGGCGGTGGCGGCGCTGACCTGCGCGCGACCAGGCGCCAACCCGCCGACACGCGGCGAGACGCTGTCATGGCTCAGCCACGCTGGCGGGTGAAACCGCCAACCTACGGCGGCGTATCAGTGGGGGAGCATCAGCGGAACTAGCACCAACAGCATGAAAAGCAGGATGTGGCCGAATGCGAGGATGATGAAGAACCACACGAGCACCCGATTCCAGCCACGGTCGTCGAGTTCGTCCCAGTAGCGCCCCTGCCAGAATTTCGCGCGATTTCCGGGGCTGCGCGCGCTGGCGACCAGACCAACGGCGACGCGCGTCCGCACAGGTGAGCGCAGTTCGGAGCGTGATAACTCACTCTGCACGGCGGTATTGCATGAGGCGCAGAGCAGCCAGACCTGCTGCGGCTCCGGCGCTTCGTCACCCTCCGTCAGGAAGAATGCCGTTTGCTCCAGTTTGCGGTCGCAGATCGAGCAGCGCCGCCGCGCGATCATATGCTGATGTTCAAATTTGATGCCATGTGGACTAAGCATACGTTCCATGTCGCATCCGACCGCTCCAGGGGGCGCATCGCCGCCTGCCACCAAGCGCCTGCGCGCGCAAACAAGAGCCGTGCGAGCGCGGAGGTTCTGTCGTCGTCTGCGATCACTTCTATAGCATAGCACGAGAATGCGGCCAGTGTAAGGAAAAACACGACAACGTCGAGCTGGCTGGCGGCTGAAAGCCGCGCCTAGGGTCGGTCTGCGGACCGACGCGAAGCCCGCCTGTCGCGGGCCAGGACGCCCGTCTTCAGGCCGCGCAGGCGGCCTTCGCGGCCGCAGGCCCTTAGCTGCGGGTTCACCCGCCCGTGCCCTGCGGTTCACCCGCCCGCGCCCTGCTGTGACGCGCTTCACTGTCGCGTTGGCGTCGTCCGCGTACACTTTCTCTGAGGGATTGCTGGGGCGCTAGGCGTATTGGGCGCCCAGCGTTCACCTGCGAGGAATGGTGTGGTACACTCCCTGTTGCGAGCGTAGCTTCACTGCCTGAGCGCTGCGTGACCGTGCGCGTCTGCTTGACAGGCGTCGCGTGGCACGTTAGATTAGGCGTGCGCTACTGGCGAAGAGCAGGGGCTTCCGTTCATTGCGTTCTCATTCGTCGAGCGAGTATTCGTTACGCATCGCCCTGGCGTCACCTGAGTTGGCCGCGCCGGCGCCGCATCCGTCTCGTCTGCCCGCCACTGATCCAGCCGACGCTGCTGGCGCGCGGCGCGGCCACTGCGGTTGGGAGATGTATGGAGTCACCAGAGATCATCGGCGGGCGCTACCGCCTCGAAGAACCCATCGGCCGCGGTGGTATGGCGACGATCTTCAAAGCGGTTGATGAGCAGATGATGGACCGCCTCGTTGCGGTCAAAGTGCTGCGCGAAGTCTACAGCAACGACCCCAAGTTCGTCACCCGCTTTCAGCGTGAGGCTCGCGCCGCCTCGGCTTTGCAGCACCCCAACATCGTGCAGGTCTTCGACTACGGCCAGAGCGCCGAGAGCTACTACATCGTCATGGAATACATTGACGGGATGGACCTGCGCCGCTATCTGAAGCGGCGCGGGGGCATCCTGCCGGTGGAGCGCGCGGTCGAGATTGCGCGCGCGGTGGCGATGGGGCTGGGCGCGGCGCATCGGCGCGGCATCGTCCACCGTGATGTGAAGCCGCAGAACATCATGGTCAACGATGATGGGCTGGTCAAGCTGACCGACTTCGGCATCGCCAGCATGTACAAGGACGCCGACGCCGAGCGCCTGACCACCACCGGCATGACGCTGGGAACCGTGCAATACTACGCGCCAGAGCAGGCGCAGGGCGAGATCGTGCGCCCCTCGGCGGATGTCTATGCGCTGGGCATCGTGATGTATGAGATGCTCACCGGCCAGACGCCGTTCGATGGCGACACCCCCGTCGCGGTGGCGATGAAGCACATCCAGGAAGAGCCGGAGCCGCCGAGCGCGCTCAATGCGCGCATCCCACCGACGCTCGAGCGCATCATCCTGAAGTGTCTGGCAAAGGAGCCGTCGGCGCGATTCCGCGATGGCGATGAGCTGTCCGCGACGCTGACCAACTTTCTGCGCTCGCCTGCGCGCCGCATGAGCGGGGCCGAGGCCGTGCCAGGGCGCTACGGCGCTGACCAGTACGAAAATCCGGCGCAGCGACCCGGCGAGCGCTCGTCTGGCCCGCGCCAGGGCAGCTACGGCGCGCCCGGCCCGGTCAGTGGCCCGCGTGGCGGCGCACGCCCTCCCATGTCGGTCAACGGGCGGCCCGCGCACTATGGCGCCCCCTACGGCGGGATGGATGACGAGCAGACCTACGATGGATCGCCCGCCTACGACAACTTCGGCGGCCCCAATGAATTTGGCGGCAGCCCTATCGCCGCGCCCACACGCCCGTGGGAGGCGGCAGGTGGCACGCAGCCGCGCATCGGCGCGCCGCGTCGCCCCGGTGACGAACCACCGCCGCGCCGCAACGTCGGCCTGATCGTCGCCATCATCAGCGCCGCGCTGGTGGTGCTGGTCGTCGGCTGCGTCCTCGTGCTGGCGCTGACCAAACTGTTGCCAGGCAGTCCGACCACCAATCAGCAGCCGACCGCGACCACCATCCCCACGTTCGCGATGCCAGACTATGTAACCACACCGATCACCTGCACCGAGGCTCAGGCGGATGCGACGGCGAAGCATCTGAAAGCCACCTGCGTCGGCCAGGCCAGCAATGTGACGAAGAATCAAGTCATCAGCCAGTCGCCCACGGCGGGCGCGTCGGTCAAGGCTGGCGACGCGGTGACGCTGACGTTCAGCGCGGGCCTATCGCCGATCATCATGCCGAATGTCATCGGCGAGCAATTCTCCGTCGCCGCCGATACACTGACGACGAAGGGCCTGAGCGTCGTTCTGGCGACAGAGCCAAGCGCCAAATATCCGTCGGGGACGGTGGTCGAGACGAACCCGGTGGCGGGGACATCGATCCAGCCGACCTCGCAGAGCAGCTCGACGCAGGTAACGGTCTACGTCAGCACCGGGGCGCCGACGCCGACCCCCTCGCCCACAATCTCGATAACGCCGACAGCCACGACGCCAACATCGTCGCCAACAGCGATACGCCGACGCCTCCCTGAGCGGCGCGCAGACTTCCGGCGGCGACCAGCGCGCATGGAATACACTGTGCATGGGCGCCAGCCCTCACCCCCTGGCCCCCTCGCCCACGAGGCGAGGGGGAATCTGCGCTTCCCTCGCCCACCAGGCGAAGGGAACTCCACTCCCTCGCCCTCTGGGAGAGGGGTTGGGGGTGAGGGCTGACGTAGTGTCAGATTCGAGACGATACAAGATTGGCTTGCGCTTATGCCTCGTCCGCGTGTGTATGGCACTGAAGGGTTTACGCTGCGCCGCACCGACTACGGTGAGGCCGACCGCATCCTCACGCTCTTCACGCCGACCTACGGCAAGACACGCGCCATCGCCAAGGGCGTGCGCAAGACCAAGAGCAGGCTGGCGGGCCATCTGGAGCCATTCACCCGCTCGCAGTTGTTGCTGGCGACGGGGCGCGACCTCGACATCGTGACACAAGCGGAGGGGCGCGAGCGCTTCGAGCGCCTGGGCGCCGACTTCTGGTCGGCATCGGCGGCGTGGTATATCGCCGAGCTGGTGGATCGCTTCCTGGAGGACGCCGACCCCCATCCGCGCCTCTACGCGCTCTTCGTCGAGACGCTGCGTCGGCTCGATGCGCAGGTGAGCGAGGCCGATAACGCGCGCAGCTGGCTCACGCTGCGCTACTTCGAGCTGCGCATGCTGGGCGAGCTTGGCTATCGCCCCGGCCTGCATCACTGCGTCGGCTGCGATCAACCGCTGCGCCCGGAGGATCAGGGCTACAGCCCGGAGATGGGCGGCGCGCTCTGCACGGATTGCATGCGCGCGGGCGCGCGCCGCCTCACGCTTCCTGCGCTGAAGGTGCTGCGGCTGCTGCAAACGACGGAGTGGAGCGCGCTGCCACGCCTGCGCCTGGAGTCAGGCCTCCAGGCGGAGATCGAGGCGACGCTGCAAGCCACCATCCGCTACCACCTGGAGCGCGACCTCAAGTCGTGGAGCTTCCTGCAACTGTCGCCACACCAGCCGCAGCCACAGAGTTAATCACACCTGTGGGCTCTGCGGCGCTGGTCAGTCGAGGATGTTGTAGACGGAGAGGATGCCAGCGACGAGCACATTCAGGCCGAAGATGATATAGGCGATCACGGCCAGCAGCTCGTTGCCAGGCGTCGAGATGAAGATCGTCGCGCCCCAGAGCGCCACCAGATGCACCAGCAGGCTGAAGAAGAACAACCCGGTTCCCTGCATGCCGCGCCGCACGACGCCGAGCCTGCCGCGCCGGTAGATGGGCCGACTGAGCGCTTGCCCGCCGAGCAGCGAGAGGACCGCAATGATCAGCAGCCAGCCCAGCCCCAGCTTCACCAGCAGCGGCGTGGGCAGGCCATGATTGACGACGCTGATGGCGCCCAGTGAGAGCGCGACGGCTCCCCAGATCGCCTCAATCGCTGAGAGGGCCAGCATCCACTTGCCGAAGCCGGAGATAGGCGTCGTCCCCAGGCGAATCCAGGCGCGCGTGTCTATCGCCGACGCCGCTGCCTTCGCGCCAACTCGCGGCTGCTTGCCCGACCGCTGATCTTTCACGGCGGTGGCCACTGGCGAGAGCGCCGTCGCGCCCGCCACACCAGCCAGCGCAGGGCCAGCGGAGGCGGCGCCCGACCCGCGCAATTGCAGCACGGGATGCTGCGCGCCACTCGTCGCCACGAGCGGCTGCCCCGGCGCTGCGACGGGATGCTTGCCACTGCTGCGGGCCGCGACGCCAGGTTGCGCGGCAGTGAGGGTGCGATGCTGCGCCGTCTCGCTGAGCGGGGCAGCCGCCATCGAACGATTCAGCCCGGCGCCCGGCGCGACCGGCGCCATCGCGGCGAGCGGCGTGATTGGCTGCTGGCCCGTGCGCGGGTCTACAGCGGGCTGCTTGCTCGTGCCACGCAGCGGCGGGGCGGGCCGTGGCGGCGGCACCGTCGCTGCCACGACCGGCTGCCTGGGCGCCTGGGCCATCGGCGGCGGCGCCGCCACGGCCGGGCGTTTGCCGCTCTGCTGATCGATCTGCGGCGCGGCGCCATGTGGCATCACCATCGTCGCGCCTGAGGCGGTCGCGGCGATCAACTGATTGAGCGCGTCACGCAATTCGCTCTCCAGTTCAGCGGCGCTCTGCTGGCGCTTGGAGGGCGATAGCTCCAGCGACTTGATGATGACCGCCTCGGTGCGCATAGAGATGCGAGGGTTGAGCGCGCGTGGCCTTTCGAGCGATGAGCCATGGGCCACGCCCGTCTGCGCGAGCAAGCGCGCGGGCGCCTCGGCGGGGTCGCGCCCAGTCAGGCAGGCGTAGAGCGTCGCGCCCAGGCCATAGACATCGGTGCGCGCGTCGGTGCGGCCCTTGGCCATATACTGCTCAGGCGGCGCGAAGCCCGGCGAAACCCCCTGCGCGGCGGCCTGCGTCGCCACCCCCTTCGAGACGTTCTGCTGCAACTTGGCCAGGCCAAAATCAATCAGCACGGGGTGGTCATCCGGGGTAATCTTGATGTTCGCTGGCTTTATGTCACGATGGATGATGGGCGTCGGCAGGCGATGGATGGCGTCGAGCGCGCCACAGATTTCAATCGCCCAGCGCAAGACGCGCCCTTCTTCCAGCGGGCGGCGCTGCTGCGTCAGGCTCTCGTTCAGCAGCTCTTCCAGGTCTTTGCCGCCAACGAAGTCCATGACAAAATAGATGCGCTTGCCCACATCAAAGACTTTATAGCCGCGCGGGATATTGGGGTGGCTCTGATTGATGAGGAGATCGGCTTCGAGCCTGAACTGCTCGCGGACACCCTTGTCGGGGTCGGTCACTTCTTTGATCGCGCGCTCGACATTGTAGGTGGTGTCAATCGCCTTGTAGACGCTGGCGTACCCGCCGCTCCCGATTACCCGTTCGATGCGATAGCGGCCATCCAGCACAACGCCACGCGCGAGTGTCTCGTTGGGAGTTGGTTGTGGCACGTCGCGCTCCTTCTATCGCCGACACCGCGAGGAGACAAAAATGCGCGTAAATGAGGCATGCGCCTGGCGGCTTGACGAGCTAAGCATAAACCGCCTGATGACATGCCGTCAACAACACCTGCCAGAAAACCCTACGTCAGCGCTCGATGTCGCGTGACGCAGGCGCTTTTGGCGGATTTTTGGGGGATTGCGAGGCAGATGCGGCCATGCGCGCGCTTGCTCGACGCCCACACAGAGAAGCGAGCTGCGGCGCTCCCTCATCATCGCTGGTGAGGGAACGCCGGAAGCTCGCCGTTGGGACTGTTTGGGGCGGCTACCCGCCAAGGTAGGCGCGGCGCACGAGATCATTGTCGAGCAGATTCTTTGCGGTGTCGGTGAGAACAATCTGCCCCTGCTGCAAGACGTAGCCACGGTCGGCCACGTTCAGCGCCATGAAGGCGTTCTGCTCGACCAGAAACACCGTCACGCCCTGCTTGCGAATCTCTTGAATGGTGTCGAAGACCGTCTGCACCAGAATCGGCGAGAGGCCCATCGAGGGTTCATCCATGCAGATGAGCTGCGGGCGCGCCATGAGCGCGCGGCCCATCGCCAGCATCTGCTGCTCGCCGCCAGAGAGCGTGCCCGCGACCTGTTTGGCGCGCTCTTTGAGCCGGGGAAAGAGCGCGTACATGCGCCCGATGTCCTGCTCGACGATTGCGCGATCCCCGTTGAGAAAGGCGCCCATCTCCAGATTCTCATACACGGTCATACGTGGGAAGACCCGCCGCGCTTCCGGCACGAGCGCCAGCCCGCGCATGATGATCTGGTCGGTGCCAACTGTATCAATGCGCTCGCCCTTGAAGGTGATCGAGCCATTCCTGGGCCTGACGATGCCAAAGATGGTCTTCATGGTCGTCGTCTTGCCAGCGGCGTTGGCGCCGAGCAAGGTCACGATCTCGCCCTGCTTCACCTCAATCGTGAGATTGCGCAACACCTGGTTAGGGCCGTAGTAGGTGTCAACATTCTGAATTTCGAGCATGGCTCACTCCACCGCCGCTTTGCGACCCAGATACGCCTCGATCACGCGCTCATCGCGCTGAATCTCCGCAGGGACGCCCTCCGCGATTTTCTTCCCGTAGTCGAGCACGGCGATGCGGTCGGAGATGCCCATCGTCACCTGGAGCTTGTGCTCGATCAGCAGAATCGTGACACTGAACTCCCGACGCAAGCGCTGGATGTACTGAATCGCTTCGGCAGTCTCGGCGTCATTCATGCCAGCGGTTGGCTCGTCGAGCAGCATCAGCTTGGGATTCGAGCCGAGCGCGCGGGCGATCTCCACCCGGCGCCGCTCGGCGTAGGAGAGGTTCGCCGCATACTCGTCTTTGCGCGCGACCATCGCGGGGCCAAAGAAGCCCAGTAGCTCGATCGCGCGCCGCACCGCCCGCCGCTCGGCGCTGCGATAGTTGGGCAGGCGGAAGAGCGCGGAGACGACATCGCCAGGCATCTGGGTGTGCTCGCCCACCAGCACATTTTCCAGAACGGTCATGTTGTTGAAGAGACGGATATTCTGGAAGGTGCGTGTGATGCCGCGCCGCACCATGTGGTCAGGGTGCAGCCCGGTCACCGAGGAGCCTTCAAAGAGAATCTGGCCAGCGGTGGGCTTGTAGATGCCCGTAATCAGGTTGAAGACGGTCGTCTTGCCAGCGCCGTTTGGCCCGATGATGCTGTAGATCTGACCTTTGTGGATGTCCAGATCGACCCCATCCACCGCAGTCAGCCCACCAAAGCGCTGCACAAGCCCGCGAACTTCCAGCAGCGTTGGAGTCGGAGCCTGCGCCTGCGTCTGGGTTTGCGCCTGTTCTTGCGCCATGCTTAGCCCTCCCTCCCTTGAGCATCTGAGCCTGCGCCAGTGAATTCTGTCTGGTCGAGCGCATCGCCAGCGCTGGCCAGACTCATACCCGCCTCCTCTTGCTCGAAGAGGCCAATGGCAGACATGTCTTCGGGCGCGGCGCCCTCGCCTTTCAGTTCGCGGCGGCGGCGGGCGTCGGGGATCAGCCCCTGTGGCCGCAGCAGCACCATGGCCAGCAGCACGATGCCGTAGATCAACAGCTTGAGCGTGTTGAAGTCAACATTCGCCAGGATGTGTAACGGCGCGTTGGCTGGCGCCACCAGGAAGCTCTGGTGGATCGGGTCATTGACACGCTGGAGCAGGAAGACATCGAAGAAGCGCAGCACGATGGCGCCGAGGATGACGCCGGGGATGCTGCCGATGCCGCCGAGCACCACCATGATGAGCACCGTGATGGAGATGCTGAAACTGAAGCCGAGCGGTGTGATACTTGGAAAGACAGCGGTGTTGATCACGCCGCCGATGCCGCCAACAAAGGCGCCGAGCGCGAAGGCCAGCAGCTTGGTGCGCGTCAGGTTCACGCCCGACGCCTCCGCCGCTGTTTCATCCTCGCGGATGGCGACCCATGCGCGCCCGATGCTCGAGTCGCGCAGCAAGGCGCAGCCAACCGTTACCAATATCGCGACGCCCAGCGCCAGATAGTAGAACGGCGCATTGTTGAGCGGATCGGTGAACGAGATGGCGCCAACGGGGGTATTGATGGGCGCAGGCTGCGTCGCGCTGATACCCGTCTGCCCGAAGAAGATGGGGATATTGGCGAAGATAACCGGCACGATCTCGCCGAACCCCAGGGTCACAATCGCCAGATAGTCGCCGCGTAGCCGCAGCGTCGGCGCGCCAAGCAGGATGCCGAAGATGCCCGCGATGAACGCGCCCACGGGGATGAGCATGATCAGCGGGAAGGTCGGAATCGTGTGGAGCTTACTCTGCCAGTCGTTGATCGAGCCGTAGGTGCCTGCCGCCATCGTGAAGGAGCCGATGACGAAGAAGGCGACATACCCCAGGTCGAGCAGGCCGGCGTACCCGACGACGATATTCAGGCCCAGCGCCAGCATCACGTAGACAAACACCGAGGTCATCGCGACCAGCAGGCTCTGAATGTCTGGATAGACAGCATAGGGTATCGTCGGCAGCAGGACCGCCACAACGACCGCGATGACGGCAAAGCGCCACCCGGTGACGTACCAGATGAGCGATCTGCCGGCGATCTGTGTCTCATCCGTCCAGCGGCGAATGGCGTCCATCCGGGAGGAGGCGGCCTTAGAGGCGGCCTTGAAAGGGGATTGCACAGCCATGAGGTAACCTCCTCTCAAACCTTGTTGGGCGTCTGCTGGCCAAGCAAGCCAGAGGGCTTGAAGACCAGAATCAGCACGAGAATGGCGAACACGACCGCATCAGCCCAGGCAAAGCCGCCCGGTATGTACTGGATGGTGAACGCTTCGATCAGGCCGATGACAAAACCGCCCAGCACAGCGCCGTAGATGTTGCCGATGCCACCGAGCACAGCAGCCGTGAAGGCGATCAGACCGAGCTGGAAGCCCGTAAAGAACCAGACCTGCGCAATGTAGAGGTTGTACAGCACACCAGCGGCGCCTGCGAGCGCTCCGCCGATGATGAAGGTCATGCTGATCGTGCGGTTGATGTTGACGCCCATCAGCGACGCTGCTTCGGGGTCCTGGGCAGTCGCGCGCATCGCCTTGCCCATCTTGGTGACGCGAATGAAGCGTTCGAGGCCGTACATCAGCACGACGGCGACGACCACGATGACGACATCGAGCAGGTTGACGCGCACTGAGCCAATGGTGACGCCCACATTGGGGAAGATCGAGGGGAACGCCACAAAGCTGCTGCCGCGCCAGAGCTGGGCGACGGTCTCCAGAATGAATGAGACGCCGATGGCGGCGATCAGCGGCGCCAGTCGAGGCGCTTTACGCAGTGGACGATAGGCGAAGCGCTCGGTCACGTAGTTGAGGCCTGCGGAGACGAACATGCCTACCGCGAAGAGCAGGATGAGCAGACCGATGAGCGCGACAGGGCCAGGCGGCGACACAATCCCCATCGCCTGGACCACCACCAATGTCATGACGGTGCTCCACATGAAGATGTCGCCGTGCGCGAAGTTGATCAGCTCGATGATGCCATACACCAGGGTGTAGCCAAGCGCGATCAACGCATACATCGCCCCCAGCGTCACGCCAATCTCGAGCTGCTGGAAGAAGAGGCCTATTGGCGAGACATGTGATGGGGTCATGACGGTAGCAAGCGTCAGCATTGCGCGTCACTCCTTTGGACAGGGAGATGTTCAATGGTCGCAGTTGGGCTACATTTAACGCACGGAGCAGGCCTCTTGTGAAGCCTGCTCCGCGGAGAGCCGCAACCTGCGGATCATATGTTTGGATCGCCTGTGGCCGCGTGCACGCGGGGTAAACCGCTGACTAGGCGTTCACAGACTTGTCGAACACCCACTTGCCCGTGCTGTCCACGGTGTAGATGCTGAACACCTTCTGACCGGAGTTGTCGCCGCCCGTATCGAAGGTAATCGTGCCGATGATCGTGTCGGTCGAGCTACTGGCAATGGCGTCGCGCACGAGCGCGCGGGTAGGAACCTTGCCAGAGGCGATCACGCTCTTGATGGCATCGATCTCAATGGTCGCCGCCGAATACGCCTGGGCGCTGTAGGGCAGCAGGTCATTGGAAGGCTTGCCAGAGACGTACGTGTTGTAGTCGCTCTTGAACTGCTGCGCGCTGGCGCTTGTCAGCGAAGATGGATCAGGCGCGGCCACCGTGGCGGACGTGTTGACCGCACCGGAGCCAGCCGTCTGCAGCCAGCTTGGATCGTCCGCGATGCCGTCGCCACCAACCATGAATTTGGTGTAGCCGGCCGTCACGAGATCCTTCTTCAGCGCGCCGCCGCCCTGGCTGGTGACGCCGCCGTAGAAGACCACATCAGGGTTGGCATTCGCGATGGTCGTCGCGAGGGAGTTCAGGTTGCCCACCTGCGCAGGCGTGATGGACTGGCGGCCCAGCACCTTGCCGGTGAAGTTCTGAACGAAGAAGTTCGCCAGGCCCACACCATACGTGGTGTCGTCGTCCACCACATAGACGTTTGTCGCGCTGATCGGCGCGGCCTGCGCAATCTGCGCGTCTACCTTGCCCTGCACGTCGTCAGTCGCGCAGACGCGGAAGTAGTACTCTTTCGAGCCAGCCGGATGCAACTGAGCGAAGTTGATACCATTGGCCGCCGCATACGCCTCTTTGGTCAGACCAGGGTTTGTGTTCGTCGGAGACATCAGCACCAGACCGCCGTTGGTGGCGACTGGAATCTCCGCCTTGGCGACGCCGCTGTTGAATGGCCCAACGACCGCCATCACTTTCGGGTCCGCCAGCAGCGCGCTGATATTCGACGCGCCAACGGTCGGGTCAGCGCCGCTCGCGCCTTCGTCGTTCTTGTGAACGATCTGAAGGGTGTAGCCGCTGCCCAGATTCGTATTCTGGCTCACGGCGAGGTCCACACCATACTGAGTCGGCAGGCCCTGAGCAGCGTCGGTGCCAGAGACCGGCAGGTCTGTGGCGATCTCGATCACGCCGCCAGTGCTGCCGCCGCCACTACCGCAGGCCGCGAGGCCCAGGCTCAGGATGAAAAACGCCGCCACCGAGCCTCGTGTGACTGCGCCCAGGAGTCGTTCATGACGCATCAGCGCCGCACCTCCGTACTAAACAGAACACTATCCCACACATCCCCTTGCGGCACGCCCGCGCTTGTTGGCCCCCAACACAAAGCGGGTGACGCAAGCGACGCAACCGCGCGCCAGAGCGCGCTTTCAACAGCCGCGCCTTGGCTTACAACTCTATACGCCGCCGTTTGTGTAAATCTCTCGCATATCATCGCTTGATTCACTCGTTTTGGCGTAAATTCGAGCGGCATTGGGCGTCATAGAGTCGTCTGAAGCGGTGTGCCAGCCCAGCGAAGGATCAGCGAAGGATCAGCGAAGGAGGCCAGGCGCCTGGCTGAGGCGGCCCTGATCGTATTCGGCATGCGCCACGCCGACACACCCGCGCAGATGCGCGCAGGCGTGGCGGCGGCTGAGGCGTGGGCTAGTGAGTGACAGCGGCGGTCGCGGTGCGGCTGGGGCGCGGCTGCTTCTTGCCGGGGGTAGACGTTGAGGTATCCGCTGTGCGCGCCGACGCTGGCCGTGGCAGCGATTTGAGACACATGTAGACCATCACGCTGAAGAAGAGCGCGATGAAGGCGCTGTGCAGCACCTCGGCCCAGACATTGGCGCGCGTGAAGACGACGACCGCGCCTTCGAGCGCCTGCGCGAAGATCAGGATCAGCGCCGCGACGCTCGCCAGATACAGGTCTGGGCGCGCCCGGCGCAACCTGCGCGCCCAGAAGAACACCCCCACGACCGCCAGCGTCAGCGCGAACGCGGCGATGCGGTGAGTCATGTTCACGACCACTGGCTCGACATTCGACGGCAGCAGACGCCCCGGCGAGCAGAGTGGCCAGGTGGTGCAGGCAAGCGCCGAGTTGGTGTGCAGCACATAGGCGCCGAGATAGATGACGACGTAGGTGTAGATAGTGACGCCCCAGATCAGCGTGCGGAAGCCGAGAGAGATGCGCCTGTCACGCAGCTTGTCCCAGCGACCCAGCTCGAAGATGAAGAGCATCGTGACCATCACACTCGCGACGGAGATCGATGAGACGCCGAAGTGAAACGCCAGGATGACCGCCGACGTGGGATTCATGACAGCCAGCCCGCCCAGTAGCGCCTGCATGAACAGGAAGATGAACATCAGCGGCGCGAGAATCCTGATCTCCAGGCGATTGCGCCAGAGCGCGAGCACGCCGACGATCAGCGCCAGCAGCAGGACGGTGACGAGCGGCACACCGATGCGGTGGCTGAACTCGATGAGGGTGGTGTGGGCAAACGCTGAGGGGACAAATTGCCCTTTGCAGAGCGGCCAGGAGTTGCCGCAGCCCGCCTGCGAGCCAGTGTCGGTGACGAATGTTCCCATGACATGCACCAGGAACAGAACCGCCGCCGTGAGCACCGCAAGGCGTCGCACGATGACAGGCCAGTCGAACTGCGCCAGCCAGCGACGCGCCTGCTGTGCGCGTGTTGTCGCTACCGATGTGTTGCCGCTCCGCATGTTTCGCCTCGTCGAGTATCGAGTGTGGATGATAGATATGATGGGCGTAGTCGCTGCCATCTGCGCTCTGGCTGAGGGCAGGCGCGGCGCCACGCGCCGCTCGCACAAAAGCATACGCTAAATCACCCTTGCCCGCAACTGGCGCCCGCGTTCGGCTCGCGCGGCGGGTCGGCTTCAGATATGCGTAGACCGGAAACGCGGCGTCGCCATGTGACAATGGGGGAGCGCAGCCAGACAACCGCTGTGGCTTCTCCGCTGTATCATGCGCTATACTTGTGTCCGGGGCAGCGGCGCCGCACACAGCCATTCCTCGCGCACGGGCGCCTGCCATCGCTCACGCGCACGGCTGGTGGAGGCGAATGCATGAAGCCCGATGACTCTCGGCCTCAGGAGGGCGGCGGTCGGTCACCAGCGACCCACGCCCAGCAACCCCCTAGCGTTGCTGTACTCGTCGTGGACGACGACGAGAGCATCCGCAAGTCGCTCCACTTTGCGCTCACTGGTGAGGGCTATGACGTGCTGGAGGCAATAGATGGCGTCGCCGCGCTGACGCTGCTGCGCAGCGCACGGCGCAAGCTGGTTGTCCTGCTCGACCACATCATGCCTGGGGTAGATGGCGCGACGGTCCTGCGCCAGGTCGCGACCGAGCGTGCGCTCGCGCAACGACACGCCTATGTGCTGATGACGGCCAGCGCACACGTGGCGCATCTGGAAGAAGACCTGAAAACGCTGCCGTTCACGCTCGTCATCATGCGCAAGCCGTTTGAACTCGAAGCGCTCTTTTCCACCGTGCGCGAGGCCCATCAGCGCCTCACCACATCGTGACGCCGCTGCGAGGCGAGGCGCGCTAGCTGCTCGCTGTGTCGAGGTTCATGATGAGTTCGATGGCGTGCTGGGCGTCCGCATCGGCCACGCGCGCTTCATCGACCAGACGCTCGATCAGGAACAGCCCCCAGCCGCGCGGCGACTGAAGCCCGGCGAGCTTCGCATCCAGGTCGGGCGCAGGAGCCGCCGCGAGCGTAAACGGCCCACCCTGATCGGTGATGCGCACCATGATTGCCGAGCGCGACGCCAGCGCCTCAACCTGCACCGAGAGATCGGGCTGGTAGTTATTGCCGTGTTCCATCGCATTCATCACGGCCTCGCCCACGGCAGTCTGGAGCCGTTCGAGGCGCGCTGGGCTGAGCGCAAGACCCTGCACGGCCTCGCGCACATGCGCGATGGCTACGCGCTCATTGCCCGGCTTGCTGGCCAGCGCCCACGCGCCGAGCGAACGCCACGCCTCGCCGCCAGCGGCGTCAGCGGCGTCAGAGGCGTCAGCAGCGCTGGGAAGCGCGTCATGTGTGTCGTTGTCCATGGCTGACCCATCGCTTTCCGCGCGATACAGCGCCACCAGGGTGATGTCATCTTCCTGCTCCCAGTCGGCGCCCGTGAACTCCGCCAGATGCTGGAGCAGAAAGACAATCAGCGGCGATGATTGATCCTGTTCGCTCAGCAGGCGCATCAGGCGCGGGAAGCCGAACATTGCTCGGTCGGGGTTGTGCGCCTCGACCAGACCATCGCTGTAGAGCAGCAGATAATCACCGGGCTGCATTGTCGCATCATGCTCATCATACTGCATCCCTGGCATGAGGCCGAGCGGCATCCCGCGCGCGCGTAGCTCGCTGACGGAGCCATCTGTGCCCCGCAGGTAGGGCAGGTCTTGCCCGGCGTTGGCGAAGCGGAGGGCGCCAGCCACAGGATCGAGGATGGCGTAGAAGCAGGTGACAAACATGCTCGCAGGCAGATCGGGACAGAGCAGTTCATTCACCTGAGCCAGCGCCTGCCCCGGCGTCTGGGCTGATTGCGTCGCCACCGCGCGCAACATGCTGCGCGTCGTCGCCATCACCAGGGCGGCTGGCATGCCCTTATCGGTCACGTCGCCCAGCACGATGCCCAGGCGACCATCCGCGAGGGGGATGAAATCGTAGAAGTCGCCGCCAACCTCGCGCGCAGGCTGATATAAGGTCGCCAGCCGCCAGCCAGCCAGCGTGGGAACGGACTTCGGCAGCAGCGCCTCCTGGATGCGGCGCGCCGTCTGGTATTCCTGCTCGATGCGCTCACGCTCGCGCAACTCGACATCTTGCACGTGCGCCTGGCGCGCCGCACGCAGCAGTGGCGTCAGGTCATCGGTGAGCGCGACGAGCGGCTCAGCGTCATCCATGGTGTAGGGGTCGCCCACTCTGCCGCTGCCCCAGGGTGAGCAGGCCGATCAGGTCGCCACCGCTGACGAGTGGGAGGATGATCGCCGCGCCATCGTCGCGCAGGGCGCGCCCGGTCGCCGAATCCGCTGGGAGGTGGTCAATCTGCTCCACGCTCGATGCGTGCAGCAAGGAGGCGCGCGCCGGGTCATCGTCTGCGATGACGACCTCGCTGGGCGTTGTCGCCGCTGCCAGTGTCGTCGCCTGGCGCCGCAACAGCAAGCCCGACGCTGGCCCGACGCTCTGCGTCTGTGGCGTGCGCTCGCCGCGAGTCAGCGCGTTGGCGAGGGCGTTCGCTGGCCGATACGCCAACAGTCCGGGGGCGCCGCGCAGCCAGAGTGTCGTCGCGCTCGGTCGCATCGCCTTCTGAATCAGCTCGACGGCCCGCTTGCTCAGCGGTTCCAGTTGGGTTTCCTCTCGCAGCGATGCGCTGAACGTGGTGAGCATCTGTTCCGCGTCATAGCGCGCACGATAGAATCGCTGATCAATGGCCCGCCAGATGAAGGCGCGCAGCGAGCGGAACACGGCGGTCATGATGATGACAATGATGACGAGATACGGCAGATACCCAATCGTGGGAATCACCCGATTGTTGCGGAAGGCGAGCCACACGGCGGTCGCGCAGGCGGCATAGATCAGCAGGAGGGCGAGTGAGAGTGAGCCGTAGGCGCGCGCGCGTCTGACGAGCGCAGTTGTGTCTAAACGCCACCCACGCAGCAGCGCGAAGCCACTGCTGGCAGGGATGAGCGTCAGCAGCAGGAAGAACGCGACCTGCGCGCAGATGAGCGGCGGCGCGAAAGCGACAGGGAGTTTCTGCTGCGTCGGCAGTGAGAGCAGGCCAGAAACGAAGAAGAGCGCGAATGAGGCGAGTGCAAGCCCAGCGCCCAGCGCCAACCGCTGAGCCTGCGCCGTGGCCTGCGGCGGCCCACTCGTCGCGGTGAAGCGGCGAAAGCGTAGCGCAATCTGTGGCAAGAGGACGAGGAAGACCGGAACCGCCGCGAAGGCGTAGCCCAGTATGGTGAGCACACCTACGGTACCCGGTGGCGGAGTCCGCAACCAGGCAATATCTGCGGGCGGCTGACTCGCAGACGGCTGACTCGTGGGCGTGGTAAAAAGCGCGAGCAGCGAAAACGTATAGATCGCGGCGAGCCAGAGTGTCCAGCGCGGCGCGAATCGCCGGTCGGGAAAATACATGAAATAGAGCAGAAAGAGCGCCTGGACTGGCGTGAACACAAGCGGATTCACGGGGATGAACGCACGGGCGGCGATTACGAGATTGTCTGCCGCGAGTGTCACCAGGAAGATGGCGAGAAAGAGTGTACCCCGATACGCTGACTGGCGCTTGCCCCTGCGCCGGAAGATGAAGAGCGTGGCAAGCCAGCCAAGACAGGCGGCCAACCAGCAGCCAACGAACCACTGGAGGGCGAAGGTGAGCGCGTCGCTCGGCAGGCTGCTCTGCGCAGTGAGGCCTGGCACAGCGATCAGTGGCATGCTGCTCTGCTCCTTGCGTGCAAACGTCGCTACGCCGCCCGTTTCCCTCGCCTCAGTCGTGGTGTGGCGCGGAGTCATCATACCTCACTCAGACATCACTCAGATTGCGGTCTGAGGATGAGAATTTCCTCATGCGCTTCCCATGATGTTCACACTACACCTACGCATCATGGAGTAGTCCGCACGCCTTGTCTGTTTGGGGGCGTACCGCACTCGTAATACCCACGCGCCTGCTCGGCCTCACGCGAGGCGGCGACGCCAATGGTAGTCGCAAGACCTGGGAGATGAGCGCTTATGTTGGAGCCGCGGCAATCGAACGGCGCGCCGTCTGAGGCGACTGCGCCGGGACCTGTTAGTCACACTGAGGAATCGCTGCGCCTGCCACTGCGGCGCAGCGATGAGGTAGATCTGTTCGGCCTCGATGACGAGGATGGCCTCGACCAGACGCCGCAGCGCCCCTGGCAGTCGCGTCGGTGGATGGCCATCGCAGCCGTCGTGGTGATTCTCGTCCTGATCGTTGGTGGCGTGATCGTGGCGCGGAGGGCTGCCAGCGCGAAGCCCATCACCTATCAATACGCCACCGTCAGGCAGGGTACGCTGACCCTCACCGTCAGCGGTACTGGCCCCGTCACCGCCGCGCTCTACAATCTCTCCTTCGCCACCAGTGGGCGCATCGCCACGATCAATGTGCAGGTGGGCCAGCAGGTCACCGCCGGGCAGACGCTGGCCACGCTCGATACCACCACGCTGCAAGACGCGCTCAACCAGGCCCAGCTTCAGTCATACACAGCCTACGATCAGGAGCAGCAGGCGCTCAATACCTGTAACACCGCGCGGAATCCGCCGCCCGAATGCACGCAACTGGCGGAGAATCAGTACGCCGCGTCGCTGCAACAGCTCCAGACGGCGAAAGATAACCTCGCCGCCGCGACCCTCACAGCCTCGCATGCGGGCGTCGTCACGGCCATCAACGGCAGCGTTGGCGGCATGCCAGGCTCAGGCAGCAGCAGCGGCAGCAGTGGCTCCAGCTCCTCATCGAGCGCCAGCGGATTCATCCAGATCGCCGACTCATCGGCGTTACAGATCACCACCAGCATCAACGAAGCGGACATCACGGGAATCGCGACCGGGCAGGCAGCCACCTTCAGCGTCACCGCGTATCCGGGCCGTGTCTTCTTCGGCACGGTCAGCGCCACCTCGCTCGTCGGCCAGACATCCTCTGGCGTCGTAACCTACCCCGTGACGATTCAGGTGGATACCACACGCTTGCAGGGCGCGACGCTGCTCACAGGCATGACCGCCAACGTCACCATCGTCCGCGCGCAGCGCACGGGCGCCGAACTGCTGCCGAGCAGCGCCATCACCTTCGCCCGCGCGGCGGCGGCGACCACAGGCGCGCGCGGCGGCCTCACTCGCGCGCAGGTCTTCAGCGCGCTCTCACAGGCGCGCCAGATGGTGACGACGCTCGAACAGCAGAATCCGCAGATCAGTCAGGATAATCCCGCAGCCTCCTGGGTCGTCGAGCGCAGCGGGAATCAATGGGTTGCCAAGCCAATCGTGCTGGGCCTGAGCAATGGCTCCGCCTACGAGGTTCTGTCTGGGCTGAACGCTGGCGATTCGGTCGTCATAGGCGAGCAGAACGGCCCCATCGCGTCAACCTCCAGCACGAGCGCCGGAACGGGCGCTGGCGGCCTGGGGACGGGGCGCGGTGGCTTTGGTGGCTTCGGCGGCGGTGGCGGCGGCTTCGGTGGCAGGGGCGGCGCAGGCGGCGCGGCGGCGCGACCGGCGCCAGCGGCCAGGGAGGGTGAGCCATGGACACCCCGCAGCCTGACGACGCTCACGACGAGTTCATCATCGAGCCGCTGAGCGCCACCGCTGACACGCAGCGCGCGCCCGGCGCGGAGCTTCTGGACGAGAGCGGTCACGCCGCCTCGCAGGTCATCGCGGCGCGGCGCCTCTCGAAGGTCTATCGCCTCGGCCAGACGCGCGTGCAAGCGCTCAGAGGCGTCTCGCTCGACATCGCGCGTGGTGAGTTTGTCGCCATCACCGGGCCATCTGGCTCAGGCAAGTCAACGCTGATGAATCTGCTGGGCCTGCTCGACCGGCCCAGCGGTGGCCGCTACTGGCTTGGTGGCCACGAAGTCAGCCGCCTGTCGCAAGACGCCATCGCCGACCTGCGCAATCGCCAGATTGGCTTCGTCTTTCAGGGATTCAACTTGCAGGCGCGCGCGTCGGCGCTGGCCAATGTCGCGCTGCCGTTGGTCTACTCTGGCGCCCCGCGCGAACAACGCCTGCGCCGCGCTCGCCGCGCGCTGAATCTGGTGGGCCTGGGCAACCGGCTCGATCACAAGCCGACACAGCTCTCTGGCGGCCAGCAGCAGCGTGTGGCGATTGCGCGGGCGCTCGTCAACGGGCCACAGCTCCTGCTCGCCGATGAGCCGACCGGCAACCTCGATACGCGCACCAGCGTGGACATCATGGCGATCTTGCAGCGCCTGAACGAGGCTGGTCTGACGATTGTGCTGGTGACCCATGAGCCTGATATCGCCGCCTACGCACAGCGCCAGATCGCCTTTCGCGATGGCGCCCTGGCGCATGACATGCCGACCGCCAATCCCCGCCACGCAGCGGATGAACTGCTCGGCGCGAGCGGATGGGCGCGCGAGCAGAGCCAGCAGGCGGCGCTGGCGCGAGAGGAGTCTGTATGAGAACCTCGCATGCGCCAACGCCTGCCGCGCAGCGCAGTGGAACCACTGGCGCCAGCACGGGCGCGACCAGTGGCCAGCGCGTGAACCAGCGGCGCGGCCTGATGCTGGCGTCGAGCCTGGGCAGCGCGCTCGATGCGCTCTGGGCGAATCGCCTGCGTTCGCTGCTCACGATTCTCGGTGTGATCGTCGGGGTGGCCGCCGTGATCGCGGTCGTCACGCTCACACAGGGAACGAGCGCCGTCCTCAATGCGCGGGTGGCCAGCCTCGGCACGAATATTCTGACGATTACGCCCGGCTCGACGACGACAGGCGGTGTGCGTGGTGGCGCTGGCACAACGCAATCGCTGACGCAGGCCGACGCCGACGCGCTCGCCGCGCTGCCTCACATCAGCAATGTCAGCCCAGTCATCGGCGCCAGCGCCCAGGTGATCGCGGGGGCGCAGAACTGGAACACCCGTGTCCAGGGCGTCTACGCGAACTATCAGTCGATAGGGAGCTGGCAGATGGCCGAAGGCTCCTGGTTCAGCGACGCCGATGAATCAAGTGGCCAGCCAGTCGCCGTCCTCGGGCAGACCGTCGTGCAGAATCTCTTCACCCCCAGCGGGACTGATCCGCTGGGCCAGACTGTCATCATCAATGGTCAGTCGTATCAGGTCGTCGGCGTTTTGCAGACCAAGGGCGTCGCCGGCTTCTCGAACCAGGATGATGTCGTATTCGTCCCATTCAGCGCGGCGCAAGAGCGTTTGAGCAACTCGCAGTACGTCAATCAGATCGAGGCGCAGGTTGATGCGACGAACAATGTCACGACGGCTCAGCAAGAGATCACCGCGCTGCTGGAGCAACGCCACGCCATCGCCGCAGGCGCGACCGATGACTTCACCGTACGCAGCCCGACACAGTTCGTGCAGACCGCGCAGCAATCGGCGCAGACGCTGGCCGTGCTGCTGATCGGCATTGCGGCCATCTCGCTGATCGTCGGCGGCATCGGCATCATGAATATCATGCTCGTCTCCGTCACCGAGCGCACCCGCGAGATCGGCATTCGCATGGCCGTGGGCGCGCGCCGCAGCGACATCCGCAATCAGTTCCTGATCGAGGCGCTGACCCTGAGCGGGCTGGGCGGCCTGCTGGGTGTCATCATCGGCCTGATCGGCGGCCTGGCGCTGACACACGCCTTCCAGTTGCCCTTCGTGCTGAGCCTCGCTGCGATTGCGCTGGCGGTCGGCGTGAGCATACTGGTCGGTGTGATCTTCGGCTTCTACCCGGCGATTCGCGCCTCGCGGCTCGACCCGATTGTGGCGCTACGTGTCGAATAGCGCCACCAGCGCGCGCCGAGAGTGGTTCGCGACTCCCAGAGAGGCAGGTAAGCGAAGTGGATAACTACATTGAATCATCAGCGCGGCCAGCGCCTCATGCGGCGCTCTGCTGGTGGTATACCCTTGCCCACGAGGAGACCATGCCTGCGCGCCTGAGCGTCAGCGCCAACGCGCTCAGCGACTTCGCCGACGCGCTGGCGGCGCATGGCCAGGCCGCGCCTGCGACGCTCGTCGCGCAGATCGCGCGTGAGGTCGCGGATGACGAGGTCGCGCAGCGAGCAGCGGCGCCCTGCGGCAAAAGCATCGGCAAGGGCGTCGTGGCGCGCGCGCAGTCTGCGCAGCACGGGGACGCGCGCTATGTCTGGGCGTTTCGGCGTCTGAGTGACGCGCTGACGGCGATGCGCGCCAATCACCGCTCCGACTATCACGCCTATCCACATCCGCAGACCCTGCGCGAGGCGTCGCTCGACCGACTCTACCAGCGCTTCCCGCTCACCGATTACCCACGCACGACGGCGCTCCTGTTCACGGGGGCGCGCATCTGCGAGGACCCACGGCTGTGGGCTGATCCGCGCGCGGATACGCTGGTGTCGGCGGCGCCAGCGGTTGTCGTCCCTGAGGAATGGGAGCGTTATACCGTCTGCGGCTTTCGCCAGGGCGTGGCGCTCGTGCGCGTGAGTGAGGACTCGCGCTGGCTGCGCGTCGGCGCACATGCGCTCGAAGACGCCTGGGCTGCGGCGAACCAGGAGGGCGCGGCGCTTGCCGCGTATGCGCCTGCGCGGCGCGGCGCGGATGGCGCGACAGCCATCCGCACGACGATGGCAGGCGCGCGGGTGACCGCTGAAACGCTCGCCCGCGATACGCTGCTACGCGCCGCCCCTGCGGAGGCGTTCATGACGCTCGCCGCAGAGGCTGGAGCCGCGCCCACGCCCGCCGCCGAGGCCCAGGCATCCAGTCCGGGCGGCGCCGGAAGCGCGACGCCCGGCAAAACGCCTGCCCTACAGCGCGCGACGACCCGCCGTATAGCTAGTTAACAAGGCGGGTCACGCTAGCCGCCAGGCCCCCAGGAAGGTATCGGCGTCGGCGGCAGTGGTGTGTTGGTCGGCGTGGGAAGCGCGGTAGGAAGCGCGGTGGGCGTGGGAAGCGCGGTTGCCGCCGGTCGCGGCGCAGCAGTTGGCCGGGCGGTGGGCTGGGCGGTGGCAGTGGTGGTCGGCGCATCGGCGGGCTGTGCGCCGATGTCGAGCGTAGCGGTGGCTACAGGCGCGACGGGCGCGACAGTCGGGGCAGCGCGCAGCGGCTGGT
The DNA here is from genome assembly GCA_963701795.1 of uncultured Chloroflexia bacterium. Lineage (GTDB taxonomy): Bacteria > Chloroflexota > Ktedonobacteria > Ktedonobacterales > JADMIN01 > JAKAIY01. Next base: position 549,313 of record CAVPBB010000004.1, on the reverse strand, counting down.
GAATGGCGACGATTGCTGGCCACAGAAAATTGCCGGCAAGGAAGGCTCCCAGCAGCAGATTCGCGCAGAACAGCCAGAGGCCGGGGGCGGCTCGCTGCGTCTCTCCGCGTCGCTCCACCGTCGCGGAGTCTCGCACATGGTCGGGCTGGTTCAACTGCGCCTCCCTTCATGGCACAGCGTGTCGCCTGACCAGAAGCCGTGCGGCTGGCCAGGCGAGCATGCGGATACGGCGGATACGGCAGCGTCCAGCGCCAGGTGGCGCGCATCTCCGGTGAGCCGGGACAACGATGCGATGGGGAAGAGCGAGGGACATGCGCGCCAGGCGCAGTAGTTGCCGCAGGGAAAGATTGCGCCAAGTGTCCGGCAGCGTCCGCATGCTGTCAAGAGCAATGCGCCCAAAGTCATCCATATTTCCTCCAGCGCCTGAGGTGGCCAGTGAACCGTTGGCAGCGCCATGCCCGGAGCCTTCACCGCCAGCGTCTCGTAGGCAACCCCGGAGTAGAACCGCCCGCGCCCGGCCAGTGGTTGACAGCGCCCCCATAGCGATAATGGATGTGGCGTTCGTATGGAGTGGCTGATGGGTAGCGCGGGGCAGCGAGGGGAGGCGGCTCGATGCTGGCGAAGGTGCGGAGTTGCGCGGTCGTGGGGCTGGAGGGCGCGCTCGTCGAGGTCGAGGTAGACATTGCCCATGGGCTGCCCTTCTTTGGCCTGGTGGGCTTGCCCGATACCGCTGTGAATGAGGCGAAAGAGCGGGTGCGCGCGGCCATCAAGAACAGCGGCGCAATCTTCCCCCTCAAACGCATCGTCGTGAACCTGGCTCCCGCCGATCTGCGCAAAGCTGGCCCTGCCTACGATCTGCCCATCGCCATCGGCATCTTGCTGGCGACCGAGCAGATCTCGCCATTCACGGCGACTGGTCCTGTCGCAGAGGTAGAGGACGCGCTGTTTCTGGGCGAATTGAGCCTGGATGGTGGCCTGCGTCACACGCACGGCATCTTGCCGATGGTGGCGCTGGCGCGCGAGCGGGGAGTCGAGGCCGTCTTCGTGCCTGCCACAGATGCGGCGGAGGCGGCGCTGATCGAGGGCGCGACCATCTACCCGGTGCACACGCTGGCCCAGTTGGCCGCACACTTGCGTGGCGACGAGCGCATCAGCCCCTACCTGCCCGACGACTCGGCTCTCGCCGCTGAAGATGACGCCACCTTTCCCTTCGATCTGAGCGATGTGCGTGGCCAGGAGCATCTGAAACGCGCGCTGGAGGTAGCAGCGAGCGGCGGCCACAATATGCTCATGTCCGGCCCACCAGGATCAGGCAAGACGCTGCTGGCGCGCACGATTCCCTCCATCTTGCCGCCGCTCACCTCAGACGAGGCGCTGGAAGTGACGAAGATTTTCAGCGTCAGCGGCCTGCTCGCCTCAGACCGTCCGCTGGTGCGGCAGCGGCCATTCCGTGCGCCGCATCACACGACCAGCCACGCGGGCCTGGTTGGCGGTGGCCGCTTCCCGCGTCCCGGCGAGATCAGCCTGGCGCATCGCGGCGTGCTCTTCCTCGACGAGCTGCCGGAGTTTGGCCAGACAACGCTTGAGGTGCTGCGTCAGCCGCTGGAGGATCATGTCGTCACGATCTCACGCGCACAGGGCGCCGTGACCTACCCCGCCAACTTCATGCTGATCGGCGCGATGAATCCATGCCCGTGCGGATACCATGGCGATCCGTCGCGCCCATGCAGTTGCGCGCCCAGCGCCATCGCGCGCTACCAGAAGCGCATCAGCGGCCCGCTGCTCGACCGCATCGACATCCACGTCGAGGCGCCGCGTGTGGACTACGAGAAGCTGACGGGCCGAGGCGAGGCGGAGACCTCAGCGCAAGTGCGGCGGCGCGTGCTGGCGGCGCGCGAGCGGCAGGCGCGGCGCTTCGCCGGGCACGAGCGGGTGCGCATCAACGCCGAGATGGGGCCAGCCGAGGTGCGCAAGTATTGCGAGGTCGAGCCAGCCGCCCAACCGCTGCTGCGCGCCGCTGCCCAGCGCCTGCAACTCTCGGCGCGCGCCTTCCATCGCGTGCTCAAGCTGGCGCGCACCATCGCCGATCTGGCCGAAGCCGAGACCATCGCCGCGCCGCACATCGCCGAGGCGCTGCAATACCGCCCGCGCGTGGATGTGGGATGAGAGGACGCCGGGATGCGTGCTATCATGCAAGTGTCGAGATGGGCCGATTGCGCGAAGCGCTGGAGGCATCCAATGGCGACAGATGCAGTGCAGATCACAATATCCTTTGATGCTCTGATCGTTTCGATCAGAACACTAAACCTGGCCGAAAAGCAACGCCTCCTCGATATCCTTGAGGAGCAGGTCGCTCAAGCAGAGGAGACGGCCTGGGAGCAAGACCCAGCGGTACGCGCGGAGATGCAGGCCTCGCGTGGCGAGATTGCGGCAGGCGCGTATGTGACGCTCGACGAGTATCTTGATGATGAGCGGCGAGACGATACGCCTTCGGCTTCATGAGCTACTGTGTGATCATTTCGCGGACAGCGCGCAAGCATCTGGACGGCCTGTCCGAGAATGTTCGCATGCGGGCGTTACGCGAGATCAGGGCGCTCCAAGATGATCCACGCCCCCACGGCTGTCTGAAATTGACCGGATTCACAGATGAGTACAGAATCTGCATCGGCGACTACCGAATACGGTATCACATCAATCACAGCAACTTCGGTTGCTGTGATTGATGTCCGCCATCGCAAGGATATCTATCGCGACTGAGGAAGGCTTGCCGATGAGCGCGCGATTGCTGCGGCAGGCGCAAGGCCAGCCATGAACACTTCATCCACTCAGGGTATCTACAGTCACTTCCTTCCCCACGTCTGCGCGACTGCCACGCCCGAATCATCGCCGAACTTTCAGTATTACTACCTCATTCACATCTGCCTCCAGACGAGTCCTCCGCAGCCAAATATGCACGTCACCAACTTGTTGACACTCCGCCGGGGCCAAGGCCCCACGGATGCTCGGTTCTACCCCGCAGGTTATCCCGCGAGTCCCCGAAGGGCCTGCCCGGCCCATTGAATGTTGCGCGCTGCGTTCTCATCGCGGTCGAGCACGAGCCCACAGTTGGTGCAGACGTGGGTACGCACGCTCAGAGACTTGGGTACGCGCGTCCCCACAGCCGCTACACTCCTGGCTCGTGTACTGCGCAGGAACCGCTACCACCCGACGCCCGGCGCATGCTGCCTTGGCTTCGAGGATGGCCCGGAACTGCCCCCAGCCCGCATCGCGAGATGCTCTTGGCGAGGCGATGATTCCGTACCATGTTGGCGACCTGCAAATCTTCGAGGTAGATCGTGTCGTACTGGCGCAACAGCCTGAGCGCCGTCTTGTGGTGGAAGTCGAGCCGCTGGCGTTTGACGTGTTGATGCGCCCGCTGAAGCAGCCCAACGGCCTTGCGTCTGCCGTGGCTGCCCTGCTTGCGGCGGGAGACGACCCGCTGCGCTTTCTTCAGGCGCTTCTCACCACGGCGATGCAGGCGCGGATTCTCCACCACGGCGCCATCCGCCGTGATGAGAAAGACCTTCAGTCCGACATCAATACCCGTCTCGCGTCCCGTGGCTGGAAGTGGCTGCACTGGCACATCGGCGCACGAGAGAATGGCGTACCAGCCGTCCGCTTCGTGAGAGAGAGTGACGGTCTTGGGCGTGCCTGCTAGTGGACGCGACCAGCGCACGGCTACTCGGCCTATTTTGCTGAGCACAAGGAAACTGTTATCCAACCGTGCGCCGTTGCCATACTCCTTGTAGGTGAAGGAGTGCTAGCGGTCACGCCCTTGGATAGCGGGGGAAGCCGGGCGTCTGCCCTGCCTGCACCCGGCGAAAGAACGCTTGATAGGTCTTGTCGAGCCGTGCCAACACGTCTTGCACGACATGGCTGTGGATGGCCGCATATTCTGGTAGCTCCGCACGGAGGTCCTTCAACTCGGCTTCCTGCTGGTAGCGCGAGAGGGTGACGCCGCGCCGCCGATACGCGGTGATGCGGTGTTCCAGGGCGTCGTTGTAGAGCATGCGACAGCGCCACACACCGTCATCCAACGCCCGTTCCTGTTCAGGCGTTGGCGTGAGTTTGTACTTGTAGCTCTTGCGCAGGGCTGCTCCATCACTCACGGCTCTTGCTCCGCTTGCTGCTGCTCTTGCCGCTGCTCCCGCCGGATGTACGCTTGCAGCGCCCAAATCAATTCCTTGGTGAAGGAGCGTTGGTGTTGCTGCGCCAGTTCCACCATCGCTTCCCAGGTCGCGCGTGGGATGCTCAGCGTGATTTTGTGCCGCGCCGTTTGTTCGTTGCTCATGCAGGGAGTATACCAGAATTTTGCCAGTTATAAGCACTGTGCAACAGACGTTCGGCTGAAGCCACGGAGACCCCGCCTATCCGCCTGGGATGCATCCACAACGGCTTGCGGCGGGTTCATTCTCTGTCACTCCACACGATTCCCTATCAAGGCGCTGGCGGGCAGACGTAATAGGTGTCCTGGCTGGCTGCGGGGATTTGCGCCTTCATGGCCGAGGTTTGACACGCGGTACCCGTCCACACGACCGCTTTGGGCGCGATGAGGAACGCGCCATCACCTGGGGCCACCGCCGTGGGCGCCGCACCATCCACGCCCACACCAAAGCTGAGCGTGTAGGTACCCTGGCTGGTCAACCCATTCACCGCGATGAGAAACACGATGGACTCATTCGGGCTGATGGCAATCGGCGGATTCGGGCCGCTAGAGCCTGCCTGGGTATTGGACATGGCGGGCGCTGAGGCGCCTGTGTTATCGCTGGACATGGTCGCCGCCAACTCGTCAACTCCTCCGAACCCGCCGCCGCAGCCGTTGTGGTCTGATTGGTTGCGCTGTCATAGGGGCCGTCCGTGCAGATGTGCCAAACGGTGACAGGCCCACTGCTCGGGATGAAGCTGGCGATGTTCACGCTGAGGCTCGTGAGGGTATGCGCTGCGCTCGTCTGGTTGCATACCTGGAGCGCGTAGCCCGGCGCTAGTGACGGGTTAACGGGCAGGTTCGGGTGAAACGCGCCCGCCTGTTGAACCTCGCTGGTGGTCAAGGGAACCCGATAGGGGGCGTTTGGTTCGTTGTTCGGCATCAATTCTTCTGGATTGTCCAGCGAGGCCCAGCGCTGGGGGATCGAGACTTTCAGGCCATCCACCGCCCCATACTGCGGTGGCGTTGGCCCCAAATCGACCGTTGGGCATCCCGCTAACTCAACCGTAGATGGGTCAGTCGTCGCGGTCGGGAAAGGCGTACTCGATGTCGTCGCCGTCGTGGCGCTCGCCACCGCTCGAAGCCCTGCTGGCGTAGTGGACGCCCCGCCGCACCCGCTCAGCAACATGCAAAGCGTGAGCGCCGCCACGCCCACCAAGCCGAGAGACATCCGCCGCAGGTACCACATATCCACTCCTTCACAGACCACCAACACCGACAGACAGCCACCTTCGAGACGCAGAATAACATGCCTTGCCGCTGCGTACAACACCGCGCCCCTCTCGGACGGCGCGTCACAGAGCGGCAAGCGGCAAGGGGCCAGGCGAAGTCCGCATGGGTTGGCGCGCCAGGAGCTTTCCGCGTCTATCGCAAGCGACAGGGCATCCTCGACGCCATCGTGGACTATGAGCGGCAGCGGAGCGCACAGCAGGGCGCTTAGTGATCGTGCTGGCGGTTCGCGGGGCGCGAGCGCGTGCGCGTCAACGCTGAGATGGGGCCAGCCACTGCCGCGCGCGCCGCCCAGCGCCTGCGCCCTCCCCGATGGGCGCTATGCGGGGCTGGCGGGGCTGGCGTCGGCGGCGGGCGCCGTGTCCGCTGGGGCGGGCAGGATGCGCAGCTTGTCGATGCGCCGACCGTCCATATCCACCACTTCGAGAATGAAGTCGCCATCGCGCACGCTATCGCCTTCGCTGGGGATGCGCGCCAGGCGGCTGAGCAGCAGCCCCGCGACGGTAGTGTATTCGCCCGCCTCGTCCGCCGGAATCGGTGGCAGCCCTATCTGCTCGCGCACCACCTCATGCGCGGCGCCCCCACTGACGAGCCATGAGCCGTCGTCCAGCCGTGTGATCTCCTCTTCGTCCTCGGTCAGGTCATAGGCGTCGCGAATGCCGCCGACCAACTCTTCGAGGATATCCTTCAGTGTCACCAGGCCCGCGACCTGACCATACTCGTCCACGGCCAGCGCCAGGTGCGCGCCCTCGCGGCGGAAGACGGCCAGCAGCGCGGCGATGCGCTGGCGCTCTGGCGTGAAGGTGGCTGGACGCAGCAGCGCGCGGAGGTCGGGCGTGGGTTGGTCGGGCGCCAGCGCGCGGAGCAGGTCTTTGGCCAGCAGCACGCCGATGATGTCGTCGAGGGAACCTTCGTAGACGGGCAGGCGACTGTGCCCAGAGGTGAGGAATAGCTCACGAACCTCGTCGAGGGGCCGCGTGATGTCGAGGGCGATGATGTCTGGCCGAGCGGTCATCACCTCCTCGATGCGCCGGTCGCTAAATTTGAAGACCTGGCGGATGAGGCGCTCTTCATCCGCCTCGACGCTGCCACTGGTCGTGCCGGCGTGGGTGAGATAGACAATATCCTCCTCGGTGACATTCGTCTCGCCGGGGCCAGTCTGACCCAGCAGGCGCAGCACGGCATTGACGGAGAGCGTGAGCAGCGCGATGATGGGACGTGCAAGCCGCGCGAGCCGCGTCATCGCCGGGGCGACCCGCGCGGCGACGGCCTCGGCGTGGTTCAGGCCAAGTCGCTTGGGGACCAGCTCGCCAATGACGAGTGTGAAGTAGGTGATGAGCAGTACGACGATGGTGAAGGCGACAGCGTTGGCGTAGGGGCCGATCAGCGGCGCCGTGCGCAGTGGCGCGGCGAGCGCGACGCTGATGCGCGCCCCACCGAAGGCCGACGCGATGGTGCCAATGAAGGTCACTCCCACCTGCACGGTGGCGAGGAAGCGATCGGAGTGTTCTGAGAGCGTCAGCGCCTCGCGCGCGCCCTGCGAGCCAGCGTGGGCCTGCGCCTCCAGCCGACCACGGCGCGCGGAGACCAACGCGATCTCCGAGGCGGCGAAGAAGCCGTTGGCGACGATGAGCGCGAAGGTAATCGCGATCTCCAGGATGAGCGTGCCGTCCATAGGGCGCTGGCCTCCTCTCAGTGGCGCCGCATCTCTGCGTTGGCCCGCGCATGGGCCGCCCACACAACGCGGTATAGCGGGCGTGGCGCGCGCATGCGTCTTCTGTGTGATGGTACCCGATGGGCCGACGCGCTGTCATGGGATGCGCGCACCGGCAAATGCAACCGCCAGCCCCACTGAGGAGGAGCAGATGAGCCAACGTGACCAGATTCGCATGAGCGAGCGGGAGGTCGCCGACTTCCTGGAGCAGGGACGCACACTCGCCGTCGCGACGATCAATCCCGATGGCGCGCCGCATCTCGTGGCGATGTGGTATGCGCTGACGGATGGCAAGATCACCTTCTGGACGTATGCGAAATCGCAGAAGACGCTGAATCTGCGCCGTGATCCGCGTGTCACCTGCATGATCGAGTCGGGCGTGGGCTATCTGGAGCTGCGTGGCGTGCAGATCAGCGGCGTGGCCACGCTGGTGGAGGAGGTCGCGCGTGTGCAGACGATGGGCGAGGCGATCTATCGGCGCAACGCCAGCGCAGACGGCGCGCTCAGCCCGCAGCAGCGCCAGATCATCGCCGCGCAGGCGCCCAAGCGCATCGGCGTCATCGTCGAGCCAACCAGTATCGTCTCGTGGGATCACACCAAACTCGGCGGCTAGTTGGCGGGCGGTTAAAACCGCGCCTCAAGGCGGCAAGCCGCCACGAGACCCGCCTGCGCGGGTCCGGGAGGGTCGCCTGTGGACCCACAGAGTGGGTCTGGTGGGCCTGCAGGCCCTTCAGGCGCGATTTCAATCGCCAGCCCGCACGCCACGCGATCTTTGACCGGCCTCAGCCCGCGCTAGCGAAGAAGCTCGCGACACATGACGACATAGGATTTGTCGCCGGGATTGAAGGCGAAGCCGGGATGCAGGTAGCTCCAGCCGAGGCGCTCGTAGAGGCGGCGCGCGCCCGTATTGCTGACCTCGGTGGAGAGCAGCGCGCGCGGGCAGGGCTGCGCGGCGAGCAGCGCGCCCATCAGCGCGGAGCCGACGCCGTGACCACGATGCTCCGGCGCGACGGCCAGGTCCACCAGCGCCCAGACATCTTGCAGCGCGGGATGCTGTGCGCCGACCTGCGCGGCCACGCGGTCGTGCCACCACTGCCCCAGCGCCGAGCGCGCGCCGAGGCCGAAGCCCACCAGCGCGTCATCGCGCAGCGCGACCAGGCCGTGGTAGTCGGGCAGCGCGGCATAGCGTGTGAAGAGGTCGGTGATGCCCAGCGCACCGCCATCGTCTGGCCACGTCGCCACATAGAGGCGTACCGCATCGTCGAAAAAGGGCGCCCCCAATCGCAGCGGGGCGAAACTGTAGCCCGGAGGCGGATCGTTGCGTGTCGGCATCATTCTACACCTTGACCTGGCGTGAATCCTGGATTTATGGCCATGAATCGGCGCTGGAATCGGCGCTGGAATCGAGGCCAGAACGGTCTGCGGGCCATTCCCGGCTGCGGCTTTTGATGGCCGCGCGCAAAATCTCCATCTGGCGCCGCGCCCGTGAATATGATACACTAACCGTTAGGGCGGGGCCCGGCGCGACGTGCGTTGGCAGTACCCCGCCCACCGCTATGTCAGGGCTTGCGTGCGCGCAGCCAGCAGGGGGCCGCTCTCAATGGAACTGACCTGGTTGGGTCACTCGTGTTTTCGCTTGCGTGGGAAAGACGCCACCGTTTTGACGGATCCTCCGGCGCCATCTACCGGCTACTCCCTCGGTCGCATCTCCGCCGACATCGTCACCGTCAGCCACAAACATCCTGGGCATAGCCATGTCGGCGGCGTCGCGGGTGAGCCAAAGGTTGTGGATGGGCCGGGTGAGTATGAGATCAAGCAGGTGCTCATCTCTGGCGTGCAGACCTACCATGACAATGAGCGCGGCAAGCGTCTGGGACGCAACACGGCCTTCCTGATTACGCTCGACGACATCCACTTTTGCCACCTGGGCGACCTGGGCGACGCGCTCGATAGCCGCGCCCAGGAGGCGCTCGAAGGCTGCGATGTGCTGCTGGTTCCGGTCGGTGGCGGCAACGCGCTCAACGCCGAGCAGGCCGCGCAGGTGGTCGCACAGCTCGAGCCACGCCTGATTATCCCCATGCACTACGCGACGCCCGCCTATAAGCCCGATGGGTCGCCGCTCAGTGGGGTCGAGCAGTTTTGCAAAGAGATGGGGGTCGAACCGCCAGAGCCGGTCGCTAAACTCTCCATCACCGCTTCGTCGCTTCCAGCGGAGACGCAAATCGCGCTGCTAAGCTACCGAGGTTAACGAGATGCGCAAGAGGGGCCAGGGTCACACCGCTACGGGAGACCTGGCCCCTCTCTCTATTGTTGTTGGCCTGGCCATGTGTGGTCATTTGACGCTGTTTGACGCTGTTTGCGCCGAGCTACGGCGCGCCTGTGAGGGCTGAAGGTCGCGGGTCGTAGCTGATGAGCGGAGCCTGGCTCCAGGGGGAAGAGGACATGCCAAAATTTCTGTTCATGACCGGTGGTGTGGTCTCGTCGGTCGGCAAAGGGATCACCGTCGCATCTATCGGGCGGCTGCTGAAGAGCCGTGGCCTCTCGGTCGCGCTGATGAAGCTCGACCCCTACATCAATGTGGACCCCGGCACGATGTCGCCCTATCAGCATGGCGAGGTGTTCGTGACGGATGATGGCGCCGAGACGGACCTCGATCTGGGCCACTACGAGCGTTTCACCGATGAGGGCGCCAGCCAGGCCAGCAACGTCACCACGGGCCAGGTCTACGCGGCGGTCATCGGCAAGGAGCGACGCGGCGGCTACCTCGGCGGCACGATTCAGGTCATCCCCCACATCACCAATGAGATCAAGGCGCGCATGCGCATGCTGGCCGAGCAGACCAACGCCGATGTCATCATCGTCGAGGTCGGTGGCACCGTCGGCGACATCGAGGGCGAGCCGTTCCTCGAAGCGATCCGCCAGATGCGCAGCGACCTGGGACGCGACAACGCGCTCTACCTGCATGTCACCCTGCTCCCCTACATCGGCGCGACGAAAGAGCTAAAGACCAAGCCAACGCAGCACAGTGTCAAAGAACTGCTGCGCGCTGGCGTCCAGCCCGATGTGATTCTCTGCCGCTCCGACTATCCCGTGGCCGATGAATTGCGCGACAAGATCGCCCTCTTCTGCAATATCGAGCGCCGCGCGGTCGTGCCGCTGGAGACGGCGAGCAGCATCTACGAAGTGCCGCTGATGCTCGAAGAATCAGGGCTGGGCGAGTATCTGGTGGAGAAGCTGGGGCTGAGCGAGCAGGCGCAGGCGCCGCAACTGGACGACTGGCGCGAGCTGGTGGGTCGCATCCACGCGGAGAAGCCGTTCGTGCGCATCGCGCTGGTGGGCAAGTATGTCGAGCTGCACGACGCCTACATGTCGGTGGTCGAGGCGCTCTCCAGCGCAGGCTGGTCCATCGGCGTTGATACGCAGATCGACTGGATTGACTCGCAGAAGCTGGAGACCGACTGGGAGGAGTTCGCGCCACGGCTCGCCTCGGCGGATGGCATCATCGTGCCGGGCGGCTTTGGGCATCGCGGCATCGAAGGCAAGGTGCGCGCGGCAAACTACGCTCGCACCCACAGCATCCCTTACCTCGGCCTGTGCCTGGGCTTGCAGGTCGCGGTGGTCGAGTTTGCGCGCAATGTGCTCGGCCTGAGCGAGGCGAACAGCTCCGAGTTCGACCCGGAGTCGCCAGACAAGGTGATCGATCTGATGCCCAATCAGCGCCAGGTCTCGGACAAGGGCGGCACGATGCGCCTGGGGCAGTGGGTCTGCTGCCTGACGCCGGGCAGCCGCGTGGCCGAGGCCTACGGCGATGGCATCGTCTTCGAGCGGCACCGCCATCGCTATGAGGTCAACATCGCCTATCATCGCCGCCTGGAGGCCGCAGGCATGCGCTTCAGCGGCAAGTCGGCGGATAACAAACTGGTCGAGATCATCGAGTTGCCCGACCATCCGTGGTTCGTGGCGACACAGTTCCATCCGGAGTTCAAGAGCCGACCCACGCGGCCACATCCACTGTTCCGTGGATTCGTGGCGGCGGCGGCTCGGCGCGCCGAGGAGCAGGGCGCCGAACGGCTTGGCCCCGCGACGACCGCGCCAGAGGTGGCGACCAGCGCAGGCGAGCCACTGCCCCAGCGCAGCCACGCCGGGCAGAACGGCCACACACCAGCGGCCAGCGAGACGGCTGGACGGCAGAGCTAGCGGCTGGCGTGGGCAGGCGCAAACCTGGCAGCGGGCGGTCTGGCGCGAGCGCGTTAGGCCACCCACTTGTCTCTGCGCCCGCCCGGCGAGGCGATAAACTGACAGTTGGCTTGCATGGTTTCCGGCGCCAGAGTTGCTACAAGCCAACAGTTCGGCGCGCAGATCGGGGGGCTTGGCAGGTAAGCGAATCGCGCGCCAGAGAGTAGACAAGGTGGGCGCAAGGTGCGTGTGCTGATTGTAGATGACGATCCGGGAATACGTGAGATCATGAGCCTGGTGCTGCGCGAGGAAGGCTATACTGTCCTCGAAGCGATGGATGGCTCTGAAGCGCTCCAGCAGATGTGCGCCACGACCGAGCCGATGCTGGTCTTCCTCGATGTGTGGATGCCCGGTATGGATGGCGAGGCGGCCCTGGCGGCTGTGCTGGCGCAAGACGCGCTGTGGTCGCGTCTCTCGTTCGTCGTCATGACGGCGAATCTACAGCGCATGACAGCGCGCATGCACGAGATGATCGACCAGAACGAGATTCCACTGCTCCTCAAGCCATTCGACCTTGACGCCTTCGCCGATCTGGCGCGCAGCCGCGCCCAACTCCTCAGCGGCGCCCTGGTGGAACGGGAGAGCGGCTCGCTGTCATAAGGAAACCTGCGACAGCGTTGCGCAGCGGCGCCCGCTGCTGACCGCAGGCGCGCGCCTGTGCCTCGCTCTCACCGCTTCCAGTTTTGCCTGTCAAGTTTTGGGCTACTCGTGCGATGTACCTCATAGAGAGGTCGCATGGACTTCTCATGCATACGTCGTGACGAGGAGTCGGCATGCGTGAACGCTCCCCTGGCGATGCGACGGCGGCGCTGGCTACTCCGCTCTCGCTGGCCGTCTTCAGCGCGACCGTAGACCAGCGGCAGGCGGCGCTCTACGCCTTCTTGCAGGGCATGCTGGGTGACGCCGAGCAGGCGCGTGACCTCACACAAGACACCTTCCACGACGCCTGGCGCGCCACGCAGGCCCTCGCACCGCCCTGGACCGAGGCGCACGACGACGATGAGCGCCGCCGCTGGCTCTTCCACACCGCCTATTGTCGCGCCATCTCACATCTGCGGCGGCGCAAGGTCATTCGCTGGGCCTCGCTCGATTGGTCTGGCCTGGCGGCGCGCAACGCTGACAACGACGCCATCGCGCGGCTTGCCGAAAGCGAGGGGGCATTCGAGGAGCGCGTGGTAGAGGCGGAGGCGCTGCATGCGGCGCTGGCGCGGCTACCCGCCGATGATGCCGCCTGCCTGCTACTGCGCGTGGCGCAGGGATTCAGCGCTGCTGAGACTGCTGCGATGCTGGGGACGACGGTGGAGGCGGTGGCGCAGCGGCTCTCGCGCGCGCGGCGACGGCTGCGCGCCATCTATCTGGAGCAGAATCCGCCTGACGTGGCGCCGCCGGGCGCCAGCGGCGAAAGGAGCGCAGGCGATGAGTGAACAGGAGCGCGGGCTACACGAGGCCTGCGAGCGCTATGCGCCGACGCTCGCTATGCTGGAGGATTCCGGCGCCGACCCCACCGAGCGACAAGCCGCGCTGGAGCATCTGGCGGGCTGCGCTTTCTGTCAGGCCGATCAGCGCGCCTACGCCCGGCTCGACGCCGATCTGCGCCACGCATTTGGCCCGGCGGTCGCCTCGCCGCTGCGCACGGCTGAACTGCTGGCGAGCATCGGCGCGACGAGCGAGCCAGCGCGCAGGACGACGCGCGCCCGCGTGGCGACGCATCTGCCTCATGCGGCCTATAACGAGCGAGCGCTATATACAGAATGTCGAGGAGTCTGAGGAGGAACGCGCCATGGCACGGACGACAGGGAAACACGAGCCAGCGCATGCGGCGGCGCGTGTGCGCTCCCCGCAGGAGATGCGTTGGCAAGCGCAACGACTGCGCTGGGCTGGCATCAGCGCAGTCGCCGCAGTTCTGGCGCTGGCGATCATCACGACAGCGCTGTTCGCATCACGGCTGCCGTTCCGCTCGCGTGGCGCCGCGACACCGACGCCGAACGACGCATCGCTCCCAGGCGCCATCTACGCGGTCTCGATGGATTCATCCACAGACGGCTGGGCGCTCGGTCAATCCACCAATGCGCAGGGGCAAATCTACGAGACGCTGTATCACTACGATGGAACACAGTGGGTGTATCGCGGGGGGCTTGCGGGTTTTGCGGCAGAAAGTCTTCCCATCACGCTTCAGATGGTCGCGACGAACGATGGCTGGGCATACGATGGCAGAGATCATCTCTTCCACTATGATGGCGCGGCATGGCGTTCTGCTTCCATCACATTGCCCGCCTCAGATGGCATACAGGGCATACACATTCAGTCGCTGTTCATGCGGTCATCCACAGAAGGCTATGCGTCGGCGTATCTGTCGGGTGGCGTAGCGGGGAGGGGCGAGGTCGGCTTCTTGCGCTACGACGGGCAACACTGGACACTGGACGCGGGCGCGTTCAGTTGGCCCGATGGCATTCAGGACCCAAGCCAGGAGATTATCACAGCCTTCACGGCGGCTCCGGGCGGCGCTGTCTGGGCCATGGGTATGACCACACAGGCGATGGATCAAGGCGCGCCTCCGTCCGTCACTTATGTCTTCCAGCGCACGAGTAGTGGCTGGCAGAGAGTGTACGCGCTCACTGGGGGGTTGCTGGTTCCGGGTAGTTCGCTCAACGCTCAAGCCATGGTCATGACCGGGCCAGATAGTGGCTGGATCGCTGGCGAGGTGGACAAGCTCAATGCGAACCCCGCTGGTGGAGGGCCAACCACTCTCAGCCAGGTCGCGCTGCTTCGCTTCGATGGCTCCCGGTGGACGCCGCAGCCGCTTACGCCCGCGTTCACCTCGCCGGGGGACAAGCTGACGCAGATCGTGGCGAGTGGCCCCAACTCCGTCTGGGTCGCCGGGCAGTCGTCAGCAGCCGTATCCCTCCAGCCTGGAGGTATTGCTGTCCATGCGCTGCTGCTCCATTACGATGGCGTGAACTGGACGCGGGTTACACCAAACGGCTTGACAGACGCCAACAGCGCCACAGTGCTCGCCATCGGGCAAGCAGGCTCCGCTGATCTCTGGGCGGTAGGCGAGTGTGACGTGCCGACGGCGGACGGATCGATCAATGCCTACCCGCTGTTCTGGCGCTATGACCACGGCTCGTGGCATGCCACCCATGGGCGCCCTGCGGGCGCGCAGACGGCGGCTACGCTGGCTACGACAGGTGTGACGCTGCAAACCGGTCTCCAGGCTGTTTCGATGCTCTCGCCCACAGATGGCTGGGCGATGGGCAACCGAGTCGCCATTGTCCAATCGGATTACTCTGGGCCGGTACCGCCCTCAGAGATCTTGTTCTACCACTACGACGGCTCCCAGTGGATACTCAAGCAGCAGGCGCCAGATGCGGGAATGCCGTATAGCTCGACGGCAACAGGAGCTAGATCCTATGGTGGGCAGCCATCTATTCCAACACTTCAGATGCTCTCGGCGACCGATGGCTGGGCAATCGATGACTCCAACCACCTGCTGCGCTATGACGGGGCGAAGTGGCGCTTTGTGACGATCAGCTTGTCGGGTAATGCGCAGGTGGGGCCTGTACTGGCTGTACTGGCCCTCAATATGGTTTCGCCGACGGAGGGTTGGGCGGCGGCGCTGCTTGAACAAGGTCCTACAGGCCCTGGGTCGCTTGGGTTCCTGCGCTATGACGGCCATGCGTGGACCCTTGACAAGAGCCTGGTTCTGTCAGGAGCGGATATGACCAGTTCGACCATCTCAGCGATTAGCGCGCTACCGGGCGGCGATGTTTGGGCTGTGAGTTCGGTGACGGCAAGCGACCAGGGTACTGATTCAATGGCTGGGCTGGTCTTTCAGCGCCTCAATGGCGTCTGGACTGTGGCAAGCGAGTTGAATCAGCCCAACGCCGCCAGGTATTTCAGTCCGAGCGACATCTACATGGCCAGCCCCACCAGCGGCTGGATCGTAGGTGAGACGCATCAGAACGTAGCTTCGTCGTCTGGCCCTACAGACGTGACCCACCCGTTTCTCCTGCGCTATGACTTCCACACTAGCGGATCGGCCTGGACGCCGGTAGATGCGCCGTTGAATGACAATACGTTCAGCCCGTTGCAGATAACCGGGAGTGGCCCTGACAACCTCTGGATCAATAATCAGCCCGCTGGCGGACTGACGCCGTCCACAGGCTCCGCGATTCAGTGGCCATTCTTGCATTACGACGGCCAGAGTTGGAGCACGACGCCACAGAATCTCCCCGTCAGCGGGATGAGCGGGATGACCACTGTGAAGGTTTTACGCATCGGAGTCGTTCCAGATGGCGGCCTGTGGGCAGTCGGCTACGGGCAGCAGACATCGGGCGTTGACATCCCACTCATCTGGCTCTACCGCAACGGAGCGTGGAGCGAGGCGAGAGTGACAGGCAAGTAGCGCCTATGGCCGCCCAGGCGCAAGGATGCGCGTCGGGCGGCCATCTCTATCCCCGCGCGATGTTATACTGAACCAGACGCACGGTCATTTGCAGCGTGGATCTACTTCGGCGCGCTTCGATGGAGGACTGCCAGCATGAGCGAGCACGATGAGCGCGGCGCAGACCAGCGTGATTCGCATGTCCCAGCTCGCAAGCTGGCCCCGATTCCTTCGCTGCGACCATTGCCAGGCGAGCGCGCGGCAGGACGGCGGCGCTGGGCGATAGGTTTTGGCGCGGGGTGCGCGGTAGCGCTGATTGTAGTAGTGGTGACGCTCATCGCCACCCACGCCCGTCCCACCACCACTCCGAACCGCACAGCAGCCCACAGCGCCGCTGCGACCGCAACAGCCAGCGCACAGGCCCAACAGAGCGCGGCGGTGAAGGTCCGCTCATGTCCATCGCGATGATTTCATCCACCGATGGCTGGGCTATCGGCCTAGGCAAGCCAGACAGGCCCCACAGGGGCCAGCCCAGGGTGTCATCTATCACTTCGATGGCTCGCGCTTGACGCCCAGTCAGCCAGCACAGACCTTCACACTCCCTGGAATCAATGCGCCGTCCATCCAGATGCTCTCGCCAACGAATGGCTGGATGCTTGATGAGTGGGACACAGGTGTTGCGCTACGATGGGACCGCCTGGCGCTCGACGACGATCACTGTGACCGGGAATGAGCAGATCGTGCAGCTGTTGGCGCTCGACATGGTTTCGCCCACCGAGGGCTGGGCGGCGGCTCGGCTCAATACCACCTCGCCACAGGGCGCGCTCGGTTTCCTGCGCTATGATGGCACGCAGTGGGTGGTGGAGCAGGGAGATTTCTCCTTGCCCGGTCTGGACAAGAATACCCTCATGATTACTGGCATCAGCGCCGCGCCGGGCGGCGATGTATGGGCCGTGGGGTCGGCGTATCCGTACGCGGCGCCAAATACGTCGCAGTCAAGCTCATCGCAGGTTGGCCTGATCTTTCAGCGTGTGAATGGTGTGTGGCGGCTAGCGAGTCAATTGAATCAGATCGGCGCCTCCACAGCGCTGATCCCCAGTGGCATCCTCATGACTGGCCCAGCGACCGGCTGGATCGTTGGCTCGTCGCAACAGACGCAGCAGTCGCCCGATGGCGCGATTGGCATCTCGCACGCGCTCCTGCTGCATTACGACCTCCAACAGACAGGGACGCGCTGGGTTCCTGTGGCGGCGCCAATCGCGAACCCCTCGAATGGCGATCAACTCAACGAAATCGTGGCGACCGGGCCAGATGACGTCTGGGTGAATGGGAACACCTCTGGAGAGACCATTACGGCGGGACTCGCTATCAACTCGCTGCTGCTCCATTACGATGGCGCGCGCTGGACTGCGGTGACGCCAGCGTTCCCCAGCCTCACGGGCGTGGACAATGCGTCCATCGACAATATCGCCCTCACTCCAGATGGGACACTCTGGGCGGTCGGCGCGCTGGAGATAGGGCAGGATAATCAGGGAGTGGTTCGTCCGCTCATGTGTTCGTATAGCGACGGCGCATGGAGCGTGGCGACCGTGACGGGCAAGTAGCTCGGCCCGCGCGCTGGCGCAAGGGCGCGTGGGCCTGCCATCTCCTCTCCGCCTGCGATGCTATACTGAGCCAGGCGCGCGCCCTCACCCCCGGCCCCTCTCTCAGAGGGCGAGGGGAGTGACGTCTCGCAGGTGAGGGCGCCCATCACACACCGACGTGAGGAGAACGCATCGCATGGCAGATGAGACGACGAAGTATATCCTTGTGGAGCGCGACGGCGCGGTCGCCACGGTCATCATCAATCGCCCCGACAAGCTCAATGCGCTCAACTGGGCGCTGGTGGGCGAGCTGGCCGACGAGATGGAGGCGCTCGACCGCGACGACGCTATCCGCGCCATCGTGCTGACGGGCGCAGGCGAGCGCGCCTTCGCCGCCGGGGCCGACATCGCCGAAATGTCTGACAAGAGCGCGTCGCAGATGGCGTTCGGCGGATTTGCGGGCTGGGATCACATCCGCCGCATCAAGAAGCCGATCATCGCGGCGGTCGAGGGCTTCGCGCTGGGCGGTGGCAGCGAGCTTGCCATGCACGCCGACATCATCATCGCCAGCGAGAAGGCGAAGTTTGGCCAGCCAGAGATTCTGCTGGGCATCATGTGCGGCGCTGGCGGCACACAGCGCCTGACGCGCACCATCGGCAAGTACCGCGCGATGGAGCTTTGCCTGACCGGCGATCAGGTGACGGCGCAGCAGATGGAGGCCTGGGGCATCGTCAATCACGTCGTCCCGGTCGGGCAGGCGCGCGCCGAGGCGACGGCGCTGGCGCAGAAGATCGCTTCACGCGCGCCCATCGCCACGCTGCTGACCAAAGAGGCCATCCTCGCCGCGTTCGAGACGCCGCTGGAGGCCGGGCTGGCCTATGAGAAGCGCGTCTTTGCGCTGCTCTTCTCCACCGATGACCAGAAGGAAGGCATGGCCGCCTTCATGGAGAAGCGACCCGCGCAGTTCAAGGGCAAATAGCGGCAGATAGGGAGCCAGGGCATGGCGAATGTGATTGGAACGGCGGATGAGGCAGTGATCCTCTCCGCCGTGCGGACACCATTTGGGCGCTATGGTGGCGCCCTGAGCAGCGTGCGGCCAGATGACCTCGCGGCGCTGGCCATCGCCGAGGCGGTACGGCGCGCCGGGGTAGACCGCGAGCGCATCGAGGCTGACCTTGAAGATGTCGTGCTGGGCTGCGCCAATCAGGCTGGCGAGGATAACCGCAATGTCGCGCGGATGTCGCTGCTGCTGGCGGGGCTGCCCATCAGCGTCGGCGGACAGACGATCAATCGGCTCTGCGGCTCTGGCTTGCAGGCGGTGATCGCCGCCGCCAGCGCGATCAAGCTGGGTGAGGGGCAGGTCTTCATCGCGGGGGGCGTCGAGAGCATGACCCGCGCGCCCTACGTGCTGGGCAAGCCAGAGACGGCGTTTGCGCGCGGCGCGCAGACCCTGCAAGATACGACGCTGGGCTGGCGCTTCACCAATCCGAAGCTGGCGGCGCTGTATCATCCCTTCAGCATGGGCGAGACGGCGGAGAATGTCGCCGAGCGCTACCATCTGACGCGCGAGGAGCAAGACGCCTTCGCCCTGGCGAGCCACCAGCGCGCAATCGCGGCGATGGACGCGGGGCGGCTCGCCGAGGAGATCGTTCCTGTCGAGGTTGCGGCGGGGCGCGGCGAGACGGCGACCGTGAAAGACGATGAGCAGCCGCGCCGTGATACGACGCTGGAGCGGCTGGCGAAGCTCAAGCCAGCCTTCCGCAAGGATGGCACGGTGACGGCGGGCAATTCGTCGGGCATCAACGATGGCGCAGCGGCGCTGGTGATCGCCTCACGCCGCTGGGCTGAGGCGCATGACGCGCGGCCACTGGCGCGGATCATCGTCGGCGCGGTGGCTGGGGTAGATCCGGCGGTCATGGGCCTGGGGCCGATTCCGGCCTCGCGCAAGGCGCTGGAGCGCGCGGGCCTGACCGTCGACGACCTCGACGTAGTGGAGCTGAATGAAGCCTTCGCCGCGCAATCCATCCCCTGCATGCGCGAGCTGGGCCTCGATCATGCGCGCGTGAATGTCAACGGCGGGGCGATTGCGCTGGGGCATCCGCTGGGGGCGTCGGGCGCGCGGCTCATCACGACGCTCACGCATGAGCTGGGGCGGCGCGACGGGCGCTATGGCCTGGCGACGATGTGCATTGGCGTTGGGCAGGGCATCGCCGCAGTCATCGAGCGGCTCTAGCTCGCGCAACCGACGCGCACCCCTGGCCGCTGGCGCCGCTCTTGCGCCTCCGCCTCTGATAAGGAATATCGCCGGGCAGGCGTCGCGTGCATGTCACTGCCTGCCCGGCGCTGAATCCGCTCAGGGAGGATGGCGCCATGGCCACTGCTCATTCGTCCGTGCGCGGGCGGGCGCTGAAACTGGCGCTGGCGTTCTGCGCAGTGAGCGCATTGGCGTTTGCGCTGGGGCAGGGTGTGGCCGCCGTCCGAACGCCGCTGCCGTTGACCCCGACACACGCGCCAGCGCGGATTGTCGAGCGCGTCACGGGCGCGCAGGGAGTTACGCCCGCGCCCACCACCACCACTGCGGCGCCAGCGCCCCCCAGCGCAGTCGCCCTCACGACGAGCGCGCAGCCCGCGACGACGGCTGAGAATACGCCTCCGCAGACCGAGCATCAGCACGTAAAACACAAAGGAAAGCAGCGCCACAGCCACAGGAATGACGGCGGCGGCGGCGCCAACCACGGCGGCCACCACCATCACCACGGCGGCAGCGACTAGCGAGCGTGGCTGGGCAGTGTTCAATCGCCAGCCATCGCTTCGAGCCAGATTGCAGCGGTTGCAGACGCATTGGCAGCCGCAATCATTGTCGCCATGCGGCGCGCAGCGGTCGCGAACGAGGGGTCAGCCAGGATCAGTCTGACCGCGTCTCCGATAACTTCTGGCGCCGCTGTATCGCCATCGAGAGCGATTCCTGCCCCCATCGCTGCCACCTGAGTGGCGAGCGCTGGTTGGTCGGAGGCCGAGTTCGGCAGGAAAACAAGGGGTACTCCATGCGCGAGCGCAGCGGTGGTGGTCCCATGGCCGCCATGCGTTACTGCCACCGTCGTCTGCGGGAACACCTCCACATGAGGGAGAAAGGGCACGACACAGGCGTTGGGAGGGATCGTCAACTCCGCGCTCTCTGCCATGCTTGCCGTCACCAGCACATGGATAGGCTGCTCGGCAAGGCCAGCCAGCGTCCGTTGGATTCGCGACGTTTGGTTCCATGCCCTATTGCCAGAAAAGCTAACCAGCGCCAGTGGAAGCGCGTCATCACCTGGCCAGGGAGCGCGCCAGCCAGAAGGCGACAGTTGTTCTAGAATCGGGCCAACATACGTGAAAGCTGATGGCGCTGACGCAGCCAACGGATCAAACGCAGGCAACGTGGCGCAGAGGGTGGGAAAGAGCGCCCAATTCTCCCACATTGTGCCAACCGATGGCAGTCCGGCATCCGAGCGCAAGCTATTGACCGGTCTGAGCAACCGAACTCGCTCGAACGAGCCGCCAGGCGGTATCTGCAAACCTGGCGCGCTATGTACCAGGACAACCGCAGGCAGATGATACAGTTCAGCGGCGGCGAGCGCGCCAAACAAAAAGCAGTCGATGACCAGCAGATCAGGTTTTTCGCGCGCCACAGCGTCCTGCACATCGTCGAGGTGGGCAGAGGTCACCCATACCTCGGCGACAAGCTCTGTGACGATATCGCTATGCGCGGAGCACTGCAACGATGTGCTCGCGCGCTGCAACACAGCAAAGCGGAACCCCTGAGCAGCGATCCGCGCCCGCTGGCTTTCATAGCCCGCGAAGGCGATATCGTGGCCCCGCATGCGCAAGGCCTGAGCCGCACCCAGCGCAGGGGTCTGGTTGCCAGACCCATCCCAGGTGAGGAACAAATAGCGCGCCATGTCACAGCGGGATGCCGGGGGCGAAGGCATGCACGATACGTGGAATCGCCGGGCCGAGCACGACCACGAAGATCGATGGCAGAATCAGAAAGGCCATCGGGAACAGCATCTTGATCGGGGCCTGCTGGGCGAGGCGTTGCGCGCGCTGCCGTCGTCGCACCCGCATCTCGGCGGATTGGATGCGCAGCACGCGCCCAATGCTGGCGCCCAACTGCTCGGCCTGGATGATGGCGCCGACAAACTGGCTCAGGTCCTCGACGCCTGTACGATCCACCAACTCGCGCAGCGCGTCGCGGCGGGCCATGCCCAGGCGCATCTGCTGGAGGACACGGCCAAACTCACGCGAGAGCAGGTTGTCAGCCTTTGAGACGATGCGAGCGAGCGCCTGATCGAAGCCAAGGCCAGCCTCGACGCTGATGGTGAGCAGATCAATCGAGTCGGGCAGGGCATTGGCGATGGCCGTCTTGCGTTGCGAGGTCTTGTTGCGCAGCCAGAAGTCCGGCGCCACATAGCCCAGGGCGGCGAACCCCAGCACCAGCATCGCGGCCACGAGTGTCTGTGGATGCGCCACGAAAACGAGCAGCCCGCCAAGGACCAGGCCCCCAATCGTCCCCATGCCCTTCAGACCAATGAAATCGGAGACCTGCATCTGGCCATAGAGGCCCCCGTTCAGCAGGCGCTTCTGGGTGCTCTCGATAGTCTGGGTGGGCGTGAAACGCGACAGCGCTTTGGCCAACGCGGCGGCGAGCGGGCGGAAGAAGCGGTCGTAGAACGACGCCTGCATCTCCTGGTCATCGAGCGACATCACGCCGCCGCGCGCCGCGTCGCTCAGGCGCTGCGCCATCGGATCAACGCGGCGTCGGCCACCCAGGCCGATCAGCAGCAGGAAGATGCCGAAGAACGTGAGAAAGCCGGCGGCAGGCGCCAGCAAGGGAATGATGAGGTTTAACATGGAGTCTGCCGAAGCCTTCCTCTGGTCCAGCGCCGGACTATACTTTGATGTCAACGATCCGGCGGATGATGAGGAGGCCGGTGACGACCATCACCAGGCTGCACGACACCATCGTCCACCCGAACCAGTGCGTATCGGCGAACATGCTGAGCATGTAGGTAGGGTTGATGATGAAGAGCAGCAGACCCAGCCCGACCGGCAGCATCGCGATGATGTAGCCAGAGAGCTGCTGCTGCGCGGTCAGCACACCAACCTCGCCGATCAGTTTGAGCCGCTCGCGAATCGTCCCCGCGATGATCTCCAGCACTTCGACGAGGTTGCCGCCAACTTCACGCTGCACGTTGACCGCTGTGACGAGCAGGTCCAGGTCTTCAGACTGCATGCGTTGAACCAGATGCCCCAGCGCCTCCTCCGGCGTAATGCCGATGCCGACCTCACGCACCACGCGCAAGAACTCGGTCTTAGACGGCTCCACGCCTTCGCGCGCCACGAGATCGAGCGACTGGATGAAGCTGTAGCCCGTGCGCAGCGCGCCTGACATCAGCGTCACCAGATCGGGGAGCTGCTCGTTGAACTTGCGCTGGCGCGCGAGCTTGCGGCGACGCAGCCAGAACGTCGGCCCGTAGAGACCGGCGAGCAGCAGCAGCAGCGCCAGCACGTAGGGATTGCCTACGGGGATGACCAGGCCCAGCAGCGCGCCAACGCTGGCCAGCACACCGCGCAAGGTGAGGAACTCGCCTGCGGTGATGCGGAGATCGGCCTGCGCCAGCTCGCCCGCCAGGCGAACGGTGTAGTTGCTCGGCGGGTTGATGGCGTCGTTCACCTGCTGGCGTCCACGACGTTTATCGCGTCTGCTGCGCCTGCCCTTGGCCAAGCCGACCATCTCCGGGGCGGCGCCGACGACACCCAGGTCGTTCAGACGCCTGCTCACGGCGTTGGTACGCGCGTCGACGATGCGCTGCACGCCGAGGAAAAACAGGATGACGCCGCCAGCCACCAGCCCACCGATCACCAGCGCCTGGGTGGTGATGAGCGCAGCCAGCGTCGTCGGCAGCGCCTCGATTGTCAGGAATGCGCTCATAGCCTGCGACCTCGATCATCTCTCTCTGTTGGGTGGGAGCCAGGCCATGCGGCGCTGTATCCTCGCCCAGCTATCCGCGCCATGCGCCACCTTCCCCATAGCCAAACATCTGCGCTGGCAGATGGATGTTGGCCATCTCGAAGAGTTCGATAAAGGAGGGGCGGATGCCGGTGGGCCGCAGTCGGCCAATCACATGCCCATCATCATACCCTGTTTGCTCGTAGACGAATAGGTCCTGAAGGGTGATGACATCGCCCTCCATGCCAACCACCTCAGTGATGTGCGTGATTTTGCGCGTGCCATCGCGCATACGCTCCTGATGGACGATCAGGTTGGCGGCGCTGGCGATCTGCTCGCGAATCGCGCGGAGTGGCAGGTCCATGCCAGCCATCAACACCATCGTCTCCAGGCGGCGTAGCGTGTCGCGGGGTGAGTTAGAGTGCAGCGTGGTAAGGGAGCCATCGTGACCGGTGTTCATCGCCTGGAGCATGTCGAGCGCCTCAGCGCCGCGCACCTCACCAACGACGATACGGTCGGGGCGCATACGTAGCGCGTTCGCCACCAGTTCGCGCGTGGAGATGCGTCCCTTGCCCTCGATATTCGCCGGGCGGCTCTCCAGCGGAATGACGTGCTCCTGGCGCAACTGCAACTCAGCCGCGTCCTCGATGGTGACGATGCGCTGGTCGCCGGGGATGAAGCCGGAGAGCACATTCAGCAGGGTCGTCTTGCCGCTGCCGGTGCCGCCAGAGACGACGACATTCAGTCGCACCTCGACACAGGCGCGCAGAAAGTCCACCATCGGCTGCGAGATGGACCCCAGCCGCACCAGATCATCTGGCGTCAGCGGGCGCTTGGAGAATTTTCGGATCGTCAGCACTGGCCCCACCAGCGAGAGCGGCGGGATGATGACATTCACGCGCGAGCCGTCAGGCAGGCGAGCGTCCACATAGGGTGACGCCTCGTCAATGCGGCGGCCCAGCGGCGAGACGATACGCTCGACGACGCGCATCACATGATCGTCATCGCGGAAGCGGATGTCCGTGCGGAACAGGCGGCCATTCTGCTCGACGAAGACGGAGCGCGGGCCGTTGACCATGATCTCAGTCACGCTCTCGTCGTTCAGCAGTGGCTCGATGGGGCCGAACCCCAGAATCTCAGCGGCGATGGCCTCGAAGAGTCGTACCCGGTCTTGCCGGGTCAGGACGACGCTCTGCTGTTCGAGGATGCGGTTGAAGAGTTCCTCGATAGTGCGCCGCACCTGCGCTGTCTGCGAGAGGTCCATCTTGGGGTCCATCTCGGCGATCAGCGCCGCCTGCACCTGGCGCTTCAGCTCGAACAGATTGTTCTCGCGCGCGACTGCGGCCTGATTCTGCGCAGGCGCCGGGAAACGCGAGGCCGGGCCACCATCATTAGACTGGCCGTTCATGCGTGAAGCCTGATTCCCGAAGGCCGCATGCTGGCCACCCCCTGCGCCGCCGATGCGGCCCGAGAGCGGGCCACGCGAATTGTCGTCATTGGAGCCATGCTGACTGCCGCTCTGGTCTTCGCCCCGCCTGAAGATGCTCACAACCCACTCCTACCACATTGGCGCCGTCTGGGCCGATGCGCGCCAGCTCAGCGCTTGTGAACCTTCTCGCTAGTCTCCATCCGTCTGACGATGAAGTGGTCTCACCGTAGGAGATCATCATGTCCCCCAACTGCGGTGTTGGTCGCTGCTCTTTGCCATCCGCCTTGTGCCACTGCTTTGCGCTACTCGCTTCATGTTTTCCTGTGTTATAGAGAACGGCCTATGAGCGTATCTCTTTTGTACGACAGAAAAAGGTCCTGATGCGTCCAAATGGGAGCAAACGGCCATGCGCGCTACGCACAGCGGCGCGCGATCTCAGGCGCCAGTTGATCGTTCTACCTACTACAACGAGGATTGCGGCCAGTGGAAAGCCTTGAAGGAAAACTGGTCTACTTCGCGCGCTGCTGTGCGCGTAGATTCTAGAAACGAGGCGCTATGCCCTCTCTGACCTGTCCGCATTGCGGCAGCGCGCTCAGCGTGGCCGCCACGGAGACGGCGCCACTGCGCTGCCCGGTCTGCGGCGCGGCGCTCAGCTCTGCTCACGCTGCGGGCGCGCTGCCCATCCGCGAGGCTATCGTGCGCGAGGAGCCACGCGAGGAGGACGATAGCGCCACGCGCGCCGTACCGAAGGAGCGTATGGCGCCGCTCATCGCCCAGGCCCAGACGGACCACCAGCGCGCGCCATACGCGCCATACGCGGCGGACGTGGCGCAGGGCGCCGATGAGACGACGCGGGCGCTACCTGCCTCGGCCTTGCCGTTGATCGACGCGAGCGAGACGAGCGAGACGACCCAGGAGCTGCCGCTCGCGGCGCTGCCACATGCGGGACGCGCGGCGGCGCTGTTGCGGCCACTCTCGGTCGCGCTCGTCGCGCTGGTGTTGCTGGCGGTCGTCGTCGTGACGGCGCTGGCGGCGAACGGCGCGATCAACCTGAACGGCTTCGGCGCGCCCGCAGCGGAGTCAACCGCGACCACTGCGCCTGCCGCCACGGCCACGCCCAGCTTCGTCGTGTATAGCCTGCCCGGCTTCTATGCGATAAGCCATCCGCAGGGCTGGCTCATGCAGCAGAGCAATCATCCACCGCAGTCATACGCCGCGCTGCTCACGGCGCCCACCGGCAATGCGAGCCTCAATATCGAGGCGCAGCAGGCCGCTGGCGCTCCCGCGCTGGCCACGCTCGATGGCCAGTTCATTCAGGCGCTGGCCCAGCCAGGGACACCGCCAGCGCAGGGCGGCGCCAGCGTCACCATCGGTGGGCAGGCCTGGACGCAGGTCGCGGCGGACGTGACGTTGCGCGCGGCCAGCGGGCAGACAGCGCCCTATGCGCATGTGGTGGCCCTCTCGACCCAGCGCGGCGCGTATGTCTACACCATCACCTATCTCGTGCCCGCGCCCACAGCGGCAGCGGCTGGCCCCGCCTTCACCACCGCCGACGGGGCATACTTCCAGCCGATGCTGGCCAGTTTCACCTTCCTGAATTAGCCCGTGTCGTCGCGGCGCCGATTGGTATGCAGATCTTCCAGCAGCAGCGGATGATCGCGCCCATGCGACTCCATGCCGAAGCCATCGGCCACGCGGTTGAAATACTCGAACAGGCCGACGATGTGGACCGCCTCGATACACTGCGCCTCAGTCCAGCCAGCGGCGAGCAGGACATCCCAGTCGTGGCGTGTGATCTTCCAGGGTTCGCGGCTCAGTTTGTGCGCGAAGGCGAGCAGCGCATGTGTCTGGTCATCAACCGGCGCGGTTCGATAGTCGCGCGCGATGGCCTGGATGATCGCATCGGCGGCGCCCTGCATACGAAGAAACTCTCCGTGCTCGGCAGTTCAATACTGGCAGCGATTGGCGCTGGAGACGAGCGTCGCCAGCATCTCCTTATGCGCGCGTGAGAGGGCTGTCTCGCCGAAATGCGCCTGTTCAATCGCCTGCGCCAGTTGATCTCCCAGCGCGGGGAAGGTGAACATCGCCGCGAGCATGCCAAGCTCGCCGTGATTGCGCTCCAGCGACTGGCGCAAGGTTTGCTGGCCATGCTCGGTGCGCGCCGTATCTGGCTGCGGATGCTTCACCCAGCTCATGTGGTGTATTCCCCTCCTCGCGCGTGCCGCCGCTCGCCCCTGCCGCGCGCAGACTCAGCCAGGCTCAGCCAGGCTCACCGATTGGGATGTGGCCAGCGGAGAATGTAGCAGTAGGTCGTCTGGCCGCCCTGAATGCGCTTGACGATGATCTTGTCGAAGTCGGCTGGCCGCGGAAACTGGCGCTGCACCAGATGCTCTGGCCAGACAAGGTATTCAGACTGAGGGAAGTTATCTGGCGTGCCGACCGCCAGCCGAATGCGACTGGGGAAGAGTGTCTGGCGTGTCCCCAGCCAGTAGTCGAGCGCGCCCTTCTCGCCCATGACGAGCGTGACGGTGGTACGTCCCTGGCTATGCGCGACGATCCATTGAATGGCGTCGGCATAGGCGGGATAGGCGACCTGGAGCGCGGGATTCTCGCCGGGCAGCCACTCGGCGGTGTAGCCCTCCGCCTGGTTGACGGTGAGCAGGCCGATGGTGTGGGGGAGCAGCATGCACAGCACGATGAGCGCGGTGAAACTGAGATAGAGCAGGCGCCGCGCCAGTGGCTCCGAGAGGGCGACTCGACGCGAGAGCCGCGCATTGGGCGAGAGTCGGGCCAGCGCGGCGCTACGCGCGCGTAGCCAGGGGCTGAGCTGTGGCGCCAGCCAGCGCGCGAGACTAGTGTAGGCCCAGCCAGCGGTGAAGGCGACGGGCGGCGCCAGCGGCAAGACATAGTGCGCGCCAACGATGATATTGAGCGAGCCGAACATCGGCAGCATGCCGCCCAGCCAGACGAACGCGAACACGGCGGTATCGTCGAGCGGGGTCAGCGGCAGCCGCTGGCGGAAGGCGCGCGCGAGCCGCCAGAGCGCCCAGGGCAGCGCCAGCAGCGCGGGGATGGTCACGAACAGGCTCATCTTCGCCAGCAGAATGTAGACGCCGATGCCGGGCGGCACATGCTGCCCCACGACGCCATTCCAGAAGGCGTCGTGGCCAGTGGAGGCGTGGTTGTACTGGAACAGGATGCTGTTCCAGAGGCGGAAGACCGGGTCTACCCAGATGGCCGGGTCGAAGACATAAACGGTCAGCAGCCCGATGGGGAGCATCAGCGCGGCCTGCCACGGCGGGCGACGGCGCGTGACGCAGAGGCTATAGTAGACCAGGTAGCCGACAATCGGAATCGCGACAAAGGCGGCGGTGTACTTCGAGGCGAAGGCCAGCCCGCCCAGGACGCCGACCAGCAACCACAGCCACGGACGTCGCGCCGCGTGCCAGGTCAGCAGCGCCGCCAGGGTCATGAAGCAGAGCAGGTACGTGTCGAGATAGGCGATGGCGTTGAAGAACGCCAGCCAGGGGCTGAGCGCCAGCGTCAGCGCGCCCAGCGCCGCGCCCCAGCGCCCAAAGATGGGCCGCGCGAGGAAGTACGAGGCGATCAATGTGAGCGCGAACAGCAGCACACCGGGAAGGCGCGCGCCATAGAGCCAGCCCTGCGGCCCCAGATGGCTCATGCCGTACCGGGCGCCCAGCCCCATGATGAGCTTGGGCAGCGAGGGCGCCTCGAAGTTGATCAGCCAGTAGGGGTTGTGCAGGGCGCCGATGCGCAGCAGATGAAGATCGTTGATGCCGGTGGGAATGTAGACACTCTCGTCGGTCACGAGATCGAGCGAGTGGACGAGCGCGTTGCGTGGAATCCAGGTGGTGATGAAGATGAGCGCGGGGATCAGCAGATTCCACCAGGCGATCCGCGCGATGCGCGCGGCGCGCTGGGCGGCGTCATCGCTGGGCGGGCTGCCCTCGGCGCGGCGTGCGACGCGCGGCGACCTCCTGGCCGCCGAGGCTGCGAGGCTTCCGGGCGGCTCAGGAGCGGCAGGCGCTGTGGATGACCGCTGACTCAATTGCAATCTGCCTCCACCTTCGCGGAACGCCTTACCCCGGCGATTGGCGTCAATCCGTCTGGCGCGCACGCTTGACGCGACACGCTTGCCCCACGTACACTCGACATAGTAGCAATCGAACAGACGTTCATATTAGCGTCGCCTGCATTTGCTGACGCGGCCAGCCACATCTCCGGCTCCCTGTACGAGGAGCGCGCGACTGGCGCAGCCCGTGCGTTAGATGGGAGCATACCACGAATGGCGCGAATACGGCAGAGTGGGGGCGCCTCTGGCCTCCGAAAAGTCCCACGCTCTCTGTGGGAGCGAGCAGGCGCGCGCGCAGGGGATGGAGCAGGCGCGCTCTTTGCCAGCCTCGACGCGCAGGACGCGCAGGCCACGGCGGCGGGCGCCGCTCCCCTGGCCGAGGCCGCCCCCCAGCCTGACCCCGCGCGCGAGCAGGGCGCGCGGGCGCTGGAGCGTCTGGCGGCGCGGATTCGCGCGGGCGCCTGGAGCGCGGAGATTGCGGCGCTGGTGGCGCGCGTCGCCAGCCTGCTCGCTCAGCCCGATGCGCGGCCAGGCTCGGCGCCCACACGCGGCGACCGGCGGGCGTGAGGATCGGATGACGCCGCGACACCGGCTCTAGCCCATTCAGGCGACTCAGCCCACGATTCAGGCGACAAACATGGCCCCCGCGAGCAGGCGTGTCAGGATGATCGTCCAGGCGATGCAGAGCGCGAACGCCAGCCGGTGGGCGCGGGGATAGCGCACGCCGATCAGCGCCAGCAACGCGAAGCAGGGGAAGACCATCAGCGCGTAGCGCGGCGCCGACATCAGCCCGCCGCCAGGGATGTGCGCGGGCAGCGCCAGCATCTCTAGCAGCGACACCCAGCTATACGCCACCCACGAGACTGGCAGGCGTGGCAGCGCGCGCCGCAATGGCGGCAGCATAACGAGACATACTCCCAGCCAGAACGCCAGAAACACGAAGTCTTTGATGATCTCCAGATTCGGCGTCGTCGGCGTGTGCGCGGCCAGCTCGGCGAGGTCGTTCACGGCGCCCGCCCAGGGCCAATCGGGATAGCGCAGCCAATCGGGGTTCCGCGCGGCGAGGCTCATCGCGTCTGGCACGCCGTAGACACGCGCCAGGTAGAGCTGGAAGCCGAGGAAAGCCAGCAGCGGCGCCACGATAGCGCAGGCCAGCGTCAGCAAAGCGCGCAGCCGCTGGCGCTGGCCCAGCGCCGACCATTGTGGCAGCAGCGCCTGCCACGCCTCGATGACGAGCGGCAGCAGCAGCAGCGCCCCCTGCGCGCGGCTCAGCGTGGCCAGGGTGATGAGCGCGCCACAGAGCAGCCAGCGCCGCTGGCGCATGCAGATGAACGCCGCCACGCTCAGCAGCAGAAAGAGCGCCTCGGTGTAGACCGCTGCGAAAAAGAGGCCGGTGGGGAAGATCGCGTAGTAGAACAGCGTACGCTGGGCGATGCGTGGGCCAAACTCGCGCGCGACGAGCTTTCCCACCAGCATGAAGGCGGCGAGCGAGCAGACGTTCGAGAGGATGATGCCCGCCAGCGCCGGGTTGCCGCCGACGAGCGGCGCCGTCGCATGCATCAGCAGCGGGTAGAGCGGAAAGTAGGCGGCCTCCTGGTAGGCGCGGTACCCCGGCAGGATGCGGTAGCCCTGCTGCGCGATGAGCGTATACCAGACGCCGTCAAAGAGGGTCCAGACGCGGTAAAAGGCGGCGGGCGAGAAGGTTTGCAGCAGCGCCTGCCACATCACGACGAGCGCGCCGATCAGCAGTCGCTGGCCCAGCCACGCCGCGAGCGCCACCTGCCAGATGGGACGCGCAGCGCGGGGCGCGCCATCGGCGCCTGCGGACCGCGCCGCCTGCGCAACGGAGACATCCGCCTGCATCGCGCTCTCCCATCTCCCATCGTTCGCGCCGCCACCGTGTACGACGCGCGCGGGCGAGTGGGTGTAACCGCGAAGCCCTAGCGCGTGGGGCGGCCAATCGGGCGCTGTTGCTCATCGCGCGGGAGCTTGTGCTTGCCGGGGGTGTTGCGATAGCGCAGCCGTTCGACGGGCTGCCCGCCGATCAGATGCTCGCGCACGATCACTTCGGCGTCGTCGGGGGTGACGCCCCAGTACCAGACATTTTCGGGGTAGATGGCGACCATCGGACCATAGCCGCACTGGTCAAAGCAGCCACTGTGATTCACGCGCACGTGATCGCCGAGGCCATGCTCTTTCACCAGCGCCTTGAGCCGCGCATGCACGCCCAGCCCATCGCCATCCACCTGCGGACACCACGAGCCGCTGGTGCAGACAAAGACATGTCGCTCCCAGATGGGCGCGCTCTGGTCGTTCTGGTCCGGCTGGTCCGGCTGGGCGCTCTGGTCACTCGCGCTGTCGGGTCGCTGGTCACGCATGGGTTGAGGTAACTCTTTCGCTGATATGTGTGGAGAAGGTCGGCGGTTGAATAGAGTATGATACCGAATTCGACGTGGATGTTGTCGTTGCGCCCGCCCTCACCCCCAGCCCCTCTCCCAGAGGGCGAGGGGAGCCGGATTTCCCCCTCGCCTCGTGGGAGAGGGGGCCAGGGGGTGAGGGTTCGCCCGGCGCCAAACGCCACCGCCTGCGCCACCCTAGAAACATGAGCAGGCGGCGCGCGCTGATGCTGCCGCCAGGTCCTGATACATATCGCGCACGAGGTCACCGATGCGCCGCCAGTCGAAGCGCTCGACGGAGGAGCGCGCATTGGCCAGCAGCCGCTCGCGCAGGGCGTCATCGGTCAGCAGCAGGTCGATCTGCTCGGCGAACGCCTGTGGGCAACGCCAGCGCACCAGCAGGCCATTCTCACCGTCGCGCACGACACTCGGCAGCCCGCCCGCCGCCGACGCCACCACTGGCGCGCCACACGCCAGCGCCTCCACGGCGACCAGGCCAAAACTCTCGTAGCGCGACGAGACGACCACCGCATCCGCTCCATGGTAGTAGGTGGGCAGGTCGCTCTGTGGCACGGCGCCGGGAAAGCGCACGCGGTCGGCGATGCCAAGCTCGGCGGCGCGGGCGCGCAGGCGCTCTACCTCAGGGTCGCCGGTCGGATCGCCACCGACGACGAGCAGCCGCGCGGGCGTCTGGAGCAGCGCGACACTCTCGAGCAGCAGATCGATTCCTTTGATGGGGTCGAGCCTGCCGACGAAGAGCAGCGTCGGCGTCTCGCCCAGGTCGAGCGCGCGGCGGGCGGCGGCGCGGCGCTCCGGCGTGACAGGCGTGAAGGCGTCGAGGTCAACACCGCAGGGGATGACGCGCGTATGGCTGGGCGTCAGGCCGTAGAGGCGGCGCAGTTGCTCACCCTCCATCTCGGTCGAGACGATCACGCAATCGGCGGCGGAGGCGATGCGCCCCTCACTCTCGATGCGAATGGCGGCGGCGCGGTCTCTCGGTACGCTGCTCGCTTCCAGCGCCAGCGCGGGCGGCAGGCCCTGCTGCTGGCCTTTGAGCCGCTCAACGGTGTGGAACATCGTCACCTGAGGGACATCCCAGGCGCGGGCCAGCGGCGCGGCGGCGGCGGCTGAGAGCCAGTAGTGGCTGTGTACCATATCGTAAGGATGGTCATTGCGCTCGGCGAAGCGGGCCACGCGGCAAGTGAACTCGCTGAGATAGGGATGCAGCGCGCTCGTCGGCAGCGGCTCGGCGGGGCCAGCGGTGATCGTGATGAGGCGGACTCGCTCGGAGATGTGCTGGATGTCTGGGGTATCTGGACGAGAGCGTCGCGTGAAGATGTCAACGTAGATGCCGCCCCGGCCCAGTTCGCGTGAAAGTTCACGGATGTAAACGTTCATGCCACCCGCGTCGCGGGTGCGGCCTAGCTGGGCAATCGGGGACGTGTGCAGGCTGAACATGGCAACCCTAAAACACATGGACGCGCCCCCTTGTGCCCCGCGCCTGGGCGCGCGATCTCTCGCAGATGCGTGGCCACCGTCCCTCTCCGGACGGAGCCGCAGCCAGAGCCGGCAATGCCTGCTCTGCCGTCAGCCTGTTGCGCATGATGATTCCTCTCGCGTGTCTCGCCGCATGTCAGGAAATGAATCCAAGGGAAAAGCGCACAGCGGGCCTCCGCCTGATCGCCATTCTGCGAGGCAGGAGCGGAGGCCCAGTCACTTCCTTAAATATACCTTAGGGCGCCAACCCTCCGCCAGTTGGGCTATACGGGCATCGGCGCGTGACAGGCGCAAGCGTCAGTCCATCCCCAATCGGCGGGCAAGCGCGTCGCTCACAGGGTACACACGCTCGTGGGGCGCCCGCCGCTGCGCTTCGTCGGCGCGACCAGCATCTAGCAGGTCGCGCAGGAAGTGAACGAGCGGGGTGATGTCGCGAATCTCCTGTGTCCACTCGTCAACATAGCGCGCGATGATATGGCGGCTGAGTCCGATCTGGATGGCGCGCCCCTCCTGTGGCTTGCCGCGCAGATCGCGCTCAGGGTCCCACTGGACACGCACAGCCGAGGCTTCAAGACGGTGGCGCCAGGCCTCGAAGTCACCGTAGATCGTCGGCTCAAAGGTCGTGAGCGTCGCCTGGCTCAGCGCCTCCTCCCAGCCGACGCGACTGATGCGTATGGCAAGCACACGTTCTTGCCCCGGCTTGCTGGCCCAGCCGCAGCGCTCCATCATCCAGAGGAACGATGGCTTGATCCATGTCATACGGTTGAGGCTGAACGGCTCGACGAAGCGACCAGCCCGCGCCGCCGCGCTGGCGATCTCTGGGCGATAGGCTTGATAGACGGTGATAGAGCTATCATCGTAGTCGGCGCGAATGGCGCGCTGGCCCATGAGGACGTCTCCTGCGTTAGCGCTCCGCGATCAGGCTCTCCGTCCAGGCGCGGGCCATCAGTCCATCGGCTGCGGTGATGGTCTGCCAGTAGCCGAGGCTGCGCGAGCGTTCGCGCAGGGGCGCCGTGGTGGCGACGGTCAGCGCCGCGCCGGGTTGCGTCGGGCGGATGTATTCGAGATGGTAGAAGCGTGGACGCAGGCGCAGCGGCGCGCCCGTCAGCGCGCCCGTGGCGGCGGCGTGATGCGCGGCCTCCTCGAACCAGTCGAGGTAGACGCAGTTGTTGACGTGCTGCTGACTATCGGCCTCGTAGTCGCGCGCAGTCAGGCGCATCTCGGCGGCCAGCGGCGCATCGTTTGGCGCCGCTCCCGCCGCGCGCGGGCGCATGGCATGCCCCCACGGCCCCATGCGCGCGGTGATGTCCGTCGGGATGCGCAGCGGCTGGAGGCGTGTGCGATCGATGTAGGCCCAGCGCGCGGAGGCGCGGGCGACGAGGCGGCCTGTGTCGGCGCGGGTGATGAGGTAGTCACGTGTGGCCTGTACATGGCGAAAATCAGCGACCCAGGTGAAGAGGCGCAGGTGGTCATCTATGCAGGGCAGATCGCCGATGAGCAGCGACATCTCGCGCACGACCCAGGCGCTGTTGTGGGCATGATACCAGCGGTTGTCGAAGCCCAGCGCGGCGGAGGCCTGCGTCGCCAGATGCTCCAGATAGCGCAGGATGACGCCCGGGCGAATCACTCCCTGCCGCCCCACTTCATAGCTGCGCACCATCAGCGCGTCGCTAAACGCCTGCGACGGCACGCGCAGGTCGCCACGTAGGCGCGGCGAATTCGCCGCAGCCGCCTCGTCTTCCAGAGCTGCCATGAAAAATGCCTGTTGTCCTCGCTACGGATACGCTACGGATACGCTGAGGCGGCGCGACGCCTGCCACGCCTCCCAGGGGCAGTGTAGGCGCCACGCCGCAAACCTGTCAACCGATCGTCAGGGGCCGCGCGCACGGCTCTAGCGGGCGTTGGGCGGGCGCTGATTGAGCGAGCGACGTGTGCGATGCGAGAGGGCGGGCGCCGCCGGGCGCGCCGCCGCCGAAGTGGACGCTGCAGCGCTGCGGCTGGCGCCTGCCGCATGCGTGGTCTGCGGCGCTGGCATGGGTAGCTCATCGCGCCGCTGCCAGCGTGTGAGGGTGATGAGGAACGACGCCAGTGTCAGCAGATGCACAACGGTGCACCATTCGCAGATGCGCTGCACCAGCACAATCTCGCAGTAGACGAGGTAGATGACAAACAGCAGCGCGGGAATGGTCCACAGCAGCGAGGCGAGCCGTAGCCGTGGCGGCTCATCCTGGCCGCGCGCGGCGGCCCATAGCCCCACGCCCGCCAGCGCGCCGAGCGCCAGGAACCAGAGCATGCCGGGAATGGTGATGGGGATCGTAGTTCCCGGCACGACAGAGTAGGCGCTGCTCGTCACCGATTGACAGTTTATCAGGCTGCCAGTGGTACATAGCAGCGACACCTTGCTATCGTAGTGAACGATGGTGAGGTATATAGAGATGCCCAGCCCGACAACCGCTATCAGCAGCAGCGCGGCTAGCCCCGGCTGCTCGCGCGCCAGCGTCGCCAGGCGGCTCAGCGGCGTCTCGGCCTGCTCGTTTCGCCCTGGCGCTACACGTCCCATCGTCACGCTCGCCTCCTGAATCTTGTGAATCTCGTGCATATGCTCGCTCTGCGCGCCGCTACTTCGGCTGCGGCAGTTTTGCGGCGAGCTGCTGAATCACCGGCTGATCGCACACACTGCCCGGCTGATTATTGGTCAGCGTACAGATCGCGGCGGTCTGATAGTTTGCGGCGCCGACAATCGCCTTCGACACATCGCTGTTCGGATTGTTGAGCTGCGCGGCGATCTGTTGCCAGGTAAGGCCCTGGAGCATCGTCGGTATAAACAGCCCACTCGTCGTCACGTACTGATTGCCATAGCTCATGAACGGAATGCCGCCCGCCTGCGTGGTGTAGGGTGGCACATCGAAGGTGGCGAGAGCATGGGCAGCGGACGGCGGTGGCGTCGCAAGCGCATTCTGGTTGCGATCCGACACCTCCGTCGGGCTGAAGCTGATGTACTGGCTGGTGTAGGTCGCCTTCTGGAAGGTGAACGTATTGGTATTGGGGAGCGTATCTGCGCTGGACGACTTCATCAGCGTCAGCCCATCGAAGGAGCCGAAGCGGCTGAGCGCGACCACTGTGGACCAGCGTGTCGCCGCACAGTAGGGACACCACTCGCCGCCGATGTAGACCAGCTCTGGCTTGCCGTTGCTCGTCAGCACAGCGGTACCCTTCGGCGTCGCCTGGAAGACATTCTGCGCCGTTCCCGCGCCAACCTTGTCCGTTGTCGCCTGCGAGACGCCTGTCACCTCTTTCAGCACGTCCGCCGGGACGGCGGCGCCGATGTCGGCGGACGCCCGCTGGTTCTGAATCTGCGCAGCGATGATGAATGCGGCCACCACCACGACGATCCCGCCGACGGTGAGCAGGGCGCCCAGGTTGCGCCGCCACCACGGCTGCCGCGCATAGCGCTGCGGCTGTGGCTTCGCGCCACGCGCGCTAGCGTTGGCCGCCGCACGCGCGCGCACGGACGCCAGCGCCGAAGCGTCGGTTGGCCTGGCTCCGGCTGCCTGCGGCGTGGCGGAGGCTGGCGTCTTTGCGGCGCCACTGGCGGACGTTGCGCCACCGGTGTTGGGGCGCGGCGCATGTGGTCGCTGTTGCTGACGCTTCGCTTTCGCCATAGCTCTCTCTCACTCCTCGCCGTTGTGGCTGGTTGCTCGCATGTCTCCGGGGTCGCGCTGGGGGCGGGCCGCGCCGCCGCGCTACTCAGCCGCCGGAGCCGGCGTGGCCGTTTGGGACGCGATAGCGCCACCTGCGCTCTCCGCGCTCGCCGTGCCATCTGTGTCAGACGTTCCCTGCATAGTGGCGCCAGTGTCGGCCTCTGTGTCAATCTCATCGTCGAATTCACCAGCGGCGCGACGTTCCGCGCGGTCTTGCTCACCCACCCAGAGGAAGAACATGGCGCTCAGCGCGATCAGATAAGGAATATTGGTTGGCAGCCACATGATGAGGCCACCGAGCTGCTGGTCGCTCAGCGGTGAAAGCCCCCAGACACGCGGCGCCGCGATGTAGGGCGTGTAGAGTGGCGCCGCCGCGAAGGTGAGCAGCGCCCCCAGCGCAACCATTGGCTGGCAGCCAATGAAGAGATAGAGAATCGCGAGCCCGCGCGACATACGCGGTATCAGCGGGGTTGGGCTGAGAACTGGCAGCCAGAAGAAGATGCCGAAGATCACGAAACTGAGATGCTCGACGATGTGTACCGTGTCGTTCGCCAGCGTCAGGTCATAGAGCGCGGGAGCATGCCAGAGCCAGATGTCGGCCTGGAAGACGCCGAATGCGACGATGGGAAGCGCCAGCCAGCGAACCGCCGTGCGCACACCCTTGTTGCGCAGCAGCAGATTCGCCAGCCACTCTGGAATGCCGAGTAGCAGCAGCGGCGGCGCAACCACGGCGATGAGCATATGCTGGATCATGTGCGCGCTGAAGAGATAGTCATCGCCAAGCGTATCGAGCGGCGAGACGAGCGCCAGCGCCAGCGTCGCCCAGCCCGCGACAAAGTACACGACGCGCGCGCGATTCACCGGCTCGCCCAGACCCCAGCGTCGCCGCGCGGGACCGATGGCGTAGAAATAGGCGCCGATGATCAGCGCGAGGCCGATCAGCAGCGTAGGATCGAGGGTCCACGCGAGCCAGAGGTTAGGCGTGGCTTCATCGAGATGGGCCGCCTGCGCGAGGGTGACAGCAAACATCAGCAAAGGCTTCGCTTTCCGGCTCACATGCGCGCATCGCATTCGCCACAGGCCGCCACGTGGCGACGCGCAACTGTGCGCGCGCGGGATGTGATCGCGCTCTACCGCCAGCGCACGGAGGTCAGCCTGCGCGTGGCCGTGATTTTCGCTCCTCATTGTAAGCCCCAGCTACGCGGCGCCGCTATAGGGAGATGACCTGATAGGAGGCCAGTGACGCGCCGGACGCAGCGCGGTTGACGCGGCGCGTGGTGTGCGCCTATGCTGCGGTGGTGAACCTGCGGCGATGACGCCGTGATGGAGGACGATGGAGGAGAAGCAGAGCGATGACCGAGCCTGAGACAGCGTCAGCCACGCCGCGTGCGCCCCTGAAGCTGGGCCTGATAGCGGATAGTCCCATCTTCCCTGGCGACTGGGCCGCGATTGTGGAGCATGTCCGTGTGGCGGATCAGCTCGGCTACGATTCCGTCTGGCTGGGCGAGGCATGGGGCTATGAACTCTTCACCTCGCTGGCCGATCTGGCCCGCGAGACGCGGCAGATCAAGCTGGGCGCGGGCGTGGCGAATGTCTTCTCGCGTTCACCCGCCGTCATCGCAGCCTCCGCCGCCACGCTCGACGAGCGCTCAGGCGGGCGCATGTTGCTGGGGCTGGGAACCTCCGGCCCACAGGTCATCGAACACTGGCACGGCGTGCGCTATGAGAAGCCGCTGCGCCGTCTGCGCGAGTATACCGAGATCGTCAACAAGATCATCGCGCGTGAGCCACTGAACTACGACGGCGAGGTCTTTCACCTGGAGCGCGGCTTCACCATCCGCTTCCGCCCGCCGCGCCAGCACATCCCCATCTATATCGCCTCGCTCACACCAAAGAGTATCCGCCAGACGGGCGAGATCGCCGATGGCGTGTTGCCGACCTACTGGCCAGCGCACGCCTACCCTGAGATGCGCCGCCTGCTCGACGAAGGCTCGACCAGCGTGGGTCGCTCGGCTGGCGCGGTGAAGATCGCCGCATACATCACCACAGAGGTATTGCTCGATGAGAGCGAGCGCGCAGCGGCGGTCAAGCGCGCCAGCGGCCCTATCGCCTTCTACATCGGGCGCATGGGAACCTTCTACGCCGATATGCTCGCCAGCCACGGCTATGCGGATGACGTGGCGGCGGTGAAGCGGGGATGGGAGTCGGGGCAGCAGGCCGCGCTCGCCGCCGTCAGCGAGCGTCTGATCGCCGCCACCATGCTGATTGGCTCCGCTGACGAGATCGCCGCCCGCCTGCGCGAGTGGGTGGCGCTGGGGCTGGATGAACCGCTGCTCTCGCTGCCCCAGAGCACGCGCGAGACAGTCGCTCCCCGGCTGGAGGCGCTGGCCCGCGCGGTCGGCCTCGCAGGCGCGTAGGCCATAAACGAAGCCACCGTCATCGGCGCGCCCTCACCCCCAGCCCCTCTCCCAGAGGGCGAGGGGAGCCGGAGTTCCTGCTGGCCTACGGGGCGAGGGGTTGGGGCGAGGGGAGACAGATTTCCCCAGCGGTTACGCTACGCCTCCGGCCCCTCTGTCCGCTGGCGCAGTTCGACCTCCTCATTGGGCGCGAGGTGGGCAAGCTCGGCAATCTGCTCTGGTGTGGCGTGGCTCAGCTCCGCCTCGATCTGCGCCGCCGCCGCTGCGGTATCCATGTCGGCTGGCACCTCGCGCTCGACCACTTCCTCAGCCACCACCTGGCCATCCACCACCACTTTGCGCCGCACGCGAATCTTCTTCATCTTCGGCGGCTCTGGCGCAGCGGCGACCGGCTCCGGAGATGGCTCTGGCGCTGCGTTGTGGGCCAGCGCCTCGCCTGCCAGCGCTCCGGCGCCTGCTACCCCGGCGAAGCCCGCCAGCTCACCCAGCGTATCCTCGTGTGCGGTCGTCGGCTGAGGCTGCGCGCTGGTCGGTTCATCCCAGCTTGGCGTCGGCGCGACAGGCGTCTCGGCGGGCGCGCTGTAGACCGTCGCCACGGGTGGCATGAAGGCTTCGGCGGGCGGTTCCATGCTCGGCGGCGCCTCGTAGGCTGGCTCCGCCGCGTAGGGGGAGGCGTCTGGGGTCGGCTCATCGGGGATGAGGTAGAGCGGCGCCTCCGCCGCCTCCGCTGTGGCGGACGCGACGGGCGCCCAGGTCTGCGGCGCCTGCTCGCCCGGAAGCTCGACGTAGGTCGGCGTCGCATTGGCTACCGCAATGTCGGCGGCGGGAGCGACCACCGCTGGCATGCTCGCATCGGTGACATCGCCAATGTCATCATCGTCATACGAATACCCGCCATCCTGATAGCTCGGCGCCTGCGCGTCACTCGGAGCGTAGGCGGTGGCCTCAGGCGCGGCATCGGCGGCGTGGTCGGGCTGCGTTGGCTCATCAAAGCTCGCGCCGAGCGCAGCGGCGCCTAACCCGGCGGCGCCCACCCCGGCCACCTCTGCGGCGGATGGCCCAGCCACGCGATCCACCTCATAGCTGTCGGTCACGCGCGAACCTTCCTCGGTATGCGTTCGCGTGATCGTCTCGGCCTGTGGTGTGTCTTGCGCGGCGGGTAGCGCGGCGGCGGTGGTTTCTGACCAATTGCCCTCGTGCGCGGCGTCGGCGCTTGCCTGTCGCGCCTGGTCAGGGTCCTCGCTCACATCGAAGCGCGACACCTCCGCATACGAGATCGTCGCGGAACCGGCGCTCTCCTCGGCCAGCGCACGCGCGTCGGCGACCTCATCCGCCGTGATGATGCCCGCCCCCGCAGCGGCGGCGGCAGGCGCCACAGGAGCGGCAGCGGCCTGCGCCAGGTCGTGCGCGCGCTGCGATGTGGCCTCCAGACGCTGCTGCGCCCCCGCGATCACCGAGTGATCGGCGAGCAGATTCCCCGCAATGATGCCTTCCGCCAGCAACAAATTGCGTTGATAGACCTGGTGATCGATACGCCCCAGATCAATGATCTCCCAGACGAGCGCCGCCAGCAGCAGCACGACGCCGACCAGGTCTAGCGCCAGACCCAGTGGATGAGACGCCAGATTGACTGTGAGGGGCAGCGTCTGAATCAGGCCCACTACCAACGCCGCCACACCCGCCACGAAGAGCGCCAGATGCGCCAGCGCGACCCGCCACTCGCGCAGGTAGAAACGATGGGCGCCAGCGGAACCCAGGAAGAAGCAGAGCAGGAATGCGGCTGTTGGGCTGGTCGCCCGCTCCTCATACTGCTGCTTGACCGCCGCCTGACGTTCTGGATCGAGACGCGCGGTCAACTGCGAGATATCTACGCTCACCCTGACTACCTCCCGATGCGCGAGCGCGCCTGGCGTGCGGCTGCGTGCGCGTGTGCAGAGATTACAGCGATCTGGTGGATCACCGTTGACGTTGATGATGACGATGGACGCCGAACGATCTGGGCCAAAATGCGCGCCACGCCGACCTGGCCCAGGGCGTAAGAAACCTACGCTACCTTAGCATAGGTCGCATCACTCGTCAAACAGGCATCGAGCCAGCGTGGGCGAGGCGCCGCCGCCTTCAGGCGCGCTTGCGACCGCCCGCCCGCCGCCACGCCACCTTCCGATTTCGGTGGAACGTTGCGCCGGGAATCATCGGCGGGAGGGGCTGCGCGCTGCCACACATGGCCGAGAGCGCCTCTGAATCGATAGCCTACCGTTGACCGCGCTCGGTCACTCCCTCTATACTGGGCGCGGAGGACAGCGACCAATCGCGCCTGGTCAACAGGATTTGCGCGCGGTCGGGCGCGGTGTGAACAGCGTAGGAGACGCGCACAGGAGGGGTAGCGAAGATATGACGACCATAGTGGCGCCCGATGCGCCGACAGCCACCGCGCAGCCAGCGCCAGAGATCATTCTGCACACAGAGAACCTGACCAAGCGATTTGGCGCCCGGATAGCAGTGCAAGACCTCTCGCTGGATGTTCGCCGGGGCGATGTCTTCGCGCTGCTTGGGCCAAATGGCTCGGGCAAGACGACGACGCTGCGCATGCTGCTCGGCCTCATCTGGCCCACCAGCGGCGCGATCAGCATCTTCGGGCAAGACTTCGCCAGCGACACGCGACGCCAGACAGCGCTGCGACGCATCGGCGCGGTCGTCGAGCAGCCGACGTTCTATCCGTACCTCAATGCCCGTGAGAACCTGGGCGGCATCGCCACCTTCGCCGGTCTGCGCGACTCGCCGATGACGCGCGCGCGCATTCAGTGGGCGCTGGAGCAGGTGGGACTTGCCCCGCGCGCTGAAGACGCCTACCGCAAGTACTCGCTGGGCATGAAGCAGCGGCTGGGCATCGCGGCGGCCCTGCTGACCGATCCAGAGGTGGTCATCCTCGATGAGCCGACCAATGGCCTCGACCCCGCTGGCATCAGCGAGGTGCGGGCGCTGATCGCGCGGCTGGCGCAGCGGGGCGTCACGGTGCTGCTCTCCAGCCACCTGCTCT
Organism: uncultured Chloroflexia bacterium; assembly: GCA_963701795.1. Classification (GTDB taxonomy): domain Bacteria; phylum Chloroflexota; class Ktedonobacteria; order Ktedonobacterales; family JADMIN01; genus JAKAIY01. Next base: position 507,364 of record CAVPBB010000004.1, on the reverse strand, counting down.
ACGAGGTGCAGCAGGTCTGCACGCGCGTCGCCATCATCCAGAATGGGCGACTGATCGCGCAGGGGGGCGTGGCGGACCTGCTACGCGCGAGCCGTGGAGTGCTGTTGGGCTTCAATCAGCCCGACGGCGCGCACCGCGCGGCGCAGATGCTCCACCAGGCGGCGCTGCCCTGGGCGCCACAGGCCAGCTACATCCGTGTGGACCCTGCCACGCCCGATGGCTGGCAGTTGCTCGTCAGCGCCCCACACGAGCGCGCCGCCGACCTGAACGCGCTGCTCGTCGGCGCGGGCATCACGCCTGCCGAGGTACGCCGCCACGAGGCCAGTCTGGAGCAGTATTTCCTCTCACTCACTGGCGGCGCGGCGCTCGCCAGCATGGCGCCTGCCTATAACAACGCCACTCCCGCTGCGCCAGCAGCCAGCCAGGCAGCCAGCCAGGCGCCCACGCAAGGAGGCCAGGAATGACCGCTCCAACCGCGCCGACCATTCCAACCGCGCCGACATACACCGAAGCGGTCGCGCCCACGCCGGGTGGCGGCTGGTTCGCGCAGTTCGCTCGGCTTGTCCGCTGGGAGGTCTTTCTGGCGTGGCGACGCCGCGCGATGATCATCACCCTGCTGAGCTTGCTGATGGTGGGCTATCTGCTCGTCATCCTCGTCGAGTACCTGATCTACTACAGCAATCTCGCGGAATCTGGCAGCGGCGTGGGCCTGGGAGGCTTGCTCAGCTTTCCCGGCGCGCTCGGTGTGGGCGGCAACTACATCGCCAACGCTGGCGTGCTGCTCTTTGTGGTGCTGGCGGGCGCGCTGATCGGCTCGGAATATAGCTACAGCACGCTGCGGCTCTCGCTTGCGCGGGGCGTTGGCCGTGGCCAGCTGCTGGCGGCGCAGATCGTCGCGCTGGCGCTGCTCGCGCTGATGCTCACTGGGCTGATGCTCGTCCTGAGCGCGCTGACGGGGTTGCTCGGCCTGGCATTCGGCCTGCCACAGGCTGCTGGCTCGCTGAGCGGCGGCTTATTCGTCGAGATCGTCGGCTACTGGCTGGCGCTGGCCTTCAATATCTTCGCCTACGCGCTCATCGCCGTCTGGATCGGCACGCTCACCCGCTCAGTCGCGGGGGCCATCGCGGGGCCGCTCGTCTTCATCGTCATCGAGGTCGTGACAACCGATGTGCTGACTGCGGTGGGGGCGCTTCGCGTTGACAGCCCGCTGCTCAACATGATCGCCCACATCCCACAATATCTCATGGGGGTGAATACTGGCGCGCTGATCACCTGGGCGGGCGCTGGCCCGTTCTTGTTCACGTCTGGCTCCGCGCCGGTCAACGCCTTGCACGCGCTGATCGTCTCGCTCGTCTACTGCGCGCTGTTCATCGTCATCAGCTATCTGGCGCTGCGCAACCGCGACATCGTGGAGTAAGTGGGCTGGCGGTTGCAGACGCCAGCGCTACCCCACCTGGGCGCAGAGCGTCTGACCGTCGCTCGCGGCCAGGGTCAGACGCCAGTGGCTAGCATCGAGCGGCGCGAAGATCACGCCGCTCGCATCCTTCGCGCCTGCGGCGATCTGCCCCTGCGCCAGTTTGACGCCCGCGCACGAGCCGGAGCGCACCGCCCAGGTGGTCGCCGCAGCGGCAGGGCTGGCCAGCGCCACATTGACGCGCGTCGCGATGATTGGCTCCATCAGCGCGATGCCCAGCGAGTAGCCGTCGCTGCCCTCGCCCGGCGTGTAGAGGTCGAAGATTTGTCCGCGCCCCGTCAGCGGATGCCCACAGGCGAGCATCGGCGCGGTGGCGTCGTTGGCCTGCTGCAGTAAGACGACATACAGGTTGGCGCTCGTCGCGGTGGTCACGTCTACGCCGCTCGCCGCATCGCGCGTGACCAGCAAATCGCTCGCAATCGGCGCGGCGGTCGCCTCCGTCAGCGCCGCCAGCGACTTGCCCGTGCAACTGCCCTCGCGTAGCTCCACGGGTGTCTGCGCGCCGACATAGGGAACCTGCTTGCCTTTATAGTAGGTGGCGATGTGCGCGGCATAAAACGGCGCGAAGGTCGCCGACCCCAGCGCTGGCGCGCCACCAGCCCCCACCAGCGCGACTGTCGCCGGCTTGCCCAGCGGTGGCGCATAGCCCTGTGAGCCACACGCCGCCAGCGCCGCCAGCGCGATCAGCGGCGCCAGCGTGGCGAGTCGCGCCAGCCAGCGCCGCAACGAGCGATGTCCTGTCATATCCCTGCTCTGACCCTCAATGCCAACAGCTTCTACAATCGCGCCAGCTCGGGCGCCGCCAGCAGCGAGTCGATGGCCGCGCGCAGCTCCGCCGCAGTCTTGGCGAAGACGACGCGCGGGCTGACCCGTTCCTTGAACTCCGCCAGCGTCACATCGTCGAGGAAGCGGACGCCAGCATTGTCGAGCATCACGCGCGGCAGCAACAGCAGGTCATCGCGCCCCAGGTCGGCCAGCTCGCTGGCGATGGCGTCGAGGGTATCCTGGCCGCCGAGCAGGCCCGCGACGGTGACGATGGAGCCGAAGAGCTGATTGACCACCGGAACCACCTGTACATCCAGCCCGGTCGCGCGGGTGATCTCGCGCGCGATGCGGCGTATCACCGGGGCGGCCATCATGCTCGTGATGATCGCGGCGCGGCGGGCAGGCGCGCCCGCGACTGGCTCAGCCTGCGGCGTCAGCGTCGCCTTCTCGCGGCGCCAGTCATCCAGCAGCTTGCGGGTCGTCCCCACGCCATTCTCGATCTGCGCATACGAGCCGTAGTGACGCGCCGCCGGGAATGGATGCTTCGTCGTGAAGTACCACTCGTCCGAGAGGTAGACAAACGGCATGCCATGCGCGCCCGGTTCAGCGGCGAACTGGCGCTGCCAGCGCTCGACCTGTGTCATCACCGCGAGCGCCTCGGCCTGAGTGTAGGATCGCAACGGCGGCAGCTTCTCTACGGTAATCATGTTGTTGTACTTCGTCAGCCCGACCGGCACCACCGAGATAGACTCGACAATCGGGCGGAGCGCGGCCAGCTCGCGGATGCTGCGCTCAAGCTGCTCGCCATCGTTCGCGCCGGGGCAGAGCACGAGCTGCGTATGGCAGGTGATGCCGATGCGCCCCAGGCGCTCGATCTGCTCGATGATCTCGCCAGAGCGCGGGCCATCCACCATCAGGCGGCGCAGGTCGGGGTCGGTGGTGTGGACCGAGACGTAGAGCGGGCTGAGGCGCTGCTCCTCCAATCGCTGCCAGTCGCCCTCTTTGAGATTCGTTAGCGTGATGAAGTTGCCAAAGAGGAAGCTGTAGCGATAGTCATCGTCTTTGATGTAGAGCGTGTCGCGCATGCCCAGCGGCTGCCCACGCATGGGCTGTTTGCGCTCAGGCAGACCCTTGATGAAGCAGAAGACACACTTGTTGGCGCAGATGCGGATGAACGGGGCTGGCTCCTCGCCAAAGAGGATGCCGAGCGATTCGTCGCTGGCCTTGGCGACCAGCGCCTCGACCGCGCGTCCGTTGCGCTCGATGCCCAGCGTCAACTCCTCTTCTGAGGCGTAGAACTGGTAATCCACCAGATCGCGCACGGGCTGACCATTGATCGCCTTGAGCAGATCCCCCGGCTGAATCCCCGCGAGATCGGCGGGGCTTTCGGGTACGACCTCGCGCACCCATCCATAGAGCTTCGGCATACCTGTCGCTTGCCCGCGCCTCTCTCCTGTCGTTCACCTGCGCCCTGGCGCACTTCAACCTCTGGATTATAGCGCATCGGGGCGGCAGGCGCGCCCGGATAGCCCAGAAACCGGCAGGCGATGACTCTGGCGCCCGCCATGCGCAGTTACCGCAGCGCGCTGGCCACAGACAACCAGGAGGCGCAGGCGCAGCGGCGACGTGGCGCATCTGTGCGCCAACGCTAACCGGCGCTGACCCCACTACGTAGATGATGGCAGAGCAATCGCATGGAGCGTCCGGGCGCCGACCTCGGCAGGCAGGATGGTTTGCAGTGAGAGCCGCCAGCGCCGCCCGGCGTCGGGCGAGAGGCGATATGAGGAGGCGAGACTGATGTTTGGATTCTTCGTTCCGCGCTACCCACGCGGTGTCTATCGCCACAATCGGCGAGGTGGCCTGATGCGCTCGCTGCTCTGGGGGCTGCTGATTGGCCCATGGCTGGTGCGCCGCGCGCTGCGCTGGGGCGCCAGCGGGCGTCGCGGATGGAACGGCGGCGCAGGCAGGCCCGGTGGCTACGGTGGCCGTGGCGGCTACGGCAGACCCGGCGGCTACAGCAGCGGCCCGCGCTACTTCTGAGCAGCCAGCGTTTGGCCGACCACTCAGCGCCGTCCAGTCCTGGGCGGCATGTGACGCGCGACCGTGCGTCACATGCCGCCGCAGCGCGTCGTCTCCTGCGCGCGCCACGATCCGCATCCTCTGCTGGCTTGACACAGGCTCTATCCTGAAACTATTCAGCGACCGGGCGACGCCGACAGACGAGTGAAGCGCGTGCGCCTCCGTTGGCTGCGGTAAAGGATGGAGGTCCTCATGTCATGGCTGGCATTCTGGCGGCGGAAGAGCGCAACCAACGCGCAACAGGCCGTACATGCAGGGTCGCGCGTGTTCGGCGGTCGTCGCTTCACACGCGGAGTCCCGTATATCCTCCCCAACGATGGTGAGGAACTCAATCGGCTCGACTTCCAGCATTACATGCTGCGCTACGCCCTCAAAGGCAACTTCGCCGCGCCGCTGCGCCAGCCACATGAAATTCTCGATGTCGCCTGTGGCACCGGACGCTGGGACATCGAGATGGCGGCGCTCTTCCCCCACGCGAATATCGTCGGCTTCGATGTGACGCCACCTCCTGTAGAAGCTCGGACGGTTGTGGCGCGCCCTGACAATTTCGCTTTCATCCAGGGCAACATGCTCGAAGGGCTGCCGTTCCCCGACAACAGCTTCGACTTCGTTCATCAGCGGCTGGTCATCGTGGCGCTGCCGACGAGCCAGTGGGTAAAACAGATTCAGGAGCTGCTGCGCGTGACACGTCCGGGCGGCTGGGTCGAGCTGGTCGAGGGTGATCTGCTGCCGGGTGGCCCTGGTATCCAGGCGCTCAACGCGCTGGGCGAGCAGATGAGCCAGAAGCGCGGGATGTCGTTTGGCAACGCCAGCCGCGTTGATGAATATCTGCGGCTGGCGGGCGCGCAGCAGGTGCAGCGGCAGGTCGTGCGGCTGCCTGTGGGCCAGAAAGCTGGCCGTCTCGGCGCGCTGGCCGAGGCCGACTACCTCGCGATCTACTCCAGCGTGCGCGCGTTTCTCATCAACCAGGGCCTGATCACCGAGGAGCAATACGCCTACTCACTCGCGCAGGCGCAGGCGGAGCTGGCGAGCGGGACGCTGACCTGGCCGTTCTACATCGCCTACGGGCAGAAATGACACGCGAACGCCGACAGCGAGACTGGATGAGTGACCATCATGGGCGCGAACGTGATAGTGCGCGGCATGGTCGCGGATGACCTGCCGCTGGTGGCGACTGTGACTGACGCAGCCTTTGGCTCCCTGTTCGAGCAGATGTCTGGCAGAGCCGTCACCCTGCCGTTGTTTCCAGCGCTGCTGTTCGCCACACGCTTCGCCACCAACCCATCTGGCTGCTTCGTCGCCGTGGACAATGGCGGATCACGCGCCATCGTGGGCGCGCTCTTCTCCGTAGCGCGCGGCGCCCTTGGGTGGTTCGGCCCGCTCGCGGTGTCTCCCGCCGCCCAGGGGGCGGGTGTCGGGCAGGCCCTGACGGCGGCCTGTCTCGATGCGTGGCGCGCTGGCGGCGTGCGGCTCATGGGCCTCGAAACCTTCGGTGACAGCGCCTTCCATGTTCACCTCTATTCCAAGTTCGGATTCCGCGCAGCCTGGACTGGCATCGAGTTCAAGCGCGCCATCGTCCCTACGCCCGCGCCCGCCGATGTTGTGCGAGATGGGGCGCCGCCAACGCTCGACTATCTCTACGAGGGGCTTGATCTCTCCGCCGAAGCCGCCCTAACCGTATCTACCGCGCTCGGCGTCACGCTGGCCAGCGATGACGGGTTCGCCATCCTCCACACGAAACCCACCTTCGCAAGCCCCGATACGGGCTATCTGCCCTTCGTCGCCGCGCCTGCCAGAGCGACCTTCGACCGACTGTTGCAGGCCGCCGAGAGCATCTGCGCCGAGCGTGGCCTGAAGGCGCTGATTGCCCGCGCGCCCGGATCGAACTGGAGCGCAATCGATGCGCTGACCAGCCGTGGCTATCGGATGGGCCGGGTGATGGTTCGCATGAAACAGGGCGAGCGTCCAGAGTACGACCATGCCAGCGTCTTCTACTGCGATAGCTGGCTCTGAGCGCACGTCCGGTGAGCGCAGCCGAGCGGCGCCAGGCGCGGCGCACGAGAAAGCGGAGCCGAGAAGTCTCGACTCCGCTCTCCTGGCTACCTCCGCGTTTCGCTCGCGGAAGATGCGACCACGCTCCTAGCGATCCGCCGCAACGGCCTCCGCTGCCTCAGCTTGACGCATGCGCGACGCCTCGCGCTCGGCCTGCATGCGCCGCTCGATGGAACGCTGCGCGGCGAGCATGTCTTTCGCCGCCGCCAGGCTGGCATGGCGCACATACATCAACTGGCCATCTGGCAGCACGACCCGCGCATGTGTTGGATAGCGCTCGGCGTCGCCTGCGCGCGTGGCCCTTCCGGCGCTCCCGCCGACTGGTAGGTCCTGCGCCCGCTGGAACATGCCAAACCAGGCGCTCCTCAAACTCTTCATCAAGTTCTCCTTCTCCCCTGTTGTTCGCATGTGACCGCTGTGGCAGCGCAACATGCTCGTTCGGCATGTGCGTTGATGCCGGATGTCTCACTATCGAAATCGCTGGGACTCTATAGAGCGGGCGACGGTTGGCGTATCCACCACAGCCACCGCGTTCGCCGCTCACAGCCCAGAGTGTACGCGCCGTCTATTTGAGAATCGTGAGAGACGCATGAGCGCTTGTTCATCTTGCGCGGCGACGCTGCGCTGCGGCTCCTGTGCGCCTCTGCGCCATCTGGCGGCCCGTGTTCACGACAATAACACGCGGCAAACGGCCCAGCGCTCTAGCCCATTTTTGCCAGACAAACACCGATAGTGGCAATTTGCCCCAGGTGATGATGTACCCTTTGCCCCTGTAACGTCGGGGCGTTTGCCCTGACGCTGTCCCATGACACTGTGTGGTCAGCTTCTCTCGCTGCGGGCCAGGAGCGCTCGATGCCAGCGGAGAGATGGGTGAGGTCGCGTGAGCTGGATACTCATGCGCCAAGAGGAGGAATGTCTCGCGCCGGACCAGCCCGGAGAGGTCGTGGTCCGAGCGACCCGCTGCACGTTTGGAGGTACTCCCCTTGCAGCTTCAACTATCACGACGCCCGCATGCTACCGTCATCGCTCTCCTGGTTGCGGGCGCCCTTGCCACAGGGGTGGCAGCCTATTCATCCCCAACGGCGCACGCATCCTCTGGGCTACGCTATCAGCGTGGCTATAGCGTGCAGAACGGCTGGATGTGCTATGGATGGGCGAATGGTTCGTACCACTGCACCCAGCGCTGGCATCGCTCTGGTGGCCAGCTGATCTCCGAGAATCCTGGATGGGTGCCGAATGGCGGTGGTTCAGCCTCCAGCTGGACATCCCACACGACCGCCAAGAAATCGAATACCGCGCAGACGTTCGCGGCGAGCTACAACGCCGCGCCGGGAAACATCAGCCAGTGGGCCGCGACGGGCCGAGGCTCCTATACCGAGCCGTATGGCGTGTACCAGGGGTATTCCTGGGGCTGGTGCACGAGCGGTGCGGCAATGATGGCGCATGACTACGTAGGCGGTCTGGGCAATGCCGCAAGCTGGACACGCAACGCGGCGGCGCGGGGGATGGCCACTGGCTACTCACCGCAAGCGGGCGCCACAGTGGTGTTCCAGCCGGGCGTGCAGGGCGCCAGCGGTGGCGGACATGTGGCGCACGTCGTCGCAGTCTACTCCAACGGCTGGTTCTTGCTGGCTGAGACATCCTTCTGGTGGAACGGCGGCGGCTTTGGCCGCGTCTCCTACCGCTACGCCCACGCAGGCGCAGGTGTCAGCTTCATCTACTAGCACTCGGTGAAGCGCGCCTCACGCACACGCCACGCCGCCCGGCCCGCAGGCTTTCTCCTGACTGGCCGGGCGGCGTGGTTTCAAGCGCGCTGGCGATTGGCCAGGGAGCGGTGATAGTATGGCGTGAGGATGTACCCACACACAGCGCAGAGAAGAGGAGAAAGCCATGACAGTCCTGGAGTGGCTGTTGGATTCGGACCCCGCCATTCGCTGGCAGGTCATGCGAGACCTGACCGATGCCCCCACCGACGAGGTCGCGGCTGAGCGCGCGCGTATCGCACACGAGGGCTGGGGCGCGCAACTGCTCGCTGCCCAGGGCGCCGACGGCCAATGGAGCGGCGGCGCCTACTTCCCCGAATGGACGGCGACGACGCCGACCCTCCAATTGCTGCGCCAGTTCGGCGTCGATCCTACTACCGAAGAGGTCCGGCGCGCCATCGCGCTCGTCCGCGCCAACAGCCGCTGGGAACACGAGAATGAACCATACTTCGATGGCGAGGTCGAGCCATGCATCAACGGCCAGGCCGTCGCGATCGGCGCCTACTTCGGTGTGGATGTACGCGGCATCGTCGACCGGCTGCTGACTGAGCAGATGGACGACGGCGGCTGGAACTGCGAGCAGGAAAACGGCTCGACGCGGGGATCATTCGATACGACGATCAACGTGCTCGAAGGCTTGCTCGCGTTCGAGCGGTTCACAGGCGGCGACGCTGTGGTAGCCGCCGCGCGCATCCGCGGGCAGGAGTATCTGCTCGAGCGACGGCTGTTCCATCGGCTGTCGACTGGCGAGGTGATCGACCCCAATACGGGTGACTGGCTACGGTTCTCGTTCCCGAACGGTTGGCATTACGACCTCCTCCGTGGGCTAGACTACCTGCGGGAGGCTGGCGTCACGCCGGACGAACGGATCGCCGAGGCGATCAGCGTCGTCGAGTCCAAGCGCGACGCCGACGGTCGCTGGCCCCTCGACCACGCCCACCACGACATGTTGCTGGTGGACCTCGACGAGCGCCAGGGCGAGCCGAGCCGATGGATCACGCTTCACGCCCTCCGTGTCTTGCGCTGGGCTGGCCGATAAGGCCGATCGCTGGCGCCGAGTCACGCACACGCTACGCCGCCCGGCCAGCAGGCATGCTCCTGCCAGGCCGGGCGGCGCTGTGTCGTATGGCTTCACGCCATGCTTGCCGCGCAGGGTGGGGCATGACATACTGCAAGAGAAGCAATCGCGCGACTCCCCAATTACTTCATTGCGACACTGGACAGCAGGCTTGTAGATGCGCAGGCGAATTGAGTAGAAATGGAGTGGACAATGGCTCGTTTCAAACTGCTTCGCTATCGTCGTCCCTCGCTCAAAACCGCGCTCGGCGTCACGGCGGCCAAACGCCGCATCAAGCGCGAGAGCGGCTATTACGCCGCGACCCGCTGGATGCGCGCCCCACGCAACATGCAGCGGCGCGCGTTGCGCCGGATGGGCTACTACTCTGGCCCGATGAAGTTGCTGCGCTTCCTCTTCGGCAGGCGCTAGCGGCATCTGGCTATACAGAACCTGAAGTCTGTACATGCCTCATACAACGTCATCAACCGGACAATTAGCAGATGGGTGTGTTTCTGATGCGAGAAGCTGATCAATTCTTTAGCGGCAAACGTGTTTGGTCGCTGGTCAAAGACCAAAGACTCACAAAAACTTTCGGTGGGGAATATTGGAAAGGCATCTTGTGGGATAAGTCATTGACACCTGCTCAGCGCGAGTGGAATCTGATTGAAAAATATGCCGACACACTACGAAGCCATCTCCCATATGTGGGTTTCTGCCCTGTCCGGGAAGCTGAAGACACAAGGATAAAGTACTTCGTTGTATTTGCTTCTCGACACCAAGATGGATTGCTGTTGATGAATGACATTATGGCAAAAGCGTATTACAGCCACATCCATAGGCAGGCTGCCAGAGGAGGATTGTGGGAGAATACCCCATGGGCAACGACTCAACATCTCCGTATTGGAGGATCAACTATTGACGATCTCACCTCCATAATTGAGGATACTGTAAAGCGACATGCCGGCGATTCTCGAAGAAACATCTGGTTGCAGATCGTCATGAGATACTATATGCGCTTCACTGAATCCGAGTATAAAAACGCCGTGAAAGCGCTTGTTTCGTCTAACAAGCTGCGATGCCCGCAAGATCCCAAAACGAATCGCATCAACAACGACTGTCCACTATATCCAGTCTAGACCCTGAATACGGTGCTGTTCAGTCTACAGACCCACTCCTACAAATTGATAGCAAACGATTATACCTAGTTACCTACCTTGTAACGAGTTCAGGCAATTCATTCCACAACTGACCATCAAGCAGGCGTCCGTTGGCCTTGGGTGTGCGACCGCCCCACTGCTTGTGGAAGTATGCTACACCACTTGTGCGGCATCGGTCGCGAATATCGCGCACCCACTCTTCGTCACACGGACGATGGTAGGGGCCGCTCTCGCCACCTGTGATAACCCAGTGGATTCCCTCGAAGTTCACTCGGTCGAGCGGCCCCAGTAGTGGCTCTGCGCTAACAAAGCGAACATACGATGGCACTCTGCGTAGTTGGTCAACACGCCAAGCGTAGTTATTCGTCTCGACGGAGACGCCAGCCCAGATATGCGGCGCCCAAGGCAGTGTCTGGCCTAGGCGCGCAAGGCGCGCACTCCGTTTCGTCAGCACTTGAAAGATATGCCAGGGCGCACGATTCATGACATCGAATACTTGCCGAATGTAAGCATCAGGTATATCTTTGTGAAACAGGTCTGACATCGAATTGACAAAGATACGCCGAGGTCGCTTCCAATGCAAGGGCAATTCCAGGCGCTGAGGCCATAGACGTAACTCGAAACCTTGTTCGTAAGGATGACCTGGAACACCCCGAAATCGTTCAGCAAATGCTTGAGCATAGCAGTGATCGCAGCCAGGGCTTACCTTCGTGCATCCTGTCACGGGATTCCACGTCGCATCAGTCCACTCAATCGCAGATCTGTCGCTCATGTCGCTCTCCTCAATCTAGTACATGAGTTCTAGCCAATTGACCACATCATAACACGTCTTGCTACCATTGTGACGGTCCACCCAAGATAAGTTGCAGTGTTTGGCTGGTATTTGCTAGAGCAAACGGCATACATTGCAAAATGCGGCCCGGCGCCTCAGAGCACAGCAGACTCAGCGGGCACGGCGCTGAAGTCGCGCGCGGGGTCGAACGCGTCGAGATGGATGGCGCCCATACCCTCTGGCAGCGACACCGCGCCCTCGCGCGCATCGCCCGCCAGCAGCGCCTCCACCAGCAGCGCGGTGACGGGCGCGTGCATCACGCCGTGGCCAGAGAAGCCGACCGCGTGAACGAGGTTGGCAAGCTGTGTGTCACGCCCGATCAGCGGGCTGCCATCGGGCGACATCGCGTAGAAGCCGCAGGTGGTCGCCTTCACTCCGCCGCAGTTTGCGAGCGCAGGCGCGAACTCATCGACCTGGGCCAGCAGATCGTAGGCGGCATTGTCTATACCCACCGCGTGGTTGAAGCCATCGCGAATAGCGTCCTGGTCGGCGTCGGCGAAATCTGGCTCTGGCTCGGCGGCGCTGGCCCCGCCCAGCAACAGCAGTGGGCCATCGGGCCGCGCATGCGCGCCACGCCCTGGCCCCAGGCCAAAGATCACCATTGGCAGGCGTTCCCATGCCGCCGCATCCATGATGGGCCGCGTCTGCTCGAAGTGATAGAGGTAGCGCTTCATCGGCGCGATGGCCAGCGGCATGCCGCCAAGGCGCTGGCTGACACGCGGCGCCCAGGCATTGGTCGCGTTCACCACCCAGTCCACCGCGAGTGGGCCGCGCGTCGTCTCCAGCGCCGTAATGCGCCCACCGTGGGACTGCGCGCCCAGCGCTTCGGTTTCGGTCCAGACCTCCACGCCAAGCTCACGCGCCCGGCGGAAGCCCTCGCCATAGATCACATGCGGATGCAGGAAGCCATCGTCTGGCCCCCACGCCGCGCCGATGAGCCGGTCGGCGTCGAGCCAGGGCCAGCGGCGCGCCACCTCGGCGGGTGTCAGCGTCTCCACCTGCGCGCCTTCCGCTCGCTGGCGCGCCGCATTCTGCTGGCCCAACGCCCAGGCCGCCGCAGCATCTGCGCGCCGCGCTGGCTCGACGCGGGCAGGGTCTTCGTAGAGGAAGAGGTAGCCATTGCGGCGAATGACCGGCTGGCGCGCAGGCGTCGGCGTGCGCAGCGCATCGTGGAACTGGCCGTACCACCACTCGGCATAGCGCAGCCCGCGAATCGTCTCGGCCACGCCCCACTGCGCGCGGATGCCCGCCGCCGATCGGCTCGACGATCCATTGCCGATGTGCGCGCGCTCCAACGTCGTCACGCGGAAGCCGCGCTCGGCCAGCCGCACAGCGCTCAGGGCGCCTGTCACACCGCCGCCGATGATCGCCACCCGCTCGCCTGATCCAGCTGCGCTTTGCGGCGCCATGCCTTCAGTCTCCCCTGTTCATGCGCATGGCCACCGCGCCACGCCAGCATGCGCGCAGTATAGCACTGCGCGCAGAGCGGCGCGTCTATTCCCCAGGCTCAAACGGCATGTGCCGCCCGTAGGGGAAGTGCAGGCTCTTGTCGCCACTGTCCCAGTTCTCGCGCAGGCCCGGCGCGCTCAGGTCCCAGTCTGGCCGCGCCTTGCGTGAGACTTCGCGCAGGTCGCGCCAGAGGTCATCGGTGGAGGGGCGACCCCAGAACCAGTAGCCGTTGTAGATCGAGTAGATCACCAGCCCCGGCGCCAGCACCAACGTATGCGGGATCATCGGGTTGTGAAACGGGTCAGTGTATTCCTGGATGTCGAGGTCCTTCTGCACCTTGCGCGCAGTGTCGGAGAGGAATGTCCAGTGGGCGCCCACGGCGTCGCGGAACTCGTTCGACTCCAGAATGTTATCGGTCGAGATCGTCACAATACTGGTATACGCCACGCCAATCTTCGACTGAAACGCCGCCAGCGCCAGATGTTGCTGATGGTCCTTCGGGCAGTAGTGGCCGCGTGAGAGAATGAGGATCATTGGGTCAATGCCCTGCAACTCGCTCAGCTTGCGTCGCGTCTTCGTGTGGTCGGTCAGTTCGTAGTCTGGGAACGTCGCTCCTGGAACAATGTCGGCGCGCATCGGGAGGCCTCCTCCGCTTGCTCAGAACCACTTCTCTGTCAATCTGGGGCCGCATTTGGCTCGTACAAAGCTAAGCATACCGCTGCGCCAGGTGGCGGCGCCAGAGAAGTCGGCTGGTAGCTCAAGCCGCGTCTCTGGGCCGCTGGCGCCGAGCGCTATGCGCCCTGAAAGACGGGGGCGCGCTTCTCCAGGAAGGCGCGGCGGCCCTCGTCAAAGTAAGTACGGCCACCTGGCCCTCACGCTGTAGCTGCACAGTACCCATCTGCTCCTGCTCCCTTCACACTCCAGATGCGCGATCGCTGTCGCTGGCCGGTAGCCCGTCAGTGGGGCGTTTCACATCCTGGCCCGCATGAGCGAGGATACCGCCTGGCCCGTTCCGGCCACGTTACGAACGGCGTTACGGCGCGCCGTGTGTGACGCCGCTCACAGGCGCGTGAGAAAAGTCGCTGCGGCTCGGTCCTGCGCGCCAGCTATCCTCTCTATGCGGCGACGTTGCGCCTGCGTGCGCCTGTGCGCGCAGGGCAGACGCCCACAATCAGGACACGGATGCGCCGACGACGCGAGACGCGCACAGGTGAGGGAGACAAACGCGAATGAGCGACACGAGCGAACAGAACGATACCCTGGATGTGCGGACGATTCCGCCCGCACAACGCCATCCACTGATTTTCCAGCGGTTCGCGGCGCTATCGGTTGGCGAGGGCTTCACGCTCGTCAATGACCACGACCCCAAACCGCTCTACTACCAGCTCAACTTCGAGCATAGCGGCCAGTTGGGCTGGGACTATCTCGAACAGGGGCCGCAAGTCTGGCGCGTGCGCATCAGCCGCACGGCTGAGGCTGGCGCTCAGCGCCAGAATCCACTGCGCGCCGCAACGAACGAAGCGGAGTAGCGTACATGGAACGCGCCGACGGTGGGCCACAGCCGGGGAGTGATGCGGCAGACGCACGCCTGAATCTCAAGGCGCTGCGCCTGGCGACGCATGGATGGCTCCTGGGCAATCCTCTGGTGTATAAGCCGGGCGCCGCTGATCTCTGCGCAGTCGCGCGTGAGCTGGCCAGCGCGGGGGTCGCGTCTGGCGCGCTCGTGCTGAGTGATACACGCCCGGACAGCGCAGACCGTCACGATCTGATCCACGCCGTGCTCATCCTGCGCCCAGCGATCCCGCGCGCGCCGCTCGGCATGGCCGCCGCGCGCTCCGTCGCGGAGGTGGCGCAGGCTGCGCTCGGTCGCCCGTGCGCCGTGCGGCGGCAGTGGGATGTCGTGCTGCGCGGCGATGGCCAATCATCCACGCGGCGCCTGTGCCGTGTGTCGGTGGAGCAACGCGAGGATGATACGCTGGTGAGCTTGCGATTCGCCCTCGCCAGCCTCGGCGCTGCGGGACTGGCGAACGCCCAGCCAGCGGCGTTCTTCGCGCGCCCCGACTGGCGCGAAGTGTTCCTCGCGCGGACGCTGCATACGCTCGATAATCGCCTGCGCGCGTTGCTCGCGGCGTAGACAGATACGGCGAACGGCTGGCGGATTCACCCGCCAGCCGTTCGCCGTATCGCGTGCTCCTGTTAACTCGCTTTGCCCATGCGCACGCGCCAGACCTCTGGCCCCTGCTCGAGATACTCCCACAGCAGATTTCCCGCATACTCGGCGGCGAGCTGATAGTAGAGCGGCTTGGGATCGTGGTCGTTGACCAGGACGAAACTGCCACCCACCGGCAAGGCGTTGAAGCGCTCGAAGATGAGCTGGTGGCGCTGGGCAGGCGGAAGGTGGCGAACTTCGAGCGTGTCGGCGGCTGCCGCGGCATCGGCTGCGGTCGCTCCCTCGGCCTCATCGTGCAGCGCCGCGAGCAACGCCTGCTGATCCCCGGCGGAGATGGCCTGCTCGACGAGCGGCAGGTAGACGCGCTCCTCCTTGGCGAGATGCACGGCGAAGAGTCCCTGCAACTGGAGCGTCAGCCGCGCGAGTTGGCGCGCCAGCTGCTCGCGGTCGCGCTCGCCAGCGGAGCGCAGGCTGCGCGCGGTTTCCGTGATCTGCCGTGTGTACTCGGCGATGTACTCGTGATCGATGAGCATGGTCGCGGTCGGAGAGCCGTGCTCGCGAATGATCGGATCGAGCGCGGGGTACAGCGTCTGCTCCTCGCCGCGCGCATGCGGCAGCAACTCCTTCGTGAGGAAGTCCGTCAGCCCGGTGAGTGTTTCTGCGAGGCTCGCGGTATCGAGGTTATTGACGCCAGCCTCGGCGTCGGTGGCGTAGCCGTCGAGAGTCTCCGCAAGGGCGCGGTGGTGGGCGCGAATCGCAGCGCTCAGCGCATTGGTGGTCGGTGTCGTATCAGTGGTCATCGTACAGTCCTCTCTCTGAAGCCGCGTCGTGAACGCTTGCCATAGCCAACCCGTTCTCTGCGGCTCAGCAGGAGTATGCGACGGGATGCGGAGGCTCAGCAGCGACTTTTGTCATACCGTCAACAAGTCGCGCGGCGCGACACGCCAGAGGCCCCGCAGCCGTCTGGCGCGAGGCCTCGTCAATTCGTCGTTTCGGCTGTGGCGCCCGTCGCAGACTATGCCGCCGGGACGAGCCGCGCCGTGAGCGCAATCTCCACGTTGCCGCGCAATGCGTTGGAGATTGGGCAAAATGCCTCACCCGCGCGCGCGGCATCGGCGAATTGCTCCTGCGTCATGCCTGCGACGGCGCCCTCGACGGTCAGCGTCACGCGGCTGACCTTGAACCCGGTGGGAATCTGCTCGAACGTGCAGTCCGCCACGATGGAGAGATGCTGTGGCGGCGCGCCGCGCTCTTCGAGGATATGGGCGAATGCCATCGCATAGCAACTCGCGTGCGCAGCGGCGAGCAGTTCTTCTGGGCTGGTCTTGCCGCTCGCGTGGCCAATGCGCGAGGCCCACGACACCGGCAGCGCGCCTGCCGCGCCACTCGTCAGCGTGGCGACGCCACTGCCCGTCGCCAGGGCGCCATCCCACTGCACTGAAGCTCGTTGTGTCGCCTGTACCATGACCATGATTCTTCCTCCTGCGCCTGTGTTGAGGCGTTTCACTGTTGTTGCGAGAAGGCGCCTGACCGCTCCTGCTGGGTGACGCCATCCATCTCAGCATGCTATATCCGCCAGCGAGATGCGGCAGCGACATTTGTCACGCGCGCATCCGGCGGCGACAGCATTGCCGCAAGCGCAGCGCCATCCGGGGGGCCGCGCCTGTGATGTTTGTCGCTGCTATCCTTCAACTGATGGAGTAGACTTCCCTCAACAGGCGCCGGAGTCACGGCGCAGCGGCGTGGTGGCCTGAGACATGCGCGCCGGAGACGCGGAACGGAGAAGGAATGGCGATGGACATCCGCGATTCGCTGCCAGTACACGCGCTCGCTCACGCTGAGGCGCAGGCTGGCGATGAGACAGGACTCCTGCGTGTCGGCGGATTGGTCGAGCGGCCACAGACGCTCTCGCCCGCCACGCTTGGCGCACTGCCACGGGCGCCGCTAGCCGAGCGATTCGCCTGCGAGGAGGGCTGGGCTGTCGAGGGGCTGCGCTGGGAGGGCATCCTGTTGCGCTGAGATTCTCGCGCTCTGCAAGCCGCTGCCAGAGGCGCGCTTCGTCCGCGTGAGCGCAGGCGCCTATTGGGTCGCGCTTCCCCTCGACGCGGCCGCTGGCGCGCTGCTCTGCGACCGGCTCAACGATGAGCCATTAGCGCGCGAGCATGGAGCGCCCTGGCGTCTCGTGGTTTCGGGCGGCGCGTGCTTCACCAGCGTCAAATGGGTCGGCGCGCTTGAGCTTGCCGCTGAGCCTGGCGAGGCCACAGCGGAGCGGATCGCGCGCGGTCGGCTCACTACCACCAGCGGCGCCGACTGAAACATCAGGTCCGCTTGAGGTGTTCGCATCTGGCGCCGGGCGCGCCCTCACCCCCTGGCCCCCTCTCCCACGAGGCGAGGGGGAAATCCGGCTAATCCGGCTCCCCTCGCCCTCTGGGAGAGGGGCTGGGGGTGAGGGTCCGCCCATCGCCAGGCGCCAGCTTGTCGATGCGGATGACCCAGGTCTCCGGGCCTTGCCGCTCAGGACTCCACGTCGCGCGCCAGCGGTCATCGCCGACCAGCGAGGCCCGCATCCGCTGCGGGTCCCGGTCTGTTACCAGGCGGAGGACATCTTGCGGGGCGAGCGCATCGAAACGCGCCAGCACACAGGTCAGCCGGCGATCCACGGGGAGATCGCGAATGTCGAGGATGAGTGTCAGCATAAGGCCTTCCGCAACTGCGCGCCGCGCTCGCTCGCAGACCCGCGCTTCGCTGTCTATCATGCCGCGCCGTCGCTCTCTCGGCTGTGACCTTTGTCGCAGCCGAGGCGCACATTGCGGCGTAGTGTATGGAGCATGGCGAATACCACAGGTATGCGCTGTCCTGGTTAGCGCCGACGACAGCGCGTGATGTACGGCGCGTCATGGCGCCGCGAGGAAGGAGATGACCAATGGAGAGCAAGCTCGACACCGAGACCCTCACGGCGCAGATCTACGCGGCGCTGCACAATGTCTACGACCCTGAGCTTGGGGTCAACATCATTGACCTCGGTCTGGTCTACGGCGCAGATATTCGTGACGACGGCTACGTCACGCTGACGATGACGCTCACCACGCCAGGCTGCCCCATGCACGAATCCATCGGCGAGGGGGTTGGCGCGGCGCTCTCGACGGTTGATGGCATCACAGGCGGCGAGATCAAGATCGTGTGGGAGCCGCGCTGGGAGCCTTCGATGATGACGGACGAGGGCCGCGCCGAGCTAGGCTACTGGTAGCATGGCCATGCGGGCGGCGCCAGAACAGCGACGTTGCCCGCGAGCCGCGACGATCCCCTACCCATCCAGCAGCAGCGACTCCGGGTCTTCCGCCAACTCCTTGACGCGCACCAGGAAGCGCACCGCCTCGCTGCCATCCACGATGCGGTGGTCGTATGAGAGCGCGACGTACATCATCGGGTGGATGACCACCTGGCCGTTCAGCGCGATGGGTCGCTCCTGAATCTTGTGCATGCCGAGGATGCCCACCTGCGGCCCATTGAGAATTGGCGTCGAGAGCAGTGAGCCGAAGATGCCGCCGTTGGAGATGGTGAACGTCCCGCCGCGTATCTCCTCCAGGCTGAGTTGATTCTTCCGCGCGCGGTCTGCGTAGACGGCGATCTGCCGCTCGATCTCGGCGAACGTCATCCGGTCCGCGTCGCGCAGCACTGGCACCACCAGCCCTTCCTCCACGCTGACCGCGATGCCGATGTCGTAGTAGCGCTTGAGCACCATCTCGTCGCCCTGAATCTCGGCATTCAAGCGGGGGAACGCCTTCAGCGCGCCGATCACCGCCTTGGTGAAGAACGACATATAGCCCAGGCCCACGCTGTAGCGCTCCTTGAATGCGTCGCGGCGCCGCTTGCGCACCTCCATCACGGCGGACATGTCGATCTCGTTGAAGGTGGTCAGCATCGCGGCGTTGTGCTGCGCTTCGAGCAGCCGCCGGGCGATGGTCTGCCGCCGCCGTGACATGCGCACGCGCTCCTCGCGCTGCGCCTCGACGACCAGCGGCGCCGCAGGCGCCTGCGGCGCCACAGATCGCGCCGGGGCTGGCGCGGGCGGAGCGACGACCGGCGCCACAGCCGCGGATGGCGCCGTAGCGGGCGAGTCGTGGCCAGCGGTATAGCCTTCCACGTCATCCTGCGTGATCTTGCCGCCAGCGCCGGTTCCGCTGACCGCCTGGAGATCGACATGGCGCTCGGCGGCCAGGCGGCGCGCCAGTGGGGTCGCGCGGGCGCCGTCGGCTGGCTCAGGCGCCGCCACGGCAGCCGTGGCCACAACTGGCGCCTGCGTCGCCGCTGCGCCATTGCGCGCGGCGGGCGGCGCCTGGGGCGTCGGCTGCGCAGCGCGCTCGGCGTTCACCAACGCCAGCACCTCATCCACGCCGACCGTCTCGCCCTCATGCTTGACGATGCTGCTGAGCACGCCATCACCCGGCGACGTCACCTCGACGTTGACCTTGTCTGTCTCCAGCTCCACCAGCGGCTCGCCCGCCGTCACCGCGTCGCCCTCGCCCTTGCGCCACTGGCCAACCGTCGCCTCGACAATCGATTCGCCGAGCTGCGGTACCGTGATCTCAATTGACATATTGTCCCTCGCGCGTCTCCACCGTGGTTGGCCGCTCGCCGCCGAACGCCTCGCTCGTGATCCTCGCCTGCTCCGCCGCATGCGCGTTCGGCATGCCCTCCGCCGTACTGGCGCGCTCCGGGCGCCCCACGTAGCGCAGCGTCACGCCCGCTGGCAGTTGCGCCGCGAGCCGTGGCGCGATGTAGCTCCACGCCGCCATGTTGCGCGGCTCCTCTTGCAACCAGACGACCTCGGCGAGATGTGGGTAACGGCGCAGCGTCGCAGCGAGCGCCATCTCAGGGTAGGGATACAACTGCTCGACCCGCGCCACCGCGATCCAGTCCGGCGGTGATGGCTGCGCGGCAAGCGCCGCGTCGAGGTCAACCGCGACCTTGCCGCTGCAAAGGATCAGCCGCCGGACGGCCTCTGGCTGCCGCTGCTCGTCGTCGAGCACGGGCTTGAACGACCCCGCGCTCAGGTCGCCCAGGCTCGAACTCGCCCGTGGATGCCGCAGCAGGCTCTTCGGCGTCATCACCATCAGCGGGCGCGGCGCGCTGGCCAGCAACGTCGCCTGCGCCCGCAGCAGGTGGAAGTATTGCGCCGCCGTCGTGCAGTTCACCACGCGCAGGTTGTCTTCGGCGGCGAGCTGCAGGTAGCGCTCCAGGCGCCCGCTCGAATGCTCTGGCCCCTGCCCTTCATAGCCGTGCGGCAGCAGCAGAACCAGCCCCGGAAGCTGGCGCCATTTCGCCCGCGCCGCCGCGATGAACTGGTCGATCAGCACCTGCCCGGCGTTGGCGAAGTCGCCGAACTGCGCCTCCCACAGGACGAGCGTATTCGGCGCGTGGACGCTGTAGCCGTACTCGAAGCCGAGGACCGCCGCCTCAGAGAGCGGGCTGTTGTAGATCGCGAAGGAGGCGCGCGCCTGTGGCAATGCCTGGAGTGGCGTGTAGATGGCGCCCGTCTGCGCGTCGTGCAGCACATCGTGGCGCTGGCTGAAGGTACCGCGCTCGCTATCCTGTCCTGTCAGGCGAATCGGCGTCCCATCGGCCAGGATCGCCGCGAAGGCCAGCGTTTCCGCAAAGCCCCAGTCAATCCCGCCCGGCTTCTCAATCGCCTCGCGCCGCCGCTCCAGCAGCCGCTCCAGCTTGGGATTGGGCGTGAAGCCCGCTGGCCGCGCCAGCAGCGCCTCGTTGTACGTCCGCAGCGCAGCGTCTGGCGTCGCCGTCGCCACGCTCGCCAACGCTGGCGCTGTCTCCAGTTCGGCTGGCTCCTCGGCGAGATGCCCGGCGAGCAGCTCCTCATACGCCTGCTTCAGCCGTGCGTGCGCCTCGCGCTGCATCGCCTCCACATCCGCCGCCTGCGCCACGCCCTCGGCCTCCAGCTGCGCGGCGTAGAGCGCGCGCGCCGTCGGATGCTCGGCGATTCTGGCGTAGAGGATCGGCTGCGTGAAGGCTGGCTCGTCGCCCTCGTTGTGGCCCCAGCGACGGTAGCCCACCAGATCGATCAGGAAGTCCTTGTGGAATCGCTGACGATACTCGTGCGCCAGCGCCACCGCGCTGAGGCAGGCCTCCGGATCGTCGGCGTTGACGAGGACGATGGGAATCTCGAAGCCCTTGGCCAGATCGCTGGCGTAGAGCGTGGAGCGGCCCTGATCGGCGGAGGTCGTGAAGCCAATCTGGTTGTTGAGGATGATGCGAATGGTCCCGCCGGTCTGATAACCCGGCAGCCGCGAGAGATTCAGCGTCTCGGCCACCACGCCCTCACCGGGGAAGGCGGCGTCGCCGTGGATGGTGACACAGAGCGCCTTGTCTACATACTGCTGCGGCGCCCCACGCTCGTCGCGTCGCTCCTGCGCCGCCCGTGTGAAGCCCTCCACCACCGGGTTGACGAACTCCAGATGGCTGGGGTTGTGCGCCAGTGTAAGCGCCACCTGCGCCAGCTCGCTCTCGCGCACCGTCTTGCGCGCGCCCAGGTGATATTTGACGTCGCCCGTCCAGCCGTGATTGATGCCCACCGAGCCTTCGGAGGGAACCAGCGCTTTGTCTGGCGCTGTGTGGAACTCGGAGAAGATCTTGGCGTATGGCTTGCCCAGGATGTGGGCCAGCACATTCAGCCGCCCGCGATGCGCCATGCCGATCAGCGTCTCGCGCGTGCCAGCCTCGGCTGCGTCGTGGATCAGTTCATCCAGCATCGGCACGAGCACATCCGCCCCTTCGAGGGAGAAGCGCTTCTGTCCGATGAACGTGCTGTGCAGGAAGCGCTCGAACGTCTCGACCTCAGAGAGCCGCCGCAGCAGGTCGCGCCGCTCCTCCGCCGCGAGCGGCTGCCGGTACGCGCCCGATTCGACGGCGTCTTGCAGCCAGCCACGCTCCTGCTCGTCCTGGATGTGGGCAAACTCGTAGCCGAGCGCGCCGCTGTAGATCGCGCGCAGCGTGTCAATCGCCTCCAGGGCGTTGCGCGCGCCGTGCGTGTGGCCGTTGGGCCAGACGATGCTCGCGGGGAGCCGCGCCAGCTCAGCCTCGGTCAGGCCATGCGCCGCCAGCGTGAGCGTCTGATTGCCCGGCGGCGGCGCGCCGAGGGGATCGAGCTGCGCCGCGAGATGCCCATACTGCCGGATCAGGCGCGCCAGCTTCGCCGTTCCCACCACGAGCCGAATCTCGCGGTCGCTCACGCCCTCGTCGGCGTTGCGCGCGGGCGCCGTCGCCAGGCCCGCCGCGTGTTCGGGGCGTGGCGATGGAGGAGGAGGCGCGTGATCGAAAAAGGCGCGTGTCGCTGCGTCAACCGACGAGGGGTCTAGCAGATAGCGCTCATAGAGTTCTTGCGCATAGCCCGCATTCGGGCCAAAGAAGGCATCCCAGGCGTCCATCAGCGCCGATCCTCACCCTGCTGTGCTTAACCTCCGCAAGCTCGCGCCGTGCCGTCACGCCGCAGGTCATCATACGGAGGCCCACCTCATAGTGTACCATGCCCGCCTGGATGCTGCTATCCGTCGCTGGCGGCCGGTTCTACCAAAACCGGGGTCAGATGGCGCGAGGAGGCGGGCGGTTGAATCGCGCCTCAAGGCAGCTGCGGTCGCCACCAGACCCACCTGCGTGGGTCCACAGACACCCGGTTCCCAGTCCGCGTCGGCGGACTTCGCGGCCCGCAGGCCATCCAGGCGCGGTTTCAACCGCCAGCTAGCTCCCATGCTAACCCCCGGTTTTTGGTGGAACCCTGGCGGCCTTAACCGCCAGCTTCTCAGTTCACGTCGTAGGAGAAGAGGTCAAAGGCCGCCTTAGGGAGGTTGAAGCCAGTGGTTCCCACGCCAGCCTGACCATCAACATCCGCCAGACCCGTGACGCTGGCGATTTGCATGATAGCTCGTCCCATTAGTGGACCACAAAATGCTGACCGCGCCCGTGCCCGGCCCGCTGCTCGTGACAAGAACCCGCAGCCAATAACTGGCGCCAATCGTCATGGGAAGGCTGCCAGACGCCTGCGCCGGTTAGTGAATGCCCCACTTATGCCAGGTGATGCGTGTATCTCGAGATCCTGATCCTTAGAATAGACGTTCGGCTGAATTTCAAAGCTAGTCACCGTTCTGGTCATTCCAGGCGATGACGATGCCCGCCTCGATCACCATCGCTCAGGAACGATAATTCGGCCGTGACCGTGTACGGCGCGCAGAGCGCCGAACTACCGTCATCGTGAATCGCCCATCCTCTCCCAGTATTCATCACCGATGAAGGGAAACACGAGTTCTTGCCCCTCTGCCACTGACGAGCTGAACAGTCGGGAACGGCGGGCTGACTGGAGCCATGCATCAGGTATCCGCTTGGTTGTGAGCCAATGGGATCGTTTAAAAACGTATCATTGAAGCTGGTCCCGCTGGCGAGGCAGGTCACGCCGGGCGTCGCGGTTGGGCCAGGCGAGGGCGTGGTGGAAGGCCCCGGCGTCGGTTCGACCGTGCCTGTAGGCCCCGGCGCTGGACTGCCTGTGCTGGTTGGCCCTGGCAATGCGACCTTCGTGCTGATCGGCGTCGTCGGGTTCGTTGGGCCAGGCCGGCCCGTGGGGGCTGGCAGCACAGGTGTTGGGTTGCCCGCTACCGTTATCACCCCGGCAAGCCCAAATGAGGCGCTGTTCTGCGATCCACCGGAATGCGCCGCCACCGCCGCAGCAGTAGCGGCAGCGGCAGCGCTGGTGTGCGGCGAGCCGCCACGCAGAGGGACTCCCAGCGTGACAGCGCGCGACAGCACAACAGCGATCACAATCAGCGCCACCGCAGCCGCCCCTATGGCGGCTTGCCATGCGCGCACACGAAGACGCCGACTGTTTCTGGGCGTCCAGCTTCCCCGTATGGCGCCAGAGCGCCACCACTCCAGCCAGGCCGTGGAGGAGGCGCGCGTTACGTTCTCGGTCCACAGGCCCTCCAGCCCGCCACGGAACGCACGGGTAAGCGCGGCGCCGGTGGCAAACTGAGGCCGACGAATCAATGCGCCAAGGATAGCGGCCTCAGCCGGGGCAGGCAGATCGAGACGAAGCCGCCACGGCTCCGGGTCGGTTTTGCCCGGCGGCATCGTTGCCCCAGTGGCATCGTTAGCTTCCCAGCGCAGCACGCGACCGGTTGTCAGCGCGTAGAGTGTCGCCCCCAGCGCCGTGATAACCTCACGGCGATCCTCCGCCGCCCAGTCTGACGCCGGATACCCGACGCTGGCGATGAGCGCGTGGCCAGACGCATCCAGCAGAATGTTGCTGGGTGAGAGGTCGCTCAGGATGATGCCGTGGGCCGTGGCGCTGTCTACCGCCGCCGCCAATTGCGCCAGCACATCGCCACCGTCGCCAGCGGCAGCGGCGCCGGGTTGGCGGCCAGCGTATCCGCCAGCGTGGTCGCCGCAGGATAGGGCACGATCTCGTAGAGGTAGTCCGCAGCCGCGCCCACCTCCGCGACCGGCGCCACATTGGGATGCTGGAAGTCGCGACGTGTCTGCGCCGCCTGCATAAACTGCTCGCGTAGCTGCGCGATCTGCTCGGTCGTCTGCGCGTCTGGCAGCAGCGTGAGGCGGATCTCCGCCTGCGCGTGGGGGGCGGCAACCTGCACGCCATGATAGGTCGAAGGCTTCCCCGCGCTCCCCGCTCTCCCACACCACGCGATCAAGCCGATAGCCGCTGACAATCTGCCCCAGCGCCGTCGTGGGGGTCGTTGACGGCGTCACATCGGCGGCTAACGGCGGCGCGGCGAAGATGGCTGCCATCCAGGCCGCCTCAGACTTCACGCTTCGACCAACATGCAACGCCGCGCGCAGTTGCGCCGTCCACTCCCTCCATGCCTGCGCGGTCACATCGACGGTGAGAGCGGCCCCTGGCTCCGGCGCATGCCCGGCGTAGCGGCTGTCCAGCAGCACATCGAGGATGATCGGCGCATCGCTCTGCCCGCGCGCGCTCCACTGCTCCGCAAATGTGGTGGTGATCGAGCGCATGAACGCGGGCGGTTCATTCGGCCACGCCCACGAGCGCACCAGGATGGCGCTATCGGCTGGCAGCGTGACGGCGCCATCCTGCGCAGGAGGCAGACCCGCATCGAGGCTTCTGAAGGCGTAATTCACCCGCCAGAGGTCCAACACATGAATCAGTTGAACAAGCTCTGCGGTGAGCGCTCCAGCATGCGCCAGAACAACTCGGGTAGATCGAGCCATGTCCTGAATCCCTGCCCCTCAACCGCGAGGCCGCTACACGCCGTTTCACGAGTGACAATGGATGAGCTATGCGCTACCACTGAGAATTATCGCACAGTATAGACCGGTCTGTGAAGAATGGCAATCCACCGCGCCCAGTGCAGCAAGGCTTGTGAAGTATTCGGTCTGCGAGTGCGCGTACACAATGCCGCAGCACGGCCCCAGTCCGCGCAGGCGGACTTCGCGGCCCGCAGGCCATCCAGGCGCGGTTTCAACCGCCAGCGGCCTTGCCATCCGAGAGCGCAGCTCAGAATTGTCGTACCCTGCTCACTATGCTATACTCCAGCCTATAGCGATCATCCCATGGTTGTCGCGCGCAAATTTGCCGTCAGCATTGTACTATACTTAGCAGCAGCGCTTTAGCCACAGTGTGATACCGCTTCGATTGCCATGCGAGGGGGGAGTATGGGGATTCGAGTCGCTGCAAAGGGTAGCAACAGATCAAAAGATAGCGCCGCGCCGAAACACTATCCCCCGCTGATCTTCATCAGCCACAAGCGCGGCGAGGCGCCAATCGGCGATGATGAATTCAGCGTGAAGCTTTATCTCGATCTTCGCGCCCACTTTGGGGATGAGCCTGATGTCGTCTGGTATGACACCGAGGGTGGTGTCGTAGTGGGAGATGACTTCGAGAACGTCATCATCAAGGAGATCAAGCAACGGCCATTCTTTCTCGTTATCCTTTCGCCAAATGCGATGACCGGATACTGGGTTCCGATTGAGGTCGAGACGGCATTCCTGGCGCAGAGCAAACGCCCGAAGGAACCGCGTCGCATTTTCCCCATCGAGTATCTCCCAACCGAGATTCCTGACCGCCTGGCTGCCCTCAGAGACATACCAAGCCACATCTCATTTGTGGCGCCGCGCCCCTATGCCGAGGCGCTCGCCGAGCTAGAAAGCGCGCTCGACAAAGCGCTTGCCGACTGGCAGAACTACCAGCGTGGGCGGAGGATGCGGCGGACGCTCTGGGCTGGCGCCGCGCTCCTCGGCGTCTTGCTCATCCTGGCGGCGTCTTTCGTGCGCTGGTGGCAACCAGGGCCAGCCGCAACCGTGTGCGCGCCGTCTGGCGCGGCGCAGGCTGGCACATGGGGGAACGCCGGGAACATCCTGGTTGGTCGCACGGACTTCAACGCCGTGACGCTCGCAAACGGCCAGGCGCTCATCGCGGGCGGAACGATTCCGGTGAATGGCCTGGGCGGCTTCACCACCGATAGCGAACTCTATAACCCGACGACCTGCGCCTGGCGCCGCACAGGAAAGCTGGTCACGGCAGACTCGCTCTACGGCGAGACTACGCTGACCGATGGCCGGGTCATCATTGCGGGCGGATATGGCCCCGTGCTGAGCACTGTTCAGTTGTATGATCCCGGAGCTGGCGTGTGGTCATCCGCGCCTGCGCTCGCGAACGCGCGCGACGAGGATACCGCGACGCGCCTGGTCAATGGCGACATTCTGGTCACGGGTGGCTGGGATGGATTCCAGATGGACAGCGTGGAGATCGAAGACCTGTCAACTGGGGTGTGGCAGCAGGCGGCGCCCATGCTGCTGGCGCGCGCGCTGCACCAGGCGATTCTGCTCTCCGATGGCCGCGTGCTGGTCATGGGCGGGATTGGCGGGGTACAGCAAAATGGGGTTCAGACCGCAGAGTGTGAGATCTACGATCCAGCAACCAACACGTGGACGGTGACAGGCAGCATGCATACGCCACGCTCGACGTTCGCCGCCGTCCTGCTGCCCTCAGGCAACGTGCTGGTCGCGGGTGGCGACACCCTGACGGGTCTGACCTCGTCCGCCGAACTCTACGACCCCGTTACGGGGAAGTGGACCGTGACGGGCAGCATGCACAACCCACGCAGCTTCTCCGCTGGTCAGAATGGTGTCATCCTTGCCAACAATAATGTGCTGGCTGCGGGCGGCGATGTCCAGGGAACGAGCGAGGAATACAATCCCACCACCGGAACCTGGGCGACGCCCGTCAAGATGCGCGCTCCCCACTGCCATGCGGCTGTCACCCTGCTGGCCGACGGGCGTGCGCTCATCGTCGGCGGGGATAATTGTGTGAACCAGATGGCTCAAACGCTCACGAGCGAGGTCTACACTCCAAAGTCTTGACGCAAGGTGGAAGGGGCGGCGAATGGCAAGCGCACTCGATTCCCAGGCCAGCCGTGGGCGCCGCAGCGCGCCGCGTCGGCTGCGCTGGGGTCTGGCCGCCGCTGCGCTCGCGCTCGTGCTCGCCGCGCTCGGCGGTGGCGTGCGCATCTACACAGCGCCGATCACCCCCTGGGATGCTATCTGCGCGCTGCTGGAGCAACAACAGTATGCCGCAGTGTACGCGCGCTTCTCCGCGAAGCTGCGCCAGCAATTGCCGCTTGCGCGCTTTGCGGGCGACGCTGAGGAACTCGATCAGGTTGAAGGGGTGGTCACAGGCTGCTCGTCTGACTGGTTCGCGACCTCCTATCGCTATACGCTCGGTTCCTCAGCGGGGCCGCTTCCTGTGCTGATCCAGCGCGCGAAGGCGGGCGACCTGCGTGGATCAGTGAGTCTTGCCTGGGATGGAGGAACGTGGACACTCGACGCGATAGACGCGGGCGCGCTGGGGATCGCGCCGCAGGCGCTGGTCGCCGTGAACACGTTCTGCCAGGAGGCGATAGCCGGGACCTACGCGGAGACGTATGGATTGCTGGGGAAACAGGCGCAAAAGGCGCAGAGCGCGGCGAGCTACATCGCCGCCGCGCAACTGCAAGATGAAGCGCAGGGGCGCGTGACGAGTTGTCAGCCAATCGCGTTTGCGGGCGGCGCCACCGACACGCGCTCCAGCCTGGTCCTCGGCATCGTGCGCGCTGCTCGCGGGCAGCTCCAGGGAGCGATGACACTGGCGCTGGAGGCAGGCGCCTGGCGTGTGACGGCGCTCGAGCCTGATCTCATCGGCTTCGATATGGAGCCGCTGGCCGTCGCGCAGCGCTTCTGCAAGGACATGGCCACGAACAACGCCGAAGCGATCTGGAAAATGACTGTGCGCGACGATACCTATGAGATGTCGCCGAATCAAATCGTGCCAGTGGCTGAACTTGCCCTGGAGTACCAATGGACCGGCTGCGATTTCCATCTGAGCACGCTACAACGTGTCTGGCTCATTGGCCACGATTGACGCGAATCTCAATCTAATGTCTCTCCGGCGGGAAAATCCTCGCTTTGCCGATCCAGATTGGCGTGGCGAAGGAGGATAGAGGCTGGGGATTGTTCTTTGTGCGGCCAGCGAACCAGTAGTTCCAGTAGTGTGATGGCAATGCGCGCCATAGGGCGGCGAATCGGTGTGAGGCGCCACTGATGCGGAAAAAACGTAATGCGCTGCGGGCGTTTCTCTGCTATGAGCAGAGGGATCGCAGCTTTGCTCTCCGGCTGGCGGCGAGCCTACGGCGCACGCTCGGAGGCGACGATGCGGTCTGGTGCGCCACTGACCCGGAGACTGTTGAGCAGAGTAGCACGATCATGCGGCAGATGATGGGCCGTCCCGTCTTTCTTGTGATCGTGACCCCGCATGCGATGAAATCCAGCGAGGCGAACTGGTTGCGCATGCAAACGCGGCTGGCGAATCGCAACGGCAAGCTCATCATTCCTATCATGCGCGAGCCTGTCGAGGAGGAGGGCGAGCTTGGGCTTATCATCGCTGACGCTACGCTGGTGTCGGCGCTGCCCGATGTTCCACTCGACACCGTTGTAGCGGCGACCGCCGCGCTCATCCGTGGCGAATACCCGGCCAGCCCAGTCACCGCTGATGCGATGCGCAAGGAGTACTTCCGCTATCAAATTGGGCATCTGTGGGCGCCGTTGGCCGCCGCGCTGGTGGTGTTGCTGATCCTCGGTGTTGTGGCTGGGCCGACGGTCGTTGCGCGCGGGAAGCTCGTTATGACGAACACGTATGGCTGCTCGATGCCGCTTCAGCTCAACCTGGGCGGCGAGCATGACCTGGGGCGCGGTCAGTGGTGGCCAGCAGGCTACCTTCAGTTGGGGCGTCAAGGGAACAGCGCGCTCACCTTGCCATCTGGCAAGGTCCTCGTCGAGGGCGGCGCCTTCAGCCAGGGATATACGAATGCCTTCACACGCGCCAGCGAGCTATTTGACCCAACAACCTGCTCCTGGCAGAGTTCTGGAACCCTGCACACCGGTCGCACAGCGGATGAGCTGGTGCTGCTGCGCAATGGCAAGGCGCTGGCCATCGGTGGCTATGATGGCCCGGTGCTGAATGAGGCCGAGCTCTACGATCCGGCCACGGGCGCGTGGAGTCCCACCGGGAGTATGACGGCCCTGCGTGACAACATGACCGCGACCGTGCTGGCGAATGGAAAGGTGCTGGTGGCTGGCGGCTGGGACAATGTCGTGGTGGAGAGCGCGGAACTCTATGATCCCGCGAGTGGCCGCTGGTCTTCGGCAGGCAATATGACCATTCCGCGAACCGGACACGTCGCGGTGTTGCTGCCTTCGGGCGAGGTGCTGGTGGCCGGGGGTGGGCCAATCAACGTCTCTACCACCGATCGCGCCGAATTGTACAACCCTGTCACGAACACCTGGACAGCGACAGGCAGCATGACCATCGCACGCGTGGCGCCAGGAGCCGTGCTGCTTCCCGATGGCAAGGTCCTCGTCGCCGGAGGCGATACCACGCAAGGGTCAACGGCGTCTGCGGAACTCTATGACCCGGCCACGGGGACCTGGTCAATCGCCGCGAGCATGCACCATGCGCGGCAGTTCTCACATCAAACGCTCGAACTGCTGCCCAACGGAACCGTTCTGGCCGTGGGCGGAGACGCGCAGGCGACCAGCGAGATCTACCTTCCAGATTCAAACACGTGGACCGATCCGGTTCCGCTTGGGCAGGCGCACTGTGACGGCGCCACCGCGCTTCTGCACGATGGCCGGGTGCTCGTAGCGGGCGGTGACAACTGCCAGAGCCTGGATGACAAGCCGCTGGCGGCGATGCTCTATACATACTGAAATGCCACGCAGGCAGGAGAGTGATGGGATGACTGAAGACACCGATAGCGCCAAACAATATCCCTTTACGAAGGTGTATAAAAAAGACGATTCGCGCGCCAAGGACTTGCACGAGGCCTGCGTGGGGCTTGCGCGCCTGGGGCAGGCGGGGGCTGCGGCAGCCGACCGCATCCACACCGCTGGCGAGAATATCGCGATCTTCACACCGGCCAACTTGCAGGCGTTCATTGATGTGGAGGGCGTGGGTTTTGAGGTCGAGCGTGAGCACGCGCAGGCGCGTTCGATCCAATGGGTGACGATTCTCCGCAATATCTGTGTGCTGTTGCCATTGATGTTTACCTGGGCTGGGCTTTCGTGGGCGACCTCTCAATATGCGCTCGACCTGGAGCAGCATAAAGAAGACGCCTCAGTCTCGTTTCTCCAGTTGTGGCAAGAGGGTTTCGGCGCCCGCAATTCCATCTTCGCCTTCTCGCATTTCGCGCTGGTTGATGTAATTCTGTTTGCGATCCTGATCGTGATCGGGGTCTACGCTGACGTGATGGTTCGCAGCGCACGGAAAGCTGGCCAAGAGGCGCGCGACCTCGCCAATCAGTCCTTCAAGAGCCTGGTAGAGGTGTCAATCACGGTGGTGAGCGGGGTGAATATCCATACGACGAGCCAGGAGTGGGCGGGGCAGGTGCATCAGGTCTTGCTGGAGGTCGCGGCGATCATGGAACACATGGAGCGCCTGCTTTCAAATATGGAGGCGCGCGAAAAATGAACCCTCACCCCCAGCCCCTCTCCCAGAGGGCGAGGGGAGCCGAATTTCCCCATTCCAACCATTGCAAGGGTTCATAAAGGGTTCATCAGATAGTGGCAGGCGTTGGCGCGCCGCGTGGCGCCCGACAGAGCGGAGGGTGCTATGCGTCGCGGTTGGGCAAGTCCAGAGGAGGGGCAGTGGGCGCGGTTCGGCTTTCTGTTTGCCGATCTCTTCACTGCGCTGGCGATGATCTTTCTGCTCGCGAACACGACAGGGCAGGCGGCGTCAACGGGAGCGTCGTCGAGCGCGAAGCAGCAGCAGTGTGGGCTGGAGAGCCAGGCGGCGGCGCCGATCACCCTCACGCTCACCAACGCCGACGATCTGCGCAGCCAGAACAACGCCGCCGCAGTATCATTCGACAAGCTGTTTCGCGGCCAGGCGACTGGCGACACCGGGCGGATTGTTGGACTTGCCGAGGTCTTTGGCGGCAGCTACAGCGGTCAGACGGATGTCGCGGATGGTCTAACGCTGGCAAAGGGAGCGGTTTACGCGCTGTCACTGCCTGCGCCCGCCAATGCCCCAGGCCCCGTGTTCTCGCAGAAAGGCGCCACCGTCTTTCAGGCGTTCTGGGATGGTGACTTGAAAAGCGCTCAGGTCAAAGTTGTCATGTACTTCTACCAGTCAGGCAATGGATCGAGTTGCGCGCCAGCCTGAGCGGACAACCCTCACCCCCAGCCCCTCTCCCAGAGGGCGAGGGGAGCCGAATTTCCCTCGCTCCCAGCGGGCGAGGGGCCAGGTCACAACAGCCACGTCGGATTCGGTATCACTCCCGCGCGCTGCTCCAGGCGTAGCTGCGAACCCCGGCGCCTTGCGGGATGTACCGGACTCGCAGCGTCGTGTCTCCCCGGCCCAGCGTCAGCTCGATCTCGTTCCATGGCGCATGCTCGATCTGTGAGAAGTTGGGGATGCTGAGGATGCGATCACCCTCCTGCGCGCCTGCCTGCTCGGCGACCGAGCCTGCGGCCAGTCCCGTCACGACACGTGTGGGGATGCTGGAGGTATCGAAGCCAAAATCAAGCGGATAGTCTTCGATGGCGCGGCGCGTGAAGCCTGGGCCGAGCGCGTCGGGCGCGGGAATGATCCACTCGCCCGCGACCATCGCCGCGAAGTCCGCCCGCCCTTGCGCGCCAAGTTCCGCCGCCACGAGGTCCACCCACGCGGATTCACCGACCTGCTCACCGGCCCGCCGCCGCTTCACCACGGCCAGCACGAGATCATCCAATGACCGCGCGCCGCCGGAGTGGGCCAGCAGCTTGGCGTTGAGGTCAATGAAGTAGAACAGCCCGCGCCCATAGGGGACTATCTGGGCGCGTGGGTCACGCCAGAATCGCTCGACCGCTTCATGATTGCTGAGCGCCTGCAACGGGTTCGTGTAGTACGACCGCGCCCGCTCGTTGATCTGCGCGAGGAAGGCCGCATCCGAGATGAAATGCGCCCGATGGGCGAGCACGATGGAGTAGTATTCAGCGGTACCCTCGCTATACCAGGATGTCTCACCTTCGTCGCCATCCAGGCGCGGCCAGGTATGCGCGGTCTCATGCGCCAGCAGTGAGGCGAGATCTTCAGCCGTCGGTGTCATCGCATCGCTGTAGCCAAACATGAAGGAGCGATTGACCGCCGTGCCGCCATTACCGGGATACGGATGCTTGCGCACGAACACGCGGAATCCCGGCTCAGGCTCCTGGAAGAACGCGCACATGGCGCCGTACAGCCGCTCGATCTCGCGCCCTACCGCGACGGGGTCGAAGTTTGGCGCGCTGAGCCAGTACATCGAGAACACGCTGGCGTCGCTCTCCGGGTAGGCGCTGAGCGGCCCAGCCATGTAATAGGTGTGCGCGAGGTCTTCCAGCGACTCTTTTACCTGCGCTGGCCCCTCACCCTGGCTGCACACGCCACGAGCGCCCGCTGGCGCCTGCGATAGGTCCCACGCGATGCTGATGTCGTAGATGGCCGTCGCGTCTGGCAGCGCGAGAAATGTGATCCCCGCTCCGTTGAGTCCGCCCGCCTCCAGGCGCAGATCATACAGTGGGCCGTTGTTCGTGTTCGCATCCACGATGCGCGCTGGCGCGAAGTAGCTGACGCGGAGGTCGCCCACCGTGGCGCGTGTCGCCGTCCAGCGCCGATAGGTCCCAGCCGACGTTGGCGCCTCTTCCTCCTGCTGGAGCGTCAGCGCGCCCGCGTCGTCGGTGACGGTCAGGCTCGCGGCGTCCACCTGCGCGCCGGGGACGCCGACGATCACCGTTGGCAGGCGGAACAGCGTCGCGCCCGCCTGGACGCCAGGCGCCTCCAGCACATACGCGACATGGATTCCCGCCTGCATGCCGTCCAGGAGACGCGGCGTCAGTGTGAGGCGAAACGTCGGCGAAGTCATACTGGTGCTCCTTCTCTCTCTGCATCTGGCGTCAGGTCGCGCTGCCGGGCGATTCCGGCGCGGTGATCGGCGGCGGCGGCGCGAAGGGCGCGATGCCGAGTTCGCGATAGATGTCTTGCGGGAAGTAGATGTCGCCGTCCTTCATGACCATGCGGATGCGACGTATCGCGCTGATGTCGCGCGTGGGATCGCCTTCGAGCAGCAGCAGATCGGCGCGCTTGCCCCGCTCGACGCTGCCATGCGTATGACCCCGGCCCAGATACGCCGCGCAGTCGAAGGTTGCGATGCGCAGCGCTTCGGCTGGCGACATGCCCGACTCGACATACAGCTCAAGCTCGCGGTGCAAGGTGAATCCCGTGCCGTCGTCCGTGCCGGGCCACAGCGCGATGCCAGACTGGCGCAGGCGGGCCATCGTCGCGATGACTCTGGTGAAGGCTTCTTCATACTGGCGCAGCGCCGCGTCGTCGGTCGCGGGGACGAAGGTGCGCTTGCGGAATCGCTGATAGCCAATCGGCATATGATCGAGGTAGGGCGCATCGGCGCGCAGAACACGCCCGGCCCTGCTCAGCATCAACCGCTCGACGATGACGGCTGTCGTATCCAGCCCCACACCGAGTTCGCGCATTAGCGCAATGGTGTGGCGCACCTGCGGCGCGTCCAGATCGAGGTCACGGGCGCGGGCCATCGCGGTCAGGCGCAGCGGCGTCCGCGTGTCCTCAGCGGGATCGAGCAGCCAGCCAAGCATCAACTGGTTGATGTGGGTGATCTCGTTGTATCCGTCCGCCATCATGCGGTCGGGCGTGGTGAAGGCGGGGATATGCCCCACCGCGCGCAGGCCGAGGCGCCGCGCCTCAGCGGTCAGCGGCCTGACCCAGTCAGGGTTCATGGAGTTGTAGATTTTGATCTGGTGATAGCCGCGATCGGCGTACCAGCGCACCGCATCCAGCGCCTCGTCCAGTGTCTCAGGGATGAACCCCAGGCGCGCCGAGTAGGGGCTACGGCCCTCGATCAGGCCTGAGGGTACGATAGCCGGGCCGGGCAATTCTCCCGTGTCGAGACGCGGCGCCAGATCGAGCAACTTCTGATTGTCGTTGCCCATGTCTCGAACAGTGGTGATACCAGCGGCGAGGTAGAACGGGCCAGTCCACGGCGAGTTGTGCGCGTGCATATCATGCAGGCCAGCCACCAGCGCGCCGCCCTGGCCATCGATCTCGACGTAGCCGTCGGGCGTCGCGGTCGAGGTGGTTTCAGGTTCGATCCTGGTAATCTGTCCGCGAAAGACCACCACTGCTACTGGCTCACCGAGCCGCAGCGAGCGTGGATCGAAGACGCGCACGTTGCGGATGCGCGCTGGCGTGTCGAAGTGGCGCCTGATCTTGGCCTGCATCTGGCGGAGGCGCGCGAAGCTGAGCGTGGCGTCGAGCGCCAGCAGCGCGGCGCTCTGGTCCGCGTAGTCTGCGCGCACGGTGACATCGCGCAGCATGAGATCGCCGCCCAGGCGCGCCACCAGACGCCGCTCATCGTCCAGCAGCACGAACTCTGGCAACAGACCCACGCCGGTGAGGGCATACGCATCCAGCGTCGTCGTGTCGTCACCGCGTCGCAGGCTCACCTGGCGCAAAAACTCCACGCGGACACTGCCGCCGGGCGCCGCGTCGAGCGCGCCGCCTGCGGCGAGCGCCGCACGGGCGTATATGCCATAGGCATAGGGGCTGGCGTCATTCGCGATGTACAGCTTGAGCGGTGAACCGGTCACGCTTCCCTGGTCCGCCTGGCTCACCCAGCGCTGGGTATCGCCATCTGTAGCGAGCGCCTCATGCACGGCTCCGCCCATGAGCGAGGTCCCATCGATGCGCCAATCCACCGGCAGCCCGCGTTCGTTCAGCCGAATGCGCTCCTGATGCTTTGCGCCGCGACCATTTTCATCTACGGCGTACTCAATCGTGACCGCTACGCCATCGCTCGCCGCCACCAGTCGGCCAATGACCTCGCCGCCGCCGCCGATGATATCGAAGCGTTCCACCGAATCCATAGCCATTGGCGCATCTCCAGGCGCGCTGCGTGCGCTCACCGCGCTGCAAGCGCGCTAGCGCGAAGGCTGCTGAGCGTGGCCAGCAATCGATCAATTTCGCTGTCGGACGTGTAGAAATTGGGCGAGATGCGCAGGTAGCCGTCGCGTTCCGCCACGAAGACGCCCGCAGCCGCTAGCTGGGCGACCACGTCTCGCGCCTCGCGTATCCCCTGCAAGCTGACGATCCCTCCGGACCGTTCAGGCGCGGCGACCGGGCTAAACCCCAGCGCGGCTGTCTCATTGTAGACCCGCTGGGCCAGTTTCGCGATGCGCGCATGAATCGCTTCCAGACCCACGCTCTGGCGCAGCGTGGCGGCGGCGTCGAGCGCGTAGACGCCTGCCAGATTGAGATGCCCGTAGGCCAGGGCTGGCGGCGGCGTCTGATTGCCGTGGCCCAGCAGCGTCGGCTGCAACTGGAGCATGCTGGCCTGCTTGCCGATGACAACGGCGGTTCCAAAGCCAGACAGCAGCCATTTGTAGCCGGTCGCGATATAGAAGTCTACATGGTCGAGAGCGAGGGGGATGGCGCCCGCCGCCTGCGCGCCGTCGGCTACCAGCGTGGCGCCCGCCAGCTCACAGGCGCGCCCCAGGGCATCCAGGTCCACGAGCGTTCCCGTGAATGAGCTGATGTGAGAAACCACAACCACACGGGTATGCGCCCCCATCGCCGCCAGCAGCGCGCCCAGGCGGTCATCGCCTGGCAGCGGGTCAACTTCGACCAGGCGCACACCAGCGCCGAGCTTCAGCCAGGGAAGCGTGACCGTGGGAAATTCGCCAGACAGCGCAAGAATCTCGTCGCCGGGCCGCCAGCGAATCGCGCGTGCAACCGCGTTCATCGCCTCGCCTGTGCTGGCCATGAACGAAATCTCGCGCTCCGCCACGCCAAACTCACTGGCGAGCGCATGGCGCGCGCGCGCCACGACCGGCTGCCAGCGCGCCGAGTTGCGGGTTCCGCCGCCGAGCGCCTCATAGCATCCGGCGACTGCGCTGGCGACTTCCCTGGGGACGAGGCCGATGGAGGCAGTGTCGAGGTAGGCGCCAGACGGCTTGTCGGGAAAGTGTTCGCGCACGAGGTGGGCTACTGCCGTCCGGGAAAGCATCCGTGATCGCCCCACAACGCCTCGCTCTGGCTCACTGCTCGCAGCGGCGTGGCGCCGCTTCACCTTCGACCGATGTGCTTCGCATTGTAGCGCGCCGCCCGCGAAAGTTCCAGCGCAGCCGCTCCCGCAGTGTCGTTAAACAGACATCCAAAGAGTACCAGTGTGCGACCGGTCTGAGGGTCAGGCTCACCGCCTCATGTTATGATGCGGATGTTCACACAGCAGTGCGCACATGTACGTAGCGCGATCAATCGGCGCGGGCTGAGGCTGGAAGAAACCGAGAGGGCGCCTATGTGGAGGCATCTGGACGCGATGACATCGAAGCGGACGCGTGGCGGTCTGCGGCTGCCCGTGGGGCGCCTGGGCGCGCTGATACGCTCGCTGGCGGTGGCGTCGTTGCTCGCCGCTGGTCTGGTTGCGGCGCTCGCGGTGACGCATGCTCCACTGGGGTCGTCGGTCTGCGCATGCGGCCTGGGCGCGTCGGTGACGATGGTGGCCAATAACGCGCCTGCGCTGGCCTATGCGCCGCCCAACGCCGCCACCGACGCGCCCGCTGGCATCTTTGCGCTGGACTATTTCACCGGCAAGCCGGTCACGCTCTACGAAGACCTCAGCCGCATGCCAAGCGCGCCCGATCCGAAATCCGTGCAATGGCAGTGGGACTTCGGCGACGGCTCACCGATGGCCTATCAGTACAAGCCGACCCATACCTATGCGAAATCGGGAACCTATACCGTCAAAGTGTCGGTGCTCGAGCCGATCTCAGGCCAGTGGGGCCTCTTCGATAATGCGATCATGCACGTCATCAGCGCGCCTTTCGCCAGCCCTCCGGTGGCGCAGGCGCGTGCGCTGACCTCGACTGTCATCGGCGTGGGCGATCAGATCAGTTTCGATGCGACCGGGTCACATGCCCTGGTTGGCTCTTCGCTGGCCTATGAGTGGAACTTCGGCGACAACTCTGTCGCGACGGGGACGAAGGTCACGCACGAGTTCAAGCAGGCAGGGCGCGGCTTTGTCACGCTGACCGTCACCGATGCGCGCGGCGCGAAGTCCATCGCCCAGGTATCGGTGGTCATCGTCGAGACCGCCCAGGCCGCCAAAGTGACGGTTTCGCCCGCCTCGGCGCCTGTCGGCACGCAGGTCAACTTCGACGCCTCTCAGACGAAGCCACCGGCTGACCAGCCCGTAGCGGTCGCGTGGGACTTTGGCGATGGCTCGCCGCTCGTGACGACCACGACGCCCACCGTTGGCCACACCTATAAGAAACCGGGCAAGTACACCGTGACGGTAGGCGTCTATGGGCAACTTGGCGATGGCGGCGTGACGACGATCAGCGTGACAGCGTTGGCAGCCAGTGGCGCCACGACGGGCGGCGGTGGCCAGAGCGCGCTCAGTTGGCCGCTGATCGGCGGCGCGCTGGTCGTCGTGCTGGCGCTCATCGCAGGCGTCGCCATCTGGCTCAACCAGCGCAAACGCGCCGCCGCCATCCGCCAGCGCCGGTTGGAGATCGAGCTGGCGCGCGCACGGCGTGTCAACGGCGCCCAGCAGCGGCGCAGGCCGCCAAACGCTGGCCCGCGTGACCCGCATGACGGCATCTCGGCGGGGGCGTCGGGGCGTGGCCCGACACGACAGGAGCGCCCGCCCTATCCGCCGGGGCGCCATGATCGCTAACACTGCGCGACGACGCGGCGTGACGATGTCAGGCGCCGACACGAACCCCTTGCGTCGCGTATGATGCAGGTGGCGCGATGTGCGTCTGAGTCGCTGGAGGCATGGGGGCAAGCGCCTCCGCTGGGGCTGAGGAGTATCCTCCGTCCTGCCTGCATCCCTGATCCCTTGCTCTCCCTGGCAAGGGCGGCGACCCTGGCGCGGACTCCGCGTTTGGAGAGAGACTGCGACGATGAACGGCGACGACAAGCTGAATCAGTCTGATCGGCCTGAGGCGACGAACGAAACGAACGAGACGCCTGACGCCCCAGCGTTCGCGACCGGTGAAACCGCTGAGGATCAGGAGATCACGCTGACGTTCAGCTATGATCCACAGGCCGCGCTGGAAGACCTGTTCGGCATCGGCGAAGAGGCGCTGTTCCATGCGTTTGATCTGGCGCTGGCGCGGGTCGGCGTGGCGGAGTCGGTTGAGGTGAGCGTGCTCATCACCACCGACGAGGGTATCCGCACGCTCAATCGCGAGTATCGTGGCAGAGATGAGCCGACGGATGTGCTGTCATTCCCACTGCTCGATCATCCGCTGGTGGAGGCGCCCGCCGATCAGCTCTGGCAGCCGCCGGAAGCTGAGTCTGAGGAGATGGCGCCAGACGATGAGCGCGACGCCGCTACGACGATGGCGCACAGCTTTTATGCGACCGATGATCCAGATGCGGGCGGCGAAGACTTCGCCGACGATTTCACGGATGACGAGGACGGTGGCGAGCAGAGCCTGAAGGGGATGATCGTGCTGCTCGGCGACGAAGACGACGTATTCGCCGATGAGCCGGAACTCTGGCCGACGCACCTGGGCGACATCGCCATCTCACGCGAGACGGCGCTGCGTCAGGCGCAGCAGGCGGGTCACAGCGCAGCGTATGAGGTAGCGTTTCTTTTTGTTCACGGCGTGCTGCATCTCGTTGGCTTCGACGACCACACCGACGCTGGCTACCAGGCGATGGTAGCCCACCAGGAGGCCGCGCTGGCTCAGGCAGGCGTCACCCGCCAATGACTCTGGCGGGGAAATGAGGCGGCCCATGTCTTATCATTCACTTCCTGGTGATCCATCGCGCTCTGGCGCGCACGGCGGCGCGCCAGGTGAGGCGCCACGCGGCCCCAGCGCCCCACCGATTCCGCCGACCTCGCGCCGGGAGTTGGCTGCGTTCTTCAACAGCTTCGTCTATGCCTGGCATGGGCTAACCTATGCCGTGCGTACGCAGCGCAATGCGCGTGTTCACATGGTCCTGGCGCTGGTGGCGATTCTGCTGGGGGTGGCGCTGCACATCTCGCCGGTCGAGTGGGCCATGGTCTTCACGGCGATCACGCTGGTCTTCATCGCGGAGATGTTCAACACCGTCGCGGAGGCCTGCGTTGACCTGGTGACGCGCGAGTACAATCCGCTGGCGCGCATCGCGAAGGACGTGGCGGCGGGCGCGGTGCTGCTCAACGCGATGCTCTCGGTGCTGATCGGCGCGCTGGTGTTCATCCCGCATCTCTGGCCACTCGTCTGGCCACTGGCGCGGCGGCTGCTGATCCACATGTAGTGGGCCAGGCGCGCGAGGGGCGCCCGATCCTGATTGCTCTCGCTGGGCGGCTCAGATGAAGAGCAGTTGCACGGCGAGCGCGCCACCGACGCCGACGAGCCAGCCCAACAAGACCTGCCCGGTCGTGTGGCGACCCAGCTCCACCCGCGACCAGCCCACCAGCGCGGCGGCGAACGCGGCTGGCACGCCCCAGCCCGGCACGTAGAGCCAGAGCAGCGCAGCGCAGACGGCGGCGGCGGTGGTATGGGCCGAGACTTTGTAGGCGAAGTTGATCACGCCATCCACGGCATTCGCCAGCGCCATCGCCAGTGCGGCGGCGATGGTGTCGTGCGGCGCGCCGATCCCGACGAAGACGCCGATCATCAGCAGCGCGCAGATGAGGCCAATCGGGTAGAGCGTATAGCGTTGCTGGCGCACGCTAACGTCGAGATCAGTCCAGTGGCCGCGCGCGACCTGATAGCCCACCAGCGCAGCCACGGGCGCGGTCGTCAGAGCCAGCGAGATGAGGCCGACTTTGAGCGAGGCGCGGATTGAGTCGGTCTGTGTGAAGGTGATCATCGCCAATGTCAGCAGCGGAAATGCGACTGGGTGGACAATCGCGGAAACAAGCCCCGCCAGCGTCTGACGCAGCGGCTTCTTCTCCACTACATTCTCCAACTCCATGACCCCGTCGCTTTCCATTGGGCGCATCTGAACGCATCTGGTAGACGCATCTGACGGCGTTCGCTGTGCGCCGCCGCCTCAGGCCTGAAACGCAAGGGCATTGTATGTGGCAGCGGCGCCACTGTCAATGAAATACACCACAGTGGGCAAGGCCTGTGAATTCTCCTCGGCGGGTGAACCCGCAGCCAGGGGCCTGCGGCCGCAAAGGCCGCCTGCGCGACCTGAAGACCGGCGTCCTAGCCCGCGCCAGGCGGGCTTCGCGTCGGTCCGCAGACCGACCTTAGGCGCGGCTTTCAGCCGCCAGCCAGCTCGACTAAAATCGCGCCGGGAGGGCGGCTCGCGCCACTCGCGCGGCTCACACCAGATCGAGTTCGCTGATCTTCAGGCTGCGGCGAATCTGGCGCTTGCCCACACCCAGCGTCCACGAGCCAATGTCCTGATTGGTCAGGCGGCGGCGCGCGGTGAGGGCCGCGCCCACCTCTGGCGGATAGAGCGGCGCGCTGAGCGTGGCCTGCGGAGCCATCGCGGCGAGGCGCGGACGCAGCGGGTCGAGGGTCCAGCGCGACTTGAAGACGCTGCCGACGATGCCGATGGGAAAGACGTCATCGCGCATGCCCAGCCGCCGCACAATCGCCTCAATGCTCATGGCGATATCGTTTGAGGCGCGCCCCAGAATCTCGCGCGCGACCACATCGCCCGCATCGGCGGCCTCGGAGACATTGCGCGCGAAGTCGGCGATGCGCAGCTTGCCCAGCGCGCCGCTATCGGCGAGTCGTCGCATCGCAGGGGCGTCGTCAACACCGTAGCACTCCGCCATCTGGCGCGCCAGGCAGGTTGGCTCGCGGCGACCATCGAGCATCTTCATCGCCTCGTGGATGCCCTCCAGCCCGATGCGATAGCCGCTGCCCGCATCGCCGAGCACGTAGTCCCAGCCGTCGGTGCGCCAGAACTCGCCGCGCGCATTCATCCCCAGCGCGGTCGCGCCTGTGCCAGCAATCGCGACGATGCCAGCCTCGCCACCGGTGACACCTGCCCACGCGCCGACGACATCATTCTCGAAGATCACCGGGCCTTTGAAGCCCAGCAGCGCAATGGCGCGCTGTGGCACAGGCAGGTCGAGGTCCGTATCGAAGCCGGCGAGGCAGAGACAGATCGCGTCGAGTGTCTCGAGCGAGAGTTGCGCCTGCGCCAGAGCCAGTGAGGTCGCCTCGGCGATGTTGCCGCTGCTGGCCTCCATGCCGACGGAGCGGTAGTTCGAAGGGCCTGCGGCGCCAACTCCGATCACGCCCAGATCATCACCCACGACGGCGGCGGCGGTTTTCGTGCCACCGCCGTCTACCCCGACGACAAATCGCATGGAGTCTCTCCTCGCCTCTCGCTGACGCGCGTCTCACTCGTGCGCGTCTCGCCTCACTCCGTATCGCCATCCACCCTGGCGCCGCTCAGCGCCTCGGCGACGACCTGCTCGATGGCGCGCTCGCCTGCCTCACCCGCCAGCGTCGCTTGCCCCGGCTGCGTCGCAGCGGATGGCGCCAGCCATAGCAGGTATTCATGATTGCCATCGCGCCCGGCGATGGGCGAAACGATCAGCCCCAGCGGCGTGAGCGGCGCCGCCATCGTGTCATCCGCAGCGGCGCGCGCTGGCCACTCCGCCAGCCAGCGCAGCAGATCGCGCAGCACCCGCCGATGCGCCTGCGGATCGCTGATGACGCCCCGGCCCCGATCGGCCTCGGCGCGTCCCGCCTCGAATTGCGGCTTGACCAGCGCCACGACCCAGGCCGCTGGCGCCAGCAGCGCCGCCACGCGCGGCAAGACCAGCCGCAGCGAGATGAAAGAGACATCGATCACGGCGCACGCTATCGGCTCGGGCAGCGCCGCCAGATGGCGGACGTTGACGCGCTCCATCACCACCACACGCGGATCCGTGCGCAGCGGCCACGCAAGCTGTCCATAGCCAACATCCACAGCGTAGACACGGCTGGCGCCACGCCGCAAGAGAAGATCGGTGAATCCGCCGGTCGAAGCGCCGACATCCAGGCAGATTTGCGCAGTCGGGTCGAGCGCGAACGTGTCGAGCGCGCGCTCCAGCTTCAGCCCACCCCGGCTGACATAGCGCAACTCGGCTGGTGTGCTGGCCAGCGTGACCGTGGCCGACTCGGCGATCAGCTCGCCCGCTTTCGTCACGGCGCGGCCATCCACCAGCGCCTCGCCCGCCATGATGAGCGCGCGCGCCCGCTCGCGACTCGGCGCCAGCCCGCGTTGGGTGAGCAGCAGATCGAGCCGCGTACGCGCTGGCTTGCGGCGCGGCTCCGTTGGCTCCGCAGGGGAAGAACGTGGCGGCTTGGCGCTCAGGGCGACGCTCCTTCTCTGGGTGGCTGCGCGCAGATCCTCACAACACGCGCCGTAGAGATGGTGGATGATGAATCCATGCGCGCGCTTGCCCTTATTTGACCACATTACGGAAGCGCGCGGGGGAGCCAGCGAGATATTGCGGGGGAGCGAGCGGCGCCGACCTGGGAGCGTGACCTAGCGCATAAACCAGGTATCCGTCTCGATGAGCGCCTCGATATCACCCTCGACGGCGTACAGTCCCTCCTGATAGGCCAGCAGCGGATCGAGGTGATAGGCGATAATGCGCAGCCAGAGCTCGAAATCTGACGTCACGACGGCGGTGGGCGCGGGGTGTCTGCCCTCGGCGACCGTCAGCGTCCCATCGGCGATGGTCGCGTAGCAGACGCCTGTGACCGCGCCGCTGAAGCAATATTGCAGCGTGACCTGCCGCCCGCGTGCGCGTTCAGCGTCGAACGAGGCGCGCAGGGCATCCATGTAGCCTTGAAGATCGTGTATCGCTGGCATAGGTTCCTCATCGATATGTCCAGACACCCCACAGCGGGTA
Source organism: uncultured Chloroflexia bacterium (assembly GCA_963701795.1). Classification (GTDB taxonomy): domain Bacteria; phylum Chloroflexota; class Ktedonobacteria; order Ktedonobacterales; family JADMIN01; genus JAKAIY01. The sequence continues at coordinate 464,139 of CAVPBB010000004.1, read as the reverse complement.
ACGGCGTCACAGGGATCAACGAATGCTGGCGCTGGCGGCGCGCTATGAGACATCCAGACGGGTGAGATCGTCGAGTGTTTCGCGGCGGCGGACGAGACGCGCCTGCCCATCGCGGGTGAAGACGACGGCAGGTCGTGGCACGAGATTGTACTGGCTCGCCAGCGGCAGATGATAGGCGCCGCTGACAGGGATGGCCAGCGGCTCGCCGGGGCGCGTCTGTGGCAGCGCCGCCGCGCGGACGAGCACATCGCCCGATTCACAGTAGCGCCCAACAACCAGCGCCGTCTCGCTGGGCGCCTCGGTCATGCGGTCGGCGAGCGCGGCATGGTAGGCCGCGTCGTAGAGCGCTGGGCGCGGATTGTCGCCCATGCCGCCATCCACCGCGACGAAGATCGCGTGGGGCGTCACCTTGCGTGGGCCAGTGGTGTAGAGCGCGACGCCTGCTCGTGCGACAATCGCACGCCCCGGCTCAACGATCAGCCGTGGCGGGGCCAGACGCAGGCGCTCGCAGGCGCCGCGCAGCGCGGTCGTCACCGCCTCCGCATAGTCGTTGGGATCGAGGGCGCGCTGCTCTGGCGTGTAGGCGACGCCCGCGCCGCCGCCGGGGCTGATCTCGCTCACCGTCACGCCCAGCGTCTCACGCAGCGTCGCGGCAAGTTCGGCCAGGGTCGTCGCCACGCGCGCGGCGGGCGCGATGTCGAAGAGGTTGGAGCCAGCATGCGCGTGCAGGCCGAGCAGATCGAGCCAGGGTGAGGCGACGGCGCGGCGCGCGGCCTGCATGACGGCGCCACTGGCGAGATCGAGGCCAAACTTGGAATCGGCATGCCCCGTCTGGATGCTCACATGCGTCTCGGTCGCCACGTCGGGGTTGACACGCAGCCAGATGGCGACCGGCTTGCCACGCGCCTGCCCCAGCGCCGCCAGCCGGTCGAGTTCGTCGAGGCTATCCACCACCACACGCCCCACGCCGCCATCGCCCGCGCTCAGCGCGTCGGCCAGCTCCGCAGCGGGTTTGAAGTTGCCGTGCAGATGAATGCGCTGCGCGGGATACCCCGCGCCGACAGCCACGCCGACCTCACCCGCCGAGACGGCATCCAGTTCCAGCCCCTCATCGCGCAGCAGCGCGCAGAGCGCAGGCGAGAGGTAGGCCTTCCCCGCGTAGGCCACGGCGCTTGCCGCCCAGCGCCGCGCGAACGCCTCACGAAAGGCGCGCATCTGCCCGCGCAGCGTCGCCTCGTCGTAGACGTAGAGCGGCGACCCGTAGGCGGCGAGCAGGGCGCTGGCGGCGTTCCCATCCAGCAGCAGGCGTCCGGCGGCATCGACGCGCGCGGTGTCTGGCCAGAGATGGGCATGCGGCGGCGGCGTGAGCGTGGCGCCTGCCGCTGATGGAACTGGCTGCGACATGGAGCGTCTCCTCTGGGGTCACATCAGAACTGCGCTATCATAGCATACCCGGCTATCCGCTCCTGCCCACGCCTGCACACTCTACGGCTGCTGGTTACACGGCGTCACACGGCGCGAGCGCTCGCTGGCGAGTTCTGCGCCAACGTGCCGAGGACTGGCATTGTGTGCTACGTTTTACATAAAATATAAGTGTACACACATCGCCGCCATCGCTCGTCAGGCTGGTCTGTGGCGGCGCGTGACGGTTGGCGGGTCTGGGCGTGGGATGAGCCTGGAGATGGTCCAGTTTTGCAGCGTTCTTGCGGCATGCCGCAGGCCGCGAGCGAACGACGGCGCGACGATCCGCTGGGCGAAGCGCATCGCGGATTGGGGGTACAAGATGAGTCTGCCTGAGCCGCTACTTGCGGTGCTGAGCGACCCCAATGTCGCCTATGTTCTGTTTCTCATCGGCATTCTTGGCCTGGTTGCGGAGGCCTATCATCCGGGCGTCCTCATTCCGGGGATCACGGGGGCCATCGCGCTCATCCTGGCGCTGCTGGCGTTCAGCCTGCTCTCGGTCAACTGGGTGGGCGTGCTGCTCATGCTGCTGGCCGTCGGATTGTTCCTCGCGGAGGCGCATATGCCAGGCGTGGGGCTGCTGGGCCTTGGAGGCATCCTCGCCTTTATCATCGGCTCAGTGCTGTTGTTCGTGCCGTTCTCTTCGCCTGCTGGTCTGGATGCGCTGCGCGTAAGCCCATGGCTGGTGGCGGCCAGCACACTGGGGGTATCGGCGTTCTTCCTGCTCCTCATCCGCGCCTCGCTACGCACACGGCGACTGCCGGTCGCGACGGGCCGTGAGGCGCTGCTCGGCAAGGAGGGGGTCGCCACATCGGCCCTCGCGCCGCGCGGCGTGGTGCGCGTTGACGGCGAGGATTGGAGCGCGATTGCCGAGGCGGAGCCGATCAACAGCGGAGAGACCGTGGAGGTCATCGGCGTGGAGGGGGTAACGCTCCGGGTGCATCGCCCCTATGAGTGGCGTCTCCGGGGGATTCCCCCCGACGCATAGGCCATACGCAGGAGGTACTCACTATGTCACCTGTTGTGTTCGTGATCGTGATTCTTGTGGTCATCCTGGCGGTTCTGCTGGCCTCGCTGACCGTCCGCATCGTGCCAGAGTACCAGCGCCTGGTCGTATTGCGTCTCGGTCGCCTGGTTGGCGTGCGCGGGCCGGGACTGGTGCTGCTCATTCCGCTGGTCGACCGTGGGATACGGACCGATCTGCGTGAGCGGGTGTTTGATGTGACGCCGCAATCCTGCATCACCGAGGATAACGCCTCCGTCTCCATCGACTTCCTGATCTACTCGAAGATCGTGGACCCGGCGTCGAGTGTGATCAACGTGCAGCAGTATGAGAATGCGTCGCGTGGCATCGCCATCACGACGTTGCGCGCGGTGGTCGGCGATATGCTGCTCGACGAGGTGCTCTCGCGGCGCGAGGATATCAATAACACCCTGCGCGGCAAGCTGGATGAGGTGACCAATCGCTGGGGCATCAAAGTGACTGCCGTGGAGATTCGCGAGATCATGCCGCCGCGCGAGATACAGGACGCGATGACGCGGCAGATGTCGGCGGAACGCACACGCCGCGCGACGATTCTGGAGGCCGATGGCAAGCGCGACGCCGCCGTGCGCGTGGCGGAGGGCCAGAAGCAGTCGGCGATTCTGGAGGCCGAGGGCGCGCGGCAGGGAGCGATCTTGCGCGCGGAGGGGTATGCGCAGGCGCTGGACCAGATCTCCAGCGTCGCCACGCGCCTCGACAGCAACACGATGAGCTTGCAATACCTGGAGATGCTGAAGACGCTTGGAACGGCGCCATCGACGAAGCTGGTGGTGCCTGCGGAGCTGACCAATCTGCTCCGGCCACTGACCGAGCACACCGCGAATACCGCGAATATCGCCAATGCCGTGGCCAACGCCGTGAAGGCGCCGGTGGCGACCGAGGCGGCGACCGAGGCGGCGACCCCGCTCGGCGATGGGGTCGTGGCGAGGGCGCGCTAGGGCGCGCTAGGGCTTGTGAAGTCGCCGCCGGGGCGCGGGCGGGTGAACCCGCGGCTATGGGCCTGGCGGCCGCAAAGCCCCACCTGCGTGGGGCTAAGACATGGCATGCGCGCGGAATCGCCGGACAAGTCACAAGCCCTGCATGTTCTCGCCTCCATCGGCATTGCGCGACGATGGGGTAACAGCCAGCGCGCTACTGCTGACCATTGCGGTAGCTGCGTTGGCCCCCGCCCGGAAGGGCTGCGCGCCCCGCGTTGACAGCCGCCTACTGGCGCGCGTCTACCAGAGAATCGCGGCTGAGTGCCCCTGCCTTCAGGCAGAGGGGTGAAAGCCGCGTCGCCCTTGGACGCATAGGCGACACCAACGGTACTACCAGTTGCCGTGCCGCTATCGTAGTGGCATACTAGGGGCATGGAAACCGAACAGCGCGAAACCAAAATCACCATCCGCATTCCGGCAGAGATTGCCGCGCAGATGCGTCGGCTTGCCAAGCGACATGACCGCTCCTTGAACGGAGAAATCGTGCGGGCGCTACGTGAGCACGTTGAGCAACACCAGGAAAAGCAGGAAAAGCCGGGAGAGTAGTCGTGGACGAGCCGACGACACGCAAGAGCTACACATACAAGCTCACGCCGACGCCCGAACAGGCGCGCCAGCTTGAGGAGGTCTTGTGGCGGTGTCGCACGCTCTACAACACGGCGCTCGAAGAACGCCTCACCGCGTATCGGCGGCGTGGCATCACCATCGCCGCCTATCAGCAGATGGCGGAGTTGCCGGACCTGAAAGCGGCGTTCCCAGAGTACGCTGAGGTCAATGCGCAGGTCTTGCAGGATGTCTTGACCCGGCTCGACAAGACGTATCAGGCGTTCTTTCGCCGCGTGAAGGCCGGGCAGACGCCGGGCTTCCCACGCTTTCAGGGCAGAGCGCGCTACCACAGCTTCACCTACAAGCAGTATGGCGGTGGCGCTCGGCTCGAGGGATCACCGGACAATGGCTGCCTCGTGCTCTCAAGGATCGGACGCGTGGCCTTGCGGTGGTCGCGTCCGCTGGCGGGGACGCCCAAGACCGTCACGATTAGCCGTGAGGCCGACGGCTGGTATGCCATCGTCTCCTGCGCTGATGTGCCTGCGCAGCCCTTGCCGCCCACGGGCAATGAGACGGGCATTGATGTGGGGCTGAAGGTCTTCCTCATCACCGCCGAGGGTGAAGCAGTCGAGAATCCGCGCCTGCATCGGCGGGGTGAGAAGCGCCTGAAGAAAGCCCAGCGCCGTGTCTCGAAACGCAAGCTGGGCAGCCACCGTCGACGTAAGGCGGTGAGCCACCTTCAGCGGGCGCATCAACACGTCAAGCGCCAACGCGCCGACTTTCACCACAAGACGGCGCTCATGCTGCTGCGTCAGTACGACACCATCTATCTCGAAGACTTGCAGGTCGCCAACCTGGTTCGGAATCGTCACCTCGCCAAGTCCATTTCGGACGCAGGCTGGGCGGCGTTTCGGGCCATCCTCGAAGCCAAAGCAGCATACGCTGGGCGTCGGGTAGTAGCGGTTCCTGCGCAGTACACCAGCCAGGACTGTAGCGGCTGTGGGGAGCGTGTACCCAAATCGTTGAGTGTGCGCACCCATGTCTGTCCCTCGTGCGGCCTCGTACTGGATCGAGATGAGAACGCGGCCAGGAACATTCAATGGGCCGGGCAGGCCCTTCGGGGACTCGCGGGATAACCTGCGGGGACGAACCGAGAATCCCCCGGCTTTAGCCGTGGGGAGTGTCAATGCCTGCAAGGGCCTGAGCGCGACGCAGCAGCCAAAGGAGCGCGGCGATGACGACGACGCATACGACTAACACGACTGACCGACTGATATGACCGAAGCGGCGCAGCCCGTCGCCGCGCGCGATGACGCCGCCACCCACACGGTCTTCAATCAACCGCCGCCGCTGCTGGGCTACAACGTCTACGAGCAGGACGCCGCGCTGCGCGAGGGTGTCGCACGCGCGGGGGCCGGATGGGATGAGCCGCGACTGCGCGCGATAGGCGCTGTGGCTGGCTCAGAGGAAGCGATCCGCTGGGGCGAGGAGGCCAACCGCTATCCGCCAGAGCTGCGCACCCACGACCGCTATGGCCATCGCATCGACGAGGTGACATTCCATCCGGCGTGGCACGAGTTGATGCGCCGCGCGGTCGGCTGGGGGCTGCATGCCGCGCCCTGGCGCGAGCCACAGCCAGGCGCGCATGTCGCGCGGGCGGCTGGCTTCCTCGTCTGGTCGCAGGTGGAAGCGGGGCACGGCTGCCCCATCTCGATGACCTACGCCGCGATCCCCGCGCTGCGCGTCGAGCCTGCGGTGGCGGCGGAGTGGGAGCCACGCTTCACCGCGCTGGAGTATGACTTCGGCCTGCGCGCGCCACAGACCAAGCGCGGCCTGATCTGCGGCATGGGCATGACTGAGAAGCAGGGTGGCTCCGATGTGCGCGCCAACACCACACGCGCTACGCCCGCCGGCGACGGGCGCGGCTACTGGCTGACGGGGCATAAGTGGTTCTGTTCCGCGCCGATGAGCGACGCTTTTCTCGTGCTGGCGCAGGCGCCTGGCGGGCTGACCTGCTTCCTCATGCCGCGTGTCTTGCCAGATGGCGCGCGCAACCGCATCTTCATCCAGCGGCTCAAGGATAAGCTGGGCAACCGCTCCAACGCCTCCAGCGAGATCGAGCTGCGCGAGGCGTGGGCCATCCGCATCGGCGATGAGGGGCGCGGTGTGCGCACGATCATCGAGATGGTCAACTCCACCCGGCTCGATTGCATCGCTGGCTCCGCCGCGCTGATGCGCCAGGCGGTGGCCCAGGCGACCCACCACGCGGCGTATCGGTCGGCGTTTGGCAGGCTATTGATCGATCAGCCGCTGATGACGAACGTGCTGGCCGATATGGCGTTGGAGTCGGAGGCGGCGACGACGCTGCTGCTGCGACTGGCGGCGGCGCGTGACCATGCGGCGGCTGATCCGCGCGAGGCGGCGCTGCTGCGGCTGGGCGTCGCGGTGGGCAAGTTCTGGGTCAGCAAACGGGCGGCGACACTGGCGGCTGAGGCGATGGAATGCCTGGGAGGCGCGGGCTACATCGAGGAGAGCATCATGCCACGGCTCTACCGCGAGGCGCCTGTCAACGCGATCTGGGAGGGGTCGGGCAACGTCATTGCGCTCGATACGCTGCGGGCGCTGGGCCGCGAGCCAGCGGCGGCGGATGCCGTGCTGGCCGAGATCGAGCTGGCGCACGGCGCTGATCCGCGCCTCGACGCCGCGACCGAGCGTCTGCGTCGCGAGCTGGCCGACCATGCCAACGCCGAGGTTCGCGCTCGCCGCATCGTCGAGTTGCTGGCGCTGACCCTCCAGGGGTCGCTACTGGCGCGCCACGCGCCGCACATGGTGAGCGACGCCTTCATCGCCTCGCGTCTGGGCGGCGACTGGGGCCACAGCTTCGGCGCGCTGCCACCCGCCGCCGACGCCCGCGCCATCGTAGACCGCGCCCGCCCGCAGGTGGGGTGAAGCGCGCCCGATGCCCCGGTCGCCGAGCGATTTCGGCCTATTCCGTATCAGAGATAGACCACGCGACCATTCAAAGACGGCGCCTGCCGCAGCAGCGCCTCGAGAGAACGGATGGTTTGCGCTGGTAACGGCTACCCCTTGGCCGGAACAACCAGACCAGCGTGCGGCGCATGACCCCACGTCTCCCACGCGCTGACGAGCAGCTCAACGTGCGCGCGATTGAGGGTATAGAGGGTGGATTGCCGTTGCTGGGCCGTCAGAAAGATGAGTGGATCTGCTTGAGCCTTCAGGCCGAGATCAATCACATGCTCGACTTCGAGAAGGTAAGCATCGGGAGGAGCGCTACGGGACATGCTCAACCCTCCAGTCTGGCGCGGAGTGAATCAGATTCAGAATCGCTGGCCGCATTGTAGCATACCCTCCGCTGAATCTGCCCTGCCGCTGAGCCGTCGCCCAACAAGGCGAACCCCGCTGGTGAGCGCGTGTAACGCGCCGCGTATTCTCTGGCAGACACTCTCTCGACGATGCCTGGCGTCAGCGCTGGTCGCATGTCAAGTCGTCTCAAGCCGTCTCACGTTGTCTGGCCCCACCAGTGGCTGCGCCCAGGGAAGCGAAATCGCGCATGATCCGACGACGCGCGATGACTGGCGGTCGATCTTAAGGAACAGGGACCGAAGGCCGCCAAGAACCAGGAGGAGGATAGCATGACCCGACGACATGTCTCCATCTCTGCGGCTGCGGCGCTCACTGGAATGCTGGCGCTCGCGCTGGCGGTGGCGGTGGTCGCGCCAGCGGCGCAGGCCAGGGGCAGCTCTTTCATCGGAGGATTCACCACCGTCACCACCATCGCTTCGACTGTGCCGCACAACGGCGATGTCAACCCGTATGGCATGGCGGTGGTTCCGCGCACGGTAGGCGACCTGGCGCAGGGCGACATCCTCGTGAGCAACTTCAACAACAGCGCGAACTTGCAGGGAACCGGCGACACTATCGTAGAGATCGCGCCAGGTGGGCGCCGCATCCTGTTCGCCCGCATCGTGGCCAGCGCGCTGCCTGGGGCATGCCCCGGCGGGGTTGGGCTGACGACGGCGCTGGTCGCGCTCAAGAGCGGCTTTGTAATTGTGGGAAGCCTGCCAACCAGTGATGGCACGGCGGCGACGGCCCAGGCTGGCTGCCTGATCGTGCTGAACAGCGACGGCCATGTGGTCGAGACGTTCGCGGACAAGCGCATCAACGGGCCATGGGACATGACCGCGTTCGATCAGGGCGAGCATGTGGCGCTCTTCGTGACAAATGTGCTCAACGGCACGGTGGCGGCAGGCGGCGCGGTCGTGAACCGTGGGACGGTGCTGCGCATCGGGCTGGAGATCGCGCATGACGGCAGGAATGCGCCACAGATGACCTCCGAAACCGTCATCGGCTCAGGGTTCGCCGAGCGGACCGATCCGGCGGCGCTGGTGATCGGCCCGACAGGCGTTGGCCTGGGGTACGATGGAACACTGTATGTGGCCGACAGCCTGGCGAACCGCATCGGGGCGATCCCCAACGCCGTGTATCGCGACGGCAGCGGTGGCAGAGGGGCGACGGTTACGGTGGGCGGCGCCTTGAATGACCCGCTCGGCCTCACTCTGGCGCCTAATGGTCATCTCCTCACGGTGAACGGCAACGACGGCTTCATGGTCGAGACGACGCCTGGCGGCGCGCAGGTGGCCTCGCAACTCGTGGATAACACCGGCAATCCGCCGGGGGCCGGGACACTCTTTGGCCTGGCGGTGATTCCTGGGCGCAGCGGCGTCTACTTCGTAGACGATGGCAGCAACACGCTCAACCTGCTGCACTGATTAGCCTGCCTGCGCATAGACATTGTGATCCGCGTCAGAGTAGGCGTCGTAGAGATGCTGGTAGACGGCATCGCAGGCGCGGTCGAACAGCTCTGGAGAGTAGATGCGCGGCAGTCCAGCATCCAGCGACTGCTCGACGGCGATACGAACCTGGGCGCGACTCTGCTGGCGTTTCCTCCAGTCCAGCGTCAGCAGCTCGCGCTTGAGGGTGACGAGCAGGCCACGCGCGGCGCGCTTGACCTCCTGACGCTCCTTCTCGCTCAGTGTGACCTGCTGGCGGGTGAGCAGATCGAAGAGCGCTAGCTCCTCCTCGCTCACCTGCTCGCGGATGGCGCGCTGATCTTCAACGGTCAGTTCCTGCGCCAGCGTCACAAGATTGTCAAAGAAGACTTCGACATTCATGCTGCCCGCGTTGTAGTCGGCGATGAGCTGCTGTAGCCGCGCCTGATAGTTGGCGCGAGTACGATTGAGGCGCACCATGCGCCCCACTTTGGCCACGAGCGCGCCGCGCAGCTTCTCCGCCTCCGTATGTTTGCGCGCCTGAGCGAAGTGCGCGCGCAGGGCATCGAAGTCAATCGTGCTCAGGTCTACGCGGCGATCCACCTTGTAGCCCGGACTCCGCTCAGCCACGACCGACCCACCGCGAATGACGTAGGCTTCGGCGGCGATGGAACTATCGAGCAGTTGATCGATCTCGCTCATCAGCTCGGTGATGTCGGCTGTGGGCAGCAGCTCCTTGATCTTGCTGGCGATGACGGCCAGCGCCGCCACCCGCGCGGTAAAGGTGTTGGCGTTGGGGTCGGGCAGGATGGCGCGATAGAGTCGTGCGACGTCCGCCGCGAGCGCCAGCGCGCGCAGTTTAGTCTCGTCATTGATCAGCAGAGCATCCACCGCGTCATCGAGCAGCGCGACGCGCGCGAAGCCCTGCGCCGCCAGAATCGGACCGAGCGGCGCCCCCTGCGCTGCGTAGAACGCCTCGGCCTCTGTGAGCGCGCCCTGAAGCTTGGCGACCAGCGCGGATTTGTCTTTGATCGGCAGGTCGTCCTCGCCCCCCACGCCATCCTGCGATGCGCCATAGAGCGCGAGCGCCTTTTGCAGGTCGCGGAAGATGCCGACGTAATCCACGATCAGGCCATTGACCTTATCGCCGAAGACACGATTGGCCCGCGCAATGGTCTGCATCAGCGTGTGATTGCGCATCGGCTTGTCGAGGTAGATGGTGGAGACGCTGGGCGCGTCGAAGCCGGTCATCCACATGGCGCAGACAAAGACGATGCGCAGCGGGTCGGCGGCGTCTTTGAACTTCGTTTCCAGGTCCTCTGTCACCATGCGGCGGCGATGCGGCTCGATCTCGAGGCGCTTGTCGCGGAAGTCTGCGATCTCGTTCTGGGCTTGCGAGACGACGACCGCCATATCAGTCGCTTCCATATAGGCGATGCGTTCGCGCAATGAAGCTTGCTCTGCCTCTGACGCGGCGACGAGGCGCTGGCGCAGCCCTTCCAGGTAGCGCTTCCAGTGCGTCTGCGCCTTGTCATACATGCGCACAGCGGTCGCCTTGTCGATGGAGACAACCATCGCCTTGCCGCGCTGGCCGCGCTCCATGAAGTGCGCGACGAGGTCCTCGGCGATCTTCTCCAGCCGGTCGTCGCGCGTGATGAGATGATACTCACGCGCGAACTGGCGCTCCAGCAGGCGTTCCTGCGCGTCGTCGAGTTCGGCGGCCTCCACCAGGCGCTGCATATCTTCGTCGAAGGCGTCGTTGGTCAATTGCAGCTCGGGAACGCGGTTCTCGTAGTAGAGCGGGACGGTGGCGCCATCCTCGACCGACTGGCGGAAGTTGTAGACGCTGACGTAGTCGCCGAAGACCTCGCGCGTCTTCTCTTCGCCGACCTTCATCAGCGGGGTGCCGGTGAAGGCGAGGAAGGCGGCCTGCGGCAGGGCGTTGCGCATGTTGAGGGCGAGGCCGTCGTACTGGCTGCGATGCGCCTCATCGGTGATGACGATGATGTCGGAGCGCGGGGAGAGCGTAGGGTAGGTCTGCCCGCGCCCAATGTGGAACTTCTGGATGAGGGTGAAGAGGATACGGTGATCGGCGCGCAACATCGCTTGTAGGTGCGCGCCGCTCTGCGCCTGGATGTCTTGCTCGCGCTCGGTGACAGCGCCGGTCGCGGCGAAGGTCTTGTAGATCTGGCCGTCGAGGTTGTCGCGGTCGGTGACGACCAGGAAGGTCCAGTTCCCCGGTAGCCTGCGCAATATCTTCTGGGTGAAGAAGATCATCGAATAGCTCTTGCCGCTGCCCTGGGTGTGCCAGAAGACGCCGAGGCGGCCCTGGCGACTGGGGTCGGCGTGCAGGTCGCGCACGGCGGCCAGCGCGCGGTTGACACCGAGGTACTGATGATTCTTGGCGAGGATCTTCGTCAGCGCGCCGCCTGCGTCGCTGAAGAGTGTGAAGTTCTCAACAAGATCGAGCAGGCGTGTCTGGTCGCAGACGCCGCGCAGGGCGGTCTCTAGCGAGACGACGCCGCGCTCTTCTTCCTCGCTGATCTTCTTCCACTCGAAGAAATGCTCCCAGCCAGCGGTGAGGCTGCCGACGCGCGTCTGGCTGCCATTGGAGAGCAGGATCAGCGCGTTGTACCAGAAGAGCTGCGGAATGGTGGTCTTGTAGTCGCGCAGGTTGCCATCGTAGGCGGCGCGCAGTCGTTTATGGGTCGCCTTCAGTTCGATGAAGACTAGCGGCAGGCCGTTGACGAAGCCGACGAGATCGGCCCGCCGCCTGTACAGCTCGCCAGACACCCAGAACTGCGAGGCGAGCAAATAGTCGTTGCGTTGCGGATGCTCCCAGTCCACGATGCGCACCGTCTCGACGCGCTCGCCGTCGCCCGTCTCATCATCGCCGCCACCCTCGGCGCGCAGCCGTATCTTGACTCCGTCCTTGAGCAGGTGGTAGATCGCGCGGTTGGCGTGCGCAGGGCTGAGCGCGCTGCGGTCGCGCGTGAGTTCTTCGATGGCGAGGGTGATGGCCTCGCGCGATGCGGCGGGATTGAGCCGCTGGAGCGCCGCGCGCAGCCGCCGCACGAGCACGACCTCGGCGAAGGTCTCGCGCCCTAGCGTGCCATCTGGCCCCAGCGTCTCGTGGTAGCAGTTCAGCGTCTCCCACCCCAGCGCGCCGAACAACTGGATAGCGGGCTGCTCGACGAGCGCGTCCTCGGAGTAGTCTTGCATTAGAGATACACCACCCGACCTGTGAGAGACGATAGACGCCGTAGAAGGGTATCGAGAAGGACGCGGGCGGTTGAAACCGCGCCTCAGGGCGGCTGCTGCCGCCACCAGACCTGCCTGCGCAGGTCCACAGACGCCCGGTTCCTCGTCCGCACAGGCGGACTTCGCGGCCCGGCGGGCCATCCAGGCGCGATTCAACCGCCCGCCTCAACTCCCTTTCTGCCGCAAGGCATCAGCGCCCGGAAGGTGTGCGCAGATGGGCTGCGGACGCCTCGCGGTGGTCGCGCATCTGAGGCGTATAGCCCAAGGCGCTAGAAGATATCATGCGTGCCGATACGCAGCCACACGATATGGGTATCTCCGGCGTGCGGCGAGGCGCCGTACCGAAAGAGCGCCCGGCCATCGGGCGCCCAGGTCATCTCAAACACGCCTGACTGACCCTGGTAGCCTTTGATACGTAGTCGCGGATGGAAGCGGCGGCGCGAGCGCAGGTCGTCGATCATCTGCTGAACCGCTGAGAGAAACAGCGCCCGCTGCGCTTCCGTGAGCCGCTCCCAGTCGCGCCAGAAACGCGGATCAGCCTCATACGTTGGCATCAGCGCGCATCTGGTGGCGGCTCATCGCGAGCCTCCAGACGCTGCGCCTCCTCAACGTCGCGCTGACTCGCGCCCAGCGCCTGGAAAAGCTCCGCAGTGGAGGAGTAGATGTCGCCCTGCGGTTCATCGCTGCGAGCCGCCGCCGCGCGCGCGCTTGCCTGCCAATCAGGGTCATTCTGGAAGGCGGCGTCATACGGCGCACAGGCGCGCTCCCAGGCCTCGTCTACGAGCGCCGCGAGCAACTCATCGGGCGTCTGGCGACGGGCGGCGGCCATCTCAACGATCGTCTGGTAGCGGTCGTCGCTCAATGTGAGTTGGTGCGTCATGGGCGCCTCATCTCTCCTGGGTCGTTCGCTGAAGTATTGCTTCACAGTGTAGCATAGAGCGTCGCCTCCCACCTCAGCGCGCCGAACACTGGATAGCGGGCTGCTCGACAAGCGCGTCTTCAGAGTGGCATCGCATGAATTATTTCAACTCAGCTATGTGGATCAGTTCCTGCACCACTACACGTAGGCCCTTTATTAGCTTATTGATGTCGCCTCGATGCGCTAGGAAATAACGATTATGCGCGGACCTGTCTCCAATGTCCTTCATGCCTGGAAGCACACGACAAGTCTCGCGCGAGACATTCCACTTGGTAGTCTCCGCTATCACTTTAGGAATGAGGTCGCGTAAGGTAACAAATGCCCCGTTGTCATCTTTGACTTGGTCGGCGATACCGTGATGTTCAAATGCCTCTATTATTAGAGTTTCGATGAGGCGGCGGATGAGCACGGCACAGGCATCGTACCATCCATTTTCATAGGTGCCATTGATTTGATGCGCAATCTTCTCGATATAGCCTTTTGTGTCTTTTGTAATGGACCGGAGAAGCACCATTTCACCTCGCGGCACGGTGCCTTCCTCACGTGGTTTCCATAGCTTGTCTGCCTCGCTTTGCACATACTTTGCTTGGCTGACAATGATCTTCATCAACTCTGGAGTCACATTGCATCACCGCCTTGCCCCAGGTGCATGCCAATGCTCTTGAATATCTGATCAATCTGCTGGGCATCTGCTTCCGGAGAGATGTGTATCTGAATATCTACATGCAAAGACAACCCACCTCCTGCAGTATGTACCGGCTGCTGGGTTGTTTGGCCTGTAGCGCCAGCATTGGCGTGCGACCCATTCTGCGCGCTGCCTTGCGAGGTTTGACTTCTTGTCCCGCTTGCCACTTTGGCACTGGACGAGCCTCGACCGTTCTTGGGCGTCTTTAGTGCTGAACTACCATCCTGCTGCTTCGGACTAGCTTCGCACAGCAGCAGATAAAACGACGTCAATTGGCTCGCCGCATCTTCTCCTACGCCTGTCTCGTGTCCAAACCAGCGTGCAACTTCAGCGCGGTCTGGACTCGGCGCAGGAAATGCATTCAGCAGTTCCGGCGGATATACACTTTGCCGGATTTCCTCACACACAGCCGCATATTGGTTATCATCACGCCATCGTTTTGCCCGCTCTGTGGGCTTGCCATCCTCACTAATGAGCCCCACTTTCCTAAGCGTGCTGATTCGCACCCTCGCGGAGGTTGGCTTCATCTGAAGTATTGATGAAAGGTAGCTTTCATTCACAATGATCTGAATAGTCTGCACAAATCTCTTGCGCAGCGCCCACCAATTGTCTGTGGGAAATTTTGGATATCCACCCTTGTGAGTGTCCGCTTTCGGTGTAGCCATTCTGAACTCGCCTCCTCAACTTCTTGGATAGCCAGAGTATAATCACGTCAACCTTGCATACGAGTATCAACTTGTGTTGACACGCGAATAGCCAATTTGTCTACCGCAAATTACAACAGGCGCTAATGCGCGTTGTCGCCAAAATGTAGGGAACGAGACGCCAACCATTCATTCGGCCACCTCGACCTCCAGCCCCGCCACGTCTACTTCGCCCGATACCAGCTTCGGCAGCAGCAGGTCGCGCGTGCAGCGAAGTTGCTCGGTGCGCTCGCTCAGCGTATGAACTAGCCGAAATGCTGGGGCCACCTGCTCTTGGAAGTGCGAAAGCGTATGCAGATCAGGATGGGCGATGAGGAAGCGCGCAAAACTGCTCGGTTGTACACGCTGCCTACCCGTTGCTCCAGTCATGGATTTGATGGCATTGTCCCGAAACTCATCACTTCTAGCAAGAAGGTAGACATATTCGGGACATAGTGATTTAGAACGGAGAACGATGAACTCCGTCGAACCAAACGCAACATCACCCTCCGTAGGCAGAAACTGGACGAATCCCGTCTTACCATTCTCGATACATGGCGTGATGCGGGCGAAAAGTGTGTCATTATTCCGGAACTTGGAGCCACTATTACCTGTTCGCACTTCGATAGGCGAGATCACCATTGATGAGTTCGAGAGACTACCCATTGGCACAAATGGCTTCTCCCCGTCGCTTGGAACCTTAGTCTGTGGGTCAACCCAAATCGCATCTGTGACTGAGGCCACATGCCACCCCTGCGGTATCGGCCCCAGCGGCGACTCCACCAGCGGGACGCCCTCGTGGCCGGGGTAGCGGAACTCCACGAACCACTCGCGGTAGAGCACGCGGGCCATCTCCTCCAGCAGCGCGATGCGGCGGCGGTTGTTCTCGATCAGGTCGTCGTAGGCCGAGAGGATAGCGGCGATCTTCCGCTGCGTGGGCAGAGGCGGGAGTTCTGGCAATGCCAGACTGTGAATATCCGACATGTTCAAATGGTGAACAGTGGCGCCGTTCGATAGCGATTGGATGCGCCCTTGCATTTCATCGCCAAGCAGCAGGTACACCAGATATGCTGAGGCAATCAGCCGCTTGTTTGGGCGGATAAGTACAGTGCGTTGGCCAAGGCAAACTCTGAGGTCTTCTGGGATTATCGCCACATTCCCAATAGGAGCCTCGCGGGCCAATATAAGGTCGCCAGCCTGCGGAACTGCACGCTGTGTCCAGAGTTGGTAAGTCTCCTCTGAGACGCGATTCACTCCATCGAGCAGAAGTCTACCGCGCCCTATGTTTGGCGTACGGATGGATGGATACCCCTCGGACTGTGTAGGAGCAGTTTTATGTTCGCAATCAACGATCAACTCGCACATATCATCTAGTGTCGTGGTAGTTGCCACAGTCACCATCACTCCGCCTCCAGCAGCGCCGCCATATTCAAGTCAAGTGTCGAATGATTATGGAATCCTGTAGCGATTGGCCGGGAGCCGCTATGCAGTTCCTGGCCTCACTCATCTTCGGGGGACTCGTCAAAGAAATCTTCGCCACTGAGCGCCTCGAAGGCTGTCAACTCAGGATTCGTCCTGTACTCCACTTCCGCCTCTGCGGCTGCCACCTCCAGGATGCGATTGCGCTCTTCACGTGGCATGCGCATCAGCTCGCGCGCAGTGAAGTGGTGTCGCGGTCCCCGGTCGTCGAGTGTCATCTCAGAGGCCAGCTTGCCGGGAGCAGCGCTGGCTGCCAGCCGTTGCCGCTCGGCCTGTTCAGCCGGCGTATCAGCCATCCTGGTCGGCGCCTGGCGAATGTGCCCCATGCGCAGCATGTAGGCAATCAGCGGGTCGGCCTGTGGCGCAGCGCCCGTGTCACTCCGGGCGTAGCGCTCGGCCAGCGCCTCATGCGCCAGCGCCTCGACCGACTGCCCACGCTCCGCAGCCGCAGCCGAGAGCGCGGCGTATTCCTCGTCGGTAAGGGTAATTGTATACGCCATCAGACATCTCCTCGTCCCAAACGGATTGATACGCGCGCGGCCTTTGCTCCAGTGTACCCCGAACCATCGCTCACTCCGCCTCCAGCAGCGCCGCCACATTCGCGCTGATGCGTTGCTCCAGCGCGTGCGCCTCGCCGGTCAGCCGCGCGAACTCCTCGCTCAACTCCTCCAGCCGCTCGTGGAAGTCGAACGCATCCGCCTCACGCTCCGCCACGCCGACATAGCGGCCCGGATTCAGGCTCCATCCCTGCGCCTCGATCTCGGTGATGGTCGCCACCTTGCACAGCCCCGCCACATCGCGATAGGCGCCAGCGGGGAACAACTCGGCCATGCGGTCGGCGCTGCCCTGGCGTGTCTCGGTCGCTTCGCCGCGCCAGAGCCGCACGATGTTGGCGAGCAACTCGATCTGGTCGGGCGTAAACTCGCGGTGCGCGCGATCCACCTGCTGGTAGACGTGGCGGGCGTCGATAAAGAGCGTCTGGTCGCGGCGTGGCGTCTCGCGCTTGCCCTTGTCGAGAAACCAGAGCGTGCAGGGCAGCGTGACGGTATAGAAAAAGTTGGGGCCGACGGCCAGCATCACATCCACCACACCATCCTCGATCAGCTTGCGGCGGATCTCCTGCTCGGAGCTACGCGCGTCGCTGGCCGAGTTGGCCATCACGAAGCCCGCGCGGCCACGCGCGTTGAGCGCGCTATAGAACTCCTGAATCCACAGGTAATTCGCATTATCCACCCTCGGCGCGCCGAAGGGATAGCGCTTGTCGTCTTTGACCTTCTCCTTGTCCACACCATCCACGTTGAACGGCGGATTGGCCATCACGAAGTCGAAACGTCCGATGCAGTTGTGGACATTCTCGTAATAGGTGTTGGCCTGGCGAATATCGCCTGAGAGGCCATGGACCGCCAGATTCATGCGACACAGGCGGATCGTCTCGCCCACCTTCTCCTGCCCGTAGATCGAGAGGTCCGCGCCGGGGTTGCGCCGATGCTCCTCCACAAAGCGCGCGCTCTGCACGAACATGCCGCCAGAGCCACACGCCGGATCGAGGATGCGGCCATAGAACGGCTCGATGACTTCGACGATCAGCCGCACCAGCGCCGTCGGCGTGAAGAACTCACCACCCTTCTGCCCCTCCGACATCGCAAATTTGCCGAGGAAGTATTCGTAAATCTTGCCGAAGCCGTCGCCCTCCAGCGCGGGGATGGACGCGAAGGTCTTGAGCAGCGTCACCAGCGTATCGGTGTCGAGCCGCGCGTAACTCTTGGGCAACACATCCTTGAGATCATCGTTCTCGCGCTCAATCGCCTTCATCGCCTCGTTGATCGCTTTGCCCAGGTTCTCGCCTTCCGGCAGCTTTTGCAGATAGGCATAGCGGGCTGCGGGTGGTAGGAAGAGCACGCCACGCGCCTGATAATCAGCTTTGCCGATGGTGCGGCGGCTGCCCTCGGCCAGCGCCAGAGCGTGTAGCTCGCGATCCACCGCCTCGAAGCGCTGATCGGCAAAGCGCAGGAAGATCAGGCCCAGCACGGGTGTGGAATACTCCGACGAGCGCAAACGAGAGTTCGCGCGCAATGTGTCGGCTGCGTCCCAGAGCTTCTTCTCGACATCGCCAAGTGGCGTAGACATCGCCTGGCCCATCCTTCTCTGGTGTTCTCTGGCGTATGATGATCTTGCAGAGCGCCATACTGGCAGTGTATCACAGCCTGTTCGCATGAGAGGCAGGGAGCGACCTATGGGCAGCTTCAGCGAGGCGGAGATCGCGTATCTGAAAAGTCAGCGGCTGGGGCGGCTGGCGACGATCAACGACGCGGGCGCGCCGCAGATCGCGCCGGTCGGCTTCCGCTACAACGCCGCGACCGATACGATCGACATTGGCGGTCACGGCATCGGGGCGAGTGTGAAGTATCGCAATATCCAGCGCCGCCCGATGGTCGCCTTCGTGGTGGATGATGTGCTTGCGCCGTGGCAGCCACGCGGCGTCGAGATTCGCGGGCGCGCCGAGGCGCTGGCCACTGGCGGCAAGGACATCATGGCCAACTTCGACGACGAGCTGATCCGCATCACGCCGACACGCATCATCGGCTGGGGCATCGAGAGCGAGAGACGCCGCAATAGCCGCAATGTGGAGCGCGCATGAACACCATCACCGCAGGACAGTACACGATCAGCGCGCTGACCGACTATCTCGGCCCCTATCAGCCACTGGCGGAACTCTTTCCCACCGTGCGCCCAGAGCAGTGGACGCCCCATCGCGCGCTCTACCCGGAAGCGTTCGCAGACGGTGATGCGCCCGACAGGGCGACGCTGTGGCGCGCGGCGTTCAACTGCTACCTGATTCGCCCCAGCCGCTCGCCCGCCGACCTGACCCTGGTGGATACTGGCGCCGGGCAGGAGAATGATCCCATCGCATCGCCAGGCGCGCTGATGCGCGAGCTGGCCGCGTGTGGCGTCGCGCCAGAGCAGATCAGCCGCGTCGTCTTCACCCACATGCACGGCGACCACATCGGCTGGAATCTGACGCCTGCTGGCGCGCCCACCTTTCCGCAGGCGCGCTATCTGTTCGAGCGCGGCGCGTGGGATGCGCTCCACGCGGCGGCGGCTGGCGGCAATGCGGATGCGGCGCAGGCCAGCGCGCAGTTGCGGCGGCTGGAGGCGCTGGGCGTGGTGAGCCACTTCACCGCTGGCGAGGCCGTGGCCGAGGGCTGCGTCAGCCTGGCGACCGATGGCCACGCGCCGGGCCACATCAGCGTGCTGGTCGGCTCTGGCGCCGCGCGCGCGCTGATCGTCGGCGATGCGTTGCTGCATCCGGCGCAGGTGGCCGAGCCAGACTGGGCGTCGATCTACGACGAAGACGCCGCGCAGGCGCGCATCACCCGGCGGCGGCTGCTCGATCTGGCCGAGGCGGAGCGGCTGCTTGCTCGCCGTCTCACACATCCCCGACGCGGGCTTCGGGCGCGTCATCCGCGCGGGAGATAGCGCGCCGCTGGCAGGCTCGTGTGACGCCTGCCAGCGCAGTTATGCGACGCGCTCGACCTCGATCTCATGTGGGAAGCGCATGCGCTCAGGCTCGCCCGACCAGAAGAGCCGCTTCAGCGCCTCACCAGCGGCGAAGAGCAAGTGCTGCTCGATGGTCTCGCGGCTGGCGCCAAAAGCATCGGAGCCGTGGTGCGCGCGCGTGGTCAGGAACCAGTCGCGCACCGGGGCGCCTGTGGAGGGACGCACCAGATAGCAGCGCATCTTCAGCGCGCCCTCCTCATCTGGAGCGAAGACGCGCAGGTGTGGCGCGCCACTGACCAGATCGAGCCGGTAGAAGACACCATAGTGCTCGCGTGAGGTCTGGAACAGCGATAGCTCCGCCTGGGCCATCGCATCGTCGTCTTCCCAGTCGCCTGGGTGCTGGTATGCGCTCACCGTCTCCTCCAGCGGGTTCGCCGGTTGCTCAGCGCGCCCGGAGTCGCCCCTCCGCTCACGGCTCTGCTCGCGGCTGCGCGCCATTCCGCGCGCGTCGTCTGTGCCACGCCACGCCTGCTCATCCGCCGGGTCAGCCGTCTCTCCCAACGTCACGCCCAGGCTATTCAGCAGGTTCGCTAGCTGTTCATCCAGGCTCATCGTTCACCTCTCTTCCGTGTCGCGCCAGAGACGATCCATACGCTGTTCGCACGCACATCTGGCCTGTCTGCTGGTCGGCGATGTGGCGCCGCTCGTCGCTCGTCTCGCCCATCCATTCTGCGCCGCAGATGATGCGACGGAAGTCCGGGGGCGGCGGCCTGGATGATATACTGGCGTGAGTTCGGGATACGGGCGCGCATGGGAGAGGATGTAGCCGCTGCTTCTTCTTGTGGGAAGAGGACCTCCCACTGGCTCGTTCAAGGCGCGTCTCGCCGAGGGGCGCACTGGCGGAGGTGTGAATCTGTGGCGTTCGGCGCATCACCGTCTTCGCGGCTGACAGGCGAGCAGATAGAGCAGGCGCCGACACGTCCCGCGACATCGCTCGCGCGCATGGTTCCCACCACCGGCTGGGCGGCGTGGCTCGTCGCGTGGGCGCAGCGGCGGCCACGCGCGCTGCTCGCGCTTGCCATCGCGCTGAGCCTGCTGGCGCGCGTCACGCTGCTGATGCGCACGCATGCGATGATCGATGGCGATGAGGCGCTGGTTGGCATTCAGGCGCAGCGCATCTTGCAGGGCGCGCGCCCCGTCTACTTCTATGGCCAGACCTACATGGGCAGCCTGGAAGCCTACCTCGCCGCTGGCGTCTTCGCGATCTTCGGCTCCTCCCCCTGGGCCTTGCGCGCCGTCCCCATCGCGCTCTCCATCCCGCTGGTCTATCTGACGTGGCGACTGGCGCTGGCGCTGCTACCCGACGATGCGCGCACGACGCCACTGCTGGCGGGGCTGGCCGCTCTGGTGGCCGCTGTGCCGCCCCTCTACGATGTCGTCGCGCAGATGCGCGCCTGGGGCGGGCAGATCGAGGTCTATGTCATCTCGCTGGCGCTGCTGCTGGCGACGGTCCGACTGGCCGACCGGCTGCGCGCGTGCGCCGCGCCGCGCGAGTTGGCGTGGCGCTGGGCGGTCTGGGGTCTGCTCGCCGGGCTGGGCTTCTGGATCAATCCCCTCATCAGCTATGCGCTGGTGGCCTGCGCGCTCTGGCTCACCCCGCCGCTGCTGACGCGGGTCTTCCCCGGCCCCTGGCGCCGACTGATGGCGCGCTGGCCCGCGCTCTGGTCGTCTGCCACGGGAACACAGACCTTCCGACCGGGCGCCGCGCTGGCTTTGCTTGCGCTCTTCGTCGGCGCCGCGCTCGGTGGCCTGCCCGCCTGGCTCTATGCGTTGGCGCACGGCGGCGAAAACCTGGCCGTCTACGTCACCCAGCCCAGCGTCAGCCCCACCGTCAGCGGCGCCGCGCGCAACGGACGCGCCTTCCTGGGCTTCGCCATCACCGTGCGCTACTTCACCTGCGCTGGCCCTCGCGCGCTCGATGGCTGGCTGCCTGCGGAGGGACCGCTCTGGCTGCCGCTGCGCGGGCTGCTGCTGCTGCCGCCACTGGTGGCGCTCATCTCCGCCGCGTGGCTGCTCTGGCGGCGACCGATTGCGCGTCCGCTGCGCATTGGTCTGCCGATCCTCTACGCAGGCGCCGTGACCGCGATTTTCTGCCTCACCACCTCGGCGTGGGCTGAGACGAAGCTCTGCTCCTATGACCTGGCCGGACGCTATGCGGCGCCGCTGGCGCTCGTGCTGCCCTTCCTGCTGCTCGCGCTCTTCGGCGCGCCGCTCGCGTGGAGCGCGCTGCGCAGCTGGCGGCGTGGCCCTGGCGCCGCGCTGAGCGACGCCGCGCTGCAACGGGGATGGTCAGTCGCGCTCGCCGTGCTGCTGATCGCTGGCGTGCTCCAGGGGGCGACCTACCTGACCGCCTCACCCACGCTCACGTTCCACTCGCCCTACTATCTGTACGCCCCGCCCGCGCGCATGACGCCGCTGCTCGACTACCTCAAGGCGCACGACATCCATGACGCCTGGTGCAACCACTGGATCGGCAATGTCGTCACCTTCGAGAGCGGCGGCCAGACGGTCTGCGCCGACTACTACGATCAGGTGACACACGGCGGCATCCAGCGGCCACCCGGCGCGCTGGCGCAGGTCAGCGCGGCGCGCGCGCCCAGCTTCATCCTGATCGTGACCGAGGCGCATCCGCTGCTGGCGCAGGAACTCGACGCACAGGGCATTTCCTATACGCTGACCACGCTGCCAGATGAAGGTGTGACGATCATCACGCCCGCGCGCCACGTGGACCCCGCCACGGTCATCGCTGGCCTCGGCGAGGACTACGGTATGAACGCGCAGCGCTGATGGGGACGCAGCCGCGCGACTTATCCACAAGGGGCGATTGAGTTATCCACATTCGCGGGGATAAGTGGCGCAAAATGTGGATAGATTACGCGCTCGGCGGCTCGGTCGGCGGGGTGATGGCGGCGTTCCTGGCGCGCGACTCGGCGGCGATCTCGGCCTGATAGGCCAGCATCTGCTCGCGCAGCGCAGGATCGCTCGCCGCGAGGATGCGCGCCGCCAGCAGCCCGGCGTTGCGCGCATTGCCGATGGCGACCGTCGCGACCGGCACGCCGCTGGGCATCTGCACGATGGAGAGCAGCGAATCGAGGCCGCGCAGCCACTCCGTCGGCACGGGCACGCCGATGACGGGCAGCGGCGTATGCGCGGCGATCATCCCTGGCAGGTGCGCGGCGCCACCCGCCCCGGCGATGATGACGCGCAGACCGCGCTCATGCGCCGTGCGCCCATACGCGGCCATATCGTCGGGAGTGCGATGGGCCGAGACGATGCGCAGCTCATACGCCACGCCGAAGCGATCCAGCATCTCCGCCGCGCCGCGCATGACCGGCAGGTCTGAGTCGCTGCCCATGATGATGCCCACCACTGCGCTGCCTGCCACGCTCGCCGCTCCCTTCCGCACACCAATGCGCGCCTGATCGTCGTGTCTCAGGGTAGGCGCGCGCGCCGCCGCATGTCAAGCCGCCGAGGCTCACATCAGGGTCGCTGGCGGTTGAACCCGCGCCTGGATGGCCTGCGGGCCGCGAAGTCCGCCTGGCGCGGACTGGAACCAAGCTGCGGCGTTGCGGACGCGCACTCGCCGCTCGAATACTTCACAAGCCCTGGCTCACATAGCGGCCAGCCGCAGCGAAAGCTGCTACACTGTCGCCAGAGGTGAGCGCGCGAGCAGATGAGGGAGCGCAGGGCATGCGGCGCTGGCTGGCGATGGGCGCGTTGGCGAGCGCGGCGGCGCTCTGGGGGCTGATGTATGTGATCAGCCGGGTCGCGCTGCAGACCGTTCCGGCGCTGCCCCTGGTGGTCATGCGCCTGCTGATCTCGCTCGCCTGCCTGGCGCCGTTCGCCCTGCGCGAGCGGTTCTGGCGGGTCAAGCGGCGCCAGTTGGGGCGGCTGGCGCTGGTGGGGCTGACGTGCTATGTCTGCTCGCTGCCGTTGCAATTCATCGGCACGGCGCTGACCTCGGCCAGCCTTGGCTCGCTCATCACCTCGGCTGCCCCCGCGTTCATCGTCCTCTTCGCCGCGTTCGCAGGCGAGCGCCCCACCCTGCGCACGACGCTGGCGCTGGCCCTCGCGCTCGCGGGGGTCGCGCTGATCGTCGGGGTCGATATTCCGGTGGGCGTCTCGCTGGCGGGGACCCTGGCGCTGCTGGGCGCCGCAGTCTCGTGGGCGCTCTACACCGTGCTGGGGCGTGGCCTCGCGCGCGAGCTGCCGCTGCTGACGATCCTCTACTGGGGGCTGCTGATTGGCGTGCTGGTCGATATTCCGCTGGCGGCGCCACAGTGGCCCAGCCTCGATCAGATGCGCCACTACTCGCCAACCCTCTGGCTGGAGATTCTCTACCTCAGTGTGATCGCGATGGCGCTGGCCTTTTTCCTGTGGAACTACGGCTTTGCGCATCTGCCGAGTGATGTTGGCGCGGTCTTCGGATTGTTCCAGCCGCTGGTGGGCGTCGGGCTGGGGATGGCGCTGCTGGGCGAGCGGCTCTCTACGCTGGGCGTGGTTGGCGCGCTGGGCATTGTCGCGGGAGCCGCGCTCGCGGGCATCGGCGGCGCTGGCAAGACGCCTGCGGGCGACGCGCGCGCGCCGATCTCACAGAAAACGGCGCAGGAAGCCGCTGGGCTTCAGCCCAGGCGGAGGAATGCGCCGCCGCCCGCAGGCGGAACGTCCTAGCATCATTGACGATGCGTGTCAATGATGCTACACTTGTTCTATGAAACAAACCTTACTCGTCAAACTGGCGCCAACCTCTGACCAGCATGCCGCGCTCGTGCGGACGCTGGAACAGTTCAACGCCGCTTGTAACGCGATTGCCGCTGTGGCCTTCGCGGAAAAGTGCGCGGGCAAGCTTGGCCTGCAAAAGCTGGTCTACTACGACGTGCGGCGCGACTTCGGCCTCTCGTCGCAGATGACCATTCGCGCCATCAGCAAAGTCAGCGAAGCCTACAAGCGCGACAAGACGCTTCAGCCGCACTTCCGCGCGCAGAGCGCGATGGTCTACGACCAACGCATCTGCTCGTTCCCCGGCCCGGATCGCGTCTCGCTCTTGACGTTGGATGGCCGCGTTGAAGTCCCCTTCCGTTTCGGCGCCTATGCTGAAGGCATGCTGCAACGGAAGCGCGGGCAAGCGGACTTGCTCTATCGCGCCAGCAGCGCCACGTTCTTTCTGGCGATTACGGTTGACGCGCCGGAGCCAACGCCCGATGAGGTGAGCGCGTATCTGGGCGTCGATCTGGGCGTCGATCTGGGCATCGTGAATATCGCCACCACGAGTGACGGCGAGATCGTCAACCACGGGCCACCGCAGATACACGCCCACATCAATACGGTACGCGCGCGCTACTCGCGCCTGCGCGCGAAGCTGCAGCAGAAAGGCACGCACAGCGCGAAACGGCTGCTGAAGCAGCGCAGTGGACGTGAAATGCGCTTCACGCGCGATGCCAACCATTGCATCAGCAAAGCCCTCGTCAGCACGGCGCAAGGCGCCGCACGCGGGATTGCTCTTGAAGACCTCAAGAACATCCGCACGCGGATAACGGTTCGAGGCAAGCGTCAACGGCGTGTGCTGCATTCCTGGGGCTTCTTGCAATTGCGGACGTTCATCGCCTACAAGGCAGCGCTGGCAGGTGTGCGGGTGGTCTACGTCAATCCGGCGTACACCAGCCAGACCTGTAGCGCCTGTGGGCATTGCGAAAAGGCCAATCGAAAGACGCAATCGCGTTTCCTTTGCGCCTCGTGTGGCTACGCCTGCCATGCCGATGTGAACGCGGCGGTCACTATTGGCCGTCGGGCGGCTGTCATACCGCCGAACGCGGCGCCCCTCGCCGGGTAGCTGCAAGCCGCCGGGCTTTTAGCCCGTGCGGTCTATGACGCTAACCCTGCTCTGGACAGCGCCTCCCAACTCGCGTACACTCATGCCACCCGCAGCGCCATCGGCTGCACGCTTCGGGAGAGATATCAGTCGGGAGGGAATACACATGCTCGTGGACAAGCGCCTGAAGCTGTTCGTCTGCCTAGTGGCGCTACTGGCGTTCTCGCTGGCTGGGTGCGGAGCCGCCAAGAGCAACGAAGTGGATATGGGAGTCGCCGCGTTTCAGCAGACCAGCGTGACCGTCAAAGCAGGCCAGGCGGTGCATTTCGTCGATCCGCCCACAGGCGGCACGCATATCATCTGCGTTGGCCAGGGCGCCCAGTGCAAGGCGCAATCTGGCGCGCCAGCCGACCTGAACGCCGCGAACGGCATGCAGTTCAATCAGGGAGATGTCCGCGACATCGTGTTTCCCACCGCTGGGACGTACACCGTCGTCTGCATCATCCATCCAGGGATGCAGGTCGTCGTCAACGTGACGTCGTGACCACGCGCCCTGGCTGTGCCAACCCCACGCTGCCCTTCGATATTGCCGATCCATTCACCATCACCTGGTAGGAAGAGGCGCCGTCGCTATGCTCACAGTACGTTCGCCTGGACGCCGCCGTCCGACGCTCGCCTGCCTCGCGCTCGTCGGCCTGATGGCTACGTTCCTCCTCGCCAGCGCCACGCAGGCGCCCACCGCCCATGCGCAGGCCCAGAGT
This sequence comes from uncultured Chloroflexia bacterium, assembly GCA_963701795.1. Lineage (GTDB taxonomy): Bacteria > Chloroflexota > Ktedonobacteria > Ktedonobacterales > JADMIN01 > JAKAIY01. The sequence continues at coordinate 438,168 of CAVPBB010000004.1, read as the reverse complement.
CGCGCCGGGGTACACGCTCTGCCCGGCAAACGCGCGGCTGCGCAGCACAGAGAGCGGAGCGCCCGCGCAGTTTGCCGGGGTCATCCATGTGCCCGCCGATCAGCCGACCATCCAGGCGGCGGTCGACGCTGCGCAGGCCAATGATCTGATCCTCGTCGCGCCGGGCGTCTATCACGAGTCGGTCAAAGTCTGCTCCGCCGATCTGACGATTCGCGGCGAAGACCGCAACACGACGATCCTCGATGGCCAGTCCAAGCTGCCGAATGGGTTCATCGTGCTGGCCGATAATGTCATCATCGAGAACATGACCGCCCATCACTATGTGGGCAATGGCTTCTACTGGGCCGACCAGACGGGGTATCGTGGCAGTTACCTCACGGCCTACGACAACGGCGACTACGGCATCTACGCCTTCGGCTCGCGGCTGGGCGAATTCGACCACTCCTATGCGTCTGGCAGCCCTGATTCGGGGTTCTACATCGGCCAGTGCTTCCCCTGCGACGCCATCATCACCGATGTGCATTCGGAGTGGAACGGACTGGGCTATTCCGGCACCAACGCCGGAGGAAACCTGGTGATCGAGAACTCCGAATGGGACCAGAACAGCGCGGGCATCGTGCCCAACACGCTCGATAGCGAGAAGATGCCGCCGCAGCGTGGCGCAGCGTTGATCGGCAACGATGTGCACGACAACGGCAATGCGCAGGCGCCCTACACCATCTGGGCGCACATTCCACTGGGCACGGGCATCCTCGTCGCGGCTGGCGACAAAGACTATGTCGCCGACAACCGCGTCGTGAATAATCCTGACTATGGCATCCTCGTGCTGGGCAACATTGACCAGAACTTCTGGATCGCCACCGGCAATGTCGTGGAGCATAACGTCGTCAAAGGCTCTGGCCTGGCGGACCTGGCCCTCGGCGCGCCCAGCGGCGCCAACAACTGCTTCTCAGACAACCAGGCTGAGACGACAGCGCCGCCGCTCCTCGAGGTCACACACGCCTGTGGCTCGCCGCTGGCGCTCGCTGGTGGCGGCGACTTCGGCGTCACGCTGCGGCTGCTCGCAAACGATGTGAACGCGGGCCTCAGCACGCCTGGGCCGAGCTTCAACCCGCCCGACTATCGCCTGGTTCCCGCGCCGCCATCCCAGCCGAATATGCCCGATGTCAACGCGCCGCCCGCGCCCATCCTCGTGGACGCTTTCCCTGCGGGCACGACGTCAGCGAACGGCTTTCCACCGATCACAAACACCTTCACGCCAGGAGGTTCCGCCATGTTGCTGCCGCTTGGGTTCACCAGCTATTCCATCGTGCAGATTCTGCTCGCGCTCTATGGCAATCTGCTGCTCTTCGCGCTCTACAGCGCGTGGCTCGCCGTCGCCTTCGTTGATCTGGCCCAGCGCAAAGAGATGGGAGCAGGCAAAAAGCTTGGCTGGGGCGTGGTGACACTGGGCATCCCCATCATTGGCCCGATCCTGTACTACTTCGTCAGCGGGTCGCAACTGAGCAGGCGGTTCCGGCTGGCGCTCGTCATCGGCGCGCCCGCGCTGTGTCTGCTCGTGACTGTGCTGCTGCTGGTGGTGGCGTCCTACACGCTACTCTAGCAGGGCGGCAGCACACGCGCGTTCCGCTCGCTGAGCCGCCGCACAGGCGCCTGGCGAGCGGGCGCCAGTGCGGCGCTGTGTTCCGCTGCCTGCTGTAGCCTGGGGACCCTGCGCGCTAGCTGAGCCGCCGTGCGCCCACCAGATGCTCAGCGCGAGCAGCCCCAGCGCCAGCGCGACGAGGATGCCGCTCTCGATGCCCTGGAAGAGCCAGTAGCGGCTCGCGGGCTGCCAGATGATCGTCGAGAGCCAGCCGTGGGCGTGGATGCAGGCGGTGAAGGACGATCCCGCCTGGAAATCCGCATTGCCGCTGGGAGCGCAGACCTGGATCGCCGTGACTGGATCAACATGCTGACCCGCCTTGTTAATGTAGCCGTCATAGAGCACCCAATCCTGATTGCCAATCGTGGTTGGGCCGCCGGATATAAACGAGTCCCAGGTAGCGGTGAGCGGTGGCAGAAAGCGTGGGCGCGCCCCAGTTGACAATCGCCAGTGCGACGGCCGCATAGCCGACCAGCGTCGCAAACATTGCCGGAACGCTTTTGCGCAGCAGCGTGCCTGCCGCGATGCCCAGCGCCAGCGCAAACGCCATATAGGCCAGCGGCACAATGCCCTCGACCGCATAGGTTGGACTGGTCATCCCCACATCATTCGCAGCGAACGGCCCACGCCACCAGTGGACCAGCGGAATAGACGCAGCCGATACGAGCAGTGCGATGGCCAGCATCGCGCCCGCCTTGGCCAGCAGCCAGCGTAGCCGCGTCACACTCTGCGTCCAGACCAGCCGGAAAGTTCCCGTTTCCAGCTCGCGCGCCACCAATGGCGCCCCCAGGAACACGCCCGCCAGCGGGGGCAGCAGCACAAGCGCAGCCAGCGCAAGCAGGTCATTGTCGTAAGCGCCGAAGAATCCCCCGATGAGGGTGTTGCAGAGGTCGCTCTCTGGTGGCCCCTGCCACTGCTCGCACAGCGCGACACTCATGCCGCCCACCACCTGATTGTACGCGGCGTACATGGCGCGGCCCGTCACGACCAGATACACGGCCAGCGCGGCGAACGCGACGCCAAAGATCAGCAGTTCTCTGCGGTGTTGTCGCCAGGTCAGCCAGATCATTCCACTACCTCCTCGTGCGCGGCGGCGCGCATGCTAGCGCCATCCACACGGCTGCGCGCGACGCTTGGCCTCAGCGGGTGGCTGCCCGCGCGCCTGCCCCAGATACGCCAGCACGACATCCTCCAGCGCGACATCCTGCGGCTGCCAGGCGGCATCGAATAACTGCCCGTTGAGGCGCACGAGCAGCGTCGTCTGTCGCTCGGTGTGGCTGACCTCGATGACATTATGCAGGCTGGCGATGGCGGCTGGGTCGGCGCGTGGGCCGATGAGTCGCTTGTGCGTGCGCAGAATCTCATCGATGTCACCCGCCAGCGCCACGCGCGCGGACGAGAGGATGATGAGGTAGTCGCAGACGCGCTCCAGGTCGCTGATGATGTGCGAGGAGAGCAGCACGCTCAGCCCATGTTCGACGGTCGCGTCGAGCAAGATGCGCAGGAACTCGCGGCGGGCGAGCGGATCGAGGCTGGCCAGCGGCTCGTCGAGCAGCATCAGATCGGGACGCTTGCCAAGCGCCAGCGCCAGCGCCACCTGCGCCTGCTGGCCGCCGGAGAGCTTGCCCGCATGGATGCTGAGCGGGATGTCGAGCTTGCTCAGCCGCGCCAGCGCCGCTTGTTGATCCCAGCGGGGATTCAGTTTGCGCCCCATCGCCAACAGGTCCGCGACGGAGAAGCCACGATAGAGCGGATGGTCCTGCGCGACGAAGCCGAGGCGTGGCAATGTTTCGAGTGGCTGGGTGAGCGGCGAGCGCCCGAAGATGCGCGCCTCGCCTGTGGTGGGGCGCAACAACCCGACGGCGAGTTGCAGCAGTGTCGTCTTGCCCGCGCCATTCGGCCCGACCAGCGCCGCCACACGCCCGGCGGGCAGCGCGAGCGTGCAATCATTCAGCGCCCATCTGCGCCCAAAGCGCTTGCCGAGGGCTGTCGTCTCCAGCGCTGTGGTCATGCTGTTCCCTCGCTCTCCGTGGCTGCGCTCGCCCAGGCGGCGTCGTGAAAGGTGGCTGTGAAGAGCGCAAGGATGCTTTCGTCGTCCAGCCCTGCGTCGTGGGCGTCGCGCAGCCAGCGTGCGAGGCTACGACGCAGCGCGGCATGGCTGGCGAGCGAGGTCGCCGCCAATGTGCGGACGATGAACGTCCCTTGCCCCGGTCGGCTGGCCACCAGCCCCTCTCGCTCCAGTTCGCGATACGCCTTCAACACCGTGTTTGGGTTGATGATGACCTGCGTGACGACCTCACGCACGGTGGGCAGTTGATCGCCGACGCCGAGCATGCCCAGGCGCAGCGCCTGCTTGACCTGCTGCGTGATTTGCAGGTATGCGGGAACACCCGTGTGGGTGTCCAGATGAAACTCGATCATACAGACCTGCCGTCCGCTTATATATCAGCTATCACACTATTGTGCTAGCTGAGTAGCACAATTTTAGCTGAGCATGGCGTCGCTGTCAAGGGGTGCGGTGAGCGCCACCCAGGGTCTGTGAATTATCGCCGAGCTGGCGTCCTGGCCCGCGCCTAAGGTCGGCCTGGCGCGGGCCAGGACGCCGGTCTCCAGGCCGCGCAGGCGGCCTTTGCGGCCGCAGGCCCCTAGCTGCGGGTTCACCCGCTCACGCCCCGCCGAGGATAATTCACAGGCCCTGGAGCGCCACCCCCTTGACAGCGAAGCCAGGTAGACAGGCAGGCGTCTTCTGTGTATCATCCTCTCAACCAGGCGCCGCGCGTACCTCTGCTGGCATCACCAGCAAGTGGGCGGCGCGTGGAGGGCGTGAAGGAGAGAGCGATCATGAGTGAGATGCGAGACTTGCCAGGCGCGTCAGGCGCCGCTCCCGCCGCTGTAACCACAGCGCCAGCCCCGACCCTCGGCGACGACGCGATGCCGCCGCTGTTTCACGATGCGGATAAACGCGCCATTCGCGCGCAGAAGTTCTTCTTCGGCTGGCTGGAGTGGGAACTGATCTTGCTGGGCCTGGGCGTGCTGGTGGGCGCGCTCAGTGGGATTACCCGGTCTATCGGGCCAGTCTCGCTGGTGATTCCGCCCTTCACCGTCGGCGGCTTCCACATCACCACACTCACGGCCTTCGAGATTGCTCGAGGCTGGGCTGTTGGCCCTCGCGCTGGTGATGCGCCTGATCCGGGTCATCACACGGCCAGAGCGGCTCTGGTATGAGGCGCGGGCCGTCGCGGAGTCGGTCAAGTCCATCGCCTGGCGCTATGCTGTCGGCGGCGAGCCATTCCAGGAAGCGAACTCGCCCGAGGAGTTGAGCGCGATTGTCGCCGACCGCTTTGGCGGCATCCAGACGGACCTCTCGAAGTATCAGGCGCCCGCAACGATCACCCAGCAACAGCAGGTGACGCCTGGGATGAGCGCGGTGCGCGCCTTGCCGCTGGAGGAGCGCAAACGGATTTATCGCGCTGATCGCGTCGACGACCAGCAGCAGTGGTATGACCGCAAGTCGCGCTTCAATCTGCGCCGCGCGCTCCAGTCGCATGTGACGCTGATCGTGGTCGAGGTGCTTGCCGTCTGCGCGGCGCTGCTGCCGATCGCGCTGGCGGCGCTCCACTTCTTCCCGCTCAACTTGCAATCGCTGGCGGCGAATATCGCGGGCGGCGGCGCGGCGTGGATGCAGGCGAAGCGCTACGAAGATCTGAACGTCAGCTACAAAGTCACCGCCAGCGAGCTTGCGCAAGTCTCGAAAGACATCGAGAAGCAGCCGGATGAGGCGACCTGGGCGCGCTTCGTGGAGAATGCGGAAGGCTCGATGTCGCGCGAGCATCAGCTCTGGCGCGCGACCCGAACCAGCTAGCCCTGCGTGGGCGGCGCGTGGCGCGCCATGGTAAGCATCTGCTCGACCTGTGCGCCTGCCTGCTCCAGCCGCTGCTTCAGATTCGCAGTGACGTCGTCAGGGCCACGCGGCGCGCCCTCCCAGATGATCAGCCCGGCGAGCGCGGCGGACGGCTTGCGCCGTGAAACCTGGCGCGCCAGCCGCTGCGCTTCGCTCAGGATCGTCTCGTTGGCGGCGCGGAAGGCGTCGTCGACCGCGTGGGAACTCGAGCGTGACGAGATCACCGCTCGCACGCGCCTCCGCGATCAGTGACTCATACAGGGCTTTCCAGCGGCCAGGCCGGTCAGTCACGGAGTCGGCGAGGAACCAGTCTGCGCGGTAGGGCAGGATGATCCGTCGTCGCAGGCCCAGCGCGCGGGCGACGTCGAGGGTGAGCAGGTCAGCGCCACACGCGGCAGAGCTGACGATCACCGTCGCATCGAGCCGCTGCAACGCCGTGTGGATGTTGCGCCGCACCTGCCCGCGGCGCGCCAGCGGGAAGCGCGGCGGCTGCGCTCCGGGCGCATCGATGCGACGGCCCGCGACGACGACGATCATCCGCTGACGCCTCTCATCATGCGCTCAACAGGCTGATTGCGCCTCCAGCGCGCGGTAGAATGGCGGGAAGTGAGCGCAGTCTGCCGAAATTGCACTCCATACACATAGAAACGCCGCTGGCGACAGACTGTCACGCCAGCGGCGTTTTCGTGGGCGCGTTGTGGCGCCTGGTGGGCGATACAGAACTCGAATCTGTGACCTCCACGATGTCAACGTGGCGCTCTAACCAACTGAGCTAATCGCCCTTGTACCGCGAAGTCTAGCACAGGGTCCTAAGCGGTGTCAAGCCAGACGAGGCCTTGTGTTATACTGGCGGCAAGCCATCTCAACGGCGTGTTGACGCGCCGCCCCCTCGCCCAAACTTCCTGCTTCATTTGGCGTGCGCGGCTGCGTGGCGTATGCTCACTCATGAATGCGGCCAACGATGGGGTGTGGCGCTCCGCGATGCGTTCGGGCTGGTGGATTTGGCCAGATGTGGAGAGCGAAAGCATGGGCAGAAACGGTTCGAGCGGGGATTGGGATACTCCCAGGGGTGGTGGGCGCGGCTCCTCGCCTGATAACGATCGGCGTGGCTCACGCACGCGCATGAGTGGCTCCCAGATTACCTCCGCCCTGCGCGAAGCCCAGCAATTGCAGCAAGAGGGGCGCATCGGCGAAGCGGTCGCCATCTGCGAGGAACTGCTGGAGAGCGGCGTAGATCGCCCTGATGTCCACTACTTCCTTGGCTGGCTCTGCCAGGAGGCCGATCGCTGGGAAGACGCCGCTAGCCAGTTTGAGGCGCTGCTCGACGACCCCGAATATGCGCTCTCCTGCTACTATGCGCTGGGGCAGTGCGCCCGCGCGCTCGGCCAGGTGGCTGACGCGGCGCGCTACTTCGATGAGGCGGTGGATCGCGTCAACCTGGACGTGCTGAATCAGGACGAGTCGGACCAGCTCCTGCAACTCTGCCAGGAAGCCGCCGAGGCCCACCGCGATATGCGCGACGCCGAGGGCGCCGAGACGATCTTCTCCGCGCTTGCTGGGCTATCTGCGTAGCCAGGGCTGGCAGGAGCAGGTGGCCGAGGTCGAGCGAATGATGCGCGAGACGCTGGGGACGAATCCGCCAGCGCCGCGCCGCAAGCGTGACGCCAACTCCTCGCGCAACTTCAGCGAGAACATCCCGCATCGCCCGAATGGCCGGGGCACCGGCGGGCCTGCCGCCGCCAATCTGCTCAACGCATCACGTCCGGGGGTGGCGCCGCAAGACCTGGGCGCTCCGGGGCAGGGCGGCTTCGTCAATCCGCTCAATGACGCGGCGGGCTTCGCGAACGCGCTCACGGATGGGCCGGTCGGCGGCGGTCTGGGCGGCGTCTTTGGCGCGCCGCCCCCGGGCGGTGTGGCGCGTGGCCCGATCTTCGGCGGCGACTCGATCAACAATCTTGCCGATCTCGACAGTGGCGACCCGCTCGGTCGCATCATCGAGGGGCTGGCTGGCCCCCAGGCCGGGCTGCGCGCCAGCCTGGAATACCTGCCACCGCAGCAGCGCGCCCAGGTGACACAGGCGGTGCGCGAGATCGAGAACTTCATCGGGCATGGGCTGCTGACCGCCGCTATCGAGCAGTGCATGCGCGTGATCGAGATTGCGCCGCAGTATCTCGACATCCACGTCTTGCTCGGCGAGATCTACGTCCGCCAGGGCAAGATCGAGCAGGCGGTGCCGAAATACGTCATCCTCGCCGAGCAATATCTGATGACCGGGCGCATCGATTCGGCCATCGCCACCTATCGCCGCATCCTTCAGTTGGAGCCGAACAATCTGCCCTATCGCATCAAGCTGATCGAGATGCTCGTGCAGGAAGGGCGCTCAGATGAGGCGCTGACCGAGCGCATGGCGGCGGCGGAGGCCTACCTGCGCACCGGCTATGCTGACCGCGCCGTGCAGGAGTATGAGCAGGCGCTGGTGGCGTGGCCCAACAGTGTGCAGGTGCGGCTGAACTATGCCAATGCGCTGATGCGCGCAGGCAAGTCGGTGCAGTCGGTGGCGGAGTATCAGCGTGTGCTCCAGGTGGACCCCGGCAATGTGCTGGCATTGGCTCGCTGGCAGATGGCGCTGGCGACGGGTGTGGGCGTCTCGCCGGGGATGAGCGCGCCGGGCGCGGGGTCGGGGCGTGTGGCCGAGCTAGAGACGCTGGGTCGCCTGCTGCGAGCATTGCGCGCGGAGAACTTCCGCAACTACGACGAGATCGTGCGCGAGTATGTGCAGGCGCTCGACAAGACGCCGGGCAGCGCGAATCTGCGCTATGCGCTGGGCGAGGTCCATCTGGCGGCGGGGCGGCAGCAGGAGGCGCTGACGGCGTTCCAGCAGATCGCCACGACACCGGGATTCGAGGCGCTGGCGCGCTATGGGCTGGGGCTGGCCTATCTGCTCACCGGCGACCAGATCAATGCGGCCAATGCAGTGCATGAACTGGAGGATGCCGCCGCGCTCGTGCGCCGCAATCCGCCGGAGCCAGCGATCTGGTCGGCGCGCCCACGCGCTGAGAATGAGGAACGCCTCTCGCCAGAGGTCGAGGTTTCGATGCTGCTGGCGCACGCCTATCAGATGTCGGGGCAGGTCGCGCAGATGCAGGCGACACTGAACTCGGTCAGCCAGAATCGCTCGCGTAATGACGAGGTGTATGCGCTGATCGCGGAGGTTTCGGCGCGGCGCCCAGACGCCACCGGCCAACTGCACGAGTACGCCCAGCTTGCGCGCCAGTTCCGCGCGAATCGCCAGGTGGAGAATGCGGTGCTGGTGCTGCGCGAGATGGAGCGCCTCTCGCCGGAGGATCCCGGCGGTGCGCAGCGAGCTGGCTGATATCCAGATCATGCGCGGCCAGCTCGACGAGGGCGCCTCGGAGCTACGCGCGCTGGCCGATATCTACATGCGGCGCGGCGCGCTGGCCGAGGCGGCGCAGGTCTATCAGCGGCTCGCCGAGATTGCCTGGACGGCGGAGAGCCGCGAGGAGGCGCTCACGCTGCTGCGCCAGGCGATTCTCTACGCCGCCGACGACATGTCGCTGCGCCACCAGTTCGTGCAGTATTGCCTGGAGATCGGGCGCAACGCTGAGGCGGCGGAGCAGCAGACCGTCATCGCGCGCTACTATTTCGCCAGCCGCCAGTCGCGCGAGGCGGTGGCCGCGCTCCAGCAACTGATCGCGATGGATAAGATGAACTTCGAGGCCTACGATCTGCTCGGCCAGACCTACTATTCGGTCGCGGAGTACGAGCAGGCCGCGCGTGTCTATCGCAATCTGGCGAAGGTGGACCCCAGCAATCAACTGGCGCGCGTGCGCCTGCACGAGCTGGCCTCCGTCCGCACGCAGATGTAGCGCCGGCGACTATCACGCAGGGGCGAGCATTCCCATGCCAGGGGTGTCCGCCCCTGGTCAGCGTCCTCTCCCGTAGTGCGCTATGCCCCCGGCGCCCCTGCGAACTGGCGCGCGAGTTGCGCTGGCTCTGCCTCTGTGTCGCGCGGAGGAGCGCAGCGCCATTGCGGAGCGCGCTGGGAGCGCCGCGACTCACCGAAGCTGAGACGAGGAACACCGGAAGGAGACGATCTCCATGAATGACGATTTCGACATGTACCGCGACCGTGGCTATGATGACCGTGACTACGAGCGCGACGATGAGGACCTGAGCGCCGCAGACCCGGCCAATCAGGGCAATCAGGGCAGTCAGGAAAGCGTCGGCAATCGGAGCGGCCAGGGCGACATGGAGCGCGCAGGCCGCGAGCAGATGGAAGGCCAGGCGCAGAACTTCGGCGGGCGTGAGCAGCAAGGCGACGACATGCTGGACGACCCGGACGACCTGGACGACAATCGCGACTACTAGCCCAGCGCCTCATTCGCCGCCGACGATGGCGCGCACGCCTGAGAATGCCGTGGGGATGACGAACAAACGGCGCGGCACAAAATCACGCTGAGCATCCCACGCGCGACCTGGGAAGCGATGGTGGAACTGGCGCAGCAACACCAACGCTCCTTCACCAAGGAATTGATTTGGGCGCTGCAAGCGTACATCCGGCGGGAGCAGCGCAAGCGCAGCGGCAAGCGGAGCAAGAGCCGTGAGTGATGGAGCAGCCCTGCGCAAGAGCTACAAGTACAAACTCACGCCAACGCCTGAACAGGAACGGGCGCTGGATGACGTTGTGTGGCGTTGTCGCATGCTCTACAACGCCGCCCTGGAACACCGCATCACCGCGTATCGGCGGCGCGGCGTCACCCTCTCGCGCTATGGGCAGGAAGCGGAGTTGCGGGACATCCGCGCGGAGATGCCAGCGTACGCGGCCATCCACAGCCATGTCTTGCAAGACGTGTTGGCACGGCTCGACAAGACGTATCAGGCCTTCTTTCGCCGGGTGCAGGCAGGGCAGACGCCCGGCTTCCCCCGCTATCAGGGGCGTGACCGCTACCACTCCTTCACCTACAAGGAGTATGGCAACGGCGCGCGGTTCGATAACAGTTTCCTTGTGCTCAGCAAAGATTGGCCGCGTCGCGCGTGCGCTGGTCGCGTCCACTAGAAGGCACGCCCAAGACCGTCACGCTCTCCATGAAGCCGACGGCTGGTACGCCATTCTCTCGTGCGCCGAGGTGCCAGCCCAGCCACTTGCCAGCCACGGGACGCGAGACGGGCATTGATGTCGGGCTGAAGGTGTTTCTCATCACCGCCGATGGGCGACGTGGTGGAGAATCCGCGCCTCCATCGCCGTGGTGAGAAGCAACTGAAGAAAGCGCAGCGGGTCGTCTCCGCCGCAAGCAGGGCAGCCACCGGCAGACGCAAGGCGGTGGGCTGCTTCAGCGGGCGCATCAACACGTCAAGCGCCAACGGGCCGACTTCCAGCACAAGACGGCGCTCAGCGCTGTTGCGCCAGTACGACACGATCTATCTCGAAGATTTGCAGGTCGCCAACCTGGTACGGAATCGCCACCTGGCCAAGAGCATCAGCGATGCAGGTTGGGGGCAGTTCCGGGCCATCCTCGAAGCCAAGGCAGCATGCGCCGGGCGTCGGGTGATCGCGGTTCCTGCGCAGTACACGAGCCAGGATTGTAGCGGCTGTGGGGAACGTGTGCCGAAAAGCCTGAGCGTGCGTACCCACGTCTGCACAAGCTGCGGCCTCGTCCTCGACCGCGATGAGAACGCAGCGCGCAACATCCAATGGGCCGGGCAGGCCCTTCGGGGACTCGCGACGATAGTTGCGGGGTAGAACCGAGCATCCGCCGTGGCTTTAGCCCGTGCGGAGTGTCAACCCACGGCTCTGTGTACGCCTCACTATCAGCCGCTCGCCAATGCGCGCCCGGCGGTTGATGCTATACTTCAACCACACGGGCGAGCGCCGCATGCTCGCGCACGCTCCAACCTCATCATCCAGTGGCAGGGCCTTGCTCCATGAGTCTCATCGGTGTCGCCGGGCATGTGGACCACGGCAAATCGTCGCTCGTCACGGCCCTCACTGGCATCGACCCCGACCGCCTCGCCGAGGAGAAGGCGCGCGGCATGACGATCGATCTCGGCTTCGCGTGGCTCACGCTGCCCAGCGGTCGCGAGGCGAGCATCGTCGACGTGCCGGGGCATGAAGCCTTCATCAAAAATATGCTGGCGGGCGTCGGCAGCCTCGATGTCGCGCTGCTGGTGATCGCGGCGGACGAAGGGGTGATGCCGCAGACTGCGGAGCATCTGGCGATTCTCGATCTGCTGCGGGTGGGCAGCGGCGTGGTCGCGCTGAACAAAGCTGATCTGGTCGAGCCGGACTGGCTGGCGCTGGTGCGCGAAGAGATCGCCGAGATTCTCAGGCCAACCGCGCTGGCAGGCGCGCCCATCGTCGCCTGCTCCGCCGTCACAGGCGCCGGGCTGCCCGACCTGCTGGCCGCGCTCGATGCCGCGCTCGATCAGGCGCCCGCGCGGCGCGACCTGGGTCGCCCCCGTCTGCCAGTGGATCGCGTCTTCACCATCACCGGCTTCGGCGTCGTCGTCACGGGCGCGCTGCAAGATGGCGCGCTGAGCGTCGGTCAGGAGGTGGAGTTGCTGCCCTCGCGGCGACGCGCCCGCATTCGTGGCCTCCAGGCGCACAAGCGCAAGATCGAGCGCGGCGAGCCGGGCGGGCGTCTGGCGGTGAATCTGGCGGGCGTGGAGAAGAGCGACCTCGCACGCGGCGACACGCTCTCGCTGCCGGGACGCCTGCGCACGACCACCGCGCTCGATGTGCGGCTGGAGGCGCTGGCCGCCGCGCCACGCCCCATCGCGCACAACGCCACCCTCGATCTCTATCTCGGCGCGGCGGAGACACAGGCGCGCATCATCCTGCTGGACGCCGACGAATTGGCGCCGGGCGCGGCGGGCTGGGCGCAGTTGCGGCTGCGGCGTCCCCTCGTCGCGGCGCGTGGCGACCGCTTCATCGTGCGGACGCCCTCGCCGAGCGAGACGGTCGGCGGTGGGGAGATTGTCGAGCCGGTGGCGCGCCGTCATCGCCGCCATGACGCCGCCACCCTCGCCCGGCTCGACCTGCTGGCGCGCGGCGACCCCGCAGAGGTGACGCTGGCGGCGCTGCGTGGCGAGGAGCGCGCTGGCCCGGCACAGGCGGCGAAAACGCCCCACAGCGCGGCCTTCGCGGGCCACGGCGAGGCCGAGCTGGCCCGCGCGACTGGCCTGCCTGCGGCGGAGGTGGCCGAGGCGCTGGCCGACCTGGAGACGCGCGAGCAGGCGCGTCGTCTCGGCGCCCTGTGGTACGCCACGAGCGCATGGGAGCGATTGCGCGCGGCCAGCGACGCCGCGCTGGCGGCCTACCATGCGCGCTATCCGCTGCGCCCCGGCATGCCGCGCGAGGAGTGGCGCGCACGCCTCGGCGTGCCACAGCGCGAGGCGGCGGAGGTGGTGGCGGCGCTGCTGGCCGAGGGCGCGCTGGCCGAGGCGGGTGTGGCGGGAGCGGACGGCGCCGAACGTGGCGGCTGGCTGCGGGCGCCGGGGCATCGCGCTGAGCCAACGCCGGAGCAGCGCCGCGCGATAGATGCGCTGCTGGCGCGCTTCCGCGCCGCGCCCTTCACGCCACCCACCCGCACTGAGGTCGAGGCCGAGCTTGGGCCAGAGCTGGCGCAGGCGTTGCTCGACCGCGGCGATCTCATCAAGGTCAACGACAGCATTCTGCTGGAACGCCCGGCGCTCGATGAGGCGACGCGGCGCATCCTCACGCATCTACGCGCCCACGAGACGATCACCGTCGCCGAGGCGCGCGATCTGCTCGACACGACGCGCAAATACATGCTGGCGATCTTTGAGTATCTCGATGAGCGGCGTATCACCGAGCGGCTGGGCGATGATCGCACGCTGGGGCGCGAGGCGGCGGCGGCAGAGGCGCGGCTGACGCTGCGGCAGTGAGCCGCTACATGGCGGATGCGGTTGGGGTAGCCAGCGCTGTGATCGGCTCGACGCGAAAGACGAGCGCGCGCCCGGCCAGCGCAGCGAACGCCTCAGGAAGGCGCGCGCGGTCATGCGGCAGGCTGTAGACCCGCTGAAAAAACTGGACGCCCTGAGGGACTTCACGCGGAAACGCGCGCAAGATAGGCTTGCTCTCCTCGACGGGCAGTTCGATCAGCGCGACTCGCTCCTGCCTCCGACCATAGGACAGCACACCACAGCGTGCGGCGCGGGCGTTCTTGACCCAATCCGCCTGGGCCAGGCCGCCGATGATGTAGCGCTGCCCATCCACCGTGAGCAGTGAGACGGGAGTGGAGCGAACCTGCCCACTGACACGCCCCGGTATGGAAATCACATGGATCGTGCCAAGCCGCAAGCCAAGGCGTTGCAGCAGCATGACCACTCGATTCACAGGTTTGAGCCATTCTGGGAGTTTGCCTGTCACAGCCATGATGTTCTCCAGTTCCAGATGCTAGCTACTGCGCATCTCCATTCTCGGCGGTGAGCCGCGCGCGCAGGCTGCGCGCCCAGACGATTTCCAGGCGCCATTCTTCCGCCTGCAAGCTCATGAGGTCAAGCGCTACGCGGCGGAGCGGTTCGGGCGTGTGGCGCTGCTTCATGGGGTTCGTCGCCATGTCGTGGGCTTCCGCCTGTGTATAGCGCAGGGCCGTCTGGCAGTAGCCGATGTAGTGATCCAGCAGCGAGCGCTGATCCTCCAGGGTGAGCAGATGGAGATGGAGCGCCTTGATGTGAAAATGGCGGGAGTAGACGCCTGGATTCCCATCTGTGTCCAGCATCAACCGCTCGAAGCGCTCGCGCCCGGCGGACGTGATCGCCCACGCAGTCGCTGCGCGCCTGGATGGAAAAGGAACCGTCGCCGGATCGGCGGCGGTGATAAGCCCCTCGCGATCAAGGCGCGCAACCAATGTGGACAATGTTCCCCGGCTGATGCGCTCCCACGGCCCAAGGATGGCGTTCGCGATATCCGCCATCAGATAGGCATGGAGTGGAAAGTCCATCAGCAGCGAGAGCACGAGTAACTCGTACATGACAGGCCACCTTCGGCGCAGCGCAGCGAACAGATCGACGGCGCTGGGATAGTTTTGGTAAAACGCTTCTGTAAAGCTATCATATGGGGCAATAGCTGTCAAGGCTGGGGAAATCCGCAGTCGTCAGGATATGTATACACACGCGCTGGGGATGTAGCAGCTTGCATTGAGTCGTGGAACGATGGCGTCATGCCCACAGCGAGGCCACACCCGCCAGAGCGCCAGGTGTGGCCTCGCTTCGCTTCATAGCGCCGTGTGAGCGGGAATCATGGTCAGCGCTCCCGCTCACACGCGGGCGGTCACATGACCGGCGCCCCAGATGTCGCAACATGCGGCGCTCTCGGCATAGCCTCGGGCTGCCGCACTTTCGTCAGATCCACTCGACCGCGCCCAAAGGCATCGACGTGGCCCCAGCGTCCGGGGATGTCGAGCAGTTGAATCTCGCCGATCTGCATGGGGACGGCAGGGTCCACCAGCAGGTGATCGCCAACTGGCTCAAGGCCGAGCATTGCGCGGAGGATGAGGAGTGGCGCGCCGGTAGACCAGGCCTGCGGGCTACAAGCGGTCGGGTATTCGACGGGGAAGTGTGTGCGTTCCCGCTGGTAGCCGCCGAACGCTTCAGGCAGCCTGCCTCGGAAGAACTGAGCCGCCTCCAGGATGCCGAATCCGACGCGCGCCGCCTCCTCGCGATAGCCGTAGCGCCTCAGGCCCAGGGCGATGAACGAGTTGTCGAACGGCCAGACGGTGCCGACATGGTAGCCGATGGGGTTGTAGCCGCCCTCGCCTTCGGCCATTGTCCGAATGCCCCAACCACTGTAGAGCTTGTCGCTCATGAGATGTCGAACACAGGCTGCCGCCTTGTCCTCATCCGCAATCCCGCTCCAGAGCAGATGCCCGATGTTCGAGGTCAGCGAGTCAACCAGGCGCCCATCGCCATCGCGCGCGAGGGCGAAGAACTGCCGGTCTGCAAGCCAGAAGTCGCGATTGAACCGCAACTTGAGCTCAACCGCCTGCTTGTCCAGTTGATCGGCTAGCTCCGGGTCGCCCCAGACCTCGCGGGCGAGCCGGGCGCTGCGCACCTTCGCGTCATAGGCGTAGCCCTGAATCTCGCACGTCGCGCGTGGCAGCTTGGAGAGCGAGCCATCAGCAAACAGGATGGAGTTCCAGGAGTCCTTCCAGCACTGATTCTCCAGGCCCGTATCCAGCTTGCGCTGGTACTCGATGTATCCATCCCCGTTGCGATCACCGTACTTGTCAATCCACTCCAGCGCAGCGCGCGCATTGGGTTCGAGCCGCCGCACCAGTTCCGTGTCGCCGGTCCAGCGCTCGTACTCGTCGAGCAGGATGAGGAACAGCGGCGTAACATCGGCAGCGCCGTAGTACGGTGAGTGTGGCCGCTCGAGGAAGGCGGTCATCTCGCCAAAGCGCTGCTCGTGGAGAATCTTGCCCGGCTCCTCATCGCGGAAGTCGTTGAGCCACCTGCCCTGGCGTCCTGAAAGCGTGCGCAGCGTTGACTCCGCCAGCTCAGGCGCGAACGGCAACGCCTGGATGCTCGTCAGGATGCTATCGCGCCCAAACACTGTCATAAACCAGGGAAGCCCCGCCGCTGGCAGCGCCGCGCCCGGAAGCGCGATGGGATAGAAGCGCAGCGCCGCAAGGTCCACCAGGCTGCGCTTGTAGGTGACGGAGAGCGGCTCCCAGTCGCTCACCAGTCGCGGCGCCGCAGCCATCCAGGCATCCAGGCCCATCTTCATGTCCGGTTGAGCCTGATCATCAGCGGAGTGGTATTTGCTCGTCTGGTGGCCAAGGCCTGCGGCGATTTTGCCGAGGCTCACGTCCAATCCTGTGCTCCACTGACCATGCGGCTCGATATGCACATGGTAATTCAGGCTGGGCGCATCCATGTTGGTGATGTCGGCTGGAACGGAGGAGGTGATCCAGGTCTCGCGCGAATACTTCTCGCGGCGATAGCCCAGCACGAGGCGACCTTCGGCGACATAGTTGTAGAACTCGCCCTTCTTTTTGAGCGCGTCCTTGACCTCAAAGAGGTCGGCGAAGTCAGCGCCGACCTCGATCCGCACTTCCAGGTCGGCTGGCTTTGCGCCGTGGTTCAGGATGGTCAGGTCCTCGTGGAAGCCGTGGCCAACGGCGCGCTTGCGAATGATCGAGAGGTCGGCGTCGACGTAGACCGTTCCGGTTCCCGGCACGAGGAAGAACTGAGCCGAGAAGTATTGGATGTCATCGGTCGAGAGCGAGTTCGGCGTCAGGCCGTCGATCGTGAGCAGCCAGCGCGAGAGGAAACGGGTATCCCATGCGAACAATCCGGTCGTGTCGGTAGGCGTGGATTTGATATCGCCGCGCAGGTCGCTGACGACGAATGTGTTGCCTTCCAGGATGCTGACGGTGTTGCCGGACATGGCCTTCTCCTTTGCCGTCTACTGTGGATTATCGCGACTCCGAGCCAGTCGTCTCCAGCGTGTAACTTCCTAGCAACGTTGCGGCAATGAAGATATCGCCACTGATGGTCACGATGCCCTGGAGCCAGGCGGCGTAGAGGTTCAAATTCCCCTCCTGGCGCATCAGGTGAAGCACGTCGTCCGCCGAGCCAGCGACAACGCAGTCGGCCTGCGCGACTTC
This sequence comes from uncultured Chloroflexia bacterium, assembly GCA_963701795.1. Taxonomy (GTDB): domain Bacteria; phylum Chloroflexota; class Ktedonobacteria; order Ktedonobacterales; family JADMIN01; genus JAKAIY01. Next base: position 420,974 of record CAVPBB010000004.1, on the reverse strand, counting down.
TCCGGTGGTTCGATTGAGGGTAGGTGTGCCATCTCTGACGTTGATCCGCCAACTGCCTGCGCCAGCAATGTCGAAGCGGCACCTTCCGGTGACCGAGCGTAGCCGTGGCTGATAGCCTGCGGCGATTATCCTGTTGAAGAACGCCTCAATTTCACTGGCTGCGGCTGCTTGCCCGGCATCGTCATTGCTCATGTGGCTTCCTCGCTTTCTCGAAAGCGCCTTCACGTCCGTAGCGCCCGGCGACCATCGCTCGCCGGGCGGTTTACGCACGCCACAGCGAGTGACCTGCCACACAAGACAGGCCACCATGCGAGAGTCGCGGCGCCGGGCGCGGACGCCCATTGGCGCTGCCAAAAGTGTAGGCTACAGACGCGCAGGCTTCACCCGGCGCAGGGGGCGTATGTGGGGTCAGCCTTGGCATCCTCATTTTGGTGAGTGGACGCCTGTCCGACAGGTAAGCGCGCGCGCCATGCCGAGGCAGTGGCCTTATCTCACCTTCCCTCAGGCGCGCTCCCGTAAGTTTCGGAATCTCCTGGCGCGCTTTCAACATCGAGAAAATGCAGTTCGCGCGCGCGTGCGACCGCCTCAGTCCTGTTCCGGACACCGAGCGCCGTCAGGATATTGCTGACGTGCCGCTTCGCGGTGAATGGCGAAATCCACAGCGCGCGCGCGATGTCCGCGTTGGCTAACCCGTCGGCGATCAGCCGAATCACTTCGCGCTCACGTGGTGTGAGCTTCGGCGCGCGCCGCTCAACCGGGCGTTCCTCGATCTGCGCGCTGGATACACGCATGGCGCTTCGGTCGGCGCTTCTCGCAGTGTCGCTGCTCCCCGCTGGCGCAAACGCAGCCAGCAGGTTTTCGACATAGGCCACATCGCGGCGGCGGAGCTGGTGTGCGCCAGGTTGCGCGCGCTGCGTGTGCAGCAGCCTGAGCAGCCGATGGGTGACAGGGCCACCATCAACAAATGTGCGCACGAATCGCTGATGCGCCCCCAACTCGACCGCGCTCCGCAGCGACCTCAGCGCGCTGGACGTATCGCCCAGAGCTTCCTGCGCGACGGCTTGCAAGATGAGCATCTCCAACTCGCGGGCCACACGTCCCTGCGCTTCTGCGGCTCCGCGCAGTGTCGCCAGCAGCGCCAGCGCATCGTGCGCTCGTTGCTCCGCGAGATACGCGCGCGCCAGAACGAGGTCCTCCCACTCCTGCATATAGCTTGGCGGCCCGCTCCTTCCCTCAGGCTGAAGCGCCTTGCCCTGCTGGAGATCGCGCGCCCAGGCGGTAGCCGCCTCTCCATTGCCACCGAGGAGCCACACGCGCGCCTGATGCGCTTGAATCAGCCTGCCCGTCCAGACCCACAGCGTCTTGTTTTCAGACAGCAGAGCCGCCCACTCGGCGAGACTCTGCTCCATGATGTGCTGTGCGGCGGCGAAGTTTCCCTGCGCCTGGTATACGTTTGCGAGCGTGGGGTAGCCTTCTGACAGGAACGGTGTGGCATCATATTGGAGTGAGATGCCACGACGCAGACATTCGAGCGCGCGCGCCTGCTCATTGCGCTCGTAGTAGACCTTCGCGCGTATCATGTGGACTCGCGCTTCCAGATCCGCATCATCATAGCCTGCCAGGTATCGCTCGGCCCGAGTGCAGAGATCGAGTGTGTCATCCAGGCGTCCCTGAAGCAGCAGCGCCAGGCTCAGGTACAACATGCTCACGCAGAAGTAGAAGACATCTGCCCGCGCTTCGCTCGCACGCACGAGGACATCGAGTGTTCTGCTTGCCGCGCGCGCATCTCCGTCGGCGAGCTGGCAGATGCCGATGTAAAGCGTGATGATGGGCCGGAACGCATGGGTAAGCGGCAGCGCGCCGAGCGCCCGCTGAAACCACGCGATCAGCTCGCGCGGCGCGCCCTCACCCAACTGGTAGCGAGCGATCCCACGGAGCGCCAGAAGCTCGCCTTCAAGGATGGCGAGTTCGGCAGCATCGAAGAGATGCGCCGTGCGAGCGAGGGACTCCTCGGCGTCGCGTACACACCGCAGCCAACGGGTGCGCTCTCCGCTCACATAGAGCGCGTAGGCATGGGCCACACAGAGGCGCGGGCGGGCGCGCAATATGGCGCCAGGCAATCGCTCCAGCCGATCGAGCAGCGCCACGACATCACCTTTCGCGAAAGCAATCGGAGCATACGCGGCGAGAAGCCGGGCGGCGCGCTGTGGCTCGTTCGCCGCATAGGCATAGTCAATCGCGTCGAGCGTCAACCCATTCGCCTCGCACCACTCGCTGGCGCGCACACACCGCTCACGCAGAGCGCCGCGCTGCGTTTGTTGGACATAGCGCCGCAGGACATCCCGGAAGAGATGATGGAAGCGATACCATTCACGGCGATCATCCAGCGGCGCCAGGAAGAGATTGGCGCGCTCCAGCTCTTCGAGCATGGCCTGGCCAGAACCAGATTGCGTCACAGCGTCGGCCAGTGGCCCGCTCAGGCGGTCGAGGATGGCGGTTTGCAATACAAACGCCTGCGCGTCCGCAGGCAGGCGATTCACGACCTGCTCGATGAGATAGTCGAAGATGTGGCGATTCTCGCCGCCAAACTCGGCGATCCAACTGCGGCTATCCGTCTGTTCCCGCAATGAGAGCGCGGCGAACTGCAAGCCAGCGACCCAGCCTTCCGTGCGCTCGTGCAAAATAGCGACCTCCTCATCAGACAGGTTCAGATGCATGAGGTTCTTGAGGAAGAGGCGCGTTTCTTCCAGCGTGAAGAGCAGATCGGCGGCGTGCAGCTCAATCAGGCGATGTTGGGCGCGCAGGTTCGCAATCGGCAGAGGAGGAATCGTCCGACTCGCCAGCACGAGATGGACATTGGGTGGTAGATGCTCGATCAGCTTGGTCACAGCCCTGTGGATGACCGCATTGTCGCTTCCGATCTCGTGATAGTCGTCGAGCGCCAGCGCCAGCGGAAATGGAATCTTGCCCAACAGGTCGAGAATCGCAGGGTATGTAGCGCCGCCGCCCTTCGCCACAGTCTTCTGGAGGCCAGGCATGACCTGGGCTATCGCGGCGGCCACGTGGCCCCAAAAGCGCGCCGGATCATTGTCGCTCTCATCCAGCGTCACCCAGGCGGCAGGGAGCGACGAGGTCGCGATCCACTGGGCGAGGAGCGTGGTCTTCCCATACCCCACCGGACCACTCACAATGGTCAGCGCAGACGTCATCGCACGCTGCAGTTGATCCACGGCGCGAGTATGGACCAACGGCGTCCGCACTGGCGGCGCCCCCAGGCTGGCCCATGATGCACGCGCGACACTCAGGCTGGCGCCGACCTCCTGCGCGGCCTGAGCGCCCGCAGTCGTAGCCGTCCGGGTGCGCGGGCGCTGCCTGGTCAGACTGTTGAGCCTGACGGCGACCGCGCGCAAGCGTCCAAGCGTGACATTCCCGGCCTTGCCCAGATAGATCTCGTGGAACTGGCCATCACGCCGCCGGAAGGCATACCAATAGGCCCTGCTGCGGCGCCGCTTCTTGCGCGCGGTGAAGCGGCCAATCGGATCGTCGAACACAAAGGAGAACGCGGAGTCGAGCCACGCAAACCATGCTTCCGATTCGGGTTTGATCTCCATGTACTCGCCGCCGGAAGAAAGCTCCAGCATGCGCGAGCCTGCTCGGATAGTCGGAGTCTTCTTTGTCATATATCCACGCTTGTTGTGACGCCTTGCCGTGCTCAGACACGGCGCCACACGATGTGAAACCGCATCGGGTTGGCGGGTGGCGCCATGTGCGTTGCGTCGTGTTCACGCCCAGCGACCAAGCCCGGCATGCGGCAATGTCCATCATGCCCAACCCGCCGCGCCAGCATTCGCCATGCCAGAGTTGGGCAAGCCGCGCCAAAGCGCTGCGGGTCCGACCGCGCATCATGGGCCAGCGCCTGGGCTGTGCAGACACGCCCAGTTTCAGCCAGGCCGAGGCCTCCACCACATCACACTACGTCACTACGGTTGCGCTTTAGCCGCGACACAGTCCGGCTATGCGCACACATTCGCGCGCTCCAGAGCCACGCCTTCTGTCGCTATCCCAAGCGGTAGCTACTGCGCTACCGCTGGCCAGGAGAGACGGTGAGCGCATCGAAATGACAAAATACATCCTATTGACCATTGCCGTAAGATGAGGTGACTGGCTACACTATGGGCTAGCCCATATGGGGAAGGCGCCTACAGGGTAGCTCCCTCGGACAGTGTTGTCCGGCCCTACGGTTTTCGCACATGCGCTGGCGCCGAACCTGGGCGGCGCCTGACGATCAAGCCCTGTACAACGATTGTGCTATGTAGTTGTGATGCGTGTCAAGATCAGGACGCGGCGTTCCAGCGTGGCGCCATCGATGACCAGAGGGTTGGGGATCGGTCGCCTGGGGCGTCGCATGATGGGCGCTGGCGCTCTCGGGAACTGCTCTACGCGACGGACTTGCCCAGCCTCAACACCCTCATAGCAGCGGGACGCCTGAGGAGCGTCCCATAACTCGACCGCCGATGAAGCAAGCGTAGCGCACAACAATGATGACCACCAGGCGCGGAGGATGCATCCCCCGCGTAAATGACGGGGGCTTTCCAGCCCTTATCTGTAAGGAGGGCCTGCTGTGTACGAACACTCGTCGCATTCTCCGTTGGCGCCCAGCCCGTCTATTCAACCAACCAATGCGCTTCCAACGCTCGACCCGACGCGCGTATTGATCGTAGAGGATCAGCCCGTTGTGCGCAACGGCATCGCCTTCTGCCTGTTCAGCTTCGCCGACCTGGTCGTGGTCGCTCAGACAAGCACTGGCGAGGAGGCCCTGCGCTACTGCGCTGAGGCTGAGGAATTACCGCATGTCGTGCTGATGGACCTCTCAATGCCCGGCATGGGTGGGGTAGAGGCGATTCGCGCGCTCGACGCTTCGTTTCCTGAGGTTCACGCCATCGCGTTCACGAGCTTCAAAGATGGCAATCTGGTGGAAGAGGCGTTGCAAGCGGGAGCGATTGGCTATCTGTTGAAAGACGTGGCGATTGAAGATCTGGCGAAAGCGATCCGCCTGGCGCATCGCAATATGCCGATCCTGGCGCCGGAGGCGGCGCTGGCGCTGGTGCACACAGTTGTGCGGCGGCCACCAGCCATCGGGCACGATCTGACTGAGCGCGAGCGCGGGGTGTTGGCGCTGCTCGCCGAGGGACTCTCCAATCAGCAAATCGCCGAACGGCTGGTGATCACTCCGGCGACCGTCAAGTTCCATACGCGCAGCATCCGGTCCAAGCTGGGGACCTCCAGCCGCACTGAGACGGTTGTCCTCGCCCTCAACCATCACCTCGTCCCCACCTCAGGGTGAGACGCAGGTATAAATCAGGCGCCCAGATTGCGCCGTCATGTGAGCCTGCGCGCCGCTCATGACGGCGTCGCGCGGGCAACGCGAGGCAGAGCGGGGACGACCCTCGCCGCGAGCGGCCAGCGCCACGTCACACAGCGTCGTCGTGCTCCGTGCGCGCAGTCACAACATCTGCCAGCGAGCCACGCTTTTCCCAGACGAGGCCAACGACTCTCAACACCCTTGCGAGGAGACGCGCCATGGCATCAACCTACGGGAGCGCACAGACGACGCAACCGGCGAGCGCCACGGATGCTGGAGATCGCCCAGCGCAACCAGCGCCCGCCAGCCTTCGCCGCGCGAATCGCAAGCGGACGGTGAGTGTGGATCGCTTCGCCGCGCTCGCACAGGCGACCGGGCAGATGGTGGCGATCTTGCAGCGCGATGGATCAGTCGCGGATGCGCCGTCATGGCGCGCATTCACGGGGCAGACCGCTGAGCAGGCGCGTGGCTGGGGCTGGCTCGACGCCCTGCACCCAGACGACCGCCAGCGCGCTGAGCAGTTCTGGCGCGCGGCGGTGGCGGCCCAGCAGCCATTCACCGTGGGATTTCGCGCACGCCGCGACGATGGCGTCTACTGCTCCTTTGCCGTCCGGGTGGCGCCCACCCGCAGCCCCGATGGCAGTGTGCGCGAATGGGTGAGCGCCGCGACCGACATCAGCGAGCGCCGCGCGCTGGAAGAAATGCCCCTGCTCGACGAGCGCGCCGCGCCAGGGGAGCACAAGAGTTCGGTGCTGGAACATAGCGCCGATGGCTTCATTGACATCGATAAGCACTATGCGCTGACCTACGTCAACGCCAGGGTTGAGCAGATGCTCGGCAAGCGACGCGAGGAACTCGTGGGGTGCGATGTGCGGGACGTGTTTCCCGAAGCGCTGGCCACGCCATTCTATCGCGAGCTTGAGCGTGCCCTGGCCGAGGGCGCATCCACCATGGCTGAGGTCTTTTACCCACCGCTGGGATTGTGGTTTGAGGCGCGCCTGTTCCCTGTCCCTGGCGGCGTCATCGCCTATCTGAACGATAGTAGAGCGCGCAACGAGTTGCGGGAGCGGCTCGCAGAGTCACTGGCGCGTGAACAGGCCGCTCACGACGAAACCGAGCGAAATGAGATCGACACGACGAGCGTCGAGACGGAAATCACGCCCTACTACCTCTTGCTGCTCCATGAGGTGACGGATATCGCGCTCAGCCATCTCACGCTGTCTGACCTCGTCCCCGCGTTGCTCAACCGCATTGGCGCGGTCCTGGCGGTCGAGAGCGCGGCCATCTTGCTGATGACCGAGGATGGGCAGGCATTGGCCGTCCACACCGGCTACGGCGCGCTTGGAGACCTGCATACGCCAATACCTCTGGGGCGAGGCATCGCCGGGCGCATCGCCGCCACCCGCCAGTCACTGATTGTGGATGACCTCGCCACAGTGGAAGTACTCAGCCCTGTATTGCGCGAGCAACTGCGCTCGGTAGCCGGCGTTCCCCTGCTGATCGAGGGGCGGCGCATCGGTGTGCTGCTGATAGGCGCGGCGGCGGCGCGTCAATTCACCGGGCCGGTTGTCCGGCTGCTGCAACTGATCGGTGATCGCATCGCGCTGGCGATTGACCACGGCCAGTTGTATGAGTTGGCGCGGGCTGGCTATGCGGAGGCGGAGGCGCGCGCCAGCGTATTGGCGGCGACGTTTGCGACGATGACCGATGGCGTGTTCGTCACAGATCAGCGCGGGGGCAGAGTCCAGACCAACCAGGCGTTCCGCCAGTTATTGGGCTTGGACATGCGCGCAGACGCCACCGAGATACCGTCACATCTTCGCAGCGCGCTCGTGGATGTGCGAGATGCTCTGGCCCAGCCTGTGCCGCCAGAACGCATGCCCACCATGCGCATTCTGCGGGGTGAGGTGTTGCAAGGCCCCACAGCGCAGGACCTCACGCTGCATGCGCTGGATGGCCGCATCGTCGAGGCGAACGTCACTGGAGCGCCGGTGCGCACCACCGATGGCGGCATCGTCGGAGCGGTGGCTGTCTATCGTGATGTTACCAAGCGGCGACAGCTCGAACGGCAGGTAGCCGAGCAGGCAAGCCAGCTCGAAGGCGCTTTCGGCGCGATGGCCGACGCGGTTGTGGTCTTCGAGGCAAGCGGGCGCATTCTGCGCGACAACGCCGCCGACCGCGCCATGTTCGGGTTCGATACCGCCGGGGCCATGCCCCCACGCACGCTGCATGAGCGAGGCCAGTGGTTGAAGCTGCGTGACGAACGCGGACGCCCGCTCCCACGCAAGCAATGGCCAGCGTATCGGGTGCTGCGCGGCGAGGACCTGCGTGGAAGCGAGGCAGTAGAACTCAAAGCGCGGACGATGGATGGCCGTGAGCTCGAACTCAGCGAGAGCGGGGCGCCCATCCGCGACAAAGCTGGGCGTGTGATTGGCGGCGTACTGGTCGTGCGCGATGTCACCGAACGGCGCAAGCTGGAACATCGCACGAAAGAGGCGCTCCAATCGCTGCTGGGCATGGCCGAGGCGCTCGTCGATCCGGGGCGAGCCGCTGGCGCGACCACGACGGCGAATCTGGTCATCAACCGCCTGGCGGAGCTGACGCGCAGTCTGCTGGGCTGTCGGCGTGTCAACTTCATGGCATTTGACCAGGCGATGGAGCGCATCACCCCAATCGTGCGCGTCGGCTCGCCAGAGGATGAAGCGCCCTGCGGTGATCGGCATACGGAAGGCTTCGGCCTGCATGACTACATCCCTGATGCGCTCATCGAGCGGCTGCGTGAGGGCGAGGTGGTCCCGCATGAGGTCGCCATCACACGGTCGCACGGTCGGCCAGAGCCAGCGGTTCACCGGGTGTTGTTCGCCCCGCTGCGCATCAGCTCGCATCTGATCGGATTGCTTGGGCTGGACTACGGCGAGCAGGCGCGCCAGTTCACGCTGGACGAACGCGCGCTGGCGGGCGCCGTCGCCCAACTGGCGTCGGTGGTCATCGAGCGTGAACGCCTGGTGAGCGAGCGCGAAGCGGCGCACGCGGGCGAGTTCGCCTCGCGCGAGGCGACCCAGCAGATGAAGCGCTTCACGGCCATGGCGGGCCATGAGTTCAGAACCCCCCTCGCCATCATCAATCAGTATCTGTTTGCAGGAAAACGCGCCCTGAACAGTGGCCTATCGGGTGGCGCGCATGAGGCGGCGCCCGCACAGGCGATTCAGACGGCGCAGATGTTTATGGACAAGATAGACCAGGCTGCCAAGCGCGTGAGCCATCTGCTCGATGACCTCTTGCAAGTCTCACGCGCCCAGACGGGCAAGCTGCTGGTACGTCCACAACCGTGCGATCTGATCGGTATCGTCAGCGCGGTCGTGGAGGAGCAGCGGCAGATGAATCCGACGCGGCAGGTGCGGCTGCTGCTCCCCGCGAAGCAGCGCGCTATCGCGCTGGCGGACGCTGAGCGCATCAGGCAGGTCGTGACGAACTATCTCACGAACGCCTGCAAATATTCGCCCAGAGAGCAACCGGTAGACGTGCGTGTGCAACTGAGCCACGGCGCGGCGCGGGTCTCCATTCGTGACTGGGGCGCAGGGTTGACCGCCGCCGACAAGAAAGCTATCTGGGACTGCTACTACCAGTCACCCAATGTGGAGCGCCAGGCCGGTTCAGAAGAGGGTCTTGGCCTGGGGCTATACGTCTGCCGCATGATTATCGAGCAACATCACGGGCTGATAGGTGTCAAAAGTTCTGTGGGCAAAGGCTCGACCTTCTGGTTCACGCTGCCACTCTCCGCCAGCCGCGCTTGAAATCTGGCCTGCCTGGGGTGTTCGCATCTGACGCTGTACGCGCCTCACCTTATGGCGAGGTCAGCGATACCCTTGTGGGTGAAGACAATACTATCCGTGAAAACGCGCCTCCGCCAGTGGTTTACCTCGCCGCTGTCGGGTACACTCACACGGAATGTTCCTTTGGCGAGTTCAGGACGAACTCAGGAATCGTACATCCAGCGTATTGGGATCACGTGTGGGCCTGATAGTATCCGCTGGCGCGCGCCGCATGGACGCGCTGACGCAGCGCAGGTGTCAACGCAGCGCTCAGGACGCATCCCCCACACGCGGAACGGCTACCCACCACGAACGCTCGCTACCTGAGGCGATCCAGTCGCCAGCAACGGATCCGCCTGCTAGCTAGGGGCAAGTCTATGAGTACTCATGAAGAACAACTGCGAACGCGGTGGCATGCGGACATCACCCGAATCGCGGCGCAGATTAACGACCTGAGAGCCAAGGTAGATACCGAGTCCCGGATGCTGTACACGAACCTGTCTGCGGAAATCGCCGCGCTCCAGGTCGAATTGAAGCGCCTGGAAGCCGAGGTGGACGCCGTCAGCCCAGACGCCTATGCCAGACAGATCGCGGCGCAGATCGAGGAATTGCGGGTGAAAGGGGATGCCGCCTATGACATGTTGCATGTGGGTCTGGAGGCGCAACTCGATGTCGCCGACGCCGAGATCAGGCGGCTGGAGCTGGCCGCAGCGACGGCGACCGGGGATGCCAGAACCCAGATCCTGGCTCGCATTGACGAGCTGAAGTCCGCCCGAGCGGCGGCTCAGTTGGGTGGGTATGCGAGCGAGCGCGCGGAGCCAGGAGCCGACACATCGCACTGAACCTGCGGTTAGGTTTCAGTCGCCGCATGGACGGGCGCTGAACTAGCCCTCTAAACGCTCCTTTCGCGCGGGGTAGCGACTTTGGCTGTCGCCTACAGTAGTACGGTGACGATGCCTGTAGCCCGCGAATGGCTTCGCGCCACAGCGCGCCCCCTGGAGAGCGTGGGTGGGGGCGTATGCGCGCGTATCTCACCTGTCATCTGGCGCGTTCCACATGGTTGAAGGAGACACGAATGAGCGACACACACACGGAGTCGGCAGCCAACCGACAGAGCACATCATCCTCGACGACTTCTCGCGCGTCTGCCGCCAGCGACACGCAAATGCAAATGACCCCGACACAGATGGGCGACGCCATCCAACTGGATTCGGGGCAGGGAAAGACCGTCATCTCCGATAGTGTCGTCGCGAAAATTGCCGCAGCGGCTGCGCGTGAGATCGATGGCGTGCATGATCTCGTCCCGCTAGGCGCTGGCGCCACCTTTGCTGGCCTTGCCGGGCGCCTCACCCGGAGCGATCAGCGCACCACTGGCGTCAACGTCGAGGTCGGGCAGCGCGAGGCCGCCGTGGACTTGAATATGACCGTCGAGTATGGCGTGAGCATCCCGCAGGTCGCCGATGCGGTGCGCCAGAATATCATGGAGCGCGTACGGGGGATGACTGGCCTCGTCGTCAAGGAGGTCAACATCAACGCCGCAGACCTCTACTTCTCCGACGAGGAGGCTGAGGTGGCGCGCGTGCAGTAGGCGCGCCTGCGTGCGCGGTTGGGCGAAGCGGGCCAGCCACTGCGAGCGCGTGGCCGCCCGCTCCAGCCAGCATGCGTCGTAGCATCGCCGCGCTGCCGACGCCACCGAGCGAACTGGAGCTGGTAGCGCATCTGAGTGTGGAACGGGGAAGCGTATGTTGAAGCCCACCAGCGGGCAGCCAACGCCTCCGCCTGATGTTCCCGCGCAGCGGACGAACCCGCCGCAGCGCCTGAGTGACATCGCGCTTGCGACTGCCACCGCTCAGGCTGTCCGTGCGGCGCCGGGGGTGGTGGACCTGAGCGCGGGACGGGTCGCGCTGGTGGCGACGTATGGAGCGACGCCAGGCGAGCGCGTGACTGGCGTCGCCATCAGGCGCCCCACACCGCACACGGTGACGCTCGAGGCGCACGTGATTCTCAGCGACGTTCAGCGCGACGCTCAGCGCGCCATGGCGCCGATCTGGCCAGAATCGGAGGGGCGTAGTCCCCCGTTAGCAGAGAGAGCCGACCAGATTCGCGCCGCAGTCTACGCTGCCTTGCGGCATATCGAGCCGCTTGTTCTCGCAGGGGTTGACGTGTTCATAGATGACCTGCGATGACACGCGGAATCACGCGAAGGATGCGTGATGTGGAGTGGCCAGGCGCTGCCTGTGATTGTCGGCATAACGCTGGAGGGCGGAGGGCGCTATGAATATCTTCAATCGCATCGTCATGCTCGTGCTGAGCTTCGTGCTCTTCGCATTCGGCGCCATCGTGTTTCTGCTGCTCACGGGGCTGGTGACGCCCAGTAACGTCTATCTGAGGAGCCTCCTCGCGCTCTACACAGCGTGGCGGGCGGTCGCCTTGCTCCGGGGAGCGACCGTCAATACGGCGGCGTTCATCGCGCTCTTCCTGGCGATTGTCGGCCTCGTGCTGTTCATCCTGGAGCTGCTGCCGCTGGGGCGATTGTTCCGACGACGCGAGGCGAAGCAGTACGTGGTGCGGCAGGATTCCCTGGGTCAGGTGACGCTGGGGCGCTCGATGGTGCGCGATCTCGCCCAGCACGTGGCGGAAGCGACGCCCGGGGTGGCGCATGCGGAGCCTGAGGTGAAGGACGGCGCCGACGGACTCCATATCGCGATGCGCGCCTCGCTGACCTGGGACGCCGACGCGCCAGCCGTAGGGCAGCGTGTCCAGGAGCGCGTCCAGGAATCCGTACAGACGCAACTCGGGCTGCCAGTCGCCGAGGTGCGTGTGACCGCCCAGACGGCTCCGCTGGTCAAAGAAGCGCCGCGGCCGCGTGTCGCGTAGCGCGTAGTCGTCGGGCAGCGGCAGACGCCGCCGCCGCAGATGGCCGACTTGTACGGAAGGACACAATACCATGGTGTCAGCTCAAGCGCGCGGTCTCGTGGTGGGCCTGGCGCTCGGTATCGTCTGGATGTGGCTAGGGTTCGGCGCCGCGCTGGTCACCGCCGGTGTTGGCCTGCTTGGCTGGATCGTTGGTACTGCGGTGAGCAGCATTGCCGCAGGCAACGTCAATTTCGCCGATCTCTGGAGCGATTTGCAAGGGCGCCGACGCGCCGAATCATAGTGGGCTGGCGGGTGGTGAGTGGTCGTGCGCGCGTCCCGGCGCCTTCGCTGCCCGAAGCCGGATCATGCGCGATCATGATGGGGGAGAACGATGGTGGGTGAGAAGGCCACGGGTGACATGCCCACCGATGATATACCTTCCAACGATCTCATCCGTGACCATCTGTCCAATAAGCGCACGATGCTCGCGTGGGCGCGCACCGGCATTGCAGTCATGGCGCTGGGGTTTGTGGTGGCGCGGTTCGGTCTGGTGCTGCGCGAGCTGCATCTGCTCCCGGCGCACCACATCACCCAGGGGTTCTCCACGGCATTCGGCGTCGCACTGGTCGCCATTGGCGGCCTGCTCGTCTTGCTCGCCGCTGTGGACTACCTGCGCGCGGGACGTGATATTGAGCGCCAAACCTACCACTGGTCCCCTGCCCTGGAGATAACCCTGAGTCTGCTGCTGGTGCTCGCGGCAATCGCGCTGGCCATCTACCTCGTGTTAACAGGATAGCGCCGGAAGCCGCCGACCAGGCGCCAGACGCGGAGGCATAGGATGCTTGCCGTAGCGTACCATCGCAGCAGGTGGCTGGCGCCCGCCCGAGGAGTGGCGGCGGGCGCCCTGGCGCTGCTCCTCATCGCAAGCTGGCCGCATCTCTCGCTCGCGCGGCTGGCGCTGCTCTTCGGCGCCTATGCGCTGGCGGAAGGAAGTCTGCTGGTCGTCGGCGCGAGCTTCACCTCACGCTCGCACGCCGAAGGGAAGCTGACGCAGATACAGGGATTGGCTGGCATCGCCATTGGGTTGATCGTGTTTGGGCATCCTGGCATCAACGCCGCGAACCTGATGCTCCAGATCGCGCTGCGCGCGGCCACGATTGGCGGCGTTGATGGCATCGTGGGCATGGCAGGCATGGCGGGTCTTGTCGCGCTGCGCCAGACACGCGGCGCGGGGCTGCTGCTCTTGAATGCCGCCGTGCCTGCGCTGGTCGAGGCGTTCATCGTGATACGGCTCGGCATTGATGCGCTGGCCGCCCAGTGGCTGCTTGCGATCAGCGCAATCGCCGGGGCTGCGCTCTTCATCGCGCTGGCGCTCAGGCTGTGGGCGTGCGCAGGCCGCTAGCTGGCCAGCGCTTCGTCGCCGTCCGTCGGGCCGCCAATCTCCCCTTGCATCAGTCGCCGGCGCAGACTGAGCCAGCTCCGGAGCAGATCCATACGACACGGCAGTGTGATGCCCTGTGAGCGCCACCCCGAGTCGAGCGATGACATCGCCGCCCTGCCCCAGCTCCAGGCTCAGACGACGCGAGTCCAGCTCAGATTTATCCGGCCCCTCGAGATAGGGGTCCAGCCCATCGGATAGCGAGAACTCTGTCTCCACGCCATACTCGCTGCGACCTGTAGCGGTCGCCATCCGCGCGCCTGGCAGGTAGCGGAGGGATGGCAGCAAGCGCACGTCTTGCCGCTCGACGACAGCGCGCGCGATATTCATGAGCATTTCAGCGGTTACACTGTGGAGAATGGCCGCTTCGTATCCGCTTTGCGCCGCGTAGCTGGCCAATCGCTCAGCCGCAGACTTCTCGCGTACAGGCGACCAGTAGGGGTAATACTCCCACTTCTCGGATGCGATAGATGCTATTGAGGACCTGGCCACCACCTGGTAGTGCATCCATTCCTTCCCTTCCCGCTGCTCAGCCGAGCTATCTAAAGGCAGAGTCTGCGACGCTATAGCCGCTAGAAGACAGAGAGTGACTCGCAAAACTGACACGCGCTCCGCGCATGATGCGCAATACTCTTCTTCATTCGATACGGTATCAGCCAGACATTAGGTAAGATTTCATACCGTTAGTACTGCTTTATGGAACGGATGTCCTCATCTGCTTGCAGAGGCAACCACACTTGCCCACTTGCCCACTTGCGCTCTGGAATACTCTGGAAGCATGCGCGACCGCTCCCGCAGGGGCCGCTGGCTTGCGGTGACGAGGGAATGCGTGAGCAAGCTGAACGGGGCGCGCGTCACCGCATGTGGAAGGCGCGACCGTGGACAGCCAGGGTTCGTGAATTATCGCCGAGCTGGCGGCTGAAAGCCGCGCCTAAGGTCGGCCTGCGGACCGACGCGAAGCCCGCCGCTGCGGGCTGGGACGTTGAGGATCTGGACGGCAGAGAGACAAGGAGTGGATGCCATGGCCTCACGCGCTGAGAACCTTGCTATTGATGCGGCGGGCCTGACCCAGGGCATCGCGCTGGTCACTTTTCCTGCCGCCAGCGCCATCTTCACCGCCCCCGACTCCTACGGCTTGTCCAACGCCCAATATGGGGCGATGTTTGTCCCCCAGGCCATCATGGCTATCATCGCCTCGCTGCTGGAGGCCAGCCTGACCCGCCGCTTCGGCGCCAAAAGGGTCTACGTGGTGGGATTGGGGGCAAACCTGACGTCCATGGCGTTGCTGATCGTGAGCCGATTGGTCATGACCAACCAGTCGTTGGCCTTCCCCCTGCTGCTGGTGGCGACGGCATGCCTTGGCGTGGGGTTTGGGCTGACGGTACCGTCGCTGAACACCTTCACTGCGGCATTTCATCCAGCGGCGGTCGACCGCTCTGTCCTGACACTCAACGCGCTGCTCGGACTTGGCGCCGTCCTGGCTCCGGGGTTCGTCGCGATCTTCGTCGGCCTCGGAATCTGGGTGGCTCTGCCGCTGCTCGTGGCGGGCCTGCTCCTGATCTTGCTTGTGGTGAGCCTGCGCCTGCCATTGCGGGCGGGCGAGCAGGCGCAGGCTCGCGGGGCGGCCACGCGGACAGCGAGAACGTCCAGTATCCCCGCCCAGTTCTGGGTGTTCGCAGGTTTCGCCCTGCTCTATGGGTTCTGCGAGACGATGAACGGCAACTGGTCGCAGATCGACCTCACCACGAACCTCGGCCTCTCGGCAGCGCTCGCATCGCTGGCGCTCAGCGCATTCTGGGCCGTCGTCACCGCCGGGCGAGTGCTGTTCTCTGCCATCCAGCAATGGTTTCCCAGCAGGCTGGCCTACCATCTCCTGCCGTTTGTGCTCGCGGCGGCGTTCGTGGTGATCGCGGTTCTTCCAGCGGGCGCGCCTGCGCTCAGTGTGCTGGCGTTTGCCCTGGCAGGACTCGGCTGCTCAGCATTGCTCCCATTGACCATCAGCTTTGGGCAGGAGAAACTGACGTCCATGTCGGGCGCTGTGGCTGGCGGAGTCATCGCCGCCTACCAGCTAGGCTATGGCATCGCGGCCTTTGGCGTTGGCCCGCTGAGGGGCGTCGGCGTGACATTGCCTGCAATCTTCGCGGCGAGCGCCGTCGTAGCGCTTGCCATGGGCGCGCTCTCGTTCGTCGTCGCGCATGGGCGTCCCTCGCCCGCATCGCTGCATCCCCGACCGCAGGCGCTCGAAACCGTCGCCTCGTCGTAGCGTCCATCCTGGGTGGAAGCCAGTCGCATGGTCGTCGGGCCGCTCGCTCGCGGAGATGCAAGCGCTCACCCACTGGTGAGGATTCTCCTCACCCCAGGCGTGAAGTAAAGACTATCCCTCACAGCCGCCCCACCTGCCAGCGACAAGGCAGGCGCCTGGACACTACACTTGCCGCAGCGGGAACGAGCGCCGTTCGCGCGCTCGCCCCGCGAGACCGCAAGGCGGCGCTTGTTCTCTCCAGAGCGCCCATGCGGGTGACGAGTCGCCCCCGCGCGGGTGGTTGGCGAATGAACGCCGCCAGCAGTGCTGGCGCCCCTGTGGAGGTTGCATTCAATGGACCGCTTTACACCCATCGCCGACCACGGCCTGATCGGCGACCTGCAGACCGCTGCGCTCGTGACCACGGATGGGACGGTTGACTTCTATTGCTGCCCGCGCTTCGACTCACCCAGTGTCTTTGCGGCGCTGCTCGACCGCAAGCGCGGCGGCTATTTCCGCATCGCCCCAGACGGAACCGAGTATGTGACGAAACAGTTGTACTTCCCGGATTCGGCGATCCTCATCACACGCTTCATGTCCACCGATGGCGTCGGCGAGGTCGTCGACTTCATGCCGATTGATCGGCCCGAACAGGCCACCGCGCGTCACCTGCTCGTGCGCGTGGTGCGTGTGGTGCGCGGCCAGATGCGGTTCGCGCTGGAGTGCGCGCCGCGCTTCGACTATGGGCGTCAGCCGCACGAGCTGACGCTGGCCCCACATGGCGCGGTCTTCCACACCGCAGACCTCACGCTGACCCTGCATGCGGTCGCTTCACCAACTGCCGAAGCCATCAGCCTCACGCGCAGTGACACAGACGTCCGCGCCACCTTCACGCTGCACGCCGGCCAGGTCGGGGGCGTTGTGCTGGAGTCGGCGGCAGAGAATCCGCCCGGAGCGATCACTGCGGGTGAACTCATCGACATGCTGACGCAGACGGGGCAATTCTGGCGCGCCTGGCTTCAGCGCTCGACCTACCAGGGGCGCTGGCGCGAGATGGTCAGCCGGTCGGCGATGACACTGAAGATGATGACCTACGCGCCCTCCGGCGCCCTGGTGGCCGCCGTGACGACCGGGCTGCCCGAGCAGATCGGCGGCGAGCGCAACTGGGACTACCGCTATACCTGGATCCGCGATGCCTCGTTCTCGATCTACGCGCTGCTGGGGCTGGGGTATACGGATGAAGCGGTCGCCTTTTTGCAGTGGGTCAATGCTCGCGTCAGCGAGCATGCGGATGCGCATGGCGCCAGGCCACCGCTGAAGCTCATGTATCGCGTAGACGGCTCGTCAGACCTGCGCGAGGAGAGTCTCGACCACCTCGAAGGCTACCTGAACTCACGGCCAGTACGGATCGGGAATGGCGCCGCAGACCAGTTGCAGCTCGATATTTACGGCGAATTGATGGATAGCCTGTACCTGGCCGACACGCAGGGCATCCGCGTGGGACACCCCGGCTGGGTACATCTGCGTGAGACACTCGACTGGCTCTGCGAGCATTGGGACGAGCCAGAGCAGGGCATCTGGGAGACACGCGGCGGCCAGCAGCCCTTCACCTATGGGCGGCTGATGTCGTGGGTAGCGATGGATCGGGCGATCCGTATCGCCACCAACCACGGCCTGCCCGCAGACCTGCCACGCCTCACGGCGACACGCGACGCCATCTACGCGCAGATCATGGAGAAAGGCTGGAATGCCAAACGCGGCGCCTTCGTCCAGCACTACAACACCGATGTGCTGGATGCGTCACTGCTGCTGATGCCGCTGGTGGGCTTCATCTCGCCGCAAGACCCGCTCTGGCTCTCGACGCTGCGCGCGATGGACAAGGAGCTGGTGTCAGACAGCCTGGTCTACCGCTATAACCCAAGCGCCTCGCCCGATGGATTACGCGGCCAGGAGGGAACCTTCTCGATTGCCACCTACTGGTATGTGGACGCGCTAGCCCGCTCTGGTCGGCTCGAAGATGCGCGCTTCACCTTCGGGAAGATGGCCACCTATGCCAACCACCTGGGGCTGTTCTCTGAGCAGATTGGCCTCACGGGTGGCCAGCAGGGCAACTTTCCACAGGCGTTTACCCACCTGGCGCTGATCAACGCGGCGATGAACCTGGACTACCAGCTCGATCACGGCGCGGGGCGCGTGGGACTCAGCGAACTGCGCGCGCGGGGAGCGCTGCGATGACCCCAGAAACGCCTGAGGACCTCGTGATCGCCGTCAAAACACCAGATCAACTGTTCAACGCCCCCACGGTCAACCCGTTTTCGACGAATGAACTCGAGATACTGGGAATGTCGGGGATGGCATACATCGTGCGCCAATTGCAGGCGCACAAGCGCGACTGGAAGCGCATTCATTTGCGTGTGCGGATTCCGCCTGATGAGATCACGCCGGGGTTTGAGCCGCGACTGGTGGAGGCTACGCATCGCTACTGCCGGGCAAAGATCGCGGACAATCGCCTGGAGATCCGTCTGATTCGTTTCCGCAGCTCGGTCGGGCTGGGTCTCCTGTTGGTCGTCGTCGCGGTGATCATTGCGATTGCGTATCTGCTGTTCATCGCTGTCTTCGCCGACACGCCTCAGGCGCTCAAGGCTGTCATCGCCGCGACCATCTCATTGTTCGCCTGGGTGAGTCTCTGGGACCCGTTGGAGGCGCTGATCTTCGAGCCAATCGCGCTCATGCGCGAGAATTTCGTCCTGCGCAGGATCACAGAGCTGGCGATCATCGTCGAGCCTGCGCGGCCGAGCAGCCCGGTGGATGAGGCGGTCAGCGAGCGATCACTCGACGGCGGCGTGCCGCTATCGCCCAGGCCGTAACGCCTGGCGATGCGCCCTTGCTGCGCCAATCCCAAGCTTTGCCAGGCGCCTGTCTTCGGCCCCGGCTGGCGAACGACCACCCACTCAGCGGGAGAGGCGCGGCGCCTCCGCAGGGCGAGGAGTAGAACTCACCCTCCGCTCCCACCCAGAGGATAGGGCCAGCGCGGAGCTATCGGTATATGCTGCTGATACCGCATGTCGCTACGGCGTCGCCTCTGGTCGCCGCTGACATCGGAAGGAAAAGAGGAGAGCAATGGAAAATTCGATGGAGGCTTCCGCGCCAGTGACCAATGCTGAGGCGCGTGAGGCGGCGCTGGAGATGACCAAATGGTGGTGGGCCTGGCTGGTCACTGGCATTCTCTGGATCATCGCCGCGCTGGTCATCCTGCAATTCAGGCAGAGTTCCATCACGCTCGTGGGGATCATCGTCGGCATCATGTTCCTGGCTGCGGGGATACAGGAATTTGTCGTGGCCTACGTCTCTAGCGGCTGGCGATGGCTCTGGGCGGTGTTCGGGGTGCTGTTCGTGGGTGGAGGCATCTACGCCCTGATCAATCCTGTGCAGACCTTCCTCGTGGTGTCTGACATCCTCGGCGCGCTATTTGCGCTGGTGGGGATATTCTGGATGATCGAGGCGTTCGCTACCGTGGGGACGAATCGCCTGTGGTGGCTGGGGCTGATCTCCGGCGTCATCATGATCGCGTTGGGGTTCTGGGCCAGCGGTCAATTCGCCGCCACCAAAGCCTATACGCTCCTCATCTTCGCTGGCATCTGGGCGCTGCTCCACGGTTTCAGCGACATCATGAAAGCCTTCGCCATCAAGCGGGCCGGGGCGCTGGTGGCAGCGTAGTCGGTAGTTGATAGTCGATAGTCGTCGGCGGCTCGCGCCGGGCGGCTCAGGTCAACATTCGGCGCGGGGAACTGCGCCGAGGAGTCGTGCGATAGGATCGCAGGAGAGTGATCTCATGGGCAACACAAGTGATGTCCCTGTGGAAGTCGTGGTGGCCGCATTCAACGACGAGGATGGCGCCGAGAAGGCGCTCAAGTCGCTGAAAGAGGTCAAGAAAGAAGGGTATATCGCCATCCAGAACGCAGCCGTGCTGCGCAAGGACGATGATGGCAAGATTCACATCAAAGAGACCGCCGACATGAGTGGCGGCAAGGGCGCTGTGGTCGGTGGCGTCATCGGCGGCGTGGTCGGCTTGATCTTCCCACCATCGATCCTGTTCAGCGCGGCTGCGGGAGCGGCGGTCGGCGGGCTAGCGGCGAAGTTGCGCGATTCTGGCTTCCCTGATGAGCGGCTCAGGCAGGTCGCCGAGGGACTCAAACCCAATACCTCCGCGCTAATCGCGGTGATCGAGCACGTCTGGGTGCTTCAGGTGGAGCAGGAGCTTCGCGAGTACGGGGCCGACGTCGTCACCGAGGCGCTGCAAGCGGACATCGCCGCGCAGCTCGAAGTGGAGAACCAGGCGCAGGGCGCCACAAGTGGCGCGACCGCGACGAGCGCGACGAGCGCGACAACCGCGACAACCGCGACGAGTTCGACGACTCCCACATCCACCCCAGCGAGCGCGGCGCCCACATCCACCGCGAGCGCGACAACGCCTCCCCCGGAGACCTCGGCGCCAGGCGAGACGAACGCAAGCCCATCTTAGGCTGCGGCAATTGGAGGGACTGAGCGCGGGGTGGTCTGGCCATCCCGCGCTTGTCCGTCGCCAGGCGGCGAGTACTCGCCGCCCGGTCGCTCGCCCTGGGGTGAGGTCTGCGCTCGCCCAGCGACACGGCTAACCCAACCTGTGAAACCGTCCGGGTGTGCGGGGCGCAGCGAGCCATCGCGTCCTACACTAGAATGCGACGCTACCATGATGTGCGCCACGCGGTGAGCCACGCGCTGGCCAGGCTTCTACAACTTCAGGGATGGCGGCGCGGTTTCGGGAGGCGTCAGGCGGAGGGCACAGGCGGGATGCAGAACAACAAGGGGCGACCTATCATACCGCTGACACCGGTCACGCCGACCACACCCGCCGCCGCCACCACGACTCCGCAGACGGCAGCGCCGTGGCCACAACACGCCCCGCCCGCCTATCATGTGCTGGCCAAACCGACTGGCGCGATCTGCAACCTCGACTGCCAGTATTGCTTCTTCCTCTCAAAAGAGTCGCTCTATCCGGGCAGCCACTTCCGCATGTCGGACGAACTGCTGGAGACGTACATTCGCCAGTTGATCGCCTCACACCGCGCGCCCGAGGTCACCGTCGCCTGGCAAGGCGGCGAGCCTACGCTGATGGGACTGGATTTCTACCGGCGCGCTGTCGCGCTCGAAAAGACCTATCAGCAGCCCGGAACCACCATTCAGAACACGATGCAGACGAATGGCGTTCTGCTGACTGAGGAGTGGTGCGACTTCTTCCGCGAGCACAACTTTCTGATCGGGCTGAGCCTGGATGGCCCACCGCCCATGCACGACGCCTATCGCAAGGATAAAGGCGGGCATCCGACCTCTGAGAAGGTCTTGCGCGCCGCGCGGCTGCTGCGGCAGAGTCAGGTGGATTTCAACATCCTGACGACTGTGAACGCCGCCAACGCCGATCACCCACTCGAGGTCTATCACTTCCTGCGGGACGAGGTGGGCGCGGACTTCATCCAACTCATCCCGATTGTCGAGCGGATCAATTCCGACGGCCACACCGGCTCGCAGGAAGGCTCCACAGTCACCGAGCGCTCGGTCACGGCTGACCAGTGGGGACGCTTTCTGATCGCTATCTTCGACGAATGGGTACGGCGCGATGTCGGCGCCGTCTTTGTGCAGATGTTTGATGCGGCGCTGGCCTCCTGGGTAGGAGCGCCACCCGCGCTGTGCATCTTTTCCGAGACGTGTGGTGGCGCGCTGGCGCTGGAGCACAACGGCGATCTCTATTCCTGCGACCACTTCGTGGAACCGGGGTATCTGCTCGGCAATATCCAGCAGGATCGGATGATCGATCTGGTCGCCTCGCCCAGGCAGCGCCAGTTTGGCATGGCCAAGCGCGACACATTGCCGCGCTATTGTCGCGAGTGTGAGGTGCGCTTCGCCTGCCATGGCGAGTGCCCCAAGAACCGCTTTATCGAAACACCAGATGGCGAGCCAGGGCTGAATTACCTGTGCGCCGGCTACAAAGCGTTCTTCACCCACGTGAACCGCCCCATGCGGATCATGGCGGAGCTGCTCCGCCGCAATCGCCCAGCCGACGAGATCATGCGGCTGCTGGCAGCCGAGGACGCGCAGCAGCCGCAGGCGCAAGCTCAACCCACACCAGAGGCGAACTGAAGCCCCGCATGACAGCGCGCCGCAGGAGATTCTCCATCAGCGGTACGAGGACGCCACTGCCAGACACATGCGGGCGATGGCTCCGGGCCAGGAAGGAGCATGACCTATGTTCACCCGGTCGCACAGAAAGACGCCGGTACATGACATCCAGCATTCCAGCGATCCTTCGTCTCAAGGCTCACACGCGGCATGGCGCTGGCGTGCGCGCGCCTCTCTGATCGCTCTGGCAGCCGCAACCTGCCTGCTTGGGGCCTGCGCTAGCGCCACCGCGCATCCGTCTGCAACGGTCGTCAGGTCCGCAGGCACGCGGCTCGCCGATGTGGCATCCACGGCGGGCCAGGCGGTGGCCGCAGACACGGCGACGCCGCCGGCCACGTTGACACCCCAACCCACCGCGACGCCGCACGCGACCACCACGCCTCAACCCACTGCCACGGCGCGAGCAACCGCGACGCCCCAACCCACCGCGACACCACGCCCTGAGCCAACCGCAACGCCGACCGCAGGCGCCAGCACCCTGACCGGAAGTTTTATCGCCCTCGGCATTCTCGTGCTGCTGCTCTGCATTGCGCTGATTGGGATCATCGTCTGGCTGGTAGCGCGACGCGGCACGACGCAGAACGCCGCAGCGGCGGGCGGGCCAGGCGGCGCGCAGGGTCCGCCGAACCCGTATGCCACGCCGTACCCGCCTCCTGCGCCCTACACTGGCGCGCAGCAACCGCCAGGCGCCCCGCCTGAAATGGTGGACCCACAGCGCGGCTATCCCGGCCAGTATCCGCCCGGCCAGTATCCGCCTGGCCCGACCTCGCCGCCCAACCCCTACCCTGGCGCAACTGCGCCGCCCAACCCATACCGCGGCGGCGAGGAACCCGGGTATCAGCCGTACCCACCGCAAGAGCCGCCTGCGCCGCCATCACCGGGTGCGCGCCACCCCGCGCGGCGAGCCGCCAGAGCCTCCGCAGTATCCCGACGGTTGGCGAAGGCCATAAGGTTGCAGAGGCGAGCATGGCTCGATCTCACAGGCCATGCTCGCCCTTCGGTTAGTCCAGCTATACCCTTGCGGTTGAGCCTGGGACTAATCTGCTAAACCCACCCTGAGAGTGGCGACTGGCGGGGTGTTGGCTTGGTACACTTTGTTCGGACACAACGGCAAGCGCCCATTCATCAGCCGTGATCGCGGCGCGCACGGGGGGACGGCTGCGCAGATTGTACTCGTCTCCCGATTGCCAGGAGGTCAGATTGTGGGCGCGCAAGAGACAGCATTACTGCTGCTATTGGCAGGCGCCGTGCTGTTGTTTTTGGCAGCGGGCGGTCTGGTTCTCGCATGGGTACCTGCCTGGTCGCAGCAGGAGGTAGGGATGAGCCTCCGCGTGACTCCGGCTGATTGCGCGGAGGCGTTGTTGCGCGACGTGCTGGACGAGCGCGAATACCGGCAACTGACGAATCGTGGCTATGTCGATGTGAGAAGTCCTACGAATACGCAGCGCATCTATCGCATCCCTGCGCAGGTGGGGTTAGTGCGGATGTACGAGCATGGAGTCGCTGTGCTTGAGTTGTGCGTACAGTCGGTTGAATCCCTGCCCAGCGCAGATGTGATCGCAATGCACAAGCTAATGATTCAGGGAGATGAACAGCAGTATCTCGGCTGTGCGCGGCGCTTTGCGGCCATGTGCCCAAATCAGCGCTATCGCCCCTAGCGGGCGAAGCGGCGCCCGGCGCCCAGCACGCGCTCTGTGGATGTGTGTGTGTGTGGTATGAGCAGGAGGGCGTCTGATTGCTGCGCTGTGACGCCGCACGGCGAGCATCGGCCAGAGCGACGGTGCGCGAGGGAGAAATAGGATGAGTGATAAGCGCGAGCGCACGACATTGCGAAACCTGCCACAGGCGGGGGTCTCCGCGAGGGTTGGCCAACTCCTCGTCGATCCACCGCGCGCGTCTGGCCGCGCCTTGTCCCCTGCACAGAAGACTGCGGCATCGGCAGGTCTGGCGCCGCGCAAGACGCGCACGAGCGCCGAGCAGCGCCGCAACCTCGAAGACACCGTGAACCGTCTCCTCGCCAAAGGAGCTGGCGTCGAGGAGACGCTGGCTCAGGTGTGTGCGGCGTTGCGCGACATCATCGGCTGGAGCGAGGTCATCTTCCAGCCGTTCGACAGGCGCGCGTACACGCTCCCCTCAGCGCGCGCAGTCGCGCCGCTCGGCAAACGTCATGCGCAGGCTGCTTCCGCCCAACCCACCGTCGCCACAGCAGGTGTCAGATACGCGCCTCACGCCGCCTCGACCAGCGACACGCCAAGTTCCTATGCCTTCCCTGTGCGGGGATCACATGATCTTCTCGGCGTTATCGAGTGCTTCGGCGAGCCGCGCGGTTCACCTGACCCCGATCTCCTGAGCGTCGTCGCCGCACTCGGCGCCCCGCTGGGGCGCGCTGTCGAGCAGCAGCGCGCAGGACCACGCCGCGCTCCCACGCCAGAACAGCCAGAGCAGACGGCGCCCACACGAGCAAGCTCACAGCGGTCGGGGCAATTCGACGCGCTGTTCACGGCGCTGCCAGAGAGCGTGATCGCCTTCGACCACGATGGGCGCATCCTCCAGACGAACGCTGCCGATGGCGCCCTGCTGGGCTACGATGCAGGCGCGAACAGGCTTACCACGACGCTGGCTGAGCGGAGGCGGGCGCTCGCGCTGCGTGACGCGCACGGGCGCCCCATCGAAGAGGCGCAATCGCCAGCGGCGCGTATCCTGCGCGGCGAGACGCTCACCGACCGGCAGGCCGTGGAGGCCACCATTCGTACACTGGACGGTAGCGATATTCAGGTGAGTTTCACTGGCGCGCCCACCATTGATGAAGCAGGCGCCGTCACGGGCGGTGTCGTCGTCATGCGCGACATCACCGCCCGCGGGCGCAGCGAGCACGAGCCGCAGGACTTCGGCCAGCGCCTGACAGAGTTGCTGGGCGACGCCGCACATGAACTCAAGACGCCAATCGCTAGCAGCAAGGGCAGTCTTCAGCTCGCGATCAAGCGACTGGGCAGTGTCGCTGCCATGGCGAAGACGGAGAATCTGCGACTGACCGACGGCATCAAGAATGTGCATAAGAACCTTGCGCTCGCCGAGCGCAGTACGCATCGATTAGAGCTGTACGTCGACCGGCTACTGGACGTAACGCGCATCCAGACCGACAAGCTGGACCTTCGGACCGAGACCACGAACCTCGCCGAAATCGTTCGCACAGCCGTGTACGAGCAACGCCTGGTGGCGCCGAAGCGCGTGATCCGCTGTACGGTGGCGCCCACACGCGTTGTGCAAGCGATCGCCGACTCGATGCGTGTTGGGCAGGTGGTGATGAACTATCTGGCGAACGCGCTCAAATACTCGCCAGAAGATAGCCGCGTCGTGGTGGCGCTCCAGGTGAGCCACATGCAGGCGCGGGTCTCTGTCCATGATGAGGGAGCGGGCATAGCCCCGGAGAAGCAGCAGCGCATCTGGTCGCGCTTCGAGCAACTCGACGACACGACGCAGAGGAACTCGAATTCTGGGCTGGGGCTGGGCCTCTACATCAGTCGGGCAATCATCGAAGCGCACGGTGGCAAGGTCGGCGTCACGAGCGCAGTTGGCCACGGCGCTACCTTCTGGTTTAGCCTGCCACTCGCGAGCGCCACCGCATGAGTGGGCTGGCGGTGGAACCCGCCAGCAGCCGTAGCGCCGCGCGCCGCCGGGCCAACTGATGGTCGGCGGCGCGTGCGGTTAGATCAACTTCCAGCAGGGATGAACTGCGCGACGACTTTTTCCATCTGGTTCGAACTGATCGCGTAGCCAATACCATTCGCCGCGACCCGCGTCGAGGGATCCACGGCGGCCAGCGTCGGGATGCCGATGAGCTCGCCTTGCAGGTTGACCAGCGCGCCACCACTGTTGCCCGGATTGATTGGCGCGCTCGTCTGAATCATCCCCGACAGCGTGAATGTTTGGCCATCCACGACCTCCTGGGCCTCGCGATTGAGCGCGCTGACGATGCCTGAGGTTGCGGATTGCTCCAGCCCCAGCGGGCTGCCCATGGCGATATCAAACTGGCCCACCTGCACCTGGCTGGAATCGCCGACAGGGATGGGTCGTAGGTTGCTCGCGGAGATCTTGATGACGGCGAGGTCCTGTGAAGGCACATCCCCTATGAGCTGCGCAGAGACCGTCTGGCCTGTCGAGAGCAGCACGGTGAGCGTCGTGAGGCCATGCACCACATGGCTATTCGTCACGATATAGCCGCTCGACGTGAGAATCTCGCCCGATCCCACACCCCCTCTGCCACCGGGGGCGCGTCCCTGTATCTGTACGACCGATGGATCAGTCACGCTGATGGTGTTGATCGTGCTCTGCTGGACATCGGCGGTGTTCGTCGTCCCATGCCCTGCGGCAAACCCCACACCGACGGCCACCGCGATGACGACCAGCGCGATGAGCGCCGTCCACACAGGATGTGTCTGGATCAGGTTGCCGCCGCCGCCCGACCGCTGCGGAGTGGTCATCGGCGGGCGCTGAGACTGCGCTGGCTGTGGCGCTGGCGATGGAGGTCGCCGGTCCACCTGAGCGGCGGCGTCCGAGAGTGGGGCCGACGAGTTGACACTGGTAGGGTTTGAAGTTCCTTCATTCATCGTTTGGCTCATGATCTGACTCCTGGTCTGGCCGGATCGGTCGCTCTGGTCATCGCGTAGACTACGCAGCCATGCGGTAGAGGCCGCCATGGCTTGCAGATGGCATTTGACCAGACACACGCGCGCGCGCCGAGGTTGAGCGGCGGCGCCAGCCTGCCCCCAGCCCCCATACGCCATCATGCGCAGAGTGTACGCTCGGCGCGCCACGCGGATACTCTCCCAGGGGTGGGAGTATGAGGTAAGTCGTCATCTCGCCTGATGGTGAGGCGCCATCGGACCTGCGATGGTCAACGCGCGTCGAGCGCCTACGCGCCGCTGTCTTCGAGCTGGCGGTCGAGGCCCTGGTCGGCCCAGGCGACGGGGTCTTCGCGTGGCTCCAGGTGGGTGAAGACGGTGGTTTCCGCCAGCGCATGATGCAGCGCCATCTCGATGGCTTCGCAGAGGTCATGCCCCTGCTGCACCGTCCATGAGCCGGGGACGAGCACATGCAGCGAGACGAAGCGGCGCGCGCCAGAGCTGCGCGTGCGTAGCGCGTGGAAGTCGATGCCCTGCTCGCGATAGGGCGCGAGCACACGGGCGATGGTGTCCTGGTCGGGCTGCGGCAGCGCGGTGTCGAGCAGGCCATAGCCACTCTCGCGGATGAGGCGCAATCCGGTCCACAGGACGTTGAGCGCGACGGCCAGCGCTATCAGCGGATCGAGGATCAGCCAGCCGGTGATGCCGACCAGCGCCACGGCCACGACCACGCCAACTGTTGTCCAGACATCCGTGAGCAGGTGGCGGGCGTCGGCGTTGAGCGTCACCGAGCGGTAGCGCTTGCCGCCCTGCCAGAGGACATAGGCGACGGCGCCATTGATGGCTGCGGCGACAACCGAGATGCCCAGGCCGAGGCCGATCCGTTCGAGCGGCTGCGGATGGAAGAGGCGCGGCCACGCGGCGTAGGCGATGCTGGCGGCGGCCACCAGAATCAGCGCGCCCTCGACTCCGCTGGAGAAATACTCAGCCTTGGAGTGGCCAAAGGTATGCTCATTATCGGCAGGGCGGCTCGCCAGCCACAGCGCCCAGAGCGCCACCAGCGCAGCGACGAGGTTGACCACCGATTCCACGGCGTCAGAGAGCAGGCCCACGGAGCCAGTGAACCGATAGGCGAGAAATTTCAGCGCCATCGTTATCAGCGCGGCGGCGATGGAGAGCCAGATAAAGGAGCGCGCTTGGCCAAATCGCCGCTGCATGACGTTCCTCCTCTCTGGGCCAACGCCCGTCTGGCGCCCAGCGCGCCACTTCAACCTTGCAGCGTGCGTGCGCGTACATCATCATAGAAGTGAAATGAGGAGACGCGCGGCGCGCCTGCTCATGCGATAGCCGCCGCTCGCGGCGCTGGCGTCCGGGCGTCTGGCCATATTCTATGTCATACGGTGGCGCGCGGTTGGCAGTTGCGGATGCGCTTGCGGGTTCCGCATCGAGCGCGATAGGCGCCTGAGACTCAGTGGCACAGGCTTCTCTGGCGAGGCTCTGGCGAGGCTCTGGCGAAGTGGGAAGGTACTGAAACAATGTCATGGTTTGGCAATACGAAGAGGGATCGCTCAACGCCCATCGCAACGGATGAACTGGCGGCGCTCGACGCTTACTCACGCTCGATTGTGAGTGTGGTGGAGCACGTCGGGCCAGCGGTCGTGCAGGTGGGCGTGGCGAAATCGGCGCCGCAGAATGGCTCCTTTGGCGTCACCTCGCGCGTCGTCGAGGGCGCCGGATCGGGCGTCATCTTCGCGCCCGATGGCTACATTCTCACGAATAGCCATGTGGTTGATGGCGCGCTACGCATTCAGGTGACTCTGGCCGATGGCCGCGACATCCCCGCGCAGGTCGTGGGGAATGATCCTGAAACGGATGTCGCAGTGGTCCGCGTCACCCCGCCAGACGGTCAACGTCTGCCGGTGGCAAAGCTGGGTGATTCAGATCATCTGCATGTGGGCCAGCTCGTCGTGGCGATTGGTAGCCCGGCGGGCCTGCAAAGCACCGTGACGGCGGGCATCGTCAGCGCGCTGCATCGCACCCTGCCAGGCTACGGTGGGCGGCTGATCGAAGACATCGTGCAGACCGACGCGGCGGTGAATCCGGGCAATTCGGGCGGCCCGCTGGTCAACTCGCTCGGCGAGGTCATCGGCATCAATGTAGCAATCTTGCAGCAGACACAGGGACTCTCATTCGCCATCCCCATCAACACGGTCAACTGGGTGGCTTCGCGGCTGATGCGCGACGGCGAGGTGCGCCGCCCCATCATCGGCATCGCCGGGCAGGCGGGGATGCTCACCCAGTCGGCGCGGCATGCCCTGCATATCGAGACGCCCACAGCGGTCGAGGTGATGCATGTGGCGGCAGGCGGCCCAGCGGCGCAGGCAGGCATCCATCCCGGCGACGTGATCTTCAAGATCGAAGATAAACCCGTCGGCTCGGTGGACGATATGCGCCGCCTGCTGGAGCGCCTGCCCGATGGCTCGCGTGTGCGCGTGGGGCTGATTCGTGGCAGCGCGGCGGGGCCGAGCGTGGTCGAGGTCGCCGTGCGTGTGGTCGTGGCGAGCACCAAGGCGCGCTAACAGCGCGGGCGTGGCGCAAGCCGACCTCACCGCCAGCTCATCTCCCACAGCGAGTGGGGCTGACGGTGAGGCCCAGCGCTACGACAGCGAGCCGTATCACTGCGCGTCAGCGTCAGCGTTGGCGCGTGCGCGGGCATAATAGCGGCGCATCTTGGCGCGACTGCCGCAGCCCTCCATGCTGCACCAGCGGCGGCGACCACTCTTGCTGGTGTCCAGGAAGAGCCAGCCGCAATCGCCGAGGCCAGGGCAGGCTCTCACCCGCCGCAACTCGGGCGCCGTCAACAGGGCCACAGCGGACTGTAGCACGGCCCACAGCGCCTGATCGAGCGCATCCGCGCCCACCTCCACAGGCCACTGCCAGAGATAGCTCTCACTCGCCGCGACGAGGCGTGTCTGCGCCAGCAGCTCGACGTAGGCGCCCTGCATCGCCGCGAGGTCTGCGGCGGCGGGCGCCTGCTGGGCGGCGACGGCGGAGAATATCCGGTAGAGCGTCTCCCGCTGCGCGATCGCTCGCTCGAAACGCGCCTGCGCGGCGCGTGGATGCCGGGCCGCAGCGCGCAGGAGCGCGGCCATCTGATCCTCCGCCAGCAGTTGTGCGTGCCCGCTCCAACGCACGAGGTCCGCGTAGCTCGCAAGATACTCATGCTGAAGCGCGCCGACTCGTGGGTCAACGGTGTTGATGAAATCCAGGCAGACACGCCCGCCGACCAGTTCCAGCGCGGCTAGCTCGTCCACGGCGTCCGTCGGCGGTTTGTCGCGCTGTTCTCTCCGCGCCCCCGTCATCTCTCCGCCCTCCTCTCGCCAAAAAATTACCTGTATTCCAATCTTGACAGGTAAGATATTGCGCGCTATTGTATTACCAGTAACCGCAGTATATGCGGTAAGACAGTGCGCGTCAAGCATGAGCGTAGCGCAGCATGGCTTGTGGACCATTGAAGTCAGCCAGGTTGAGGTCGCTGCGAGGACTGTAGACGCGGGGGAAGGCAGAGGAGACTATCGCTATGGTAGAGAGCATGGCAAGCGTCCGCCTGGATGTGCGAACGTTGTTGCGAGCGCTGGCCGACGGCTGGCAGGCCTATCCGCTGGCGCTGGCTGATCTCAGCGCCGACGAGATGTCCGCCTATCTAGCGGCGCAGGGCGCTGGTCGTGTGCGCGATCTGCTGGCGTCCGCGACAGCGTGGGGCGAGGAGACGCTGGGCGTCGTGCCGGTGTTGCTCCGAGGCGGCGCAATCCAGCGATACGATGCGGCGGCCTTCGAGGCGCTGGCCATCGCGCGCTTTGGGATGTTTGCCCACACAGATGTCGCGCGGCGCTTCACGCAAGCCTACGCCGCGCTCGCGCAGCTGCTCGCGCTGCTCCCCGAAGCCGCGCTGGCACAGCCAGACATCTATGAGTGGCTGCACACTACCATCGTAGATCAGTTCAACGCACATCGTCCGCTGAACATGCCGCGCGTGCCATAAGCGGCGGCGCGGCTGGCGGCGTATTCGGCGCCTCCACTTGTGGCCGGTCATATGCGAGCCGTTTTTTCCGCTTTTGCCTTTGAGACTGAGAAGATTGAACGGGCAGGCGCCGTTGACAGGCGCGTGGCCTGAGCGACTGCCACTAAAGGTGACTGGAGAAGACAATGACTGGACGTATGATCGACTTCGACGCAGGTGGATCAACTGCGCCAGGCTATCTCGCGACGCCAGCAGACGCCGCCGTCGCCGCAGCGGCGCCCGGCGTCATCGTGCTGCATGCGTGGTGGGGGCTGACCGAGCCGTTTCGGCAGGTCTGCGACCGGCTGGCGGAGGCGGGATTCGTGGCGCTGGCCCCAGATCTCTATCGTGGCAAGACGACCGCGAAGGTCGAGGAGGCGAAAGCGCTGAGCGCAGCGCTCGATCAGCAGACCGAGCAGTGTCGCGACGACCTCGCGGGGGCGGCGCAGTTCCTGCGCCAACACGCGGCGACCAGCGCGGCGGGCAGTCGCGGCAAGCTCGCCTTCGTCGGCTTCTCGCTGGGCGGCGCCTACGCGCTCGACATGTCTGTCAATCTGGCCGAGGAGGTCGCCGCAGTCGTGACCTTTTACGCCACCTACACCGAACCAGATTTTCGCCGCGCACAGGCCGCCTACCTCTGCCACTTCGCCGAGGATGACCCCTACGAGCCGGCGGAGTCGGTCGCGGAGATGCAGCAGACGCTCCAGGCGGCGGGGAGGCAGGCTACCTTCTATACGTATCCAGGGACCACACACTGGTTCTTCGAGGCCAATCGCCCGGACGCCTACAATGCCGCAGCCGCCGCCCTGGCGTGGGAGCGAACCCTCGCCTTCCTGAACGCGCAACTGCGTCCGGCCTGAGCTTGCCAAG
Source organism: uncultured Chloroflexia bacterium (assembly GCA_963701795.1). Taxonomy (GTDB): domain Bacteria; phylum Chloroflexota; class Ktedonobacteria; order Ktedonobacterales; family JADMIN01; genus JAKAIY01. Next base: position 389,499 of record CAVPBB010000004.1, on the reverse strand, counting down.
CGGCAGTCGCCCAACGCAGGCGCTCGGCCCTGAACGGTCGCCGCGCACGCAGCGATGGGGCATCCATGCCCACGTCCGCGTGCTCCGGCCTTTCAGGGCCGAGCGCGAGCGCGCATGGGTTCGCTTCCTTCTTGTTTGGCACGTCAAGCCCTGGTCGGGCGTCCATTCCTTGCGAGGAACAGCGCGGAACAAGAACAGATGGGCCGGTTGGACCCTGGTCTCCTGCCGCAAACGTTGGCTCGCTGCGGTCAGCGCTGTGCGCTCCCGTGTCCCTGGTGGCGCGCATGCGTCTGCGGGTTCGCGCCCGCAATGTGCTATACTCTCCATGCTACAACTATTTGCAGCTTCCTTGAGATGTCTCCTGGATAATCCCCCATCTTTAACGTCAGATACCCATCACACCTGACACCTACACGCGATGAGGCTAAGCTCGCCTGAGCGAGCGCCATCGCCTCGCTGGAGTGATAGGTAGCCCCACACAGACGCCAGGACTGGCACGGCTAACACAGCGCTCTTCCTACTTCCTGGGACAGCGGCGAGGTTCTCTGGCGCTCCGCGAACACCTGCATGTCGCCACCACGTGACACGAGACTCAGCTATACGCGAGAGAGCGCTATGTAGCAGTTCGACTGTGCGCTGGAATGGGAGCTTCCGCAAGCGTCAGCGGTTGAGTCTGACCCGCGCGGGCGGTGAGCGGAAGATCGTGAAGGACAAAAGAGAGGATGAGCAAGTTGGAGCCTATCATAGCGCAACGTGTGACCAGTTCACCCGAAGAAGCGCTGACCAACGAAGCGTTACGCCTGCTCGTGCAGCGCCTGGAGGCCGAGAATGCGGCGATGCGCCCGATTGTGCTACGCATGGCCGAGGCGCGCATGTGTCGCGACACAGCCACCATGGTCGAGTCGTGTCCGCACTGCTCGCTCAAGCGCGGCGGGACATTCGGCTACGGTAGCGTTCACGATAAGGAGTGCGTGGTGTCTCAGGCGCGCCGACTGGGCTTTTGACGCATGCGCAAGGCCGCAGCCTCCAAGACCAGCCTTCGCGACTGACGGGAGACAAGAAGCGGGTCAGGCGAGTAATGAATGAACTGTGCGTTATGTCGTCTGCCGAGGAAATCTCAGTGATGGCGAACGTCACAAACCAGGCAGACCTTGTCCCGGACGGTTCCTAAGACCGCCCCTACCGGCTGACCACGTTGGTTATGCCTCATGATCCTGTGTTTCCTCGCGACGCTGCCGGGAATGGGCAAGGATACGACCCTCATCTACGGGCAGCGAGGCGCCTGAAGTCAAACCGAGCAGGATGCCCAAACGGCGTCGCTTTTCTCCACGTATGCCACACGCGCTTCTTAGCACAGCGTGTTGCGCAGCCTCCGATTCATCGTCGGGCGCCTGCGGTAGTCGTCGTGGACAAGAAAAGGTAGGAAACCTATGGATCATACACTGACCACCTCACTGCGCCAGATCGCGGTCATCGGCACCCATCTCCCGCGGCGCTGTGGTATCGCCACCTTTACCGCTGATGTTTGCGAAGCGCTGGCCAACCAACTTCCTGATACCAACATCTTTGCAATAGCCGTCAACGATGGCGACGAAAATTATGCGTACCCGGATCGTGTGCGGTTCGAGATCGCAGAACAGGATATCGACTCGTATCGCCAGGCTGCCGATTTCCTGAATACCAATGGCGTAGACCTGGTCATCCTCCAGCACGAGTACGGCATTTTCGGTGGTCCGTCAGGTAGCCACGTGCTTGAACTCCTGCGTGAGACGCATGCGCCAATCGTGACCGTGCTCCATACGGTCCTCCGCGAGCCGGACGCAATGCAACGTCGGGTGATGGATGAGATTGTTCAACTGTCTGACCATCTGGTAGTCATGAGCCACCATGCCCGTGACATCTTGCATGACCTCTATCTGGCGCCGCCTGAGAAGGTCGCCTACATTCCCCACGGGATCCCCGATGTTCCCTTCGTTGATCCGAACTTCTTTAAAGACCAGATCGACGCCGAAGGCAAAGTCGTCATCCTCTCGTTCGGCCTGCTCTCACCCAACAAAGGCATCGAGTACGCCATCGCGGCAATGCCAGCCATTCTGGAGCGCCATCCCAATGTCGTTTATATCGTGCTCGGAGCAACGCATCCGCATGTCCGGCGCACACACGGTGAAGCCTATCGCCTGGAGCTCCAGCGACTTGCACGCGAGTTGAAGGTCGAACGGAATGTTGTCTTCTACAATCAGTTCGTCCCGTTGGCGGAGTTAGTCGAATGGATTGGAGCAGCGGATATTTACATCACGCCCTATCTCAATCCCGATCAAATTGTCTCCGGTACACTCGCGTATACGGTCGGAGCGGGAAAGGCCGTCATCTCGACTCCGTATGTGCATGCCACAGAATTACTGGGCGAGGAGCGGGGAATGCTTGTGCCATTCCGCGATTCCGCTGCGATTGCCCAGCGGGTTATCGGATCGCTCGACAACGAGGCTGCTCGCCATGCCATGCGCAAGCGCGCCTACACGCTCGGCCGCACGATGACCTGGCCACGTGTCGCGGAGCACTATCAGCAGCTCTTCGTTCAGATTCTCGACGAACACTTGCTCCTGCCGCAGTCCTCACATACCCCTGCCTGGGCGCTCCACACCGCTGAACTGCCGCCGATCCGTCTCGACCACCTGCGTCGGATGACCGATGGCGTTGGCCTGGTTCAACACGCTACCTTCTCGGTCCCCAACTACCGTGAAGGGTATTCGCTGGACGACAATGCGCGTGGCCTGATAGCGGCGGTCTTCCTCGATCAACTTGGCGTCACGGAGTCGGAATTAGTGGGAGACCTGGCCACACGCTATCTCGCGTTTATCGCCTACGCATTCAACGACGAGGCTGGGCGTTTTCGCAATATGTTGGCATATGATGGACAGTGGCTGGAAGACTACGGCTCTGAGGACAGCCATGGTCGCGCGCTCTGGTCGCTCGGCGCTCTGGTTGGACGCTCGCCTAATCAGAGTTGGAGCAGCCTCGCCAACGCGCTGTTCGTCAAGGCGCTTCCCGCTGCGCTGAACTTCACAGCTCCGCGCTCCTGGGCATTTACGCTCCTGGGCATTGACGAGTATCTCAAACGTTTCGCTGCGGATCGCGGTGTCCAGCAAGTGCGTGATGAACTTGCTAGCCGACTCATGCGCCTGTACGAGGCATCGAGTACGGAGGACTGGCCCTGGTTCGAGGAAGGCCTGGCCTATGATAACGCCACCCTGCCGCGCGCGCTGCTGCTCTCTGGCCACAGCATGCGCCAGGCAGGATATGTCGAGGCGGCGCTCACCGCGCTGACCTGGCTAGCGGGCGTGCAGTCAGGCGAGCATGGGCAGTTTGTCCCCATTGGCTGCCGCGGCTTCTGGCGCAAGGGTGAGGCGCGAGCACGCTTCGATCAGCAGCCCGTCGAGGCCTACGCGACTATCGCCGCCTATCTGGATGCGTCCCGTGTTACCGGTGATGCGCAGTGGCGTCGGCAGGCTGAGCGTGTGTTCGGCTGGTTTCTCGGCGACAACGATCTCCACCTCCCGCTGTACGATGCGCAGACGGGCGCATGTTGCGACGGTCTCCAGCCCGATTGGGTAAATCAGAATCAGGGCGCCGAATCAACCCTCGCATTTCTGCTTGCCTCACTGGAGTTGCAACTGGCCGAGGTCGAAGCGCTTGCAAACGCGGCTGGAGACGAGGCTGCCCGCCTACTGTCTGCACGGTCAAGGGTCGCTGGCTCGCATGGATGAGGTTGTGCGCGATCTCATGCAGGAGCGATGGTCATATGTCTCGGTGAATCCAGTGTCAAACAGTCGCAGAAGCTGGCTTGGGCCGCATGTGACGACATGGAAAATGCGGAAAGCAGACGCCCATTCAGACTGAGCAATACACAGACGCAGCACCGATGAATGGAACACATTCGTTGTCGTTTCAACGTGCCACCCGCTCTTCAGCGCAGAATAGTTGGTGGCTATACAATGGCGCCATTGGCGAGGAGCATTGATGACACACGCGGACACACACGCGGACGCCTTGCATGAGGTCCTGTTTCACCGACATCCCAGCAATCCCATCCTGAAACGATCCGATTGGCCATATCCAATCAACACCGTGTTCAACCCTGGCGTCGCGCGCCTCGCCGATGGCACGACACTGCTACTCTGTCGTGTCGAAGACCGCCGTGGACACTCGCACCTGTGCGCGGCGCGCTCGCGTAATGGCGTTGACAATTGGCAGATCGATCCAGAGCCGACCCTTCTCCCTGACCCCGTCCAGTATCCTGAAGAAGTCTCAGGGATCGAGGATCCGCGCATCACCTATGTGCCTGAACACCAGGCGTACTATCTCGCCTATACCGCCTATTCGCGGTATGGACCTGGCGTCTCATTGGCCCGAACGAAAGACTTTGTCGACTTCGAGCGACTGGGCGCGATTATGCCGCCTGAGGATAAAGATGCTGCGCTCCTACCGCATCGCATCAGCGATCGCTGGGCGCTCATCCACCGCCCAATCGGACCCAGCGGCGCCCACATCTGGATATCCTACTCGCCTGACCTGGAGTACTGGGGCCATCATCATTTGATGCTTGAGGCGCGGCAGGGCGCGTGGTGGGATGCCAATAAAATCGGCCTATCTGGCCCCCTGATTGAGACGCCAGAGGGCTGGCTGATGATGTATCATGGGGTGCGCCCGACCGTATCCGGCGCGCTCTATCGGCTGGGTCTTGCGCTCTTCGATTTGCATCAGCCTGAGCGCTGCCTGTTACGCGGTGATGAGTGGGTCTTCGCGCCTGAGGCGGACTATGAACGAACAGGCGACGTCAATAACGTCGTCTTCCCATGCGGGCATACCATCGGCGACGACGGCGATACGCTTGCCATCTACTACGGAGCGGCGGACAGTAGCATCGCACTGGCGACAGCTAGCGTGCGGTCGCTGATACGCTGGCTACACGAGCACGGACATGCCCCCAGTCAAGTACCCCACGGCTAGCCGGAGGCTTGTAACGAGCTCGTGCGAGCCGCGACGATGGGCGTCTTGACGCCTGCGCGCCTCAGCGTCATCCTCCCTTGACGAAGCCCGTTTTGCGTTGCTACTATGTCACAGTGACCTGTCTGGATAAACGGTCACAGTGATGGACATGGGCAAAGGCGGGGCCACATGTATGAGTTGATCGTGCTCTCATTCCTGGCGCGTTGGCCGCTGCATGGCTACCTCATCGCCAAGATCATCAACGACATGATTGGCCCCTACGCGCGGCTGAGCAATGGGCGGCTCTATCCGCTGCTGGCCAAGCTGGAAGCGGACGGGCTGATCGTCGCCTCGGCGAGCGCCGAGCAGTCGCAGCCCAACGCGCGGCGGCTGCGCGCGTACACGATTACTGAGGCGGGATTGCTCCGCTGGCATGCGCTGATGATGGACACCACATCAAATCCCGGTGAGTATCAGCGCATCTTCTGGTACAAGGTTCCGTGCCTCTACCTGCTCGGCCTGTCTGAGCGCCTCTACCTGCTCGACCACTACATCACCTACTGCCAGACGCACATCTTTCACATCTCCGCCGAGATTGACGACCTGCGCCAGCACCTCCATCAGTATCATCCAGGGCCACCGGCTCAAAACGCCGCCATCCTCTATGCGTGTGAACACACGCTCGCGCAGTGGCGGCTGGAACTGAATGGCGTCATGCAGTGGCGCGCCCGCACGGTGGACGAGGCCGAACAAGCTGACATACAATCCGAGTCGCTGCCCGGCGCTTTCTTGACCGCCGCAGCGACACACACCGAGAATTCCGCAATGAACGCGACACACACGACACACACGACGAGGGGGGAGAGCGAAATATGAGCGGATCGACCGCGACGCCACAAGCGGCGCAAGACTGGAATGCGCAGGGTGGGCAGCAGCGCACCTTGCGCGGGACAGCGCTGGTGGCAGTGCTCGTGGCGCTGATGCTGACGCTGCTGCTCGAAGCGCTCGACCAGACCGTTGTTGGCACGGCGCTGCCCAAGATCATTGGTGAACTCAACGGCTTTAGCCTCTACACCTGGGTGGCGACGGCCTATCTGCTCGCCTCTACCACGGTCATTCCCATCGTTGGCAAGCTCTCCGACCAGTTTGGGCGCAAGGGATTCTTCCTCGCTGGCGTCACCATCTTTCTGATTGGCTCGGCGCTCTGTGGCGCGGCCCAGACCATCGAGCAATTGATCGCCTTTCGCGCGTTGCAGGGGCTGGGCGCCGGGGTGGGCATCTCGCTGGTCTTCACCGTGGTCGGCGATATCTTTCCCCCGGCGGAGCGCGCGCGCTGGCAAGGCATCTTTGGCGCCGTCTACGGTCTCTCCAGCGTCTTCGGCCCGACGCTTGGCGGCTGGCTGACCGACCACGGCCCGCTCGTCGGAAACTTCATCACCGATGTCTCGCGCTGGCGCTGGGTCTTCTACGTCAACCTGCCGATTGGCATCATTGCGCTGGTCGCGCTGATTATCTACATGCCAACCAACCTCTCCGCGCGCACCTCGCGCCTGCGCGGCTGGCCAGCTATCCGCCGCATCGACTTCCTCGGCGCGGCGCTGGCCTCGGCGGCCACCATCCTGCTGCTGCTGGGGCTGACCTGGGGCGGCCAGACCTACCCCTGGAACTCGTGGCAGGTGATCGGGGCGCTGGTCGGGACGGCTGTGCTCTTCGGCGCCTTCCTGCTGGTGGAGCGTGTGGCGGCGGAGCCAGTCTTGCCGCTCGACCTGTTCAAGAATCAGGTCTTCGCCTCGGCGGCGCTGCTCTCGCTGCTGACGGGCGCTGTCTTGCTGGCGCTGGTCTACTACCTGCCACTCTTCTTGCAGGGTGTGCTGGGTGAGTCGGCGACGAACTCTGGCGCGGTCATCACCCCGATGACGGTGAGCCTGGTCATCGGCTCGATGGCGGGCGGCCTGCTCGTCGCAAAGACAGGCCGCTACCAGTGGATCGCCATCAGCGGCGCCGTGCTGATCTGCATTGGCTCGTTCCTGTTCTCGCGCATGGGCGAGACGACGCAGATCCTCCAGGCGAGCGGCTTCATGATCGTGGCCGGTGTGGGGCTTGGCCTCTTCTTCGCCATTCTCACGCTTGCCGTGCAGAATGCGATCCCGCGCACGCGCATGGGTGTCGGCACGGCGGCGACCCGCTATATGCAACAGGCGGGCAACACCCTGGGCGTAGCGATTATTGGCACCGTCGTCAACAACTCCATCACCAGCGACATCGCCGGGCGGCTGCCAGCGGGCGCGCAACGGCTCACCCACGCCGGCATCGCGGCGGCGACCAATCCACAGGTGCTGGTGAATCCGACCTACCGCGATACCCTGGTCGCGACCGCCAAGGGCTTTGCCGGGCGCGCCGCCGTCGCGCAGGCCGAGGCGACGGGGAAGATTCCGCCGAGTGGCCCCGGCCATGATGCGGCAGTGGCCGCCATCACGCAGCAGGCGCAGGCCCAGACGGCGGAGTTGCTCCAGCAGGTCTTCGATGCGCTCAGACATTCGCTGGCAGTGGGCATCCAGCATGGCTTCACTGCGGCGCTGGTGATTAGTCTGCTCGTTCTGGTCGCAGCGTTCTTCCTGAAGGATGTGCCGCTCTCAAAGAGCTTCCGCGAGGAGCCAGGGCGGCAGGCTGCGGCGACCCCGACCCCGGTGAGCGACGCGGCGCCACGCCCGGACAAGGCCAGCGTCAGCTGAAATCGCTCCGACGCCGTTGGCAGGGGACGCAGTTGATCGAGCCTGTTCCTTGTTTCCATTAGAACGAATGGTCTATGCTCAGAGGAGGATTTCGGATAGTTCCGTCATCCTCCAAAGCAGCAGAACGGACGAGCGGAGAGAGGCGAGGAGAAGCGCGATGACCAATCCAGCAGCGTCTCCCAGGTATCGAACGGGCAAGATTTGTTACCTGGAAATCCCCACCACTGATATTGCGACCTCAGCACAGTTCTACCAGCGGGTCTTTGGTTGGCGCATCAGGCAGCGTGACGATGGCTCGACCGCGTTCGACGACTCGACCGCTGAGGTCAGCGGCTCCTGGGTTCTTGGACGCCTCTCAACGACTGCCCCAGGCGTGCAGGTCTATATCATGGTCGCAGACGCTGCGACAACGATCGCAGCTATCATCGCGGCAGGCGGCGAGATTGTGCAGCCGGTCAATCCAGATGGAGGCGAAGTCTACGCCCTCTTCATCGATCCCACAGGCAATGTGCTCGGCATCTATCAGCAACCCGGCCTGGCGGAGACGGAGGCGGATCGAGGCGTCGCAAGCGACTGGTGAGCGGTGATACGAATGCCTCGGCCATCCGTGTTTCGGCGTGCGCATGCGTTGGCGCCGCCTTAACCGCCTCATGGTGAACAATAACGTCGTCGAGTGTCATTTCAGACCCTTCGCAACTGCGGGGGTCTTTTTTCGTGCGATCTCCCGCATTTTGCACGCATGGTTGATCGGCGTCTTGGATGTTGTCCTCCGTTGGCGCTAATGGGGACATCCCTCCTTGACAATGGCAACCCCCTGCGTTATAGTTCATTACATGAGTAGCTAACCACCTAAGGGAAGCGGCAATGGAGTTCTTAATCGACGACACCCGCCCGATTTTCGTACAGATTGCCGAGCGGATCGAAAACGACATCATCGCTGGGGAACTTGCCGAGGAAGCGCAGGTTCCTTCCACCAACCAGTTTGCGTCGTTTTACCAGATCAACCCGGCGACAGCGGCCAAGGGGGTCAACCTGTTGGTGGACCAGGGCATTCTCTACAAAAAGCGCGGTCTTGGTATGTATGTCGCGCCAGGCGCGCGGGCAAGATTGCTAGAGAAGCGCCGGGAGCAATTCTACGAGCAGTACGTGGTCACCATGATTCGAGAAGCGGAAAAGCTGGGCATCACTGAAGAACAACTGGCAGACATGATTCGGAGAGGGGTACGCACGCCATGAGCACGATCGTCGACGTCAGGCAGTTGACCAAATCGTATGGCCATGTCACTGCGGTCAACCACGTGAGCTTCTCCATCGAAGCCGACAAAATCTACGGGCTGCTGGGGCGCAACGGCGCGGGCAAAACGACCATCATGCAGATCATCACAGCGCAGCTTTTCGGCTTTGGCGGCGAGGTGAAGGTGTTTGGGGAAGCGCCCTATGAAAACAGCCGCGTGCTGAGTCAGATCTGCTTCGTCAAGGACAGCCAGACGTATCCCGCCAGGTATCGTGTGATTGACCTGCTCGAGCAGGCTGCGCTGTTCTTCCCCCAGTGGGGCCGAGAGTACGCTTTCACCCTGAGCGAGGATTTCCGCTTGCCGCTGAACCAGCGGATGCAGGCGCTCTCCAGAGGCATGCTCTCCGCAGTGGGCGCGATCGTCGGCCTCGCCAGCCGCGCGCCGCTGACCATCTTCGATGAACCGTATCTGGGCCTGGACGCCGTCGCCAGAGGCCTGTTTTATAACCGCCTGCTTGGGGATTACGCGGAGCATCCGCGCACAGTCATCCTGTCAACGCATCTGATCGACGAGGTAAGCCGATTGTTGGAGCATATCCTCGTCATCGACCAGGGCAGGCTGATCCTCGACGAGGAGGCCGAAGCGTTGCGCGGGCGAGCGTTTACCGTCATTGGCCCGACAGCCAGGGTCGACGCCTATACGGCGGGCAAGGAAGTGGTTCATCGTGAGCCGTTGGGCGGCCTGGTTTCGGCCACCGTCATGAGCAATGAGGGCCTGGAAGACCGCCAGCAAGCCGAAACGCTCGGCCTGGAACTCGTCCCGGTCTCGTTGCAGCAGTTGATCGTCCATCTGGCCCGTGAACATTCTGAAAGAAAGGCGGTGGAAGTCAGATGAACCGCATTGCAAGCGTCATGGTCATGCATGCCAGGGACCGGATGACCTGGTTCGTGATCCCCTGGAGCGTTGTGGGCGCTGGCTTCGTCATGTGTTTGCTTATAGCCCTGTCCATTACCTTGCTCTGGGGGGCCAACGCGCCGGTGTATATCCCACTGCTGGCCGCCTTCTACATCGTTATGCTGATTGTGGGCATCGGCGCCATCATCCACATGTATCCGCTTGCGATTGGCTTTGGCGCGCGCCGCAGGGACTTCGTCCTGGGCACGCTGACAATGGGAGTCGCAGCCAGCGCCACCTGGGCGATTCTGCTGGGGTTGCTTTCGCTGACCGAGGCCAACGTGCTCAAGAACTGGGGTCTGGGCCTTCACTTCTTCCACCTCCCCTATTTCAGCGATGGCGCGCCCCTGCGGCAGTTATGCTGGATTTCGACCTGCAGCCCGCAAACAGACCCAAACTATTTCAGTGGCGGCGCGCCCCTGCGGGCAGTTCTGGGTCTACTTCGTCCTCCTGCTGTTCATGTACCTGCTGGGGTTGCTGCTCGGCAGCATCTACCAGCGCTTTGGCCGCCTGGGGGAGTACATCTTCGCTGGCGTCGTATTTCTGCTCCTCAGCGTCTTCGTGCTGGCGAGCATCTATTGGAACTGGTGGAGCGCCATCTTCGGCTGGCTGGGCCAGCAGAGCGCAGCCACGCTCGGTTTGTGGCTGGTACCGTTGATTGCGTTCCTCGCCTTCGCGTCGTATGCGCTGCTGCGCAAAGCAACCGTGTGAGAGGTAAGCGCAAGCATCGGAGAGAGACCTGCCGCTCGATAGTTGTATCGGCAAAGGTTCCGTTCTCATAGCGCGCCTGCTGAACGACGACCCCACATCGTCAGGAGTGGCTACCATGTCCACTGCTTCGTCACTACGTGTCGGCGCCGCGAACCTCATCCGCCGCGCCGACCTCGCGCCCGCCGTGCTGATCATCGCCGGCATCTCGTTCCTGGCGCATGTCGCCTTCGGGAACAACTACGGCTATTTCCGCGATGAACTCTATGTGATGGCCATGAGCCAGCATCCCGCCTTCGGCTACGTGGATGTGCCGCCGCTGGTTCCCTGGATCACGCTGATTCCCCGCTTCCTCACCGGCAATGCGCTCTGGGCCATCCATGTGATCTCGGCGCTGGTCTGCGCTGGGACGATCATCCTGACCGGGCTGATGGCGCGGCTCCTCGGCGGCGCGGGGTGGGTCCAGGGGCTGGCCGCCCTGGGATCGGCGACGGCCATCATCCTGCTCGGAACCGGCTCGATCTACACCTATGATGTCTTCGATGAATTCTGGTGGGCGCTGGCCGCCACGGTCCTCATCGCGCTGCTGCGCGACGACCAGCCCCGGCGCTGGCTGCTCTTCGGTCTCGTCGCGGGTTTGGGATTGTTGACGAAGGAGACGATCCTTTTCTGGGGATTCGCGCTGGTCGTCGGCTTGCTGCTGACCCCACAGCGCCGCCTGCTGTTTACTCGCTGGACGCTGTTCGGCGGCCTGATCGCCTTCGCGCTCGTCCTACCCTTCCTGCTCTGGAATGCCGTCAATGGTTGGGCGTCGCTCCAGTATTGGGCGGGCTATTCGCAGAATCATAGCTCCGGTGGGACGCCGCTTGATTTCTTCGTCAACCAGATTCTTATCATGAACCCGATCTCTGTGCTCCTGTGGGGGGCAGGATTGTGGTACTTCTTCTCTAAACGCGGCGCGCGCTACCGGGTCTTCGGGTGGGCATATGTCATCCTCTTCGTCCTCTTCATCGCCATTCAGGGCAAATCCTACTTTCTGGCGCCTGCCTACCCGCCGCTGTTAGCTGGCGGGGCGATGCTGATCGGCGGATGGCGCGTGCGCTGGCCCAGATGGGGTCCCAGATGGGTCGCGGTCTATGCCGTTGCGCTGACCCTCAGCGGCGTACTGCTGGCCCCTGCGGCGATGCCGGTGCTGCCGCCCGCCGTGTATGCGCGCGTGTATGGGCCGAGTGGCAGCTCAGGGTCGCAGCAGGAGTCAGGCGATGTCTACGGCTTGCCGCAAGCCCTGGCAGATCGCTTTGGCTGGGAGCAGCAGGTCGCGTTGGTTGCCAGGGTGTATCACAGCCTGCCCCCCAGCGAGCAGCGAGTCGCCTGCATCTATGCCGATAACTATGGTGAGGCGGGCGCGCTCGTCGAGTTCGGCGGGCGCTATCATCTGCCCCCACCGATCAGCGGACACAACGCCTTCTATCTCTGGGGGCCGGGCGGCTGTACCGGCCAGGTCATCATCACGATCAATGTCACTCCCCAGGTCGCCGCAACAGGGTATGGCTCGGTGACGCTGGCCGCCAGAACCTCCTGCGCCGCCTGCGTGGATTTCGAGAATAACGCTCCCATCCTGATCTTGCGCCAGCCCAAGGAGCCATTCAACTGGGCGCAGGTGAAGCATTACAATTGAGTGCGATTGAGGCGCAGCAAGGGCACGACTACCGCACAGGATATGAAACATGCAACCGCTTTTCGTTCATCAGCCTGTGCCGCTGGGCGCCCTGGTGGCCAGCCTTCTCATCTGGAGAGTGCTGGAAGCGCGCGTGGATATCAGGACGTACAAACGCTTCCGCGCTGGCGCTCGGCGCGAGGATAAAGGATCGCATGCGGTCCTCATTTGCCTGACCTTGCTCGGCATCGTCCTCGGCATGCTGCTGGCGTTTATGGTCCCTGCCACTGCCATCGGGAGCGCTCGCGCAGCGCTCTTCTGGCTGGGCATTCTGCTCATCAACGCGGGGGTCGCGTTCCGCCTCTACGCGATTCACACACTCGGCGCGTACTTCACGACAGCGGTGGCCATCGCCCCAGAGCAGACTGTGATCGAAACCGGCCCCTACCGGCTCATTCGCCATCCCTCGTATACGGGCTTTCTCATCACAGTGCTCGGGCTTGGGCTTTGCTGTACGAACTGGTTGAGCCTGCTCGTCATGGTGGGATGTGCGCTGATTGGCTTAAGCTACCGTATCCATATCGAAGAACAGGTCCTCCAGGAGCAACTCGGCCAGCGGTACCAGGGGTACATGCGGCGCACGAAGCGGCTCGTCCCATTTGTGCTGTAGCGGGATGTGGGCGCGCTTGTCCTGTCGCCTGTTTTGCGCTATACTTGCAATATGCAACAGATGCATGATGCAGCTATCGAACCCACTGGCGATGACTTCGAGGCGCTGGCTGCGGCGCTCATGGAGGTTGCGCCGCTCGTCATGCGCGAGATCCGTATGCTGATGCGGCAGCATCGCGGCCCCGGACTCTCCGTGCCGCAGTTCCGCGCGCTCGGCTATGTGCGGCGTCATCCCGCCTGCTCGCTCACAGCGGTCGCCGACCACCTGGGCCTCTCCACGCCTGCGGCCTCGCGTCTCGTCGAGGCGCTCGTCGCGGTCAGACCTCATCGTGCGCCAGCCCTCCGCGAGCGACCGCCGCTACATCACGCTGCGCCTCTCGGAGCAGGGTGAGCGCATTCAGACGGAGGCGCGCGCTGCCGCCCTCAAGCGGCTTGCCGAGCGACTGGAGCCACTCGACGCGGCGCAACGCGACAGCATCGTGCAGGCGCTGGGGCCGCTGCGGCAGGTGTTCGCATCCCAAAGCGCAGACGCCGCAGACGCCGCAGACCATCAGGATGGCGCCACGCCGTCCGCATGACATGCGCGGCGCGCCACGAAGCGCGCGAAAGGACCAATTACCACTCATGAGCGCACTCGTTTCACTGAATCATCTGACCCGTCGCTTTGGCGACTTTACCGCTGTCAACGCGATTACCCTCGATGTGCAGCCCGGCGAGGTCTTTGGCCTGCTCGGCCCCAATGGCGCGGGCAAGAGCACGACGATCAAGATGCTGACAACGCTGCTGCCGCCGACCTCCGGCGCGGCGACGATCGCTGGCTACGATCTGCTGCGCCAGCAGGCCCAGGTGCGGCGCATCATCGGCTATGTGCCTCAGGCGCTCTCCGCCGATGGCACGCTGACGGGCTACGAAAACCTGCTGATCTTCGGCAAGCTCTACGACTTGCCGCGCAGCGTCGCCGCGCGCCGCGCGCGTGAGGCGCTGGCGTTCATGGGGCTGGCCGAGGCTGCGGACAAGCTCGCGCGCACCTACTCTGGCGGCATGATTCGTCGGCTGGAGGTCGCGCAGGCGTTGCTGCACCAGCCGCAGGTGTTGTTTCTGGATGAGCCGACGGTCGGGCTGGACCCCGTAGCGCGCAAGGCGGTCTGGCAGCGCCTTGGCGACATCCGCACGCAGACGGGGATGACCATTTTTCTCACCACCCACTACATGGAGGAGGCCGACAGCCTCTGTCATCGTGTGGCGATCATGAGCCACGGCGACATCAGCGCCATCGGTTCCCCGGAGGAGCTGAAGGCCTCGCTGGGGCAAGCTGATGCGACGCTCGACGATGTGTTCGCCCACTACACCGGCGACGAACTGGAGACTGGAGGAAGCTACCGTGACACTTCACGAGCCCGCCGCACAGCCGCTCGGCTCAGCTAGCGACCTGGCGCCACTGTTCACGCCGGGCCGCCAGAGCGCCCGCAGCAGCGCGCCAGTCGCCTTCGTGAAGAAGGCGCTGACGATTGCCGAGCTGGAGGTGCGCAAGCTCCGGCACGACCCCACAGACATCATCATGCGGACGGTGCAGCCAGCGCTGTGGCTGCTCGTCTTTGGAGAAACCTTCTCGCGCATCCACGCCATCCCGACCGGCCACCAGAGCTATCTGCAATTCATGGCGCCGGGCATTCTGGCGCAGAGCATCCTCTTCCTCTCGATCTTCTTCGGCATCCAGATCATCTGGGACCGTGACATGGGGATCGTCCACAAGTTCCTCGCCAGCCCGACTCCACGCGCGGCGCTGGTGCTGGGCAAGTCGCTCTCGGCGGGGGCGCGCGCGCTGCCCCAGGCGCTCATCATCTATGTGCTGGCGCTGCTGCTGGGCGTGCAGATGAACTGGAATCCGCTGGCGCTGCTGGGCGTGATCGTGATGGTGATGCTGGCGGCGGCGTGCTTCTCGACCTTCTCACTGGTCATCGCCTGTCTGCTGAAGACGCGCGACCGCGTGATGGGCATTGGCCAGGTGCTGACGATGCCGCTCTTCTTCGCCAGCAACGCGATCTATCCGATTGCCATCATGCCGGGCTGGTTGCAGGTCATCGCGCGGCTGAATCCGCTGAGCTATCAGGTGGATGCGCTGCGCACGCTGATGGTCACAGGGAGCGTCAGCGTGAACGGCCTGCCGCTCGACTTCGGGGTGACGCTGCTCGTGACCGCCGCGCTGATCGCGCTGGCCGCGCGCCTGTATCCGCGCATCGTGCAGTAGTGGCGCAGGAGCGGCGCTCACGCGCTACTCCTCCTGCGCCGCCTGCAAAATCTTGGCGGTGGTATGCAGGAAGCGGCTCGTCACCGGGCCGCCCAGCGCCTTTTCGAGGAAGCCCTGTTCGGCTGGCGCGCGCCCATCAATGAGATACCAGACCACAAACGCCTCCATCGCCGTCGTCGCGACGATCTGCATGCCGCGTTTAGCGGACCACAGCGGCAGATCGAGCGTCGGCGGGATGGGGCCTGCGGCGAAGACGATGTTGAGCCGCATATCATCGGTAACAGTCAGGTCTTTGAAGGGGTCGTGCGCGAGTGTCCGCTCAAGCTCGGCGACGGTGCGCAGGCAGGTCGGAACCGCGTAGCCGAGCGCCTGGCGCAGATGCGCCGCGATGGCCGAGGTCAGCGCCTCCCGATCAGCCTCCGCCGTCTCGAAAAACACGTTGCCCGTCTGGATATATGTGCGGACGTTCGCATAGCCAAGCTCCGCGAACAGCGCGCGCAGCCGCTCCATCTTCACCTGATGGCCACCGACATTGATGCCGCGCAAGAGCGCGATGTAGCGCATGCGTCTCCCTTCCTCCCCGCCTAGGATTTGCCAGTCTGCTGGGCTTCCGGCGCGTCCGACTCTGGGCCAACACTCGGCGTCGGAACTGGCTGCGTGATGGCTCGCCCTGGCCCTCTGCCAGGCATGAAGATGTGGATGCGCAGGATGCGCTCGCGGCGGCGCTCTTCTTCGAGATTGCGCATCCGCGCTTTGAGCACATCGCGCAGCGCGACCATGCCCATGAGCTTGCCAGGAGCGCCGCGATCAACCACGGGCAGCCGGGTCAATCCCGTTTCTGTCATGCGATTGATCGCCGTGCGCAGGGTATCGTCGGGATGCGCAATCACCGGGTCGCGCTTCATGAACTCCGCGATGGTATGCCCGGAGCTGATCTGCGCGGACCTGGCCCCGCCGGGCGCCCGCAGCAGCAGATGTTGCAGGTCTGAGCGCATCATGACGCCGAGGAGATGATCGTCGGCGTCGATGACGGGAAAGAGCGCCTGGCCGCGCGGATACTCACCGCGCTTGAACGCGCGCGCCAGCTCCGGGAGCGAGGCTTGCGCTGGCAAGGCGATGATGTTGGTACGCATCACCTCATGCACCAGCATCCGCTCGAGCGGATCAACCAGCAACTCGTTGCTGACGTGGAAACCGCGACGGCTGACTTTTTCGGTCAGGATGGAGCGCTTGAGCGCAAGCACCGTCACCATGTGAGCGGCGCCCACCGCGAACATCAGCGGGATGAGCGCGTTCACATTATGCGTCAGCTCAAAGGCGAAGATGATGCCCGTCAGTGGGGCGCGCATGGCGCTGCCCAGCACGGCGGCCATGCAGATCAGCGACCAGAAGCCTGGCCCGGCATTCGGCAGATACCATCCTGCCAGCCCGCCCAGCGCGCCACCCATCAGCAGCAGTGGCGCGATGATGCCGCCCGACGTGCCAGAGCCAAGCGAGACGACCCAGATGATAGATTTGATGACCAGAAAGCCCAGGATGATCTGGAGGGTGATATTGCCGCGCAGCATGGAAGCGATGGAACTGTAGCCAACGCCGAGCGCCTCAGGAAAGATCAGGCCGCCGACGCCGACGACGACGCCGCCGAGCGCTGGCCACCACATCCAGTGAATTGGCAGCTTGCGGAATGTATCCTCGACCCGGTAGATGGCCAGCGTCAGAATGATCGCCAGGACGCTGGCAAGCAGGCCGACCAGGATGCAGCCCGCATATCCGGTGAAGCTGAGCGTGGGCGCGCTCGGCGTCATGGGAAAGATCGGCGGTGGCGCGATGATATAGTAGCGCACCGCCGCCGCCGTCGCGCTAGCCGCGATCACGGGCAGCAGGCTGCGTGGTTTCATCTCGAAGAGCAGCACTTCGACGGCCAGCATCACCGCCGCCACCGGCGAGCCGAAGGTCGCGGACATGCCGCCCGCCGCGCCTGCCACCAGCAGCGTCTTGCGCTCCACGCTGGCGAGGCGGAAGAGCTGGGCGACCATCGAGCCGAACGAGCCGCCCGTGACAATGATTGGCCCCTCCGCGCCGAACGGGCCGCCAGAGCCAATCGAGATTGCTGAGGAGATCAGTTTCAGAATCGAGACTTTCGGCTCGACCCGACTGCCATTCACAAGGATCGCCTCGATGGCTTCTGGGATGCCGTGCCCGCGAATACGCTCTGAGCCGTAACGCGCCAGCAGGCCAACGATGATGCCGCCAGACACTGGCACGAGCACTTCCAGCAAACCTAGCGAGTTGCCGGCTGGAGAGACCAGCGCGACGCTCCAGCGCTGGAAGAAGAAGAGATTCGTAAACAGTCCGATAGCTCTGAGGAGAATCAGGGAGATAACGGCGCTGGCGGCGCCAATGAACACTGCGAGGGCAGTGATAAAGATCACGCGCGGTGTGGTGGTAAAGTCGCTCAACTCGCCATTTGAGGTATCGCGCTCATCCTGGTTCATCGACAGGATGAATCGGCGCCACAACCCAATGCTGTCGTGGTCAGTGGTTGTGGAGAGTGGAGCGGGTTCCGCGTTGCCATCTGCCTGCATAGTAATCGTCTCCTATATAGTGTGCGTTCGAGGCAATGCTGGCGCGCGGCGTAGTGGCCCGCAAGAATCTGACCGATGCGACCCGTCGCTTACGGGCAAGGGCGCACGCGCGAACGCAGCGACGCTTCCCACTCCTATCTGGCTGGCGCTTGTGAATGATGGTCGTCGCCGGGGCGCGGGCGGGTGAACCCGCAGCTACGGGCCTGCGGGCCGCGAAGCCCCACCTGCGTGGGGCCAGGACACGGCCATGCGCGAGGAACCGCCGGACAATGCACAAGCCCTGCTCCTATCTGGCTGGCGCTCAACATGCGCCGCGACAGCCCTCAGTGGGCGATGATGTGGCCATCATCTGCTGGCGTCGCGCGAATCTCCTGGCGCTGAGATGAAACGATCATCACCGTCTATAGCATACGCTGTACTCAATCCCGACCACTAGCCCGACAAGGCAAAGTCGCGGGCGGGTGAACCCGCAGCTACGGGCCTGCGGGCCGCGAAGCCCCACCTGCGTGGGGCGAAGACACAACAATGCGCGAGGAACCACCAGACGATGCACACGCCCTGGGCAACGTCGCGGGCGCTGGCTGAGGATGATTCAGGCGGGCGCCGCCTGCCCTAGCCCATGCGGCGCCGCTGTTTGACCGCTTCTGACGGGCGTTCGTAGAATGGAACAGCAGTTTCGCCACTGCCCGCGCGCCCAGGATGATCGGCGCGGGCTGTGGGACTGGCCGGATGGATGAGGAGGCGCGTGGCGTATGAGCCAGGATGTCGGCAAGCGCGCCGCGCTGCATGCCCGTGAGACGCAGGGCGCGCAGGCGACGGCGAGCTTTACGCAACTGCCGCTGCCCACCGGCCGGAGCCGAGCCGTACACCGTTCACCTGCCAGGCTTCGAGGGGCCGCTCGATCTGCTGCTGAACCTGATCGAGAAGAACCAGATGGAGATCACCAGCATCTCGCTGGTGGCCGTGACCGATCAGTTCGTCGCCTACCTGCGCACCTGGGATGAGCCGCCGCTGCCACGCCTGGCGGCGTTCGTGGCGATGGCGGCGCGGCTGCTGCTCATCAAGTCACGCAGCCTCTTGCCACGCCAGCCCCGGTTGGAGGGCGCCGACGCGGATGACGATCCGCTGGACGATGCGGAGGCGCTGGCGCAACGGCTGCGCGAGTATCAGCTTGCGCGCGAGATTGCGCGGTCGCTGCGGGCGCGCGAACTGGCGGGCCTGCAATCCTTCACCCGCGCGACACGCCTGGTGGACGCCGACCTGATGCTGACCTGGGCGCCACCGAAGCTGGTCGGCCTGAATGTCAACGCGCTGGCGGCGGTCTTCAAGCGCGTGCTGACGGAGCAACGCTTCGCCCAGCCGGAGCAGTTGCCGCTGCCGCTCGTCACCGTGGCAGAGAAGATCGAGGAGGTCGAGCAGTTGCTCGCCGCGCGCGGGCGTGTCACGCTGGAGGAGGCGCTGCTGACGGCAAGCTCGCGCTTCGCCGTGGTCGTCACCTTCCTCGCCGTGCTTGAGCTGTGGCATCAGGGGCGGCTCAGCGTCCGGCAGGAGACGCTCTTCGGCCCGGTCGAGATTCTGCCCGGCGCGCGTTCACGCCTGCGCCAGAGTGGCGACGGCCAGCCAGCCGACGACGACGCGGACGAGGAGTACGCCCCGGCGGTCAGCGAGTTCGATCCCGCCCCCATCGCGCCAGAGCCAAAGCCCAGGCGCAAGCGGGCCGGCGCGCCTGGCTGATTCTCTCTTATGCCCAGGTCCAGCGGGTCGCGTCGGCGAAGGTCTCGCTATCGGTCCATGCGCGCACCGTGCGCGGGCGCAGGCGAACGATGCCATCGGTCGCGGGCGCGGGAGCCAGGCGCCCATACTTCGCGTCCCAGGCCGCGACGATGCGCTCACCCACCTCGGCGTCTGTGACGACATCTTCGGCCACGCCCTCGACGATCACGACATCATCGCCGCTCTCCAGATGCGCAGTGATCGCCGGGTTGGCCGCCAGGTTGCGCGCCCAACGGGCCTTGGGGAAGCCGCTGATATAGAGCATGCCGTCCACCCAGACGCCCCAGACCGGTGTCGCATGCGGTCGCCCATCGGGGTAGACCGTCGCCAGCCAGTAGTTCCGCGCCTCGCGCAGCCGCGTCTCGACCTGCCCCCAGGTGAGCAGCGGACCCACAGCGCGGGCAAAGCCATAGACCGACGGCGCGCGCGGACGATCCACATGCGGCTGTGCGCCGTCCTGTCGCTGCGCGTTGTCGGCGCCGTCATCGGTACGCTGATCGTTCATCTCGCGACTCCTCTGTGCTGAAGCGCCTGTGCCTGGCGCTGTAACCATGCGATGTCAGGCCGCCCCAGTGTATCATCTGGCGTGATGGGCGGCGCTCTCTCGCTCTCGCACGTCAGCCAGCTACACGTTGACAGTGCTGAGAACGCCCGGCTACAATGGGCGTAGCCTGATACGAGGGGACAAAGGCGTTCGCCTCCACGCGCCTGCGATTGCTGGCGCAGACTGATGCGAGCCACACCCGCGCCGCTGATCGCGACGGCGCCCCTTTCCCCCTCGCGTGATGGCGCCGCTGGCTACCTGCATGTAGCTGGCGAGGTCTAGCTAACACTGACGCTGGCCGCCGTGAGTCGGCGCTCTCGCCGCGTTATCCCATCCGCGCGCCCTTGCCTGCCTGCGCAAGCGCGTGTGGTGGGCGCGGCGGCGCGCACGCAGAGCGCACGCTCAGGACGGCGTGATATGGTAGGCTATTCGCTGTGTGCGATGGCTTGTGGGCAGTTGGTTTGGAGAGGATACGCCTCGTGAATATCGTCGTCTGCATGAAGGAGACGCCGTCTACCACGGTGCAGAAGCGCTTCGGCGCCGATATGCGGCTGGAACGGCGCAAAGAGGACGCGGTCATCAACCCCTTCGACGAGTATACGATTGAAGAAGGGCTGCGCCAGCAGGAGAAGCACGGCGGTGAGGTCATCGCCCTGTGCATGGGGCCAGCCACCGCGACGGAGACCATCCGCAAGGCGCTGGCGATGGGCGCCGACCGTGGCGTGCTGCTGTGCGATGACGCGCTGGCTGGCTCCGACGCCATCGCCACTGCGCGCGCGCTCGCGGCGGCGCTCAAGAAGCTCAACTTCGATCTGGCGCTCTTTGGCAGCGCGGCGGCGGACGCCTACGGTGGCGTTGTGCCTGCCGCTGTGGCCGAGTTCCTCGACGCGCCGCTGCTCTCGTTCGCCACCAAGCTCGACCTCGACGGCACGACCGCGCGCATCGAGCGGCAGGCCGAGGTTGGCTATCAGGTGGCTGAGGCCGCGACCCCGGCGCTGGTCAGCGTGATGAAGAGCATCAACGAGCCGCGCTACCCCTCGATGAAGGGCATCATGCAGTCGAAGAAGAAGGCGATTGACACGATGACGCTGGCCGATCTCGGCCTCGACGCCGCCCAGGTTGGCGCGGCGGGCGCGCGCGAAGAGGCGCTCAGCGCCGACGCGATCACCACGCAGCGCCGGGGCGAGCTGTATCTGGGCAATGAGGGAGCGGCGGACCGCATCGTCGCGTATCTGGTAGAGCAGAAGGTGCTATAGCGATGGCGAACGATGTATGGGCGCTGGCGGAGATCACCAACGGCAAGCTGGCGGGCATCTCGCTGCAACTGGCGAGCAAGGCCGCTGACCTCGCGAGCCAGCTCGGCGGCTCCTCAGCCGCTGTGGCGCTGGGTACGAACACGGCGGCAGCCGCGCAAGAGCTGGGCTCGTGTGGCGTCAAGACGGTCTACGCCGCCGATGGCGCCGTCTATGATGCGTATCTGATTCAGCCGCAGGTCGAGACACTGGCGGCGCTGGTGCGCGAGCATCAGCCCGCCGTGCTGCTCTTCGGCGTGACGAACTATGGGCGCGATGTGGCGGCGCGGCTCGCGGCGCGGCTGGGGCTGGGCATCGAGTACAACGTCGCCGAGGTCAGCGTCGAGGATGGTCATGTCCTGATGACCGTGCCAGCGTTTGGCGGCTCGCAGTCAGTCACGGCGACCTTCAAGGGCGAGGGGACGAAGCTCATCGGCGCGCGCCCCAACGCCTTCCCGACCAATCGCGTCGGCGGCGCGGCTGAGGTGGTCTCTGTGCCAGCGGCTGCGGCTCCGACGAATGGCGCAAAGCTCAGCGGCCCCTTCGGCGCCGAGGGCGCGGCTGAGGCTGGCCACCTGGGCAAGGCGCCCGACGGCCACGACATCTGGCTGCCCGCCGCGACCCGCGCCAAGCTGGAAGAGGCGCAGATCATCGTTTCTGGCGGGCGCGGCCTGGGCGGCCCAGAGGGTTTCGCGCAGATCGAGGCGCTGGCCACCGCGCTGGGCGCGAGCGTCGGCGCCTCGCGCGCCGCTGTGGACGCCGGCTGGATTCCCTACGGCCATCAGGTGGGGCAGACGGGCAAGACCGTCAAGCCAACGGTCTACATCGCCTGCGGCATCTCTGGCGCCGTGCAGCACAAAGCGGGCATGGGGTCGTCTGGCCTCATCATCGCCATCAACAAGGACAAAGAGGCGCCCATCTTCGGCTTCTGCGACCTGGGTATGGTCGGCGACCTGAATGTGATCGTGCCGCAGCTCACCGAGAAGGTGAAGCAGCGCAAAGGCAGCTAGCTCGCTCGCTCGCGGAGCAGCGACTGACCGCCTGATGGCCGGGGCGCTGCGCGCAAACCGTCTGCGGCGGCGCGCATGCGGGTATTCATCCCCATGCGCGTCGTGCGGTCGGACTTTCAATGCCGCGACTGAAGGTCGCGAGGCGCGTAGCGACGCCTGGCATAATGGACAACATCGGAGGAGCGAACATGGGTCTCCAGTTCTGGCCGTCGGGTGGGCCAGCGGGCGCGGTGATCTTCGCCATCGTGCTGGTAACAGCGTGGGTGGTCTTCGCGCTGCGCATCCGCACGCTTGTCCGGCTAATGCTCGCCGGTCGCCCGGAGAACCGCCTTGACCGCATCGGCGACCGCATCAAATACTTCACGCTGATGGTGCTGGGGCAGCGTGGTGTGCTGCGCGATCCGCTGCCAGGGCTGGCGCACTTCTTCACCTTCTGGGGCTTCATCATCATCCAGCTCGATGCGCTGAATCTCTGGGCGATGGGCCTCGGCTTCAAGCTCCCCGTCCTCACCAGCCGCCCCTTCGCCATCCTCCTCGACTTCTTCATCGTCATGGCCTTCATCGCCATGATCTTCTTCACCTTCCGCCGCGTGGTGTTGCGTCCACGCCAGCTCAACAGCCAATCGCACGGCATGGCTGACGCCTTCGTCATCCTCGGCCTGATCACGCTCGTGCTGCTCACGCTCGTCGCCTTCGAGATCTTCGCCTACGTGGCGACGCGCGGCGAGGAATGGACCCCGCTCGGCGCCTGGATCGGCTCGACAATGCTGGGGCTGCCCGTCTACTCGGCGGCGGCTATCGCGGCGGTGGCCTGGTGGGGAAATGTGTTGACCGTGCTCGGCTTCCTGATGTATCTGCCCTACTCGAAGCACCTGCACCTGCTGGCCACGCCATTCAACGTCTTCTTCCGCAACTATGGGCCGCGTGGCGCGCTCCAGCCCATCGAGAATCTGGAGGAGCGCGAAGACTACGGCGTGCATGAGGTGTCGCAGTTCACCTGGAAGCAACTGCTCGATGGCTACGCCTGCACCGAGTGCGGACGCTGCAACAGCGTCTGCCCGGCGCTGGCCACCGATAAGCCGCTCTGGCCCAAGGAGATCATCCTCAACGTCAAAGAAGTGCTGCTGGCCACGGCCAACATGCCACTGGTGGGCGCGAGCGCCGTCGAGGAAGCCGCCAGACATGAGCCGATGGTAGGCGGCCTCATCAAAGATGAGACGTTGTGGGCCTGCACCAACTGCGGCGCATGCGTCGAAATCTGCCCGGTCTCCATCGAGCATGTGCAGAAGATCGACGACATGCGCCGCTATCTGGTGATGGAGGAGAGCCGCTTCCCGCAGGAGGTGACGCCGCTCTTCAACAATCTGGAGCGCAACGGCAACCCGTGGGAGATCAGCAACGATACCCGCGCCGAGTGGGCGGCGGGCTTGAACGTGCCGACGCTGGCCGAGGACCCCGATGTGGATGTGCTCTACTGGGTCGGCTGCATGGGGTCGTTCGACGCGCGCAACCGCAAGGTGGCCACCGCCTTCGCCAAGGTGATGCAGGCGGCCAATGTGCATTTCGGCATCCTGGGGCCAGAGGAGACCTGCACTGGCGACCCGGCGCGGCGCATCGGCAACGAGTACCTGTATTACATGCTCGCCAGCCAGAACGTCGAGACGATCAAGGGCTATGGCTTCGACAAGGGGCCAGCCGAGGGCGAACATGGCGCAGCGGCCCCCAATGGGCCAGCGTATCGTGGCGTCGGCGTCGAGCCGGGGCGCGCATACAACGTCAAGACGGTGGTGGCGACCTGCCCGCACTGCTTCAACACCATCAAGAACGAGTATCCGCAGTTGGGCGGCAACTTCGAGGTGATGCACCACACGGAGTTCATTGACCGGCTGATCGCGACGGAGCAACTCAAGCTGCCGGTGGGCTTCGACCGCCGCAAGCTGACCTACCATGACCCCTGCTTCATTGGCCGCTGGAATGGCGTCTACGATGAGCCACGCCGCGTACTCAACGTCATCAACAAGGATGGCGTGACGGAGATGGCGCGCAACCGCAATCGCTCGTTCTGCTGTGGCGGCGGCGGTGGCCGCGTCTGGATGGAGGAGAAGATCGGCAAGCGCATCAACAACACGCGCGTGCAGGAGGCGCTCGACACGGGCGCTGACGCGATGGCGGCGGCCTGCCCCTTCTGCATCACGATGTTCGAGGATGGCATCAAGGCCGTCGGCGCCAGCGATCACTTCGGCGTCGAAGACATCTCCGAAATCCTCGCCCGCGCGCTGGAGGCCGCCCCCGTGGCCGCGACCGGCGACGGCGGCGCGGCGCATGCGTAGCGCCTGACCATGTGGGCAGCGAAGCGCGGCGGGCCGGAGGGGTATCATCCCCGCTGGCCCGCCGCGTTTCACGTGATTGGGTTCACTCGCTCGCCTGGCTGGCTGGCGCTGTGGTCGTCGCGCCAGCCCAGGCGCGGAAGTCGGGCAGATGCTCCTCATAGTGCGCATACGTCAGCCCGGCGATGGCCTCCCAGAGCGCCGTCGTGTCATCCCATCCCCGCCTGACGAATGCGGGCGCGCGGCTCACATCCAGCAGCGTCTCCGCTGGCGTCGCCGCAACCGCCTGGGTCAACCGATCCCACACACGCTGCGCCTCCGCCTCGACAGCATCCAGCGAGAGGCGCCGCGTCAGCTCGTGGGCGGCGAGGTTGCGCCGCTCCATATCCTTATCATCCAGCAGTGAGGGGGGAGCGGACTCGCCGCGCGCCAACGCCTCCAGCGCATCCAGCATCCACCGCTCATACGCCGTCACGTGCGCCACCACATCCCTGGCGGACCAGACGCCCGCACAGCCGGGCGCCGTCATGCGCGCGCGCCCAATCGCGGCGATAGCCGCCTGCCATTGCTGGCGCTCGGCGCGCATCGTCGCGATGAACTGGGATTTCGTCATGGTTTCGTCGCTCATCTGCATCCAATCCACTTCTGCGGCTGCGCAGGCATAACCTGCTATAGGCACGTTGATAGTTAGAGTCTACAGGCGCGGCTATAACCTGTCAATAGGCATTTCGCTAGTTAGATGTGAATGCTGCGGAAGATCACTCTGCCGTATAGCGTCAGAGCGCGTATCCTCTGGCGACGAGGCCAGGGAATACGCGCTCTGATCTACAAGGGTGAAAGGGGCGGACCCACACAGGCGAATCTGGTGGACATCGCTGGCGCCGCTACTCCACCGTCACCGACTTCGCCAGGTTGCGCGGCTTATCCACATTGCATGCGCGCGCCAGCGCCACCTGGTACGCGAGCAATTGCAGCGGGATGACCGTGAGCAGCGGCGCGAAGAACTCCGGCGCGCGCGGCACATAGATCACCGTGTCGGCGTGCTGGCGTATCGCGTCGTCACCTTCGCTCGCCAGCGCGATGATGTAGGCGTCACGCGCGCGCGCCTCCTGGATGTTGCTGACGACCTTCTCGTAGGTTTTGCCCGCCGTGGCGATGGCGACCAGCGGCACAGCAGGATCGAGCAGGGCGATGGGGCCGTGCTTCATCTCGCCCGCCGCGAAGCCCTCGGCATGCACATACGAGAGTTCTTTCAGCTTGAGCGCGCCCTCCAGCGCCAGCGGATAGCCGACGCCGCGCCCGATGTAGAGGCAACTGGCGCAGTCCTTCAGCCGCTCGGTGACGCTGGCCAGTATGCGCGCGCCCTCTGGCGCCGTCATCGCCGCCAGCGTTCGCCGCATCAGCTCTGGGATGTCGAGCAGCCCCTGCAATAGTTCCTGCTGCTCTGGCGCGGTCAACGCTTGCGCGCGCCGACCCAGCCAGGCGCCCAGCAGATAGAGGGTCAGCACGGTGGCGACGAATGACTTGGTCGCCGCCACGCTGATCTCTGGCCCTGCTTGCAGGTAGAGCACGCCATCGGCCAGCCGCGTGATGGCGCCGCCGACGATATTGGTCACGGCGATGATCGGCGCGCCCGCGTCGCGCGCCAGCCGCACCGCCGCCAGCGTGTCGCTCGTCTCGCCCGACTGGCTGATCGCCACGCAGAGTGTCTCTGGCCCCACGATGGGGTCAGCGTAGCGATACTCCGAGGCGATGGCGACCTCGACCGGGATGCGCGTCCAGCGCTCGAAAGCGTAGCGCGCGAGCATCGCGGCGTGAATCGAGGTGCCACAGCCGATGAAGGTGATGCGGCGCACGGCGTCGAGCCGCCCCGACGCCGCCAGCGCGTCGAGCGCATCGAGCGCGAGGGTTGGCGCTGGCTCGCGCGTGATGATGCGCCCCAGCAGCGCCGCGTGCGCCGCGTCGGGCTGCTCGTCGATCTCCTTGGCGAAGTAATGCGCGTAGCCACCGCGCTCCGCCGCCTCGATGTTCCAGTCCACATGCAACGTCTGGCGCTGGCAGGGGTTCCCATCCAGATCGGTGATGGTCACGCTGTCGGCGGTCAGTTCGGCGATGTCGCCATCGTCGAGGTGCACGATCTCGCGGGTATGCTTGAGAATCGCCGGGATGTCTGAGGCGAGGAAGTTCTCGCCCACGCCCAGGCCGACGATCAGCGGGCCATTCATGCGCGCGCCGATGACCCGTCCAGGGTGCGCGCGGCTGACGACCGCGATGGCATAGGAACCAGTCACCCGTTTGAGGGTGTTGCGCACGGCGAGGTTGAGATCATCGGTCTGGCGGAGCTGGTCTTCGATCAGGTGCGCCAGCGCCTCGGTGTCGGTCTGCGAGCGGAAGGTATGGCCCGCCGCTTCCAGTTCGTCGCGCAAGCTGGCAAAGTTCTCGATGATGCCATTGTGCGCGACGGTAACCATATCCGCGCAATCGCTGTGGGGATGCGCGTTTACGTCGTTGGGGCGTCCATGTGTCGCCCAGCGGGTGTGGCCGATGCCCACGACGCCGACCGGCTCATCGGTCGCGACCAGCGTGCGCAACGACTCCAGGCGACCCTGTGTCTTGGCGACCTGGAGGCCGCCCGTGGAGGTGATGACGGCGATACCGGCGGAGTCATAGCCGCGGTATCGAGGCGCTCGAGGCCATCAAGCAAGATGGGTGTCGCATGCTGCGCACCCACATAGCCAACGATTCCGCACATGGCTGTGCGTTCTCCTCAGTTGTGCGCCAGTGGCCGCGCATTGTCCCGGCGATCACTCAGCCGGTTTTCTTCGCGGTCTTAGTAGGGCAATGGCTCTGCCCTGGAGGCTCCCCGCTGATTGTTCCGAACGGCCTCCACCTCGTCAACTGAAGCCCCTCCAGCGCTCCAGCCCATGCGCTACTCATGTCGCGACACAATCCTGTGTGCGCTCCCCACCATTGCGAAGCGTCTGTCGCACTTCCCTTCGTTGCGAAGCGCGCAGCCAGCCGCAGCCCGAAACGCCCGGCGCCCTCCAACCCACGGCGCCCATGCTGTGTTGTGATGGGCAATGGAAATCTTGGGGATTGTGGAGCGAGCGCCGACGCCTCACCGTGCGCTGGCATCTTCAGTATACACGATACGCAGGGCGGCGCAATGAACTATCGCACTGATTGCCCATGACGCGCGCCGCGCCAGCGCCACGACGCGACGCGCGAGACGAGCAGCGCGCCGACGAGCGCCAGCGCCGCCAACGCCGCCGCGATCAGCGCCAGCGTCGCGTGGGGCGGCTCATACCAGAACGTCACCTGCGACCGCCCCGCAGGCAGCGCGATCTGCTGAAAGGCGCTGTCGTAGGGCGTGATCGGCGCCGCATGGCCGTTGACGGTCGCGTGCCAGCTTGCATCCGTCAGGCTGCGATAGATCAGCGTCGTGGCTGACGCGCACGACGCGCTGGCCTCCGTCCACGAAACGCTCTTGACCTGGCAGGCGTTCCCCTCGGCGCTAAAGAGCGGCGCTGGCGCAGGGAGCTGATATATCCACATCACCGTGTCGCGGTAGACCAGCGCTGGCCGCTGGGCTGCGGGCAGGCGCGCAAATGGCTGCTGACCCGGAGACGCCAGCACGTACTTGACGCCCACCGCCTCATACGCTGTAATGTGCGTCGCCACCTCGTCCGCCAGCGTCGGCAGCGATGGGTCGCGCGGCAGATTGATGAACAGGACGGGCACGGCGTAGGGGTCGAGATGCGCTTGCACGTAGTCCACCCAGACCTGAGGCACGGGCACATCATTGTGATTGATGCTGGCGACACCGAAGTAGGAGCCGTAGTTGGGCGCGAAAGGGCCGAGCGTGAAGAATCGGCTATAGCCGCTGTGCGCCTGCAAGTAGCTGATGGCGGCGTGGTCAATCGTGACACTGCGGGGATTGGCCAGGATGGGGTAGAAGTAATAGCCGATGCTGAGCGCCATCACCGTCAGGCTCATGAGTAGCGCCTGTGGCCGCGCCTGCGCCGCGCGGATCAGTCCACGCGCGCCACGGATGTTCGCGGCTGCGGCTGGCGACGGCGCAGTGGCCGTGCGGTCGCGGCCATACAGCAGCGTGGCGAGCAGGAAGAGGATCGCGCCCCACTCGATGGCGATGGAGACGACCGTATAGCGCTTCGTCATCTGCATCAGGTCGCGCAGCTCAGGTAGCGCGAGCCAGATGGAGCCGAGACTCAGGACTCCCAGGACACCAGCGGCGCAGAGAATCGCCTTGACTTTGTCGCGTTGGCCGCCACGCCAGTCGTCAATCGCGAACGCGCTGAGGACTATCGCCGCCATCACCCAGGAGGCGTTGACGTAGCGGTACACGGCTACGCTATCCATCAGCGGTATCTTGTTCACCAGCGCGGCGAATGGCCCAGCCCCAACCGAACGCCCCACCGCCAGCGCGATCCAGACGAGCAGCGTGATGCGCAGCGCGCGCTCGCGGCGCCCGAAGACGCCCATCAGGGCCAGGAAGGCGACGGTCGCGCCCAGATACCCGCCGATATTGCCCCAGGAGATGAACAGCCCGAAGAGCGCAGGTGATTGAAACTGGTAGATATTGCCGAAGATGTAGGGGTGAAGAAATTGCGCAAGCGAGAGCGCGGGCAGGTCGAGCGTGGCTGTGCCTTGCGCGTGCTCGACAAGGTTCGCCACCGGCAGATACGCCGCGAAGGCGACGAGCAGCGGCGCGGCGAGCGCGAGGCCAATCAGGAAGCCCGTTCCCAGTTTCAGGGCGAAACGCAGGCGCGCGCCCCAGCCGCGCAGAATGGCCATGCGCGCGACGACCCACAGGGCCGCGAGGATGCCATCGAGATAGGCGACCTCAGGGAATCCCGCGAGCAGCGAGAGCGCCAGGGCGACGGCGATCCACTTCCAGCCGCTCACCAGCTCGCGCCGCAGTCCGGCTGGCCGCGCCTCAGCAGCGTCAGCCGCCTCAGCGCGGGCGCTGAGAAACGCGCGCTCGACACCCAGCAGCAGCAGCGGCAGAAAGGGAATCGGGTTCACCACTGCATTCGCCAGCCAGGCGAAGACGCCGTTGAACTCGAAGAGCACCGCGCCGGTCAACGACGCCGTGCGCGAGAGGCGTAGCTGGCGCAGCAGGTAGTAGGTGGCGACGCCAGCGATGACCTGGAGGCAGAGGTGAAAGACGGTCTGCCCCCACGGCGCGATCAGCAGCAGCGTCAGCGGGAAGAACGCCGCCGACTGCATCTCGCCTGCCAGCGGCGCGCCGATACCCTCGTAGGGATTCCACCAGGGAACATGCCCGGAGAGCCACTGCTGCGCCGCCTGCGCGCCCAGCGCCTGTGAGGTGAAGCCAATGTTGGGGTCAATCGTCGGCTGGCCGCCGATGAATCCCGGCGTGAACGTCCCCAGCGCGCCAGTATAGCCAAGCGCGTTGGCGTGGACGATGCCAAGCAACTCTGGCAGGTGGATGAGCACGGGCAGCAGCGCCAGCGCCAGGATGATCGGCCCATCGCCATGGAGTAGCCTCGCTATGAAGTCCTGCGCGGTCGCGAGTGTGGAGCGAAGGCCCGCCGACCGCGCGGCGCCCGGCATCGCATCGCCCGCCGCTGGGCGGGCAGGTGATGTCAGCGGGAGGTCAGAGAGTGTGCGCTCATCCATGCCATCGTTCCTCGTCAGCGCGGCTGGCGGTTAAAACCGCGCCTCAAGGCGGCCTGCGGGCCGCCACCAGACCCGCCTGCGCGGGTCCACAGCCGTCCGGTTCCTCGTCCGCATCGGCGGACTTCGCGGCCCGTGGGTTCACACCAGGCGCGGTTTCAACCGCCAGCCAGCTCCCCGGTTTCTGGTGGAATCGGTATCTCTACCATGCTGCGCGTGACAGCGCCGGGCGCAACGGGTATACTCCTGGGAGAGTCGGGGAGACAGGAACGCATGAGCTATGCCAGCGGTCGCCAGCGCGCCGCCGCTGAGCCAGCGCAGGAATCTCGCCGGGGAGACCGGTGAGACTAAAACAGGAAGGTGAGAGCGACGCCGCCTATGCCATCTGAGCCACCCACACCACCCAGCCAGCCAACGATGTATGCCTCGATTCTCGCCGGGGGCAGCGGCACGCGCCTCTGGCCGCTGAGCGTCAAAGCCCACCCCAAGCAGTTCTTGCCGCTGCCTGGCCCACGCACCATGCTGCAAGAGACGCTGGAGCGCATCGCGCCGCTCGTGCCGATGGAGCACGTCTACGTCGTCACCTTCGACACCTACGCCCAGGCCGTCGCCGAGCAGGCGCCCGGCCTCGATCCCGCCCAAATCCTCGCCGAGCCGACTGGACGCGGCACCGCCGCCAGCATCGGCCTCGCCGCCACCTTCATCGCCGCCCGCGACCCGCACGCCGTCATGGGCTCCTTCCACGCCGACCACGCCATCCGCGATGTCCCCGGCTTCTGCGCCGCGCTGCGCTTCGCCGAACGCCTCGCCCGCGATGGGCGCCTCGTCACGCTGGGCATCGCGCCCACCTACCCCGAGACCGGCTACGGCTACATCCGCTACGGCGCCGCCTTCGCCTACAGTGACCCACACAGTGCGGAAGCAGCGGGCGAAGGCGGCCTGAGCGCGCATGTCGTCGAACAATTCGTCGAGAAGCCACAGCGCCACCTCGCCGAGGAGTACCTGCGCGTCGGCCACTACGTCTGGAACTCCGGCATCTTCGTCTGGCGGGTGGATCGCATCCTCGACGAGCTGCGCACCCACGTCCCTGCCGTCAGCGCCGTGCTCGACGAGATCGCCGTCGCCGCCCAGCGCAGCGGTGGCCGCCTGACCCCGGAGGTCGCGGCGGTCGTGCGCGCGGTCTGGCCGCGTCTGCGCGAGACCGTCACCATCGATGTCGGCGTGATGGAGCGCGCGAGCGAGATCACCGTCATCCCCATCGCCGTCGGCTGGAACGACATCGGCAGTTGGACGCAGGTCGCCACGCTCTACCCCGCCGACGCCGACGGCAACGTCATCGTCGGGCTGGACCCCGCGCCGCCAGCGGCCACACACCTGCAGACGCAGACGCGCGACACGCTGATCTACAGCACCACCGGGCGACGCATCGCCACCGCCGGGATCAGCGGCCTCATCATCGTCGATACCCCCGATGGCCTGCTCATCTGCTCCAAAGAGCAGGCGCAGCTCGTCAAAGACCTCGCCGAGGCCGATCAGCGCCGACTCGCTCAGCAGCCTCAACCCGATGCCCAGATCAAAGACCAGGCAGGTGGCGTGGATGGGAAATGAGGCGGCGCCTGCGGGAGCCGGTAGTAAATGAGTACGTGCGCAGCGAGCGATCAACCTGATTCATGCTATACTTCACTGCGACATAACTCATGCATATCGCGAGAGCCGCAGAACGACCACAGCCGCTCACACATCGCGCCAGCCCGCGCTGGCATGAGCGTCCACGCAGGGTCAGCATCGCTCCTGATGCAACCCGGCCATTGAAGCGCAGATTCGCAGCACGGTAAAGGGCAAGTGTGGCGCTATGACGAAGCCCAGAGTGACAACCGCCGACCGCCTCTCGAATATCATCGAGGTGGTTGAGCTTGGTCGCAGGAGCGGGCTACTGACGGTGGAACGAGGCTCTCAGCAGGCCCTCGAACAGGGCGAGGTGTATTTTTCTCAGGGGCGCGCCATCTATGCGGTCGTCGAGGGGCTGCGTGGGCGCGATGCGCTGGCGGTGCTGGCGGGCTGGGGACCGTGTCGGTTCGCTTTCGAGCCGAATGCGCCGCGTCCCGCGCCCAATGTCACGACGCCGCAGCCTGTTCCCCAGGCGCCCGCCCACCCCATGGCGAATGGCGGCATGCCAAGCGGAAATTTCGCGCCGCAGCGCTCGCAACCCACGCCCACGCGCGGCGCGCCCGCTGGCGCCAACTGGGGCGCTCCAGGCAATCGCCCCGCGCCGAATGCGCAGACGCCGACAGGCCACGCAGGCGCCGCCTCCGGTCTGCACGCTGGCTCATATACAGGCCCGCAGGTGGGCGATGTCGCCAGCGCCTCGGCAAGCTCGCCGCTCATTCCGATGCCGCCGCCATCAACCCCCTCCACACCATCTTCCTTTGGCGCGTCGTGGCCGACCGGATGGCCTGGCGCCGCGTCGAACAATTCCAACACGTCGGGGCAATTGAGCTGGCCCGCGCAGACCGGTGGGCAGCCCTCGACGCCGTCGCAGTCCACTGGCCCGTTTGCGGGGGGCGCGCCGATCAACCCGCAACTCCTGCAGCGTCGCCCACGCCGCGCGCCAGATGTGCGCGACCTGATCGCGGTCGTCAACACCTACCACCTGAGCCGCAATCACCGGACGATTCTTTTGCTCGCCGATGGTGAGCATACCGTGCTCGATATCACGCGCCTCTCGTCGAAGCAGGCAGACGAAATCGTATCGCTGCTCGCCGATCTGGAGCGACTCGGACTAGTGTACTACTACTGATCCACTGATCCACCTGATTCGTCCGGCGGCGCCTGTGGCTCGAACTGGCCTGCCAGCATGAGGATGTCATCCGGCGCACGCAAGGGCGCGGCATGCGACGCTACTGCCCCGGCGGCTCGCGGCGAGACGGCGCCCGAAAGTACCAGTCACGCCCGACCTCAGCGATGCTGAGTGGTTATGTACACTCGGCGGACGCGCTGGAGCCAGCGAGCGGTATGACCTGACCCACGGCGTCGTCAAGCGGCGTGCGCCGACAGACCTGTCCAACCAAATACCCGACCTACTACAGGACTCAACACCAGACCGCAGCCCAACGGAAGTCTTTTCGATAGCGGCACGATCTCCCATCACCCCGAAACGAGGCGCATGGACTATGGCAAAAGGCAAGCAGAGTCAGCGACGACGCAGCCGGCTCTCTCTCTCCCTCCGGTTCTCTGTCCTGATGTTACTGGCGGCGTTGATACCGCTCACGGTCGTCGTGGGCGTCAACGACTATTTCGCTCGCCAGACGCTCATCAAGCAGAGCAGCGATGCGCTCAGCGCCGACGCCAACTCCAGCGCGTCACGCATCGACGACTACTTCCGTGAGCGACTGCTCGATGGCGTAGCCCTCTCATCGCTCGACACCGCGCCGAAGTTCCTGGGGTGCGCGCCGCAGGTCGCTGCGGCCAAGCAGGCTGCCGCGCAAGGGGCGTTCCCGCTGCCAACGGTCTCAGCCGACTGCAGCGCCAACTTCGACAGCTATGCGCAATCGGTCGGGCGCGCGCTCTTCGTCGGTACCAAGCGCGACTCGAACTATACGCAGTGGAATATCTTCCTGCCCAATGGCAAGTTGCTGCTCTCGTCTGACCCGGCGACGCAGCAGGCTGGGCTGACGGTGCCGCAGGAAGACCTGACGCCAGTGCAGCAGGGCCACCAGCAGGTCTCCGCTGTCTACTACAACACGCAGGGCAAGTTTGCCTATGTGCGCCTCTATACGCCGATCTACAAAGTCTTCCCCAACGGCGGGTCGGTGCTGGGCTTCATGGAGGCGACGCTCCGGCTCGATAAGGTCTGGAGCATCGTAGACCAGGAGACGAAGGCCAACGGCGCTGGCAGCCTCGCGTTCATCACAGATGAGAATGGTGTGCGAATCGCCTCCACCAATCGCGCTGATCTCTTTACCGCTGTCCAGCCGCTCAACGCGCAGGCGCAGGGGTTGATCGCCAGCGAGCAGCGCTATGGCTCGGCGAATCCCACGCCAGTGCAGAGCCTGCCAGATGTCGCCAATGCCGTGGTAGCCGATACTCAGCAGGTGTCGTTCCAGGCGGCGTCTGGTGGCGCGCAGTTCCAGTTCGTCGGCAAGAAGCTGCAGAGTCTGCCGTGGATGTACTTCATCGCCAGCCCCATCACGACGGTGACGGCTGTCGCGACACAGCAGGAGAAGCTCTCGCTCATCAGCGCCGCCGTGGTTGCGGTGCTGGCGGCGCTGATCGGCCTCTTCATCGGGTCGCGCACTGCCAGCCCG
Organism: uncultured Chloroflexia bacterium; assembly: GCA_963701795.1. GTDB lineage: Bacteria > Chloroflexota > Ktedonobacteria > Ktedonobacterales > JADMIN01 > JAKAIY01. The sequence goes on along the minus strand of CAVPBB010000004.1, from coordinate 354,814 downwards.
GTCGAGCGCTCGGCGAACGACCTGGAGGGCGCGGTGGCCATCCTGAAGTCGCTGGCCGCGCGGCAGGAAAACTCCGCCAGCGAGCAGCACTGGGTGGTGGACGCCTGCAAGACGGGCCTCGACGGCGTGCGCTACCTCGCCGATGCGATGAATCAGGCGGCCAAGCGCATCATCAGCGCGAGCAACTGGTTCAATGACTATTGGGATCGCCTGACTGAGGAGCAGGCTCGCGCCACTGTGCAGCACCTGCGCGAGCTGGCCGCCTATATTGACGAGGCGGCGCGGCGCCAGCAGGCCAGCAGCGACCGACTCGACAAGGCGATCACCGTCACGATGCAGGTGTCCGATCAGTTGCTCACCGGCGCCACTGAGGCGACCGAAAGCGCCGCGCAACTCGAACAGGTCGTGCGCGACTTGCAGCATGTCGTCGGTGGCCGTCTCAGCGCGGTGGCGGAGGCCAGTGACGCCGCCGAGGAGCAGCGCATGATCCAGCGGCGTATGGAGCTGGTGACTGGCTCGATCCCGGCGATTCGCCCGCCGATGATCCCCGGCCAGCAGATGCTTCCCCCCGGACGCCCCGCCGCGGCGCCCAGCGGACGCATCGCGCCGCGCGCCCCACGCCAGGCCTGGGACAACTCGCCCTCGCAGATGGGCGACGAGTGGGATTACCTCAACAGCCCAATGGGGCAGATGGGTCCGATGAGCCAGATGGGCGCGCAGAACGGCGGCTACGGCGGCGCCAACGGGAACGGCGGGAACGGCGGGAACGGCGGGAACGGCGCCCACAGCCAGATGGGGCAGAACGGCTACGACGAGAACCAGTGGTGAAGCAGCACGGCGTACAATGCAGCGAAGGACATCTCCGACACGCAAAAGGAGCCTACCATGTTCGCGCAGTATCTTGCGGCAGCAATGCGACATGCTCACTACGAGCAGATGGAAGATGGCGCGTATTTCGGCGCAATTGATGAGTTGCCCGGCTCTTGGGTTTCTGCGTCTACGTTGGAGGAGTGCCAACAGAAGATGGCCGTTGAAGCCGAGGAATGGATTCTATTTGCCCTTGTGCAGCGTCAAGATCTACCGGTGATCGATGGACACAAACTCATCGTGGCCAAGGTGGGTGATTAATGCCCCAAGTTGGCCCAATCAAGCGACGCGACTTGATTCGCTACCTTCGGGCGTTAGGATTCGATGGCCCCTACTCGGCTGGGCAGCATGAGCGCCTGAAGCGCGGCGCTGTCAACATTCCAATCCCCAATCCCCATGAGGGGGACATCAGCCAACCCCTTCTCCTTCGCATCCTCAAGCAAGCTGGTATCTCCCGCAGCGAGTGGGAAACGCTCTAACTTCGGGGAGGCGCGCTGGCCTTCCTGAAGTGCGGCGACGACCAGACGTCAACTGGCGTCGTCGCAGTCGCAAAGGCTCTCCGCAGGCGGGAGATCCGTCCACTCGCCACGCGCCAGCGGCGACCGCAGCGCGATAGACGCGCCCAGCCCTGGCTCCGAGCGCACCTGCAACGCGCCGCCAGCCAGCCGGGCGCGCTCCTCCATGCCAAAGAGGCCCAGACCCGCGCCACCTTTGCGCCGCTGCCCCGCGCGATTCACACGATTCATCAGCGGCTCTGGCGTGAAGCCGTGGCCATCATCCGTCACCACCACGCGCAACTCATCGTCAGCTGCCTCGACCGTCACCGTCACGTGGCGCGCATCGGCGTGCTTGGCGGTGTTGGTCAGCGCCTCCTGCACGACCCGATAGACGGCCAGTGTGCGCTCAGGCGCGAGTGTCACTCTGGCGCGCGGCAGGCGCAGCGTCGTCTCGATGCCGGTGCTCTCGGCGAAGGTCGTCACGAGTGAGCGCAGCGATGGGAAGAGGCCAAGCTGGTCAATCGTCGGCGGGCGCAGGTTGAGCGCGAGCCGCCGCACCTGATCGATCGCGCTGATCACGATGCCGCGCAGTTCCGCCAGTTGCGGCGCGATGGCCTCGGCGCCGGGCTGTGTCTCCACCAGTTTCAGGCGAATCAGCAGCAGCGTCAGCACCTGGCCGGTGTCGTCGTGCAGTTCCCGCGCGATGCGCTGGCGCTCGTCTTCCTGGGCATAGATCAGCCGACCTGAGAGCGCGCGCACCTGCTCCTCGTAGTGTTCCACCTCGTCGAGCATCGTGTTCAGGGTCTCGGCCAGGCGGCGCAGTTGCGTATCGTCGAGCGGCGAGGGCTGCGCACGCACGCTCACATCGCCCTGACGCACATGCTCCACCACGGCGCGCAGGCGGTCGAGCGGACTCAGCGCGGCGCGCAGCACGAGCGCGTTGAGGGTGAAGGTCAGCGCTAGCCCGGCGACGGCGAACCCGATGGTCAGCGGCAGATCGAACGCGCCGTGTCCCGTGGAGCTGGCGGCGCGTGTGGTGATCGCCGTCCCCGCGATGGCGCCCAGCAGCACAATCGCCGAGTTGGCGATCAGCACTTTGTAGAAGACCGAGAGCGAGAGCAGCCACGCCAGCAGCGCGCGCGCCCCATGCGCAGGCGCCTCGCTGGCGAGCGCCGGGCGCGGCTGCGGCGTCTGCGCGGGCGCGTCGGCAGGCGCCGCAGCGGCTGGGTTGGGCGCGCGTGGATTCTCAGAGGTATCAATAGACATGCGTGGCTGTCCTCTTCGCTCGCGGAAGCGTTCTCACCCCATATTGTACGCCTCCCGCTCTACCCACAGGGGCAACCTGCGCCGTTTGCGGCCCGCGAACGTACATCCTGTGAATCAGGCGACGCCGCGCGACATGAGGCTAACAGATGGAGAGGGGCAACCGCGATGACAGACGACGACGCAGAACAGCTCGCAGAGCAGCTTCGACGCACACGCCAGGCGCTCGATGCGGCGCTGGCCGCGTTCACGCCGATGGATGAGAAACTCAAGGTCGCATTGACGCGGCTCTATACCCAGCGCGAGGATGAACTGGGCGCCCTGCTGTCGGAAGTGTCGCAGAAGGCCGGCATTCTGGACAGCGCGCGCATGCGTGCGGAGTCTTACGCGCGCCATCTCGCAGCGACCGCGTCGCAGGATGGCGCGCTGCGCCTCGAATCGAACTCGGCGATACAGGTCGTTGGCGCCGCGCACGCCGGGGAGAGCGTGGCAGCGCCATTCACCGACACCCCGGTAGGGCAAGGGCAGCTTGTCGAGCGGAATGGGATCACCATCGGCGTTGACTCGCTCAGCCTGTCCGCTACGCATCTGCGCATCGGCTTTCATCTCAGCGACAGCGTGCCGTTCAACGCCTCAGCCCCCACGCTTCAAGGCGTAGAAGCGCTGCCGCTGCTCACAGGGCTGCGCGTCTACGATGACGGTGGCGGCGACGCCTACACGCTGGAATTGACCGACGAGGTGTTGACGACCGGCGAACCAGAGCAGCGCCTCACCAGCGCGCTCACGTTCACCCCCGCGCCTGCCCAGACGGTTCAGCGCATCCGCCTCAGCATCGAGGCCGTGGTATTCGCAGGCCGACAGGCGTTTCTGGCGACGCCTGCATCGGCGCGCATGGTTGTTGGCCCCTGGCAGTTCGATCTCGCGCTAGCCCGCTGAGCCATAGTACGTCCGGTTCGGTGGTTGGCGCCGGGTGAACCCTCACCCCCAGCCCCTCTCCCAGAGGGCGAGGGGAGCCGGATTTCCCCCTCGCCTCGTGGGAGATGGGGCCAGGAGGTGAGGGTTCACCCGGCGCCGCATTCCAACCAGTGAAAGGGATCTGTTATCAGGCGCCCGGCATACTCCTGGTGGCGCGGGCGCGGCGCAGCGTGCCATACTGAGCGAGGGCGCGCATTGCCAGCGCCAGGCCCTCCCGCGAGCGGAAGGTGGCCCGGCGCTGCGGGCGGCGCCTCAGACGACATGTCTCAACGCGCGACGGTGGGCGTTGCATAGCCTCCAGCCAGCGCGGGCAACGGAACAGGGGTTAGCTAGTGGATCACGCGGACTACACCTCACGTCTGGCGCAGACACGCCAGCGCATCGCCGAGGCTGGGCTTGATGGCTTGCTCATCGCCAGCCAGTATAATCGGCGCTACCTGACCGGCTTCACCGCGACCGACCACGAGATTACAGAGTCCGCTGGGATGGCGCTGGTGACGCGCGGCGGCTTTGGCCTGCTCACCAGCACATTTGCCCTGAGTGGCGTCGAAGACGAGATCAAGCCCAGTGGTGTCAACGCGCTGCTGATGGACGGCGACTCGATGGCCAATGTGCTCGCCCGCGCCTTGCGCGATGAGGGTGGCGTGAAGAAGCTCGGCTTCGAGAAAGACTGGATGTCGTACGCGACCTACGCGCGCCTGCATGACGCGCTGGGCCAGGTCGTCGAGTTTGTGCCGACCGATGACCTGATTATGCTGGTGCGCGCGCGCAAAGACGACGCCGAGCTTGCCACGATCCGCCGCGCGGCGGACATCGCCAACCGCGCCTTCGCCCTGCTACTGAAGGACATCCGCGTGGGGATGACTGAACGCGAGATCGCCGCGCGGCTCGAACGTCATATGGTAGAGCTTGGCGCCGATGAGCCAAGCTTCTCGACGATCGTCGCCTGTGGCCCCGGCGGCGCGCAGCCCCACTGGGTTCCCAGCGACCGCGCCGCGCAGGCTGGTGAGCCGCTGCTGATTGATTTTGGCTGCCGCGTGGATGGCTACTGCTCTGACCTGACCCGCACCGTCGTCATCGGCGAGCCAGACGCGAAGCTGCGCGAGATCTACGACATCGTGCTCCGCGCGCAGGACGCCGGGCTGGAGGCGCTGCGCGCAGGCTCGCGCCGAGGCAGCGAAGTGGACGCCGCCGCGCGCAAGGTGATCGCCGACGCGGGCTATGGCAAAGAGTTCATGCACAGCCTGGGGCATGGTGTTGGCCTGGCCGTGCACGAGCTGCCCGCCGTCAGCCGTGTGCGCGTGAGTACGCCCGACGCCGAGGCGGAGATGGCGCGCATCGAGCGCATCGAGCCAGGCGCCGTCGTCACCAACGAGCCGGGCATCTATCTGCCCGGCTGGGGCGGCGTGCGCCTGGAAGACATGATCTTCGTGAGCGAGCGCGACGTGGAGGTTCCCACCGACCGCAACCCCGCGCAGATCGTCTCCATCCCCGGCTAGCGCTGGCGAGCTGTCAGCCGTGGAACGTCACGAGGAGCGCGACGATGCGAGATGGTGACGAATTGGCCCAGCCCGGGCGCCTGAGCGAGCGCGAGGAGGCCGATGACTTCTCCATTGGCGTCAGCGCGCTCGATGGCTCGGCCAATCCGCCCCACCGCTTGCCGCTCGCGCTGCGTAGCCGGGGCGGGCGCGCGGCGACGCTGGCGGCCACCACCCTGCTCGTCGCGGTGGTGGTGGCTGGCCTCTTCATCCACGCCACCAGCGACCCTGGCGAAGCGCTCGACACGCTGCTCGGACGCCCCACGGCGACGCCCAGCGCGACCCTCGTTCCCGGCGCCAATACCATCTACTTTAGCAATGGCGTTCCCTGGGGCGCGCTGACGATCGATGGCAAGCGCATGCCGAGCGCCGACCTGACGGGGGATGGCGTCACCGTGCCGCAGGGGATTCATCATCTCGTCTATCAGGCGCGCTACTTCCCGACGCTGCGCTGCGTCTTCAGCGCGCCACCCGCTCTGAGTGATACCTGCCCGCTCGATACCTCAGATTCAACCAGCCAGTTCATGCTGACGCAGGGAGTGGCGCGCGTCCTCGATCTCGGCTCGACCGGAGCCAGCTTGCAGGCAGATCAACGTGACGCGCTGATCCAGCTTGCGGACAACATCCTCAGCGCGCAGACGCTCACGGCGACCATCGCCCCAGGTGAGCGCTACCTGGACGATCAGGGCGATCTCGTGACAGCCACCGAGCCGCTCCACTTCACGCTGACGGTGGCGCTCGGCGGCGCAGAGCCGCAGAACGCCGACGATACTTCCTGCACTCAGTTCTGCCCCGATCCGGCCCTGTCGGCAGGTGGGCAGCCCGCAGGCGCCGGGTGGTCAACGCGCCTGACCGTCTCCGCATACTGGGCCATCACCGATGCCAGTGGGCGCCGCCTCACGGGGGTGAACTACGAAGCAGGGCTGAGCTATCCCGAATCAGCGCCGGTCATCGTCAACGTGCAGTTGACCGCTGGAGGCTGGCAGATCGATGGGCTGGAAGGCTCCAGCGCCGACGCCGTGGCCAACGCCGTCGGGCAGGCGGCCACCAACGTTGTGAGCGGCGAGGACGGCGATGGGTTCGGGACCTCGACCCTCGCAGGGCGAGATCCGCTGGATGGCTGTGTCATAGATGTGGGCTATAGCGGCTACACATCGCGTCTGTTCTGGCGGTTTGGCGCGCTGCTGACGGTAGACGCCTCGGCTCAGCGCATCTTCCCGCTGCTCCCCGTCGCCACCGCAGCCGAGCAGGCGGCAGTGACGCGCATCCTCGCGCAATCGTCGCCGGGGCAGTGACGCGCTGACGCGCGATGGATTCTGGAGCAGCGCTGGGCTGCGTGGTGGGTGAACACCACGCCTCTATCTGGCCAGCCGAATCCCAGTCCGCGCAGGCGGACTTCGCGGCCCGCAGGCCATCCAGGCGCGGTTTTAACCGCCAGCCGCGCTGACGGGAATATGACGAGGCGCGCTCCCCGGAATAGTTCCAGGGAGCGCGCCTCTGCTGTTGTGCGCTGCGTCAGCGGCTAGGCGCTGCGTGACTCATACTCGCGCACCACGTCGCAGGCCTGCGCCAGAATGGCGTCTGAGGAGTCGGCGGCAAATGCCACAGCGTTTTTTGGCGCTGAGGCGCGTTCGCGGCATTCCCAGCAGAGTTGCCGCATCGAGCGCGAAGTCGGCGCGTGTATGTCACCGCCGAGCTGCCACATTTGAGCGTTCTTCAGGACACGCCCACACTCTTCACACCGCATTGAGGGCCTCCTCTCGCATACGCGAATAGGTCCACAAGACGCGGCGCGCTGCATTGCGCAACCAGACGTCGCCAGATCAACGTGCGCAACGTTGCGACGGATATACCTCTATGATACACAGTGATGGCCCTCACTGTCCAGAGTGAAGCATTGATATGTATTGAGGCGCGCAAAGGAGAGGCCGCCGATAGCTGACGCCGGGCGTTGGGCGCCTCGCCCAAAAGCGCGCGTCGATCATGGAATTATCGGCAGCGAGGCGATCAACATGTCGCCGCTGCGCGTCCCTTTTGCCCAATCACGTTGCGCACGTCTTTGCAGGGGGTCGCGCCGCTGGTCTACAGTCAGAGCATGTGTAGCCGCAGCAAACCGCCGCGACGCCCAAGTGACAGCCCAGCGCATAGCGATCGCATAGCGATGAGGAGAGGCCCGCATGGCCATACAGAAAACCGACGATTCAGATAGCATGGCCGCCGCTGAGCCGGTGGATACACAGCGCATCCGTGCGGCGGTGCGCGAGATTATCATCGCTTTCGGCGAGGACCCTGACCGCGAGGGTTTGCTCCAGACTCCGCGCCGGGTCGCCGATATGTACGCCGAGGTCTTTGCTGGCCTGCGCGAAGACCCCGCCGACGTGCTGCGGGTGGGCTTCGAGGAGGGTCACCAGGAGATGGTGATCGTCAAGGATATCCCGTTCTACAGCATGTGTGAGCACCACTTTCTGCCGTTCCATGGCGTCGCGCATGTCGGCTACATTCCCAATGGGCGTGTCGTCGGCCTCTCGAAGCTGGCGCGCGCCGTCGAGACGCTGGCGCGCCGCCCGCAGCTCCAGGAGCGCCTCAGCTCGCAGCTCGCCGATGTCATCATGGAGACGGTCGAGCCGCAGGGCGTCGCCATCGTCATCCAGGCCGAGCACCTGTGCTACGACCGCGAAACCGAAATACTGACGCCTGATGGCTGGACGCGATTTGATCAGTTGGAGCCAACCGCTCAGGTCGCTCAGGTTGATCTCACCACGCTCAACATGAGTTTTGTCACACCTCGTGAGTCCATTCATTACCACTATCAGGGGCCAATGCTGCGCTGGCAAAGTGACACGGTGGACCTGCTGATCACTCCCGATCATCGTGTCGTCATGCAGAGTGAGTGGGACTTTGACGGCGTCCAGGGACGCGCCTGGTCGGTCGTTCCCGCGCGTGACGTTCCCGTGCGCTTCTATGTGCCACAGGCGGTGAACTGGTCAGCGCCAGACATTGATACGGTGGACTTTGCAGGTGAAACACTGGCTGGCGCCGACTATGCCCGCTTCATGGCGGCCTGGTTAGCTGAAGGCTGCACGCGGCAGGGCGCCCCGGATGTGGTGATCAGCCAGAATGTTGGAGCATTCGCCGACATGATCTGGGAACTGCTCCAGCGACTACCATTCGAATTCCGTCGGTCGCCGCAGGGGCCTGGCCGCCCTGAGCACATCCATTTCATTTCACGAGACAAGCGGCTGTACGAGGCGCTGGCTCCTTTCGGGAAGTCTGGCGAGAAGCGGATTCCCGCGCTCATCAAACAGATGAGCGCGAGCCAGATCGAGGAATTTCTGCACTGGTATGCGCTTGGTGATGGCCACTACTACAAACATGAGCCATTGCGTGTGCAATATGTCTCGAAGTCCCATGGCATGATTGATGACATTCAGGAACTCCTTCTGCGCGTGGGCAAGACGGGAAGTGTGCAGACCTATCCTGATTGCTCACGCATCGAGACGCGCATCCACAAGCGCGAGAGCGGCAAGGGATACAAGTGGTATGGCAAACTCCAGCCAGAACATCGCGCCACAGTCCCTTTCGACGATGACGTGTTCTGTGTCTCAGTGCCAACGGGCGCCATCCTCGTTCGGCGCAACGGCAAGCCAATCGTGAGTGGCAATTGTATGACCATGCGGGGCATCCGCAAGCCCGGCAGCCTCACCGTTACCAGCGCCATGCGCGGCGTCTTCCAGCATAGCTCGGCCACACGCGCCGAGTTCATGTCGCTGGTCAACGAGAAGTAGCGCCGTGGGAGGCATAGAGGAGCGAAGATGAGCGACACGCCTGAGCAGCGGATGAGCCGCGCGCTCATCTCGCTGGAGGGGCTAGCCACGGGCGACGCCTGCGGGGACATCTTCCGCCCAATCGGGCGGGAGTGGGACCGCGCGCTCGCCGTCGCGCGTGTGACATCTTCGGCTCCCTGGCGCTTCACCGATGACACACAGATGGCGCTCTCTATTGTGGCGACCCTGCGACTCCACGGCGAGATCGAGCAAGATGACCTCGCCCTGAGCTTTGGTCGCCACTACGACATCTCGCGTGGCTATGGCCCGGCGATGCATGACCTGCTCCCTGCCATTCGCAGTCGGCGCCCCTGGCGCCAGGCCGCGCACGCGCTCTTTGGCGGCAGCGGCTCCTTTGGCAATGGTTCGGCCATGCGCGTCGCGCCGCTGGGAGCCTACTACGCCGACGATCTGGACGCCATCCCAGCGCAGGCGGCGCGCTCGGCTGAGGTGACGCATACGCATCCAGAGGCGCTGGCCGGAGCAATCGCCGTTGCGTTGGGCGCGGCGCTCGCCTGGCGCCAGCACGACGACCCCACGCCGCCAGCAGCGTCCGCCTTCCTCGACGCGATCATCGAACGCACACCAGAGGGCGACGTGCGGGGCGGACTCGTTCGCGCGCGCGACCTGCCCGCAGATACCACCGCGAGCGCCGCCGCCCACATGCTGGGCGCCGGCAGCCGTGTCACCTGTCAGGATACCGTCCCCTTCTGCCTGTGGGTCGCCGCCCACAACCTGCGTGATTGGGAGGAGGGTTTCTGGCAGGCGCTCACCGTCTACGGCGACCGCGACACCGATTGCGCCATCGTCGGCGGCATCGTCGCCGCCAGTGTTGGCGTGGAGGGCATCCCTGCGCGGTGGCGCGAGCTGCGCGAGCCGCTGCCTGATTGGGAGTGGTAGCGCGCCGCCCGGCCCACACGCTTCTGCTCATTGGAGGCGTTAACCGTGACGACGTGCTATCGCTGGCTCGTCGCCGCTCAGATTGGCGGGCTGACGCCGTGTGTTTGGTCATGCGTAGACACTAGCGCCGGGTTGCTGGTACACTGGTGAAGGGCGATTGAGCGGCGTGGCGTAGCGCCGTCAGCCAGATGTAGCCCGGACGGAGCCTACAAGGAAGGACATCTCGACCATGCGCGTCGCTGCTCGCTTTGCCTATATCGCGGTCGTGCTCTTTGCGGCCCACTTCGCCACCTACTTCATCCCATCCCTGCGCGACGCCACCTTCGCCAGCGCGCCGGGGTTGGCCGTGGCAGTCGCCGCGCTGGCCCTCGCGCAGCATGCCGTCGTCTTCCCGGTGGCGGCCAACCTGCCCGCGCCACGCTTGGCGCGCCTGGCCGCCTATGTCTGGTTGATTGGCGACATGGTGAGCGACCTGATGCAGTTGGGCGGCTTACCGACCTCGAACTACCTTGCCCTGCGGCTCACCGTCAATGTCCTCGCCGCCGTCTGGATCGGCGCGGCGTCGTGGCAGGCGCCGCGCGCCATGCTGATCGTCGGCGCCATCGTCGCATTCGATCTGGTCGCCTACTCGCTCTCCGCGACTATCAATCCCGCCGCATTCGTCATCTCGCTGCCCTCGCTCGTGCTCGTGCCGATCTGGTTCGTGCTCGTCGGTCGGCGGCTCACTGCGCTGGCCGAGACGCCGCCCATGCCCAGCGCCACGGCAGCGGCGCGTCAATAGGGTCTGTCTGACGAATCGAACCGGATGTGGTACGCTCGCGGGAGAGGCGCTTGAAACGAGAGTACACAGTCATGGCTGGACAGGGCGAATTGACTGCGGAGGCGTGGAGCGGCATCGCCGAAGAAGCAACAGGCGAAGGCGGGTAGGCTCGCAGATTGCGGGATTCACGGGATACGCTTATTGTCCGTTGTGTTGATTTCCGCGACCATCAGAAGTGGTCTCGACGAGGGGACTTTCATGCCGGTTTTCTAGTATCTCCGATGGATGTGCACAGGCGCCGCACAAGCTGACACCTGTCCATCCGGTTGGTTTGTTCAGGCTCATGGACGAATCAGCTCATCATTGGCATGGCGTGAGAACCCCCGAGGTTGATTTGGGGCGGTTCGCGGGTGTTTTGCGCCTGCAGATCGGTTGTGCCACGTTGAGCGGATTCCTCCATCCGCAACCAGCTCTATCGTTTGCATCGCGCTTGCCGATTACCATCGCGGGCGCCGCGACGATCACTCAGGCGGAGATACGACGATGAAAATCGATGAAATCAAGCTGCTGTATGAGTTCAATGACTGGGCCGATGCGCGCATCCTGGCGGCCTGCGCCAGAGTCAGCCCGGAGCAGTACGCCGCGCCGACTACCATCGGGACCGGGCGCGGAGGGCTGCGCGCCACGATGGTCCACCTGCTGGACAGCGCCTGGCAGTCGCGGATCGCCCTCCAGGGGTACTACGAGAAACCCCTGGCAGACGAGGCGGCCTATGACGCGACTGAGCTTCACGATGACGCCTTCCCGACGCTCGCAGCGCTGCAAGAGCGCTGGATGACGGAACAACGGGAGATGTGGGCTTATGTCGACACGCTGACCGAGGAGACGCTAAACGGCAAGATCCGCTATCTCATCCCCGGTGCGGTGCGCGAGCACGCCGTGTGGCATCTCCTGCTGGATACCATCAACCATGCCACGCAGCATCGCAGCGAGGCCGCCGTGCTGCTGACCGGCTACGGCCAGTCGCCGGGCGATTTCGACTTCAGCATGTTCCTGAACGAGCGCGCTCAAGCACAATCCTGAGCTTCACCAACTGCCCGCAGAACCCGGCGGGCAGTTGTCTATTCCCGCCCAGGCGTTTCTCTCGCTCATCGTGTCGTAGAAGATCATCCATTCCAGTCGCTCCATGGCTGTCTTAGCACATCATGGGGCATACGTCAGACAGGCCCTGGCACGCCTGCTACCCCAGTGTGAGGCTCACCAGCGCGAGCGCGCCGAATGCGGCGGCCAGCGTCAGCAGCGTCACCCACCAGTTCTCGCGGATGAAGCGCCCCCAGGAGATGTGGATGCCATTGCGCTCCAGGATGCCCAGCCAGAGCAGCGTCGCCAGCGAGCCGAACGGCGTCAGCTTGGGGCCGATGTCTACGCCAAGCATGATAGCGTAGATTGCGACATGATTGACATGGGCGGCGCCGCGCAGCGCCAGCACGCCGATCAGCGAGGCGGGCAGATTGTTCACTGCGGCAGCCAGCGTCGCCAGCAGCGCGCCAGCGGCCACGGGCGCGCCCCCACCGCCTGATGCGCTGACCAGCCGTGTCAGTGGCGCCGTCAGAAAGGAGAGCGTGTGCGCGTCATACGCCGCCGTGATGACGATGAACATGCCGATGGCGTAGATCAGGACACTCCACGGCGCATGGCGCAGCGACGCAGACGCCGCGCGCACGCCACGCGCGTGGGTCAGCGCCAGCATGCCCAGCGCCACCGCCCCGGCGATCAGCGAGACAGGCAGATGGAGTTCGCCACCGACGCTGTAGCCAACGCTCAACCCGCCCAGCGCCACCCAGCCCGCGCGGAAGAGCGGCCAGTCGCGCACGGCGCTCGCAGGCGTGTCGAGCGTGGTAACATCGAACGGCTTGGCCAGGGCATGGCGAAAACGCACGCCAAACGCCGTCCCCGCCACGGCGAGCGCCGCCAGCATCGGCAGCGCCATCCACGCCGCGACGCGCGCGAAGCTCAGCCCACTGGCGTCTGCGATGATGATGTTGGTGAGGTTGCTCGGCACGAACAACGCGCTCATCGCATCGGCGAGGAACCCCACCGCGAAGATGCATGGCAATTGCAGCCGCCGCTCAGGATAGATCGTCGTCAGCAGCCGCGCGAAGATCGGCGTCAACATCAGTACCGCGCCATCGTTGGCCAGCAGCGCTGTGTCGCCGTGGTCAGCAGCAACGCCAGCCCATAGAGCCGCGCGCCGGAGCCGTCGGCCACGCGCGCCAGCCGCAGCGCCGCCCAGCTGAAGAAGCCATTGGCGTCGAGTGACTCAGAGAGGAGAAAGAGCGCGATCAGCGTCGCGGCGGCGTCCCATGTCATATCAACGATGGTCAGCAGCGCGCGCGCCGAGAGCAGGCCCAGGGCGAGCGCCAGCAATGCGCCGCCGCCAGCGAACCACGCGACATTCAGCCCGCGCGGTCGCAGCACGACCAACGCCAGCACGGCGACAAGAATCAACGCCGTAGCGACCATCTGTGAAGCAGCGGCAAGGGGATAAAAACTCAGCAAATCCAGCCTCCTAAAAACAGCCCGACACGCGGGCCGCGCTGGCGGCGTCTCATCTGCGCGATCCTGCGCAGCGCCCAGCCGATGTGGCCATTGGTAGCATTACGATATATCGTATTGATCTATTCTAGCATCACTGGCGCCAATAGCGATATATCTAATTCTCGCGAGTTCAGAATATGGTGGGCTGGCGACGACAATTCACAGACTCTGGCCGAACCAGGAAGCGCTCTTCCCTGCGATGGCCATGCGCGTGTTATAATCCTAGTTGGCAAGTCGGGATTAGGCTTCGGCTTGCAGTACGCGCTGGGACTCCGCAGGGAGAGACAGATGGCGATTGAGATTACAGCGGACATGGTCATTCACGATGTGGTGAGCAAATATCCGCAGACGGTAAAGGTATTCCAGGGCCACGGCCTGCCCTGCACAGCTTGTCAGGTCGGCGCGCGAGAGAGCGTGGCGGGCGGCGCGCGCACGCATCGGCTCGCGCTGGACGGGCTGCTCAACGACCTGAATCGCGTGGCGAACGGCCAGGAGGCCGAGGGCATCAAGCCCGCCGTGAAGGCGCCCGTTGGCCGTGGTATCCCGCTGAACATCATGAGCCAGGGAGCCACCAGCGGCGGCATTCGCCATATCGTCGCCATCATGAGCGGCAAGGGCGGTGTGGGCAAGTCGCTGGTGACGGGGCTGATCGCCATCGCGCTCCAGCGGCAGGGCCTCAAGGTGGGCATCCTCGACGGCGACATCACCGGCCCCAGCATCGCCAAGGAGTTTGGCGTGCGGGGCGTGCCGACAAAGACCGAGGCGGGCATCGACGCGCTGCGCTCCATCGGCGGCATCAAGATTGTCTCGATGAATATGTTCCTGCCCGACGCCACCGATCCCGTCGTGTGGCGCGGCCCGATGATCTCCAGCGCCATCAAGCAGTTCTATAGCGATGTGGACTGGGGCAAGCTCGACTTCTTGCTGGTGGACCTGCCGCCGGGCACCTCAGACGAGGCGATGACGGTGATGCAGTCGCTGCCAGTGGATGGCGTGGTGATCGTCTCCTCGCCGCAGATGCTCGCGACCGATATCGTCATCAAGTGCATCAAGATGGTGCAGACAATGAAGGGCAAAGTCATCGGGCTGGTGGAGAATATGGCCTATCTGACCATGCCCGATGGTTCGCGCAACGAGCTCTTTGGCCCCAGCAACGGCGCCGAGCTGGTGGCGATGACCGGCGCGCCGCTGCTGGCCCAGCTTGCGATTGACCCCGAGATCTCGATGCTCTGCGACGCGGGCAAGCTGGAAGAGTACAACAGCGACGAATTCGACACGATGGCCTCCAACTTCACCAAATCGCTCAAGCTGGCCGCCGCGCGCGCCTGATGGGCGCGGCCGACGGCGCCCATGCCATAGAGAAACGCCCCTCTTCGCTAAGATAGCGGGAGGGGCGTTTCTGTCAGGCGCCTACCTGCCGCGCGCCCTCACTCCCTGCCAATGAAGTACCAGGGCTTGACTGGCTCGTTGGTGAGGTCGGCCATGACATGCTTGATCTGGCTGTAGTCTTCGAGCGCATAGAACGACATGTCTTTGCCGAAGCCGCTCTGCTTGTAGCCGCCATGTGGCATCTCCGAGGCGATGGCGATATGCTCGTTGACCCAGACAGTGCCAGCCTGGATGCGCGCCGCCATGCGATTCGCGCGAAAGACATCGCGGGTCCAGACGGAGGCGGCCAGCCCATAGATGGTGTCGTTCGCCAGGCGTGTGGCCTCGTCTTCGTCGTCGAAGGGCAGCACGCAGAGCGCCGGGCCAAACACCTCCTGCTGCACGATCTCATCGCCCTGACTGGTGGGCAGCAGGACGGTCGGCGCGTAGTAGAAGCCGTTCGCCAGCGCCGCATCGTCGGGGCGCTGGCCGCCGGCCACCACCTGCGCGCCCGCCGCACGCGCACGCTCGACGAAGCCTTCGACCTTCTCGCGTTGGGCGGCGGAGATCAGCGGGCCTACCTCGGTCGCCGGGTCAGCGGGCAGCCCGACGCGCACCCGCGCCACGATGGCCAGCAGCCGCTCCAGGAAGCCATCGAACACCGCACGCTGGCAATAGACGCGCGTGGCGGCGGTGCAGTCTTGCCCGGCGTTGATATAGGCGCCCATGACCGCGCCGTGGGCGGCGGCGTCGAGGTTGGCATCGTCGAAGACCACAAACGGCGCCTTGCCGCCCAGCTCCAGGTGCAGCTTCTTCACCGTTTCAGACGCCACGCGCATGATGTCTTTGCCAGTGGTCGTATCGCCCGTGATCGAGATCATGCGCACTCGCGGATGCCCGCAGAGCGCCGGGCCAATCTCAGCGCCGCGCCCCGTCACAACATTCAGAACGCCCGCTGGCAGGCCCGCGCGCTCGGCGAGGTCGGCCAGGGCGAGCGCGGTCAACGGTGTGACGGTGGCAGGCTTCAGCACGACGGTGTTGCCAGCGGCCAGCGCGGGCATGATCTTCCAGATGGCCATGTTGAGCGGATAGTTCCACGGGGCGATGGAGGCGACCACGCCGATCGGTTCGCGGCGGATGGAACTCTGATAGCCGGGCAGATACTCGGCCTGGCCCAGCGTCGTCATCACGCGGCAGGCGCCCGCGAAGTAGCGCGCGTTGTCTATCGAGAAGGCGACATCGAAGTCGCGCGCCATCGTGATCGGCTTGCCGGTGTTGCGGCTCTCGAGCTGCGCCAGCTCCTCCGCCTCGGCGGCCATCAGGTCGGCCAGGCGTGTCAGCGTCTCGCTACGCTGTCCCGGCGTTAGCCTGCTCCAGCGGCCATCCTCGAAGGCGTCGCTCGCAGCCTCAGCGGCGGCGTCCACATCCTCCGCGCTGGCGGCGGCGATCTCGGCGATGCGCTCGCCCGTCGCGGGATTGATCACCGCGATGCGCGCGCCTGATCGAGCGTCGCGCCAGGCGCCGCCAATATAGAGCTTGTGGCTGGCCGTTCCCGCCAGCATGCTCGCTATGGTCATGAGATCGACTCCTTCAAATGCAGACGCCGCCCGAAGGCGGCGCTGCTCCCAGCCAGCGAACTACCTGGGGCGGTTAGCTTCAGTATAGCGCCAGAAGGGATCATATGCGAGCGTATGAGCGTGGCTGAATCGGCGCCGCTGATGGCTGCCTACCAGCGCGAGGTGATGACTCGGCGCTCGGTGTAGAAGTTCACCGCATCCATGCCGGTCGCGTGGAGGTCGCCATAGAAGGACTGCTTCCATCCCGCGAAGGGGAACCACGCCACTGGCCCCGGCACGCCGATGTTGACGCCGACCATCCCCGCCTCGATGCGCATCTGGAATGTGCGCGCCGCCGCGCCGCTGGTAGTGCAGATGACGGCGGCGTTGCCGAAGCGCGAGCGGTTGGCCAGCGTGATCGCCTCGTCAAGCGTTGGCGCGGCCATGACGCTGAGCACTGGGCCGAAGATCTCCTCGCGCGCCAGGCTCATCTCTGGCGCGACCTTCGTGAAGATGGAGGGATGCAGGTAGTAGCCGTCCGCGCCATCCGCCGCGCCCGCCGACTCATCGCGGCCATCCAGCGCGAGCTGCGCGCCCTCGCCAATGCCACGCTCGATGGCGCTCTGCACACGGGCGCGATGCTCCGAGCGAATCACCGGCCCCATCTCGGTCGCGGAGTCGGCGCCGTCACCCACACGCATCGCCCTGGCCCGCTCCACCAGCAGTGGCGTCAGGCGCTCCGCCGCGTCGCCCACCGTCACCACCACGCTGCTCGCCAGGCAGCGCTCGCCAGCATTGCCAAACGCCGAGGAGAGCACGATATCCGCCGCCTGCCCCATATTCGCGTCGGGCGTCACGATGACAAAGTTCTTCGCGCCAGCCAGCGCCTGCACGCGCTTGCCGTGCGCCGCCGCCGTGGCATAGACATACGCCGCCACTGGCTGCGAGCCGACGAACGATACCGCCGCGACCTCCGCATCGGTCAGCAGCGCATCCACCACAGCTTTCGCGCCGTGCGTCACGCTCAGCACGCCAGCGGGCAGCCCGGCCTCCAGCCACAGCGCGGCAATCAGATTGGAGGTCAGCGGGGTGCGCTCGGAAGGCTTGTGGACGAAGCAGTTGCCCGCCGCCAGCGCGATTGGCGCCATCCACAGCGGAATCATCGCGGGGAAGTTGAATGGTGTGATGCCCGCCACCACTCCCAGCGGAACCCGCAGCATGGTCGTATCAATGCCCCGGCTGACATCGCTCAGCGCGGCGCCCTGCATCAGCGAAGGCATGCCACAGGCGAACTCGACCACCTCGATGCCGCGTCGCACCTCGCCGCGCGCCTCGCTCAGCGTCTTGCCATTCTCCGTCGTCACCGAGGCCGTCAGCTCGTCTATGTGCGTTTCGAGCAGCGCCCGCATGCGAAAGAGCACATGCGCCCGCTCGATGACGGGGGTATCGCGCCAGGCTGGCCATGCCGCGCTTGCCCGCGCGACCGCCTCGCGCACCTCAGCCGCAGTGGAAAGGGGAACGCGCGCCAGCGTCGCCCCTGTCGCAGGATTCGGGATCGGCAGCGTCTCATCGCTGCGAGAGTCTACCCAGGCGCCACCCACCAGATTCTGGATGACGCGCGTCTCACTGGCGGTCGCCATGATGGACTCCTCTAGCTGCTTCGATGGAATGGCTGGCGGTTGAACCGTCCGCCGACCTTTACCCCGCGACGGCGACGCTCAGGCTCTCGATCCCTGCGCCGATGACCTCCAGCGCCTCATCCAGTTCGGCCTGCGAGATGACCAGCGGCGGCTGGATGCGCACGACATTGCCCTCGCTGCCGCCGACGCCGACCAGCACGCCATGCTCGCGGCAGTAGCGCCGCACATCGCGGGCCAACGCCGCCGCAGGTGTGCGCTGCTCGCGGTCAGACACCAACTCGACGCCGATCATCAGCCCCAGCCCGCGCGCCTCGCCGATGGTTGGCAGCCGATCGGCGAGCGCGTTCAGCTTTGCCAGCGCGTGGGCGCCCTTCTGCGCCGCCTGCTCCGGCAGGTCCTCACGCAGCATGAACTCCAGATTGGCCAGCCCGGCGGCGCACGACACGGGATTGCCGCCAAAGGTGCTGAGATGCTCGCCCGGCTTGAAGGAATCGGCGATCTCGGCGCGGGCGATGGTCGCCGAGAGCGGGAAGCCATCGGCGATACCTTTGGCCATCACCATGATGTCTGGCTCGACGCCGAAATGCTCGATGGCAAACAACTTACCCGTGCGCCCGAAGCCGCACTGCACCTCATCGGCGATCAGCAGGATGTCGTAACGGTCGAGGATCGCCTTCACACGCGGCAGATACGACGCAGGCGGCACGATAATGCCACCCTCGCCCATCACCGGCTCGATGATGAATCCCGCCACATCGCCGCTCGTATGGAAGCGAATCGCCTCCTCCACCGCCTGGGCTGCGCGCTCGGCCACCGTCTCGGGGTCTGGGCCAAAGAGCGAGCGATAGGGGTAGGGCGTCGGAGCGAAGGCGATGCCGCTGGCATAGGCGCCGCCGCGTGTCTTGCGCGACATGTTGCCGGTGATGCTCAGCGTGGCGAGCGTGCGCCCGTGAAAGCTACGCTCCAGCGCGATGAACTCATGCTTGCCGGTGTAGACCTTCGCCAGCCGCATCGCCGCTTCGATGCCCTCGGCGCCGCTATTGGCGAAGAAGGTCTTCTGCAGGCGACCCGGCGTAACCTCCGCCAGCCGCTCGGCCAGGTTGGCCACCGGCTGCGCATAGTAGGTGTACGAGCTACAGTGAATCAGGCGATCGATCTGCTCCTTCGCCGCCCGGCGCACATCGGCATTGCCGTGGCCCGCGTTCACCACCGATATGCCAGCGTAGCAGTCGATGTAGGAGCGACCATCCGCGTCCATGACACGCGCGCCCTCGGCGCTCGCCACCACCACCGGCTCGATGCCAGCGGTGAAGCTCGTCATCACATAGCGATCATACTTTTCGCGTGTATCCACGATGATTCACCTCCGACGTGGCGCGGCTGGCGGCTGAAGCCGCAGCCTAATGGCCCTGCAGCCGCAAAGGCCGCCTGCGCGGCCTGGGAGAAATCCAGAACCCGCGCAGAGCCGCCTCCTAGCCCGCGCAGGCGGGCTTCGCGAGCCGAAGGCTCTTCAGGCGCGGCTTGAGCCGCCAGCCGCCAGCCTCAGTGCGCGGCCTCTAACTGCGCTGGGGTCAGCGCGCTCACCGCCGCCAGCGACTCCTCGATGATGTCCAGCCCGCGCGTCATCTCGTCGTCGGTTGTGACGAGCGGCATCAGCAGGCGAATGACGTTATCGTTGAGGCCCGCCTTGATGAGGATCAGCCCGCGTTTACGCGCCTCCACCAGCATCGCGGCGGCCTCGGCGCTGGCGGGCGTTTTGCGCTGGCGGTCGCGCACCAGTTCCATCGCCACCATCGCGCCCAGCCCGCGCACATCGCCGATCAGCTCGACGTGTTCACGCCAGCCGCGCATGCGCTCCAGCGCCATCTGGCCGAGATGCTGCGCCCGCTCCACCAGCCCCTCGCGCTCGAAGACCTCGATCACCGCCAGCGCCACCGCGCACGCCACCGGGTTGCCGCCATAGGTGCCGCCCAGGCCACCGGGCAGCGGCGCATCCATCATCTCGGCGCGGCCCACCACAGCGGCCAGCGGCAGCCCTGCCGCCAGCGACTTCGCCGTCAGCAGCAGATCGGGGTCCACGCCGCTATGCTCGACAGCGAACATACGCCCGGTGCGCCCGAAACCCGTCTGGACCTCATCGATAATCAGCACGATACCATGCCGCGTGCAGATCTCGCGCAGCCCCGGCAGGAAATCGCCTGGTGGCACGATGAAGCCGCCCTCGCCCTGCACTGGCTCGACGATCATCGCCGCCACCTGCTCCGCCGCCACGCGGGTTGAGAAGAAGCGCTCCAGCGTCGAGCGCCAGGCGCCGCAGTCCTCACCCTCGCGCGTGGCGCTGTGATAGCAGTCGGCGTAGGGGACGAGGTGAATATCGGGCGCAAACGGCCCGAAGTTGGCGCGATAGGGCCGCACTTTGCCGGTGAGGGCCAGCGCGAGATTCGTGCGCCCGTGGAAGCTGTTCTCGAAGGCGATGACCGCCGTGCGCCCGGTCGCGGCGCGGGCGATCTTGATGGCGTTCTCGACCGCCTCGGCGCCGCTGTTGACGAGTAGCGTCTTCTTCTCGAAGTCGCCGGGCGTGATCTCGGCGAGCCGCCGCGCCAGCTCGATATAGAGCGGCGGCGTCAGCACATGCGCGCAGGTGTGGGTGAAGAGTTCCAACTGCGCCTGAGCCGCCGCGATCACCGCTGGATGGCTGTGGCCGACATTCATCGTGCCGATGCCGCCGGCGAAGTCGAGGTAGGTGTTGCCCTCGATGTCGGTGATCGTCGCGCCCGACCCGCTGGCCGGGTAGATGGGATGGTAGGTGAACACACCGCGCGGCACATAGCGTTGCCGCTCGGCGTGCAGCGCGCGCGTCGCGGCGTCGGTGGCCGCGCCCGCTGCGGACTGCTGGTTGCCGTGGTGTCCTCGCTTCGCTCCAGCGGCGCCTTTGGCGCTCGGCGCGGCGAAGTTCGATGTCGCCTTCATAAGAATGGCGCTCCTTAACTGGCGCTATACTGCCTCGCGTCGAGGTTTTGGCGCTGCGCGCATGGCCAGCGCCGCGAAAGCCCTCCGCGCAATCTCACTCTATGCCCGACGCCGCAGGGGGTAAACGGCCCTGCTGACTAATCTTCTCCGCGTTCTTTGGGCCACGATGGCAGAGGGGCCTGATAGAGGTCACGGCGTTTCACCGGCCCAACCTTCGGCATCATGCCCTCGCTTCCACAACGAGTTTGTGGCCATCAATCTCTGGCGCCTCATCATGGTCGGCAATGCCCATCAATATCCAATCTTCTAAAACCGACAAAAGTTCCTTGCGGGTCGCTTCGAGTGTCGCCTCATTAGCAAAGACCCCCTGGAAGCTGAGGATGGAACCATAGTAGGTACCATCCTCGAATTGCTCATAGACGGCATGGTCCATCGCGGCCTGCAAATACTCGGCGAACATAGCTGTGCCCTTTACTTCCCGTGACACGCTAAAGACACGTCCTGCCTGTATTCTCGTTGCTCGGCGCTGAGAATGCAACGCCTGCGAGTGACGCGACGAGCACGACGACGCGCCCTCAATTCGCGCCCGCGACCCCGCGTGACAGCCGCGACTCGATGCGCTGCGAGGCGAAGGCCAGGCTGTAGCAGATGACGAAGTAGATCGCCAGCTCCATGCTATACAATCCCCAGCGAATCTGCGGATTGGAGATTGCCTGCGTAAGCGTCAGGGTTCTGAGCGACAGCTCGAATACGCCGAGCACCTGCCAGAACGAGCTATCTTGAATCAGCGTGATGAAGTTGTTGGTGAGCGGTGGCGCCATGATGCGTAACGCCTGCGGCAGCGTGACATGACGCGCAATCTGCAACTGGCTCAACCCCAACGCCTGCGCCGCCTCGATCTGCCCGTGATCCACCGCCTCGATGCCTGCGCGGATGACCTCGGAGAGATATGCGCCGTAGTTGAACGAGAGGCCGATCACGGCGAAGAAGATGCTACTCACACCCTGGCTGGGGAACAGGTTGTTGGAGTTGATCGTAGTCAGCAGGTGGTAGACCGCTGTGTCCGCATTGAAGTTGAACAGGTAGAGCAGCAGCAGGCGCGCGCCATAGAACCAGGCGAGCAGTTGCAAGAGCAGCGGCGTGCCGCGAACCGTCTCGACATAGAACGTGCTGACACTGCGTAGCAGCGGATTCTTCGCGATGCGCGCGAATGCCGTTGGCACCGCCAGAATCATCGCCAGCACAATGCAGACCGCAGAGCCGATCACTGTAAGGAGCGTGGCGTTGACGAGCAGAGGCGCGTTATCGACAATCGTGCGTATGAGAATGTCCATCGGTCGCCTCCACTACTTCGTGATGCCGGTGATGCCGACTGGCGCGTCCGTTGGCAGGGATGGCGTGGGTGGCGCGCCCTGTCTGCGCAGCGGGCGAATGAGCGCGTTAATGGCGTAGACCGGAATGCCCAGCAGGATCATCAGCCCGACCAGCAGCACGAGCGTAAAGATGAGCGATACCACTATCTGCCCAAATAGCGACGCCAACGCGCCCAATGAGATGCCCACCGCCAGCGCGCCAAAGACCCAGCCGAAGATGACTGACGCGCCGAGCGTTCGCCCCGCAAGCGTCGTCATGTCGCGCCCCTGGGCGAAGGTATGCTGGCGCAGTCGCTCCTCCACCACGCGCGCGACACGGCCCAGTGGCAGGCTGAGCGCGAGATAGAGCAGCGCGCCGATGGTGAAGAACTGCCAGGTGAATACGGGGAAGTGGCGCGCCAGGCCATTCGTCTGCGCAGTCAGCTCGAGCACCGCGATCAGACTGAGAATCGAGGAATCCTTGAACATATAGATGAAGTCGTTGATGACCGTCGGCAGCGAGATCGGAATCATCTGCGGCAGCAGGATCAGCCGCAGCGTCTCCCAGCGGCTCAGCCCCAGCGTCAGCGCCGCCTCGTTCTGGCCGCGATCCACCGCGCCCATTCCGGCGCGCAGATTCTCGCATTCATAGGCGGAGTAGTTGATGGTGAGCGTGGCGATGCCAGCGGTAAAGGGATTGACGAGCCATTGTGGCAGAAACGAGAGGCCGAAGTAGATCACCAGCATCTGCACCAGCAATGGCGTGTTGCGAATGAACTCGACGAAGGCGCGCGCTGGCAGGCGGATGATGCGCAGCCTGGTCTGTGACATCTGCGCGAGGCTGAAGCCGAGGATCAGCGCCAGCGGCATCGCGATGAAGCAGAACTCAATCGTCGTCGCCAGGCCGGTCAGGAAGAACGTCCAGAAGGGTGTGCCGTAATTGTTCGTCCCGGAGAAGGCGACGAAGAAGAGCGTCTGGATGAAGTGGACGACGCCGTGGAAGATCGTGCCGAGGTTGAAGATCGGCGCGGTGGATTGCGTCTCCTGCTTGTCAAAGGCAGCCAGCACGAGCGAGCCACCCAGCCCGAAGACGATGATGATGCCAGCGAACAGCGCCAGAAAGCGCAGGCTGGCGAGTGACTTCTTCATGAGAGTAGACGCTCCCTGCCCCCACGCGAATCAGCGGCGCGAGAGCGTGCTGTCATGCGAAGGTTGATTGTTGAGCGTAGTAGCTGGCGGTTGGAATCGCGCCCAGATGGCCTGCGCGGACTGAGACAGACCTGGGACCCGCGCAGGCGGGGTTGTGGGCCGCGAGGCCCTTGAGGCGCGGTTTTAACCGCCAGCCAGGGAGCGGCGCGGGCCTTGCACTGGGGCAAAACCCGGCCGGGTCTGGATGTAGCCGCTAGCTGCTAGCCGCCATTCGGCACTGGGGGGCAGCCCGCCACATTCGTGGGATGATCCGGCAGGAAGTTGCCGATGCAGGCCTGCGAATCGTTCCACATGCCGTACTTCTCGAAGACCGGTTGGCCGTTGGGGCCAGCGTTGTAGGCGCCGCCATCCTGATAGATCTTCTGCAGCGTGCCGTCGGTGTACATCACCTCAATCGCCTGGTTGACCTCTTTCATCAGGGTCGGCGTATTGGGGTTGTTCGGGTCGAAGGCGATGCCGTAGTAGCCAGGATCGAGTGGGCCGCCAACGATCTTGTAGAGGCCGCTGGGGTCGTTGCCGCCATACCACGCGGCGATAGGCGTATCGAGGAACTCGGCATCCACACGCCCCGACTGCAGGTCGGTGAATGGCGTGGGGTTGTCGGTCAGCACCTCATTGATCTTGTTGCTGGGATGCTGCGCATTGTAGGCGTCCATCACGTTCTGCGCCTCGTAGCCGGTGCCGGTCTCGACCTTCTTGCCCGCAAGGTCGTTGAAGCTGTTGATGGTCGTGTTCGTCTTCAGCACGACGATGGACTGCGTGTAGACATAGTACGGGATGCTGAACTTCGCGCCCGCCGTGATGTTGTCCGACGTGATCTCCAGCCCGTTCATGAAGAAGTCGAACTGCTGCGAGGCGAGACCCTGTGGCCAGTTCGACCAGGTGATCTGCGTCGGCTGCTGCGTCACGCCCATCAGCTTCGCCATCTCGTTGGCGATGTCTACCTCATAGCCGTAGTACGCGGCGTTCGGATTGTTCGCGTCCTTCGGGACGATATAGGGCATGCCGCCGGTGGAGTCTTCGCCCCACTTGAATGTGCCGGGAATCAATGTGCCCGCATGGCCAATGCTCCCCGGAGCGCCCGCCGTGCTCGTGCCACTGGAGCCGGTGGGCGTGGAGGCATTGCCCGCGCCACATGCGCTCAGCAGCAGTGTCAGCGCCAACGCTGGCGCCGCAATCGCAAACAACTTCGACCGCTTGTGAGGCTTGAGGAGATGACGGAATGGGATCATAACCTGCCCTTTCTCTCTGGCATGCGTGGTCTGCTGCGTCGGTCAGACTGACGTAGGCTGACTCAGACTGGCGCCACGCGATCTGGTCTAGATCGCGTGCAATACTCGATCAAGGAAGGTGCGTGTGCGCTCGTTGCTGGGCTGAGTGAAAACCTGCTCCGGCTCTCCCTCCTCGATAATGCGTCCTCCATCGAAGAACACCACGCGGTCCGCCACAGAGCGGGCAAACCCCATCTCGTGCGTCACCACGACCATCGTGCGGCCCTCTTCGGCCAACTCACGCATCACGCGCAGCACCTCGCCGACGAGCTCAGGGTCGAGGGCGGAGGTTGGTTCGTCAAACAGCATCGCCTTAGGGTTCATCGCCAGCGCGCGCGCAATCGCCACCCGCTGCTTCTGCCCGCCAGAGAGTTGGCCAGGGTAGGCGTCGGCTTTGTCCGAGAGGCCCACCTGCGCGAGCATCCGTCGCGCCTGCTCCTGCGCCTGGTCTTGCGGCAGCTTGCGCACGCGCATCGGGGCGAGCGTGATGTTATCGAGGACAGACATATGCGGGAAGAGATTGAAGTTGTAGAAGACCATGCCCAGCTCGCGGCGCACAAAGCTGAGCTGGGCATGGGTCAGATTGGAGGTCAACTGCTGGCCATCGATGGTGATGACACCACTGGTCGGGGTTTCGAGGTAGTTGATGCAGCGAATCAGCGTGCTCTTGCCTGAGCCACTCGGCCCGATGACCGCGACACATTCGCCGCGCTTCACTGAGAAGTCGATGTCTTTGAGCACATGCCGCTCGCCAAAGAACTTGTTCAGCCCGCGCGCCTCGATCATGAGCGTGGCGCCGCCGCCCGCGAGGCTGGCCTGCTCGGAAGTGAGTGCGCCGGGGGTCGGCAGGTCGGTATTGGCCATGCTGCGCTCCTCGATGAAGATGCTGCTCGGCATGATCGCCAGCCAGACGCCCATCCGATGATGGGCGCGGCCTCTTGAATACTTTACCCTACTACGCTTGTATAACGCACATACCTCACGCTGGGTATTTGTGCGTAGCTTATAGCGGCTTGCGCGCAGTATACAGCAACCGCCATGCCTTGAACACAGCCGCGCGTTGGCCACCCTGTCCATAATTCGTAATCATCACGTATACAAGCGCGCAGCGATGGAGCGCGCAGTCGCCGCCGCCGACGCAGGCGCCGCGCTAGGCCAACTCACGCGCCACCGTTTCGCGCGCCTGCATGCCGTAGCGCCCCAGCTCCCGCAGGAAGACCAGCGGGTCGAAGATCAGCTCGGCGCCGTGCGCCCCCGTGGCTCGCGCGGCGCCACTCGCCAGCAAGATGCCCGCGATGGCTAATGGGACGCCCGTATCCACATCGCCTGCGCCCACACCCCAGGGACGATACGGCGTCACCACCATCTCCTCCACCAGCCGCACCGGCGCGCCATCGCGTGTTCCCTCGGCGATGACCCGCAGCACATCGCAATCGCTCGGCTCGCTCGGTTCGGTCGGCTCGCTGGCTGCCGGGGCCGCGCTCTGCTGGGCGGCCAGCAGCGCCACCATCACCTCGCGTGGCGCCACGCGCGCCAGTGTGCCGCGCTTCACGCCACGCGCCTCGATTGGCTCCGTCGCGGCCAGGCCGAGGTCCACCAGCAGCCGAAGCTGCGCGAGAAACGCTGGCGGAAAGGCGATCTTGAAGCTGGCGTGACGCAGCCCACGGTCGCCGAACGAGACCGGGAACAGCGCCACCTCGGAGTGCAGCGTATACATCGCCGCCGACCGCCCGACCGGCGCGGGAAACTCGATCTCCTCGGCGCCGCTCATCGGCTCGGCGGCGCTCCACGCGCCATCGCTGTAGACCATCGGCGCAAGCGTGCATTCGTCAAAGATCGTGCGGATCGAGTAGGGCGGCGTGAAGCGCGCCTCAGCGGGGCGGGCGTCGCCGCAGCCGATGCGCACGTCCAGCCGCTCCACGCGATCCAGCCCATCCACCGCGACGCGCGCGAGCAGGTTGGTGATGCCCGGCGTGCTGCCGATGCCCAGCGCGGCGGTGACGCCCGCCTCGCGAAACGCGCCATCCAGTTCATACTGGCGGCGTGTCATGTGAAACAGGCCGCCCAGATCGGCGTAGGGGATGCGCGCCATCAGCGCCGCGCGCATCACTTCCAGATTGAAGGTGTAGTCGGTCGCGTTCAGCACGGCGTCTGCCCCGCGCAACAGCGCCGCCGTCGCCGCCACATCGCGCACATCGCACGCGGTGACGCTGACCTTCTCGCGCCCCACGCCCAGCGCCGCCACAGCGCGCTCCGCCGCCGCCACGTTCATATCGCCGACGACGACCTGCGTGACACGCTCATCCTCCGCCAGCGCGCGCACCGTGATACGGCCCATCGCGCCACCACCAAGCACTACCAGACGCACAGGCGACCTCTCTGTCGCGCCAGTCCGGCGCAGATACAAGACACTCCAGGCGTCGCGCAGACGTTCTTCGTCCACGCGACGCCTGGAGCGCGAATCATCACATCACAACAGCATTCTGCGCGCTGAGCTAGACCGCCGCAGACGCTGGGCTAGCCTGCTTCTTGTTCGCATTGCTCACGCGCGTGGTCGCGGGAATCTCGACACTGGGAAGCGAGACGACATCGCCGGTCACAGGCGCGCTGGAGACGGCGTTCAGCGTATCTTCGAGCCGGTTCAGCACTTCGTCGATCTCGTCATA
Source organism: uncultured Chloroflexia bacterium (assembly GCA_963701795.1). Classification (GTDB taxonomy): domain Bacteria; phylum Chloroflexota; class Ktedonobacteria; order Ktedonobacterales; family JADMIN01; genus JAKAIY01. Next base: position 327,560 of record CAVPBB010000004.1, on the reverse strand, counting down.
CTCGATCACCAGCGGCGGCTCGATGCGAATCGTCTGCGCGTTGTTGAGCGTGCCAGAGATCAGCACGCCACGCTGGAACAGCCCCGCCGACACCTTGTAGCCGACCTCGCTGTCATGGAAGTGCTGACCGATCAGCAGCCCCTTGCCAGTGATCTTCGCGTAGATGTCATCGTGGCGCTCGGCCAATGTGCGCAGGCGCTCGATGAAGTAGTCGCCCTTCTCGGCGGCCTGGCGTGGCAAGTCCTCTTCGAGCAGCACATTGATCGTCGCAATCGCCGCCGCGCAGGCCAGTGGATTGCCGCCCGTCGTCGTCGTGTGGAAGAACGGGTCGTCGATGAAGTGATTCCAGACGCGCTTCGTGGCGATGAAGGCGCCGATCGGCATGACACCGCCGCCCAGCGCCTTCGCCGAGCAGATGATGTCGGGCGCCACATTCCAGTGGTTGACCCCCCAGAGCGCGCCTGTGCGGCCCAGACCCGTCTGCACCTCATCAGCGATCAGCAGCACGTCATATTCATCGCAGAGCGCGCGCAGGCGTGGCCAGAAGTCGTCGGGCGGCACGATGGCGCCCGCCTCACCCTGCACCGGCTCCATCACCACGGCGGCGATCTCATTGCCGACCTCACGCGCGATGCGGAGCTGCTGCTCCACCGCCGAGGCGTCGCCGAAGGGGACATGATAGACGTTCGAGAGCAGCGGCATCGCAGGCTTGCGGAACTTGGCCTTGCCCATCAGGCTGAGGCTGCCCGCCGTCTTGCCATGGAAGCCGCGCACCGCCGCGATGAAGCCGCTCTTGCCCGTCGCCGCCTTGGCGAACTTCATCGCGCCCTCGACGGCCTCGGTTCCGCTGGAGACGAAGAACGCATAGTTGAGGTCGCCGGGGGTGATCTTCGCAAGCAGGTCGGCCAGCATGCCACGCGGCCAGTCGAGCAGCTCCTGCGTCGGCATCGGGGCGCGGTCGAGCTGCGCCTTGACTGCGGCGATCACCTTCTCATGCGACCAGCCCAGGCTGAGCAGACCATAGCCGCCGAGGCAGTCGATGTACGAGCGCCCCAGCACATCGGTGAAGGTGGCGCCGCGCCCGCTCCACTCGACGGCGGCGAAGTCACCACGCTCGGTCACGGACTTCCGATATTGCAGGAAGCCTGAGTTGTAGTGATTGGCGAAGTTGTCAACTGTCAGCCGAACAAGCGACTGCGCTTGCTCCTGTGAGAGCGACTCCGTATGGATGATGTCCAGGTAGCGGCGCGCGGTGCTAAGCGCGTCATCGGTCTTGGGTTTGCGTGAACCGTTCATATGGTTTCTAATCTCTGCGGGTATGGACATCGCCAGCGTGTATGCGCCATCTCTGGCGTCGCGCAGATGCGAGTGGGAGCGCGTAATCAGCGCGTCCGAAGCCTGACGCCCCGGACACTCGGCGCGCGTCAGGCTTTGGCCTGCTGAGATCGGTCAACTCCCCTTCGCTGTGGCCGCAGGCGCGCTCAGGCGTCACGGCTCGCTGCGCCCTCGGCCCGACCCGCTCGGCGGGCGCTCTCTGTGTGAGGGACACACGATCAGCGAAAACATGCAGGTACTGTGCTGGTAACGTGTATGAAGCGAGTGCAAAGCAGGTAGCCGCTGGCGCCTATCCGGGACGCGGTGACGCATATGGATAGTGACCAGCCTGGCTGGTGGACTGGACTACGTAGACGACAGACTCGCCGTGTGAGGAAACGAAACCACTACAATCGCGCCAATCGCAGAGTCTGACGGGACGCCGTGAAGCATGCGAGGGACGTGGCGCCGCACAGGCGCAAACGAACGCGTGGAGGGGGAGTTGAAGGGGTCAGGGGTAGCAGGTAGCGAGGTGATAGCCCTTAAAGGGCATGTAGCGTCGAAGATAGCCCGCTCGCGCGAGCTCGGTCAATGAAGGGTCTGAGGGCTTCATGACATCCTCCCAGAAGTCGGAAGCATTGTCTTGCCCCCAGTGTACCCAATCCCCCCCGCAAAAGGCAAGCCACAGTTTTCTGCCAGCGCCGCCAAGAACTTCTGGACACCATGGCGAATGACTTTAGCGCAATCAGGCCAGTCACTCGTGGTACAGTCGGCAGACAGGCCGCGCGTGAGCGGCGCGAAAGGCAGGTTGGCGAGTCAGTGACAACACAGAAAACACGCGCGGATGGCGCGACCGCAGCGACGGCGACGACCAGCGCGCCACAGATGGCGGAGGCCAGCCCGTGGCCCAGCGCCCAGCCCAACGCGCCCTGGCGCGCGGCGCTCGCGCCAGCCGTCGAAGCGGCGCTGGCGACGTCTGACATCAAGACGATCACCACGGAGCGCGTGGATGTCGTCGTGGTGGGCGCGGGCATCGCGGGGTTGAGCGCGGCGCGTGCGGCCAGCGCCGCAGGCGCGCGTGTCCTCGTGTTGGAGGAGGCGCCGACCATCGGCGCGGGCGCGACCGGGCGCAATGCGGGCATCCTCAGCGCGGGGGTCAATATGGGGTTGGCCGACCTGCCACCTGACAGCCCCGACCGCGAGATGTGGCCCGCCACCACGCGCGAGCTGCTGGCGCTGGTCGCGGAGGCGGCCCAGCCTGGCGCGCTGCTCGTGGCCTCGCTGACGGGCGCGCTCAGCCTGGCCGAGACGAGAGCGGCGGCGCGGCGACTGGCCCGCGAGGCGCGCGCGCGGTGGGCATTGGGCCTGCGCGCGGAGATGTGGACGCCCGCGCAGGTCGCCGCGCACACGGGCGGGCGGCTCGACACACGGCGCGTCGTCGAGGCGCTCTGGCTGCCCGATGAGGGGCGCATCCAACCCGTCACGCTGCTGGCGCGCACAGCGGCGCAGGCGCGGGCGGCGGGGGCCACGCTGGCGGGCGGCGCGCGCGTCGTCGGCTGGGAGGCGCAGCGCGGCGCAGGCGGCGAACATCGCTGGCGCATCCGGCTGGCGAGCGGGCGCACGATCACGGCGCGCGGCCTGATCGTCGCCACCGGCCCCGTGCCGACGCCGACCGCGCGCATCTATGCGCTGGCCTATGCGCTCGACCTGCCCGACGACTTTCCGCTCTTCTGGGACGCCGCGCCCTACACCTACTGCGACTACCGTCCTGGCGGCGGACGCCTCGTCACCAGCGGCGGACGCTACGGGCGCGCAGGCGGCTCACTGCGCGAGGCGGCCTATTACCAGCGGCTGGCCAGCGGCGCACGCCACTGGCTGCCCGAGCTGGCGCAGGCGACACCCAGCCACGCCTGGGCAGTAGACCTGGATGTCAGCGCCGACCTCGCCCCACACCTGCGCGAGCTGGACGCGGGCGCGCCGGGCGTCGCCATCGAGGGGCTGGGCGCGCTCGGCGTGCTGCCAGGGAGCATCCTCGGCCAGCGCGCGGGCGAGCAGGTGGCGCGGCAGGCGCAGTAGCGCATGTGGGCGATCCCGCGCCTGCCGCGCTAGCTATTCGCCAGGCGCAGGTAGACATAGTCGGCGATGGCGTTGACGGTGTCGAAGTTCTCTGGCGTCAGGTCGGCGTCGTCTACCTGAATGCCATACGTCTCCTCGATGAAGAGCACCAGCTCCAGCACGCCTGTCTGGTCGAGGATGTTGCGCTCTACCAGTGGCAGATCGTCGTCGAGCGCGCTGGCCGACCCATCGAAGAGGAAGTTCATCGCGACATACTCATGAATCTGCTGGCGAATGAGGTTCAGGCCGATCACGGCGGTTGTGTTCTCCATGGCGCCCCCCTACTGCACAATGCGAGTTGGCTCATCGATCCACGCGGTTCACTATACTCCATCGCCCGGCGCTCGCCTAGCGGTAGGCGCACACATGCGCGGGGCCTGTGAATTGTCACGGGTGGGACGCGGGCGGGTAAACCCGCAGCTACGGGCCTGCGGGCCGCGAAGCCCCACCTGCGTGGGGCTAGGACACGGCCCTGCCCCCTGGATGCACACGGCTTGACGCAGCAGGTAAGCTCTGTCTAATCTCTTGGTTTGCCAAAGAGCGTGAAGCAGTGGTGGAAGGGCGCTCCATATGCCGCCTGGATTCGCGACTCAGTGTCCCTATGGACTCGAATTACCAGTACCGATCACACCGTGGATTATGGCGCTCTGGATAGCTGTCTATGCGCTGTGGGCGGAAACGGTGCTGCTCGGGCTGGGGCTGCTCGCCCTGCGGCTACGGGGAACCGCCGGACGTGGCGCAGCGGTGTCACTGCTGCTTGTCGCTGCATGTGCAGGAGGCGCATTGGCGGTCGCCTGGTGGATGACCAATCGCAACATCCAGGCATGTTTTGCCATACCCTTTGCACCCCATCCCACCCTCGCTCAGGACTTGCAGGCTCAGCGTTTATACGCGGAACTCCTGATGCAGACGCAGATTGCGCTTGGCGCCCTGGCTGTGACGGTTGTCCTCGCGACGGCGCTTACCGTCATGACCCTCGTGCGCGGTGGGCGGAGGAACTAGACATGCCTCCTGGATACGTGAACCCATGCCCTGATCTCATCTTGCCTATCACCCAATGGGTGTCGGTGACATGGATCGCTGTCTATGCGCTGTGTGCGGAAGTGTTGCTGCTTGGTCTGTGGTTGCTCATACTCCGCCTGCGACGGACGATTCCAGGTGGAGCGGCGGCAGCGATGCTTGTTGTTACGGGATGCGCGCTGGCAGCTATTGCACTTGGTCTTTGGATGATCCAGCGTAATGCACAGTTTTGTGGTATAGATGCTCACTACACACCGCAGTATGGCGCTCAAGTAGCACAGGCAGTAGCGGCTGCCATCGCACAAGCGCGTCTCGCACTTGGCGCCCTGGCGGCTGTGTTTGTCCTCGCGACAGCGCTTACCGTCGTGACTCTCGTGCGTGGCTGGCGAGCGAGCAGGCACAGGAGCGAACAGGCGCCCGCCTGAGGCCAGTCTTCACCCCGGCTGCGCGCCGAGCCGCTCGCGTAGCAGCCGCTGCAACAGCGGGGCGATGTCGTCGCGCAGGCGCGCGTTGGCGTAGCCGACCCAGGCGACGGGCGTCTGCGTATCGAGCGGCGCGGCGAGCGGACGCCCCCACGGATCCGTGACGAGCACTCCGGCCTCGCGCGCGATCAGTTCCGCGCCCAGGTCGTAGGGATGCGCGCAGAGCGACGCCGCCTGCCCTGGCGTGCTCAGCAGCGGGCGCAGGTCGGCGATGAAGCGGTCGTGGCCGAGCATCAGTTCGTAGAGCTGGCCGCCGGAGCTGATGTACTGGTCGTCGTAGACCGGCTGCGCGTCACGCTGCGGTGGGCCGAGCAGCGCCGCGAACAGCGCCTCCTCCAGCGCGGCGGTCTGCGCCTTGACGCCGGGAAAGAACTTGACCATCGAGGCGAATCCACCGGCGAGCGTCGTGGCGGCGCTGGGTCTGGGCGTGAGTGGCGTCGTCGCGCCCGTGCGCAGATCGCGCGTCTCGCCGTGCGCGCCCTGCCCGGCCACCGCCCAGAGCGTGTCGGCCAGCGCGGCGCGTGGCGTTGGCAGCTCCGCTTGCAGCGCCAGCGTGATGTCGGCCAGCGTCGGCCAGACGCCCGCGCGCGGCGGCGGCGCCACCCCCAGCAACGCCCATGCGCTGCGTTTGCCATACATCAGCCCGCGTGTACCGTCCACCGGGTCCACGATCAGCGTGAAGGCCAGGCGATCGGCGTCTGTCCCCGCCGGGAAGCTGCGCTGGCCCTGCTCCAGTCCCTCGGCCACCAGCAGGAATGGCTCTTCACGCGCCCACTGCTCGCAGAGCGCCAGCAGCGCGCCCTCGCCATGTTCGTCGAGCCGATAGATGGTGTCGCCGCCGCGCTCGCCCACCACCGAGGCCAGCCGCTCAATGCTCTCGGCGCGCAGCCCCGCGCTCACGGCCTCGCGCAGCCGCTCGCCCAGCCGCCGCAGCCATGCCAGCCGCCGCGCCACATCCGCAGGCGTCCACGCCGCCTCACCAGCCGCGCCCATCGCGTGTCTCCTTCGCCGCATGCCGACGCCAACCCACGCGCGGCGCCCCACGCCAGTGTACACCGCGCAGGCTGCGGAGACGCGGCAGGCGGCCAGATCGCGACCGCACGCGCTGCGCAGCGCGTGCGCGCTCCTCGCCATAGCGGACTGCACGCAGGTGTGCGCGGTCTGGCGCCTGAGGGCTTGCTCTCGCAGGCAGTCTCAGCTACGATTGCTGCACAGGCGGCCTGCGACCGTTGACGAGAGATACGCCTCGTCGCTCGCCGCCGCGATGGAGGATAGCCCCGATGGACATCTCAGCGTTCGAGGGCATGGGTGGCGATGCGCGCGTGGCGGAGGTGGACTACGCCACGGCGATACGCGCGGCGCAGGGCAATCCACGGCGCCTTGAGGACCTCTACCAGGCGGCGCGCCGCGCTGGCCAGGCGAACCGCTTCGGCGTGGCGCTCGGCCAGGTCAGCGCAGATGCGCCCGATGACACGCTCTATCTCGCCTGGCGCTACCGGCTGGAGTCGGCGGAGGAGCTGCGCGCGAGCCGACTGGGCGCGAGCTGGCGTCTCGCCATCCCCATCAGTGTCATCCTGGCGCTGATCTTCTGGATCACCTCCGATCCCCGTTGGATGCTCGCCGACCGCATCCCGGCGCAGATCCTCTTCTGGCCGCCGCTCGCCGCGCTGGCGATCATCTGGTATCTCACGCTGGCGGGCAGCCGCAGCAGCGGCCGCATCGCGCTGGCGGCGGGCGTGAGCGTGGCGCTGGCGGCGCTCGTGGCCTACGTCTACTTCATCCCGCAGGCGTCGTTTGGCGCCATCGTCGGCGCCGCTCAGCCAGCCGGTTACCTCGACCTGATGGCGCTGCATCTGCCGCTGCTGGCCTGGGCGGCGATTGCGCTGGCGGCGCTGGGGCTGCGCTTCAGCGCGCGCGATCTGTTTGGCCTGGTCACCAAATCGCTGGAGACGATCGGCGCGGGCGGCGTCTATGTCATCGCGGGCGTCGCATTCGTCGGCCTGACCGCTGCGATGTTCCAGACACTCGACGTGCAATTGCCGGTCTGGGCGATGCGGCTGCTGATCGGTGGCGGCGCGGGGCTGCTGCCAGTGCTGGCCGTCGCCAGCGCCTACGACCCGACGCGGCGCGCGGGCGCGCAGGACTTCTATCGCGGCTTCGGCAAGATTCTGGCGATTGTCATGCGTATCTTGCTGCCGCTGACGCTGCTAACGCTGCTGGTCTATCTGGCGTTCATTCCGGCCAACTTCTTCGCGCCCTTCAACCAGCGCAATGTGCTGATTACCTACAACGTTGGTCTGTTCGCCGTGATGGGCCTGCTGATCGGCGTCATCCCCATCGCAGCCGACGAGGTGGCGCCGCGGCTGCGCGCCTGGCTACGCTGGGGCATCGTGGCGCTGGCGGCGCTGGCGCTGCTGATCAGCCTCTATGCGCTCAGCGCCATCCTCTATCGCACCGCGCAGGATGGCGCGACGATGAATCGCATCGTCGTCATCGGCTGGAACATCCTCAACATCGCGCTGCTGGCGCTGGCGCTGCTCACGCAGACGCGGGCGGGGCGCGGCGATGGCTGGGTCGCGGCGCTCCAGCGGGTGGCGCGTGGCGGCGCGGTGGCCTATGTCGTCTGGGGCCTCGCGCTGACCCTCGCCCTGCCCTGGATTTTCTGAGCCGCCGACACGCGAGACGCGAGACAGCCCACCCCGAACGCCGCGCAGGTCTGTGACGTTCGGGGTGGGCTGTGTGTATGGCGCGGCTATGGCGTCCGCTCAGGGCTACTCCGCGTCGCCGTAGATGGTGTAGTGCCAGCCTTTGCGCGCATCGCCCGTGTTGTCGAGCATGACATGCTTGACCTGGGTGTAGTCTTCCAGCGCGTAGGGCGACATGTCTTTGCCGAAGCCGCTCTGCTTGAAGCCGCCGTGCGGCATCTCGCCGGTCAGCGGCAGGTGATCGTTCACCCAGACCGTGCCGAACTCCAGCGCGCCGGTCATGCGCATCGCCCGCTGCACGTCGCGCGTCCAGACGGAGCCAGCCAGGCCGTAGCGCACGGCGTTGGCGCGCTGCACGGCGTCGGCCTCGTCGCTGAAGGGCAGCACGACCACCGCCGGCCCAAAGATTTCGTCCGTCACCACGGGCGAATCGTCGGCCACGCCAGTGATGATCGTCGGCTGGTAGTAGAAGCCGTTCTCATGGCCAGCAACCTGCGCCCGCGCGCCGCCCGTCACGAATGTGCCAGCGCCGCGCGCCTTGTCCACCAGCTCTTCGACGCGCCCCAACTGCGCCTGGCTTACCAGTGGCCCCATATCGGTCTTCTCCGACGCGGGATCGCCGATGCGAATCGCGCGCGCCAGCGCGGTGAAGCGTTCGAGGAACTGATCGTAGACCGACTGCTGCACATAGAAGCGCGTCGCGGCGGTGCAGTCCTGCCCGGTGTTGACGAAGCCACCGACCACCGCGCCCTGGGCCGCCGCCTCGATGTCGGCGTCGTCGAAGACGATGAACGGCGCCTTGCCGCCCAGCTCCATATGCGTGCGCTTGAGCGTCTGCGCCGCCGCCTGCATGATGAGCTTGCCCGTCTCGGTCGCGCCGGTCAGCGAGATCAGCCGCACATCGGGATGCGCTACTAGCGCCACGCCCACCTCATCGCCGCCAGAGACGACGTTGAGCACGCCAGCGGGCAGCCCCGCCTCTAGCGCCAACTCGCCGAGCGCCAGCGCCGTCAGCGGTGTCTCAGGCGCGGGCTTGAGTACGACGGTGTTGCCGGAGGCCAGCGCCGGGCCAATCTTCCACAGCGCCATCATCAGCGGATAGTTCCACGGCGCGAGCTGGCCGCAGACGCCAATCGGCTCGCGGCGAATGATGCTCGTCATGCCGGGAATGTACTCGTGCGAGGCCTGCCCTGCCAGCACACGCCCGGCCCCGGCGAAGAAGCGCAGGCAGTCGATGGCGAAGGGCAGGTCGCTATCATGCGCCAGCTTGATCGGCTTGCCGACATTGCTCGATTCCAGCGCCGCCAGCTCATCGAGGCGCTGCTCCAGCAGGTCAGCCAGCTTGAAGAGCGCGGCGGCGCGGCCACCGGGGCCGAGGCCCGTCCAGCGGCCATCGTCGAAGGCCTGCTTCGCGGCGGCCACCGCGCGATTGACATCCTCAGCGCCGCACTCTGGCACGGTCGCGCCCGCGCCGCCCGTCGCGGGATTGACCAGTGTGCGCGTCTTGCCATCGGCTGGGGCGACCAGCTCGCCATCGATCAGCGCACGATCAGTGTTCAGCGTCTTCAGCGCCATTGCCTGCTTCCTCTCCTCATTGCGCGGGCCAGCGCGTCACGGGGCCAGCCCGCTCTCAGGCGCTTCTGTTCGCGCCGCAGCGACATCGTGTTCTCACGCTCAGGATACCCCGCCAGCATACGAAGGCGTCAGGGGCGCCTCAAGGGCCACGCTGGACATCCCTGAGCGTCCGCAGTTGGCCACAATGGCATGCTGGCAAAGCGCCGCGAAGTTCGTCGGTGTTCACTCGGCGCCATAGCTGGCGCGCACCCGGCGCAGCAGCAGCGCCGCCCGCAGATTCAGCTTGGTCAGCGAGTCGGCCAGGTCCACGTCGCAGATCTCCTCGATGCGGCGCAGGCGATACTTCAGCGTATGGCGGTGGATGTAGAGCCGCTCCGCCGCGCGTACACCGTTGCCCTCGCACTCCAGAAACACCTCCAGCGTCTGCGTGAGTTGCCCTTCGTGCATGCGATCATGCTCCGTCAGCCGCGCCAGCCGCCCGGAGAATGCGTTCTCCGCGAGCATCTGCGGTGGCAGAGCATGCAACCAGTGCAGCAGGCCAAGCTCCTCGAAGCGCGCCACCTGGCGTCCCTCGCCCAGCGCGGGCAGCAGCGCCAGCGCCTCCAACGCGCGCTCATACTCGCGATAGAGACTACCAGGCGCCTCTTGCAGCGCGCTCACCCCCAGCCGCACGGGCGTATCGAAGGAGCCCAGGCTCTCCAGCAGGAACTCGCAGAAGCGCTCCATCTGCTCGCGGCGGGCGCACTCCAGCAGCGCCACCACCCGGCCAGAGCGCTCACCAATGACGCAGGGCAGGTTGTCGTGGCGCGAGGTGTTGCGCGCGGCCAGCTCCACCGTGCGCAGATCGGCGCCGCCCGTGTCAATCACCAGCACGACATGCGGCGCTTCGAGGCGCAGATGGAAGCGCGCGAGCTGCTCGCGCAGCGCGCTGTCTGGGCGCAGGTCTTCGGCCAGCAGCCGACTCAGCACATGCTGCTCCATGCGCTCCTCAGCCTGGCTCGCCGTCTGATTGCGGAAGAGGATCAGCGCCGCCACCGTCGCGGCATGCTCGATGGCGTGGAAGTCGAGCGGCTCCAGGTCGCGCTCGCCCGCGATGATCCAGACGTAGCCATAGACGCGGCGCGCCACGACGATGGGCATGAGGATGCGCGCCATCGTCATGCCCAGCGCCTGTGTCTCCGCATTCACGTCCACCCGCTGCACGCTCAGCGTCGAGCGCGCCTGCGAGAGCATCCCGGAGCGGCGCAGGTATTCGAGCAGGCGTGGCGAACTGCGCCCATCGCGAATAGCGCCGCGCCTGCTCTCGTCAATGCTGGCGCCTGGCCCGGTCGCCTCGGCCAGCACCGCGAACGAGAGATCATCGATCTCGACGGGGCGACGCAGCAGCGCGCAGAGTTCATGCGCCACGTCTTGCAGCGAACCGCCCTCCAGCACCAGGCGGGTCAGCGCGCGGTGAATCGCCAGCGATTGCTTGTAGAGCAGATACTGATCGTTGAGGCTATGCTCAGAGATGACCCGCACGATGTCCTCGAAGGGGACATGCCAGGGCATTTCAAGGATGGGGAAACCCGCCGCGTCGGCGACACAACGCACCTCGTCGGGCGTGCGCATGACATAGGCGCCTGTGGCCACCACCATGCCCGCGACGCGCTTCTCGATGAGCTGGCGCACCAGCCTGACCTGCCCCTCGACATCTTCGCGCAGGCCGAAGAAGGTAGTGAGCAAGAGTTCGTCGGCGCGCACCCAGTCGTCCGCCTGGGGAATATCGACGACCGCGGCCCACAAGATCTCGCGGTCGAGGCCGCTCTCGCCTGCGACGAGCGTACTCTCGGCCAGCAGCGGCAACTCGCGCAGTTGGCGAATGGTCAGCATAATGGCTCCTCGCGCGGGTCGGCTGGCGATTGCTGGCGATTGCTGGTAAGTGAAAGCGCGCCTGGATGGCGCTCGGCGCCGCGACACACGCCTGCGCGGATGGGGGACTCAGGCAGGGTTCAACCCCGTCCAGCCATGCTGTCACACTACCATGCGTGACCCGGTTGCGCAAGCATTTTCGCCCGTCCTTTTGGCCACTATGGACAATGCCGCGCGCAAACACAACGTGATACGATGCAGTCGGAACAGCGGGGACCTGACCCTGCGCCACGCAGGTAGCCGTGCGCGGCTGCGCCGCCCACCAGGGGCGAGGAGCTGAGACAGCATATGAGCATCGAATCTATCAATCCGGCGACTGGCGAAGTGATCGAAACCTTTGAGCCATTCAGCCAGCAGCGCATTGACCAGGCGCTCGACCGCGCCCAGCAGGCCTTCCGCCAGTGGCGCACAGCCTCCTATGACGAGCGCGCCACGTTGGCCCGCGCCATCGCGACGACGATGCGCGCGCAGAAAGAGCGGCTGGCGCGCGTCATCACGCTGGAGATGGGCAAGCCGATTGTCGAGGCCGAGGCGGAGGTCGAGAAGTGCGCCTGGAACTGCGACTTCTACGCCGAGGAGGCCGCGCGCTTCCTCGCCCATGAGCCAGCGCCCTCCACCGCGCAGGCGAGCTATGTCGCGTTCCGTCCGCTGGGCGTGGTGCTGGCGGTCATGCCGTGGAACTATCCGCTATGGCAGGTCTTCCGCTTTGCCGCGCCCGCGCTGATGGCAGGGAATGTCGGCGTGCTCAAGCATGCCTCGAATGTCACGCGCTGCGCGCTGGAGATCGAGCGTGTCATCAGCGAGGCGGCGGCCACTGTCGGCGCGCCAGAGGGGCTTTTCCAGACGCTGATCGTGCCGGGCGCCGAGGTAGACAAGCTCATCAAAGACCCGCGCATCGCCGCAGTGACGCTGACGGGCAGCGATCCGGCGGGTGTCTCGGTGGCGATGGCGGCGGGTTCAGTGTTGAAGAAGACCGTGCTGGAGCTAGGCGGCTCCGACGCCTTCATCATCCTGGAGGACGCCGATATCGAGGCGGCGGCGCAGATGGCGGCCAAAGCGCGTTTCCAGAATACCGGGCAGAGTTGCATCGCGGCCAAGCGCTTCATCGTCGTGGAGGCGGTCGCCGACGAGTTTGAGCAGGCGTTTGTGCAGGCGACGCGGGCGCTGACGGTGGGCGATCCGCTCGACAAGGCGACGCAGGTGGGCGCGATGGCGCGCATGGACCTGCGCGACGACCTGGATCGCCAGGTGCGCGAGTCGCTGGCGCAGGGCGCGAAGGCGCTGACCGGCGGCGAGGCGCTGAACCGTCCGGGCGCCTTCTACGCGCCAACCATCCTGGCGCAGGTGACGCCGGAGATGACGGTGTTCAAAGAGGAGACGTTTGGCCCGGTCGCGGCGGTCATCCGCGCGCAGGATGAGGCCGACGCGATCCGCCTGGCGAATCGCTCCGACTTCGGCCTCGGTGGCGCCGTCTGGACCCGCGATACGGCGCGCGGCGAGCGTGTGGCGGCGCAGATCGAGAGCGGCGCCGTCTTTATCAACGGCATGACCGCCTCCGACCCGCGTCTGCCCTTTGGCGGAGTGAAGCGCAGTGGCTACGGGCGCGAGCTTTCGTCCTATGGCATCCGCGAGTTCGTCAACATCCAGACCGTCTGGGTCGGCCCGGTGAAGAGCGCCGCGCCGGTCAGCGCCGCCGCTGAATAGGCGCTGCTGTTGGCGGGATGCCCCCCCACAGGTCGCTGGCGGTTGAAACCGCTCCAGCCCGCAGGCCAACCCCCGGTTTGGGGTGGAATCCAGATTTGCCTGTACAGTTGCAAGCCCATATAATTGTACGTATACTTCTGGATGAACTCTGGCAGGTTTGCGCCTTCGCCGCAAGCCTGCCAGGCGCGCAATTTCAGCGGCGGCGCGACCCATGAGGCAGCGCGGCCCGAATGGAGGGCGGCATGCAGACTGAGATGGAGTCGCCGTTAGTGGCGGCGCAACGCAGCGCGATTGTACAGCTTCGTGGACGCTACGAGCGCGGCCAGCTACCGTTCGATACCTTTCGCGACGGGCTGGACGCGATCACCCAGGCGCGGTCGCCGGAGGAGTGCGCCGCCATCCTGCGCGACCTGCCGCACTCACCACTCGCCACACTCGCCGCGCTGGATCCGCCTGCGCTGGCTCCCGCCCAGCGCGCCCAGCGCAGTGATGCGGGCGACCCCGGCCACGGCGCAGCGCCGCATCACCGCTTTCATGAGCGAGACGAAGAAGATGCGGAGCGGCTGGAGCCTCGCCCCTGATACCCGTGTGAGCGCCTTCATGGGGTCCATCAAGGTCGATCTGCGCCGCGCGCAACTGCCGCCAGAGGCGCACCTGAAGGTGACCTCTACCATGGGCGAGGTCATCATCTACATCCCCGATGATGTCGCCGTGTCTGTGCGCTCCACAGCCGTCATGGGCGAGGTGAAGGCGCTGGGCCAGAGCATCTCAGGAATGATCACATCAGGCGACGAGGACTATACTCCCACCCATACAGAGCCGCGCGCCCGGCTGGTCATCGAGGCCAGCGCGCTGATGGGGTCGGTCAACATCGCGCTGGCCAATCCCAACGTCGCGACCATCGCCGACCTCGCCCGCGATGCCCTGCGCGCCGCGCTGGAGGGGGTGCGGCGCGGCCTGGAGAGTGGCGGCGCCACAGACGCGACGCGGCCACGGCCCAGCGCACGGCCTGGGCTGCCCGGCGCCTCCGCCGAGTAGCGCCAGCGTCTCCCCACGCGGCGCGGGCGGGTGAACCCGCAGCAGCGCGGGCGGGTGAACCCGCAGCTACGGGCCTGCGGGCCGCGAAGCCCCACCTGCGTGGGGCTAAGACACGGCCATGCGCGAGGAACCGCCGGACAATACGCAAGCCCTGCCCAACCATCTGAAGGACCTGTACGGCGATCTCGGCGTCTGCTATGAGCAGTTCGAGCTATGGACGAGCATCCGCCTGTTCGACTACGACGCGCTGGCCCTCGGCGCGCTCGACTGTGGCGCCTGGCGTGTCGTCTCGCTGGAGAAACTGCTGCTGCTCAAATGCCTGGGCATGGATCAGCCCAAGAACGCCGTCGATCTGCGCCTGATCGTCCAGCGCATCCTCGATCTGCAATACGGCAAGGCGTGAGGCGGGCTGGCGGTTGAAACCGCGCCTGGAGGGCCTGCGGGCCGCGAAGTCCGCCTGCGCGGACTGGGACTGCGCTGCGGCGTTGCGTATGCGCAGCTCGAATACTTCACAAGCCTTGATGGCGGCTGCGGTCGCTTTGTTCGCGCCTCCGTGTGTCCAGGAGCGGTCGTCTGTGTATCCCCGCAGGAGTATGCTGAAAATCTAGCGTAGTGAGATACGTCTACACTCTTGAGGGGGGCGCGGCAGAACGGCCCCTCGCATGCGATCTGTGGCAGCGACAGCACAGGGGAAGCGCACATGGAGACTCCACCGCAGCAGGGCGCGCAAGGCGAGGCGCAGGACTCCGATGCGCAACGAGCGGCGCGGCTGGCGGCGCTACGGCAGCTCGCTGACACTCCAACACAGCAGCCAGCTTCTCCACCACCCGCGCCTGTGCACTCGGGGTTCACGACTGGCGGGCAGTTGGGCGTCGCACGCGGCCACACACGGCGCTCCGGTCGCATTCTGATCGCCGTCGCCAGCCTTATCATCCTGGTGGCGCTCGGCGCAACGCTGGTGATACGCGCTCATCTGCAATCGCAGTCTGCGGCGACCACACACCCGCCAGCGGCGCGCTATATCCAGATCGCGCCGCTGAGCGATGGGCTGAACTGCCCGGTTGATATCGCCTGGTCGCCCGACGGGACACGCCTCGCGGCGCTGGGCTATAGTGGCCACTGCCCAGACTGGCCTCCCGATGCCGCCTACACCTCTGGGCTGCTGCTTATCTATAACGCCAGCACGGGGAAGGTCGAACAGCGCGCATTGCTCGACCCGCTCGTGACGGGCGGCGGACTGGCGCTCGATACGCATGCGGAGTATCTTGCCTATCAGGCGCTGATGTGGTCGCCAGATGGCGGGCGCCTCGCTCTGCCTTTCTTTGCGCAGCGTGGGCTACTCACATCAGGGCCACCCTCTGTTCACGAAGCCGACCCCACGACGCAGCCACATCCGACCACAGCCGGTGTGCTGCTGCTCGATGCCGCGACACTCCAGCGCACCGAGCTCGTCACCGCGCCCTACACCACGACAGTCACAGCGGGCGCTGCGCTGGAGTGGAACCTGTTGACCGGGAAGCTCATCCAATCGGCGTTGCAACTTCCGCCCGCGCTGGGCTATCACTGGGGCGCAGCGGGCGCGCTACTTCCCGATGGACTGCTGAGCGCAGGGCAGGTTCCCACGCCAACCACACTCACTCCCATCGGCGATCCCGTTGGAGGCGCCAGCTTCAGCGTCTGGCAGCCTGGCGAGACGTTGTTCGGATTCGCGCCCGCGAATGGCGCTGGCGCGGCTGTCCCCGGCCTCGATCTGTTCTTCACGCGCTTCGGCGCCTGGTCGCCCAATAGCGCCTTCCTGCTCGCGCCCGCCTATTACGGTGGGCGGATCGACACCTTCCAGCCGCCGCAACCAACCGCCGCCCAAACGCAAGCGTCGGGCTGGGCGGCGGCGCCTGTCTTGCCCGTGCGCGACGCGGCGCTGACCACGCTTTACACCACTATCCCCAGCCGCATTGACATCAGCTGGAGTCCCGATGGCCAGACGCTCGCAGCCTGGAACGGCGGCGCCATAATAGGTGAAGGCTCAACTGCGCTGGGCCTTTATAGCGCCAAATCAGGGCGCATGGCCGCTTCATTGCCTATCCCGCCCGCCGCATCGGCGCAACTGGACACCAGCCCCTCCTACATTGGCGAGTCACTACGTTGGTCAGCGGATGATACGCGCCTGGCGCTGATGGCTCCGGAGCTATCGTCACTGGTGATCTGGCGGGTGAAGTGATGTGATGGCGGCGACGAAGGGCGACACAGATGGCAAAGACGGACGCGGAGGGAACTCCTCAGACTTCTCAGGCTGACACGCCGCGCCGCGCACAGCCCACGGAGCTTGCGCCCGCTCGGCCACGCCAACGCCACCCACTCCGTGAATGGCCCACCGATCTGCGCATGCTCGTCGCGCTGGCCGTGAGCCTGCTGGCTCATGCGCGCGCGCTGACAGGCGCGGTCGCGCTCGGAATGCTGCTCACGGTCGTGACGCTATGTGTAGCGCCCCTCTATACGCTGGCGAGCGCGCAACTCACCGCGCAGTCATCTCTGAGCAGCGCGGCGCCGCTCGACCGCAACATCGAGACGTATGTGACCAGCAGCGCCCCATCGCCCGCCGCCCATGCGCGCATCGCGGCGCTGGTCACGCATGCGGCCACGCAGACCATTGGCGTTTTCACCAGCGCCCAAACGACCGCCTACGCCGTGACCGACCCGCTGCTGCTCTCACAGGTGGATACACGCGCGCTGGCGAGCGACGCTCTCCTGGGCGCGCGGCTGCAAGGATGGGACTTCGCCAGCGCCGCCGCGCATATGCGCTTTCTGACGGGCGGCCCACCGGCGATCACGACGCCCGGACAACCGACGCAGGTCATCGTTACGAAGCAGATGGCCGATGACCTCGCCCTCCAGGTTGGTTCGACCCTCACGATCACGCAGTTTGGCCAACTCGGCGTGAGCGGAGCGCAGGCGGCGGCCCCGCATGGTGGTCGTCGGCGTGTGGGAGCCAGTGAGCGCCATCGACCCGTTCTGGAACGGCGCCACGTTTCTGGGCGCGCCGCTAGGGCAGCTCTCGGTGGTCTATCCCGTGCTGACATCCGCCCAGAGCTTCTATGCGGCGCTGAGCGCGTTTCCCGGCCTCAAGGTCACGCAGTACTGGGTCTCCTACACGCTCACGAGCCGACTCACGCCAACGGCGCTTGCGGCGGTGGGTGGCGCCATCACTCGTTATCGCTCGCTGCTCGATACGACGACCGCGACACTGCCCGGCGTGACGGATGTTGGCGTCATCACCCAACTCGATCATCTGGCGTCGGGGTTGCTGCGCCAACTCAATCTGCTGACTCTGCCGATCGATGTCCTGCTGGCGTTGCTGGCAAGTTTTGGCTGTCTCTTCATCGCCGTGACCGCTGGCGCGCTGGCGGAGGCGAATGCGCGCGCGATGGTGATTTTGCGCAGCCGGGGCGCCAGCGGCGCGCAACTGCTCGGCGTCGTCGGCGTCCAGGGGATAGCGCTTGCGGTTGTCGCACTGCTGCTGGGGCCGCCGTTGGGGCTGCTGGGCGTCTGGGCGCTGCTCCAGGTGAGCTTGAGCGGGGCGACGCACGCCGCATATGGGCCGAGCCTCGGCGTGTTTGCACGGAGTATCGCGCCAGGCTCGCTGGCGACGTGGGCGGGGCTGGGCGCGCTCGTCGGCGTGTGTAGTGTGGTCATCGGCGCGCTCGCTAGCGTTGGGCAATCTACCACGGCGTATGCGCGCAGCCAGGGGCGCCAGACGCGCATCCTCTGGCGCCATGTCCCGCTTGATCTGACGATCATTCTGCTCGCGCTGGCGGGATACGTCGAATTCCTGGAGTTTGGCGCGGCGTCAACCCAGGCGGAGATCGGGACAACGAGCCTGCTGGTGGTGAGCGCTCCCGCGCTCGTCCTGCTGAGCGGCGCGCTCATCGCCGCGCGTCTGGCGCCGGTGGTGGCGTCGTGGGCGCTCGCCATCGGCCTCCGCCGCCGAGGGATCACGCTCATGCTTGCCATGGCGCCGCTCGTGCGCGGGACGACCCGTTTCGCCCAGATGGCGTTCCTCACGACGCTGGCGCTGGGGCTGGCGTGCTTCTCGCTGATTTTTCGCGCCTCACTGGCGAGCGCGCAACTGAGCGCCAGCGCATATAGCGTGGGCAGCGACGCACGCATCGTGCAGCGCAACGCCGAGGCACAGAACTTCGATGCGCGGCTGCTGGCGATCTATCGGCGTGTTCCCGGCGTCCAGGCGGCGACTCCCGTCTACCGTACACAGGAGACGACGCCTGCGCTGGAGGGTGGTCTTGCGGTGGATGCGCTGGCGATTGACCCGACGCGGTTTGGCGCGGTCGCGCAGGGCCTCGCGTGGCGCGATGACTTCGCCGCCCAGCCGCTGGATACGCTGCTGGCGGACCTCGCGCAGCCAGCGCCGGTCATGGCAGGCGCCGCCGCGCCGTGGGCTATCGTGAGCGCCAGCTATGCGGCCCACTTCGATGCGCGCGTCGGCGACCACGTGACACTGTTGCTCTCGGAAACCTCCGCGTCCGCGATGACCTTCACCGTCGCCGCTATCGCCCAGGCTTTCCCCACAATCGCCCCTGGCGCGGCGCCGGGCGGTTTCGTCGTGATCTCGCTGCCCAGCTTTGCGAGCGCCGTGGCGGCCCAGCAAGGCTCGACGATCTCGCCAGTTGGCGCCAACGAATTCTGGCTGCGCATGACCGCTCCGGGCGCTGCGAACCGGGCGCTCCAGAACCTCATGGCATCGCAGCCGCAGCTCGACATTGACCACATCGCGCTCCTGTCGGACACACTCGCGGCGACACAGGTGAGTCCTGCGGGCGCAGGTCTGCGCGCGCTGTTGCTGCTCAGCGCTGGCGTCGCGCTGCTGCTGGCGAGCCTGGGCGCGCTGATCCAGACGCTGGCCGTCGCCAGGCGTGAGCGTGTGCGCTTTGCGATTCTGCGCACGCTCGGCCTCTCACAGCTCGAACTGACGCTGCTGCCATTGGAGGAACTCCTGCTCACGCAGGCGCTCGGTATTGGCGTGGGGTCAGCGGTGGGCGCGGCCCTGCTCTTTGCGGTCACGCCGCTGCTGCGCGTGATCGCAGCGGCCAGCCAGGTCGCCGGTCCGCCGCCGCTACTGGTCATCCCGACGGGCGCGATAGCGGGCCTCTATGGCGCGTTCGCGATGGGAACGCTGGCGGTCGTCGCGCTCACCGCCTGGCGTCTCTGGCGGGCGCAGGTGAGCGGCGAACTGCGCATCAGCGAGGATTGATACCAAATCCGGCTCGGTTGTTGTCATGGCGCGAACCCTCACCCCCAGCCCCTCTCCCAGAGGGCGAGGGGAGTGGCATTTCCCCCTCGCCTCGTGGGAGAGGGGGCCAGGGGGTGAGGGTTCGCCCGGCGCCGCATTCCAACATTGAAACGGACCTGTTATGATGCGCGCTAGCCCAGCGCGATGGCGGAGGGTTGTGGGCGGATGCGCGCAGCGTCGAAGGCGGCGAGCAGCGCGGCTGGGGTGGCTGGCTCATCGGCTGGCCAGAGGCCCACGCTCGCGGCAAGCGCGCCGACCGCCTGCGCCGGGGTCACGCCACGCGCCCGTAGCGCCGCGACCCCAGCGGCGGCGTCTCGCTTGGCGAGCCGGGCGCCCGTCGCATCGGCGGCGAGTGGCAGGTGCGCATACTCGCGCGGCGCGGGATAGTCCAACGCCTGGGCCAGCGCCCGCTGCGGCGCCGTAACGGCCAGCAGATCGGCCCCGCGCGCTACCTGAGTGACGCCCATCAGCGCATCATCCACCACCACGGCGAGATTGTAGGCGATCAGGCCATCGCTGCGCCGCACGATGAAATCACCGGTCGTCTCGCTCACCCGCTCACGCTGCGGCCCCAGGATGCGATCGGTGAAGCTGATCGGCGCATCGGGGACACGGAAACGCAGCGATGGACGCCGACCAGACGCCTCACGCGCGCGCCGCTGGCTGGCCGATAGCTCGCGGCAGGTTCCCGCATAGCGTGGCGGCTGGTCGCCCGCGTGTGGCGCGCTGGCGATGGAGGCGCTGGCCGCAGGCATGTGTAGCTCGCTGCGGCTGCAATAGCAGGGATAGAGCAGTCCCAGACGCGCGCAGACGCGCCAGCTCGCCCAGATAGATCGCCTGGCGGGCGCTCTGCGTGTAGGGGCCGTAGGGGCCACCGAGGTCTGGCCCTTCATCCCAGTCGAGGCCGAGCCAGCGCAGATCGGCGAGCATCTGCTGGGCCGCGCCGAGGCGCACACGCGGCGTATCGAGGTCCTCCATCCGCAGGATGAAGGCGCCGCCGACCGAGCGCGCCAGCAGCCAGGCCAGCAGCGCCGTACGCAGATTGCCCAGGTGCAGCGCGCCAGTCGGCGAGGGAGCATAGCGCCCGCGCGTGGCGGCGCTCATCCGCCCGCCTCAGCCGCGCCGCTCGCCTCGTCTGCGGCGTCATCGGGCAGCGCAGTGGTGTGAACGCCCGCCAGCGCGAAGGGATAGGGTGGGCGACACTGCGCCGACCACGGGCAATCGGGCGCATCCACAGGCAGCGGCGCGCGGACCACTCGCGAGATGCGGCCCCCGCTCAGCAGCAGATTGACGAGGCAGATGGGCAGGCCGATCACGCCGAGGTGGCAGCCCGCAAGCGTGGCGACGGGCTGAAAGTCGGGATGCTGAATGGAGTAGGCGCCTGCTTTATCCAATGGGTCGCCCGTGGCGACATAGGCGGCGATCTCGTCGTCGCTATAGTCGCGCATGCGCACACGGGTGGCCGAGGTGGTCGAGCGCAGAGTTCTCGTCGCCGGGTCCACTAGCGCCACGCCCGTCGCCACGGTATGCTCACGTCCGCGCAACTCGCGTAGCATCACCGCCGCCTCCACAAGGTCCACCGGCTTTGGCAGCGAGCGCCCGCCAATCAGCACGGTGGTATCGGAGGCGAGCACGCGGCCTGTGCGCCCCTGCGCCCGTAATGCGCGCCACGCCGCCAGCCCCTTCTCGCGCGCCAGATATTCGCCGAGCCGCAGCAGCGGCCCCTGATAGGCCGCCGTCAGCGCATCCTCATCCACCGGGACGACGAAGCGCTCGAAGGCGATGCCTGCCGCGCTGAGCAGTTGGCTGCGGCGCGGCGAGGCTGAGGCGAGGTAGAGGAGGAGGGGCTGCGGCTCGCGCTCGCTCATGCTGAAGTCTCCTCCGGCTCCGCTGCGACTGTGGGGGCGATGGCGTCGAGCGTGGCGATGTTCTCGATGTGCGCCGTCTGCGGGAACATGTCGAGCGGCTGCACGGCGCGCAAGCGATAGGCGCCCGTCTTGAGGCAGAGATAGGCGAGGTCGCGCGCCAGCGTCGTCGGGTCGCACGAGATGTAGACGACGACCGGCGGGCGGCGCGTGGCCAGCGCGTCGAGCACGGGACGCTGGCAGCCAGCGCGCGGCGGATCGATGATGAGGCCGTCGATGCGCTCGGCGCGCTGGGGCAGGTCGTCCTCCACCTTCGCCTGCACAATCTCCACCTGTGGCGTCGCGCGCAGATTCCAGCGGGCGTCGCGCACGGCGCTGGCGGATTCCTCGATGGCGAGCACGCGCCCGGCGCGCTCGGCCATCAGCCGGGCGAAGACGCCGACGCCGCAGTAGGCGTCTACCAGGGTGACATCGGGGCCGCCGGGTAGCTCGGCCAGCGCCAGTCGCGCCATGATCGTCGCCTGCGCGGTGTTCGTCTGGAAGAACGAGCTGGGACGAATGCGGAACCGTGCGCCGCCAAGCTCCTCCTCCATCGTCTCGTCGCGCAGGTCGAGGCCAGCGGCTGCGAGGCGCGCGCGCGTCTGGGGCTGCGGCGCGGGCTGGAGCAACATCTGCCCCGTCGCGACGCCATAGCGCACGAGCGCCTGCGGCTGCGGCTGCGGCGTCTCGGACAGCGCGGCCAGCGCCTCGTTGATGCGCGGCTGCGCGATGGGGCACTGCGTCAGCGGGATGAGCCGATGTGTTCCGCGCGCGGTCAGCCCAACCTGCCCGTCGCGGTTCACGCCGAAGCGCATGTGGTTGCGATAGTTCCACGGCGGCTCGCAGCCAATCGCAGGCGCGACCGGCGGCTCAGCGAAGCCGACGCTGCGCAACAGATCGCGCACGCGGTCAGTCTTCCACGCAAGCTGCGCGGGATAGGCCATCTGCTGCGTCTGGCAGCCGCCGCAGACGCCGAAGACCGGGCAGACGGGCGCGACACGCTCTGGCGCGGCCTCGACCACGCGCGTCAGCCGCACAACCGGCGGCGGAATGCGCCGTGCGCGTTTGCGTCCGGGGCGTGGCAGGCTCCAGCTCACCTCGATCTCGATCAGCTCGCCTGGCAGCCCACCGATGACACCAAACGCCTCGGCGGCGCGGCGCAGGTCGGGGCGCGCATCCCACGCGGGGCCGTAGACCGCGCGCAGCTGATCCTCGGTCGGCGTCGCGAGTGGCTGCGTGACGATGGCGCGCGCCAGGCCATCTGGCTCCAGCGCCTCGACGCGCGCCAGATAGCGCCCGATGACAAAGCGCGGAGTGGGCGGCGCATCGGTTGTCGCGTCGCGCGTCTCAGAGAATGGCTGTGCCGTCATATCCATCCAAGTGTCGCGGGTGTCTCCCCGCGTCTGTGGGAGAGGAGCCGGGAGTGAGGTTGCGCCCCGTTGGCATCGCAGTATACCATCTGTCGCACAGGCAGGCGGCAGCATGTAGAGTTCCTCGTTCGTTGGAGGATATCACCCTTGATCCTGATCGAGGCTGGAGGTGATGAACCATGTCGCTCAACGGCGCACTCATCCTCATCGCGGTAGCGACCGCAGCCAATGGCATTCTCACGGGAGCGAGCCTGGACCAGTCCATCAAGCAATTGCCTGCCCGGCGCAAGATTGGCATGGTGGCTTTCTCGGCGTACAGCAGAGCGTCCGATCTCGGCCCCGGCATCGTGTGGTACGCGACCCTCGGACTCAGCGCCGCAGTCCTTACGATCATAGCGGCTGTGGTTGTTTTCCTACAGGCGACGCCGACAGCGCAGGCGTGGCCGATCACAGTCGCAGCGGCGCTCTCGGTAGCGCATACGGTGATGACCGCGAAGGCGGCGCCGACGAACTTCAGTCAGCGGCGTGTGGCGGGCGATGAGGAGCAGTTGGCGGTGATTTTTGCGCGGTTTGAACGGTGGCAGGCTGCGCGCGCGGCCTTACAGGCGCTGACCTTCGCGGCCAGCCTCGTTGCGTTGATCGTCTATGCGGCGCACTAGAAACAACGGCAGGCTGGTAGCGTCGAGGCTTTGACGAGCCGGTTGGAGCCTCGCCTGGTTCTTGCCCCCAGCGACGTTGCGCCGACCTTCCACCAGATGACAGCGCGCTGATACGAGGTCGCATGCATGCGCGTTGGCGGCTACTTTTCGTCCTCACATAGCCGCTGGTACTCCGCTGAGGCGAGGAAGCGGTGCAGGAAGAAGCGCGCGAAGACGCCGAGGTTGAGCGATGCGATGCGGTCGGGCGGCGTGAACTCCATCGCGTCGCCCTCGCCCAGGACGACATCATCCTGGCGAGCGGTGGTGCGTGCGCAGTAGACATGCCACTCGACCAGCGCGCCAGAGCCAGAGATAGAAGGTCGCAACCCCTCCCAGAACAGCGTCAGCGGCCCCGCGACGCGCAGCCCCGTCTCCTCCAGCAATTCGCGCCGCGCCGCCTGCTCTGGCTGCTCGCCCGGCTCGATGCCACCGCCCGGCATGCTCCATTGCCCCGGTGAGATCGCCGCATTCAGGCTGCGTAGTTGCAGCAGCAGCCAGCCGCGTGTATCCACCAGCAGCACACCCGCGACGCGCCGCTCGATCACCATCTCCGCTGTCGGATCGCTCATGATTCTCCCTTCACCGCCTCTCAGTCGGACTGATCCGGACCCGCGCAAGCGGGCCTCGTGGCGGCGCCAGCCGCCTTCAGGCGTAGTTTCAACCGCCAGCGCACTCAGCCGAGCGGCAGCGCCCATGAGGCGCGCCGGGGAAAGAGCGTGGGCAGCAGCGCCTTCGCCGCGCCCTCCGCCCAGACATCGGGGAACGCATGGCGTAGCTCGCGCAGGTCGCGGTAGCCAAAGAGCAACTGCAAGAAGACGCCGGGTGGAAAGCCAGCGTTCGCCTCGTCCCAGATTGGCCGCTGCCAGTCGGCGGCCTCGCTCAGCTTGCCCTCGCGCCAGGCCATGCGCAGCCCGCCACGATAGAAGTCGAGCGTCAGCGCGCCCGTATAGCCTGCGAACGGCGAGTCGGCGAGGCGCCGCTCCAGCGCGGGGGCGAGCGTGCGCAGCAGCGCAGGCAGATCGGCGATGCGCACATACCAGGCATAGTGATCTTCGAGCGGCTGGACGCTCATGACGAGCAGGCAGCGCGGCCAGCGCCGGATGCGTCGGCGGCAGATTGACTTTCAACGCGCGCAGTGGCTCGGCGGCGCCGTGCGCAGGCGTCGTCTCTTCGCCGATGCGGCGCACCGCGCGCAGGACCGCAGGGAGCGCGTCGAGCCACGCGCCGCGCCGCAGCCAGAGCGCATAGATCGAGAACTCGCCCGACCACATGCGCATATCTACCAGCGTGTAGCCCACCACAGCGCCGCGCGCATCCTCCACCATGAAGACCCGCGCGAACGAGTCGCCCTCCGGATCACACGCGACGATGGCCCAATGCCAGTAGCGCGCATCTATCGGCGTTGAAACCAGCGCGCCTGCGCGCTCCTCATCGTAGAGGCGCGCCACGTCGGGAATATCGGCCTCGGTCGCGGGGCGCAGAGTGAACGGCTCCGGCTCGCCCTCCTTCGCCGCCGGGATGTCGGCGCCGACGATGCGGGTGATATTCTCCAGCTCGACGGTGTACTCGTAGCCGAACTGGCGGTAGTACCACCAGATGCCGGTGATGACCTGAGCCAGATCGCCCTGCGTCTGGCTGCGCGCGTGGATCAGCCGCATCACTTCGCGCACCAGCCCACGCCGCCGATAGTCGGGCAGACTGCCGACGATCTCTGGCCGCCCCACGCGAAACGGTATGCCGTCGTACTCCCAGGATTCGCTGAGCAGGCAGGTCGCCGCCACGATCTCGCCTGTCGCCGTGTTCTCCACCAGCGCGAATCCATCCTCGCCGATCAGCGGGTGACGACCGCTGAGCAGATCGCGCGTCCAGGCCATCACACGGGTATTTGGTGGGTCTTGCTGCTTTTGGCGGAAGACCAGACCATAAAATGTCGCCAGCCGCTCAGTGTCGGCTGCGGTAGACCAGCGGAGCAGCAGTCCATCGCCCAGGTCGCGGCGATATGTGGGAGCGGCCAGCGCCTGCTCCGCCGCGTCTGCCTCCTGGCCCGCGAGCGTTGTGTCCATCCTCGCCACCTTCCTCTCCTGTGGCGCCAGCGTTCTCTCGCCAGCGTGGCGCTCCCATAGTATGCCATAGCGGCGGCGTGACGATGCGCCGAGGGCGCCAAGCCGCCAAAGGGGCCACCTGCGTGGGACTCCAGACAATTGCGGACAGCTACGGACAATTTTAGGACTTTTGTGAGCGCTGATAGCCTGTTCGGACTACAGCAAGGCAGGTGTGTGACCATGTGTGACGCCAGTGTTCTATGATGCTCAACAGTGAAATCAAGCGGCCTCATGACTGTTTGCCAGCTACTTTACATAGCAGTTGGACCTACGGGTCTCTTTACAGGGCGCTTGCGGGGTGGCTATGCTTCCCACATTCTGAGTCTATGGCCCAGCACGCGCCCGAAGGCGTCAGCGCGTGAACGCCACCAGCGCGCCCCGACGTGCAGGGCGGGGTGGTCAGGCGCCAGTACAGCAAGCAGAACTTCGGCATAGCACAGGGAGGTAGCATCGTATGGCTCAATCGGCGAACGGCGCGCCAGCGGGTGGCGTGGCTGGCAGCGATCTGGCGACAGCCGCCACACAGGGCGCCGTGGCGACAAGCGCGGACGAGGAGAAGACGCTTCCATTGCCGGGATGGCTGACGAAGCTCTACTTCATCTTCCCGATCATCCTCTATCTCCCTGACGCCATCTTCAACTACTATGTCTATTCTGATGGCATCGCGACCCAGAGCACGAGCATGGTGGGGCAGGCGTTCTGGTCGGTGGTCTGGGGCTTTGTCGCCATCGGCGTCGTCGGCATGGCTTACCTGCTCTCGGTGATGGCCCCCTGGCACTGGAGCCAGGGGCATCGCTTCCAGGCGTTTTTCTGCGCCATTGGCGTGATCGTCGCCACCGTCATCACGACGTGGAATAGCCTGGCCTTCCGCAGTCAGCACTTCGTTGACTTTCCGACGGACAAGTGGGCTGATGCGATCTGGCCGCAGCTCCATACCTTCAACTTCAGCGTGACGATGGTGCTCGTCTCGATTGCGCCGCCGTTCTGGGGCCTCTTCTGGGCCATCGTGCAGCCGACGGAGAAGCGCCGCGACCTGCGCCACCTGCAAAACACGCATGCCGAGCGCGTGATGCGCACCCAGCAGGAGGCCGAACTCAAGCGCATCCGGGCGGAGGCCAATGCCACAGTGCGTGAGGCGCAACTGCGCGGCATGGCGCAGACGGCGGTGGCGGCGCGCCAGCAGGCGGCTGGCTTCCTGGCGCAGCGCCGTGGTGGGCAGCCAAGCGCGCTCCCAGCGGGCGAGCAGACCGCCGCCATCGAGGAAGGCAGCGATCCCGACGCGAACAGCCTGCCAGCAATAGACGCCCCAGCGGCGACGATCATCAACGCGCCAGAGACCGAGCCGACCCGCCTCTTCGCGTCGAACCGCCGCGAACTGGCTGGAGCCGGGCGTGGCTCGTCGCGTGAGTCGCGCGAGATGTACAACCATGCGGCGCCAGCGACGACCGTGGCGCGGCCAGAGCCAATCGGCGCGCGTGCCGCGATGTCGCAGCCCGCGCTGCTCAATGACGTGACGCCCGACACGCTGGGTGGCATGGCAGGCGCTGATGTGGCGGCCTCGTGGCCTGCGCGCCCGCGCCCGAACGTCGGCGCTGGGATCGCCGCCTTCTTCCCCAGCGACAATGACGCCATGACTGGAACCACTGGCCCGCGCCCGGCCATCCGCCGGGGCAACGAGCCAAGCCAGTTGCTGCGCACGATGAATGAGCCACACGCCCGCACCGTCGAGCAGGTGGAAGATGTCGTCAACGAGTTGCGCGCCTCTGGCATTCAGCCAGTGCAGCGCGATGTGGTCGGGCGACTGCAAGAGCGCTACAATGTGGACGAAGCCACCGCCAAGAAGATGGCCTCCGTCTACCGCGCGGCGAAGAAGGAAAATCGCGGCTAGACTGCGACGCCCTGCGGGATGGCGCGTAAACTGTGTGGCTCCTGGAGGTTCCATCACAAACCGGGGTTGGCCTGTGAGTCGGTGGGCGGTTGAAACCGCGCCTCAGGGCGACTGCGGTCGCCGCCAGACCCGCCTGCGCGGGTCCACAGCCGCTCGGTTCCTAGTCCGCACAGGCGGACTTCGCGGCCCGGCGGGCCATCCAGGCGCGGTTTCAACCGCCCGCGCCAGTGCCCGCTGACTCCGGTTTTGGGTAGAACCGCTCCTGGAGATGCGGGCCGCGTCGTGCGAACGCGGCTGGCGGTTGACGCTCTATTCCGCCTACCCCGTCTCCTGGAGGCCAGCCGCGATGCCGTTGATGCTGTGATGAATAGCGTCGAGCAGTTGGGCGCGCTGCGGCGCAGCCGCCTCACCTGCGCCGGGCGCCGACACAGCGCGGTAGCGGCGCAGCAACGCGATCTGCGCCAGGTGCAGCGCATCCACATAGGGGTTGCGTAGTTGGATGGAACGCGCGAGGACGGAGGAGCGCTCCAGCAGCGTCTGCTGCTGCGTCACCGCCAGCACCGCATCCACCGCCCGCTGATACTCGGCATCCACGACCGCGCGCTGCGTCTCGCCGCTTTCCCCGGCGAGGCTGGCGTAGCGGTGGAAGGTGGGCATATCCGCAATGCCGAGGCTGCGCTGGGCGTTATCCATCGTGGTGGCGAAGAAACGCCAGCCGGTATACATGGCGCGCAGCCGTTCCAGCCCGCCGCTGACGGCGATCTCCTCACGCAGCGCGGAGCCAAGCCCGAACCACCCCGGCACATTGGCGCGAGTCTGTGTCCAGCTAAAACTCCAGGGGATGGCGCGCAGGTCGCCCAGGCTGGGCGGCGGCTCATCGACGTCTCCATCCTGGCTGGCGGCCCGGCTGACAGGCCGTGAGGCGAGATTCAGGCTCGCCAGCTCGCGGAACGGCGTGGCCTCGCGGAAGAAGCGCAGGAACGCTGGATTGTCTTTGATGCGCGCCTGGTAGACCACGCGAGCGCGTGTGGCCAGGCGATCCATCGTCTCCACCCACTCGGCTGGCGGCTCTGCTTCGGCGGGTTCGAGCGCCGAGCGCAGCAGCGCGTGCAGCATCTGCTCGAAGTGGCGTTGGGCGATCATCGGGTGACTGTAGCGGGCGAAGATGACCTCGCCCTGCTCCGTGACCTTCAACGTAGGAAAGCGCGCATGAGCAGGCCGCGCGAGAATCGCCCGCCCCATCGGCCCGCCGCCGCGCCCGACGGCGCCACCACGCCCGTGAAAGAGTTCCAGCGTCAGCCCCTGCGCGCTGGCGACGCGCGCCAACGCCTCCTGCGCGCGAAACGTCTCCCACGCGGCGGCGAGATAGCCAGCATCTTTGTTGCTGTCGGAATAGCCCAGCATGATCTGCTGGCTCCAGCCGCGTGCGCGCACTGCCGCGCGATAGGCCGGGCTGCGGAGCAGATCAGCGAGGACACCCGCGCTCTGGCGCAGTTCTTCGACCTCCTCAAACAGCGGCACGATGTCGATGCGCGCCTGCGTAGCGACGCCGCCGCCCGCTGTGGCGTCGCCGGACGAGGCGTCCTGCCAGGCAAAGAGGCCAGTGATGCGGGCGAGCAGCAGCGCCGCCAGCACATCCGAGGGCGCGTGGCACATCGAGAGGATGACGGTGTGACAGGCCGCCTCACCGTAGCGCTGCTGGATGGCGCGTACAACGTCAAAGGTGGCGAGCATCTGGCGCGTCGCAGGGGAGAGCGCAGTGGATGGCGGCAGCGGCGGCGGCGGAGACGCCAGGGCGGCTTCGAGCCATGCGACCCGCTCTGGCTCGGCAAGTGTCGCATACGCGCTGGAGCCTCCCGTCGCGCCAGCCGTGAATGAGGCCACCTGGAACAGCTCGGCGACGGCTGCCTGGAACGCCGCCGCATGCTGGCGAATCTCCAGTTCGCACAGGCGGAAGCCGAACATGCGCACGCGCACCTCCAGGTCCCAGAGGCGATTGCCCGCGATGCGCTGGCCGCGATGGGCCCACAGGCTCTCGCGCACGAGGCGCAGGTCGGCGAGCAGCGCCTCCTCGGAGGGGTAGCCGCCCGATTCCACGGCGCCTTCCGCGCCCTGCTCCGCGTCGAGGGTGCGGCGCAGACGTTCGGCGATCAGGCCACACTTGCGGCGATAGGGCTCATCGGCCCACTGCGCGACCGGTGTGGCGCCAAGCGCGGCGAGATCGTGTTCGAGCGAGGTAAGCAGCGCCTGCGAGGCGCCGGTCAGGCGGAGGGAGACGCTGAGATCGCGCCCAATCGTCTGAATCTCGTCGAGGTAGCGGCGCAAGATGGCGACCCGCGCCAACTGCGCCGCCGCCAGCGTGATCTCCGGCGTGACGAAGGGATTGCCATCGCGATCTCCACCCACCCAGGAGCCGGGCTGGAAGAAGACAGCGGCGCCAGCGCGCGGCACGGGTGGCATGCCCCAGGGCGTCTGCAGCACAGCGCTTTCGAGCGTACGCTGCACCTGGGGCGCGACCTCGTAGATGGTTCCCGCGAGCACGCCCACGACACTCTGCGCCTCGTCGAGCACAGTGGGGCGCTCTGACCGGGTATCGGCGGTCTGCCAGAGCAGCGTGATGGTGGCGCGCAACGCCTCCTGGAGGTCGTCGCGACGGTGGGGCTGCTCGCGTGCGTGGTCGTACTCGGCGAGCAGTGTCGCGCAGCGCTCCAGGTGGAGCAGCAGCGTGGGGCGGCGCGCCTCGGAGGGATGCGCGGTGAAGACGGTGCGGATGCGCAACGTGGGCAGCAGCGCCGTGAACTGCTCCTGCGAGACGCCAGCCGCGCGCAGCAGCGCCACCGCGTCGCCGATGGACTCTGGCAGCGGCGCGGCGCCGCGTGCGCGTTCGTCGAGCCGACGGGCGCGATGCTGCTGCTCGGCCACATTGATGACGTGGAAGTAGATGCTGAACGCGCGCACCACAGCGGTGAGATCAGCGGTCGAGAGTTGCTCGGCCCAGCGCAGCAGCGCACGCTCAGTCTCCACCGCCGCCGCCGCAGACTCCGCCGTTTGCGCTGTGCGCGTCGCCGTATCCGCCGCCGCCGAGGCGCGGGCGGCGATGGTGGCATGGCGCACCTGCTCGACGAGCGCGAAGACGCGCTCACCCGCCTGCTCGCGCACGACCTGGCCGACGAGATCGCCAAGCATGCGCACGTCTTCCCGCAAGGCGTCCATCGCCGCCAGCGGGGCGGCGCGTGAAGCAGCGGATGTAGCAGCGGAAAGGCTGGACGTGGATGGTGGTTCCGACATACGCGACTCCTTGTCGGCCAACGCGGTTTTCAGCAGCGACGCGACATCGAGACTCGTGGACATGCGGCGAGCATGCGGAACAGGAATTTAGGAACGGGCATTTCCAGCACTCAAAAGTATACGTTCAATTTGACCACACGGCGACCAGTTTGCATGCCATAGCCGCAGGCTCACCCGCCGAGTTGTGTTAAGCAGGGTTTGTGAAGTACTCGAGCTGCGAGTGCGCGTCCGCAACGCCGCAACTCGGTCCCAGTCCGCGCAGGCGGACTTTGCGGCCCGCAGGCCATCCAGGCGCGGTTTCAACCGCCAGCGGCTTGCGCTGGCTGCCGGTATGCCGTAGACTGCGTGATGGAGCCTAGACTAAGATTCACGCTCATCATGACGACGCAAAGAAGCGCGTTCAGTGGAGGTTCGAATCCTCCCCTCGCCACCATCGCGGCGGGGTAGCCCAACTGGCAGAGGCGGCGCGGAGCGTCACACCAGGCTGAGATTCTTGCTCCAGTCTCAGTATTCGCCGTCGAACGCCGTATCAAACGCCAGCAGTCGGTGTGTAGCGAGGTTGTGAGTTCGACCCTCATTCGCCGCTCCGCGAGGTCTTGACGGGCCTTGCCGATCAGCGCGTGTCAGCGCGTGTCAGCGCCAGATGCGGCGATAGCTCAATAGGTAGAGCACGCTACGGGGAGAGTGAACCGCTGGCTTAAACGTGACGGTGTGCGCAAATGGGCGGCAAAACGGGGTCCAGAAGGGGGTATCTTCTGGACCCCACCTCTTTGCCTGTATGCCTTGCAGGGCGCCGCAGCCAGCGCCGCCCGCAACCCCGGTCGTCGTGGCGCCGCAGGGCGCCGCCCGTGTGGTGCTATACTGTGAACAGGTGGCGCGCGCACGGATGCAGGGAATGCTCAGTGGGCGGCGCGCCAGGTCGAAGAAGGTCGAAGAAGGTGATCGAGGATGGCGACGCAGGCGCAGCGAGCGGCGAAGAGCCAGCGGCCCGCGCCTGACCATGCCCACGGGGCGGCCAGCGGACACAGCGGACACGCCGGGCATTCCCACGCCATGACACGCGAGGCGCTGCGGCTGGGATTCCTGCTGACGGCGGCGATTCTGCTTGTCGAGGTGATCGGCGGACTGCTCTCGCACTCGCTGGCGCTGCTCTCAGACGCAGGCCATGTGCTGACGGATGTGATCGCGCTGGGGCTGGCGTGGTTCGCCGCCGTCCAGGCCGAGCGCCCCGCCAATGAGCGCCGCACCTTCGGCTACCATCGCGCTGGCATTCTGGTGGCGCTCTTCAATGGGCTGACGCTGGTGGTCATCGCGCTGGTGATCGCCTTCGAGGCGTGGCAACGGTTGCAGGCGCCCCAGGCGGTGCAGCCGGGCATCATGGTCGGCGCGGCGCTGCTGGCTATCGCGGTCAACCTCTTCATCGCGCGGCGGCTGCGTGGCGGCGAGGAAAACCTGAATACGCGCGCGGCGCTGCTGCATACCATCGGCGACATCGGCGCATCGGCGGCGGTGGTCGTCGGGGCAGTGGTGATCGCGCTGACGGGCGCCACCTGGGTAGACCCCATCGTCTCGGTCGCCATCGCGGCGTTGATCGCGTTCGGCTCGCTACGGCTGATTCTGGAGACGGTCAACATCCTGATGGAATCTACCCCGGCGGACATCTCGACGGAGGCGGTGGCGCGCGATATTCGCCAGATCGCTGGCGTGCGCGCCGTGCATGACCTGCATGTGTGGACCATCACCAGTGGCATGCGCGCGCTCTCGTGTCATGCCGTGATCGACGACATCCCACCGAGCGCAAGCGCGGCCATCCTCGACCGCGTGACGGATATGCTCCAGCGCCGCTACAGCATCGGCCACACGACGATTCAGTTCGAGAGCGAGGCGCACGAGTCGCACGAGGGCTTCTGCGCCTGTGATCCGGGCACGGCTGACGGCCTCTACTGCGCGCTCACGACGGAGAACTGCGCCCATCCCGACCGCGCTGAGCATGCCGAGCATGCAGGCCACAGCCACGCGCGCCTCTCCCATCTCTCCTGAGCGGTCGCACCACGCGCCCTCACAGACCTGTCACAGACCTGTCACAGACCTGTCACAGACCTGTCACAGACCTGTCACAGACCTGTCACAGCGCGCAACCACTGCGCTTGTGGGGCGTATGGTGTGGTGTCCAGGCGTCTACAGAGAACTGACGCCGGGCGCTTAGAAGAGGATCGTGGAGGCGCTCTATGTTGCTTCGCGAGAAGATCCGCACACGGCGACAACCGCTGGCGCTGCTGGGCCTGGCGGCGCTGAGCCTGGCGATGGTATCGATGGTATTGAGTAGCTGCTCATTCCGCGCCTTTGGGACGACGAATGGCTCAGGGAATAGCAAGACGGAGTCGCGCAACGTCAGCGGCTTCACCAGTGTCGAACTCTCTGGCGTCGGCACGCTCAACATCGCGCAGACCGGAACCGAGTCGCTGAAGATTAGCGCAGAGGACAATTTGCTCCCACTGCTGACCTCAGATGTGAGCAATGGGACCCTGTCGTTGGGTGTGAAGCAGGGAAACTCGATCAACCCGACGAAGCCGATCATCTACACGCTGACGGTCAAGAACCTGAACGGCGTTCAGCTCTCTGGCGCCGGAACGATCAACGCGGTGGGCATCAAGACGGATGCGCTGACGGTCTCGCTTTCGGGCCTGGGGCAGATGACCATCTCTGGCAGCGCGCAATCGCAGGTAGCGCATATCTCAGGCTCAGGCGACTATCACGCCAGGGGATTCCAGACGGCCTCGACGCAGATAACGATCAGCGGAGCCGGGAATGCGACGGTCAGCGCCAGCCAGACCCTTGACGCGACGGTGAGCGGCGCAGGCAACGTCACCTACTATGGCTCACCGCAGATCACGCAGTCGATATCAGGCGTCGGCTCGATCAAACAGGGGCAATGAGCCATGCGCCGCTGCAACCGGGCGTACGCCTGCGCGTAAGGTAAGCGATGTCGCGAGAGCAGCGCCCTCGGTTGGGCGTGTGGCGCGGCGCTGGAATCGAGAGGAAGCGTATCATGCCAACGCAAGATGATGAATTCAACTGGCGACAGTCGCTGGAGCGACTCGGCCAGGCGGCGCTCGATCTGGTGGCATCGCTGGGTGGGCGCGCGACGGGCGAGCAGGGGTCGGCTGGAACAGGGACCATGGTGACAGAGTCGCGCGATGTCAGCGGCTTCACACAGGTCAGGCTCTCCGGCTTCGGCACGCTCAACATCACGCAGACCGGGACGGAATCGCTGACGATCAGCGCCGACGACAACGTGATGCCGCACCTGACCTCAGAGGTCGTCAATGGGACGCTGGAGCTGGGCGTGAAGCCGCGCCTGTCGTTCAACTCGCTGAAGCGGGTCGTGTATACCGTGACGGTCAAGAACCTGGACGGCATTCAGCTCTCTGGCGCCGGGAAGGTCAACGTGACCGATATCAGAACGTCGGCGTTCGCGGCCAACATCTCTGGCGCAGGGGATATGACCATCTCTGGCGGCGCGCAATCGCAGACGGTAAAGATCTCTGGCGCGGGGAACTACAACGCGAAGGCGTTCCAGACCGACACGGCTGAGGTGACGCTCACCGGCGCCGGGAATGTGCGGATCAACGCCAGCCAGACGCTCAGCGCGACGATCAGCGGCGCGGGCGTGGTGAGCTACTCTGGCTCGCCGCACGTCTCGCACCGGATAACCGGCGTCGGCTCAGTCAAACAGGAGTAGCAGGGCGGCGAGAGCGCGCTCGCCAACCAGCGCGCCGCTCATTCGCCAGGCGTGGGGGGATTGAGCGGCTGCGCGGGCTTGAGTTCTTGCCAACCGGCGACCGACTCATCCATGAGCGCAACGAGCCGCTGAAGCCGCTCGACCACCATCATGATATTGGCGCGCTGGCGCGTGTAGCCGTCGGCGGTCATCTCTCTGACCCAGGCGCGCAGCTCGTCGTCGCTCAGGTCGTACCACTTGAGGTCAGCCTGCAAGCGCACATGCACCTTATATGCCGGGTCGAAGAGCTTGCTCTTGCCGGGGGCCTGGTCGGCGCCCTCGGCGGCTTGCTCAGCCTCAGCGCTCGCGCCACGTAGCTCGCGTAGCTCAG
This sequence comes from uncultured Chloroflexia bacterium, assembly GCA_963701795.1. Classification (GTDB taxonomy): domain Bacteria; phylum Chloroflexota; class Ktedonobacteria; order Ktedonobacterales; family JADMIN01; genus JAKAIY01. The sequence continues at coordinate 293,032 of CAVPBB010000004.1, read as the reverse complement.
CCGCGAGCGCATCGACCTCGCTCAGGCGATAGAAATTGCCCTTGCCGACGCCGGGATAGGCCTTCAGCCGCTTCTCACGCACGAAGGAGAGCAGCGTATCGCGGTCTACATCCAGTCGCCGCACCGCCTCGCTCTCGTCGATGAAGGAAAACTTACTGGGCCGGTTCATGAGATCACTCCTGGGAGACTCCTTGCGCCGCGTCGTCCTCCGCGCGCGCATCCTCCTGCGCCGCCACATGCTCGAAGAACAGCAGCAGCGTGCTGCCATAGACGCGCTCGTCGTAGCGGCGCAGGTGGGTGAGCGTGAGCGCGTCGAGGTCGTGGCGCTCGCGCGGGTGCATCTGGACAATCACGAGGCCGCCGGGCGCGGTGAGCGGCGCCTGATCGAGCCGGGTGAGCGCCTGGGCGGCCATCTGCTGGTATTGCGGCGGCGCAACATAGACGATGTCGTATGCGCGGCGCTGGGTGTGGGCGTCGCGCAGGAAGACGAACGCATCGGCGCGGATGACCTCCGCCCTGGCGTCGAGCCGGGTGAGCGCCAGATTCTCGCGCACGAGTTTGACAATCGCTGCGCTCAGCTCGACAAACGTGGCGGCGTCGGCTCCCCGGCTGAGCGCTTCGATACCGATCTGGCCCGTTCCGGCGAAGAGATCGAGGAAGCGCGCATCCGCGAGGTCGGGGGTGAGGATGTCGAAGAGCGCCGTCTTGACCCGGTCGAGGATGGGCCGTGTCTCCAGCGTGTCTGGCGATTTGAGACGTCGGCCTTTCGCGCTGCCCGCGATGACCCGCATCCTAGGCGCCTCCCTGTGGGTTGCGGGCGCCGCGTGTGGCGCCGGTGTTCGCGCGCGGTGTGGCAGGTCGGCCACGTGGAGCCGGACGCGCGGCTGGCTCCTGCTCTGCCGCTTGCTCTGCCACTTGCTCTGCCGCCGTTTCGTCTCTCTGAGCTGGCCGCTGAGGCGGCGCGGCGGGTTTGGCGGCGCTGGCAGCAGGCTGTGCGCCCGCCTGCTGGGTCTGCTGAGCCTGCTGCGCGATCCACTCCGCGCGCAACAGGCTCAGCACATCCTCCACCTCTTCGACGAAGGCGTCTTCTTTGCCCCAACGATTGAAGGCGTCGAATTGCTCAGGGCCGAGCCGGTCTGGGGTGATGCCCCAGACGGCGCGGACGACGCTCGCCACCTTCGCCTCGCCAAGCTGGCCAAGGACGATATTCTGGTAGGCCCGGCGCTGCTGCTCTATCGGCTGGCCACCGGGATGCGCAACGCGCAGCGCGGCGATCACCTCACGCGCATGCGCTGTAGCAGGCGTGGCTGGCGTGGCTGGCGCGCTGGGCGCAACGGGCGCGCGCTGCTGGTCGGTGAGCAGATCGTCGAGATCAGGCACATCGCCGAGTGGGCCGGTTGAGGCGGCGCTGGGCGCTGGACGCGCGGGGGCGGCTTCGAGCGGCGCAAAGTCGTCCTCGCCGGAGAAGTCGTCGTCGCCGGGCAGGTCGTCCGGGTCGGGATAGGATAGCTCAAAGTCGGGATCGTCGTCGTCCTCTTCGTCGAAGCGCGCGCTGCCGATGGGCGCGGGCAGATCACGCTCGTCGGGCATACTGGCTGGCATGGCGGCAGGCGTCGGCGCAGCGTCAGCCGGGCGCCGCCCTCGCGCAAGGCCTGACGGCGCAGCAGTTCGAGCGCCTCGCGCAGGTTGAGGCCGTTGAGCGAGCGCACGTTCAGCCGCTCCATCACCGTGCGCGCATCGAGGCCCAGCGCGCCAGCCGCCGCCAGGAACTCCGGACGTGTCAGGTCGCGTCCCCCACTGACGGGTGGCGGCGCAGGCGTGGCGGGCGCAGGGGCGGGCGTGGCGGCAGGCGCAGGTGTGGTCGCGGTGGGGCGTGTGGCTGCGGGCCGCGCGGCGTGCTGGCTGGGGCGCGGCGGCGGGCGCTTCGGGCGTGGCGGCGGGCGCGGCGATTGGTTCGGGGGGCGCTGGCGTGGCGCTAGCCGGGGTAACGCTGGCCGGTGTGACGCCCGTGACCTCGGCGAGGTGGGCGTCGAGGCGGCGCGAGAGGCGGCGCATGCCTGCGTCGGCTTCGTCGAGCAGCGCCTCCACCTCTTCGGGGGTGGCGCCGGGGCGCAGCGGCAGCGCCAACTCCAGCGTGCGCGTCTGGCCATTCACTGTGAACGTGACCGACTGTCGCAGCCAGATATGGTTGGGGTCCCGCGTGTCGCGGGCGCCTGTGGGTTCGTCGCGCACTGCCAGCCTCTCTTTCCGCGCCAGATTCATCTGCTAGCGTATCATATTCGGCGCTCATCAGCAGGGATGGTTGTCTCTCAGGGTTCTACCCAAAACCGGGGGTGGCCTGAGAGCGGGCTGGCGGTTCCAACCGCCAGCGACCCTGACCTCCGTGGTTGGTGGAACCGTCTCTCAGAGAGGACGAGTGGCGAGGGAGCGCCGGTCACGCGCTGGGGCAAGCGGCGGCGCTCACAGCAGCGCCGTCTCCATGTGAGGGCGGTGTGAACGCAGGGCTTGTGAAGTATTTGAGCTGCGCGCAGGTGTCCGCAACACAGCAGTTCGGTTCCAGTCCGCGCCAGGCGGACTTCGCGGCCCGCAGGCCATCCCGGCGCGGTTTCAACCGCCAGCGACTTCTGAGCGTGTCCCCGATTCGTCGAGAATCACACACGTGCTATGCTTCGGCGGAGCGTGACGCGATTGGCGAGCAAGTAGGACATGTAGCGTTCTCTCACGATTTTCTCATCCAGAAGGCGTATCATCGTTTTAACCTGGTCTTAACAATAGAGCTGTGTCGGCGCGGCGGCGGCGTCACGCGGAGAGGACGAATCAGTTTCAATGCATGAATTCCAGCCGTTGGTTTCAACGGAGCTACGCGACAACTGGAAGGCTTTTCTCGACATCAATGGCCTGGCGGGCCACTCGACCACGCTTGACCACGCGATGATCTTCGGCGCGCGCGATCTGATATTTGCGCTGCCGCTCTTGCTGCTGCTGGTGTGGTTTACGCTGGCGCGCTGGTCGCCCTATAGTCGCTGGCTGACAGCACGCTTCGGCGCGACGGAGGCCGAGCGTGACCGCTGGCTGGGGCAACGCGCGCTGCTGACCAGCTTCGTCGGCGTCGTGCTGGCGCTGGCGCTCAACATCCTGCTGGGCGCGCTGATCTTCGAGCCGCGCCCGTTCATCTCGCATCCTGGCGTCGTCCACCAGTTAGTCGCGCATGCGGCGGACGCCTCATTCCCCAGCGACCACGAAGCGGTCTCGATGGCGATTGCGCTGGCGTTGATCTTCTACCTCGGCTGGCTGTTGATCCACTTTGTGCGTGAGCGGTCGGGCGCAGGGCAGCGCCGCAACGCGAACCTGGAGCCGGGGCGCGCGGTGTGGCTGGGGCGCATCGCCCCGGCGCTGATCGCCGCCACGCTGGCGCTCGTCTTCGCCGTGGTTATCGGCTTCGCGCGCGTCTACGTCGGCGTCCACTATCCGGTGGACATCGCGGGCGGCGCGATCTGCGCGGCGGTGGGCGATGCGCTGGCATTCGCGCTGATTCCGCTGACGCAGCGCGTCTATCAGCCGGTCGTGCGGCTGGCCGGGGCGCTGCGGCTGGCGTGAGGGCACGCGCATTGTTCCGCGCCAACCCACTCCATGGGCGCAGACGCGCGAGAGTCCATTGGCGCCTGCCACTCGCCGTGGCATCATGCGGCTGGAGCGGTGTGTCAAGGTAACAGTTCAGGCAGACTTGCAGAACAGGTGTAGGATGGAGGCATGACAGCGGAGGAGCGCATTGCCCACCTGGAAGCCGCGAACGCCCAGAACGCCCAGCCGCGCACGCAGTTGACGGCGGCACTGGCATGTGTTCAGGACCTGGAAGCGCGCCTCGCCATGAACAGCCACACTAGCGGCAATCTGCCTTCCTCCGGCGGACTCAAGCGGCAGTTGCCCCGGACCCGCAGCCTGCGGCGCAAGACTGGGAAGAAGCCAAGTGGGCAGCTGGACCAGCCTAGCGAGACCTTGCACGTGGTCGCTGAGCCGACGCCATCATCGAATGTCATCCCGCTACCTGCTCAGTGTGCCAGACCGCGTTGGATGGCGCCGTTTGACAACAATCAGGCAGAGCGTGACCTGCGCATGCTCAAGACGCAGCAGAAAGTCTCAGGCTGCTTCCGCACAGAGGTCGGCGCGTCCGCCTTCGTCCGCCTTCGCCCGCATGCACAGCTATCTTTCGATCCTCCGCAAACAAGGTGTGGCTCTCCTGACTACGTTCGAGGCGCTCTTCAGGGGCCAGCCGCGCTACCCTGCGTTCGCCTGAAGCCTCTGAAGCCCGTGAAGGGAACGCTCACCGTCTCTGGACGCGCGGAGAGAGAGAGAGAGAGAGAGTGCGCGTTGTACCCAGCGGGCAACTTCTCTCAATTCATCATCGAGCAAAGGAAGAAGCACATGGACAAACGAGACGAACGAGACGCGCCAGAGGCCGATGAACGTTCCTTGCTCGGTGGGCAGGCCGTGGGCGGGAAACCTGCCCACACGGAATCGAAGGAAGACATGGGAAACGGGTGGGAATCGACACCACACCTCCACCTTTCCACACCAGACCTTCAGTTGATCCGCCTCGATCACGCGCCAGCCCTGTTTGCGTTCGAGCGGGAGAATCGGGCTTACTTCGCGGCGTCGATTCCGGATCGGGGTGACGAGTTCTTTGCCGAGTTCGACATGCAGTATGCGCAACTGCTTGCACGGCAGGCCACCGGGACGGATTACCTTCACGTGCTGGTGACCGAGCGCGGCGAGGTGGTGGGGCGGGTGAACCTGACCAACGTGGCAGATGGGTCGGCGGAACTCGGGTACCGGATCGCGCAGAAGGCCGCAGGGCAAGGACTGGCCACGGCGGCGGTGCGCAAGGTGCGCGAGCTTGCCGCCACAGCGTATGGACTCACCAGGCTGCGCGCGAGGGTCACGTTGGACAATCCGGCCTCGCGCAAGGTGCTTGAACACAACGGATTCGTTGCCGTCGGTGAGCTCACGCTCAACGGCAAGCCAGCCATATCCTACATCTGCGAGCTTCGGTGACGCAACACATTCGTGTCAATCCGAACACGCTTCTGGGAGTGACATCTGGATGTGGTCTTCCCTCGTGAGCAATTGCACAGTTTTTCAAGGGAGGACCACTTACAGAATAGTTACGTGTCCAGGGAGATTTCTATGGCTACGATTGAGCAGGTTCGCGAGCGCCTGCGAGAGATTCTGGATCGATTCAACACTCAATCGGTCCCAACGTATCGCGGCCAACTCACTGAGGGCGCCAAGCAGACAGCGGTAAGCGCTCTTCAGGCGTCCACCACATCAAGGCGACGGCGGCGAAAGAATAACGCGCTGCCTGCGCCATCGCGGGATGTCGTAGAGTTTCTCGTTCGCGCCGTCCATGACGACAATTTCCGTCGGCTGATGGAAAGGCTCGCGAACGAGTAAGCGGGCTAGTGTGCAGAGAAGCCAGTGCCAAGACATGTCGCCATGTATCCATTGCCAGCGGCAGCTTCACTCAGCGATGCGTGCGAGGCTGCCGCTCTCCAGCTCATATCTGACATTCTGCTCATTCATATTGCTGTAACTGAACCGTTTGGCTCCCCAGCGACTCTCATATCCGACTCATTGCTAGACTCCGCTGCCCATCGGCCATTCTACGCATTTGGCTCCTCATTTATGTATCAGAATGGGCTTGAACAAGCCGCTGCTCTCCTCAAGTCGCTGGCGCAGAACCATGCCTTTGGCGACGGCAATAAGCGGACAGCCATTACGGCATGCCTCTATTTCTTGTACAGATGTGGCTATTGGCGGCACGGGCAGGGGCTTTTATCCGACAAGGAAGCGCAAGGGCTAGAGCAACTGACCCTTATGATCGCTCAAGAGAACATCCTGCTACAGGCAGGGAGCCTGCCTTCTCATCTGGAGATTCCCGATATCGCAAAGGCCCTCGATACCATACTCGGATCGTCTAGAAATCGCCGCCCGCGACTCTCACGGCGTCTAACCGAGGCGTTTCATGGCATCTTCAGTCTCTTCAGCGCCGGTTGACAGCGGGCGCGGCGGGCGGGCATGATGTGGCCATGCGAGGCGCAGTGAGGCGCCCACGAGCGTTTGGCCAGGGATGACGGGCGAGCAGCGCGCGCACGACGCCACTGTCGGCGCGGGAGGTGAATCCCCAATGCAGCAGACGACCCCGGCGCTAGAGCATGCCCCCTATGATCGTAGCGCGATGGCGTGGAGCTATGTCAGTGGCGTGAGCGAGACGCCGCTGCTCGGTATCACCATCGGCGACCAGTTCGACAAGACCGTGGCGCGCTATCCTGATCGCGAGGCGCTCGTCTCGCGGTCGCAGGGGCTGCGCTACACCTGGCGCGCGTTGCAGGCGGAGGTGGACCGCTGCGCGCGTGGGCTGCTGGCGCTGGGCGTCAAGAAGGGCGACCGCGTGGGCATCTGGGCGCCCAACCGCGCGGAGTGGGCGGTCATCCAGTTCGCGACGGCCAAGATTGGCGCGATACTGGTCAATATCAACCCCTCCTATCGGCTGCATGAGCTGGAGTATGCGCTGAATCAGTCGGGCTGCTCGACGCTGGCGCTGGCGCCCAGTTTCCGCGCGGCGGACTACACGCAGATGGTCTTGACGCTCTGCCCGGAGTTGCATCACTCGGCGCCGGGGCAACTCGATAGCCACCGCATCCCGCGCCTGCGCCACGTCATTCGCATGGGCGAGGAGCGGGCGCCGGGGATGTGGGTCTGGGGAGAGATGCTGGCGCGGGCGCAGGAGGTCAGCGCGGAGACGCTGGCGCAGCGTCAGGCCGAGCAGGAGTTCGACGACCCGATCAACATCCAGTACACCAGCGGCACGACCGGCAATCCGAAGGGCGCGACGCTGAGCCACCACAACATCCTCAACAATGGCTATTTCGTGGCGCGGCTGCAAAACTTCACCGAGCAGGATCGGCTCTGCATCCCTGTGCCGCTCTACCATTGTTTTGGCATGGTGATGGGGAATCTGGGCTGCATGACGCACGGCGCGACGATGGTCTATCCGGCGGAGGCGTTCGAGCCGGTGGCGACGCTGGAGACGGTGGAGGCGGAACGCTGCACCTCGCTCTATGGCGTGCCGACGATGTTCATCGCCGAGCTGGCGCACCCCGACTTCGCGAAGTACGACTTCAGCAGCCTGCGCACGGGCGTGATGGCTGGCTCGCCCTGCCCGGTGCAGGTGATGCGCCAGGTGATCGACAAGATGCACATGCCTGAGGTCGAGATCTGCTATGGCATGACCGAGACCAGCCCCGTCTCCTTCCAGACGCATGTGGATGATCCGCTGGAGAAGCGCGTCGCCACGGTCGGGCAGATTCACCCGCATGTAGAGGTGAAGCTGACCGATGCGGCGACGGGCGCGGTCGTGCAGCGCGGCCAGCCGGGGGAGCTGCTGACGCGCGGCTACTCGGTGATGTTGGGCTATTGGGAGAACGCGGAGGCGACGGCGCGGGCGATTGACGCAGCGCGCTGGATGCATACGGGCGACCTGGCGACGATGGACGACGACGGCTATGTCAACATCGTCGGGCGGCTAAAGGATATGGTGATTCGCGGCGGCGAGAATGTCTACCCGCGCGAGGTGGAGGAGTTCCTCTACACACATCCGAAGGTCAGTGATGTGCAGGTGGTGGGGGTGCCAGACGCGAAGTATGGCGAGGAGCTGATGGCCTGGGTGAAGCTGAAGGAGGGCGAGACGGCGACGGAGGACGAGCTACGCGAGTTCTGTCGTGGCCAGATCGCGACCTTCAAGATTCCGCGCTACTGGAAGTTCGTGGATGGCTTCCCGATGACGGTGACGGGCAAGATTCAGAAGTTCCTGATGCGCCAGCAGGCCATCGAGGAGCTGGGCTTGCAGTCGGCGGCGGGGGTTCAAACGGCGTAGCGGGCGGCGTAGCGGGCAGCGGCCGGCGGGCGGGTGATGGGGTGATCGCCGGGCGCATCGCCCGGCGGCGGCATCGCCCGGCGGCGGCATCGCCCGGCGGCGGCATCGCCCGGCGGCGGCATCGCCCGGCGGCGGCATCGCCCGGCGGCGGCATCGCCCGGCGGCGGCATCGCCCGGCGGCGGCATCGCCCGGCGGCGGCATCGCCCGGCGGCGGCATCGCCCGGCGGCGGCATCGCCCGGCGGGTAAACCCGCGTCTAGGGGCGTTCCGCCGCGAAGCCCGCCTTCGCGGGCTGGGAACCGGGAGAGAGGGGGGAGCGCATGCGACAGGCAGGGGTAGCCGTCTATGTGCATGTGGCATGGGCCACCTGGGACCGTTTGCCCTTGCTCGTGGGTGAACTGGAACAGCGTATCCACCGCGCTATCGCCGCCAAATGCGTCGAGCTTGGAGCCGAGGTGATCGCGCTTGGCGGTGTCGAGGATCACATTCATTTGCTCGTCAAACTCCCTGCCACGCTCGCCCTCGCGCGCCTCATTGGCGAAGCCAAGGGCGCATCATCCCATCTGGCTAGCCATGAAATACTTACCGACGGCCAGTTCTTTAAGTGGCAGGGCGCCTATGGCGCCGCCTCTGTGAGTCCACGTGCGCTGAGTGAGGTGAGCGCCTACATCGCCAACCAGAAGGGGCGCCACAGCGCGCAATCATTGATACCAGAGTGGGAGCCACACATTGCCGATCAATAACCCGGCCCCAGGCGGGTGATGTCTCCAATGCCCCAGGCGGGTGATGTCTCCAATGCCCCAGGCGGGTAAACCCGCGTCTAGGGGCCTGCGGGCCGCCAAGGCCGCCTGCGCGGCCTGGGAGCGGGCGTGGGGTAGCCCGCGAAGGCGGGCTTCGCGGCGGAACGCCCCTAGACGCGGGTTTACCCGCCGGTCGACGTGGCCGCCGATGCGGGTTTACCCGCCGGTCGACGTGGCGCCGATGCGGGTTTACCCGCCGGTCGACGTGGCGACCGATGCGGGTTTACCCGCCGCCGCGCGATGTCTCCGCCGGGCGAGGTCTGCCCCGTGTCTCCGCCATACACCCGCGACCCCACTGGCGGGGGGCGGCTGGTTGCTGATATACTGCATGGCATGAACGCACTCAAGCAGTATCTCGAAGATATTCATCGCATTCGCGCCAGTGGCCTCGCCACGGACGAGCGCAGCTACTATCCCGCGCTGGATGCCCTGTTCAAGGCTGTCGGCGCCGGGCTGACGCCGCCTGTGGGGCCAATTCATGACGTGAAGGATATGGGCGTGGGACACCCAGACTTCGTGTTGCAGGCGGAGGGGTCGCGTGACGAGCGCGCAGGCGTTGAGGCGAAAGGGCCGCGAGACGACGTAGAGGTGATCGCGCGCACGGACCAGGTGAAGGGTTACCTGAAATGGCTGGACTCTGTGCTGGTGACGAATCTGCGCGACTTTGCGCTGACACGCATCGGCGCGAATGGCCAGCCAGAGATCATCATGCGCCACACGCTGGCGGCCAGTGAGGCGGCCTTCTGGCAGACGCCCGCCCGTGAGCTGGCGGCGGCGCATGAGCAGGAACTGACCGACCTGCTGACGAGTGTGATGCTCTGGGACGCGGCGCTGACACGCCCGCGTGACCTGGCCCGCGCGCTGGCTCGCTATGCCCGCCACGCGCTGCGGCGGCTGGAGGCGCAGCCCGCGACCGCGCTGGCCCCGCTGCGCGCCGCGCTGGGCGATGCGCTGGGCCTGCATTTCACCGATGAGCAGGGCGAGCATTTCTTCCGCTCGTCGCTGGTGCAGACGCTGTTCTACGGACTCTTTAGCGCGTGGGTGGTCTGGAGTCGCCAGGGCGCGCCGGGCGGTGAGTCAGGCTTCCGCTGGCGTGAGGCGGGCGATTATCTCAGCCTGCCAGTCTTGCGCGAACTCTTCGAGAATGTGGCGAAGCCGGGGCAATTGCAGGATCTGGGCGTGCGCCAGCCGCTGGAATGGGCCGAGACGACGCTGCGCCGCGCCAACTGGGACGGGTTCTCCGCCGCGTTCGATGAGAGCGACGCGGTGAACTACTTCTATGAGCCGTTTCTGGAGGCGTATGATCCGGACCTGCGCGAGCAGCTTGGCGTCTGGTATACCCCGCGCGAGATCATCCGCTATCAGGTGGCGCGGGTAGACCGGCTGCTGCGCGAGGAGCTGGGCAAGCCGCTGGGGCTGGCGGATGGCGATGTGCTGGCGCTGGACCCGGCGACCGGCACGGGCGGCTATCTGCTGGAAGTCTTGCGCGTGATCGATGCGACGCTGCGCGAGCAGGGCGAGGACGCGACGCGGGCGCTGCGGCTACGGCGCGCGGCGACGAAGCGTGTCTTCGGCTTCGAGATTCTGCCCGCGCCGTTCGTCGTGGCGCACTTGCAACTGGCGACGCTGCTGGCGAGCCTGGGCGCGCCGCTGGAGCGCAGCGAACGCGCGGGCGTCTATCTGACCAACGCGCTGACCGGCTGGAAGCAGCATGAAGCCGTGCAGGGGACATTCGATGAGTTCCCGCGCCTGCTACAGGAGATCGAATCCGCCGCCGAGGTCAAGCATAGCCCGAAGATTCTGGTGGTGCTGGGCAACCCGCCCTATCGGGGAGCCGCTGGCGTCGCCGAGGATGAAGAAGGCGAGCTGATTCAGCCGTACTATGAGGGCATCGAGCGTTTCGACGTGCAGCCGCGTGCGATCAACGACCTCTATGTGCGCTTCTTCCGGCTGGCCGAGCGCCAGATCGCCGAGACGACCGGGCGCGGCATCGTCTCCTACATCAGCAACTATAGCTGGCTCAGCGGCCTCTCGCATCCGGTGATGCGCGAGCGGCTGCTGTCGGCGTTCGATAAGGTATGGATAGACAATCTGCATGGCGACCGCATCATCTCGGAGCGCACACCGAACGGCAACTCCTGTGAAACAATCTTCGCGGTGCGCGGTCAGGGCGCAGGCATCAAGGTTGGAACGGCGATAGCGACATTCGTGCGAACCCAGCAGCATGTGGACGCCACAAGCGCGGTCTTTTACCGCGATGTCTGGGGTATGCCAGATGACCCTGCGACCTGGGGGCGCGCCGAGAGAAAACGCGCCGCGCTCGCGTGGAGCGCAGCGTTGACTCCAGAACAACTCGCGGCTCAATACACTCCTATTCAGCCGAAATTTGAGACGCGCTATACCCTGCGCCCCGGCGGCAGCGAGGAGAGCTACCTCGCCTGGCCGATGCTGCCGCAGATTTTCGCGCGCTACTTCCCCGGCGTTCAGACGTCCGCGACGCAGATCTCGTCGCGATTGACCGCGAGGCGCTGGAAGCGCGTATGCGTCAGTATTTCGATGCGACTCTGAGCGATGCGCAGGTGGCCGAAGTTGCGCCGATGCTGATGCAGGATGCTAGCCGCTACGAGGCAGCCGCGACACGAGAAGGAACTCCTGCGCACATCGCACTTCCGCGATGATCGCATCGTGCGTGTCGCCTACCGCCCGCTGGATGATCGCTGGCTCTATTGGGAGGGAACGACCAAGCTCCTCGACGAGAAGCGCGCTGACTTTTTCGAGCAGGTGTTTCCCAATAATCTATATCTTGGAGTTAGTACGTCGTCAGAGACGACGCGGGTGAATTCGACAATGGCGCTGTACTAGCTCACATTATGGACTTTAACTACGTTGACGGCGCCGTCATCGCTGTATTCCCGCTCTTGCAACGCCATCAAGAAGGGCTTTTCCAGACCTACCTCACCCAATCTGCGACCAGAGTTCACCGAGCAGCTTCCCGCTGAGCTAGCCGATGCGCCAGAGTTCCACAAGCTGCTGTTCTACCATATCGCCGCCATCCTCAATACGCCACTGTATCGCCATGAGAACGCTAGCACGCTCATGAGCGCGACTGGCCGCGCATCCCCATCCCGGCGCAGCGTGAGGCGCTGGAGGTGAGCGCGCGGCTGGGGCGGCAGGTGGCGGCGCTGCTGCGGCCCGACGTCGCCTTCACGGCGGCGCCAGAGCTGACGCGGCTGGGGCAGCCCGCGCGCGTGGACGGCGGGCAACTGACCGATGCCGATCTGCGCGTGACGGTGCGCTATAGCGGCGTGGGACGCTACGAGGCGCCGAGCGCGGCTGAGGGGGCGGCGGGCGCGCACGACGGGCGGCTCTGGTGGAACGACGACTGCTTCTGGCAGCATGTGCCGCCGGAGGTCTGGGCCTTCACCATCGGCGGCTATCCCGTCGTCAAGAAGTGGCTCGACTATCGCCACGAAAAGAAGCTGGGGCGTCCGCTACGGCTGGAGGAGGTCCTCTACGTGCGCGAGATGATCCAGCGCATCGCGACGCTGCTGGCGCTCGGCACGCGCCTCGACGCCAACTACGCCGCCGTCAAAGCGGATGCGCTGGCGCTCGATCTGGCGCGGCTGGGCAAGCCGACGCTGGCCGCCGCGCCAGAGCTGGCGGAGTAGGAGAGCATCGCCATCAATATCGCCGTCTTCGCCGACACACATGGCCGCGCGCTGCTGTGTTTCTTGCTGGCGGCGCGCTGGCAGCGAGAGATGGGCGAGCGCATCGACCTGATCCTCCAGGCGGGCGACCTGGGCGCCTTCCCTGACCACGACCGGCTCGACCGCGCGACGCGCAAGTGGGGCGAGCGCGACCCCAGCGAGCTGGCGTTTCGCGCGGACTTCATGGCGCGCGATGCGCAGGTGGAGGCGCTGCTGAGCGAGACGACCTGCCCGCTCATCTTTGTGCGCGGCAACCACGAGGATCACGCCTGGCTCGACGCGCTCGAACAGCGCGCGCCGCCCGCTGACGCCGCCTTCGCGGTAGATGTCTACGCACGTATCTTCTGCCTCAAGACGGGATACCTGCACATATTCACGACACCCGATGCGCGGCTGCATACACTCGGCATCGGGCGCATCGGTTCTCCGCAGCCGCAGCAGCGCCCCATATACCTCCAGCCCTATGAGAGCGAGCGCCTGCGCGGCCTGGGCGATCTGCGCGTGGATGTGTTGCTCAGCCACGACGCGCCGCCAGGGCTGATGGCGTCGGAGCCAGACGCCACGGTCGGCGCTGGGCGCACACATCGGATCGATACCGGTGGCCTGCCGGAGGTCGGCGCGGCGCTCGACCGCTACCATCCGGCCTACCACTTCTTCGGCCACTACGGCGGCCCATACCAGGGCTGGACCCGCTACGGGCTTCATGGTCAGACGCAGAGCCACAAGCTCGCCGATCTAAACTGGGATATGGCCGATAGCGGCCACCGGCTGAGCGCGGGCAGTATGGGCATCCTGCGCTGGCAGGGACCAGATGACCACCGCTTCACCCTCATGCAGGAGCCGTGGCTGCGCGAGTATACCGCGCATCACTGGCGCTTCATCTAGGCCAGCGCGTCAGCGCGTCAGTCAGTCAGATGCCCCCCAATGCCCCCAATGCCCCGGCGGGTAAACCCGCGTCTAAGGGCCTGCGGGCCGCCAAGGCCGCCTGCGCGGCCTGGGAGCGGGCGTGGGGTAGCCCGCGAAGGCGGGCTTCGCGGCGGAACGCCCCTAGACGCGGGTTTACCCGCCGGGCAATATGGCCGCCGACGCCGGTTTACCCGCCGGGCAATATGGCCGCCGCCTTTACCCGTCCATGGCCGCCGCCGTTTACCCGCCGCGCAATGTGGCCGCGCTTCGCCGCCCTACACCTCTCCTCAGGCGTCGGCGGGCGCCCTCATCGCCCGGCGCCAGCTTGCCGCGCACAGCCGCTTCCAGCCCCCAGACCCTTGCGAAACCTAGAACACCTGACCTACACTCACTGCTATCCGCCGCTGTGGACGGGAACAGGGCCAGGCGCCTGACGCCGCTGGCTGGCGGCGCCGAGTGAAGTGGAGGGGCAGGATGAGTGAGCAAGCGGAGCGGGCGCGGCGTCCGCTGGAGGGGCCAGAGAGTCAGCCGGGCAACGATGCCGCGCAGGGCGCGACAGCCGCGGCGCTCGCTGCGGCGCCGACGATAGCGCGTGTGGGCTATGCGCCGATCACGCGGGTAGACGCCGAGCGGCGCGAGATCGAGCTATGCGCCACCAGCGAGGCGCTCGACGCGCATGGCACGATCTTCGACTACGCCGCCAGCAAGGAAGCCTTCACGCGCTGGCTGGGCAACGTGCGTGAGATGCACGAGCGGCGCGCGGTCGGGCGGCGCGTCGCGGTGCGCTGCGATGACGCGGCGCGGCGGGTCTTCGTGCGGCTGCGCATCTCACGCGGCGCGCAGGATACCTGGGAGAAGGTGCTGGATGGCACGCTGCGCGGGGCCAGCATCGGCGCAAGCGATGTCCTCTGGCAGCGTGAGCGGCGCACACTGGCCGGGCGCAGTCGCTGGGTGAATGTGGCGACACGCTACGACCTGGCAGAGTTGAGCCTGGTGGACAATCCCAGCAATCCCGATGCGCTGGGCGTCACCTTCGTGCGCGACGCGGCGCCCGATCTCACGCTGCTCGACCCGCTGGAGTCGCCTGACGAGCCTGAGGTATCAGAGGTGGCGGAGGAGGCGCCAGGCGGCGACGGTGGAGCGCGAGCCGCGCCTGCCGCTGCATGAGGCGACGCGCACACTGCTGGCGGGCTGCGCTTGCCCGCGCTGCGAGGTGGCGCTGGCCGCGCTGGCGGATGATGCGCTGCGCGATGATGCGCTGGGCGACGCGGATGACACGGCGCACACGGGCGCGCTGACGCGGGCGCTGGCGGCGGGGCTGCGGGCGAACACGGCGCGACTGGCGCAGTTCGAGCGGACGCTGGACGCGGCGGTGGCGGCGCTGCATGCGAGCGATGCGCAGCGGCTGACGGCTGGCGGTGACGCGCCTGTGGCTGAGCAGGTCGTGGAGGAGTTGCGAGCACGGCTGGCGCGGCTGGAGGCGCAGCCCGTGGCCGGTGGCCCGGCGGCGCGCCCGGTCGAAAAGACGCTGGGCGGTGTGAGCATGATGGCAGGCGAGCCAGGGCCAGGCGCCGAGTTTCGCGCGCTGGAGGCGCTGGCCGGACGCCTGCGCGACCCACAGGCGCAGCTTGCGGTGGCGACGGAGATGATCCGCCTGCAACAGCGCGGGGAGTGAGTCGGCGGTTGCCACTGCGTCGTCGTCGCGCGGCCTTCGTAGACCTGCGCAGGCAGGGTTGTGGCGACCGCAGTCGCCTTGAAGCGGGATTTTAACCGTCGGGCGCAACCCTCACCCCCTGGCCCCCTCTCCCACGAGGCGAGGGGGAAATCCGGCTCCCCTCGCCCTCTGGGAGAGGGGCTGGGGGTGAGGGGCGCCGTCGTCGCGGATGTGACAGGTGTGAGAAGGGAGATGTGGGGCTTATGGCGAACAATCTCTATACGGCGGGCGCGGGCGCGCCCACGATCAGCGATGAGAGCGTGACACTGGTGCGCGAGGCGATGGGCGATGCGACCCGCGCCATTACGACGGCGACCGGGCTGACCGGCTACGAGCTGGAGCGCCCGGCGAAGGTGATCGTGCCGGTGGTGACGCCGCTGGTCAACATGCTGCCACGGCGGCGCGGCGCAGGCGTGGATGTCGTCCACTGGAAGGCGATCACCAGCTTCGATACCGCGCGCAACTGGGGGACACTGGCGGAGGGCGCGCTGCCAACCCAGGTGAGCTATGCGGTGGCGCAGATGCAGAACAGCGTGCAGACCATCGGGTTGATGAATCAGGTGAGCTTCCAGGCGCAGTGGCGCGGACGCTCGCTAGAGGCCGATGTGCGGGCACGACGCATCGCCGAGCTGCTCTATCAGGTCAAGATGACCGAGGAGCGCTGGGTGCTGGGCGCATCCACGCTGCTGATGGTTCCACCGGCGCCCTTGCTCGTCGCCTCGGCCAGCGGCGGCTCCCTGGCGGCGGCGACCTATTGGGTCAAGGTGACGGCGAAGAACACGCAGGGCGAGACGACCGGCTCGGCGGTCAGCAAAGTGACCACCACCGGCTCAACCTCGCTCATCACGCTGACGCTCTTCACCGTGCCGAATGCGACGCAGTACAATGTCTACATCGCCAGCGGGGCCAGCTATCCCGGCGACGCGGCGGCGTGGCTCCAGGCGGGCCTCTCTGGCGCGAACGCGGCGCAGCCCGCTGTCGGCGCGACGGTGACGCTGGCCGATGGCGTGACGATGATGCCCTCAGGCGAGGTCAATCCTGCCATCCTGACGCTGACGCTCAGCGCGGCTCCCGCGACCAGTGGCACGGCGCTCTCGACGGTGGCGAGCAACACCGCGAAGAGCTTCGTGGATGGCGGCGGCAATGTCCTGATGTGGGATGGGCTGATCGCGCAGGCGCTGAACAACGCCAGCCAGGCCAACGGCGCCACGCTCGGCGCGCAGGTGGCCCAGCCCGCCGACGCGACCGGCAAACTGGCGCTGACCGACATCGATAACCTGCTGGCGGGAATGTACCTCCAGGCGGCGGGCGACCCCGATGTGCTGGTGATGAATCCGCTGGACAACGTGCGCCTGACGAATCTGGTGGTGGGCGCAGGGCAGTTGCGCTATGTCGTGCAGGCGGGCGAGAGCGCCGATCAGGGCCAGCTCACCGCGCAGTATCGCGTGACGCGCTACCTGAACAAGTCTACCGGCAAAGAGATGCCAATCATCATCGATCGCTACTGCCCACAGGGACATCTCGTCTTCCTGCCGCTGACGACGCCCTTCCCGACGCCCGATGTGGGGAACGCGGTCGAGATCGAGACGAATCAGGAGTATTGGGGCGTCGATTTCGCCCTCACCGACAGCAATTACAAGTTCGCCGACTACGTGGACGAGACGCTGAAGGTGTATTTCCTCGGCGGGCTGGGCGTGCTGCGCGGACTGTATCCCAGCTTCTGACGCGCCGGGTTGGGGGCGACCGCTCTGGACGCTCCCAGCCCGGTCTGGCGCCGCGATTGCGCTCCTCAGGTTTCATCTCCCCCCAATGTTCACGTCGTGCAGCGGCGAGGGGGCGCAGGAACTATTTCTCCGATCATCCCACAGGCATCGGAAGGAGTCGCACATGGAGCCAGAGAATCCCTGGCCAGAGCCACCGCCGCCGCTCACTGCGGACGCCGGGGCGGAGGCGGTCGATCCGCGCTACATGGCGCGTGAAGTGGACCCGCGTTACCCACCACAGGATATTCCGGAGCGCTATCCGGCGCAGAGCGCCCCAACGTCAGCCGAGGCGGCGCAGGCGCGGCATCTCTACAGGATCGCGCGGACGGGCCAGATTCTGTACCTGATTCTGGGCATTCTGGAGACATTCCTCGCCATTCGCTTCGTGCTGAAGCTGCTGGCGGCGAATCCAGACGCGGCGTTCACGAGCTTTATCTATGCGCTGACGGAGCCATTCGTCTTGCCATTCGAGGGAGTCTTCCCGACGCCACAGACGCGAGGCGCGATCCTCGATCTGGCCGCAGTGCTGGCGATGATCGTCTATGCGCTGCTGGTGTGGGGCATTGTCAGCGTGCTCTACACGCTCGGCAATCGACGTCCGGCGCGGTCTGTCTAGACGCCCGCGCCACCCTCCTCGCGCTGGCATGACGTGGCATGAGCGAGGGAGGCAGGGGCGATGACGACACAGGCGGCGCAGGCGAGCGCATATCTCGACATTGGCGACTATCTGCGCGCGGCGACGAATCAGGAGACGGCCTCGCTGCTGGGGGTGAATACCACGCTGGCGGCGAGTGTCGCAGTGGGCGCGCTCTCGCTGCCGGTGGCCAGCTCCGCTGGCTGGGCGGCTGGCCGTCTCTGGCTGCTCGATGGCCCGTGGTCTGAGGTGGCGCAGGCGGCGGGCGCGCCAGATGGCGCGACGCTATCGCTGGCGGCGCCGGGCGCGCTGCTGGCGCATGCGGCGGGCGTCTCGGTGAGTCAGGCGGGGCCAGTGGGCGCGCTCGCCGAGACGATTCTGCGCGCCAGCGGGTGGATCGAGAACTACTGTCGGCAAGGCACGCCGGGCGACCGTTCACTCTTCGCGCTGCCACGGGTGGAACGCTGGGGGCTGCCGGGGCGCCGCGCCTGGATCGAGCCAGACGGGACGCTGGTAATCCGGCCTGGGCGCTTTCCAATCCAGGCGGTGACGGCGCTGAGTGTGGAGACGACGCCCGGCGCGGTGTGCGCGCTCGACGTGACGCAGATCGAGCTACCCAGCGGCGGTCGGCTCATCGAGGTTCCCGCCTCGGCGCTCAGTGGCGTATCGGGGCTGGCGCGCGGCGGCAGGTGCTGGCTCAGCCTGAGCTATACCGGTGGCCCAGCGACTCCGGCGGCGACGCCATACGATCTGCGCCAGGCGTGCATCTGGCTGGTGAGCGATCTGCTGGGGCAGCGACGCAACCCGACCGGCGCGGCGGCAGTGCGGATGGGCGGCTTCGAGCTACAGGCGCGCCCACGCGCGGACCCCACCGCCGACTCGATTCTGCTGGCGCAGGCGCGCGCGGCGCTCCAGGCGTACCGCGTGGAGCTGTGAGGAGGGGAGTGAGGTGAGGGGACATGCTGTTTACGACGATGCGGGTGGAGCGGCCAGAGGGTGTGGTGGTGGCGCGCGGCGTGGCGGCGCTGGTGGAGGCGGCAGGCGCCGCGCCAGAGGTGGAACGGCTCGACTTCGACGGCGCGCGACCCTATGATCTCGTGCTCATCTCCACGACACAGGGCGTGCCGCTGGTTCCGTGGCAGCGACGCGATACGCTCTTTGACGAGATCAACACCGACGCAGAGACAGGCCAGCCTGCGAAGTATCGCATCGTCGCGCCGGTCGAAACCTTCGATGGCGACCACCAGGAGGCGCTGTGTGAGCGTGTCGTCGGCGGCTGAGGGGCGGGATTGGGAGTGGAGGGAGTGAGCCATCATGTCGGGATCACGACCATCGGGCGTCGCGCTGCCAGCGCAGCCCGATACGCTGGGCGCGCTGGAGGCGATGCGCGCGATCATCCTGAGCGAGTGCCTGGTGGGCGGCGTCACACCGTTCGCGGCGCTCTCCGCAGCGGACGCGGCGCGCTATGGCGTCGGCTACGCGGCGTTCATCGGGCGGCCAAAGGATGTCAACGACGCCTACCTGCCACAACTCAATCTGTGGATTCCACCTGAGCCAGAGACGACGGCGCTGGCGAGTCCCGTCAACGAGGTCGCGCTGGTCGGAGCGGTGGGCAGAGCCAACGCAGAGTTCGAGGCAATCGTACAGGTGTTAGTGGATATGCGCGCCGACTGGTATGCTGGTGAGCGGCAGGCGCTGGCGATTCGCGATGCGCTGTGGTCGGCGCCGCTGCGCCATGCGCGACTGGCTGGGCTGGCGCAGACCGTGACGGCGAGCGAGGCGCGGCCCGGTCGCGGCCTGCGCTATGAGCAGATCGCTGGCGTCGAGTACCGCGCCTTCGAGGCGCGCTGGTGGGTGCGGCAGGAGTGGCTGATCGCAGGTGGGCTTGTCATCTAGATGCGCCCACCTGCGCGGCGCCTGGCGCGGCCATGTGGCAAGCAGAGCTAGCTATTGAAAAGGATGAGCGCGTGGGGCTGTCTGAGCGGATCGAGGATGTAGGCGAGTTGACGATAGTTGCGGAGCAGCCTGAGGGCGCCACGCGAGCGCCGCAGGAGTCGCTGGCGGCGACGCGCACGGCGCGCGTGATGACCTACAACATTCTGGCAGGCGGGTGGCCGCGCATTGACGCGCTGGAGGCGGTGATGCGCGATGCGCGGGCTGACATCATCGGCCTGCAGGAGGTGAGCCAGCGCACGCTGACCGAGTTGGGGCGCCGCCTGGGCATGCAGACGGCGCTCGGCCCTTCGCGCCATGGCTCGGCGGTGGGGCTGCTGAGTCGCTGGCCACTGCGCGAGGTGATTCCGCATGCGGAGGCGCCGCTGCACAATGCGCTGCTGGAGGCGGTGGTCGCGCCAGAGGGCGTGGCGCCGCTACGCATCTTCGTGGCGCATCTGGCGGCGCCCTACTCGGCGTGGCGTGGGGGTGAGAGCGTGCGTCTGCGCGAGCTGGCCTACATCCTCGCACGGATGCGCGCGACGGCGGACACCGCCGAGGCGCAACTGCTGATGGGCGACTTCAACAGCCTGCCGCCAGATGAGCGGCTGCTGGCCTCACAACTGCTGCTGTACGCGGCGGACAACGATACTCGTCGCGCGCAGGGTGGCGATTTGAAGGGTCATCCGGGTGTCGCAAAGATATTGCCAGCGTCGCTGCGCCCGCTGGCGCGCACGCTGATCGGCCTGGCGCGGTCGCCTGCGCTGGCGCGGGTGTTCGATCTGGCCGCGTCGGCCTATGTGCCGCGCACAGTGATCCGCCAGACACGCGCAGCAGGCTACACCGATCTCTACACGGTGACGCATCCTGATCCGCAGCGGCGTGAGATGAGTTGCCCGGCGCAGCGACCCGCCGGGCGCATTGACTATATCTTCGGCAATGCGACGCTGGCTCCCTGGCTGGCGGCGTGCGAGTTGCTCGGCGCGACGCCAACCAGCCCCGTGACGCAGGCGTCCGATCATCGCCCGATGCTGGCCACGCTCGCGCTACCACGCGAAGGCTAGCGGCGCCTACTGCGTGACGGCGACGATTCCATCGGGCAGGCAGCGAAAGCGCCGTACTGTGAGGCGACCATCGTTGATGGCCTGCTCGACATCGTGCGGGTGCAGCTCGACCTGCTCATTGAACTGCGGATGGTAGGGAGGGTTGGGAACCCCGATGAAGGTCGCGGCGCTGGCGCTTCGGCTCTTCAGCGCCAGAAAATACCCTGGCTCTGTGATGACGCGATAGGGCGTCTCGTCGGCGTCAATCTCATAGATGCGCAGCTCGCCCGCGACCTGGTCCAGCACATGGATCTCCGCGTCGCCGCCAATCGCTACATAGGTGCTGGTGCGCGCGGTGTGGCCGTGATAGCCCTTCAGACCGCCAGGAGTCACCGTCGAGACGTAGACGAGCGTCTCGACACGCCTGTCCTCCTTGCCCTCATTCTCACGCAAATCCTGGTAATTCTTGGCGACCTCGATGATCTGGCCATTGGACGCGCCAGCCGCGTCGCGTGTGCCCACGCGCTTGCAGGGTTCGATCAGCGGCGCCGCTGTTGGCGCGGGCATCTCCAGGTCTTCCGGCGTATAGGGCAAATATGGCAATCGCATAGGGGACTGGTTCTCCTCGACTCTTCCTGTCGTCTCGCAAACACGAGCGCTGCGCGATGTAGTCTAGAAGTATTTCTCGTCTGCTGTCAATGCGCCACAAACCTTCAGGCAGAGCTTGTGAAGTATTCGAGCTGCGCGTGCGTGTCCGCAACGCCGCAGCTCGGCCCCAGTCCGCGCCAGGCGGACTTTGCGGCCCGCAGGCCATCCAGGCGCGGTTTCAACCGCCAGCGACCCTGACAGCGGCGGCGTCCCTCCGCCCCCGATGAGTCATTGCGGACTCGAACAGGGGAAGGTGAACGCCGCCGCTGTGCTGGCTGGATGATGTGGACCGCTATGATCCTAAGAGCCTTGCCTTCTGCTGGGTGAACTCCTCAGGCGTCAAGATGCCCTGTTTCTGGAGTTCGGCGAGCTGCTGTAGCATCGCCATCGTCTCTGGGGTCAACGCCCCTGCGCCGGGTGGCGGCGCGGCGGCGGCTGGCCCCTGCTGCGCGGCTTGCCGCTGCATGGCTAGCTGCTGCTGTTGCTGTTGCTGGGCCAGCGTCTCGTGTTGCGCCTGAAGCTGCTGCTGCTGTGCGGCCATATTGGCCATAGCCGCCTGCTCATTCGCTTTGCTCTGTTTCGCGTCGGTCATGCCCCCGACAACGGCGGTCGCCGTTCCCGCGACCACCGCCGTCCGCGCCATCGTCCCCAGAAGCCCCGGGCCTCGCCGTCGCACTGCCACAGGTCGTCGCATTGTCGCGCCTTCCTTCCATACGCCGCCTGACGCCGCCTAGGCGCCCGTTCCCACGGTTGCTTTGAGGGCCGCTTCGACGACCGCGCGGGGAATCCGCTCATTCGCCACGATCTGGCCATGCATCGAGCGCACCGCCTCGGCGAATCGGGTCGCCCAGACATCCTCCCAGACGAACACGCCCGCGATGCTGTCGGGCGGCAACTCCGCAGCGGCGATCTGGATGTCCTCCGCGTTGATCAGGTCATCGATCTCGCCGTCCAGCTCCTCGTAGCGCAGGGCATCCGCGCCGCTGAGTTGATCGACCTCCAGTGGCACAACGCGGCCACTCGCATCCTTGCGGATGAACATCAGGTCGATGATGCGGATCGTGCCTGACGCGACCAGCGCTTTGAGTGACGGCACGATGTCGTCGCTCACCTTGCCACCAGGGAACTCAATGATGATGTACTCCACCGGGCCGAGCGTCATGGCGCGCCTCCCAATTCATGCGTGATGCTGGTCACGTTCGCTAGAGGGGCGCATACTCGCGCCCCTGTCGTTTCTCGCGCGCGCCTACGCTGTCGGGGGCGCTGTGTCAGTCGTCGCGCCAGGCTGCGAACCTGCCCGCTGCGAAAGCGCCGCCTGAAGCCGTTGCTCCGCCTCAGTCGAGAGCGAGGTGCGCAACACTGTGCCGCCGAACTTGCTGATTTCAGGCACGACCTTGTCCACCGTCGCACGGCGGAACAGCACAAAGATCGCCGAGCTATTCGGCGTCATGTGCGCGCTCAGCTCTTTGACGAAGTTGTCATCGATGCCGTAGTCGGCGACCTTCCCGGCGACTGCGCCCGTGCCCGCGCCGACCGCCGCGCCAATCGCCGCGCCAGCCAGTGGCTGCAAGAACAGCAGGCCGATCAGAGTCCCCCACAGGGCGCCAGTAGCTCCGCCCTGCACGGCCCCAGTTCCCGGCAGATTGATCATCTGGTGCAGGTCCACCTCACCGCTGGCATCCTTGGTGACGTAAACAGCGTCTTCCATGTCGAGCAGGCGCTCCGTAACCATACGCTTCAGCACATTGAGCGTCTTCCCAGCCTGATCAATATCAGGGTAGGCGATGGCGACGAGATCACTCACAGTCGTTTCTCCTTATGGTTTCTCCTCAAAGTATGCGCGCGCGTT
This sequence comes from uncultured Chloroflexia bacterium, assembly GCA_963701795.1. Taxonomy (GTDB): domain Bacteria; phylum Chloroflexota; class Ktedonobacteria; order Ktedonobacterales; family JADMIN01; genus JAKAIY01. The sequence goes on along the minus strand of CAVPBB010000004.1, from coordinate 270,103 downwards.
CACGATGACTATCTCAGCAAATAGCGGGCCATCGCGGGGTCGGCGCAGGCTCGGCGCATCCTCACTACCTGACAGGGTAGATGACGGCGCCGCTCGTCGCTTCCTCTGGAAGGATTGTCTGGGGAGATAGGCTCACGCTATGCCAACGGATAGGAGCTGCGCGCGCCAGCGAGGGATCAAACGGAGGATGAGGTGAGGGATGAGGCCAATGCTGGTCGGGGCATGCCGCCGCACGACTTCCGCTGCTGCGCGGTGGCAAACACTGCGCACAACGACGAACGGGTCGCGGCGATGAAGCCACGACCCGAACTGGCTGGATGGCGCCTGCTCACCTAGCAAGGGCGAGCGCGCAGATCACAGATGTCGCATTCTGGCGGACCTGACGGGTTACGGCTTAGCGAGTTCGATACCATCACCTGACTATGGTGTTTCACATGAGGCCATCCGGCGAATTCTTCGAGCGAAGGACGAGAAGCAGCGCGAGTGAGTCACATCCGGCGCCTACTCTGAAGGCTCGGACGTCTCTTCCGCTAGTTTCCACAGCCCGCCGTCAGGCTCGCGAAGCAGATTGCGCGGACTCACGACAATGCGTCCTGTTGCGGCCTCAATTTGCCGTCTTGTGTCACCGACGATCCGCCCAGCCACGTCCACATCGCCGCTGATTTGCTGAAAGCCGTGCGAGTCATTCGAGACATGTAGTTCCCGCGCAACTGTGCTCGCCAAGGCATTCAGGGCAAGCTCCGTCGCCGTCATCGCAGGCGGTAGATCTCCCTTATACATTGGCTTCTTCCCGCGATAGGTGACCTCGAACTCCTTGAGCGCTTTGTGATCGGCAATCTTGAGCCCAAACGCGCCCATGTGCAGTCGATCGGTGAGGATGGGATACTCTTTCTCCGCGATACCACGCACTTTCCACTCATACGTCAGGGCATTTCGGGCCGCGATATCGTCCACGCGTCGCTCGGCCCACTCGGCGCTGTAGCCATGCGCCATGTAGGACAGGATAGCGCGTCGTCGCCACTCACGAAAGGCTGACTCGGGGTCAATCAGTTGCTCTGCGTCATCGACACGATCGGAGAAATAGGTGCGCGCCTGGGCAGCAACGGAGCCGGTGGTTTGCGCCGTCATCGTGATCAGGCGGCAGGCATAGCGGGTGAGGCGGTAATCTTTCTGCTTCGGCCCACGCTTCCCCGAAACTTTAACATCAGGGTTAAAGTTTTCCTCAACATCACGGCCTGCCTTGGCACAGTCGGTCATCGCCCGCTGGATGGCTTCCTCGAACCGCTGCCAGCTGCTATATTCGAGAAGTGGCATCAACTCGCGCGCAGTCCAGAAGTCACCTGACGTGCCAGTGTGACGAATGGCCTCAAAGGGAGTGGTGGGAGCCGCAGTCATGTCATCCATCGCGTTGTCCTTTTATGAGGGTGATGGCTGTGTAATAACTAGCGTACCACATAAGCGTCGAGATACTGAGTTTCAGCTTGGAATGGCTTCCCTACACGGAACCCTAGTTTTACAGTTGCATTTGTCGAGAAGCCTCTCGCCTTCTCTGGCCTTCATGCCAGAAAAACTGCGAAAAGGTACTCTCGTTGATCACATCCGTCGCTTGGCATCAAGCCAGAAAAATTGAGGCTGACGCACTATCTGCAACTGTAAAACTAGGTGATATCACCAAAGCACGATATCTCTCGGAGCGAGGGCGGCTCGCACGTGAAGTGGCAATTATCGAGGCACGCGGGGCAGGACAAGGCTCACGTCTGGGTGGACTGGCAAGCCTCTTGGGTGATGTCACTTCGACATGGGAGACCGCATCTCCAGCACAGCGAAATCGCCTCGCTCGATTGCCCTTCGAGGAAGTGGTTGTAAAGAGCAAGGTGGTCGCGGCGATGAAGCCACGACCCGAACTGGCTGGATGCTGCCTGCTCACCTAGCAAGGGCGAGCGCGCAGATCACAGATGTCGCATTCTGGCGGACCCGACGGGGTTCGAACCCGCGATCTCCTGCGTGACAGGCAGGCGTGTTAGGCCGCTACACTACGGGTCCAGGTTGCGCTTGTGCGCAGCAAAGAGAGGATACCACGACGCGCTTGCGTATGTCAACCGCGACTGCTCCGTTTTACGCGCCGAGCGGTGGTACGATACCGCTGGAGCGTCATGCGTGTCTATATGGCGAGCCATGCGCGTGTCATGCGTGTCATGCGCCATGCGTGAGAGAGAGCCTGAGAGGCGCCGCGATGACCCAGCAGACACCGACCCCAGCGGCCTACGATCCCTTCGCCGATCGCTATGCCGAGTTGGTCGCGCAGCGCGAGGAGAACGCCGCACACGACCCCGTGCTGGCGCCGCTCCTGGCGGAGATTGGCGCGGCGTCAGGGCTGCGGGCGCTCGACGCCGCCTGTGGTGAGGGCTATCTCGCGCGCATCCTCGCGCGGCTGGGCGCTCAGGTCACGGGCATCGACCTCTCGCCCCGGTTGATCGCGCTGGCCCAGGCGCACGCCGATGCGCAGCCGACGCCGCCGATCACCTATCTCGTCGCCGACCTCAGCCAGCCCCTCCCCAACCACGCCAGGCGCTATGAGCTTGCGGCGAGCAATCTGGCGCTGAACGACATCGCCGACTATCAGGGCTTCTTTACCACCATCGCCGCGCTCGTCATGCCTGGCGGTCGCTTCGTGCTCTCGCTGAATAATCCCTACTCGTACGTCGTGCGCAGCCATGTCACCGACTACTTCGACTCCGGGCGCGCGCATCTCTATCGCGGCATGGCGGAGCAGGGCGTCGGCGTCAGCTTCTATCAGCGCACGCTCGCGGAGTATCTCGATGCGGCCTTCGCCGCAGGCTGGCGCTTGCGTCGCCTGATCGATGTGCCGACGCCAGAGGGCAGCTTCACTCGCCGCGCCGATACGCTGCTGCCGGTGGGCTACCACTTCCCCTTCTTCATGATTCTGAGCCTGGAGCGGTCGGCGTCGTGACCTCCAGCGCATAGCTGATGGCCTGCTCCGCCGAGAGCGCGTGGCCTGCGGCATAGGTCTCGGCGGCGCGCGTCGCGCCCAGCGTCCGCTGCGCGCGCTCAGTCGCCTGCGCGAACGGCGTCCACTCGGTCGCCTCGACGATGGACGCTGATGCGCGCAGCCCGGCGACAGCGCCGCAGAGGCGCGCCACGGCCTCGTACTCGCCAGCCGCAGCGCGCGTGACGGCGACCCCGGCCAGACACCACGTCAGCGACGCCGGGTTGCGCAAGGTCTGGTAGAGCGTCAGCGCCTCGCGATAGAGCGCGGTCGCCTGCGCATGGTCGCCTTGCTCACACGCGACATGGCCCAGGCTCACCAACCCGCTTGCGATGGCGAATCCGAAGTCACGCGCCCGCGCCCAGCCAAGCGCTTGCTGCAGATAGTCACGCGCCCGCGCATAGTCGCCCTTCGCCCGCGCGAGATTGCCCAGGCTGCTCAGGGTTCGGCCAACTGCGCCGCCTTCTCCGCCCTGCTGGTACTGCGCCAACCCCTCCTCGAAGTAGGTCATCGCGGCATCAAGCTCGCCGCGCGCCTCCGCGACATGGCCCAACTCGGCCAGCATATTGCCAGCGCGGGCGGTGTCACCGTAGTGGCGGGCCAGCGCCAGCCCTTCGTGCGCCATCGCTTCCGCCTCGGCATACTGGCGCCGGTCGAGCGCGATGAGGATCAGGGCATAGAGCGCGGCGACACGCAACTGCGGTGGCGCCTTGCGCTTGCTCGCCTGCGCATCGAGCGCCAGCATCGCCCGCAACCAGTCGCCGCCTTCATCGAAAGCGCCGCGACTGTACCACCAGCGGCCCAGCGGCGTCGCCAGCTTCAGACCAATCGCCGGCTCGCGACGCTGCCGCGCCCATGCCAGCGCCGCACGGGCGTTGGGCAGTTCGGGTTCCAGGCGGCGGTCGCGTTCATTCTGATGATCGCCAATCCAGCCAAGCTCAGCCATGAGTTGCGCATAGTAGATGGCATGCCGCCGCGCCAGCGTCGCCGCCTCGCCACTGGCGGCCAGGCGCTCATGCGCAAACTCGCGGATGGTCTCCAGCATGGTGAAACGGGTACCCTCTGGCGTCATCTCGGCCCGCAGCAAGCTCTTCTCCACCAGCCGCGCAAGCCCATCCAGCGTCTCGCCCGGCGTCTCGCCCGGCGTCGCCGCAGCGGCGCCTCCGAGGTCTTCGGTCGGGGCGCCGCAGACCTCCTCCGCCGCTGCGAGCGTGCAACCGCCGACAAAGACCGCCAGGCGCCGGAAGAGTCGCCGTTCATGCGGATGCAGCAGGTCGGCGCTCCACGCGATGGCGCCGCGCAGCGTTCGCTGGCGCTCTGGCGCGTCGCGGCGGCCACTGCTCAGCAGCTCCAGTCGGCTCTCCAACCGCTCAAGCAGCGCCGCGAGCGGCAGCACGCGCACCCAACTCGCCGCCAGCTCGATAGCCAGCGGGAGCCGATCAACACGCTGGCAAATCGCCGCGATAAGCGCTCGGTCGGCGGGTGTTGGCGCAAAGTCTGGGCGTCCCGCTTGCGCCCGCTCGACGAAGAGTTGCGCGGCGGCGGCATCTGAGAGTGGCGCGACGGGCAGTTCGTATTCGCCTGCCAGCTTCAGCGGTTCGCGGCTGGTCACGAGCGCCGTGAGGTGCGGGCACGCTTCCAGCAGCGCTGCGACCTGCGGCGCCGCCGCAATCACATGCTCGAAATTGTCGAAGATCAGCAGCATCTGCCGACCGTGTAGCAGACTGTATAATTGCGCAGCAAGTGGCTGCCCGGGCAGGGCGCGCAGCCCCAGCGCATCGGCGACGCTTTCGCTGACCAACGTCGGATCGCGCAGCGACGCCAGCGAGGTCAGATAGACGCCGTCCGCGAAGTCGCCCAGTATGCCCTCAGCCACCGCGAGCGCCAGCCGTGTCTTGCCCACGCCGCCCGGACCTGTCAGCGTGAGCAGCCGCACATCCGCTCGCCCGATCAGCTCCGACGCCTGCCGTGTCTCGCGCGCGCGCCCCAGCAGCGGCGTGAGCGGCGCCGGAAGATTGTGCTGTGGCGCAGCTGCGCCTTGCAGCCGCAGCGCTGGCGCCAGCGGGCGCGCCGCCGCTGTGAGCAGCGCTTGCTGATGCGGCGGCAGGTCCAGCGCCTCGGCAAGCATCTCCACCGTGTCGCGGCGTGGCATCTGGCGCAGGCCACGTTCGAGATCGCTGATGCCGCGCACGCTCAGGCCCGCGCGCTGGGCAAGCTCCTCTTGCGTCAGCCCGGCAGCCTCGCGGTAGCGCCGCAGCAGGGCGCCGAATGACGCGCCAAACAGTGGCGAGATGCGGTCAACGCTCACAGTAGGTGTTCTCCCAGGTCCTCGGCGCTAGCGCCATTCCCTCAGCAGCCGCCCCCCGATTGCGTGGGTGATTGCGTGGCCATTCTTCATGGCGACCGCTCACCCCATCGATTATGGTACAAGCGCTACGAGTGCTACGAGTCACGGCGAGGCATGGTTGTCCACTTCGGTCCGCCGCAACCTGAACAGCGATCAACAACATCCCACGGAGAAGGCGCTATGACACAAATGAATTCACGTCAACCATCGAGCGAGCCTACCCCAATCTCGCGCGACCTGCTCGCCGGCAAAGTCGCCATCATCACAGGCGCGAGCCGAGGCATCGGCGCGGCGTCCGCACGCGCGTTCGCCGAGGCGGGCGCAGCGGTCGCCCTGGCCGCGCGTGATGAGCGGGCGCTGGCCGCGCTGGCGAGCGAGATTAGCGACATGGGCGGTCGCGCACTGGCCATCGCGACCGATGTTGGTGATCCTGCCGCCGTCGAGCGACTCGTCCAGCGGACACTCGACGCTTTTGGGCGTCTCGACGCCGCCTTCAACAACGCTGGCGATGGCCACATGCCGACGCCGCTCGCCGGGCTGGCTGTGGACGACTTCGACCGCGCCATCCGAGGCTCGCTGCGGGGCGTCTTTCTTTCAATGAAGTATGAGATTCCGGCGATGCTGGCAAGCGGTGGCGGAGCCATCGTCAATATGTCCTCGACGGCTGGAATGCAGGGTGTGCGCGGAATGTCCGCCTATGTCGCAGCCAAGCACGGTGTCATCGGCCTCACCCAGAGCGCCGCACTGGAGTACGCTTCCGTCGGCATTCGCGTCAACGCTATCGCGCCTGGCCCGATCTTCACCGAGCGACTCCAGGCGCTTGACGAGGAACGGTTCGCTCCCATCGCGCGCGCTGTGCCGATGGGGCGTGTCGGCCTGCCTGCGGAGGTCGCCGCCACCGCCGCCTGGCTCTGCTCCGATCAGACGCGCTTCATCACTGGCGCGACCATCCCGATAGACGGTGGCCGACTCGCAGGCGCGTAGACGCTCAGTCTGCGCACAGCATCCACCTGGCACGACAGGAGACTTGCAATTGATGAAGACGGTTATCAACACGCTCGATATCTTCGTTCGCGCCGATGGCGCGCTCCTGATTATCCTCGGCCTGCTCTTCTGGACGGGGCATGCCGATGCGCTGATTCCCACGCACATGCTGCTCGGCATCGCCCTGGTACTGGCGCTCTGGGCGTTGGCGGCGCTGGCGGCGCTGGCCGGGACCAGCCGCTGGCTGGTCGCGCTGGCCCTCGTCTGGGGTCTCATCACGCCAGCGCTGGGCCTCACGCAGACACGGCTATTGCCCTTCCAGGGGCACTGGATCATTCAGGTTCTGCATCTGCTCGTCGGCATCACCGCCATCGCCCTGGCGCAACTGCTGGCGCGGGCGGCGCGCCACGCCATGCAGGGCGTCGCGACCAGGCGCGCGCTGTCTCCCGCACAGGAGCAGCGCGGATTCTGAAGAAGCATATGCGAGCCTATGAAGGATCAACGCTCCCGGCGCCTGCGCTCGACCTCGCAAGGCTGGATCACGCGGAAGCGGCCTTGCGAGGCTGCGCGCATTCACGAGCGCGCCACGCCAGACGCAGCCGGGCGCGCGCTTTCTTCCGCCCACTTCACCGTGACGTGTGTTCCCTGCTCATGTCGGCTCGTGATGCGCAGTACCGCATCGACCGCCTGCGCCCGCTCACGCATCATGCGAATGCCGAAATGCCCGGCTGAGACAGCTGCCGTCTTGAATCCCTGCCCATCGTCCCGGATTTCGAGCTGGTAAGCCTGTTTGGCTGGCAGGCGGCGCAAACGCACGGAGATCGTGCGCGCTTGCGCATACTTGGCGGTATTCATCAGCGACTCCTGTGCGATGCGATAGAAGGCGACCTTCACGCGGTTGGGGAGCATCGCGCAGTCATCGGCGATTGTCAGCGTGATCGGCACACCAGAGCGCGTCGTCATCGCCTCGCCCAATTGGCGCAGCAGGTCGCCCAGCGACTTCTGTTCGAGTTCTGCCGGGCGTAGCTCCAGCAGCAGGGCGCGCAGGGCCGCCAGGGCGCTGCGGGTGAGCTGGTGCAACTGCCGCAGGTTTGCCTCCGCCTCGCTGCGATGCTGGTCCCAGACACGCGGGATAGACTCCGCCAGCACACTCGCGGTAAAGATCTCCTGCGTGACAGTGTCGTGCAGCTCGCGCGCAAGGCGCGTGCGTTCCGTTTCTATCGCTGCCCGCTCAATATGATCCTGCAAACGGGCATTGGCAATCGCGAGCGCAACCTGATTGCTATAGGCCATCGCCAATGAGACCGCATCGGGAGAGAAGCAGCGGGGCGCGACGTAGAGCAACAGCAGACCGCCATAGACCTGCCCCTGCGCGATGATCGGCACGGCCAGCAGCGCCTGATAGGGCGCTGGTAGCGGCTCTTCGCGCGCCGGGAGACAATTTTCCTGCGCCTCGGCGCTCTCTGACTCCAGGCCTGCCTCCACGACCACGGCGGCGCCGCGCTCAGCCAAGCCAGCCGCCTGCGCGACCTTGACGCGCGGCGCCATGACGGCGACGGGCTGCCGCGTCGCCATCGCCCGGCGTATCGCGGCATGGCCGGCAGCCAGACGGCGCTCACCTCCGGCTCGCATGCGCGAGGGGGGAAGGCCGACGGCTGCCTGGAGCGCAAGCGTGTCGTGGGCGGCGCCCACCGCTGGCGCCGCCCACACCTCCGTCGCCTTGCCGCTTGCGCCATCGGCGTCTGTCGTGTAGATTGCGGCTGCGTCACTGCTGAGCAGGCGCCCCGCCTGGCGCGCGATGTGGTCCAGGATCGCCGCCACATGCTGGTTGGAGTTGAGAATGGTGAGCACATCGCGCAGACTCACGGCGATGCGTTCACGTCGCTCGGCGTCGCGTCGGCGCTGCTCTTCCTCGCGCTGGGCGGCCTCGGCGGTGGCTGTGGCTGCCCGCAACGCCTCCTCCGCGCGCTTCAGATCGGTGATCTCGGTGGTCACCGATAACACCGAGTCCACGGCGCCTGCTTCGCCAAACTCCGGCAATATCTGCGCCCGGAAGTAGCGCCCTTCTGAGGCGCCTGCGCTGGCGGCGTCGCTCTCTTCCAGCATGACGCTCTGCCCCGTGCGGAAGACGTCCTCGATGGCGCGCTGCGCCGGGCCGTACGAAGACTCTGGCCAGCCTAGCTCAGCGTTGGTCTTGCCAATGTACGCCTCAGACGCGAGGTCGCCCACCACGCCAATGGCCGGGTTGACATACAGATAGCGTTGATTGCGGTCGAAGCGGGCGATGATGTCAGGCGAGTTCTCCACCAGCGTGCGGAAGAGCCGCTCCTGCTCGGCCAGCGCCGCCTCTGCCTCCACGCGCGCAGTGACGTCATACGTGATGACGATGAGGCACTCCTCGGCGCCCACCCAGATCGCTTCCGTCGAGACAAGACACGAGCGTAGATCACCAGCCTTCGTCTGCACACGAACGGGAATCTCGCGCACTCCCGTTGTCCAGCGCGACAGTGTATTGATATGGCTCAGTTCGGTCGGATCGATGAGCCTGAGTTCGGACACAGTCCGTCCGATCAGCTCGTTCCGGCTGTAGCGTGTAAGCCGAACCTCCGCCGCGTTTGCGTCCAGAATGCGGTTGGTTTTGGCCGAGGTGATGACCATGGCCACCGGGCTGGCGTGGAATGCTTTCGAGAAGCGCTCCTCTGAGTGGCGCAGCGCCTCCTCGGCGTGCTTGAGTGGTGTGATATCGGTGGTAATCCCCAGCACCGACTCGACACTGCCATCAGCCGCAAATTCGGGGATGTAGCGGACCTGCGAGTGGCGTAGCGGCTGGCCGATTACGTGGAACGTCGTCTCGAACGTGTACGGTTGGCCAGTCGCAAAGACCCGCACCAGCGTCCGCTCCCAGGGACCCACCAGCGCATCAGGTAGCCCGATCTCCGCATAGGTCTTGCCCAGGCGCGCCTCCGCCCGGATGCCAGTAACCGCCTCTGAGGCCGGGCTAACGTAGAGGTGGCGCAGGTTGCGGTCGAAGCGGGTGATGATGTCGGGCGAGTTCTCCACCAGCGTGCGGAAGAGCCGCTCCTGCTCGGCCAGCGCCGCCTGCGTTCGTTGCAGGTCTGTCACATCGCGCACCACCCCCACCGCGCCGACGATCTGACCCGTGGTGTCGCGCAGTGGCCCACCCGTAAGGCTGATCGTGCGCTCCTGCCATTCGCGAGTGCGCACCCGCGATGTCATCGCGTCGGCCCCCGCCAGCACATCGCCGCGGAGCAACCGCACAGTCGGCATCTGCGCGTACGGGATGGGCTGCCCTGCCCCATCACGGAGATTCAGCCAACGGGCGCGATCCTCGGCTGTGCGGGTAACGCCATCGCCCGAAGCCCGCCCAAAGAACGCTTGCCCCGCCGGGTTGATGCGTGTCACGCGCCCCTCGGTATCGAGCACAAAGACCCCATCGGTCATCGTATCGAAGACGGTCTCGAGCTGGGTCGCCTGCTCCTGCACCTGCCGTTCGAGCAGGCGACGCGCGGTTACATCGCGCGTGATCAGCACAATACCGGTGGCTTGCCCATCGGCGTTCTGGATAGTCGCTCCCGTGGTGCTCACCCACAGTTCACGGCCATCCAGCGTCTGGATGCGAGAATCCATGGCGCTGGCGCCCGCCAGAATTTCGCCGCGCAGCACCCGCCAGTGCGGCCATTGCGCCTCGTCCAGTCGCTGCCCCTGCTCGTCGAACATCTGCACCCGCTGCACGCGCTCGGCGAGAGGCAGGCTGGGGTATTCGGTGTCGGCGTCAAAGCCGAAGAGCTGGCTAAGCGCACGGTTGGTGCGCAGAATACGTCCCTGGAGATCGAAGACGGCGACCCCGTCGGCCTGCGCCTCGAAGATGGTCTCGAGCTGGGTCGCCTGCTCCTGCACCTGCCGTTCGAGCAGGCGACGCGCGGTCACATCACGGAAGACCGCCGCCGCCCCTGTGATCTTTCCGTCCGCATTGTGGACGGGCGCGGCGGTGACGCTCATCTGCAAGGCGCCGCCATCCGGGGTTCGGAAGTATGCTTCGACGGCATTGGCCCCTGTGAGCGTTTCGCCACGCAGCGCCCGCTCAGTCGGCCACTCCTCCGGCGGGATCGTCTTCCCGTCCTCGTCACTGATCGTGATGGAGCGCTGCTGTTCCACCGGATCGGCAAGCAGCCGCTCCAGATCGTCGGGCTGGCGCCCCAGCGCCAACTGGCGCTGCGCGAGGCTCCGATAGGCGCGATTCGCGTACATCTGGCGCCCATCGAGGTCGTGAATGAGGACGCCATCGGTGATCGCCTCGAAGACGGCGTCCAACTGCGCGGCGCGAGCCGCCGCTTCCCGGCGTACCCGCGCCAGTTCGAGGCGCCCCCGCACACGGGCCAGCAACTCGCGGGCAGAGAAAGGCTTGATGAGGTAATCATCGGCGCCCGCCTGCAAACCCTCGACAGTGGCTTCTTCGCCAGCTCGCGCCGACAGCAGGATGACGGGCAGCGCGTGGGTCTGCGGGTCGTCGCGTAGCGCCGCGAGCAGGGCGAAACCGTCTAATCCTGGCATCATCACATCGGCCAGAATCAGTTCGGGCGGACGTGCGCGCGCAGCCGCCAGCGCAGCGGCGCCGTCGGCGACCACCTGCACATCCCAGTGCTCGCTCAGCAGCCGGGTGAGGTAAGCGCGCATGTCGGCGTCGTCATCGGCCAGCAGAATGTACCCGGCATCGGTTGCGGCCTGCGTGGTCGCCAGGCGCCCGGCGCCCGCTGTGTGGTGGGGCGCGGCAGCGGCTTGCGCCTGGGCCTCAGGCGCAGGCGCACTTCGCGCTGCGGCTGCGAGGCGCAAGAGAGCATCCGGAGCCGCCGCTGCTGTGCGCGGCGGCTCGGCTGTTGTCGTTGACGCCTCTGGCGTCACGCTCTGCGCTGGTTGCGGCAGCCAGCGCAGAGCTTCCTCGACAAACAGGGTCGCGTCAAGCGCGTGCGACGCTGGCGCGGCGCTTCGCTCAATTGCGCCTGGCCCGCGATGCGCTCAACTGGCAGGTGGGCGCTCCCGGTGGGCATAGTGATCGTGAAGGAGCTGCCCACGCCGAGGGCGCTCGTCACCTGCGCGGCGCCGCCGTGCAGCCGCACCAGCTCCTGGACCATCGCCAGGCCAATGCCTGTTCCCTCATGCGTCCGCGCTCGGGCGCCCTGCACGCTGTAGAACCGCTCGAAAAGGTGTGGCAGCGCTTCGTCTGCGATGCCCGTTCCTGTATCGCGTACCTCCAGCTCCACCCACTGATGCCGCGCGCCCGTTGTGCGCATCGTCACGGTGATAGCGCCTTCAAACGTGAACTTCAGCGCGTTGGAGAGCAGATTGAGCACAATCTTTTCCCACATATCGCGATCCACGTAGACGGGCTGAGGCAGGTTGGTCAGCGGCGCACAGTCTACCACCAACTGCAACCCCGCGCGCTCGACCGCCGAGCGAAACACGCTGGCAAGTTCCTCCGTGAGCGTGGCAATGTCTGTCGGCTCATAGGTGGCCTGGATGCGACCCGCTTCAATACGAGAGAAATCGAGCAGGGTGTTGACGAGTTTGTGCAGGCGTTGGCCACTGCGCTGGATCATCTCCAAGCGTTCGCGTTGGCGCGGGGGCAGTGGCTCTTCGCGGTCGATGAGGGCATCGGCGATGGGGCCGAGCATCAGCGTCAGTGGGGTGCGGAATTCATGGCTCACGTTGCTAAAAAACGCCGTCTTGGCCCCATCGAGCGCGGCCAGCGCCTCGGCCCGACGCTGCTCGGTGACATCCTGCATCACGGCCATGCCAGCAGGCGCCTGGTTTTGCTGCACCGGCAGCGTCTGCACAAAGTACGTGCGGTGGCCTGCCAGCAAGTCGAATGTCGCGGGGATTCCCGCGAGCGCAGCCTGATAGCGCGGCGCAAGATGGGCGGCCAGGGTCGCGGGGAAAGCCTCCCAGACGGTGGCGCCCACGACGCGCTCGAAGAGGCCAGTTCCGTGTACTCCCTGGCCATCGGCGAAGATGTGGCGCAACTGCGCATCAAAGAGGAGCACCGCGCCATTGGGGAAATTGCTGACCACTGCGCGGTATCGCGCCTCACTCTGCTTCAGCTCTTGCTGCGCTTGCTGGTGTTCGTGCGTGAGCATCGCCAGGGCAAGCATTGGCGCCGCGATTGCAATGAAGAAGATCTGCAATGAGAGCAGGTCTTCGGTGGTGGTGAGGGTGCTAAACGGCCCACGCCCTTCGATGGCGTACATGATCGCCAGCAGCGTCAGGCCACAGAGCGCGAGGCTTGTCGCGCCCAGGCCGAAACGGATGGCGCTCCACAGCAGCAGCGGCAAGACGACATAGAGCAGCGCTGGCAGCGAGTTGGGCGCCAGCACATAGCCCCCAAAGGCGAAGATGCTGATGCCCAGCAGTCCCAGCGCCAGCAGGAACGCCTCGGTGACGCGCGAGGCGGAGATCGACTGAATCCAGTCATTCACTCCGCGCATGCCGCTGGCGAGCATGGCTCGCCCGCTGGTCGGCGTTCCGCTGGCCAGCCACACCTGGCGCGTGAGGGCGTAGCCGCTCACCAGCGCTGGAGCGAGCACGAGCATCGTCAGACAGTCCGCAAAGAAGGTTTGGGTGAAGCTCAACCAGAAGTCGGCGCCGCCGCTCGTCAGCGAGAGAACGGTGGCCAGCGTCAACGCCTCCGCCAGCGCGGCGACGCCTGCTCCGCTCAGCAAGAAGATAATGAGCGCGCGCAGGGAGTTGAGGCGAAACGGGCGCTGGGTGAAGCGTCCCAGGCAGACAACGCCGACGAGGGCCTGAATCCAGACGATGGCGTAGAAGAGCGCGAGCGACGTGAGCGGAGCCGCAACCGTTCTCCATTCCACCAGGAGGTGAACAGGAAAGAGCGCGAGCGCATACACCCACCAGACTCGTCGAGGCGAGAGTGTCAGGGCGACGAACACGACCACACTTGGCGGCCAGACGAAGTACACCAGTGAATGAGGAAAATGGAGGATAAGTCCAATCTGCGCGGCCACAAAGAAGGCGATACACAGCAGCAGCGTGGCTATCGCCGTGCGCCGAGGCAGCCATGCCAGCGCGCGCGGGCGCCACGGATCCGCCAGCGCCTGCTTGCGCAGAGCGGCGCGCTTTGTCCGCGCCATATCCAGGCGCGCCAACGCCTTCGTTCTCAGACGGTTCAGATGGCGCGTGGTGTTCACCATTGCGGCGTTCAGAAGCGCGTTGAGCGTCTCCATATGGTACCGCTCCCTCTCTGTGGCAGTTGGGCTGGACGCCTGGACGTGACGCATACGGCGGTGAAGTCTGTCGGGAGACAGGACGCAGTGCGGACTGAGCGCAGGAGCGCATCGGTGTTCCCCGGCGCCTTCGCCGACGTTTCAAGCTGAATCTGGTTCTATCGCAGGCGCTGGGTTCCCCAGCTCCAGTGAGCGCACATAGGAGGCAGCGAGGACTCGTGCGCTTGATCGGCTCGTAGCGCAACGATACATCATCAACGTGACCAGGCGGGCAGAGCGGCCTCTGTCCTCGCGTCGTGCAACCTACACCGGGACGGCATGCATGCCTTGCACGCCATGTGAAGCATGCACATTAGACTGCCCGCTGTAGGCGATTGTCAAGCGATTGTCGGGCAGTCGTCATCGGCGCTGCTTGGGCAGTCGTCTGGCGTTGGCGGCGCTCGTGTCCCCCCCTGCTATTTTCCACCTATTGTTCTCAGCGCGACTCCGATCCGGGGCGGTCCTACTGGCGGCATGCCGAGCCGACGCTCCAAATACAGCACGTGAGCGCGTTGGCTGTTCGCTGTTAACCTATAGACCAGAGATTACGCTAAAGATGAGCGCGTCGCATCACCCAATGGTTGGGTCTGGGGGGTGAGTATCCACCGCGCCCTGCGGTGAGCGCCGACCTGATTCCAGGGTCAACTGGCGTTGCGCGCCTGCTGTATTCACACGCCAGTGAATGGGTGGCGCAGAGCGCGTAAAACGAGCGGACGTGGGAGGCGTGTGGCGCCCCATCCCGGCCCATTCTGGCTGCCTTCATCGCCTCGTATGCGCTGTGGCCTGCGACGCTCATCCTCCTGGTGAGGCTGCCTGCGGCGGCGCCCCAGGCCAGGCGCCCGATCTGACAAAAAGCATCCCAACGGTGAGGGCAGGCTCGCCTGAAGGTGAGGAGCCACGCCGCGCCTGAGGATAGCGCAGACCTATCCCACTGGCCCCGCCCGTCGCCCGGCGCAGCCGACGCAATCTTCATTTATGCTCAGGGTGCGCCCGGAGCGGGCGATAGCCCAGGTGTCTCCGCGCGTGAGCATGCCGAAGTTAAGGAGGAGTCTTGTGTCACAGGTATCGCAAGCATTGGGACGGCGTCCCGGTCTCGTCACCTTCGCCGCTATCATGATGTTCCTGCTTGGCGGCTTCCAGTTGACATTTGCACTGGTGGAGTTCTGGAATGCCACCTGGATTGCGCTCAGTGTCTACGGCTCGTTCGGTGGGCGCCTCTGGTTGTGGGGCATCCTCGACACGGTCTTCGCGCTGATCGCTTTCTATGCCGGCGCAGACCTCCTGCGCGGCGGGTCCTATGGGCGCATTGTCGGCATCCTGATCGCCGCCTTCAGCGCTGTTCGCTGGTTCTTCTACCTGCCTGCGGCTCCGTGGATCGCAGTCGTCATCATCGCGATTGACGTGCTGATCATCTACGGCCTGGTCGCGCACTCGGAGTATTTCAGCGAGGCCAACTCCGCCAGCGGCGTGTGACCCGACGAAGGATAAGCGCGGCGCCTTCAGGCCTTCATGGTCGGCGCCGCGCATCCAACTCCCTCTAGCGCAGGGATGTGTCGCCAATCCCCCAGCAGGCTGCGGTCCCAATACTCATCTCCATGCGGACGTTCGGCCCTCGGCGAGTTGCGCCCTGCGTCGCTTCTGCGTCGCTGGCGCGCTGACAGACGCGGTGTTTCGCGGCGAATTGCTCGCACAGGTGAGTATTCCGTGCAAGCGGCGCCAGAGATGCTTATGAACCGGGCAGCGCGTCCTCAGCGCACGGTGTATGCTTCTGGCGGAGTGAGGACGACTCCAGAAGGGGTGCGCAAGCGATGGCTGCTCGTGACTCGTGGCTGCGCAATTCGGGATTCTCCATGGCGGCGGGCGTGCTGGCGTTCGTGCTGTTGGTCAGCGCCCTCGCCATGTTCGCAGGCATCGCGATGACGCAGCGCCAGCAGCAAATGATCAATGACACACGCGCCTCGCTCATCACCGTCGGGAATCTCCGCGCCGCTGTGGGCGAGGCGGAAATCGCGGTAGATGAGTACATCCTCTCCAGTGGGATCATCAGTGACCAACCCTATCAGGCTGCGCGCACACGCATCAGCAGCGGCATGCATTCCCTGCTCACGCTTCACGAATACAATTCGACCACCAGACAAGACATCACTCAGCTCCAGAGCCTGACGCCCGTGGCCCTCACTGGCCTGGATGGCGTCATCGTGCTGGGGCAAGCGGGACAGAAGACCCTGGCGGCGGAGCGACTCAGCGCCGGGAACGTGGCGCAAGAACTCCGCTCACTGCGCAATGTGATCGGGCGGATTCAGGCTCTCGAATCCGCAGCGCTGCACAGCCAGCTCGCCGCCGCTGCGGATGCGCAACAACTCCTCATCGCGATCAGCGCATCCACGGTCATCCTGGACATTGGGGCTTTCATCGCGATCCTGGTCGTCCTCAAGCGCACATCAGCCTTGCGCGAGCAGTTTGCCAAGGAGCGCGCCCGCGCCGAGGCGCAGGCGCACATCATCGCGCTGGAAGAAACCACCCAGCGCATGAAGGAGTTCCTGACCATCGCCAGCCATGAAATCAGGACGCCGCTGACCTCCCTCAAGATTGCGCTGCAACTGAGCTCGCGGGCGGTGCGCCAGGTCTTGTCAGAAGCCCAGGAAGATGCGCAGCAGCGTGGCGGCGCCGCAGACGCTACTGTCGTGCGCCTGGCGTCGTTGGTGGCGCCGCTAGATCGGGCGCTGGCCTCGACTGACCAGTTGGAGCGGCTGGTCGCGGACCTCGTGGACGCCACGCGCATCGAGGCGAGCGCGCTGGAGATGCGCCCATCCGCGTGCGACCTGGGCCTGATCGTCGAAGATTGTGTCGAGGAACAGCGTCTCTATCATCCAGGGCGAACGATCGCGCTCTCCAGACCAGACGATGCGGTCATTGTGATGGCGGATGGGGACCGCATTCGGCAAGTCATCACCAATTATCTGAACAATGCTTATAAGTTCTCCGACGAGCAACGCCCCATCTTCCTCAGCCTGGGCGCAGACAAGCGCGACGCCATGGTGTCGGTGCGCGACGAGGGGCCAGGCATACCGCCAGAGGAACAGAGCCGCATCTGGAACCAGTTCTACCGCGCGCCAGGGATTGGGCACATGAGCGGATCGAGTGAGGGATTTGGCCTGGGGTTGTATATCTGCAGGACGATCATCGAACAACATGGCGGCAAAATCGGCGTAGAGAGCGCACTGGGGCAGGGGTCCACCTTCTGGTTTACGCTGCCGCTGATCGCCGACCCAGCATCACGGCCAGCGGCGTCGAAGTGAGCAGGGCGGCGCCAGCGCTCCCACACGAACGCTTACTCCTCGGCCAGCCGAGTCCTCTCCTTCGGGCGAGCGAAGACTAGCCCGCTGAACACATCCTTCGCACGGCGCAGCCAGCGTGCGCAAGGCCTACACTTCCCGTTGACGTGGAACGTCTTCGGCGCCTGCCAGTCGCATGGTATCGGGGGAACGCTGTGGCTGGCTGTAGCAAAGAAGGAAACAGCGCAAGCGATGCGAGTCGCGTTCGTACCTTCTAACTGAGGAGGACGAGGATTATGCTCATGCGACGACGCCTCGGCCGTCGGGTATTGACGACAGCGGCGGTTGGCGGCGCAGCCTATATGGTAGGCAGCCATGCCGCAACGAAATCCGGTGAGCAGCAGCAGCAGGAAAGCGCCCAGAACGCGCAGATAGCTGACCTTCAGCAACAGCAGACTGCGACGGCCCAGCAGGCCGCGCCGCAGCCCGCGCCCGTCGCGGCTCCCGCGCCCGTTGAGGCTCCCGCGCCCACCGCTGCCGCAGCGCCAGCGCGCGATCCCATCGAAGCGTTGAAGCAGCTTGGTGAGCTCAAGGCGGCGGGTGTGCTGACGGACGCAGAGTTCGAGGCCAAGAAAGCGGAACTACTCAAGCAGATCTGACCTCGGCGCGGAGTAGGGATCATCCGGCATTTGTGCATCGCGGGAGGCGCGGTAAGACCATGGGACCGCTAGAATACGTCGTCATCGAATTTGACGGCAATCACTTTACGGGCGAGATATTGCCAGAGCTGCGCACCCTGCGCGATCAGGGCGTCATGCGCATCGTTGACCTCATCTTCGTCCAGAAGGACCAGGACGGGAACATCACGGCGCGCGAGATCAGTGATCTCAGCGAGGAGGAGGCGCGGCCATACGGCCCGATCGCTGGCGACATGCTACGCCTCATCACGCCGGAGGATATCGAGGATGTAGCGCGCAGCATGCACAACAACAGTTCGTCGGCTGTCGCCCTGCTCGAACACACCTGGGCCGTCCATCTGAAGGAGACGATTCAACACGCGCACGGAGAAGTGCTCCAGGCGGGGTTGCTCTCCGAGGCTGAGGTAGAGGCGCTGGGCGAGGAGTTTGCGGGTCAGTAGCCGCAGCGCAGTCCAGCGCACGTTGGCGCGCGCTCGGCACGAAGCTTGAGCGCCGGAGGGAGCGCCGGAGGGAGGCTGCCGCGAGAGCATGCCCAGCGGGGGCTGCTCGCATACTGCGGCAGAGAGACAGGATCACAGGAACAAAGGAGTAGACCATGAGCAATCTGATCGTCGTCGAGTATCCCGATGAGTATCGGGCGGCGGAGGTTCTCGCGTCGTTGCGACGGCTGAACAGAGACTATCTGCTCGATCTCGAAGATGCGTGTTACGTCGTAAAAGATCAGCGAGGCAAGATCAAGCTCCATCAAAACACCAGTCTCGCGGGCGCTGGGGCGGCCTGGGGCGGCATGTGGGGCATGCTCATCGGGCTGATCTTCTTCGTGCCATTCCTTGGCCTGGCTCTCGGCGCAGGTCTGGGGCTCCTCTCTGGCAAGCTGTCTGACTACGGCATTGACGACAAGTTCGCCAAGCAAGTCGCCGATACCTTGCAGCCAGGCACATCGGCCATCTTCATGCTGGTGCGCAAGTCCACACCAGACAAGGTTGTGCCTGAGGTGGCCAAGTTTGGCGGCACGATCCTCCAGACATCCCTGTCGGACGAGGCGGAAGCAAAGTTGCAGACGGCGTTGAATCAGGGCGGTGGTGAGCAGGTCGCGCAGGCTCAGGCCGCCGCCGAGTCCCAGGCCAGCGCAACTGGTCAGGCGGCGCCCAACACCGCTGGCGGCGCCCAGCCGTGATCTCCCGCAGTAGGCTCATTGGCCAGGGACGGCCAGGGACAATCATCTGATGGCGTCGGGGCGCTCGGTTGTGGTGTGTCAGGGCTGACGTGTGATACCGAATCCGACGCGGTTGTTGTCGTTGGGAGAACCCTCACCCCCGGCCCCTCTCCCACGAGGCGAGGGGAGCCAGATTCCCCGTCTCCTCGTAGGAATGGGGAGCCAGGGGGTGAGGGCGTGTCCAGCGGCGGCTTCTCCCGTGGATAGCGCCATTCGCACGCCGCGATGATGGCGCCCAGAACAAATCTGCCGCGAGCGAACACGCCAGGGGGCGGCGATGGCAGCGCAACAACCTGACCCGGCGGCCCGCACGCCCAGAAGCGGCGTCAGTGCGCTATCCCGGCCTGCGGACAGTTTTGGGCTTGTTCTTCTCCTCATCATCCTCGACTATATCGCTGTCTCGGCTGTGACGAGCAGCGCTTTGGGCCGGATATTCATCGTTGCGCTGTTGGGCGCGACCCTCCTGTTCGCGCTGCGCACGGCGCGCGCACGTCGCATCTGGCAGATTCTCGCAGCCATCTATCTCGTGGCGAGTACGCTGCTGACGCTGCTCAGCGTCGTCGTGCCAGGCGCTAAAGACTTCAGCCAGCAAATCTCGATCATTGGCGGCCTATTGCTGCTCATCACACCAGTCGCCATTTTGCGTCGTATCAGCGCACACAAGGTCGTGACAAACGAGACAGTGCTCGGCGCGGTATGTGTCTATTTGCTCATCGGCTTCTCCTTCTCATTCATCTACACGGCGATTGGCGCCGTTCAGGGCGTCCCATTCTTTGTGGGCTTCTCGACTGCAACGTCCAATATGTATCTGTTCTTCAGCTATTCGACCCTCACCACAGTCGGCTACGGCAATCTTGTGCCAGCGGGCAACGTGGGGCAGACATTCGCAATGCTGGAGGCGCTCTCCGGACAGATTTTTCTCGTCATCATCGTCGCCAGGCTGGTATCGATCTGGGGACAAGCGCGCCATGCGACGGAGCCGCAGACGGCACTGGCGGCAGAGGACCACGCCACAACAGCCACAGCACAGCGTAGCGACCGTCAGGGCGACGCTGGCGCCCTGGCTGACCCGACTGATAGTTAAAGCAGCGCGAGCGGGTTGATCGGTGAGCCTGTTCCGCCGACGATGCGCAGCGGCGCGGCGACGAACAGAAACTCCCAGCGTCCGGTTCGTTCGCAGATTGCGCGCAGATCGTCGAATTGCAGGTAGTCGAGCAGATGGACGCCGAGCGCATTGATGGCCAGCAGATGGATGGGGAAGTCGATGCCGTCTGTACTGCTGGGCGCTGTGTCGCTGTTGCCATCGCTTCCCAGCGCGGCGATTCTGCGCTCGGCGATGAACGGTATCGCGCTGGGGTGCAGCCCCGCCTTGGCGTGGGCGGTGTCCCAGGGGCCAAGCTCGCTGAGGCGCCGGGCATGGCCTGTGCGCACCAGGAGGATGTCGCCCGCGCCCACAGTGACCCCCTGAGCGCGCTCGGCTGCTTCGAGGTCATCGCGGAAGATATGCTCGCCGGGTTCGAGCCAGGGCGCCCCGCGCAGGCGTGGGATGTCGAGCAGGACACCGCGTCCGATCAGCCCATCCTTGAGGATGTTGATCGCGTTGGCGGTCGCTCCCTGCGCCGTGACGGCGCCTTCTGGCTGCGCGTCATAGAGCATTCCCTGATAGGCGATGTGGCAGAGCGCATCGATATGCGTATGGCCGTCGTTGTGGTAATCCGTGCCGATGTAGTCCTTGGCGAAGCGTAGCGATCCCTCAGCGCCGTCGTCCTCCATCTGCGAGGTCATGTAATGGACGACGGGCTTGGGGTTCTCGATGCCAGGCACAGTGTTCAGCGGCAGGCTCAGCGTGACGCTGACGCCCTCGCGCACGAGCCGCGCGGCTGCGGCGACACGCTCAGGGGTGAGATAGCGCAGCGTTCCGCGCTGGTCGTGCTGGTCGTGCTCGCCCCACCCGCCCCAGCGCTTCGCATCGCGAAAGAGCGCGCTGAACTCGTCGGCGCTGACGCGCACGTCGTTGGCATGCTTTGCGCTCACGGTGGGCCTCCTCTGGGCGTCCGCGACATCTGGGCGCTCAACCTGATGTAGACGACTCTCTCTCTCGGCCCAGCGTAGCAGAGAAACCCGTCTGTTGGCCTGTGCGAAACGGGAGTTCAGCGGGATAGGGTCTGGCGCAGTCGTCGGCGCTCACCTTCTGGTGAGGACGATGCGCCCCATTGACACAGGGGAGAACTCTCCCTCCAAACAAGCCTTTTGCGCTAGGACACTGCGGCCCCTTTTCTCATATGCTCTGCCCAGGCGCAGCCACAGACGTTTACCGCGCATCACATCTCTGGTGGCCAGCCTGCGATGTGCGGTAACGCGCCGATCAGGTCGCTGAGGTGAGCGGCTGGTTGGGCGCGGGGTCTGGGCGGCGTGGCGCAAGGAATGCGCCTGTTTCACCTGGTTCATCTGAGGCTGTTGATAGATGCAGAGGCGCTTGCTGTGACGTCACCGGGTGGCTACCCCCAGGCGCCGGATTCTGAGCAGAGGAAGCGCCCCATGCAAAAGACACAGGACTCAGCGCCAGCACAGCAGTGGTTGCAGCGCATCCGCAGCCGCCACCTGATCGTTCGCGCCATTGCGGCCACGTTCGCGGCCATTGTGCTCGTGCAGGCAGCGACAATCGCCGTGCTCACGATGGTAGACATGCGACGGCATCGCCGCAGCGCTCCAGCGGCCTTTCCCCATAGCGAGTTGCCCGAGATCTCGCTTGAGGGCAACACCTTCCAGATCTACACCTATGGGCGTGACGTGTACGACGCGATGCTCGCCGCCATCGACGCCGCCACCGAGAGCATCTACTTTGAAACCTTCATCTGGAAGGATGATGCGGCTGGCCAGGAATTCAAGGAGCATCTCGCGCGCAAGGCTGAGCAGGGCGTCGCGGTGTATGTGATCTTCGATGTCTTCGGCAACCTCGTCGTCCCGCGTGAGTTCAAGCGGTTTCCCTCCAGCATCCATGCGCTGCGCTACCGCGCGATCCATCGCCTGCGCCACGTGTTCATGCCGCGCCGCTATGCGCTCGACCACCGCAAGCTGGTGATCGTGGATGGCCAGATTGCCTTCATCGGTGGCTACAACATCGGCAGCCTCTACGCCACCCAATGGCGCGACACCCATCTGCGCATCGTCGGGTCAGATGCCGCGTTTCTCGCCCAGACCTTTGTTGACTTCTGGAACCGGAATGCGCCGCGCACAGATCGCATCGAATGTCGCTACAAGCGCCACTACAACTCCATGATGAGCGTGCGTGGCAACGACGCGCTGCGGCTGACCTTCCCCATCCGCGACATGTATCTCACGGGCATCGACGCCGCTGACGAGCGCATCCGCCTCACGAGCGCCTATTTCATACCAGATCATGTGCTGCTCGACGCCCTCAAGAACGCAGCGGCGCGCGGCGTGGATGTGCAGGTGCTCGTGCCATGGACCTCGAACCATATTGTCGCCGACTGGGCGTCGCATGCCTATTTCACCGAATGCTTGCGCAGCGGCATCCGCATCTTTGGCTATCAGCATGCGATGATTCACGCCAAGACCTGCACGGTAGATGGCCAGGCGACGACGATCGGCACAGCAAATATCGATCGGCTCAGCTCGGTTGGCAACTACGAAATCAACACCGTGATTATCAACCCTGCGGTGGCCGAGCAGATGGATCGTGTCTTCGAGGCCGACAAGACGAATGCGTTCGAGCTGACGATGGAGCAGTGGAACGCTCGTCCGTGGTATGTCAAGGCAAGCGAGCGGGTCATCAAGCCGCTTCGGATCGTGCTCTAGCGCGCCGAGGCGACGCCATGCCGAAGGAGCGCAAGCTATGCGCGGGGGCGGCGCCTACCGGATATCCGCTATCGCCGGGGGAAACTGGAAGCAGGACATCTGGCTGTGGGCAATGCCCCTGCTCTTCTTCATCGGGGCCATTCTCCTCGCGCTCGTCACGTTGCAATGGGATCGGGCGGTGGCGCTCGGAACGCTGCCTGTACCCGATTGGGCGCTGGGCAGCAGCGCTGATGATGTCCAAACCCTGCTTTCGGTCATCGCCAGCGCCTCCATAAGTGTCCTCACGCTGGTCTTCTCCTCGGCGCTGGTCGTCTTGACGCTGGCGGCGTCTCAGTTTGGCTCCTTCCTGCTGCACGACTTCATTCGCATGCGCATCTCGCGGTTGACGCTCAGCATGTTCGTCGGCACGTTTGTGTATAGCCTGATGGTGCTCTCGCGTGTTGGGCAAGGCCCCTCTGAGCAGTTCGTGCCACAGATCTCGGCCAAAGTCGCGCTGCTGCTCATCTTCATCAGCGTGGAGCTGCTGATAGGCTTCATCTACGGCATCACGATCTCGGTCCAGGCGCAGCAGGTGGCGGCGTTAGTGGCCGCCGATCTGCGACGGGCGATAGATGAGCGGCAGCGTGCGAATATCGCCGATGGCGGAGCTGAGACATCTGGCGCGCGCGACTCCGCCGCGCTGACTGAGGCCATGCGTGGGCTGGCTGAGGGCGCGGTTCCTGTCACCGCGACGACCAGCGGCTATCTCCAGGTGGTGCGCTTTCAGAAGATCGTGCGGGCGGCTGAGCAGGCTGGCGCCGCCGTGCGGCTGCTGTATCGGCCTGGCCAGTATGTGCTTGCTGGCACGGCGCTCGCCGAGGTCTGGCCAGCGCGCCTTGCCAGCGCCGCGCTGCCCGCCGCGATACAACGCGCTCATCTCATCGGGTCGCAGCGCACACTCCAGCAGGACCTCGAGTTTGCGATAGACAAGCTCGTGCAGATCGCGCTGCTGGCGCTCTCAGCCGCGATAAACAATACCTTCAACGCGCTCATCTGCATTGACTGGCTCGCCGACGGGCTGCGCATGCTCGCCGAGCACCCCAGCGACTGGCTCGTGTATCACGACCGACGCGGCGCCGTTCGCGTCATCACACAGCCGCTTCCCATCACGGCGATCATCGACGCCGCATTCAGCAAGATTCGCTATGCCAGCCGTGGCAATCCGACCGTGGTGATCCATCTGCTGCGCACGATCGGTCGGCTGGCGCCGTTTCTGAGCGCGCCAGCGCAACGTGACGCGCTCATAGCGCAGGCCGATGCGGTCGTCGAAATGGCGTTGCATACGCTCGCGCTGGAGATCGACCGCTCGGCGGTCATGGATTCGTATGCGGATACCTGCCACATCCTCGGCAGGCCGATGCGCAGGGGCAGCGCCTCATCGCCGTCTGCGCCATCGGGCAGCATGCCCTGAGCGGATGCGGCGCCTGCGCGCGTCGCCGCCTGGCGCGATCCCTGCGCCAGACGACGACATCCTTAACACTTCAGCACGGTGGATAGCTTCTTCGTCGCAGTCTGCGCCTTAGATACCTTCGCTTTGAAGTTCTGCAGCCGGGGAGCGGTCTCGCCAAGCGTGGCGCTGTCGGGCAGGCCGCTGATTGACTACGTCAACTGATTGTTGGCTGACTGGAGGTCGCTCAATGTCGTGCCGCCGTTATTCGGCAGTTTTGAAAGGAGGCCCAGCGCGATCGTGATCTTCAGTTTGTATCGCCTTGACCTCGCCAACAGTGGTGTTGCTGCCCACAGTTGAGAGCTGCGTGAGCGACTGGTCGATCGTCGTGATGCGCTGACAAAGCCCCGCGTTAGCTGGCTCGCTTGTGGTCCCTGTGGAGGTGGTTGCGGCGCCGCACCCCGCAAACAGCACGAGCGCAACTACCAGAGCAAGGGTGATGCGGGTATGCCTCATAGTCAAACCTCCTTCTGGATGAAATCGTCGTCGCCGGGCGCACGCCGCGCCGCTGGCGTCGGCTCCTTCCGCAGTCGGCGGGAGCAAGGGCGCTGTTGCCCCGCGCCTGAACATGGCGCTGAGACTAGCTCGGATTATAAGCGGCTGGATGTCGCCCCACACCATGCGAAAGGGCGGGCTTCGGGGGCAGTTTCAAGCTATGCGCAGGGGACCCTCTCTCCTCTCTGAAGGGTAAGCGCGCCGCGTCATTCATCCTGTCGCGGTGGCCGTCGTCCCAGCCGCATTTGCCGCATTCGATCTGCTCACAGCGCGCGCTCTGCGCCGCGCCATCACCTGCGTCATGGCTGCGCCAATCATCAGCGCGACGACGCTCGACAGCACGAGCAGCGCGATCTCGTTTGGGTCGGCGGTCCCTATCACCGCCACCAGCAGGATCGCCGTCAGCGGCGCGCGCAGCGCCAGCGTGACGGCTGCCGACTCGATGCACAGCACGAAGATGGAGACTGGCACGCCAGGGAAGAGCAGGCTCAGCGCAAGTCCAAACATCGTGCAGCCGAACAGTATCGGGAACGTGGGGCCACCCAGGAATCCGCTCTTGAACGAGAGCGCCAGCAGCAGCAGCTTCAGGATGCCCAGGCCCACGAGCGCCAGGACACCGTAGCTCGCCGGGTTGTCGATCATCGGGAAGATTTGCGTCTCGCCTGCGAACAGCACGGCGGGCACGAAATAGCCGACGATGGCGATGACCACCCCGGCGGCCAAGGCCCGCAAGACAACCCGGCCCTGAAAGGCGCGCTCTGTGAGGGTTCCGAAGGCGCGGAACGCCGCCGCGACGAACAACGCCACCGCCGAGCCGACGACGCCGAGAACAACCGCGTACAGGATATACGGCAGGGTGAGCTGGTCGATCGGCGTAAATGCGACGTATTGGGCGAAGACATGCAGATGCAGCAAACTGAAGACGGCAAAGCCGATGACGCCCGCGAGCAGATTCCAGGCCAGAAACGCCAGAGCCATTCGCCCCGCCGACCTGCAACTCGGTGGCGAGGACTCCGGTGAAGACCGCGCTGCCGATGATGCCATTGTAGGCCGAGGCGCAGGCCGCGACGCGGAAGCCGAGCGCGCTCTCCTGCGCAATCTTGAGCTTCACCCGCGCCCACTCGGCCAGATCCTGGACGAGAATGCCCAGTGGGCCTTCGGGGCCGACGCTCGCGCCTGAGAGCAGCGAGCAGTATGACGAGAGCAGCGCGCCGGGGAAGGTGGTGTAGTCAACGCGCTCCTCGCCTTTCATCGACTGCGCCATCCCGCCGCTGATCACCGTCGGCGCCCGCAGATACTTCTGCGCAAGCCCGACCAGCAATGAGAACACGAGGACGCCCACCGGGATCGTCCAACGGCGGGTGGTGACGTAGTCGCTGGGCCAGATGGCGCCCGTCAGGAACTGGTAGATGCCCAGCCAGACCGCCGTAAAGACAATCGCGGCCAGCGCGATGACGATCACCTGCCAGGCGCTCGCGGGCCTCGCCGCTATCGCGGTCTGCGGCGTGGCAGATGGCGCTGCGGGGGAGTTGGTCGTCGAGATGTCCTGCGCTTCGGCCATATGCCACATACCCTTCATTGGCACGGGCGCCACGACGCTAGCGACGCGACGCCCTTAGCCAAACACGCCAAGGGCGTTGGCTCCCTTGCCCACCAGCAGGACGCCGACGACCATCAGCAAGATAGCTGTCAGCGCCGCGTTGTTCTTCAAGAGCCAGGTCTTCCACGTGTTGAGCATCTTCGCCGCCGACTGGCCCGCGACGATGTGATAGACGACCATCGCCGCGACGGTGAGGCTGCCGATGACGATGAAGACTGCCAACGCGCTGGCCTCCTGCTGGAAGTCCAGTTTGGCCCGTGCGATGCCCGCCGCCGCTGCCAGAATGAGCGCGACGTTGCCAGCCGCCGAGAGAATCGCCGCCAACCCCATCGCCCGGAGCGGCGTGACGCTATCAATAGAGCGCATCCAGCTCGGCATCGATGGCTCATCGCCTGGCCCCGGTCGCTGCCGCCACTGGCGAATGCCGAGGAAGACTAACAGCACGCCGATGACCAGCTTGAACCATGCGACAGCCTTCACTGGCCCTGTCCCTGGCGTAAAGTTGAGCAGCGTCACAATCGCCAGCACGATCACCTCGGCGATTGCCAGGCCGAGAAACCATCCGACGAGAAAGGCCAGGCCATTGCTGCGCGCCTTCTGCGACAGCAAGATCAGGATGACGGCGATGATCGGCAGCGGGCTGATGCTTACCGCGATCGCGATGGGCGCGACGTCGGCGATTGCGCTGTTCATCGGCTTTGGCTCTCAGTCGTGACGCTGTTCTGAACGCCGAGCAGGAGAGGACCGCGCAGTCACGGTTCTCTCCTGCCAGCAGCGGAGTCCAGCGGAGTCCAGCGATTCCAGGCGTCCGTCAGGGCCGCGCTAGCGGCGGCGGCGCTGGCGGCGGCGCACGCCCGCGACCGACATCGGCGACAGTGGCCGACCGACTGGGTCAATGAACAGCGTGCATGGCCCACCCGTGGTCGGCAGGCTTCCCTCAAGGACTTCGATCTGGTAGCTGAGGTTGTCGTCGATGAGCTGCGGATTGCGCAGGATCACCGTCGCTTCTTCGGGGATCGTGTCTCCCGTGTCCATGAACGACACCACCGCATTCGGCGGATCCTCGGCGAAGCTGTTCTCGCCCATGCCCCACTCGTTGACAAACTTTGCGGTGCTCATGTGGCCTACGACGTGTTGAGGCCGATCCGCGAAGAACAGCGTCGAGTGCGCCAACCCGTGCAGCGTGACGCTGTGATCCTCGCTCGTGAGTCCATGCGCAAGCTGAACAAACATGGCTTCGATTTGCTTGGTCGCAGGTTCAACATTCGTGCTCATCAAGGTCGCTCCTTTCGCGTGCGCCGCCGCTGCGCGCATCGCCCTTCGCCGCCGCGCTGTTCAGGCGCTCTGCGGGCGGATCATCCGCCCAGTCGCCTCTGCGGGCGTCTCGCCAGACGCCTCGCCAGACGCTGCGTGTGCGAGGCTCACCCAAATAAAGTCAGTGACCTCGCGCCGACACACCGCACAAACGGCGGGTTCTCCGGGGTAGTCCCGTGTGCGCCAGAAAGCGTATGCTGGCCTATCCTCAGAGGCAGGGGCGGCGCCTGTTCCTGCGCTGCGGCGCGGCCCAGGGGCAGCGGTGATGCGCAGGCGGTTCATTCCGCGCCAGCCAATGCCTGCGGTGGCGCGGTGGCTAGCGCCGCAGGCGTGGCGAAAAGCTGTCACTCATCTGCTGGCTAGGGTCACGCTCGCCGCATGGATGTGCGAGAAACTGACCCAGCAAACGCGCCCAGGGTGCGGCGAAATGACCACATCCAGCGTGCTCATATGCTAGTGGCGCGCACGGCAGCACGCCCGCCGTGCGCTCACAGCGCCGCGCCGCGCGTGTGGCGTATCGTCGCGTATACAGGCATCGCTCATCGGCGCTGGTGGCCCAGCGCTCGTCGGAGGCCACATCGTAGACGGTGAGCAGATCGATCTCTGAGCCAGGAGGCTAGCATGACGCCGCTCAAAGAATACAAGTCGGGAACCGCGTTCCCCGGCTCCATCGGGCTGACAACGGATACGTCTAGCCCGGCGTGGCCTGAGCCATTGCGCGCCAGAGAAGGCGCGCCCAATGTGCTGTTCATCGTGCTGGATGACACCGGCTATGGCCAACTCGGCTGTTTCGGATCGCCCATCAAGACTCCCAATCTGGATAGCCTCGCCGCAGGTGGGTTACGCTACAACAACATGCACACCACCGCGCTCTGCTCGCCGACGCGCTCATGCATCCTGACGGGGCGCAACCATCACTCCAATGCCCTTGCCGCGATCACTGAGCTGGCCACTGGCTATCCTGGCTACAATGGCCAGATTCCCTTCGAGAATGGCTTCCTCTCTGAGATGCTGCTGCAGCAGGGCTACAGCACCTACATGGTTGGCAAGTACCATCTGGTTCCGTCCGAATTAGAATCCGCCGCCGGACCCTACGACCGCTGGCCACTGGGGCGCGGCTTCGAGCGCTTCTACGGCTTCATGGGTGGGGATACCTCTCAATACTATCCAGACCTGGTCTACGACAACCACCAGGTTGAGCCGCCGCGGAGCCCCGAGGAGGGGTACCACCTGAATGAGGATCTGGCCGACAAGGCGATCCAGTTTATCGCCGACGCCAAGCAGATTGCCCCGAACAAGCCATTCTATCTGCACTTCTGTCCTGGCGCTACGCATGCGCCGCATCACGTTCCCAAGGAATGGGCAGATAGATACGCGGGCCAGTTTGACGATGGCTGGGACGCCTATCGTGAGAAAGCGTTCGCGCGCCAGAAGGAGCTGGGGATTGTCCCGCCCGACGCTGAACTTTCGCGCCACGACCCGGATGTGCCGGGCTGGGATACGCTCTCGCCAGAGCAGCGGCAACTCTACGCGCGCATGATGGAGGTCTTCGCTGGTTTCCTGTCTCACACCGATTTTCATATCGGGCGTGTGCTCGAGTACCTCAAGTCCATCGGCGAGCTCGACAACACGCTGATCATGGTCATCTCAGACAATGGCGCCAGCGCTGAGGGCGGCCCCAGCGGTACCACCAACGAGCTACAGTTCTTCAACAATGCGCCTGAGTCGATCAGTGAGAGCCTGGCGAAGCTGGACAAGCTGGGTGGCCCTGAAACCTTCAACCACTACCCCTGGGGCTGGACCTGGGCCGGCAACACGCCTTTCCGTCGCTGGAAGCGTGAGACCTATCGCGGCGGCGTGAGCGATCCCTTCATCGTTCACTGGCCAGCCCGCATCCGGGCCAAAGGCGAGGTGCGCACACAATATGCGCACGCCATTGACATGGTTCCGACTGTACTCGATGCGCTTGGCATCGAGGCGCCCGTGAACATCAAAGGCGTCACGCAGTCGCCGCTCGAAGGCGTTAGCTTCGCGCAGACGTTTGACGATGCCAATGCGCCTACCCGGCATACCACGCAGTACTTCGAGATGTTCGGCCATCGCTCGCTCTACCACGATGGCTGGCGTGCGGTCTGCGCCTGGCCTGGCCCGTCGTTCGTTGAAGCGGGTAAGCCATTTGGCGTGCCCATCACCGCCGAGATGCTGGCCGATCTGGACGCGCGCCAGTGGGAACTCTACCATGTGGCCAGCGATCTGGCTGAGAACCACGATGTCGCCGCCGAGCATCGTGAGCAGGTGATCAACATGATCGCCACCTGGTATGTCGAGGCGGGCAAATACAAAGTGCTGCCCATCGACGGGAGCGCATTGTCGCGGATGATGCAAGAGCGCCCGCAGCTTGCTGAGGCGCGCGTCCGCTACACCTACTTCCCCAACACTCAGACGGCGCCCTGGTTCGCTTCGGTCCATACGCTCAATCGTCCGCACAGCATCACCGCCGATGTCGAGATCCCTAGCGGCGGCGCAGAGGGGGTGCTGCTCTGTCAGGGGACGGGCGCTGGCGGCTATGCGTTCTACATCAAGGACAAGATGCTGCGATATGCCCACAACTATGTCGGCAGGACGATCTATCAGGTGGTTTCAGCAGCGCCAGTTCCAGAGGGACGCCATCACCTGCGCTTCGAGTTCGAGGCCACAGGCCCAGCGGATATTCCACATGGCAAGGGAACGCCCGGACGCGCCCAACTCTACATTGATGACAAACTGGTTGGAGCAGCCGATTTCCCCGTGACAACACCGGTCATCTTCAACCCCGGCGGCCTGACGATTGGCGCCAATCCTGGCTTGCCCGTCACGCCAGAGTATCAGTCGCCGTTCAAGTTCACCGGCAAGCTCTATAGCGTCGTGGTGGATGTCAGTGGTGACCTCATCAAAGACGACGAAGCCGAGCTACGTATGGTCATGGCTCGGCAGTAACGGTTGCGACGCGAGGCCGACTCTCGTTGCGTCGGCTGCGACGAGAGGCAGCCTTCTTGAACACAGAGAGAGGATACCCCTCCCTGTATGCGACCAGAAACCTGCACTGCGAGACTCGCCCCAAGGCAGGGGCGGCAGCGGTTCGCACTCCGTACAATTGCGGCGCAGGCTTCACAAACGGAGTTTCGAGAGGCGCATGAAGCGCGCGATAAGGAGGAGTCAGATGGCTCAGACACCTGAAAGGTCAGCGCAGCAACGCCCTGGATTGGTCACATTCGCCGGAATCATAGCAATCATGCTCGGCGGATTCCAGCTTACCTGGGCGCTCCAGGAATTCGCGAACGCCGCCTGGCTGGCAAACACAGTCTATGGCAACTACGGCGGCTACATGTGGATCTGGGGCATCGTAGATGTTCTGCTTGCGCTGGTCTCCTTCTACGCTGGCTACGATATCCTGCGCGGAGGAACCTTTGGCCAGGTGTACGGGCTGGTCATCGCCGGACTCACCGCCATTCGGTGGTTTTTCATGCTGCCTGTGGCGCCGGTGACCGCCATCGTCGTCATTCTGCTGGCGGCGATGGTCCTCTACGCCCTCCTCGCGCACGCCGACTATTTCAGTTCGCGCGTGCCTGCATGAGCCAGCATGTGTCGAGCGACGATATTGGCGCCAACCTCGCGGTGAAGACAATTCACTACGGTGGCGCTGGCCAGGAGAAGCTTACGAGGCCCGCTGGATGCGGGCCATCTCACGAAGGAGCTGAGGGGCTATGGGAATGCTGCGGGTCATGTCGTCTCGAGGTGATGACCGCGTCTCATGGGATGCGCGACAGATAGACACGGGTGATCCCGAAGGGCTGACAGCCGTGCGAGAGGCGGAACGCATCTTCGCTGAGCAGCGGGCGCGGGGCGCAACGGCTTTTCGTGTCGAGAAGGGGCGCGGGGCCATGCGCATTGACGAGTTTGACCCGGCTGCGGAACAGATTGTCGTCGTGCCGCGTGTGGTTGGCGGCTAGGGGCAGAGTGGCGCCACTCGGCTTGTATCACCCATCGGCGGCCGCCAGGCGCGGCAGGCCCTCTACCCCCGAAAGTGAGGATGCGCTATGTTGCTGGAGAACAAAGTCGCTATCGTGACCGGCGGCGATAGTGGCATCGGGCATGCGATCTGCTATGCGCTGGCTGAGGCGGGCGCGGCAGTGACGATCAACTATCATCGCAACCAGGCGGCTGCCGAAGCGACGCTACAGCATATCAGGCAGGTGGGCGGCAAAGCCCAGATCGTTCAGGGGGACGTCTCGAATGTGGCCGATATCCAGGCGCTCGTCGATAAGACCGTGCAGGCCTTTGGGCGGCTGGATGTGATGGTCAACAACGCCGGGATGGAGACGCGCACGACGCTGCTCGAAACCACCGAGCGACAATTCGATCTGGTGATCGGCGTTGACCTGAAGAGCGCTTTCTTTGGGGCGCAGTGCGCTGCTCGACAGATGATTCGTCAGGGCGGCGGCGGCCATATCATCAATATCTCGTCGGTTCACGAGGAGTGGCCAATGCCGGGCAACATCGCCTACTGCTGCGCCAAAGGCGGCGTGCGCATGCTGACTCGCACCGCTGGCGTGGAGCTAGGGCCACATGGCATCACGGTCGTCAATGTTGGCCCCGGCGCGGTTGATACGCCGATTGACGCCGCGACCCTTGCCGACCCCGCCCAGAAAGCCCGGCTCGACGCCGCGATCCCGATTGGCCGCGTCGCGAAACCCGCCGAGATCGCCGATCTGGTCGTCTGGCTGGCCTCCAGCCAGGCGAGCTATGCGACCGCGACCACCTACTTCGTTGACGGCGGTATCATGCAGGGGAGCGTCGGCCTCTGACCAGGGAGCAGTAGCATGAAGAGGATTGTTGTGCTCGGTGGTGGATTCGGCGGACTCGCCGCGGTCCAGTATCTGGAGCGCCACATTCGCTCCAGCGACGATGTCGAGATCGTGCTGGTGAGCGACACGAACTACGTGGTGTATACCCCCATGCTGGCGGATGTGGCCGGCGGAACGATTGAGCCACGCCACGCGACGCCACCGCTACGCGCGTTCCTGAAGCATGCCCGCTTCCGTGAAGCGACCGTCACGGGCATTGATGTAGAGCATCAGACGGCGCATGGAACCCTGCTCAATGGCGACAAAGCCGAGATGAGCTACGACTACCTTGTGATTGCGCTGGGCGGGGTCACCAACTTTGCGCATGCCACGGGCGCCGCCGAGCATTGTCTGGGATTGAAGGATCTGCTCGATGCGTTCCGCGTGCGCAATCGCGCGCTGACGATGCTGGAATGGGCCAATACCACGCGCGATCCGACGCTGCGCCGCGAGTTGCTGACCTTCGTGGTGGCTGGCGGCGGCTACTCGGGCGTCGAAGGGATCGCCGCGCTCGAAGACCTGCTCCACGGGGCGCTACGCTACTATCCTGACATCAAGCCGCACGAGGTTCGCCTCATTCTCGCGCCCCACGGCAAGCGTCTGCTGGAGCAGGTAGACCGACGGCTCGGCGAGTATGTGGTCGAGAAGTTCGGTCAGCGGACGATTGATGTGCGCCTTGGGGTCGGGGTGACGGCTGTGACCGAGCGCAGCGCGACCCTCAGCACCGGCGAGGTCATCCCGACGCGCACCGTCATCTGGACAGCCGGCATCAAGGTCAATCCAGTGCTGCAAGCTGTTGACCTGCCCAAAGACAGGCATGGCGCGCTCCAGGTTGATAGCCACCTGCGTGTGCGTGGCCACCCGACGATCTTCGCGCTGGGTGATTGCGCCGCCGTGCCATCGCCAGACGGCCAGGGGTTCTACGCCCCCACCGCGCAGAATGCGATTCGCGAAGGCCCGGTCGCTGCGGCCAACATCGTCGCTGGCATCCACCACACGAGCTATCTGCGGACGTTCCACTACAAGCCGATTGGCAGTCTGGCAAGCCTCGGGCAACGCCAGGCCGTCGCGCAGATCGGCGACCTGCGACTCTCTGGTCTGCCCGCCTGGTTCGCCTGGCGCGGCATCTATCTCGCGAAGATGCCCACCTTCGCCGACAAGGTGCGCGTTGGGCTGGACTGGATCACCGATCTGTTCGCGCCGATCGATACCGTGCAGTTCCCGTTCATCAGAGAGAATCTGATGGCCACACTGGAGCGGTACTCGTTTGGCGAGGCGCCACCTTCCGCCGCATCGGGCGCGGCAGGGGCGACCACCGCGCCAACGGCTCCCATCCCCGGATGACGCAGGCGGCGCCTGTGTGGCTGGCGCTGCTAAGAGAACGCGGCAGAGGAGAAGTATCACGATGGCCTCGGACAACCAGTACGACGTAATCATCATTGGCACCGGCGCTGGTGGTGGCACGCTCGCCTACCACCTGGCGCCGTCAGGCAAGCGTATCCTGCTGCTCGAACGCGGCGACTTTCTGCCACGCGAACTGCGAGAACTGGGACGCCGAGGAGGTGTTCGTCAAGAATCGCTATATCTCGCACGACACCTGGTATGACGCCGAGAAAAAGCCGTTCCAGCCGCAGGTACACTATGTGGTCGGTGGGGCGACGAAACTCTATGGCGCGGCGCTCTATCGGCTGCGCAAGGAGGACTTCGGCGAGCTACGCCACCACGATGGCGTCTCACCCGCGTGGCCGATCAGCTATGAGCAGATGGAGCCGTATTACACCAGGGCGGAGCAGCTCTATCAGGTGCATGGCCAGCATGGCGAAGACCCCACCGATCCGCCAGCCAGCGCGCCCTACCCCCACCCGGCGGTTTCGCATGAGCCGCGCATGCAGCAGCTCTACGACAATCTGAAGACGGCTGGCTACCATCCATTCCACGCGCCCTGCGGCATCATGCTCGACGAGCAGCATCGCGCGGCCAGCACATGCATCCGCTGCCAGACCTGCGACGGCTACCCCTGCCTCGTGCATGCCAAGTCAGATGCGGAAGTCATCTGCGTGCGCCCCGCGCTGGCGTACCCCAACGTCACCCTGCGCACGAACTCACAGGTGGTGAAGCTGAACACCAGTCCCTCTGGCCGCGAAGTGACGGAGGTGGTGGTGGAACACGATGGCGCGCGCGAGGTCTATCGCGGAGATATCGTCGTGGTGTCGTGCGGCGCCGCCAACTCAGCCAAGCTGCTCCTGATGTCGGCCAACGACCAGCACCCCAACGGGCTGGCCAATGGGTCAGATCAGGTTGGCCGCAACTACATGTTCCATAACAGCCGGGCGGCGCTGGCCATCTCGGATGAGGTGAATGACACCATATTCCAGAAGACGCTCGGCCTGAACGACTTCTATCTGGGCATGGACGGGTTCGAGTACCCGATGGGCAATATCCAGATGACCGGCAAGTCGGTCGCGCCGATGTATCGCGGCGAGAAACCCATGCTAACGAGGCTTGCCCCCACCTGGACACTCACAGAGATGGCCCGCCACGCCGTCGATTTCTGGCTCTCCACCGAGGACCTCCCACGGCCAGAGAATCGGGTGACGGTAGATAAGCAGGGCGCCATCACGCTCAGCTACACGCCCAACAACAATCAGGAGGCCGCAGATCGCCTGTATGAGAAGTTGAAGTCCATGTTGCCGCAGCTGGGCATGCATGCGCAGCATCTGATTCCACGCGACTTGTATCTCCAGACGGAGATCCCCATCGCTGGTGTCGGACACCAGGCGGGTGTCTGCCGCTTCGGCGCCGATCCCAAAACCTCGGTGCTGGACCTCAACTGCCGGGCGCACGAAGTGGACAATCTCTACGTGGTCGATACCAGCTTCTTCCCCAGCATCGGCGCGGTCAACCCGGCGCTGACCGTGATCGCGAACGCCCTGCGGGTGGGCGATCATGTGCTGGAGCGGCTCAACACGAGCGCGCCCAGGCAGACGGCGAACTCGGCGAGCGGTCGCTAACGGTCTCGGCGCCGCGTTCGCAGGCGGTCTGGGGTGTAGAAGGTGAGGAGTGTGCTGATGAGCACAGAGGTTGCGGCTCGCGCTTCGCTGGCTGTGTCGCTGGCCTTTCACATCGTCTTCGCCGCGCTCGGCATCGGTCTGCCGCTCATGTTCTGCATCGCCGAGGGCATCGGCCTGCGCACGCGAGACGCCACCTGGTACATCCTGGCGCGGCGCTGGAGCAGAGCCGCTGGCATTCTGTTCATCGTCGGCGCCGTCTCTGGCACGGCGCTCTCCTTCGAGTTCGGGCTACTCTGGCCGCGCTTCATGGGGTTCGGGTCGGGCATTTTTGGGCTGATGTTTGCGCTCGAAGGCTTCGCCTTCTTCTTCGAGGCGATCTTCCTGGGCCTGTACCTGTATGGGTGGGACAGACTCTCACCGCGTATCCATTGGCTCTGCTCGTTCCCGGTGGTCGTCGCCGGGGCGCTCGCCTCGCAGTTCGTCGTCGCGGTCAACGCCTGGATGAACACCCCAGCGGGCTTCCAGCTCGTCAATGGCAAGGCCGTGAACATTGATCCCTGGGCGGCGATGTTCAATCCCGCCGCGCCTGCGCAAGCGATGCACATGCTGATCGCGGCGTATCAGGTGACGGGGTTCGCGGTGGCGGCGGTCTACGCCGTTGGGCATGTTGCGCAAGCGCAACGACCCCTACCATTCGCGTGGGGTGCTGCTCGGCATGGTCCTGGCGACGGTGATGATCGTGCCACAGGCGATTGTGGGAAGCTGGATCGGCGAGATGGTGGCGCATCAGCAGCCAGAGAAGCTGGCCGGCCTGGAGGGGCTGTTTCAGACGACGGCAGGCGCCCCGCTCGCGCTCTTTGGCTGGGTAGACGCCGCGACGCAGCAGGTGTACTTCGCCATCACCATCCCCAAACTGCTCAGCTTCCTCTCCTTCAACAACTTCAACGCCACCGTCACCGGGCTGGACGCCTTTCCGCAGAACACCTGGCCCAGTTTGCCGATCACCCATCTGGCGTTCGACACCATGGCGACGCTCGGCGGGCTGTTCCTGCTCGTGCCGCTGGTGTTCTGGTTCTTTTTCATTCGTCAGCAGCGAACGGTTCCGACGGCGCGCTGGCTGCTGTGGGTGTTGGTCGTGTGCAGCCCGCTGGTCTTTGTGGCGCTGGAAGCTGGCTGGGTAGCGGCTGAGCTGGGGCGGCAGCCGTGGATCATCTACAACATCATGCGAACCAGCGACGGCGCCACGACGAATCCCGGCGCCGGCATCTTTTTCTTCATCTTCCTCGCGGTCTATCTCGCGCTGGGGGTGGCTACCATCGCGTTGCTGCGACGCCTGGCGCACGAGCGCAAGACGTTCGCTCCTGAGAAGAAGATAGCGGTCAGTATCGAGTAGCGCGCTGGAGCGCCAGATCAGGCGGGCTGCCATGGCGGCATGAGAACCCGCGCGCGAATCAGTGAAGAACAGGCGGGGTCACATGTCACAATCCACCCTGGCTACGTTGAGCGCGGCCTTCGTGTGGGTGGCGTTGATCGCCTACGCTGTGTTTGGCGGCGCGGATTTCGGCGGCGGCATCTGGGACCTGCTGGCCAGTGGGCCGACGGCCACTCGCCAGCGCGTGGCGATTGCGCGTGGGATGGGTCCCGTCTGGGAATCCAACAACATCTGGCTCATCTTCGTCCTCGTCGTCACGTGGACGGCATTCCCCATCGTCTTCGCCGGAGTCTCGACAGCCCTGTTCATCCCGATCACGCTGGCGGTCATCGGCATTGTGCTGCGTGGGGCGGCGTTCGGGTTTCGCTCGAATTACGGCCTGGAAGTTGGCGCGGGCCTGCGCTGGGGCTACACCTTCAGCATCGCGAGCACAATCACACCATTTCTGTTCGGCACGATCGCTGGCGCGCTGGCGAGTGGGAACATCCACGTGTCTGGCCCGCCAGAGCAGGTGCAGGCGAATCTGTGGACGACATGGACGAGTCCATTCGCGCTCGCCAGTGGCGCCTTCGCCGTCGGGATGTGCTCGGTGCTGGCCGCGACCTACCTCACCGTCGATGCGCATAACGCGGGCGATGGCGAGATGGCGGAGCTATTCCGCCGCCGCGCGCTGATCGCAGGCGCGGTGACGGCGGCGCTGGGAGCGCTAGCCGCTGTGCTCGCCATCTCCGAGGCGCCCACGCTCTGGAGTGGGTTGATTGGCAAGGCGCTCCCATTCTCGCTTGCCGCAGTGGTGATTGGCATGGTGGCTGCTGTAGCCCTGCTTCGTCACCTGTACGTTGCAGCGCGCATGCTGGTGGCTGCGGAGACTGTCTGTATTTTCCTGGCGTGGGGCGTCGCTCAATGGCCATACCTCATCGTGCCAGACGTGACCGTGGACAACGCCGCCAGCCCGGCGTCTGTGCTTGGGCCACTGCTGATTGTCGCCGTCATTGGCTTCGTGGCGCTGGCGCCGTCGCTCTGGTATCTGTTCGCCATCTTCAAGCGCAGGGCTACAGCCGGAACAGCCGGAGCGGCAGCGCGGGAATCGCCTGTCACGACAGCATCCTTCGTCGCGTCGCTTCCGCCGCCTGTGCTGCCCAGCGTTCCGGCGTCTAGAGCCGATGCGCCTTCTGCGCAGCCCTCGGCTGCGCAGCGGACGGCGCCTGTTCTCGCCGCTCTGGTCGCTGTCGTCGCGCTGCTCGCCGCCGCCGCCGCCCCGCTG
This sequence comes from uncultured Chloroflexia bacterium, assembly GCA_963701795.1. Lineage (GTDB taxonomy): Bacteria > Chloroflexota > Ktedonobacteria > Ktedonobacterales > JADMIN01 > JAKAIY01. Next base: position 231,977 of record CAVPBB010000004.1, on the reverse strand, counting down.
ATGACCGGCGCGAACGGCGCTCGGCGCGAACGCGGCGCGCGCAACCAGGCCCGGCGTAGCGATTCGCAAAGGAGGGCGCATGCGCACTGACACGCCATGTCTGGGTCCCCCGCCGAGCGTGGCCGCTGACCATTGAGCGCCGCAACTGGGTGTTGCGGCATGACAGAAGGAGAGCAATCTGTGGCAATCGACACGAACACGCACACCAATACCAAAGGCGCCGCCGTAGCGCCTGAACCCAAGCCAACAGCAACAGCGCCCATGCGCGATAGTCGCGGCGCGGCGGAGCTTCGGCTGAGCGTGGAAGAGCGCCAGGAGCGAGGCCGCGCGATGCGCGTGAGGACACCACGCGCCGCTCACGCTTACTGGGCTGAGGCGCCCAATCGTCCGGACCCCATCGCGCTGCTCCAGTCCCAGGCGACCACGCGTCTGCAAGACCTGGTCCCCATCCGCTATGCGCGCATGCGGCTGTCCCCGTTCGCCTTCCTGCGGGGGTCGGCGATTGTGATGGCCAATGACCTTGCTCAAACCCCGCGAACCGGCATCCAGACGCAGCTCTGTGGTGATGCGCACTGCTCCAATTTCGGCGCGTTCGCCTCGCCAGAGCGCACCCTGCTGTTCGACATCAACGATCTGGACGAGACCTATCCCGGCCCCTGGGAGTGGGATGTCAAGCGCCTTGCCGCCAGCCTCTACGTCGCTGGCCGCAACAACGGATTCAGCGAGGCGGTCAATCGGACCGTAGCGGTCGCGGCGGCGGCCTCCTATCGGCAGCATATGGCCGAGCTTGCCAGCATGAGCACACTCGACGTCTGGTACACCCATGTCACCGCCGATGACTTGCTCAATGTGCTTACGAACAAGCAATTGAAAAAACAAGCGCAAAAGGCGGTGGTGAAGATCCGGCAGCGCGGGAGCATGCGCGCGTTCGACAAGCTCACCGAGGTCGTGGATGGGCGCCCGATCATCGCCAATGACCCGCCGCTTGTCATGCGTGTCACCGAGGAGGTCATGGGAACCGAGGTGCGCACGATCATGGACAAGTACCAGCAGACGCTACCGAGCGCGCAGCGGCATGTGCTCGAACGCTTCGAGGTTCTCGATGTGGCGCTCAAGGTCGTCGGCGTGGGCAGCGTCGGCACACGTTGCTTCATCGTACTGCTGATGGGGCGCGACAACAGCGATCCGCTGTTCTTGCAAGTCAAGGAGGCGGAGATGTCGGTGCTGGAACCCCATCTGCAGCGGGGGGTCTACAAGCAGCAGGGAGAGCGGGTGGTCGGCGGCCTGGAACTGATGCAGGCGGCGTCTGATATCTTCCTGGGCTGGTTGACGGGGCCACAGGGCCGCTTCTTCTATGTACGGCAACTGCACGACATGAAAGGCTCCATCGAGGTAGAAAACCAGTCGCCCGCCACGCTCGAGTTGTACGCGCGTCTCTGTGGCCATACCCTGGCGCGGGCGCATGCGCGCGCCTCTGGGAACGCTGTCGAGATTGCAGCCTACCTTGGTGTGAACGACCAGTTCGATCTTGCCCTCGGCTCCTTCGCCGAGGCCTATGCGAACCAGACAGAGCGCGATTACGCGGCGCTGCTGGCCGCCATCAAGTCTGGGCGAATCGTCTCGGCGATGGGCGCGTGACGCCCGAACTCGCGCCCCAGCGCATCGGGAGCGCCCGCTCGCCCTACGACGAGGGTGCGCGCCTCCCCAATGGCATAGCGCGAGGCTAGCCCCGCAAACCGCCCGTGCGCGTGAGGCCACAGGCGGGCGCGGTGGGATACGCTTGCACGTACAGGATGCGGCAGAGGATCCTATGGCAAGAACCAGAGCGAGAGAGCGGTGGAAAGTTGGGCGCCTCTGCGACAAGCACGCCTGACGCCACCCGCGCTCGCGCCACATGACCACGCATCGAAACTCAGAAGGACGTTTACTCAACAGAGGAGGCACATCGTGGCTATGACTGTAGGACCGGTCCAGCTCGTGGTTATCGGGCTTGAAAATGACAACCTCAAGGGGCAGATCGCACGCGAACTGCATCGCGCCAGTGAAAGCGGAGAGATTCGCGTGCTGGACGCGCTGGCCATCCAGAAAACCAATGAAGGGTCTGTCGTCTCGCTGGGAGCGAGTGATCTCACGCCCGACCAGCGCGTAACCTATGGGGCCATCATCGGCGGATTGATGGGCTTTGGCGCCACGGGAACCGAGGAAGGTATGGAGGTGGGCGCCGAGATGGAGGCCAACGCTTTCGCCACGCGGAACTTCGGCCTCTCTGGAGCGGACATCCAGGCTATCGCCGCTGACCTTCCGCCCGGAACGACTGCGGTGATGGTCCTGTTCGAGCACCGCTGGGCTATCCCCTTGAAGGAAGCCCTGGAGAACGCGGGCGGCGTTGTGCTGACGCAGGGGATGATCCGGCCTGAAGACATCATGGCCTATGGCGCGTATCTCGCCGATGCCTCGACGACTACCTCAGGCGACGACACCTCGCAGTATGGACAGATGCAGTGATCGTCGTATGAGCGCCGACGGTTGAAACCGCGCCTGAAAGGCCCAAGGGCCACAGCGTCCGCTCGCGCGGATGGGGTCAGGCGTGGTTTCAACCGCTAGCCGAACTGACTGGAGCAGGAGTGATTCGTATGAGCGACAGCGCACACCTGAATGGTCGTGTTCAGCCCACGCCGCCCGCAGCAGCGGCAAGCGCTGACCGTGTCGTGTCGCCCGATGGCCAACCTGGCGACGAGTTCGACGCGGCCGCGTCGCTGCTGCGGCTGCTGCTCGGTGGGGTGGTCGTCGGCGCAGACGAACTACAAGGCCGTATGCGCGCGTGGGACGCGGCTTCGCGCGCCTCCGCCCAGACGACGCCGACCATGAAGGCGCCTGACGCGCTGCGCTATACGCTCATCGGGGCGCTCTTCGACTCTGAGGCGCGCGTGCGACGGGGATTCTCAAAGATGCGGGCGCGTCTGCGGCGCCTCTCTGACGAGGCTGAAGACGAGGCCGAGGCGTATTATGCGTCGCACGATACGCCCGGCATGCCCTCGACGCCGCTCGATCCATTGCTGCTGCGGTTGGATGGACTGCTCTCCAACGCAAGCTCGGCGATTGACCGCTGGACCGCGCAGGGATGGAGCGAGGAGCAGCATGGCCGTCGCATGGCGCGGCAAGCCACCGCCAGCGTGATCGACGAACTGTTCGATTACATGGCGCAGAATCCCGAAGTGCGTGAGCTGGTCGAACAGCAGGCGACAGGCATGGCTGGCGCCGCGATGAACGAGGTTCGCGGGCGCACGGCGACGGCGGATCTGTGGATCGAGCGGCTGGCGCATAACCTGCTCCGTCGCCCGGCGAGTGATATGCCTGCGGAGCCTGCGGGCAGCCCGGCGGCGCCTGCGCTGGCCAGTGGAGCGCAGACGCCGACGCCACGCGTTGCGCCAGCGACAACGCCACTCGCGGCAGCCAGCGCAGAGACGCCAGCGCCGCGTGGGCGGCATGGCGCCACGGCGCCGCAGCAGCCACACGCGCCCAGCGCAGAGACGCCAGCGCCACAGAACGAATCCGGCGGTTGACCCCATGGAGAAGGCCGCGCTACAGCGTCAACATAAGCACGCGGGATTCATCAGCCGCGCAGTCGCCTTCGTGCTCGACATCGTCATCATGAGCATAGTGGTATTGGCGGCCATCGCCCTGATACAGGCAGTGCTGGGCTTTTTCACCCTGTATGGCCTGGTGGGTCAGCGGGTCGTGCAGACCGGCTTCGTCCGCGATCTCGTCATCGCGGTGACTGCCCTGATTGGCGCTGCTGTCGCGGTTGGCTACCCGGTGGGATTCTGGGTGCTGCTCGGCCAGACGCCGGGCAAGCTGCTCACGGGCGTGCGCATCGCGCGGATCGATGGCCAGCCGCTGACGGTGCGGCGTGCGCTCCTCCGCTACCTCGGTTACTGGCTCTCGGCCATCCCGCTGGGCGCGGGCTTCTTCTGGGTGCTGGTAGACGACCAGCGCCAGTGCTGGCACGACAAGCTCGCTGGCACCTATGTCGTCTATGACTCACGCTCGCCGCTGGCGGCATCCTCCGCCGTCAGCCAGAAGTTGCTCGCATAGCGGGCGTCTGTGAAGTATTCGGGCTGCGCGTCGCAAAGCCCCCGTTCCAGTCCGCGCCGGCGGCCTTCGCGGTTTGGCAGGCCGTCCAGCGCGATTCACCGCCTTGCTTCAGAACGATGGGGCGTGGGCAGCGCGGTTGCGCGTGGCGTAACCGCTGGTCGCATACGAGCTGAAGTCGATCAGGAAGCCCAGCAGCACCCAGAGCCAGACACCCCCCACGATGCCGACCGGAGTGCTCCAGGCGATGACGAACAGCAGCGTCGTATACGGCAAGAAGATGGCGCCGAGCAGCGGCAGCGCGATCATCGCGTGGAAGGCGCGCGTGACGAGCGGGGTGAACACCCACAGGGACAGCAGCGCCAGTCGAGGAAAGCATGCCGCGCCAAGCGCGAACAGGCAGGGCATAGGCGCCTCCCCTCTGCTCCTCGCTGAACCACTCACGCGCAGTAGTCTCGCAGGCAGCATAGGGCAGGAATCGGCTATTGTCGCTGCGCGCAGGGCGAGTTCGCAGGGTCAGCGCAGCGCCCGCCGCGAGGGGAGATCGAGCGGCATGCGCGCGGCATGCGAGCCAGCGGCGAGGGATGACGCGGCTTAGCGACACAGCCCATGGAAGAGGAGGTCGCTGTATTCCCGCGCCACTTCGGGCGCGGTCTTGAGGCCACCTGGATGGAACCAGCGCGCCATCCAGTTCAACAGCGAGAGCACTGCCCGACCGGCGCTGGCGGGGTCCACGTCGCGAAAGTGACCCTGGCTCACGCCGTCGGCGATGATGGCGCGCAGGAGATGCTCATAGCTCTCGCGCAGAACAACCGCGTCGTGGCGCGAGGTGGGCGCAGACATGCCGCTGAAGCTCACGAGCATGCAGCGGAACGCCCAGTAGTTGCGCTCGAAGAAATCCGCATGGGCCGCCATGAAGGCGCGCAGCTTTTCTTGTGGCCCCGCCGCACGCTCCACCTCTCCGCTCACATGATCGAACAGGCCCCGCAAGGTCTCGATGATGATGGCGTCATACACGTCCTGCTTGGTCTTGAAGTAGTGATAGAGGCCAGCTTTTGAAATCCCCACCTCGGCTGCCAGATCGTTCAAGCTGGAGGCATCGAAGCCACTACTCGCGAAGAGAATCGCCGCCTCGTGCATAATCCGCTCGCGCTGATTCTCAGTTCGTGGTGGTCGCCCTATCCGTCTGTGTGTCGCTCCACTCATCGATATCAGATGCCTTCCGCTACCGCGCCCCCTGGGCAATCAAGCGCATCGAGACAAGCGGGCAAGGCGAGAGATTGCCTTCCCCCTGAGAGTTGCTCCCTGGCATGTTCCTGGACTTGACACTGTACCAGGCATCGTTTACTATTTCCATACCGGTTGGCCGGAAAGTAATCCATGCCTCACAGTATACACATTTCCAGCCCAACGCCGGGCGAGCAATAGCGGATAGACAACGCGGGGCGTCGCATCGGCGTCGGCCCCCAGCAACTGGCGCCCTTCGCCGCAGGTTCCTAATCAGTCGCCTTTCGTACAGTGCAGTGTGAACAGGGGACAGTATGCTCGTCGTTCAGGACGTCGAAGTCACCTATCAGGGCGCCATCAGCGCCGTGCGCGGTGTCTCGCTCGAAGTGCCCGATCGCGGCGTCATCGCGCTGCTCGGCGCCAACGGCGCTGGCAAGTCCACCATCTTGCGCGCGATCGGTGGCCTCCTGCGCTTTCACGGTGGCCGCGTGACGCGCGGCGCCATCCACTTCGATGGCGTCCGCATTGACACGCTTGACGCCAACAAGATCGTGCGCCTCGGCATCGCCCAGGCGCTCGAAGGGCGTCGCCTCTTCGCGGAACTGACGGTGGATGAGAACCTGCATACCGGCGCGTTGACCTCACGCGACGCCGCCGCTTCGCGCCGCGCCTATGACCGCGTCATGGACCTGTTCCCCGCGCTCCGCGAGCGCCGCCGCGATGCCGCTGGCTATCTCTCCGGCGGCGAGCAACAAATGCTGGCCATTGGCCGTGGACTGATGGCCAGCCCGAAGCTGCTGCTGCTCGACGAGCCGTCGCTGGGCCTGGCGCCCTTCATGATTCAGCAGATCGGCGACATCATCACCGAGATCAGCGCTGGCGGCACGGCGGTGCTGCTGGTCGAGCAGAACGCGCAGATGGCGCTCACACACGCGAGCGCTGGCTATGTGCTCGAAACAGGCAGAGTCGCGCTCTCTGGCCCAGCCAGTGATCTGCTGCGCGATGAGGCTGTGCGCGCGTTTTACCTCGGCCTGCACGAAGGCGAGAGTCACGTCAATTTCGCCGCCCTCCGCCAGCGCCGGCCAGAGAGGAAGTGGACGATATGAGCAATGCGGCTCAGACTCAATCACCACTCCTTTCGGTCCAGGGGATCACCGTGCGCTTCGCGGGCATCACCGCGCTCGCGGGGGTGTCGTTCGACGTGCGGCCTCACGAACTCTTCGCCGTGATCGGCCCAAACGGCGCTGGCAAGACGTCGCTCTTCAACGTGCTCTCGCGCGTCTATCAGCCGACGGATGGGCGCGTCAGCTTCGCGGGGAACGACCTCCTGCGACTCAGAACTGACCAGATCGCGGGTGTGGGCATCGCGCGAACCTTCCAGAGCCTGGGACAGTTCCCGCAGACCACCGTGCTGGACTACCTGCTGCTGGGGCGGCACAATCGCATGCGCAGCGGTGTGCTGCGGGGCGGCCTGTACGTTGGCCTGGCCGCCGCAGAGGAGCGCGAGAACCGGGCGTATTGCCAACGCTTGCTGACCTTGCTCGGCCTCGACCAGTTCCAGGAGCGGCCACTGGGTAGCCTGCCGTTCGGCTTGCAGAAGCGCGCGGACCTGGCGCGCGCGCTGGCTGCGCAGCCGCAACTGCTGCTGCTGGATGAGCCAGTGGCGGGCATGGGTTTTGAAGAGAGCCAGGACCTCGCCGCCATCCTGCTCGACATTCAGGAACAGCTTGGCATCACGCAGATTCTGGTCGAGCACGACATGGCGATGGTGATGGGCATCGCCGACCGCGTGCTGGCGCTGGATTTCGGGCGCGTCATCGCGCAGGGCACGCCTGCGGAGGTACAGGCGAACCCGGAGGTCATCAGAGCCTATCTGGGGGAGGAGTCAGCCGAGACGACGCCCACGACCGATGAGACAAGGTTGGACACGAGCGACTGAGCATGTAGCGTGGCGCACTGCGACGTGGCGCGACGCCAGCCGCAGGCCCGTGCTTGGCGGGAAAGGAGGCGCAATGACGACGTTCATCCTGCTGGTATTCTCCGGTCTCGCGCTGGGGTGCGACTATGCGCTGATCGCGCTGGGGTTCGCCATCATCTTCAAGGCTAGCGAGGTCATCAATTTCGCGCAGGGCGAGTTCCTGCTGGTGGGAACCTTCGTCATCTCGGTGGCCATGTTCTCGTGGCGGCTGAGCTTCATCCCGGCGCTGCTGATTGGCATGGCCGTCACCGCGCTGATCGGCGTGCTCTTTGAGCGGGTCGTCCTGCGGCGCATGATCGGGCGGCCGCCCTTTACCATCATCATGGTGACGATTGGCCTCGATGTGCTTCTGCTCACGGCTGTCACCATTCTGGTAGGGGCGAAGAACCCAGCCTCACCAGCGCCATTCGACATTCTGGGCGCCGTCACCATCGCCGGGATCAAATTCGGCGTGAACGCCATCGCGGGGATCGTCGTCACCGCGCTGATCTGCGCGGCGCTCTACGCCTTCCTGCGCTACACACGCTACGGGCTGGCGATGCGCGCCACGGCGATTGACCAGGAGGCGGCGCTGGCGATGGGCATCAAGATTTCGACGGTGTATGCGCTGGCCTGGGGCATCTCCGGGGCGATTGCGGCCATCGGCGGAGTGTTTCTGGCGGCAGGCGCGGGCAACCCCACGTTCGATGTGGGGCTGGGCCAGAGCGCGCTGGTCGCCTTCCCGGCGATTATCCTCGGCGGCCTCGACTCGATTCCGGGCGCGGTGGTGGGCGGCATCATCATCGGGCTGATCTACGTGCTGACGCAGGGCTACGAACCGAGCAGCATCCTTGGCGCTAATTTCCACACGATCACGCCGTATCTCATCATGATCCTCGTTCTGCTGATCCGTCCCTATGGGCTGTTCGGCACACGAAAGGTGGAGCGGGTATGAGCGCGCCCACGCCCGTCGCCTCCTCAGCGCCCGCGACCGCGCGTTTCGGGCCGCTGCGCGCCACACGCAACCGCGCATTGTTGATCGGCGGCGTGATCGCGCTTGGGCTGGTGTTCCTGCTCGGCGGGGATAGCTGGCTCTCGGTGATCGACTTCACGATGGTGATGGCAATCGCGGCGCTCGGCCTGAACGTGCTCTCAGGCTACGCCGGACAGATCTCGCTGGGCATCGCCTTCTTCATGGGCGTGGGCGCCTATACCGCCGCGTGGCTCGGTGGCAGCCCGCCGCAGTTTCCCGGCGACCCGGCTGGGCTGGGCCTCTCATTCCTGATCTGGCTGCCCGCATCTGGCATTGTGGCGGCGCTGATCGGCGCGCTGATCGGCCCGACGGCGCTGCGCCTCAGAGGCTTCTACCTGGCCATCGTCACGCTGGCGCTGGTCTTCATCGGCCAGTACCTGTTCATCAATCTGCGCTCGATCACCGGCGGGCAACAGGGGTACTTCAATTTCCCGACGCCCGGCTTCGGCGACTTCTCGTTCGCCAGCCCCAACCCGATCTTCGGCGTCCAGTTGACGACGAACCAGTGCTTCTTCCTGCTGCTGGCGCCGCTGCTGGCGCTGGTCGCGCTCTTCGTGGGCAACGTGGCGCGCACGCGCGCCGGGCGGGCGTGGCAGGCAGTGCGCGACAACGAGGTCGCGGCCTCCATCATGGGCGTCAACCTGTTCGAGGCCAAGATGGGCGCCTTCATCCTCTCATCCTTCCTGGCCGGCATCGCGGGCGCGCTCTACGCCTCGCTCTCTGGCATCGCCACCCCAGGCACGTGGAGCCTGTTGCTCTCGATCCAGTTCATCGCCGCCATCCTGATCGGCGGCATCGCCAGCGTCTGGGGGTCCATCCTGGGCGCAGCCTTCGTCTTTGCGATTCCCATCGCGCTCGACACCTTCTCGCTGCTGCCGCAGAGCGCCAGCTCGACTGGCATCTCCAGTGGCGACCTGAGCGCGATCATCTATGGCCTGGTGATTATCGTCTTCCTGCTGTTCGAGCCGACGGGCATGATCGGCCTCATTCGTCGGCTCCGCGCGGCGACGCGGCGCTTTGAGGCGCGGCACAAAGGAGGTGAGCTGGCCACAGCGATGGCCGCATCGGAGCACGAGTCCCAACTCGACGTTGAGCGCATGGACCTTGCGCAGCGCGCAGACGCGCCGCAGCCGTCCGACTAGGCTGCAACGCGCCTGCGGATGGCCGCAGGTGGTTGGCGTTCGACTCGCCGAGTACCCATCATCGTTTATCCATCTTCGAGAGGGGGAACTCATGGCGACTCAGCTAGCGCGCTCGGCGCGAAACCGTGCGCTGAGCATACTCACCTTGATCGCAGTGCTGAGCGTATTCGTCTCGGCGTGCAGCGCCCCGGGTGGGAATCAGATCAAAGGCGGGCCTGGGGTAGACCTGACCGCAAAGACGATCGACCTCGGCATTCTGACGCCGCTCTCCGGGCCAGTCGCGGCGCCCATCGGCATCCCGCTGACGAAGGGCATCGAGACCTACTTCAAGGCCGTCAACGCCAATGGCGGCATTGACGGATTCAAAGTGAATCTGATCGAGAAGGACTCGCAGTACAATCCGCAGATACAGGTCCAGATGTACAACCAGATTCACAACCAGGTGTTGATGATGGCCGAGAGCCTCGGCTCGCCGACCACGCAGGCTATCGTGAGCCTGTCTGAACGCGACAAGATGCTGGTGTCGGCTGCCTCACTGGATTCGATCCTGGCGCGTCAGCAGTACATGATCCTGATCGGGACACCGTACCGCTTGCAGGTTGAGAATGCCTTTGACTACGTGGTGAGACAGCAGGGCGTAGTGAATCCCAAGGTGGGACTCATCTATCAGGACGACGCCTACGGTCAGGATGGCCTCACCGGCTATAACGAGTCCATCGGCTGCTACAATCTGGACAATGTCGCCGAGGCGACCTATGAACTGACAGACACGACGTTCACGGCGCAGGTCAGCAAGATGAAGCAGGCGGGCGCGCAATACGTCTTCCTGACCGCCGTGCCCAACATCGCGGCGAGCATCATCGGCACGGCGGCCCAGCTCGGGTATTTCCCACAGTGGATCATGCAAAGTCCGGCGTGGGCGAACGGGTTGCTGGCCGTATCTCCGCAATTCAGCGGGCTGCTGGAGAAGAGTGTCTGGGTCGTCGCGCAAGGGGCGACCTGGGGCGACACGAGCCAGCCGGGCATGGCCGAGATGCTGAAAGACGTCCAGAAGTACGCGCCGGACCAGAAGCCCGACGGCTACTTCCAGTTCGGCTATGCCGAGGCGATGGTCACGTATGCGATCCTCAAGAAGGCGGCGGACAACGGCGATCTGACGCGCGCCGGGCTGCTCAATGCCTTCAACTCGCTGGGGACGGTGAACCTGGGCGGCCTGTTCGGCGCCTCTGCGCACTACGGCTCGTCGCCCAATCAACGGGTGCCTACGCGCGACAACAGCGTCTATGGCATCGACACGACGATACCGAACAACTTCAAGAATCTGAGTGGCGACTTCACCGGTACCTGCGCAACCAAGTCGCAGTTCTAACGCCGCTGTAGCGCGCACCTGCGCATACCCAGGCGCCTCGGTGGTCTTCGCTGCCGGGGCGTCTGCCGTTGAACGGCCAGGTTAGGAACGGGAGAGCGATGACAATCGAGGACTTCACCGGGACGGTGGCGGTGGTGACAGGCGGTGCGAGCGGAATCGGGCTGGCGACGGCGCGGGCGCTCTACGCGCAGGGCGCGCACGTGGCGCTGGCGGATGTCAACGCGGAGGGGCTGCGGCGTGCGGCGGAGCAGGTGCGCGAGCGGGCGCCCGACTCGACGGCGCAGATCGCTACGGTGACGACCGACGTGACCGATGACGCGCAGACACGCGAGCTGGTGCGCGCGGCGCTTGGGCTGACCGGGCGCATTGATCTGGTGGTGGCCTGCGCCGGGATCGGGCGCGGCGGGCGCATCGAGGACCTGCCGTCGTCTGAGATGCGCAAGATGCTGGATGTCAACGTCATGGGCATCTATAACTGCGTCCAGGCGGCGGTTCCAACGATGCGCGCGCAGGGCGGCGGCCATTTCGTGCTGATGAGCTCGGTGGCGGGCAAGTTGGGCGCGCCGCTGCTCTCCGGCTACTGCGCCAGCAAATGGGCCGTGCGCGGCTTCTCCATCGCCATGCGCGCCGAGCTGTATGGCACAGGGATTACGATCACAACGGTCTACCCGGCCTGGGTGGATACGCCGATGTTTGAGCAGGAGACGGCGCGGGTCGAAGGGCTGGCCATCGAGGTCATGCTCACGCCAGAGCAGGTGGCGGATGAGATTCTGCGTGCGACGCAGGAGGGGAAGCGCGACCTGACACTGGCGCCGAACCCGGATATCGCGCTGCTCATCGAGCGCACGCGCGATGACCCCGACCGCGCAGAGGACGGCGCCGGGCGGGCGTACTATCGCCGGACGCATGCCCCTGGGGCAGGCGTGAGATGAACCTGCGCCGCGCGACAATGTTCCGCCAGACGCGACGTGTGTGATGGCGCGCTGGGCGGCAGAAAGGCAAGAGCAATGCACGTGAAAGCGCCATCGAGCGTCCTGATCGGCGGGCGCAAGCTCGCGTATGATGAGGCATGCCCCGCGAATCCAGCCGATGCCAAAGGGGCGATCCTGCTGCTGACAGGTCTGGGATCGAAGCGCCTGGGGTGGGCCAGGCAGCTCGAGGTGTTTGGCCGCGAGTATCGAACGATTGCGATGGATCACCGCGACACAGGCGATAGCGACGAGGTGGCCGAAGACTACACCCCGGCTGATCTCGCAGACGACGCCGCCGCGCTGCTCAGCGCGCTCGGCATTGCTCGCGCGCATGTCGTCGGCATCTCGCTCGGCGGCTTTACCGCGCTGCAATTCGCGCTGCGCCACCCCGACCAGCTCGACAAGCTGGTTCTCGTCTCCACCTCCGCAGGTGGACGCACGCATGTCGCGGCCTCGCCAGAGATTCTCGCGCTGCTCATGCCGGCCCCTGGTCTGGAGGTGGGCGAGCGCGCCATCCACACCTACAGCCGCATCATGGCGGCAGAGTTTGTCGCGGCGCATCCTGAGGAGCTGGAGCGCATTGCGGAAACGGCCCGCTACCGCCCACAGAGTTCCGCTGGCTACATGCGCCAGCTTCATGCGACGCTGGCGCATGACGTGGTGGACTCGCTCCATCGCATCACAGCGCCAACGCTCATCATCCACGGCGCTGCGGACCCGCTGGTACCGCCGCAGAACGGGGCGTATCTCGCGGCGCAGATTCCTGGCGCGCGCCACATCATCTACCACGGCGTCGGCCACATCCCCATCGTCGAGCGTGCGGATGATTTCAACCGCGACGTGCTGGCGTTCTTGCAGTCCTGAGGCCGGGCGGCGGACCTCACACCCCTGCTGGCTCTTGCCCGCTGGGAGAGAGGGCCGGGCGTGAGGTCGCACGGGACCCGGCGGCAGCCACCGTCATGCTGCTGGCGGCGGTGGCGCGCTGACGGTGGGCGCAGCCAGGCGGGCCGAGCGTCGCCGCATGAAGCGCACTACCAGCCAGATGATGACACAGAGCGGGATGATGTAGATGGCGTAGACCGCCAGCCAGATCAGCAGCGTCAGCAGCCCCTGGCCGAACGCCTGCGCCGAGGTCAGCGCATGGTGGAAGACGACGCCGGGGTTCCAGGGCTGTGTGATCGGCGGGACGTAGGATGAGAGCGGCGTCAACTGAATCTGGATGCTGTAGAACGTGGTCTGGCCATTGAGCTGGTTCAGGTGCGCCTCGATCTGCTCGATCTGCCCTTCGACATCGGTGAGGCGCTGCTCGATGGTCAGAATATCGGCGATGGACCCCGCCTGGCTCATCAACGTCTGAAGCCGCGTCTGCTCGACGCGCAGGTTGGCGAGCTGCGACTGCGAGTCAATGTAGTCGTTCGTCACGTCCTGCACCGTCTCTTGCAGGCCGAGCAGCTTGCCCTTGTGCTGGTCGGCGTAGCCGGTGAGGTAGCTCTTGATCTGCGGGTAGAGGCTGGCTTCGACATTGAAGGTCAGCAGGATGTCGTACTGGTCGCCGTCCTGGCTATAGGTAGACCCAGCGGATTGCGCTTTGGGGTCGGTGGTGGTGATCCAGCGTTGCAGGTCATTCGCGGTGGCGCGCGTGTCAGGAACGGTCATGCCGACATTGAGCGCCTTGATGAGATATTGCGCGCTGGGCTGCGAAGCTGGATTGCTCGAAGCCACCGGCGTACTCGCCCCGGTCGAAGTGTTCGCCCCATACGAGGCGCTGCCCCCAGCCACAGAGTGCTGCGCGCCGCTGAAGGGTTGCGCCGACCCCGCTGTGCCATTGGTGGCTGCGCCGCAGCCCGCCAGCAGCGCCAGCCCCGCCAGCAGTCCCGCCGCCAGCGCGACCCGCGCCCCAGCGTGGCCAGTCAGGCGCCCCCGCGCCACATGGACAGGATTCCACATCTCACGCCTCCCGTTGCTCGTTCTCAAGCCAATTCGATCTCACGCGATCATCGCGTCGCGCCACCACGTATGCTGCGCGACGTCGCCTGATCACGCCTGGGGATGAAGACCTGAAGCTACCTGCGCGACTGCGCCGAGGCGCGCCTCACGTCCTCCACGAAGCGCCCGGTGATGAGACGATGGCAGCGTGAATTTGGTTCCATCCAGAGGGAGTTGTAGTTGGCGGCGGTTGCGACGCGGGCGGTTGCGACGCGGGCGGTTGAAACCGCGCCTCAAGGCGACTGCGGTCGCCACCAGACCTGCCTTCGCAGGTCCACGGACGCAGTCTCGGACCCACGGAGGTGGGTCTCGTGGGCCGCCAGGCCCTCCAGGCGCGGTTTCAACCGCCCGCCCGCCCGCCCTTGACAGACGCCGACACGCTCACTATACTTTGAGCGTTCAGATTATTTTGAACGAGCGAACAAACCTGAAAGATCAGCCCAGATGGATGAGCTTCCCGAAAGCTACAGCTTGCAGACAGTAGAACAGTTGCGCGCCATCGCCGACCCCCTGCGCATCCGCATCTTCGAGGCGCTGGCGCAGCATGCGATGACCGCGACCCAGGTGGGCGACGAACTGCAGATCGCCGCGCCAAAAGCGCACTACCACGTGCGCGAGCTAGAGCGCATCGGGCTGGTCAGGCTGGTCGAGACGCGCGAACGCGGCGGCATCCTGGAGAAGTATTACCGTGCCGTCGCCCGCAATCTGAAGGCGCCCGCGCAACTCCTCAAAACCGGCGAGCCGGGCGAGGTCGCCGCCGCCATCACGGAGATGTTCAACAACCTGTCGCAGAGCTTTCTGACGGCGCTGGGGCGCATCGTCACGCAGGGCGACGAATCGTTCGAGGATCACGTGATTGGCCTGGGCGGCGATTCCGTCTGGATGACGCCAGCGGAGTTCAAACAGACGCTCACCGCAGTGGATGACCTCTTTACGCCCTTTCGCAAGCGCCGTGGGCTGCCTGGCGAGCGCGAGGCGCAGGTGACGCTGATCGGCTACGACACCGTGCTTGCCGCGCAAGACGAGCGCGCAGAGGCAGGCAAACCGGCGGCGACATCCGCAGCCGCGACGCCGAGCGGAAGCCCACAGCCACGCCGCCGCTCTGTCGTGGTCGCGGGCGCGGCGCTCTACTCGCGCAAAGAGCTGGAGCGTGTCGTCGCCGCAGGCGAGCAGCTCGACCTCAACATTGTCGGCTATCTCTCGTTTAGCGACGATGTCACGGCTGAGCTGGTCGATCGCGCCGTCGCGCGGCTGCGCTATCGAGGGGTACTGACGGCGTCCCCGGATGTGCTCAAAGCGCTGAAGCGAAAGGAGACCTGAGCGGCGGCAGCGCGCCGGAGATGAACCGGTGGAGGGCAATAGAACGCGCATGGGACGGCTGCAACCGTCCCATGCGCACCCTCCGCCCGCTACACATGACCGTTCAAGCACGCCATACGTACAAGGGAGAGTCATGATGGATGGTACCACAGCAGGCGCCGCCACGCAGAGCGGCGCGACCACCGGCAAAACGTCCGGCAAGCCCGGCTTGCTCATCAACCGCGACTATGCGCTGCTCTGGTTCGGCCAGACAATTTCGGTCATCGGCGACATGATGTTCGCCACCACCCTCATCATCTGGATCGCCGTCGGGCTTGCGCCGCATCAATCGTGGTCGCCCATCGCGGTCAGCGGCGTGCTGATCGCCGCCTCCGCGCCTACGCTGCTGGTTGGGATTTTCGCGGGCGTCTTCGTCGACCGCGCCGCGAAGCGCCCGCTGATGCTGTGGATGGATGGCCTGCGCGCGATCATCGTAGCGGCGCTGATCGTCGCGTCGGGCGCCTTTCCGCTGCCATTCCTCGCCGGTGGCCGCCTGTCGCTCTTCTGGATTCTTGGCCTGATCTACGGCGTGGTCGTGCTGGTCAATGTCGCCGAACAGTTCTTTCGCCCCTCGATGATGGCGCTGATCCAGGACATCGTTCCCGTCGAGCAGCAGGCGCGGGCGATAGGATTGAGCCAGGCGTCGCTGAGCCTCGCGCTCATCATCGGGCCATCGCTCGCCGCGCCGCTCTATGCCGCGTTCGGGCCGCAGTGGGCGCTGCTGATCGACGCCGCCACGTTCGCTGTCTCCTTTCTCACCATCTACGCCATCCATGCGCCACAGCGTGCGGCGCGTGGGCAGGCGTCGACGGAGGCGACCGAGCGGCGCCCCAGCTTCTGGAGCGAGTTGCTGACGGGTATCCGCTTCTACTTCTCCAATCGGGTGCTCGTCACGCTGCTGATCGCGATTGTGGTGGCCGTCAGTGGCGCGAGCGCGCTCAATACCCTGGATGTCTTCTTCGCGACCGAGAATCTGCGCGCCACCACAGCGATGTATGGCTTCATGGGCGGTGTCTATGGCCTCGGCGCGATTCTCGGCTCTCTCATCTTCAGCCTGCTCGCCCAGCGCATCGGTCTGGCGCGCACGCTCTGGATGACGATGGCGCTCTTTGGCGTGCTGGTGGTCGCGCTCTCGCGCGTCACCGCGTATGAGGTGGCGCTGGGTCTGTTCCTGGTCGCGGGCGCGCTCAACGCTGGTCTGAATATCGCCGTCGGGCCGATCATGTTGCGCGAGACGCCCAATGAGTTGATGGGCCGTGTCATGTCGATCTTCCAGCCGACGATGAATCTGGCGATTCTGGTGGCGACCGCCGCCATCGGCTACCTGGCAGGCGTGACGCTGCATACCTTCCACGCGACCTGGATGGGTATGTCGTTCGCGGCGGTCGATACGATCTGGCTGGCCGGTGGTGTGCTGATGGCGCTCTCTGGCCTGGTCATCATGATTGGCCTGCGCGGCGTGGATCGCCGCTACCGCCGCGATGATCGCGCCGCCGCCGAGGCCGCCGCAGCAGCGGCCAGCGCTACGCCAGCGCCTGCCAGCGCCGCTGTGTGATAACACATCCGATTCGGTGGTTGGCGAGAGGGCGAACCCTCATTCCCTGGCCCCCTCTCCCACGAGGCAAGGGGGAATCCGGCTCCCCTCGCCCGCTGGGAGAGGGGCTGGGGGTGAGGGTTCGCCCTCTCGCCGCTGAGACAGCTATGGCCCGTTTGGCCTGTGAGATGCGATTCACACTCCTATCGCATGCGCGCGTGCTACAGTGTGTCTCAGTCGCGCAAGTGGCGCCCCCACCATACGTCGGGGGCGCCGCTTTCAGATATTCAGGTATCTGTGGCTGGCGTCGTCCCCCATGCGGATTCGTGGCGGGCGCCCTGGCCCAGGAGCGCAAGGTCATGGCATGGAGGTTTCCCACCTTCGGGCGGGCCAACGCAGCGCCAGTAAAAATGCTCGGCGCCGCGCGATCAGGGGCGTCAATCGTCACGCAGCCGCTGCCACTGAGCAGCGCAGGCGCGACGGATGATGCGCTGGTCGCGCGTTTCTGGGGGGTGCGCGGCAGCTATCCCACGCCGCGTGTGGGCGCTGGCTCCGTGGGAGGCGAGACGACCTGCCTGGAGCTCCGCTATGGGCGCCACACGCTGGTGATTGACGCTGGCTCTGGCGCCATCGGCCTGGGCGAGACGCTGATGCGCCGCGCGAACGCCAGCCCTGGCGCCCCTGGCAAGCGGATGGATGTGACAGTGCTGCTGACGCACGCGCACCACGATCACCTCTGTGGCCTGCCCTTCTTCGCTCCCCTCTACGATGCGCGCTTCCATGTGCGCTTCTTCGGGCCAGACCTGGCAAATATGCGCTTCAGCGACATCATCGCGGGCTACATGCGCGCGCCCTACTTCCCCGTAGACTTTCACTCGCTGCCAGCGCGGCGCAGCTTGAATTCACTGCGCGATGGCGACCGGCTGCTGATCCCGGCTGAGGGCGAGCCGCGCATCATCAACGCCTCCGATGTCGCCCCAGGCGCTGCCCCGGACGATGCTTTGCTGGTGGATGCGCTCTTCAGCCGCCTGCATCCGGCGAATGGCACGATGGTCTATCGCGTCTCGGCGGGCGCGGCGCGGCTGGTCTTCGCGACAGATGTGGAGGTGGGCGCGCTCGACGCCGAGGGCGACCAGCGACTGGTCGAGTTTGCCCGCGACGCCGACACGCTGGTGCATGACGCGCAGTACAGCGACGAAGACTACCACGGAGCCGACTCCAAGCGCGGCTTTGGCCACAGCACGCCGACGATGGCCGTGCGCGTGGCGCGCGACGCCGGGGTGAATCGCCTGGTGCTCTTCCACCATGATCCGCATTATAGCGATGCGGAGGTGCTGGAGTTGCAGCGGCGCGCGCGTGTGGGCTTCCCCGAAGTCGTCACCGCGCGCGAAGGTCTGGAATTGCGTCTGGACGGCGCCAGGCGGCGTCTCGTATAATGGCGCGTGCGAGGCCAATAGCAGCTTCGTCGGCGCAACATGTGGTGCGCGCCGCACAATCGCAGTGGGAGGCGCTCCATGGGCGGCAAGAATCCGACGCCGAAAGAGAAGAAGAAACCGAAGAAGGCAAAGACCGCGAAGGCCTGACCCCATGAACACACTGGTCGTTGTCGAGACATTCATCGCATTCGTCATCGCCATTACCCTGCATGAGGCGGCGCATGCCGCGATGGCCGGGCTATTGGGCGATGGCTCCTCCTGGAGCGCGGGACGCATGAGCCTGAACCCGCGCCGCCAGATGGCCGCCATCGGCTCGATTGTGGCGATAACGCTCTCCTTCGGCATCCCCCTGGGAGGGACGCCAGTCGGCCTCGGCTGGGGAAAACCCGTCGAGGTAGACACACGGCGAATGCGTGTGGGGCCAGACATCGGCATGTTCCTGGTGGCTCTGGCCGGGCCGGTTTTCAGCCTGGCGATGGGCTTCCTCTTTGCGGTGATTCTGCGTTTCATGCCGGGCTACCAGGCATTAGCGCTATTCACTGGCCGCTGCGATGGCGCCACTGGCTCCATCTTGCAGGTCTGCCTCAGCCATGCGCAACCCGTCTGGCAGCTCCGGCTGGAGCAGTTTCTCTTTGTGTTCGCCGCCACCAACATCCTGCTGGCGTTACTCAACCTCATCCCACTTCATCCGCTCGACGGCTATGATATGCTCTTCGCCTTGCTGCCCAATGCCCCGGCGGTGCGCTTCCGCGACTTCCGGCCCTACATGGAGGCGCTGCTGCTCGTCATCTTCTTCCTGATCCCCTATGTGCTCGAGTTGCTGGGATTGAATCAGTTGAATCCGGGCTACTGGTTCTCGGCGCTCTCGCAGATCATCGCTGCGGGCATCGCCGGGCCGATTTACCCGCACTTCGTCTACTTTCTCTAGCCTCCATGCCTACTCATCCTCTGCTGGCCGCGCGCTACCGGGTCTATCAGGTCTGGCGCTCAGTAGCGGCGCGCCCACTCGACGCCGCCGACCACGCTATCCTCGACGCGACGCTGCCAGCGGCAGGACGCGCGCTCTTCTTCACGATGTCGCGCAACGACCAGCGCCACAGCCTGACGGTCTATCGCGCGCTACGCGAGCGTGGTTGCGCCGATGCGGAACTGCTGGCGGCGGCGTTGCTGCACGATAGCGGCAAGGGCGATGGCCGGGCGCCGCTGGTGATACGTCCGCCGGTCGTGCTGCTGCGCGCCTTCGCGCCCGGCGCGCTACGCTGGCTGGCGCGCTCACCCCAGCCCTGGTTTCGCCGCCCCTTCTATGCGGCGCAACGCCACGCGGAGATCGGCGCCGATCTCGCCGCGCAGGCCGGCCTCTCTGCGCGTGTCGTCACGCTGATCCGCACGCACCACCAGCCCAATGGCCCAGCCGCCGAGTTGCACGCCGTCGACGACGAAGTGTGAGCGGTCGGCGCTCTGCGACACTGGCAGGCAAAGCGTGTTACCCACGCTCGTACCTCTCAGTAGCTGGCAGTAGCCGATGC
The DNA here is from genome assembly GCA_963701795.1 of uncultured Chloroflexia bacterium. Classification (GTDB taxonomy): domain Bacteria; phylum Chloroflexota; class Ktedonobacteria; order Ktedonobacterales; family JADMIN01; genus JAKAIY01. The sequence goes on along the minus strand of CAVPBB010000004.1, from coordinate 212,345 downwards.
GGGCGCTCCCGACGAGCGGCGCCGCGCCCCGTCTCGGCCAGGCTGGAGGTGTACGATGCCAGACCAGGCGCAGATGGGTGTCGCAGAGCGTCCGCGACCATTGCGGCGGCGGAGAGATGGCCAGGAGCCACGCGGGAAGGCGCGCATTGGGCTGGCGGCTGCGCTGGCCGCAGGCGCGCTGGTCAGCGTCACCATCGGACTGCTCGAACGCCACATGCTTGTGGCGCCACATCCCATCCCCTATTTCCACCTGTTCTTCAGCGACCCATACTATATGAAGGCGTGGCTTGCCTCGGCGGTGGTCACGCTGAGCGTTGGCCAGCTCGTGTCGGCGTCGGCGATGTATGGACTCTTCCGCCTGACGTCTGCGGCGCCCTTTGTCCATGCGCTCCATCGCTGGTCGGGTAGGGTTGCGATGGCGCTGACTCTGCCGGTCGCCTTCAATTGCCTCTTTGACTTGGGCGTCACCCCTCCCGATTGGCGGATCATGGCGCACGCGACCCTAGGCGCCTTTATCTACGGCATCTTTGTGGTCAAGGTCTTCCTGGTGCGGCAATCGCACGCGCCGGGATGGATGCTGCCGGTCGCCGGGAGTGCGCTCTTTGTGACGATTCTCGGCCTCTGGTACACCTCAGCGTACTGGCTGTTCAGCCTGTATGGGCTGCATCTGTAGCGTGAATCCTGCTCGCCATCAGGGCAGGGCGGGCGTCTGGGCATAGGCTTGCGCAGCCTGCGCTGGAGTGAGGACGCCCGTCGCGACGAGGCGCGCCAGGACGTGTTGCTGGCGTTCGCGGGCGAGCGCGAAGTGTTGGAAGGGATCGTAGTCGGAGGGCGCTTGCGGCAGGCCCGCCAGCATGCTCGCCTGCCCCCAGTTCAGGTGGTCGGGCGTGGTGTGGAAGTAGACCTGGCTTGCCTGCGCGAGGCCATAGGCGTTGTGGCCATAGTAGATGGTGTTGAGATACATCTCCAGAATCTGTGGCTTCGAGTAGCTCTGATTCAGCTTCAGCGCCAGCCCAAGCATCTCCAGCTTGCCCACGACGGTCGTTGGCTCGCGCACATAGAGAATCTTCACCAATTGCTCAGGGATCGTCGCGCCAGCCTGCTGCGTCGAGCCGGTCGTGACAAAGCCCCAGGCAAAGTGCAGCATGCTCAGCACATCCAGGCCGTGGTTGACGTAGAAGCGCTGATCTTCGACCGCGATGGTCGCCTCGCCGACCTTCTGTGGCGGGGGCAGCCCGATCGCGCTGCCGTGATGCGTGCGGAGGATCGCGTCAACCCGCTGCTGAGCGTCCGCCACAGAGGGCAGCGAGGCGAGGTAGGCCCAGCCGATCAGCGTGCAGACCACAGCGCCTACCAGGCAGGCCAGCAGACCAGCGCGCGCCAGACGGCGCAGGCGCGCAGGTCGCGGGCTACGCCGTCTGGGAGGCGGCAGCGGTTCCGTCTGCGAGGACGACGTGAAAGTGGTATTCATCACCTTTACGCTATACCACACTTGGCGCGCCGCCTCGACGCCATCCCCCATTGGGCCTGCGGCGTCGCGCTGGCGGGCGATCAGGGCAGCAGCAGATGCAGATCACCGAATTCGTGCCAGAGATAGCCTTCGTGCAGCGCCTCGGCGTAGGCGGCTTCGAGGTGGTCGCGTCCGGCCAGCGCCTCGAGCAGCGCCAGATGACTCGCGCGTGGCTCATGCAGGCCGGTCAGCAGGCCCGTCATGGCTCTGACGCCGCGCTCCGGTGTGACGATAACGCTCGTCCAGCCCTCGCCGGGATGCGTGACGCCTGCCGTATCTGTCGCCGTCTCCAGCGCGCGCGCCGCTGTGGTGCCGACGGCGATGACGCGGGCGCCCGTCTCGCGCGCAGCGTTCACCAGCCGCGCCGTCGTCGGCGAGACACGATAATATTCCTCATAGGGTGGCTCGTGCTCTTCGAGGCTCGACACCCCTGTATGCAGCAGCAGTGGCGCCACCTGCGCGCCCAGTGCGACGAGCCGCGTGATGATCTCCGGCGTGAACGCGCGCCCCGCTGAAGGCATTTCGGCGCTGCCCGCCTCGGTAGCATAGACCGTCTGATAGAAGCTGATTGGCCAGCTCCGCCGCACATATCCATAGCGGATGGGGAAGCCCGCATGCGCCAGGTAGTCGGTCAGCGGCTCCGGCAGGCGCACGGTCGCGAGCCAGAGCCGCGTTGGCCCGGTCGCCTCGGCGGGATAGGGCGCATGCAGCGTCGCCGTCGCTCCGTCGGGCAGCGCCAGCGTCTCGCCCGCGACGCCCTCGCGGAATGGGAGCGTGCCATCGGGCGTCTGAGCGCGTAGCTCAACGCTCCAGAAGCCGCCGGGCAGATGTGTCGAGAGATGCAGCTCCAGCGCCAGGCCATCGGCGCGGATCGCCGTGAGTGCGGCTGGCAGTGTCCCGCTCGTATTGATGACCACGACATCGCCCGCCGTGAGGTAGTCGCTCAACGCGCGAAAGCGCGTGTGGATGATGCGGCCATCGGCGCGATACGACACCATCAGGCGCACATCGTCGCGCGCCAGCCCACGCGCCTCTGGCGGCTCGTGCGCTTCCAGCCGCGCGGGCAGCGTGAAGTCGAACGCGCCGACGATGGGCGCGCCCGTGATCGTGGTCTGCGCCGCTCGTGGCCACTGGCGTGACGCACGCGCGGATGAAGAGCGTGACATCGTGTGATTACTCCGTGCTCGGCTCCCAGGCGCTGTCGGGGCGAAAGAGGCTGATCTGCATGCCATCGGGCGCCTGGAGGCGCTGGCTGAGCAGGCTCCAGGTGGTGGGTGTGGGCGCGTGCAGCGCCTGCGCTCCCGCCGCTTCGAGCTGGGCGGCGACCGTCGCGACATCACCGACAGCGAACGCGAGCCGCACTGGCCCGGCGACACGGCGCCCGACCTCGACCTGATCGGTGAGCGCGGCGTCGCGTGGATCGAGCAGTTCGAGCGTCGCCTGCCCGGCGGCCAGAACCATCCCACGCCCTTCCGGCTCATCCCACTGCTTGACCACTGCCAGCCCCAGCCCATCACGATACAGCGTCGCCGCGCGGTCGAAGTCCTCGACGGTCAGGGCGACGCGCAGCCCGGCGACACCCGGCGCCGCCGCAGTGGCCGCCGCGTCGGTCAGATCATGCGCGCGGTAGCGTCCGCTGGGCAGGGCGCCCGTCAGCAGGCGGAGCAGACCCGGCACGCTCTCCTCAGGCAGCGGGCGGTCGCTGATGTCCTCGCCGGGAAAGGCTTCCTGATGCATCTGTGTGCGCATGTCGCCGGGGTCCACCCAGTACACGCGCAGATCGGGGCGCTCGGCGGCGAAGATAGCGGAGAACTGTTCGAGCGCGGCCTTGCTCGCGCCGTAGCCACCCCAGCCGGGATACGCCTCGACGCCCGCGTCGCTGGTGATGTTGAGGATGCGCGCATCTGGCCGCAAAGACGCGCTGGCGGCCTGGAGCAGCGCCAGCGGCGCGACCACGTTCGTCCGAAAGACCCGTTCGAGTGTATCGAGCGGGTAGTCGAGCAGCGCGGGCTGCGGACTCGGCCCCAGGAAACTGGCATTGTTGATCAGCGCATCCAGCCCGCCTGCGTCACGTGCGGCGTCGCCGAGCGCTGCGCGGTGCGTGGCGTCGGTGACATCGCCAGGGATAGCGACCACGGTGGTCTGCGCGGCCAGTTCGGCGTGCGCCGCTGCCAGCGCCGGGGCGCCACGCGCATCGATGATGAGCGACCAGCCTTGCCGCGCCAGCCCGCGCGCCAACGCGAGGCCCAGTCCACGCGAGGCGCCGGTAATCAGCGCGACGGGCGCCGTCTGTCGTGCATTCATGGGTTTGCCCTCCTGATAGCGCTGCGCCTGCCGCAGAGATCGCCGCATGCGTCGCATCTGTGGCGCCGCGAGCGTGGACGGCGCCGGAAGCGCGCTGCGCCATCCTCTGCCACCCGCTCCCTGAGAGTGTACGACTCAGCGGCGCCTCATGCCTCGTGCAGAAGACGGAGATGGCGCCTGCCCTTTTGACCAGGGCGCCTGTGCCGCGCGCCGGAGCGCCTCGCCTTGACGCCAGCGCCGCTTGCGGGCTACACTTGACGCACAGTAGAAGCGCAGATCGGGAGAAGTACGCGGGCGCGTACCAGCTACAGCGAGCCGGAAGGGTGCAAGCCGGCGCCGACGCCCCGCCGAAACCGACCCGTGAGCCGCGACCGATGCCCTGGCGAGTACGCGGGGTCGAAGGTCGCCGGATGTCTCCCGTTACCATGAGACGCCGCATCACCTCGCCAGCGGCGGGGCGTGCGGGCAGAGCAGGCGCGCGGCGCGGCAACGCGAGCGACAACGACGCGCGCCCAAACTGAGGTGGTACCGCGGGAATCAACGCCCGCCCTCATAACGTCATCATGACGTGAGGGCGGGCGTTTTGTATGCGCTTCGCCGTGCGCGGGGGATGCAAGCGGCAACGGCCCCGCGCCGGAAGCTTTCTTTTCTTTCCCCCTTTGGGGATAGAGCCGATGCGCGTAGCGCCATCATCGAGCGGCGCAAGAACGACAGAGGAGCAGCACAATGGCTGACAAGAGCGGCGCCACACCTGCAAAGGGCGCAAAGAACGCTGGCAAAATCACAAACAAGAGCGGCGCCACGGCGGCGCGCGACGAAAAGCTCGTGCAGGATGTCGCCGACCTGGACGACTACGCCCGCTGGTATCAGGATGTCGTCTACAAAGCTGACCTGGCCGACCTCTCGCCCGTGCGCGGCTGCATGGTCATTCGCCCCTACGGCTATGCGCTCTGGGAGAACATGGTGCGGCAGATGGACGACCGCATCAAGGCGACCGGCCACGAAAACCTCTACTTCCCCCTCTTCATCCCCTACAGCTTCCTGATGAAAGAGGCTGAGCATGTCGAAGGTTTCGCGCCTGAGGTCGCGCTGGTCACGCGGGCGGGCGGCGAGGAGCTGGAAGATCCTCTCGTCGTGCGCCCCACCTCCGAGACGATCTTCGGCCACCTCTACGCGCAGTGGGTGCATAGCTACCGCGATCTGCCCCTGCTCTACAATCAGTGGTGCAACGTCGTGCGCTGGGAGAAGCGCACCCGTCCCTTCCTGCGCACCAGCGAATTTCTCTGGCAGGAGGGCCACACCGTCCACCGCACCGAGGAGGAGGCCCAGACCGAGACGCTGCTGATCCTCAACGCGGTCTATCAGGACTTCGTGGAGAAGGAGCTGGCGATCCCTGTCATCCCTGGGCGCAAGAGCGAGAGCGAGAAGTTTGCCGGGGCGGTGCGCACCTATAGCATCGAGGCGATGATGGGTGATGGCAAGGCGTTGCAGGCAGCTACCTCACACAATCTCGGCCAGAACTTCGCGCGCAGCTTTGGCATCGAGTTCCAGGACGCCGACGGCCAGGTGAAGACCGCGTGGACGACGAGCTGGGGCGCCAGCACACGCCTCGTCGGCGCGCTCATCATGGCGCATGGCGACGCGAACGGGCTGCGCATGCCTCCTCATGTCGCGCCCACTCAGGCGATCATCGTGCCTATCTGGCGCAAAGATGAGGAGCGCGAGACAGTGGCGGCGCTCGTCAGCGAGGTCGAGGCGGCGCTGCGCAAGGCGGGTGTGCGCGTGAAAGCCGACTGGCGCGAGGAACGTCCCGGCTGGAAGTACAACGAGTGGGAGCTGCGCGGCGTGCCCGTGCGCATCGAGATTGGCCCCCGCGACGCCGCGAATGGGCAGGTGACACTCGTCCCTCGCACCGACCGCGCCGCCAAGGAGTCTATCGCGACGGCAGCCGTCGCCGAACGTGTCCCCGCCCTGCTGGAGGAGATTCAGCGGACGCTCTATGAGCAGGCGCTGGCCTTCCGCCTGAGCCGCACCTACCAGGCGGCGGACTATGCGGAGTTCCGCGCGCTGATGGCCGACAGGAGCGCGCAGGGTTTCGTCGAAGCGTGGTGGTGTGGCGAGGCCGCCTGCGAGGCGCAGGTGAAGGCCGAGACGCAGGCGACCATCCGTAACCTGCCCTTCGAGCATCCCGAGCTGCCCGCCGCAGCCGTCTGCGTCCACTGCGGCAAGCCCGCCGCAGAGTGGGCGATCTTCGCGAAAGCCTATTGATGTCTCGCCATGTCGGGGAGCGCGGGCGCGCCAGCCCTCACCCCCGACCCCGCTCCCGCGAGGCGAGGGGGAGATAGAACGAAAACGCCGATGACGACGACGCTCTATCTGATCTTGCTGACAGAGCAGGGCTTTAGTTTTACAGTTGTAGATAGCGCGTCGGCCTCAACTTTTCTGGCATGAAGGACAGCGCAAGTAGGAGGCCTCTCGGCAAGTGCTACTGTAAAACTAACTACTGATCTCGGTGCAAGAAACTAAACTCGCTGAATCGGGATACGGCGCCATTGCGTGGCTCTCCAACACCGAGGTTTAGTTTTCAGCGACGACATCAGTAAGTACAGCCCTCGGGCTGAGATCGGAGCGAATCATGAAGGCAGCACGTTTCAGCGCCTTTGGTGGCCTGGAGGTCTTGGAGATCGTGGATCTTCCGGATCCACACCCGGGGTCCGGGCAGGTGCGTATCGCGGTGCGCGCGGCCGGTGTCAACGCGAGCGATTGGAAGAAGCGCAAGGGCCTGATGGATCAGGAACTCCCGCAGACGATGGGCTACGAAGCCGCCGGCGTCGTCGACAAGCTCGGTGAAGGCGCCACGGATGTCGCCGTCGGTGACCGGGTGTTCGGGTTCTGCACCGATGGTGCGGCGCAGGCCGAGCTGGCGGTGCTGTCCTTCTATGCGCCGATCCCACCCTCGATCGACTTCGCTGTCGCCGCGTCCTTGCCGACTGCGATCGAGACGGCCGCGCGCGTCCTTGATCAGCTCGGTGTGACCGACGGCAGCACCGTGCTCATCAACGGCGCCTCGGGCAATGTGGGCGGCGCCGCAGTGCAGCTGGCGGTGGCGCGTGGCGCTCGCGTGATTGGCACGGCCAGCCCCGCCAACCACGACTACGTGCGTTCCCTCGGGGCCGAGCCGGTCGCTTACGGTGCGGGCATGGTCGACCGGGTCCGCGCCTTGGCGCCCGAGGGTGTCGATCTGGCGCTGGATGTCGCCGGTAGCGGTGTCCTGCCGGAGCTCATCGAGCTGGCAGGCAGCCCGGAGCACGTGGTGACCGTCGCGGACATCCGCAGTGCGCAGGAGTACGGGGTCACGTTCAGCCGCGGCGACGCGGGCCGTGCCCTGTATGTGCTCACGCAGATCGGGGAGCTGGTCGAGTCGGGCCGCTTCACGCTTCCGGAGGTTCAGACCTTCCCGCTGGCCGATGTCGCGGAGGCGCACCGCGTCAGCGAGAACGGCCATGTGCGCGCGAAACTCGTGCTCACCGTAGACTAGTTTTACAGTGGAGTGTCAAGTATGTGCGCCCGGCGGAGGAGGTGGCGGCGCATCTGGAGGAGCATCGCGCCTACCTGCGCCGCGCCTACGCCGAGGGTCGCATCATCGTCTCCGGCCCGCGTGTCCCGGCGGAGGGCGGCGTCATCCTCGCACGCGCCGCCTCAGCGGACAACCTACGCGCCAGCATCCGCGAGGACCCGTTCAGCCAGCGCGGCATCGCGGAGTATCAGGTCATCGCCTTCGAGGCGCTGTGGAGCGCGCCAGCGTTTGCGCCGTTCCTGGAGGCGTTCTCCGCGCCGCCGCCAGGGGAGCGCTAGCAGAGATGTAGGAGTCAAGTGCCGCTAAACCCAGGTCGTACCATGCGGAAGCATTGATTGAGATCTCTCTGGCTGCTGGTCGCGTGTTGCTAGCATCCTTGACTGTCCCATTGCTTCTTGTGCTTCTGCATGGCGCCCCATCTGCCGCAGAACAGACGCTTTCTTATCCCAGACAAACGAGTCTGTTGGGTCAAGCGAAATTGCTTGATCAAAGGCCATCAGCGCCTCCACATATCTTCCATCAAACATAAGTGCTATGCCCTTGCCTGTCCAGGCATATTCTAGACTGGAATCAAGCTTGAGGCCGCGATCGAAGGCCGTTACTGCCTCTTCCTGCATCCCCATGGCCATAAAAGCCCAACCAATGCCGCACCAAGTGGGCGCATAAGATGGATTGAGTTTCAGTGCTTGTTCAAATGCTACTAGAGCACCATCGTACTCGCCCTTGCCGTTCAGAGCGAGGCCCTTGTTTTGCCATGTCGTTGCATCATTGGAGTCGAGCGCCAATGCGCGGTCGTAGGATGTCAATGCTTCCTCGCGTCGCCTTAGCGAGGCTAACACAGATCCTCTACTTGCCCAAATAAATGCGACGTCTGGAGCGAGTGTCAGCGCTTGGTCAAAGGATTGTAGTGCCTCAGCGTTCTTGCCCAAATCGTGTAAAGCGGCACCTCTGCCAATCCAAGCCACAGGGTCGTCAGAGTCGAGCGATAGTGCTTCATCAAAGGCAGTCACAGCCTCGATATGTCTACCTACTTCACCCAGTTCAGCCCCGATGCCAACCCAGAAACGGACATTCTCAGGCTCGATTGATAGCGCCCGTTCCCATGCGATCAATGCTTCCTTGTGACGCTCGATAGTTCCCAACATGTCTGCTTCCATCGCCCAAGTGTTTGCATCACTTGGCTCGAGCGCTAGCGCTCGGTCACATGCTATTAGCGCCCCGTCATAGTCACCCAGGCTGTTAAGAGTCTTTGCTTTGCCAACCCAATGGCTAGCATCACTTGGGTTCAACATTACCGCCCTGCTGTAGGCCACAAAAGCCTCACGATGTCGCTGAAGGCCCGCTAGAATATCACCCTGGATACCCCATGGATTGGCATCGTTAGGGTTTAGCGCCAATGCCCTTCCAATGGCTATTAGCGCCTCCTCACGCCTCTCCAACAGAAACAAAGACACCCCTTTACCAATCCAGGCAGTTGCATCACCGGGATTTAGTGATAGAGCTTGCTCGATAGCTATTAACGTCTGTTCGACCTCACGATAATTCACCGACGAATCTTGGTCCATCCCATACTCTCCATTCGCCTGCCGCTAATCACACACTACACCGCCTGCTGTTATTCTATCACTGGTGGACCAAAACGTGGGCGGACGACCTACGCGCCGCAGTTTGCGCCTTCCCCTGGAGGCGCTCTCCGCGCCGCCGCCAGGGGAGGGCTAGCCTGCTCGCTCGCGCAGCAGCGCCGCCGCCGCTGCCTGGCCGTGCGCCTCAGCGACATCGAGCGGCGTCTGGCCGTCGCTCTTGCGCGCGGTGAGGTTGGCGCCATGCGCCAGCAGCAGCTCGATCATCGCGACCTGGCCGTTCTGCGCCGCCTCGTGCAGCGGGGTGAAGTCGTCGGCCTGCACGGCATTGACATCGGCGCCGCGACGTAGCAACGCTTCGCTGATGTCGAGGCGCTGCGCCGCGACCGCCGAGTGTAAAGGCGCGACCCGCATCGCGTTCTGCGAGGCGCTATTGGGATCAGCGCCGTGGTCGAGCAACACCTGCGCGGCGTCTGGCTGGCCGAAGAACGCCGCCAGCCCCAGCGGTGTGAAGCCATCGCTGCTGATGGCGTTGACCTGCGCCGGATCAGCGGCCAGCAGATCGCCCAACGTCGCAAAGCGCCCCAGCGCCGCCGCCTCGAAGACCGTGAACTCGGCCCCCGCGCCGGCGAGCAGTTCGGCGATTGCTGGCTCGCGATAGTACAGGCTATAGAGCGTCGCCGAGACACCGTCGGCGTTGTGGGCGCTGGCCAACGCAGGCTGCGCCGCAAGCAGCCGCGCCACCTGCTCCTGATCCCCTACCTCGATGGCCCGGAAGAATGGAGCGCGTGTGTTCGCATCACTCGACATAGCGTCTCTCCTGTCGCAGAGCTGCATCTAGGTCAGATGTTCTTCACAAGAGGAGTATAGCAGATCGCATGCGGATTGCTAGCGCGCCGTCGCATGCGCTCGTGGGCGCAGCCCTCGAACCAGGCAATACACCGCATCGAACCAGAGGATTGCGCCACCGACGAAGCCAATTACGACCCACCAGAGATAGATTTGCGTGGAAGCTGCGACATGCGCCGGATACAGCGCGGGCAGCAGCGCGACAACCGCTACGGCCAGCACACAGAGCAGTGAGCCTTTTGCCCATGCGGAGACTGAGCGCGCCAGGCGTCCCAGCGCCAGATAGTGGATGCCAGAAATGATCGCGACGAGCGGCATCAGCCAGATCATCTGGCCGAGCAGGTTGCAGGCGATCAGCGCGACGAAAAAGCCCGCATACTCCACGCGCGTAATCGTCAGGTAGCGCTCGTGCACAGTGGGGCCGCGTGGCCTGGGCGACGACGCGGCGGAGGGATGGGCGGCCAGCGCGCGGTCGGCGTTGGTGAGCAGCGCCAGACTGCCCATCATCAGCGCCAGCGTGACGACGAGCGCCGCTATCGGTGGCAGCAGGCCATACTTCCCCTGAAAGCCCACCGCCCCAAGGAAGACGAGGATTCCACCGCCGACAGAGGCATAGAGCGCGCGATAGCCAAGGTCATGCGCTGGTGACTCTGGCGACGGCGCCTGGCCACGCTGGCCTCGCTGTGAGAACAACATCGTCCGCTCTACCCTTCATCATGCTCGCATTTCAACACGATTCCGTTGCGCGCTGAGCGCATTATAGCGCCCGATCCACTCGCATATGATTTGTCTGACGCCCGCCCTGTGGAATAGGCGCGGCGTCTGGCGCAGCGGGCATCCTTGTGGAGCAAGGGTAGCAAAGGCGGGCGATATCGTCAAGCGAATTCTCCTCGGCGGGTGAACCCGCAGCCAGGGGCCAGCGGCCACAAAGGCCGTCTGCGCGGCCTGGAGCACGGCGCATCCTAGCCCGCGACAGGCGGGCTTCGCGTCGGTCCGCAGACCGACCCCAGGCGCGGCTTTCAGCCGCCAGCCAGCTCGACTACTCCGCTGTAACGTGAGAGATTCCTCATCCGACTCTCATCCATTCTTATGGCTAGCCCCGTAGAATTGCGATACATGCTCATGCAATCGCGCCGCGCGCATCTCCGCGCATCTCGCTGTGGGATAGGCCACGCATACAGCAGCAAAGGATACAAGCCCCCATGCGGCAGTCCATCAAGAAAGTTGTTGTCGCTGCCCTCATCGTCGGCGCCTTCATGCTCTACAGTCTTACGCATGCGCGGGCGTCAGGCGCTCCAGTCGCGGTTAGCTCGTCTAACACGACCTCAATTGGCGGGAGCACGCCTACAACGTCAAGCGGAACGACGAGCGCGTCATACAAAGACGGCTCGTATAGTGGCAGCGTCGCCGATGCCCAATGGGGCTACATCCAGGTCAAGGCAGTCATATCGGGCGGCAAGATCACGGATGTGCAGTTTTTGCAATATCCCAACGAGCGTGAGCGCTCTGTTGAGATCAATGGTTATGCCGACCCGCAACTGACGCAGGAGGCGATACAGGCGCAGAGCGCCCAGGTAGACATCGTGACTGGCGCAACCGATTCCAGCGAAGCGTTCATGCAATCCCTGAGCGACGCGCTGACACAGGCGCAGGCCTGACTGGCAGGGGGGAGCGCAGATGTTGCGAGAGACACGCCTGATGATGGGCATGCCCATCACCGTACAGGCGCAAGACGAAGGCGCCACTCAAGCTGACCTGGACGCAGCCTTCGACTACTTCCACTCCATTGACGAGACATTCAGCCCATACCTGGCGTCAAGCGAGGTCACACGGCTCAACCAGGGGCAACTGACGCCCGCGCAGTTCAGCGATGACCTGCGGGAACTGCTGGCGCTGGCCGAGTTGACGAAGCAACAGACTGACGGCTACTTCGATATCATGCGCGACGGCGTGTGCGATCCCTCCGGAGTCGTGAAAGGGTGGGCCATCCAGCAGGCGGCTGACCTGCTACGAGCGCGCGGCCTCGCCAACTTCTACGTAGACGCGGGTGGCGATATCGCGGCTGTGGGTATCCATGACGGCGCGCCGTGGCGCATCGGCATTCGCAATCCGTTCAATCGCCAGCAAATCGTGAAGGCGCTGTCCGTCACGGATTGTGGCGTGGCGACCTCAGGCACTGCGGTGCGCGGTCAACACATTTACAATCCCTTCGATCCCGGCGCGCCCCTGCGCGACATCGTGAGTCTGACGGTTATCGGGCCGAACGTGTGCGATGCGGATCGTTTCGCGACCGGAGCATTCGCAATGGGCAAGGCAGGCATCCAGTTTATCGAGAGGCTGCCAGGATTCGAGGGATATATGATAGACGCCTACGGCGTAGCAACCTACACCCATGGCTTTGAGAGGTTCACGCTGCGCGTATGACAATCCTACGCTCCCCGCTGCGCTCCGTAGACGCCATCCTCGACCGCGTCACCATGTATCGGCTGCTGCTCTATACGCTGCTGGCCTATATCGGCATTGCGACGCTGCTCTCAATCGCTGGCCAGCTTGCGTTCTCACCACTGGCGCTGCTGCTGTCCACGGGGTTTCTGCTGCTGATGTGCTGGGCGGCGAATACGCTCCTCGCGTGGGTATTCCGTGTCCCAACCAATATCGAATCCGCCGCGATCACGGCGCTGATTCTGGCGCTGATCATTGACCCGGCGAAGTCGAGCGATGACTGGCAATTTCTCGGCTGGGCAGCGATTGTGGCGATGGCGAGCAAGTTCCTGCTGGGACTCTGGAACAAGCACATTTTCAATCCTGCCGCCATCGCCGTACTCATCACCGCGTTCGTGCTCGGCGACACTGCGAGCTGGTGGGTAGGCTCCGCCAGCATGCTGCCAGCAACGCTGATCGGTGGATTCCTCATCACGCGCAAAATTCAGCAGGAGGAGATGGTCGGCGTATTCCTGCTCGCGGCGCTGCTGGCCACCTGCGCTGCGAGCGCCGTGCTGGGCGTGTCCCTGCCGGGCGAGGTGCGCCAGCTCCTCCTGGAATCCCCGCTCATCTTCTTCGGCTCGGTTATGCTCAGCGAACCGCTGACCGTGCCGCCAACACAGAACCTGCGGCGCATCTATGGAGCGCTGGTGGGCGTGCTCTTCATTCCACAGGCGCACCTGGGGCCGATCTACTCCACGCCGGAGCTAGCGCTCACGCTGGGGAATCTGTATGCATTCGCCGTCAGCCCGAAGCGGAAGCTGGCGCTGCGGCTCCGCAAAAAAGTACGCCTGGCGCCGGACATCATGGAGTTTGTCTTTCGGCCTGAACAGCGCCTATCGTTTGCGCCCGGGCAGTACATGGAGTTCACGCTGGGCCACCCACAGGCGGATGGCCGTGGGAATCGTCGGTACTTCACTCTCGCGTCCTCGCCAACCGAGGAGCAGGTGCGGCTGGGCGTGCGCTTCTATCCGCGCGGCAGCAGCTTCAAAGCAGCGCTGGCCAGGCTCGACGGCCGTACAGCGCTGCTGGCCGGGCAGCTCGCGGGCGACTTTACCCTGCCAGAGGACCCCGGTCAAAAGCTCGTGTTCATTGCCGGAGGCATCGGCATTACGCCCTTCCGCAGCATGCTGAAGTATCTGATCGATACGCGACAGAGACGCGACATCATCGTGCTCTATGTGAACCGACAACTCCAAGACATCGTGTATCAGGATGTGCTCGCCGAGGCCCAGACCCGGCTCGGCGCGCGCATCACCTATGCGTTGACCGACCCGGCGAAGGTTCCGCGCGACTGGCAGGGCGCGCGAGGCCGCGTGGATGAGCGGATGATCGCCTCACTGGTCCCTGACTACCATGACCGGCGATTCTATCTCTCAGGACCCCCCGAGATGGTGCGCGCCATCGAGGCGACGCTGCGCCGCCTTGGCGTGCGCCGCAACCAGATCAAGCGTGACTACTTCTCTGGTCTGGCGTAGCAGGCGTGCACGAGGCGTCAAATATCTCCGCATGAGCGCCCTGGCTGACGGTGAGATGCATGGCCGTGTCCTAGTGGGGCTTCGCGGCCCGCAGGCTCTTAGCTGCGGGGTTCACCCGCCCGCGCCCCGGCGGCGTCGCGGCGAATAGTGAGCGGGTGATACAATGCGACGACGCGCCCCGATGGTGGGGCGGCGCACAGGCGGCCATGCCTCGCGAGCGCTGGTCCGCGCCTGGTTGTCGCGAAGGAAGGAAGATTCTCCACGCCCAGAACCGACAGCATCATTGACCTGAAGGCTGAGAATCGCCCGGAGCGCGCCTATCTCATCGCGGTTGATGTCGCGCACGAGGAGGCGCTTTGGGATGTCGAAGATTCACTGGCAGAGCTAGCGGCGCTGGCCAACACAGCAGGCGCCGAAGTCGTGGGCGCGCTCTCGCAGCGGCTCGCCTCACCCACCACCAACTTCTATCTGGGCAAGGGCCGCGCCAGCGAGCTGGCGCAAATCTGTCGCGAGCGCGACATCGATCTGGTGATCGCCGACGACGAGCTGACGCCCACACAGCAGCGCAATCTGGAAGAACTGACCGATGCGCGCGTGATTGACCGCACAGCGCTGATCCTCGACATCTTCGCGCAGCACGCCCGCACCCGCGAAGGCCAGCTTCAGGTCGAGCTGGCGCAGCTCGACTATCGCCTGCCACGGCTGGCTGGCTCTGGCAAGGCGCTCTCGCGTCTGGGCGGCGGCTCGCGTGGCGCGACCGGCGGCGCGGGCGGCGCTATCGGCGCGCGTGGCCCCGGCGAGACCAAGCTGGAGGTAGACCGCCGACGCACCCGCGCCCGCATCTCCGAGGTGCGCCACGAACTCGAAACTGTGCGCCAGTCGCGCGCGACCCAGCGACAGCAGCGCGCGCGCCAGGGCGTGCCCGTGGTGGCCGTGGTCGGCTACACCAACGCTGGCAAGTCAACGCTCTTCAACGCGCTGACATCGGCCAACGCCAACGCGGAGAACAAGCTCTTCGCCACGCTCGACCCAACCACGCGGCGCATCACCCTGCCCTCCCATCAGGAGATGCTGCTGACTGACACGGTGGGCTTCATCCAGAAGCTGCCAACCACGCTCGTCGCCGCCTTCCGCGCGACGCTCGAAGAAGTGGTCGAGGCGGATGCGCTGCTCGAAGTGGTGGATGTGACCCATGAAAACGCTATCGAGCAGAGCCAGACGGTCAGCGATGTGCTGGCGGAGCTTGGCGCGGCGGAGAAGCCTCGCGTGACGGCGCTCAACAAGATCGACCTGCTGCCCGACCGCGATCAGGTGGATGCGACGCTCTATCCCAATGCTGAGCCAGTCTCGGCCACCGAGCGGCTGAACCTCGACGCGCTGATGCAGCGTATCGGCGAGGTCATCGCCGAGCGAATGGTACACATGCAGGCGCTCATTCCCTTCGACCGCGGTGACCTGGTGGAGTTGTTTCATCGGCGCGGCCAGGTCTATCGTCAGAGTGTGAGCGAGAATGGCACGTTGCTCACTGGCGTCGTGCCGCGCTCGCTCGCCCCGGTCTTCGGTCCGCTGCGGGTCGCGCAGGAGCGCAGCCGCCGTCGCGCCTTTGCGCCGCGCGCGCTCGATCCACAGGCGCTCGCCGCTGACGCCGCCAGCGACACCGAGCCACTCTAGCCGGTCGCTCGCGACACATCTGATGAATGGAGTCAGCCTGATATGACAAGCGACACGCCGGAGCGGCCAGACTTCGCGACGGTCTACGCGGCGCTGGCGCGTGAGACGATCTGCGCATTGGCGCGTGAGGCGCTGGCCAACGGCGCCGATGCGGCGGAGCAGGCGCGCGACTACGCGGCGCATGGCAAACCGGACTTCGCGCTGGCCTATCTGCTGGAGTGCGCCCTCAGCGATGACGAGAAATGCGCCATCTACGCCGAGGCGTTCGAGCGCCGCGCCGTGCTGACCGAGAGCAAAGCGCATGAGTTCGACGCGAAGTTCCATCGCCCCTTCCCGCTGCTCGCCAGCGATGCGGCGCAGGATCGCGGGCGCGCGCGACTGGCGCGCGCGGGCAAGCGGCTGGGCAGAGACGGCGGCAGGCAGCTCCCGCTGGTGTAGCGGCGCCAGCGGGCGAGGCGTGAGCAGGCGAGCGTGAGCAACCCAATGGAGGGAGCGACATGAGCGCGAGTGGCGGATGGCAGGCGACGAACCAGGCGGAACAGACCGCGTGGAAGCGCGCGGCGGCTGAGGCGGCGGTGCGCGAGGTTCCCGACGGGGCGACTGTAGGACTCGGTACCGGCACGACCGCCGAGCAGATGCTGCACGCGCTGGCCGGGCGCATACACGCGGGGCTGCGGCTGCGCGGCGTGGCGTCCTCTGAGCGCACGCAGACGCTGGCCGACAGCCTGGGCATCCCGCTGGCCTCGCTCGATGAGGTGGATCATCTCGATCTCAGCCTGGATGGAGCCGACGAGGTGACGCTGCCCACGCTCGATCTGCTGAAGGGACGCGGCGGCGCGCTGCTGCGCGAGAAGCTGGTCGCCGCGTCGAGCCGCTATCGCATCATTTTGGTAGATGTGACGAAGATCGTACCGACGCTGGGCGTTGGCACGGTCATCCCGGTCGAGGTCGAGACGTTTGGCTGGCGCCACACCGCCGCGCGACTGGCGGCGCCCGGCTGCCGCATCGTTCGCCGCACGCTGACGAGCGCCGAGGGCGCCGAGGGCGAGCCATTCATCAGCGATGGCGGCCACTACATCCTCCATCTCATCTTCGAGCGCGCGCCCGATGACGCCGCTGCGCTGGCGGCGCGCATCAAGGCGACGACGGGCGTAGTCGAGCACGGCCTCTTCCTCGGCATGACCGAGCGTGTCTACATCGGCGGCCCCGACGGCGTGCGCTACGCCGACCGCGCACGCTAGCATCGCGGCGATACGTCTATCCTCAGCACAGCATCGTCGCAGCGCCGAAGTCTTTGGCCGCCATCTTCTCGAAGTCGATCTGCGGCGCTTTGATGTGCTTGCCACGTCACGCTGGTCAGTTGGGTCGCGTTGCCATCGTAGGCGGCAGCTGACGCGCTGGCTTCTCAAGCATATCGCGCGCAGTTGCGATTATTGCGATTACGCACTATACTGGAGGAGCCAGCGAAAGAGGTGAGCGTAATGACAACACAGGCAGATCAGAAGCCGGTGACCCCGGGAAAAGATGAGCAACCGGCGCTCGATGCGCTCGATGCGCTGCTCTCGGAATCTGCGGGGAACGTAGGGCCACAGATCATGGATCTGCATGGTAAAGCAATTGCTCTGCCTGAGTCTGTCGTAGATTCCTTCGCCAGGCCGTGCATCAACTGGTAAGGCAACGGGCTGTAACGCTCGTTCCCATCGGTCGCAACCTGACAACACAACAGGCGGCGGATATCCTGAATATTTCGCGGCCTCATCTGATCAGCCTTCTGGAGGGGGGGAGATTCCCTTCACGAAGACAGGCGCACATCGGCGTATCCACTTCGACGATGTAATGCTCTACAAGGCAAAGCGAGATGCGACCCGCAGGCAAACGCTGGATGAACTGGCGCGGCTCCATCAGGAGATGGGCCTCTACGACAAGTAGCGCAAACCTCGACAGCGGGGTGTTCGACTGTGCCTTTAACTTCACTTGCCGCCGTTGCTGACGCCTGTGTGCTGACGCCTGCCGCGCTGTGCGACTTTCTGCTGCGAGCGGCGGCTACTGAACTATACCGCCTGTGCTGGTCAGATGACATTCTCGACGAGGTTCGGCGCACTCTCATCAATGACCTCAGGATAGACGTATTCCGCGCAGATCGGCGAATCGCCGCTATGAAGGCCGCTTTTCCTGAAGCGCGTGTGGTGAGCTATCAGAACCTCATTCCTGGAATGCCGCGCGGTGTGGATGCGAAGGATCGTCATGTCGTCGCGGCTGCCGTGGCCACAGGCGCTCAGGTGATCATCACGAGCAATCTGCGCGACTTCCCTGCGGCAGCACTGGCGCCACTTGGCATAGAGGCGCTGGCGCCAGACGACTTCCTCCAGTCTCTCGCCGCCGCAGATATTGACGCCGTGAAACAAGTGATCATTGAGCAGGCGGCAGCGCTAATGGCGCCGCCGATGACGCCACTCGACATCGTCACCGCGCTTCGCCGTGACGCGCCCACCTTCGCGGCGCTCGTTGAATCAATGCTGTGACGTGAAGAGGTCACTACTCGCGCGCACAACCGCCCCAGGCCAACCCACCTGGCCGCGCGCCTGATAGCATATGTGGGCCATGCGCCTGCCGTTCCAGACCGCAGTGGATGCTCGCCCGCTACTTCACAATCGCCCGCTCGTATTGCGGCGGGGTGGGCCAGGGCTGCCGCAGCGCCGCGGCGGCCTCCAGCGGCCAGTGCGGATTGCGCAGGGCGGCGCGCGCCAGCGCCACCAGGTCGGCCTGCCCGGAGCGAATAATCTGGTCGGCCTGAGCAGGCTCGGTGATCAGGCCGATGGCGACGGTCGGGATGCCCGCCGCGCGCCGCACCTGCGCCGCCAGTGGCGTCTGGTAGCCGGGGCCAGCGGGAATGTGGACATGCGCGAGATTGCCGCCGCTGGAGCAGTCAATCGCATCCACACCTACCTCCTTGAGGCGCCGCGCCAACTCCACCGTCTGCGCCAGGGTCCAGCTTGGGCGCGTCGGATCATCGTCGAGCCAGTCGGTCGCCGAGACGCGCACGAAGAGTGGCAGCCGCTCTGGCCAGACCGCGCGCACCGCCCGCGTCACCTCCAGCGTCAGGCGCATGCGTCCCTCCAGCGAGCCGCCGTATGCGTCGTCGCGCTGGTTGCTGGCGGGCGAGAGAAACTGATGCAGCAGATAGCCATGCGCCGCGTGCAGTTCGATCACCTCGAAGCCAGCCGCTAGCGCCCGCTCCGCCGCCCGCGCGAACGCCGCGACGACCGCGCCCACGCCCTCCAGCGTCAGCGGCTCAGGCGTCTGGTAGCCCGCATCGAAGGCGATGGGGCTGGGGCCAACGACCTGCCAGCCGATGGCGCCCGGCGCGATGGGCTTGCCACCGGTCCACGGGCGATCGACGCTGGCCTTGCGCCCGGCGTGCGCGAGCTGGATGGCTGGCGCCGCGCCCTGCTCGCGCACGAAGCGCGCGATGCGCGCCAGCGGCTCGATCTGGTCATCCTGCCACAGGCCCAGATCATACGGGCTGATGCGCCCGCGCGCCTCCACCGCCGTCGCCTCCACCGAGACGATGCCCGCGCCGCCCGTGGCGAACCCGCCGAGGTGGACGAGATGCCAGTCGGTCGCGCGGCCAGAGCGGTCGTCGCTGGAATACTGACACATCGGCGAGATCATCACGCGATTGCGCGCTGTCACCCCGCGTAGCGGCAGCGGATCGAACAGACTCGCCGGGCGCGTGGTAAACCCAAACGGGCTGGCTGGCCGCTGCTGTGTGGCGCTGGAATCGTTCATCTGCGACTCGCGCTCGTGGCTCGCCTCGGTCAGCACAGGCGCCCCCCTCTGATAAGCATGCGCTGGTATGTGTTGGCATGCGCCAATACATAGCGGAGCGCGCCCAGTCTCGGCCCACGCTTCACTTTCCAAAGTATAGCATAAGGGCGACTGTGGGTTGGGTCTGTGAATGATCCACGGCGGGTGAACCCGCAGCTAGGGACCTGCGGACGCAAAGGCCGCCTGCGCGGCCTGGAGCACGGCGTCCTAGCCCCACGCAGGTGGGGCTTCGCGTCGGTCCGCAGACCGACCTTAGGCGCGGCTTTCAGCCGCCAGCTCTACTGGTGGCTGACGATTGAAATGACGGGTCTGACAGCCCGCCCGCGCCGATCCGCATGCTCCTTAATGTGGACCTGCGCAGGCGGTGGCGCGCTACTGGCCGATAGCGACCTTCACCGTCGAGATATTGCCAGCGTGATCGACGATGGTGAGTGTCTGCTGTGTCGCCCCGGTGGGCAGCGGCGACACCGTCACAGCGGCGATGCCCGCCGGGATGTCAGGCCCGATCTTCGTCCAGGAACTCTGCCCCTTCGCCCAGGAGTAGAGCGATTGTGCGCCGGACGTAGCGTTGGGGCCGTACTCGCCAAAGACAATCGCGCCATTTGCCAGTGTCGCGTAGGGGCCATCGAGATTGGCTTTCTCCGGCAGGCCCGCAGCGGTAGGCGCGCTGATGAAGGTCACGCCGCCATCGGCGCTGAGCAGCGCATCGGCAGGGCTATCGTTGCGTGAAGCGCCGTGCCCCTGCACGGTCACCTGTGGCATGTACAGGTATAACTCGCCGTGCCCGCCGACGAAGACGCCGGTCTCCCCCAGGGTGGGCAGTTGGCGGATGCGCGTCCAGCTCTGGCCGCCGTTGTCGCTGCCCCAGAGCGAGAGGGTGGGATAGGCTTCCGAGTTGCACTCCTGGTCAGCCGCCGTCACAGCGTAGATCACCTGGGGAATCGGCGAGGCGCCGAAGTCGCAGATGTAGTTGTTCGACGTGGCAAGCCCGCTATCCACGAAGCTCCAGTTCTTTCCGCCATCGTCGCTGGCGACCAGCCGCACGCCTGGCGAATCCACCAGCGAGCCGGACATGTTGTCGAAGGCCATCGCGGCATAGAGTCGCTGCCCCTGCGTCTGGAAGACATAGGACTGGTCGCCGTAGGCGCCCTGCACGGCGCGCATCATATTGAGGCCACCCAGCACGCCCTTCGTGGGCAGGTTGGGCTGCGTCCAGCTCTGGCCGCCATCCACGCTCATATACTGCTCGGCGCAGGGAACGTAGCCTGAGGCCATGACGCCGCCATGCGTCGCGATAGCAGGATAGGGGTTGTTCGGCGGCAGACAGCCCTGACCGCTCTTCTGGCCACCCATCGTCACGAAGATATGGCTGGCGTCGAGCGGGCTGACGGCCACCGACATCGAATCAATCTGACTGAGGTCCGTCCTGGGCAGCGCCTCGGACGCATAGGTTTTGCCGCCATCGCTGGAGCGCAGCAACGCGCCGTTAGCGATCTTGTAGACGGCGGCGGAGTCGCTCTGCGCCACTACGGGAAGCTGATCGGGCTGCAAATACTGCGTATTCTGTTGATTTGGCGGCCCCGAAGGCGTAGCAGGCGCCGCAGGTGTGGAGGTTGCATCCGGCGTGGCGTCGCCTGTCCGCCCGCGATTGCCCATCCCACGTGTGAGCAGCAACGCGATCAGCCCGACGACGAGGACAGCGGCGGCGGCGCCGAAGAATCCTCGCAAACGGTTCATCTTCATATCGAACAGCGGTCCTTTCGGTCCGGGGATGTTTGGGTGTTCGGAGTCCAGCGGTTCCAGACGTCGCTCGCTCAGGCGGCCAGCGGCGCGGCGCGATTGCTCGCCCGGCCCAGCCGTCTCAGCCAGGTTAGCTCGCGCCCAGTCGCGCAGGCCAGCGCCATCGGGCGCCCGTCTGCGCCAGCGCGCGCCATCGCCGCTGAGCCGATCATGCATGGCCAGCAGGGAGGACGGCAAGCTGGAGCGCTCACGGGAATCGCTGCTCTCGGTATCATCAGGGCGCAGATCAGACATCTAGCGCCTCCCTTCGGTATCGTCTGCGGGGTTGGGATCAAGCTCATGGGCGCCGTCGAGCCGCTCGCGGAGCTGGCTGAGGGCGCGTCTGAGCCTGGTGCGGACGGTGGCGGCTGGCATGCCGAGCGCGGCGCCGATGGTGGTGGAGTCCATGCCGACGTAGTAGCGCAACGCCACAACGGTTCGCAGGTCGTCGTCGAGGGTGGTGATGGCATGTCGCAGGTCGAGCGCAGCGGCGTGATCGCTCGCGCCGGGGTCTGCGTCGAGCTGCGCGATGGGGCGTGGCTCGTCGCCAGCGCCCGCCAACGACTCGGTCAGGCGGCGATGCGCGCCGAAGCGCCCGCGCAACCAGTCGCGGCAGACATTGATCGTGATGCTGATGAGCCAGGCGCGCGCCGACGCGCGTTCACGCAGCGCGGGCCAGGCGCGCCACGCCCGCACGACCGCTTCCTGGGTGGCGTCTTCGGCGTCACTCATGCCAACCAGCGCGGCGGCGATGCGGGTCAGTGTCGCGGCGTGCGCGTCGAGCAGCGCGCAAAACTCGCCGAGACTGTCGGCGTGCTGCGCGTCGCTCATCGCGCGCGTGTCATTCACAGCGCGTTGGTCGGTGAGCAGGTCACGGCCATCTGCGCCTGACTCGTCATCTGAGCCAGGCGCGTTGTTGGCCGCATCGTCATCTCGCCAACCGACGAGACGCCCAGCCTGACCACCCCAGCGCAAAGGTTACTCCCTTCGCAGTCATCCACCGGTTCATCGCCGACTCACCACCATCTGTACTATCAGACGGAGCAACAATGGAGAAGTGTTTCGAGACGCAGGACGCTGGCGGTTGAAACCGCGCCTGGATGGCCTGCGGGCCGCGAAGTCCGCCTGCGCGGACTGGGTGTGGACCTGCGCAGGCGGGTCTTGTGGCGGCCCGCAGGCCGCCTTGAGGCGCGGTTTCAACCGCCAGCCCGCTAGCGCCCCGCCAGAGAGCAGGCTTGACAAGAATCGCGCCGCGCCGGACACTAGCCTGGCGGCGCGACGGGCGACGACGTAGCTGACAACAGACTGCCATGTGGGGAGCGCAGGCGCGTGATGAGGGAAGTACGGATGGCGGCAGAGACAACAATACAACTCATCGCGCCAGCGCTGGACCTGGCGCCAGCGTATCGCGCGTGCGAGGCGGAATTCAACGCGCACGGCGAGGCCTTCCTGGGCGCCGCCGCGACCGACTGGCCCGCCTACGTCGAGCAGTGCGCTGAGGAGGCGCGCGGCATCGTGCGCGATCCGGCGCGCGTGCCGCAGACAGTGCTGTTGCTGGCTCGCGTCACGCCCGCGCAGACAACGCTGCTGGGCGTGGCCAAGCTGCGCCACATGCTCACGCCAACCCTGGAAGATATCGGCGGTCATATCGGCTACGCCATCCGTCCGAGTGAGCGCGGCAAGGGCTATGGCGCGCTGATTCTGGCGCGCACGCTGGAGCGTGCGCGCGAACTTGGCCTCTCGCATGTGCTGCTAACCTGCGACAGCGCGAATATCCGCTCGGCGCGTGTCATCATGCGCAGTGGCGGCGTGCTGACCAGTGAGGGCTATTCGCCGCTGCGTGGCGCCCGCGTCTCGCGCTACTGGATCGCGCTGTGACGCGCGCGTCAGTCCATCCGGCGGAGCGAAGGAAAGGCATCAGTGGAAACCTATCCGCAGAACGCTGTTGAGCGCGTCGAAGGCGGCCTGCTGGGACTGCTCATCGGCGACGCGCTCGGTGTCCCCTACGAATTTCACACGGCCAGCCAGATTCCGTCACTGGCGCAGATCGACTATACGCCGCCAGCGGGCTTTCGGCGCGCGCATCAGGTTCCGCCGGGTACGTGGTCAGATGATGGGGCGCTGGCGCTCTGCCTGCTGGCCTCGCTGCTCGACTGCGCGCGCTTCGACGCCGACGACCTGGGGCGCCGCTTCATGAACTGGTATGAGCAGGGCTATCTCGCGGTGGACGGCAATGTCTTCGATGTCGGCATCCAGACGGAGCGGGCGATTCGCGCGATCAAACGTGGCGCGCCGCCACTCCAGGCGGGGTCGGCGGACGAGCGCGCGCTGGGCAACGGCTCGCTGATGCGCGCGCTGCCGCTCACGCTCTGGAGCCTCGACAGCGATGATAGCCTCATCGCCGACGCGATGGCGCAGTCGCGCCTGACGCACGGCCATCTGCGGGCGCAGGTCTGCTGCGCGCTCTACTGCCTCTGGGCGCGGCGCGTCTTGCAGCGACAGGCGCAGCCATGGGCAAACGCGGTGGCGGCGCTGCGAGACCGCTGGCCCGATGCGACCGCTGAGCGCGCCGAACTCGATCTGCATATTCGACCAGACGATGACGCTCCGGGCGATGGCAGCGGCTATGTCGTGGCGACGCTGCGATCAGCGCGCTGGGCGGTGGAATCAACCGGCGACTATGCCAGCGCAGTACGCGCCGCAATCAGTCTGGGGAATGACACCGACACGACCGCCTGTGTCGCGGGTGGCGTCGCGGGCCTGCTCTATGGCGCGCACAACATCCCCCAGGGCTGGCGCGGCACGCTGCGTGGGCGGGAGTTGCTTGCGCCGCTGCTCGACTCGCTGCGCGCCAGAGTCGTCGCGCATGGCGGCGCAGCGACGCTGTAGTGCGGCTGCCGCGCATCAGCCGCTATGGCGCCGCCTCGCCGAGGTCACTGGCGCGGGGCGCGCGAATCGTGACCACCGCGCCGCCATCGTCGCCGCCGCGCACGCTGAGCGAGCCGCCCGCGAGCGCCATCAGCGCGCTATGCGTCAGCAGACCGCTACGCGCGCCCGCCGACGCCACAACACCTGCGGACGGCGACGCGATGCGCCCGGAGGAGGTAGCGCCGCCGCCCAGATCGCCCGGCGAGGGTAGTGGCAGGGAAGGCGCCGCAGCGGACGGTGAGGCCAGCCCCACGCCATCGTCGCTGACCTGCGCCGTCACCGTTTGCGCGTCCGCCAGCAACTGGATGCGCAGTCGCAGCCGTCGGTGCAGATCATCGCCGCGCGCGTGGCGGCCCGCGTTGCGCACGGCTTCGAGCGTGGCGCTCAGCAACAGATCGGCCACCACTGGCGAGAGCGCATCCGCCGCAGCCACCGCATCGTCGGGGGTATCCCACTCCATCGCGTCGAAGGCGCCATAGAACTCGCCATCGAGCGCGCCATGCAAGGCGCCGGTGAAGCCGTGCTCCAGGCGACGGGCGCTCGCCATCGGCGCAGCGCGCATCAGCGCCGCCAGGTCGCGGTGCGCGCGTCCTAGCTCAGCCACCACCGCGCCGATCTCATCGTCTGCGCTCGCATCATCCGCTTGCGCTGGGGCATCGGGCGCCGTGGCCGAGTGGCCCGCAGCCACGGCCTGCGCGGGGCGCGCCCGTAGCCGGGCGCGCTGCGCCTCCAGCCGCAGCATCGCCAGATGCAGGCGCGGCAGCACATCGTCATGCAGCACACGCCGGGGCAACGCCGCCGTCAGCTCGGCCTCCAGCCCCCGCCGTCGCGCCAGCGAAGCCACCGCCTGCGCTGTGGCGAACTCACCCACCGCGTCGAGGATGCGCAGACCGCAGGCGCGCGCGATCTCCAGATCCGACGACGTGTAGCTGACGCCATCGAGACGTGGGCCGAGCCGCAGCAACGCCACCGTCCCCCGGCCATCGCTCACCGGCAGTGTCCAGTCGCGCGCCTCCAGCGCGGCGCTGTGGGTGCGCTCGGCGTCGGGCGCGGTATAGGTGAAGCTGTGGCGCAGACGCCCGGCGGAGATGTCGAGCCGCCCATGCGACGCGCCCAGCACATCGCGGCAGAGACTGGTGAAGAGCGTATCTACCCCGCGCTCGACCTCATCTGGATTGGTCGCCAGCCAACCAGCATTGCCCAGCGAGAGGCTCGCCATGAAGGGACGCAACTGCGCCAGCAGTCGGTCGTGCGCCACATAGGATTGCCACGTCAGCAGGGCGATGGCTACCGCGACGAGCGCCGCCAGCAGCAGGAGATCGGGCAGCGCATCTGGCTCGACAGCGCCCATCCACGCGACCACCGCCGCCAGCGCGCCCGCCAGCGCCGCCATGCCGCGCCAGTGGCTCATGTAGCCACGCTGCGGCAGACGCCGCTCCACCAGCACGCCCTGGCGCACGACGGCCCAGCCCACCAGCAGCCCAAAGGCCGCCAGCGCCACCTGCACACAGAGATCCGCCAGCACCAGCGCCAGCGCCGCATGCCCCGGCTGCGGTGGCGCCGTCACCCCTGGCAGCGTCTGCGAGATGGCGCCTGCGGCGGCGCGATGCTCGAAGAGCGCCGTCAGCAGCCCGACCACCGCGACCACCCCGCCCGCCACCATCATGCAGAGCGATGCCGCCAGCAGCGCCGGACGCGCGCGGTCCCAGGCGTCGCTGGGCGTCCAGAGCAGCGCCGCCTCAGCGGAGCTCGCCTGGGATGGCTGCGACTCGCGCGCATCGGACGCTGGCCGCTGCATGCTGGTGGGTAGCGTGAAGCCGCCCGCCACCAGCCGCGCCTCGATGGATGGCCCAAAGCGGCGCACGGCCAGCGCCGCCCACGGCAGTGAGGCGCAGGCGCCGACATAGATGACGAACGAGACGCCGAGCGCGGGCACCCAGAGCGAGACATGCAGCGCATCGCCAGCACGCAGCCGCAGCGAGTTATCGAGCAGCGCAAGGAAGTCGCTGTAGTGCGCAATCGAAGGCCAGCTCAGCAGCGTGAGCAGCGCGGTGAATGCGCCCAGCCCGGCCACCGCCACCAGCGCAGGTGTGCGCAGCCTGCCCCACGAGCCAGCCAGCGCGGTGTAGCGCAGGCCAATCGCCGCCCAGAGCAGCGGCGCCACGAACGCGGGCGCCCACGAGAGGCGCCACCACAGGTCGGCGGCGGCAGGCCCCGTCTGTGCGGCGCCAGCGGCGACCAGCGCGCCGTGGCAGAGGAAGAACAGCGCGCCAAAGAGCAGTCCCAGCCCGCCCACCCAGGTGACGAGGCTGCGCCGTTCGCTCATCAGCAACGTCGTCACACCCAGCCAGAGGTAGGTGATGAGGCTGAAGACGGAGAGCGCGATGGTCACCAGCGCCAGCGCTGGTTGCAACAGGTGGTCGTTCATACGCGCTCACCGCCTGCGCCGCCTGGGGCCGCCGCGCCGCCAGCGTCGTTGGGATCATCGAAGAGCGGAACCCAACCGCCTTTGCGGTCTGGCGCGAGGGCGCGCCCCTGCTCGTCCCACATGATCGGGCGATCATAGAGATAGATGAGCGCCGCGCGGGCGCGGGCGACCTTCTCATCGGTGGTCGTCTCGCTCAGGCGCCAGGCGTCGTAGATGCGCCCATTGGTGCGGCTGACGGCGCGCGCATCGCGCAGCCCCAGCCGTGTGGCGATCTGCTCGTTGGTCAGCCCCTGCGCCAGAAACTCGGCGACGCGCAGCTCGTTCGGCTCCAGCAGGCCACGCGGCGAGACGGCGTCGCGGCGGCGCACCTCATCAACGCGATCTTCGATCTCCGGGTCAATGAAGCTGCGGCCAGCGACAGCGTCACGCAGCAGCGGAATGAGCATGGAGGGGAGCAGATAGTTGCTCTTGCGCACGTAGGCGTAGTGGCTGAGAATGCCCGCCGCGCGAAACTCGCGAAAGTAGGAGTCGTCATCCTGGATCGAGTAGAAGACGACCGGGAACCGTGGCCGCTCGCGCCGAATCGCCACCGAGGCGCCCACGCCAGTCATCGCGCGCGGGCCTAGCTCCGTATCGCGCAGCTCCACGTCCATCAACGCCACGTCTAGCTCGCCGTGCGCCTCTGCCGCAGCGATGG
Source organism: uncultured Chloroflexia bacterium (assembly GCA_963701795.1). GTDB lineage: Bacteria > Chloroflexota > Ktedonobacteria > Ktedonobacterales > JADMIN01 > JAKAIY01. The sequence goes on along the minus strand of CAVPBB010000004.1, from coordinate 185,235 downwards.
CCTCACGCGCTGTGGCGGCCTCGGCGATCACTCGCGCCTCGCCGGTCGCCTCCAGCCCCTCGCGCAGCGCCTGGCGGACGGATTTGTGGTCTTCGACCAGCAAGAGTTGCAGCGTCATAATCTCCCCCGACAGATGGCGTCGCGCGCTCGATCTCACTGCCATTATGTGTACTTGCGCGCGTGATGTCCAGCGAGCGCGCCGCGTTGGCGGTCTGTGGCTGCGCGCCAGCTAGCACGCCAGATGGCGCGTTATGGTACTTTTGCGGAGAAAGCCGCGTTCAATACCTGATAGAATATGGAGAGAGCCAGAGAGGCTGTTCCGCCAGGCGCTCGTCTGCGATGACTCAGGCGGAGCGCCCGGCATCATGATACATCACGCGCTGACGCGCCCGAACGAGGAGTCCTGTACGCCATGAGCTTTTCCGAGATTCTGCCGATCATTCTGATCGTTCTTTTCTGGATTGTCTTGTTTATCTTTGCTTTCTGGTTTTCGCGGATGGCGCTGCATGCGCCCACAGAAGGCGAGATCGAGGCGCAGCACGCTGAGCAGCCGACATCCGCCCACTAGCGCGACGCCCGCTCGCTACCCAGGCCACTCCAGCCCAGCCACTGCGGCGAACTTGCCCCAACCGGGCGTGTTCGCGCACGTAGATGGACTGAGCGCCGCCGCGCCGCCGTATCGTATAGTGATACAATCACGCGCCACAAGTGCTGCGCTCATGCGATAGAGGGTAGGGGGTTGTGACCATGTTATCAGGTGACGAGGGGGCGTCCACGCGCACAGTGCGGCGCGCGGGTGGTGAGGCAGGCAAGACGACATACCAGCCCCTGAGCAAGACGGAGATCGAAGGCGTCGCGTCGCTGCGCTACGCGCTCCGGCAGTTTTCGCGCAAGACGGAGATCGAGGCCCGCCGCATCGGCCTGGCGCCACAGCAATACTTCCTGCTGCTCGCGATCAGAGGATTCCCCGACCGTGAGACGGCGAATATCACCGAGCTAGCGGAGCGGTTGCAGGTGCGGCACAACGCCGTCATCGGGTTGGTCAATCGCGCGGAGGAACGCGGGTTGGTCAGGCGCGAGCCAAATGGCCCCGGCGAAGATCGCCGCATCGTCCAGGTGCGGGTGACGGCTCAGGGCGAGGAGGCGATTCAGCGGCTGGCGCATGTGCTGCGCGATGAGCGCAGGCGCGTCGCCATCGCCGCCCAGGCCATTGAAGACGCCCAGCGTAGCTGAGCAGCGCCTACGTACCGCCGTGACTGCGATCGATCGGGTGGGTTGGGGTCGGCTGGCGGCGCCGCGTGAGGGCCTGCGTGATCCGCAGCGTCAGCGCCACCAGGCCGACAATCAGCGGCACGCCGATCGTCACCTCGGTCGCGCGCCAGCCGGTGAGCGCGAAGAAGCGCGAGACGATAGGGTCCTGCAACACCAGTTGCGCCGCCAGATAGCCAAGGACCAGCGCCGCGAGGTCCATCAGCCACCAGAAGCGATCGATGATGTGCGCGATCAGCGCGCTGGCCAGCAACAGCAGCCCGATGCTGACGAGCAGGCCAAACACCAGCAGCGGCAGATTGCCATGCGCCAGCGCGCCAACCGCCAGCACATTATCTACGGACATCGTGACATCCGCGATCAGGATCGAGAGGATCGCAGGGAACAGCTTGTCAGAGGCGTTGCGCGCGCTGGCGTCGTCTGCGTTTTCAGGCGCCAGCATACGCAGCGCGATGAAGAGAATCACCGCCGCGCCGAGCGTCTGCAGCAAAGGAATCAGCAGTAACTCGGTCGCGATGCCCGTGAGCAGAATGCGCAACACCGCCGCGCCCAGCCCCCCCCAGAGCAGCGCGATCGTGCGCTGACGCCGTGGCAAGCGGCTGGCTGCCGCGCCGATGACGACGGCGTTGTCCGCGCTGAGCGCGATATCCACCAGGATGATGCCACCCACCGTCAGGAGCCACTGCACAGCGGCGCCGCTCGCAAGCCAGTTCGCGATCATGTCGCTCCCCTCTCCAGGCGTCTGCTGCGACGCCCAGCGTGCGAGGAGCGCCGAGACTGGCCGCGTGATCGCCTGCGAGAGTCTCAACAATCTCTCATGACCGACCTGTGTTTCTCATTGTCCCTCATACGTTATAACTAACAACTGGCCGATTTGGACGCGCTACGCATGACATCAAGCGCCGAACGACATGCTACCGCTGAGATATGGCGCCTGAATCGCGATTGCCCACGGTGAGCGCACGAGAGCACAGCGAAAAGGAGGCGAACCCCGTGGCGATGAGCGACGATGAGCGACAGCGCCTACCAGACAGCGAGTTACCCCCCACCGCAGACACGCCTATCGAGGCGCTCGCCGAGACGCCCGCTGCCCCCGCTGATGAGCCAGCGCAGTTCGCCGCCGAGCCACCGCCAGCGGAGGCTGAAAGCGCAGCCACGCCACTCGCGCCACTCGCGCCACTCGCGCCACTCGCGCCAGACGCGATCGACGAGATCGTTGTCGAACCGCCGCCAGCCAGCGACCCTGCCGCAGACGCCGTAGTCGCTGCGCCGCCAGACGACACGCTGCCAGTCGCTGAGCCGCCAGTCACTGAATCGCCAGACGACACGCTGCCAGAAGCCACGGCGGCTGTGCCGCGAGAAGCTGAAGTCGCGCGGACGCCAGGCGAAGCGCCTGAGGCTCACGGCGCCACAGCGGCGCCGTCGGCTCCCCTTCTGCCAATGCCGTCCCCAGCGCCGACCCCAGCCGGCAACGGCTGTCGCGCTCGACGAGCGCATCCTGCCGCTGCGGCTGACACCATTCCAGCGCCCACGACGGCTGCCGCCGCTGGCGTGGGGAGGGCTGGCTGGGGCCGCGCTGCTGCTGCTCTTGCCCGCGCTGCTCGCCAGCGCCATTTGGCCCGCGCTGGGCATCCCCACGCCGTTCGGCGGGCCGCCAGACCACATCCCGCGCGGCGCCAGCGCGTGGGCCAATGCGACCACGCTTACCCCACTCGCCCCCGACGACCGCGACTTCGGCGCACAGACCTACCCGGTGGATGCGCAGTTTGCGGCGGGCTATGCGGCGCGTGGCGGGCAGCCTGTGCTTGGCGCGGCGGTGACGCCCGCCTTCACCAGCAACCTCGGCCTCGTGCAATTCTTCGCCAATGGCGCGCTGCTGCATGCGAGCAGCGGCGCAACGGCGAATCTCACGAACGCTGCGCCTGGCGCAGGCAGCCTGGCGCCAGAGTTGATCCGCGATGGCGTCCTCGATGCGGCGAGCGGCGTTGAGTGGCTGCCGCTCAGCCATGCGCTGCTCAGCGACGGCAGCGCCGCGCCAATCGGCGGCGCTGGTAGCTCGGCGACCTACGCGACGTTGCGCACAGCCACGCAGGCGGCGCAGTTGACGCCCAAGCCCGCCAGCGCCCACGCGATCAAGGCGAATGCGCCGCTGCCACAGACCATCGTGACTGGCCAGGGCGCATTTGTCGTCGAGGGGACGCGCGCGGGCAAGCTGGTTGGCCACAGCATCGCCGCGCCGATCTGGGCGTTCATCAACCAGACGCAGGTGGCGCCGCATGGCTGGCTGCGCGACATCGGCGAGCCGCTGACCGAGCCGCTGACCATCACCGCGCCCAACAGCGACGGCCAGCCGCAGCATCTGCTCGTGCAGGCGTTCTGGCAGACGGTCATCGTGACGAATCTCGATGATCCGCAGATGGCGACCACGCTGGAACCCGTCGGCCTTGACTACCTGCACACCATCGGCGCGCCCAGCGCGCACCCCGGCGCAGGCGTGCGCCTCTGGACCACCCAGGATGGCGCGCTGCGCAGCGCGCCGGGCGCCAGCGATCTCGCCGTGGGGCTGAACACCAACGCCGCTGTCACGCTGACGGGCGCCGCGCAGTGGAGTCAGGGCGCGCTCTGGTATGCCGCGAAATGGAGCAGCCCCAGCCGTTCTGGCTCGGCGTGGATCGCCGCGACCTCCCTGAGCGCCACACAGCCCAGCGGGCCGACCACCGCGAGCTTCGATACACTCTCGCCCAGCCTCGCCAGCTATCTGAGCAGCCAGGGCGACAATGTGGGCGCCGTCGTCTACGACATCACCCACAATACCATGTATACCTATCAGCCAGCGAATACCTTTATCATGGCAAGCTCAGCCAAAGTGCCGCTGATGGTCTCGTATCTCACCATGATCGAGTCGCAGGGGCGTGGCCCAAATAGCTATGAGCTTTCAGAGCTGACCGCGATGATCGAACACTCAGACAACAACGCCGCGCAGGTCATCTACGATACGATTGGCTATGGCGCAGGCGAGACCAGCTACATGCAGTCCTGGGGCATCAACGACTACAGTCCCAATGCCGACGGCTGGGGCTGGGCGCAGTGGTCGCCCGCTGATATGGCGCATGTGCTCACGCTGCTGCACAGCGGCCAGGTGCTCAATAGCGCTGACCGCGCGCTGGCATTCCATCTGATGGAGAGCATCGAGAGCGACCAGCGCTTTGGCGTTGGCGATACCGCGCCCGCCAACGCGACCGTGGCGATGAAGGATGGCTGGGTGCCTGGCCCAGATGGCGCCTGGGCAGTGAATACATCGGGCATCGTGACGGTCGGGAGCCTGACCTATATCATCACCGTCTATACCGGCGAGCAAGGTTCCTACTCGTCCGGTGTGGCCATCGTAAACCACGTCTGCGGAGCCGTCGCGCAGGCGCTGAAGTAGTCGCGCTGCGCCATCTCTGGGCCGCGCTCAGAGGTGGTAGCCCTGGAAGAATCGCCAGATCACCTGACTGGCGTTGAGGTTGCGGCTCGCCCTGCCTATCGCCGCCGTTGACAGATACGACAAGGAGCCTGGCCATGTGTGGCCGCCGCCAATGACATCATAGTAGACCACCTGAACGCCGTCACGGCAGCCGGTATAGGTCGAGCGTTGGATAGAGGTTCCATCATGGACCACGATGGGCAATGGCGCCACAGTGGGCGTCTTCCCGCAGCCATCCAGGCTGGCCCAGCGGCGCACGGTATCCGCCGTCGAGAGGATTGGTTCGCCATGGAGCAGACCACCCGCCGCTGGCACGATTGGATCATCGCTGCCGTGAATCAGCAGCACAGGTAGCGGGCGCGCAGGCGCACAACGCGCCGCCAGCCGCCAGTCGAAGTTCGCCGCGACCACGGCGATGGCGGCAAAGCGCTGCGCCAGGTCGCACCCCAGCCGCTCGGTCATGAAGCCGCCATTCGACATCCCCGTGACATACACGCGCGTCGGGTCCACCTTCTCGCGCGCCATCACCTGATTGAGCACGGCGCCCAGAAACGTCACATCATCCACTCCAGCTTTGTCGGCGGGCGAGATTCCGCGCCCATCGGCCCAACTGTGCGCGTAGCCATCGGGGTAGACCACGATGAAGCCATCGGCATCGGCTAAAGCGTTGAAATTGGTGAGTTTCGCCTGCCCGGCGCCCGTCGCCTGCCGCCCATGCAGCGCCAGCAGCAGCGGCAGTGGGCGGCCCATGCTGGCAGCCGGTGGCAGATGCACCGAGTAGGTGCGCGTGCGGCCACCCGATTGCAGGCTCGCAGTATAGCCGGACGCGCGCGTCGTCAGCGCCGTCTTTGGAATCGTGGCCGAGATTCCTGTGCCGCGCAGGTTCGCGCATCCCGTCATCAGGCAGGCGATCAGTCCTAGCGCCGTCAGCGCAACTGTCAGATGATGTCGTCTCATCGCGCACTATTCCTGGTCGTCGTCTGGCTCATCCTCTTCGTCGAGGTCATCCGCCGCGAGCGCATCGGCGCTCAGCGGCTGCCCCACGCGCCGCTCGATATGAAACATCTCGCTCAGCGTCTCGCGCAGTCGCTCCATGCCTCCGCTGCGCAACACAAAGATAGGGATGCCGCTGGCCTGCGCCGCATCTACACGGTCAGGCTGTTTGCGATACATGCTCTTCAGCGCCAACAGAGCGTCGGCGTCGCGCTCATCGCGGCTGACGACCGCTGGCAGCCCCAGCTCGCGAATCACCTGATCGAGGCGCGCCCGGCTCACCCCAAAGGGATAGATGCGTCGCTTGCGGACGCCATCGGACTCCGCCGCTGCATCGTGTGGCGCGTCACGCTCAATCGCCAGCGCCGCGCCGCGCGCCAGCTCCGGGTCGAGCCAGTGCGGCGCGGCGTCATCGGCGTTGCGACCACCACCGGGCGCCGGTGATCGGCGCTCCCACCACTGCTCACCGGCGCGCGCGCCACCCAGCGCCGCGCTATGCGACCCACGGCGACCATCGCCGCTCTCCAGCCGCGTCGTCGGCGCCTCACGCGAGGGCAGGCCCACGCCGTCGGAGCGACCCATCCGCGTCGCATGCTCCTTCCACTGGCGGATGGCGCCATCGGGCAGGCGTTCGCGCATCTGGCGCATCGGCGCATCACCGCGCAGCAGCGCATCCACCGCGCTCGCCAGGTCGAGATGGATGCCGACGAGGTGGCGTTCCTCCTGCTCGACGAGCACATCGAAGGTGGGGGGCGCTTTGCGCTCCAGCACCGTCTTCTGCGTGCCACGCCGCCGCGCCTCCTCATCCCCCAGCGTCACCGCCTGAATGCCTCCCACCAGGTCCGCCAGCGTCGGGTTCAGCAGCAGGTTGTCCAGCGTCCGTCCATGCGCCGTCCCCACCAACTGCACCCCGCGCTCGGCAATCGTCCGCGCCGCCTGCGCCTCCAGCTCCGTGCCGATCTCGTCGATCACGATCACCTCGGGCATGTGGTTCTCCACCGCCTCGATCATCACCGCATGCTGCTCGGCTGGGTGCGCCACCTGCATGCGCCGCGCCCGCCCGATGCCCGGATGCGGGATGTCGCCGTCCCCGGCGATCTCGTTGGAGGTGTCCACCACCACCACCCGCTTGCCCAGTTCATCGGCGAGCACGCGCGCCGCCTCGCGCAGCAGCGTCGTCTTGCCCACGCCGGGACGCCCCAGGATCAGGATCGACTGTCCCTGCTCCACCACATCGCGGATCAGCGCGACTGTCCCACGAACGGCGCGACCAACGCGGCAGGTGAGGCCGACGACCTCGCCGCGACGATTGCGGATGGCGCTGATGCGGTGCAGCGTGCGCTCGATCCCTGCCCGGTTGTCATCGCCAAAGGCGCCGATCCGTCCCACCACATACGCCAGATCCTTCGGCGGTGACTGGCTCCTGGTCGAGGTTCTCCGCCTCATCAGAGTAGCGCGCTTCAGGTAAGCGGCCCAGGTCGAGCACGATCTCCAGCAGATTCTCGATGCCCTGACGCCGCACCGCCAGCCGAATGCGCGGAGGCAGCGCGTCGAGCAGGAGGTCAAGGTCGTCGGTCACGATAATCTCATCATTCATCCAGGTAGACCTCCAGTAGGTCATCACATCACCAGCGCCAGAGAGCGTAGCGCGCCACGGCGCAAAACGCAAAACGGCGGATGGGGAGCGCGTCCAGGACGCACAGACCCATTCCGCCGTTCATAGCGTTCGCCACGGTGGCTGCTAGCCTGAACCGTCGCGTTCACAAGCGATATCGTGTTTGCCTCAATTTTGCCGGGGCGCACACCTGCGATCACCAAGATCGCATGAACTATGTCATGTGAGCCGACAATGACTGAACCAACAGAAGATGGAGGGAAGAAGCCAAGCCGGACGACCATTAGGGACGGTGCGCTTGGTATGCGCCGACCGTGACGTCGGCCGCCCGTTACCGGGTGTCCACCTCCGCCCTATCAACCGCGTCATCTACGCGGGGTCTTTGCATGGCCGAAGCCACGCCGGAGCGCTCATCTTGGGGTCGGCTTCGCGCTTAGATGCTTTCAGCGCTTCTCCTTTCTGGACGTAGCTATCCGGCGCTGCCCTGGGCAGGCCAACTGGCACACCAGCGGTCCAGCCATCCGGTCCTCTCGTACTGGGAGCGACTCCCCTCAACCTTCCTACGCCCGCGACGGATAGAGACCGAACTGTCTCGCGACGTTCTGAACCCAGCTCGCGTGCCGCTTTAATGGGCGAACAGCCCAACCCTTGGGACCTACTCCAGCCCCAGGATGCGACGAGCCGACATCGAGGTGCCAAACCTTGCCGTCGATGTGAACTCTTGGGCAAGATAAGCCTGTTATCCCCGGGGTAGCTTTTATCCGTTGATCAACGGCCCTTCCACTCGGGACCGTTGGGTCACTAAGCCCGACTTTCGTCCCTGCTCGGCCTGTCCGCCTCGCAGTCAAGCTCCCTTATGCCCTTGCACTCTGTCCGGGTGGTGTCCATTCACCCTGAGGGAACCTTTGGGCGCCTCCGTTACTCTTTGGGAGGCGACCGCCCCAGTCAAACTACCCGCCTGGCCCTGTCTCGTTGCCGGATCTACGGTGCGACGATTAGACACAAGTCCACGCAAGAGTGGTATTTCACCGCTGCCTCCCCACCGCCCACAAGCGATGGCTCACCGGCTCCCACCTATCCTACGCAGACGCGGCCTCGCGCCCAGACCAGGGTGTAGTAAAGCTCCACGGGGTCTTTTTGTCCTGTCGTGGGTAACCCGCATCTTCACGGGTACTTCAATTTCGCCGAGCCCTCTGTCGAGACAGTGCTCAAGTCGTTATTCCTTTCGTGCGGGTCGGAACTTACCCGACAAGGAATTTCGCTACCTTAGGACCGTTATAGTTACGGCCGCCGTTCACCGGGGCTTCAGTTCGGAGCTACGCACACCCCTCCCTTTAACCTTCCGGCACTGGGCAGGAGTCAGCCCCTATACGTCCGCTTTCGCCGTCGCAGAGACCTGTGTTTTTGGTAAACAGTCGCTTGAGCCTGCTTCCTGCGGCCCCCTCACGCTCGGAAGGACTTGCCTCCCTACGCTACCGGGGCACCCCTTCTCCCGAAGTTACGGGGTTAATTTGCCGAGTTCCTTAACGGAGGATCGCTCGTCCACCTTGGGGTGTTTACCCCTGCCTACCTGTGTCGGTTTGCGGTACGGGCCGCCATGTCACTCTTATCGCGCTAGAGGCTTTTCTTGGCGGCCTGGGCGACCAGTCACTTCCGTCCCCTCAGCGGCGACTCGCGCGCGCTTTTGGTGTTGCTGGCCGACCGGATTTCCCTGGCGACCCACCTCCGGCACGGCGACCGACCCTGTCCATTCGGCCGGCTCACCTTCCCTACCGCGTCCCCCCTTCGCTCTTAGACGCCACGGGCGCAGGACTGTCTACCTGCTCTCCATCGCCTACGCTGCTACCAGCCTCGGCTTAGGTCCCGACTGACCCTGGGACGATTGCCGTTGCCCAGGAACCCTCAGGCTTTCGGTGTGGTTGGTTCTCACAACCATTGTCGCTACTCATTCCGGCATTCGCACTTCTGTTCGCTCCACCAGTCTTCCCGCTCTGGCTTCTCCGCTACTCACGAACGCTCCCCTACCATCGCCTGGCGCTCCACACGAACAGACGGATCCGCGGCTTCGGTACAGTGCTTGAGCCCCGTGTTACGTTGTCGGCGCAGGACACTCGACCAGTGAGCTATTACGCACTCTTTCAATGATGGCTGCTTCTAAGCCAACCTCCTGGCTGTCTGTGCACCCCCACTACCTTTCCCACTCAGCACTACTTGGGGACCTTAGCCGGTGGTCTGGGTTGTTTCCCTTTCGACGACGAAGCTTAGCCCCCGCCGTCTCACTCATCGCGCCTCATCTGGGCATTCGCAGTTTGGTTGGGGTTGGTAACCAGCACTTGGCCCCTAGCCCATCCAGTGCTCTACCTCCAATAGGGCCTGTGCCCTCTCGGACACGCCGCGCACGGCTGTACCTCCATACATTTCGGGGAGAACCAGCTATCTCCACGTTCGATTGGCATTTCACCCCTATCCACAGGTCATCCCCCAGTTTTGCAACACTGGTGGGTTCGAGCCTCGACGCGGTCTTACCCACGCTTCACTCTGCCCATGGATAGCTCACGTGGTTTCGGGTCTGATGACGGCAACTCCACAGCGCTTGCGCCCTGTTCAGACTCGCTTTCCCTCCGGCTCCACGGCTTTACCGCTGCTTAACCTGCCCCAGGCGCGGACCGTAGCCCGCCCAGGTCGCTGCGCCATCAACTCGCCGGATCATTCTACAAAAGGCACGCCATCAGCTCCCACGACCGGCGCAAGGCCGACAGTAGGCACGCCTCCGACTGCTTGTAGGCGTGGGTTTCAGGGTCTCTTTCATCCCCCTCTCGGGGTGCTTTTCACCTTTCCCTCACGGTACTCGTTCACTATCGGTCGCCAGAGGTACTTAGCCTTGGAGGGTGGTCCCCCCTGCTTCCCACAGGATTTCACGTGTCCCGTGGTACTCAGGCTGTCTAGCTCGCTCCCAGGCGACTCCGTCAGGTACGGGATTCTCACCCTCTGCTGGCGCTGGTTCCCACCAGCTTCCCTTACCAAGTCGCCTGTCTCGTCAAAAGCGCCGCTGTGTCGCCACAGCGGACGCTAGACGCCTACAACCCCGCCAGACCCGAAGGCCACGTCGGTTTGGGCTCATCCCGTTTCGCTCGCCACTACTCCGGGAATCTCGGTTGATTTCTTCTCCTCGGGGTACTGAGATGTTTCAGTTCCCCCGGTTCCCTCCGCAGTGCCTATTTGTTCAGCGCTGGGCCTCCGGCTCATGACTGCCGAGAGGTTGCCCCATTCGGGTTCGGATGGCTCTTCGCTCGCTTGCAGCTCCCCATGCACGTTTCGCCGCTCTCCGCGCCCTTCTTCGGCTTCTGGCCCCTAGGCATCCACCCCGCCCTCTTCGCTTGGCTCCTCATCTCCTTCTGCCGAACACACGATGGGTATCGCATGCTCGCAAAGGGTCAGGTCATCGCCAGCGTCACACGTAACGTACTTCTAGATGCAGTGCTTCACGCGCTGCTCTTGCGATCTCTTAACTCGGTTATCGCAGATTGCGCTTCGGCAAAATTGAAGTAAACACGATATATCGTTGTGAAAGTGCAGGTGTCCAGCCATTGAACAGCTGGAGAGTGAGAAACAGCAGCAGCAGTCGAGGAACACGAGAGACAACACTCTCGTGCAAGTGGCCCTGACAGACAAGGATTGACCGTCAGCCATCGCTCGGCTTGCGCCGAAACGCTTGCTGACAGATCGACCTGGGATGGCAGTGCGCGGCGTCGCCTGCGCGGCGTCGCGTGGACTGCGGGTATCCCTAGAAAGGAGGTGATCCAGCCGCACCTTCCGGTACGGCTACCTTGTTACGACTTCACCCCAATCACCGACCCCACCCTCGACGCCTGCCCCCCTCGCGAAGAGTTAGCCCAGCGGCTTCAGGTGTTGCCGACTTTCGTGGTGTGACGGGCGGTGTGTACAAGACCCGGGAACGTATTCACCGCAGTGTGCTGACCCACGGTTACTAGCAACTCCAGCTTCATGCAGGCGAGTTGCAGCCTGCAATCCGAACTGAGACCGGCTTTGTCGAGATTAGCTCCGCCTCGCGGCTTGGCAACCCGTTGTACCGGCCATTGTAGCGTGTGTGTCGCCCTGGACGTAAGGGCCGTGCTGACTTGACGTCATCCCCACCTTCCTCCGCGTTGCGCGCGGCAGTCGGGCCCGACACCCACGTAACGGACCCCAGGGGTTGCGCTCGTTGGGGGACTTAACCCAACACCTCACGGCACGAGCTGACGACAGCCATGCAGCACCTGTGCACTCGCCTGTTGCCAGGACCCGTGTCTCCACGGGGGGCAGGCGCATGTCAAGCCCTGGTAAGGTTCTTCGCGTTGCATCGAATTAAACCACACGCTCCGCTGCTTGTGCGGGCCCCCGTCAATTCCTTTGAGTTTTAACCTTGCGGCCGTACTCCCCAGGCGGTCCACTCATCGCGTTAGCTGCGGCACGAAGGGGTCGATACCCCCAACACCTAGTGGACATCGTTTACGGCTCGGACTACCAGGGTATCTAATCCTGTTCGCTCCCCGAGCTTTCGTGCCTGAGCGTCAGGTCTCGGCCAGGGCGCTGCCTTCGCCGTTGGTGTTCCTCCGGATCTCTACGCATTTCACCGCTCCACCCGGAATTCCACGCCCCTCTCCGAGCCTCAAGCCCAGCCGTCTCGCGACCGCCCTCCCAGTTAAGCCGGGAGCTTTCACTCGCGACGCGCCAGGCCGCCTGCGCACCCTTTACGCCCAGTAACTCCGGACAACGCTCGCCTCCTACGTATTACCGCGGCTGCTGGCACGTAGTTAGCCGAGACTTCTTCCTCTGGTACCGTCCTGTCTCGTCCCCAAGAAAAGTGGTTTACAACCCGAAAGCCGTCTTCCTGCACGCGGCGTTGCTCGGTCAGGGTTGCCCCCATTGACGAAGATCCCTCACTGCTGCCCCCCGTAGGAGTCTGGGCCGTTCTCAATCCCAGTGTGGCTGATCATCCTCTCAGACCAGCTACCGATCGTCGCCTTGGTAGGCTCTTACCCCACCAACTAGCTAATCGGACGCAGACCGCTCCCCCTGCGCCGTGAGTCACCCCACGGCTTTCTTCCTCTGGCCCCACCCAGAAGATCGTATGCGGTATTAACCCGCATTTCTGCGGGGTATCCCCCACACGAGGATACGTCATCCACGTGTTACTCACCCGTCCGCCACTCGACGCCCTCCCGAAGAAAGACGCCCCGTTCGACTTGCATGTGTTAGGCACGCCGCCAGCGTTTGTCCTGAGCCAGGATCAAACTCGCCATTCAGATATCGCTATCTGTTGTTGTTGATCCTATTCGTCCGTCAGGTTTCATCCCAAAGCATTTGCTTTGAGGAGAGCCCACCTCAGCGCTTACGCGCTGTCCTGTGTGCTTTTACGCTGCTGATTCTCACTCTTCAATTGTCAAGGTGCTACACACCACAAGCGGCCAATCTGTGACCACTTGCATCGCCGCCCGTTTCGAGCGCGCTTCTTGAGAGTAACACGAACTGCGCATCTCGTCAAGAAGCAATTTTCCAGCGTACTGAAAGTCGTTGTGTGAGTGACATTGTGTGTCGCTCGCTCGCTCGACGCGGGGAGGGCTTCGGAGTTCGTCGTGCTTTTGTTGAGACGCGGCGTCACGCGCTTGCGTCACACCGATCTGCAAAGTACTACGAGTCTCGTTGGCGCGCTCGCGTTGACGCCTCACGGGGAGTGAAGCAGGCGATGCGCGCATCCTCGCTAACCCTGGAAAAATCGCCCATCCGCTGGCCCGCGACACGCGCTTGTGGCGTCTCTGTAGCGAGCCGGTTTCGCGGCGGCAAAGATGAGTATGCCACAACGCCTCAGGCGCGTCAAGAGTGATTTCGGGCGATTACACTGCGCTCGACCGAAGGTACCAGCGCGCACGATTTACCGTCAAGCGCGCTGGCGCCGTGTCAGCAGCGCCAGCGCGGCGCCTCGCCCTGGCAAAATGCGAGGACATGCGCAGCCACGGCGTGCCGCTCGACATCCTTGGTGACTGCGTGGAACGAGTGACGCAGCACCACCAGCTCCTTGCGCTGCGAGCCGAGCAACGCATACGCCTCGCGCCCATCGCGCACGGGGACGACATGATCGTGGCGCGCCGCGATGACCAGCGCGGGGATGGTGACGGCGGGCAACTGGCGCCGCAGCCGGGGCAGCGCGCACAGCAGCGTGTGCAGCGCCGCCGTCGAGGTCCAGCGATAGACCTCGCGCCGATAGCGCAGCCGCGCGCCTTTGCGGTCGCGGATGTCTTCGCTCCAGGCGGGCAGATAGGGTGTCACATGCCGCGCCGCCGCCACCGCCTTCGCCAGCGGATCGAAGAGCCGCACTGGTGGGCAGAGCGCCGCCACGCCTGCGAGCTGTGGCCGCTCCGACGCGACCGCCAGCGCCAGCGACGCGCCGAGCGAATGGCCGATGACAAACACGGGTCGCTGCGAGCCAAGCGCCTCATCGACGGCGCGCTCCACCGCCAGCTTCCACTCATCCCAGCCGTGGCGTGTGAAATCGCGCAGGTTCGTGCCATGCCCTGGCAGCAGGAGGTTGCGCGTCTCATAGCCCTCTGCGGTGAGCGCCGCGCCCAGATCACGCATATCTTCTGGCGAACCGTTGATGCCGTGGACGAGGATGCAGACGCCCCGCGCGCCCTCCACTGACTGCTCGCGTCGCGCCAGTGGCTCCTGGAGCCACTTGTGTTCGGGCATGCCCTCACGCCTTCCTCTGAATCGATTACTCATAGCGCCATCATGACAACCGATAGCGCGCGCGGCGTCTGCTCCGTCGCCAGCCGATGAACTCGTCGCCCAGACGCGACCACGGCGCCTCGCCCGCTGCCTGCGCGCGCCAGAGCTGGTAGAGCAGATAGAGCAGGGCTGGCCCAAACGCGATCAGTGAGCGGTAGCCATAGGCGCCCGCCGCCTGCAACGGCAGGAAGCCGTAGAGGGTCAGCACACCGCCCGCCAGCAACTGCGCCGTCACCTGCAACCGTCCCCACGGCGCGACCGCCGCTACAGCGATCACCCAGGTGACATACCACGGCCAGAACCAGCCACTCGCGATCAGCGCATACCAGATCAGCGCCCAGCCCCAGGCCGAGAGTGTTCCCTCCAGCGTGCGCGTGCGCCGCATCTCCCAGAGCCAGAGCAGGCCAAAGAGCAGCAACGCGAGCAGCTTGAGCGCCGTCTCGACGACAGCGCGCGCCTGAGCGACGCTCAGGCCCAGCGCGCCCTGCGCCAGCCAGCGCAACGGCCATGAGATCGCTTCGAGCAGCGAGTTGTCGAGTTGCTGCGCCGGAGGAGAGAAGAGCAGCGCGCCGAAGGTCTGTGGCCCCGCCCAGAATGGCGCAATCGCCGCCAGGACGACCAGCGCCACCAGCCCGACACGCCAGCCCACCCCCGATGCGACCGCGCGCCAGTCAGCGCCATCAGCGCGCAGGCGCCGCGCGATGTAGACCAGGTAGAAGGGGATCAGCGCAATCGGGACGACCTTCGTCGCGATGGAGAGCGCAATCGCGATCAGGCCGAGCGCCTCCTGCCGCCGCGCCAACGCATAGACGCCCAGCAGCAGGAAGAAGATCATCAGCGCGTCGTTGTGCGCGCTGGCGCAGAACTCGACGAGGCAGAGTGGGTTCCAGGCGTAGAGTAGTGTCCCCGCAAGCCGACGGCGCGGCGCCAACCGCCCCAGAATCAGCCAGATCAGCGCGGCGTTGGCCAGATGTGTCACCAGCCCCAGCAGCTTGAAGAGCGCGACGTAGATAGCCAGCCCGCCGCCCAGCGCCTCGGCCAGCCGTGCGAGCGCGCCGGAGAGCAGCAGCCACACCGGCCCATAGACGGAGCGGGTATTCTGCCAGTAGACCAGCGAGAGAAACGGGTCGTGGGGGAAGCTCGCGGGGGTCGCGACCAGCGGATTCGCATGATGCAGCGCGCTGATGCGGCTATAGAGAATGTAGGAGAAGACATCATCGGAGGGCAGCGCGGGCAGCAGCGCGAGCGTCAGTCCCAGCACGGCGGCCACGCCCAGCGTCAGCCAGAGCCAGCGGCGGTCGTCGCCGACATTCACCAGCCGCGCGAGCCAGGTGGCGCCAGCCGCCGCGCAACTCGCGCCCACCAGCAGCGTCGCCAGCAGCGCGAGCTGCGCCCAGCCCTGCGCTGGCGGGATACTCGCGCCCACCAGCGCGTTGCCGAAGACGAGGCGCGCCGGAGCCAGCAGCCACGGCCACACCGTCGCCAGTGGCGAGATCGTCAGTGTTACCCCGCCCAGCGGCGCGACGACATAGAGCGCCAGCAGGAACAGCTCGATCACCAGCGCCCACGCCGCCAACGTCCGTGCGCCGCGCCGCCAGCCGAGCGGATGGCCCTGCGCCCGCGCCGCGCCAACCCGCGCCGCGCTAACCCGCCCATACGCAGGCTTCGGCGCGTGGACCACACTCGTCCGCATCGCGCCGCTCAGGATGCGCGGACGCTTGCCTGTGCGCCCGCGCCACGCCACTCGCCGACTCATCGCGCTGCCCCTTGTCGCCCTTGCCGCCTAGCGACGTTGTGGCCAGTCACGCCAGGGGTCTGCGCCGCCAGATGGCGGTGGCGCGGCGCCCGGACCCGGACGCCCCGGCGGCGCCCCGGCAGGCCCACGCGACGGCGGCGGTGTCTGAGGGGCGCGTGGGGCAGGCGTTAGCGGCGCATTCGGCGCGACGGATGGCCCACCATTCGCAGCGGCGCCCGTGTCACTGGGCCACAGAGGATTCGCCGCGCCAGGTGTTGCCCCGGGCGCAGCGGATGGCCATGCGGGCGGGCCAGCCAGCGCGCCGCCCGTCGGCGGCGCGGGAGGAACCTGACTCGCGCCCTGGCCACCCTGACCACCTCCTAGGGGCCGGGCTGGCGCATCTGCCTGGGATCGCCCTGCGGCGGCTGCGGGCGCATGCCCGCGTCGCGACCAGCGCGCGCGGGCGCCTGCCCCGCCACGGCCACGCCCGGCGGCGTCATCGGCTGCATCCCCACCAGCGCCGCATCGGAGCCGACCCCCGGTTTGCGCGCCTGGATGCGCGCCCAGACAGCCAGCGCGAAGAGCGCCATCAACGCCGTCTGCGTCACGCCGACCGTCAGCGCGTCGAGGCGTCCAACACTCTGCAGCCCGACATATTGCGACAGGGTGGCCGCCGTCAGCGAGAACGCAATCGAGAGCACCGGCCAGCGCCAGACCCCCGCCACGCGATCTTGCAGCGTCGAAAGCTCCCAGATAACGATGAAGATCAGTGGCTCCAGATAGTAGTAGGGCCAGACCTGCTTACTCAGCATCGGTGTCGCCAGGGTAGCGATGGCCAGCAGCGCCCACACATCGCGCGTGACGATGGTCAGGCGCAATTGGCGCACCGCGAAGAACACCGCCACGACCACGACCAGAATCACCGCATACATATCCAGCCGCTTGGCCAGCGCATCGATGAGCGAGCGCAGATGGCTGCTCGTCCCGGTGTAGGCGAAGAGTGTCCAGATGGAGTCGCTGCCAATCGGCGCGCCGCCACGCCAGGTGACGAAGGTGTATTTGACATCGGCGGCGTCGAAGGCGACGAATGGCGCGAACCCCAGCGCCGCGACCAACGCGCTCACTCCGCCAAACTTCAGCAGCGGACGCCACTCGCGCGTGAGCAGCAGCAACACCCCCAGCGCGATCAGCGGTATCAGCGCGGTCGTGCGCGTGAGGAAGGCCAGCCCCGCCAGCGCTCCGGCCAGCCCCTCATGTCGCGCCTGCAACGCGAGCACGGCCCCCAGCAGGAAGCACAGCATCAGCGGCTGCTCGACGTGGTACCAGGTGGCGTAGGTCTGCCAGGTGAGTGGTGAGAGCACGATGAAGATGTAGAGCAGCAGGCGCAGTGTCTCAGGCGCAGCGGGGTAGAGCGACCGCATGACCCGCAGGGCCAGATAGCCCAGCAGCGGCACGAGCAGAATGAAGGGCAGTGTCACAAAGGTAATCTGCTCGCCATAATTGGCCGCGAAGCCGACGAAGCGAGCGAGGCCCAGCAGCGGCGCCAGCAAGAACATGCTCAGCGGCGGATTATAGTTCGGGTAGCCGCCGAGGGCGCGCACGGCATACATATGCCAGGGGTCGCCGTTCAGAATGTAGTTCGCCGATGGGAAGAAGAAGTTCGTGAGGTCGCTATCAGCGATAGTCACCACCCCGCGTGTGCCGCGCACCACGGAGGTCGCGCCGAGGAGCAGCGATACCACTGTCACCAGCGGAAACACCCACTGCGGCAGTCGCACGGCGGCGCTGGCCGGGGAGCCGGGCGCCACGGGCGCGGCGGCGGATGCGGATCTCTGGTCTGGCGTAGCGGCTCGCATTGAATCGTTCCTCGCTCTCCCAGCCCACCCAGGCCATCAGCCGCAAATCAGCCGCAACCAGCGGTCACTGCGGGCAGCTCAGGCGGACCCAGGGCGGACACACGGAGCGCGCCAGCAGATGGCGCGCACAGCCGCGTGTTGGTAGCGCATGTCCATGCGAGTGTAGCATACCTGGCGCCCGAATGGCTCGCCAATTACCATAGTTGGGGGAGGCGTTCGGCCAGCGCGCGGCGCAACTCTTCGGAGGCGTCGGTGCGCGCCAGCCAGGCGCACACGCCCAGCGCCAGCGCGGCTCCGGCGATCCACACGCTCCAGGCGATCTCATAGGGGCCAGGCGTCACCAGCAATTGCAGCAGGTTGGGGCCGAGATGCCCTAGCATTCCTGGCAGCAGCGTCGGCGTCGTCACCTGCGCCCAGACGACCAGCGCCGCCAGCGCGACCGTCAGCGCCAGTGCGCGGCGGGCGCCGACGCCACGCCACGCCTGCGCGCGCTCAATCTTGCGCCTGGCCTTGCGCGCAGCCACGCGCTGCCGCGCCAGAGCCGCATCGCTGGCCTGCTGCGCCTCATACGCCGTGATGCGGCGCATGACGTGCTCGTGAAGGCCCGCTGGCTCATCCACCAGCGGCTCTTCATGGAGCGCCCGCTGCATCAGGCGCAGCCGGGCCAGATCGCGCCGACAGTCGGCGCAGAGCGTCAGGTGTCGCTCTAGCCGCCCCAGCCGTTGGACATCCAGTCTGCCATCGAGATAGAGGCTCATCCAGCCACTTGCGCGTCCGCACTTCATGGTCGCCCCTCTCCACTTGTTGGCTCGGCTCCGTGGTCAAAGAGGCTGCGCACACTGGCCTCCAGGCTTGCCTGCCACCCCACACGCAGATCATCCGCGCGGGCCAATCCTTCTTCGCGCACACGCTCCAGGTCGCTCAAGCGCTCCTTGAGGAGCGCGCGGGCGCGAAACAAATGCGTCTTCACCGTGCCAATCGGCGCACGCATGACATCGGCGATCTCCTCGTAGCTGAGGTCCTGGATGTGGCGTAAGATCAGCGCGGCGCGATATTTGGGCGGCAGCAGCGCAATCTCAGCGCGCACCGCCTCACGCACCTGCGCCTCGGCGTCGTTGGCGAGGGTCGTGGTCATCACCACCTCTGGCCGCTGTGCGCGTGTCGCCTCCGCCGCCAGTTCGGCGCGCGCGGCGTCGTCGCGGCGTCGGCTCTCCGCCACCTTCAGGCAGTGGCGATAGGCGATGCGGTAGAGCCAGGTCGAGAAGCGCGCCTCCTCGCGAAAGTGGCGCAACCCCTGCCAGGCGGCGAGAAAGACCTCTTGCGTCGCTTCGCTGGCCTCCTCAGGATCGCGCAGCATGCGGAGCGCCAGGTTATAGACCTGGCGCTGATGCAACCGCACCAGCACGCCAAATGCGTCCTGTTCGCCAGCGCGGGCGCGGGCAATCAGCGCCGCCTCCTCGCCGGTCACGGTGGCCCCATGCTGAGGCTGCGCGCCGAAGCCAGGAAGCGAGACGCCCTCCAGCCCGCCTGAGGTTAGCGACTGTGTCGTCCACTCATCCATATTCGGTTGGAGCGAACGCTCACCCCAAAAGTTTCGCACGTTGGCTCTGCCCCGGAGAACTCGCTGAAATTGGCTGTGATTCATACAACAGACGAGCCGCGCCGAAGCGCGCATCGCTGTTGGCGCTATCGTACACCATCAACCCCTGTCTACGCTATCCTGGCGCCAACTGGCGTGTGCAAGGTATTGGGGGGTCCACGTCGTCATACGGGTTGGCGGCGAAGGAGAGCGGCGCACAGCCCAACGGATCGCGCGAGAGGAACCTGCCGATGCTCGCATCATACGCCTGCGCCGCCATGCAGTCCAGCCCGGTGGCCGCATCGAAGCGGGAGGGAGCGCTCAGCCGTTGGCGTTGGGGAGGCTTTCGTTGGCGTCGGTCAGGTTGACTACATCGCGGCGCGCCTCGATCTCTGAGCGGGGGCATCGGGCGCGGGGAGCAATCCCAAGCCTGCGCGGCGTGATAAGCCATCCTTAGCTCGAGCGCGCCCCAGCCCATTGGGCCGAGACGCGCTCTGCGATCCTTCGCGATCCCGCCACGATCCGGCGTGGTCCTTCACGCCAGGATGCACAATCCTGTTACGACACCGCTTGGGCAGATGGGGTGGGCAGTTTGGGCTGCCGCGCCGTGCGAGCCAGTGAGCCGGTCCAGGGAGTGCCGAGCAGTGGCAGCGCGTAGCGGTCGAGGCCGTAGTAGCCCGCGATGCGCCATGCGAGCACCAGGAACAGGGCAATCGCGCCCAGGATTGGGTTCGTGCTAACAGCGCCCGCCAGCACATAGTTCAGGTTCATCACCAGCCCGAAGAAGGCTGCGATGCCAGTGAGCAGACCAACAATCAGTCCGAGGCCGACGGCCAGTTCACCGAAAGTGATGAGATAGGCCCACACCGCTGGATGTGGCAGTACAAAGGTCTGGAGGAAGCCCGCATACCAACTCTGCACGTTGGCGTGCGAGCCGGTTGCCTGGGCAAGCGCGCCATTGACGAATCCGGTCATCGCGGCGCCATCGTGCCCACTGAAGACCCAGGGATTGCCCACCTTCTGGCCAAACGTGGTGATGTTGATGGAGTGGCCGGTGAGTTTCTCCCAGCCAGCGGTGAACCACTCATACCCGGCATAGAGTCGAACGATGAGCCAGAACCAGGCCATGCGGCGGTCGGCGAAGAGAAAGCGCGCGATGGGCGGCTCTGGAATCTGCGTCGCCACGTCTGGCTCAATCGCCAGTTGGCTGAATCGGTTGATTGTACGCATTGTAGTCCTCCTGATGAGGGGGCGGCGTTGATGGATCCTGGACGGATCTCGTTCAAGGTTGTCGCGCTCGCTGCGCCCTACGATCCGTTCGCCCGTGCCGTTTCGTTCGCCCCGTCCAACACGTACAGAATAGTCCCACGGACTCACGCTGCCCTCACAGCCATCCCCTTGCATATCACAGGCGCGTCACAGGGTGAATGGACCGCTGCCTCACGCGAAGCGCCCGCCGCGCGAGGGGCGTTGGAGGTAGTGGCGGACGTGCTGCAAAATACAGAGCGCGATACACACGCAATGCGCATGCGGCGCCAGGCGTGACCATCTGTATTGCGCTAGCGAGCGTCTCAACTGCGCTCCTCAGTCGCCAACGGCAGGGTGACGTGAAAGGTTGTTCCCTGGCCCTCGGCGGAGGTGAACCAGATGGAGCCACCCTGGAGATGTACCAACTCGCTGCACAGATAGAGGCCCAGCCCCGTGCCAGCGATGCCCAACTGGCGGGCATTCTCGGCGCGGGAGAAGCGGTGGAAGAGCTGCGCCTGCTCGGCCTGAGGGATGCCGATGCCTGTATCCCGTACTTGCAACTCGGCCAGTCCCTTCGCCGTCTCCGCTCGGACGGTGAGGACGATTTGCCCGCCATCTGGACTATATTTGATGGCATTGCTGAGCAGGTTGCCGACCACCTGCTCGGTGCGAGCGACATCGAGTTCAGCGACCACAAAGTCGCCCATCTCCGCTCCAGCGCTGGCATCGCCCTCGACAGTAACCGCGAAGCTATGGCGATCAGTGGTCACCGCGAATCGCTTGGCGGCCCGCTGGACGAGCGCGCCCAGGTCGTGTGGCTCCAGGCGCAGCCCCACCTGTCCCGCCTGGATGCGCGTGACATCCAGCAGGTCATTGGTCAGTTCCACCAGGCGGCTGGTGGCCTGATCAATCGTCTCCAGCGCCTCGGTCTGCCAGGGGGCAAGCCGTGCCTGCTCATCGCGCGCAGACTGCCGTAACAGCATATCCGCGTAGCCCTTCACAGACGCCATCGGCGTCTTCAGCTCGTGAGCGGCGACGGTGATAAACTCATCTTTCAGTTGCTCGGCCTCTTTGAGGGCTGTCATGTCTTGCAGCACAATCAGCGCCGCCGGCTCAAGCCCGGTTGACGGTTCTCCAGCCAGCGCATGGGCGGAGCCAGGCCCTTCGGAGGACGCGCCCAGCAACTGTGGGTCGAGGGCGACGGCGTTGAAGAGGATCGGCAGCGCTGTGCCATCGGGTCGATGGATGACCTCCTGATGGTGCCGAATCGCCGTTCCACCATGCAGGGCGCGCACGGTGGCAAGCTCCTCCGTGGCGAGTGTCTGGCCGGATGGCCCCGCAATGCGCACGCCGTTGGCTGTTACGAACTCCGCCATCGGCTGCCCCACAGGCCACTGCGCGCCCCACACCTCCTGCGCAGCGCGATTCGCCAGCGCGAGCCGCGCGTCGTGTCCGCGCGCCAGGTAGACTCCGGTGGGCAACTCATCGATCACCAACTGCAGCAACGTGCGCTGCGCCTCAGCCTGAGCATGCGCCTGGCGCTCGGCCAACAGGCGCTGCGTCTCCGTCACATCATGCCAGACGACCACCGCTCCAGCAGGCGCCACAGCGTCGCCTTCGCTGGCTGGCGCGCCCACAGGCGTCGCCGCAGCGTCGCGCGTCGTCGTTTCCAGTTCATTCATCAGCGGCGCGACACTCACGAGGTAGCTACGCCGGTCGCCATCCGCCCCCGGCGCGAGCACAGTGACAGCGGTGATGGGCGCGCCGCTGAGGGCCTGTTTCACCGCCTCATCCACCGCAGGCATGTGGGCGCTCTGCCCGCCGACTGGGTCGGCGAGAGACGCGCGGATGGCGGCGGCGGCGCGATTCTCCTGCTGGGGCGCGCCATGCGCGTCTACGACACTGACGCCATCAGCGATGCTCTCGAAGACCGCGTCCAGCTCACGCGCCTGTGTTTGGGCGGCATGGTAGAGGCGCGCATTCTCCAGCGCCACCGCCGCCTGCGCCGCCAGCGCCTTCAACACCGCCTCATCGCCCGCTGAGAAGCGATCTGGCTCGCTATGTCCCACCAGCAGCCCACCGCGCACCTGGCCCTTACGGTCGAGCAGCGGCGCGCCGAGGAAGCTGCGCACCACCGGATGGCCGCGTGGCACGCCCATGGTTTGCAGGTCCGCCACGGGCGCCTGGCCACTGGCGTAGGCCGCCGCCTGGATGCGCGCCGCAGCCCTGGGCGAGAGCGCAGCGTGCGGAGACTGGAGCGCGTGAGGCGCGGGCATGGCGCCGCGCGGTTGCGCCAGGGCGTCGGCGACACGCACAGAGACGCCGTGGCGGAAGATCGGCGCCAGTAACCCTTCGCCGCCGAGAAACATGCGCTGGAACTGCGCCTCTTGCTCTGCGGTGACACCGACCACCGCCGCCAGGTGAAACAAATTGCCCTCAGCTGGCACGAGCGGCGCGCCAAGTGGATCGAGCGGCCGCAGGGTGAAGGCGGCGAACCCGGCCCCGGTGAGGTTGCGGGCGGTCTGTGCGATCAGCCGCAGCAGACGCTCTTCATCCAGTTCGCCCGCCAGCGCCAGCCCAACCTCATTCAGTGCGGCGAACCGTCGCGCCTCGCGCTCGGCCTCGTCACGACGAGCGCGCGCAAGCTGGACGAGCGCCAGGATGAAGATATCCACCAGCGCCAGCGTTAGCAACTGGGCCTCGCTGCGCTCGATAGAAGGCGCGACCGCGAATCCCTGTGGGGTGAAGAACACGAGGACGCATGCGAGTTGTAGCACGCTCGCGACCGCGCCATAGCGCCAGTTCCAGTGATATGCCAGCATCGCAATCAGCGGGAGATAGACGACGCCGGGGTTCGGGAGCGGTGTGAGCAGACCGTTGATCGCGGCGATCAACAGCGAGGCCACCACGACGCCCACCACCGTCGTCACAGCCCCACTGGATGGATGCGCCTGCCAGGCCGCCACTTGCCCACGCCACCTGCGCGCGATTGGCGCGTCCCAGGCGCCGCGCGCTGCGTCCCACGCGCGCCGGAGCCACAGAGCCAGCGTCAGCGCGCGGCTTACAGGCGCCTTTCCTTTGTTCTCCGACCCTGCCTTCACCTGGCTCTCTCCAACCCGCTGCGACGAGCGTTCAAGCGCAGCTCTCCGCCGTTCTATGCCGCCGCGCGCAAAACCGCTATGCCCTGGCCGCCCTCACGAGGTCTGGCGCCGCGCCCGGAGCAGTTGGGAACTGTGATGCGGCTGTGATATCGCGGCGGCATCCGTGAGAATGCTGTGAGGGCTTTCCCGCTATCATACCTCTAACGCGCCTGCGCTGGCGTCAAAGGCGCGGGCTAACGATCGGCGAAGATACAGGGTTGTTCCCTCATAAACAAAACGCATAGGTGACGGCATGAACATATCAGACAGCGCCGCACGGTTGGCCGAGGAGGCGTATAGCGGAGTCCACGGGGCGCGCTGTGACTGGGAGCGTCTCTTCGACGCGATCTCAGACCCCATCTGCGTTATCGCGCCCGATTACCGGTTGCTCTATACCAACGCCGCCTATCGGGCGTTATTTGGGTCTGCAGATGGGCAGCAGGGGTGGCGCTACTGCTACGCGCGTGGCGCCCCGCCAGACGGCGCCGCAGATAACGGCTCGCCGGAGTGGCGCAGCCCCTGCGTAGAGTGTCCGCTGCCGGAGACCCTGCGCGCCCGCCGTCCCGGCTTTACGCTGCACGAGTGGCGCCCTTTGAACCTCCCTGCTGACACAGGCGCGTCGGCGCAGCAGGCGCAACTCTACCAATGTTGGACGTATCCCGTCATGGCTTCAGATGGAGCAGTGGAGTGTGTCGTCGAGGTGTTAAAAGATGTGACCGAGCAGGAGCGCATGCGCAGCGCAATCGTCCGGGCGGAGGCGCTGCGCGAGGCGGATCGCGAGGCGGATCGCCTGAAGGCGGAACTGCTGGGGACGGTTAGTCACGAGCTTCGCAGCCCGCTGACGGCGATCAAGGGCTACGCGGCGACCTTGCTGCGCCATGAACATCGCTTGCCACGCGAGGAGCGACGCGAATTTCTCGCGGCCATCGGCGCGGCCAGTGACCAGCTAGAGAGCATCATCAACCGCCTGCTTGAGCTATCACAACTGGAGATGGGAAGCATCACGGCGCATCTCGCCTCGGTCGATGTGGCTCAGGTGGCGCGACAGACCATCAGCGTCGCCGAGCGGCGCGCGCAGGTGATTGCGCCGAGCCAGTACCACTTTACCTTCCATCAGGATACCCTCGCCCCCGTGGTGGCGGAGGTGGATCAGCGGCTCCTCTACATCGCGCTGGACAACCTGCTGGAGAACGCTGTCAAATACTCTCCGGCGGGTGGCGACATTGATGTCGCCCTCACCAGGCGCGCAGCGGACGCCGCGCCGGAAGCGATGGAGACGCTTGACATCACCGTGCGCGATAGGGGGATGGGCATTCCTGCTGAGCATCTTGGGCGCGTGTTCGAGCGCTTCCATCGGGTGGATACCCGGCTGGCGCGTGAGGTGGATGGCCTGGGACTGGGCCTTGCGCTGTGCAAGCGCATCGCGGAGCTGCATGGCGGCGCGATCTGGGTGGAGAGCGCCCCCGGCAGCGGCAGCGCCTTCCACCTGACCCTCCCCATCAGGAGACGTAGCGCAACGAGCGGCGCAGGCGCCGCATATCCAGAAGAGACCTCAGCGTGAGGGCGTCCCCAGATGCGCCTATGCGGGCCAGGCGAAGTGAAGTGCAGTGACTGGACAGGAAGGGAGCGACGCGCGTATGTCTGCGAAGAAAGCGACCATCGTGGTGGCGGATGATGATCCGCAGTTGTTGCGCCTGGTGACACGCAACTTGCAGCTCGAAGGCTACGAGGTGATGGCGACCAGCGACGGGGTTCAGGCGCTCGAACGCATCGAGGAGACGGCCCCTGATCTGGTCATCCTGGATGTGATGATGCCCAAGCTCGATGGTTTCGCCGTATGTGAGCGCGTGCGTGAGTTCTCCGCTGTGCCCATCATCATCGTCACTGCGCGCGGACAGGATCAGGACAAGATTCACGGCCTGGACCTGGGAGCAGACGACTACCTCACCAAGCCTTTCAGCGTTGAGGAGTTGCTGGCGCGGGCGCGGGCCGTGTTGCGTCGCGCGCAGGTAAGCGCGGGGCAGGGGCAGGCGAGCCTGCGCGCCACGATGACCATTGGCGAGCTTACGATAGACTTCGCGCAGCGCCTTGTCAGCGTGGCGGGGCGTGAGATCGAGTTGACGCCGGTTGAGTATCGGCTGCTGGCGTATCTTGCGCAGAACGCGGGGCGTGTCGTCACCCAGGACCTGCTGCTAGAGCACGTCTGGGGTGAGGAGTATACCGGGGAGAGCCACCTGCTCCAGGTCAACGTGAACCGGCTGCGGCGCAAGATCGAGCGTGACCCGACTCACCCCCGCTATGTGCTCACCAAGATGGGCATTGGCTATCTCCTCGCCAGCGAGCCAGCCGCTTGATCGCGCTACGGCGGCAACGGGATGCATTGGGGACGCACGAGGGTCACAACTGGGGTCAGAATAGGGGTCAGAATCGAGGCGATTTTGACCCCTTTCTACCGCCTCTGCGTGCCATGACTCTGTTCGACCTATCCGTGGGTGAGCGCCCTTTGCGCTTCGCTACGCCGCAGGCCAAACAGCGTTTGGGGCGCGGCGCTGGCTCTACCAACTTGGCGGACAGATTTGACTTGGCCGCCACCATAGAGGCAAACGACTCACTCAGCAGGCGTGATACCTTGCCCGTTCCGGCGAGGGCGAGATGCGCTTACTATGTCTGTTGACGCGATGGTGAATCCTTTTCGCGCTTCCTCGACCGCCAAGAGCAACGTATCCTGCGCAGTAAGCGTTTCACGCAGATACGCCTCGTTGGCGACAATGATGAGCTTGTGCTGGGCGCGTGTCACGGCGACATTCACCAGTCGCATTGCCCTTGTGTTCTGGCCGCCTGCGGTAAACCATACCTTCGTGCCTGGGGACTCAACAGTATCGAAGATAACCACTTCGCATTCCAACCCTTGGAAGGTATGGATAGTTCCAACACGAATATCCCGAACCAGTTGCTCAGTTGTGAGCATTCGTTGTATCTTTTGCGCTTGCGCTCGATAGGGCGTCACGATACCGATGCGGAATGACGAGGAGGAGTCGCGCGGCGACAAGGAGGAAAGCCCTGAATGCGCCTCTTTCGCCAGGGCAACAACGCAAAGCGCGTGATGCTCGTTGTACTTGCCGCTGCCCGACTCCGGCTTTGATGACCTGGGCTGCGCGCCCGACGTATCACAGAGCGCCAATGCGTGCCCACGAGCAGGCGCCATAGCAGCATACTGAGCGTCGTTGTTGTCGTTACGTTTGCCATCCTGAAGCAACCCTTCATAGACATACCGACGCGCGATGATCGAGATGTCCCGGTGCATGCGGAACTGCTCGTCGAGCAGCGTGCTACGCAGGTCTCCGTGCGCAGCGGTCTCCAGTGTGACACCCGCCACTGCAAATACATCCCTGCCGAGCCATTTCCGCGCCATGGCATCGTGTTCAGCCTGCACGATTGGGGGCAATTGCTTCGGATCGCCGATAGCGATCACATGGGCTTCCGCTAACGACGCGGCGATATAGACGGCAGGGAGGGGCGCAATAGAGACCTCATCAACAATGACGACATCAAAGCTGCGGTCACGGAGAGCCGTTCCCATATAGAGCTTGCTGAGTGTCGTGACGATCACCTGCGCGTTCGCCACGATCTCGCGTTCGAGACCTGCCAGCCGCGCCTCGATCTCCGCGAGGTCCGCATTCAGTTGCACTAGTTCTGTTGACAAATGACCAGGACCCCGTAGAATGGGGGTATGACGGACATCCGACTGAGCGACGAAGATTGGGGCAAGATGCGGGAGTTCTTGCGCCAGGAGCCGCATGCCTACCTTGGGCGAGATGACACCTCCTGCCGTCGCTTTCTCGACGCGGTGAAATGGATGAGCCGCAGTGGCGCGCAGTGGCGCTTGCTTCCAGCGGAGTTTGGGGCGTGGAATAGCGTCTACAAGCGGTTTGTGCGCTGGTGTGACCTGGGCGTCTGGGAACGGCTGCTGGCGGCGCTGGCCAGCGACCCCGACACCGAACATGGGATGCTTGACGCCACGATTGTGCGCGCGCATCCCTGTGCGGCGGGCGCGCAAAAAAACACGGCGCGCAAGCGCTCGGGCGCAGTCGTGGTGGGTTCAGTTGCAAAATCCACCTCACCGTTGATGGCTTAGGCAATCCGCTGCGGGTGATTTTGACGCCAGGCCAACGCCATGACAGTACCCAGGCGGAGGCGTTGCTCGACGGGTTGACGTTCGCGAAAGTGTTGGCGGATCGCGGCTATGCCGGAGCCGCCTTTATCACCTACGTGCAGGCTCAGGGCAGCGAAGCGGTCATTCCGCCGCATCAATCGGCTAAGGTCAAGCGCGACTACGACACCTGGGTGTACCGTGAGCGCCATCTGGTCGAGTGTTGTTTCAACAAGCTCAAGCACTTTCGCCGCATCTTCTCCCGCTTCGACAAGCTGGACCGCTCCTTTCTCGGCTTTGTCCAGTTTGCCTGTGCACTTGTCTGGTTACGCTGATGGGTCCTGTTCATTTGTCAACAGAACCTAATTCGCGCTGTGGCGTCTGTCGTTGGCGTTGCTGCGTCTGGCGCTGCTGCTGGAGTTCGGCTTCTCCCCCGTCGAGGCGGCTTTGCGCGTACCCCATATCACGCTGTATCACTGTGATGCGCGCAGCGTCAGGGGAGGGCGCCTGTATGTCGTCGTCAATGCGCTGAAGACGACGCCTCGCCTCCTCATATGCTTGCTCTGTCTGCGCCCGCTGTGCGTGCGCCTGCGCGAGCGGTTCGCGCAGCGCGTCTAGTGATCGCTCCGCCGCCCACAGAGACTGCCGAAGATCGCTCAAGTGTATGATGAGACGCTCAAGAGATGCGCGGCGAATCAAGCGCGCCAACGGATGCATGGCTTGCACTTCGAGCGCGCGCTTGCTGACCTCCTTTTCCTCAGTTACCAGCCGCTCCCGCTCCGCCTGGAGTCTGCTCTGCTCTCCAATTTGTTGCGTTAACATGCGCTTCGCTTCAGTCACCCGCTGCTCGGTGGCGCCGAGGACCTGCGCTGCGCGCTGGCGCTGCGCCTGCTGCCCTGCAACGCGCGCGCGCTCACGCTCCTGCAGGGAGCGCCACTCATCCTGCATCTCAGTTAGGCTCGTTGTGAGCTGGCGCCGCTCCTCCTGCCAGTGTTTCGCCGCCCCATCGAGCGACGCATCGAGCGCTTCAAGTTGTGCAAGCGTCTGCGTGCGTCGCGCCTGAATCGCTGCTTTGCGCCCATCGAGTTCGAGTCCAAGGCGTTTGGCGATCTGCGGCGGAGAAATCTGCGGATGTGTGCGAACAGCGGCGAGTTGTGGTGGCCCGAAACGCACGATCCGTCCCTCAGCTAATGCGGGAAGCCCATCGGCGAACTCAGCCAGCTTGAGCGCCGCATTGTCCACCGCGATGTTGGTGTGGGCGGCGATCAGCACGCGCTGCCCCATCTGTACGAGCGCATAGGCGATGGCGGCAAGGGTTGCGGTCTTGCCCGTTCCCGGAGGCCCGATCACGTACGTCACCTCGTTGCCAAGCGCCTGTTGGATGGCTTTCTTTTGTGACTCGTTAGGGTGAAATCGGGAAGGTAATTCGGGAAGCGGCGCCGCCTCCTGGCTCCCACGTTCGAGTGCAAAGAGCTTAGTTCCCAATGCCGCCGCTGGCTCCTGAACCTCGCCCAGCGTTTTGCGCAGCTGCTCAAGCAGTCTGCGAGGGTCTTCACGTAGCGTCGCGCGCCGCAGCGCAACCTCTGGCAATTGCTGGCCCACAGCGACCGTAATGTCTTTGCCAGTTGACGTCACCACTGACGCCTCGAGGCCACCTCCTTTTGACGGCAACCCTGCATAGTGAAATTGGTGACTACTCAGGCGGACTTGCACTGGTAGGATAGCATAGAGGCATGACGAACCAGGAGCGCATCGCCGAACTCGAAGCCAAGCTTGCCCAGCAACGTGAGCAGATGGCCACGCTGCTGGCGCAGAATGCGCGGCTGGTCGAGCGGGTGCGGGAGCTAGAAGCCCGCTTGGCCAAGGACAGCCACAACAGCGGGAAACCACCCTCCTCGGATGGGCTCAAGCGCCAGTTGCCGCGCACGCGCAGCCTCCGTCGCGCGAGTGGCAAGCGGACAGGCGGGCAGTTGGGCCATCCCGGCGAGACATTGCACCTGGTGGCGGAGCCGGACGCCGTGGAGCAACATCGGCCTGGCGTGTGCGTCACCTGCCAGGCGGCGCTGGACACGGAGGCCGAGGTCGTGGGCGTGGTGGAGCGCCGTCAGGTCTACGACTTGCCGCCGGTGCGGCTGCAGGTCACGGAGCACCAGGCGCTGCGGCTGCGTTGCCCCGCCTGCCAGCAGGTCACTGACGGGACGTTTCCTGCTGAGGCGCCGAGCCGGGCGCAATATGGCCCACGTCTGCGGGCGCTGGCGGTCTACCTGGTTGAACAGCAGTTGCTGCCCTATGAGCGCACCTGTGAACTGCTCGCGGATGTGTGTGGCGCGCCGCTCTCCGAAGGGGTGCTGGCGACGTGGCTCCAGCAGGGCGCCGAGGCGCTGGAGCCGGTGGAGGAAGCGCTCAAGGCCGCACTCACGCAGGCAGCGGTGCTGCATCACGACGAGACGGGCGTGCGGCGCGGAGGCAAGCTGGCGTGGGCGCATGTGACCTGTACCGAGCGGCTGACGCACTATGCGATTCATGCCAAGCGCGGGAGCGCGGCGACCGAGGCGATTGGGATTCTGCCGACGTACCAGGGCGTGAGCGTCCACGACGGGTGGAAGCCCTATCAGGCCTACACGCAGTGCCGCCATGCGCTCTGCAACGTCCATCACCTGCGCGAGTTGACCTACCTGGAGGAAGCGTATCAGCAGCGGTGGGCGACGGACATGAAAACATTGCTGCACGAGATGAAGACGGCCACCGACGACGCGCGGCGCCAGGGCCAACGGCAACTTGCCGCCGCGCCACATGCAGCCCTCGTCGCGCGCTACGAGACGTTACTCGCTAGCGGCCTGGCTGCCAATCCGCCACCGACCCGACGCCCCAAGCAACGCGGACGGCTGAAGCAATCACCCGCACGCAATCTGCTTGAGCGCTTGTGGCTTCAGCAAGACCAAGTGCTCGCTTTCCTCGCCGACCTGACGATTCCCTTCGATAACAACCAGGCCGAGCGCGACGTGCGCATGCTCAAGACCCAGCAAAAGGTGTCGGGGTGCTTCCGCTCTGAGGCGGGCGCCGCCGCGTTCGCATGCATCAGAGGCTACTTGTCCACCTTACGGAAGCAAGGCATTGGACTGCTGGATGCGCTGCGCGCTCTGTTCGCAGGCGCGCCACTCTATCCTGCCTTGGGCTGAGCAGTTACTGAAATTGAATGGAGGTGTCATCCTGGGGTTCCCATAGCTCACGCAGCGTATAGCGGTAGAGGAACTGTCCTCCTACAGCGCTGATGAACTGGCCATCAATGACTTGGTGGCCCCACTGTACGCTTCTCTACTTCGTTCAGCTCGTGCGCGATGGCCGTATCCATCTCCCTCAGCATCGCAACCACGGCAGGCGATTTTGGAGGAGTGTACCCGTCGTCATGCGCGTTACTCCGATGTCTACGGTCGCCATCCGACGCCGCAGGACGTGGTGGCGTGGGTTGCGGTGGGGCTGCCGGTACATCGAGCGCTGTTCGCAGTTCGTTTAGCCAAGCGGAGCGTGGGCGAGAAACAGCTAAAATGCGCAAAGTATCTGCATCGAGAAGCCCCGGGGAGTACGGTTCTGCGACAATCAGCGGGATGAGCTGACGTGACGTCGCTTCCGGCGACACTTTCCGCTCCGCATCGCGCAGTTCTATAAAGTACTCGGCCTCGCGCCGCATATAATCTGACTTTGTAGCGGCTGGTGAACAAACGCGCAGAAAGTAGCGACTCTCGGCGATGGCCTTCTCAATGGTTTCAGATAGGACACTTCCCCCGCGCAGGTCTTTCCGGTCAAACCAAAATCGCACGCCCCACTGTTGTAGCGCTTGAATTACTTGTTCACAGAGATCGTTGTCCTCGTGGCTGTGGCTAATGAACACCTGGATAGACACGCGCTTAGCCCCCTGACATCACATTGCGCTACGCTGGTTGTTGTGTTAGCTCCGCCGCCAGATCGCTCCTGCTCCGTTTCGGTTGCGATTCCCGGGCGCCGTACACTCCTCGCCGATTCGCGCATATCTCCCATCTGTTTTTTCGCTCTACCTGTCCTTTAGCATACACTCTAAGCTTGCCATTTAACCAACAGCAAGGAGGAGGCAAAGAAGATCGAGTATCTGGTGGCTCATGCGCTTCTTTTGTCTTCCTCTTGACCTCTTTCTGCCCAGACGTGATGGCATTTCCAAAAGCCGTCCTGCACACGAAACACTCTGCACATTAACCTTTGCGCCCGCGCTCTCGTCTTTCCAGGCTCCACAGCCCAGCTCATTGCTCTCTTCCCAAGCTGTTTTTCGATGGGTATCATTTGGGGGTTCCCATGCTTCTGCTCGATTCGAACCATTTGCCACGTTTGGGGTACTTCTTTGATGAGGAGGCCAGAAGCGTTGATTCGTCTCGGATTGTCTAAGCAGAAAGCCGAACCTATCAGGAGCAGCATGAGTCACCCATCGCCCGACACCCTCGCCCTAGCGCGGGTGGCGAAACACGATCGAGAGGCGCTGGCTGAGGTGTATGCGCGTTTCCAACGCCCACTCTTTCGCTACCTCTTCCATCTGCTGGGACAGAAAGAGGCAGCGGAAGATGTCCTACAAGAGGTGATGCTGATTGTCTGGCAAAAAGCCCACACCTTTCACGGAACCAGCACTGTCGCGAGTTGGCTGTTCGGCATTGCTCATCACCAGGCGTTCAAGGCTATGCGTCGGGAGGCCCATGCTACCGTTCTCGACTTGGAGGCGGTAGGAGACCTTGCGGACGAGGCGTTCGATCTAGAGGCTGATCTGCTGCGGCAGATGACACAGGAAGCGATTACCCAGGCGCTGGCTTGCTTGACGCCCGAACACCGCGAGGTGCTGGAATTGGCCTTCTTCCAGGATTTTACTGGCAAAGACATCGCGTCCATTGTGGGCATTCCGCTGGGCACAGTGAAAAGTCGTTTAAGCTATGCCCGGCAGGCTCTGAAAACGGCCTTATTACAACGTGGCTGGGAGGCAGAGCACTTGCTATGACACGATCTGATGAACCTCGTCGCTCTCGTTCCGCCTGCCCTGTAGATCAGTTGCAGTGGTTTGTCAATCGCACGCTGCCTGCCGATGAGCGCGCAGCAGTTGAGGCACATTTGGCCGGATGCGCCTCTTGCCGGGCAGAGGCGCAGGTTTGGGCCGAACTGCGCCAGGCACTGCGGGGCGTAAGTGCTCAAACACCTGAGCCGCGCGCTGACTTGTTCCCTTTGATCGAACAGCGACTCGATCTGCTGCCAGTGCCTACTCCCTGGTTCGGGCTGCCCCGTCTGCTCCAGGCGTGCTGGCTCGCCCTGGGCGTGAGTGGAGAGCATGTGCTGGCACAGGCCCGGCTGATCCGCCGCGACCTCTTCTGGATGCCTTTCTTCATAGTGCCGCTGGTAGTGGTGATGGTTTTCCTTTCCGGACCCTGGCCGCAGGCGACGAACACGGCAGCACTGGTGGCTACGCTGCTGACCGCACTGGGCATGGCTTTTCTGTATGGGCAGCCCGTCGACCCCGCTCGTGAGATCGCGCTGGTTACCCGGACCTCGCCTCGCCTGGTGTTGGGGGTTCGCTGGGGGGTGGTTTTTGGCTATGACCTGCTGATCAACTGTGGCCTTGTCCTTCCATGCCTGGCCTGGCATGGCCTCGTCACCCCGGCCTGGTTCCTCATAAACTGGCTCGCTCCGCTTTGCTGCCTGAGCGCCATCACCTTGCTGCTCAGCATTCTTGTGAACGCAGGTACGGCTGTCTTCGTCTGCATCCTTCTCTGGGCGCTGCGCCTGCTCGGGAGCGTACAAGCGCTCCTGCTGGGCGGCTCGCCACCGCTCTCGGAACCCATCTGGCAGCGGTCCTATGAAGGGTTCTGGCATCAGGGGCTGCTGCTGTTTGTGGTTGCGTTCCTGGCAATGCTGCTCGCCTTCAGCCTGGTTGAAAGAAAGGAACGGTTTGCGCGATGATAGCTCTTCCTCGCGTTGCGCCTGGCAGCGGTGTGCTTGCTGCTGCCGGGCAGGTCTGGGCCACCATGCGGGCCGAGATCACCATGCAGTGGCGACGGTGGGGATTCTGGGTCGCCTTTGGATGTGTAACGGCTCTGCTGCTCCTGATTACTGTGCCATCCGCCGCCTATCTCTTGCATCCGCCACCAACGTCGCTGTATGCGCGCCAGCACTACACTCCTGCGGACCTAGACAACCTGATGACTTTTGCCACAACGGCCTATGCCGCGATATTTTTGGGCCTGGTGGCAGCCTTGTTGGTAGTTGATCGTCTGGGACGCGATCAGCGTCTGGGCATGGCCGAGTTGCAGCGAGCCGCCCCGCAGGGACCGGCGCGTTATCTGCTGGGCAAATTCCTGGGCAATTATCTGGCGGTGGCGCTTCCTTCGTTGCTGAGCTATCTGCTGTGCGCGCTCATCGCGCTGCCGCTGGGCTGGCCAGTTATTCTGCTCTCCAAGTTTCTGCTGGCGTTCCTGCTGGTATTTGTCCCGGCCTCGCTGGCTGGGATAGGGTTGGCGCTCCTGCTGGCAAGCTTCTTGCCGCTGCGCATGGTTCTAGTGGGCTTTTCCCTGCTCTGGATTGAGTTCAGCGTCGGCCCCGGTTGGCATACGCTCGTCTTCACGATTTTCAATCCGGGCGGCCTCTATGTCTATCCGGTGTTCTTCCCTACACCGCCAATGCAGTATACCCAGCCAGGCTTTCACACGTCGTTGTCGCAGGCGCTGCTCAATATCGCCGTGCTGCTCGCAACAGCAATCGTGGCACTGGTCTTGACCGGCGGAAGCCTGGCCTTCCAGCGACGCCGCCAGGAGGGCGCATAAGATGCCTCCTGGCGAGAAAACTGCGTTGCCGCGCGCCGCATCGTTCCGCTCCGCTCCTATGCAGGCGCAGCGGCAGGCGCCCTGGCGCGAGGCGCTCTTGCTGGCACGCTATCATCTACGCTTGCTCAACTGGTGGCTGGTTCTGCTGATGGCGCTGGGGTTCCTGGGCGCGGGCTTCCTAACCTGGCTACCCTTACATGCCGGAGGTGCGGAAGCACTGAGCCAGGCAAGTGCATTGTGCCAGTTTGTGCTGGAGCCCGGCGCGGGGCTGCTCGCGGGCATGCTCGCCAGTTCGCTCATTGCGAACGACCCGCTGCTGGAAGTGACCATGGCAACGCATGCAGGAATCGCCAGAGTGATGCTCTGGCGATTCCTGCTGACCTTCTTCCTCTTGCTGTGCTGTTCCGCCGCCTTTCTGGCCTGGTCGCTGGCAAACGGGGTCAGCTATGCGCGGCAGCAAAGCCCGCTCTACCTATTGTTGGTCTGGCTGGCGCCCGTACTGGTCATGGGGATGCTAGGTCTGTTCGGCGCCCTGCTCACGCGCAACTCCGCGCTTGGTCTGGTCATCGCCACCGTTCCCCTGGCAGGCTCGCTCTTGTTGTATGCGAAGTTGGTTTCGATCCCGGAGACACACCCGTTCTTCCTCTCCTACACGTTCTCCGGGGGGCAAGACGCGCCCGATTGGTGGACCAACCGTCTGACGTTGCTGGGCATCGCTGTGGCGCTCACTGTGTGGAACGGGTGGCTCTTACGGCGTGAAGAACGCCTGCTGGGCAATGGACAGTAGCCGTCTGTTGCTGTGGAAAGGAAGCGTACAATGAACGTGATGATTGAGGATGTCTCGAAGCGGTACGGGGCACATGAAGCCTTGCACGGCATCACGTTGTCTCTGGAGCAGGGCATGTTTGGTCTGCTTGGCCCCAATGGCGCGGGGAAAACGACGCTGCTGCGCATCCTGGCAACGCTGCTGCGCCCGACAAGTGGGCGCGTCGTCATGGGCGAGTTTGATCTTGGGCGACGTGTAGCGCGCAAGGCAGTACGG
Source organism: uncultured Chloroflexia bacterium (assembly GCA_963701795.1). GTDB lineage: Bacteria > Chloroflexota > Ktedonobacteria > Ktedonobacterales > JADMIN01 > JAKAIY01. The sequence goes on along the minus strand of CAVPBB010000004.1, from coordinate 149,532 downwards.
GCCTGTCTGGGCTATCTTCCCCAGGAGTTGGGCCTCTACCCGGACCTGACCGGGCGCGAGTTGCTGGACTATATTGGCCTGCTCAAGCGCTTGCATGATCGTGTCGCACGCCGTCGACAAATCGCTGCCCTGCTCGACCTGGTGAGCCTGGCTGGAGACGCGGATCGCAAGATCAAGACCTATTCCGGGGGCATGAAACGTCGGCTGGGGATTGCCCAGGCGCTCTTGGGCAATCCCCAGGTCCTGGTGATCGACGAGCCAACGGCTGGGCTTGATCCTGAGGAGCGCATCCGCCTGCGGATGCTCCTCACCAGGTTGGCCGAGGATCGCATCGTGATCCTTTCCACGCATGTGGTGGAGGATATTAGCCAGACCTGCGAACGCCTAGCGGTCCTAGACCAAGGCGCTCTGGTGTTTGATGGCCTGACTCGTCAGCTCATCGAAGCGGCGGCTGGCTACACCTGGCAATTTCTCGCGACGCCTGGCTATGGCGTGCCGGACGAGTGGAGTGTCATCTCTGCGCTGCCACACCCGGAAGGGACGCTCTATCATGTGGTGGGACCAGAGCCACGCGGACCCGTGCAAGCGGTTCAACCCCTGGCGCCCACCCTGGAAGATGGCTATATCTGGCTGCGCCGACAGCGCACAAGCAAGGGGACGGCGGCCTGGTCTGCCAGCAACCCCTAATCGGTGTGGAGGCAGAACTGGGGCCTGCTCCTTCTATCAATGGGGGATGCCCTTTTCGTAGCCCCAAGGTGGTTGAAGGCTCGTAGCCATTCTTTACACGCATCTTCAACCATAGGAATCTTCGTGCCTGAAAACGCGTTTGAACATTCCGGTGAGTGATCCATGAACACTGATGCCCTTGAGCGGCTGCGCGCCTTTCGTCAGCACATGTATGCCACCTTTGGCTGCCGTCGGGATGCCCTGGTCGAGATCCTTGATGCCTTGCTGACCAGCCCGGTCATCGAGCATCCCGTCCATCTCAGCCTGGCTTCCGGCTTCCAACGCGCTTGGGGCAGTGTCTACGATGCGCTCAATACCGGAACTGGAGTTGACCCGCTTTGATGGGCGCCTGTCCACTTGGGGATGAAGCCTCCAGGAGGCGCTCCAATCGCAAGCCGGAAGTCTGCGCATCCCTCTGAGTTCCGCAGTGAGGCGATCCAGACTACCTTCATGAGACTCGTACAACCGCGCTGGGGTCAAAACTGGGTCAAATCGGCCTGCTCCCCGCTCGCGGGCAAAAAGAAAGACCTCGCTCATTGTAGCGAAGCCTGATTTCTTGGGAACTGGGCGGAAGGGGTGGGATTCGAACCCACGGAGCAGGAAACCCCGCTCAGCGGTTTAGCAAACCGCCGCACTAGACCGACTATGCGACCCTTCCGGATGGCGCGAGACAGCGGGAGCGACTACCTGGTGCCAAAGGGGGGACTCGAACCCCCATGCCCTTGCGAGCACAACGCCCTGAACGTTGCGTGTCTACCGGTTTCACCACTTTGGCATGCAGCTACCGTCCTATCTCTCGATAGCGACGGCACACCACAATACTACGCTATGCCCGTCGCGGTTGTCAAGCAATCATGTTCGCTTGCAGGCGCACATGTCGCTTGACGGCTGGCGGCAGGCCAGTGTATACTTCACATCGCTGTGGCGCGGAAAAGCTCACCTTCGCAAGCCCCTCAGCGCCTTGATCCTCGGTAGCTCAACGGTAGAGCAGGCGGCTGTTAACCGCAAGGTTACAAGTTCGAATCTTGTCCGAGGAGCCAATCGCTTCCCCATCACACCCAGATCGCAAGTGAGCTTGCCGCCTGGGTGTTTTTGGCGTCAGGAGCCTGCTGCGCCTCTCGCCTGCTCCACTCCACTTCACACTCCCCAAACCTCTCTCCGCGCCTCGCCCATCTCGCCAACCACGCTCCGTCTGGCGCCACATCTAGCGCACGATGTTAATCCTGGCGCGTAACGCCGTCTTCTTCATTAGGTATCGGCGAGTGGTCGCCTGATGCCGTCGAAGGATGTGAGCGAAGATCGAGCGCGAGCGCAGGCGCGAAGGCTCGTGGGGGGAGTGGTCCTCGTGGCGGAGAAATCTCGCGCAACGCAGACACAGACGCAGACACAGACGCGCCCGCAGCGCAGGTGGCGTCATCTGCCGCTCGCGCTGATCCTCGGCGCGCTGCTGGGCATGGTGGTCAGTGGTGGACTGTGGCTCACGCCATCCACCACATTCCTGTATACGGCGATGCAGCCCACCCAACACCCGCTCGCCAGACCGGTGATCGGGCCAGCGCTGCCGGTTGTCCTCCAGAATCCCATCCAGAAGGAAAATGCGCTCAAGGGGACGACCGACTGGCTCATCCCCACCGCGCAGGATGCGACGACGCAGATTCAGGGCTACGCTGGCGCGGAGTCCGCCGCTGCCGGGCAGTCGCTCACCTTCTTTATCAGCACGCAGATACCGCAAGACCCCTACCGCGTCGATGTCTATCGACTCGGCTGGTATGGCGGCGCGGGCGCCCGCCTGATGACCACGCTGCGCGAGACAGGCCAGGCGCAAGGCTATTATGACTGGGGCGCCAAAAAGGTGGTCGCCTGCGCAACCTGCCAGTTCGACCCGGCGACGAAACTGATGGATGCTGGCTGGCGGCCCTCATTCGCGCTTCCCATTCCCGCCACCTGGACGACCGGTCTCTACGTCGCCAAGCTGACGACCAGCGCCAACATGCAGGCGTACGTCCACTTCACCGTCACCGGCAATCCCGACGCCACCTATGTGGCGACCATGCCCGACAACACCACCGAAGCCTACAATGACTGGGGCGGCTACAGCCTCTATCACGGCCCCGATGGGCGGCTGGCGACCCGCGCATACAAGGTGTCGCTCAATCGCCCGGCGCTCGGCTGGCGCTTTGGCTACGGCTCTGGCCTCTCCTATGTGATCGACGCCATCCGCTGGCTCGAACGCAGTGGCTACGACATGTCCTACATCAGCACAGTAGACCTGAACGATCACCCGGACCTGCTGCTGACCCACCGCGCCTACCTCTCGCTGGGCCACGACGAATACTGGTCACTGGCGATGCGCAATGGCGCGCAGGCTGCGCGCGACGCTGGCATTGGCCTGGCGTTTTTGGGCGCCAACCCCGCCTACTGGAACATCCGTTATGAGCCAGACCACGCCGGACATGCCGAGCGCACCATCGTCTGCTACAAGAATGCGTTCCTCGATCCGCTCTATGGCAGAGACAACGCCGATGTCACCGTCGAGTGGCGGCAGCCGCCGCTCAATCGCCCGGAGAATGCGCTGGTTGGCATCATGTACACCGACTGGACGACTCCGCCGACGGCCTGGCCCTGGACGGTATCGGCGAGCGCCGCCTCCTCGCCGCTGCTCGCGGGCACTGGCCTGCGCCCGGGCGCCTCGTATGGCTGTAATGTCGTCGGCTACGAGTTCGATCACATCTACTACAATGGCGAGACACCGCTGGGGCTGCATGTGCTCGGCGATTCGTATGCGCTGGGAACGGACGCTGGCCCAAGCCACAGTCAGACGACCTACTATGTCGCGCGGTCGGGCGCCTTTGTCTTCGCCAGCGGCTCGATCTACTGGTCCTATGCGCTCGATTCGCTGCACATCTGGGACATACCGAACGTCACCCCAGCCGATACCTGCCTGCTATCTGCGGCGAGCGGGCCGATTCCGGGCATCCAGCGACTCATGGCGAATGTGATGGCGCAATTGGTCGTGAACCAGACGGCCTATCGCCAGCCACAGCATCGCAAATGGCGGCCCGTCAGCCTCTAGCGCAGACGGTGAGCGCAGACGGCGCTAGCTGCGCGTCTCGGCGGGGCTGTGGTGGGCCGGGCGATCGTGATGGTAGCCAGTGCTGCGGGGCTGGCCGGGCGCTGGCTCATCGGCGCCGCGTGTGCGCTCGCCGCCCTTGCGACCAATCGCCGCCATATGGTCGCGGTCCTTGCTCACCTCGGCGCCACCCTTGCGCCCGGCGCGGCGCGCTTCCTCCGAGCTAAAGACATGCGCCGTGCCGCGTTGATGGGCGATCTGCCCGCCTTTGCGCCCCGCCACACGCGCCTCAGCGTGGTTGAATTCATGCGCGGCGCCATGCTCGTGCGAGGCTCTACCACCCTCGCTGGCGATCTCACGACGGCGCGCTTCGTCCATCGAGGCGAACCCTCGGCGTTCACGGTCACTCATGCTCGGTCTTCCCCTTCTCCCGCTGCGCTTGCGTCTCAGCGGCGTCGCACACGCGCGCATGGCGCGACAGCATCTCAGAACATGCGAACTCAGCGCGCAACGATGGCGCCAATTTGTACCTGCTTCGTACCTGCCAGCCAACGATCCTGCGCGAGCTGGTCGCGCGGCGCGACATGGCGAGTGAAATGGCGCATAGCCAGCGTAGCGTAGTGAGAGTATGCTTGCGGCGTCAGAACATGCGACGGCATGCGACGGCGAGACGAGGGTAGGGGAGAGAAACGCATGGCAAGTCAGGCTGGTGGGCTGATCTGCGCGCAGTGCCGCTGGGCAAACGCGCCCGGCGCACGCTACTGCGCGAATTGCGGCGAGCCAATAGACCCAAAACTGCTCGCCGAGCTGCAACGGATGTATACGCTGCTGACTGAGCTGGACGCGCAGGTGACAGCGGGCATGGGCGCCGCGACCGTGCAGGCGCTCCGCGATACCACCCGCGAGCGCTACCTCGCCCAGCGCCTGCCTCAGCGCCCCGCAGCCGCGCCAGCGCAGGCGCCCGTGGCCGCGCCCGCAGACGCTGGAGCCGCCGCGCCTGTCACTGTGCCACTGGGGCAGCCAGTCGCGGCGCGAGTCGCAGGCGCCGCGCCCGCACAGCCGCATGGGCCTGTCTTCTCGTGGCGCGCGTTCATCGCCGAGCAGGCCATCGCCGTGATGGCCTACCTGGGCGGCTTCCTGCTGCTCATCGCCACGCTCACCTTCGAGGTCGGCGGCTGGCAGGCGCTGCCCGATCTCGCCAAGCTGGCGGGCGTGCTGACGGTCTATGTGATCTTCGGCCTGCTGGGGGTGACACTGCGACGCGCGGCGAGCCTGCGCACGGTGAGCCGTGTCTATCTCGGCGTGTTTGCGCTGATGACTCCGCTGGCGGCGCTGGCGGTCTACCGCTTCGAGCTACAGGCGCGTGGCTTCTCCATCGCGGGGATGATCTGCATCGCGGCGGCCTATGCGGCGGTGGTCTACCTCTCACTGGCGGCGCGCACACGTTTCGTCACCTACGCCTATCTTGGCTGGGCTGCGCTGCTGCTGTCCACGCTGGCGATTCCCGTCTGGGCGCAACTCGATCAGCGCTGGTGGATTCCCGTCACCAACCTCACGGCGTTCGTCCTGTTGGCGCCACGCGCGGCGCGACGACGCGGCGGCGCGCAGCGCGGCCACCTGGCTGGAGGCGCTGGAGCCTTCCGCGACTCAGTTCAGCCTGGGGGCGGCCATCGTGGGAGCGCTCGCCACCGTCGTATTTGGCTTGCAGATCGTCGGCCAGGGCGCCTACGGCGACTACGGCCCCCCTGGCAGCGCTCAGCAGCGCGCGGCGCTCGCCCTGGCGGCCTGCGCGCTGGTCGGCCTCTCCGCCGGCTGGAGCTGGGCCGCGCGAACGATCCATATCCTCTCAGAGGCCGACACCCTGGCCATGCTCGACTGGATCACTGCGGCGTCTGTGGCGCTGGCGGCGGTCGCGGTCGCGGGCTGGCTCCAGGCCACACCCGCAGGCTTCGCATATACCCTGACGGCGACGGCGCTGGCGGAGGGGCTGGCGGCTGAGTGGCTCCGCTGGCGCGCGCGCGACCGCCTGGGCGTGCGCCTCGGCGTGCAGATGCTCGCCGCCGCGCTGGTGGTCAGCGGCGCGCTCGTGACCACGCGAGCGCCACTGCCCAACGCGCCGCTGCTGATCGCCTGCGTGGTCGCGCTGGCGCTGGGGCTGATCTTCGCGCTGCGTGGCGCGCTCATGGAGGTCTTCCCCTGGGGAGTGTTTGCAGGCGTCTTCCTGCTGATCGGCGCACACACCACCTTCACCGCGCTGATTCCTGGCGACCAACTGAGCGCTCCAGGCGATCGGCTTCCCGCCGCGCTGGGGAGCCTGTCCACGCTGCATGGGCTGCTGGCGCTGGCGCTGGTCGCGCTGGCGCTGGGGCTGCGCGCGGCGCCCGTCGGTTCGCGGCTGCGGCGGCTGCGCGCGTCCGTGGAGGTGACGGCGCTGATCGGCGCGGTGGCGGCGGCGATTCTGCTCGCTGGCCACACACGCTCCTATAGCGCGCTCTTTCTCGGCGCCTATGCGCTGGCGGCGCTGCTGGTGGCGCGCGTCGAACGCCAGCCATTCCTGGCGGGTGGCTGCGCGGCGATCTTCGGCGCAATCGCAGCGGGCGTCTTCATCGTCACCAATCCGGTTGGCGTGGTTGTCGCCGCGCTGCCAATCGTGTTGGCGCTGGCGACGCTGGCGCTGGGTCGCCTGCTGGGCCGCGAATACAGCATGCCCGTGTACGTCGTGACGCTGGTCGCCACATTCCTCGCCTTCCTCCAACTGCACATGGTTTCATTTGAAACAACTGGCTCCTTCGCGCCGCTCGCGCTGGGCCTGGGCGGCTGGATGACGCTCGTGGTGGCGCTGCTGCTCACCATCGAGGCGCTGACGACGCCGTCGCCGCTCTGGATGCTCGCGCCCGCCGCCGCTGCGCTGTTGAGCGCAGCCGATATGAACGACCTCTGGCCACTGGTGGCGCTGACACTGGCGCTGGCGGGCATGGGCGCGCTGCTCCGGCGCGTGCGTGGGGCATATTGGGAGGCGGCATGGCATGGCGCCGCGCTGATCGCCTCACTGATCACGCTCGACTGGGCGATAGGCAGCGCGCAGGACGCCGCCGCGCGCACACTGGGCCTGGCGCTGCTCTTCGCGCTGGTGGTCTATCTGATCGCCTGGCAAGATCGCCTGCCGTGGCTCAGCGCCGCCAGCGCGCCCTATGCGCTGGTGGCGCTGTGGTATGCGGGCGCGCTGCCCATCAGCCCGACCCGGCAAATGCTCGTCACCCTGGCAATCGCGCTGGGGTTCACGCTGGCGGGGATGGCGGCGCGCCTGCTGCTGGGCCGCGCCTGGTCGCCCGCGCTCTACGCCATTGCGACGGTGGGCGTCGCCTTCACCGCCGTCCGTGTCACGCCCTATCCGGCGCGCGCGGGGCTGCTGGAAGTGATTCTGCTGGGCTTCGCGGCGCTGGCCTTCTTCGCCGCCCTTTTGGAGGAGACGCCGTGGGCGGCGCTGGCTCCGGCGGTCTTCGCCGCCGCCGCCGCGCTCGCGCAGCCCGATGGCCGGGCGCTGCTACCTCTCGCGCTCGTGTTTGCCGCCATCGCGTTCGCCATCTCACGCACACGCGGCGCGGCATGGTCGCTGCCACTCTACGGCGCAACGATGGTGGCCGCAGTCGCGGCGGCCTGGCAGGGACGCACACAGGCGGGCGCCTTCGAGGTGGTGGCGCTGGTGACACTGGCGCTGGCCGCCTGGCTGCTCGCCGCGCTGGAGTCGCGCGCCGATGCGCTGCTGGTGGCGTTCGTCTTCGCGGCGCTGTCGGTCTCGGCGGCATCACGCGCCTTCGCGTGGGACGCCTGGCAGGCGACGCTCGCCTTCGCCGCGCTGGCATGGGTCTTCGAGCTATCGCGCACGGGCTGGGCGCGCATCCCCTGGCTGCGCGAGCGAGCCGGCGCGTGGCTGCCCGCCCTCGGCCAGACAGCGCAGGAGCAGGCGGCCTGGCGCGATCCACGCCGCGCGGGCCAGCGCATCACCCGTGGCGCGGCGGCGGTCGTCGCGGGCGGCGTCGTCATCGGCGGACTGTTCGCGCCGCAAGCGTTCACCCCACACAGCGCGCAGACACAGGCGCTGGCGCTGGCCCTGTTCTCGCTGGCGGCGCTGCTGGTTCGCTTCGGCTGGGGCGCCGACGGCTGGCGTCCCGCGCTCTACCTCGCGGGTGAGGCGCTGGCGCTCTGCGTCACCTGGGAGCTGCGCTGGCTCGGCGCGCAAAACCTTCAGGCGTGGATCATCGCGCCGGGCAGCGCGCAGCTCATCATCGGCGCGCTGCTGCCAGCCGATACACGCCTGCGCCCACCTGCCTGGGTCGCGCAGGCATTCTCGGTGGCGGGCGCGTTGATCCTCACGCTGCCGACGCTCGGCCAGTCGGTGACAGAGCCGCTGGAGTGGCAATGGCGCTATGCGCTGCTGCTGGCGGTCGAGGCGCTCGTGCTGACGCTGCTGGCAGTGGGCCTGCGCAACCGCATCCTCGCGCTGACCGGCGCAGCGTTCGTCGGCGTCGCGGCCCTGCGCGGGGCGATCATCGCAGTGCAGCAGAATCTGCCGGCGCCGATCGTCATCGGCGTCTTCGCGCTGGGGCTGATGGGCCTGGCGACATGGCTCAGTCTGCGCGCGCGCCACGCCACCCACGCGCCGCCCTCACCGCAATGACGGCTGGCGCGTGCGGATGCCAGGATGCCAGCGACTCGATCATCCCTACGCGAACGGCCATTCAGGCGGGTTCGCGTCGAATGCAGCCGCTGGCGGCGGGGAGAAGGCTCCCGGCGGCGCCGAGGGGGCGCCACCCGTGGGCGCGGCATTGGGTGGCGCGGGTGAGAGCGCGACGATGACCTCATCGAGCGGTGTGCCGCTGGGAGTTGGCCAGATGGGCTGGCGTCCCGCGCGCATCACCCGGATGGCCTCCGCCAGATGCTGCGCCTCCTGTGTGGTGCGACGCAAGAGGAAGTCCATCTGCGCCAGGCGACCCAGCCGCGCGACCAGGGTATTGAGGCTGCTGCCGATCTGCCAGAGCAATGGGTTGCGAATCGGCTGGCTGCGCGCCTGGAAGTTGCCATTCGCCAGTTGCACATGCACCGCCAGCAGCTCACGGACACCCTGCTCCAGCTCGTAGGTGCGTTCCACCTCGCGCCGCTCCAGCGCGGCGATCTCCTCAGCGCGGTCGGCGCGTCGCAGGGCGTTCAGCACGCTGCGCGCCCAGAAGAAGGCTACCAGCGCCACGACCGCCTGCATCAGCAGCGGACCGGCGAACGCCTGCTGGGCGTTATTCGAGGCCATGAGTTGGCTGAACGCCGCCGTATGAGGCATGCCCACCATGATGATCGCCATCAGCAGGCAGTTGATGGCCGCCACCACGAACACATTCCACGGCTCCAGCACGGAGGCGGCGACCAGCACAGACCCCGCCGCCAGATAGAGCGGCCCCAGGTCGATGATGTCAAATTTGCCGCCGATGGCCGTCGCGGGGATGCCCGCCAGCGGCAGATTGGCCAGCGCCACCAGCAGCAGCGCCGCCGCTGTGACGCGCCCCAGACGATTGAGCGTGGCGACGATGACGGTGAGCGTCAGGGTGATCGCCAGCGTCATGACCATCATCGGGTGGTCATCGTCCACGACGACATACTGAAACAGCGCGCCCAGCTCGATCAGCGTAAACGCCAGCAAGAGCGCGCCCACCAGTCGCCCGCGCCGCGCTCGCTCGCGCTCGTCGAAGCTCGCAGACGCAGGCGCGGCAGGTGGTGTGATGAAGCCCAGCAGGCCACCCATGCGGGCGGGCGCCGTGGCGCGCAGATCGGTTCTCGACTCGTCAAACGTGTTGACTCCGCGCTGTCGCTGGCTCTGCTCTATCGTCGATGTCCTACGCTGCATCGTTCGCCTCTCCTGAGCTTGGGGGTCCGCTCCACTACACGATTTCTCGCTTGAAGGAGAATACGCGGGAACGTTACGCCTCGCAGCGCACGGGCGGGGATTATCGCGGGAACCGCTACGGCTGAGTCGCCGCCGCGTGGCTACAGAGTGGGCAGCGGCGCGCCGGTCAGCGATTCGTAGGCCTCGCGGTAGCGCGTGGCGGCGCCTGCCACCACGTCGGCGGGCAGCGTGGGCGCAGGCGGCTGCTTGTTCCAGCCAGAGCCTTCGAGCCAGTCGCGCACGTACTGCTTGTCGAAGCTGGGCGGTGAGCCGCCGGGCCGATACTCGGCGACGGGCCAGTAGCGCGAGGAGTCGGGCGTGAGCAGTTCGTCAATCAGGATCAACTCGCCATCGAGCAGGCCAAACTCCATCTTGGTGTCGGCGATGATGATGCCCCGGTCGAGCGCGTAGGCCGCCGCCGCCTTGTAGATGGCGATGCTCGCGTCGGCGATGGTCTGGCCGAGGTCTTCGCCAATGACGCGCTGCATCTCGTCGAGCGAGATGTTGGTGTCGTGGCCCTCCTCAGCCTTGGTGGCGGGGGTGAAGATCGGCTCCGGCAGGTGGTCGCCCTGGCGCAGCCCCGCTGGCAGCGCGACGCCGCAGACGGCGCCGGTACGCTGGTAGTCGGCCCAGCCGCTGCCCGCGAGATAGCCGCGCACGACACACTCGAAGTCGAGCCGCTTCGCCTTCTTCACGATCATGAAACGGCCCGCCAGCAGCGCGAGCAGGTCTGGCCGCGCGCGCACGACCTCGGGCAGATCGGCGCTGTCTACGCTGATGACGTGATTGGCGATGAGGTCGGCGAGGCGCTGAAACCAGAAGGCCGAGAGCTGCGTGAGCACGCGCCCCTTATCAGGGATGCCGTTGGGCAGAATGGCGTCGAAGGCGGAGATACGGTCGGTCGCCACCATCAACAGGCGGTCGCCCAGATCATAGGTGTCGCGCACCTTGCCGACGCTGAACCCTGGCAGAGGCAGGTCCGTGGTGGTCACTATCTGGGAAGCCATCTCATTCGTTCTCCATCGCTTAAACCACTCATCTCTCTGAGGAATACGCTCGGCGCCTCCCTTGACTCTCCCCTCTCCCTATGGGAGAGGGGCCGGGGGTGAGGGCGCTCAGACACGCGACGGCGCATTCCCTCCATTAAGCCACACGTTGACGACGCGCGCGAAGTCCGCCGGGCGCTCGCTGAACGGCGTATGGCCGCAGCCGGTGAAGGCGACCAGCCGCCCGTTGCGGATGAGCTTGCGGGCGCGCAGGGCATCCGCGTAGGGGGTCACGCGGTCGCGCTCGCCCCAGAGCAGCAGTGTCGGCTGCTCCAGCGTGAGCAGGCGGTCGAGAAAGTTCATGTGGACGCCGAACAGGTCTACCCAGCGGTCGAAGGCGCGTGCGCCCGAAGGGATAACGTCAGGCTGCGTGCTGACCTGCCAAACGAACTCGAACGCCTCATCGCGTGGAATCGGGTGGCTGGGATTGTCCTGCGCGAGAACACGCGCCATGAAGCCGCGGCCCAGCCAACGATGTAGCCGCTCAGGCTTGAGCCAGAAGTAGAGGCGCACATCCAGCGCGGCGGCTCGCCCCAGCCCGCCCGCATCGGCGAGCAACAGGCTGCGCACACGGTCGGGGTGGTCGAGCGCGAGGCCGAGCGCGGTGAAGCCGCCCATCGAATGGCCGAGCAGGTCCACGCGGTCGAGGCCGAGATGGTCGAGCAGCGCGAGCGCGCCGTCCATCCAGACACGCAGGGCATCCTGGGGCGAGCGCCCGGTAAAGACGGGCTTGTCAGAGAGGCCCCAGCCGGGCAGATCGAGCGCGATGACCCGGCGTTGCGCGGCGAGCGCGGCGAAGATCGGCGTGAAGAGCGCGGCGGCCATGCCACGGCCATGCAGCAGCAGCAGCGGCTCGCCCTCGCCACAGGTGAGATAGTGCAAGCGCGCGCCTCCCGGCCCTGGCGCCTCGCAGCGCGCCACCGGCACGCCCGCCGTGCGCAGCAGCGCCTCCTCGGCGGCGCGCAATGCGGCGAACTGATCGGTCGGGACGGGCGTTGCCGCAGACATCGGCGGCGGATCAGACATGGGGGGGCGATCCTCTCTGCTCACTCGCGCGCCGATGTGGCTGGCGCATCCTCGCGCTCAGCAGTATACCGCGTGGTGGCGAGGCGCGGCCCAGCGGAAGAGATGTCGCTGTCCGAGGGGGATGGCATGAACACACGCCTGCGCGCGCGGTCTGGTGGGCGCTCACCGATCGCGCAGATGGTTCGCTCGCGCGTAGACGCTGCTCTCATTGATGGTGTAACGGACGTAGTCCAGCGTCGCCTGGAAGTCCGCTGGATCGGCAGGCTGGCGGACGGAAACCTCCGGGGTGGGGCGCCCGGCCCACGTGCGGTCGATCAGCCCGGCCCAGGCGGGGTCGAGGTTGGCTTTGGCCCATTCAGCCCCTGCGCGCTTGGAGCCTGGGAATCCGTTGCGCAAATCGTGCAACATGCGCGAGTAGCTCAGGACGATGTAGGTCTGATAGAACCGATTGGCATACTGGGCAGGATACGTCAAAATATCCTGCCCCCAGTTGCGCATGGTCGCCAGAATCTCTTCACGCAGCGCCGTAGCCGAGATGGGGTCTACCAGCGACACTGGAGCAGGCCCGGCCAGCGTGACGCCGTGCTCGCGAACCACCCACCGCACCAGCAGCGTGTTGCAGTGAGTGGACTGGATGAGCGCGCGGCTCCCGTTGTCCAGATACCAGAGCAGGCTGTCGCTCTGAGGCGAGCAGCGCAAGACGCTCGCTGGAAAGTAGGAGCCTTCCAGATGTTGCGCCCAGGCGCTATCGAGCGCATACAGGCGTCCATGCATGGCTTGCAGCGCCTGAACCTCGCGGTCGGACAGATCGCCCTGCGTGACGACGATGAAGTCCACGTCGCTATGCGCGTCGAAATCGCCGACGGCGAACGACCCTTGCAGATACGCGCCCACAAACTGTTCGCCGAGCGCCACCCGGACGCTGTTTACCAGATCGCGCAGCACGCGATTGAGGTCGTCATACGGAGTGGGAGCGGCATCCACGATCAGCCTCGCTTCCATCTGGGTGAGCGCACAGCGGACACAGTGTATCATGCCAGCAGCAGCGCAGTCAGGCGGCAGAGCGAGAAGGCGGCAGATGGCGAAGCGTGAGGAACACCCCAGGACCAATGCGATGCGCGCGCTCGACCAGCGCCACATCGCCTACACGCCCTACTACTACAGCGACGCCATTCACTCGGCGAGTGAGGTGGCGCAGTTGCTCGGCGTGGAGGCCAGCCAGGTCTTCAAGACGCTGGTCGCGCTGACCGACGACGGGCGCAACCTGCTGGTGGTGACGCCAGGCGACCGCGAACTCGATCTGCGGCTGGTGGCGCGCGGCGTTGGCGCGAAGTCCGTGCGCATGGCGTTGCAGCGCGACGCCGAGCGGCTGACCGGGCTGAAAGTCGGCGGCATCTCACCGCTGGCGCTGCTGGGCAAACGCTTCGAGGTCTACCTGGATGCCCCCGGCGCCGCGCTGGATGATCTCTACATCAACGGTGGGCAGCGCGGCGTCAACCTGCGGCTGCGCGTGGCTGATCTGCTCGCCGTCACGGGCGCGCGCGTCATCGCGGCGACCCGCGCGCCCGACGCGAGCTAGCCGCAGCGCCGCGGTGTCGGCGAGCGCCTGCAACGCGGGCAGATGCTCCTCGTAGCGCTTCCAGGTGGCGCCCGCAAGCAACTGCCACGGCGCGCCATAGCTCGCTCAAAGTCAGGTAGCCACTGCGCGAGCGTCTGTGCTATCCTGCGCTCAGCGATGCGGCGATGATGGCGCCTCGCGTAAGGGTACAGCGCGTCGGTATCCCGCGTCTACAGGTTCACGCCCCGCCGCTGCATCCGAGCTGGTAGACGAAGGAGCCTAGCATGCCTGACGCGGTGAATCAGAGTGACCTCAGCGCGCCTGCTCTCACAGATACTCCACGCGCGCCCCGCAGCGCCGCAGTCGCCGACGCCACGAGCGCCGCGCGCCATGCCGCCCGCGAGAACGATGGCTTTCGCGCGGAGATTGCGCGGCTGCGCATTGAAGCGTGCGAGCGCGCGCGGCCAGCGGCGAAGGCAGGCGCCGCGCCCATCCGCGTGATGGCGCGCATGGTCAATGAGTTGATCGCCGAAAGCCGCGCGCGCGGCATCCCTGAGGAGATCATCGCCGCCGAAGTGGTCAACCGCACCATCGGCGATATTGATGTGCGGCGCATCTCCGCGACCGAGGATGGCCCGCAATTCGTCTCGCTGGCCGACGACATGGGGCTGGCGTTGCCGGGCGAGGTCATCTCTGGCGTCACCGCGAAGGGCCGCACCTATCGCTGGATTCAGCGGCGCATGCAGCAGATCGAGCGCGAGCTACTGGCCGAGCACACCGACCTGCGCATCTATGAACTCTCTGGCGCTGGCACGCCACGGCTGCGCGAGGCGCTGGCCGCGCATGCGCAGCGTGTCTGGGGCGTCAGCTTCGCGCCGCAGCAGATCTTCGCGGGCCTCGGCTCGACCGATGCGCTGTGCAAATTCTGGCAGGGGCTGGTGGCGTCACGGCGCCTGCGTGGTGAGCGCGAGTTCACCGCCATCTTCCCCACGCCTGGGTTCAATGTGCCAGAGTGGCAGGCGAACAATCTAGGCGTGCGCTCGCAGACCATCCACACGCGCGCCGAGGATCAGTTCAAGGTGACGCCAGCGGCGCTGGCGCAGGCGCTCGACGCCGCGCCCGACGCCTGCGCCATCTACCTCACCATCATGAATAATCCTACCGCCTTCGCCTACACACCCAACGAGTTGCGCGCGCTCTATCGCCTGCTCGACGAGCGCGGCAGTGATCTGATCGTGGTCGCCGACCTCGCCTACATCGGCACTGGCGAGCCAGCGGCGGATCGCGAGCGCATGCGCGCCCTGACCGAGCCAAACGCCCGCGCGCGCACCGCCTACGCCTGCACCTTCTCCAAATCACATACGCTGACTGGCGACCGCTTCGGCTGGATGGCCTTCGGCGCGCCTGAGATCGCCAGAGCTGTCGCCGTTGGCTGGACGAACACCGCCGCATCGCTGCCCGCCGACTGGCAGCTACGCTACATGGCGCTGCTCGAACTCTTCGCGCGCCGCCCCAGAGTCGAGAGCCGCCTGCGCGCGCTCTACCGGCTGCGTCGCGCGCGACTGATCAAGCAGCTCACCGCGCTGAACGCCGAGCGCCCAATCTTCAGGAGCATCAGCATGGACGACGGCGGCGCCATCTACAACTGGAGCCAGCTTGCGCCGGGAGAAGATGTCTTCACGCTCTTCAGCAAGACGGGCATTGCAGGCGTGCCAGGCAGCGCATTTGGCTACTCGGATGACTACGTGCGCCTCTCGGTCGGCTGCATTCCCGTGCCGGAGGTCTGAGCGATGACGCACGGCATCGTCTCGCTGCTCGATAGCGCGAGCGCGCAGACCACGCGCGCGCTCTTCGCGGAGCTAGACGAGCGCTACGGTCTGCGCGAGGAAGTCCAGCGCGTCCCCTGGCCACATCTTTCCTATCATCTCGCCGAAGCATACGATCTGGAACGGTTGGCCGAGCCATTGCGGCGTGTGGCGGCGCAGACGCCGCCATTCACGGCGACCATCACCGGGCTGGGTGGCTTCGAGGCGCCCGAACCAGTGCTGTATCTGGCGGTCGAGCGTGGGAGCGCGCTCGGCGCCCTGCATGCGGCGCTCTGGCGCGAGCTGGGCAGCGCAGGCGTGGCGCAGGGGGTGGCGCCGCTCTATGCGCCGGAGCCGTGGCAGCCACACATCACCCTGGCGATGCACGATCTGACGCTGGAGACACTGCGGGCGATTCAGGCAGAGTGGGCTGGGCGCGATCTGCGGCGCGCGGTGTGGGTGGATACTCTGACACTGCTCTATGGCGCGGCGGGCGCGACGACCTATCAGCCGCTGATGCGCGTCGCGCTGGGAAGCGGAGCGGCGGCGGACGAGTGATTCGCGTTGGGTGGGCCTCGTGGCCCGCACAAGGGGAGCGCGCATGCTGGCGTATGTCTTCTGGCACTGGCCTCGGCCCGGCGTCGCGTCCGATGACTATGTGGCGCGGCAACTGGCCTTTCACCAGGCGCTGGCGGCGCGCGGCCCGGCGGCGCTCACGGCGTCGTACATCTGGCGGGTGATGGGCGCGCCCTGGACTCCGGCCTCAATCGCCTACGAGGACTGGTATCTGCTGGAGAGCAGCGCTGGCCTCGATGCGCTCAACGCCGCCGCCGTCTCTGACTCGCTACGCGAGGCGCATGACGCCGCCGCAGGGCTATCCGCTGGGGGCATGGCGGCGCTCTATACGCCGAGCGGGCCGCGCGTGGGCATGGAGCCAGCGCTGGATGGCTCGCTGGCGCAGTGGTTCGCCAAACCAGAGGCGCTGCGCTATGGCGCGCTCTATCAGCGTCTCAGGCCGCATCTCGATCACCTCTGGGCGCGTATGATGACGCTCGGCCCAACCCCGGAGTTCCTGCTGCTGGGCGAAGATGTCCACGCGCTGCCCTCAGAGTGGCGGGCGCAGATCACGCGCCGCGAGCGCATCTGGCCGCTGGGGACGCCGCCCGATGACGGCGCAACGGACACCGACGAGGAGCGGTGACATGGCGTCATTCAGCGTGCGACCAGCCACGCCAGCGGACCTGCCAGCGGTCCACGCGATCTGGTATCGCGATGAGGTCGAGGATGATCCGCAGCCGCCAGCGCCAGGCCCGGTCCTCTCCGGCTTCGCCTATGAGATGGCGCGTGGCGCGCTCCGGGTGGCGGAGGATGACGCGGGCCAGGTCATCGGCTTCGGCGGCAGCGTCAGTTGGGATGGGCCGCGCGGCCCGCTGACCTACCTCGCCGATCTGTTCATCGCGCCCGACGTGCAATCACACGGCGTGGGGCAGGCCATCCTGCGCGCGCTGCCGCTGCAAGCGGGCGCGCGCTGCGTGCATGCCAGCCGCGACCCACGCGCCGCCGCGCTCTACATTCGCACGGGGATGCTGCCGCTGTGGCCCAACCTCTGGCTGATCGGCGACCCTAAGCGTGGCGCGCACCGGCTCGCAAGCCTGCCAGGCGCAGACATTGAGCTGGCGCCAGCGGCGGCGGATGATCCCGACATTGCGGCGTGGGACCTGCGCCACTTCGGCTATGCGCGCCCGCAGGACCTCGCCTGGCTCGTGGAGAGCCGCGACGCGCAGCCGCTCTGGTTTCGCCGCGCGGGCGCCACGGTCGGCTACGGCTTTGTGCAGCGGCGCTGCCCTGAATCGCTCTGGCGCCCCGGCGCGTGGACCGTTGGCCCGATCAGCGCCGCGACGCCAGAGGATGCGCGCGACTGTGTCTGCGCCGCCACGCGCTGGGCCAGCGAACGCGCCGGGGCTGCGCGCATCGGCGTCCCCAGCCCACATCCCGCGCTGGCCCCGCTGATCGCGGCGGGCTGCCAGATCATCTACAACGAGACATTCCTCGCCAGCGCGGACGCGCCACTCCCCGATTTCACACGCTACCTGCCCAGCGGCGTCTTCCTGTAGCGAGCGGCGAGGCGAAGCCGAACCCATGCTCGCGGAGATCATCCTTTTGCCTTTTTTCCTCCTGTCGCGGGGAAGTCTGTATATGATTATGTAGAAGCGAAACAGTACGCTCGTTCGTATCGCATTCTAGGCGAGCAGACATCGCATTGACCATGCGCATTGGTCAGCAGAGGGGGCTGTATGCTATTCGAGAGAACTGACTTCCGCGTAGTCGATCACTTTGATCCTGAGGCGTCAACTGTACTCTTTCAGGGAGACCGCCTGGATTTGCTAGCGGAACTTCCTCGCGGTAGCCAGAAACTTGTCGTCACATCGCCGCCGTATAACATAGGCAAGCCATATGAGCGGAAGCGCAAGTTGACAATTGACGACTATATGGAAGAGCAGCGACGAACAATCGCAGCATGCGTGGACGCTCTGGATGAGGAAGGCAGCATTTGCTGGCAAGTTGGTAATCACATCAATGGCGGCCAGGAAGTCTATCCGTTGGATATCCTCCTGTATCCTGTTTTCAAATCGTTTGGTTTGCAGTTGCGCAACAGAATCATCTGGCACTTTGAGCATGGCCTGCATTGCTCTCGCCGTTTCAGTGGGCGCTATGAGACCATCCTCTGGTTTACAAAATCAGAGCGATTTACCTTCAATCTGGACGCAGTTCGCGTCCCTCAAAAGTATCCCGGTAAGAAGTACTACAAAGGGCCAAAGGCCGGGCAGTATTCTGCAAACCCCCTCGGGAAGAATCCTGGCGATCTCTGGATCATACCCAATGTCAAACACAATCACCCAGAAAAGACCAGTCATCCCTGCCAGTTTCCAGTCGAATTGATCGAGCGGCTGATACTGGCGCTCACGAATCCCGATGATTGGGTGCTTGATCCCTATATGGGCGTAGGCACGACAGCAGTAGCAGCCGTCCGACAAGGCCGAAAGAGCGCAGGCGCGGACATAATGCCAGAATACGTCGCTATTGCTCGCGAGCGAGTGATTCTAGCCTCCCAAGGACTACTGCCCACACGCCCGCTGAATCGGCCTGTGTACGAGCCTTCCGCCACATCCGTACTTGCTCGCCGCCCAGCGTTATGGGATGCGGATTTGTAACTACTCAGGCAGACTTGCGCTGGTAGGATAGCATAGAGGCATGACGAAGCACGAGCGCATCGCTGAACTTGAGGCTGAGGTCGCTAGCCTGCGCGCACAGGTAGTGACGCTACTGGAGCGTGTACACGAGTTCGAAGGGCGGCTGGCCAAGGATAGTCATAACAGCGGCAAACCGCCCTCCGCAGATGGACTCAAACGCCAACTGCCCCGGACGCGCAGCCTACGACAAGCGAGCGGGAAGCGTTCGGGTGGGCAAGTGGGCCATCCGGGCGAGACGCTGGCGCTGGTCGCCGAACCAGATGTGGTGGTGGACCATCGGCCCGTCGTGTGCGCGACCTGCCAGGCGTCGCTGGAGGAGACGGGCGAGGTGGTGAGCGTGGTGGAGCGTGGTGGAGCGGCGGCAGGTACACGATCTCCCATTGGTGCGGCTGCACGTCACAGAACACCAGGCGCTGCGGCTGCGTTGCCCGGCCTGCCAGCAGGTCAGCGACGGCGCCTTCCCGCCAGAAGCTCCCAGCCGCGCGCAATATGGCCCGCGCCTGCGGGCGCTGGCGGTCTATTTGGTCGACCAGCACCTGTTGCCCTACGAGCGCGCGTGTGAGGTGCTGGCGGATGTGTGTGGCGCCGCGCTTTCTGAAGGCACGCTGGCGACGTGGCTGCGGCAAGGCGCCGCAGCGCTGGAGCCAGTCGAGGCGGCAATCAAGGGCGCGTTGGGCCACGCGGCGGTGCTGCATCACGACGAGACAGGCGTGCGCCGTGCGGGCAAGCTGGCCTGGGCGCATGTCACCTGCACCAACCAGTTGACGCACTACGCCATCCACGCCAAGCGCGGCAGCGAGGCGACCAAAACCATTGGTATCCTGCCCACCTATCAGGGGGTCAGCGTCCACGACGGCTGGAAGCCGTATCAGACCTACACCCAGTGCCGCCATGCGCTCTGCAATGTCCACCACCTGCGCGAGTTGACTTACCTGGAAGAGCAGTATCAGCAAGCCTGGGCGACGGACATGAAGGCGCTGCTGCGCGAGATGAAAGCCGCCACCGACGCGGCACGCGCGCAAGGCGCTTCCCACCTCGCCGCCAACCTGCGCGCAGCCTTCATCGCGCGCTACGAGACGCTGCTCGCCAGTGGCTTGGCCGCCAACCCGCCACCGCTCCGCCGCTGCGGGCAACGCGGACGGCTCAAACAAGCGCCTGCCCGCAACCTCCTCGAACGGCTGTGGCTCCAGCAAGCTCAGGTCTTGGCCTTCTTGGAGGACCTGACGATTCCCTTTGACAACAACCAGGCCGAGCGCGACGTGCGCATGCTCAAGACCCAGCAGAAGGTTTCGGGCTGCTTCCGCTCAGAGACGGGCGCCGCCGCGTTCGCCCGCATCAGGGGTTACTTATCCACCCTTCGCAAGCAGGGGGTGGCGCTGCTTGACGCGCTCCGTACCCTCTTTACCGGCGCGCCGCTCTACCCTGCCTTGGGCTGAGTAGTTACGCGGATTTATCACAAGCGGACTGAACTCCACAATGTGCTTGTTGAGCACATCTCTTGGCGATTGTTCTGCTAGAATGCTTGTACAGCCAAATGCAACCCAAAGGACCGATCGGTGTGCAACATTGTCAGTCCTCGCATACGTGAGGCGAGAACGTCGCATAGCACACGTATTACTCAAGATATGTTAGCTGCTATAGCGCGTGTTCTCGACGTATCAGCATCCTGGCTGGTTGGTGAAACAGAGGACCAGCATCGCTTAACCTGAGGGAGTGGATTGGATGGAGATCATTGCTGAATATTCGTTCAATGATGGGCACGATGTCATTCAAGGTTGGTTTCTGGCTGAGTACAATGAAGTCTGTTCCGCAATTAGAGAGGTTGATGCCGAAGCAGCGCGTGTGAAAAAGAGTCGTGAAGTAACTATGCCCGGTAGGCTGCTATACTCTCCTGTTGCGCTGAACAAAGCAATACTTAGCGAACGCCTCTACAAGCAAGGCTGGCAGAAACCGACACTTCGCTATCAGACCCAGATACCTGAGATTGACCAAAGCTATCAAGGTTATATCGAAGGCGATGGCGAGAAAAACGGTCTTGGGTTAGAGGTGCAATTTGGGAAATATGCGTTTCTCGGCTGGGACATTCTGGGTAAAATGCCTGTATTTGCCATGCGTGACTACTTTCAAGCGGCGATAGAAATCGTGCCAATGGCGAGCTTTAGTCGGCGCAAGCAGATGTCCTCTGGCATTGGATGTTATGAGCAAATCAAAGCTATGGCCTTATTCGGAAACCAACTTACGCCGCTCGTAAGCGGTCACACTGTTGGAAGCAGAGGAGGGCGCAGGCGAGATGCAGGAAGGCTTCGTAGGTGCGCGCCAGCTTCTCCCAACGCACCAGCAGGCGGCGCGACCGGTTGAGCCAGGAGTGCAGCCGCTCCACCACCCAGCGCCGGCGCTGCTTCTGGGTATCGCACGACCCGGCGTTGGCCCTGTCCTCGCCGCGCGCACGGATGTGCGCGGTATAGTGGCGCTGCGCGGCGGCGAAGCGCGGCAGATCATAATCGTAGCCCGCATCCAGGCACAAGTGGTGCGGCTGCTCCGCGCTCGGCATGGGGCGCTCAACGACAATCGCGTCCAGGGTGGGCGCCGCCAGCTTCAGATCATGCACGTTCGCTCCCGCCACGACCAGCGCCAGGGGCAAGCCGTGGCCCTCACTCAGCG
Source organism: uncultured Chloroflexia bacterium (assembly GCA_963701795.1). Lineage (GTDB taxonomy): Bacteria > Chloroflexota > Ktedonobacteria > Ktedonobacterales > JADMIN01 > JAKAIY01. Next base: position 128,457 of record CAVPBB010000004.1, on the reverse strand, counting down.
TGCTGCGTTTGGTGCCGTACTTGCCGCGATCCGTCGGATTGTGGCCGAAGCCTTCGACGGCGGCGGTCGCGGCGCGGGCGAAAGGGGCTTTGGTCATCGCGCCATCCAAACTTTGCCACTCCCAGTCAATACCGACCAGTTCGTCGAACTCGCTCAGCCCCGCCGCCCACAGCCGCGCAAAAAAGCCGTCCCGTTCCCAGGCGCGAAAGCGGTCGTAGACCGTGGTCGAGGCGCCCATCTCGCGGGGCATGGCGTTCCACTGGATGCCCGTGCGCAGCACGTAGAGCATCGCGCCCAACATCTGCCGGTCATCGCGCGGGGGTCTACCGCCTTTGGGATGCGGCTGGTGCGGCGGCAGCAGCGGCTGCGCCCGCTCCCACATAGCATCACTCAACTCCCACGGTCTCGTCCGCGCCATCACGTTGCGCTCCTTCCTTCTTCTGCTCCGTCACCGCCTTCAGTCTCGCACATGGTTACTGTTTCCGAATAAGCTCTATGTTAGAGCTTCGCGGAGCTAGCGACCTGGACATCCCCGTACTGGTGCTTGGAATCGCCCCTGGTAGTACAGCGCCCGCAGGCGAAAAGGTATTGGCGGATGAAGAAGAGGATGATGCCGCTGCTATGCCATGAAATGCCCAGCGGTGTCTTCCTGTAGCGATGGCGATGGGGAGCCGAACTCTGCTTGCGGAGTTCGCGTATGCGCGACGAGCTAGCGGACTGGCGGCGCCCCGCGCCAGCCCGCTAGCTCGTCGCGGCGATGACTGCGGCGGTCGTGGCGGCTGATTCTTCGTTCATCTGCATGATGAGGTACCAGCCCAGCATCGCGAGCAACGCCAGATGCTGGCTCGCCGCCGCGGATGGCTCGACCGTGACCGCGCACTGCGGCCTGAACGCGCCAAATTGGCGGAAGCGCAGCAGTGGTTGCCCTGACGCATCGAGCCAGGCCCATTTCGACCCCCAGGCGCTGCCGCTGCGCCACTGATACTGGCTCCCATCGGGCAGCGCGAGCGAGGCTTTGCCGCTCCAACTCGAGCGCGCCAGACGCGCGACCTCGGCGCCTGAGCTGGCGTCTGCGATGACAATGCGCGGGCGGAACATGCCGACCCGCGCGAAGGTCCACTGGCCATCGGCGGCTATGCCCAGGCGAGTCGCGCGCCACCTGCTGGGCTGATAGAGGGTGGCCACGACCTCCGCATCTGCGCGCAACTCGTAGGTGCGCTTCGCGGACCGCGAAAGCTCCCATCTCAGTTCGCGCCCGGCGTAGCGTGCGAGCGATTCCATGTTAACCTCCAATCCATCCAAAGGCTGTCGCGCCTCCGCATGATGTACGTTCAGCGTGCGGATGAGGTTTTCCGCGCCACGCGGCGAGATGACGCTTGCTGACGGCTCGCCCGATGGCTCGTCCGACCGCCTCGCATCTGGTATGATGCGTCCAGCGCGAACGCGATGCTGCGACGCGCGGGCTGAGGAGAGAAGGGAGCGACCAGGCGATGGCGACACAGCAGGATCACTGGGATGCGATCATCATCGGCGCGGGCCACAACGGGCTGGTGGCGGCGGGCTATCTGGCGCGGGCTGGCAAGCGCGTACTCGTGCTGGAGCAGCGCGACCGCGTCGGCGGCGCCTGCACGCTGGAAGAGCCATTCCCCGGCTTCACCATGTCGCCCTGCGCCTATGTCGTCAGCCTGCTGCGCCCGGAGATCATCCGCGACCTGGAGCTGCACAAATATGGCTTTGACGCCTATGTCAAAGACCCGCAGATGTTCGTGCCATTCCTCGATGGCGAGCATCTCTTCTTCCGCGCCAGCACCGAGCTGACCGTCGAAGGCATTCGCAGGCTCTCGCCGCACGACGCCGAGGCCTACCCGAAGTTCCTCGCCTTCTTCGACCGCGCCTCCGAGATTCTCAATCCCATCCTGCTGGAGGAGCCACCCTCCGTCGCCGACCTCGCCGCGCGCTTCAAAGGCGAGGATGAGGATATCTATCGGCGGCTGATGTTTGGCTCGCTCTACGACATGCTGGCCGACTACTTCGAGTCCGACTACCTGCGCGCCGCCTTCGCCGGGCAGGGTGTCATCGGCGCCTTCATCGGCCCGAAGACGCCTGGCTCGGTCTATGTCATGTGGCATCACATGTTTGGTGAGGTGAACGGCGAGAAGGGCATGTGGGGCTACGTGCGCGGCGGCATGGGACGCATCAGCTTTGCGATGGCCGCCTCCGCCGAGGCCCACGGCGCGCAGATTCGCCTCGATACGCGCGTCAAGGGGCTGCTGATCCACAATGGGCAGGTGGAGGGCGTGCGGCTGGAGGATGGCGAGGAGCTGCGCGCCGACGCCGTGCTCTCGAATGTGGACCCCAAGACGACCTTCCTGCGCCTCTGCGATGGCGCCGGACTCGACGCCGACTTCCTGCGCCGCATCGCGCAGTTCAAGACCGAGAGCGCCACCTTCAAGCTCAATGTCGCGCTGCGCGAGCTGCCCAGCTTCGCCTGCCTGCCTGGCACGACACCCAGCCTGCAACACTTCGGCTCGTGCGAGATCAGCCCTACGCCCGACTGGGTGCAGACCGCCTACGAGGATGCGATGCACGGCGAGCTCTCGCGCAAGCCGTGGATCGAGGCGTACATGCAGTCATCCACCGACCCAACGGTGGCCCCGGCGGGCTACCACACCATCTCGATGTTCTGCCAGTATGCGCCCTACCACCTGCATGATCGCGAGTGGACCGACGCCGAGCGTAACGAGATGGCCGACCGCATCGTCGCCACGATGACCGAGTTCGCGCCCAACTTCGCCGACGCCGTGATTGACCGCCAGATGCTCAGCCCGGTAGACATCGAGGCGCGCTATGGCCTGCCCAACGGCAACATCTTCCAGGGGGAGATCACGCCCGATCAGCTCTTCTCGCTGCGCCCATCGCCAGAGTGCGCTCGCTATCGCACCCCCGTCGCTGGCCTCTACCTCTGCGGCTCCGGCTCACATCCCGGCGGTGGCGTGATGGGCGCGCCCGGCCACAACGCCGCGCAGGCGCTGCTCAAAGACTGGGGCGCTTGACACCCAGGGATGGCGCCTGGCGAGGCGCGCAATAGGGTCAGGGCCGGAATCTATCCCCTGGGCAGCGCTGTGTCTCTTCTTGCGAACTATCCCGGCGGATGATGCAGCGACCAGCGTGAAGACCATATACTCTGCAAGCAGAGATTGCGCTGATACGTCGCTTTTCGGACAAAGAAGGATCATCGTCGTCCACCCGTGACGCGCTTACCCTCGCATGTTCGACGTTCTGCCGAAGCCAGCACTGCGGCAACGCCATCGCCGCGATGAACTGGAAGGCTCCTGCACGCGATGACCGGGCGCAGTTGACGCCCGCCGATGCGCCTGCGTGGGTCTCGCCGACCGCGCCGGCTGCGGACGCGCAGTAGCCACACGACAGAATCCCGGTCAGAACCAACACTTGCACAGGCTCCGAGGAGATCCTTATATGGCACAGTTGACACCAGCGAGTGACGCCGCTCGCCACTATTCGCGCGCTCATACCGAGCAGTTTCGCCATGAGCTGCATGAGCTGATGCGCCTCCCCGTCATCATGATGGGCTATAGGCTGGATGACGATGGGCTTCACGGACCCAATGAGCGCCTCAGCATCGAAATGTTCCATCGGGGCGTTGAGACGGCGATCTCTGCTCTGGGGATCTGGCGCGGCAGCCGCGCCGCAGTGACGCCGCCGCCACGCTCAGCGTGTCAGTGAGGGAGAACGAGCGATCATGGCTATGTCATACTAACTCCCACGGCGTTGTACATCGTTGCGGATAGCAAGAAGTTCGGTAACTGCTCAGCCCAAGGCAGGATAGAGTGGCGCGCCTGCGAACAGAGCGCGCAGCGCATCCAGCAGTTCCAATGCCTTGCTTCCGTAAGAGTGGACAAGTAGCCTCTGATGCATGCGAACGCGGCGGCGCCGCCTCAGAGCGGAAGCACCCCGACACCTTTTGCTGGGTCTTGAGCATGCGCACGTCGCGCTCGGCCTGGTTGTTATCGAAGGGAATCGTCAGGTCGGCGAGGAAAGCGAGCACTTGGTCTTGCTGAAGCCACAAGCGCTCAAGCAGATTGCGTGCGGGTGATTGCTTCAGCCGTCCGCGTTGCTTGGGGCGTCGGGTCGGTGGCGGATTGGCAGCCAGGCCGCTAACGGGTCACGTCTCGTGGCTCGCGACGCGGGCTGCATGTGGCCGGCGGCAACTTGCCGTTGGCCCTGGCGCCGCGCGTCGTCGGTGGCCGTCTTCATCTCGTGCAGCAATGTTTTCATGTCCGTCGCCCACCGCTGCTGATACGCTTCCTCCAGGTAGGTCAACTCGCGCAGGTGATGGACGTTGCAGAGCGCATGGCGGCACTGCGTGTAGGCCTGATAGGGCTTCCACCCGTCGTGGACGCTCACGCCCTGGTACGTCGGCAGAATCCCAATCGCCTCGGTCGCCGCGCTCCCGCGCTTCATGAGTCGCATAGTGTGTCAGCCGCTCGGTACAGGTCACATGCGCCCGCGCCAGCTTGCCTCCGCGCCGCACGCCCGTCTCGTCGTGATGCAGCACCGCTGCCTGCGTGAGTGCGGCCTTGAGCGCTTCCTCCACCGGCTCCAGCGCCTCGGCGCCCTGCTGGAGCCGCGTCACCAACACGCCTTCGGAGAGCGGCGCGCCACACACATCCGCGAGCAGTTCACAGGTGCGCTCATAGGGCAGCAACTGCTGTTCAACCAGGTAGACCGCCAGCGCCCGCAGACATGGGCCATGTTCGCCCGGCTCGGCGCCTCAGCAGGAAACGTCCCGTCAGTGACCTGCTGGCAGGCGGGGCAACGCAGCCGCAGCGCCTGGTGCTCCGTGACCCGCAGCCGCACCGGCGGCAAGTCGTAGACCTGACGGCGCTCCACCACGCCCACGACCTCGGCCTCCGTGTCCAGCGCCGCCTGGCAGGTGACGCACACGCCAGGCCGATGTTGTCCGCGGCGTCCGGCTCCGCCACCAGGTGCAATGTCTCGCCGGGATGGCCCAACTGCCCGCCTGTCCGCTTGCCACTCGCGCGACGAAGGCTGCGCGTGCGCGGCAACTGGCGCTTCAACCATCCGAGGAGGGTGGTTTCCCGCTGTTGTGGCTGTCCTTGGCGAGGCGGCTGCTCGCTCCCGCACCCGCTCGACCAGCCGCGCATTCTGCGCCAGCAGCGTGGCCATCTGCTCACGTTGCTGGGCAAGCTTGGCTTCGAGTTCGGCGATGCGCTCCTGGTTCGTCATGCCTCTATGCTATCCTACCAGTGCAAGTCCGCCTGAGTAGTCACGAAGTTCGATGCCATGCGACTTCGCTACCATCAGAAAGTACAACAGCTAAACCGGAGTTGTTATCACCCGTGAATGTCCTCACACCGTTGATGGTGTATTTTCCCTTCATCGTCACCATCGCGCAGCGGTATCGCAAAGACTCTGGCGTCGGAACGATCATTTCGATCATGCTGCCCTATGCGGTCATCATGGCGGTGGCATGGTTCTCCTCTTCGTGCTCTGGTTTGCGCTGAAGCTTCCCCTGGGGCCGGGGTATCCAATACGCGGCTAGTATTACAGCCGCACTTATGTCGTAGGATAGGGGAGAACTGCGTCGTGCAGCGACCTGAGACGAGGACACTCCCCATGGCACAGACCAAGCATATGACCAAATCTTTCGCCCCGTTCCCAGCGGCGGCGGATTTGCACACGTGGGCGGCGGAACTGGATGCGGTCGGCGCTCACGCTTGCGCCCCGCTTTGAGCGCGCGGAGCCGCGCCAGCGGGTGCTGGCGCTATCTGACGGGCCTGCTCAGCACAGGCCGAGCGCAAGAATGGCTGGCAGCTGGCCGAGCTGGCCGGGCGAGGCGACGCCGGACGGCATGCAGCGCCTATTGAGCACGGCGCACTGGGATGCGGACGCGGTGCGCGACGACCTGGTGGCGTATGTCTTGCGAGCACCTGGCCGACCCGCAGGCGATCCTGGTGCTCGACGAGACGGGCTTCGTCAAGAAGGGCGCCAAGTCGGTGGGCGTCGCGCCGCAATACTGCGGGACGGTCGGCAAGATCGCCAACTGCCAGATCGGCGTCTTCCTGGCCTATGCGACCGCGCACGGGCCGGTGCTGCTGGATCGCGAGCTCTACTTGCCCAAGGACTGGGTCGACGATCCGGCGCGTCGCGCGGAGGCCGGCGTGCCGCGCTGACGCGACGTGCATCCCCAAGCCGACGCTGGGCAAGCAGCTGCTGGAGCGGGCGTTCGCCGCAGGGGTCACGGCGGCCTGGGTGACGGCCGACAGCATCTACGGCGGCGACTACCAAGCTGCGCCACTATCTGGAAGAGCGCGAGCAGCCGTTCGTGCTGGCCGTGCCGAGCACCCAGCGGGTGGGTTTCTCGGCCAAAGCGGAGCAGGTCGTCGCCTCCTGGCCCGCCGCGGCGTGGCAGCGGCTCTCGGCGGGGGAAGGCAGCCAAGGTCCGCGCTGGTACGATTGGGCGCTGGATGCCCATGTCGTGGCGCTGACGCACCTGCGGGCATGGCGCATTGGCTGCTGGCCCGCCGCAGCGTGAGCAAACCCGACGAGATCGCCTACTACTTCGTCTTCGGGCCGCGCCGACGTGACGCTGGAGCAGGTGGCGCAGGTCGCGGGCACCCGCTGGCAAGTCGAGCAGGCGTTTGAGTTGGCCAAAGGCGAAGTCGGCCTCGACGAGTATGAGGTGCGCACCTGGGTCGGCTGGTATCGCCACATCACGCTGGCGATGTTCGCGCTGGCCTATCTCACCGTCGTGCGCGTGCACGCGCAACGCGCCGAGCAGGACCGCGAGGACCGGCAGGACCGACAGGACCGACAGCGGCGGAAAGGGGGGCGCGGCAACAGGAAGGGGCAGGTGAAGACGACGGCGTGACACTCGCGGAGCTAGTAGACCTCCTACCGCTCACCGTGCCGGAGGTGCGGCGTCGCTTGTTCGCGCTCGTCTGGCGGCCATCGCCATCTGCCCAGCAGGTCCTGCAGTGGTCCGCCTGGCGGCGTCGCCACCAGGCGCGTGCCAAACAGGCGCATATCAAGCGACGGCAACGGAGAGCACAAGTGCGGCTGTAGTACTAGTCGTGCCTACAGGTTGGGGCAATAACGCGAACAAGAGATCGATCCAGAGGACATGCTCTGCCAGGCGCCCGCGCTCGCTCCTTCTTGGCTCTCACATCGCCTGAATGCCTGGGGTGTGGACCCGCCGGGTACAGACGAACAAGACGCTGTCATCTTCACGCCGCCAGGTGAGAGTGCGGGCCAGCGGTAATACGAACACGACGAGGGTTCAGATATGAAGCACAGTGCGTCGATGAGCAGCATGCACACGGAGCACACCAGTAGTGTGGAAACTGACAAGAAGACGACCAGAGCCACCCTGCGCCGTATGATCGCGCTCTTTCGGCCGTACAGTGTCCCGCTGGGCATAGTGGCTGGCGCGACCATCCTTGCCACCGCAGCGGACTCAGTGGAACCACTGCTTCTTGCCAGGCTCTTCAATGACGCACTCGGAAAGCATGACCTCCATCTCTTTGTCGTGCTCATTGCGGTGATGGCCGCGCTGCCGATCTTCGTAGGCCTGGTTGGCGTTGGACAGATCTACATCAGCAACGTTGTCGGGCAGCGAGTGATGCGCGACTTACGCAATCAGCTGCACGCGCACATGCAAGCCATGTCGATGCGTTTCTTTACGAGCAACCGGTCCGGGGAGGTTGTGTCGCGGCTGTCGAGCGACATTGCTGGGGTTGAGAGCATACTCACGGATACATTCCGCAATAGCATTTCGATCTTCGCCTCAATGGCTGGAGCAATCATTGCTATGGTGATTCTCAGCCCACTTCTCACGGTGATCTCTCTCTGCCTTTTGCCCCTGTTCATCCTCATCACGTTCAGGGTGGGTGCAGTGCGCCGTGCGACCGCCAAACAGACGCGCGAGAGCTTGGCCGCGCTGACCAGTCTCACGCAAGAGTCGCTGTCTATCAATGGGGCGCTTCTGGCGAAGACCTTTGGCCGCCAGGAGTTTTTGCAGCGGCGATTTGAACGAGAGAGCCAGACCTTAAGTGATCTGGGTATCCGTCAGAATCTGACTGGGCGCTGGTTCTTTATGGCGACGACTGTGTTCTTCTCGCTCGCACCAGTAGCCATCTACTTTGTTGCGGGGATCGAACTGCTCGCGCTGCATCAGGCTCCCATTTCGCTAGGCGTCATCATTGCGTTCACCGCCGTGCAGAGCATGCTGTTTTCAAATGGCGGACCCATCACACGCTATTTCTTCATCCAGGCCCAGTTCCACGGGAGCTTGGCGCTCTTCGACCGGATATTCGAGTATCTCAGCCTGCCCGTGGAGATCAAGGACGCCCCCAATGCGCTTCGGCTCTCCCCTGCTGAGATAGAGGGGAACCTTACCTTTGCCAATGTGTGCCTCACCTACAGCACGGATAGTGGCACGAGCGAGAGCGCTCCCGCAGATGCGACCCTTCGCGACATCTACTTCGAGGCGCTGCCAGGCCAGTTAATTGCGCTCGTTGGACCAAGCGGCGCGGGGAAGACCTCGATCGTGAATTTGGTGCCGCGCCTCTATGATGCGGACAGTGGTGAGGTGCTTATCGACGGGCACAACGTGAAAGACATTGCGCTCTCCTCCTTAGGAGAGATCATTGGCATGGTGACGCAAGAAACCTATCTCTTTCACGCGACCGTGAAGGAAAATCTGCTCTTTGCGCACCCCGATGCATCGGATGAGGAAATCATTGCTGCGGCGAAAGTGGCTGCCATCCATGACCGCATCCTCGAGCTAGAGCAGGGATATGACACGACGGTAGGGGAGCGGGGATATCGACTCTCTGGGGGTGAGAAACAGCGCATTGCCATTGCGCGAGCTATTCTAAGGATCCGCACATCCTAATTCTTGATGAGGCGACCAGCTCACTAGATACCTACGCTGAACGCGAGATACAGGAGGCACTTGCACGACTGATGTATGGCCGAACAACAATCGCCATCGCTCATCGGTTGTCGACCGTTTTGGAAGCCGATACAATCCTGGTCGTGAACAAAGGCGAGATCGTAGAACGCGGAACACATCAAGAAGCTCCTCGCCGTGGACGGGCTGTATGCGGAACTATCTATCGTGCGCAGTTCGCTAGCGATACAGTTGCCACAGCACCGTCGAAGGAGTAGGAGAGGAGGCTGTATGCTCGGTAGTATCATGGCTGCGTCGCTGACAGTACGACTGCAGGGCGTCCGAGCCATAGCGATGCTCTCATGTACACTGGTTTCCCTCCATGGTTTCCCTCCATGAAGAGGGCTAGTGTAACTGCTCAGCCCAAGGCAGGGTAGAGTGGCGTGCCGGTGAAGAGGGTGCGGAGCGCGTCGAGCAGCGCGATCCCCTGCTTCCGTAGGGTGGACAAATAGCCTCTCATACGGGCGAAGGCCTCTGCGCCTACCTCCGAACGGAAACAACCGGACACTTTCTGCTGGGTCTTGAGCAGGCGCAGATCGCGCTCGGCCTGAGTGTTGTCGAAGGGAATCGACACACCACCGAGAAAGGCCAAGACCTGCGCTTGCCCCAGCCACAAGCGTTCGAGCAGGTGGCGCGCAGGCGCTTGCTTGAGGCGTCCGCGCTGTCCGGGAGAGCGGATGGGCGGTGGGTTGGCCGCCAGTCCAGCGGCGAGCAGCGCCTGGTAGCGTGCGACCAAGGCAGCGTGGACGGGAGGCGGAGCGCGTGTGGCGCCCTGGCGCGGACCGCATCCGTCACGGGCTGCATCTCACGCAGCAGCGCCTTCATCTCCGTTGCCCAGGGGTGCTGAAACTGCTCCTCCACATAGAGCAACATACGAAAAGCAGAGGCAGGCATGAATTGTGCGGGGGAACCGCTCATGCGTGCCTATTCGACCGACCTGAAAGAACGCTTGGTGCGAGCGGTGGCCGACGGTCAGCCCATGCGAGAAGCCGCTCGCCGCTTTGGAGTCGCGGTGACGACCGTCAAACGCGCCGTCGTGCAAGAAGCGCGAGACCGGCTCCCTGGAGCGCAAACCGATTCCTGGCCGTCCGCGCGCGATCCGTGGCGAACAGGAAGCGACGCTGCGCGCCCGGCTGGAGGCGGCTCCGGATGCGACCGTCTTGGAGCACTGCGCCTGGTGGGCCGAGCAGTCTGGCCAGAGTGAGCGAGGTGACCATGTGGCGGGCCATGCGCCGACTCGGCTGGACGCATAAAAAAAGACGCTGGCAGCGAGCGAGCGCGACGAGCAGGAGCGCGCCGCCTGGCGTGAGGCCGTTGCCACGCACGACCCGCGAGCAGTTCGTCTTTGTCGACGAAAGCGGGACGCACACGTCCTTGACCCGGCTCTACGGCTGGGCGCCCCACGACCAGCGCGCGACCGGGTCGATGCCGCGCAACCACGGCAAGAACACGACGTTGGTTGCGGCGCTCACGCCTGAGGGGCTGCTGGAGCCCTGGCTGATGGTTGAGGGAGCGATGACTACGGAGGCGTTCGACTGGTACATCCGCGAGCAGTTGGCCCCACGGCTCCGGCCAGGACAGATCGTGGTTGTGGACAATCTCAGCGCCCACAAAGCCGCCAGCATCCGGGAGGCGCTCGCCGCGCGCGGCTGCGACCTGCTCTTCCTGCCGCCGTACTCCCCAGACTTCAATCCGATCGAGCAGGCGTTCTCCAAGCTCAAGGCCATCCTGCGCGGACTGGGCGCCCGCACGCAGGAAGCGCTCCAGGAAGCGGTGCGGCTGTCGGTCGCGGCGATTACGCCCGCAGATGCTGCCGCCTGGTACGCCTATGCGGGATACCCCTTACCTGCTCAACCTATCTGAAAGTTGCGCTAGGTCAACTCCCGCAGGTGGTGGACGTTGCAGAGCGCATGGTGACACTGGGTGTAGCCCTGATAGGGTTTCCAGCCGTCGTGGACACTCACCCCCTGATAGGCGGGCAAGATGCCAATGGCCTCGGTGGCTTCCCGTCCCCGCTTGGCGTGGATCGCGTAGTGGGTCAACCGCTCGGTACACGTCACATGCGCCCACGCCAGCTTGCCCATGCGGCGCACCCCCGTCTCGTCATGGTGCAGCACCGGCGCCTGCTCCAACGCCGTCTTGATTGCCACCTCCACGGGCTCCAGCGCCTCAGCGCCCCGCTGGAGCCAGGTGGCGAGCGTGCCTTCGGAAAGCGACGCACCGCACACGTCGGCCAACACCGCGCAGGCGCGCTCATAGGGCAGCAACTGCTGCTCGACCAGATAGACCGCCAGCGCTCGCAGCTGCGGGCCATACTGGGCGCGACTCGGCGCCTCAGCGGGGAATATGCCGTCACTCAGGTGCTGGCAGGCGGGGCAACGCAGCCGCAGGCGTAGGCGACCGTGGCGCAGTCGCGCGCGCGCAGCAGGCCCCCAAGCTTCGATAGCCCCAGATTGATGACGGTGGCTGCCCGGCGCCCACCAATCTCGGCGACATCCGTCGGGGAGAAGACAGCTTCATCGGCAGCGATGGCGATGGCGCTCTGGCGAGCGACCTGCGCCTGCCCCGCCAGGATCCGACGCTGGAAGCGGCTGTTCGATGAGCGTCACGCCGACAGTTGCCAGGCGCGGCAGCGCACGCAGGCAGTCCTCGCGCGATCATAGGCCATTCACATCAAGCAGGAACGCGACATGTTCCGGGACGGCGGCGCGCACGGCCTCGAGCCGCGCGAGGTCGTCATCCAATGCGCCACGGCCAGCGTAGAGCTTGAGGGCGGTATAGCCCGCCGCCAGTTGCGCATGGGCGACATCAATCATCGCCGCAGGGTCATCCCAGCCAACCGAGCCGTGGAGGGTGAGCCGCTCACGGTAGCTCCCGCCAAGCAGCGCATAAACTGGTACCCCGGCGGCTTTGCCTGCCAGGTCCCAGAGCGCGAGGTCAACGGCGGTGCGTGTAAACGGAGCGCGCGGTATCCGCTGTTCGAGCAGGCGCAGCAGCGGCTCGCGATCCAGCGCATCGCGGCCTATGAGCAGCGGCGCGACCTGCTGTGTCAGCGTCTCCACAATCGAGAGCTGAGTCTCGACAGTGAACGCCGCCACCGGACACGCCTCGCCGTAGCCGACCAGGCCATCCTCGGTCTCCAGCTTCAGCACGACGTTCTGCGACTCCTGCCGGTTGGTCTGGCCGAAGCGAAACATCTGCCTGAAGCCGACTGCTAGCGGAATGGCTTCCAGCGAACGAATCTTCAACGGCATCGGCGCCTCCACGTCGCGAAGTCTAGCGCGACCCAGTACGTCGCCAGCGATGCGTCTAGCCATCCTGCCCGGCAGTATACCACCCGCCTCGCGAGACGCCAGCGCGCTCAGTCGCGCGCGTCTGGCGGCTCCTCGGCGCGGTCGGCGGCGGCTTCACCAGGGTCTTCGTCTTCGGCCATCGCCAGCGGCGGCAGCGCGCCGTCATCCTCCGGCGTCTCCAGCGTGGGGCTGGCCATCGCGGGGATGGCGCGGCTCATGGCGACGCTGCCACGCAGCATGATGCGCCAGGCCTCGCCGAGACGCGGGCGCAGGGCATCCATGCGCGCGCGCGTCTGCTCCAGCGCCTGCTGACGGCGACCGCGCGCGTCGGGGCCGGTGGGGCGCCAGAGGTCGCGCGCATCGAGGGTCTGGGCCAGCGCGCTCTGCGTCTGTTGCAGCAGATCGATCGTCTGATTCAGCGTCACGAGCAGGTCGCCCTCGGCCAGATCAATGCGGCGCAGCAGGCCACTGAGCGATGAGCCGCGCGCCCAGTTGAGCGCGACGCTGTGGAAGGCGTCTACGATGCCGGGACTCATCTCCAGTCCCTCATCGTACTCGAACTCCTGCACGAAGCGCTGTGTGCGCTGCGCCACGCGCCGCGCCTGGGTGAGTTGGCCGGGCAGCAGCAGGCTGTTGCGCAGCGAGCGGTCGCTATCGAAGGTGAACCAGCTCATCACCTCGGCCAGTTCCGCCGGGCTGAGGTCATCCAGCGCGCCACTGAAGACCAGCTCGCAGATCATCACGCCAGCGGGATGGAAGATCGCCCGCAGCATGCGCCCACGCACGGTCAGCGCGTCATCGTCGCCGATGTAGCCCAGCGCCCGCAGCACGTAGATCGTCGCGTTCAGCTCGGCCAGCGCGGCGCGACTGAGCGCGGTGGCGCGGCGCCCACGCTCGTCGGCGCCCTCTGCGGAGCCGTCTGCGGCGTCGCCCGGCTCATACTGCTCGCGCACATCCTCTTGCCGCCGCGAGCGGCGCCCCAGCGTCGTCTCGATGCGGCGTCGCTGAAACTCGCGCAGACTCGCCGCCACCGCGCGCCGTAGCCGCGCCAGATCGCCGGGCCGCCACAGATTCAGCACCGTGTTGTAGCGCACGGTGAAGGCGCTCGTCACCGGCAGGAGCGGCGCGGTGAGCGCGGCGAACGCTGGCTCGAAGGCATCCCAGGGAGAATAGGGGATGACCGCGGCGCCACGCTCGTCGATGCCACGCCGACCCGCGCGCCCGGTGAGCTGCTGATACTCATTCGGCGTCATCAGCCGCATCTGCGTGCCGTCGAACTTGCTCAGGCTGCCCAGCACGACACTGCGCGCAGGCATGTTGATGCCCAGCGCCAGTGTGTCGGTCGCGAAGACGGCCTTGAGGTCGCCGCGCTGGAACAGCGTCTCGACCATCACCTTGAGGCCCGGCAGCAGCCCCGCATGGTGGAAACCCAGCCCGCGCGGCAGCAGGGTGGCCAGCTTGCGCACCTGATCGAGCTTCTGATCTTCGGCTGGCAGCGCGCGCACCCACTCCTGAATCTCGCGGTGCAGCCGGTCGCGCTGCGCGAGCGTGGTGAAGAGATGCGTCGCCGCGCGCTCCGCAGACTCCTCCACGGCGCGTCGGCCCGGCAGGAAGTAGAGCGCCGGGAGCAAGCCCGCCGTGCGCAGCGCCGTCAACACCTCGCCTGGCTCTGGCGTCTGGCGTTCTGGCGCCGGCTCCGCGTCAGGCGTCGGCGCGCCGGGCTGCCCAGGCTGGGCGGGCGTCACGGGCGCGCGGCTCTGGCCATCGAAGGTATAGCGGCGGCCACGATCACGCATGCGCGCCAGCTTGGTCTCGCCGCCGATGCCGGGGAAGCGCTCGACACGCTGCCCCTCGGCGTTCTGCGCGAGGCGGAGCTGATTATCAAGGAAATAGAAGTGCTCCAATGGCACGGAGCGTTCGGTATGGTAGACCAGCGCCATCGGCCCATGTGTCTGCTCGATCCACTGGCGCAGTTCGTCGGCGTTGCTGACGGTGGCTGAGAGGCCGACAAAGATCACATGCGGCGGCGAGTGGATGATCGCCTCTTCCCAGACGGGGCCGCGCTCCGGGTCGTTGAGGAAGTGTAGCTCGTCGAAGATGACACAGCCCACGCTGGAGAGTTCTTCATCCAGCCGGGCGCGGCGCGCCATCTCCGCGACATTCGAGGGCGCGATGGGGGGGGCTGGCTGCTCAGCCTGGCGCGCGTCCACCTCCGCCAGCAACTCGCGCGCCTCCGCCTGCGGCGTGACATGGGCGGCGCGCAGCCCCTCCAGCAGCATGTTGCGATAGATCTCGGTGGTCATGACGACGATACGCGCGCTGGGATTCTCCACGATGTCGCCCGTGAGCAGGCCCACCTCGTCGGCGCCATAGCGGGCGCGCAGATCACGAAACTTCTGATTCGAGAGCGCCTTGATCGGCGCGGTGTAGATGGCGCGCTTGCCCTCACGCCGCGCCTGCCAGATGGCGACCTCGGCCACCACGGTCTTGCCAGTGCCGGTCGGCGCGGCCACCAGCACTGAGCGGCCCTCGGCCAGGTGTTGCGCGGCCTCGAGCTGAAAGGGGTCGAGCGGGTAGGGCTGCTCCGCCGCGAACGCCTCCACCAGCGCCTGCGCGTCGGCATCCCAGGTGAGCGTCCACTCCCGCGTGATCGTCGGCTCTTCGCCCCCAAGCTCACGCTTGCGGCGGCGCCATTCACCCTCGGTCGCGCTGAGTCGTGTCTCCAGCGCTGGGTGGCGCGGCTTCTCATCGCGTCGCTTCGACTGCCCAGATCGCCCCGTCTGGCGCGGCTGGCCGGGGCGCGCAGGCCGCCGGGGATAGCGCGGAAACCTGCCTTTGTCGTGGCCGCTCATCACTTTTCCTTGCTCTGTCTCACTCGCTTACTGGTCTTGCGGCTGGGCGTCCGCTGCGCTGTCCGCCGGAACGATCACCTGGACGGACCTGGGAGCCACCTGCGCCAGCGCTGGCGTGTGCCCGCGCAACTCGCCATCCAGCGTCAGCTCGACTGGCTGCTCCGTCTCGATCTCCACCGCGCGCGCCCGGAACAAGCGCGCTCCTGTCAGCGTCACCTCGGCGGGCTGCTCCACAGGGCTTGCCTGCGCGCCTGCGGGGCCGTGTGACGCCCAGAGCGCCTGCGCGGCGCGGCCCAGCGCGCCAAGCGCGCCCTCGAACGCCTCGCGCGCGTGCTGCGGCTCAGGCGCCTCGACGACGATGAAATCGAGCAGCCGATCATCCACACTGGCGCCGGGAACACGCAGCCCCAGCCGACCGCCGAAGACGGGCAGATTGATCGCCGTGAACAGCGTCGCCTGACTCTGCACAACCACGACATCTTCCGCTGGCGCGCCCGCCAAGCCCGTGAAGCGCAGCGTCACGGCGACTGGCGTGAGATGCTGCAACGACTCGATAGCCGAGGCCACATAGGTGAGCTTGCCCCATGTGCGTCGCTGCTCGACATCGGTCGCCCGCCGCGCGAATTCGACATTCAGGCCGAGGGTCAGCGCATGCAGGAAGTAGGAGCCTGCCAGGTCGCCCTGTTCGCCCTGATCTGGCGTGGCGTCAGCGTGCGCGGCGCGGCGCAAGGGAATCACCTGCCCGGTGTCGATCGGATGGAGAACGCCCTGCGCGATGACCTGCGCAGCATCGGCCAGGGTCAGCGGGATGCTCAGCGCACGGGCGATGTCGTTCGCCGTGCCGAGCGGCAAGATGCCAAGCGGCAGGTCGGCGCCGACGGCGTGGCTCGCGACCGCGCCCACAGTGCCATCGCCACCCGCTGCGACGGCAGCGACGCACCCAGCCGCGCGCCAACGCTGCCCCAGCGGCTCATCAGTATCGAGCGTCTCCACAGAAACCGCGAGCGCGACCGCGATTCCTGCCTGTTCGAGCAGCGCCTGCGGGTCTACGCCCTGCGCCGAGCCTGCGTGTGGGCTGTAGACCAACGCCACCGGCCCGCGACTGGCCTGAGCGTTCGCGGGCGTTGACTGTGGGGATGACTGGCCGACATCAGCCTGATTCATGCGACTGTTATTTCTTTATGACGCGCAGCAGGACGATGCTCAACTCAAAGAGCACCGTGAGCGCGACCGCGATGATGACAGGGCTGATAGGGTCTGCTCCGGGGGTAATGAAGCAGGAGATCACCCAGAGCGCAAAGAGGATGTACATGCGCTTCTGGCGCAGCATCGTGCTATTGATGACGCCGACGACGCCGAGGAAGGTCAGCACGAGCGGTAACTCAAAGACAAAGCCGAACGCCAGCAGGAAGTAGGTGACGAAGGTGAAATAGGAATCCGCAGTAATCAGCGGAATGAAGCGGTCGGAGCCAAAGGCGATGAGCCAGTCAATCGGGTAGCGCAGCACGACAAAGCCGACAGCCAGGCCAGCGACAAAGAGGCCGACCCCCAGCAAGGTGAATGGCGTCGCGTATTTGCGCTCTTTGCGCGTCATCGCCGGGGCGAGAAAGCCCCACAACTGGTAGAGCACGACCGGGGCGGCGAGAACGATGCCGACGGCGATGGAGACTTTCAGCGCCACCATAAAGCCGCCGACCGGGTCAGAGATGACGAGCTTGCCATGCTGCATGATGCTCGCACTGCTCGAAATGGTCGGCAGAGGTGAGAGCAGGAAGCCAAAGATGGGGTCCCAGAAGAAGAAAGCCACCACGCTGCCCACAGCGATAGCGATGACCGCGACGAGCAGACGCCGCCGCAGCTCTTCGAGGTGCTCGACCAGCGTCATGACCCCGCCGAGTTCCTCATCTTCATCTGGCTCGCCCAGCGTCGCAGCCTCAATCGGCTCAGCTGCGCGCGCATCTGTCGCTGCCATGAGTCGCTCCCTGCCTGCATGATGGCCCGCTCGCGCGAGGCGTTAGCGCAAGGCGTCTTCCTCAACGAGTGGGGCCGCGCTCGCCGCTGCGCTCTCTTCTGGCGCGGGCGCCGCCTGTGGGGCCGCCTCGACGACCGGGGCGACGACCGGGGCGATCGTCGGCGTGGCCGCTGGCGCGGCGCCGCTGGCTGCGCGATCTGCGTGGCGCTCGGTGGTATTGACGATGGAGGCGTCGGGTCTGTCACCTCACGCATCGATTTCTGGAACTCTCGGATGGTTTTGCCCAACGACGATCCCATCTCTGGCAAGCGCTTCGGCCCAAAGATGATCAGACCAAGCACCACCAGACCGAGCATGTCATACCAATGAAACACGGCAACCACTCCGTTTCCGAGGCGTTCCTAATCGTCACACGCCAGGAAGGCGTCTCATGCGCGTCTCGCCGTCCGTCAATTCCTGTGGACGCTCTGCGCCTCTTAGAAAATACTCTATCCATGTTATTATACGCGCGTGTGTCACCAGAGGCAGCATCTGCTACCCCAATTCTCCCTCAATCCACAGGCTCCCCTCAGACTTGCCCGCCAGCGCGCCCGCCAGAACATAGCGCAAGGTCCGCGCCAGGCTGGAGCGAATCCATCCAGAGCGCGGACCCAACAGAAATTGTACGCGGGAACGCGATTAGTTGAGGCCAACCGCCTTGCGCTGCCGCGCATTCTCCTGCGCCATGAGCACATCCTGGCGTGTGGGGCCAAAGAGGCCAAACATGAACGCGCCAATGCCGGGCAGCAAGACAACCACCGCAAACCAGCCCCATGCCTGCGTGCGAAAAGCGACAATCAGCCCGACAATCCACGCGACCAGGGCCATCATACCAGCGGTGGCGTAGAGCCGGAAGCCAAGCGCTGTGATGTAGACCGACGCCGCGCCAATCGTTGTGCCGATGGCGCCGCCTACCATTGTGCCGCCGACGACGAGCGAGAGCAGCGCCCAACCGCCAAAGAACGCAGACGTTCCGCGCTCAGTCAGGTTCGATCCGCCGAGGACGCCATAGCCCAGCGTGACGAAGGCGAGCGAGAGGACGCCAAATTGCGCTGCGGCGAGGACGCCATCGTTGAAGCTGGTGGCGCGCGTAAAGGAGAAGATTGCGAGGGCAAGCCCGACCACAAGGCCGATGCCCAGCATGCCCAGCCAGCCGGTCTGACGCGCACGCGCGGCGATGAACACGGCGTAGATCCAGGCGACCAGTGTGGCGACGACGCCAACGACGGTGATGATGAGGGTAATGGTCCCCAAAACGAGGCCACCCACAAAAATGAGAGCGATCGCCAGACCTGCTATGAGGTTCACCTGGCTTCTGGGCTTTGCGGTACTTGAGCTGTCCATCATAACGTTCTGAAAGGCTCCTGCTCCATGCGAATAGACGCGCGGGCGGGAATCACCATGAACGGACGCATCCCGCCGCCCAGCGCTCGGGCTGATCTCGTGTAGCATCGGGGTCTGACGATCTCTACGCGGATGAACGCTGCGTCGCTCATGCTTCAGGCCGAGGGTTCGCGCAAGGCGCATTCATCTCGCCGAGTATACGCTATCGTCTCCTGTGTGACAACCATCGCCGTCAATCATATTATGCACTGCATTCACAGTACCGTGGTGGTCGCCAACTCATTCGCCTCCGCTCAGCAGGCGCACGTGGTCAAGCTCATGGCGCGCCTCGATCTCGACCATCGCACGGACGCTGAGCGGGCCGCGCTCGCTGTGAATGCCCTCACGCTCCCACTGCTCCGGGCGCAGCCCACGCAACAGCGCGACATTCGACGCGCTCACCAGCCGAAACTGACCCGCCAGCGCATCCGTCGGCGTATAGCGATAGGCGGCCAGCCGCACGAAGGTATCCTGATCGAATAGCTCCAGGTGTGGCCGCTCCTCATACACCGCCAGGCGCATGCGCCCGCCCCAGTAGCGCGCCGCGTCACAGAGATGGCCGATGATCTCGCTGGTACCCCAGCTTTCCTCGCCAGTCGCCGCGCCGGTCGCCTGCGCTGGCGGCGGCGCGGCTGGCGGCGGCGCGGCTGCCAGCGCGGCGTCGAGCTGGTCGGGCACGCTGGCGAGCAGCGCCACCAGTTCGTCTGTCGTCGGTTCGCTCATGCGCGCCTCCCACCGTGCCCTCTCGCACGCCAATCGTCGCAGCCCGGTCCCAGTCCGCGAAGGCGGACTTCGCGGCCCGCAGGCCATCCAGGCGCGATTCAACCGCCAGCGACCATTGCAGGTGAGACGCGAGAGCTAACGCCACTTTTACGGCATACTATAGCGCGATGTCCATCGGCTGGCGCGCGCGCGAAGCCTCGCCCAGCATGACAAGCGTACTGCCTATCGCCGCTACTCTGGCGAGCGTGTACAATGCCCAGGCTGGGCGCGCTGGCGCGCAGCGCCGCCACAAAGGAGGATACCCCATGCCCGGAGCGCGTGACGCCCTCGCCCGCGATGTCGCGCGGCGCCGCAAGCAGTTGATCGAACTACGGCGCTTCTTCCATCAGCGACCAGAACTCTCCTTCGAGGAGTACGAGACCGCCGCCGAGATTGCGCGGCGCCTGCGCGCGATGGGCCTGGAGCCACGCGAGGGCGTGGGTGGCGCCGGGGTGGTGGCGCTGCTACGTGGGCAGGCGACCAGCGACCGACCCGCGCGCACACTGCTGCTGCGCGCGGACATCGATGCGCTGCCCGTGATGGAGGAGGCTACGGAAGGCGACCGCCCCTGGCGCTCGCAGCGGCCCGGAGTGATGCATGCCTGCGGCCACGATGGTCACATCGCCATCGCCTTGTCGCTGGCGGAGCTGCTGATGGCGCGGCGCGAGCAACTCCATGGCGCTGTGCAGTTCGTCTTCCAGCCAGCGGAGGAGCGCATCGGCGGGGCGCTGGCGATGCTGGCCGATGGCGTGACACGCGAGCCACCCGTAGATGCGTCGCTGGGGCTGCATCTGTGGACGCCCGTGCCAGTGGGCGATGTGTCCGTGCAGGCGGGCGCGGTCTTCTCCAGCGCGGATGAGGTGCTGTTGCGGGTGCGCGGGCGCGGCGGCCACGGCGCGATGCCGCACCTCGCCGTAGACCCCATCGTCGTCGCCGCCGAGATCATCACCGCGCTGCAAACGCTGGTCGCGCGCGAAATCTCGCCCTTTCATCCCGCTGTCGTCACGTTCGGCTCGATCCACGGCGGCGGCGCATTCAATGTCATCGCCGACACGGTGGAGATGCACGGCACGCTGCGCGCGTATGCGCCAGAGGATCGCGAAATGCTGCGTCGCCGCATCGGCGAGGTGGCGCGCGGGGTGGCGATGGGCCTGCGCGCCGACGTGGAGTATGAGATACGCGCTGGCTGCCCGGCCTGTGTGAATGACACGAAGATGGCGGAGATCGTGCGGCGCGCGGCCATCGCGACGGTGGGCGCTGCGCATGTGCCGGGTGGCGATCAACGGCAGGCCGCCAGCGACGACATGGCCTACTTTCTGGAGGCCGCGCCTGGCTGCTACTTCTTCGTCGGCGCAAGCGACCCCGCGCATGGCATCGATGCGCCGCACCACAGCCCGCGCTTCGACATCGCCGAGGACGCCCTGCCCATCGGCCTCGAAACACTGGCCCGCGCCACGCTGGACTACCTCGCGCCATAGCGAGGAACGCCCTCACCCCGCCACAGGAGCGCCACTCGCATCTGTGCGCAGGCGGCGACGCAGCCAGAGCCAGAGCGCCAGCATGCTGAGCGTCAGCGTGAGGGCGTAGGGCAGCAGCGACCACAGGCCGAAGCGCTGCGCGAGGTTGGCCGCTACCCAGGGAAAGAGCGCGCCGCCCATGCTGCCGAGGCTCGCTGCGAAGCCGATGGCGCTCTGGCGCAGCCGCGCGCGCGTCACCACGCTGATGACCGCGATGACACTGGGGAAGATTGGGCCGAAGCTGAAGCCAATCAGCCAGAGGCCCACCGCGGCCAGCGCCGCGCCGGGCGCCGCCCAGACCAGCGTGATACCCGCGAGCGCGCCCAACGTCAGCCACAGGATGACCCGACGCGGCCCAACGCGCTCGACGACCCGCGCCAGCAAGAAGCGCCCCAGCGTCAGGCCAAGCCAGTAGCCGCTCACCATCCACCCGGCCAGCAGTGTGGAGATGTGCTGCCCGTCTGTCAGCAGCGAATAGACCCACGCGCCCAGGCTGACCTCCACGCCGACATAGACCAGCAGGAACAGCGCGCAAAGCCAGACCAGCGGCGACTGCAACGTCGCGCGGAGCAGTCCGCCACTGGCCGTCGCGTCGCCAGCGCTGGCTGCGTGGCGCTGCCAGGCGGGCGCGCGGCGTCGCTCGAAGCGCAGCATGATGCCAAGCAGCGCGGCGGCCACACCAAGCGCCAGGGCGACGTAGGTAGCGTTCCAGCCGAAGACGCTGGTGAGCATGACCGTCGCCAGCAGTGGCCCCAGCAGCGCGCCGACGCCATAGAAGGCGTGCAGATAGTTGAGCAGGCTCACGCCGCGTGGCAACTCGGCGATATAGGCGTTCAATCCGGCGTCGAGGAGGGCGATACCACAGCCGACCGCGAAGAGTACAGGCAGCAGCGTCAGAAACGGGGGTAGCGTCGCAAAGATCAGCATGCCGACGATCCACAGGGCGGCGCCGGAGGCGAGGAATGCGCGGCGGCCCAGGCGCTCCAGCAGGAAGCCGCTGTTGAAGGCGGCGCAGAGATAGCCGATGGAACTGGCGGGAAAGAGCAGGCCGACCGTCGCCGTCGAGACATCGTAGTGCGCGATGATGCTGGGGAGCAGTACGCCGATCACACCATCATTCAGGCCAATCAGGATGAAGGCGGCGAATGCGATGGCCAGCCGCGCGCGCTCGCCATGCGCCTGCGCAGCCACGTAGCCCGCCGGCTGCTCGTATGGCGCCGTGTCGTCTGTCTGCGTCCCTGCCGCCACGATCTGCGCTCCTCTACCTGCTTGCAACGTGGGTCATCGGGGGCATGACGCGCGCCTTCCCACTCGACAGTATATGCTCCCACGCGCCGCCAGACACAGCGCGATGGGCGCCTCCGCCGCCATGCTGCGGTACAGGCGCCCATCGTCGGGTCACATCGGGTCGCGTTGAAGCGCGTTCAGCTAAGATCGCTCAGACCCTGCGCCACCGCCGCGCCACGCAGTTTCGCCAGCGCGACCATCTCAAGCTGGCGCACCCGCTCGCGCGAGATGCCCAGCTCTTTGCCCACCTCCAGCAACGTGCGGCTACGTCCGTCACCGATGCCGTAGCGCAAGATGACGACGGAACGTTCGCGCAGGGTGAGTTGCGAGAGCGCGCGGTGCAGTTCTTCGCCCAGCAGATGTTGCGAGGCGATGTCGGCGGGCGCCTGCACACCGGGGTCTTCGAGCGTATCGGAGAGCGCGAGCCGGTTGTCGGCGTCGGCGGGGGTATCGAGCGAGACGGGCTGCTCGGTGATGTGCAGCAGGTCGTCCACCTCGGTGATGGCCAGCCCGGACGCCTCGGCGATCTGCTCAGGCAGAGGATCGCCGCCGTTCTCCTGCGAGAGCTGCGACGCGACGCGACGCACTTTGCGCAGCCGTGTCGAGACGTGCTCTGGCAGGTGGATCAGGCGCGACTGCTCACCGGCGGCGCGGCTGATGGCCTGGCGAATCCACCAGGTAGCATAGGTGCCGAAGTGGGTGCCACGGCGCCAGTCAAACTTCTCGGCGGCGCGCATCAGGCCGAGGTTGCCTTCCTGAATCAGGTCAATCAGCGGCACACCAGAGTTGGTATAGCGCCGCGCGATGGAGATCACCAGCCGCAGATTCGCCTCGGTCAGGCGGCGCCGCGCGCGCATATCGCCGCCCTGGGCGCGCTTCGCCAGCACCACTTCCTCATCGTGCGAGAGCAGCGAGAGGCCGCGAATGTCATGCAGGTAGCTCTGAAAGGCGTCTTCACTGCCATCAGCGCCGCCAGAGAAGCCAGCGCCCTTGCCAAAGAGCGCATCTTCCTCCTCCGCCGAGAGCGCCTCAAGCTCCGCCTCAGTCGGCTCCTGCTCATCAGCCTCATCAGCGCCTTCGGGGATTTCGGGGAGCATCAGCGGCAGTCGCGTGATGGCGAGCGTTCCATCTTCAGGAGCCTGCTCGACGGACTCCTCAATCAGTGATCGCGTGGCAGCCATAGCGCGTCATCCTCTCCATTGGGCTTCACCATGAGCCCAAATCGGCGTTGGTTACGATGCGTAGCGCAGCGCCATCGAAATGCGACGTGATCTTGCATATTATTTGTTCACTGTTGGCCTCAGTGTATCTGCTGACAGTGAGGTCACACATCGGGTGAACACCTGACTTTTCTAGCGCAAACGTCTTACTTCCGTTTCGGAAGCACTATTCTTCGCTCTGGAAAGCCTTGGGCGAAGCAGCCAGGTTTCAATTGGCTTCAATTCGCCATCTGCTCAAAACTTCCCGGAGGGAAGCCAGCGCGTCGCGGCTCCTCAACAGTATATACGATTCTCGTTACGGTTTGGGTTGGCTCCGCCGCAAACTCATGCACAGTGTTTGCACACTGTTGCACGTGTTTTGTGGCAAACACTCTACAACCGCGCGCAAACCGCGCCAATCGGCGCAGACACCTCGCACTGCGACAGCTACAGCGAGTCGCACGCCAGACTGAGGGCCAGCGCGCCCACAGCGCGCTGCGCAGACGCGACGCTGTTGGCATACAGGATGCGAACGCCGCGCCACTTTTCATCGCTGCGCATAAGACGACGCGCCGGGGCGAAAAATTACCGCTCTGGCAGGCGCGCGGCGGAATAGGTGAGGGACAGAGAAGGGACAGAGAGCGGCGCAGATGAGCCTCGACTCACGCCCTTGCTCTCACTGGAATCGCCCGTCGAGAGGATCAAGTCGTCAGGAGGATGTCGCCATGAATCCATCTCAGCATGTCACCACCTTGCGCCACACCCATCGCGCCGCCACCACACTGCTGCCCGTACTCACGGCCACGCTGACCGTCGCCGGAGCGGTGATCGCGGCGATGGAATCGCGGGCGCCACATGCGAGCGCTGAGGCCGCTGAACTGACCGGCGCGGCGCCTGGCCAGGCTGCCGCAGAGGGCGACGCCGGGGCGTTTGTCCGGGCGCAGTCGCGGGCTGGCCGCGTGACGTTGCGCGCCTACCTCGCGACGCTGGCCGGGCGCATCTTGCTGGTGGCGCTGGGCATCGCGCTGATCTTCTCGCTGGTCTACGTCGCCAGCGCGACAGGGCGCGTTGGTCAGGCGGTTCTGCTGACGGCGCTGATCCTGCTGGCGCTCTATCTGACCGAGAAAGTCGCCGCCGCTAGGCGGGCGTGATCGTTACTGGCAGGCGCTTCACCCCATAGACGATGGTGCTCTCTAGCCAGTCGAGCTGCGCGCCGGGCGCCACGCGAATCTCCTGCGCCCGCGCGAGCAACCCCTCCAGCGCGATGCGCGCCTCGAGCCGGGCCAGTGGCGCACCGAGGCAGAAATGGATGCCATTCCCAAAGGCCAGATTGCGATTGGGCGCGCGCGTGATGTCGAAGGCGTCGGCGTTGGGAAACTGCGCCTCATCACGATTCGCGGAGCCGATCCAGGCGATGACTGGCTGGCCGGGTTCGGTAACAATCTCGCCCAGACGCGCTCCGCCACGCGCGCTGCGAAACATCGACTGCACAGGCGCGAGGTAGCGCAACACCTCCTCGATGGCCGCAGGGACACGCGCTGGCTCCGCGCGCAGGCGCTCCCACGCGGCTGGCTGCTCGTCGAAGCTCAGGATGGCGTTTCCGAGGAGGTTGGTGGTCGTCTCATTGCCCGCCACCAGCAGCAGGATGCAGAAGCCGATCACCTCGATGGGCGTGAGTCGCTCGCCCTCGATCTCGGCGGTGATGAGGTGGCTGATGAGGTCATCGCGCGGCTCGGCGCGACGCTGCGCGATCATCTGGCCAAAGAAGCTGGCCATTTCGCGCTGCGCGACGGCGACAGCCGCCCAACCACTGGCGCCGCCATTCGAGACCACCGCATCGGACCAGCGGCGAAACTCAGCGCGACGCTCCGGCGCCACGCCGAGCAGCTCAGCGATGACGATGACCGGCAACGGCGCCGCGAATTCCTCGATGAAGTCGATCTGTGCGCGGCCAGACGCGCCGAGCTGATCGAGCAGACCGGCGACGATGGCCGAGATGCGTGGTTCGAGCTGCGCGACGGCGCGTGGCGTGAAGGCCTGTGTCACGAGGTTGCGCAGTTGGCGGTGGCGTGGCGGGTCCACACTGATGAGACTGGCGCTGAGCGCCTGCTCCGCAGAAGGGTTGCGGGCGCCGCGCTCAGAGCTGAAGCTGGTGTAGTCGGAGAGCACATGCTGCGTGTCGCCATAGCCAAACACCGAGATGACGCCGCTGCGCGGATCAACGACGATGGGCGACTCGCGCCGCATGCGCGCGAACCAGGAGAACTGATCTGCGCCCATCCCGCCAGGCGCCTGCTTGATATGGAGGTACGTCATGCTCGATGCGCTCCTCTCGTTCTCCGCGAACGGTCGTCCGCCCACCCCTGGCGCCTGGCGCAGCCGGTGGAATCGGCGTCGTTGTCTGCGCCGAGCGGTCCCAAGTCAGGGTAGGCCAGCGCAGGCGCGCGTGTCAACTGGCGCGAGGCAAGTAAGTGTTCAGAGTTGGGGTAAGGGAGAGTAAAGGAGAGAAGCGCGTAATGCCTGTCGCGCACAAGAGAGGCTAACGAGGCGTCATTGCTGGGACGAAGTGGTAGGAAGGAGGCGTGATGGGCGCGCTGCTCGCGCGCCCATCCTTTGATGCGACGCCGTATCACGAATTGGTCAGCGACTGAAGCTCCGTATCAATATGCGCCAGTGCGCTCGCCGCGAGCGGCTCGACCTGCTCTAGCAAGCCGTTCCCGCTGAAGAACACTGTCGTGCCATCGGTGAGCGGTATAGTAATGGTCACATAGCCACCCGCTTGTATGGCCCATCCCACGTCGCCATTGACTCGAACAGTGGTCGCATCAGCAGGCCGCGTCACCTGGTTAGCGACATGGCCAAGGGCATAGGTACGCGACGACGAATACCAAGCAATAACTCGCGCCTGCGGCAGCGGATCCCGAAAAGACCCACGAAAATTGACCGTTGCATATGTGTCTGGCGGTAGATCGAGCCATGCTGGTATGGAGGAAGGGCTAGAAGGCGCTGACGCTGTTGGCGAAGGGGCGGTATCAAGATTGTCCACGATATCGCTGCGCGTGATAATCCAATATCCCCCTTCCTTCTCGAATTCCAGGAGAAACACGCTGTAGGGTTGCGGCTGACGCGCACACGTCACGTAAATACGGACAATGCCGTACTCTTGGCTTGTGAACAGCCACACCACGCTCGCTGTGTGGGGAGGCGCCCCGTGCATGGCTGTAGCGCCAGGATCTTGCAGACATGGTGTAAGCAGTACTCCATTGGCGAATGCCTCCTGCGCAGTTGGCGCACTAAGAGCTGCCGAGCCATGTGCTAGGAGATATTTCTGTGGTGGTAGATATGGACCGCTGGTTACAGGCGAATGGCCGACTCGTAGCGCTGCCAGCGCCCCTACAGCCAGGACGAGGAGCGCCGCAGCTCCCGCGACAATGAACAACATCGATATACTCCGGTTCCGGCGCTTTCCGCCATGACTCTCCGAGCCATCCATTGTGCGCCGCAAGCGGTTTCGCGCAGAACCTCGCGAATCCTGTACGACGTCTGAATTCACCACGCCTCTCCCACGAACTACGTGAATAGATGCTCTCGACTCAGCGGGTCGATCGATCTCTGTGTAACGAGTTGCGGCTAACCGTTTCTCCACTTTCTCAACCGCCGCGACATGCTCCGCGCGCCAGCGCGCCCCATCCTCAGTCAGCGTGACTAGCAGAGGACTAAGCTCATCACGAGTGGCGTCTGCCTGCGCGCCACACCAGTCGACGTCGCGGGCGCTCCCATTCTCGCGTCGCTTTTCACTCATGCGTGGGCCTCCGTGTGTGGCTGTGGCTCGCCAGATGCAATGGACACTCGCAATTGGGCGAGTGCGCGCTGTAGACGAGTACGGACTGTCGAGGCCGGAATGTCGAGCGCGGCGCCGATCTCCGTCGCATTCAGCCCGGCGTAAAAGCGCAAGACCACCACTCCACGCAGATCGTCCTCCAGCACGCTCAGCCGCTGGCGCACATCGAGTCGCTCCACCGCAGCGTTCGACCCTGGATCGGTGTCTGGCGCTGCTAGTGCCTGTGTCTCGCCTACATCATCTGGGAGGGGTGTGATAAGACGCGCCCACGTGCCAGCTCGCCCACGTCGCCAGTCATGGCAGGTGTTCGCGGTGATCCGCAGCAGCCAAGCGCGTACTGTGCTGCCCTCGCGCAGCGTCGCGGCTGCTTTCCATGCCCGCAGTAGCGCCTCTTGGGCGACATCCTCGGCTTCCACCGGCCCCACAAGGGCGATGGCGACGTAGACCATATCTTTGATATAAGGAGTAATAGTGGCGACGAACCGACGTTCATCCATAGTCAATCCTGGCGCTCCAAGTGAAGGTAGAAGTAGGAAACGGGCAGCGTGACTCGACCTCTGGCTGACCGCGCCGCTCCCTTTGCTCAATACTACGTACTGGCGTTACCGAAGTGTCTGCGACGCTCTCTTCTACTGATCTCGGTGCAAGAAACTAAACTCGCTGAATCGGGATACGGCGCCATTGCGTGGCTCCCCGACACCGAGGTTTAGTTTTCAGCGACGACATCAGTAACTATGTGAACGCTCATCACCGTTTCCAACAAACGCGCGTCGCGCCAACGCTGGCGTGGCCGTGTGTGAGCGGCGAGCCGAAGCTGGTGTAGTAGGTGTATAGTAGAGTACGTTAATACAGTTGTAGCCACGCGATGTCGCGGTGGCTCACAGGCAATCTCAGCCCGGCTGCGCGGGGCCGGACCTCCCACGCGAAGCCATCGAGCGAGGCAATTGTAGAGTGTGCGCGCTGTCGCGTACAGAAGCCGGAAAGCCAGGTGTCGGGCGTGTCAGAGGTTTCGCACCAGTCTCTATGCATCTACGGCCACTTTTATCAGCCGCCACGCGCAGATCCCTTCACCGCTCAGATTCCGCCTGAGCCGGGGGCGGCGCCATTTGAGAACTTCAACGAGAAGATTACTGCTGAGTGCTATCTCCCCAATGCGGAGCTAGGCAATTTCGCGCGCATCAGCTTCGACCTCGGCCCGACGCTGGCAAGCTGGCTCGGCGAGCAGCGCCCAGCCGTGCTGCGGCAGATCACCACATCTGACGGCGAGCGGCGCCAACGCGACGGCTATGGCGCGGCGCTGGCCCAGGCGTATAACCACACCATTCTGCCACTCGCCACACCACGCGACAAGCTGACACAGATTCGCTGGGGCCTGTGCGACTTCGAGCATCGCTTTGGCCACGCGGCGCAGGGCATGTGGCTGCCCGAAACGGCGGCTGACCTGCCAACACTGGCCGCGCTGCATGCCTGCGGCGTCACCTATACCGTGCTGGCGCCGTGGCAGGCCGCTGAGCCAGTAGACCCGACCGAGCCGTACTTCGTGCGTCTGCCCAACGGCGAGACGATGACGGTCTTCTTCTACAATGGACCGCTCAGCGGCAGCATCTCGTTCGAGCCAGACGCCACGAGTAACGCCGATCACTTCGCCGCAGCCTATCTGCCGCCGCACGTCAACGCGGAGAAACGCGCGCATGGCGAAGACCAGCTCATCCTCATCGCCACCGATGGCGAACTCTACGGCCACCACAAAGCCTGGCGCGATCACTTCCTCAGCCGCCTGACACAACACTCCGCCGCCGCCGCTGGCTTTGAGGTCGTCACGCTCGACCGCTACCTGCGCGATCATCCGCCGACACGCGAGGTGAAGCTGCGCGGCCCCAGCGCCTGGAGCTGCGCGCATGGCGTGGCGCGCTGGAGCGAAGGCTGCGACTGCACCGAGGGCGCCTCCGCGTGGAAGCGTCCGCTGCGCGACGCCTTCGACGGCCTGGGCCAGCGGCTCGACACGCTCTATGAGCGCGAGGCGGCGGCCTATCTGGCGGATCCGTGGGCGGCGCGCGACGCCTATCTGGGCCTGCGTGAGGGCTGGCTCGCGCCCGAAGCCTTCTGGGCGCAGCAGGGTCTGCGCGGCAGACGCCCCCTGCGGCGCGCCCGCGAGACGCGCGCCATGCGCCTGCTGGAGGCGCAGTTTATCGGCCAGTGGATGTATACCAGTTGCGGCTTCTTCTTCGAGGACCTCGACCGCATCGAGCCGCGTAATGACATCGCCTTTGCGCGCCGCGCCATCAGCCTGATGTGGGAGGCGACCGGAGTAGACCTGCAAGCCGACTTCCTGCGCGCGGTGGCGCTGGCCCACAGCGAGCGCGCCCGCGTGACCGGCGCCGACCTCTACCACGCGCTGCCACGGCTGACGGCGCGCACCTTGCCACCATCGCCGTCGCCGCCCCAGCCGAAGCCCACACAGGCCGCCGCCAGCGCGCCATCGAGCGAACCTGCCGCGTGAGGATGCTGGTGGTTGAACCGCGCCTCAAGGCGGCAAGCCGCCACAAGACCTGCCTGCGCAGGTCCACGAGGCCAACCAGCGGCTTGGACCCATGGAGATGGGGTTGTGGGCCGCCAGTCCCTTCAGGCGCGGCTTCAACCGCCAGCCGCTATCCCCTGCGGCGCAGCCGTGGGCGCGTCGTCATCCTCCAGCATGTCGTCATCCGCGCTCGCCTGCGCCAGTGGCAGCGTGAAAGAGAAGACGCTGCCATGCCCCAGGCGACTCTCGGCCCAGATGCGCCCACCGTGTAGCTCGATCAGATGCCGCGCGATGGCCAGGCCAAGGCCAGTGCCAGCCGCCGCCTGCGCCTGCGAGCCTGCGTGCTGATCGGCGCGCTCTGGCTGGGCGACCGCCAGTTGTCGTGTGCGAGCGCGATCAGCCTTGAAGAAGCGTTCGAAGACGCGCGGCAAATCGTCATCGCTGATGCCCACGCCATTATCGGCGACGCGCGTAACCAGCATAGGGCGCGGCGCGGCGGAGGCTTCATCCGCGAGGGCCTCCGCCGAGACTGTCACCTGCCCGCCAGGGTTGGTGTACTTCAAGCCGTTGTGGATCAGATTGACCAGCGCCTCGCCAATGCGTTCGCCATCGCAGAGCACGTCGGGCAGCGCATCGGGCAGGCTGGCCACCAGCGCAATGCCCCGCTCCTCGCCCAGCGGGCGCATCCGCTCGATGACAACCTCGATCAACGCGGCCATGTCGGTCGGCTCTGACTGGAGCGTGATCTTGCCCGACTCGATGCGCGACAATTCCAGCAACTCAGCCACCATCTGCGCCAGATGATCGGCCTCGGCTGAGATGCGCGTCGCGAACCCGCGCGCCGCCGCCGGGTCGCGATCCAGCGCGCTCACCAGCGTCTCGGCGAGCAGCTTCACCGCCGCGAGCGGGGTGCGCAGCTCATGCGAGACGTGCGCCACGAAGTCGCGCCGCACGGTTTCGAGCCGCCGCAGCTCGGTGAGGTCTTCGATGGTCAGCGCGAGGTCGGTCACTTCGTCGGCGTCATCGCCGCCCAGCCGCAGTGGCGTGACACTGACGCGCCACGTCTGCCCGGTGGTCACGCGCTGGAAGGTACGCTCACTTGCCTCGCCCAGCCGCGCCGCGCGCATCAGCAGTTGCGTGGTGTCGTAGTCCTGGATGACCAGCGCGGCGCCACGCCCGATCACCTGTTCGCTGGTCATGCCAAGCAACTCGAGCGCGGCGGGATTGGCGAAGTGGATGACGCGCTCGCGGCTGGTGATGATGACCGGGCGTGGATAGGCCGCCAGCACGCCCGTCAGCATGACATCGGCGCGCGTGGCGGCGCTGCGCAGGCGCTGGTTCTCGCGTGCGGCGCTGGCGAAGCGGCTCTCAGCGCGCGCGCGCTGCTCGCCAATGGCGCGTAGCTGCGCCCAGGCGATGACCGTAGTGATGAGCGCTCCGGCGATAAACGTGAACGCAAGTTGATAGAATGTCATGCCTGCACCCGACCGGCGCTCGGAGCGCGCCGCTACCTGGTCCTCTGCTACGTCCCACTGTAGCACATGGCGGCGAGCTATTCGGCGAGGCAGGTCAGCGCATCCGATGGCAGGCGCCTAAGCGTAGGGCTGGCCGAACCGCTCGCGGTGTGCGACCTCGCCCAGCGGCTTGCGCTTCTTGACGCCCGCGCCGACCGAGTGGACAGGATACCCAAACGGCACGATCGCCAGCACATCCACGCTATCCGGGATGCCGAGCACGGGCTTGATCGCGTCCAGCCCGTGGAAGCCGACCCAGTTGGAGGCTACCCCGCGCGACCACGCCGCGAGGATCATGGATTGAATGGCGCGGCTGGCGTCGGAGACATCGTAGGGGCTTTCCGTCGTGCCGACCACGATGGCCAGCGGCGCCTGGGCGATGTATGGCCCGGTCCTCGCCAGCGCGCCCAACTGGCGTAAGGTAGCCTTCTCCTGCACGACGATGAAATGCCAGGGCTGCTTGTTGATGCTGCTGGCGGTCAGATGCGCGGCCTCGACGATCTGATGCGTAATGTCATCGGGAATCGGTGTATCCCGGAATGCGCGCACAGCCAGTACAGTACGGATGGCCTCAAAGGTGTCCATGCGAAAGCTCCTCACCTGCTGCGTGTCGGATTGGGCGCTGGATCGCGCCATGCGAGCGCCCCTGGCAAGATCGTAGCAGCCGCGCAGGTGAACGCGCATCCGCTCCCGCCCGCGCGCTAAGCGCCACCCGCGACGATGCGCAGCGCGACGCGATAGGCGAGCGCCATGATCGAGAGCATCGGATTGACGCCCGACGCCGTGGGGAAGCCGCTCGCATCGCCGATGAACAGCCCCTTCACGCCGAAGACCTCGCCCCATGGGTCGGCGACGGCTGTGCGCGCGTCGGCGCCCAGGCGGCACGTCCCCATCTGATGCGCCGAGAAGAGTGGCAGCGCATTCGGCGCAATCCCTCGCCGCTCCGCCTCGCTGGCGAAGGCGCGTAGCTGGGCGGCGCTGATGGCGCCCGGTCGGCCACCCGCAGCGTCGAGCGTCAGTTCGCGGCTGTGCAGCGCAGCCACCCGCGTCGCGCCACCCGCAGCCGCGATCTTCGCCAGCTCACCCATCGCCTGGGTCAGCGCGCGCCGGTCGGCGCCATTGGGGAAATAGGTCAGCGTCGGGTCGCCCTGCTTGTCGAGCGTCACCCGTCCCTCGCCCGTGTCGCGCATCAACGCGATGAAGGTAGCGGCATGCTGGCTGCGCCCCATATCCTGCTTGTGCTGCGCGCCGCTGCGCCACGGCGTCACCATCCCCAGCATGCCTGGGTGCGCGGGCGCCATCTCGAAGCGCAGACCATAGCCGCCCTGCATATGCTTGAAATGGTCGGAGAGCACCGTCTGCAATGAGCCGCGCCACGGCTCGACCGGCTGCTCGTAGTAGGCCGCCATCGCCACGACCGGATGCAGCCGCAGATGCGCGCCGATGTTCGGGTTGCGCAGGCCAGAGCGCAACAGCAGCGCGGGCGATTCGACCGCGCCACCCGCGACGACGACGACCGGCGCCTTCACCACCACACGGCGCCGCTGACCATCGCGCTCATCCAGCGCCCAGCCCTCCACGCCGCTGACCTGCCCGCGCTCGATCACCACGCGCTCCACCTGGCAGCGCGCGATGAACCGCGCCCCACCGTCGGCGGCGTCTTGCAGGAAGGTGAGCATGGTGGATTGCTTGCGGCCATACGGACAGCCGTAGCCGCAGGCGCCGCAGCGCTGCTGGCAGTCGCTGGCGTTGCGCGGGATGCGCCGCCACTCGTAGCCCAGCGCCTCGCAGCCACGTTGCAGCGCGGCGTTGTTCGGGTTGGGCTCACTATCGTCGGTGTTGACGCCCAGCCGTCGCTCGGCGACCGCGAAGCCCTGCTGATATGCTGGCGCGGTGACGCCGCTGAGGCCATGCTCGCGCTCCCACTCGGCCAGCACATCGGGCGGCGTGCGCAGCGATGTGCTCCAGTTGACGATAGTGCCGCCGCCGAGGCACGACCCCGCCAGCACGATCATCCCCAGGTCTTTCGTCGCCAGCAGACCGCGCCGCAGATAGAGTTGCGGCGTCATCAGCGCCTCGCTGCCGTTGAAATCAGCCTCATTGTAGTAGCCGCCCTTCTCCAGGATGATGACATCCTTGCCTGCGGCAGCGAGTTGCGCCGCGATCATGCCGCCGCCCGCGCCAGAGCCGACCACCACCGCATCCGCCGACAGCGCCTGGTCGCCGTCGAGCGGTAGCAGGCGAATGCGCTTCGGAGCCGCCTCTGCGGCTGGCGCAGGCGGCGCAGGGATGTAGCCCAGCGCGGGCCAGTTGAGATTACGCCCATCGGCGTCGGGCGCGGCATAGAAGATGAAGGTCGCCAGCCGTTTCAGCGCGGAGAAGCCCTGGCGCAGCATGGCGACAGGGCTGACGCTCATGCGCCGCAACGCCGCCGCGCGCGCCGCCAGCGGCAGCCCCGCCAGCCCGGTTGGTCGGCCCGCCAGCAGCAGTCCGCCAGCAGGCGAGCCGAGCAGGTCGAGGAGCTGCGCAACCTGCGCTCGCGTCTCTGGCGACTCCTGGCCGAGCGTCTCCACCATGAGCGCGGCGATGTTGAGATCACGCGCCGTGCGGGTGTAGAGGCCGTGGGCGTCGTCAGCGCCAGGCGGCGGCGCGACCGCAGGGATGAGCGCGTCGCAGATCGCTTCGAGTGTGCGCGTCTGCGCGGGGCTGAGCCAGCCGCCGCTCGCCGTCGCGGTGGATGCGCCCGGTTGCGTCGTCGCCATGCGTGGCCTCCCTTCGCCGCGTCTGCTCCCGCGCTGCCGCCGCGCCATCGCGGCCCGCCGGGATTGTAGCTATTGTACGCGCTGCGCCAACGCTATCGGAGCATCCACTGCGACGCAGCGAACCAGGCGCCTTATCGACCATCGCCACGCCGATTTTCGTATCAGATCACTCAGCGTCCCCATTGCAGGAATGCGAGGACGCCCGACCAGGCGCCTGCAACGAACATGAGGATCAGCCCCCACCACGACATCCAGGCCTCCGCAGGCCTTTCGGCAACCAGATTGTATTCTGTGACGGGTAGGGTGGCCTGACACACCTGGAAGACTACGCCGAGCGCGACGACGCCGACCAGACCGCCAATCAGGAGCGCGAGTGTTTGTCTGAGGAGACGCCGGGCCTGCCCAGCGGCGAGACAATAGCCCGCAAAGATCAACAGCGCCAGCGCCTCGAGCGCGACGCAGGGTATCATCACATTCGCTGTGCCGGGCGCAAAGCGAGCGAAATACTGGTCTGGGGTGGGGCAAGTGTCAAAGCAGGTGAGGGCCGCGCCAAGCGTAGCCAAAAGGAACCCCGCGCCTACCCCTGCCAGAACGGCGCAGATGGCGAAGAACCGCGATATGAAGAACAGGGCCAGGATGACCTTCCGCATGAGATCCCCTTGAACTGGTGATACACAGACGCCCCAGACACAAGATGCAAGCGCAGGCTCTTTCGCCGTGGATTGTATCATGCGGCCATTCGCGGCCTGGGTTCCCCGATTCCCAGTCCGCGCAGGCGGACTTCGCGGCCCGCAGGCCCTCCAGGCGCGGTTTCAACCGCCAGCCAGCTCAGGCGATGAAGCCGGGAATCAGGTCGAGCAGGATGATCGCCATGTCGGCGCCCGCATCTGCTCGCGGCGCAGTAGATGGCGGCGCTTAGCGCCTCGCAGCCGTGAGTGAGGGATATATGCGGTTCGGCGCCGAAGTTGCTGGCCGTCGCTGGTGTCATGGATGGCCGTACCAGATCACATCAACCGCTCCCCCGACCCCTGTAGGAAGTTCAAGCGTTGTAGGCTGTTTCCGGGCGCGCTGGCCCGCCCCCACTGACCACCGCGACTGCGCCTGCCACTGTGCGCGCGCTGCGGATGCTCACCCTCGGCCATGCGCTGGTGTGTGCGGTTTCATGCCGTCGCGAGAAACCGCCCGATCAACACGACGCAGGCGCAACGTCTATGACGACGTGCGACAGGGGTGTTTGCCATGTACAAGACCACAAGCGGCGATGAGCTTTTCATCGTGGATGGACACACGCATTTCTGGGACGGCAGCCCGGCCAATCAGGCGAACAAGTACGGCAAGGGGTTCATCGAATGCTTCTATGATTACCACAAAGCGTTCACGCCCCCCGAACTCCTGTGGCCGCTCGACCGCTTCGAGAAGTACAGCGAGGATCGGATGCTGGAGGACGAATTCGTCGCTGGCCCGGTTGATGTGGCGATCATGCAGCCGACGTACCTCACCGATTTCTTCAAAACCGGTTTCAACACGACCGACCAGAACGCTGTCCTCAAGAAGAAGCACCCGGATCGCTTCATCCTCAACGGCGCATGGGACCCACGCGACGGCGATAAAGGGCTGGACGAGTTGCGGCGCCTCAAAGGCGAGTACAACATCACCGGAGCCAAACTCTACACCGCTGAGTGGCGTGGCTCCTCGAAGGGGTGGAAGCTGACCAGTCCTGAGGCGATGCGCTTCCTGGAGGAGTGCGAGCGCCTCGGCGTCGTGAATATCCACGTGCATAAAGGGCCAACCATCTACCCGCTCAACAAAGACGCCTTTGACGTCAGCGACATCGATGAGCCTGCTTCGCTCTTCACCGACCTGCGCTTCATCGTCGAGCATGCTGGCCTGCCACGACTCGAAGATTTCTGCTTCATCGCCGCGCAGGAGAAGAACGTCTACGCCGGCCTCGCGGTCATCATGCCCTGGGTCCACTCTCGCCCGCGCGCCTTCGCTGAGATGCTGTCGAATCTGCTCTTCTGGCTCGGACCAGACCGACTGCTCTTCGGCAGCGACTACGCCATCTGGGAGCCCAAGTGGATCGTCGACGACTTCATGGCGTTCCAGATGCCACAGGACCTGATAGACGAGTACCATGTTGACCTCACACCAGAGGTCAAGGCAAAAATCCTTGGCCTGAACGCGGCGCAACTCTATCACCTCGACATTCCAGAACGGCAGCGGAAGATCAAAGGCGACGCCTTGTCTCAGCGGCGCACGGCTTCGCCGACGGCGCCCTAGCGCGCTGCGGACCGCCGCTCAAGACCTTCGATGATCCTCCTTCGGTGAGGGAACGCCAGCGGCGCCCGTCCTGAGGTCGCTGGCGTGCGGACGCTCACCCACCCGAAAGGCAGCCAGATGGCGATTAGCGAACGAGACGTTTGGGCGCGCATCGGCGAGGTGGTGGACCCTGAGCTTGATAGGCCGCTGGATACGCTTGGCTTCGTGGATCAGGTCGAAATCCATGGCGGCGAGGTGAGTGTGCGCCTGCGCCTGCCCACCTATTGGTGCGCCGCGAACTTCGCCTTCATGATGGCGGCTGATCTGCGTGATCGGATTGGCGCGGCGCCCGGCGTCGAGCAGGTGACGGTGCGGGTTGACGACCACTTCGCAGGTGACGAAATCAGCGCCGGCGTGAATCACGGGCAGGCCTTCAGCGCCGTCTTTCCCGATGATGCGGATGATGAGTTGGACGAGCTACGGCATACGTTCGCGGTGAAGGCGTTCCTCGTGCGCCAGGAGCAGATGCTGCGCGCCCTGCTACGCGCTGGCGTCTCCGCTGAACGGGTCACACGCCTGGCCCTCAACGAACTCGTGCTCGATGGCGCCGATGTGCTGGCGCGCGCGGAACCAGGCGCGGTGGCGCCCGGCGAGCGGGCGTGGCTGCGCGCGCCGGGGCTGGCGCACACCTACGGGCTGTGGCGCAGGCGGCGAGCTATCCTGGGCCTGCACGAGTCGGCCAGCGATGCGCCATGCTTCACGACCGCCGATGGCGCCGCGATTCCAGCGGAGTCGCTGCCGGAGCATCTGCGGTCAGCGCGCATGGTGCGGCTCAACGGCGCCTTCAACACGCTGCTCTGCACTGGCCTGCACACGGTGCGCTATGGCGCTGGCGCGCAGACACAGGAGCTGCCGGACGAACTGGCGTAGGCGGCTCGACGTCAGAGCTGCGCTGGCCGAACACCCACGCTATGAGGAGGATAGACGAGATGAAAGCCGTTCAGATCGTCGGCTACAACGAGCCGGTCAAGCTGGTAGACGCGCCAGAGCCGAAGATCGAAAGCCCAACAGATGTGATCGTGCGGATTGGTGGCGCGGGCGTGTGCCGCACGGATCTGCACATCCTTGAAGGCATCTGGCGCGACATGCTTGGCAATCCCACGCTGCCCTACACGATTGGACATGAGAACGCCGGATGGGTCGAAGAGGTTGGGTCTGCCGTCACTACGGTGGCGCGCGGCGATCCCGTGATTCTGCATCCTCAGCCATCCTGCGGCCTGTGCCGCGCCTGCCGCGCCGGGAACGACATGCACTGTATCAACGCCTATTTTCCTGGGCTAGATGGACATCCTGGCGGGTACGCTCAATTCATGAAGACGACCATTCGCGCAGTCGTGCCGCTGGCGCCTGGGACTGACCCTGTTCCACTGGCGCCCTACGCCGACGCTGGAATCACCGCCTATCATGCGGTCAAGAAGATCGCGCCCGATACCTTCCCAGGCTGCGTTGTCGCGGTGATTGGCGTGGGTGGCCTGGGGCATTTTGGGGTGCAACTGCTCAAGGTCCTGACCCCTGCGCAGGTGGTCGCGGTTGATATGTCCGAGGAACGCCTGGCATTCGCGCGTCGGCTCGGCGCGGATCACGCAGTGCTGGCCAGCGCCGATGGCGGGGTCAAGGGTGTGCTGG
The DNA here is from genome assembly GCA_963701795.1 of uncultured Chloroflexia bacterium. GTDB lineage: Bacteria > Chloroflexota > Ktedonobacteria > Ktedonobacterales > JADMIN01 > JAKAIY01. Next base: position 90,578 of record CAVPBB010000004.1, on the reverse strand, counting down.
ACTACACCAACGGCGGCGCCGATATCGTGATGGATTTCGTCGGCGAGAAGGGAACGCCAGAGACAGCGGGGAAGATGCTGCGCAAAGGTGGGACATACTCGATCATCGGCTATGGCGGCACGGTCTCGCGGACAACGCTGGAAATGATCTTCCGCGAGCTACGCATCGTCGGCAATCTGGTCGGCTCGTACAACGATCTGGCGGAGTTGATGGAGTTGGCGCATCAGGAGCGGGTGAAGATCGAGAGCGTGGAGTTTCCACTCGCAGCCGCGAATGATACATTGCGCGCGCTGGACGCGGGGAAGATCGTCGGGCGCGCGGTCCTTCGCCCGTGAAGTTCCAGCACATCGCGGCGCTCATCGCCGGTCAGCCGAGTGCGATGAGCGCCGCAGCGCCCCACCAGAAGACCAGCGCCAGATCGGGCTGGAAGTAGGCGGCGTCGAGCATGCCGTGGGTCAGCGTGGCGAGCAGCGCCCCCAGCACGCCGACCGCCGCGATCCCTCGCCACGGCTCACCGCCAGCGCGGCGCAGCAGCCGCACGGCGCGACCGGCCAGCGCGACCACCACCACAGCATAGCCGATGAGGCCGAGCAGCCCTGCGCTGAGCCACAGATCGAGCAGCAGATTGTGCGGCTGCGCGAAGTTGGGCTGAAGGATGGCGATGGTGCGCTGGCCATTCAGATGACTGATGAGGTAGGGATGGCTGGTGTAGGCCGGATCATAGTAGTAGAGAAACTGATCCGGCCCGATACCCAGCAGTGGATGATCGCGAATCATATGCAGCGCCGACTGCCAGAGTAGCAGCCGCACCGCGCCCGTATCAGCATGCCCAGCGGTCGCCACGCCCAGCAGCGCGCCGCCCCACAGTGACGAGCCAGCCGTCCAGAGCAGCGCCAGCGCAGCGATGCCCGCCACCAGCGCAGGCCAGCGCCAGACGCGATAGATCAGGATGTCTGCGGCGGCGGCGCCTTCCCAGGCGCGCACGGTGTACGGAGCCAGCCAGACCAGCGCCACCAGCCCCAGCCCAGCCGCTGCGCCGAGCCACGCCCCGCGCGAGTCGGTCCAGAACAACGCGGGCAGCAGCGCGAGGGTCGCCACGCCCGCCAGCAGTCGCTCGCGCCGCGCCAGCCCACGCCCCAGCAGCGCGATGGCCAGTGCGACCGGCGCAGCGCGCTCCAGCCAGGCGCCTGCGCTATTGCCGCTGCCATAGACAATGGCGGTGGCGCGGTATGGGCCTGTCAGCGCGGGAAGATAGGCGACCAGCCGCTCACCCGACCCAACCGGCGTGAAGGTGACATGCAGCCCCAGCGTCTGCGCGGTGGCCAGCGCCGCGATGAGCAGGCCAGAGACGACCAGCGCCCAGAGCGTCAGCCGCGCCCAACGGCGTCCGCGCAGATACCACACCGCCAGCAGCAGGTAGACCAGCGGCTCGGCGATCTCCCAGCGCCACGCCCGCAGCGCGTCATGCGGCCGCCGCGCGATGACTACGCCCAGCGTCATCCCCACGAGCAGCAGCGCGCCGCCGAGCGCCGTCGCTGGCCCGACCCGCGCCAGCAGCGCCTGCGCAATCCGCCACAGTCGCCCGCGCCGCAGCAGCCACGGCGCGCGGATCAGGCGGCGCGCGGCGCGGCCAGCGATGACCAGCGCGCAGACCACCAGCGCCACCTCACTCAGCGGAAAGACGAGCTGATTCGTGACATGCTTGGGGACGAACCAGAAGGGGAAGGTGAGCGGCAGCAGCGCCAGCGCCACACGCGGCGAGCGCCACATCAGCGCGGCGACCAGCGCCAACCAGAGCAGCGAGAGCGCAGGCGAAGGGGTCACGTAGTATGCGGCGAGGGCGAGCGCAAGGCCGATGGGCAGCAGCGTCCGCTCATGCCGCCGCGCCCAGTGGATGAGGGAACGGTTGAAATCGGCGCCGAAGGGTGAGGCCGAGGTCACGCGCATGCTCGCCGCCTCTCGCCCGCTCAGTGGATGCCGCGCAGGCCGATGACCCCGATGACCAGTTCCACCGCGATCAGCACGATCACCAGCACCTCCAGCAGCGTCGAGCGCGCTACCTGCTCCTCATCGTGCAGCAGCCCGGCCATCTGCCGCAACACATCGAGTGTCTCCTCGATGCCCGTGCGCCACGTCTCCACGCGCAACGCCTGGAGCGCCGCCGCGTAGAGCCGATTCCAGTAGACATCCTCCGTGACTTTGAGCGCATTCTCGACACGACTGCTATGCTCGGTGATGTCGGCGATCAGCGTATGCACCTCGGAGAGAATGTCGCGCGACGTCTGCATCAACGGCCAGCGCGCGCTGCTGAGGCGGCCCAGATGCGGGGTGATGCGCCCTAGCTCGCGCTCGACAGCGGCGTCGTAGGTGCGAAACGAGAGCAGTTGCGCGTTGGCGAACTCCAGCAGCAGCGTCGCGTCGTCGCGGGCGCTGGGATCGCTCTCGATCATGATCGCCGCCGCCCAGGTCAGCAGAATCAGATCGTCTTCGTAGTAGCTGAGCGTCGTCGCCAGCGACCACATCGAGGGCGCGAGTGGCTTGCGCTCGCCCAGCGCCGCGCGCAGCACCCACGAATTGCGCGCCAACTGCGAGGCGATGGCGCCATCGGCCATGCGCTCGACGATGAAGATGCTATAGTCCTCCAGGCGCACCGTCTCATTTGGGCGCACCATCGCAGGCGCCATCGTCTTGCGCAGCAACTCCAGCCCATGCTCAAACGCCTCGCTGACAACCAGCGGATAGGGCTGTGTCTCGCCGAGGATGGTGATCGCCGTCTGCCACGACATCTCGTCGCGGAAGAGCAGCACCAGGCGAAAAGCGATAATGCCGAGGTCATAGATGCGGGCATAGAGGACGCCATTGCGCGCGACGCCGCCCAGCGAGACTTCGACCGCGCCCATGCTGATCTCAAGCGGAAGTTGGGCGATGTCTATGCTGGCGCCGCGTGTGACAACCGGGCGCACCCGCGCGCTGGGGATAGCGAGCATAGCGCGCGCCTTCTCCAGATCAATGCTGTAGGAGACATCGTAGAGTTGATAGAGGTGCAGCGCGGCCACCTGAATCGCTGGTGGCTCGTCATCGGAAACCTGCCCGGACGCCCCAGCCGCCTGAACTGATGGTGGAAACACGCGCGCCTCCGCTCGGATGACGCGCCGCGCATGCGACCGCATGGCAGCGCGCCTGGCCCACTTTCAGCGGATAGTGTATCACCTGTCGGGGAGCCGGGCCGGAAGGATGGGCGCTACTCCAGCGTGCGCGCCTGATTGAAGCGCTGCATCACCTCGGCCTGGCCCTGCTCGTAGGCCTCTCGGCCCAGCGTGACCGCCTCGCCAAAGCGTCCGCGCACCCGCTCGACCGCCGCCATCGCCAGATCCATGATGGTCGTCGGCGCGCTGGCCGTAGCGCCGTCGCCGCTCGCGGCTTCGGTCGCGCCATCCGCGCCATCCGCGCCGCCCGCCGGAACCTCCATCGCTTTGAGCTCGCCGGGCTGCGGAGTAAGCACCCAGGCGATGGTCGCGCCCACCGCGATGCCCACGATCAGCCCCAGGAAGAAGCCGGACCCTGAACGTTTCTGTTTCGCCACCGTCAAACCCATCCTTTCGCCGGGGCCAGAGCGCGTGTGAGCGGCAGCGTGAGCCAGCTAGCTCGCCCCTGGCGCCCCAATCATACGCTCGATTCGCTCCAGCAGCGCATCGCCATCAAATGGTTTCTTCAGCACCGAGACATTCACATAGCGGTTGGGGTTGGTGGTGATCAGATTCTCGACGACATCAGCCTCTGTCACCGCCGCCGTCGCAACGATCACCGGAATCTCCGCCGTCGTCTTGCTCGTGCGCAGGCGCTCCAGCACGTCTAGCCCCGACACGCCGCCGAGTCGCAGGTCGAGCACGATCAGATCAGGCGGGTCGCTGTGAGCGGCCTCGGCGATCTGCGCGCCGTCTTGCGAGACCGACACGCGATACGAGGCGTCTTCCAGCAGCATGCGCAGCAGAGTCAGCAGTTCCTCTCGGTCGTCAATCACCAGAACGCGCTTGCTCATACGACGCTCCTCCGCGAATGCGCGCCAGAGAATCACCCGCGCGCCAGAACACTCATATCAAACGGCGTCACATTGGAACGCACATCGCGTGCCGTCCTGTTCGCGTGAGGTCAGGCTGTGAAGGAGTGGATAGGCGGAGTATCGGGCGCGTGGGTCGCAGCGAATGTCTCTTGCGAATGTCTCTGCTGATACAACCGCATAGGCGACGCCAACGGTCACAGCCCCCGCCAGACGCCCCCGGCGCGGCGCTACCCCTGCTTGCCAGCGGGCGGAGTCGCTGCGGCTGACGGCGCGCGGGCCGCCTCATGCTGGCGCGCGGCGCGAGCCTGCCGCCAGCGCACGACGCGCCGCTTCATGCGCAGCGCCCGCATGTAGGCCCAGTAGACGGCTGGCTGAAAGACCAGATCATGCGTCTCCAGCGTGAAGAGTGAGAAGCCGCCGAAGCCCTGCTTATAGGTATAGAGGCTATACATATCTTCGCCCGGCTCCAGCGTCTCGGCGATGGCGCGAAAGTCGTAGAGCTGGCAGCCGCGCTCGCGCGCCCAGCGAATCGCCGTCCACTGCAACAGATGATTGGGCATGCGATTGCGCTCGCGATTGGAGGATGCGCCGAACATGTAGGTCGCCACCGGCCCGCAGCGCGCCACGATCAGCGCGGCGATGGGCTGCCCTGCATGCTCCGCCAGCAGCAACGTTGCGGCGTCGCGCTCACCATAGAGCCGCAGGAAGTCCTCGTAGTGGCGGCTGTCGTGGATGAAGATGCCATCGCGCTCAGCGGTCTCGCGATAGAGCGTGTAGAAGGTTGCGATATCCTCGCTGGCCAGCGTCGCGCGGACGGTGACGTCTTTGCGCCCCGCTAGCCGGACGTTGTAGCGCCACTTCTCCTTCATATTCGCCAGCAGCGTCTGCTCATCGGGCGTGATGTCGAGCGCCCACGAGCGACGCGGATGCGTGGCGAAGGGATTGCGACGCAGGCCGAGGCGCTGGAGCGCGTCGAGCCAGGCTTGATCGCCATCGGAGACGTTCGGCTCCAGCTTGAGCATGAAGGCGCCATTGGCGCGGGCGAGTGTGCGGGTGTGGTCGAGCAGGGCGGCCAGCGCGGGCGACGCGGGATCGTCGCAGACAGGGCCGCGCGGCGCATAGAGGTAGGGCTGGCCGACGACGGGCGCTTTCTCGGCGATCAGCAGCAGCGCGCCGCGTAGCTCGCCATCCTCCATCGCGCCCAGGCGCAGCGCCTGCGAGCCGAGATGCGCGCCAAGTTCCGCCCACTCCCACGTCTGGGTGATGTTGCCCGTCGCCTGCGACTCGACGAAACGATTCCACCGCTCGCGGTCGGCGATGATCTCTACCTGCATGCTTCTCCCTCATCTCCAGGCGGGTCATGGATGGCCGACGGCGGCGCGCCTAGACCGAAGCGCGCGCTGACTCGCGCGCCTGTCGCTCGTGCTCGCGTCGCGCCTCGAAACGGCGTCGTTGGCGCCGTCGCAGCGAACGCCGCAGCGAGACTGCCGTCGCGTAGAGCCAGTAGAGCGCGGGGCGCAGCGGCAGGTCCATCGTCGGCATGACACGTCGCACGGAGCCGCCGAAGCCGCGCTTGAATTCATAGACGCCGTAGAGTTCCTGGCCTGGCTCCAGAATGTCGGGGATGGTGCGCCAGTCGTACTGCTCGGCGCCATGCGCCTTGCACCAGCGCATGCACTCCCATTGCAACAGATAGTTCGGGCGCAGCTTGCGATGCGCCGCGACGCCCGACGAGCCGCTGTGCAGATTCCATGCCCACGCGCCCAGCGTGGCCACCGTCGCGGCGGCGATGGCCTCACCCTCGCTCTCGGCGATCAGCAGCGCCATCTGCGCTGTGCCGCCGCGCGCGGCAGCCTCCGCCGAGTAGTGCGCCAGCATGTCGCGGTAGAGGTCTTTGGGGTAGACGTAGAACTGGTCGCGCTCGCCGGTCTCTTTGAGCAGGCGATAGAAGGCGTCGAGATCAGCCTCGCCAGCGCCGACACGCACGGTGACACCTTTGCGCGCGCCTGAGCGGATGTTCTGGCGCCAGGTGGTCATCATACCCGCCAGCAGCGCATCCTCGTCGGGGCGCAGGTCCGTCACCCAGGCGCCGCGCAGGTAGATGACGTGATCGGTCGGGTGGAAGCCGAGGCGGCGTAGCGCCATCGGCCAGCGCGCATCCTCCTGCGGGATGTTGGGCTCGATGCGGATGAAGAAGCCGCCGCGTTTGCGCGCCTCATGCGCAGCCGCGCGCATCAGCAGCGGCAGCGCGGGCGAGGCGGGATCATCGCAGACGGGGCCGCGCGGCGCATAGTAGAACGGCGCGCGCACGCCGCTGGCCTTGCTCTGCGAGAGCAGCATCGCCGCGACGAGGCGCCCGTCGTCGAGCACGCCGACACGCAGCGAGCCAGCGCGCGAGCCTTCATCAGAGTGATCGGCCCACTCATAGGTCTGGCAGAGATGCCCGGTCGCAGCGGCGGCGATGAACGTGTTCCACTGGCGCCGGTCCTCGATCAGTCTGGCTTCCATCATCAACCTTCGCTATGGGCGCCCCGCGCCCCAGCCCCTCTCACGCGAAGCGAGAGGGAGCGGCGATCACACCCGAACAGTTCCGCCGGAGTCGGGGGCAGTCGATTGCGCAGTATAGCAGAGCCAGCCTGCGCTGGCAACGCGCGCGGGCGTGAAGTCCTACGCCGCCCATGCGCGTGGGTCGCCCGGCGCGTGGTGGGTCGCCCGGCGCGTAAACGCGCGGCTAAGGGCCTACGGCCACGAAGCCCGCCTTCGCGGGCTACCCTCCGCCCCGTCTCCAGCCTGCGCAGGCAGGCTTCGCGGCCGTAGGCCCTTAGCTGCGGCTTCAGCCGCCCGCCGCGTCATTCGCCCGCAGAATCGCCGCCACCACCTCGTAGGCGCGGCCCGGCGTCTCGCTCGCTGGCATCGCCACCATCCACATCCACTGGCGCAGCGGGCCGACCAGCGTAAAGCGCGCCTCCAGATCATCGGGCAGGCGCAGCGCCTCCGGTGGCAGCACCGCCAGCGCCTCGCGCCCCTCGTCGGCGTGCGGGCCACGCTGCGGCGCGAGCAGATAGCCTACGCGGTCGCTGATGAGCAGCGCCACGCCCCCTGGCGCGAGCAACTGCCCGATCAGCGCCAGATGCCCCGCGACGATGCGCCGCTGGAAGTCGCGCTCGGCGGCCAGATAGGCCGGATGCGCCGCACGCTCATCGGCGAGATCGGGAGCATAGACCAGCAACGTATCGAGCGCGTCGAGCAGCGGTAGGCTGTAGAGCTGCGTGAGCGTGAGCGAGCTGACGACCAGGCCGAAGCTGTGCGGCGTTAGCCCCAGCGACCAGGGGTCCGGCGGCTGTGCGATGGGGACGCGCTCCAGGCAGCCCGCGACGGCGCTGAGGATGCTGGAGCCGCGTCCGCCGCCGAGCGCGCGCAGATCGGGCCAGGGCTGGCCGCGCAGTTCATCTTGCAGCGCGCCGCTCACCCCGCCCGTCAGATCGGCGGTGACGAGGCGGACGCGCTCGCGTAGCTTCTCCGGCAGCTCCGCACGGGCGCGCAGCATCCCCGTCGTATCGAGGTCTACCAGCGTGACCGGCGAGCAGGCGCGGCTGAGCTGCTCCAGCGATAGCTCCGTGCAGGCGCCCGCCCCCAGCGCGACGGCGGTGTCGGGCGTGGCGGCGCCACGAGCGTCGAGCGCGGCCAGCAGCGCCTGCTCGATCTGCCGCAGATGCTTCGCGCTGTACTTGCGATACCAGTTGCGCCGCTCGGCTCCCTGCGTGCGCTGGTTGTCTTCGCTGAGGCGTTCGATTCGCATTCGGGACTAGCTCGCCTCTCCGCTGGGCAGATGTCGCATCACGACGCGCACAGGTCACGCGCCATGAAGCAGTGTATCACGGACGATGAGTCGCGCCCTCGGTCGCAGATGGCCGCTCTCGCGCTGACGAACCAGAATCGTCAGGAGGCGAATCCACGGACGACGTCAATCTCTCCCAGAAGAAGGCCGGAAGGTCACTCTGCGCCTGCCCATTTCCGACGACAAACGTAAGGAGTTGCTCCACTTCAGCGATCTTCGGTTCGATGAATGCGCTGATTGGCAGGCCAAAATATGCCGCAAGCTTCTCCATGTGCGAGAGCGCGAGGCGGCGCTTGCCCGAAAGCGCTTCAGAGATGATCGAAGGCGCCCCGAACAGCGGCGCCAGGTCGCTCTGCTTCAGTTCATTCTCTTCCATGAGACAGCGCAACAGAGTGACACCTGTAACAGGAGGGATGACGACATGCGCGTTCTCGTAGGTCTCCACCAGATCAGTCAGCGCGCTCAGGTATGCTTCCTCAGCCTCGGAACGCTCAGGCTTCTCAACCAACTGGTCAATCGTCTCCAGCGCCTCGCGTAGATGCGCGTCATCGCGAATCATGGTTCACCCGATTCTCAGCCCGCGACGGTCTTTTGCAGCGCGGCGAGGAACTCCTCGTTCGTGCGCGTGCGGCTCATCATCTGCAGCAGGCGGTCCATCGTCTCGATGTACTCGGAGTTCTCCAGCGAGGCGAACATGCGCCGCACCACCAGCACCGAGCGCAGGGTCGGCGTGTCGAGCAGCAGTTCCTCGTGGCGCGTGCTGGAGCGTGTGATGTCAACCGCAGGGAAGATGCGCCGGTCGGCGAGCTTGCGATCAAGGGTGATCTCCATGTTGCCAGTGCCCTTGAACTCCTCGTAGATCACCTCGTCCATACGACTGTTGGTGTCGATCAGCACTGTCGCGATGATGGTGAGCGAGCCGCCCTCCTCCACGTTGCGCGCCGCGCCGATGAAGCGCTTGGGCGGGTTGATCGCCGCCGGATCGAGGCCGCCAGAGAGCGTGCGCCCGCTGGGCGAGATGGCGAGGTTGTAGGCGCGCGTCAGCCGCGTGATGCTATCGAGCAGCAGCACGACATCTTTGCCCGCCTCCACCAGCCGCTTGGCGCGCTCCAGCGCCAGCTCGGCGACATGGGTATGCGCATCCACCGCTTCGTCGAAGGTCGAGCTGAAGATCTCCGCACGCACGCCCCGGCGCATCTCCGTCACCTCTTCAGGGCGCTCGCCGATCAGCGCCATCATCAGGTGAATCTCTGGATAGGCCTCGGCGATGGCGTTGGCGATGCTCTTGAGCAGAATCGTCTTGCCGGCTTTCGGCGGCGCGACGATCAGCCCGCGCTGCCCTCGCCCCACCGGCGCGACCAGATTGATCAGCCGCCCGGTGGCGCCGCCCGCCTCTGTCTCCAGATCAAACATCTTGTTGGGGAAGATCGGCGTGAGGCTATCGAAGTTCGGGCGGCGCTTGGCGGCCTCCGGGTCCATCGCATTCACCGCGTCAACACGCAGCAAACCGTAGTAGCGCTCGTTGTCCTTGGGCGGGCGCACCTGGCCCGACACCATGTCGCCAGTGCGCAGCCCAAAGCGGCGAATCTGGGTCGCCGAGACGTAGACATCCATCGGGTTTGGCCGTGCGCCCTTGCGGCGCAGGTAGCCCAACCCCTCGCTGGTCAGTTCGAGCACGCCCGCGCTGAGGAAGGTCGGCCCCTGCCGCTCAGCGGAGGTCTGCAAGAGCTGGAAAATCAGCTCTTCCTTTGAGAGCGCGGTGTAGCCCGACAGGTCCCAATCGCGCGCGATGTCGCGCAGTTCGGTCACCGTCTTCGGCTCTAGCTCTGTAATATTCATTGTGGTGGGTGAAGGCGTCTGGATAGGAGCGTGACCACTCACGCGAGATGCGACGCCTTGTCTCCTTTCGACGCGCTGATGTATGAGGGGACAGCGGACAGGGGCGACGCGCTGGCGCGCTACGCTCGATACGCGCGGATAGCGAATGACCAGCGTGGAAGAGGTGTTTGCACTGTCAAGTCACGAAGTGAGGAGCAGCCACATGGGGCAATCTCAGGGTGATTGATCACCCTGGGGAGCATGTGCTGTGAGCCTAGCAACTCACGTCCAGTATGCCACAAACCACCGCAGATTGTCAAGTCTATTGCGCCTGCCTGCCTGAGGGATAGCGAGCTATCGGTGGCCGCTTTCAGAGAGTACAACGGACACATGGCCTGGCGCGTTTCACTCGCCTCCGTTTGGCGTCACATTGCACGCCAGACAGCCACGCGACGCGATCACCGCGCATCGGCGCGCTCGACCAGCAGCAGCTCGCCGACGCCCAGCGCGCGCAGACCCAGCCGCTCGACCAGCGGCAGCGCCTGGCTGACCTCGCCCAGCCGCACGACACGCGGGCGTGTAACCGCCAGCGCCTCGCCCTCGCGCAGCAGCGTGGCGCCGCCCGCCGCCAGCGTGTTGCGCGCCCAGTCCGCGCGCAGGCCGTAGGTCATCGGGATGACGAAGCCGCCGCGCACGGGAAACGCCTCCAGCGGAGTCGCGTAGACGCGGCCACTCTGGCGGCCCACATGGCGCAACACATGAAAATAGACGCCACGCCGCCCAGCCGCTCGCAGCGTCAGCGGATTGAGGAAGCGCCGATTGTATGCGCGCACGCGGTCGAGCAGCGGCTGCCGCGCGCGAACGGCGCGCGCCACGCAGATCGCCAGCAGGGCCACACTGAGCGTCGCAGCCGCGCCACGCCAGAGCCAGCGAGCAGCTTGCGCCATCGCTCAGCATCCTCCACGATGAGATAGCCATGCCATGCGCCGGGTGGCTCGCATCTGCGCCTTCCAGCCATCCCCGGACGCTATACTATGACCGAGCCGGGCCGCGAATGGGCGGGTCTGGCGCCAGTCACCTGACAGGATACGCCATGCCGACACGCGCTGTGCTCTTTGACCTGGATGGGACGCTGCTGGCCGATGACGCCGCCACGCAGGACGCCCTGCGCGCCACCGCCGCGCTCGCCGCCGCACACGCGACCGGCGGCGGGCCAGACGCCGAGACGCTAGCGCGCGCCGCCTGGCTACGCGCGCGTGACGGCTGGGAGCATTCACCGTATCTGGACTACTTCCTGAGCTTCGGCGTCAGCGCGAGTGAGTGCCTGTGGGGTCGCTTCATCGGCGAGGACGCGCGCCTGCGTCCCATCGCGCGCTGGGCGATCACCTATCAGCTCGAGACGTGGCAGCGGGCGTTGGCGGACCTTGGCATGCGCGACGACATTCTGGCGGCGACGCTCGCGGAACGCTTCAGAGTGGAGCGGCGGGCGCGCCATAGCTGGCTCTTTCCCGATGCCCGCCCCGCGCTCGACCGCCTGCGTGGCGTCTATGCGCTGGCGCTCATCACCAACGGCGCGCCCGATATCCAGCGCGACAAACTCGCTGGCAGCGGCCTGGAGCCGTACTTTCCAGTGGTCGCGGTCTCGTGCGAGGCGGGGGTCGCCAAGCCCGACCCGGCCATCTTCGCGCAGACGCTGGCCGCGCTGGAGATTGCGCCCGACGAAGCGGTGATGGTCGGCGACAGTCCCGCCAGCGACGTGCTCGGCGCAAACCGCTCCGACGTCCGCGCCATCTGGCTTCGCCGCGAAGGGCAGCCACTGACCGATGACGCTCGACCTGACGGCGTCATCACCACGCTCGACGAGCTCGCCGCGCTGCTCTAGCCGCCGCGCGTCTGGCGGATGACCAGCGGTAGCTCCGGGATGAGGTCAGGCGCGACGGGGCCAGCGTCCCCCAGCCGTGCGCGCACGCGGGCGCCCGCCTGGGCGTGCAGGTAGACGCCGAGGCTGGCCGCCTCCCACGGCGCACAGCCCTGCGCCAGCAGCCCGCCGATCACGCCGGAGAGCACGTCGCCTGTGCCAGCGGTGGCGAGCGCCGGATTCGGCGACCAGTTCACACGCAGCGTGCCCTGCGGCGCGGCGATCAGCGGGCAGGCTCCCTTGAGGATGACGATCAGATTCCAGTCGCGCGCCGTCTGCGCCGCCACAGCCAGGCGGTCGGCGCCGCCGCTGGAGACGCGCTCGCCACCGCGCAGCCGCGCCATCTCACCCGGATGCGGCGTAATCACCGTCTCAGCCGGGAGCAGCGTCCACCAGCGATCTTCCTTCGCCAGCGCATTCAGACCGTCGGCGTCCACCAGCAGACGGGGGCGTTCACCGTCTGGCAGGGCGCGCAGCCCGGCGAAGACCGCCAGCAGGAACGGTTTCACGCCTGGCGCCTGGCTCAGCCCCGGCCCGACGACGAGCGCATGGTAGCCATGCAGCCCATCCAGCAGCGTGCGCGCGCGCTCGGCGGGGTCGGCGTCATCGGCGGGCAGCGGCAGATAGGTGACTTCGGGCAGCGTCGCCGCGTAGACGCTGGCGCGCTCAGGCGTCGTAGCGATGGTCACGAGGCCCGCGCCCACCCGCGCCGCCGCCGCGCCGCAGAGCGCCGCCGCGCCGATGAACTGCGGCGAGCCAGCCAGCGCCATCACCTTGCCATAGGTTCCCTTGTTGCTATCGGCGGGGCGCCTGGGCAGCAGCGTGTGCGCCAGCGTGGCGTCGAGCAGGTCGAGTCCCGGCGCAAGCTCCATCGTGTCGGGCAGGCCGATGGCGCCGACGACCAACTCACCCAGATAGCCCGCGCCGGGGAAGAGCGTCAGCCCCAGCTTGGGGAAGGCCAGCGTCACCGTCAGGTTGGCGGGCAGCGCGCCCTCGTCCACGCCGCCTGTGTCGGCGTCGAGACCGCTGGGCAGGTCCACCGCCAGCACGAAGGGACGCGGGCGACCTGGCAGCGCGTGGGGCGCCTGCCGCTCGCGCAGGGCGCCGACCAGCGCCAGCGCCTGGCGCATGCGTGGGTCGAGCGGGCGCGCATGCCCTGTGCCGAGCAGCGCGTCTGCCACCACATCCGCCTCGGCCAGCGCCGCGCTCAGCCCGGCCAGGTCCTCGCCCGCTGGCGCTTCACCCGCCGCCGACTCGATCACGTTGTCGCGCCAGCGCCAGGTCGTGATCCGCGCGCCCCATTCCGCGAGGTAGCGCTCCATCACACGACCATCGCCGCCATTATTGCCCGGCCCCGCCAGCGTCACGACGCGCAGCCCGCGCAGATCGCCGTCCAGCCGCTCGCACAGCGCCTCGGCCACGCTGCGCCCCGCGTGCTGCATCAGCGTCGGGGAATCCAGCCCATACTGCTCGTCGGCGCGCCGCTCGATGGCGCGCATCTCGTCAACGCTCACTACTCGCATAGCGCGCCTCGCTCCTCTCTCGCGACATTCATCGCGCCGCATGTATCCGCTCCTCACCAGCGTATCCGCGCGGGGGATGGCATGGCAAGGCGCCGCACGCTGAGCGCGGCGGGCGCGACCCGGCTTGCCACAAATCACCCCATGGGATAGAACAGGCTCTTACGGACAATGGGGCCTCGCGGGGCCTCGCTGTGAGCGCGCCCATCTCACGATGTCACGCAGGCTCATACACAGGAGAAGGAGCGCGCGCCATGCGAAAAGTGGTTGTCTCTGAGTATGTGACGCTGGATGGCGTCATGGAAGACCCTGGCGGCGCCGGAGGGAGCAGATTCGGCGGCTGGAGCATGCAGTTCTGGAGTCCAGAGGCGGCGCAGTTCAAGTTCGATGAACTCTTCGCGAGTGACGCGCTGTTGCTGGGGCGCGTCACCTACCAGGGCTTTGCGGCGGCGTGGCCATCCATGCAGGATGAGCAGGGATTCGCCGACCGCATGAACAGCATCCCCAAGCACGTCGTCTCGACAACCCTGCATGAGCTGGCGTGGAACAACTCACGGCTCATCGCCGCGAATGTCGCCGAGGAGGTCGCGGAACTGAAGCGGCAGCCGGGGCAGGACATCCTCGTTAGTGGCAGCGGCAAGCTCGTCCACACACTGATGCGGCGACGCCTCGTCGATGAGTATCGGCTGATGATCCATCCGATTGTTGTCGGTGGCGGCGAGCGCCTCTTTGAAGACGCAGATGACCGCGCGAGCCATGAAGCTCGTGGAGGCGCGACCGCTCAGTTCAGGCATCGTGATCCTTACCTACCAGCCGGCATCGTCGGCTGCGGCGGCGTGAAGCGCGCAAGCGTACAGGAGGGCAGATCATGAGCAAGCAGATGTCTGATCCGGTGGCTGAACTTCAGCCGCAATTCAGCAGCGCCGCTGCGACCGCGACACCGTGGACCGAGGCGCGCCCGCGCCTGGAGCAGGCGGAGGTGTACTGGCTGGCGACGGTGCGCCCGGATGGACGCCCGCATGTCACGCCGTTGATAGCCGTCTGGCTGGATGGCGCGCTGCACTTCTGCACCGGCGCGGATGAACGCAAAGCGAAGAATCTCGCGCACAACGCGCGCTGCATCATCATGACCGGCTGCAACTCCCTGCATGCGGGCTTCGACATCGTGGTTGAGGGCGAAGCGGCGCGAGTGAGCGACGAGGCCACGCTTCAGCGCCTGGCGGATCAGTATGCCTCCAAGTATGGCTGGGACTTTACCGTGCGCGACGGCGCCTTTCACGGCGGCGACGGCAATGTCGCTCTCGTGTATGCGGTGACGCCGACGACAGCATTCGGCTTTGGCAAGGGCGAGTCGTTCAGCCAGACCCGCTGGCGCTTCTCAGGCGCGCCGATGTTACAGGCCGAGTGATGGCGATGGGTATCGATGGAGGAGGAAACAGGCGATGAGCATTGGAGGACTCTCCAGCGCGCGGCTCGACCGCATGCGCGAGATCATGGCGGGCTATGTTGAGCGCAGCGAGACGCCTGGAATCGTCACAGCGGTCAGCCGACGCGGCGAGACACATGTTGACACGTTCGGCAGGCAGGCGGTCGATGGCGCACAGCCGATGCGGCGCGACTCGATCTTCCGCATCTCTTCGATGACCAAGCCCGTCATAGCTGCAGCGGCCATGCTGCTGGTGGAGGAGTGCAAGCTGCGGCTGGACGAGCCGGTAGATCGGCTGCTGCCAGAACTCGCCAACCGCAGCGTGTTGAAGCGGCTCGATGGCCCGCTCGACGAGACCGTACCCGCAACCCGGCCCATCACCGTGCGCGACCTGCTCACCTTCCGCATGGGCTTCGGCATCATCATGGCGCCGCCAGACCTGTATCCGATCCAGCGAGCCATGACGGAGCGGCGCCTCGCGCAGGGGATGCCCAGCCCTGCGACGCCGCCCGCGCCGGATGAGTGGATGCGCCGCCTGAGCGAACTGCCGCTGCTGCATCAGCCGGGCGCGCAGTGGTTGTACAACACGGGCGCCGATGTGCTGGGCGTCCTGATCGCGCGCGCCGCAGGCCAGCCGCTGGAGACCTTCCTCCGCGAGCGCCTTTTCGAGCCGCTCGGCATGAACGATACCAGCTTCAGCGTGCCAGCCACGAAGCTCGACCGGCTGACGACCAGCTACTGGACCAATCCTGAAACGGGGGCGGTTGAGGTCTATGACGAGGCCGCAGGTGGTCAGTGGAGCAGCCCGCCCGCGTTCCCATCTGGCGCCGGTGGACTGGTCTCGACCATTGACGACTATCTGGCGTTCGGCCAGATGCTGCTCAACAAAGGCGCCTGTGGCGCCGCGCGTATCCTCTCCAGGCCGTCGGTTGAGGTTATGACGAGCGATCAGCTCACGCCTGAGCAGAAGGCGATATCTGGCCTGGACCCTACCTTCTTCGCGAGCCACGGCTGGGGATTCTGCATGTCCATCGTCACCCGGCGCGATGACATCGCAAAGTCCGTTGGCACGTTTGGCTGGGATGGCGGCATGGGCACGACCTGGTACACCGATCCCCAGGAGGAGATGGTGACGATCCAGCTGACCCCACGCGCATGGGAGAGCGCCAGTCCGCCAGATGTCTGCCG
The DNA here is from genome assembly GCA_963701795.1 of uncultured Chloroflexia bacterium. Classification (GTDB taxonomy): domain Bacteria; phylum Chloroflexota; class Ktedonobacteria; order Ktedonobacterales; family JADMIN01; genus JAKAIY01. The sequence goes on along the minus strand of CAVPBB010000004.1, from coordinate 74,810 downwards.
CGACTTCCTGACCTCAGCCTATCAGGCGATTGACGACTGATAACAGTCCGCGTGGAGTGCTGCCAGCCCTCACCCCCAGCCCCTCTCCCAGAGGGCGAGGGGAGCCAGATTCCCCTTCTCCTCGCCGGAGAGGGGCAGGGGGTGAGGTCGCGCCCGGCGTCAACACCCCCTGCGGGATCTGTTATGCGGCGCCGTCGCTCAGGTGAGCGACGGCGCCGCACGATGAAGGCTTTTTCTGGCCGAGCTACCAGGCGACAGGTTTGGCCATCCGCGACTTCGACTCGCTGGCTTCCTGCTCCATCAACTCGTTGAACAGGCGCAGGTAGTTGCGCAGATTCGAGGTCGAGAGGAACTTCTCGCGCACGACCTCACGGCCAAGCTCGCCCATGTGGTGAGCCTTCGCGTGGTCGCGCATGATCTCCAGCGCATAGGCGCTCGCCTCCTCGACACTCTCGACGAGGTAGCCGGTCACGCCATGCTCGATCTGCAATGGGATGCCGCCGACATTGCCGCCGATGACTGGCTTGCCCTTCCACAGCCCCTCGGCGATGGTCAGACCAAACCCCTCACGCAGCGACTTCTGCAAGATGACCGAGGCCGCCCGCTGGAAAGCGTTGACCTCGACATTGCCGACGCCATCCAGGTTGGAGAGCAGATGGATATCGGGGTCGTCGTCGGAATATTCCTTGGTGCGCTGGTAATACTCCATGCCTTCGGGGTCATCGTGCGCCATCGAGCCAATCAGCGCGAGCTGCGTGCCGGGGAACTCGGCGCGCACGGCGCGGTAGACATCGATCACGCCCAGCGGGTCTTTCCACGGATCGAAGCGCGACACCTGCACCAGCAGTGGCCGCGTGGCGTCCACGCCGTACATGCTCACGATCTCCGCCGCGCGCTCATCGTCCATCGGCGCGTTCTTAGGGCTGAGCGGATCAATCGCCGGGGGAACGAAGGCGAGCTTGCGCACATGCAGGTCGTTCTTCACATACTGCGGCATGGTGAAGATGGCGGCGTCATACGCCTCGACAAAGGGGCGCAGAAACGACCAGTAGACCTGATTCGCAGCGGTCAGATCGATATGGCAGCGCCAGATCCACTTGCCAGGGTCAGTGCGACGCAAGGTGCGCAGCGGCGCTGGCTGCGGATCGTGGACGATGATAAAGTCGTACTCACCCTCGAAGTAGACGGCTGTGTCCACATTCGCATGGAGATACGCGGCGCGCATCGCGTTGGTCAGCTCGAGGTCCATGCCCTGGAGCGCATTGTGCATGCTCTTGGTCGCGGTGAAGAAGTCATCATTGCCATTGATAATGGCCCACTCGGCGTCGAGTCCGGCGCTGCGCATCAGCGGGATGAGCGTGTGGAGCATCTCTGCCACGCCGCCGCCATACGCAGTAGAGGAGATATGCAGCACACGAGCGCCCTGGAGTGGGCGCGCGAGGCGTTCGATGTCGGCGATCACCGAGTCTCCGGCAATCGGGCCGTAGTCCGCGAGGGACTTCTGCGAGAGGACGACATGTTGCATGCCCGGAGTGCGAATCTCCTGCATTGACTCAGGACTCCTCCGACTACCAGTCGGCGCAAAATCAGTGGAACAGTACCCGAAAGATGAGTTGCTCAGAGCCGCTGGGGCTGCTTCCGCCCGTCAGCGCGCTGGCTTTCCCCGCGCCGAACATAGCCTAGTGTCGCCCAGCGGTCCACCCAGCACAACCCCGACCCACAAGAGTACCAGTAGCGCAATTCGCTTGCCGTCCACGCTGCGCCACGCAGAAAGCGCCGCCGCGCACGCCACATGCTCAGGCCACACAACACGACATAAGACATGGTATAGCAGAGAGCGCAGGGAGGTCTACCCCGCCGCTCAATTTGATGGGTATCAGCCGGGCGCAACCGGGCGCAACCACTCGCCTCATGAGGCGCGCTCTCGATTGACGCGCCGCGAGGGATGCGCCGCAGACGACTCATGCGCGGTATGCGCGATGAAGTCGCGGCGATAGCGGGCGAGGTACGCGATGAAGCAGGCGCCGAGCAACATGTTGAGGTAGCCGATGCCGAACACGGCAAACAGCACCGGGTCGCGGGTTTGCAGGTGGAAGAAAGGAAGCATAGCCATGGGTGACCTGGATGAACATGTTGTGCGCGTAGAAGAACACCTCGGCGACGAGGAAGCTGAGCAGGAGCCAGTAGCCCTTGGCGCTTCCTTGCGCCAGACGCGCATATCCCACCAGAAACCATACAAGCGTCAGGCCGAGCAGGAAGGAGCCACTCACAGAGGGCGGCGCCGCATGTGGGATAGGTAGACATCCAGGTAGTACGGAATCTGCGCAACATAGTTTGCGCCGACGACCACCAGCACGAGCCACAAGAAGCGCGTGCGCTGCTGCGTTGATTGCGACATGCTATCCTCCACCCATGACCATCCATGACCTGCAAGCGCGCAGGCGCCCCGTACCGCTTGCCTCAATCGTAGCGCCCGCCTATCGCAGGTCTATCGTCGAATCGTCGCAACTCTGTCGCAACCGCGCAGTAGCGCCGCTCCGGAAAAACGCCTACCGAGCGCCTGATTGTGAGGCGCGTCACAATTCGACATCGACGGGCATGCTATAGTCGGCACGCTTGGTAACATGGCAGGCGGCGGCGTGCGCCACGGTCTTTCGCACTTGAAACGCCTGCATGATCGATATGGAGGAGAGTCACGGGTATGTGGGGACGACACCGGGCCGAAGCGGCCAGCGCGCAGACAGCGACGAGTTCTGATCGTTCACGGGCGCTCAGCACGATCGACGAGTTGCGTCGGCGCGCCGACTGGGAGCGCCTCGATGACGCCAGGCGCAGCGAGTTGCGGGCTGATTTCGCAGCCTTCCCCGCGTCTGGCGGAGCAGGCGCGACGGATAGCGCGACGCAGCGATGGATAGCCGCGCTGGTGACGCCCACCTTCCAGACCGAGTCAGCCCAGGTCATCAGCGCGTGGCTCAGTGACGCGCCGCCCGACGCTCATCTCTACATCGGCGGCGGCGCTGGCCATGGGCGACACAGCCTCATCGCATCCCTCGCGCGCAACGCTCTGGCGCAGCAGCCAGCGCCGTCCGACTTCTGCTACGTCCCGCTGCCATCGGCGATGGATCGGGCGGTGTTGCTGGCGCTCCCTGGAGGCGCTGGTTCGGCCTTCACCACCGCCATCGATAAGGCGCTGCGATTGCTCACCTCGGCCTGGGACGGCGCGGCGAATGGCGACAGCGGGGGCAATGCGGCGAATGGCGCGCCCGGAGCGGCTGAATCTACGCCCGCAGCGCGTGGCCAGCTCGTCGCGCAGGCCTTCGCCCCGCTGCAAGCGCCGGAACTGACGCCCGCTCGCACGTATATCGAGCAGTTGCGAGCCGCCTTCGACGCCCTCGCGGCCGCCCAGGCGAGCCTGCCCGTGAGCTATGATGACATGCCCACCTGGCTGGTCAGCGCAGCCTCCGGGAACGCCACAGCCGCCTCCGACACGCCAGCGCAGGCGCCAGTCATCGTCGGCACGCTCGTGCGCGACAAGCTCGACGATCTGCTGATCCGCGCGAATGGCGGCGTACTCGTCCTCGCCGCCTCCGACCTGCTGGCGCTGGATGGTTCGTGGCTCAGCTTGAGCGTCGCGCTCACCAGCGGTAACCTTCAGATCAAGACGAATTGGCCGCCGCTGCCCTTGACGACGCGCGTGGCGCTGATTGGCGATGGCGGCGCCTACAACGCGCTGGCCAGCCTGGCAGGCGACTTCGCGCATATCTTCCGCTACGAGACGTGGCTGCGCCCTGCCGCCGCCTGGACTCCGCACAGCGAGGCGGCCTACGCGACTCTGGCTGAGGGCGCCGCGCACGCGAATAACCTGCCCGCCTTCGAGCCTTCCGCAGTCGCACGGCTGGTGGAGGAAGGCGCGCGGCGCGGTGATGGACTCAATCGCAGCTATCTCTCCACCGATCTGCTGCTGCTGCGCGACCTGGCGGTGGAAGCGGGGCGGATGGCCCACGCGCGTGGCGCCGAGACAACCGGCGGAGCGGATGTCACCGCCGCGCTGACACGCCGTCGCACGCTGCAGGGCGCGAATGCGCAGCGCGTGCGCGAGGCCATTCTCTCCGGGCAGGCCAACACGCCAACCGCAGGGGCGGCCATCGGGCAGATCAATGGCCTTGGCATCTATGAGTTTCACCCGTCTGAGGGCGACTTTGCCGTACCCACGCGGATCAGCGCGACGGTCAGCCCTGGCCGCGACGCGCGCCTGCTCGACATCGAGCGCGAGGCGGCGCAGGCCGACGCCGACCATGTGCGAGGTGAGATGACCATCGAGGGCTATCTGGCGCACCGCTATGGACAAGAGCGTCCCATCAGGCTCATGGCGCGGGTGCGCTTTGAGCAGGAGCACGGCACGACCGGCGGCGATAGCGCCTCCGGAGCGCTGCTCTATGCCCTGCTCTCCGCGCTCGCCCGTGTCCCACTGCGCTACTCCTGCGCGGTCACTGGCGCGGTGGGGCAGCATGGCGAGTTGCAGCCTATCGGCGGCGTGAATACCAAGATCGAGGGCTTCTGGGAACTCTGCCGGTTGCGCCGGGCGCAGGGTGAGCAGGCGGAGGGCGGCTATGGCACGCTGATTCCCGCCGTCAATGCGCGCGACCTGATGCTGCGCGATGAGGTCGCCGCGTCCATCGCCGACGAAGGCTGGTTTCATGTCTGGCCAGCCAACACCGTCGATGAGGCGCTCACGATTCTCACTGGCCTGCCAGCGGCAGAGATTCACGCCCGTGTGGAGCAGCGGCTCCAGCAGTTCCACGATGCGGCGCTCCAGGCGCGTTGATGCGCGCGGCAGGGCGCTAGTCGTGGCGCGGCGCGGCGTGGACGATGAGGTTGTCGTCGGCCTCGTCTACCGCGATGACGCTGAGGACGCGCTCGATGCGCCGTAGCTGATCGGCGAGGTACGCGGAGCGCCAGAGGTTGAACGTCACCTCGCCGCGTGGTGTGAGCAGCCGTCGCAGGTCGCGCAGGAACGCCGCGCCGAGCACGCCATGCGCCATTTTGCCAGCGGTATAGAGGTCCACACAGATGGCGTCGAACGTCTGCTCGCAGCGCGCCGCCCAGATGAAGGCGTCGGCGGTGACGATGCTGAGGTGAGGCAGGTCATCCAGGCCAAACTCGCGCCGCGCCAGCCAGACAACCGCCGGGTCCAGCTCGACGCCAACGATTGGCAGCGGACCCCAGCGGCGCGCCATCAACTGTGCGATGGCGCCGCCGCCCAGCCCCAGGATCAGCGCGCTGGCGGGCTGGCATCGCGGCAGCATGGCGTCCCACACATCGGGGGTGTAGCATTCATCCACCGCGACAGATTGAATCACGCCACCCACACGCAATACCTTGCGCCCATCCTCCATCGTTACTACAGGCGCCACAGGCGCCGACGCCACCGAACCATGCGCCACACCGTCTCGCTTCGCCACGAATCCTTGCCCTTGTATCATCACGCCATGCGGCGGCGCAGCATCCCGGTGGCGCACAGCGCGCCAGTCTAGGATGTTAGCGCGAGCGAGAGGGCGCAGAGAAGGGGAGTAGGACGAGTGGGCAGGGCTGGCAGTTCCTCGCGAATCTTAGCCCCACGCAGGTGGGGCTTCGCGGCCCGCAGGCCCGTAGCTGCGGGTTCACCCGCCCGCGCCGCCCGCGCTCCTACGCGCCGCGCGCCAGAACGAACCCATCCGCCGCATCTGGCGCATCGGACTCGTCCTCCTCCTGCGCCTCGGCTGAGACGATGTCGGGGTAGCCAGGGGTGAAGCGATACTTCATCTTGCGCTGGATGTCGCGCAGCGAATGCGCATTGCGATAGAGCGTGATGACCTCGCCGCCGGGCGAGACCAGCGCCACCGAGCCTGCCAGCCGCGCGATCTGCGGCAGATGGCGGTGCTGCGCGGGAATATCTCTGCGCCCAAGGAAATAGAAAAGCACACCCGTCCGGTTGAGCAGACGCCCCCACGTCAGGATATATTCTGTTGCGGCGGTGAGGTTGCGCTGGGCGGCGCGGCGGCGCGCATGGCCAGACTGGCGGGCAGGTGAGGTGAACGCCTGCACATCGGCGAGCGAGAGGCGGCGCGGGCGGGTGGTGGTGAGGGCAGGAGAACGCAGGAGATCATTCCGCATGGTAAGCCTCCTTCGGGGCGAGCACGAGCCGCGCCAGGCCAGCGGGAGCCGTGGCGCGAAACCGTGGGGACAGGCAGGTCACATCACTGGGGATATACCCCAATTGCCTCGGAGGCGTTGAAAAGCGGAAACGCTCTTGTGTTCGAGATTGCAGGGTTTCTCGCTCACACACGGTATGATCGCTTGCGAGTCTCAACGAAAGCGGATGGCCTCTGGTTAGGCATGCTAAAATACGGGCTATACGCGCTGATGATCGCTGCGATCAGCGGCGCCCCAGCGGCCACGCGCGGTGTGGCGCGAGCAACGCGATGATGCGGATAGCTCATCAGCCCCCGACGGAGAGAGTGAGAGCCATGATCGAGACAGACCACCCCAAGACTGCGCGGCATGCCCACGCGCCCCGCCGCGTGCAGATCGGTGGCGTTGGCGCGCAGCGGCTCACCCTCGCCGAGGTCGTCGCCGTGGCGCATGGGCAGGCGGAGGTGGCGCTGGCGCCGGGCGCGCTGGAGCGGGTACGTGCGGCGCGGGCGTTCGTCGATCAACTGACCGAAGAAGATCGTACCGTCTATGGCATCACCACCGGCTTCGGCCATCTCAGCCGTGTCAAGATTCCGCCGGAGCAGGTCGAGGCGCTCCAGCGCAACCTGATCCGCAGCCACTCCAGCGGCGTCGGCGAGCCATTCGATATCGCCACTGCGCGCGCCATCATGCTGATGCTGGCGAATAGCCTGGCGCGCGGCCACTCTGGCGTGCGCGAGCAGACGCTGAACCTGCTGCTGGCGCTGCTGAACCAGCAGGTGACGCCAGTGATACCGTCGCGCGGCTCGGTGGGCGCCAGCGGCGACCTGGCTCCGCTGGCGCACCTCAGCCTGGCGCTGATCGGTGAGGGCGAGGCGTGGCACGCGGGCGAGCGCCTGCCCGCCGCCGAGGCGTTGGGCCGCGCGGGGCTGGCGCCGATCATCCTGGGCGCGAAGGAGGGGCTAGCGCTCATCAACGGCACGCATGTGATGCAGGCATGTGGCGCGCTGGCCCTGGCCGACGCGCTGCGGCTCACGCGCGCGGCTGAGGTGGCCGTGGCCATGAGCATCGAGGCGCTGCTGGGCAGCTACGTCCCGCTCGACCCGCGCATCCACGCGCTGCGACCACAGCCGGGCCAGCCACGCACGGCGGCGCGGCTGCGGCTGCTGCTCGACGATAGCGAGATCAACCGCAGCCACGCCGACTGCGGGCGCGTGCAGGACCCCTACACGCTGCGCTGCGCGCCACAGGTGCTCGGCGCCGCACGCGATGCGCTGGCCTATTGCGCGGGCGTCTTCACCGCCGAGTTGGGCGCCGTGACCGATAATCCGCTGCTCTTCCCCGACGATGGCGACGCGCTGACGGGCGGCAACTTCCACGGGCAGCCGCTGGCGCTGGCGCTCGATCTGCTGGCGATTACGCTGGCGCATGTGGCCAGCTTCTCCGAGCGGCGCGCCTACAATCTCACCAGCCCGCACGACTGGGATACTGGCGAGGGAAGCATCCCGCTCTTCTTGACGCCAGAGCCGGGCCTGAACTCTGGCTACATGATCCCGCAGTATGTCGCGGCGGCGCTGGTGAACGAGATCAAGGTGCTGGCCCACCCTGCCAGCATTGATTCCATCCCCACCTCCGCCGGGATGGAGGACTTCGTCAGCATGGGCGCGACCTCGGCGCTCAAGCTGCGGCAGGCGCTGGACCTGGCGTACCACGTCATCGCCATCGAAGTGTTGCTGGCGGCGCAGGGCCTCGACTTCCGCGCGCCACTCAAGCCGGGGCGCGGTGTGGCCGAGGCGCATGCGGCTGTGCGCGGCATTGTGCCGACGCTGCGCGATGACCGCCCGCCTGCGCCCGACATCGAGGCGCTGGCGCTGGCGTTGCGCGATGGGCTGCTCGACGCGCTGGTTCCAGAGGAATCGCTCACCGAGACAGCGCGCCGACCACGCGCGGCCAAAACGCCCGCCAACGGCGCGAAGCTGCCCGCCGCGCCGACCGCCGACCGCGCAGGCCGTGGCCGCCACTAACGTTGAGTGGCTCACGCTGGGGCGCATCGCTCCAGCGGCGACGGAGAACTACGGAAGAAGAGAGGGCTTGCAGCACCTATGATACTGTCGGATAACGACATCATGAAGCGCCTGGAGCGGGGCGACATCACCATCACGCCCGCGCCTGACCTGGAATCGCAGCTACAGCCCGCCTCACTGGACCTGCGGCTGGGCTACGACTTCCAGACCTTCAACTACACACGCCAGGCGCTGATAGACCCCTCCGACCCAGCAACCTTCGAGCGCCTCACCAGCCTGACACAACTGCACGACGGCGAGCGATTTCTGGCGCATCCGGGAGAGTTTGTGCTGGCGACGACGCTGGAGCATGTCGATATCCCCAACGACCTGCTGGCCCGGCTGGAGGGGCGCAGCAGCATCGGGCGGCTGGGCATCGTTATCCACAGCACGGCGGGCTTTATAGACCCCGGCTTCAAAGGCAAGATCACGTTGGAGATCAGCAATCTGGGGCGCATCGCCGTGGCGCTCTACCCAGCGCATGCGCATCTGCCACCTTGCCTTCGAGGAGATGAGTTCGCCCGTGCGCGCTGGCTATGGCGAGCGGCGCGGCTCTAAATATCAGGGGCAAAACGCCGCCACCGCCAGCCGCCTCTTCGAGGATAACGAGTTCCGCAAGCCCTAACTGGCGCGCTACACGCGCAGTCGCAGTTGCAAGAATACCAGGCCGTCGCGCCGCGCGTACTCGCAGAATCCCATGCGTTCGTAGAGCGCGATGGCGTCGCGCCACAGTCTCGTTCGTCTCGACCCACACCCGGCGCCGCCCACATGCGCGCGCCTCAGCCAGCAGCGCCGTGACGAGCAGCCGCGCGATGCCCTGGCGGCGCAGATCGTGGCGCACGGAGACGCGCACGAGCTGGCAGGAGCCGTCTGGCTCGAGGAGCAGCCCGCCCGTGCCAACCAGCGTCCCCGCCAGCTCCGCGACGAGGAAGCGGCGCCCCTGCGCGAGATACTGCGCCGCGATGTCGTCGATGTCGGGGTTGCGTGTCTCGTCGATGAAGCCGAAGCGCTCGCCCAGCCCCGCCAGGATCAGCGCGCGGGCGGCGTCCTGATCGGCGGGGGTGAAGGCGCGCAGGGTCGGCGTGGCAAGCGTCATGCCTCACTCCAGTTCCAGTTCCAACGTCGTCGGCAGTACCTTGTGCGGCAGCCATGCCGCCTGCTCATCGCTCCAGCGCACGATGCCGAGGAAGCGGCCATCGACGGAGTAGGCGCGGGCGGGCGAACCCTCACCCCCGGCCCCTCTCCCAGAGGGCGAGGGGAGCGGCATTTCCCCCTCGCCTCGTGGGAGAGGGGGCCAGGGGGTGAGGGTTCGCCCGGCAAACCGTAGCGGCTGGCCGTTGCGCAGGCGCGCCTCGCTCGCCTCGCCGAGAATCAGCGCGCGCCAGTCGAGCAGCGCCTCATCCGCCGCGAAGAGCCGTTCACGCCAGGCGTCCGTCGCCAGCGCCTGCTCCAGCTCCTCCAGCGTGATCGCCTGCGCCAGCGTGAAGGGCCCGCTGCGTGTGCGGGTGAGCGCGGCGAGATGCGCGCCGGGGCCGAGCCGCTGGCCGAGGTCGTGCGCCAGCGAGCGGATATACGTGCCCTTGCCGCACTCCACATCCAGCGTCAGATCGGGCAACTCCCACGCGACGACACGCAGCGCGTCAATGCGCACGCGGCGCGGCTCGACGACCACCGCCTCACCCGCGCGGGCCAGCGCATACAGCGGCCTGCCTGCGCGCTTGATGGCGGAATAGATCGGCGGGAGTTGATCCTGCTCGCCGAGGAAGGCTGGCAGCGCGGCGGTGATCTGCGCCAGCGTCAGCCCATCAGTCGGCGCCTCGCGCGTCACCGCGCCCTCGCGGTCGTAGGTGTTCGTCTCCACGCCGAAGCGGACGAGCGCGCGGTACGCCTTGCCGCTCTCGCTCAGATACTCCGCCACGCGCGTCGCCTGCCCCAGCAAGATCGGCAGCACACCCCCTGCGGCGGGATCGAGCGTGCCAGCATGCCCCACGCGCTTCTGATGTGCCAGTCGCCGCACACGCGCCACGACATCATGCGAGGTCAGCCCCTCGCCCTTGTTGATGACGAAAATGCCATCCATGCGCTGCACGCCCTCTCTTCAGCTCTTCAGTCGCGTTCACGCAAGCTGGCAGGCTACGCAGCGCCTACCTTAGCCGCGTAGCACAGCGCGCCGCTGTCAGCGCGCCGCAGAAGAACTGCGCGGCCCCCTGCGGCGTTGCCCCAGCGCCGAGCCTGCGCCGCCGATGCTGAGTACCGAGCCGACACTGCCAATGCTCAGAATGCTGCCTGTACTGCCAATGCTCAGGATGCTGCCTGCGCTGCCAATGCTCAGAATACTCCCGCCGCTCAGCAGGCTCAGGATGCTGAGTGCGCTCAGTACGCTGCCAACACTCATGAAGCTCGACCAACTCGCCATGCTCAGCGCCGAAGCGCCCCTGTGTCGCTGCGCTAGCGCCTCACTTCTGCACGCCACATTCCGCATGCTGCTATCCTCCCAGGTCTCGTCGGCCCATCCATTGCGCTGGGGTCGTGGCTGCGCCAGCGCGATGGATGGGCGCAGATCGCCGCCTGGCTCCCGCCTGACTCCATAGTGGAATCGCGGAGATGATCAGCCGCGCCGCCGTCTCGTCTCTGTCGCTCGCCCGTCGCCCTCGCTGACGCCTGTATGACGCCCGCGCTACGCATGATACCGCATCCCTGCGGGGCGCTTGCCAAAGCGAGCGCGCCTTGCGCATACTATCCAGGCGCGCCAGAAGCCACTGGCGTGAACGTATATTGGGAACGGGTGTGGTCAGCAGATAAGGGAAACTATTTGACGGAAAGCATGACCAGCAGTCGTGATGTCTATCGCGGCTGGGAGACGTATCATCGCCACCTCATCCACGCCATTAGCCCGCTGACGTCAGAACAGCTGAGCTACCGAACCGTGGGGAGCCTGCGTAGCATTGGTGAGATCTGTCGGCACATCATCGGCGCTCAGGCGCGCTGGTGTGAACAGGCCCTGGGTCTTGACGGCGACACACTGAGCGCCCTCGGTCAGTGGGATGCCAGGGACGCGCCTGAGCGCTCCGCCAGAGAGCTTGCGGAGGGGTTGCAAACCTCAGGGGCTGTGCTGTGGGATGCCCTCGGCTCCTGGACTGTAGCTGATTTGGCGCATACGATCCCGAATCCGGACCGTGAGCCTGGCGAGCCGGAGATATTTACCCGCCAGTGGGTCATCTGGCATCTGATCGAGCATGACCTCCATCATGGGGGCGAGGTCTCCCTGATCCTCGGCTCCCACGGGTTGTCAGGCCTCGATATCTAATGGGAGAGGATGGCGCACAGATGGTCACGCTCCAACCGATGACCGAGGCTGACTACGACACGTACATGGCTACAGCGCCCGAAAGCTACGCCGCCGACCGCGCCCAGGCGGAAGACACCTCGCTGGAGGAAGAGCGCGCAACCTCCAGCGCGCAGATGGCGAGCCTGCTGACGCAGGGCTTCCGCACGCCCGGCCACCACTTCTGGCGGGTGGTGGCGGAGGATGACGCGACGGTTGGCTCGCTCTGGGTACACCTACTAGCCGAGCAGCGCCGCGCCTTCATCTATGACATCGTGATCGACGCGGCGCAGCGCGGCAAGGGCTATGGCGAGGCGACGATGCGCGCGCTGGAGGAGGAACTGCGTCCGATGTCGGTGACACACATCGGCCTGAATGTCTTTGGCCACAACGCTGGCGCCCGCGCGCTCTACGACAAGATGGGCTATCGTGTCGCAGCCACCTACATGCTCAAGCGCATCGCGCCGCTGTAAACCCAGCGCCTGACGCTGCGTCTCACCAATACCAGGCGGCAAGCGATAGAGCGCCGCTGGTGATCGGAGGTGCGGCGATGGCGTTGCGGAGACACAGCGGGCGCTGGCAGAGCGGCGCGCTGATGCTGGCGCTGGCGGCGTTGCTGGCGGGCTGCGCGCTGCCCAGCCTGCCACCGCTGCCCTGGCAGCACACGAGCCGCACGCCGCTGCCCGCCGCCCAGCAGGTTGCCCATGTCGCCATGCTGACGGCAGATGATGATTCTCGCACCCTCGACCCTGCCCAGGTTGATTACTACGGATCTGGCACGACGCAGATCGTTTCGCTCCTCTACAGTGGCCTCTTCACGCTCGACGCTCACCTGCGCCCGGCTCCCGCGCTGGCCACCAGCTACAGCGTCAGCGCGGATGGCCTGCGCTACACGTTCCACCTGCGCGCGGGCGCCCGCTTCGCCGAGGGAACGCCACTCACCTCGGCGGATGTCGCGTTCAGCCTCAACCGCGTCATGTCCGGCTGTTTGCCGTCCAGCAATCCATCTGGCGTCTTTGCCGATGTCAACGACCAGCCAGCCTTCTTGCAGATGTGCCAGGGAGGCCCGCTGCACAAACATCCCGCCGTCACGACGCTGATTGGCGTCTCGCTGCTGGCGCCCGACCCCAGCACATTTGTCATGGTTCTCGCGCAGCCAGATGACGCGCTGATCAGCAAGCTCGCCGAACCCTACAGCCTGATTGTCGAGCAATCGCTCGTCACTCGCTATGGCGCACAGTGGATCGAGCATCTCGCGGAGGGCGGCGGCCAGGGGACCAGCGGCATGTACTCCGTCGCCGCGTGGACGCCACCAGCGCGGCAGCAGGATGGCTCACGCCTGGATGGCTCGCTCACACTGCGTGTGGCGCCTGGCTATTGGGGGAGGCAGCCGCTGCTGCGGCAGGTGGACATCGCCCTGCGCAGTCTTCAGTCGGCGGACATAGTGACAACCAGCCCCTATCCGTCTGACTTCTTTGCGCTCAAGCCATCCGACGAGATCGTCTTCGACGCCTTCCCGCCAGATCTGTTGACGCGCCAGGCAGCTGCTAGAGGGCTAACCTTCTCGACCGCGCCAACGCGCATCGTGGATGCCCTGGCGCTGGACGCGCACACAGCGCCGCTGGATGATCCACGTCTGCGGCAGGCGCTGGCCCTGGCGCTCGACAAGACGCAGATTGCGACAATTGATCGTGGAGTAGCGACCAATCACCTCATTCCGCCCGGCACAGGCGCGTACCCCGCGACGTTGAGCGGCCCCATCGCCACCGCGCCGCTGACGGGTGACGCGGCGCAGGCGCAGGCGCTCTGGCAGAGCTACGTGCAGGACCGCTGCGGCGGCGTCGCGAGCCGCTGCCCGACGATCACCGCATTTGACGATGGCCAATTTGGGATGACCCCACTGGAGCCAGCGGTCCTGGCGCGCTGGCGCATGACATTGCCGGGAATACGCTTCAAGCAGGTGGTGTATGGTGGTACCCTCTTGACCACGACGCCTCCGCCCCCCGCTGTGACATATGCGCCCTGGCTCGAAAACTATCCCGACCCGCAAGACTGGCTGCAATCCTACACGAATGTGCCAGGCTACGAGCAGCCGCCCTATGATGTCCACGATGCGCAGGCCGATGCGCTGGTGGCGCGGGCCGAGGTGACACGCAACCCCTGCCGCGCGGCTAGCGCTCTATCAGCAAGCGGAGAACACGCTGCTCAACGACGCGGTGGTTATTCCCATCGCGCAAGCGCAGGATGGCTGGGGCGCCAGGTCCAACGTCGTCAACTTCCCCGCCGACCCCGCGCCGTGGATCGCGCCCGCCGCCTGGGCGCGCATCTACCTGACGGCGCCAGCGAAGACATGAACGCAAGCGGTGGCTTCCAGCGCCCCCTGAGAGCAGTCAGCGCCTGTGCATTGTCTGGCGGTTCCTCGCGAGCCGTCGTGTCCTAGCCCCACGCAGGTGGGGCTTCGCGGCCCGCAGGCCCGTAGCTGCGGGTTCACCCGCCCGCGCTGGGAGCTGGCTGGCGCGTGGTACACTTTTGCAGAGCCATAGCTGAAGATGCAAGAACTCAGAGCCACCTCAGTGGCAATGCGCTGTGTGACGTAGCGCGCCGTGGCAGCAACGCGCGACTATGAAATGAGAGGATCGTCTCATGTTTGCTGAGTATCTCCGTGCGGCGCTGGGTCACGCAGTCTACAAGCAGTATCCCGATGGAACTTTTTTCGGTTCCATTCCAGGCTTCCAGGGTGTCTGGGCCAGCGAGGAGACGCTGGAAGCGACTCAGAAAGAACTCGAATCGGTCCTGGAGGATTGGATTCTGTACCGGATCGAGGAACACCTGGAGCTTCCTATTGTGGATGGCCATTCGCTTGCCAGACAAGCGCGCGCGTGATGCCAAAGATTGGGCCGATTAAGCGACGCAAATTGATCGAACATTTTCGCCAGTTAGGTTTCGATGGTCCGTTTCCGGCTCGCAGACATGAAGTGATGAGGCGTGGAGATCTCAGCGTCAGTATTCCCAAATCCTCATCAGGGTGACATCAGCAGAGAGTTGCTCAAAGACATCCTTGCTCAAGCCGGAGTCACTCGCGCCGAGTGGGAAGCGCTGCCGTAAATCGCTGGCTTGCCCCCTGTCCATCGAAGCGTGTCATCCCCAGCCACGCCGCGCGGGCGCCATCGTTGGCTGTGACCCATCGTCGCCCGCAAGAGCGGTTCGCTTGGCATGCCACGTGGTACACTGGCTCCAAGTGAACACTCCGCAGCGCCACGCCAGCGTAGACGTAGCGCGCTCTGGCAGAGTGTTGGAGGATTGCGATTCATGCCAGACTCTCGAGCATCATCCCCGGCGACGAAGTCGAAGCCAAAAGCCCGATCGCGGCAGCGCGAGCCACATACCGACCTGCTGGCGTGGCGCAATGAGTTCCCCATTTTGCAGCGCAAGACCTATCTGAATAGCTGCTCGCTTGGCCCGCTCTCGCTGCGCTCGATGGCCGCGCTGGAGCAGTTCCAGGAGCTTTGGAACGAGCATGGCGCGCAGGCGTGGTATCAGCTATGGATGGGCGAGCTGGCCGCGCTACGCGAGAAATTCGCCCAGCTCATCGGCGCGCAGCCACACGAGATCGCCATCGCGCCCAGTGTCTCAGCGGCGCTCAGCGAGATTGCCAGCGGGCTGGACCTCGGCGAGCGCAACAAAGTCGTCATGGCCGACATGGACTTCCCCACGCTGTCCTATCAATGGCTGGCGCGCGAGCGGCAGGGCATCGAGGTCGCATTTGTCGAGAGCGAAGACAAGATCACCCTCCCCGCCGAGCGTTTCCGCGCGCAGATCGACGCGCGCACCGGGCTGGTGGCGACCTCGCGTGTCTTCTACCTCAGCGGCTACATCCAGGATGTGGCGGCGCTGGCGACGATGGCTCACGACCAGGGCGCGCTGCTGCTGGTGGACGACTACCAGGCGACGGGGCAGATTCCGCTGGACGTGAAGGCGGCGGGAATAGACTTCCTCGTGACAGGCACGCTCAAATGGCTGATGGGTGGCCAGGGTGTCGCATTCATCTACGTGCGAGAGGAACTGATTCCACGGCTCCAGCCGACACACACTGGCTGGTGGGCCGCGCGTGACCAGTTCCAGTTCAAGACCCGCGAGTTCGCCTATCGCGATGATGCGCAGCGGCTCGAAGCTGGCACCCCGCCCATGCCGTCGATCTACATCGCCAGCGCCGCGCTCGACATCGTGCTCGACATCGGCGTAAACCGCATCCGCGAGCGCACCCGCTGGCTGGCCGATGACCTCGCGCGCAAGGCGCAGGCGCGCGGCTGGAAACTGCGCAGCCCACTCGATGGCGCGCAGCGTAGCTCGATTGTCATGCTGGAGATGGAGCGTCCCGACGAACTGGTGCAACAGCTCACCAGGCGTGGCATCATCGTAGATTTCCGGCCAGGGCTGCTGCGCATCTCGCCCAACTTCTACAATACAGTCGAAGAGACCGACCTGATCCTGGGCGCGCTGGATGAACTGCTCGCGCAGCGCGCTGCGGCGCGCTGAGATGGGCGCCACCCAGGTGTAACCTGCGACGATATTCCTGAGAAGGAGGCCAGCTATGGCGTCAAACGTCTCAACCCCAGCGCTGCGCTGCCCGACGTGTGGCGCCGACACCGTGCACGCCGCCGAGGTGTGTCTGGCGTGCGGCCAGCCGCTCGTCGCGCGATCTGGAGGAGCGCGCAGCCTGGCGCCTGTACGCATCGTCGAGGCCGACGCCCCAGCGCCGCGTGAGCGCGCCCAATCGCCAGCGGTGGAGCTAGCCGTGCGGCCGCCCGCTGAGGCGATGCAGTCCGAACGGCCTGGCGCGCGGGCGCTCTTGCCACGGCTGGCGGCGCTGGCCTGGCGTCAGCCCGCTGTGCGCTCCGTCGTGAAGACCGGGGCAAGCGCGGTGGCGCTCTCGCTCGTCTGGCGGGTCACGGGCGCTGCGTTGACGAGTGGCAGGGCGCGGCGCGCGCTGGCGCCAACCACCGAGAGCCTGGCGCCGATGGTCGGCGATCTGCTGCGCGGAGCGACGCCGAGCAAGCGATTGCGGCAGCGCGGACGACGCGGCGAGGTTGTCGAGGAGATCGTCTACATTCGCCGCGTCTTCCGCCGCTAGCAGACGCATGGGGCGCCGAGGGAGTTTCTGCCCGCGCGTGGGTGAAGCGGCCGCAGCGCGCAGACAGGGAGAGCAAGCGATGACGCTGGTAGTGCGCGAAGATGATGTGCAGTCGCTGCTGACCATGCCCGCGACGATCAACGTGCTGGAGGGCATGTTCAGGCGCCAGGGCGCGGGTGACGTCCGCAATCAGCCGCGTGTGCGTGTCGTGCTGCCAGCGGGGCGCGGCGTGCAGCATACGCTCTCCGCCTTCGTGCCAGGGCTGCCAGGCGACGCCGCCAGCGACGGGCCAGGCTTTGTCGGCCTGAAAACGTACACCGTGGCTGGCGGCAAGGCGCGCTTCGTCGTCCTGCTCTCCTCAGCGGAGGATGGGCGGCTGCTCGCCATTATCGAGGCCGATCTGCTCGGCCAGTTCCGCACGGGCGCGGCGTCGGGCGTGGCCACCCGCCACATGGCGCGCGAAGACGCCCGCGTGGTGGCGCTGATTGGCGCTGGCGGGCAGGCGCGCACACAGGCGCTGGCGATGGTCGCCGCGCGTCCTGTGCAGACACTGCTTGTCTTCGCGCGCGACCAGCAGCGACGCGAAGCCTTCTGCCGCGAGATTGCGCAGGCGACAGGAGTGGAGGCGCGCCCGTCGGCCAGCGCAGAAGAAGCCGTGCGCGCGGCGGATATTGTGGTGACGGCGACGAGCGCGAAGGACCCGGTGTTGCGCGGCGAGTGGCTACGCCCCGGCGCACACGTGAACGCGATGGGGTCGAACTGGGGCCACCGCCGCGAGGTGGACACCGAGACGGTCACACGCAGCGCGCTGATCGCCGTGGATGATGAGCAGCAGGCGAAGACCGAGGCTGGCGACCTGCTCATCCCTGAGCATGAAGGGCAATTCAGCATGGTCGAGGCGGCCAGCGAGGGACGCCTGGTCGAGCTGGGGCAGATCGTCGCTGGCGTCGTGGCAGGGCGACCCAGCGCCGAGGCCATCACGCTGTTCAAGTCGCTGGGCATCGGCGCGGAAGATGTGGCGACGGCGGCGTATATCTATCAACAGGCGCGCGAGCGTGGCATGGGCCAGGAGATCACGCTGCTGCCATAATGGCGCCGTGAGGTACGATGAGGAGCGCGCAGACATGGCGATGGATGATCCGATGGCGCCCGATGGCCGCGCGACCGCGACGGCGGCGCAGCAGCGCATCGCGCAGTGGAGCGGCCTCGCCGGGCAGTATGACCAACATCGGCCTGCGGCGCCGGTGGCCCTGCCGCCGCTGCTGGCGCAACTGGCCGAGACGCCATGCCCGCCGCTGGTGGTAGACCTGGGCTGCGGCACGGGCCTCTCGACGCTGCTCTGGGCCGATGCGGCGCAGCAGGTGATCGGCATCGAGCCAAACGACGACATGCGCGCTCAGGCCGAGCGGCGTGCGGCGAGCGCTGACGCTGACGCTGCACGTCTGCGCTTCATCGCCGGAACCGCCCAGCGCACCACGCTGCCCGATGGCTGCGCCGATATCGTGACTGCCTCGCAGGCCTTCCACTGGATGGAGCCGACCGCGACGCTGGCCGAGGTGGCGCGCATCCTACGGCGCGGCGGCGTCTTCGCGGCGTATGATTATGACTGGCCACCAACGATCACCTGGGAGACCGATATGCTCTTCCACAGCTTCCTGGATCGCGCATTCGCCGCCGCCGACGCGCATGGGGTATCGGCGGCGCTGCCCGGCTGGAAGAAAGCGGAGCATCTGGAGCGGATGCGCGCGAGCGGCCACTTCCGCCAGGTGAAGGAGATCACGCTGCACAATATCGAGCCGTGCGACGCCGACCGATTCATCGGCATTACGCGGTCGAATGTGGTCGAGAGCCTGCTGCTACATGGCGAGGTGACAGCGGACGAGATTGGGCTGGGCGAGTTCGAGCGGGCGGCCCGCGCGGCGCTGCCCACGCCAGTTCACTGGTATGTCGGCTATCGTGTAAGGCTGGGCTTGAGATGACCACTCTGCATCTGCGCCACGTCGTCCCATTCGACCGCCTCGGCGCTGAGCCGCGCAGGCGGCCCTCTAACGCGGCGCGTAGCCTCGCTCGGCGCGCTGGCGCTGCTCGGCGCGCTGCTGACACTGCTGGCGGGCTGCGCTGCGCAGGCGGGCGCCTGGCGGCTGATCGGGCCAGATGACGGCGGGAACGTCTACTCTGTAGTCGCTGATCCGCATGTCGCCGGGCTGGTCTACGCCGGAGCGGACAACGGTAGCGTCTACCGCGGGCTGGCCGATCAGACGGGACATATTTCTAGCGGCGCGGGCATCCCAACCGACGCGGCGGTGGCCAGCGTGCTGCCCGATCCGCAGCGGGCGGGCGTCATCTTCGCGGGGACGAGCGCTGGCCTCTATCGCAGCGACGACTACGGCGACCATTGGAGCGCCTACAGCGCTGGCCTGCCGACGAGTAATGCGGCGGTGGCGCTGGCCGCGACGCCCGACGACGCAACCCTGCTCGCGGGCCTCGACCACGGCGGTGTCTACCGCAGCGCGAACGATGGCGCGACCTGGGTCGCATCGAACGGCGGGCTGCCTGCGCAGGCGACGTCGGCTGCGCTCGCCTGGGACGCGGCCAATCACACCTGGCTGCTGGGGCTGATAAACGGAAGCGGCGCGCCCCTCTTTATCAGCGGCGACGGTGGGCAGACCTGGGCGCCGCACGCGACCGGCCTGCCCGCGAAGACGCAGGTGAACGCGCTGGCGACGCTGGGCGGACCCAGCGCGCCACTCTTCGCCGCGACAACGGATGGTCTTTTCAGCAGCGCAGACGCTGGACAGAGCTGGAGCCATGTGGGCGGCGGCCTGCCGCAGGGGACGGCGCTGGCGCTGGCGACGCTCACGCAGCAGCCGACCTGGCTCTATGTCTCCATCGCCAACGCCGTCTATCGCTCGACAGATAGCGGCGCGCAGTGGGCGCTCGTCGCGCCGGGCCTGACGAACCCCGCGCAGGGGCTGGCGGTGACTGAGGGCAAGCAGAGCGGCCCCGTGGTCTATGCGGCGGTGGGCCAGTTGGCGCGCTACCCCACAGGCATCACGTCGGGCAGCGGCAGCGGCCTCTCCAGCAATGCGCTGCTGGTGGTGATCGTGCTGGTATTGATCGGCGGCGGCTATGCGCTCTCGCGGCGCACACGGCGCTTTGGCTACGCGATGGGCGCGCAGCGCAACGAGAGCAATACGGGTCGCAGCGCCGACGAGGCCGCGCGCTGGAATCGCATGCAAGCGGAGCGCGCTGCCGCTGCTGAGCGGCAGACTGGCGATGGCCCACCCAGAGGCGTCAGCGGCGCGCCGCGCGCCGACGACACGCAGCCCAGCGAGGGACGTGTCATCGCGCCATCAGAGCTAACCTCGCGCGCCACCACCGGAGCCTCCGCCGACGAGGGCAAAGCCGCGCAGAACGGCCACGGCAAGCCGAAGCAACGTGGATGAGACGCCTCAACAGGCTATACTTGACTGAACACAGCGCTAGCGAAGGGGATAGAAGCTATGGCAAGTTCGCATGCACAGGATACCCAGAAGGTCGAGATTGAATATCCTGCTGACCTGCTCAACGATATGAGCGATGAGCAAGTGCAGCGACTGGCGCGTGAGGCTTTCTACGTTCGGCTGTACGAACAGGGCAAAATTTCGTCTGGTCGAGCAGGCGCGCTGCTCGGCGTCACACGCTCAGACTTCCTCGATCTGCTCAGCGCATACGGCATTTCATACCTCGATGAGGACGCCGATCTTGCAGAAGACTTGCGAAACGCTCAGCAAGCGCGCGATTGATTTGGGCGCACATGTCTGAAATCGCTTCCGCGCCACGCAATCTCGTCGTGTCCGATACAACGCCACTCATCACGCTTGCTGAAATAGACATGCTTGATACGTTGCAAACGCTCTACACACAGCTATGGATTCCGCAGGCTGTTTTCAGTGAGTATCAGGCAGGGCTACCATCGCACCCGACGAGGACTGATCTTTCGCGGATCACGTGGATAACAGTCCATCTCACGCCTCCTGACGCCATCGTACCCTTGTCGCTTGATCCTGGGGAAGCCGAAGCCATTGCTCTTGCGCGACGTAGCAATGCGCGCCTGATATTGATGGATGAGCAGCGAGGGCGTGCGGCGGCAAAACAGCTTGGACTAGCAGTGAGTGGCTCGCTTGGTGTGCTACTGGAGGCGAAGATACAGGGAATCATCTCGCTGGTAGGACCATACCTCGACCAGATGATTGCCCAGGGGCGGCACATTGGCCCACGACTCCGCTCACAGGCGCTTGCACTAGCAGGGGAACAGTGATCCTTCGCGCTAGCGCAATCCTGCCAGCCAGCGGGCGGTGGCGCGCGGTGAGCGCAGGTGGATGAAGGCGGCGTCGGCGCATTCGGGGAGCGTGGGGATCAGTGGGTACTCGCGGCGCTGCTTCGGCTGGCTGGTGATCGCCCAGATGAAGAGCGAATCGCGCGTGAAGAACTGCGGCCAGAGCCGCTCACGATTGCCGCTCCATAGCTCCACGCGGGCCAGCGTGCGCCAGAGCGTGCGCCGCAGCAGCCGCGCATAGATCGTGGGCAGCGCGTAGTCGAGCCAGATGATCGTCTGGGCGCGCGGCCAGATGAGGTCGCGCGCCACGTGGTAGTTGCCATCCACCACCCATGCGTCGCCCGCGACAGCCGCGCGCACCCGCTCACGAAAGATCGCGGGCTGGGCCGGTGTCCAGTTCGGCTCCCAGTTGAGTCCATCGAGTTCGACGCAGGGGGCGCCGAGTCGGCGCCCCAGCTCAGCCGCCAGCGTAGACTTGCCCGAACCGGTGACGCCCAGCACGACGATACGCCGCCCCAGCGCGGCAAGCGAAGCGGGCGGCATGGTCGCCATCGGCGCGAGGATGTCCGCTGAGTCGGTATGCGCCATGTCGCTCCTCCTCTGCCCTGCAATGCCTCCAACAGCGCGCGCAGCCACGCATGCGGCGGGTTCGCGCGGGCAAACCAGTATAGCACAGCGAGTGCGCGCGCTCACAGGCTGCTGGCGACGCAGAGCCTGTGAATTGTCCGGCGGTTCCGCGCAAATGGCCATGTCCCAGCCCCACGCAGGTGGGGCTTCGCGGCCGCCAGACCCATAGCTGCGGCTTCACCCGCCCGCGCTCCGGCGGCGCGCACGCGCTCACGGATTGCTGGCGACGACGACGGCGGCGGCCACCGGGAGCTTGGCGCTCGCACGCGCATAGGCGGCGGCGGCGAGCGTGCGCTGCTCCTCGTTCCAGACGTCGCTCATCGTGAGGGTATGGGTATGAAGCTGCTGTAGCAACGTGGACGCCAGCCCCAGCAGGCGGGCGCGCTCAGCGTCGGCATGCTCGGCCTCGATGCGCTCACGCAGGTGGCCCGCGAGATAGCGATAGAGGTCTTCGAGCATATGGACCGCCTCCATCCGCCCCTGCCCGGCCTGCTCGCGCTGCAGCAGCGTGCGCGCGAGATCGCCATGCAGGCGCATCAGGCCATCCGCGATGCGCTGGGTAGAGCGTGGGTCGGCGGCGTCCCAGGCGCGATGGAGTCGCCAGTAGCGCAGCAGATAGGGCGGCGTGCGCGCATCGCCGCGACACAGCGCATGACGTGCGCCCGTCCACAGCGAATCAATCCGGTCGGGACTCGCGCCGAGGGCGCGTAGCAAGCCAGAGAAGAGGTCGTTCTCGAAGTCGCCGATGGGCAGGCCAATCGCAGCGGCCAGCGTCAGCGCGCCTGCCGTCACGTAGCCAAGCTGGTAGGCGACGGAGGTAGGAGCCACGCCAGCGAACTGCGCGCAGCCGGAGACCAGATTCTTGAGCGCGCGGTACCGTCCGCGATGGTAGCGGTTGTCACGCTCGGCCTCGGTGTCGCGCGCGACCACCAGGAAACCGCCGAGCGTCTGCGCCAGCGCGCGCACGGCGCCCAGGTCGCCGCGCGTGGTGGCGGCGGCCATGCTCGACTGGAGCACATCGTAGCCGTCCTGCGACTCCCACTGCTCGATGGGCGTCGCACGCAGATCATCCACCGCCCAGCGCGCCGCGAACTCACCGGAGAGCCGCCAGGGAAGTGTCCACAGGTAGCTGAGCATGAAGAGCACGACGGCGGCGAACCAGACGAGCATCTGCCAGAGTTGCCCCATATAGGCGGGCGGCAGCAGCAGGTAGACCAGCCCAACACCCGTCGTCACCGTCCACCAGATGAGGAATGGCGCCAGCGAGAGCAGCATCGCCCGCGCCAGCGCCAGTGACATCAGTTGCCCCGCCGTCTGCAAGCCGGCGACGTTGTAGCCGATGAGGATGGCGACGATCACACCGAGCGTCGTGAGCGCAGCCCCCAGGAAGGTCACTGAATCAACACCGCTGGCGGCGACTGTCTTGCTCAGCGCGGCCGCGAACCCCCACCCGCTCCGTGGTAGCAGCCAGCCGACGACTGCGCCAATGACGATGCACGACAACGCCAGCGCCTGAAAGCAGGCGCCCACGAAGCGAACCTGGGCTGAACGTGAACGCGCCATGTGTCCTCCTCTGTCACCACGACACAGGCTCGCTACGCCGCCTCTGCGCAGGGGCGGCGTAGCGAGCAAGCCTGAGCCACATTCTAGCGCGCCGCGCCGCCTGTTGGCTATGGCGCGAGACGGGTGAGGTCACGCGGAAAGAGCGTCACCAGCTTGATGTTGGGCGCGCCGGTCAACTGCGCGATCAGCCGCTCCAGGCCGATGGCGAACCCGCCCTCTGGCGGCATCCCATAGCGGAAAGCGTCGAGATACCAGGCGAATGGCTCAGGCGCGAGGCCGTTCCGCTCCAGCGCGGCCAGATAGTCCGCGTAGCGATGCAGGCGCTGCCCGCCCGTGACCAGCTCCGTTCCCCGGAAGAGCAGATCAAACGAGTTCGAGTAGTCCGGGCGCGCCGGGTCGGGATGCGTGTAGAATGGCCGCTTGCGCATCGGATAGCCAGTGACATACAGGAAGTCGCTGCCGTGCTCAGCCAGCGCCCACTCGCCGAGCCAGCGTTCCTCCTGCGGGGCCAGGTCTGGCTCGCCACGCGAGTCTACCCCATGCAGGCGCAAGATCAGCTCCTGCGCCTCGGTGAAGTGGATATGTGGAATCGCGGCAGGAACCACCGGTAGACGCGCGCCCAGCAGCTCAAGCTCAGCGGCGCAGTCGGACGCGATACGCGCGAAGATACCCGCGACAGCGTCACGCAACAACGCCATCACCGTGAAATGGTCTTCGATGAAGCCAAATTCCGCGTCGAGGCTGACATACTCGTTCAGGTGCCGCGTGGTATCGTGCGACTCAGCCCGGAAGACCGGCCCGACCTCGAAGACCCGCTCGAAGACGCCCACCATCACCTGCTTGTAGAATTGCGGACTCTGCGCCAGATAGGCCGCGCGGTCAAAGTAGTTCACCGCGAAGACATTCGCGCCGCCCTCCGTCGCGGCGGCGACCAGCTTCGGCGTCTGAATCTCGGTGAAGCCACGCGCGCCCAGCGTCTCGCGAAAGCCCGCCATCGCGCTCGCCGCCAGCCGGAAGGCCGCGCGTCGTCGTGGATGACGGTTGGTGACGACCGCGTGATCGAGCTGCGCGCTCAGGCTCGCCTTCACCTCGCGCTTGCTCAGCGTGATCGGCGGCGCCTCGCGCACGGGCGTCAGCACCTCGACGGTGATGTCGCGTAGCTCCACGCCACCAGGCGCCTGAGGCGCAGCGGCGACCATCCCGCTGATCGCTACCACGCTCTCGACCGTGGCGCCCACCTCGGCCAATGGCGCCAGCTCGGCGGCGCTCTGCGCCACGGCCTGCGCCTCGCCCCAGCCATCGCGCACGATCAGGAAGCTGATCGCGCCGAGCGTGCGCACGCTGCGCAGCCAGCCCATCACGCGCGCCCGTTCGCCGCAGTGCGCCGCCAGGTCTGTGGCGCGCACGCGCTCGACCGTCTGCTCTCTCTTTGACATGCTGTGACCTATCCTCTCTGACCGCTCGCGCCCAGATCGGGCGACCGCATCGCCTGGCCTGTCGTCCCAGCGCATTCGCACGCGCGCAGAATGCGGAGATGCAGCGGAACGCGCCCCGACAGGCCAGAACAAGCGTCGGTGAGATCAGGCGCGCTCCCAGAGATTGGCGTCACCGCCGGGATAGGTCATGCCGTCCTCCAGTACGCATCAATGCGTATTGACAACTGGCTCACGAGCGGCGGGCAAACAAAAAGCCCTCGTCCACCTGCGATTGTGGACGAGGGCCAGAAGGCCAGCTCGTGGGGCCACCACGATTCATCTCCGGCTCAGGCCGAAGACCTCTATCGGTTCCACCTGGGTTATTGGCTGAAACCGTCGCGCGCTAACGGGCGCGGCCCGTGGCGGCCTACTACGCGGCTCGCAGTGCGCGCGGCGGTTGGGCGCCAGGCATGGGAGGTGTTATCTGGGAGCAAGCGGTGACGACGCTCGCAGCATGCGCGTCGCTCTCTGTGCGCTCGACTCGCCCCTGACCTGTCCTCCATCGCAGCTTTCGGCAGATGGTGATCGAGGGCCAGCGCATGCCACTCTTGGGCCGCGCCAGCCGCTCATCGCATGTGTTCCAAGACACTCATCGTCGTACTCAGAAGGGTAGCACGGCGCCACAGCGCGCGTCAATGCCGCATCGAGAGTCTGATTCAAAATACACTCGCTGACGGTTGATAACAAATCCGCACGGGGTGTTGGCGCCTGGCGCTCGCTGGTTTTTCCAGGCGCTTGAAGTCGCAGTCCGTACACAAGTCTGAGTGTTCTCAGCAAGCCATAAGGTTTCTCGATGACGCCGCCAACCAGTGTATCACGTGATACTCTTACTGCTGTATGCGGGATCGAAATCGTCCCAGAGATGAGAATTAGCCCGGTGTAATCCTCACGCAGAGCGCCGTCAGTTGGCGTCAAGAATGCGACACTCTGGGAGCGCCAGGCAGGTTTACTACGCATTTTTCCATAGTGGTAACATTGCATCAGTAGCGTTATAATAGTACTATTCTAGAGACAAGCAGGACTTGGGGGGGCGGATTGATCTGCGATTTGAAGGGGCCTGCTATGACGCGAAGGTACGAGGCGCAACGCACATCACGGCGCTACTCTTCACCATCGGAACTCAGTCTGTGAGATGTTACACTGTTTGGGTCTCCACTCTACAACTGATGGATGAGGAACGCTTTACCGTGCAACGCGCCACAAGACGAAAGGCAGTATGCACGATATGGCGAATCAAGTAGAGAGAGCGGCTGACGCCGAGAGCGCAGCCGCAATGCTGACGCCTGCGCAACGCCTGGGTGTGCGTTTGCGCCAGGCGCGGCTGCGTCTGAACATGACCCAGTCCGAGGTTGCCGCCGCGCACTTCAGTGTTAGCTACATCTCAGCGGTCGAGCGCGGACAGATACGCCCGTCGCTTGGCGCCCTCGAAGTACTCTCCGACAGGCTCTCCGTACCACTCGAAGACCTGCTGGGAACCGCTCCGCTGCCGGGCGCGACGTCTGGTGTCTCGCGCGAGCAGGCGGCTGACCGTCGCCAGGAAGATGCGGAGGCGCGGCTCGCGGCGGCGCAGGCGCTCTCCTATCAGCGCAAATACCAGGCGTCCAATGACGCCGTGCGTCAGATCGCGCTCTCGCACCTCTCACCTGCTGGCGCGCTCGATGCGCGACGCCTGCTCGCCTACAACTACGTCGAACTGGGCGAGGGTGAAGAGGCCCGGCGCGAGGCGCTGGAAGGCATCACCGTGGCCGAGCGCACCGGTGACGAAGAGTCTCGCGCCCGCCTGCGCAACGAACTGGGCAATGCCTATCTGCTCACACGCAAGAACCAGCTTGCCCTCGAACAGTATAAGCTGGCGTATGACGCCATTGAGCAGCAGGTCGCGCGCGACCCTGTCTTCCGGCTGAATGTCCTCTACAATCTGGGATCCATCAACTGGCTCCTGGGCCATACCGACGATGCGATTGGCTATCTGCGGCAGGCTGTAGACCTGGCGACGGATGTGAATCATCCTGAGCGGCTGGGCGACACCCTGTGGACGCTGAGCGCGGCATATCAGGGGCAGGGCGACACCGCGCGCGCCAAGCTCTATGCCCTGCGCAGCCTCGCCTCCTACGAACGCGCGGCGAATGAGGCGCTCACCGCGCGCGCCTACACGCGGCTGGGCCGTGCGACGGCGCAGGCCAATCAGATCGAGGATGCGGTAGCGTATCTGCAAACGGCGCAAGCGCTCTCCGTGCGTCAGGGCGATTCACGCGCGCTGGCGGAGGCGCGAGGCAGTCTGGCGGCGGTCTTCATCAGCCAGGGGCAGCTCGACGAGGCGGCCAGCGCCGCACAGGAGGCGCTCGACCTGGCCGATAGCGTGGGCGATGTCATCTTGCGCGCCGAGGCTCGCCTGACGATGGCGACGCTCCAGCAGGCGCAGGGCCAGACAGACCCGGCCAAGCGCAGTTACGAAACCGCTATTGAGATGCTCGAAGGTGTCGATGCGCCGCAACACCTCGCCGACGCCTATGCCAGCTACTCTGAGTTCCTGGAGCAGCATGGCGAGAGCCAGCGCGCCTTCGAGCTGCTGAAGCAGGCATGGCGACTGCGCGAGAACATGGTCAACGCCTAGCGCGCCACGGCCTTGAGGCAGAACGGGATGAACGCCGGTTGCGTTCTCCACGCTGTGATGCGATACTGTTTGCGAGCTTTTGCTCTCGCCCTGGGGCATCATGGCGTAGAGTTCGACTCCTGGAAGCCTCCCGGCTTATGGTCGTGAGGAGATGCCACAAGAAATTTGCGCACATACGCGAGGAGCGGGCTGCGGCGATTGCCACAGCCCGCTCCTCGCGTATGTGCGCCATCGAGCCAGCTCCACCGCCGCCCCATCCATCCATCCACCCACCGCCGCCCCATCCATCCATCCACACTTGCGACAGCTTCAGACACAATCGCCCACGCGCAGCAGACAGCCGCCAGCCGCCGCGCTCCTCAATGGCCGAGGCGCCCCAGTGGCGGGTCTTTGTGCAGGCGCAGCCGCAGTGGGGCCAGCAGCGTCTCCGGTAGAGCTACGAGCGCCGCCGGGCGACACTCCTCATCTCCGTCGGTTGCGTCGACGGTCTCGCCATCTAGCGCAGACGCGCTGCGCGGATCGTTCTCGTCATCATCAAACACAAACATAGCGGCATGCTCCCTCGTCGCACGCAGCGAGGCCTCGCGGCAGGCGAGCATCGCTGCGGCATCAGTCATCAGGATCGAGGAAGCGCTTCCGGTTATGTAGCTACACTCATTGCTATACCGTGCAAGCGCCCGGTGGGAATAGTCACACCCCTGTGACCGTGACCGGGAGGAGGCATAGGAGCCTCGGCGCCAACACGCCACAGCTAGACCATCTATGCGATGATATGTGCGGACATGGGCGCCTGCCCGCCCCACGCATGCGCGTCGTACATAGCGCAGCGCAGCGTGGATGGCAGTATGGCAAGCGCGCGAAAAAATAGCCGCTCTCTCACGTCATACAGTCAGCACGACTCTCACGCATCACATGCGCTCATCATCCGTCATCGTAAGGAGGACTCACCTATGCGTCTGGAAGAGGCGCGCCAGCAGCAGTCCGTTCGCGGCGCTAGCCCGCGCGACCGGGGATCACGAGGAGGGCGCAACGCAAGCCCCTGGCGTGGTAGCCGGGCGAGCGTATTCTCCGCTGTGCGGCTGGCGCTCTTGCGGCTGACGCATGGGCGGGCCTTGCTCGCGGCGGTGGCGCTGGGCATGCTGGTGTCGGTGACGCTGATCTGCACCGTACCGCTCTTCAACTCCCTGATCGTAGACACCCAGCTCCAGCAGGACATCAACACCAAAGACCCTGCGCAGCGCAATGTCCAGGCGATGGTCACGACAGCGCAGATTTCGCAGCAGATGCGGACGCAGACCGTCAAACTGATCCCGCAGTTGGGGCAGCAATATCTGGGCGGCTTTGTCTCGGCGGCGGCCACGACCTACTACTCCTTCTCCGACGCGATGATTCTGCACAGCGCGGGGGCGAACACCTATGACCCGGTGAAAGGGCCTCAGGTGCGGTTGCAGTCATGGGACTACACCCAGATGGCGCCGCACATGGACCTACTGGCCGGACACACACCACAGAGCACGCCGACGGGTGACACCATCCAGATACTCGTGACCAAAGAGATGGCCGATGACGCCGGGCTGAAGCCAGGCAGCCAGATCAATCTGTGGGAGTATGGCGACCACCAGAATCAGATCATCGGGCAGGTCGTCGGCGTCTGGCAGCCAAAAGACGTCACGGACCCCTACTGGAACGACATCCTCTTCGACGGTGGCGGCTCGGTCACCACGCCAAAGGTCTACCCCGTCCTCATCAACGACGACGACTTCTATCGCACGTTGAGCGCCTTCTCAGGCATGGGCGCCACGCAGAACTGGATTTATCGCACGGACCCCACGACGATCAACGCGAGCAATATGGACTCGGTTCTCAGCAATATCCAGCAGTTCCGCTCCCGCCTGAGCGGCGACGCGCAGCCCATCTCCGGGGTCACTGGCGTTGGCGTCATCAGCAATCTTGACAAGATCATCAGTGGGCTGGATGGGCAGGAGAGTCTGCTGGCGCTGCCACTCTACGTCGTCGTGGCGCAGGTCGTCGGGCTGGCGCTGCTCTTCGTCGTGGCGATGGCGAGCTTGCTCATCGAGGGGCAGGGCCAGGAGATCGCCACTCTCAAGAGTCGCGGCGGCAGCGGCACCCAGTTGCTCGGCGTCTTCATCACGCAGGGCGTCATCCTCGGCCTGATCTCGGCGGTCGCGGGAGCGTTTCTCGCGGCGCTGCTGGCGATTGCGCTGGTCAAGGCGTTCGTGCCGAGCAGCGCGCTCGACAGCCTGCCGGTTGGCTCGGCCTACCTGACGCGACTGGCCTCGCCAGGCAGCGTGGTGGGGCCTGCGCTGCTGGGCGCGCTGCTTGGCGTGGGCGCGATCACCTTCTCCGCCTTCCAGACCGCGCGCATGGATGTGCTGGCCTTCCGTCGCGAGCAGGGCCGCCAGTCGCAGCAACCCTTCTGGGCGCGCTACTACCTCGATCTGATCCTCGTCGCGCTCTGCGTCGTCGGCTATCTCGAGCTTGGCCAGTTCGGCGATACCAGCGTGCGCGCGGAGCTTCCTGGTGGCGCGTCGAGTCCGCTGTTGCTGGTCTCGCCGGCGCTGCTGCTGCTGGCGGGCGCGCTGGTAACGCTGCGGCTGGCCCCGCTGGCGGCGGCGCTGGGCGAGCGGATTGCGGCGCGCGGACGCGGCTTTAGCGCGATGCTGGCCTTCGCGCAGGTCGAGCGCACCCCGGCCAAATACCTGCGCATGACCCTGCTGCTGACGCTGGCGGTGGGGCTGGGCATCTTCGCCATCTCCTATAACGCCTCGCTGCAGCGCAATGTGCGTGACAGCGCAACCTACACCGTTGGCTCGTCGCTGCGCTTCACGCAGCGCTTCACCGAGCCGCAGTCGCTCGCCGCGAAGTTTGAGGCGACCTATAAGGCTCAGCCTGGCGTCCAGGTCGTCGCGCCAGTGTATCGCACCGTCGCCACGACGACCGCCGACCAAGGCTCCTACTCGGTCGGCATGCTCGCAGTCGATCCCGGCACGTTCAGCCAGGCGGTAAATCCTGTCTCATGGCGCTCGGATTACGCAAACCAGACGTTGCCGCAGTTGATGCAGGACTTCCAGAGCAACACCACCAAGCAGTCAGGGGTGACAGCGCCTATCTGGGCGGCTGTCAGCCAGAATTTCGCCAGCCAGAACGCATTGGTTGTGGGCGATAAATTCGCGCTCTCCCTGAATGAGAATGTCTTTGGCTCGACCAACTTCGTCGTCGGCGCGATTGTCTCTGGCTTTCCCACGCTCTACCCGCAGCAATATCAGGGCGGCTTCGTCGTCGTGGATCAGACAAGTTTCGATCAGGCGGTGAATGCGGGCAATCCGAATGCGGGCATCGTGCTGGGGCCAAACGAGTTCTGGATGCTCACCGATGGCTCCGCCGCCCACGAAGCCGCGCTGACACACTACGTGGCGAACCATGCCGAACTCGATGTGGATTCGGTGGCGAGCTTGCGCGATCAGCTTGCTACTGCGGAGTCCAACCCGGTGAGTTCAGGCATGCGTGGGCTGCTGCTGATCGGCGCCTTCATGGCGGCGCTGCTGGCCGTGCTGGGCGCGATCATCCAGTCGGCGCTGGCGGCGCGGCAACGCGCGACCCAGTTTGCGGTGTTGCGCACCCTCGGTGTCGGCAATCGTGAGCTGATACAGATTCTGCTGAGCGAGCAGAGTGTCGTCTACGTCTTTGGTCTGGTCGGTGGCACAGCGCTCGGCGCGCTGCTGGTGACAGCCACGCTGCCCTTCCTGCAATTCAGCGACCGACCGGTAGACCCAGCCCTGCTCGGCACGCCACCATACGTGCTCGTCACCGACCCGCACGCGCTGGGCATCTTCTATCTGGCGCTGGTGTTGGCCTTCGTCGTCGCCCTGCTGATCGCCGCGCGCTATGCCGCGACAGTCGGCCTGGGCCGGGCGCTGCGCCTGGGTGAAGATTAGCGGCAAGCAGAGGGCGATGCCCCGCTTCCGGGGGCCGTCGCCAACCCTTTTTCTTCCCATCCTTCCTCTGGAGGGCGGAGCAATCATCGGCGAACTAAAGAGAGGATCGAGCGCAGTGGCGGACGTGTTGGTTGAGAGCCATAATCTCGTAAAGATCTATCGCAGCCACGATCTGGAGGTCGTGGCGCTGCAAGGGCTGGACCTGCGCGTGCCGCAGGGCGAGATGCTGGCGCTGGTAGGCCCATCAGGCGCAGGCAAGAGCACACTGCTCAACATCCTTGGCGGACTGGATGATCCCAGCGCGGGACGTTGCGAGGTGGCCGGGGTAGACCTCACCCACCTGAGCCGACGTGAGCGGCTGCTCTACCGGCGGCGCATCGTTGGCCATGTCTGGCAGCAGACGAGCCGCAACCTGCTCAGCGACCTGACGCTGATCGATAACGTGATGACGCCGATGCTGCTGGCGGGCTATCCCGCACGCCAGCGACGCGCACGCGCGACGGAGCTGCTGCGGCTGGTGGGGCTGGGCGACCGGCTCGACCACAAGCCCGAGCGGCTCTCAGGCGGTGAGCAGCAGCGCGGCGCGCTGGCGGTCGCGCTGGCAAATGAGCCGCCGCTGTTGCTCGCCGATGAGCCAACCGGCGAACTGGATAGCGCCACGGCAGCTGAGGCGCTCAATCTGTTGCGCAGCCTGAATGCGGAGCTTGGGCTGACAACCATCGTCGTGACACACGATACACACGTGGCGGAGGCGATGGACCGCTCGGTGGCGATTCGCGATGGACGCACCAGCACAGAAGTCGTGCATGACGAGATAGCTGAAGAAACGGTCATCATCGATGGCGTGGGCCGGTTACAGATTCCACGGCCTGCGCTCGAAGCGATCAAGTTCGGTGGGCGCGCGCGTGTCCACCTGGCCGGCGATCACGTCGAACTCTGGCCAGCGGGGACGAATAGCGACCGCAACACCTGAGGGGTTTGCACGCGGGCTAGCTCCTCCTCAGCTCGAGCGAACCCTCACCCCCTGCCCCCTCTCCCACAAGGCGAGGGGGAAATAGGGAGAGTCGCAGAGAAGAAAACGCCCCCGATCTTCGCTCTGAGCGAGCATAAGATCGGGGGCGCAGTATTTCGCAGGGTCAGCGGGGGCTGCCTCAAGCGCAGGAGATCGGCGCGTGGCGCGATCTCACCCCCACCCCCCTCCCAGCGGGAGAGAGGCGTTCGACCTTATAGCGTGTAGTCGCCGCTGTGCGCGTCTTCGAGATAGCGGGCCAGCAGCTTCGCCGCCGCATCCAGATCGGCCACGCTAATCATCTCGTTGACGGTATGCACATAGCGCGAAGGGATCGAGACGGTGATGGCCGCCGCGCCGCTTCTGGCGCGCTGCATGGCCCCCGCGTCGGTGCCACCGCGCGGCAACACCTCCATCTGGTGGCGAATCTCGTGGCGCTCGGCGACACCACGCAGGTGTTCGACCAGCTTGAAATTGGGAATGAAGCTGGAGTCGAAGACCTTGATCGCCACGCCCTCGCCCAGCCGTGTCACGGCGTCTGTCTCAGGCATGCCTGGCGTATCTACCGCCAGCGTGGTATCGATCGCGATGGCGACATCTGGCTCGACGGCGAATGCGGAGGTCGTCGCGCCGCGCAGCCCGACCTCCTCCTGCACGGTGGCCACGGCGATGACGGTGGCGCGGTGCTTGCCAAGCTGGCGCAGCGCCTCGATCATCGTGAAGACGCCCGTGCGGTCATCCATCGCCTTGCCGATGACATTCTCGCCGACGCGCTCGAAGGTGCGATCCATCGTGATCGAGTCGCCCAGCGCCACCAGCGCCTTCACCCGCTCGCCCGGCAGCCCCAGGTCAACGTAGAACTCCTCCAGCTTGGGCGTGCCAGGACGCTCGTCGCCCAGCAGGTGAATCGGCTTGGTCGCCGGGGTCAGCACGCCGCGCAACTGCTCGCCGCCGCGTGTATGCACGACGACGCGCTGCGCCACCAGCACACGCGGGTCGAATCCGCCGAGCGGCTGAATGCGCACGAAGCCGCGCTCATCGACGTAGCGCGCCATGAAGCCGATCTCATCCATATGCGCCGCCAGCATGACTTTGCGCTTGCTGGAGCCGCGCTTGATGGCGATGACATTGCCCAGCGCATCCACCGATAGCTCATCGACGAGCGGCTTGAGTTCTTCGAGGACGATAGCGCGCACCTGCTCCTCGCGGCCAGAGACGCCCGGCGTCTCGCTGAGCCGCTTCAACAGGTCGAGGTTGACCGAGTCGGAGGAGGTCGCCACCCTGGACGCCCGCCCCGTTGCAGACTTCACCGCCATGAACGTTCACTCCCGAATCTACCACCGCTGAGGTTTGGGACCTGCCTGGATGCTGAAAGCCAGACAGTCGAGGGCGCTGATCGTCGGGGCGCACGGCGCTCGCTCGCGATGGAACAGGCAGGATCGCCCCGTGGTCGCGCTGCGCGAGTATGACCAAATTATAACACGGAGGCACAACGATGGCAGACCATCATCTAACACACAGCGTCGCAGGCGCAGCGGACGCTGGCCGCAACGGCCTGGCGCCGTTACAGCCGTCCGGCTGGCGCGTTCATCTCTGGTGAAGGGAGTATCAGGAGCGCGTCCTGCCCGGGCGCGCTGCGGCTAGAAGGAGAGATGATGCACACACTGCGAGACAGTTTGAGCGCGCTCTGGCAGGCGCTGCTCGCCTTGTGGCGGCGCGCGACCGGCGGCTCGGTATGGCGCCAGCGCTTCTTCGCGGGCGGCGCCGCGCTTGGGCTGCTGCTGATCGTGATGGGCGTCGTGTTCGCCTCGATGGCCCCACCAGCGACGCAGAAGCAGCGTGTCGTGGCGCAGACACAGGCGACCGCGACCGCGACGGAGACCGCGACGGCCACGGCCACCGTCACGCCTACTCCGACCGCCACAGCCAAGCCGTGCCGAAGACGCCGCCACTACCGCCACCGCCGCCTGCGCCACCGCCGCCGCCTCCCGCGCCGCCGACGCCCGTGGTGACCGGCTACACGGGCGGCCCTGTCACCGACGATAGCATCTTCTCAGACTTCTGTGGCACGCCGACGCCGACCGCTACAACCGCTGCGCCGACGGCGACGAACACGCCTGCATCGGCCACCGCGACGCCAACCGGGTCAGCGACAGGGACATCTACGGCGCTAGGGCATGCGGGACTCGCGATGCCCGCGTCCTGTGTCGCATGTCCCTTCACGTCGGGCTACAACTCCAGCCAGAGCGACATCGCGGGCGCGCTGGCGAGCGCCGCTGCGACGTACAAACTGCCCGTCAATCTGCTGAAAGCGGTCGCCTGGCAAGAGAGCCACTGGCATGAGGATTCCTATAGCTGCGATGGCGGCATCGGCCTGATGCAGATTCAGTATTACACCTACCCCTGGCTGAATCAGCAGGCTGTACCGCAGTGCGGCATCCCCGTGACGAACGACGATCCCTATACCCTGCAAGGCAATGCCAATCTGGGCGCGAAGCTGCTGAAGTGGCTGAGTTGCTACTACAGCTATTGGGGCAACAATGGCGGTTCCACATCGCTGAGCAGTCCAGGCGCCTACACTGTGGACTGGTACTATCAGCAGGCAAACCTGCAATACCCCGATACGCTGAACGCCGATGGCTCGACCAACACTAACAGTCTCTGCGCCGACCGAATTCAACGTCCAACACCTACTATCCCGCGCTGCCCGCCTCGACGAGCGCTGCCGTGGAGCTGCCCCTACAGCGCGACGGCGGGCGATTACCACGCTGCTTGATATCACGATCAGCGCCTACAACGCGGGCGCTGGCAATATCGACAATAGCCTCAACACGGCATCAACATCCCATTCGTGGTACATAACGCCGTTGAGGGCTACATCGCGCAGTTCGGCAGCGGCGCGCTGCCGTAGCTGTCTCTGGCTGGCGTGATCTGCTTCACAAAATGAAGCGGACACTAACCCCGGAGAGTCACCGCCCGTATGATATGCTGAGAGAACGACGCCCGCTGAGCGCGGGGCAACAGGCATATCAGGCTGAGGAGGGATGACGCGCATGCGAGAGCGCAAGACATTTGGACGGTGGTTTGGGGATGCGCGCTCGCGTCTCGTTCCGGCGGGCTGCGCGGCGACGCTCTTCGCGGTGACGCTGGTCTGCCTGGTCGCAGTCGTCGCGCCGAATCTGCGCACGCTGCTCGGCTCGGCCAACAGCGGCGCCGCCAGCGCGACGGCCACGCCATTCGCCGGGGCAGGCGGCAACCAGGACTATACGCTGGTGCTGCCGACCGCGCCCGCGACGGCGATCAAGCTGCCGCGCACGCCCGACCTGCCCGATACCGCGCTCTTCGCCACGCTCGGCAAGGCGCGCATGCAGAACGCCTGCACTGTGGCCACGCCGCCAGCCACTTCACCCACCCCCAGCGGCTTCTCCACGCCCACCAGCACAGCCGCAGTAGGCGCCACACCAACGGCGACCGCAACCGCTACGGCGACTGCTACGGCGACGCCAACCGAGGCTGCCACCGCGACCGTGGGCATCGGACAGGCTGAGCCAACCCCCACCTGCCAGGCTTGCCCCGTCTATCTGGGCAATAATCCAGATCCAGCCGATCATCAGCCAGGCGCTGACCGACGCCGCGACCAAATATGGGCTGCCAGTGAATCTGGTCATGTCGGTCGCGTGGCAAGAGAGCCGCTGGCATGCCGACGTGCTCTCCTGCGATGGCGGCATCGGCCTGATGCAGATTCAGTATTACACCTACCCCTGGCTCAACAGCGTGGACGAGCCAGTCTGCGGCCTGAGCGCGACCAACGATGATCCCTACACGCTGGAGGGCAATGCGGACCTGGGCGCGAAGTATCTGAAGTGGCTGAGTTGCTTCTATAGCTACTGGGGCGACAACGGCGGCGCCTCGCTCACCAGCCCTGGCGCATACACCATCGCGTGGTATTACCAGCAGGCGGGTCTGCAATACCCGGATAGCCTGGACGCCACTGGCGCCACGAACGCCAACAGCTTCTGCGCCGCCGCCTACAACGACCCCAATCATCCCGAATATGCCGCGCTGCCCTCGACGACGAACGACGTATGGAGCTGCCCCTACAGCGCGACCACGGGCGACAACACGCTGCTCGATATGACGCTGAGCGCCTACAACGAGGGCGCAGGGTATACCGATCAGTACGGCATTCAGAATCGCTGGTATGTGGATGGCGTCGAGGGCTGGATTCCACAGTTCGCCAGCGGCGCGCTGCCCCAGGCCTCATAACGCAGGCCACCGCGCGAGGCGCGTCGGAGTGAATACGATGCAGCGGGAGCAATCCTTTGCCCCCGCTGCATGTCAACATCCCCTCGCGGTCGCGCGCTCCTTGCGCGTTCGCGCATCCTTGCGGCGCGGCTCAGCCTGCGCGCGCTGGCGCCAGCGGACTCGTGAAGCGCCGCCATACCTGTAGGCCCAGCAGCGCGGTCAGTCCGAAGATCAGCAGCGCGTTGACCACATGGAATGCCTTCAGCATCGGCAGCGTGAGTTGCTCAGGCACGCTCATCAGGAAGGGCTGGAGGACGACCAGCGCGAGCAACAGCCCATTCAGCCAGAGCAGGCGCGTAGGCAGGCGCGCGGCGATGCCCAGCGCCAGCAGCATCAGCGGTCCTATCGTCAGCGCCATGCCCAGCGCCATGTGTGTGGGCCACCAGCCAGGCTCCGCGAACATGCCGCCGCCCGCCAGAAAGACCTGCGCCAGAATGACGAGCGCCAGGAGTCCGCTGGCCAGGATATATACCTGCTGAATGCGGCGACGGGCGCCGTCAGCAGGTTGCGCCACATCCGCAGATGCAGGGATAACAGGTGATGGTTTCACGTGAATCGTCTCCTTCTCTGGTGGATGTGAAGGGATGCTCTTCGCCTCCCCGGCGCAGGTCGCGCCGCGTGTCTGCGTTTACCCACCGCTCACACTCTATCGCCCGCATCTGAACTGGCGCTGTGAACTGGCTGAATTCGGGCTGAGCATTCGCAGATTAGGGGCGCTGCGCCGAATCTGTCATCAGATGCCAGTGAAGCTGGGGCGCTGATAGGCGGGGCGTGGCCCGGCGTAGTCCGGCTCGGCCTGCTCGGCGTAGACCACCGTTTTGATGTTGCCGCGCACGTTGAACTCCGCCACGACACGCATCCAGCGTGGCTGGAGCGCCGCGATCAGGTCGTCGAGCGCCTGATTGGCCGTCGCCTCGTGGCTGATGGCGCGGTCGCGATAGCTATTGATGTAGAGCTTGAGGCTCTTGAGTTCCACGACCATCGGCCCCGGCGCATAGTCAATCACAAGCGTCGCGAAATCGGGGAAGCCAGAGCGTGGGCAGACGCAGGTGAACTCTGGAATCTCGAAATGCACCACATAGTCGCGCTCAGGCTTGGGGTTCGGCCACGGCTCGAGCTGGTTCGCCGCGATCTCCTCGCGGCCATAGACGCCAGGGACACGCTTGCGCCCGGCGCCCTGGGTTGGCTGGGAACGTTGACTCATCTCGGTACAGGCTCCTCAGAAGGCGAAGATGGGGCGCCCACGGCACGCGAGCCTATTGGGGCGCATCGCCCTATTGTATCGCGTCGGCGGCGCCCCTCGCCTCACTCCAATCGGCATGCGCTTCGCCCTGCCGTGGATGCACGCGATGGATGCGCGCCGACGAACTGACGCCCGGCTGAGAAAGAGTCAACGTGAGGTTCGGCGCCCCACTGCGCCAGCGCCTAGCTGCCGCCGCGATCATCCTTCGCGCGCGGCACCCAGTCTATCTGATCCCCCTGAACGCCGTGTTCTCCGAGCACCAGGTTCAGTTGGGCGGCATGCTCCTGGATATGGCGCATGCTATACAGTTGTAGCTCGGCGTAGCTGACATCTCCTCCGTCCCCTATCCAGGGGAAGTTGACGGGTTGGCGCGCCCGCTCGTCCGTCATCGTCTCGATGATGGCGCGGCATTGCTGGCGCAGCGACGCTAGATAGGCGCGCAGCTCATCCCTGGAAAAGGGCTGGCTGGGGAGTGGGCCAGCGGCGTCGTCCTGCTCGACCAGAATAAAGGGCGCCGGGGGAGCGAATCCCTCCTCAGACCCGAAGAGGTACAGGTCGAGCCAGAACAGCGCATGATAGGTGACATACCAGAACTCCGTGCGCTGCGATGGGACGGACGGATCATGCCAGACGGGCTGAACCCAGAGGGCATCGGGGCAGGCCACTACGGCGTTGTCGAGCATATCAATCGCCGCGCCGAACTGCCGCCACAACATCGTGCGCCACAAGCTATCCATATCTGCTCCTCCACGGGTGATGCTCCCGCCACAACTCGGTGAGAGCGACTGTCTGCTGACTCTTCTCGTGCGCAGCTGTGAAAGCGGAAAAACCGCGCGCGTCGTATCCTCACCTCAGGATCGTTCGTCTCGTGCGCGGCAGTGACCTGTAGAATCCTTTCAGGAGCATATGCGATGGACGCCGTAACAGCTAGCCGGCCAGCGCGCGACGACGTAGCGGGCGCGCCGTTGGGGCCGCGCCGCATCACCGCGCTCGATGGCGCCATGCTCGGCACGTTTGCGCTGCTGGTGGCCTGTCACATCATCGCCGCTGTCGGGCGGCTCGGCTGGATCAGCGCCGCCGTCACGGTCGGGCTGACCGCGCTGGCGCTGCTGGGGCTGTCGCTGCGGCGCGCGTGGCGTCCGCTGCTGCTGCGACTGCTGGCGTTTGGGCTGGTGGCAGGCGCCTGTGAGTTGTTCACCGACTTCGCGGGCGAGGTCGTCGCGCATTCGCTCAGCTATCCGCCGGGCGAGCCGATGCTCTGGGCCTCGCCTGCCTATATGCCGTTCTCGTGGATGGTCGTGCTGACACAACTCGGCTATCTGGCGTGGCGGCTCGACACGCTAGCCCCGCAGACGCCGCGCTGGCTGGCGATGGCGCTGACGGGCCTCTGGGGCGCGCTCAACATTCCGTTCTATGAAGAGATGGCCTACCACGCGGGCTGGTGGCGCTATGCGGGTGCGCCGGGTCTGGGCCACACACCCTATTACGTCATGCTCTTCGAGGGGCTGATCGCCGTAACGCTGCCGCCGCTGCTCGCCCAGATCGAGCGCCGCCCACCGCGCGCCGCGTTGCTGCGCGGGCTGGCGCTCGGCCTGTGGATTCCCTGGGCGGCGCTCATCTCCTGGCTGCTGATTGGCCGCTGACCATGCGTGCAAGCGCGACGCCCTACGAGATGACAGCGCGCGCGAGGACACGACGCAACCGGGCGATGCGCTCACGGTAGACCTCTTCAGGCTGGCGGTCGCCGCGCTTGGGTGGGTCGCCCATCTCCACATGCCACTTGCGAAAGGCCAGCCCCGTCTCCGTCTGGAAGAGCGCGCGGGCGATCAGATAGACGCGCGGCCCGTAGCTCAGCCCATAGCGTCGCTCCACCAGTGAGCGCAGATGGGCATCCTGGGTGAAGAGGTATTCGTCGGGTGTGACGACGCCGCTGAGCACCTCAGCGGCGAGATAGGCGCGCACGATGGCGGCCTCGCGCCGCAACGCCGCCAGCACGATGGTCAGCAGCGCCAGTTCCGTCAGCAGCAGCGGCGTATAGTCGGCGAGCGTCGTCGCCAGCGGCAGCAACGCGCCCAACTGCGCCAGAATCGCTACCAGGCCCTGATGCACAGACAGCGTGGCGTCGGCGCTCAGCGCGATGAAGTCGAAGTAGGTATGCAGCACGATGGCGCCGATCATGCCACCAATGGGAGCCAGCCAGCGCGCGCGGCGGTCGCGGGTCTCGCGGATGTAGCCCAGCCCGGCGCCGAAGAGCGCGCTGAAGGTGGAGTGACTCAGCCAGCCCAGCGCGATGCGCCCGATGATGAGTATGCCCAGGTCGGAGCGCGGCGCCACCGCGAAGTAGACGAAGTTTTCGACCATCGCGAAGCCCGCGCCGACGAGCGCGCCGTAGATCACACCATCGGTCACGTTGTCGAACTCATCGCGCGCCACGAACAGCAGCAGCAGCAGCCCGGCGCCCTTCGCCAGCTCCTCTGTCACGCCAGCGGCGCTGGCCTGCATGGCGGCGCGCGCCAGCGCGAAGGCGGGACCATTCGCGTCAAACAGGCTGATCAGCGCGCCATTCAGCGCGCGCTCGATGTAGAGCGTCGGCGGAATGGCGATGACCGCGCCCCAGAGAAACGCGCCAAGCATCGTCAGCAGCGGCTCGCGTTCGTAGCGGTCGAGCAGGCCGACGAGCAGCGCGACGCCGAGCGCCGGGGCCAGCGGAATCGAGATCGCCGTCAACGCCTGACGCAGCCCGCCATTGGCCAGCGCCACCTGCCCCGCCAGCGAGGCGATGTCGAGCGTGATAATGGCGCTGGCGACAAAGACGATGGCGGCGATCAGCGCGAGCGCCCACCAGGCGTTGCGATTCAGCCGCCCATTCAGCGCGAATTGCAGTGTGATGCCGGGGCTGAGCGGGTTCGCGCTCAGCGCATCGTGGGGATAGGTGGCCCAGGCGCCTGAGGTCTGGCCAGAGAACGCCAGTTCGGCGAGCGACCCAGGCGCGTCACTGGCGGGGTCGGGCGCAGCCGCAGACGGCAGCGGTGTGGGCTGGGCGAGTGGCGCGAGGAGTTGCAGGCAGGTGTACCCCAACCGCAGGATGTCACCGGGGAGCATGGTGGCGCTGTCGCCGGGAGCGACCATGCGCCCTGCGACCCAGAACGGATTACGCTGCGAGCGATTCTCGACACGCCAGCCACTCTCGTGCAGGCTGAGCACAGCATGCTCGCGCGAGACACTGGGGTCGAGCAGGGTGATGGCATTGTCGAGTGAGCGGCCAATCGTCGTCGTCAGCAGCGTGATGGGGTAGACGCGCTCCGTCTCGATCAGCGGCGCGGAGGTTTCCAGCGGGACGGTTGGGCGGTTCGGCGCGCCAGCCTCGCGCGATCTGCCCACTTGCGCGGCGAGCAATCCCTGCGCGCCCTCGCCACTCATCCCCGCCTCCGCCGGGTTGACAACGCGCAACGCGCCCAACGTCATGACGCTGAGCGCGAGTAAAAGTGAACTGGCCGTCTTTCGGGAATACACCTGGGTCACACTGCGCTCCACCACGCTATCCGTGCTATGCGACGACCACCTGCCCCAACCGGGCGTCGTTCAAGCATGCTAGCACATGGCGTCGAGCTTGTATAGCATCTGAACCCGTTGGGGCAGGGGCTATGAATGATCGGCGCGCGAGTCGCTGGCGGTTGAAACCGCGCCTGGATGGCCCTACCGGACTGCTGCCGCTCCGCGCGCTCAACGCGCGCTTCTCGCTTCGCTCGCGCGTTAGCCCTGCGGGCCGCGAAGGCCGCCTGCGCGGACTGGGACCGAGCTGCGGCGTTGCGGACATGTGCGCGCAGCTCGAATACTTTACAAGCCCTGCCCCGTAGAGGATATGCGTCACGAATCGGTGGTGTGGTGTGGGAACTGGCTGGCCGCCGCCGGGCGACGGTCGCGCTACTCCACCGGCTCGGCGACGACTGGCTCAGCGGCGGGTGGCAGCGCAGGCGTCGCGGCTAGGCCCGCCTCATCCGCTGGATGCTCCTCACGGTAGCGGCGGTAGTAGCGATTGAAGATGTCGTTGATCTGCTTGCGGGTCAGGTGTTTGCCGTTCTCGAAGTATTCGATGGCGACCTGGCCGAGCGCGTAGGTGCCGCCCGCCGCGATGGCGCCGGAGACGAGGTCGCCGCCGATGGGCGCCAGCTTGGCCATCTCCTCCGCCAGATAGCGCAGGACGAGGCCGCCCGCCACTGTCGTCATAATCTCGCGCAGGTGTTGCGCGCTGATCGGCTCGCCATAGACCGCCGCGATGCGCAGCGTCATCCTGATCTGATTGCTCAGCAGAATGGGGATATCGACCAGCGGTATCGGCTGTAGCCCTGCCGCCAGGCTGACCAGCGTCGCGGCGCGGACGAGCTTGTTGGCCGCGCGCCGCCGATACTGTGGCAGCAGTCGCCCCAGGGTGAGCGCCGCCTCCGGGCTGGTGTTGATCAGCGCGGGGATCAGCTCCTCGGCGATGTTATCGCCGGTCTGCGCCGAGATCGGCGTGACATCGCTGATATGCAGGCGCGCGGCGACACGCGCGGCCAGCTCATCCACATCGCCAGAGAGCAGGTCAGACTTATTCAACGCGACGACGAATGACTTCCCGCCGTCGCGAAGCTGCTGAATGACCTCGGCGTCGCGCGGGCGCACGCCCTCGGTCGCGTCGAGCATGTAGAGGACTGCGGACGACTCATCCATCGCCTGACGCTGCATGTCGGGCAGATGCCCGGGGGTGTCGATCAGCGCGAATGGGCCGAACGCGCCGCGCACAAACTCGGTGGTCGCGCCAGCCTCCGGCGAGACATATGAGAGATACTGGCCCTGGAGCGTGTTGAAGAGGGTGGACTTGCCAGAGTTTGGCATGCCGATGATGGCGACCTTGCGATCAAGCTCACCAGCGATCTCCTCCTGCGCCTCACGCCAGTCAATCGCCGAGACGAACTTGCGGATCGTCGCCAGGCTGGATGGGATGCCCGCCAGCGTCGAGAGTGTCAGCAGGCTCTTCATGCGGTCGCCGAGCGTGCTCCCGCCTTTTCTCTGCGCCATATCGGTTCCCCCGTTTCTCGGTCGCGCTTCGATTCGCGCGATTCGCTTGATTTATAGCACGCGCACGCTGGTGGCGTCAGATGGCGCTCTTGGCGCGCTCATCCGCGCGCCTGGCGCGTCGCCTCCCAGGTGAGACGCGCTGCCTGCGCCTGGCGTAGCGCCGTCTCGATCTCCATCGCGTCGCCGCGCGCGATGACCGCGCGCAGCCGCGCCAGCGCCGCCACGAAGGCGTCGAGCCGTGCCAGCAGCGGCGCGCGATTGGCCAGCAGGATGTCGCGCCCCATCAGCGGATCGCCCGCAGCCACGCGCGTCGCGTCGCGATACCCGCCCGCCGCCAGCAGCGCCATCGTGGGCCAGTCGTCGGCCTCGGCCAGCAACTCTGTCAGCGCCACGGCGAGCGTCAGCGGCAGGTGGCTCACCCCGGCGACTGCGGCGTCATGCGCCTCGGCGTCCATCTCCACCGGCTCAGCGCCCAGCGCCATCACCAGCGCACGCGCGCGCTGGAGCGCGTCGGGCGCGGTCTGCGGCGTCGGCGTGAGCGCCCAGCGCGCCCCGCGATACAGGTCGGCGGTGGCTGCCGCGATGCCCGCGCGCTCCCTGCCCGCCATCGGGTGCCCACCGACGAAACGCTGCGGCCTGCTCAGCGCCTGAGACGCCAGCCTGACGAGCGGCGCCTTGACGCTGCACAGGTCCGTTACTACCACATCTGGCGCCAGCGCGTTTGCCAGCGCGCGCAGTGTCTGCTCCGCCGCCAGCGTTGGCGTGGCGATGACGATGAGGTCAGCCATCTGGGCGGCCTCGGCGGCGCTAACGCAGACGCGATCAATCGCGCCGCGCGCCAGCGCCTGCTCCGCCACGCCCGGCGCAGCGTCGTAGCCGACGACGCCGCTGGCCAGCCGCGCATCCGCCGTCCCCGCGCGCAGAGCTAACCCCAGTGAGCCGCCCATCAGCCCCAGGCCGATGATAGCCACGCGCCCAAACGGTGGCGGGCTGACGGCGCGCGGCGCTGTCTCAGTCATCGTCACCCAGGCCAGCGCGAAGCGTGTTCGCGAGGCCACCCTTTCACGGGTATCTACGGATGGAGAGCGGCGCGGGTGAGAGACGGGTGAGAGATCAGTTCGTCGGCGTCGCGGTCGCCGTCGGCGCGACGGTTGGCGCGCTGGTTGGCGTAACGGTCGGCGCGGGCGTGGTCGGCTGCCAGTCTACATTTGGCTGGAGCTTGGGGAAGTAGGCCTGGAGCGCGCTGGAGGAGAGATGCGATGCGATGGTGACACTGACATTGCCCAGCGCGCCGATGCAGACAGTGGTGGCGTCGCTGCCCTGGGCGCTCCCCTGAGCGCTGCTCTGGGCGCACTGGGGCGTCGCGGTGACGGCGCCGCGCTTGGGCGCCTCAGAGAAGCTGATTGGCCCGGTCGCGGGCAGCACCCAGGTGATGCT
The DNA here is from genome assembly GCA_963701795.1 of uncultured Chloroflexia bacterium. Classification (GTDB taxonomy): domain Bacteria; phylum Chloroflexota; class Ktedonobacteria; order Ktedonobacterales; family JADMIN01; genus JAKAIY01. The sequence goes on along the minus strand of CAVPBB010000004.1, from coordinate 30,515 downwards.
GAGATGTCCGCCGAAGATGGGATCGTGAATCGTGCCGCCTACGAGGTCCAGGCATGAGCCTTTGGGCAGCGAGGTCGGCAGGTAGGGCGTGAAGCCAAGCTGGCCGCTGACGGCGCTCCACTGCGTCAGCGATGGCTGCGATGGCTGGCTATCATCCTGAAAGCTGATGAGCGGCTGGTCGCACCAGGGCAGCTCATTCAGGTCCTGGTCGTTGCTCGTGGCGGAGTTGCTTGCGCCCAGATTCAAGCTGCACCCCGCCAGTGACAGGCTCAGCAGCGCCAGCCCCAGGATGGCTACACGCGCCCATCTGGCGCCATTCCATGCTGTTGCGCGTCTCGCACTCATGCCGCTGCATCCCCCAATTGTTCACCAACGTTGGCGCAACTTCACCGCTACGCTCACCAATATAACGCACGACCCTGGCTTTTGGGACCACCGATGGCGCTCCTTCGCTATGCTGCGTGCGAATCTGCCCTTGTCGCGCCTGCGTATCCATGCAACTGGAAGGGGTTGGCGAGGTTGTAGCCGCACTGCCGCAGCGTGAGTGGCTGGAGCCAGCCTGGTCAGCGCGCGACCCCTGCTCGGCAGCGGCGCCGTATGTTATACTGTGCGGCGGAGGGATGGCAGAGTGGACGATTGCGGCGGTCTTGAAAATCGCTAGGTGCAAGCCTCGTGGGTTCGAATCCCACTCCCTCCGCCCACCAGTCACAACCAGACGCCTTCAGATGGCTTGCCGAGCCGCCCGGAGGCGCTTTGCTGTATGTGACTGCTTGGCACTACTTGCACCACTCATCGAGTGTACGGTCATGCTTGGACCAGTTACATGGACGGCAGGAGAATACGATATTGTCCGCGCTGTCACTACCACCACGCACGAGTGGGATAATATGATCAAAGTGCCCTTCCCGCGATGACATAAGTTGCTCACCACAATAGAAGCACTTGCCAGATTGATGTATGAAGATATTCACAAGTTCCTCCATTGTGTGGCTTCCATGAGCTTGATATTTTCGTGCGCGATACTGATGCCGATACTTGACCTGAATTTCAGGGTGGCGCTTCTGATATGCGTGAATTTCAAGGATTCTTCGTTCTCGATGGCGTGAGTAATATTGAGCGTTATATTTCGAGCGTTCTGCCTTTCGGGAAGCGACCCACTGTGCCCGACACGCCTTGCATGCCGATGCGCGTCCATCGATATGACCTCTATCAATGTGGAACTCTTCAAGCGGCAAATCGCGTAAACATCTGCTGCATCTCTTCAACGTCAAGCGTCTCCGCTCAATATCCTCCCAGCCCTTACAGTCGTCATTACTGGCTGGTCGCGCCACATCGCCAGCCATCACACACGCCTTCCAACTAAAAAGCGCACATTGGTTGGTATTGTTGTATCATCTCACCGCGCCAGGCGTAGATCACCGCGCCAGAAGGCGCATCGCCACGTCAAACTCGACTTCGCACTCACGACAGGCGCCGCGACACGTCGGTACACCGCTCCCGTACCTGGGCCGCCTGCCGCGCCCTCGCCTGGCACGTCCAGGGCGTCCACGATGTCATCAAAGCAATATTCAGGTAGGCGAGTACCTTCTGCACGTTGCCGCGATTGCGCACGAAGTGACCGACGAACTCCACTTGAATAATTCACAAGTCCTGGCTAACCGCCGCCTTCGCCACTCAACCCCTACATACCCTTGCCACACTGGCTAGATGCTGTCATACTGCGACATACCAGATGTGAGGGCCAGACCGGCGACAAGAAGGTAGATGAGGGCAGATGAGGGCAGGGCAGCATCCAGATCAGCGAGCAGTAAAGGGCGATTCAGATGTACTCCAGCGGGTTGACGAGCTACGAGGCGCAGCAGGTAGACCATGAGTTGGCCCTACGCATCGTCTTCTCCAACCTGCTCGCCCACTACGCTCGCCCGGTCAAACGGTTGCTGATCTCTGAACTCACCCTCGCCAATGACAACTACCCGATGAGGTTTATCTTCGCCCTCACACTGGAAGTGAGTTTACTATGTGCTGCTAGCAAACTCGGCTGTTTTGGAGGATGGGGGCTCAACAATGTACGCTGGACCAATCATGCGAACATACTATTCGATGGGACACTATAGCCAGGATGCGGCGCTGATGGCGTCCTATGGCTATCGGGCTGTCAATGTGGAACAGTATAACGAAACGCGTGGACTTCTGCTGACACTCTTACTCATCTTTGGATTGCTGCTGACTCCGCTCTGTATCGGCGTTGTCATTCTCTGCTTCCTGCCCTTCGCCTTCACAAAGAGATACAATGTCTCCTATGTCTTCCAGCCTCCATCCGTCCTGCCACTCCCTCAGCCCCTACCTACGCAGCCATTCCTGCCACCGTCCTACAGTCGACCTCTCGCGCCACTACCATACAGCCAGCCTCCTTCCCAACCATACCAATCAGTGATGCCCACTGCACAAGGCTATGCGGCAGCGCCACCTGAGCAACGAGTACAAGATGCATCATTAAGCACGCGTTTCAGTGAAGGAATCGCCTATCTAAGGCATGTGTGGAAAAACTGGACGCCTGTGGAGCGGGGACTTGCAGTTCTGGGGGTCGTTGTTGTGGGAAGTGTTGCTATTGCAAGCGTGGCATTTGTTGTGGTTGTGCTCGTTTCTGGCGGCATGCCTTCCTTGTGAGAACGCGACAAGCGCCGAATCACTCTTTGCACCAGCAGTCTGTTAGCGCCACCTCGCCGGGGCAGTTCGCGTAGCTGAACTTGATCAAAGTATCAGACATCGATGTGGTACGTGGTCCTGTGCCCATCGCTGCGTCTGGAGAAGAAGAGAAGTGCCACGGATTCTGATAAAATCAGGTCTGGGGTAGCGGCGGGCAGAGTCGAACTGCCGACACGGGGCTTATGAGTCCCCTGCTCTACCACTGAGCTACGCCGCCAGAAACAGGCCACTGGCCTGACGAGGCCCCCACACCGATGCAGTGTGGGGGCCTGGTAGCGGGGGCCGGATTCGAACCGACGACCTCCGGGTTATGAGCCCGACGAGCTAACCACTGCTCTACCCCGCGTCGCTCTAGGAATACTATCGCACCTGGGGGTGTTTGTCAAGCGTCATACCAAACGGGAGCTCTACCCAAGACCAGGGGGCAAGCAGGCGGCTGGACATGCGACCGCATCTCCCGACCGCACTGCTCAACGTCCGGAGGCCATGGCGCCGCGCAGCGTCATGCAGGTGCTGGTGAGGTAGGCCACTGGCTCGCCGCGCTCGTCGAGAACCTCGCAGGTGACGAGGCCGACCGTGCGCCCGCGCCGCTTCACCTGCGCCACTGCGCGCAGATGACCACGCCAGACGGGCTTGAGAAAGTTGATCTTGAGTTCCAGCGTGGTGAATGACTCATCCGGCGCCAGCGTCGAGGCATAGGCCGCCCCCATCGCCAGATCGGCGATGTCGCAGAGCACGCCACCGTGCAGCGTCCCCATCGGATTCGCGTGCCGCGCGTCGGCGTCTAGCTCGACGACGCCGCGTCCCTCGCCACGCTCGGTGATCGTGCAGCCGATCAGCTCGGCGATGGGTGGTGGCAGCATGAGGCGCGATGGCGTCTCTGCGGCGACTGGCTCGTTATTCATGTGTTCCCTCCTCGGCAACCTGTGAGTCTGATGGCGTGGCCGCGTAGGCCGCCGCATAGAATCGCCGCGCCCGGCGCAAGATCGCATCGCTGAGCGCCGGATCATCCACCGCGCGAGCGAGTTGCAGCGCGCCCGCCATGCCCGCGAGCAACGCCAGCGCATCGGCGTCGCGGTCGGCGTCGCGGTCGGCGCTTGCAGGCAGCAGGCGCGCAAGCCGATGCGTGTAGTCACGCAGGGCCGTGGTGAAGCCCGCGCGCACCTCGGCTGAGCTGCGGGCCACCTCGGCGCTGAGCGCAGGGACGACGCAGCCTGTGGCGGGCATGTCGCGATGCGCGCGGCTCAGGTAGGCGCGGATGATCGCGCCCAGCGCCTCAGCGGCTGGCTGGCCGTCTCCCTGGGTAAGCAGCAAGCGCTCCGCCGATTCGCCGAAGCCCTCAGCAAAGGAGGAGGCGATCAGCGTATCTTTGCTGGGGAAGTGGGCATAGAACCCGCCGTGGGTCAGCCCCGCCTGGCGCATCACCGCAGGAATGCTCACCCCGTCGAGTCCCTGCTCGCGGAAGGCGCGCGCCGCCTCATGCACGATGCGCTGGCGCGTGCGCCGCTTGTGTTCAGCGGAGTAGGGCATCGCAACACCTCACAGACTGGCGCTGGCAGCTCAATATATGATAATCATACTATTATCGGCGGCGCGCGTGTCAAGACCAGGGGACAGGTTGACAGCGCGGCGCATGAAAAGCCCCCAGCGCTCCAGAAGTGGAACGCTGGGGGCTTTGTATGGACGCGCCTGCTGCGCCTATAGCTCCTCGTCGAGCGCGTCATCGCCGTCAACCGCTACGACGATAGCCGCGCCATCCACGCCAGCGGCGCCATCCGCGCCATCCGCCACGACCGCAGGCGCCATCGCCGCGCGAATCTGCGCCTCGATGCTGTCGGCGATCTCCCGGTGCGCGCGCAGGAACTCCTTGGCGTTCTCGCGGCCCTGACCCAGGCGCGTATCGCCCATCGAGAAGAACGCGCCCGCCTTCTTGACGATGCCCATCTCCAGCCCGATGTCAATCAGGCCGCCTTCACGCGAGATGCCTTCATTGAACATGATGTCGAACTCAGCCGTGCGGAATGGCGCGGCGACCTTGTTCTTCACCACCTTGACGCGCGTGCGATTGCCCACGACCTCCGCGCCAATCTTGATGGACTCGATGCGGCGGATGTCCATGCGCACCGAGGCGTAGAACTTGAGCGCGCGGCCACCTGGCGTCGTTTCTGGGGAATTGTGAACGACCACATGGTCAACCAGGTAGGTGTGATTGTCCTCAATCTCGATGTCGAAACGATGTGTTGACCTGTCGCCCTCACGCGGCTTCTCGGCGATACTGACAACCGGCATCGCTACAGCCTTGCGATGAGGATGCGCCTGGAGGGTGAGGGGCTGAAAACGCCCTCTGAATACAGGGAGTAGTTTGTACTCCATTGAAGGGTGGACATACGGAGCGATCATCTCATGGAAGATGCGCGTCGCCTCAATGCCAAAGTTGATTCGACCGCCAGCGCCCAGGGTAACTGGAATGCCGAGTGACCGCACGCGATCAACTAGCATTCCCTGTTTTTCGAGAGACATCCCCGCACAGCGGATGCTACACCGGTTCTCACGCTCACCATCGAACGTGCCATCGTCCAGATACCAGATGGCGAGCGAGAGCGGGTTGAGGGCGTTGATGAGTTCGACGCTTGGATCTTTCCTGGCGCCGCTGTAATTCATGTCCCGAAAAGCGGTTAGCTCATACACAGGGATTGTGTCAAAGCTGCGGCCACCCTTCGAGTTCGTGCCAGTCCATCCGACGACGCCATCAAAGAGGGACTGCTTCCAGAGGCAATACGCATCTTGCGCAGCGCCATGACCGATACGAAGCTGTGTGTTATAGGCCATGATACGGCGGAAAGAGCCATCACCCAACAGCGACCCACGAACGACATCCCACTGTTGAGATGTCAGATAGTGCATGACACCACTGATGAGCGCATCGTCAACGCGAATCTCACTCGCTTCTTTCCAGCCATCGTCGGTAAGAAGCTGGTGGTTTGGCGTACACGCGAACGTCGATCGGCCATCCCCCTCATTGTGTGCGGTTGTAATCTGAAGGAAGTGCTCGGTGCGCCCGTTATCAAACCAGTTAACGATCTTACGTGGTTCAATGGCGCCGGTCTCCTCATTGTAGGAGAGCACCTCAACTGGAAGGCGCTGATTGACGATCTTTCCAATCTTCTCGGTTGTACCGTCCGCCAGGCTGATTCGGGCGTCATAATGAAAACACCCGAACATGACGCCCACCTTCTCGCGAATCTGGTTGGTGAAGATGACCGTGGTGCGCGAGTTGTTGATGGCGCCGGTCAGCTTGCGCAGCGCCTGGCTCATCAGCCGGGCTTGCAGGCCAACGTGCGCGTCGCCCATCTCGCCCTCGATCTCGGCGCGTGGCACCAGCGCGGCCACTGAGTCGATGACGATGACATCTACCGCGCCGCTGCGCACCAGCATCTCCACGATCTCCAGCGCCTGCTCGCCAGTATCTGGCTGCGAGATCAGCAGTTCATCTTTCTTGACGCCCAGGCGTTCGGCGTAGTCGGGGTCGAGCGCATGCTCGGCGTCTACGATGGCGCAGACACCGCCAGCGCGCTGCGAGTTGGCGATGACGTGCAGGCAGAGTGTCGTCTTGCCCGAACTCTCTGGCCCATAGACCTCCGTGACACGCCCACGCGGCACGCCGCCGATACCCAGCGCGAGATCGAGCGCGATGGCCCCGGTAGGAATCGCGCCGACGTGTACATGCGCGCGGTGCTCGCCCAGGCGCATGATCGCACCCTTGCCAAAGCGTCGCTCGATCTGGCCCATGGTGGAATCAAGCGCTTTCTCGCGCTCGCTGGCGCTGGCGCCATTCGCGCTCAGGATGGTAGCGCTACTCGCGCTACGATCTGCTGGCATAACTCTCTCCTCGTCTCCGACGCTCGGTCTACTTGCGTTCACGCCGCGCATGCGTCTCAGCCGCATGTCATTCGGATATCGCTCGCGCATCGCTTGCGCATCGCTGCTGTCTGGGCGGTGGCCGCATAGCCGTGCATGGCCCTGCATGGCCCTGCATGACCTCAGGCGCCGCGATTGAGTTTCGCTTGGGTGGGAACATGGGAATCGTGATGGATTCGACGCCATCAGCTACCAGCAGCGCTACGCCCGTGTGAGAGGACGCTATACCCAGCGCCAGGTATCGAACATACGTACTAATTGTATGCGATTGTCCCGCTGCCGTCAACGCTCTATTCTGGCGTGTGGCCGCTCAAACGGAAACCCACACAGGACGTTCAGGCAGGCTGCGTCGCCGCGCTACGGACGCTCCGGCGTCTGCGGCTGCCCGGCGGGTTGCGGCGCTGTCGGGCGGTCAGCGGCCCGGTCACTCTCGCCATCAGCGGCCTGCGTGCTCGCGGGCCGCGCCTCGCCAGAGAGGTCGGCGCGCAACTGCTCCATGTCCACGCTGACGCCGAGCGCCGCGCTGAACTCCTGGCAGTGGGCGCGCTCATGCTCACGCAGCGTCCGCAGCAGCCCGCCGATGCTCGGCCCACGCGATGGCCTGGCCGCCAGCCCATCGCGTGGCGGAGCCAGATCAGGAATGCGCCGCTGCGCCCACTCGTCGCCCCCGACGGCAAGCGCGCTGGAGACGATGCGCGCATTCGTCCCCTGGAGGCTAGCGAGCAAATCCTCGCGGCTGATATTGGCATAGCGAGCGACGGAGCGCGCGTTGAAGGCGTCCACCTCGCGGTAGGCGCTGATGAGCCTGGTTGGCAGCTCGCGCACCGCGCTCATTTCGAGCGCCGCGATCAGCCACTCATCCCAGCCGAGCAGATGCGAGAGCATGGCATGCGGCGAGACATCGCCTGGCAGCGCTGGCTCGCTCCAGCGGGCGCCAGTGATCTGGTCGGCCAGAGCGAGCGTCATCAGACGCTGCTCGCGCAATCGCTGGATGGGGTCTTCCTCAGCCATAGCATCGGCCTCCTTCGCACGTGGCGCGCTAAAGTTCTAGCGTTCTAGAGTTCGCGACGGCCCTCGAGCGCGCGACTCAGCGTGCCTTCATCCGCATATTCCAGGTCGCCACCGATGGGCAGCCCACGCGCCAGGCGGGTGAGCAGCAGCCCTGGCCGCGCGATGGCCTGTGAGATGTACGTCGCAGTGTAGTCGCCTTCCTGATTGGGATTGGTCGCCAGGATGACCTCGCGCACCGGCTCGCCTTCGGCGTTGGCGCCAGCGCGCACACGCGCCGCAAGCTCATCAATCTTCAGGTCGCGCGGACCAATGCCCTCCAGCGGCGAGAGCGCGCCATGCAAGACATGGTAGACGCCCTTCAGCACGCCGGTCTTCTCCAGCGCCAGCACATCGAGTGGCTGCTCGACGACGCAGATCAGGCCGTGATCGCGCTCAGGGCTGGCGCAGATCGGGCAGGGGTCCGACTCGGTGATATTGCAGCAGATCGAGCACTGGATGGCGTTCTCTTTCACCCGCGTGATCGCCTCAGCCAGGCGCCGCGCCTGATCGGTCGGGCTGCGCAAGATGTAGAACGTGAGCCGCTGCGCGGTCTTGGGTCCGATGCCTGGTAGTTTCGCAAGTTCCTCGATGAGCGCCGTGATCGACGCGGATGTTGTCTGCATGGCTCCGAATCGTCCCCAATCGTCCCCACTATGCGCGCCCGATCTTGATGGCCAGCGTTCACCGCGCGGCGAGAGCGGCGAGAGCGGCGGAGGGCAGCGCGCTAGAAGCCCATGCCAGGGGGCAGTTTCATGCCGCCAGTCATCGCCTGCATCATCTGCGCCTGCGCCTCTGTCACTTTCCCAAAGCCATCTTGAAAAGCGGTCAGGATCAGGTCTTCGAGCATGCCCACATCGTCAGGGTCTACCGCTTCGGGGGTGAGCTTCACGGCGGTGACCTCGAACTTGCCATTGATCGTGATGGTCACGGCGCCGCCACCGGAGACGCCCTCAAACACGCTGTTTTGCAGGTCGTCCTGCATCTTCATCATCCGGGCCTGCATCTTCTGCAGGTCTTTCATGTTGAAACCCATGATGCGCTCCTCTGGGAGTTGTCGGGCGCGACTCTGCGACTCTCATGCAGCTCTTCATGCGGCGCATGCCGAGCCGAGAGCGCGCCAACGGGCCAGCGTTCGCGGGCGCATCGTCAGCCGACAGATGCGCTGGCGCAGTCACTCCGCGTATTATACGCCAGAGGCCGCCGATGGGCGCTATCGGCGCCACGAGGCGAGCGACCATCTACATGTGTGGATGCCTCCGACATGTCACACTTCCCCTGCTCCTGCGTTCACCATGTTGTGTGCGGCGATTGAGCAAACCGCCGCGCCGGACGACGCACAAACTCCAGCAAAGGATGGGCGCATGGAACAGACCACCAACCTGGACGCGAGCAGAGCAAACAGGACGGGCGCGGAGATGACGGCATCTGCTGATACGGAGGGGAGCGCCACCGCAGACGAAGAGATGCGCCTCATCCGCGCAGCACAGGCCGACATCACCGCCTTCGATGCGCTCTATGATCGCTATCTGCCGCGTGTCTATCGCTATGCGCGCGCCCATACCGCGGATGCCCACGACGCGACCGACCTCACCCAGTTGGTCTTCCTGCGCGCGCTGGAGGCGCTGCCGCACTATCAGCCGCGCGGCGTACCGTTCGCGGTCTGGCTCTTCCGCATCGCGCGACATGCCATGATTGACGCGCGCCGCCGCAAGCGTCCGAGTGTTTCATGGGAGACGCTGCCCGAGGCGCAAAGCCCAACCGCCAGTGATTCGCTCGATCAGGCGCTCATCCGCCAAGAGGAGCAGGTCCGATTGCGCGATGCGATCAGCCGACTCACTGGCGAGCAGCAAGAACTGCTCGCGCTCAGCGTCGCCGCTGGCCTCAGCGCGCCAGAAATTGCGATGGCGCTCGGCATTCGACCGGACGCCGTACGGAAACGGCTTTCGCGTGTCATCGCCAGCCTGAAGGAGCGCTACCATGCCTCATGATGTTCGCCCTCCCACCACGCCACGCGATGATGATCGCCTCTTCACTGACCTTCAGGCGCTCTACACAGCGCCACGCGTGCCCGATGCGCTCCGACGCGACGGCGCCGCAGAGATACGCCAGCGGTTCGGCGCCCGTGACGCCAACGTTTCGCCGCGCGCACGGTGGTTCGTTTCGCCGCTGGGCGAGCGCCCACCTCGCGCAACCACATTCGCCGCGCTTGCCGCCACCACGCTCATCTGCCTGCTCGCCGTTGCGCTCCTCCAGTGGTCTAACCTGAGCGGAACACCCAGCGCTGGCGGCGTCGGATGGAGCGCGACGCCCAGCCATGCGCAAGCGACACAAACGATTCAGGCGTCCAGGGGCATCCCGCCGCTAAGCCTCACCAGCGTGGCGATGGTCTCCGCCACTGATGGCTGGGCCTTCGGCTCATCGCTCAAGGACGGCTGCCTCGTCCTGCATTACGACGGCGACTCCTGGAAGCGGAGCGTCGGCTCTGCCTGCGCCAGTGTGATGAGCATCTCCATGGTCTCGGCGGATGACGGCTGGGCGCTGGCGACCGCGTATGACGATAGCCAGACCCAGGAAATCTTGCACTATACACACGGCTCCTGGCAGGTACAGACGACCTTTCCGGTTCCGACCTCAGCGACGCCCCAGAGTGATTGGCCACAGCAGTGGTATCTCCTGAGGAGCATCGCCATGACCTCGCCGACAGATGGCTGGGCGGTGGGCCAGCTCCAAAGCGCTAGCCCGAACATCGCCAATGGTTACGCGCTCATCCTCCATTATGCAAACGGACACTGGACGCCCGCTCCCGTCTGGGGTATAGCGCCATCCCAGGGCGAGCTGCTGACGGGGATTTCGATGGTCTCGGCGAACGAAGGGTGGGCGGTGGGCTATGACTATGATGAGCCAGGCCTTTCTTCCTACCAATCGTATATGCTCGTGCTCCACTACCTGAACGGAAGGTGGACCCGTGTCGCCTGGACGCACACTGGCGCGCTCAGCGGCGTGGATGCGCTGCCAGATGGCGATGTCTGGGCCGTCGGGACAGTCGACATGGGGCAAACGTCCGCTGTTCTTCACCTGCATGACGGCGCGTTTGTGGGCCTGCTGGAACCCGTTCCCGGTTCGCTCAACGCCGTGCAGCTATTTTCGACGCCAGCCGGAGTGGATGGCTGGGCTGTTGGCGATGGCGCCGCGACGATCCACGATCAGGCGAGTGTCTGGACGCGTACCGGCTACACCATCCACCAATTTACCATCCGCAGCCTCTCACTCCTCTCGCCAACCGAAGGCTGGGCGGTTGGTCAATCGGCGGGCGCTAATGCCTACAGCAGTCCCAACTGGGCTGCGACGCTCTTCCATCTGCACAACGGTGTGTGGAGCATCTACCCGACGATGGGCCTCTGAGGCTGCGCTTCTGAGCGGGTGTGGGGGATGGATCCCTCCACACCCGCCACCTCGCCGCGCCAGAGCGCCAGTGGCGCCGCCCAAGCGTGAGGATGGCTGGGCATGCTAGCGGGCGATCTTTGCGGCCGCAGGGCTGACGCGCGTGGGGCGGCGCGTTTGGCGTGGCCCCACGCTGCGTGTTATACTCCCGCCTGTATGCGCGCGACGCTCAGGGAGCGCATGGATGGGACGCGGGAGATTGCTGTGACGAATGACGAGGAGACGCACGGCGAGGCGACGGCCATCGTCGGCGCGACCAGGACAATGACGCACTCGCTCTCCGAGGCGGACCTGGCGCTCTTTGCGCTGGTCATGGGCGAGGCCGACCTGGAGCCTGAGGCCCATCTGGAGGGCGAACCTGGCGCCCAGCGGGTGGCTCCGGCGGCGCTGCTGGCGGCGGCGCTGACCGCTTGCGCGGCGCAGCACAGTGAGCGACCCGTGCTGGCGCGATTCGTCAGCGCGCAGATGCGTTTCATCGAGCCGGCCTATGCCGACGTGACCATGCGGACGAGCGCTACCGTCACTGGCGTCGATGAGCCAACCGGCGCGCTGCGCATCAGCGCACGCTGCGAGACCGAGGACGGTCGCACGCTGGCCGAAGCCGATTTCCTCTTGCAGCGCGATTAATCGGCGCGCCACATCCCGGCTCAGTCTTCGGCGGCGCAGGACGAGCAGATATACCCACCGGGTCCTCTGGCGAGGAGCGCAGCGCTATCGCCAGCGCTGGTGGCGCAGTCGCGGCAGCGGGGCGCGCCGCACAACTCACACTCGTCGGCGCGCTGCTCTGAGCCGATCTGCAGGCCACACTCGCCGCACATGATGGGCGGCGCCAGAATATGCTGCGGTATGCCGATGTCCAGGTGAGAGATGTCCTGCATGGTAGCGCCTCCAGTCATCTAATATCGGCTCATGAGCAAGGCCTGAACAGGCGCAGTGGGCCGCGTCGGTCGCCCTGGCGGCGCTCGCGCGTGGCCCATATCGTGTCCCGCATGTCTGGCGCCCAGTCGCGAAGCGGCCAGCGCTCAGACGCCAAAGACGACCCGGAAGACGATCACTTCGCTGAAGGTGACGCCGTCGATCTGGATCGCGTAGCAGCCCGGCGCCTGCATGCGTAGCAATACGGGAAAGTTGGCCCAGGGCGCGCCGAACGCGGGGCCGCCTTCGAGGCGTAGCTGGCTCAGCAGGGTGGGCGTTGTCGCCTCAAAGCCGTTGAGCTGATCTAGCCCGCCGTTGAAGAGCAGCGGATGCGAGCCGTCGATCTGCTGGCCGCGCGCCAGCGCTGGCCCGCTATAGGTCGGGGCGATGATGAAGATGCTGAACTGATCGCCCCAGGCGGCGATTCCCTGCCCATGCGACGCGGGGCCAGCCGCTTGCAGCACGCCATCGGTTCCCATGCCGACGATATAGACCGGGCCATCGCCAATGGCTGGGCCAAACGTCTGCTGCACGGTTCGGCCCGCCGCTGCGGGGCAGGCGACACCGGGATCGAGGGTGGGCAACCGGAGCGGACGCGCGCGCAGCGCCGCCCATGCGGCGGGCGCGACATCGGCGGTGGCGCCCGTGGCGACGCTGACGATGGTCAATGAAGCGTTCGTCTCCATCGCTGGCGCAGGGGTAGGGCGCAGGTCGGCGATGGCCGCGCGCGTGGAGTTGAGGCTGACGAGCGGCGCGATGATGGCGAGCGCAATGGCGCAGACGGTGAGCGCCACACGGCCACGCCTGCTCAGCGCGATACGCCACGCGAAAGGCAGCCGCATCGGTGGGATGTCGAGCGACGTCACCTCAAGCTCGCCATCGTCTGTCTTGTCGGAGGGCGCCATCGCCGTCTCCTTCGCCGCATTCAGCCAGTCAGGCGCTGTAGGGTGAAATGGGTTGGGTTGGCTCCGGTGTGCGCTGTGTAGCGGAATCGTCCTTCATAGCGAAAACCGGCGCCTGGAAACTCCAACTTCTTCGCTCGATAGAACACCAGTAGCTCCAGCCCGTTTCGTTCATGTTCGATGATTTTCTGGTCATTTCGGCCAGACAACTGCCTATCCCAATAGAGTGTATCCTCATTCAGAACGTCTGTGTACTCTGTCATATCGCCTGACTTGCGCTCGGTAACAAATATCCAGATGGAATCTGTACCGGCTGGTCTGAATATGCCAGTGTACAGCGTTTGGTCGGCGATGTTGAACGTCTGTTTGAGGTCATCGCGCGTGTAGATTTCGCCTCTCTGCAAGCGATCTGAAGTATACACATCGTTCTCCATAGCGACTGATTGGGCCGCGACTGACTTCGGCGCAACGGCTGTTTCCTTTATAAAGTACCGCATTGAGCGCCTAGCGAGAAAGCTCCTTCTTGCAAGGGCGCACAAAGGCGCGCCAATCCCTAGCCCACTCACTCCAAGCCTATGCTTGCGGCCCGCTTGCCCGTGTGACGAGCGACATACTTTTCCGCCGCTTGCCCCAGGTACACTTCGCACAAGCGTCGGCGCTCGCTAGATGATAGCGGATTGTTGGCGTCGGCGTGTGGGCGCGCAGGCGTATGGGCAGATCATGCTCATGCCAGCGTGCGCCTGGGAGGGGAGGACTCATGGCGACCAGAGCACTACACCGCTCACCTGTGTGGACAGGCGTCGTCGCAGCGCTTATGGGGGCGGCGCTGGCTATCGCTGGCTGCGCGACTGGCGCGGGCAGCGGCTCAACTGGCGGCGCGTCATCGCTCGCGGTGGCGACCGCGACCGCGACTGGAACGGGAACGGGCGGCGCGCCTGCCGCGACCGCGACCACAGCGGCGGCGCCCGCGCCCGCGCATGCCTTCGCCTGGTATCAGTATGACAGCCATTCCGCGCCGCAGATCTGGGCGAGCCTGAGCGGCGCCTCGCCGACGCAGATCACGCATATTGGGCCGCCGCCCACCGATGGCTGCGACACCGAAGTGGCCTGGAGTCCGCCGGTCTTCTCTCCGGATATGACGCATATCGTGGCTGCGCTGGGCAGCTATGGCTGCGGCGATGGTGATCTCGAAGGGTCCGGTGAGCGTGCTCTCGGCGTCGAGCGGCGCCATCACCACCGTGCCCGGAAACCACAACATTCGCCTGACGGAGCGCGACGCTGGCTGGCTCGACGCCTCGAACATCTGGTTCGTCTCCGTCGGCGGCATCTACACCTATCACCTGGGCGCCGCCTCGGCCACGCAGCTCCCCGGCGTCGCGAACGCCGTCGAAGCGGCTGTGCGCGGCTCAACGCTGTTCTGGGACAGTGTAGACACATCCTCATCCACGTCGTGGAGCTACACCCTGCGCCGCTATGATCTGGGCGTCCATAGCGCGCTCGCTGGCTCCGTCAGCCTCGGCGCATCGGGAGTGTGCCAGTGCTCGCCGGGCGATTTTCACACTCCCGGCTGGGACGCCTCGCCCAATGGCGCGCATATCGTCTATCAGGTCGTCACGCCGAGCGCGTCGCCCTCCGGTGGCATCGCCAGCTCGAAGATCTACTATGCCAGCGCCGATGGATCGGGCGCCACGCAGATCGCCCACTACCTGGTGACGACTCAACTGGTCAAGCTGCAAATCTCGCCCAATGGCCAGTGGGTCGCGTTCACCAATGCGCTGCCTTCGCCCGCGACCCTGACGGCCAGCGTCTCAACGCCGGGTGGCGCAGGTGACAGCACGTTCCACGGCTACTCGCCAGACACCTACAACTATCCCGTGTGGAAGTGGGATAGCACGCAGTTCTGGGCGGGCAAGGTAGACGCGGCTGACGGCCAGCCCGGCGCCACGTCTGGCCCAGGAGCAGGCGTGCTCTACCGCTTCAACCTCGGCGGCTCATCGGCGGTGGGCGTGATGGGCGGCTTCAATCCCTGGTACACCATCGGCAGTTGACCCAGTACAGGGCAGGCGCGGAGGGTTTATACTTCCCTCCGCGCCTGCCCTGTTTGTCTCTGTTTGCCCACGTGGCCAGCGCGAACGCCGACGCTGCCCCGGCGCTATGCCAGTTCCGCCGCGCCGCCCTGGCCCTCGCGGTCGCCCGTCTGCCACAGTTCGCGCATCTCCGGGCTGGTCGCCAGCAGGCCATCGAGCGTGCCTTCCGCCACCACCGCGCCATCTTTCAGCACGATGATGTGGTCGGCCCGCCGCAGCGCCGCCCGCCGATGCGAGACGACGAGGCAGGTCGCGTCGCCGTGCGCGAAGATGCCCTCCCAGAGTCGCTGCTCCGTCTCCACATCGAGCGCGGACGAGAGATCATCGAACACCATCAGATTCGCGCGGCGGGCGAACATACGCGCCGCCGCCACGCGCTGCGCCTGCCCACCAGAGAGACGCACACCGCGCGGCCCAACCAGCGTATCCACGCCCGCCTCCATCTCGACGATGTCTTGCTCCAGCAGCGCCAGCCGTAGCGCGCCGTCGAAGTCCGCCGCCTCGGCGCTCTCGCCCAGCAGCACGTTATCGCGCAGCGACTCGCTGAAGAGGCGCGGCGCCTGAGCGGTGTAGGCCACCCGTGGCGGCGTGAAGAACGTCGAAGGATTCTCCACGCGCACGCCGTTCCAGCGTGTTTCGCCCGCCTGCGCATGCGCCAGACCGAGCAGCGTCCGCAGCAGCGTCGTCTTGCCCGCGCCGATGCGCCCGGTCACGACGACAAACTGGCCGCGCCGCACGGTGAGCGAGACACGCTCGACGCCGCGCCCCGTCGTGGGGTGCAGGTACGTCAGCCCGTGCGCCTCCAGTGTCGCCAGCGGGGCAGCAGCCGCCGCCTCCGCCGTCTGCGTGGGGCCGTCGTTGGGCTGTGGCTCGCGCCGCCACTTACCATAGAGGCCCAGCGGCGCCGAGGTGGTCAGCGCGTCAGGCGCCGCGCCGGTCATCACCGCGCCCATGCGGTCGAACGAGACTCCCACCTGCCGCAGCCGCGCGATGGTCGCGCCGAGGAACGACATCTGCCACGCCAGACCCGACATATACGTCACGAAAACGGCAAAGTCGCTGAGCGTGAAGTTCGTTCCCGTCACCCCCAGCGCCACCAGCAGCAGCGCGATGCCGGTGGCTACGCCGCCCATGCTGTTGTTCACCGTCTGCACCAGCGCCGTCGCCGTCGAATCGCGCACGGCGGCGTGGCGGCGCGTCTGGTTCAGCGCGCGGAAGCGCTCGACCACGCGCTCCTCAGCCCCCGCCACCTTCACGGCCTGCGCGGCGGCGAACATCTCGCCGATAAAGCCAGTCACACTGCCCGTCGCCTCGCGGTTGGCGAGGCGCAGCCGATGGAGCAGGCCGCCGATCAGATTGGTCGCCACCAGCACGGCGATGAACGGCGCCAGGGTAATCACCGTCACCAGCGCGTTGATGTGCGCCATGATGATGACCACGCCGACGACGTAGAGGCCGACGCCCCACACGTCGATCATGTTCTCGAAGGAGTCGCTCACCGCTTGCACGTCATCGCGGAAGCGGCTCATCGCCTCGCCCGGCGAGTCGGGCAGACGGTGAGCGCCTGGTCCGCGCATCACCCAGGCGAACATGTTGCGCCGCAGCAACGCCTGCTGGCCAAAGTAGTAGGCGAACCAGGTGACAATCGCCGAGGCGAAGACAGCGGTCTGCCCGATGCCCACGCCCGTCACCAGCGCCACAACCGCCCAGACACTCAGGTTCCACGGCGCGGCGCCGGTGAGCGCGCTGAAGAACCAGCCCGCCATCAGGCCGGGTACCAGCGGCGAGGCATGCTCGATGGTCCACAGCGTGATATTGATGAGAAAGAGCGCCGGGTCGTAGCGCACGAGCCGCCAGAGATATTGGCGCGTCGTCAGCGGCGCGCGTGGCGACTCCTGCGCAGGCGCAGTCCCCTGCCCGTCGCGTCGCTCGACTGTCGCTGTGGTCATACCAGCGCGCCCTCCTGATCGATAGCTATCACGTCTTCGTCTTCCAGCCCCACCCGCAGCAGCGCCGCGAAGTGGGAATCTGGCTGGCGCTCCAGCGCCGCGCGCTCGCCAAACTCCAACACCTGGCCGCCGCCCAGTGTCATGATGACATCGGCGCGGCGCACGGTGGCCAGCCGGTGCGCGATGATGATGCCGGTGCGGTCGGCCAGCAGCGCGCGCATGCCGCGCTCGATCAGCCGCTCGGTCGCCAGATCGAGCCGCGACGACGGCTCATCGAGGATCACCAGCCCGGGGTCGCGCAGGAACACGCGCACGAAGGCCAGCAACTGCGCCTCGCCCGCCGAGAGTCCGCCGCCGCTCGCCTCCAGCCAGGTATCCAGCCCATTGCTGAGGCGACCCAGCCATTCACCCATCCCCAGCCGCTCGAAAACCTCGTGGATGCGCGCATCGGGGATGGCGGTGTCGAAGAAGGTCACGTTATCGCGCACGGTCGCCTGAAAGAGCTGCACATCCTGCGTCACCAGCCCCACGCCGTGGCGCAGCGCCGCCAGCGGCAGATCACGCACGTCCACGCCATCCAGCCGCACAGCGCCCTCGCCGACATCGTACAGGCGGAAGAGCAGGCGGCTGATCGTCGTCTTGCCGCTGCCCGTGCGCCCGACCAGCCCCATTACCTGCCCCGGCGTCAGCGTGAATGACACGTCGCGCAGCGTCGGCTGCTCTCCCGTCGGATAGGTGAAGGTGACATGATCGAAACTGACGCCCAGCCCATGCTGGCCCGTCGCCCCCAGCGCCGACGCCTGAACGGTCGGCAGGCTGGCCGCGCCATCCACGATCTCCGAACGCAGGCCGAGTAGCTCGCGTACGCGAATCAGGCTCGACGCCGCCTTCTGGAACTCCTGCATCTGCTGCGAAATCTGCTCGATTGGCCCCTGCAACAGGAAGGTGTACTGCACGCAGAGATAGACGACGCCGATGGTGATGGTATGGGCGACGAGGTAGAGATAGGCGCTCATGCCCATCGTCAGCCCCAGGCTCAGCCCGAAGATCAGCAGTGTCACGACGAAGACGGAGACGCGCCGCGTCCACGCGATGACGCTCTTGCGGAACCAGACCCGCGCCGCGCTGTAGAACCGCAGCATGACGTAGGCGCCCGCGCCGTTCGCGCGCAGGTCTTCGACGCCAGCCAGCCGTTCCTCGAGGAAGCCGAGAAACTGCGCGCTCGACTCGCGCTCGTTCACGCCCGCAGGCACCGCGACCGAGCGCATGGCGAGCAGCGCGCCCAACGCGACCAGCGCGAAGGCCGTCAGCGCCAGCCCCATGCGCCAGTCAGCCAGAAAGAGCGCGACCAGCGTTCCGACCATCAGCAGCGCCCCACCGACCACCTGAATCAGCAGCACGGAGAAGGAGTTCGAGAGCGCGGTGAGGTCGCCATCAACCCGCTCGATCAGCTCGCCCGGCGTGCGCAGGTTGTGGAAACGCATGTCCTGGCGCAACAGCCAACCGGCGAGGTCTTCGCGAATGCGGTTGGTGGCCGCCCAGCCGATGTCCTGACCGAGGAAGGCCGCGATCACGCCGAGCAGCGCGTTCAGCGCCGCAGCGGCCAGCGCGCTCAGCGCGAGCGCCAGCAAGACGGTCTCGACCACATGGGCGCGCTGCGCATCGATGAAACGCTGCGCGAGCACGGGACCGAGCGTCTGCAAAAGCGTGCCTACCACCAGCAGCCCGGCCAGCAGGACGAAACGCCGCCAGAAGGGGCCGAGGTAGGCATGCGCGAAGTCGCCCCAGCTCTGTGACGCCGGATGTGGCCCATGCTGTGGATGCGGACTATCGCGCGCCAGGTCATCAAGCCTGGCGATGGGTTCGTGCGTGAGCAGTGTCATTGCGGTCCTTTCGTGGCAGGCGCGCGCAGAGTGGCGTGGGGCCGGGCGCAGCAGCGACTGCAAGGCATGCAAGCGCACAGAAAGAGTGAGTGGATGGGAGAGGGGATCGTTACTCGCCAGGCGTTCCAGCGTGAGAGGGGAACGAACCACCACGGACCCAGACAGAACCAGCGCGCTCGCATAGGGAAGCCGAGCTCGCGCCGAAACGTCTCCGTGGCTGTCGCGAAAACATGTGAAGACATGTGCTGGAAACCGCGCTGCCGGACCGGAACTACCGGTGAAGGCCAGAGCGGCTGCGCAGGGCGATCATTGCCCGCGCGGGCGACAGGAGGGGGAAACGCCTCGGCTCAGCGAGCGACGGGCGGCATCCAGAACTTAACGCCACTTGCCATTTGACCAGACCTCCATCCAAAACGAGCCAAAACTGAGCGGCCCTCCACCGAGCCGCTCACCGATGAGTCGTCCGCTTCGTGCGTGACGCTCTCCCCTTACCATACCATCACAAGCATACCGAGCGCAAGTTCCTACCCACATCGCGGTTCTACCAAAAACCGGGGGTTAGCATGGGAGCTAGCTGGCGGTTGAAACCGCGCCTGGATGGCCTGCGGGCCGCGAAGTCCGCCGACGCGGACTGGGGGCCGGACGGGTAGAGAACCCGCGCAGGCGGACTTTGCGGTGGCGCCAGCTGCCCTCCAGGCGCGAATGCATTCGCCAGCCAGCTAGCTCCCGGTTTTTGGTGGAACCATCGCGCCGCCAGCGGCTATGCTCTTCTATTGATAGAGATCAGCATCTCAGGGAGGCGCACAACATGGACTATCAGCACGAGAACACCCTCGCCATTCTGGTCCGCACGCCGGCCACGCTGCGGGCGCTGCTGGCGGGGCTGCCCGATGCCTGGACGCGCGCGACAGAGGGCGACGACACGTGGAGCGCGTATGACGTGGTGGGCCACCTGCTGCACGGCGAGCAGACCGACTGGATTCCGCGCGCCCGCATCATCCTGGAGCAAGGCGAAGGGCGCCCGTTCCCCACATTTGATCGCACGGCCATGTTCGACGAGTCGGCGGGCAAGTCGCTGGGCGATCTGCTCGATGCCTTCGCGGCGGCGCGAGCAGCCAACCTCGCCACGCTGAGCAAGCTCGACATCACGCCGGAAAAGCTGGCCCTCACGGGGACGCATCCGTCGCTGGGCACGGTGACGCTGGGCAATCTTCTGGCCACCTGGGCCATCCACGACCTGAACCACCTGGGGCAGATTGTCGAGGTCATGGCGCACCAGTACGATGCGGCGGTTGGCCCGTGGAAGACCTACCTGGCCATCCTCAACCGTCCCGTGCTCACAGAATAGCGACTGGCGGTTGAAACCGCGCCTGAAGGGCCTTCCGGCCCACAACCCCACCTCCGTGGGTCCGAACCCGGCCTCCGGTTGGGTTGCGTGGACCTGCGCAGGCAGGTCTGGTGGCGACCGCAGTCGCCTTGAGGCGCGGTTTCAACCGCCAGCTACTGGTTGGGCGCGATGCGGTAGTACATGAAGAGTTGCTGGGCGAGCGCGCGCCAGAGTGGACCTGCCGCGTCGCCGCCGAAGATGGCGTTGCGCGGGTGGTCGAGCTTGACGAGCAGCACGAAGCGCGGATGGCTCGCAGGCGCGTAGCCCACCACCGAGGCATACGTCCACGAGGGATCGTTGGGATAGGGCGTCGAGGTGCCTGTCTTCGCGGCGATGCTATAACCCGGCAACAGCGCCATCTCCGCATCGCTGTGCAAGGCGGACTGCGTGAGCATCTGCGTCACCGTCGCCGCCGTCTGCGCGCTGACCACGCGGCGCACGACCTGTGGAGCGTAGGTCGTCGTCGCGCCCATGCCGCCATCCGCTGTGACACTGGCGACGAGGCGCGGGCGCATCAGCACGCCGCCATTCGCCAGCGCCGCGTAGGCCTGCGTTATTTGCAGCGGTGTGACGCCGATGCTCTCGCCGAACGCGTTCTCCGCCAGCGTCAGGTCCGCGCTCTCGCCGTTGCCGCCGCCCCGCAGGCCCGCGACCTCGCCTGGCAGCCCACTCCCCGTCACTTGGCCAAAGCCGAAGTCGCCGAGCGCCTGGTAGAAGCGTTGCGCGCCCAGCCGCCGCACGACAAAGACGGCGCCGACATTCGCCGAATAGTGCAGCACCTGCGTCATATTCTCGTAGCCATGACCGGTGCGGTTGAAGTTGTAGAGCGTCACGCCATCCACCGTCGTATAGCCAGCATCATAGAATGTCGTCTGCGGCGTGATGACCTTCTGCTGGATGCCCGCCGCCATCGTCACCGCCTTCATCACTGAGCCGGGATCATACGTCGCGCTGACAGCGGGATTGCTGAAGCTGCTCAGAGGCGCGTCATAATACTGGTTTGGGTCGAATGTTGTTGAATTCGCCATCGCGATGACGCCGCCGGTCGTGGGGTCGAGCACGATCACCTGGCCACCATCGGCGTTGGTGGTCTGCACGGCGTTGGCCAATCCCTGCTCGGCCCAGAGTTGCACGTTCGCGTCGAGCGTCAGCGTCACATCTGCGCCGGGGATCGCAGCGGTCTGGCGCAGCGGCGGCAGAGCCAGCGGCTGGCCGTTCTCGTTGACGCGCGTGTAGAGCAGGCCAGGCTCGCCGCCGAGCGCGCCATTCTCCATCTGCTCCACGCCATACTGGCCCACGCCATCACTCAGCCGCACGAAGCCGAGCGCCTGCGCCGCAAGCGTGCCATCGGGATAGACGCGGGTGGCCTGCGGAACCAGCGTCACGCCGCTCTGCGCATGCGCGCGCGCTATGGCCGCGTTCACCGCCGTCGACTGTTGCGCCGTCAGCAGCAGCGGCAGGCCGTCCGCGCCGACCAGCCGCACGTACTTGCCAGGAACATCGATCTGCGCGGCGACACTGGCCGCCGAGACGCCTAGCGCCCCACTCAGCGCCTGCTCTGCCGCAACCAGCGCGCCCGCCGAGCGCAGCAGCGCCGGGTCCACGACCACCGTATCGCGCGTGACGCTCACCGCCAGTGGCGCGCCGTTCGCGTCGAGAATCTCGCCGCGCGCCGCCGGAACACGCAGCACGCGCACGCTCTCCTGCGCGGCCCGCTGCGCGAGCTGCGCCCCCTGCGCGAGCTGCCACCACGCGGTGCGCCCCAACAGGCCCACCAGCACGGCCACCGCCAACCCCAGCAGCAGCGCCTGCCGTCGCGCCATCGTCGCGATGGATGCGGATGGCGGCTCGCGGTCGAGTTCCTGGCCCGGCGTTTGGCGCTCTGGCCACATCGTCATGCCCCTCCTTGCGCGGTCGCCGCCTGCGGGCTACTGGCCAGCATCGTGAATCGTGATCCACACGACCGACGCCGGATTCGCTGGAACCATCCCCAGCGCACGGGCGCGCTGCTCGACATAGGCCGGGCTTTTCAGATGACCTAGCTGGGCATGCAGGTCGGCGTCCTGGCGCCGCAGGTCACTCTGGATCGCCTGCTGCTGCAAGAGTGTCTGATGCGTCGCTGTCACCGCCGCCACCTGGCCCAGATAGAGCAGCGCCATCAGCCCCACCACCACGGCGAACTCCAGCGCGATCACCTGCTGCCGCTGCCGTGCGAAACGCGCCTGCGCCGCTCGTGCGCTGCGCCTGAGCCAGTCGGTCAGGCGCAGCATCGGCGTTTGCATCGTTGGCATTGCCTGCCCCTCCTTGCGCCTCGCGCCAGCGTGCGGGCAGCCGTCGCCCCACGCCCGACAGCGAACGCATGCCGGGCGCCGAAGTCGCGCCTCGGCGGATCAGCCGCGCAATGGGCCACGCAATGGGCGCAAGAATGCCCCCTGCGCGCCATAGACGACAGGAGGCTGTGCCTGTGAATGAAAGCCGCGCCTGGGGTCGGTCCGCAGGCCGACGCGAAGCCCGCCGCCGCAGACTGGGACGCCGTGCTCCAGGCCGCGCAGGCGGCCTTTGCGGCCGCAGGCCCCTAGCGGCGGGTTCACCCGCCTGTGGGTTTAACCGCCGAGACTTCAATCAAACTGCCCGAACGCCAGCAGATTGCCCTCGCTATCCTTGAACCAGGCTCCCTTGCTCTCTCCGATCGTCGCAACGCTATTGACGGTCTTCACCTCTGGCGTGTCGTATTCCTCAAAGACGACACCCCGGGCTTTGAGCGCGGCGACGTTGGCCTCGATATGCTGCGTATTCCACGTCATCTGCGTGTGCGTTCCGCTGGAGCCATTGGGAGAGGGAAAGAGCAAGAATCTGGTTCCCCCACCACAGCGGTAGAACAGACCATCGCGCCAGTCAGGCAATTCGGTCTCCGGGGTCAGCCCCAGCTTCTCCGCATAGAAGCGCCTGGCGCGCTCCAGATCGGTCGCCGGGAGCGCGGTGTGGATAGGGCATTCTGCGAGATTGACATCTACTATCATCGGTCGATCCTCCAGATGCGCGTGCGCGTGGCCATGAGGGGACTGCGCCCTACAATGACCCGGCCACCGCAAGATTCAACGGGAGTCAAACATACCTTGCGCCGTAGTCCCTGCGGCGCACAGGCTTCAAAACCACTGCTGGGGCGCCTATGCGGACACGCAGGCACACGGCCTGGTCCGATCCACGACATCCATGACTTCCATGACTTCCGCAGCTTCCATGCGATGGCCTCTGGCTGTGAGCGCCCAGCCCACACGCGGGCGCGCGACTACTGCAAGGATACAAGCCAGAGCGTCAAAAGTCGTCGGCAAACGCGCGTAGGTGAAAACGCCGCTGCGCCAGGCGCAATGTGCCATTGGCGCGCAGGCTGAGGGCGCATGGCTCTGGGGGAGGGGTGTGGATTAGCTGCGGTGGTCGACCTGCAAGCTGTGCGTGGCGATGAAGCGCTCTACCGTGCGGCTGCCCGGAATGGTCAGCAGGCGGGTAGCCTGCTCGCGGCGCAGCACAAAGTTGAAGGCCGTCTGTGAGTCATCCGCCGCCGACCAGAGCGGGCGCGCGAAAATCGGCTGAACGATCTCCCAGCCATCCGCCAGCGCATCGCGCAGATCGCCGAAGCGGCGGCTGTTCGTCTTGCGCGGACGCTTCGGCGTGGCGGGGGCAGCCGCAGCGGCGGGCACGGCGGCGCTGGCCTCCGTCGCGGGGGCTGGCAGTGGGGCTGCTTTGGCGGCTGGCTCCTGGCGCGCGCGCGCGGGCTGGCGTGGCCCATTGGTGGGCGCGACTCGCAGCGCCACATCGGGCGCCGCGCCACGTCGAGCGCGTGGCGTGACCACCCGCGACGACGGCTGCGCAGCCGCCTCACCCACAGGGGCGCCCGTCGCCATGCCAGGGAACGCGCTCTGCGCGACGCGCGTATCGCGTGCGCTCGCGGCGGCCTTGCCACCAGAGCGCTCAGTCGTAGCGCCTTTACGCTTCGCCATCGTTCGCCTCCGTTCCGCTCGCGTGTTCTCCTGCGAACACGCCACCCGCTTGCCCGCCCAGGCGCTCAGCTACCCGCAGCTTGGCGCTGCGGGCGCGCGGATTCGCATGCGCCTCCGCCTCACCCGGCGCCAGCGGGCGACGGGTCACGATGCGCAGGGTTGGCTCGCGCCCGCAGACGCATTGCGGCGCCTCTGGTGGGCAGATACAGCCACGCTGCTCGCGCTGGAAGAACTGCTTCACGATGCGATCTTCGAGCGAGTGGAAGCTGATGACCGCCAGCCGACCGCCGGGTTTGAGCGTCTCCACAGCGGCGGGCAGCGCGGCCTCCAGGCTGCCCAGTTCGTCATTCACGGCGATGCGCAGCGCCTGAAACACGCGCGTCGCCGGGTGCACGCCGCCGGGACGCCCATGGACGACGCCTGCCACCAGACGCGCCAGTTCATCCGCCCGCGTGATCGGCGCGCGACCCCGCGCTTCGACGATGCGCCGAGCGATGGGACGCGAGAAACGCTCCTCGCCGTAGCGCCAGAAGATGTCGGCAAGCTCGGCGCCGTCGCGGGTATTCACCAGATCCGCCGCCGTCTCACCGCATGTCGAGTCGAACCGCATATCCAGCGCGCCATCCGCTGCGAAGCTGAAGCCGCGCTCACGCGCCGCAAGCTGGTCGGATGAGAGGCCCAGATCGAGCAGAATGCCATCAACCGGGGCCAGCCCCGCTGCGCGCGCAAACTCGTCGAGCTGGCGAAAGTTGCCGTGGCGCAAGAGCAGTCGCCCCTGCGCAAGAGCCTCGGCCAGTCGCGCCTCTGCCCGGCGCAGCGCCGCTGGGTCGGCGTCAATCGCCAGCACATGCCCACCCGGCGCGATCCGCTCCAGCAGCAGCGCCGTATGCCCGGCGCCCCCCAGTGTGCCATCGATGAACACACCGCCTGGCTGCGGGCGCAGCGCGTCGAGCGCCTCCAGCGGCAACACCGGGATGTGTGCCGTTTCGCGCGGCATGGACGCTCCGGAAAGCGCCATATCAATACTGGTCGCTGGCTCTGTCGTGCGAATGTCTCCTCGTCTCCGCGCATTACCCGCCGGAGCGGATTAGAATGGAAGGGGCAAAGCGCTCAGGTCTTCGAGGTCGGTAGCGTTGAGGTACGCCTCCCACCCGGTGACACTCCAGATCTCGAAGCGGTCGCGGGCGCCGATCACCATTGCTTCGCCAGTCAGGCCGGCATACTGGCGAAACTTCGCCGGGATGACAATGCGTCCCTGGGCGTCGAGTTCCAGTTCGTGGGCCATGCCAAAGAAGCGGCGCTCCACCAGTCGCAGCAGGCGGGGATCGGTGATGGCCGCGCTCAGGTCGCGCGCCTTCTCCTCCCAGGTCTCCATCGGGTAGATCGAGAGGCATGGATCAACGCCGCGTGTCAGCACCGCGCCGCGCTCGATCTTCGAGCGGAAGCGCGCCGGCACGGCGACCCGGCCCTTGCCATCGACGGTATGGAGATACTCGCCCAGGAACATCCCAATCTCCCCATTTTGCCCCACTTTGCTCCACTCAGGTAGTATAGCCCTCCGCTTTCAGGGCGAACACCCCTTTATCCACGACTTTGCGCCGCCGCCGTGGATAAGCCAGTGGATAACCCGTGGACAACACCGCATTACGGACATTTCCGGACAAATTGGCTATGTCTGCGGCCCCGGCTGGCGGTCATACCCCCGCATCGAGGCGGCCCGCAGGTCTCACGCGCGGCTTCAGCCGCCAGCCAGCTTGACGCCGAGTATACTTTAGTGCTAAAGTATCGGTAGGCGCCGCTGGACACAGCGACTCTGAGCGAAGGAGGAGACGCAATGGAGCAGACGCGGCAAGCGGCGCGGACTGAGCGGCGGCTGGGGGTCGCGCTGTGGGTGCGGCTCGCACGCCTCTACGGGCGCAACATTCGTCTGGCGGAGGGACGCCTGCGCGGCTGGGACCTCAGCGTGGCGCAGTTCGATGTGCTGGCGCAGGTGGGCGCCCATGAGGGCATCACCCAGCAGGAATTGGCGCAACGGCTGCTGGTGACGCAAGGAAACATCACCCAACTGCTCGACAAACTGGAGCGGCGCGGGATGATCCAGCGCTGCCCAGATGGGCGGCAAAATCGCCTCGCGCTGACGAAGACAGGACGCCATCTGCGCGACAGCGTCGTCCCTGGCCAGGAGCAGTTTCAGGCGGAACAGTTCGCCGCGCTCACGGTCGAAGAACAGCATCAGTTGCTGGCGCTGCTGCGCAAACTCCAGCGCGGCGCCACAGCAAGCGCCTGCTAAACGCTACAGGCTATTGAGGAGCAGAACACAATGCGACTGACCGGACTCCACCACGTGTCTGCGCTGACCGCGCAGGCCGCGAACAATCTCGATTTCTATACCCGTGTCCTTGGGCTGCGGCTGGTCAAGAAGACCGTCAATCAGGATGATCCCTCGTCGTATCACCTGTTCTACGGCGACGAACACGGCGCTCCCGGCACAGAAGTGACCTTCTTCGACATCCCGCATGCGGCGCCGCTGCGCCCTGGCGTCAGCAGCATCTCGCGCATCGCGTTGCGTGTCACCGGCCAGGACGCTCTCGCGTGGTGGGCGGAGCGCTTCGCGACGCTGGGCGTGGAGCACGACGCCATCGCGAGCGAGGCTGGCCGCAGCGTCCTCGCCTTCCGCGACCCAGAGGGCCAGCGCCTCGCCCTGGTGGATGACACCAACGCGCCGCTGCCTGGTGGCGCGCCGTGGGCCAGGAGCAGCACGCCGACGCCGATGGGCATTCGCGGGCTGGGCGCGGTGACGCTGACCGTGCGCGCCATCGAGCCAACCGCGCGTGTGCTGACCGAGGTGATGGGCTTTACGCAGCAGGGCAGCTATGCGGTGGGCGATGCGGCTGGCGCTGGCCCACAGCGCGACATCATCGTCTTTGGGACGGGCGTTGGTGGCCCCGGCGCCGAGGTGCATGTGGATGAGCGCAGCGATCTGCCGCCAGAGCGGCTCGGTCGCGGCGGCGTACACCATGTCGCCTTCCGTGTTCCCACGCCAGAGCAGCACCTCGAATGGCTCGACCGGCTCGAAGCGTCGGGGATGCGCACCTCTGGCCTCGTCGAGCGCTACTACTTCCGCTCGATCTACTTCCGCGAGCCAAATGGCGTGCTCTTCGAGCTGGCCACCGATGGGCCGGGCTTCCTGGCAGACGAGGACGAGCAGCATCTGGGCGAGCGGCTGTCGCTGCCACCCTTCCTGGAGCCACAGCGCGCCGCCATCGAGGCCGGCCTTCACCCGCTCGATACCGCCGCTGCGCGCTCCTGAACGCAGACGCGGCAAGCGGGGTGACTAGCGCGCTGGAGCGCCAGGCGCAGACACGCTTGCGGATATGTCTGGAGACGCATGCCTGCAAGGGCTGGTGAAGTGTCGTCGAACGCCGCCGCCAAACCCGGCTGCGCCCGGCGCTCGCCACCATACCACCCAGGCGGCGTGGGCGGCCCTCGCGGCCCGATAGTACGCGTACTACCGGGCCGCGTTCCTCATGGCGATAACTGCCCAGCCTGGAGATGAATGCCGGCGAGGGCTTGACAGTCTGCGCGGCTTCCCTGCACAATACGGCATATCCTCTGCGTCAGCGTGATGGGTCATGGTGAATCCTGCTGGGCGAATCATGCTGGCGCGAATAGCGGGCAAGCGCGTAGATCGAGTGGCGCCTCCGGGCGCGTCGCGTGCTGCGTCATCAACGATGGATGGACTTCTCTCACGACCTTTGCCGGTCACACCGGAGTGACTGGTCCCCTCTCAGGGACCTCTCAGGCTAGAGCGAGAGAGAATGGGCGCCATCGTGGCGTAGTATCGCGTGAGATGGTCTACAGGCTTTCAGCCCCACCAGTCATGCCAACCAGAGAAGACGACACTGACGTCGTCGGCTATCTGAATGAGCGATAGCACGCTCGTCTGGCGACGCAGCCAGTCGAGACAGGCGTATTCAGGAGTGACATGGTGCAAGACGAATGGCCTGAGGACGCTCTCTACGCGGGGCTAGTCGCGCGCGATTCGCAGGCGCTTGAGGCGCTGATTCAGCGTTACGCGCGCGAGATTACCTACTTTATTCGCTTACTGCTGAATGGAGTGGGGACAGCCCAGGACGCCGAGGAGTGCGCCAGTGATCTGTTTGTCACAGCGTGGCAAGAGATTGAGTCGTTCACCCCAGCGCGTGGTTCGCTGCATACCTGGTTGACGATGCGCGCCAAGTACATTGCGCTCGACCGTCGCCGCCAGCTCCAGCGACGTCAGGCGACGGTCACTTCGCTCGATGGCGAAACGACCGTCAATCGCAACGGAGACACCCGCACCGGCGAGCGTCACGTCGCCCAACTGACAGACCACAACATGGAAGGCATCCTTGAGCAGCGTGAGCGTCGCGAAGAGCTCCGCGCCGCGTTAGAAGCGTTACCGGATCTGGACCGCTATCTCGTCTACATGCGGTACTTCCGCCTGGCGAGCACTGAGGAGATCTCCGCGAAAACGGGCCTCTCTCGCCATGCCATAGATACACGACTCTGGCGAGCGCGCAAGACGCTACGCGACGCCCTTGAGGAGCAAACCTATGAGCGGGTTCGAGCGCTCAAACAGCCCCGAACGCCATGATGCGTCGGGCGCTGATGAACGGCCCTGGCCTGACGATTTCCTGCCGGAGGATGAGCAATTCGCCGCCGAGTTGCGCGCATTTTTCCCCATCGAAGATGAGGAACTGCCTCCTCTCTATATTCAGACCTTGCTCGACGACGAGGCGCATGCGCCCCTCGGTCGTGGCGATATACGCCGCCTGACCTATCGGGTCAAGCGCTCGTTGGGCCTGCCGCGCAAACCCCTCTTCACTCGCCAGTGGGCGCCCAGCGCCTGGGCCAGTGATCTCTCGGTGGCCCACGTCACCCACACCATCAAGCGCGCGAGTCGGCCCGTCGTGGCGATGGTCGCGCTGCTGATCTTCTGCATGGTGAGCAGCATGTTCCTGGCCACCCCCTCATTCGCGCAGGGGCTGCGTCTGCTCTTCGGTGACACTGGCGCACAACAGGTGGAGCGCTTCCCGACCGCCGTGGCGCCAGAGAAGCATGTCGCGTCGTCATCCTCGCAGTCGGCGGTGATGCCGACGTTCTGGCTGGGGACGACGAGCGGCGACTACATCTACCAGGGCATGCGCAGCCTGCCGCAGACACAGTACTCGAACGGCCCAATCGTCGATGCGCAGTATGTGCTGAGTGAGCGCACCGAGCAGCAGAGCGGCTCTGGCATCCTCGACATCCGCGAGTTCCAGATCTCCACATCGCTGCGAGCGGTCTTGCAGAGCGTCGAGGTCGGCTCTACCAGCGTCACCAGCGTCAATGGCCTGCCCGCCGTCTATGTGGATGGCATGTGGGTCGGGGGGCAGGGCCAGCGCATGTCCTGGCAGACGGGCACGCGCAGCATGCTGATCTTCGAGCGCGATGGTGTCATCTTCTGGATCGTCGGCGACCAGCGCGACGGCCTCGGTGAGGCTCAGTTGGTGCAGTTCGCCAGCCAGATGACCCCGACGACCCTGTCAACGCTGATGCAGCCTGACCTGTACAGTGTGCGGTTGATCGGCGCGCAGTTGAGCGCCAGCCTGCGCGATCCCATCGGCTACAACACCGAACTGTATACGGTGATTCCGCGCACGGCGTCGCCAGACACCGCCGCAGGTGAGTTCGTGTCGCCGGGGCAGCCGTCGCAGGCTTCGCAGCCCCCCATCAACTGAGAATGCCTATCTCCGATGCGCGCGGCGACCGGCATGGCCAGCGTGACAGACGCAGCCAGCGGCGGACTGGCCCATTCGCCAGTGTGCTGCTGCTGTTCACGCTCGTCGCGCTGACAGCGGCTTCGTGCGGCTCGACCAGCCACCAGCCGCAGCCGCAGCCCGCAGCGGATGCGCAGCAAATTCTGCACGACGCGCTCTTCACCAGCGCGACCAACAGCGCCGGCGCCGCTGACGTGGCCAGCTACGACCCCGCCCTGGCGGACGACCCGGCCTCGACGACGCTCGCAACGCTCATCTACCCGTCGCTCGTCGCGCTCGACTCGCAGCTCAACGTGCGCCTGTGGGCCACTGAGAGTATGGACATCAGCGACAACGGGCTGACCCTGACCTTTCACCTGCGCTCAGGCATGCGGTTCAGCGATGGTGAGCCAATCACCGCGCAGACCTTCGCGTTCTCGCTCAACCGCGCGCTCGATCCCTGTGTCAATGCGCCGCTCGCGTGGTATCTCTACCCCAT
>CAVPBB010000003.1:0-282727 GCA_963701795.1 uncultured Chloroflexia bacterium | reverse complement strand
GATTCTGTGCCGACGACGGCGTAGATATGGCTGCTCCAGTTCCGCTTGCTGTGGGGCCATTCGGTATCCCAGGCACTTGCGGGATACATGCCTCGGCTGACGTACAAATAGTGGATGCGCCGCCCTTGGGCAAGGTGTAGGCATGCCCTGTTGGATCCGTTCGCGCTTCCGGATCGTCATCCACATACCCGTAGCGATTCGGCCCACCGGCCAACGTGGTATCGGCGCTGGTGAACTGCCCCGTCACCGGGTCGTAGTAGCGCGCATTGTAGTCGTCCAGCCCGCTGGTGGCCGCGTCGTTGCGTTGCCCGGTGAAGCCCTGGTCTGTGGGCAGCGTGCCACTGCTGTAGCGCACACTGCCGTAGGGGCCGTAGAGCTGCGTCGCGGTGACGCTCCGCTGCTGGTGTTGACGCTCTCGGTGACGCTGCCCAGCCCATCTGAGAGCGTGTAGCAGAGCGCGCCGTTGACGCTCAGCGCGAGGCCGCCGTAATACGCGGTGGTCGTGGTCGTGCTGCCGCTGGTGGTGACCTCCTCCAGGCTGCCCACGTAGCTGGTGGTGGTCGTCACGCCGTTGATGGTCGCCACCTGCTGCACGCGGTTGCCCTCGCCATCGTAGAGATACTGCGCGCTGCTGGTCGGCGCGGTGGGCGTGTTCTGCCACGCCGCCAGCTGCCCGGCGTTGTCGTAGCTGAGCGTCGCGCCCGTGGGCGAGGTGCCAGCACAGGTCTGCGCGCTGGTGGCGGCGCGGCAGGTCGCGTTCCCCGCCGCATCGTAGCTGGCGCTCCACGCCGCGCCAACGGCGGTGGCGGCGTCGGCGTGCGCGGTATCGCCGTAGCTGTAGCTGCCCAGCGGGCTGCTCGTCAGCCGGTTCATCCTGTCATAGCTGTAGCTGGCGCTGTACTGCGCGCCCGGTGCCTGCCAGGCTGCCCGTGTCGCTGGGCGTCGGCGCGCCGCTACACGAAGGCGTGCCACTCGACCCTGCCCAGACCAGCCGCGAGAGGTCGTCGTAGCAGAAGACCTGCGTGTCGGTCCCCTGCGGCAGGGTGGTCGTCGTCTCGATGACGTTGGAGAGCGCGTCGTAGGTCGGCTGCACCTGGTAGAGCAGGCTGGGGGACCGCCCCCGGCGCCCGGCCTGAAATCAAGGTGTAATTCGCGCTGGCGAGCCGCCCTAGCGCGTCGTAGCTGGCGGTGTAGCTAGCCCCCCGCCTGACGCTCCACCGTAGAAGTCCAGCGTCGCGCTGGTCAGCCGCCCCAGCGCTCCGGCCGCGCCGCTGTAGCTCTCGTTTGCCAACAGATACGTGGCGGCGGCGATCGGCCCGTGGGCAAAAGGCAGCATACTCTCATTGCTCATCCAGCCACTTGCGCTGTCATAGGTCATAGAGAGCGTATCCCCATCGGGATACGTCTGGCTGGTCAGCTCCCCCGCGTCGTTGTCGCTGGCGCTGGTCGTCGCGGTCGTGACGCCGCTGGGCGCGCTCAGGCCACCGCCACTGCTGGTCGTGACGTGCTCCACCCGCACGGCGGAGAGCGCGGCGGGGTTGTGCGCGCTCACGGCGATCCCGCCGAGCAGCGGGCCACTCAGCGCGCTGAGCGTCACGCTCGCCCCCGCGACTGGCGTCCAGGTCACGCCATCGCGTCGAGGTCGCGGCGCTGAAGCTGGTCCCCGTCCGCGTCATCTGCACGTAGCGCGCGCCGCTCAGCCCGCCCGCCTCGGCCTGGATGCCGACGGCGCCGCCCTGGCTGGCGCGCTCCTCGACACTCACGCCGTTGCCCGGCGTCACGAGCACGGCGTAGAACGGCGCGCCAGCATCCGTGCTGCCGCGCAGCATCACCCCCGCCTTGGCCCACGGATCGGTGGGCTGCTGCGTATCCTGATGCTGGTAGCTGCGTCGAGGTGTATGCTCCGCTGAGGGTGAGAGCGACGCTCGCTCACCACGATCCGTGTAACCGTACTGCGGTCACGGCAACTCGCCTCTCACGTGGCACGCCTATGGTGCAAACTCTACACGCTCCTGGGAAAGGGGGTGCGCTCATAGCCATCGTAGACGCCGCCAGACGCATGAACGATCTGCTCTGCCTCCCGGCACGACCGATCAAGAGTGGCTTGATCGTCATGTAGCGCCTCCTGGTAGGCATACACGCTCCAGTATATTTCTCCTGAGAGAGGGTCCGCATTCGCCGCTCGTTCTGCGCGATAACCTGTTTGCTCTAGTATTACAGTTGCAGCTAGCTTACAAAACGGCGAGGCGGCGTTGGTAATGACAGCGCCTGGCCTTGGCTTGGTGACGTCGTCGCCAGTCAGACCAGTGGATGACGGCGCTGCGTGCCGCCGCCGAGGGCGCTTGGCTCAGCGCCCACAGGATATGGCGAATTTCTGGAACCGTCAGCGGCAAGAGGAGCGCCGTCAGGTCAGGCTGGGCGGTGGCCCCCCTTTTTCGCCGCCGTGGCGCGCACGGAGGACAGCGAGATAGGCGAGCGCAAACATGGCCAGCGTCATGTGGCGATACCACCCGTCCCAGCGCCGGACCGCATACTGGTCGAGACCCACCTCCCCTTTGGCGAGCTTGAAGCTCTGCTCGATCCGCCAGCGTTGCCCAGAAACCGTCACCAGCGTCTGGAGCGCCGTTCCCACCGGGGCGAAGACGACATAGTACGCCAGATCCGTCGGATCGCTCAGGCTGCGGCGGATGAGCAGGGCATGCGCCCAGCGGCGTTCCTCAGCGCTGAGTTGTAACCGCGCCAGCGGAACCACCGCCCAGTCGTACCGCCGTGGCCCTTTGGCGCCGAGGCCCGCCGAGAGGCGCCGCCACTGCTCGGCGGGCGCGTGCGCCGCCACGACATCGGCGCGATACTGCCCCCACTGCTCTTCCACCACTGCCCACAGCGGTTCATTGCGGGCCACCGCCAGCACAAAGGGCTGTTCCTGCTGTTCCAACCACACCCGTAAGCGGCGGTCACCGCCGTAGATACTGTCGCCGGTGACCCAAGCCGCCGAGATGCCTGCTGTCCGCGCGCGTTCGAGCATGCGCCGCGCCAGTTCGGGCTTGGTGGCAAACGTCACATTCTCAGGCACGCCCGCCTCCTGGCGGCGGGCGAGGTCGTCGGCCCACTCACGCGGCAGATACAACTCGCGGTCGAGCAGCACGTGTCCGTTAGGCGCGGCGTAGGTCAGAAAGACGCCAATCTGGCAATTCTCGATGCGCCCCGCCGTTCCGCTGTATTGCCGCTTCACGCCGACCGATTTGACGCCTTGCTTGAGAAAGCCCGTCTCGTCCACCACCAGAATCGCCTGCGGATCCCCCAGGTGCTCCCGCACATAGGCGGACAGGTCATCGCGCACGGCGTCCGCATCCCAGTGGGCGCCCGCGAGCAGGCGCTGCATGCCATACGGCGTCGTTTCACCGGCTGCCTCCGCCACCTGCCAGCCATTCTTGCGCTCGACGGGACGCAGTAAGCCTTCCAGATTCCAGATACCGCCGCATCCGCTGGCGTGGCTCTGACCGGGCAAAGCGTGGCCCAAGGCGTTGCGTCACCTCCTCCAGGCTGGCGCCCCACTGCTGCGCCAGCGTCGGTGTTATGCTGTCTGCCATGACCTGCCTCCTTTCGGGGTCAGGTCATGGGCGTCTTACCAGACCGCTACCTGCAACTGTAATACTAGGAAGTTCGTGGTCTACCAGTCAGGCCAATTTACACCGGAAAAGTCCGAGGAGCCGCAACGCTTCATGTCGGCGGAGAGCGCGCCACCTGCCGATGTTCCCGCGCTAGCGGCACGCGCTGCGACCCCAATTCGCCAGCCCTCCGCCAACCAGATTGGGGACTGTGCGGGCGGCGCACGCTGTGATACAATGGGCGGGCGTGGGCGCTGCGCGGGATGATGCGCGCCCACAAGCCCTACCGCCCTTCAGCGCTGATGGAGACGCGGAGGCTGCCGCGCAGTCCATCAGCGCCCAGCGTGCGCCGGGCGCTTTCTTTTCTACTTCTGAGGAGTCTACCGTGGGCGCGTTACCGAAGAAACGTCACACGAACGCGCGTCAGGGCCACCGCCGCGCGCACCACAAGGTCAAGCTGCCCCAGCTTACCATCTGCACGCAGTGCCGCCAGCCTCGACTGTCGCATCATGCCTGCCCAAACTGTGGTACCTATCGCGGACGCCAGGTGCTAAAGGCGAAGACCGCCGCCGAATAGGGCGCATAGAGGGCGGATGCGTCTCAGCGGCGCACAGGCGCAGCCCGCTCGCGGGTCGCATCGGCCCCTGTCGGGCGTTGTGGCGCCACGGAGGGATGTGTGACGCAGCCAGTCGCGTTCGTATTTCCAGGCCAGGGGAGCCAGGCGGTTGGCATGGGCGCGGATATCTTCCGCACATCGTCGGCTGCTCGCGCTGTCTATGACGCCGCCAATGCCGCGCTTGGCCTCGACCTCTCGCGACTGTGTTTCGAGGGGCCAGAAGACGCCTTGCGCGAGACGATCAACACCCAGCCCGCGCTGGTGGCGACAAGCCTGGCGCTGCTCGCCGCGCTCCAGGAGGCGGCAGGCGGCGCCACGACGGCAGGCATGGGCGATCCGCCCCTGCGTGAGCCGCTTGCGCCTGCCTTTCTGGCGGGGCATAGCGTCGGCGAATATGCCGCGCTGGCCGCTTCGGGCGCGCTCGACATCGCCAGCACGATCACCCTGGCGCGCGAGCGCGGGCGACTGATGCATGAGCAGGGCCTCGCTCTCCCCAGCGGGATGGCGGCTGTGCTGGGGATGGACGCCGCCACGCTGAGCGAGGTCTGCGCCGAGGCGACCCGCCAGACGCGACAGGAACTCGCCGCCACGCAGCCAGAGACGGCGCATCCAGGCGCCGGGTATGTCGTCATCGCAAATGACAACGCGCCGGGCCAGATCGTCATCTCTGGCGCACAACATGCGCTCGAAACCGCGATGGAGCTGGCCAGAGCGCGTGGCGCGAAGCGTGTCGTGCCATTGGCGGTCAGCGGCGCCTTCCACTCGCCTGTGATGGCTCCGGCGGCGGCTGGGCTGGCGCAGGCGGTCGCGGCGACGGCGCTGCGCGACGCCGCGATCCCGATTGTCTCGAACATCAGCGCGACGCCGATAACCGCTGAGGCGGCGTTACGCGACGAGTTGGCGCGCCAGATCGTCTCGCCGGTGCAGTGGACCCGCTCCGTAACCTGGCTGGCGGAGCAAGGCGTGACCACCTTCGTTGAGATCGGGGCAGGTCAGGCGCTCTCTGGCCTCATCAAGCGTATCGCCAAAGGCGCCACGACGCTCTCGGTGGCGACAGCGGATGACGTGGCCAGCGTCGCGCCACAGTTGCGCGCGCTGCTGGCAGCGAGCTAGCCAGCGTCAGTCGTCGGCCAACACCTGGGCGAGAGAGAGTGCGGATGAACGCTTCACGCAATGGCCGCTTGCAGGGCGAGCCAGACGCCGAGGGCTTCTATCTGGGATCGGTGCGCATCGCGCATCGGGCGATACGCACGATGATCGAGCAGGCCGCGCTGGAGACTCCTGGCGTGGCGGCCATTGCGCGCGCGCCGCGCCCGGTGACGCTGGGCCGGCCGATTCCCTGGCAGGGAATTGGCCTGGTGGCGCGCGACCATCAGGTGGCGATTGACCTCTATCTGCTCGCCCAGCGCGAGGCGAATCTGGCGCAGGTCGGCGCCGATGCGCAAGCGGCGGTTGCGGCGGCGGTCGAGGGGCTGCTGGGCATACAGGTCAGCGAGATCAACATCTACATACAGGATGTGGTATGACCAGGGTGAAGACGCACGGCGACCGCAGGCAGGCGCGCACGGCGGCGATGCAGACGCTCTACGAGGTGGACACAGCCGGCCACGATCCCGAAGAGACACTGCGACGCAATGCGGCGGGTCAGCGCCTGAGCGCAGAGGCGTTGATTTTCGCCGAGGAATTGGTGCGCGGAACCCTGGCGCGCCTCGAGGTGATTGACGCGCAGATCGCGTCTGCGGCGTCAGATTGGCCGCTCTCGCAGATGGCGCGGATAGACAAGAACATCTTGAGGCTTGCAATCTACGAGATTCTGTACAATAATTCAGTCCCAGCGAAGGCCGCCATTAACGAGGCTGTTGAGCTAGCCAAAACCTTCGGCAGCGACACCTCCAGCCGTTTTGTGAACGGCGTGCTTGGCGCCATTTATCAGCAATCTACACAGACGCCTACCGTGCCTGAAACACCGGCCGAAGGGGAGGTTCCGTAATGTCGTCCGTCTCGAAAGAGGAAATCCTGACACAGCTTCGCCCAATCATCGCTGAGCAACTGGGCGTTGAAGAGAGCGAAGTGAAGGATGATGCTTCCTTCACTGAAGATCTGAACGCTGACTCACTGGACCTGGTCGAAATGATCATGTCGCTGGAAGAGAAGTTCCACGTCCAGATCAACGATGAGGACGCCGAGCAGATCAAGACGGTCGGCCAGGCGGTAGAATTCATCTACGACCATACCAGCTAGGGTCTGCTGGCCCGTGTAGCGCGCAGTGCGCACGCTCTGGGCGGCGCAATCAGAGACGGTGTGAGCCACGCCTGCGCGGCTCGCCGTCTCTTTGTGTTTGCGGCGCGCATTCGCTTGCTCTAGAAGCCGTGAGGGCGCGCCGTCCTGGCGGAGATCAGCGGCTCGGCGTCTATGCTGGGCGGCGCCTCGCGGCTATCGGGCGCGAGCGCGACGGCTGCTCCCCAGAGCGCGCTGCTATCCCAGACGCCGCCGACGCCGGGCGGCGACACCTGCGGGACGATGTGGCGCAGACCCACCTGGCGCAGACGTTCGCGCAGGTGGGCGCGGGCGATGTCCGGGGTGTTGTTGGTGCGGCTGAGGTGGCCGAGCCAGACCCAGCGCGGCGCGTCGTCGAGCACGCGCAGCAGCGCCTCGCTGGTCTGCTCATTCGAGAGATGCCCCGTCGGGCTAAGGATGCGCTGCTTCAGATGCCAGGGATAGGGGCCATTCAGCAGGCGCGCCCGGTCGTGGTTCGACTCGATCACCAGCAGGCTCGACTCCGCCAGCGCCTCGATGATCGGCTCGTTGACCATGCCAGTGTCTGTGATGAAGCAGAGACGCCACGCTCCAGAGGAGACGACAAAGCCACACGGCGCGACCGCATCATGCGAGACGGGGAAGCTGCGCACACGCAAGGCGCCGACATTCACCGCGCGCCCGATGGGTAGCTCGACGCGCTCGACGCTACCAACGCTGGCAACGCTGGCGGGGTCGCCTGGCTCGGCCTGGCCGCGCGCGGGCTGCGCGAGTGTCGCCGCCAGCGTGCGCGGATCGGAGATCAGCGGGACGCCATAGCGGCGGGCGAAGGCGACGGCGCCACACGCATGATCGTGGTGCTCGTGAGTGAGCAGAATGGCGGTGATCTGCTCTGGCGCGAGGCCAGCCTGTCGCAGCCGACCCAGCAGCGTGCGGACGGGGAAGCCCGCATCCAGCAGCACAGCCGTCGGCCCCGCCTGCGCGACCAGCGCGTTGCCGCTGCTGCCGCTGCCCAGTGAGACGACCCGCACGCGCCCCCTCCTATCGCATCCCTATCGCGTAGCATGCGCGGCTGTAGCGCCACATGGCGCCACATGGCGCACATGCGCCGGCCTGCCGCACCTCCATCGTATCGCCACAGAGGGCGCCGCGGCAAGGCGCCTGGGAGCGCCGACGCTGACAATAGCGTCAAACGCCAGCGAGCGCGTCAGGGCGACCGTCAGGGCCGCGCGCTGGTGGGACGGCGACTGAGTGTCAGCGCAACCTCGCCCCCACGCAAGATCGTCGCGCCGGGGCTGGGCGCCTGCGCCACCACCGCGCCCGGCGCCTCTCGGCTGGCGCGCTCGCCCGCGATCATCACCGTCAGCCCGGCGGCGCGCAAG
This sequence comes from uncultured Chloroflexia bacterium, assembly GCA_963701795.1. GTDB lineage: Bacteria > Chloroflexota > Ktedonobacteria > Ktedonobacterales > JADMIN01 > JAKAIY01. The sequence continues at coordinate 274,865 of CAVPBB010000003.1, read as the reverse complement.
CGCGTGACAGCCGCCGCCACTGGTAGTGCGCGCACGTCTGGTGTGGAGAGCATCAGGGCGGTCAGCACGGCTCCGACGGAGGCGCGCATGTTTTTGCGCTGGCTCTTGTGGTCAGCCTCGGCGCGGTGATCCTTATCCGCATTGATGAGCGCGAAGATGCGCTCCTGTGTCCTGCGCGGGTGCGCCATGTTCTGCATCTCGATGTTTGGCGCGCGGCCAGCGGTCTCGACGTTGAGATGCCCATAGCTGAGAAAGCGACCCAGCATTGGCAGGTTGATCGAGACATCCTGCACGCTACGATACAGCGTTTCGCGGCGTGACTCGGCGAAGATGAAGTATGAGCGATCAATATCGATGATGCGCTGGTTCGTCAGGATGAACACATCGTCAATGTAGTTCGAGACGATGAGCAGATCCCAGACGAGCGTGGCCAACGCCACGATAGCGGTCAGTGTCCACGATGCGGTAAAGGAGGCGCCCGCATAGGTCCGCAGCGCCGCCAGCAGCAGCACGATGACCACGCCAATCCCCAATGGCGGCAGCAGTCGCAACAGCAGTACGAACCAATGGCGATAGAGTCTATCGAGCACCTGTTCCCCTGGCAGCAGCGCCAGATCGATCTGGCGACGAATCAGGCCGCCATTGAGCAAGTGACTCTGATTGGCTTCGTCATCGTCGCCGTCGTCGCCCTGTTCGAGTACCTGGTCGAGCGCTGCGCGCACGGCGGGTGAGTCCAGCGGCGAGCGCGCGGCGTCTGGCGCATCGTCGTCACGCTTGCCAAGCTTGCCCTGCTGCACGAGCGTGATGGTATAGGCGACATCATCCGGGCGAGCAACGCCTCTGAGCCAGATAGCGCCGGTTGAGCTGGCCGTCAGCACCTGCACGTCACCAATGCCGAGGGCGTTGGCCGCCGGGTTGGAGCGCTCCATGCGCGTCGTCTGGATGCGCGCGACCGAGGCTTCTTGCCGGGTGCGGCGCAGCACCCCCTGTGAGACGACGAGCCGCTGGTTGGTCAGCACATACCAGCAGACAAACCAGCCCAGGCCATCGCGCACGAGCCAACGCAGCGCCAGCACGGTCGTCAGCGTAAGAATGCCGAATTGGATGAGAGTCGGCTCAGGCATGCCTGCCACCGCCATGGTCATCGTGTTGAGGATCGACCAGCCCATGAGGCCACCAGCGACAGGCCAGAGCATTGCGAGTGGCGTCAGGAGGCTTTGGCGCAGCGCGAAGACGACATCCTCATCCTCTTTCAGGTCGAGCCGTATCTGCAATGGCAGGTCGCGCGACTCGACCTGCGGCGTTCTCGGCTCTGCTCCAGCTACCATCGGGCGCCCTCCCTCTATCACTCGGCTCGCTCGGCGGCGATCAATCTACGCCTACCTGCGCACCAACGCGAGCAGCAGCAGCAACATCATTCCCAGCCCAAAGACGCCGATGATCCAGGTGGTCGTCAGCGCCGAGGATGGGCTGGTGAAATCAACCGTGGTCGCGGGCAGGATTTGGCGTGTGATGTAATAGATCAGCGCCAGGCCTGTTACGACGCCAGCCAGCATGCCCGCCAGCCGATGTTGCGCGTTCTTGGGCGCTGTGCCGTAGAAGGAGCCGGCAAAGTGGGCCAGCACCGCGAAGCCTGCCAGCACGAGGAGATCGACCAGCGGGTTTGGCGTGGCCGAGGTGAAGTTCAGCCGGGGGCTTATCCCCTGGAACAGATTGGGGATGCTTCCTATCAGTTCCGCCAGCGCATCGCCACCGCCAATCGTGAGAAACAGCACGCTTCCCAGGGTGATCGCGCAGGTGATAACCTCGCGATGCCAGCCGCGCATATAGCCGCGTACAGCGGCGATCACCAACACAATCAGAAAGCACTGATTTTGGCTCAGTACCATTGCTCCCACTCCTTCTAGCGCGAGGTTCTCTCCTTGCCTCGTACTCGCGCCTGGTCGCCTGTGAGCAAACGACGTGCCATGACACGCAGCGCGCCTCCCTCGCCTCTGCGCGATCTGGCTGATGCGCGCTGTGCTCCGCTCCGTTCGGCGGCGTGATCGCCGGTTTTTCGCGCTGCGTGAGGAAGGGTGAAGTGGGCGGAGCGATGACCGACGATAGGGCGTTCGTCCCAGATGGTATGCGGGTTGAGCCATATTCTGTGGTATACTTAACCGGATAGTGACACGGCGCATATGAGCGATTCTATCAGCACACCCATCGGCGCCCGAAAGCCCTGTAGCGAGCAGGCGAAACGCTTCGTTTCCGTCGTCTCGCTCGACCAGAGAGCACGCTGCGCGTCGGTCGTGGGCGACGCTCGCGCCAGAGGAGGAACTCACCCGCATGGAGCTGGGGATTATCAAGCCAGTAAGCATCGTCGAACAGATGACGGGCGCCTACCTGGATTATTCGATGAGTGTCATCGTGAGTCGGGCGCTGCCTGATGTGCGCGATGGCCTCAAGCCGGTGCATCGGCGCGTGCTCTATGCGATGGAGCAGATGGGGTTACAGTCCAATCGCTCCCCACGCAAGTGCGCGGGCATCGTCGGCGAGGTGCTGAAAGAGTATCACCCGCACGGCGACGCGGCGGTCTATGACACGCTGGTGCGCCTGACGCAGCCGTGGAACATGCGCTACCCTCTGGCGATCGGCCAGGGCAACTTTGGATCGGTCGATGACGATCCACCGGCAGCAATGCGATACACTGAGGCGAAGATGTCGGCTATCGCAGCGGAATTGCTGGCCGATATTGACAAGGATACCGTCGATTTCATCCCCAACTATGACGGCCACAGCCAGGAGCCAGTGGTGCTGCCCGCGCGGCTGCCCAACCTGCTGCTGAATGGCGCGGCTGGCATCGCCGTGGGCATGGCGACGAACATTCCGCCGCACAACCTGCGCGAGCTGTGCGACGGCATCACCTGGCTGATTGACCACCCCGACGCGGCGACGGAAGACCTGACCCACATCATTCGCGGGCCAGACTTCCCCACGGGCGGCATCATCCAGGGGCGCGAGGGCATTCGCCAGGCCTACACCACCGGGCGCGGGCGCATCATCGTGCGCGCGAAGGCGCACACCGAGGAGACCGAGCGCGGCAAGGTGAGCATCATCGTCACCGAGTTGCCCTATCAGGTCAACAAGGCCGATCTGGTCAAGAAGATCAGCGAGCTGGCGCGCGACAAAAAGGTAGACGGCATCACCGATGTGCGTGATGAGTCTGACCGGCAGGGCATCCGCGTGGTGATCGATCTGCGACGCGACGCGCGCAACGTCAGCGTGCTGAACCAGCTCTTCAAGTACACCTCGATGCAGACAACCTTCGGCGCGAACGTGCTGGCGTTGGTAGACAATCAGCCGCGCACGCTCACCCTCAAGGCGATCTTGCAGCACTATATCGCCTATCGTGAGCAGGTGATCCTGCGGCGCACGCGCTTCGATCTGGCGAAGGCCGAGGCGCGGCGGCACATCCTCGAAGGTCTGACGACCGCGCTGGAGAACCTGGACGCGGTGATCGAGACGATTCGTCGGTCGCAGAATCGCGAGACCGCTGCGAACAATCTGCGCACACGCTTCAAGCTGAGTGAAGAGCAGACGAAGGCGATTCTGGATATGCAGCTTGGTCGCCTGGCCGCGCTTGAACGCAAGAAGGTTCAGGATGAACTGGCTGAGATCAAGCGAGCCATCGCCGAGTTGCAGCGTGTCCTCAACAGCATCGCCGAGGTGCGCGCGCTCATCAAACAGGACCTCGCCGAACTGCGCGAGAAGTATGGCGACCCGCGCCGCACCGAGATCGCCGACACCGAGGCGGCAGACTTCACCGAAGAAGACCTCATCCCCAATGATGAGGTGGTGGTGACACTGACGCAGAACGGCTACATCAAGCGCATCGTGACGAAGGAGTATCGCGCGCAGCGACGCGGCGGGCGCGGCTCGCGCGGGATGGCGACGCGCGAAGATGACACGGTGCGTCACCTGCTCTGCGCCCACAACCACGATTCACTGCTCTTTTTCACAAACCGTGGCCGCGTCTTCCAGTTGAAGACGTGGGGCCTGCCAGATGTCGGACGCGCCGCCAAGGGCGAGCACATCCGCAACCTGATCGGCATTGATCAGGATGAGGCGGTCACCGGAGTGGTCTGCGTGCCGAAGTTTATCGCGCGCGACTACATGGTGATGGCGACCAAGCGTGGCGAGGTCAAGAAGACGAGCCTCGACGAGTTCGCCGTCGTGCGCAGCCTGGGGCTGATCGCGATGGACCTGGAGCCAGGCGACGAGTTGATCGGCGCACGACTGGTCAGCGCGAATGACACAGTGCTGCTGGTGACGGAGCGCGGGCAGGCGATTCGCTTCGAGGTGCAGGAGCTGCGCGCGGCCTCACGCACCAGCGGCGGTGTGCGCGGCATCCGCGTGGAGAACCACGACCAGGTCGTGGCGCTCTGCGCGGCGCCAGAGAACGCCAACCCAGAACTGCTCGTGGTCACATTCAACGGCTATGGCAAGCGCACGCCGCTGAACGAGTACCCGGTGCATGGGCGTGGCGGCGGCGGCGTCATCACCGCGCGGCTCACCGACAAGACAGGTTCGCTGGCGGTAGCCCGCATTCTGACGGAGGATGATCTCGACCTCATGATTATCTCCGCTGAAGGTGTGGTCATCCGCACCGACTGGCGCACAGTGGCGCAGACCTCGCGTCCAACACAAGGCGTGCGGCTGATGCGACTCGACGCGGGTGATCGCGTGGTAGCGGCGGCGACCATCTTTGGCGACGACGACGATGACGCGCTGCAAGGGGCGCTCTTCGTCGAAGGCGATGATGATGATGACGACGACGAGCCAACCGGGAAATAGATGGCTGCATGCGGACCCACGCAGGCGGGTCTTATGGGCCAGTAGGCGCTCGATGCGGCGCATCAAGCGGCTGGCGCGATATGGTATACTGAGGTGCACTCTACGCGCCAGCGCCGATCACCGCATGACCGGGCGCGCCGATTCCGCGCAGGCGATCATGTGATCGCCTGCGCAGGGGCGACGAGACAGGCGAGATTAGAAGCCAGCTAGGCAAGACAGGGGACGAGACGGATATGGCGAAGAAGGGCGAGCTTTCTAAGACGGCGCGCGCCTCACTGGCGCAGCGCGACGATACGAACTTTGTGACCGACCGCATCTGCGAGCAGTGTGGCGAGCGCATCATGCTCAAGGAGTTGATGCCGGTAAAGGTCGTTGGCCAGGGAATGGTCTACTACCACAAGAACCACTTCGCCGCCTCCTAGGCGCTGGCACGCCAGCCGCGGGACACGGGCGCGCCACAGTCGCTCCGTTCAGACAGCCTCCGCAGCATTACCTGCGGAGGCCTTTCTATCGGTTCATGAGTAGATGCGCATCATACCTGAGATGATGGCGCTCTAACGTAACCACACACAGATATCTTTGGTAGTATTCTCCAGAGTGCATTCATCTTTCCTAATCAGGGGTTCGGCATGTCATTCGACTCGCGGGCGCTCCATCGGCAAACGCGCGACGCCGCAGACACACGAGCGACCACCGTTACACAGCGCCGCGGCACCTTTGCGGCGCTGCGATTCCGTAATTTCAAGCTGTTCTGGTGGGGGCAGGTCATCTCTGTCACCGGCACCTTCATGCAGAGTACCGCGCAGCAGTGGCTCGTGCTCACGCTCACACGCAACCCGCTCGCGCTGGGCGTCACCGGCGCGCTCCAGTTTGGCCCGTCGCTCGTGCTTGGCCCGTTCGCGGGCGCGGTGATTGACCGCTATCCCCGGCGCAGTATCCTCGTCGGCACCCAGATTTCATCGGGCGTCCTGGCAGCGGCGCTCTGGCTGCTCACGCTCTCCGGGCTGGTGCAACTCTGGCAGGTCTACCTGCTGGCGCTGCTGCTGGGTCTGGTGACCGCGCTGGATAACCCCACACGACAGGCGTTTGTGAGCGAGATGGTGCCATCGTCGCACCTGCTCAATGCCATCTCGCTGAACTCGGTGCAATTCAACGTCGCGCGCATCGTCGGCCCGGCGGTGGCAGGCGGGCTGATCGCGCTGCTGGGCATTCCGCTGATGTTCCTGCTCAATGCGCTGAGTTTCATCGCTGTTCTCATCGGGCTATGGCTGATGCGCGTGAAGGACCTCTACATCACCCCACGCCGGGCCGATGCGACACGTGGCCTGCGCGCAATGAGCGACGGCGTGCGCTTCATCTGGGCCGACCGCGATGTACGCATCACCTTCTTGCTCATCACCGTTGTCGGCACGCTGGGCTTCAACTTCAATGTGCTGCTGCCGCTGCTGGCCACCGTTAAATTGCACGCCGGCCCACAGGAGTTTGGGATGCTGACCTCGGCGCTGGGCGCGGGCGCGCTGGCGGGCGCGCTCTTCCTGGCGCGCCGTGGCGGCAAGCCGACACACTTCATCATGGCGGGAACCGCCGCGCTCTTCGGCCTGCTGGAGGCGCTGGCTGGCCAGACCAGCACGCTGATTATCACGCTGGTAGTCATCGCGGCAACCGGCGCGATGATGAGCACCTTCTCCGCGTCGGCGAATACGACCGTGCAGCTCTCAGCGCCTGCGGAGATGCGTGGGCGCGTGATGAGCGTCTACACGATGATCTTCATCGGCAGCACGCCCATCGGTAATCTGGCGACGAGCGCCATCGCGGCAAAGTATGGCACGTCGGCCAGCTTTGTCTTTACCGGGCTGCCCTGCATCGTGGCGGCGGCAGTGGCGGCCTGGCTCTGGCGGCGCGAGCGGCAGGCGCAGCGCGCCCCCTCGGCGATGGTGACAGATAGCGCGGAGGTTGCGCTTGCCGCCGCTGCGGAGACGCGCCTGAGCACGGGCGTGCCGCCAGAGGCGCTGCCGGGCGCCAGCGGCATTCGCAACGTCGTGCGCAGCGGCGACGACGCCTGATAGCGAGCTGAAACTCATCGCATGCTATACTGCCAGAGCGGCGCGCGGGGCAGCCGCGCCGGGCGGTCGGGCGAGCGCAAAGGGGTGAGCAGGATGGCTGACGATCAGTTTCAGGCGCCGCTCTTTGGCGACGCGCCAACGCCCACAGGCCAACCACGTCGCGGCGCCCGCAACAGCGCGCACGGCAGCCCGCACCCCGGCTCAGGCTCACTCGCCAGCGATGAGACGCCCTCGCTGGCGCAACCACTGGCGCAGCGCATGCGTCCGCGCACGCTTGATGAGGTGGTCGGCCAGCAACACCTGCTGGCGCCCGGTCGCGCGCTGCGGCGCAGCATCGAGAGCGACCACGTCCCCTCGATGATCCTCTGGGGGCCACCGGGCAGCGGCAAGACCACCCTGGCCAGCGTGATCGCGCAGACGACCCAGGCGCGTTTCGTGCCGCTGAGCGCCGTGACAGCGGGCGTAGCTGACCTGCGCCGCGTGGTGGACGACGCAGCCAAGCTCCTGCGCGCCACCGAGCGCCGCACCATCCTCTTCATCGACGAGATTCACCGCTTCTCGAAGTCACAGCAAGACGCGATTCTGCCGCATGTGGAGCGTGGCACGGTGACACTCATCGGCGCGACAACCGAGAATCCCTCATTCGAGGTCAACGCCGCGCTGCTCTCGCGCTCGCGGGTCTATACCCTGCATGCGCTGGACGACGCGGACATCCTGGCGTTGCTGCGCCGGGCGCTGGCCGATGAGCCACGCGGCCTGGGCGCCGAGCGACTCACCGTCACCGATGATGCGCTGTCCTACATCGCCAACATGGCGAATGGCGACGCCCGCGCCGCGCTGAACATGCTGGAGCTGGGCGCGAGCGTCAGCCATCCCCAGGCGGATGGTGGGCGACTGCTCGACCTGCCGACCGTCGAAGATGCGGCGCAGCAGCGGGCGCTGCTCTATGACAAGGGCGGCGAGGAACACTACAACCTGATCTCGGCGCTGCACAAGTCGTTGCGTGGGTCAGACCCGGATGCGTCGGTCTACTGGCTCGCACGCATGCTGGAAGCCGGCGAAGACCCGCTGTATATCGCGCGGCGGCTGGTGCGCTTCGCCACCGAGGATGTGGGGCTGGCTGATCCACAGGCGTTGCCACTCTGTATGGCGGCGCAGCAGGCGGTACACTTCATCGGGGCGGGTGAAGGCGCGCTGGCGCTGGCCGAGGCGGCGATCTATCTGGCAGTCGCGCCGAAGAGCAACGCCATCTATCGCGCGTATGGCGCCGCGCGCGAAGACGTGCAGGCGACGCGCAACGATCCCGTGCCGCTGCACCTGCGCAACGCTCCCACACGGCTGATGAGCGAGCAAGACTACGGCAAAGGCTATATCTACGCGCACGATAGCTATGCGGGCGCGCCAGACCCCGCGGATCCGCAGCGCCCACCGCCGCAGCGCCTGCAAGACTACCTGCCAGAAGGCCTCGCCGCGCGCGCCTACTACCAGCCCGGCGAGCAGGGCGCAGAGGCGTCGCTGGCGGCCTGGCTGCGCCGCAGACGGCAGTAGGCGGAGCGGTTGCAGGCGCGCGCGGAGCCAGGCTGAGGAGCGACAGACGCTCAAGCGAATGGCGCCAGACAGCGCCCGCGCTATGGGCGCCCCAGAGCTTCCGCCGACCCCTCCACGCTGAGAGTCGTCTTCCACCCGACCTACGCCGCGTATCTGACCTGATCGAACCCGGATTCTGGCGCCTCGCGCTGCCCAATTCACCACAGCGTGGCGCCTGTTTGCCAGCGGAGGGAACCGTCGGGCGAGTGGCGTCGTCAGGATAACGAGCGCGCTCGAACCGACAGAAAATCGCTGGAAGCCCCAAGGAACACTCGAACAGGAGCGATGACCATGCGTATCCGTCCACGACTTCGTCCGCGATGGCGGCGCACGCTCTATGCCCTCGGTCTGGCTGTGTGTCTCTTCGCCGTCCAGGCATTCCAATCACTGCCTGCGCTGGCCTGTGGTGGGCTGGTCGCGCCCAATGGCGCCATCCGCCTCTCGCGCGCCGCCACACTCATCGCCTGGCACGACGGCATCGAGCACTACATGACCAGTTTCACGTACCAGGGCGACGTCAAAAACCTCGGCTGGATCGTCCCGCTGCCAGCAGTCCCGCTCAAGATTCAGGAGGGTGGCGCCTGGACCCTCCAGCGGCTCGTTCGCGAGACACATCCGCAGATCGTTGACTTGCAGGATGTGACGGGCGCTGCTGCTGCCCCATCCGCCGCGCAGGTTTTGCAGCGGGTCACGATTGAGGCGCTCAACATCACGGTGCTGCGTGGCAGTGGCCAGGCTGTGCTGGATTGGTGCGCCCAAAATGGCTTCGCGGTAGACGGCGATACGCGCGCCCACCTGCTGATCTATGCCCAGGGCAGCCCGATCTTTATGGCGGCCAAGTACGACACGGCTGCGGCCCAGGCGCGACATCAGCTCTCTGGTGACGGCGCGCCCGTGCTCATCACCATGCGCACGCCCCATCCCTGGGTTCCACTGGAGGTGCTGGCGCTCGATGGGCAGGTCGTCCACGCCGATCTCTACTTCCTGACCGACGAGCCGCTCAATACCAGCGCTGTTGGAGCAGTCGCGGGCCAGTCTGCCGTCGGCTCCGAGGTGTCCGGCGCGCCAGGTCTGCGGGTCGACTTCCAGGAGCGCATGACCCCCACGCTCTATCACGACCTCTCCACCGACCGCAACATGAGCTGGGTCCGTTCAGATGGCTGGCTCACCTATCTCGCGCTGGACGCGCCCAGCGCCGCTGTGACCTACGACCTGAGTGTCACCCCAGATGGGATCATGCGTCTGGACTCCTTCGGCGCCTCGACAACGAGCGCCAGAGACAGCGCGAGCGCGCTACCGGGCTGGCTCCCACGGCTGCCGTTTGGCGCACCTGAGCTTCTGCTGCCACTGGGAGTGGCGCTGCTGCTCTGCGGTCTATGGGTCGCGTTCGGCTGGCGCGAGCGGCGGGCGCTCGCATCGCGCTCCCACGCGCAGTGATACGCAGCCATCCTGATGGCGCAGGCGAAACGAGCGCCGCAAGCATGCCAGAGAAGCCATGCTTGCGGCGCTCGACCGCCGAGTATCAGGGCTAGCTGGCCGTATGCGACTCGCTGGAGCGCAGGCGGTGGCTCAGAACCGTGAGCAGCTTAATGCTGATTTCGGGCGCCTCGCGCAAGGAGGCGCGGAAATCCCAGACCGGGATGACAATCGCTTTGGTCGGCTCGGTCGCTACGACGGTCGCCGTGCGCGGCATATCGTCGAGCAGCGACATCTCGCCGAGGGCGGCGCCACGGCCAAAGTCGCCCAGATCGCGTTTCGCGCCATCGGGCGCATCCTGGCTGACATGCACGGCGCCAGCCGTGATGATGAACAGGCCCACACCCGTCTCACCCTGGCGCAAGAGTGTCGCGCCAACGGGATATTCACGCTCACGCGAGTTCGCGGCGAGCACCTGTAGCTCACGCCGTGTGAGTCCTTGAAACAGCGGTACTTGAGCTAGCGCGTCTTCGTACAAGGGATGTACTCCATTTCTCTGTGCTTGTGGCTTTCTGCGACACAGGATAGCCGTCAACGGGTATAGCGGTCAAGGCCCAAGATGCAAGCGTGAACCTCGATCACTCACATGACGCTGCGCACTGGATGATAGACCGAATGATAGACCAAAGCGCGGGCAGACGCCGTGTTAACGCCTGCCCGCGCTTCGACCTGGCCACAGGGCCATCTTCGCCAGACTATTCGCCGCGATTGCGTCCGCGCGGCGCGTCGGCGTCTTGATTTGGTGGCCAGTCGGGCAGGCGGTTGTGTGTCGGCGCGCCGTTCGCGTTGGCGCCTCCCTGGCGCGGCCCAGACATCGGCCCACGGATGCCGCGTGTGCGGGCAGGTGGCGGCCCAGAAGCATCCGGGCGCGATGGCCCATATCCGCCAGCCGGGAACTCAGGGAGTGGTGGCATCGGCAGGTTCATATCATTCGCGGGGTCGCCGCCAAAGGAGCGCCGTCCGCCGAACGGGCCACCGTCCATCGGCCCACTGGCCGGATTCATCATGCCGTAGTTATCCATCGGGTTATTCTGGTAGTAGGAGGGGCCAAGCGGTGGCAGGTTATCCGAGCCGCCGCCCATCTGCCCCATCTGACCACCCATCTGGCCGCCACCCATCTGCCCCATCTGGCCGCGCTGGCCGAATGGACCTGACGGCGGCATGCCGCCCATCTGCCCGCCACCCATCTGCCCGCCACCCATCTGGCCGCCACCCATCTGCCCGCCACCCATCTGCCCGCCACCCATCTGGCCACCACCCATCGGCCGCCAGGCTCCCAGAGCGCGAGGCGCCGCCGGGTCGGCCATAGCCGCCATTCATGCCGCCATAGCCGCCATTCATGCCATTGGCGCTGAGATCACCAGAAGTGCCTGGCATGCGGCCCATGTATTGCCCACCGCCGTAGCGCATGTTCTGGTCGCCGCGTCCGCCAGACATCATCTGCGAGGAACTGGCAATCGCGCGTGGCCCCATCGGCGCTCCCATGGCGTTGTAGGCGCCCATCTGGCCCATCGAGGGCTGCGACATGATCTGCCCGCCGCCAGCCATCGACGGCTCCATATCGCCCAGGGGCGAATCCTGCATGACGGCGGCGCGGATGCGCTGCACACCGACGAGCTGCTGGAGGTCGTTGATGACCTCGTCGAGCCGCTGCGCGCTATCGGTCGCGTCTTGCGAACTGGAGGCTACCTGCTCGGCGATCTCGATAACCGCCTGCATGGCGCTGGTCATGCGATCATACTGCTGCGCTTCCTGGCGGCTCGCCGCGCTGATGTCGCGCACCGAGCGGGTGATGTAGGCCAGAATTGAGTCAATCTGCATCGGCGAGATTTCGGCGCGCTTCTGAATCACCTGGTTGCCCATCTGCGCCAACTGATCGGTGCGATGCGAGATGTCGCGGGTCGTCTCGGCGAAGTTTTGCAGCGCCTTGTTGATCGAGTTGACCGCCCAGACCTGCTGTTGCGAGCCACCTTGCTGCTGTGCGGCGATGGCGCCGATGCGTTCAGAGGCGTTGATGACCTGCCGCGCGACATTCTGCAAGGTCGTAATGATCGTCGCGCCGAAGAGCAGGGCGAAGATCACGCCGGCGATCATGATGATGAGGCCGAGCAGCAGTAGCTGAATCGTGGTCGAACGCTGGAAGGCGGTGACCGTGTCGAGCGGCACGCCGACCGCCAGCACACCGATCAGACGCTGCTGCGGATTGAGCAGCGGATAGTAGTCGGTGTAATATTGCTCGCCGCTGAAGGGGACAACCCCCAGCCACTCTTGTGGCGCAGCGGTGGTGAGCGCCATGTCTTGCATGGGGGTCTGTTCTATGGCGCTGCCCGTCTGGCGAGCGAAACCACCGGACGAGTTCATCGTGTTGGTGTGCAAGGTCGTCGAGATGCGGGTGCACTTGCCTGTCGGGCCTGTCGCATTGGCGCACTGGTAGATGCTCACGAAGCCGCCGAGAAGTTGCTGCACCTGGTCAACGTAATCGACATCGTCATTCAGCACATGCCTGCCATAGTTGCTGCTCTGGTCATAGGCGCTGTCCTGGCCGGTGGAGGGGTAGTCGGCGACGAGTTGTCCATCGGACGAGACGGAGACGTTTTGTCCATACTGCGTCTGTAGCACCAGCAGCGCAATCTTCATGCTCTGCTGCTCTTGCGTATGCGTCTGTTGCAATGCGTATTGCTGGATCGCGTTATTCGCGATGAACAATGTAGCGCCCGTACTCAGCAGCGCGCCAAGCAGCAACGTGAGGGTAAGTTGCGCTCGAATACCCAGACGCAACCGTCTTCGACCCATGATGACTCGTCCTCCTCCGCTCGTCTGGGCTCAGCCGAACCGGACGATCAGGATGCTCACAGCAACAAGGGGACATCCCATGACACATGACGCCTCAGCACAGCCATACATGCTAACCGTAGGTGCGGCGCTATGCGCGTCCAACAGCGCATGCGCCCTTGAAAAGGGGGCATGTGCGTTAGTCTCTCTATTGTAACGTATGAGCGGCGTCACGTCTCGTTAGAGCAGCACGAGTCCTAGAATGCGCAAGTGATTGAGCACTGAATACAGCTCTGTATCGCTGCGGCGCGTCAATTTGACGAGGTCGGCGATGGTGCGTTGGCCGTCCACGAGCAACAGGACCATACGCTCACGCCGGTCCAGCGGGAGCTGCTCGACCTGCTGCGAGAGCGAGGTGCGCCTGGGCCGCGAGAGCAGTTGATCTGGCCTCAGCGGCGCGGGTGGGTTGGCGGTCGCGATGGAACCGTAGCCCGACGAGCCACCGGGAGTGGCATAGGGATCGGGCGCCCCCTGAAAGCCATAGCCAGGGTAGCCAGACGGGTCGGGGCCGAAGAATCCCGGCGAGGAGACATCGCCAGATGAGCCGAAGTCGGGGAGCGGTGAGAGGGACCCAAGCGAACTGGTGGAAGGGTAGCCATAGGATGGCCAGGAGCCAGCCGAGGCCGGTGGCGGGCTGGAAGGCGCATAGGAGGGCTGCTGCTGCTGCGGGAGGGAGGGATAGCCAGGGTCATTCTCCGGCGCAACGTCGTCAAACTGGTACATACATTCGCCCCAGTTCGAGAGCGCGGAGAGCGCCGTGCCGCCAGTGAGCGAGCCCAGTAAGGCTGACACCGGCTCGCCTGAGATGAAGCGGATCTGCCCCAGCTCGCGCTGCGGGCCCTGGCCGCGGGTCGCGCGCAAGATGCCGCTCTGCTTTGAGAGCGTCACCATCTGAATCACATTGCTCAGCCGAGTTGTCGAAGCGAATCGAGAGGCCATTGGCAGACTCCCCGCGCGGGCAAACAGCGCCGCGCCTTCATACCCCGCTCGCGAACATCTGTTGATGCGCTGTCCGCTACTATCCGCTGCTATCCACGGCAAGCCGGATCACATCAACGCGCTCGTAGACGATTCCATTGCAGTCTGTTCATGCGTGCAGCGCCGCAACCGTACATTGCTGTCGTTTGAGGGAGTGGTATCAAAGAAGGTAGGCGCCCCACGACCCCACCGCACATCCGGAATATGCCGTCTACCTCTGGTGTGACACCGCCTCCTCAATTGCGGCGGCCAGGCCAGAATGGGCAATCTGTGAGCCTACCTTAGCACACATGTCAAGAGAGCGAAACTGCGTAACAGCCATTGGGCTGATGTGGCGCGCTAGCATGCTAGCGCACGGTTGCGGCGTCTGCGGCGTCAGTCGGCTTCGGGTCGCCATCAGTCGCCTGCGCATCTTCGCGCTCGAGCTCGGCAAGGCGCTGGCGCAATTGCTCCGCCAGGCGCTTGTATTCGAGCGCGCGTTGTTCATCCCACCTGGGCATGATGACGTCGCGCCCGCCATTCGTGACCGCCCGATCAATCAGACCAGCGTAGAACTCGTAGGCCTGTATCCGGAGCCTGAGCAACTCCTTTTCGCTGTGGGGTTGCTGCTGTGCCATGTTTATCCTCCACTCCGCCGGGCTGTGTGCCGCCAGACGAGAGGCGCGCTGTGCGCGCAGACGCCTCCACAAGACCGCATGCATGATTGCAGTCAGGGTAGCACAGCCCTGGCGATGCGGTCAAGAGAAGGAATACGGCGCTGTGTAATCATGAACGCAACATGAACGCGACGGAAGCGCCGACGGCGCTACGCGCGCCGCTAGCCGCGCTGTGGGCCAGCCCCGTCGCGCGGGTCGCTCTGCCCCCCCAGCGTATCGCGACCGATGAGGTCAGAGACGCTCAGCGAGCCAGGCGCTGCGGCTGACTGCTGGGCAGCGTCGAACGGCGGCGGCGGCGTTCCCTCCAGATCAGCGGCCAGTCGCGCGCCAGACTCCAGCGGATGTGTCGCGAGAGGCGCCCGCCGTGGAACCGTCGTCGAGCCTGGCCGCGCCACGCCGCCAGCCATGCCTGCCGCGCTGGCGTCGTCGCTCAGGTCGGCGAGCGCGCCCGATGGGCTGGCAAGCTGCTGCATGCGATCAGCGCTCAGTTCCACCACCTCCATCGCCTGGTGTACCCAGTCAATGCCGGCGCTCGTGTGTCGTACATGCCTCCCCAGCACGCCGATGTCGTACGCGAAGGTCGCGACGGAGCGCGCTTCGGCGATGGTCTGCGCCTGAAGCAGGCTGAGCAGCAGCCATGCGTCGGCCAGCCCTGCGGGCAGGTCCGAGCCTGCCGCCGCGAGCGTGGCATCTTCGCTGGTAGCCTCGCTGGCGTCCGCATTGGCGGCGAGCGCGCTCAGCGCGGGCAGCGGTGTCGTCAGCGGCGAGATGCCTGCCGCAGCCTGGTCAACCGGGTCGAGCAGAGGAAATTCACCGGTGTAGCGGCTCATGATGCCGATGTCGGCGCCAAGCCCGGCCAGGTCACCGGTCGCCTCGGCGCGTCCGGGCGGCTCGCGCAGTGAGCCATCCGCCGTGTCGCTCTGCGTCAGCTCTGGCGGCAACACCAGGGCGAGCGCGCGGCGCGCCTGCGCCAGCAGGTCGGCCTGGCGCTGCGCCGTCAGGGTGAGCGTCTCGGCGAGCGCGACGAGTCGGCCAGCGATCTGCTGCGCCTTGCTCGCCTCTTGCGCGGTGGCCACAAATCCCTCGCGGCTGTGCTTGAGTGAGTTTGCGATCTCAGTCGCAACGTCCTGCAAGCGCGCCTGGCGGCGCGCATTCATCGCCTGCGCCTGGTTCAGCGCAGCGCGCACAGAGAAGAGCGCGCTATCTGACGACGTTTCTGGCGCCGAGGCGGGCGCGGCGCCACTGGCGAGCCGACCGGCCATCTCGACCAGCGGCACTGCCTGCGCCTCCATCTTCTGCACCTTCCGCTCGAGGTCATTGGTCGAGCGCAACTGCTGGATGAGCATGTTCAGGCTCGACGCCAGCGGCGCGAGATCGCCATCAGGGACATCGATACGGGTGTCATATTCATGCGCGAGCGCGCTCGATACCGCCATCTGGATCACGCCCACATCCTGCGTGAGCTGGTTGCGCTGGTCGTTCATCTGGCGCTGCGACGCGCCGAGCAGCGCCTGGGTGAAGCGCAGGTCTTCATCGGCCTGCGAGCTTTTGACCGTCTCATAGATGAACTGCGCCAGTCGCCAGGCCAGATAGCCAATGAAAGCTTCGAGACCCAGGCCGTAGACCATCACCAGATAGGCGTCGCTCACCAGCAGGTTCGAGTCGTTGGTGAGCGCGAGCGCCAGAAAGATGGCGCTCGCCGTCAGCACCGCCGCTGCCGACGCCACCAGCAGCGTCAGCTCAGGGGTGAGGAAAAGACCCGCCTCCAGAATGAGTGGGAGGAAGAGCAGCGCCGCTTGCGCCGTGTGCGCGCCACTCTTGCTCAGCGCGGCGGTGACGAAGACCTGTGCGGCGGTCGCGAGCACGCCGCCCCCGATGAGCATGTAGACCGCGACGCGCAATTCACCGCGCAGGCGATTGAAGATGAAGGCGGCGAGATAGAAGGCCAGCGCGGCGCCCAGCGTCAGCAGCATCGGCAGGTTGGCTGATGGCAGCAAGTAGCCAGGAACGACCATGAGCGTGATGAGCGCCTGCGCCAGCACAACCGTCGTGACGAGCCACGCGCGCTGATGCTCACGCGCGGTCACGCCCCGGATGCGATCATCGATCAGCCCCGAAAGCTGGAGACGCTGCGGCTGCGAGAGCGCGCCGCGACGCGGCTGCGATGGCGCCCCAGGCGCGAGCGGCTGCGACGGCGTCGCGGTCATCAGCGGATGCGAGCGCGGGCCAGTGGCTGGCTGTGGCGCGCCAAGCGGATGTGACGCCGCAGCGCGTCGTGAATCTGGTGGTATCTGCATGGTCATGATTGCCGCGCGCTACGCCACACCGCCCATCTGCTGTCGCCGCTGAGCGCAATGGCCGACGCGCGCCTCCTTCCAGTCATCGGTAATGAGTGCGGTCGCTCCTTTGCCGCGCGGAGCGTGGGCGCCTCAGGTCGCTCCGGCCAGCAGAGCAGCCTGAACGATCTGAACAACCTGGGTGGGGATTGGGAACGCGCGGAGAACGCAGGCAAACGCCGGTACGCTTCCCGGCTCATGATAGCCGAGGTCAGGGCGAGTGGCAAGGGCAAGGCGAAGACGGGGCCAGCGCTAGCCCAGAAAGCGCCAGCCTCACCGCCCGGAAGTTCTATGGACGACCCCGCCGGATAGTACTATCACGATCGCGCGCAGCCGGGGCGCGGGCGGGTGAACCCGCAGCTAGGGGCCTGCGGGCCGCGAAGCCCCACCTGCGTGGGGCTAGAAGCGGCCGTCGTCGTCCGGTGGACCCGCGACGGCGGGTCTGGTGGCGACCGCAGTCGCCTTGAGGCGCGGATTGCAACCGCCAGCCGCCTGCTAGCCCCCAATTGATGGGAGAACCGCCAGCCAGGTGGCGCTTGCGTCGTCTGGCGCTGATCGTGTACACTGGTGCTGCGAGTCGCGCTGGCCGGCGTGGCGGAATGGTATACGCGGCAGTCTCAAAAACTGCTCCCCGTATGGGGTTAAGGGTTCGAGTCCCTTCGCCGGCACCAGATACACAACAGCATTAGCATCTCCACTCCCCCGTTTCGCCCATCAGGCGCCGACCGTCGACCTACAGGATTTATCGAGGGGACTCGTCGCCAATGACCACCACGACCTATGCGCTCTACCTCGAATCTGGGCCGAAGCGACGCAAGACGATGGTTCATGCGCTCGACCTGCTCGGCTGCGTGGCCGTTGGCCCCACCACAGACACCGCGCTCGCGGCCACTCCGGAGGCCATTCGCGCATACCTGAGCTTCCTGCGCCGCCACGGCGATCCAGCCGCCGCCAACCCAGCGACGCCGTTCGAGACACGCATCGCCGAGCATATCACCGAGGGCAACTGGCTGGGCAATGGCTCGCCCTATCTCATCTTTGAGCCAGACCTGGAGCCAGTTACAGACGCCGAGGCCGTGACATATCTGGACCGCTGCCGCTGGCTCGCTGATGAACTGGCTGACTGGGCCAGTAGTCGCTCAGACGCGCAACTGGCTGCGTCGCCAGAGGAAGGCGGGCGATCAGCGCGCGCGATCTTGCTGCATGTCCTCGGCGCGCAGGGCGGCTATCTCGCTGCTGCGCTGGGCAGCGCGCCCGGTTTCTCAGCGCTGGCGGGCGCTGTCGAGCGCGGCGAGCGCGACCTGGCCGCTGCGCTGCGCCAGAGCGCGGCCCTGGTCGCCGCGCAGGCGCATGCGACCACGCCAGAGCAGCGCGCCGCCGTGCGCCTGCTGCCAGCAGGCCCGCGCACATTGCGCAAGGCATTCCGCCGCATCCTCGAACATGCGTGGGAGCATCTGGCGGAACTGAGTCGGCGCGCAGATGGCCCAGCACTCTAGCGCGCCACCGCCATGAACCTCTAGGGAACGATTTTCAAAGATGCAATGCGGGCGGCGCATCGGGATGCCCGATGCGCCGCCCTGTCGCCAGAACTGGTTTCGTCGCTACCGTTTCGCCAGCGCCAGCGTCACCGCGTGGCCGCCCAGCTTCGCGGCGGGGATCGTCTCGCGGTAGGCGTCGGCGGGGGCGCCCACTGGCTCCTCGCCCACGCTCACCGTCAGCGCGCGCGCCAGCGTCTCGTCTTTGATGCTCGCGGCGAAGCGCTCGACCGTCGCGGCTAGCTCGGCGTCGGCGGCGAGCCAGAGAGTAATGGTGTCCTCGATGGCGAGGCCCGCTTTCTTGCGCGCCTCCTGGATGTTGTGGGTCAGGTCGCGCATCAGCCCCTCGGCCAGCAGATCGGGCGTCAGCGTGGTATCGAGCGCGACCACGTAGCCACGTTCCTCCGCCGCGACGAAACCCGCGCGCGCCCCGGCCTCCACGTCCACCTCATCGGGCGCCAGCGTCACCGGCTCGCCGCCTGCCACGGCCAGCGTCAGCCCGCCCTGCGTGCGCAGCTCACGCGCCGCCGCACGCGCATCCGCCGCCGCGATGGCCGCCAGCAGCGATGGCAGGCGCTTGCCATACTTCGGCCCCAGCACGGCGCGGCGCGGCTTGAGCGTGTAGGTCAACATGTCGCTGTCGCGCGGCAGCAGTTCCAGCCGCTTGACATTCAACTCTTCGAGGACCTGATCGGCGAGGCGGCTCAGGCTCTCGCGCTCGGCGTCGGTCTGCGTCGTGACGTAGAGCGTAGCGAGCGGCTGACGCACGCGCAACTGCGCCTGCTCACGCGCCGCGCGCCCCAGGTTGACGAGCTGCATCACCAGCGCCGTCTCGTCGCGCAGACGCGGATTGACCAGCGCCGCATCGGCGAACGGCCAATCGGCCAGATGGACGCTCTCTGGCGCGGTCGCATCAACTGAGCGCACGAGATTCTGGTAGAGCGCCTCCGCCAGGAACGGCGTGAAGGGCGCCAGCAGCTTCGTCAGCGTCACCAGGCACTCATAGAGCGTCAGATACGCGGCCACCTTGTCGCCATCCTCTTCGGCCTTCCAGAAGCGGCGGCGACTGCGGCGCACATACCAGTTCGAGAGGTCTTCGATGAAGGTCGCGATGGCCTCGGTCGCGTGCTCGGCGTCGTAGTCCTCCAGCCGCTCCGTCACCTTGCGCGTCGTCTCCTGCAATTCGGAGAGCGCCCAGCGGTCGAGATCGCTGCGCTCGGCGACGGCCAGGCTGCGCGTCAGCGGATTGAACTGATCGATGTTGGCGTAGGTGACGAAGAACGAGTAGACGTTCCACAGCTTATCCAGCGGCGCGCGCGCCTGCATCCACAGATCGCTGAGCCGTGGCGGCAGGCCCTGCTCGCGCGCCTGCGCCGCCTGCGCGTCGGTGGGGATGTGTGGGAAGCGCAGGTTGTTCTCTGGCGCATGCGACGTGAAGAGCCAGCGCATCGAGTCTGCCCCGACGATGGCGGCGGCCTCGTCGAAGGGGATGCTGTTGCCCAGGCTCTTGTGCATGCCCGCGCCGTTCTGATCGAGCAGAGTGGCGAACCCCAACGCCGTCTTGAATGGCTCGGTGTCCTCCAGCGCAGCGGACATCACCAGCATCGAGTAGAACCAGTTGCGGAACTGGCCAGGGAAACTTTCGGTGATGAAGTCCGCCGGGAACCACTCGCGCCAGTAGTCGCGGTCGCTGCGATAGCGCAGCGTCGAATACGGCACGATGCCCGCGTCGAGCCACGGATTGCCGACATCGGGGATGCGGCTGACCAGCGCGCCGCAGTGCGCGCAGCGGATCTTCACCGCGTCCACCCAGGGGCGATGCGGCGTATGTCCGGCGAACTCGTCCCAGCCCTCGACGGCGCGCGCTTGCAGCTCCGTCTCACTGCCGATGACCTCGAAGCTCTCGCAGTCGGCGCAGTAGTAGATGGGCAGCGCAAGCCCCCAGTAGCGCTTCTTCGAGATCATCCAGTCTTCCATGTTGCGCAGCCAGTCCATCTCGCGGTCCAGGCCAAAGCTGGGAATCCAGCGGATGTCGGGCGTGAAGCGCAGCATGCGCTCGCGCAGGTCGCGCATCGAGATGAACCACTCATCCACCAGGCGGAAGATCAACTCTGTGCCGCAGCGCCAGCAATGTGGATAGACATGCTGGTAGGACTCGGTCTGGTAGAAATAGCCCTTCTGCCGCAGATTCTCGAAGATCGGGCGGGCGACATCCTTCACCGCCATGCCGCTGAGCCAGTCGTAGCCCTCCCCATAGACGCCGTTCTCATCCACCGGGGCGAGCGCGGGCAGATGCTCCGCCTTGCTCAGCATGAAGTCTTCGCGGCCACAGCCTGGCGCGATATGCACGATGCCCGTGCCTTCGACGGCGCTCACGTCGTTCCATGCGATGACGTGGTGGCGCACGTTGCGGTCGGCCTCATTCTGCCAGGCGGGTAGCTCATCGAAGGGGCCAGTGTAGGCCCAGCCCAGCAGATGCGAGCCGGGAACCGCCTCGACGACTGTGGCGGCGCCATGCTCATGGCCGCGCAGCTTGCCCAGCTTGGCCACGACATCCTGTGAGAGGTAGTAGAACTCGCCATCCTGCTCGACTTTGGCATAGGTCAGTTCCGGATTCACCGCCGCCGCCACGTTCGCGGGCAGTGTCCACGGCGTCGTCGTCCAGACGAGCAGATATTCGTGCGGGCGATCTACCAGCGGCAGGCGCACGTAGACGCTGGTATGCGTCACCTCGCGCCGCCCCTCGTTGATCTCCATATCCGAGATGCCCGTGGCGCAGCGCGGACACCACGGCATGACGTCGTGTCCGCGATAGACCCAGCCAGACTCCCAGCACTGCTTGAGCACGCCCCAGATGGTGTAGTTGTTCTCGTCAGACATCGTGTAGTACGAGTTGTCCCAGTCCATCCACTCGCCCAGGCGGATCGATTGCGCGGTCTGCACGGCGGAGTAGCGTAGCACGCGCTCCTTGCACTTCTCGACGAAGCGCCCGATGCCATAGCTCTCGATATCGCGCTTCGAGGTGAAACCTAGCTCTTTCTCGACCTCGACCTCGACCCAGAGGCCCTGGCAGTCGAAGCCATTCTGGTAGCGCTGGCGAAAGCCGCGCATCGTGTTGAAGCGCTGCCAGAGATCCTTATACGCGCGGCCCCAGGCGTGATGCACGCCCATCGGGTTGTTCGCGGTGATCGGGCCGTCAACGAAGGAGTAGCGCCGCTCAGCGTGATCGTTGCGATGCAGATACTTCTGCAAGATGCCGCGCTCATCCCACCAGCGCTGGGTCGCCTCCTCCAGCAGCGGATAGTCCACGCGGGTCGGGGCGACCACCGGCTGGAAGAGTGTGCCGCCGTTTGCGCCGGGCTGCGCGCCCCTGGCCGCTTTGGCTTTCGCGCTGGCTTTCGCGCCAGGTGTGCGCGTGGGCCGCGAAGCCTTCGCCGCCTGGCTCACCCCGGCGGGTTTGCGCGGCGCGGGTTTGCGCGGCTGCCTTGTTGTATCAGATGTCTCTGCCACAGGAGTCCTCGATCTCTAGCGCTCGCTGCCGCGCTGGCGCAGGTGGGATTTTCTCTTGAAACCATTGAGGGGGGAAAAGAAGGGGGCGCCCTTCTACCCTGGCAGGGGCGTTCCCCTGCATCCCCCGGTTACTCGTCGGTGACGGCAATCTCCATACGTTTGTTCAGCTTGCCCTTGTTCTCTGTCTTGATGACGCGCACGCCGCCGACCTCGCTCGTCTCGTGGACATGCGTGCCACCATCGGCCTGCAGATCGACGCCGACAATCTCGACGATGCGTATCTCCTGGATGTCGGGTGGCAGCAGGTTGATCTTGGTGCGAATCAGGTCGGGAATCTGCATCGCCTCGGCGCGCGGCAGCCGGTAGACCTTGATCGGATGATTCTCGCGAATGGCCTGGTTGACGCTCGCCTCGATGTCTTTGACCAGCGCGGGCGAGAAACCCTCCATCGCGAAGTCCATGCGCGCCCGGTCGGGATACATCTGGCCGCCAGTGACCTGCGCGCCATAGTTCTTGAAGATCAGGCCACAGAGCAGGTGCAGCGCCGTGTGCGTCCGCATCATCTGGCGGCGGAAGGCCCAGTCAATCTCCCCGGCGACGCGCTGGCCGACGGCAGGCGGCTCGCCCGCCTCCGGCGCCAGCTCGTGCCAGACGATGGCGCCATCCTTTCGCAGGCCCGCCAGCGGCAGCCGTCGCTCGCCCAGCGTCAGCGCGCCCTGATCGGACATCTGCCCGCCGCCAGCAGGGTAGAATGCGGTGCGATCCAGCGCGAGCGCGCGCCCATCGAGCGCCATCACCTCCGCCTCGAACTGGCGCAGGTAGCTGTCGTCGTGATACAGCAGAACCGTCGCGGAAAGCTGTGCCATAGCAGAAATCCTCGCTCAACCCAGCCGGTGTGGGGCAAACGGTCGCCGTCGCCCGGTATTCTGTCGTACTATGCGTGTTGTGGCGCTGGCTGCCCGGTGAAACAAGCGTAAAGCCCACAAAAAAACTCTCGCCCTGCTGAATGAGGGACGAGAGCTACCCGTGGTACCACCCTGTTTGACCACAACCAGGCGCCAATCGTCTTGGGATATACGCAAGACACTGGCTCTGGCGGCGATCCGCTCAATGAGGCGCGCGATGGCGTCTCCCCGCAAGATAACGGGCGGGTTCCGGCTATGCCTCCGGCGCCAGCGTCACCCGCGCGACCAGCGCACATGACGACAGCGGTTCGGGTAGCGGCTCAGGAGTGATCTTCGGCGCGCTTGCGCGATCCGGTCGCACCAACCCCGGACTCTCTGTGCGCGCAAGCGTCGCGTACTCGTTCCTTCAGCGCGTTCTCTCGATTGAAATGGGATAGGGATATGTGGCAGGTGAGCGACAGCGACCATACGCTGCGCGGCGCAGATGAGCGCCCGGCGTATTGGCTCTGGCGCCGCTCCCTGCTTCATCCCAGTGTGTCATGTAGGCGTGCGATTGTCAAGCGACGCAGCCTGCCTGGCGCGGACGCGCCTTGACAGCTTGAGAAGAGGAGGGCCACGTATGGCGCAACGAGGCGAACAATCGGCCTCACGCAAGACGGCCCGAACGCTCCCGATGACCCACCGACGCCACAAAGCGAAGAATCGGCTACAACGTGAGAAGAGCGCGAAGAGCAAAGCGCCCGCGCGGCGCACGCCTGAACAATCAGCCGCCAGCGACCGGCGTGCGGCGCCCCCCGTGGCGCCCACAAGCGCCGCCGCACGCGCGGCGCCCCTGAGCGCGATCACCTCACCGGACCAGCGCGGCGCCGGGCAGACGCAGCGGCGCCGCGCCCGCGCGCAAACAACCCCGGCAGGCGGCGAGCAGGCCCACGCGACGCCATCCACGCTCCCCGCTGAGCCAACGCCGCGCGTCATCGCCGCTGCTGAGGCGGAGCCGAGCGCGCCCGCGCGCAAGATGCCAACGCTGGCGGTGATGGCCGCGCTGACACAGCGCGACGCGCCAGAGACGCCAGAAGCATCCGCTGGGCTGGAGACGCAGACCGACGACACATCGCCCACTGCGGCGCCCACAGCCACGCTACCTCCATTCGTGTTCGACGAGGCCGACGACGACGAGATGGCGGCGCTGGACGACGAGCAGACGCCAGCGTCGGGCGGCGCTGGGATGTGGTGGCCGCGCGCAGTGCGACGGCGCGCGGCGCCAGAGACGCGCGTCATCGCAGCGACGCAACGCCTCACCGACGATGTGGAGACGCCAGCGCCTCAGCCAGCGACCTCCGCGCGCGCGCGGGGGGCGACGCGACGCCTGGCCAACGCGACCGCTGACGCGCTGCGGGCGGATATCCCGTTCTCGCGCCGCGCGCAGGCCACAGGCGCGCGGCTGAGCGCGCGGGCGATGCGCTCGCCACGTATGGTGGTGCTGTCATGGGTGGCGGGTGGCCATGTGGCCGTCGCCAGCGTCGCCGCGCTGATCGCGGTGATCGCGGCGCTACGCGCCTCGGCTGGCTCGGTTGCGCTGGGGACATTTGGCTGGGCGCTCGCGCTCGCGCTGATCGCCGGGGTGGGCGCGGCGCTGGGCTATTTCTGCGCGCAGACCGGGCGGCCACGGCTGGCGACACTGGCGCTGCTGCTCTCGCAGGTGGGCGCGCTGGCGTGGGCGCTGGGGCTGCTCGGCCCGCGCGCCGCGCTGCTGGCGCTTGCCCCGGCGAGCGTCGCGCTGGCGCTGCGTGGGGCTGGTCGGCTCAGCGCCATCGCCGCCGCCCTTGTCTGGATAGCGCTCTTCATCGGCGATGAGGCGCTCACCTTGACAGGCGCGCTTACACCAGGCCTGCCGCTGAGTGGCGCCGCCGCCGCGCTGGTGGATGTCGCGCTGCTGCTCGTGGGGCTGTGGCTCATGGTCAGCATCCTCATCAGCCTCTATTCCAGTCGGCTGAATGTGGTGGCGCGTGGGCGCGCGGTGGAGCATGCCGCGCTGCTGACCGAAGCGCAACTCGACCACCTGCGCACGCAGACCGAGGACGACGCGGACGCGCTGCGTCGGGCGCTGCGCGAGGCGCTGCGCGGTGAGAATCCAGAGCGGGTCTACGCGCGCGGCGCGCTGAGTGTCGTAGCCGACGAACTCAATGAACTCGCTGATCGACTGGTAGACCTGCGCTATGACCGGGCGGAGCGCAAGCGCCTCGAATCGGCGGCGCGACGGCTGACGCGCGTGATCGAGCGGGCATGGCTGGGGCTGTCATGGTCGTGGCCAGAGGCGACTGGCACCATCCTCGATGACCTGCTGGCGCTGCTGCGCACACCACCACCGCCCGACACGCCCGACCTGCTCGACGACACCACGCCAACCGGCCAGGTGGTGGCGCCGCATCTCTTCCGTGGCTGGCGCCCGACCGAGCAGGATCGCCCGACGCCGCCAACCCAGCCGGAGCTGCCCAGCATGCCCAGTCTTCCCAGCATGCCCAGCCTGTGGCCCAGTGATCCCGGCGCGGGTCTGACCGACCCATTCGCGCTGCCACCCTCACCGCGTTGGCGTGGCCCCGACGCCGCCGATAGATCGGGCGCGCCAGAGAGCTGAACGCATCGCGCGCAATGGTTCGGCGTGGTCGGCGGGCTGGGATTGCGGGCTACCCCAGCTGTTCGGCGCCACGTCACAAGCGCTGGCGCATGTGTTATAAATTGAATCTGTATGAGAATATGCTCACAATCAGCGCAGTGATGCGGAATCTCCGTCCGCGTCATCAGTTTTTTCCACGCAGCGAGCGTATAGTACTTGACCGAGGAGCCGTCGCTACATCGCGCCGCGAGGTGTTCATCTCTGGCGCGATGTCGGCCTGTCACATGCGACAGAATCGGCAAATTTCACGCCGTTTGCCGCGCTGCGATCTCACGGAGGGCCATTCAGCTATGACGTCATCGCTTCCCCCCGACCAACGATTCGATGGACCGACCGAGCCGGGTTCATCGGCAGAGTATTCCGAGCAGACCACCCCTTCGCCCTATCCACCCACTGCGGAGCCAGGCGCGCAGGGGTATCAGCCCTACCAACCCTACTCGTCGGCGCCGATCTATCAGCCTGCGCCGCCGCCGCCACCCAGCCGACGGCAGCGGCTCACGCCGTGGGTTCTGGGGCTGGTCGCGCTGGTGATTATCCTGGTGTTCGCCGGGGTCGGCGTTGGCCTGGCGCTCAGCCGCTCCAATACGCCTGCCGCCATCAACACGCAACCAGCCGCGACCCTGCCGGTGGCCCCCGCCGCGCAAGACTTGCAGCAGCAGATCGTGGATGTCATCCGCACTGTTCAGCCATCTGTCGTGCAGGTGCAGTCGCAGGGCAGCCAGGGCCAGGGCATTGGCTCTGGTGAGATCGTCAGCGGCGATGGCTACATCGTGACGAATGACCATGTCGTGGCGGGCTTCTCGCAGTATTCGGTGCTGCTCTCCAATGGCAAGACCTATCCGGCCACGCTCGTCGGTGAGGCCCCGCAGGATGACCTCGCCGTGCTGAAGATCTCTACGGGCACGTCATTGCAGCCCATCGCGTTTGGTGATTCGAGCAAGGCGCAGGTGGGGCAATTCGTGGTGGCGCTGGGCAGCCCGCTCGGCTTGCAGCAGTCGGCGACGTTTGGCATCGTCAGCGCGCTCAACCGCAGCGCGAGCGAGGGCGCGAATGGCCCCGCCCTGGAGTTGACCGGGCTGATTCAGACGAGCGCGCCGATCAATCCGGGCAATAGCGGCGGCGCGCTGGTCAATCTGAGTGGCCAGCTCATCGGCGTACCGACGCTGGGCGCAGTGGACCCGAATAGCGGCGGCGCCGCGAACGGCATCGGCTTTGCGATTCCCTCGAATCGCGTGCAGTTTGTGATGAATCAACTGATCCAGCATGGCCATCTGGTCAACTCTGGCCAGGGATTCATGGGCATTGAGGGAGAAGATGTGACGCCGCAACTCGCCGCCAGCTATAACCTGAGCGCGCAGTCGGGCGTGCTGGTCGTCGGCTTCGCAAACTCCGCCACTGGCTCCAGCCCGGCGCAACAGGCGGGCTTGCAGTCTGGCGACATCATCACCGCCGTTGATGGCCAGACAGTGAGTAACAACAATGACCTGGCCTCGGCGCTGCTCACGAAGCAGCCGGGCGCTCAGGTGAAAATCACCTACCTGCGTGGAACTACCAGCTCCACCGTCACCGTGACCCTCGGCGAGCGCCCCACCAGCGCGGGGTGACGCCCCGTCTGGAGTTTGTGGCCGCCTACCTTCTCACCGCCTGCTACAAAGATACCCCCGACCAGCAAAACCAGTCGGGGGTATCCTTGCATGCGCATGCAGGTTGGCGCGCTTGCGCATGTTAGCTGCGCAGGCGCTCCAGCACCTTCGGGTTGCGAAGCTTGGCCAGCGCGCCCGCCTCGATCTGTCGCACCCGCTCGCGCGTGATGCCAAGCTGGCGGCCTACCTGCTCCAGCGGGAAGGTGTGGCCACTGCCCAGACCAAAGCGCAACTGCAGCACGAGCCGCTCGCGCGGGGTCAGCACGTCCTCCAGGACCTCCTGCACCTCCTGCTTCATCGTGCGCGTCGTGGCGACCTCTTCGGGCGAGGTGCTGTTCTCATCGGCCAGCACATCACCCAGTTCCTGCTCCTCGTCCTCGCCGACGGGCAACTCCAGCGAGATCGGGGCGCCCGGGGCGGCCTCAAGCTCGTGCAGGCGCTCCACATCCATCCCCAGGGCGTCGGCCAGCTCCTGCTCGGTGGGGTCGCGCCCCATCTCTTGCACGAGCCGCTGACGCTCGCGCCGCACGCGATTGAGCGCGGTGTTGACATAGACGGGGAGCCGAATCGCTCGCCCCTTGTCGGCCACCGCGCGGCTGATCGCCTGGCGGATCCACCAGGTGGCGTGCGTGCTGAAGCGGTGGCCCCGGCGCCAGTCATAGCGCTGGACGGCGCGCATCAGCCCGATGTTGCCCTCCTGGATCAAGTCGAGCAGCGAGAGGCCCCGGCCCACGTAGCGCTTGGCGATGCTCACCACCAGGCGAAGGTTGGCCAGCACAAACTGCTGCACCGCATCTTTATCGCCAGCTTCGATACGTTGCGCCAGATCGATCTCCTGGGCATGGCTCAGCATCGGAACGCGACCGATCTCCCGCAGATACGCGGTGATCGTGTCCACTTCCGCCGCCTCGCCGCGCTCAGCGGCCTTCGCGACTTCCTGCACTCGGCGCAAGCGTGCGCCGCTCACTTCCGATTCGTCTGGCAGGTCGACGAGTGGAGCGCTCTCAGTCTCCATGGCGTGGATGCTGCTTTCGATTTCCTCGTCCTCCTGCACGCGGGTCGCCTCTTCATCGTCATCAACGATATCAACGTCATTGGCAAGGAACAGCTCAATGGCCGAGTCGAGGTCATTCAGCTCTTCGATCTGCGGTGTGGCGTTGTCATCGCCGTCACGCTGGGGAGGTGGACGCGTGCCGCCAGCGCTCTCAGTTGGGGGTTGTCCCGCGTGACGCAGGGCAGCCTCCAACTCGGCGCGCCGTACATATCCTCGTTTGCGAGACTCGCCCAGAAGCTGTTCGAGTTCGCGCTGATTCGTCGTCATCGTGTCATCACCTTCGGCGGGAGAAGAACGCCTGAAGCGACGCATCTCCCAGACCCGTTCTCCCAGGGGCCTTCAGAAAAGGCGCTCCGGGCGTCTCTCGGGTCGTCTCCACCCGCATCGCCATGCGACGCAGGTCATTGCGACGCCATCGGGCCAGGTCAACGCCCGCAATCTGGCGCCCCATAGCCGTGGGGCGCCAACCGCGACGCAGGCGTGGTACGTCATTCCCGTCAGGGAGATTGCAAGGCTGCGCACAACGCGCATGTCTCGTCGAGGCCGTCGCTCTCGAGCGCCTGTGGATCAGTGAGCGCTGCGGATTCGATGCCCTATCATCGCATGATGTATGCTGGCTTCCAGCTCAGGCTACCAGCCAGGCATCCCGTGTCCTTACGGACACCCTGCGGATAGCCTCGTGCGAGTGGGCGCCACAAACAGTGGCCGTTCCCCCGGATGCGCTCTCTCTAATCATATCGCGCCGACAGCGCCTCAGACACCTCTTCTAGCATCTGTCGCTACACTAAACTATACGAAAGGTGTCCACTCCAGGTTACACAATGGAAGCGCCCTAGGGTGATTAGGGCGCTTCGCCCTACCGCTCACGAAACGTGAGCGCTTTGTGAGCGCTGCACACGCATGACCTGGGCCAGTCTGGGCAAGTTCTGGGCGCGCGCGCGGGTGAACGCAGGCAGGGCAGGCGAATAGACAGAGAGGCCCGGGAGCGTAAACGCTACGCTCGACCGGGCCTGGGTGGCGTTTGCACGCCACTATCCTCCGAGTTCGAGAACACGCCACCGGGGCGCGCCACATAAGGTGATGAGAGCGATATTACCTACTTCAATTTTGCCGAGCGAGCAAGAATGCTTGCGTAAGCTGCATGTGCGGCATGCGTTACAAGGCGCAGCCAGATCGATTGATCTGCTGGATGCGCGCAAACCGGACCGACACCCGTGAATAAGAGAAACGGGAGGGAAGAAGCCAAGCCTGACGACCATTAGGGACGGTGCGCTTGGTATGCGCCGACCGTGACGGTCGGCCGCCCGTTACCGGGTGTCCACGTCCGCCCTATCAACCGAGTCATCTACTCGGGGTCTTAGCATGGCCGAAGCCACGCCGGAGCGCTCATCTCGGGGTCGGCTTCGCGCTTAGATGCTTTCAGCGCTTCTCCTTTCCAGACATAGCTATCCGGCGGCGCCCTGGGCAGGGCGACCGGCTCACCAGCGGTCTGGCCGCTCCGGTCCTCTCGTACTGGGAGCGACTCCCCTCAACACTCCTACGCCCGCGACGGATAGAGACCGAACTGTCTCACGACGTTCTGAACCCAGCTCGCGTGCCGCTTTAATGGGCGAACAGCCCAACCCTTGGGACCGACTCCAGCCCCAGGATGCGACGAGCCGACATCGAGGTGCCAAACCTTGCCGTCGATATGAACTCTTGGGCAAGATAAGCCTGTTATCCCCGGGGTAGCTTTTGTCCGTTGATCAACGGCCCTTCCACTCGGCGCCGTTGGGTCACTACGCCCGACTTTCGTCCCTGCTCGGCTGGTTGGCCTCGCAGTCAAGCTCCCTTATGCCCTTGCACTCTGTCCGGGTGGTGTCCATTCACCCTGAGGGAACCTTTGGGCGCCTCCGTTACACTTTGGGAGGCGACCGCCCCAGTCAAACTACCCCCCTGGCCCTGTCTCGTCGCCGGATGTACGGTTCGACGATTAGACGCCAGTCCGCGCAAGAGTGGTATTTCACCGCTGCCTCCCCAACGCCCACAAGCGCTGGCTCTCCGGCTCCCACCTATCCTACGCAGACGCGGCCTCGCGCCCAGACCAGGCTGTAGTAAAGCTCCACGGGGTCTTTTTGTCCTGTCGCGGGTAACCCGCATCTTCACGGGTACTTCAATTTCGCCGAGCCCTCCGTCGAGACAGTGCTCAAGTCGTTATGCCTTTCGTGCGGGTCGGAACTTACCCGACAAGGAATTTCGCTACCTTAGGACCGTTATAGTTACGGCCGCCGTTCACCGGTGCTTCAGTTCGGCGCTACGCTCACGCCTCCCTTTAACATTCCGGCACTGGGCAGGCATCAGCCCCTATACCGCGGCTTGCGCCGTCGCAGAGACCTGTGTTTTTGGTAAACAGTCGCTTGAGCCTGCTTCCTGCGGCCCCCTCACGCTCGGAAGGATCTCCCTCCCTACGCTGCCGGGGCGCCCCTTCTCCCGAAGTTACGGGGCTAATTTGCCGAGTTCCTTAACGGAGGATCGCTCGTCCACCTTGAGGTGCTTACCCCTGCCTACCAGTGGCGGTGTGCGGTACGGGCCGTCGTGTCTGTCTTGTCGCGGCTAGAGGCTTTTCTTGGCAGCTTGACGACCACGTCACTTCCGTCGCCTCAGCGGCGACTCGCGCGCGCTTTTGGTGTTGCTGGCCGCCGGATTTCCCTGGCGACCCACCTCCGGCACGCGACCGACCCTGTCCATTCGGCCGGCTGACCTTGCCTGCTGCGTCCCCCCTTTGCCTTCAGACACCACGGGCGCAGGACTGTCTACCTGCTCTCCATCGCCTACGCTGCTACCAGCCTCGGCTTAGGTCCCGGCTGACCCTGGGACGATTGCCGTTGCCCAGGAACCCTAAGGCTTCCGGTGTGGTGGGTTCTCACCACCATTCTCGCTACTCATTCCGACATTCGCGCTTCGGTTCGCTCCAGGTGGCTTCCCAGTCACCCTTCTCCGCTATTCCCGAACGCTCCCC
Source organism: uncultured Chloroflexia bacterium (assembly GCA_963701795.1). Taxonomy (GTDB): domain Bacteria; phylum Chloroflexota; class Ktedonobacteria; order Ktedonobacterales; family JADMIN01; genus JAKAIY01. The sequence goes on along the minus strand of CAVPBB010000003.1, from coordinate 243,782 downwards.
TACCACCCGCCTGGCGCTCCACACGCAATTCAGACGGATCCGCAGCTTCGGCGCAGGACTTGAGCCCCGTGTTATTGTCGGCGCAGGAACACTCGACCAGTGAGCTATTACGCACTCTTTCAAGGATGGCTGCTTCTAAGCCAACCTCCTGGCTGTCTGGGCATTCCCACTACCTTTCCCACTCAGTCCTGACTTGGGGGCCTTAGCTGGCGGTCTGGGTTGTTTCCCTCTCGGCGACGAAGGTTAGCCCCCGCCGCCTCACTCGTGCGCGCCTCGTCTGGGCATTCGCAGTTTGGTTGAGTTTGGTAACCTGCAATAGGCCCCTAGCCCATCCAGCGCTCTACCTCCCAGATAGGGCCTGTGCCCTCTCGGACACGCCGCGCACGGCTGCACCTCCATGCATTTCGGGGAGAACCAGCTATCTCCGGGTTCGATTAGCATTTCACCCCTATCCACACGTCATCCCCCAGTTTTGCAACACTGGTGGGTTCGGGCCTCGACGCGGTCTTACCCGCGCTTCACCCTGCACATGGATAGCTCACCCGGTTTCGGGTCTGGTGACGGCAACTCCACAGCGCTTGCGCCCTGTTCAGACTCGCTTTCGCTCCGGCTCCACGGCTTTACCGCCGCTTAACCTGCCCCCGGCGCGGACCGTAGCCCGCCCAGGTCGCTGCCGCCATCAACTCGTCGGATCATTCTACAAAAGGCACGCCGTCAGACTCCCACCGACCGGCGCAAGGCCGACCGTAGGCACGTCCTCCGACTGCTTGTAGGCGTTGGGGTTCAGAGTCTCTTTCATCCCCCTCTCGGGGTGCTTTTCACCTTTCCCTCACGGTACTCGTTCCCTATCGGTGGCCAGGGAGTACTTAGCCTTGGAGGGTGGTCCCCCCTGCTTCCCACAGGATTTCCCGTGTCCCGTGGTACTCAGGCTGTCTAGCTCGCTCCCAGGCGACTCCGTCAGGTACGGGGCTCTCACCCACTGCGGCGCTGGTTCCCACCAGCTTCCCTTACCAAGTCGCCTGTCTCGTCAAAAAGCGCCGCTGTGTCGCCACAGCGGACGCTAGACGCCTACAACCCCGCCAGACCCGAAGGCCCGTCGGTTTGGGCTGATCCCGTTTCGCTCGCCACTACTCCGGGAGTCTCGTTTGATTTCCTCTCCTCACGGTACTGAGATGTTTCAGTTCCCGCGGTTCCCGCCGCAGAGCCTAGTTTGTTCAGCTCTGGGCCTCGGCTCATGACAGCCGAGAGGTTGCCCCATTCGGGTTCGGATGGCTCTTCGCTCGCTTGCAGCTCCCCATCCACGTTTCGCCGCTCTCCGCGCCCTTCGTCGGCTCCTGGCCCCTAGGCATCCACCCAACGCCCTGCTTCGCTTGGCTCCTCCAACTCTTCCGATTTCTCTTGGAGTGTCAGCCAGCGATTCACGCGCATTCCGCAGCCGTAGCGATCAGGCCGCGCCTTACATGCGCGCACAATTATCCTCCGCAAGCAAACTCGCTCGCTTCGACAAAATTGAAGCAGTAATCACAATGCGCGTGGATGCTCGTCACGTCGCGCATTGCGCTCTCATCACACTATGTGGTTGTTCAAGAACATCTTGCCATGCTCTCCGGAACGCGCCGGATAGCTCTGTTCGCCTCGCGGGGCAGCCTTCAAGACAGCAGAGTATGCCGTCAGAAATTGTCCCGTGTTTTGAGGCGCCCACATATATTGCCATAGGCTGCCATCTGGTGTCAAGGGGTTTGGCGCCCAGTTCGCCAAAACTCGACCGTATCCCCCAAATGGGTCGGCTTGCATAGTGTAATTGGGAGATTGGCGCGCGCGATACCGTCGAGACGCCCAGGCAGTAGGCAGTGCGGCTCAGTCGAGCGCACGAATGCTGCGCGACATGAGGCCGAGCAGAATCAGCAGGAAGCTGAACAGACCGCCAGCGACGAAGACCCAGGCCGGGCCGATGATGTCGGTGAGCACGCCGACAACCGCCAGCCCAATTGGCTGAAGGCAGAGTGAGCCGAGCCAATCAACACTGGAGACGCGACCCAGTTTGTCTGGCGGCACAAGCTCCTGCATGGTCGTCGCCCAGATGATCTCGAAGACGCCCAGCCCGGCGCCCATCACTGCGCCGCTGGCCAGCAGAATCGCAGGCCCAAGCGTGGGGACGCCCAGCATCGCTCCGAAGGGGACGCCAAAGAGCGCCACGGCGGCGCTGCTCACCAGCAATGATACATAGCCGACGATGCCCCGATGGCGGATGCGCTTGAACTGGCCCATCACCAGTGTGGCGAGGATGGAGCCGATGGAAACCGCCGTGAGAATGGCTCCCAGCAGCCAGACGCCATCATGAAAGGTGTCGTGTACGAGCCGGGGCAGCGCCACCTGAAGCGGCGCGAACGCGACATTGCCCAGCGACGCCAACGCGATGGTCAGCCAGAGCCAGGTCGAACCGGTGACGTAGGAAATCCCTTCGCGAATGTCAGCGATGACGCCGCGTACTCCGGCGCGCTCAGCCTGGGCGCTCTGGGCGCTCTGGGTGAGATCGGCTGGCGCGGCGGCTTCGACCTGGGCGCTCGTCAGCAGGCCAACGCCCGCCAGCGCCAGTTCGCCATCGAACTCGGTTGGCGCCCGTGTCGCCCCAACGCCGACTGCGCTCGCCTCGCTGACTCCGCTGGCTGCGCTGGCGCCAGGCGCCGGGCGCGCCTGGCCATCGACACGCCCCATCAGCAGCAGGCAAACCGCCGAGACGACAAAGGTGAAGCCGTCGAAGGCGAATGCGCCCGCTGGCGATGCGATCGTGATCAGGGCCGCGCCGATGGCTGGGCCGATGAGCGTGGTGACGCTGCGGGTGAAGCTGGAGAGCGCATTGGCTGAGGGCAAATCCTCTACGGGGACCAGTTCAGGGGGGATGGATTGGTACGCTGGGCGGAAAAATGCCTCGGCCAGGCCAAAGAGCGCCGCCAGCACGATCAGATGCCAGAATCGCAGATGCCCCGAGAAGCCCAACGCCGCCACCAGCAGTGTCACCACGGCGCGCCCGCCATCGGACCAGAGCATCGTCAGGCGGCGCGGCAGGCGATCGGCCACGACCCCGCCCACCAGCATGAACAGCACCATCGGGATGGATTCCGCCACCAGCGCGACGCCCATAGCCGCCGCCGAGCCAGTCAAGAGCAGCACCTGCCACGCCAGCGCTGTGAAGAAGGCGCCATCACCCATCGCTGAGATCGTCTGGCCACTCCAGAGCCAGGCGAAGCGGCGCGAACGCAACGCCCGCGCAAACTGCACACGACGAACGACACGAACGAGCATATCAGTTCATCTCCTCGCGCGCGTCGTGCGCTGCGCCGTCATCAGATGTGGGCGCTGGGGCGCCCAGCGCAAACTGCTCGCCCTCGCGCAACAGGTCGCGCAGGGCATGAGGATCGAGCACGAAGTAGGTGCGATGCGCGCGCCGCTCCATGGCGAGCACGCCCGCCTTATTGAGCGCGCCAAGATGATGCGAGACGGTCGCGCCAGATATCCCCAGCGCCGCCGCCAGCTCTTGTCCGTAGCGCGAACGCTCGGCCAGCAGGCGCACGATCTGCAAGCGCGATGGATCAGCCAGCGCGGCGTAGACGGTGGCCCAGTGGGTCGCGGGGTCGGCGCCACGCTCGGCGCTCCCAGCCGACACAGCGCCACGCCGCCGCCGCGCAAGGCCGAGCACATTGCGCGCGCCTGCGGCTGCGATGAACGGCTCATAGGCGCGTCCATCGATCAGCGTGCGGTCAATGTCGTGGTAATAGAGCGTGAGGCCCTCATCGAGCAGGGTAGACACACCTATAATGACCGGCGAGAACCCCGCCAGATCGTCGCGCCCACGAATAAACGCCGGAGCCGCGCCACCGTCACGCTCGATCTGGGCGCGCAGGGCGACGACAGCGCGTTGGCGCTCATCGGCCAACTGGGGCGCCAGCGCGCGGAAGACCTGCGCGTCATGTTCGCGCAGCAGCGCGACGATCTCGGCCCGCGCCTCCTCTGGCTCCGTCAGCAAACGGATCAGCACCGTGCGGCGGCGACCGCTCTCGCGCAGGTAGCGGTCGCAGAAGTGGCGCGCGGCGGCCAGATCACCCCGCAGCGCCAGCAGGTCATCGGGATCGAGCGGGGTCTGCGGCGCGATCAGATCCGCTGTAACCGCGATGCGCATCATGTCGCTCAGGGGCAGCGCCTCCAGCGCGGCGGCCAGATCGCCGAGGTCGCGGGCGCCCGTCAGCAGCGGGATGAGCGCCACCAGCGCCGGCCCGGTGGACGCTTCGGCGAACCACTTGCGGGCGCGTCGCCACTGCTCTACGCTCAGGCTACTCGCCGTCGTCTCCGCCCACGCGCGCCAGGCGCCGCGCCCCAGGAGACGTGGCTGGGCCACCGCGTAGAGGCTCATCAGCGCATCGTAGGCGGGCGCGTCGTCCACCACAATCGGTCCACCTGCGCCTGCCATGTGGCCTGCGCCGGTCGCTGAGCCTGACATGCGGCGCCTCCCCTCGTCATGAGCGGCAGTCGCAAACATGAGACTGATAACTCATGTTGAACATTAGTGATGCATCAAATGTTAACACCACACCGCTATGCGCTGTCAAGGGTCGCCGGCCAGTTGGCGGCTGAAAGCCGCGCCTGAGGTCGGTCTGCGGACCGACGCGAAGCCCGCCTGTCGCGGGCTAGAACGCCAGTCCCTGGCTGCTGGTTCACCCGCCCGCGCGCCCCGGCTTGACGCGCCCGATTTCCTCACGTGTGGCGTGGTGACGGTTCACCCGCCCGCGCCCCCGCTTGACCCATCGGGGATAGCTCCATACAATAGCAGCAGGGCTGGCGCATGCTAGCTGATGATGAGGTGGGGGAGATAGAGAGACGCCGAGCCAGCCTGCTACGCGCGGATTGCGTGTGGCTCACCGTGCGGGCGCGCCCGCAGACGACAAAGGCAGGCCCCCATGTCTTGCGCTTCCAATTTCGACGTGCCTGATCGCAGCGAACAGGCGCCGACTGTGCTCATCATCGAAGATGCGCCTGCGAACCGCAAGGCGATGGTGATGCTGCTGCGGGAGGCGCAGTTTCAGTGTGTCAGCGCCAACGATAGCGATGAAGGCTGGCGCCTCATCCAGAGCGGCGCCATCAGTCTTGTGGTCATCGATCTGGACCCCAACACGCTCACCTTCATCGAACGCATGCGCGCCAACCCATTCACGTCCGACATCCCCATCATCATCGCCAGCGGTGAGCGCCGCAAGGAAGTCCGTCAGGCGATGATGGACGCAGGCGCCGCTATGTACCTGACCAAACCCTACAGGTCTGCTGAACTGCTCGATAACGTCAGGCAATGCCTCGCGGATGGACAGGCTTAAATAGCGGCTGCCAGGCGAAGGCATCGGACTTTTTGCTGAGATGGATGTCTGCCCATCAGCGATTTATGCTATGCTGAGTGATACTTCCGTGCAGACGGAGTACAGGTTGGCTGGCATGGGTATGTGGCGTCGTTCGAGCCGAATCGCGGACGAGCGGCGTTACCGCGTACTGGTGAGAAGGCAGGGTGACACGTGATAGAGGCGCATGTCAGCACGCGCGACGTGCAACAATTCGAGGGTGACGCGCTGGCGGTCGGCGTGTTTGCGGATGAGGCGACACTGCAAGGGCCAGCCGCCGCGCTGGATGAGGCGATGGCCGGTGTCATCGCCGAGCTGGTGGCGAGCGGCGAGGTGACGGGCGCGGCGGACGAAGTGACGCTGCTGCATACGCTCGGCAAGGTCGAGCCGACCCGCGTGGCGATCGTCGGGCTGGGCGCGCGCGACAAGTTCAGCGTAGATCGCGTGCGGCGTTCGGCCTCGCTGGCCTGCCGCGCGCTGCGTGCGGCGGGCGCGCGCGATGTGGGGCTGGCGCTGGCGTGGGCTGAGTCGGGGGTCAATCTGGCCTCCGCCGCACGCGCCGCCACCGAGGGGGCGCTGCTCGGCCTCTACGACTTCACCCGCTACAAGGCTCCGCGCAATGGCAAGCCGAAGAAGGCTATCGAGGCGATCACCGTGCTGGGCCGCGGACGCGAGCCTGCGTTACGCTCCGCCGTTCAGCGGGGGCGCGTGCTGGCCGAGTCGGCGAACTTTGCGCGCGATCTGGGCAACGAGCCGCCCAACACGCTCACGCCGACCGAGCTGGGCGAGCGCGCCCGCGCGATGGCCACCGAGGTGGGGCTGGCCTGTGAGGTCTACGACAAGGACTGGATACGCGAGCAGCAGATGGGCGCGCTGCTGGGCGTCAATCAGGGCAGTGTTGAGCCGCCACGCTTCATCGTACTGCGCTATAGCGGCGGGGCCAAAAGCGCGCCCACGCTCGCGCTCGTCGGCAAGGGCATCACCTTCGACTCTGGTGGCCTCTCGCTCAAGACGCATGAAGGCATGCTGGAGATGAAGATGGATATGTGCGGCGCGGCGGCGGTGCTCGGCGCGATGCGCGCAATTGCGCTGCTCAAGCCAGCCGTCAATGTCGTCGGCATCGTTCCCACCACCGAAAATATGCCCAGCGGCTCGGCCTATCGTCCCGGCGACATCTTGCGGGCGTCGAATGGCAAGACCATCGAGATCAACAACACCGACGCCGAGGGGCGCCTGATTCTCGCCGACGCGCTCAGCTATGCGGTCAAGCAGGGATACACGCCGATCATTGACGCGGCGACGCTGACCGGCGCTATCGGCATCGCGCTCGGCGCGCACCGGGCTGGCCTCTTTAGCAACAACGAGGACTTCGAGCGTGTCGTCGAGCAGGCGTCGGCGGTCTCTGGCGAGCGTGTCTGGGCAATGCCGATGGATGAGGAGTATGATCGGCTAATCCGCAGCGAGATTGCCGATATCAAGCAGACCGGCGGACGCCTGGCGGGGTCCATCTCCGCCGCGAAGGTGCTGAGCAACTTCGTCGGCGAGACACCCTGGGCGCACCTCGATATCGCCTATACCGCTGTCCGCAGCGCCCGCGACGCCGAGGGCGAGGGCGGCGCGACCGGCTATGGCGTGCGCCTCTTCACCGAGCTGGCCACCCACTACGCAGCCCGCAAGGCTGAATAACGCTTGAGGGAGAGGCGCACGCTACGGAGACATGGGAGACATGCTGATGCCGCAATCCCCCTACGACGCCATCGCCGACTGGTATGACGCATACCTGCGCGAGAACCCCCTCTATGCGGAGGTCATCCTGCCGGGCATGCTGGCGCTGGTGGGGGATATCAGTGGGCAGGCTGTCTGCGATCTCGCGTGTGGGCAGGGCTTCATCACACGCGAGCTAGCGCGGCGCGGCGCGCAGGTGACGGGCGCAGACCTCTCGGAGAAGATGCTGGCGCTGGCCCAGGGCTACGAGGCGCGTGAACCGCTCGGCATCCGCTACCTGCTAGCCGATGCGCAGGATGGCGCCGCACTGCCCAGCGCCGCGTTCGCGGGCGTCACCTGTGGCATGGCGTTGATGCCGATTCCTGACCTGCGCGCCACCCTCCAGACGACGCGGCGCATCTTGACGCCGGGCGGGTGGTTCGTCTTCTCGATCACGCATCCCTGCTACCAGACGCCACGCTCGCGCTGGGTGACACGCGCGGATGGCGTCCCCGCGCGCGAGGTGAGCGGCTACTTCGACGAAGGCTACTGGACATCAGCCAACTCATCCGGCGTGCGCGGCCAGGTCGGCGAATATCATCGCACACTCGCCACCTATCTGAACACGCTTGTCGAGGTGGGCTTGTCGCTCGAGCGGCTGGCGGAGCCACAGGCGGCGGGGCGCAGCGCCACGGCGGTTCCGGGCGCCCGCGAAGCGCCTTCCATTCTGCTCGTCCGCGCGCGGGCAGAGGACGCTGGCGGTTGAAACCGCGCCTCAGGGCGACTGCGGTCGCCACCAGACCCACCTGCGCGGGTCAACAGACGCCCGGTTCCCAGTCCGCGCAGGCGGACTTCGCGGCCCGCAGGCCATCCAGGCGCGATTCAACCGCCAGCCCGCTTCCCACGCCACCTCCCGGTTTTTGTGGAACCTAGAGGCGTCTGCCGCTGGCGCGAGCGGCGGCGTGCGCGGTACACTGCTAGAGTGCGTCATTGAGCCGGAGGTGTGCGGCCACATGCAGGTGCGGATTCGGTATTTCGCGTCGTTGCGCGAGGCGGCAGGGATGCCCGACGAGGCGCTCGATCTGCCCGATGGCGCGACGGTCGCCCAGGCGCGCGCGCTGCTGGCGGAGCGTCGGCCAGCGCTGGCAAGGCTGCTGCCCGCCTGCGCCGCCGCCGTCAATCGTGGCTACGTTCCGGCGGAGACGCCTCTGAGCGACGGCGCCGAACTGGTCTTCATTCCGCCACTGGGAGGAGGCTGAACCGTGTCAGACGAGGCAGCGCGCGCGACACCGCCCGCGCAGACACTCCCCGCGCCGATCATCCACATCACGCGCGACCCGCTCGATGGCGCGGCCATTCGCGCGCTGGAGCAGGCCGTGACGACCGCTGGCGCAGGCGGGGTGGTCACGTTCGCCGGGGTCGTGCGCGACAACGCGCGCGGCAAGCGGGTGCGCGCGCTGGAATACGACGCCTACCCGGAGATGGCCGAGAGCGAGATGGCGCGCATCGCCGCCGAGGTGGCGCAGCGCTGGCCAGAGAGCGGGCTGGCGATGGTTCACCGCATCGGCCCGCTGGCGATTGGCGAGTGCAGCGTGGTGGTGGTCGCCGCCTGCCCGCATCGCGCCGAGGCGTTCGAGGCGTGCCGCTACGCGATTGATACCCTCAAGGCGAGCGTGCCGATCTGGAAGAAAGAGCTGTACGAGGACGGCGAGGAGTGGGTCGAGGGCTGATTGCCTGCGGGGCGCAGCGCATGATTGGCGGAGCGAGAGCGGAGCGTAACGCATGAAATTTGGCGTGGTCGTCTTTCCCGGCACCTGGAGCGACAAAGATTGCCTGCGCATTCTGGGGTCAACGCTGGGTCAGGAGACAGTGACCATCTGGCACCAGGATACGGACTTGCAGGGCTGCGATGCGGTCATCCTGCCCGGTGGCTTCTCGTATGGCGACTACCTGCGCGCCGGGGCTATCGCGCGGTTCGCCCCGGTGATGGGCGCGATCAAGTCGTTCACCGAGCGCGGCGGGCTGGCGCTGGGCATCTGCAACGGCTTCCAGATTCTGTTGGAGGCTGGCCTGCTGCCCGGCGCGATGTTGCGTAACGAGAGCCTGGAGTTTCGCTGCCAGTGGACGCATCTGCGCGCCGAGAACACTGAGACGCCCTTCACCCGCCTGCTGCGCCCCGGCCAGGTCATTCGCGTGCCGATCTCACATGGCGAGGGCAATTACTTCGCCGATGAGGCCGCGCTCGATGCGCTGGAGGCGAGCAATGGTGTCCTCCTGCGCTACTGCGAGCCGGGCGGCGCTCTCACCGCCGCCGCCAACCCCAATGGCTCGCGCCGCAACATCGCCGGCATCGTCAACGCCGCGCGCACGGTCGCCGCGATGATGCCGCACCCGGAGCGCTGCGGCGAGGCGTTGCTTGGCGGCGAAGATGGCAAGCTGATCTTCGACTCGATGATCGCCGCGCTGGCCGAACGTCAGCCCGTCGCGCGCTAGCGTGCGTAGTTTCAGGCGCGAGGCCGACACAAGGAGGAACAAATGAGCGCCCGCGACCCGCAGTTCGCCCAGGCGGTGGAGCTGACCACCGCGACCTACGACCATGCCGCGCGTGACTACGCCGACCGCAACGAGCAGCCCAGCCCGCTCTGGGTAGAGCGCATGGAGCAGTTCATCGCGCTGCTGGTGGAGGCTGAGGAGCGGCGACCCATCCCTGAGCTGGGGCGCCCCGGCGACGACATCGCGCTCGAAGAGTACCTCAACTTCATCCCGCTGCTCGACGCTGGCTGTGGACCTGGGCGCGACGCCCGCGCCTTCGCGGCGGTGGGGTTGCCCGTGCTGGGTGTGGACCTCTCGCAGGGGATGCTGGATGAGGCGGGCGAGCGCACCGCGCGGCGTCTGCCCACTGGCGCCATCCGCTATGCGCTGATGGATCTGCGCCGCCTGGACCTGCCCGACGCAAGCTGTCGTGGCGTCTGGTGCTCCGCCTCGCTGCTGCATCTGCCGCTGCGTGTGGCGCCGCGCGCGGTGGCCGAGCTGGCGCGCGTGGCGCGGCCCGGCGCTCCGCTGATGTTCTTCCTGAAAGGGCGCACGCCCGACGGCGAGGCCGAGCGCTACGAGCCATACCCCACCAGCGCGGATGAAGGCGCCCAGCGCTTCTACGCCTACTACACCGCCGAGGAGGCCCGCACGCTCGTCGCGGATGCAGGGCTGGAGATCATCGAAGCCAGCGTCTCGGACTCCCTCGATCACACACGCGAGCATCACTGGGTCTACGTGGTCGCGCGCAAGCCCTAGCGCGCAGGCCCGCTGGAAGCATTGCTCCACGCATCGTCCACGCTCCATCGCCTGCTTGGATATGCGCTTGTCTGGCCGAGAGTCCTGTCTGGTACGCGCTGGTTTGACGGATGTTGGTATACTGGCGACGTGCGTTGAAGACACAAGCGCGTGTGGATGCGTGCGGTCGCCGATGAGGACATCATACGCGATTGTGCGCCACGCGCTCAGGGCAAGGGAGTGAGCGTGACCCACCCACGGAGTCCACGCGAGGGCGCCGCGTCGGTAACAGTTCCACTCGAAGACCTGACACTCTCGGAACGTGAGAGCATCTTCCATGCGCCGCGTTCGGGCGATGTGGCGCTGCTTGGCGTGCTGATCGCCGTGTTGCTGGGCAATGGCGCCTGGATCTGGCGGCAATTGGGCGCCGATAGCCACGTCGGGCGCGCCGTCTTCTTTGGGCTGCTGCTGCTCTGTGTCTACTGGTGCGCCATCGTCTATACCTTCAAGCTCTCGCTCTCCGTGCGCATCAGCCCGCGCAGCGTCAGTGTGGTGCGCGGCCCGTGGCATATCGAGATTCGCTGGAACGAACTCACCCGCCTGATGGAGCGCATGCAGACCCTCGACGGGCGGCGCTATCGCTGGGTGATCGCCCTGGCGCGCGATGGGCGGCGCATCAGCGTCCGCGAAGACGCCATTCTCGATTACGCGCACTTCCGCCGCGAAGCCTACGAGCGCTATCGTCTCTGGCGCGACCATGGCGGCACCTGGGGCGCCACCGGCAGCGGGCCATTCCTCGCCCGCGAGACCGTGCGCGACGAGGCGCAGTGGTGGCTGATTGGCGCGGCGATGATCGCGCTGCCCGGACTCTACTTCACGCTGCTACTCCCGGAGACGAATCCGCTGGGCTATCTGCTGCTGGCGCTAGCCGTTGGCTGCCTGGTGATGATGGCGCGCGTTTTCCTGCTGCGCCAGAGCTACACCATCGAGCGACAGTATATCGAGGCGCGTTCGGCGGTCAAGCGCACCCGGCTCAGTTGGACTGAGGTGTCGAAGGTCGAGCGCATGCGCCATCCCGTTGGCGGCGTCATCCTCTCTGGCGTGGCGCTGGGGCGGCTGGCGTTGCGGCTGGCGTCGCGTGGCGACGCGGGCATCCGCAGCTTCGCCTGGTCGCCACGCGTGCCAGAATATCTGATTTTGCGCGGCGGTGGGCGGCAGGCGCGCATCCGCTTGCATCGGCTGATGCAGCCCGATGAATTGCTCGCCTGGATCGAATTCTACGATCAGGTGCGGCGCTCGGCCAGCGCCACACGCTCGCGGCCAACGAGCGCGCCGCTGGCTGGGCCGACGACGGGGCCAGTGACGGGGCCACGCGCCGGAGCCACGCGGGCGACGGCTGGCATGGCGTCAGGGCCACTCAGCGCGCAGTCGATCACGCCCGATATGTCTGGCCCATCCGGCCCGCTCGATCCCTGGGGCGCTGGACGCCAGGGCGAGCCGGTGACGGCGCAGCCGACGACCCTGAAAACGCCGTTCGTCGCGCGCACGCCGACCTCGCCGCGCATGCCAGATATGCCCGATATGCCCGAGATGCCTGTGACGCCATGGTCAGCCGATGAGCCAGACGACAGACCCGCCGCCAGCCAGGACGACGCCTGGCTCCGCGAGACGGGCGCGCTCCTCAGCGTTGATGGCGGCGGCGAGCCAGTGGCGCCCATCGTCAGCGCGCCGCCTGACCGCTGGACGCGCCAGCGCGAGCGCCCGCAGCCAGCCTACGACGAGTACGCCGACTGGCACGCTGAGCCAGCGCCGATGCCCGCGCCTCAGATACCTCACCCTCAGATGCCCGCTCCACCGATGCCTGCGCCGCCCATGCCTGCGCCGCAAACACCCGCGCCGCAAACACCCGCCACATCGGCGCCACCGCAGCCGAACGCCGCCTGGGAGCCGAGCGAGCGCTGGGACGCTGACCTGCCAGGCATTGATAACACTCAATACGATGATCTGTATCAGGATGAGGAGGAGACGCCGACCGGCGAGGTCGAGGCCGCGCCGTGGCGCGAGGAAGGCTGGCAGCCGCCCATCCTGCCGCGCTTCGGGCCGAAGCGCGACGAGCCGCCCGACCAGCGCTAGCGAGCGGTCGTATCCTAGCCCTACGCAGGTGGGGCTTCGCGGCCGCCAGGCCCGTAGCTGCGGGTTCACCCGCCCGCGCTGGGCAGTGCGCGCTGCCCGCTCGACAAGCGGACTCTAACCCTGTACGATGCGAACACGTATTCCATGGTGGCGAGTCCCGATGGGATCGAGCTACACACAGAGCCTGCGATCTGGTTGGCTCAGTATCCGGCGTCAGTTTGCACAGGAGGGAACGCCGCTATGCCTACATCATCTGGTCATGATTCATCTGGCGGGGATACCACCTCGAAGATCAACGCTTTCCAGGCCATTGCGCACCTGCCACGCACGCTCAAGGTGGCGAACGCGACGATGCATGATACGCGCGTCAAGATACTGCCGAAGATCATGTTCATCGCCAGCATCGTGTTCATTCTCGCCGCCCTGCTGACGCCTGAACTGCTGGCTGAGACGATTGCCCTTGTACCGGGCATCGGCGACTTGCTGGCCGTGGTTGGCTTGCCAATAGACGGCGCGATTGACTGGCTGGCGATAGGCGTGACCGCGCTCAACATGATGAAACTCTTCCCGCAAGACATCGTCAATGAGCACTTCGACGAGGTGGTGGCGAAGGGCAAGCCGTCGGGCAAGATCATAGACGCCGACCCTGCTCGCTAGCTCGCGACTGTTCGCGACTGTTCACGACGGATGGCGGCTACATCCGCGCCGCAAGAGTCTGCGCGTGGCCACAAGACCCGCGCCAAACGCCAGCCCGGCGCATGAGGAATGCTCGTGCATCACATCTCCCAGGCGCCGCGCCGCCTGACGCTGGCGCCCTTCTGCCTGGCGCTGCTCGGCGCGCTGACGCTGATGCTGCTCGCGGGCTGCGCCATCCATCCAGGCGGCGCGCAGATCGCCTATCTACGTGGCGATCAGCTCTGGGTCGTCAATCCTGATGGCTCTGACGCGCGCCAGCTTGCCCCGCGCGAGGTCCTCAGCTTCGCCTGGTCGCCCGATCATCACGAACTCGTGCTGCGCTATAGCGCGAGCGCCAGTCCTGCGCTGGCCCCCGGCGCAACCTGGGCGCCCGCCGAGAGTGTCTCAGAGCTGGCTGTCACGAGCATCAGCGGCGGCACGCCAACGCAGATCACGCCGACCGCGAATGATCTGGCGCGCAGCGACGCCTGGTGGAATCCGCAGGGCAATCGCCTGCTCTACCGCGAATACACCCCTGGCGCGGGGCTGATTGCCACGGTCTACATCGAGTCGCAGAACGATCAGCCGGTCGGCATCGCGCGCAAGGTGATCGTGGCGGCGGCGACGCTGCCCACGCTCTCAGCCGATGGCGCGCAGGTCGCGGTGATCGATCCGGATGGCGCGGTACGCATCGGGCCAGCCGCGCAGCTTGGCGCCATCGTCGCGCAGGGCGCGCTGATTCGCCTGCCGGGGAATAATCTGCCCGCGCGCCTGCTCTGGCAGCCAGGGCACGATGCGCTGCTCTATCCCAGCGCAGCCCCAGACGGCGCCGTCAGCCTCACGCTGCTCGACCTCGCCAGCCATGCCAGCCACACACTCACCAGCGTCAATCTGCGCGACGCGGCCTTCTCGCCCGATGGCTCGCTGCTGCTGCTCGCCACGCCAACGGGCTATCTCGTCTGGCCGGTGAAGGGACAGGCGCCGCGCGCGGTCATCGCCGAAAGCGACCCGCTGGCTCAGGCGTTCTGGTCGCCCGATGGCCGCTGGCTGCTGCTCGAAGATCACGCGGGCGCGCGGCTGATTCGCACGAGCGACTGGAGCGTGCAGGGCCAACTCAGCTACGCCCACCCGCTCGCCACGCCCGCGACCGACGACACGACACCGTGGCGCCCCGCCGCGAGCAGCCCGTGGAGCAGCGATAGCTCCGCCTTCACCTTCGCCAGCGCCGATGCGACCTGGCAGGGCAAGCCGCTCGCCACGCCAACGGGCGCCGCCGCAGCGGGCCTCTATATCGAGCAGGTGACACAGCGCGCGGCTCAGGGCGCGCCCACCCTCATCGCCAGCGGACCAATCAGCGCCCCCGGCTGGAGCTATCCCGACCCTTCCACCACGCTGCTGCAAGCGGCGGCATAGCGGGCGCCAACGACCCACATCGGCGCTTCGCGGCGGCGCGTCTCATCCCGCCATCCAGATGAGACGCGCTTTTCCGCGCACAACAGCCCACGCCCGACTGCCAGCTCCTTTTGGGGCTGCGCGCTATTCACACGTCAGCGCGCGATAGACCATTCGCTGAAAATGGCGCAAGGCGCTCTCCTGGTTCAGCATGAGCCGCCCCTGGTCGAAATACCCCGTACTCAGGCCGCGCTGCACGGATTCGCACAGCACTTCATCCTCATCCTGCACCTGATCAATGAAACGCACAAAGTCCGTCTCTTCCTCGGACGTGACCAGGTCAGTGAAACAGTAGTCTTTCACAATCAGCGTGCGATCAACAGCGACCGGAATGAAGTGATTGATCGAGACGTTCCCGTGGCCAGGATAGACATTGAAGGTGAAGTTCGGCCACAGGAAGGCGTAAAAGCCCGCCTGCACATCGCCCTGAGTCGGATACTGCGCCTGGTTAGCGCCAGCGTTCGTGGATTCTTTGCGCAAGCCGGTCTGCACTGAGAACCACTCATACTCGGTGACTGCGTACTGATTGGTGTCAATCACGTCACTAAAGCCTTTGTGCGCGATGGGGCAGTGGTAACACTCCAGATAATTGTCGATCACCACTTTCCAGTTGGCGGCGACATCATAGGTATGGCGCACGCGGCGGTGGAGCGCGTCAAGCTGAGCGCCTGAGGCAGCCGTGAGCTGCGGTAGGTCACCCAACACCGTGGGCAGCGGCTCGATCTGGCGCCCCAGGTTGACAAAGAGCAGCGGCCCCCACAACTCGACAGGAACCGAGATCAGGGGGAAGTGGTCGGGATCGAAGTCGGGTTCGTTCTTTGCGCCTGGCGCCGACCGCAAGGAGCCGTTGAGGTTGTAGGTCCAGGCATGATAATGACATTGCAGCGTTTGGCGACGCCCACTTTCCGCCAGGACGAGTTCGGAGCCTCGATGGCGGCAGACATTGATGAAGGCATGAATCAGGCCGTCCTGATCGCGTGTGAGGACGAGCGGCGTGTCCCCGACACGGGCGCTGAAAAAGCTGCCGCGCTCAGCCAGCTGCTCACTGAAGCCAGCGAATTGCCACGACTGACGGAAGATGCGCGCTCGCTCTGCATTGAACATCGCCTGGTCGGTATACCACTCGGCTGGGAGGGTGAATCCCAGGCGCAACGATTCATCGAGGGTGGAATTATCGCGCGTCGCCGCATGCGCCTTGTTCATCGCCTACTCCTCGCCTATGCCTCTGCGGACTACCGGGTTGAGCACATCTCAGCTTCTCGTCTCCTGGAGCGCAGGGTCACAGAATGCCGTCTGGTCGCCGTGCCGCCCTGTGACGTTGGGGTACTCGGCCAGGCTCATCTCTCGCCTCATCGTATCATCACGTCTACGGAACATTCGCACGGATTTCCGCACGACGGGCAGCGATAGCCATTCGCCAGGCTATCGTGATACCAGAAGCGCTCAATGTGCTGCGCGCGGCGGAAACCGAGCGCCCTCAATACCCCACCCAAGGCGCACCCCTGTTGTTTGCTCACCCAGGCCAGGGAGTAGTAGTGGTTCGCGCCATGTTCGGCAAGGTCATGCATGCCATGTTTGATAAGCGCAGTCGCAACGCCACTCCCCCGAAGCGCAGGCGAGACAGCGATGGATTTGATAAGTCCTGTCGTCTCGAACTGCAGCAGTCGAATGTCCGCATTCGTTTTGAAGCGTTCGTAGTGCTCAAGAAAGGACTCTCTGATGGCTTTGGCGTCAACGATCTCGATCGTGAGCACACCGACCACGCGCCCTGTAGCGTTGTCCGTTGCAGCCAGGGCGCTCCGAAATGGATTCCCCACACGCGACGCCGCATACTGTCTGAAGCGCTCGGTGGTGATAAATCCCCGCCCCAAACCTTCCCGCAACACCGCGAGCGATTGGTCAATGCGTACGACATCTTCCCCAACGGCGCCGATGGAAATGGGCAATGCGGGCATCTCTCATCTCTCCCCTCGCCCTACGTCCCGCCTACTCCTCCGGAAGCATCGGTATCTTCACGCCGCGTTCGCGGGCGACGGCGATGGCTTCGGGATAGCCCGCGTCGGCATGGCGAATGACGCCCATGCCGGGGTCGTTGGTCAGCACGCGCGCGAGCTTCGCCGCCGCCTCATCGGTGCCATCGGCCACGATGACGACGCCCGCATGCAACGAGTAGCCGATACCCACGCCGCCGCCGTGATGATAGGACACCCACGACGCGCCGCTGGCCGTGCTGAGCAACGCATTGAGGATCGGCCAGTCGGCGATGGCGTCGGAGCCGTCGCGCATGGATTCTGTCTCGCGGTAGGGCGATGCGACCGAGCCGGAGTCGAGGTGGTCGCGGCCAATCACAATCGGCGCCTTCACCTCGCCGCGCCGCACCAGCTCATTGAAGGCCAGCCCGGCCTTGTCGCGCTCGCCATAGCCCAGCCAGCAGATGCGCGCGGGCAGCCCCTGGAACTGGATGCGCTCCTGCGCCATGTGAATCCAGCGGGCGAGCGCGATGTTTTCGGGGAAGAGCCGCAACAGCTCCTCATCGGTGCGGCGGATGTCTTCGGGGTCGCCAGAGAGCGCGACCCAGCGAAATGGCCCCTTGCCCTCGCAGAATAGCGGGCGGATGAAGGCTGGCACGAAGCCGGGGAAGTGCAGCGCATCCTCCACGCCGACACGCAACGCCTGACCGCGCAGGTTGTTGCCGTAGTCGAAGACGACCGCGCCCATCTCATCGAAGTCGAGCATCGCGCGGACGTGTTCGGCCATCGAGGCGAGCGAGCGCCGCTCATACTCCGCCGGGTCGGCCTGGCGCAGCGTCGCCGCCTGCTCCAGCGTCATTCCGGCGGGGATGTAGCCGTTGAGCGCGTCATGCGCGGAGGTCTGGTCGGTGACGAGGTCCATATGCACACCGCGCCGCACGATCTCCGGAAAGACCTCCGCCGCGTTGCCGAGCAGGCCGATGCTGCGCCCGACACCCTGCGCCTTGTACTCCTCCGCGCGGCGCAGCGCCTCATCCAGATCGGTCACAGTCTCGTCGAGATAGCCGGTGTCGAGACGCCGCTGGATGTGCTGTGGGTCTACCTCGACGCAGATCGCGACGCCCTCGTTCATGGTGATGGCCAGTGGCTGCGCGCCACCCATGCCACCCAGCCCCGCCGTCAGCGTCACCGTCCCTTTGAGCGTGCCGCCAAACCGCTGGCGCGCTGCCTCAGCGAACGTCTCATACGTCCCCTGCACGATCCCCTGCGAGCCGATATAGATCCACGAGCCTGCGGTCATCTGACCATACATCGTCAGGCCCAGCGCCTCCAGCCGCCGAAACTCGTCCCAGTTGGCCCAGTGCGGCACGATGTTGCTATTGGCGATCAGCACACGCGGCGCGCCGGGATGCGTGCGGAAGATGCCGACCGGCTTGCCCGACTGCACCAGCAGCGTTTCGTCGCCCTCCAGTTCGCGCAGCGAGCGCACGATGGCGTCGAAGGCCTCCCAACTGCGCGCCGCCCGGCCCGACCCGCCATAGACCACCAGATCATCCGGGCGCTCGGCCACCTCCGGGTCGAGGTTGTTCATCAGCATGCGCAGCGCCGCCTCTTGTGGCCAGCCTTTGCATGAAAGCTCCGTCCCGCGTGGCGCGCGCACCGGTCGCGGCCCACTCTTGCCAGTCGTCGGCGCCGTCGCATCGTCGCTATCGTCTCGCTGCGTCATCGCAAGCTCTCCATTCTGGTGTTGTATGCGCTCAAGCCCACTCTATCACAGCCACTTCACCATCAACTCTTCATCCAGGTAGCGGCCATCGTCCAGGCGCAGCGCCTTGCGCTGGAGACCGTAGACCTCAAAGCCGAGGGTGAGGTAGAGCGCGCGAGCAGCGACGTTGGTGGACATGACGGCGAGGATGAGTTGCTCCATCCCATCGAGCGCGCGCGCCTGCGCGATCAGCGCCTCGACGAGCGCCCGCCCGTAGCCTTTGCCACGCGCTTCAGGTGCGACGTACATCGAGAAGATGTCGCCGATGTGGTGGTTCTTCAGGCCGGTCGCGCGCACGAAGACGACGATGCCGACGAGCTGGTCATCCTCAAAGGCGCCGAGCGTGAAATCGCCCTTGCTCGTGGCGTCGCGCAGCCGTTCGGCCGCCTGCGACAGTGGCCGCTCCTTCGACTCCTCATACGATGAGCCGAACGCCTCAGGCTCCTCGCGCAGCGCGCGCAGTCGCAGCGCCCAGAAGGGCGCCGCGTCAGCCTCGGTCAGTTCGCGTATCAGCATGGCGCCTGCTCCCTCTCGAAGGACTTGCGCGCGTTGGCGTTCCTGCCGCATGATAGCCCGCTGTGGCGCGGCGCGGCAAGCGGCTGGCGGTTAAAACCGCGCCTGACGGGCCTGGCCGCAGCAAGGTGGTTCGCGTGGACCCACGCAGGTGGGTCTCGTGGCGACCGCAGTCGCCTTGAGGCGCGGTTTTAACCGCCAGCGCCCTGCCCCCACGCTGCCCGCGCAGCCAAAGAAAACGGGCTGGGCGCCTCGAAAGGTTCCCAGCCCGTAGGCTCGTGTGTCGCTTGCCGCCTAGTTCTGCGGCAGGTCCATCCCGCCGCCGCCGGGCATGCCAGGCGCGAATGTGGTTCCATCCGCCTCCTGGCCGCTCATGCCGCCGTTGATGGATGGCGCGCCCAGCGCCGGGGTCGTGGGCGTATCTGGCAGCGTCTCCGCGCCAGCGGTCGGCGCGACCTCCGCCAGGCTCACCCCCGTCTCGACGAGAATCTGGGCAAGCTGCTTCGCATCGAGTGTCTCATGGCGACGCAGCTCCAGCGCGATGCGCTCGAGGGTGGCGCGATGCTCGGACAGCATCGCCCGCACCTGCTTATAGGCGGTCTCGACAAGCTCATGTGTCTCGTCGTCGATCACCGACGCGGTCGCCTCGCTAAAGTCGCGCTGGCCCATCTCGCCGCCGCTGCCGAAGGGGCTGGGGCGGTCGCTGAAGGAGACCAGGCCAATGCGCTCACTCATGCCCCATCGCGCGACCATATTGCGCGCGATGGCCGTCACCTGTTGCAGATCATTCTCGGCGCCAGTCGTGATGCTGCCGATCACCACATCCTCCGCCGCGCGCCCACCGAGCGCCGTCATGATGCGCCCGAAGAGGTAGGTCTTGGAGTAGTTGTAGCGGTCGTCGAGCGGCGTATACTGTGTAACGCCGAGCGCCTGGCCGCGTGGCACGATCGTCACCTTCGTCACGGGGTCTGAGTGTGGCGTCAGCAGGCCGACCAGCGCGTGGCCACCCTCATGCACGGCGACGATGCGCAGGTCTTCCTCCGTCAGCACCAGCGGCCGCTCAGCGCCAAGCTGGATGCGGTCGAGCGCGTCGAAGAAGCAGCGCATATTCACGCGGTCGAGGTTGCGACGCGCGGCCAGCAACGCCGATTCGTTGACGAGGTTCGCCAGGTCAGCGCCGACCATGCCAGTCGTGGCGCGCGCCAGCGTTTGCAGGTCTACATCGGAGGCCAGCGGTACCCCGCGCGAGTGGATGTCCAGGATCGCCTGGCGGCCCTTCCAGTCGGGGCGGTCCACCGTCACCCGGCGGTCGAAGCGGCCTGGCCGCAGCAGCGCAATATCGAGGTTGTCGGGGCGGTTCGTCGCCGCGATCACCACGACGGCCTGGCGCGAGTCGAAGCCGTCCATCTCGACGAGCAACTGATTGAGGGTCTGCTCGCGCTCGTCGTTGGTCGTCAGGCTGGTGCCGCGCTGGCGGCCCACGGCGTCGATCTCATCGATGAAGATGATGCTGGGCGCCGCCTTCTTCGCCTGGTCAAACAGGTCGCGCACGCGGCTCGCGCCGACGCCGACCAGCACCTCGACGAACTCTGAGCCAGACATCGAGAAGAACGGTACGCCCGCCTCGCCAGCCACCGCACGCGCCAGCAGCGTCTTACCGGTTCCCGGAGGGCCAACCAGCAGGGCGCCCTTCGGGATCTTGCCGCCGAGCCGCTGGAACTTCTGCGGCGTCTTGAGGAACTCGACGACCTCTTCCAGCTCCGCCTTCGCCTCATCCACACCCGCGACATCCGCGAAGGTGGTGTTGGGGCGATCCTCCATAATCAACTTGGCGCGACTGCGCCCAAAGTTGAAAATGTTCTGCTGGCTCTGGGTCGCGCGCCGCGAGAACCAGAGGAGTAAGCCCACCAGCAAGATGATCGGCACGATGTTGATCGCCAGACCCCACAAGAGGTCGCTCGACCCAGACGACTTCGTGACGACGGTCACGTTGTGGTTCGAGAGCGCATTCTGCAGCGGCAGATCGTTGCTGAAGTGCTCGAATGTGCTGAATTTATCGGAGGTGACGGTCGTGCCGTCCTGCTGCTTATAGGTGATCTGCTGCGTCAACTGGCCGGTGATATTGCCGCTGTCGTCAATCGTCACCGTTTTGACTTCATTGTTGTTGACGTAGCCAATGAAGTCGCTGTAGGCCATGTTGATGGACTGGCCATTGGCGCTACCGTTGAGCCAGTTGTACAGCTCGACGCCGACAAGCACGATCAGCGCCAGCAGCAGCAGGCGCGAGATCCAGCTCAGGCTGGCGCTGCCACGCGGGCGGTTAGCGCCATTGCCGGCTGGGCCAGGCCCGCCGGTATTGTTTGAAGGCCGATTGGGTGGGCCTCCCTGCGGATTGTTGAGGGCATCTCTGGAAGGAATCAACGCCTTCACGCGCGTGAGCGGCGATGGAGATTCCTGCTGAGCAGCCCGGAGCGATGATCGTTGATCCATCTTCGCTCGCGCCTCGCTTTCAGGTAGAGAGAGGAATCGCTTGCGCTGCGCGTGCGTCAGCGAAGCAGAACTCGTATGGCGAGCAGGCTGTTATCCGCTCGCGCCAGAGACATCTCAGAGACTCATCGGATTATACCCCAGCCACGCGCCACGTCCAGTTGGCGAGCGGTCGCGGCCTTGCAAGGCTGCGGGTACGCTCGTCGCCCCACGCCAACATCCGACAGTCTGTATACGTTCCACGCGCGAAAATGGCGCCTATCGCGCGGCGTTTCCTGCGCGCTAGCCATCGCAGCGCGGGCCGACAGCATGCCGCGCCTCAGGGCGGCAAGCCGCCACAGCCCCGCTTGCGCGGGTGTTATACTCAAGACGGTGGGCGGCGCCGCTCGCGCCCACCTGACGGTGTATTTCTGGCGCCTGCGATGAGGTCAGCATGAATAATCTTGCCGTGTTCACCGGCAACGCACATCCACAACTTGCGAGAGACATCTGCCGCGAATTGGGCATCTCGCTCGGTCGAGCGCAGATTTTCGAGTTTTCCAACGAGAATATCTTCGTCAAGATTGATGAAAATGTGCGCGGCTGCGATGTCTTTGTCGTGCAACCGCTGACCACTCCTGTCAGCACCTCCATCATGGAACTGCTCATCATCCTCGATGCCTTCAAGCGCGCCTCGGCGCAGCGTGTCACCGCCGTCATCCCCTACTATGCGTACGGGCGCACCGATAAGAAAGACCAGCCGCGCGTGCCGATTACCGCGCGCCTCATCGCCGACTGCATCTCGGTCGCCGGGGCGAGCCGTCTGCTGACACTCGACCTGCACGCCGGGCAGATTCAAGGCTTCTTCAACATCCCCGTTGATGAGTTGACCGCCAAGAACCTGATGGCCGACTACATCCACCAGCAGCAAATTACCGACCTGACGGTGGTGGCGACCGACGCTGGCTTTGCGAAGAAGGCGCGCAATCTCGCCGAGTTGCTCAACGCGCCACTGGCGATTGTCGAGAAGCGCCGTATGGGCAACGATGGTCAGGCCGAGGCCATGAGCCTGATCGGCTCTGTCGCCGGACGCAACGCGCTCATCGTCGACGATGAGATCGATACCGCTGGCTCGCTCATTCAGGCTGTCGGCGTGACCCGCCAGCACGGCGCGCGCGAGGTCTATGCCTGCGCCTCGCATGGCGTGCTGAGCGGCCCCGCCATCGAGCGGCTGCGCAGCTCGGGCCTGACGGAGTTGATCCTGACCGACAGTGTGCCGCTCCAGCCCACAAAAGGTCTGCCGTTCATCACCACACTCTCCATCGCGCCACTGTTCGCCGGAGCGATCCAGCGGATCCATGAGGAACGCTCCGTCTCCGAACTGTTCGACGGACACCACGAAAACAGCGAGAAATAGCCGTAGTGGCCCACGCGGGTAGCGCGGCTCGCTGGCCTGCGAAAGAAGCGGTGAGCGCAGTGCAGGATGACGACAACCCGCCAGACCCCAACCCGGCGAATGCCTGGCGCGAATGGGACGCCGACCAGACCAGCGCTGACGCGGCCTATACCGCAGCCGCGCCTGCGGAGGTCATCCATGACCCTGCGCCGACAGACGACGATGCGCTCGATGACGCCGCGTTCGCGGCGTTGCTGCGCAGCCTGCGGGCGCTGCCTGGCCCCTGCGCGCCGCCGGTCGGCCAGGGCGCGTTCGACATCCTCTACGCCAGCGCGCGCGAAATCGTCGTCTGGTTCGCTTCAGCAAAGGAAGGCGCCGCCGAGCGCGAGGTAGTCATCCCGGCGCGGCTGGCGCGGGCCGCCTGGGGAGTCATGCTGCGTGGCGAGCCAGTCGATGAAGCGACGCTCCAGGCGCTCGCCGCCGGGGCCGCAGGTGGACGCTGGCTGCTCGCGCTCTTTGCCCAGCTCCCCGCTGTCGAGGTGCGCGCCGCCACAGACGACGCCGCCAGCCAGGCGGTTACACTCATCTGGCGCGGCGATTCGGGCGACCGGGCGGTATAATCGTGGCGGGGCCTGCTGTCACTGCGCACATAATCAAGCGGCCAGCATTCTCTGTTGAAGAGAATGCTGGCCACTGCTCACGCCCTGTTCGGCTCGGTCATTGGCGCGGCGGCGCTACTGCTGCGAGGGCTGGTACGGCTGATAGGGTTGATAGGGCGCCTGTTGCCGCTGCGTCAGCTCACTCAGCACCTCCGCCACACGCGGGTGCTCGCGATTCAGCCGCAGATTGTGGTTGCCCTGCCCATCTGGCGCGTCATCCAGAATGCCCTGCTCCAGGCAGGCGACAAGCAGTTCACGCGCAGTATCGCGGGTAAGGCGCCCACGGAAGCGATTCTTCGGGTTGAAGGGATCGCCGATGAAGTTCGCGACACCACCCACAGTGCGCCACGACCAGTGCCGATCGATGTAGTCCAGGAACTGAATGAACCCTTGCTCATCCGGCTCGACGGGCGCGAGTGTATTGGTGTACTGCGCGCCCGGTGTATATGGACGCTGATAGCCCGGCGCGCTCGGCGCAATGGCATTGGACGCCAGGGCGCCACTGTTCAGCCCGCCACTGTTCAGGCCACCGCTATTGTAGCCAAGCTGGCCACCGTTGTACCCGAGTTGGATGAACTGCTCAGCCGCGCTGATGAGATCGCGACTCACGGTTCCTGGTATGCCGCAGACGATGACGCGCTTGTTCAGGCGGTGCTTCAGCCGCGCGCAGATGCGGGTGAAGTCGCGGTCGCCGCTCATCAGCACGTAGGTGTTGATGTTAGGGCGATCAAAGACCGTCTCGATGATGTCCATCAGCATGTTGAGATCAACGGTGCTCTGTGTAATGGTCGCTGAGGGCTGCGGCGGCTGGGCATAGTAGTTCTGCCCCTGATAGCCGCTATATTGCTCGTCCATCGGGCGACGTCGCTCATCCACAGGCGCTTCATTCAGTTCGTCTGGCGCCTGTTCATAGCGTGTGGCGTCGTCGTGCAGCTCGGCGTCGGTCTCGTCGTCGGCGCCCTCATCGCCCGCCAGCAAATCCTGCTCGTCGAGCGGCTCATCGTGCGACTCATTATAGCTATAGTCGTTGTTGGCGCCTTCGTTGTCGCGCCAGCGCCGATCATACTGCCCCTGCCCGGCGGCATAGTATTGCTGGCTCTGGTTCTGGTTTTGGCGAAAGCGATCGCGCACCTTGGCCGGGCAGTCTACCCGATCAATCATCGCGGCGGTCAGGCTGCCCTTGAAAAAGTCGGGCTGGCGTCCCCAGTCGGCGTAGGCGCGTGCGACCATGACGGCGCCGAAGCGGCCCGCGATGGAGATCAGTTCCTGCGGATCAGGCTCCCGGCGCTGAACGTTCAGCAGGCTGTAGCGGATGTTCTCGAAGTCGATGAACAACGCGATTTCGTCTTGCATGTGAGGCGCTCCTGCGCAGGTGTAACTGCATTCATTTCATGTTTAGGTGGGTGTCGCTCATCCGAGACAGGCGGAGGCTAACTCGCTTTACTCTGTGATATTCAATCGTCCCACAACGTTTCCGGTGGGATTCGACAGCGCGCCGACTGCTCAATAGTGAATCCGCGCCGCAACATGACGAGTAAGAGGTGGCCGTTGCGCAGAGCATACGTGAGCGATCAGGCGGAAAGTGAATCAGCCAGCTAGACACATACCTGAGAGAGACATACCGAACATAATGGTAACATATCGCATCCGCGCGCCGCAAGCGAACTGACGGCGCCTTTGCGCTCGTGTGACCCATTTCACACACCGGAGCGCCTTGCGCTGCCGAATAGCCCTCTCTGACGCCTGCGCTGGGAAGCCGCCTGCGGATCGTGGTACACTCAAAGGCGGCTGGTGGGGCGCCCTGCTGGCTCTGAGGGGGGTCGTGTCTACGACCGCCCCGCCTGTTGTTGTGCGCTGCGCTGGGTCGGCGCGGCGTGAAGGGGAGTCGGCGGCGGTGAAGCTGATCGTTGGATTGGGCAATCCTGGGGCGCGTTTCGCCCACACGCGGCACAACGTCGGCTTCGATGTCGTGGACCTGCTAGCAAGCCGCAATGGCTGGTCATGGGAGTCGCACCGTAGCAAATCACTCGTGGCTGGCGGCTCCGTGCGCGTCGCGGTCGTCGCGCCAGTGAACGCGCCAGTGAACGCCCCGGCGGACACCCTGCCCGCTGGCGCCAGCGCCGCGGCGCTGGCGCCAGCCTGGCGCGAGGAGCGGCTGCTGCTCGCCAAGCCCCAGACCTTCATGAATGACAGCGGCGTCGCGGTGAATGAGCTGATGCGCTTCTTCAAGCTCGACCTGCGCGACCTGCTGGTCGTCTGCGATGATCTCGATCTGCCGCTCGCACGGGTACGGCTGCGCACGCGCGGCTCGGCTGGTGGCCAGCATGGTCTGGAGTCCACCATCCGCATGCTGGCGACGAACGACTTCGCCCGGCTCAAGGTCGGCGTCGGGCGGCCAACGCATGGCCGCACGGAGAACGTGGACTTCCTGCTGAGCGTGGCGCGCGGCGATGAGCGCACGCAGCTCGACACTGCTATCGCCACCGCAGCCGATGCCGCGCTCGTCTGGGCGACCGAAGGCGTCGCGGCGACGATGAATCGCTACAACGCCTGATCACGCCTGCTGCTCGCTCGCTGATTACCCTTGGACGGAGGTCGCCTGTGTCGTTGCGTGGATTACTTCCCCTGCTGGAGAATCGCCCCGAACTGCGCCGTCTGCGCGAACTGGTGAGCGCGCAGGCCAGCGCAGGCGGCGCCGACCACCGTGCGCCCTCCATCGTCGGGGTGAGCGAGTCTGGCCGTCCCTATCTGGTGGCCGCGCTCACACAATCGCTCCACGCGCCGCTACTCTATGTCACGCGCGACGACGATCAGGTGGAGAGCGTCGCCCAGGCGCTGACCGTGCTCACAGGTGGCGCCATCCCCATCCGCACGTTTCCCGCGCTCGACGCGCTGCCCTGGGAGCGATTGCTGCCCGACCGCGACACCATCAAAGCGCGCATGAACGCGCTGATTCTGCTGACGCAGGCGACCGATCACGTCGGCGATCCCGCCATCGTCGTCTGCTCGGCGCGTGCGCTCACCCAACCGATCATGCCACCAGACGAGTTTCGCGCCGCCATGCTTGCGCTGTCCACCGGCCAGCGCCTCGATCCGCGCCTGCTGCTGGAGCGCCTGATGATGCTCGGCTACGACTTCGAGGCCGAGGCCGAGGAGGTGGGCCAATGCACGCATCGTGGCGGCATCGTCGATGTCTTCTCCCCCGCGATGGAGCGCCCTGTTCGCATCGAGTTCTTCGGCGACGAGATCGAGAGCATCCGCACCTTCGACCCAGAGACACAGCGCTCGCTCAACGCCGTGACCGAGGCGCTGCTGACCCCCGCGCGCGAGGCGCTGGCCACGCGCGGGCAAGAGGCTGCCACGCGCCTCGCCGCGCTCGACACGGTGGGCCTCAATCCCGCCGCCCGCGACCGCTGGCAAGACGATCTGCAATCGCTGCGCGAGCGCCAGTCGTTCCCCGACATCGCCTACTACCTGCCCTATCTGCATCAGCCAGCCAGCATCCTGGCCTACCTGCCAGCGGGCGCCTACCTCATGCTGGGCGATGAGGATGCGCCGCGCCATGTGGCGGAGCAGATGGCAGAGCAGGGCGAGGAGGCGCGCGACCGGCTGGAGCGCGATGGCGAGCATCCACACGGCCTGGAGCCAGCGTTCATCTCCTGGCCGGCGCTGCGCCCCGCGCTCGACGCGGCGCCCAGGCGCGCTTCGCCAGCCTCATCGCCGATGAACAGGCGCCCGGCATCGGCGCGGCGCTCGCGCCCGACCTTGCCCCGGCGCAATCCTATGGCGGGCGGCTGCGCGCCTTCGCGCAGGATGTGCGCAAGCTGCTCGGCGAGCGCCAGCGCGTCGTCGTCGTCAGCTTGCAGGCGCGGCGTCTCTGCGAGGTCTTTGGCGATGAGGCGCTGCTGGGGCGCGCCAACGTCGTCATCGTCTCGCCGCAGACTGATCTGCCAGCGGCGCCGGAGCCTGGCACGCTCACCATCGTGCATGGGCGCTTCCCGGAGGGCTGGCACAGCCGCACGATGGCGCTCACCGTCTTCACCGATACCGAAGTCTTTGGCTGGGCGCGCGGCCATGGCGACCAGCGCAAGCGCGCCGTCACGCCCGCCGCCTTCCTGGCCGAGCTACGCCCCGGCGACTTCGTGGTGCATCAAGAGCATGGCATCGGGCGCTTCGATGGCCTCGTCAAGCTCGATGCAGGCGAGGTCGAGCGCGAATACCTGCTCGTCGCCTACGCCGGGACCGACCGGCTCTACATCCCCACCGATCAGCTCGACCGCATCACGCGCTACATCGGCATGGGCGACGCGGCCCCCATGCTGAGCCGACTGGGCGGCGCCGAATGGGCGCGCGCCAAGCAGCGTGCGAAGGAGAGCGCAAAAGAGATCGCGGGCGACCTGCTGCGGCTCTACAGCCTGCGTGAGACGTTGCAGGGGCATCCCTTCCCCGCAGACGATCAGCAGCCCTGGCTCCAGGAGATGGAGGAAGGCTTCCCCTACGAGGAGACGCCCGACCAGGAGCGCGCCATCGCCGAGGTCAAGGCCGATATGGAGCGCGCCCGCCCGATGGATCGCCTCGTCTGCGGCGATGTCGGCTATGGCAAGACTGAGGTGGCCCTGCGCGCCGCCTTCAAGGCTGTGCTCGATCAGCGCCAGGTGGCTGTGCTCGTGCCGACGACCGTGCTGGCGCTCCAGCACTTCAACACCTTCAGCCAGCGTTTGAGTCCCTACCCGGTGCGGGTCGAGTTGCTCAGTCGCTTCCGCTCCGAGAAGGAGAACAAAGCGACCTTGCAGGGCCTGGAAGATGGCTCAGTGGACATCGTGATCGGCACCCATCGGCTGCTGCAGAAAGATGTCGAATTCAAGAACCTTGGCCTGCTCATCATCGACGAAGAGCAGCGTTTTGGCGTGTCGCACAAAGAGCGACTGAAGCAGATGCGCGCCGAGGTAGACGTGCTGACGCTCTCGGCCACGCCCATCCCGCGCACGCTCTACATGGCGCTCTCCGATGTGCGCGACATGAGCGTGATCGAGACGCCGCCGCAAGAGCGCCTGCCGATTCGCACGTTCATCCGCGAGCAGGACGATGCGCTGACGCGCGAGGTGATCCTGCGCGAGGTGGACCGTGGCGGCCAGGTCTTCTTCGTCCACAACAAGGTCAAGGGCATTCAGGCGCTGGCCGACAAGCTGCGCAAGCTCGTACCAGAGGCGAAGTTTGTCGTCGGCCACGGCCAGATGCACGAAGATGCGCTCGAACAGGTGATGCTCGACTTCTCAGCGGGCGAGGCGCAGGCGCTGGTCTGCACCACCATCATCGAGAATGGGCTGGACATCCCCAACGCCAACACGATCATCGTCAATAACGCGGCATACTTCGGCCTCTCGCAGCTCTACCAGTTGCGCGGGCGTGTCGGGCGCAGCGGACGCCAGGCCTACGCCTACTTTCTCTACAACAAAGACACCAAGCTGACCCCCGTCGCCGAGAAGCGGCTGCGCGCCATCTTCGAGGCGACGGAGCTGGGCGCGGGTTTCCGCATCGCCATGAAAGACCTGGAGATTCGCGGCGCGGGCAATCTGCTGGGCGCCGAGCAATCTGGCTTCATGAACACCGTCGGCTTCGACCTGTATACGAAGCTGCTGGCCGAGGCCATCGCCGAGATGGAGGGCAAGCGCCCCGAGCAGGCCGCCGCGCCGGTCGCCGTGACGCTGGAGCTACCCATCACCGCCTACATCCCCGACGACTACATCAACGACCGCGCGCTGAAGATGCACTTCTATCAGCGCATGGCGAATCTGGAGCGCCCCGAACAGGCCGAGGCGCTGGCGACGGAACTCGCCGATCGCTTTGGCGTGCCGCCTGCCCCCGTGGCGCATCTGCTGGGCGTGACGCGACTCAAGACCGAGGCCGCCATGCTCGGCTTCGAGGGCGTCAGCGCGCGTGATGGCGATGTCATCTTCAAGCTGCGCCGCACCATCGTCCCTGACCGCGTCGCCCTCTACAAGCGCTTCAAGAACGACGCCCGCGCCCAGCTTGGCGAGGTGCGCGCGCCGCGCCGCCGCTTCAGCGACGATCCCGCGCGCTTCCTCGACGAGCTACGCGAGCTGCTGCCCATCATCGTCGGCGCCGGACCACGCCAGGCCGCCGCCGCTGGCGCGCGCTAACGCGCAGCCCGTGGCCAGCAGGACGACGCGTCCGCTCGACGCGCCTGGCCACCAGCGCATATTCGCGCTGGAAGTTTGAGTGAGAGGGTCACATGTTGTCCCTTGCTTCTGCTATACTCTCAGTGGACTGATAGCGCGTACGCATGCGTCGAATCACGCGCGGGGCGCGAGTTTGGGAAGGGGCAGCGGCATGGCGGACACAGGCGAGACGGGCGCTACCGATGGCATGGGCGCATCGGTCGCATCGGTCTTTGAAGCGATTCGGCGCCTCGATAGCGAAGGTGGCGAATATTGGAGCGCCCGCGATCTCATGGCGGCGCTCGCCTACACAAACTGGCGCAACTTCAATGCGCCGTGCAAATGGCCGTGACTGCGTGCGAAGCCAGTGGCTATGCGGTTTCGGACCATTTTGATGCTAGCAACAAAATGGTCCCGCTGGGCAGCGGCGCTGCGCGCCGGGTAGATGACTGGCGGCTTTCCCGATACGCCTGCTACCTGATCGTGCAGAACGGCGATGCAAGCAAGCCCGTAGTTGCGCTCGGCCAGACCTACTTCGCCGTGCAGACACGCCGCATGGAGCTGGCCGACGCCGCCAGCGCCGATGTCCTTGCCGGGCTGGACGAAGCGCAGCGCAGGCTTGTGGCGCGCGAGCAACTCGCCAGACAGAACGCTACACTGGCGAGCGCCGCGCAAGGGGCAGGTGTGGTCACTGCGCGCGACTTTGCGGTGTTCCAGGACCACGGCTATCGCGGGCTGTACGCTGGTGAGCGCGCGCGCGACATCGCCGCCAGAAAAGGCTTGGCGCGCGGCCAACATATCCTGGACTATATGGGCAGCGAAGAACTGGCGGCCAACCTGTTCCGTGCGACGCAGGCGCAAGCGAAGATCACGCGGGAAAGCATCACCGCGAAGTCTGAGGCGAACCGCGCACATCACGATGTCGGCGCGGCGGTTCGCGGTTTCATCATTGACACGCTGGGCGGCACGCCCCCTGAACAACTTCCCACACCGCCAGAAAGCATCGGCCAGGCGCAGGCGCGCGAACGGCGCGCGATGGAGCAGGAGCGCATCGGCGAGCGCCAGCCGTCATTGTTTGAGGCGGCGCCCGATGAGCCACGCCAGCCTTGAGGCCTCTTGAGGTCTGCGGGACGAGCGAACATCACGACACCGTGATGGTGAAGTCCTGCTCGGTCGTCACATTGGAGCAGCCTCCTGGAGTGTCGCACGGCTGCGCGCCGGAGAAGCGCAGCGTCACGCTGCCCGCCGACTGCGCGCGAAACGTCCAGTAGCAGACATTGAGGGTGGCGTCCTGTCCGCCAGCGACACCCACGCTGCTCAACAGGTCGGGCTGGCTGGTGAGGGTCCAGTCGAGCGTCGCGGGGAGCTGCGCCTGCGCCAGCTCGCCGACGCGCAGGCTACCCGCCGCGTGATCGCGCGTCAGGATCAGCGTGACAGCGCCGACCTGCGCCGCAGGGCCGACCACCCCCGGACACGGTCTGACGGCCATCACGCCGCCAGGAATCACCTGCCCACCTGATGTGCCGTCAGTCGTCGCGCCGCCTGGCCGCGACTGCGGCGCCACCGAGCCACAGGCGCCCAGCGCCAGTGTCGCCGCCAGCGCGCAGACGAGCGCTCCCGCCGCCAGGCCACGTCGTAGTGAAACCAGCCCGAACATGTCACCCTCCTCAGTCGCGTCGCTCGCCCCGCTTCTCACCTCTGTCCGCCACTGTCCGATGCGAGGCGCTGGGGCGCGAATCACCTCGCGCTACACATGACGCGCGGGCGAGCGGCAAAGTTCCCGCTCAGGCTCTTGCCGCGCGTGTAGCGCCATCTGGCTCTTGTCGCGCCACTGGCGTCGAGCCAGGGTGTGTGCCTATCCTAGAGGGGCGCGGGAGGTTGCGATTGAGCGCGCGCGCCGGGGACGAACGTGAGGATGAACGTTCACGGTCACTGCCGCAGTGTGGCAAGGTCAAATGATGTCAGGGGGATGCGACGCGATGGGGACCAACCTGTATCTGATTCGACATGGCGAGGCGGTCTGTAACGTTGATGGCACGCTGGCGGGCATGCGCAGCGATGCCGGGCTGACCGATCTGGGGCGTCTCCAGGCGCAGCGCCTGCGCGACCGCCTCGCCACGACCGGCGAGATCGTCGCCGATGCGCTCATCGCCAGCACCCTCCCGCGCGCGCTTGAGACGGCGGAGATCATCGCGCCAGCGCTTGGGCTGCCCATCATCCCCGATGACAACGCGCAGGAGCTACGCCCCGGCGAGGCCGATGGGCTGAACATCCCGGACTTCCTGGAGCGCTACGGCCCCTTCAGCGACTTCCGCGAGGACCCCTACCATCCATTCTCACCTGGCGGCGAAAGCTGGGCCGACTTCATCTCGCGCGTCGGCGCCTTCCTGTACCGCGTGATACGCGAGCACGCCGGGGAATCAATCGTCGTGGTCTGCCATGGCGGTGTCGTCGACGCCTCGCTGCTCATCGGGCTGGGAGTCGGCGCGTCGACGCCTGCGCCGGGTCAATTTCACACGCGCAACACCTCCATCACCCACTGGGAGCGTGAGCGCGTCAATGGGCTGGAGACCTGGCGGCTGAACCGCTACAACGACAATCTGCACACCCGCGACATCGGCGCCGCCGAGCAGATCACCTGGGCGCGTCTCTCCTCCGGCCCAGGCGCTGAGGACAGCGCGCCCACCGCGCCGCTGCCCACCGAGCCGCTAGGGGAATGATCTCAGCCGATCTCAGCCGATCTCAGCCGATCTCAGCGCTACCCGCGACCGCCGCTGAGTCGTTGAATGATGGCGTCGAGCAGCGTGCCAGATTGGGCTGGCCAGAGCGGCATGCGGCCTGCGCGCCAGTCGTCGAGCGCGGCGGCCAGACGGAACGCTTCCTGGCGTGTGCGCTCCAGCTCGAAGCTCGCCTGACCCGCCTGCTGTAGCCGCTGAATGAAGGTATTCATCTGCGCGCCGAGGCTCCAGAGCGGATTCTGCCGTGGGATGTTGATGCGCACATTGTAGTCGCCGTTCGCCGCGCGCACAAACGCCTGCGTCAACTCTTGCACGCCGTAGTCGAGCGCGCGCTTCTGGTCGGCGACGACGCTCTCCAGTTGCACGATCTCCTCCGCGCGGTCGGCGCGAGCGATGGCGGTATCCACCGAGCGGGCGCCCAGCCAACCAAAGAACGCCGCAAAGAAGCAGAGCGCGACGTGTCGGTTAATCATGCCCCACACGCCAAAGATCGCTTGCTCGTAGGCGAGTCCATCGAAATTGACCGCGCCGCTGCCTGTCACGAGCTGATGTGGCTCCAGCAGATAATCAGCGACGATAAAGGCAATTGCGGCAAGGGCAAAATACCAGGGCGCGCGACGATCGCCAGTGAGCGAGACGAGAAAGATCGGCACAACAAACAGATCATAGATCGGCAAGCCAATCAGCCGCAGGCCGGGGGCTGAGATGAGGCTGACCGCGATCAGCAGCCCCAGCGCGCTCGGCACGAGGTACGCCGCTGTGCGTGTGCGCCCGGTGCGATTCAGCACAGCGGCGATTACCAGCACAATCGCCATGAGGCCAGCCGCTTGCGCGGTCGAGGCGCTCACCAGGCTATTCGAGACGAGCGCGATGAGGAATCCGAAGACAGGGATCAGGGTGAGTGAGGTCAGTTCCGCTTTTCGCAGGCGTTCCGACTGCGCACGCGAGAGGATGTTCTTTGGCTCTGGCGGCGCTGTCAGGTTGAGCCACCAACCGACCAGGCTGGAGCGCGAAACGGCGCGGTCGCTCGTTGGCGGCTGAGGCTGAGGCGCGGGTAGTCCCTGACTCAAATCATTGTATGTCTGCATGTGTCACGCTCCTGGCATCCTCTCCGTCGCAGATTTGACCGCGACAGCAAAAAACATGGGGATATACCCAAAGAACGACCCATTTGTGGAAGCCGTATCCACGGCATGTAGCCATGCCGCGATCTCATCCGCATGGTCGGGCGCTTCGTGTTGCAGCGCCGCTGCGGCGCGACTCAATAGTAGCACAGCATCCATCGCCGTCCACTCTGTGAATGTAAACGGCGCGGCGACCACTTTGAGCGATTGCCAGGACTCTGGGGGCATCTGCCGCAGCATCCCATAGAGATTGCGCCCCATCAGCGGATTGGCTAGGCGCTGCCGACACCAATCGAACACCTTGTTGACGGTCTCATCGCCCGGCCCACTCGCGCTGCCCGGCGCGACGACCATTGATCCCCAATCTGGCTCGACCAGCGTCAGAATGCCCCCCGGCTTCAGCACACGCCAGATCTCGTTCAGCGCCTGGCGTGGCTGCGGGAAGTGCTGGAGCGCGCGGTCAGTGCGCGCCCGGTCAAACTCCGCGTTGGGAATGGTCATCTGTTGCGCGTCGCCCTGGAACACCAGCACATTGGCGGTCGCCGCATCCTGGCGACCAGCGGCGAGTCGGCGCGCCTCGCGCACGAGGTCCGGATTGATCTCCAGGCCGACGACCGTGCCACCTGCCCCGGCGATCTGAGCCAGCGCTGGCAGATCGACGCCAGCCCCACAGCCGACATCCAGAATGTGCTGGCCTGGGCGTATCTCCAGCAGCGAGTAGCTGAGTTCCTTATATGCCTGCGCAGGCGCGCCGCCTTCGCTCAACACACGGCGCAGATAGGTGGCGAGTGGCAGGTCGCCCGAAAGCCCTGCCGGTAGGAACGCCACACGATCCTCTGGAAATTCGCCAGAACTGCTCACCGCGCCTGCGGCGACGACGCCCGCCGCGCGCGCCGCCTGTGGATAGAGCAACTCCATCTCCTGGCGCAGCGTGCGCTGGGTCGAGATCATCGTGCGCCCCAGCAACAGACCAGCGCCCTCGCCAAGCTGAGCGCGCTCATCGCGGTATGCCATGCGCTCGTCCAGGTCAGCGGCGAACGTCTCGGTCGTGATCTGATAGATGAGCGGCTCTTCGAGAAAGCCACGCAGACGCATCGCGCGGAATGACGCCAATTGTGTGCTACCTGGCAGCCAACCAGTGACATCAGGTGAGAGGGTGAAATGATAGGGTGGCAGCACACCCGGAATCTCGGCGCGGAGCAGGCTCATAAACGCAGCGCGCGGGAAGATCCACAGCCATTCGAGATCACGCTGACGCGCGAGCATGACGAGCACGCCCACGATAGCGTCTATGACATCGAGGATTTCCAGCCGACTGATGCCCTCAAGTGTGGCGAAACCGCCAATCTCGGCGGCTGAGCGAGTGGCCAGGGCTTGCGCCGCGACCGATCCTTCGCGCAAGGCGATCATAGACTCGATCAGTGTGGCGTTGGGCAACTCCAGCCGCGCGATGCCAATCATCTCGTCCTTGGCGCCCAAACGCGCGCGTCGCCGCACAACAATCGGGATGATCTCGGAGAGTGACGTATGGGTCGCCTCGGTATATGTAGGGCTCAGGTCTGGGTCGAGATCAGCGCGCGTCGGCTGCAACCGCGCGAAACGCTCTTCCTGAAAGCGTTGAAACTGAACGTAGTCGGCAGAGTCCAGGTCTACAACTGTGCCGTAGATGTCCGCGCCAACAGCGAACTCAACAGGCATTTCGGTGATGGTCTCGGTTATTCTGTCAGCCATCCTCAAAGCATTCCTCTCTGCGGTGATCCTTAGCGATGACGTAAGTGCAACTCGCGGTGAGCGCGGCTAAAGCTGCGTGTGTCCTGATACTGAGTCTTCCCCAGCGCCGTCCCTGCGCTCGCTGTGTCCACATCCGTAAGGCGCGTGGCCGCTGCCCGCTCGTGTGTGAATGAGTGAGGTATGACGCTTATGAAACTCATAGCGTGCGAGTCTCCAGTCGTCTCAACGCATCCGGCATGCGACGCCCTGGCGGTGTCCAGTGAGCGGGCATGATGGATAGCGCACATGCGCGCACCGCCGCTCTGCGCTCGACGCCAGCGAATGGCTCCAAGCACACAGAGGCGCGGAAATCAGATGCGGGGCGATTGATGCAAGGGTCTGGCAAGAGTGTGAGCGTCTACCTGACACGAGAAATCGCATGGACATCGTCGTTGAGATCAGACATTTCAATAGGCCTGCAAGAACGCTACACTCGAAACCACAAGTCCACAGTTCTTCACGCTCCCTTAGCTGCGAGTATGCCATATCTCCTGGTCAGAGGTCAACCAGGCGTCAATGGCGTGGTTCCATCACATCAGGAACCCCATAGCGCTACAGCCGCATAGTGGGCGCTGGTCAGGCGCAGGGGCAGGCCACTGGCGCCGCCCGCAGCCCCCCCAAGTCTCCCACGCGCGCGCTGGCGCCTGGCGCGCGGGGCTATACTGCGGCGAAGGCCTGCCGCTGTGGCTCCGCTGTGGCCTGTGATGGCCTGCTCTGGCCCAGACTGTGACGCTGGCGCTTGCTCTCTCGCCCAATACAACGAGACCGCGAGCTGAGCGAGACGCTCGCGGGGCGTTTGTCGCCGCCGTTTCCGCTTTCGCCGCGCTCAGATGGATAGCGGAAGCAGACACCCCGGCGATCTGCGCCCCACGTCACTGCCGCGCTTCGCCGCTTCTGGTCATTGTGAAGGACGCCTGCATATGCGTATTACACGGGTAGAGCTGACCAATATCAAAAGCTATTCACATGCCGCGATTGATCTGCGTGGGGGAGTGACGGCCATTCGCGGCCACAACGGCGCTGGCAAATCAACGCTGCTCGAAGCGATTGGCTGGGCGCTCTTCGATCACCTGCCCTACAAGCCCCAGGCGCAGTTCGTGCGCGAGGGTGAGAACACCGGCAAAGTCACCGTCACCTTCATCTCACCCCTCGACGACCGCGACTATCAGGTGACGCGACGCTGCGGCTCACGCGCCGACTGGGTCATCTTCGACCCTGAGACCGGCACACGCATCGACTCGAAGGCCGATGTGCTCGATTTCCTGCGCCACCATATGCGCATCGAAAGCTCCATCGCGCTCGACGACCTCTTCGTCAGCGCGCTCGGCGCGCCCCAGGGAACCCTGACCGCTGATTTTCTGGCGACCTCAGCCAACCGCAAGGCAAAGTTCGATGCGCTGCTCCAGGTGGAGGACTACGGCGAGGCGGCCAGCAAGCTGAGCAAGACCGCCAGCTACCTCAAAGATCAGGTGACGCTGCAAGACATGCGCATCGCCGGGCTTGAGCGCGACGCGGCGCAACTGGAGGTCTGGCGTCAGTCGCGCGAGACGGCGCGCGTCGCGCAGCGCGAGACAGCCCTGCGCCTCGCTGCGCTGGCGGACGAACTCGAACAGGTCGAGGCGGCGCTGACGCGGTTGCGGCTGGCGCAGACCGACCTTGAGCGCTGCGAAGGGGCGGCGCAGGTGGCCGAGGCCACACACCTCGCGGCGCAGCAGCGTCTCGGCCAGGCGACGGCCCTGCGCGATGAGTCGCGCGCGGCGGCGCAGACCCTCGCCCAGACCCGCGCCGACCACGAAGCGCACCAGCGGGCGGAGCGCGAACGCGCACAGGCGCAGCGACGCTCTCAGGAGCGCGACACCCTGCTGGCCGCGCAGGCGCAGGCCGCGCAGGCGCGTGAGCGCGCCGTGAGCGACGTGCGCAACGCCAGCGCCCGTCTGGACGAGATCGTCCAGGCCGAGCAGCGCATCCTGGCCCTGCAAGCGCCGATGGCGCGGCAGGTGGAGCTTGAGCGCGCTCGCGACGAGGCGCGCCGCAATGTCCAGCTCCTGCGCGACACACAGGAATCGCAGCAGAAGGCGAACGGGCAGCGCGCCACGCAGCAGCGCGCCGTGGCCGACCGCGAGCGCGAAGCGGCGGAGATCGAGACGGCGCGGCCCCTCGCGGCGGCGCTGGATGAGCGGCGGCGCGCGGTCGAAGACCTTCAGGCGCTGGCGGCCACCCGCGCACAGCGCGAGCAGCGCCGCGCCGCTATCGGGCGTGAGCGCGCCGAGGTCGCCAGCCGCCGCGAAACGGCGAGCGCGGCCCAGGCCCGCCAGCGCGAGAATCTGCGCAAGCTGGAGGAACTCCGCCCGGTGGCTGAGCGACTGGCCGCGTGTGAGCGCGAGCAGCAGGCGGCAGAGCAAGCCGCGCGCGAGATCGAGGCGCGCTTGCAGCAGAATCGCCAGGCGCGCGAACTCTCTGGCGCGGGCAATTGTCCATTCCTGCGCGAGCCATGCAAAAATATCCAGCAGCGGGGCGAGAATAATCTGGGAGCCTACTTCGACCGGCTGATCGCCAACGACGAGCAGGCGCTGGCCCCGGCGCTGGTCCAGCGCGACACCGCGACCGAACAGGCGACACGCGCGCGGCGTGCGGCGGACTATTACGCCCGGCTGGATGAGTATCGCGCCCATATGGAGCAGGCCAACAGCCAGCTTGCCGAGTGCGACTCGGCTGAGGGCCGCCTGGCCGCAGAGCTGGCTGAGATTGCGCAGGCGCTGGTGGCGGGCGACACTGCCGGGCTGGATGAAGCGAAGCGGCTGCTGCGCGCCAGCGAGGACGCCGATAAGCGGCTGGCGACACTGCCGAGCGTGCTGCAAGCGCTGGAGGAACAGCGCGGGCGCCTGCGCGAGCTGGCCGATGAGACGACGCGGCTGGAGGCGCTGCGGGCCGGGCTGGCCGACGCGCCCACTGCGCAGCAGGCGGCTGAGGCAGAGCTGGCGCGGCTGGGCGATCCACGGGGCGAAGCGGCGGGGCGCCAGGCGCTGGCCGACGCGCGCCCGGCGGTGGAGCGACAGCAGGCGCAGGCGCAGGCGCAGCAGGGCGTGTGCGAGGCGGAGCTGGCGCGCCTCGCCGAGTCGCTGGCCCCCTACGCGACGCTGGCGGCGGAGATCGTCGCGCTCGACGCCGAGATCGAGCGGGCGCGGCCAGGCCACACCCGCTATCTGCAGCACGAGCGCGCCGCAGCGC
Organism: uncultured Chloroflexia bacterium; assembly: GCA_963701795.1. Taxonomy (GTDB): domain Bacteria; phylum Chloroflexota; class Ktedonobacteria; order Ktedonobacterales; family JADMIN01; genus JAKAIY01. The sequence goes on along the minus strand of CAVPBB010000003.1, from coordinate 205,359 downwards.
GCCTCGACGAGCGCGAGCGCGAGCATCTGGCGGCGACCGAGAGCGAGACGGCGGCGGCGACGGCGGCGGCGACGGCGGTGGTGGCGCTGACCGAGGCGCGGACGCGCTTCGATGCGCAGGCGCTGGCCGAGCAGATGACCCGCGCCGATAGCCTCCGCTCGGAGCGTGGGCAGCGGCAGGAGGCGCAGCGCCACATCGAGGCCACGCTCGCCGAACTCGACCACCAGATCGCCCACGGCGAGGAGTTGCTGGCCGAGCTTGAGCGGGCGCGTGTCGAGCGCGTCGAGCTGACCGAGATGCAGAAGATGCTCGATCAGTTCCGCGAAACCATCAAAGAGGCTGGCCCGCTGGTGACGCAGCGCCTGCTCAGCCAGATTTCGGCGCAGGCCAACGCCATCTTCGGCGAGATCATCGGCGACCGCTCGGCTGAACTCGCCTGGGTGGATGACTACGAGATTGTGCTGCGGCGCGATGGCGTCCGGCGGACCTTTGCGCTGCTCAGCGGCGGCGAGCAGATGGCGGCGGCGCTGGCGACCCGGCTGGCGCTGCTGCGTCGGCTCACGGGCCTCGACCTCGCCTTCTTCGATGAGCCAACCCAGAATATGGATAGCGAGCGCCGCAGCGCCCTGGCCGAGCAGATTCGCCGGGTACGCGGCTTCGATCAGTTGATCGTCATCAGCCATGATGACACCTTCGAGCAAGGACTGGATAGTGTCATTCACCTGGAGAAACGCGGCGGCGTGACCGTGGTGAGCGACGATGACGCTTCGTTCATCGCCGCCACGCCGTTCACCGATGGTCTCGACGATGGTCTCGACGAGCGCTTCGCCGAGCGCCTTGGCGCCGACCTGAGCGCGCTCGCGGCGGAGTAACTCGCCAGCCAGCGCGCTCTCCATGTGTCCATAGGAAGCTCTGGAGTCAACCACCCATGAACGAACAAACCCGGCGGCCACGATCCGCCGCGCCGCGACCGAGGCCAACTGGGCGGCCACCTGAGATGGGGGATGCGTCCATCGCGGATGGCGCCGAGGATTTCTCGGAGGATGTGACGCTGGCGCAGCCCGCGCCAGGCTCGCGCGCCCCCGCGATCTACGAGCGTCGCCAGGCCTATGCGCCCACGCCCTACAGTCCATCGCGCTACGTCGGCCCCTATGGCGATCCAGACGATCAGGGGCAGTCATCCGAGCCGGAGTGGACCGAGGCGCACGTACTGGCGCTGCCCTTCCCGCTGTGGCTGACGCTGGGCGTGCCGCTGGCGCTGGCGCTGACACTGGCGCTGGTCTATGTGGTGGAGACGGCGCTGCTGGGTGGCGACTGGGCGACTGGCGCGCTGGCGGTGAGCTTCACCGCGTTCGCGCTGGCGGTGGTGACGCTCGGCCTGCTGCTGGGCCGTGTCGCGCTGGGGCGGCGTTCATTCGGCGCAGTGGCGCTGGCCGGGCTGCTGGCGCTGGCGCTGGTGGCTGCGGGCGCTGGCGGCGTCACGCAGGCGAATCCGCTGCGGCGGGCGCAGGCGCAGCAGGCCGAGAATAGCGGTCACTGGCAGATGGCGATCAACGAGTATACGCAGGCGGGCGAGCGTCTGCCAACCTCGTCTGACCTGGCGCAGGTCTACACCGAGTGGGGCGAGGCGTCGCTACAGCAGGGCGACTACGCCACGGCGGCGGCGCGACTGACGACCGTGACGCAGACCTACACCCGTGGTGGCGCGGTCGTGGCGCGCGCCCGCGACGACCTCTTCAAGACCTATGGCCTGTGGATCAAATCCGGCGCGATCACGCTGCCTTTCAAGCAATCACTCGACTTCCTGGCGTCCTACAGCGCCGACCCTGCCTGCGATGGCGCGTGCAAACAATCCATCGTTGACCTGACCGGCCAGGCGCACTATCAGTATGGCGAGCAATTGCTGAAGGCGAACCAGCTCAAGCCAGCCATCGCCGAGTTTGAACTGACCCAGAGCCAGTTTGCCAAGAGTACCTTCGCGGCCCCGGCGCATGCGGCGGCGGCGACGGCCTGGTGGACCCTCGGCCAGCAATTGCTGACGCAGGATTGCGTCTCGGCGGTTCCAGACTATCAGACATTGGCCAACAACTATGGCGACACCAGCCAGGGGCAGCAGGCGAAGGCGGCGCTGGCGGCGACGCAGTCGGTGCAGGGGACGATGACCGGCTTCCCCAACAATCCCGCGCCGACACTCTACCTCTCGAAGCACATTGATCCCGCCGCCAACGCCTACTCACACGACTACAAGGCGACCTTCAGCACGACGACGGGCGTCTTCAGCTTCGCCAATGTGGCGCAAGGCTCCTACTATCTGACGACCTATCGCTCGCTCTCGTCCACCGAGGAAGCCTTCACCTACTACAAAGACACCAACACGGGCAAACCCTATGCGCTCACGGTGGGGCCACTCTGCGTGACCGCGCTGGGCAGCCTGGGGTATTGATGGCGGTCGGCTGGCGGTCGAATCCGCGCCGGGGGTGATGAGGAGCAAGGGCGATGCTGCACACGCGCAAGCTGCTGGATGAGATGGCGCGCCAGCGTGAGCGGCTGCTCAGCTATCAGGAGCGGCACGGCGACGAGTTGCAGCAGTATCGCGCCGCGCTGGCCAGCCTGCGCTCGCGCCATCCCACCGCCGCGCGGCTGGAGGTGGCGCAGCGCGCGTGGCTGGCCCAGCGCACGGAGCCAGAGCCGCTGGGCGCGCGCCCCACGTCAGAGTATGACGCCTGGCTGGCGACCGGCGAGCGCGTCCCCGCGCTGCGCTTCGGCGAACGTTTCGCCAGCCACGAGCAGTCGCGCGCGTGGGCCGAGCGGCTGCGCGGCGTGACCACCTTCGCCGTGGATGGCAGCCAGCTCCCGCCCTGGCGCGACGCCTCGACGCCGGTCGCGCTCGTGCAGGCGGGCCTCTTCGAGAATCCGCACCAGCCGCCGCAGCCCTACGTCAAGGATATTGTGGTCGAACTGCTCACGCCGGAGGAGCTGACCGGCGACGAGCCAGACCTGGTGGATACGCGCACGGGTGACGACATGGGCTACTCCAATCGCTTCGTGCAGTTGCGCCGCTTCGAGCTGGAGGCCGCGACGGTCATCGCGCGCATGGAGCATCACCAGCGCAACCGCGCGGAACTGGCGGCGCGTGGCGAGCCTGCGCCGCTGGTGGTCGCCTTCTACGATGGCAGCCTGATCGTCTCCTTCGCGCTGAAATCGCCGCCGCCCTATCGCGAGCGCTATGTGGGCGCGGCGCTGCGCCTGCTCGCAGCGTCGCAGCGTTGCGCCGTGCCACTGCTGGGCTACATCGACACCAGCTACGCGCGCGACATCGTGGTGATGCTGCATGCGCTCTCAGGCGAAACAGGCGAATCGGGTCTGCCAGCGGAGACACGCGGGCTGAGTGATCCGCTGCTGTGGCGCGGCGAGCTTGGCTGGGGCGACCGCACCCCGGCGTTCGTCTCCGCGCGCTATGACCTCGCGCGGATGGGCTATGGCGCGGGCGGCGACGGTGGCCGCGAGAGCCGCGAATGGCATGAATGGCGCAAATGGCGCGAATGACGCGAATGGCCGGGGCGACGCGGCGCACGGCGAGGTCTGCTTCGTCTATTTTCAGGCGGCGCTCGACCGGCCACCTGCGCGCATCGAGTTTCCGCGCTGGCTGCTCGACGCCGGGCTGCTCGACCGCGTGCTGGAGGTCGTGCGCGCGGAGGTGATCGCCGGGACGGGCTACCCCTATCCCATCGAGGCGGCAGATGCGGTCGCGGTCATCTCGGCGCCCGACCGCGCGCGATTCTACGCGCTCTTCCAGGAATTCGCCGAACGCGAGGGCATTCACCTCAGCTTCTCGCGCAAGGCGCTGAGCAAGAGTCGCCGCCGCATCTAGCCACTCGTTCTAGAACAAGTTTTCCACAGCCAGGGGCAGTTGTCCACGCTTTGGGGCAGGTTATCCACATTGGCGCGCGGCCTTGAAACGGGCGTGCGGTTGAAACCGCGCCTCAAGGGCCTGGCGGCCCACAACCCCACCTCCGTGGGTCCAAAATCGGGAAATCGCATGTGGACCCGCGCAGGCGGGTCTTGTGGCGGCTACTGCCGCCTTGAGGCGCGGTTTCAACCGCCAGCCGACGTTCCTGTGCGACATCATTGCTAAAACATCATCAACCGCCGCGCCGCTACCGCCGCCCGCCGCGCCGCTACCGCCGCCCGCCGCGCCGCTACCGCCTACCGCCGCCTACCGCCGCCTGCCGCTACCGCCCGCCCGTCCCCTGCCCCCCGCATGCTATACTGACAGTCGCGGGAAGATGAATGACTGGTGAAGCAACAAGGCAGGCGCCGCATGGGGATGAGTGAGGCGGATACGCGGGCGAAGCTGATCGACCCGGCGATCCATGCGCGGGGATGGACGGAAGACCTGATTCGGCGCGAGGAGAGCGCGGGCGCGATTGAGATCATCGGCGGCAAGGCGCGCAAGCGGGCGCGCGGGCGTGTGGACTACACGCTGCGTGTGCGGGTGAATCAGGAGACGCAGCCGGTGGCCGTCGCGCTGATCGAGGCCAAGGCCGAGAGCCTGCCGCCGGGGCATGGGCTGGAGCAAGGCAAGGGCTACGCCGAGAGCCGCCGCCTCAATGTGCCGTTTGTCTTCGCCAGCAACGGCCATCGCTTCATCGAGTATGACCGCTACACCGGGCAGACCAGCGCGCCACGCCCGCTGACGGATTTTCCCCGGCCAGAGGAACTGCGCGCGCGCTATGAGGCGCGGCTGGGCTTCCACCTGACCGACGAGGCGGCGCGCCCGCTGCTCGCGCCCTATGCTGGCGGCGAGGGCGCCCGCCGCTACTATCAGGACGCCGCGATACGCGCCGTCTTCGAGCGGCTGGCGCAGGGCGAGACGCCGCGCGCTGCTCTCGCTGGCGACCGGCGCGGGCAAGACGTTCATCGCCGTGAATCTGCTGCGGCGCATCGCCGACGCCGGGCTTGCTGCATAGGGCGCTCTTCATCTGCGACCGCGATGAGCTACGCTTGCAGGCCGCCGCCGCGTTCCAGGCCAGCTTCGGCGCCGAGGCCGCGACCGTGGCGAAGGGCGATGCGCAGACCAATGCCCGCGTGCTGATCGCGACCTACCAGACGCTGGATGTGGCGACCGACGACGCCGATGCGAACTTCCTGGTGGCGAACTACCCAGAGAACTCCTTCAGCCATATCATCATCGATGAGTGCCATCGCTCGGCCTGGGGCAAGTGGTCGCAGGTCTTCACGCGCAACCCCGACGCGGTGCAGATCGGCCTGACCGCGACGCCGCGCCAGCTTCAGCTCTCCGCGAGCGGGCTGACGCGCGAGGCGCAGGCCGACGCCGCCATCACCGCCGACAACTATCGGCATTTTGGCGAGCCAGTCTATGAATATGACATGAGCCAGGGCATCGAGGATGGCTATCTGGCCGCCTGCGAGATCGTGCGGCGCGATATCTTCCTCGACACGCACGCGGCCGACGAGCGCGCCGAGGGTGTCTCGCAGCAGGACCTCTGGAGCAAGCTGCTGACCGATGCGCGCACGGGCGCGCCGCTGACCGTCGCCGATGCCCGCACTCAGTATATCGCCTCGACCTTCGAGGATCATCTGCTGCTGCCGGAGCGTGTGGAGGCGATGTGCCACGACCTCTTCGAGCAGTTGCGCGATACGGGCGGGCCGGAGCAGAAGACGATCATCTTCTGCGCGCGCGATGAGCACGCCGACCGCGTGGCGGCGGCGCTGAATAACCTCTACGCGCAGTGGTGCGCGGCCAATGGCCACCGGCGCGCCGAGCCGTATGCCTTCAAGTGTACGGCGGCAGGCAATGGCAGCGACAGCCTCCCCGATCTGCGCGGCGCCGCGCGTCATCACTTCATCGCAACGACCGTGGACCTGCTGACGACGGGCGTGGATGTGCCAGTGGTGCGCAACATCGTCTTCTTCAAATATGTGACGTCGCCGATCAGCTTCTATCAGATGGTGGGGCGCGGCACGCGGCTCGATCGCGCCCAGCGGCAAGCTGATGTTCCGCGTCTATGACTACACCAACGCGACACGCCTCTTTGGCGAGCAGTTTCTGACACGCCTGCGCGCGCCACAGCGCGAGGCGGATGCGGCTGCGGACGAGCAGCCGGAACGCGAACCAGAGCGCATCATCGAGGCGGCGGGCTTCATCGTGCGTGTGACGCCTGCCGGGCGCCTGATCGTGGCGACGGTGGATGGCCACGCGACGCCGATTCTGGTGGAGGAATACAGGCGACGCCTGGCGGAGCGGCTGCTGCGCGAGGCGCCGACGCTGACGGAGTTTCGCCGCCTCTGGGTGATCCCTGATGAGCGCCATCGGCTGCTGGGCGAGCTCCCCGATGGCGGGCGCTTCGTGGAGGTGATGCGCCAGCTCGACGGCCTGAGTGATTGCGACCTCTACGACGTGCTGGCTGACCTGGCCTACGATCTGGCCCCGCGCACCCGTGTGGAGCGCGCCGACGCCTTCGCCGCTGGCGCCGATGGCTGGCTGGCGGCGCTGCCCGGCGCGACGGCGGATGTCATCCGCGCGCTGGCGCGGCAGTTCGCGCTGGATGGTACCGAGGCGCTGGAGAGCGCGCGTCTCTTCGAGACGCCAGCAGTGCTGCGCGCGGGCGGGCTGGCGGCGCTGGCCGACGGCGGCAAGCCCGGCGATCTGCTGCGCGAGACAAAGGAGAGGATCTTCGCGGCATGAGGCAGGGGGCTGGCGGCATGCGCGGGGGCGGGGCTGGCGGTTGAAACCGCGCCTCCGGGCGGCCTGCGGGCCGCCACAAGACCCGCCTTCGCGGGTCCGAATGCGGCTGAGTCTCGGACCCACGCAGGTGGGTCTTGTGGCCGTAGGCCGTGAGGCGCGGTTTCAACCGCCAGCCGAATGCGGCGGGGTCGGGATTGGTTATGGATAGGAAGGGAGAGCGATGCGCGGGGCGAAAGATGAGGTGTTCATCCATCTCGTATGGGCGACCTGGGATCGCGCGCCGCTCCTCACCGAGCAAGCGCGCCGGGTCGCCTATCGCGCGATTGCCGCAAAATGCGAGGCGCTGGGCGCGGTGGTGATGGCGCTCGGAGGGGTATCCGATCATGTGCATCTGCTCATTCGTCTGCCAACAGCCCTGAGCGTCGCAACAGTGGTGAAGGAGGTCAAAGGCTCATCAGGCCATCTGCTCGCAAAACAGGCAATGGCGACTGGCCAATTCTTCAAGTGGCAGGGCGCATACGGCGCGTTCTCGGTCAGCCCACACGAACTCGACAAGATCACCACCTACATCAACCATCAGGAAGAACATCACGCCCAGCGCAACATCATCGCCCATTGGGAATTGCCAGAAGCGGGGGCCAGCGGTTGAACCCGCATACCCCACGGCCCACAAGGTCCACCGAACCCGGACCCGCGCAGGCGGGTCTTGTGGCAGCCCGCAGGCTGCCCGGAGGCGCGGTTTCAACCGCCAGCCCCCTCACGACAAGGACAACGCCCGCCATGCCAGACGCCGCCACCACCACCACCCTCACCACCGCCGACCCGCCGCGCCCCCTGCCCGACGGCTGGCGCTGGGCGCGGCTGGGCGATGTGTGCGAACTGAATCCTCGACGGCCTGAGATCATCCGACATGATGAGCGCGTTGACGAGTTTCAGTTCGCTATGGCTGCTGTGGCTGAAGACGCGCGCCAATGTCATTGCTGTTGAGCAACGGCTCTATGGTGAGGTGCGCAAGGGCTACACTTATCTCGCAGAAGGTGACGTGCTCTTTGCGAAGATCATCCCCTGTATGCAGAACGGGAAGACATGCTGTTTCAAGGGGACTGCTTGATGGCATTGGCTTCGGCTCGACCGAGTTTCATGTTCTCCGCCCTGCTGCGGGTGTGACTGCTGAATGGCTCCAGGCGTACCTGCGCCAGCCACGCCTGCTAGCGCGAGGCTGAACCACACATGACAGGCGCGGTGGGTCAACAGCGGCTGCCAGCGACGCTATCTTGCTTAGCTTCCCATCCCCCTGCCGCCGCTGGCCGAGCAGCGCCGCCTCGCCGCCATCCTCGCCGAGCGCCTGGCCGCCGTGGAGCGCGCCCACGCCGCCGCCCAGGCGCAGCTTGCCGCCGCCCAGGCGCTGCCCGCCGCCGAGCTACGCGCCGTCTTCGAGAGCGCGCAGGCGCAGGCATGGCCAAGGGCGCGGCTAGGCGATATACTCCGGCTTCGTAAAGAAATCGTGCATCCCCATGACACCCCATCGGGGCCAGCGACTTTTGTCGGGCTAGAGCATATCGCTTCTGGCACGGGACAGCGAATAGGCTCCGAAGAAGTAGAAATGTCTGGATTGACAGGCCGCAAGCCACGGTTTTTCAAGGATGACATTGTCTACGGCTATCTACGTCCATATCTCAACAAGGTCTGGATCGCTGACTTCGATGGGCTATGCTCGGTGGATCAATATGTGTACTCAGTGGATTCATCTCAGGCAGACGTTGAATATACCGCCTCGTTTATGAGAAGCCCCGTCTACCTGGAACGCGCGCCGATCAACCTATCACCGGGACAATTACCGCGCATACGGACAGACGAGGTTGCCAAGGTAGAGATAAATCTTCCTGCCCCATCTGACCAGCTACGCGTCGCCGCCGCGCTCGACGCGCGCATGGCCGAGATCGCCCAGCTACGCGCGACGCTCGCAGCCCAACTCGACGCCATCAACGCGCTGCCCGCCGCGCTGCTGCGGCAGGCGTTCAACGGGGAGCTATGAGACGCGGGCTGGCGGTTGAAACCGCGCCTGAAGGCGACTGCGGTCGCCACAACCCCGCCTGCGCGGGTCCGGTCCGGGGGGTCGCCTGCGCGGACCTTGTGGGCCGTGGGACCACTTGAGGCGCGATTCAACCGCCACCTGGGCAGGAGCATGACGCATGAGTGACCAGCTACCAAAGAATCGCGGCTGAGTGCCCCTGCCTTGATGCATGGGGGTGGAAGCCGCGTCGCCCTTGGATGCCCCGCAGGCGACAGGAGTACTCGCCGGTTGCCGTGTAATCGCGACAGTGGTATAATGGTTGCATGAGTACATCACAGCATCCGTCCAATATCACGATATGGACGGTACGCATCCCGGCAGAGATTGCCGAGCAGATGCGACAAATCGCCAAGCGGCACGACCGCTCTCTCAACGGAGAAATCGTGCGGATGATGCGTGAGTACGTCGAAAAGTACCAGGCGCCAGAACAGGAACGAGAGCCGTGAGCGACGTAGCAGCCCTGCGCAAGAGCTACAAATACAAACTTCAGCCGACGCCCGCCCAAGCGCGGGCGCTGGATGAGGTCTTGTGGCGTTGTCGCACGCTCTACAACGCGGCCCTGGAACACCGTATTACCGCCTATCGGCGCAGTGGCGTCACGCTCACCTGCTATCAGCAGCAAGCAGAATTGCCTGAGATGAGAGCGGCGTTCCCAGAGTACGCGGCCATCCACTCGCAGGTCTTGCAGGATGTGCTGACACGGCTGGACAAGACCTATCAAGCGTTCTTTCGCCGCGTGAAGGCAGGACAAACGCCGGGCTTCCCACGCTTTCAGGCGCGCAACCGCTACCACTCGTTCACCTACAAGCAGTATGGCAACGGCGCAACACTCGACAACGGCTTTCTGGCGCTGTCGAAGATTGGCCGTCTCGCGCTGCGCTGGTCACGTCCACTGGCAGGCACGCCCAAGACCGTCACCATCGCGCATGAGGCCGATGGCTGGTACGCGGTCATCTCGTGCGCTGATGTGCCAGCGCAGCCCTTGCCACCCACGGGGCGCGAGACGGGCATTGATGTGGGGCTGAAGGTGTTCCTCATCACCGCCGAGGGTGAGGTGGTAGAGAATCCACGCCTGCATCGGCGGGGCGAGAAGCGCCTGAAGCAGGCGCAGCGCCGTGTCTCTAAACGCAAGCAGGGCAGCCATCGCAGGCGTAAGGCTGTGGGCAACCTTCAGCGGGCGCATCAACATGTCAAACGACAACGCGCCGACTTTCATCACAAGACGGCACTCATGCTGTTGCGCCAGTACGATACGGTCTATCTCGAAGATTTGCAGGTCGCCAACCTGGTACGGAACCGCCACCTCGCCAAGAGCATCAGTGATGCGGGCTGGGGGCAGTTTCGGGCCATCCTCGAAGCCAAAGCAGCATACGCTGGGCGTCGGGTGATTGCGGTTCCTGCGCAGTACACGAGCCAGGACTGTAGCGGCTGTGGGGAACGTGTGCCCAAGAGTCTAAGCGTGCGTACCCACGTCTGTACATCCTGTGGACTCGTGCTTGACCGCGACGAGAACGCGGCGCGGAATATCCAATGGGCCGGGCAGGCCCTTCGGGGACTCGCGGCAGTAGCTGCGGGGGAGAGCCGAGAATCCGTCGGGCTTTAGCCCGTGCGAAGTGTCAAATCCAGTTCGCGCGCGAAGATGGCAAACCGCTGCCAACGCCACACACCTTCGCCTCCACTGCCAGATAAGGATACCATCAGCCGCATGACCACTCAGAACGGCGCCACCAAAACCTACACCACCCAGCAAGCGCTCAATAGCGCCATCTGGTCCATCTGCGACATCCTGCGCCGCTCGAATTGCGCGGGCGCGCTGCAATACGTGCCAGAGCTGACCTGGATTCTCTTCCTGCGCATCCTCGACGACCGCGAGGCGCAAGAGGCCGCCGTCGCCGAGGCGCTGGGGCGCAGCTTCACCCCCTCGCTGGCGGCGCCCTATCGCTGGCGCGACTGGGCGCGCAAGACGGGCGCTCAGCGTACCGCCTTCCAGCAGGGCGCGCTCGGCGTCGTCTTCGGCTTCGTCAACGGCGAGCTGCTGCCCTACCTGCGCGGCCTGAAGAACCAGCCCAATGCGACGCCACGCCAGCGCGTCATCAGCGAGATCATGTCTGGCGTCGAGCGCGTGCGGGTGGATAGTGAGAAGAACTTCCTCGACGTGGTAGACCGCGTAGACGGCATCAACCTCGGCACAGTGGACCCCACCCACATGTTCGCGCTCTCGCAGGTCTACGAAGGGCTGCTGCTGCGCATGGGCGAGAAAGGCAATGACGGCGGCCAGTTCTTCACCCCGCGCGAGGTCATCCGCGCGATGACGCAGGTCATCAATCCCCAGCTTGGCGAGACGGTCTACGATCCCTGCTGCGGCACCGGCGGTTTCCTCGCGCAGTCCTACGAGCACATCCATACCCACCTCGGCGCCGATGTCACCGGCGACCAACTGGAGACGTTGGCCCAGAGCGCCTTCTATGGCCGCGAGAAAGAGAACCTGATCTATCCCATCGCGCTCGCCAACCTCGTGCTGCACGGCATTGACGAGCCGCACCTCTGGCACGGCAACACGCTCACCGGCGCCAGCGCCTACGATGGCCTCTTTGCGGGCGCGCCGCAGCTCTACGATGTCGCGCTCACCAATCCACCGTTCGGCGGCAAAGAAGGCGCCGAAGCCCAGACCCGTTTCGCCTACCGCACCAGCGCCACGCAGGTGCTCTTCTTGCAGCACGTCATCGACAGCCTGCGCCCCGGTGGTCGCTGCGGCATCGTGCTGGATGAAGGCGTACTCTTCCGCGCCAACGAGACCGCGTTCGTCCAGACCAAGCGCAAGTTGCTCGACGAGTGCGACCTGTGGTGCATCGTCAGCCTGCCCAGCGGCGTCTTCACGGCGGCAGGCGCGGGCGTCAAGACCAACCTGCTCTTCTTCACCAAAGGCCAGCCCACCGAGCGCATCTGGTACTACGACCTCTCCGACATCAAAGTCGGCAAGAAGGCGCCGTTGACCAGAGCCAGCTTCGAGGAGTTCTTCCGCCTGCTGCCAGCGCGCGCCGCGAGCGAGCATAGCTGGAGCGTCACACGCGAGCAGATCGAAGCGCGCGGCTACGACCTGAAAGCCGTCAACCCCAACGCGCGCCGCGAGCAGGACATCCGCACCCCCGATGAGCTGCTGACGCTGATCGAGCAGCACGGGCGCGCCGTGGCCGACGCGCTCGACGCGCTCCGCCGCCCCGCTGGCGGTTGATCCCCGCCCACGAGTGGCCCCCGAACCCGGACCCGCGCAGGCGGGTCTCGTGGCGACCGCAGTCGCCCTCAGGCGCGGTTTCAACCGCCAGCCCGGCCCTTGCCCGCTGGAAGTACGGCGTAGGCGCCGGGCCGGTGTATAATACGTCTATGGCATTATCCGCCTGGACTCCAGGCATTACCCTACACATGTACTGCGCTCATCCCCTGGCCGCCGCCTGAAGCGACGCGCGAGGGGGAAGGAATGATCGACGAATGAACCGCATGATGAATCGCGGCGGCGCGGGCGCGCAGGGCGTGATCCCCGGTGGGCCGCTGGGCAAGGCGCGCTATGCGCTGGCGCTGGGCCGCGCCGACGAGGCGGAGCGCATCTGCCGCAAGCGGCTGGAACGCCAGCCCGACGACGCGCCGACGCGCGTGATCCTGGCGCAGGCGCTCTTGCAGATGCGCCAGGTGGATGAAGCGGTCGCCGAGGCGCGCCGCGCCACCCGCGATGCGCCGACCAGCGCCGACGCGCAGATGACGCTCTCATCGGCGCTGCTGCAAAAGGGTCGTTTCCGCGTGCCTGCCGAGGCGGAGACAGCGGCCAAGCGCGCGGTGCAGTTGCAGCCGAAGCTGGCGCGCGCCCGTGTGCAACTGGCCGAGGTGTTGGTCGCGAACAACGACAACAACGGCGCCCTGCTCGCAGCGGATGAGGCGATCAAACTGGAGCCGCGCGGCCCGTCAGGCTACTTCATCAAAGCGATGGCCCTGATGCGCCAGAAAGACTACAACGGCGCCGTGCAGGCGGCTGACTCCGCGATTCGCTTCGACCGCGAAAAGCAGCTCCCGCAGGCCGAATATATCCGCGCCAACGCGCTGGTCGAGGTGAAGCGCTACGACGACGCGCTGACCGCGCTGGCCACCGCCGAACGCGCCAACCCGATGCTGGGTGGCCCACAGGCGCAGAGCCTGCGCGGGCGCATCTACTTCAAGCAGCGCAAGTTTCGCGAGGCGTATCGCGTCCATCTGGACGCGCAGCGCACGGCTGGCCGCAACAAGGTCCTCGCGCCGCCACTCGCCGCGATGAATATGGTCGCCCTTGGCCTCTTTGGCGAGCGTGGCCCCTACGTCATGCTGGCGGTCCTCATCACCATCGTCTTCCTGATTATCTACGGCGTCTCGCAGATTCCCGTCGCGGGCCAGTGGATCGCGACGGCGCTGATCGTGCTGGCGGCGCTGGGGATGGCCTACGCGAGTGTGCGTCAGCTTCAGGGCCGTGTGCTGCCGGAGAACCGCGCGCTGTGGGTGACGACACTCCCGGCGATTGTCGCGGCGTACATCATCGGCGCTGGCGCGGCCCTCGCCATCGAGCGGCTGATCGTCGGCTTCTTCAGCCACAACCCGGCGATCTTCACGCCGACGACGGTGATGGTCGCTGGCGTGGTGGCTGCGGCGGCGGCTGGGGTGGCCGCCTGGGGCTGGCCGCTCCTGCTGATGCGCTACGGCGGCGATCGCGCAGCGGCAGCCGCCTAACCGCGCCAGCCACGCCGCAAGCGGAAGGGGCAGACCTCAGCGCGAGGTCTGCCCCTTCTGGCTGTTCTACAAGGTTGCTGGCGGTTGAAACCGCGCCTGAGGGCGACTGCGGTCGCCACAAGACCTGCCTGCGCAGGTCCACAATCGGCAAGCTCGGATCCGCATCGGCGGGCCTGGTGGGGCTGAGAGGCCCTTGAGGCACGCTTTCTAGCCGCCAGTTTGCTACTCTCCCAGGCTGATGTCGTAGACCCAGTGCGGCGTGGTCAGCCGGGCGACGCCGGGCATGGGCGGCGCCGCGTCGAATGGCTGCGGGCGCGCGACCAGCCGCCAGCGCTCCACTGGCGGCGCGCCGCGCTGGCGGTAGATCTCGCTCTGCTCGCGGGTGAAGCGCTCCGCCGCCGCCCCGCCGAAGGAGAGCAGCGCAGGCGCGCGATTGGGGAAGATGACCATCGAAGGGCCATCTGGCCCCTCCATAAAGAGCAGGAAACGGCCATGCAGCCTGCGCCTGTGGCGCCCGCTCGCCTGCCAGAGCGAGAGCATGCGGCCAGACGCCAGCGCGAGGTATTGGATGAAGCTGGGGCTGTGCTGGCCCCACCAGAGACGCCGCGCCCGCGTAGCCAGCAGCGCGTTGACCGGCTCGGCCAGCGCCAGCGCATTGGGGCCGGTGAGCGTCAGCCGATCCGAGAGATGCGCTACCCCTGTCTGCTCCGCGCCCTCACCGCGCAGCCGCACGAAGCCGCACAGCGCCCACGATTCGCTCACCAGCGCGCCCGCCTGCTTGCGTAATGCCACGCTCACATCGGTCGCGCCGAGCCAGAGCGGCGCCACCAGCAGCCCATCCTCGGCGAGTTGCTGATACCACGCCGGGCTGAGGTCCGTCGCGCCAACGGTCAGCTCGATGCGCTCATAGGGCGCGCCGCTCGGCCAGCCACGCCAGCCGTCCCCCGCGATCACCCGCGCCCGCTCCACGGCGTAGCCCGCCTCGGTGAGCCGCGCCTGCGCCGCCAGCGCCAGCGCCTCGTCGATCTCCAGCGAGACGACGCTGCCCGTTGGCCCGGCCAGCTCCGCCAGCAGCGCCGCATTGTAGCCAGAGCCAGCGCCCACCTCCAGCACGCGCATCCCCGGCTGCACGCGCAACTGTTGCAGCATCACGGCGATGATCTCTGGCTGCGAGACCGAGCTGACCGGCGCGCCACGCTCCCAACTCGTCGTGATCGCCACGTTGTCATACGCCTCCACCAGCGTATGGCCAGGCAGAAAGTGATGGCGTGGCACAGTGAGCAGCGCCCGCTCCACCGCCGCATCGGTCAGCGCGTCCGACGCCTTCAGCCGCGCCACCATCTGCGCGCGCAGCCGGGTCGCCTCCGCCTCATCATCTTCAGCGGCGGCGGGCAGAGACGACCACGCCGCCTGCCATCCGCCCGGCTCATCCGGCGGCATGGCTGGAATCTGATCGCTGATATCACCTGACTCATAGACCATGGCTGCGTCTCCATCCAGCGCCCGCCCGGCTGCGCAGGACTCCTCACCTACAGTTGTATCCGCGTTCGTCACGTCGCGATCTTGCGCAGATCGATGCAGACCAAGTGCCAGGCGCGGCTTCATCTGCCAGCCGTCTCTGCGACGCTCATTGTCTTGAATTCATCTCAGTCCGCTGCGAACTGCTCGGCCACCTGCTCGGCGTCGTCTGCCCCCAGCGCCACGCGCAGGCCATCGCGCCAGGTCGCGCGCAGGTCAGCTATCGCCACGTCGAGCGCGGAGCCGATGGCCAGCCGCTCGCCGCCGACGACCCCCAGCGGTGTGAATGGCGTTTCATACTCCGCCGCCAGCGCCGCCAGCGCCTCGCGCTGCTCTGGCGCGACCGAGACAACGATGCGTGAGGGCGCCTCACCAAACAGCGCCGCGATTGTCGTCAGCGCGTCATCAGTCGCGCCTGGCGGCGTCGCCACATCGCGCAGGCCCAGCCCCGACCAGATGGCGCACTCCGCCAGCGCCACCGCCAGCCCACCATCGGAGCAGTCGTGCGCCGAGCGGATCAGCCCGCGCGCGATGCCCGCCAGCGTCAGCCGCTGCACGGCGCGCTCGCGGTCGAGGTCGAGCATGGGCGGATGCCCGGCCACCGTCGCATGCAGCGTCGCCAGATAGGCGCTGCCGCCGAGATCACCTGTCTGCGCCGACCAGTCGCCCAGCAGCGCCACCACATCGCCCTCGCGGCTCCATGCGCTCGGCGTAGGCGCGCGCCCCTCGATCAGCCCGACCATGCCCACCACGGGCGTCGGGTAGATGCCCTGGCCGAAGCTCTCATTGTAGAGGCTGACATTGCCAGAGATCACGGGCGTCTCCAGCAGGCGCGCCGCCTCGGCCATGCCATCGATTGCCCGCTCCATCTGATAGTAGGCGCCCAGCTTCTCCGGATTGCCGAAGTTGAGGCAATTGGTCAGCGCGAGAGGCTGCGCGCCCGTGACGACGCAGTTGCGCGCCGCCTCAGCCACCGCCAGCGCCCCGCCATTGAAAGGATGCAGGTAGGTCAGGCGTCCGTTGCCATCGGTCGCCATCGCCAGCAGCTTCAGCGTGACCGCCCGGCGCACGCTCGTCGGTGGGCGGCACGCGCAGCACAGCGGCGTCGCTGCCGGGGCCAATCACGGTATTCGTCCCCACCATCGTGTCGTAGGTGCGATAGACATCCTCGCGGCTGCACAGGTCGGGCGAGCCGAGCAGGCGCAGCAGCGCAGCGGCGGGGGTGGGCAGCGTCGCGCGCAGCGTCGCATAGTCGAAGGCCCAGAGCGCGCGCAACTCCGCCGGCTCGATCCCTTCGCGGATATAGGTCGGCGTCTTCTCCGTCAGATACTCCGTCGGAATCTCGGCCACGACCTGCGCGCCCTCGCGCACGCGGATCACCGGCTCCGCGATGACATGGCCGACGACCTCTGAGCGCAGCCCCCACTTCGCGAAGAGCGCGCGCACATCGTCGGCATGCCCCGCCTTCGCTGTAACCAGCATGCGCTCCTGCGACTCCGAGAGCATGATGTCGTAGGGCGTCATGCCCGCCTCGCGTCGTGGCACGGCCAGCACATCCAGATCGAGGCCAGCGCCGCCCTTGTGCGCGCTCTCGACGGTCGAGCTGGTCATGCCCGCCGCGCCGAGGTCCTGCATGCCGACGATCCAGCCTTTGTCGCGTAGCTCCAGGCAGGCCTCCATCAGCAGCTTTTCGGTGAAAGGGTCGCCCACCTGCACGGCGGGGCGACGCTCCTCCGATGATTCATCCAGCTCGACCGAGGCGAAGGTGGCCCCGTGGATGCCGTCGCGTCCGGTCGCCGCGCCCACCACCAGCACCGGATTGCCCACGCCCGACGCCTTCGCCGGGATCAGCTTGCCGCTCTCGATCAGCCCGACGCACATCGCGTTCACCAGCGGATTGCCGCTATAGCTCTCGTCAAAGTAGATCTCACCGCCGACGGTCGGGATACCGAGGCAGTTGCCATAGCCGCCGATGCCGCCGACGATGCCGTGAAAGAGGTAGCGATTGCGCGGGCTGGTCAGTGGCCCGAAACGCAACGAATCGAGCAGCGCGATGGGGCGGGCGCCCATCGTGAAGATGTCGCGCACGATGCCGCCCACCCCGGTCGCGGCGCCCTGATACGGCTCGATGGCGCTGGGATGATTGTGGCTCTCGATCTTGAAGACGACCGCCTGCCCATCGCCGATGTCCACCGCGCCGGCGTTCTCCTCGCCGACCTTGAGCAGCACGCGCTCGCCGGTCGAAGGGAAGCGTTTGAGCAGTGGGCGGCTGTTTTTATAGCCGCAGTGCTCGCTCCACATCGCGCCGAAGAGCCCCAGCTCCAGCCGATTCGGCGCCCGGCCCATCAGCTCGACAATCCACTGATACTCCTGCCGACTCAGCGCGACCTCATCCAGCGCACGCTGGTCGATCTGCGCGCGCTCAGCGACGCTTTCAGCGGCATGGTCTGCTGACTGCGACGCCTGGCTGGCTGTGGTGGACGATGTAGGCGTATCGCTCGGCACGGCGCGCTCCTTCTCCCGGATGCGGGACCTCTACGCTAGCAGGCGGCGCCACGTGGGCGTCATCGGTGATGTCGTTCGTGCGCTGGGACACTGTATTATACCCGCAGCGCCGCGCGATGGCCGAGCAGGATGAAGGAGGATGCTGGAAGATGAATGGAGGATGAGGCGGCGCTTGTGTTGCGCGCTCACGCCTGCGAGCGTTAGGATGTAAGCGTCATCTGAGGGAGCATGCGGCGCTCGTTGCTTGCGCGCCGCGCCATGCAGAGCAGGGCATACACGCATGACCATTGTGCAGGGGGCCGTGCTGTTCATTGCGGCCATACTCGCTGGCGCGCTCAACTCGGTTGCGGGCGGCGGCAGCTTCATCTCGTTCCCGGCGCTACTGCTCACGGGCGTCCCCGCCATCTCCGCTAATGCGACGAATGCGCTGGCGGTCTGGCCTGGCTCGGTGGCCAGCATTCCCCCGTATCGCAAGGATTTAGCGCATGAGCGGCGCGAGCTGCTGATCTTCTCCATCGTGAGCGTCGTCGGCGGCGTGCTCGGCGCGGCGATTCTGCTGCGGACACCGCCCGCGCTCTTCGAGCGGCTGATCCCCTACCTGCTGCTGGCCGCCACGCTGATCTTCGCCTTCGGTGGCAATATCGCTCAGTGGCTGCGCCGCCGCCGCGCCACGCTGGCAGACGCGCGATCACCTGAAAAGACAGGCGCCACGGAGAGCGACGCCCCTGCCGCGCGCGGGGCGCTGACGGTTGTCGGGGTAATTCAGTTCGTTATCGCGCTCTACGGCGGCTTCTTTGGCGGCGGCATGGGCATCATGATGCTGGCGGGCTTCTCGCTGCTGGGCATGCGCAACATCCACGCGATGAACGCGCTCAAGGTGGTGCTGGCGAGCATCATCAACGGCGTGGCCGTCATCGCCTTTGCCATCGCCGGCAAGATCTTCTGGCCGCAGGCGCTGGTGATGGTGGTGGGCGCCGTCATCGGCGGCTATGTCGGCGCATCGCTGGCCCATCGCGTGCCGCCGCAGTATGTGCGGCGATTCGTCATCGTCGTCGGCCTGGCGATCTCCGCCTACTTCTTCATCAAGCAGGGGTTGTAGCGTGTCGGTGGAGATTCAGTCACGCGCCCGCGCAGCGAGCAGCGCCACGCCGAGCAGCGCCCAGAGCAGCAGCGGTACGATGATGAAAAGGAGTATGAGCGCGCCGTTGACGACAAGGACCGTCAGTGATGGCGCCAGCGTTTGTGGCTCCAGCGCGCCTGTGTCTACCAACAGGTGGGTGTAGAGCGTCTCCAGGACACTGACGACGAGGCTCCAGGCGCCCAGCGCGAGCGGCGTCCACCACCAGCGCAGCGCGGAGCCAGCGCGCGCCGCCAGTCCACAGGCGATCAGCCCGCCAATGAAGAGCAGCGCCGCGAGTGTTTCAAGCTCCAACAGCGGCAGGGGCACGAAGGAAGTATCGAGCGGCGCAAAAAGTCCAAGCCCCGTCAGCGCAACATTCAACGCGCCCAGGCCAATCCCCCGTGGCAGCAGGAGCGCGCCAAAGAGCAGCAATCCACTGAGCGCGGCGAGCGCGCCCAGTCGTCCGAGCCAGCCACGTTGCGCCAGCAGCAAGCCTAGCAAGCCCAGCGCAAACATGGCGGAGAGCGCAATATTGACGACGACGGTGACACTGTCAGGCCGAAAGAGTGCGGATCGCTCATACAGGAACACTTGGAAGAAGCCAAAGGGTGGCGCAAACAAGAGCGTGATGAGGGTGGCGGCGATGAGCAGCAGCGCCCCACTCGCGCGAATGGCGTAGATACGGATCACAATGCCGCGCCTTCCGTCTGCTTCATCCGCCTGCCAAAGCCACATTGCCACAGTGACTTCTCCGGCAATCGGTCGGCGTCTCCGCTGGGCTGAGTATACACCAACCGCCGTTCGCGCTCGCCGCCCGTTGACACGCCCGCCCGCCATCTTCTCTCCTTCTCTGGCGCCGAATCACGCCGGATGATGCGCCCGACGTGTCTTTGCGCTCACCAGCGAATGCGGAGCGGCCCCGATGGGAACGACCTCGATGCGCACGATCACCCCAGGTTGGGAGATCAGTGTGTTCATCACGCCGGGCGAGCGCACGCACATGATAATCTCACGGGCGTGGGGGCGTCATACCCCAGATGGGCTAGCGCCGCAGGGGGCGGTGGGAAGCACATGGGGCATCATCGAAGCGGACGCAACTAGAATCCAGGCCCGGCTACATGCTCAACGATGAAGTCGATCATATCTTGCTTCCTACTGCGGCTCGCTGGCTTTGTGCCTGGCTCTCGCGCCTGTACAGCATCCACAAACTCTCGCAGCGCTTGAGGCGTTGCTCCAACAACAAGTGCGCGAAAGTTGTTGGGTCCATACCAGTCAAGGAGCTTGTAGGGATCCGGCTTGGCGTATGGATTGAAGTGGTCAAGATCGGGGCCTGACGTGGGAACAGGCGCAGGTAGGGGCGCTGGCTTCTTCTTCGCGACGTTCAGGGCTTCGAGTTCAATGTAGCGCTCGCGCAGCCGTTGGCTCAACTCCGCATCCCATGCCAGCCATTCGTTGACGACTTCAATCGCTGCTGTTAACGCCGCATCTTTGTCAGTTGCGGAAATAGCGGTCAAATATTGTTCTGTCGCTAACGACTTCCGCTTGCTCGCGGACAATGGGCGAGCGGCGGTCTTTGCTGTTGCGGACTTACTTGGCATAGCGCAGTACCTCCTCGGCTAGCGCATCATACGCTTTGGCCCCATGTGTTCCGGCGCCAGGTTCTAACGTATCCAGCCGATTATCCATCGGTATGCGGGTTTGGAGTACTCGGCCACCATTTTTGTTGATCACTGGAATCAGTCTAAACTGTAGAACGTTCTTCGAGAGCTCCAGGTTATCCCAATGGGTTATGACGCTGCCGAGAAAGACTGCCTCAGTCCCCATCAGCGCATTGACTGTTTTCAACGTCCGAAGCATATTTGTCGTTCCGGCCAGAGATGAGTTGCGTGGTCGCAGTGGCGCGAGCACATATTCCGCCACACTCAACCCGCCGCGTGTGAAAACTGACATAGCGGGAGGGGTATCAATTACAATCCAGTCCGGTGGCCCTCCCAGGCTGGCGACCTGTTGTGAGCATATCTTCTGGACATCCCGAACGAATCGTAGTTCCACGTCGGGGCGACCATTGCCGCCATAGTCTCGTAAGGTCAGGAATGGATCTGCGGGAATGATGCTCAAATGCTCTATTGGCGTGGGAGTAATCAGATTCGCCAGGCTTTGGTCGCCAGCGAAGTACTGCGTGATATTTGGGAATGACTCACCTTCTTCACTGCGCTTCGCTACTTGATCTGGCAAACACCGCTCGGTCAGATTTCCCTGCCCATCGAGATCAATGAGGAGGACTCGCTTGTTCCGCCGGGCCAACTCCACTCCCAGGTAGTAGGCAGACGTGGTTTTGCCAACGCCGCCTTTGTTGTTGGCAACTGTGAGAATTCGTGTATCGCCGACCCGACGTGAGCGCTCACTGTCTCTCCCAGCAAAAAACTCGGGTGAGATCGAAGCAATGATGTCCTCGTCGTCGTATCGCGAGTTCCGCACATAGTCAATATAGCGAACAAGCTGATTTCCGTTCATCAGGTAGGCGTGTTTTGCGCCTGCATGAGCTATTTGGTGGGCGGCGGTATTGAAATCGCTGGTTGTAACGACGAAGGGCTTAGCTCCGGCGCGTTGAACCGCCGGAGCGCCCATTGCGCCTCGCACAATGGGCGCAGTTACCATCTGTCCTGGTGCAAATCGTTTGCACTCGATTCCCGCAACGATGCGCCTCCTCCCTGGTAAACGCACTTCAAGATCTACTCCTCTGAGAAAATGCAGCCCAACTTCCCTGACATCGTATCCCGCGCGGTAACTGCTCAGGCGGACTTGCGCTGGTAGGATAGCATAGGAGCATGACGCCAGAGGAAGAGCTGAGTGCACTCCGAACCGAGACCGCGGAGCAACGTGAGCGGATCGCCACGTTGCTGGAGCAGAATGCGCTGCTGCTGGCGCGTGTGCGGGATCTCGAGGCGCGGCTGGCGAAGGATAGCCACAATAGCAGCAAACCGCCGTCCTCAGATGGGTTGAAGCGGCAACTGCCGCGCACACGCAGCTTACGCCGGGCAAGTGGCAAGCCATCAGGTGGGCAGGTAGGCCACCCAGGCGAGACGCTGCATCTGGTGGCGGAGCCAGACGCAGTCGAGACGCATTGGCCTGCCGTGTGCGCGACGTGCCAGGCAGCGCTCGACGAGCGCGCCGAGGTGGTCGGGGTCGTGGAGCGCCGTCAGGTGGCCGACCTGCCGCCCGTGCGGCTGTGGGTGACGGAACACCACGCCATGCGGCTGCGCTGCCCGGCCTGCCAGGGCCTGAGCGACGGGACGTTTCCCTCGGAAGCGTCGAGCCGGGCGCAGTATGGCCCACGCCTGCGGGCGCTGGCGGTCTATCTGGTCGAGCAGCAGTTGCTGCCCTATGAGCGCGCTTGCGAGGTAGTGGCGGATGTGTGTGGCGCGTCGCTCTCGGAAGGGACGCTGGCCACCTGGCTCCAAGAGAGCGCTGAGGCGCTGGAGCCAATCGAAGCGGCGATCAAGGTCGCACTGGGGCAAGCGCCGGTACTGCACCATGATGAAACGGGCGTGCGTCGGGTGGGCAAGCTGGCGTGGGCGCATGTCACCTGTACCGACCGCCTGACGCACTACGCCATCCACGCCAAGCGGGGGCGGGAGGCGACTGAGGCGATTGGCATCTTGCCTGCCTATCGCGGCGTGAGCGTCCATGACGGGTGGAAGCCGTACCAGGCCTACACGCAGTGCCGTCATGCGCTCTGCAATGTCCACCACCTGCGCGAACTGACCTATGTGGAGGAACAGTTTCAGCAACCCTGGGCAACGCAGATGAAGGCGCTGTTGCGTGAGATGCAGACCGTGACTGATGCTGCTCGCGCCCAGGACGCCATGCAGGTTGCGCCGCCTCTCCACGCCGCTTTGATCGCGCGCTACCAAGCGCTCTTGACGCAGGGGTTGGCGGCCAACCCACCCCCCAGCCGCGCTCCCGGTCAGCGCGGACGCCTCAAGCAAGCTCCTGCGCGGAACCTGCTCGAACGCTTGTGGCTGGGGCAACGACAGGTCTTGGCCTTCCTCGACGACCTGACGATCCCCTTCGACAACAACCAGGCCGAGCGTGATCTGCGCATGCTCAAGACCCAGCAAAAAGTGTCAGGCTGCTTCCGCTCCGAGGCAGGCGCAGCGGCGTTCGCCCGCACGAGAGGCTACTTGTCTACCCTGCGCAAGCAAGGCGTGGCGCTGCTCGACGCGCTGCGCACCCTTTTCACTGGCACACCGCTCTACCCTGCCTTGGGCTGAGCAGTTACCCCGCGCGCCGCAATACATAGGCGACGAAGCGCTCGAATTCGCGTGGAGTCAGCGCATACATGGCTTCAACGACAGGCTTGTTAAACAACGCAGCGAATCTCTCTGGTTCGGCAGTCATGTGAGACGGCGCCCTTTCTGATGTGCTGATTCCCGGCGGGCGGATAGTTTTTCAGTAGATATATTCACACTAACATGACGCCTGCTACATTGCAAGAAACAAAGCTACCTGTGGGGCGCTCAGT
Source organism: uncultured Chloroflexia bacterium (assembly GCA_963701795.1). Taxonomy (GTDB): domain Bacteria; phylum Chloroflexota; class Ktedonobacteria; order Ktedonobacterales; family JADMIN01; genus JAKAIY01. Next base: position 182,162 of record CAVPBB010000003.1, on the reverse strand, counting down.
CAAGCGTTTCATGCTATCCCCTCTCATGCGTGATAATCTCACGGGCGTGGGGGCGTCATACCTCCACGGAGGGGATGCGCGCATGGTCAACGATGACGATACCGCCGCTGGCGCCGACGACGATCAGATGGTGGTCGAAGCGCTGGAGGAGGCTGGCGATGGCGGCCAGCCACTGCGTGGCGGGGCGCGGCTCCGCGCGGGCGCCGCTCATGCGCTCTGGGGGCGGCGCCTCAGCGGACACGAGCGGCTGGCGCGTGGCGCGCTGGTCGTGGCGCTCATCGCGGCGACGTTCTTCGCGCTGCTGGGTGGCCCAGCGCTGACGGTGGTGGGCTGGCAGCGGCTGACCTTCGCGCTTCACTCTGGCACGCTGGCCCCGCAACTGGCGATGACCGACTGGCAGCGCGTGCCGCTCCCGCCCGGCGTCGCGCCCGACACGCTGAGCTACGCCGTCGATGCGGCCAACCCGGAGACGGTGTTCGCCTGCCTGGCCAATGCGAATGGCATCGTCCTCTGGCGCACCGACTCGCTGGGCCGGAGCTGGATTCCCGTCGTGGTGACACAGACGCCTGCGCAGTCGTGCCAGGTGAAGACCCCGCTAGATTCCAGTCAGCGGGCGCTGCTCGTGGCGCGCTCGCCCGATCCACTCCACGCAGGCTGCCAGCGGTTTGCGGTCTACCTCAGCCAGGTCGCTGGCTACCAGTGGTCGCCCGTCAGCCTGCCAGGCGCGGCGACGGGCGCGACCGGCTGCCAGGGTGACGCCTGGGCCTCGGCGCGCTGGGTCTTTGCCTGGTGGACCGACGGAGCCGCGCCTGAGCCAAGCTCCAATCTGATGCGCAGCGCAGATGGCGGCCAGACCTGGCAGAGCGCGGATGGTGGGCTGCCTGCGCGTGGCGCCTACCTCGCCCCGGCGCTCACCAGCTTTGGCTCTGGTGGGGCGTTGCTGGCGCAGGTCTACTACTGGCCGCGTCACGGTCGCCTCAACATCCACCGCGAACTGGTGCGCTCACTCGATGGCGGCGCCACGTGGGAGGCCATCTCGAGCGATCCACCGGCGGCGGTGTTGGCCGCCTCGCTGGAGCCACGCATCGCCAGCGCAGGCGCGTGGAGCGCGCTCTATGCCTCGATCTATACCGATGGACTGCTTGCGCCGCCGTGGGTTCCCGATCAGCCGCCCGAAGCGATTCAGACGCTCTCCACGCATACGGCCCTCTGGAACGAGCTGCCGCCGCTGCCAGTCAGCGGCGCGACCGCCGACGATCACCTGATGGGCATCGCGGCGTCGCTGGGTGTCGCGCCGGCGAATGTGCTGCTAGCCCTGGGGGCTGACCCACACACGACGGTCACGGAGAGCGCGAACACGCGCGACCTCTGGCTCTGGGCATGGGACCCGGTGGCGGGTGAGTGGCGCGTGGGCGCGGCGGTCGCTCCCCACCCACAGCTCGTCGGCTTTACCTGGAGCGCCGGGCCAGTTGGCAGCCCTTATGAGCAGACCTACGGCGCGTATCTCTGGCTGACGGGTGACGGCGGCGGGCATCGGATGCTCTACAGCGCCTTCATCCCCGTTCCGTCGGCCAGCTAATCTGGCGGGCGTCGCAGGCTGGCATGCTATAGTATTGTGGGCCTGGGCGCGGGCTTGCCGCGATGTCAGCCAGCAGCTACCCCACCGGGGATGCGCCGCCGCTCGATGTCTGCGCGCAGGTCCGTCTTCCGGCCATCATTGCAGGAGTCAGCATGATTCGCACTGTGCTCGCGACACGCTACGTGACCGCGCTGCGCGAAGGCGGCTCGCTGCCTGGTCTGGTCGAGGCGGACGACGACGGGCTGTATGTGCTGAAGTTTCGCGGCGCAGGCCAGGGTCCACGCGCGCTGATCGCCGAGCTGGTGGCGGGCGAGATTGGCCGCGCGCTCGGCCTGCCCGTGCCAGAGATCGTTTTCGTCGAGCTTGACCCCGCGCTGGGCCGCAACGAGCCAGACTACGAGATCAGGAGCCTGATCCTGGCGAGCGCTGGCCAGAATCTGGGGCTGGATTACCTGCCTGGCTCGCTACCCTACTTCGTCGCCGCGCCTTTCCCGGTGGACGCCGAGCTAGCCTCGACGATCGTCTGGTTCGACGCCTACGTGACGAACGTTGACCGCACGCCGCGCAACACCAACATGCTCATCTGGCATCATCGGCTCTGGTTGATCGATCACGGCGCCGCGCTCTACTTCCACTACACCTGGGGCGACTATCTGGCGCACGCCCGCACGCCATTCAAGCCGATTAGCGAGCATGCGCTGCTGCCACTGGCCACGCGCCTGTCTGAGGTTGACGAGCGGCTGCGCGCCCGGCTGACGCGTGCGACGCTGGAAGGCATCGTCGCGCTGATTCCCGATGGCTGGCTGGACGACGAGCCACAGATCGCCAGTGTCGCGCAGCGCCGCGCCGCCTATGTGGAGTATCTGCTCACCCGGCGCGATGCGTCGGGCGTGTTCGTCGAGGAGGCGGAGCATGCCCGCGCGCAGCTCGTTTGACTACGCCATCATCCGCGTCACACCGCAGGTAGAGCGCGGCGAATGCATCAATGTCGGCGTCGTGCTGCTCTGCCGCCAGCGCCGCTATCTGGGCATGCGGCTCGCGCTCGACGCCGCACGGCTGCTCGCCTTCTGGCCCGCGCTCGATCTGGAGGCCGTGCGCAGCCAGCTCGACGGCATGCTGCGCGTCAGCGAGGGCGACCGCAGCGCTGGCCCCATCGCGCGGCTCTCGCAGGCCGAGCGCTTCCATTGGCTCGTCGCGCCCAGCAGCACGATCATCCAGCCCTCGTCGGTTCACTCTGGCCTCTGCGCCGATCCCGCCGCGATGCTCGACACGCTGCTGGCCCGACTGGTCGCGCTGCCCACGGCGGAGTAGCCACGCTACCAGCCGCTACGCTAGCACGCATCAGCGAGCGACAGGCCAGCGCTCGCCGCCACCAACTCAGCCAACGCCCGCGCGCTACGCCGCTTTGCGTCGCCGCATGCCCATGATGACCAGCAGCACCAGTCCAACCACCCCGACGATTGGCCCGATGATGGCATAGATCATATGCCCGCTCATCACACTGCCGCCGAGGATGTTGAGGCCTTGCAGCGTCCACACGATGCCGACGATCACGATAAGAACACCAATAATCATTCCAACCCACCGCATGGAGGGCCTCCTCATCCGAATCCTGGCTTGCCTGAGAACGCAGGCGCGCCGCCGCGTTAGCTCAGAGTCGCTCGTACACTTGTAGTACGCTCTGAGGATACAACCTGCCGCCCACGCCAGCAATGCGGCAGCGGCAGGCGCCGATTGGACAATTGATAACATATCCCATTCACTGGTTGGAATGCGGCGTCGGGCGAACCCTCACCCCCTGGCCCTCTCTCCCACGAGGCGAGAGGGAAATGCCGCTCCCCTCGCCCTCTGGGAGAGGGGCTGGGGGTGAGGGTTGCACGAACGCTAACAACCGAACCAGACGTGTTATGCGACATGCGCGCTAGAGACGGCAGCCGAGAGGAGCGACCGATGCGTGACGAGGCGACGATGGAGAAGGATACGCTGCTCAGTCGGGTGAGCGCCCGTTACGAGCGCATCGAGGCGGCGCTGGCCGCGCTCACGCCGCAGCAATGGCTGGCGCCGACGACGCCGGACGCCTGGTCAGTGAAGGATATGCTGGCGCACATCACCACCTGGCTCGACCGGCTGGTGGAAGTGACCGACGCCGCCCTGCGCGGCGCCGAGCCAGCGCACGCGGCGGTTGGTCTGAGCGACGCCGAGGTGGACGCTGTGAATGCGGCAGTCTGCTGCGGCGCATCGCGATGAGACGCCGCAGCAGGCGCTCGGCGCGTTCCGCCGCAGCTATGCGCGCCTGGTGGATCAGCTTCGCCTGCTGCCCTGGGATGACCTCGCCGCAGTCGGGCGCTTCGCCTGGCTGGGCCAGACGCCACTCTGGCGCATCGTCGCCGAGGACACCTGGGAGCACTTCGACGAGCATCTGCCAGAGATCGAGCAGGCGCGCGGCGTCGGCCAGGGCTAGCTCCGGGCAGTTGGCGCGGTGGGAGGTTGCGCATGTGTGGCGCGGGCCGGGCGCGCGCTGTCGTCCACCGATTCCAGCAGCTTGCCCAGGGCGATCAGGCTATCGAGCGTGTGCGCTGGCAGGAAGTCGTCAATGTAGGGCAGGGCCGCGCGCATGCCCGCCGTCACCGGGCGATAGTCTTCCTGGCCGAGCAGCGGATTGAGCCAGATCAGCCGGTGGCAATTGCGCTGGAGCCGCGCCATCTCCTGCGCCAGCAGCCGCGTATCGCCGCGATCCCAGCCGTCGCTGATGATGAGGACGACCGCGCCGCGTCCCAGCGTGCGCCGCGCCCAGCGATAGTTGAACGCGCGCAGTGAATCGCCGATGCGCGTGCCACCGGACCAATCCTGCACGGCTCTGGTCACATCCTGCACGGCGGCGTCCACATCGCGCCGCGCCAGTTGCCGCGTGATGCGTGTCAGGCGCGTGCCAAAGACGAACGTCTCGACGTGCTCGCGTCCATTCGAGACGGTGTGGATGAAGTGGAGCAGCAGCCGCGAGTAGAGGCTCATCGAGCCGCTGATGTCGCAGAGGATCACGAGCGGGCGCGGCTTGCGGCGGCGTTCGCGGCGCGCCAGGCTGACCGGCTCGCCCCCCGCGCGCAGGCTGCGGCGAAAGGTGCGGCGCAGGTCGAGTGAGGCGCCACGCCGCGAAGGACGCAGCCTGCGCGTCAGCCGCATGCCCAGCCGCCAGCGCATCTTCGCCATCAGCTCGCGCGCCTCGCGCATCTCATCCCACGAAAACTCCTCGAAGTCTTTGCGGCGCAGCGCCTCCTCTGCGCTGTAGGCGCCGCTCTGCTCGTCGGGCGTCTCCTCGTCTTCCTGCCGCTCCTTGCGCCGCGCATCGCGCAGCCGCGACGCCGGATGGCGTAGCTGCGCGCCTGGTTGTGGCGCGCGACGGGCGTTGCGCAGGTCTTCCTCGCGCTGGCGATTGGGTGGCAGCGCCGCAGCCGCGCGTCTGCGCCGTGGCGCCGCTTCAAGCTCCGGCGGCGGCGAGGTCAGCGGCTGATCGGCGCGACGCCAGAACCACGCGAAGGCCGCGTCGAACAGCGCCTCGTACTCATGGCGCGAGACGAGATTGATTTTCAGGTAGTGGTAGAAGTCCTTGCGGCTGCCCAGATTGACCAGCGGCAACCCCTCCGCCACCTCCACCACGCGCCCAGGGCCGATGTCCAGCCCCATCTCCCAGAGCATGCGCGTAAAGTCAATGATCCGCGCCAGCAGCAGTTCGCCGCTCGCCTGCTCATCCGCTGTGAGGGCAGGCCGCGCATCGGAGGCTGGCCCCGCGTCGCCGGTCGTCATATGCGCTAGCCCTGCGTCGCGGCGGCGCGCGCCTTATCCACCAGCCTGCCGAGCAGACCGTTATAGGTGATCTTCTGCAGGTCGTCCTGATATTTCAGCAGCGCGCCCAGCGCATCTTGCGCGGCGCCCTCGGTCAGCTCCGCCTGCCCCAGCGCGACGAGCGCGCCCAGCCAGTCGAGCGTCTCGGCGACGCCGGGCGCCTTGAAGAAATCCTCGCCGCGCAGCAGTTGCACGAACGCGACCACCTGGCGCGCCAGCAGATCGGGCGCCTCAGGCGCGCGTGTGCGCACGATGGTATATTCCTTCTCCAGCGAGGGATACTCGATCCAGTAGTAGAGGCAGCGGCGGCGCAGCGCATCGTGGATGTCGCGCGTGCGGTTGGAGGTGATGATGACGACGGGCGGGCGGTCGGCGCGCTGCGTGCCGATCTCAGGGATGGTGATCTGGTAGTCGCTGAGCAGTTCCAGCAGGTAGGCCTCGAACTCGGCGTCGGAGCGGTCAAGCTCGTCGATCAGCAGCACTGGCGCGCGGTCATGCGTGGCGTCGAGCGCCTCCAGCAGCGGGCGGCGAATCAGGAACTCCGGGCCGAAGACATCCCGCAGCCGCGCCTCGCCAGCGGCTGACCCATCGCCATTGGCGGAGCCATCACGCGCTTCGAGCAGGCGGATGTAGAGCAACTGGCGCGCATAGTTCCACTCGTAGACCGCGCTCGACTGATCGATGCCCTCATAGCATTGCAGGCGGATAAGCCGTGAGCCGAGCAGCGCCGCCAGCGTGCGCGCCACCTCCGTCTTGCCGACGCCCGGCTCGCCCTCCAGCAGCAGCGGCTTGCTGCGTTTGAGCGCGAGGAAGATGGCGGTGGCCAAGCCACGGTCGGCGATGTAGCTCTGGCTGGCGAGCGCGCTGACCACAGCATCGACATTGGCGGGATCAAACGGCTGCGCGTCGCTGGCGCCGGGCTGGTCGGTAGTGGCGAGATGATCGGTCACGGTGAGAACTCCTTCGGCTCCGGCTGGCGATGCTGGCGATAGTGGCGCGCGGCGGGATGCGCCCTGCCCTGCGCCCCGGCGTGGGCGGGTATTGCCTGATATTGTAGCACGCGCATTCAGGGCGAGCCGCTGGCAGGTAAAACCACATCCAGCTCGGTCGTTGTCGTGGCGCGAACCCTCACCCCCAGCCCCTCTCCCAGAGGGAGAGGGGAGCCGGAGTTCCCCCGCGCCTCGTGGGAGAGGGGCTGGGGGTGAGGGATGCCCGGCGCCGCATTCCAGAGGGCGAGGGGAGCCGAAGTTCCCCCCTCGCTTCTGGGAGAGGGGGCCAGGGGGTGAGGGTTCGCCCCTTGCGATTCCACCTGCTACCTGCCATACTGCAATCGCACGGCGCCGTCGCCCACAGCAGGAGGACACCCCCTATGCCCGCGCCAACCGCTCCCGACCCCGCGCTGCGTGGGCGCAAGCGTCCCGCGTTCGTCGTCGGACTCGTCGTGGGCTGGCTGCTGCTCGCCGCCTGGGTCGCGCTCGTCGCGTGGAACGCCTCCGCCGCCGGGCCGGGCGCGCCGCTCGCGCGCCTGATCGCGCTGCCCGGCCTGCCGCTCGCCCCCAGCCTCACGGCGCAGGTCGCCGTGCCGCTGGCCGCGCTGATGCTCGCGCTGCTCCTCGCCCTCGTCGCCCTCACCTTCGCGCCGCTGCCTGCGACGGAGGCCAAGCCCAGCGGCGCCGCGCCCGCTGCCTCTCCGCCCGCTGCCTCTCCGCCAGCGGAGCCAGCGCCAGCGCCACAGGCGCCAACGTCCTGCCAACCCACCTGCTGACGCCGCCGCTGGCCGACCCGCCTTCACCCCGTTGGTGTTCATCAGCCACAGCAGCCACGATGACGCCTTTGGCAAGCGCCTGAACGCCGACCTGCGCGCCGCCCTCGCGCCTGGCCTGCCCGATCAGATCGCGCGCGTCTGGTACGACAGCGCCCCAGAGCGTGGCGAGGAGGAACCGCCCGACGTGGACGCCAGCGCCAGCGGCGACGCCAGCGCCCAGCCCGGCGGTCTCGTCGCTGGCATGAACTTCCCGCGCGAGATCGTGGACCAGATTGCGATGCGCAACGCGATGGTCGTGATTCTCTCGCCCGAGGCCGCGCGGTCCCGCTGGGTGCGCTACGAGATCGATCAGGCCATCAATCGCTACAATGGTCCGGAGCGCTTCGTCATCGTCCCGATCATCTATCGCGCCTGTGCGCTGCCCCGGCCGCTCGCCATCTTCCAGGCGCTCGACTTCACCCAGGCCGACGACGACCCCGCCGCCTACGCGGGCCAGCTCGCGGAGCTGGTAGCGCGCATCCGCGAGGGCCGCGTGGCGCTCAGCGAAGTCTGCCCCACCGTTCGACCTGGGCCTGCTCGCCAGAGCCGCCGCTTCTGATTGGCCGCGACGCCGAGCTTGACTGGACGCTCGCCCGCCTGCGCGGCCGGGAGACGACGGCGGTGACGGCCCTGCGCGGCATGGGCGGCATCGGCAAGAGCGCGCTGGCCGCCGTCGCCATCCGCCGCCTGCGTCAGGAGCGCGCCTTCCCCGATGGCATCGTGGTCGTCCTCTGCGAGAACCAGACCGATCCGGTCGAACTGCTGCGCCAGGCGCTCACCCGCTTCACCCCTGGTCGTCGCCCGCCCGATGCCGATGACCTTCCCGGCCTCGCCGCCATCGCGCAGCAACTACTGGAGGGTAAACGCGCGCTGATCACGCTGGACAACATCGAGCCAGACTGGCAGATCGAGCAGGTGACTGGCCCGCTGGCCGCCGCTGGCGTGACGCTGCTGCTGACCGCGCGCCAGATGCTCCCCGCCGCCGTCGTGCCGCTGGAGGGCGTGCGCCGCCTCGATCTGCTCTCTCCGGACGCTGCGCTACATCTCTTCGCGCAGAACTATGGCCGCGCCGACGCCGACGCCCTGACCGCTGCGGAGCGTCCAGCCGCCGCGCGCATCGTCGCCCTGCTGGATCGCCATACGCTCGCCGTCCGGTTGGCGGGCAGCTACGCCGCCTTCGTCGCCAGCGCATACCAGCGCCCACTCGCCCGCGTGGCGGAGGAGATTGCCAGCGACCTGCTGGGCATCCCGGAGGATGAGACACCGCGCAAGGTCGAGGCTCGTGCTGGCGCGCAGCGTCGACGCCCTCCCGGCCGATGGACAGCGGCTCTTCGCCGCGCTGGCCGCCTTCGCCACCGGCGAGTTTGGCCGCGATAGCCACGCTGGCGCTGGCGCGCGCCCTGGCGCTGGCGGACCCCCAGGCGAGCGCCGACCTGCTCGTGCGCCGCGCGCTGCTCGACGGCGCCAGCGACGCCGCGCTGCCCACGCAGGCCGACGCTGAGCGCCTGCGCCTGCACCCGCTGCTGCAAGGCTGAGGCGGCGCAACGCCTCACGAGCGCCGACCGCCAGGTGAGCCGATGCGGCCATCGCCGCCTGGTATGCGGACTATACAATCACGGTTGTTGTCGCCTCAAGAGCAGGCTACCTCGCGCTCACGCCCGACGAGGCCAACATCACTCGGCGCGCTGGACTGGGCGCTCGCCCACGGCGACGACCGCGCCGCCGCCCGCATCTGTGACGGCATGTGCGACTTCTGGCGCGACACCGGCCGCACGCGCGCTGGCCTCGCCTATCTGCCGCGTGGCGCGGCGGCGGCTGGCCGCATCGCCGACACGAGCGGCGAGCGCCAGGACCGCCTACGACAGGCGGACATCACCAGCTATCTCGGCGACATCCTGCAGAATGTTGGCCAGCTCGACAAGGCCGAGGCCATCTACCACCAGGATCTCGACCTGCGCCGCGCCCTCGACGATCGGCGGGGCGAGGGCGCGGTCCTCGCGAGCCTGGGGCAGGTGGCGCTGGCGACGTGGGCAGTTGGAGGCGGCGGCGGGCTACTTCCAGCAGAGCCTGCTCATCCGCCGTGAGACGCAGGACCGGCGCGGCGAGGGCGTGAGCAGGTGGACGGCGGCGGAGGGCTACTTCCAGCAGAGCCAGCTGATCCGCCGTGAGACGCAGGATCGGCAGGGCGAGGGCGTGGATGGGCAGATAGACGCGGAGATGGACGCGGAGATTGAGCACTTCCACGCCCTCGCCCTGCCGTTCCTGCGTGAGACGCAGGACCGGCGGGGCGAGGGCGTGGTCCTGTCGAGCCTGGGGCAGGCGGCGCTACGACGTGGGCAGTTGGAGGCGGCGGAGGGCTACTTCCAGCAGAGCCTGCTCATCCTCCGTGAGACGCAGGATCGGCAGGGCGAGGGCGTGGACCTGGCGGACGCTGGGGCAGGTGGCCGAGGCGCGCGGCCAGTATGCGCGCGCGGCGCAGGCCTACCGCGAGGGCATCGAGGCGCTGCGCGCGGTCGGCGACCGCATCAACGTCGCCACCGCATTCTTGAAGCGCTCGGCGCCGTGCTGCTGCGCCACAACGACGACCCTGCCGGGGGCTGCGCCGCGTACGCCGAGGCCATCGCGCTGTGGCAGGCGATCGGGCTGGCCGACCGCGAGCAGCAGGCGCGCGAGCAGGCGATTGCGCTGGGCTGCGACCCAGCGGCGCTGCCGGGCGAGGGAAACGCCGCGCGATAGGCGCCATGGTCGTGCGTGTAGCGGCTGGCGGGTGTCGGCGGGGCGCGGGCGGGTGAACCCGCAGCCTACCGGGCCTGCGGCCGCAAAGGCCGCCAGCGCTGCTCCCCCCATTTGCGCAGGGACGTGCGCAAAGCGTCGCCGCTGCGGTACAATTCGCAGTGGCATGATTGGTGAACACGTTCACCAATCTGTCATGCAAGTGAAAGCCGCTTCTCATCTTCACCCTGGCGACGCCAGCGTGGCATGGGGCAGGGCGCGACGAGCAGAGTGGAGTTTGCGGGTTGGCAGTTCACGGCTCGAAGCGCGCCCAGAAACATGAGGAGTTACGCCAGCGCATCTACGACGCCGCGCTGACGCTGTTTCGCCGCGAAGGGGTTGGCGCCGCGACGATTCGCGAGATCGCGCGCGAGGCCGGCGTCGGCGTCGGCACGTTCTTCAACTACTTTGATGGCAAAGAGGGCGTGCTCGCGGAACTGGGACGCCAGCGCCAGCAGCGGCTGGAGGCGCTGATCGCCGATCCGGCGCAGGCTGCGCTGCCAACGCGCGCGCGCATCGAGCGCGTCATGCGGGCGATGGTGGCGGGGATGGAGGACGAGCCAGCGCTGACACGCGCGGTCGTGCGCGCGGCGCTCAGCTCGCCGACGCTCTTTCATGGCGAGCGCGGCAGATTCCTGGCCCTGGCACGGCTGCTGGCGACGATCTTGCGCGAGGGGCAGACGCGCGGCGAGGTGGCCGCCGACTGCGACGTAGCGGTCGCCGCGCAAGTGCTGATCTCCACCTATGCCACACTGACACTTGACTGGACAGAAGGCGCCGACGAATATGCGCTGGGGCCGACGCTGCTGGCGCATGTCGCGACGCTCTGGCGCGGCGTTGCGCCGCGCGCTCCCGAATGATCGCCGTCACGCCAGCGGCGCCACACTCGCGCGCCGCACTGGATAGACCACCGCTGCTGATACGCTGCCGATAGACGACCGCCGGGCTGGTTCCGGCCTCTAGCGAGGATTTTCGATGCAACTGGATGAACGCTCCGAGTCGCGCGTCACACCGCCCGCTCCAGAGCCAGCGCCGCAACCGACGCCCGCGCCACAAGGCGACGAGCAACTCCACGGCCTGTATCGCTTCGGTGTGGGCTACGGGCGGCTGATCTATCGGCTGCGCTGGCTCGTGCTGGCGCTGTGGGTGGTGGCGCTGGTGGCCGCCGCGCCCTTCGCCGCGAAGGTCTCCTCCGTGCTGACGGGCAACGGCTACAGCTTTAACGGCAGCGAGTCGGTGAAGGTCAACAACGTCCTCGCGAATACGCTGCATCAACCGAAGGAAACGCTGGTCGTCGTCTTTCAATCGGCTGATACGCAGGTGAGTGACGCGGCGTATCAGCGCGAGGTCAACACCTTCGTCAGCGCGGCGAACGCCTACCCCAACGTATCGAACGTGGTTCAGGGCGGCATCGGGCAAGACCAGAAGACGACGTATGTCACCGTCAACTTCGACAAGAGTTCCGCGTCTGACCAGCAACTCGTCAACGACTTCAACACCATCGTGCCGCGCGGCGCTCAGGCGACGCCCGCGCAGGCGTATCTGACGGGCGCGGCGCCGGTCTCTGCGGCGTTCAATCAGCTCAGCCAGACGGGGACCGAGCAGGCCGAGCTGAAGGGGCTGCCGGTGGCGCTGGTGGTGCTGCTGATCGTCTTCGGCACGCTGGTGGCCGGGCTACTGCCGCTGCTGCTGGCGGCGTTCGCGGTGCCGGTGGCGCTGGGCGTCATCTACGCCATCGCGGTTCATGTCTCGACGAGCGTCTTCGTGCTCAATATCGCCTCGATTGTGGGCCTGGGCATCGCGATTGACTACAGCCTCTTCATGACACGGCGCTTCCGCGAGGAGCTGACACACGGGCGCAGTGTGCGCGACGCCGTCGGCTGGACGGTGGCGACGGCGGGTGAGGCGATCCTCTTTAGCGGCCTGACGGTGATGATCGGCTTCATCGGCCTGATGCTGATCGGCATCCAGTTCATGACCTCGTTTGGCATCGGCGGCGCGGTGACGGTCGCGGCGGCGGCGCTGGCTGCGCTGACGCTGCTCCCGGCGGTGCTGGGCATCCTGGGACCACGGGTCAACGCGCTGCGTGTGCCGGTGCTCTGGCGGCTGGTCGGCGTCGGCGAAAAGCGCTCGCAGGAAGGCGAGACGGCGGGCGAGGAGCGCGGCGGCTTCTGGCGCAAGCTGGCGCTGGGCGTGATGGCGCATCCGATTATGATCGTGGCGCTGGTGACGATGCTGCTGCTGGCGCTGGGCTGGCCGCTGCTCTCGATCAACCTCGGCTCACCCTCGATCGCGGGGCTGCCGCCCACGGTGGAGGCGCGCCAGGGCAACGACATCCTGACGGCGCAGTTCCCCGAGTTGGGCGCGAACCAGGTCATCGTGCTGGCGCAGACAGCGGACGGCTCCAGCATCCTCGCGCCGTCGAATGTGGCGAAGGTGGAGCAACTGACGCAGTGGCTCAACGCGCAGCCGAATGTCAGCGGCGTGACGAGTTTGACGCAGTTTCCCGGCGATCCGCAGGCGCCCACGCCCAACCTGGCGCAACTCAAGCAGCTCTATGGCACAGGCGTCTACAAGACGACGCCGGGGCTGAAGCAACTGGTGGCGCAGACGGCCAGCGGCAATACCACCATCCTCACGGTGAGGGCTGATTCGCCGATCGATAGCGAGGCGAGCAAGGCGCTGATTGACCACCTGCGCGCGGGCGACAACGCGCATGCGGGCGGCCTGCAAGTATCGGTGGGCGGCCAACAGGCGATCTCGCTCGACTTCTCACGCTACCTCTACGGCAACTTCCCCCGGGCGATCATCTTCGTCCTGGCCGCCACCTTCCTGCTGCTGCTCACGATGTTCCGCTCGCTGCTGATCCCGCTGAAAGCGATCGTCATGAACGCGCTCTCGGTGAGCGCGGCGTATGGCGCGCTGGTGATCGTCTTCCAGTGGGGATTCGGCCAGAAGCTGCTGGACTTCGAGTCAACGGGCTATGTGGATAGCATCATCCCGATTCTGATGTTCTGCATCCTCTTTGGCCTCTCGATGGACTACGAGGTCTTCCTGCTCTCACGCATCCGCGAGGAGTGGGAGAAGACGCACAACAACCGGCTGGCGGTGGCGCGCGGGCTAGAGATGACCGGCGGCGTCATCACGAATGCGGCGCTGCTCTTTGTGATCGTGACCGCCGCGTTCACCTTCACGCAACTGACGACGACGAAGGAGATCGGCCTGGGCATGACGGTGGCCGTGCTGGTAGACGCGGCGATCATCCGCACGCTGCTGGTTCCGGCGACGATGCGCCTGGTGGGGCGCTGGAACTGGTGGCTGCCGGGCCGTCGCGTACCACAGGAACGCGAGCAAGCTGAATAACCTTCGTACTGTGCTCAGGAGTGAGCGTGATGTACGCTCGATCCTGAGTACAGTGCGAAGGGATCAGGCGCCCAGTTGATAGATGCTGCGAATCTGCTTTCCGGATATCGGCCCACCGAGCGCCGCGCTGATGTAACAAATGTCCAGCGCTCCGGCGCTCAATGGGAACACGCTCCACACTAACGACAGGATGCCGATCAGTTGGCCCCCAGAGACGAGGACAAGGCCGACGATGAGGAATCCTGCGCCTGCAACGATGCGAAAGATGCGCCCAAATGGACTGTTAATGAACCGTGCGAAGCGTGATCGATTGAAGCCTTCTGCGAGACTGCTCATGGAACGCCTCCTCACTATCGGGGGGTGATTCTCCAGTTTCGCTCTCCGCTATGTGATCCACGACGCGAGCGCGTAGCTGGTCTGGCGACTCGGCGCGCTCCTGTAGCGGCGCCATACCACTATCAGTATGCGGGGCTTATCCTCTCAAAACAATGATTGAGGCTCCACGAGTGTTGATTGAGACGCCAGAATTCGCCAGGATTGGACTCAGGAACAGAAGGGCGCCCACGCGACATATCCCACATTGAGGCGAACGCCCCGCGCTGGAACTGGTGGCTGCCAGGGCTGCGCACTCCGCCGAAGCAGGTGGGCGACCGGGCATAGGCGCGCGCCGCTGAGATAGTGCGAGACGAGGCGAGCAGGGAGCGATAAACGTTCTCCGCTCGCCTCGTCGATTTTGCGCACGACGCCGACATGTCGATGTGCTATACTGCTAGCCTATTTTTGCGTGGCGGCGGTGGGATGACGCCTCCGGTAGCGATGGCGCGCGGACTGAGCGCGCAGAGCGAGGATGACGCATGGCAAAGTTGAATCAGATCATCGCGGTCGAGAAAAGCATCAAGAGTCAGTCGTTTCAGGAGCTGACGGAGGCGCATCAGGCGCTGCAAAAGCCGGCGCTGCTCGCGGGCATCGCGCGCACCTACCGCCCAAAGGATGAGGAGGGCGAGCAGTTGCCGCCGGAGTCTACGCGCGTGCAGCTCAAAGCGCAGGACGTCATCCGCGACACGGTGGCGTCGCTGACGCGGCTGTTTGACGTGACGGCGACGAAAGATTGGGCCAACTGCCAGGCGAAAGCGGATGTGGTGGTGGAGGGGCGCACACTGCTGCGGCAGGTTCCGGCGACCTACCTGCTCTTTCTGGAGAAGCAACTGGTGGACCTGCATACCTTCGTCAAGAAGCTGCCCGAGCTGGATGCGTCGGAGGCATGGAGCTACGACGCCTCGGCGGACGCCTGGGCGACGGAGCCAGTGCAGACGCTGAAGACGAAGAAGACGCCGCGCAACCACGTCAAAGCGGAGGCGACGGAGAAGCATCCGGCGCAGGTCGAGGTGTATTACGAGGATATCACCATCGGCTACTGGCGCACGGTGAAGTTTTCGGGGGCGTTGCCCGCGCAACGGGTCAACGAGTTGTTGGCGCGGGTCGAGCGGCTGCAAGAGGCGGTCAAATTTGCGCGCGAGGAGGCCAATGGCCTCGAAGTCGAGGATCAGAAGGTTGGCGCGCCCTTCTTCGAGTATCTCTTCGGCGCGTGATGCGCGCGGCCCTAAAACCGCGCCGGAGGGCCTGGCGGCCCACGAGACCCACCGCCGGGCGTCGGGGAGCCTTATTTCCCCCTCGCAGGCGGGTCGTGGCGACCGAGGCGGCCGAGGCGAGGTTTCAACCGCCAGCGTTCTCGCGCCGTCTGCCCCCCGTCTTGTCAGATTCGCCCTAACCCGTCAATAGACAGATGTGGGTTATGTATGGCACAATCAGAGGAAGCGCATTGAGGACAGGAGCGATTCCCTTGGGCGAGCCGACAGCGCGCGTGGCGGAGGCGCGGCAGCCAGTGGCGCTGGACTTCGTGAACACACTGGATTGGCGCAACACCGATGCGCCAATCGAACGCCTCAACAGCTACGCTGACCTGGTGGCCTGGCTGTGCGAGGCTGACACGCTGCCGCCGCCGTTGGCGCAGCGGATGCTGGCGGCGGCTACGGCTGATGTGGCGGGCGCAACGGCGGCGCTCACGCGGGCGCGCACGCTGCGCGAGGCGATCCATCGCGTGTTTGCCGCTGTCGCCCGTGGGGACGCGCTGGCGGCGCCAGACCTCGCACCTGTGAGCGCTGCCGTCAGCGAGGCGCTGGCGCATGCGCGTCTCGCGCCGACGACGCAGGGCAGCGTCGTGTGGGTGTGGCCAGAGGATGACGCCCCGCTCGAACGCGCGCTCTGGCCGGTGGCGCGCTCGGCGGAGGCGCTGCTGATCTCCGAGCGGCTGGACCGTGTGCGCGAGTGTGAGGGCGCGGGCTGCGGCTGGCTCTTTCTCGATACCAGCAAGAATCGTAGCCGTCGCTGGTGCAGCATGGAATCGTGCGGCAATCGCGCCAAGGCTCGCCGCCACTATGCCCGCGCACGCGCAGCCCAGCCGCTCTCCTGACGCCTCACCTGCGCCGCTAAGGCCGGTTCCTGGCGAATTTCTGCTCCAGCCACGCCAGCGCGGCGAGTTGGTCTTCAATCGTGGCGCGACGAAGCTACGTCTCCGCTCTGCCTGCGCTTCACGTGAAACCGCTACTGCGGATCAAAAGCCGTTATCTCATCGCCGTCATTCGTGAAGTCGATGATGACCTTGCCCCTGGGCGCTCGTTCGATGCTCTGCGGATCGGCTGCGAGCAAGCGCCCAAACATGCGCGGGGCAGTGCGATACGGCGCCAGATGCGAGATGACCCGCGCATACGACGCCGCATCCTCGCGCAGCAGCCGCATGGACTCCTGGAGATAGCTCGCGGAGGCGCCGCTGTGGCCGGTGAGCCAGAGCCGCTTTCCTTGGCGTGTCGCGCACGCCTTTACCTCATGCCCCAGGCCACAGACGTTTGCGCTCCTGATCCCGTTCAGGTCCACCCCCGGCAGTTCAGGAAGCTCCTCAGATGAGTCGGTCCCTGCGGTCAGGCTAATCACACCTTCCTCACGCGCCAGGCGCAACGCCTGCTGGAGGACAGCGCGAGTGGCGGAACGCGGGGTACACAGGTATGCCGCGTCAACGCCCTGTCCTGCGGTTCGCTGCAACAGCACGTCCACCAGTTGCGGCGAGTTGAGCAGCGCCTCG
Source organism: uncultured Chloroflexia bacterium (assembly GCA_963701795.1). Lineage (GTDB taxonomy): Bacteria > Chloroflexota > Ktedonobacteria > Ktedonobacterales > JADMIN01 > JAKAIY01. Next base: position 165,668 of record CAVPBB010000003.1, on the reverse strand, counting down.
TCGCCCGCGACGATGCCACGTTTCACAGCCCAGTCCAACTGCGATTGTGACGCGGCGACGAGAAAAATCTGGGCGCATCCCTGCGCGCGCGCGTAGAGGACATTCAACAGGCCAATTGGGCCTGCGCCCACAATCAGCGCGGCCTGAGGCGCACAGACCTGCTGCGCCAGGCGCTGCCCATAGAGCACTGTGGCAAACGGCTCGATCAATGGGCCACAGTCCAGGGGAATCCCTGCGTCACATCGAACGACCATGCCGCGATCGAGAGCCGCTGATGGGACCACCAGCGACTGTTGATACAGCCCCTCGGTACTGACGCCGAGCACATCTGCTGGATCGTTGGGGTTATTCGGCAGAAAGGTAACACGCTGCCCAACGGCGTACTGAGATAGTCCAGCGCCAACAGCCACAACCTCCGCCACGCCCTCATGCCCCAGAATGCGGGCGCCAAATGGTCGGCTTCCGCGCAGCACATCCAGATCGGAGCCACAGATGCCGACACGCAAGGGGGCAACCCGGATTTCCCCGGCGCGCGGGCGTTTCGTCGCAACCTGCTCGAGCAGCATCTGACCAGGCGCCGCGATCACCAGGGCCGCATGCGTCGACTCGGTTTGCATGGCTTCTCCCGCACGATTCAGAAGGTCAGCGATGATAGGACGCCGTCGCACTCAGGGCCTGGCAGTAACGCCGCGCTCAGCCCGGGAAATCCGCCGGGATACCGTGCATGCCGAGAGTGAGCGAAAGCTCGCCACCGTGGTGCAGATCATGTTCGAGCACATGCCAGACCACCCAGGCGCGCGACAACTGAACGATCTTGCCATCCCAGTCGTCGGGGAACGTTTGGCGCATATCGTCGGGACTCCAACGGGCCAGACAGTCGGTCATACATTGCCAGGTCCAGTCGAGCGCCTGCGCCAGCTCGGCGGCTGTTCGCGCGGGGGCGCCCGGCTCGTCCCAGCTCATTATCGCCTTCACGTCCGCGCCGCCATCCTCGCCCAGGAAGTCGGTGAACCAGCCGGCGCGGCAGCCGACGATATGCGCGGCATTCTCGCCAATCGAGCGCAGACCTGGCGCGGCGCGCAGCGTGAGCTGCTCGTCGGTCAGCGGCGCGAGCGACACTTTGATGTGATCCTGGTACGCTTTCCACGACGTGAAGAACGTCGTGAGGGTGAAGTTTTCTTCAGCGGCCACGTGTCTCATCCCCTTCGTTGGCTGGTCTGGCGCCACAGAACGCGGCGGACGACCCTGTACGGAGCGCAGATCAGGCCCGGCGCCGACGCCGAGCTGGCGGTCGTCATCGCGAGGCGCCTGCGATAGCATGCCACACGGGCTGGCCCACCGTCCAGGCAGGTTGCTGCGCATCCTGGGCGCCGCTCTCAGCCCTTTCCCGAATGCGCGCTACCGCTCCATGTTGGCGGCCACTGGCGCGGATTCTGACAGGCTGGCTCCTGGCATATCGCGCCAATTCAGCGCGCGGACGCCGGGGATGAGCAGCGCCAGCGCCGCCAGCGCGGCAATCGCGCCGCCGCCGATCCATAGACCCGCGCGTGGGCCGAATGCGTCGCCGAGCCAGCCCGCCAGCGCCATGCCCGCCGGGTTCATCGACATCGCGATCAGCCCCAGCACGCTGTAGACACGGCCACGCATCGCAGCGGGGATGACGCGCTGGAGCAGCGCGCCGAACAGCACCTCTGGCACGACGAATGTGACGCCAAACACCGCGAAGGCGACGTTGAGGGTGAGCGCATCCTGCGCCAGTCCCATCGCAATGATCGCCGCGCCAAAGAGGAAGAGCGAGCCGCAGATGATCTGCGCGCGCCAGCGTAGCCGCGCGGAGACCAGGCCGATGACGAGCGCGCCGAGTAGCGCGCCAGCGCCCATGCACGAGGAGAACAAGCCGAACGCCGTCGCCGGGAGATCGAGGGTGACACGCGCCAGCCGGGGAGTGAGCACCGCGACAACATCGTTCAATCCATTCGTGAGCGAGAAGATCAGGATGAGCGTGAGGATGCTCGATTCGCTGCGCAGGAAGCGCACGCCAGCGAACATCTCGCGCCAGCGCGAGGCGCGCTGCGGCGCTGGCGCCGCTGCGCCTGGGTCGTCTGGGTCGCCCGAAGTGGCCGCCGCCGCTGCGAGCGCGCCGCGTTTGCGCGCCAGCGTCAGCGCGAGGAACGAGACGAAAAACGAGGCGGCGTCAAAGGCCAGCGCGGCGCCAACATTCCAGCGCGCAATCAGATAGCCAGCCAGCGCAGGGCCACCGAGCGCCGCAATCTGGGTGGTCATCTGGCGCAGGCTGGTCGCCGCATCGTAGCGTTCCGGCTCGACCAGCGCGGGGTAGAGCGCGCCCAGCGCAGGATTGAAGAAGGCGCTGACCAGGCCATAGAGAACAGAGAAGGCGAAGACCTCTGGCAATGAGATGCGGCCCAGGATGACGAGCGCCGCGAACGCCGCCGCAACCAGTGTGCGCAACCCATCGCAGATCAGCGCCACCACATGTCCGCTGTAGCGGTCAGCGAGCGCGCCGCCGAAGAGCAGTAGTAGCAGCGTAGGGATGTAGGATACCGCGAGGATTGCGCCAAGCAGCAAGTTGGAGCCGGTCATCCCAACCAGCAGCCAGACCAGCGCAATCGCCGAGGCCTCATCGCCAATCTGCGAGATACCTTGCCCCAACCAGATGAGCGTAAACTCGCGGCTGCGTAACGGGGCTAGCAGGCGGGTGATGCCTCGCACGGGGCGCCTCCTTAGAACGTCTACTCGTCTACAACACAATCCACACCACTATACTTGTATGCGATGTTACTATATTTACATTATACTGTCAACACGTATTGTTGTATTGGTGTCGCTGTGGCTATCCTGCTATACTTGGGTGATGGGGCGCGTGGCCCTGCGGCATGACCGTTCACAAGCATGGGTGAGTTGGAGGTGAGAAGTGATGGCGACGATTCACGAACTGCTGCGCCAGTACATCGCGGCGGTGTCCGATCCGACGCGCGGGGCGATTGTGATGGAACTGGGACACGCGAAGGAGCTAACCCCGACACAGATCGCGCGGCGGCTGGGGCTGACGGCCAACAACGTCTACCATCACATGCGTGTGCTGCGCGCGATGGGCATCGTAGACCCGCCGCGCGCCGTGCCGCGTGATACCTACGTCGAGAAGTATTACCGCATCAACGCCGATGTGGCGGCGGCGGTGAATAGCGACCCCGACTGGCCTGACATGGCGCAGTTGAATCTGACCACCGCCGACCGCAAGGCGCTCTTTACCGGTCTGTGTATGACGATGGCGCAGTTGCTGATGCGTGCAGCGCGGCGCTACGAGGCGATGGACGATGACGCCTTCGACCGGCTCGTCTTTCAGCGGCGGCTGGGGCTGGTCTCGATCAACGACCTCCAGCGCGACACGCTTGAGCGGCGCCTCACGAACTGGCGCGCGCTCGTGGCTGAGGAGCAAGCCGCAGCCAGCGGCGTCGGCGCGCAGCCGACGCGCGACATGGCGCTGATGGCCGCTCTGCCGCTGATGTGGGATGTGGAGGACGGCGAGGAGAGCGCGGAGAGCGCGGAGGGCGAGGAATAGCGCGAGCCTGGCCTGACTCAATTCGCTCCACTGCGCCTCATCTGCGCCAGCCGCTCAGGCAGGCGCTCCGCCTGCCCAGATGGCCAGGGACGCCACTGGCCCAACGCGGGGCGCTATCCCCTCGTCGCGTGCGGTACCGTTCTCAGTATGAAACGAGGCCGCCCGCTGAGCCGGGTGGCGCAGACCGTGACCCGGCGTCGCAGGCGACCGGGAGAGGAGCGCAACAGAACATGGCAGAAGATACGCAGCAGACAACGCAGGCCAGCGCGCTTGGCGGATTCTCCGATCAGCTCGCGAACGCTTTCGAGCGCGCATCACGCTCGATTGTGTCCATCTCGGCGCGGCCGCGCCAATCGGCGAGTGGCGTGCTGTGGCAGACGGATGGCGAAGTGGTCGTGGTGACCGCCGACCATGTGGTCGAGCGCGAAGATGACATCACCGTGATCCTGCCGGATGGGCGCGTGGTGAAGGCGACGCTCGCCGGGCGCGATCCGAACACCGATCTTGCCGTCTTGCGCCTGCCGAACGCCGATCTGGGCGAGGGCGCGACGACAATTCAGGTGAATGACGACCTGCGCGCAGGCCATCTGGCGCTGGCAATCGGGCGACCCATCGAGGGTGGGCCGCGCGTCTCCTTCGGCGTGGTCAGCGCGGTCGAGGGACCGCGTCGCGCCGGGCATGGCGCGCAGATCGAGGGGATCATCTTCGCCGATGTGACGCTCTATCCGGGCTTCTCCGGTGGTCCGCTGGTAGACCTGGATGGCAAGATGGTCGGCCTGAATAGCTCGCGCCTGACCCGCCAGAGCGCGGCGCTGCCACTGGCGACGGTGCGGCGTGTCGTCGGCGCGCTGACGACCCACGGGCGTGTGCGCCGTGGCTACCTGGGGGTGGGCGCCCAGCAGGTGCCGCTGCCAACGGCGCTGGCGCAGAAAGTGGCCACCGCGCAAGAGAGCGCGCTGCTGGTGGTGACGGTCGAGGCGAATAGCCCCGCCGAGCAGGCCGGCATGCTGATTGGCGACCTGATCGTGAGCATCAACGGGCAGACCGTGACGGGTGTGGATGGCCTGCGCAACGCGCTGGGCAGTTCGGCCCCCGGGCATACGCTCGCGCTCAAGCTGCTGCGCGGCGGCGAGCCAGCGGACGCCACAGTGACGGTCGGCGAGCGGGCGTAATCCAGGCAGATCGGATGTCGGCAAGCGACGTTGCGAACACAACAGCAAGACGGTGCGACTTCCCCTGCTCCCATCCCTGGGCGGAGGAAAGAGTCGCTCTTGAAAGGATGTCATCGGCTATGGCTGATGGAATAGATGTGACGGGCGCAGGCGTCGTAGCGTCTGTGGCCCCTGTCGAGGGCCTGAGCGCGCTCGCGGAAGCGACGGCGCGCCTGGCGGCGCAGGCGCGCACGAGCGTGGCGCAGGCGCAGGTGGAGGGTCGCGGCATTGGCACGGCGATCATCTGGGAAGTGGGCCAGCCAGACGCGGCGGGCGAAGCCGAGGCGACCGTCATCACGAATGCGCATGTGGTGGCGGCTGGGCGCAGCGAGCGCCTGACCCTGCGCCTGCACGATGGCCGCGAGGTCGAGGCGCATCTGGTCGCGGCGGACCCCGAGCATGACGTAGCGGCGCTGCGGGTGCGGGCGCGTGGCCTGCGCGCCGCCAGCATCGGCGACTCCAGTGCGCTGCGCGTGGGCGAATATGTCATGGCGATTGGCAATCCGTTTGGCGTCGAGGGGGCGGTGACGACTGGCGTCGTCGCGGCGCAGGCTCCGGCTGACCCTGATCTCGATCTGGAGCCAGCCATTCCCAACCAGGCCGACTGGCCCGGTCGCCGCTTCGCGCGCATCCAGCTCGTGCAGGCCGATATCCGACTCTATCCGGGCAACTCTGGTGGGCCACTGCTCGACGCGCGTGGCCGTGTGATCGGCGTCAACGCGATGGTCGGCGGTGGGCTGGGCTTCGCGATACCGAGCAATACCGTCAGCCGCTTCCTCGACGAGACGGGACGCACAGGCCAGCGCGCCTATCTGGGCGTGCAGGCGCAGACGGTTCCGCTCTCGCCAGCGCAACGCGAGCGCGCGGGCGTGCCGCACGAGACGGTGCCGCTGGTGATCGCGGTCGAGGCCGACGGCCCGGCTGAGGCGGCGGGCATTCTGGTGGGCGATGCGTTGATCGCGGTGGATGGGCGCCCCGTGCGCAGCGCCGAGCAACTCGTGCGGCTGCTCAATCGCGCTGGAACGGCGGGGCAGCAGCGCACGCTGGAGGCGCTGCGCGGCGGCAAGCGCATCACCATCACCCTGACACCCATCCTGCGCGCGGCGGCGTAATTCGCGCGGCTTTCGCTCATCTGCGCACATATCTCCCCCTCCGCTGGCCAGCGTCAACGGAGGGGGACGTGTATCATCAAGGATAGAAGCGCCAGCCCTCACCCCCTGGCCCCCTCTCCCAGAGGGCGAGGGGGAACTCCGACTCCCCTCGCCCTCTGGGAGAGGGGCTGGGGGTGAGGGCTGGCGCAACGACAGCATGCCGCGTCGCATTCTATATTAAAGGCTCTCTGATGCGAATCTACATCATCTCACCCTATCCGACGGTGCGCGCGGGGCTGACGGCGCTGGCGCAGGAGCAGCCCGGCTGGGTGGTCGCCGGGGCGAGCGGCCCGGCGGCGCTCAGCGGCGCGCCCGGAGCCACGCCCGCCAGCAAGGCCGACGCAGCGCGCGATCCCTCCGCTGGCGGCGCCGCCACATCGGCTGAGCTGATGGAGGGGTTGGACATCGCGCTGGTTGACCTGGAGACCGGCTTCGACGCCGAGACTGTGGCGGGCTGGCTGGAGCTGCTGCGCCCACGCAGCGGTGTGGTGGCGCTCGGCGCGACCGAGGCGCCCGGCGGTGGGCGTGGCGCGCAGGGACGAGCCGTGCGCCAGACGATGGAACTGGCGCGGCTGGTTACAGCGGATGGCCTCGGCTTCGGCGCGCTGCCACGCGACGCGGGAACTGAGGAGATCGTCGCGGCGGTCATGGCAGTGGCCAGCGGCCTGACCGCGCTCGACCGCAGCCTTGCGCTGGAGGCGTTCGCCGGGCTGGCGCGTGGGCGGCTGGAGGCCGAGCCAGTCAGCGACCAGGATGAGCCACTGACCGCGCGCGAACGCGAGGTGCTGCAACTGTTGGCGCAGGGCATCCCCAATAAGCAGATCGCCCAGCGATTGAGCATCAGCGAGCATACCGTCAAGTTCCACGTCTCGGCGATCATGACGAAGCTGGGCGCCGCCAGCCGCACTGAGGCGGTGACGACGGCGGCGCGGCGCGGCCTGCTGCTACTCTGAGCGGCGCTGTGCCGCCAGGCGCGCGCCGATTCCCTCTCATAGTTTTCTCGTATTGACGAGTGATGCCGCGCCCCCCTACACTCCCCCGCAATAGCGGACATACGCTGATTTCACGTTGACATCCTGGCGCAGGCGTCAGCTATCGGCCCGATGCGTCGGTACACACGGGTCGGAGATTATCAGATCGCTCGTAGTCGAGTGACCAGGGCAGGGGGAATCATGCGCAACCGCTGGCGCGCTTATGGACAACTGGCAGCGCTGCTGTGCTGCTGTGCGACGACCATGCTCGCATGCAGCGCTGGGGGGCCTGCGGCGTCCGCGACGCCGCCACCCGGCGCCACAGCGACCTCAGGGCCGCCGCCATGCGCCACCCACGCCACCACCACCGCGCTCGCCTGGGTGGTGGGGCAGCAGGTCGTAGGAAAAGTCCCCGCAAGCGCATCCGCGACGACGGTGAGCCATTTCGTATACCCGCTTGGCATCCCGGATGAGGGCGCCGTTGGGAATGCGCCACAACTGACGTTCATGGCGTTTGCGCCAGACGCGGCGCACCTCGCCGTGGCGGTGGCGCAGTTTGTGCCGTTCCAGACCGAATACGATCCCTATATTGTCGACACTGCGACGCATGCGGTCACGCGCATCCCGCTGGCGACATCCATCAACGTCGCCTCGGAGGATACGCCGCATCGCCTGTTCGCCTGGGCCGACACGCATACGCTGATTATCTTCACGGCATCCAGCGCGCAACGCTACGATCTCACGACGAATACCCTCACGCCGCTTCCGGGCATCAGCGGAGCAGTGGAGGGTGTGGTGCGCTGCTCGACGCTGTTCTATAGCGCGTATCCCGGTCTCAATAGCGCATCCAACCCGGTCGTTTCTGAGCAACTCAACCGCTACGATCTCACGACCTCGGCCCCGATTGGCGCGCCCATCACTATCGGAAACGCGGGAACGTGGGGCGGAGGTGAAGGGCATGTCGAGTATGGCGGCTGGGATGTGTCGCCCGATGGCGCGCATCTCGCCTATCAGAGCCTTGCCCTCACAGAAACGGCGGGGGGCGGCGGCTTGAATGAGTCATCGCACTGGTATACCGCCAACGTCGATGGCAGTGGCGCGACCAGCATTCTGCCGAGCGCGACAGCCAATGCGATGGCCTATGTGAGCATCTCGCCCGATGGCGCATATGTCGCGGTGACGAACGCCAATCCCACGCCGAATGTGCTTTCCGGGCCTCTCGCTGGCGGGGCGACCCGCTTCTATGATTCGCCGAGCGGCTACAGCCAGCTTGCGTGGAGCGCAGATAGCTCTGGCTTCTATGCGGGCACGAGCGGCGACCCGTTCACCCCAGGCGCCATCGCCCTCTATCCTATCGGCGCGGGCGGGCATGCTACCGGCTCCACTGCGGTCGCGGGAGCCAACGCGCCCGCAAGCCTGCCCTGACCGAAGCCAGCCGCCCACTCAGATGAGCCGATAGCCCCAGCGCATCCATCTTCGGAGCGCTGGGGCTATCTGGCGCTGGCGACGCTAGCCCAGTTCGATGTGAGCCAGCCGAGGCCCCGCTTGCGCCGCATGGACGCTCCCGTACATGCGGCCGCTGCGCGGCGCACATTCTGGCCGCTTGTGCTCATGCGTGTTCATTTTGGGCCGCGCTGCACGTCATGTATAGCAACGAGGGAGTGTCATTCATGGGGCGATGCGCTACGCCTCTACTCGCCCTGTCCGCCTGGCGCAGCGCGCGCAGCGAAACAGTCTGAGGAGCAGTTTGATGAGGGTAGAGCCGCCAGATTTGCCAGATTTCACGCCAACGCCGGGCCAGGCGCCAGCCCCTTCCGCGCGTGTACGCTTGCTGCGCGACTGGGTTGCTCGTCGTCAGTATCATCACGTTGCTCACCGCGATTAGTGTTGGTGGCGTCGTCACTGCGCAGCGCGTCGCCACTGCGAACCGCGTCTCGCTGACACCGTCGGTCGGCGCCACTGTGCCATTGGCGCCCATCGTTCGCCCGGGGGACGCCAGCCAGCATGCGCCACAGCCCGTCTCGGTGGCAAATTGCACCTGCTCAGCCGCCCACACCAATATTCCCGCGCCCGCCTACGGCATCCCCCAGCTCAGCGGGCAGGTCGTGCTGGTCAGCCTCACGCAGCAGTGGCTCTGGGCCTATCAGGACAAGCGCCTCGTGCTGGCGAGCGCGGTGACATCCGGCATGCCACAACTGCCCACGCCGACGGGAACCTATCACATCATGATGAAGGAGTCGAATGTCGAGTTCTACTCCCCCTGGCCATATGGTTCGCCGTTTTACTATTCCCCTGAGCACGTAGACTTCGCGATGCTCTTCCGCGATGGCGGCTTCTACCTGCATAGCGCCGCCTGGCGCCATGCGTTTGGCCCCGGCACGAATGTGCCGCATACCGACCCTGATGGCACATGGGAGACAGGCAGCCATGGCTGTGTCAATATGCCCGTAGACGCCGCTGGCGCGCTCTACGGCTGGATCGGTATCGGCGCGACGGTCATCATCGTGGCATAAGCTGTGGCAGCGCTGGGGCTATCTGGCGCCATCGTTCATCTCCATTCGTTTATCAATGAAGCAGGCGGTAGCGGCGCGTCTATGCGCAGCACATCGAGGGAGGTACGCATGTCGAAAAAATCGCCACCGGAGCAGAACAGATCGGCGCTCGCGGGCACGCTACGTGCGAGCCTCCTCCTCGTGAGTGTCTGCGCGATCCTGGCCGCTGTTGGCGCAGGCGGGGCGATCTCTGCGCAGCGCTACGCGGACGCTCACCACATCGCAGAGCCAACGCCGCCTGTGGTCTACACGTCGCAGGTCGTCACGCTGGTGCAGCCCGCTACCCTCAGCCAGCGGGCGCCCATGCCTGTGCCCGTCAAGAACTGTCCCTGCGCGGCCACGCGCCAGACCGTCACCGTGCCCTCCTATCCAACGACGTCGGTCAGCGGACAGGTAGTGGTCGTGAGCATCTCAAAGCAGTGGCTCTGGGCCTATCAGGACGGCCAACCCGTGCTGTCAACCGCCGTGACGACCGGCATGCCACAACTGCCCACGCCGACGGGAACCTTCCACATCATGATGAAGGAATCGAACGTCTGGTTCTACTCCCCCTGGCCCGTCGGCTCGCCGTACTACTACACGCCTGAATATGTGCAGTTCGCGATGCTCTTCCTTGGTGGCGGCTTCTACTTGCATAGCGCTGCCTGGCGCCATGCGTTTGGCCCCGGCACGAATGTGCCGCATACTGACCCCGATGGCACATGGGAGACGGGCAGCCACGGCTGTGTCAACATGCCTGTCACCGCCGCTGGCGCGCTCTACGGCTGGATCGGTATCGGCGCGACGGTCATCATCGAGAATTAGCGTGGCTGGCGGTCGCGACCTACTGCGGCTCAAGGCGGCTCACGTCGGCGCCAGCCCCATGCGCGCTGAGATGACGACAGGGGGCGGCGATTCTCAACAGAATCGCCGCCCCCTGTTGGCGTCAAAGAGTCCGCGACAGGCGCCTACATCAGAATCAGCGCGACATTGAGGTGGTGTAGCGCATCTGTGCCAGACCAGGCCAGCACAAAGGCGCCACCTTGCCCCAGATACCCCACCTCGGTCCCATACGGCGAGGTTTCGGGGATCGCCTGGACAGAGGTCCAGCCCTGGCTGTTCGAGCCACGCCAGAGATAGATCTGGCTCCAGGTGGTTGTCCACGCGAGATAGATGGGCGCGATGCCCGCAGCCGGAGCCGGGAGGGCCAGGATGTCAGGGCTGCCATAGCTGGTGACATTATTGATCGCGCCAGTCGAAGGTGCTGACCAGGTGACGTTGTCGCTCGACGCCAGCACCATCACCTGATTCGACCAGAGACGCGACCAACTCAGCAGCATGCGGTTGTTCGCGCTATCGACATCGAGCTGCGGGGCGGTCGAGGCGCCTGGCTGTGTCCAGAGCGTCACCTGAGTCCCCGCCACAACTCCCTGTGGCCCCAGCGGAATGATGTTCATCGAATGGGCGGCGTTTGTGCCGGTCCACGCGAGCCACACCTGGCCCTGAAACCATGCCAGCCCGGGGGTATTGGCGCTGGAGTTGTTCCAGAGCGTGAGCTTGAGACGCTGGCCATAGACATCGTACATGACATTGAGCGAGTGGCCGCCGTCTGTGCCGATCCAGGCGATCACGACGACATTAGAGCCGCCCGCCGTCGCGGGTGGGGCGATGAGCACGGCGGGATTATTGAATGAGGTATCGACGAGGGTGAGCTTGTTGGCGTAGTTCAGGCCGTCCTGCGAGGTGAGGACATTCAGGTGATGCAGCGCGTCTGTGCCGGTCCAGGCGAGGGCGGCGGCTGGCGCGCTGCCTGCGGCAGTGGCGTCATAGGAACCGCGCGCGGCGAAGGCGATGCCATAGGGGCTGGTCTCAGGGAGCGTCACCTTGACGCTCTCGAAGAGCGAGGTGAGGCCGGTGTAGCCTGTTGGAATCTGCCCATCCCACCCCTTGATGAGGGCGCCATTCTGATTCTCTGCCCAGTCCGCCGAGACTCCCGCCATCGCGGAGCCAGCGGAGTCGGGACGGATGTAGACGTAGTGGCCCGACCAGAGGTTGGTCTGGCGCGTCAGCACCGTGGGGTCGAAGGCATACGGGCCAACCGCCGGGTCCGGGTCATAGATGTAGCCGGAAATCCAGTTCGTGCTGTAGGCCTGGCCCCAGTAGGCTGAGTTATTGAGCCACACGCTGAGTGGCACATTGTCCACTTCATCTGGCTGAATGCCAGTATTTGCGACACTCCAGGCAGGGTCCCACACCTGGAATCCTGTGATGCTGCCGGGATTCGCAATGGGGTCGCCGGTCGCGAAGACGGCGCTCACCAGCACCGAATGGAGCGCGTGATCGACAAACACCGAGATCGGCTCGCCCGACCGCACGACATCAGCCGCCAGCGAGGCGGAGGCTTCGTAGGCGCTCGAGAGGTCAACCATCTGATGGTAGGGCTGGTTCGTCGTTCCGGCCAGCGCCTGCGCCAATGAGCGCGGATCAGAGCCGAAGTCGCGCGAAATATCCGCCGAGAAGCCGGGGCCATAGTAGCCTGCGGCGGGGCCTGGTGTACCCCAGGCGCTGGTGGCGGCAGGGCTGTTGAGATAATCGGCCATGCTTTGCTGCGACGCGGTCGCCACGTTCTTGAATTTGGCTATCGCCGCGACTGTCGCGATGCCACACCAGAGCTTGTTCTGCTGCGGCCAGGCGGCGGCGTTGACGGCGTTTTGCACGCTCGCCTGGCTTGCGCCATAGGCCGCGCCTGATATGGCGGTGGCGAACGACGATTTCACGGGCGCCATCGGCGTCGCCTGTGTCAGCCAGGCGCGCTGAGAGAAGATGCCCATCAGCATGGCGGCTACAAGCGCGATGACCAGGCCCAGCGACGCCCTCCGGCCCGGCGCGCGCACGATGCGCTTGACACGTTTGCGCGTCAGAGTAAGCGGCCCCCCAGGCCTCATCCTGTCATACTCCTGCTAGACGACTCAGGGCCAGCGCATAGGGTGTCCTATCCGGCCTTCACTGAGTACAACGAGCAATTGTGCAGAATGTGACAGTCGGTCATGTGGAGCATACCGCTTGTCTGGCCGTGAGCGGGCAGCGCGAAGGGGGTGGGTGGATAGATGGGGGAATCCCGGCGCGAACGGCGGCGCTTGCGCCGCCGCTCGCGCCGCGATGGGCGTTAACGCGAGGCGTGGTGGGCAGGCGCGCGCTTGCCGCCCTTGCCCTTGCTCTCGTCGTTGCGCTCGTTCTGCCGCTCACGGAACTCCAGCCGCAACGCCGTGCCATCGAAGCCGAACGTCTGGCGCAGTTGGTTCTCCAGATAGCGCTGGTAGGAGAAGTGCAGCAGTGTGGGATCATTGACGAAGAAGACGAAGGTAGGCGGGCTGACCTCCGCCTGCGTGACGTAGTAGATGCGCATGGCGCGCCCCTGCACGACTGGCGGATGATGACGCTGCACGGCCTGGCGGATGACATCGTTCAACTGTGAGGTCTGCGCGCGTTGCTGGCGTGTCTCCCAGATCTTCAGCGCCTGATCGAGAATCTGGTTGACATGGTAGCGGTTCTTGGCGGCAGAGAAGATGATCGGCGCATACGGCGCGAACTTGAAACGGTCGCGCACGATCTCGCGATACTTTTCGGCGTCGTTCGGCTCGTCCTCCAGCGCGGCGGTGTTGCCGCCCGGCTTGAGCGAGACGGGAAACTCTGGGTCGGCCTGCTCCTCGGCCTGGCGCAACGCCTCGCGCACGAGGTCCCATTTGTTGATCACGATTACCATGCCGCGCGCCGCATCATGGATGTAGCCGCCGATGTGTGTATCCTGCGCGGTGATGCCGTCCATGCCATCGATCATCAGCACCGCGACATCGCAGCGGTCAATCGCCCGATTCGAGCGGATGACGCTGTATTTCTCGACGCCGCCGCCGATGCGCCCGCGCCTGCGGATGCCGGCTGTGTCGAGCAGCGCGATCTGCTGCCCGTTATGCTCTACCAGCGTGTCCACGGTGTCGCGGGTCGTGCCGGGGATGTCGCTGACAATCACGCGATCTTGCCCCAGGATGGCGTTGACCAGCGACGATTTGCCCACGTTTGGCCGCCCGACGATGGCGATGCGCGGTAGCCCGGCGTAGGCGTCCTCTTCCTCGTCGGCGTCGCGCGGGGGCAGCGCCTCCACCACGACATCGAGCAGATCGCCGGAGCCGGTGCCGGAGGTAGCCGAGAGGGTGATTGGCTCGCCCAACCCCAGCGAGTAGAACTCGACGGCCTCCTGACGGCGGGTAGCGTTGTCGGCCTTGTTCGCGCCCAGCGCCACGGGCTTGCCAGCGCGCCGCAGCAACGCCGCGACCTCGTTGTCGGCCTCGGTGATGCCCGACTTGGTATCGACGAGGAAGATGATGACATCCGCTTCTTCGATGGCCAGCTGCGCCTGCGCGGTGACGCGGGTGGTGATGTCATCATCGCTGCCCAGCTCCAGGCCGCCCGTATCGATCACCGTGAAGGTGCGCCCGTTCCACTCCGCATCGGCATAGATGCGGTCGCGGGTGGTGCCGGGCAGGTCTTCGACGATGGCCAGCCGCTCGCCGACGAGCTTATTGAAGAGGGTGGACTTGCCCACGTTTGGGCGTCCGACGATTGCGACGAGCGGTTTCATAGTTCCCGGTTCCTGCCTAAGATGAGCGCGCGAGCATACAGACCCGCAGCGGATTCAGTCGAGTGGTATCGCGGCATTCTACCATACTGTGCGGCGCGACGCTCTCTGCCGCGCGAAAGGGCTTCCAGCACAAGCTGGCAGCAGGAGCAGTAGCCAGGTGACGCCCTGGCGTCTCGATGGCGCGCCGCCAAATACAGAATAGCTCGCAACTGTCTTGAATTACACACCTTTGTATGCTACCGTTACGTGTTGGGAGCGGAGACACGCCCCCACTTACACTCGTCGCAAGGCCCCAAGCGCGACGTGGCCGAAGGAGGCAGCGATACCCATGCGAACCGATAGCTATGCGAGCATTCTTGGCGCTGTTGGCAGTGTGCTCGATCTCGCCGAGGCGCGCAGCTTTGCCGTGCGCGAAGGCGAGCACGGCCTGGCGCTCGATCTCGTGGATGGGCGCGGTGAGCGTCACTCTGTCGAGCTTTCTGTCGCCGATATGGCGGACCTGATGTCCTGGTCGCAGCAGACTGAGTCAACGCCAGCGCGTGTCCACGATGGTATCGATGGCCGCGACGAAGGCACGCTCCGCGCCTTCCTGGAGCGCCACGCGCTCGTCGGCGCCCGCTAAACCTCGCGCAGGCGTCCGAAGCGTTTCCCATTTCCTCGCCGCAAACTCAGCAATGAGCGCTGCGGCGATTTTTCATGCCCGGCGCCAGGCTCTCCGCGTACCCGTCGCAGATCGCTGGCGGTTGAAACCGCGCCTGGAGGGCCTGCGGGCCGCAAAGTCCGCCTGGCGCGGACTGGGACCGAACTGCGGCATTGCATACGTGCACAAGCAGCTCGAATACTTCACAAGCCCTGTGCGACATCATCACATCTCTTGACAAAGCTAATTACATTAGCTTATAACTAATTGTGTTAGCTTTGTCACGGATTCACAGGAGGTTCAACATGGCGACGCGCTTCCTCGATACATCAGGCGGACGACTCGCTTATGATGACCAGGGATCAGGTCAGGTGGTGCTCTGCGTTCCCGGCATGGGCGATCTGCGGGCGGAATATCGCCTGCTCACCCCACAACTGCTGGCGGCTGGCTATCGTGTGGTGACGCTCGATATTCGCGGCCACGGCGAGTCTAGCGCACGCTGGGCGGACTACTCCGCTGCGGCGGTTGCGCGGGATGTGATTGCGCTGACGCGCGCGTTGGCCGCTGGCCGTGTCATCATCGCGGGAACCTCGATGGCGGCAGGCGCGGCGGTATGCGTGGCGGCGGATGCGCCTGAACTGGTGGACGGGATCGTCCTCATCTCGCCTTTCGCGCGCAACACACAGCCGCTCTGGCGCGCGCGCTTGACCTATGCGCTGCTCTACGCGCCGCTCTTTAGCGGGCCGTGGGGGCCGACCGTCTGGCTCCGCTACTTCCGCTCGCTCTATCCTACCGCGCAGCCCGCCGACTTCGCGGACTATCTGCGGCGCCTGGAGACGAACCTGCGCGAGCCAGGACGCATGGCGGCGCTGCGCGGCTTCCTGGCCGCCAACCAGACGGCTGCGGGTGAGCGGCTCGCGCGCGTCACGGCGCCTGCGCTGGTGATGATGGGAACCAGGGATCGTGACTTCCCTGATCCTGCGGCGGAGGCCCGGCAGATCGCCAGCAGCCTGGGCGGGCCAGCCGAGATACGCATGATCGAGGGCGCCGGACACTACCCACACGCCGAAATGCCTGCGACCGTCGGGCCATACGTCATCAGCTTCCTCGGCGCGCTGCGAGAGGCGGCGACGCATGGCGCATAGGGCGGGGCTGGATGACGCCATCATTCTGCGCGCCGCTGGCGAGATCGCCGACGCCGAGGGATTCGATCACCTGACACTGGCGCGCCTCGCCGAGCGCCTCAACGTCCGTTCGCCCTCGCTCTACAAGCATGTCGCCGGGCTGGATGAGGTACGCAGTGGTCTCGCCCTGCTCGGCATGCGCACGCTCGCCGAGTGTCTGGCGCGCGCGGCCATCGGCAAGAGCGGGGCGGAGAGTGTCCGCGCGGTCGCCACCGCCTATCGCGCCTTCGCCAGAGAGCGCCCCGGACTCTACGCCGCGATTCAGCGCGCCCCCACGCCCGATGATGCGCGTGCGCTCATCGCGGCGGGCGCGGACCTCATCGACATCCTGCGCGCTGTGCTGGCGCCCTGGCGGCTGGACGAGACGCGGCTCATCCATGCCATTCGCATGCTCCGCGCGCTGACGCATGGGTTCGTCTCGCTCGAAAGCGTCGGCGGCTTCGGCATCCCGATCGATCTGACCGAGAGCTACGACTACGCTGTGACACACTTCATCGAAGGTCTGGGCCGCGAGCGGGCGGGCTGATGACGCGCCTGGCTAGCCTTCCAGCAGTCGCGCCAGCCGTGAGATCGTCTCGTCGATCACCTGCGGCGCGACCTCGAAGGAGAAGGACATCAGCGCCCGCTCGCCACGCTGATGCAGGCTGCGCCCATACGGCCCGATATTGATGACGGGCATGTCGAGCGCGCGCATCGCATCGAGCGGCAGGCTGTAGGCGCCCGGCGTCGGCGCCCGCGTCGTCGCGCCAGACAGGCATGTTCGCGCGCAACGCCGACGCATCCACCAGCGGATCGAGCCGCAGATAGCTCATATCCGAGAGCAGCGGGAAGAACTCTTCCTCCACCAGACGCTGCTCAGGATGCGCCGCCAGCGTCTCGCGCAGGGCATCGAGCAGGGGCGAAGGGACGGCGGGAACGGCGGGATAGAACGGCGGCGCGAAGAAGACGACGACGGCGGGACCCTCACGCTCGCTCAGCGTCCACAGTCGCTCCACCAGCCGCACACAGCGTTCACGCTTATCGAGGTCGGCGGGCCAGCGCGCCCACTCCTCGGCCAGCGCGCTCGCCAGCGCCACCTCGCCCACATGCGCCGCTACCGCCGCATGTAGCTCCGCCCAGGTGATCGCCGCTCCATCACGGCGACTGCGCACTCCCGTCGGCGCTGCGCCATGCGCCAGTGTCCAGCGCTGCTCGGCGGCGTTGACCCGCGCCAGCGCGCGATTGAGCGCCTGCTGCGCCCCGGCGCGCATCTGCGCCAGCGCAACGGCGGGCGTGCGCTCCATCGTCAGCAGATTGAGGTACATGTAGGCGGTGAAGGGAACCTGCGTGTTGTAGAGGGTCTTGGTGTCCGTGGCGCGCAGGGTGACGGGCGGCGGCGTCGTCTGCCCGCGCACCGTCTCGCAGTAGGTTGGATTCATGCTCAGCTCGCCGATGATCTCGGCCAGCAGCAGATTGGCGTCCAGCCCGGCGAATGGCTCGCCCGCGTGTGACGTTTGGCCCACGGCATAGAAGCATGGCAGCAGCTTGCCGACGGAGCCGGTGTAGACGGGGCGCGCATCGTCGCCGGGATAGCGCTCCGCCACATAGTCGGTGTTGATGGCGCCCACGAGCGTCAGCGCATGCTCGGCGCGCAGCCGACCCAGCAGCCGCGCCGCCTCGCGCGCCCCAGCGGACTCATTCTCCTCATCGGGCGTGGCGATCATCACGACGGAGAGTGGCAAGCGTCCCGCGCGCGCCAGCCGCGCATAGTGACGCATCAGCGTGATGCAGATCGCCACGCCGCTCTTCATATCCGCCGCGCCACGCCCATACATCCAGTCACCCGGCGCGGCCAGCTCGTCCTCGCGCACGCCAGGGGCCAGCGCCGCCAGCGTATCGAGCCGCTCGCGCAGACCATCGGGGTCGAGCGCCCACGGCTCCAGCGCGCCGTAGTCCGCCGTGTCCACCGTGTCGAAGTGGCCCATCAGCGTGATCGTGCGCGCGGAGCGACCACGCACGCAGGCGAAGGCGTTGGCGCGGCCCCACGGGTCGCCAGGGAGGGTCTCCAGCCCAATTGCGGTATAGGCGTCGGTCAGGCCATCCGCGCCGAGCAGCCGCACGATAGCCGCGCCAACGTCGTTTTCGCTGACGTTGGGGCTGACACTGCGCATCCGCACGAGCGCAAGCGTGTGGCGGCGTACCTCATCGTACCAGGCGCGTTCAGGCGCGGGCATCGCGGATGACACGGCGCAACCTCCAGCGGTGGGATGTGCAACAATTCAGATGGGCAGATGGCGGTTGAAACCGCGCCTGAAGGGCCTGGCGGCCCACGAGACCCACCTTCGTGGGTCCAAATCCATCGTATCTGGGCCTGCGCAGGCAGGTCTGGCGCCAGCCGCAGTCGCCTTGAGGCGCGATTCAACCACCCGCGTCCACACCGCGCCGCTACGGCTGCGCGCTGGCCTGGGCCGCTAGTTGCGCGTTCAGCAGCTCCGTCCGGCGCTCCTCCGCCACGAGCCAGAGGCCCGCGATGGAGAGCAGCACGAGCACAAAGGAAACAATCGAGGCAGTCATCATGACGCCTGACGCCAGATGCTGATCGACCACTGCGGACACCATGCCCGGCGTGCGTGGGACAGCGGCGTAGTAGGGATAGATCGGCGTGGTCGCGCTCAGCAGGAACCAGTCGAGCAGGTTCCCTTGCAGCGTGGCCGCGAAGATGAAGACGATCTGGCCACCAAAGTTCAGGCTGGGCTTGAACGGCCAGGAAGGAATGATCTGCCCCCAGAACAGCAGGGCAGCGATGAGGAAGAGCGCATGCTCGGTGTAGTGGACGGCGATATACTGCTCGGTCAGGTCATACATCACCGGGAGATGCCAGACAGAGATGGTGATGACGAAGAAGAACCAGGCGAAGAGCGGCGCGCCAACCACATGCGCGACGCGGTTCAACTTGTGAATGACGCCCCAGTTGCGCGCCAGCGGGCGCAACACCGCGCGTCGCCACGCCAGCGGAATGCCGCGTAGCATGGGCATCCACGGCGCGCTGAACAGCGCCAGCGGCGCGACGACGAAGATGAGCAGCTCGTGCTGGAGCATGTGCGCCCAGAAGTAGGTATCGGCCCAGTAGTCAATCGGCGACTCCAGCGCGACAAAGAGGCTCAGCGCCGCCAGCGCGAAGATCCACGGACGCCACCACTCCAGCGCATGTTTGGAGTTATGCTGCTTGCTCCAGCGGAACCCACGCCAGTAGAGCAGGCATCCGATCAGAATGCCGACGATAATCTGCGGCTCAAACGACCAGCCCGTTGTCAGGGTTTGCCAGGCGCTTCCCATTGTTGCGTCCCTCTCCGTTGAGATGATAGCCAGAAAAATTGCCGCGATGATAGCCGCAATGATAGCCAGGCCGCGCCTGCCTCATGAGCCAGCGGCCAGGTGAAAATCTGTCGCGATGAATGTCTTTGCGCCCGGTGGCAAGACTTTGACAGTCAAGCTCCAGTTGCCAGCCATCGTCAGGTCGCCCAACCCGCTGTAGACGCCCGGTTGCGTGGCGCCCGCTGGCTGCAATTGCACCGTCTGCCCTCCCATATCCATGTCGAGGTCCTGGGTCAGCAGCAACACCGAGGCGCCCGGTGTGGGCTTGCCCTGCGCATCGGCCAGCGTCACCGTGAAGGTGTTGGAGCCAAACTTCGCCGGATCGACCTGCAACGTGATCGCATAGCCACTGACGCTGTGGGTCTGCCTGAAGGCGCCCGCGCTGGCCGTGGGCAGGGCGGCCTGCGCAGGCGTCAGCGAGCCGGCGAAGAGCGCCAGCAGCGCGACGCAGAGCAGCACTCCCACCCCAAGCAGCGCCTCGCGCCGCAACCAATCCTCCATCTGTCCACGAAGTCGCTGTATCGCCTCGCCGCCCGCGCCGCCATCCGCGCCGCCATCTGCGCGAGGCGGCGCGGAGTGGCCATTCTGCGCAACGTGATCCTGCATGTCCGCCGCTGCGGCGCCAGTTCCCTGATCCGCGTGCTGCGTGGCGGCGCCCACCCCGGCCACCTCGCGCCGCATCGCCAGCGACCCTTGCGACCCTTGCGCCGCCTGCGACGAGCGCGTCAGCGCGTGGGTGAGCCGTGGTCGCAGCCAGAAGGCGTGGAAGGCGCTGATGGCGACCATCACCAGAAATAACTCGATCTTGACGAAGAGCACGCGCCCGTAGGCCGTCGTCGCGAACTGGGCGAACGAGGTGAGCCGCACGGTCGCATTCAGTGAGCCGGTCAGGGCGAGCGCCGCCGCGCTGACGATGGCGATGACGCCAAACTCTGGCGCCCCATGCGCCAGCAGCGCCGCCTGCATGCGCGCGGGCAGCGCGCGCGCCGCCGGAATCAGCACGACGCTGATATAGAGCAGCCCGCCCAGCCAGGTGGCGGAGAAGATGAGGTGGGCCAGGTCTACGCTGATCGCATAGCCGCGCTCGGAAGGCGGCGTCGCGGCGGCATGCCCGGACATGGCGAAGGCGAAGAGCAGCAGCGCCGCCAGCGCTACCTCCGCCTGGCGCAGCGGGGTGAGATCGAGCCAGCCCCGCACGAGCCGCATCGGCAGGCGCGGCGTCTGGCGCAGAGTCTCCAGCGCGGCTCTGGTCCACGAAGGGATAGGCTCCTCCGCGCCGTCGAGCGCATCCGCAGGCTCGTCAGCGGATGCGCCATCCGCGATGGCCGCTGGCGCATGCGCGGCGCTGCGGACGGCGAGCAGCGCGATGGCGAGCGCCACCAGCAGGACGACCTGGCGCATCCACCAGTAGACGGCGAAGGAGCCGGTGAAGATCGTCGCCTGCCAGAATTGTCCGAGGAAGACGCCACGCCACGAGCCAGCGACCTCCAGCGTGAGCGCCAGCGCTACGCCACAGTCGGCGAGCAGCGCGCCCGCCAGCGCATATGGCGCGAGCCGCTGGAACCGCTGGGCCGCCAGCCGCGCGCCCCGCGCGACGACGGCGTGTGGCTGGCGTCGCGCGGGCAATGCCCAGACCTCCCAGATGACCCCGCCGACCCAGAAGATGACACAGAGCAACGCCAGCCAATCGCTGAAGGTTTGCAGCAGTGACGGCGCGTCAATGGTCTGCGCGCTGGAGCCAAAGCCTGCGGCGCCGGGCACATTGCCGCTGGGCAGGGTCGCTGGCACGGGCGGCACGGTCCCATCGGCGTTGGCGATGCGGAAGATGAAGGAACCGCCAGTCACATGGCCATCCACAGCCGACTGCGTGCGCCAGACGACGACATAGGCGCCTGGACGCAGCAGTTGCAGCCCAACGACCATCTCAGTCTGATCCGCCGGATTGATACGGCTATCGCGCGTATCCACCTCGTGATTCGATGGGTCTACGACGATGATGCGCGAGTCGAGCGGGTTGAGCGCCTCGCTGAACCAGATTTTCACCTGCGAGGGTGGCGCGCTCAGGATGGCGTCCGCCGCTGGGTCAGACCGCACCGGCAGCGCATGGCTCACGTGGGCTGGCGCCAGCGTTGTCGCCACCCGCATGCCCTGGGCTGAGGCGACGGGCGCGGCGCCAAGCTGCGCGGCGAAGACGGCGACCAGCGCCAGCGCCCCCAGCAGCGCGAGGGCGAGCAGCCGGGGCACGGCTGATGGCTGGCGCGTGCAGCCACGCCCGGAGGATGTTCCGCCGCGAACCACGCTAGCGCGAGCGCGACTTTGCTCGCTCTCGACGCTCATTCGCGCGTCTCCTCCACTGCCTGCCCCACCAGCAAGCGCATCGCGTGTTCGCATGTCAACTCCGGCATGGCGGCGTCTGTGTGGCCAGGCGCTAGTAATTGGCGCTGAATGAGAAGGTCGTGACACTGGGCTGGCTCGCGCCGGACGGTGTAATCGTCACATTCACCACCCATTGCCCCTTCATCGAGAGTACACCATCGGCGCGATAGGCGCCCGTACTCGCTGGCTGTACCGGTTGCAGGTCCACGTGCACCGGCTGCATGGTCATGCTCGTCATCGTGAGGTCGAGCGACACCTGCGCATTAGGAATGGCCTCGCTATTCGAGGTTTCCAGCAGCACGGTGAAATTATACGCGCCATATTGCCCCGGCGCGCTGGTGAGCGTCACCTGCATGTTGTCCACGCTGTGAATCTCCGTCACCGCCTGCGAGGTCTGCGCGCCCTGCTGGCTGGCGAAGGCGCTATCGCCCTTGGTCAACGCGAGCTGCGCGTCAGCGCTGAGCACATGCGGATCGAACCCTTCATCCAGAAAGACCAGCTCACGCGCCTGACTATCGAGCAGGTAGACGCCGGTCGTGTGAATGACGATGCCATCCGATTGCTCGATGGACTGCATATGGAAGGCGTCCCAGAGTGGCTGTAACTGATTCACCGACCCCATCAGGTAGGTCAGATGGGGCTTGAGCTGTTGATTGCTGATGAAGGCGTCCACGGTCTGCGGCGTGTCGTGCCAGGGGTCCAGGCTCAGCGCGACCCAGTTGACCTTGTCAGTCGCAGCGCCCATGCTCTGCGCGGTGAAGTTGAGATATTGCGCCATCAGGGAGCAGTCGGTGTGTGGGCAGACGGAATCGAAGAAGGTGAAAACGGTCGGCTTGCCTTTGAGGCTGTCGAGCGTGACGGTCGCGCCGGTCTGGTCGGTCAGCGTGAAGGCGGGCGCGGGCGTGGCGCCGAGCAAGACGCCCTGATCGGTGTTCGACGTGTTCGGCTGCCCGGTTGAACTGTTCGCCCCGCGCGATGATGACAGATGATTGGCGAGCGCGCTGAAGCCGAAGACCACTCCGACCGCCAGCGCGACGATGACGGCGGTCGAGATGATGGCGCGCGCGGGACGGGCCGCTCGCGCGGCTTGCGGCTGTGGTGGTTGCTCTTGCATACGAGCGTCGGCGCTCCCTTCACGCAGGTTCAGCAGATGGCAGGCAGCCCCGCCAGGCTTTCTAGAGACAGTATCTCATGGCGCGCTAGATGAGCCAGATGAGCCAGCGCCGGATGCGCCGACGCGCGAGCGCGCCCAGGCGACGCCGCCAGCCGCGCCGATCAGCAGCGCGATCACGGCGATCAGCGCCGTCAGCCAGGCGGGCGTGCCGCTGGCGCTTGTCGCAGTGGTCGTCGTCGTGGTGGTCTTTGGCGCCAGTTCAGACGAGCCGCTGGCGTTGACGAAGAAGTTGAAAGCGCCGACATCAGGGTCGCCATCGCTGGCTGAGACGGTGCGCCAGTTGACCAGATAGACCTCTGAGGCATCGCCAGCCATCGCCGCATGCATCGTCGTCAGGTCGTTCGTGTCTACCTGCGCGGGCTGGCTGACGACCTGCCCCTTCGCATCAGTAATGGTGATCGCGCTGCTGGCTGGGACCACCGGCTCGGCGAAGTGGATCGTGACCACAGACGGCGCGGCCTTCACAACCGCATTCGCCGCCGGGTCTGAGCTGACATAGCTGGCATGGAACGCGCGGCCAGCGACCCGTGGCGCGGCCTGAGCAGGCGCCGTCAGGCACGCAGCCGCGAGCGCCAGCGCCGCCACGCCGAGGGTCACGCCGAGCAGCCGCGCGGGCCAGCGCCGCGCACGCGCCACGCCTGCATCATACCGGCGCAAGGAACCTGTGGACATACGCGCATCACCTTTGAAATGGGCAGAATGAAGAACACGCTGCGCGATCTGGCCTGTGTAGCGGCCACTGATACCATAGCGTATCGCGCCGCCTGCCGCATATCAGGTGATGTCAGGAGGAAGTCAGGCGCGCAGTACCGAGCGCGGCGCCTATCGCTCTGGCTATCGCTCTGGGTCTACCAGACCGCGCCGCACGGCGTAGCGCACCAGGTGGGTCACGTCGCGCAGGTTGAGCTTGTCCATCACGGCGGCGCGATGGGTCTGCACCGTCTTGACGCTGACCCCGAGCAACCGCCCGACCTCCAGATTGGTGTAGCCCTCGGCCACCAGTTGCAGCACCTCGCGCTCACGGCTCGTCAGCGTCTCGTACAGGTCCCGCTCCGTCGCGCCAGTGAGCTTCGGCGCGCCATCAGGGCGTTTGGCGCGGCCAGAGTAGTCTTCGACCAGCGCATGAGCGACGCTGGGCGAGAGGAACGACTCACCACGCGCCACCGCGCGCACCGCCGCAATCAGGTCTGAGGCGGCGGTGCGCTTGATGATGTAGCCGCTGGCGCCAGCGCGGAGCGCGCGAAAGAAATACTCATCCGCCTCGTGCATCGTCAGAAAGAGCACGCGCGTCTCCGGTACCCGCTGGCGAATGCGGCGGCTGGCCTCCACGCCATCCAGCTCTGGCATGCTGATGTCCATCAGCACGATCTTCGGGCGCAGACGCTCGACCTCGGCGACCGCTTCGGTCCCCGTGCGCGCCTCGCCAACCACCGTGATGTCGTCCGATACCTCCAGCAGCGCACGCAGGCCATCGCGCAGGATGTCGTGATCGTCCGCCAGCACGATGGTAATGCCCGCATCGCCTGTGAGTGGCTCATGGCGCGGATTGCTCATGAGCGCATGCCCCGCCGCCGCGCCTGCGTCGCCGCCAACGCGACCTCCGCGACCTCCGCGACCTCCACATCCTCCGCGTCCTCAGCATCGCGCTTGAGCGGGCGCGGCTCACTCGCCATCGGCAGCGGCGCATGCGCCCAGATGACACAGCCCGCGCCCGGACGCGAGCGCACATGCAGCGCGCCACCCACCAGGCGCACGCGCTCACGCATGCCAGGGATGCCGAGGCCGTGGCGCTGGGTGAGCGCGCCGGAAGCGAACCCCTGCCCATCGTCTTTGATCAGCAGCGAGATGGCGTCCGGGCTGCGGCGCAGGCGCATCCACATATGGCGCGCCTGGCCGTGGCGGGCGGCGTTGGTCAGGCTCTCCTGCGCGATGCGAAAGAACGCGGTCTCCAGGTCGCCGGGCAGCCGCTCGTCGCCGCTCACCGCGTCATCATAGCCACACACCTCGAGCTGTGTCTCGATTGTGAGACGCTCATGCGCGTCGCTGGCGAGCGCCCGCAGCGCCGCCACCAGTCCGGCGTCGTCGAGCAGCGCGGGGCGCAGGCGATAGGAGAGCGATTGCACCTCGCCGAGCGTGCGCTGCGCCAGCGTCGCCAGACGCGCCGCCTGGCCAACGGCGCGCGGGTCTGCGGCTGGCGCGTCGAGCCGCCGACTGAGCGCCTGCGCGTGCAAGGTCAGCGCCGTCAGGCTCTGCCCGATCTGATCGTGTAGCTCCAGCGCCACGCGCCGCCGCTCGGCCTCGTGCGCCTGCAACACCTGCCGGGCAACCTCATCGCGCGCCTGCTCCAATTGATCGAGCATGTGATTGAACGCTGCGGCGAGCGCCTGCGCGTCAGGATCAGACGGCGACGCGGGCGCCCGCGCCGCCAGATCGCCGCGCGCGACCGCCTGGACGACCTCCAGCGCGCGGTTGAGCGGCGCAAACGAGGCGCGCAGGACGAGGAAGTTCACGACGACGCCCAGCAGCGCCGCCAGCGCGATGAAGGCGGTGTCAATCAGATAGTGATAGGTTTCCGGATTGTGCTGAGTGATCCAGTAGCCCGCGCCCGTCTCGATCACGATGATCGCGCTGTTTGCGGCAATCGCCTTCTCGAACGCGGAGATCGGGCGGATGTGGTCCCAGAGGCGCCAGAGGAATCGGGCTAGCGAGCCGCGTCCAGTGGCCCCAGCGGCGCCAGCGGCATTGGACTTCAATGCAGCCATGCTGTCACCTGCCTCACTGCTGGCGGCTGATATGTCGCGCCTGCGAGCGACTGGGACAGGGCGGTGGTCGGCGCCGCGCAGAGCTGGGCCGCGCCCGCTGGTTGCGCGCTGAGCGGCAATGCGTCCCAGCCACTCGCCCGCGCCTGAAAGACGAGCGCGCCGCTCCAGACGGGGCCGTCGGTGGCGCGCACGGTGATATGCGCCACCCAGGACCCCGGCATCGAGACGGTGAGCGGCGCTGTAAAGACGGTCGCCCCTTGCAGGTGTTTGGCCGTCCCCGCTGCGCTCGCCTCATCCGTCTGCATCGTCATAGCTGGCATCGTCGCTACCACCTGCACGGCCAATGCGCCCGCTTGTTCTAGCGCGCGGCCAGCGCTCCCCGGCGCCACGATCAGCACCTGCGCAGGCGCGCCCGCGCGTGGCTCTGCGGGCCACATGCATGCGCGCGCCGTCAGCCCAGACGCCGCCGACGCGCGCCACAATGTGACGAGCGGGAGCGCGAGTGAGAGGATCAGCGCGCCGGTCAGCAGCGCCCAGAAGGCTCTGCGGGGAGCCTCTGGCCGCCAGGCGGTCGCTGGGCTGCGAGTATTTCTGGCGAGCATGAGGCTACGGCTCGCTTTCTTCCTGAGCGTTTCCTGAGTGTCGTGGCGCATCGTCTATCGTGTCAGGCGAGTCAGGCCTGGGCCTGCCCAGGCTCTGCTCCATAAGAGCGCCCACGCGCCTGCGCTGTCTATCAGGAGAGATACTGATCTGGGGCGGCGCCCATGCCCGATGCGCTCTCCGCACGCTGGCGCGCAACATTTCGCTACCGAGATAGTATCACGGCGTACTTTTTGTCAATGCAGTTTGCCGCAGATGATAGAATATCCGAGAGTAGCGCGTCGTGGTGGATTCCAGGGAGAGCCCAACGCTCATCCGTCCATGCGACGCGCTGCGGCGAGGATCAGGCAAGGACCAGGCGTAGCGCTGGCAAGCGCATCGAGCGGACGCTGAGGCGTCTCTGCGTAGCAGGAAGAGGAGCGATCAGTCCCTATGGCGAAATCGAAGCGCCAGCGCCACCCCCAGACGGCGCCGTCCGCTGCGCGCGTGGCGAGCCGCCCAGCAGGCGCGGCGAACGGCGGCGCGACAGACGGCGGAGCGGCAGACACAGACGGCGCCGCAGTGAAATTGGCTGAGAAGCCAGCTACGGCTCCCTCACGTCTAACTGAGATTCGTGCGCGCGCGGCGGCGAACGGCGGGCGCGCGGCGCCGCGACCGCAGAACCGCCGACGCTATGCGCCTGTGCAGCCGTGGTGGCGGCGCAACCTGCTCGCGCTCGGCTCAGTCGCCGGGGTTATCATCATCATTGTTGGGTTCTACTTCGCAGCGCAGCATCGGAACAACGTCGCTGCCGTGGGCATCGGCGATGCGGCGCCGCAGAGTGTGCTCACGGCGCTCTCTGGTGTCACGGCCAAGACCGAGGCTGCCGTCGGCACAGGCGGCATAGCGGATGGCTTTGAGCCGACACCGCCCAACACGACGCTGCTGACCTCCAAGGGCCTGCCCGAAGTGATCTACGTCGGCGCCGAGTACTGCCCGTACTGCGCGGCGGAACGCTGGAGCACCATCATCGCGCTGAATCACTTCGGCTCATTCAAGGGCCTGACGCTGATGAAGTCCTCAGCCGGCGACATTTACCCCAACACGGCCACGTTCTCCTTCAAGGGCGCGACCTACACGAGTAAGTATCTCGTCTTCAACGCGACCGAGACGGAGGACCGCAACCAGCAGCAGCTAGATACGCCGCCGAGCGAGGCGCTTCAGGCATTCAGCACGTATGACACCACCCCCTACACCAAACAGCAGGGTGGTATCCCGTTCGTCAGCTACGGCAATCAATTCGTAACGACCGCTGGCCCGTATCAGCCGACGATGCTGCAGAATCTCACGTGGCAGCAGATCGCCGCGCAACTGAACAACCCGAACAACGCCGCGACCAAAGCCATCGTCGGTACGGCGAACTACCAGACCGCTGCGATCTGCAAGATCACCAAGGATCAGCCCGGCAGCGTCTGCAAGGCCGCCAACATCCAGCAGATCGAGGCAAGCCTGCCCACGCCGTAAATCGCGCCGTAATCGCGCTATCGCCTACCTGTCGCTGTTCTCGCTGAGAGCGGCTCCGGGTAGGCGATAGCGCCAGCCCTCACCCCCAACCCCTCTCCCAGAGGGCGAGGGGAGTCGGATTACCCCTCGGCAGAGCGGGCCAGCGAGAGGTAGGCGAGTTGGCTTGGCTGATTTGCCCCGCCAGAGACGACGAGCGCCCACAGGCTATTCCCTTGTGGCATAGATGCGACCTGCCATGCGCCCCCCATCCCTGTGGCGAATGGCGTCCACTGCGCCAACGCGGCTCCCGCATGACCACGATAGACGACTCCACCGTCGTCGACGGACACCAGCACATCCCCAGTTGGCGTCACAGCGCCGTGGAACGACGGTACATTCGTCGTCGACGCGGGAGGCAGGGGCAACGCCGTCCAGGTTGCGCCCGTGTCGCTCGTGAACAGCGCCCGCATGGACACGCCATCGGAGGAAGTCGCCTGCGCCATGCCATAATAGCCTGCCCCATCGGCCCTGGCGGTGAAGGTGACCGCCTGGATGCTCGGCTGGACGAGCGCTGTGCGCGACCACGTCGAGCCGCCGTTAGCCGAGCGCCAGAGCGTCGCGCTACCGGGGGCCGAACAGTTTCCGCTGGGTAGCGGGTCGGCGATAGCGAAGAGCGTAGCGCCCGCGACGGCCATCGCGCGCGGCAAGTAGCCTGCTGACTCGATACTTTGCCCAATCGGCTGCCACGTCTGCCCATCGTCATCGCTGGCGTCGATCAGGCTGGCGGGCTGAGGCATTCCGGGGTTGGGCGTGCAACCAGCGGCCCCATAGACGCTGGGAATCAGCTGCGCGACGAGTCGATTTCCAAAGACGGTGATGCTGGCGAACCCATTGGTGCGGTCGAGCGCGGTGAGCTGGCTCCAGGTGGCGCCGCCATCGCGGCTGCGGTAGAGCGCCCGCACGATGGCGAAGCCCCCTCCGGACGGCTCAAATTGCGTCTCCTGGAAGAAGACATCCTGCGCGTCGAGCGCATCCACAAAGACAGCGCACTGGGCGAAGGTGGTCAGTTGGTCGGCGATGGGGCGGAGGGCTGGCGCGCTGGTGAGCCGACTCCAGGTCATTGCGCCATCCGCGCTCTTGTAGAGGCGGGGCAGCGCAACCAGTGAGAGCGCCGACGGGCCATCATCCGCACAGAGATAGGCAATCCCAGGATTCGATGGGGCGAATTGCAGACTCACCGCGTCTTGCGGAGCCGTGGTGGTGTGCCAGCTGGCCAGCTTGATCGGCGCGACAGTGGCGCTCGCCTGGGAAGGACTCGCGGTCGGTGAGTGGCGCGTTGCGCTGTTGGAGGCGCTCGTACTCGTGCAGGCGGTTTGCAGAATCGCTGCGAGCAGCGCAAGCGTCACGACCAACGCGACAGGTGTTCGCTGGCGAATGGTTCGCTCCATTGCAGGCCCATCCTTCTCAGGCGCGACGCTGCGCCCGCCAAGGTTAACGACACTTCACTCATCACAACGAGCGTGCGCCGCAAATGCCGTCAGTTCGAGGCGCTACAGTGAGCAGAATCACAGTTTCAGCAGGGCTACTCAATCCGTCGGACGGGCCAGCGCGATGTCATTCTTCGCCGCCCACTGCGCCAGGTCTTGCCGCTGAATCGCCGCCGCCATGAGATCAGGGAAGAGATCAGGCGTGCAGGCGAAGCAGGAGACGCCCAGACTCGCCAGCGCCGCCGCGTTGGTGGAATCGTAGCTCGGCGCGCCGGTGTCGCTCAGCGCCAGCAGGCAGACAACCTGCACGCCGCTGGCGGTCAGCTCAGCCGCGCGGCGCAGCATCGCCTTCGCATCGCCGCCTTCATAGAGGTCGGTGATCAGCACGAGGATGGTCTGGGTCGGGCGGGTGATGACCTGCTGGCAATAGGTCAGCGCGCGGTTGATATCGGTGCCGCCGCCGAGTTGCGCGCCGAAGAGCAGGTCTACCGGGTCGTGCAGCTCCTCCGTCAGATCGGCCACAGCGGTATCGAAGACGATCATGCGCGTGCTGACCGAGCGCAGGGTGGCCAGCACAGCGCCGAACACGCTGGAATAGACGACCGACGACGCCATCGAGCCGCTCTGGTCGACGCAGAGCACGATGTCGCGCAGCGAGGAGCGCTTGCGCACGTACCCCACCAGCTTCTCCGCGATGATCGTGCGCCGGTCGGGCAGATAGTTCTTCAGATTCGCGCGAATCGTGCGATCCCAGTCAATCTCGCTGGCGCGCGGGCGGTTCGTGCGCGAGGCGCGGTTCAGGCTGCCGCGCACCGCTTGCATGAGTTGCGCGCCCAGCTTGCGCTCCAACTCATCCACCACCTTACGCACCACCTGACGAGCAGTGTCTTTCGTCTTCTCCGGGATGACATGGCTCAACATGAGCAGCGACGCCACCAGATGCACATCGGCGTCCACCTGCTCCAGCATCTCCGGCTCCAGCAGCATCTGCGTCAGGTTGAGCCGTTCGAGCGCATCCTGCTGCATTACGCGCACCGCCTGCGACGGAAAATACGTGCGGATATCGCCGAGCCAGCGCGACACGTTGGGCGACGATTTGCCCAGCCCACCCGAACGCTCGCTCTCGTAGAGCGCGGCCAGCGTGCGATCCATGCCGAGGTCCGCTGCGCTCAGCGCGGCGTCGCCCTCCTGTTCCGCGTCGCCACCCAGCGCCAGCCGCCAGCGCCGTAACCGTTCTTCCTCTGCGATCATCCGGCTTCCCCTCCCAGAATGTGCGCCAGCGTGGGCAGCGTCAGCGCGGCGCGCTCGCGGTGGATGGACGCGACGCCTTCCGGTTCATCTGCGCCGCCAGCGGCATGCGCCGCCACGCCGCGCAGTTTCCTGACCTTCTCGCCCATCGCGCGCCGCTCGGATGAGTCGAAGCGCGCGAACGCCCGCCGAACCAGCGGCAGGGTCGCCACGAATTCCTCCGCCGACAGCTCGCCGAGCCAGGTGTCGAGCGCCTGCCAGAGCAGCTCCTGGCGCAGCAGCGTCACCGCGCCGCCGCGCAGCGCGCCCTCGACCCAGGCGGCGGCCTGCGCGGCGGGATTGACCGACGCCAGCGCCAGCCGCGCCCGCTGAGCGAGTTCCGCCTCACTGAGCACACGCATATCGAGCAGCAGGCGGCAGCAGCGCCCACGCGCCAGCCCATGCGCATGCTCCATATCCGTCAGCGCGCGCAGCGTCTCGATCCACTCGGCGCGGCGCTCGGCGTTGTCGAGCAGCGCGACACTCTCATGCGCCTGCTCGATGCTCTCGACCAGCGCCGTCGCCGCATCGTCATCCAGCGCGACGCAGGCGCCCGGCAGGCCAATCAGCGCTCGCTCGAAGAGCGCCGTGTAGACGGGCGCTACATCTTCTGTGCGCGAGCCGCGTACATCGCTATAGCGGATGACGCGCGCCAGCGGTGGCAGGGCATTCAGCAGACGCCGCGCGTCGGAGGTCACGGCGGCGCACGCGCGGATCCGCGCCAGAGTGCGCGTCATCGCCGCTGGCAGCCCGGCTGGGATGATGGCGTCGAGCAGGCTGGTGAGCGTGGGCAGGTCGTCTAGCTCGTCGGCGTTGGCGATGGCCCTGGCGGCGCTCGCCTGCGCGAGGGTGGCGCCCCAGACGCTCGCCTCGATCAGCAGGATGGGAAACTCAACCTGCCACTGTATCCGCCAGCCCTCGTGGAATGTGCTCGTCCCGCCAGTAGCCCGCTGCGCCTCGCCCCACGGGATACCCAGCAGCCGCAGCCGCCGCAACATCTGGCTGCGTGCGCGGTCTGTCTCATTGCGCAGATCGAGGTCGAGCGCGCGTATCTCGCCGGAGGCAGGCAGCCGCAGCCGCGATTGCAGCGCTTCGAGGTCGCGCTGGAGCGGCGTGGTGGGCGTCTCTGGCGGCACGGCGCCCATCTGCGCGCCCACCTCCAGTTGATCGTGAATCAGGCGCATGCGCGTCGGGTCGCCGTGGCAGAGCACGGTCTGCGCCGCCTCGCGCATCTCGGCCAGCCCCGGCATCGGCAGATCGCGCAGCGCCGCCAGCGCATCGCCCAGCCGCGCCGCCTCGATCACACTGGCCGAGGAGGCGTCGAGACCATTCTCGCGCAGCAGCCGCGCGGCGCGGGTGAGCCAGCGTGTGGGCGCGCCATCGGGCTGCTCCCAGAGATGCTCATACCAGCCGGGCGAGGTCACGCCCGCGCCGTAGCCGCTGCGATAGGCGAGCCGCGCATTCGTCCAGGGAATCCAGGTTGCCTGCGTTTTGGCGCGCTTGAGCGGGGTGAGCAGCGCCGCATCGCCCTTGGCGTCGGCGAGGTCGAGCAGCGCCGGGGAGTGCCAGGCGCCCGTGACGACGGCGATCTGCTGATAGCCCTCGCGCTGCGCCTGGCGGATACCCTGGCGCATCTGCGCCTCGCGCTGCGCCTCCTCCGCATCGTGCGGCGGGATGCCCGCGCGGAGCGCCGTCATCGCTTCGAGGATGCCCTCGAAGAAGCCCACCATGTCGCGGCGCTGCTCGATCTGCCGCTCCCACCAGAGTTCGTGGTCGTCGTAGCCCGCCGCCTGCGCCAGCAGCGCCAGCGGATCCTCGCGCGGGCTGTCCGTCTGCGGCGCGTCGCCTGTCGCATCGTCTGGGCCGTCGGGCGGCGCCAGTGGCTCCTCGCTCTGGGGGGCAGGCTCGCGCGCAAACCGCACGCCCACCGGCAGATCAATGAAGCGCGCGGGAACGCCTGCGCCGAAGGCATAGTTGAGCGCCTGCCACTCTGGCGAGAAGCGCGCGAAGGGATAGTAGACCGCCTTGCCCGGCTCATCTGGCGCGTAGATCAGCAGGGCCACCGGCGGGCGCATCGTCTCGCGTGTCATCAGCGGTAGCGCGTCGTGGGCGTCTGGCGGCCCCTCCACCAGCAGGATGTCGGGCGCGAGCCGTTCGAGCGCCGCGCGCAGGCTCCGCGCGCAGCCCGGCCCATGATGCCGGATGCCAAAGAGATGGATGGCCATACGCTACAGCGCCTCGCGGCAGGCGCGATAGAGGTCTTTCCAGCCGCTGCGCTCTTTCACGACCGTCTGGAGATATTCCAGCCAGACGACTCGATCTTGCACGGGGTCTTTGATGATCGCGCCAACCAGCCCCGCCGCCAGCTCGTCGGCCTTGAGCGTGCCATCGCCATAGTAGCCAGCCATCGCCAGGCCGCTGCTCACCACGGAGATCGCTTCGGCGGTCGAGAGCACGCCGCTGGGCGACTTGAGCTTGGTCTTGCCATCCTCGGTGACGCCGTTGCGCAGCTCGCGGAAGACCGTCACCACGCGACGAATCTCCTCCAGCGCAGGCGGCTCGGCTGGCAGTTCCAGCGCGCGGCCAAGCTGCTCCACACGCCGCTCAACGATCTGCACCTCTTCGTCCATGCTCTCTGGCACGGGCAGAATGACGGTGTTGAAGCGGCGCAGCAGCGCGCTGGAGAGTTCATTCACGCCCTTGTCGCGGTTGTTCGCGGTGGCGATGAGATTGAAGCCCTTATGCGCCTGAACCTCCGTGTTCAGCTCAGGGATGGGCAACGTCTTTTCGGAGAGAATCGTGATCAGCGTGTCCTGCACCTCGGCGGGCATGCGCGTCAATTCTTCGATGCGGGCGAGCTTGCCCTCACGCATCGCGCGCAGCACCGGGCTGACGACCAGCGCATCGGGCGTTGGCCCCTCCACCAGCAGGCGCGCGTAGTTCCAGCCATAGCGCACCGTCGCCTCATCTGTCCCCGCTGTCCCCTGCACCAGCAGCGTTGACTCACCACAGATGGCCGCCGCCAGATGCTCAGAAACCCAGCTCTTGGCGGTTCCGGGCAACCCGTAGAGCAACAGCGCACGGTCGGTGGCGAGGGTGGCGACGGCGATCTCGATCAGCCGCGCCGCGCCAACATATTTCGGCGTGATGACAAAGCCATTGGGCAGTGCGCCGCCGAGCAGATAGAGGCGGACAGCCCAAGGCGAGAGCTTCCAGTTGGGCGGACGCTGGCGGGTATCGGCCTGGGCCAGCTCAGTCAGTTCCTCGGCGAATTGCTGCTCGGCATGCTGCCGCAGCACGGCTTCGAGCGGCGCCACAGCGACGCCGGGCGTGGAATCTGTCGGTTGCGCTGTCACAGGGGAATCTCCTTTGCGATGCGCGCTCGCAGGTGAATGCGTGTCGCAAACGCATCAAGCGCGCGCTCAATCGAGGCGACCTGCCATCGCATATTTTCTGGGAGCGTGAATGGTTCGAGCGCCGCGGCGAAGTGACTGGCTGGCAGCCCAACCGCCGCGCGCCGCAACGTCAACGCCCACGGCTCCGTCGAGGTAGAATCGGGCGTCAGGCTGGCGATGAACGCGCGCAGCCCGCTCAGGTAGGCGCTTGCCACGGCTGCGCTCCATGGGAGTGGCAAGAGGTCGAGGGCAGCGTCGCGCGCGATGTCGTCGCGCGCGGATGGGTCGGCGAGCAGGCTGAGCGCCAGGCGCTCTGGCTCGGCGGCAGGCAGCAGTGGCGCCAGCGACGCGCAGAGATCAGCGAGATGACCACCCGCGTCCCCAGGCGCCTCCCTCGGCGCGCTCAGCCAGAAGCGCCAGAGTGGCAGCGCCCAGCGCGCGGCGCCGAAGCGCTCCGCCGCCGCCGTCCAGGCGCGCAGTATGCTACTACGCCAGACGGAGTCGGCGGTTGCGGCGACCAGCGTGTCTGGCGTCGCGGCGTAGAGCGCCTCCCAGTGTTCCGGCGGCACGCGCCGTAGCGGCTCTGTCAGCAGCGGCGCGCTCATGCCAGCGCGCTTGTTTTCGATCTCCAGCCCATCGCGCCCCCACTCGGCGTCGGCTGCTGTGGGCGGCGTCGCATCGAGCTTGCCGTTCACATAGCTGAGCGTGGCTGCGGCGCGCTGGCGCATCCGCTGGGCCAGCGCCGACGCTGGAAGCTGCGTAAGCAGGTTCGCGGCGAGCTTGCGCGCCGACTCTCCACGGTCGGTGAGCGCCTGCGTGAGCAGCGGCTCATCCTCCGCCGCGAGATTGACCGCCAGCGTCGCCAGCAACGCCGCGCGCGTCTCGGCTTTCTCGCGCTTCCAGACCTCCGCTAGCAGGTCGCGCGCCCTGGCCGGGTCGCTGCGTCGGAGCCACTGCAAGACAGCCACACGCTGGCTGGTCGCGCCTTCCTCCCAGACCTGCTGCGCGCTGGCCGCTTCGATTACAGCGTCGTCCAGCGTCTCGGCGGCCCACGACCACGCCGGATTGAATCGCCCCAGCCAGCGTCCGCGCGCGCCGAGCGCCGGAGCCAGCGCGGGCCGCAGCCGGGCAGGGGTATTGGCAATGGCCAGCGGCAGCAGCGTTGGCGGCAGGCGCAGGTGCGCGGCGTTCAGACGATCCAGCGCCTCAGGCAGCAATTCGTCTGCATGCGCCGTCAGCAGAATCTCCAGCAGCGCGCGCGCGCCCGGCGAGCAGACGCGCCGCGTCTCCGTCGGCGCAGGCTGCGGCGGATTTGGCGCTGTCGCTGGCAAATACCCGGCGCGGCGGTAGATGGCCCACGCGCCCGCGCGCAACAGCAGATCGCGCTCCCTGTCGGCGCCTGGCGCCAGCGGAAGCTGATCCACTGGCGAAGCGGTCGCCGGGACCGCCGCGCCGCCATACTGCGCGCCGACGAGCGCGACGGAGAGGATGTCCTGCTCGCTCGTCATACGTTTATCCCCCACAATGGCGTATACGCGCCCTCAGCGAAGACGCCCAACGGCAGCAGCCGCTCGCCATTCCACTCGCCTGCCAGGTCTACAGGCGCGCCGCCAGAGAGCGCCAACAATCGCCAGTGGTCGTCTCCGGCCAGGGGCAGCGCCGCGCCAGCATGATCGCTGAGCAGCCACGCGCCTTCGGGCATGGGGATCGGCGTCACGTCGCGCAGCGCGCAGCCCAGCCGGTCGAGCCACGGCTGTCGGCTCAGCGCCTCGGCGAAGGCGCCGAGGAAAGCCTCGATGCTCGCGTGGCCGTGTGAAGGATCGAGCGTGCTGGCCATGGTTGGCGCCTCCGCCGCGCCCGAAGCGTCTGGCGTGCGGCTCGCAACCCGCGCGCGGATGGGGTAAGCGCTGGGCCAGAAGTGTAGTTCGCCCGCAAAGCGCGCGCCGGGCAGGAAGGTGTCGCCGAAGGGCTGCCCTGCCGCGCTGAACTGCAAGACCAGCGCCAGCCGTCCGCTCTGCTCGCCCAGCAGCCAGGTCCGCTGCGCGCGCACATGCTCCTCGTCGTCAATCCATTGCCCCAGCGTGACCCAGCGATCGGCGACGTGATCACCCCAGGCGTCAACCTCCTCGACGGAGAGCGCCCAGCCGATGAGCTGGCGTACATCGGCGCGCAGTTCCGGCGTGAGGGCATCTCGACGGCGATAGGCGTTGGTCAGCAGCGCCGTCTGGCCCAGCGCGTCGAGCAGGCGCTGCGGCCACTGGCTGCCTGCGCTCACAATGCCCGCCATCGCGCGGAGCCGCCCCGCCACACCAGGCGCCTGCGCATCGACCAGCCGCGCCGCCTGCCCATACCAGAACGACGCAGGTTGCGCCTCGACCTGGCCGAGGCCATTGCGTATCAGGTCATTGAGCCAGAGATCGAGGGTATCCAGCCCATCGCTCACCAGACGGTGACGCTTCTCGGCGCGCTTCGTCGCCGCTGCAGCCGACGCTGCGGGCGATTGCGCACGCTCCTTCGCCGCCGCGCCTGCGTCTGGCGCCGTTGACGCCGATCCTGCCGCCGTTGCGGCGCGTTTCGCCAGCCACGACGCCACCCATTCTGGCGGCTCGCTCTCGGTCAGCGCGTCGGGGGTCGCGGCGGCCAGCAGCAGCAGCCCGACGCCATGCTTGCAGGGCTGCTTGCGGCTGGGACAACTGCACTTCACGCTCAGGCTGGCGAGGTCCACCCGCACCTGATAGAGCGCGCTGCCCTGGCACTCACCCCACAGCCCCTGCGCATTGCCGCCGAGCGTGCGCCACTGTTTTGTGTTCGCCAGCTTGCGCGCCGCCTGCGCGGAACTGGCGTCGGGCGCCAGCGCCAGCGCCTGGTCGCTGCTGATGGTGGGCATCGCCGCGCTCTCCTTCTGCTCCAGCCGGATTGGGGATGGCGTGGTGGAATGGCTGTCTGTGTCCGCGTCTGGCTCTCCGTTCTCTGCCAGTATGCCCGAAATGGAAGAGGCTGGATAGTGACAAACTGCGCAGCGCAGCGCCAATGGCGCTGCCTGCGAAAAGTCGCAGATGCGATTGCACGCAGCAGCAACTTGTTGTACAACGCGCGTGTTCGCTACAATTCAGTCAGTGAAACGCTGGCTGACTGGCGCAGGCGAGCGACGCATGGCGATGGAGGTATCCGCATGTTGGCGCTTCGACGAGTGCTGAGCGACAAGACCCCCGGATTGCGCGGCAAAGTCGTCGGCATCTACTCGTTGCTGATCGCGGCGAACATCATCCTCTGGGCGCTGACCCTCATCGCCGCCACGCGCTATCCGCTGATCCTGGCGGTTGCGTTGCCCGCCTATGGCTTCGGCCTGCGCCACGCGGTAGACGCCGATCACATCTCCGCCATCGACAACGTGACCCGCAAGCTGATGCAGGAGGACAAAAAGCCCGTTGGCGTCGGCTTCTTCTTCTCGATGGGCCACTCGACCGTCGTCTTCATCATGGCGGCGCTGATTGCGGTGGGCGCCGTCTTCGTGCGCAATAACCTTCAGAATGGCGGCTCGTCGCTCAGAATGATTGGTGGACTCGTCGGCACGGGCGTCTCAGCGGTCTTCCTGCTGGCGATTGCGCTCATGAACATCGTCATTCTGGTCGAGATCGTGCGCACATTCCGCCAGGTGACGAACGGCGGCGTCTATGACGGCGACGCCATCGAAGACTATCTGAACAAGCGCGGTTTCTTTGCGCGCATCTTTCGCGGCCTCTTCAAGAGTGTGGACGCGAGCTGGAAGATGTACCCCATCGGCTTCCTTTTCGGCCTCGGCTTCGATACAGCGACCGAGGTTGGTCTGCTCGCCGCCACCAGCGGATTCGCCACGCAGCAGGTCCCCTTCTATGTCGTGCTGCTGCTGCCGCTGCTCTTCACGGCTGGCATGAGCCTGGCCGACACAACTGATGGCGTGATGATGCTGGGCGCCTATGGCTGGGCGTTCGTCAATCCGGTGCGCAAGCTGTTCTATAACATCAGCATCACGCTGGTTTCGGTAATTGTCGCGCTGCTCGTCGGCGGGCTGGAGCTGCTCAGCATCTTCCAGGGGCAATTGAACCTCACAGGCGGCGTCTGGGACCTGGTAAACTTTCTCAGCAGTGGCAATGATGGCAAGAACTTTGGCTACATCGGCGCCGGTATCATCGCCATCTTCGTCCTGAGCTGGATCATCTCCACGATCATCTACCGCATCAATCGCTATGACCAGATGGAGGCCAGAGTGAGCGGGCGTGAATGCTCCGGCGGCTCGCTCATGCTCGACGCTGAGCG
The DNA here is from genome assembly GCA_963701795.1 of uncultured Chloroflexia bacterium. Lineage (GTDB taxonomy): Bacteria > Chloroflexota > Ktedonobacteria > Ktedonobacterales > JADMIN01 > JAKAIY01. Next base: position 127,551 of record CAVPBB010000003.1, on the reverse strand, counting down.
GCTCGACTGACAACAGATTCCTTACACTGGTTGGAATGCGCGCCGGGCGAACCCTCACCCCTGGCCCCCATGCCCACGCGGCGAATCGGCGCTCCGGCTCCCCTCGCCCTCTGGGAGAGGGGCTGGGGGTGAGGGTTCACGCTCCGCCGTGCAAAATGGCGCCAGACAAGCTAATAGTCGTAGCGCGTGGTCAAGTGTGAGCCGCGCCACACTCCACTATAGCTAGCGCTTGGTATGCTGGGTTCACCTGAGCCACAGACGGCGCGGTCGGATTGCTCCGGGCGGATTCGCGGCATAGCCGAGAGGTCCCATACCGGAACAAGAGATGCTGCGCGCAGCGTCGTCTGTATGGTGGGGAAAGCTCGCTTTCTCGCGCGTCCTCGCTCATGTTCCCGCACGTTCGTTGTATTCATTGTATTTGCTGGATGACTTCTCCAGACAGCGCCGTCTGTTGACCCTATCCATCACCAGCGCCTTCAGCGGCGGTCGCATGTGACGAACCGTGCGAGCGCTATGCAATTGAGGATTACAGCATGGACGACCTACAGCCCACGCCGCCTGAGTCAGCCGCGCCTGCCGAACAATCCGATCAGCCCGAACAAGTTGAATCGGCTGAAGTGGCCGAGCCTGCCGAACTAGCTGCGCCGACTGAACAGGTCGAGCCTGCCGCGCAGCCTGAGCCTGCTGAGATAGCCGAGCCGACTGCGCAGGCCGTACCAGATAAGTCCGCTGAGGTGGCCGAGCCTGCCGACGTGGCTGAACAGGCTGAGCAGGCTGTACCAGCGGAGCAGAGCTGAGCCTGCCGAGCAGGCTGAGCCTGCCACGCAGCCCACGCTAGCCGCGCAGGCTGAGCGTTCGGATGACGCCGTCACGAGTCCTCAAAGCGTTGTATCCCCTGCGACGCCGACGGAGGCGATCACGCAGCCGATTGCGCCTGCCTTCTGGGGCATCGCGCCAAACGATACGCCGGGCGAGGCGCCGCCCGTGTTCGACCCATTCGGCGATGAGCCAACCGTCGTGACGCCGCTGGCCGCGCCAGCCGCGAGCGCCAGCCCATCGAGCGGCTTCGCGCGCAGCCTGCGCGCCGGGATTCGCGGCGGGCTACGGCGCCCAGGGCGTCGCGCTGCGCTCATCTCGCTGGCCTTGCTGCTGATCCTGGCGCTGCCGCTGGCGTTGGCGCTCAGCAGCGCCATGCATGATTACACCACGCTCAAAGGATTGGGGCAGTCGGGCATCGCGCATCTCCTCGCGGTGAAAAGTGATCTCACCGGCAAGAGCAGTTCCAGCCAGAGCGGCCTGTCATCATCATCGCTCTCATCACTCACGGGCGGCTCAGGAACCACTGCGGCGCTGCTCGCCTCCGTGCAGATGCTGCTCGAAACGCCTGGCCCCGATGTGACGCAGCCTGCCTATACCTATCTGGCGCAGCGCCAGAGCGGCACCTTCTATCCGATCACGGTGACAGTGCAACCGGCGAAGGGCATCGCTTCCGAAGGCGATAAGCCAGTGACGTTCCAGACGACGCTCGGCGACAATACCTACTTCGCGCTCGGTGGCCAGCCCATCCCCACGCCGACCGCTACGACAGGCTCGGTGGGCACGCCGACCGCCACGACCAAACCGACCGCGACTGCCACGCCCAGCGCGACTGCCACGCCCAGCGCGACCGGCGGCCATGTATCGAGCATCATCCCCGATCCCGCGCGCATCGCGGCGGCGACGCAAGACCTGCGCGCCGCCGAGAGCGACTTCCAGGACCTCGGCGCACAGCTTGCGCACCCTGATGTCACCCTCGCGCTGGTCGGCATGGTCCCTGTCGGCGGCGCTGATCTGCGCGCGACACAGACCCTCGCCCAGACTGGTGTGGATGTGGCGCAGGCCGGGTTGGCGCTGCTGGGCGCGGCCACGCCGCTGCTCACCCGCTTGCACGGCGCAAGCTCGCTGCTCTCAGGCGATCAGAAGCTCATCACCTCGGCAGACATCACCGCGCTGCAGCAGGCGATGACCGTGGCCGCGAGCAAGCTGAGTGACGCCAGCCAGCGTCTCCACTCCGTAGACATCAGCGCGCTGCCGCTCAGCGCGCATCAGAAGGCGCTCTTCACCGAGTTTGAGCCGCTGCTGCCTCAGGTAAACGCGCTGCTGCCCCAGGCGAGCGGGCTGGTCGGCGTGGCAGGCTGGCTGCTCGGCGTCGATCAGCCGCGCCACTTCCTCGTGCAGACACTCGACCGCGGCGAGATGCGCGCCACCGGCGGCTTCACCGGGCAATATGGCGTGCTGACGCTCGACGATGGCAAGATGGCGCCGTTCTCGCTGGAAGATGTCAACTGCCTCGACTACCTGACTGGCTGCCTCTCGAACGGCTGGATCTTCGGACGCCGACCGCCTGCGCCCTACAACTCCTGGTGGCCCTTCGGCAACTGGGGGCTGCGCGACTCGAATCTCTCAGCCGATTTCCCCACCAATGCGCAGCTCGTCACCAATGTCTACTACCATGAGAGCGGCCAGCAGGTTGATGGACTGATTGACATCTCGCCGGTCGCCATCGAGGATGTGCTGCGTGTCACCGGGCCGATCCAGATTCCGCTGTATAACGAGACCATTACCGCCGACAATCTGGAAGCCAAGCTCCATTACTACCAGCAAAACCCCGTCGCCATCGCCAAAGAGAAGCAGATCGCCGCTGGCAACACCAGCACATCCACGCGCAAGCAATTTACCCAGCTCGTCGGTCAGCTCTTGCAGGAGCGTGTCAAAGCCCTGCCGATGAGCGAGCTGGCGCCGCTCGCCACGCGCATGCTGCTCGATATGCGCTCGAAAGACCTGGAGGTCTACTTCACCAATCCTCAGGCTGAAAAGCTGCTGACCCAGTTGCATATCGATGGCTCCGTCAGCACAGCGCCCGCGACGGATGGCTATCTGATGGTGCAGTCGAATGTCAGCGTCTCGAAGGCGACCAGCTTCGTCAAGGTGACACAGCAGGACAACGTGACGCTCGACACGAAGGGCGGCGCGACACATCATCTCACGATGACCTTCGCCGCCAATTACACCTACGACCAGGTCTACGGCTACCTGACCTATCGCGACTACCTGCGCATCTACGTGCCGCCACAATCAACACTGCTGGGTGGCGATGGCTTCGACACCGGCCAACCGCTCTGCTGGGGGCCATACGCGAGTTCGAGCACGCCAAAAACGACGCCAACGCCGACCCCGTCGCCAACGACCACGCCATCAGCCACGCCAACGGCGACGCCGACCCCGACGCCTCCGCCGACGCCGACGGTACCGGCCATCTTCGGCAATGTTCCCACCTGCTCCGCCCATCCGTATCCGCATGGTGAGCTGGTCTGCCCGTCAGGCAAGTATCAGCCAGGCCCACAGGCGCCCAACCAGTTCGGCTCGGATGGCTATACGCCCTGGGCAAATGACATACTCGGTCGGCCCACCAACACCACCAGCGATCTGTCTGGCCGCGCCATGTTCGCGGGCTATGTGGTCGTCCCCGACTATTGCACGGCGACGATTACGCTCTCATGGTACACACCGGGCGTCGCGCCGAAGCTGGGCTAGCGCAAGAGCCAGGGTCAATCTTGCGCGGGGGAAGGAAGCGCGGCTGAGCTGATGCCAGCCGTGCGCGGATCGAGGCGGTCACGCAGCGCATCGCCGAAGAGGTTCAGGCTGAGCACGGTGATCGTGATCGCCAGCGCTGGCCCCAGGATCATCCAGGGGTCAGTCGCGCCCGTGAGGTAGGGCTGCGCGTCGCTAATCATCGTGCCCCACTCTGGGGTGGGTGGCTGTGCGCCCAGCCCCAGAAAGCTCAGGATTGACTCATCGAGGATGGCGAACGAGATCGAGAGCGTCGCCTGCACGAGCAACGGGCTGAAGATATTGGGGAAGATGTGGCGCAGCAGCAGGCGCCAGGCCGGCGTGCCGACCGCGCGCGCCGCCGTGACATAGTCGAGCGAGCGCACCTGCAAGGTTTGGCCGCGCGCCAGGCGGGCGTAGATGGGAATGCGCACAATCGCGAGCGCGATGACGACATTCGTCACACCAGAGCCAAGCGCGGCGGCGATGGCCAGCGCCAGCACGAGCGAAGGAAACGCCAGCAGCGCATCCACGAGGATGGTGATCCCCTGATCGACCCAGCCGCGCACATACCCCCCAACGATGCCGAGGATGCAGCCAATCAGCCCGCCCAGCAGGATGGCCCCAGCGCCGACCGAGAGCGAGATGCGCGCTCCGTAGATGACACGGCTGAGCTGGTCGCGCCCCAGCGGATCGGTACCGAACCAATGCGCCAGGCTGGGAGGCTGCGCGGCGATGGCAGGGTGGTATTTCAGCGGCGGATAGGGCGCGATGAGTGGCGCGAAAATCGCCGCCAGGACGAGCGCCAGCAAGATCACGCCGCAGAGGAGGCGCGGGTCTTCGCGTATCGCACGCAGCGCCATGCGCGCGCGCGCGAGCGCCTGCTGGCCGCCGCTGCGCCCGGCGGGCAGGGCGTCTGTCGCGTCTGTCGCCTCTGGCAGCGCAATCTTGCCGATCTGGCTATCCGACGAGTCCGGAGCCATGCTGTTCCCCCTGTCGCCCGCTCACCTGTCGGGCCGCTAGCGACCAGAGTTGAGAGTGATGCGCGGATCGAGCGCGCCGTAGCTGACATCCACCAGCAGATTGACCAGCATGTAGGAGAGCGCCGAGAGCAGCACGACCCCCTGCACCACCGGATAATCCTTTGATAGAATGCTCTGGATCGCCAGCAAGCCCACGCCGGGCCAGAGAAAGATACTCTCGATGACAAAGGCGCCGCTGAGAATCGCGCCTGCCTGGAGGCCGACAATCGTGAGCATCGGCAGCAGCGCATTGCGCAGCGCATGGATGTAGTAGACCCGGTTGCGGCTCAGCCCCTTGGCGCGGGCGGTGCGAATGTAATCCTGGCTGAGCACCTCGATCATGCTGGCGCGTATCTGTCGCATATTCCCCGCGACCGCGCCCGTCGCCAACGTAATCACCGGCAACACCATATCGCGCAGATTGCCCATGGGGTCCTGCGTGAATGGCACATAGCCGCCCGGCGGGAATGGCCGTATCACCACTGCCAGGAACAGGATCAGCAGCAGACCCAGCACAAAGTTGGGGATGGCTGTGCCGACGAGGCTGAGCACATTGATGTACCAGTCAATCGGGGTGTTGCGGCGCGTGGCGGCCACCACCCCCAGCGGAATGGCCAGCGCCACCGAGACGATGAGCGCGATGATACCTAGCTCGGCGGTGACGGGGAGACGCTGCAAGATGGCCTGTGTCACCGGCTGCTGCAACTGAATAGACTCGCCCAGATTGCCATGCAGCGCCTGCCCCAACCACAACCCATACTGAACCCACAACGGCTTATCCAACCCCAACTGATGATCGAGCGCCGCCACCGTCTGCGGTGTCGCGCTCTCGCCCAACAGCACCCGCGCTGGGTCGCCGGGGATGAGGTGGATGAGCATGAATGTCACGAAGCTGACCAGCAGCGCCACCGGAATCATGAGCAGCAGGCGGCGCAACAGATAGGTCACCATCGAACTCGTTCCTCCTCTCGGCCCTGCCAGGCGGGTGCGGCGGATACGTCTTGAGTCTGGGTTGAGCCAGTGGATCGCGCGAGGTAGCACGCAGCGTCACGCGCAGACATCCATCGTGCCCGGTGGACGCTGCGCATGGCGCGGACGCCGATCATGAGCCGAGCGAAACCTGCGCAAACTCCATGATACTGGTTGGCAGTATCGTGTAGCCCTGTACAGTCTTCGTCGTCGCCTGAATCGCGACACCATGATACAGGAAAACGTAGGGCGCGTCCTGCAACATCTGTGTCTCGGCCTGCTGGTAGTCGGTCGCGCGCTGCGACTGATCGCTCGACGCGCGCGCCGCTTCGAGCAGCGTATCAACCTGCGGGTTGGAGTACTGCATATCGTTGAAGCCGCCGCCCGTGTGGAACCATGAATACATGTTGCCGTCGGGGTCGGGACGACCACTCCAGCCAAGCAGCGCCGCCTGATAGTTGTGCGCCGCTGAATCGGAGAGCAGCGAGGAGAACGTCTCCTGCTTGATGTTCATCGTGATACCAGCGGGCTGAAGCTCCGACTGAAGGAACTGCGCCTGCTGAGTCGTGGCAGGTGAGCCGCTGGCAATCAGCATGGTGAAGGTCAGCGACGACATCCCCGCCTGCTGCAGCTCCGACTTGGCGTTCGCCGTGTTGTAGCTGTAGGGCGCAATGCTGCTGCTATAGGCCCAGCTCGATGGCGAGATTGGCCCCTGCGATACCACGCCCTGACCTTGCAGCGCGCTGGTGACAATTTCCTGGCGATTGACGCCCCATTCCACAGCACGTCGCGCATGGACGTTGTTGAATGGCGCCGCCTGGGTGTTCAACTCGATGCCGTAGAAGCTCAGCCCCGGAAGCTGTTTGTAGATCAACTGAGGATTCGCCTTCGCCGAAGCGATGTCGGTTGGGGCCATGTCCTCCGCTACCTGGATCGAGCCTGTCTCCAGATTCGTGTACATCACGCTTTCATTCGTGATGGGGTGGTAGACGACCTTGCTCAGATAGGGCAGTGAGGCGCCACTGGTCGCCTTGCCCCAGTAGTTGGGGTTGCGCTGCAAGGTCAGGTGATCGCCTTTGATCCACTCGACGAACTCGAACGGACCACTGCCCGCGTTCGTGGGCGCGCTCACCAGGTCTGTGCCCGACGAGATGGCTTGTGGCGAGAGCATCATGCCGGCGCGGTCAGTCAACGCGGCGAGCAGCGGGCTAAATGGCTGGCTCAGGTTGAACTGCACATGCGTCGCGTCAATCGCCTGCACCGAAGTGACCGTCGAGATTTCGCTATAGCGCGGCGAGGTGTGGTCGTTCAGGATACGATTGATGTTGGTCACCACGGCGTCCGCGTTGAATGGCGTGCCGTCCTCGAACTTGACATCGGAGCGCAGTGTGAAGACGAGCTGCGTCGGTGTGGGATACGTCCACGAGGTCGCCAGATCAGGCTGAATCTTGTTCTGTACATCCACACGCACCAGCGTGTCATACATATTCAGCATGACCTGTCGATCAACCAGCGCGGTTGACTTCAGCGGGTCCAGCGTGACGACATCCGAGTCGATGGCGACATTCAGTGTGCCGCCTGTCTTGACGCCACCACCCGTACTCGCCGCCCCGCCGCCGCATGCGGCCAGCGAGAGCGCCAACATGCTTGCGCTGATGAGTGTGAACAGCGGCTTGCGCCAGAACGGCGCGCTGGCGCGTGGCGCTGCGACGCCAGATGACCGCAACAGGGAGAATACCGGGCGCGCGTGTTGCTGTGACATGGCTTCCCTCTCAATGCTGATAGAAGGTCAGGCATGTGCTCCGCGTTCGTGCGCCAGCGAGACAATCGGTGGCCACAAACGTCCATACGAGGACAAACGATCAATAATTTCACAGGCGGTCGGCCCTGGAATCCCGGCGATGGGCTGACTGCATCGCCGGGAGATTACGCGCGACCAGTCTCACGCGCGCTGGTGGGTAGGGTCTCGCCATAGAGCGCGCTGAGGTCGTGCGCGATGCGGCTCACGGCGTCGAGCAGCAATGGGCTATAGCGTCCGACGTCCAGGTCGGCAAAGCGCGAAGCGGGGCCAGCGATGCTGAGCGCGGCGATGACCTCATTGCTCGCGCCCACGCGGATCGGTGCTGCGATGGAGGCTGAGCCGACGACGGTCTCACCGCGTGTGACGATATACCCCGCCGTGCGCAAGCGCGCCAGGTCCGCTTCGAGATGGGCGCGGCGTTCGGCGCTCATGCGCCCCGTCACACGGCGCCAGAGGTCCGCATTCACTGGCCCCTCCACCAGCAGCGCCTTGCTCGACGCGCCCGCGTCCAGCGGGAAGCAGCGCCCGACACCAGCGGCCATGCGCAGCGGTTGCGGACTCTCCAGTTCCTCCAGACACATGCGAACATCGCCTGCGACGACATGCAGCCCAATCGTCTCATCGGTCGCCGCGCGCAGCCACTGCATGTGTGGCAGGCAGATCTGCCGCAGGTTGGCCTCGCCAGAGACACCAGCCGCCAGCGCCAGCACGCGAAACCCCAGTGAATAGGCCCGCGTTTCCCGGTCTTGCGTCACCATGCCGTGCGCCACCAATGAGCGCAGGATGCGGTGAATCGTGCTCTTGGTCAGCCCCAGCCGCTCGCTCAGGTCGGTAACACCCAGTGTTGGCGTCTCGCGCGAGAAGGCGAGCAGCACACTGAGCGCCCGATCTACCCCGCGCAGGGTGTCACGCTCGTCCTGGCTGACATCGCCGTCGGATAGGCCGCGCACGTCTGGCGAGAGCGGAGTAGCGGGAGACTGCGTCTGCGGCATGGCGATCACCTCTACATCAGGGGCGACTACAATGAAACAAAATGCGCTAGCAAAAATGGAACGCTGTTCCAGAGAGCGATGCTTGTGTGCAATCATAACGACTCAACCGTAGACTCGTCAAGTCGTGTGGCTGTTGTCGGAGCCGATTGCGCCGATTGGCGTCCGCCCGACGTGGCTACCAGCCGACAGCGGCGCCCTCTGCGCGCGGATCTGAGCCACCGCGCAGCACGCCCGTATCCTCATCGATCACGATGCCATTGGCATGCCCCATCGCCGAGTCGAGCGGCGCAGCCAGCGCCACATCATGCCCCATCGCTTGCAGCGCGGCCACAGTCGCATCAGGGAAAAGCCGCTCCACATGGAGCGTCTCGGGCTGCCCGGCTTCATCGGCGCCGTGCACCCAACGCGGCGACTCGATGGCCGCCTGGATATTCATGCCGTAGCGCAGCAGATTCGTATAGACTTGCAGATGGGTCTGCGGCTGGCCATCGCCTCCCATCGCGCCAAACACCACGACGGGGCGCCCATCGCGCAGCGCCATCGACGGAATCAGCGTGTGCAGCGTGCGCTTGCCCGGCTCCAGCGCATTGGCGGCGGTGGGTTCGAGCGAGAAATACGCGCCACGATTCTGCAGCGAGATGCCCGTGCCATCCACGACGAGGCCGCTGCCAAAGCCCGAATAGTTGCTCTGGATCAGCGAGATTGCGGAGCCATCGCCATCGGCGGCGCAGAGATAGATCGTGTCGCCAGCATAGCCAGCCGTCGCCGTGGTGGCGCGGGCGCGCTCGACGGAGATCAGCGCGCGTCGCTCGGCGAGGTAGTCTGTGGCAATGAGCGTCTCCGGGCGCAGACGCATCCGCTCGATGTCGGTGACATGCGCCGCGCGGTCTGCGAAGGCCAGCTTTTTCGCCTCGACCTCCAGGTGAACGGTGCGCGCGCTGAGTGGGTCATCGCCCAGCGTCAGCCCTGCGGTCATGCCGAGCATCTGGAGCGCGGTCACGCCCTGGGTGTTGGGGGGCAGCTCGCAGACCTCCAGACCCCCGAACGGCACGGAGAGCGGCGCGACCCACTCTGCCAGATGCGCGGCGAGGTCTTCCTCGGTCACCAGGCCGCCCTCGCGTGCGAAGAATGCGGCGATGCGCTGCGCTAGCGGCCCGTGGTAGAAGGCGTCTGGGCCACCTGCGGCGACGGCGCCGAGCGATTCGGCGAGCGCGGGCGCAGTGGTGAGCGAGCCAGCGGCGGGAATGCGCCCGCCTGGCAGATAGTTGTCACGGAAGGAGCGATGCGTGAAGGCGAGCTGATCCATGCGGGCGAGCGCCTGGCTGAGACCCGGCCCCACGGGGAAGCCATCGCGCGCGTAGCCTATCGCTGGTTGCAGCGCGCGGGCCAGCCCCAGCCGACCAAAGCGCTCGGCGAGCATGCCCCAGCCGCTGACACAGCCAGGCACAGTGATCGAGTGGATGCCGTGGTAGGGCATCGTCGCATAGCCGAGCGCGTGGTAGCGCTCGATGGTCGCTGCGCGTGGCGCGCGCCCGCTGGCGTTCAGCCCAATCAGCGTGCGCGAAGGGGCGTCCCACACGAGCGCGAAGAGGTCGCCCCCAAGCCCGCAGAGGAATGGATAGACGACCTGGAGCATCGCGTTGGCGGCAATCGCGGCATCTACCGCATTGCCGCCAGCCTTCAGCAGGTCGAGGCCAGCCTGCGCGGCGAGCGCATGTGGCGCAGCCACCATCCCATGCGTGGCCAACGTCTCGGCGCGATATTGCGGTAGATAGCTCGAACGGGCGCCCACCTGCGGCGCAGGCGACTTGACTGATCTGGCTGACATAGACGCTCTGGCCCACCTTCCCACATGCCTGAGGCGCGGGTTGTGTCGTTCCGCTGACAAGAACGCTGTTCACAAATCCGCTGGCGCAAGCGTAGTGCGTAATTGCCCTCTTGTCAAGCGTGGGCTGGCCGTGGTTCAGGGCCTGTGAATGATCCTCGGTGGGTGAACCCGCAGCTAGAGGCCTGCGGCACAAAGCCCGCCTGCGCGGCCTGGAGCACGGCGTCCCAGCCCGCGTCAGGCGGGCTTCGCGTCGGTCTGCAGACCGACCCTAGGCGCGGCTTTCAGCCGCCAGCTCGGCGATCATTCACAGACTCTGGCCGCATCCGGGAGCTGCATTGACATAGGCGCGGTCGCGTCGTGATACTGAGGCAAGCCAGCGTGGCGCAGGCCAGCATGGCGGCGCGCGAAAGCGGCGCGCGAAGGAATGGCGAAGCGGTGAAGGGAGCGCGCGATGGCATCGCTACCCGATGGCGTGTCGGTCATTCTGGCGCCAAATCCATCGCCGATGACCGGGCCAGGGACGAATACCTATCTCGTCGCGGGCGCTGACGGCTGTGTGGTGATCGACCCTGGGCCAGCGATTGAGTCGCATCTCGCGGCGGTGGCCCAGGCCGCGCGGGCGCTGGGTGGCGCGCGGGCGCTGCTCGCCACCCATGGGCATCCTGACCATGTGGAGGGCGCGGCGCGGCTGCGCGCGTTGACCGGCGCGCCCGTGTGGGCATGGAGTCGCGAGGGAACGCCAGCCGCCGATGCGACGCTGGCCGATGGCGCGCGGATCAGCCTGGGCGACCGTTGGCTGCGGGCGCTCTACACGCCGGGGCATCGCTACGATCACCTCTGCTACCTGCTGGAAGGCGACGGAACGATCTTCGCGGGCGATCTGGTGGCGGGCGCCGGGACGGTGGTGATCGCGCCGCCGGAGGGCGACCTGAGCGCGTATCTGGCCTCGCTGCGGCGGCTGCTCGCGCTCGCGCCAGCGGAGCTGCGGCTGCTCGCGCCGGGGCATTGGCCAGCGCGAGCGGATGCGCGGGCGCTGCTGGAGGGCTACATCGCACATCGCGAGCAGCGCGAACAGCAACTCATCGCGGCGCTCGGCGACGGCGCGCAGGCGTATCGCGTCGCCGAGCTGGTGGCGCGCATCTACACCGATGTCGCGCCGGACCTCTGGCCGGTGGCGATGTATTCGACGCTGGCGGGCCTGCTGAAGCTGGAGCGCGAAGGGCGTGTCCATCGCGAGCAGCCACCCGCCAAAGACGACGCCGCGCCAGTGGAGCGGGCGCCGCTGGCGCTGGAAGGCGTCGTAGGCCGCCCTGAGAGTATGGACATGGCCTGGCGGCGTGGGTGAGCGCGCGAGACAGCGTGGGAGACACGAAGAAGCAGGAACTGAGACGCTACTGTCTCGTTCCTGCTGATATGCCGCTGGGCGCGGCGCTGCGGGTCGGGGAGAGCCGTCGCGGCGCCCAGGAGTGTCGCTGGGCGGTAGCGTCTGGCGCTGGCGGGCGCTGGCTAGTAGCCGCGCGCCGCCATTTTTGCCTGGCGCTTGCGCGCTTTACGAGCGCGCGCCTCTGCCTGGCGCTTGCGGCGCATGCTGGGCGGCTCGTAACGCTGGCGACGACGCGCCTCAGAGAGGATGCCGTCCTGCTGGACTTTACGGGCGAATCGCTTCAACGCGACCTCAAATGAGTCGCCCTCTCGGATCACAATTTGACTCACGCTTGACTGGCGCGGTCGGGCGGACGGTCAGACTACGACGCTCCGCCGTACCCGCTTCTCCTTTCGTGCGCTGCCGTCCACCGGCGCAACGTGAAACGCCCATCTGCGCTCACCGCTCACCCGACCGCACAGCGATATTCCCTAGCGTACCACATCTTCGCCCAATTCTTCCTGTGAATCTGCGGATGCGGACCGGAATATCTTGCGGCGACGCGCGCGACGGCTCGACGGCGTTATGTGATATAGTGTGTGCGTAGTTGATCTCGTACGCACCTCTTGCAGGGAGCCTGTCGGAATCATGACGATGTGATGGACGGTTCCCGCTGATTCCCCTGTTACGAGGCGAGTGGCGCACTGGTTGACTGTTACTGTTCGGAAGGTATGACGCGCCGGATGCGGCGCCCCATACTGTGTGTTTGAAGGAGCCTTTGTGGGCACTCGCATTTACGTAGGGAATCTGCCCTACTCCGCCGACGACGCGCAGCTGCAGCAGCTGTTCAGCGCCTACGGCAGCGTGGTTGACGCTCGTGTCATCACGGATCGCAACACTGGTCAGAGTAAGGGCTTTGGTTTCGTCGAGATGTCGACGGAAGATGAGGCGCGTAGCGCAATCGCCGGTCTCAACGGCACGATGCTTGGCAACCGCGCCCTGCGCCTCGACGAGGCCGCTGAGCGGCCTGCTGGCGGTGGTCGCTCTGGTGGCGGCTACGGCGGCGGCGGCGGCGGCGGTCGCTCTGGTGGGTCGGGCGGTGGCTACGGTGGTGGCCGTCGCGATGACTACTCGCGTGGTAGTCAGTGGTAGTCGGCCCAGCCGACGTCAGGCTTTCACGCGCAAGCGCGTGAAACCATGTGCTCTGAAAGGCCAGGATGCGCGCATCCTGGCCTTTCAGCCCTTTTGTCTTGTGGCGTTTGTCGCCGCAGGTCGGCGCTTGCCTGGCGATGGGCGTCAGGCGCCCGATGGGGTAAAGGAAGGTCTGTGATGGCGGCGCAACCGGATGGGGCGCTGTGTCATGTGAAAGATTGCGGCCAGCCAGCGACAGTGGCCTGCGAGGGCTGTGGGCGCTCCTACTGCCGTAATCACGTGCGGACGTTGACCATCGAGCGGCGCGAGCAACCCTCGCAGCCTCGGCTCGCGCTCGGCGCCTCGCCACGCCTGCCCACCCACACCGAGAGCTACACGCTCTGCGCTCGATGCAGCGCGCGACCCTTTCAGCGCGCTCTGACACAGCCACCGTTCTGAAATCACTTTGCGCTGGCGTGCGCGCGCTCTCTCCTGCGCCACTCCCTCCTCCGGCGCCTCTGCGTCTCGCATCGCCCCTCCGCTCGGCTCGACGCCCGTCGGCTCGACGCCCGACTCTCTGCCTGACTCTACGCCGCTGAAGTCTTCCGCCAGCGTTGCGGGCGGCGGCAGGCTATGCTATTATACGATTGCTGAAACAGATGATTGACATCCGATGCGCCACCCATGAGAGGGGTGGGCAGTTCGTCGCTGGGCCGCCCGCGATACCATTTGAGCGCGGGCGCTTCCACTACGCGCAGCTACGCGCAGGCCCGGCGTTCCGAGACGGACGGAGATCACGTCCAGCGGGCTGACTGGCGCGCCTCCCTCACGCCACAGGGTCGTAGCGCACACCAGCATACCCGACATCGTTTCCAAGGTTGTTGCAGTACAACCCTTCACAGGGTTTCCACCTGTGGTCGCTTCGCGCATGCCGACACCGCACACGCCGGAATGGACCTGCGCACAGCAGTGACCACAGGTTTCGTTGAATGAAGCGAGCGCCCTTCTCGCCAGACAGGCTGAGGGCGCGCACGAACACAAAAGGAGGATGGCGCCCTGCCCTGGCGCGTGACGCGCGCGACTGCATCACATCGTCTCCACCGCGAAGGCGCTGAGGACGTGATGAGCGCGCTTTCTGGCCAGGCAGGCGGGGCGCCACAACACACCGCATGGCTCTCGAAAAAGAGATCAAGACGGAGATCATCACCACGCACCAGACACATGATGGCGACACCGGTTCGCCAGAGGTGCAGGTGGCGCTGCTCACCAAGCGCATTCAGGAGTTGACGGCGCATCTGGGCGCCAACAAGCATGACTATCACTCGCGCCGTGGCCTCATGAAGATGGTAGGGCAGCGGCGGCGCATGCTGAAGTATCTGAATCGCAAGGACCCAGAGCGCTATCGTGCGCTGCTGGCGAAGCTGGGCCTGCGCCGCTAACGGCGCGCACGGCGCGAACTGGCGTGGCGCTCGTGGCGTCGTCACGCTGGTCTGCGCCAGGGCCAACCAGGGCCAAGCTCGGCGCCCAGCAGACCAGTCAGGCCAGTCAGGCCAGTCAGGCCAGTCAAGGCCAGCCAGGATGGACGCGCTGGCGCAAGGCGATTCAACGCGCCAACGCGCGACCCCTTCCTAAATTTCCGCTTCCACTCCGTTCGCCGCCATCCATCACGGGCGCCGCAGCGCCGTGCAGGGCAGGTGACGGACAAGACGCCTGGCGCAGAGGATGTCCCACAGGAGTTGGTTCATCCACGAGTAAAGCGCCAGCGCAGTTGACACGCAGGAACGCTCCCCCATGCGGCGGCGCCGCACACCAGGGGCGTTCGGAGGTACACATGATAGAGACAACAACGACGACCATCGCCGGTCGTGAGTTCAGCATCGAGACCGGGCGCGTCGCCGAACAGGCGGGCGGCGCGGTGCTCGTGCGCTATGGCGACACGGTGGTGCTTGGCACAGCGACCGGCTCCTCCGTGCCCCGCGAAGGTATTGACTTCTTTCCGCTGACCGTAGATGTCGAAGAGCGGCTGTATGCGGTCGGCAGAATCCCTGGCGGCTTCATCAAGCGCGAGGGACGCCCCAGCGAGCACTCGATTCTCGCCGCGCGCCTGACGGATCGCCCGATCCGCCCACTCTTTCCCAAGGGCTATCGCAACGACGTGCATGTGGTGTTGACGGTGCTTTCCGCTGACCGCGAAAATGATTCCGATGTGATCGGCATCACCGCCGCTTCCGCCGCGCTGATGCTCTCCGACATCCCGTTTCAGGGGCCGGTAGGCGCAGTGCGCGTGGGCTATCTCAATGACCAGATCGTCATCAATCCCACCGAGACTGAGCTCAAGAGCAGTCTGCTCGACCTGGTGGTCGCTGGCACGGCTGAGGCGGTGGTGATGGTCGAGGCGGGCGCGAAAGAGCTGCCCGAAGCCACGATGATCGAGGCCATTCGCAAGGGCCACGAGGCGATTCAACTGCTCATCAAGGCGCAGAACGATCTGCGCGAGAAGGCTGGCAAACCCAAGCGCGTGTTTACTCCGGCGCAGCAAGACGCCGAACTCCTCAAGGTCGTGCACGACTTCGCGCAGCCGCGCTTCTCCGCCGCCGTGAACAAGGCGAACAAGGCGGAGCGCGATGCGGCGCTCGCCGAGGTGCAGACGGCGCTGGTCGTCGAGCTTGGCTCGCGCTACCCCGACCGGCTGAAAGAGATCAACGGCCTCTATGAGAGCGAACTGAAGAAGTTCATTCGCACGCAGATTCTGGAGAAGGGCCTGCGTCCCGACGGTCGTGGCCCGACTGATATCCGCCCGATTAGCTGCGAGGTGGGGCTGCTGCCACGCACACATGGCTCCGCGCTGTTTACCCGCGGCCAGACGCAGGCGCTGAGCCTGGTGACGCTCGGCTCGCCGGGCGAGAGCCAGCAGATCGATGGGCTGGAGTCGGATGAGAGCAAGCGCTACATGCACCAGTACAACTTCCCGTCCTTCAGCGTCGGCGAGACACGCTCATCGCGCGGGCCGGGTCGCCGCGAGATCGGCCACGGCGCGCTGGCCGAGCGGGCGTTGCTGCCGGTGATCCCTGAGAAGGACATCTTCCCCTATACCATCCGCATCGTATCGGAGATTCTTAGCTCCAATGGCTCGACCTCGATGGCGTCGGTCTGCGGCAGCACGCTGTCGTTGATGGATGCAGGCGTGCCAATCGCGGCGCCCGTGGCTGGTGTGGCGATGGGCCTCATCACCGAGAGCGGCGATTCGGTGGGCGGCAAGTATCAGGTGCTGACCGACATTCAGGGCCTCGAAGACGCCATGGGCGACATGGACTTCAAGGTAGCTGGCACAGCGGACGGCATTACCGCGCTGCAGATGGACATCAAGGTGAAGGGCCTGACGCATGAGGTGCTCTCGCAGGCGCTGAACCAGGCGCACGAGGGCCGCATGTTCATCATGGACAAGATGCTCCAGGCGCTGCCAGAGCCGCGCGAGGAACTCTCGCCCTACGCGCCGCGCATCCAGACGCTGAAGATCAACCCGGAGAAGATCGGCACGGTCATTGGCCCAGGCGGCAAGACCGTGCGGCGCATCCAGGATGAGACGGGCGTGAAGATCGACATCGAGGAAGACGGCGCCATTCACATCTCCTCGGTGAGCGGTGAGGGCATGGAGCGCGCCGTGAGCGCCATCCGCGCGCTGACCGAAGAGGTCGAGCTGGGCAAAATCTACACGGGCGTCGTGCGCCGACTGGTGGACTTTGGCGCCTTCGTAGAGATTCTGCCGGGCAAAGAAGGCCTCGTCCGCACGCCGAATCTGGCCGATTATTTTGTGAGTCGGCCTGAGGAGGTGGTGCAGGTGGGTGATGAGATCACCGTGATGGTGATCGAAGTGGACCCGCAGGGGCGCGTCAACCTCTCGCGCAAGGCGGCCCTCAGCGGCGAGATGCCCTCGCAGGAGGAGCTGGAGGCCGAGCGCGCGCAGCGTGGCCCCAGCCGACCGCGTATGGGTGGCGACCGTGGCGGCAGCCGCTACGGTGGCGGCTCATACGGTGATCGTGGCGGGCGCCCCAGTAGTGGCGGCAGCATGGGCGGCGGGCGTCCGCAGGGGGCGCGTGGCCCACAGGGCAGCCAGGGTGGTCGCGACAACTACGGGCGCGACCCGCAGCGCTAGCCGCAGCAGCCATCCCGGCGGCTAGCGGAGCCGCATGCGGTGGGCGAGGGAGTGTCAATCTCCTTTCGCCCGCCGCATCTTTTTGCCATCTTGGGCTATCATGGAGGGGCGCGAGGGATGCGCAGGCGTTGTTGGCCTGCGTATGGCGCATGACGAGTGAGGCGCGACATCCATGATGCAGAGACGAGCGCAGGAGGGCGGACGATGACGGCGCAGGAGGTTCTGGAGGCAATCGCGGCTGAGGTGCGGGTCTGCACGAAGTGTGATCTGTGCAAGGGGACGAAGAATGGTGTGCCGGGTGAAGGCAGCGCCGAGGCCGAGGTGATGTTCATTGGCGAGGGGCCGGGATTCCACGAAGACCGCCAGGGCAGGCCATTTGTCGGGCCAGCGGGCCAGTTCCTCAACGAGTTGCTGGCGAGTGTCGGGCTGGATCGCTCGACCGCGTTCATCACCAATGTGGTCAAACATCGCCCGCCAGAGAACCGCGACCCGCTGCCAGAGGAGATCGCCGCCTGTGGCGAGTATCTGAGCCGCCAGATCGCCGCGATCAACCCCACGGTGATCGTCACGCTGGGACGCTTCTCGATGGCGCGGTTCTTCCCCAACGCGCGCATCAGCGCCATCCACGGGCAGGCGAAGAAGATCGATGGGCGCATCGTCGTGGCGATGTACCATCCAGCGGCGGCGCTGCACCAGAGCAGCCTGCGCCAGACGGTGGAGGAAGACTTCCGCCGCGCCATCCCGGCGGCGCTGGCCGAGGCGCGACGGCTGGCAGGCGAGGGCAAGCTGGGCGCGCCAAAACAGGACGAGCGCGACGATAGCCCGCCGCCGCAGCAACTCTCGCTTTTCTAGGGCGTGACGTGGGCGGCAGGCGGCAGGCAGCAGCGGCGGGCAGCGGCGGGCGGCAGGCAGCAGCGGCGGGCAGCGGCGGGCGGCGGGCAGCAGCGGCGGGCGGCGGCGGCAGGCGGCGGCGGCAGCGGCGGCGGGCGGTTAAAACCGCGCCTGAAGGGCCTGGCGGCCCACGAGACCCACCTCCGTGGGTCCACAGACGACTCTCCTGGACCCACGGAGGTGGGTCTTGTGGCGACCGCAGTCGCCTTGAGGCGCGGTTTTAACCGCCCGCCGCCCGCCGCCCGCCACTATCTGTGTCGCCGCTGCTGCGTGGGCTGCTGCTGGTCGTCGTTCTCCCGCGCTTGCGCTTGCTCGTTCGCGCGCTGCGCCTGGTGATGGGAGACATGGACGGCGTGGCCGACATGCGCCGTGCTGCGGATGACCTCAAAGGTCTTGGAGAAGCCGCCCAGGATCGGCGCGAGCGCCAGGAAGTTGAGCGCCGCGCCGAGGTGGTCGTGGCGGCGCAGGTCGGCGACGAGATCGCGTACCGCGCAGGTAGACCCAATCAGCGGGACGAAGCTGATGGCGATCTGGGTGACGGCGCCGGGCAGGCCGAGATCGACGGCGAAATCGCCGAGGAAGAGTCCCGCCGAGACATCACCGATCAGCGAACGTCGGCGCCGCGAGCGCGCCGCGACCGTCGGGCGCTCGGCGACGGCTGCCGGGGCGATGGCTGGCGCCAGATGCGCGGGCAGCGGCTCAGTGGACGTGACCGGCGCGGTGGGCCACTGTGGCGCTGGCTGTGGGCTACGCGGATCATACTCGTGGAACGCTGGCTCGCGCATGGTATCTGCCCTCGCTTTAGTCTGGTCGCGCTGGTCGCGCTCTGGCGCGTCGTTGGTTGCAAGGTGTACGTTCGGCTGCGCTCGCGGGTTAATGGCGCCGCGCACTCGACGCATGCCAACGATGGGTGGAGGGGACGCTGTCTGCTCTACACGTCCAGTCTATCACAGTACGATAGATATGCGCGCCCACCTGGCCATAATGGGCCAGCGCCACCCAGGGCTGGCAGTTCCGCGCGCATAGCCGTCTCCTAGCCCCACGCAGGTGGGGCTTCGCGGCCCGCAGGCCCTTAGCTGCGGGTTCACCCGCCTGCGCCACCCGCCTGCGCCACCCGCCTGCGCCACCCGCCTGCGCCACCCGCCTGCGCCACCCGCCCGCGCCACCCGCCCGCGTCCCGGCGGCGACCATTCACAAGCCCTGCAATACCTCCAACTCGTGTCCGCGAAAGCGCCGTGTTGACTGGCGCGGTCGGGGAGCGTCCGTAGCGGGCGGGCCGGGTGTGGCTCTACACTGCCTCAGAGGCGTCGCGGGGCGCGGCGCGCAGCGAGGGGTGGTGGACACATGAGCGAGGCGCGAGACGAGGCGCCGCAGGGCGCGGCGGCAGGGCGGCGCCGCGATGGACGGGCGCGGCGAACGGCGGCAGGCGCGCCACGCGCGCTGGCCGCGCAGCCCACGGCGGGCGCGAGGCTGGCGAGCGAACCTTTCTCGCCGGGTGAGCCGATTCGTCCGACGCCGGGGCTGGGTGGGCCGGGCGGCGCGCCGCGACAGTGGGCCTTCCCGGTGGGCTACAACATCACGCAGTATCCGCGCGCGACCGAGCAGACGAGCTTCGCGCAACTGCGCAGTCTGGCGGCGCTCTATGACGGGGCGCAGCTCTGCGAGCGGGTCTACTTCGATGTGCTGGGGCGGCTGGAGCTACGCGCGCTGCCCCGCGCCGAACTGCTGGCGGAGAACGAGCGGCCAGACTCGCCGCGCTGGCGCGAGGCGACACGGCGGATCGAAGCCTTTCTGGAGAGTCCCGATCAGACGCAAGACCTGCGCGCGTGGCTGGTGGCGTTCGTGCGCGACCTGCTGGAGATCGACGCCGTGGCGATCTACACGCGGCGCACCCGTGGCGGCGACCTCTATGCGCTGGAGCTGGTGGCGGGCGACACGATCAAGCCGCTGCTCGACGGCGCGGGCCGACCGCCGTTGCCGCCTGTCGCCGCCTATCAGCAGTTCCTCTACGGCGCGCCCGCTGGCTGGTATAGCCGCGACGAGATGGACTACATCCGCGAGACGGCGCGCACAGAGAGTCCCTATGGCATCTCGCGGGTTGAGCGCATCATCCTGCGGGTGAATCAGGCGCTGCGCAAGCAGAGCTTCGATCTGGCGCGCTTCACCGATGGCGCGACGCCGCTGGGGCTGATTCAGCCGCCGGAGGGGCTGGCGTGGACGCCCGAACAACTCGAAACCTTCGAGCGCGCCTTCAATGGGCTGCTGGCCGGGGCCGACCGCATGCGCGTGCGGGCGCGTGCGCTGCCACCAGGGGCGACCTGGCAGGCGCTGGCGGGCGATGATCCGCTGGTGGAGTTTGATCGCTTCCTGCTGAATGTGACGGTGGCGGCGTTTGGCCTGACGATGGATGAGCTAGGCTTCACGGGCGACAGCAATCGCAGCGTGGGGCAATCGCAGGAGAACGTGGTCTATCGTCGCGCGGTGGCGCCGGTGGTGACGCTGGTAGCGGCCTACCTGACGCGCAAGGTGCGGCGCTGGCTCGACGACCGCTTCACGGTGAGCTTTGGCGGCTTTGAGGAGCCTGAGGATTTCGCGGTGCGGGCCGAGGCGTTCGCGAAGCTGATTCCGCTGGGGGTGGTCTCGCCGTCGTATGTCGCGCGCCAACTGCGGCTGCCGTTTCCCGGGCAGTAGGCGGATCATCGGCGGCTGGAGGGCGTGATGACGCATCGCGCCCTCCAGTGTCGGCGCTGCTCGGCGCACGCAGGAGCATGCGTGCGCCGAGCAGTCACACTAAGCGACTACTTGTGATGCCAGGTATCGCTGAAGCCGTTGCCGCTGCCGTTGAGCGCGGTGGGCTGGGCCTTGACGACGCCGCCGCTCGTGTCCATCGTGATCTCTTGCCACACCGAGCTCCCAAAGCTGCCGATGGTCGCGCCATTGGCGGTGCTATTGGAGAAGCTCATCGTGCCAAAGTTCGCCAGCGGGAGCACTGAGCAGGTGGCCGAGCAGGAGGATGGCGCTTCGGCGATCCACTCGGCGGAAGAATTGGTGAAGTTGCCGCTCTGGGTGGTCGAGTAGTTCCAGCCGCGCGATGAGGACATCGAAAGGGTGTACGTGCTGTTGCCATTGTATTTGACTTCGGCGGTCAGCGTATCCCCTGGCGCAACCTTATAGGTCGAGGTAGAGAGTTCAATCGAGGGGTTGGGGAACATCTCTATCCAGCCGTAGTAGGTCGCCCGCCCGCGCGAGCAATCTGAATCGGTTCCGAGCTGCTCGACGCTATTGGAGTTGTAGCCGTCGAGGCCGACCCAGAACGAGGAGTACGCGGTTGCCCGCGCGCTGCAGGTAGCTGTTGGCTCGACCCAGCTCCCTTTGACATCGGTAAAGGCGCCGTTCGCGCCAGTGGCAGCATAGCCTGACCAGTTGGTGCTGGTCGCGGTACCGTGGCTCTTGACCCGCGGTGTGCCACGGTAGACCGTGATTGTCCTGGCGGATGCGCCCACATTGGAGCGTGCGGCGGCGGCTGTGCCAACCGCGAAGGCGCCCGCAATGACCATAGCCAGTGCGCAAGAGATGGCGACAAATAGAGCAGCTTTGCGCATGGAATCTCCTTCATCAGACGACTGTCTGACGACGACTGCCTGACAACTGTCACGTCTGTGAGATTTGCGTGTCGAGGGATGGCGATGCGCCGATGCTGTGAAGCGGTCCCCCTGCTCCGAACACGCTTCAGTCTTCTCTCAGGTAGACTGCTTGGCAAGTATGCCAGAGGAAGCGAAGGAAGTCAACCTTTTTGCATAGTTTGTGTTCGGAGCTGGCGGCTGGCGGTTAAAACCGCGCCTGAGGGGCCTGGCGGCCCACAAGACCCGCCTGCGCGGGTCCACAGACGACTGCTCCTGGACCCACGGAGGTGGGTCTTGTGGCGGCCACAGCCGCCTTGAGGCGCGGTTTCAACCGCCCGCGCCTTCCGCCCGCCCGCCGCCCGCCCGCCCGTCGCCTCGCCCGCGCCGCCCTTCGCCCGCCGCGCCCAGCCTACTCTGCGGCGACGGCGACCGCCGCTGGCAGCGCGACCTCCGCCGCCAGCGCGTTGACGAGGCCCACCGTCTCCACGCTCACCGTCACCACGCGCCCCACCAGCCGCACGATGTACTGCGGCTCGTCCGGCGCGGTTCGGGTCGCTCGTCGATGCCGCTGCGCGCGTCCGTGCTGACCTGATACTGGTCGATCACCCACTCCAGCGCCGAGCGATTGCCCAGGCGATACGTCGAAGCCTCCGGCGGGATGCCCTCCAGCGTCAGCGCACTCGTTGACGATCACGGCGTCGTCTTGCTCGGCGACAGCCTCATCTTCTTCACGCACGCGCCAGTCCATCGGCGCCGCCCGGCGTCTCCACCCAGCGCAGCGGATACTCCTGCGCCGTCTCGTAGCCCAGGTGCAGCTCCGCCAGCGCGCTGCCCGCCTCGGCGCAGCGCCTCGTACTGCCGCGCGCGTCCGGCACCAGCGGGATGCGCGGCAGCTCGCGCTTCAGGTTCTCGGCGTAGCGCTCGCGGTACTGCGGGATGGTGCAGCAGGCCGTAGACGTAGTGGAAGATGTCGCGCTTGCGTGACCTCCGCGCCGTACGCCGCGCGGAACCGCGCCAGCGCCCAGTCGGTGATGTTCTCGCGCCGGTTCGCTCCCATCCTCGTCGTAGGTGTACAGCGGGAAGCACTGGAAGCCGTCTCGATGCGAGCAAGTGCAAGATCGGGAATGTGGCTCGTAATCAGCACACTAAATGGCTGCGCGATGACCATGGTCGCTAACACAGATCACAGTGTTCTCCGCCTCGGTAGCGGGCGTGGGAAAGATCCGACTGCAAGATATGCCTGACCGATCGTTCAGGACTGGATCGAAGTATAGCCACTTGCGTGTAGAATGGGCGATACAGAGCATTGCCGGATACGTGCTGATATCGAAATTGCGCATAGCTGTTCTCGCGTAAGATCTCGCTTTAGATCGTCGGCTCCACTTGATCTCGTCGTCATAGGTCACAAAGCCATCTATATCCTTGTGGTCGGCCTGCTCGCACCCACGCGATCAACCTCGGCGTTGTAGTCTTCAATAAACTGCTCGAACGTTTGCTGCCAGTCTTCGTCTGGTCGAAGTCATAGACCACACTATCTCGATTCGTTGCGACGCCTAAGCGAATAAGTCTTGAAGATGGTCTCAGCACTCATGCGCCATTGGACTGCAGCTTGCCTCGTTTGTTCCAATGGGCAAGAAAGTCTGCAAACTCTGGGCGCATACCCTTCGGTCAGCCAGGTATGCCGCTCATCAGGCTGCAAGCTCCTGCCATTCGATACCAGCTATGCTCTTTGCCTCTGGCAAGTAACGCCAGCTTCTGCTCTCTGCGCCAATCCTCTGGCACGCGATAGTAATGCAGCCCATGTGTCTCGCTGCTCGCGTTGTGCGCGAACGGCGATGGTGATGCCGACGCCGACCTGGATGCCGAAGACATTGTGCGTCGTGCCGGAGAGCTTGGGATTCTGGCGCACTTGCCATGCAGATCGAGATGGTAGATCGCGGTGAAGTCCTGCAGCAGATGCTTGCGCATGCCATCGAAGGCGATCTGATCCACGAAGGAGTTGTTGGTGACGAAGCAAACGATGCCATCGCGTCCCTGCAAGCGATCTGTCGCCCAGCGGAAGAACTTCACATAGGCGTCAGAGAGCTTGTTCTTGAGCGTTGCCTGCGAATCCTTCGCATAGGTCTCGCGGATGCGCCTATCGATCACCTGTATACTGGCGGTTCTTGTTGTTGTCGTTCTCGTTGTCCTGGCCCACGTTGTAGGGCGGGTTGCCGATGATGACCGTGATCTGCGCCGCCTTCTCGCGCTCCACGCGCTCGGTGTTCGCTCTCGCGTCATGAAGCGAACGTCGCTTCTGCTGCGCCACTCTGCGCCAGTATCCAGCGTGTCCACGAAGCACAGCCCCTCGAACGGCTCGATACTCGCCCGTCAGCTCGTAGTAGGCGTGCTCGATATTCAGCGCCGCGATGTAGTACGGCAGCAGCATGATCTCGTTGGCAGAACAGGTCCTCGCGATACTTCTGCGCGCAGCGTCGCGCTCGGGGATGCGCCGCATCAGGTTGACGATGAAGTTGCCGGTGCCGGTGCAGGGGTCGAGGATCTTCACGCCCGGGTCGCCCAGCGCCGGCTTGCCGAACTCGCGCTTGCAGCACCTCCTCCACGCTGGCGCACATGAAATCGACGATCTCCTGCGGCGTGTAGACGATGCCGTGCGTGTCGGCCGCTTCACCGAGTAGCCCTGGAAGAACGCTCGTAGACCATGTTCAGGAATGCTGCTTCTCGGCCCAGATCCGTCCAGCGCGTGCGCGCGGCCTCCTCGATGGCGCGCGTAGAAGCGGTCCAGCGATCTGCAGGAACTCGTCGCGGTTGAAGCTGCGGCTCGTCAGCGCGTCGATCACCTTCTCGATCTCGGCGGCGATCACGTTGCGGCGCGTGAAGTCCGGATTGTCGAAGATCGTGCGGAATCAGCCGCTCGGTCAGCAGGTGCTGCACCAGCATCTCATCGACCGCCGCCTCGCTGATGTTGGGGTCCAGCGACTGCGGCAGAGCGCGAAGAAGCCGGCGAAGGCCGCGCGGAACGCCGCGCTCGCCTGCCGCTCGCGCTCGATCAACTGCTTCAGCCCATCCGCCAGCTCGGGGATGCGCTCCCTGAACGCCTGCACCGCCCGCTCGAAGCCCTCGATCTCCGGCTCCGGTAGCCGAAGAACAGCGTCAGCAGGTCCGCCAGTTGCGCGCGGCTCGCAGGTCGGCCTCGAATGGCGCGGCGGCCATTCTGGTAGAGCACGGCGCGGCGCGTATCCTCGAAGATGATGTTGCTGGTCGGGTAGCCCCGCGCGATCTTCTTGCGATCTCGGCGTCGAGGTCGTCGTGGGTATCCTTCGCCTCCCAATAGCCGCGCTAGAACAGCGAATTGTCGCGCAGCGCGCCATCGGGGCGCTCGCCATTCGCCAGCGTCAGCTCGCCGATCAGCGTCCAATCCAGTTGCCGCGCATAGTGTCTGAGCAGATTCTCGAACGCCGAGCGCAGCCCGCCCTCATGCTCCACACGCTGCTCGACCGCCAGCCGGTTCAGGTCGGCGTAGTACTCCTGAATCGCCTTGTCGCGCTCGCCAATCCGGGCGCCCCGCTGCGCGCCCTGCCCGCTCGCCATGCCACGCCTCCTTCGCCCACGCCCGCGCCGACTGCGGCCCCAGCGCTATTGCAGTATGGCAGCGCGCGCTCGCTTTGGCAAGCGGTCGGCTGGCGGTGGAGCGGCTGGCGAATAAATTCGCGCCTGCGGGGCCTCACGGCCCACAAGGTCCGCCTGCGCGGACCCAAATCCTCACATCCTCCGTGGACCTGCGCAGGCAGGTCTTGTGGCGACCGCAGTCGCCTTGAGGCGCGGTTTCAACCGCCCGCCGACGTCCGCCCGCCGACGTCTCGGCCCGCCGACGTCCGCCCGCCGACGTCCGCCCGCCCGCCGACACCCAACCGCCGCTGCCAGCCGCTACACCGCGCTCGGCCTCGGCAAACCCCCGCCAGCCGTCACCGCCTCCTCGATGGCGCGCATCGCGGCGAGGGCGACGTGCTCGCGCCAGGGACGCGCGACCACCTGCGCGGCCAGTGGCAGCCCCGCGCTGCCCACCTCGGCGCGGCTGGCGGCGCGCTGCGCGGCGTCGCGCCCTGGCTTGCGCGGCTGCTCCTCGCCGGGGCGCACCGTCGCGACGGGAACCACCCCGGCGGGATAGCCCAGCACGTTGTAGAGCGTGGCATAGGCGCCCGCCGTCACCAGATCGCGGCTCTCGCCGTGGCGGAACGCGGGCAGCGCGGCGGCGGGGCAGATGATGAGGTCGAACGGGCCGCCGGGGTCGTCGTCGAGCGCCTGAGCAAAGCGCCGCTGGTAGGCCATCTGCGCCTCCACCAGCCGCCAGTAGTGCAGCGTATCGTGGTGGCCAAAGTTGTGGGCGATGGCAGCCCGGCTGGGCTGGCCGAGCAGCCGCAGCGCGCCGCCAGCGACCGCCAGCATGCCGCGCGACGCGCTCGCCAGCGTCACGAGCTGGCCGATGCGTGGGTCGCGAGGGTCGCGCCCCAGGAACGCCTTCGCCCCTGCGCCGCCATCCGCGCTGAGCACGCCGAAGAAGATGTCGCTGGCCTGCTCCATCGCTGGCGGGCGCCACTCCGTCACCTGCGCGCCGCGCGCCGCCAGCAGGCCCGCCGCCTCCACCGTCGCCCGGCGCACACTCTGCGCCACCGGCAAGATGCCATCGTCGGTATAGTACGCCACGCGCAGTTGCGCGACATCCACCGTCGCCGGGTCGCCCAGCGGCATTGGCGGCTCGACCTGCGGCGCACGTCCACCGTTGATGATCTCCAGCGCCAGCGCCACGTCGTCTACCGTGCGCGCCAGTGGGCCGACCTGGCTGACGATGGCGCGCTGCCCCAGCGGCATGCCGAAGCTGACCAGATCAGGGACGCGCCCCGCCGTTGGCTTCATCCCCACGACGCCGCAGAAGGCCGCAGGCAGGCGGATGCTGCCGCCGATGTCGGTGGCCAGCCCCAGCGGTGAGCCGCCCGCCGCGATGATCGCCGCCTGGCCGCCGCTGCTGCCGCCGGGCGTGC
Source organism: uncultured Chloroflexia bacterium (assembly GCA_963701795.1). GTDB lineage: Bacteria > Chloroflexota > Ktedonobacteria > Ktedonobacterales > JADMIN01 > JAKAIY01. Next base: position 101,151 of record CAVPBB010000003.1, on the reverse strand, counting down.
GCGCCAGATTCCAGGGATTGTTCGTGCGACCATAGAGCGGGTTATCGCTCTCGATGTAGAGCAGCAACTGCGACAGATTGGTCTTGCCGACGATGATCGCGCCCGCCGCGCGCAGCCGCGCGATGTAGCGATCATCCGCCGTGGCCAGCGTATGAGCGCGCGAGGGCAGGCCGTAGGTGGCGGGCGTACCGGTCACGTCGAAGCATTCCTTGACGGTGATCGGCACGCCGTGCAGCGGCCCCAGCGGCTCGCCGCGCGCCTGCCGCTCATCCGCCGCGCGGGCCTCGGCGCGCGCCGCATCGTAGCGCTTGACCACGACGGCGTTCAGGCTGGGGTTGACCGCCTCGATGCGCGCAATGCTGGCCTCGACCGCCGCGACAGCCGAGAGGTCGCCGCGCGCGATGCTGGCCGCCAGCGCCACGGCGGAGAGGTCAGCGAACTCAGTGGGAGTCATCACGATTGCCCTCACTTGCAGGTACCTGGGGCGCGGCTGGCGGGCGCGGCTGGCGGTTGAAACCGCGCCTCAAGGGCCTGGCGGCCCACAACCCCCACCTCCGTGGGTCCAAAATCATCCTGATGCGGACCTGCGCAGGCAGGTCTTGTGGCGACCGCAGTCGCCTTCAGGCGCGGTTTCAACCGCCCGCGCCCGCCGCGTCCACACCGCGCCGCGCCGCAACCGCGCCCGCGCCAACCGCGCCCGCGCCAACCGCGTCGCGTCCACACCGCAACCGCGCCCACACCGCGTCCGCTAGCTGAACGCCGCGATGGCGATGCCAGGGACGCGCGCCAGCGAGGGCTGCGCCTCCAGGTCGGCGAGCTGGCGGAAGACGCTGCTCGCCGCCTTGCCGCGTGTGACGAACCACGGCGGCGTCGGCGTCAGGCGGAACTTCGCGCGCACCACCGATTTCTGCGGCTGATCGAACATCAGCGCATTGTGAACCACGCCATTGCCAGAGCGGATGTCGTCGAGCGCATGGCCAGGGTAGGCGCCCCAGGTGGTGATGCCCAGCGCGAAGCTGACGCCGCCCCAATAGTTGACGCCGATGCTGCCATAGCGCAGGTTGGCGATGCCGCGCTCCACCGCCTGCGCCACCGCCGGATCGCGCAGCGAGGCGGGATGCACGAGCAGCGTGGCGTTGAGCGTCCCCCAGACCTGCTCATTGCAGAAGGCCACCGCGCGGTCAACATACTCCGCCACGCTGCCAGCGGTGAGCGTCGTCTCGGCGAAGAGCGCGCAGAACGCCTCCGTGGTGAAGCAGATGTCATCGCTGGCCTGCGCATCCACCCCGGTGATGAGCGTCCACGGCAGCGCGCCGTCGCCCGCGTCGCCGTAGCGCTCGGCCTCCGGGTGCGCCTGGGTGAAGGCGGCGTAGCGGTCGTGCGAGCCGGGATAGTAGGCGGCGCGGGCAGGCGTGTTCTTGAGGATGCCGCGCATCGCCTGGAGCAGTTGTTCGCGTTGGTCCCAGCCCTCGCGCTGAATGACGACGCGCGTGGCGTTGCAGTTATAGCCCGCGTTGTTGGTGAGCATGCTGACGACGTGCGCCGCCTGATAGGCGATGTCTGACGCGCTCCACGGGCCGGGCACGACGATGACCGGGCTGACATTGCCCAGCTCGCCGGTGATGCGCTTGGTCAGCAGCGGCGTACCGGCGGCTTTGCGCGCGGCGGCCTCTGGCCCCACGCCCCAGACGATGGCGTCGAAGGTCTTATCCGAGCCGGTGATGTGAATCTCGTCGATGCCAGGATGATTGCAGAGATACGCGCCCTCAGCCGCGCCGCCGTAGAGGACGCGCAGGTAGCCGCCATCCACCAGCGAGCGGAAGGCGACCTCCATCAGCGGGCCAAGATAGGCGTTGACGGGATTGGTCTTGAAGGCGACGACCTGATCTTCGACGAAGAGCTTGTAGAGCGCGTCGAGCGGCCCAATGCTGGAGACATTGCCAGCCCCCAGCACCAGCGCGACCCGCCCCGCAGGCTTCTGGCGATAGGCGACGGCCATCGTCTGCGGCAGGCTGGCGACGGTGACGCCGGGCTGCTGCCAGACCTCCGCCGTGACGCCGCTGTAGAAGACCTGGTCGTAGAGCGTCTGCGGAAAAACCTGCGCCACCACCTGCCCATCGGCAAGCGTGCGCACGGGGCCAGGGATGCGCGGCGAGCCGTGGCGCTCGATGTCGCTCAGGCTCGTGCGAAGCTGGCGCAGGTGCTTCAGCGTGGCATAGGCGCCTGTCGCCCACTCTTCGCCAGCGGCGGGCGACTGCGACGTCAGACCCTTGGCCTCCAGGCAGGCGGCCACCCAGCGCCCTTGCTGCGCGTGGAAGTCGCTGATGAGCCGATCAATCAGCCCGATGCGCTCGCGCACAGAGACGTTGATCCAGGCGTCTTTGCGCTGCTGGAGCGTCTGCACGGCGGCGTCCATCGTGGCCTGATCGCTGGCCGGTGGGCCGCCCGAGGTGGCCGGGAACTGAAACGAGCCTTTGTCGAGGATGATCGTCATGGCAGATTACGCCTCCTGTGGCGCGCCGGTCATCTCACCGCTGAGCGCTGCTTCGCCTCTCGCCTGTCGCCGAGGCGCGCGCCTGCTCCCGCGTGCCGCTGGGCGCAAAAAGCTGAGCGCAACCTCGTATTGGCACAGACTATACCATACCACCGTCCAGGCGGCGCATTCGCCAGCGCATCTGGCGCGAACCCTCTCCCCCTGGCCCCCTCTCCCACGAGGCGAGGGGGTAGAGGGATCCGGCTCCCCTCGCCCTCTGGGAGAGGGGCTGGGGGAGAGGGTTCGCGCCATGACAACAACCGGGCCGAATTTGGTATCACAGGCCCTGCTCGCGCCACTCGTCCGTTCTATCTGGTAGACGCGGCAGGTATCGGCTGGCGAGAGGGATGGGCGCATGCGGCAGGAGCCGAGCAGGCGCAGCGGTCGCGGTGGAGGGTGTGGCGACGCCCACAGCGCTCCCTCGCGCGCCGGCGCGGCTGGGCTATGTGGATAGCCTGCGCGCGCTGGCCGCGCTCTACGTGGTAGGCAACCACATCATGCTGGAGGTCTGGCCGACGACCAACCCGGTTGGATTCGCCGGCGCGCTCGCAAACCCGCTGCAATTCGCCCACTTCGCGGTCAGCATGTTCATCGTGCTCTCCGGCTTCTCGCTGATGCTGCCGGTCGCGCGGCGCGGCAATCGGCTGCCCTGGGGCGTCTGGGGCTTCTACTGGCGGCGGGCAAAGCGCATTCTGCCACCCTACTACTTTGCGATGGGCCTCACGTTGCTGCTCATCTGGCTGTTCATTGGAGGGCATAATGTGGGCGCGCGCTGGAGCGTCGCGCTGCCTGTCACCGGACAGGCCATCGTCGAGCATCTCCTGCTGCTCCAGGACTTTTCGCCGACGCATTCACTGACCATCAATTTCGCTTTCTGGTCCATCGCGATGGAGTGCCAGATATACGTCTTCTTCCCTGCGCTCGTCTTGCTCTGGCGCCGCTATCCTCCGCTGCTGGCGATGGGAGTGGTGGTCGCGCTCTCGCTCGCGCTCGTCTACGGGCTGGCGGCGACGTGGGTGGGGCGCCTGCCGGGCTATACAGGCACGGAGTTCGCGCCACAGTACTTCGGCTTGTTTGCGATGGGCATGTTCGCCGCCAGCGTCTACACTGCGCCGTCGCCGCGCTGGAACCGCCTGCGCCGCTGGTATCTCTGGGAGGCGGCGGCGCTCTGCGGTAGTGGCGTGGTGGCGCTGATGGTGTTCATCTGGCCACTCTACAAACTCGACTTCTTCGTGGGAATAGGAACCGCCGGATTGCTGCTCGCCGCCGGGCGTCCCGGTCGCTTCAACCCCGTCCACGCCGCGCTGGAGTGGCGCCCGCTCGTCTGGGTCGGCGGCATCTCCTACAGCATCTACCTCATCCATGCGCCGCTGGTCCAACTGCTCTGGCAGTATGGGCTACATCCGCTGGGGCTGGGCGCCCTGCCAACCTATCTGGCGCTGCTGGGGCTGGGGCTGCCGCTGATTGTGGCGGCATCGTGGGGCTTCTGGTACTGCTGCGAGCGCCCCTTCCTCAACACCCGGCCCACCGCTGGGCGCGGATGGCCGCGCCTGCTGCGGGCTGGGGGGCGTGTGGCGCTGGCGAGCGAGGCTCCCGCCGAGTGAACCTGCGCAGAAGCATGCGCAGAGAGGGCAAAACGCGGTAGAATGGTACAAAACCCTGGTCCCATGCGTCGTTCCCGATTTCTATGTGATGCGCCCGCCAATGCAGGCGGAGCGCCCGGGAGGTGTTCGTATGTCCTGGTTTCGCCGTTCCGCCAAGTCCGACTCTGAGCCAACTGCGGCTCCCGACGACTCCGCGCCCCAGGCCGCCACGTCTGCCCCACCCCAGCAGCCGGTGGTCGCGGCGCCAGTGACCTTTACCCCGGCGCCTGCCTTCAGCGCGACGATGATGGACTATCCGCTGACGCTCCAGCACATCTACAATCGTGGGCGGCGGCTCTTCGCCTCGCGCGAGATTGTCACCGCCGTCGCGGATGGCTACGAGCGCAGCACCTATGGCGAGGTCTTCGCGCGGGTCGAGCGGTTGGCCGCCGCGCTCGAAGGGCTGGGCGTGCGCCGGGGCGACCGCGTGGCCACCCTCGCCTGGAACTCAACCCGCCACTACGAACTCTACTTCGCCGTGCCGTGCATGGGCGCCGTGCTGCACACGCTCAACCTGCGCCTGCCACCCGATCAGGCGGCGTTCATCATCAACGACGCCGCCGACAAGCTGATCTTCGTGGATGCTGACCTCGTGCCGCTGCTACGGGGCATCAAAGACGCGCTGGGCAGTGTCTCGCACGTCGTGGTCATGAACGGCCCGCTGCCAGACGATACCGAGGGACTGCCGCCCGTGCTCGACTACGAGCAGTTGCTCGCCAGCGCGCCCGCGACCTATCAGTGGCCGCAGCTCGACGAGAACGAAGCGGCGGCGATGTGCTACACATCTGGCACGACGGGCAACCCCAAGGGCGTCGTCTACAGCCATCGCTCGTCCTATCTCCACGCCTTCTCGGTGACGCAGGCCGACACCATCGCCCTCTCGAACCGCGACGTGGCGTTCCCGCTGGTGCCGATGTTCCATGTGAACGCCTGGGGCCTGCCGCATGCGTCGGCGATGGTGGGCTGCAAGCTGGTCTTCCCCGGTCGCTTCATGGACCCCGCCCACACGGCGCAGACCATCGCCGATGAGCGCGTGACGCTTGCGGCTGGCGTACCGACGCTGTGGATAGGGCTACTGCAGGTGCTGGCGCAACGCCCAGACCTCGACCTCTCCACTGTGGAGCGCGTCGTCGTCGGTGGCTCAGCCGCGCCCGCCTCGCTGATCGCCGCGATGGATGCGCAGGGATTGCCGCTGCTGCATGCGTGGGGCATGACCGAAACGTCGCCCATCGGCACTGTGGCGCGGCTGAAGTCTACGCTGGCTGACCTGCCCGCTGAGGAGCAGCTCGCCTATCGCGCCAAGCAGGGCGTGCCAGTGACGGGCATCGACCTGCGCATCATGAGCATGGACACCGGCGAAGAAGCCCCCTGGGATGGCGCCACATTCGGCGAGATTCAGGTGCGCGGCCCATGGGTCACTGGCTCCTACTACCACGGCGACGATCAGGAGCAGGGCGCCTCGAAGTTCATGGATGGCTGGTTCCGCACGGGCGACGTGGCGACGATTGACCCGGAGGGCTACATCCAGATCGTTGACCGCACGAAGGATGTCATCAAGTCTGGCGGCGAGTGGATCTCGTCCGTGCAGATGGAGGGCATCATCATGGGCAATCCGCAGGTGCTGGAGGCGGCGGTCGTCGGCATGCCGCACCCGAAGTGGCAGGAGCGCCCGGTCGCGGTGGTGGTTCCCAGGCCTGAGTACAAAGACACGCTGACGAAGGACGACATCATCCACTACCTTGAGCCACAGGTCGCGAAGTGGTGGCTGCCCGATGAAGTCATCTTCGTAGACGCGCTGCCCAAGACCAGCGTTGGCAAGTTCGACAAGAAGGTGATGCGCGTACAACTCGCCGATCAGGTTCACCTCGGCGACGAGGCGTAAGCCGCATCGAACCCTCACCCCCTCTCCCACGAGGCGAGGGGAATCTGGCTCCCCTCGCCCTATGGGAGAGGGGCCGGGGGTGAGGGCGCGTTCGGCTCCGCTGGCAGATCGTAGACCTGCTCGAACTTGCGCGTCAGATACTCCACGAAGTAGGCTGGATTGGGGCGCGCGCCTGTGACCCGCTCGATCAGCTCCTCTGGCAGGTAGGTCTTGCCCCAGCGATACATCCGCTCGCGCAGCCAGCCGAGCGCGAACGCGGAGTCGCCGCTCGCCATACGCGCGTCGTAGTCGGCGAACGCTGTGCGCAGCGCCGCGTAGATTTGCGCCGCGTAGAGGTTGCCGAGCGTGTAGGTCGGGAAGTAGCCGAAGCCGCTCGTCCAGTGGATATCCTGCAAGATGCCCTCGCTGTCGGTGGGCGGCGTAATCCCCAGATACGCCTGATACTTCTCGTTCCACAGCCGTGGCAGCGACTCGACGGCGACGGTCGTATTGACCATCGCCTGCTCCAACTCATAGCGGATGATGATGTGCAGGTTATACGTCACCTCATCGGCGGCGATGCGAATCAGCCCCGGCGCGACCTTGTTGAGCGCGCGGCTGAGGGTGGTGGCGTCCACATCGGCGAATTCAGCGGGGAAGACCGCGCGCGCCGCTGCGATATTGCCACGCCAGAACGCCTCAGAGCGACCAATCGCATTCTCCCATAGCCGCGACTGCGATTCGTGCGCGCCCATCGAGACGCCGCCCACGATCGGCGTGCGCGCAAGCTCCGGCGCGCTGCCCTGCTCGTAGAGCGCATGCCCGCCCTCGTGCAGCGCCGCCATCAGCGCGTCGTCCAGCCGCGCCTCATCGGGGTGAATGGTCAGGCGCACATCGAAGGGGCTGCCGAACGCGGTGGTGAACGGGTGCGGCGAAACCGAGACACCGCCGCGTGTGAAGTCATAGCCCATCCGCGTCAGGATGTCGTGCGCGAGCTGCATCTGCCGCTCAACAGGGAAGGCGCCTTCGACGCAGGATGCGTCTATGCTGTGGCCGCTCGCCTCGATGCGCCGCCGCATGGTGACACTCACCTCGCGCACGGGCGCAAAGAGCGTATCTACGCGCTGTGAGGTCAGCCCTGGCTCATAGAGGTCGAGCAGGGCATCGTAGCGTGTCTCCTTGAAGCCGAGCCGGTCGGCGACCTCGCGCTGCAAGGTGATGGTGCGCGCGAGCCACGGCGCGAAAAGCGCGAAATCGTTGGTGGCGCGCGCTTTGCGCCACGCCTCGAAGCTGGCCGCCTCGACCCGCGCCATCTCCTCCACCAGGCCGCGTGGCAGCCGCGTCGCCTGCGTCCGCTCGCGCGTCACCTCACGCACGAGCGCGCGGTCGGCGTCGGTGAATGGCGCTTTCTGTGTCGGCGCGGTCACCTCGCTCAGCAGGTCGCCAAGCCGCTGGCTCGTCCAGCGTTCATGGATCAATCCCTGAATGGTGGCAAGCTGCTCGCCGCGCACCTCGCCCGCGCCCTCCGGCATGCTGGTATTCTGATCCCAGCTCAGCAGCGCGAGCGCGGCGCGCAGATCGGCGATCTCGCGGGTGATGGCAAGCAGGTCGGCGATATGCGTATCATTCGCGCTTACCTGCGGCCCAGCAGAGTCTGGTGATTTCGGGGCTACCACAGCGCAATCCCTCGGCGTTAGAGGACGATACCTGGCAATCCGGCGGTTGCCACGGGAGGTATCGTATCACACGCCGCCGCGATGATATCTGCGGAGCGACGTGCGCCTCAGGTCGCGGGGGTGCGGCGACGCAGTTCGCGATTCACACGGGCGCGGGCGCGTTCTTCCTGCGCCCAGCCCCACAGCTTGCGCCCCAACGTCAGCGCGACCGCCAGCGCAAACGTCAGCCCCAGCGTCAAGGCCTGACGACGCCGCGCCTCCTCGGCCTGCTGGTCAACCTGCTGCGCCGAGGCGGGAGGCAGCGTGGAGGCGCTGATCCGCACGGCGGTCGCCTCTACACGCGCGGCGGCGCGGCCTGCGCTCCATCCTGCGCTGCCCTGCGCGATTGCTCTATCGACTCCATCGGCTCCATGGCAAGCCTCCATGATCCCGCGCCCCTGCGTGGCGCTGCGCTCAACAGCAAATGACGCAAGCGGTGGGCCAAGCGGCGCCGCTCAGGTGGGGTCGAGGCGCAGGCGCTGGCGTAGCGTCTCGTCGGTCTGCCCGGCGATGGCGATCTGCTTCAGGCGCGCCGACTCGCCACGGAGGATGGTGATGTCACGCCGGGGAAGGCTCAGGCGGTCGGCTAGCAGCGCGATCAGCGCGGCGTTGGCGGCGCCATCGACCGGGGCCGCGCGCAGCCATGCGCGCAACTGGCCATCCACCACTGTCAGCGCCTCGCGCCGCGCACGCGGCGTCACGCGGATGGTGATGATGACGCGCCCAGGCGCGGCGCGCACAGGGAACTGAGGCGAGTCACCCACGCGCGTCTTACCACGCAGGCGGGATGGAGATCGAGAGCAGCGTGCTCATCAGCGCCAGCGCCCACCAGGAAAAGATGAACGCGATGATGCCGCGCAGGTCGAAGGCGCCCATGCTCGACGCGGGCAGCACGCGATAGAGGGGATCGTAGAGCGGGCCGGTGATGTAGTCGAAGAAACGCACGAAGGGGTTCGCGGGATTCAGCGCGGGAACCGCCATCGCCAGCCACGAGAGAATCATGCGCGCGAAGAAGCAGAGAATCAGGAAGCCGAAAAAGAGCTTGATGAAGAGATGGATAAGCCCCAGCGTCGCCAGTGAATTCAGGATTGCCATGCTCATCAGTTCCTTTCGACCCGCCCGCAGCGACTCGCCGCTGCGCTCCACGTCGGCTGGCTCAGTTCTTCTCGGTCGCCGTCAGCGTCTCGACGATGCGTCGGCCAAAGAGGCGACGTGTGCGCACATCCACGATCCGCACGTCGCCCAGATCGGGCAGTGTCGTGAGGTATTTCTGCGCGAGGCTGCCGAGCGGGCGCGCGGCCATCGCCCCGGCGACAGAGCTGGCCAGCGCCGAGGCGACGCGCGTGCGTGGGCGCATCGCCGTCAGCGACCAGAGTGAGCCGATCATCGCCAGCGACATGCCCACAGCCAGATTGGTGCCGCAATTGGGATGGATGGCCAACTGCGCCTCGCCCGCGCGCAACCGCGCCAGCGCCTCGTTGGCGCAACGCCGCACCAGCGTCGGATCGATGTCGGCGAAGATGGTGAATCCGCGCGTATTGGAGCGTGCGCTGACACTCAATCCTGGCAGTTTGCTCGCCAGGATGGTGACGGTCGCATGCTCCAGCGCGTGATTCTGGCGCACCCGTCGCGTCAACAGGAAATCCGCCGCATCCATAGTTGTCTCGCTTTCACCGCGTTCACCAGGTGACCCTGCGCGCTACGTATCTGCATTGTACTGCATTCGCGAGCAGCGCGCCGCATCTCTTCATCGCTGGCTCTCTGCCCATGCGAGAGCAACCCGCGATCAGCCGCCCAGCGGTGGGCGCGCGCCAAAGAGGCCACGTCCCACCCGAACGATGGTGGCGCCTTCCTCGATGGCGACCTCGAAATCATCGGTCATGCCCATCGAGAGTTCACGCCAGTCGCCCATCTCGCCCAGAGGAAGCTCGGCGCGTAGCTGATCGCGCAGCGCGCGCAGCCTGCGAAAGAATGGGCGCGCCTGCTCTGCGCGCTCGGCGATGGGCGCCACGGTCATCAGCCCCTCAGGGCGCAGCCCCGGCAGCGCGGCGATGGCGCGGGCGGCAGTGAGCAGGGAATCGCCAGCGGGCGCGAACCCCGATTTGCTCGCCTCCTCGCCGATATTGACCTCCAGCAGAATCGGCAGCGTGCGCCCCAGCGTCGCCGCGCGCGCGCTGAGCGCCTCGGCCAGACGCAGGCTATCCACGCTCTGCGCGCGCGCGAAGAGATCGACCGCGCGGGCGGCTTTGTTGGTTTGCAGGTGGCCGATCAGCTCCCAGCGCATCGCCGCGAACAGCCGCGCCGCCTGCGGATCAGCCTCGGCAAGCTGGGCCAGTCGCTCGCGCTTGTCGCGCGCCTCCTGCACACGATTCTCGCCGAAGGTCGTCAGGCCGAGCGCGGCGGCGGCGAGTAGCCGCTCGGCGGCGACGGTCTTGGTGACGGCGATGAGTGACACCTCGGCGGCGGCGCGGCCAGCGCGGGTCGTAGCGGCGGCGATGCGGGCGCGCGTCTCGTGGAGCGACGCGGCAAGCGACGCATCGGCCCAGCCATCCATCGCGCGTGGCTCCTCGTGTGGCATGGCTCAGGCCGCCAGCCCGATGACGACGCCGAAGCGTCCGTCGGCGTGGCCGCGCATGCGGTGCGAATAGAACAGGTCTTCGGCGCAGCCCGTGCAGAAGGGCGCCACTTCGAGCCGCTCTGGCCGCACACCCGCCGCCAGCAGTTGACGCGCGTTAGACGCGGTGACATCGAGGTAGAGCGCGGGCTGCCCATCGGCGTCGGCGCGCTCGACAAAGACGGCGGACTCGCGCGCGACAGGCTCAGCCGCGAAGGTCTGACGCACCGCCTCATTCACGCGATAGCAGCACGCCTGGATGGCCGGGCCAACCCCCGCGAGCAGGTCTGCGGGGCGACAGCCAAAACGCTCGGTCATCGCCGCGATGGTGCGCGGGCCAATCGCGCCAGCCGCGCCGCGCCAGCCGCCATGCGCCAGGGCGATGACGCGCTGGCGTGGATCGTAGAGCAGGATGGGCGCGCAATCGCCGAAGCCCCAGAAGAGGCCCAGCCCCCGCTCAGCGGAGATCATCGCGTCGGCGGGCGTCTGACGCAGCCGGGCGCGCATCTGCTCGTCAGACTCCCCAGCCGAGGCGCGCTCGACGACGCAGACTGTGGCGCCATGCATGATGCGCGCGCTGACCAGCGGCAGCCCCATCGCGCGTGCGACGACCACCTGATTGCGCCGCGCCGAGTCAGGGTTATCGCCGGTGGTGAGGGCGACGTTCAGGCCATCGAATGGCGGCGCGCTGTGGCCGCCTTTGCGGGTGAAGACGCCATGGCGCAGGTCTCGCCTGCTCGCTCAGATGCTCGTAGAGCAGGTACACACACTCGTCACCCTGACGCTCGATCACCTGTTACCTCGCTTGCCTGACGCCGCTGAAATGGGGGATGGAAATGCGATAGGCCAGCGCGTAGGCCGTGGCCGCGCGCCGTCGCTCTGCCAGCATAGCACGGCGCGTGCGGCGCCAGCCACCCTACCCCCCAACCCTCGCTGGGCTTGTGATGTATCAGCATGCGTGCGGCTGGCGGTTGAAACCGCGCCTGGATGGCCTGCGGGCCGCGAAGTCCGCCTCTGCGGACTGGGAGCCACCTGCCCAGCCACCCTCGGCTACGCCCATCCTACATGCTTTGGAGCGCCACGGCGATGCGCGCGGCGACTGTGGCATTGTTGAGCAGCAGCGCGCGGTTGGCGGCCACGCTCTCGCCGCCGGTCAGCTCGGCGACACGCGCCAGCAGCCAGGGCGTCACCTGCTGGGCCGCTGATGGCCGCCGCATCTGCTTCGGCGAGCGCCTGATGTATGGCGGCGTCCACCTGCGTCTGCGGCAGCGCGTGCCGCTGGGGGATGGGGACGGTGACGAGCAGCCCGCCACCCAGCCCGCTGCGCCACTGTGCGCTGGCGATGGCCGCGACCTCGGCGGGCGTATCGGCGCGATGCGGTGTGCGCAGACCACTGGCGCGGGTGTAGAACGCAGGCAGCTCGTCTGTCTGATAGCCGATGACCGGCACGCCATGCGTCTCCAGATACTCCAGCGTGAGCGGCAGATCGAGGATGGCTTTGGCGCCCGCGCAGACGGTGATGACCGGCGCGCGCGCCAGCTCGGGGAGATCAGCGGAGATGTCGAAGCTGCTCGGCCGCGCCGCGATGCGCGCCGCCGACGCCGCCGGTGGCGAAGACACGCACGCCAGCCAGCGCCGCGCAGGCCAGCGTGCCGGCGACGGTGGTAGCCGCTGTGGCGCGCTGGGCTAGCGCCGCGCCCAGGTCGCGCCTGCTGGCCTTCCACACGTCTGGCTCCGTGCCCAGCCGCGTGATCTCCTCGGCGTTCAGGCCGACGACGATTTGGCCATCGAGCAGCGCGATGGTGGCGGGCGTGGCGCCCTCCACGCGGATGACCTGCTCCAGCGCCAGCGCCACCTCCACATTGGCCGGGCGTGGCAGCCCATGCGCGATGACGGTGGACTCCAGCGCCACGACGGGCCGCCCCTCGGCCAGCGCCGCGCTCACGTCTGGCGCCACGCGCAGATAGCTCTGCATTGCCTGCCCTTTCTGTTCGCGCGCTCTCAGCAGCAGATTCTACAACCGCCAGGACGCAAACGCCCTCTGCGTCAAACAATCTGGCGCCGAGTTCAGCCGCCAGCGTCCAGCGTCCCGCCAATGGCTGCCAGCGCGCCCGGCATCGCCAGCCGCTGAAACATGCGATCCATCTCCTCTGGCGGGTACGGCTCCTCATTCTCCAGCCACCATCTGAACAGATTGAGGAACGCGCCAGCGAGATAGCGCGCGACCACCTCGAATGGAACCGCAGGCGGCGCGCCCATCCGCTGTTCTTCCGCCAGCTTCTGCGCGATGGCGCGGCTCAGCAGCGCCTGTGACGCCTCCCAGAGCCGCTCGCCCGCGTGCCCAATCGCCATCGCCTGGAAGAACTGGCGCTGCTCGTGGGCATGCTGAAACAACGCCAGACTGGGAACGAGGTCCTGCCCGGCTTCACCCTGAGCGAATCCCCGACGGAAGCTCTCTAACATCTGCTCCACGACGCTCGCCAGCACATCCTCTTTGTCGAAGTAGTGCGCATAGAAGGTGGAGCGCCCAATCCCAGCCCGATCCAGCAGATCCTGCACGGTGATCGCGCTGTAGCGCTTCTCGCGCATGAGTTCGATCATCGCAGCGTTCACCATGCGACGCGTGCGCAGCGAGCGGCGATCCTGTTTCTCGCGCTTCATGGCGCCCTCCTCCTGTCAGCATTCCGCACAGTCCTGGCCCACCTGTTCGCTAGTGAACTGCGGCGCTGATCTGGTCGTTGACCGCCCACGCAGCCGCCCATAGCATTGATAACGAACAGTGTGTTCACTAGAGAACAGTCTATTCACCAGAAAGAGGTAAACACAAATGCTGTCACATCTTCACCACGGACACGCGCATGCGACGGAGAGCGCTAAGACGCAGGGGATGCTGCTCAACTGGGCGGCGCGCTATGACCTGCTGGTCGCCTTCGTGACGCTGGGCCAGGAGCGACGGTTGCGGCGGATGACCGCAGACCTCGCCCAGTTGCAGCCTGGCGAGGCTGTGCTGGAGGTCGGCTGTGGCACGGGCAGTCTGACGATGGAGGCCGCACGGCGGGTCGGCGGCGCAGGTCGCGCTTTCGGCATCGACCCTTCTGCGCAGATGATCGCCCGCGCAGAGCGCAAAGCGGCGCAGCGCGGCCTGGCGATTGAGTACCAGATTGGCGTGATCGAGCGCCTGCCATTTCCAGATCAGTCGTTCGATGTCGTCCTCAGCAGTCTGATGATGCATCATCTGCCCGATGACCTGAAGCGCCAGGGGATCGCGGAGATCGCGCGCACGTTGAAACCCGGAGGCCGCTTGCTGGTCTTCGATACCGCAGTCCCGGCTGGACCGTGGCGCAGCGACATCCACGATCAGCCTGCGCTGATGCGCGCGGCGGGTTTCACGCACGTCGCGCTTGGTAAGACGCGCATTCCGGGAATGGGCTACGTACTGGGGCGCCTGGCGTGAACCCTCATCCCCTGACCCCTCTCCCACGAAGAGAGGGGCGATCCGACTCCCCTCGCCCTCTGGGAGAGGGGTTGGGGGGTGAGGGCCAGCGCATACAGTGAATCCCTGATACCCAGTGTATCGCACAGGGCCTATACTATGGGTGGGAGCCGTCGCCTGACGCGATGGACATCCCACCCACGTTGTCTCCACATGCTTATCTGAGTAGCGATAGAAGGCGGCGCCGCCGTGGCGATACACACCTCTGCCCCCTCCATCAGCCGCGTGCGCGTGGCCAACGACTCCGCGATAGTCGTTGGCTCGCGTGGCTCGGCGCTGGCGCTCTGGCAAACGAACTGGGCGCTGGCGCGCGTGCGTGAATGCGCGCCAGAAGCCAGTTTCAGCGTCCAGACCATCACCACGCAGGGCGACCACACCCAGGCGCAGAATACGCCGCTCGCCCGGCTGGGAGACAAGGGCGTCTTTGTGGCCGAGTTGGAGCGCGCCCTGCTCGATGGCTCGCTCGATGTCGCCGTGCAGCCGATGAACGATCATGCGCTGGCGCAGGCCGAGCGCCAGATGACGCACGAGATTGACGCGGCGGTGCATAGCCTGAAAGACCTGCCCAGCGTAGTCACGTCGGGGCTGGCTCTGGCGGCGATTCCTGAGCGCGAGGACCCACGCGACGCGCTCGTCTCGCGCGCTGGCCTGCGTCTCGATGAGCTGCCGCAGGGCGCGACAGTGGCTACGAGCAGCCTGCGCCGCCGCGCGCAACTGCTGCATCGCCGCCCCGATCTGCGCATCGTCGAGATACGCGGCAATGTGGATACCCGCCTGCGCAAGACACTCGCGCCCGACGGGCCAGATGCGACCATCCTCGCCGCCGCCGGCATGAAGCGACTGGGCCTGGAGCATCAGATCACCGAGCTGCTCTCAGTGGAGACGCTGACGCCAGCGGCGGGGCAGGGCGCGCTCGCCATCGAGACACGCGCCGACGACCGCCGCACGCGGCGCACGCTCCGGATGATCGACCACCTGCCCACGCGGCGCGCTGTGACGGCGGAGCGAACCGTGCTGGCCGCGCTGGGCGGCGGCTGCCTGCTGCCGCTGGGCGCGCATGCCACCATCGCAGCCGATGGCGAGACGATGCGCCTGCTCGCCGTGGTGGCCAGCCCGGATGGCCAGCGGCTGCTGCGCGTCGAACGCGAGGGCAGCGCCAGCCGTCCCGTCGCGCTGGGGCGCCTGGTCGCGCGCGCGCTGATTCGCCAGGGCGCAGACGAGATCGTGCGCGCCGTGCTGGGCAGGTGAACACGATGACGACACAGCGAGCGACGCAGACCCAGCCGCTGGCAGGCAAACACATCGCCATTACCCGCCCGCGCGAGCAGGCGGCGGCGCTGGCGCAGCGGCTGGAGGCGCTGGGGGCGCGCGTCTCGCTGCTCCCGGCCATCAGCATCGCGCCGCTGGCAGACCCCGCCCCGCTGGATGCCGCCATCGCCCGATTGGGTGGCTACGACTGGCTGGTCTTCACCAGTGTCAACGGTGTGCGCGCGGTCGCCGAGCGGCTGGCCGCCACCGGGCGCGCCTGGGCGGAGCGTGGGCTGGCGCGGGTCGCGGCGATTGGCCCAGCCACGGCGCAGGCGCTGGAGCGCGCGGGCGTCGCGGTGGACCTGACGCCCGACGAATACGTCGCGGAGGGCATCCTCGACGGGCTGGGGCTGGTCACGGGGCAGCGGATATTACTGGCGCGAGCCGACATCGCGCGGCGCTCGCTGGCTGATGGGCTGCGGCTGCGCGGCGCTGAGGTGGACGAGGTGACGGCCTATCGCACGGTGACGCAGCCCGTCGCGCCAGACCTCATCCAGCGCGTGCTGCGCGATGACCCGGTGGACGCGATCACCTTCACCAGCTCCTCGACCGTGCGTGGGCTGCTACAAGGGTTGGCCGCGCTGGGACGTGACCCACATGAGGCGCTGCGCGGCGTGGCGCTGGCGGCCATCGGGCCGATCACCGCCGCGACGCTGCGCGAGCATGGCTTGACCCCCGCGTTCGTGGCGGAGGAATACACCATTCCTGGTCTCACAGTTGCTTTGGTGGCATATTTTGAGGGGCTGGGCGCGTCAGCCGCGTCCAGCGGGCAAGATGAACCGGGCGGGCACGATGGCGCCGCCACGCAGGGAGCAGGTTGAGTTATGAACGGGACGGCGCTATTTGAGCTGCTAGCGGCGGTCTGCGCGCTGGTGGCTGCGGTCTTCATCTTCGATCAGTATCTCAACCGCCCGCGCCCACACAAGCTGATGTGGACACTCGGCCTGCTCTTTTACGGGCTGGCCGCCGGAGCGGAGTTCCTGGGCGTGGCAGGCGGCTGGACGGTCGGCAATTACAAGGCGTGGTACTACTTCGGCGGCGTGCTGACGGCGGCGTTCCTGGGCATCGGCTCGCTCTACCTGCTCGCCCCGCGCCGCATCGGGCATATCGCCGCGACCATCGCCACCGTCATCGCCATCTACGCGGCTGTGCGCATCGTGTTCTTCGCGCCCTTCTCTGCGGCGGACCTGCATACGCTGGCGACAGCGCCCACCAGCGTCATCACGAATGTGCGCGCCTTCAAGCCGCTGCCGGGTGATCTGGAAGTGGTGGCGATCCTCATGAATATTCCGGGCGCGCTGCTGCTCTTTGGTGGCGCCGCGTGGAGCGCGTGGCAGTTCTGGCGCAAGCGCGCGGCGGGCTATCGGCTGGCCTCGATGATCTTGCTGGCGCTGGGGGCGGTCTTTCCGAGCATCCTGACAGGATTGCAGGCGCTGGGCAACACTAGCGGCGCGGCGGTCGGCGAGTTTCTGGGGGCGATCTGCCTGCTGGCGGGTCTGCTCATCAGCCTGGATGTCTTCACCGTCTTCCGTGTGCCATTCACGCATATCGTGCTGTATGAGCGCGCCCAGCAGCCGATGAGCAAGCCGTCCGCCGCAAGCTAGAGGTAGCAGGGCGGGCTGCTGCCATAGCGGCGATAGGTCTCGCGCGTAACGGCCTCGCGCGCCAGAATAGCCAGTACGGCGGCGAACGGCTGCTCCGGCGCGAAGCCATCCTCAAAACCCTGCGCGCGTGCGGCGGCTCGTGTCACTCCGGCGCCATAGAGCGCGATCAGCATGCGCTCGAAGAGGTTGCGCCCTTCAGCCGTGTCCAGCGCAGCGGCGCGCCAGCGCTGCGCCGCCGCCGCATCGCCGCTCGTGTCATCGCAGAGCAGCAACGTATCGGGGTCAGACTGGGCGACGCGAGCCAGCGCCTCGGCTATCGGCGCGTCGCCTGCCTCCTCCACCAGCAGCCGCACACGCGGAAACGCCCGAAGCTGCGCGCGCCAGCCCGCCAGCGGATCAGCGCCCGCGCCAGAGCGACAGAGCGCCACGATGGTCAGCGGGCGCCCAAGCTGGGCGTCCATCCAGGCGTTGAGCGCCGCCACATCCGTCGGCGCCTGCGGCGCCAGCGCTGGCTGGCCAGGTTGGTCAGGTCGGTCGAATGCGTCGCCTGCCACGGGCTACCTCCTGGGCATATCTATCTCACTGCGATAGGTGAGCTTAGTCTACACCATAGCGCAGCCGCGCGTCTCTGCGTAGACCTGTGCGGCGCCGGGAGAACCCTCACCCCCCAGCCCCTCTCCCACGAGGCGAGGGGGAAATGCCACTCCCCTCGCCCTCTGGGAGAGGGGCTGGGGGGTGAGGGTTGCACGAACACCAACAACCGAACCGGACGTGTTATCTCTAGCCCTGCTGTGCGGCGCAGACAGCGCAAAGCGCCCCGCCGCTGGCCAGGGGTGGCCGCGAACGGGGCGCTTGTGGCGCCAGCGACGGATGCGCGCCCGCTCGCTGGCCCACGGAGGGCGGGATGCTGCGAGCGGGCGCGCTGGATGGGCAGAGCGCAGCGATTAGCGCTTGGTGTACTGCGGCGCCTTACGCGCGCGCTTCAGGCCGTACTTCTTGCGTTCCTTCATGCGCGGGTCGCGCGTGAGGAAGCCGCCCTTGCGCAGCGCGGGGCGATTGCCCTCGTCGGCGCGCACCAGCGCGCGAGCGATGCCGTGGAGCGCGGCGCCCGCCTGCCCGGAGACGCCACCGCCGACCACGCGCACATGCACGTTGAACCCGCTTGCATCCACCTGACGCAGCGGGCTGCGCACAGCCATCACCAGCGTATCACGGCCAAAATACTGCTCCGCCGGGCGGTTGTTCACGAGAATCGTGCCATCGCCGTTCGGGTAGAGACGCACACGAGCGACGGCAGTCTTGCGCCGACCCGTGCCATAGAAATAGGGCATCTTTTCCGCCACGAATCTTCCTCCAGAGCGCCATCACAGCGCCGTACTTCGTCTGCGCGGCGCTAGGCCTGCGCGCTCGTCTGCTCCGTCGACTTTGCCTGCTCCGCCAGCACACTCTCCGCCGTCGGATGCGCCCAGGGGGTGGGCTGCTGCGCCGTGTGCGGATGTTGGGCGCCGGGGTAGACCTTGAGGCGGCCCATCATATCATCGCCCAGCCGATTGTGCGGCAGCATGCCGCGCACGGCGCGCTCGATCACGCGCTCTGGGTGGCGCTCCAACGCCTCACGCAGCGTCTCACTCTTGCCGCCGCCCGGATACTGCGAGTGGCGGAAGTAGACCTTCAGGTCACGGCGATTGCGCGTCACATCCACCTGCGCCGCGTTGATGACGATCACATAGTCACCGCAGAGCATGTGTGGGGTGAACGTTGGCTTCCACTTGCCGCGCAAGATCTGCGCGGCGTCACTCGCCAGCCGACCCAGCACGAGGCCTTTGGCGTCGATCACGTACCAGCGCGGGTCCAGCTCAGCGGCCGTGGCGCTGTAGGTTCTTGGATTGGGGTTCATCGCTTCGTCAAACTCCCTCGTGGTTCGGGCGCGCTTCAGCGTCCTCCCACTGTCTGAGCATGCGCTCAGTGGCTACGGCTGGTTCGCCCCGCCGCGTGATTGTCTCTATCTATCGCTCGCATCGGTCAGGCGTCCAGCGAGCGCATGTCATCAGCGCGCGTTGTTTGCGGCTCTCGCACGGGTACGCAGCAGGCGCCCTGCCCTCTGCGCGCTCCCGCGAACGAGACGCGCTCACCAGTGTATCATCTCCGCCGGGTACTCCACCCGTGTCAGGCAGAGGCCCTGCGGCGGCGCGGATGGCCCTGCGCGCGTGATGTCGCGCGCATCGAGGATCTGCGTGATCTCCTCGACGGCGAGTCGTCCCGCGCCCACCAGCGCCAGCGTGCCGACCAGGCGGCGCGCCATCCCCGTCAGAAAGGCGTTCGCCGCGAAGTCGAACGCGATTTCGTCCGGCTCGTCTGGCGCGCCAGCCAGCGGATCATCATCCACCGTCTGGCGCTGCGGCAGCCACTGGCAGCGCGCCAGCGTGAGCCGCCGCACTGTATGTCGCCGCTCCGCATCGCCGCGTCGGTCCCACGGACTGGAGCCGAACGCGCCGAAATCGTGCTCGCCAACCAGCGACGCCGCCGCCGCGTCCATCGCCGCCACATCGAGCCGTTGCGGCGACCGCCAGGCGTAGCGCTCGCGCAGTGGCTCTCGCGTCGGCCCACAGAGCACCCGATAGCGATAGCGCCTGCCCAGCGCGCTCAGCCGCGCATGAAACGAATCGGCGACGAAGCGTGTCGCCCGGATGGCGATGTCGTCTGGCAGATACGCATTCAACGCGCGCAGCCAGGCCGTTTCATCGAGCCGGGCCGTCGCGGTGAAGTTCACCACCTGACCCGACGCATGGACACCACGGTCGGTGCGCCCCGCGCCGGTCAGCCGCGCCGCCGCGCCAGTGATCCGCGCGATGGCCGCCTCTAGCTCGCCCTGCACCGTTGGGCCTCGTTCCGCTGGCTGGCGTTGAAAGCCCCGATAGCGAGTCCCATCATAAGCGACGAGCGCGGCGATATTCACGACGTAGCGCATCCTGTGACGACGGCGCGGCCAGGCGAGCCGCTAGACAAGCTCCAGGCGCACCATCTCGGCGGCGTCGCCCTGACGGCGGCCAATCTTGGTGATGCGCGTGTAGCCACCATTGCGCCCAGAGAAGCGCGGCACGAACTGCTCGAAGATCTTCTTCACCGCGCGCTCATGCGGCAGGTGCTTCAAGATCGTGCGGCGGGCATGCAGTTCGATGGCCATCGCCTGACGGGCAGCGGTCAGAGCGTGCTGCGCCTCGGCCTGATCTTTGATCAGATCGAGCAGTTCTTTCTTCATCCGCGCCAGGCGATCCTCTTTGAATTTACGCGCTTCGGCGCTCAGTGGGAACTTGCCCACGGCCTCGCGCTCATCATTCGGAGCGATCACCGTGCTCAGCGAGAACTTGCCGCGCCGCGCCAGCGCGAGCACCTGCTCTGCGGTGTAGTCGTCAGGGACGGTTTTCTTCAGATGCGCCCACGCCTCGTTGTGCCCACGGATGGCGATGGCGATCAGGCGCTCGGCCTCACCGCGCACCGCCTTGGCGCGCGCCTCGGTGGTTGTCACATGCTCCCATGTGTAGAGGCCATCGATCAGGTTGCGAATCGCCGCCCGCCGACGCGCCTCTGGCATATTGATGCGGTTTCCCGCCACTCGGTGCCGCATTGACGCTACTCATCCTCCTCAGCGGAGTCATTAAAGTCCAGGTCGCCGTCAGTGGCGCCGGAGTGATTGTCCTCGCCCGCGTTGGGAAGGAACTTGCGCGCGATCAGCGTGTCTTTCAGCTCGTTGAGGCTCTTCTCACCGAAGTTGCGCACCGCGAGCAGGTCATCCTGGCTCATCGTGAGCACCTGGCCCACCCGCGTGATGCCACTCCGCTTCAGGCAGTTGAATGCGCGCACCGAGAGATCGAGTTCCTCGATGGGGGTATCGTAGATGCGCTGCGGAATCTGGAACGCGGTCGCGCCACTGGGCAGCGCCGCCTGCTGCACATCCGCATCGACAGGTGGCTCGCTGTGATCGGCGATCATCTGGAAGTGCTGCACGAGCACCTGCGCCGCCTGCTTCAGCGCCTCATCGGGGTTGAGGGAGCCGTCGGTCCAGATCTGCAGCATGATCTTGTCGTAGTTCGTCATCTGCCCGACGCGCGTATTCTCAACGGTGTAGTTGACCTTCTGCACGGGCGAGAAGATGGCGTCTACGGGGATCACGCCGATGGCCTGACCCTCTTTGCTCTCGGCAGGGACGTAGCCCTTGCCGGTCTCGACGACCAGCTCCATATCGAGGTGGGCATCGGCGCTGTCGAGCGTGCAGATGTAGACGTCAGGCGTCACGATCTCGATCGTGCTGGGCGCCTGAATATCCGCCGCCGTGACGACGCGCTCACCAGAAACCTCGAGGCGCATGGTGACAGGCCGATCAGAGAACGAGCGCAGGCGAATCTTCTTGATGTTCAGCACGATGTCGGTGACATCCTCACGAATGCCCGGCACGTCCTGAAACTCGTGCTGCGCCCCTTCGATCTTGATGGAGGTGATCGCCGCGCCAGTCAGCGACGACAGCAGCACACGCCGCAGCGCATTGCCGAGGGTCCTGCCATACCCTGCCTCCAGCGGCTCGACATCGTAGCTGGCATAATTTTCTTGTGATTCAACTGGGGTGATACGAGGCAGAGCAAGTTCTAGCACGGGATTTTCCCTCCTACCGCTGGTAGTACTCAACGACCAGCTGTTCGTTGAAGGGCAGTTCGAGGTCCTGCGGGGTCGGCGCGGCGAGCACCCGTCCGCTGAGCGCATTCGCATCCACACGCATCCACGCGGGGACACTCTTCTGCGCCAGCAGCAGCGCGCGCGTCTTGAAGTACTCCGTCTCGCGGCTGCGCGGGCGCACGGTGATCTCATCACCGGGCTTGACGATGGCCGACGGAATATCGAGCTTGTGGCCATTCAACTGGAAGTGGCCATGCGCGACGAGCTGGCGCGCCTGGGCGCGTGAATCGCCGAAACCGAGGCGATAGACAATGTTGTCCATGCGCATCTCGAGCCGATAGATCAGGTTGTCGCTGGTCTTGCCAGGGCGACGCGCCGCCTCGTCGAAGTGGCGCTTGAACTGGCGTTCGAGCACGCCATACGTCTTGCGCACCTTCTGCTTCTCGCGCAGTTGCATCGCATAGCCAGATGGCTTGCGTCCGCGGGCCGCGCCATGTTGACCGGGCTTCGATGGCCGCCGATCAAGGGTGCATTTGGTCAAGCAGCGCTCACCCTTGAGGTAGAGTTTCTCACCCTCGCGCCGACAGATGCGACACACCGGGCCAGTATATCGTGCCATACGTTGGCTTCGTCCTCCTGCTGAATCTGAGCGCGCTCCCACCAGAGGAGCGCGCGATGCGCGACCGTCGCCGCTACGCCCGGCGCCGCCCCGAAGCCCTGCCAGCCGCTGCTGAGCTTGCGAGTGTCGAACGCCGCGCTACGGAGACAGGTCGCACGCGCCGCCAGGCTCTACATTCGCCGGCGACGCCAATCGCTAGCGCGCTGCGCAGGCCGCGCTAGCGGGTTCGCTGATGACGCGCGTGACGAGCGCTGGCTCTCTCAGCCAGGCGCTCAGGGCGCGTACGGCGCGCGTCATGCGCCATTCCGTCGCTCTCCCCCACGGCCACCCAGGACGAAGGCGCCGCCTCACGGCGTGCGCGCCTCGGCGAACACGATGCGCTTAGGAACCCTGCTGGCAATACCTGGGACATGTGCGAGACGCGAGCACGCTGCGCGGGCATGAGCCACGGACGTGACGCGCGTCGTTAGGGTCTGGATGTCTTGTACGATGCCGTGCCGCTACGCCTGTGAGCCGCCCGTCGCCGGGCCAACTCACGCCGGGCGCCTGCGCGCGCTAGACGCGGCGGCGCTTCGGCGGGCGGCAGCCATTGTGCGGGATTGGGGTCACATCGGTGATCGAGACGACCTGCAAGCCCACTGAGGAGAGCGCGCGAATCGCCGACTCACGCCCCGACCCTGGGCCACGCACGTAGACCTCGATCTGCCGGACGCCATGCTCCATCGCCTTGCGCGCCGCATTCTCCGCTGTGATCTGCGCAGCGTAGGGCGTGCTCTTGCGCGAGCCTTTGAAGTTCGAGGCGCCAGCGCTGCTCCAGGCGACCACATTCCCATTCGGGTCGGTGATCGTCACGAGGGTATTATTGAAGGTCGCACGAATATGCGCCTGCGCGCGCGGCACCGATTTGCGTTCACGCCGCCGCTGCCGCCCAACAGGCCGCTTTGCAGCCTTCTCCGCCATTGATTACTCCATCCTCTTGCGCTTCCGCGCGCACATCGGCTGAAAGGCGCCTCGCTGAGAAGGCTCCTGCATCCGCTCGCGCGTCACTTTCGCGTCACTTTCGGGGCAGTTCAGGCTACTTCTTGGTGGCCTTCTTCTTGCCCGCCACGGTCTTCTTGACGCCCCGGCGTGTGCGCGCGTTGGTGCGCGTGCGCTGGCCATGCACCGGCAGATTGCGCCGATGGCGCATTCCGCGATAGCTGCCGATCTCGATCAGCCGCTTGATGTTCATGTCCACTTCGCGGCGGAGATCGCCCTCGACCTTCAGGGTGCGGTCCACATATTCACGCAGACGCGCAACCTCTTCTTCAGTCAGATCTTTCACGCGCGTATCAGGGCTGACCCGTGTCGCGGCCAGCGTCTTTCTGCTCGTGGTCTGCCCGATGCCGAAGACATAGGTCAACGCCACTTCTACGCGCTTCTCGCGGGGGATGTCTACCCCGGCGATTCTGGCCATGCGCCAGATCCTCCTCGTTGTCTCGTCCCACAAACATTCCCAAGTGTCGCCGTGTATCGAATCGTGCGTTGAGCCAGGCGTAGCCTGCGCCAACACCATTGGCTCAGTCGCCCCATCCGCTGGCGCCGCCTGCATGCGACTGACGTGACGCCCCTCGGACGGGCAGCGCGCCCGTAGACGCGCCGATGCGCGCATGAGGCCTGACGCCCCCACGGGGGATGATCTTCGCTGGCCGAGGCCAGAACGGAGATGCCGTGGGAATCAGGCGGCACGCGCGCTTCAAGATGCCAGGGAGACTATCCCTGGCGCTGCTTGTGCTTTGGCTCTTTCTTGCAGATGACCATCACCACGCCGTGGCGACGAATCACCCTGCAACTGTCGCAGCGCGGCTTCACTGACGCTCGCACCTTCACCTTGAGTCTCCTCACCTATGCCGACGCTGCGCGAACAGCGCCCGCCGCGCCGAATCAGCCGAACCTTCATGGAAAGCCACTGTGTCATCAACTAGAAGCGAACGACGAGTGGCGCTAGCAACAACGCTGATACCATCAGCGGACACGGGATGGAACGCAAGGGAACGCGACGACATCTGGCAGGCGCGCCCGAAGGCGACGCTTGCGCCCGGTCATGCCGTCGCCGCTCCACGCGCTCCCAAGCGCAGAACGCAAACCCACGCGAGCGACAACCAACGGCGAGCGTTAGTTGCGGTTACGCCAGGTGATGCGCCCCTGGGAAAGGTCGTAGGGTGACAGCTCCACACGGACACGATCTCCCGGCACGATACGCACGAAATTCAGCTTCACCTTGCCAGAGAGATACGCCAGCACTACCCGATCTCCGCCGTCTAGCTCGACACGAAATTTCGCGTCTGGCAGCGCCTCGACGACGGTCCCTTCGACTTCTATTGCGTCACGCTTGGGCATAGGTTCCTTTCCCGTGTCTGCACGGTCGTCACAGACTGCGCGCCCATCGAAACGAATAGGCGCAGCCAACTTCCAAGTATAGCACCTCGCTGCCCATGCCGCAAGCGCCGCGCCGGATTGGATTCCACCCAAAACCGGGGGTTGTCCGGCGGGCAGGCGGTTGAAACCGCCAGCTCGCAGCCCCGGTCCTGCCGGGCTGCAACGTTCGCCTGCGTTCGCTTGCGGCTACTGGGCGGCGACGCCCGCGCGCCCACCACGCAGCACAAACTTCTGAATCTTGCCGGTCGCCGTCTTCGGCAACTCCGCGACGAAGTGATACTCCTTCGGCGCCTTGAAGTGCGCCAGGTTCTCGCGCGCATGCTGATTCAACTCGTCCGCGCTGACGCTGGCGTCTGGCTTGAGCACCACGAAGGCATGCGGCGCCTCGCCCCAGCTTGCGCGTCGGGCATGCCGACGACAGCCACCTCCTGGATGGCTGGATGTCGCAGCAGCGCGCCCTCGACCTCGATGGAGGAGATATTCTCACCGCCGCTGATGATGACATCTTTGATGCGGTCGCGAATCTCGATATAGCCATCTGGCTGGATGACCGCCGCGTCGCCCGTGTGGAACCAGCCGCCCCGGAACGCCGTCGCCGTCGCCTCCGGATCGTTGTAGTAGCCACGCATGATGACATTGCCGCGCGCCACGATCTCGCCGAGCGTCTGGCCGTCGTGTGGCACCGGGCGCATCTCCTCATCCACCACGTCGATCTCGCCAGAGGTCACCAGCGGCACCCCCTGGCGCGCCTTGATGATGGCGCGCTCGCGCAGCGAGAGGCTGGCATGCTCTGGCAGCGGCTCGCAGACGGTGATGAACGGCGCCGTCTCAGTCAGGCCGTAGACCTGGGTGATCTCCCAGCCAAACTCCCCCTCGACCCGCTCGATGGTGGCCGCCGCCGGAGGCGCGCCCGCCGTCAGCACGCGCACACCGGGCTGCGCTTTCGCCCGCGCCTCCGCTGGCGCGCCCGCGATGCTGATGAGCACGGTTGGCGCGGCGCAGAGCATCGTCACATGCTCCTGATTGATGATGTCAAAGATGGTGTTGGGATCAATCTTGCGCAGGCAGATGTGCTTCGCGCCAGCCGCCGTCGTCACCCACGTGTAGGTCCATCCATTCGCATGAAACATCGGCAGCGTCCAGAGATAGGTGTCGGCGGGTGACATGGGCGCGTGGATCAGCGAACCGACGACATTCATGTAGGCGTTGCGGTGGGTAATCATCACCCCTTTGGGGCGCGAGGTCGTGCCACTGGTATAGTTGATCGTCAGCAGGCCGCTTTCGGGAATGTCTGGATGGATGAAGGTCGCGGGCGCCTCGGCCAGCAGCGCCTCGTAGTCGAGCCAGCCATCACGCGCCCCTTCGAGTGCCACGAAATGCCGCACATCCGGGATCTCCGCGCGGATGCTATCCACTGCGTCGAGCTGGTCACTGTGGGCGCAGACGATGGTCGAGCCGGAGTGATTGATGATATAGGTGAAGTCATCGGGCGTGAGGCGATAGTTGACTGGCACGAGAGTCGCCGCGAGCTGTGGAACCGCATAGAAACTTTCGAGCTGGGCATGGGTGTTGGGCGCGATATAGGCGACGCGATCACCGCCCTTGACGCCCAGCCGCTGCTGGAGCGCAGACGACCAACGGTCGCAACGGTCGGCGAACTGACCATAGGTCAGCCGCAGATCGCCATCCACGACCGCCTCGCGGTTGGGGTAGATCAGGCGCGCTCGCTGCAAGAAATCGAGCGGGGTGAGGGAAAGTTCCATTGGGGCGACTCCTCTCGCGTTGAGGCTCAGTCATACGGGCCGCGTGCAACGGCCTCCACCGGAACAACATCCGACGAACAGCCATCCCTGCGCCGCGTGGGGCTGCGGCGCCGCTAGCTGCACGTGGCTACTGACGCGCGCCCGCGCCGACCAGGCTCGTCAGCACGAGCGGCTCGCCTGCGGTGATGGCGATGGTATGCTCGAAGTGCGCTGACAAACTGCCGTCGCGCGTCGAGACGGTCCACTTGTCGGCGAGGGTGCGCGTGCGCGGCGTGCCGACGCTCACCATCGGCTCGATGCAGACCACCATCCCTGGCCGCAGCAGTGGATTGGGAATGCCCTGCTCCATCGCATTCGGGATGAATGGGTCTTCGTGCAGGTCGCGTCCGATGCCATGCCCGCCGTAGTGCTCCACCAGCGAGAAGCCCTCGCCCTCGACATAGGCCTGCACGGCGCGGGTGATGTCGAAGATGCGGCTGCCCGCCTGGGCGGCGGCGATGCCCTTCCACAGCGCGTCCTGTGTCACCTGGAGCAAGCGCTGCGCCTCCGGCGAGACCTGGCCCACGGGAACGGTGATCGCGGAGTCGCCATGCCAGCCATCCACTATCGCGCCAAAGTCAATCGCGATGATGTCGCCTGCCTTCAGCGCGCGCTTCCCCGGTATGCCGTGCACCACCTCTTCGTTGACCGAGGCGCAGATGACCCCAGGGAAAGGCGGTGTGCCCTTTGTGGGCGAGTAGTCCTTGAAGTTCGAGGTCGCGCCACGGCGCGCCAGCTCGCGCGTGGCCAGGGCATCGAGTTCTCCGGTCGTCACGCCCGGCCTGGTCGCCGCGCGCAACACGTCCAGAATCTCCATCACCACCTGGCCCGCCCGCCGGATGCTCTCGATCTCGGTTCTGCTGCGATAGTAGATTGTCATGCTTGCCTTCCCACGCTTGGGCCGCGCGCTGTCGCTGCGGGCCGCCTCGCCTACTGGCGCAGCGCCTCCATGATCGTGCGCGTCACCTCGTCGATTGGCCGCGCGCCGTCTACATGCAGCAACTTGCCCTGAGCCGCATAGTAGTCGAGCAGCTTGATCGTCTCGCTAAAGAAGATGTCGAGCCGATGCGCGATCTTCTCAGGCGCGTCATCGGCGCGTTGAAATAACTCACTCCCATCACTATCGCATATGCCGGGAACCCGTGGCGGTTTGCTGATGATATTCCAGACGTGGCCATGCGCGCGACAGATATAGCGCCCGCTCAGGCGCTCGTACAGCAGCGCGCGGGGGACATCCAGATACACCACGCGGTCGATCCGGTGGCCCATCCGCGCGAGATCGGCGTCGAGCCGCTCGGCCTGCGCGATGGTGCGGGGGAAGCCGTCGAGCACGATGCCCTCAGACCCGTGCGAGCGCACGAAATCGAGGATCATCTGAACCACCAGGTCATCTGGCACGAGATCACCGTGCTCAACATAGGGCCTGGCCGCCAGACCAAGCGGCGTCTCGCGCGCGATATGCTCGCGCAGCAGTTCGCCACTGGCGCACGGCCTGAGGCCCATCACCTGCTCCAGCGTTTCGGCCTGCGTGCCTTTGCCGCTCCCCTGAGCGCCGATCATGATGATATTCACGCCCGTCTCCTCACGCATCCGGCGCCAAAACAAAGCCCGGATGCCCAATCCACCACGCCGATGTGGCGGAGTCTCATCGCGGCCACCATTGGCCGTCAGGAATGCCCGGTCGCAGCAAGCCCTTCGGGCGACCCTCACCCCCCGGCCCCTCTCCCAGAGGGCGAGGGGAGCCGGATATTTCCCCCTCGCCTCGTGGGAGAGGGGGCCAGGGGGTGAGGGTTCGCCCGACGCCGCATTCCAACCAGTGAAAGGGATCTGCTATTAAACCGCCAGCCGCTGCCGATTCATCATACACCGCCAGCCGCTGCGCTGAGACACGACAATGCGGACCCCGCCGCCTGGCTCGTCCGCTCGCGCTGGGCGCGAGGGCAAGCGAAGGGGAGGGGTCCACAGTGGCGCGCCGGGCGCCCTGGCTGACCTGCGGTGGTCAGCGGCTCGCGTCTGGCTCCGTCTAGCTCAGGAAGCCAGAGTAGTTGCGCATGACCATCTGCGCCTCGATCTGCTTCACCGTATCGAGCACGACGCCGACCACGATGAGCAGCGAAGCCGCCTGGATGACCTGACTGTTCTGATTGGTGCTCAGCAGCGCCGGGGCAATCGCGACAATGCCCAGGAAGATCGCGCCACCCAGGGTGATGCGCCTCAGGATATTGTAGAGATGCTCCTCGGTCTGTGGCCCTGGCCGGATGCCCGGGATGAAGGCGCCCTGCTTTTGCAGATTCTCCGCTGTGTTCTGTTGTTGCCAGAGCACGATGGCGTAGAAGTAGGTAAAGAGGAACACCAGCCCGCCGTAGATCACCCAGTAATACCAGTTCGAGCTATCCAGGATAATCTTCAGATTGCTGAAGAAGTCCGCGACCGCCTTGTTCGTGCTAGTTGCGACGAAGTTGGCAATGACGACCGGCAGCAGTAAGATCGAACTGGCGAAGATCAGCGGGATCATGCCCGCGCTGTTGACCTGCAAGGGGATGTAGGTCGTCTCTTCGCCGGAGCGCCTGCCAGAGAAGAAGCTGCGCTTCGTCGGGTAGCGCACAGGCACTCGCCGCTGAGCCATGTAGACAATGACCATCACGTAGATCATCGCCAGGGCCAGCGCAATCGTGAAGCCGATGGTGAGCAGGCCGCCATTGTCAATGCCAGCGCCCGTGCCACTGGTGCTCACGAGGGTCGAGCCAATGGTCTGCGGCAGGCTGGCGACGATGTTGGCGAAGATGATGAGCGAGATGCCGTTGCCGACGCCGTTCTCAGTGATCAGCTCACCAATCCAGACCAGGAACATTGTCCCTGCCGTCAGGGTGGCCATCGTCGCGAGCGTTGGGATCAGCGTCGCGGTGTTGAAGAGGTTGAACTGTGTCTGAGAGACAGCGCCCAGGTTCACCAGAATCGCCATCTGGCTGAACGCCTGGAGCAGCGCCAGCGGCACCGTGATGTAGCGCGTGATCTGCGAGAGCCGATTCTGCCCGGACTCACCCTCACGGCTCAACTCGCCGAGTCGAGGAATGATCCCCTGGAGCAACTGGACGACGATGCTGGCGGTGATGTAGGGGTAGACGCCCAGCGCCACCACCGAGAAGTTCTTGAAGGAGCCGCCAGAGAAGGCATCGAGCAGGCCATAGAACTGCTGCAGGTTGCTGCTCTTGTTGATAATGCTGCTCAGACTTGACGGGTCAATGCCAGGCACAGGCACATAGGCCATGACGCGGAACACCAGCAGCATCGCCAGTGTAAACAGGATCTTGTTGCGCAGATCCGGCACTGTCCACATGCTGCGGAGCCGGTTCCACATGCTCGCCTCCAGTACACGCCAGCAGACGCCACGGGGGGTAATTCGCCAGGGCCGTCGCCAGGATGAATCTCAGGATGAATGTGAGCCAGCCAGACGAGGCAGGCTGCGCTCAGTCGGGGCGCCGATACCCCGCCAACATACGCCGTCAATATACAATAACCCTGCTCACGACGCGAGCGTAACGGGACTCTCGCCCTATACGCAGGGATGACGTCGTGAGCAGGTATCGCTTTTCAGCCGCGCCTATTTCTTCTCGTATTCCGAGGGCCTGCCCGACCGTTTGGTCTTCTTGCGCTCTGGCAGCACGATCAGCGTGACGACGCCACCAGCTGCCTCGATCTGCTTACGCGCAGAATCGGAGACCTTGTGCGCTGTCACCTTGAGCGGGCGGTCCAGTTTGCCCTCGCCGAGCACCTTGACCATCTGGCCCAGATCGCCGGGACGCATGAAGCCCTTGGCGACGAGTGTCGCGGCGGTGACTTCCTCATTCGCCGCGAACATGCCGAGGTCCCTGAGGTTGACGACGGTGTAGACCTTCTTGAACGGATTCTTGAAGCCGCCCAGATAGGGCATCCGCTGCGAGAAGCGATTCTGGCCACCCTCGAAGTAGGCGGGGATGCTGCCATGCCCTGTGCGCGCCTTCTGACCCTTCTGGCCACGGCCAGAGGTCTTCACGCGCCCAGAGCCGTGACCACGCCCCAGCCGCTTGTGCGACTTGCGCGCTCCGTAGGGAGAGCGCAGATCAGAGAGTTTCACTGAGCGGCCTCCTCAACCGTTTCCACTGGCTCAACGCGCACCAGATGCGACACTTTGTTGACCATCCCCAGGATCACCGGAGAGTCTTCGCGCACCACCGACTGGTGGAGATGGCGCAGACCCAGCGCCTGGACCGTCGCCTTCTGCTTCGCGTTGTAGCCGATGACGCTCTTGATATAGGTAATGCGTATTTTCGCCATTGTCATCGCTCCAGACGCGCCGCAAAGGGTAGTACCGCTGCGGCGCGCGTCACTCGCGTCATCTGTTTTATCGGCGTGGGCCGCCGCCACCACCAGGGCGACGTGGGCCGCGTCCGGGGCCACCAGGGCCGCCAGGGCCACCGGGTCCGCCACGCTCATTGCGGTCGCCAGCGCCACGGCGCGATCGGTCGCCACCACCACGGCGGTCGCCACGGTCGTCGCGCTCTTCGCGCTGGATGGGCGCCATCGCAGCCGCTGCCGCAGCCGCATCGGCGATCTGCGCGGCGCGGCGCGCGCCGACCAGCTCGCGCACGGTGCGCCCACGGCGAGCCGCCTCGGCCTCGTAGGAGCGCAGCCCGCGCAGGCTCTCAACCGTCGCCATGACGGTGTTGAGCGCGTTCGAGCTACCCAGCGACTTCGAGAGGATGTCGCGGATGCCCACCGCCTCGACCACCGCGCGCACCGCGCCGCCCGCGATCACGCCGGTGCCGGGCGCCGCCGGGCGCAGCAGCACCTCAGAGGCTGAGAAGCGTCCACGCGACTCGAAGGGAATCGTCGTGCCGAGCAGCGGCGCTTCGATCAGCCGCTTCTTGGCGTCTTCGACACCCTTGCGAATCGCCTCAGGGACCTCGGTAGCCTTGCCGATGCCCACACCGACATGACCGGCGCGGTCGCCGACCACCACGAGCGCGCGGAAGCTGAACCGGCGCCCGCCCTTGACCACTTTCGAGACGCGAGCGACCTGGACGACCGTTTCTTGCAGGTCGAGCCGCGTTGCATCAATCTTCGGCATGAATCTTCCGATCTCCTCGCGCCTAGAAGTCGAGGCCGCCCTTGCGGGCGCCGTCGGCCAGGGCCGCCACACGCCCATGGTAGATATAGCCACCGCGGTCGAAGACCACCCGCTTGACGCCAGCCGCCTGCGCGCGCTGCGCGAGGAGCTGGCCCACCTTGTAGGCAAGCTGCACCCGGCGGTTCGCCTCCAGGCCGCGATACGCCTCAGGTGTCGTGTCGTCGCTCTCTGTGTCGTCGCTCTCGGCGGCGGCCTTGGCGCCCTTGGCGGGAGCCGCCAGCGTCGCCTTCACCTTGGCCAGATCCGCATCGCGCGAGGAGGCGGCGACCAGTGTGCGCCCCTGCGCATCGTCTACGATCTGCGCGTAGATCTGATTGGCGCTGCGGAAGACGCACAGGCGCGGGCGCTCAGTCGTGCCGACGAGGCGCTTGCGTACGCGCAGATGGCGGCGCAGGCGCGACTGGTTGGCATATTGCTTCTTAATCATGCGCTACTTCTTCTTCCCGCCAACCTTGCCGGCCTTACCCGCCTTACGCCGGATGACCTCATTGGCGTACTTGATGCCCTTGCCCTTGTACGGCTCTGGCTTGCGAATGGCCCGGATATTCGCCGCGACCTGCCCGACGAGCTGCTTATCAATGCCGCTGACGGTGAGCTTGGTCACGCCCTCGGTGGTGAACGAGATGCCCGCAGGCGCATTCACCATCACCGGGTGCGAATAGCCGACCGAGAAGACCAGATGCTCGCCCACTTTGGCCACACGATAGCCCACGCCGTTGATCTCCAGCGATTTGCTGAAGCCCACGCTCACACCCTGCGTCATGTTGTTCAGCAGCGTGCGCGAGAGGCCATGCAATGACTTACTCGTCTTGCTATCATCTGGCCGCGCGACGAGCAGCGTGTCGCCTTCCTGCGTGATGACCATGGTCTGCGGAAAGACGCGGGTGAGCTTGCCTTTCGGTCCGGTGACGGTCACAGTATTCTCAGCGCCCAGCTCGACTTTCACACCGGATGGGACTGGAATCGGAGCCCGACCGATACGAGACATGTGTCGTCCTCCTTACCAAACGTAGCAGACCACTTCGCCGCCCAGCCCAAGCTGGTACGCCTTGCGGCCCGACATTACACCCTGTGGCGTCGAGATGATCGCCGTGCCCAGGCCGCCGCGCACGCGAGGGATCGCATCGCGCCGCGTGTAGACGCGCAGACCGGGCTTGCTGATGCGCTTGAGCTGGGTCATCACTGGTCGCTTGTCCACATAGCGCAGTGTCACGATGATCGCGCCTTGTGGGCCGTAGGGATTCTCCGGTCGCCTATCGACCGTGAAATCCTTGACATATCCCTCCTCTTTGAGAATCTGCGCAATGGCGATCTTCATATTTGAGGAAGGGATGGAGACGCGCGTGTGCCGCGCCATGAGCGCGTTGCGGACGCGAGTCAGCATATCCGCGATGGGATCGGTCATGTTCATGCCGCGTGTTCTCCTCGCCAGTCCTACCAGCTCGACTTCGTCACGCCGGGAAGCTCACCCCGGAGCGCACGCTCACGGAAGCAGATACGGCAGAGGCCGAACTTGCGAATATACCCACGCGGGCGACCACAGATGTTGCACCGATTGTGCCGCTGGGTCGAATGCTTGGGTTTACGCTGGGACTTGACGATCATCGAAGTCTTTGCCATCGTTGCCCCCTCCAGGGCGAGAGACCGGGCTTCGGCGTGGCTGAAGTGGCCGACGGTCGCATGCCGTTATCGCATGCCGTCGTCGCCAGGGCCACCAGTGTCGCGCCGGTTTCCGGGCTCTTTGTCCCGCTCTATGCGGTTGCTTCAGGAACAATGCGCTCAATGGGCGCGCTCACAGTCGAGTCGCGTCCGCAAACACCTGGCGCCATGACAGCGCCATGAGTCAGGCGTTCAGTGTGGCGTCACGGTCGCGCTGGCCTTACTTCCTGCTGAAAGGCATGCCCATCAGCGCGAGCAGGCGGCGGCCTTCTTCATCGGTGCGGGCAGTCGTCACGATGGTGATCTCCATGCCGCGCACCTTGTCAATCTTGTCGTAATCGATCTCCGGGAAGGCCAACTGCTCTTTCATGCCGAGCGTGTAATTGCCACGCCCGTCAAAGGCATCCGCCGGAACCCCCTGGAAGTCGCGCAGACGCGGCAGCGCCAGCGTCACCAGCTTCTCGAGGAAGTCATACATGCGCTTGCCACGCAGTGTCACCATCACGCCGATGGGCATGCCCTCGCGCAGCTTGAACGCCGCCACCGAGCGCTTCGCCTTCGTGACGACTGGCTGCTGTCCGGTGATGTCGGCCAGGTCGCGGCGGGCATTCTCGATAGCCTTGGGGTTCTGTGTCGCCTCGCCCAGGCCAATGTTGATGACGATCTTATGCACCGAGGGAACCTGCATTGGGTTCGAGTATCCGAATTCCTTGCGCAGCCCCGGCGCAACCTCTGTAAGGTAGCGGCTCTTCAGGCCTGATGTGGTTGTCGTCGCCACGGCTTAATCCCTCGTGTGCTCTTCAATCGGCTTGCCGCAGCGCTTGCACACCCGGCGTGTCCGCAGCTTCTGATCGGCTCCCATCGGCACGCGATCATGCGCGATGCGCGTAGGTTCGCCGCACTCAGTGCAGATCACCATCACATTTGATACGTGCAGCGGCATCGCCTTCTCGATGATGCCCGCCGCCACACCAGCGCCCGCCCGCACATGCTTCTTCACGATGTTGAGGCCCTCGACAATCACCTTGTTGTCGCGAGGCATCGTCGAGAGCACCTTCCCGCGCTTGCCACGGTCTTTGCCCGCCAGCACGAGAATGGTGTCTCCCTTATGCACGTGTAGCTTGGCCAGGTGCAGGGGCTTGCGCTGTTTCTCTTTTGCAGTCGCCATTGCGATATGTCCCTCGTTCCCTTGCCCTTTGGCCATCGTCAGATCGGCTCACCGTCTGACCGTCTCATCGCCCGCAGGCGCCCACATCGTCGCCAGGTCTGGCGCAGTCTGGGCGCCCCACGAACCTGTTTGTTACACCGCCGCCCCGCTTGCGCGAGCGCCTCAGCACACTGCGCTAGAGCACTTCGGGCGCGAGCGAGATGATCTTCATGAAGGCGCGATCACGCAGTTCGCGCGCGACCGGCCCGAAGATGCGCGTCCCACGGGGATTGTTGCCCCCGGAGATGATGACGGCGGCGTTGTCGTCGAAGCGGATGTGGCTGCCATCTGGCCGGCCATACTCCTTGGCGACGCGCACCACCACCGCCGTGACGACCTCGCCCTTCTTGACGGCGCCGTTTGGCGTGGCCTGCTTCACCGATGCCTTGATGAGGTCGCCAACGCCCGCATAGCGGCGGTTAGAGCCACCCAGCACCCGAATGCACATGATCTCTTTCGCGCCGGTGTTGTCGGCTACCTTGAGCCGGGTCTGCACCTGAATCATCTTAGCGCTCCTCCGACTCCGTCGCCTTCGGGTCGAGCTGCGACACCACCTGCGCCACAGACGGAGCCTGCACCGCGCGCTTCATGATCTCCACCAGACGCCAGCGCTTATCTTTGCTGATCGGGCGGGTCTCTTCGATCCGCACGATGTCGCCGAAGTTGGCCTCATTGTGCTCGTCGTGCGCCTTGAACTTCGTCGTGGACTTGTACGTTCGCTTGTAGAGGCGATGGCGCTTCAGCGACTCGACGGCGACCACAATGGTCTTCTCCATCTTGTTGCTCACGACACGCCCGGTCTTCTGCTGCCGATGCGGACTTTTCTCGACGTGTGCGACCTCTGGTGGGGTCGCGTTCGCCTTGCCGCCGGCTGATTTCGCTGTGCTCATCAGTTACTCCTCTCCGGCGGTCTCTTCGTCGATCAGCTCGCCTGCCGCCGACATGCCCTGCGCATGTTGCAGCTCGCCCAGATGATGCATCAGGCGCGCGATGTCGGCTTTGACCTGCGGAAACTGCCGATTGTTCTTGACCTCACCGCGCACTTTCTGCAAACGCAGCTCAAACAGTCTGCGACGCAGATCAGCAAGCTCCTGGTGCGCCTGGGCAGCGCTCATCCCCCGGATCTCCCGGCGGCGCTCACTCAGCTTCGACACCCTCGGCCTCCTGTCGGACGATGAACTTGGTTTTGATCGGCAGCTTGTTCGACGCGAGCCGCATCGCCTCTTTGGCGACATCTTCGCGCACGCCACCCAGCTCAAAGATGATGCGCCCTGGCTTGACCACGGCGACCCAGTGGTCGGGCGCGCCCTTGCCTGAACCCATGCGCGTCTCAGCCGGCTTGGCCGAGATCGGCTTGTCTGGGAAGACGCGAATCCACACCTTGCCACCACGCCGGATATAGCGGTTGATGGCGATACGCGCGGACTCGATCTGCCGCGCTTCGAGCCAGACCGGCTCAAGCGCCTGCAAGGCAAACTCGCCAAACGCGATGGTATTGCCGCTGTGCGCGGCCCCCTTCATACGCCCGCGATGTTGCTTGCGATATTTCGTTCGATTTGGCGCCAGTAACATGGCTATTGCTCCAGTTCGCCGGTCGCTGCCGCTCCACGCCTCCCATCCCGAGGCGGCGAGAGCGGCCCAAGACCGACGAGAACACTACGAGCGTCGGACGCCTTCGCGCCTCCGCTGCGCGATCTACTCGTCCGCAGATGTCTCCGGCTGCTGCGCCGGGGCGGATGACTCCGGCTGCTGCGCCGGAGTGGTTGACTCGGTGGCTGGCGTCAGCGGCGCAGCCTCTGGGCGCGGCGCACGTGGCGCGCGCGCGGGGCGCGAGGCATTGGCGATGCCAGTGCCGCTCGCGCTCGTCGGTCGCGGTGGGCGCGGGCCAGCGCCAGCGCCATAGCCGCCACCGCCGCGACGGTCGCCACCAGGGGCGCCACGGCGGTCGCCACCGCCAAAGCTGCCGCCACCAGCGCCGCGCCGCTCGCCACCGGGGGCGCCACGGCGGTCGCCACCGCCAAAGCCACCGCCACGGCGGTCGCCGCCACGGTCGCCGCGCGGGGCGCGGTCACGATCACCACCACGGCGGTCGCCTGCCAGGCTCACCTGTGTGCTGGCCTGAGCGGCGCCCAGACCTGCCTGGCGCGCCTTCTCTGGCAGCACGTCGCCATGATAGATCCACACCTTGATGCCGATGAGGCCCGTCGTGGTATGCGCCTCCGCCAGGCCGTAGTCGATGTTGGCGCGCAGCGTTTGCAGCGGCACGCTCCCCTCGACCTCTTTCTCGACGCGGGCAATCTCAGCGCCGCCCAGGCGGCCACCGCAGACAATCTTGATGCCCTTGGCGTTGCCGCGCATAGCCTTCTGCACCGCCTGCTTCATCGCGCGACGGAAGGCGACACGCTTCTCGAGCTGCTCGGCGATGCTACGCGCCACCAGCACAGCGTCCACTTCCGGGTTGCGAATCTCGTGGATGCTCAGGCGCACCTTCTTGCCAGTGTTCTTTTCGAGGTCCTGGCGCAGGCGCTCCACCTCGGCGCCGCTCTTGCCGATCACGATGCCCGGCTTCGCGGTATGCACCGTCACCGAGATATTGCCCGCGACCCGCTCGATCTCGATCTTCGAGACAGCGGCGTTGTAGAGCTTTTTGCTGATCTGGCCGCGAATCTTGCGATCCTCTACGAGCAGATCTTTGTAGTCACGACGCGCGTACCAGCGCGACTGCCAGCCTTCGATCACTCCCAGACGAAAGCCGGTCGGATGTACTTTATGCCCCAATCGAGCGCCTCCTTTGACCGACTACGCCTGCCGCCGGGCTGCGCGACGCGCGCCCGCCGGAATGTCGGCTGGATCATCCGAGACATACACGGTAATGTGCGAACTGCGCCGCAGGATACGTGAGGAGCGACCATGTGAGCGCGCTCGGACACGCTTGATGGTGAAACCCTCATCGACGATGGCGTTGATCACCCAGAGTTCATCCGGGTCCATCTGATAGTTGTTCTCAGCGTTCGCCGCCGCCGACGCCACGACTTTGTACACATCGCGCGCTGGTGTATTCGGCAGGAACTTCAGAATCGCCAACGCCTCGCCCACGCGCCGCCCGCGAACCGCCTCAGTCACGCGGCGCACCTTACGGGCGGGATGGCCTACATTCTTGGCGATAGCCCTTGTTTGCATCGTTTCCCTTTGCCTTCCCGCGCGCTAGCGCACCGATGTGGTTCGCTCGCTGCGCCCGCCTGCGTGGCCATGGAAGCGCCGCGTCGGAGCGAACTCGCCAAGCTTGTGGCCAACCATGTTCTCGGTCAGGTAGACTGGCACATGCTGCCTGCCGTTATGCACCCCAATCGTCAGGCCGACCATCTGCGGAATAACCGTGGAGGCTCGCGACCAGGTCTTGATGACCCGCTTGTCTGTGCCCCGCGCCATCGCCTGCACCTTCTTGAGCAGCGAGGGATGGATGTAGGGGCCTTTCTTCGTCGAACGTGACATACGCTCTTGCTCTCCTCAGGTCGACTAGCGGCCCCTACCAGCGTTTCGCCGCCGGACAATGAATTTATCGGTGCGCTTGTTGTGGCGCGTGCGGTAGCCCATCGCCGGTTTGCCCCAGGGGGTCTGTGGCTGCCCGCCGATTGGCGCGCGGCCCTCACCACCGCCATGCGGATGGTCCACCGGGTTCATCGCCGAGCCACGCACATGCGGACGGCGACCCAGATAGCGCGAACGACCAGCCTTACCAATGCTGATATTCTCGTGGTCGAGATTGCCCACCTGGCCGATGGTCGCCATGCAGTTCACGTTGATCAATCGCTGCTCATTGGAAGGCAGGCGCACCTGCGCGTAGTCACCTTCCTTCGCCATCAGTTGCGCAGCCGTGCCCGCGCTGCGGACGATCTGGCCACCCTTGCCGATGTAGAGTTCGATGTTGTGAATGACCGTGCCGGTCGGGATGTTGCGCAGTGGCAGCGCGTTGCCCACGCGAATCTCGGCGTCTGGGCCACTCATCACGCGGTCGCCGACCTTCAGGCCATGCGGCGCGAGGATGTAGCGCTTCTCGCCATCCACGTAGTGCAGCAGCGCGATGCGGGCCGAGCGATTCGGGTCGTACTCAATCGAGAAGACCTTCGCCGGGATGCCGAACTTGTTGCGCTTGAAATCAATGATGCGATAGAGCTGCTTCACACCGCCGCCACGATGGCGCGAGGTGATGCGCCCCTGATTGTTGCGCCCAGCCTTCGAGATTTGCTTGCGCAACAGCGAGCGCTCTGGCTTCGAGCGCGTGATCTCCTCAAACGAGGAGACCGACATGCCGCGCCGCCCTGGGGACGTCGGCTTGTAATTGCGTATCGGCATACGTGTCCTCCCCAGTGCGGCTTACGCCTGCAACTCGACGATGGTCTGGCCCTGGGCCAATGTCACCACCGCTTTTTTCCACGGGCGCTCTTCCTTGTGGAAGATGCCCTTACGGGTGCGTAGTGTCTGCGCCTTGCCCGGCATCCGCATCGTATTGACCCGGACGACCTTCACGCCGAAAATCTGCTCGACCGCCATGCGAATCTCGTGCTTGTTCGCTTCGAGCGCGACCGCGAAGGTGTAGCGTGGAATGACGACTCCGGTAGGGGTCGTCGTATTCTGCTGCATCACACTTTTTTCTGTGATGATGCCGTGCTTGATGACCTCGGTAATTTCCATCGTCGTCTATCCTCTCGCCTGCGCGGCGCTTTCCATCTCGCGGCGGCCCTTGCGGCGCGCGGCGGCGCGCGGATGACGCTTGGCGACCAGCGCGTCGTCGGCCTCGGCGCCAAACATCTCGACGATGCGCTCGACCGTCGCCGTCGGCATCAGCACTGCGTCATACTTCAGCAACTCGATGACGTTGATCGACGCGACATGCCCCATCTTGACGCGGTGGATGTTCCGCGACGAGAGGATCACATTCTCGTTGCGCTCAGGCATCAGCAGCAGCACATTGCGGTCGATCGGCAACACATCCAGCAGCGCTTCCATATCCTTCGTGCGCGGCGCCTCGAACTCCAGCGTCTCCATCAGCAGCAGCCGCCCGTTGGCGACCTTGTCTGAGAGCGCCGAGCGAATCGCCAGCCGCTTCATACGTCGCGGGATGTGGCGCTCGTAGGAGTGCGGGCGCGGCCCGAAGACGCTACCACCACCACGCCAGTGTGGGGCGCGGGTCGAACCCTGACGGGCGCGACCGGTTCCCTTCTGGCGATAGGGCTTGCTGTTGCCGCCGCGCACCGCCGCGCGTGTCTTGGTCGAGGCGGTTCCCTGGCGGCGGTTGACGAACTGCGCGGTGACGACCTGATGCAGCACAGCGGTGTTGATCGGGGCGCCGAAGACGTAGCTATCCAGATCTGCTTCGCGGAGGATCTGGCCCTCCATATCATAGACGTTCGCGGATGGCATCTTCTGTACTCCTCACCCCGCTCTAGGCCCGCTCTGGCGCAGCGTTTGCGGCGCTCCGAGCGGCAAGCGCCATCTGGCCGGCGCTCTTGCGAATGAGCACGATGCCGCCGTTCGGCCCAGGAACCGACCCCTTGACGACGAGCAGGTTGCGCTCAGGGTCGGCCTGCACAATCTCCAGCTCTTTCACCGTCACGCGCTCATTACCCATGCGGCCAGCCATGCGTGTGCCTTTGTAGACACGGCCTGGCGTGGTGCCGGGGCCAATCGAGCCGGGGCGACGCGCGCGGTCGGACTGGCCGTGTGTGCGTGGGCCACCATGGAAGCCGTGGCGCTTCATGACACCGGCAAAGCCCTTGCCCTTCGAGGTACCAATCAGGTCTACCTGCTCGCCCTCGTTGAACATATCCACTTTGATGACGGCGCCAACCTCAGGATGATCGCCGCCAACCACCTTGACCTCGCGCAGCAACTGGAACGGCCCCATCGCCTGCGACGCGCCACGGCGACGGCGCGAGCCGGTCTGGCCCTTGTCCTTCACTCCGGCGGCCTCAGCCTCATCGGCTGCCGTCTCAGCCTCGGCGTCCTCGGCTTGCGCGGCCTGCTCGGCGGCCTTGCGGCGCGCCTCCTGGCGAGTCTTCGCGTTCTCGCGCTGCTGCTGGTCGCGCTGGCGCTGGGTCGCGGGGAGCGTATGTCCCAGGTGTCCCAGCATCGGGCGCGTCTCGCGCGCGAGCTTCTTCTCGCCGAAGCCGATCTGCGCGGCCTCGTAGCCATCTTTCGCCATCGTGCGCACCTGCGTCACCACGCAGGGGCCGGCCTCGATCACCGTGACCGGGATGGCGATACCGTTAGACCCAAAGACCTGGGTCATACCCACTTTGCGGCCTAGCAATCCGCTTAACATTGCCCTCATCTCCTGGGCGCGCAATTCACGAGGCGCCTGGCGCTCGTTCTCCTGGCAGGCGCTCTCCGCTCCTCGTCGAGCGGCTACGCACCTGACAGAAATCGTACCCGTGAGGCTTTTGCGCTCGAAAGCGCTCACTCACAGACACGCGGCTCACCACCTGCGGTCGCTCAGGGGATCCCCCCAAGCGCCGCTGTGGCGCCCATCCGAGCCTCTGGCCCCTCGTGCCGACGCCCAAACTGTCGGCACGTCACACGCGCAACGTCACATCCGCCCTGCGGCGGACGGGCGCGACGCGGCGCAACCCGTTCCTGACCTAATAGTTCAGCTTGATCTCGATATCCACACCCGCCGGAAGATTCAGGCGCGTGAGGGCGTCTACCGTCTTGGGATTCGGGTCCACGATGTCGATCAGCCGCTTGTGTGTGCGGATCTCGAACTGCTCGCGCGAATCTTTGTCGATGAATGGCCCCCGCAGCACCGTCCACTTCGCAATCTCGGTTGGCAGCGGCACTGGCCCTGAGACACGCGCGCCAGTATTCTGGGCGGTGTCAACGATCTGAGCCGCTGACTGATCCAGTATCCGGTGGTCATAGGCCCGCAGCCGGATACGGATGCGCTGTTTGGTTGTGGTCGCCATACCCACTCTCTCTTTGTCGCGATGTATCATCGTGTTCGCTCAGCCCAACGCAGCCGCGCGACCTCAGCCGCAGAGCAGGGGCATCAGCTAGTAACGAGCGGACCGCCCGCAGCAGCACGCTGGCTACCCAGGTGTCTGCGCTTGCCAGGTCGCCGCTGGCGGGCGTGACGCGCTCATCTACACGG
Source organism: uncultured Chloroflexia bacterium (assembly GCA_963701795.1). Taxonomy (GTDB): domain Bacteria; phylum Chloroflexota; class Ktedonobacteria; order Ktedonobacterales; family JADMIN01; genus JAKAIY01. The sequence continues at coordinate 59,693 of CAVPBB010000003.1, read as the reverse complement.
TAAGCCCCGCTCCCTTGATGGGAACGGGGCTACCAGCGGTTAGATTTCGACTTTGGTGACAGCGCCCGCGCCGACGGTGCGTCCCCCCTCACGGATGGCGAAGCGGCTGCCCTCTTCAAGCGCCACCGTCGTGATCAACTCCACCTCCATCTCGACGTTGTCCCCCGGGATCACCATCTCTACCCCCTCAGGCAGCTTGATCTTCCCGGTGACATCGGTCGTGCGGATGTAGAACTGCGGCTGATAGCCATTGAAGAACGGCGTGTGCCGCCCACCCTCCTCCTTGGAGAGCACATAGACCTGCGCCAGGAACTTCTTGTGCGGCTTGATCGAGCCGGGCTTGGCCAGCACCTGCCCCCGCTCGATCTCGTTGCGCTCCACCCCGCGCAGCAGGCAGCCCACATTGTCCCCTGCCTCGCCCGCGTCCATCAGCTTCTGGAACATCTCGACGCCGGTCACCGTCACCGTGCGCGGCGCCTCGGTGAAGCCGATGATCTCGACGCTGTCCCCCACCTTCACCGAGCCGCGGGTGATCGCGCCGGTCACCACCGTGCCACGTCCCTTGATCGAGAAGACATCCTCGACCGGCATCATGAAGGGCTGATCCACCGGGCGCGGCGGCGTCGGGATGTAGCTGTCCACCGCGTCCAGCAGCGCCCAGATCGGCGCCGCCGCGCTGTCCTCACGCCCCAGATCCCCCGTCGACTCCAGCGCCTTCAGCGCCGAGCCACGGATCACCGGCACGTCGTCGCCGGGGAAGTTGTTCTTGGTGAGCAGTTCGCGCACCTCCAACTCGACCAACTCCAGCAACTCCTCGTCGTCCATCATGTCGACTTTGTTGAGGAAGACCACCATCGCCGGCACCTCCACCTGACGGGCCAGCAGGATGTGCTCGCGGGTCTGGGGCATCGGGCCATCGGGGGCCGAGACCACCAGGATCGCGCCGTCCATCTGCGCCGCGCCGGTGATCATGTTCTTGATGTAGTCGGCGTGGCCGGGGCAGTCGACGTGGGCGTAGTGGCGCTGGGCGGTCTGGTACTCGACGTGGGCGATGGCGATGGTGATGCCGCGCTCACGCTCCTCGGGCGCCTTGTCGATCTGGTCGAAGGGCTTGTAGGTCGCCCAGCCTTTGGTGGCGAGCACCTTGGTGATCGCGGCGGTCAGCGTGGTCTTGCCGTGGTCAATATGCCCGATCGTGCCGACATTCACGTGCGGCTTGTCCCGCACAAATTTCTGCTTCGCCATGTTCCTGTCTGTCTCCTCAGTGAGCGTCGCGATTGGCTACCGCGCGCCCGTCGCGGCTCTGGCGCACAATGCCATCACCGCCGCATCGTTCATTTTGTGGGCTGGCGTATCTGGGGCGACGCATGATCTGCGTGACCACGCCTGTCACAGACACGCCAAGACTCCAGCGCAGACGCAAGCTACGGTTAGCCTTGCGCCCGCACGACCTTGCCAGAAGATTTCGCCTTCACGTCTTCGGCGATATTCTTCGGCGTCTCCTCGTAGTGCGAGAACTCCATCGTGTACGCTGCGCGCCCACTGGTCATGGAGCGCAGATCGTTCACGTAGCCGAACATCTCGGCCAGTGGCGCGGTTGCCCGCAACACCTGCGAGCCGCCGCGCTCATCCATGCCCGTGACCTGGCCACGGCGCCGCGTGATGTCGCCCACGACATCACCGTAGAAGTCCGGCGGGGTCGTGACCTCGATCTTCATGATCGGCTCCAGCAGCACCGGGCCTGCCTTCTCGCACGCCGCGCGGAAGCCCATCGAGCCAGCGGTTTTAAACGCCATCTCAGACGAGTCAACCTCGTGATACGAACCGTCGTAGAGTGTCGCTTTGACATCGACGATCTGATAGCCCGCGAAGATGCCCGCCTCGCGCGCCTCGCGCACGCCTTCTTCGGTCGGCTTGATGAATTCTTTCGGCACCGTGCCGCCAATGACGCCGTTGACGAACTCAAAGCCCTGCCCGCGTGGCAGCGGCTCGACGCGAATCCACACATCGCCGTACTGCCCGCGACCGCCCGACTGGCGGATGAAGCGGCCTTCGGCCTGCGCGGTCCGCGTGATCGTCTCGCGGTAGGCGACCTGCGGGCGACCGATGTTCGCCTCGACCTTGAACTCACGCGACATGCGATCAACGATGACATCGAGATGCAACTCGCCCATGCCTTCGATGATCGTCTGCCCCGTCTCCTGGTCGGTGTGGACACGGAATGTCGGGTCTTCTTCGGCCAGGCGCTGCAAGGCGAGGCCCATCTTATCCTGGTCGACGCGCGTCTTCGGCTCGATGGCGATCTGGATCACCGGCTTCGGAAAAACGATGTTTTCCAGCAGCACCGGATGGTCAGAGTCGCAGAGCGTATCGCCGGTGAACGTTTCTTTCAGGCCGACGGCGGCGCAGATGTCACCCGCATAGATCGTGTCAATGTCTTCGCGATGGTTCGCGTGCATCTGCAGCAAGCGGCTGATGCGTTCACGCTTGCCCTTGGTCGCGTTGTAGACGCTGGTGCCCTTCGACAGGGCGCCAGAATACACGCGGAAGTAGCAGAGGCGGCCCACATACGGGTCAACCACAATCTTGAACGCCAGCGCCACGAAGTTGCCGTTGTCGGAGACGATCAGCTCAGACTCGCTGTCATCGTCGAGATTGGTGGCCGTCGGCGCGGGAATCTCGAGCGGCGAGGGCAGATATTCCACCACCGCGTCGAGCATCGCCTGCACGCCTTTGTTCTTCAGCGCTGAGCCACAAAGCACCGGCACGAGCTGCCCCTTGATGGTGGCGACCCGCAGCGCCTTGCGAATCTCCTCGTTGCTGATAGGTTCGCTTTCGAGGTACTTCAGCATCAGTACCTCGTCAGCGTCCGCCACCGCCTCGACCAGCTCCGCGCGGCGCTGCTTCGCCTCTGCGGCCATGTTCTCCGGAATCTCGACCGATTCAGACTGCGTGCCGAGATTATCATCGTCGAAGAAGACAATCGCCTTCTGCTCGATGAGGTCTACGAAGCCCTTGAACGCGGACTCGCTGCCAATCGGAATCTGGATAGGCGCGGGCTTCGCGTTCAGGCGCTCTTTGATCATCTCGACCGTGCGCCAGTAGTTGGCGCCCGTGCGATCCATCTTGTTCACGAAGCAGATGCGCGGCACGCTGTACTTGTCGGCCTGCCGCCACACTGTCTCGGACTGAGGTTCCACACCGGCGACTGCGTCGAAGACGACGACGCCGCCATCCAGCACGCGCAGAGAACGCTCGACCTCGGCGGTGAAGTCTACGTGACCTGGAGTGTCAAGGATATTGATACGATGATCGAGCCAGAAGCAGGTCGTCGCGGCGGCGGTAATCGTAATGCCGCGCTCCTGCTCCTGGGGCATCCAGTCCATCGTAGCGGCCCCTTCATGCACCTCACCAATGCGGTGAATCTTTTTGGTGTAGAAGAGGATCCGTTCCGTGGTCGTCGTCTTCCCCGCGTCGATATGCGCAATGATTCCAATGTTGCGTGTTCGTTCGAGGGGGTATTCTCTGCCCGCCATGTGCTCCCTCAGTGGTCTTGTCGCCAGAAGCGGCGCTCGTTGCGTCGCTCGTAGCGGCTAGTAGCGATAGTGCGCAAAAGCCCTGTTGGACTCTGCCATCTTGTGAGTCTCTTCACGCTTGCGGATGGTCGCGCCCTGTCCGTTGGCGGCGTCCATCAGCTCAGCCGCGAGCTTCTCGGCCATCGAGCGCCCGCCAGAGCGGTTGCGCGATGAGGCGATCAGCCAGCGCATCGCGAGCGCGGTCTTGCGCTCGCCGCGAATCTCGACAGGCACCTGATAGGTGGCGCCACCGACGCGGCGTGGCTTGACCTCGATCATCGGCGTCGCGGCGCGCAGCGCCTGCTCATACACCTCGATCGGGTTCCGCTTCGCGCGCTGCTCCACCATTTCCAGCGCCTGATACACGATGCGCTCCGCCAGGCTGCGCTTGCCATCCCACATCAGGCGGCCAACCAGGCGAGTCACGTTCTTGTTGTTGTACTTTGGATCCGGCAGTACAGGCCGATGCTGGACCTTGGCACGTCGCGGCATACGCTCTACATCTCCTCTGGCGCGGGCTGCTGGCCCACTCACATGCCCAACCAACGCAGGGCTGACGCCAACGTCTGGCGCCAGCGGCCATCACCTGGCCGAGACGCCGCAGACAGCGCAAAGGGGCCCAGGGCAAACTGCCCCGGCGCCCCACACCGTCACACGCCTTTCCCTCGGCGCCATCATGCGCCGTGCGCGCTTCATATGCGGCGGCGGTCGCTGGCCGCGCTCGTCGCGCGTCCCCGACCGCAGGGAGGTCGTCTGACATGCCGCGTAGCGGAGTGGGCGTCGAGTGGCGCCGCCTCGCGCGCAGCCGTGGTATTTTGGCCGACCTGGCGGCGGAGCGCCTGCGCGCCCAACGCCACTGGTTTCAGCAACGGTGTATCGGCTTTGTTTTTCTACTTCGTGTGGCTAGCGCCGACCAGACGCCGCGCCCGCCTTCGGGCGCTTCGCGCCATACTTCGAGCGGCCCTGACGGCGCTTATCCACACCCTGACTGTCGAGCGCGCCGCGCACGATGTGATAGCGCACGCTCGGCAGGTCCTTCACACGGCCACCGCGGATGAGCACGACTGAGTGCTCCTGCAAGTTGTGGCCCTCGCCGGGAATGTACGCCGTCACCTCTTGGTGGTTGGACAGACGTACACGAGCGATCTTGCGCAGCGCCGAGTTCGGCTTCTTCGGCGTCATCGTGCGAACCTGCGTGCAGACGCCGCGCTTCTGCGGCGCGCCACCTGGAATCTTCAGCGTGCGATTCTTGTGGCTGTTGTAGCTGAATTGCAATGCCGGCGCTTTGCTCTTCTTGCTCTTCTTGTTCCGGCCCTTGCGCACCAGCTGATTGATCGTCGGCAAGGGAAACTCCTTACGTCTCCGTCGTGACAAGCTCTTACAGCGCCCGACCACACGCCAGGCGCCGCTTCCGCATCGCCCGCGACTCGACTACCCTGCGACGTCACACCGCTCGATGGAGGGGCATGGCGCCGCAAGATATATCTGACGCACGATGTGGAATGTTAACACTATTCAGAGATGCTGTCAACTATCGGCAGGTCGCCGAAGTCGGTATCATAGGACTCCGGCTCGCCTGCTCCTAGCGCGCCACCCAGGCCGAGGGTTCCCAGCCCGGGCGCCTGCATCGCAGCCAGGCGATCAGCGCGCTGCTTGTCGCGCAGTTCGCGTCGCTGCGGCAGGCCCGTGCCCGCCGGGATCAGCTTGCCAATGATGACGTTTTCTTTCAGGCCGCGCAGATGATCGGTCAGGCCGTTGATGGCCGCCTCCGTCAGCACGCGCGTGGTCTCCTGGAAGGAAGCCGCCGCCAGGAAGCTATCGGTATTGAGCGAGGCCTTCGTCACGCCCAGCAGCACGGTCTGCGCGGTGGCTGGCTCGCCGCCCTCCGCCAGAGTCCGGGCGTTCGTCTCCTCATAGTGGAAACGATCCTCCAGGTCGTTTGGCAGCAGGTCGGTATCTCCGGGTTCGTCCACCCGCACACGCCGCAACATCTGACGCACGATGATCTCGATGTGCTTGTCGTTGATATACACACCAGTCGAGCGGTAGACCTTCTGCACCTCTTGCACGAGGTAGAGATGCACCGCCTCACGCCCCTGGATGCGTAGCACATCCTGCGGGTCGATCAGGCCGTTGGTCAGTGGCTGGCCGGGGCGCACTTCCGCGCCCTGCGTGACGGCGATGTTGGTCGCCGCCGGAATCGGATACTCACGCCGCTCGGTGTCAACCGAGTGAATGATGATCTTATTCTTCGCCAGCGCCACCCTGCCAGCCGCGCGCGCGTGAATCTCAGTCGGCTCAGCGTGCTTGCCGCCCGAAACCCGCGCAATCACCTGATCGGCGTCCACCATATCGCCATCAGCCACCAGCAGTTCCGCGCCCTTGGGATGTGGATACTCCTCGGCGATGTCTTGCGTGCGGACGACGGCGATCTTGCGCGCGCCGCTATCTTCCAGCTCGATCTCGACAACGCCGTCGATCTCGCTGACGATGGCCTTCTCTTTCGGCGTGCGCGCCTCAAAGAGTTCCTCGACGCGCGGCAAACCCTGCGTGATGTCTTCCTGCGCGCCGGCGATGCCGCCCGTGTGGAAGGTCCGCATGGTGAGCTGCGTGCCAGGCTCGCCGATGGACTGTGCGGCGATGATGCCAACCGCATCACCGATCTGCACGATGTCGCCAGCGGCCAGGTTGCGCCCGTAGCACAGGCGGCAGACCCCGTGAGACACGGCGCACTGCAACACTGAGCGACAGTAGACCTCTTTGATGCCCGCCTCGATGAAGGCATCGGCCATCTCATCTTCGATCATCGCGCCGCGCTCATACTGGTCAAAGCCCGGCACCTTCGCCTGCAAGATGCGCCCGGTGAGCCGGTTACGGAACGGCTCATTCATGCCCTTGCTGTCCGACTCGGTGATCCAGATGCCCTGATCGGTGCCGCAATCTTCCGACAGGATGATGACATCCTGCGCCACATCGATCAGACGGCGGGTCAGATAGCCCGACTCCGCCGTGCGCAGCGCCGTGTCGGCCAGACCCTTGCGGGCGCCGTGGCTGGAGATGAAGTACTCCATCACGTTCAGGCCGTCGCGGAAGTTGCCGCGCACCGGAATCTCCATGATGCGCCCCGATGGATCGGCCATCAGGCCACGCATGCCAGAGAGCTGCCGAATCTGCTGGAACTTCGCCTTCGTCGCGCCAGAGTTCGCAATCGTGTAGATCGATCCATACGGGTCGAGCACTTTCTGCACGCGCTGCTGAATCTGGTCGGTCGCTTCGAGCCAGATGTTGACCGTCTGGCGATAGCGCTCGTTCTCGGTGATCAGGCCATCCTGGAAGTTTTCCTCCAGGCTCAGCACGAGCTTGTCGGCCTCCGCCAGAATCGTCGTGCGATCCTCCGGCACCACCACATCGCTGATGGCGATGCTGGCGCCAGCCTTCGTCGCGAAGGTGAAGCCCAGCCGCTTGATCGCGTCGGCGAGGTCCGCCGTCGCCTGGCGACCCTCGTTCTTGAAGCACTCCGCGATGATGCCGCGCAGATTCTCCTTGTTCATCGCATAGTTCTTGAAGCGCAGGCTCTCGGGCAGCACCTCGTTGAAGATGATGCGCCCGACGGTCGTCGTGGCGAGCTTCTTCGGGTCAATCTCAGTGACCTTGCCACGCTCGTTGTAGATCTGATCCATGCCCAGGCGCACCTTGACGCTCGCCTGCAGCGCGATCACCCCCATCTCATAGGCCAGTTGGGCTTCGTTGGCGTCGGTGAAGACGCGCCCTTCGCCCTTCAGTCCGGGATGATCCATCGTCATGTAATAGCAGCCCAGCACCATCTCTTGCGAGGCGCCGATGGATGGCTCACCATGCGCTGGCGAGAGGATGTTGCGCGACGAGAGCATCAGCGTGCGCGCCTCTTCCTGCGCGCGCTCAGACAGCGGCACATGCACGGCCATCTGGTCGCCGTCGAAGTCGGCATTGAAGGCCGAGCAGACCAGCGGGTGAAGCTGGATCGCGCTGCCCTCGACCAACACCGCCTCGAACGCCTGGATGCCCAGCCGGTGCAGTGTCGGCGCGCGGTTGAGCAGCACAGGGTGGTTGGTGATGACCTCTTCGAGGACATCCCACACCTCAGGCCGCACGCGCTCCACGAAGCGCTTGGCGCTCTTGATGTTGTGCGCATGACCGCGCTCGACCAGCTTGCGCATGACAAACGGCTTGAACAGCTCCAGCGCCATGCGCTTTGGCAGGCCACACTGGTGCAGCTTCAGGTCGGGGCCAACCACGATCACCGAGCGGCCCGAATAGTCGACGCGCTTGCCGAGCAGGTTCTGGCGGAAGCGCCCCTGCTTGCCCTTGAGCATGTCAGAGAGGCTCTTGAGCTTGTGATTGCCTGAGCCAGCCACCGCGCGCCCACGGCGTCCGTTGTCGATCAGCGCATCGCAGGCCTCCTGCAACATGCGCTTCTCATTGCGGATGATGATCTCCGGCGCGCCAAGTTCCAGCAGCCGCTTGAGGCGGTTGTTGCGGTTGATGACACGACGATAGAGATCATTCAGGTCGCTGGTTGCGAAGCGGCCACCATCGAGCTGCACCATCGGGCGCAGGTCTGGCGGCAACACCGGCAGCACCGTCATAATCATCCACTCAGGCAGATTGCCCGACTTGCGGAACGCCTCGACCACGTTCAGGCGCTTGGTCGCCTTCTTGCGGCGCTGGCCGAGGTCGTGGAGATCTCCTGGCGCATCTTGGCCGCCAGCGCGTCGGTGTCAATGGCGGCGAGCAGGCTCTGCACGGCCTCCGCGCCCATGCCTGCCTCGAAGATGTCGGGCAGGTCGGGGTTCGCGTCGCGCAGGTCAAACTCAAACGCCTTGAGATCGCGGTATTCCACCTCTTGCAGCAGTTCGCCGCGCTTGAGCTGCTCCATGCGGCGGCGCTGCGCCTCATTGGAGGAGCGTAGTTCGCTGGCGCGCTTCACCGTTTCGTCCTGCAGTGCGGTGATCTGGCCCTCGGCCTCGAGCTGCGCGCGCTCAACTGTGCGCTCAGTCTCGGCGAAGAGCTGATCGGCCTCGGACTGCGCGTTGCGAGCCGCCAGATCGCGGAACTCGCGCGCCATGCGCTCCAGGTCGTCGCTCATCGCCTCTTCGGCGACCTGGCCCTGCCGCGCGATGATCTCGCCGGTCGGCTCGAAGACGACATCCTGCATCAACACCTTGCCAGCATTCGCCTTCAAGATGCCCTTGACGCCTGCCTCCGCCGCCTTCAGATCCTCGTACTGCTGCGCGCGGCGCTGGTCAATGCGCTCGCGCTCGGCGTCGCGCTCGCGGGTGGCCTCGGCGATGCGCTCATCGCGCTGGGTCTGCAGGTCGATGATGCGCTCGGAGACCGACTGATCGCTCTCCTGCAACTGGCGCTGCACGCTCTCTTCCAGCCCGCTCAGGGCCAGTTCGCGCGCCTCCTCGTTGACCTCGGTGACGACATACATCGCGAAGTAGAGGATGCGCTCCAGGTTGCGCGGCGAGAGGTCGAGCAGCAGGCCGATGCGGCTGGGTGTTCCCTTGAAATACCAGATATGACTAACAGGTGACGCCAGTTCGATATGCCCCATGCGCTCGCGGCGCACCTTGGAGCGAGCTACCTCGACCCCACACTTGTCGCACACGATGCCCTTGAAGCGGACGCGCTTGTATTTGCCGCACGCGCACTCCCAGTCCTTGGTCGGACCAAAGATGCGCTCGCAGAACAGGCCGTCCTTCTCAGGGCGCAGCGTGCGATAGTTGATGGTCTCCGGCTTCGTCACCTCGCCATAGCTCCACGAGCGAATCTGCTCAGGGCTGGCGAGACTGACACGGATGGCGTCAAAATCGTTGACTTCAAGCATTGGGGGAGGCGCTGGGGTCGCCCAATCAGAGGGCGGCTACCGCGCCTGTCTCCTTTCCGAATGCCCACCGGATACGCTTCCGGCTGTTGGCGCCGCGGGACCACATGTTAGGCGACACACCGGCGCTGCGAGAGGCCCGCACTCCTCTCGCAGCGCGGCTCGGTTGCGCCGCCACCGTTCGACTACTCGCCGTTCTCACTCGTTCTCGAAGCCACTGAGATTGATGCCCAGTTCAGGCATCACATCAGCGCTGGTATCTTCCACAAACTGAATTCGCTGCTCGTCTTCGTTGAGCACCTCGACGTTGATGCCGAGGCTCTGCAGCTCCTTGACCAACACCTTGAACGACTCTGGCACGCCCGGCTCGACGATTGGCTCACCCTTGACGATGGCCTCATACGTCTTGACGCGGCCCGTCACATCGTCAGATTTGACGGTCAGGATTTCCTGCAAGATGTTGGCGGCGCCGTAGGCTTCGAGCGCCCACACCTCCATCTCGCCGAAGCGCTGGCCGCCGAACTGCGCCTTGCCACCCAGCGGCTGCTGCGTGATCAGGCTGTAGGGGCCAGTCGAGCGGGCGTGCACCTTGTCTTCGACCAGGTGGGCCAGCTTGAGCATATAGATGTAGCCGACCGTCACCTCGGTATCGAACGGTTCACCCGTACGACCGTCGTAGAGGCGATCCTTGCCGGAGATCGGCAGGTTGGCCTTCGCCAGCCACTCCTCGATGTCGGCCTCGGAGGCGCCGTCGAAGACCGGTGACGCGACGTGGTAGCCCAGCGCCTGCGCCGCCCAGCCCAGATGGGTCTCCATGATCTGGCCGATATTCATGCGGTGCGGCACGCCGAGCGGATTCAGGATGATGTCCACCGGGGTGCCATCCGGCAGGAACGGCATGTCCTCCACTGGCAGCACGCGGCTGATGACGCCCTTGTTGCCGTGGCGACCGGCCATCTTGTCGCCTGCGCCGATCTTGCGCTTCTGCGCGATGGCCACCCGCACCAGATGATTCACGCCCGGCGGCAGTTCGTCGTTGTTCTCGCGCGAGAAGACCTTGACCTCGACCACCTTGCCGCGCTCGCCGTGTGGCACACGCAGCGAGGTGTCTTTCACCTCACGCGCCTTCTCACCGAAAATGGCGCGCAGCAGTTTCTCCTCGGCGGTCAGCTCTGTCTCGCCCTTCGGCGTGATCTTGCCCACCAGAATGTCGCCGGGGCCAACCTCCGCGCCGATGTAGATGATGCCGCGCTCGTCGAGATTGCGCAGCCCTTCATCGCCCACATTCGGGATGTCGCGGGTGATCTCTTCCGGGCCGAGCTTGGTGTCGCGCGCCTCGACCTCGTGCTTCTCGATGTGGATGCTGGTGAACAGATCCTCGCGCACGATATGCTCGCTGATGAGGATGGCGTCCTCGAAGTTGCCGCCCTCCCACACCATGAAAGCGACGAGGATATTCTGGCCGAGCGCCAGCTCGCCGTTCTCCGTCGCCGAGCTATCGGCGATGGCCTGGCCCTGCGCCACGCGGTCGCCCTTGTTGACAATCGGGCGCTGATTGATGCAGGTACCCTGGTTCGAGCGGATGAACTTACGCAGCTTATGCATATGTTCCACGCCGTCATCGTCGAGCACGATAATCTGGCGCGCCGTCACGCTGACGACCTCGCCGGTCGCCTTGGCCAACGCCACCTGCCCCGAATCTTTGGCCACCTGCAACTCGATGCCCGTGCCGACAATCGGCGACTGCGGGCGCAGCAACGGCACCGCCTGCCGCTGCATATTCGCGCCCATCAGCGCGCGGTTCACGTCGTCGTGCTCCAGGAACGGAATCATCGCAGCGGCCACGCTCACCGCCTGGCGCGGTGAGATGTCCATGTAGTCAATCCGCGTCGCGGACTCCTGCACGAATTTGCTCGCATGGCGCGCCAGCACGCGATTGCTCTCGAAGTGGCCATCGGCGTCGAGCGGCGCATTCGCCTGGGCGATCACGTACTTCTCTTCGTCGTCGGCGATGAGATAATCCACCTCATGCGAGACGAACGGACGAATCGCGATCTTCTGCGCCTTCAGCGCCTTCGCCAGCTTCGCGGCCAGCGCATCATCCACCTTCTCCTCGGCGTGCGCGAGGATGTTCCCCTTGGCGTCGGGCACGTCGCGCAGCACGATCTGCCCGATTAGCTCAGGATTATTGGCCTCCAGATGGTGCACCACTTTGCGATACGGCGTCTCGATGAAGCCGTAGGGATTGATCTGCGCATAAGTCGCCATGTTGCCGATCAGGCCGATGTTCGGCCCTTCTGGCGTCTCAATCGGGCAGATGCGACCATAGTGCGAGTGGTGTACGTCACGCACGTCGAATCCGGCGCGCTCACGCGAGAGGCCACCAGGGCCAAGCGCCGAGAGGCGTCGCTTGTGGCCAATCTCGGCCAGCGGGTTCGTCTGATCCATGAACTGCGAGAGCTGGCTGCCGCCGAAGAACTCCTTCATGGCCGCGACAACCGGGCGGATGTTGATGAGCTGATTCGGCGTCGCCTGCGACGGGTCCTGCGCGATGGCCATGCGCTCTTTGACGACGCGCTCCATCCGCAGCAGGCCCACGCGGAACTGCGACTGAATCAACTCGCCCACGCTGCGCACACGCCGATTGCCCAGGTGGTCGATGTCATCCTTCTTGCCATGGCCATTGTCGAGTTGCACCATGCGACGAACGATGGCGACGGCATCATCCTGGGTGAGTGTGCGGATGGTCTGGGGGGTGGCCAGGTCCATCTTGCGATTGAGCTTGTAGCGGCCCACGTTGCCCAGATCGTAGCGACGCGGCGCGTAGAACAGGTTGTAGACCAGCGTTTCCGCATTGCTCTCGGTGGCCGGGTCGCCAGGGCGCAGCTTGCGATAGACCTCCAGCAGGGCGTCCTTGGGCGTCTTGACGGGGTCTTTGTCGAGCGTCGCGGTGATGAAGCGGTGGTCGCCCTCCTCCACCTCGGCGAAGGCGGCGAGAATGCCCGCATCGGTTTTCAGGTCTGGCGTGCTCTCGGTCTTGCCGGGGTCGCGCTCGCCGATGGCGCCCATCGCGCGCAGCAGCGTCGTGATCGGAATCTTGCGCTTGCGGTCGATCTTGACCGAGAGTTGATCCTTGTTGCTGGTCTCGAACTCCAGCCAGGCGCCACGATTGGGGATCAGCTTGGCGGCAAAGAGCGGACGACCCGTCGCGGGGTCATCCTCGGCGGTGAAGTACACACCCGGCGAACGCACGAGCTGGCTCACCACCACGCGCTCAGCGCCATTGATGATGAAGGTGCCTTCTTTCGTCATGAGCGGAAAATCGCCCATGAAGATGGACTTCTCGGTAATCTCGCCGGTTTCTTTATAGGTGAGCCGCGCGGTCACATACAGTGGGGCGGCATAGGTCGCATCACGTTCGCGGCACTGCTCCTCGGTATATTTGGGCTGCTCGAAAGGATTCTCCGGGACAATGAACTCCAACTTGAGGCTCTTGCTCGTGAAGTCCTCGATGGGAGAAATCTCAGCAAAGAGCTCACGTAGCCCCTCGCGCTTGAACCACTCGAAGGAATCGAGTTGTACCTGGATGAGGTTGGGCATTGGGCGGATTTCAGGAATCCGCGCAAAGCTCACGCGCTCAGGGAGGGAGACGGCTTTGCTCAACGCCATGTGATGAATACTCCTCTCGCCAGTCGCCCTGCGATGCGGGCTTGTGTCCCTGCTGCTGACCCACGGGCGCCCCATGGAACCCATGGAACCCACGCCAATCTCTCGGCCACGCGCTCGCGGCGCCGCCACATGCTGGGCGCCGACCGCAAAGGGCGCAAAAGACCACGCGCTGCGCGAGAAACGCTGGGGACACGACGCTTCAAACGGGTTACGCCTGCTGCCGAAACGGCCCGATGACCGGAACTGACCTTCGGGAAAGACTGGATAGACTGAATTGAACCTGCTGAACACGCTGGATTCGATGAGCGCGCGACGACGCTGTGAACGCGCGCGCCAGATGCTTCGTGAGGCGACCGCGTCGCCTGCGGGGCCGATGGCGCGGTGGCCAGTGACCCTGAACCCAGAGAGAGCCTGACGCGGCTTCAGCCGACGGGCGCCGCGCCGCCAGGAGCGACATCCGCAGCATTGGGGATGGCCTGTCGCGCAGCGCGCCGCATGCGACGCCTGCGCTGAACACGCTCAACATGCTTGACTGAACCGGACGCCAGCGACATACTACCTGTGGATGGCGACTGCGATGGTCGGCGCCGGGCTACTGTGGCAGTGGCTCGGCTGCTGGGGACAGGCGACGCGCGCTCCGGGCGCATCGGGGAAACATCGCGCAGTCCACCCCACGGCTGAGCGCGAGGCTGGACACAAGGCTGGACACAAAGCTGAACGAAAGGTCGGCCTCGCATCAGCGAGGCGTTGCTGATTGGTAGCTGGTCGCAGACCGTGCTCATCGCGCTTCTTTCCTGCCGATATATGAGTGACATCGGGCGCCACTCATGGTTCGTCACAGGGCGCGGCATGCGGGGGACTTTCAGCCCACAAGCGCCTCATCACTCCCCTGCGCACGCATGAAGAGAGCAGGTCCTCCATTCGTTCCTGTTGAACGAGGACTTGCTCTATCGTGTATACTCAGGGCCAGAGAGAAGATGATTGCTCGTAGGAGTGATCGCTCCGCATCCACGGGCCGGTGTCAGATTCGCTGGCGGCGCATTGCGCCCCACGCCCGTCGTTGGCCGCAAAAACACCGCAGGGTGTGATTGTATCACGACGCCTGGCGACCCGTCAAGGGGTTTGTGCGCCTTTTTTCTCCCCGCGTGTTTTTCGCTCACCGCCAACCACCCTCCACGCTCGGCTCAGCCGCCTCGCCACACAGCGCCGCGTCGCGCAACGGTCGCCCAGCGCTTGACGGGTGGCTCGCTAAGGTCTGTCTGACACCCGAAACCATCACTTGGCGAGGATATGCAGAGGTTATGCACTCAGTAGAGCAATGCGGTAACGGTCACTTTTGATGATCTCCGCCCGGTCGCTGCTAGCTGGAAGGGAGGCGCTTCCCCAGTCGTCCTGGCCCTCCATTCCAGTGTCATTGCGCTGCCGCATTCAGCTCTTGCGCCACCTCGGAACCCGCCCAGGGAACTTGTCATCGCCCAGCCGACGACAGACAGCGTTCAGCCGCTCGTAGGCTCCCTGCCATTCCAGATCGGCCAGCGTTTCCGTCAAGGGCACATCTTCGCGCAGTGTCGCCAGCGTGCGGAACAGCAGCGCCTCAGCCCGGTGCTGGGTCAGGCTCTCGGCCAGCCGCGCGGCACGGCTGGCCGAGATGGCCGAGAGCCCCCAGGTGTGCGGATCTGTGGGGATTGCCTCAAGGCGCTCGTAGTGTGCCAGCACGGTCGCTGCGGATTTTGCCCCCCAGCCTGGGATGCCGGGGAAGCCGTCGGCCGCATCGCCCACCAACCCCAGCCAGTCGGGGATTGACTGCGGGCGTACGCCAAATTTCTCCACCACGCCCGCTTCATCCATGAAAATATTGCGGCGGCGATCCCAGCAAACGATGCGGTTTCCCGAGACCAGTTGGGCCAGATCCTTATCCGGCGAGCAGATCACGATCTGTTCGACCTCAGCGTCGTGCTTGAAACGGGCGGTCGCACTGGAGAGAGCATCATCGGCCTCGAACTCCACCATGGGCCAGACCACCAGCCCAAGCGCGGAAACGGCCTCTTCGGCCAGCGAGAACTGGGCGAACAGGTTGGCGTCAACGCCCGCGCCGGTCTTGTAGCCGGGGTACTGGTCGTTCCGGAAGGACTCGATCACGTGATCGAACGCGCAGGCCACATGAGTGATGCCCGGCGTGGTCACTAGCATCAGCAAGCTGCGTAACAGGCCCAGCGTTGCGCCGACCGCGCGCCCATCCGGCGCTGTGCGCGGTGGCGCGCCGAAATGGCTGCGAAACAGCTCGTAGGTCCCATCCACCAGGTAGAGTCTTCATAGTGTCTCCCCCCTTTCAGAAGCCTCCTCCACGGATATTCTCCCATAGGAAAGGAAATGCGGCGTGGCCAGATAAACAAGGCTGGACAGGCCTATTGGCAGAAACGATTCGCCTCACTGCGTCCAGTCATCGTGCGCTCCTCCTGAGTCGGCTTCTGTTCAGGAGGAGCGCACATTCCCGCGATTCGTCAGGCAGACCTTAACAGTTGCCGGTATTCATCTTCGGCACCACATTGCTGTTGAAGTCGTTGAGCGTCTGGGCGTAGTAGATGACGCCGCACTTGTCCGAAGCGAAGTAGAAGTTGGGCGAGCTTTGCGGCGCCGCGCCGCCCTCCAGCTCTTTCCAGTCGGGGTTGGCAATAGGGCCAGGTGGCATGCCAGGCGATTTGTAGGTGTTGTAGGGATTCTTCGGCGAGATGTCGTTGCCAGAGCCATTCAACACAGCCCACCACTTACCATCAGTAGGCGGCTTGTCTGTATCGCGCGCATACTCGACCGATGGATCGGAGCCGAAGGTAAGGCCAGCGTCGCTCGATAGCTTGCCGATGCTGTGCAGGTAGCGATTGTGATAGACAGCGGCGACACCCACGAGGTCATTGGGGTTTTTGATCTCACGGATGGCGAATGACGAGATGATGAGCGCGTCATTCAGCGCGGTCACATCATCTTTGGCGTCGGGATAGGCCGTGCGCATCAGATCGAAGATGTTCTTGCCGTTGATCTGTACCGCGTTCTGGCGACACTTCGCCGCGTCGGTGATGTACGCGGCTGGATTGCTGGTTGGGCCGGGGCAGAGCTCCTCGCCAAACTGGGTGAGCAGCTTTTCGACGACTTTGGTAGCGTCATCGCTATTATAGAAGTAGTAGCCCGCCGGATAGAGATAGCCCTCCAGCGCATAGGCGGTCTGCGAGCTGGGTTGTTTGATGAACCAGTACTTCGTCCAGAGCTTCGTACCGTCCGGCTCGACGCCCGTCTTCGCCATCGTCAGGAAGTCATCCGCCTTGAAGCTGGGCAGCGCCTGGAAGTAGGCCGGGTATTGCGTGGCGCGCAGCCCCTCCGGGATGACAATGGCTAGCTCCTCGGGCTTGCCCACCTGCAACTTCTGGATGATGCCATTCATCGTCATGCTGGGGCTGAGCTGATAGACGCCCTGCTCGATGCCACGGTCGAGCTTCTTGTAGCGCGCCCACGCGCGGAAGAGCAGCGCGTTGCGAATCAGCCCGTCGTCTTGCAGGCGCTGCGCCACACTGGCGGTGGTGTCGCCGCTCATGACCTCGAAATTGACGACCGTGGTGACATGCTTATTGGCCGGCTGATAGATATCCAGGGCGGCGGTGGCGCCGATGAATCCCACCACGAGCGCCACCAGCGTGAATACGACCACGACGAAACGGGCGAAGCCTTTCATGGGCGCTGGTCCTCCTGTTGCTCATTTGGCTCAGTCGCACGTTGCGCGCGTGTGCGCTGGTCGCGCTCGCGTCGCCGTTGCTCCAGAACATCTTCCAGTATGATCGCCGCCGCCTCGGCGTCTATGCGCTCGCGCAGGCGCTCGGGGCGCACGCCCGCCTGGCGCAGTCGCTCCTCCGCGCGCACGCTGGAGAGCGTCTCGTCGGCGTAGATGAGCGGCTGGCTGATGCGGCGGCGCAGTTTCTCGGCGAATGCCTGGGTGGCGCGCGCCTGCCCGTGGAGCTGCCCATCGAAGCTGACAGGCAAGCCAACGACCACAAGTTCAGCTTCCGCGCGGGCGATCTCCTGGGCGACGGCTTCGAGCGCGGCCGCCGTGCTCTTGCGACGGATCAGCGCGCGTGGCGTCGCGATCAGCTCCAGTGCATCGCTCACGGCGACCCCAATGCGAACCTCGCCGACATCCAGGGCGACGATCACCACCTGCGCGCTCCTCGTTCATTGTTCACTGCCGCAATAGCTCACGGCTCGCTGATCCAGGCCAGCGCCCGCCCGCTGCGCCGCGTAGAACGGACACAGCATATCATGGCGGGCAGGCGTCCGCGCATGGCGGGCGCCACGCGCCACGCGCCGCCGTGCGCGGCATGGCGCGCCAGATGGCGCCGATGCCCATGCCGTCTGAGCCGAGGCCATGCGAGCAGCCAGCATGGCTATACGCCGCCGCGCGCGTTCGATCATACCAGGAAGTCCTACTCACCTGGAGAGGCGCGGGATGATGTTGCGTCAGTATGGTAGACTCGTTGAACAAGCGCCTATCGAGCGCCGATTCACTGCTGGAGCGGACGCGCTGGCTCCACGCATGGCCCAGGACTACTCACACTAGATGGCGCATCAGGCTCGGCATGAGGCTATCTGGGCAGCCGAAACGCGAAGGAACGGTCTTTCTTCACGTTTGGCAGGTCCGCCAGTTGGCTGTACGCCTCGGGAGGAAAGACGTATGACCCTGTTCTGGATTATCATCACTGCGCTGGGTGTCCTCGCCGCCATCGTCAATTTCGCGATTGCGGCCACGCGACGCGGCGAGCCGATGGTCGTCGCCGTGCGGGTGTTGGCTGGCCTGGTGAGCCTTGTCGCCTCGGCGGGCATCATCGTGGGCAAAGAGGCGAGCCTCGTCGGGGTGATCCTGCCGTGGCCGGTCAAGGTGATCGCCGCAGGCGTCTTCGTCTTCGCCGTGCTGTTTGTGCCATCGCTCGTCGGCAAGACAGACAATGCGGCTGAAGTGACCTTGCAGCAGCGCGCCGCCCGCCCCACCAATGCGACGGTTCGCCTGCGCGAGCAGGGCGCCGACCCGTGGGTCAACTAACGGCGCTCACCTGCGTGGCGCGCGACCAGTCTGCGCATACATGGACCGATAGGCGATGTAGCCCATCGGTCCACTTGTGTGTCAACGAGATATTCGCTCCCGCCCCATCGGCGACGAGGGGCGAGCCGATCACCGCGAGAGGATAGCGCGCATGGCCATCGGCAAAGAAGCTCTCCGCGCGCTGCTCAACGCCCACGCCGGATCGGCTGCGGCCACGCTGGCTCTGGCGCCCGTCGCCCCGGAGGGACGCGAGCAACGCTTCGTGGCGCGTGGCGCGTCTGGCGCGCTCGACATCCACCTCTACCCCGCCAGCGAGCGCGAGGTGGCGCGGCGCGAAGAGGCTGGGCTGCGGCTGGGGAGCGCGGTCGGGCTGGCGCCAGCGCTGATCTTCGCGGGCGAGGCGGGACAGGAATCGGGGCAGGGGCCGGGCGCCTGGCTCATCATCGCGCAGGCGCCGCACGGCGAGCCGCTGGGCCATCGCCTGCTCACCGAGGCCGAGGTGGATGGCTGGCTCTTTCTGCTGCTGACACTGCACCACCTGCGCCCGGCGATGGCGGCGCAGCCATCCAGCATGAGCGCCGACCTGAGCGCCTGGTGGGCGCGCATCCAGCCGACGTGGGATGCCTGCCGCAGAGCCTACGCCGCCCCAGCCTTCGCGCCGCTGCTGCACGGACTCAGCCAGCTCCACGCCATCACGCAGGTGCGCATCGAGACGAATCGTGGGCTGTGGCAGGAGATGACGCGCCGCCCGTGCCACGGCAACCCGGCGCCGGGACGGCTGGTCAAGGATGGTGAGCGGCTGGCGCTGACGGAGTGGAGCGGCTTCGGGCTGGGTGATCCCGCAATCGAGGTGGCGCGTGTGGGGGCGCTGGCGGCGCTCTCTGGCGAGTTGAGCGGCGAGCAGTATGTGCGCTTCGTCGCCGCCTATCTCGACGGCATGCGCGATCTGCGCGACTCGACGCTGGAGGAGCGGATGCGCATCTTCGCCTCGGTCGCGCCGATGGGCTTCACGCTGACGGCGCTGGCCACGCTCGCCCAGCCCGACGCCATCGCGCCCCCTGCGCGGCGCGGCATCATCGCGCAGATTGGCCGCTCACTCACCTGGTCGCAAGATACGCTGGGCGTAGAGATCGGCGCGCCAGACGCGCTACTCGCCCCGCTGGCGTAGCGCACGGGTATATCTGGCGCAGGCGAGCAACGGCAATCGCCGGATGCTCAAGCTCCTCCAGGCGCTCGCGCCCTACTCGCGCCATCCACGCCTTGAATGGCCCAGCCCTGGGTGATGGGACGGACTGGATGATGCGCAGCATCGTCTCGGTATCAGCGGCATCGGTGAGGCGCTGCTTCCCATCCGACGCCTGCATCTTCAACTGTCCGATTTTTTCGGACACTTTGCTTCCCTCAGCCGCCAGCCGCACTTTCAGATCAGACCAATACTTCCGTGGGCGTGTATCGCCGACAAGCAGGCCAATCACATCGATCACACTGAAGAACCAGCGCCCCTCGTGCAAGACACGCCTGATCTGTGTCTCCGCCTGCTCGTCTAGCGCCGCCAGCGTCGTCTCCTGCCCATCACTGCTCATGCAACGCCCCTTTGCCACAGTCGCTCTGCCGTACAATCGTTCGACTGTGGATATGATACGAGGCAAACGAGCAGTTGCGCAATCAGCAGGCGGGCAGAATGGCGCTGCGCCTCACGCGCCGGAGTAGCCCGGCGGCCAGGCGTTGTCCCAGAGCCAGAGACCGAGCGCGATGGGCATGGATTCGCCGGGTGATGTGGCCAGCGCAGCCAGCGACCCGATGGCGGGCGTGTAGGTCGTGCCCGTGCCCGTAGTCGGCGTATCCGTCGCGGTGGGCGCTGGGGTAGGCGTGTCGGTCGCCGTCGCCGTGGGGCTGGGCGTCGCGGTGGCTGTCGCCGTCGCCGTCGCCGTGGGGCTGGGCGTCGGCGTGACGACCGGGCCGGTGGGCGCCGAGCCGCTGCCGAGCAGCGTGGGGACGGTCACTGGAACCAGCCCGCGCGCTTGCAGTCCCGCGAGGATGTAGGGCAGGGCGGCGGCGGTTTGCTGCCGCGCCGCCGGGCCATCGTGCATCAGAATGATCGAGCCGGGGCGCACCTGCGCCAGCACACGCTGCACGATCACCATCGTCCCCGGTCGCGCCCAGTCTTGCGGGTCCACATCCCAGTTGATCGTCGTCAGGCCAAACGCTCCGGCCTGCTCGACGATGCCAGAGTTCACCGAGCCATACGGCGGGCGCCACAGCCATGCGCAGAAGCCCGATCCCAGGTCGGTATGAAGCTGCTGAATCGTCGCGCCAAGCTGATACGCCCGCGCGCTGACTGAGAGGAGCTGCATGTCGGGATGATCCCACGTATGCACACCGATGGCGAACCCATCCGCCGCCTCGCGCTGCACCAGATAGGGATAGGCGCGCGCATATTGCCCCATGACGAAGAAGGTCGCGGGCGTATGCGTCTGCTCCAGGAAGGAGAAAATCGGCGGCGAGGTACTGGGGGTTGGGCCGTCGTCAAAGGTGAGCGCGACCATATTCGTGCGCGGCCTGCCATAGCTCGACGCATTGTAGATGACATTCGACCGCGGCGTAGGCCCCGCGCCGCCAGGGCAGCCCTGGCCAACGCCGCCAGACCAGCTTCCGGTGAAGCTTGCAGGATACGAGCCACCCACGCCTGCGCCGCCAGCGCCGCCTCCAGAGCCGCCTCCCGCAGTCGGTTTCGGCGTTGGCGGACGTGTCTGGCCAGAGATCACCGCGACACTGCCGCTCGTCGCAGCGGGTGTTGTAGCATAGCGCGCGGTGTCGCCGAAGCCCTGCGGCTGCAAGGGCAACTGCGCTATGACGCCGACGCCATTGACCGGATTGAACGATTGCCACCCGCTCGCGATCAGGCTCGCGGCGACACCCGCGATCAGCAGCAGGCCACACAGCGTGAGCAACCCTTGCGCCGCCAGCCGCCGCTGGCCACCACGCGCGCGGTGTTTGCGCCGCCTGATGGCGGGTCGCTTCTGTGTCGTCGTCGCGACAACGGTGGATGCGTCCTCTGGCGGCGATTCGCCCGCTTCATCCATGATCTTCCCCCCAAGAGCGCACGGCGTCGCGCGGCGCGAAATAGCGCCGTCTTGCAAAGCACACTGACTATAACAGACTGGTTCCGGGGTATAAAGTAGACAGCCTCACACTTTCGTCTCATGCGCATTCGTATCACAATTGCCCGCCAGGGAGGCGCCGCAGCCAGGGAGGCGCCGCTACTCTGCCGCTGCGAGGCGCACGACGAGGGCGACCATGAGGTCCACTGCCTGCTCGCCTGAGAGGCCCTGGCGGCGCACGAGCGAACGCCACGTCTCGAAGTCGAGGGCATGGCCGATGGCGGCGAGCAGCAGCGCACGGCGCTCAGCAGGAGCGGCGAAGGCGTCGGCCAGCAAATCGCGCGCGGCGATGTAGTAGCCGGGGACATTCGTGAGCAGCGCCGCCAGCGCTGGAACAGCCGGCGCATCGCGGAGAATATTGGCGGTCATGGCTTCGGTTTCGCTGTAGCGACTATACTGGTCGCTCAGGGCGCGCCGCAGCCGATCTACGGGACCGAGGATGCCTGCCCAGGCGCTGATGTCTGGGTAGGGGTGAGCCGCAAGGAAATGAACCTGGCAGGCGCGAAGCAGGTCACTTTCGTCAGGAAAATGGCGATAGACGGTGAGGCGCTCGACGCCTGCGCGCTCGGCGATGGCGCTGATGGTCGTCGCGGCGGGACCGATCTCCTGATGCAGCGCGGCGGTCGCCTCGGTGATGCGGCGGCGCGTCTCATCCTGGCGCTCGGCGCGCCGCTTGAGCTGGTAGGTGCGTTTCTGACTCATTCGATAAACACCAGTGTTTTCCCATATTGACAGCGGCATGTGCCTGGAGTATTCTTACCACATTGGTGAACGTCCATGTTTAGTGAAATGGGGAGATGAGATGGTCAACGTTGAGTTGATGCCAGGTGTGCTACCGGCTGACGCGGGCAAATTCGTGCGGCTGATGCAACTCGGTGTGCGCTACCTGATACGCGGGGAACAGACGGGCGGACGCCTCGCCGTGGTCGAGCATCCGCTGCCACCACGCGCGCTAGGAGCGCCACTGCACACACACACGCGCGAGGACGAGATCAGCTACATCGCGGAGGGAACGGTCGGCGTGCAGATCGGTGACGAGGTGTACACGGCGGGGCCAGGCGACACCATCCGCAAGCCACGCGGCATCCCGCACGCCTTCTGGAATGCGGGCGACGCACCGGCGCTGCTCGCGGAGATCATCACTCCGGCGGGATTCGAGGACTACTTCGAGGAGATGGCGGCGCTGTTCGCCGAGGCGGGCGATGGCCTGCCAGATCCGACGCGCGCAGGCGCACTGTTCGCGAAATATGCGCTGAGCCTCGACTTCGGCAGCGTTCCCGTGTTGGCGCAGCGCTACGGGCTGCGTATGTAGCGCAAGGGACGCGCAGGCCACCTCGAGGCGTGGAGCAGGATGCAGATTGAATCCGCTCCGCGCCTCTTGACAACATATATACTTAGATGCATATATAAATATATACTCATCACAATTAGGAGCGCTTACCATGAACAACGACGATATGCCCGCGCCGATGGCGGAAGAAGACGCCGACCCAGAGGCGCGGATGGCGCTGCTGCTGAGTTACCTCAAAGCGTTGGCCGACCTGAGCCGCCTGCGCATCCTGGGGGCGCTGGCCTCGCAGGAGCGCACCGTCGAGGAGCTGGCGGACCTGCTCGACCTGAAAGCGCCAACAGTCTCGCACCATCTGGCGCGGCTGCGCGCGCTGGGCCTGGTGGAGACACGCGCCGACGGCGTGACCCGCTGGAACCGCCTGCATGTGGCCGGGCTGGAGCAACTGGCGAAGCTGCTGGCGACACCTGCGATGGTCGCCACGCTGGCCGCCGATGTGGAGGGCGCGACCTGGGAGCGCAAGACCCTGCGTAGCTTCCTCGACGGTGAACGATTGAGAGAGATTCCGGCGAGACGCAAGCAGCGCCAGGTCATCTTGCGCTGGCTGGTCGAGCAGTTCGAGTGGGATCGCGAGTATAGCGAGGCCGAGGTCAACGAGATTCTGAAGCGACGACACCCCGACGCGGCTTACCTGCGCCGCGATCTGATTGGCGAGGGATTGATGGCGCGCGACCACGGCCGTTACTGGCGCAGTGAGCCACTTACCGATGAGGCGCTGGCGCGGCTGGCGCGCAGCCTGAAGTGGGGAACCATCTACACCCAGGCTGAGCTTGACGCCATCATCCGCGAGCAGCGACGCGACGCAGACGCCGCCCGACGCGAATTGCTGGCGCGCGACATCATCACGATGGAGCGCGATCGCTTCTGGCTCTCGATGCCGCCGGAGGAGCGCCTCGCATGAGTGAGTCCCCGACGCGATATGCTACCATCTGATGGGAATCTGGCGGGCATGGGCATGCAAGGGCTTGTGAAGTATTCGAGACTGCGAGTGCGCGTACGCAACGCCGCAGTTCGGCCCCAGTCCGCGTCGGCGGACTTCGCGGCCCGCAGGCCATCCAGGCGCGATTCAACCGCCAGCGACCCGCGCGCCGACAATTCACAGACCTGGCATGGGAGTGTCAGTCGCCTCGCCAGATCGAGTGTCAGGCCAGGCAGACCAAGCGCGGAGCTATCCTATGAGTGAGCCAACCGGCCAGAATCCTTCGCAGGCGAACCAGAATATCCCGGACAACCAGCGCGAGCAGCGCCAGCCCGGCGTGCGGGGCGCGCAGCACGCCTGGGAGATGGAGCAGGCGCGGCGCCGCGCCGTCCGTGACATCGTGGAGCAGCGCATCCAGGAGGCGCAGGAGGAGGGCAAGTTCGACAACCTCAGCGGCGCTGGCAGACCACTGCGCCTGGATGAGAACATCTGGGCGGGCGACAAGGCGATGGCCTATCACCTGCTCAAGAGCAATGATGTCGCGCCGCAGGAGCTGGAGCGTGGCCGCGAGATCGACGGTGAGCTGGCCCGCGCCGAGGCCTCCGTGCAGGCGCTGCGCCACCGCCGCGAGACACTGCGCGCGCGACGCCTGGTCTTCGCCAGCGATCGGCGCGCCTACAACGTGCTGCGCGAGGCGACCGAGCGCCGCTACGCCGAGGCGCTGCGCGAGATCAACAGCAGAATCCTCAGCCTGAATATCATCGCGCCGCCTGCGCTGCATCGGCGGCTGCTCGATGCCGAGCGGCTGCTGGCCGCGTTCCGCGATGAGTTTCCGCCGCTGAGCGAGGCATCAGCCGACTGACGCGCAGACCGCGCGGGGAGGATGACTGTGGGCATGTCGCTGCGCCGAGGGCCGGGATCACATCCCGGCCTCTTCACCGATATGTATCACCCGGACGCCGCCTATGTCAGTTGGGTCACGGGGCGCAATGGCGTCACGACCTTCGATCTCTACGCCCGCGCGGCGCCGTTCGATGGCGCATATCTGCTCGTCGCCGGGCTTGAGGCTGCGCTGGAGTTTGTGCAAGCCTTCCGCTACGAGCCAGATGAACTGTCCTTCCTCGCGCGCATCCGCGACTACGACGCCGCCTTCCTCGACGAGCTGGCCACCCTGCGCTTCACCGGCGACATCCACGCCATGCCAGAGGGCAGCGTCGCCTTCCCCAATGAGCCGTTGCTGCGTGTCACGGCGCCCTTCCGCGAAGCTGTGCTGATGGAGGCGGGGTTGCTCCAGGCGATCAATCTGGCGACGCTGGTGGCGACGAAGGCGGCGCGCATCGTCCACGCCGCGCAGCGCCGCCGCGTCTCAGAGTTCGCCTTTCGCCGCGCGCAGAATCCGCTGGTGGTCGCGCGTTCGTCCTCCATCGGCGGCGCGTCGAGCACATCGCTGCTGGCGGCGGCCTTCGAGTATCGTCTGCTGGCGACCGGAACCGTGCCACATGCGCTGATTCAGCTCTACCCCTCGGAGGAGGAGGCGTTTCTGGCGATTGCGCAGTCCTTCAATCGCTATACGCTGCTGCTCGACACCTATAATCCGCGCCGCGCGATCCACACAGCCATCGCCGTCGCGCGGCAGGTTGGCGATGAGCTGGGGCACACGCTGGCGGCGGTGCGGCTCGACAGCGGCGATATCGTGGCCGACAGCCAGTATGTGCGCGCCCAGCTTGCGCAGGCCGAGATGGGATCGGTGCGCATTCTCGCCAGTGGAGATCTCGACGAGTTCGAGATCGTCAACCTGCTGGCGGCGGGCGCGCAGATCGACGCTTTCGGCGTGGGGACGGCGCTGGGCGTGGGCGCGGGCAACCTCGCGCAGGGGGTCAGCGGCGCGGCGCTCGGCGGCGTCTACAAGGAAGTCTGGTACGTGGACGAGGACGGCGGCGAACATCCCAAGCTCAAGCTCGCAGCGGAGAAGACGACCTGGCCCGGACGCAAAGCCGTCTACCGCCATCCCCAGTGGGAGGAAGATGTCGTGCAGCTCGAGACGGAGCCTGCGCCCGTCGGCTATCAGCGCGTGCTGCGCCCGGTGATGCGCCAGGGCCACGTGATTCCGGGCAGCCTGCCACCACTCTCGGAGATTTGGGAGCTGGCGCAGGCGAATCTGCGCGCCCTGCCAGAGCGCTACCACGCGCTCAAGGCCACCGATCCCTACCCCGTGCGCTTCAGCGAGGCGCTGCATTCCCTGCGCCTGGAGGCGATTCGCGAGGTGACGGCGCGCGCTGGCGAAACCTCACCTCCACCATCTCCGCCGCGCGGAGAGGAGAGATCAGAACGCTAACGCGCAAGGTTAGCATCGTCGTCAGACCATCATCTCGTCCACAAAGCACCAGCGCCAATCCTCGCCGGGTTGGAACGACTGCACAATAGGATGCTGCGTGGCGTGGAAGTGCTTGGTCGCATGCTTGTTCTTCGAGGAATCGCAGCAGCCGACATGGCCACATTCCAGGCACAGGCGCAGATGCACCCAGCTATCGCCAATCTTCAGGCAGTCTTCGCATCCATTCGCGCTCGGTGTCACGTCATGAATCTGATCGAGATGCGCGCAGGTCGTCGCCATGCCAGGCCTCCTATAGTCGTCTGTCTCGTCGCATGTCACACAGGCCCTCACCTCCGGCCCCTCTCCCAGCGGGCGAGGGGAGCCGGCTGTTAGCGCGGCTGCGCGGCTGGGCGTTGCGCCCCTGAAGATCGCGACCGGCGCGCCAACACCTGCCGCGCAAAGCTGCCAAAACTGCGCCCTTCGATGAGCAGCGCCGCGACGACCGCCGAGGCCAGCGCGAGCGCCGCGCCAACCAGCGTCACCACACGGAAGCCGCGCAGGAAGGCGAGATTGACCGCCTGCGTGATGGCCGCCGCAGTCGCCGGGGGCGTGCCAGGTGGAGCGTGCGCTCCCGCCAGCAATCCGCGCTGGGCGTTGAGCGCATCGAGCAGCGCCGGGCTGAGATGCAGCGCCGCCAGATTGGCGTCGAATGCGGGATTGAAGATGGCCACGAAGATCAGATTCATCGCCGCGATGGCGATCAGCCCCGCCGAGCGCGAAACCGCATTGTTGATGCCCGACGCCGCGCCCGACTGCGTGACCGGCGCGGCGTTCATCACCGAGGTGGTCAGCGGCGCGATGACCAGCGCCATCCCCAGGCTGAGCGTGACGACCGCCGGGAAGAAGGTCGTCCAGTAGCTGCCGCCGATGCCCGGCACAGCAAAGAGCGCAAAGCCAGCCGCCGCCAACGTCGCGCCGACCACCAGCGGAATCTTCGCGCCGATGCGCTGGGTCAGCCCGCCCGTCCAGCGCGAGAGCAGAAAGATGACGATAGTAAACGGCAGCAGCGCCGCGCCCGCCTGCGCCGGGGTGTAGCCCTGCGCCTGCTGGAGGTTGAACGGCAGGAAGTAGAGCGCGCCGCCGAGCGCGCCGTAGAGCAGCAACGTCAGCAGGTTGGCGCCTGTGAAGGTGCGTGAGCGGAACAGCCGCAGCGGCAACATCGGCGCCGGGCTGCGAATCTCGACCTGCACGAAAGCGACCAGCCCAAAGACGCCCAGGACGATGCTGACGAGCACCAGCGGCGAGGAGAGGCCCAGCGCGCTCGCCTCGATCAGCCCGAAGACGAAGGCGCCGAGGCCGAGGGTCGCCAGGCTGACGCCGGGCCAGTCGAGCGAACCGGTCGCCGTGGCGTCGCGGCTCTCGCCAACCCGCCAGAACATGATCGCCAGTGTGATCGCCGCCAGCGGCGCATTGATGAAGAAGACCCAGCGCCAGGAGAGCGTCTGCACGAGCCAGCCGCCCAGCACTGGCCCCAGCGCCGAGGTGACGGTGGTGAATCCCGACCACGCGCCAATCGCGGCGCCGCGTCGGCTCTCGTCGAAGGTGGCGCTGATGATCGCCAGGCTGCCTGGCACGAGCAGCGCCCCACCGATGCCCTGCACGGCGCGCGCGACGATCAGCGCGGTGATCGTCGGCGCGAACCCGCAGGCCATCGAGGCGATGGTGAAGAGCGTGATGCCGATCATGTAGATGCGCTTGCGCCCATAGCGGTCGCCAAGCGAGCCACCGACAAGGATCAGCGCGGAGAGAAAGAGCGAGTACGCCTCGATGACCCATTGCGCCTGCGCGACGCTCGCGCCCAGTTCGCGCTGGATGCTGGGCAACGCGACATTGACGACGGTGCCATCGATGAAGGCGAGGCTGGACCCCAGAATCGTCGCCACGAGCGCCCAGGTCGGGTTGAACGCTGTAGGGGGCGCCGCGCGTCTGCTGCGGATGATCTCCTCCTCGCAGGTCGGCTTTACCGGTGTATTCATGCGCATCTCCCTACGCCATTACGCCACGCTCTCGGACGCTCGCCAGCGCGCGGCGCCTGCGGCGCGCGCCCACCCAGAATACTGTGACAACTCCCCACGGCTACAGCCGGGGGCTTCTCAGTTCCACCGGCAACCTATCGGCTCCCGTCCCTGAAGGCAGTGCCCCTGCCTGTTGGATGTTCTTGGCGGCATTCACGTCACGGTCTTCCACCAGCCCGCAGGAAGGACAGAGATGCGTGCGTACCGAGAGACTTTTCTGGACATACTCGCCACACCGGCTGCACTTCTGGGAGGTGAAACGCGCCGGGACTTGGATGACTTGATGACCAGCTCTTTCAGCCTTATCTTCAAGGATTCCGAGAAACGCGCTCCAACTGGCGTCATGAATGCTCCTGGCGAGCGCATGGTTCTTGACCATGCCCGCCACGTTCAGGTCTTCGACACAGATGCGGCTGTACCCTTCGGCATAGCGCTTGGCGGTCTTGAAGTGGAAGTCACGCCGCTGGCGGCGGATTTTGAGATGCTGCTTCGCCACCTCACGCTTGGCTTTGCGGCGGCGATGGCTGCCCTGCTTGCGGCGGTCGCTGACGCGCTGGGCGGTAGCGAGCCGTTTCTGACCGCGCCGATAATAGCGCGGGTTCTCCACAACGGCGCCCTCGGAGTCGGCCAGAAACACCTTCAGCCCAACGTCCAGCCCAATGTCAGGATGCGCACAGACTGGCTGCGGCGTCTCTGGCAGGCGTTCATGAACCCGTCCGTACTCGTCTTGTGGCGCTGTCTCGCACACCATCAGCGCATACCACTGGCCATCGGCGCGCATGACGAGATGCGCGGTGACGGGCGTCCCTTCCAATGGGCGATGCAGTTTGATCTTCACGAGTTTGCCCAGCTTGGCAGGCACATGCAGGTGGGCGCCGTCGTCATCCAGCCAGACATCCCGGCTCACGGCATACTGGCGCAACTGAATGGAGTGCCAGCGATTGGGCGTCTTGAAGCGCGGAAAGCCAACGGACAAGCCGAGGTCTTGCATCTGAAGGGAGCGTTTGAGCGCCTTGCTGAGGCGGTCAGCCAAGGTCTGCACGGTCGTGGCAGGGACATGCTCGCCGCCCCGTCCCTTGAAGCGCGCCGTCAGATCGTACTTCGTCGGGAACGTGCCAGACTCCGCATACTGCGCTTTCAACGTCGCCAGCATCTCGTTATAGATGGCCCGCGACTGGATGAGGCAGGCCATCAACTGCTGGCGCTGTGCGCGAGTGGGATAGAGGCGATACTCAAACGTTCTCACGCCCTAATTGTACCCAATAGGATGTGGGAATAGCAAGCCGGTGGGATATCTGCCGCCAGCGGGCGACGCGGCGTTCACCCCATGCCTCAAGGCAGTGGCGCTCAGCCCCGATTCTCTTGTAGCATTCTGCGCGCTGAACGGTCATAATACAGAGGTCGCGGCGTCCCAGCCGTTTGCATGGCGCTGCGCACAAGCGAGGATGTGGCCAGATACAGGAACAATCACCCTCATCACACAGTCGCTCATCAGGTCGTAGCGCGCGAGTGGCGAGCCTGCGCAGATGCGCCGCCATTCGTCAATCACGCGCCAGCATGCCAGATAAGTAGCCAGCGGCGCGCGGATCTGCGTCTTCCCGCTGCGCTGGCTGGCGCGTGTGGTGATTCTGAAGCGGCGCTCACATGGAGCGGCCATCGCGCCGCCGCGACAGGTATCGCTGGAAGTTGCTTGCAGAGGCAAAGTATGTGCGCGAGGGGAGATGGATGACGATGAAGACGTCACTGTCCTGCGCTGATCTGGGTGACGAGCTGACGCCGACACAGGCGAGTTCGTGGCTGGGCCTGCTGGCGACGCACAGCGCCATCAGCCGCCAACTGGACGCCAGCCTGCGCGCTTCGCACAAGCTGGGGCTGACCGCGTATGAAGTGTTGCTGCGTCTGGCGCGCGCGCCCGCGTGCCGCCTGCGAATGTCGGAGCTGGCAGCCGTCGCGCCGCTGACGTTGAGCGGCATCAGCCGCATGGTGGATCGCCTGGAGCGTGACGGGCTGGTCAGGCGCGAGTCCAGCCCCGCCGATGGCCGGGTCGCGTGCGCCACGCTGACCAGCGCTGGTGTCGTGCGCCTGCGGGCAGCGCACCAGACCTACCTCGGCGGAGTGCGCCGTCTGTTTCTCGACCACTTCAGCGAGCAGGAACTCGAACTGCTGGGGGCCTGCTGGCGTCGCCTGGGCGCCTGGCCCATCGGCCCAGAGCGATAGACACACCTCCCTCGAACGCTGTACACTGGTCGCCAGTGAGCGGCGCAGACACTGCTGAGTGGGAGGCGATGGTGATGTTGATTCGATTCGGCGTGATGATTATCGCCTGGCTGGCCATCCTCAGTGGCCTCGTCGGGGGGCTGGTCGGCGGGGTCGCCGTGCTGGCAGGCGCCCTGCTCGACGTGCAGGCGCCGGCGGGGCAGTTCACTGTCGAGGGCGTCAGTGGCATGGCGCTGGTCGTCATTGGCCTCATCTTCATGATTATCGGGATCGCGCAGATCATCTTTGGCGTTGGCCTGTGGCAGTTGCGCGGCTGGTCGTGGACGCTGGGCGTCATCATCGAGTCGCTCACGCTGCTCGGCGCGCTGGGCGGCCTCTTCACGGGCGCCTTCACCGTGCAATCGGCCATCAGCATCGTGATCTCCGGCGCCATCCTCTTCTACCTGCTCAACCCGCGTGTGCGCAAGCTCTTTGGCCACCGCGTGGGCGCCGAACAGGTGGCCTGAGCGGCGCCCACGACCGCTCATCGCCCGTAGCGCGCGTGCTCGACCATCAGGCAGCGGTCCACCACCACGCGCAGGCCGCCGCGCTCCGCCGTCGCCGCGCCCGCTGGGCTGATGACGTCGAATTGTAGCCAGAGCGCCTTCGCGCCGATCTTCACCGCCTCCTCGGCGATGGCGGGCACAAACTCGGAGCGGCGAAAGACATCCACGATGTCCACCGGGAACGGGATGTCGCTGAGCGTGGCGTAGCTCGTCTCGCCCAGTAGCTCCGTCTCCAGGGGGTTCACTGGCGCGATGCGATAGCCCTGCGATTGCAGGTAGCGCGCCACACCGTTGCTGGGTCGGCTGGGGTTCGGCGAGAGGCCGACGACCGCGATGGTTTTCGCCTCGCGCAAAATCGCGCGAATCGTCTCCTCATCCTGATAGCGGGCGGGAATCTCCGTATCGTCTCGATCACTCATGGCGGTCAACTCCTGTTAACGTGAATCCTGGATAAGCCAGCCGCGCGGTGGACGCGGGCGGTTGAAACCGCGCCTGAAGGCGACTGCGGTCGCCACAAGACCTGCCTCCGCAGGTCCACGGAGGAGGATTTGGGTCCGCGAAGGCGGACCTTGTGGGCCGCGAGGCCCTTGAGGCGCGGTTTTAACCGCCAGCGCCCTACGTGCGCGGGATGATCGGCAGGATGATCGCCGAGGGGCGCTCAGCGTCGTGGTAGATGGTCTGCTCGGCCACCGCCAGCTCGCTCGTCATGCCCAGCGCCGCCCCGGTATTCAGGTTGCGATCAAACTTCGGGAAGGCCGCCGACGCGATCTGCACGACGATGCGATGCCCCGCGCGGAAGACGTGCGCCGTGTTCCAGCAGTCAATCGCGTAACGATAGACCTCGCCGGGCGTGATCAGCGTCGGTTCAGCCATCCCCTCGCGGAACCGCGCGCGCACCATGCCGTCGGTCAGCCGCTGGGCGAAGCCGCTCGGCCAGACATCCAGCAGCATCGCCGTAAAGTCGGTATCCGGCGCGGATGAAGCGGCGTAGAGGTCCATCTGGATCGGGCCAGTCACCTCGACATCCGCTGTCAGCGGCTCCGTCTGATAGACCAGCACATCATCGCGGCGCTGCACGGCGGCGTAGTCATCTGGCCCGCCGATCTGCGACGAGGTCGCCTCAGTAATGAACGGCGTCGGGCGCGCGGGATCGTAGCGATAGCTATCGCTGGCCTCATCGGCGGGCGGCGCAGCGGGCGTCAGCGCGCCATCGCCGAAGCGGCTGTTCGCACGGCCCGCGCCGCGCAGATGGTAGCGCGTCCACTGGGTGCGCGCCAGCGGCCACTCCTGCTCATCGCGCCAGACGTTTTCGCCCATGATGAAGAGGCGCGCGGGCGTCACAGGCTCCTCAGCGCCCACGCCGCGCAGCCAGCGGTCGAACCACGCCAGTTGCTCGCCGCGCAGGTCGATCAGCGCCGCGCCGCCAAAGTCCACCTCGCCCAGCTTCGCCGTCGTGTTGACGGCATGGCCCCACGGCCCCATCAGCAGGCGCTGGCTGCGGCGCGCCTCCGCCGTCGCGGCGTGCGAGGTCATGCCCGCGAAGTTGAGTGGTGTCCCCACCTGCTCATCGTCATACCAGCCAGAGATGTGCAGCGTCGGCACGCTCATCTGGCTGAACCTGTCCTGATAGCAGATCGGACGCCAGTAGTCGTCGAGGCGGGCATGCTCCACCTCCTCGCGCCACCTGCGCTGCGCGCCGCGCCCCGCCGCCTCATCCATCGTCAGCAGTGGCAGGTGGTCGTAGACGCGCTCCCAATCCACCGCCTCCATCAGTTGCAGTTGTGCGCCCGCTGGTGTAGTGCAGCCAGCAGAGATGCATCGGGCTGGGCAGGCCGGTCGGCGTCTCGACGAAGGGATCAGAGGGCGGCACAGCGACGACCATCGCGCGCAGGTGCGGCGGCGCCTCCATCGCGGTCAGCCATTGGATGCGCCCCAGATACGAGCCGCCAATCGTGCCAACGGCGCCATCGCTCCAGTGCTGCGCCGCAATCCACTCGATGCTATCGTAGCCGTCGCGCCCCTCAGTTGAAGTAGGGCGCAAACACGCCATCCGAGTCGCCGCGTCCGCGCACATCCATCGCCACGAAGACATAGCCGCGCTCGGCGAACCAGCGCGCCTGGGCGAGCATGCCCTCGCTCGCCTTCATGTACGGCGTGCGCGTCAGGATGGCTGGCCAGCGAATCCCGGCCTCGGCGCCAGCGTCGGCTCCGGACGCCTCGGCGGGATAGTAGATGTCGGCGGAGAGGGTCACGCCATCGCGCATGGGAATGCGCTGATCGAAGGCGATGCGGGTAGAGTAGCGCGGCTGCGCTGCGCCTGGGGTGGTTGCGGCCATAGGGGAAGCGTCTCACTTTCGCTGGCTCGCGCGCGAACTCTGCGGCGCCGCGCAGCCCAGCGCGCCGGGGGCAGACGCGGCCTGCGCGCAGTATACGCTATGGCGCTTGCTGGCGGTCGCGCGTGAGCAATCCAGTCCGCGCCGGCGGACTTCGCGGCCCGGTGCGCGGTTTTAAGCGCCAGGGCACATCAGGCGCTCCCACCAGCCATCGATTTTTAATGAAAAGCATACGCAGAGCTAGTCTTGACAGCCCGGTTGTGATCTGATAGGGTGTGCTTGGATTTGAGCTATTTGGGGCTTGAATCCAGGATGTTGATGCCACGGATACTCCAGAGGAGATTTCAAATGGATCATGCTTCTTCAGTCTAGGGGCGGCTCGTGAGTAAAGACTTCGCTTGTCCTCGCGCTCACCATTGCCCTGGTTGGGGTGGCGCAGACCGCCAACCCTGTTTACGCGAACGGGGGGGGGGCAGCCGGTAGGCGGCTACATTGGCGGTAAGCCACTCACCACGCAGCAACAGCAACAACTAAACGCGAAGGAAGCGTCGGTGACGAAGTGGGTGGCGAGTGGGTCGGCATACTCCCTGAAAACGATCAAGTACGGGGTTAGCGCAAACAAAGCGAGCGGTACAGTCACTCCGTATTGTATCAAAAATCCTGCAGGGGGCTGCGATACCTGGATAACTGTATCTTTGGGAGGCGAGTGGACAACTGAGCCGTCCCAGGAAATCAACTGGTGCGGGCCGGGCGCGGGAACCGCTGTAGCCATGCACTGGATCAACAGCCAAGTTGTCAATCACGGCGAGTATACCGCTCACACCGATAGCGGAACCCCTTTCAACCTCTACAACGGCCAAGCTTGGATGGGCTACTTCGCCCAGGGTCCGAACGGGGTTCAACCGGTAGGTCAGCAGGCAACTTCTACAGGCGCCTTGCGCGACGGGCTCAACAGCGCGTTTGCAGGAGGTTACTACATCACCCTGGGCAGTGGCAACATTCCCCAAGAGAGCAACCTCTATGGCAATGCCACATATGACATCGGCCACGATGGTCACCCAATGATCTTCCTGGTTGATGCATCGTTCCTTCAAGAATGGTCGTACCGATCATACCCAGTAAATCCACTATGTCGAGGGCTACGGGTATGGCTTCTGGAACAACGATGACAACGACGCCACCAACCAGATCTACTACGCCGATTCCGCGTCACCGAGTGACAATGGTAGGGCGGGCGATTACGGCACGAGCTATGATGACTCTTCTGGAATCACCCCTGGCTTGGGCATGGGTATAGTGGTGAACCCAAGGATATGCCAGAGGTGATTATGTCTAAGGCGGATACGCGCTGCAGCATGTTTAGACGAGTGAGCGCTTGGTGTGCCCACTTATTTACGTTTGTCACGCGTCAGAACTCATCGCAATTTCACGCCGGTAGTTGCAGCGCCTGGCTCAGGCTGGTGGCGGCGACGCCACTCGTACCAACGCACCACCTGGCGTGTTGCTGCTGTTGAGACCGCCTGCCCTAAGGCCCAGAGCACATGCCGAATCTCCGCGACGGTCAATTGACGAGCGCAGCGCTTAAGTCGAGCGGCTGCTGATATGGCCCTCTTTTGCGACCTCGGCTGCGTTCGCGTCAGGTGGTGCAAACGCTCGCTGAGCCGACTGGACTTGTAGCCGTGCACGTAGGACCGCCAGGTAGGCCAGCGCGAACATCGCGAGTGTCATGTGTCGGTACCTGCTGTCCCAACGCCGTACTTCGTACTCGTCGAGTCCCATTTCCCCCTTGGCCAGCGCAAAGCTCTGTTCGATGCGCTAGCGTTGTCCTTCCATCGCGAACCTGCGTCTGCAGGGTACTCAACGTTGGCGCTGTTCACGACATTGTAGGCGAAGTCCGTCGGATCACTGCGATTGCGGCGCACTAGCAACAGTGCTCCCACCGTCGCTCCTCTTCGGTGACTTGCAGCCGCGCCAGCGAATGACCAGCGCCCAGTCGTAGCAGCGCTATCCCTTCGCCCGTCGCCTGCGAGAGCTGTTGTCAGGCCTCTGCTGGATGATGCTCGGCGATGAGGCTCGGCTGCGTGGCTGGCCCCAGCGCTCATCGACCACGGCCCACAACGGCTCGTCTTTGGCAACGGCCAACACGAAGGGCTGCTCGTGCTGCTCCAGCCAGACGCGCAACCGTCGGTCGCCACCATAGATGCTGTCGCCCGTCACCCAGGCGGCGGGTACCTCCGCGTCCAGCGCCCGTTCCAGCATCTGGCGGGCGAGTTCCGGTTTGGTGGCAAACGTCACCGCCTCCGGCACGCCCGCCTCCTGACGGCGCTACGCATCGTCTGCTGGCTCGCGTCGCCGGTAGCTTTCGCGGAGAGCGACGAAAGGGCTTGCTGGCGCTCAGCATAGGTCAGGCAATGCACGCCGACCTGAGAGTGCAAGATCCGCCCCGCCTCACCCCTTTGCAAGCCGATTGACGCCTACCGATTTGAGCCCTTCGTTTGAGCTAGCCGGTCTCATCAATCACCAGCGCAGCGCGTGGGTCGCCCAGATGCTCCACCACATACGCACGCAGGTCATCACGCACGGCATCAGCATCCCA
Source organism: uncultured Chloroflexia bacterium (assembly GCA_963701795.1). GTDB lineage: Bacteria > Chloroflexota > Ktedonobacteria > Ktedonobacterales > JADMIN01 > JAKAIY01. The sequence goes on along the minus strand of CAVPBB010000003.1, from coordinate 23,995 downwards.
CTTCGCCCCAGCCAGCAACCGCTGCATGCCGTAGGGCCGCGCCTCGCCTGCATGCTCGGCAAGCTGCCAGCCGTTCTTGCGTTCGACCGGGCTAAGCAACCCGTCGAGGTAGCGCCGCACCCGGTGACGCTGCTCCGAGCGCGCAAAGCGTGGCCCAAGGCGCTCGTGGACCTCTGTCAATCCCTCACTCCAGGAAGCGACCTCCTCCGTGGCCAGGTCGCTTGTCTCGTGTAGCTCGCTGGTCTCCATTGTCTCCATGCCTTGACTCCTTTCGGCTCCAAGTCATTCGGGACACATCCTGTCGCTACCTGCAACTGTAAAACTAAGCAACACGTCGCTCTCTGCCTAGCTCGCAAGGAGGCTGGGCGGAGAGCGACGAATGCAAGGAGTTTTTCATGCGCCACGTCCGTGCGGCTCAATGGATACAGGCTCCTGGGATGGCGTGCGCGCTAGCATTGCTGCTGGCCCTCGCAGGGTGCGCATCTGCCCCTACAGGTGCGCCAAGCTTGCCGCAGACCGCGTCTACCGCATCACCGTTTCCCGTCAAGCCAACGGCGACCCAATCGTGCTGATAACGACAGTCTCTGGGCGGATACAAGGAGCAGCTCGCCAGCCCTGGCCCCGATGGGCTGGCGCTCTATCCAGATGTGCCGACGAGTTTCGCCGGTTGCCTTTTCTCTCATTCTATCGTTACTGCAACAGCATTTGGAATAAATCGCGACGGCCCCGACCGAGCCTGATGGATCGCGTGGGATCATCGGGATGACGTAGCTGGCGCTGGGTCTCATACGTGACGGAGGATTCCCATCAGACCCACTGGGTACAGTGGATTTCAACGTCATGACTGGCCAGCGCGACAATTAGACAGTCAGCTGGGCGAAGCCCGACCGTCGAGTGGATAAACTCTGCTGCTAACCCTACCGATCTAATCTGCGGCCGTGGGCATGGGAGGCTCCAGTAGCCTTCCCTGGAAGATGTTCGACTATACTTACACCACAGGCGAGACACGGACACTCGGCGCCGGTTCCACAGAATCTTCAAACCATGGCTATGAACGACTCGGCGTCGTTTTGTGAGACAGACGCTACTGCGGGCACTGACACAACCTGGGTGCAGCAGTTGAGCCAGGCGACTCCGACCAAGATCGCGGATAGAAGGCGGCATCATCGCCTGGATGAGTTCGAGCTATGCAGTGTGGGATGACCCGCAAAGCAGCACGACCACCCTCTACGATCTCGCCACTGGCAGGCTGGAAACTGGCTTTGCTGGCTGCCTGCGCCCCGCAATCGCCGATACGCAGCCCTATATGGTTTGTATACAGTGGCCAACGATTCATGGCTACTTGTGCACGTGCCTGACGGCGTGCAGACGCCCTTCGATATCGGCAAGGCGAGATCTTAGCACGGGGGGAATGATCGTATAACGGGCGTGTGTTCTTCATTGACCCGAATCGGCGCCGTCGCCTACTTCGATCTCCCCGCACAGTGAAGCCGAGATGTGCAGCGCATTGTGCTCTGAACTCACTCATGGTCCTCATCGGCGTAGTGGCCAGAGCGCACCTCCGCCAGCAGCGCACGCCAGCGCAGCATTTTCCACAGATGAGCTAGCAAGAACGTGTGATGTGGTAGGGTCATTGCGATAAAGCGTGTATCATCATTGCGGTTCAATCGCGCTTCTGGCACACGTTTACGCTCCCTATGAGCGGGGCGCGCAATGAGGAGTAGACCGGGTGAAGATCCTTGGCCGTCTGGCTGTGTTTCCGACGATTCCGCCGCGCATCGAGCGCCTGTATGAATTGGCGTATAACCTCTGGTGGTCGTGGACCCCCGGCGCGCAGGCGCTCTACGCGCAGGTCAACACCAGCCTGTGGGAGCGAACCGAGCAGAACGCCGTCGCCACGCTCGCAGGCGCCGACCCACAGCGGCTGAATGCGCTCGCCGAGGATGGCGACTTCCTGGCGCGCTACGACGCGGTGATGGCTGAGTTCGACGCCTACATGCATCCCGCTGCGACGTGGTTTAGCCAGCAGTTCCCCAAGAGCGCCAACACCATCACCGCCTACTTCTCCGCCGAGTTTGGGCTGCATGAGTCGCTGCCCATCTACTCTGGCGGCCTGGGCATCCTCTCCGGCGACCACTGCAAAGAGGCCAGCGACCTTGGCCTGCCTTTCGTCGCCGTCGGCTTTCTCTATCCACAGGGCTACTTCCGCCAGCGCATCAATCGCGATGGCCAGCAGGAGGCCATCTACGAGAAGCTGCGAGTTTTCGCAGGCGCCCGCTCGCCCGGCCAGAGACGCGCAGGGACGTGAGACGCTCATCAGCGTAGACCTGCCAGGCCGCACGGTCTATGCGAAAGTCTGGCATGTGCAGGCCGGGCGCATCCCCCTCTACCTGATGGATACCGATGTGCCGCAGAACACCCCGGCGGACCGCACGCTCTCGGCGCGGCTCTACGGCGGCGACCACGAGATGCGTATCTCGCAGGAGATCGTGCTGGGCATCGGCGGCGTGCGCGCGCTGCGGGCGCTGGGCGTGGATGCGAAGGTCTGGCACATGAACGAGGGCCATGCCGCCTTCCTCGGCCTGGAGCGCTGCCGCGAGCTGGTCAACGGGCTGGATGTCGAGTTCGAGGTCGCCCGCCAGATCGCCGCCGCCAACAGCGTTTTCACCACGCACACGCCCGTCGCCGCTGGCAATGATGTCTTCTCCTTCGAGCTGATGGATCGCTACTTCGCGTCGTTCTGGCCACAGTTGCGCCTCGACCGCGAGAGCTTCATGCGGCTGGCGCGCCAGGATGCAGACTGGGGGTCGGGGTTCAGCATGACCGTGCTGGCCATCCACCTCTCATCCCGGCGCAACGGCGTGAGCCGCCTGCACGGCGAGGTGTCGCGCGCGATGTGGCGCTCGCTGTGGTCTGAGGTCGAGGCGAGCGAGGCGCCGATTGGCCATATCACCAATGGCGTGCATACGGCGTCGTGGCTCAACCCCACGACTCGGCGACCTCTACGACGCCTGGCTGGAGCCTGGCTGGCGCGCCGACATTGACAATCCGGCGCGCTGGGAGCGCGTGAACGAGATTCCCGACGCCGATCTCTGGGCCGCGCACGAGCAGATGAAGGACGACCTGATCGCCTGGGCGCGCCGCAGCATCGCTCGCCAGCGCATCCGCCACGGCGAGGGACCGCAGGCGGTCAGCGCGTCGAGCGCCCTGCTCGATCCCCACGCGCTGACCCTCGGCTTCGCGCGCCGCTTCGCCACCTACAAGCGCGCGACACTGCTCTTTCGCGATCCGCAACGGCTGGCGCGCCTGCTGAATGATCCTGAGCGGCCCGTACAGATCGTCTTCGCGGGCAAGGCGCATCCCGCCGACCACCCCGGCCAGGAGTTCATTCGCAAGGTCTACAGCTACGCGCAGCAGCCAGAGTTTGCGGGCAAGGTCGTCTTCCTGGAGGATTACGACATCGACATGGCGCGGCGGCTGGTGAGCGGCTGCGATGTCTGGCTCAACACGCCCATTCGCCCGCACGAGGCCAGCGGCACCAGCGGCCAGAAGGCCAGCCTCAACGGCCTGCCCAATTGCAGCATCATCGATGGCTGGTGGGAGGAAGGCTACAACGGCAAGAACGGCTGGGCCATCGGCGAGCGCCGCGACTACCAGGACGACGAGACACGCGACGCGGCGGACGCGCTGGCGCTCTATGAGACGCTGGAGCGCGCGATTACGCCACTCTACTATCAGCGGGGCGACGATGGCCTGCCGCATGAGTGGATCGCGGTGATGAAAGAAGCGATCCGCACAGTCGCGCCGCAGTTCAGCATGAGCCGGATGGTCAAAGACTACGTGAGGGACTCGTACATGCCCGCAGCGCAGGCGGGCGCGCGGATGGATGCGCGCAACTACGCGCTGGCTCGCGAGCTGACGGCGTGGGAGCGGCAGGTGCGCGAACGCTGGGACGAGGTGAGCCTCACGGCGAGCGGCCCCAGCGACGAGCAGATCGCCGAGGGCGAGCCGGTGCAGGTGGAGGCGCTGGCGCGGCTGGGTCGCCTCACGCCAGACGATGTGCGCGTGGAGCTGGTGACGGCGCGCGACGACAACGGCGCGCTGGTGGATCAGCGCGTCGTCGAGATGCGCCCCGACCGCGCGCTGGTGGACGGCGCGCGCCGCTACCGCGCCGCGATGGATCGCTTCCACACCGGCAGCGTGGTCTACGGCGTGCGCATCACGCCGAGCCATCCTGGCCTGGCCTCGCCCTTCGAGCTGGGGCTGATCCGCTGGGCGTAGGGCGGCGCGCAGGCGTCCTCACCTTCTGGCCACTCTCCCCAGCGGGCAAAAGGAGTATTTCCGCATGCTTGCAGCCCTCAAATGGGCCAATCTTGGTCTGGCTTTCGTCCTGGAACTCTGCATGCTCGCCGCGCTTGCCTACTGGGGATTCCGCACCGGCAGCGGCGCCATCGCGAAAACGGCGCTCGGCGTTGGCGCGCCGCTGCTGGCCATCCTCGTCTGGAGTCTGTTCATGGCTCCGCAGGCGACCTTCACCCTGCCCACGCCCATCCGTGCGGCGCTCTTCGTGGTGATCTTCGGCATCGCCGCGTTTGCGCTCGCCAGGGCCGGGCAGCCCACGTTGGCGATTATCTTTGCCATAGTTGCGGCGCTGAACTACGTAGCGGCATCCATCTGGCGCTGAGCGGCATGCTTCCCCACAGTCCCGCCACATGGAATCAGGATACACGCCAAAATGTCACAACTCGCTGAGTTGCGCGAGGTTGTGACATGTCGCTATCGTGGCGAAATCTGCCTTGAAGCGAGTCATGCTACAATTGCTGTGACATTTATGAGCACATCTGCGACTCCGTGGGACCGATCTCGCAGGTAAAGGATTATGGGTACGATGTCATTCATTCCATCTGATGAGGCGCGCCTCGATGCGCTGCTGGCCGAACGCATGGCGTTGTTCGCGCGTTTCGGCGGCCTGCCGGAGATCACCGTGCAGAACAACGAGTGGCTCTACATGCTGGAGCAGGACACGCGCCACTCGCTCGCCATTGAGGGCTACTTCACCAGCGAGGAGGAGATCGAGGCCGCGCTGGCGGGGAAACGCTCGAATGTGGAGGTGACGAACTACTTCCGCACGGCGCAGACGCTCTATGACCAGGCGCTGCAATACGACCGTGACCATGACCTCCGGCTCGACCTCTCGCTCGTGCGCCACATCCATAGCGAGCTGTTCCGCAACACTGCGGCCCGGCGCGGCCAGTTTCGGCTCGGCGGTATTCAGATTCTGCGAGCGCGCGTGCGGCCCCCTGAGTTCGACGTGGAAGGCTACCTGCGCGCAGCGCTCTCCCTGGCCCTGGCCGAGCTGCGCACGTTGCCGATCTTGACGGCGCTAGCGCGCGCGCATGCGCTCTTCGAGAGCATCCATCCTTTTCCCGATGGCAATGGCCGCGCTGGGCGCATCCTGCTGAACTACCTGGCGATCAGCAGTGGCTACCCACCGATCATCATCAAGGGCGTGCAGACCGAGGAGCGCGAGCGCTACTACGCCGCGCTCGAAGCCGCCGACGTGGGCTTCCACGCGGGCTTCCCAGCGGAGATTACGCCGGAGGCGCTGGGCGAGCGGCTGGCGCGTGGCAATATCGAGCCGTTGCGACGACTGCTGCTGGAGGGGCTGGCGCCCCGGCTGGATCGCCTGATCGTACTGGCGGTGCAGCAGCGCGAGGGCCTGATGACGCTGCCGGATCTGGCGGAGCGGCTGGGCGTGCGGGAGCCTGCGCTGCGTAAGCGCATCGAGCGGGGAATGTTGCTGACACTGAAGGAAAAGGGCCGCGCCTACAGCCACCCGGCGCTGGCGCTACACGGGCGCCCGACGCGCGATCCAGGGCTTGGCGAGTAGACCCGCAGCAGCGCTCTTCCCTCCCACAATCCGCCATATTGAATGCCTGGCGCGAGCGGGCGCAGCCACACCTATGCCGCCCTCGCGGATGGGTCGGCGCCGTTAACATCTCCTGAGAAGCGCGCCAGGTACTTGACGCCGCCCCCAATCTTGCGTAATGTATAAAGCGACGTTTATATAGCGTCCCTTTATGAGTGACTTGCGCCTCCGCAACGTCTGCGGGCCGCGACGCCGCGAGGGCGCGGGAGCCGGAAGGGAAGCGACGACGCATGCAGGATGATCCTACACGCTCCGCCTGGCCAGACTATCTCGAACTGAGACGCGCACTGCGCGCGCTTGGCGATGAGGTGCGCCTGAGCCTCGTGCGGACACTGGCGAGTGGCAATGAGGTGAAGGTTACAGACCTGGCGGCGACACTGCTGATTAGCCAGCCGCTGGTCTCGTGGCACCTCGGCGCGCTTCGTCGGGCGGGTCTCGTGCGCACGCGCCGCAAGGGACGTGAGGTCTACATTTCACTGGATCTCGCTCGCTACCGCTCTGTTGTCCGGCGCCTTGGCTCGCTGATTGAGCCAGAGAGCCAGCGCCAGCCCGCCGCCGAGCCTTTGCGCTCCCCGGTGGAGCAGGCGTCGCAGTCCAGACTAGCGCCTGAGCCGCTCTGAGAGAGAATCGAAGAGAATCGAAGAGAATCGAACGGCGTGAGCGACTCTGCGCGACAGGCGCGCATCCGAACACACAGGACCACAGCGCGACATGAATGCAGCGCGTCCGAGGCAGGCTGAAAACGCTCAGCCTGGCACGATGGCGCGACGGGCCGCTTGACGCCGCAGTTCCATAGTGGCGCAGCCCGAGGAACTTCAGGAGGATTGGGTACGTGGGCAAAGACAAGATTCGCGTTGCCATCATCGGCGTGGGCAACTGTTCCTCGTCGCTCGTGCAGGGCGTGGAATACTACAAGAACGCAGCCGATGACGAGTTCATCCCTGGCTTGATGCACGTCAACCTCGGTGGCTATCACATCAGTGACATCGAGTTTTGCGCCGCATTCGACATTGACGAGACGAAGGTGGGCAAGGACCTGAGCGAAGCGGTTTTCTCTGGCCCGAACAACACCTACAAATTCGCCGATGTGCCGACCAAAGGGGTGAAAGTCGCTCGCGGCATGACCCATGATGGCCTGGGCAAATATCTGTCGCAGATCATCACCAAGGCTCCTGGCCACACCGACGATATCGTCAAGATACTCCAGGACACCGGCGCCGATGTCGTCATCAACTATCTGCCAGTGGGCAGCGAGACAGCCACCAAGTGGTATGTCGAGCAGATCCTCAAGGCGGGCTGCGGGCTGGTCAACTGCATTCCCGTCTTCATTGGCCGCGAAGACTACTGGCGCGAGCGCTTCGAGGAAGCCGGCCAGCCAGTCGTCGGCGATGACATCAAGAGCCAGGTTGGCGCCACCATCGTCCACCGCACGCTGGCGCGCCTCTTCCGCGAGCGTGGCGTCAAGCTCGAGCGCACGATGCAGTTGAATGTCGGCGGCAACACCGACTTCTACAACATGCTGGAGCGTGACCGCCTGGAGTCGAAGAAAATCTCGAAGACCAACGCCGTCATCAGCCAGCTCGATTACGACATTGGCGCCGACAACGTACACATCGGCCCCAGCGACTATGTCGCCTGGCTGAGCGACCGCAAATGGGCGTACATCCGCCTGGAGGGGCGCACATTTGGCGACGTGCCGCTGAACCTGGAGATGAAGCTGGAGGTCTGGGACTCGCCGAACTCCGCTGGCGTGGTGATCGACGCGATCCGCTGCGCCAAGCTCGCCAAGAACAATGGTATCTCCGGCGAGCTGCTGGGGCCGAGCGCCTACTTCATGAAGTCGCCAGCCGTGCAGTACACCGACGAGCAGGCGCGGCTGATGGTCGAGGAGTTCATCCGCGAGAATGCGCTCGACGCAAAGCCTGCGGCTCCGGCGCGCTCGAACGGCCATTCCGTCACGTCCACATCGCTCACTGAGGCAGGCGCAACCCGCGATCTGCCCACAGCGGAGTAGCTCGCGCAGGAACGCGCGACCCGCGCATCGTCTGGCTCAACACGCACAACGGGCGTGAGCGGCGGGCGATGCGCGGCGGCCCGGTCGTCGGGGAGGCGAGGAGCGCGAGATGGTCTACTGGTTAACACAGCTTGCAAGCTGGCTCGCGGGGAAGGTTCCGCGTCGGGCGCGCCTGGCGCTCGCGGGGCCGCTGACGACGCTCGTCTACTATGCGTGGGCGTCGAAGCGGCGTGTAACCATCGCCAACGTGGCGCAGACGCTCGGTGTGTCGCCACAGCATCCACGCGCGCGGCGCCTGGCGCGCCAAGCATGGCGCAACTATGGCCGCTACCTCTCAGACTTCTTCTATCTGCCCAATGCCTCGCGCGAGCAGGTGCTGGCGCGCTTACACGACACCACCGAGGCGCCCGGCGCCTTCGTTGGGCTGGATGAGGCGACAGCGCATGGGAAGGGACTGATCATCGCGACCGCGCACTTTGGCGCCTGGGACATCGCCGGGGTGATGGTCGCCTCGCAGCGACCACTCTATGTGCTGGCCGACACCTTCACCGATCCGCGCATGGATGACCTGATCCAGGGGCAGCGCGCGCACTTTGGCTTGCGGGTCCTGCGCGCCGAGAAATCGCCGCGTCCTATCTTGCGGGCGCTGAAAGAGAATCAGGCCGTCGCCATCCTCGCCGATCGCCCGATGGCGGCGGGCGAGGGGACGCCGGTCACCTTCTTCGGGCGCCGCTGCTATGTGCCGGGCGGCGTCGCACAACTGGCGTTGCTCTCTGGCGCGCCCATCGCCGTTGGCTGCGCCTTCTACGACGACCAGTTCTCGTCAACCTACTATCTGTTGCTCGCCGAGACGATCTACCCGGAGCGCAGCGGCGACCGCGAGGCGGATACGGTCGCGCTGACCCAACGTGTCTTCAGCGCGCTCGAACGGGTCATCGCGCAGCATCCCGACCAATGGTTCATGTTTCGCCCATTCTGGCCTGAGCAAACGCCAGAGCAGGCGAGCGCAGACGCCTCGTCCGCCGGCGTCGCGTCCGCATCTGGCGCGCGAGGAGGCGCTCATGAGTGAGCGCCCTGCGTCGCCATCCATCTCGCTGAGTGAGCGACTCGATCTGAAGTACTGGGCGTTTCGCACACTCGCCGCAGTCGTGCCGCTGACGCCACTCTGGCTGGCCCGGCGCCTCGCCGTTGGGGCAGGCGCGCTGGCCTGGCTGTTCGCTGGCTCGCTGCGTCGCCGCGCCGAGCGCAACCTGGGGCATGTCCCCGCGCTCGCCGACGACCCCGCGCGCCTGCGCCGGGCGGCGCGTGGGGTCTTCATTACCCTCGCGCTCAACTACCTGGACTTCTTTCGCGGGCGCTTCGTCACCTATGAGGAACTTGCCCGTGGCTGGGACATTCGCGGCTGGGACATTTTTGAGCGGGCGATGGCTGGCGGGCGCGGGGCCATCGTGCTGGGCGCGCACATCGGGCCATTCGAGTACTCCGCGTGGAAGCTGGGCGAGCTGGGCTATCCCCTGCTGACCCCGGCTGAGCGCCTGCGACCGGAGCGTTTCAACCAACTCGTGTCGCACCTGCGCAATCATCATCAGGCGCGGCTGCTGCCGGGCGATGATCGCGAGACACTGCGCGAGTTGCTCACGTCGCTGCGCGACGGGCAGATGGCGATGTTCGCGATTGACCGCTGGGTGATGGGGCCGAGCGACGCCTGGCCGCTCTTTGGCGCGGCGGCGCGCATGCCCACAGCGCCCTTTGCGCTGGCGGCCCGCAGCGATGCGCCAGTCTTTCTGCTCGTCCCCTGGCGTGTGGACTTCAACCACATCGAGGCGGCAGTGGAACTGATTACCCCGGAGCGCATGCCCGCCGATGAGCGCGATGATAGCTCAGACGCGGCCCCGGCGGACGCCACGCCCGACAGGTCGCCGCGCGCGCCGGGGCCGCGTGGCCGCGACCGCGACGCCGCCATCGCACGCCTGCGGCGCCGGGTCTACCCGGTGCTGGAGCGCTACATCAGCGCGCACCCGGACCAATGGGTTTCGGCGCTCTCATCGGTTTGGGAGTTCGCGGAAGACACGCAAGCGGCGCAGGCGCCAGCGGAGCAGCGCGCCGAGAACGAAGCCGAGAACAAAGCCGAGAGCGGAGAGGAGGCGAGGCCAGCGCGCGCAAGCGCGCAGCGGGAGCCAGCCCAGACAGTGGCAGGCGACAACGGATAGATCAATCGTGCAACTACCCAGGCGAGGCGCGCCACAGCGCATGCTGCTACACGGGCCAACGCTGGATACGCGCTATCACCTTTCGCCCCAGACCTGTATAATAAGGTGGCCGGGTGGCGGGCGCCGCGAGGGTAGTGTGTGCGCGCCGAAGCGCAGCGAAGCGCTACGCTGAGGATGCGCGCAAGCGCAACCCTCGATGACAAGGAGCAGGACCCATTACGCATCATTCAGACTCAGCGCCGCGCGCGTGGAGATCATCCGCCGCGCACTCGTCCATCGTAGACCAGCCTGGCCGCAAGCGCGCCACCGGGCTTGCCGACCTGCACATGCACACGACCTATAGCGATGGCGTCGGCTCCGTCGAGGAGACGCTCGCCTACATCCAGTGGCGCACCACGCTCGATGTCGTCGCCATCACCGATCACGACACCATCGAGGGCGCGTTGCGCGCGCGCGATCTCGCGGCGAGCCAGCGTGTCCCCTTCGAGGTGATCGTTGGCGAAGAGGTGAGCACGCGCGAGGGGCATGTGTTGACGCTCTTCCTCAATAAGCGCATTCCGGCAGGCCTCAGCATCGAGCGCACCATCGAACTGGCGCATGCGCAGGGCGGCCTGGCGATCATCGCGCACCCATTCAATCCCGTCTTTCGTCATAGTGTGCAGCGGCCCGTGGTTGACCGCCTGCTGCGGCAGCCCGACCTGCACCCCGACGGCATCGAGACGCTGAACGGCAGTTTTGCGGGCATCGGCTCTTCGCATGTCGCGCAGGAGTTGACGCGCTCGATCTATCACTGGGCCGAGACTGGCGGCAGCGACGCGCACACGCCATCGGCGATTGGCTGCGCGCTGACGCGGTATCCTGGCTCTGGCGTCGAGGCGTTGCGCCAGGCGGTGGCGCAGCGGATGACAAGCGCCGAGGGCAGTTACTGGCGCGCGCGCGAATACGTCACCTACGTTTCGCACACGCTGGCCTATGGCATCAACGCCACCTATGAGCCGACGAACCTGTCGGATTCGGCGCTCGCGCGGGCCAGACGCGCGACGTTCGGACGGTTTGCGCATCGGCGGGTCGCCATGCTCGTCGCCTCGCTCGATGTAGCGAGCGCTGGTGGACGATGATTGGCCGCCGCGCGCCATCTCAACGACTGAAACGTGTGTACTGTGAGCGGAAGCTCAGGTGTATGTGATGAAGATCGGTCTTGTCTCGCCATACGACTGGAGCTACCCTGGCGGTGTCCAGGATCATATACAGCGCCTTGCCACCGAGCTGCGTGGGCGTGGCCACACAGTGCGCATTCTGACGCCGGCCACGGGCGTGCGCGGGCGGCAGGTGGAGTATGGCGTGTACAAGGTTGGCTGGGCGGCGCCGCTGCATGTCAACGGCTCCATCGCGCGGGTCGCCTTCGCGCCACACACCTCTGGGCGGCTGCGCGGCATCTTGCAGCGTGAGCGATTCGACATTCTCCATCTGCACGAGCCGCTGGCCTCACCGCTGGGCCTCTACATGCTCTCGGTTGGCCCTTCGACGGGCGCCACGCTCATTGGCACGTTTCACGCCTGGGCGCGCCACAGCCTGGCCTCGGCGCCTGAGTGGGCCTACGCCTCGGCGGCGCCGTTCCTGGGGCGCTACTATCGCCGCCTGAATGGCCGCATCGCCGTCTCGTCCGCTGCGGAGGAATTTGTCTCGCGGTTCTTTCCCGGCGAGTATCGCATCATCCCCAATGGGGTAGATACGCAGCTCTTCCGGCCCGATGCGCCGCCATTGCCGCAGTTCGCCGACGACAAACAGAACATCGTCTACCTGGGACGCATCGAGAAGCGCAAAGGGCTGAAATACCTGCTGCGCGCCATCCCGATGATCCGCGAACACTTTCCCAATACCCGCTTTCTGATCGGTGGCGAGGGGCCGCTGCGCCCCGGCTTCGAGCGACTGGTGGCGCAGGCGGGCTGGCCCGATGTCGTCTTTCTGGGGCGGGTGCCAGCGGAGCAGACGCCAGCGCTCTTCACTTCGGCGCAGGTCTTCTGCGCGCCAAACACGGGCGGCGAGTCGCAGGGCATCGTGCTGCTGGAGGCGCTGGCCTCTGGGCGGGCCGTCGTCGCCTCAGATATTCCCGGATTCCGTTCGGTGATTCGTCAGCAGCGCGAAGGCTTGCTGACCCCACCCACCCGCAGCGAAGAGCTGGCCTGGGCGGTATGCCATCTGCTGAGTGATGAGGCGGAGCGCACACGGCTGGGCGAGGCGGGACGCGAGCGCGCCGAGGCGTTTAGCTGGGAGCGCGTCGCGACACAGGTGCTGAATTACTATGAGGAGCGGCGCGCTGCGACAGCGGCGAGCGGTTCACTCTATCTGCCAGCGGAGGCAGCCTCGATCTCACTGGTTGAATGAGCCACGCCGGGCATTTTGATATGTCCGGCGGGTATCCATCAGGGCTAGCGCAGATGTCTGACGCGCCCTGGGCGGTCGCTCAATCGCTCGGAGAGATGAGCGCGCCTCGCGTGTGTGCCAGTCTATGCCCAGATGGTACAATGAACAACATGCGGAGCGAGGAACAACATGTTCGGTCCTGGCATCCAACAACGAGCGCGGCGCATCGCTGAATATGTCGTGCGCCCACTCGCCGCGATGGGCATCACACCGAATATGGCCACGCTCATCGGGCTGCTGCTGAATGGGGTCGCTGCGGCGATTCTCGCGAGCGGGCAGCTCAGGTTCGGCGGGCTAGCGCTTCTGATCGCCGGTCTTTTCGACATGGTAGATGGAGCGCTGGCGCGTGTCACCAACAAGAAGACGACGTTTGGCGCGTTCTTCGATTCGACGATTGACCGCTATTCTGAAGGGCTGACGCTGCTCGGTGTGATCGTCTTCGCGCTGCGGCAGACGCCTTCTCAGACGCACTCCTGGGAGGTGGCGCTGGCCTATGTGGCTGCGCTAGGCTCCGTGATGGTGAGCTATACACGCGCTCGCGCCGATGGGCTGGGCCTCAACCTGAAAACCGGGCTGATGGCTCGCCCTGAGCGGGTGCTGTTGCTGGCGGGCGGTCTGATACTTGGCGGGGCTGGATGGCTCGTGTGGACGCTCCTGCTGCTGGCGGTAACCAGTGTGTTTACCTCTGCCCAGCGCATCGGAGATGTCGCCCGTATGCTCGCGCATGAGCGCGCTGCGGATGCGTCTGGCGCGGCGAATGCAGGCGCCCAGACGGCATCTGCGCCATCAGAGCGCATAGTGAGCGCGAATGGGCATGCTGAGCCGCCATCTTTCCCTGCCACATCACCAGTCACACCAGTTTCGCAAGCCTCGCAAGTCTCGCAGGCTTCACAGGTTTCGCCAGAGTCGCCCACCAACGGCTAGGCCAATGGGCGTCACTGGGCCAGCGAATTGACGCGCCGGCGTGTCAGTTCGCGCAACGACAGGGCGGCGCTTCCGTCAGGGAAGGCGGTTCGCCGGACACAACGCCGGTGGGGTTGAGCGACGTTGAGCGGCGCCGATGAGCGCGCTGACGATGAGGTCTACCTGCGGCGCGCCGAGCGGAGAGTGACGCACGACTGATGCAGTGCGCGCGCCGCCCGTCAGGCGCATGCTGCGGCAGGAGTATCCTCTCGTGGTTGTTCAGTCAGATGCGCGCAGCGCGCTGATTTGGCCGACTCTGCGTCTGGTCTCCCCCACACCGCGCGTCCATGCGCCTTCCCCTGTCAACAATCTACAGGAGAATCAGGATTCACATGAGCCAGGCAACATTTGACCCAACCACACCCGGTGGTTCCTCAGGCAGTTCCGGCGATGCTGGCGAGATACGCGCCACGAGCGGGCAAGCCACCGGCGCCCGCCGCCGTCCCTCACGTCGTGGCCACGCCGCTGGCGCCAAAGCCGCCAGCGAGACAACAGTGTCAACGGCCCAGCCCGCCGCGCCAGAGCGGCCAGAGCATGAGGCGAGCGCCACGCCAGTGAGCGCCCCCAGAACATCCAGGACCGTCAGAACACCACGCGCTGCTACTGCGCCAGCCACGCCACAAGCCGCCACACCAGCGGGCGCCGATGAGACGACGACTGCCGCGCATGGCGATGGCCACAGCCACCGCAGCCGTGGCGGAGCCAAACGCCCGGCGGCGCGCGGCAAAGCGAGCGCGCAACTCATCATCGCCAAGGCGCCCGATGATGCCCAGCCAGAAGCTGCTGAGGCCGCGAGCGTCTCAGAGCCAGCGACGGAGCCAGTGGTCGTGCCGGTCGTTTCGACGGACGCCAGCGTAGCGGCGGCGCAGACGACGCCGCCCGCTGAGCCGCGCAAAACACGCTTTGGCCTGCCACGACGCTTCCGCCAGCCAGAGGCCACACCGACACAAGCGCCGCCCGCCGCGCAGATCGCGCAGGATGCGCCGCCAGTCACCGAGCCGCTCGCCGAGGCCACAGCGCAGGACGAGCCAACAGCGCAAGACGAGCCAGCGCCCCGCTACCGCTTTGACCGCTCGCGCCGCACGACGATCCCCGGCGTGGCTGGGGCGCGTCCAGAGCGGCTGAGCAGCCAGCGACCGAGCCTCTACACCGAGGCTGCGGCTGTGGCGCCTGAGCCAGTGGCCGAACGCGCATCCGCTCCGCTCTTCGACCTGCCCTCGCTGGAGTCACTGGCGCCGCGCGGCACAGACGCCGATCTGCCAACGCTGGCCTTCGACGAGCCAGCGGCGCGCGGCGCGCCGACACGCGAGCCAGCCGAAGACCTCACAGCCGACGACACCGACCAGTACGGCGATGCGACCGACGCGACCGACGTGACCGACGCGGCGGATTCGTCTGAGCTGGCCGACGGCGCCAATGGCGCCTCACGTCGCCGCCGTCGCCGTCGCCGCAATCCCAGCGCGCACAATGGCGCACATGGCCCCGAGACAGACGAGCTGGTTGAGGACGCAGCTCTACCGCTGCCCGATGATGGTGATACGCTGGACACCGCGCTCTTTGGCGAGGAGACGCCTGCCATCGAGCCGAGCGCCGCGCCCTATCAGGAGCCGCAGCGCGAGGCGCCCGCCACCTACGAACAGCCCTCCGCTCCGCACGGGCGCACTGGCCGCTTCGGCTATAGCAGCCGCACGCCCCGCCGCGCAGCCGCTGAGCCTGCGTGGGAAGCCACGCGCCAACAGCCCGCCACAGATGCGTCGCCGTATGCTAGCCCTGAGCCGTCCTTCGCACGCGGCTTCGGCCCGACGCCCAATGGAGTTGCGGGGCCAGCGCGCGAGGCGTACCCACGCCCCAGCCGCATCGAGCGCGGCGCCGACCAGACAGCCGTCAATGTCGCACAGCTTGGCTCAGTCATTCGCGAGGCGATCAACACGCAGACCGATCGTCTGCTCACGGAGCTGCGCCACCAGCAGCCGCCCGCCGTCACACTCTCGATTCCCAGCGCCCAGACCGCCGAGCGTGTCGCCGTCTTCGTGGATGTAGCGAACGTGGTCTACTCGGCGCGTGGTCTGCGCACATCGGTAGATTTTGGCCGCCTGCTCGACTTCTTGCGCGCGAATCGGCGGCTGGCGCGCGCGCAAGCCTACGCGCCCACCGACCCGGCGCCCGGCGCTGAGCAAGCCTTCCTCTCTGTGGTGAAAGGGCAGGGTTATCGCATCACCACCAAGAACTACAAGACCTTCGCAAACGGCGCCAAGAAAGCCGATCTCGATCTCGACCTCTGCATGGACATCGTGCGGATCGTCGAGTCAAAGGCGGTAGACACGATTGTGCTGGTCAGCGGCGATAGCGACTTCCTGCCGCTGCTCGACTTCTGCTCCGACCACGGCGTGCGCGTCGAGGTGGCCGCGTTCGACGACGCCGCCTCGATGATCCTGCGACAGAGTTGCGACCTGTTCGTCAACCTCTCGCTGGTGGATGGCATTCGCGGCTAACCCATCGCAACTGCCGCTGACGACTGACGAGCGCCCCGCTACGCATCGCGCGTGACGGGGCGCTCGTTCTTGCCCGCTAGCACGCAGCGCCAAACTCCAGACTTGGCGTCATTTCAGCGCCGGTCGTCGCGCTCACAGTGGGCTATACTGCAACAATCGAAGATGGACGAGATGTGCTACAGACAGGGGGTTGAGGTTCAGATGCTTCCTGCCGCATTCATCCCCTTTTTCGCTGCCAGCGTGGGTACCTCTGGCGGGCTGATTGGCCTGCTCTTCATCGCCGTGTCCATCGACCCAGCGCGCACCGTGGGCAAGTCCGCGACACCGGAGCGCGAGGCGTTGGCGGCGAATGCCTTCACCGCGCTCTCGAACGTCTTCTTCATCTCGTTCGTGGCGCTCGTCCCCTTGCCCACGCTCGGCGATGCGCTCATCCTGGTGGGCGTCGCATCGTGTATAGCGACGATCAGGCTGGCGACGCATCTGTTGGGGGGAGGCCGCCAGGGCCAGGAACCGCTGAAGCTGCTGCAGAAAGCGCGCAGGCTGGCGCTCGTCGCCACAAGTCTCGTGATCTACGGGCTGGAGATCTGGCAGGGAGCGCAACTCGTCGTGTCCGTGCAGCACAATGTGGGCGCGATGAGCGGAGCGGCATTCCTGCTCATCGCGACCTATGGCCTGGCGCTGGCGCGCATGTGGGTTCTGCTGGGCGCGCGCAAAGACAGCATTCTGTCCTGGCTCAGCATCACCAGAGACATGGATGAACAGGTATAGTGGCCCGCCGCGCGTGGCTACTCGCGCGGCGGCGCAAATCGGCGGTGGCCGGAGCGCGCGCCCGGCGCGCTGGCATTGGCGGCGTGCGTATCGCCCGTGGCGTCAGCCTTCGTGTTGGCCCTGGCAGGGCGCTTGGCCTTGTTGGCGCGCGCAGGGTCTGGGCGCGGACGCGAGACGGAGCGCGCCAGCCGCGCCAGTGGCCTGATCGCATCGAGGCTGAGGGTGTTCTTGCGCACGCGCTTGCGCCGCCCCGTCGCAATCTTCGTCAGCGTCTGGTCGCCGACACGCTTGACCGCAGGCAGCAGCACCGTAAAGACACTGCCCCTGCCCGGCTCGCTCTCCGCTTTGATCTCGCCGTGATGCGCCTCGGCGATCCAGCGAGCGATGGCCAGCCCCAGGCCACTGCCATGCTCGTCGCGCTCGCGGGCGTGGTCGGCGCGGTAGAAACGCTCGTAGATGTGCGGCAGGTCGTCCTCGCTGATGCCAATGCCCGAATCGCTGATGGTGAGCGCCGCGAAGGGACCAAGCTGCGACACGGTGATGCGGATAGACCCATCCGTCGGCGTGTATTTGATGGCGTTGTCGAGCAGAATCATGCCAAGCTGGCGAATCTGCCCGGGATCAGCCGACACGCTGACCCCGGCGATGTCGGTCACAGAGAGTCTGATGCGCTTGTGCAGGGCGCGCAGATGCGATTGCCCGGAGCGATAGAGTTCCATCGCGAACTGATCCATCTCGACCGTCTCGCGGCGGCCAGAGAGCTGCTCGTCGAGCTGCGTCGCGCGGGCGCCCCAACTGGCGGAGGCGGCGTCTACGCGCGCCAGCAGCAGCAGATCGCTCACCAGCGTGGACATCCGCTCGGCCTCCACGTAGGCATCGTCGATGATCTCAGTGCGGTCCTCCTCCGGGAGGTGGGGCTTCTGGCGCAGCAGCTCCAGGTTGCCGCGAATCGTCGTGAGCGGGGCGCGTAGCTCATGTGAGGCGTCGCTGACAAAACGCCGCTGGGCGTTGGCGACCTGTTCGAGCGACGAGAGCATCTCATTGAAGGTGCTGACGAGTTCACCCACCTCGTCTTTGGCGCCGCGATAGCGCACACGGGTACCCAGCCCCGCCGCGCTGGCGTCGCGCGCGATGGCGCTGGCCGTCCGTGTGATCGTCGTGATCGGGCGCAGACTGCTTTCGGCGATGAGCCAGCCACCGAGCAGCGCGCAGAAGATCGCCACCAGATCGCCGATGAGCAGAATTCGCCCCAGCGTGCTCAGCGCGCTGTTGACATCCTCCTGCGACTTCGCCACCAGCACCACGCCCGCCACCTGCGCATCGTGCGCGACGCCCGTCGTGTCCGGGGTCGGCGTCGCGGTTGCGCCTGCGCCCGGCGCTCGCCCCGCGCTGTGCGGCGCGAGCATGATCGGCTGCGCGTAGATCGCCAGCAGCGCGCCATCGACATGCGCCGAATAGGTTCCCGCGACGCCGCGCAGGGCGCCGTCGACAACGGCGTAGTCAATGGGTAACGAGCGCCCATTGAGCGAGGGCGCCAGATATTTGAGCCGCCCGCCAGAGTCGAGCACCTCAAAGCCGAGGTCGAGCCGCCCCAGCACATCGGGCACGGTAAGGGTCAGTTGCTTCTGAATCGCCGCATTGGTCGCAGGATCGGGCGTCGTCACAGGTGAGGGAACGGCAACCGGAGTCGCGGTCGCCCCGGCGACGTCAGTGGCTGACGGCGGCGTTGATGGCGTCGGCGCGATGGTCACTGTGACGGATGGCGTCGTGCCTGGTGTGACAGCGCTCGTCGCCGTAGAGGTCGGCAGCACGCTCGACCCACCCACTGAGGAATATTGCTCGTGTTGCAGCGCATTGGCGATGGCGCTGGCGCGCAGCCGGATATCGGCGTTCAGATTATTCTGAATCTGATTCTCCGCGACGGTGAACGTGACGGCGGAGAGCAGTGTCAGCAGCGCGATCAGCAAGGTCGCATACCACAGCGTGAGGCGCTGGCGGATGGAGAGCCGCTCGGCCAGCCATATGCGCAGCCGCCTGAATGGCGTCACGTTGCGTCCCAGGCCGAGATTGGAGAGGCGCGCCGCTTGCTCGGCGGGCGTTCCCTCAGGTGGTATCTCGCTTGCCATATCGTCCTCATCGCCCTTCGCGGCTGGCCAGCCGCCGCGCCCGGTGGCATGCTAGCCCTTCGCCTGATCGCTCTCGCTCTTCTCGCGCAGCACATAGCCTGCGCCACGCACCGTATACAGCAGGCGCGGTTCGCCGTTCAGCTCCAGCTTCGTGCGCAGATAGCCGACATAGACCTCCAGCACGTTTGATTCGCCGCCGAAGTCATAGCCCCAGACGCGCTCCATAATGATGTCGCGTGTCAACACCTGGCGTGGGCGGCGCATGAAGAGCTGAAGCAATTCGTATTCCGTCGTCGAAAGTTCGATCTCACGCTGACCACGATGCGCCACGCGCGTGCCGGTATCCAGTTCCAGATCGGCGAAGCGCAGCACCTCATTCTGCTCAGGATTGCGCCGCCGCAGTAGCGCCCGCACCCGCGCCAGCAGCTCGGCCAACTGCGCTGGCTTCACCAGGTAGTCATCCGCGCCGATGTCCAGCCCCTTCACACGATCAGTCACAGCATCGCGCGCCGTCACGATCAAGATCGGCGTCTGGTCACCAGAGTGACGCAGGCGTTCGCAGATCTCGAAGCCAGTCATACCTGGCATCATCAGGTCGAGGATGTAGAGGTCGGGCGGGCGCTCCAACGCCTTCTGCAGCGCCTCCGGGCCAGTGCGCGCCACATCGACACTGTAGCCTTCGTATGCCAGCGCCCGGCGCCAGGTTTCGGTTATGCGTTTATCGTCATCGACGACTAATATATTCGCTTTCATCGGTTGGGTATCGTCCTTTCGCGCACAACTGCGCGCTGTGTTCTCCTGTATTGTACGTCACACCCCCTGCAAAAGATGGACGCCGCCGACAGATGGCGCCGGGACGAGGGCGCCAGCGCCAGTGATCCTGAGCCTAATTTTATGTCCAGCGTAGCACCAGAATAGCGCATTGGTAGCCGTCCATAATTGGCCCGCAGCCAGACGTATTCGCATGCAAGCGCATCAGGCGCCCATGCGTGCGCGACGCGCTACACCTGGGTCAAAATGTGTACCCGCGAGCGCAGAGAGGCTATTGTGGGACGGCGAGAGGCGTTCCTTAGTTGACCGCGCGCGTGATGGCGTCAGTTATGGCGTCAAACGGGCAGATTCGCGTGGGGAGTGAAGGGGGTAGCGCGTGGGACCGCAGGTAGACGTCGATGCTGCGTCAGGGCGCCGATGACCGATGAGCGCCAAATTCAAGGGCATTTGTCGCGCGCACATGCACACATATGCGCGCGTATACTGAGTGGTAGGGCGGGCGGGACTCGAACCCGCACGGGGTTACCCCCAGAGGATTTTAAGTTCCCTCGCTCACGAGTATACGCGGGTATTGGCGAGTACGTAGCGCGCGCAGGCCTGATGGATTCAGTAGTGGCGTGTAGGCAGGTGTACAGCGGGTAGGCGTGATGCGGTCAGCTATGCGGTCACTCAGCGGTGATCACTCAACGGTGGTCACTCGGCGGTGGTCACTCGCCCGCTACGCCTGCGACATGCCCGCGACTGATCTGAGATGCCCGTGACACCCCTCCCTTGCCACAGGACTTGCCACAGGGCTTGCCACAGGATACGCACAACTCCACACAGCGCGCCTTACACAGCCTTACACGCTTGACCTAGTGTAACACAGCCTCGCATGGCCGCATACACCTTCGCATGGCTGTGCTTCGCATGGCTGTGCTTCGCATGGCTGTGCGGCTGTGCCAGGGGATCGATGATGAGATCGGTGAGACAGATCGGTGAGACAGATCGAGGAGGCGACAATGTCATTCCTTCAGGTGCAACAGAGTCTCGTCAGCCATCGCAAGACGTTGCGACTGGCGCGTCTGCTCGGTTTCGCTCGACCGCTACGTTGCTACGTCGTCGGGCGGCTGGTGGCGTTGTGGGCGTGGTGTCCCACTACCATCGACCACCTCCTCACCTCTTCCTCGCCATCTCGGCGCAACGCGCCGAGCAGCTGCCTTTGGACTGGAGGTGAAGCATGAGTCGCCGTCGTTACCTCAGCACAGACATCAGCACCGATCCACGGGTCGCCGAGCTTGCCGAGCATGGCGCCTTGCCTGTGCTGCTCTATACCTGGGCCATTTTGCATGCCGACGACTGGGGGCGCATGACGGGCGACGCGCGTCAATTCAAACTGCTCGTCTGCCCCGGCTTTGATGTGACAGCGCACGATGTTGATGGCGCGCTCACGCAGATCGCCGAGGTCGGCCTGTGGCTACGCTATGTCGTCGATGGACGCGCCTATCTCGCCTTCCCACCTGCGACGTGGTTCAAGTATCAGACCTACATTGGACACGATAAGCGCAGCGAGTAATGGCTCCCACTTCCGGCGCCCGCAGACCCGCGCTCCGTTTGTCACCCCTGACGCCGCAGCCAGCGGCGCGCCAGCAGGCGCAGTCCAGCGGCGAGCAGGATTGCAGCGGCAATCAGCGCAGAACGCCGCAGAACGCCGCAGAACGCCGCGAAACACCGCAGATCACCGCAGTACAGCGCGAAACGCCGTTACACGCGCGCACGCCTTCGCCTTCGCCTTCGCCTTCACCTATCGACAGTAGTGTGCATGGGAGTCTTTCAGAGAGAACGAGAGAGCGCCACTGGAGCCACAAGCGCTCCCAGAGCCAGTTGCGGCTGACGCCGCGCTCTCTCCGTCACACCCGCCCCTGCGCCTGCTCCAACGTATCCGCTGCTACGCGATCAGCGCCGACGGCACGCGCTGCGCCGACGGCGCGCAGGCAGCGCCGATGGCAGCGCCGATGGCGAAGGTGACGCCGCTTGCCCCGCGCCAGCGCGTGCGTGTCGCCGACCCGGTGTGGGACGCCTGCATCGCAGCGATGGGCCAGAACGGCCTGGCGCCCTCCAACCGCGTTGAACGTGGCAAGTGGGCCAAGGGCATCCAGGCGCTCAAAGAGTCCCTGATGACCGCCCACTCATCTGCCGCTCCACCCGGCTCCCCCTCCAGCGACGAACCCAGCTACGAACCCAACGGTGAGCCTTTCGACGAGACCAGTAGTGAGCCTGGCCCGGCGAGCGGGGTCATCACGGCGGAGATGGCAGCGGAGATCGTCACGCGCTCACGCCGCTACCGCGCTCGCTATGGGCCAGCCGTTCCACTCAACCCGATGGCATTGGCAGGCAACTGGGCAGTATTGGCAACGGACGTTCCGCAGACGCAGGAGGGACCACGACATGGGTATCAGGGGTATCAGGGACAGCAGGGGAACCGGCGGGGGTATGCGCAAGCTGGGCGACGTGACCGGCGCGATGATGGGCGACCTGCAATCGGCACGCCAGCGTACTACGCTCGCGCAGCCGCAGCCGCCGCAGCGCAGGCCGCACAGTCGAGCGAACACGACAACGGCGACCACGGCAGTGACCACGGCAGCGGCGGTTCGGGCGAAGGTCGCCACGCTGCGGCTGTCGGCGGGTGGTGATACTCCTCCACCCTCGGCCTCTCCGGCTGCTGACGCCTCTGCTGACGCCTCGGCTGCTGTGGTGTGTCGCCTGTGTAGTGGCCTCGGACGGGTGCGCGAGTGGGTAGGGCCGGAGCCATGGCGCACACGCGATGTGGTCTGCGCGTGTCGCGCGGGCGAGCTGGCGCATGCCCGCTGGGAACGGGCGCTGCGAGCCTCAGACATCGCGCCCAAGCTGCTCACGCTCGACTTCGCAGGCTACGATGCTCACCACAATCCACAGCATCCACAGGCGCACATCGCGCTCGCCGCCGCGCTTGCCGCTGCACACTCGTGGACAGATGACGCCTCACGCGCTGCGCTCCCCTGGCTGCTGCTCTACGGCGGGCCGGGGACGGGCAAGACGCATTTGCTGGCGGCGGCGTTCAACGCCCTGCTGGCTGGGGGGCGCTATCCGCTCTACACGGTGGTCCCCACGCTGCTCGATCATGTGCGTGATGGGCTGGACTCGGCCAATGGCCGCGAGTATGGCGCGCGGTTCAAGGCGGTCTGTGAGGCGCCGATCCTGATCCTCGACGACCTCGGCGCGGAGAAACGCAGCGACTGGAGCGACGAGCTGCTGTTCAAGCTGCTCGACTATCGCTACCGTGAGGAACTGCCCACGGCGGTCGCCAGCAACCTCATCCCCGCCGACCTGGAGCCGCGCATCGCCTCACGGCTGCAAGATCGCGCGCTGGGCGCCGCGCTGCTGATGAGCGGGCCAGACTACCGACTCACGGCTGATCGTGCGACGAATCGTGCGGCGAGAGGTAGTAGCAGCGACGGGAAGGCGCAGGTGAAGTGATGGGTGGTCGGAAGGCGCGCCACTCCGCCATGCAGCAGTTCCGCCAGATCGACATGCGTGACTGGCTGGTCTGGATGGATGCGGCGTACACACTTGCGGTAGCGGCAGGCCGTGAGCATCGCCGTCATATGACAATCATCAGCGAATCGCTGACGTGGCATGCGCTACGTGAACGCATGCTCGTGGCTGGCCTGCACGAACTGCGGGATGCGCCGCTCTTCCGCGCGGCGAAGACGCTCTACCTGGCGGTGGAATGCGAGGCGGCGCATGGGAGGTGAGACGACGCTGCCCGTAGATCACATTCTGCTGGGCGATGCGCTGGCGACGCTGCGGACACTGCCGTCGGAGAGCGTCCACTGTATCGTCACCTCGCCGCCGTACTGGAACTTGCGCGACTATGGGGTGTCGGGGCAACTTGGGCTGGAAACGACGCCAGAGGAGTACATCGCGCAGATGGTCGCCGTGTTCGCAGAGGCGCGTCGTGTGCTGCGCGCCGATGGCTCGCTCTGGTTGAACCTGGGCGATTCCTACGCCAATGATGGCAAGTGGGGTGGTTCCACTGGTGGCAAACATGCACAAGGGTTGCACGGCGCAAGTGGCGTCGGACGTGGCAAGCGTCACACAGGACTCAAGCCGAAAGACCTCATCGGGACGCCATGGCGCGTGGCGCTTGCGCTGCAGGCGGATGGCTGGTGGCTGCGCTCAGACATCATCTGGCATAAGTCCAATCCCATGCCTGAGCCAGTGACAAGACAGACCGGCACGCGCGCATGAATACATCTTCCTGCTGAGCAAGAGCGCGC
>CAVPBB010000002.1:0-273846 GCA_963701795.1 uncultured Chloroflexia bacterium | reverse complement strand
AAGTTCGTGTGCAGCCATGGCATGAAGCCCGGTATCCGCTGGAGACGCCCGGTCGAGAGCACGACGAATCGTGTGTCTGGCTGGCTGAGCGCCGCTTCGACCTGCGCTAGTGTGAGGTACTTCGAGGCGATGCGGACGAGTGAGGTATCCACCAGATCAGGAGGCGTGCTGCGGCCTGCCAGCGCCGCAAGGTACTGGTCATCGGCGACGATGGGACTCCCAGGCGTGGTGAAGGCTTCGATGGCGCTGACCGCGCGCACGGTGGCCGCGCTCGGACCGAGCGCCGCTGTCTGGGCCGAGCGCACGCCGAGCGCGACGCCGACCAGGATGCAGATCGCCAGCACGGCGCTGAAGGCGGGCGTGAGCCAGCGCGACGCCTGCGCTTCGCCGGGACGCGGTAGCAGTGTCAGGCCAAGCGCAGCGATCAGCGCCAGGCAGGGAGCGACCAGCACGACGTGATGCTCGAACAGCGGCGACTGGCGCAGCAGCAGCAGCAGCGACGCGATCAGCCAGAGCAGCGGCGGGATCATGCGCCAGGCGCGCCGCCAGATCGCCAGCGCCAACGCCAGCAGCGCCGGAATGCCCAGCGTCTTCATGCTACCTGCGATGACGCCTGCGTTGTTCAGCATGTTCACTGGTTCGGCGCGTGCGGCGGCGAGATGGAAGCGCACCACCTGATCCCACATCGTGCCGAAGCTGCCCGCGAACGGTAGCAAGACGACGAGGCAGCCGAGGACGACGCCGACGAAGACCCAGCCGAGCGGACGCAGCGTCTCGCGCAGGGGGGCGCAGCGCCTCAGCGCTGGGCCGACGCAACTTGCCAGCGTCATCAACGCAGATGGCGAAGATGGGCGCGGCGATATAGAGCGTGAGCGGAACCAGCGCCACGACATCGAGCAGCTTTATCAGGGTTCCCAGCGCCAGGGCGAGGCCACTCGCCAGCGCCAGCAGCGCGCGTGCGCGCCCGGTCTGGCGGGTCGCGACGACGGCCAGCGCCACGCAGAGAATCTCCAGCGCCAGCGCAGGCGCCTCCGCCTGAAGGGTGCGGGCCTCGCGCAGGAAAAGTGGGGCCGTCGCCAGCAGTGCGGCGGCCACCAGCCCGACCCAGGTACCCCCAGGCTCGCGCCCCAGCCAGTACATCGCAATCAGACTGACCAACGCGAAGACCGCGATGCCGAAGCGCGCCGCCGCGATGCCCTGGCCAAAGAGCATGAAGAAGGGATAGAGGCTCACCAGAAAGAGCGGCGGCTGCGAGGAGAAGATGGAGGTGAAGAGCGCATGCCCCTCCGCCATCGCGCGCAGCGACTGCCAGTAGACGCCCTCGTCATAGTCACGTTGCATGCCGTTGAGCGGCCACAGGATGAGCGCCGTGGTGACCAATACGAGCAGCGCGGCGAGCCTGCCATCCAGCGCTCCCACGATGCGACTTCTCAAGCGCCAGCATTGGGCAGAGACTGACGCCCAGCGCGCATGACTGAAGACACGACATCTACTCGTTCGCAAAATTCCTGAGGTTCGCACGCATCATTTCGATGCGAATCCATCCGCCTGGATTGCGTGAGTGGAGACGCGCGATGCGCGCCCATAGCATTATAGGGCGCAGCGAGAGGCTGTCAATATCAACTGCGCGCCTGGCCCCATCCTGGCCCCACCTGCGTGGGGCTTCGCGCCCGCTGGCCCGTAGCTGCGGGTTCACCCGCCCGCGCCCCGGTGGCGACCATTCACCAGCCAGCGCAAAGTCCCGGTCGTGCTGACAGCCCGCGCGACCGTGCGTTACCATACACGGCGGCCCAGGAGGATGACCGCGCGACGACCGAGCGCCAGCGGAACCTGCAGATTGGTTGGCGTGTGGGTTAAGGAGCGACCATGGCAAACTTCCCCTCGCAGCGGCGACGCTCTGAGCTGACCAGCGCCGAGCAAGCCGAGGCCGAGCTGATGGAGTCAACCTTGAAACAGGCGACGATGCGATCTGCCGTTGCGACGCGAACCGACGAACGAATCGAGGCTCCTGCTCACCGTGGCGTCCGCTGGCTGCGGGCGTTCGAGCGCAAGGTGACGCTGCTCACCACCTCCGAGTGGGCGTTCGCCGGATTACTCCTGCTCTGCTATGTCTACTTCGTCATGCCGCCGGGCACGAACATGCTGAGCCGCTGGGATATGGTCTACGCGCTGGCGCATGGTCAGGCGACTATTGATAGCCACGTGCAGAACACGATTGATGTGAGCTACTACCACGGCCACTGGTACTCGCCGCGCTCACTCGGCCTCTCACTTGTCGCCACGCCGCTGCTCTGGGCGCTGGATCAACTCCACAGCCTCGGCTTCCCGGCGCATAGCATCCCCGTCACGCTCCAGATCGATCTGCTGAACCTCTGCACCGTGGTCCCCGTGGGCATCGCGGCGGCGCTGATCTTTCGCCGCTTCATCGTGCGGCTGCGTCCGCGCTCGCCGGCTCGCCGCTGCCCTATGTCGCGGCGGGCGCGTTTGCGCTCGCGACGCTGGTGTATCCCTTCACGACGGTCTTTTTCAGCCATGCGTTTGGTGGTGGGCTGCTCTTCATCGCCTTCTATCTCATCTATCGCGCCCGCTCGGAGGCGCATCCGGGCCGCTGGCTGCTGCTGGCTGGCCTGCTCAGCGGTCTGGCAGTCATCTCGGAGTATCTGGCTGGCGTCATCTTCCTCATCCTCTGCGGCTACATCCTGCTCGGCTTCCCCGGCAAGCGGCTCCGGTCCCTCTTGCTCTATGGAAGCGCCATGGCGCCGAGCGCGGTGGCGCTGGCCTGGTACAACTGGTTCGCGTTCGGCGATCCGCTGAGCGTGAGCTATGGCTTTGTCAGTGGCAGCGAGTTTTCGGGACAGCATAGCGGATTCTTCGGCGTGACTGTTCCCCGACTCGATGGCTTGCGCCAGATTCTGCTCTATCCGCGCGGCCTGCTGGTCGAGTCGCCTTTCCTGCTGCTGATTCCGCTGGGGCTGTGGCTCTGGTACCGCGCAGATACGGCGCGGCTGGAGGCGCTGGTGGCCATCGCCGTGACGCTGATCTACCCGCTGATCGTCTCATCCTACTTCCTGCCGATGGCGGGTGAGAATGCGCCGGGGCCGCGTCTGCTCGTGCCGATGTTGCCCTTCGCCTGCCTGGGGCTGGCGTGGCTGGTGGATGACGCGCGGCTGTGGCTGCGTGGCGCGCTGGCGGTGACACTGGGCCTCTCGCTGCTCATGACCTTCATCTATGTCGTGCTGGGGGTGCGCATCGCCTCCACCTACGACAGCTTTCCCTTCACCACCCTCTACCTGCCCACCCTGCTCACCGGCGCCGTTCCCATCCTCAATGGCCACACACCCGCGAATCTGGGCGCACGCGCGCTGCACATCCCACAGCGACTCAGCATCTATGTCGTGGGCCTGGCGCTGGCGGCGTGGTTCTACGCGGCGGCGAAGGCGTTGCTGCTGCGTTCCCGCTAGCGGCTGGTCGCGCCAAATTGCAGGGTGAGCAGGTCGAGCGCCAGCTCGGGCGTCATGCGGCTGCTCTTCAGCGCCACATCCACCTCGAGCAGCGCGCGATGGGCGGCCTCGAGCTGGGCAAATGTGAAGTGGCGTGCGAGCGGCAGCGACTTCTCCACCGTATAGGGGGCCAGCCCTGCTGTCTGCGCGATCTGGAGCGAGCGCATGCCGCGCTCCGAGAGCGCCTTCACCTGAATCAGCGCGCGTGTCTGCGCCGCCGTTAGCCCGACGATGGCCAGCGGCGCGGCTCCGCTCGCCAGCAGCTCATGCAGCAGCGCCAGGGCGCGCCCATGCTCGCGGCGAGCCAGCGCATCGGTCAGCGCAAAGATGTTCGATGGATTGACCTGTGAGCTGAGCGCGCGCACCTGCTCAACGCCAATGTGTCCCTCGCGCCCGACGTAGATGCTCAGCTTCTCGATCTCGCTGTCGAGCATACGCAGGTTCTCGGCGCCAACCACCTCGATCAGCAGCTTTGCCGCATCCGGCGTGATGCTCGCGCCGTCAGCCTGCGCCCGGCGGCTGATCCATTGCTCAAGTTGGGAGCCTCTCGGCGTGGTGAAGGCGCGCGCGCGCCCATGCTGCTGAGCGGCTTGCAGCAGTGGGCTGGTTGAGTCCAGCTTGCCGGCGACGACGACCAGCGTGGTCGTCTCAGGGGTGTGGGCGGCATAGTCGGCCAGCGCCTGGATGAACATGCGCGGATTAGGCCCGCTGGCTTTGCCCTTCTTGCCCCTGGCGGTGGGCATGGCAGCTTGCGCGGGTGGCGGCGCGGCGTCTTCGCCATCGTCCTCGTCGCCAGCGCCGCGCTTCGGTGGTTTGGGTAGGCCAAGCACCACGACGAGCCGCCGTTCACTCAGGAACGGCAGCGTGTCGCAGATGTTGCGGATCTGGGCGAAGTCGGCGTCGTCTCCGGTGAAGGTGTCCTGGTTGAAGTCGAAACCGCCCGTCTCGCGCAGGCGCGCCAGTTCTTCGCGCGCCGAAAATTCGTCGTCGCCATGCAGCAAGAGAAACATAGCCGCATTGTATGCCTTCAGCCACGCCACGCGCAATCAGCCCTGGGACGCCCTCCAGGGCATTGTGAAGTATTAGAGCTGCGCGTCCGCAACGCCGCAGCTCGGTCCCAGTCCGCGCAGGCGGACTTTGCGGCCCGCAGGCCATCCAGGCGCGGTTTCAACCGCCAGCTCCCGCGCGCCGCCCACGGCTGCCCACGCCCTCTGATAGTCCTGTGTGCGCCGTTCCAGTTTGACGCTGCCTCTCCCAGCGGTCTACACTTTCTGGGCGCGAGGGAGCAAGCCGCCACCACCCACAGCAGGCGGCCGGGGATGTGATGTCCTGGGAGTGAGCGCAATGACTGATACCCTGATTGACACACAAGACACGACGATCGGTCTTGTTGTCACAGGCGATAATCACCTGTCACCGGCGGCGCCACGGCTCTCGCCAGCGCGGCGACAAGAGCGTCGCGCCTGGCTGCAACGCGGTTTTCAGGCGGCGGTAGACTGCGCGATCACGCGCGGCGCGGCGCTCTTCATCAATACCGGCGACCTCTTCGACTCACCCGCGCCCTCGAATCAGGATCGCGCCTTCGTCGCTGAGCAACTGCATCGTCTGCGTGCGGCAGGCATCGTCTGTGTCGCCGTCAGTGGCAACCACGACACGCCGCGCATGCAGACCGAGCACGGCGGTGAAGCGCCGCAGCAGGTCTACGCCGCGCTCGACGAGTTGCAGTATTTCGCCGCGACCGATGCGCTGGAGCCGCGCGTCTTCGCGCTGGGCGGCTTGCGAGTCGCCGTGGTGGGCCTCAGCAATAATCCAGTCGCGGCGCCTGGCAGCGATCCGTTGGCGGTGGCGCAGTGGAGCGACACGGCGTCGACCGCGCTGGCGCAGGCCGATGTGGCGCTGCTGATCTTGCATGCGGCCATCGAGGGGCTATCGCGACCCAGCGAGGGCGAGCGCACCGTCGCGCAGGCCAGCCTCGCCGCGCTCCCCGATCAATGCCGCCTGGTGGTTGCAGGGCATATCCATCGCTTTGCGCAGCAGCGCATCGGCGCGCGTGAGATAGTGGTGGTCGGCGCGACCGAGCGCATGGAGTTTGGCGCACAGGCGGGCGAGCCTGGCTTCGTCTGGGTCGAACTGGCCCGCGACGGCGCCAGCCACGTCGAGCATATCCGCACGCAGGCGCAGCCACGCGCCGAGATCAACCTGTCTACCAGCCGCCTCTGGCCCGACGACGCTGCGGCGAGCGCGACGAGCAGAACGAGCGAAGCGTCAGCGGATGAGATGAGCCACGCGCTGGCGGTCATCCGCTCAGAACTGGAGGCCGTCTGCACACCTGAGACGATGGTGCGCCTGCGCCTGACCGGCGCGCTCACCCGCGAGCAGTATCACGAACTTGCGCTGCGCGATGTGATTGCGCTGGGGCAGCAGCGGGCGTTCTCGCTGGATGTGGATACGAGCGGCCTGACGCTGGTGGAGCAGGTGTTTGCGCTGCCAGACCTCAGCGCGGCGCACACCGAGGCAATCTCGCCCGCCCAGATGATCGCGCTGGTGATGGAGGAGTCGCTGCGCCAGAGCGAGGCAGGCGTCACTGGATTGCCCGACCCCGGCGATCTACGCGCGGCGGGCGAACTGCTGTTGGCGCGACTGCGTGCGAGCGGTGAGGAGGGCGCGTAGACCGATGATTACGCTGAAACGGCTCGCTGTCCCGGCGCTCAAGCATCTGCGCGCAGTCGATCTGTGGCTGCCCAGGCGCGGCGCCACGCTCATCGAGGGGCCAAATGAATCCGGCAAATCAACCCTCTTCGAGGCGATCTACTTCGCGCTCTATGGGCGCCCGCTGGTGGGCGAGGAGCCGGGCAAAGCGACCCTCTCAGCGCTGATTCCGCATGACGGCGCGCAGGCGCAGGTGTCGCTGACCCTGCTGACCGGCGAGACGGAACTGGAAGTCACCCGCACACTGACACGCACACGCAACGGCGCCCCGATGTCTGAGGCCGCGCTGATCGTGCGTCAGCCAGGCCAGGCTGATGAGCGTGTCAGCGCGGTCAGCGCCGTCAACGACCGCATCCTGGCGGAGTTGCGCGGCCTTGATGGCGACACCCTGCGCAACTCGTGCTTCATGGAGCAGAAGGGCCTCGAACGCCTGGAGTCGCTGCGACGCGATGAGCGCGAGGAGGCGATTTCGCGGCTGCTGGGGCTTGAGCGCCTGGTGAGCGTCGAGCGGTCGCTGACGCCCGGCGCTGAGGAACGTCGCCACATCGAGCGCTTGCGCGCGCAGACCCGTGTGGCGACACAGCGACGCCTGCTGCGCGAGGCCACCGCGCGCGAAGGCGATGTGGCGCAACGACTCCAGGCCGCCGAGCTTCGTGGCTGGGTGGAAGAGCGCGACACGCTCGCCGCGCAGATGGACGCGCTCGCTGAGAGTGAGGCGCTGCTGCGCGGCGAACTGGATGAGCATGCGGCGCTGCTGACGCAACTCGGCGCCCTGCGCTCCGCTGAGCGGCGGCTGATCGAGAGCGAGCGCTATCGCTGGCGCGCGCGGCAGCTTTCACTCGATACCGCGCTGCTGACGACACAGCTCGAACACCTCGACACCATCGAAGCGGCCCATGCGCCAGAGGCGCAGCGCAAGCTCGACGACATCCGCCGACTGGAAGCGAAAATGCGCGAGACGGCGAGCGAACGCAGCGTGCTGGCTGAGGCCGACGCTCTGGCGCAGCGCGGCCTGGCAGCGGAGGAAGCCGAACGCCAGGCGCGCGGCACGCTGGCTGAGGCCGAGCGCAGCCGCAGCGCGACGGTGACCGCGCTTGGCCGGGCGCAGGCGCGCGATACGCTGGCCGAGTGGATTCTGGCGCGCGAACGCGCCGACGTGCGCGAAGGCCGAACCCAGCAACTTGCCGCGTTGAACACCGAGCGAGGCATGTATGAGCGCGAGGTCGCCGAGACGGGCGCGCACGCCGGGCAATGGCTCGCGCTGACCGGCGCCTCGCTGGCGATGGCGCTGATCTCGGCGACGCTGGCGCTGACGCTCTCCATCGTCGCGCTGTGGGCTTTCGTCGCGCTCTCGGCTCTTGCCGCAGTCGGGCTGTGTGTGCGCTGGCGACAGGAGGTCGCGACCAAACGCGCGCACGCCTGGAAGCTGGCTCAGGCCGACCAGGGCATCTCGACGGTGCGCGCGGAGGTCAATCTGGCGCGGCGACTCGTGAGTGATGACATCGGGCGCCTGGAGGCCCACCTGCGCGCGGCAGGCATGCCCATTC
Organism: uncultured Chloroflexia bacterium; assembly: GCA_963701795.1. GTDB lineage: Bacteria > Chloroflexota > Ktedonobacteria > Ktedonobacterales > JADMIN01 > JAKAIY01. The sequence continues at coordinate 266,090 of CAVPBB010000002.1, read as the reverse complement.
CCGCCACCGCCGAAGATGGCGAGCGCATCCTCAAGAGCCTGCCCATGGCCAGCGCCCTGGGCGACGCGGAGCTGCGCGCGCACGAAGTCGAGCTACAGTCCGCGACAGCGCGGGTCGAGATGGAGCGCGCCCAGGGTGACGCCAACCGCGCCTACGCCGCGCTGCGCACGCTCGGATACGATGTCTCGCCTGACGAGATACGCGAGCGGCTCTCCGTCGTCGAGGCGCTGGCGCAGGCGCTGACCGAGGAAGCCCACGCGCTGGGGCTGCCCGACGATGTGATGGGGCTTGTGGCGGCGCGCGGCGCGGCGGAACTCGCCTTCTCGACGCTCGTCTCCAGCACAGGCGGCCGCGACGAGGTTCAGACGCGCCTGCTGGAGAGTAACGACACCCTGGAAGACATCCTGCGCGCATGGGCCAATGAAACGCTGAGCGTGGCGCACGACCTGGCGCAGCTAGGCCTCACCGAGGGATTCGGCTTGCCCGATCCACTGGAAGCGCACACGCTGGAGGCGCTGCACGGGCAGCTTGCTGAGCAGACGCGGCAAGCGCTGGCCCAGCACGACGAGATGGCGGCCCACGCGCGGCAGGGCGGCCTGATCGCCGAGCGCGAGCGCCTGGCCGCGAAGAGCGAAGAGACGCGCCTCGCCCACCAGCGCCTGTGCGAGCAGATTCGCGCGCGCCTCGCCGCCCTGGGGACGGCTGCGGCGCGGGGCGATGAGTCACTGGCGACCCTGGCGCAGTCATGGCCACTGCTGGGTGAGGTCACGTCGGTTGAGGTCGCGCGCTTGCGCGCCGAACGAGACGACGCCCGCATGGAAACCTATCATACCGAGCAACTGGCGGTCGAGCGCGAACGTGAGAGCCTGCTGGAGAGCGCGCCACTCGACGAAAGCGAGCTACGCGCGCAGCTCGAATCCGCTGAGCGCGAGCTGCGCCGCCGTGAGCTGGCCTGTGAGCTTGCCAGCGAGGCGCGCACGCGCATCATTCGCCGCGCGCTGCCCGAAACGGAGGTCTACATGCGCGCGATTCTGCCGCAGTTGACGGCAGGTCGCTATCACGACATCACCCTGCTGCGCGACGACGCATCGGGCGCTGGCGGCGAAACCGATCTCGCCATCCGCATGTGGGATCAGCTTGCGGGGCGCTACGTGCGCAAGAACCTCTTTTCGGGTGGCACGCGCGATCAGGCGTCACTGGCGCTGCGGCTGGCGTTTGCGCTGGCCACGCTGCCCAAGGAGCTTGGCGCGACACCTGGCTTCATCTTCCTCGACGAGCCACTGAGCGCATTCGATGCTGAACGGTCGCTCGCGCTGGCGCGTGTGCTGACGACCGGCGCCATCGCCGAGGCGTTCGCGCAGGTCTTCCTCATCTCACATAGCCAGGTCATCGACGCGCGCATCTTCGACTACACCTTGCGCATGGATGATGGGCAGGTGGCGGAGAGCAGCCTGCCGCGCGGCGCGCTGGCTGAGACCCTCTGGGACGCGGAGGCTCACGTTGGCGCAGCGCGTCAACTCGGCGCGTCGGCCTGAGCGACAGCTACGCGGACACGCCCAGCGGCGGCTCAGATGTAATACATCGCCTCGGCTTCCTGGCCGACAGCGTGGTGGCGCGCGGCGAGCTGTTCGAGCGTCGTCGCGCTGAGCAGATCGTGCGCGAAGGTGTCGATCTGCGCCCAGATGTCACGCATGCCACAGCCTGGCGCTAGCTGGCAGGTGTTGGGCTGCGGCACACAGTCGAGCGAAGTCGGCGCGCCCTCCAGCGCCTGGAGCACATCGAGCATGGAGATCTGCGCGGGAGGTTTGGCGAGCATATGGCCACCTTGCGGCCCACGCAGACTCTTGACCAGCCCCGCGCGTCGCAAGGTAATCAGCACTTGATCCAGAAAATGCTCCGGGATGACCTGACGCCGCGCAATCACCGCGCTGGGCGTCGGGCCTTGACCAAAGCGCCCGGCCATCTCAATCATCGCACGCAGGCCGTAGTCGCCCTTCATCGTCAACCGCATGGTGTTTCGTACCCCGGCATGACCCACAACAACGTATCCATAGCGACCAGGTCATGCCTCACACAGCATAGAACCTGGCATGGCGCGCCGTCAACACAAATATGACCGCTATAGTCAAGTATAGCGCGAGCGGCGCCCTCAGGGGAGGCCGAGCAGTTGCACCAGATGACTCGTCGAATAGTTTTCAATGCGCGGCGTGACTTCGCGCAGTTCGACGCCGACGGCGAGCATGGCGTCGCGCTTCTGCTCCAGGAAGGGATCATCGGCGGTGACGGCGATGTAGCGCGCGGCGAATGGCCGCAACAGGTCGGCATAGTAGGGCGGGTCTATCCGCTCGCCCGTGATGAGGAAGACATCATCGACCACGCGCAACGCGCGCAGCAGCGCGAGGCGGTCGTCCTCCGTCTGGATCGGTCGGTTCGGCCCCTTCCAGCGGCGCACCCGCTCGTCGCTCTCCACGCCAACGATCAGCGTATCGCCCAGACGGCGCGCGGCTTCGAGGAAGCGCAGATGGCCGATATGCAGCAGGTCGAAGACCCCAGTGACGACGACGATGTTCGCAGTGGTAGCTTCGGCCACAACTCTTCCCTCTCGAATGACGCCCACAGCAGGAGATAAAGGCGTCATTCATTATAGTCTGCGCGCTGACCTGTGTGCGACCCCCTGAGCGCAGCGATGCGCCTGGAAGCCGTCGCTCGCAGGCGCATCATCAGTGAGAGTCATCAGCGGAGATGCGCACGCTGGCCACGACGCGCGTTATCACGGTGGGCGCAGTGCAGACTTCAATGCTTCGGTCATACCGATCATGCTTCAGTCATGCGTCCTGAGGATACCTTCAATAAGTCCCCAGAGGGCGTTTTTAGAGCTATTTGGGGCGCTCTGGCGCGCGGCATAATCTAAATAATACCGCGCGCCGAGAAGTACGCCCGCACACGCCCGCGAACGGGTCAAGGTTGCGTCGGGAAGGGGTCGGCGTAGGGTGGTCCGAGCGTCGCGAGCGTCATCTGGTCTGCCGCCGTCAGTGTGCGCGCCGACAGTACGTTGGGGAGGCCGCCGCTGCTCTCCAGATAGTCTGGGCAGCCCCCGATGTCCGCCCACGACTGTACTGGCAGGCCATGCCAGGTGAAGGTCACCGTATAATTCATATACGCAAGCGGGCCACAGATTGTTTGCACCGTAAAATAGGTCTGCGACGAGGTACGGGGCGCGGTGGCAAAGACATGGGTGAGTTGCCGAAGAACCGCCTGGCCCTGTGCGCCGCTATAGCGCACGCTCTTGGTCACAGTCGCGCCGCTGGGGTCGTTTGGCCAGGCGCCAGCGGTGACGGTGGTGATGGTGACGCTATCGGGCGGCAGGTGGTGAACGGTCACCTCAACGGCCAAAAAGACGACCAGCGCGAGTAGCCCGACGAGAACCTTCTTTGACTTCCAGGGCTTCCAGACGCGGCGCACAGAGGGAGATGACATCAGTGGACTCACTTTCTCGTGGCGCGCTCGTGGCGACGCGCATAAAAAGAACTCGCCAACGAGAGCAACGAGCCTCGTTGGCGAGTCAAGCAACACCTATGACCAGCGGACCAACCCAGTGGGTCAGAGAGCGTTACGCGACTAACAGTTAGTGTAACACGACGCTTCCCAGGTAATCGTGTTGTCGTCATACGGGTAGTCGCTGCCATCGTAGACGATGGAACCGACGTGTGTCAGTTCTTCGGCTTGGTCGAACATGCGGACGTAGTCGTGCTGCGCGTTGGTCATAGACAGGTAGCCAAGCGACTGCTCTGTAACCCCCATGCCCTTGAAGTCAATGGAGCCAAAATTCGCCAGCCCCACAAGTGTGCCTAAGATTACCCCGTTGCGCTCCACAATAAACTCGGCAGAGGCGTCGTCTGGCCAGGGTCCAGTGTTCGCTGGGCCACCGTACACGCCCGTGCCAATGTTGCCAATAGTGTAACTGTTCTGGCTCACGCGCGCATAGATATGCGTATCGCACCCTGCGCCGAGGGTAATGTTCACGGGCGAAATCTGTTGCCCCCCGTTGTTTTGCGTCCCACTGGCCCACTCATACCAGGTGGTGTAGGACGCGCCATCATTAATAGCGGATACAGTAACCCCTGCCTGAGCCAGTTGGTTATAGCCGCTGTTTTGAACCCCACCGACGCCGACCCAGCCGCTCATACTGGAGGTAGGCGTGCCGGGATAGATTGAAAAGCACGGCATGAACCAGTCCGCATCGGCCTCCGTCCATACATACGGTGTGCCGTCATCACAGCCAAGGCCAGTATTGCCGCCGCTCATGCTCTTGAGAGAATACGAACAGGTGTTCTGGTCAGCGATGTTCCCAGACCACGTAGGAAGCGGAGCCGCCTGCGCGCTATTGCTTGGCGCATTGCTGACGCGCACACTACAGACCCGGTGCTTCATCCAGCCGAACTTCTGCGTGTACTGCGCGCGTCATGCCCTTGGCGGGCAGCGCGGGCAGTCCGTAGCGCGCCAGGTCACTCGCGCTGGCGGTAGCGAGGTCGAAGGTCGCGGGCTGCGCAACGCAGTTCGGCAGCGCAATCAACGGCGACTCCTCTGTCTGCACGCCGGAGGTGCTTTGGACCATCGCGTAGAGCGGCGCTACCACGGGCTTGTAGCCGTTGGCGACGAACGCCTGATAGTCGGCGCTGGCCGTTCCCGTGACCGCAGGGGTAGGCGACGTGGCCTGGTCGCCATCAGTCACGCTTACTCCGCTGGCGTAGGTGATGTGGACATGCCCAGCGCTGTCCACGGTCTGCGAGACAACGGTGGAGGGCGGGAGGGAGCGCCTGCCTGAACACCTGAGGCTGTGCGGGCGCGTGGCTGTGCAAACGCGCTGGCGCCGGTACACAGACTGACGACGCACGCGCACAGCGCCAGCACGGCATAGAGTGCCGCACGCCAGCGGCGCGGCCAGCGCCGCCAAGACCCGCCAGACAGGGTAGACCGCGTAAACGGGATAAACCGCGTAATGTCTCCTCTGGTCGCGGGCCTGTGGTGGCGTTTACGATTCTACGCTACGTCGTGATACATATCACGATACGCGCGCCACGCCACACAGCCGCGACCCATGAGGAGAGGATACTCGCTGACCGGCTGATATGTCATGTAATGGGCCGGTCAGTGTCGGATGCTCGTTAGAGCAGCGCGTGGCCGCCAAAGAGACGATAGCTTCGCTGGCCGACCAGCAGGTAGATGAGTGGGCCAATCCACCACAAGAGCCACACCACCGCCAGCCAGATGATCTTCTCGGTAAGCGTCATGTGATCTCGTGCGATCATAAACGTCAGCAGGATATGCCCGATAATTGGCACTAAGACGCTTACCAGGATCAGCGCGACGGTCACGAACAGGTTGCGTCGCACCGTCGGTTGAGTATCCACGCTTATACCCTCCAGGGGGAATCCACCCCAATGCGTGTTGGTGAGACCTGTGTGCGACACGCCACTACCAGCGCGTGTTGTCCCTGCGGTCTCGCTCACTACTACGGGCGAGGCGCCGCTGGGTTACAGTCCGCCCCGCCCGCTCACGTGTGGCTGTTAGTGGAAGGCGAAGGAGGCCAGCAACGGCTGGTAGACGAGGGCGTTGATCGAGTCGGCGACTGAGGTTGGGCTGGAGGTCTGGATGGTGTAGAGGTCGCCTGCGTGGATGTCCACATAGACCGTCACGACGCGGGTAGCGCCGTCCACGCCAACCACGCTCCCCGCGCGTTGCTGCCACTGGCCGCCTGCGATGCTCGTCGCGGGCGCGGCCTGCAAGCCCTGCTGCGCCGCCAGCGTATCGGCTGTGGCGCTCGCCGTCTGCCCGGCCTGCGCGGTCGCTACAGTGATCGTGACGGTATTGGCGCCCGTGCTATCCGCGAGCAGCGCGCCATCTGTGTTCGGCGTCACCGTCCACAGCGCAGGCTCGGCGAACGAGAAGCGGCGCTGCGGGTCGTGGTAGGTGGTGGTCTTGGGGATCGGCGGCGTTGCCAGCAACGCGCGCGCCTCGACGATGGCGCCTGCGGCCAGCGCGACGACGACGACGATCAGCCCCGCCACCAGCGGCCAGCGCCACCGCCGTGGCGCGCGCCGCGCCGCGCCAGACGCCGACGCCTGATAGCTCGACCCGACCGTCAGCGGGCGCGCAGGGCCGGGCGTCGCTGTGGCGATGGGCGCCTGTGGCTGCTCGGCAGGCGTTTCGGGCGCGGCTGGCGCGGCGGGTCGTTTCGGCGCGCGAACTGGCTGGGTCGGCGTTTCTAGCTCGCCGATGGAGGCGCCGCAGGTGAAGCAGACGGTCGCGCCTTCATCATAGGGCGCGCCGCAGCGCAGACACTGTCGCTCCGCCATGCGGAACACCTCCAGGGATAGTCCAGGGATAGTCATGCGAGTCACGCGGCGCGCCAGAGCTTGTGAAGTATTCGAGCTGCGCGTGCGCAACGCCGCAGTTCGGTCCCAGTCCGCGACGGCGGACTTCGCGGCCCGCAGGCCATCCAGGCGCGGTTTTAACCGCCAGCCAGCGCCGCGTTCGCCTCTCTGAGATCATAACGTATTGGCGACCTCGTCGGGCGCTGGCTGCCCGGATTGGACGTTAATCTACGCCGTGCTCACGCAGGTAGGCGCGCCATGACAGCGGTTGAAAGCCGAAGTTGTATGCCACGGCGTCGAGCGCGGTGGTGTTCTCGAACTCGAAGAGTTCGATGGCTGCCGGGGTGATGGGCGGCCTGGGCAGCGCCGCCGTCAACACGCGCGCTCCCAGCGCGGCGAGTGGCTTGGGGCTGGGCAGCTTGAAGCGACTCTTGCCGAGCGTGCGCATCAGCATGTCCAGAATCTCGTTGTAGGTATAGATTTCAGGGCCGCCGACCTCGATGACCCTGCCATCATACTGCTCTGGCTCTTGCGCCATCTTCAGGATGCATGTCGCGACATCTTCGACCCAGATCGGCTGGAACCGCAGATTCCCGGAGCCGATCACGGGCGTGATGAATGGCGCCGAGCGGATGAGATCAGCCAGCCCTTTGAAGAAGGCGGCGCCCTTGCCAAACTGGACGGACGGCCCCAGGATGCTCCACGCCAGCCCGCTCGTCTTGATCGCCTCGTCTGCCTGGTAGCGCGTCTCCATATAGGAGGTGGGTGTGGAGGACTGCGTGCCGAGGCCACCCAGCTCGACAATCCGCTTGACGCCCGCCGCTTTGGCTGCGGCGACGAGGTAGCGCGTTCCAGTCACGTTGGTGGCGTAATAGTTGACGCCCGGCCCTTGCTTGCGGTCTGCGGTGACGAAGGCGCAGTGGACGATGGTTTCGACGCCAGCCACCGCCGCGCTGAGCGTCTCAGGTTTGGTCGTGTCGCCGATCACAATCTCGACGCCTTGCTGTGGCAGCCGCGCCAGCGCCTGCGTGGCAGAACGCACGAGCGCGCGGGGTTGCGCGCCCTGCTCGACGAGCCGTGCAATGATACGGCTGCCCGCGAAGCCAGCGGCGCCCGTGACGAGAATCATGCTATCCACCTCCACCAACTCACTATACGCTGCGCGCACGCTTTTTGCGCGCGCCGCTGACAACCGTTTGTGGAGCTGGCATATGCGCCAGGCGATGACATATGCGCAGATTATGGCTGGCGGCGCTGTGAAGCGCAAGCCTGCGGCGCCGCCGCGCTGGAGGACTGGTCAAGGGGAAGAATCGCTGTTCGGCGGCAGCCCAGCGAGCAATGGCGCCCCTTGCCATCGCGGTTGGGGCGGCTCCGTGAGCGCGTGACCTGAGCAACAAAAGGGAACAGGCTGGATGGCTCGCATGCGAACCTGCCAGCCTGTTGCCGACGGATTACCGACGGGACAAATTAGTGCGAAGACTCAGCAGCGGCCATGTGCTTGGCTTCACCTGGCGCAGCCCCGTGGGTGATGATGCTGTAGATGAAAGCGGCGAAGCTGGCGAGGCCTGCGCCAAGGAGCGGTAGCGCGATAGCGCCGATGACTCCATTGAGGAAGGTGACATCGCCACGGTTGACATAGAATGTCAACGCCACGGCGGACACGATGAAGGTGATGCCCACTGGCAGCCCCCACCATTGCACTTCGGGGATCTTGTAGGTTTCTTGCGCCACGTCGCACACTCCTGTTTTCGCGTCAGGGACATTGCACGGCCGACGGCGTTTCCACCGCACGGACGGCGTTCCTCCTGCGCAGATACGCCATACGAAGTACGAAACAGTATAGCTTGACAACTCCCCAAGATTGACGCCCGGGGATTCTCGCCCTAAGTGAGAGCGAGACGCCCCACTCTCTCTTGAGTGCAGTATAAGCCTCAGCGACCGGCGTTGCAAGTGGGGCGTTGGCCCTGGGTGTCTACCCCAGCGGTTGCCGCGAGGCGTGCGAGGTTGCGAGTGTTAGCGTTGTGCAAGAATCTCGCGCCACGACGCCAAGCGCTGGCCCTGGCGCGCAACCTCTTGCCCCGCGCTGGCGTAGATACGGTAGAATTAATTGTGTAGATCGTTTGCGCGAATCTACAAGATTGGTCGCCGAATCTCTTGACGCGCAGTCGAGGGTGTGCGATAGTAATATGTAGGTGGGCGAGATGAGTATACACAATATTCAACAAGACCCGGACGAGCCGTGGAGCATCACGTACCACTTCGTCTGGGGTCCGATGCGCTCGAAGCCGTGCCTCATCGGCGATGTGGCCGAGCGACTGCGCGCCCTGATAGAGGAACGCGCAAGCGAGGTGGAGTTTCACCCATTGCTGGTGGTGGTGTTGCCCGACCGGGTCTATCTGGCTGCGGCTGCGCCACCAACGCTCGCGCCACATCGCATTGTCTGCCAGATCAAGGCCCACACATCGCGCATCTTACGCGATGAGTTCCCGGAACTCACACGCATTCCGACGCTGTGGACACGCGCCTATCTGGTGATGGCCGGTGACCAGCTCACAGCGGCAGAGGTCTTCGAGCGCTTCGAGGCGGCGCAACCGCCGCGCAAGCCGCGCGGACGCCCGAAGAAGATCCAGCTTACCCCGGATGAGGAGACTGGGGACGACGAATAGCGGCCTCGCCAGTGATTGACTGGCTCGAGGCGCCAGAGCCGCCCAGCGCGGCTCGACAAAGTTCAGACGAATTCGATCCATCGCGCGCAGAGGCTGTAAGCCCGTGTAGAGCCGCGCGATACCCGATATAGAGGGGAACGAAAGCATGCAAAAATGTGAGCGCTGCAACGTCAACGACGCCCGCGTCCGGCTAAAATCGATCGCGAATGGCCGCCCTGAGCAGCACTTCTACTGCAAACAGTGCGCCGAGGAGCTGCTCGGTCAGATGAACGTCCAGGGTGGCGACTCTGACGTTGGCAGCATGTTCAACTCGTTCTTCAACGGGAGCATGCTCAACGCCAATGGTACCCCGATGGGCGCGAATCGGCCCAATGGCACGACGACTGCCCAGCGCGAGCCGAACAAGCACAGCAAGACGCCGACGATTGACCAGTATGGACGCGATCTGACGCAGGACGCGCGTGATGGCAAGCTCGATCCCGCCAGCGGACGTGATCGCGAGATTCGCCGCGTGCTGACGGTGCTGGGTCGCCGCCAGAAGAACAATCCGGTGCTGATCGGTGAGCCAGGCGTCGGTAAGACGGCGATTGTCGAGGGCATCGCGCGCCGCATCGCCGAGGGCAATGTGCCGCCGACGCTGCGTGATGCGCGCATCGTCGCGATCAGCATGGGGAGCATGGTCGCGGGGGCGATGTTCCGCGGCCAGTTTGAGGAGCGAATCAAGAACATCATCGAAGAGGCGCGTACGAATCCTGAAGTCATCCTCTTCATCGATGAACTGCATACGGTCGTCGGGGCGGGCGCCGCTGAGGGCGCGGTCGGCGCGGCTGACCTGCTCAAGCCAGCGCTGGCGCGTGGTGAACTGCGCTGCATCGGCGCGACCACGCTCGACGAGTATCGCAAGCACATCGAGAAGGATGCGGCGCTGGAGCGACGGTTCCAGCCGGTGAAGGTGGGCGAGCCGTCGGTCGAAGAGGCCATCGCCATGCTGCGCATCTTGCGCCCCAACTACGAGGCGCACCACAGCGTCAGCATCACCGATGAGGCCATCGACGCCGCCGTGAAGCTCTCTGACCGCTACATCAATGACCGATTCCTGCCAGACAAGGCGATTGACGTGATGGACGAGGCTGCGGCGTCGCTACGGCTGGAGGCTGTCGAGAGCGGTCTGATCGGCCCGGAGGCGGTGCATGATCTGGAGCGCGAGCTGAACGAGCTGCAACAGCAGAAGGAAGCCGCCGCGCTGGCGGAGGAGTACGAGCGCGCGGCGCAACTGCGTCAGCATGAGCTGCAGCTTCAGCAGAAGCTGGACGAGGCCCAGGCAAAGACGAAAGGCACGCCGACGCTGCTGGTGACGCCAGAGGAGATCGCGAAGGCGGTCGAGAACTGGACGGGCGTGCCGGTGAGCCAGATGCTGGAGTCGGAGCGCGCCAACCTCATCAATCTGGAAGGCGACCTGCACAAGCGTGTCGTCGGCCAGGACGAGGCGATCAGCGCGGTCGCGCGAGCGATTCGCCGGTCGCGCGCGGGGATGAAAGACCCACGCCGCCCGATTGGATCATTCCTGTTCATGGGGCCGACCGGTGTCGGTAAGACGGAGCTGGCTCGCGCGCTGGCCGCTGAAATCTTCGGCAGCCAGGATGCGCTGATCCGGCTGGATATGTCGGAGTATATGGAGGGCCACACGGTCTCGCGGCTGTTCGGCAGCCCTCCGGGGTATGTCGGCTACGACGAAGGTGGCCAACTCACCGAGCAGGTGCGCCGACGCCCCTACAGCGTGGTGCTGTTCGACGAGATCGAGAAGGCGCATCCTGAGGTCTTCAATGCGCTCTTGCAGATTCTGGACGATGGTCGGCTGACGGATGGTCAGGGGCGCACGGTGGACTTCAAGAACACCGTCGTCATCATGACCAGCAACGCCGCCTCGGAAGACCTGCGCCGCGCAAATATCGGCTTCATGCCCACCAGGTGGGGCGAGGCGCAGACTGTGCAGGAGGGTGAAGAGGCCCAGAAGCGCGCCAAGGCGCTGGAGGGACTGCGCCGCGCATTCCGGCCTGAGTTCATCAACCGGATCGACCAGATCGTCGTCTTCCACTCGCTGGGTCACGATGAGCTGCGCCAGATCGTGGACCTGCTGCTGGAGCAGTCCGAGGTTCGCCTGCGCGAGCAGGGCATCGAGCTGCAGTTCGGCGACGACCTGCGCGAGTTCCTGATGCGTGAGGGCTTCGATCCTGAGTTCGGCGCGCGTCCGCTGCGCCGGGCCATCCAGACGAATGTGGACGACACACTGGCCGATGCGCTGCTCTCCGGGGCGGTGCAGCCAGGGCAAACGGCCACGATCAGTGTGGAGGACAATGTGGTGAAGGTGACGGCGAGCGGCGAACCAATCATTCGCCAGGTCGCCAACCCGCAACTGCATCCGCAGCAGGCGTAAGCGTTCGCGCCCAGAGGCCCCCATTCCCGGTCGGGAGTGGGGGCCTCGCTGTGTCTGCCGCCAGGGCTCACCCCCAGCCCCTCGCCCTCTGGGAGAGGGGAGCCGAATTTCCTCCCTCCCCTCGTGGAAGAGGGGCTGGGGGTGAGGAGTTGCAGCCTTTCAAGGCCGCGAGCGAGGCGCAATCTCATGTTACCTTTCTGCTGGCGCTGGGTGTTTGTGTATATGACAACTGCGACAGCCGGGAGGAGATGAACACTGAACAGAGTTGATGGCGCCGGGAAGTTGAGCGTGCCGCTCGCCGCGCATTGGCGTTTGACGCTGTGCGGCGAGCCATTTGCTCGCTTCAGATGGCCTCTGCGCGCGATTCCAGCGCTGGCGTTCGCCACATCCGCCCCCAGCCCAGCGATCGGCGTGGCGCCTGCGGAGCAGGATTTCGAGCAATTCATTCACCTGCACGAACGCGATGTCTTTGGCTATCTGTGGCGCATGACCGGCGACGAGCAGGTAGCCTATGACCTCAGCCAGGAAACTTTCCTGCGGGCATGGCGGCACTTCGCCAGGGTCGCTACGTATGACCAACCGCGCGCCTGGTTGCTGAAGGTTGCCACGCGCCTCGCGCTAAACCATCGCCGCGACAGCCACGCCGACCCGCTACGGCTCGACCTCACCGAAGCGGACGAACATCGCCTGGCCGCGCATGATCCCACGGAGCGACTAGCGGAGCGCGACGCCATCGAGGCGGCGTTGTTGTCGCTGCCCAGGCGTATGCGCGCCGCACTGATCCTGCGGGATGTCTACGGCTACCACTCGGCGGAGATTGCGCATGTCCTGGATGTCTCGTTAGCCGCTGCGAAGATGACCATTTCGCGCGCCAGAGAGCAGTTTCGCGCGCAGTACTTCGATGAGGAGGCGGGCCAATGAGCGATATACAGACGATCTGTCCACTGCATGTGCAGGCCGATCAGGTATCAGCGCTCTACGATGGCGACCTCGACGCCGAGACGGCGGCGGCGCGGCGCGAGCATCTGGCGACCTGCGACGTGTGCCAGCGACGCCTGAACGACTATTCGCGCATCTCGGCCATCCTTGGCGCGCAAACCGCGCCACAACCCGATGCGCGGCTCAGCCAGGGTATTCTGGCGGCGCGTGGGCGCGGCGGCTCCGCTGCCAGCCACAGTGGCTGGGCGCATGCCGACTGGCGCTCAGTCGCGGCTGCGGCGGCGATCATCGTGATCGTAGGCGGATTCGCGGGTATCCTGCTGCGCCAGGCGGCGTCACAGCGCAGCGTCGCGGCGCCCACGCCGACCATCATTTGGGCCACGCCAATACCCATTGCAGCGCCTCCAGGCTGGACCGCGCTGCTGCCGATACAACGCCATTCGCAGGCGGTTGCTACGCTGGGGCTAGCCGTCAGCCGTGCGCGCCCAGGACGGCTGGTGGGCTGCGAAATATCAGGTCTGCTTGGCAGCGTTTCAGTTCCATATGACCAGACGCTGGAGATCAGTGATGATGGCGGCGTGACCTGGCAGACGTCAGCGATCCGGGATTTACCTTCCGCCGCGAGTACCGATGCGAGTTGCTCTGTGGTCGTCGATCAGGTTCATCCTGATACCATCATCGTCGCCGACGGCGACATCACTGGCCAGTTCGCCGTCACCACCGACGCAGGCAAAACCTGGCGTAGTCTCGATATGCCAACTGGCCTGATGGAGTTTAGCGACCCGCCCACGCTCGTCAATGGCCACCTCATCGGCGTCGTGAATCTGAGCATTGGTGGTGACGGCGAACTGGCGCTGGGCGATCTCTCGATTGATGGCCGCCTCACCTTCCTCGATTCGCTGCTACCCTATGCCAACCCGTCTCCCGATAGCAATTCGCTGCTGGCGTTCGCTGTGGACCCCACCAATGCGTCGCATCTCTATGTCGTCGCGCAAGGCAAGCTCGATCCGACGCGCCCATCGAGCCAGACGTACCTGTTCACCTCGACGGATGCAGGTGCGACCTGGCGACAGATACACGTGTTTGCCGCCGCCGCGCAGATGAGCTTGTGGGCGCCGACGCCTGGCACACTCTACGCCTGGATCAGCTCTCCAGCGACGACAGCGGGCGGAAATCCGCTCCAGCAGAGCGTGGATGGCGGCGTGACCTGGCGCGATGTGACGCCCGCAGACTTTCAGATAGGCGCGGCGTGGTTTGGCCCCGGCGGCCAGGTCGTGCTGGCCAGTGGAGCAGTCGCGGGCGGCGCGAATCCGCTGGATGAGTTGGACCCGGCCACCGGCAAGCTCACGCCGATGGGCGTGCTGCCCCGCATACCCAACAGCGACTTCATGGGCCTGGTGACGGGTGGGGCTGATCCGCAGTTTCTCGTCTCCAGCGCATACGCCGCATTCGCGCGGCCACTTCCCTGAGAGCGCTGGCTACGGTTCTCGCGCGGGCGCCTCGTTGAAGCGCTGATCCGTCGTCTTGCGCTCAGGTGGGCGTAGCCAGAGCGAGACGTGTTCGGGGCGCATCGTTTCGTCCACGATGTCGAGCAGGTGATCGGTGAGGCTCTGCAGATGCACCTCGGAGCGCATTGCCGAGCTGAAGCCAGCAACGGCGCGGGCCGCATTGTACCTGCTGCGGAAGAAGCGTCGGTCAATCAACGCCTGCAAGCGGCGACGCAACGGCTGGAAGAGCGCAGCCACCAGTAGCGTGGTGAGCACGATGGTCGGCGCCGATTCCTGCGCCGCGCTGCCGCCCGTGACCGCCGAGAGGAAGCGCTGCCCACCAATGACGCCAACGGCGTACAGGGCGCCAAGAATGGCGGTGAGCAAGCCATAGACGAGCGCGCGGTTGATGAGCAGGTCAATATCGTAGAGCCGCGAGCGCAGGATGGCGATGCCGACACCAAGCGAGATGGGCGCCCAGAACAGCGCCAGCTCCAGAATCTGGGTGAGAAAAAACAGCGAGCCGGGAGCGTTGAGCGCAGGCCAGATGACGTGCAGAATACTGAAGACAATATTCAGCGGGATCACCAGCGCCAGGCTGAAGACGACCCACTTGGTCTGCTGGCGCTGAGTCGGCGTGTAGAGCCGCCGATAGCGATAGACCTGGACGACAGCGCAACTGCCCCAGGTGGTGACGATTGAAATCCCCAGCACGATCTCTGGCGCGCCGAACACGAAAAGCCCGAACTGAATGACCCAGAGCAGCACGATCAGCATTGTCCAGCGGGGGGCGAACCTGCCCGTTGGGAAGGTCAGCATGAAGGTTGCCAGCGCAGGATAGGACAGCACGACAATCACGAATTGCGCGATGCCAAATAGCCCCGCGCTGTTGGTGAGGGTATCGGAGATGCCCGTTGCGCCGAAGGTGATGAGCGTCGCGGAGACGAAGAGCGCCGCCATGTCGTTCCACTTGCGCCATGCGATGAGGAAACCGACGGCGAAGAAGATCAGCGAGGCGACCACGATGACGGCCAACGTATAGAGCGCATAGGCGTCCGGCGTGATGCCATGCGCCTGCATCGCGCGCCAATCCGCGAGCGACGCCTGGCCAGTGGCGCAGTCAGCGCCATTCGCGTCCTTGCACGGCTGCCGAAATAGGTCGAAACTCGGCCCCAGGCTGGCGACAAACATCACCAGATTGAAGCTTACAAGCAGCGCCCACGCGACACGCGCCAGCGTCAACTTGCGCTGGAGGCCGCGCGGAGCCGCTTGCTTTGCCGACGCCTCGATTGATGCGATTGCCTGCGCCATACATCACCTCTGCGCTGCCGTCCCATGCGCTGCTGTCGCAAGACATGATAGCGTCGGAGCGTCCAGAGTACGTTACGACAAGCGTTACCAGCGTCGCATCGGCAAGACAGCGCAGTGGCCGCATCGGTGGTCAGCCGAGGGCGATCAGCCCTCGACCGGACAGTAGCGGGCGATCCACTCATGCTCCAGACTCATCGCGCGGACGTGCTGGCGCGGCGTGGCATGCTGGCCGTGGCTGGCGCCGGGCATCCGCACGAAGTCTACCGGCGCGCGGTCAAACTTCCGCAGCCAGGTGTAGAGTTCCTCGCTCTGCGAGATCGGGCAGCGATAGTCGTTCTCGGCGGCGATGATGCGTGTGGGGGTGGTGACGGCTGGCGCATAGTAGATCGGCGAGCGTTCGCGGTAGAACGCCTCCTGCTCCCACGGCCAGCCGTAGTCGCCCTGCGCCCAGACGCTATCAATATCGCCTGTGCCGAAGCTGGTGGTCAGGTTGGTGACGCTATTGATGGTGACAGCGGCGCGAAAGCGATCAGTATGGCCGATGATCCAGTTGGTCATGTAGCCGCCGTAGCTGCCGCCGAAGACCGCCATGCGCGCCGCATCCAGCCCGCCACGCGCCAGCGCCGCATCTACCCCGGCGATGATGTCGCGGTAGTCGCCGCCGCCCCAGTCGTGGTCGCAGGCCTGCGTGAACGTCTCACCATAGCCCGTGCTGCCGCGTGGGTTGACGTAGAGCACGGCGTAGCCCTGGCCGACGAGCGCCTGCACGGTGAGAAAGAAGGTCTGGCCATAGGCGCCGTGCGGCCCACCATGAATCTTGAGCACGAGCGGCGCTCCGGTCGCGGGCGCGTGCGCCGGACGATAGAGCCAGCCCTCAACACGCCAGCCATCGAAGGATGCATACTCGAAGCATTCCGGCTGGACCAGCGCGCGACTGCCGAGCAGCGCGCCATTGACGTTCGTGAGCGGCTGCGCGGCTGCATCCTCCGAGGCCTGCGCCCAGATGTCCCAGGGATGCGTGGGATCGCAGCGTAGCGTGTAGATGCGCGAGGCGTCGGGCGCGAGGGCGAATTGCTCGGTATGCGCGTTGTCTCCAGCGCTAACCGTCTCGACGGCGGAGCCATCCGCAGCGGCGCGCAAGAGCGCGACGACGCCGCGCTGCTGCGCCAGCGCGTAGACCCAGGCGCCATCGGCTGACCACGCTGGCGTGAAGGCGCCCGGCCAGGGCAGATCATTGTAGATGCCTGTCTCGGCGGAGAGGTCGCGCCCGGCGAACAGGTCGCGTGGCGCGGCGCCATCCAGGCTGACCACCATCGGCGCGACCTTATCCCACGAGTGCGTGCCGATGCGCGGCGTGGCGATGCAGGCGAGCCGCGCGCCATCGGGCGACCACACCGGTCGCTCAAAGGCATGGGTCGCGGCGGTCAGGCGGCGGGTCGCGCGCGTCTCCAGGTCGAGCAGCCAGAGGTCGCTCGTCATGTTGGCGTCGCGGTCGGCCTCGCGATCACTGACGAAGACGATGCTGCGGCCATCGGGCGCGCAGGATGCCTGCTCGTCGTCGAAGTCGCCATCGGTTAACTGCTCGGCGCGTCCGTCTGCCAGCCAGACGCGGAAGAGCTTGCTACGTCCCGCGAAATAGCCCTTGCCATCCCAGCGATATTGCAGGCGAGTGATGACGCGCGGGCGATCAGCCTCGTCCTTCTTCGCACGTTCGCGCTCGGCGGCGCTCAGTGGCTCATCGAGCAGCGGTCGCTCTTCCGCGCGCGCTTCGCTCACAAAGCCAACCCACGCGCCATCGGGCGACCAGAATGGCTCACTGGCGCCACGCCGGGTCAACGTAAGTCGCCGCGCTTCGCCGCCAGCCAGCGACAGCAGATAGAGCTGCGCCGTCTCGTCTTCGCGGTCGCTGGTGAAGACGATGCTGCGGCCATCAGGCGACCAGCGCGGGCTGGCGTCGCGCTTCTCGCCGCTGCTGATCTGGCGCGACTCGCCAGTGCGCGTATCGAGCAGCCAGATGGCCGAGCGCGTCTCATTCGCGGCGCGGTCGGTGCTCTGCGCCACATACGCGATGCTGCGGCCATCGGGCGAAAGGCGCATATCGGTGATGAACCGCAGCGACCAGAAGTCATCGAGCGTGAGGGGCGTGCGCTCAGTCACGGGCGTCTCCTTGAGAGCAAGCGCGTTGGCGCGCATAGGCGCAGACCCGCTCCAATGCGCAACCGGCGCAGGGCATGCGGGTGTACCAGAGGGATTGTAGCGCATCGAGGCGCATGGTACGATAGCGCAGCCTGCCACACGACGCTGTGCGGCGTCATCGCCCCCACAGCAGCGACGCCAGCCTGGGTCTGTGGCGATGGATGATGGCTCCCATGATGAGACTGTGACCAACTGGTTAGGAGTCGCGTGATCTCAAATCCTGTTCCGACAAGCCCGCGTTTCTCGCCCAGATCGGCGCGCTCGCTTGCCCAGACGCTCAAACGCTATGAAGCGCTGCTCATACCACTGAGCATTGCGCTGGGGTCGCGAGCGATTCTGCTGGTCGCCGCAGATCTCTTCATGCGGTTCATCCTCAAATATCGCCACCTTGCGCTGCCGTTCACGGGCGTGTTTTCGGTCTGGCAGCGGAAAGACGCGCTCTGGTACGCCGCCATCGCCCAGTTCGGCTACAACTACTCACCCGTGGCGCAGTCGCGGGCGAACTTCTTCCCGCTCTTTCCCTTGCTCATCCATCTCTTCGAGCCGATTGTTGGGATATTTCCCGTATCGGAGCCATACGAGCTGACAGGCATGGCCATCTCATGGGCGCTGTTCGCCGGAGCGTGTGTGGGGCTGTACCGCCTCACGCTCGACCACTTTGGGCGACAGGTGGCCATCATCGCGGTAACGCTGCTGGCGGTGTTCCCCTTCAGCTTCTACTATGGCGCCGCCTATACCGAATCTATCTATCTCGTGCTGGCCGTCTGGGCTTTCGTGGCGATTGAGCGCGACCAGTGGTGGATCGCGGCGGCGCTCGCGGGCATCGCCAGCGCATCGCGTCCGCCGGGGCTGCTCATCGGCGTCTGTGTCATCTTCGCCTACCTGCTCGACTGGTATCGCACACGCCACCCGCTGCGCATCAACATCCTGGCGCTGGCGTTGACGCCGCTCGGCACGCTAGCGTACATGCTCTATTGCTGGGCGCGCTGGGGCGATCCACTCGCCTATGTCAAAACGTCGCGGGCGGGCTGGGGCGGCGGGCAATTACAGCTCAACGGTGTGCGCTTCATCGCGCATGTCCTCCGCCATGCAGTGAGCTGGATCGGCACACGCGACCCCAATCACATCATCGTCTTTTTCGCTATCCTGGTCATGCTGGGCTGCCTGGCGGTGGCGCCCTTCACGCTGCGGCTGCTTGGCCCCACCTATGCGCTCTTTACGTTCGCCAGCATCATCGCGCCGATCATCGACTTCCCGAATGCGAATTCGCTGGGCCGCTACATGAGCGTCATCTTCCCGCTCTTCATGGTGCTGGCCTATGCGCTACGCGGGCGCCCGATCCTGCGCTGGACACTCTACATCGCCAGCTCGGCGTGCCTGCTGCTGCTCGCGGCGTTCTTCATCGGCTACGGGCTGTCATAGCCCTACCAGATTGAGCTGGGCCGAGGGCGCCATCAGCTTGTCGCTGGCGGCGTAGCGGTCGCGGATGCCGCGGGCGTCGGCGGCGGCGGCGGATCATCATCGGGCGTTGGGGTTGGCGAGATGGCTGGCGTTGGCGAGGGCGATGGCTCAACCGTGGGGGTTGGCGGCGCTGTGGTGGGCGTCGCCGTGGGTAGCTCAGTTGGTGTCGGTGGCGCGACCGTCGGCGTAGGCGTCACGGTCGGAGTCGGGGTGGCCAGCGGCATGATGACGGGCAGCAGATGAACTCCGACTGGCGTGGCGGTGGGGGTCGGGAACTGCGTTGGGGTCGCGGTCGCAGGCGCCGCATGATCGGCGGCGGACTGCTGCTGTGGCGTCGCTGCGAGCGCGCCAAGATGCACAGCGATGTAGGCGGCTGCGAGCAGCGCGGCGCTGCACACCAGCGCGCTCGCGAGCAGGGCGCTCACCGCCAGCAGTGGCCCGCCGCCCCTGTTCCGTCTGCGCACGCGGCGCATCGGTCGTGTCGGCTGACTGAGCAGCAGTGGTGAAGGCGCCCAGACTGGCTCGTTGGTTCGCGACGGCGGCGCAGCCAGGGGCATCGGCATGGTCTCATCGCGCCCATCGGAGGTCGTCTGCGGCATCCAGCGGTCAGTGGCTGCATGCGTTTTGCCAAGTGACGCCATCTCCTGCGCGGCGCCGGAAATCGCCGGGAGGGTTGGCTCAGTCACATCGTCATCGGGACGGCGCCCATCAGTATCCATCGGTATCCATGCGAGCCTCGCTCATCTGCGCGCACGACTCCTGGCGCGGCGGTATCCTTTCCGCCATGCCCGCTGTTCGCATCTCACGCGCCAACTCGTCACGGCGCGTGGCCCCGCTTGCGCTGACGCGAAAATGCGCCAGCCGCGAGCGCCTGCATGGCTGCCACTCGGCATGTATTTCGCGAATATACTGTTTGCGATGGCGCTGCGTCTGAGCGCGGGACTCTGGCTGCCGCTGGTGGTCGCGCTCATGTTGGGCGTCATCCCGGCGCCGCTTGCGCTGTGGCGTGCGCGTGGCCAGCGCGGGCAGCCCCTGCGCCGGGTCGCGACGGCGCCGACCATGTGATGTCTGCGCTGAGTCCTCTCTGTGAGGGAGCGCGCTGGAGGTGAGGGGGTCAAGGCGCCATATGCGAAGCCCTGCTGAGGCGGTTGGATATACGCTGATCGACCTGCTGGCGCGTGTCGCGCTCGCGCGTGACGTGGAGACGCAGGTGGAAGGCGCGGAATGGTTGCCGCGCGAGGGCGCCACGCTGATCGCGGCGCGCCACTATCACAACCTGTTCGATGGCGTGGCGCTGGCGCGCTATGCCCGCCGTCCCACACACATCTTCGTCACGCTCGACTGGACACGCACACCGATGCAGCGGCATGTGATGGAGCTTGCCTGTCGCATTGCGCGCTGGCCCGCCATCCTGCGGACGGACGCCTTCACCAGAAGGCGCGGCTCCTATGATGCTATGCGCGCCTATCAGCTCAGCGAGGCGCCACTGATGCTACGCGCAGCGACCCGTCTGGCGATCAAGCTGCTGCGCGAAGGGCAGACGCTCGTGATCTTCCCGGAGGGCTACCCGAATGTGGGCCCCCTGCCTACGCCGAAAGCTGATGGGCGCGACTTCCTGCCCTTTGCGCCGGGGTTCGCCAGGCTGGCGCAACTGGCCGGGCGCGATGGCAAAACCCAGGTGAGCATCGTGCCTGCGGGCTTCACGTATGAGCGGCTGCCGGAGGGCCATCCCCGCTGGCGCATCACGCTGCGCTACGGTCCGCCATACCAAATCGCGCCGCACGCCACGCCAGCCGAGGTCACGGCGCTGGTCGGCGAGGTCGAGGCCGCCGTGCATGCGCTCTCTGCGCCCGTCAGCCCCGCGACCACCAGCGCCGCAGCCTCCTCCGAGATGCGCGCGTAGCGGCGGCGGACGCGACATCCCCGCTGAGCCTCATTTAGCCTTGCCTGCTACAGCTACTTGCCTGTGCTGTGGTATGGTAGGGGTAGGCGTTTGCGCTGGCGCTGCATCTGAGCGCGAGCGGCGCCGTAAAAGGGCGGGACAGCGTCTTGCCGGACACCGCCACTGCCCAAATGGTCGCGTAGCATCGTCTGTGCCTCCTTGCTCCCGTATGAGCGAGGAGCCAGGGTGAGGAGTCGCGCCATGTCACGGCATGCTCATCCGTTCGAGGCTGTTGTCGATGGTCTGATAGACCTGTTCGCACGCATTACGTTGGCACTGTATGTGGATCTGCGGGTGGAGGGCGCTGAGCGCTTGCCGCGAGAAGGCGCCACGCTGATCGCGGCGCGTCATTATCACTTTCTGTTCGATGCGCTGGTCCTGATACGCCACACCAGACCGCCCACGCATTTCTTCGTCGGGCTGGACTGGACACACAAGGCGTGGGAGCGGCGCGGCATGGAGCTGCTCTGCCGCATGGCGCGCTGGCCCACGATCCTCCGCCGTGACGAGTTCACCCTGGGGCGCGGTCACTTCGATGGCCTCAGCGCCTACAAGCTGAGCGAGGCGCAGCCAATGCTGCGCGCGGCGACGCGCCTGGCGACCAACCTGCTGCGCGAAGGTGGAACGCTGGTCATCTTTCCCGAAGCCTACACGACTGTGGACATCCTGCCCACGCCCAAAGATGACGGAACCGAGTTTCTGCCCTTCAGGCCGGGATTCGCGAAGCTACCTCAACTGGCCGAGCGCGATGGCAAGACGGAGGCGCCTATCGTGCCGGTGGGATTCGTCTATGAACTGCTGGCTGGCTCGCGGCGCCGTTGGGGCATCATCGCACGCCAGCGGTGGCGCATCACGCTGCGTTTCGGCGAGCCGCGCACCATCGCCGCGCACGCCACACCAGCCGAGGTGGCGGCGCTGATCGCGGAGGTCGAGCGCGAGGTGCGCGCGCTCTCAGCGCCAGCCCCGTCCATCCTGTCGCCGACGCCCACGCGCGAGCAGCGAGGCGCGTAGGCGTCGGCGCCTCTCTCGGTTACGGCGCTACAGGTCGGCCAGCGCCTCGGCGGGCGAGCGCAGGCGTCCAAAATAGATGGGCGTATCGAGCCGGGTATAGCGGCGCACCTCGACGGCCCGCAGCGCCATCATCATGTCTTTCAGCTCGTTCGGGTCATCTGATTCATTCGCCAGGATGAACTCGTAGTCGCCGAGCGCGAACGAATCGACCGTATTCGAGAGGACGCCGCCGCCCACCTCGGCCTCGGTCGCCGCGCGGGTGGCCGTCGCGGTCGCGCCCTTGGCGCCTGGCTTGCCATTCGCTCCGCCGGGCGCCTCGCCGCGCGCCTCACGCGCCATCTCGGCTACACGCTCGCGCGGCGTGGCATACTTGCGCCCGACCTCGCCATGCTCCGCCATCAGGCTGCGGCGCTCATCATAGGGCGCCAGATACCACTCGGTCGTCTTCACAAACGGATAGACGCTGACATAGTTCCTCGGCGGCGCGCCCGTTACAAACGCCGGGCCATGCTCCGGGTCGTAGCGCGGCACGCTGACCACGCCCACATAGGTCTCAGCCTGAATCAGATAGCGGCCCAGGCTGCTCTTGCGCAGGGCAATCGCCAGCCGCTGGAGCGCATCGAGGTCAGCGCCCCACGCCCAGAGGAGCAGGTCGGCGTCGGCGCGCAGCCCCACCAGCGAATAGACGCCGCGCAGGGTGATGCTCTGGTCGCGCGCCTCCAGCGCCGCGAGGAAACTCGCCTTCGCGGTCTGTCGCTCAGCGTCGGTGAGCCGCTGGAACGCCGGATCGGCGCGATAGAGCCAGAAAAGGGAGTAGATCGTCTGTCGTGTGGTCGTGTCTGCCATATGTGTCTCCACGGAGCGAATGCAGCGCCGCTGGTAGCTGGCGGGAAATATCCGTCGCGTCTGCGCGTGCGCGTCTCGGCGCGTATTGCGCGCCACCCAGAGACATTGTAGCATCAGGCCAAAGCGTCGCTGCGCGCCAGACAGATGCGTCACCGCTCATCTTCATCGTCCATCTCTGCGGCGTCGAATACATCGGCCTGCGTGTCAGCATCGGCGGCAGCATCGGGCGCCGCACCGCGCGACTCCGCCCAGAGCCGCCGGATGGCTGCGCGCGCCACGCCGTAGCCGAAGCCGCGCCGCTGGAGAAAGCCGCCCATGCGCGTTGTGAATGTCTGGAAGTCGGCCTGCGCGAGGCTGCCCAGCCGTTTGCGTCCGGCGGCGACGGCGCGCTCCTCATCGGCGTCGGGGTCAGCGCTGGCGGCGGCAGTTTCGCGGTCCACGCCGTGCTGGCGCAGCTCCTGCTGGATGGCGCGCGCCGAGCGCGGGCTGAAGCGTTCGCGCTGTTCGGCCCAGTAGGCGGCGAAGGCGGCGTCATCCAGATAGCCCAGGTGTTCGAGGCGGTCGAGCGTGCGCTCCACGACCTCCACTGGTGGCGTGGCCCGGCGTGGTGCGGGGCGCAACAGTCGGCGGCGTGTCTCGGCGCGGCTGCGCGGGCGGGCCGCCAGAAACATCGCCGCGCGGTCGAA
The DNA here is from genome assembly GCA_963701795.1 of uncultured Chloroflexia bacterium. Lineage (GTDB taxonomy): Bacteria > Chloroflexota > Ktedonobacteria > Ktedonobacterales > JADMIN01 > JAKAIY01. Next base: position 242,737 of record CAVPBB010000002.1, on the reverse strand, counting down.
TACCTCGCGTTCAGCCGCCGCTACGCGCAGCCGCTCCAGGTCAGCCTCAGCCAGCGTGTCGCCGGGGGCGAGGCGCTCCTCCGCGACGATGGCCTCATCGAGCAGCAGTTCGCCGCCGCTGTCTAGCTCGATATGATAGTGGTCGGGTCGGCGCCCGTCCGGTCGCACTGCGGTGATTCTGGGCATCGTACACTCACTCCGCTTGCTCTGATGGCGCTGGTGGCGCATGTGTGGCCTTCTGTGCGCCATTCCGCCGCGTGTGGTAGGCGACGGAAGCGGAGTGCGCGAACTGGAGCGTCACCGCCTCCAGCCGGGTGGTGGTGGGCGTCAGCAGCGCACGTCGTCGCAGCCGCCCATGCACGCATTCATTGAGCATGCGCAGCCAGAGGATGACGCTGCCCAGACCCAGCGCAAGAAACGCGGCCCAGAAAAACAGCCCCAGCGCGGTCAATGCCCAGCCGCCGGGCGCCCGATTGCCCAGCGCGACGAGCGCGATGAAGAGGATGACCTGCGCGAGCGCCACCGCGCTGAAGAAGATGACGGACTGCGCCGCGTGCAGCCGGACGAAGCGGTTGCGCCGCTCGCGCCAGAGCATGTAGAGGCCGGGCAGCAGGGGAAGCGCATAGCAGAGCGCGGCGCGGGTGCGCGGATCATACGGCGTCAGCGCCGGAAACGATTGTTCTGGCGCGAGCGCCACGCGCTCAGTCGGTGAAGGGTGATGGTGGGTAAGGTTCTCGTGGGGGAGCGGCATATCGCTCGGCATACGCTCCTACAATCGGTAGACGCACATGGTGCCCGCTCCATGCGGCGAACATCGGCCCCAGCCAGAGGCCGATGACGCCGAGGTAGCCCAGGAAGGCGACGCCCTGGCCAACATGCGCGAAGGCGGGTTGGTGTGTCGCCGCCGAGAGGTCTGCGCTCAACTCCCACAGGATGTAGAGCGCGACACTCACCACGGTCAGCGCGCCAGTCAACAAGATGGATTGTACCGCATGGAAGCGCACGAAGCGGTTGTGCCGCTCATTGAAGTAGACAAATAGTCCGGAGACCCACCAGAACAGATAGCTCAGACCGGCCAGCGTGTTCGGCGTGTTGAGCGAGCTTGCGCCCCACGACGAGGCGACCGTCCATGGCGCATGGGAAAACTGCGCTGGCGGCGCAAACTGCTGCTGCGCAGGCGCCTGCGCGGACTGCCCCGGCCACGCAGGCGGCGGCTCGCGTGGCGCCTCTGGCCCGCCGCCCGCCGCGAAGGCGCTGAGCGCCGGAAGATTCATGCGTGTTCTATCGGGGTCGTGGCCCGTCGCTCGCTGCGGCGTTGGTCGGCGAGCGCCGGGTTGCGCCGCAACCTCTGGCTGGCGTGATGGTCTGGCTGGCCAGCTCTCTAACGGCGATTCACCGTCTACGATGACCCGCGAGTCGCCCATCCCAGCCTCCTTCACATTGCCCAGGCCATGCGCCTGCGCAGGAAGCCCCATGCGCCAGTGGGAACTGCGCATCGATCCTCTGACGCGCGCCAACCCAGGCAGGCGCCACGCTGTGGCGCGGGCACAGTGGAGCAATCATCCGCCGACGTAGCGCAAATACTCATCAGTAAGAGCGCTGAACTGCTTGTGTGGGTTACTTCCGCCAAACTTTTGGCGCAGACTCGTGACTGGCTCCTCCATGTCCGCCGCCTCCGCGACCTCGATATCTTCATTGATGATCGAGTTGAAGATCGGCGGATGAATGCCGGGGATGGCGTCGCGACGCATGCTCGTCACCGTTTGACGATGCAGGCGGCTGTTGGGCCGATAGCGCGAGACGACGATGCCCAGCCCGAAGATTTCGTGCTGCGCCCGTAGCGCAAAGTCGGCCATGCGGTCGAGCACGAGCGGCACACCCAGCGTCGAGAGAATATCCGGGACGACCGGAATCAGGAAATATTTGCTGATGGCGATGCCATTCAGCGTGATGACGCCCAGATTCGGCGGGCAATCGATGAGCACCTGGTCATACTCTGGCAGGATCTCGCGCAAGGAGTCGCGCAGGCTGTAGACCATGCCATCGCGATAGTTATCCAGGTCGGCGAATTTCGTGATCTTGTCCTGGATGCGATGCAGGCGGATGCTGGCAGGCAGCAGGTCGAGGCCGGGCAAGCCGCCGCCGACATTCGAGACGCGCGTAATGATAGCATCGCGCGCGCTGAAGGCGCGAGTGCCATCGAGTTGATCGCGAAAGAGTTGATAGAGCGTCTGACCGGATTGGTCGCGCTCACGCCAGCGACGCTCATTGACCATCGCGATGGTGGCGTTGGTCTGGGGGTCGAGGTCTATGACAAGCACGCGCTTGTTATGCTCCCCAGCCAGGTAATGCGCCAGAGCGAGTGTCAGGGTCGTTTTCCCCACGCCGCCCTTGAGATTGATGACACTGGTGACGACAGGCATCGCCCACTATCCTCTCCGCTGCGTGGCGCCGCGCGCCCCGTAGCGCCGTGAATTGATCGGTTGGTCAGAGCGGCCCGCGCGGATCACGCCGATGCGCGCTGCCAGCGCCCGCTATTTTGTGTTGCCTTCATACTATCGAACCAGCGCGCGATTGTCTACTTAGGTGGGAGAGACGCCGACTGGCGAGCGACGGCTGTCATGGCAGGCTAGCGCGGCGTGACGCCCTCGTGTACACTGATGTCGCCCGCCCTTGCGTCGGTGGAGGCCGGGCGGCGCCTGAGCATCATCCGGGAATCATCCGGGAATCATCAAAACTATTCCGGGGGGAAGGAGCGACGCGATGGAGGAGCAAAACCTGCCCACGCTCGATGTGAGCGACGCGCCAAGCGTCACGGGCAGTGTCACAGGCGATGTCATAGCTGACGCAGTGGCTGAGACGCCGCCCACGACGGCGGCGCCCGGCGTGGCGTCTGAGGCGCCGGGCGGGCAGGGCAATCTGCGCCCGGTCTGGCCAACCAGCGCGCGCGGCCAGGGAGCGCGCCGCACACGCCGCTATGCGCAGTTCGCGCGACTCGCCGCAGCGGTCAGCGCGCTGCTCTTCTTCTATGTCGCCTGGTCGCCACTGGCCAACGCCGTGACCTCCGGCGACTTGCGCATCGCGCCAACTGGCCCAATGTATCGCTTCAGCCTGACTGCGGCGGAGCTGGGCGCGCCACCGCTGCATGCCCTCGCAGGCGGCTCATTCTTCGGCCTGTGGAGCGCGCTCAGTGTCATCGGTCTGCTGCTGGCTCCGCTGCTGTGGCAGCGCTCGCTGGTATGGCTCCAGTGGCTCGCCATCGCGCTCTTCGCCTGCTGGCTGGTCATCATCGGCGGCATTTTGATCGCTACCGCTCAACTCGTCCTCGTCACCCTGCCCGGTCAACTGCGCCTGGGCGCTGGCCCCTACCTGACGACGCTCTATCCCTATGGAACGCGCGTCGCCGTCTATAGCATCGCGCCCGCGTTCGGGCTGTGGCTGGCGCTGCTGGCGGCGCTGCTCGGCGTTGCGGCGGCGGCCTGCGCCATCATGGCCATGGTGACACGTCGACGCGCCAGCGTGCCGGTAGCCCCCACCTCCGTGCAAGGTGAGATCGTGCGGCCCGGCGAGGCGCGTCCGATACGCTCACTCCCCGGCATTGGCGCCATCACCGGCGGATTGGTGCTGTGGGCGTGGGGATTCTTTCTGCTGCCGTGGGCCACGGTCAACTGCGCGAAGGCCCCACTGCTCATCAGCACGTGCCAGGGGCTGCCCGTGACGAGCGCCCTGCAAATCGGCCTCGATGGCGCGCGCTCGTTCTTCGATCCCAGCGCCGCGCTCTATGCGCTGACGGGGCTGCTGCTGGTGGGCGCGCTGGCGATCCTGCTGGCTGTCTGGCGGCGCGACATCACCCGCACGCTCTGCGTCTGGGCCTCGCTCTGGCTGGCGCTGGCGCTGCTCTGCGCGGGGCTGGCTATCGGCGGGGCGCAGCAGGTTGTCCACGATGCGCCCGCTGTGGGGCTGCCCACGGGCGACTGGCGCGCCGACATGGGAGTGCTGGTGGTCTTTGTGGCGCTGCTGCTGGTGGGCGCGGGGCTGATTCCGCTGTGGGCGGTGGCCGTGCGCGTCACACAGCGCCGCGAGGCGGCACAGCGCGCGCTGGGCGCTTGAACTATGCGCGCCGCTCTCGCTCTACGGAGTTGAGCAGGAATCGGCGGCGCGTGGTGGGTATGGGTTCGAGGGGCGAGGAGAAGACATAGCTGTGCTCGATTCAACTCAGATTGCGCTGATCGAGGCGTTTGTCGCGGGGCTGCAAACGCTGGTGCTGGTGGTGGCTGGAGCGGTTGGCTGGCGGCAACTGCGTGAGGCGCAGCGTTCGCGCTACCTGGGCGCTATCATCCGCATGTTTGACGAGATTGGCAGCCGCGAGGCCTATGAAGACGCCGACGCCGCGCTTGGCCTGCCCGCGCGCATCGAGGAGTACACGCCAGAAGAACTGGAACTGGCCACCTGGACCACGCGCGTCTACGAGAAGCTGGCGTTTCTCGTCGAGTCGGGCATGATTCCGGCGAAGTATATCGTTCCGCTCGACTCGCGGCGCATCCTCTGGACCTGGGATGCGCTCCAGCCCTTCATCCAGGAGCAACGGCGCTTGCGCGACAGTGGTGGCGCCTACCGCATCAGCGGCGACGGGCGCTTCTTCGAGCTTCTGACGCAACGGGCGTTGCGCTATCGGACGGGGGCTTTCGGCAAGACGATGCAGCGCATACACCCACCCATCCCGCAGGACTACCGTGAGCTGGTGCGGCAGAAGATTGCGCTCGGCGAGCGCATCGGCTCAGGTGGCGCCGTCGGCTAGCGGCCACTCGTTTCACAGTTGCATTTGTCGAGAAGCCCTCCGCTTGCTCTGCGCTTCGTGCCAGAAATCATGCGCAGGCGCGCTCTGGCTACCATGGGCCTGTCGCTTGCCACCAAGCCAGAAAAATTAGCGCAACTTGAGAATTATCATAGTTGGTTGCAGAGGCAGGTGGCAGGTAGTACCACGGAGCAGCAAGGAGCATAAACTCTCATACACTTTATCATCATGCGTTTGGTAATTGACGGGCGAGTGAGCATCACACGCCCGACACGCTTCCTTGCCAGCGCGCCGCTTACAGCGTAGCGCCTACACCCCGAAGCCGCCGCCGCTGCGTTTCACCTCCGCCTCTGGGCGCAGGCGCAGCGCCGACCATATCTCGTCTATCGAGATGTTGCTGACAGGCCCCCAGCCCTGTGCGAGCGCCAGCGCGGCCAGGTTGTCGCGCGTGAGGTCGGTCACCACGCCGGATGACTGCTTCGGCCACATCACCCACAGCGCGCCGCCCGAACGTAGCGCGGCGATCGCCGCTCGCAGGGCGCCGTGCGCCTCCGCCTGGCTGCGCACGAAGAGGTGTATGGCGTCATAGACATCGCCGTGAGCAGCGGCCTCCACAATCGCCGCCGTCAGCAGGCGGTAGCCGACGACGAACTGCGCCAATGGCTGGCGCAGCGCCGTGGTGTACTCGTCGGGCGCGCCGATCACGAGCAGGCGTGTCTCCGGGGTCAGCCGCAGCTTCTTCGCCAGCGCCGTTGTCGCCTCATCCGACATCCGCGTCTCCCTCCACCTGTGGCTAGCCCTGCTTCATGAGGCGCGCACGCGCGTCGCGCAGGGCCAGCGCAATAGCCTCCGGGCTTTCGTCGTCCAGCGCCATGCGTTTCAGCGCCGAGAGCGCGCCGGCCCACTCGCTCGCCTGCCCCTGATAGCGCGCATCGCGCGCCAGCAGGTCCTCGAAGACGCGCAGCTCCAGCCCTTGCCGGTCGGCGCGCTCATCGCCCTCATCCACGCCGTCCAGATCGTAGGCGTTCGAGCGCGCGGAGTCGTGGATGCGCGCGATCAGCGGATGAAACTGCTCCTTGACCATCTCCTCCAGCCGCGTGCGCTCGATGGCCGCCCCATCGAAGGCGAAGACGCCCGTCAGCGCGACATCAACCACCGGCTTGCGCTCCAGTGTCTCGGCGTGGTCGCGCGCCTGCTGGCGCACCTGCCGCTCGAAGTGGTCATAGAAGGAGGCCGGATCGCTCAGGCCATCCACGCGGAAGCTGAAACGCACGAAGGGCCGCCGCGGATTGGTGATGTGCTCGGCGACATGCTTTGGCTCGCCCGGCGCCACATCCGTATCCACCTGCACGGCGTAGTAGCCGCGATCCCACGCGCTCTCCTCCGCGCCCCAGGTCTCCGTCGAGCCGGGATTGAACAGCCAGTTGTCGATCTCATAGGGCTTATGCACATGGCCCAGCGCCACGTAGTCCACCAGCCCACGCAGCGGCTCGAAATCGGCGCGTGTCGGCAGGCCCTGCAACTGCGGCAGGATGCCCTCGACGCCGGTATGCATCAGCAGCACGCGATACTCGACGCCCGCCGCATCCTCCTCCGCGCGCGCGGCTGTCAGCGACTCGGCGAGGCCGCGCATCACCCGCGCAGTGCTGGCGCCATACCACGGCAGCCCGTAGACACGCAGCCGCCCGTCTTTGAGCGGCACGTAGAGGCCCTGCATCGTGTGCGGCGACCACTCAGCCACCTCCGGCGCGCCCTCGCGCACGATGGGATTGAGCAGCTTCAACACGCCGAGGTAGCTGAGAAACTGGAGCCATGAGACGCCGTCGCGGTAGTAGCTGCGGTCGTGGTTGCCCTCGATGCCAATCGCCGGGATGCCCGCGTTGGCCAGCTTTTGCAGCGCCTCACGCGCCTGAATCAGCGTCAGCGCGTCAATCGCGCGCTTGTTGAAGAGGTCGCCGGAGATGACGAAGAAATCGGCGTTCCGGGCGATGGCGTCCTCCACGACATGCAGAAACGCCCTCGCGAAGTCGTCGAAGCGCTCGCGTGAGCCATACTGCTCGTAGCCGAGGTGGTTATCCGCCGTATGGACGAAGGTTGCTCGCATCGCTCAATTGCCCCTTTTCAGCGCAAACACCCTGGCCCGCAGGAGTGTGACAGTTGCGGGAGAGGTCGCCATTCGCATATTCCCACATGCGCCGACGCCAGCGGAACCTGCGCGCCAGCCGCTCGCCATCCCGGTCAATAATAGATCGTGCGCGTGCGATGGTAGGGGCGCTCGTCCGGCGTTTTCGTCTGGCTCTCGCTCCAGAGCCGATAGTCGATCTCGCTGGCGTTGCGCTGCACGCCGCGCCGCGCCAGCTCGCGCCGCAGCGACTCCACCGCCCAGAGCGTCGCCGCGCGAATCTCGACCTCCGGTGGCGAGCCTGCGGGTATGAGCGTGTAGCTATCCACGCGCGCGGCCAGGTCGGGCGCATAGTGGATGGCGCCGACGCGCCGTAGCAGTTGCGGCAGCTTGTAGTCGGCGAAGGCCGTCAGTCGCTCGATGCCGTGGATGTCGCCTGCGCCGACGCCGCCAGTGATGGCGCGCAGGTCGGCGACACAGATCTGCGCCCGCTTGAGAAACGGCACGGGCTGGCCACCCCACAGCGCCACATCGGCGAACGATGGAAACTCGCGCTCCAGCGCCAGCGCCAGCGGGACAGCGTCATAGCTGGCATCCTCGGCTACATTGGCGAATTGCCCCTCGTAGCGGTCGCGCAGCACCCGCCCCACCTCGCGCGCATTCGTCAGCCGCTCGGCGAAGAGCGGGATCATCGGGCAGCCCACCTCCGGGCGCAACGCCTGCCCCAGCGTCTCCGCCTCCAGGTCGGCCAGCCAGTCGGCGTCCCAGACGGGCAGGCCTTCCTCCACTGCGCGTGAGAGCGCCGCCGCCAGCGCATCGTAGCCGTCGTGCCACTCGCCGCGCCAGCGCACCCGCCAGCGCGGCCTGCCCGGCTCGCCCCAGAAGCAGAAGTTGAGCGCATCGAGCAGCAACACCCAGTTTGGGGCCTGCTCCGGCGCGCCGGGCGCATGCAACGCCTCCAGCGTCGCCGTGGAGGCTGGCCATGCGCTGGCAGCCCAGCTCGTGGCCAGCGCCGCGATGGCCGCGAGATCGAGGCTGACCAGCCGCGCCTCGCGCATGACACGCGCCGTCGCCGTGAGCGCGCCCAGCCGGTCGGGTTGCGGCGGGGTCAGCGTCGCGCGCCAGTCTGCGGCGCCACCCGGCGGCGTCTGGTCGCTCGCTCCGGCCATCTCGTCATCCTTCACTTCTCTTGCGAACGATACACCGTGGAGGTGGCACACAAGTGCCGCCAAATCCGCGCACGACACGCTACACTGGAAGAGCGTGAAGCGCTGCGCCTGTCGCCGCTGGCTCCGTGGCGTGCCGCTTGCGACGGGCGCCGCGAGCGAACGCTGGTGGAACATGCGCCCATGCGCAGCGGTCAACGGCGATCGCTCGCCATTCAGCCCACAGGAGGACTGCCTCATGATGCGCGCGCGCGACATTATGACCCACGACGTCATCACGATTGGCCCCGATGCGAGCATCCACGATGCGGCGCGCCTGCTCTCAGAGTACAACATCAGCGGCGCGCCCGTGGTCGATGAGGCCAGGCAGATGATCGGCATCATCACCGAGGCTGACCTGCTCGGCAAGGAAGGCAAGACCGTGGCGGACATCATGACGCCGCGCGTCACCACGGCGCAGGAAGACACTTCGGTCGAGATGATCGCGCAGATCTTGACGAGCAATCGCTACAAACGACTGCCCATCGTCCGTGGCGCCTGCCTGGTGGGTGTGGTCAGTCGCGCCGACATCGTGCGCATGATGGCGAGCCGCTGGGCCTGCGCTGTCTGCGGCGCCGAGCAGGCGGGCCGTCTGCCAGGCGCCTGCGCAAGCTGTGGCGCCGACGCCTCAGCCTTCGAGCGCGACCTGACGCCACGCATGGAGATGTCGGGCCGCCATTAGGGCTGGGCGCTGCCCTCACCCCCGGCCCCTCTCCCAGAGGGCGAGGGGAGCGGCATTTCCCCCTCGCCTCGTGGGAGAGGGGGCCAGGGGGTGAGGGGTCGCCCAGCGCCAGATGTCAACACCCTCAGCGGACCTGTTATGAAGCGGGAAGTGAGATGCGGACGACGCAGGTGGCGACGAGCGGCAAAGAGCAGGTCGTAGACATCACCGCTCTGGTGGAGGACTTCCTGCGCGAAGCCGAGCAGCCAGTAGGCGTCTGCGTCGTCTTTGTCGCGCACACGACCTGCGCGCTGACCACCGCCGATCTCGACCCCGGCGCCGACCTCGATCTGCTCCAGGCGCTGCGTAGCCTGCTGCCCCAGCAGCGCTATCGCCATCCACACGACCCGGCCCACATGCCCGACCATATCCTCTCGTCGCTGATCGGCCCGTCGCTGGCGCTGCCCTACGCCAACCGCCGCCTGCTGCTGGGGACGTGGCAGCGTGTGGTGCTGGTGGAGCTGGATGGGCCACGCCAGCGCACGATTCATCTCGCCGCGCTGGTGGGGTAGTGGACGCGGGCGTGGGTGAGGCGCGGGCGGGTGAAGCGGCGCGGGCGGGTGAACCCGCGGCTAAGGGCCTGCGGGCCGCGAAGCCCCACCTGCGTGGGGCTGGGACACGGCCAGGCGCACGGAGGCGCTGGCGGGGTAGTGGACGCCGCCTGCGTGTTATACTGCTCGACAGTGAGCGGGCGCAGCGCGACTGGAAACGTCGCATGACCGCGATGAACTGGAGGAGGCGTGGGCGTGGGCAAGCTGTTCATCTCCTACCGGCGCGACGATACCCAGGAGATCACCGGGCGCATCTATGATCGGCTGGAGGCGCGCTTCGGGCGCGACGCGATCTTCATGGATGTAGACTCGATCCCCCTGGGCGCCGACTTTCGCCAGATCCTGCGCGACGCGGTCGCGGCCTCCAGCATCATGCTGGCGCTGATCGGGCGGCAGTGGCTGAGCGTGGTGGATGAGCGCGGCCAGCGACGGCTGGACAACCCCAGCGACTTCGTGCGCATCGAGATCGAGGCGGCGCTGGCGCGTGACATCCCCGTCGTGCCCGTGCTGACACAGGGCGTCGCGATGCCGCGCGAGCATGACCTGCCGTCCAGCCTCGCCGCGCTCGCCTATCGCCACGGCATGGACGTGCGCTCCGACCAGCACTTCACGCCCGACGTGGAGCAATTGATCGCGCGGCTGGCCCCGCTGCTGACCAGCTATCCCCTGCCCGACGTGCCCGCGCGGCTGACCGATCTCGGCTTTCGCGGCGTCAACCCGACCGGAACGCCCGCCATCCTCCCGCCGCTCGTCAGCGTCGCCGCTGGCGCCTTCCTCATGGGCAGCGACAAATCACGCGACAAGGAGGCATATGACGACGAACTGCCGCAGCAGCGTGTCGAACTGGCTGCCTTCCAGATCGGCAAATATCCGGTGACGGTGGCTGAGTATACACTGGCCGTGATCGCTGGGGCCACGCCTGAGCCGCGCACGTCTGGCAGCGTGACCTGGCAGAAGCAGCTTCAACATCCCGATCACCCGGTCGTCTGCGTCTCGTGGCAGGATGCGGCCGCCTACGCCGCCTGGCTGGCGCAGATGAGCGGCCAGTCGGGCTGGCGGCTGCCCAGCGAGGCGCAGTGGGAGAAAGCCGCCCGCTGGGACGCCTCACGCAACGCCAGCCGCATCTATCCCTGGGGCGACAACTTCGACAAGGCGCGCTGCAACACCAGAGAGAGTGGCATTGGAACTACCATGCCCGTCGGCTCTTACCCCGCGAGCGACCAGCGGCGCAGCGGCGCCAGCCCGTGTGGCGCCGAAGACATGGCAGGCAATGTCTGGGAGTGGACGAGCAGCCTCTACAAGCCCTATCCCTACATTGAGAGTGATGGTCGCGAGGACCAAAATGCTACTGTAAATAGAACGCTGCGTGGCGGTTCGTGGGGCAGCAATCCGGCGGACGCGCGCGCGGCGTACCGCGGCAGCTACCTTCCCGACAGCGTCAACGTCGACTTCGTCGTCGGGTTCCGTCTCGTCCGCGTCCCCCTGGCTCATTCCATCTAAACTGTATTCTGTGTTCTGGTTTCTGTCTCCATCATCGAGAGAACTGGTCGATTGCGAAAGCAGGACGACGCAGCAAGCGGCGTTTCGCGGGGGCGCGGGGGTTGCGGGCGGTTGAAACCGCGCCTCAAGGGCCTGGCGGCCCACAAGACCCACCTCCGTGGGTCCAGTCCAAGACCCAATCGTATTTGGACCTGCGAAGGCAGGTCTTGTGGTGGCCCGCAGGCCACCTTCAGGCGCGATTTTAATCGCCAGCCGCCGTGGCCCGCAGGCCACCTTCAGGCGCGATTTCAACCGCCAGCCGTGGCCCGCCTACTCTGTGGCGCCCTCATCCAGGGGCAGCGTGTACCAGAAGATGTTGCCGCGATCGCCCCGGCGCAGGCCCATCGCTCCGCCATGCAGCCGCACCACCTCGCGCGCGATGTAGAGGCCCAGCCCCAGCCCGGTATTCTGGGCAACGGTATCCTTCACATACGGCTCGAAGATGCTCGTGGCGCGTTCGGCGGCGATGACTGGCCCGGCGTCCTCCACCTCGATAGACGCCATCGCGCCATCGCGGCGCATCCGCACGACGATCTCACCGGCGCCAGCGTACTTGATCGCGTTGCTCAGCAGTTCGCGCGCCACCAGATCAACTCTGCCGCTGTCAAATCGCCCGATCAGCGCCGTCTCGGTCGTCTGCAAGCGCAGTGGGCGCGCCACACTGGCGATGGCGTAGAGGGAGACGATATGCTCCATCAGCGTGACGAGGTTGTGCGGCTGACGCAGCAGGCTCAGCTCGCCGCGCGCGCAGTAGGCGGCGTCAAGATAGACCGCGACCAACTGCTGCATGCGCTCGACCTGATAGAGCATCTTGGTTAGCTCGCCATCGTCGCGCTGGCGTCCGCCTTCCTTGCGAATGCGGCGCTGCATCAACTGAAGTTGCCCCTTCAGCGCGGTAACTGGCGCACGCAGTTCATGCCCGGCGACATTGAGAAAGCCAGTCGTGGTCAGCGTCGCTGGCTGCTCCTCATCGATCTGCGACTGGCCGACATCGTGCTGTTTCGCGGTCCTCATAACCAACAAGTCTCCCCCCATACGCTGCATGCAGACCCGTGTGAACCGGCCAGCCATGTTTGGCTCGTCCAGGCGCTCTCCGCATGTAGCGCGCCAGACCCACGCGCAGTTGGCGCCGAGCGGACGAAGAAGACCCCCGCCGACTTCTCAGATCGTATGATCGAAGTCGGCGGGGGTCCAGGTTGGGCAAGAGCAAGCGCCGTAGCGGCTCGCCTACGCCTTGGTTTCGTCGCTGGTCGCGGCGGTCGCGGTGGTCGCGCCATTCGACGCGCCCGCTTCGACTGGCTCGCTGGCCTCGACAACCTCAGTGGCCTCAGGAACCTCAGCAGACTCGGCGGCTTCGGTGGATTCCGCAGTCGTCTCAGCCGTCGGGGCTTCCGTCGTCGCTTCCGCCGTCGCCTCGACAACCGGGGCTGGCTCGGTGGCGCCATTCGACGCCGGAGCCGCCTCAGCAACCGGGGTTTCCTCAGCGACCGGGGTCGCCTCGACCGTTTCAGCAGCCAGAGCTTCCTCAGCAACCGGGGCAGCCTCAGCAACCGGGGCAGCCTCAGCAACCGGGGCAGCCTCAGCAACCGGGGCAGCCTCGACAGCCGGGGCAGCCTCGCTCACGGGAGCGCCCTCGCCGTCGTCCGCCTCACCCTGGTCGCGCGTCTGCGCCTGCCGGGCCTGGCGGAACGCCTCAGCCATCGCGGTCGCGGGCGTCTCTGGCTGCTGCGGGGCCTGCGGTCGTGGCGCCGGGCGGCTCGGCTCGGCGTTGCGCGCGGGCGCGCCAGCGCTGGCAGGCTCGCCCGCAGATGGCTGCGCCTCGCTGGCGGCGGGCGTCATCGCGCCCTCGCCAGTCGCGGCGGGCGCCGTCTCATCGCCTGCGCCCGTCTCATCCACCGCCTTGATCGAGAGGCCCAGTCGGCGGCGCTCTGGATCAATGCGCAGAATACGCACCGTCACCTCTTCGCCCTCATGCAGCACGGCCTTCGGGTCCTGCTGGCCTGCGGGCAACTCGGAGAGGTGAATCAGCCCCTCGACGCCGTCCTCGATGCGCGCGAAGGCGCCAAATGGCGCGATCTTCGTGATCGAGCCGGTGACGAGCTGGCCGACGTGGTAGCGCTGCTCCACCGTCGTCCACGGGTCGACCTCGGCGCGCTTGATGGACAGGGCGATCTTTTTCTTCTCCTTGTCCACCGAGAGCACCTGCACCTCGACCTTCTGGCCGACTTTGAGCACCTCGCTGGGGTGGTTCACGCGGCTCCAGGCAAGCTGGCTGATGTGCACCAGGCCGTCGGCGCCGCCGAGGTCCACGAAGGCGCCAAAGTTGGCCAGATTGCTGACCACGCCTGTGCGCACCTCGCCCACCTGCAGCTCGTTGAGCAGCTCCTCACGCCGTCGCGCGCGCCACTCTTGCACGGCGATGCGCTCGGAAAGAATCAGCCGGTTGCGATTGCGGTTGATCTCGATAATCTTGAGCTGCAGCTTGCGCCCCACCATCGACTGGAGCTTGGTCTGCGTCTCAGCGTTATCGGACGAGTCTTCGCGGCGCAGATTGAGAATCTGGCTGATCGGCACAAAGCCGCGAATGCCATCCAGATTGACGATCAGGCCGCCCTTGTTGTGGTCAATGACCTCGGCTTCGAGCAGCTCACCACGGTCGAACTGCTCCTGCGCGATACGCCACTGGCGCTCCTGGCGGGCGCGCTTGATCGAGACAACCGCGTGCCCCTCCGGCGTCTCGGGCTGCATCACATAGACCAGCACGTCAGAGCCGACATTCAGCTCTGGCAGCGAGCCATAGCCGGTGGAGGGTAGCTCCTTGGTCGAGAGCACGCCCTCGCTCTTGAGGCCGATGTCCACCAGAATCTCATCGGGGTCCATGCGGACAATCTGCCCCTCGACCACATCACCGCGCTTGATAGTGCGGAATTGGGCGTCCTGCTCTTCGAGCAGGCGCTCCATCGCGCTCATGTCGGGGATGTTGTCGGTGGCGTACATGTCGTCGCCATCCGAGGGGAAGGCGTCAACACCAAAGTCGTCCTCGTCGTCCGCCGAGACGGCGACCGGGGCGGCGTGGTTCGCGCTGACCGGCTCCGTGTCGGCCTGCGCGCTGACCGGCTCGACCGTCGGCTCGACTGCGGCGGGGATCTCCTCGGCTACCTCGGCCTGAGGCGCCTGCGCGGCCTCCTCGGCCTGAGGCGCGTCGGCCTGCGCGCTGGCGACAGACTGGCTGGCGTCTGTGGCCTGGGCCTCAGCCTGGGTTTCAGTCGGAGTCTCAGCGGCTTCGTCGGTTTCTTGCTGCTTCTCGTCGCGTGGGGACATGTCGTCGTTATTCAAGCTCATTCAACTTCCGGCGCGAGGCCCTGCGTCAGTAACGCGGGATCGCTGCGCCGCCCCTTTCCTCATGTCGAAAAATGTGCGCCCCGCCGTGCGGCGTCGTGCCTGCGCGGGAAGCTTCGTGCGAACGGTCGTCCGCAGGGACCGGCAAACGCTACGGCCCATGCGCGGAACCTCGATCCGATTGGTGTTTTTCGGCGCCTGCCCATACCTTGCGAGCCATAAATCACGCCTGTGTGCGCTCATTGCGATGAGCGCGAGCGCAGCGTGTGGCTTCCTCAGATCGGGTGGCGCCTGTGTCGCGTGCTCCGTCCATGCGACGCGACTGACGCGACTGGCTCAGGGTGCGAGGGCGGCGGCGCGCGCTTCACAGTCATCGTTCGCTCTGGCGCCGCATCATCGAGGCGCTGTTTGCGGACTGCGCGTCGCTGGTAATCGCTTGTGCCGCGTCCTTCCGTCTGGATTCCCCCTTTATCGCGTGAGATGCTGCTGTGGGTCGTCGCCGGGCGCGGGCGTCTCAAGTGCGGCGCGATAGCGAGAAGCGCCGTGGACGTGCGCGCGATGCGAGCCGGTAGCAGTGTGGGGGAGCCTCCGCTGGAGTCCTGGGGAGTGGTTCGGAGAGAAGGATGAATGGCGCCCGGCGTTGTGCCGTTTTCGTCCAGTGGCGCGAAACACAACCTACACGAAAACGCTGGGCCGAATCGGCTCAACCGCGACGATTGACCCGGACCAGCGCGCCAGCATCCATTCAAACAGACTCATGCGCGTCGCTTGCTCCACATTCCCTTCAGACGCGCCGATGGCGCCTGAGGTCACGTGAGCGCGACCTGCTCTCCACTGACCAGTGCGTTGCAAGCCCCCGCTACAGGGGGTAGTATAACAGATGTGGCTCCGAGCGCGCAAGCCACGCGCAATCAGATTGCGCGCAGGCGCTTGTGAAGTATTCGAGTCTGCGCGTACGCGACGCCGCCGCTCGGTCCCAGTCCACGCAGGTGGACTTTGCGGCCCGCAGGCCATCCAGGCGCGGTTTCAACCGCCAGCGACCCTGGATTGTGCGCGGCGCTTGCGTGGGAGCCGGAAGGGACAGGTCGAGGCGATGAGTGGCGCCAGCGCGCGAGCCGATGACGAGATGAGCGCCGCGCTCTCCCGTGATGCGCTGCTCGCCGACGCCGCGTCGCTGACCCACTATCTCAGCGCGCTGCTCGCCCCACCCCTGCGCGAGCCGGTCGCTTCGGTCGCGGCGGACGAGGCAGCGCTCATCGCCGATCCACGCTTTCATGGCAGCGCGCCCAGGCAGGCGGCTGTGCTTGCCCCGCTCTATGCGCGTGAGGGCAGACCCTATCTGCTCTTCACCCGGCGCGCGCCGAATCTCTCGTCGCATAGCGGCGAAATCTCGTTTCCTGGTGGCTCGCGCGAGCCGGTGGATGGCTCGCTGGCCCAGACCGCGCTGCGCGAGACGCAGGAAGAATTGGGGCTGGATCGGTCGCGCGTGACGCTGCTTGGCGCGCTGCCCTCAGCCTATACCGTGGTCAGCAACTTTCTCGTCACCCCCTACGTCGGCTGGCTCGGCGAGGGGTTGCCAGCGCTGCGACCGCAGGCGTCTGAGGTCGCGGAGATCATCGAAGCGCCGCTGAGCGCGCTCGACGACGATCATATCTATCACGAGGAACTCTGGACCCATGGCGGCAGGCCCACATCGTCCATTTTTACGACTTCGGGGCCTATCGCATCTGGGGGCTGACGGGTAGCATGCTGCATCAGCTCCTGGCGCTGCTGCCTCCCCGCTACTGAAGGCGCGGCTGTTTCGTCGCCTTCCCAATCGCGCCGTTGAGCGCAGCATGCGCAACCTGGTTCCGTATATCCCTGAGAGAAGCTCTGCGGTTGGGCGCTCGCTGGCCAGTCGCTCATCTGGCCATGCGCGCGAGCGCGCCTCCGTTTCGCGTTGACTCTGCGAACAACAGCGGCGCGGCTGCGTGAAGAGAACGAGGTGGCATATGGCGATGGATTATGATCTTGCAACAGGCGACAGCCTGTTGCGCATCGAGATCAACCCGGCGTTGCCCTGCGGCATCGGCGCCTGCGGCCAGCCCGCGCGCCATGCCCGCATCGAGCGCGACCAGCGCTACGATTCACTCTGGCGCCTGCTCCCCATCTGCGATGTTCACCTGCTCAGCCTCGACGCGGCAGTCGCGCGGAGCGTGGGCGCTGCGGATGTCGCCGCAGACATCACAGCGCCGCTGGAGTCATCCGCGCCAGAGTAACGGCGCCCGTCGCCCACTCCTCGCGCTGCGCCGACGCTGGCCACAGCATGGCGTCGCGGCATATAGTACGCGCATGCCAGTAGAGCGCGCCGCGTGCGCGCTCGACGCGCGTGTCTCTGCGCGCGTCGCCACCATCGTAGCTGGCATATGAGGAGGCGGTATGGCATTCGTTGTTCCCACCACCGAGGGCTACATCCCCTTCAAGGGGTATCGCACCTGGTATCAGATCGTCGGCGACGCCGCGCATGACGCCGCGCGCCCGCCGCTGCTCACGCTGCATGGTGGCCCCGGCGCGCCCCATGACTACCTCGAAAACCTCGCGCAGTTGGCAGGCGCGGGCAGGCGCATCATCTTCTACGATCAGCTTGGCTGTGGCCGCTCAGACAAGACCGGCAAGCCCGAGATGTATACCGTGGACCTGTTCATAGAGGAGCTAGGCGCTGTACGCCAGGCATTGGGGCTTGAGCGGCTGCACATTCTGGGGCAGTCGTGGGGCGGCATGCTGGCGATGGAGTATGCGCTGACCCAGCCGCAGGGCGTGGCCAGCCTCATCATCGAAAGCTCGCCCGCCAGTATACCCCTGTGGGTGGCCGAGGCCAATCGGCTGCGCGCCGATCTGCCGCCAGACGTGCAGGCGACGCTGCTGCGGCATGAGCAGGCTGGCACGACCGCCAGCCCGGAGTATCAGGCGGCGATGCTGCCATTCTATGCGCGCCACGTCTTTCGCCTGCCTGAGATGCCCGACTTCGTGCAGCGCTCGTTCGAGACGATTTCGCCGGAGGTCTACGAGACGATGAACGGCCCCAGCGAGTTCTACTGCATCGGCACGCTCAAAAACTGGGACATCACCGACCGCCTGGGCGAGATCACGCTGCCGACGCTGCTGCTCTCTGGCCGCTACGACGAGGCGACACCCGCAGTGATGGACGCGGTCCACAAGGGCGTCACCGGCTCGGAATGGATCATGTTCGAGCAGAGTTCGCACATGTCGCACGTCGAGGAGGAAGCCGCCTGGATGCCCGTCGTCAACGACTGGCTGGCGCGCCACGATCCGGCGTGAGGCTGGCCCAATCTACGCGCCGTCTGCCGTGAGCCGCACGATCTCGCCGCGCTGGGCGCTCTGACGCGCCGCCTCGATGACGCGGATGACGCCCAGCGACTCGCGCGGGTCTACCGGCAAGGGCTTGCCCTCGCGTAGCGCATCGCGCACACCAGCGTAGTAGTCCTGGTAGCTGCCGGGCAGGCTCTCGACCACGCCTGTGTCGGCGAGGCCGCTGACCTCAGTGGCGAGCGTTCCCCACTGGTCGCGCGGCTCGCGGCCATACTCCGCCGCGCCCGGTCGCAGGCCCGCGACGAGCTGCGCCTCCTGCGGATCGAGGCCGTACTTCTCATAGACGCCGAGCGCGCCGACCACCCGCAGGCGCGGGCCAGCGACGCGCGGGATGACGCTCATCCACAGGTGCGCCACCTCGCCGCCAGCGAAACGCAGCGCCACGAAGCTATCGTCGTCCACGCGGGCGCCGGGCCGCCGCCGCGCCTGCTCGGCATAGATGGTGTCAGGCCAGCCGAAAAGCTGGAGCGCCTGATCGATCAGATGCGCGCCGAGGTCGAAGAGCAGCCCGCCCGCCAGCGCGGGATCGTCGCTCTCGCGCCATGCCTCGACGTTCAGCGCCGGGCGGAAGCGCTCGAAACGGCTCTCGAAGCCGGACACGCTGCCCAATGCGCCGCCCGCCATCAGCTTCCGCACCGTCAGGAAGTCGTTGTCCCAGCGGCGATTCTGGAAAACGCTCAGCAGCTTGCCCGTGCGCTGCGCCGCCTCGATCACCCGCTGCGCCTCGGCGGCGCTGGGCGCGAATGGCTTATCGATCACGACAGGCAGGCCAGCCTCCAGCGCGGTGATGCCGAGCGGGGCATGCGCATTGTTCGGCGCGGCGATGACGACGAGGTCGAGCGTCGCAGCGGCGTCGAGCAGCGCCTGCGCCGTGGGATAGATCGTCGCCTGCGGAAAGTCGCGTCGCGCCTGCGCAGAGCGCGCGGCGTCGCCAACGCTGATCGCCGCGACACGCATCCCCGGCGTGGCCGCCACCAGCGGCGCGTGGAAGACCGCGCCCGCCAGCCCATAGCCGATGATGCCCACGCGCAGGTCTGCGTTCGCGCTCATGTCGCTCACAGCGGATTCCTCCTCAAAAAGCCAGCAAAAGCCTGCTCAAACCGCGAGGCCCGACGGGACATCACCCATCAGGCCCTGCGTCGGTTCATGCCCTTGTCGTCGTGCGGTCAACGCGCCGAGGCTAGCGGTCTAGCGCCCGCTGACGGCGTTGCTGCGACGGACAAGCGCATCCAGCACAACGGCGGCGAGCAGCACCGCGCCTTCTAGGATGAACTGGTAGGCGCCATTACTGCTGGGGAAGAGCGCCAGGCCATTTTGCAGGCTACCGATGATGAGAATACCCATCACCATGCCCCAGACGGAACCACGACCGCCGAAGAGGCTCACGCCGCCGATGACCGCGACGGCGATGGAGAGCAGCAGCAGCGATGGATCAATGCCGGTTGGGGCGGTGCCTGTTTCGCCCGTTAGCAAGATGCCTGCACAGGCGGCCAAAATGCCAGCCAGCGCCAACACACTGATGCGAATCCCGGTAACGCGAATACCAGCGCGCCGTGAGGCTTCCGGGTTGCCGCCGACCGCATAGATATGACGTCCAAAGGAGCTGAACTTCAGGATGAGCCACATGATCAGCGTGATGCCGAGCACAAGGTAGAGGCTATAGGGCACGCCGAGCGCATTTTCGAGGATGAATAGCCCGATAGCGGCCAGCGCCACGATCACGCCCACCTTGAGCCAGATACTCCACAGCGGCTCTGTCTGCAAGCCCAGCTTCGCTCGCTTCGCGCGCAGGTAGAGCAGGGCGCCGGCATAGATGGCGATGAAGGGGATGGGGGATAGCACATCCCAGGGGAAGGTGACGTATCCTGACATGATGCCCAGAACGAAGGGATCATTCATGCGAATGCTGGTATTGGGATACTCGATGAGCAGCAGTAGACCACTGCAAATCAGGAAAGTGGCCAGCGTCACGATGAATGATGGGATGCGCAGTACCGCAACGAAGACTCCGTTGACGAGGCCGACAATGCAACCTGTCGCCAACGTGGCCAGCACCGCAAGCACGGTAGGCCAGTGGTGAAAGGTGGTGAGGATGGTGATTACCCCACCACAGAAGTAGGCCACCGCCGCCAGCGACAGGTCAATCTCGGCCAGCAGCAGCACGATCACAGCGGCCAGCGAGATGACCGCGACATAGGATTCCTGCAAGAGCAAGTTGCTCAGGTTGATGGGGTAGAGGAATACCCCATGTGAGGTGTATTCAAAGACTGCTACGATCACCACGAGCATGAGGATCGCGGGGAGCATCCCCACGTCTCCACGCCGCAGGCGTGACTTGAAGGCCTGCGTAAACGACTCACTGGGAGGCGTTGACGGGGCTTGCTGAGAGACATCAGCCTCAGGGGCCGAGGCGTTGGTCACATCGCTCCGCATTGTCTCACTCGCTCTCGTCTATGCCGTCTGCGCGACATCACTTGCGTCGCCGTTCTCGGCCACATCGCCAAACTCCGCGCCTGTAATTGCGCCGACGACCTGCTCTGGCGTGGTGTTGTGAATATCAAAGGTCGCTATTCGTCGGCCCAGTCGCATCACGATAACGCGGTCAACGACCTCGAAGATATCAGCCAGGTTATGCGAGATGACGACGACCGCCAGCCCTTGCTCACGCAAGCGCTTGATGAGCGTCAGCACCTGCTTGGTCTGCGCTACGCCGAGCGCAGCCGTTGGCTCGTCGAGCAGCACCACACGCGCATTGCGCAAGATCGTCTTGGCGACGGCGATCGATTGCCGCTGGCCGCCGGAGAGTGAGGCGACAATCGAGCGCACCGAGGGAAGTTTTACATCGAGCTGCCGCAGCACTTCGACGGTGCGGCGCTCCATCTCCAGCTCGTTCATCGGCGAGAGTGGTCCCAGGGGGATGGTGACCGCCTCGCGGCCCAGAAAGAGGTTGTTGACAACATCCAGGTTGTCGCAGAGCGCCAGGTCCTGATAGACCGTCTCGATGCCGAGCCGCGTCGCATCGACTGGGCTATTGATATGTGCGCGCTTCCCCCTCAGGTAGATCTCCCCGGTATCCGGCATGTTCACACCGGCGATGGTTTTGACGAGCGTAGACTTGCCTGCGCCATTGTCGCCGACCAGGCCGACCACCTCACCTGTATAGACCTCGAAATCCACATCCTTGAGCGCCTGCACCGCGCCAAATGCCTTGCTGATCCCCTTCAGCGCCAGCTCTGGCGTGCGATCGCTCGGCGCCGCGTTGGCCAAGCTATTCGCCACATCCGCCATCGGTAGACCCTCCATCTCGTGACGCCTCCACGCGCAGGCTACAGGTACAGCAGATGTAGCAGGCTATGGCGCCGTGCAAGTGAGCGCGAGCCTGGGAACATTCCAGACTCGCGCTCGTAGGGCGTGGGCTGTGCGGTGTTCAGCGCGCCAGCAGTGTGCGCTGCGCCCACACAGCTCGCCTCCCAAATCAACGGCCTGTGCCGTTAGTGTACGTCAGATCAGCAGATGCCGTCAGTGCCCGCCGGAACACCAACGCAGATCTCCGCCTTGGTGACGAAATTGTCGGCCAGCACCGTGGTGGCGATATTGGTCTTGTCCACCGCAACCGGGGTCTCCAGAATGGACGGCAGCGCGCCGCCATCCTGAGTGGCCGTGGTCGCCCCGTTGGTCAGCGAGGCAGTGCTGGTGCCAGCGCTCAACGCGGCAGCGAGCTGCGCAGAGGCGTTGGCTTCCTTCGTGATGGCCTTGTAGACCGTCATTGATTGGTTGCCCAACAGGATCTGCGTGATGCCAGCGGGAGTCGCGTCCTGGCCAGTGACCAGCACTTTGCCCGCCAAATGCGCGCTTTGCAGCGCCGTGATGACTGTGCCAGCCATGCCGTCATTGGCGACATAGGCGATGGCGACCTTGTTTCCGGTCTGGGTCAGCGCCGCCTGCATCTCAGTCTCAGCGGTTGGGTTGTCCCAGTTCGGCGTGAAGGTCTCGTAGACGTTCTTGAGCTGGCCACCGCTGACCAGCGGATCGAGCGCGCTGTGAGCGCCCTTCTTGAAGAGGACGGCGTTGTTGTCGGTCTGCGCGCCGTCAATCATCACCAGGTTGTTGTTGCCGTTGGCCGTCACATAGCTCTGATAATTCGTCGCGATGTACGAACCCTGCAGCTCGCCAACCTTCACGTTGTCGAACGACACATAGTAGGCGGTGTTCTTGTCCTGGATCAGGCGGTCATAGGCGATGACCGGCACATGCACCGCCAGCGCCTTCTCCACGATCTGGGCCGCCGCCGTGCTGTCGTGCGGCGCGACGATCAGGATGCAGTCGCCCTTGGCAAGGTCGGCCTCTGCCTGAGCGAGCTGCGTCGTGTCCGAGCCTTCCGCGTTGGTCACGTCTGGCGCTGAGGCGTTCGGCATGTACTGCTTGATCGCGGCGACCAGGTCAGGGTGGTCATTGGCCTCCCAGCGAGCGGACGAGGCGGTCTCTGGAAGCAACACGCCAACCTTCTCACAGCCCTTCGCGGCGCTGTAGGGGCCAGAAGCGGTGGAGCTTGCGCCACCTGAGGTGCAGCCGGCGAGCGCCATGGCCAGCATGCCTGCGCCAACCAGCGCAGTGATGGTTGTGCGACTACGAGTCAGTGAGGAAAACTTCATCGTGCGGTCTCCGTTCGTTCGGGTGTGCGATACGCCACCTGTGGCGCATCTTCAGACGTCGGTCCTCATCATTAACTACGCCGAAAACGTCAGGTATTCACAGCTGGCAGTCTTCGGCGACTGACCGGCGACTACGAGTTCACTAGGTAGAAGAATGTGCGATTCGATGCATGATGCCTCATGCGATGGCTGTCTGACCGTGACAGCCAGGGTGAGCCAAAACGCCTCAACCTCCCTCAGCGCAAGCCACCCGTGCGTCCGCCACGCTCAGGTGTCATTCGATATCACTCGCCTCTCGTACTGCGCTGGTCACGCCGACAGCGGGCGCTTCAGCCGCATCGTCGTCACCAGCGACCTGCCCGATATAGACGGGAGGGCCGAAGACGGCATCCAGCACCATAGTTGCCGCGCCCAGCGCGATTGCGCTGTCGCCCAGCGCGCTCGTCTGGACCCGCACAGTTCGCGAGGCCGCCAGAAGACTGCGCTCGCGGATGGCCTCGCGAATCGGGCCAAGCAACAGCTCGTTGGCCCGCGCCACACTGCCATAGAGTAGGATCACCGATGGATTGACCAGATTCACCAGGCCCGCCATCGCGACGCCAATCAGCTCCGCCGCCTGGCCCACGGCGGCCTGGCAAGCCAGATCGCCGCGCAATGCGGCCTGAATCACATCCGCAACGTCAACCTCTGGGTCCTCATCGTCGCCTGGCGTACGAGTCGTGACCTCGCCCTGGTCATAGCCCGCATCTAGCGCCATGCGCACGATTTGAGGCGCCCCGGCGACCGCCTCCAGACAGCCTCGATTGCCACACGCACACAGCGGCCCATCTTTGTCGATGGTGAAGTGGCCGAACTCGCCAGCCACGCCACTGCTGCCCCGATAGATCTTGCCGTCAATCACCAGGCCACAACCGATGCCCGTACCTACCTTCACATAGATGTAGTTGGAGGCGCCGATCGCCTCACCATAGCGGCCCTCCGCCAGCGCGCCAAGATTCGCGTCGTTGTTGAGCAGGACGGGAACCCCGAGCGCAACCCGAAGAATCCCGGTGACATCCACCATGTCCCAGCCAGCCATGCGCGGAGGCGTGACCAGCATGTTGAGGGCGGCGTCCACAGGACCTGGAATGCCTATTCCGACGCCCACGACGCGCGCCCAGTCGAGGTAATGCTCGCTAACGAGGTGACGTATCTCGCTGATGAGCCGCTGGAGCAGGACATTCGGGCCAAGATCAGTATCACACGGGCCTGATTTGCGCGCGATAATATGCGCGTGCAGATCCGTGGCGAGTAAGGTAAAGTGCGTGCGTCCGAAGTCAACCCCGAGGATGATGCCGGCTGACTCGTTGAAATGGACGAGCGTGGGCCGACGACCACCACTGGGAGCTGCGCTGAGCGTTTCGCCTTCACGGACGACCCCCTCGGCAAGAAGGCCGTCAACGATACTACTTACCGTCGTTCGAGAGAGGCCCGTCCGCCGGGCGATGGCGACGCGGGCAAGTGGTCCATGCTGGCGGATCAGGCGCAAGACGAGCGCAATGTTCGCCTCGCGCATATCGTGGAGGTCCGAAGCGCGGTGGCCCACGACGTTCGGTCGGACTAGGGAGTCGCGCCAGCGGGCGCTGGGCGGGACTCTGGCGTCTGATGGAGTCATAGGCCGTTGCCCTCCGCTGTTGCATAAAGTAGCATGCGGACGTTAGTTTGTCAAGTGTCCTAACTAACGCTACACAATTCTACCGGCTCTATCAGAAAACCTAATAACGACGCATCACCCCATCGAATGGTCCGTTTGCTATACTGCCTGCGCTGCCCTGCGTGTGCCGCAGATCCTGCGCGCCAGGGGCACGGGCGGGTGAACCCGCAGCTACGGGCCTGGCGGCCGCGAAGCCCCACCTGCGTGGGGCTAGGACACGACCGATCGCGCGGAACCGCCGGATAATTCATAAGCCCTGCGCCAGCCGCGCAGGCGCGCCAGCGCAAGACTGAGCGCGTGGGCTATACTGCTTCAAGAGCAGGGCAGGCGCGGCGCGGCGCCGCTTGCCAGCGGACCCGCCGCAAGAGGAGTGAGCCATGACGGCTTCCGATGACGATCTGCTACGAGAGCAGATCAACTATTACCGGGCGCGCGCCAATGAGTATGATGAGTGGTTCCTGCGCCAGGGACGCTACGACCACGGCGCCGGGGAGAATGCGCGCTGGCATGCCGAGGTGGCTGAGGTCGCGCGCGCGCTCGACGCCACGCTGGCCGAGGTCGCCAGCGGGCCAGACGCCGCCGCGCTGGAGCTGGCCGCTGGCACGGGCCTCTGGACACAACGGCTCGCCGGGCGCTTCGCGCAGGTGACGGCAGTGGATGCCGCGCCTGAGACGCTGGCGCTCAACCGCGAGCGGCTGGGCGCGGCGGCTGACCGGGTAACGTATCAGGTCGCCGATCTCTTCGCCTGGCGCCCCACGCGCCGCTACGACCTCGTCTTCTTCAGCTTCTGGCTCTCGCATGTGCCGCCAGAGCGTTTCGCCGCCTTCTGGTCGCTCGTCGGTGACTGCCTGGCCCCCGATGGCCGCGCCTTCCTGGTAGATTCGAGCTTTGCGCTCTCCTCCACCGCGCGCGATCATCAGCTCGAAGGGGCTGACGCCACGGGCGTCTCACGCCGCCTCAACGACGGGCGCGAATATCGCATCGTCAAGGTGTTCTACACCCCTGAGCGGCTGGGCGCGGCGCTGACCCCGCTCGGCTGGCAGGCCGATATCCGCGCGACGCCGACCTACTTTGTCTATGGACAGGCCACCCACGCCACGCTAAGTGGCTGAACACGCCAGTTCGCGCGATCTGGCGCTCGATGGTGATCTCGGTTCGCTGGCGTCTCATCTCATCTCACCTCATCGAAGGAGCTTGCGCATGTCATCCTCACACTCGCAGCGCGACACGTATGGCGCGCGGGCGACGCTGGCCACGCAGAGTGGTTCGGTCGCTCTCTACCGGCTCGATACCCTGGCGCGGAAGCTCGGCGTCGCCCTCGACCAGCTTCCCTTCACCCTGCGTGTGCTGATCGAGAACGCGCTGCGTCAGCATGATCTGCACCCAGACCTGGTGAGCGAGGCCGATGTGCAGGCGCTGGCCACGTGGCGTCCGGGCGCGCAGCCTGCTCCCGGCGCGCCGGAGGAGTTGCCCTTCCTGCCTGCGCGCGTCATCCTGCAAGACTTCACTGGCGTGCCTGCCGTGGTGGACCTCGCCGCGATGCGCGACGCGGTGAAAGAGCTTGGCGGCGACCCGGCGGGCATCAACCCACTGGTTCCGGCTGATCTGGTGATCGATCACTCGGTGCAGGTAGACGCCTTCGGCACCAACCTCGCCTTTGGCGCGAATGTCGCGCGCGAGTACGAGCGCAACGGCGAACGCTATGCGCTGCTCCGCTGGGCGCAGCAGGCGTTCAAGGACTTCAGCGTCGTGCCGCCGGGCACGGGCATCGTCCATCAGGTCAACCTGGAGTATCTCGCGAAGGTCGTGCAGACACGCGACGGCGTGGCGTTTCCCGATACGCTGGTCGGCACCGACTCGCACACGACGATGATCAACGGCCTGGGGGTGTTGGGCTGGGGCGTCGGCGGCATCGAGGCCGAGGCGGTGCTGCTGGGCCAGCCCGTCTACCTGTTGACGCCAGAGGTGCTGGGCATCCACCTGTCGGGCGCGCTGCCCGAGGGCGCGACGGCGACTGATCTGGTGCTGATGGTCACGCAGATGTTGCGCAAGCATGGCGTGGTGGGGCGCTTCGTCGAGTTCTCCGGAGCGGGCCTCAGCACGCTCGGCCTGGCCGACCGCGCCACCATCTCGAATATGTCACCGGAGTTCGGCGCGACGGCGACCTTCTTCCCGGTGGACGCCGAGACGCTGCGCTACCTGCGCCTGACGGGCCGCGACGCCGATCTGGTGGACCTGGTGGAGCGCTATACGAAGGAGCAGGGCCTCTTCCGCACCGATGAGACGGCGAAACCAGCGTTCAGCGAGTCGCTCGAACTCGATCTCACCAGCATCGAGCCGAGCATGGCAGGGCCACGTCGCCCGCAGGATCGCGTGGCGCTCGGCGGTGTTCGCGACAACTTCCATACCGCGTTCAAGGATCGCTTCGAGGCCGCCGATAGCGAGGGCGGCGCGGCGGTGGCCGTCAAGGCGCCTGTCGCGACGGTGAAGCTGGGGAACGAGGAGGTCGAGCTGACGCATGGCTCGGTGGCCATCGCCGCCATTACGAGCTGCACCAATACCTCGAATCCCTCCGTCATGATCGGCGCGGGGCTGCTGGCGAAGCATGCCGTCGAGCGCGGCCTGCGCGTCTCGCCCGCCGTCAAGACCAGCCTGGCCCCCGGCTCGCGCGCCGTCACCGACTACCTCGAAGCCGCCGGGTTGATCCCCTTCCTGGAGGCGCTGCACTTCAACGTCGTCGGCTACGGCTGTACCACCTGCATCGCCGAGGGAACACCAGTGGCGCTCGCCAGCGGCGTTGCGACGCGCATCGAGCGCATGCCACGCGCGGGCGGGGCGCGACTCTTCGGGCCAACTGCTGACGGCAGGCTCAGCATCGCCACGCAGGTGGAGGCGATGGATCAGGGCGTGCGCGACTGTGTCTCGCTCGTCCTGCAAGATGGGCGCACGCTGGTCTGCACACCTGACCACAAGATTCTGTGCGCCGATGGGCGATGGGTGCGCGCCGATGAACTGAAGCTGGGCGAGGATCGCGTCGTCGTCGGCCTGGAGGCGCCGCTGGATGAGCCAGGCGCCGACGAGGCAGGCTATGCGCTGCATGCTGGCGCGCTGACCTTCACGCTGGAGACGCCGCAGGAACGCCAGCGTGCGCTGGCGTTCGCGCGCCTGCTCGGCCACCTGCTCAGTGACGGCTCGATCAGCGTCGCGGGCCAGGATCGCATGCATGTCGGCCAGGCAGTGGATCGTGAAGTCGTTCTCGACGACATCGAACTCGTCATGGGGCGCCGCCCAGCCGCAACGCAGTATGACGAGCGCAAGTGGACCATCGTGCTGCCAAAGGCGCTAACGGATGCGCTCGTCACGCTGCCCGGTGTGCGCGTCGGACGGCGCATTCAGCAGGCGCCTGCGCTGCCAGCCTTTGTGCTGGACGAGCGCTGCCCGGTAGCGGTCGTGCGCGAGTTCCTGGGCGGCCTCTTCGGAGCGGATGGACACGCGCCAACCCTTCATCGTTGGGGGAAGGGCGACGAGGATGCGACCTTCGAACATCCAGCCTACTCCCAGAGCGCGCTGCCAGAGCACGTCGAGGCGCTCAAGCGCGTCATGGCCGACGTGAGCCACCTGCTGGCGCGATGTGGCGTGGATATGGCGGGCGCAGCGGTCTACGACTATCCGACGCGCCGCTCAGCCTCCACGTATCCAGCCGCTCAGGATGGCCTGCCGCGCAGAGAGGTACGCCTCGAACTCCCCGATGGTCTGTCATTCGTCGAGCGCGTCGGCTTCCGCTACTGTGTTGATAAGGCGATGCGCGCCAGCGCCGCAGCGGTGTACTGGCGCACAATCGACAACATCAACCAGAATCGTCTGTGGATGTCGGATCGCCTGGAAGAACTGCACGAGCAGCGCATCGAGTTGTCGTTCTCCAGCGTGCGCCAACTGGCGGCGGCGGAGTTGACGCAGCGCGGCGCAGTCATCGCCCCGCACTACTCGCTGCTCGAAGGTCACGACCGCTTCTCGCGGCTGCCACAGGCGACGGCGCGCACGTTCCAGCCGCTGCACCGCGACAGTTGCGATTTCCACTCACCCGTCGAGCTGTTGCGGCAGCTTGGCATACGCGACTGGTTTGCGCCGCTCCAGACGCGCGCCGAGACGCCAGGCGCCAAGCGCTACTGTGTCGAGAAGGAGGCGCTGACGCTGCCCACCTTCGCGCTACAGGTCGTGGACCGGCGGCCAGCGGGCAAACGCGCCGTGTTCGATCTGGCGGTGGACACCATACACGCCTTTGTCGCGGGGACCGTAGCGGTTCACAACTGCATCGGCAATAGCGGCCCCTTGCCTGAAGCGGTGGGCCAGGCGGTCACGGAGAACGATCTCGTCGTGGCGGCGGTGCTCAGCGGCAACCGCAATTTCGAGGGGCGCATCCATCCGCAGGTGCGCGCGAGCTACCTCGCCTCGCCGCCGCTGGTGGTGGCCTATGCGCTGGCTGGCACGGTCAACCTCGATCTGACCAGCGAGCCACTTGGCGAAGACCCCAATGGCCAGCCAGTCTATCTGCGCGACATCTGGCCCTCGCCAAACGAGGTGCAGGAGACGCTGGCGCGTGTCGTCAAGCCGGAGGTCTTCAACGCCGAATACGCGCATGTCTTCGATGGCGATGAGCGCTGGCGCGCGCTGCCGCTGCCAGAGGCTGGCGACGGCCTCTATAGTTGGGACGACGCTTCGACGTATGTGCGCAAGCCACCATTCTTCGAGGGCGTGCAGCCGGAACCTGCGGCGCGCGGCGCCATCAGCGGCGCGCGGGCGCTGGTCTCCGTGGGCGACTCGATCACCACGGATCACATCTCGCCGGCTGGCTCATTCCCAGCCAGCAGCCCGGCGGGTCAATATCTCATCGAGCATGGCGTGCAGCAGCGCGACTTCAACAGCTATGGCGCGCGTCGTGGCAATCATGAGGTGATGATGCGCGGCACATTCGCGAATATCCGGCTGCGCAATCTGCTGGCGCCGGGCAAGGAGGGCTACTGGACCACCCACCTGCCCGATGGCGAGCAGATGACGATCTTCGACGCCTCGATGCGCTATCAGCGTGAGGGGACGCCGTTGATCGCGCTGGCGGGCAAGGAGTATGGCTCTGGCAGCTCGCGCGACTGGGCGGCGAAGGGGCCGCTGCTGCTCGGCATCCGGGCCACCATCGCGGAGAGCTATGAACGCATCCATCGCAGCAATCTGGTGGGCATGGGCATCCTGCCGCTGCAATTCCAACCGGGTGAGAGCCGCGAGAGCCTGGGCCTGACGGGACACGAGACCTACGACATCCTGGGAATCGATGGTGCGCTGAAGCCGCGCCAGGAGGTGACCGTGCGCGCCACCAGCGACGACGGCTCGACCACCGAGTTCCAGGCGATTGCGCGCCTCGATAGCCCGATTGACATCCGCTACTACCGCGATGGCGGCATCCTGCTGACGGTGCTGCGGCGGCTGGCGGCTGAGAGCAGGCCACAGGCGTAGTCCGGCTGGCGGTTGAAACCGCGCCAGTCCGGCTGGCGGTTAAAACCGCGCCTCAAGGCGGCCTGCGGGCCGCCACAAGACCTGCCTTCGCAGGTCCAACCTGGGAGTTGATACCGAATCCGATGTGGTTGTTGTCGTGGCGCCAGCCCTCACCCCCAGCCCCTCTCCCAGAGGGCGAGGGGAGCCGGAGTTCCCCCTCGCCTCGTGGGAGAGGGGGCCAGGGGGTGAGGGTTGGCGCCACGACGCAGCGCGGCATGAAAGGAGCAGCGCTGATGAGCGACGCGATGTATCTGTGCGTCACCTGCGGGACACAGTATCCCGCCGAGGCGGCGCCGCCGGAGGGGTGCGTCATCTGCGAGGATGACCGCCAGTATGTCAACCCGCAGGGGCAGCGCTGGACGACGCTGGCGCAGTTGCGTGACGCGACCACGAACACGCTGAGCGACCTCATTCCCGGCGTGACGAGCATCGGCGCCACGCCGCGCGTGGGCATCGGTCAGCGCGCGCTTCTGCTCCAGACGCCGGGCGGCAACCTGCTATGGGACTGCCTGGCCTTCCTCGACGATGCGACCGTCGCGGCGATTCGCGCACGCGGCGGCCTGGCGGCCATCGCCATTTCCCATCCACACTTCTACACGACGATGGTGGATTGGAGCCATGCGTTCGGCGGCGTCCCCATCTACCTCCACGCCGACAACCGCGAGTGGGTGATGCGTCCCGACCCGGTGATCCACTACTTCGCGGATGAGAGCGTCGAGCCGCTGCCTGGTCTGCGCGTCATCCGGCTGGGCGGCCATTTTCCTGGCAGCGCCGTTCTCCACTGGCCCGCCGCCGCTGAGGGCGCGGGCGCGCTCTTCACCGGCGACACCATCTCCGTCGCAGCGGACGCCCGCTGGGTCACGTTCATGTACAGCTTCCCCAATAGCATACCGCTTGGCCCGCGCGCCATCCGTCGCATCGCCGCCGGGATCGAGCCGTTGGCCTTCGCGCGCCTCTACGACGGCTGGGGCGAGGTCAGTGGCGACGCCAAACTCGCCGTCACGCGCTCCGCCCAGCGCTACCTCGCCCACCTGGCCGAGTGATTTCGCCGGAGCGCGAACCCTCACCCCCAGCCCTTCTCCCAGAGGGCGAGGGGAGCCGGAGTTCCCCCTCGCCCTCTGGGAGAGGGGGCCAGGGGGTGAGGGCTGCCGTCAGCCGCCCCTACCTCGGCGAGCCATAGCGGCGCAGCAGCTCTCCGCGCGACATCCAGACCTCCACGGGATAGCTGGCGAAGGTCGTGCCGCGCATCAGTCGGCGCACCCCGTCGGGGTTATACATCGCCATCAGGCCTTCCATAAAGAAGCGATCCATCCGCGCGGTGAGCGTCACCGGGCGCTCGCGCACCGTGAATCCCAGCCGTGGCGCGGCCCGCCCAATCAAGGTCAGCCCCATGATGGCGCGCGCCTGCTTCAGCCCGCCTGGCTCCTCCGCCCAGGCCGCCAGCGCGCCCAGGTCCTCCGCGACCATGCGGGGCAGACGCCAGGCGTCCACTGTGCGCGCGGCCTCGCTCAAGCGCCGATTGTTGAAGTGCAGCACGGCGATGCGGGCGCCACGCGCGATCCGCTCGCCATCGGGCAGGGTGATCGGTCGGCCACGGTAGCGTCCCAGGTGGACGGCGAGCAGGCCATGCGGCGCATGCGGGATGGCCGTCACCGGCAGGAACGCCTCGTAGATGCGCTCCCAGACCGGCCAGAAGCGCAGAAAGCCGCGCGGGCGTCCACTGCGCGAGCCTGAGGCCAGCCGCCAGCCTGGCCCTGGCAGACGCTGGCGACGCGCGGGGTCTGCGCCTGCGCTCCGTGCGACCGCAGGCCGCTCATCGCGGATGAAGGAGACGAAGACCGCGCCCAGCGCCAGACAGACCGCCGCCAGCGCGAAGATCGCCTGATAGCCAAGCGCCGTCTCATGGTCAACCGCATCCACCAGCGCGATCACGGCGCCGCCCAGCGCGGGCGCGAGGATGGCGGGCAGTGTCGAGGCGGCGCTCCAGATGCCCAGGTCTTTGCCAGCGTTCGCCTGCACCGGCAGCGCATCCACGGCCAGCGCCCAATCCACGCTGGTATACGCGCCGTACCCCAGCCCGAATACGATGCCCAGCGGCCACAGCGGGATGCGGCCCGGCGCGACGACGAACGCCAGCGCAGGCAGCGCCATCAGCGCAGTCGAGATGCCCACGAGCAGCGCCCGATTCATATGGTCAGAGAGGATGCCGAGTGTCAGCGCGCTCAAGATGGCGCCCACCAGCGCCAGCCCGGCCACCACCGCCGTCGCGCTGACAAAGTTGGTCACATGCACGACATTGGCGAAGTAGTATTCGATGAACGTGAGAAAGAGCGTCAGTCCCAGCATCACAAACGCGCGTGTCAGGAATACCCAGGTAAAGTTGTGACTCTTCCACGGCTCCAGCCAGAGCGTGCGCAGCGACTGTAACCCACGCTCCATGCGGTTCGCGCCGCGCGGCTGTGGGCGCAGCGCCGCCGCCTCGACGACGCTCAGCGGCGTTTCGGGGGTCCAGACCAGCGTGATGATGGTCGTCAGCGCCATGACGAGCGCCGTGGCGCCGTAGAAGATGGATGCGCCAGTGATAATCTCGGCGCGCCCGCTGGGGGTCGTCACGTCGGCGAGTGTCACGCCAGCGAGCAACGCGCCTGCCAGCGCGAGGCTGCCGACATTGCCCAGAATCGTCATCAGGCCGAGATACCCAGACGCGGCGCCGCGCTGGCCCTCTGGCGTCAGATCGGGCAGCAATCCCTGGTACGAGCCGACGGTGACGTTGAAGCCAAGCTGCAGGATGAGAAACGTGATGGTCAGCGTGTTCAGATCATCGGCGCGCGCCAGCGCCCACGCGCCCGCCACCGAGATCAGCACGCCGATGACGATGTAGGGGCGTCGGCGACCGTAGCGCAGCGTCGTCCGGTCGGAGAGCGCCCCCACCAGCGGGGGAACCACCAGCGCGACGACGGCCCCCAGCGCAGAGAGCCAGCCGAGGAACTCCGCCTGCTGCGCATTGCCCACCACGCCCGGCGTGACGAACAGCAGAATCTGGATCGGCAGCACGATCGGCAGCAGCGCGGCGGAGATGGCGTTGACTCCCAGCCACAGCGCGCTCAGCGAGAGTTGACGCCACAGCGTCAGTGGGGCTGGCTCGGCGACAGCAGTCTGCGCTGCGGCGCCATCGTGTTCGAGGGAATCGGAGGAATCGAGGGAGCTGGAAGAATCAAACGAATCCATTGACGCCGTTCCTCTCATGAGGGCATCCACTGCGGCGGCGAGCGCGCGAAAAGGCGCGCAGAGGCCAGCAACAGTATCGCGAGCGCAAGGGTTTCCACTGAGCAGCGGTGAATAAACGCAAACCGCTCGCTGCGGCGCCAGCGCTCCTGCTCCTAGCGTCTCACACGATGCAAGGGAGGCGCCAGACAGGCAGCGAGCAACGCGCAAACTCATCGCCGGTCGGCTGGCCACCCTCCCTCACCCCCAGCCCTTCTCCCACGAGGCGAGGGGAGTTAGGGCGCGCCCGCTGCTAGCGGGTGCGGCGGCGCTCGTCAGGCATCGCGTTGTTGGCCTCCAGTCGCGCCACGAGCCATGCCTCATCGTGAACTGGCACAGCCAGTTTCTCGGCTTTTGCGAGCTTGCTGCCTGGCGCCGCGCCAACGATCAGGTGGCTGAGCGCCTTCGTCACCGCTGGCGCCACCTTGCCACCCAGCGCGCGAATCGCCTCCTCAGCCTGGCCGCGTGTCAGCCGTTCGAGCGAGCCAGTCAGCAGAAAACTCTCGCCAGAGAATGGCAGGCCATCGGCGCTCTGGGCGCTGTCGGGCGGCGCGATGAAGGTCAGGCCAGCCGCGCGCAACCGCTCGACCAGGGCGCGATTCTCCTCATCATGCATCCACTGGAAGACGCTCTGGGCGATGCGCGGGCCGATGCCTGGCAGCGCGGCGATCTGCTCCTCGGTCGCATCGAGCAGCGCGTCGATAGCGCGAAAGTCGTTGGCAAGCGTCTCGGCGGCCTTCTCGCCGACATAGCGAATGCCCAGGCCAAACAGCACACGCGCGAAGGGCTGGGCTTTGCTGGCCTCGATGGCCGTGAGCAGGTTCGCCGCGCTCTTCGCCTGGAAGCCGGGAAGCTGGAGCAGGTTGTCGAGCGTCAGCGCGTAGATGTCGGCGGGATCGCGCACCAGCCCAGCCGTCACCAGCCGCAGCACGATCATCTCCCCCATGCCCTGAATGTCCAGCGCGCCCCGGCTGACGAAGTGTTGCAGTCCCTCCAGCCGCCTGCCCGGGCAGGCCAGGTTTGGACAGTAGGTGACTTTCTCATCCTCATTGCGCACGACGGGCGTATGGCATATCGGGCACTCCGTGGGGAAGGCCCAGACCTGCTCGGAGCCGTCGCGTAGCTCGACCAGCGCCTTCACGACGCCGGGGATGACATCGCCGTGGCGTTGCACCACGACGGTATCGCCGATGCGCAGGTCTTTGCGCGCCACCTCGTCGGCGTTGAAGAGCGTCGCATTCGAGACGGTCACACCGCCGATCTGAACGGGCGCCAGGCGCGCATTGGGAATCAGCGCCCCGGTGCGGCCCACCGTCACGACGATGTCGAGCAGCTTCGTATTCGCCTCGATGGGCGCAAACTTGTAGGCGATGCCCCAGCGCGGATCGCGCGCGACGACGCCAAGCTCCTGCTGCTGCCAGCGCGCGTCGATCTTGATGACGGCGCCATCGATATCATAGGGCACCTCGAAGCGCGTCTGGCTCAGGCCATCGGCGAATCGCTGCGCGTCCTCCAGCGTCGCGAGCCGCGTGGCGATGGAGCTGACCGGGAAGCCCCATGCGCGCAGCCAGCGCAGCGCCTCCCACTGATCTTCCGGCTCAGGCGCGCCCTCGATGGAGGCGATCTGGTAGGCGAGGAATGAGAGCGGTCGCCGCGCCGAGACACCTGCGTCCTTCTGGCGCAGCGAGCCAGCCGCCGAGTTGCGCGCGTTGGCGAAGAGCTTCGGCTCTGTTTCAGCCGCACGCGCTTCATCGGCCAGGCGCTCGTTCAGCGCCTCGAAGTCGGCGCGCAGCATGTAGATCTCGCCGCGCACCTCTACCTGCGAGGGGATCGGCGCGTCGTCCTGGCGGCGCAGGCGTGCGGGGATGTCGCGCACGGTGCGCACATTGCGGGTGACGTTCTCGCCCACCTCGCCATTACCGCGAGTCGCGCCCACCCGCAGCACGCCATCGCGATAGACCAGATTCATGCTCAGACCATCGATCTTTGGCTCGCCGACGTAGCGAAAGACCGCCTCAGGCAGGATGTGCTGCGCGCGGTCACGCCAGGCGGCAAGCTCCTCCGGCGTGCGGACATTGGCCAGGCTGAGCATCGGCGTGTGGTGGCGATACTTCGTGAAGCCCGCCGCTGGCTCGCCCGCGACGCGCTGGGTGGGCGAGTCGGGCGCCATAACCTCAGGATGCGCCTCTTCGAGGGCGCGCAGGGCGCGCATCAGTCCATCGTAGTCGGCGTCGGAGATGGTCGGGTTGTCGAGCACATAGTAGGTGTAATCGGCCTCGCGCAGTCGCTCGCGCAGCTGCTCAGCCTTGCGTGACAGATCCATCATCGGCTGCGCCTCATTCGACGCAGCCGCAGCCTGCCCATCATCAGACGCCGACACAAGCTCCTCCTTCATGCGCTATCACCCGCAGACCAGCCTGCGCGAGCGACATGGCAGTCTAGCACATGCTCGCAGTCGCCCCACATGTCTCTGCCTGTCTATTCCATCCGGGCTGGCATGAAACGGCTACCGGGCGGTGGGCGCAGGGCCACGCCGCAGCGCCAGCGCCCCTGGCAGCAGACTCACCTCGAAGCGCGCCGCCTGCATCAGTTCGCCGTCCAGTTGGGCGTTGATGGGGTGGTCAGCCTCCAGCGTGACGCGCCGACAGCGGACGATGCGCGTCTCTGGCTGGCCGATATGCTCACCGCGCTCCACTGCGGGCAGCAGACGGAGCGCACGCAACAGCGGCGGCTTCGCGAGTATGCACATGTCGAACAGTCCATCCTGTGGGTCGGCGCCGGGATTGATCTTGAAGCCGCCGCCATAGGTTGGCCCAAGGCTCATGGCGACCAGCGCAAAGACCTGATGCACAGGCGCGAGGCCATCATATTGAAGCGTGAGCGTGGGGCAGGCGTCGTAATGCAGCAGCAATTCGGTCAGCGCCGAGGTCATGTAGAGCGGCTGGCCTGAGAGTCCAAGGCGTTTGAATCGCTCGGCTCTGGCGGCGACATTCGCATCGATGCCGACACCGAGCGCGTTGACGAAATAGCCGCCGTTGACCATGCCCACATCCACCGGCTCGGTCGGCGCCGAGAGCGCGAGATCGAGCGCATGGGTGATGTCGCGCGGGGCGCGAGCCACACGCAGCGCAAAGTCATTGCCACTGCCAGCGGGAACGACGCCGAAAGGAACCGTGGCGCCCGCCGCGACCACGCCGCCCGCCGCCTCGTGAATCGCGCCATCGCCGCCGACCACGACGACCGGGCGTCCTGCCTGCGCCGCCTCAGATGCCAGCCGCGTGGCGTCACCTCTGGCCTGGGTCAGCGTCAGCTCGCCGCGCCCACCCAGCAGCGCGCGCTCGATGATCCGCCGCAGCTTCGCGGCGCGCCCGCCGTTGCTGGCGGGATTCAGAATGACGACGGGGAGCGTGTCTGAGCGCGCGGGGGCGCGCATCACGGGCGACGGCGCCGTCGCCAGCCCTGGCTCGCGCATGGGGCGGGCCTCCTCACTACAGGCGCCGGGATACCGTCAACGCTCGCCCGGCTTGTCCGCAGTATACACGCCCGCGCAAGCGCGGCTCTCCGCATACCTCCCACCTTCGCTCGCACACACCGCTACGGACCACGTGCGACCGACGTAAGCCCTGCTGGCCACACGCATCCGTGCAAATCTGCCGGTAAATCCGTGGGTTTTTCTCTAGCGGGCGGCTGTCTTTTTATGTACGGTGGGTACGAGGAAAATCGGTCGCCGACAGGAACTCGCGGCGCACAGTGTATCCGGTGGACCGGACGCGACGATTGTGCGCGCTCTGCTGGTTCGTGTTCCGGGCGAAACCATCGCTGACGTGACTCGCACGCTCGCGAAACCAGTGGCTGGCATCGACCAGCCCTGGAGAGCCAACCGAGTGGGTGAGGATGAGACACTGCCCTACCAGAGATGGGCAGGAGGAGAACGATTGATGTGGCGCCAGTATCAACTGTATCGAACGCGCGCAGGGCTTCTGCTCGCCTGTATGCTTTTGCTGGCCGCATGCGCCGGGACGGGCACGGCAGCGAGTACTACCAACACACCTGCTGCAACCTCGGCGCCGGCCACTGCGACGGCGAAACCCAAGCCGACTGGCGTCCCACAGATCACGCAGGCGTATTGCCAGCAGGTGATGACGGTGGACGAGGCCAACAGCATGATGCAGCCCGCTATCCCGGCTACCACGATTGCCGTGGGTAGCAGTGACACCGGTGGCTCGTGCAACTACGAAGCCTCGAAGACCAACTTCGTGCTCATCATCTACTTCGAGGAGTGGAAAGGGCCGGTTCCTATTCCCCAGAGCGATATCACCGCCGCGCTGGCGCAGGCCGCCGGTCTACCTGACTTGACGGTGAATGCATTCACGACGGTAGACGGCATAGGCGATCAAGCCGCATACCTTGAAACAACGGGGACACCGGACGGGCAGACGTACACTATCCATATCTTCTATGTGCTCGAAGGAGCATTCTTCTTCGACTGTTTCACCTACAGTCCGATCTCCGCTAACCCACCTGGCACTCAGGCCCAACTCCAGCAGTGCGCCACGCAAGTTGACAGTCGGCTCTGATCGTCTCGCGGTCTTCCCGCAAGCCGAAGCAAACGGCGAGCCTAATGAGCCGGATATGCGCAACGTAAGCACATGCGGCCGCAGGCGTGTATCGCACACGCCTGCGATCCCTTTTCTCAAGCCACCGCAGTGGCTGAGCGGCGCCCCTCGTCACTCAGCCAGCGAATGGTGGCGGCAGGAAGTACGCCGTCGCCGCGAGCAGCGCCCACAGCGAGCAGAGTTGGATGCCCTCCAGGATGGTGGACTCGCCGTCGCGGGTCAGCAGCATGAAGAGGAAGGTCGCCGCGCCGAAGATGATGACCTCCAGCGGCGCAAAGATCAGCAGCAGCGGATGATTGGTGTAGTGGCCGACGATGACCAGAATCGGCACGACGACGAGAATCATCTGGATCGACGCGCCTGCGGTCACGCCCATCACCACTTCCATCAGATTGCGCCTGGCCATGCCTGATGTGCCGTACATCTCGACCAGGCCGCCGACGACAGGAATGACGATCAGGCCAACGAAGAATGGATTGACAAACTGCTCGTTCTGGCGCGCCAGCAACTCGACCGAGCCAGCGAACCCCTCAGACATGTAGACCACGCCCAGCGCCGCTACCCCAAGCGTCAGCACGGCGATCAGCCCGCGCACAACGGGATGCAGCGCAAGCGCGCCCTCTTTCTCAGCGCCCTCAGCGCCCTCTTTGCCCTCAATCTGCCCCTCGCCCCGTCGCTCGGCGCGCGCACGTCGCTCCTGCCGCTTGATCGCGGCGTACTGCGCCTTCGCGGTCCGCTGCGGGGTGGCGCTCTCGGCACGCTGCGCCAGTTCATAGGCGGCCTGATTGCGTTCCTCACTGAATAGCGCCTGCACGCCCGGCGCCGGGTCCACCAGGTTGACGCCCAGCAGACCGAGGTCGTCGTCAACGCCGCTCATGCTCGCCGCGCCAGCCGCGCCAGCCACCACAGCCACGGGCGGCTGCGGGCGCCCATTAGTACGCTTGGCTTCGCGCTGCTTCACGCGCTCCAGCCGCCGCTGGATGCTCTGCTCCACGAGGTCTACGCCGTCACGCACGCGGAAGATCGCGAAGAGTGTGTAGGCAAGGTAGCTGCCCAGCAACACCAGCGCGACGAGGAAACTCAACGAGTAGTGCTGGAAGACGAGCATATTGGGCAGCGCCGCACCTGCGCCGGGGCTATTCGCCTGGGCGAGGTACGACGCCAGGGTCGGCAGGCAGAGGCCGATGACCGCCAGCGCGAAAATAGTGGAATATTGCCCGGCGCGGTCGGCGTTGAAGGCCATGCGCCCGTTCTTCAGCGCGCCGAAGATCGTGGCGACTCCCAGGCCAAGCAGCGAGTTGCGGATGATGACGCCAGCGATAGACCCCAGCACGATCTGTGAGCCGCTCGTTTCACCTGGCGCCTGCTGCAACAGCAGCGAGAGCGCGATAGCTAGCTCCGCGACATTGCCGAAGGTCATGTGGAGGAAGCCGCCCAGGAACTCGCCGAGCAACTCTTCGAGTTCTTCAACCGCGCTCTCGAGGAAGCCCGAGAGCGGGATGAGACTGAGCGCCGCCAGAATTGCGATCAGCGGCCCCTCTTCGAGGCCCAGCCGCTCGCGCAGCAGCACCACAGGGATACCCAGCAACAGCAGATTGATCCAGCGAAACAAGATGGACTTCTCCACACGTCTCCCCCATGCGTTCGCCATGCGAGCGCATCTCATCACTCGCTGTTACTCGTCGGCTGGCCCATCGAGCGCCACACAGTGCGCGTCGCCACGACGGCGCTCGTAGGCTCAGCGCCCATTATAGCAGCCGGAGGCTCATCCGTAGCCATCATTTTCGCGTAGTCGTCAATCGGCGCCGCCGCGACATCCACCACGCGGTGATGCGCGCTGGCGCAGGGCGAGCGGCGGGCAGCCTGTGAGCCTGCGGGCTGGCGGTTGAAACCGCGCCTCAAGGCGACTGCGGTCGCCACAAGACCCACCTGCGTGGGTCCAGGAGCGGGATTCCTCTTGTGGACCCGCGCAGGCGTGGTTTCAACCGCCAGCGACCCCGGCGCCATCTGACTCCCGGTTTGTGATGGAACCGTCAGCGAGCATGCATGCCCAGCGGCGCACGCCGCGTGTGGTATACTTCTAGGCGGTGAGAGGCGCGGCTCAAGAGCATGACGCCTCTCCTCACAGGACATTGTCGCCCGTCGGATCATAGCGTTATGGTCTAGCGGGCATTTCTTTGGTCAACGAGGCCCTCATGCGCCAAGAACGCGCGAATCACCCGGAAAGGGAACACTGTGGGCCTTCAGAAACGTATCGCGCTGGTTGCGCACGACCATAAAAAGCAAGACCTGCTGGAGTGGGCGCGCTTTAACCGCACATTCCTGATTCAGCATGAACTCCACGCAACGGGAACGACTGGCGCGCTGCTCGAGCAAGAGCTAGGTGTGAGTATCCAGAAGCTGCAGAGTGGTCCGCTGGGAGGCGACCAGCAACTCGGCGCCAAGATCGCCCAGCGAGAACTCGATCTGCTGATCTTCTTCTGGGATCCGCTTCAGACCCAGCCGCACGATCCCGACGTGCGCGCTCTGCTGCGCATTGCTGTCGTGTGGAATACGCCGGTTGCCTGCAACCGCGCCTCAGCCGACTTTATGATTACCTCGCCGTTGATGACGGAGCCGTATCAGGCGCTGATCCCGAACTATGATCGGCCAGAGATCGAAGGCCTGCGCAAGAACGATCGCTCGGCAAGATCAACGCGCCGCCCGCTGCGCTCAGGCGCCAACAGCGCGTAATCGGCGATCTCGCCTGGACGCCAGTGGTGGAGAATGCGTCTCAAGCGCACAGGTGGCGTGGCCAATCGGTCGGTCATCCCAGGCCGCGTCTCAGAGGGTAGAGGCGCCCGCGTGGACGGTGGGGAGCGTCACATTGCCCAGGCTGCCGCACGCCGTGAACTTCAGCGCGGTCGCCGTCTGGGTGATTCCTTGACACGGTATCACCCCCGTACTCTCGCCGCTGGCGTCGCTCACATCGGCGTTGATCGCAAGCTCACAGCCGCCTGTCTGCCCCAGCGGCGGCTCGATGAGGAAGCTGTACGTCGCGTTGAGCTCAGGGGTGACCGCATTCACCACCAGCACCGCCGGCTGACAGTGCGCCGCCGCCTGCGCATAGCAGGTCGTGGCGCGGCGCGCATCGGTGGTCGAGGTGACCAGCGTCTGCTGATTGAGCGCGAGCGAGCCACAGTTGGCTGCGCGCGCAGTCCAATAGGTGGCGCGCAGCCCTTCGCCGTTGGCGAAGACGCCAACCCCCACCAGCGCCACCACAGCGGCGACTACCAGCCCGACCTGCCAACGCCGACGCATACGCGCATCACTCCTCACATACTCGCTCACTCGCTCGGTCAACGACCCACCTCTAGAGTATAACGCTCAACAAGGCGGTTGTGCGCTGTTCCGGCGGGTTGTGTTATCGTAAATCAAGAGCACGTCGCGTCGGTTTGATCAGTAGGAGGAGCACGATGGACCCTGAGCGCCCTAGCGAGTTAGCCGTTGGCGATCTTGCGCCAGAGTTTCGCTTGCCCGCCAGCGACGGGCGCGAGATTGTCCTGAGCGAATATCGCGGTAGCAAGCATGTTGTGCTTTTCTTCGTCCGCGCCTACCAGTGAATGCAGTGCCGTGCTCATGTCTCCCAGTTGGGGCGACTTTATCCGCAGCTTCAGGCCGCTGGCGCCGAGACGCTCGTTATTTTGGGCGATACAGTCGAGCGAGCTACCCGCTATGGCGCCGCGCTCAGCGTCCCATTTCCGATCCTGGCCGACCCCGCGCATGAGGTGTATCACCGTTTCGATCTCGAGCGGGTGTACCTGCTCATTCAGCGCACGGCGTCTGTTGTGGTTGACCGCAACGGCAGGATTCGCTATCTGAAGCGCGCCACGAGTCCGCAGACATGGTTGCAGGAGAGCCAGGAACTGCTGCGCGTCGTCCAGGGACTGGACAACGGCGGCTAGGTATTGCAGGCGCGGACGCCATGCATCACCAATTTTCCCGGCTTGGCGACAAGCGACCGGTAACACCTGCGCCGCTGCGCCTTCGGGGTGATTTCTGACGCAGAGCCAGGCAGGAAGTACCCGGCGATCTGCATGCGCTATCAGGCGCCCGTTGGCGTCGCAGCGCGGTTGAGTGTGTTTGCCAGAGCGATGAGCGCCCAGCCAACGAGCAGGAACGCGGCGAAAATCGCCACACAATACAGCGCCACGCCGCCGTAGCCGCCCCCTGTGACAGCGCTGGCGGGATTCAAGAACGGGTAGGGATAGAAGCCGACGATAGCGCCGCGAATGAGCGAGTAGAGCAGGTACAGCAGGGGATAGATCAGCCAATATCCTAGCTGCCGCACGCTCAGCTTTGACTGCGGCGGCTGATAGAGCCAGTCGGCGACGACGACCACAGGCATGATGTAGTGGACGATGGTATTCACCCACGGCAAGAGCGAGCCGAGGTCGTCGCTCCGCAGCAAAATGCTGAACACGATGCCGACAATCGCCATAGCGACGACCGACGCCCCGCGAATGAGGTCATCGGTCGCGGTTGGCTCGCGGCGCTGCATGAGATAGATTGCGCCGAGAACGAACACGATGGAGGCGAAGATGTTTGACAGGTTGGTGAAGTAGCTGAAGAAGTTGACGACGTTGAACCCGTGCCCAATGTGAACGCTCAGTTGCACACCGATGGCTATCAGTGTTAGCAGGCCGAAGGAGAGCCTGCCGACGATCAGCAGATTGCGCTTCATGGGCATCCTCCGCGCCAGCCTGATCGCCGTGGCAAACCTTGCCTGAGCGCCAGGATCATCCTCATGTCAGGTCGCTTGCCTCCTGGCAAACGTCCCCGCCCAGCCGAATGGCTGGCAAGCAGAGCGTACAGCGGAACCCCGGCCAGTGTCAACGCGCACGGTGTCTACGCCAGGGCCTGTGAATAATTCGAGCTGCGCGTGCGTGTACGCAACGCCACCACTCGGTCCCAGTCCGCGTCGGCGGACTTCGCGGCCCGCAGGCCATCCAGGCGCGGTTTCAACCGCCAGCCAGCTACTCCCACTTGAAGGTGAAGGCTGCCGCGCCGAAGAAGATGATTCCCCACACGACGAGCGAGATCAGGCTCCAGGCGTGAAAAGCGCCTGTGGTGGTCGCGCCGTAGATCGCGTCTGAGAGCGCGGCGGCGGGCAGCGCATAGGCGATGGGCTGCAAGAACGCTGGCAGCGCGCTGATTGGCAGCACTGTGCCGCCGATCAGCACAAACAGCAGGTAGAGGCCATTCGCCCCGGCCAGCGTCGCCTCTGCGCGCAACGCGCCCGCCATCAGCATGCCCAGCCCGCAAAACGTCGCTGTGCCCAGCAGGAAGGCGACGACAAACAGCAAGATCGAGCCAGTGGGGCGCCAGTCGAAGAAGACGAACGCCAGCAGCGCCAGCAGCACGATCTGCACGATTTCGAGGGCCAGCACCGAGAGCGTCTTCGCCACAATCAGCCCTGTGCGCGAGAGCGGCGAGGCGCCCAGGCGCTTGAGCACGCCGTAGTAGCGCTCATAGGCGGTGGCGATGCTGAGGCTCACCAGCCCGGTGGACATCAGCGCCAGCGCCATGACGCCCGCGACGAGAAAATTGATGCCGACGCCGCCGATCTTGAGCGACGAGAAGAAGATCAGCAGCATGACCGGGATGATGATCGTAATCAGCAGACTCTCGCCGCGCCGCAGCGTCATCGTAAGCTCGGCGCGGGTCTGCGCCAGCACTGCGGTCCAGAAGGGCGCCGCCACTGGCTGCGCGGTCGTCGCGGGGGACATGTGAGCGCTCACTCGCGTATCTCCTTGCCCGTCAGGCGAATAAAGACATCCTCCAGCGTCGAACCACCGACACGCAGTTCACTCACATCCACACCCATATCCCGCAGCAGCGTCGTGAGCTGCACGAGCAACTCGCGCGGCTCGCCGGTATCCAGCGCATAGACTCCGGGCGACTCTTCGCGCGCCGCACGCACAGCGCCCAGCCGCCGCAACGGCGCCATATCCAGCCCGGGCTGCGCACGGAAGTGAACCTCGGCGCCCGTAGTGGATTGGCTCGTGGTCAGCCCGACAGGCGTATCGAGCGCGATCAACTTGCCGCCATCGATGATGGCGATGCGGTCGGCCAGCCGCTCAGCCTCATCCATGAAATGCGTCGTCAGCAGAATAGTGACGCCACGCGCCTGCTGCTGCTGAATGATGTCCCAGGTCGCGCGGCGGGCCTGCGGATCCATGCCAGTCGTCGGCTCATCCAGAAACAGCAGACGTGGCTTGCCGACAATCGCGACGGCGAGCGCGAGGCGTCGCTTCTGGCCACCGGAGAGCTGGCGAAAGCGCGTGCCCGCCACGCTGGCCAGGCCGACCTGCTCCATCAGTTGCTGTGGGTCTTCCGGGTCGGCGTAGAAACTGGTGTAGAGCCTGAGAATCTCGTGCGCCCGCAACGTAGGGTAGAGGCCATCCTGCTGGAGCATGACGCCGATCTGTGGGCGGAGGCGCGCGCCGTCGCGGCGGGGGTCCAGCCCCAGCACGCGCGCGGAGCCACTATCGGCAACGCGATAGCCCTCCAGAATCTCGACGGTGGTGGTCTTGCCAGCGCCATTTGGCCCCAGCAGCGCGAAGATTTCACCCGGCTTCACAGTGAAGGAGAGACCGCTGACCGCCGCAGTTGAGCCGTAGGCTTTGATCACATTCTCGACGATGATTGCGGCGTCGCCAGCAGCGGCGCCACTGGCGCTCACCGCGGCGCCGCCAGCAGGAGATGGATCGCCGCGCCTGAGGCGGCTATTCGTCATGCTCATGAACGCTGTATATCCTGTGTTGAACTGCGCTATTTTGCGCGGAGGCTGCGGCGTCAGGCCAGAAAGAATCAGCCATGCGCCACTCTCCACTGGTGTAGCGTACCATAGGTCGGCTGTGCGCGCCACATCCTGTATGCCATCGGGTCTAGCAAGGCGGCAGGCGGTTGAAACTACGCCTACCGGCGACTGCGGTCGCCGCCAGGCCCTCCAGGCGCGGTTTCAACCGCCAGCGTCCGCCGGAGGTCGTCAGTCGCGATATGCGATAATGTCTGGCAATGTGTGCGGCTCGCGCAGAGCCAAGCGACTGGCAGAGAGAAGAAGGCATGTATCAGCGCGTCACCCTCCCCAATGGCATTCGTGTGTTCACCTCACAGATGAGCCACGTTCGGTCGGTCAGCATCGCCTGCTATTTTGGCGTGGGAGCGCGCTACGAGCCTGACGAAATCTCCGGCGCCTCACACTTCATCGAGCACATGCTCTTCAAAGGCTCGGAGCATTTTCCCAATGCGCAGACGATCTCTGAGGCCATCGAGGGGGTGGGTGGTGAGCTAGATGCCGCGACCGAGA
Organism: uncultured Chloroflexia bacterium; assembly: GCA_963701795.1. Taxonomy (GTDB): domain Bacteria; phylum Chloroflexota; class Ktedonobacteria; order Ktedonobacterales; family JADMIN01; genus JAKAIY01. Next base: position 197,976 of record CAVPBB010000002.1, on the reverse strand, counting down.
AGGAAGTGACGGTCTACTCCGCCAAAGTCGCCAGTCAGCATTTCGAGCTGGCGATGCGCCTCATCACCGATATGATTCGCCGCCCACTGATGCAGGCCGAGGAGATCGAGAAGGAGCGCGGCGTCATCATCGAAGAGCTGAGCATGTATCGCGATAGCCCGGCGGACTGGGTGAACGTGCTGGCCGACGAGACGATGTGGCCGGGACAGTCGCTGGGGCGCGAAGTGGCTGGCACACGCGAAACCGTGAGCGCGCTGAGCCGCGAGACGCTGCTCGACTACAAGGCGCGCCACTACACGCCCTCGAATCTGGTCGTCAGCATCGCAGGTGATATCAGCCACGAGCAGGCGCTGGAGGCGCTGACGAACCTGCTGGGCGACTGGCCCAGCGCCGTTGCGCCACGCTGGACTCCCAGCCCGATCCCGCCCATCGCCGAGCGCGTGCGGCTGGAGACACGCCCCACCGAGCAGACCAATCTCTGCCTGCTGACGCCGGGCATCGCGCACGGCGACCCGCGTCACTACGCGATGACGCTGCTCAACGCGGCGCTGGGCGACGGCATGAGTTCGCGTCTCTTCGTCGAGATACGCGAGCGGCTGGGGCTTGCCTATGACATCGGCTCCGCGCCATCCTACTACCACGACACTGGTTCCTTCACCGTCTCGGCGGGGGTCGAGCCAAAGCGCGCCGAGGCCACCATCCGCGCGGCGCTGGGCGAGCTACGCAAGCTGCGCGATGAGCCGCTGCGCGCCGAAGAACTGGCGCGCGTGAAGGAGTACACCAAGGGGCGCATGGCGCTGCGGCTGGAAGACACCTATAGCGTGGCCGCATGGATGGGCGGCCAGGAGATCATCACGGGCGAGCCGCTGGAGCTGGACGAGGTCATGGCGCGCGTGGACGCCGTGACCGTCGAGCAGACGCATGCGCTGGCCCGCGACCTCTTCACCAGCGACGCGCTCCGGCTCGCGGTGATCGGCCCGCAGAAGAACAGCGCCGCGCTGGAGCGCCTGCTGGAGCTATAGCCCGCCCACTGGCAGTCGCCTCAGTCGGTGACATTCAGGGCGAAGTTCATGGTGAAGGCGAGCGGTGTGCAGGCGAGATGCGCCTGGCAGGGCGTCGTGCCGGTGAAGTGCAGCGTTGTGGTTCCCGACGCCTGCGCGCGGAAGGTCCACAGGTACACGCCAGCGCTGGTGTGAACGCCGCTCGGCGTGATGGGCGCCAGCAGTGCGACCGTCTGATTGAAAAAGACCCAGTTGCGATTGTTGGGCAACTGCGCCTGCACGATCTGCCCGACCTTCACCACGGTCGTTACATCACCGCTCTTTGGCGTCAGGATGACCATCGAGCCGTTCGTCGGCGCGCTGGGGACGGTCGTCGCGGTCGGCGCGCTCGGCGCGGGCGTGATGGTGGGAACGATGACCGGCGGAATCGGGCTGCGCGTCGGCGGCTCGCCGGGGGTGGCTGAGATGGACGGCTGCGACAATGCTGCGTTTCTCACGGTGACTCCGCATGCCGCAAACATGAGGCAGGCGCCGAGCAACGTCAGCCCCAGCAGCGGACGGAAGAGCTTCCTCGGTCGAGCAAATGGCGATTGTTGCATGGCTCATGCGCCTCCCGCGATGTGCGAACGGGCGTGCGTGTCTGTGGCTGCCCCACCCGACAAATTCTACACTGTGAGACGCTCTGCTGGCCCAATAGTTCCATCCGCGCCATGTGCGCACGCGCAGCCCCCACCGGCCAACCACCCTTGTCGGCGGCCAGTGGGGGCTGTTTGCGCGCGGCGCTCCGCTGAGGCTGCGGCATGACATCGCAGCGCAGAGCAGAGGCCGCGCGCAGATGAGACGGCCAGCCTAGCCAGCGATCTCGAACAGGCGATCCGACCAGTTGGCGTAGATGTCGCCAGCGCCGCCGATGTACTGCGTGGCGAACCAGATGCCCGATCCGCTCGGATCGATTTGACCAGCCGAGTAGTCGCCCCAGCGGCCAACGCCGCCAAACGTCGCCGTCATGGTGAAGCCGTTGTCTGGCTCAACCCCGGCGGCCGCCGTCTGAATCGGCCCAAACGCGCCGCGCTTCAAGGTCGAGTAGGCCGCGCTCAGGTAGGTGCCGGGGCCACCAAACGAGTAGACCACCGCCACGGTGCCGCTCGAGCTGGCCTCGATATGCGGGTAGAGCAGGTAGAGGCCCTGTGCAGCCAGATAGCCCTGCTGCGCGACCTTGGTCTTCGCGCTGATGACGCCGCCAGAGACGGCTGGATTGACGATAAACCAGGCGATGCCGCTGCGGGCGTTGGCGTCACCAGGGATGTTCACCGAGGTATCGAGCGCGCCGTAGAGCTTGCCGTTGATGTATTGCACCTCTTGCAGCGCGTCGAAGTCATTGGTCACGATGCCAGTCGTCGGCTCGTCGAATCCTGGATTGAACCCCGGAGGTGTCGTCGCGTTCGGCGGCATCGCATACGCTTCGCTGGAGACGACTGTCGCGGTCAACGTCGGGATGACGCCTTGCGCGACGTTGTCACGATTCGTCATCGCCCAGACACCCAGACGGTTGTCGAAGGTGTTGTTGGGGTCCAGCGAGTTCATGAAGTATTCAGCCGAAGCGGACTCATGCTCCACTGCTGGCTGGAGGTGGTAGGGTGTGACACCCGCGAGGTTGAGGTTGCTGAAGTGGATGACGTTGGGCGACGCGACGCCCGCGATCAACTGCGACTTCGCCAGCACGTAGATCTGCGAGCCGTTGAAGCCCAGAGCGCCGAAATTCTGGAACTCGTTGGGCAGCAGGTAGACGTTCGAGCGATCAACGCCCAGAATCGTGAAGTCTGGCAGGCAGGGGCAGCCAGCGGCGTTGGCGTCGGCCACATCGATCTGGTAGAGGGTCCAGGCATTGGTGATGGGGTTGCCCGAGTTGACTGCGAGGTCTACGAAGGCCGGGCCGGGCGCGCCAGTGGAGTCAAAATCATCCTCCCAGACCAGGGCGAACCAGGTGTGCGAGGAGGCGTCATAGTAGGCGCGTGGGTCACTGACGATGTTGTTCAGGTCGGTGTTGAAGAAGCCGCCGCCGCCTACCAGGCCAAGCGGGAATGGCCCTGCGGCGATGCTGCCATTCTTGTTGTAGATGGCGCCGGTCAGATTGACGAAGTTGAGGGTATAGGCGCCGCCAACCGCGATGCTCTCATCGGGCGGCTCCAGATCGAATCCGTTGGTCGCTGCGCTATTCTGCGCGGCGTCCACGCCGTCAAAGCTGCGCAGCAGTGTGCCCGTGGCGACCTTCGACCCTTTAGCGGTCGGAGCGGCGGCGAGCGCTGCGGCGGCGCGTGTGGCGGCGCTTGCCGCTGCTGCGGCGGGGCGCGGATGCATAGCGACGACATGCGGGCTACCCGCGCTGGCAGACGCGGTCGCGGCAGCGGCGGATACCCCTGTGGCGCCAGCTTTGGTTAAGCCCAGAACGGAAACGGTCTTGACTTTATGCGCCGTACTGAGGGTTCCAGTGAACGAAGCTGAGGATGTGGCATGCGCTGCGACAGGTGTGGCGGCGACGATGGTGGCGGCGCTCATGGCGCCGACCAGGGTTATCGCCGCGAGGACGGTGGAAGCGTAGCGAAGTGGGCGGTGAAGCCGGGAGAACCAGGACGCTCCGTACATGTGACTCCCTTTCGAGGATGAATCCGCTGCCAACGCCTGTTTGAGGGTACGCGGGGGATCGCAACGAAGGAGTTTCAGGAGATGACGTCAGCGGCGCGGATCACACAATGCCTCTACTCCCACCTGCGATGAGCCTCATCGCAGGTGAACGCTCGATCAACGTCTCCGGGTGGCCAGCGCAAGGGTCGCTGGCGGCGGGGGGCCGCTGGAGCTTGCGAACTAGCGAAAGCAACAGGGCGCAGGACTACGATCATCTGCGCTCGCCACTGCAAGACACGCCCGGTCGAGGGCATGCTCAACCCAGGCGTGGCCACTGTCCATTCCTCGTTGACGCCACAAGCGAGCGCAGGTATTGAGGGAGAGCTTGCGCTGGCGCCCAACCATGCGCCCACTCGCCCCAGGGTTTGTTCCTAAACACCTTCCATACGCGCGGCGCGCATCCATCTGCCTCCGCTTGGCGATACCAACGAATAGAAGCAGGCAAAGGTAACGGACGCTCTGCCAGGTCGCTGAAACTCGCCTGCTGTGGGGTCGGGGCGGGCAGGCGCCGCTGCGTGTGAGGGCGGTTCGATCGGGGAGCCGCCTGGCTCCGTGCGCGAACCAGCGCGTGAGGGCGCAGGCCACTGGAGGTGATGGCGCGTGGCGTATTAGGGAAAAGTTTGGACGCGAGGGAGGTTGGCTGGCGGTTGAAACCGCGCCTGGAGGGCCTGCGGGCCGCGAAGTCCGCCTGCGCGGACTGGGATTCGGCGGGCCGCTGCGGCGCCAGCGCAAGCCTACTCGGCGGGCGCGTCGCTCGTGGGCTGCGCCGTCGTCTCGACCACCTGCGGGCTGGGGGTCGGCTCGGCGTCAACACTACGCTGGCCGCCGAGGTCCTGCGCCAACTGGCTGAGCTTGCCGAGGGGAGTCTTCGCAAGCGTGGCGGCGTCGGCGTCGTCGCCCATCAGGCTCCAGTTCATCTCTTTCATGGCGGACTGTAGCTCGCGCAGCATATTTCCCGCTTTCCCACCCATCTCGATCATGCGCTTTGGCCCGAAGATGAGCAGCCCCAGCACAAGCAGCCCGATGATTTCTGATAGATGTCCAAAAAACATACACCCAGTCTCCTTCGCCGCGCCGCGACTGCGCGCAGCGTTCTCGCCAGCATCTTCCCTCTATTGTACCGCGCCACGCCAGCCCTACCAGGCCAGGCGACGATTGCCGGTGGTTGCGACCACGCATGGAGGGCGGCTGCAATCACCACCACACCTCCAGAGAGGATTCTCCGCCTTGTATGCCCATAGCCGCTGGTTCACCCACCTTGGCCTTGTTTCTGAAACCGATCAGGCGCCTATTGGCAAACAGACAGCATCCAGGTAGTAGTACGCACATGGTGGAAGCGAGGGCACGATCTTGCCCAACATGCTCAGGATTGATGAGGGCGCAGGTGACTGCTCAGCCCGGGCAGTCTGCCGCAAAGATGTGGCGCGCGTCACACGCGCCGACGAGTCGCACGGTGTATGCTTGCTGTGCGCGGGCGAAAGGTCTCCGCTCGCGGTGAAACGAGCGAACATCGATAGTGGCAAGGAGACGGGCGATGCGCGACTCTTTCCAGCGAAGGATATGGCTGGGCATGGCGCTGCTGGCGCTAGCCCTCAGCGGCTGCGACGCCGCGACGCGCGCGCAGGGGCCAGCGGCGCCGCGTGCGACGGCGACGGCGACTCCCCTGGCGCCGCTGGCCTGGACGCCAGTGAACCTGCCCACCAGCTTCACCGCCAGTGGCGAGAATCTCACTATCTCGCCGGTAGATGGGCATGACGCCTGGATGTGCCAGTCCACCAGCGCGAATACCTACGTCATCTGGAAGACCACCGACGCAGGCCAATCGTGGCGCCAGACTGGCCACTTCGACTATAGCGCGCCAATGGCGGGCGCCTCATGCGGCCTGAACGCCGACGAGGCCGGGACGGGCGCGCTGCTGGCGACGATAGGCTGGGGCTGCGGTGAATGCGGCACGCTGAGCAGCGCCAGCCTCTTCTCAGCGGATGGCGCGACCCACTGGGCGCCGCTGTCAGGGTACGTCGCGAATGGGGAGTTCGCGACGGTTCGGGGTGGCTTCATCGCCCTCGTGGACAAGTCGCCCATCACCCAGCAGGGAGAGACGCAGTACCTGGCCTTCAGTTCCGACGGCTTCCAGAGCTGGCGCGCGATGTCGCCACAAGGCGTTCCCACGCCGTTCTTTCACTTCGCCGTCTCGCCCGATGGCTCAACGCTCATTGGCGCAGGCTACAATGGCACGCTCTGGCGCTCCAGCGACCTCGGCGCCCACTGGACGCAACTTTCTTCACCCAATGGGCAGACGGGGCAGATCATCTGGCTGCCACAGCGGTCCACCTTCCTGCTGTGTGGCAGCGACATGAGCGCGAACAACTCCCTGGCATGCTCCACGGATTATGGCGCGCACTGGAGTCAGGTCAACTTCCTGAGCTACACGGCGCCATGCCCCTTCCCAGGCAAGTGTGGCCAGGGCGTCACGACACAGACGCACCAGTGCGGGCTATCTGGCATCGAGTCCGATGGAACCATGCTAGCGGAGTGCCTGCCCAACCAGACGACACCCCTCCCGCCGTCTGGCCCATCGTCAACCATCGTCTACCTCCTGCCGCTGGGCGCGACCACCTGGCGTCCCATCGGCGTGACCCAATGCAACATCAGGATTGTTCCGGCCAGCGGGCCAGACTGGTGCGCCAACGCGACCCCCGACCAGCTTCTCGGCTACGTGACGGGCCAGCTTCCCGGCTGAGGCGCCGCGCGGCTGCGAGCAGGTGGGTTGGGCTAGCGGCGGCGTCTAGCGTTCGTCATCCGCAGGTCTGGCTCATCCGCTTCGATGATGCTGGTCGCGGCGACACTCTCGCCGACGGCGATGGCGCCCTCGGCGAGACTATCCACCTGCTCGGCGCGCGCGGCTGGGTCTGGCCGGGCGAGCGAGGCGACTGCGGCGATGACGCTGAGCGCCGCCGAGACATAGAAGACCACGCGCAGACCATCCATGAAGGGAGTGGCGATCAGGTTGGGGAAGAACTGCTGACTCAGCAGGCGCCCTTGCGCGGCGGCGGGCAGCGTGTGCAGCACCGCTGGCGGCAACAGCGTTCCCATCGGATTGTAGCCGAGGAAGGCCGCGAACAGCGCAGCGGTCGGCGGCAGATGCGCGATCTTATCCACCAGCGCGCCAGGTAGCCCGGTCGGCGAGAGGCCCGCCGTCAACGCGGGCGGCAGGGCGCTCGCCAATCCGGCGGTGACGATGCTGAAGAAGACGCCGATACTCAGCAGCGCGGCGGCATTCTGGAAGGTCGAGCGCATGCCTGAGCCGACGCCACGATGCTCCTTCGGCACGCTGTTCATCACAATCGTCGTGTTAGGCGCCGCAAAGAGGCCCTGGCCGATGCCCAGCAGCAAGAGCAAGACGAAGAACCACCTGTAGTCGAAGTCCGCCGGAAGCAGCGTCAGGCCGACGAAGCCCACTGCATTGATGAGCATGCCCACGAACATGAAGAGCCGCTGCCCCACGCGGTCAGAGAGCCAGCCGCTGATCGGCCCCACCACGACAAAGCCCGCGAGCAGCGGTGTCATGTAGATGCCCGCCCAGAGGGGGGTATCGGCGAAGGCGTAGCCATGCAACGGCAGCCAGACGCCCTGTAGCCAGATCACCAGCATGAATTGCAGACCGCCGCGCTGGAGCGATGAGAGGAAACCGGCGATATTGCCCCAGGTGAAGACGCGCGACTTGAACAGGTCGAGGCGGAACATCGGGTCGGCCACCCGCAGCTCGATGACGATGAAGAGCGCCAGCAGCAACACACCGCCAACCAGCGCGCCGATCACCCAGGGATTGCCCCAGCCCATCGGCGACGAGCCATATGGCTCGATGCCGTAGGTCACGCCGAGCAGCAGGATGGTCAGGCCGAGCGCGAAGGTGATATTGCCTGCCCAGTCGAGCTTCTGATTGCTGCGAATGGTCGCCGTCTCGCGCAGTTTGAGGTAGGCCCAGATCGTGCCGAAGATGCCAAATGGCACGCTGACGAGGAAGACCATGCGCCAGTTGATGATCGCCAGCACGCCGCCAAGGATGAGGCCGATGAAGGAGCCGATGATCGCGGCCATCTGGTTGATGCCCATCGCCATGCCTCGCTGGCGCGCGGGGAAGGCGTCGGTGATGATCGCGGCGCTATTGGCGAAGAGGAAGCCCGCGCCCACACCCTGCACCAGGCGGAAGATGACCATCTCCAGCGCGGCGGTGTTGCCAGAGCCAGGTGTGAGAAAGAGCAGAATGCTGCCGACCGTGAAGATAGCGAAGCCCAGATTGTAGAGCTTGACCCGGCCCAACATATCGGAGATGCGTCCAAATGTCACCAGCAGCGTCGCGGTGACGACCATATAGCCAAGCAGCAACCAGAGAAAATAGTTTGTCTCGCCGGGAGCGAGCGGATTGATACCGATTCCGGTGAAAATGGCTGGCATCGAGATGAGGATGATGCTGGAGTTGATCGTCGCCATCAGCACACCGAGTGTGGTGTTCGAGAGCGCGATCCACTTGTAGCCGTCACCGACCGGAGCCGACTGCGCTGATCGAATCGCGAACCTGCCTGGCCGATCAGCCGCTTCGACTGGCCGTGCGCTACTCATGAGGAGGTATCCCTTCCATATGCGACATGCAGCCTCTCCGCCGCACAACATCTGCGACGCGAGAGGCTCGTTCACAGTATAGCACGTCATTGACGCGCACGGTAATGTTTGCGCCAATCGGCGCCCGACGCGCCGCGATCAGCGCGCGGGGAAGCGTGCGGCGACCTGCGCGCGCGTGGGGATGGCTGTAGCGCCGACGCCTTCAACCGAGAGCGCCGCGACGCGGTTGGCCTGGTCTATCGCCGCCGCCGCGTCGCCAGTGGCAGCCAGCCCACAGAGGAAGGCCGTCGCGAAGACATCGCCCGCGCCGGTCGGATCAACCTCGCGCGCAGGATAGCCAGGGAATCGTTCGACCGCCCCAGCGCGCCAGAGGTCGGCGCCATCTGGGCCGCGTGTCACAACGATCAGCGGGACCAGACGCGCCCACGCCGCCAGCGTCTCGTCGGCGTCAGCCAGCGCCGCCGCATCCGCCGCCGGACCGGTGAGGTCTTCGCGGCTGAGAATCAGCGCCGAAAGGTTGCGCAGCGCGTCGAGCGCGCCGGGGTCGAGGCGGCGTGGACGTACACGGCCATCGACGCCCCACTGCCGCAGCCAGCCCTGTGGCGCGGCGCCGATGACACCCGCCCGCAGCGCATGCGCCAACCCGGGCGCCAGCTCGCTCGCGACAGGCGCCAGCAGCGCAACCGCGCAGCGCCGCCACGCTTCAGGGATAGCATCCAGTGTGAGGGGAGTCGCGCAGGCGCGCAGATATTGCACGCGGCCAGCCGGAGTATAGACGTTCTCGAATGTGGTGGCTGTGTCCGCAGGCGCCACGATCATCGGCGCGTCGCCCAGCAGCGCCGCGACGCTGGCGCAGAGGTCTGCGGGCGCGCTCGTCACCAGGCCCACGCGCAGCCCCAGCCGCTGCGCCGTCACCGCCGCATAGAACGCCGCGCCGCCGGGCCGCCATGCGCCATCGGCTTGCAGGTCTCGTGTGAGATGCCCCACGATGAGCGCATCTACAGGCTGCGCCGCAGCATCAGGCGCGCCGGGCCAACCGCCAGTTCCAGCCATCATCTTGCGCCCTGCCAGGCTCTTGCGCGTTCAGGATATGGGGGATACGCGCAGGGCGGACTGCCACGCCTAGACGTGCAGCCCCTTGCGCAGCGAGACGACCACGCGCCGCTGCTCACCCTCGCCGGTACTCTCCGTCGCGATGTCGTCGCTCTCGGCAAGCGCCATGTGGATGATGCGGCGCTCGTTAGGCGGCATCGCCTCGAGGACGATTGGCGCGCCCGACTGCCGCACCTGGTTGGCGATGCGCTGGGCCATCTGGCGCAGATTCGTCTCGCGGCGCTGGCGATAATTCTGCGCATCGACGATCACATGCTCACGCCGACCAGCCTGCTTCGTCACGATCATATTGACGACGAATTGCAGCGAGGCCAGCGTCTCACCGCGTCGCCCGATCAGCACGCTCACCGGCTGTGGGCCGAGCGGCTGCACATTGAGGGTCAGCGGCTCCTCATCGGTCGCCGGGCGCACCTCGACCTCCGCCTGCACGCCCATGTGGCCGAGAATCATGCGCAGCGCCTCGATGGCCACCTCTTCTGTGGTGGCGTCGTCGGGCATCACATCGGCGAGCGCGGCGGTCGTCAGCTCCTGGGCGAGCCGATTCTCGTCGCCGCCGAACCCATCGTCCGCCGCATACTCATCGTAGGGGCCGTCGCCGTCTTCGAGATACTCCGCCTCGTCATCGCCCGGCAGATAGTCGCCATCTCCTGGGGCGCCGCCACGCGCGGGCGCGCGCTCAGCCGCCAGGTAGACGCGCACGCGCGCCTCGCGCACGCCCATGCCACGCGCTCCCCGGCTCGGCTCCTGCAACACGACAACCTCGACTTCATCGCGTGTGCGGCCAAGGCGAGCGAGCGCCTGGAGAATCGCGTCTTCTATCGTCTTGCCGGAGGCCTCTACGCTCTCCACGCTGCTCACCTGCCTCCCTTGCGGTTGCGTCCGCCGCGTGATTGCTGGTTTTTGCGCTGGCCACCAGAGTTCCCGTTGTTGGATCGTGGCGGATTCACCTGCCCGCCCGCCGCGCCAGCCGCCGCCATCTTGGGCGCGGCGCCATTGCCATTCACGTGAACCTCTTTATCGGCAATGATACCATTCATCGGCGCCGCCGCGTCACGCGCGATGCGATCTTCTGGCCGATCAGCGGATGCCGACGCTTCCAGGTCAGCCGCGCTCTCGATCGACGTCGCGGGGCGCACGAGCGTCGCGCCTGATTTCTGTGTGCGCGGGCGCTTGTCGCGGGAGCCGGGTTGCGCGGCCTTTGACTGGCTGGCGTCATCCGATTCCACCGCGCCTGAACCTTCGCCCGCTTCGACTACACGTGGCTGCCGCGATTGATCCTGCGCGACGAGCGCCCGGGACGACGCCTGCTCGCGGGTCTGCTGAATCAGCGCGCGGAAGCTTGCCAGCAGCCCCGTTGGCTGCTCCGGCGCTGCGGGCGCCGCGATTGCGCGGCCTGCGGAGCCGCCAGCGCCACGTCCGGCGGGCGCCGCCACCGCAGGGACAATCTCCTTCGGCGCCGGGACGAAGCGCTCCATCCCCGGCACGCCGAGCCAGAGCGATCCGATGCCGCTGATAAAGTATTGCTGCACGGCGGAGAAGCCCGTCGAGACCACCCAGTAGAGCGCCAGGCCAGATGGGAAGCGTGTGCCGATGAAGAGCGTGAAGAGCGGCATGATGTACTGCATCGACTTGGTCGTCTGCGCAGTCGCATCGGCAGGCGCGCCGGGTCGCTTGACCGGCATCGCAATCCGCATCTGAATGAATGTCAGCAAACCAGCGAGAATCGGCAGGATGTAGAGCGGGTCGGGCTGGGCCAGATTAGTCCAGAGGAAGTGGGTTGCGGGCAGCGCGGTCAGCTTCGGCAGGAACGGGTAAATCTGCTCGTTGACGTTCTGGAGCGCAGTGCTCGATGTGCTCAGCAGTGATTCAAAGGCGTAGAAAAGCGCGTAGAGGAACGGCATCTGAATGAGCAGCGGCAGACAGCCGCCATACATGCTGACGCCATGCTCCTTGTAGAGCGCCTGCTGAGCCGCCATCGCCTCTTGCGGGTTGCCGCGATGCTGCGCCTGAATCGCCTTGAGTTTGGGCTGCAGCTCCTGCATCTTGCGTGTGGAGGCGAGCTGGCGGCGCGTGAGCGGGTAGAGCGCCCCACGGATGAGCAGTGTGAGCAGCACAATCGCCAGCGCGAAATTGCCGACACCATGATAGATCAGGATCAGGACGTTGAAGACCGGCTCGTAGAAGACGTAATGAAATACCTGGCCTATCGGTCCGAACAGGGTTTGAAAGAGACTCAATATCCCTGTGAAGCTGCTACCCACGCTGATTGTCCTCCCTGGCGGCCTGACGACGACGCCTGACCTTCCCACTTGCGCCGCTCAGCGAGCGCCGGGGTCGCCCGCGCGCTGACAAGCGCTCAGGCTCGATGGCTGAATGGATGATGACTGGAACCGGAATAAGAATCCATGGCTGATGCGAAGCGCGCTCGCCCCTGCGTATTCAGCGCGCCCGGCGTCGCTCCGCTCCCTACGGGACCGGATCGTACAGGTTGCCATGGTAGAACGGGTGACAACGCCCGATGCGCTTGACCGCCATGACGCCGCCATGCCACAGGCCGTACTTCTCGATGGCCTGATAGCCATACTGCGAACACGATGGCGTGAACCGGCAACTTGACGGCAAGACCTGTGACAACGTCATCTGGTAGAACCGGATCAGCCCCATACCGATGTATTTCATGGCGCCTGTGTCGTATCCTCTCGGTCGTCTGGAAGCGCAGCTACCGCAACAATCGCGCCCGTGTGAGCAGCTCATGCAATTCGCTGGCGAGTGCGGCATAGTCTGCGTCAGCGGCCTCTGGACGCGCTATGAGTATCATATCCCACCCTGGCAGCGTCTTCCACAACCGTCGCCGGACGGCTTCGCGCAGACGCCGCTTCACGCGGTTGCGCCGCACAGCCCCGCCAACGCTCTTGCTCACCGAAAAGCCGATGCGCGCGGGCCGAAATGCGGTCAGCGTTCGGGCGTTTCGGCGCGGCGCGCATACGCCAGCGTGAGCCATTGGCCCTGCTGACGCCTGCCTCGCCGCCGCACGCGCTGGAAGTCTTGCGTTGAGCGGAGACGCGATTCCCTGCGGAAGCGCTCACGTTCAGTATTACGCTTGACCACCCCATCGTGTTCCACTTCGCAGGACCCCGATCTTGCCGTCCGCCACGCCGCGCCAGACACACAAAATGCGTCTCGCGCGCTGCGGGGGCGAAACTGCCCAGCCACGAGACACCGCGAGACGCATTCCGCGTGACCGCATATGCGCCACCTCGCCAAGAGCGCCAGGAGCGCCTAGACGACGGTAAGACGCCAGCGGCCCTTGAGACGACGCGCCTTGAGTACTCTGCGCCCGTCGTGCGTGCTCATCCGCTTCATAAAGCCGTGCTCGCGCTTCCGAGGAATGCGCTTCGGCTGCCACGTTCGCTTCATGGTATCGCTACAATCCCTTTCCGCCAGATGTTCCCACTGATTATACCTGCCTCCCCGCTCACCTGTCAAAGCCTCAGCGCAGAATGGCTCTACCACAAATTGCAGGGGGCGCGCAGGCGACGGCTGGCTGGCGGCTTATGGCCGTCAACGCCAGCGTTAGCTCCGGCCTTTGCGGGTCGCCGCCAGGATGAGCACGCGCAGTTTCTCGGCATCGTTCAGCTTGCTCAGGCCACCGGAGGCGTCTAGCCCGTGCTGGCGAACGATGGCGCGCAGCGAGCCGAGTCGCAGCGACGCCAGCGCCTCGCGCAGACCAGCCTCGCCGAGCCGCTGGCGCAGCGCGAAGGGGTCTGGCACGCCGGGGCCGAGCGTTTCGGCGACACCCGTCACGATCGTTGGGCGGAAGCTGCGCCCGATGGTCGCACGCGGCGGCTCGTCGTCAGGCGCCGCGCGCTCGGCGGTCGGCGCCGCGCTCGCTGGCGTTCCGTTGATGGCCTGCGCCACCCGCTCTGCCAGCGCCGGGTCGCGCTCTAGCTCGGTCGCGACCGCGCGCAATGCCCGCGCCAGCGCATCCGGCCTGAGATGCAGCGTGGGCGCCTGCTCCGCCGGGGAAGCTGACGCTGGCGCTGCGGCGGCGCGCTTGCCACGGCGGGGCGCGGGCGTCTCCACTGGCGCATCCTCGGCATGGTCGGCATGGTCGGCGTGATTAGTTGGCCTGGCCGCTGCGCCGGTTGTATGGGCGCGAGTGCGCTGGGACACGACGCTTTACCTCCCGTGCGAGTTCCATATAGGCAAGGCCGCTGGAGCTGTTGGGCGCGAAGCTCAACACGCTCTCATGCTCGCGGTGCGCCTTCTCCACGTCCAGATTCTTGGGGATGCGCGTTTCGAGCAGGCGGTTCTCATACTTCTTTTCGAGGATACCCCACGTCTCACGCGCGGTGGTCGTATCTTCGTAGAAGGTGGCCACGACCCCGGCGATCTCCAGATCATCGAGGTCGAGTTGGTCGCGCAGGTCTTCGATGATCGCATCGAGCTTGTCAATGCCAATCAGACTGAACTCGGTTAGCGAGATCGGCACCACGACCTTGTTTGCGGCGGCCAGCGCGTTCTGCGTCAGCACGCCGAGCGAGGGCGGGGTATCGATGATGATGTAGTGATACTCCAGCCCAGCGAGGGCGCGGGCCAGCCGCCACTCGCGCCCTGGGCGCGCGGCCAGCTCCACATCGGCGTTCTGCAAACGGCCATCGCCTGGCGCCAGCCAGACATTCTCCTCATTCGTCTGCCAGAGGATCGTCTCCAGCTTGCGATTGCCCACCAGCACATCATAGATGGAAGGCGCCGGGTGGACACGGCCCGTGAGCGCATAGGTCGCATTGGCCTGCCCGTCGATATCAACCACAAGCACCTTGTAATTGAGACGGGCCAGACCCGCCGCGAGATTGACGGCGGTTGTGGTCTTGCCGACGCCGCCTTTGTTGTTGGCGATGCAGATTGCGGTCATGATGGCTGTCCTTCAGGGGAGTACGTCGCGGGCATGGCTGGGCCGAACACAAGCTTGTCAGAGACGCTGGCAAGCGTAGCATGGGGCCTGCGCAGGTGTCAAAGCGACGTGACCGTTGGGCCAGCGCGCCTGATTGCGCATGGCGTGGCGCCACGCACACAGAGTCGCCTCCGCACGGCCTGTGAGCGGTCATAACAGATCCCGTTTTAATGGCTGGAATTCGGCGCCGGGCGAACCCTCACCCCCAGCCCCTCTCCCACAAGGAGAGGGGGAAATCCGGCTCCCCTCGCCCTCTGGGAGAGGGGCTGGGGGTGAGGGTTGCACGAACGCCAACCACCGAAGCGGATGTGTTATCACGTGGCCATGCGGGGGCGATCAGGTGGCAGTAGCCCTCGCGCGGCCAACACTCCATTTCAGAGGCGTGGGCCGCGCGGAGCCTTGCAAGGTGAGCTACAAAATGTAGACCGTGAGGAAGAGGATGACCCACACGGCATCGACGAAGTGCCAGTACATCTCGACCGCGTTGACGCCGAAGTGGTTGGTCTTGGTGAAGTCGCCGCGCAAGGAGCGCGCGAAGATAATCAGCAAGAAGATCACGCCGAAGGTGACGTGCGCCCCGTGGAAGCCCGTCAGCGTGTAGAATGTCGAGCCGAAGATGCCTGAGGTCGGGCCAAACACATTATGAACGTACTCATACGCCTGGCCGCTCAGGAAGATCGCGCCCAGCAGCGCCGTCAGCCCCAGCCCGATGCTCAGGCCGCGCTTGTCGCCCTTGCTGATGGCGCGGGCGGCGAAGTGCATCGGGAAGCTGCTGGCGAGCAGGATCAGCGTGTTGATGAATGGGATCAGGATATCCGGGCGCGTCAGGTGGTCCATCGTGGGCGGCCACGCGCCAGCGCGCACGCGCAGATACAAATACGCGGCGATCAGGTTGGCGAAGAAGACGGCCTCCGACGCCAGGAAGAAGACCATGCCATACCAGCCATAGGGACGCCCTTGTGGCTCGTGTTCTTGCTCGGCTGCGGTCTCCTGAGAGATTACCGTGCTCATGTCGACTATTTCTCTTTCCCGTCGTTGCTGCTATTCAGCGCGCTCAGACTGTCTCCAGGCTCCAGGCGATCCCTGAGATGAGCGCCAGCACGAGGCCAATGGCGGTGATCACCAGCGTCGAGGTCCAGAAGAAGACGCCGCCAAACGCGATGCCAACGCAGATCGCCAGCGCCAGCGGCCAGTAGCTCGGCCCTGGCAGGTGAACGCCCGGCGCATGCGCGACGGCGGCTGGCGCCACGGCGACGGGCGCGCGCTCGGGCGCGACGGCAGCCGCAGGCGCGACAATCTCGCGCACCAGCGACGAGAAGCCCATGCCACTCATCAGGCGCGTCGCTTCTTCGAGGTCGCCCGAATCATTGCGTACCAGCAGCGACTTGACGTTCTTGAACACCCAGAACTGCTCGGCGTCGAGGCCCTTCGCCAGGGCGTCCAGTTCGCCATCCTGACGGGTGAACGTTGCAACCGCGCCGCCGGGATGCGTGTAGACGACCTCATAGTTTTCCAGCATTCGCCAGCTCCTGAATAGCAGTTGTCGTACCCGCCGCCGGGCAGGCAGGACAGACCAAAGCGTCTTCTATCTTACCATGACGAGCAAGCCTCGACGAGAGGCGCGCTCAGGCGGATTCTTCTCCCAGTGACGAGCGGGAAGCGGTTGGAGGGATGATCCCCTCCTGCGCCGCCGCTGCTCTGGCTAGCTCTGCCCGCCGTCGCGCTGCCGCTCGTCCAGCAGTTCGCGCGCCGACTCGACCTCCGCGCGCACACCACGCATGCGCAGTGTGATCCAGCCGAGGTAGGCCAGCAGCCCCAGCCAGACGATGGCGTAGGTGATGACCAGGAAGTTGGTACCCATGCGACTATCCTCCCGCGAGTGGTTGTTTATCCAGCTCGCTCAGTTCCACGTCCACGCGCAGGCGCTCGGCCTCAGCCTGGGCGCGCTCCAGCTTATAGACCTCAACGGTGAGCAGCGCATAGAGCAGTGTGAACGTCACCAGCGAGATCATCAGCGCCAGAATCATCGAGGCTGGAAGCTGCGGTGTCCCGCCGAGCGGCAAGACCGGACTGGGATGCAGCGTGCGCCACCAACTCACCGACATGTAGTTGATCGGCGTCACGATGAAGCCGAGGATGCCCACCACAGCCGCCGCGCGCGCGCCCTGGGCCGTGCGCCCGGTGTAGGAGCGCAGCGCCAGGTAGCCGACGTAGATGAACCACATCAGCAGCGAAGTGGTCAGGCGCTCATCCCAGACCCACCAGGCGCCCCAGAACGCGCGGCCCCAGAGTGAGCCGGAGATCAGCACCAGCGTCGTGAAGACCGCGCCAATCTCAGCGTTCACGCGGGCGAAGGTATCCCAGCGGTCGTCGCGGCGCCAGAGATAGAGCGCGCTGCCGACCAGCACAAAGAAGAACGCCAGATACGAGATCCACGCCAGCGGCACATGCACATAGAAGATGCGTTGCACTGGCCCCTCGATGGCGTCGGTGGGGGCATAGATGAACGCGGCCCAGATGGTGAGTAGCATGCCGATGGCTGTCAGCCCTAGCAGCGCCAGCTCGCCATAGCGGCGTGTCCATCCCAGCGCGGCGCCCACGACGGGCGCTCGACGTGTGATGTCGTCCAGCTTCCCCTTCGCCGAACCCTGGATTACTGATTGCATGCTCGTTCCGCCTATTCTTCGACAACGAACTGGAAGGTCATCGCCGAAACACTGAGGAAGATGACATCGAAGGCGGCCAGCAGTCCCAGCCACGGCGCATCGCCCTGGATGGGCGTGAGCAGCGCCTCCGTCGCCCGCACCGCGCCGATGACTACCGGCACGATCAACGGAAAGATGAGCAGCGGGGTCAGCAACTCACGCGCGCGCGTGTTCGCCGCCAGCGCCGCGAATTGCGTGCCGACCGCCGCGACCCCAATCGTGCCGAGCAACAGGATCGGCGCCATCGCGGGCTGCGCGATGGGCAGGTTATAGAGCACAGCGAAGATGGGCAACGCCACCGCCTCGATGACCGAGATGACGATGACATTGCCAATCACCTTCGCCAGATAGACGATGGAACGGTCTACCGGCGCGATCAGCAGGCGGTCCATTGGGCCGCGATCCTGCTCGACGGTGATGTTGCGCGAGAGGCCCAGGATGCTGGCGAAGATGAACGCGATCCAGAGCGCGCCAGGCCCGACCGTCGCCAGATTCTCGACGCGCAGGTCGAAGGCGAAGTTGAAGACCACCAGCGTCAGCAGCGCAAAGAGTCCCATGCTCAGCCACGCTTGCCGCGTGCGCAACTCTGAGCGCAGGTCTTTCCAGATGATGGCCCAGAATTGATCCCAGGCGAGTCGCGCGCCATCCGCCATCATGCCGCGCCTCCTCTCGCCTGCTCGGCCAGCGGCTGGCCAGCGTAGAGCCGCTCGACCGCCGCGACATCGAGCGCGGCGCCCGCGCCCGCGAAGGCGATGCGCCCGCGTACCAGCGTCAGCGCATCGTCGGCCAGTCGCAGCCCGCGCTCCAGATTGTGCGTCGTCAGCACGGTGGTGAGGGCGCGCTCACGGCGCTCGGCGACCAGCCGTTCGAGCAGCGCCAGCGCCTCCTGATCGAGTCCGGTGTCTGGCTCATCGAGCAGCAGCACGGCTGGCTCGTGGATGATGCCACGCGCCAGCGCCAGCCGCTGCGCCTGCCCGCGCGAGAACGCGCGCACGCGATCGTCGGCCCTGGCGCGCAGGCCGACCCGCTCCAGCAGCGCGTTTGCGCGCGCCTCGCCATCGCGCAGGCCATACATCCGTGCGAAGAAGCGCAGATTCTCGCGCGCCGTCAGCTCCTCGTAGGCGTGCGGCTGATGCCCGACGTAGCCCACGATGCGCCGCACCTCGTTCGCATCGTCCACCACGTCGAGGCCCATGACCAGCGCGCGGCCCGATGTCGGGCGCGCCAGCGTCGCCAGCGTACGCAGCAAGGTCGTCTTGCCCGCGCCATTCGGCCCGAAGATCACCAGCGTGCGCCCGGAGGGCAGCGCATAGCTCAGCCCGCGCAAGATGGGGCGCGTGTCAAACGCCTTCACGAGGCGCTCCAGCCGCAGCGCGTCCGTTGGAGGCGTCGTTGCGGTGGCCTGCGCCTCGGCGGGCGTGGCTGGGCGAAGCGTCTGCGCGTTCATCGCTTGCCTCCACTCGATGTTGGCGCCGCATCCACCACAGCCGCCACGCCAGGCGCCTCGGTGGCCGCCGCAGGATTGGCCACGGGCGCATCTCCAGCCAGCAGCGCGCGCAGTCGCCCGCGCAGCGCGGCATCGTCGCGCTTGAACTGCGCCTCACTGATCGCGCCACTGGCGCGGCTCCGTTCCAGCGCCAGCAGTTGACGCAGCAGGCGCTCGCGCTCGGCGGCGCGGCCATCCTCGGCAGCCACGGCCCCGGTCGCCGCAACGCTCAGCCCCGCGTCAGTGGTCGCTGCGGGGATCAACCCCAGCGCGGCTGCCAGCGCGCCGCGCCACACATACAGCGCCAGCAGCAGCGCCAGCAGCGCCAGCAGCGCCACGCCCAGCCACAGCAGATGCCCAGAGTTCAAGTCCTGCGGCTCGCCGGGCTGTGGCAGGTCGTAGAGATTGACGCTGACCTGCCCATCAGCCGCCACATTGTTCGCGGTGTAGACCTGGTAGTGTGCGCCAAACGCCGTCACGATTCCCTGCGCAGACACGCCCGATGTGGCGCGTACCAGCATATTCGGCGACACCAGCGTCACGACCTGCGCTGTCGGATACTCCGCTTTGAAGGGAATCGTCAGCGTCGTTCCGGTATACGGCAGATCGTAGGCGAACGCGAACTGCGTCTGGCCCGGCGGCACGGTCGCCGCCGCCGCGAAGCCGCTATCAATCTGTATCGCGCTCGTGTTGAAAAAGCCAACGCCCGTGGTCACGTTCTGCGCCGAAGCGGGCAGCGAGAAGCGCAGCAGCGAGGGCATCGCGCCGTTCGCGCCATTCGCCGGGAAGCTGCCGACAAACGCCGTCATGCCGCTGTTGCGCACGGTGATGAACTCACCGATGCCAACCAGCCCATGGGTGATGTCTGGTTCGCGCACCAGGACCGTCGCCACACTCACCGACAGATTCGCGCTATCCTGGGTGGCGTCGTAGACCATCAGCGTCACCGTCTGCGTCTGGTTGACGCTCAGGTTGATGGCGCCACTGGAGAAGACGCCGCCCTGAAACCGCGTGTAGACGGCGTAGGAGCCTCCCAGGAGGCTGCTCTCGCTTACGTCTATCCCTGTGAAGCTGAAGCGGCCCTGCGCGTCTGTCGTGGCGCTGGCGATGTCCTGCGCGGATGTGCCAATGGTCAGTTGCAGCGTGACCTGCTGGCCAGCGACCGGCGCATTGCCGTGCGTGCCATTCTCCGCCACGCCAGCGATCACCCCGGCGCTGCCCGCCGCGCCAGTGGCCCCGGCGGCGAGAGCGGGGGATGCGCCGACGCCGAGCGTCAGCGCCAGCAGCATCACCTTCAGCAGGGCGAGCGCGCTGAGCGGCGTGAGACGCCGCGCGAACGAGCGGAGGGTTGCGCGCATGCTACGGCTCCTTCCGCTTCGGCGCGCGGCGGGCGCGCACGCTGGCGCTGGCTGGCCGCGCATGGTCGGGGCTGCGGCGCTGTGGCGCTGGCCGGGCGGCGGGCGCCGCGCTGACCGTCGCTTGCTCACGCGCGGCAAGCTCATCCTGGCGTAGCGCGTCAAGCTGCCGCTCGATCAGCGCATCAAGCTCCTGCTCGCGCTGGTAGCGGGTCTTCAGCGCGGCGAGCGCACGCACTTCATAGCGCTCGCGCAGTTCCTCGTAGTCATCCGTCTCCAGATTGCCCAGGGTATAGTCAAACTCGACTTCACGCAGCGCCTGGCGGGCGAGTTGCTCGCGCTCGGCGGCGTCGGACGTGGGGGCAGGCGTGGCCTGACGCGCTGACTCGCGCACGAGGCCGAGCAGCGGGTAGAGCACGATCAACGCGGCTGAGATTGCCAGCAGCGCGGCGATGAGCAGTGGCATCAGACATGCCCCTTTCGCAGATCGAGCGCGCCAAAGGGCATCCCCTCGTCCTGCTCCATCTCGCGCAGCAGCGCCTCGCGCAGCCGTCGCCGCTCGTCGTCGCTCAGGTCGAGCGTCTCATCGTCGGGCGGCGCAGTCGCGCGCGCAGGCGTCGCGCTCCACTCGCGTCCCAGCACGAAGACGACATACACCCCCAGCGCCAGCATCAGCGCCGGTGGTAGCCAGATCATCAGCGTGAAGCCCTGGGCAGGCGGGCTTTCCAGAATTGTGGAGCCATAGCGCGCCTCGAAATACTGGATCACCTGCTGCTCAGACTCGCCCTGCGCCAGCTTCTGATGAATCAGCGCGCGCATCTCGCTCGCCAGGCCAGAGGGCGAGTCGGCGACCGATTCGCCGTGGCAGATCGGGCATTGGAGCTGGCTCGCAACCTCCTGCGTGCGCTGGTCGAGCGACTTCGGCTGAGCCACATGCACGAGCGTCACGCCCCAGACCAGCGCCAGCGCCAGCAGCAGGCCCAGCGCCACCAGCAGTGACGGGCGCCGCAGCCAGGCGCGCCAGTTCGTCATCTGTGTCAGATTCATCGCGCCGCCTCCCTGCCAGAGGTCGCCAGCGCTGGCTGGCTGGCTCCGCTGGCGCCGGGCTTCGCGGGCACGAGGCGCGCCGAGGCGCGGCGCCGCTCAGGCCACCAGCAGCAGATGCCGCCGACGACCATCAGCAGGCCGCCCGACCAGACCAGCGATACCAGCGGATTGAGGAAGACGCGAATCGTCGCCGAGGTCGAGCCGTCATAGCCCGCCAGGAAGACGTACAGGTCGTTGAGTTGATGCGTCGAGATGGCGACGATGCTCGCGGGCTGATCTGTGAAGCCAGGGAAGATGCGCTCGCCCGGCGCTACCGTCTCGATGACGTGGCCGTTCTGGCTGACGGTGAAGTAGGTCTGAACCGTCTCGATGCCATTGGTCGTCGTATCGGTGATGCCCTTGTAGGTCAGGGTATAGCCTGAGACGGTCAGGCTCTGGCCCACGCGCAACTGCCCCTCGCCCTGCGTCTGGAAGAACTGCGAGCCGATGATGCCCACCGCCAGCACGACCAGTCCGAGATGCACCAGATAGCCGCCATAGCGCTGGCGGTGTCGGTTGAAGAGCATCGTCAGCGCGGTCAGGTAGCCCTCGCCGTGGCCGTGGCGCACGCGCACGCCGCGCCAGGTATCGTAGAGAATCGTGACGCCCGTGAAGACACAGACCGCCAGCGCCAGATCAGGCCAGAAGCCCGTCACGCCCAGCAGCGGCAGCGCGATCACCGCGATGGCCGCTGCAAACGCGGGCCAGCGGAAGAGCCTCAGCAGGCTCGGCGCTGAGGCGCGCCGCCAGGCCAGCAGCGGGCCGACCCCCATCATGAAGATCAGCGCGATGAAGAGCGGGCCGTTCACCTGCTTGTAGAAGTCCGTTCCCACCGTCATCGTCTGCCCGCGCACATCAGCCGAGATGATCGGGAAGATCGTCCCCCAGAAGGTCGCGAACGCGATGCCCGCCAGCAACAGATTGTTGATGAGGAAGCTGCCCTCACGCGAGACGACCGAATCGAACTCCGCCTCTGGCTTCAGGTGCGGCAGTCGGTAGAAGAAGAGGCCCAGCGACACCGCCAGGACGACCGCCAGGAAGCCGAGAAAGAACGGACCGACGCTGGAGTAGGCGAACGAATGCACGGAGCTGATGACGCCGCTGCGCACCTCGAACGTGCCGAAGATCGAGAGCGCGAACGTCGCGATGATCAGCGTCAGATTCCAGACCTTGAGCGTGCCGCGCCGCTCCTGCACCATCGTCGAGTGGAGGAAGGCGGTCGCCGTCAGCCAGGGCAGCAGCGCGGCGTTCTCCACCGGGTCCCAGCCCCAGTAGCCGCCCCAGCCGAGGACATGATAGGCCCACCACATGCCGAGCAGCAGCCCGGCCGATTGAATCATCCATGCGGCGAGCGTCCAGCGGCGAATGGAGCGCAGCCAGCCTGCGTCGAGCTTGCCCGTCACCATCGCGGCGACGGCGAAGGCAAAGGGCAGCGACCAGCTCATGTAGCCCATCAGCAGCATCGGCGGATGGATGAGCATGCCGGGGTCCTGCAGAATCGGGTTGAGTCCGGCGCCGTCCACTGGCGGAATCGTGATGCGTATGAAGGGCGGCGTGATGAAGTTGAGCATCACCAGGAAGAAGGTTTCAATCGTCATCAGCGTGACGACGACCCACGGCATCAGCGTGGGCGCGGCGCGGCGATGCAGCAGCACAGCGATAGCGGAGAAGACCGAGAGCATCGTCGCCCAGTAGAGCAGCGAGCCTTCCTGGCCACCGTAGAATGCGGAGATCGAGTAGTACCACGGCATCGCCAGGCTCGAATGCTCGGCGACGTAGACGGCTCCGAAGTCATGCGTCAGGAAGGAGGCGATCAGTGAGCCAGAGCTGATGAGCAGGAACGCTGCGACGATCAACGCCGCGCGGCGGCCACTCGTCGCCAGCGCGGGCCGACGCAGCGTCGCGCCCAACGCCGAAGCGGCGAGGGCGTAGAGCGCGAAGACCAGCGCGAGCGTCAGCGCAATCGCGCCAAGATCGGTGAATCGCACAGAACCTGCTCCTGTGAACGCTGAGACCTGATAGCCCGCGAGCCGCGCCTGCTACTTGCTGGTCGCGCCGGGCGTCGCCGCCTGGAACTTCGAGGGACATTTGGCGAGCAGCGTCGTCGCATGGAAGACTCCGCTCACGTAGTGGCCCTCGACAACCACCTGTGTGCCAGCCCGCACTGTGTCTGGCACGACGCCAGAGTACACCACCGACATCTCCTGCGTGCTCGCCTGCGCGCTATCGGTGATGTTGAACTTGACAGCCTGCGCCTGGTCGATCTGCGTCACGCCGCCATTCGAGACAAACCCCGCCACGCGCACCGACTGCCCCGAGCACGCCGAGCAGGTCTGTAGCTCGTGAATGGTCATGTAGTATTCGGCGGAGGTTCCCGTGTTGGCGACGACCAGATAGATCACCGCCGCCGCAATCGCCACTCCGGCGATCACGAAGCCCCAGCGCGCCTTCCACCGCTTCGGGCGCGGCATCTGGGGCGGCGCGGACGCTTCTCCCGCTGCCAGCATGGTCATACCTCCATCCGCCAGATGCGATTCTCTATCCGCATGCGTCTATCCGTCTCAAAGTTTAGCGCGCGACGCCGAGCGCGGCATCAAACTGCCCATTCAGCACGGCTCCGAGCAGGAACACGATCACGCCCAGCGCCAGAATCAGGCGCGGCGCCAGCCGCCACATGCGCCCGCGCAACCGCGCAGGCCGACGCGCCTCCTGCGCCTGGAACATCGCCAGGCCAAACATCACCAGCGCCAGCGCGATCTTCACGCCCAGCGTCGCCACGTAGGCCACGCCCACCGTCGTCGTCGTCAGCCGGTCGAACGTCAGGTAGACGCCGCTGAGCAGCAGCGTGACGATGCTGATATTCACCAGCCGCCGAAACTGCGCCGCAATCGCTGCGCTGACCTCCGGCGCGGCCTTGCCCAGCCGCAGCGCTGGCGTGATGGCCAGCAGATACACCAGGCTGCCGCCGATCCAGACGCCGCCAGCTAGTGTATGCGCCGTGCGCATCAGCGCGCTCAGAGCCACCAGCAACATAGCGGCGCTCGCTTACCGCACGATGGCCATCAGCGCCGAGAGCGGCGCGAGGCCAATCGAGAACTGCTGCGCCCAGGACGAGATGACTGACACCTCGCCCGTCAGGTAGAGCAGCGACACGAGAATCAGCGCGACTCCGCTGACCTTCGCAATGATGCCGTTGTAGCGCTTCGACCAGCCGAACGCGCGCAGGCCAAACGACGCGCCGACGCCAATCACCAGGAATGGTATCGCGAACCCCAGCGAATAGAACGCCAGCAGCAGCGCGCCCTGCCCGGCAGACCCCGCTGCGCCGACAAAGACCAGAATCGAGGTCAGCACCGGCCCGATGCATGGTGTCCATCCGGCGGCGAAGACGATGCCCAGCGTGAACGGCGCCGCCAGCCCCCAGCCTCGTAGCGACGCGCCCGTGATCTGAAAGCGGTTCTCGCGCATCAGGAACTCTGTCACCTGGCGCGGCAGCAGCCCCAGCAGGAATGCGCCCATCACCAGCATCACGATGCCCGCAATCGTCTCCATCACCGGGCGATAGGCGGCCAGCAGCGTGCCGAAGCCCGCCACCAGGAAGCCCAGCGCGATGAACGTCACCGAGAAGCCCGCGACGAAGAACACACTGGCGATGGCGGCTGAGCCAAAGAGCTTCGTGCGCCACGCCGCCACACCGCCGCCGCTCAGACTCACCTCGCCATCGTTGATGGTCAGTGAGCTGATATAGCTGATGTAGCCTGGCGCGAGCGGCGCGACACACGGCGAGAAGAACGACGCCAGCCCACCCAGCAGCGCGATGAACACGGCGCCCACGCTCAGATGTGTAATCACGCTCGTCGCTCCTCGGCCACAGACTCACCGACGCCTGTTCTGCTCACTTCAAGATCGCCTGAATCGCGCGGTCGAGCGAGCCGCTGTCGAGCGCGCCATACGACTTGCTGACGACCACCCCAGCACGATTGATGAAGACCGTTTCAGGTGGCCCCGACACGCCATAGGCGATAGCGGTGTCACCGTTGGGATCAGCCCCAATCGCGTACGGCACGCTATATTGTCTGGCGAAGTCGAGGCTATTCTGCTGCGTATCCTGGTAGACGATGCCGATGAAGACAACGCCCTGTGGCGACCACTTCTGCCACCCCGCGTCGAGAATCGGCGCCTCCTCCACGCAGGGGTCGCACCACGACGCGAAGAAGTTGACGACCACCGGCTTGCCCTTGAGCGCCGCCAGATGGATGCGCTGCCCCGACGCGCCGTTGTAGAGCGCCGTCGTGAAATCGGGAGCGGGCTTGCCAGCCAACGTGAATGATGGCGCCTGGCTCACCGCCGCGCCCGCCGCGAGCAGCTTCATCGCCAGCAGCACGATCAGCGCGAGTGAGACCACTGCGGAGAGCGCCAGCATCAGCATGCCACGCTGCTGCGTCCGGGGCATCTTGGACAGCATCCGCATCGCCAGTACACCTGAACCCTACTACCCGGCCCGCCCCACGCGCCCGCTCAGAGAGTAGTGAGCGAGCGCGTGAGGCCGCAGCCAGAGAACGCTAGTGCTCTGTCTTCCAGTCGGGCGCCTCTGGATGCTTCGCATCGTAGAACGGACGCCGACTGCGCACCACCGGGATCGTCACAAAGTTTTCGGCCGGCGGTGGCGAGCTTGTGGCCCACTCCAGCGTGAAAGCATTCCATGGATCGGCGATACTGGTGCGCTTCTGCGACATCGTCCAGAAGAAGTTGACCAGGAAGACCACCATACCCAGCGCAATCGTGAAGGCGCCAATGGTCGAGAGCAGGTTGAGACTATCCCAGCCCAGCCCCGTCGGATAGGTGAACTGGCGGCGCGGCATGCCCATCAGCCCCAGAATGTGCATCGGGAAGAACGCCGCGTTCAGGCCGATCATCCAGAGCCAGAACTGCAATTGCCCCAGCCGCTCATTCAGCAGTCGCCCCGACATCTTCGGGAACCAGTAGTAGATGCCCGCCGTGAGCGCCATCACCGACCCGCCGAAGAGCACATAGTGGATGTGCGACACGACGAAGTAGGTGTCCGTCACCTGATAGTCGAACGGCACCACGGCCAGCGCTGCGCCATTCAGTCCACCGATGAGGAACATCGAGATGAAGCCCAGCGCGAAGAGCATAGACGTGGTGAATCGTATCTTGCCTCCGTACACCGTCGCGACCCAGTTGAATATCTTCACCGCCGTCGGTATCGCGATCAGCGTCGTGCTGGAGGCGAAGAACGCCTGCGCCAGCGGCGGCAACCCGACCGCGAACATGTGGTGCGCCCAGACGGTGAAGCTGAGGAAGCCGATGGCGACGCCTGACCATGCCACGAAGGTGTAGCCGAAGATTGGCTTGCCAGAGAAGACTGGCAGTACCTCCGAGATTATGCCGAAGGCCGGCAGGATCAGGATGTACACCTCAGGGTGGCCAAACGACCAGAACAGGTGCTGCCAGAGCAGCGGATCACCTCCTGCGCTGGCCTGGTAGAAGTGCGTTCCCAGATGGCGGTCGAAGAGCAGCAGGAAGCTGGCGACCGTCAGGCTCGGCATCGCGAAGATCAGCAGGAACGAGGTCACCATCATCATCCAGGTGAAGAGCGGCATGCGGTTGATCGTCATGCCAGGGGCGCGCATGCGCAGGATCGTCACGACGAAGTTGATCGCGCCAGTCACCGAGGCGATGCCCAGGATGCTGAGGCCGACGATCCAGAAATCCGGGTTCGCGCCGGGCGAGAAGCAGCCCTGCCCGCCAGCGGCGGCCTGCGCGGCGGCGGCGGCGGCCTGCGCCTGCGCTGTCGCCGAGGCCAGTCCCTGCGTCAGGCAGGTTGGCGTCGCCTCGGTCAGCGGCGCATAGCTGAACCAGCCCGCATTTGGCGCCGAGTTGAAGACGAAGCTCAGCGTCAGCACGATGCCGCCGATGAGGAAGAGCCAGTAGCCCAGCGCGTTGATGCGCGGGAACGCCATATCGCGCGCGCCGATCATCAGCGGCACCAGATAGTTGCCGAAGCCTGTCCAGATGGGCATCACGAACAGGAAGATCATGATGGTGGCGTGCATCGTGAACACCTGATCGTACTGCTCAGGTGTGAGTAAGGTATTGTCGGGAACAGCCAACTGGGTCCGAATCAGCAGCGCAAGCACGCCGCCGAAAAGGAAGAAAAAGAACGATGTGTAAATATACATGACGCCGATCTTTTTATGATCGGTCGTCGTGACCCACGACCCGATGGCGGATTGGGTCCAGGACCGTCGCGGAGTGCGACTGCGTGTTGCGACACTCCCTACTGCCATGTGAGAGTCCTCTCAGTTCCAGTCCGTGATTGCGAGGCGCCAGCCAGCGCAGTGGGCAGGTCAGGCGCCTCGCCGCCGTGTCGTGGCGACGCTACTTCAAGCTCGTCAGGTAGGCGACTAGTTCGTTGATCTGATCGCTGTGACAGGCCCAGATCTGGCATATCGGCGCCATTCTTCACTGCCTGCGGATCGCGCAGCCATGCCGCGAGATTCTCTGGCGTATTGGCGACCACGCCGCCCGCGATCCACTGACGGCTACCGAAGTGGGTCAGGTTCGGGCCAATCAGCTTCGATGGATCAAGTGTCGTGACACCGTTGACCTCGTGGCAGGCAATGCAGGGACTCGTCGCGAAGAATTTCGCGCCTGCCTGCGCCAGCGCTTCGGTCGGCTGCGCGGCCACCTGCTGCTGCTGCGACACCCACGTCGAATAGGCTGACGCAGAGACGGCATGCACCAGGAAGTCCATGTGCGCATGCTGTGTGCCGCAGAACTCGGCGCACGCGCCACGATACCAGCCCTGTGAATCCGCCTGGAGCCACATCTGATTGTCGTGGCCGGGGATGACGTCGGTCTTGCCGCCCAGTTGCGGCACCCAGAAGCTGTGGATGACGTTGTTCGAGACGAGATTGATATGGACGACCGTATTGGTCGGTATCCACATTTCATCCGCCGTCACGAAGTGATCGTCAGGATATTGGAACTCCCACCACCACTGATGGCCCACCGCGTTGACGGTGATGACGTTGGCCGCCTGTGGCTGCTGAATCGAGAACATCGTCGAGATGGTCGCGATCAGCACCAGCACCAGAATCACCGATGGCGCAACCGTCCAGGCAATCTCGATCTTGGTGTTGCCGTGCGTCTGCGTCGGCTCTGGCGAGTCAGCGCGCGCGCGGAAGCGAATGATCGAGTAGATCAGGACGGAGACGACGATCACGAAGACCACCGTCGCGATGATGAGGATACCCCAGAAGAGGTTCGACTCTTTCAACGCGATTGGGCCTTGGGGGTCCAGCATGTTGGGCGTGCGGGTGATGTCGTTGAGTGATGAGACGCCACATCCTGCGAGCAGCAGGGCGAAGAGCAACGGCGTCAACGACGCGACCCGCCGCCATGTCGGCTTCAATGGCATACGAAGAATCCTCGGCCTTCCCAGTGTTTTCCAACCGGAACCGCGCTCGACGCGCGCATGGCGCAAGGCCACACGCGCCGAACAGCGCCCGCATGCGGGCGCTTCGCGACGATCACGGCGCATCTGAGCATGCGCTTCTACCAGGATGCAACGAGCGAGGCCCACGCATGGCCGCAAATTCGTGACCAGCGCGGGGCCATTCACTCGTTCACATCGCTAGCGCAGCACATGATCGAGCGCCATCGCGGCGAACATCAACGCCAGGTAATAGTTCGAGAACCAGAACATCGTCCGCGCGCTCTTGAGCGTGCGCGCCTGGCCCAGCCGGATGGCGAAGACCAGCAGCGCCGCGCCCAGGGCCAGCGCGCAGACGAGATAGAAATAGCCCATGCCGCCCGTGACAAAGAGCAGCGCGCTACAGGCCACCAGCACAATCGTGTAGATGGTGATCTGCTGGTAGGTGAACGCTTCACCCCTGACCACGGGCAACATCGGCACCTTCGCTCGCGCGTAGTCTTTCTTGAGCACGATGGAGAGCGCCCAGAAGTGCGGTGGTGTCCAGAGGAAAATGACGGCGAACATCAGCAGCGGTGTCCACAGCGACGGCCCCCAGCGCAATGGCTCGACCGCCGCCCAGCCGATCAGCGCGGGGACAGCGCCCGCCGCGCCACCGATGACGATGTTCTGGGTGGTGGTGCGCTTGAGCCACATCGTGTAGATGCAGACGTAGAAGAGGATCGCGCTCAGGGCCAGCGCCGCGCTCGCCAGATTGACGAAGACGCCAAACACCGCGACTGAGAGCGCCCCGATGGCGACGCCAAAGATCAGCGCATGCGTCGGCTCGACTCGCCCGGAGGGCAGCGTGCGCGACTTCGTGCGACTCATCAGATCATCGATGTCGCGGTCCCAGTAGCAGTTGATGGCGTTGGCGCTGCCCGCCGCGAGCGCGCCGCCCAGCAGCGTCGCCAGCGTCACGCCGAGCGGTGGCAGGCCATTGAGCGCGACCACCATCGCCGCAAGCGTCACCCCCAACAACAGCACGGTGACGTGGGGCTTCATGAGATTGATGTAGGCGGAGATGATAGAACCGACGCTGCGCGGTTTGCGCGCCTCGACCGGGATCGCTTTCTGCATAGAGTGATGTCACCCTTCGGCTTCTATGAGCACGCGGATCATGCCGCATGGTGTTGATTGTATCGCCGTCACCTGAATACGACGCTTGCAGGTCTTAACCATCACCTGACAATCGCCTGAACGTCTGAATGGGTCATGTGCGACGGCCTACCCGTTGCCACGCGGCTCGCAACCCCGATATACTATCATAAGACGTCTCCGCCAAGATGAGCTGTTCAGGCGTCAGTCAGGTCGGTTTCGTGACAGACACCCCCAACCCGCGCGGCCCACGTAGCCCATACGGCGCCGCACAGCAGCTTTCGATCCTCAGCCGCGCTGAGCACGACCACTCGTCCGCGCACGGCGACACGACGCAGCCACCGCAGGCGCCATCGGCTGCGGGCGAGCTGGTGCGGATGGGGCGCGCGCAGCTCGCCGAGCGGCTCGACGCTATCGAGCGCGAGCTACAGCGATTCGCGGCGCAGGTAGATTCATCCGCGCTGACGCGGCGCATGCTGAGCGTCGTCCACAGCGAAGTGGAGCGCGCCCGTAGCCTGACCGAGGCGCTCGAACGGCTGGTCACGCTGCAACGAGCGCCGCTGCTGCTCGGCCAGGTCGAGGTCTCGGATCTCCTCATCCTCACGCTCTCGCGCTGGAAAGGCCGCGCCCCATCGCGGACCTTTGAGCTGGCGCTGCCGGGGCATGAGCCGACGTTGCTGGGCGATGGCGCGCTGATCGAGCAGGCTATCGAAGGGCTGATCGCCTGGGCGGTGGCGCACAGCGAGCCGGGCGACATCCGGGTGAGCCTGCGCCACGCGCAGGCGCCAGAAACGCTGGGCGCGCCCGCCAGCGACGAGATCGTGATCGCTGTGCGCTGCCCGCTACGAACGGTGGAGAGCGCGCAGCCAGCGCGGCTCTTCGAGCGACACGCCGAGCCACAGGCCGATGGCGCTGGCGCCCTGGAGCTTGCGCTGGCTCGCGCCATCGCCGAGCGCCACGGCGGCCACGTCGCGGCGGAAGTCAGCGCCGCCGAGCAGGCTATCACGCTCGCGCTGGCGTTGCCGACGGCGCCCAGTCCCGCGCTGCTCCAGCGCCAGCCAGACGAGCGCGACGCCGACGACGCGCTGGAGGAAGCGCCCGGAACCGCCCCGGCGCTGGCGCGCGCGCGCAGTGTCGTCCTCGTAGCGCATGGCGATGCGCGCATGGCGCGGTATCTGCGCGCCAACCTGGAAGCGGCGGAGTTCAGCGCGAAAACGGCGGCCAGCCTGAGCGCCGCGCTCAAGCTGATCGAACTGGAGGAGCCGGATGTCATTCTGCTCGATCTGGCGCTGCCCGATGAGGAGCGACGCGAGCCATTGGCGCGGGCGCTGGCGCGCACGACAGCGCCAGTCATCGCGCTGGGACGGCTGCACGGTGATCCGGCGGCCTGTGTCAGCGCGCTCGACGCGGGAGCGACTGACTTCATCGCCCAGCCACTCAGCGTAGAAGAGACGCTGGCGCGCATTCGCCGGGCGCTGCGCCCACAGCGTGGGCAGCCGCCGGAGCCACATCAGCGGATTTTCACCTGTGGCGATCTGGTGATCGATGATTCACAGCGGCTCGTGACCATCGCCGGCGCGCCTGCTGCGCTCAGCAAGACCGAGTATCGTCTGCTGCGCACGCTGGCGCAGAACGTCGGCAAAACCCTCTCGCATGAGACACTGCTTGCGCAGGTCTGGGGGCCAGCCTATAGCAAAGAGATCGAATTTGTCTGGGTCTACATCCGTCGCTTGAGACGCAAGATCGAGCCTGATCCCGCGCGCCCGCGCTACATCCTGACGGCGCCAGGCGTCGGCTATCGGCTCGCGCAGCCTCCCGCGCAGTGAGCGTAGCGAACGGTCGGCGGAGAGCGCGTCGGGCGAAAACCTGAGAGATGTATCAGGCGCATTCCCGATTGTGGCGAGGTCTGCCACTCTGCTATACTCATGTGCGGCATTCTCGCGACCACCCGCGCGTCCATCAAGAGCGCGCGACGCCTGCGGGTAGCGCGCGTGTATCCATGTCACTGAACGAAAAGGCGCTGCGCGGCTCGTTGATTGTTATCTGATGTGAACGTCCTTCGCGCACGCTGAAAGGATCGCAAGACGATGAAAAAGTTGCTGTTCGTAGTCGTGCCGCTGGCACTGACGCTGACGTTGGCCCTGGGCGCCTGTGGCAAGCCTGCCGCTAATGGTGGCCCTGGCGCCGGAACCGGAGGAACCACAGGCGGCGGTGGTGGCGGTGGCTGCGTCACCTCGCAGACCATCACGCTGACAATCGACAATTTCGCCAATAGCTGCTATACGGTTTCGGCTAATCAGCCGGTGACGTTTGATGATCCGACTGCCACGGGTGGCATCCACATCATCTGCACGGGCGCTCAGGCGAAGTGCGTCGCAGATCCGAATGCGCCAGCAGCGCTGGCTGCGCCGGGATTCCAGATTCAACCAGGTGATCAGCATCAGGTGACCTTCACGACGCCAGGCACGTACAAGATCGCGTGCACGGTGCATCCGGCGATGGATATGACGCTCACGGTCAAGTAGCCCGCGCCGCGTCGGCCATCGCGCATCATCTTGAACAGGCTCCCGCGCTGCGGCGTGGCGAGCCTGTTTGCGCAGCCAGCGCGCCTCGCCGCCAGCGGTTCCACCACAAACCGGGGGTTGGCGTGGGAGCCGACTGGCGGTTGAAACCGCGCCTGGAGGGCCTGCGGGCCGCGAAGTCCGCCTGCGCGGACTGGGAACCGGACGTCTGTGGACCCGCGCAGGCAGGTCTTGTGGCGACCGCAGTCGCCTTGAGGCGCGATTTCAACCGCCCGCGTCCTCTAACCCCCGGTTTGTGGTGGAACCCTCCGCCGCCGCAGGTTTGACGCCGTTACGCGCGGCGCGGCATACTGTGATGTGCGCGAGGCGCGCGCAACGCCCGACCTATCTGGAGACAACCACGATGAGCGAGCCAGCAGCCGATGCCGCTCCAGAACCGATGAGCCAGCGCTATGATGTCATCGTCGTCGGCGCGGGCCACGCGGGCTGCGAGGCGGCGCTGGCGGCGGCGCGCATGGGTCAGCGCACGCTGCTGCTGACGATGAATCTGGATAGCGTCGCGCTGATGCCCTGCAATCCCAGCATCGGTGGCCCCGCGAAGGGGCATCTCGTGCGCGAGATCGACGCGCTCGGCGGCGAGATGGGCCGCAACACCGACCGCACGTTCATCCAGATGCGCCTGCTCAACACCGGCAAGGGGCCTGCGGTGCAGGCGTTACGCGCGCAGTGCGACAAGCAGGCCTATCGCCTCAGCATGAAGTATGCGCTGGAATGCCAGCCAGGTCTGGAGCTACGCCAGAGCGCCGTCACCGACCTGATCGCCAGCCGCGATGCGGATGGACGCCCGCGCGTCACTGGCGTCATCACCCAGACGGCGCGCTACTTCGCATCGGCGGTCATCCTGACGACCGGCACCTTCATCAATGGGCGGCTCGTCGTCGGCGCACGCACACAGGCAGGTGGCCGGGCGGGCGAGGGGCCAGCGCTGGGCATCTCGGAGGCGCTGATACGGCTCGGCCTGACGGTGCGCCGCTTCAAGACTGGCACGCCGCCACGCATTGACGCGCGCTCGGTTGACTTCAGTCAGACCACGCCGCAGCCCGGCAGTCCGACGCCACTCTACTTCGCGCATGATCGCGCCGCCCATGCCGAGATTGCGCTGCCGCCGGGCCGCCCCAACCCCATCTATCCGATTCCCCCGGAGGCTGAGACGGCGTGGCGCGCCCAGTTGCCCTGCTACCTCGTCCACACGACCGCGCGCACGCACGAGGTCATCCGCGCCAATCTCGACCGCTCGCCGCTCTACAATGGCGTCATCGAAGGGACTGGGCCGCGCTACTGCCCCAGCATCGAGGATAAGGTCGTGCGCTTCGCCGAGAAGGAGCGCCACCAGGTCTTTCTGGAGCCAGAAGGCTGGCGCACCAGCGAGGTCTATGTGCAGGGGATGAATACCAGTCTGCCCGAAGATGTGCAGCTTGCCATGCTGCGCAGCATCCCTGGCCTGGAGCGCGCTGAGGTGATGCGCTGGGGCTATGCGGTGGAGTATGACTACGTTCCCTCAGATCAGTTGCGCCTGAGCCTGGAGACGAAGCCGGTCGCGGGCCTCTTCCTCGCCGGGCAGATCAACGGCACCTCAGGCTACGAGGAGGCGGCGGCGCAAGGGATCATGGCGGGCGTCAACGCGGCGCTCAGCGCGCGCGGCGAGGCGCCGTTCATCCTGCGGCGTGATGAAGCCTACATCGGCGTGCTGATCGATGATCTGGTGACGCAGCCGCCGACGGAACCCTACCGCCTGCATACCTCGCGCGCCGAGCGGCGTCTGCTGCTGCGCCACGACAACGCCGACCTGCGCCTCTCAGAGCATGCCTGGCGACTGGGGCTGATCGACGCCGCGCGCTATGCGGTGGTCGAGCGGCGGCGCGACCTGATCGCCAGCGCGCTCGGTCAGCTCGACGCGACGGCCATCACCCCCACCCGCGCAACGGCGGAGCAGGCCACGGCGCTCGGCCTCGACGCCATCACGCAGCCGATGACGGCGAGCCAACTGCTGCGGCGCCCTACCACCCACTACTGGCAGGTCGCGGCCATCACCGCGCACGCTGCGCCAGACGCCGCAGCGCTGCCCGCGCTCGACGACGACACGGCGACAGAGGTAGAGTTGCGCGTCAAGTATGCGGGCTACGTGCGCAAGGAAGAGGCAAGCGTCCATCGCTCGCTGCGCATGGAGGAGCGCCAGATCCCCGACGAGATCGCGTATCCCGATCTCAGAGGACTGCGCACCGAGGCGCGGCAGCAGCTTCAGCGGGTGCAGCCGCGCACCGTTGGCCAGGCGTCACGCATCCCTGGAGTGACTCCCGCCGACATCGCGCTGCTGCTCATCCACATCGAGCGGATGCTGCGCGCTCGGAGTCGGACCTGAGGCAAGCCGACGCAACTCCTCCACCGTCATGATATGCCCGGCGGAAACGAGCGCGGTCGGGTGGAACATGAAATCCATCGCCATCCACAGGGCTTTGGAGTAGCGATAGAACAGGAACGGCGTCAGCACGGCCAGCCCCAGCCCCAGCCCCAACGTGAGCGCGAGCGCCGCTTGCGCGATCAGCAGCGGGAAGATGACGACGAAGATCAGCAGTTCGGTGACGACGAGGTTGACACCCATCGCGCCCGTCCAGTAGCCTTCTTCGCGCTCGAAGACCCAGCCGCACGAGCCACAGGCGTCATACATGGTGTAGCCACGACGAAAGAGCTTGCCGACGCCGCAGCGCGGGCAGCGCAGTCGCACACCACGCCAGAGCAATAGACCAAACATGGCTCTCTCCTCGCGGGTAGCGTCGCGCCTCCAGATGCGCTTCAGTCGGCGTGTGATCTGCCCGCAATCCCCTGTTCCACCAGTATACCGCGTCGCGCCTGGGCATTGTCTGTGTACCGTCCGCGCAGGTGAACCTGGCGCCCGTGGCGACTTAGCGCTGGCGACGTGTCTCGCCATCGGGCGATCCGCTGGCAGGCGTCAGCCAGAGATCGCTGGAGAGGGATGGCGGCGCGTCAGCCACAGCGGTTCCCCAGGCAGGCTGGGGCGTCGCGCCCAGCGAGAAGGTGATCGCCTGCGCCTGCTCCAGCGTCGTCAGCGGCAGCCAGAGCTGGCTCGTCGGCGCGCCATTGATCGCCATCGCCTGGATGTATGGCGCATTCGGCGCTGCCTCCGGCGCATCGAGCCGGACGACATGCGCGCCGAAGGTGAGGGTAACGTGCGGGAAGAGCGGGCTGCCCAGCACAAACCCGGCGCGGCCAGGCAGCAGTGGATACAGGCCCAGCGCCGCCCACACATACCATGAAGACATTGCCCCCAGATCATCATTCCCCGGCAGGCCATTGGGCGCATCGGTGAAGAGCTGCGTCTCGATCCTGCGCACCGTCGCCTGCGCCTTGGCGGGCGCGCCTGTGAAGTCATACATCCACGGCGCGCCGAACGACGGCTCATTGCCCATGAACGCATAGGGCGCCGCTGGCCCCGCATTGAGCTGCGTGAAGAATGCGTCCAGGCGTTGCTGGGTCGCCGCTGGGCCACCCAGCAACTTCACCAACCCGCCGCCATCGAAGGGCACCATCCAGGTGTATTGCGCCGCATCCCCTTCGATATAGATATCGGAGTCCGTCGGATCGAACGGCCCGAAGGCGCCATCGCCGTCGCGGGGCTGCGGATACCCCGTCGCGACATCGAAACTCTTCTCCCAATTGGCCGCCCGCGCCGCGAACTGGCGCGCGGTCGCCGGATCAGCCAGGTCGAGCGCCAGGCAGGCGATGGCGTAGTCGTCGCTGTAGTATTCCAGCGAGGTCGAGACAGGAACCCATGCGCCGCTACCCGGTGGGATGTACCCCAGACGCAGGTAGGCCGCCAACCCTGGCCGCTCCACGGAGGCGCCTGCGCCGATGCCGGGCTGCGTCGCCCCGGCGACCACCAGCCGCAGCGCGGCAGCCGTATCGAACTTGCCAGCGCCGAACGCTTCGCCTTCCGCCAGAATCGCCGCTGGCGAGTCGCCGATCATGATGCCCGTCTCGCTGTTCGCCACCGGCCAGCGCGGCAGCGCACCCGCCTGCTCGCCATCGTTGACCAGGGACTGCATCATATCGCTCGTCGCCAACGGCGCCACCAGCGCCAGCAACGGAACCTCACTGCGATAGATATCCCAGCCGGAAAAGTCCGCGTACTGCGTGTATCCGTCTGCTGTGTGCGCCTTGTCGTCAAAGCCGATATATTGGCCGTTGACATCGCTGAAGGCCGACGGCGCGAGCAGCGCGTGGTAGAGCGCGGTGTAAAACGTGCGCTCGTTTTGCAGCGATCCGCCCGTCACCTGGATGTGATTGAGCAGCGTGTTCCAGGTCGCGTTCGCCGCTGCGCGCACGCCCGCGAAGTCCCAACCTGGATTCTCCGCCATCAGATTGGCGCGCGCGTTCGCCACGCTGATGTACGAGAGGCCCACCTTCAGCAGCGTCGTCTGGTCGGCTGATGGCGCGAACTGCAGATAGACGCCGCTGCCGGGGCCATTCGCCGTTCGCACGCCCGGCTGCGCGCCGCCCTGCCAGGCGCCGAAGCCGGTCGCGGGCCTGCTGACCTGCGCATCGAAATAGACGGTGTAGGTGGTGTGCAGATAGCTGCAAAACGGCCCGCTGCTGACGGAGCCGGTCACCTCGGTCGGGCTGACGATCTGCGCCTGCGCGGCCTGCGCCCCACGGAGGTCCGTTCCCGACTCCAGCGCCAGGGTACCCGTTGCGCCAGACGGGAAGCTCACCTGAGCGAATCCGGTGCGCGCCGTGGCAGTCAGCGCGACGCCGACGCCGTTGCCCAACTGCACGCTGTAGGCGCCGGGTGAGGCCGACTCGTCGTGGTGGGAAAACGCGGCGCTCGTGAAGGCGTCTGAGGGCGCGCCTGCCGTCGGCATGAACGGTATGTCGCCGAAGATCGTGCAGCCCGCCCCGCTCAGGTGCGTCAGGCTGAATCCGCGGATGCGCGGGTCGTTATAGCCATAGCCGCCAGCGTGAAGTGAGCCACCTGTCGTATCCGGGCTGAACTGAACCATGCCGAAGGGCGTGCTCGCCCCTGGGAACGTGTTACCAGCGGCGGCGTTGATGCCCCAACTCTGCCCTCCTGAGTCCGTCCCTACGAACGGATCGACGTATTGCGTCAGGCCAAGCTGGCGGACGGGCTGCGGCGTCGCAGCGGCCACCGTCGGCGCCTTCGTCGCAGCCTGGGAATCGGTGAGCGCGCCCAATTCGTATGGGTAGCCTTGCTGAACGCTGACCGCCGCGAGCAACTCAACCAGCAAGATGACGGCGAGCGCCAGCATGCCCGACTGAACGCCTAGACGGCGCAAGCGCAGGCCGCCAGACCAGCGCGCCGCTCGTCGGGGGCGCCGCGTGCGCGCTGGTGGGCTGGCGGGTTGTGCGTCACGCGCCTCCTCGATCTCCTGTAGCGCGAGCGGCGTTGGTCGAGAGTGGTGCTCCACAGCCTGTCTCCATGTGTGGCGTCTGCGCCATGCCCGGCGTGCCATCGCGAGCATGCGAGCGCACACATGACACAACGAACACAGGGAGACGCCGTATCTGAGAGCAGCCTGAGTGGCGATGTCTCTGGCTGGCGATTGAAACCGCCAGCCTGCGCTTGACAGTGTGTGACCGGCGATTTTATGCTGACACCACTGCAATGCGCGTCAGCGCGCTCGATATCCCCTGCCGCGCGGTCAATCGGCGTCGATTGCGACCACTACTAGGATTCTGGAGGCCTGGGCATGGGTAGACTCACCGGACGAGTCGCATTGGTCACAGGAGCGGGGCGTGGCATTGGCGCCGCAACCGCGAAACGCCTCGCCGAGGAGGGCGCGCGCGTCACCCTCGCCGATCTCGATATCGAGGGCGCTCAGCGCGTCGCGCAAGAAATCATCGCGGCTGGCTCAGAAGCCACGGCCATTCGCTGCGATGTCTCGCAGAGCGACGACGCGCAGCAAGCGGTGACTGCGGCCATCGAGGCGTTTGGCCAGCTCGACATCCTCGTCAACAACGCGGGCGTGCTGCGCGATAACCTGCTCTTCAAGATGGCCGACGCGGACTGGGATACCGTGCTGGGCGTCCACCTGAAAGGCGCCTTCCTCTGCTCGCGCGCCGCCCAGAAGCACATGGTCGAGCGCAAGTATGGCCGCATCGTCAATCTCTCGTCTACCTCTGCGCTGGGCAATCGCGGCCAGGCGAACTACAGCGCTGCGAAGGCTGGCTTGCAGGGGTTCACGCGCACACTGGCCATCGAGCTTGGCCCGTTCGGCATCACCGCGAATGCCGTCGCGCCGGGCTTCATCGACACCGACATGACGCGGGCCACCGCGCAGCGCCTCGGCATGAGTCCGGAGCAGTTCCAGCAGGGCATGTCTCAGCTCATCCCACTGCGGCGCGTGGGCCAGCCCAGCGAGGTCGCGAGCGTCATTGCCTTCCTCGCGTCCGATGACGCCAGCTATGTGAGTGGCCAGGTGATCTATATCGCCGGAGGTCCGGCGGGCGTGTTGATGTAGCATACATGCGGTGAACGCAGGCGTGGGGCGCAGATGACCGCTCCGCGCCATGCCCTCTGTTGTCCCCTCTGAGGTCTGGAGGCATGTCATGAACGTAGGCGAATTGCTTACGAACGCTGCGACGCAGAACCCCGACAAGACGGCGATTATCTTCCGCGATCAGCAGACGACGTATGCGGAGTTCGACCGGCGCGCGAATCAGGTCGCCAATGCCCTCATCGGGCTGGGTGTGCAGAAGGGCGACCGTGTGGGCGTGCTGCTGCACAACATCCCGCTCTTCCTTGAGGCGTATTACGGCATTCTGAGGGCGGGAGCCATCGTCGTACCGATGAATGTGCTCTACAAAACGGGCGAGGTCGCCTACATCATGCAAGACAGCGGCGCGCATGTGCTGCTCACCTTCGCGCCCTTTGCGCCGGTCGCGCTGGCGGCTGCCGCTGAGTCGCCAGACCTGAATCAGGTGATCGTGGCGGCGCCTGTTGAGATTCCCGGCGCGCGCTCGTGGGCGGAGGTCATCGCCACCGCGCCAGAGACGCCGCCCACTGTCGCGACCGACGAGAGCGATCTCGCGGTGCTCTCCTACACCTCTGGCACGACTGGCCGCCCCAAAGGCGCCATGCTCACCCATGGCAATCTGCTGGCGAACTGCGACCAGAATAGCCGCATCGAAGGCATCAGCCTGCGCAGCGATGATGTCGTCTGGCTTGCCCTGCCGCTGTTCCACATCTATGGCATGAACGTCGGCATGAACAACGCCATCCTCAACGGCGCGACCATGCTGGTGGTCGAGCGCTTCGAGCCGCTCGCCACGCTCGAAGGCATCCAGCGGCACCGGGCCACCGTCATCTTCGGCGCGCCGCCGATGTTCATCGCCTGGTCGCAGGTTCCGACCCTCCGCGAGATCGACCTGAGCAGCGTGCGCTTCATCGCGACCGGCGCCGCCGCGATGCCAGTCGCCGTGCTCAATCTGTTCCAGGAACTCACCGGAGCGCCCATCTCCGAGGGCTATGGCCTCTCGGAGTCGTCGCCGGTATTGACGGCGAACGCCGCTGGCCCGCATATCAAGCCAGGCACCGTTGGGCCAGCGATTCCGGGTGTCGAGATCAAGATCGTGGATGACGCTGGCAATGAGCTACCACACGGCCAGATGGGTGAACTGATCGCGCGCGGCCCGAACATCATGACGGGCTACTGGCATCAGCCGCAGGCGACGGCGGATGCTCTGCGCGATGGCTGGCTCTACACTGGCGACCTCGCCACCGAGGACGACGACGGCTACTTCACGATTGTGGACCGCAAGAAAGACATGATCGTCGTATCGGGCTACAATGTCTACCCACGCGAGGTGGAGGAGACGCTGTACCGGCATCCAGCGGTCGCCGATGCGGCGGTGGTGCAGTTCCCCGACCCCTATCAGGGCGAGTCGGTGCTGGCCTTCGTCGTGCTGAAAGCGGGCCAGAACGTCAGCGCGCAAGACCTGATCGACTTCTGCCGCAGCGAGATCGCCGTTTTCAAGTGTCCGCGCCGTGTCGAGTTCATCGACGTGCTGCCCAAGAACAACACCGGCAAGGTGTTGCGGCGTGAGCTACGTGATCGAGCGCAGCAACTCTCGCAGTTGACCTGAGAGCTGGCTGGCTGGTTGAAACCGCGCCTGGTGTGGTCCCACGGGCCACCCGTGCGCAGGCGCGGTTCTGGCCGCCAGCAGCGCCTGTGGAGGAGAGAGCGATGATTACCGCACTGATCCTGATGAACGTCGAGCGCAGCGCCATCAACGCGACCGCGCAGGCGTTGCTGGGCATCGCTGGCGTGGCGGAGGTCTATTCCGTGACGGGCGAGTGGGACCTCGTGACGGTGCTGCGCCTGCCTGCCTATGAGGACCTCGCCACCGTCGTCACGGAGAAGATGGTGGCCCTCGAAGGCATCCGCCGGACGCAGACGATGATGGCCTTCAAAGCCTACTCGCGCGAAGACCTCGAACAGGCGTGGGACCTGGGCGTGCAATAGGCGCGAACGTTCACCCTGTTTCGCCGTCCAGCGGGCGCGGCGTCGCGCTACCCGGCGAGCGCCTCGATGCGCCCGGCCAGTGTGACATCCTTCTGAGTGACGCCGCCTTCGTCGTGGGTCGAGAGCGCCAACGTGATGCGGCTGTAGTTGATGGTGATGTCGGGGTGATGGCCCAGCTCCTCAGCCACCAGCGCCACGCGGTCTACGAAGTGTATGCCGTCTGGGAACGTTGTGAAACTATAGGTCTTTGTCAGCGTGTCGCCAGCGCGCGACCAGCCCGGCAGCGCCGCCAGCGCCGCCGCAATCTCCTCGTTCGAGAGTTTCGCCATGTTCGTTCCTCGCTTTCAGCGGAAGCCGTGCGATGCGCCCCTCAGATCGGCGGATCCCACCGTGGCTGGTCGCGTTTGCGCGGCGCGCGGCGTGGATTGCCCTTGTCGCGCCGCCCACGCGCGCCCTCGTCGGCGGCTTCCCCCGCGAGGATGCGCTTGACCACGATCTGATGCGTGAATCGTTTGCGGAGCAGGCGCGGCGCCTCATCCATGCGCCGCTGCAAATCGCCGACGCGGGCCGACGCGGCGCCCTGTCCGCTCGCGCCCAGACGCACCTCCAGATCATCGCTGATGACCGAGACATCAGCGCCCGCCGCACGCGCCTGCGCCGTCAGCCGGAGAATCACCGCATCGGCGGTCTCACCCACGCAGGTGAAGATGACGCGCCCGCGCGTGAGGCCGGGGAACGGCTGGACACTCTCCGCGCCGCCAGCGCCATCGAAGACGACCACCACCTGATGCGGCGTATGGCGGTAGCGCGTGGCCAGCCGCGCCAGCAGCGCGTCACGTCCGGCGGCGAGGCTGGCGCGCTCGGTCTGGGCCAGCGCAGGCGTAGTGCGGATGACATTATAGCCATCCACATAGATCGTGCGAAGACCCGTCATACGCCGCGCTCGCCCTCATCGCATCCAGTTCACAGGCCGCCGCCTGGGCGGCCTCTCATGGAGAAGTCTACCGCCGCGCCAGGCTCACGCGCCAGCCGCGCCTCAGTCGCCGCTCTCCACAGGCAGCGCGGCGGGCATTGCCCACTCGCGCTGGCGCCAAATCTCATAGAGCGTGACCGAGCCAGCGATGGCGGCGTTCAGCGCCCCCACATGCCCACGCATCGGCAGGCTGATCAGCAGATCGCAGTGCTCCTTCACCAGCCTGCTGATCCCTTTGCCCTCATTGCCGACGACGAGCGCGATTGGCCCTTTCAGGTTCGCCTGATCGAAGCGGGTCTTGGCCGATCCATCCAGCCCGATACACCAGAGGCCGCGCTTTTTCAGGTCATCGAGCGTGCGGGTGATATTCGTCACCTGCGCCACAGGCAGGAACTCGACGGCGCCCGCCGAGGTCTTGTCTACCACCGGGGTAAGGCCAGCGGCGCGATGCTCCGGAATGATGACGCCGTGCGCGCCGACCACCTCGGCGGTGCGGATCAGCGATCCCAGATTATGCACATCCTGTATCGCATCGAGCACCACTACCAGCGGGTCCTCACCCAGCTCCTTCGCGCGCAGCAGGATGTCGTCCACTTCGGCGTATTGGCGCGGGGCGACGAGCGCCACCACCCCCTGATGATTTGAGTTCTTCGAGAGATCATCGAGCCTGCGTTTCGGGGTTGGCTCGACAGGCACCCCCACACGCCGCGCCTGATCGAGCAGTTGGCTCATGCCAGCGTCGCGCGGTCCCTGCGCAATCAGGATGCGATGCACGCGCCGCCGCGAGCGCAACGCCTCCAGCACGGGGTAGCGTCCCCACACATAGTCCGCCATGCCTGTTTCGCCTCAATTTCCTCAGTCCGGGCGCCAGTTCCCTCCGCCCCTCTCGCAGCAGGAGCGGGGCAGAGGGCGCGTGCGCGTCACTCGTTCACTGACCAGACGGCCCCCTGTGGCGTATCTTTCACCGTCACATGATAGCGCGCATCCAGCTCGTTGCGGATGCGGTCAGACTCGGCCCAGTCGCGCGCCTCCCGCGCCGCCG
This sequence comes from uncultured Chloroflexia bacterium, assembly GCA_963701795.1. Lineage (GTDB taxonomy): Bacteria > Chloroflexota > Ktedonobacteria > Ktedonobacterales > JADMIN01 > JAKAIY01. Next base: position 155,283 of record CAVPBB010000002.1, on the reverse strand, counting down.
TGCGCCGCCGCACCAGCGCCTCGATCTCGTCGCGTTCCGCCGCCGTCAGCCCACCGCTTGCCGCCGCTTCTTCCTCCAGCGCGATGCCCAGCGTGTCGGTGATCTCGGTGAGCGTGGCCAGCGCAGCGCGCAGTGTCGGCGCCGTCTCAGGCGTCAGCGTCTCGGCGCGCAGCCCGCTCGCCTGATCGTTGATGCGGTGAACGAGTTCATCGATCACCCCCAGCGCACGCGACGTATTCAGGTCGTCGTCCATCGCCGCGATGAACTCCGCCCGCGCCGCGTCGAGGCGCTTCAACGTCGCGGCGTCGGTCGCCGCGCCATCGCCGGGGCGCTCAGCCTCCGCCCAGGCGCTCAGTCGGCGCAGGTTCGCCGCCGTCTCCACCCAGCGCCGCCAGCGCACGACCGTCGCGCGAAGCTGCTCTTCAGAGTAGACGAGGGTTGCGCGGTACTGTTGCCCCAGCAGATAGGCGCGCAGCGCCATCGGTGGGATGTCGCCCGCCGCCAGCACCGAGGCGATGGTGACGAAGGTTCCAGAGTGGGCCATCTTCTGGGTCGAGCGCGCGAGGCCGTCTGGCCCCTCGCCCTCCACATGCGCCACTGTCTCCGCTTCGGCCTCGGCGTCTAGCTCGTCCTGGCTCGCCGGGTCGCCGCTCTCGTCGCTGGGCAGGCTCAGCATGCCGGTATGAAACCAGTAGCGCACGAAGGGAACGGTTCCGGTATAGCTCTCGGTCTGCGCGATCTCATTCTCGTGGTGCGGAAAGATCAGGTCAGCGCCGCCGCCGTGGATGTCAATCTGCGCGCCGAGTGTATGCAGCGCCATCGTCGAGCACTCGATGTGCCAGCCGGGGCGCCCATGCCCCCACGGACTCTCCCACCACGGTTCGTCTGGCTTGGCCGACTTCCACAGGGCAAAGTCGCGCGGGTCGCGCTTGCGGGGGTCTTCTTCGATGCGCGCTCCGGCTCGCATCGCCTTCTCGTCACGCCCGGAGAGCCGCCCATATGCCGCGAAACTCGGCACAGAGAAGAAGACATCGCCCTCCACCTCGTAGGCATGTCCCTTCGCGATCAGCCCCGCCACCATCTCGATGATCTGCGGGATGTACTGCGTGACGTAGGTGAACTCATCGGCTGGCCGCACACCAAGGCGCCCCATGACCTCAAAGTAGGCGTCGGTGTAGCGTTTGGCGGCCTCGAATGGCGGTATGCCGTCGCGCAGGCCCGCCGCGATGATCTTGTCGTCAATGTCGGTGAAGTTCTGGATGTAGCGGACCTGATAGCCACGATACTCCAGATAGCGTCGGGCGACATCGTTGACGGTGAAGCTGCGCGCGTGACCCAGGTGCGGCTCATTCTTGGGAGTCAGGCCGCAGACGTACATCTTGACGACCTCACCCAGCGGCTGAAAGGTCTCTTTGCGACGGGCTTCAGTATTATAGAGTTGCATGCTGCTATCTTCACTTTCTCGCGCGCAGCCGCTCATCGCGGCTCGCGTGGCGCCAGGCGTCCTCCACGATACCACAGCGCAGGCGCGGAGGCTGGCTCCCCATGGCAGGGGCGTTCAGCAGGTTGGAGCAGGAAGCGCAGGGGAGCGTCCATCGGGAGGGATGCGGCAGCGCGGGTCGCCACCGCCCACAGCCATACTACCGATGGACGCGCATACAGGCGCAGTGAGCCGCACACAGCGCAGCGTAGGCGCGCGCAGAGAGGGGCAGCGCGTCCAGGCCAGTTGAGCGTTTGTCGCTCACGGTGAGATGCTGTGTCATGCTATGTGTCACTCCGAGAGATAGCGAGCGGCGCCACAAGCGCCTCGCGCCTTCAGTATGGCGCCCGGCAGCCGGGACTGTCAACCGCCGACCGGGCGCATTGCCGGGTCTGTGAATGGTCCAGCGGTTCCTCGTGATCGGTCGTGTCCTAGCCCCACGTAGGTGGGGCTTTGCGTCCCGCAGGCCCTTAGCTGCGGGTTCACCCGCCCGCGCCCTGGCGGCGACCATTCACAAGCCCTGGCTGTCGCCAAAAAGTGGCTTGCGAGCGCGTGGCGCGTGTGTTATCATGCCCGGCGGAAGGGTGGCCGAGTGGTTTAAGGCGCCGCTCTCGAAAAGCGGTGCGCCTGAAAGGGCGCCGCGGGTTCGAATCCCGCCCCTTCCGCCACGGCAGGCCAGGCGAGCTGGCGAACCGGCGTTCGCTGGTCGCGCGGCCTGCGTCCACTGGCCTGCGGAATCCTGGAGGAGTCCCATAGAGGCCTAGTGGGCGCGACTGGAAATCGCGTGCGTCGGCAACGGCGCCGTGGGTTCGAATCCCACCTCCTCCGCCATATCGCCCGCCATGCCAGCGATGCAGCGCATCACACGCTATTCCGCAACCTCACGCTTCGCTGTCCGTATCCCTGCTAGATGACGCGCCATCCCCCCGGCGCTGGATGCGCTCTGTGGGGAAGCATTGGCGGCGCGTGTTGAGGAAAGCAGCAATGGGTCAACCCTATCAACAGCCCGGCGCGACCACAGCGCAAGCAGCGCCACAGCGCGGCGTCGCATTCGACCATAGCCTGGTGACAGGCGCGTTAGAACTGCCCAACCACACCATCGTGCGCAACTTTGGCATCGTGCGCGGCATCGTCGTGCGTTCGCGTAGCATCGTCGGCAACATTGGCGCTGGCTTTCAGCAGCTCGTCGGCGGCAATATCTCCATCTATACCGAGATGTGCGAGCGCGCCCGTGGCGAGGCCTACGAGATCATGATTCAGCACGCTTCGGCGTTGGGCGCGAATGCCGTCATCACCGTGCGCTATGACGCGACCGAGATCAGCCAGGGCGTGAGCGAGGTGCTGTGCTATGGCACGGCGGTCTTCGTCGCGCCCAAGCAGTAGCGCGCCGGGCGATACACCACCGGCGCCATCGGCCCTTGAAGAGCAGTCGCCCGCTGCGGCAGATTGACACCCTGTGCGGCGGGCGACTAGAATGCTCTGTGCCTATCAATGGGCCGAAGGTCGAAGTCGCGCCGCCTCACCTTTGCGCAACCGGAACGGAGGCTGGGAGTTCGCTTCCCGGCCTCCGTTGTCTGTGATAGACGAGCGCACCGCGACGCCAGCGGTGAATGGGCGACGCCAGGGGGAGAATGCAGTCATATGGAGACACGCAAGAGCGCCGACAAGGATCGGATGCAGGACATCGTATCGCTCTGCAAGCGACGCGGGTACATCTTCCCCAGCAGCGAGATCTACGGTGGAGTGAACGCCGTCTTCGATTACGGCCCACTCGGCGTCGAGTTCAAGAATAACGTCAAGCGCGCCTGGTGGGAGGCGATGACCCGCAAGCGTGACGATGTGGTGGGGCTGGACGCCAGCATCATCATGGCGCGGCGTGTCTGGCAGGCGTCGGGCCATGAGGAGGTCTTCACCGATCCGCTGGTAGACTGCACCAACTGCAAGGCGCGTTTCCGCGCCGATCACGTCATCGAAGATCAGGGCAACCTCGATGTCTGCCCGAATTGTGGCGCGCGTGGCACACTGACCGAGCCGCGCCGCTTCAATCTCATGTTCAAGACATTCATGGGGCCAGTCGAGGAAGACGCCGGGCTGGTCTATCTGCGACCAGAGACGGCGCAGGGCATCTACGTCAACTTCCTCAACGTGCAGAGCAGCATGCGCAAGCGGCTGCCCTTCGGCATCGCGCAGATCGGCAAAGCGTTCCGCAACGAGATCAGCCCGGGCAACTTCACCTACCGCATGCGCGAGTTCGAGCAGATGGAGATGCAGTACTTCATCGCGCCCGAAGACGAGGAGCGCTGGTACAACTACTGGAAAGAACAGCGCCGCCAGTGGTACCTGGACCTGGGCATGACGCCAGAGCATCTGAGCTGGCACGAGCATGGCGCCGATGAGCTGGCGCACTACGCCCGCGCAGCGGTGGACATCTACTACCAGTTCCCTTTCGGCAGCAAAGAGATCGAGGGCGTCCACGACCGCACCGACTACGACCTGCGCCGCCACACCGAGTTCAGCGGCAAAGACATGTCGTACTACGACGACCTGGAGAAGCGCCGCTATCTGCCCTACATCATCGAAACATCGGTTGGCGCGGATCGCTCGGCGCTGGCGTTCCTCTGCGACGCCTACGACGAGGAGGAGGTCAAGGGCGAGACGCGCGTGCTGCTGCGCCTGAGCAAACGTCTGGCGCCCGTCAAGGTGGCCGTGATGCCGCTCTCGAAGAAAGAGGAGCTTGTGACCCTGGCGCGCAAGGTGCACGATAGCCTGCGCCCGCTTGGCCTGACGCAATATGATGATACCGGCGGCAGCATCGGCAAACGCTACCGCCGCCAGGACGAGATCGGCACACCGTACTGCGTCACCGTGGACTTCGACAGCCTTGAAAATGGGCTGGTGACGATTCGCGACCGCGACTCGATGGAGCAGCGCTTCGTGCCCATCGCCGAGCTGTACGACATCCTGGCCGCCGAGTTCGCCTAGCCGTCGTTTGCGGATGCGCGTCGCGGCGCGCTGGGAGGGCAGCCCTATGAGCATGGACGAAGCGTTGAGCTTATACGCCGAGGCCGCGCAAGACCTCGCCAGCGCGGGCCTCTCGAACGCGGCGGGCATGCACTATAACTGCGCCGACCTCTGCAACCACGCGGCGGAGATGACGCTCCAGGCGCTCTACGTCGCGCAGCATGATTCGCGCGCGCCCTACGATCATGATCTGCGCGCGCTCGGCGTCCTCGTCGGCGCGCCAGAGGACGTGCTCGCCAGCCTCGATGTGCTGACGCCGTACCACCCCAGCGTCTTCCTCGAACGGGTGGATGCGGAGCAGGCCGACGACGAGGTGGGCGGCGAGGTCGCCAGCGATCTGCTGGTCAGGGCGCGCGCGGTCATGCGCTGGGCGCGCCCCATGTTGCTCGCCTAGCTGGCTGGCGAGCGGCGCGATGGAGGGCTGGCGCGATGGGTGCACAACGTATCATCTCGCTGCTGCCCAGCGCGACGGAGATGCTCTTTGCGCTGGGGCTGGAGGCCGAGGTGCGCGCCGTCACGCATGAATGCGACTATCCGGCTGGCGCGCTGACGAAGCCGCACATTACGCGCAGCCTGCTGGCGCCCGACCTGAGCAGCGGCGAGATCGACGCCGCTGTGCGCGAGCAGTTGGTGGCCGACGCGCACAGCCTCTACGCGATTGACCGCCCGCTGCTGGCTGAGATTGCGCCGACCCTGATTGTTACCCAGCGCCTCTGCGAGGTCTGCGCTGTCGCCTATGATGCAGTCGTGGAGGCCGTGCGCTCGCTGCCTCAGCGCCCGCAGATCGTCAATCTGGAGCCAGAGCGCCTCGACGATGTGCTGCGCGACATCACGACGGTCGGCGCCGCCACGCAGCGCGAGGCCGAGGCGGCGGCGCTGGTCGCGGCGCTGCGTCAGCGGGTGGAGGCCGTGCGCCAGCGCGTGGCGTTGGCGCAGACATGCCCGCGTGTCGCCTTCATCGAGTGGCTCGATCCCATCTTCTGTGGCGGCCACTGGAATCCTGAACTGATCGCGCTGGCGGGCGGCGAGGATGGCCTTGGCCGCGTCGGCGAGCGCTCCGAGCAGATTCCGTGGCAGCGCGTCGCCGCCTACCGGCCTGAGGTGATGATCATCGCGGCGTGTGGCTTCACCGAGGAGCGTTCGCGGCAGGATGAGCCGCTGCTGCGGGCGTATCCCGGCTTCGCCGACCTGCCATGCGCCCGCGCCGGGCGGGTTCACTTCGTGGATGGCGCCGCCTATTTCAGCCGTCCCGGTCCGCGCCTGGTAGACAGCCTCGAACTGCTGGCCAGCCTCATTCATCCGGAGATTTTCGCAGATAGCGCCACGCCTCCGACGACTGCGCCAGCCCAACCCCTCTAAAGAAGCGAGCGCTCACGCATCTGCGCATGGCGATTACACTGGCGCGGCGATGCGCGCGCAGCCGCGATGAGCCTGGCCCACAGCTTCTCGGGCTACCCTCGATTGCCATTCACCCCGACGGGGGCTTGTGAATTATTCCAGTTGCGGCGTTGCGTACACGCACTTGCAGCTCGGACCCAGTCCGCGCAGGCGGACTTTGCGGTCCGCAGGCCATCCAGGCGCGGTTTCAACCGCCAGCCACCCCGCGCGCCGATACTTCACAGACCCATACACCCCGATTGCATCCCTTCCCAACAGCGTGGAAATTAGGTTATCATTGGGCAGGCTGTGCGCATCGTCGCATGCAGTTGGCAGGAGAGCAATGCATGACAACGGTACAACCACCCGCTGATAGTAGCGTCGCATCCATCCCGCTGCTCGAGCGGGCTGACCAGCTCTCAGCGTTGGATGCCCATCTGGCAGCCGTTCTCCAGAGTGGCTGCGGACGCATGGTGTTCATTAGTGGTGAGGCAGGCGTCGGAAAGTCGGCGCTCGTTCGGCGCTTCTCTAGCGGCTGCGCGCACTCGGTCACGGTCTTTGCAGGAGCGTGCGATTCCCTCTTTACCCCGCGCCCGCTCGGCCCGCTCGCCGACATCGCTCCCGTTCTGGGCGGGCAGTTTCAGGCGCTCGTAGAGCGCGGCGCGCGGCCCTATGAAATCGCGACCGCGCTGATGCGCACGCTGGCGGCAGGATCACCGCCGATTGTGCTTGTCGAAGATGTCCACTGGGCTGACGAAGCGACCATCGATGTGCTCCGCCTGCTCGCCCGGCGGATGGAAGCGGTTCCTGCCCTCATCCTGGTCACCTACCGTGACGAACTCGACCGCGCCCACCCGCTGCGCATTCTGCTCGGGGAGCTACCCCCAGGTGAGACGATTAGCCGCCTGAGACTCGCCCCGTTGTCGCCGCAGGCCGTGGCCGAGTTAGCCGAACCCAAAGGTTTCGACGCGGCGGACCTCTTCCATAAAACCGCTGGCAATCCCTTTTTCGTCACGGAAGCTCTTGCGGCTGGCGAGGGCGCGATACCACCTACCGTGCGCGATGCCGTGCTCGCACGCGCCGCGCGCTTGCCGCCTGGCGCCATCGAGCTGCTCGAAGCCGTCGCCATCGTGCCACTGCAGACCGAGCTTTGGCTCCTCGATGACGCTTGCCGGCGACGTGCTCCATCACCTGGACGCCTGCCTCTTCTCAGGTATCCTCGCACCTGCGGATGGCGCCGTCAGATTTCGGCATGAGCTGGCCAGGCTGGCCATCGAAGACGCGCTCACGCCGATCCGCCGCACGGCGCTCCATCGCCATGCGCTTCAGGCGCTAGAGAACCCGCCCGCTGGCGCGCCAGACCTGGCGCGCCTCGTCCATCACGCCGAGGCAGCCGCCGACGACGCGGCCATGCTGCGCTACGCGCCTGCGGCTGCCGCCCGAGCGGCGACGTTAGGCTCCCACCGCGAAGCTGCCGCGCACTACGCGCGTGCGCTGCGATGCGCCGCTGGCCTGCATCCTCTGGCGCAAGCAGAGATGTTCGTCCGCCACGCCAACGAGTGTTTCCTGGCTGACCAGATTCCCACGACGATTGTCGCTGGGTGGGAGGCCGTCAATCGCTTTCGCCTGGCTGGCGACCGCGCGCGCGAAGGTGATGCGCTCCGCGAGCTATCCCATCATCTGCGGTGTATGGGGCATACCAAAGATGTCGGCGAGATCGGCATGCGCGCAGTGTCGCTGCTCGAACAGGCGCCAGCTGGGCGCGAGTTGGCCATGGCCTACGCCAATGTCGCCTACCTCAGGCTGAATGCGGATGACGCCGAGGGGGTCGCAACATTCGGCCAGCGCGCATACGCGCTCGCGCTCGAAGTTGACGATATCGAAGCTCAGGCCCACGTGCTCAATACGCTGGGAACTATGGACCTGCTCGTCGGCGCGCCTGAGGGCCTGGTGAAACTGCGGCGCAGCCTCGATCTTGCTCTGGCGGCGGGGATGGAGGAGCATGTCGGGCGCGTCTATGTGAACCACGGCTGGGCAGCGAATCGCTCGCGGTTCTATACCGATTTCGAGCGGTTTTTCAAGGACGGCCTCGAATATTGTGGTGAGCGCGGCCTCATTCTGTGGCGCCATTATGTGTTGGCCTACGGAGCGCGATGCGCGCTCGATCAGGGCCGCTGGTCCGAGGCCATCGAACTTGCCCAGCAAATGTTGCGCGACCCGCGTACAGAGCTTCCACGCATCACCGCGCTCGTTGTGATTGCGCTCATCAGGGCACGGCGGGGCGACCCGGATTGTTGGCCGCTGCTCGATGAAGCCCTCGCCCTGGCAGAGCCGACGGGGGAGCTTCAGCACATTGCCCCAGTCGCCGCCGCGCGCGCCGAGGTCGCCTGGCTCGAAGGGCGGCCACCTGTCGTGATGGCGGCTACCACCTCTGCGCTCACACTGGCCGTTGAGCGTCGGGTATCGTGGGTGATTGGCGAGCTGGCCTGCTGGCGGTGGCGCGCTGGCATAGAGACTCCCTGCGATGGCGCGGCGGAGCCATACGCCGCAGAGATTGGCGGCGATTGGCAGGCTGCCGCGCACTACTGGGAACTGCGAGGATGCCCATACGAAGCCGCCCTGGCGTGCGCTGGGTCGGATGATGAGCGAGCGCTCCGTGACGCCCTTGCTGCGCTGCGAAGCCTCGGCGCCCATGCCACCGCCCGCGTTGTCGCGCGCCGACTGCGCGAGCTGGGTGTGCGCGATCTGCCACGCGGCCCACGCGCGAGTACGCGGTCCAACGACGCCCATCTGACCGCGCGCGAGCTTGAAGTCCTGGCGCTGATCGTCCAGGGTCTGCGGAATGCCGACATCGCCACCCGTCTTTACCTCTCCCCCAAGACCGTGGATCATCACATCTCGGCAATCCTTGCCAAGGTGCAAGTCCACTCGCGCGCAGAGGCGATAGCCTATGCCCTCGCGCACGGATTGATCCACGCCGACCCATCCCACGCATCCCACGCATCCCACACAGCACGCAAGGCGTCGCGCTAGCGCCGACATTGGCCTGCGACTGAGACGGCCAATATGGGTGCGCCATCGCCCTAACCTGGGCGCCCCTCCCGATGTGGGCAGTGGTTCAAACCCGCTATGCTGCTGATGCCTGGAGCGATCCCATCGCACACGCGCAGGACTGAGCGCCCGCGCGGCCCATCCAGGCGCAGAGGAGCCAGCGATGCCGCGCTATCTTGTCGAACGCAGCTTTCCTGAGGGGCTACAGATTCCCGTCACTGCGGAAGGCGCCACCATCTGCCTGAACGTCGTCAACAACAACGCCGACGAGGGTGTCACGTGGGTCCATTCTTACGTGTCCGACGACAAGCTGAAGACCTACTGCATCTATGACGGCCCTGATCCAGAGGCCATTCGCAAAGCGGCCACACGTAACGGCCTCCCGGTCGACCACATCACGCGGGTGAACGTGCTCGACCCCTATTTCTACCGTTAGGAGGAAGCCACATGCGCCTCACCAGGTTTGCGGCTGTGATTGCCCTCGCTGCGGTCACTGCCCCGCTGTTGCTCAATACGCCGGCCGCCGCCGCCCACGCCCGACACAAAGGCCCTGGACTCGCAGCCGTCCGTGCCGCGACCGCTCGCTACCACAGCGTGGCCGAGGCGGAAGAGCACGGGTATACGCTGTTCAAAGATGTTGCGGGAATCGCCTGCATCGCCAATCCACCACTCGGCGCAATGGGAGTTCACTACGTCAACGGCGCCCTGGTCGCTTCTGGCAAGATCGATGCCCTCAAGCCGCAGGCGATCGTCTATGAGCCAGAGGAGCATGGCAATCTGCGCATCGTAGCGGTGGAGTACGTCGTCATCCAGCAGGTATGGGACGCGACGCATAGCGCGCCGCCGCAGCTCTTTGGCCAGGAGTTCATGCTGATGTCAGTCCCGAACCGCTATGGGCTGCCGCCGTTCTACTCGCTGCACGCCTGGATATGGAAAGACAATCCAAGCGGCATGTTCAGCATGTGGAATCCTCGGGTGAATTGCGCTACGGATAGCGACTCGTAGCGCCGCACATAGCACGGCTATTACGACCTTGTCTGCCCCAGCGACCGCTCATGAGGCGCCACGCCAACGCAGTATGGCGGCTCTTGGGCAAGATCGCGCTTGACGCGCCAGTCACGCGCGTGCTATGCTCTGTTCAACGAAAGGAGGTGATGTGCAGTGAGTGAACGTTCTAGCCGCGCAGGCGGTTTCAATACTCGCGGCGTCATATCTTTGGGGGGGTATAGCTGCTAGCGTTCGCGCAGCAGTTACTCCCGCGAGCAGCCTTCGGGCTGAACGCGGATAGCCGCCACGACGGTGGGTGTTTTCCCCGCCTGCGCGGTTTCAACCGGGACGATAGCCAGATGGCTGTCGCCCCGGTTTTTTTCTACGGCGGCAATCCCTGGCGACCTGCCAGGAAACGCGCATCCGCTCAGTATCCCAGCGATTCCTGTGGCGCCTTCTCCGATTGCCCGCTGAATGCCGTATCTCGCCTTCCCACGACGCTCCTCTGAACAGGTCCCGTCTTCTTTATGGCTGTCGTTCTCAAGCTCCACAAGCGGCAGAGCGCCGTCATCACACCAATCAGTCCCGGTTTTGCGCCACGCAGCCTTTTTTGTCGCGCGAAGACGATCTCCCGCAGTACACTATTCTCAGCGGGTCCACCAGGCAACGAACGCTATCCAGAAGTGGAGCATTGCAAGGTGACGGATCGCCAGAAAGGAGTGAGTCATCCCGATGAGTCTGCTGGTTGAACACCTCAACAAAAGCTTTGGCCAGTTCCAGGCCATCACCGACCTCTCAATGGATGTGCAAGAGGGGACGCTGTTCGGATTTCTCGGCCCCAACGGCGCCGGGAAAACGACGACGATGCGCATGCTCCTGGATCTCATTCGCCCCGACTCCGGACAGATTACCTGGAACGGCGTCCCGGTACGCGCGGTCGCGCGTCGCTCCTTCGGCTATTTGCCGGAGGAGCGCGGCCTCTATCCCAAAATGGAGGTCCAGGCGCAATTGATCTTCCTGGCTCGCCTCGCCGGGCTCTCCAAACAAGACGCGCTCGCCGCCCTGGAGGAGTGGCTGGAGCGGTTCCAGATCACCGCCAATCGCCAGACGAAGCTGGAAGACCTCTCCAAAGGCAACCAGCAAAAAGTACAGTTTCTCGCCGCCGTGTTGCACAATCCGACCATCCTGATTATGGATGAACCCTTTAGCGGGTTGGACCCGATCAACGTGGCCATGCTGAAGGAGGCCTTTCTGGAACTGCATCGGCGCGGCAAGACCATCATCTTCTCCACCCACCAGTTAGAGCAGGTCGAGGAGCTGTGTGAGGATATGACGCTGATCAACCAGGGGCGCGTGGTGGCGCAGGGCCGCGTACAGGAGATCAAGCGTCAGCATGGGCGCAATGTCGCGCGCCTCACGCTCGACAACGACGCAGAGGCGTCCTGGCTCGATGCGCTGGACGGTGTCCGCGTGATCGCACGCCGCCAGGACTATATCGAACTGCAGCTCCAGCCTCACCTTACCCCTAACCTGATCGTGGAGGCGGCGCTCGCGCATGGCGGCATCATCAGCCGGTTCGAGATGGTGGAACCCTCCCTGACCGACGTCTTCATCGAGTTGGTGGGCACGCCCACGCAGCCCACGGATTCCACTGCGCTCCCGGCGCCAGTGGAAGTGTCGCCTGACCCGAACGGTTGAGCGGAGCAAGAGGCGCCCGTATCGTCCCTGCTCGGAAGGTGTAGGAAATCATGCAAAAGCTACCAGTGGAACGTCCAGAGCAAACAGATTCACAACCGGATTACCTTGCCGGCGCGGTGAGTTCAGGCGGCGCCGCAGCCCAGGACACCCTGCGCAATATCCGTTTGATTATCGGACGCGAATATACCTATCGGGTGAGGCAGCGCAGTTTTCTCATCACCAGCATTATTCTCCTGGTGATCGTGTTTCTTGCCGCGTTTATTCCGACGATTGCGCAGTATGTTTCGTCCGGCCATGTTTCGCAAACCCAGATCGTCGTGGTGAATGAAGCTGGCTCGATCGCTGGCCTGGATCAGGCGCAGTTGGATGCCCTCATCAATACGACGTTGAATGGAACCGCGACCGGGCGCCTCGCTCCCTATGCGATAAGCAGCCAGCCACAGGCTTCGCTGAGCAGCCTGCAAAGCCAGGTCAAGAACGGCAATCTGGACATCCTGCTGGCGCTGGAGCGTTTGCCGAACCAGAATTTGCGCTTCACCTACGACACCAACGCCAGCGCTAGCAATGATGCCAATCTGCCCACGATCCAGGCGCTGGTCCAGCAACTCAACGTGCTCGATGTGGCGCATCGACTGGGCCTCACCTCGTCACAACTCGGCAGCCTGTTTGCTTCCCCTGACATGGCGGTCGTCTACACCCAGGGGACCTCTCCGACCAGTGAGAGCACCGCAGAGGTTCTCCTGGGCTTTGGCGGCGCCTTACTCATCATGTTCACTATCGCAACCTATGGGAGTGTCGTCGCGACGGGAGTGGCGGAAGAGAAAAGCACCAGGGTGATGGAAATCCTGGTGAATGCCGCGACACCATTTCAGTTGCTGGCCGGTAAGGTCCTGGGCATTGGGGCGGCGTGCCTGACGCAGATGGGGAGTGTGGTGGTCGTTGGCATTGTGGCGCTCCTGCTGCAATCACCGCTGCAAACCGCGCTGTTTGGGACAAGCACGGGAGGATTCGTCCAGCATTTCACCAGCATATCGATCCCGTTCTATCTCCTGTTCCTGGTGTATCTGCTGCTGGCGTTCTTCCTCTATGCCACGGTGTATGCCGGGCTGGGCGCGCTGGTCAAACGACAGGAGGAGGTGCAGAGCGCGACCATGCTTCCTACGTTGCTCATCGCGAGTGGCTATGTCTTGTTCTTTCTCACGGTCTCTGCTCCCAATGCCACCTGGACGAAGGCGCTATCGTATGTTCCGTTCTGGACGCCGACCTTGATGCTGATGCGTCTTGCCGTGGGCACGGTGGCCTGGTGGGAGATTGTGATGACCATCGCCCTGATGCTCCTGACCATTCTCGCCGGCATCTGGTTTGCCGCGCGCCTGTACCGACTGGGCGTCTTGCAGTACGGGCAGCGGCCCGGGCTAGCGTCACTGGTGAAACTGATTTGGGGGTAGATGCTCACGCTGCGCGTTGCTTCATCGTTCACCAGAGAGTGTCGGCAGTGTTTGCTTGTCCGCGTGGCCTACGCTCGCCGCCGCGCTCAGGCCGACTTCGCCGCGCCCTGCGCCGTGATGGCCGACCAGAAGAGATTCGCCAGCGCCAGATAGCCCTGATCCGAGGGATGGAACCCATCGCCAGAGACGTAATCGAGGTGGGTGGAGAGATCGGAGTTGAACAGGTCTACCAGCGTATCGTGATGCGCTGCGACTGCGGCGTTGATCACCTGATTCCACTGCTGCGACTGGCTGCGGATGGTGGCCAGCGAGGCAGGCGCGCCGCAGAAGGAGCCAGACGCGGCCTGCGCCTGCACGGCGGGCAAGATGCTGAAGTCGGGCGCGTTGGCGACGAACACCTGCGCGGTGGTTCGCTGCTGGAGTTGCGTCAGCAGGGTGTTGAGGTCGGCGCCATACTGCTGCAACGACACACAGTCTTTGAAGTCATTGCCAACAAGCCAGATGGTGATGAGCGTTGGCTTTGCCGCGATGGCCTGCGGCAATTCATCGGCGAGCGCGCCGCGCAGCGTCTCACCACTGATGCCCAGATTGAGCGCGACGGAACCTTTGGGCAGCCGCGAGATGATGATGGGCACGTAGGCGGTGCGATTGGGGTCGCTGGCGCCCACGCCAACGGCGTCGGATGCGCCTAGCGCCACGTAGCTCACCCTGGTGGCGGCAGGGGTTGCGGTGGGCTTCGCGCTGGGGGACGCCGCTGGCGTAGACGCGCCCGATGTGCCGATCGCATCAGAGGCGCCTTGCGCGCCGCCCGATTGCCCGCCCGATGTGCCGCCGCAGCCGACGAGCGCGAGCAACACGCCGAGCAGCAGCGCGCTCGCCAGCGAGACTGGCCAGGGCAGGCGTCTGCGAGCTACGGCGTGGGTTGAGATGCGGCTAGACATGCGGGCAAGGCTCCAGGGTTGCGGGCGCCACAAGCGGGCGCCGTCAAGACAGCAGGAGCGCGCATCGCAGATGCACGTTCCGCTTGAGATCGTATCTGTCGGCGCCAGAGAGCGTCAAGGCGTATCGGCCTGGTGGCAGGGCTTGTGAATGGTCCGGCGGTTCCTCGCGCACGGTCGTGTCCTGGCCCCACGCAGGTGGAGCTTCGCGGCCCGCAGGCCCGTAGCTGCGGGTTCACCCGCCCGCGCCCTGCGCTCGGCCTATCACGCTTGCGCCGCGCTGAGCCGACCCGTATACTACGCTGCGGCGGGTAGGGCCTCGCGCGCGAGGATGCGCCTGCTCTGTGTGTGTCGCAGAACTACGGAGGGAAGGTAGCGCGTGCGAACGCTTGTCACCGGCGGAGCAGGCTATATCGGCAGCGTCATCGTCGAAGAGTTGCTGGCGGCGGGCCACACCCCGATTGTCTTCGACTCCTTCGTCAAGGGGCGCCGCGCTGCGCTCCCGCCAGGCGCCGCCGTCGTCACTGGCGACATCGCCGACACCGCGCTGCTGACCCAGACGCTGCGCCGCGAGCAGATCGAGGCCGTCATCCATCTGGTCGGGCTGATCGAGGTCGGCCTCTCCGCGACCAATCCCGCCGCCTTCTTCGAGACCAATGTCGGTGGCAGCATGAGCCTGCTGCGCGCCATGCTGGCGACGGGAGCCAAGCGGCTGGTCTTCAGCTCCACCGCCGCCGTCTACGCCGCCGACGCCCCGCTGCCCCTGCGCGAAGACGCCGCGACCGCGCCCACCAGCGCCTACGGCGCCTCGAAGCTGATGGTGGAGCAACTGCTGGGCTGGGTCGCGCCGGTCCATGGGCTGATCTGCACGTCGCTGCGCTACTTCAATGCCGCTGGCGCCACCGAGCGCAACGGCGAAGCCCACACGCCCGAAACGCATCTGATCCCGCTGGCGCTGGCCGCCGCCGAGCGGGGCGAGCCGCTGATCGTCTATGGAACCGATTACCCCACGCCCGATGGCACGGCGTGCGTGACTACATCCACGTGCGCGACCTCGCCGCCGCGCACCTGCTGGCGCTGGGACGCACGGACGCGGGGCTGAGCCTCTACAACGTCGGCTCTGGCGTCGGCTACTCGGTACGCGAGGTGATCGCGATGGCGCGTGAGGTGACGGGGCGCGAGCTGCGCGTGATCGAGCGTCCGCGCCGCCCCGGCGACCAGCCCGCGACCGTCGCCAGCGCCGCGCGCATCGAGCGCGAACTGGGCTGGCAGCCGCGCCACAGCGACCTGCGCACGCTCATCAGCACCGCCTGGGCCTGGCGCCAGGCCCACCCAGAGGGCTACGCCGAGTAGTGGACTGGCTGCGCGGTTCCACAACGCCTGGTTAAACCCTAGTTCAGGGCAACCGCGACGGCTGACGCGCGTGAGTCCACGTCCAGCTTGTCGTAGATACTGGCGATATAGGCTCCTACCGTCCGCTCAGTGATCCCCAATCGCCGCGCAATTTCTTTCGTGCGCTCTCCCTGCGCCACCCCCTGCAATACCTCTCGTTCGCGCTCCGTGAGCGCGGTTCGGCTCTTCGCGCGTGGCTTTGGGGCAGGAAACGTTGGAGCGTCTGCAAGAACCTGCGTGGCGCGGGCTGCGTGCCTGAGGAGACGCTCGATCATCTCTGGCTGAACGAGGCGCTCGCCTCGCGCCGCCGTACGGACGGCATCGAGCAAAACGTCGAGGTCAACATCTTTCAGGAGAAACCCACAGGCTCCTGCCTGTAAACCCCGAATCATCAACTCATCTTCATTGTAGGTTGTCAGGATCACGACGGCAATCTGTGGCCATCGCCGATGAATCTGCTCGATGGCCTGGATGCCATCCATTCCAGGCAGGCGCAGGTCCATCAAGACGACATCTGGTTGGAGATCGCTGATCAACTGGAGCGCCGTTTCGGCATCAGCCGCTTCGCCCAGGAGCGCGAACTCCTCGCTTCTCTCCCCCAGCATGGAACGCAGCCCGGCGCGAATGACCTTGTGGTCGTCAACGGTGATGATACGGATCATATGTGTCATTCTGCCCCCTTTCTCTCACCAGACAGAGACACGCGCTGCATGTTCTCTGGACTCTCAGCCATCACCATCGGCGCCGGGAAGCTGACGCGAAGGGTGGTCCCACAATTGGGCGCGCTTATAAGATGCAGGGCGCCTTGCAGCAAGCGGGCGCGCTCACGTAATCCAAGCAATCCATAGTGTCCACTCTGGTGCTCGCTCACGTCTGGAACGAAGCCTATTCCATCATCCTGCAATTCAATGGTGACGGTCACGTCTTCCCGCGCGACATGGACGCTCACATGAGTCGCCTGCGCATGCCGGGCGACATTCATTAGCCCCTCCGAGACGATCTTGAGTACATGATCTGAGAACTGTTCAGGTAGGCTGGCGCAGGCGCTCAGATCACTGGCGCAGGCTATTCCTGTCATCAGGGTAAAGCGCTGTGCCTTCTCTTGTACCGCCGCGCCGAGGCCCTGGCACGACCACACCTCGACTCGCCGATCGTCGATGGCGCTGCGGGCATCACTGAGAGCTTCACGGACATCATTCATGGCTTGCTGAATGGCTTCTTGCGCACGATCATAGCGCTGATTCTTGAGGCGCGCGTTTGCCGCCTGCAACTGCATCATCACCCCAGCTAACCCCTGCGCCAGCGTGTCATGCAGTTCCTGCGCCAGGCGCTGGCGTTCGGCCAGCCGTGTCAATTCCTCTATTTGGTCAGTGGAAGCTTGCAGATGAGAGTGCGCGCCTGCCAGCTCTTGATGCATGACCTCAAGAGCGGCGTAAGAGGTGGTCAGTCGCATATACAACACGAGAAACCCTCCCAGCAGCAAGAACATGGTCAGGATGCTGGAGAGATCCGAGAGATGGATTGGGAGCAGGTAGCGCCATTGATGAAGGCCAGCCAGCAAGATCACGAGGAACAGGACAAAGCTACTCCAAACCACCACGACGATCCATCGTGTTCGCCCAAGGAGGGTCACGACTTCAAGCGCTAGCACCAGAAACAGTATCCACCCTACCTCTGGCGGAGGTCCGCTGAAGAGAACGAGGAACGCCAGGACAGCCTGGAGGGGAAGTGATAGCCGCAAGAAGCGCAGTCGCCAGATTCCAAACGCGCTTCCCCAGATGACAACGCCAAGGCAAAGCATCAGCGCAGTGAACAAGATGACCGCCTGACCATTTGCCCGCCCCCCCTGGAAATACAGCAGGATGCACCTGTCTGATTCCACAGGGACAACGGTACAATTCGGAAGGACGTTGCCGACTTGCTCTCCTCTTCCCAGGAGGTCGAAAAGGCCCCAGAGATAGAGCGCTCCCAGCCACATCAAGAAAAACCAGCACAGCGAACGGAAGGGAGAAAAGGCGCGGTGGGCGTTCATGGAAGGATGCTCCGTCTTCGCAACTGGTACGAGCAAGAGAACCTGACTTTGTCTGAGGCGCCTGCCAATGGCTCGGTCACAAGGCGCGATCATCGTTAGTATAGCTCTTTGCCTCCAACGCTCTATGCCAAATCGCGCACTGTTATTTTTGACAGTGGGAAAAGCCCCGATGCGCTACCTGAGGGCGCCTGCTAGACTGCCAAATGGCTGACCGATCTCAGAGTAACGCGCAGTGAAAGAGTCCATTCGATGGGAAGCGTCAGAAGCATCAACAGCAACAAGCTCAATTTCATCCTTGACAGCGCTCTCGCATTGGCCTTTGTGGTCGAGATGGAAACGCGCTTCACTGGCTTGCATTACCACGAAGTCCTCGGTGTGATCATCGCCGCTGCGTTCATTACGCATCTCCTGCTCCACTGGCGCTGGGTGATGGGTGTCACGAAACAGTTCATCCACGTCCCATTTCGTCTGCATGAGGCGCGTTTCAAGTACCTCCTCAACCTGGCTGTCCTCATCGTCCTGGCTGTCGCCATCATCACCGGCATCATGATTTCGAGTACGCTGGGGTTCACACTGCCGCTCGATCCTCACATCTACAACGATGCCTTGTACGCGCATATTGGTTCGAGTGAGTTGAGTTTGCTCTTGATCGGTCTGCACATCGCGGTAGATTGGAAATGGATCGTTGCCAATACGAAGAAATCTCTGCTCAACGATGGCTTCCTGCGCACGAAACCATCCTCCACCGAGGGTGAGCATGCAAGCGAGAATGCGTGATGGATGTGAAAGGAAGCGCGATCATGGCGCATCAACGCCAAAAAACGGCGCTCCGCGGAGCGTTGATCTTCGCGCTGCTCGTCGCGCTGGTTGGAATCGGTCTCGCGGCCACCGGCCACTATTCGAATCCCTTGAGCTTTGTGCAGGCGTTTCAGGAACTCCAACACGCGAATGTACAATCATCCACAGTGCCCCACTCCGTTGGTGGCCAGCTTCACCAGCATGGCGCCGCCAGCCATGGCCATGGAACTGGTGGGGCAGCCGACAGGATCGAATGGCCTTATTTTGGAGAGGTTCTCTTCGATAGCTGGGTCCTCTGCGCAGTAACCGCCTGCTATATCGTTGTCCAACAAACGCTGGGATGGCTCATCCAGCGCTATCGGTCCCAAAAGTAGCCAGGAGTCACCCATAGCGGGGATACAACCTCTCCTATGCCGCCATCGAATTGCGTTCTTCTTGCACCCTTGCTGTGCGCACGCTCATCACCACCGCCTGGCGGCCTTCGCGGCCCGCAGGCCTTCCAGGCGCGGTTTCAACCGCCGGCTACCCCGGTTTTTGATAGAATCTGGCCCACTATCACGCTTGCAATCGCTGCGGCTCTGTGATACCATACGAAGGCGTTCGCGCGGGGAAACTCGCGCACGAGGGCCTGTGGCGCAGCTGGGAGCGCGTCTGCATGGCATGCAGAAGGTCAGGGGTTCGAGCCCCCTCAGGTCCACCATCTCATCGGATTACCGCGCACACTGGCGTGACGGCCTTTCACCCCTCGGGCGAAAGGCCGTTTGTTGTCCCCGCGCGATTGTGACAGGCGAGGCGCGCGTCTCGCAATGAAATGGCCCCACGGCGACTGACCTGGGCGGAGGGAGCGACGCTGCCATGGCACGCAGTATCTATCAGCCAGCGGAGTTTGAGGCGAAGTGGCAGGCTCGTTGGGCCGAATCGGATGACATGACCGCGCGCGACGACGATCCGCGCCCGAAGTTCTACAACCTCGTCATGTTCCCCTACCCCTCCGGCGACCTGCACATCGGCCACTGGTACAACTACACCGGCGCCGATATCTTTGGCCGCTTCATGCGCATGCGCGGCTACAATGTCATGCAGCCCATCGGCTTCGACGCCTTCGGCCTGCCTGCCGAGAACGCCGCCATCAAGCGCAACATCCAGCCGCGCACGTGGACCCTGGCCAACATCGCCAACATGCAGACGCAATTGCGCCGCATGGGCGCTGGCTGGGACTGGTCGCGCGAGGTCATCACCTGCCTGCCCGACTACTATCAGTGGACGCAATGGGTCTTCCTGCAGTTCTTCAAGCATGGCCTGGCCTATCGCACCAAGGCCCCCGCGAACTGGTGTCCGACGTGCAACACCACGCTGGCCAACGAGCAGGTGGTGAATGGCGCCTGCGAACGCTGCGGCACGCCTGTCGAGCGCCGCGAGATTGACCAATGGCTGATGCGTATCACCCAGTACGCCGACGAACTGCTGCGCTTCGATGGCATGGACTGGCCGGAGAAAACCCGGCTGATGCAGACCAACTGGATTGGCCGCAGCGAGGGCGCGGAGATTCGCTTCACCGCGAGCATCCCCAGGGAGAACCGCAAGCGCGGCCAGAAGGCGACCGCTGAGTTGCCCGTCTTCACCACGCGCCCAGATACCATCTACGGCGCCACCTTCTTCGTGCTGGCGCCAGAGCATCCGCTGGTGGAGCAGTTGACCACGCCAGAGCGGCGCGCGGCGGCGCAGGCGTATGTGGAGCAGGCGCGCCACGAGAGCGAGATCGAGCGCATGAGCGCCGATAAGACGCGCGCCAAGACGGGCGCCCCACTCGGCTCCTACGTCACGAATCCCGTCAGCGGCGCGCAGATTCCCATCTGGATCGCCGACTACGTGCTGATGAGCTATGGCAAGGGCGCTGTGATGGGCGTGCCAGCGCATGACCAGCGCGACTTCGAGTTCGCGCGTAGCTTCGATCTGCCGATCATCCAGGTTGTGCAGGCTGACGATGAGCCGCTGACCGATCCGGCCATGTGGGACGAGGCGAAGACGGCGCACGGGCGGCTGGTGAACTCTGGCCCGTTCGATGGCGTTCCCGCCGATGAGGCGATTGGCCGCGTCATCGCCTGGCTGGAGGAGCATGGCGTTGGCGTTGGCGCCGTCAACTATCGCCTGCGCGACTGGCTGGTGAGCCGCCAACGCTTCTGGGGCGCGCCGATCCCGATTGTCTATTGTGAGGAGCATGGGACCGTTCCTGTGCCGGAAGATCAACTCCCCGTGCGGCTGCCCGACGAGGCGCAGTTCAAGCCGACCGGCGAGTCACCGCTGCGCTACGTGCCGGAGTTCCTGCATACCACCTGCCCGATCTGTGGCGGGCCAGCGACGCGCGAGACTGACACGCTGGACACGTTCATCTGCTCCGCGTGGTACTTCCTGCGCTACGCCGACCCACACGACGAACAGCGCGCCTGGGATCAGAAGAAGGTGGCGACCTGGCTGCCGGTGGATATGTACATTGGTGGGCCAGAGCATGCCACGCTGCACCTGATGTATGCGCGCTTCTTCGTCAAGGCGCTGCGCGATATGGGTCTGCTCGATTTCAGCGAGCCATTCACCCGGCTCTACCATCAGGGGATGGTGCTGGGGCCGGATGGTCAGAAGATGTCGAAGTCGCGCGGCAATGTGATCGCGCCCGACGCCGTCATCTCGCGCTACGGCGCCGACGCAGTGCGCGCCTATCTGATGTTCATGGGGCCGTTCGATCAGGGCGGACCCTGGAATAATCAAGGCATTGAGGGCGTCTCGCGCTACCTCAAGCGTGTCTGGACGCTGGTGACGGACTATGTGGATCAGCGTGGCGACGCGGCTGCGGTGGAGTCACCCGCCGGGCGCGCTGTCGAGCGGCTGCGGCACAAGACCATCGCGCGGCTGACCGCCGATTACGAGGGGCTGCGCTTCAACACAGCGCTGGCCGCGTTGATGGAGTTCGTCAACGGGCTGAACAAGCTGCGCGAAGAGACGCCCGGCCTGCCGCGTGACCCACGCTACCATGCGGCGGTCGAGACGCTGCTGACGCTGCTGGCGCCGATGACGCCGCACACCGCCGAGGAGCTGTGGAGCCGCATTGGCCACACAGGGAGCGTTCATCGTCAGCCCTGGCCGGAGTTTGATCCCGCGCTGACGCTGGATGAGCAGATCACCGTCGTGGTGCAGGTCAATGGCAAGGTGCGCGACACACTGCTGCTGGCGCCCGACGTGACGGAGGCGCAGGTGCGCGAGCAGGCGCTCGCCAGCGCGAAGGTTGGCGCGGCGCTGGCAGGCCGCGAGATGCGCAAGTTCATCTATATACCGGGCAAGCTCGCCAACATCGTCGGCTAAAGAAAGAATGGGAGTGGCGAGAGTGGAAACGGTCGCCACACTCCAGACGCATTCTGGGGCTTTCACGTAGCGAGGAGAACGCGCATGTGCCGCAGCATCAAGCCGCTCTACAACTTTGAGCCGCCTGTGACCGAGGACGAGATTCACGCGGCCTCGCTGCAATTCGTGCGCAAGGTGAGCGGTTTCACCAGGCCCTCAAAAGCCAACGAAGTCGCCTTCCTCGCCGCCGTTGACGCGGTCGTATCCGCCTCGCGCCAACTGCTCGATGCGCTGGAGACGAACGCGCCGCCGAAAAATCGCGCCGATGAGGCCGCCAAGGCCCATGCGCGCGCCACCCAGCGCTATTCCAGGGAGCGGGCAGGCTCAGTTTGACGCAGGCGCGCCGCTCACTCGCTCATATCCTCCGCGCATTGGCCTTGTCACCCCGGCGATAATCGGCTCTTGTGGCGCCTCTCGCGCCGACGTAAGGTATCAATAGAGTCGTACGCGGGCGAAGGTTCTTCGAGAGGAGCGCGCCGATGAGCGCCACAGCGCAACGCGAGCGAGCCGAGCAGTTCCGCCGCTTCCACCATGCGGCGCCGATGCTGGTCTTGCCAAACGCCTGGGATGCCGCCAGCGCGCGCATCATCGAGCAGGCGGGATTCTCCGCCATCGCCACCACCAGCTCTGGCGTCGCCGCCGCGCTGGGCTATCCCGATGGCCAACATATACCCCGCGAGACGATGATCGAGGCGATTGCGCGCATCACGCGGGTGGTCACATGTCCCGTCACGGCGGATATCGAGGCAGGCTATGGGGAGTCGCTCGCGGAGAAGATCGAGACGATCACCGCCGTGATTGCGACTGGCGCTGTTGGCGTCAATATCGAAGATTCGCTGATTCAGCAGCCCGACACACTGGCCGAGATCAGCGATCAGGTGGCGCTGATCGGCGCGTTGCGTGCGCTGGCGACCGCGCTGGATGTGCCGTTCGTCATCAACGCGCGCGTGGATGTCTTTCTGCATGGGATTGGCGCGCCAGAGAGCCGCTTCGAGCAAGCTGTGCAACGCGCCAACGCCTACTTGCGCGCCGGGGCCGATTGCGCCTATCCCATCGGCAGGCTCGACCACGATACCATCGCGCGTCTGGTCGCAGCTATCAACGGCCCGGTCAATATTCTGGGCGGAGCGCCACAGCCCACCCTCCCTGAACTTGCGCAACTCAGCGTGGCGCGTGTGAGCCTGGGCGGCGGACTGATGCGCGCGGCGTTGGGGCATACACAGGCGGTCGTGCGCGAGCTGCTGGAGCACGGCAGCTACGACAAGCTGAACGCCGACATCCTCTCGGGCGCAGCGTTTGGCACGCTCTTCTCCGACTGAGGGGACAGGCGCCATGAGGTGGCGCGTTGGTGCTACAGTCTGAATTGGTAGGTTGTCACACAAGCATTTCAAGCAAAGGAGCCGGACACGTGGAACCCAGATTAGAGTATGCTAAAGTAGCGCCCGGAGTGACACGGGCAGTGCAGGGATTAGAACGCTATAACGCCGAGAGTGGCATCGAGCCTGAGCTTCGCGAACTGGTGAAATTACGCGCCTCGCAACTCAATGGCTGCGCATACTGTGTGGATATGCACTACCTCGACGCCCGCGCGAACGGTGAGACCGAGCAGCGCCTCGCCGCTGTGGTCGTCTGGCAAGAGACGCCGTTCTTCACCGAGCGCGAGCGCGCCGCGTTACTCTGGACAGAGAAAGTCACGCTGATCGCGGTCGATCATGTGCCAGATGAGGCGTATGCGCAGGTCCGCGCGCACTTCACCGACGAAGAACTGGTCAATCTCACGCTGGTCATCGCGACGATCAATACCTGGAACCGCCTCAGCGTCAGCTTCCGTGCGATGCCGGGCCACTACACCCCGCAGCAGCACCGGTAGATCGCTGAGCGAGCGACTGGGAGCGCAGCCTCACGCCTGGAGCCGCTCCCTGTCGCTCACAGGGTCGCCTCCAGCGACTCATCGGTCAGCGCGCGGTTGTAGAGCTGCGCGTAGAGGCCGCCGAGCGCCAGTAGCTCTGTATGTGTCCCCTGCTCCACGATCTCGCCGCCGTCGAGCACGACGATGCGGTCGGCATCCTGCACGGTGGTCAGGCGATGCGCCACCACCAGCGTCGTGCGGCCGCGCATCAGGCGGTTGAGCGCGTCCTGCACCTGCGCCTCCGCGACATTATCGAGCGCGGCGGTGGCCTCGTCGAGCAGCAAGATGTGTGGATCGCGCAGGATGGCTCGCGCGATGGCGACGCGCTGCCGCTGCCCTGCCGAGAGCTTCACCCCACGCTCGCCAATGACCGTCTGATAGCCCTGGGGCAGCGCGCGCACGAAATCCGCCGCGTTGGCCGCGCGCGCCGCTGCCTCGACCTCCGCATCGCTCGCATCGAGCCGCCCAAAGCGGATATTCTCCGCGACGCTGCCACTAAACAGTGTCGGTTCCTGTGGCACCAGCGCCATCTGCTTGCGCAACGAGGCCACATTCACGGTCGCGGTGTCGTAGCCATCCAGCGAAATGCCGCCACTGGAGCGCTCATAGAGGCGCAGCAGCAGATTGAGCAGCGTCGTCTTGCCAGCGCCACTGCGCCCGACCAGCGCCACCGTCTGCCCCGGCGCAATCGCAAAGCTTACATCGCGCAGCACCGGCCGATCCGGCGCATAGGCGAATCCAACGTGATCGAAGGTGATGCGCCCGCTGACGGCTGGCAGGCTGGGCAGCGCGGCGCTGGCCTCGGTGTGATCGACAGGCGTATCGAGCACGGCAAAGACGCGCGCCGCCGAAGCGAGCGCGGCCTGTGTCTGGGTGAAGACGCCGCTCATCGCCGAGAGCGGCCCGATGACGAAGGTCAGGTAGAGAATGAAGGCGACCAACTCGCCGCTGGTCAGCCGCCCCGCCAGCACCTCGCGCCCGCCGAACCAGATCACCAGCAGCACGGCAGAGAACCCGACGAAGCCGATCAGCGGGCTGACGAAGGCTTGCGCGCGCGCACGGCGCAGACTGATGCGCAGCAATGTCGCCATGCTCTGGCTGAAGCGGCGAAACTCGTAGCGCTCGCGAGCGAACGCCTTTACCACACGCACAGCGCCCAGCGATTCATCGAGAATGCCAGTGGACTGCGCTAGCGACTCCTGCACCTCGGATGAGTCGGCCCAGATGCGGCGCCCCAGCAGGCTAATGATGATGACCGTCGGTGGGACGGCGACCAGCGTGATCAGCGTCAGTCGCCAATTGAGCGCAAAGATGATGGCGACGCTGCCCACCAGCATGATGACCTGCCCCAGCAGGGGGATGACGTTGTCGTTGAGCGTGGTGATCTGCGTCACGTCATTCGTCACGCGCGAGAGCACCTCGCCCACGCGCCGCTCATCGTAGTAGGTCAGCGAGAGCCGCGTCAGCCGATCAAAGAGCTGCACGCGCAGGTCGGTGGTCATCCGCTGCCCGGCGGACGAGATGAGGTAATTCTGGGTGGTGTCGAGGATGGCGCGCAGGATGAAGAGCGCGAGCAACGCCAGCGTGACGAGATTGAGCAGCCGCATGTCGCCTGTGGTAAACACGCCGTCAATCAGTTGTTGCAAGCCCAGCGGCATCGCCAGCGTGACGAGGTTGGTGAGCACGAGCAAAATCGCGCCGACACTAAGCTGTCGCCAGTAGGGGCGTAACAGCCCAAACGCTCGCCGATACGACGCGCGTGGCTCTCGTGAACGCGCACGTTTCGGCCAGAGTCGCTGGCGCTCGCCGTTCGGCTCCGTGGGCTGCGTCACGGCGGGAGTCCGCATCCCGGCGTCGCGCTCTTCGCCCTGCTCCTGGCCCTGCTCCAGGTCTTCTATCGCCACGATACATGCTCCTCCCTTTTCGCCCATGCCGAGCGGACACGCCAGACTCGCACAGGCCCATCGCTTCTGGTTGTACGGCGGCGATGTCGGGCAGGTCAAGCAAAGGCGGATGGGGGCAGCGTCCACGCAAAAAAGTGAGGAGCGAGCCGCGCAAGCTCGCTCCTCATAACATGTGCGACTGGGTCACGCATATACACATCAGACGCACGCCTGGCGCCAGAGTTTTCAAGCCGGTACCAGTGGCGCGCCGCTTGCCTATGCGGCATAATCTCTCTTGAATTCTCCGATCTCAGCGCGTTGGCCGCGCGAGCGAACCTGAGCGAATGTGTGTCGCAGCGAAGACGAGGAGCATGGCGCATGAGCGAGGCGATGGCGTCGGTCGTGACGGAGGATACGCGCTTCCCCTGGCGGAGCGAGACACGCGCAGCCTACTTCGCCCGGCCTGCGGGAGTGGGGCCTTTTCCTGGCCTGGTCGTGATCCATGAAATCTATGGCTTGAACGAGAATATCCGCGAGGTGACACAGCGTTTTGCGCGGGAAGGCTATGCGGCGCTCGCGGTGGACCTCTTCGCCGGGCGCAATCGCACCGTGTGCATGTTTCGTCTGATCTCGCAGATGCTGGCAGGCTCACTCAGTAACGCCACGGTCGATGAGCTGCGGGCGGCGCTGGCCTGGCTGAGCGCGCGCGCCGAGGTAGACGCCGAGCGGGTCGGCGCCATCGGCTTCTGCATGGGTGGCAGTTTCGCCATCGCCTGGGCCTGCGGGGATGCGCGCCTGAAGGTCATCGCGCCATTCTATGCGCGGAATCCCCGGCCACTGGCGGCCACGCGGCGTAGTTGCCCGGTCGTCGCATCCTACCCTGGCAACGACTTCACCGCCTCGGCTGGCCGCAAGCTGGAGCAGGAACTGACCGAGGCGAGCGTGCCGCATGACCTCAAGATTTACCCCGGCGCCAAACACTCGTTCTTCAACGACCACGGCGCGGCGTATGATCCCGCTGCCAGCGCCGACGCCTGGAGCCGAATCACCACGTTCTTCGGCGAGCGCCTCGGCTAACGCGCCAGAGCGAGCGGCGACGCCCAGCGCGCTCACCCCAGGCAATGATCCTGATAGGCGGCGACGATGTTGTGCAGCTTGGGCAGCCAGTAGCTCTGCGCTGAGCCGTTTGTCTCATCCCAGATGGGATAGAAGAGCATGATGCTCAGCGCCAGACGATAGTCAGCGAGCAGGTCATCCCAGCGATAGTCGCGCACGCCGCCCGTCAGCAGGCGCGCGTGGTAGCGCCGTAGCGCGCGCAGTTCGCGGTCGCCCTCCTGCCGCTGCTCGCGTGTCCACCAGAAAGCGAACATATGCACGAGGTCATCGCCAATGAGATCGGCGGTCATGCCGAAGTCGACGAGATAGGTGGGCGCTGTGACGCCAGGCCGAGGGCAGAGGAACTGTGTGAGGTAGCAGTCACCGTGGGTGAGGGTGAGGCCGCGCCTCCGCATGATGCGCTCGCCGAGGCCCTGCTCCCAGAGCAACGGCAGCCGCGCCAGCGCTTGCTCATAGAAGGCGCGCAGGTCGGCGGGAAACCATGCGCCCTCGCTGGCGATGAAGCGCGCCCATTCGGCGCGGCGGCTTTCCACATGCGCCGTGAAGGCGTCGGCGTCGCTGTACCACGATGTTACCTCAAATTGCACGCCTAGCTCCGGGCGCTCCCACCAGAACGCATGGAATGCGGCGAGCGCATCTATCGCCTGATCGAGCGCCGCCGGAGCGGGGATGGAGCGGGCGGTTCCCGAGATCTGATCGTCGCGTGGCAGCGGAGGCGCATGTGTCGCACCGACATCGGCCATCAGCAGTGTCGAGGCGCTGCGCGCCTCATCCACCAGCGCAGCGTAGCAGTGAATCAGCATGGGCAATTGGTTGTAGTGCGGCGCCATCGCTCTATAAAAGGTCACCTCATCGCGGCCTACCTCCACTGCCCAGTCAACCTCCAGGTTGCGCTTGAGGAACAACTGGCGTGGCGCGTCGCTGGGCGCATCGGCGCTGTAGGTGAGGATCAGGTGGCAGGCCGCAGAGTTGAAGGCGTCGTTGGCGCGCGTCTCGCAGGCGATCACGACGCCGCTGGGCAGCGCGCCTGCCTCACGGAGCGCCTCGGTGAGCCATTCGGTCGTGATGGGATCGGTCGCCGCCAGCGCATTGAGCATAGAGAAAGCCTTTCCTCGTTGTGCCAGTGAGCGCGCAGCGGCGTTCACGCAGGCTATAATCGCAACTCGTGTCCGTGCTGCCGCAGCCAGGCGCGCTGCTCGCGATAGTCGGGGCAGGTCTGCGCCACCAGCGCCCAGAAGGGCGGCGCGTGATTCGGTTCCTTCAGGTGGCAAAGCTCGTGGATCACCACGTAATCGAGCGCGGATAGCGGCGCCAGCAGCAGCCGCCAGTTGAAGTTGAGCGAGCCGCTTCGCGAGCAACTGCCCCAGCGGGTCTTCTGCTCTTTGATCGCTACGCGCGTCCAGGTGAAGCCATAGGAGGCGTTCCAGTGGGCCAGCCGCTCGGCGACGATGGTCTGCGCCCGGCGACGATACCAGCGCTCCAGCGCGGCGCGGGCCAGCGCCTCATCGGCGCGCGGCAGGGTCAACGTCAGCGTATCATCCGTCACCTGCGCCCGAAAACGACCCTCTGGCGCGCCCAGCCGCAGACTCAGGCGCAGCGTGCGACCGGCGCAGGTGAGCAAACGCCCCTCGGCCAGCGGCTCTGGCGGCGTCGCCGGAACGACATGCGCCAGTCGCGCACGCGTGCGGATGATCCACGCCGCGTGCTCGCTCAGCGCAGCCTCTACGCGCGCCAGCGGTGTGCCGTGCGGAGCCACGACCTCCAGCGCGCCGCCTGGCTGAATCACCAGTCGCACCCGCCGGGCGCGTCCGCTCGTGCGCAAGGTATACTCCAGCGGCTCCGCGCCCGGTTGCTGGTTCGCGCCCAGGCTGACGCTGCGCTGCTCGCGGCGGTCGGGGCGTCGGGGCGCGGCAGATCGGCGCGGCGCTGCGGGTGGCCGCGCTGGCCGCGTCGGCTGCGCACGCACGGGCGTGTGGTCATGGGAATCGCGGGCGTCATGCTGGCTCATTGCGCGCAGATCGCTTTCACTCATCATCTGCCGTCATCCGCTACGGCGCGCTCGCGGGTCTGTGGCCGCTGCGCCAAGCATACGACACGACGATAGGTGTTCGTAGGGGCGGTACCTCTGGTGGGCATAGGCAGGAGTTTTGGGGGAAGTAGCCCGATTGCGCGGAATATGTCCGCAAAAGGGTTGACGCGCCATTGCCGTTGTGTTAATCTCTTACTTGCGCCCCGCGAAAGCGTCCGGCGCGAGTGTGGCGCGACAACGCCAGACACGCACATGAACAACTGAAGAGTGAGAAACAGCAGCAGCGTAAAACGCTACGTCATGGGAAGCAAACCATGGCGGCGGGTCAATTCAAAGCGCTCTCCTCGGAGAGCGTGGCGATGAGAAAACCTTTGAGTGCAAGACTGTGCAGAGCTAAACAAACAGCCAAGCATACAATTGAATGGCGAGTTTGATCCTGGCTCAGGACAAACGCTGGCGGCGTGCCTAACACATGCAAGTCGAACGGGGCGTCTTTCTTCGGGAGGGCGTCGAGTGGCGGACGGGTGAGTAACACGTGGATGACGTATCCTCGTGTGGGGGATACCCCGCAGAAATGCGGGTTAATACCGCATACGATCTTCTGGGTGGGGCCAGAGGAAGAAAGCCGTGGGGTGACTCACGGCGCAGGGGGAGCGGTCTGCGTCCGATTAGCTAGTTGGTGGGGTAAGAGCCTACCAAGGCGACGATCGGTAGCTGGTCTGAGAGGATGATCAGCCACACTGGGATTGAGAACGGCCCAGACTCCTACGGGGGGCAGCAGTGAGGGATCTTCGGCAATGGGGGCAACCCTGACCGAGCAACGCCGCGTGTGGGATGACGGCCTTCGGGTTGTAAACCACTTTTCTTGGGGACGAGACAGGACGGTACCTGAGGAAGAAGTCTCGGCTAACTACGTGCCAGCAGCCGCGGTAATACGTAGGAGACGAGCGTTGTCCGGAGTTACTGGGCGTAAAGGGTGCGCAGGCGGCCTGGCGCGTCGCGAGTGAAATCTCCCGGCTCAACTGGGAGGGCGGTCGCGAGACGGCTGGGCTTGAGGCTCGGTGAGGGGCGTGGAATTCCGGGTGGAGCGGTGAAATGCGTAGAGATCCGGAGGAACACCAACGGCGTAGGCAGCGCCCTAGACGAGACCTGACGCTCAGGCACGAAAGCTCGGGGAGCGAACAGGATTAGATACCCTGGTAGTCCGAGCCGTAAACGATGTCCACCAGGTGTTGGGGGTATCGACCCCTCCAGCGCCGCAGCTAACGTGATGAGTGGACCGCCTGGGGAGTACGGCCGCAAGGTTAAAACTCAAAGGAATTGACGGGGGCCCGCACAAGCAGCGGAGCGTGTGGTTTAATTCGAAGCAACGCGAAGAACCTTACCTGGGCTTGACATGCGCCTGCACCCCGTGGAGACACGGGTCCTGGCAACAGGCGAGCGCACAGGTGCTGCATGGCTGTCGTCAGCTCGTGCCGTGAGGTGTTGGGTTAAGTCCCCTAACGAGCGCAACCCCTGGGATCCGTTACGTGGGTGTCGGGTCCGACTGCCGCGCGCAACGCGGAGGAAGGTGGGGATGACGTCAAGTCAGCACGGCCCTTACGTCCAGGGCGACACACACGCTACAATGGCCGGTACAACGGGTCGCGAAGCCGCGAGGCGGAGCCAATCTCGAAAAGCCGGTCTCAGTTCGGATTGCAGGCTGCAACTCGCCTGCATGAAGCTGGAGTTGCTAGTAACCGCAGGTCAGCACACTGCGGTGAATACGTTCCCGGGCCTTGTACACACCGCCCGTCACACCACGAAAGTCGGCGACACCTGAAGCCGCTGGGCTAACCCATCGTTCGCGATGGGGGGCAGGCGTCGAGGGTGGGGTCGATGATTGGGGTGAAGTCGTAACAAGGTAGCCGTACCGGAAGGTGCGGCTGGATCACCTCCTTTCTAGGGATACCCGCAGTCCACGCGACGCCGCGCAGGCGACGCCGCGCACTGCCATCCCAGGTCGATCAGAGTGTTCGATGGCGCAAGCTATCGACACCCTGTCAAAAAATCTCGAAGGTTCCACCGCCATCGCCTACCAGGCGCGGCGTCGAACGATGTCTGCTGCTTCTCACTCTTGAGTTGTCTCATGCGCGTCTCTGGCTTCCCGGTGGGCGCCACGGGCCTGTAGCTCAGTTGGCTAGAGCGCGGTCCTGATAAGACCGAGGTCCCCCGTTCGAGCCGGGGCAGGCCCACCCGACACGGTATCGTTTGATCGCCAGAACCCGTTCTGGTGGTCAGGCGTCCCCCTCTGGGGGCGTAGCTCAGTTGGCAGAGCATCTGGTTTGCAACCAGAGGGTCAGGGGTTCGAATCCCCTCGTCTCCACCACGCGCTGAGCTACGAGGCCGTTCTTCGCGAATCTCCGTCTTGCGTCTGTGTGCGCAGGAGGGCTGGTGACTATAGCGGAGGGGACACACCCGTTCCCATCCCGAACACGGTCGTTAAGCCCTCCAGCCCCCACGATACTGCAGGGGCAGCCCTGTGGGACAATAGGACGTCGCCGACCCTCCTGCGCACGATAGACGCGGGATGGAGACTCGCTCGCTCAGCTATTCCTTCACATTCCGCTTGCGTCTGTGTGCGCAGGAGGGCTGGTGACTATAGCGGAGGGGACACACCCGTTCCCATCCCGAACACGGTCGTTAAGCCCTCCAGCCCCCACGATACTGCAGGGGCAGCCCTGTGGGACAATAGGACGTTGCCGACCCTCCTGCGCACGATAGACGCCTCACGCCCGAAGCCGCTACTGGCTCCGGGCGTTTTCGTGTCTTCAGCCCGGCCCGCGCCGCTCGCTCTGCGCCGCTTTGCGATACACTACCAGTGATGGACACCACAGCGGCGCATGGCTGATGGCTCCGGGCAGCGGAGGGAGCGAACATGGCGAATAGGCTCGAAGGCAAACGTATCGTCGTCGGCGTCTGCGGCGGCATCGCCGCCTACAAGGTAGCCGATCTGGTGAGCAAGCTACGCCAGAGCGGCGCGCTGGTGGATGTCGTGCTGACTGCGCATGCCGAGCAGTTCGTCAGCGCGCTCACCTTCTCCGCGCTGAGCCAGCGGCCCGTCTACACCAACCTCTGGGAGCCAACCGGTGAAGCGGCGGCGCGTCACATCGAACTGGGACGCGCCGCCGATCTGCTGCTGATCGCGCCTGCCACCGCCAACACCCTCGCACGGCTGGCCCACGGACTCGCCGATGACATGCTTACCACCGTCGCGCTCGCCACCACCGCGCCGCTGCTGCTCGCCCCGGCGATGGAGACGCAGATGTATCAGCACCCGGCGACGCAGGCCAATCTGCGGTTGCTGGCGGAGCGTGGCGCGACGATCATCGCGCCGGAGAGTGGACGGCTGGCTTCGGGCGAGGTGGGGCAGGGCCGCCTGCCCGAGACGCCCACCCTGCTCGCGCACATCCGCCGGACGCTGGGTCGCGCGACAGGCGACCTCGTTGGGCGGCGCGTCGTCGTGACGGCGGGCGGCACGCGCGAGCCGATAGACCCGGTGCGCTACATCGGCAATCACTCCAGCGGGCTGATGGGCTTTGCGCTGGCCGAGGAGGCGCGCGACCGCGGGGCGGAGACGCTCGTCATCGCGGGAGCGGTTAGCGCGCCGATCCCGCTGGGGGTCGAGGTTGTGCGCGTAGAGACGACGCTAGAGCTACGCGACGCCACGCTGGCAGCCATCGTCGAGGCCGATGCGCTGGTGATGGCTGCCGCCGTCGCCGACTATCGCGTCGAGCGGCCAGCGACGCACAAGATCAAGAAAGGCTCGGCGGATGAGAACAGCGACGGCTCGCTGACCCTGCGCCTGACGCCGAACCCCGACATTCTCGCTGAGGCGCACGAGCTGGCGGTGGCGCGTGGCCTCGATGCGCTGCTGCGGGTAGGCTTTGCCGCCGAGACGCATGATGTCGAACGTAACGCCGCCGCCAAGCTGCGCCGCAAAGGGCTGCATCTGCTCGTGGCAAATGATGTGTCGCAGCCGGACAGCGGCTTCGGCGTCTCTACCAATCAGGTGAGCCTCTTCTTCGCTGATGGCCGCGTCGAGCGCCTGCCGCTGATGCCCAAGACCGAGGTGGCTCGCGCCATCTGGGATCGCGTGGCGCCGCTGCTGGCCACGCGGATGGAGCGTCTCTAGATCACGCCCGTGAAGTAGAGAATGGCTATGAGCACAACCAGGATCAGGGCACAGACGATGGCGATGGCGGCAGCGGCTCCAGCGCTGCCGCTCGCCGTCGCCTTGTCAGATGGCGATGTGGGCGCGACGCCGGGGAGGCTGGTTGTGCCGGAGCCGCTGAGCGTGTTGTAGAGGTTCGTCGCGCTCGGGCTGCCCCAGCCCGTGCAGGCGTCCCAGCCTGGACCAGAGTTGTAGGCGCCAAGCTGGCCGGTGGGATCGTTGCTCCCGCTGGTGATATCGTTGAAGGCGCTGGTCTTGCCAATCGTCGAGTAGAGCAGCGGGCTGAAGAAGCCAACGCGCTTGCCCAGGCCCTGATTGAAGCGCGCGATCAGCCCCGACCAGAGTGGCGAGACGGCGCTGGTGCCACCGACGCCCGCGAGCCACTGGCCATCCACATAGACCGCGTAACCGGAGACGCCATCAGCATTGCCCGCCACATCTGGCAGGCCACGGCCGACGAAATGGTCTGGGTTCGACGATGGCGGCACGATACCTTCCTGCCACTTGGGTCGCGCGATGCGTTCACTGATGCCTCCGCCGCCCGCGCCACCGCCCTGGTCGCGCCCACCATCATTCCAGACCTTCTCGCCAGAGAACTGGCCGGCGCCGTCGAATTCCAGCGTGGTACCACCACAGGCCAGCACATACGGGCTGGCGGCGGGGAAGTCCACATGCAGCTTGCCATCTGTCACCTGGTCGCGTGAGCCATCATCGCCAGCGGCGGCGCAGACGGTGATGCCTTGCAGCGCCGCTGACTGGAGCGCCCGGTTGACGGCGGAAATCGCCTGGTCGGTCCAGATATCCAGGCCTTCCGGGTACCCCCAACTGATGGAGAGCACCGAGGGGCGGTTCGCGGTGTCATGGATGGCGGCGTTGACGGCGTTGACCCAGCCACGCTCGGTGAATGGGGCGAAGTACACCACGATCCTGGCGCCCGGCGCGAGTGACGCCGCGACCTCGATGTCGAGCATCACCTCGCCGTCGGAGTCCTGGTCTTTACCGGGGCTGTTGGTGGCGCCGCTGACGCTGACCGCTGTGATACTGGGCATCGCCGTCTTGATGTCACCGAAGAAGGTCTTGAGGTCATTTTCGTTGTACCCGCCACCGAACTCCAGAATACCAATGCACTGGCCTGAGCCATCCAGATGGGAGGGGGCGCGGTAGATGCCCGCCATCTCGGCGCCAATCAGCGCGCCCGGCTGGCCGAGCTGCACCTGGGTGGCCCCCGCCGCGCCACCATGCGCGGTTCCACCCTGATGGTGGCGCGAGCGAACATAGTGCGGGCGCGCTTGCGGGCGATCATCCAACCCAAAGACGCCAATCACGATGCCATCCAGATAGGCGGGAATCTGCACCTCACCGATGCGCCCTCGATAGTCACCGGCTGGCGAGGTGTACTGTTCCAGCGTGACGTGGAACGCGGCGGAGATCTGCGCCACTGTTCCTGAGAGCGTGACGCGATGTTGCGCTAGATGCGCCTGGACCACGGTCAGCCCGTTTTCCTGGGCGAACTGCGTCACCAGGGCGATGTCTTCCGGCGAGGCGCCATACGTGTCAGCAACTTGCTCGGCGGTCAGGTACTGACGCGCATCAGGAGCCTGCGCGCCAAGCGCGGCGACCTGATCGGCCAGTTCCTGCTCGGACACGCGCGAGCGCATCTCTAATGAAACGTAGATGGTTTCGTTGGGGTCGGCGGGCCCAACCGCGCGCGACCCGGCGGCTAGCTGGCGCGTGCTGCTTGGTAGAGGAACATAGTCGCGGTTCGCTGGATCAGACATACGTGGCAAACTCGCTTTCTATCTGGTTTCCAGTATCGCAAGCGCCGGGCATCGCCAGCATCAGCTCGCGGGCGCCTCACGCGGAGATAGCGTGCGGGCTATGTGCGCCGCACGCATGACCACTTTACCACGTTTGCAAAGCTAGCGTATTGTACCCTGACCCCACTTCAGGGAAAAGGAATCAGGAACACGCAAGGCAATGGACACGCCAGCTAGCGCGTCCAGAAGCCGTCGGGGTCGATCTCGCGGATGAGGCGTAGCTCGTCGCTGGTCGGCGCGGGC
Source organism: uncultured Chloroflexia bacterium (assembly GCA_963701795.1). GTDB lineage: Bacteria > Chloroflexota > Ktedonobacteria > Ktedonobacterales > JADMIN01 > JAKAIY01. The sequence continues at coordinate 120,458 of CAVPBB010000002.1, read as the reverse complement.
GTCTCGTGGGCGTCAGACGCGATGCGTAGCTCCCAGCCCGTCTGCGCGCGCACCTCATCGGCGCTGGCGCCAGGCCGCCACGATTGCAGCTCCATCTCATGCGTGTCGCTGGTGAAGCCGAGCACGGCGAGCGTGGTGATGACGACGCTGGGGCCGCCGCGCGGCAGGCCCACCCGCGCGCGCCAGTCGCCGCCGTCGCCATAGCCGGGGCTGGTGATGTAGCTGACCCGCTCAGGGAAGCGCTTGCGCTCATGCGCCATGATGATGGCGAGTCGTTGCGAGAGCGAGGCGATGTCCGCCGCGCCGCCGCTGCCGGGCAGCTTGGTCGTGGGGCGCTTGCGGGCGCCAATGTACGAGGTGTTGAGATTGCCGTAGCGGTCTACCTCAGCCGCGCCGACGAAGCCGAGGTTGGCCCAGCCCTGCGCCAGCAACCCCATCAGCGCGCCCGTGCGTGTCGCCCACTCGGCGCCCAGGATATTGGGCGCGTCGCCCATCGTCAGCAGCAGTTCGCGTGAGGGTGAGTCGCGCACGAGGCCATTCTCGAAGAGGCCGATAGCGTTGGGCGCATGGGTGCGTTTGGCCAGCGCGAAGGCGATCAGCGGCAGCCGCATACCCACAAACACCACCTCGCCATCGCGTATAGCGCGCGCGGCGCAGGTCACCATCAACTCCTGTGGGGTATAGTCGCTCAGGCTCGCCACAGCGCATTCCCTCCTCTCAGCGGATTCCGCACGTGATGTCCACAATGATCGCTATTAGCGACGCCACTCCTCGGGCAAATCAGGCAGGCCGGCGCGCTGGCGTATCGCGGATGAAGTGACGGAGACGACCTGCCCGGCGAAGGCTTCACCTTCAGGGCCACAGAGCCAGCGCATCAGCGCGGCTGGCTCCTCGGCGGGCCGCAGCCATCCCTGCGCATGCGCTCGACGAAAGAGATCGGTGTCTGGCAGCGGGTTGGCGCGCATCTCCGCCTGCATAGCCGTATCCATCATGCCGGGGCTGACCGCGATGGGGATAACGCCGGTATTCTGTAGCTCTGTCGCAAGCACTTCGGTGAAGTAGTTCAAACCCGCCTTGGAGACGCTATATGCGGTGGCTCCTGCCATCGGGCGGACGCCCGCTCCGGAGGTCACGTTGAGTATACGGCCCCATCCCCGCTGTATCATGCCGGTGAGCACAGCGCGCACGCAGTAAAACGGACCATCCAGGTTCACTGCCAGATCACGCGCCCATGTCGTCGGGTCCATGTCCGCTATTCGCCCGGCTACCGTCACCATCGCCGCATTGTTCACCAGAATCGCGATCGGTCCCAGCCTCTGCTCGACCTCGGCGACGGCGGCGCGCGCCTGCTCCCAGTTCGCCGTATCCGCCACGACAGATGCGGCATGGCGACCGCGCTCGCCGATGGCCTGCGCCACCGTATCGAGCGTCGCCGCCGTCCGCCCCAGCACGGCGACATCGGCGCCCGCGTCGGCCAGCGCCAGCGCCACAGCGGCGCCCAGCCCGCGTCCGCCACCCGTCACCAGCGCCACGCGCCCATCGAGTTCCGTCATGCGCCCCGTTCCTTTCCCGCCGCCAACCGGCCATGCTGAGCTATATCATACTTCACGGCGAATGGTCGCGTCGTCAAATCGCGGACGCCCACAGGCGTAGCGTTGTGGCGCCGCAAGCATGCCCTCGCCCTACAATCTGCGCAGGCGCGCGGCTTGCGCTCAGCGCGAGCTCAGGAGCGCAGAGGAGGAGACTTGTGAGACATATGCGCGCATACGAATTCGCCGCTGGCTGGCTCGCGGTGGTCATCGGCGTAGCGGTCGCGGTGTACACCTACCTGGGCGGCTACATCGCGCCGTTCGCCGTCAGGCAAGACCTGATTGGCTGCGCGGTCATTCTGGCGGTCATCGCGCTGGGTGTGACGCTCGAATGCCTCACTGGCTCGCTCGCCGCGCGCATCATCCTGACGCTGGGAACACTCGCCTGGGGTGTCGCGGTCGAAGCCAGCTTCATCGCGTTCCTCCTGCCCTCGGTGGGGCTGGCTCTGCTGGCCACCATCCTGGCATTCATGCGCCACGCGCTGACCCCGACGACGCATAGAGTCGGCGCGTGACGCTGGGCCAACGCCCGGCGTAGGCTCAATAGCCGTAGTCCACGGGCGCGGCGAGACGCTGCTCTTTCGGCGTGAGCGCCTGCCAGCGGGTGTCGCCTAGCTTCGCGAGGTAGGCCGCGCGGTCAGGGAGGTCGAGCACCCAGGCGCGCAGCCACTCGGCGAAGCCCTCCGGCGTGCGCGAGGCCTGGTGATACTCGGCGAAGGCGGCGTGGTCGCGGTTGTAGTAGCCCTGCACAGGCGAAGGATGCGCGCCGCCCGGCTCATGCGTGACCGCCAGCGTCTTGAAGCCGGGGGCCAGCACGCGATTCGGATCGCTGAGGATGACCTCCGCCGGGACGATCTCCTCGGCGACGTAGATGACGCCCTTCGCCGCCAGCGCCGCTTCCTCGCAGATGCCCAGCCCGCCCCAGACATGCGCGCGCCCCAGCGCATCGGCCCGCTGCACGTGCAGGATGGCGACATCGGGCTGCACGGCGCTGACCAGCAACGTCGGCGAGCCATCCAGCGGCGAAGGGGCCAGGCGCATGCCGGGATGCTCGTGCGCGATGTCGCTGCCCAGCAGCGAACGGATGGGGATGTAGGGCGCGCCGAGCGCAGCGGCCTGCAACGCCACGGCGATGCTATAGTTGCTGTGATCTATGATCTCGATGCCGCGTGGCTGCCCATGCTCCGCTGCGCGACGGTAGTTGTGGCCCAGCCCCTCGCTGACATTGCCCGCCCAGGCGGCGATGACACGCGCGACGCAGCCCGCGCCGATGAGCTGATCGAAGAGGATATCGGAGATGGGGCCGATCAACGTCAGGTCGCGCCTGCCCTGGCGGATGATCTCGTGGCCAGCGGCGAACGGGATCAGCGGCTCCAGCGCGCAGCCCATCGCGACACTTGCGCCATCGGGAATATGCCGCGCCACGGCCTCACGCAGGCTCATCACCTTGCTCTCGCTCTCGCTGGGCGCGCCTGCGCTGCGTCGCTCGTCTGGCTGGTTGGTCATACTATCCCTTCATCCCCAGTAGCCCTCGAAAAAGCCACCCGTCGCAGCGCCCGATAGCTGGCGCGCCAGGCGCGGGCCGGGCATCCACTGTTCGAGCAGGCCGCAGGAGCGGAATCCCAGTTCCTCATAGAGCGCGCGCGCCTCCGGGGTCGCCGTGAGCGTCGCCCAGCGCGCGCCACACGCCTGCGCCTCGCCCAGCGCCAGCAGCAGCAGGGCGCCCGCCAATCCACGCCGCCGCACGCCGGGCAATGTCGCCACATGGTAGACGCCAGCGGTATCGCCGTCGCGCAGCGTCGCCATCGCGGCGACGGGGCGCGCGCCCATCCACGCTATCCAGAGGGTGAAGGCCGGGTTCAGGGTGGTCCAGCGGAGCATCGGCGCCTGTGGAATAGAGAAGACATTGCAGATGATGTTCACAGCGGCGCGCGCGTCGTCGTCGGTCAGCGCGCGCCGCAGCGCCACACTCGCGGGCGTCGGCTGGCGCTGTGGCGACCAACCATCCAGCGGCAGGCACATCATCGTCGCGCCGCCCCAGGTCTCCATCCCCAGCGCGGCGAGGCGCTCGCGCAGGCCCGCTGGCTCCATCCCGCGTGTGAGCCACCACTGGAAGGGCAGACGCTGCTCGCGATAGGGCGCGATGAGGCGCTCCACCTGAAGCGACGTCACCCCCTCAGGGCCGGCATAGCGGATCACCATGTTCAGCAGGGTTTCAGGCGTTCCGGGCGTGTAGATGCGCAGCGCCTCCGGGAGGTCATCCACGATGGTAGCGGGCTGCGCGCTGACCGCGCCAAGCGAGGCCCACGCCGCGCACCAGTTGCGCTCGACGAGCAGCGCCATCTGGTTGATCTGTTCCAGCGCCATCGCGCACCCCTTCGTCCACGAGATCAGCCGGGCGAATGATCCGGCGACCGCGCTCGGACCAGACCTCGTCCCGCATACTGGCGTACACCCACAATACAACGCCACAGCAAAGCCCGCAACGGGCTTGAACCGACTGGGCGTCGCATTCAAGTATTCATGGAACCAGCCAGCCATCTTGCTTGTTCGCATGCGGCGACTATGGCATACTTGGCGCAGGGCCGCCCGGCAGCCGACGCTACGGTACGCCGGGCGGGCAGCGCGCGGGAACGGTGATTGGGATGGACCAGTGAGCAGGGGAGCAGACGCATGAAGGCAATGAACGTGATACAACCACTCTGGGCGCGCTGGCCAGCGCGTCTCTGCCTCGCCTGCGTCATTGGCGCGCTGGTGGGGCCGCTCACGATCATCGCGCTGCCCTGGCTGGGGCTTGCCATCACTGGCGCGGCGCTGCTGCTTCCGCCACTGCTCGCGCTGCTGCTCGAGCCACCCTACCGCCGCACGCGCCTGGGCCGCATCCTCATCGGGCTGCTGACCCTCGGCGTCATTGCGCTGCTAATCATCGTCCTGCTATCGACGGCGGCCATCGGCCTCGACCTGTCTGGCCCGGCTCTGGTGGTCTGCGTCGCGCTCGCGCCCGGCCTGGCGACGCTCGCAGTGATGGCCGCCACTGCGGCGCCGGATGGCTCACGGCGCATCGGCGCGGCGATAGCGGTCGCGTTGGCCGCGTGGCTTGGTCTGGGCCTACGCTTGTTGCTGCCCTTCCTGCTGGGGGGCGATTTTTCGTCCACTGGCCCATTGAGCGACTTCGGCTCACTGATAGCGTTTGTGGTCGTGGCGCTCTACTGCTTCAGTTCGCTCATCGCCATCTTCGAGGGGCTGGTAGCCGAGGCGTTGCGCGCCGCCGCGTGCCGCTGACAACGCCGCGCCGTGATGCGGTATGCTGCCCGTGAAAGGAGTACGCCCTTCATGACGTCCCCACTCGCGGCGCATGAGCCACATGAGCCGCGCGTGACACTAAGCGTCGCGCATTGCTTCGACGACATTGACCGCGACCCCGCTCGGCGCGCGCACACCGCATATATCGTCGTGGATGTCATTCGCGCCACCACCACGCTCGCGGTGATGTTCGAGCGCGGCGCGCGGCGCGTGTTTGTCGCGCCCGATGTGGAGACCGCGCGGCGGATGCGCGCGTCACAGCCGCAGGCGATCATCGCGGGCGAGGTCAACGCTGTGGCGCCGCTCGACTTCGACCATGGCAACTCGCCCGATGAGTGGGGGGGGCTGGATGTCGCTGGCCGCGAGATTCTGTTCTCCAGCACGAATGGCGCGCGCGGCCTGCATGCGGCGATGGGCGGTGGGCCGGTCTTCGCTGGCTCGCTGCGTAACGCGAGCGCCGTCTGCGCTACCGCGTTGACCGCTGCCCGCCAGCTAACCACACTCGCGCGCGATGGCATTGTCTGTGTCGTCTGCTCTGGCTTCGACGGTCGCCCCTCCGACGACGATTCGCTCTGCGCTGGTTGGCTGATCCAGACCCTCCAGCGCGTGGCGGCGCAGCATGGCGTGGCGACCACGCTGCGGCCAGACGCGCAACTGGCGCTCGACCTGCTGGACGCCAGCCGCCGCGCCTACAGCGCCGACGCCGATACCAATCCGAGGCGCTGGCTCGGCGAGGCGCTAACCGCTACCAGAGCGGCGCGCGCTGTGCTGGAGGTCGGCCTTGGCGCGGACCTCGCCTGGTGCGCCGATGTGGATGCCGCGACCGCCGTGCCGATGGTCGCGGGGGAAGATGTCACGCGCGGCCTGCTGATCGTCGAGCAGGCGCCGCCCGATGGCGCGCGCCTCCCGATGGGCGAAGCGCCGGGCTAGCTCTGTGGCTTGCCTCGCTCCACGGGCAGATGCGCGGCTTCCCACTCTTCCATGCCACCGATGACGTTGGCGACGCGGAGGTAGCCCTTGCCCAGCAGAAAGCTGGCCGCCTGCGCGCTGCGGTAGCCGGTATGACAGATGATGAGCAGCTCCTGCTCATGTGGCAGATCGCCGTAGCGCCGCGTGAACTCGCTCAGCGGCATCAGCCGGGCGCCCGGCGCGCGCACCTCCTCATACTCCCACAGCTCGCGCACATCCACCAGCAGCGCATCGTCGCCTGCCGCCAGCTTTGCCTGCGCCTCGCGCACGGTCACGTCTGGCGCCTCACGCGCTTGATTCATCCACCTGCTCCTTATGTCTGGCCGCCCGGCCCAATCGCTGTCCATCGAGGTCACTCTGCAGAATTGTACCGCAGGCGCGGTCTTGCTGGCGCAGAATCCTACCGCGCCATGGCGATGCGCTTGCCTCATATGATACAATCCTGAGCGAGATGGACTGGTCAACTGCGGTGATTTTGCGAATTGGACCAGGCCAATAGTGGCGACGAGCCAGATGTTTCGTGTGAAATGTATGCGACGGCGGTAGCGCAGGAGAAGCGAACGTGGAGACGCAGACAGGCACAGTCAGGGTGAAACGCAACTTCCCGGAGATGCTCAAGGGCGGCGTGATTATGGATGTCGTCAACGCTGAGCAGGCCAAGATCGCCGAGGAGGCGGGCGCCTCCGCTGTGATGGCGCTGGAGCGTGTCCCGGCGGACATCCGCGCGCAGGGCGGTGTCGCGCGCATGAGCGATCCTGAGCTGATCCTCAAGATCAAAGAGGCTGTGACCATCCCCGTGATGGCGAAGGCGCGTATCGGCCACTTCGTCGAGGCGGAGATCATCCAGGCGCTGGGCGTGGACTGCATCGACGAGTCTGAGGTGCTGACCCCGGCGGACGAGGCGTACCACATCGACAAGCATGGCTTCACCGTGCCATTTGTCTGCGGCGCGCGTGACCTGGGCGAGGCGCTGCGCCGCATTGGCGAGGGCGCGGCGATGATTCGCAGCAAGGGCGAAGCTGGCACTGGCAATATCGTCGAGGCGGTGCGCCACCTGCGCGCCATCAACGACGGCATCCGCAAGCTGACCATCATCCCGCAGGAGGAGCTGATGGCCGAGGCGAAGAATCTGGGCGCGCCCTATGAGTTGCTGCGCGAGGTGCGCGAACTGAAGCGCCTGCCGGTCGTGCTCTTCTGCGCGGGCGGCGTCGCCACCCCGGCGGATGCGGCGCTGGTGATGCGGCTCGGCTGCGACGGCGTCTTCGTCGGCTCTGGCATCTTCAAGTCTTCTGATCCATTGCGCACGGGCAAGGCTATCGTCAAAGCCACGACGCACTTCGAGGACCCCGAGATTCTCGCCGAGGTATCGCGCGGGCTGGGCGACCCGATGCGCGGCATCGAGCTGAAAACGATCCCGCCGGAGCAGTTGATGGCGTCGCGCGGCTGGTAGGGCCACGCTTGAGCAGCGACAGGCTAGCGCGCTGGCGCCACGCATGCGGGTCCGCCGTCACGGTGAGCGCCGCAGCCTGATGTCATGCGCGCTGGCGGTCGTTTTGCGCCATGCCCGAACGCTGTCACAACAGCAAGAGTCGGGCGTCTTCATGATACAATGTAGGCAGGCGTGAGAGCGCGGCAGGTGGCGGGTGAGGCAGTGGCCATCGTGACGAGCTTTCGCAGCGCGCGAGTGGCGCGCGGAGAAGAGAAGCGCATGACTCGAATGACTCGCATCGGCGTGCTGGCGCTCCAGGGCGATTTTCGCGAGCACATCCAGGCGATGGAACGGCTCGGCGCCGAGGCCCGCGCGGTTCGCCTGCCACGCGACCTCGATGGCCTGGACGGGCTGATTATTCCAGGCGGCGAGAGCACTGTGATGGGCAAGCTGATGGTGGCGTATGCGCTCGATCAGCCGCTACGCGACGCCATCGCCGCCGGGCTGCCGACCTGGGGAACGTGCGCCGGGTTGATCTTGCTGGCCAGAGAGACGGATAACGCGCTGGCTGGCCAGCCGTTGCTCGCCGCGCTGGACATGCGCGTCTGTCGCAACGCCTTCGGAGCGCAGCGCGAGAGCTTCGAGGTAGACCTGACCGTGCCTGCGCTGGGCGACAAGCCCTGCCATGCGGTGTTCATTCGCGCGCCGATTGTCGAATCGGTCGGCGCTGGAGTCGAGGTACTTGCGCGCGTCGAACAGGGTCTCTTTGGCGCTCGCGGCGACATCGTCGCGGTACGGCAGGGGCCGCTGCTCGGCACGGCGTTCCATCCCGAAGTGACCGATGATCTGCGCTTTCACAGCTATTTCCTGAGTATCGCGCGTGAGGCGGTGGCGGTGGCGCGCTAGCGTTCGCTGGCGCTACACTGATAGGTATGTGGTCGCCGCCCAGCGGGTGGATACGATTCAGGTTCGCGGTGGCTCTGCGGTTGCGACTCGCTCGCAGCCGTCGAAGAACTACCACTGGGGGCTGCGTCTTGATGATACGGCCAGTGCTCAACGTGAACTTGCCTGGCATGGTGCGCGCCTTCGACCGACGCGCGCGGATGCGGCAGGGTGAGTTCGCCAACTTCGTCGTCGCCCCCGATGACGATGAGCCACGCAGCGGCCTCGCGGCCATCGCGACCGCGCTGCTCCCCATCACCCCAAACGCGCACACCTGGCTCGCCGAGGATCGCTGGCGACTGCAAGGGGTCGCGCAGGCGCGTGTTCGCCCCGGCGCGCAGGCGTGGGACCTGGCCTATCTGGCGAACATCCTTCCGCCTTCGCCAGCAACCGCGCAGGCCGAGCAGGAGGCGCCCGGCGCGCAGGATGAAACCCTGATGGCGTTGCTTCAGGTGGCGCTGAACACCGGCATCACCTATGGCGCGCAGCGTTTCTTCGCGCGCGTCGAGGATGAGCGCCCGGAACTGGAGTTGTTCGGCAAAGTGGGCTTCCAGCGCTACGCCCGCGAGTCTACCTGGACCCTCGAAAGCGCGGCGCACGGGCTGCGTGCGCTCGACGGCGCCGGAATCGGCGCTAGCCAGCGGAATGACTCCTCGGAGCGCGCCGAAGCGGATTCAGCGGGCGAGCGGCATGCGCGTGGCCTGATGACCCGACTGGCGCCGCCGCTGACACGCCCGGAGAACGCGGCGGCCACACATGCCGAGATTCAGTTGCGGCGCTGGGCGCGGCGCGACGCCTGGAGTCTGCTGCGACTCTACGACGCCTGCACACCACGGCGGGTGCAGATGGCGGAGGGGCTATCGGTGGACGAGTTGACCCATACACGGGCTGGCGGTGGTCGCACCTGGTATGTGCCGATGCTCGAGCCGGCCACTGCCGCATTCGTCCATGACGAGGGGTCGCTGATGGGTGGATGGCTGCGGCTGCGCCAGGGGCGCGGCGCCCAGCCGCACCAGGTGACGCTGCTCGCCCATCCCGATTCGCTGCCGGTGGCTCGCGCGCTGCTGAAGTTTGCGCTGCGCGTCTTCGCCGCTGAAGCCGCGCGACCGATCGTCTGTCTCGCGCGTGACTATGAGACGGCTACTGTGGACACGTTGCGCAGCGCCGGATTCGAGCGGGCAGGCTCACATGTGTTGCTGGTACGGCATCTCATGGCGCGCGTCGCCTGGAACAAAGAGGTTCCGGCGGCTCGGATGGTGTACGGCGTGGAAGGGCTTGGGACAGCCCAGTCACGCCTCAGTGAAGGTGGTAATGACACCCTATGCCAGAAGTCATCTACGATGATCTCAGTTCCGTCCTCGCGGCGCTCCCACCGCGCATTGTCGAGGCGGTAAATCGCCTCGACAATCGCGCGGATCTGCTCGAGATCGTGCTCGACCTCGGTCGGATTCCAGAGGGCCGCTTTCCGCAGAGCGAAGTCAACCTGGGCGCGGACATAGTGACGAAGGAGGATCTGGCGTATGTGGTGGGTCGTATCGGCGCCTTTGGCGATGACAACCGGGCAGGCATCGAACGCACGCTGCACCGCATCAGCGCCATCCGCAATCGTCGCGGCGCGGTCGTCGGCCTCACCTGCCGCGTTGGCCGCGCTGTTCGTGGCACGGTGGCGCTGATTCGCGATGTGGTGGAGCAGGGGCAGTCGATCTTGATCCTGGGGCGTCCCGGCGTGGGCAAGACGACGCTGCTGCGCGAGGCGGCGCGCGTGCTCGCCGATGAACTGGGCAAGCGGGTGGTGGTGGTGGACACCTCCAACGAGATCGCCGGGGACGGCGACATCCCGCATCCGGGCATCGGGCGGGCGCGGCGCATGCAGGTGGCGCACCCAGCCGAGCAGCATGCGGTGATGATCGAGGCGGTGGAGAACCACATGCCTGAGGTGATCGTGATCGACGAGATCGGCACGGAGTTGGAGGCGCAGGCGGCGCGCACGATTGCCGAGCGCGGGGTGCAGTTGGTGGGGACGGCGCATGGACGGACGCTGGACAACCTGCTGCTGAACCCGACGCTGGCGGACCTGGTGGGAGGCATTCAGGCGGTGACGCTGGGGGATGAGGAGGCGCGGCGGCGTGGCACGCAGAAGACGGTGCTGGAGCGCAAAGCGCCCCCCACCTTCGATGTGCTCGTCGAGCAGCAGAGCTGGCGCGAGGTCATCGTCCACCGCGATGTGGCGGCGGCGGTGGATGCGTTGCTGCGCGGGCAGGCGCTCTCCGCTGAGCTGCGCACGCGCGATGAGGCTGACCAGGTGTCGGTGCGCAAGACGCTGGTCAAGTCAGCCGACGCCGCAGCCTGGAATGGCGGCAATGGCGGCGCTGGCGGCGCTGGCGAGCTCTTCGACTTCAGCGGGCCTGCGCGTGGCCGTGGGCCGCGTGGCGGCGGGCGTGGCCGCGCGAGCGGGTGGGCCTCTGCCGCCAGCCGCACGCTCGCCGATCCGCGCCATGCGCCGCTCGACGACGACGAGGCATTCTGGCAGGAGGCCGCCGAAGATGAAGACGACACGCTGACCCTGGAGCCGACCGGCACGGCTGGCCCAGGCGATGAGACACGCAGCGCAGGCATCATCGCGGGGCGGCGACGGCCCGTGCGCATTTATCCGTTCGGCATCAGCCGCGAGCGACTGGAGCAGGCGGCGCGCGAGATGCAGGCGCCTGTCGAGATCAGCCACGATCAGCGGTCCGCCGACGCGGTGATGGCGCTGAAGACCTACTATCGCCGCCAGTCTGGCCGCCTGGAAGAGGGTGAGCGCAAGCCGATCTACATCCTGCGCACGAACACCGTCGCGCAGATGCAGCAATGCCTCGCGCGCATCTTCGACCTGCGCTCAAGCGATGCGGCGCTCACACAGGCGCCTGCGGTTGACGAGCGCATGGAGCGGCCAGAGCGCGCGGGTGAGCATGCGCATCCGACGCTGCGTGCGCGGCGCGACACCGAAGACGCGATCCACCAACTGCTCAATAGCGGGCAGAGCCAGGTGGAGCTACCGCCAGCCCCGACAGCGGTGCGGCGTCTGCAGCATCGCATCGCCGACCGCTATAATCTGGAGTCGCGCAGTTTTGGCAAAGACCCCTATCGCCGGGTGAAGATCTTCGCCCGCTAGGCGGCGCATCCGGCCTCATTCACAGCAGCCCCCGTTTCCTCACGGAGCGGGGGCTTGCGTCTGCTCGTCACCGCGCGGGCAGAGCGGGCCAGCGGGCGAGGCCGCGTGGTATGGTAGTGGATGGTTGTGTACGGATAAATCCCCCCTTAGCGCGGAGGAGCAGTAGATCGATGGCGATCAAGAATGTTGGCGTGGTGGGCGGCGGCCTGATGGGCAGCGGCATCGCGCAGACCATTGCCCAGGCGGGCTACGATGTCGTCATGGCCGAGGTCAATCAGGAGTTGCTGGATAAGGGTGTCGCGCGCGTCACGGGCGCATGGTCGATGCTGACCGGCAAGGGTCGCATCACCGAGCAGCAGGCGACGGAGTATCGCGGGCGCTTCCGTGGCACGCTCGACCTCAACGACTTCCACGACCGCGACTTCGTGATCGAGGCGATCATCGAGAATCAGGACGAGAAGAAGAAGCTGTTCACGACGCTGGATGGCATCTTGCCAGCGGGCGCGCTGCTCGTCAGCAATACCTCATCGCTGCCAATCGTCGAGATGGCCGCCGTGACCCAGCGGCAGACGCAGGTCGCCGGGCTGCACTTCTTCAATCCCGCGCCAGTGATGAAGCTGGTCGAGGTGGTGCGCACCATCCTCACCAGCGACGAGACGGTCACGACGCTGAAGGAGTTCGCCGTTTCGCTCGGCAAGACGCCCATCGTCGCCAAGGACAGCGCGGGCTTCGTCGTCAACTTCCTGCTGATCCCCTACATGCTCGCCGCCATTCGCATGTATGAGCACGGCATGGCGACGATGGAGGATATCGACACCGGCATGAAGCTCGGCTGCGGCTACCCGATGGGGCCATTCGAGCTGCTCGACTATGTGGGACTCGACACCACGCTCTGGGCCGCCGAGGCGATCTACAAGGAGTATGCGGACGAGGCGTACAACCCGCCGACACTGCTGCGGCGCATGGTGCAGGCGGGGCGCTACGGCAAGAAGAACGGCAAGGGCTTCTGGAACCTGAACGAGGAATAGCAGCCGGTTTCAGGGCCGAGCGCATCACCCTTCCAGCAGGTTGCCCTCCGCCGGGCCAGTGGCCTTACGCAGTGCGCGCGCGTCATCGCCAGGCGCGGGCTGCTGGTTGAGCGCGGCGAGGAGACGCTCATATTCGACGTGCGCCGCCTGCGGAAGCGTGATGTCGCCATCACTGAGTCGCTCGCTCACGTCGCCGAGCAGGCGCCCCGCCGCGTTGCGCTGCCCGGCGCTCAAAGAGACGCTCGCCTGCGCCACCAGGCTGGCGAGCAGATCCGCTGGCTGATTCAGCGTCTCGAAGAGCGTGGCGCTGGCGCGCAGGGAGCGCTCGGCCTGCGCATAGTCGCCACGGCGTGCGAACGTCTCGCCAAGATGCAGCAGCGCTCGCGCTTCACCTGCCGTATCCTCCATCTGCTGAGAGCAGACCAGGCTTGTCTCGAAGTACTCGGTGGCCTGGGTATCGTTCGATTGCGCGTAGGCGAGTTCTCCCAGATTGTTCCAGGCTAGTGCGACGCCTTGCCGATCATCGAGGTCTTGAAATATCTGAAGGCCCTCCTCCAGCGTCTGCTGAGCCGCTGCCGTATCGCCCTGCAATTTGTGAATCTCGCCGAGATTCATCAAGCTGACAGCGACGCCACGACGGTCGCCCAGTCGGCGCTTGAAGGTCAGACTCTCCTCGACGAGCGGCAGCGCCTGCGCCAGATCGCCTTGCTCGATGGCGAGCGCGCTCAGATTGTTGAGCGCAACGAGCATGCCCTTGGCGTCATTCAGCGCGCGTAAAGCAGCTAGCCCTTCCATATACAGGGCGTTGGCCTCGACGCGCTCTCCCTTGAACTTTGCGATGTTTCCGAGCACAAGCAGCACTCTGGCGCGCTTCGCTGGCGCATCGGTTTTCAGCAAGAACTCGCGTGCGAATTGCTCAGCGTGCGCGTAGTCGAGGCGCCCGGCGGCCAGGATGGTCGCGCAGTAGAGCGCGCGTGCGACGCATTCATCAGGAACGGAGGCATCGTCGATTTTCACGAGCTTGAGCATACCCTCGACCCACTCGCGCCCCTCCGTCGCGTAGCCGCGTGTTTCCCAGAACCACCAGAGCGCGCCCGCAAGCCGTAGCCCCAGTTCGAGTTCATGATGCTCACGTGTCCAGCGCAACGCAGCGCGGATGTTCTCATACTCATCCACCAGCCGCTTCACGCTCTGCTGCTGCTCTGCGCCCGTGAGGCCCTGTTCGAGGTGTTCGACGAGTTCGGCGAAATACTCGGCATGGCGTCGGGCGAGCGTTCCAGGCTCTTTGCGCTCGTCCAGCAGCGACTGCGCATAGGATGCGATGACCGTGTGCATGCCGAAGCGCGCAGAGCCGTCGCGCGACGACGTGGGGAAGATCAGGCTGTGGGTGGCGAGCCGTGTCAGCGCGTCAACCAGGTCCAGGTCGGCGAGATGCGCCGACTGAACTGGAGCGCAGATCGCCTCAGCGGCTTCGAGCGACCAGCCGCCCGCGAAGATGCTGAGACGCCGGAATACCACCTGCTCATGCGCATCCAGCAGGTGATAGCTCCATGCCAGCGCGTCGCGCATGGAGCGCTGGCGCGTCGGGCCAGCGCCTGTTCGGCGCGTGAGGAGCGCCAGGAGGGTGTAGCCGCTGCCCGGCGAGAGCTGCGCCAGTATCTCCTGTGGCGCAAGCTGAGCGGCCCAGGCGGCGGCAAGCTCGATGGCCAGCGGGATGCCGCCAAGCCGGGCGCAGATCTTCGCAATGGTCCGCGCGGTGACGGGCGTCACGGAGAACCTGGGCTGAACCGCCGTAGCGCGCTCGATGAACAACGCGGTCGCCGGGGAGCGCAGAACGAGGTCCGCAGGCATCGGTTTGCGCAGGTCCGGGGTCGGCAGCGGCGGGATCGGATAGAGCTGCTCGCCCGAAATCTCCAGCGGGCGTCGACTCGTCACCAGGAGGTGAACATGCGGACAGCGCGCCAGCAGCGCGCTGACGATCACCCGCGCATCCAGCACATGCTCGAAGTTGTCGAGCGCCAGCAAGAGGCGCCGATCTGCCAGCCCCGCGACCAGCGTTTCGATCACCGGCTGGCGCGCGCTCTCGCGGACATCTAGCGCATGGGCCAGCGCCGACGCGACGTATGCGGCATCCGTGACCGGCGCCAGATCAACGAAGCAAACGCTTTCGTCGAACTCGGACTGCCATGTCGCGACCATTTCGAGGGCGAGCCGCGTCTTCCCGATCCCGGCAGGGCCGACCAGCGTGACCAGCCGACGCTGCCCACCCGCGAGCGCCTCGCGCAGCACGCGACACTCCTCCGCCCGCCCGATGAGGGGCGCGGCGACGCCTGGCGCGCCTGATCGTGGGTCAACGCCTGCGGCAGTGGAGTCCTCGATGTGGAGATGACGCGCCGCCTGTTGCAGCAGCGCGGCCTCGTCGGGTGAGAGCGCGAGGGCTTCGCCGAGAAGTCGGAGGGTATCACGGTGGGGATAGCGGCTGATATTGCGTTCGAGGTCGCTGATCGTGCGCACGCTCACACCCGCGCGCTCTGCCAGTTCCTCCTGCGTCAGGCCGCGCGCGGCTCGCAACCGCTGAAGCGTGAGCGCCAGCGTCGGTGGCTCTGGGTGCGCCATGTGAGACCTCCCCGCAGCGCACGTCTACACACAGCATGCCCATCGCGCCTCTGCAAGCATCCCGCGCATATCCGCTGGCGCTACCGTGATTTCCCTTCTTGCAGCCTGCCGTGTTTCCGCATACCGTGAGCGCGCGCATAGCAGACGTCAATGATGGGGCGTCCGTAGCGCTAGTGTAGCACAGCGCGCCCGGCGGCGTAGCTGCGTCATCCACGCCGATGCTTGGGTTCAGGTCAGCGCCTGTGCAGTCAGGCTTCGCAGCAGCTTGGAGGCGCAAAGTCGCCCGTAAGCAGACTGGCAGCCTCATCGCTCATTGGCGCCGTATCAGCTTCACGTTCAATCCCGTCCCTCCATTGAAGTTTGAGGCCATCTTCGTTCCAACAAGCTCTCCCCCGGTGATGCGAAGGCGAAACGTATAGTGTACTCCTGACGATATATCAAACTCAATCGTGATGTCTTCGCCGTTTACCTGCCCAGATATAGGGCTACCAGCCGATATTTCCTCCGTTAGATACTTACTCCCCACTGTCACTTTTCCCGAAATGCTCTGACCAGACTGCGCAATGTCAAAGACCCACGGGGTTGAATCGTTGGCTTCATACCATTTTCCCGTCAGTGCGCCCGTACAGGCGGCTTGTGGCGCCGCCGCCTGGCGCGCGGGCGCCTCCGCTGGCTTTTCGCGCACTTCGAGGCCGCTGGCGACCTGTTGCGCGGCCACGGTCGCGGACGCCCCAACGACGTTGATCATCTGGCGCTGCACGATGAATCCGGTCACAGGTGTGTGTTTTACCATGACGCCGACAATGCGCTTTTTGGAGGCGAGCGCCAACGCAAGCTCTTCGCGCACCCAGTCTGAGGCCCAGGCGTCTGGCGTCAGGATGACCAGAAAGATGTCGCGGCTCGACAGTTCGTCTTCGATCATGCGCACCCACTGCGACCCGGCATAGAGTCCCTCGCGGTCGTACCAGATGTCCAGACCGTAGCTCGTCAGGTGGGCTACAAAGCTATCGCACCAGCCAGCGTCTTTATGGCTGTGGCTGATGAAGATACCGCAGCGCCATATCGCCCCCTCCCGCCAGAGTAGATTTCACCCGCTCCGCGCATGCGACACCGAGACATTGCTGTGGCGCCATCTTACCATGCGGCGCAACGAACAGCGCGTCACGGACCCGCCATCTCGACGCCTGCCCATCGCTGCCGCCATTCTGGCGTGGCCGCATAGCAGGTGGGCGGGGTTCAACCAGCGGGTGAGCGCGCATCCATGCTAAAATGTCCAGGGCCGTGTCCCAGGTGGGAAAGCGAATGATGTGCGCGCCGATGCGGGCGCGGGAGAGAACACCCAATGGCGAATGTGACAGTCAACGACCGCGATGTCGTCGTCCTCGGCGGCGCGCGCACGCCCTTCGGCTCCTTCATGGGATCGCTGAAGGATGTCTCGGCGATTGAGCTGGGCGCCGCTGCGGCGCGGGGCGCGCTCGAACGCTCTGGCGTGGCTGCGAAGGACGTGGATCAGGTCTTCTTCGGCAACGTCTTGCAGACCAGCGCGGACGCGATCTATCTGGCGCGGCACGTCGCGCTCAAGGCGGGCGCGCCCATCGAGACGCCCGCGCTGACGCTGAATCGGCTCTGCGGCTCTGGCTTGCAGGCCGTCATCTCTGGCGCGCAGGCGCTGCTGCTGGGCGAGGCGACCTTCGCGCTGGTGGGCGGCGCCGAGAATATGACCCAGGCGCCGTTCGTCGTGCGTGGCGCGCGCGCCGGGCTGAGCCTCGGCGAGCACAAATTCGAGGACTACCTCTGGGAGGCGCTGACCGACTCATACTGTGGCTGCCCGATGGCCATCACCGCCGAGAATCTGGCCAGGCAGTATCACATCACGCGCGAGCAGATTGACGCCTACGCGCTGCGCAGCCAACAGGCGGCGAAGAACGCGCAGGAAGGCGGCCTGTTCGCCGAGGAGATCGTCCCGGTTGAGGTCAAAGACCGCAAGGGGCGTGTGACGCCAGTCGCGCAGGATGAGGGCATCCGCGAGACCTCGATGGAGGCGCTTGCGAAGCTGCCTGCGCGCTTCACCGAGCAGGGCGTGGTGACGGCGGGCAACGCCAGCGGCATCACCGACGGAGCGGCGGCGCTCACGCTGACGACCGGCGCGGTGGCGCGTGAGCGTGGACTGAAGCCGCTGGCGCGCATCGTCTCATGGGGCATCGTCGGCGTAGACCCGACGATCATGGGCATCGGCCCCGCGCCAGCCATTCGCCAGGCGCTCAAGCGGGCCGACCTCGCGCTGGCCGACCTCGACCGCGTGGAGGTCAACGAGGCGTTCTCCGCGCAGTACCTCGCGGTGGAGCAGGAGCTTGGCCTCGACCGCGACAAGACCAACGTCAACGGCGGCGCCATCGCGCTGGGGCATCCGCTGGGGGCGTCGGGCGCGCGGCTGAGCCTCACGCTGATCAACGAGCTACGCCGCCACGGCCTGCGCTACGGCGCCGCCTCGCTCTGCATCGGTGGCGGCCAGGGCATCGCCGCCATCTTCGAGGCGCTCTAGCGCTCGTGCGAGTGACGAGCATGTCTGCGCGCCTATGGGCTATGGGTTCGTTAGCCCGCGCAGATATGCTGGCATGCCAACGCCGTCAATGCCGTCAACGCCTGAGATTGTGTCCGATCGCAGACGGGGGCTATCATCTTGCGCCTGTATCGCTTCGACGCCGACACTGGTCGGCCCATCACGAACTTTGGCAGTAGTGGCCTAACCATCACGCCGATTCTCCGTGCGATTGGAGCGACACAGGTAGGCGCCATGTGGCTTGCTCCAGGCGGTTTCGTTGGCAGGCATCCTGCGGCGGGTGGCCAACTCTTCCTCATCGTGCAGGGCGAGGGATGGGTCGAAGGCGGCGATGGAGTCCGGCGCGAGATTCATCCTGGACAGGCCGCCTGGTGGGATGACGGAGAGACGCATAGCGCTGGAACCACGACTGGCATGGCGGTGTTGGTCATCGAAGGAGATACGCTCGATACGTCGCGCCTCCAGCTATTGGACTGACTGCGGGCGCGCGACACGTTGACATAGGTTGATATGTGTTGATCGAACTGGGCGCTATCGCGCGCTCGGCTCCTTCTGAGCAGGCGCGCGGAACTTGCGCGCCGCGATGGCCACGACCACGGCCAGGGCTGGGGCCAGTGGAATCAACTCCGCGCGTGTTCCGACCGCAACCCCGACGTTGACCAGCAGACCGCAGAGCACGGCGGCGACGAAATACACCAGCAGCAGCGATGCGTCGCGCTCCTGTGGGTAGAGCGAGGCGGGCAGCGGCGGGCGCCGCTCGTCGTCGTGCGCCTCAATCCCGGCGCGCAGGCGCCGTGAGAGGCCAGCCATCAGCCCAACCCACGTCCCCGTAAGATAGGTCGTCGCGATGTCTACGACGCCGAGCGAACGCACAGCGGCGCTCTGTATACCCATCGCGCAGGCGGCCAGCGCGATCAACCCGTAGACCACGCCGTACTGGTCCCGCGTTCCCAGAATCATCCCCAGCGTCGAAAAGAGCGCCAGCACGGCCACTTCGACCGCCAGCGCCCGCGTGACGGCGCGCGGCCAGACCTCGCCACTACCCCGTCGGCTGATGAGGAGAGAGCCGAGAGTGACGCCGACAAGAAAGCTCGCCAGCGCCACGCCAGCGCGCAACGCGGAGAGCGTGGCGCCACGCGCCAGATTCAGGCCCAGCAGCACCGTCGAGCCAGTCATATTGGCGGCGAAGACCTGACCGAGCGCCACGTAGCTGATGGCGTCGGTATAGCCTGCGACCGCCGCGAGCAAGATCAGCAGCCGGTCGCGCAGTCGCCGCTGCGCCGCCGCTATGCTATCCTGTTCGGGTTGGGCTGGCGCGGATGAATCGCTGGTAGACATACCTGCCGCTCCACTCGCTATCCTGGCCATGCGGTTGATGACGGTGATGAGCCACGAACGCGCTGGCTCGCCCCGCTCTCATCACATGCGGCGCCAGCGCGCAAGGGAACGCCGCAGACGCGGCAAGCGCTTTGAGGAGGGCGCCTGTTGATGCCAGATATGATCTCTGTTCCAGTCGGTTCGGGCCGCTTCAACTTCCGCACAGCCGGCGCCTGGATGCACGACGGCCATGTGCTGCTGCAAGGCGACTCGCGCGAGGACTTCTGGGCGCTGCCGGGTGGGCGTGTCGAGTTCATGGAGCCAGCCGAGGTCGCGCTGGTCCGCGAGCTGCGCGAGGAGCTGGCGCTGAGCGAGCAGACACGCATCGAGCGGCTGCTGTGGATCATGCAGAATTTCTTCACCGCGCCAGCGTGGGGCGGCGAACTGCACGAACTTGGCCTCTACTTCCTCGTCAGCCCGACTCCAGCCGACCTCGCGCGCCTGGGCGACACGAGCCGCGACCATCCCTGCGCCGAACCAGACTCGACGCTGACCTTTCGCTGGTTCGCGCTGGCCGACCTGCCCACCACGCGCCCGATTCTGCCGCCGTTCCTCAACACCGCCCTGCTCGATCTGCCATCCGCGCCACAGCTTGTCAGCGACAATCGCCGATAGCGCGCGCCTATCCCCTACCCGTCGCGCGCTGTGTCTCGTTTGCGCGCCGCGCGATACAATGCAGACGAGTACGCTCTGTTCTCCCTTCGCTCAGCGGGTGAGGGGCCAGGGGTGAGGGGTCGCGCATGTTTCGTTTCCTGACGGCAGGTGAATCGCACGGGCCGTGCCTCACGCTGATCGTCGAAGGCATCCCGGCAGGCATGCCCTTCGACGCCGCTGCGATCAACGAGCAGTTGCGGCGGCGCCAGGGCGGCTATGGGCGCGGCGGGCGCATGAAGATCGAGCGCGACCAGATCGAGACGCTCTCCGGTGTGCGCCACGGCCACACGCTGGGCGCGCCGATCACACTGCGCATCGAGAACCGCGACTGGGTCAACTGGCAGGAGCGCATGAGCGCCACGCCGGTCGAAACGGAGACGGAGCCAGTGACGCGGGTGCGGCCCGGTCATGCCGATCTGACCGGCGCGCTGAAGTATGGCCACGACGACGTGCGCGAGGTGATCGAGCGGGCCAGCTCGCGCGAAACCGCCGCCCGTGTCGCCGTCGGCGGGGTCTGCCGCCAGTTGCTGGCGCAGTTCGGCGTCGCCATCCACAGCCATGTGCTCGCGGTCGCAGAGGTGGGCTACCCCAGCGACGCGCAGCCCGACCCCGGCGCAGCCGACGACGCCTTCTGGGCGCGCGTGGCGGCGTCGGAGATGTATTGCGCCGACGACGCGCTCACCAAAGCGATGATCGAGCGCATCCTGGTGGGCAAGCGCAACGGCGACACCTGCGGCGGCGTCTTCGAGGTGGTGGCGACCGGCGTACCCGTCGGGCTGGGCAGCTATAGCCAGTGGGATCGCCGCCTCAGCGCGCGGCTCGGTCAGGCGCTGCTCAGCATCCCCTCGGCGAAGGGCGTGGAGATTGGCGGCGGCTTCGGGCTGGCGGCGCTGCCCGGCTCACAGGTTCATGATGTCGTGCGCTACGATCCCGCGTCCACTGGACGCGGCTGGTATCATCTCACCAATCATGCGGGCGGCGTCGAAGGCGGCATCAGCAACGGCGAGCCAATCGTCGCGCGTGTCGCCGTCAAGCCGATTCCATCGCTGGCGCATCCGCTGCCCGCCGTTGACGTGCGCACAGGGGCGCAGGTGGATGTCACACGCTACGAACGCAGCGACGTGTGTGTGGTTCCGGCGGCGGGCGTGGTGGGCGAGGCGATGCTGGCCATCGCGCTGACCGATGCCTGGATCGAGAAGTTTGGCGGCGACAGCCTGAGCGAGATGCGCCGCAATGTCGAGGGCTACCTGGCCACGCTCAGACGCGCAGGCGCCGAGCAGTAGCCCGACGAGCCAACCCTGGTCGAGAGAGATAGTAGCAGTCTATGGAGAATCTGAGGTTTCTAGCGGCTTCGAGCCTCGTCATGACGTGGATCGCGCCGGTGGCGATTATCGCCGTCGCAACGTTTGCTGGCTGGATAGTCGAGCAGATCGTCATCCGCTGGGTCAGGAGCGCCGCGCATCACGTCAACCACCGACGCGAGAGCATGGTTGGTCGGGCGATTCGTGGCCACATCACCTTCTGGGGCTTTCTGCTCGGCGTGGGCATCGCGGCAAACGCGCTGGCCATCACGCGCACGACGCAGTTCGCTGGCTTTGCCCTGGGCCTGTGGATTCATAACGGATTGCTGGCGCTCTTCATCATCTCGCTCTCGATCATGCTCTCTGGCATCGCCACCGCGCTGATCGTCGCATCGTCCGCTGCGACGGCGCGGCCCGTCGTCTCGCTCGTCACCAATCTGGCGCGCTTCATCGTGCTGGCGATTGGCTTCCTGCTGGTCTTGCCGCTCGTCGGCGTCAACATCGCGCCGTGGCTGGCCACCCTCGGCATCGCTGGCCTGGCTGTTTCGCTGGCGCTCCAGGCTACCCTGACCGACCTGGTGTCGGGCATGTTGCTGCTTGTCTCGCGTCAGCTTGCGATTGGCGAGTATGTGAAGCTGAGCACTGGTGAAGAAGGCTACATCAGCGACATCACCTGGCGCACGACGACCATTCGCCAGCTCAGCAATAATGTCGTCATCGTGCCAAACTCGAAGATGACCTCGCTGCCCGTCACGAACTTCCACACCAATACCCAGAATAGCGGCGTCAGCGTGGAGTTTGGCGTCAGCTATGCCAGCGATCTCGATCAGGTGGAGCGCGTGACGCTCGAGGTCGCGCAGGATGTGATGCGCACGGTGCAGGGTGGCATGCCCGACTTCACGCCCACCCTCCGCTACAACACGCTGGGCGACTACAGCATTCGCCTCACGGTCAAGATGCAGGCGCAAGAGATCAGCGATCAGTATCTCATTCAGCATGAGTTCATCAAGCGGCTGCGCAGCCGCTACCGTGAGGAAGGCATCATCATCCCCTACCCGATCCAGACGGTGCAACTGCGCGAGTCGCACGACCCCGCCGCGACGGCGCCTGAGCGCGACGGCGTAGCAGAAGCTGTGGCCGATCCGCACGGCTCTCAGGCGAGCGCGAACTCTAACGACGCCTCGTCGCGATAGAGCAGCAGGTAGTCCCACAGGGCGTTTGCGGCGGCGGAGAGACGGCGGCCAGCGCGCCGCGCGATGCTCCAGTCGCGCCGGATGGGGAAGCCCTCGACGTTGAGCGTCACCAGGCGCTTCGCCAGCAGTTCTAGCTCGATGGCGTGCAGGGGGATGATGGCGATGCCCAGATCGGCGGCGACGGCCTGCTTGATTGCGCCGCTGCTGCGCAGTTCCATGCCCAGGCGCATCACAAGCTGCCCCTGAGCGAACATGCGCTCGATGTCGGTGCGCGTGCCAGAGCCTTGCTCGCGCAGCAGCAGTGTCTCGCCCACCAGCTCGCCGACGGCGATCTGCTTGCGCTGGGCCAGCGGATGCCGTGGCGAGGCGATGACGACCAGTTCATTCGGCAGGAATGGCTCGACCTGGAGGTCGTGCGCGTCTTCGATCAACCCCATCACCGCGACATCTACCTCATCGCGTAGCAGGCGGTCGGCGACGGTGAAACGGTTGACGACATCGAGGGTCAGCCGCACGCCGGGATTCTGCCGATGGAAGCCGCCCAGCGCGCGCGGCACGATATAGATGCCAGCGGTGGTGCTGGCCGCGACACGCACGATGCCCCGCCGCGCGTTCCCCAACTCTTCAAGCGCCTGCTGCGACTCATCGACCAGCGAGAGGATGCGGTCGGCGTATTCGAGCAGCGCCACACCAGCCTCGGTCAGCCGCAACTGGCGCCCCGACCGCTCGAACAGCGGCATGCCGATGCTCTGCTCCAGCGCGCGCACCTGAAGCGAGACGCCGGGCTGGCTCAGGTAGAGCAACTGTGCGGCGCGCGAGTAGCTCCGCTGCTGTGCGACCACGCGGAATGTGCGCAACTGTTGCAGATTCATAATCGCGCCTTATACCAGCAATAACGAACTACTGTGTTGATTATACTTGATTTGGGGTATGCTGTCACCCGTATATGTTAGGTACACAGGCGCGTTGGCTCACAGCCGCGCGAACGCGCCGACACGATGCGGTGTAGCGCCTCCCCAGGCGCAGAGGAGACATCACCATGACGCTTGGAAGCAATGGCGGCAACGGCCATGCGCAGCCGACGGATCACGCGCGCATGACCTCCCAGCGAACCGCCGCGGCTCTGGCAGAGAGCTGGCGAAACGATGCACGCTGGCAGGGCATCACCCGACCCTATAGCGCGGACGACGTAATGCGCCTGCGTGGCTCGGTGGTTGTCGAGCACACACTGGCGCGACTGGGCGCGGCGCGTCTCTGGGAGCTGCTCCACTTGGAGCCATACATCCCGGCGCTGGGCGCGCTCACGGGCAATCAGGCGGTGCAGCAGGTCAAAGCGGGCCTGAAGGCGATTTATCTCAGCGGCTGGCAGGTCGCGGCGGACGCCAACCTCGCGGGCCAGATGTATCCGGATCAGAGCCTCTACCCGGCGAACAGCGTGCCAGCGGTGGTCAAGCGCATCAATCAGGCATTGCAGCGCGCCGACCAGATTGACCACTCCGAGGGCAATGACAGCACGTACTGGTTTGCGCCGATTGTGGCCGACGCCGAGGCAGGCTTCGGCGGCCCGCTGAATGTCTTTGAACTGATGAAGGCGATGATCGAGGCAGGCGCCGCTGGCGTCCACTTCGAGGATCAGCTTGCCTCCGAGAAGAAGTGCGGCCACATGGGCGGAAAGGTGCTCACGCCGACCTCCGCCGCCATCCGCCATCTCGTCGCGGCGCGCCTCGCCGCCGATGTCTGCGCTGTGCCGACGCTGGTGGTGGCGCGCACCGACGCCAACGGCGCGAATCTGCTGACCTCGGATGTGGACGAGCGCGACCACGCCTTTCTGACGGGCGAGCGCACCGTCGAGGGCTTCTATCGCGTCGAGGCCGGGCTGGATCAGGCCATCGCGCGTGGGCTGGCCTACGCGCCCTACGCCGATCTGATCTGGTGCGAAACCGCTGAGCCGAATATCGAGGAGGCCGAGCGCTTCGCCAGCGCGATCCATGCGCAGTTCCCTGGCAAGCTGCTCGCCTACAACTGCTCGCCCTCGTTCAACTGGAAGAAGAAGCTCGACGAGGCGACCATCGCCCACTTCCAGCAGCGCCTCGGCGAGCTTGGCTACCGGTTCCAGTTTGTGACGCTGGCTGGCTTCCATGCGCTGAACTACAGCATGTTCGATCTCGCGCGCGGCTACCGCGAGCGTGGCATGGCGGCCTACTCCGACTTCCAGCAGCAAGAGTTTGCCGACGAGCCACGCGGCTACACGGCGACGCGCCACCAGCGCGAGGTTGGCACGGGCTACTTCGACGAGGTGGCGCAGGTCATCGCGGGTGGTGAGTCCTCGACGACCGCGCTGGCCGGTTCGACCGAAGCCGCGCAGTTCCACTAGCGCCCGCGCATATGTATGGCAAGCGCTCGCTCACGCGCCCTGGCTGCGTGTGGGTGGGCGCTTGTCGTATGCTGTGGCGGAGCGCATCACGCAAGAGCCAGAGAGCGGCATGGATTCAGAACGAGGCCGGAGGAGTACGATGACGACTTCAGACACGTTTACGACCATCGATGGCGTTGAGATCACAGGCCCGGTCGCAGGCGACTTCGCGAACATCCTCACCCCGGAGGCGCAGGCGTTCCTCGCCAGGCTGGCGCGCACGTTTGAGAGCCGACGACAGGAGTTGCTGCAGCGGCGTATCGCACGCCAGCAGGAGTTCGACCAGGGTAAGCTGCCCGACTTCCTGCCGGAGACCGCCGAGATTCGCGCGGCGGACTGGCAGATCGCGCCGTTCCCGGCGGAGATCGCCGACCGCCGGGTGGAGATCACCGGGCCAGTGGACCGCAAGATGATTATCAACGCGCTCAACTCCGGCGCGAAGGTCTACATGGCCGACTTCGAGGATGCAAACGCTCCCACCTGGCAGAATAACATCGAGGGGCAGCTCAATCTGCGCGACGCGGTGCGCCGTGCGATTGATTTCACCAGCCCCGAAGGCAAGCAGTATACGCTGGCGCAGCAGACCGCCGTGCTGTTCGTACGCCCGCGCGGCTGGCATCTCAACGAGAAGCATCTGCTGGTGGATGGCAAGGAGATCTCTGGCAGCCTCTTCGACTTCGGCCTGTTCTTCTTCCACAATGCGCGCGAGCAGCTTGCGCGCGGCACGTCGCCCTACTTCTACCTGCCCAAAATGGAGAGCCACCTGGAGGCGCGCCTCTGGAATGAGGTCTTTACCCTTGCCGAGCGTGAGATGGGCGTGGCGCATGGCGCGATCAAGGCGACGGCGCTGATCGAGACGCTGCCCGCCGCCTTCGAGATGGACGAGATGCTCTACGAGCTGCGCGACCATTCGGCGGGCCTCAACTGTGGGCGCTGGGATTACATCTTCAGCGGCATCAAGAAGCGGCGCAACGACCCGAATTTCGTGCTGCCCGACCGCGCGCTGGTAACGATGACCGTGCCATTCATGCGCGCCTATACGCAGCTCTGCATTCGCATCTGCCATCGGCGCGGCGCGCATGCGATGGGCGGCATGGCGGCGTTCATCCCGGTGAAGAACGATGAGGCGCTGAACGAGAAGGCGTTCGCTGGCGTGCGCGCGGATAAGGAGCGCGAGGCGACTGACGGCCACGACGGTACCTGGGTGGCGCATCCAGGGATGGCGCAACTTGCCGCTGATGTGTTCGACCGCATCATGCCACAGCCCAACCAGATTGACCGCAAGCGCGAGGATGTGCAGGTGAGCGCGGCTGATCTGCTGGCGACGCCAGAGGGACCGATCACCGAGGAAGGGCTGCGCGTCAATATTCGTGTCGGCGTGCAGTATATCGCCGCCTGGCTCGGCGGCCTGGGCGCCGTCCCGCTCTACAACCTGATGGAAGACGCGGCGACAGCGGAGATTTCGCGCGCGCAGGTCTGGCAGTGGATTCGCCATCCGCGCGGCGTGCTGGACGATGGGCGCAAGGTAACGGTGGACCTCTACCGCCAGATGCAGGAGGAGGAGCTGGCGAAGTTGCGCGCAACCTTCGGCGACGCGGCCTATGCCGAGCGCCATCTCCCCGCAGCCGCGCGGCTCTTCGAGGCGATCACCACCTCCGAAATCTTCGTAGACTTCCTGACGCTGCCTGCCTATGCGCAGTTGCCCTAGCGCGCATCCCGTAGCCCAGCTCGCTCGCCCGCTCTGGCGCTCGCATCACGCAGGGCGGGCCACGTCGCAGGGCGCTCGTGTAGCAGATGCGCGTTGAGGGAGATTGCTCGCAGGTTCAATACAAGGGCGATACAATAAGTGTCAGAGACCATACAAGCGCGAGTAGCGGGGCGCGGGCGGGTGAACCCTCAGCCAGGGGCCTGCGGCCGCAAAGGCCGCCTGCGCGGCCTGGAGACCGGCGTCCCAGCCCGCGTCAGGCGGGCTTCGCGTCGGTCCGCAGACCGACCCTGGGCGCGGCTTTCAGCCGCCAGCTCGGCGATCATTCACACACCCTGGGAGAGATGCAGCCAATGCACACACAAACATCCTCAATGAATTAGCGCCACTGTTTCGTCCTCGTAAGAACTGAGCGCTCGCAACCGTCAAGAGAGTGAATTGCTCTCGGGCACGCTCGCCAAGAGACGATCCTCAAGGGCGTTGGGAGGCGTATCATGCTCCATCTACGGGCGTCTACTTGCCGCAGCGCGCGTCGCGGTCCCCAGAGCGCGCTGCGGCTCCTGTTCGCTGTCACCGCGCTTCTGCTCCTGGCGCTCGCCTTGGCGAGCTGCGGCGCCCCATCTGGTCTGCGCACAGCCACCACCTCGCGTCCCTCATCCTCCGCCACACGAACGGCTGCCCTGCCACCGTACCGCCCGATGGTCTCGATGAGCCAGGCCTGGGGATCCAACGCCGCAACTGCCACATTTTCGACTCAGCTTGACGCGACCCACTATATGCCGAACTTTAGCTTGGCGCCTGACGGTCGCAGCCTGGATGGCTATCTGCTCCAGCAGGTTCCGCCAAGCCTTATCGCCTCTACTCCAGCCGAGGCCGGTGTACTGGACATCGCATCCCATCAGTTCCTGCCGATTGGTGTCGCCAGCCTCCCCAAATGCTTTGGGGCATCCTGCCAGGTGGCGGGAAGGGGCAGCTACTTTCTCCATTGCTGTCAATCCGATGGGCGCTTCCTCATTGCGCAGAGTACTGGCTACCCTGGCCCCGATTGTGGTGGCTGCCTCTACGCATACGATCAGCAGACTGGCGCAACCTATGAGGCGCTCCCAGCCACTCCGTATCAAGGTATCTCGACGTATGAGATCGACCATGGGACACTCGTTGCAGGTACAGGCGTGGGGATTGTGATCGTTGACCTGGCGCGGCGGACCCTTCACCAGCTGCCCGGCACGACCGGCGACACGCCGCTTGATGTGTTTACGTGGCCGTATGTCGTCTATGGGGCGCCGAGCGACGGGCAACAGACCTCGATCACCCCGACGCCATTCACGGTCTACGATCTCACATCTGGCGTGACCACTCCACTGCCGCAGGTGACGGGCAGCATCCTCGCGCTCACTGGCGCGACATTGTACTACGTCACCTCGCCCCACGCCGCATCCACCAGCGTTGTCACGCTCAATGAGATCGGCAACCTGGCGCAGCCAAACACCCGGCCGCGCGTGCTGGCGACGCTGCCGTCTGGCCCCACGACCAGTGCGCCAAATACACTGGGCGTCACGGGTGGGTCGCTCTTCTATACCATCAGGAGCGGTTTGCCACAGGGGGGCGCCTGCTTTGCGGGCATGGTGTGTCCGACGGCGCCGCCTGCGCCTCCGCTGGTAACCACGCTGTACGAAGTTGACATCCACGGCTCTGGCGCTCCTGTAGTGCGTGCGATTGCCGCGTTCGCGGCTGATCTCGGCGACGTTACCGCAGCCAACGATCGCCTGGTCGTCGTTACGGGCGCCGTCTGGGATCGCGCAGAGGGCCGCTTCGTTGATCTGGGAACGAGTGGGGGGCAAAGCGGCGAGTCCTATCCGGCGCTGCAAGACGCGACCGGCAACTTCTTGCTTGTGGCGCGCGCGCTCACGCAAGACAGCCAATCGCCGTTTGAGGTCAGTCTCTATGACGCGACGCGTCTCCCGATACGCAGACCAGCTTCAAGTAGTTGAAGGGCGAGAAGATCGCTGGCGCATGCGCAAGTGGGAGGGCAACGACGATGGCGCTACCGAAGCCTACACATCTGGGGCCAACCTATGCGGCCCAGTTTCAGGATGCCGCCGTGGTCGCAGCCTACCCGGCGCGGCCACCCTACCCTGCGGCGGTGTTCGATCTGCTGGCAGCGCTTGTCGTCGGGCCGCGCGTCGCGCTGGACGCTGGCTGCGGCATGGGTGATGTAGCACGGCGTCTGGCTCCGCGCATGGAGCGGGTGGATGCGGTGGACCTCTCGGCGGCGATGGTCGCGGCGGGGCGTCAACAGCCGGGCGGCGACGCGGCCAACCTGCGCTGGCAGGTGGCCGCGCTGGAGGAGGCGACGCTCGCCGGCCCCTATGGGCTGGCCGTGACCGGCGAGAGCCTGCACTGGATGGACTGGGAGCGCGCCTTGCCGCGCCTGCATGCGGCGCTGGCGCCCGGCGCGCCCCTCGTCATTGTCGAACGCGCTGAGGAAGCGTCCCCGTGGAGAGGCGCGCTGCTGCGACTCATCACGCGCGCCTCGACCAACAAGGAGTATCGCCCCTACGATCTCGTGGCTGAGTTGGAGCGGCGCGGCCTCTTCGCGCTGGTGGGCGCGCGCCGCACGGAGCCAGAGCCGTTCAGCCAATCCATCGGCGCGTACATCGAGTCTATCCATTCGCGCAATGGCTTTTCGCGCGACCGCATGCGCCGCGAAGACGCCGCCGCCTTCGATGACGCCGTCGCTGCGCTGCTCGCCCCCCACACGTCTGACGGCCAGGTCACGCTGCGCATCGCCGCTGAGCTACGCTGGGGCGCTCCGCTCGCGCCGAGCCGCTGAGCGCGACTGGCGGCTCAAGCTGCCCAGCGGCCAGTCGTTGCGCGTTAACCTGCCGACTGCTACGAGGCGAGTTCCTGGCGAAGATTGCGGAGCTGGTCGGCGGGGAGCATGTTGAAGCGAACCAGCAGGGTTTCCAGATCGTTCTCTTTACCGGTCGCCGCCAGCTCCTGTTTGAGGCGGCCCAGCGAGGCGATCTGCTGTGGGCTGACGAGGCCACGACTCACCAGCAGCGCGGCCAGCAATTGGTCTGGGCTGAGGAACTTGAACATCACGGCCAGTTCGCCGAGCTTGCGCGGTTGATTGACACTGGTGAGCATCGCCTGGATGCCGCGCAGCGTTTCGAGCTTGCCTGGCGTCAGCAGCGCGCCCTCCACCAGCACGCTGCCCAGCGACGTTTCCGTCGGCGTGGAGGCGGGCGTCTGCGTTTGCATCGCGGAGACGCCCTGCGGCTGTTCGAGTGAGGCTGTTGAGCGCTCAAACCCATCCTGTTGCGACGCGGAATAGTCGAATGGCGGTGGCGTTGACTCGCCGCTGAGTCCACCGCCGCTCCGTGGAGCGTCCCAGGGGCGCAACTGCGTGCTGTCATACTGCGGCTCTGAGGTACGGCGGCGAGGCTCCGAGGTTGCGGCGGACCAGGCGCTTGCCCCTGCCGCACCGGCCATCCCCGACGCCCCTGGCATCCCTGGCATCCCTGTCTGGAACGCATCCTCCGGGAGGGCGCTCGTCTCCATCTCGATCTCGCCGTCTGGCGGTGTCCAGGCATCCTGGAAGACAGGCGTGCTGGGCATGGGCAGCGGTGTGAAGGCGCCAGCGGGGGACTGTGGCGCGCCAAACATGCTGCGTGCGCCGGGATCAGAGCCGAAGCTATCGGGGCCTGTGTCAGGCGTGTGCCAGTCGGCGAACTGCGGCGCATCGGCGAGGTAGCCGCCGGGCGATTGCCCCCACGGCGCGCCGGGACCAGTCGGCGCAGACGGCATACCTGGCCCGAACGGATTGGCCGCCTGACCGACGCCTTGCGCGAAGGGTGAAGCTGGTGGCGTCGAAGGCGCGCTCGCGTCGGCAAATGGGTTGCTGCCATAGGGCTGCGCGAACGGCGACGACTCCAGTGGATTGATCTGGTTGGCGAAGGGATTGACGCTGGTTGGGTGTGCGAACGGGCTAGCTTGAAAGCCCGGCTGCGCGGCGAAGGGTGAGCCGAAGGGCGGCGCGAATCCGCCTTGCGCGAACACGCTCTCCGGGAACGGTGTCGTTTCCATCTGCGCGTCGAATTGCGGCGGAATCGGCGCGCCATACCCCTGCATCGAGGGCATCGATGGCGCGGGCGAGAATGCGCCAGGTGGCATGCTGTTGGGCATGCCCTGATAGCCACCCTGATAGCCACCCATCCCCGGTGGTTGCGAGCCGAACGCTGTTCCGCCATAGCCCGCCCCAAACGGGGATGGGTCACTCAGGGCGAAGCCTGGCTGCGGGCTGGGCGCGCCGTAGGCGCCATAGCCGCCATTGAACTGCTCGCTATAGGGAGTTGGAGCGAGGCCGAGCGCGGCGCCGAGCGGCTGGATACCGCCATCGGCGGTATAGCTGACAGCGGCGGAGGGCGCTGGCCCATGCAGCGGCGCGCGCTGGCGCACGGCCTCGATGACGCGCTGGAACTCATGCGCGCCGTGGATCTCCACATCGGCGATGGCGCGGGCGGATGGCTCGAAGTCCAGATCGAGGTCGCTTGCGGGCGTCATATAGCGGAAGGTCAGCACCTGCATCGAGCGGCCACGGCGCTGCGCATCGAGCGCCACCCAGAACTCCCGTCGCCCGGCGGTGGCGGCGCCCAGGTCCACGAGCACCAGCGTGACCAGATTCTTGCCGAGGATATCGAAAAGCTCGACCGGGGTACGCGCCGACCGCACATCATAGCCCGCCATGCGTAGCTGTGAGAGCAGCGGAACAGCTATGGAATCGTCACGCTCGAAGAGGGTAATTAAGGGCGCCGAAGCGCGCGCATCCAGCTCCACTGACATCCCTCGCATGTACGCCTGTGCCATATGCTACCCAGCGGCTCCCCACGTTTTTCAACACCCTGCGCCAATTGGCTATGTACGTTGCAAAACGATTGTCCTGACAGGCGGCTTTGACTGTTTACTCAGTATACCATAAGGTACCATACGTCCATAGACCCTGCGGACCTTCGAGCCAGGGTCTGTGAAGCATCGCAGCCGTGAAATACGCAAAAATGCTGGCGAGCGCTGGCGCGCGTGAGAGGGCTGCTTCCCCGGTCTCCGCGCCGCTGGAGCTGAACGCTCGCGTATGGCAGCGAACAGCGATGAAGGGGTATACTGGACGGGCGCGTCGCGCTGGTCGCAGGCGCCTGTGTACAGCACCACCTGCCGAGGAGGCTCTACCGTGAAGTTCACCTGCAAGCAGCAAGACCTGGCGAAGGGTCTCTCCACCGTTGGCCATGCCGTCTCCACCCGCACCACACTGCCGATCCTCTCAAATATCATGCTGGCGGCTGAAGGTGATCGACTACGCTTCTCCGCGACCAACCTGGAGATCGCCATCACCTGCTGGATGCCCGCAAACATCCAGGAGGAAGGCTCCACGACAGCGCCTGCGCGGCTGCTGACCGATTTCGTCAACAGCCTCAGCCCGACCGATGTGAAGCTGGAACTGCAGCCAAATAGCCAGTCGCTGAAGGTGAGCGGGCAGCGCAGCCAGGCGACGATTCGCGGGATGGACCCGGCGGAGTTCCCGACGCTGCCCAGCGGCGACGGCGGTGAGCAGGCGGTCACGCTCGACGCCGCCGAGCTACGCGAGATGATCGGCGAGGTGGCCTTCGCCGCCGCCAGCGACGATGCGCGCCCGGTCTTCACCGGAGTGCTGGCGCGGGTGCGCAACGAGCGGCTGACGCTGGCCTCAGCGGATAGCTTCCGGCTGGCGGTGGCCACGACCGAGCTACCCGGCGCGCCGACGCTCAGCGATGTGTTGATCCCCGCGCGCGCGCTGACGGAGCTGGCGCGCATCCTGCCAGCGGAAGGCGAGGCGCGCATGGTGGTAACGCCCAACCGCAATCAGGTGCTCTTCCGCGCGGGCGATGTGGAGATGCTCTCGAATCTGATCGCGGGGCAGTTCCCCAACTTCGAGCAGATTCTGCCGAAGAGCCACTCGACCCGCGTGACGCTGCCGACCGATCAGTTTCTCCAGGCGGCCAAGACGGCGACGCTCTTTGCGCGCGATAGCGCCAACATCGTGCGGCTGAAGGTGGAGGGCGGTGAGCCGGGCGGCCTGACGCCGGGCGTCGTCACGATTCAGGCGACGGCGGAGGAGGTCGGCGATGCGACCACGACCATCGAAGAAGCGGCGGTAGACGGCGCGGGGATGGAGATCATCTTCAACGTCAAATATCTGACCGACGTGCTTGGCGTGCTCGATACGCCGCAGGTGGCGCTGGAGTTGAACTCACCGCAGGCGCCAGGAGTCATCCGCCCGGTCGGCGCGCAGGGTGAGAAGTACACCTACGTCATCATGCCAATGCACAACACGCGCTAGCCCATACGGAGAACTGCTGGCGGCGCATCCCCCACCGCCGCGCCGTCAGCAGATGCAAGGCCCGCGCTGCGCCTGCATCTGCGGGCCTCGGCGCGGGTCTTGCCGCCTGCTTCTGAACAATTTGGCCCGTTCGCGAGCGCGCCAGAGGGTGTGAGCCGATGAGCGCAGCGACCGCAAGACGTGGGGCGACCTTCCGCGCGCTGCATTCACGGCGCTTCGCCTGGGTCTGGAGCGGGCAGACCATCTCGCAGTTGGGTAATGGCGCCTACCTGACGGCGCTCGCCTGGGCCGCCCTGCAACTCACCGGCAGCGCCACTGCGGTCGGCGCGCTGCTGATCGCCTCAACGATCCCCAGCCTGGTCTTTGTGCTGGTCGGCGGGGTCGCCGCCGACCGCTACTCGCGCCGCCGCATCATGCTGCTCTCCGACGCCGGGCGCGCGCTCACGCTGGGCGTCGTCGCCGTGCTGGGGCTGCTGGGCCTGCTTCATCTCTGGCATCTGCTCACACTGGCGGTCATCTTCGGTTTCGTGCGCGGCTTCTTCTCGCCTGCCTATCAGGCGGTCATCCCAGAGCTGGTCGAGACGGATGCGCTCGCCTCAGCCAATGGCCTCACAGGCCTTAGCCAGCAGATCGGCGGCCTGATCGGGCCGGGGCTGGCGGCATGGCTGATCGCGGTGGCCTCAGCCAACTGGGCGTTTGCCTTCGACGCGCTGACGTTCGTCGTGGCGGCGCTCTGCGTGCTGCCTGCGGGCGCGCTCGATAGCCCCACCCCAGCGCTGGCGGCGAGCGACGACGAGCCGGATACCCGCCCGCACACGGCGGCTCCAGCGCGCCAGCGCGGGCTGCGCGGCGTGCTGGCCGAGAGCCGCGATGGCCTGACCTACATCCTCGCGTCGGGCTGGTTGATGGCGACGATCGTGCTGCCATTCTTCGCCAACCCGATGCTCACCGCCTCGGAGAGCGTCGCGCTGCCCAAGCTCGTGAAGGATGTGTGGGGACGCGGGGCGTGGCTCTTTGGCCTGAGTGGCAGCATCTTCGCGGTCGGCGCGATCATCGGCATGCTTGTCTATACCAGAGTGCGGCCCACGCGACGTGGCGTGACCTGCTTCATCATGGGGGCCATCGCTGGCGTCGCGCAACTGGCCTATGCGTTGCCCATCTCGCGCGCGATGGAGCCGGTGATCGTCGGTGGCGTCGCGCTCGTGCTCGGCTTCACGCTCAGCGCGTTCAACCTCATCTGGCTGACGACCGTGCAAGAGCTTGTGCCGCGCGACAAGCTGGGGCGTGTCTTTGCGCTCGACCAACTCGGCTCGCTGGCGCTGATTCCCGTCGGCTATGCGGTGGCTGGCGTCATCTCCGACCGCTACTCGCCCATCTGGGTCTTCGTCATCGCAGGCGCGCTGGAGATCATCACCTCAGTGATCGGTCTATCGCTGCGCAGTGTGCGCGAGCTGCGCTAGCCCGCTTGCGCCGCCCCGGCCCGCCAATCCTGCACAAACTTGATCGTGCCAAGAATCGCCACGACCAGCAGCAGCAGCGTCGCGGGCAGCAGGAAGAAGCCCGCCCCGGAGAGCGCCGGAACGACGATGCCGATGAGCAGCAGGGTACACATGACGAGCAGGCCGAACGCCGTGCTGCGGTTCTCGGAGACGCCGGGCCGTGTCTGCCAGAGCGCGCCAACCGCCGCGCCGACGAAGAGCAGACCAGGGAACGCCAGCACGACTGCCCCGCGCGCCGCCGCCGTCGCGTCCACGGGCTGGCAGAGCAGCTTGCTCGCCTGCATGCCATAGCAGGTCTCATGCTGCGAGAGCAGCATGAAGAGGAGGTAGGCGGCGCTGATAGCCGCTACCGCGATGGTGATATACGTCAGGATGCGCTCGGCGTCGCCAATCCGTCGCATCGGTGTGGAGTGTGAGGTGGTATCAGACATCCAGGGTGCTCTCCCCGTGTAGATGATTGAGTTCGTGGGCGCACGCTGCCCCTCATCTCACCATACCGCATCTGGCGCGCTCCGTCCAAGCCGTGCGCCAGATGGGACACGACGCCGCCAGATAGCGCGTCCCCCGCTCGCGAGACTGCGAGCGGGGGACCTGCTGCGTTGAACGAGCGTGCAGGTTACTTCTTCGCCGCTGCTGCCTGCTTGCCAGCTTTGACCTTCGCAACGCTGTGGCCGTTGTGGCCATTATGCCCGTTGTGGCCGTTCGCCGCGCTGTGGGCGGCGGCGTAGACGGGTGTGAGCCAGCTCATGTACTCGGCGCGGCGACCATGTGTCACGTCGTCGTAGAGCTGCATCAGGGAGGCGCTGACCGCCCCGACCACGCCAGCGCCAATCGCGCGGTGATCAACCTCGACCACCGGAGCGATCTGCGCCCCGGTGCCGGTGAGGAAGATCTCATCGGCGGTGTAGAGTTCCGTGCGGTCAATCACGCGCTCGCGGGTCAGCATCTCCAGCTCGCGGCGGGCAAGCTGCATCACCGTGTCGCGCGTGATGCCCTGGAGGATATTCTCCGAGGGCGGTGGCGTGACCAGTTCACCGCCCACTGCCATGAAGATGTTCTCCGCCGAGCCTTCGCTGACATGGCCTTCATGGGTCAACATGATCGCCTCGTCGTAGCCGCCCATCAGCGCCTCAGACTTGGCGAACGCGCTGTTGACATACGCGCCCGAAATCTTCGCCCGCGCGGGAATCATGTTGTCATCCACGCGCCGCCACGACGAAACCATGCAGCGCAGCCCGGCGGTCGAGATGTAGTCGCCCATCGGGATGGTGAACATGGCGAAGTCGTCTCGCAGCCCGTTCAGTTTGACGCCGATGATTTCATCCGCCTTGTAGGCGAAGGGTCGAATATACGCATTCTCGCGCAGCCCGTTGCGGCGGATCAACTCGACGGTCATCTCGACCAGCTCTTCCGGCGTATAGGGCAGGCGGATATTCGTGATCTTGCACGAGCGCGCCAGCCGCTGAAAGTGTTCCAGCGCGCGGAAGATATAGAGTTGATCGGCCTCGCTATTGTAGTAGGCGCGAATGCCCTCGAAGCAGCCAGTGCCATACGAGAGCGCATGGGTCGCGATACCAACGCGCGCCTGATCGGCGGGAATGTACTCGCCGTTGAGGAATACCACCACATCTGGGCGCTGCGAGAGCGCAGCGCGACTCGTTGTCTTCGACACGTGCAATAGCCTCCTCAGGAGCCTGTGGCGTCATCGCCACTTCAGAGTTCGTCCGCCGTTGGACGCCAGCGCCAGACGAGATGCGCAGCAAGCAGTGAACAGAAGACAGATGCGGCCCTCCAAAGAGCCGCCTACGACCACATTCAGCATAGCGAGCGCCAAAAAGGTATGTCAAGCAGCGTGCGCCGACTCTGTGCAAGCCGCACAATCATCGGCCATGACGTGCGATGGAGCCTGCGGTCGCGACCCCACTGCCAGGCGGGAACGCGCTAGAAAATGCGCTTACCTACCGCTGAGAGGGCAAGCTCAGTCGCCAGAATGGCCGTCTGGTTGTGGTGATCGAGGATCGGGTTGACCTCGACCATATCAAGGCTGGTGAGCCGCTCGCACTCGGCCACCATCTCCATCGCCAGGTGCGCCTCGCGATAGGTGATGCCGCCGTGAACCGGCGTGCCGACGCCCGGCGCCTCCGAAGGGTCTACCACGTCGAGATCAAAGCTGACATGCAGCCCCGCCGCGCCATCGAGCGCAACCTCCAGCGCCTCGCGTGTCACCGCCTCCATGCCGCGCCGATCGATATCGCTCATGGTCAGCACATGCGCGCCGGCCTCGCGTAGCAGCAGCCGCTCAGGGGCATCCAGGTCACGCGCGCCGACGATCACGATGCGCTTGGGGTCCACCTTCTTGCCGCGCCCACCGACATTGACCAGCCGCGCATCGCCCAGCCCCGCCAGCGCGGCGAGAATCATGCCGTGCACATTGCCCGATGGCGTGGTGGTGGTGGTGTTGAAATCAGCATGCGCATCGAACCAGATCACGCCCAGCGGCTTGCGCGCCTTCGCGGCCCCCGCGATGGAGCCGAGCGCGATGCTGTGATCGCCGCCCAGGGTAATCGGCAGCGAGCCAGCGCTGATGATCGCGGTGACGCGCTCGGCGAGCAGGCTGGTGGCGGCGATGATCGGCGCGAGATGCTTGGCGCGTCGCTCCTGATCGCTCGGCGCTGGGGTGGACTCTGGCTCGCTGACGGGGATCGGCGGCGCGCTCGTGACGCTATGCCCCAGCGCGCGGAGCTTGTCAACGATGTCGGCGTAGCGGATGGCGCTTGGCCCCATATCGACGCCGCGCCGATCTGCTCCCAAATCCATCGGAACACTGATGAGGGTGATATCCATGATGTTCTTGATATTCTTCTTTGCAGGGTCCGCGTCTGCTCGCGCGCCATTGCGCGGGCTGAGCCACCTCGACTGGCGGCGCCTTCAGTATAGCCTATGGCGCGCCGTCTGCAACGAGCAGATTGGGTGATCCTCCGTTTCACGAGAAACGCAAAGTCTGTTAGAATCACCTTATCCCATGCGCCCTGGGACGTACACCTGTGTCATTTTCCTGTGTCGCGAGGAGGACAGACAATGGCGGAGGCGCCAGGCGATGACTCGCGGTCAAGCGCGCCGCCAGACATGCCGTCAGACATGTCGCTGGGCGACGCCACGCTCGATGTCGCTCCACTGGACGCCCGCAGCCGCCCGCTGATGCCTGCTATGTGGGCGCGGCGCTGGAATCGCTGGCGCCGTCAGATCGTCGGCGCGCTGACGATGGCGCTGGTGGCCATCGTCGCCGTGGGGCTGTTCGTGCGCTCCACCAGCGACCCAGCCGCCGCCATCGCGCGCCTGCTAGGCGCCGCGCCGACCACGGTGACGCTGCTTCCCACGCCGGTCACGTCCCAGGATGACGGGTTCGCCGCCGCCGACGGCGTTCCCTGGGGAGTCTTGACGATCTCTGGCCAACGCATGCCGCCAGCCGATCTCGTGGGAAGCGCCTTCTATCTATCGCCGGGCGCACACCCGGTCGAATTTCAGGCCGCCGACTTTCCCACGCTGCGCTGCGTCGTCAGCGTGCCGCGCGCCGCCAGCGATACCTGCCCGCTCGCCAACGCCCACGCGCTGAGTGACACGCCACAGGCCTACGCCTCCGTGCGCCTGCTCGATCTGCGCGCCACGCCCGACCGGCTCAGCCCCAGCGAGCGCGCTGCGCTCTACGCGATGATCTCGCAGACGCTGGCGGCGGATGGCGCCACGACGACCATCGCGCCCGGCGAGTTGTATCTGGATGCGAACGGCGACACGCCGCGCGCCAGCGCGCCGCTACGCTACAGCATCACCCCGGAGATCGCTTCGACGAGCGAGAGCCTGGCGCATCTCAATGGCCTGGGCGCCACACCCTGTGGGCCAGTCTGCTCGAGCTGGGTCGATCTACAATCCGCGCTCACGAGCGCCAGCCAGACCAATTGGCGCCTGGAGGTGATGGTGAAGCCGTCGCGCAGCGTGACCGACGCGAGTGGGCAGAGCTTCACAAACGAACAATCCGACGCGCGCGACATTGGCCCGCTGACAGTGCTGGTCGTGCTCACAGCCGCTGGCTGGCAGGTCGGCCCTGCCAGCGCGGCGCAGGATATCACGACCCAGGCGCAGGCGCTCTTCTGCCCCGCGACGCTGTTAGAGGGATTGCAAGGAGCGACGACCCTCGCCGTCACCTATCTCACGCTGCTGCCGCGCAACCCAGCCGATGGCTGTGTCATCGTCGTCATCCAGCCGGGCGCAGGCCTGGGCGGCGTAAGCACTGCGCTGCTGATCGACCGATTTGGCGTCATGCAGGCGGCCGATGCGGCGGCCGGCAGTGATTTCCCTAAACTTCCGTTCGCCGACAGCGCCGCGCAGGCCATCGCCGCGCAGACTGCCGCAGAATCAAACGGAACTGGCGGCTGATGGGGCGGCGGGTGTACGCTGAGCGCAAGGGCGCCAGCCAGGCGCCCTGACTCACAGAGCGAGGCGTAGCGGATGTCGATGACCCATGACCACCCCAGCGACCACTCCGGCGGGCGCGCGAAGGAAACGACGGCAGGCGGGCAGGCGCTCGCCACCGGGCAGACGGTGACGGTCTGCAAGCTGAACAGCGCGGGCGCGCAGGTCTTCGCCTATGCTGGCGTCATCGCGCAGACCTGGCCCACGGGCGCGCGACTCGACGCTACCTGGACACGCGGCCCGATGGAGCTGGGCTACACGACCTTCGAGCCGGGCGATCACTTCATCGAGTGGTATTTCACCGACCGCTGGTACAACATCATGGAGGTACGCGGCGCGGGCGACAGACTCAAGGGATGGTACTGCAACATCACCTGCCCGGCGGAGTTTCGCGCCGCGCGCATCAGCTATCGCGATCTGGCGCTCGACCTGTGGGTCGCTCCCGACGGCGCAATGACGACGCTGGATGAAGACGAATTTGCCGCCGACGCCGCCATCGACGCGCCCACCCGCGCGCGGGCGCTCGCCGCGCTGGCCGACCTGCGCGACCGGGTGGCCCGCCGCGTGGCGCCCTTCGACACGCTGCCAGCGAGCTAGCGTGTCACTTCAGCAGATAGGGCAGCAGGACGAGGGCGGCGGCGGCGTTGTTGATGGTATGGACGACGATGCCCGGCCAGAGGGAATCGGTGCGCCAGCGCGCCCACGCCAGCGCCAGGCCGATGATGAAGAGCGGGACGAGTGAGCCGAGGTCGGCATGGGCAATGCCGAAGATGGCGGCGGAGAGCGCGACCGATGGCCACAGCGGCATGCGTTTGAGCAGGCCAACGAAGACGAATCCGCGGAAGAAGACCTCTTCGCAGAGAGGCGCCACAAGCGCCGCCGCCGCCAGGATGCCAAGCGTCGTCAGCGGCGCCGACTTCCCTTCTTGCAGCAGTGTCTCGCTATTCGTCTGGAGCGGCAGGTGGAAGTAGGTGATGAGCTGGCCATAGAGCAGGCTGCCGCCCAGGCCAATCGCCAGCGCCACCACGATGACGATCACTGCCGGGACGAGCGGCGTGGCGCGGAAGCCCAGCCAGCGCATACGTTCGCTGAACGAGGCGGCTGGCAGGCGTCGGCTGAAGACCACGGCGACCGGCGCGACGAGGAAGATGGCTTCGAGCAGCGCGGAGACGATGAAGACGACCACGCCACTCAGGGCGTCAATCGCCGCCGAGGGTGGCTTCGCGGCTGGGGATGATCCGCCGAAGAGGAAGGTCGAGCCCAGGCTGAAGGCCAGCCAGGGAACCAGCGTGAGCGCCGCCCCGACGATCATCTGCCGCAGGGTCCACGGCGTCGGCGTCACCCCGCCGGTTGAGGCGGCTGGCGGCGCGGCGAACGCCCCCGCCGCTGTCACGGGCGCCACGGGCGCGTCGTCGTCAGCCTCCAGGCGATCATCCGGTCGGTTATCGTCGAGCGAGCGCATAGCGGCGCCTTTCAGACTGCATCACGCGGCATCACTGCGGTTGCGCGGGTCGCGCTACCCATCGTCCATTGTACGCGCGAGCGCCGCTCTGGGTCGCCTTGCGCGGCAGGGATGTTCCCCATATAATAGGTTCATGCGCGTGGCCAAGCGACTTCACAAGGATGCGGCGCGTTCCTGCTCCGCCCTGTTGAGCCATGCGCCAGCGCGCGAGGAGAACACGAGCAGCCCGGCAAACACGAGCGATTGAGAGGCATGTGGTCTGGTGAACTATACGCCAACCGAGAATCCCATTACGAATATCAACTGGCGACGCCACCGACGCGGCTGCCCGCACTATCGTGAGCGTTGGTTTGCGCAGAGCGACCTGCAGCACGGCGAGCCAATGTATCAGGTCTACTGCGGTATGAATACGCCCCCCAACTCGCTTGAAGAGCAGGAAAAGTGCCTGTCGAGCAAGACCCATTGCTGGCGCCTGGCCGAGGCGGGCGCGGCGCCGATTCCCGTCTCCAGCATCAAACGCCGCCGCCCGGCGTAGCGCTGCTCGCGCGCCCACTCGTTCCCCACATCTGTCACATCCGCGATGCGGGCGCCGCGCGTCTGCGCCTATACTGCGGCAGATGAGACTGACGCGCATGGGCGCGTGGGAGGCGCAGGTTCTATGATGGCGGCGACGATAGCGGTAGACCTTGGCGGCACGACGACGCGCGTGGCGCTCATCCAGCCTGCGCAGGCGCTGGTGACGCTGGCCGTGGCGACCTTCGCCACCGAGCAACGCTACACGGCGCAGGTGGCGCGACTGGGCGACGCCCTGGCTGATGCGCGGCGTGCGGCTGAGCGGCTTGGGCTGGGCGAGCCAGCAGGTGTGGGCGTCTCGCTCGGCGGGCGCATCACGCGCGATGGCGCAGGCGTAGCGGTCGCGCCGAATCTGCGCGACTACGAAGGGCGCCCATTCGTCAAAGACCTGTCGCAGCGCTGCGGCGCCCTGCCGGTGCGGCTGGCGCACGACGCCGTCTGCGGACTGCTGGCCGAGCGGCGCCTGGGCAGCCTGGAGGGCCTGGAGCGCTGCGCCTACCTGACGCTCTCCACCGGCACCGGCTGCGCGGCTCACCTGGGGACGCCGGACGGCGCGGGCGTGACGCTCTCCATCGAGTTAGGCCACCAGATGCTCGACCACAATGAGCGCATCTGCCTCTGCGGCCAGGTCGGCTGCCTGGAGACGTATACCGGCGGGCGCCAGCTTGCCCTGCGCTATGGCCAGCCCATCGAGACGCTCTCCGAGGGGGAAGCGGCGGAGATGTGGCGCGAATTTGTCGAGAAGTTGAGCATTGGCCTGGTCAATCTGGCGCACCTGACGCGCGTGGAGCGGGTCGCCATCGGCGGCGCCATCGCGCTGAATCGGCCAGGATTGATCGAAGCCCTGCGCGCCGGGCTGGCCGACCGCCTGCGCAACGCGACGCTGGAACTCGCCCCCGCGCGGTGGGGCGAGAATGCGCCGCTGATCGGAGCGGCGCTGCTGCTGACGACGCCGGAGAGCGAGCTGCTGCGCTGACGCCCCACACCGCGAGAGGATGCGTTTTCCTTGCCGACTGCCTTGTCCACAACGCCATAAGGATGTCTCGATACTGCATCATCCGGGGTCTATGCGCCGTCAAGTCGGCGCTAGCCCTTGCTCTGCTGCGCTTTCTCAGCGGCGAAGCGCTCGGCGAAGGTCTGCGCGTCGGCGGGCGCAAAGGCGGCCAGCGCCGGGGTGTTAACGCCATCCAGGACGATGCTGACGGCGTCGAATGATGGGTAACTGCGCCGACCATACACAAAGACCAGCGTGCCATTGCGCACCGTCACCGATTCGATGTCGGCAATCGCATACTCGATTCCTGACGACAACAGTTTGTCCGCCGCGCCCGTGACGAAGCGCACGAAGCGCCCTACCAGGCCAGCCGCCTGCGCATCGGGATCGGCGCGCACGTCATTGCGGAATTCTTGCAGCGCCGACTCAGCGAGTGTCATGTGTACGCGGTCGCTGGTCAGGCTCAACTCGACCGCGTTGTCGCGCGAGATAATCGTCAGCAATGGCTCGCTCATCGCATCCTCCATCTTCCGGCGCTGTCGCTGCGTTGTCGCTGGCATCGCCCAACTGCTTTCTACCATCGTAGCACAGCCGCGCAACACCTATCGAGCGGAGCGACTGCAGGCATGCGTCCACCTGCCCCCGCTGTTTGCGCAGATGTCGCTCTTCGAGGGCAGAGCGAGCGCGTTTGATCTATTCCTCGCTATGGATGACAGAATAGGGCTTTAGCCCGCCGCAAGCCACGCCGTTGCAACGGCAGTGGTGAGGCGTGTTGTGGCTTCAGCCCGTCGTCCTCACCACTTGCACACCGCATGCCTGCGTGCGAGACTGTGCGGAACGACAGTCGTTTGATGAGGCGCTCTTTTCAGACCGCCTCGCTGTCGCCAGCAGACGCTGCAAGAGTAGGCTCGCGTGCAATGGGCCGGGCAGACCCTTCGGGGACTCGTGGCGGGAGCTGCGGAGGTGAACCGAGCATCCATCGGGCTTTAGCCCGCGTGGAGTGTCAAAGCCCGCTTTTGCGCCTAAACGCGAGTAGACTGAACCGATAGCATTGCCCCGTTGCCAGCGCGTGACGGAGGAGTACCTATGCTACAGCGAACAGTCTCCGCTTCCTCACTGCTCCGTATCCTGGGTGTGGGCTTCCTGGTGTACGGACTCTATGTGATCGTGCTCGCGCTCACGGCTTACAGTACTGGGGTGAGTGGCGGCGTCACCTATTCTGGCCCCGTGATGTTCCAGGACCCCATGACTGTCGAGAATTACCTCTTCTTTGGCGGCATCTTTCCCGGCAGTCTCATCGTGCCCTTCCCGTATCGCAGTGTAAACCTGCTCGGAGTGCTCACGCCTGGTCCCCTGTTCTGGATAGGCCTCGGCATCCTCTGCGTGAGCCTTACCATGCGACAGGCGCAGGTGGCCTATGGAGGCATGCAGATAACGCTTTGGATGCTCAGTGTGTCGGTCTGGACCCCCATCTTATGGTTGCTGGGCTCGACTGAATATGGTTTAGGAGCTGTTGGGCCGCTCTTACTGGTCACGCTGGCGCTCTCGCTGATCCTCGCAGCGCTCTACAAGCCAGTGACACACGGCTTGACACGCTTGGTCTCGCCCGCCAGTGTGAGCGCTGCATCCGCGAGCGGAAGACGACGCGGCCAGGGAACGCCCGTGTAGCGCTCGTGTAGCGCTCATATGCCCTCCATTGAGGGGGCCTGATCCCCATGACCATCTCCCCAGGAGTCGGTTATGCGGGGAGATTGAGGAGGAACGCTACATGACGTCTACGAAGTTGATGTGGATGGGGATACTCATCATATTGCTTGGACTTGCCCTGAACTCTGTAACTACCCAACTGATCGCGTTCAGAACCATAGACGCGGACACCACACTGTCGATCGCCTACATCGCGTCTGCTCTGTTTGTGATTGGTTTCGTTATTGGCGTGATTGGCTTTTTCAGAGGGTAGTGCGCCCCACATCTTGGCGCAGTTCAGCCGCCGCCACAAGTCATCAAACTCGGCATCCGACACTGGATCACTGTGCGCGACCGAATTTCGCATTGGCCTGATTACTCCCCGCCGATGACG
This sequence comes from uncultured Chloroflexia bacterium, assembly GCA_963701795.1. Classification (GTDB taxonomy): domain Bacteria; phylum Chloroflexota; class Ktedonobacteria; order Ktedonobacterales; family JADMIN01; genus JAKAIY01. Next base: position 76,777 of record CAVPBB010000002.1, on the reverse strand, counting down.
CCGGAGAAGGTCGTAACCTCCAGCCCATCGGCGCGCAGGCGGGCGACATAGGGGTTGATGCCCACGCTATCCCCGGCGATGTGGCCCATCACCAGGATATTGCCGCGCACGCCCTCCGCCGCCAGCCGCTGCGCGTCCTCCAGCGGAAAATGGATGCTGCACACGGTATCGACTCCATGCGTGAAGTAGGCCCGCGCGACATGATAGCCGCCGTTGGTATAGGCGCCGTGCGAGACGACCACACGCCCGGCGGGCGCGTCCCAGGCGCCCAGCGCGACCTGCATCTGCGTGCGCGCGGCGGCGAACTCTGGCAGGCGCAGCAACGCGGCGCGCAGGTCGGCCACCGTCGCGGCGGGATTGGCTGCCAGCGCGGCATCCACCGTCGCCTGCATGATGCGCCGTCCCACCTCGTCGAGCGGCGAGTGGATGTTGAGGAAGGGTGTCTCCAGCAGCCGCGCCACTGAGGCGACGTGGTCGTAGTTCTCGCGCTGCGCCGCCGCCTCGAAGCCTGCGCTGCGCGCCGCCACCGCCGCCTCGGCCTCCGCGCGTGGCACGCCCGCCGCCACCATCTGCCCGATGTGCAGGCGATAGACCTCCCAGAAGGGGCCAGCGTAGCCAGCGGGATGGTGCGCGATGACGGCATGATAGCCAAGCTGCCGCGCCATGAAGAGTTCTGAGGTCCCCACATCGATCCCCAGCAACGCATGGCTGATGCGTGTGCCAGGATAATAGATCGCGCAGTCGCCGGGAATGCTCTCCCAGCCCGCCATCTCCAGCGCGATCTCCATCAGCCGCGTCGTCGTCACCGCCGCCATCACACAGCCTCCCGGTCATAGGCGCCAGGCGCTCCTGCGTATCTCATTCGCCGGGGCGCTTGAAGTTGAATTCCAGGGCGGGGCTTGGCTTGAAGCCCTGATCGAGATAGAGCGGGCGCGCCCATGTCCGACGCCCAGAGGATCAGGCGCGCTATCCCCATCTCCTGCGCCCGCGCGAGCAACTGCTCCATGAGGCGCCGCGCGATGCCACGGCTACGGAACGCGGGCCTGGTGTAGACGCTCGACACGTAGCCACGCCGGCGATGCAGTTCCGTCAGGCTCGGCAGCATCGTCCACCAGATCAGGATGGCGCAGCCCACCACCACGCCATCCGCCTCGGCGAGGAACGCGACATGCGCCCCGCGTTCGAGTTCCGCGCCGATGTCCTGGCGAGCGGCGGCCAGATACGCCGCATGGTCGGCCTCGGTGACCTGATGCTCTGGATGTCGCTCCGTCTCCATCAGCCAGCGCATGGTCGCCAGCGCGTCCACGTCATCGCTCGTCGCCACACGATAGCTGATTGCGCCAGCGTCGCCAGCGCCATTCGTCGCCTGAGCCATCAGTTCCCCTCCTGCCCGATGACCAGCGTGCGCCCTGTCATGCCCGCTGGTTGTGGAATCCGCAGCAGTTGCAGCATCGTCGGCGCGACGTCCGCCAGAATGCCATCGCCGCGCAGCGTGGCGTCGGGCCACTGCGGCACGACGAAGTAGAACGGCACCGGATTCGTCGTATGCGAGGTCAGCGGCTTGCCGGTGTCGTACTCGATCAGTTGCTCGGCGTTGCCATGGTCGGCGGTAATCAGCGCGGCGCCGCCCTGCGCCAGCGCCGCCTCGACCACGCGCCCGACGCCTGCGTCCACCGTCTCGACGGCCTTGATCGTCGCCTCCAGCGACACCTGTATGCCCCACCATATCGGCGTTGGCGTAGTTCATAATGATGACATCATAGTCGCCGCTCTGGATGCGCCGCACCGCCTCGTCGGTCAGCTCCACCGCGCTCATCTCCGGCTTCAGGTCATAGGTCGCCACCTTCGGCGAAGGCACCAGCAGCCGATCCTCGCCGGGATACGGCGCCTCGCGCCCGCCGTTGAAGAAGAAGGTGACATGCGCGTACTTCTCGGTCTCGGCGGTGTGGAACTGGCGCAGCCCGCGATCTGCTAGCATCTTCGCCAGCGGCAGCATCCACGTTATCCGCCGGGAAGGCCACCTCCACCGGCAGCCCCGACTCATATTCGGTCATCGTCACGAAGACCAGATCAGTCCAGGCGTGGCCCGCGCTCAAATTTGCCCTCCGCCTGCGGCGGCAGCTCCGGCAGCACGAAGGCTTTGGTCAGCTCGCGGCCCCGGTCGGAGCGGAAGTTGAAGTAGATGACGCTGTCGCCCGCCTCGACCGACCGCGACGGGGCGGCCATCGTCCATCAGCACGATTGGCTCGATGAACTCATCGGTCACCTTGCGCTCATACGACTCTGCGATGGCCGCCACCGGATCGGTGGCTGGCTGCCCCTCAGCGCGCGTCATCGCCCAGTAGACGCGCGCGATGCGGTCCCAGCGGTTGTCGCGGTCCATCGCGTAGTAGCGGCCGGAGATCGTGGCGACCCGCGCCGGATGCTCGCCGCTCAATCTCCAGCGCCTGCGCCAGCAGCTCCTTCATATACTCCTGCGCGCCGAAGGGCGAGGTGTCGCGACCATCGGTGAAGGCGTGGATGTAGACGCGCTCGACCCCATGCGCCGCGGCCAGCCGCAGGCAGGCGTACAGGTGGCTCTGGTGGGCATGCACGCCGCCATCGCCGATCAGCCCGCAGAGATGCAGCTTCGAGCCGTTGCGCTTGACCTGCTGCGATGGCTGGAGCAGCGCCGGATTCTCAAAGAACGAGCCGTCGTGAATGGCGGCGCTGACACGCGCGTGAACTCCTGCAAGACACGCTTGCCCGCGCCGATGTTCAGGTGGCCCACCTCCGAGTTGCCCATCTGCCCCTCCGGCAGCCCCACCGCCGGACCAGAGGTGGCCAGCTGCGTGTGTGGCCAGTGGCGCGCGATGGGCGTCCAGGTTGGGCTTGCGCGCCAGGGCGACGGCGTTGGCGTCTGTGCGCGGGTTGATACCATACCCATCCATCACAATCAGCGTGAGCGGGCGTGGAATATCTGGCATGATAGCGTGACTCCTCTGGCTTCTCGCGGCATCTTCGCGGCTTCTCAGTAGCGGCGCGGCGCGGCCCGCTTGCGGCTATCGTGGGGCAGGGTGGGCCTATTTGGCGAGCGCGCCGAACCCGCTATGATATAATACGCGATGGTTGAGGCCAGATGACAAAGAGCAGGCTAGTAGCGCGCTGAAGCGACTCTATGACGACTCTGAGCGGCGCCAGAAGAATGGGATGAGCGGCGAGATGTACACGCACGCAGGGGGTCATGGTTGGCAAACGCGCGACTAGTTCCATCGAGGCGAAGGCGTGAGCAAGCGAGCGGCTCTGGCCCGACATTTGCCCGTGAAGTGATCGAGACAATCGTCCTGACGGCGATTGTGTTCCTGGCGGTCAACATCACCATACGCCCCTATCGTGTCGATGGCCCCAGCATGCATCCGGGCCTCACCACTGGCGATCTCGTGATGGTCAACCAGGTTTCCTATGACTTTGGCAATCCCCAGCGCGGCGATGTCATCGTCTTTCACCCACCCAGCGATCCCAGCGTTTCCTATGTGAAGCGCGTCATCGGCATACCAGGCGACCACATCTCGATCACAGCGAACGCCGTCATCGTCAATGGCCATACGCTGAAAGAAACGTACATCGCGCCGCTCGATTCGAGCGTGCCTGAGAATACCAGCGTTCTGCCCAACATCACACTTGGCCCCAAGCAGTATTTTGTGATGGGCGACAACCGGCAGGACAGCATAGATTCACGCATCTTTGGCTATGTGCCACGCGCGAACATCATCGGCAAGGCGGAGGTCGTCTTCTGGCCACTGCCAGTGATTCATGGCATCCCAACCTTTTCGAGCGAGTTCAGCGGCGTCGGGGCATAGCGGGGTGCTACACTGAGAGCTAGCGACGCGGAGCCTCCAGCGGAAGGGGCGACTAATGGCGACCATAGCGGAAGAATTGTCATTGCTCGTGGCGCAATTGCCGCCTAGCGAGCAGGCGCGCGTGCTCGACTTCGCGCGCGAGTTAGCGCGCCCTCCCAGCTATCCCAACTCGCCGCTGCCACCGGGAACGCCAGGTGACGTGGTAGCGAAACTGCGCGTTTCACCAGAGGTCGGGGAAGCCATGGAGAGAGCGCTAGAGGACACCGAACAGGTCTGGCCCGGTGAGTAGCAGTGGGCCAGTGAATGCCATAGCGTCTATACTACGTCACTTACAGTGAGTGATCCGTTGCGGGCGACGGTGTGGAGGGAACGACCTCGATGATGCGGACGAGCACGTTGAGTCGCACTGCGGCGGAGCGCCGGGCGCACCTGATGCGCGAACTCGTCGAGGTCCTGCTGTTTGTCGGCATCGTCTTCGCGGCGGTGAGCGTGACGCAGAGCTTCGGCACGGTCGATGGCTCGATGGAGCCGACACTCCAGGTGGGCCAGCGCGTGCTGGTGAACAAATCCGCCTATATCCTGGCAGCGCCTTCGCGCGGCGATGTCGTGCTGATCGCCGACCCCCAGAGTCCGTCGCAACTGCTGCTGCGACGGGTGATCGCCGTACCTGGCGACACCATTCTCGTCACGGCGACCACCGTGACCATCAACGGCGTGACGCTGGACGAGCACGCCTACACCGGCATCGCGCCGAATCAGCCAGAGAGCCAGATCATCGGCAAGTACACGCTCGGCGCCGACCAATTCTTCGTGATGGCCGATAGCCGTATCGCCTGGTCTACCACCGACTCGCGCGAGTTCGGCCCGCTCTTGCGCCAGAACATCATCGGCAGGGCCGAGTTTGTCTACTGGCCACTGCACGACTTCCACTGGATGGACAGCCATTCCAAGGTCTTCTCCGCCGTTCCCAATCACTAGCGGGGAGCGCGCAGCTATGGGTGGACTACTGCTCAAGACGAGCGGCGTTCTCGTCGCGCTGATCGCGCTGGCGGCTGGTGGGCTGCTCTGGTTCACCCGCCGCATCGCGCGCGGGCTGCTGCGTCCGCTGCGCAAGCCGCTGGCGCTGACACCGGAGCAGGTCGGCCTGGCGCTGGCGGATCTGCGCATCGCCGGGCCGAGCGGCGATCTGGCGGCGTGGTATCTGCCCGCGACCAATGGCTGCACGCTCATCTGCTGCCACGGCATCCACGACAATCGCGGCCAGTGGCTCGAACAGGTGGCGCGCCTGCACGAGCGCGGCGGCTATGGCGCTCTCCTCTTCGACTTCGCCGGCCACGGCCACAGCGACGGCGATATGGTCACCTATGGCATACGCGAGCGCGACGATGTGGCGGCGATCATCGCCTGGCTACGCGCGCGTGGCGATGTCAATATGGATGGCCTCGCCATCATGGGCTACTCGCTCGGCGCCATCGCCGCGACGCTCGCTGGCGCCACGCTGCCCGAGCTGCGGGCGCTGGTGATCGAGAGTGGATTCGCCGACGTGCAGCACGACATCGCCCAGCTCTTTTCGCGCTTCACCCACCTGCCCGCCTTCCCACTGGCGAATCTCGTCGTCTGGTGGGGCCAGCGCATGGCGCATGTGCGTCTGAGTGACATCCGACCAGCCCAGGTGATCGGTCAGGTCAGCCCGCGCGCGACGCTGATCATTGCCGATCTGCAAGACGACCTGGCCGACGAACCCTATGATGGCGAGAGCCTCTTCGCGGCGGCTGGCGAGCCGAAGGAACTCTGGCAGGTAGCGGACGCGGGCCATGTGCAAGCGTACTGGCGCCATCCTGACGAGTGGATCGCGCGCGTCGGCGACTTCCTCGACAGGCGCCTGGCCACGCCCGTCGCCGAGGAGGCGTCAGCGGCAGGCGAGCGCGGCGAAGGGGAGTCGCGGCCATAAGCGCCAGCGCGCAGGCGCATATTTGCAGAGGGATAGCACAGCATGCCAGAGCTACCAGAGGTCGAGTATGTCGCGCGGCAACTGCGCGCGACGCTGCCCGGTCGGCGCATCACGGCGGTCGAGGCGCGTTGGGAGCGCTCGATCCAGGGGATGACGTCAGCGGAGTTTAGCGCGCAGGTCAGCGGACGTGTGGTCAGGCAGGTGGGCCGACGCGCGAAGTATCTGCTGCTGACGCTCGATGATGAGCGCCTGCTCATCATCCACCGGCGCATGTCGGGCAACCTGCTGCTGTGGGATATGGGTGAGCCGGAGCCGCTCTATGCGCGTGTCATCTTCACCCTCGACGATGGCCGCCGTCTCGTCTACACTGATCCGCGCAAATTTGGGCGCGTCGCGCTGGCCGCGCCCGATGCGCTGCCCGCCGCCTTCGCCAGCCTTGGCCCAGAGCCGCTGGACGACGCCTTCACCCCGGCGGTGTTGGCGGCGCGGCTGGTCGGCCACAAACGCGCCATCAAGGCGACCCTGCTCGATCAGAGCGTCGTCGCGGGGCTGGGCAACATCTACGCTGATGAGACGCTCTATCGCGCGGGCATCCATCCGCTGCGGCCAGCCGCCACGCTGACCGCTGCGGAGGTCGCGCGGCTGCACGCGGGCATCCAGGGGGCGCTGACGACGGGCATCGCGCACGGCGGCACGACCTTTGGCCGCCACCGCGACATCTACAATGAAGCGGGCGTCAATCTGGAGCATCTCGAGGTCTACCACCGCGCCGGGCAGCCCTGCCTGCGCTGTGGCGCGCCCATCGAGCGCATCGTGGTGGCGCAGCGCAGCACGCACTTCTGCCCACACTGCCAGCCGCTACAGGCCAGCGCAGCCACGTAGCCGCGCTCTGCGCTGCCTACGGCGTGGCGGATGGCGTGCCCGCGCCCGGTGTGCCTGCGCCCGGCGTCGTGCTTGGCGTCGGCGTGAAGGTGGCGCCCGGCGTGAAGAACGTCGAATTGGTGTAGGAGACGCCCTTGTATGTGGCCGTCACCTGCACCTGCACCGGCACACCGGGGCTTGGGTCACTGAACGCCACCTGCACCGCCGCGATGCCATCGGCGCCGGTCGTCGCGGTGAGCGTCTGATTGATGGGCGTGCCGATCAGGACGGTCACAGAGACGCCGGGGTTAGGCGGCTGCGGTGGCGATTGCATGCTCTGATCCTGCGCGCGGCAGATGACATAGATGGTGATCGTATCAGGATTGCCAGGCGAATAGTTGGACGGCCAGGCGCCAATGGTGAAGGGCGGGAAGGTCGGCGTGGGGCTGGCGGCGTTGGCCGATGGGGTGACGAGCGTGAAGCCTGCGCCGCCGCCACCGCCTCCGCCAGTGACGGCTGGGGCCTGGCACGCCACCAGCGCCACCGATAGCACACTCAGCGCCACGAGCAAGATGGCGAGACGTCGCGCCTGAACTCCCATGTTGCTGATCGAACCTCCATGCAAACGTCCAAACTCGCCGCGCCACGCCATGCGCTCTCACTGGTTGAAGTTAGTCGAAGAAAAGCAGCCCACGCTAGTATAGCGACGCCGAGGGAGCAGGCGCAAGACCGCCCGCCAGGCTAGGACGGCTCAACCAGCATGAATTCACGCTTCGCGCGCTACACTGTCTGTCGCCCAGATGGGCTATTCGCACGCCAGGGCTGGTGATAACACGTCCGGTTCGGTGGTTGGCATGGCGTGCAACCCTCTCCCCCAGCCCCTCTCCCAGAGGGCGAGGGGAGCCAGATTTCCCCCTCGCCTCGTGGGAGAGGGGGCCAGGGGGTGAGGGTTCGCCCGCAGCAGCGCGGGCGGGTGAACCCGCAGCTAAGGGCCTGCGGGCCGCGAAGCCCCACCTGCGTGGGGCTAGGATACGTCCGTTTGCGAGCACGCGGCTGGCGGGGCGCGCTGAGCGTGTGCTACGCTGAGATGCGCGCCGGGTGTGGGCGGGCGTGGGCAGACCCCATGCGCGATGTTAGGGAAAGAGCGAAGACGATGACTCAGGGGCAAACGGATGCGCGCGACGATGCGACCTGGGAGGTCGCGCAGGTGACACGCGACGACGTTCAGGCAGCAGGCGCCGCGTCTCCGCTGGCGCCGCTGATCGAGGCGCGCCTCGACCTGGGCCGCGCCGCGCGCAAGGGCATCCCTGAGGTCGTGCTGGCCGAGAGCAAAAGCGATGAGCAGCTCGTCGCCATCGTGCGCGCCTTCCTTCAGGGCGTCGGCTACGCCATCGTCAGCCGCGCCCGCTCCGATCAGTTTGCGCTGCTGGCGCGCGCATTCCCCGATGCGACGCTTGAGCTGCGCGAGTCGGCCCGCGCCGCCGCGCTGCATGCGCCGGGCTACGAGCGGCCACGCGCTGGCGGGCATATCGGCATCCTGACGGCGGGGGTCGGCGACATCCCCATCGCGGAGGAGGCGCGGCTGGTGGCGGAGGAGATGGGCTGCCGCGTCACCACCATCTACGATGTCGGCGTCGCAGGCATCCACCGGCTCTTTGGCCCACTCGGCGAGCTGCTGGCGAGCGATGTGGCGGCGCTCGTCGTCTGCGCGGGCATGGATGGCGCGCTGCCAAGCGTCGTAGCGGGTCTCGCGCATACGCCCGTGATCGGCTGCCCCACCAGCATCGGCTATGGCGCGGGTGGCAAGGGGCGCGCCGCGCTGCTGGCGATGCTCCAGACCTGCGCGCCGGGGCTGACCGTTGTCAACATCGATAACGGTGTCGGCGCGGGCGCGACGGCGGCGCTGATCGCGAACCAGGTCGCGACGGCCCGCGCCGCCGCACAGAAGTGAGGCGCCCCTCACATTTGCGCATAACAGAGCGTAACCTTCACGTCAGTCAAGCGTATAATAGGATAGCTGGCATGCGAGGTGCTGTGAAACGCAGCGCCGATGCTTGTCGGCTGCGCGAGTGGCGCCTGGAAGGACCTAAGCCTGCGCCATGACCGGCGAGACTGCGACGCCGGAAGCAGGTTTGGGCTGTCAGGCTCTCCAAGCGCACGAGCGCCATGTCTCAGCGCCCATCTGCGGGCGTGAACACATGCGTTTCACCGCCCCATTGGGGCCACATGGCCTGAGTATCAGGTCAGAGTGCTCACAGAGAGAGGTGCGTTCAATGGCTGCTAGCAAACGCGGACCAGAGCCTGGCTCCGACAAAGCCAAGCATGGTGGTCAGGCTGTGCGTGAAAAGTACGGCCCAGAGTTTTACAGTAAGATCGGCAAAAAGGGCGGCGAGGCCGTCAAATCGAAGCTCGGTTCTTCCTTCTACGCCGAGATCGGCAAGAAGGGTGGTGAGTCCACCAAGCGTCAGCAGGGACCAGAGTTCTACAGCCGCATTGGCAAAAAGGGCGGCGAGCGCGGTCGTGGCACACCCAAGCAGCAGAAGTCCTAAGCGCGACCACGGACGCGGCCATGTATGAACAGGCGTTTCGCCTCGCGCGCCACAATGCGGGCGCGTGGGCATGACCAACGGCGACGGCAGCGGAGGGAATCCCTCCATGCCGTCGCGTTTTTGTCGCATTTCCTGGGTAGCGGCATGCCAAAGGCGAAATAGCAACCCCCGCGCGGCAAGTATAGTGAAAGCAAATACATCACATAGAAAACATTCATTGGACTTTTACAAAGGCCGTGGGTATACTTGCCCCATCGCCTGAGTGATGCGGGCTGTTCTCCACACTCACCCACGCGATCAGGCGGCTGGGCTGTTCTCCAGCCGCTCACGCAGACCACGGGCTGTTCTCCGTTGGGATGCGCAATCGGCGGACACAGGCTGATTTCTGTGGATGCTTCGCACGCGCTCAGGCTGTTCTCTGAGCGAACCTCGCGCAGAGCCGGGCTGCTTCCGGTGGACGCGCGTTCTCCGGGATGAGCAGGCTGCTACTTCTCACCCACGCAGGCGCCGAAGAGCTGTTTTTTCGGACGCGCCGCAATCAAGGACCTGGGGCGGAATCGATCCGCCCCCTTTTTTTGTGCCCCTTTTTTTGTGCCCACTGGCGTCTGCTCTCCGGCGGCGGCGCGCGGCGCCCGTCACTGCGCCTGGTCGCGCAGCACCCGCTTGAGAATCTTGCCCGTGGAACTCTTGGGCAGCTCCTCCACCACCATCACCGCTGCGGGAACCTTATAGGCCGCCAGATGCTCGCGGCAGTAGGCGATGATCGCCTCTGGCTGCACGGCGCCCGGCGCGGTCGGCACGATATACGCGCGCGCAGACTCGCCTTTGTAGGCGTCGGCCACGCCCACCACCGCGCACTCCTTCACGCCAGGATAGCGATACAACACCTCCTCGACCTCACGCGGCCAGATTTTGAACCCGGCGGAGTTGATCATATCTTTCACGCGGTCCACGAGATAGAAGCAGCCATCTTCGTCCATGTAGCCGATGTCGCCAGTGTGGAACCAGCCGCCGCGCAGCGCCGTCGCCGTCTCCTCCGGGCGATTCCAGTAGCCCAGCATCACATTCGGTCCCTTGATGACGATCTCGCCCCAGGTTCCTACGGGAACCTCATGCTCGTCCGGGTCGAATACCTGCATCTCCACCATCTCCAGCGGCGCGCCCACCGAGCCAGGGCGATGCCGCCACTCGTGATTGTAGGAGGCGAAGGGCGAGGTCTCCGTCAGGCCATAGCCCTCGTAGACCGCGCCGCCGTATGTCTCGCGCCAGCGGTTGGCCACCTCGACCGGCATCGTCGCCGCCGCCGAGAAGTAGTAGCGCACGCCAGCCAGCCGCGCGCGCGGCACGCCAGCGCTGAGCAGCGCAATGTAGACCGTTGGCACGGCGGGGAAGATCGTCACGTCATCGCTCGCCAGCGCCGCCAGCACGGTGTCTGGGACGAAGCGGCGATGGAGCGAGACGGCGGCGCCACTATTGAACGCGGTATTCATGATGAAGTTCTGGCCGAAGCAGTGAAAGAGCGGCAGGAAGAGCAGTACACAGTCACTCGGCCTGAGATGCAGCGCGTGGCCAGTCGCGTACATATTCGAGACGACATTGCCGTGGCTGAGGGTGGCGCCCTTCTGCTGGCCCGTGGTGCCGGAGGTGTAGAGGATGGCGGCGGGGGTGTCGCGATCCATGTCGCGCATGGGGAATGGCTCGCCGTGGTCGGCGCCCAGGCTGGCGAGCACGGGGTGGCCAGCGGCGCTATCCTCGCAGATGATGACATGCGACGCCTGGATCAGCGCATCCACCAGCGGCGCGGCTGCGGGCAGCAGATCCGCTGTTGTGAAGAGCGCCTGCGCGCCTGCGTCGCTCAGCACGTAGGCTAGCTCCTCGGTCGTCAGCATGCTATTGACCGAGACGGCGATGGCGCCGAGCTTGACAGTCGCCAGATACGCGATGGCGAAGGCGGGGATGTTGGGCAGGAAGAGCGCCACACGGTCGCCCGGCGCGATGCCCAGCGCGGCCAGGCCATGCGCCGCGCGGTCTACGGCGGCGGAGAGCGCGCGATAGGTGATCGTCTGCCCTTCAAAGGCGATGGCGGTCGCGTCGGGGAACTGACGCGTCGCCCGCTCGATATTCTGCGCGATATTCACTGAAGATACCTCCCAATCCGGCGGTGGATGCTCTGGCTCGGCTCGTCGGCGTCTGAGCGACAGGTGGTATATATCTATGCCAACGCATTGTACGCCAGAGCAGCGCGGCGGTGGGCCGACGACTCTACGCCCGCCTGAGGACTCTCGCCCGGCAGCCAACACATGCCATTGGCGCCGCTGCGGGGCGATTCGGCGCGAGCGGACTACAGAGGGAGACAGAGATGAGCGAGCCTGTGACTCGTGAGGATGAACTGTCGGCGCAGGCGCCACTGACGCTGGCGATTCCGGCGCAGGCGCTCGTCGTCGTGGCCAGCCGACCGGTCGAGGCGGCGCGGGCGTTCGCGGCGCGCCACTTCACCGCAGCGGAGACGGTCAGCGTCGAGTCGGAGGCCGCCGCGCCCGAAGCGTTCGAGGCGGCGCGGCTCAGCATCGGTCGCCGTCTCGCCGATGGCCTGCTCACCGCCGCCATCATCCACAGCGACGACACCAGCCTCAGCGCCGCGCTGGCGCGTGTCGCCCACCACCACGATGTCGCGCCGGTCGCCGTGACACTGGGGCGCGAGATCCCAGCCGCGCGCTTCCCGCTCGGCCCGCGCAGCTACGCGGTCGCGTATACGCTGGCGACGCCCGCCGAGTGGGCGGCAGCGCGTCTCATCCGCCAACCGCTGGCCTGCGATCTGCGCGACGAGCGTGGCCCCTTCGACATCATCGGCGATGTGCACGGCTGCTACGACGAGCTGCTGGACCTGCTGGCGCTGCTGGGCTATGCGGCAGATGGCGAGGGAGGCATGCGACATGCGGCAGGGAGACGCCCGGTCTTCGTCGGCGATCTGGTGGATCGCGGCCCCGGCGTCACTCAGGTGGCGCGGCTGGTGATGCGGATGGTCGCGGCGGGGCAGGCGCTCTGTGCGCCGGGCAATCACGACATCAAGCTGATGCGCGCGCTGGAGGGGCGGCACGTCCACATCGCGCATGGCCTGCAAGAGAGCCTCGACCAGATCGCCGCGCTGCCCACCGAGGAGGAACGCGAGCGCTTCAGGTGCGACTTTGTGGCCTTCATCCGCCAGATTCCGCCTTATCTGATGCTGGACGGCGGCGCGCTGGTGGTGGCGCATGCGGGGCTGCCCGCACGCTATCAGGGGCGCATCTCTGAGCGCATTCGTGTGCTGGTGTTCTACGGCGAGCCGACCGGCGCAGAGGATGAGTACGGCCACCCCATCCGCATGGATTGGGCGGCGGACTACCACGGCGCAGCGGCGGTGGTCTACGGTCACACGCCGCATCGCGAGACAGAGTGGCGCAACAACACGATCAACATCGATACTGGCTGTGTGCACGGGGGGCGCCTCACCGCCGTGCGCTGGCCAGAGCGCGCCATCGTCAGCATCGCCGCCCACCGCGAATATGTTCAGCGCGCGGGCGGCCTGCGCTGATGGAGTATGCTCGCGTCGCAAACCTCGGCGCCCCGTCGCGCGTAGTCATGTGGGGCAGAGATCATCGAGAGCATCAGGAGGTGTCTCGTGGGTAAAGCGCTGTTGACTCTGGCGCTGGTTGTGTTCCTCATCTGGCTGGCGTTCACCATCGCCGGAGTGGTCTTTCACACGCTCGTCAACCTGCTATGGATCATCATCGTCATTGCGCTGATCGTCTGGGTCGTGCGTCTCTTCACGGGGCGACGCAATCGCGCGATGTAGAGGCGTGCGAAGCGGGCAGGGAGTGGCCTACTCCGCAGGCGCCGCGAGCATGGCGGGATTCTCCAGCATGCCAAGCATCTCGCCAGCGGGATTGCCAGGATGCGGGCCAACGATCATGCCGACGCGGCGCATGACGTTGGCCGAGCGCAGATTCTCGCGATAGCAGATACTGGTGAGGCGGCGCAACTTCAGCGTCTCGAAGGCGTAGCGCACGACCGCGCTGGTCGCCTCCTTCATCAATCCTTGATCCCACCACGCGCGCTTCAGCCCATAGAACAACTCGACCTCTGGCGTCGCGAAGGCTCCCTGATCGAGCAGATAGAACTGCAAGCCGACAACGCCCACGAACACGCCGCTCGCCTTCAGCGTGACCGCCAATTCGCCGAAACCCTCCCAGTCGAACTGGGCGATGCGATAGGCGAAGCGCGGACGCCACTCCTCGTAGGTACGCGCGCGCTTCTCGCCTTCAGGTGTCGTGGCGAACCCCATCATCGGAAAGACGTCGGGATGCGACAGCAACTCCACGAAGTCGTCGAGATCACCCATCTCCAGCGGGCGCAGCAGCAACCGCGCCGTCTCCAGCCGCATCAAGCGCCCATCCTCCTTGCGCCACCGGGGCGGCTCAATCGGCCAGGTCGTCGTAGTCGAAGGTGATGCTGTGACCGCCATCTGGCCCGATGTCAATCCGCGCGGCGCCCTTCAGGCCGCGCAAGGCGCCCGTGCCAGAATCCGGTACGATGGTCCATGTCGCCTCCTGCGCGCCATGCGCGGCGACCGCATTATGCTGGAGGATGAAGCTACCAGAGCGGCCATTGATCTGCGCCACGATACGCTCGATGCCCACGTACGCCGCCGAGCCTTCCTGGGCGGAGACCATCAGCAACTCCGCCGTGCTCGTCCCCTCGATCTCGCCGTGAAAGGTCTTGCGTACACGCACACGGGAGAGGATTATGCCATCCTGTTCCTCGTACTGCTCAGGCTCCCAGCTCGTTATCTCAAATGCGCCGCTTGCGTGCGCGCTCATCTTTCCACCCCTGGATGCTACAACTGCCAGCGCGCCAGCCTGCCTGGTCGCCCCACCAGTATGCCACACTCAGGGCTGCCCCAGACGCCGCTGCTCCGTCAGGCGGGCCGAGCGCGCCAGCCAGATCAGCCCGACGAGCGTGGCTACGGCCACCAGCGTCAATCCCGACTCATCTTTGGCCGTTGACTTGACGACATACTCTGAGAACGGGGCCAGCGCGACGAAGAACAGCGCCACGCCTGTCAGCAGCGCCAACCGCTTGCGCGGCGACCAGTCGAGCCGGTGGCTCCAGCGATTCACCAGCCACGCTGGCAGCGCCAGCGCGAGGGCGAGCGCCACTATGCCGACCTGTGGGCGCAGGAAGAGGTGTGGGCCGCCCCAGAGGATCGCGAAGAAGAGCAGCGCGAAGCCGAAGCCCGCGAATCGCAGTGTTCCCAGCGGTGGCGCGTGGCGGCGGCTCATCGCCGGTGGGACGGTGCGCTCGCCCTGGGCATGGCGCCAGATGCGGCTGAGCCGATGCGTCCCCAGCCAGACAAGCGCCAGCGCGATGACGAGCGCGCCCAGCCAGTCGAGCAGCGGCGGATGGCTGTAACCCTGGCTGCGGAACTCGAGGAAGCCGAAGCCGACCAGCCCAAGAATCGAGACGATGCCCAGCCAGACCATCAGCAGCCGATAGCTGCGTTTGCCCAGCCAGGGCAGCGGGGCCAGCGCGGGGAAGGCTGTCTCCACCAGCGTGATGGGCAGGGTGACGCTGACGATGGCGTGGAACGCGGTTAGCCCCAGCGCCCAGTACCAGTTGACGCCCAGCGCGTGACTGTAGTCATTCAGGTAGAGAACATCGGGCCAGTGGGGATTGAACCAGCTCGTGACGACCAGTCCTTCTTCCAGCACGCCATACGCCGCCCCCAGCGCGATGACGCTCCACCAGCCCAGCCCACGCCGTCGCGCCGTCTCGCGTATCAGTAGCGCGCCAGAGCCATAGAGCGCTGTGAGGAAGATGAGCGAGAGCGGGTTGACGAACTGCAGCGGCGGGGTCGAGCCGGTCAGAACCTCCGCGATGATCGGCGCGAGCAGATAGAGGGTCAGCGCCGCCAGCCAGCGTCTGCGCCGCAGGGGCGTTGTCTCGGTGTCGGGTTCAGGAGCAGGCGGCGCCATCGCTTGCGGCGTGGGCCAGTGTGGCCCAGCAGGCGCGTAGCCAGGCGCGGGCGGCGTCGGCCCCATCGGCGCAGTTGGATCCCACGGATTCACACCCATGCTCGCCCTCCCTCTGAACCGCGTATCCCACCCCAACCCATCCGCTGTCTCTGCATTCGAGTATACGTCTGTCGAGCCAACGCGGGTGTGGCGCAGCGCACAGTTCGCCAGCGCTGGCCGACGGGTGAAACCGCCAGCGGCAGCCAGCGCAATCTACTCCCCGGCACCCTTGCCGTTGAGCGCGCGGAGCAGCGCAGCGGCGCCTGTGGCGTCGAGTGTGCCCTTCTCGCGGGCCAGCGGCAGCGTCAGCCGCGCCAGCGCCTCATACGCCGCGCGCAGCGCCTGCCCATCGAGCGGCTCGCTGGCATGCGCCCGCAGCCATGTCTCATGAATGCGTACAGCGCCGACATCGCCCCGTGCAATCGGGCCGGTCAGCGCGGCAGGCAGCCCCACCGCCTCCAGATTCTCGATGGTGGCGCGCAGCAGCGGCAGAAGCGCCCGCAGCGCCTCATCGCGGTCAACGCCCCAGCCCGCCCATAGCTGCGTCGCGGCGTCCATCAGCGTCACGATGTAATTTGAGGCCAGCACGCCGGAGAGGTGATATGGGGCGCGGTCAGCCTCAGTCAACGTGATGACCTGCCCCTCCAGCGCCGCGACGAAGGCAGTGAGACGGGCGGCCAGCCCCACGTCGGCGCACTCCAGCGCCCAGCTTGCGCCTGCCAGTCGCGCGAGGATCTGCGGCGCGGCGGCGCCACGCAGCGCCTGTGGAAAGGTCATCAGCGGATGCAGCGCGGCGATCAGCGCCCCACGCGCAGCGGCGGCGGCCAGCGGCGCCGCCCCCTGCGCGCCGCTGAGATGAACCACCGCCTGCCCGTGCCGCCACACCACATCCTCCGCGACCGTGTGAATGGCGTCGTCGGGGGTCGCGATGAAGACGAGGTCGCAGCGCTCGGCCAGCGCAGCGCAGGTGGCGAGCGCCTCACAGCCGGGCGTGCGCGCGGCGGCGGCCTGCGCATGGGCGTAGGTGCGCGACGCGACCGCGACGGGCGCCAGCCCCGCCGAGGCGCCACGCGCGCTGAGCGCCGCCAGCAACGCGCCGCCAACCGCGCCCGCGCCGATCACCCCGACCCGCCAGCGTGACTCAGGAACCACATCGTCGCCATCGAGCATGCCTGTCGCTTCCTCTCCTGTCGCAGCGCGCCGCCCGCCGTCCACCATCGTCGTAGCCTACGATACCACGCGCGCTCACGCCGCCGACATGTCGCAGATGTGTCGCAGATGTGCGGACGGATGGCGCGAATGCTGGCGTCCGTGGCGCCTGCGTGCTACAGCTATAGCGAGAATGTTCAGCGCGTCGCCGGGGCCATGACCTTTGCGGCGCCTGTCTCGTAGAGCATGATGGAGAACGCGGCAGACGGGAGCGTCGCAGCGCAGGCAGAGATCAGGCCACGCTGCGACGAGCGCGGCAAAGAGGGCAGGGAACTCATGAGTAAACGGGTCGTGCTGGGCGTTGGCGGAGGCTTGCTCCTCGCGCTCGGCCTCGTGCTGGGGATCATCGTCGGGCCATCGCTTCAGGCGCTGGCCGCTGGCACGCATGTGAGCGCCGCAGCGGCCACGCCCACGGCGACCGACTACTGCCAGCTCTATGTGCAGACAGTCAGCAAGGACCTCGGCGTCACGCAGTCGCAGTTGGAGAGCGCCAACCACGATGCGGCGCAGGCCGTCATCAACAAGATGTATGCGGATGGCAAGCTCACGCAGGCGCAGAAGACACAGGCCGAGCAGGAGCTGAGCCAGTACGCCAACAACCCTTGCGCGGCGATCCAGGCCGCCACCAAGCACAAGGGCGCCGCAGGCGCGCCGGGCGGCGCGACGAGCAGCCAGACGCAGGAAGTCAGCGCCCTGCGTACAACGCTCATGACGGCGGTAGCGGGCGCGCTGCATACTTCCAGCGCCAGCTTGCAGAGTGAACTGAGCGCGGGCAAGACGGTCGCGCAGATCACCAGCGAGCAGGGCGTGAGCAAGAGCGCCGTGGACTCCGCCTACCTGAGCGCCGTCCAGGGAGCGCTGGCCAAGGCCGTCAGCGCTGGCTCGCTCACCCAGGCGCAGTCTGACATGGCCTATAGTTTCCTCCAGCGGACCGTCGCCAGCGGCCACTATCCGCTGCTCGACACGGATAGCTCATTCGGCGCGATGGCGCCCGCAGGCATGCTGGCTGGCCAGTAATTCTGGCGTCCGGCGCAGGGCATGAAACGGCGAGAGGCCAGAGGAGCGTTTCCTCTGGCCTCTCGGTTTGCGTCTGCCGTCAGTCGAGATATTCTTTGAGCATGCGACTGGCCGCCGGGTGGCGCAGCTTGCGGATGGCGCGCTCCTCGATCTGGCGCACGCGCTCGCGAGTCACTTTGAGCCGCCGTCCCACTTCTTCAAGGGTATGGTCGTGGTCGTCGAGCAGGCCAAAGCGCAGCTCGATCACCTCGCGCTCGCGCTGCGTGAGCGCGCTCAACGCTCGCCGCACCTCCTCACGCAGCATCTCGCGGTCAGTCGTTCCCTCTGGCCCCTCGGCGCCATGATCTTCGATCAGGTCCGAGAGCGAGTTCTCTTCCTCATCAGAGAGTGGCGCATCGAGCGAGAAGACCTTCTCCGCCCAGACGAGTAACTCGGTCACGCGGTCGCCGCTGATGCCCAGCCCCTCGCCGATCTGCGCGACGTTTGGCTCGCGCCCCAATTCCTGATAGAGCTGGCGCGTCATCCGCTTGACCCGCATGACTTCTTCCATGATGTAGACCGGCAGGCGCACGGTGCGGGTGCCTTCGAGGATGGAGCGCGTGATCGCCTGCTTGATCCACCAGGTCGCATAGGTGGAGAAGCGGAAGCCCTTGCTGGGGTCAAACTTTACCACGGCGCGGATGAGGCCGATATTGCCCTCGCCGATCAGGTCTTCGAGTGAGAGGCCCTGCCCGACATAGCGTTTGGCGATGCTGACGACCAGGCGCAGGTTCGCCTCGATCAGGTGATTGCGCGCGTCGCGGTCACCTTGCTCCACACGCTGGGCCAGTTCGAGTTCGCGCTGCGCCGAGAGCAGTGAGATGCGCGAGATTTCACGTAGGTAGAGGCGCAGGCTGTCGCTCTGGGTGAGCGCGCTCACGTCGCTGGTATCGTGATCCGCAGCCGCATCGCGGTCCCGACGTGCGCCCCGTTCCGTTACGTAGGATGTTGTTGGTTCATCCATTGCCATGGTACTGCTCGTTTCTTCACGGGACTACCGCTGGCGCAGTATAGCACCCACCCTATCCCCGCGCAAGGCGTGTAGGCCGGGGCAGGCTGGCGCCAGCGCACGGGCGCCCCGTGACGTCGCGACATCCTGCCGAGCGCCATGTGGTCTGCGCGCACGCAGCGGGCCAGACGGACATAGCGCTCAACATGCTCCAGAACGACGTGAATAGGACTCGAACACCAGCGCGCCAGAGTCCATGTGGATTGCGCGAGACGCTCATCCCTGGCTGGCAGGAGTCTGGCGCGCCGCAAGCGACCCGCCCGAAGCCGTGTGCGCGCCGCAAATGTTGTCGCATGATAGCCACCAACGGGCGTCAGTGTCAAGCCGCCATGCGCCGCCAGCCCGCGCCATCCCTCCGCAGTCGTGGTCGCCCTTCCCGCGACTCGCGCTGGACATACGCATGTATACTGAGATCACCGCCCGCAAGCCGTGCGGCGCAGGCTAGCTAGCCCACTGGGAAGGATGAATCGCTTGGAACGCGTACAGCCCTGCCCGATCTGCGGGCGCGCAGTCCCCGCCGACCAGTATGGCTTTGTCGAGTGCGCCTGTGGCTGGGGTGGGCCGGGCGATCCGGTCGAGTCGGCGCGCGGCGCCTCGCGGCGGTTCACACTGCTCGACCGCCGACTGGCCACCAGCGTCGCGCGGCGCGAGCTGGCGCGCATCGCCAGGACCAAGCGCGCCGCCAGTGGGCGCAATCTGCTCTACATCGGCGCGCTCTCCATCCTGAGCGCGGCGATCTACCTCATCGTCGCGGCGCTGCTGGTTGGCAGCGTCATCTTGTTCGTGCAAGACCTGCTGACGGGCGTCTGGCTCGGCGCCGTGCTGAGCGGCGTCATCGTCCTCTACCTCTTCTGGACCCTCTTCGGCTTCCCCCAACGCATCGAGGGCATCATCGCGCCGCTCTCCACCTATCCGGGGCTGGCGACGATGGTGGGCGAGGTGGCCGCGCGCGTCGGCGCGAAGTCGCCACGCTGGGTCATCCTGTCGCCCGGCGCCAACTTCAACATCGCCCGGCGGACGCTCTGGGGCCGCGCGCTCACACCGCAGATGACGCTCGGCATCGGGGTGGCTGGCCTCGCGCTGCTGAACGACCGCGAGTTACGCGCCATCCTCGCCCATGAGCTTGCCCACTATCAGCACGACCACACCTTCTTCGGGCGTTTCTTCGGCGGCGCGGAAGCAGCGCTCTATAACATTATCGACGCGGCGCACGCGGGCATCTCGACACAGAACACAGGCGGCAGATATGGCCGCAGATACGGCGGCAGAAATCGCTCCATCTCGATTGGTGTGCTCGCTGGCGCGCTGATCGTCTGGATCATCACGCTGCCGCTGCGGCTGCTGTGGTTCGGCTTTCACCTGCTGCGGCTGCGCCTGAGCCGGTCGGATGAGTATGAGGCCGACGCCACCGCAATCAAACTGTATGGCCCGCAGGCGTTCCTCAACGGGCTGACCGCGTCGCTGGCGACGGCGGCGACGCTGCGGGGCGCGGCGCAGGGCATCCGCCAGGAAATGGCGAAGCGCAACAATCCGAACTTCTTCAGCGAGCTACGCCGCCACTATGCCGAACTCCCCATCACCTACCTGGGCGAGATGCGCCTGAAGGCCGTTCATGGCTACCGCTCGCTGGAGAGTTCGCATCCCATCACGCCCGACCGCATCCGCGCGGCGTTGCTGCTGGGCGCGCCGGAGCCGCGCGCCGCGCAGGCGCCACAGCCGGTGGACGCCATCATCACACCAGCGGGCGCGCCAGACGCGAGCGGTATCGAGCGGCGGCTCACCGACATCCTGTTCGCCAGCGGGCAGCGACGACGCAGGCGCTGAGCGCCCGCCCCTCCGCAGCCGCCTAACGCCTGGGGGGCGCTTTCTCGCCGCGCGCGGTTTTGCCATTGTCGCTGCGGGCGGCGCTGGCCGCGTCCTCTCCGGCCACATCCTCCAGCAGGCGGTCCATCTCCTGCCGCATCGCGCTGAGGTTCGGGTAGGAGCGATAGACACTGGCGAAGCGGATGTAGGCGATAGGGTCGATCTTGCGCAGACGATCCATCGTCAGTTCGCCGATTGCGGAGGACTCGACCTCCGCCTTGCCCAGCTTGTAGAGCTCGTTCTCGATGTCGCGCACAATCGCTTCGAGCTGGCCCACCGCGATCGGTCGCTTCTGGCAGGCATGACGCAGCCCCGCCTCCAGCTTCTCGCGGCTGAATGGCTCGCGCCGCCCATCGCGCTTGACCACCATCAGCTCATTCAGCACGATGCGCTCGACGGTCGTGAAGCGCTCGTTGCAGCGGTCACAGCGCCGCCGCCGCTGCACCGTCTCGCCGTTATCGCGCGAGTCGATCACACGCGAATCAACGTTCCCACAGTGCGGACATTGCATAGTTCCGTCCGCTCCTTGCCTTGCTCCCCTGCGCGCCAGCCATGAGCGCCACAGATGGCGCCGCAACCGCAAGCTGAGCGCAGGGGTGTACTGGAGTATAGCATAGGCGGCATAGGCCGCCGCGCAGGCAGCGCGTTTCTCCAGAGCTGGTGAGCGACGCAGGCGGGCGATTGAACCCTTACCTCATCCCTCGCCCTGTGGGAGAGGGGCCGAGGGTGAGAGTTGGCGCAAGACTACGTCTGGCTCGCGATTAGCCCTGCGCGGAACCATCATCGGCGTCATCCGTGCCGTCGTCGTCGTCCACGATGGCTTCGGCGTCTACCACCTCGGCGGGCGCGGCCAGCAGAACCGTCACCGGCTCTGGGAAGCCCTTGAGATATTCCTGGCCGCGCGCCACGAAGCGCACCCCTTTGACGTGCGGCGCGACGTAGACGATGCCCGGCGACACCAGCGTCTCGCCAGGGGCGGCCAGGCTGCACAGCCGCGCCGCGCGATTCAGCGCCACGCCGCGATAGCCATCATCCACCGGAACCGCCTCGCCGACATCCAGTCCAATGCCGATGCCCGATGGTAGCCCTGGCCGCTCGCGCGCATAGGCGGCATAGCGATCCTGCAACTCAGCCGCCGCCTGCACCGCCTGCCGCGCCGATGCGAAGGCGCCCAGCGCCTCGTCGCCGCGTATCTCGACCAGTCGCCCACGCCACTGCTCGATCACGGCGCGCGCTATCGCGGCGAAGCCCTGCGCCAACTGCGCCGCCGCCTCGTCGCCCTCGCGCTCGGTATAGCTGGTGTAGCCGCGAATGTCGGCGATGAGAAAGACGAAGATCGACGCCGGAGGAATTTGCTTCTCCGCTGCTGGCTCCGCGATTCCGAACAAGCCACCAGGGCCAAAGAGCGCATTCATCGTGTGCGAGTCTAGCTCGGCGGCGTCGAAGAAGTCGTCCTTGTCTTCGCCACTCAGGTTCAGCGCGCTCGCCAAAGCTTTCACCACCTTTTGTGGTGGCGCCGGGCGTGTCCCAGCTTCGATCTCGCTCAGCGCGGCGGGCGCGATCGCGGCTTCTGCTGCGATGTCTTCGATGCTCAGCCCTTGCAGCGTGCGGTGGTCGCGTACGAGATCGCCGAAGCGCGGCTGCAACTTGCGAAAATCAGGAATCTTGGGAATCTTGGGAAATGGCATCGGCTCTCTCCTCGTCGCTGTGAACGTAGCTCCTCTTCGCTGCCTCATTCTACTACGATGTGGAGACGCCTGTGAGCGGGCAGTGGCTGCCGGAGGCTGAACCTCATGAAAATGCTGTAGAACGCTGTAGCGAGAATCGCTGGACACTGCAACGACCCATAGCGCCACTGGCGCAACCGCTCGCTCGTCTTCAGCGTATACTATGGCGACAGGCGCCATGCTCGCTCGCTGGCGTAGCGTGACTGGCATGGTAATCGCCTGGCTCGCAGAGATGTGTTGCGCGTGGAAGGCGGTAGTGGGCATGGCGAACTGGTTTGACAGGCTATTCGGGCGCCGCGACAGGCGCAGTGTGGCGCCGACGCAGGATGACGATGAGAGTCTCGCACTCCCAACTGGTCTGCGTGCGCTAATCGAGGCGCTAGAGGCATGGATCGATACTCCCGACTGGAATTCCTCGCGCGCCTACCTCAAGTCCCACGCCGACGCGCTGCTGACCGACGAGGCCGAGGCTGTGCTGGCGATGCTTGCGCAGGCGCAGCAGGCAGATGGCGCACGCCGAATCATCGCCGACCACCAGCGTCTGCTGCGCGCCGCCCGCGCCCAGAACGACATTGACGCCGCCTACGATGCGTTGCTGCGTGACCGCCCAGCAGCAACCTGATGCGCGGTTGACGCCTGATGCGGAGACGAACGCGCTTCTTCGCGAGCTTTCCGGGGTTGACGCCGACCGCGAACCTGCCCGCGCTGAGGCGCTGTGTCGCCAGATTCTGGCGCTGGATGAACAGCGGCATGCGCTAACGTCACAACTACGCCCAGCAGTGCTAGCCACGCTGGGGCATACGCTCTTGACCCAGGCGCTCAGCAGACGGTATCGGGGACCGCGGGGCTGGCGTCGCTCGAGCGCGGCGGCGGACTGCTACGACCGGCGCCGGCTGCGCTCGATCCCACCGCCGATGTCGCTCCACTCTACGCAGGCCATGCAGTCAGAGCTACAGGGGAATACGCGCTCGACCCAGAGCGCAGCGGACGGTCGGAGGCACAGCGGGGCTGGCGTCGCTCGAGCGCGGCGGCGGACTGCCTACCGGGCGGCGCTGGCGGCGCTCGATCCCACCGCCGATGCGCCCACTCTACGCAGGCGTGCAGTTAGGGCTGGGGAATACGCTCTTGACCCAGGCGCAGCGGACGGCGGGGACCAGCGGGGCTGGCGTTGCTCGAGCGCGGCGGCGGACGCCTACCGGGCGGCGCTGGCGGCGCTCGATCCCACCGCCGATGCGCCCACCTACGCAGGCGTGCAGTTAGGGCTGGGGAATACGCTCTTGATCCAGGCGGAGCGGACGGCGGGGACAGCGGGGCTGGCGTTGCTGAGCGCGGCGGCGGACGCCTACCGGGCGGTGCTGGCGGCGCTCGATCCACCGCCGATGCGCCCACCTACGCAGGCGTGCAGTTAGGGCTGGGGAATACGCTCTTGACCCAGGCGGAGCGGACGGCGGGGACAGCGGGGCTGGCGTTGCTGAGCGCGGCGGCGGACGCCTACCGGGCGGCGCTGGCGGCGCTCGATCCCACCGCCGATGCGCCCACCTACGCACGCGTGCAGTTAGGGCTGGGGAATACGCTCTCGACCCAGGCGCAGCGGACGGCGGGGACAGCGGGGCTGGCGTTGCTGAGCGCGGCGGCGGACGCCTACCGGGCGGTGCTGGCGGCGCTCGATCCCACCGCCGATGCGCCCACCTACGCACGCGTGCAGTTAGGGCTGGGGAATACGCTCTCGACCCAGGCGGGCGGACGGCTGGGACAGCGGGGCTGGCGTTGCTCGAGGCGGCGGCGGACGCCTACGGCCGCGCCCTGCTCGATCGCCGCCAGATGTCGCTCCGCTCCAGTGGGCTGCGACCCAGAACAACAAGGGGGCCGCGCTCCAAGAGCGGGCGGGACGGCGGGGAGGCGCAGCGGGGCTGGCGTTGCTCGATGCCGCCGTTGGCTCCTACGACAGGCCGCTTGCGATGTCTATCCGCATGCAGTCCAGCCAGATGAGCATCGGCAGCAGGCGCGTGTATTGGCGAACGCGCTGCTCCAGCGCGCGCTCGCGCCTGAGAGCGCGGGAGATGCGAGGGCGGAGGCGTTCGACCGCGCCTGGGCGGCGATCTCGTCGGCGCTACAGGCTGCGCGCGATCTGGCGCTTCGCGAGGCGCTGGTCTCATTCCGGCAGAAGGAGTGGGCGCAGAATGCGCGTGTCTTCACACTCGCCGCCACCATCATCGCGCTGCGTGGCGCCGCCGCTCCGCAGCCTGCGACGCAACGCGATCGGCTCGCACAAGCCATCGCGCTGCTGGAGGAGGGGCGCGCTCGTGGGCTGGCCGAGGCGTCAGGCCGCCGCAACGCCGATCTCGCCCAGCTCTCGCAGGATGACCAGAAGCGCTATACGCAGGCCGTCGTGGCGGCGCAAGATATCGAGGCGCAGAGCCGCCAACTGGGCGACCCGCTGGCGCTGGCGGATGAGGCGCGCGCCGCCGACGAGCGCCTCAAGCAGGTGGTCAGAGAGATCCGGGAGCGGCAGCAGGCCCAGGGCAAAGATTTCCTACCCGAGCCGGATGTCTCGCTCTCTACATTGGCGCGTGGGCTGGGCGCAGGCGAGGCGCTGGTCTACCTGATGCCACTGGAGGTTGGCACACTGCTGCTGGCGACCGGCCCATCTGGCGAGCCAGTGATGCGCTGGCTCGGCAAACTCACCAGCGACGCGATCTTCGCCCTCGCCGTCCAGCCCAACGAGGCAGAGATCAACCGCTGTGGCTACCTGCCCGCCGCGCTGGGCTGGGGCGAGACGCCGCTCGACCAGGCGCTCGATGCGCTGCTGCCGCAACTGGGCGACGACCTCATGCGCGTGGTAACACAGGTTGTGCGCCAGCTCGGCTGCCATCGCGCCGTGCTCGTCGCGGGCGGCTTCCTCTCAGTCATGCCGCTGCATGCCGCGAGTTACGCGCCGCTCCTGGGTGAGCCAGCCAGCGCGCCGGGTGGTCGGCGCTATGCCTGCGACGATGTCGCCTTCACCTATGCGCCCAGCGGCCTGACGCTGCTGGCAGCGCGCGCGAAGGCGCGCAGGCAGGCGCAAGCCGGGCCAGCGCGGCGCGCCCTGGTCGTCGGCAATCCGCAACTCACAGGCAAAAATGAGCCGTGGACGCCTGGCTCCGCCTACTACCTGCGCTTCGCCGAGTGGGAGGCGCAGCGTGTCGCCGCGCTGGCTGGCGCGCGTATCCCGCCCTTCGCGGTGGACCTCGAGGTCAACGACGCAGCGACCTGGACGGCGGTGGACGCGGGCATGCGCGACGCTGATCTCGCCCATCTCTCGCTGCATGCCCGCTTCGATAGCGCGAACCCTGATGAGTCTGCACTGCTGGTCGCGTACCGCGCCCACCTCTATCTGCGCGATCTGCTCCAGGTCAATCTGGAGCGCCTGCGCCTGATCGTGCTCTCAGCCTGCCAGTCGGGGCAGAGCGATGTGCAGAATCAGAGTGAGGAGGCGATTGGCCTCTTCGGCGCGCTGCTCGCCGCCGGGACACCCGCTGTCGTCGGCACGCTCTGGTCAGTCAACGATCTGGCCACCGCCCACTTCATGGAGAGCTTCGCCAGTCGCGCGTATCGCGATGGGGTCGCGCCCGACGCCGCGCTGCGCGCCGCCGCGCGCGAGCTACGCGGGGTCGGCGATGACGTGGCCGCTCCCGCCGAGACAGGCGCCAGCCTGCGCGAAGTATGGAGCGTCGAGGAGGTCGTTCCGGGGCAGCCACACGCCACGCCAGCGCGCGAGGCCATCGCGCAGGATCTGACACGACAACCCGAGCTTGCGGGCGCCACTCGCCAGATGAGCGCACTGGACTGGATGCGGACCGCCGCCCAGACAGCAAACATGCGCGACCTTTTGTCCCGTGGGCCTGAGCATCCGATGTACTGGGCCGCATTCGTCTACTACGGCGCGCCCGTCTCACTGGCGGGCGGCGACGCGGATGCGCTCCCCGCTGACGTCGTCGTGTCACAAGCGGCCACTGCGCCCACAGCGGGCGCGCCAGCCACAGGAGGCGTATCCATGGCGAACAACGATCAGCGCGACGACGACAAGAACGGCCAGCAGAGCGACCAGGGCGGCGAGCAAGACGCCGATGACGCGCTGCCCATCGCGGAGTCGCGCGCAGCCAGCTACTTCCCTGCGGCCTCCGAGGTCTGCCCCCGCTGCCACGCCGAGGATTACCTGCCCGTGCGAGACGCGCGTGGTCGCGACCTGCGCCAGTGCGCCAGTTGCGGCAAACTCTACGCGCCCAATGGCAGCGTCGGAGGCGATCTGTGAGCGCCACTGACGACGCCGCCCCCACACAGGCGCTGCGTGTCGCCGAGGCTGAGCAGGGCGCAGATCGACTGGCGGGCGATCTTCTGGACGACACCCCCGAAGCCGCGCGTGTCCGCGAGACCGTGCTGGAGCGGCTGAAGAAGGTTCCAGATGAGGGGTGGCGGGTCGCGGGTGTCAGCCTCTACATCGTCGTCGCGCCCGACACTCCATTGGGAAACGCCGGAAGCGGGCCGGGCGACGCGGATACCTCCGCCTTCTGGGCGCAGACGCGCACAATTGGCGAGCGTACGCTCTATCAGGTCGCGCTGCCAGCGGTGATACCCATCGACGCCAGGCCCGATACCCCGGCCAGCGAGCAGGACCTGCCCCTCGGCGACCTGCCTGGCCTGCTCGCGCGCATGTTCGCCAACGTCTACACACGTGAGCCACACTTGCGGGCAGGCGGCGCGCAGTACGTCATCGCTCACATCCGCGAGCTACGCGCGCCAGCGGCCTGGCTGGCGCTCCAGCGCCGCCGCGCAGAGGATGGAGATACCCACTGGCAGGCGATCCCCTGGGAAGAGGCGAAGGTCGCCCGTGTCGTCAAGGTCTACCTGCGTGGCGCACTCGACATGTTCGACGCGACCCCCATCGGAGCGCCACGTGGCTACTACGACCACTACGACGCGCAAACCCGCCAGACGGGGCATATCGCCTTCGGACGCAGCGCCGCCGTGCTGGGCGGCCTCTCCGACGCGACATTGCGCACGTTCATCACCTTGCTGCAGAGCGGCGAGATGGCGCCGACGGGCGGCCTCACCCGCGCCTCGCTCATCCCCACCATCGCGCAGATCGCGCAGTGGAACGGCACAGAAGATGTGCGCGAGATTCGTGACCAGGTGCAGGAGATCAAGCGCGGCGGCGACGCGGCCACCACTGGCCAGATCTGGATATCCTGGGCGCTGGCGGTTGTGGGTGTTGCGCTCGCGCTCATCAGCTATCTGAAGGAGCCGCTCTACCTGGCGCCGGGGCTGGGGTTGCAAGCGATCTCCAGCTTTTTCTTCGCCACCTACGCGCGCACTGGCCGCCGCAGTATCCTGCGAGTGGGCGAAGTCATCTTCTGGCTGGGGGTCATCCTCGGCATCGCCGGCGGCATTCTCGGCGCGCTCAAACAACCGATTCCGTTCCTGCCACGCTAACTCGCTCGACCACCAACCGCCAGCGGCTGCGCTACGGCGCGGCGCGTTCGGGGACGCGGGTGATGTGGGCGCCCAGGCTGCGCAGCTTGGCATCGAGGTTTTCGTAGCCGCGCTCGATATGCTCGATGCCATGCACACGCGAGGTTCCCTGCGCGCAGAGCGCCGCCAGGATGTATGAGGCGCCCGCGCGCACATCGGGCATCGTCAGCTCGGTAGCGCGCAGCGGCGTCGGTCCGCGAATCACGCAGCTATGGTTGAAATTGCGCTCGCGGAAGCGGCAGTTGAGTTCCCCCAGGCATTTCGAGTAGAGGCCCGTATCGGCGTCCATGCGATTGAGATCGAGCGTGTAGGCGAATCGGTCATCGAAGATCGTCTCGTGGATGACCGACATGCCCTGCGCCTGGGTCAGCAGCACGGTGAATGGCTGCTGCCAGTCGGTCATGAAGCCGGGATGCACGTCGGTCTCCAGCGCGATGGGCTTGATCGGCCCGTCGCCGCCGAAGAAGCGGATGCCGTTGTCCTCGACCGCGAAATCCAGGCCGACGCGATAGAGCGTGTTGAGGAAGGTTAGCAGCACGCCCTGGTCAGCGCCCAGCACACGGATGTCGCCATGCGTCAGATACGCCGCGATGGCCAGCGAGACCGCCTCGTTGCGGTCGGCGATGACGCAATGTTCCGCGCCATGCAGCCGCTCGACGCCTTCGATGACGATCTTGCGGTCAACGCGCTGCTCGATGATGGCGCCCATCTTCTGCAGGAACTTAATCAGGTCAATGATCTCCGGCTCGATGGCCGCGTTCTGAATCGTCGTGACACCGCGCGCCAGCGTCGCGGCGATGATCAACGTCTCGGTCGCCATGACGCTGGGGAACGGCAGATCGATCGTCGCGCCGCGCAGCCCCCCTGACGTATGGAAATAGTACAGGCCGCCGCGCGCCTCCAGAATGGCGCCCATACGCTGGAGGCCATCGATATGGAAGTTGATCGGGCGTGGGCCAATGCGGTCGCCGCCCGGCTCCGGGATGATCGCCTCGCCCATGCGGTGCAGCAGCGGCCCGGCGGTCAGCACCGCCAGTCGATTCTGGCGCCCCAGCGCGACCGGCACGGCGGCGCTGGTGATGGCGCGCGTCTGGATGATCGCGACATGCTCCTCGCTGCGCGTGACCTCGGCCCCCAGCGCCCTGACGACGTTCTCGGTAATCATGAGATCGCCAAGCTGCAACGGCGCGTTGCGGATGACACACTGATCCTCAGTGAGCAGCGAGGCGACCATCAGCTTGGTGGCGGCGTTCTTCGCCCCACTCAGCGCCACCTCGCCACGCAGCGGCACGCCGCCTTCGATGAGGTAGTAGGGCTTCGCCGTATCCGCTTCCTCCTGCGTTGTCCGTTGCGCGCGCGTGGCTGTCTGTGTCGTCGTGTGCGCGCGTCGTCGGTCCGACTTCCGGGGGGATACTCGCATACTTGCCTGAGCTTTCTAGACAGCGCGTTCGATCATCACCCTGGGGCGCCCACGTTGATGTTTCCGCGCAGTATCCGCGCGGGGTGAGCATGCTCCAGCTTAGCGCCGCCAGCATTGCGCTGTCAACGCGCATAGCCCGCAGGCGCCGCTCGGCGTCTGTGAACCTGAGCCAGCCGAGCGACCCGTATTCCAAACCCATAGTGAATAGGACGCAGAGCAGCGGCGGAGGGTTGCGGCAAGACGCGCGAGGCGCCTACAATGCGCGTATGAGTATAGCCACCACCATTCTTCACATCCAGGAGCGCTCGCCAGAGCAGATCGAGGCGGCGCTCGACGGCGTCTTCGCACGCGAGGAGCGCCCGCAAACGCTGCGGGTCGAGGGATCGTACACCGCAGTGCTGGCGCGCGTCGCGGATGATCCTGCGCTGGGCGACGCCTATCGCTACCTGCTGCTGCGCCCACACAGTCCCGCCGCCTGGACGCCGCTGCTAGAGCTTGGCCAGCGCACCGAAGGGCTGGATGTCGAACTCTCGCGGGCGCTGGATGGCGCGACCATCTTCACGGTCTATCAATATGGCGAGGTCGTCTCTGGCTACCGTGTCACGCGCGCTGGCGCCGAGATCGACCGCTATTGCAGCGATCCAACCGCCTTCGACGGCGCCGAGATCGCCGAGGATGAAGATTCCGTCCCACGCGCGCCGAGTGGCGTCGGTGGGGGCGCCGAGGCCGTCGGCGATGTGGAGGCGCTGCGTGGGCGCCCTGAGCGTTTCGCCGATCTGCTGCCAGCGGGGACCACCGCGCAGGACTTCGCGCGGGTGGTGTTGGCGCCGGGCTGGTGGGAAACCCACGACGCAGGCGCGGCGCGCGCCGCGCCTGACGACGACGATGACGAGCTGGTGGATGAACTCGACCGCATGCGCTGCATCGCCCTCGCGTTCGAGCTGTGGTCGCCTGACGACTATCCCCTCACGCAGGAGCTGGAAGACCTGCCCAACAAGCTGATTGGCCCAGCCATCGCGCTCGCGTGGGGCTGATTCGACGCGCGCTGGCCGACGGCGCCAGGCGCGCCATCGCCGCATCTCGCCCTTGCGAGCGGCTCCTGCGATAGCGGATCCTTTTGGGCTGGGGGTGAGGGCGCGAAGAGCAGCGCGTAGCGTGGCAAGCGTGCAGGCGACGCAGTATCCTTTCGGAAGAGGAGGCCTCGGCTATGCGCCAGCATTCAATACCTTCCTGGGATGAGGTAACCCTGAGCCAGGACCAGGCTCCGCTGCCGGTTCCTGTCGTGACGATGGTCGCTCCGCTGCGAGAGCGCCAGTCGCTCTACCTTACTACCCCAGACTGCCTCTATGCCGTCCATGCCGAAGATGGCACGACGCGCTGGAGCCAACAGGTCACGCTGACCAAGCCGACCAGGGAGCGGATTTATCATCCTGGGGCGAGCTACCCGCCGCCGCTGCGGATGACGTTTGCAACGCCGCGGGTCGTCAATGGCGTTGTCTATGTCACTATGTCCGCCTATGGCGCGTATACCTGCGCGTTCA
Organism: uncultured Chloroflexia bacterium; assembly: GCA_963701795.1. Classification (GTDB taxonomy): domain Bacteria; phylum Chloroflexota; class Ktedonobacteria; order Ktedonobacterales; family JADMIN01; genus JAKAIY01. Next base: position 46,194 of record CAVPBB010000002.1, on the reverse strand, counting down.
GCGCCGACGATGGATCGCTGCGCTGGCGTACCCCGACCGATGGCCGTGTGAGCTCCATGCTGTTTGTCGATTTCGCTGTCCCGCTGGTGAGCGATGGCATCGTGTATAGCGGAACCTATGTCTTGAACGAGCAGGATGGAGCAGTCCTCTGGCGTATAGGCATTGATACACGTGAGGAGGGAACGCTATCGCTCCATGCGCTCAGTGACGATACGCTCTATGCCACAACTCAAATGGGTATCTATGCCATCAACGCCCAGGACGGCCAGATCCGCTGGCTCTATCCGCCCGATGACCAGAGCGTTTTGAGCGGACCGCCAGTCGTCTCCGGTCGCCTGCTCTATGCAGGCACGGGAGGCTCCGTTGGTTACCCAGAGAGGAGCTATTGCTGCGCCCTGGATGTCGAGACAGGTCTGGAAACCTGGCGATATCCCATGAGCCACTACATTGGAGCGGTGGTCCATAACGAGAGCGTCTATGTTAGCTCAGGTGATCGGTCTCTCTATGCGCTCGATAAAAACAGCGGCGCGCTACGCTGGCGCCACCAGTTTGGCGCCCCTGGGCACTACTCAGCCACCATTGCACAGAACGTCCTCTACATCAATGCCGATGGATCCTATGCGATCAACAGCGAGGATGGGGCAGTCCTCTGGCGCCAGCCCCTGGGAAGTGGCCCCAGCGTGACTTTTCGTCAACCGGCTGTCCTCGCTGGCGTTGTCTATCTGGCGCGCATCGATGGGCGTGGGCGGGGTACGCTCTATGCGCTCGATACACGCACTGGGGCTGAGTACTGGCACACCCCCTATCCCTCCGCTCTCGCCGTCGCTCTCGCTCAGTAGCGTTCCCTGGCCTTTGAGGCGCCTTCGAGAGAAAACGCCCGAAAAAGGATGAGCATCCTGCCCCGATCATACGCCCACCCCGCGCATACATACGGGCCTGTCGCTTGCAAGCGCGAGGCATGTGCGCTACGCTAAAGCGCGTAGCGTGGGTGTGTCGTCCCGCTGTGGGGGCTGCGACATGACGGATAGGCGGATGTGATGCGCGTGTGGCGCGCAGACTCGCATCGTGGGGAGACGCATGGCGGATCAGATAACGCAAGAGGAGCGCTGGAACTCGCTCGACGAACAGCAGCGGCTCGAGGTGGCGCGCATTGAGCCGACGCTGCGCATCCCGGCAGTCCATGCCTCCGCCTCGGCTGGCGTCATCGCTGAACAGAGCTACTACGACACGCGCTGGCCACAGGTCAATCGCGCGCTGGCCATCGCCGACACCCTCACACACGGGCGCGCCGGACTCTTGCAGCGGCTGGCGTCGTATCTGGTCATCGGCGGCACGGCGGCGGTCGTCAACCTGGTCATTCTGGCAATCTTCGTCCACTACGGCTCGGCGAATGTCCTATGGTACTGGCTAGCGGCGAATGTCGTGGCCTATGAAGTCGCCATCATGGTGAACTTCATCCCCAATGATTACTTCACGTTCAGCCATCTGGCCGGTCACGAACGCTCGTGGCTGGCGCGCTGCCTGCGCTTCCACATCACCAGCCTGAGCGGCGTCCTGGTGACGTTCATCCTCTCGACGATCCTCTTCCACCTGCTGGGGCTGCCGCCGCTGGTGGCGCAGGCCATCGCGCTGATCATCGCCACCGCCTACAACTTCACCGTGCATCACCTCTTCACCTACGCCCACTAGCAGGCATGCCAGGCTAGCTGACGGCGCAGGACGCCCCTTGCGCTGTCGCCCCGGAAGGTGCTAGCATGCGTCGGCGGCTTGAACGCGGCCAGCGAACGCGAACAGCACGCCCGCGATGCTTGAACCAGCGGCGAGGCCAATGCCATGCGACTCGAAGATTTGGGCGAATTTCCGCTCATCGCCCGGCTCACCGCCGGTCTGGAGTCGCGCGCAGATGTCGCGCTGGGGGTCGGTGACGACGCGGCCGCGCTCGACCTCGGCGCCGAGCATCTGCTGCTGGCGACCTGCGACGCGCAGGTGGAGGGTACACACTTCCTGCCGAGCATCGCCACACCTGAGGAGATTGGTCACAAGGCGCTGGCGGTGAACCTGAGCGATATCGCCGCGATGGGTGGCGAACCCCTCTGGGCGCTCGTCTCGCTGATCGCCTCACCTACCCTCGATGTCACCATCCTGGATGGCGTCTACGCGGGGATGCGCTCGCTGGCGCGGCGTTTCAACGTGGCGCTGGTGGGCGGCAACGTCGCCGCGACGCCAGGGCCGCTCACACTCGATGTCACGCTGCTGGGGCGGGTAACACGCGAGCGGATGCTGACGCGGTCGGGCGCGCGCCCCGGTGATCGGCTGCTGGTGACGGGGCGATTGGGCGCGGCGGTGATGGCGCTGCTGGCCTTTACCGCCGCGCCAGAGGAGGCGGACCTGCCTGCGGAGGCGCTGAGCGAGGCGCGCCGCGCGATGGTGACGCCGCAGCCACGTGTGCGCGAGGGCATGGCGCTCGCCGCCTGTGGGCAGGTAAGCGCCATGCTCGACATCAGCGATGGCCTCGCGGGCGACCTGGGCCACATCTGCGAACGTAGCGGCGTCGGCGCGATCATCGAGCTGGCGGCGCTGCCAGTGGACGCGGCTACTCGCGCGCTGGCCCAGGCGCTGGGCCGCGATCCCTTGCGCATCGCGCTGAGCAGCGGCGACGACTACGAACTGCTCTTCACCGTTCGCCCCGATGGCGTGGCGGAGGCGCTGGAGGCCGTGCGCGCGGCAGGAGGCGTGGCCTCGGTGATCGGCGAGATCACGGCGCCAGCGCTGGGGCTGCGTGTGCGCGAACCGGATGGCGCGCTGCGCCCGCTCGACCCGCGTGGGTGGGATCACCTGCGACGCCCGCGCGAAACGCCGCTCGACAAGGGTGTTGACGACGCACGCGAGTAGCGGGGTGATCTGGATAGCGAACCCTCTGTAGTAAAAGCTACAGACAAAGCAGGCAGTTCTGGCACGCAGGATGCTTGTAGAATTGACGTGGCGCGCGGCGCACAGGCGCTTCTGCGACGCCCCGCTACTGGCGATGAGGCGAGGAAATGGCGCAAACGGTGGGGCCAAATGAGCAGCTTCCCGACGCGATTGGCAGGCTTGCCAGCGATACCACCGAGGTAGGCATTGTCGTCGGTGACATGTTTCGCTATGCCTGCGCTGGCCTCTTTACGCAGGAGCCAGACTCAGCGCGCTTCGCCATGGAGTCGCGCGCGTGGGTGACACAGGCGACCACCGCGCTCGACCTCCGCGTACGCGCCATCATTCAACACTATGCGCCCGCGAGCGACGATCTGCGCCGGATCGTCGAACTGGAGCATGCGGTTGGCCAGTATGGCCGCATCGCCGACCGCTCGAACCACATCGCCGAGCATGCGCTCGCCCTGGGTGGGGCTGGCGAGACGCTGCTGCTCCACGTCACCCCTGACGCGCCTGAGATCCTCTATGCGCTGATCTCGATGGTCTACGAGCAGATGCGTGGCGTGTTTCTGGTGACGGCGGCGCGTGATCTGGCGCAGGCGCGCGCGCTGTTACAACGTGACGCCGAGGTCGAGGCTTTCTACAATGCGATGCGCGTGCGGCTACAGCACAACATCAAGGCCGAGCCATTCACCGCGCTGCCCCTCCAGCGGCTGCTGATGGTCGCCAGCGACATGCGCCAGGTAGGCGCCTGCGTGGTACGCATCTGTGAAGCGACCCTCTTCACTCCCAGGCCCCTCGGCGACTGACGCGCCGCCGACGCGCCGCCCGCGTGTCAGCTTGCCAGTTGCGCCGCAGGTGGGCGGCAAGCATTGCAGGGAATGTAGCCCGCGCGCTGAGCCTGCGCCTCGCTGGCGAAGGTGACGAGATGCTGCGGCGCGATATGCTGGACGGCATAGCAGGAGGGATAGCAGTAGCTATCCGAGCTATCGGTCGTCACATAGCGGATGCCTGAGTCCGCCAGCGCCTCGAGGTGGGCGACATTCAGCCCCTCGGCGCTCAGGATGCGCCGCTTCGACTCTGGTCCGCCCATGCTGTAGGCGCCGATGTGGCCGTCGGCGCGCACGACGCGATGGCAGGGGATGAACAGCGGCACGGGGTTGCGCGCCATCGCCGTGCCGACCGCGCGCACCGCGCCTGGTCGCCCGATCTCGCGGGCGATCCAGCTATACGGGCGCACCTCGCCATACGGAATCTCGCGCGCCTTGAGCAACGCCTCGCGCGCAAAGGGCGTCAGCTCGCGCAGATCGAAGCGGAGCGGCGCACGTCTGTCGCCAGCGAGCCAGGCGGCCATCGCCTGCATGAGCTGTTGCGGCGTTGTCGTGGAGTGGTAGACATGTCGCTCCAGCAGGCTGTAGGCCCACTCCTCGAAGTCCACGGCAGACTCCGCGCGGGTGACGGCGGAGAGGCCATGCTCATTCCAGGCGACATAGGCCAGCCCCAGCGGTGTCTCGATGGCCATGTAGGCGTCGGCCAGCCCCACGCGGATCAGCGCGCCCTCGGCGATGGACGTCGGGCCACGCGCCTCGCCCAGCGCGCGCAGGCTGGTGAGCAGTTCACGGGCAGGAGTCAGACCACTCGTGGTCAATCGCTTGTCATTCATCTCGTTGCCTCCTGCGCCTCAGCGGCGCGCGCGCGCTCCAGCGCTCCACGCAAGCGCGCCACGCCACGACTGGCGTGTGATTTGACGGTGCCAACTGGCTCGCCAGTCGCTTCGGCGATGGCCGCGTAGCCCATGCCCTCCATATGGCGCAGGATGACCACGACACGCTGCGTCTCTGGCAGGGTCAGCAGCAGCGCGGTGAGTTCGATGAGGCCCTGCTCGCGCTCCAGCGCCACCTCCGGATTCCCCTGTGGATCATCATCTGCGAGGCGTTCGGCGAAGAGCGTGGCGCTCAGATCGTCGGCGTCGACTGCGGCCTCGCCATCCAGCGAGACAGTCTCGGCGCGGCGCGCGTCACGCGCGCGATTACGCGCGAGGTTGGCCGCGATCTGGAAGAGCCACGGACGCAGACGCAGCGCCCGGCGTCGCTCTGGCGAATAGCTCACCAGCGCCCGCCAGGCGTGCACCAGCGTCTCCTCGGCCAGCTCCTCGGCGTCGCGCGGGCGGCCCGTCATGCGCAGGGAGAAGGCGTAGAGACGTTGCTCCCAGGCGTGGGCCAGACACTCGAATCCGCTGTCGAGGTCGTCTGCGAGCGTGGCGGCGAGCGCCATATCACTCGACATCGTCTCCTCCTGGCGCGCTGATTTCAGCGCAGTGGCCGCGCCGCACACAATGGCTGCGGCGGGTTGTCGTCTCGGTAGCACAGTCATCGCAGAGACTCCACAGCGTCGCCTGCGCGTGCCGATTCCACCGACGACACCTGTGACGCCCGTGAGCGGCGTGGCAGGCGCGCGCCCATCACCAGCAAGACGCTGACGAAGATGATCGCCATGCCGCCAAAGGTTCCCGGCGTGACGCGCTCGCCGAGGAACAGCGCGCTCCAGAACAGGCCGAAAATAGGAACCAGAAACGTGACGCTGAGCGTTGGCACTGGCCCGACGCTCTTGATGAGATAGAAGTAGAGCAGGAAGGCCACCGATGTGCAGCCAATCGCCAGCGCGACCACCGCCCAGGCGACGCCCAGCGAGAGATGCGTCCACGGCGCTCTCACTGCGGCGATGGGCAGCGCGAACGGCGCCAGAATCACCAGCGCGCCGAGTTGTTGCCCGGTGGCGGAGGCCAGCGGCGCCACGCCGACGAATGCGCGCCTGGCGAAGGAGCCTGCCACCCCATAGGAGAACGCCGCCAGGAGTGACGCGCTCACCGCGAGCAGTGTTGTCGTCGTCAGCGGCAGCGCGCTCCAGCCCGTCAGCGCGGCCACCCCCAGCACACCAATCGCCACCCCCACGCCTTTGCTGACAGTGAGCCGTTCACGCAGCCAGACGGCGGCGACAAGCGCGCCAAAAAGCGGCGTGGTCGCGTTGAGGATGGCGGCCATGCCAGCGGTGAGATGCAGCTCCGCAGTGCCAATGAGGGTATAGGGGATCGCGCCTTGCAGCGCGCCCATCACCAGATAGCTCTTCCAGCGGCGCCGCAGCCCCAGGCCAGCGCGCGTGACGGCCATGAACACGAGCAGCGCCACGCCCGCGAGCGCCACCCGCGCCGCCGCCAGTGTGACTGGCCCCAGCGCAGGCGCCGCCACTCGAATGAACAGGAATGCGCCACCCCACAGAGCGGCCAGCCCGAACAGCGCCCCAAGGTCCCGCGCTTTCACGTGGATGTTCTCGCTTCCCTCGCTCCCCTCGTGGGCTGGCGCCTGACCGCCAGCCCACCGACGCGCCGATGCGCGCGCCTATGAGTGAAACACCGGCGCCGCGCCAACAGTTGCAGTGGTCTCGGCGGGGGCGCCCGCAGAAGCGCCTGCGGTGGAGGCGACGGGACGCACCGTCACGAGATTGCTGTGGAAGGTGCTCTGCCCGGCGAGATCGGCCAGCGCATCAGAGGTTGTCCAGTTGATGTTGCGGCCATCAGCGGAGAGGCCCGGCCAGTGTCCCTTGGGCGAGACAGCCACGCCGCGCTGGGTCGTATTCGTCAGCACGGCGCGCAGGCGGCACGAGCCACGCGCGCTGCTCACCTCGACCAGATCACCGTGCGCCACGCCACGCGCCCGCGCATCGTCGGGGTTCAGCTCGATGAACGGTTCGCCCTCGCGCCTGAGCAGGCTCGGCACATTCGCCATGCTGCTGCTAACGAAGTGGTGCGACGCGCCAGAAATCAGCGCCAGCCGGTCATCGGCGCCCGCCGCGCGACGCTCGGCCCAGCCCGCATACTCGGCAGGCGGGGCGTAATCGGGCAGCGGATCGATCCCCTCATCTGCGGCAAGCTGGTCGCAGCGAAGCTCCACTTTGCCCGATGGCGTGGGGAAGCGCAGGTCGGCGAAAGGAATCTCCTGGCCGGGGGCGAATGCCAGCGGAATCGCGTTCTCCGCCTTCAGCCGCTCCAGCGTGATACCCGCCAGCAGCGGATTCGTCGCGCCGGTAGCGTCCAGTATCTCGGCGATCACCTCGTCGGCGTCCTGGCGCAGCCATGGCTCGTCGTAGCCCATGCCAGCGGCCAGCAGGCGCATGACATCCCAGTTGCTCTTCGCCTCACCCAGCGGCGCGATGGCTGGTGTGTTGTAGGTCAGATAGGTCTGGCCATAGGCTTTGTGCAGATCGGTGTGTTCGAGCTGCGTGGTTGCGGGCAACACGATGTCGGCCTCACGCGCGCTGTCGGTCATGAAGAGATCGTGGACGACGGTGAAGAGATCATCGCGGCGCAGACCTTCGAGCACACGCCGTGTGTTGGGGGTCGAGGCGGCGGGATTGGCGCAGAAGACGTAGAGCGACATGATCGGCGGGTCGGCCACCTCGCCGCTGAGCGCCGCGCCCAGCCGGTTGATGTTCACCTCGCGCGGCTCCGGCGGACAGGCGTTGGCATGGCCCACCGCCTCGGCGTCCCAGCGGACATAGCCGCTCGTGCTGTAGGCGAGGCCGCCGCCGCGCTGGCCGATCTGCCCGGTGATGGCGCTGAGGCAGACGAGCGCGCGCGCCGTCTGACCGCCGTTGCCGTGGCGCTGCACACCATCGGCGAATTTGAGCAGCGCCGGTTTGGTTGTACCCATGCGCCGCCCCAGCGCGATGATCGTCTCCGCCGCGACGCCCGTGATCGCCGCGACGCGCTCTGGCGGATAGTTCGCCGCGCGGTCGCGCAGGTCGCGCCAGCCAACGCTGTGCGCTTCGAGCCAGGCTTCGTCGTGCAGCCCTTCCGAAAAGATCACCTGCATCAGGCCGAGGGCCAGCGCCGCATCGGTCGCGGGGAGTGGCTGAATGTGCTGATTGGCGGACTTCGCGGTGAGAGTGCGGCGGGGGTCCACCACGACAACATACGAGCCATTACGCTGCGCCTCGCGCAGGAACGGCATATAGTGCGGGCCAGTGCTGGCGGGATTATGGCCCCAGATGACGATCAGCTTGCTCGCGGAGAGATCGCGCATGTCGGGCGCCCAGCGCGCGCCGATGGTTGCGGATACGGCGCGCTCGGCGGCGGCGCCGCAGATCGCTTCGCTATTGAGACCGCTCGCACCCATACGATTCCACAGGCGTTCGTCGCAGACGGCAAGTTGGAGCAGGCCGAGCGTGCCGCTGTACGAGTAGGGCAGGATGGCCGCCGCGCCGTGCTCCGCGATGATCGTCTTCCAGCGGTCGGTGATCTCGTCGATGGCCGCATCCCAACTGATGGGGCGCCACTGCGCCTCGGCGCCTTTGGGGCCGACCCGGCGCAGTGGCGTGAGCAGTCGATCAGGATGGTAGACGCGCTCCAGATAGGGGCGCACCTTGGCGCAGAGCCAGCCCTGCGTGATGGGGTGGTCGCTGGCGCCGCTGAAGCTGACCGCGCGGCCATCGCGCACCTCGGTGACGGTGGCGCACGTATCAGGGCAATCGTGCGGGCAGGCTCCGCGCACGACACGCAGTTCTCCCCTGGCGGCTGGCCCGATGGCTGGCTGTGTGGTGGTCATCGTCTCGCTCCCCCTCTCGGCGGTCGTCATCGGCGTGTTCTCTCTCTGGCATGGTACGCCGTGGACGGCTAGCGGGCAAGGGCCAACCGCCGCGCCCCGGCGAGCGAAATGGCCTGGCGATGGCGTGCGCCGCTCCACGCGCCACGCTGATGTGGTGTGGTAGCATGCGGGGACGCCAGGCGCCGACGCGACGCCTGGCTGCGCGACGCGGGGCGTAGACGCCAGCCATACGCTGTGGGAGATTGAGTGATGGATGATATGGAGAATCTGCGGTTCGACCGCCACTTCCGCACAGCCTCATCCGAGGGCTACCATGTCATGCGCGAGGGTGAGCGTATCGCCACCGTTGACCTGCATTTCACGCTGGCGGACGTGCGCTGCACCCTGATCCTGGAGAAGCCGATGGCGCGCGAGGAGATCGCCCGGCTGATCGAGCGGGTGGATGAAGATCTGGTGCTCTCCGCCGATGTGCCGCGCGAAGACCTGCTGGTGAATGTGTATCAGGGGTCCGAGGTCGGCTTCTTCAGCGATGAGTTCCACGCCGACCAGGATGAACTGGTGAGCGCCGCCGATGACGAGGACGACGACTTCGACGAGGACGACGCGCCGGGCCGCAACTGAGCGCTGCGCCCCGGCGCCTCACACCGTCACCACGTCTTTGAGCTTGTCATAGGTGGCGCGGCTGATCGGCACGAGCAAGAGCTGGCTGACGGCGGTGAAAGGGCCGTGGGCGACGCGATAGGCGACGATGCGGTTGGCGGTGGCGAGTTCCAGGCCGAGCGCGCGGTGCAGGTCGTCGGCGCTGGCGATGTTGATGTCGATCTTGCCGCCGAGCGTGAGTGGAATCGTCTCGCCGACGCGCGGCACGTAAATCTCTTGCCCATCGACCACAGGCGCGGCCAGGTCTACGCGCGTCAGGTCGGCGTCGTCGAGCGCGCCACCCGCCGCCGCCACCAGCGCCTGCACGCGCGCGCCCTCAGCCAGCGTATAGACGCCGGGCGCGGTGACATCGCCGAGGATGTAGGCGGTGATGCTGGCGTTCGTGGCGACGCCCGGCCCGGTGATGCTGATGGAGGACGGCGCCGACGACGCCTGCGCCAGCGTCGCCTGGATGAGTGGCGCGACGCGGAAGCCCACCAGCACAACCAGCGCCGCCAGAAGGACCGTGTTGGCGGCGACGAACAGGCGCGAGCGCACGAGCTTGCTGGCCCAGACTGTGAACCCGCCGCCACTTCTCCGCATCATACTCCACCCCTTCCCCAACCGCGCTCCGTCCGCGATAGCCAGCTAGCTGCGTGAGATTATTCACAGCATAGCAGCGGCGTCAAGCGATTTCGCTCGCAAAGCCAGAAGCGGGCTGGCGGTTGAATCACGCCTGTGCGAGTTCACGCGCCGCCCGGTTCCCAGCCTGCGCAGGCAGGCGTTGCGGCCGCCAGGCCCATAGGCGCGGCTTCAGCCGCCAGCCAACTGCTACAATATCCATGACAGCCAGCGCACAGCGCGCGGTGTGAACGGGCCGCGTGTATCCTTGTGCGGTATTTCAGTATGTGTGATTGCGCGTGCGGGCTAGCGCGGATGGCCTGCTGCTGCTGTGGCGTCACGTGGCGCCAGAAAGGTACAAGAGTCTACTGCGATGAGCGATCAACCCCAGACCCAGCGACATCCCGGCGTGGGCGACCTCGCGCCCGACTTCGCGTTGCCCAACGCCGCAGGCGAGATCGTGCGCCTGAGTGACTTCCGGAGGAAGAAGGATGTCGTCCTCTACTTCTATCCCAAAGACAACACCGCCGGCTGCACCGCCGAAGCGTGCTCCTTCCGCGACAATTATGCGGTCATCAGCGACCTGGATGCCGAGGTGCTGGGCATCAGCAGCGACTCAGAGGCGTCACACAAAGGGTTCGCCGCGCAGCATCGCCTGCCGTTTCCGCTGCTGAGCGACGCGCGAGGCGCCGTGCGCAAGCTGTTCAACGTGCCGGCCACGCTCGGCATGCTGCCAGGGCGCGTCACATATGTCATCGACAAGCAGGGCATCATCCGCCACGTGTTCAACTCGCAGCTCAACATCGACAAGCACGTCGCCGAGGCGCTGGCTGGCTTGCGCGCCATCGGCGGCGACGCGGCGCAGCGGTAGCGCGAGCAGCCTTCCCCCAGAGGGCGACGGAAACTCGGCTCCCCTCGCCCTCTGGGTGAGGGGCTGGGGGTGAGGGGCTGACGCAACGACAGCACCCACATCAGATTCGGTATGACTTGCGCGCGGGTGATTGCTTTACAGCGTGTGTTCTGGCATACTCTCACTATATCCTCACTATGCTCCGCAGACCAGAACCATCCACAGTGGCGCCGCGAATAGACCTGAGCTTGATCGAAAGATGCGCATGACGCCCCAGAATACTCAGCGCGAGGGGCGCCTTGCTGGAGGGTTTGTGATGCGCCTGCTCAAAACCACAAGGGATCTCCTGTTCACTCTGGTCTGGCTCGCAATCCTCGCCTATCTTGTCTCAGTGATCTTGACGCTTCACTCTCTGGCAGAGTCGGGCGCGCGCTGGTGGACAGACATCCCTTCAACGCTGGCGACTGTTCTTCGGCCTGGATTCCTCGCAGAGTACATCGCGTCGCCACAGGTGGCGTTGATCGCAGGGGCTGCGCTCATTGTCGCGCTGGTCATCTGGGTAACAATCACGGTCAGGCTCATAGTGGCCCTGATCCCTGGCAAAGCGCGCCCGCTGGTGGAGGAGGATCCGGGAAGTGGGTCTGTTCTCATCAGCGATACCTGGCTGGAGGCGCCCAGCGATCCACTTGGCTACCATGAGCTTGCGACGAGCGTTGCGAAGACCATTATGCGCTCGGTGGAACAGGCGCCATTTGCGATTGCCTTTGAGGGTCGCTGGGGCGTTGGCAAGACCACCCTCATGAAGCTGATCGAGCAGCGCCTGACGGACAAGCGCTTTCCGCCGAAAAGCAAGGGCAGCGCAGCGCAGTGGACGATCTATCCCATCTGGTTCAATCCCTGGCGCCATCGCAAGCGTGATGTGCAAAAAGCCTTCATGAGCGCAGTGTTTGCGCATATCCCCTGGCGAGATCCGCGTTGGTACACTGGTCCCGTCATGCTCAGACGGGTCATCGCCCAGGGGGCGAACTTCGCCTCGTTCATTCGTGGGCGCAATAACATGGGCACGCAACTCTCTAACAAAATGGATGTCCGAGCCGAGTTCCGTAACACGTTTCAAGAAAACTTCGAGGCGTTTCTTCGCTACTGGTCGAAGGGCAAAGGCAACGCGCAGGTCGTGCTGGTGATCTTCATCGACGATCTCGATCGGTGCGCCCCAACGGAGATCGCGCCGATATTAGAAGCCATGAAGCTGTTCTTCGAGAACAAGCGGTGCATTTTTGTACTTGGCTTTGATCCAGACGTCGTCGCGAAGAGTATTTCGCGCGAATATGATGGCCTGGTTCCAGATGGCCTGCGGTACCTGCAGAAGCTGGTGCAGGTCGAGTTTCCCCTGTTCCAGTCGCGCGACGAGCAGTTGGAGCGTCTGCTGGCGGACTACATCACAGCGGCGCAGCTCACGCCCGTGTTTGAGGAGATAGGGCAGAAGATCACAGATTACCGCAGCAAGGTGTTGAAATATACTCACCGCACGCCACGGCAGATCAAGCGGCTGATCAATGGCATGGCGCTGATGACGCCCATGCATAGCGCCCCCTCAGAGTATATCTGCCTCTTCTACCTGCTGCTCATGCAAGCGCATTGGCGCGTAGAGTATGATCGATTGTGCGCAGAACTGCTGCAAGGGGATATCTCGACCCAGATGCAACTCATTCTCAGGGCAATCGAACACATGGATGAAATGGATGAGCTTGAAAGCGCATGAGCGGGGCCGGGGAGAGTACGACCGGGAGAGTACGACCGGGAGAGTACGACCGGGAGAGTACGACCGGGCCACGCAACCGCGCGCTGTTGGCTGCCTAGCATAGGCAGGTGTAGGGTGTTTCCGCTGTTGGGCGCTCAATGGCTGTGCTCATGGGCGCTGTGCTCTGCGAAAGGGGCGAGGTATGCCTGGCCGCCAGGACTCCCACAACGATTCCAGCCAGCTCAACGATCTGACCGCGCACCTTCGCGAGGACAAAGAACTCCGATCATTCATCAAGCAATTTCTTACCACAGCCCTGGAAAGTGACCAGGGCAGATCGCTCGAGAAGATACTTTCCACGGGTTTGCCAGTCGTCAGTGATAGCGCCGAGAGCAGTCAGGAGCGACCGAAGATCGCCACTGCTGAGGAGGCGTCACCCGCGTTCAATCTGACGCCTGAAGCACTGAACGCGCTGCTCCGGGCGCAAGCAGGTCAAGCTCAGGCGTTCCAGGCGAGCGCACAGCAATTCGATAAGCGCACATATGCGCCGCCGTTTGACGAGGCGTTACTGCCTCAGCCAGAGCGCTTTGTTGATCGAGAGGCTGAGTTCGACCGGCTCGTCGCGCGGCTCAGGCAGGGTGGAACGATTGGCATCACCGCGTTGCGTGGCATGGGTGGCATTGGCAAGACAGCGCTTGCCGCGAAGGCAGCCGAGAAACTGCGGGCCGACCGCGTCTTTCCCGATGGTATCGCTGTGGCGCTGTGTCAGGAAGCTACCGATCCGGTTGATGTCTTGCGCAGAGTGCTCTCGCGTTTCGATCCGGTACGGCATACGCGCCCAGGCTCGCTCGACGATCTCAGCGAGGCGGCGCGCCTTCTCCTGCATGGCAAGAAGGCGCTGATCATTCTGGACAATGTGGAACCAGACCTCGCCGTGGATAAGGTGGTGCGACCTCTGCGCGAAGCGGGAGTCACCGTGTTGATTACCGCCAGGCAACTGCTTTCCAGCGCGGTAGTGCCTGCCGAGGGCAACTTTGCGGTTGATGTGCTGCCACCTGAGAAGGCCCTCGAACTCCTGACAGACGCCTATCAGGCAGTCAACGCCAAGCCGCTGACTGACAGACAGCAGCGAGCGGCTACACGCATCGTGGAGGCGCTGGGATGGCATACGCTGGCGATTCGGGTCGCGGGCGCCTATGCCGCCAACGTCGGGCGCGACCTGGAGGCGCTCGCGGAGGAGTTACATCAAGACGCCGAGGCCGCGCTATCCCTTCCCGATGGCGAGCGGCCCGATAGCATCCAGTGGCTCTTTCAGCAGAGCACTGATGCGCTACCGCCAGACGCGAAAACGCTCTTCTTCGCGCTTCCCGCGTTCCATGATACGCAGTTCGGGCGCAACGCCGCCATCGCGCTGGCGCGGGCATTGGAGCTAACGCCCCCGCGAGCGGCTGTTGACCTGCTCGTGACACGCTCGCTGCTCGAAGCGTCCCCCAGCGACGCGCTGCCAGAAGGCGCGGATCGCGAGCGACTGCGGTTGCACTTGCTCTTGCGCGCGGTCGCGAACGAGCGGTTCATGGCGCAATCCGTCGCTGAGCGCAACCGCGCCTATCGAGCGGTTGCCGACTACTTTGCTCGCTACCTGCAAAGCGCCTCAGAGGACGCGCTCGACGCCGAGTACGAAAACATCGTCGCCGCGATCACCTGGGCTGACGCGCAGCGCGAATGGCGTCTCGTCGTGGACCTGTGCCTGCCGATGCGCCTCTACTGGCAGAATCGCTCGCTGATCAAAGCGAGCGAGAAATACCTGCCGCGTGGCATTGCGGCCGCTGAGCAGCTGCTGAGCGCCAATGACTCGCCCGACGCGCGCCGTGACCTCGCGACGCTGCATCTGGCCAATGCGCAGACGCGCTTGAACATCGCCGAGCTCGATGCGGCGGAGGCGGCGTTCACGGCGAACCTGACGGAGTGGGAGTCGCTGCGTGACCCTGAAAAGCAGGCCGTGGCCCTGGATCGCCTGGGCCAGGTGGCGCGTGCCCGCAGCCAGCTTGCTCAGGCCGAGACGTACTTCCAGCGCAGTCTGGAGTTTCGCCGACTGGCGGCGGATCACCGTGGTGAAGGCGCCGCATATGGCTTCCTGGGGCGCATCGCGCAAGCGCGCGGCGAATATGACGCCGCCAAGCGCGATTTTGAGCAGAGTCTCGCGATTGCCCGCGAGCAGGACGATCACAAAGGGGTGGGCAGAGTCCTGAACTCGTTGGGGCAGGTCGCCCTGGCGCGTGGCGAGATGGAGCAGGCCGAGCGCTATTTCAACGAGGCGAAGGTGATCCTGCATGCTGAGCGCGACCGGCCGGGAGAAAATGATGTGGCGACTGGCCTGGGTCGCCTGGCCCTCGATCGCGGCGATCTCGCGACGGCAGAAACGATCGTGCGTCAGTGTCTCGAAGTTGATAAGGAGATCATGGACAGGCAAGGAAGAGGCGCTGACCTCTCCCTGCTGGCGCAAATCGCCGTGGAGCGCGAGGACTTCGCTGAGGCCAGGCGCCTGATAGCGCAGAGCCTGCTCATCCGCGATGAGGCGCAGGATTCGCGTGGCCGAGGCGTCGATCTGAGTATCCTGGGGCGCATCGCGCTCGAGGAAGGCGATCTCAGCG
Organism: uncultured Chloroflexia bacterium; assembly: GCA_963701795.1. Lineage (GTDB taxonomy): Bacteria > Chloroflexota > Ktedonobacteria > Ktedonobacterales > JADMIN01 > JAKAIY01. The sequence goes on along the minus strand of CAVPBB010000002.1, from coordinate 31,182 downwards.
CTGCGCGCACGTTCTCTGAGGAGGCGCTCGTGATTGCGCGGCAGGTAGGCAACCGGCGCGGCGAAGGGGCGACACTGCATCAACTCGGACGCCTGGCGCTCGCCAGCGGCGATCTCAGCGGCGCCGCGCGGTTCTTTGAGCAAAGTCTGGAGATCGCGACGGACTTGCAGAGTACTCCCGATATGGTCCGAGCCAACCTCTCTCTGGGCGAGGTCGCGGCGCGGGCAGGCGACACGCTGAAAGGGCGCCAACTGGTGAGCGACGCCATCGAGCGTTACCAGGCGATGAATCGCGGCCTCGATCTGCGCAGAGCGCAAGCTACGGCGCAGGCGCTGGGACGTGGCGAGGCCTGAACGCGGGTGGCGACGTGAGGGGAGTACAGTGATGTGGCATCGGATGCAGCGCAGAGCGCCACCGCGACTGGTCGCGCTGTTCCTCCTCATGCTCGTAACGGCGGGGTGCGGTAGAGGACAGTCCGCGCCGAAGACGCTCGGAGTGGCGAGCACGCCTGCGGCGGTGACTGGCGCTGCTTTCAGTTGCGTGTCGCCATCGCGTCCATCCTCTGCGGGAGGATGTATCGTGCAGGACGCTACGACGGGGATCTCACTGCGTGTCACCGACGCCTACGCGGATGTCACGGGCACTGTTGTGCGCCTTGAGATGGCGGACACGGATGGCTATCCCCTGAGCATAGCGGATGACCAACTGACGCTCCAGTCTGGAGGCATCCTCCATCAAGGGAACGGCGGCTATACGGGTGGCGCCATCGGCTTGATGGTCGCTGAGCCGCTGCCTGCGGCGGATTTTGGACCGCGAACGCAGCTTGTCGCTAGCGCACAATTCATGGTTCCGATGTACAACGGTATGTATCCTCCGACCCTTCCGCCAGCGCCTCCCTGGCTCAACGATCTGGATCGTCTCACCCTGCGTGTGCCGTTTGCGATCAGCCCGGCGCGATCAGGCGGCTACACCTTCCATGAGGCGCCCATCGTCACGCAGGGTATCGGTGTTCAGGTACAATCACTTGATTTTTCGCCGTCGCACACTGCCTTCTTTGGCGAAGCTGGTGGCGCACGCATTGAGCTGCTCTTTAGCGGTCTCCCCGCGAATATGGAGTTGCTCTCGTTCATTCGGGTGGAATCCCAACGATCCATCGATGGGGCAACAGCCGGAGATCGTGGCCCTGGACTCGTGGAGCTACACATCCCAGGCATGACGGTGAATACCCCGGTGATGACCCTCTTGCAACATCCCGCCTGGCCCGATGATTCAGCGACTCCCTCTGTCGATCCGACGGTTGGCGCTGCTGGGACTGTCCAGTTTGAGGTGTCGTATCTGGGAAGTGGCGCGCCGACGGGGCAGCCTGCTACCCTGTCCATCAGCGACATCCAGCTTCTCACTGGCGGTATCGATGGCGTCACGGGTAGCCCGCCGCTGCTCCCCAGCTATCAGATCACGCTGCCACTACATTGAGCGTGGGAAGGAGCGCATAGAGCAGCGGCCACTGGAGCATTATGCGTTTGGCTGTGGCGCGTTGAGCGCTTTGTCAATCGAGGTCTTCAGGCGCGCGTATCCCACGGGCGCGGCGAGCCTGGACAGCCGTGCGAGGGAGACAGACTTCTGATCGCCGAACATACGTTGCAATTGCCAGGTTGCGACAACATAGAACTCCCAGCTTGCCACATCGAGTATCCGCAGACGCGCCTGCTCGCGGTCGCGTTCGTTGTGCAGGCAGAAGACGTAGCAATCGGCTGAGCGCATGGGCGTCGAACCACTGCTGTTCGTCGCGGCGTCCCAGGGCTTTTTCTTGGCAATGTCAAAGACAATTGGGCTAGGCCTGACCGCAGGCGTCCACGACTGTGTGTAGGCCGATGCTTTCACCTCGATCAACTTCCCACCATAGCGCAGGTCAATAGCGTCCCACTCGATGCGCGGAGTCTCTGTGACGCCCAGCGCCGTGCCCACAATGAACTCCGCAAACACGGAGCGATTGCCATTGCTCACAAGGTCTGAATAGGCCCATGACCAGAAATCACCAAGCGTCAGGTTTCCCAGATTAACCAGGAGTGTATCAGGGCTGAATTTACGGGTGTGCATATGCTCTCTCTTGCTCACCGATCCTGGCTGCGCGTGAACTTTGCCGATGTTGAGCCATCGCTTTTGCCGCGCCTCCCCGCTTCCACCTACACGGCCTCGACCGTCACGGGGGTGCTGTTGAGCAGGGCATCGCCGGAGAGCGGCTCGATGCCCTGGTCGGGGATCAGGCGATTGAGGTTGACGCCCGCGTGCTCGCGCGCCACCCGCAGCCGCGCGCCGGGCTGGTCGTGGCCCCAGCCGTGCGGCAGGCTCACCACCCCCGGCGTCATCTCATCCGTCACGCGAACGGGCGCCACCAGCGAGGCCACGGCGGAGGTGACGCGCGCGCGTCCGCCATCGGCCAGCCCCAGCCGGGTCGCGTCGGCCTGGCTCACCAGCAGCGCGCAGGCGTCCTCGCCTTTGACCAGCGGCTCCAGATTCGCCATCCATGAGTTGTTCGAGCGCAGTTCGCGCCGCCCGATCAGCGTCAGCGCGGGGCGTGGGCGCGCCAGCGCGGCCCGCAACCGCGCCACATCCGCCAGCAGTGGCTGCGGGGCCAGCTCGATCTTGCCCGATGGCGTGCGCAGAACCTCCGGGATGCGTGGCTGGAGCGCGCCGAGGTCTACCCCGTGCGGCCTGTCTTCCAGCGCGGCGAGCGTCAGCCCCTCCGCGCGCGCGCCGAAGCCGTCGCCATAGGGTCCCACGCGCAGCATGAAATCGAGCAGGCGTTCCGGGCCACGCCGAGGCGCGAGCGCCGCCAACAGCTCATCCACGTCGCGCCCGGCCACGGGTGACCCCTCCGTGCGCGTCTCCGCCTGGATCAACTGGCGCGCTACCGATTCGTCGAGCGCGGCCAGCGGCGCGCCGCGTCCCTGCCCCGCCAGGATGCCCGTCAGCCGCAGCAACACCTCCCACTCGTCGGGCTGGCCGGGCGCGCGCGCGAAGACCGGCAGCGAGTAGCGGGCGATATTGCGCGTCGAGAGTTGGTAGAACGCCAGATCGTAGTGGCTGCGCTCCAGTGGCGAGGGTGGCGGCAGAATGACCTGCGCATGGCGAGTCGTCTCGTTGAGGTAGGCGTCTACGCAGACCATCGCCTCCAGCCCGGCCAGCGCCGCCGCCAGCCGGTCGCCGTTCGGCGCGCTGAGGGCGGGGTTGCCCGCCACGGTGATGAGCGCGCGCACCTGGCCCTCGCCCGGCGTCTCCATCTCCTCCGCGAGGCAGGCCGTGGGGAATTCGCCGAGAACCTCTGGCGCGCCGCGCACGCGGCTGCGGATGCGCCCCAGCCGCAGGCCCCGGCCCTGCCCCGGCGTCCCGCTGGTGTTGCGCGCCCCGGCAGCGGCTTTGGGGAACATCACGCCGCCCTCGTGGTCGAGCGCGCCGATGAGGATGTTCAGCGCATCCACCAGCCAGCTCGTCAGCGTGCCAAACTCCTGCGCGCAGGCGCCTATGCGACTGTAGACAGCGGGATGCTGCGCCCCCGCCAGCTCGCGCGCCAGCCGCCGAATTGTCTGCGCCTCCACGCGGCATGCGGGCGCCACCACCTCCGGCGTGAATGGCTCAGCCGCCGCGCGCAGATCATCCAGCCCATTCAGATGCTCTGTCAGCCGCCCGGGATGCGTCAGCCCCTCGGCAAAGAGCGTGTGGATCATGGCGAAGAGCAGCAGCGCATCGGCGCCTGGCTGAATGCCGTGGTGCTCGTCGGCCTGCTGCGCGGTGAGGGTGCGGCGTGGATCGATCACCACCAGCTTGCCGCCGCGCGCGCGCAACGCCCGCAGCCGGTCGCGCATGTTCGGCGCGGTCAGCAGGCTACCATTCGAGACGAGTGGATTCGCCCCCAGAATCAGCAGGTAGTCGCAGCGGTCCACATCGGCGATGGCGATGCTGAGCGCCTGGCCGAACATCAGGCCAGAGGCGACCTGCTTGGGCATCTGGTCGAGTGTGGAGGCGGAGTAGATGTTGCGGCTGCGCAGCGCGCGAATCAGCGGGGTGTTGTAGAGCAGGCCAGCGAGGTTGTGAACATTTGGATTGCCCAGGTAGATGGCTACGGCGTCACGCCCATGCCGCTCGATCACCGGGAGCAGCAGCCGCTCGACCTCAGCCCAGGCCTCATCCCAGGTCGCCTCGCGCCACTGCTCGCCCTGGCGAATGATTGGCGCGCGCAGGCGGTCGGGGTCGGCGTGCAGCGCCTTGAGCGCCGAGGCTTTGGGGCAGAGATAGCCGTGGCTGAAGACATCCTCGCGATCACCACGAACCGAGACGACTGCGCGCCCGCTGGTGGTGACTTCCAGCCCGCAGGTCGCCTCGCAGAGCGGGCAGGTGAGGTAGCTCACGCGCGTCGCCGCCTGGTCGTCCATCTGTTCGCCCACCTTTCCTGGCTGTCGCCACTCCTCTGCGCGACTCTCGCGACTCGCGCTCCCGCGACTGTAGAGGCATGATACGTGGCGACCTGCCGCGCGTCAACGCAGGCTGATATTCTCGGTTCCAGCAGGCGGCGGGCGGTTGAAACCGCGCCTGGATGGCCTGCGGGCCGCGAAGTCCGCCTGCGCGGACTGGGAACCGGGCGTCTGTTGGACCTGCGCAGGCAGGCCTTGTGACGACCGCAGTCGCCCTGAGGCGCGGCTGCATTCGCCTGTGTTCACTGGCGCCTTGATGTAGGCGGCCTATGCCTCCACTCCTTCCCTGGCTGTGCGTCTGCCATGTGAGAACGCCCCACACTCCTGCTGTGTCACCAGGTGCGCGACGCCGCTGACAAACGTTGGTTTTGGCATGTCTCCACACGCCTCCGTAGTCGTCACGGATGATACTTAGTCGAAGCTTTGCCCTGAGATTGGCGAATACATTGTAAAAGTAGCAACCACATGGCATACTGAATAGCAGTCGGGCAGACAGTGAGAACTGGCCATCTGGGGACAGGGAGTTGTCGCAACATGGGTGAGATGCAGCAAGTTGGAGCCGCTGAAGGAACATCGCCGCACGAGGACGGACGCAAATCGCTCCGCGTATGGTTAGGGCTGCCAGCGCGGCGCCTCCGCTGGACGCTCGCTTCGCTGGCGCTGCTCATCGTTCGCCTGCGCGCCCGCCTCGTAGCGGGCATGGGATATGGCCTGGCTTCCCTGCGCGCCGCCCGCCTCTCTTTTGGGCGCAGACGTCATCATCGCCGCCTCGTCGCGCGTGGAGCGACGATCCTTGCGCTGCTGACGTTGCTGGCAGGGCCAGGCAGCCCGCTTGTGGGGTGGGCGCAGGTGGCACAGGCACACGGCCTGGGGAGCGCGACGCCATCCACACCAGCAGCAGGCGCCCCCTGGAAAGCTGACGCGAACATCCCCAATCACTTCAACCCCGCGCCCCTCAGCATGACGCCGCATGCGGCGGTCCCCGCCGTCAGCCCCACGCCTACGGTCATTCCGGCGCAGCAGAGTTTCCGCCCGATTGCGCGCGGGGACAGGGTCGTGGCGCAGCCTGCGCTGCTCGCGCTCTCCGCTACCAGCGGCGCCCACTTTGTGAGCAGCGATGGCACGCTGGAGATCGACGTCCCGACGGGCGCGGTCTCGGCTGCGGACCTGCGCGCGGCCAACGGGAAAAAGCTGGCGCTGCGCGTCATCCAGACGGCGCCAGGATCGGGCAGCAATGCAGGTGGCAGTGGGCACGTCTCGCTGGGGTCCTACCTGCTGCAAGTGGTGGATGGGAAGGGCTTCCTGGCGGCGCAGGGGCTGCGCCAGCCCCTGCGCGTGACACTGCATGTGTCGGGGCGCGACGACGCGCTCGATCTGGCGCAGGTGGCAGCGACGATCAACGGTGGGGCGCCTGCGGGAACGACGGTGGCCATCGCGCCCTCGCTGGGCGGCAAGAACACGACGACCACCGCCAGCGGCGAGACCATCGCCGGGCTGGGGACGCTGACGACGACGCCTGCGACCTTCGACCGCAGCGCACAGACGCTCTCCATCCCGTTGACGGCTGACTCGCCGAGTACGACGCTCACCTGGAACACGTTCGCACCCGTGGCGACGTTCGGCTCGCCCGACCCCTTCAATACGGACCTCAACGCGGGGGCGCTGACGACCAGCATCCCGCTGGATACCCCGGCTGGCCCGGATGGGCTGGCGCCGCCGCTGGCGCTGACCTATAGCAGCGAGTCCGTCGCCGAGCAACACAGCCCACAGGGCGCGGATAGCTGGGTGGGACAGGGCTGGAACCTGGGCCTGGGGTCGATCACCTGGGCCGAGCATCAGGGAACGAGCGGCTGCCAGATTGCCGGGCCAACCTGCTCGGCGGAGTGGGAGGATAGCTGGCAGCTCTCTGACCCGTACGGCACGGCAGCGGACCTGATTCCGCCGAATATCAACGTGGCGACCTACTATGAGGATAGCGGCAACCCCATCACCCCCAGCCCGGCGCAGTGGCACACCGCGCCGGAGACGCGGGCGAAGATTTACTCGTTCCAGAGCGGCATCACGCTGCCAGATGGTGGAGGCGTGACGCCGCCCTGCTTCCGCGTCTTCCTGCCGAACGGCATCATGGAGGAGTTCGGCTGCACCAGCGACTCACTGGAGTATTACTACTCGACCTCGGACAGCAAGGACTACGTGTACGCCTGGAACCTGGACCTGATCACCGACCGGCAGGGCAACCAGATCCATGTCCTCTACCAGCAGGATCAGGAGTCGAACGGCACACACCCCTATATCCGCGACGCCTACCTCGCCTATGTGCAGTGGGGATCGCCACTGTGCCAGAACGCGAACACGTGGTGCAGCCCAGCAGGGACAGCGCCGAACCAGTGGCACCCGCACTTCAGCATGAACTTCGGCGCGACGCACACGCCGCTGCGACTGATTGGCACTGCGCCTACGGGCTGCAATACGGGCGCGAACCTGCGTTGCGATGATCCGGGCGACGCGCAACTGACGGGGCCGCTGGTGATGAGCGACTATGCGCTCAACGACGCGGTGTTGTGGGTGCGGGCGGATGGCGCGGGCGGCTGGTCGATCCTGAAGGACTACCAGTTCAGTTACAGCCAGAGCGGGTTAGGGCAAATTCCCGACCCGATTACGGGCAAAACGGAGGATGTGGCGGGCTATCTGCTGCTGAAGCAGGTGGTGGAGACGGGCGAAGACCAGGCGACCAGCCTGCCACCGCTGACCTTCAACTACATCTACCAGACGGCGTACTATGAGGACAGCCAGTTCGCGCCGACGCCCGCCACGACGTGTGGACCTTCGTGGAACACGGGCGCAGGGCTAGGGACGTCGCCAACCCACCCCAATCCGGGCTGCGCGCTGTGGAGCCAGACCTACGCGCCCAATAGCTGGTTTCTGGCGACCTTCGACAATGGCATGGGCCTGGATGAGGCCTACACCTGGCAGCTAGCGCGCAACAACACCCATGGCGATAGCACGGCCTACGTTGATCCCTTCTACTGCGATGGCCTCTCCGCCAGCGCGCAGGCGGCCTATCCCTGCGACCTGGCCGACGACGAGAACTGGAGCCACATCGTCCTCTCCACGCGCACGGACACGACGATCGACGCAGAGAATCAGCAGGTACCGGGCGTCACGCAGTATCGCTATGGGCTGAGCAATAGCTATGGCGCGAACAACCCCATCTGGTCCTACGAGTGCGGCGATTGCGACCAGACGATGTACTGGGGCAATGTGGACGACTGGGACATCCTCGACTACTACAACGCGACATTCATGGGTTTCGCCACGGCGACCGTCACCAATCCCGACGGCTCCTCCGAGGTTCACCAGTACGACGCGACACTGGGCTATGGCGTCTACGACAGCGCCCAACTGATCAGCCTGAACAAGTGTACGGCGTCGCTGCAGCCCTATACCAACTGCTGGAATGACGCCTGGGCGGAGCCGGAGAACGCGCTGCACGGGCATGAGACTGAGGTGGAGAGCTACGACACGGATGGCGCGCCGCTGAGCATGACGACCACGCAGTATCAGGCGACCTGCCCGGCGACGGGTGATCCGAGTAGCCCAGCCGACGCGGGCTGGGGCAACTGGGACGGCAATCTGGTGGCCGAGCTGGACCACGGCAACCCGGTGATGAGCTGCGATCTCGAGCCGACGCAGACCGACACCTACACCTACAACGGGGCGAGCGCCAGCACGCCGCTGACGCAACTGCCGCATGTCACCACCGGCTACAGCTACGACAGCCTCAGCCGCCTGACGGATACGACGGTGAACAGCAACGGCGGTGGCAGCGCGCCAGGCAGCCCGACGGTGATGGACTATCACAGCGACTACATCTGGAACGACACGGTGAGCGCGACCCAGACAGGCGCGAGCGGCGTCTACCTGCTGGACGACGTGGCCGATAGCCAGACGCGCGACAGTGGGGACACCCTGTGGACGAGCTGCGCGTATCGGGCCTATGACGGACAGGGGTTCGCGAATGGGCCAAGCAGCGGGCTGACGCTGGGCGAGGTGACGTTCTCGGATATGAACCTGGTGGACGGCACAAGCGCCAACGGGTTCGCGTGCAGCCACAACCTGCGAACGACCTACGCGTATGACGCGAGCGGCAACCTGTTGGCGAGCAGTGATCCCGACGCCAACAGTGGCCTGACCGAGCACCAGGGCTGCACGCCGGGCGGCGGGGTGGCCGTGAGCGGCAGCGCGGCGCCCTACACGACCTGCACGACGCTGGACAGCGCGTTCTATGACACGCAGCCGAGCGTGCAGACGAACGCGCTGGGGCAGCAGGTGGCGACGGCCAGCTACGACCCCGGCGCAGGCGGCGGCTTTGGGCTGTGGCCGACCGCGACCAGCGACGCCAACGGCCAGACGACGCAGACCGCCTATGACGTGTTGGGACGGGTGACGGCGGTGGCGGAGCCGGGCGACAGCCTGAGCGCGCCGACGACCAGCTATACCTACACCGACTGGTGTCAGCCAACGGGGGCGCAGGCGCCCTGCACGGAGGTCGATCAGACGCAGCGGCTCGACAGCGGGCATACGGTGACGCAGCGCGCCTTCTTCGACGGCCTGGGGCGGCTGGTGGAGACGCGCACGCCTGCGCCGGGCGGGAAGGATGTGGTGGTCTACCATGTCTATGACAACATGGGCCGCGACGTGTTCGACAGCAACCCCTACTACGTGTCGGCCTATAGCGGCGCGCCAGGGCAGGCGGCCTTCGCCGTGGGCGACACCGGCCAGTTGGGAACGCAGACCACGTATGTTACTCAGCGTGAGACAAAGGTGAAGGATGCGCTCTCGAACGTCACCGATGCGGCGGCCTCCATCGAGTGTGGCGGCTACGGCGACAGCGCCTGCTATGTGACCGCGACCACGACCGATGCCGAGGGGCATCGCACGATCGCGCCAGCGATGCGCTGGGGCGTGCGACCTACAGCGAGACGGATACAGGAACCAGTGGCGCGACGTACAGCGCCTATGCCGTCACCACCTCGACCTACGACCTCAACGGGCATCAGGTGAAGATCACGCGCCCGGATGGCAAGACGATCAGCTCCACGGTCAACGCGGCGGGGCAGGTCACGCAGATGAGCCGACCCAGATCGCGGGACCGAGAGCTACAGCTACGACGCCAACGGCAACGTGACGCAGACCGTGGACGCGCGTGGGGCCAGTGGCACGATCGACGCGGCCTACGACGGATTGAACCGCCAGCTCTGGCGCAACACGACCAACAGCGCCAGCGGGGCGTACGTCACCTACGGCTACGACAGCAGCGCCGATGGCAACGACGGCGTCGGGCGGCTGACCAGCGAGACCTTCGCCAATGCGAACGCGGGGGGCAGCCTGAGCGGCAGCTACGCCACCAGCTACGATGCGCGCGGCCAGGTCAGCGCCAGCGACCAGACGCTGGGCGCGGTGGGGAGTCTGCCCCAGCGGCTGGAGCTGCGCCGACCTCGGCGCGCCCGCGCTGACGGGAACCCAGGCGGCGCTGGGCAGCGGCGCAGGTGGTGGCGCCTGGCAGCTCAGCGGCGGCGGCGCTGACATCTGGGGGACGAGCGACCAGTTCCACTTCGTCTGGCAGCCCCAGAGCGGCGATGGCAGCCTCGCCGCCCAGATCGTCACCCAGCAGCCCACCGATCCGTGGGCCAAGGCGGGGGTGATGCTGCGCGGCAGCACGGATGCTGGCGCGCCGTTCTACGCCGTGCTCGTGACGCCGGGCAACGGCGTGAGTGTCGAGGAGCGCGCCAGCCAGGGCGGCGCCGTCGGCATCCAGGCCGAGGCGGGCGGGCTGAGCGGCGCGCGCTACGTGCAGATCACGCGGACGGGGACCAGCTTCAGCGCGGCGACCTCGCTCGATGGCGTGACCTGGACCCCAGTCGCGGGGTCGAGCGTGACGCTCAGCGCGCTGAGTGGCCCGCTGCTCGGCGGGATCGCCGTGAGCGCGCACAATTCTGGCGCGCTCTCCGCCGTGCGGGTGGAGCACGTCACGACCAGCAGTGGCGGTGGCATGAGCGCGCCCAGCGGCGTCACGACCGCGACGACCAGCGCGACCTACAACGACGCAGGCGAGCTGACCAGCCAGAGCTATCCCGACGGCGATGTGCTGAGCGATGGCTACGATGCCGCCTCCGGCTGGGCGACGGGCGAGAGCGTGCAGCTCAGCGGATCGCCCAGCGCCACCCCGCTGCTGGCCAACGAGAGCTACAGCGGCGCGGCGGGAGCGCTGGGGCTGCTGACCGGCGCGCAGCCTGGGCGCGTTCACGGCGGGATCGGGCGCCTACGCCGCCAGCTATGACGCGCTGGGGCGGCTGACCAGCGGCGGCTATACCTACACCCCCAGCGGTGGGACAGCCAGCACGCTCTACCAGGTCCAGCCGATCTACGATGCGCTCTCCAACGTCATTGGCGTCACGACGACCTTGCCGCAGGGGACCGACACACAGGTCTTCTGCTACGACAACCTCTCGCGGCTGACCTGGGCCAATTCGACGGGGCGTCGGCCTACGTGCAACCTCGCGCTGATGCCGGGTGACACCGGCAGCCTCTCCGGCACAGGCGCGAGTTACGCCGCCAGCTATGCCTACGACGTGATGAACCGGCTGACGAGTGGGCCGCTGGGCAGCTACGCCTACGGCGACGCCGCGCATGCCGATGCGGCGACCGCGGTGGGCGCGACCTGGACGCGCCAGCTACGATGCAGCGGGCAACGCGATCTGCCGCGCGGCAACCAGCGCACAGACCTGTGCTGGCCCCTCGCCCACCGGCGCCGCCCTCAGCTACGACAACGCCGGGCAACTCGCCACGTGGCAGAATGCGCCCACCGCGCCGACGAGCACGCGCGCAGCTATCTCTACGATGGCGAAGGGCAATCGCGTCCAGCAGGTGGCCACCACCAACGGAACGACGACCACCACCAGCTACGTGGGCAGCCTGGAGGAGATCACCACCAGCGGCGCGCACCACCACGACCACCGCCTATTACGGCAGCCTCGCGGAGAGCGTCAACGGCGCGTCTTGCCAGGCGCTCCTAGACAACACTCCAGCCGTGATCCACAGGAAGAATGGCGCCGTTCACGTTGCTGGCCGCCTCTGAGGCCAGGAAGGCGATGACGGCGGCAATCTGTTCCGGCTGGGCTACGTGCCCGCGCATAGTCGCCTGGAGCACCGCCCCCACCTGCTCCATGCCACCGGGGTGTGGCGCTGCTCCGCCGACGCCGATGGCCGTGAGCACGCCGCCGGGACAGACAGCATTGCACCGGATCCCTTGCTCACCGTAGAAAAACGCGATGCTCTTCGTCAATCCGATCAGGCCATGTTTGGAGACGGTATAGGCGGTACCTGCCGCGCCGCCACGCAGCCCGGCTTCCGAGGCGGTATTGACGATGCTCCCCCCGCCCTGCGCTACCATACGCGGCAGCGCTTGCCGACACGCCAGGAAGGGGCCGGTGAGATTCACGCCGAGCACCCGATCCCAAAGCTCGCGGGAGACGTCAGCCGCAGGGGTCATCAAGTCCATGATTCCGGCGTTGTTGCACAGAATGTCCAGGCGCCCATACGTCGCATAGGCCGCCTCGATCATCCGCTCGACATCGGCCTCCTGCATGACGTTCGCGACCACTCCGGTCACCTGGCCACCCGTGGCTTGCCAGGCGGTGACCGCCTCCTGCAATGATCCCTCGACGACATCGACCGCGATAACCTGCGCTCCCTCCGCGATCAACTGATCGACGGTGGCCTTGCCGATGCCCGATCCTGCGCCAGTCACCACAGCTACTTTTCGCTCGAATCGCATAGTGTTTCCTCCGGGGCGCTGTGAGGTCGCCCCTCGGCTCGTTCTGGCCGTGCGCTGCTGAGCCATCCGTGACGGCCACCGCCTGACGCTGGGGAAGGTCTCGCGCAAGGACGGCTCACGCTTTGCGCGCAGCAACAGGCCCAAACACCGCCAGACAACCAGCCCTGCAAGACATCCTCTCGCGCAGAGCCTCGCCGCCTCGCCTACTCCAGCGAGGTATCCCACTTCGTAGATTCGCGCATGTCGCTGGGATTTTAACGTCACGCAGTGTCAAATTGTCAAATATGTCAAGTGAGTTGAGCGCCGATGGAGCGCAAAGCGGCGTCGTCCGTCGCATGGCCTCGCTTGCGGCCATCCTGCTCTTGACGCGCTGCCGACTCAAGCGCGAAGGTGCGTGGCGGCTACATGCTCGCCGCGACGCGCCGGGCGCCGATGTACGTCGCCGCGACGAGGTTGACGCCGAAATGATAGGCCAGTTCGCGCTCGTCGCCGCCGCGCAGGATGATGAGATCGCAGCGCTTGCCCGGCCCCAGGCTGCCCACCTCATCGGCCAGCGCCAGCGCCTGCGCGCCGCCCACGGTCGCCGCTGTCAGCGCCTGCTCCAGCGTCATGCCCATCGCGCTGACCGCCAGTGCGATCATCATCTGCATGCTCTCGCTATACGAGGTGCCGGGATTGAAGTCAGTCGCCAGCGCCATCGGCATTCCACGGTCGAGCAGGCGACGCGCGGATGGGTAGGGCGCGCTCAGCGTGAAGCTGCAGCCAGGGAGCAGCACACCCGTCACGCCCGCCGCATGCAGCGCATCCAGTTCGTCCTCTGAGGCGAAGTCGAGATGATCGGCGGAGACCGCGCCCAGTTCAGCCGCCAGCGTCGGCGCCGCCCGATGGGCCAAGCTGGTTGGCGTGCAGCTTCAGCCCGTAGCCCAGTTCGCGGGCGCGCTCCAGCACACGCCGCGACTCCGTCACCGTGAAGGCCGACGACTCGCAGAAGACATCGCAGAAGCGCGCACGCCCAACGAACGCGGGCAGCATCTGCTCGCAGACCTCATCCACATACGCGGCGCGGGCCTCTGGCGCGCCACGGCGCTCCGGCGGCAGCGTGTGCGCCCCCAGAAAGGTGGGGACGATCTGCGGCAGGCCCGGCTCGCCCGCCAGCGCCGCCATCACCTCCAGGATGCGCCCCTCGGTCGCAAGGTCCAGCCCATAGCCGGTTTTGCCCTCGACAGTGGTCGTGCCCTGCGCGGCGAACGCGCGTAGCCGCGCCTCACCCAGCGCGCGAAGCTGCTCGGCGCTGGCCGCGCGGGTCGCGCGCACGGTGCTGAGGATGCCGCGCCCCTGCCGCGCCAGCTCCTCATAGCCAACGCCCGCGTGGCGCAGATGAAACTCCTCGGCGCGGTCGCCTGCGAAGATGAAGTGCGTGTGCGCGTCGACGAAGCCTGGCAGCACAGCGCGCCCACCCGCATCCACGCGAGCGGCTGGCGCCACACGCTCCACCTGCACAGCCGCCGCGAGCGCGTCCTCTGGCCCTGCCCAGACGATGCGCCCGCGCAGCGCCGCCAGCGCGCCCCGCTCGACGATGCCCAGCGCGCCTGACCCTGCCCCGCCCACATCGAGCGTGACCAGGCGACTGGCGCCCGTCAGCAGCCAGTCCGCGCGCAGGCGCGTGTCGCCGTCGCTGCCGTCAGTGGCGGCGCTGGCGTCGCGGGGCTACTCATGCGGCTGGCCCAGCTTTTCATGGATCGCGCGCGCGACGTTGGGCGCGACGATGCCGTCGAGGTCGCCGTTGAGTCGCGCCACCTCTTTGAGCAGGCTGGCGCTGACAAAGAGATGCTTGAGCGCCGTCACGATCATCAGCGTCTCGATCTCTGGCGCCAGGTTGCGGTTCATCAGCGCCTGCTGGAACTCCAGCTCGAAGTCGGTGACGGCGCGCAGCCCGCGCACGATAGCCTTGGCGCCCACGCGCCGGGCGACATCCACCGTTAGCCCGGCGAATGGCTCGACGCGCACATTGACGAGGTTGTTTTGCGCGACGATGTCGCGCCACAGGGCGACCCGCTCCTCAGTCGAGAAGAGCAGATTCTTGCTGGGCGTGGCGTAGACGGCGACCACCAGCTCATCCACCAGATGCGCCGCGCGCCGGGCGATATCGATATGCCCGTTATGCACCGGGTCGAACGTGCCGGGATAGACCGCGATCAGGGGGCGCTGCTGTGGGACGGCGGGCGTCTCGCCGGAGGGCTTGCCTGCTGGGTCCGCGCGCCGTTGGGCGTCCTGCTGCACTGCCGTATTCTCGCTTTCTGCCAGTATTCGCCAGGGGCGCCCGCTGGCCTGCCGCCAGACGTCAGGATGGCTGGCGGCGCGAGCGCCTCTCGCTGGCATTGTAGCCACCCTGGCTGGCGATGTCTACCCGACCCACGCCGCCGCGCGTTCCAAGAAGTAGAGGGTCGTTTGCTGTCCCTGCGCTACGAGGCACAGTGTCGCGCGCGGGGGCCACGCATGAGAGGATGGCGCATGGCTGATGACGACCTGCGAGCCGCTGATCGCCCGATGGTGGCGCGAGTGGCTGCGCCGCATGAGGGCAGCGCGTCATGGCTGCCCTTCCGTCTGAGTCCACGGGTGGTCTGGCGGCTGGCGCTGGGGATGATGATCGTCGCTGGCGTGTTCGGGTGGCTGACGGAGGTAACGCCGTGGGCATTGGAGCGCGTCGCGAACGTATTTGGCGACAACTCAATCGCCACCTGGTCGATCTCTGGGCCGACGTTGGACGGACTTGGCCAAGGTCTGCGCAAGCTCCACTTGAGTAAACCCGCGCTCGTCGCGCTCTTTGCCGTCACGCAGTTCTACACTGCGCTCGGCCTGATCCTTAGCGTGGCGCTGGTCGCCCGGCTGCGCCCGCGCGTACAATTCGCGCTGCTGGTCGCCTATGCCGTATGGCTCGCGTCGCTGGCCGTCCGGCTGCTGTTCTTCGTCGAGCAGTATGTCACGGGCGAGGTGCGCCAGACATTCGTCGGCCTGCATCCAATGCCACAGGAACTCTCGGTTAGCCTGGCCCCCGGATTCTGGTTCGCAGCGCTGACGGTGGCGCTGGGCGGCGCTGGCGTCACGCTGGTGTGGCGGGGACGTGGCGCAAGCGCGCGGGCCGCTGTCGTCGCGCAGCATCAGGGCCAGCGCGCGGCCCCTGGGCGCGCATGGGCGGAACGCTGCGGCGCTGGCGTGGCGACGGCGGGCATCTTCGTGTGGATCGCTGGCTTCTTCGCGCTGCCCTGGGTGATACAGGGCTGCGACGCGCCTCACTTCTCGCTCAGCACATTCGTGACTGGCTCCTGCGCCGGGCTGGACGCCTCGGATGTGATGATTCGCGCGCCGCTGGCGCAGGCCCTCTCGCTGCGCGCCTGGTATGGCCCTGGCCCCGACTTCACTGTGTGGCAGGCGCTGAGGCTGCTGTGGACGACGGATGCGCTCTACCTGCTGTTGGCGATTGCCGCCTGCTGGGCGCTGCTACGCCTGTGGGCGGGCGCGGGCGGCGCGCGACGCTATGGCTGGTCGCTTGCGTGGCTGCTGGTGGCTGGCCTGGTCGCCGCGCTCGCCTTCCAGGGCAGCCAGAGCGACCTGCGTGATCCGCTGATATTGAGCAATACGATACCCGGCGCCTGGGTGTATGGGCCAGGCCTGACGGCGGCATTCGCCGGGCTGGCGCTGGCCGCGATTGGGCTGGTGGGCGCGTTCGCCAGCGCGCGGCGGCGTAGATGATGCGCGGCTCAGGCCGATGGCGCGCAGAGGTAGTAGCCGTAGGTGGTGATGGTCTCGAAGCCACTGGCGCGATAGAGCGCGCTGGCGGGGGCGTTGTCGGTATCTACCTCCAGCGTGACGCGCGGCGCGCCCTGCTCCGTAGCCAGCGCGCAGGCCCACGCCAGCATGCGTCGCCCCCAGCCCTGGCGCTGATAGCCGCGATCAATGCCGAAGGCGTAGATGCCGGTGGCGTCGGCCATGGCGCTGAGCCGGAAGCCGCCGATGACCACGCCAGCGAGTCGCGCGAGGTAGACCTGCTCCGTCGCGACCGCTGAGGCGCTCGTCAGGTCGTCGAGCAGCCGCGCTTCGGTGTGGTCGAACGCCCGCGAGAGCGCCGACGCCAACGCCTGGTAGTCCGCCGGGCGCGCCCGCTCGACGGTGAGCGCATCTGGCTGTGTCTGCGCCGCAGTGGGCGCTGCGGATGACGCGCCCCGCCAGACCATGCGATGCTCGGCGAAGGAGCGTTGCGGCGCCAGCGTGCGCAGAAAGCCATGCCCGGAGGCTGAGCCATCTTCGCAGATCATGAAGAGCTGGCGCCCACCCGCCCGCCGAAAACCAGCCTGCGCCGCCTCATAGAGCCGCATAGCCAGCCGCTGGCGCCGCCAGTCGGGGTGAATCATGCCGCACATCTCGGCGTCGGTGTCATCGCCGTCGAGCGAGCAGTAGCCGACCAGTTCGCCGCCAGCGCGCGCAAGAAGCGCAGCAGGATAGGTCGTAAGCTCTGGCGCAGCGGCGCCAAAGCCCAGTTTCAAATCCAGGCCCTCGCAGGCGTCGCAGACGCGCTTGAGCGCGAGGACCTCCGCCAGTTCATCTGCGCTGAGGCTGACCTGCTCGCAGAGGGTGATCCCGTCGGTCGTCGCCACGTCGCTCTCCTCCCTTGCCGCCAATGCTACCAGTCGCGCAGCATAGCCCGCCAGCGGCGCCGCCGTCAAGCGCGGGCCAACGGGCTTCGCGTCCCGCCCGCGTCCCGCCCGCGTCCCGGCGGCGACCATTCACCCGCTCGGCGCATGCGGCTGGCCCAGCACTATGCGCCATCGCTGCGGTATGCTATGGCCGACACAGCCACGCCCTACGCCAAACCTGCCACCTTGCCGCTCGCTGAGAGCGTGGCCTGGGAATGTGGGGCGCGCCAACGCCTGCGATACATGGAGCGCAGCGCTAATTCGTCTGTTCAGGAGAGAGTGACACATGGCGACGGAGCCGGTGGCGCCTGAGACACAGCAAACACAGGACGCATGGAAGATTGTCGGTGTGGTCGGCGGTGGCGCGATGGGCGCGGGCATCGCCTATGAGGTGGCGCGCAACCTCGACGCGCAGATCATCGTGCGTGAGGCCGACGCGCATACGCTCGCCCGCGCCGAGCGAACATCGAGCGGCTGGTCGAGCGCCCCACGCAGAAAGGGCAGATCACCCGCGAGACGGCGGACGCCTGGCTGGCGCGCTTCACCTGGACGACCACGCTGGCCGACCTCGCCCCAGCGGATATTGTGATCGAAGCGGTCTTCGAGAATCTGCCGCTCAAGCAGGAGATCTTCGCCGCGCTCGATAGTGTCTGCCAGCCGGGCGCCGTCCTCGCCAGCAATACCTCTGGCCTGCCCATCACGCAGATCGCCTCGGCGGCGCAGCGGCCAGAGCGCGTGCTGGGCCTGCACTTCTTCAATCCTGTGCCGGCGATGAAGCTGGTCGAGATCATCCGCGCGTATCAATCCAGCGATGAGACGGTGGCGCGCGCACAGGCGTTCTGCGCGCTGCTGCAGAAAGAGACGATCCTGTCGAAGGATTATCCCGGCTTCATCACCACCCGCATTGGGCTGATGATGATCGCGGAGGCCATCCGCTGCCTGGAGGAAGGCATCGGCACGGCGGAAGACATTGATAAGGGGATGCGCCTGGGCTTCAACTTCCCGATGGGGCCATTCGAGCTTGCCGACCTGGTGGGGCTGGATGTCACGCTGCACATCCTGGAGGCCAACCGCGAGGCGCTGGGCGAGCGTTTCCTGCCCAGCCCGCTGCTGCGCAATATGGTGACCGCGGGGTACACTGGACGCAAGGCCGGTCGCGGCTTCTACAACTACTCGAAATGACGCGCAGCGGGCGAGAAGCCCCACTGCAGGAGGACCCGAATTCATGTGCTTCGATCTCGATTCTCAGCCGCCCGTGCAGCCTGTCGCCGCCAGCGATGCGCGCGGCGAGGTACTGACCCTGACCTCCGCCGATGGGACGCCGTTCGCGGTGTACCAGGCGCATGCCGATAGCGTGCGTCGCAACGGCGCTGGCATCATCATCCTGCCCGATGTGCGCGGCCTGTACCAGTTCTACGAGGACCTGGCGCTGCGCTTCGCCGAGGCGGGTATTGAGGCGATCACGGTTGACTATTTCGGGCGCACGGCTGGCCTGACGGCGCGCGACGATGCCTTCGAGTATATGCCGCATGTGCAGCAGACGAAGCAGTCGCAGATTCGCGCTGACGTGGCGGCGGCCATCCAGCAGATGCGCAGCGGCCCGCAGGCGCCGCAGGCGATCTTCACCGTCGGTTTCTGCTTTGGCGGCGGGAACTCGTTCCAGCAGGCGGCCAACCATCTCGGCCTCGCCGGGGTCATCGGCTTCTATGGCCGTGCGGTTACTCCAGCCTACGACGGCTCGCCCGCTGCGGCAGACCGCGTGGGCGAGATGGAATGCCCTGTGCTGGCCTTCTTCGGTGGCGCCGACCAGGGAATCCCGGTGGAGCAGGCGCATCAGTTCGATGAGGCGCTGGCAAAGGCGGGCGTCGCGCACGAGGTCATCATCTATCCTGGCGCGCCGCATAGCTTCTTCGACCGCAAATACGTGGAGTTTGCTAAAGAGTCTGAGGATTCGTGGAACCGCTCGCTCGCCTTCATCAGCGCCCACACGCCGCAGGCATAGTCGCTGGCGGTTGAAACCGCGCCTGGATGGCCTGCGGGCCGCGAAGTCCGCCGTCGCGGACTGGGACCGAGCGGCGGCGTAGCGCACGCGCGGCTCGCAGCGCGAATACTTCACAAGCACGGTTGCATGTGGAACACCGTCGGCGCCACCGACCAGATGTCGTTTGAGGAGCGCATGCCATGTCTCAGGCTCACGCTGCGGCTGACCAGCCACCACTGTCGCCGCTCAGTGTGCTCCTCGACACAGCGGCGGGCGTCGCGGCGCCACTGCCCCCCGCGCTGGCCACGCTCTATGGACCACTGGCCTTGCCAACAGACGCTGGCCGCGCATGGGTCATCAGCAATTTCGTCGCGTCCATCGATGGCGTCGTCGCCTACAACGATCCGATTCCGCCGGGGATGGGCGAGATCAGCGCGAGCAATCCGCATGACCGCGCGGTGATGGGGCTGCTGCGCGCGCGCGCCGATGCGGTGATCGTCGGGGCAGGCACGTTGCGCTCCGTGCCGCGCCACCTGTGGACGCCCGCCTTCATCTACCCGCCACTCGCCGACGAGTACGCCGCGTTGCGCGCCACGCTGGGCAAGCCGCCCACCCCGCTAACGGTCATCGTCTCCGGCAGCGGCGACGTGGAGACGACGCTCCCCGTCTTCCAGCGCGCCGACTCCGCTGCTCTGCTGCTGACCACGCCCAGCGGCGCCGCACGGCTCACCAGGCGCGCGTTGGGGCCGCAGGCGCGCATCCAGACCGTCGCGGTGTCGCCCGATGGCGGCATCGCGGCGCGCGCCGCGCTCGACGCGACGGTGGCGGCGCTGGCGATGAGCGGGAACGCTGGCCAGCCGCTGCTGCTGGTGGAGGGCGGGCCACGCCTGCTGGCGCGCTTCGTCGCCGAGGGGCTGCTCGACGAACAATTCCTCACCATCGCGCCGCAGCTTGTGGGGCGCGACAACCAGTTCCATCGTCCCGGACTGATCGAAGGGCAGCGCCTCGCTCCCACTGATCCTCGCTGGGCGCGACTGGTGAGCGCGCGTCGCGCCGAGAACTTCCTCTTCCTGCGCTATCAATTCGGCGCAGCGTCATAGCGCGGCCCTCCAGCCTATCCTGACGATGCGTGTGGGCGCGTCGAACCATCCTCCATCGGCGCTGCCAGGGCGCATGAGAGGACTCTTATACGATTCCAATGTGTTTTCCAGCGGAACCTGCTATGCTTTGGCTGAACCTTGGGATACGCCGAGGCGCCCCCACCGCTGGCCGCCTTTTGCGATGAATGCCTGTTCGTCGCGCCGACGCTGACTGCGGAATCACTCCAGGAGCGCGCATGGATATCGCCAACTTGCCGGAGATAGCCCCGGCGCGCCGCCCGGAGCAGCCGAGGCAGCGGCGAGACCCCGCGAAGCCTTCCGCTGGCCCGCAATTCCTGCGCTTCTGCGTGGTCGGCGTCAGCAACGCGGCGGTGGACCTGGGGGCGCTGAACCTGCTGCTACTGCTCTACCCTACACGCAGCGATGTGACGCTACTGTTCTATAACACTATCGCGGTCGCGCTCGCCATCCTCAACAGCTATCTATGGAATACGCGCTGGACCTTTCATCAGCAGACGACCAGCTCCCCCCGCGAGCGCGCGCTGTTCGTCGCGCAGGCGGTGCTCAACATCGCCATCAATAACATCGTTCTCTTCACTATGACCGACCTGCTGCCCACGACGACCGGTGAATGGTCCATCCTTACCGCGAATCTCGCCAAGCTAGCTGCGATGATGACTGCCTCCAGCATCAGCTTCGTGCTGCTGCGCACCGTCGTCTTCCGTCCGAAGGCGTCATAGCGATTCGCCAGCGCGCCGCGCTGGCGTTCTACCCGCTCCATGCGCTACACTGCCCGCGATAGCCCTCTACCATGCTCACATGCGGGAGAACATCGCCTATGTCCGCCGACTCCGGTGACTCTGGATGGTGGCCCACACTGGAGACTGCGCGGCTGCGGCTGCGACGCTTCCAGAGCGACGACCTGGCGCCGTTCATGGCCTATCGCAATGATCCAGAGGTCGCGCGCTACCAGAGCTGGGAAAGTATCAGCCTCGCCGAAGCGCAAACCTTCATTGAGGCGGAGCGCGCCGCTCACCTGGGAAATCCCGGCGATGGCGCGCAGATCGCCATTGAGCTCAAAGAGTCGGGCAAACTGATCGGCGACTGCTACTTTCGCATCGAGGTGGATAATCCGCAGCAAGCCGAGATTGGCTATACGCTGGCCTCCGGCGCGCAGGGACGTGGCCTGGCGACCGAGGCTGTCACCGCGTGGTTGACCTATGCGTTCAACGCCTTCGACCTGCATCGCGTCATCGCCATCGTCGATTGCGAGAATCAGCGCTCCATCGCGCTACTCGAACGCCTGGGCATGCGCCGTGAAGGCCATTTCCTGCAAAACGTCTGGTTCAAGGGCAAGTGGGGCGACGAATATCTCTACGCCACGCTGCGCGAGGAATGGCTCGCCCAGCATGGCGAGCCACTACGCTAGGTCGGTGGCGCCCATGCGTCTCGTTCACGGCGCACGTAGGGAACCGCTGTCATCAGCGCTGTCGTCACCAGCAGCCAGGCGCATGCCAGCCAAATGGTCGGAAAGACACCTAATCGCTGAATGAACAATCCTGTCAGCGCCAGCCCCAGCGGGCGTAAGACGCCTGGAACGAGGCGGCATACACTGACGACCCGGCCTTTGAGTTCATCGGGAATCAGCCGCAAGCGATGGCTAAAATAGGCGATGTCCTCGATTGGGTCAATGAACCCCGAGCCGAAGGTGAGCGCGCCCAGCGCGGCAGGATAGGGCGCCAGCGCATAGAACGGCCAGCTCAGCGCGAAATACCAGCGGCTCACGAGGATGGATTGTCCGACCGTCAGATGCGGCGTGAGCCGAGACGCGACCCATGAGCCGAGCATCAGCCCAACGCCACCGCCAGCGAAAATCAGCCCAATCACCCAGGCGGACGCGCCCGCCTGCTGCGCCAGGATGATCGTGATGAGTGTGGCGCTGGGATAGACGAATGCGCCTGCGCCCATCATCAGGGTCATCGTGAGGATGAAAGGCTGGCGCCACACCCA
This sequence comes from uncultured Chloroflexia bacterium, assembly GCA_963701795.1. Classification (GTDB taxonomy): domain Bacteria; phylum Chloroflexota; class Ktedonobacteria; order Ktedonobacterales; family JADMIN01; genus JAKAIY01. Next base: position 9,094 of record CAVPBB010000002.1, on the reverse strand, counting down.
GCGCACGCCAGAGCCGATGTCCACCCACATATTCTGGGACACGGGCGTCCGCTCGCCTTGAAACGGCATGCGGATCAGCGCCAGCGTCACCAGCGAGACGGCGTAGGACAGGGCATCGGTGAGGAACGGGACCATCGCGCCCAGCGAATAGAGCGCGCCAGAGAGTGACGGCCCGGCGAGCATGGTAGCGCCCTCGACAAATTCATCCTGGGTGACAGCGTTGGTGAACTGGGTTGGCGCTACGACCTGCGCAACCGCCGCCGTCTTCGCCAGATCGAATGCCACCATCAAGGAGCCTTCGAGAAAGGCGCAGGCGCAGAGTTGCCCGATGCTCAGCTTTCCCAACGCATAGGCGATGGGGATGCTGGCGAGGCTCAGCGCCCTTCCGGCATCGCAGATGAGCATGATGCGCCTGCGATCCCAGCGGTCTACCAGTGCGCCAGCGGGCAGTGTCATGAACAGCGCGGGCAGCGCGCGTACAGCGGCGACAAACCCTGCCTGCGCCGCAGAATGGGTCAGAGACAGAACGAGCAATGGAAAAGCCAGTTCCGAGACGGCGCCTCCAGTGTCCGAGAGCGCCTGCCCGCCCCACAGCAGCAGATAATCGCGACTACGCCACAAAGACACCGGCTTGCTCGCGGTGTCGTGTTGAGAGACTGACATAGGTGTAGAGTCCCCACAGAGAGTTTGCGCGAATCATCAAACAGCGCGCCAATTACAGGCGTGCAAGCGCGGGGAGCCTGGTCATACATGGAGGAGGAATCAGCGGGTATTGAAAGGGAGCCACGCGATGCGCGCCACGAATGAACCACGTGAGCGGGTACTTGCTCGCGAGGATCAGGGCATCGAGAGGGGCGCCACATACTTCCGCTGCGTAAGCGAATGCGCCAGGCCTACGCAGCTATGTGGCTTGTCTTTCGGTTCCGATTGCGGTGAATCATCCAGGAGCGTTCACTCATCATGCCGCCATGCTAGCCCGTCTGGCCAGGATATGTCAACGTCGCACGGCATCATCCGTCTTGCCCGCCCCGGCGTCGCTATGCTATACTCAGCGGAGACATCCTTTAAGAACAGTCCTGCGAGGCTGGGAAGGAGCAGCGGTATGACCCTGCGCGCGACACTGCGCAAACACCGGCGACAGACCAATCAGAGCCATCCGATACGACCGGCGCAGCGCCGAGCGAGATCGATGCCCTTGCCTTCACCTCATCCGGCGAGATGAGTGTGGAGGTCTTTTTTTGCCCTGCGGCAGGCGGTTGGCGTCTGATTCCGCGCCGATCACAGGGCAAATCTACCAGAATGGAGGCGCCGCATGAGTGGGGCGACAGACAGCGGGTCCGGCGAGGTCGAGAAGGTGATCTTCAACGATGTCGAGATGCGCCGCGCCATCTCGCGGATCGCGCATGAGATCGTCGAGCGCAACGGCGGCGCGCACGAGTTGACGCTGCTGGGGCTGCGCAGGCGCGGCGCCCCTCTCGCGCAGCGGCTCGCCGAGCGCATCAACGAGCTGGAAGGCGTCGAGCCACCTGTGGCCGAGATCGATGTGAGCGACTATCGCGACGATCTGCCCGACCGCACCGCCGCACGCGCCACGCGCCAGACGCCGCTGCCCGTGGAGGTGGCCGGGCGGGTGGTCGTGCTGGTCGACGATGTACTCTTCACCGGGCGTACCGCGCGCGCTGGCCTCGAAGCAGTGCTCGATCACGGGCGTCCCCGGCGCATCCAACTTGCGGTGCTGGTGGATCGCGGCCACCGCGAGCTACCCATCCGCGCGGACTACGTGGGCAAGAATGTGCCGACCGCCATGAGTGAGCGCATCGCCGTGCGCCTGCGCGAAACCGACGAGAGCGACGCCGTGCTGCTGATCCGGCGGCTAGAGCAGGGCGAATGAGCCGCCAGAGGAGCGCTGAGATGCCGACACCGTCCCTCATGGGCGCCCTCACGCCCGCCGAGACGCCCGAGCGTCTGCCGCGCAGACGCGAGTTGATCGACCTCGACGGCTGGACGCCCGACGAGCTACAGGCGCTGGTCAATCGCGCCGCCTACATGCGTGAGGCGCTGGCCGAGCCAACACGCCGCTTCGATACGCTGCGTGGCCTGCTGCTGGTGACACTCTTCTACGAGAACAGCACCCGCACGCGCGTCTCATTCGAGCTGGCGGCGCGGCGCATGGGCGCGGATGTCGCCAGCGTCTCGGCTGCGGCGAGCAGTGTCACCAAGGGCGAGTCGCTACGTGATACCGTCGAGACCCTCCAGGCGCTGGGCGCGAACATCATCGTCGTGCGCTCATCGCAGTCGGGCGCGCCCGATGTCATCGCGCGGCGCATTCGCGGCGCGGTGGTCAACGCAGGCGATGGCTGGCGCGGGCATCCGACGCAGGCGCTGCTCGATCTCTTCACCATGCAGCGCCATCTCGGCGCGCTGGCTGGGCGACGGGTGGTCATTCTGGGCGACATCCTGCATAGCCGGGTGGCGCGCTCGAACCTCTGGTCGCTAACGGCGATGGGCGCCGAGGTCGTCCTCTGCGCGCCGCCAACGCTGATGGCGCCAGACATCGTCGCAGCCTATACCGCGCGCCCCATCCCTGGGACTGGCGCGCGGCGCAAGGTCGTCGTCGAGCCGCGCATCGAGGCCGCGCTGGCGGGAGCCGATGTGGTGATGGCGCTGCGGCTGCAACGCGAGCGCCAGCAGGCGGGTCTGCTGCCCTCACTACGTGAATACACCCGGCGCTACGGTCTGACGGCGGAGCGGCTGGCGCTGGCCAATCCTGGCGCGCTCGCGCTGCATCCCGGCCCGATGAACGAGGGTGTCGAGATCGCCTCGGAGGTCGCGCATGGCGTCGCCTCAGTGGTCGAGGAGCAGGTGAGCAACGGTGTGGCGACCCGCATGGCCGCGCTGGAGATGATCGGGCGCGCGCTGGCTGGCGACTGAGGCCGCGCCTGAGTGGCTCCACGGCCACAAAGCCTACCTGCGCAGGCTACTACGCCAGCCGAGTGACGATATACGCTGAGAAGAGCGAGAGAAGAGCGAGATGGCGGAGAACGCGGATAATCAGCGGCATGAGGTCATCCTGCTGCGCGGCGCGCGGGTGATTGACCCGGCGCGTGCGATGGATGGACCGGGCGCGGTTGTGATCGCGGATGGGCGCGTCCGCGCGTGCGGGCTGGCCAGTGGGGTTGGCGGCGCGACGCTGCTGGGGCCAGATGTGACACGCGCGCTGGCCAGCCTGGAGGCCGAGGGTCGCCTTGCGCGCACGATAGACCTGCCCGGCGGCTGGGTCGTGGCGCCTGGCTTTGTCGATCTGCACGCGCACCTGCGCGAGCCAGGCTTTGAGGCGAAAGAGACGATTGCGTCGGGCAGCCGCGCGGCGGCGCGTGGCGGCTTCACCACCATCTGCGCCATGCCCAACACCAATCCGGTGATCGACTCGCGCGCAGCGGTGGAGTTCGTGCAGCGCGCCGCCGCCAACGCCGATGCGCGCGTGCGGGTGATCGCCGCGATCAGCAAGGGTGAGCAGGGGACGGAACTCAGCGAGATGGGCGAACTGGCCGAGGCGGGCGCGGTCGCGTTCTCAGATGACGGGCGCCCGGTGAGCAGCGCCAGGGTGATGCGCCACGCGCTGGAGTACGCCGCGCCGCTGGGCCTGCCGATTGTCGAGCATTGCCAGGATGAGGAGCTGGTGGGCGCTGGCGTGATGCACGAAGGCGCCGCTGCGACGCGCCTGGGCCTGCAAGGCTGGCCCGCTTCCGGCGAGGTGGTGATGCTGGCGCGCGACCTTGAGCTAGTCCGTGCGACGGGCGCCCGCTACCACGCCGCGCATCTCAGCGTAGCCGGAGCGGTAGACCTGGTGCGCCAGGCGAAGCGCGCGGGTCTGCCCGTCACGGCGGAGGTCACACCGCACCACCTGCTGCTGACCGATGACTGGGTGGCGGGCGAGCGCACGGGTCCGCTGGCCGATGCGCTGGCCACGCTGACCGGCGCGCCACTGCCCGACGGCCCGCGCTACGACACCAGCGCCAAGGTCAACCCGCCGCTGCGCACAGCCGCCGACTGCGCGGCGCTGCTGGCGGGGCTGCTCGACGGTGTGATTGACGCCATCGCCACCGACCACGCGCCGCACACGCAGGTAGACAAAGACGGCGAGTTTGGTGAGGCGGCGTTTGGCATCTCTGGTTTCGAGACGGCGCTGGCGGCGCTGCTGGCGCTGACGCATGCTGGCAAGCTGCCGCTGGCTACGCTGGTCGCCGCGCTGACGACGCGCCCGGCCAGCGCCTGGGGTCTGGAGGCCGGAACGCTGGAGCCAGGCGCTCCGGCTGATCTGGTGATCTTCGATCCGGCGGAGGAGTGGACGGTAGACCCGGCGCGCTTCGCCTCGCTGGGCAAGAATACACCGCTGGCTGGCGTGACGCTGCGCGGACGTGTGCGCCAGACCTGGCTCGGCGGGCGCATCGTCTACGACGCGAGCGCCGACTGACGAGGAGGGCGACTGTGGAGAATGAGATGAGCGAGATGGTCGCCGCGCTGGCGCTCGAAGACGGCGCGGTCTTCTACGGCAAGCCTTTCGGCTCGCTGGAGGCGCTGGAGAGCGGGCGACGCGGCGAGGTGGTCTTTGTCACCGCGATGACCGGCTATCAGGAGATCTGCACCGACCCCTCGTATCGCGGCCAGATGGTGACGATGACCTATCCGCTGATCGGCAACTACGGCATCGCCGATGAGGATGTGGAGTCGCGCCGCCCGTGGATCTCCGCGCTGATCGTGCGCGAGTGGTGCGATGAGTATAGCAACTGGCGCGGCGGCCAGAACATCGACGATTACCTGCGCCGCAACGGCATCCCCGGCATCTATGATCTCGACACCCGCGCGCTGACCCGCCATCTGCGCAAGGCTGGCTCGCTGCGCGCCGTCATCCGCCTCTACCATGCGGGAGAGCAGCCCGACATCGCGGCGCTGGTGGCGGCGGCGCAGCGTGTGCGCTCCGTCTCGGAACTCGATGTCGTCGGCGAAGTCTCGACCGAGGCGCTGGCGCCCTGGGAGACAAAACCCGCGCTGCCGGGTGGGGCGAAGGCGAGCAAGCCGCCGCGAGTGCTGCTGGTGGATACCGGCTTCAAGCGCAACATCGCCCGCCAGCTCGTCGCGCATGGGATGGAGGTGATCGTCGCGCCGCATCAGGTAGACCTGGCGACGGTCAGGCAGATCGCGCCGGATGGCCTGCTGCTCTCCAATGGGCCGGGCGATCCGGAGAGCGTCGCGGCGCTGATCGCACTGACGAAGACGCTGATCTACGACGAGGGCATGCCAGTGATGGGCATCTGCCTGGGCCACCAGATCATCGGGCTGGCGGCGGGCGCGCAGACCGGGCGGCTGCTCTTTGGCCACCACGGCGCCAATCATCCCGTGCGCGAGCTACGCACCGGGCGTGTCACCGTGACCGCGCAGAACCACAACTTTCAGGTACTCGCCGAAACGTTGCCCGTCGCGAGCGGCTTCTATGTCAGCCATATCAACCTCTCCGACAACAGCGTCGAGGGGCTGGCGCACGAGGAACTACCCGTCTTCTCGGTGCAATATCACCCTGAAGCGTCGCCCGGCCCAGAAGATAATCACTACCTGTTCGACCGCTTCGCCCAGATCATCGCGCGCGAGCGGGGCAAGGCGCTGGCGGCGCGATGAACGAAGCGGACGCGCTGGTGGCGGCGCTGCCGCTCACCGTACCCGGCGACCCAGCCGTGCGCTACAGCCTCACACGCGCGATCGAGGCCGACGCGCAGGCGCTGGTGGCGCTCTACGACGAGGCGGCGACCTGGCTGATGGCGCGCGGCCTGCGCCAGTGGGCGCCGGGCTGGTATACGACGGCGACGGTGGTCGGCGCCCTGCGCGCGGGGCATGAGCTTTATCTCGTGTGGCGCGCTGGCGCGGTGGTGGGCAAGTTCGCGCTCCAGTGGGACGATGCGGCGATGTGGGGCGAGCAGCCGCCAGACGCGGGCTATATCCACGGCCTCTGTGTGCGGCGGGCTGCCGCGGGGATGGGGCTGGGCGCGGCGCTGCTCGACTGGGCGGGCCAGCGTGTCGCCGCGAACGGTCGCCGCTGGCTGCGGCTCGACTGTATGGCGGCGAATCCCGCGCTGCGCGCCTATTACGAGCGGCTGGGCTTCATCTATCGTGGCGAGGGCGAGGAAGGCTGGGCAGCGCGCTATGAGCGACTGGCCGGGAATCGAGAACAGCGTTGAGGAGCAGAGCGTCATGACGCGCGACGAGATACACAGTGTGCTGGTCATCGGCTCCGGCCCGATCATCATCGGCCAGGCGGCTGAGTTCGACTATGCCGGGGCGCAGGCCTGCCGGGCGCTGCGCGAGGAGGGCAAGCGCGTCATCCTGGTGAACTCGAATCCGGCGACGATCATGACCGATGAAGGGCTGGCCGACGCCACCTATATCGAACCGCTGACCGTCGAATCGGTGCGGCGCGTGATCGCGCGCGAGCGCCCGGATGGTCTGCTGGCGACGCTCGGCGGGCAGACGGGGCTGAACCTGGCCGTCGCGCTGACCGAGGCGGGCGTGCTCGACGAGTTCAACGTGCGGTTGCTCGGCGCCCCGCTCGACACCATCAGGAAGGCCGAGGACCGCGAACTCTTCAAGCAACTGCTACTCGATCTGGGGCTGGACGTACCGCCGAGCAAGACCGTCTCGACGCTGGACGACGCGCTGGCCTTCTCGGATGCGGTCATCGGCGTGCCAGCGGTCATCCGCCCGGCGTACACGCTGGGCGGCACGGGCGGCGGCATCGCCCGCACGCGCGAGGAGCTAGCGCGCATCGCCCGGCGCGGCCTCGACGCCAGCCCCATCCATCAGATTCTCGTCGAGCAGTATCTCGGCGGCTGGAAAGAGATCGAGTACGAGGTCATCCGCGATGGCGCGGGCGCCTGCATCACCGTCTGCAACATGGAGAACTTCGATCCGCTGGGCATCCACACCGGCGACAGCATCGTCGTCGCGCCCAGCCAGACGCTCTCCGACAAGGAATATCAGATGCTGCGCACGGCCGCGGTACGCATCATCACGGCGCTGGGCGTCGAGGGCGGCTGCAACATCCAGTTCGCGCTCGACCCTTACAGCTTCCGCTACTACGTCATCGAGGTCAACCCGCGTGTCAGCCGCAGCTCGGCGCTGGCCTCGAAGGCGACCGGCTACCCTATCGCGCGTGTCGCCACCAAGATCGCCATCGGCAAGCGGCTCGACGAGATCACCAACGAGGTGACGGGCAAGACGGTGGCCGCCTTCGAGCCAGCGCTCGATTATGTGGTGGTCAAGATTCCGCGCTGGCCGTTCGACAAGTTTCCCCTGGCCGACCGTGGCCTCGGCACGCAGATGAAGGCCACCGGCGAGGTGATGGCGATTGATCGCACCTTCGAGGCGGCGCTGCAGAAGGCCATGCGCGCGCTGGAGGTGCGCGCCGACACGCTGAACAGCCTGCCGAGCGAGGTGGACGACCTCGGCGAGTTCCCGCCCAACGATGTGCGGCTCTGGCGCCTGCTCGACTCGCTGCGTGTGGACACGGCGGATGGCGCGATTGACGCGCTACACAGCGAGACGGGCATCGATCGCTGGTTCCTCGCCAAGCTGCGGCGCATCGTGCGGATGGAGCAGCGGCTCGCGCGGCAGGAGCTGACGCCGACACTGCTGCGCGAGGCGAAACGCATGGGCTTCTCCGATCAGCAGATCGCCGCCGCGCGCGGCGAGCATGGCGAGACGGCGCAGAGCGTCGCGGCGCTGCGCCGTGAGTGGGGCATCAGGCCGACCTTCAAGATGGTGGACACCTGCGCGGGCGAGTTCGAGGCGCGCACGCCCTACTTCTACTCCACCTACGAGCAGGAGAACGAGGCGCCATCGCTGCCCGGCGCGAAGGCGGTCGTGCTCGGCTCAGGCCCCATCCGCATCGGCCAGGGCATCGAGTTCGACTACTGCTCGGTGCGCGCGTCGCAGGCGTTGCGCGCGGCGGGCGTCAGCAGCGTGATGATCAACTCCAACCCGGAGACGGTCAGCACCGACTTCGACATGTCTGACCGTCTCTACTTCGAGCCACTCGACGCCGAGAGCGTCATCGCCATCCTTGAGAACGAGGCGGGCGACGACGGCAAACTGCCGCCAGTGGTGACACAGTTTGGCGGGCAGACGGCGATTGGGCTGGCGGCTCCGCTGGCGGCGGCGGGCGCGCCGATCCTCGGCACCTCGGTCGAGAGCATCGATGTGGCGGAGGATCGCCGTCGCTTCGATGCGCTGATGGAGCGGCTGGGCGTGCCACGGCCACGCGGCGCCGCCGTCACCAGCGTCGCCGAGGCGCAGCAGGTGGCTGAGCAGATTGGCTATCCGGTGCTGGTGCGCCCCAGCTATGTGCTGGGTGGCCGCGCGATGGAGATCATCCGCTCGACCGAGGCGCTGACCGGCTATGTCTCACGCATCATCGGCCAGTTTGGCGAGCATCCGATTCTGATCGACCGCTATCTGACGGGACGCGAGATCGAGGTGGACGCCATCTGCGACGGGACGGATGTGCTGATCCCTGGCGTGATGGAGCATATCGAGCGGGCAGGCGTGCATTCGGGCGATAGCTTCGCCGTCTACCCCACGCGCACGCTCACGGCGGATGAGATTCGCACGGTGGCGCGCTACACCAGCGAGATCGCCCGCGCGCTGGATGTGCGCGGCCTGCTGAACATCCAGTTTGTCGTGACTGAGCCGAATGGGACGCCCGCCGCGAATGTCTGGATTCTGGAGGTGAACCCGCGCGCCTCGCGCACCGTGCCATTTCTGAGCAAGGTGACGGGCGTGCCGATGGTGACGGTGGCGACGCAGGTGGCGCTGGGCGAGCCGCTGGCCAGCATCGAGGGCGGGCGCTACGTCGGCCATCCCGACAACCTCTGGCCTGTGCAGCCCTCGTCGCGGTGAAGGGGCCAGTCTTCTCGATGTCGAAGCTGGTGGGCGCGGAGATGGCGCTCGGCCCGGAGATGAAGAGCACGGGCGAGGTGATGGGCATCGACAAGACGTATCCCGCCGCGCTGCGCAAGGCGCTGATCGCCGCCAACGTGACCGCGCC
>CAVPBB010000001.1:0-1170855 GCA_963701795.1 uncultured Chloroflexia bacterium | reverse complement strand
ACGCATAGAGATTGCCGTCGGTTGAGCCGACATAGAGCGTTCCATCCACAATGGTTGGCAGCGTCTCAACGTAGTATTGATGCGGCGCATTCTCGGATGCCTGGCGCGCGGCGCCGGTATCCGCCTGCCAGACCTGCTGCGCCGCCGTCTTCGTCATATCCAGCGCGTAGAGGTACCCATCCTGCACGCCGCAGTAGAGCAGATTGCCCGCGACGGCGACGCCCGATGTCGGAATGCTAAAGTTTGTTGGCCCATACTGGCCCACCGTCGCACCTGTCGTCGGATCGAATGCGGTAACGAACGCGCCGACGTCTATGGCGTTGACGAAGAGCTTGTTCTCCGCGAATACCGGATTCGTGAAGGAGAAGCCGACGCCCCGGCGCCATAACTGGGCGCCATTCTGGATCGCGATAATCCCGGCGCTGTCTGTGGAGACGTAGAGCACATTGTCTCCGATGGCTGGCCGCTGATAGATTGCTGAGCCTGCCGCTACGGTATATTGCCACAACGGCTTTCCAGACAGCGAGAGCGCATAGACGCCACCGATCTGCGTGGCGACATATACGGTGTTGCCGTCAACCACCGCGCCGCCGCTGATGGCGGAGCGGTTTGCGGCCAGGTCGCTGGCGCTGCCCGCGTAGAACGACCAACGCAGCCGTGCATCGCGTGAGGGCGGCGTTGGCGTGCCAATCGAGGCGGTATTCTTGCCAGCGCGCTGCGCCAGCGCGAAGACGCCCGCGCTCGCCGCCGCGAGCGTCACGATGCCTGCGGCGCCCAACCCGATCGCGGCGCGCCTGCTGATCCCTTGCGCTGGCGGTGGGTTGATGTCATGGGCGACGCGCGCGATGTCTTGCAGGGGCGCCAGTCCGAGCGCGCGGCGCAGGTCGTTGACCCAGCCCGGCCAGCGTGTGTTGGAGCCGTCAATGACCGTTGAGTTGATGTCGAATGGTTCCGGCGTGTAGGCGGGATCGAGAATGAGGTTCACGATCTTGCGACGATCTGGCTGGCCCGCACGGTGGTCATCCGCCTGCAAGCTGAGCAGCGCGCCCGTCTCGATACCCATCCAGTACGACTTGTTGGTGAAGCGGGTGCAGACCCGCAGCAGAATCTCGCAATCCACCAGCGCCTGCTGCGACTCCTGCGTCATCGTCTGCGCTGAGCGCCGGTCGAGCGTGTCGAAGTAGTAGGACACCTGCCACGACTCCAGCGTGCGCAGGATAGCTGCGCAGCGCTGAATATCCTCATCCGTGTGGCTGATAAAGACCCTGGCCCCCATACAGACTCTCTTCTCCGCTTGCTCAGGCAGTCGCCGTCGCGTCGAGCGCATACAGTGTGTGGTTGGCCGCTGGCCAGTAAATCGTCGAGCCAACAACGATAGGCGACCATTGGTTGTCATCGTACATCTGTGACTGGAAACGCCACAGCGCTGCGCGTTTCTGCGCGCTGAACGCATACAGGTAGGAGCCTGCTGGCGCGTACAGGGTATCGCCAGCGACGGTCACTGACCCAAAGAAGGTGTCGCTGAGACCGCCATCGAGCGTCGCCTGAGCCTGCCAGAGCTGCGCGCCAGTGTTCGCAGCGATTGCCGTGAGCTGGTCGGCGATGCCGAGATAGAGCACGGCGCCGGCGACGGTTGGCGCGCCCAGCGCGATATCGGAGGTGTAGCGCCAGATGCGTGAGCCATCGGCGGCATTCAGCGCGTAGAGATGCTGATCTTGCGAGGCGACGTAGACGACGCCGGGGCCGAGCGCCACACCAGCGCCGATGTCGCCGCCCGTCTGATATGTCCAGAGCTGTGAGCCATCGAAGAGGCTGAGCGCTGTGAGGACACCATCGGCGCCGCCAATGTAGATGGCTGTATCGCTCGCAACTGGCGCGCGATCCGCTAACCCTGAGACGGCGATCTTGATCGGAGACTGCCAGCGCTTTGAGCCATCCTGCGCGTTGAAGCAGACGACGAAGTTGTCGTCGGAGAGTATGTAGATGGCGTTCTGCGACAGTGAGAAATTCGTGTCACCCAGCGTCGAGTTCGTCGCGACCTTCCAGATGATCGACCCTGTCACCGAGTTGAAGGCCGCGAGTACGCCGCTAAACACATTGTTGGTCGCCAGATAGGCTGTAGAGCCAACGACGATCGGCATGCTTCCCGTATTGCCGACAAAGTTGCCCTGAAACCAGCGTATCGAGCCATCTGCGGCGTTGAGTCCAAAGAAGCCATCATCCGTACTGAGCATGAGGTTGTCGCCCGCCAGCGCCAGCCCGATGCCGAGATCGCCGCCCGCCTTGAAATACCACTTGATGCGTGGATCGAGCGTCTGCGGATTCGTGAATGAGACTGTTTTGGGCTTGGGAAAGGGGGCGTTGGCGGCGGCATTGCGCGACGTGACGATGGCCGCGCCACTGCCAATGGCCGCCGCAGTGATGGCCGCCGCGCCGCCCAGGCCCAGCAGTGCCCGGCGGCTGACGCCGCGCCGCCCGGCCGCGCCCGTCAGCGTGACCCCCAGCGGCGCCGCCAGCTCCGCCAGCCAGATGTGCGGCGGCGTATTCGTCGCGTCAACGGTCACTTCGGCGCGTTCGAGCGCGCCGGGTGTGTAGCCCACATCGAGGATCAGATCAATGCATTTCCGTTGCTCTGGTCGCTGACGCCGCTCCTGATATTGCGCGGCGCGAAACGCGCTCAGCTCGAGGTTCATCCAGTAGGAACCTGACGTGTTGGCTGTGCAGACACGCAGCAGCACATCATGCTGGACGATGGCCTCTTGCAAGCGCGGGGTGAGTTGCTGGCCTGCGTCGAGTTGCTGCGCGTCGAACCAGTACTCGACGCCCCAGGCGTCGAGCGCCGCCAGCAGTGGCTCACAGCGCGCGTTATCCGCGTGGGTATGGCTGATGAAGACTTTACCGTTACCGGGCATGGCGTACCTCTCACTGGATGGATGGACGAGCGAGCGCCGATCCGCTGACCGCACGCGGAGCGCGCCTATGCGTCAAAGGCGTAGAGCGAGTCGTCGCCTGAGCCAAAGTAAATCAGTCCGCCAGCGCCGACGGGGTCAGCATTCTCCAGAGTGCTCTTCGAGGTGTAGTTCCACCGAACTGCGCCATCCGAGCGGCTGTAGCAGCGAATGACGTAGTTGTCAGCGTCGATGACGCTGACGCCGTCACCCGCGACGGCTGGCTGGCAGGTCACTGTCCCTGTGTTGAGGATGATGCCAGTGCTGGCGTCCAGATCGCCGATTGGCGCGCGCCAGTACGGCTTGCCACTCTCCGCGTCGAGGGTGTAGAGGTAGTGGTCTTCGGCGGCGACATAGACCACTCCATCCACGACATTTGGTGATGACTCAACATCACTGCCGGTCATGTACTTCCATTTGACCGAGCCATCGCGCGTGTTGAGCGCATAGACGTAGTTGTCGCCTGAGCCGATGTAGACCACGCCATTGACCACCGATGGGCTGGAGATGATCTTGCCACGGGTAAGCGACTTCCACCTGACCGAGCCATCACGCGCGTTGAGCGCGTAGACCTGATGATCGAGCGAGCCGATATAGACGGAGGTATCATCCACCGCCGGGCCAGAGGCATTGGTCAGGAGGAACTGCAACGTCTCAATCGAAGCGCTCCACAGCTTCGAGCCGTCCTTTGCGCTGAATCCATACAGCGTGCCTGATTCAGATAGGGCGTAGACGCCGCCTGCGCCGAGGATGGGCGTCGAGTAGACAGAGCTGGTATCGCTCTCTGGTAGCGAGGCGACCCAGCGCTTGGCGCCTGTGGCCGCGTTCACGGCGTAGATGGTGGAATCGATTCCGATGTAGAGGGTGTCGCCAAACTCCGCCGCCGAAGTGAAGGCCGACTGCGGAATATACTTCATCCGCCAGAGTTGCGCTGGGCCAGAACCGGTGATGTGGGTGAGATCATAGGCGGTCAGTCCCGGCACACCCACTGTGTAGAGTCTGGAGCCAAAAACGGATGGGGAGACCGGAATGTCCTTCTTGTTGCTCGCGCCAGTGATCTTCCAGGCGATGCTCCCCGGACTCGACGCAATCGCAGCGGCCTGTGCGGACCGAGGATGGTAGCCGGCGTAGAGCGCGCCCGCGCCTGCGCTCGCCCCGACGGCGATGGCTGCGGCTGCCCCATAGCCGACCAGCGCGCGACGTGAGACGCCTGTGGCGCCGTGGCTGCCGCTCACCCCCAGCGCGCGGGCAAGATCGGCCAGCCAAACGGCGCGCGGTCTGTTTGAGGCGTCGATGAACAGGGTAGCGGCGTCGAATGGCTCACGGCTGTAGTCGCCATCGAGAATCAGATTGATGAGGACGCGGCGATTCGCATGCCCCTGCCGCTGATCGTTCGCTTGCAGCCCGCGAAAGGCGGTCGCCTCCAGGCTCATCCAGAAGGAGCTTCTCGTCGCCGCCGTGCAGACGCGCAGCATGATGTCGCGCGAGGTAAGTTCGCGCTGGATACGCTCGTTGAGTTGCTGGCCAGCGGTGAGGCCCTGCGTATCAAAGAAGTAGTCAACCCCCCAGGCGTCGAGCGCCGTCAGCAAAGGCGCGCAGCGCGCATTGTCGTCGTGCGAATGGCTGACAATGACACGTCCGTTGTTGGCCACGATGCGTCTACCCCTTTCCTTGCGAGAAGCGTTCCTTCGAGGCAGACGCGCCGACGGCGCGCCGCTGCCCTGCTTCCCACACAAGGATAGCGTACAGGCGCTCATCTGGCAAGGGGGGCGCGAGGAAGGTGTTATGACACATGCGCTTCGGTGGTCGGCGTTTGGGCGGACCCTCACCCCCAACCCCTCTCCCAGAGGGCGAGGGGAGCCGGCATTTCCCCCTCGCCTTGTGGGAGAGGGGGCCAGGGGGTGAGGGTCCGCCCGGCGCCGCATTCCAACCATTGAAGCGGATATGTTATTACGTGGCGTCGAAGAAGGCGCGCACGTCTTCGATACTGTCAGTGCGGCGCGCCGGAGGGAGCGCGAGCATGACCTGTCGCCCGTAGCCCTTGGTGTAGATGCGCTTGTCGAGGATCGCCATCACTCCGCGATCGTCGCGTGTGCGGATCAGCCGCCCGACCCCCTGCTTGAGGCGCAGGATGGCGTTGGGCAGCACATAGCCGCCGAACCAGTTGGCGCCCTCGGCCTTCATGCGGCTGACACGCGCCTCCTGCACGGGGTCATCTGGCGGATCGAACGGCAGCTTGTCAATCACGACGAGCGAGAGCGCCTCGCCGGGGACATCCACGCCCTCCCAGAAGCTCTTGAGGCCAAAAAGGATCGCGCGATCACGCTCGCGAAACTGGCGCAGCAGCTCCATCCGCGCGAAGTCGCGTCCCTGCACGAGCGTCGTATAGCCCTCACGCTCGAAGTCGAGGCCGATCCGCTGATAGACCTGATCGAGCGCGCGCTGGCTGCTGAAGAGCAGGAAGGCGCGTCCATCCGAGGCCTCCACCAGCGCGCGCATCTGCTCGGCCATCTCGTCGAGGTAGGGGCCGCTGGCGCCGCCAAACGCTGGCTCGTAGCGCAGACGGGGCAGATAGAGCAGCGCGTTTTTGGGATAGTCGAAGGCATAGGGCAATGTGACATCGCGTGTGGACTCCAGCCCGACGCGCGAGCGGAAGAAGCTGAAGTCGCCATCGATCGCCAGCGTCGCCGAGGTGGCGACCGTTTGGAAACGGTCGAAGAGCTTCTCGCGCAGCAGATCGGCCACACCCAGCGGCGCGGCGGAGACCTCTGGCTGTGGCCCTCGCCCGGCGCCGCGTGAGTCTCCGTCGGCGACTTCTAGCAGCGTGGCATTCTCCACCTGTGGCATGGCATTCTTACCGCCGCGTGTGTACCCGATGTAGTAGACAAGCTCGTCTGGCTTGCGCAGGCTGAAGACCGTGCGCAGGTCGCTGGCCAGAGTGCGCGTCCGCTTCACCAGTCGCTCGAACAACTGCTCATCCTTGTCAGTCATGTTGAGTGGGCGATTGCGTTGCAGGCTCAGCGCCAGGTCTTCGACACGCTCTGCCAGGCGCAGTCCCTCCTCCAGCGGCGCATTCAGGCGCTGGCGGCCGCGTGACAGTGGCCCGACCACGCGCTGCAACGCCGTCCAGGCGGCGACGTTGGCGGCGTTCACCTCATGCTGGATGTGCTCTTCTGCCGTGTCGCGTAGTTTGCGCAGGGCGAGCAGGCTCGTGACGCGCCTCGGCGTGACTGAGACGGTGAAGGCGCGGGTCGCCTCCTCCTCCAGGTGATGCGCCTCGTCGATCACGACGACATCGCGCTCTGGCAGCAGGAATCCGCCCATCGCCGTGTCGAGCAGCAGCAGCGTGTGATTGACGACGATCACCTGCGCCTCCTGGGCGCGGTCACGCATGTGTTTGACGTAGCACTCGTTGAAGAGCGGGCAGGCGCGCCAGGCGCACTGATCGCTGTCGGCGGCGACCCGCGCGCGCACCTCGCTGGGCAGCGATTCGGGCAGCAGGTCGAGGTCGCCGTTCCAGCTCTCATCCTCGACCATACGCTCCAGCGTGGTGAAGCCACGCGCCTGCGTGGGCGGATAGGAATCGCGTGCATCGCCGTAGCGATCGCGGCAGAGATAGTTGCCCATCCCCTTGACCAGCGCCGCCTCGAAGTCCTGTATATGGCGCTGGGTGAAGGGGATGTCTTTGTAGAAGAGTTGCTCTTGCAGCGCCTTGTTGGCGGTGCTGAGCAGCCCCACCTTGCCAGAGCGCACGATGGGTAGCAAGTAGGCTAAGCTTTTCCCGGTCCCGGTCCCAGCCTCGATGACGAGGTGCTCGCCGCGCTCCAGCGCATCGGCGACATCGCGCGCCATGATGATCTGCGCGTCACGCTCCTCGTATTCCGGCAACGAACGCGAGAGCGCCCCACCGTCGCGCAGGTCGGCCTCGACGTGGTCGGCCAGTGAGAGGCTCACACCGGCATCGTCGGCTGGCTCGTCGGCTGGCTCGTCGGCTGGCTCGTCGCGACTTGTAGCGGGATGCGGCTCTGGCGCGGCGTCGGGCGGGCTGCTCACACCGTCGAGCGCGGGCGGCGCATCCTCGTGCGGGACGCGTCGCCGCGCGCCAGGCTTGCTCGCTCGTTTCGCCATGCAGTGCCGCCCCTCTCCTGCGCCATCGCTCGTCGCGCCGCGCTCCTGGTGGTTGGAGCCGCCAGAGCAGTGTATCACGATGGAACGGCTGCCAGATGGGCGCCCTGGGAGTGGCTGGCAGGCAGTGGTGTGTGAGCCAGATCACTACGCTCTCATTACCGGGCTGCGGAGTCCGCCGGAGCGGGCTGGGGAGAGGAACGCAGGCGCAAGGCCGCGCTTGTGGGGCTGGCGTATCGGGGGTATAGTCGGGGCGCACGCGCTCGCGTGCGATTGCGCTACAATCGTGAGTGGCGCCGCGCAGTTGGCGAAGAGCCGGAGCGCGCGGCGTGAGCGCTTACGACCTCTAGAATCCCGGAGGACAACGACGTGCTACATGCCCTGCTTGGCATCCATACCTTCTTTGTGCCGGTCATCCTGCTGGCGGGCCTGCTGACGCTCATCTGCGGAATCATCTTGCTCGTGCGACGCCGGACGCTGAGCGACATCAACGCGCCCATCAGCCAGACAATGCCGGGGCTGGCTCGCGCCTTTCACTGGCTGCTGATTGCGACCGCCGCGCTCGGCGCGCTCCAGGCCGTCGTCGGCGGGATAATCTTCCTGACGGGCGCGCGACCTGGCGATTCGCTGCACTTCGTCTATGGCGGCATCGTGCTACTGGCGATTCCCGTGGCCTATGCCTATAGCGACCAGAAGCGGGTGCGGCGTGACATCATCATCATGGTGATCGCCATCGTGGCCATCATCGGCGCCGCCGTGCGCGCGTTCATGACCGGCGCTCCCGTCTAGCCCCGGCGCCAGCAAGCATGCGGACGCCCAACGGTGATGCGCTGGGCGCACGCGCATATCCTGCTGCGTGCTGGGATGTGCTGGCGGGTAGGCTAGAGCTTGCCAGTCTTCGCGCCTGAGAGCGGATTGATGCTCAGCAGAGAGGAGCTGAACGAGAATGTGCTGCGGCGCTTCTCGCGATAGCGCGCCTGGGCGTAGCCGATCAGCGTCGTCAGCAGCTCAGGGAACGGCACACCGGCTGGCTCCCAGAGGTAGAACGCGAGCGAGCCAGGAAGCGTATTGATCTCATTGACGTAGAAGGCGCCTTCCTCTGGTCGCACGAGGAAGTCTATCCGCGCGACGCCCGCCGCCCCAATGGCGTGGAACGCCTGGATCGCGCAGTCTTGAATGGCGTGGGTAAGCTCGTCGGGGATGTCGGCGGGGATGATGCGGCGCGCGCCCTTCATGCCATCGCTCTTGGCGCCTTTGAGATACTTCTCCTCATAGCTCAGCGTGCCTGCGCTGATGGGCCGCTCACAGACCGAGGCGCGCGCCTCGGCGTCGTTGCCCAGCACCGAGCAGTTGATCTCGATGATGTTCTGCTGCGCTGGCTCGACCATCACCCGGCTGTCGTAGGTCGCAGCCACATCAATCGCGAAGCGCAGCGCCGCTCGGTCATCCGCGCCGGAGACGCCGATGCTGGAGCCAAGTGAGACGGGTTTGACGAAGAGCGGATAGGGGAACGCCGCCTCGATCTCGGCGACTACGGCGTCTGGCTCGCGCTGCCAGCGTGCGCGGCTGAGCGCATAGTCGGGCAGCACGGGGGCGCCCGCCGTCCGCAGCGCCACCTTCGTCATCAGCTTGTCGATGCCAACCGCCGAGGCCTCCACGCCGCAGCCAGTGTAGGCCAGATCAGCCAACTCCAGCAGACCTTGAATCGTGCCATCCTCGCCATGCGTGCCGTGCAGCAGCGGGAAGACGACATCGAGCGGCTCAACCGTCTGCTCGGGCTGGGCGCGGCCAGCGAAGATGCCCTTGCGCTCAGGCGCGCGGCGTGGCAGTAGCCCTGGCTGCGTCGCATCGGCGCTGAAGATGGTCGGTTCCGCCAGTGTCTGGAGCTTCTCCAGATCGGTGAAGTTCTTCAGGTCGAGCAGCGCCTCGCCGGTAAACCACTGCCCCGCCTTGGAGATATAGATCGGCACGGGAGTGAATCTGTCGCGGGGTAGCGCGGCCATCGCCTGGTGCGCCGTCAGCACAGACACCTCATGCTCAACCGAGCGCCCACCAAAGATCATGCCGACACGCAGCGGAGACATCGCTCACTCCTTGGATTCACTGATTGTCTTTAGAAATCGCGCGCCTTCGCCCATGAGGAGAGCGGAGCAAGACGCCACTGCGCCTGGAGCGCGCCCTTATCGTAGCGCCCGCATGTGCGAATCCGCAAACCCGGCATGCCATTTCTGGCTCATGGCGTAGGGTTGAGGGCGCCAGCGGGGATGGTCACGCCGCCATCTGGGCTGGCGCCGGTCGTCGCCGGCACGAGCGGCGATGCGATTGGCGCATCCGCGAGGAAATGGAGCGGCCCGACGCTGGGGGTGACGCGGCCATTGGTCGCCGTCTCGACCTGCACAGTGATGGCGTTGGCTCCGGCGGCGCGCAGGGGAATCCAGGTGAAGAGCGTCTCGCCGGGCTGCCAGCGCTGCGCCACACAGTCATCATACGCCAGCGCGCCGCCAGCAGTGGCGATGAGACGGAACTGCCGTGTCTGACCCGTTGGCGCGTGCGCCGCGTCGATGCGCCAGCGCAGCAGCAATCCGCCGGGCTGCGCCAGGCTCGCGCTCAGCAGGCGTAGTATGTCGCCGTGGTGATCGTTGAAGGTGGTTGGCGTCAATGGCGTCTCACCTGCCAGCAGCGGCGTCTGGCCGCTCACCCGATAGACCGGATACGTGGGAGCGCCCACCATCGCCAGCGAGCCGATCCGTGTGGCGTTCGCCAGGCGCCCGAGCAGCGCGACGGCGGGGCTGCCGGGGATGACTGGCGCGATCAGCCACGGGCGCGCCGTCGCAGTGGGCAGCGCCAGGCAGGTCGGCGTCAGGCTCAGCCGGTCGTTTCGTTCGCCCGCGAAGATATACTCCTCGGCCAGCCGATAGCGCGGGTCGATTGCGGTGATGACCTCGACGTTTCCCGCGCCGGTCTGCGCCTGAAGGTGATCGAGCGTGGCCGCGCCGCCCTGAATGACACTCAGCGGGTAGCCGTAGTCCTGATAGACGTTGAAGGTCTGGGCATTGGTCAGCGAGAGCGGATAGGCCAGCCACTGCGCCGACCGCGCGACGAGTAGCGCGAGCAGCGCCGCCTCCAGCGCGAGCGCGACCACGGGGGCCAGCCGCGCCGACCGGCGCTCCACCAGCGCAGTGAGCCAGCCGATGATCACGACGGCGCCGATCGCGGAGACGATGAACGCCGTGGGGTAGAGCACCATCAGATAGTGTGTCGTGAGCGCGGAGCCGTGGCGCAGCATCAGCGCGGGTGGCAGGGTAACACTCAGCCAGAGCAGCAGGTTGATTCGCCAGGCCGCATCGGCGCGCAATCCACGATAGAGCGCAATCAGCCATGCGCGCGTCGCCGTCGCAATGCCAACCTCGCGCCGCCAGGGCAGCGCACGCGCTGGACGCAGCAGCCGCACCGAGAGCGCCAGCCAGCCCACCGCGAAGAGCGCCGTCGCAATCACGTTGAGCGCGACGAAGAACGGCTGCGTAGTCGGTCCATCGCCAGCATTGGGGCCACCTATCGCCTGATAGAGGTAGTAGAGAACGGTCAGATTGATGTAGCTGTGGCCAAGCGCGAAGCCGCGCGCCGCATGCACATCGGAAAAGCCACTGAGCGCCTCCCAGATGAGTGTAGGCAGCGCCAGCGCCAGCAGCGCGGCTGCCGCGATCACCCATGCGCGCAGCCGCGGCAGGCGCGGAGCGAGCGCCACGCCGACCAGCGTGACGGGCGCCAGCATCGCCGCCGTCGGGTGAAAAATCACCGCTAGCCCCAACAGCGTCACGTTGCCCGCGAACCAGCGCCGTCGCCCTTCGACACAGCCTAGATACAGCGTTAGCGCCCAGAGAATGACCAGTGGCGGCACACAGTTTGGCTGCCAGATGAAGCGGCTATAGTTGATCGCGGCGCCGCAGGTCGCGAAGAGCAGCGTGCTGATCGCCGCGATGCGCCTGCCGAAGTAGCGCAGGGTAAAGACGTAGCACAACACCACGCCGAGGATATTCCAAAGGGCGATGCTGATGACGGCGGGCATGGGATTCGAGGTGAACGCCGCGAATGGCAGCAACATATACACACTCAGCGGCGGACTGAGCACACGAATGGAGAATGGGATGCCGGTCAGTGGAATCAGCCCGCGCGTCACACTCAGACGCGCCAGCGTCATCAGCTTCGCCTGATCCTGGAGGTACTGGGTCAGGTCGAGGCGCCAGAAGCGCAGGAAACTCGCCAGCGCCAGCGCCAGCCAGAACTCCCACTGACGCGCCCAGGCCCATGCGGCATGCCCCGGCTGGATGGGCGCCCGCGCCATTGCGCCCTCGCCACGCTGCTGTCGGTTGTTCTGCCCTATCACGACGCTCTCCCTGGCCCTCTGGCCTCGACCGCAAACGAATGCTCCAAGCGCGGATGGCGCCGAGATAGTCGCGCCCACATTGATGCAAACGGATGAAGCGCGGGATGACAACAACGACAGGCGGATGCGTCAACGCCAAGGGGTCGCCATGCTTCACGCTGGCGGCTGGCTATGATATAGTCGCCTCGAACCATATCGCCGCGCGCCTGGCGCGGGCGCCACGGGAGGGGAGCACATGCCACGGGACATCGAGAACATGCCATTTGGCCGCAATGCGCCATTTCAAGAGGCTCAGGAGACACTGACCGCCAGCGCCCCGGCGCGTGACGCCTCGCTACGACTGGAGAGCATGCTGCTGGAGGAGTACAACTACGCCAGCGTCACCGCCTACCAGGCGCAGGAAGACCGCGCCCGCATGTTCAACCTCTACCTCTTGTTGATCGGTGTGCTCGGCTCTGGGCTGGCCGCTGTCTATCAGCTCGGCGGCGGCTTGAAATCCTATGCGGGTGAGCTATCGCTGGCGTTGTTGCTCGTGGCCGGGATGATGGGCGTGGCGTTCTTCACCAAACTCATTCGGCTGCGGCAGGCATGGCGTGAGAGTGTTCTGGCGATGTCGCTCATCAAGGAATATTACATTTGCGAGTTTAGCGCCAGCGCGCCACGGGCTGTCAACGCTTTCTACTGGCGGCTCAAGACACTGCCCACTGGCGAGAAACCTACGAGCACCACGGCGGTCGTCTGTGGCACGGTCGCGGCGCTGGGCGCGCTCTGCTTCGCCGGCGCGGCGCTTGTCGCGGGGACGCAGTGGCTGCCAGGGCTGCTCGACCTGCTCGGCTTGAATGCGCCGGTCGTCGCTATTGCGCTGGCCTGGGGTATTGCTGCGATTGCGCTCATGATCGCGCTGCTGTTGTTCTACCAGGGCTACGCGCATGCGCTCGACCGCGTGCGCGAGGCGGCGCAGACGATGCGCGCCGCCTGGGGCGGCGGCCTGCCAGTCAAAGAGATTTGGGCCGCGCTCAAGCTCAGCCAGAATGAACGCATCGCCACGCTCAACAAGCTTCGCGAGCGCGAAGACGGCCCTGCGCTGGTG
The DNA here is from genome assembly GCA_963701795.1 of uncultured Chloroflexia bacterium. Lineage (GTDB taxonomy): Bacteria > Chloroflexota > Ktedonobacteria > Ktedonobacterales > JADMIN01 > JAKAIY01. The sequence goes on along the minus strand of CAVPBB010000001.1, from coordinate 1,158,308 downwards.
GCTGCGCTGAGCGAGCAGTAGTTCGCTCACTTCACCCGAGGAGCAGAGATGACATTTGATCCAACGAATCTCCCGTTTGGGCGCCTGCCACCCTTCCTCCAGGCGGAACAGGGCGTTCCAGGTCAGGGATCGGGCCAGGGATCGAGCCAGGAACTCAAGGCGGAGAGCATCCTGATCGAGGAGTTCAACTACGCCGGGGTCAGCGCTTATCAGGCGCGCGCAGACAGCGCCGCGCTGATCAACATCTACCTGTTAGCGACCGGCGCGCTGGCGACCGGCCTCGGCGTGTTGGTCAACGCCTATGGTGGAAACGACCGCGCCACGATCAGCATCATCGCGATTGCCGCACTGGTGATCTTCGCGGTCTTCAGTTTCGCCTTCTTCGCGCGCTTCCTCGCCCTGGAGCAGGAGTATCGCGAGAGTATGCTGGCGATGGGCGTCATCAAGGAGTTCTACATCCAGCGGCTGCGGCGCGCCTTCCCTGAGATCGAGCTGGCATTTCGCTGGCGGCTGCGCAAGCGGCTGGGTGGTGCGACACTCGCGGGCGGCGCGCCCCTGATCGCGTGGACCATCGCTCTGCTGGCCAGCCTCAGTGTCGCCGGGGCGGTCGGTCAGGCGCGCCAGCTCTACAGCATCCTCGCCAATATCTCAGTTCCCTACACGCCTGAGCCAGCGCCGGGGTTCAGCGCGCCATTCTTCTGGGAGATTCTCTTCGCGCTGCTCGTGTTCGCGGCGCACCTCGCCTACTATTATCTCGTAGCCAGGCGTCAGCGCGAGCAGGCGCAGCGTGAGGCTACTCAGCAGTCTGCGCGCATCGACCGGGAGCTGGCGGCGCGCGACTAGCGCCAGTGATGTGGCGTGCGCATGTGTGAGCAGGGAGGGGCGGTGTGATGGCGCAGCAGGTGGTGGCTCCGGCGCCGTCAGTGACGGCCCAGCGGCCACTGTTTCGTGGCTATGCGCTGGTGGCCTTCGTCTGCGCATGGCTGGTGGGCGACTGGCTCAGTGGATTGGGCGCGCTGACGCTCATCGCGCCGCTCACGTGGCTGGGAGTCGCAGGCGGCGGCCTCGCGCTCGCAGGCGGTGCGGCGCTGATCGGGCGGCGGCTGGCGCATGCGCCGGGCGCGCGGCGGCGGCTACGACTCTGCCTGGCGCTGTGCGCGCTGCTTTTCTGGGTTGGCCTGGGCGCAGCGCGCGCAGCCTGGAGCAACCCCGCGCGCGATCCGTTCAATGTCGTGCGTTATGCCACTGGCGCCCAGATGCAGGTGAGCGGGCAGGTGGTGGACGAGCCAGACGAGCGCGATGGCTATCGGCTGCTGACCGTGCAGGTGAGCCAGGTCAGCGTTGTGGGCGCCTCCGACTCTGCGCAGGCGACCGGGCGCATCGAGGCGACGGTCTACGGCCCAAACGACTGGTTCTCGCCCGCCTATGGCGATACGGTGACGCTGACAGGCGCCCTGAAGCCGGTCAGCGGTGGTGGCGCGCCCACAGGCGTCAGCGCGCGCATGTCGTCGGCGCGCGTGAGCATCAGCGCGCGCGGTGGTGGCTGGCCTCCGCTGGCTGCGCTCTTCCGGCTGCGCGTCGCGCTGGCGCAGGCCATCGAACGGTCGCTGCCCGAGCCAGAGGCGGCGCTGCTCATCGGCATCCTGCTGGGGTTGAAATCGCCCGCGTTGCGCACGCGACTGCCGCTGTTCGTCAACACCGGCACAATTCATCTGGTCGTCCCCGCCGGGCTGAAGGTTTCGCTGCTGGCCGAGTTCGCGAGCCGGGCGGCGCGCAGGCTGGGGAACTGGCCGCGCAGTGGCGCGGCGCTGCTGGCGGTTGGCGCGTACGCGGCGCTGGGCGGCGGCGGGCCTGCGGCCATTCGTGCGGCGATCATGGGGGCGCTGCTGGCGCTGGCTCCGGCGCTGGGTCGCGTCTACAATGTCTACACCGCGCTGGCCCTCGCCACCCTCGTGATGACCGTCATCGAACCGGCGCTGCTCTATGACGCTGGCTTCCAGTTGACCGTGCTGGCCACCTTCGCCCTGCCGCTGCTCACCCCCGCATTGCAGCGCGCGCTGCTGCGCCTCTTCGGACGGCTGGGTCGGCTGCCCGCCGCGCAGGTGATCGCGGAGTCGCTGGCCGTCACCCTGGCGGCGCAGATAGCGACACTGCCTGTGCTGGCGCTGACCTTCCATGTCGTCTCGCTCGTCGCGCCACTGGCCAATCTGCTCACCGTGCCGCTGCTGGCGCCGCTGCTGGCGCTGGGTGGGCTGCTGGCGCTGGTGGCGGCGCTGGGCTGGTCGCTGCTGGCGCTGGCGCTGGCGTGGGTGGTGTGGCCGCTGCTCTGGTGGGTGAATGCCGCCATCGCGGTCTGCGCCGCCGCTCCGCTGGCCGCGCTCCAGGCGCCGCCTGCGCCTGCTCTGCTCGCGGCGATCTACTATGCGGCGCTGGTGTGGATCATTCTGGCGCTGGCTCCCCGACTGGCAGCGGCGGCGCGCGCCCTGCGCGACGACCACCATCGGGCGCGCAGTTCGCTGGTGGGACGAACACTGGCGATCATCCTGGGGCTGGCGCTGCTCGGTTCGCTGGGGGCAAGCGCGCCAGCCATCGCCGCCAGGCAGCGCGCCCAGCTCGATTTTCTCGATGTCGGGCCAGGGGGCGCGGCCATCCTCCTGCGTCTACCCAGCGGCGCGACCATGCTGATCGACGGCGGCCCATCTGGCCCCGCGCTGGAGGCGGCGCTCGGAGCCCGGCTGCCCTTCTGGCTGCGCTCGCTCGATGTCGTCGCGCTGACCGATGTGCGCGCAGGCGACGCGCGTGGGCTGGAGGACGCCGCCAGCCACTTTGCCATCGCGCACGCGCTCGACGCAGGCACGCCGCATCCTGGCGTGGAGTATCTCGCGTATCTCGATGCGATGCGTGGGGCGGGAGCCAGCCGCCAGCAGTTCCGCGCCGACGATGCGATTCACCTGGACGCGACGACCACACTGACCGCGCTCGCCCCGCCGCAATCGCTCTATCCGCCGAACGAAGGCGATACAGCCGCCAGCGATGATAGCATTCTGCTGCTTGAGACGCCTGGTCTGCGGGCGCTGCTGCTCGGCGCGGCGGACGCCTACGCGCTGGATGCGCTGGCTGGCTCTGGCGAGCCGCTGGCAGCCGATGTCGTGGAGGTAGCTATCCCGCGAGGGGCGAAGCTCGACCTCAGTGGGCCGCTGGGCGATGTGTTGCGGCTGGCGCATCCACGCGCGATCGTCGTCTGTGATGCGCCGGTCGCGACGACCACCCACAAGGGCGTCACGCTGACGGCGGACATGTGGGACAGCGACGCCGATGTGACGGCGGTGACGGGCGCGCAGGTCTACCGCCTCAGCGACACGGGAACGCTCTCGCTCAGCGGCGGCGTGGCGGGCTGGTCGCTGGGCTAAGCGCCGCCTATGTCACCCTACGTCACGAAGAAGGGTTCACCAGCATGAGCGTTGGCCGGTGAAAGAGACTCTGGTCGTCGCCGATGATGACGGCGCCAGGAAACGCGCCGTGCGTGACCACGAGCGCCAACTGAGAAGCGTCCGCTGGGGTGTCGAACACGGTCGAGTGCGTGAACGACCCTGACGGGGCAAGCAGCGAATCGAGCGGCTGGCCACTTTGTCCTGCCGCATCGAGCGCACGCTGACCAGCCGTCGAGACGTCATAACGGCGTCCCATGCCATCCAGCAGATACACCTGATCGAGGAACTCTCGCTGGCTGACACGCTTCGCCTGACTCGTGGCTTGCAACGTCACCACCAGAAAGCTCCCATGCGCAGTGACAGAAGCCGCCCCTTCGCCTACGGTGGGCTGTCGCGTGGCATGCGCCACAGCAATACACCAGTCATCGAAGCAGCGCTGCTGACCCATCGTAAGCGCCCGCTGCGGACTCACCGCAGAGACGCCGACCAGCGCCAGTGTGTAGAGCAGGAGATAGCAGCCCAGGGCGATGAGTGTATTCCGCGCGGCAATCCAGCGGCGGCGGGCCAGCGCCACCAGCGCAACGATCAACGCGAGGCCGCAGCCTACGACCGAGGCGAGAAACAGCAGATCGAAGATCGTCATGGAAGCGCCCTCCTCGCGCCATAGACTGCGGGCGCGGCGAGAAGATGCGGCGAGCCAGCGCGCCCGTGTAGGCGCCAATGACGGCGGAAATCAGCGTCAATCCGCTTGCAGTGACCTTGTTGCGAGAGGGCGGCTCGAATGCGACTGCATTCACTTCGCATCAATGCTACCTGATCGCTACGCTCTATGATGATAGCTGGCGCGTCAAGCACACGGGCCGTCCCAGCACGGGGTTTGTGAATTGTCGCCGCCGGGGCGCGGGCGGGTGAACCCGCAGCTAGGGGCCTGGCGGTCGCGAAGCCCCACCTGCGTGGGGCTGGGTCACGGAAATGCGCGAGGAACCGCCGAACAATTCACAAGCCCTGCCGTCCCATCACCCGATGAGATTTCTGGCGACCCTTGACGATCTGGTCGGCGTCAGTTATAACTTTAGTGCTACTAAAGTTGTTGCGCAAAGGTGAAGTTGCGGCAGGAGCCACAGGCCAGAAAGGCGCATAGAGATGCAAACGTCCTCACGGAACGCCGCCGCGATGCTGCGGAAGATCGAGCAGGTGCGATTGGCGACTGCGCGCCACAGCGCAGACAATGGCGTTGTGCTGATCGTCTGGGGGATGACCTTCCTGCTCGATTTGGTCGCCTTCGACCTGAGCCGCCTCACTGGCTCACCGCTGGCGGCGATCATCTTCGTGACGGGCTTCAACGCGGCTGTGCTGCTCTGGCGCTGGTGGTATATCCGCCGCCAGCCCATCCGCCTGCGCCGTGTCATCACGAATCGGGTGATCTTCGTGTGGTCGTGGTATTACGTCGCGCTGATTGGTCTGGGCATCGGCGGGTGGGCCATCGTACTCGGCGCCTTTCCCCCGTTGTGGTTCACGTTGCTGGGGGCGCTGGGCGCGCTACCGCTGCTCGTGAGTGGCGTGCGGCTCTGGCGACGCGCGCACGCAAGCGGCTCGCGACGGCATGCCGCTGGCGCGCGTGGCACAGAGGGAGACGACCATGGCGTCGCACTCACGCGCTGATGTCCCCGACGTTGCTGTACCCGCTGGCGAGCAGGAGCGGGCGCATCCGCGCTTCCAGCTCAACGAGGCCATCCACCAGCCTGTACGGCTCTCGATCTTCGCGTCGCTCGCCCATGCCGATCGGGTAGATTTCGCCTTTCTGCGCGAGTACCTTGGGCTGAAAGACTCCAATCTCTCGCAGCACCTGACGGCGCTGGAATCGCTCGGCTACATCACCATCGAGAAGGTGTTCGAGAAGAAACGGGCGCGCACCTGGCTCTCGCTCAGCGCCGCAGGTCGCGCCGCGTTTGACGAATACGTTGCGGTTCTGCATCAGATCGTCGAGCAGCCCGCCCAGCCTCCAGAGGGTCAGCCGCCACCCGGCTAACACTGGCCATCGCTATTCCAAAACTGCGTGACACCTCGCGTATGTGCGCGAGGCGCTGGCCTCGTGCGTCTCGCGCTCACCTCTGCACACCCCATATGTACGTCGTTGATCGGCTCTCAAGCGTGAGCCACATCAGCCATGGGAGGTCTTTGTGCCATTTACTCCGACCACTCCGGCATTCCTACGCCGTGGAAATGCCGATCCGGCGCCTGCGACTGACGCGCAGCCGAACAGTTTTTCCCAGCTTGAGCTACGGGTTCGCAGTGGCTCGATCACCTGGACATGGCCGCTGCTGATGAGCGTCATTCGTCTGCCACTGCTCGTGGGCTGCTTCCTCGCGAGCCTGCTGATCGCGCGCGGGCTGGGCCACGCCGACGCAGCGCCATTTGCCGAAGGGCTGACACGCTTCGACCTGCCCATCATTGCCGACGCGCTTTGCCTCGCGCTGCTCTGGCGCTTGACGCGCCGCGAGGGCATCCGCCTGCTCGATCTCATCTGCTGGAGCCGCAAACACCTGCTGCGCGACCTCGCGCTGGGCATTGGATTGTTCATGGTCGCCTATATCGCGCTGTTCGCCATCGAGGCAGGCGTGGTTCTGGCGACTATGACCGGCGGAGGCGGCAGCGCGCAACAGGCACAGGCGATGCAAGGGCTGCTCGCTAGCGGAGCGATCAATCCGCTGGGGATGGGATGGCAGATCGGGATGAGCGCATTGATTCTCCCACTCAGTACGGCGATCACCGAGGAGCTGGTCTACCGTGGCTATGCCCAGGCGCGTCTGACCGCGCTGACTGGTCGGCCCTGGGTAGCGATTGCCATCACTGCGTTCGGATTCGGCGCGCAACACCTCGCCTATGGGCTGACGAGCCTACAGGGCGCGCTCTCGGCGGTCATTGGCGCGTGCATCGCTGGCGTACTCTTTGGCGCGCTCTACCTGATGCTGCGGCAGCGGCTAACTGCGCTCATCGTGCTGCACTGGCAGGCTAACCTCATCAGCCTGGGCATCGCGCCGATCTTGCTGAAGCTGCTCATCAAATAAGCTGAGGCAATGGCTGGCGTGTCTCGCGAGCGCGCTGCCGCCCAGCGCCAGCCATCTTGCCCAATGCGCTTGCGCCAGGTAGGCCACTGCCACTATACTGCCAATCGCAGAGCGCGCGAGACGCGGCGAGCGGGGCGATGGGGAGCCGCAGACTGCCGCGATGCGCGATGGGAGGGGCTGTGACCGGACCAGGTCTGGAAGGAACGACGCTGGGGCCGTACCAGTTGCAGCGGCGGCTGGGCGGTGGTGGCCTGGGCGAAGTGTATCTGGCCCAGCGTGACGTCGTGGACGGCTCACCCAGCGAGTCGTTCCCAGCGACGCCGAACGCTGGCCCACCGCCGCAGATCGCGATCAAGGTCTTGCTGCCAGGCGCGCAAGACCCGCAGGCGCAGCAGGTGGTGGCGCAGTGCGAGCGGGTCGCTGCGCTACGGCAACGACACATCATCCCGCTCTATGGCGTCGCCAGCCACGGCTCGATGCTCGCTGTGATGATGGCCTTCGCGCCCAATGGCTCGCTGGCCGACACATTGGCGCGCAAAGGTGAGCGCGCCATCACGCTGCCGCTGACGCCAGGTGTGGTCGCACGCCTCGCCACACAGATCGGCCACGCGCTGGCCGCCGCGCATGCTGTTGGCGTGACGCACGGCGACCTGAAACCATCAAATGTGTTTGTCCGCACGTCGCCGCGCGGTGGTCCTATCGCCATTGTCAGCGATTTTGGCCAGAGCGGCATGACCGCGCTGACGGCGCAACTGCTCGCCAACGACGCGCCCGCCGCGCAGGAGGAGTGGGCGCAGCGGCAGTTGCTCTTCGCTGCGCCAGAGCAGGTGAGCGGCGCACTCTCACCTGCGTCCGATCAATATGCCCTGGCTGCGCTGATCTATTACCTGCTGACCGGGCGTCCGCCATTCATGGGCGCGGGCGATGCGTTGCTGCGCCAGCTTGCCATCGCGGAACCGCCGCCCGTCTCGCAGTTGTATCCCGACGCGCCCGATGGCCTGGATGACATCATGAGCCGCGCGCTGGCAAAACAGCCTGAGCGCCGCTTTCCTTCGGTCGAGGCATTCGTGCGGGCGTTGGATGGCTCGCTGGCCGAGGCGGAGTCGAGCGCGGTAGGCAGTGTGACAGGCCAATTCGCGCGGCTGGGGGCTGGGCGTCGTGCGACCAACGCTCCTGCGTCCACGGCGACCCTCGCCGAGGAGGCTGGCGCTCGCGCTGCGGGGCTGCCCGACGATACCCCCGCGACCCTCTGGCGTCCGCTGGCGCTGGCGACCATCGCTGCGCTGCTGATCGCCGCGCTGACCTGCGCCGTCAGTGTCTTTGCGCTCAGTGGCGCATCGAGCGCCGTCCGCACGACGCTGGCCGGCTTTGAGGGACCAAACGCCGCGCCTACGGTCGCTGGCAGCATTGACCTGAGCAAGACACCAGCAGGCCAGCGCGCGCGGGCGCAGTTGCAGGCGTTCACCGCGCAGCCGCCGATCTTCAGCGACACGCTCGCATCGAATGGCGCGCAGTGGCCGGTCTCGAAGGGCCAGGTGTTCTTCGGCTCAGACCATCAGTTGCACGTCAACAATACCATCACCTCGCAGCCCATTGCGGCGGATGCGCCGATTGCCGCGCCTGCCGGAGATTATGTGGGGCAGGTGACGATGACGATCGCCACTGGTGTCAGCGGCGACCTGGCGGGCATGCGTTTCTTCGTCAGTGACACCGGAGCCGGAACCAAGGAGTATTACGCCTTTCTCCTCTCGCCGGATGGTCAGTATTACCTCTGGTATTACCACAATGCGTGGACGTTCCTCAGCGGCGGTTATGCGCCGCAAGTGAAGCGCGGCGATGGCGCCACGAACACGCTCGCGGTGATCGCGCTGGGTGACGCGCATGAGGCGCTGCTCTTCATCAACGGCGCGTATGTCGGCTCGGCGCAGCTCAGGCCAGATGGGCCAGTGAGCGGGGACGCGGGCGTTATCGTACTCAATCATGGGGTTGAGGCGACCTACTCACACTTCGCGCTCTACCCGGCCCATAGCTAATCTGACGATCACACCGCTGGCGGCTGCCGACCATCCCTGCGCGTGCGCTATACTCTTGACTGGCGGCGCCTGGGACGCGCCTGTCTGCTGGTCGGAGGTCGAGGATGATGCTGACGGTTGAAGAGGCGAGCGAGCGCGTGCTGGCGCGGTTCCATCCGCTGCTGGCTGAGGACACGCCGCTGACGGAGGCGCTGGGGCGCGTGCTGGCGGATGATGCGCTGGCGCACGAGGCATCGCCTCCTTTCGCGAACTCCGCCATGGATGGCTACGCGCTGCGCTCAGCCGATACACAGAACGCGAGCGAGCAGGCGCCTGTACGGCTGCGGCTCGTTGGCGAGGTCCCGGCGGGCAGCGTCTATGCAGGCGTGGCGCAGCCAGGCGAGGCCATACGCATTCTGACAGGCGCGCCGCTGCCCACTGGCGCCGACGCCGCGTTGCAACAGGAGTTGACCGAGGTCGGCGAGGGCTGGGTGACGATTCGCCAGCCGGTCGCGCCGGGAACCAACATCCGCCAGGTCGGCGATGATGTGCGCCCTGGCATGCTGCTGGCGCGGGCGGGGACAGAGCTTGGCCCCGCCGAGATTGCGCTGCTGGCCTCGCTCGGTTTCGCGTCTGTGCGCGTGCGCCGCCGTCCACGGGTGGCGATTCTGGCGACCGGCGATGAACTGACGCCGCTGGGCCAACCGCTGAAGCCGGGACAGATCTACAACAGCAACACCCCCTACCTCATCGCCGCAATCGTGCGCGCGGGCGCCGAGCCAACCGCGCTGGGCATCGCGCCGGACCGCGCAGAGGCGCTGCGGGCGAAGCTGGCGCAGGCGCAGGGCTATGATCTGATCCTCACTTCGGGCGGCGTCTCGGTAGGCGACTACGACCTGGTGAAGCAGATACTTGGCGAGCAGGGTGAGATTGCGTTCTGGCGCGTGCGGATGCGCCCTGGCAAACCGCTGGCGTTCGGCTTCCTCGGCGAGACGCCGCTGCTGGGGCTGCCGGGGAATCCCGTCTCAGCGGCGGTGACCTTCGAGCTGTTTGGGCGCCCGGCCATCCGGCGGATGCTCGGCGCGGCGCAGACGCAGCGCCCGGTGATCGCGGTGACGCTGGAGGGCGACGAGCAGCGTCGCTCAGACAGACGCCATTTCGTGCGGGTGCGGCTCGCGTCGCGCGCGGGCCAGCTCATTGCGCGCACGACGGGCGCGCAAGATTCCCACCTCATCTCCTCGCTACAAGGCGCTACTGCGCTGCTGATCGTGCCGGAGGGCGAGGGTGTCATCCGCCCGGGCGACGCCGCCCAGGCGCTGCTACTCAATGACGCGCTGCCCTGGGCTGACGAGCGGTAGCCCTGGCCCGCGCAATGCCTTTTCTGGAGTACGGCGTCTTCTTTGCCATCGTCAGGAGTCGCCGCTCGGCGCGTGGGGTCTATTGCGCTCACACCTGCGCGATCCGCTACGCCTGCTGAGCGAAGCTTACATCTAGGCATACTTTCTGCGAATGCAATGCGCGACCCACCCTCAGAGCAGCATGCGGCGCTGCGTAAGCGGACGCGTCGCCTACGCGAACTACTCAGCCAGAGCGCCTACCCTTAGCCTGCACACAGAGTCGCGATGCCCTTTCTGGAGTACGGTGTCTCCTTTGCTACCTTCACCTAGCGCCTCTTCGGTGCGAAATGAGATACACGCTCTCTTTAGGCTAATCGGCCCAGTATGCTTGCCTTCTATCCATGATCGGAGTAACATCGCCCCAAGGTAGCAGCCAGCAGTTGGAATCAAGCAAGTGCGAGCGGAAGGCTGGCGAAGCGCTGGTGGCAGTGTGTGCGGTTGTAGAGGAGCAGGTACCTTTGCAACCATTGGACTATGGTAGGCGGCGCAGAGAGCAATTGCCGTGGCGGTACAGGAAGATTTCAAGCGCTTCTCTTGGAAGATTGAGTGAATCGGAAAGCGCATAGCAGTTCTGAGGTATGAGAGCATATGCAGTTCACCGCCGATCAGGAATCGCTTTTCCGCTTCGTCTTCGAGTCACCAATTGATGATCACATTCGTCCGCTGACACCCTCCGAATATGAGCAGTTTATCTATTATCTCTTTGCCCGCGATGGACTATATCGGCCTATTCTTGTGGACGGCCCAGGCGACGGGGGTGTGGATATTGAGTTGTATGCGCATACTGGGACAGAGGCGACTCTGAGCGGTGTCGTCCAGTGCAAGCGCTACCTCCTCGACGAAATCAAGCCTCCTGAAATCGCTCGGCTGATCGTGGCCGCCAACGCCGCTAATGCGCCCCGGCGCTACTTCTTCACCACCTCGCGCTATACACCATCTGCGCGCCGCGACGCCCGCGCCAACAACGTCAGTCTGTACGATAATGGCGACTTGCGCTTCTGGATTCAAGATATCCGGCGTCGCGAAGCGGTCCGTGTGATTGTGCCCCCCACTCTGCCTGATTCAGAGACCATGCCCATTCCGGTTATTTGCATCGCCAACAACAAGGGTGGCGTTGGCAAGACCACGATCACTGGAAATCTCGCTGCGGCGTTGGCAACCGAACAACATGGTGTTCTTGTCATCGACGCTGATCCCCAAGGGCACCTCACGTTCTGGCTGAACAACCAAAAGCGTCCACCAGCTGCGCTCTCGCTTCATGCTGTGCTCGCGCAGGAGGTACCTATCCACCCGTTGGTGCAACCGACTCTCATCAGGGGTGTCTGGCTTCTTCCATTGAGCCGCGAACTAAACGATTGGCCCAACGGTTCCCCCAGCTGGTCGCTCGAGCGCCGATTGGCGGAGGCCCTCGCCCAATTGCCTCTCTCAGATCCTCCTATCCGCTACGTCCTTATTGACACGCCCCCTGCACTTGGATCTCTGACCCGGGCCGCCTTGCTTGCTGCGACCAGCGTGTTGATTCCGCTGCAACTGGACGTATTCTCTCTGGAGGGACTTGATGAGTTCCTAGTCGTCGTCGGGCAGACCGAGTCAGCCCACCAAAAGAAGCCGCTACGTATCCTTGGTGGAGTGGCGACCATGGTAGATCAGAGATTCAAGTGGGGTTCTCGCTTTTGGGAACAACCGAAATTGGAGGATCGTCCGCGACTGCTCGCGTCTGGAGTAAGCAAAGAGCGCTTCTGGTGCGGTGTGCTACGAGCTCGTGGCGATTACAAGAAAGCGCAGGCGAATCACCGATCCATATTGGCCGAAGCATCCAACTCGGATGCAGCCAAAGATATCCACGAGTTGGCGAAGGAGGTTATCAGCCGTGTATCCTTACCAATCTACGATATCCGCTGATTCAGCGGATGTTGCAAAGATCGATCCAATGGAGGAAGCCATTGAAGCGCAGGTACAAAGCATCCTCGCCGAGTTGGAGCAACTTCCACCCGACATACAGCTAGCCATCTACATGCGCCTACTGAACGGCCTTGCCAGCAAGCTAACTGCGGCTGTCGCAGGCAAAGCCATCACAGCCGCCAAGGTTGATCCGTCTGTAGCCAAGCCAAAGGCAACTGCTAAGGGGCGGACGAGTGGGCGGAAAGCGGCTACTGAGGATGTGCCACGTGCAGACTCGCTCCTACGCCAGATGGACGACCCAACAGATCCGGTTGAGGCATGGAATCGTTTCGGCGGAAGCGCTGTGCAGCTGCTTGATGTGCTACGCCTCGAACCTACGGGCGTGCTCGAGGCTATGCTAGCCCACAGACATATGCCAACAGGATCAAAGCCAAAAGGCAAGTCGCGGGAGAAGTTGGCGGAAGCAATCGCGGTACGAATGGAGCAGTTCTATCGCGGCGACTAAATCCCAGCCAAGCGAAGCCGCGTTTGTATGTCTGCCATGATCTGTTCAATGGGTAATACTAGGTCCGTGTCGGCCCCTGGCGTTTCTTGATGCGTCTGGGCCACCAGGGGAACAGCGTCGCGGAGCGCATCCGTTCGCGCTGGGTCTGGAGCTGCTCACAGCGGTCGAGTTGCGCGGTTTCCAACGCCTCGATGTCGGCGAAGTGGCGGTTGACCAGCGGCGCATCAGAGAACTGCCACAGATGTTCGCAGGGTTGCAGTTCGGGCGTATGCGCTGGCAGAAACAGCAAATGCACATGGTCGGGAACCACCAGGTCGTAACTGGTGTGCCAGCCAGCCCCGTCCAACACCAGCACGATCTGTTTGCGCGGCCCCGCCCCCGCCTGCGCCGCAAACGCGGCCAGTTCGGTGGAGAACAGGTCAGGACTCACGCCGTTCGCTAGATGCCAGAGCGTGCGCCCCGACGCCGGATGGGCAAAGGCCGCTCAGACAGGCGCCACTTCGTGCGGGTGCGGCTGGCGTCGCGGGCGGGGCAACTGATCGCACGTGCGACGGGCGCGCAAGATTCCCATCTCATCTCCTCGCTGCAAGGCGCAACCGCGCTGCTGATCGTGCCAGAGGGCGAGGGGGTCATTCGTCCGGGCGACACCGCCCAGGCGCTGCTGCTCAACGACGCGCTGCCCTGGGCCGAGTAGCGCGGCTGGCGGTTGAAAGTCTTTTACAATTAACGCCGGATATACTGCGCGTAGGCTGGATCAGGTATCAGGGCGCCTGTAGTGTCCATTGTTATAACGTAAAACGTACCTGTTCAGCCCAAGGCGCGATAGAAGACGATTTTGGTGAACAGGGTACGCACGGCGTCGGCGCCATCGAGGCGCTGTCTACCCTGCAGGCCCAGGCAGTCTGCCGCAGAGATGTGGCGCACGTCACACGCGCCGATGAGTCGCACGGTGTACGCTTGCTGTGCGCGGGCGAAAGGTCTCCGCTCGCGGTGAAACGAGCGAACATCGATAGTGGCAAGGAGACGGGCGATGCGCGACTCTTTCCAGCGAAGGATATGGCTGTGCATGGCGCTGCTGGCGCTAGCCCTCAGCGGCTGCGGCGCCGCGACGCGCGCGCAGGGGCCAGCGGCGCCGCGTGCGACGGCGACGGCGACTCCCCTGGCGCCGCTGGCCTGGACGCCAGTGAACCTGCCCACCAGCTTCACCGCCAGTGGCGAGAATCTCACTATCTCGCCGGTGGATGGGCATGACGCCTGGATGTGCCAGTCCACCAGCGCGAATACCTACGTCATCTGGAAGACCACCGACGCAGGCCAATCGTGGCGCCAGACTGGCCACTTCGACTATAGCGCACCAATGGCGGGCGCCTCATGCGGCCTGAACGCCGACGAGGCCGGGACGGGCGCGCTGCTGGCGACGATAGGCTGGGGCTGCGGTGAATGCGGCACGCTGAGCAGCGCCAGCCTCTTCTCAGCAGATGGCGCGACCCACTGGGCGCCGCTGTCAGGGTACGTCGCGAATGGGGAGTTCGCGACGGTTCGGGGTGGCTTCATCGCCCTCGTGGACAAGTCGCCCATCACCCAGCAGGGAGAGACGCAGTACCTGGCCTTCAGTTCCGACGGCTTCCAGAGCTGGCGCGCGATGTCGCCACAAGGCGTTCCCACGCCGTTCTTTCACTTCGCCGTCTCGCCCGATGGCTCAACGCTCATTGGCGCAGGCTACAATGGCACGCTCTGGCGCTCCAGCGACCTCGCGCCCACTGGACGCGACTTTCTTCACCCAATGGGCAGACGGGGCAGATCATCTGGCTGCCACAGCGGTCCACCTTCCTGCTGTGTGGCAGCGACATGAGCGCGACCAACTCCCTGGCATGCTCCACGGACTATGGCGCGCACTGGAGTCCGGTCAACTTCCCGAGCTACACGGCGCCATGCCCCTTCCCAGGCAAGTGTGGCCAGGGCGTCACGACACAGACGCACCAGTGCGGGCTATCTGGCATCGAGTCCGATGGAACCATGCTAGCGGAGTGCCTGCCCAACCAGACGACGCCCCTCCCGCCGTCTGGCCCATCGTCAACCATCGTCTACCTCCTGCCGCTGGGCGCGACCACCTGGCGTCCCATCGGCGTGACCCAATGCAACCTCAGGGTTGTTCCGGCCAGCGGGCCAGCCTGGTGCGCCAACGCGACCCCCGACCAGCTTCTCGGCTACGTGACGGGCCAGCTTCCCGGCTGAGGCGCCGCGCCAACCGGAAGCGCGATTCAACCGCCCGGCGTCCACACCGCGCGGCTGGCTTCTCCAGGATTGACGTTAGTGTGACGAATGAGGGCGGTCTGTGACATCGACGACCACTCCGCCAGAGCCAGAGTCATCATTGAGTGAGTTCGACCAGGTGGACGCGGCGGCGCATCCTGAGGCGTACGTGCGCTATCTGATGCGACGCCGCTCGCAGGGTGGCAGGGTGCGCCAGCAGTTGAGCTACACGCTGCTAGGCGCGCGTGAAGGGATGCGCCTGCTCGATGTGGGCTGCGGCGTCGGTGATGACGTGCGCGCGCTCGCGGCGCTCGTCGGCGCGTCGGGCGCGGTCGTCGGCGTGGATAACAGTGAGACGATGCTGACACAGGCGCGAGCATTGTCCGAGGGCGCGCCACACCCTGGCGAGTATGCGCAGGGCGACATCCACCAGCTCCCCTTCAGCGCTGGCGCATTCGATGGCTGTCGCGCCGAGCGGGTGTTGATCCACAGCGCCGACCCTGCGCAGGCGCTCGCCGAGATGGCGCGTGTGACACGCCCCGGCGGCATGGTGGTGGTGACAGAGCCAGACCTGGAGACGCTGACCTACCATGCGCGCGAGCATGACCTCGTGCGGCGACTGGCTCTCTGGCATTGCGAGCGCGTGCGCAATGGCCGCATCGGGCGCTATCTGCCAGAGATGTTCGCGGATGCGGGGCTGGCCGACATCCGCAGCATGCCAACGGTCGCGCACAGCGCTACCCTGACACGCTATCCCCTGCTGTTGGTAGCGCGCGCGACGCAGCAGGGCGTCCTCTCGGCGGCGGAGGCCGACGAGCTGGTGGCAGAGTGGCGCCAGCGCGACGCAGATGGAACCTTCCTGGAGTATGGCGTCTACTTCACCGTCGCCGGACGCAGAGTTTAGCGTGGCGCCTCTGGCAGCGCGAGGACGAGCGCGCGAAACTGATCGCCACGGTCGAACTCGTGCAGGAACATGCCAAAGCTGGTGAAGCCGGGCGAGAGCAACACGACATCGCCCGGCGCGGCCAGCGCGCGCGCCCGCTGGATGGCCGCCGCAAAGTCGTCGAAGATGCCCTCGATGGGGTCAGAACGCCCCTGGCGCGCGGCAGCCGCCCGCAGATCAGCCGCGAACGCTTCGGTGGCGCTGCCCTTCAGCAAGATGATGCGGCGCGCGCGTGCGGCGGCCTGCTCGGCCCACTCACGGTGGTCGAGCCGCTTGGTGTTGCCCCCTGCGATCAGCACCAGCGGCTCATCGAAGCTGCGCAGCGCGGCCACCCCGGCCACTGGCGCTGTGCTGGCGCTATCGTTCACCCAGGTCACGCCGTCGAGCGTGCGGACGACCTCCAGCCGGTGCGGCGCGCCGCCGAACGACTCGATCCCGGCGCGAATCGCCGCATCTGGGATCGCCAGCAACTCCGCCGCAAGCGCCGCCACCTGCGCATTCGCCAGGTTGTGTTCCCCACGCAGGCGGATGGCGTCGGCATAGCGGAATGGCCGCGTCTCGTCCGGGCGCTCGCGCGGGTAACTGACGCCACGCTCGGCGCTGTAGAGCCAGACTGCGCTGCTCGCGTTCGCCTCGCCAGCGAAGCGACGGCTGTAGTCGTTGTCGGCGTTGAAGAGCGCCACATCGCCTGCGCGCTGATAGCGAAAGATGCTGGTTTTCGCCTGCCCGTAGTCTTCCATCGAGTCGTAGGCGTCCAGATGATCGGGCAGGAGGTTGGTAAAGATGGCAAGCTGTGGGCTGCGGCGCACGGTATGCAGCCCTTCGAGCATCCAGTTGCCCAACTCCAGCACCGTCCAGCGGTCGGGCGTGATCTGCGGCAAGAGCGAGAGGGTCTCGATACCGCCGAGATTGCCGCCGAGCAGCGGACCCCACCCAGCGGCGCTGAGGATGTGATGGAGCAGGAGGGTAGTGGTGCTCTTGCCGCGCGTGCCCGTGACGCCTGCGATCTTGCCCGGACAGGCGCGGAAGAACCAGGCGATCTCCATCTCGATGCGCTTGCCCGCCTCATGTGCGATGGCGAGGTAGGGCGAGTCACGTCGCACATTGGGATTGCGCACGACGACATCGGCGTGGCGAAAGTCGTCAGGGTCATGTCGCCCCAGCGCATAGCGAATCGGCAGTCCTGCCAGTTTGGCGACGCTCGGCGCCAGCATCTCCTCAGCGCGCAGGTCCGTCACCGTCACTTCGGCGGCGCCCTGGCTGACGGCATAGCGCGCCGCAGCCGCGCCGCCGCCGAGCAGGCCCAGCCCCATCACCAGCACGCGCTTGCCGCGTAGCCCGTTGGGATCATCCGCCGTGTGCTGATGTCTTTCCAGCCGTCGCTCATCAATTTCTCCAGGTGGGAAAGGATAAAGAGCGTTTGGGGGACACCCAATCCCCCGGCAGGAGACTGTCGCCCCCTGCATCCCCGCTCCAAGAGCCTTGGAAGGAGGCTATCGCTCCCGCGCCTCAGCCATTATGCGCCATCGTCGGCCTGCAATGGCGCGCCGCGTATCAGTTCGTTGATGAGTGGGTCGAGGTAGTAGGTGGCGATCCACTCGATGGCGTCGGCGCAGACCGCGTCGCCGAAGCCAAACAGCGCATCGTTGAGCGAGCCAGAGATGCGGAACTCGCCCGCGCCCATCAGCCGCGCCGCCTCGCGCGCCGTCAGCAGCCGCGCCTGGTAGCGCCCGAATCCCGCTTTGAAGAGGATTTGTCGCCCGCTGCCACCGCGTGGTGTGCGCAGGCAGCCCGCCAGCCCATCCACGCGCAGTTCGGCCATCGAGCGGCCCTGACGCATGCGGCGGAAGACAGCGCCATAGCTCCAGTGTTCCCCGGCGATCATCGCATCGGCCACGGCGCGGTGGCGCGGACTCATCTGGCTGAGCAGATAGCGGGCGCGCGGCTCTGACCACCATTCCTGCGCATCATCGGGCAGATCGTCGAGGATGTCTTCGAGCCGTGTATCATGCTGCGGCGGGGTGGGTAATGGACGCACCCGCCAGCGGACATTGGCTGCGGCGGCGATGGCGTCGAGCAGCGCCTGCGGTCGCGTCTCGCTGGCGGTTGGCGGCGTCGCTGGCGCAGCGGCGGACGGCTCGGCGAACAGGTTGGCCTGCGCGCCGACGACAAAGAGGCGGCGGCGGCTCTGCGGTGTAAAGCGCGCGGCGTCGAGCTGGAAGGCGTCTACCACGTAGCCCAGCGCGTCGAGCGCCGCGACCGCGCGGGCAAAATCCGCGCCGCCATGTGACGTGAGGAAGCCGGTGACATTCTCCAGCAGCACGAGCGGCGGACGGCGCGGCCCAAGCTCCTCCAGGATGCGGATGAAGCCCCAGAAAGCCGAAGATTGCGCGCCTGCCAGCCCCTGTCGCGCGCCTGCCAGCGAGAGATCATTGCAGGGGAAGCTCGCCGTCGCCAATGTGACGCTCGGCACGCGCTCCACCGCCAGTGTATGTACGTCTGCCAGCGCGAAGTGGCTCTCCACGTCGTCTGCCGCATCGTCTGCAGCGTCTGCCGCGCCAAAGTGGGCGAGATACATCGCCTGTTTGCGCTCATCGATGTCATTGGCGAAGGTAATATGCCAGCCCTGACGCTCCAGTCCCAGGCGCATCAGGCCGATGCCCGCGAAGAACTCAGCGCAGGTCTTCTGCGGCAGACGCCCGCGCAGCCGGGCCAGCGCGTCGCCCATATCGGACGAGTCTGCACGCTGGCGTCGCAGGTCGAGCGTGTCGGCGATGAGGCTCACACATCCCTCCGTATCCGCTGTGATCTGGCTCTCCCACAGGCGCAGCGTTGTCCAGCCGAGGCGCAGCAGCGCCGCGCTCGACACGCAGTCGCGGCGCATGTTGCGGCGAATCTTGCGCAGCCAGTACGCGCGCGAAGCAGCTACTGAGCCGGTGAACTGCTCCTCCAACGCGACCTTGCCACGCCGCCGCCACTGATTGCCGTGCCAGTAGTCGCCATCCACAAACACCGCCAGCCGTGCGCCTGGGAAGACGATATCGGGCTTGCCAGGAAGCTCCTCTGCGGCGAGGCTGTAACGCAACCCACGCGCCCAGAGCGCCCGCCGCAGCCGTAGCTCTGGCGCCGTGTCGCGGCCATGCACGCGCCGCATGATCGCCGAAATCTCTCCGGCGTCACGCTGCGGCGCCCGGCGCGCTGCTAGCGCGGGTTGCGCGCTCGTCTCGTCCGCTGACTCGTATTCATGCTCACCCATGGCCGCCTCGCCCATCGTTCGCGCTTGTCCGGAAGGCGCTTCCGGCGCCGCTTCGTCCTACCAGTCTACCATGCCCGCGCTGGTCTGCCAGCCGAGGGTCTATGACGAAGCCCGGTTGGCGGAGTCAATCGCCAGCCGACGCTGATTCGCTCGCGTTCCCAGACGACGGCTGCTGGGCGCGCTGCTCGGCCAGATGCAGGTTGTGCGCAGCGTTGATGAGGCCGATGTGCGTGAACGCCTGGGGGAAGTTGCCCAGCAGCGCGCCAGACGATGGCTCGACCTCCTCCGAGTAGAGGCCGAGCGGGCTGGCGTAGCGCAGCAGGCGCTCGAAGCGCTCACGCGCTTCATCCACGCGCCCCAGCAACGCGAGATTGCTTACATACCAGAAGGCGCAGACCAGGAATGCGCCCTCTACGCCTGAGAGGCCATCGTCGGTCGCAGCTCCATCGCCTGTGGCGCCTGGCTGGTTCGCCGCCGGACGATAGCGATACATCAGCGCCCCATCGCTGGCGAGGATGCGGCCGGTGGTGGTGATGGTGTCGCGCAGCCGCTCATCGGTCGGCGGCAGATACCCTACCAGCGCGATGCGGAAGTTGGCCGCGTCCACCGCGTCCACACCATACGCCTGCGTAAACGTCTTGAGATCGTCATTGTAGCCCTGCGCGTGAATCTCCTGGCGAATGCGCTCAACCGTGTCGGACCAATGGGCGAATCGGTCATGGCTGACATGCCCCTGCGTCAGGTGTATGGCGCGGTCGAGGGCCACCCAGCACATCACACGCGAGTAGACGAAGGCGCGCTCCGGGCCGCGCTCCTCCCAGATGCCACGGTCGAGGTCCTGCCAGTGGTCGGCCACAAAGTCGGCGATGACGCTGGCCAGGTCGCGCAGGTCGCGCGGACTCTCGCGCGCACGCTCGCCCGTGCAGAAGCCGAGCGCCTGCGCATAGAGCAGCGCAGCGTCGGCCAGTTCGCCGTAGATATCCATCTGGCGCTGGGTGGCTGCGCCGTTGCCAATGCGCACTGGCCGCGAGCCTTTGTAGCCCTCCAGATTACTCAGGTCTTGCTCAGCCGCTGCATCGTCACTCTCGCCGCGCAAGGTGTAGAGCACGCGGAAGTCATCGCCGTGACGCAGATGCAGATCGTGGAGGAAGTGGAAATAGTCGCGCGCCTCGCCGTGATAGCCCAGCATCCCCAGCGCTTGCAGCGTAAAGCAGGAGTCGCGCAGCCAGGTGAAGCGATAGTCCCAATTGCGCTCGGCGCCAATCGCCTCGGGCAGCGAGGTCGTTGGCGCGGCGACAATCGCGCCGGTTGGCTCGAAGACGCACAGCTTGAGCGCGAGCGCCGAGCGCAGCACCTCGCTGCTGTAGCGCCCCTGATAGACGCAGAGGTCAGACCAGTTCTGCCAGTAATTCAGCGTCTCAGCCGCGTCGTCGTCGAGGTCGCGCGTGAGCAATCGCTGCAACAGGTCATTGGCCTCATGTTCGTCGCGCGCGTAGTTCAGCGCGACGCCGATTCGCTGCCCCGCGCTCAGATGTATCGTCGCCTGGAGTTGCGCATCGAGCACGCTCACCGCGAATGGCGGCGGCGTGGCGGCTCCGGCGTGCGCGGACAGTGGTCTGGCGACGAAGACGAAATAATGGTTGGCGTCGTCATGCAGGATGGCCGAGACGGTGTGCGGTTGATTCACCTGCAAGGCGATGTGCGCTGCTTGTCGCGCGTAGTCTGGGGTGAGCTTGAGGGTGATCGTGACCGGCGCTTCGCCTTTCACGCAACTCACGATACGGTCGATGCGGTGCGCGGCGGCGACATCGTTGCCGATCTCGCGTTCGAGATGCGCCCGCTGGCTGTGGCTCGTCGTGGGGGTGATGGCGGCCAACGCGGCCAACGCTTGCTCATGGGTGCGTCGCTTGCGAATGGGCATGAAGTCGAGTACCCTGATCTGCCCGGCATCGGCCTCGAACGTGGATTCAAGCAGGTTGGAGGCAGCCAGATAGCTCATCGATGCGTCGCAGGGGATGGATGGGCGAATCTGGAAGTAACCGCCGTGATCGCTGTCGAGCAGCTTGCACAACGCCGCCTGATTATCGAAGTGCGGCAGGCAGAGCCAGTCTATCGAGCCATTCGGCGCGACCAGCGCGGCGGTACGGCAGTCGCCGATGATGCCGTAGCTCTCGATAGGCCAATAGCGCGGCTCGGACCCGTCCAACCGTGTTCGCACAACGCCAGCAATCGTCTTCACCATCCGCTTCACCTCCTGCACGACACAACATTGTCTCGCCGCGATGCGCGCCGGGCGCGCGAACGCATCTGCTCCAACGATAACGCGCGATCTGGCCGCTCGTCTAACGCTCCATATTCACTATACTCACATACGTTGCGCTGTGACGTTACGGTTGCTGAGCGCTTGAGCGAGGCGCGCCCGCCGACGTATACTTGAACGATGGGGTCAGCGTGGCAAGCGCTGGCTGGCAAGAGCAGGCACAATCGTTCAGGAGAGAGGCGCAGGCGATGACGCGCGTGGTCGTAGGGATGAGCGGCGGAGTTGATAGCTCGGTGGCGGCGGCGCTGCTCAAGGAGCAGGGCTACGATGTCGTCGGCATCATGCTGCGCCTGTGGTCTGAGCCAGCCGTGATCGGCGACGACGGTGTGGAGCTGGTCGCCGAGAATAAATGCTGCTCACTCGAATCCGTCAACGATGCGCGGCGTGTGGCGGCGACGCTGGATATCCCCTTCTATGTGGTCAACGTCGAGCAGCCCTTCCAGCAGACCATCGTCGACTTCTTCTACGATGAGTACGCCGCTGGCCGCACACCCAACCCCTGCCTGCGCTGCAACCGACAGATTCGCTTCACGCTGCTGCTGGAGCGCGCGCTGGCGCTCGGCGCGGAGTATCTGGCGACGGGCCACTATGTGCGAGTGGACGACGACCCCGCAACCGGGCGGCGGCGGCTGCGCCAGGGCGTGGACACGTCGAAAGATCAATCCTATGTGCTGCATGTGCTCTCGCAGCGGCAGCTACAGCATGCGCTCTTCCCGCTTGGCGAGTATACCAAGCCGCAGGTGCGCGCGCTGGCGGCAGAGCGCGGGCTGCCCGTCGCCACGAAGGCCGAGAGCCAGGAAATCTGCTTCGTCGCCGCGAATGACTATCGCGGCTTCATGCGCCGCTATGCCGACGCCACCGGACGGCAGGCGCCGCAGCCCGGCCCGATCCTCGATATGGCAGGCAAGCAGATTGGCCAGCATCAGGGGCTGGCCTATTACACGGTGGGGCAGCGCAAGGGCCTCGGCCTGACGGCGCGCGAGCCGCTACATGTCTTGCAGCTCGATGCGCGGCAGAACGCGGTCGTGGTTGGCCCCGCCGCAGCTTTGGAGCAGACGGCGTTCAGCATTCGGCAGACCACCTGGACGGCTGATGTGGCGCCGAGCGAGCCGTTTGTAGCGCAGGTCAAGCTGCGCTACAAGGCGCCGCTGGTTGGCGCGACAGTCACGCCGCTTGCCGACGGGCGTGCGGATGTGCGGCTCGACCAGCCTGCGCGCGCGGTCACGCCGGGCCAGGCGGCGGTCTTCTATGGCGGCGATGAGGGCGACGAGACGCTCGGCGGCGGCCTCATCGAATAGGCGCCGCAGAGGCGCAGCGCATGCGACCGCCCGCAGATGGGGCGCCGCGCGCTATAATGGGCCGTGACCGACAGCAGTCGCCTCATGTGATCCCTCTGCCTCCGCCCGCACGCGGATGGCGCAACCGATAGATTGAAAGGATGGCAGGGCCGCCCGGCGCGCCTCATTGGCGCCGCGGAGGCGCTCGCCACGACCCAGCCACATGGATCAATCTCACATCCGCAACTTCTGCATCATCGCGCACATCGACCACGGTAAATCGACGCTGGCCGACCGGCTCCTGGAGTTCACCGGGTCCATCGCCAAGCGCGACATGACCGCGCAGGTGCTCGATCAGATGGACCTGGAGCGCGAGAAGGGCATCACCATCAAGGCGCAGGCGGTGCGCATGCGCTACACCGCGCGCGACGGCAAAGAGTATGAACTCAACCTGATCGACACCCCAGGGCATGTCGATTTCACCTACGAAGTCTCGCGTAGCCTGGCCGCCTGTGAGGGCGCCCTTCTCGTTGTGGATGCGACCCAGGGCATCGAGGCGCAGACGCTGGCGAATCTCTACCTCGCGCTGGAGGCCAACCTGGCGATCATCCCGGTCGTCAACAAGATCGACCTGCCCAGCGCCGATCCGGAGCGCGTCATCAAGGAGATCGAAGACGTCATCGGCATCGGGCGTGAGGAGATCGTGCTCGCCTCGGCGAAAGAAGGCATCGGCACGCAAGACATCCTCGAAGCGGTGACACAGCGCGTGCCACAGCCCGCTGGCGCTGCGCTACGTCCGTTGCGCGCGCTCATCTTTGACTCGAAGTATGACGCCTACAAGGGCGTCATCGCCTATGTGCGCGTGATGGACGGCTCACTGCGCGTCGGCGAGCGGCTCCAGATGATGCAGGTGGGCAGTGAGGCCGATACCCTGGAACTGGGTTACTTCAGCCCGCAACTGATCTCCACAAAGTCGCTGGTCGCAGGCGAGGTCGGCTATATCGCCACCGGCTTCAAGAACGTCAAAGATTGCCAGGTTGGCGACACCGTGACGGCGGCGCGCGCGCCTGCGACTGAGCCGCTGGCGGGCTATCGTCCCGCGAAGCCGATGGTCTATGCTGGCCTGTTCCCGGTCGAGGGCGACGACTATCCGCTGCTGCGCGATGCGCTGGAGCGGCTGCAGCTGAATGACGCCGCGCTCGTCTTCGATCCAGAAAACTCTGTGGCGCTGGGCTTTGGCTTTCGCTGCGGCTTCCTCGGCCTGCTCCATATGGAGATCATCCAGGAGCGGCTGGAACGTGAATATAACCTCGACATCCTCGTTACGGCGCCCAGCGTCGAGTATCAGGTGACACGCACCAACGGCGAGCGCGTCAGCGTCCACAATCCGGCGGAACTCCCTGCGCCGACTGAGATCGAGGAGATCGAGGAGCCGGTGATGGACATCTCGATCTTCACGCCCGCCCGCTACATCGGCGCCATCATGGACCTGGTGACGACGCGCCGGGGCGAGTATCGTCAGATGACCTATATCGAGGACGACCGCGTACACCTGACCTATCGTATGCCGCTGGGCGAGCTGATCGTGGACTTCTATGACCAGCTCAAGTCGCGCACGCAGGGCTACGCCTCACTCGATTACACCTTCGCGAAGTACGAGGCGGCTGATCTGGTCAAGCTCGACATCCTGGTAAATGGGCAGCCCGTAGACGCGCTCTCGCTGATTACCCACAAGGATAAGGCGACGCAACTGGGGCGGGTGCTCGTCGAGAAGCTCAAAGACCTCATTCCGCGCCAGTTGTTTGAGGTGCCGCTGCAAGCCGCCATCGGCAGTCGCATCATCTCGCGCGAGACGGTCAAGGCGATGCGCAAGAATGTGCTGGCGAAGTGCTACGGCGGCGACATCACCCGCAAACGGAAGCTGCTGGAGAAGCAGAAGGCGGGCAAGAAGCGCATGAAGCGCGTGGGCAGCGTCGAGATACCGCAAGAGGCATTCATGGCGGTGCTGACCCTGGAGGATTGATCGCCGAATCACGTGGCTGCGCAGGCGGTGGGGCGCGTGTTGGGCAGCGCAAGACAACGTAAAGGGCCACCTCTCATCGGTGGCCCTCAACGTATTCTTCTGTAACAAGAAGTAAACCCAGTGTGCGTAAATGCTCGCTTCCCTACTGACCCATCGGGGTGTTCGATGGAGCAAGCTGACCGACGCGCCGAACTGGGCCGGGCGATCGCGCTTCCAAACCGGCTAATTGATCGATGGAGGTCATCGGAGCGTATAGCCGTTCCCTTAGGAGGCCACGCAAGATATCAGGCGGCTGGCGCTGTCGTCCTGTGAGTCCGCTCTGACGGACATGACCTGTCCACTTGAAAGACCATTCCGAGCAGGCGAATCGGCTTCTTCATTGGGAACATCGGTCGAGTCTCCTTTCCCTAGTTCCACCATCGGACGCCGGGATGGTACCCCGCGCCACCTCTCGGAGGTACCTTCAGCCTACCATGTCACACAGGATATGTCAATGCCCCATGAGCGCGTTTCATCAGAATCCCGGCGCGGCGACTTGCTGGAATGCCAGAGTATTTGCGGCTCCACGCCTTCAGTGGGTCATCCCAGTCGCGATGCGTTCGGCTCACTCTTCATCGAGTTCCTCGAACTCCTCATCGAACTCGTCTTCCCAGTCGTCATCGTCGTCGTCAAGCTCGTCGTCATCTTCGTAGTCGTCGTCAAATTCATCGTCCACAGCGTCGTCACCGCTGTGATCGAGGTCTGGTTCGTTGACCGAGTGAGCGCGTGGGCGCACGGACGTGTCACGAAGTTCCCACGGCGCCCGGCTGAGTATGCTCGTCACGATACGCCTCCTGAGTGAGCTACATCGTCAGTATGCTGCGCGCAGCCACGCGCGAACGCAGATGCCCGGCGATATTGTGTCGTCTGGAGAGGCGCTACGTCAACCTGATCGCGCTTTTCATGTCGCTGCGATCATACTGGAGCATGGCGTCTGAGGCTAGGATGGCCCAGCCGTGCGCCGCACACGGCGAACTGACGCGGGATTGGGGGTCTGGCAGCGCGGGCAGAGGTCCTGGATCGGCAGCAGGCTGAGCCGACAACGCGCGCACTCGCTGGCGACGGAGTGATGGCAATTCTGGCAATACACCGCGTCGGGCATGGTGCGCTGTCCGCAGGTCTGGCAGACGTGCAGCAGCGGCGATGGGGCGACGCCAGCGGTGCGGCGCTGCTCGAAGATGTGGGCGGCCTGGCGTTGTGGATCGAGCGCGCTGGAACTCAGCTCCCCCGGCCCCACCGCCGTGCCTTGGAAATAGGGAGTCGCTTGAGCTGGCGCCATGGCAGCCGCAGGCGGAGCGTAGACAGGTTGGCCCCCACGCGCTGGCCCCATCGGGCGCATCTGTGGATAGAATGGGGCTTCGTCGTCGGAGTAGAGCGAGCGTGGCCCCAGCGCGCTGAGTGGCGTCACTGGCTGCCGCATTGGCGCAGCGGGATAGGCGGCGGCGGGCGCATAGGGCTGCGGGTAGCTTTGCGGCGCATAGGGTTGCGGATAGCTTTGCGGGGCGTATGACTGTGGATAGCCAGGCGCCTGAGATGGTGGAGCATAGGGCTGCGGATAGCTGGGCGCCTGTGAAGGTTGGGCGTATGGCTGCGGGTAGCTTTGCGGCGCCTGCGAAGGAGGAGCATAGGGTTGCGGATAGCTTTGCGGCGCGGTCTCTTCGATCAGGTTGAGCGTGACCAGTGGTGAGAGCAAGACCGGGGTTCCAGGAGTGAGCCTGATCTCGCTCATACGGTTACCGGCGACATGTAATCCATTCGTGCTGCGCAGGTCTACGACCCACCATGTCTGGCCCATCAGGCGCAACTCGGCGTGCTGCCGTGAGATATGCGGATACGGGAGCGCGATGTCGTTACTCGAGAGGCGGCCGATGGTCAAATGATCGCGTTGCAGTCGCACTCGTATGGCGCCATCTGGTGTCTGAATCTCGACGCTTGCCAAATTTGACCACCTTCCACAGCGCAGGACGTGGTAGCGCTTCGCTCGCAGGTAAGTCACCTGGCCAGGCCATACAGCTTAGAGCGGAGGCCGCGACGAGAAACAGACATGCGCCACGCGCAGAGTAACTATGCCGTGCGCGGTCGCATCATGAACATGATAGCGCCCAGCACGGCGATGACAGCGCCAACGACTCCGATAATCAGGCTTGCATGCGGGAAGAGCGTCAGCCCCTTGATGACAAAGTGAATCAGCAGGGCGACAATGATGATGATAACACCAACGACCACGAGTATCTGGCCCATGAGCGCGCTCCTTCTTCAGTACAACGAATACCCCTGGGCACATGGCGCGTGAGTATCCGTTGAGACAAGGACAATGCCTGCGGCTGCCTCGATGAGATAGCCGCGCAGGGTGGAAGCGTGACGCACCCTCATGGTAGTCTGCTTGAGCTTCGCCGTCAACTCGTCGCGCACACAAAGGCCATTCGCGCGGCACGGCCTGCGTTATAAGTCTCAGCGCGCGTGCGCAATCGCCTCCAGCGCCTCCGGGCTTTCCAGCGACGAGAGGTCGCCGAGGTCCGTCTGGCCGAGGTACCGTGCGCGAATCAGCCGCCGCAGCACTTTGCCATTGCGTGTCTTGGGAAGCTGCGAGACGAAGTAGACCGCATCTGGCTTGAGCGCCGGGCCAAGCGCCTGCGTCACACGCGCACGCACCTCATCGCGTAGCGCCTCCGTCGGCTCAGTCCCTGGGCGCAAAACAGCAAAGACGACAACCACTTCGCCCTTGACCGGGTGCGGCGCGCCGATGGCGGCGGCCTCGCTCACCAGTGGGTGCGCCACGGCGGCAGACTCCACCTCGGCAGGCCCCAGCCGCTTGCCAGCCACCTTGATCGTGTCGTCGGAGCGTCCGAGGATATACCAGAAGCCATCGGCGTCAATCGCCGCAAAGTCGCCATGTGTCCAGATCCCGGGGAAACGCGACCAGTAGGTTTCTTCATAGCGGTCTGGGTCTTGCCAGAAGCCGCGTGTCATCCCCGGCCACGGCGTGCGAATGACCAGCTCGCCCACCTGCCCACGGACGGATGCGCCGCGCTCGTTCACCACATCGGCGGCCATGCCTGGCACGGGGCCGGAGAAGGAGCAGGGTTTGATCGGCATGATCGTGACACAGCCGACGATGCCGCCGGAGACTTCTGTGCCACCAGAGTAGTTGATGATCGGGCGCTTGCCACCGCCGACGACCTCGAAACACCAGTGCCAGGGGCCAGAGTTCCACGGTTCACCAGATGAGCCGATGACACGCAGCGCGCTCAGGTCATGGCGGCGCACTGGTTCATCGCCTGCGGTCATCAATGTGCGGATCACCGTCGGCGCGATACCCATCACCGTGACTTTGTGGCGCTCGGCGAAGGCCCACAGGCGATCTGTGTCAGGATAGTCCACTGCGCCCTCGTAGATCGCCAGCGTCGCGCCGAGCATTAGTGTGCCGCTGACAGCCCATGGCCCCATCATCCAGCCCATGTCGGTCAGCCAGAAGAGCGTGTCGTCTGGCTGGACATCGAAGCAATGCGCGAGGTCTTGCGCGCCCTTGATGGGGAAGCCACAGTGGACGTGCACGGCGCCTTTGGGTCGCCCGGTCGTGCCGGAGGTGTAGATCAGCATGTACGGGTCTTCAGCCTCGGTGATAACCGTTTCGCAGGCGCTCGACTGCGCCTGAACGATGTCATCCCAGGCGACATCGCGCGCTGTGTCCCACGGCGCATCGCCGCCGATGCGCCGCACAACCAGCGCATGCTCGACGTTCGGCGCGGCGCGTAACGCGGCGTCGGCGGTCTCCTTCATCGGCACAACTTTGCCACGCCGATAGAAGCCATCCGCCGTGATGAGCAGCTTCGCGCCGCTATCACGCAGGCGTGTGGCGGCGGCCTCGGCGCCGTAGCCAGAGAAGATGGGGGTATAGACGGCGCCCAGCTTGCCGCAGGCCAGTGTCGCGGCGACAACCTCTGGAATCATCGGCATGTAGATGCCCACGCGGTCGCCCTTGCCCACGCCGAGCGTCTCGCAGCGCATTCGCGGCCTGGTTCGTCAGCGCCAGCAGCTCCGCATAGGTATACGTGCGGGTCTCGCCGTCTTCGCCCTCCCAGATCAGCGCCGTGTGGGTGGCGTTGGCGCCCTGGGCGTGCTGGTCGAGCGCGGTGGCGACATAGTTGAACTGGCCGTCGAGATACCAGCGGGTCCACTGCGGGCCGCGTGTGGTGTCCATGACCTGCGTGTAGGGGCGCTGCCAGACGAGGCCGAGATCGTCGGAGACGGCGCCCCAGAACCATGAGGGGTCAGTGGTGGCGCGCCGCAGCAGCGTGTCGTAGTCGTCGATGCCGTGCTGGCGCATGAAACGCAGCAGTCGGCTGCGCTGGAGGTAGTCCGCGCTGGGGCGCCAGGCGACTGGTTCATCGAGCGATTCCCAGTTGTCGGGCGTGGGCGCGGTTGAAGCGGTCGGCTGTGTCGTATCGCTCATTTCGTCTGACTCCTTTGTCATGGACGCCGCCCGCCGCAGTGCGCTCGGCGGCTCAACAGCCGTATTCTAGCACGCTCGCCCGTCGTCACGCGCCGTGCGGAGCGTACAATCTCCACACGCTGCCCTTGCTATCCTGAAACCTGTCGGGTAAGCTATGCCACATAGTCATCATGGAGGTCGCCACACATGATCGCCCGCTTGCCTCAGATATTCCTATCGCGATAGGTCCGCAGATAGCGTCACCTACTTCATAGCCCTCTACCCCGGATCACTGCGCCTAATCTGCGGCGTTCATAGCGTACCGCTTGCCGCCTCTCATATCACCTGCTCTGCGGGTGAGGCGGCCCTCCATTGGGAACCCCGCCACAGTTTGCGCTTGTTCGGCCACCAGTGTGTAGCCACGGGGTTTCCACAGGCACAAGGATCATGTTCATGCTGGCGACGTTTCGCGCGCTCTCGAATCGTTCATTTGCCCTGCTGTGGAGCGGGCAGACGATCTCGCGTTTGGGCGATAGTGTCTATACTATCGCGCTGGCCTGGTGGGTGCTGCAGCAGACCGGCTCGGCTACGGCGATGGGCGCCGTGTTGATCTGTTCCACAATCCCTATGCTGTTCTTTCTGCTGTTCGGCGGCGTCGCGGTCGATCGCTTCCCACGGGTGAGGCTCATGCTGGCGTCTGACCTGTTGCGTGCGGCGCTCGTGACGCTGATCGCGCTCCTGGCGGTTGAGCAGTGGCTTGCGCTCTGGCAGATTTTCATCGCGAGCGCTCTTTTCGGGGTGGTAGAGGCGTTTTTCTATCCTGCCTATGCCGCCGTCATCCCAGAGATCATGCCGACGGAGTTCTTGCCCAGCGCCAACTCGTTACGCAGCATCAGCGGCCAGGCGGCGCTGCTCATCGGGCCGGCCATCGCCGCGACGATCATCGCGTTCTCAGGGGTAAAGCTAGCCTTCGCGCTCGACGGGCTATCGTTTCTGCTCTCAGCGGCTTGCCTTCTGGCGCTCCCAAAGGCGCCGAAGTCAGGTTTGTCTATCGAATCGGATACGGGTGTCCTGCACGATATCCGCCAGGGCATCGGTGTCGTGCTGCATACTCCCTGGCTGTGGATGACGCTCGTGGTGGCCTGCGCCAGCACGCTGTTCCTCGCTGGCCCCGCTGAAGCCGCCCTGCCATTGCTGGTGAAACAGCGGTTCGGCGAGCAGGTTGGTCTGTATGCGCTGCTCACGTCGCTCGCTGCGCTTGGCTCGCTCGGCGCAGCGCTCTGGGTGGGACGCTTCAAGCGCCTGCGACGGCGAGGATTGCTCATCTATGGCGCATGGATGACCGCTGGACTGATGCTGCTGGCGATGGGCCTACCACTGCCTGCGGTCGGAGTGAGCGTCGCATTCTTCGTGCAGGGCGCGGCGCTTGAGACTCTGGGGCTGGCGTGGGCCAATACGCTGCAAGAGTTCATTCCTGGCGACCAGCTTGGGCGTGTCTCCAGCATAGACATGCTCGTCTCGTCGGGATTGCTCCCCATCGGCTACGGGCTGGCAGGCGTCGCCGCCGACCACTTCGGCGCGTCGCAGGTTTTCGTCCTGGGCGGGGCCATCAGCGCCGCTATCATCGCATTTGGCCTGCTGCATCCCGCCATTCGCGCGCTGGATTAGCAGGCAGCGCGCGAATGGAGTCGTGCGTGTCTGAGCGTGGTGCGGTTGCGCTTGCCAGGCTCAGACGCTTTGCCAGCGCAGGCCATCGTCACTGCGCACGATGCGCCCGGCGCCGAAAATATGGGCGGCGATCAGCGGCGCGCTTTCGGCGAGCGCGTCACGCAGCAGCCAGCTTCGTGTCACCTGCATGCTCTCAGGCTCGGCCCACGTCACCATCCAGTCGGGATGCTCTACCTCGATGGGATGGTGAAACAGGTCGCCAACGACGTAGAGGGTCGCGCCATCTGAGTGGACGCGCACAATCTGGTGCCCCGGCGTCTCGCCCGGCGCAGGCAGAATCTCGATGCCCTCGGCGATCTGCTGGCGCCCTTCGACCAGATGTAGCAGGCCTTGCTCGTGCAGCGCGCCGAGTGTGCGCGCTTCCAGGGAGGTCTGATCTTGTAGTGCTGACTGGAGTTCGGCGTCGGCCCAGTCGGCGGCGCCGAGGTAGTAGCGCGCCTGGGGAAATGTGGGCGCATATCCACCACTCTCTGTGGGAGTCGTCACGCCAGCAAAGTGATCCCAGTGCGCGTGCGTGATGACCACATGGCTGATGTCTTCTCGCGTCACGCCGAGGCGCGCAAGCTGGACGGGGATGTCAGGCGGCGGTGTGTAGTCGGCGCGCGCATACTCGGAGCCGGGCGTCACCGTGGCCCGGTAGTCGTTGATGTCAACCAGCGCCCTGACGCCGTGATGCTCGACATAGATGCTCAGACTGGGGCCGATTGTCTGCCGCTCGAAGAGTTCGGCATACTGTGGGCGCCACACAGATTCGGGGACTGCCAGCTCCTCTGCGAGCCGAAAGCTCATATCGCCCGCGTTGAGGAGCGTCACTTGCGCGCCGCCGACGCGCAGTGTTGTCATGTCCTGCATGGAAGCCTCCATAGTCCGCTGGGAGACAACTACCTGATGTGCGACATGATACGCTACAAGACAAGGCGGCTGTGTGGATGGGGCGCATCACTCCAGGTCGCGCGGCCAGTCGCGGGTCGCCCCCAGCATGCCGCCCAGCACGTCGGCCCACGGCGTCAGCAGCAGCGTATCATCGCGCAACACACTGCGCCCGCCGACGATCACCTCGCGGATGGCCTGGGGCGTCATTGCGTAGACCACATTCTTCGCAGAGCGCCAGGGTGGCTGTAGCGAGGGATCGTCCATATCCACCAGGACGAAGTCGGCGACGTGATCGGGCGCGATGCGTCCAGCGGGGATCGCCAGCGTGTCGGCGGAGCCAGCGGTTCCCATCGCTAGCGCTGTCTCCGCAGGCAGCACATTCGAGTCGAGCGCCGTCAGCTTCTGCAGCAGCGCGCACATGCGCATCTCATCGAAGACCGAGACGCGATTGTTCGAGCAGCCGCCGTCGCTGCCCAGCCCAACCTTGACCCCTGCCGCCAGCATATCGGGGATGCGCGTCACGCCATCGCCCAGGAACATGTTGCTGGCGGGATTGTAGACCAGTCGCACGTCGCGCTCGCCCATCAGCGCGATGTCGTCATCCTCCAGCCAGCAGCCGTGGATGATCGTCGCCCGCTCCAGCGCGACGCCGAGCGACTCCAGCCAGCGAATCGGCGTCAGGCCCGACTGCTTCAGAATCTGGTCACGCTCGTAGCGCCCCTCGGCGACATGCATGTGAAAGCGCGTTCCCAGTTCCTCGGCCAGCCGCGAGCCAGCCACGATCATCTCCGGGCTGGCGGCGTGGGGCGAGTGTGGCGCTGGCAGCACGGTGACATCGTCGCTGCCACGATATTCCTGCCACAGTTCGCGCGTGCGCGCCACCGCCTCGTCGACCGTCTCCTGATACTGCGGCGGCGCGCCATTCCAGTCATACATCGTGCGAGCCAGCGTGATGCGGATGCCGACATCGCGCGCCGCGCGGATCACGGCGCGGTCGTTCTCGTTGCCGCCGCTGTGGATGTAGAAGAAGTCGCAGACGGTCGTGACACCCGCGCGCAGCATCTCGGCGAAGGCGAAGCGTGCGCCGTGGTAGATGACCTCCTCGGTCATGCGCGGTGTGTAGCCGTAGAGCGCGCGGTCGCGCCAGGTGAAGAAGTCGCAGTCGTCGGCGACCCCGCGCAGCAACGATTGGAACGAATGGTTGTGCGCATTGATCGTGCCGGGGAGCAGCAGGCGGCGCGGGAAACGCTCGACTGGCAGCTCTGGCGGCAGCTCGCCGAGCGTCGCGACGCGCTCGATGCGCCCATTGGCGGTGATGACCGCCAGATCGGGCTGAAACCGTCCCTCGTACCACGTTCGCTCTGCCACCAACGCCCGCCGGGGATGCCCTGTCATGCTGTCTACTCCGCTGTTCTGGGGAATCTTCGCTGTGTCCACTGTCTGCCGTTCGCTCACTCCGCTGACTCGCAGTATGGCACAGAAGCCTCGTCGGCGAGACTCAGCGTGGCGGGCAGCCAGATCTCGAATGTCGCGCCTGTCCCAGGCGCGCTCGTGACCCGCGCCTCGCCGCCATGCGCTTGCGCCGCCCACTGCGCGATGGCCAGCCCCAGCCCGCTGCCGCTGGTGGCCTCGCTCAGCGCTTCTGGCGAGGAATCATGCGCCGGGTCGCGCTCAGGCGATGTCTCGGCAGCGCGAGACGCATCGACGCGATAGAAGCGGTCGAAGATGTGTGGCAGGTGCTCTGGCGCGATGCCAGGTCCATCGTCGGTCACGCGCGCGACCGCCCACGCGCGGCCATCCGCAGAGACGCGACGGATTGTGACGGCCACCTGGCTGCCCACGCCAGCGGTGTATTTGACGCCGTTCTCCACCAGATTCGTCAGCGCCCGCGCCAGGATTACACGGTCGCCGATGACGCTGACCTCGGGTAGGTCTCCCACCAGCAGCCTGACGCCGCATTGCTGCGCCAGTGGCGCCAGGCGTTCGACCGCCTCCAGCGCCACATCACTCAGGTCTACCGGAGCCAGGCGCAGCGGAGAGCGCTCGGCGTCGGCGCGCGCCAACGTCAGCAGGTCATCGACCAGACGGCTCATCATGAGGTTCTCGCTCTGGATTGCGACGAGCGTGCGCACATATTCCTCTGGCGCGCGTGGCGCCGCAAGGGCGCGTGTCACCTCCAGATTGACGATGGTCAGCGGAGTGCGCAGCTCGTGACTGGCGTCTGAGGTGAACTGACGCTGGCGCTGGAATGCCGCCTCCAGCCGTCCGAGCATGTGGTCGAAGGTTGCCGCGAGCTGGCCAAGCTCATCGCGGCTAGTCAGGCGTAGGCGGCGGCTGAGGTCAGTTTCGCTGATTTGCTGGGCGGCGCGGGTGATGAGCCGCACCGGGCGTAGCGCCCGCGAGGCCAGCCAGTAGCCCCCCAGCGCGGCTACCAGCAGCGTGATCGGGCCAGCCAGCAGCAGCGCCGGAATGACCGATTGCGCCGTCTGATTGAGCGGGTCTGGCATGGCGACCACCAGCGTCCCTACGAGTTGTCCCCGGCTGGTGACATCGGCGGTGTAGGTGAGGTAGTCTTGCGTCTTCACGGGGCCGAGCGACGAACCCAGCGGCAGCGAGATCGAGCCGTACAATCCTCCCGCTTGTGCGAGGTTCACCACACGCGCTGTGGCGGATCCGCCGTGGATGAGATATGCCTGCAACCGCGCAATGTCGTCGCTCGACAGCGAGCCCATCGCCTGTGTCACACCGCCTTGCGGGTTGACGAACAGCGCGACGCACTGCGCTGGCAAGATGAATCCCGCCGCCACGACAGCCTGCGACTTCGTCTTGCTGAATGTAGCAGGCGGCTGCTCATCGACATGGATCAAGCCATCCGCCGGATCATAGTCGCTGGCCATCTGCTGCGTGATTTTCTCCAGGTAGGCATGCTGCGCCGCCTGCTCGTTTTGGCGCACCTCGCCGACGAGGACGCCGCTGAAGACGAGAAAAACCAGCGCCAGAATCGCCAGATACCACAGTGTCAGGCGCACGCGCATGCTGGCGCCCAGCGCAACGAGCGCGGCGCGCATGTGACGAGTAGCGGCTAGAGCGCGCATGTCGCCTCCCAACTCGAACGCCTGGGCGTCAACATGGCTGGCTACTCGCCTGGCGCACGCAGCCGATAGCCCACACCGCGCACCGTCTCTAGCAGCGGCGTCGCGAAGGGATCATCGATCTGGCGGCGCAGGCGACGCACGTAGACATCTACGACATTTGAGGTTCCCTCATAGTCATAGCTCCACAGATGACTCTCGATCATCTCGCGCGTGAGCAATTGGTTGGGGTGGCGCATGAAATACTCCAGCAGCGCGAACTGGCGCGCAGTCAGGTCAATCCTCTGGCTGGCGCGTTCCACCAGGTGTGCGGCGGGATCGAGCCGCAGATCGCCAACCTCAAGTATCCCACACTTGCGCGGGGCGTCACGCCGCAGCAGCGCGCGCAGGCGGGCGAGCAGCTCATTGAGCGCGAACGGCTTCACCAGATAGTCGTCTGCCCCGCTATCCAGGCCACGTACGCGGTCTTCCACCGTGTCACGCGCGGTCAGCATCAGAATCGGCGTGTTGACACGATGCGCGCGCAGGGCGCGGCAGACCGCCAGCCCATCCTTCACGGGCAGCAGGATGTCGAGGATGATCGCATCGTAGGGCGTGGCCTCAGCGAACGCCTCGCCCTCTGCGCCATCGCTGGCGATGTCCAC
Source organism: uncultured Chloroflexia bacterium (assembly GCA_963701795.1). Lineage (GTDB taxonomy): Bacteria > Chloroflexota > Ktedonobacteria > Ktedonobacterales > JADMIN01 > JAKAIY01. Next base: position 1,123,113 of record CAVPBB010000001.1, on the reverse strand, counting down.
AGCATAGCCAGCGTCGACCAGGCTCGCTTTGAGCGCCGCACTCAGCCGTCGGTTATCTTCGATCACCAGAATACGCATTCGTCGTCCCTCTGAAGCGTCGCCGGGCGATAGCACGTAGCACACGCCTGCGCCTCTCCTCATTATCGCGCGAGCGCATGACAAACAGATGACATATGGATGACAGCGGGCGATCCGCGTGTCATGTGGCTGTCATGCTGTGCGGCTACAGTCATCTGCGAGGCGACCGCTGACCGGGCGCCCTCGTGAGACAACGACACGCAGAAAGCGAGCATGACGTTGCAAGATCATCACACAGACGTGCGCGCCACAGCGGCAGGTGGGCGCGCTGGCGCCGCGCTCGAAACCCAACGACTGGGCAAGCGCTATGGACGCAGATGGGCATTGAGCGAGTGCTCGTTGAGCCTGCCCACCGGGCGCATGGCGGCGCTGGTCGGGCCGAATGGCGCTGGCAAGACGACGCTGCTTCACCTCGCCATGGGGCTATTGCAGCCAAGCGCAGGCGCAGTGCGGGTCTTTGGCCATGAGCCGTGGAGCCAGCCGTTGGCCGTGCTGCCGCGCGTCGGCTTCGTCGCGCAAGACCACCCGCTCTACCGTGGCTTCACCGTCACCGATACGCTGACCTTCGGGCGGCGCATGAATCAGCAGTGGGACGGCGCGCTGGCGGAGGCGCGACTGCGACGACTGGGCATCCCACTCGACCAGCGCGTGGGCAAACTCTCAGGCGGCCAGCAGGCGCAGGTTGCGCTGGCAATGGCCCTCGCCAAGCGCCCTGACCTGCTGCTGCTGGATGAACCTGTCGCCAGCCTCGATCCCCTGGCGCGCCGCGACTTCTTGCGCACGCTGGTGGAGGCGGCGACTGAGCGCGGCATCACGACGCTGCTCTCCTCGCACATCATCGCCGATCTGGAGCAATCCTGCGATTACCTCATCATCCTCTCGGCGTCGCGCGTGCAGCTCAGCGGCGACATCGCGACGATCATGCAGGCGCATCGGCTGCTCGGCGGGCCACGTGGCGATGCGGAGGGCCTCGCCAGCCTGCGCGCGACCGGGGATGTGATCGGCGAGAGTCAGAGCGTGCAGCGCACAACGCTGCTTGTACACACGCGCGACCCACGCCAACATGCCGACGGATCCGCCGCGTCTCTGCTTCCCGCTGGCTGGCAGGATGACGCCGCTCCCCTCGAAGAGATCGTGCTGGCTTACCTGGGCCAGCCTGCGGCCCGCAACGTTGAACCGACGCCTGACATGTCGGCGTGGCAGCAAGAAATCGAGGCGACCCGATGATCTGGGCAACCTGGCGACAGCACCGCGCTGAAACGTTGATCGTAGGCGTCGCGCTGGCTCTGCTCGTGACCATCCTGATCGTGACGGGCATCCAGATCGCTACGACCTATCAATCGCTTGGCGTTGGCCCATGCCTCGCGCCAACCAACACCAACCTCACGTGTAGCGACATCGTCGAGTCGTTCCGCAACCAGTTTAGCAGTCTGGAGAGCGCCAGCGCGTGGCTGAACCTCATCCCTGTGCTGCTGGGCGCCCTCATCGGCGCGCCGCTGGTCGCTCGCGAGCTGGAGCAGCGCACATACCTGCTCGCCTGGACTCAGGGCGTCACACGACGACGCTGGCTCATCACCAAGCTGGCATGTGTCATCGGTGGCGCGCTGCTCGTATCGGCGATTCTCACGGCGCTGCTCATCTGGTGGCGTGGCCCATTCGATCAGTTGGGGAGCCGACTGACGCCGGACGGCTTCGACTTCGAGGGGATTGTGCCGTTCGCCTACATGGCCTTTGCGCTGGCGCTGGCGATTGCGGCGGGCGCGCTGCTGCGCCGCACGATTCCGGCGATGGTCGTGACGCTCGCAGGCTTTCTGGCGGCGCGTCTGCCGCTGGAGACGTGGGCGCGCGCCTACCTCTACGAACCGCCTGTGAGGTTGAAGATCGTCCCGCTTGGGGCAGGCGGCCCAACGCGCGGCGACTGGCAGCTTGACTTTGGCTTCGTCGATCACGCCGGGCGCCAGCTCAGCAATGAGCAGGTCTTCAGCGCCTGCTCATCAGCGGCAAGCACGCAGAGCAAGCTCAACGTCTTTCAGTGTGTGCAAGCGCACGGCTGGCTCATCTCGTATGTCTACCAGCCCGCCGACCGCTTCTGGCGCTTCCAGATCACGGAGACGCTGATCTATCTGGCGCTCACCGTGGCGCTGCTTGCGCTCACCTACTGGTGGATTCAGCGGCGCATTCGTTGATGCGCTGAGCTGCGGCGCCGCCGATCCTCAGTGGCTTACCAGCGCAGCCGCGCATACGAGACGCGGCGCGCCGAGAGCAGCGTGAGGATGGCGGCGCCCAGCCCGACCACGCCGACGATCAGCGACACGACAAGTCCCACGATCGGCGCCGACTTCAGCAGGCAGAGAATGAGTACGCCCAGCACCGTCGAGAGCACCAGCGAGGAGTCGTGATTGCGCCGCAACCCGCGCAGCAGCGACGCGCCGAGCCAGCTTCCAAATGCGACCGTGCCAACGACCCAGGCCAGCCATAGCCCCAGCGCGATGGCGACGGTCACAGGAATGCCAACACAGGTCACGAAGAGCGCCGCCGCGACTACCACGCCGACGACGCCGATCACCACACCGGAGAAGCCGCTCAGCAGGAAGCGCCGCGCGATGGTGTAGCGGACATGCCCCACTGCCTCCGGCAGGAAAGCCGAGAGGCCAATCGCGGCGCTCACCCAGAAGAGCAGCCCCAGCCAGAACGAGCTGGCCTGTGGCGCAAGGGTGCGAAACGCCGTTGGCGTGCTGTGGCCGCCATACCAGGTCTGCTCAGGGCTGACTTGCGGCGTCAGGGCGCTGGCTCCCGGCTGAATGATGACACGCCCGCCGACAGAGTCGAGCTTGCCGCGTGTCAGGGCGCCGGGCTGCACGATGATGTCGCCGCCGACCGCCGTCACGTCGCCATCTACCTCGCCAGAGATGGTCACATCGCCGCCGATGGCCTGCGCCGTCCCCTGCACATGTCCCTGCACGTCGAGGGCGCCGCCGACCGCCAGCGCGTCGCCGCAGACCCAGACGCCCGGCGGCACGACGAGGTCGGAGCCAAGTGAACTTGCGCTCTGACTCGAACAGACTGGCGGCGCGCTGACGCTGCCCAGCGCCAGCCCGGGCGCCTGGGAGCCGCTCGTGAGCGCGCCGCTGAGCCAGTGAGTCGAATGGAGTGAGATGCTGGCGAATTGCGGCGCGAACGCGATCACCTGGGGCGCGGTAAGCGACGCCCAGATAAACAGGCCCACCAGCGCGACCAGCGCAGAGATCACACGCCCGCGTGGCGAGCGTGGCGCGGCGCTATGGCGTATGTCAGATGCGGAGGGGCGCTGCGCCATCAGAGGCTCGTCGGGGGGGCTGAGCAGTGTCATAGAAGGATCACAGTCTGCGCGTGGAGGAGAATGGCCTGCGACCAGTGCGGCGCGCCAGCAGCAGCAGCGGCGGGGCGAGCGCGGCCAGCATCGCGAGATAGGCGACGCCGATGCCACTGACGACGCCGCCAGTGAGACGACTGACAAACACGGCGAACGTCATCGCGATCAGCGCCAGGCTCACGCCCGCCGCGATCAGGCCCAGCAGCAGCCAGGGAGCGAGCATCGCCAGCAACAGCAGCGCCACAATGCTCGCCAGCACGAGCGCCATATAGACGCCCGCGAGTCGGCGCATGTGCGTGTGTGTCTGCTTTGCCCTGGTTTCGCGTGGGTCTGGCTCTGGCGGCGGCGACGCCAACCGCGCCATCACCTGTTTAGTGAAGTCGGACGACGCTCGCGCCACTGGCGTCATCTGCGGCGCGGGCGACGATGGCTGTTGCGCCTGAAATGCGTATGTCAAGCGCGCCGACAGCGTCTCGGCCCAGCAGGCGGCGCTCTGTGCGGCGCGCGCCGACAGCGTGGACAGCGTGACAGTGGAATGGTCAGCGGGGGCGCCGCCGGCGTCATTACCGGCGTCAATCAAGCGGCGCCTAGTTGCGGCCTCCCGCAGCAGGCTCGTGATCTGCCTCATGGGTATCCTCGCTGGCGAGTGTCATGTCAAGTCCTTGCGCTTTGAGCGTGCGGGCTACCAGCTCGCGAGCGCGATGGAGCCGCGCCTTGACGAGCGCCGAGGTCAGCCCGAGCATATCGGCGATCTCTTCATACGAGAGATCGTACCAGTAGCGCAGGACAAGCACGGTGCGGTACTTGGGCGGGAGCACGCTCAGCACCTTCTGCATCTCATCGGACGCCTCGAGCTGGAGCGCGGCCTGTTCTGGGCCAGCGCCGAGATCGGCGATCCATTCGAGGAAGGGCGCGTTCTCCAGTGGCAACGCGAGGAACCGGCGGCGGCGCAACTGGTCAATGGAGAGGTGCGAGGCGATTGAGAGCAGCCATGTGCTGAACCGCCGACCCTCCTGATAGGTGCGGAGCTGCGTGTAAGCGCGCACAAAGGTTTCCTGCGCCACGTCTTCGGCCTCAGTGGGATTACCGAGCATGCGATACGCGACGTTGAAAACCGGGTCTTTATATTTTTCCACTATCGTGGCGAAGGCCTCCTGGTCGCCCGCGAGCGCGCGATGCACCAGGAGGGTATCTTCGGAGAGATCAGCGTTGTGTATGGCGCTAGCGCCTTCCGTTCGACCCCTTGGGACGGAGCGAGCCAGAATCTTCCCAGCGTCCAGTGCGACCCCATCGTGTCCCACCCGGCGCCTCCTTCATGTCCGTTGATCCAGCAGCAGTGGCCCATCACGGGAGCCTGGCGCTACCGGCGACGATAAGCGCGCTTCGACCTGACCTTCGCGCATCTAACGTCTCACCTACGTCTACGCGCTGTCACAGGTCCGGGTTGCACATGGTCCAGTCACTCTTAGGACTGTCTCAGCATTGAGAGATGGCTCACACGCCATCGTTCATCGCTCACGTAGAAGCATAGCAGAGGCCCACATGACTCGTCAGTGTCAGTCGTCACATTTTCACCGCGCACTCGCTTCAACCACGCGGTCGGCGCGCTTTGACCTGTCCGCCCGTCATCGCCGCCGCCGATGACACCGACCTGCTCGCATGTTCGGCGCCGGTTGTCGCGGGCAGGCGCCGCGTGTTACGCTGAGCGGCGCCGGGTGTCGGCGGGCGTCGGCGGGCCTGGCGCCGACGGATTTCGCAGGATCGAGGAGGATGCGCGATGAGCGATGACGCCACGCGACACGAGCATGCCGGGCAAGACGAGCCTGCGACGCAGACTGGGCCAGCCTCCGAAGCGCGGGCCGAGGCGCGGGCTGAGGCGCAACGCTGGCGCGAGACGACCTATCGCCGCGCCGTCGAGCGCGCGGGTGAGCGCGAGACGCGCTTCACTACCAGCTCGGAGATCGAGGTAGAGCCGCTCTACACCGACGCTGACCTTGCGGACTGGCAGCCAGCGGAGGCGCTCGGCTTCCCCGGTGAGTACCCCTTCACGCGCGGCGCCCAGCCGACGATGTATCGCGGGCGCCTGTGGACGATGCGGCAATATGCGGGCTATGCGACAGCGGAGGAGTCGAATCGCCGCTATCGCTATCTCTTGCAGCAGGGCGGCTCTGGCCTCTCGGTCGCCTTCGACCTGCCGACGCAGATGGGGTACGACGCCGACCACACGCTCGCCGAGGGCGAGGTGGGTAAGGTGGGCGTCTCGATCTCCAGTCTCGAAGATATGCGCGTGCTCTTCGACGGCATCCCGCTGGAGCGCATCACCACCTCGATGACGATCAACGCGACCGCCGCGATTCTGCTGGCGCTTTACGTCGCGGTGGCGCGCGAGCAGGGCGCCGACGTGCGCAAGCTCTCCGGCACCGTGCAGAATGACATCTTGAAGGAGTATATCGCGCGCGGCACGTACATCTATCCGCCCGCGCCCTCGATGCGCATCATCACGGATCTGTTCCGCTACTGCGCTGATGAGATTCCGCGCTGGAACACCATCAGCATCAGCGGCTACCACATCCGCGAGGCGGGCGCGACGGCAGCGCAAGAGATCGGCTTTACGCTGGCCAATGGCATCGCCTATGTGCAGGCCGCTATCGCGGCGGGCCTCGACGTAGACAGTTTCGCCGGGCAGCTCTCATTCTTCTTCAACTCCCACAATATCTTCTTCGAGGAGGTGGCCAAGTTCCGCGCCGCGCGACGCATGTGGGCGCGTATCATGCGCGAGCGCTTCCACGCCCGCGAAGAACGCTCGCTGATGCTGCGGTTCCACACGCAGACCGCTGGCTCGACCCTGACCGCCCAGCAGCCCGACAACAACATCATGCGCACGGCGTATCAGGCGATGGCGGCGGCGCTCGGTGGCACACAATCGCTGCACACGAACGCGAAAGACGAAGCGCTCTCACTGCCGACCGAGGAGTCGGCGCTGCTGGCGCTGCGTACACAGCAGGTGCTCGCCTATGAGACGGGCGTGGCCGATACGATTGACCCGCTGGCAGGCTCCTACTATGTCGAGTCGCTGACCAACGATCTGGAACGACGCGCCTGGGAGTATATCGCGCAGATCGATGCGCTGGGTGGCAGCGTGCGCGCGGTGGAGCAGGGCTACATCCAGCGCGAGATCGAGGAGGCGGCGTACCGCTATCAGCGCGACCTGGATGAGCGGCGGCGCATCGTCGTCGGCGTCAACAAGTTCCAGTCGGCGGACTCGAAACTGCCGCCGCTGCTGAAAGTGGACGCCGAGGCTGGACGACGCCAGGCGCAGAAGGTGGCGGACCTGCGCGCACGGCGCGACAATGCAGCGGTCGGCGCGACGCTGGTGGCGTTGGAGGAGGCGGCGCGTGGCTCGGCGAATCTGCTGCCGCGCATCCTGGCGGCGGTCGAAGCCTGCGCGACCCTCGGCGAGATCAGCGACACGCTACGGCGCGTCTTTGGCGAGCAGCACGAAGAGCGCCACGTCTAATCACAAGAAAGCAGCGACGGATGGGGAGAGCGGACGAGGGCCAGGCGCCGTTGGGCGACGAGCGCGAACACCACGAGCGCATCGCGTACATCGAGCAGCAGGTAGCGGCGCTGGCCCATGCTGGCGATGATGCGCAGGCGACACCGCGCACATCGTTGAGCGCGCGCATGGCGGCGGATGATGTTCCAGGGATCAGCGTCGCCGTGATCGAGGATGGACGCATCGCCTGGGCGCGTGGCTATGGCGTCCTGGAGGCTGGCCAACCGGAGCGTGTGACGCCGGAGACGCTCTTTCAATGCGCCTCGATCAGCAAACCAGTCGCCGCAGTCGTGGCGCTGCGGCTCGTAGAAGCAGGCGCGCTGACCCTTGACGACGATGTGAACGATCACCTGAAATCCTGGAAGATTCCGCCGATCACCTACTGGAATACCCAGGGTCGGGTGGATGCGCAGCCGCGCATCACCTTGCGCCAATTGCTGTCGCACACCGCCGGGCTGACCGTGCATGGCTTTCCTGGCTACCCGGTAGGCGCCCCGCTGCCATCCCTGATCGAAATCCTGAATGGCGAGCCGCGCGCCAATACCCCGCCGATTCGCGTGGATACCCTGCCCGGCGTCCAGATGCGCTACTCAGGTGGCGGCTACACCGTGCTGACGCAATTGCTGCAGGATGTCACCGGCCAGACGTTTCCTGCGCTAGCGCGTGAGCTGGCGCTGGCCCCGCTGGGGATGAGCGCCAGTGGCTTCGATCAGCCATTGCCTCCTCAGCGCGCACGCCTCGCCGCCAGAGCGCATCGCGCCCAGCAGCGCCCCATCCCTGGGGGATGGCACATCTACCCCGAACTGGCCCCGGATGGATTATGGGCGCCGCCGTCTGACCTTGCGCGGCTGGCGCTCGGCCTGCAAGCGGCGCTACGCGGTGAGCCGGGAGCGATTCTCTCGGCGGCGACCGTGCGCGAGATGATGACTGCGCAGGCGCCCGAGCAGGGAGTGGAACCCGTTGGGCTGGGCGTCTTTCTCAGCGGCGACGGCGCCACGGCGCGCTTCCGACACTCTGGCGGCAACGAGGGCTTCTCGTGTGAGCTGACGGCATATCAGCGGCTTGGACAGGGCGCGGTTGTCATGACCAACAGCGATACCGGATGGTTTGTCATTCTGGAGCTGGTCAACGCCATTGCCGAAGCCTATGGCTGGCCAGACTACCAGCCATTCCGGCTGCTCGGCGCGTGGGATGCGCCCGATGACGCGACATACGCCGCCATCGCTGGAACCTACGCGGACAGCGCCGCCAGGCAATGCGTCATCGAGGTTGATGGCGATGGACTATGGCTGAAGTTGGATGAACAGCCACGACTGCCCCTGGAGCACAACGCGGCAACCAGCTTCACGCTCGAAGGCGTCGAAGCAAGCGTCACGTTTACGCTCGCAGACACGGGCGCCGTGTCGGGGCTGACGCTGCGCCAGAACGGGCGCGCCGTCATGATGACCCGGCGAGCCGAGATGCGCGAGGATCGCCCACTCTGAGCAATCGAGCCGCTCCTGCCGCAGCGATGGGGTCACTGCCTGGCCGCCGTCAAGCCGCAAGAGTGAGCACGAAGCCAATCATGCTGAGGATTCGGTTTGGCTGTCAAAACACTGAAGCGCCACACCCGTGAAGGATGTGGCGCTTGCTAATCCGGAAGTATTCGGATGTCTTTGGTGAGCCCCCGGGGACTTGAACCCCGAACCCGCTGATTAAGAGTCAGCTGCTCTGCCAATTGAGCTAGAGGCCCTCGCAGCCGACTGTGAGCGCCATCACGCGCTCGCATTAGTGGCCGCTCAAGGAGTATAGCATCGTCTGAATCCAGGCGTCAAGCGAAATTGAACGCACGCGGCCAAGACTCCGTGCTCCAGGCTGCACAGGCGGCCTTTGCGTCCGCCAGGCCTGGAGCTGCGGGTTCACCAGCATGCTGTCAATTCGCCTCCGCGCGCAGGGCAACCAGCGACTCGAAGCGGGCGATGTCTGCGCGGATGACGTCAAGGCTGGAGCGCCAGAAGTCTTCAGCGCGCGTGTCTATGCCAAAGCGGGCGGCGAGCGTCGCGGCGTCGGCCTGGCCAGTGGAGGCGAGCAGGTCGTCGTAGCGCGCCCGGAACCCGTCGGGGTCTTGCTGGTAGCGCGCATAGAGTCCGAGGCCAAAGAGCAGCCCGAACATGTAGGGGAAATTGTAGAATGAGCGGCTGGGGCTGTAGTAATGCGACTTCACCGCCCACATGTAGGGATGCAACGCCGACGAGTCAAGCCCGTCGCCGTATGTGTCGCGTTGCGCCTGGAGCATCAGCTCGCAGAACTCCTCGATGGCGAGTTCGCGCTCACGGCGCCGCTCGAAGACACTCTGCTCGAAGAGGAACCGACTGATGATGTCCACCACCACCTGGCACTGCCCCTGAAGCGACGCCTCCAGCAGTTCGATCTGCTCGGCTGGCTCGGCGTCGGCCAGCGCGGCATGCTGGATGATCGTCTCGCAGAAGATGCTCGCCGTTTCGGCCAAGGTCATCGGCGTCTCGCGTTGGAGCATCGTATGGGACGAGAGTAGCAGGTTATGGTAGCCGTGGCCTAGCTCGTGCGCGATGGTGCTGACGCCGTCGAAGGAAGGCTTGAAGTTTGCCATGACCCGCGACTCATCGCGCCAGAGTGGCATGCAGAAGGCGCCATCCTCCTTGCCAGGCCGTGGCTCGGCGTCGATCCAGCGCTGTTGGAATGCGCGTGCGGCGAACTCGCTCAGCCGTGGTGAGTAGGCGCCGAAACGCTGCACGACAAATGCCTCTCCCTCGGCGAAGCTCCAGGGACGCCCGCTGCCGCCGACCGGGGCGAAAAGATCGTACCAGGCCAGGCGCTCCAGCCCCAGCGCATGCGCTTTGGCGCGCAGGTAGCGCCGCCAATCGGGGAAGGACGCGCGCGCGGCTGCCAGCATGGCGTCGAGGGTGGCGCGGTCAATGCGCGCATCGAGGAGCGCCGCGTCGAGCGCGGTGGCCCAGCCGCGCTTGCGGCTCAGCGTGTTGACCTGCCCCTTGATGCTGTTGAGCGCAGCGGCGAGCGGGGCGGCGTTGCGCTCCCACGCGGCTACCTCCGCCTCGTAGCCACGGCGGCGGGTGGCGCGGTCGTGATTGAACGCCAGATTGCGTAGCATGCTCATCGAAAGGTCGCGCGTCTCGCCGTCCAGTTCGATGGCCGCCGCGATCTGCGAGGTGAGTGTCGCATGCAGCTTGGCCCAGGCCGCGCCGCCGCTGACGTTGAGCTCGGTCGCCAGCGCTTCTTCATCGGGAGACATCAGCCGCGTCGCCAGCGTCTGCGCCTCGCGCAAGACGAAGCCGTGCTCGCGCGCGACCTGCGAGCGGGCGGTCAGCGCTGCAATATCCATCGCGCCGACCCATGCGGTGAAGCGTGTGCGCAGTTGCGCCAGCCGCACGCTCTGCCGTTGAAGCTCACTCTGCCGCGCCTGGGCCAGCGTATTGCGCGAGTCGGTGGCGACGAATGCGTAGATGTAGGCGCTCAGCGTGCGATAGGGCGCCAGTGTCTCATTGAGCGCCGTAATCGCGCGCTCGACCGCCGCAATGGTCGCCTCATCGATGACTGGCGCCGACTCAGGCCGCTCCACGCCCAGAGCATCGAAGAGGACGGTAAGCTCGTCCACCTGCTCGATGACGGCGGCGAACCCCGCTGCGAACTCTGGTGATTCGAGGCTGGGAAAGACGCTCGATACGTCCCAGCGCGGCAGCGTAGATGCGGTGGACATGGTGATGATCTCCTTGTTTGTGGCAGGCTGGTATGCGTAGTGATGTCGCGGCGCGTGGCCGTCAGCGGCTCGTCTCTGGCGCGGTCGCCTCCAGTTTCAGGATGTACTCCTCGACCTCTTCTCCGCGTGAATTTGAGAACCCCTTACCCTCGCCGGACAGGGTGAAGCCGCACTTCTCCAGCACTCTGAGCGAGGCGGCGTTGTCTTTGGCGGCGCGCGCATAGAGCGGTCGCTGCGGCAATACCTGGAGAAACAGCGCGAGCGCCTGGGTGGCGATGCCCTGGCCCCAATAGCCTCTTCCCAGCCAGTAGCCAATCTCCCGCTCATCGGAGAGCAGATAGCTCACGATATTGCCAGCCACGTTTCCATCACACAGGATGGTCCGCCTGATGATGGTGGGGTCGCTGGCGAACTTCGTCTGGCGCTCGACGAAGGCGTCGCGTTCTAGCGGGCCTTCTTCGGTGAAGGCGGCCATCGCTCTGGCCTCCGCGTTGGACTGCTGCTCAAAGAAGATCAGCAGGTCGCTCGGTATGGTATCGCGCAGGGTGACCTCACCGGTCATCGGGCTACCTCCGTTGGCTGTCGCCACAGTCCGTGGCGCGCTCTGCTCAGTGGGCGACGGGCTGCAAGACGGCGCGCGTGATGATGGTCGCGCCTACCTCCCGCTGATAGTATATGCGCGATGGGACATGCCGCGCGGGCAAGCCGAGCGGGAAAGACTCGTGCAGGATGATGCGATTCACGGCGCCTGCGCTGCTTTGCTGGACGACAAAGCGGGAGTCTGTGTCGCCGCTCTGCGTCGCGAGCGGCCTGCCAGCGGCGATTCGCGCGGCTCGCGGGCAATTGTTGATGAAGTTGATACATTTGGTGTACTATCTTTGACGGCTGGCGCATGGTGAAGCTCGCTATTGGATTCGCGCGCCAGTCTAGCAGCTTCCACGCGAGTCGCGTGGAGGAAGGAGCGCGCCGATGCCACGCTGGGCGACTGACGCCACTCAATTGATCGGCAATACGCCGCTTATTCGCCTCAACAAGGTCACGCCGGGTGGCGCGACTGTGCTTGCCAAGCTGGAATCATTTCAGCCAGGTAGCAGCGTCAAGGATCGCATCGCTGTCTCGATGATTACCGATGCCGAACAACGCGGCATTCTGAAGCCGGGAGGCGTGATTATCGAGCCAACCAGCGGCAATACCGGCATTGGCATCGCGTGGGTAGCTGCGGCGCGTGGCTATCGCTGCATCCTGGTCATGCCAGAGACGGTCAGCGTGGAGCGGCGCATGGTGCTGCGTCGGCTGGGCGCTGAGGTCGTGCTGACCCCTGCCGCTGGCCGCATGCCCACCGCCATCGCCCGGGCGAACGAGTTGGTCGCGCAGACGCCTAATTCGTGGATGCCGCAGCAGTTCGAGAACCCCGCCAATCCGAAGGTTCACCGCGAGACTACCGCCGAGGAGATCTGGCGCGACACCGATGGCCTGGTGGATGCGGTGGTCTCAGGCGTCGGCACTGGCGGCACGCTCACGGGCGTCGCCGAGGTGTTGAAGCAGCGCAAACCCGGCTTCAAGATGATCGCCGTCGAGCCAACCACCTCGGCGGTGCTCTCAGGTGGCCCGGCGGGGCCATCGAAGATTCAGGGCATCGGCGCTGGGTTCATCCCTGAAGTGCTGGATACGAAGCTGATCGATGAGATCATTCAGGTGAGCGACGACGACGCCGTGCAGATGGCGCGGCGGCTGGCCCGCGAGGAGGGTCTACTGACGGGCATCAGCTCTGGGGCCGCCGCCTGGGCCGCCGCGCAGCTTGCCGCACGGCCTGAGTATGACGGCAAGGTGATCGTGGTGATCTTCCCCTCGGCGGGTGAGCGCTACCTGAGCACCGTGTTGTACGATGACGTGCGTGAGTGACCAACGATCTGATTCCCAGCTTGCCCAGGTCGCTCAGCCGGAGGCGGACGAGGCGCGCGAGCGCTTTACTTTGCCTCCCGGCTGTGTCGAGGGCTATGTGACGGCGAATGGCCAGCGCCTGCATTATGTCTCGGCAGGCGAAGGCCCACTCGCTATACTGTTGCATGGCTTCCCGGAGTTCTGGTACTCCTGGCGCCGCAACATCCCCGATCTGGCGCGCTACCGGCGCGTCGTCGCGCTCGATATGCGTGGCTACAACCTCTCCACCAAGCCAGCCACTGGCTACGATGTCGCCACCCTTGCGACCGACATCCGCTGCGTGATCGAGGCGCTGGGTGAGCGACAGGCTGACATCATCGGTCACGATTGGGGCGGCGCGGTCGCCTGGGTATTCGCGATGCGCGAGCCAGACTACACCCGCAGCCTCATCGTGCTGAACGCGCCACACCTTGGTCCGATGTGGCGCGAGATTCGGCGCCCGCGCCAATTGCGCCGCAGCGCCTATATCTTCTATTTTCAGCTCGTGGGCCTCGCCGAGCGCGCGACTGCAGCAGACAACTATGGGCTGATCTGGCGCACGTTCCGCTCCGCCGACCGGGGCCGCGAGTGGCTGGACGATGCTGACATTCAGCGCTTCGTCACGGCGATTGCGCGCCCCGGCGCGCTCACTGCCGCGCTCAACTACTATCGCCAGCTTGTGCGGCGTGGGCCAGCGGCGATTGGCGTCGCACGGGTCATCAGCGCGCCAACCCTGACGCTCTGGGGCGAGCAAGACCCCTATCTGGGTGTTGAGTTGCTCGATGGCCTCGACGACTGGGTGCGCGACCTGCGCATCGTGCGCTTCCCGGAGGCGGGCCACTGGCTCAATCAGCAGCAGCCTGAGAGTGTCAATGCGGAGATCGTCGCTTTCCTCACCGGGGAGCGGTGATGGCGATGGACGACCACGCCGACCAGGACGCCTGGAGCCAGACTACGCTGCTGACGTCCGAGCCATCGCCAGGCGCGCAGCGTTGCTGTGGGCTGGATGAGGTCGGGCGTGGCGCGCTGGCTGGCCCGCTGGTGGCGGCGGCGGTGATCCTGCCTGATGACATTCATGCGCGGCTGGGCGCGCTCGCGCCGTTTCTGCGTGACTCCAAGGCGACGCCGCGCGGCAAGCGCGAGGCTGTGGCGCGCGCGCTGCGCGAGCATGCGCTGGCTATCGCGCTGGCGGTCGCGCCCGTCAGCCTCATCGACTCGCGCGGCGTGGGCTGGGCAAATCGTGAGGTCTTTCGGCGGCTCATCAGCGCAGTAGACGCCGACGAGTATGTCGTCGATGGCAAGGTCAGACCACCTGCCCCGCCTGATCGCATCACGCGCGTTCGTTGCATGGTCAAGGCCGACACGCATGTGCCCGCAGTCTCGGCGGCTTCTATCGTCGCCAAGGTCTATCGCGACCATCTGATGGTGGAGTTGGCGCGCGAGCACGGTGGTTACGGCTGGGAGCGCAACGTAGGCTACGGCTCGGCGGAGCATCTCGCGGCGCTGCATGCGCTTGGCCCGTCGGCGCATCATCGCGCGTTGTTTGTGGCGACAGCGCTGAGCGGTGGGCAGCGAGCAAAACGCGGCCAGCGCGGAGCGATGTTGTTCGGAGCCGATGCGCCCGACGACGGCTCGACGATGGGCTGAATCTGCCTTGAAGCGCCCAGTGGGAAGGGTGTGGCGCCTGCGTGGTGAGTGTAGTAGGACCCCTTGAACCAATAGTCACGTGTGATACAATAGGCCAGACTTCCGCGCCTGAATGCTGAACTCATCAGCGTATGGCCCCGCGCTCACTGAGTGTTTTTAGATGCAGGGCGAGACCGGCGACGGCGACGCGCGCCTCAGCGCACGGCTATGGCAGCCCCGTTCTGGCACTACACATCAGGCGCCTGTGCGTCTGCCCGTCGCAAGATGCGAGGAGAGATGCGAACAGTATGTGTGCTTTGTACAGGGAGCCCGCGATGGACTATGACAATCAGGCCAGCTCGCAGAGTCGCATTCTCGATGGCGACCTGGAGACCCTGACCTTGCAGTCCACGCTCAAGATGCTGGCGCTGGGAGGCAAGACCGGCACGCTCTCCGTGCAGTCTGGCTCCGAACGTCTGCGCATTTATCTGCAAGATGGCGCGATATTGAGCCTCGAAGAGCCAGGGATCCCAGAGCCGGACCTGATCGATCTCCTCCGCGCAATGAACCGACTTGGCCCAGAGCAGATCATGCGGATTCCGCAGGATGCGCGCCGTGATCTCTCCTCGGTGATGCAGTTTCTCGTCAACGTCGGCGACATTACCGTAGCCGACGAGTTACAGTGGCGCGAATTCATGGTGGTGCAGGCGTTGAGCCGCGCGGTGCGCTGGGAGCGCGGTCGGTTCGAGTTCATGCGCGAGGCCTCGCATGTCCGGCGGACGGGAGGCATGTATACCCCCAGCGCCGCCCAACCGCTCAATGTCGATCATGTCGTGCTGGAGGCGTTACGCCTCGCCGACGAGCGCGAGCACATGCCGATTCAGCCAGCGTCGCGCATGACGCGCGTGCGCAAAGCGGTCCCCATGGGCGAAGACCCGCGACTCTCCGCGGTGGGCGCCGCAGAGCTCTGGATTTATACCCTCGCCGAAGAGCGCCGTCCACTGTATATGATCGCCTATGCGCTGCTGATGCCAGAAGGCGTCGCGGGAGCCTGGCTCACGAACCTGCTCGAGCATGGACTGGTCCTGTTGGTGGATGAGCGCATGGATCAGGACCTGGAGCGTAGTCTGGTATACGCTGTTGACCCAGGCGCGAAGCCAGCTCGATCAGATCTCCCGCTCGGCGCCAGAGCAGTTGATGCTGGCGCTGACGCAGGTGATGGGCGAATGTGTGAATGCGCTGCTGGCGCATCATGCGCGTTTTGCGCGCGCGCTGCGGGCGCGTGGCGAGGCGGCGCCCGCAGAGGCGGTCCGATACATCGATCATGTGGCGGCGCCCCTGGTGGACTCTATCCAGATGGGCTATCCTCGAATGGATGAGCTGATTCGCGTGGAGCAGGGGCGGCTGGTCTACGATGATGTGAAGGCGCTCGATCATGTGGTGCGTGGGCAAGAACTCATCAGTTGCTACTGGGATGCGGCCCGCATGATGCACTCGATTGTGCGCGACATCTATGAGCTGGTGTGTGCCGAGGAGCTTGGCGTCGCGCGTGGCGGGCGGAAGTTCGACGAATTGTGGATTGCGTTTCTGCGTGAGTTGGACTATGAGATGGGGCGGCTGCACCAATGGTACACTGCGATTATCGGCTAACAGGCCAATGCGCAGTCGGCGACACAGGCGCTCCATTGGTCAGTGGCGTCAGTCTGGTTCAAGCCAGACGCCCATGTGAGACGTTGCGCCTGTAGTGGCTCAGCTAAACGATAGATAGGCGCCTCAAGATGGCAGCGAGCGCGCAAGCAGCGCTTGAGGGTGAGCGCGGGTCGCTCGATGTCGCAATGAGCGCTCAGGAGGTCAGACCGGTGGCGGAACCAGTCGTGTTGGTGGTGGATGACAGCCCCACAGTGCGAAAGATTGTGCAGTTGACGCTGCAACGCGAGCGCATTCGCGTCTACACAGCGGGCGATGGCCTCAGCGCGCTGGCGGCAGTCGCCGACACGCAGCCCGATCTCATCTTGCTCGACATCATGCTGCCACGCATGGATGGTTACAATATCTGCCATCTGGTGCGCAATAATCCAGAATATCGTGATCTTCCCATCATCATGCTCAGCGGCAAGGATGGGATTTTCGATAAGATGCGGGGGAAGCTGGCAGGCTCGACCGAGTACATGACCAAGCCGTTCGATTCGACAGAATTGGTGCAAACGGTACGGCGCTACCTGGATTCCCCTGGCGGACGAGAGCGCGCGGTTCGGCGTGAGAGTCAGCGCAACATGCGCGACATGCGCGCACGACGTGGGGTCTTCCAGCAATAGGCGTCCGGCGAGCGTCGGCGAGCGTCGGCGCCGAGAACAGAAGCTGACGCGGTAATAGAGCGGGCATGCGATTCGGCTAGCCCTTGTGGCGCAATTCGGCGCGATGTGCGCTGGTTGGCGCGTCATACGTTGATACCAACAGAACATCACATCACTGTCTGCTGCTTGTGGATTCGGCATATGGCCGCCTGAGGCAGGCATGTGTAAAGGGAGTAATGCAATGCCCGCGCCCAAAGTTCTTGTCGTAGATGATAGCTGGACCGACCTTACCCTCATCGCGACGCCGCTGCGCGAGAGTGGCTTCGATGTCGTGACGGCGGCGGATGGCGATGAAGCGCTGGAGAAGGTCGGCTCCGAGCGGCCGCAGTGTGTCGTACTCGATGTCGTGCTGCCCAAGCAGAATGGCTTTCAGGTCTGCCGGAAGCTCAAGCAGAGCGAGGCCAGCCGCCATATTCCCATCATTCTCGTCAGCGGGAAGAATACCCCGCTCGACAAGAAGTGGGGTTTGCAGCAGGGGGCTGATCTGTATATCACCAAGCCCTTCGACAAAGAAGAGTTGGTGACAGGCGTGCGCGCGCTCATCGGCATCAGCATGTAAAGCGCCTGGCGCGGCGCCAGGTTGCGCTACCCTGTCACTCTGGAGGACGCATGAACGATCTGCGTGGCGCGTTTCTCGCGCAGAATGCACAGACCGAGAGCGAGCGCGCCCGGATCTCCGATCTCATGCGCCAGGCGCTCGCCGCGATCAATCAGGGGCAGCTCCCTGGAGGCGCGTTGACGGCTGAGTCGGTCGAGCAACTCGCGCGCAACCTCGGCGCAACTGACCCCGAGCAGATCGCCACGTTGCAGCGCATGATGATGCTCAGCCCATCAGGAACCACGCCCACCTCGGTCGCCGCGCAGCACATCCTCTTTCTGCTGGGCGAGGTCGAATGCGCGCTGCCATCCGCTGCGGTGCAGGGCGTCGAACGCGCGTTTGATGTGACGCCGGTGCCGAATGTAGCGCCGTGGGTGTTTGGTGTCACGCAGATGTGGGGGTCTATCATCTCAGTGGTGGATCTGCGGAGCTTCCTGGGGCTGCCCTCCATCGGTGTCACACCGCGTAGCCGACTGCTGGCAGTGACGCAGCGCGAGATGATGATCGGTCTGGTGGTGGATGTCGTCACCGAGATTCGCACCATGGGCGACACGATTCGTCGAGAGCAGGCGGCGAGCGCCCCTGATTGGGCGCAGCCGTTTCTCGAAGGCGTGGCGCAGGCCGATGGGCGTCTGATCTGTGCGCTCGACCCGGAGCGACTCCTCTTCAGTGACCGGATGCACCGCTATCGAGCGGACTGAGCGAGTGAGCGTCAGGCAGGCGAAGCAAGCGAATCGCGCCGTTGGTCATAACGTGTAGGCGAGATCCGCTGGAATAGCATACACTAAAGCCGTCATCAAACACTGCGCGTACATTGCGCCTGTGGGCCGTCAGACGTTCCGTGCGACACAGCGATGAACGCGCCTGCTGGTATGCTGTCATGAACGCTGCCGCGCTCTGTGTCTCGCGGCGAGCCTGGCCAGAGACCAGAGATACCGAGGAGGCCACCGCGACTATGGAAGCTTCTTCGCGCTCAGGTACGAGCATGAGCGCTCAATTTAATCTGCTAACTGCTCTGGCCTGTATCGTGCCAGTAGTCGCGGTAGCGTTTGTTGGCTGGTTTGCGATCAATGAGCCGTTTGGCGCCGCAGACCAGCAGACACTACAGTGGACGATCACGCTGGCCGCCGCTGCGCTGAGCCTGATAGCCGTCGTCATCGCTGTCACACGGATTCGGGCGCTCGCGCGCGACTATGCTACTGCGCTGACTGAAGTGCTGCGCCAGGCGGGCAGCGGCAATCGCATGGTGCGGGCGCAAGTGGCGGGCGACGATGATTTTTCCACCCTCGCCAGCTCGATCAACAAGCTCGTGGCCGGTGGCATGGCAGTGGGCGCCGCAAAAGGCGCGGCCGCGCTCGAAGCGCCGGATGCGGTAGTCTTGCAGGCGCAGATTGAAAAGCTGCTGACAGAGGTCAGCGCGGTTGGCGATGGCGACCTGCGTGTGCAGGCCGAGGTGACGCCAGATACCCTGGGCGTGTTAGCGGACTCATTCAACTTCATGATCGAGGAGCTGGCGAAGGTCGTTGGCCGGGTGCAGGCGACGACCAATCAGGTATCTACCGCGACACGCCGCCTGCTCGACCGCTCAGCCGATGTGGCGCAGTCATCAGAGACGCAGGCGCATCAGATCTCGCTCGTATCAGACCGTGTGGCGCAGCTCGCGGATTTCGTGCAGCTCTCCGCGACGAATGCGCTGCAAGCGGTGGCTGCCGCTCGCGAGGCGCTACAAAGCTCGCGCGATGGCCAGGCGTCGGTGGTCAAGACAACCGATGGTATGGCGCACATCCGTGAGAATGTGCAGGAAACCTCGAAGAAGATCAAGCGCCTCGGCGAGCGCTCGCAGGAGGTCGGCGAGATCGTGCGCCTCATCGAAGACATCGCCGAGCAGACGAACCTGCTGGCGTTGAACGCTGCCATTCAGTCGGCGATGGCCGGTGAACATGGCCGTGGATTCCACGTCGTCGCCGATGAGATTCGTATTCTCGCCGAGCGCGTGGCCGAGGCGACGAAGCGCGTGGGCGCCATCGTCAAAACGATTCAGGGCGACACCTATGAAGCGGTGGTCGCGATGGAAGAAAGCACGCAGGAAGTGATCGAAGGCTCGCGGCTGGCCGACGATGCTGGCCGCGCGCTGCAGCGCATCTACAGCGCCGTGGATCGCCAGGCGCAGATGATCAATGACATTGCCCACGGCGCGAATGAGCGGCGTCAGGTCGCCGAGACGGTCGCGGAAGCGATGGGCCAGATCGCTGCGGTGACGCGGCAGACTAACGACACGACACAGGATACAATGACAGCGGTGAGCTACCTGGCGGAGTTGGCCGAGCAACTACGCGCGTCAGTTGCGGCGTTCCGCCTGCCAGAGCAGTTGGCCGAAGCTGCCGGGCTGCCCCAGGGGATGGAGTCGCCGCTGTCGCCCGCGCAGCTTTCGCAGCAGGGGCAGACGGGGTGGGCGCCCAATCCTGACGCCTTCCCAGCATTGCCCGCTGGCCCGATCTCAGCATCCTATACCCAGCAGCGGAATGCGTTCGATATTGGCGCCTATGACGCGACGTGGAGTGAGACAGGGCAGGGCGATGGGAATGGCTACCCAACTGGCGGCTACGATCAGAACGGCTATGGACAGAATCCATACGGGCAGAATGGCCAGAACGGATATCCTGAGGACCAGTATCCCTCGAATCCGCTAGGCAATTATCCGTTTCCACCAGATCGCGGCTAGATTCAGTTCGCTATACGCCCGCTGTTGTCCGGCGAGGCGCGCGGACTACCCATTCGAGCGTTGGAGTCCAGCAGGACGGGTGCGGAGATCATGGCAGATAATTTCGATAAGTCGGCGATCCTGGGGAGTTTCCTCGATGAGGTAGACGCTTACATCCCTGAGATCGAGACTCATCTCGATCAACTTCAGCGAGTTCCCGACGACGAGAGCGCTATCGAGGAAGCCTACCGCCGCACGCATACCATTTACGGCTCCGCCGCGATGATGGAGTTCAATGGTCTGGCCCACATCGCGCAGGGCATGGAGTTGATTCTCGACGATGCGCTGGAGCGCCGGGCCGCGCTCGACCAGGCTACGATTGCGCTGCTCCGTCGCTCATGCGGCCGGTTGCTCCGCGTGGCGCAACTGATTCGCACGGGCGGTAGCGACGCCCAGATCGTGGCCGAAGATCGACAAGATCACGACGCCTATCGCGGGGCTGGCACGCTGAATACCAGCTCAGGCGCCACGACTGCGGCGGATACCTACAGCCCGCCTGCGGCGCCCTCCTCCGCTTCGACGCCGCTCGCGCCGGGCGCCAATCAGTGGGACCGTGCGACGGGCGCGCCTGCGCCGACAGGGCAGGCGTCGCCGCCAGCGGTACCTGACTGGTTCGCGGCCTTTGGCCAAGGGAATAGTGGCCCGGGCAGCGGTGCGCAGGGGTCAGGGGTGACGCCGCAGATACCAGATTCTGATGCGCTTAATGGGCCGACTGCTCAAAGCGCGCCCAGCCTGTCTGGCGTACACAGCGCCAACGGTTTCGCGGCCCCGCCGGTCGATCCGTGGGCTTCGTCGCTCTCAAATCTGCCGACGGGGTTCACGCCAGCCGTGCCGACGCCGCAGCCAGACGCCTTTGGGCAGTCTGCGGCGGCCCTGCCTCAGCGCGCGGGGCAAGTGGGTCAGCTTGGCGCAGCGCCGCCCCCGCAGCCGGATCCGTGGGCGCAGTCTCAGGCGACCGGGCCGTATCCTGCGCCAGGCGCGTCGATGCCTGCCGCTTCTTTTCCGACCGCTGAAGCGCCATATTCCCGCGACTGGGCTTCTTCGATGGTGACGCAACCGCCTCAGCCGCAGCGACCGGCGCCCGCCGGGGCAGGAGCCGCGCTCGAAGAATTGCGTGGCGATGAGGAGGATGTACGACGGCAGGTCACGGCGCTTCGGAATACGGTAGCGTTGCTGCGCGACGCGGCGCAGGCGATGGACAACGAGCGCATCGAGTTGCAGAGCTTCCTCGATGGCTCGAACGATGCGCTCGAACGGCTCGAAGAGTGGGTCGGGCAGCAGATGGGTCTGGACCTGCGCCGCAGCCCTGAAACAGTGCGCGGATACCTCCCGCTCTCGGTCATCTGGGTGACGACCACGCGCCTCAAGAAGTTGATCGCTCTGCTGAACACATCGGGCCGCAATCTGACCCTGTCGCAAGAGCAGATTGACGAGACGCTGGGCCAGTTCCGCGCGACCCTCGATACGCTGGGGCGCATGACCGCGTCGTTTGGCGTGGGCGGCGCGACAGCCGATGGCGGCTTTAGCGCGACGGTGGCCCAGGTGACGTGGTCGCCTTCATCGCCGAGCGCCAGCATGCCAGCGGTTGAGGCGCTTGGCCCGGGCCAGCGCGCTGAGCTAGAGCGCAGTGTACGCGAAGACCTACGGCGCTCGCTCGAAGACGAGGTACGCCAGGAGATCGCGGGCGACATTCGCCGCGAGGAAGAGCAGCGCATCCGCCAGGAACTCGAAGTCCAGATTCGCCGACAGATGATGTTCTCCGCGCTTGGGCCGGGCATGGGCGATAGCTCGGTGACGGTCATGGGCGGTGGTGTCGAGGTGCGCCCACAGACGCGCTCGGCGCGCCAGACGCAGGTGACAAGCGGGCAGTCTCCTGAGACGATGGCGGTCTTCCGCGAGGAGGCGCAGGAGCACCTGCAAACCATCACGAGCGGCATCGCCGAGCTGGAGCGCTCGCCTGGCGATGCCAGTGCGATTCAGTCGGTGCGCCGGGCCATGCACACCCTCAAGGGCGCGGCTGGCATGATGGGCTTCGTGGTGGTGCAGAGCCTTGCGCATGCCTCTGAAGACTTGCTCGAGCAGTTTGCCAGTCGTGGGCGCGCGCTCTCGCCCGATGAGTTGAGTCTGGTCTTCGATACCGCTGAGACGCTCGATCAGCTGATTAGCGGCGCCATCGTGAGTCCGCAGCAGCAGCGTGAGATTGCGCAGGCGCTGATCGACCGCTATGGCGCGCTCACGGGCGCTCCCGTGGTGAATCTGCTCGCCATCGACCATGAAGACGAGACCGCTGAGAGTGTGGCGATTGACCTTGGCGCAGACACGGAAGACACGGGGAGCAAGGGCAAAGAAGACCTGAGCGTGCGTGTGAAGTTGAGCAAGCTCGACGAACTGGTCACGCTCTTCGGCGACTTGCTGGTGAATCGCTCGATCTTCGAGGAGCGTATCGGGCGCATCTATCAGCTCGTGGGTGATTCCTCTCAGGCGAGCGAGCGTCTACGTGAGGTCGGCGGCCAACTCGAAACCCAGTTCGAGATGTTCATGCTGCCCAGTGGCCAGAGCGGTGTGCAGGCGCAGGGAGGCGCGCCGTCCGCAGGCTTCCGTTTCCCCTGGAGCAATCAGCAGCGCTCGGCTACGAGCGGCCCTGCGGGCGGCGCTGGCGCGCCAGACCATCTGCGTGAGTTCCACGAGCTCGAGATGGATCGCTACAACGAGTTCCATCGGCTCTCGCGCATTCTGAGCGAAGCGGTTACTGACGTACTCTCGCTCAACCACGAGATGGAAACGCTCGTTCGTGAGATTCAGGTATCGTTCGCGCGCGAGACTCGACTCAGCTCCGAGGTGCAGGATCGCCTGCTCAAGGCGCGCCTGGTGCCAGTCAGTTCGCTCGTGCCACGGCTCTATCGCGCTGCCCGCGCCTCTGCCCTGAAAGAGGGTAAAGAGGTCGAATTCTTCGTCGAGGGTGGCGATACTGAGGTAGACCGCAAGGTGATCGAGGAGGTTGAGGGGCCACTGCTGCATCTGGTGCGCAATGCTGTCAATCACGGCATCGAGCGGCCCGATATGCGCCAGGCGTCGGGCAAGCCGCGCGCGGGCAAGATTACCGTCTCCGCCGCGTATGAGGGCAATCAGGTTGTCATCTCGGTGCGCGATGACGGCGCGGGAATCGATCCGCAGCATGTGCGCCAGACGGCGATTGCGAAAGGCTGGATTGACGCCTACGCCAATCTGAGCGACCACGACGCGCTCAACCTCATCTTCCAGCCGGGGGTCTCGACGGCTGAGACGTTGACCGAGGAGAGCGGGCGCGGGGTCGGACTGGACGTGGTGCGCGACGCGGCTGCGCGGCTCAAGGGATCGGTGGATGTCGATTCGACCGTTGGGTCAGGCTCCGACTTCATGCTGAAGTTCCCGATCAGTCTGCAAATCGCGCGTGCGGTGCTGGTCAAAGCCGGACAGCACACCTATGCGATTCCCATGGCGGTCGTCGACCAGATTGGTCGGCTTGACTACTATGAGCGCGTCAGCGCGCCGACGCCTGCGATCATGGTGCGCAACGAGCGCTACACACTGGCGCGGCTCTCGACTTATCTGCAGATGCCCGGCGCTCCGCTAGATGAGCGCTCGTCGTTGCTGATCGTGAATGCCGGCAGGCATAAGATTGCGCTGGTTGTGGACGGCATTGTGAGCCAGCAGGAGATTGTCGCCAAGCCGCTCGGCGCGCATCTGCGCAACGTGAGTGGGGTCGCAGGCGCTACGGCTCTGGGCAATGGGCAGGTCGTCATCATCCTCGATCTGCTAGAATTGCTGGCTCGCCCGGCGGATGAGACACTGACACTGCCAACTCCAGGGCAGCGAGAAGCGCCATCGCCATTCGCGTTCCCTCCTCCAGGGGCTGCGTCTGCCTCAGTGGGCAGGTCACGCCCGCCGTTGCCCTCATCGCCACCGCTATCGCCAGCGCAGCCGTCCGCGCCGATGTCGCCGTTCGGCTCGCCCGCAGCGCCCGCTGGTATGCCGCCCTTCTCCTATGAGGAGCTAGAAGCGCCGTCGTCGTATTTCGGCGCCTCAGGTGTTCAGGATGGCTCGGCGAGCCAGTGGGCAATCCCCTCCGGGCAGAGCGCACAAGAGAACGCGGTGGATAACTATCCAACGGCGGCGCTGAGCGCGCCACCCAGCGCGCCACAGCGCCCACCCTGGGCTGCGCAGCCTGACCCATCGCAGGCGCCAGTGGACCGAAACGCGATCTCTGGCCTCTCGACTGCCGCAACGCTTGGGGGTCAACGTGACTTTGTCGTCGCGCAGCGCAGTGTCATTGACAGTGGGTTGCTCGATGCGCCGCCCAACGCGAAGCAGTCGTATCTGCTGGTAGTGGATGACAGTCCCAGCGTGCGCCGTGTCGTCGGCGGCATGCTCAAGGCGCATGGCTGGGAGACACAGACGGCTCGCGATGGTGTGGAGGCGCTGGATGTCATCGCGCGTGAGCGGCCATCAGCGGTTCTGCTCGACATCGAGATGCCACGTATGGACGGCTATGAGTTGATGGCGACGCTGCGTAGCGACCCGCAATATCGCAATCTGCCGCTGATCGTGCTGACCTCCCGCGCGGCGGCGAAGCATCAGCAACGCGCCACGCAACTCGGCGCGAACGCCTACATTGTCAAGCCATATCAGGACGAGTTCCTGCTCAGTACCATCGCCGATCTTGTCAGGCGCAGTGGTAGCGGCGCGCTCTGACGCGCAGAAACGCGAGGCGCGGTGATGACGGCAGGGCGTGAGCGCGGCGTGACGTTGTGGGATGTGCGCGAGGCCCTCTTGCAGCGGCGCCTCGATGCGGCGCGCCAGGAGCTTGCGCAGCTTGCCGCTATCGAAGAACCGCCGACGCGCAAACGGCGCGAGCGCATCGCCGAACTGGAGGAGGAGCAACGACACATCACCGTGTCGCTGGCGCAGCTCGGGCCTTCGCCGCGCGCCAAGATGGGCTGATCGCGCTGCCTCTCCCCGATTGCGAGCGGGAGAGCGACTTCAAATGATGGTGTGACCAGCGGCGCGTAACGCCGCTAGCGCCGCCGCCAGCGCCGACTCACGCACGAGCAGATAATCTGTGTCGTAGGTCGAGATGGCGAAGATGCTGACCCCCGCCTGCGCCAGTGGCTCCGCCAGCGACACCAGCACGCCGGTCAGGCTGAAGTCGAGCGGCCCGGCGACGCGCAGGGCGCGCCACCCCGCCTCAGTGGCGGCGCCCACCGGCGCCGCCTCCTCTGGAATCACCAGCGATAGCTCATCAGGCGTGAGGGTCAGCGCTACCAGTGAGCTACCCAGCGGCAGCGGTGGTATCGGCGCGTCGGGCGCGAGGCGACAGACAGCCAGACGCTCTGGCGCCAGCGTGAGGGTCAAACCTGTCATTGTGCCTGCTCTCCGCGCGGTCTACTCGCCCAGAATGGCGCTGACGACCGCGTCTCCCATCGCGTGGGTCGAGACGACTGACTCGCCTGCGCTG
This sequence comes from uncultured Chloroflexia bacterium, assembly GCA_963701795.1. Classification (GTDB taxonomy): domain Bacteria; phylum Chloroflexota; class Ktedonobacteria; order Ktedonobacterales; family JADMIN01; genus JAKAIY01. Next base: position 1,097,641 of record CAVPBB010000001.1, on the reverse strand, counting down.
GCGATATCGGCAGTGCGGTAGCCTGCCGCCACGACCTGACGCACTGCGCGCTCAACCGCCGCAGCGGCGCGCTTGAGGCTGAGCGAGTAGCGCAGCATCAAGGCTACCGTCAGGATGGCGGCGAGCGGATTGGCTTTCCCCTGTCCAGCGATATCAGGCGCGGAGCCGTGAATCGGCTCGAAGAGGCCAAACTGGCCGTGCGCTGTGCGTCGCGCTCCCAGGCTGGCCGAGGGCAGCATGCCCAGCGAGCCAGTCAGCATTGAAGCTTCGTCGGTCAGGATGTCGCCGAACATATTCTCCGTAACGACCACATCAAACTCGCGCGGATTGCGAATCAGGGTCATCGAACAGGCGTCCACGAGCATGTGGCGCAGGGCGACATCGGGATAATCGCCATGTACGCGGTCAACCACGCGCCGCCACAGACGCGAGCAACTCAGAACATTGGCTTTATCCACTGACGTGAGATGCTTGCGCCGGTCGCGCGCCAGCTCAAACGCATAGCGCGCGATGCGCTCGATCTCGGCCTCAGTGTAGACCATCGTGTCTACCGCCGCTGCGCCGCCTGCTCCTTCACGAATCTCGCTCGGCTTGCCATAGTAGAGGCCGCCGGTCAGCTCGCGCGCCACGAGCAGATCAACGCCACGCAGTGTCGCGCGCTTGAGCGTGGAAGCGCCGAGCAGCGCGGGAAGCGGACGCACCGGACGCACGTTGGCGAAGAGTTCGAGGTCTTTGCGCAGGCGGAATAGCGAGTGCATGGGTTCGGTCTTCGAGTTGGGATCGCCGACCCCCGTTCCGCCGACCGCGCCGAAGATGATCGCGTCTACACGCTGGCACAGCGCCATCGTCGCATCGCTGATCGCCACACCCTCCGCATCTACCGCCGCCTGGCCAACCAGCGCCTCATGCAGCTCGAAGCTGTGCCCGAAGCGCTTGCCCACAGCTTCGAGCGCCCGCACGGCCTCCGCTGTCACCTCTGGGCCGATGCCATCGCCACCCATGACCGCCAGCGCATACGCGCCCATGGTTCACTCCTTCTCTGGACTTCTCTGCGCATCGCAGCGCATGCTCGCTGAGTATAGAGGTTGCGCTGGCGGCCAGTCAAGCGGCATACCAGGCGCCGTGACGCATCAGCTCAGAAATCCGCGCGCCTTCTCTGGTGAGACACGCAGCGCGAGCGAATAGCGACTGGCGAAGCTTGCGGGGCCGCCGAAGTTCTGGTCGATGCGGTCGCGATAGCGCGCGAGATAAGCAGGGTTCTGGTCGGCGGGCGGGATGTCGGTCGCCTCGCTCGCCACGCCAGTGAATATCGTGATGTCGTCGCCGCCACGGTCACTATTGAAGTGTAGCGCGACCTGCGGATTGCGTCTGATGTGCGCGACACGAGCGGCGTCGGGCAGGCTGTAGATCACAAAGCTGGCGCCATCCCAGAGAAACCAGACGGGATTGGGCTGTGGCACGCCCTGGGCGTTGGTCGTCACGATCCAGATGATGCGCTCATCGCGCAGGCGCTCGACGACACGCGCGCCGAACGGCGTTGAGGGATCAGGCAGGGCAAAGGGCATGCGATTAGCCTCCGGGCTGAGCAGGGTGCAACCATTCGCTGTCACTATCGCACACAGGCGTCTGGCGCGGTCTATGCGACCTGCGCGCCGCTACGATGGGAAGGTGTGGTCAGCTCATGGCGCTGCTGGAAGGCTGATGGGCTGGTGGTGAGATGTGACCGAGCGCGTTAGCGTGTCAGTTGAAGAAGCGAAAACGCGCTAGCGCCCAGAGTGCGGCGAAGCCATCGCGCCAGGTAATCTTCTTGCCCTCGGCATAGTCGCGGCCAGCGTAATAGATCGGTACTTCATAGATGCGGCAGCCCTGCTTGAGGACCTTGGCGGTGATCTCTGGCTCGAAATCGAAGCGATTGCTGCGGATGCGCAGGGGTTTGATAACGGATGCGCGGAACGCCTTGTAGCCTGTTTCCATATCGGTGAGCATGTTGTTGTAGAGCACGTTCGTCACGACAGAGAGGAAGCGGTTTCCCAGGTAGTGGTGCAACATGAAGGAGCGATGGGTACCCAGGAAGCGAGAGCCATAGACGACATCGGCTACGCCATCCAGGATGGGACGCAAGACGGCGGAAAAGTCGTCGGGGTTATATTCCAGGTCGGCATCCTGGATGATGATGATGTCCTTTGTGACCGCTTGCAGGCCAGTGCGGATGGCTGCGCCCTTCCCTCTGTTTTTGTCGTGGTAGAGAACCGTCATTTGCCCGGTGAACGCGGTCTGCTGCAAGAGTTCGCGGGAGCCATCGCCCGAAAAGTCATCGATGATGATGATCTCCGTCTGAAACGGCTGGGCCTGAACGCGCCGCACGACTTCGAGAATCGTCTTGATCTCGTTGTACACCGGGATGATAACTGAGATTTCAGGGGACTGCGCTACGGACTTGCCAGGTGCCGTCATGACGATGTGATCTCCCAAACTGATGATCGCCGCCAGAATCGCGCATATCCGCCGAGTCTCTGCTCTGGGCTAGCGTTGCTAAGCGAAACAGCCCAGCCCTTCTCTCCAGCGTGTGTGAGAAGCGCGGGCATGCGTGTATCCATCGCTACACTATACGATTCAACAGCCCGGCGGGAACTGCGAGCAGGATACACCACTGGGCGCGACCTCTCTGGCGACGCCCAGCCGGTTGAATGTGACACACGCTCCGGTTCCGCGTCACGCCCTCAGTTGGCGCGCGTGGGCTGCGTTGCCAGCAGGCGGTCAATCTCCTGGAGATCATCCGCAGTGAGCTTCCATTCGCCTGCCAGCGCGTTGGCGCGAATCTGCTCTGGCGCGCGCGCGCCAGCGATGACCGTGGCGACGGCTGGCTGAGCGATCAGCCACGCCAGCGCCAGTTCGGCGACGGTGTGGCCGCGCTCACGCGCCCAGGCGTCGAGTCGCTGCGCCGTATCCAGCGCATCGGGGGTCAGGCGCGTGGCGAAACCGGGATTGTTGTGGCCGCGCGTATTCTCTGGCGCAGGCTGTCCGGGTTGATATTTGCCCGTCAGCACGCCCGCCGCCAGCGGATAGTAGGGGATGACGCCGACACCTAACTCCACACAGGCGGGGATGAGGTCGCGCTCGATCTCGCGCGTGAGCAGGTTGTACTCTGGCTGTGTCGAGACAAACGACTCCCAGCCATACTTGTCACTGATCCACAGCGCCTTTATCAGACGCCTGGCGTCGTAGTTTGAGCAGCCGATGTAGCGGACGGCGCCCGCATGCACGAGGTCGTTGAGCGCGCTGAGCGTCTCCTCAAGCGGGGTATCAGGATCGAAGGTGTGAATCTGGAGGAGGTCGATGTAGTCGGTGTCGAGCCGACGCAGGCTGGCCTGCACGCTTGCCATGATGTGTTTGCGCGACGAGCCAGATTCATTCGGGCCTGCGCCCATTCGCATGCCCACTTTTGTGGCGATCAGCGCTCGGTCACGCTGCCCATGCAGCGCTTTGCCAAGGTACGTTTCGGAGACGCCCGCGCCGTAGACATTGGCTGTGTCGAAGAAATTGACGCCGCCGTCGAGCGCCGTGCTAATGATCTGCGCTGTCTGGCGCTCATCGGCGTGGCGGCCAAAGGTATTGCCGCCCAGACCCACCACCGACACTTGCAGGCCAGACGCGCCAAGTCGCCGATACTCCATATCAGTCGCCTCCCTCATTGACATCAGGTTGCATTTGGCGCCGTGGGGCGCGCTTCTATCTTAGCGCCAGATGCCGCAGACATGCGAATATCCCTTCGATTGCCTTTCCGTGATATGCTGGGTTGCAATCTGGCCTTCCGCTTGCTCGCAGAGCAGGCGAGCGCGACGTCAACTGCGACGTTTGCGCGTACATTCAGCCCTCCGGGGAAGAAAAAGGAGACCTTGCAGCACATGACCACTAACATTTTGGCCGCTGTCCCCTCGTTCAACCCGATTCCGCAAACCGGCATCTTGAACACGATTTTCCATCAGACCGATGTGCGGATTCAGGTGTTCGACTGGCCCACCACTGGATACTATATCAACCTGATACAGCTCATCATCCTGATTGCTCTTGCCGTTGTGATCACCTTCGTGGTCGAGCGGCTGACGAGCAAAAAACCGGGTGGTCTGGTAACAGGTGTCATCCTGACGGTCATCGGCGCCTACCTCGCCGAGACGTTTGCCAAGATACCCTTCGATTTCTCGCTGGAGGGCGTCATGATCGTCGCGTCACTCGTGGGCGCTATCATCGTGGGTGTCTTCTATACGTTGATACGTGGGCAGTTCTCGAAGAAATAGCCGACGCCTTCGGCAAGTCGGTTCAGAGCAGGCGCAAGGCTGGGAACAGGCTCAGTCGGGCGCCTGCCCTTGCTGTGTCAGACGATCCACCCGTGGGCGAGGAAGAAGATGGCAAGCATCGCCTGAAGGAGCGCGCCGCTCCAGCAGAGGGCGGGCAATATCCATTCGGAGCGCTTGAGCCACCCCGCAACGATGATGAACAGCGGAACTGCCGCCAGCATGTAGCGTCCACCGGAGACGAAGAGATCGAGGTAGTTGAGCGGCTCCGAGGTGAGCAGTACGAGCAGCGAGAGCATGTAGAGTGTGAATGCGACTGGCGCGCGCCGCGCCGCGGCCAGCGTAAGGATGACGCCGCCGAGCACGGGCGCAAGATCGAGCAGCACGCGCGCTTGCAGTGGCGAGCCGAGCGGGATATGCGCGAAGGCGAGGATGGCGACCGGAATGGAGAGCAGCGGCGCCAGAGAGAAGTGCGCCCAGGAACGCTCCGCCGTGACGAACGTGAGCGGATCACCGAAGCGTAGCCAGAGATACGCGCCATACGTCCCAATGCCGATCAGCGGCGCCGCAATGGCGGCCAGCGCAGGCGCTGCTGCACGCAAAGCCTGTCGCGGCGTCGAGGCGCCGCGCGCCTCACGATAGGCCTGGAACGCCTCCCAGAGCAGCGGCGCCAGCAGCGCCGGGGCGGTTGGTCGGCATAGCCCCGCGAGCAGGCCGAAGCAGGCGGCCCAGCCCCAGCGTCGCCGCAAGCTGAAGAGCAGCGCGAAGACTATCAGGCCCGCGAAAAGTCCATCTGAGTATGCGGCAAAGAGAAAAAATGCGAGCGGATACGCGGCGAAGAGCAGCACCGCGACTCTGGCGACCTGACGCCCTTCGCCCTCTGGCGCTACCTGAGCCGCAAGCAGCGCGACGCCGATGAATGCGAGGAGCGCGCCGAGATTTGATACGAGCAGGGCGGCGGTGGCCCAATGTGGGCCGATGAGCAGCGCCGTGAGCCGTATGGCGCCGGGGTAGAGCGGAAAGTAGGCGGTGAGCTGCGCCGTTGTATAGCCATGCTGCGCGATGGAGACGAATGCGCCGCCATCCCACTGCGCCCAGCGGCGGATGAGCGCGGCGACGGAGACTGGCGTTGTGGAAATGGCGTTCGCGGTCGTGGCGCCGCTGCTGACCAGCGGGAAGAAGCCTGTCAGCGTGAGATACGCCAGCCGGGTCGCCAGCCAGACGCCTGCCGCCTGAAAGATCAGCGCGCGCCAGGGCAGCGCGCGTTGCGCGTGGCTCAGATGAATTGGCGCTGGCAGCAGGCGCGCGAGATGATGTCCGAGCGTCAGCGGATTCGGCGTATGCGTGAGCGCCTTCGGGTCTGCGAGCGCATGATGGCTGCTTCTCCTCGCTGATGTAACAGGCTCGGCCACGCGGCTCCCGTAGCTACTTTCGAGACGCTCTGGCTATGCGCCAGTAACACAGGCTCAGGGCAGCGGCGCTGCGAAGGTGATAGGCCGGGTGAGCGGGCGCGACGGGCCAAAGGTGATGGCGCCGGTTTCGAGCGCGAGTGGCCCCAGTGTGGGGCGCGTCGCCACTGCTGGCGCGATCTGCGCGGAGACGCGCCATGCGGCGACCTGTCCGCCTGTTGCTAGCGCAGTGGGCAGGCGTGTCGTGGTGATGAGACCCATCTGCGGCGACCACGCCAGCCGCGAGCAGACAGTGGTGATCGGCGCGCCAACGGGCTGGCTCTGGGCGTCGAGCGCCTGCGCCGTGAACGTGTAATCGGCGATAGGCGCGCCACCAGGAATAGCGCCATACCAATAGCTCACCGCGCTGGATGCGTTCGCGCGCTGGAGGTCTGGCGCGCCACTCCAGCGGATGGTGAGCGCCGCGCCTGACTGGGCCGCTGGTGTATAGGCGAATCCAACCGGCTGCGGTTGCCCATGTGCGGCTGATGCGGCGATGGGCTGCTCGCCGGAGATGACGCTCCCTGGCGAGATCGCATAGAGCAGGTAGGGCTGTCCGCCCTGCACGGCGATAGAGCGGAGCGCGCGCGCGCCCTGGATGCGTGGCAAGAGCTGTGCGGCGGTGGTATCTGGCACGGCGAGAGTAACGAGCGGCTGCGCTGCGCTGGCGGCAGGAATGGCGAGGCAGCCATCGCTGATGTAGTCGGCGGCGACGGTGTTGTTGCTGTTGGTCGCGCTGAGGTAGCCCAGTGGCTCCTGTTGGACACGTGTCGCGGCGATAGCGGCCGTCGCGTGCAGTCGTCGCGCGGCGGACTGCATGGCGGCCAGCGCAGCGCGCTCGCTGGACAGCGGCGTGCCATAGTGGAGCGGCAGCGCCAGCCCATCGAACGCGCCAGAGTGAAGGGTCGTGAGTTCGCTGGCGACGCCGAACTGTCTGCGCGCCGCTGATGGCGACGATGATCACGACGAGCATGCTGATCGCCAGGTTCTGCGCTTGGATCGCGCGCGGCATGCGGCGACTGAGCGGTCGAGTCAATGCGCGCTGTAACCATCCAGACGCCCATGCGAATGCGCCGCCGACGCTGAGATACACCGCAGGCAAGAGCACGAGCAGATAGTGCGGCGCGATTGGGCGACTGTGGCGCAACAAGAAGGCAAGTGGCAGCGCCTCCCACAGCGCGAGACAGAGCGCAAATCGCCAGCGCGCATCGGCCAGCGCGCTGCGGGCGGATAGCATCGCGGCGCGCCTGTTCATCCACGGCGTGGCGATGACGCCGACCAGCCAGAGTTGCGCCGCGATGAGCAGCGCTGTGATGACTGCGCCGAGCCACGCGATTGCCCGGCCCGTCGCGACATATGAAGACGCCGCGCCATACCAGTCTGCGGGCGCTGGTTGGAGGAGTTGGAGGAGGTAGTGGAGCGACCAGGTGTCGAAGACTGCGCGGCCCTGACCGAGGCGCTGCGCCCCCAGCAGATCGGCGCCGTGGCTCAGCGCCTCCCAGAGCGCTGTGGGGCCGAAGAGCGCGATGAGCGCCGCCGCCGCCCATGCGAGGTCGCGCCGCCGCAGATCGCGCCAGGTGAACGCCAGCGCCACGGCGATCAGTCCGAGCAGGGGCGCCGCTGTCGGGTGAAGCTCGGTCGCGGCGCCCCAGAACAAGACACTCCATCCGAGCCAGCCAGGTCGCCGCTCGATAATGGCCAGCAAGATGACCCAGAAGAAGCAGCAGGAGGACGGGCGCCAGCAGATTCTGTTGCCAGATGAAGCGGGAGTAGTGGACAGGGCCGCTGGCTGTCGCATAGAGCAGCGCCGCCGCGAAGGCCGCGAGCCGCCCCAGGTAGCGTGCGGCGATGGCATAGAGTAGCGCGATGGCGATGATATTGGCCAGCGCGGTAAAGATCGTTGCGCCAAGTGGACCGCCGATGAGCGCGAATGACGCATAGAGCCAGGTGGAGACGGGCAGATTGAGCGTGCCTATGGAGCTGGGGATGCCGGTGATGATGAGCGCGCGGTGGTCGGCGGCGGAGTGGCCGAGCGCCAGCAGTTGCGCCTGGTCGCCGAGGAACGAGGTATCACCCAGCCACAGCAGGCGTAGCAGCGCGCCGACGACGATGGCGAGGCCCGCAGGCAGCGCATGACGCCGCGCCAGGGCCGCGAGCCGTGCGCGGTCGCGCCATGAGGCGTCGCCTATTCGCATGCTGTGGCGTTCTGCCTCGATGGCGCTCATCGTTTCTGACATCTCCAGTCCAGGCGCTTGTACTACGGCGTGCGATGTGAATTGCGCTGGCGGCGCTGGCCGCGTTTCTACGACACGCCCGTGTATTGTGTCATCTCAGGCGCCACGCCTGCCCACGCCTCACCCAGAATGCCCCTGTATCTCAAACGAATTATGCCGCAGTCAAGATGTCATGCGCGTCACAGACGCGGGCTCTGTACCAGGTGTGTACAATAGGGCTGGTGATGGCGTAGCAGGCTGAGAGAGGATGTCGGCGATGGCTGAGGATGGACAGGGCGCGCAAGGCCAGGGTGAAGGCGACTGGGCGGTTAGCGGCGAGGATGATCCTACCCGCGTCATGCCGCCTGCTGGCGTGACGCCGAGCCAGGGGAGCGCGCTGACGCCGCTGGGCGCCGATGCGCCGCCGCCATACCCTGGGCTGGATGACGTGACGCAGGAACTGCCGCCAGACGCCATTGCGCGGCTGAGCAAGAAGGCGCCGCCGCAGCGGGCGATTGCGCACAAGCCGAGCGCCACGACGGCTACCGCTGGCTGGCGCCGACCGCCGCTGTGGGCCTATGCGCTGACGACGGCGCTGGTTGTGGCCATCGTCGCGGGTTTGGCCTATGAGATCATCGGGCCAGTGGTTCGCCAGCATGCGGGCGTCAACGACATCACTGGGTGCGCCAGTGGGTCGCCGTGTCAGGTGGCGAACAGCTATCTCGCCGACTATACCGGCGGCAAGTATACCGCGATGTATGGGTTGACCTCCGCTGCCAGCCGGACACGCTTCAGCGATCCCGCCATCCTGCACTCCTCCACCAAGTATCAGCTCAACCCGGCGGATTATTCGAGCGCACAGGACTACATTGTCAGGCGCACGCAAGGTATCATCGCCGAGGCGCAGGTCTATGGCATGTCTGCGACGCTGGGCGCGGTGAAAAAGGTCAGCGCGACGCAGGTGACGTTCCCCGCGCGTATCATCATGAGCAGCGTGGGTCTGGGCGATGTCGCGGTGGACATCACTATTCCGCTCAGGCTGGAGCGCAACGCCTGGCGTGTGGACTGGAGTCCTGGTCTGATTTTTCCACAGCTCGATGATGCGAACGACCCGACCTATACCCATCTGGCGCGCTTCACCGCGCTCAGCGCCGACCGTGGGACCATCTTCAGCAGCGATGGGCAGGCGCTGGCGCTCGATGAGACGGTCTACGTCGTGGGCGTGGTCCCCGCGCAGATCACCAATCAGGCTGCGGTGACGCAAGCGTTGGTGACGAATCTCGACCTGACGCCAGCGGAGATCAGCGCGGCGTATCAGGGCAAAGACGCGAATACCTTCTGGCCTGTGCGGACGATTACTCCGATGCTCTATGCGCAGGTGAGCGCGGCGCTCAATGTGGCTGGAATACAGACACAGCAGGCGACCGGGCGAGTCTATCCATTTGGCGCGGTGACGGCGCCCGTGACAGGCTACATTGGCCAGGTCAGCCCCACCGAGATTAGCAGCGATACGAGTCACTATTACCAGAGCGGCGACATCATTGGCCGCGAAGGGGTCGAGCAGTGGGGTGAGCAGTATCTTCGTCCGATCAAGGGTGGTCGGCTCGACGTGCGAGCGCGTAACGCCGATGGCTCGGATGGCCCCGTTATCGCAACCATCGCTCAGCGCGCCGCGCAGAACGGCGAGAACATCACGACGACCATCGATCTCGCCACGCAACAGGCGGCGATGACCGGCCTGGCCAATCAGCAGGGGCATAGTGGCGGCGCGGTGGCGCTGGCTCCGGCGACCGGCGATGTGCTGGCGATGGCGTCGTATCCGACCTTCGATCCGAACGACTTTTCGCTGGGCTTCACCGCGAACGAGCAGGCGCGCTTCAATGCGCTCTCCAGCCCATACCTCAATCGCGCTACGATGGCTGCTGACCCCACTGGCTCGATCTTCAAGCTGGTGACACTCGCGGCGGACCTGGAGCATGGCATCAGCGCCTCCCATGTGTTCACCTGCACGGGAACCTATCAGGTGCCGGGGGAGAATCACCTGCGCATCGATGACAAGGCTACCGGCCACGGCAATCTGACGGCTCCTCAGGCTATCGGGCCATCATGCGATGTGGTCTTCTGGACCAGCGCGGTGATGCTCAACCAGCAGGACCCGAACATCCTGCCAACGGTGGCGAAGGCATTTGGCTTTGGCGCGCCCACGGGCATGATCGGCCTGCCCGCGAGCGAGGATAATCCTGGAATCGTGCCAGACCCCGCCTGGCTAAAGGCGAACGAAAATGCAGGCTGGACCCCGACCGATGCGGCGAATCTGGGGATTGGCCAGGGATTTTTCGAGGCGTCGCCAGCACAGGTCGCGCAGTTGACGGCGACCATCGCAAATAACGGCGTGCGGATGCGCCCACTGCTTGTCACGAAGGTGGTGGATACGAACGGGCTGACGACGAGTACGTTTGCTCCGACGCAGGCAGGTGTGGCCCCGCTCTCGGCGGCGAATCTGCAGGTGGTGCAGGTGGCGATGCTCGGCCCAACCAACACGCCTGGCGGGACCAGTGTGCAGGATTTTGTCGGATACCCTGTTACGGTCGCGGGTAAGACGGGAACGGCTGAGTCTGGCGAGCCGCTGCCGCATGCCTGGTTCACCTGCTATGCGCCCGCATCGAAGCTCTCTGGGCCGCCGGTGACGCCGCAGATCGCAGTGGGGACGCTGGTGGAGTACTCTGGAACTGGCGACACATTTGCGGCGCCCGTGTCGAAGGCGATCATGTCGGCCTATCTACGCCTGCCGTAGTGAGAGTTGGCGCGACGCACATCGTGCGCTGAAGGAATGAGGCCCGGAGTGGAACGAGAGTCTCGTATCGGCATGGGCTACGACGCGCATCAGTTCGCATCAGCGGAGGCGGGTCGCCCGCTGATGCTCGCGGGCGCGCTGATTCCACATACGCGACGGGTTGGCTGGCCATTCGGATGCGGATGTCGCGCTGCATGCGCTGGTGGATGCGCTGCTCGGCGCCGCCGCGCTGGGCGACATGGGCGCCTACTTCCCGTCGAGTGAGGAACGCTGGCGGGGCGTGTCGAGCGCTGAGTTCGTTGTGGCGACAATGGCGGCGCTGGCGCAGGCGGGCTGGCGCGTGGTCAATGTTGATCTCACGATCGTCGCCGAGCATCCGCGCCTCGCGCCACATATCGCGACGATGCGCGCCTCAATCGCTGGATTGCTAGGCGCGTCCGTTGACCACGTGAGTGTGAAGTCGAAGACGACGGATGGGATGGGCTTCACGGGGCGTGCGGAAGGCATCGCCTGCTACGCGGTGGCGTTGATCGAGCGGGGGTGATGTGCGCTTACGGCTCATTGCACAGCGGTGGCTAGGAACGCTGCGGATCAATCTATTTGCAGCCCAGCCATTGCCTGCCATAGAGGCGCATTTCTTCGATGACGCCAGCCAACGCCTGGCCCTTCTCGGTGAGGGAATATTCCACTCTGGGCGGGACCTCGGCAAAGGTGCGGCGACTCAGCACACCCTCGCGCTCCAGTGCGACAAGCCGCTCCGAGAGAGTCTTTGGGCTGATGCCCTCCAGCGATCGCTCAAGCTCACTGAATCGTTTGGTGCCTGTCGTCAGGTCGCGAATGATGAGCAACGTCCACTTGCCACTGATAATCTCTGCTGTGCGCGCGACGGGGCATACGACACGGTCGAGAGCGGAAGTGAGGGCGGGGTCTGTAACAGTGGCCGAACGATGAGTCATGGCTTCTCGCTCCTCACCCGTCGTCATCGAATGGCGGGCAGCATAAAGCAAAACAAAATACTACATAAACTATAGCATGACGTAACGAGAGAGTAAAGATGAAGCGATAGTACCTTTTACGGACAAATTCGCTGTTGGGCGCGTGATCGATGGCAAAGAATTTCGCCAGTTTGCCGTCCAGCGACCGTTTGACCTGTGGAGAAGCATAGGCGAGGGAGTCGGCAACTCAAGCGGGCGCCGCCGAGCGCCAGGGACGAGCTGGGGCTGTTCGCCGAAATGCGGCCCTTTGCACAATTTGGTGTGGGCGCCTCGCGCTTGAGCGCGTTTGCTCGCCATGCTATGATGCCGGTGGCAGGCGAGGCGCGCATCTGCTGTCATCTGTTCGCCTGTTCCTCATTGCGCGCCTGCCCATTGTCCGCTTGCCAGTGTTCGCCTGCGCCTCGCCCGTGCGCCGCGCGATGCTAGCGATCTCCGATCAGTCGTTCTCTCATTCCACGAGGAGCATTCAGTGAGCGAAGTGACACCCTCCGCCCCGGTCGCGACACAGGCGTCGACGACAAGCCCCCGCGTGGGAGTCTACGCCTGGTATGTGTTCTGGCTGATGTGCGGCATCAATTTCTTCAACTATGCCGACCGATTCATCTTTTCGGCGGTTTCAGACACCGTGAAGTCGCAGTTTGGCTTCAATGACCTGCAGATAGGCAGCCTCGCCAGCGCGTTCCTCATCGTCTACTCGCTGGTCGCCTTTCCGCTGGGCTATCTCGCCGAGCGCTACAGCCGCAAGGTTGTCGTGGGGGCGGGTGTGGCGCTGTGGAGTTTCGCGACGCTGCTGACGGGGGGCGCGTTCAACTTCAATTCGATGCTGCTGGCGCGCACTGTGGTTGGCGTGGGCGAGGGCAGTTACTATCCCTCTGGCACGCCGCTGCTGGCGGCATGGTTCCCGCCGCAGCGCCGCGCATCGATCCTCGCATGGTGGGGCGCCAGCGCGCTCTTTGGCGCGGGCATTGGCTTCCTCATCGGCGGTATCTTCGACTATCCTGACAGGTGGCGCTACGCCTTCTACATCAGCGCCGTACCCGGCCTGATTCTCGCCCTCCTGATGTTTGGTCTGCGCCGCCGCCTGAAATCGGATGGGGACCCGGAGCCGGTGGAGCTACCGCAGGGCATGAGCATCGTCGGCACGATCAAACGCTGCTGGAAGATTCCGACGTTCCGGGTCATCCTGTTTCAGCATGCCCTCGGCTTCTTTCCGCTGGCGGCCATCTCGAACTTTCTGGTCATCTACCTCAGTTCCACCTATGGGTATGAGGCTCAGTCGCGCTTTGGCAGCGCGGCGCTGGGCAGGTCTACCACCCCGATCCTGGCCGGCGCGCTGCTGGTGCTGGGCGGCATTGCTGGCGGCATCTACGGTGGCGCGTGGGCGAATCGTCTGCGGCGCAAGTACGTCGGCGCGCGTGTGCGGACGGGAGGCCTGGGCTTCTTGTATGCGGCGCCATTTGTGGTGATTACGCTGAGCGCGCCGATTGTGCTCCAGGCGCTGCCAGCTTATCAGGCGCTGACACCCGCGACGCAGGTGAAGATAGGTGTGGCGATCTTCGCGTTGATGGGCTTCTGCGCCTCATTCTTCCTGAATGTCTACAATGGGCCAACCAGCGCGGCCTTGCAGGATGTGCTGCCGCCGAATCTGCGCGCGGCGGGCGGTGGCCTGGAACTGACGCTGGCGCATGTGCTGGGCGACATCTATGCGACGACGCTTGTTGGCGCTATCTCAGTCGCGTTCAGCGGATGGCTCGGCGGCGAGCAGATTGGGCTGGCGCTGCTCGTGACCTGCCCGGTGGCGCTCGTTGCGGCTGGCATCGTCGGCATCTGGGGGAGCCGCTTCTACAAGCAGGATGTCGAGGCGCTCGGCGCGTCGGCGGAAGCGATGATAGGCGCGTAGACGCCGGGCCAGCGCCCACGCCACCCCGGTTTATGATGGAATCGCCAGCGCCGCTCTCTGCGGCGCTGCGCCGCGTTGGGTACTAGGCCGGGTAGGCCGGTAGACGATGTACGTGCTATGCTGCCGCTATGGAACCGAGTGGCTCCGCGCACGGTCGGCCACGAGATCATCTTCACGCGCGAAAGTGAATTGCCGTGGACGAGCCAGCAATCAGCACGGACGATAGCCTTGTGTCGCGAGGGATAACGCCACCGCCAATCGCTGGGACCGAGCCGCGCGCGCCCTGGGCGAACGCGATCAGCATGGCGGAGGCTGGGCTGCTGACCGATGTAGCCATCGTCTTTGATCTCGCCTGGATCTACGTGCCGATTCTCGGTATGGCGTTCATTCCGCTCGTTCCTACCCCGTTCGCCATCCTCTATCTGCGGCGCGGCGCCCGGATCACGCTGTTCGCGGCGTGTGTCGCGGGGTTCCTGATGACGGTGCTGGTTGGCCCACACTATGGCTGGCGGCTGACGCTCGAAGCGGTGATTGGCATGGCGATGGGATGGGCGATGAGCCGCCGCTGGTCGCCAGCGCGGGCGATTACGCTGGGGCTGCTGGTCAACGCGGTTGTGGCGTATGCGGCGGCGTTTGGCGCTGTCTATGCGCTCGGCCTGCCGCTGCACGATCTCTACCTCGAACTGCGGAATATGCTGGTAAGCATAGGCTGGCTGCTCGATAGTTCGGCCACGCTGCTGGGCGCACAGCATGCCTGGTTGGGTGTGCGACCATTCTTCGCGGCGGTGGCGCACGTGACGCTGACCTACTGGATACCGATGTTCTTTCTCTATGTCACGGCGCTGACATTCCCCGTAGTGCTGCTCTATTACAGCGTCGCCTCGACAACCGCCTATGCGCTGGGCCACGATGTGAAGCCGTTTCCGCCGCCGTGGGTGTGGCGCGCTTTGCATGTGGCGGGTGTGGCGCTCAGCCCGATCTTCTGGGTGACGCGCATGCTCTGGCGGGTAGTGACGGCGCCGTTGTGGGGGCCAGTCTGGGTAGCGCGCGCGATTGGCCGCCGCCGCCGCCAGACTCGGCTGCGCCACGAACTGACGACGACCACCGTCGCCCAACCGCAACAGCCGCAGCCCCCAGCGCCTGCCCTGGCGGCAGACGAGCGCGCCACAGCGCAAGAGCAGCGTGAGCGCGAGTTGATGGAGGCTGCCGCACGCAGCAGAGAGGCGGGTGAGCGATGACTCATCCAGTCAGTGCGCATGGCGCTGACCGCGCGGATATTCGCGTTGAGCGACTGGACTACACCTACCCCGATACCGAGACTGCGGCGCTCAGCGATGTCTCGCTGACGATCAGCCAGGGGGAATATATCGCGCTGCTGGGGCATAATGGCAGCGGCAAGTCTACACTCGCGCGCATCATCGGCGGGCTGACGCGACCCACGAGCGGACGAGTGACAGTCGCTGGTCTGGATACCGCCGCGCCTGCGAATCGGGCGAGCGTGCGACAGTTGATCGGCATGATCTTCTCTGATCCAGACAATCAGATCGTGGCGACGGTGGTGGAGGACGATGTTGGGTGGGGGCTGGCGGCGCGCGGCTTCAGCCATGAGGTGATCGTCCAGCGGACACGTGAGGCGCTGGCGGCGGTGGGCCTGCGCGGCATGTATGGTCGCGCGCCGAACGAGCTATCGGGTGGGCAACGGCAGCGGCTGGCCATCGCCGGGGTGCTGGCGCTCGAACCGCTGGTGCTGATCGCCGATGAGCCGACCGCGATGCTCGATCCGCGCTCGCGCCTGGAGGTGTCTGCGTTGCTCCGTCAACTCAACCGTGAACGCGGCCTGACGATCATCCATGTGACACATCTGCTCGAAGAGGCGGCAGAGGCGCATCGCGTGGTCGCGCTCGACAGCGGGCGCATCGCGCTGGACGCGCCGCCTGCCCAGGCGTTCGGCGACCTCGACCGGCTGCGGGCGCTGCGCCTGGTGATCCCCGATACCGCGCGACTGGGCGAGCGGCTGCGGGCGCTGGGCGTGCCGTTGGCGAGCGATGCGCTGACGCCTGAGGCGTTGATCGGCGCGCTGGAGCGGCCACGATGACGATTCTGGTGGAGCATCTCTCTCTCATCTATCACGCGGGCACGCCGCTCGAGCGGGTGGCGCTGCGCGATGTCAGCCTGCGGGTGGAAGATGGCTCGTGTGTGGCGATTGTTGGCGTGACCGGATCGGGCAAGTCTACGCTGGCGCAGTGCCTCAACGGCTTGTTGACGCCATCGAGCGGGCGTGTGGTGGTGGACGACCTGGAGCTGACGCCGCGCGGCCTGGCTGGTCGTGAGTTGCGCGAGCTGCGCCGACGGGTCGGGTTGCTGTTCCAGTTTCCCGAGGGACAGCTCTTCGCGCCGACGATTGGCGAAGACGTGGCCTATGGGCCGAGTCGCATGAAGCTGACGCGGCAGGAGATCAGCGAGCGGACGCGCTGGGCGTTGCGTTCGGTAGCGCTGCCCGATGATGACGCCTTCATGGCGCGCTCTCCGTTTGCGCTGTCGGGCGGGCAACGCCGCCGGGTCGCGCTGGCGGGCGTGCTGGCGATGCGCCCAGGCGCTGTCGTGCTGGATGAGCCGAGCGCAGGACTGGATGCGGAGGCGCGCGAGGAGATCTACGCGACCTTGCATGATCTGCGCGCGCGTGAGGGGCTGACGCTGATCGTCATTTCGCACGACATGAGTGAGGTCGCCGCGCTCGCCGAGACTGTGCTGGCATTGCGCGATGGCGCGATGGCGCTGAGCGGGCCAACCGAGGCTGTCTTTCGCGAGACAGAAGCGATTGAGGCGGCGGGGCTGTTACCACCGCCGCTCGCGCAGGTGGCGGCGCTCGCCCTCGCCCGGGGATTGCTGGACGCGGAGCCAACCAGTCTGACCGCCGAGGCGCTGGCAGAGGCGCTGGCTCGCTCGGCGCCATTCCGCTGGCGTGAGCCTGAGCGGCGCTGGATTGATGCGGAGGGAGGCGACCATGCTGGATAATCTGCCGGTTGGCTCCTACATCCCGCGCGACACCGTGATCCATCGCCTGCGGGCGCGAACGAAGCTGCTGCTGCTCTGCTGGCTGGCGCTCTCGTTCTTCATCGCTAACCACAAGCAGTTCCACTACGGCGTCTATGGGCTGGCCTTCGGGCTGCTCTTCCTGACGCTGCTCCTCAGTGGCGCGAATCCGGGCTATATCTGGCGGCGGCTGCGCCTGCTGCTGCTGCTGATGGCGCTGAGCGTGCCGTTTCTGCTGATCTGGACGACAGGGCGTACCTGGCGCACCTTTGGCCCGCTGGCCTTCACGTTTCGTGGGGTGAGGTTTCCGTTCGAGGTGGTCGTGACTTATGATGGACTGTGGTTCTCAGTCTCGACGACCTGTATCTTTCTGCTGCTCTACCTCGGCACGCTGGCGCTCTCGCTCAGCACTACGCCTGTGGCGCTGGCAGAGGCGATTGTGCTGCTGCTGCGGCCATTCCGGCGGCTGGGACTGCCAGCCGATGAGTTTGGCCTGATGACGCTGCTCTCGTTGCGCTTCGTGCCGACGCTGGTGCAGGAGACGAACCAGCTCATCAAGGCGCAGGTGTCACGCGGCGCCGAGTTTACCACCGGCTCGGTTGCGGCGCGTGTGCGTGGCGTGGTGATGCTGGTCGTGCCGCTGACCGAGGGCGCTCTGCGCCGCGCAGGTGGGCTTGCGACGGCGCTGGAGGCGCGCGGCTATGGTGTGACGGGTGAGGCGACGCTGCTGCATGAAGGCAGACTCCGCGCGCTAGATTGGGCGCTGCTGGTGGCGATTCCGCTGATCACGATTGCCGTGTATCGGTTCCTGTAGCTGGCGGGCGAGGTGGTGTGACACTGTGGCGGCTCGAAGTGAGTACACATCCGGATGATAGGCTCAGTACCACTCAATCTCATCCTCTCGCTGGTGTTTGGGCTGGGGCAGGTGATCGTTGGCGCCTGGCTGGCGCGCTATCCGCTGACAGGCGGGCGGCGGCGAGAGTGGCGCGCGGCGCTGGTGGGGTTCGTCGGGCTGTGGTTTATCGTCAGCGGCGTCACCGAGTTGTTCGTCTCCGGCATGGAGACGAGCCAGCGACTGACCAGCGCGCCTGCCGCCGCGACCTTTGCGCTGTGGCGTGGGCGAGCGGATACATTGCTGTTCGTGGCGTCGGCGGTTCTGGCGCTCGGCGCGCTGATCTATCCAGTGGCGCTGCGTTGGCGGCCCGCGAGAGACGAGTGAAGGGAATCGAGGCAGGTGACAACAGTTCGGCTGATGGCGCTGGACATGGATGGGACGATTCTGGCTCCAGATGGCTCGCTCACGGCGCGCACGATTCGTGCGGTGCGCGAGGCGCGCGCGCACGGAGTGGTGGTCGCGCTGGCCACCGCGCGCCGCTGGATTGGCGTGAGCGCCATCGCAGAGGAGTTGGGGCTGGAAGGGTCGCTGATCCTCTATGACGGAGCGCTCGTGCAGGCTTTCCCTGGTGGCGCGGTAGAACTGCGTCAGACGCTCGATGTCGGCCTGACGCGGCGCGCCGTGGAGCTTCTGGCGACGCATGAGCTACAGGTGGCTGCGCAGTTTAGCGCCGCGCAGGGCGAGCGGATGGCGGTGAGCAAAGCGGCGCCACATCCGAAGTGGATGCGGAGCTATCTGGAGAACTTTCGTGAGCAGACGACCTATGTCGCGCTGGATCAGCTCGCCGACGCCGCTCCAGAGGTGTTGCGGTTGGTCTCGTTCGGGCCAGAGCCTCGGCTGCGCGCCGCGCTCGCTGGGCTGGGCGATGAGCCAGTCGGACGGCAGATATTGCCGCTAGGCTCCTATGGCATCGCCGAGCTGACGGTGTTCTCGCCGGGCGCCTCGAAAGGCGCCGGGCTACGCTGGTTGGCCCAACGGCTGGGTATCGCGATGGAACAGACGCTGGCGATTGGCGACGGGGTCAATGATGTCTCGATGCTGCGCGCGGCTGGGCTGGGCGTCGCAATGGGCAACGCCGCGCCAGAGGTTCAGCAGGCCGCCGACGCCGTGACTGCTGCGAACGATGCGGATGGCGCCGCGCTGGCTATCGAGCGCTATGTGCTGGATGAGGAAACCATCAGCGCCGATGATGAAGCGGAGGAAACGGCATGACGACCCCATCATCACGTTCGGCGAGCCAGTCTGGCGCGACAACGGATAATCCCGATGAGCTATTTGATCTGGTCGATGAGCAGGATCAGGTGATCGGGCAGACGCGGCGCGGCGACGCTCATCGCAATCCCGCGCTGCTGCATCGCAGTGTGCAGGTGATGGTCTTCGATGGCGCCGGGCGCGCGCTGCTGCAACGGCGCTCGGCGCGCAAAGACCTGTTTCCTGGCTACTATTGCGCCTCGGCGTCTGGCCATGTCATCGCTGGCGACGACTACACCGCGACAGCGCAGCGCGAGCTGGCGGAGGAAATGGGCGTCGCGACCGCGCTGACACTGCTGGGCAAGACGCTCGTGCGGTCCGCAGTCGAGACGGAGATGACGGCGCTCTTCCTCGCGCGCCACGATGGGCCGTTCCACTTCGACCCGGTAGAGACTGACGGCGGCGAATTCTTCTCCTGGGCGGAGACGCTGGCCATGCGCGCAACGGCGCCGATGACGCCTGCGCTGCTCGCCGCGCTGGATGAGCTAGAGCGGCTGCTCGCCAGCGGCGCCCTGACGCTGCCACGTTGACGCTGCGCGCCGCAGCCTGCGCCGCCACTGGGGTATGCTTGTAGTGGATGCGCCAGCCAGGCGCTGCGCCTGGCTGGCAAGCGGTGAGCAGCAGGCAGAAGGAGCGGATATGTCTTCGACAACGCCGACGACGATGCGCGCGATTCGCTATCAGGGCGCTGGTGGCGTGGAGGTCATCAAGCTGGAACAGGTCGCCGTTCCCCAGCCGGAGCGCGGCGAGGCGCTGGTGAAGGTGGCGGCGGCGGGCGTCAACTTCGCCGACATCGCGCGGCGCTATAACCGGTATCTGGAAGCGACGCCCACACCCTACATCCCTGGCTCCGAGATCGCGGGAACAGTCGCTGCGCTCGGCCCGGAGACGCCGGAGAGTGACTGGCTGCGGGTGGGCGCGCGTGTCGTCGGGCTGTGCGCGAACGGCGGCTATGCTGACTACGTGGCGACCTCGACCCGGATGCTGGCGCCAGCGCCAGTCGGGCCGAGCGACGCCGAACTGGTGGCGCTGCCGGTGCAAGGGGTGACCGCCTATCATCTGCTCAAGACATCGGCGCGGCTGGCGCAGGGCGAGACCGTGCTGGTGAATGCGGCGGGCGGCGGAGTCGGCGTGCTGGCGACGCAGGTGGCGCGGCTGCTGGGCGCAGGGAAGATCATCGCGGCGGCGGGATCTGACGATAAGGCTGAGCTGGCGCGCTCGCTGGGCGCCGATGCGTTCATCAACTACCAGACAGAGCATCTGACAGAGCGGGTGCGGGCGCTGACCGATGGCAAGGGCGCCGACGTCATTCTGGAGCCGGTGGGTGGCGAGATCTATGCGCAGAGTGAGGCGGCGTTGGCGCCGTTTGGACGACTCATCACCTTCGGGCAGGCGAGCGGGACGGCTGGCCACGTGGACACAGCGCGACTGATGCGGCGCAACGCGGCGGTGGTCGGATTCTGGCTGGCGGTCTTGCCGGGGCGTATGGTCGCGGAGGCGATGCAGGCGCTTGGCGGCTGGCTGGCCGATGGCAGGCTACACATCGTCGTCGGCGGAGCCTATCCGCTGGAGGAGGCGGCGCGCGCGCAACAGGATATGGAGGCGCGGCGCACGCATGGCAAGCTGGCGCTGCTGGTCGCCCAGCCGTAGCGATGGAGCGCGACCAGGCGCCCGCCCACGTTGAGAACGCGGACGAGGCGCCTGGTCAGTCGGCAGCCGCCGCTCAATAGATGAACTGGACGCCGGAGCCTGCGTGGGCGAAGCGGTAGTCTACGCGACCCCAGCCACCACCATTCCAATAGAAGTTCATCTCGGAGACGAGGAACCAGTTGTCAGGGTAGACTTTGACGACGTGCGCGACGTGGCCAGCGCCGCCCGCTCCCTGCACGCCCGGCTGGAAGACCACCGTGGCGCCGACGCGTGGCGTCGAGCCGACCTGATAGCCGCGCGAGGCGGCGCCGCCTGCCCAGTACTGCGCGTTGCCCATGTGCATGAGGTTTTCGTCTCTGCGCTCATACTGCGCCCACCAGGTGCATTGGCCGAACGCCCAGTTGTAGTATCCCCCGACGTCGCTCATGCCAAATGCGGAGTAGCCCGGCACGGCTAAATAGGCCCAGGATGGCGGCCAGGGCGAGACGGGTGGCGCGGAGATGGCGCCAGCGACGCTCGCGGGTGGCGCGCCCGTGTTCACCACGACTTCGACGCTCTTCACTGGTAGGCCCGCGCTACCGGGCGCCTTCACGCCTGGCCCTGCGCCACCGCCGACATCTTCGTTGGGCTGCGTGCCGATCATGGCCACCCACTGTCCGCTGGGCGCGCTATTGGCTGCGTCGAGCGCGATGGGCAGGCCAAGAGGGCCTGCGGCGTGGACGGCGATTCCGGTGGTATGCCCGGTCGCAAGCGGGGTGACGGTGGCGATAGCGGTCAATGTAACCGCCGCGATGAGCGTGAGAATGACCACGCCACTCGCCCAATGGCGCTTCTTGCGCGGTGGTGGCGCGATGCGCATCGCGACCATGCTACTCGTCGCGTCGCCATCGACGATGGTGACGGCGCTGGGCGATTCATCATCGGCCAGTGTCGCGGGCGGCGCCGCGTGCTCGATGACTGCTGGCGGAGTGGGCGCCTCACCCAGCACGGGCATCGCATTGACCATCCAGGTCGCCTGCTCGACGAGACGCCGATCCGCCTGGCTGATGGGGCGCGCGGTCGTGACCCCACGCCTGCGGTTGGCCGCGCCTGTCCGCCGGGTAGATGTGGGAGGGTTTGGCTGAACCTGCCTGATCTAGCTGGTCGAACTGATCTGGTTGGTCTGGCTGATCTGGAGCGGTGGCAATGATCACGGTAGGCGCAGTCTTCTCGGCAGTGGTCTTCCGTGAACGCTTGCCAGGGTTTGGGGTCTTGCGGTCTTGCGCCAGCATACTGCTCCCTCCGCGGCATCCATCTTTTTGCGCGCGCTCTCACGCCCTCGATTGTTCTCCACGTCACCAAGTATGCCAGACCGCGCAGGCGACGGAAACAGACGCGAGCGCATGCGGGCGCGGCGTCGCATGGCGCGACTGGGCCGAGGCGCGTTGAATCCTGAGATTTCATCGCGAGAAACTGGGCTGCCCGGAAGGTATCACACGCTACCCAGATGGGCTATTCTGCGCTGGCGTCTGGCGACGTCTGGCGGAGTCGGAACGCATGCGGCAGTAGATCAAGGAGGGTGAAGTCAGCCGCGACGCCATCCACAGAGATGGTCGCATCGGGCGCCAGCTCGGCGAACCACTGGAGGCAGGCGCCGCAGGGCATGCGCTCACTCGCCGCAGCGTCGGCGCCCGCGTCGATGCAGGCGACGGCGATGTGAGTGATCGTTGGGGCGGAGGTGAGCCGTGGCAGCGCGCAAGCCGACGCCAGCGCCGAGCGCTCAGCGCAGAGTGTGAGGCCATAGGAAGCGTTCTCGACGTTGGCGCCCGTGACGATCTGCGGGCCAGCGGGAGTCGCGACGACGACAGCCGCGCCGACGCGAAATCTCGAGTAGGGGGCATACGCCCGCTCGGCGGCGCGACGAGCCTCCATCAGCAAGCTATCGCGGCTTGGGGTGTCCTCTGTCGCGGGCATCGTGGCTGCTCCATCGCTCGTCCTCACTCACGTTTGACGCCGGGCATGACGCCATGAGTATACAATGCGCCGTGGCGTGCGTTCATGACTATTCCCGCCCGACCCGCTCGCGTGAGAAAACGGGAGGATGTATGAGCGCGACGCCGCGTGGGCAGGCAGCATTCAGGGGGAGAGTGGCGCAGATGGCGAATGATGGCGCGGCGAGCGCGACAGGCCGACCCATGCGGGTCATCTTCATGGGGACGCCAGAGTTCGCGGTCCCTTCGCTCCAGGCGTTGATTGATGGCGCGGCTGCCGGGCGCGTGTGGCTTGACGGACTGTCGCTGGTGGGCGTCGTGACACGGCCAGACAAACCAGCGGGGCGCGGTCGGCGCCTGGTCTACAGTCCGGTCAAGCAGCGCGCGCTGGACGCCGGGCTGCTGGTGATCCAGCCTGGCCCACTGCGTCGGCCCGAAGCGCGGGCGACGCTGCGAGAGCTGGCGCCTGACCTGATCGTCGTGGCAGCCTTCGGGCAAATCTTGCCGCGTGAGACACTTGATCTGCCCCAGCGTGGCTGCCTGAATGTGCATGCCTCGCTGCTGCCTCGCTGGCGCGGCGCGGCGCCCATCGCCGCAGCGATTCGCGCGGGCGACGCCGAGGCGGGCGTGACGATCATGCGGATGGAGGAGGGGCTGGACACTGGCGCCATCATCGCCACACGCGCCACGCCCATCGGCGCGGATGAGACGACCGGCGCGCTGACCGATCGGTTGAGCAAGCTGGGAGCCGATCTGCTGCTGGAGACGTTGCCCGGCTGGCTCGTCGGCGCCAGCGTAGCGACGCCACAGGACGATGCGCTGGCGACGATGACGCGACCGCTGCGCAAGGAGGATGGGCGGCTCGACTGGCGCCAGCCAGCGGCGGACCTGGCCCGGCTGGCGCGCTCTGTGACGCCGTGGCCAGGGGCGTTCACTACGTGGGAGGGTAAGTTGCTGAAGACGCCAGAGGTGGCGCCCATCGCGCGCGAGACCGCGCTGCCGCCGGGAGCCTGCTATCCGCTGGCTGCGGGCGATCCACGAGGCGCGTTGGCGTGCGCGTGTGGCGACGGGGCGCTGGTGTTGAAAGTGATACAATTAGAGGGTAAACGCGCGGTTTCTGGCGCAGATGCGCTGCGCGGATATCCGGCGCTGGCGCATGCGACGCTGGGCGTGTAAACGGCGAGCTTGTAGAGAAACGGCCATTACCCACATCATCATGCAGCAAACGACCCTCGACGGCGCAGCAGCGTCGGTTGACCACACGGATCTGCTTGGCCTGACGTTCGACGAGCTACAAGCGTGGCTGGTGGAGCGTGGCGAGCCGACATACCGCGCGAAGCAACTCAGCGACGCGATCTACCATACGCTGACGCCCACGTTCGATGACATGCTCACACTGCCAGCGCCGCTGCGAGAGCGGCTGGCCAGCCAGGCGACCATCGCTAGCCCTCAGACGCGGGCGCTGGTCGCCGCGAAGGATGGCCGCACACGCAAGCTGCTGCTGGAACTGCGCGATGGGCGGCTGATCGAGTCAGTGCTGATGCTGTATCCCGCGAGCAAGGAGGGGCGCGCGCGGGCGACGGTCTGCGTCTCAACCCAGGCGGGCTGCGCCTACGGCTGCACCTTCTGCGCGACGGGGCAGATGGGTTTCGAGCGTCACATGAGCGCTGGCGAGATCGTGGCGCAGGTACTCTACTTCGCGCGTGAGTTGCGCGAGCGCCCATGGGTCGCGCCGGATGGCCAGCAGATCGATCGGGTGACGAATCTCGTCTTCATGGGGATGGGCGAACCATTGCACAACTACGACAATACCCTCAAGGCGCTGCGCATCCTCAACATGCCGGAGGGGTTACGGATCGGCGCGCGGCACATGACCGTCTCAACGGTCGGCCTGGTTCCAGGCATCTTGCGGCTGGCTGAGGAGCCACTCCAGATCAACCTGGCCATCTCGCTGCATGCGCCGAATAACGAGATGCGACTGCGGACGATGCCAGTGACGCGCAAGTATCCCATCGAGCAGGTGCTGGCGGCGGCGCGCGCCTACACCGAGCGCGCTGGACGGCAGGTGACGTTTGAGTATGTGCTGCTGGCGGGGGTCAACGACGCAGACGAACACGCGCGTGAGCTAGCGGCGTTGCTCGCGCCGCTGGAGCAGCTTGGGCATGTCAATCTCATCCCGGTCAACAAGACTGCCGCAGGCTATCAGCCGCCGAGTGGCGAGCGCATTCGCGCGTTCCGTGACCTGCTGCGAGCGGGGGGCGTTTCGAGCAGCGTGCGTGCGGAGCGCGGCGACGATATCGCCGCCGCCTGCGGTCAGTTGCGCACTCGCGAGGCGCGCTCGCCGCGCGCAGGCGCGCATGTAGAGTGAGACTGGCGCTGAGGTACTTTTGCTCGCTCAAGTCCGCCCGATGTGTGGCGGCTATCATACTATGTTACAATGGCCGCGTGCATGGGGTCTGGCGTCAAGCGTGCGGAGACGCCTCGGCATAAGGTGGGTATGTGTCCATGGAGGCGAAGCTGCGTTGTCCCAAATGCGGGACCGAGGCTCCGGGTGGCGCGCGATTCTGTCCAGGTTGTGGCGCCTCGCTCGTTGCCGCGCACCCACGCATGTCTACCGGGCTGCTACCTTCACTGCACCTGCTGGTCAACCGCTATGCGATTATCCGCAAGATCGCGCAGGGTGGGCAGAGCGCCGTATATCTTGCGCATGATACCTATCAGAACGACGCTGAGCGCGCCATCAAGGAGATGAGTGAGTCGCAGATCGAGCCTGAGAAACGACAGCAGGCGATCAACGACTTCTTCCGCGAGTCGCGCATGCTCCAGTCGCTCGATCACCCGACCCTGGCGCATGTCTTTGACCTCTTCCTCGAAGGGAACAAATACTATCTGGTCATGGAGTTTGTGCCGGGTCATAACCTCGAAGACGAACTCGTGCAATATCGTCGCGAGGCGTTGGATTGGGACGAGGTGACGGTGTGGGGCATGGCGCTGGCCGATACGCTCAGCTACCTGCATTCACGCACGCCGCCAATCATCTATCGCGATTTAAAGCCTGCCAACGTGATGCTGTCGCCCGACGGCAGTGTCAAGCTGATTGATTTCGGCATTGCGCGCTGGCTGCATCCCATGCGGATGAAGGATACGATGCAGCTAGGCACCGATGGCTACGCTCCGCTGGAGCAATATAGCTCCCGCTCTGAGCCGCGCTCCGACATATACGCATTGGGCGCGTCGCTCTATCATTTGCTGACGGGGCGCGTGCCAGAGGCGGCGCCGCTACGCATGGCTGGACACAATCTGAAGTCCATTCGCGAGCTGAATCCACGGACGCCAGAGGTGGTCGAGCGTGTGATCCTGAAGGCGCTGAACCTGCAACCCCAGGACCGTTTCCGCAACGCGGAGGAGATGCGCGAAGGGTTGGAGTGGGCGCGTCGGCAATCCCAGTCGCACTCCGCTGGCGTGGCGAGCGGTGGCGGGCATCGCCTGACCGGCGTGCCGGCCAGCTCGCCTGCGGGCGTCTATGGCATGCGCCCGCCAGCCGCGCCTCACGCTCCTTACTCGCCAACCGGGCCATCGGTGTCGCGCAAGTCGGGGCAGTCTTCGCTGCCGCCGCGCCTGTATGTGTGGCCTCTGCGCATGGACGCTGGCTACATCCTCGTCAATCAGGTAGCGACGCAGCAGTTGGAGATCGCCAACAGGGGTGGTGGCGCGCTGAGTGGTCGGACTGAGACAAACATCCCGGCGCTCTCCGTTGAGCCGCGTCAGTTCAACCAGAGCGCCTCAAAGTTGAATGTGCGCATCGACGCGACTGGACTGGCGGTTGGCCCGTATGTCTGTCATGTCGCCGTACGCTCGAATGGTGGCGACCAGATTGTGCAGGTACGCTTCGTCGTGCGGCCCTCTGGCGAAGTGACAGGCGGCAGGAGCCACGTGACGAGCAGGTAGCCGCTAGCGCGGGCGTGGTTGGCTCGGAACGGGCGTGGCGAGCGGCTCAGGAGACAGCAGCATGGCGACGCGAACTGCGCGGCTCGGTGTCATCGGTGGGAGTGGGCTTTACGCCATGCCAGGGCTGTCGCAGATGGAGCGTGTGGAGCTGACCACCCCGTTCGGCGCGCCGAGCGATGCGATCACCATCGGCGAACTGGATGGCGTCGCCATTGCGTTCCTGCCGCGGCATGGCGCTGGCCATCGGCTCAGCCCGAAGGAAGTTCCCGCACGCGCGAACATCTACGCCCTCAAGAGTGTCGGCGTCGAGCGCATCATCTCGGTGAGCGCGGTGGGTAGCCTGCGCGAGGACTACGCGCCGCTCGATCTCGTGATCCCCGATCAACTCTTCGACCGGACGAAGGCGCGCCCAGCAACCTTTTTCGAGGGCGGTATCGTCGCGCACGTCGGATTCGCCGAGCCGTTTTGCGCCGATTTGAGCGGGCGCCTTGCCAGCGCAATGGACGCGCAGAGAGACATTACCTTTCATCGCGGCGGCGTGTATTTGTGCATCGAGGGGCCACAGTTCTCGACAAAGGCGGAGTCGCGGGTGTATCGCCAGTGGGGCTGCGACATCATCGGCATGACGGCGGCGCCAGAGGCGAAGCTGGCGCGCGAGGCGGAATTGTGCTATGCGACCATCGCCTGTGTCACCGATTACGATGTCTGGCGTGAGAGCGAACAGCCGGTGACGGTGGAGATGGTGATGACCAATATCGCGCGCAATCTGGCGAATGCCCAGCGCATCATCCGCGAGGTGGCGCGGACGCTGCCCGCCGACCGCGCCGCCGCGACCTGTGGCTGCGCGTCGGCGCTGGCGCATGCCGTGATGACGGAGCGCGCGCTGATGACGCCAGAGCTGCGCGCTCGCTACTCGTTGCTGCTGGGGTCGTACCTCGACGACTGACGACATGCCAATGCGGGCGAAAGCCCCGCGCGGATGGATTGATTGGCGCGCGGTGTCAGGCGCTGGCGCTGACTTCCGCATCGGTGAGTGGGGTGGAGCGACCCAGCCGCTGCATGGCGATGTCGAAGAACTTGCGCGCTCCGGTGCGGAGCAGGCCGGGGTTGCGGCGCAGCACGCTCAGGAAGAGTCCGACGCTGTACTGGCCGCGCAGCAGTTCCGCCGCCTGCGCGGGAGTGACACGGGTGAGCAGTTCGATACCCTCATCCCATTGCTCGTCGCTCCACT
The DNA here is from genome assembly GCA_963701795.1 of uncultured Chloroflexia bacterium. Taxonomy (GTDB): domain Bacteria; phylum Chloroflexota; class Ktedonobacteria; order Ktedonobacterales; family JADMIN01; genus JAKAIY01. The sequence goes on along the minus strand of CAVPBB010000001.1, from coordinate 1,070,021 downwards.
GGGCGATGCGCTGGTTGACGATGTATGAGATGTCCATCTCGCGGCCAAAGCGGGCGCGCCACTCGCGCTCGTAGCGGCTGAGGAACTGGCTGGATGTATCGCCTGCTTTGGTAGCCTCCGCCGCGACAGCGCCAGCCATCTGCCCACTGTAGATGGCAAAGCGGATGCCTTCGCCGACCAGCGTGGAGCCTTGACCGGCTGAGTCTCCCGTCGCGATCAACCCGTCGCCGACGAACTTCTCGACGGCGCCCTCTGAGGGGAAGAGGCCGGTGTGGTACTCGATGGGGCTGGCGCCTTTGAAGGCGTCGGCAAGTTGTGGCAGGCGCTGGGTGAAGCTGTCGAGATATTCGCGCGCATCAGCGGTGACATCCGGGCGAATGACGCCGACCCCCAGCCGCACACGACCCTTGCCACGCGGGAACGCCCAGGCGTAGCCTGACGGCGCGACCTGGCTGCCCATGATGAGATAGAGCATGTTCTGGTCGTAATGAGGCGCGACAAGATCAAATTCGGCGCCGTACCCATACCGCTTGAAGCCGCTACGCAGGCCAGCCCGTGTCACGAGCGTACTCGAAAAGCCGCTGGCGTCAATCACGACGTTGGCGCGCCATTCGCTGGCGCGATTGCGGTGGTCCTTGGCGATGACGCCGACGACGCGCCCATCCTCAACGATCGGACTCTCGACGGGAGAGTTTGGGTGTACCTCGGCGCCTGCGGCGATGGCACGTCCGGCGAGGAATTGATAGACGCCGCGTACATCGAGGACGCAGCAGACAGGGTCAGCGTAGTCGAACTGCGCCGAGCGGTTGGGCGAGAGGAAGGTGACACCACGGATGGGATAGTACAGATCAGCGGGGATGCCGATGGCGCGCATATCGCTGATCCAGCTCCCACCGCTGGTATGCACCGGGTAGCCGATCTCTTTGCGGCGCTCCAGCACGGCGACCCGCGCGCCGGTTCGCGCCGCAGCCTCGGCTGCGCTCAGACCAGCAGGGCCACCGCCCACCACCAGAACATCATATCGTCGCGCGCCTTCAGTCGCCCCTGTCATGCGTTCGCCTCGCTCGCTCGAATCTTCTCGGTCATATGCGCCTCATGCGAGTGGCGCCGCGCCTTCGCCGATTGGCCGGAGCGTCGCATGAAACCCAGGCCACTATATCATATGCGCCTTCTCGCGCTCCCCCGCGCCGTATCTTCATGGCTATCACTGATCCTGCGGCAAGCGCGCGGACACCGAAGCGAGTCATGTCCCTGTAGCGCCGCTCCACTCGATCTGACCCAACAAGTTGGCCGGGTAGGTCTTCGTGTAAATCTGCAGCACTGGTGGGACGCCAAGCTGCAAGGTCGTCATCCAGAAGATCTGATTGCCTGCGCTCCAGGAAGCGCCCTGCAATTCGAGGTTGCCCGGAACAGCCTGCGGATCGAGCAGCCACTCGCTTTGCAGCGGATTCCAGACCCAGAATCGGCGCGCAGGACTCAACTGCGCGTTCGTCGTCTCGACGATGCCGCGCTCGACTTCGAGCACGCCCGCTGGGCCGATGCCGATGACGAGCGGCTGGCTCGACTGCGCATTGGTAGTCGTTCCAGACACGAGGGGTGGCAACGGGATTGATGTCCAGCCCTGGCCGATATAGGCGGTGGCAAGGTAGAGCTGAGGTGGCACACTCGGTGAGCCATTGACGACTGTACGCGCTAGCTCGTAGAGCCGACCCCAGCCACCGTGATCGGTGACGGAGCCATTGCTCGAGACAAATACCTGTGGGAAGGCGCCCGGTAGCCCGCCGAGACTGCGCCAGGTCGCGCCGAAGTCATCGCTCGTCATCAGCGTCGTAGAATAGCCACTGCCATGCGTATTGGTGATGTCGGCGAGGATATGGCCACCAGGACGGAGGCCGATGATGTCGAATCCCGTGCTATCGTCCAACCCGCTGTCGGCGGGCGACCAGGTCTGGCCCGCGTCGCGTGAGACGACCAGGCGGCCAGTTGGTGGCGCGTAGGGGTCCGTGCCACGAATGACAGGCGTTATGGACCAGATATAGATGACGCCACCTTGCAGCGCGGTGTGAAACTGGCATGCGCCAGCGGCGGAGCCGGTGGGCCAGGGAACATGCGCCCATGTGGCGCCCGTGTCGCTGGTGAGGTAGAGGAGTGGCGCGATGCAACTGCCATCAGCGGCGAGGCCCTGCGACAGGATGAAGAGGGCGCTGGCGGAGCGCTCGCTATCGGCGCTGATCGAGCAATCTTGCGCCGCTGGCTCTGGCAGCGCCAGTGGGTTCCATTTGACGCCGCTATTCGCGGTGTAGTAGGCCATGGCTGTCCAGGCGCCACGCGGCGCGTTTTGTGCGAATGGGGATGACCAGCAGGCCCAGGCGGCGTTGGCCTGGCCGATGGCTGGCGCGATGCTGATCTCTGGCAGATTATAGGCGCCAGGCGGCGATTTGATCGAGGTGTAGCCACGCTCAGCCAGGGTGGGTTGCGGCTTCGGCGGATGTAGCCGCGCATAGATGGCGCCGCCGACTCTGCCGAGCGTGGCGACGGTGTTGGCTGGGCCGCCAAGCAGCAGGTAGAGCGTAAGTGAGACGAGCAGGGTGATTGCGCCGCCGCGCGCCAACTTCTGGCGCAGTGTCAGGCGCCGCTCCCAGGTGATGCGGGCGAGCGGCGCTGAGGGCAACGTAGGGCGGCTGTCTGCGGTCTGTGTCCGCGTCTTGGCCTGTATCAGCGTCAGAATCGGCGCCCTCGACGCTGAGGCGCAGCGGCGCTGGCGTCGTAGCCGCGCCAGACGCAGGTCCATCGAGCGATTCGCGTGTGACGATGAGTTCATCGTTCTCATCGTCGGCGGCGTCATCCCAGATGGTCGGCGCCTGTTCACTTGCCATCGGTGGACGTTTCCTCTCGCGGCCAGGTGGTTGCGCATCGCTCACGAACACGTCTGGTAATACAGGTACATGTTTCGCCGCGATCCGGGCAACTGACCAGGCGCTTTCGGTGCAATGCGCGCGTCGGCGGTCTGAGGCGACGTGATCAATCGTCCATGACACGCGCGATCAATGCCTTGACACGCTCATGCTCCTGACCCCACGCATCCCACACCGATTGGCTCCAACGTCGCAGCATCGCATCGCGATCCTCGCCGGGTTGCGCTTGTAGCACATCCTGGACCGTCAACGCCTCCATGTGAGCAGGCCGCGTAAACACGGGCCATGTCTTCGCGCGCCGGGACAGCAAGAGATGCATGTGCTGTACTTGCTTGCCAGAGCAGCCCTTTTCGCAGGCCAGGTAGAGGCCGATGAGTCCGAACGCGACGGTCATCGGGCGGACCTGTTCCCCGACATGCTGGACGGCATACGCATCGACCAGATGCTGGTGGATGAAGGCGGTATCGTGGGCTGCCTGCGCAGCCGCAATGGTATAGCCGGTCAGTTCGCCGTAGATCTGCCAGCATTCGGGAGACGCATTGAAGCGTTCATCGGCTGGGGCGTCTGACATCGGCAAGTGGAGGCCGCATCCTGGGCAGTCACGATAGCCTGGCGTATTCATATCGTACTCCTCCTGCGCCGCAGCGGCGCATTGCACACCGCATGATACGAACACATGAGGCGGTATCGCCGATTGGGGCGCCCCAATCGGCGGCAGGTTTGACACCAGCCGGGCGCTTGCCTAACATGCGATATGTGGTCAGCAGCCGAGAGCCTGATGGCCTGTGCCCCGTCGTAGGGAGTGGCGAACGCAATCACGAGGGAGGCGACCTGATGAGTAAGGGGCAGTCGAAAGAGCAGCACGGGGCTGCGAGCGGTCTGAAGCATGCCGCAGCGCAGGAGCACAAAGTCGCTCACGATGCGCGCAAAGTCGATAGCGCCATCTACATGACCGAGGCGCTCTCAAGTGGTGATCCCAAGCGCATCGAGCGCTATTTCCTGCGCAAGTGGGCATACAAGTTCTTCGGCAAATTCATGGGCAAGACGGTCAACCGCATTCGCTAGCAGACTGCTGCAAGCGTTTTCCCGCGCGCGCCCCCACCATGTGCGATGGCGGGGGCTTCTGTTTGGCGCAACGGCGGCGCATCCGCTAGCGTGGCGGCCAGCGCGGGTCATCGCGGATGAGCGAGAAGACGAGGGTATCGCGAATCTTGCCATCTGGCGCGGCGAAGTCGCGTCGCATGCGGCCCTCCAGCGTGAAGCCGAGGCGTTGTGGCACAGCGGCGCTGCGCGTGTTCTCCGCGTCGCAGCGAATCATCACACGGTTGGCGTTGAGATGCTCGAAGGCGAAGTCGGTGACGAGGCGCACTGCCTCACTCATGTAGCCATGCCCAGCTGCGCTCGTGCGCAGCCAGTAGCCGATCTCGAATGAGCCGATATCCCAACCGTGAGGCTTAACCATCAATCCGATGTCGCCGACGATGTGGCCACTCTCGCGCTCCACGATGGCCATGTCCAACAATTCGCGGGTGATCCACTTCGCTAGCGCGCGAGCGAGCCAGTCGCGCAAATCCTCGGACGGCTCGTCGGCGAACGGCAGCCACGGGCGCAGTTCATCGCGCGATTCCTGGATGTTCTCCCAGATTGCGTCGAAATCCTCCAGCCGGTGCGGTCGCATGATGATGCGCTCGCCAGACAGCTCGTCGAAGAGCGGAATCTGGCTCGGAAAGCGTACCGGCTGAATCATGGCATAGTCTCCCCTTGATGTATGAGAAGTGGCGCCGCATGCGCTCTGGAACCTTTTGCTGGCGCGGCGCGTCAGCTTTGGTGAGGCTGCGCTGTAGTATACGGCGATGCGCTGGCGACTGTCACCTGCGCGCTGCCTGGCCGAGGGGAGTTGCCGGTATGCGCGTAAACGGTTGGCGTCGTTGGCTGGCGGCGCAGATGGCGCTGGCGCTGGTGGCGCTGCTGGTGGCGGGCTGCAACGGCCTGGGGTCGATAGGTGGCGGCTCGACCAGCGCCACTGCGCTGCCCTGCGATGGCGCCGTATTGGCGGGCGGTGGCGCGCCGAGCGTGACTTTGCGCTCCACTGACGCCGATCATGTCGCGACGGCTGCGGTAGGGTCGGTTGTCGAGATTCGTATGGATGGTCAGCATGCCTGGCACGCCGCTGTTGTGACGCCAGCGGACGCGCTCACCCCCGTCGGAGCGCAGGGCGCGCTGGAGCATGGCGAGTGCGTCTGGGAATACCAGGTGGCGCAGGTTGGCGACGCGAGCGTCGAGATCAACGGCGGCGCGCTCTGCCTGCCGAAGCAGCCGTGTCCGTTGTATGCGATCCTGGCTACGTTCACCATTCACGGAACATGATGGCGGACGTGGATACTCGTGGCGTTCTACTTGCGGGCTGAGACGGGTGGATGCGCCAATGTGGGCGCTGGCTGATCGAAGACCGTGAAGGAGTTGAGCGATGCCACGGCTGGATGGAATGACGATCGGTGTCTTTGTCGCCGAAGGGTTCGAGGACCTGGAGTTCTGGGTTCCGGTGATGCGTCTACGTGAGGAAGGCGCGCGCACGCTCGTCATCGGCCTTTCACATGACAAAGTGACGGCGAAACATTGCCTGACCGCGACGCCGGAGGTGGCGGCGAGCGAGGTCAGGGCAGCGCAACTCGATGGCCTTGTCGTCCCCGGCGGCTGGGCGCCAGACAAACTGCGCCGCAGTGAGGATGTGCTGCGGATCACGCGCGAGACACATGCCGCAGGGAAGATCATCGCCGTCATCTGCCATGGCGGATGGGTCGCCGCTTCTGCTGACATTGTTCAGGGCATGCGGGTTACTGGTTCGCGCGGTATCCGCGACGATATGGTGAACGCAGGCGCGACCTGGGCTGATGAGCCAGCATTCCGCTCAGGGAATGTCGTCTGGGGGCGCGTCGTCGAGGACATCCCGGACTTTCTGCGCGAACTGGTGGCCGCTCTGGTGGAGTATGCCCAGCGGCGCTGAGACCCGGAGAGAATACGGTCGCGCAGCCGACGCGCCGGGCGCGCTCGCGGCAGCTGGTTTGTGTCCGTGACAAAAGTCGCTCGCATTGGGCGCTCGTGCGCGATACAATACAGCGCAGTGGCTGCGCTATCGGCACGGCGCGACGTGGCGCTCTTTGGCAGGAGGGCATAGACTTTGGCATCTGTGGCGGACAAGACAACGGGCGCGAAGGCGGACGTGGCGCGCGAGAGCCGCTATCTCGCCGAGGCGCGACGGCGTGTGCTGATTTACGATGGCGCGATGGGGACGCAGATTCAGGGCCTCGACCTTACCGCCAGCGATTATGGTGGCGAGCGCTACGATGGCTGCCCGGAGATTCTGGCCGTAACACGTCCAGACGCCATTAGCGCCATTCATCGCGCTTATCTCACCGCCGGCGCTGACGTCATCGAGACGGATACGTTTACTGGCACGCGGCTCAAGCTCGACGACTATGACCTGGGCGAGCGCACGCATGAGATCAATAGCGCCGCCGCGCGGCTGGCCCGCGCCGCCGCCGACGAGTTCGCCTCCGCTGAGCGCCCGCGATTCGTTGCAGGCTCGATGGGGCCAACGGGCATGCTGCCATCGTCTGACGACCCCTCGCTGAGCAACATCACCTACGCCGAGCTGGCAGAGCTGTTTCGCGAGCAGGCGGCGGCGCTGATCGACGGCGGCGTAGACCTGCTTTTGATCGAGACCAGCCAGGACATCCTCGAAGTGCGCGCGGCGATCCACGGCATTCGGTTGGCGTTCGAGCAGCTCGGCGTGACGCTGCCGATTCAGGCGCAGGTGACGCTCGACACAAGTGGACGCATGCTGCTAGGCACAGAGGTGGCGGCGGCGGCAACGATATTGCGCCACCTGAATGTGGATGTCATCGGTCTCAACTGTTCGACCGGGCCAGAGCACATGCGTGAGCCGGTGCGCTGGCTCACCGAGAATATCGACACGCCGATCTGCACCATCCCCAACGCCGGGCTGCCGCTCAACGCCAATGGGCGCGCGGTCTATCCGATGCAACCTGCGCCGCTGGCCGAGGCGCTGGCCGAGTTTGTCGGCGAGTTCGGCGTGAATATCGTCGGCGGCTGCTGTGGCACCACGCCAGAGCATATTCGCCAGGTCGCGGAGCGCATTGCGGCGCTTCCGGCGGCGAAGCAGCGAACGGCGCCTGAACGGCTGGCAAGCTTCCCCGCTGAGACGCGCGACCGCACAGCTTTGCTGGTCGCCTCCGCTGTGCGAGCGGTTTCGCTGCGCCAGGACCCCGCGCCGATGATTATTGGCGAACGAGTCAATTCGCAGGGCAGCCGCAAGATCAAGCAGGCGTTGCTCGCCGATGACTACGACACGCTGACGCAGGTGGCGCGCGGACAGGTGGACGGTGGCGCGCATACGCTGGATGTGTGCGTGGCGCTGACTGAGCGTGGCGACGAGATTCAGCAGATGCGCCAGGCGGTCAAGAAGCTGGAGATGAGCATCGAGGCGCCGCTGATTCTCGACTCGACTGAGGCGAGTGTCATCAAGGCGGCGCTGGAGACCTATCCTGGGCGGGCCGTTATCAACAGCATCAACCTGGAGAACGGACGCCTGCGGGTGGATAGTGTGCTGCCGCTGGCGCGCGAACATGGCTCGGCGGTCGTCGCGCTGACGATTGACGAGGAGGGCATGGGCAAGACGGCTGACCGCAAGGTCGCCATCGCCCGCCGCATCTATGAGATCGCCACTGACGAGTATGGCCTGCCACCGCAGGCGCTGCTCTTCGACACGCTGACCTTCCCGGTGACAACCGGGCAGGAGGAGCTACGCGACAGCGCATTGCAGACGTTGGAGGCGATCAGGCGCGTGAAGGCTGAGCTGCCGGGCGCGCTGACGATGCTGGGGGTCAGCAATGTCTCGTTCGGCGTGACGCCCCACGCACGGGCCGCGTTGAACAGCGTCTTCCTCTACCATGCGGTGCAGGCTGGCCTTGACGCGGCGATTGTCAATCCCGCGCACATCACACCGTACACCGAGATCGATGCCGAGGAGCGGGCGATCTGCGATGACCTGCTGTTCAATCGCTCTGAGGAAGCCTTGCCGCGCTTCATCGTCTACTACGAACAGCACGGCGCATCGGCGCAGAAGGTAGAGGTGGCCGACCCAACCGCCGGGATGACGGTGGATCAGCGGCTGCACTACCAGATTCTGCACCGCAAGAAAGAGGGCGTCGAGGCGCTGATCGACGCCGCCGTGGCCTACCGTGTCGCGGGGCTGGCGCCAGAGGACGCCTTGCCCACCGCGCGGCCAGAAGGCGCGCCTGCGCCCGGTGAGCCGATCGATGGCTGGCAGACCAACAGCGCCTTCTCGCACGCCGCAGTCGATACGCTGAACTCTACGCTGCTTCCCGCGATGAAAGATGTTGGCGATCGCTTTGGCGCAGGCGAGTTGATTCTGCCGTTTGTGTTGCAGTCGGCTGAGGTGATGAAGCGGTCGGTTGCGCATCTGGAGCGCTATCTTGAGCGCGCGGAGGGCTACACCAAAGGGCGCGTGGTGCTGGCGACGGTCTTTGGCGATGTGCATGACATCGGCAAAAACCTCGTGAATACCATTCTCTCCAATAACGGCTACACGACCTACGACCTTGGGAAGCAGACGCCGATCAATACGATCATCGAGAAGGCGGTCGAGGTCAACGCCGATGCGATTGGCCTCTCGGCGCTGCTGGTGAGCACGTCGAAGCAGATGCCGCTCTGTGTGCAGGAGCTGGAGCGGCGCGGCCTCAAGATTCCGGTCATCATCGGCGGGGCGGCGATCAATCGCGCGTATGGCTACCGCGTGCTCTACGGCGGCGATGACACGGCGACCGAGACATATGCGCCGGGTGTCTTCTATGCGCGCGACGCCTTCGAGGGGCTGGACCTGATGGACCAGATCACCGATGAGCCGAGGCGCGAGGCGCTGGTCGCCAAGGTCAGGAGCGAGGCGCTCAAGGCGCGTGAACGCCAGGCTGAGCGCGAGCGCAAGGCGCAAGAGCGCGGCCCGCGCGTCGCCGAACGCCCAGAGATTCCGCTTGCGCCAGACGTGCAGCCGCCATTCTGGGGGCCGCGCGTGATGGATCGCGTGGCTGTGGAAGATGTCGCGGCATGCCTCGATATGAATGCGCTGTTCCGTGGTCGCTGGGGTGGCGTCGCGCACGGCGCAGAGTATGAGCGATTGGTGCGCGAGGAGTTCCAGCCGCGCCTGGAGTTGATGCTGCGGCAGGCGCGGCAGCGTGGGTGGCTGCGCCCGCGCGCGGTCTATGGGTATTTCCCCGCGCGGGTGGAGGGCGACGATCTGCTGATCCTCGATCCAGAGCGGCGTACCGAGGTGATCGAGCGCTTCAGCTTCCCGCGACAGCCTGACGGTGAGTTGCTGTGCCTGACCGACTACTTCGCTACAGACGGCGATCGGGAAGCGGTAGTTCCGCTTCAGGTGGTGACGATGGGCGAGCGCGCGTCTGAGGAGACAGCGCGCATGCAGGCTGCGGGCGACTATACCGAGGCGTATTTCCTGCATGGGCTGAGTGTGCAGATGGCCGAGGCGATGGCCGACTACGCGAACGTGCGCATCCGCAGCGAGCTGGGCCTGCCAGAGAACGCCGCGCGGCGCTATAGCTGGGGCTATGCGGCGATTCCAGAGTTGGCTGACCACGAGCGGGTCTTCCGCGTGCTGGGAGTGCAAGAGGCCATCGGCGTGTCGCTCACCGAGTCGTATCAGTTGACGCCGGAGCAATCCACCGCCGCGATTGTCGTCCCCAATCCCGCCGCCGTCTACTTCGCCGTGCGCGAGTAGGCGTTCGGCACGCTCGCCAGCTATCTACGCGAGAGGCGCCTGCGCGTGGTAGAGTTTGCATAGGCGCGGCGCACAGGCGGCTGTGCGAGCGACGAAAAACGGGATTGGGCCAACGGAGGCTGCTGAAATGGACCTGAAGGGCGCGCAGTTGACGTGGTACGGGCATGCGACGATGCAGTTGCGTACACCGGGCGGCAAGACGATTCTGATTGACCCGTGGACGCAAGGGAACCCGGCCTGTCCGGCGGAACTGAAGACTGTCGGCAAGCTCGACGACATCCTCATCACGCATGGCCACTCTGACCACATTGGCGACGCGATTACTGTCGCCGCTGGTTCGCAGCCAGAGCATGTGGTGGCCGTCGTAGAGCTGGCTGGCTGGCTCGAAGGCAAAGGCGTCGCGAACACCGTTGGCATGAACAAAGGCGGCACATTCGACCTGGGCGGCGTCAAGGTGACGATGACGCACGCGGACCATAGCTGCGGCATCAACGATGGCGATAGGATGATCTATGGAGGTGAGGCTGCCGGTTACGTCATCACCTGTGAGAACGGATTCAAGATTTATGCCGCCGGGGATACGAATGTCTTTAGCGACATGGTCATCATCGGCGATCTGTATCAGCCAGATGTCGCGATTCTGCCGATTGGCGACTTCTTTACGATGGGACCACGCGAGGCCGCCTACGCCATGCGGCTGCTGAAAACGCCCGCTGTGATTCCCGTCCACTATGCGACGTTCCCGGCGCTGACCGGTACCCCCGCCGCGTTGCGCGAGGCGCTTGGCTCATTCGGGCTGAGTTCGGTGGAGGTGATCGATATCAAGCCCGGGCAAACCATCGGCTGATGCGGCCGAGGGCGCCGCGTCGCCGATGACTGGTCGCATGTGCGCTCAAGTGATTGAGGCCTAACGGTATGACAGACACAGATGGTACGCGAAAAGTGACGCGACGCGCGCTACGCGACCTCACCGCAGGGCGTGATCCCCACGACGCGCCCTCACCAGAGGCGCTGGCGGGTCCGCTGGTGGATAGCTACGGGCGGCGCATCCGCAATATGCGCATCTCCGTGACGGATCGTTGCAATTTCCGCTGTGTCTATTGCATGCCCGCTGAGGGTCTTGCGTGGCTGCCGCGCGCCGACATCCTCAGCTTTGAGGAGATTGCGCGGCTGACCCGTATCGCCGCGTCGATTGGCATCGACCAGGTGCGCCTGACGGGCGGTGAGCCGTTGGTGCGGCGCGACCTGCCTGAGCTTGTGCGGATGCTGCGCGCGACCCCTGGCCTCACCAGCCTCAGCCTGACGACCAACGGCGTCGCGCTGCCGAAGCTGGCGCGCCCATTGGCGGAGGCCGGGCTGACCCGCATCAATGTCAGCCTCGACTCGCTGGAGCGCGAACGGTTCGCGCAATTGACGCGCCGCGATGCGCTGGAACAGGTGATGGCTGGCCTGCGCGCGCTGGAAGACTGCCCGACGATTCGCCCCATCAAGATCAATGCGGTGGCGATGCGGGGATTCACCGAGGCTGAGGTGCTCGACTTCGCTCACTTCGCGCGACGCACTGGCTATGTTGTCCGCTGGATCGAGTTTATGCCGCTGGACGCCGATCAAATCTGGCGCAAAGAGGACATCCTGACCGGGGGCGAGATTCGCGCAATCATGGAGACGGAGTTTGGGCCGCTGGTTCCGATCACGACTGGCGATCCCTCCGAGACAGCGCGCCGCTTTACGTTCGCCGATGGGGTGGGCGAGGTCGGCTTCATCAACCCGGTCAGCGAGCCGTTCTGCGCCCAATGTGACCGCATCCGCCTGACGGCTGAGGGGCAATTGCGGACGTGCCTCTTTGCCCAGGTGGAGACGGACCTACGGGCGCTGCTCCGCTCTGGCGCGAGCGACGCCGAGATCGAGCGCGCCCTGCGCGAGGCGGTCTGGCACAAGGAACTCAAGCACTACATCGGTGATAAGCGCTTCCGCCGCACTGCCCGTTCGATGTCGATGATCGGTGGATAGCTGCCGCTCGCTCTCGTTGCGCTGATGCCCTCCGCGCCTGCGAATTCGACGCGCGCCACAACCTGGCTATTTTCTGGCAAGGTAGACGCTCTTCAGACTGGCGCCGCACACGATGCGGAGCGCGCCGTGAGGGAGGTTCAGCCATGGAAGTCGAGGCGAAATTCGCGATCACCGCTGCGCTGAAGCCAGAGCAGATACGCGCGCTGGCGGTGTCTCCCTACACGCTGCGCGCAGCAGGCGTCGAACGGCACAGCGACGTTCTGCTCGATACCCCCTCACGCGCCATCACGCAGACACAGCACGCGCTACGCATTCGCACGATTGGCGAGCAGCGTGTCCTGACATTCAAAGGGCCGAATCAGGGCGAGGGCGGCGTCCAAGAGCGCGAAGAGCTGGAGGCGCCACTGATCGGGCCGCTCAGCTATGATCCGCGCGACTGGCCCGCTGAGATCGGCGAGCGGGCGCAGGCGCTGACGCAGGGCGAGCCGCTCAGCCCGCTGCTGTGGGTGAAGGTGGAGCGGCGGAAATGGACGGTGCGGCGCGGTGGGCGGGTGGTCGGCGAGTTGGCCCTCGATACTGGCGAGATCATTGCGGCAGGGCGACATGAGCCGCTGCATGAGCTGGAACTGGAACTGAAGCAGATTGGTGAGCGAGCCGATCTCGATGCGCTGAGCGCGGCGCTGACGCAGGCGCTGCCGCTCGCGCCGGAACCGCGCTCGAAGCTGGAGCGCGGGCTGGCGTTGCTACGGCATGCGCGCTGGGCGCTCGATGGCTATACCCCACTGGAAGCCCTCGTGCGTCATATCGTGCGGCGCCATCTGCGCGAGATGTCGGTGGCGCAACGGCTCGTCATCGAGCAGGGTGAGGCCGACGCCATTCATGATATGCGCGTGGCGACCCGCCGGATTCGTACCACGCTGCAAGCCTTCGAAGGAGCGGATGTCTTCGCAGACAAGACACTGCGATCACTGCATGGGCGACTGAGCGCTATCGCCCATGAACTCGGTGTGGTGCGCGATCTCGATATCTTCCTCAATCGTGTTCGCGCGTGGGTCGGGGAGGACATGGAGCGTGAGCGCGACCTGGAGTCGCTGCGTGACCTGCTGGCTGCACGGCGATTGGCGAGCTATGAACTGCTGGTCAGGCGGCTGGGCAAGCGCAAGCATGCGCAGCTTGTCAGCGATCTGGAAGGTTTCATCTGCACGCCTGTGCGCCCACCAGAGGGGCAGGGCTGCCCGCTGGTACGCCATTACATCGGCAGCGTCATCTGGCCCCGCTATGAAAATATCCTGCGCTATGAGACGATCATTGACGAGGCGGAGCCGCCAACGCTCCATCAGTTGCGCATCGCCTGCAAGCGGCTACGCTATGCGCTGGAGATATTCGCCACTCCGCTCGGCGATGGGGTGGCGCCCGTGCGCAAAGCCCTGATGGCGGCGCAATCGCATCTTGGCGATGTGCAGGATCTGACTGTCGCGCTCAAACTTGTCGCGCGCCTCAGCCAGCGCGACCCCGAAAATGCCGGACTACGCGCCTTCGAGCAGGAGCTTGAAGAGGAGCACAACCAGCTCATCCTGCGGGTGGATGAGGTGTGGCAGCCGCTCCGCTCGCAGCGCGTGCGCGATGCGCTGAGCCAGACGATCGTCGCGCTCTAACGAACGGGCGCGCCCTCAAACACGCTTGCCACGGCTGAAAAGCTCACCGCCGCTCGTCTGCTGTCACGCTGTGGCACATGCCTTGCGATTCATCTGAGCGTAAGCGCCTGGCATCGTACGGCGCCTTCAGACGAGACAGGGAGACAGCGCAGTGAGCCGGTTCGATCAGTACAGCGTGGACGCGCGCCGATCATTAGGGCAGGCGCGAGATATTGCGCTTCGTTTGCAGCACCGCGTTATCGGTGGTGAGCACATTCTGTGCGGCATCATCGAGGCGAGTGATCCCCTGGTGATCGAACTGCTCAGCGGGATGGGTGTGAATGTCGTCCGACTGCGACAGGCGCTGGAGTTCATCATGGTGCGTGGCATGCGTGGCGCGATTCCAGAGCCGACGCTGCGCCCGGAGGCGAAGCAGGCGCTGGCCGACGCCGAAACGGAGGCGATGGCGGAAGGCGCCACCGAGGTGTCGACCATCCACCTGTTGTTAGGGTTGTTGCGCAATACGCAAGGTATCGCGTCGGGTGTGCTGGAGAGCTTTGGCGCGACGTATGAGCGGGCCAAAGCCCAGGCCGCGTTGATGCAGTTCAACGGACCGAGTGGATCGTTCGCCTCCGCCCATGCGGCGCGCTATCGCATGACCCCCACGCTGAATATGGTCAGTCGCGACCTGACCTCAGCCGCCATCGCTGGTGAGCTCGACCCGATGTTTGGGCGCGAGCGTGAATTGACCCAGACGATGCAGACCCTGACGCGCCGCCGCAAGAACAATCCCGTGCTGGTCGGCGCTGCTGGCGTGGGCAAGACCGCCATCGCCGAGGGGCTGGCGCAGCGCATCGCGTCGGGTGAGGCGCCGGAGATGCTGAGCGACAAGCGCATCGTCTCGCTGGATGTTGGCTTGCTGACGATTGGCACAAAATACCGTGGCGACTTCGAGGAGCGGCTCAAGGCGGTTGTGGATGAGCTACTCAAGGCGCGCAATGTCATTCTGTTCATCGATGAACTGCAGAGCCTGCTCGGTGTAGGTGGCGCGGAAGGCTCGATTGACGCGGCGAACCTTTTCAAGCCGATTCTCGCGCGCGGTGAGATACAGGTCATCGGCGCGGCCACACAGGATGACTTCAAGAAGATCATGGATCGCGACGCGGCGCTGGAGCGTCGTTTCCAGCCGGTGACGGTGCCTGAAGCGACGATTGACGAGACGATTCAGATCCTTATTGGGCTGCGCTCGCGCTATGAGAGTTACCATCAGGTGCATGTCTCAGATGAGGCGGTGGTAGCGGCGGCGCAACTCTCAGATCGCTACATTCAGGACCGCGCGCTGCCTGACAAGGCGGTTGACCTGATGGACGAGGCGGCGGCGCGGCTGCGAGTGGCTCGCGCGGTGGCGCCCACTGAGGCGCTGGAGCTGCGCGATGAGCTGGAACAGTTGCATGACGCCAAGTCGCGCGCCGTGCGTGAGCGGCTATTCGCCGAGGCGGCTGACTTGCGAGACCGCGAGGCGGCGGTGCGCGAGCGGATGTCGCAGTTGGAGGCTGACTGGTGGCAGTTACGCGCTGAAGCCGAGCCAACGCTGACCACGCGCGATGTGGCCGAAGTCGTGGCTCGCTGGACAGGCATCCCGACGGTGATGGCAAATTTCGAGGAGACGGAGCGGCTGCTGCGACTGGATGCGACGTTGCAACAGCGCGTGATCGGACAAGATGAAGCTGTGATGGCGGTTGCGCGCGCGGTGCGCCGCTCGCGGGTCGATATGCGCGACCGACGGCGACCGATTGGCTCGTTCATCTTCGCTGGCCCAACTGGCGTTGGCAAGACTGAGCTTGCACGCGCGCTCGCTGAGGCGCTCTTTGGGTCTGATGATGCGATGGTCAAGCTCGATATGTCGGAGTTTATGGAGCGCCATAACGCCGCACGGCTGGTCGGCGCGCCTCCGGGCTATGTGGGCTACGATCAGGCTGGCCAATTGACTGAGGCTGTGCGGCGACGCCCCTACAGCATCGTCCTCTTCGACGAGATCGAGAAAGCGCATCCGCAGGTCTATGACATGCTGCTACAGATTCTCGAAGATGGCACGCTCTCAGACGCCAAAGGGCGCAAGGTGGACTTCAAGAACACGATCATCATCATGACGACGAATCTGGGGACGGAGGGCCTGCGTCGGCGCGCGGGCATCGGCTTCCAGATTCGGCAGGATGATGAAGCGGAAGACAACGCCATGCGCAAGATCGTGATGCCAGAGATCGAGCGGGCATTTCGTCCAGAGTTTCTCAACCGGATCGACGATATCATGCTGTTCCATCCGCTGAGCCTGCGTGAGGCGCGGCGCATCCTGGGGCTTATCCTGGCGCAGATACAACTGCGGCTGGATGGACAGATGATTCGCTTGCAGGTGACGGAGCGTGCGCAAGATGTCATCGTCAGCCACGGCTTCAATGAGGAGTACGGCGCGCGGTCGCTACGGCGTGAGGCGCAGGCGCGCATCGAGGATGCGTTGGCCGAGGCGCTGTTGACGGGTCAGGTGAGCGAAGGCGACGAAGTGGTGATCGACCTGAATGAGGACGAGAGCGCGGCGGAGAACATGACCATTCATATCACTGCGCCCGCGAGGCCCCTACTGCTGCCAGAGGCCACCGAGACAGACGCCCGCCTGTCAAGCTAGCGGCACGTGCGCGGTTCTCCCCCAAACCGGGGGTTAGTCTGCGAGTCGGCTGGCGGTTGAAACCGCCAGCCGACTCGCAGATGTCCTGCTTTGCCCGGACTTTCCTATAGCCGTAGGCTATTGTCATGAGATGTCGGGAAAGTATTTGAGCGGTATTGCGCCTGCGCGAGACCTGCGCGAGACCTGCGCGAGAAGGGATTCGGCGACCACGTTTGAAAGGCTATGTGGGGGCGCTGAACGCGATCCTGGCGGTGTTGTGGGGCAAGCTGACGTTGAGAGCGTTGGGCAGGCGTGTGGCAGCGAATCCTGCCTGCCTGGCGGCGCGCTCGGCTAAGGCGAGGTCCGGCGCGCGCACCTCTACACTCATCACGATGGCCGCCCTGGTTCTTGAATCCTCGTCTGCGGCCGGGATGTCAGGCAGGGCCAGCGTAATGCGCTGCTCGGCGTGGGCCAGGGGATAGGTGATTGCGCCCCGGCCTGCCTCTGGCTCGTGGGGCAGCGTAGGCGTCAGTCCATAGGTCTGCTCGTAGCGCGCTGCGAGATCGACGACATTGGCGACACGCAGGGTGACACCGAGGAGCGATGTGGCGCCGTTCGCGTGCGGCGCAAGGCCGCCTGCCCCAGCAAGCTCACGCTGATGCCGCTCACCTGCGCTATCGTGCTGGATGAGGAAGGGGATCGGCAGGCAGGCCGCCCACAGGTCATCGGCGCCGACGGTGACGACCTGCCAGCTTCGCGCGTGTCCATCTGGGGCGATGAGACGGCCCGGCGTCGGCCCGCGAACGTCCACGCCGCGCCTGCGCATCGCTTCTGCCTCAGCCACGATATCATCTGATTGGAGCGCATAGCCGACCCAGCCACCGCCGAGGGAAATCCGGTCGAGAAGCGCAGCGGAGACGCGCGCGGCGTCGGCGATGGCTAGCAGTTCGATGTAGCCATCTCCAAGGATGATGATGCGGTTGCGTGTGCCAAGGTGGGGATGTGTCCCGCCGCCAGTGACATGGAATCCCAGCCGCGTGAAGGTCTGTTCGAGTTGATCGAGGTCGAGCGCGGCGATGATGACGTGATCGATTCGCGCTGGCATTGGCAGCCCTCCCTTCGGCGGCAGGCGCGTGCTGGCTGGCGTGCGTTGCGTGTTTTCGCTATCATCAGTTGTTGGAGAGAGCGTAGCGCGTCAGAGAATGTGAGCGCATCATGCCCAACAGTCCTCGTACTCAGCAATCGCGTCGCCGGCCTAATCGCCTCGCCACAGTGGGCCTCTGGAGCCTTTCGGTAGGTGTCACGGGATTCTATCTCATGGCGTTGGCGCGAAGCCTGGCTGATGCGCGTAGCGCGGCCCCGCTCACACCTTTGCCGGTGAGACGAGCAGCTCTGGCGCCTGGCGCGGAGCTGCCGCCGCGAGTGAGCGTGATCGTTCCAGCGCGCGACGAGGAGCGCAACATTCGCCGCTGCGTCGAGTCGTTGCTGGCGCAGGACTACGCGAACTTTGAGGTCATTGTCGTGGACGACGGCTCGACCGATGCCACGCCTGCCCTGCTGGAGCAGTTGCGCCAGACGCCAGCGGGGCGCCAGCGGCTGCGGGTGGCGCGCGTGGCGCGGTTGCCGCAGGGCTGGGCGGGGAAGCCGCATGCGCTGCATGTGGGGACGCAGGTGGCGTCGGGCGAATGGCTGCTATTCACCGACGCTGATACCTACCATACGCCCAGCGCGCTTCGTTCGGCTGTGACGCGCGCCATCAACGAGGGCGCCGACCTGTTTACCATCGGCACGACACAGGAGCTTCCCGACTTCTGGAATCGTGTGCTGATGCCCATCGCATTTATGGGCATCTCGTTCATGTATCCGCCTGTGCTGGTGAACAATGCGCGCAGCCGGGTCGCCATCGCCAACGGGCAGTTTCTGCTGATTCGACAGGCGACCTATGAGCGGCTGGGCGGCTATGACACCGCTGAATTGCGGGCGACGGTTGTCGACGACCTGGCGCTGGCGCGTGTCGTCAAGCGTTCTGGCGGGCGGCTGCTCTTTGTGGATGGGCGCGGACTGGTGACGACCCGCATGTATCAGTCGTTGGCCGAGCACTGGAATGGCTGGGGCAAGAATGCTGTGATCGGCTCGCGCGGCGGTGTGTTGACCTTCGCGCTGATGGCGCCTGGGCTGCTGTTGATCACGGTGGCGCCATTCGCCTTGCTGGCGCGCGGCCTGCTGCGGCGCGACCGGCGCATGACGCTGGCGGCGGCTGCGCCGGTCGCCGTAACGCTGGGCTACCGCGCCTATCTCGACCACATGCTGGCTATCCCGCTGCGCTACGGCTGGACTCATCCCCTCGGCGGCGTCGTTTTCGCGGGCATCATGGCGCGGTCGCTCTGGCGCAAGCTACGCGGCGAGACCGTTCCCTGGCGTGGGCGCAGCTACGCGGTGTGATCACTGGCCTCGCGCGGCGTGAGGACTGTATCTATCTGGCGGAACCCCGCCTCCTCATGCGTGGCGCCCAGAGCGATTGGCGCGCGCGATTGAAAGAGTGGACCGTTGACGACGAAGGTGTGATATTCGCCGCGCTCGCCACAGATATCGATGCCCTGCGCTGCAAATGCCTCGAGCAATGGGGCGCTGAGTGGTCGCCCAAGCCAGTCCGCCTGCGCGGTCGCAACTTCTATGCAGGTGATGATGGCTTCGTAGCCCCGCTCGATGACCTCCGCCGCAAGTCGCGCTGGGTCTTCGCCCCAGAGC
This sequence comes from uncultured Chloroflexia bacterium, assembly GCA_963701795.1. Lineage (GTDB taxonomy): Bacteria > Chloroflexota > Ktedonobacteria > Ktedonobacterales > JADMIN01 > JAKAIY01. The sequence continues at coordinate 1,051,223 of CAVPBB010000001.1, read as the reverse complement.
GGCTCGATGTGGTCGAGGCCAGCAGCGCGCACGCGCTCCTCGTACCACGCGCGTACGTCTGCCAGGTGGATGTCGCCGAAGATCAGCGCGGTCACGCCCTGGCTGCGCAGGTCGGCGAGCGCGGTGAGCAAGGTTGTCTCGAATGTGGTTGGCGTCGTGGGGTAGAGCGCCATTGGCAGCCCCAGCGATTGGGCCTGGGCGCGCATGACGGCGACCGGCGTGCCGTGAAAGCGCACCCGCTGGCTCGCCGCGTCGTAGAGTGTCACCAGCGTGGCGATGCGCCGCCCCTGCCGCACGCTGCGGTCGAGCGCGAGCATAGAGTCCTTGCCACCGCTGAAGAACACCGCGCAGGTCGCGTCGCCTGGCGTCTGCGCAGTCGCTCCCTGGCTCATGAGCCGCCAGCGGCTTTGCGCGCTTCAGCGGTGGTGGGGCCGTGCAGCGCCCAGGCGATGCCGGTGGCGAGCAGCGCGCCGATCAGCGGCCCCACGAAGTAGATCCACACGCTGCCCAGGTTGCCACTGACGAGCGCAGGCCCAAACGAGCGCGCGGGATTCATCGAGGAACCGCTGACCGGGCTGGCGAAGAGGCCAGCCAGCGCGATGGTCCCGCCGACGGCGAGGGCGGCGTTGTGACCGACCAGACGTGTCTCATGCGCCGTGCCGAGGATGACGGTGACGAGCAGGTAGGTGAGCACGATCTCCATGATGAGGGCGACGAATACGCCTGTGCTGGGATTAGGCAGTGTCGCGCCGAGGTCGCCAACATTGCCAAAGAGCAGTCGAAGCAGCACCGCCGCAGCGATGGCGCCGAGGAACTGGCTCACCATGTACCCTGGGACACGCTTCCAGGGAAAATCACTGCGAATGGCGAAGGCCAGTGTGACGACCGGGTTGATATGAGCGCCAGAGACATCACCTATGGTGTAGATCAGCGCCATGACCAGCAGGGCTGGCGCGGTGACTGCGGCTGGCTGGCTAATCTTGTCGCCGGTAGCAACGCTAATGACGGCAGGCCCTGCCGCGACCAGCGTCAGCAGAAATGTCCCGATCAATTCGGCGAAGAGGCGGCGCCCCTCCATCGCAGGGTCGAGCGGATCAGTGCTGAAGTTCGGCTTTGGTGGCTGCGGCTGGTTCTTCAGTGAGGCTGAGGCTCTCATAGGTCACACTCCGGTACTGGCACAAGTTCGACTCGCATATATAGTGGCCCGCGCAGCACTGCTTTGGCAATAGACGTGTCAAGCGCGGCGCCTGCCTGGAAGCCGGTAGGGCGCTGCTGGTTACGCTGTCGCCTCATCGAGCGCGGATGTCTCCAGCGTGGGCAGATCGAGCGGCAGGGAGAGTGGCGTCGTATGCGCCGAGTAGCCGCGCGTCAGCTTGACGAGGAACGGGCGCGCCAGCAACGGGTACAGCGTTGACGAGACGATGCTCGCGCCTAGCGCCGCTGACACCGTGGCGCTGTTGAGCGCGCCCAGGCGCACACCAACCTGCGCGATGGCCACCATGAGCGAGAGTGGCGCCGAGAGCATCAGCGCGGCGGGCAGGAGCTGCCGCCAACTGACCCCTGCCAGACGCAGCAACGGCATCGCGGCCAGGCGCACGCCGAACAGCCCGACCGTCAGGGCGCACAGCAGCGTGAGCGCGGCTGGTGAGAGCAGGTCCATGAAATGCACCTGCGCGCCAACGGTGATGAAGAAGATTGGCAGGAAGAAGCCTTGCCCCATTGTCGTGAGCTTTTCGGTCACGTAATTGTGACCACGGAAGGCGAAGCTGCAGATGGCCCCGGCGATGAAGGTCGCGAGGATCGCCTCAACGCGCAGGATAACCGCTGCGGCGGCGAAACAGAGCATGAGCGCCAGCGCGGCGCGCACGCCAAGCTCTGAGGTGTCACGCAGCGCAAAGAGGCGGCGCATAGCGTGCGAGCGTGTATTGGCGAGGGCAAGCAGCCCACGCAAACCGATGTAGCCGAGGATGAGCAGCGCCAACAGCTTGGCAGCGGCAATCGCCAGTTGCCAGTCGATGCCGTAGCGATAGATCAGGTCGTAGGAGGTCACGCCGACGATGGAGATAAACTCCCCCAGCGCGCCGACGATGAGCAGCCGTTGGCCGAATGGCTGACGCACAAGGCCAAGCTCATGCAAGATCGCCATGAGCAGCGTCACCGAGAGCGCCCCGATCAGCAGCGCATAGATGATGGGCAGGCGCAGGAACAGCGCCAGCCCCATCGCCCCTGCCTGTATGCCTACTGCGGCGAATGCGGCGCTGAAGAGCGAGCGCGCGCCCTCATGCCGCAGCAGGTCGAAGTCAATCTCAAGCCCGGCGAGGAAGAGCAGCAGCAGGAAGCCAAATTCGCTGAGGGTGCTGATGAACTGCCCGTTGAAGCGCATGCCTGGAAGCAGATTGGCGACAGCAAAGCCGTAGAGCATCTCGCAGGGCGCGCTAAACCAGCCGATGCGCTCGGCAAGCAGCGGCATCAAGAATGCGCCGAGCGTGAGCGCAAGCAAGGTGAGCGCGTCGTTTTGACTCATGGGCGGGCATCCTCATCTCTCCCAATTCGCGCGACTCATCGCTGCCCGGAGCATAGCGGGCGATGTTAAGATGAAGCTGAGAGGGAGATGAGGCAAGCTGCTGAGTCGCGCTAGATGGGGCGGCGCGCGACAAACAAGCCGACGCTCTTGTCAATGTGGAACACGCCGCCATGTTGCGCCATTAGCTCGCGCGCCCGCGCATCGAATGCGGCGACCGTCGCGGGTTCGCGGAAACCAGGCGCGTCAATCGAGAGGATATATGCCACCAGCGGCTCAACCTCGGTGACATCGAGGCCGTCGGTGAAAGAGCGCATCTCGATGGGATCGAAAAATGGTTTGAGTTGATCGACGCCGTTCTCCAGGGTAAAGGGATGGCGGAAACTCGCCTTCCACTCGGCTGTAGCGGCGTCTGGCGCCACGGCGAGCGCCAGGCTATCCAGCGCGCGCATGTTGTCACGGCCATTTGTCGCTGCGATCAGCGCGCCGCCAGGTCGCAGCGCCCGCCGTATCTCGGCGAACGCTTTGGGCCGATTGGGGACGTGGTAGAGCATGTGGTTGGCAATGACGAGATCGAAGGCGTCATCGGCGAAGGGCAGCTCCTCCACGTCGGCGACGGTGAAGTCGAAAGCTGGCCCGCCGAGCGTCGCGCGCTGTTCCGCTACCATGCCTGCCGAGAGGTCCGTCAACGTCACATGCCATTCGACGGGCAGGCGATCCAGATTCTCGCGCCAGAGGCCCGCAGGCCCCCCGCCAACCTCTAATACTTGTGCGGCGGCTGGCGCGACGGAGAGGATCTGATCAAAGACCCAGCGGAACCAGGGGTAGGGATTGATTCCGAAGCGACGATGCAGCGCGGCGCGAGCGTTCAGGTTGCTCGCGTCGCGGTATTGCTGCGTGGCGAGGTAGCGCTTGTCTGGTTTTTCGGGCATCATGCGCGAAAGAATCCTTTCGGCTGGGCGGAAAGCGTATTCGCCTCAGGCTGCGCTCGCCCCTGATCGACTTCTCAGCAGGCGCGAGGACAGCAGAGAAGTAGTCATACGCCAGTTCCCGCGAGGTGGAGGCGTTCGGCGTCGTCGGCCATCGCGGCGATGACGAAGGTGATGTGTTCGTCCAGATCGACGCCAAGCTCCTGAGCGCCTTTGATGATGTCATCGCGATTCACGCCGCGCGCAAAGGCTTTGTCGCGCATCTTTTTGCGCACGGACGCCGTCTCCAGCCCGTGAATGCTCTTGTCGGGACGCACGAGCGCGGCGGCGGTAATCAGTCCGGTCAGCTCATCGCAGGCGAAGACCGCTCGCGCCAACAGTGTGTCTCTAGCGATGCCGTGGAAGTCGTTATGCGCCTGCACGGCATGTACGATGTCGTCAGGATAGTTGCGCTCGGCCAGCCATTGAGCGCCAACCAGCCCGTGTTCTTCAATCGTGGGATGCTCCTCATAGTCAACATCGTGAAGCAGGCCAGCGATACGCCACTTCGTCTCATCTTCGCCGAACTTGCGTGCGTAGGCGGCCATCGCGTCACTCACGGCGATGCCGTGGCGCACGAGGCTGTCATTGGTGTTGTGGTCGCGCAGCAGCGTCAGCGCATCGTCGAAGCTCAACTCCACGTGGCTACTCCTCCTCGTCATCGGCGGTGGGTCGTGGGGCGCCGCGCGCATGCCGAGCCGATGAGGCTGCGCTCGCCAGCGCCTGCCGCTTGGCCTCCTGGTCGCGTGGTCGCACGCCCAGGCCTGCGCGATCTGGCAGGATGAGCTTGCCCTGCTCCACGCGCACACCCTCCCAGGGGTCATCGCTGACGAGCAGATTGCCGTCGAGGTCGGCGTAGTCTACCAGTGGGCTGAGGTGCGCGGCGGCGGTGATGGCCAGCGAGCTTTCGATCATGCAACCGAGCATCACCTTCAGATGGTGCGCGCGCGCCGTGTGAATCATCCGTAGCGCGTGGTGAATGCCGCCGCACTTCATCAGCTTGATATTGATGCCATCCACGACGCCGACCAACTGCGGGATGTCACTCTCGATGACGCAACTTTCGTCGGCGATGATGGGCAGCGTCACATGCTCGCGCACGAAGCGCAGGCCCGCCAGATCAGTCGGCGGCAACGGCTGCTCGACAAACTCGATGTTGTATGGCTCTAGCTCGCGGATGACGCGAATCGCCTCTTTGGGTGTCCAGGCGGCGTTGGCGTCCACGCGCAGGGTCGCATCGGTCGCCTCGCGAATGGCCCGCACGATCTCGAGATCGTGGCCAGTCCCTACTTTGATCTTGAGGACAGGATACTGTTTGGCGGCCTCAGCGGCTTTGCGCGCCATCACCGCTGGCTCGTCTATGCCGATGGTGAACGAGGTCAGCGGCGTTCGCTCAGGATTCAGCCCCAGCAATTGATAGACGGGCGCGCCGAGCCGTTTGCCAAGCAGATCATAGAGCGCCATGTCCACCGAGGCTTTGGCCGCCGCGTTGGCATGTAGCCGCCGGTCCATCGCCGTCACGATGTCTTCGATCAGGCCGGAATCCAGCTCGATTCGCTCGGCGAAATCGCTAAGCGCCATGAAGACACTCTCGCGGCGCTCGCCATAGAAGCCGGATGGAGCAGCCTCGCCGATGCCCTCAACGCCGTCGGCGTCGATGCGCGTCAGCACGTTATGCGCGAGCGTCTGCACGCTGCGCGAGATGCGAAATGGGGTGGTCAGCGTCAGGTCGAGTGTATGAGCGGTCAGGTCCATGATGTGCGTCTCCGCGTGGTCGCTAAATGATGTGAGTGTGTCGGTAACTGCTGCGCTTGTGGGCATTGCCACGGCGCAGACTCAGGCGTGGCGGTCGCTGTGGGCGAGCAGCGTGTCGAGCAGCGCCCCTGCGCCGTGGCGCACCGGATCGCTGGTGGGCAGGCCTGTCTCGCGCTGGGCTGCTTCGATAGCCGCTTGCGCCTCATCGTCGGGCATGAGGTAGGTGTTGAGCGCGATGGCGACGACAGGCGCGGGTTTGAGCCAGCCAGCGGCGGTCTCGTAGATCTCGCGTGACGCCGCGAGCGAGGGAACCGGCGTCTGCTCGTATCCGTGAACGACAGTGCGCCCCGGCTGGTGGCAGAGTACCATCAGGTCCGGCGCGCAGCCGTGCACCAGCCCCAGCGTCACGGCGGAGTAGGCCGGATGCATCAGCGATCCCTGCCCCTCGACGAACACCCAGTCATAGCGCTCGGCAAAGTCTACCGTCATCGCTTCGACCCCGCCGGAGAGGAAGTCGCTGATGAAGCGGTCGGCGGGAATGCCCTCGCCGGAGATCATGATGCCGGTCTGACCGGTGGCGGCGAAGCCAGCGGAGAGGCCACGGCGTTGCGCCTCGCGCCATAGCTCGAACGAAGCGGTCATCTTGCCGACGTTGCAATCGGTGCCGCAGAAGTAGACGGTGTGGCTGCCCGCGCGATGAGGCAGCCCCTCGCGGATGCGCTGCGCGAGGGCGTCGGGCGGTCGGCGAACATCCCAGATGGCGCCGTTGTGGGTCCTGGCCGCCTGGGCAAGTTCTGGATCGTCGCCGAGAAAGACGTGCAGCCCACTCACGACGGTCAGCCCGGCCTCAAGCGCGCGCAGAATGCCGGGCCGCCATTCCGTGGGCAGCTTGCCACCGATAGGGGCGATGCCGATGAGCAGCGTGTCGGGCTGGTAGTCGAGCGCCGCCGCCATATCGGCTACGACGGCAACACCCACGCCCAGGTCGCCGCCGAGCACCTGGTCGGCGGTCTGGCCAGCACGCTCGCTATCTATGACGGCGACAACGGTATCAGGGCTATAGCGCATGACCCCGACGGCAGTCTTTGCGGAGAACGGCCCAAAACTGCCTTCAGCCAGAATTGCGATGCGTCGCATGCTCTGCTTTCCCCTTTGCGTTGCGCTCTCACTAGCGACGATGGCACATCTGTGGCGCGGCGGTGAACGGGCTTCCGGGCAGACATCCCACGCCTGAGTCGCGTCGCCTCGCCTTCTCTGCTACGATGATACGCGCTGCCAGGGCAGGTTCGCTATCTTCTGACACGAAATCACTGCTCGCGGCGCTTCCCCGCAACACATCCAGCGGCAGCCCCCACGCCGACGGCGGACGCGCTAGCCTGCGATCACCGTTTCACTGGCGGGCGCGTCAAACTTCGCGAAGAGTGGCGTTGGCGGCGGCAATGTCTGACCGGCAGGCGCGCGCGTCGCCGCCCAGCCACACGCCGTCACCGCGCCGTCGAAGCCGAGCAGTGTGTGCAGCTTCTGCGAGGAGAATGGCGTATATGGCGCGAAGAGCAGTTTCAGTCCGTTGAGCGCCTGGAGCGTCGTCCAGACAGCGCGTGCGGCTGCGGCGCGGTCGGTCTTGATCGACTTCCACGGCGCCTGCTCGTCGAGGTAGCGGTTGGTCGCGCGCGCGACGGCCATCGCTTCGTTCAGCCCATCGCGCAGGCGCACCGCCTCGATAGCCGTCGCCACTGCGCTGAAGCCGCGCTCGACGGTCGCGAGCATCGCCTCATCGGCTGGTGTCAGCGCGCCAGGCTCAGGAATCTTGCCCTCGAAGTAGCGCTGGGCGAAGGTCAGCACGCGATGCGCGGCGTTGCCGTAGGCGGCCACCAGTTCATCGTTGTTGCGACGGACCAGCTCATCGTAGGTGAACTCAGTGTCGCGCGCTTCGGGCATGGAGGCGGCCAGGTAATAGCGCAGCGGGTCAGCGCCATACTGATCGAGCACATCCTGAGTCCATATGACATTTCCCCGGCTGCTCGACGCTTTCTGGCCGCCCATCTGCATAAACTCATTGGCCGGCACGTCATAGGGGAGCGCGAGCTGACCATAGCCCATGAGCATCGCTGGCCAGAAGATGGTGTGGAATGGGATGTTGTCTTTGCCGATGAAATAATAGCCGCGCGCTGGCTCCTGGCCGTCTGTGCCAAGCTCCCACCAACGCTTCCAGGCGTCCGGCTCACCGATGCGCTGCGCCCACTCTTTGCTGGCGGAGAGATAGCCGATCACGGCATCGAACCAGACATAGATGCGCTTGCCGTCGTAGCCAGGCAGCGGAATCGGCACGCCCCAGTCGAGGTCGCGCGTGATGGCGCGCGGGCGCAATCCCTCTTTGATCCAGTTGAGCGCGAAATTGGTCACGTTGGGGCGCCAATGGTCGCGGTTGCTCTCCAGCCAGGCGCCCAGCGGCTCCGAGAATTTCGGCAGATCGAGGAAGAAATGCTCCGTCTCGCGAATCTCGATCTTGCTCGTCAGACTGCCACAGATGCGACAGCGTGGGTCGATCAACTGGATAGGGTCGAGCGTGCGCCCGCAGTTGTCGCACTGGTCGCCGCGCGCGTCGGTGAAGCCGCAGTATGGGCAGGTCCCCAGGATGTAGCGGTCGGGCAGGTAGCGGCGATCGGTCGGACAGTAGGGAGACTCCATGGTGTCCTTGAAGATGTAGCCATGCTCCATGAGCCGCAGAAAGACATCCTGTGTGACAGCATAGTGGTTCTCAGTAGTGGTGATCGTGTAGAGGTCAAACGAGATGCCAAGGCTATCTAGCACGGCCACAATCTGCGCATGGTAGCGCGCAGCCAGCTCGCCGGGCGAGATGCCCTCTTTGTCGGCGTCAACCGTGATCGGTGTGCCATGCGCGTCGCTGCCAGAAACCATCAGCACTTCATGCCCAGCGAGCCGGTGATAGCGGGCGAAGATGTCGCCGGGAAGGAATGAGCCGACAATCTGGCCGACGTGTGTGCTGGTCTTGGCGTAGGGCCAGGCGACGCACACGAGGATGCGCTGATTGTCTGGGGCCGGAATCGGCTGCGGTATGGCCATGTGTGCTAGTACCTCTTTCACTGGAGTTTCGGAGGGTAGTATAGCACAGAACGGCCGGTGCGCTTGCGCTGTATGAGCGGCGCGAAGCCGCTTGTCACCTGGGAAAAATGCGCAGCCACCTGGGGCAAGTGGCCAGATTACGGCGTATGAGGACTTCACAGATGCGGTATACTGTGTAGTGGCGGTGGGCATGTGCTGTTAACATCGGCCCCCTCACGCGAAGTACGTATCGTCGAGGGAAGTGAGTTGTAATGCTTCATTTCGCGAACACTCAAACCGGAGCGGAAGTGCATCTGGGCCGAACAGGCGCGGGCTTCTATGTCGAGGCGCGTCATCCAGATTTCTCGCTCCCATTCCGCAAGACCTATGAGTGGCATCAGCAAGATATGGCTACTCGCGATTTCGAGTTGCTCCGGGCGGTGATTGGCGCCGGTCGTGAGGAGCGAGAGACGGCTATCGCTAGCTAGGTTGAAGCAGGCGCAGGCGTACAACGACGTACCGCTTACCCGCTATTTTGGCGGTATCCATCATCTGCTATTTTCAGACCCCGGCACGAGAAGCCCGCTGGCGCTTTGACCAGCGGGCTTGTTGCGTGTCTGGGGGAATCGGCGCGGCGCCTACAGGTCGTTCTCTGGCGTCCAGGTCTCCAGGCGGCGCTTGATCGCCACGAGGAAGCGAGCGGCAGTCAGCCCATCGAGCACGCGGTGGTCGAAGGACAACGACATGTACATCATCTGGCGGATCGCGATGGCGTCATCTATCACCACAGGTCGCTTGACGACCGCGTCCATCGTCAGGATGCCCGCGTTGGGCTGATTGATGATCGCCATGGAGATGAGCGTGCCGAAGACGCCAGGATTGTTGACGGTGAACGTCGCCCCTTGCAGATCCGCTGGCATGAGCCGATTGGCGCGGGCGCGGCTGACCAGATCGGCCACGGCGCGGGCGATGCCAACCAGATTGAGCGTATCGGCGTTGCGAATGACGGGAACGACGAGGTTGTTCTCCAGCGCGATGGAGACGCCGATGTTGATCTGCTTGCGCAGCACGACCTTGTTATCCTCAGTCCACGAGGCGTTGAGATACGGCTGCTCTTTCAGCGTCTCGGCGACCGCTTTGATGGCGAATGCCTGATACGAGACGCCAACGCCCTCGCGCCGCTTGAATTCATCCTTGTTGCGTTCCAGCCAGCGCGCCAGGGTGGTCATATCCACCTCGACGAGCGTGGTCGCATGCGGCGAGGTGCGCTTGCTGCGCACCATGTGCTCGGCGATGGCGCGGCGCGCGGGCGATGGCGTGATGATCTCGTCTTCGCCCGTAAATGCCACTGGCGGCGCGGGCGGCTGGGCTGGCGCGATAGCGGTGGCTGTCGCGGTGGACGCGGCAAACGTGATGGGCGCCGAGGCGCCGTAGCCGCGCTCGGCCAGGTGGGCAAGGATATCTTCCTTGCGGACGCGACCCGCTTCACCTGTCCCCTGAATCTGATTGAGGTCGATGTTGTGCTCTTGCGCCATGCGTCGGGCGAGTGGCGAGACGCGCTCTGGCGACTCACTCGTGCGAACGGCGGTAGCGGCAGTGGATGCCGCCGGACGCGCTGCGACGCTCGCCAGCGCGCCATTCGTTGCCCCATTCGCCGCGCTCGCCTGATAGGAGGGCGAAGCGCCGCCTGCTGAGCCGCCACTTGCGCTCACCGCTGATCCGGCGCTGGCCTGACCGCCTGCGCCGCCAGTGGCAGCCGCGCCGGTCTCTTCGATCTCTGCGATCTCCACGCCGACCTTGACGGTCTGATCTTCGCCGACCAGTATCTTGACCAATCGACCAGAGACAGGCGAGGGAAGCTCGGCGGTCACTTTATCGGTGATGATCTCGACAAGCGACTCATCGCGCTTGACGGTGTCGCCTTCCTGCTTCAACCAGCGCCCGACGGTCCCCTCGGCGACTGATTCGCCAAGCTGGGGCATGGTGATTTTGGTCGCCATGTCTGCCTTCCTCCTCGACTGACGCCACACTGCGCCAGGTCTGTATATGCTCTGCCGCGTCGCGGCGACGAGGCCCGGCGGCGGCGCGCTGCGCTTGCGCCCAACACTACGACGAGCGACCGCCGCTCCCTGTCACCAGGCGCGACGGGCGGCGTGTGTTGCGGGCGCTGTTCCGCTCGTGCGCGGACGTCGTGTAACTCACTCATAGCATAGTGTCGCACCCTGCGCAATGCTTGCCAATAGGCGCGCAATATGCTATGGTTGGCAGTGAAACATATGTTCCAGTTCGAGGCGTGTGAATTGCCGTTTAGGTGGTTGGGATACGGAATGGAGTGATGAGCGAAGGCACACTACGCCTCGTCATCACAACGCCTGGCAAACAGGCTCTCTGGAGGAGTGAAATCGTGGAACAGACGAGCCAGATCGCGGCCCAGCGCCGCGATGGCCTGCATGAGGGCGGGTCGAGGCAAAGTTTTCCCTCGAACTGGATGATCGCATCGGACTTCGACCCGAATGACCATCTGATGAATCTGAAAGGGCGCGACTACCTGAATGTGCAGACGCGCCTGCTGTGGTTCATTCGCGACCAGCGTGCTCTGATCGCCGCTGGACTGGCGCGTGAGCCATATGTAGTGCGGACCGACCTGGTTGAGCTTGATCGCGAAGCAGGCTGGGCGCACTTCAAGACAGTCGCTCGCGATGTGCTGGGCAACGAGAGCGTGATGTATGGGTCTGAGGCGGCGAAAGACTTCACCGACTATATCGAGAAAGCCAGCACGAAGTCGCTAGGGCGGGCACTGTTGGGCCTGGGCTATGGCACCGCATTCGCGCCAGAGATGGATGAGGGTGAGCGTGTGGTTGATGCGCCAGTGGAGCGGCGTCCGATGACGACGCGGCGCAACGGCGCGACCGCTGCCGCCTCGGTCGCGCCACGGCGGCAGAACGTTATCCGCGAGGCGCCCGTGCAGGAGGAGGCGCCCGTGCAGGAGCCAGCCGCTGAAGTGGCGCGCGAGGATGAGCGCGGCGTCGGCGAGGAGCCAGCCGCTACCGAGCAGCAGATGGTGAGCATTCGCAAGCTCTGCGAGGCGCTGCGACGGGCTGAGCCGGAGAGCGCGCTGAGCTATGCCCAGGCGCGGCAGTTCATCACGCAGCTCAGCGCCGACTATCAGCGGATGCGGCGCGCCAGCTAGAGCGCCACCGGGTGATATGGAATGCGAAACCGCCAGTGTAGAACGAGAGCTACACTGGCGGTTTCTTATGGTTGGCGCTACCAGAAGCGCTCTTCGGTCCAGGGGTCTGCGTGGTTGTGGTAGCCTTTGACCTCCCAGAAGCCGGGGCGATCTTTCTCCATGAACTCCAGGCCGCTGAGCCACTTGGCGCTCTTGTAGGCGTAGAGCTTCGGCACGATGAGCCGCACCGGGCCGCCATGCTCACGCTCGATCTCGGCGCCGTCGTGCTTGAAGGCGACGAGCGTGTCATCATCATCGAGGTCGGTGAGTGGCATATTGGTCGTGTAGCCGGTCCAGGAGTGGGCCGTGACAAACTGCGCTTCGGGCTTCGGCTTGACACGCGCGAGTAGCTCGCGGATAGCGACACCCTCCCATGCGTTGTCGAAACGGCTCCATGTCGTGACACAATGGAAGTCGGCGGTCAACCGCACACGCGGCAGCGCCTGGAGTTCATCCCAGCTCAGGTCCATTGGCTCCTCGACGGCGCCCCAGATTCGGAAGCGATAGCTGGCTGGATCGAAGGTGGGCGTAGTCTCATAGGTGAGAATAGGCCATTTGTGGGTGAGTGTCTGGCCGGGAGGAAGGCGTGGCGAGCCATCGGGGAGCTTCTCGTCCGCCGCTGGATCGGTGTTTCGCCCGAATAGTCGTGAAATGCCCATATTTTGCTGACTCCTGTATGGGCGCTTGCCCACCAATGGCGAATGTTCGCCAGGACTTCTCCCACTCTGGATTATGCCGCGCGCGCTCGTGGCCGCGCCAGCTGGCGCGGCCACGTCGGAGCGGCGCCACTGATGGGGTCATGCCCGATGGCGCCTTCAACCGTCATAGCTAGTGAGATTGCCAGAGATCACCACATCTGATGTGTTTCCCTCAGCGGGCATAGCCGCGCGAGATGACGCCGGGTGAGACGAGGACGGAGTGTGTATGAGTCGGCAGACGCTGACGGCGGACGCGCCTGAGACGCCGGGCGAGATGACACGCGCGGATCGGGTCGTCGCGTGGCTGCTGCCATCGCTCGGCGATGTGGTGTTCGTCTGCGCGCTCCTCGTCGGACTGCTTGGCCTCCAGGGGCGCATCCTTGGTGTGGATGGCGATGCGGGCTGGAATATCGCGCTGGGTACAATCACACTCGAACATGGCCTGCCGCGCACGGAGCCATTCCTGAGCGGCATGCTGGGGCAGCCGTCGGTGCAGTGGGAGTGGCTGGCGCAGGTGATGTACGCGCTGGCGTACCGCGTGGGTGGGCTGAATGGCGTCGTCTCGTTCACCTCGATCTTGATGGCGGCGACCCTGCTAGGATTGTATAGCGTGCTGCGGCGGCATGGCGCCTCGCCGCTGACAGCGGTGGCGCTGACGCTGCTGGGCGCGCCGCTCGTGGCGATGGCCTGGACCGCGCGCGCGCAGGTATTCTCGCTGCTGTTTACACTCTGCTGGGCGGAATGGCTCTGGCGCTACTGGCGCACAGGCGCACGCTGGCGTCTCTGGCTATTTCCGCTGGCGACGGCGTTGTGGGTCAATGTGCATGCGGGCTGGCTGGCTGGCGTGGCGCTGCTGGGCGCGGCGCTGGCGCTGGCCTGGCTGACGCCACCCGCACGACGACGGGCCAGCCCACTGGGGCTCGGGCTGGCGCTTGGCGGATCGCTGCTGGCGACCTTGCTCAATCCCTGGGGCGTTGGCTACTGGCGTCACCTGCTCACGTTCACGTTCAATCCGCTGATCGCCCGTTATACGCAGGAGTACCAGTCGCCTGACTTCCATCTCGCCGCGCTGTGGGCCTATCTGGCGCTGGTCTTTGGGCTGGTGGGCGTGTGGCTGCTCGCGGCGCGTGGCGGTCGGCGCATCGAGCCATTGGCGCTGGTGATCTGTAGCATCTGGACGACACTGGGCTTTCTCTATGTGCGATTCGTCCCGCTGTGGCCGCTGGTCTGCTTGCCTTATCTCGTCGATGCGCTGACGCCTGGGCTGGCCCCGACGACTGCCGATGAGCCAGCGCCGCCCGGCGCCGATTGGCGGGCGCGGTTTCTCGGCTGGCTGCGGCGTATCTGGCAGGAGCTGGGCGCGGCGTCACGGCGAGCGGCGCAGGTCGAGCGGCTGGTGGGGCGAGGGGTCTGGCCGACGCTGGCGGTCGCTGTGGTGGCGCTGCTGGTGCTGAACGGTGGTCGCGCTCCGGGGCAGGCGGCGCCACTGTTGCAGGCGCAGTGGAACGCGCGCGCCTTCCCGGTGGCGGCGGCGCAGCGGCTGCGCGTCGAGGGGTTGCCCGCCGGGCGTGGCTACAATCCGTATGAGTGGGGCGGCTATCTGGATGAGGCTCTGCCGGAGTATCATGTGTTCATTGATAGTCGGTCAGATGTCTATAGCAGGCAGTTCCTGGCCGACTACATCACGATCACCGATGTCGCGCCGGGCTGGGATCGCCTGCTGGCCCAGGATGATATTCAGTGGGCGCTGCTGCCGTCGGATGCGCCGCTGAGGCAGGCGCTCGGGCTGGCTGGCTGGCGTTGTCAGCCAGAAGATCGCCAGGGTGTCGCGAGCCTCTGTGTGCGCCCGGCGCAGACGACGCCGGCGAGTCAGCGCGCCGCTACGACAGGCGACCGCGCGCCGAACGCGCGCGATGAAGATCATCCGTCAAGGAGCGTATCATGAGGAGTCAGGCGCGCATGCGGCGTCCTTTCGGGCGTTGGCCGGGCGCGGGTCTGGCCCGTGGGATGGCGCTGCTGCTGGCGCTCATAGCGATGATCCTCATGGCAGGGTGCAGCGCGTCAGGTGGGTCCAGCGGTATCAATATCACGCTGGGCCTCCAGGGTTCTACAGCGGATAATCCCGCGCAGCCGCCAAAGATCGCCGCGAACGGGCCTGATGGCGAGTATGCGTTTGTCTATGATAACCAGGTGTGGGCGCATGTGAAGGGCGCGAGCGGCGCTGTGCAGGTGACGCGGCTCTCGCTCTCTAATGGCGCGACGATCATGTGGGGGCCGCTGGTCTGGTCGCCTAGCGGCAATTCGCTCGCGTTCGCATTGGTAGAGAATTTCTCGCCCAATCAGCCGACCCGTGGCGCGGGGCCGATCTACTATGTGAATCTTGCTACCTGTCTGACGACTTCAGGCGCAACCTGCCCGGTCTATACAACAGCGGCGACGGGCAGCGTCTTTGGGCATGCGTATAGCTGGCTCAACGACGATTGGCTGATCTCTGGTGGAGGCAACGGCATCAGCGCCTACGACATCAGCGACCCGAACGGCTGGCGTAGCTGGCAATTGCGCGCCACCGCGACGGAACAGCAAGACTACAATTGCGGGCAACCGCGCGCCTATGGTGATGTGCAGGTGGTCGGGACGACCCTCTATTACACCTGCATGAACCTGTCGAATCTGGGCGCGACCGGCGTCATCGGGACCGCGACATTGAACTCGCTCAGCCTGTCGTCCATCGTCAATGACTTTGGCCTCGATCAGGTGACGCGCGATGAGCAGATCGCGACTACGCTCAACGGCGATGCGCTCTATGCGTCGCAGATTACGTCGCTGGGCAACGTCTATCAGGGCGCTCAGAGCGACACTGTCGCGGGCGCATGGCAGGTCAACGATTCGACGTTGGTGTTTGAGCAGGTAGGCAATGTAGATACACAGCATGGCTCGGTGGCGCTCACGGTCTGTGCGACGACCTACATCTATGGTGGCAATTGCGACTCGACGCCGCTCACCGCTGTGACCGCGCAGCCGCTGGCCGCCCATCCGCAGATCAGCTTGGGGGCAGGCTCCGCCGTCGCGTATCAGGGCGCCGCGCTCTATCTGAGTGGGCAGAGTGGATCAATCGCAGTCACCTCGCCATATGCGCCTGTCTGGCTTTCTGGCGGATCTGTGGCGGCGACGAACGTGGTCTCGACCACGACTGACGCTTCTGATGTGACGCGGACCAGCGCCAACATTGTCATTGCCCAGGGCAAAACGCCGACGACGCTAATCGCCGGGGCGAGTGATTTTGCGCTCCACTAGCACGCAGGCGCTTGAGCCTGTTGATTGAGAAGTGACTCACGATGCGCTCGATAGATGACGGCACGCCGATGCAGGTGGCCGTACTCCGCAAGCTGCGCGAATGGGGGCCATTGCCAGAGAGCGATGTCAGCCGGATGGTCAAAGGCTATCTGCTGGTCACAGATGACCTGCGCGAGATGGCGGAGGAAGGGTATGTGGACATGGCCTTTGTGGGTGACGAGTATGTCATCTCGATGACGCTGCTGGGGCGGCTCTTTCTGGAGCAACACGAGCAGGCGTAGCCCTATGCGGCCGACGCGGGCGCCGCAACGGTGATAGAGTACACGACGACGATACGAGAGACGATCTCTCGATGTGCGCAGTGCGCGCCGATGGCGCGTAAGCGACAACGTCGAGTGAGATAGACGAACAGGCCGCGCGTGACGCCGCTCTGTGAGGGGCGCCGGTCGCAGGCGCATCGGCTGCAAGGGCGCAGCCGATGCCCCGCGACTGCGCGCTGAAGGCTGGGCGGCGCACAGGTTTGAGTTTATTAGGAAGGCACGAAGTTTTCTTGAGTACGCAACGAACAAGGCCAAATGGCCAAACTGGCCGCACGGGTGGCCAGCAGACGCTCCGATTTGTCCCGCTGGGTGGGCTGGGCGAGATCGGCAAGAACATGATGGTGATCCAGTACGGCGAGGATATCGTGATCGTGGACGGGGGGCTGATGTTCCCCGACGATGAGATGCTCGGCGTTGACCTGGTCATCCCAGACACCACCTACCTGGCAGATAAGCTGGACCGCATTCGCGGCATCTTCATCACCCACGGACATGAAGATCACATTGGCGGGTTGCCGTTTCTCCTGCCACAGTTGGGCTTTCCGCCGGTCTACGCGACGCGACTGACACTTGGCCTGATTACCGTGAAGCTGCGCGAGCGGCGCATCCTCGACCGCGCGACGCTGGTGGAGGTGGCGCCGGGGACGAACACCAGGGCGGGCGCTTTCGACGTGAGCTTCATCCGCATCAATCACAGCATCCCCGATGCGGTGGCGGTGGCTCTGCGCACTCCGATAGGCACGGTGCTCCACACGGGTGACTACAAGTTTGACTATACGCCTGTGGACGGGTTACGCGCCGACATTGGCGCGCTGGCCCGCCTGGGAGACGAGGGCGTGCTGGCGCTGTGTGGTGACTCCACGCGCGTCGAGAGTCCAGGCTACACGCCGTCGGAGCGCGTCATCAACGACACCTTCGAGGATATCTTTAGCAAGGCGCCCGGGCGGATCATCGTCGCGACGTTCGCCTCGCTCATCTCACGGGTGCAGCAGGTCGTGGATGTCGCCGTGCGCCAGGGGCGGCAGGTGGCGCTGGTGGGCCGCTCGATGGTCAACAATGTGCAGATGGCTATCGAACTGGGCTATCTGAATGTGCCAGTGGGAACGCTGGCGCGGGCGGAAGACATCAACAAGATTCCCGCGAACAAGCTCGTCATCATCTGCACAGGCAGCCAGGGTGAACCTACCTCGGCGCTGACGAAGATCGCCAATGGCGATCACTGGCTGGTGCAGATCGAGCGCGGCGATACGGTGATTCTCAGCTCCACGCCGATCGTCGGCAATGAGCGCGCTGTCTCGCGCAATATTGACAATCTGATGCGCCAGGGCGCATTGCTCTACTACCAGGGCAAGGCGCAGGTGCACGTCTCTGGCCACGCCAGCCGCGAAGAGCTCAAGCTGATGCTGGCGCTGACGCGCCCGCGCTGCGTCATTCCGGTGCATGGCGAGTATCGGATGCTCGCGCAGCACGCCGAGCTCGCCGTGAGCATGGGCGTTGCGGCGAACCGTACGATTGTCGCGCAGGATGGCGACATCATCGAGCTGAATGCTGAGGGCGACATCAAGATTGTGGACCACGCGCCATGTGGCAATGTGTATGTGGATGGAACCGGGGTAGGCGATGTGGGGCAGATCGTGCTGCGCGACAGGCGTGCGCTTTCGAGTGATGGCGTGCTGGTGGTGACGCTGACTGTGGACGCGGAAACCGGCGAGCCGCTGGCGCGGCCTGACATCATCTCACGCGGCTTTGTCTATGAGCGCGAGTCAGAGGCGCTGCTGGAGGCGGCTCGCGCCAGGGTCATCCAGGCCTTCCAGAAGCACACGCAGTCACGCGGTGGCCCCGCCGACTGGAACTATGTCAAGAACAAGATTCGCGATACGCTGAGCGAGTTCATCTATGAGCAGAACAAGCGCCGCCCAATGATCTTGCCAGTAGTGGTCGAGGTGTAGTGGGCGCCTGGCTGGTGTAGCGCATGGAAAAGGGGGCGTCCGTTGATGGGCGCCCCCTTGTCGAGTGTCTGTTCGCCGCGCGATGGCGTCGCGCTTGCGCCTGATGCTGGGGAATGAACGCTCAGTACCAGATCGCGCGTGGAAAGTGATTGGCCGTGAGCAGGTAGCGTCGCTCATCGGATTCCAGCAGGAGCTTATGCATCAGCACGACATCGGCCTCGGGGAGGCCAACCGCCGCTGGCTGCACGCATAAGCGCTCTGTCACCCTGCCATGCTCGACAACCTGCACCTGGCCGGGGCCGCGCGGGATACGATAGACCCGGCCCAGGTATTCACGGCTCGGCACCTCGAGATAGCCATTGAAGCCCAGCGCATCATACTCGCGCTCGTCGAGCAGCCGCCGGAGCAATGCTTCTGCGGTGCGCTCGGCTGGAACGGGCCACCACGACCGAGTTCGCAGCCAGGGCCAGATGCGTGAGCGAAAGTATGGACTCATCGTAAGCAGCGCCGATATTCTGAACATCACGACCATCATCGCGATCAGTGTGACGAAGAGCAGAACCACACTGGCGCTTTTCATGCTGACTCCTGGCTCAGCCGCCGACGACTCGAGGGATCATGACGATCTCCTGAGCGGCGGGGTCAAAAGCGTCAATACGCTCGGCTGGCTTGCCCGGCGTCACCCGCACGGCAGTGGAGCCTCGGGCGCGCTGCTCTGCGAAAATGCGCTCTGCTTCGCGGATAGCCTGTTGGGCCTCCTCGTCGCCAACTAGAACGGCGGGGTAGTTCCAATCCAATCGGTCGTCTCCGTGATGAGATAAAACTCTCAGCACCCCCATAACTCGTTCTCCTGTCCGCTAACCAAACGTTGCAGGCGTCTGGTGTTGTCACGGCTGTACAGCTTGCACTGTTGCGCCTTCTGAGCAGTCTCGGACAATCCGTGTGCGAGCCTGCCGACGCCACGGCGCCGAACAGCCGTGCTTTCGCAGCGACGCGCCACCTGGCGACGATGCTGCTAGATCGAGATGCGCCGCGCGCTGTCAGAAACGTTGGCCATCCCTGTAACAACGCGGGTCCCCAACAGTTTGCCAGCAACCTTCGTGCCGAATCCTACTATCCTACGGACGAGTTTCCGGCGCTCGCGTCATAGAGGTTTATTCGCGTAAAGCGTGCCAGAAATGCGCCAGCGCATCTTGCGGGGATTATAGGTCGTCCATGCCGCGCCGCGCCATGATATGAAGCTGCTCACCGAAGCCGCGTAACTCCAGCCACTCGCGCGTGGCGCCCGTGACGACGACGGGCGTGCGCTGGAGCGCGGTGATGGAAGCGGAGCCAGTGAGTTGCATGGCGACCCGCAACTCCGCCAGAAATTGATCGAGGAACTCACGGACAGCCGCTTCACTCTCAGCGGCAGCCTTCAGGAATGGAAAGCCCATGCCGATGAGGGTCGCGCCTAGCGCCAGCGCACGCGCTGCATCCAGCCCGGAGCGCACACCGCCGGTCGCCGTCAGTGGCAGATCAGGCGCGCCCGAGTGCGCCTCAACGACGGCGATCGGCGTGACGATACCCCAATCGCGAAAGAGCGCGCCGATAGCGCCAGCGCGCCGGTCGCCACGATCCTGCGCACGCTGCGCTTCCATCGCCGCCATGCTGCTGCCCCCGGCGCCGCCAACATCGATCGCGGCGACGCCAGCTTGCGCTAGCTTGCGCGCCATCGTGTAACTTACCCCAGCGCCCGTCTCCTTCGCGATCACAGGGACGCCGACCTCGGCGGTGATGGCGCGCAGACCAGCCAGCGCGCCACGCGCGTTGCGGTCGCCCTCGGGTTGCGCCGCCTCCTGGAGGTAATTCAGATGGATGGCGAGGGCATTGGCGCCAATCATCCGTACAGCGGCTCTGGCGTCCTCAAGGGTGAAGGCAGGCTTGTCGCGCTGCGCGATCAGTTGCGGCGCGCCGACATTAGCGATCAGGAAGGCGTTTGGCGCTTTGGCGCGAGCGACGCTGTAGGTTTCGGCGAGTTGCGCGGTCACGAGCGCGGCACGCTGGCTGCCGACACCCATCGCGAGGCCGTAATCCTGCGCGATGACGGCGAGCCGTTCATTGATGATAGTGACATCAGGATGACCGCCAGTGAGCGACGAGATGAAGATGGGATAGCGCAACTGATGACCGAGATAAGTGGTGGAGGTATCAATCTCATCGCGGTCTACCTCAGGGAGCGCCTGATGAAGCAGGTGGATGTCGGCCCACGAGGCTGACTGCGGCGCGGCGATGTCATGCGCCAGCGCGACCTGCACATGCTCGGCCTTGCGCTGTTTCACTTCGTCGCTCATGTTCACCATGCTCCTCCCCACGGGTATGCCGCAGATGCAGTGTCACCAGTCCATCTTCGCCGCCTGGAGGATGGCGCGGCGGGCCAGTTCACGCGCCATTGGCGCCTTGTAGGCGTTGTGCGCGAGCGGGCTGGCGCCTGCGATGGCCTGCTCTGCCGCCTGGGTGGCCAGCGCTGGTGTGAGTATCTGCCCTTCGAGTATCGCCTCGGCGGCGACGACGCGGCGCGGCGTGTTGGCGACGCCACCGAGCACGATGCGGGCACGCTCGACCCGCCCTTCGCGCAGGGTGATCTGGGCCGCCGCGCTCACCAGCGCATACGCCCAGGCCTGGCGATCCATCAGCTTGAGATAGACGCCGTGCGCGCCTGCTTGCTGGGCTGGTATGGTGATGGCAGTGATGACCTCATCATCTTGGAGCGTCGTCTCGCGGCGGCGCTCCGCTGTCGGTGGCAGCAGCAATTCATCCACGGCCAGCGTGCGCTCGCCCTGCGGCCCGACCACCACAGCGCGCGCGTCAAGCGCGAGCAGCGCGGGCGCCAGATCGGAGGGATGCGCGGCGACGCACGGGCCATCGTCGAAGATGGCGTGATATTTGTTCTGGCCATCGCGGGCGAAGCATTGCTCGCCGCCTTTCAGCCAGCACTTGTAGGGGCCGCGAAAGTACCAGCAGCGGTTTCGCTGCATCAGGTTGCCACCGACGGTCGCCATATTGCGAATCTGCGGCGTGGCGGCGTCGCGCACGGCGGCGCGCAGGATGGGGAGTCGCTCGGCGAGCGTGTCGTCGCGTTCGATGTCGGCCAGCGTGGTCAGCGCGCCGATCCGTGCCGAGCCATCCGCCGCCAGTGCGATGCCGCGTAGCGTGCGGGCAGGCTTCAGGTCGATGATGCGGGCTGGCGCGATGATGTTGGCTTTCATCAGCGAGAGCAGGTCAGCGCCCCCGGCGATGATGCTGGCGCCGCCTGCTGATCCGGCCTGCAACGCCGCGACAGCCTCGGCGGCGCTGTGAACAACGCTATGGTCAAAAGCGCGCATGGCGATAGTCCTCTATAGTCGTGGCTAGCGCTCACCGAGCAGCGCCAGCACGCGGTCTGGTGTCAGCGGCAGGCCGGTCACGCGGCGTCCGATGGCGTGGGCGACAGCGTTGGCGATGGCTCCTGGCGTTGGGATGATCGGCGGCTCGCCCGCGCCAAGCGCGCCAATCGTATTGGCGGCTTCGTTGGGGCGGTCGAAGGTGATAATCTCGATCTCAGGAATGTCGCGAATCGTCGGCACTTTATAGTCACCCAGGTTCGGGTTGACGGTCACGCCGAGCCGCTCATCCACGATGCGCTGCTCAAAGAGCGCCATGCCCAGGCCCTGGATGACGCCGCCTTCGATCTGGCTGCTGAACGTCAAGGGATTGACGATCCGTCCACAGTCATGAGCCGCGACGATCTTGAGCACGCGCACTTCACCCGTGGCGATGTCTACCTCGACCTCGGCGAACTGCGCGCCAAATGTGCGGACGACGACATTCTCGGCGTTTGGGCCGCGCATGCCGCGCGCTGTCACTTCGTGGCCGTCGAGCTGCCCCAGGAAGGAGCCAATCGTCCCCATCTCTTTGCCGGTTTCGCGATTCAGGATCGAGCCATCGCGCACGTCCAGCGCATCCAGCGGGGCCTCGGCGAGGTGGCTGATGATCTCCAGCATCTCGCTGCGAGCGCCGAGGGCGGCCATGCGCACGGCGGGGCCGACGGATGCAAGCGTCATGCTGCCACCGCTGGGCGGCGAGAAGACGCCGAACTCCGTCTCGCCCAGTTCGACGCGCACTGAGCGGAGCGGAATGCCAAGCTCCTCCGCCGCGATCTGCGCCAGGACGGTGCGCGTGCCGGTGCCGATGTCCTGTGTGCCGGTCAGGATGACGGCTGAGCCGTCGGGCAGCAGCTTGGCGATGGCCTGCGCTGGCGGGCCGCCGTCGCCGCCCCAGAGCTGGCTTGCCATGCCGACGCCGCGCCGCAGGACGCCATCGCGTCCACGCGGATAGCGGCGCTCGTCGTTGTCGCGCGTGGCCCAGCCAATGCGCTCTGCAGCGCGGTCGTAGGCTTCAAGCATCGTCTTGGTGGCGTAGGGTTTGTCGAGAATCTGGTATTGCGGCGCGTGATTTTTGCGCCGCAGCTCCAGGGGGTCCATCTTCAGCGCGCGGGCGAGGTCGTCCATCGCGACATCCAGCCCGGCGACGCCCTCGACGACACCCGGCGCGCGGAACGACGCCTGCGTGCCGAGATTCGTGCGGGCAGGCACATCGGTGGAGCGCACGTTCGGGCAGAGATACAGCTCCTTCGCGGGCAAGCCGACTGAGGAGAACCAGGAGCCAAGCGCGCCGATATTGCCCACCGCGCGCAGTTCGATGGCGGTCAGCGTCCCGTCGTGTTTCGCGCCGAGCTTGTAGGTCTGCACGCTGGGCGGGCGATTGCCAGCGGCGAGATTCTCTTCTTCGCGGCTGAGCATGTATTTGACGGGGCGTCCGAGCTTGTAGGCGGCCCAGGCAGCGAAAATGCCGGTGTTGTGCGCGCCAAACTTGCTGCCGAAGCCGCCGCCCATGTAGCGCTTGATGACGTGCACCTGATTCTGCTGGAGGTTGAGCGCGGCGGCCACCTCCTGGCGCGCGCCAAAGATGTTCTGCGTGGAACTCCACACGGTCAGCGTGTGTCCGTCCCAACTTGCGGCGGCGCCATGCGTCTCCATGCTGTTGTGCAGGTTCGCCTCGGTGGTGAAGCGCGTCTCGACGATGACATCGGCCTCTGCGAAACCGCGCTCTACATCGCCGCGTTCGTAGGTCTTGGGCCACTCATCTGAGATGCTATTGCTGCTCTGGTCGCTCTGCACACGCGGCGCATCTGGCGCAATCGCGGCTTCGGGATCGACGACGAAGGGCAGCGGCTCGTACTCGACCTCGATCAGCCGCAGCGCGTCTATCGCTTGCTCGCGCGTCTCAGCGAGCGCGATGGCGACCTCCTGCCCCTGAAAGAGAACCTCCTCGGCAAAGAGGGGGTGTGAGTTATGTGGGTTGAGGAGGTCGGCGGTGTTGAAGCGCGTGTAGACGGCGCGCACGCCAGGGGCAGCCTCGGCGCGCGACGCATCGATCCGCGTGACGCGCGCATGCGGCAGCGGCGACCGCAGCCCAGCGGCGGTGAGCATGCCCGGCAGTAGCACATCGTAGGTGTATTGCGCGCCGCCAGTGATCCGCTCACGTCCGTCCACGCGCGGCGTTGGCTTGCCGACGATGCTCAGCGCGGCGTCGGCGCCCCAGACGGCTGGCTCGTCGCCCTCCATGACGACGCGCTGCTCATAGACCTGGCCCTCAAACTCCAGATGAGTGGTGACGATGCGAATCGGCATGTGCTCCTGATCCTCCACGGTCTTCGTGCTTCGTGTGACGGGACAGATGGCGAGCGCGCGGCGGTTGCGCGGCGCAACAGAGCGTCTAGGCGCTCAGCGAGCAAGCGCGCGGGCGGCGGCGCGCAGTTTGACATAGGCGCCGCAGCGGCAGAGATTGCCAGCGAGCGCGCGATCGATCTCCTCATCAGAGGGATGCGGCGTGCGGTCGAAGAGCGCCTTCATCGCGAGGGCCTGGCCGGGCGTGCAGAAGCCGCACTGGAGGGCGTCATGTTCGATCATCGCACTCTGGATGGGGTCTAGCTCGCCCCCAGGGGCCAGCCCTTCGATGGTCGTAATGGCGCGCCCCTCCTGCTCGATGGCGAGCAGCAGGCAACTATACATCGCTTCACCGTCAATGAGGACGGTGCAAGCGCCGCACTGGCCCATGTCGCAGCCCAGCTTGGCGCCCGTCAGCCCGAGGTCGTCGCGCAGGGTGTCGAGCAGCGTGGCGCGTGTCTCCACATTCACCGCATGCTCTGTCCCGTTGATGGTCAGGCGCGCCTGACGCCGGGCTACTTGCTGCTCACCGGTGGATGTGGCGCTTGCCGTGGTCTGATCGGGCATACAACCTCCAGAGGAAACGGACGGGCGGCGCCACTGCGGAGGGCGTCTCGCTGAGGCGCGTGGGTGAAACGCTCACTGGACTGTAGCACAGGAGCAGGCGTGGCGACAATCTCAGGCAGGCGCCCGGCGCGCGCGCGCAATACGTCCCATATTGCTTGACACACCACGCGCCAGACCGCTACAGTACGCACGCGCCGTACCGCGCAGCGTGCGCGTACGGGAGTAGCGCAGGGAGGTTGTGGCGTGCGCGATATCAACCGCTCCCGATTGTCTGCTGCCGCTAAGAGCAGGCGGGCGTCTCAGGAGGAGTTGCGCGAGGCGCAGAACCGCATCAAGGAGATTGACGCTGAGCTTCGGCAGATCGAGTTGCAGCCGGAGACGAAGCAGGGCGAGGAGCGTGAGGCGCGCTATGAGCGCGTGTTGCGCCTGCGCGAGATGCGCGACGAGTTTGAGTCACGCTTTCCAGCGCCACAGACACCCCATCCCAACAGTCTGATGCTGGCGGTCGTGATGACCATAGGATCGTTCCTCACCTGCGCGTTCTGCGCTGGCGGCTTCTACTTCGCATTTACCGCGCTCAACTTCAATCCTGGCCCAACCGCGACGGCATCGCTGTTCTGGTCAGATGAGAAGACGCAAGCCTATTCCGACATCTACCTGAATCTGCTAGGGTCGAATCTGCGTCTCCAGTTTGTGCAGACACAGTTCGTCAACGACGCGACGCAGGCCGACAAAGACTACGGACCGGTCACAGACGCGGTCCTGACCCAGCAGCCGACTGGCAATTCGCCCGAGACGCTTACCTATGACGTGACGCGCACGAAGGCGGGTAAGGCGACACACTACAAGGCCAAGCTTGTGCTCACGTCCAGCAACAACTCATGGAGCATCACCGACATCGGCGCCTCGATCTATCCGACTGAAGGTGGCGCGCCGCCAGTGAACTCGGCGACGCCTGGCGCTGGCACGCCGACGGCGACGGGAACGGCTGGCCCATAGGCTGACTGGCGGTTGCAACCGCGCCTGGAGAGCCTGCGGGCCGCGAACTGGGCCACGCCACACCAAGCGCAGTGCATAGGCGCCGCAGCGCCGCACTGTCAACCACGGTCGCGCGCGATCAGTAGCTGGTCGCTACAAATTCTTCATCGCGGGCGCCTGCGTGCCAGTTGCGCGCCGACTGCCCATGGAGCGACGGCCAGCGGCGCTCATCGACGCGGGCGCCATCAATTCTTCGAGGCCACCCAGCAGCTTTTTCGCATAGCCCAGATGTTCGAGCGCGCCTCGCAGGTCGCACAGGCTGATCTCTGGCGGCGCGACGACTGAACGCGAGTCCACACGGCGCAAGCGGAACACTTTCAGGCGATGCGACCGCAGGATGCGATCTACGACACCCGCGTCTTTGAACTTCAACACTCTGGCGCCACTCTCTGGCTGCTGCGATTCGCGCAACTGTCGCGCCCAGTCGCGCAGTGTATAGATCACGTTCTGGGGCAGCGGCTTGTGGTTGTGGCTTTCGAGGAACGCGATGACCTCGTCGATGGTCGCATCAGGCCCCTGGCGGCTGAGGCCTTTGTGCAGCGCCTCGCGGGTCAGCGCAAAGCGGCTGACACGGCCAATCTGCTCCATGCTGGCATAGCGCACGAGCCAGAAGAGCGCGGGCATGTGTGGTTCCATCAGGAACGCCTGGAAGTTGGGTTGAATGACGAGTGAGCGTGGCGATGGCTGCTGCGACGCGCCCAACTCCCCATGCAGCGCCTCATAGCCCAGTTCAGTCAGCATGAAAGCGTCGGGATTGACGTCCTCTGTGGCGGCGGGCGGCGCGTCGCGGTCGTAGCCGAGCGCGACAAAGCCCAGTTCAAAGAGTGTGGAGCGGAACATGCCGGTGATGATCTCACCATCTGTTTCACCCCAGTGGGCGCGCAGCTCCTCGGCAAGTCTGAAGCCTGCCTCACCTGCGCAGCGCTGCGACGGACGCAGCACATAGGGGTCATTGCCCTGGATGGTGGCGAGGAACGACTTCAGCGAATACCAGACGCCGGGCTGGCACTGGCGCAACTGCGTTGCGACGGCCTCGCGCGCAAGGGGCAGTTCCAGATAGAAGGTGTGCCACTCGTGGTACCCGGCGCCGGGCAGATCAATCCACCAGCGATCTGACGGCCAGCGTTTGAAGAGGCGGCGCGCCTGCATCACGAGGTCGTGCCGGCTCCACGAGGTGAGCCGGTCGCCGATGGCGAGTGTCTCGCTGCGGCGCGAGGTCGATGGCGGGGCGGCGACGACGCCAAGCTCGTTCGCCTCCTGCTTGAGCATCTCGACATAGGCCAGCGCATCATCCTCTCGCCCGTGGGTGCGGTCGCTCGCCAGCGACGGCAGCAGGCGCTGCGCGGCGCGCTTGGGCAGCGACCCGGCGCGCGTCAGCTCGATCTCCTGTTGGGCGGCGGCGGCGCTCAGCGCGGCGAGGTCCCAGAGGAAGGTCGGGTCCGATGGCCTGATGGCCTGTGGCGTAGCGACTTCGGCCAGACCCAGTGTCACCTGAGGGCGCGCGTCGGCTCGCTGCAAGTTGCTCAGCGTCTCGAACGGGATGAAGAGCGCGCGTTTGCCCTCGCTGAAGGTATCGAAGGCGAGGGCGTACTCCTCTAGCGCGTGCAGGAGGCGTGAGAGGGCAATATCGTCGAGGTGGAAGCGCTCACGCACTGCGGCCATCGGCGCCTTGCCATCGCTGGCGCGCAGCCACTCGTAGACCTCGCGGAGCGGTGTCTGCACCCGCGCGAGCGCATAGCGCACGGCCTCAGCCTGGGTGAGGTTGTCGGCCATCGCGGCGCGTACCTCGTTGCGCGAGTAGAAGGATTGCATGGTGAGACCGAATCGGCGGCCAATCTGGTCGAGGTCGCCCTGTCGGTACGGCATGAGCAATTCGTCCAGGGTCTTTTCCGAGCGGTCGGCGTGGGCGATGAAGAGTTCGCGGCCCGTGGTATAGAGGCCTGTCGCCAGTTCCGTCGGCACATAGGCGATCAGTTTCTCTTCGACGGGCGCCTGCGGATTGCGCGGGGTCGCGTAGCCATAGAAGGTCGCCCGCTGCCCGACCAACTCACCACCCTGCATGCGCGCCAACTCAGTATGGATCAGGCGCCAGGCGGCGAGACGCTCGACGGTGGCCAGCGCGACTGCGGGATCGAGGTGGCTGCGCTCAGGGGTTTGCTCGACCAGTTGCCAGTTGCGCGCCGATGGCCCGACGATGCAAAAGAGCACGCGCTGTTCGTCGTCGTTCAGGCGTTCCCACACAAACCGGGACGCCACGGTGTCGCGCATCGAGCGTTCGAGGCGCTGTCGCGTTTCGACATCGTCACTTTCCGGCGGCTCCGCGCCCCACCAGGGAGCAAGTTCCTGCAACGCTGCGAATGGTAGCTCCCCAAGGATCGCGTACAGGCTCTTCATCGTCGGCATCCTCCGAACTGCGCGTCGGGCATGTCCCTCACGTCATTGTGGGGCTGGCGACGCGACACGTCTTCCCAGGAGTGTCTCAACTGCGGAACGGTTGATTGGTTTTCAGGTGAACATCTCGCATCGGTCATACGATGCTCTGAGTGGTATGTCCCTTTCGATCCGAGGTCTCTGACGCCCATAGGGGCCAGAGATGACGCTAGCGCTCTGGTGTTGGCACGAGCTTCGCCTTTGCTCCGAAGCCCTCCACATAGCGAATCACGGCGCGGGTGATCTGGCTGGGGGTTGAGGCGCCCGCTGTGATGGCGATTCGGCGCTTGCCCGCGATCATCTCCGGCGTGAGGTCATCAACGGAATCGATGCGAATGGATGGGCTGCCCGCCAGTTCCTCCGCTACCTGCGCGAGCCGATTGGTATTATTGCTGCGTGGGTCGCCGACGACAATCGTAAGATCTGCGCCGCGCGCCTGAGCCGCGATTGCCTCCTGCCGGAGCTGTGTGGCCATGCAAATCTCGTTGTACACCTCGGCCTGTGGGAAGCGCCGCGTCAACTCCTCGGTCAGCCTGGCGGTGTCCCACTGGCTCAGCGTGGTCTGCGTGGTGATGAGCAGGCGCGTCGCGGCGCGGATATGCGCCGGGATGTCGGCGATGTCGGCCACTGTCTCGACGAGCGCCACATGGTCGGGCGCTTCGCCCATGACCCCTTCTGGCTCAGGATGCCCTTTCTTGCCGATATAGATCACCTCGTAGCCACGCGCGACAAAATCGCGTACGAGGTCGTGCGTCTTGGTGACATCCGGGCAGGTGGCGTCAATCACATGCAGCCCACGCTCGCGGGCGCGCTCTTTCACCAGCGGTGAGACGCCATGCGCGGTGAAGATGACGGTGCCTTCCGCAACACGTTCGAGGATGGACGCGCGGTCAGGGCCGTCCAGCGTGATGATGCCGAGCGCTGTCAACTCATCAACGGCGTACCCATTATGAACAATCAGACCGATGATATAGATAGGTCGTGGCAGAGACGCATCATGCGCCGCGTTACGAGCGATGCTCATCGCGTCTACCACACCGTAGCAGTAGCCACGAGGAGAAACTTTAATGACGTCCATTGCGAACGCATCACCTTTCGCTTGCCAGAGCGCCTCGAAAGCAGGTCGTGAAACGCTTGTCGAGTCGCTCTGGCCGCCCTGGCGATTGTACCGAAGCCGCGTGACGTAGTCGGCGCGCGGCGCAGAGCCTGGCGCTAGAGCTTGGCTGCGCGGAACAATTGCTCCGCCGCTGTCTGATCGAGCCGAACAATGGTCGCTACGAACGGCTCGCCCGATTGCTCGGCGCTGTCGGTCGTTGGGAGAGCATCCTCCGGTTGCTCAGATGCGGTGAGCGCCAGTTGCGCTTTCGACGACACGATCACAGGCTCCATGTGTCTGCTCCTCCGACCGCCTACAGGTGGCGCTCGCTTGAAGAAGGACGTCCCGGTCTGCGCCAGGTGATCTCGCCGACAGGTCTGGTCACGGGTTGCTGATCGCGCTGGCGTCGTGGCATTGCCCGACGCCGAGAGAGCGAATCGCTCTCCAGTCTATTGTACCCCAACCGTGACTGATCGTGTCAGGCGTGTGGGCCTGGCGTCGCCTTTGCCAGAACGACGCCAGAACACCGCCTGGCGTCTGCCGACGAGTTGGCCCTAGTATAGAGCATACCTGCCAGGTTGCACAAGTAGCGAAAATATCGCTTCGTGCGCGACGGAGTCTGCTATACTCAAGGCGCAATGGCCGAGCATGTGGCTGGCTGGCCATCGCTGTGGCGGAGGGTTGTACCGATGTTGAATCTCCAAGGGCGTGAACTGGGCGGGTGTCGGCTGATTCGTGTGGTCGGCGAGGGTGGCATGGGCGAGGTGTACCTGGCTGAGCAACTCAACGCGGGCAATCGGGCCGTCGCCGTCAAGGTCGTGCGCCCAGACGCGCTCTCGTCGCAGGCCGATGATGTCGAGGACATCCGCGAGCGCTTCAAACGCGAAGTCAATCTGGCCGCCAACTTCAATAATCCGAACATCCTCCAGGTCTTCTACAGCGGCTCTGAGCAGGAGTATCTCTATATCGTCATGGTCTATGCCGAGGAGGGGTCGCTCTCCGACGCGGTGCGTGGGCGGTCGCGGCACAAGCTGACGCTGCCGCTCGACCTGGGCATGACGGTGGACATTGTCTCGCAAGTGGCTTCGGCGCTCCAGTACATCCATGATCGCGGCGTGGTGCATCGCGATGTGAAGCCAGGAAACGTGCTGATACAGGTCGAACCAGACGGCCACTGGCGCATGATGCTGGCGGACTTCGGTGTGGCGCGCGGGCCAGATTCTGAGACTGCGCGCACGCAGGTGGCTGGCACATTCACCTACATGGCGCCAGAACAATTCGAGGGCAGGTTTTCGCCAGCCACCGATCAGTATGCGCTGGGGGTCATGACCTATCAGCTCTTGGCTGGTCGCCCACCGTTCGAGGGTGAGCTTGGCTCGCTGACGCGCGCGCACATGTATGATGCGCCGCCACCTTTGCGCCAGTTCAACCATGCCGTGCCGCCACAGGTGGAGGCGGCGATCTTGCGCGCCCTTGCCAAGGATCCGGCGCAACGCTTTCCCAGTGTAGCGGCGTTTGCGCGGGCGCTCGACGCAGGCGCGCGGCAGGTTGTCGTGGCGCCGCCGCAGGTGAATCCGCGTGCGACTCCGCCTGCGGGGCCAGCGCCCCAATGGCCTGGCGGCCCAGACGCGCCGAAGCCTGCGCCGAAACGGAGTGGGCTGGGGCGGCTCTGGCTAGCGGCGCTGGCGACCGTCGTCTTGCTGACAGCGGTGATCGGCGGCGGCGCCTATCTCAAGGGCCAGCAGCAACAACAGCAGCAACAGCAGGCGGCGCAGGAGACACAGACGGCGCAGGCCAACGCCGCGCTGACGCAGGCGGCGCAATCATCCTCCACATCAGCCGCGACGACCCCGGTTGTCTCGGCGACCACCTCCGCAACGGCGAGTGGACCGACGGCGACAGTAGCCCCGGTGACTCCGCCACCGGGTGTCGGCAGCGAACTCTTCGCGTGGCCAGCGCCCAAGTGTGACAACACCGCTGGCCCCACATGGACCAGTGATGGCGCGACGATCTCCTGTGTAGGGCGGACACGCGTAGACCTCGTCGCGCCGCAGGCTGGCTCGCTGGCGTGCCTCTCCGCAAACGCTATCTCGCAGAGTGATGGCTACTTGCAGACGACCGCCGATCCGGCGACAGGCAAGGCTGCGGTTGGTGTGCGCCAGGGCGTCGGCAATACCACCACCGGTACATCGTTCTACATCACTGGCTATTATCTCGCGGTGGACCCCAATGCCAGCGCCTATGTCGTCTACTCGGTCGATGCGTCAGGCAAGGCGACGATATTGCAGCAGGCGCAACTGACGGCGACGCCGCCACATCCCTTCACCTTCGGTCTGATGTTCAATGGGACGAGCCTGACGCCATATATCAATGGGCAGGCCTACTCCTCCATCACGACGGCGACGTTTAGCACTGGGTGGGTGGCTATCTGCACTGATGGGTCTGGCACGTTTAGTGATGTGCGGCTCTATCAGCTTGGCGGTTGATGCGGCCCATCGCAGCGAGGAGAGCGCCAGGCCACTATTTTGAGACGTTGAAGCGGAACTCGATGATGTCACCATCGCGCACGACGTACTCTTTGCCTTCGAGGCGCACATGGCCATGCTCGCGCGCGGTCTTCATCGAGCCGCCAGCGGCGATCAGGTCGTCGTAGCTGATGACCTCCGCGCGGATGAAGCCTTTCTCAAAGTCGGTGTGAATCTTCCCGGCGGCTGTGGGCGCCTTCGAGCCGCGTGTCACCGTCCAGGCGCGTACCTCATCCTCGCCAGCGGTCAGGAATGAGATGAGGTTGAGGGTCGTGTAGCCGACCTGAATGACCCGGTCAGCGCCGAGCGTGGGCAGGCCGAGCGCGCTCAGATACTCTGCGGCATCCTCCGGCGGCAATTCGCCTAGCTCTGCTTCGAGGCGCGCTGAGACGGCGACCAGTTCTGCGCCGTCCGCCTGGGCGCGCGCGCGGAGCGCAGCGACATGCTCCAGCTCACCGCCCGCCGGAACCGGCGCGTCGGGCGCTTCCGCGAGCAGCGCGGCGGCTGCGGCGAGGTTATCCTCGCCGACATTGGCGACGTAGAGGCGCGGCTTGATCGTGAGCAGGAACAACTCGCGCTGGATCACATCTTCTGGCGCAGAGAAGGTCAGCTCTGAGGCGGGACGACCCTCGTTCAGGTGATCGCGCAGACGCCTGAGGAAGGTCAGCTCCTCCGCAAACTTCTTGTCGCCCGACTTCGCCTTGCGCGCGGTGGTCTCGATGCGGCGATCTACGGTGGCGAGGTCAGTGATCGCCAGCTCCGCCATCAGATCGTCGAGGTCGCGGATGGGGTTGACGCTGCCAGCCGGGTGTGGCGCCTGTGGGTTGTCGAAGCAGCGCAGCACGACGGCCAGCGCATCGGCGTTGCGGATATGGCCGATGAACTCGGCTGAGAGGCCCTCGTGGCGTTCATTGTCGGTCGCCTGGCCCAGCCCCGCCACATCGACGAACTCTACTGTGGTTGGCACGACCTTGCGCGGGTTGAAGATCGCTGCGAGTCGGTCGAGCCGCTCGTCTGGCACCTGCACCACGGCGCGGTTCGCCTGCACAGTGCTGGTGGGGTAGCCGGAGATTTGTGCTCCAGCGCGGGTGAGCGCGTTGAAAAGCGTCGTCTTCCCCGAGAGTGGGAGGCCGATGATGCCTACCGTGAGTGACATGAAACGCGCTCCATCGCCATGCGTCAGGCGGTCTACTCATAGACACGCGCCCTGAGGCGCGTGGATGTTGTCCCGTTCGCCGTCCCCGCGCGCCGCGCCGGGCGACGACACAGAGACGCCAGAGTATACCACGCCTGTCGCCGCCTCGCAGGGATGGCTAGAGGTCGCCTGTCTCGCCGGGGCGCTGGACGCCAGGCCACGGCGTTAGACCATCAGCCGATGAAGCCGCCAAGCACGTGTGGCTTGCATTGGAAGGGGCGTCGGGTGATTGCATCTCAAAATGCGGAGCGCCAGATTGTGGATCTGGAGGTCGTGGGTTCGGCCCCCGTCAGTCACCCCAAACACCGCCCTTAAGCGCCCTGAGCCAGCCTGGTCGGGTTCGGGACGTTGCGCATTTTTCGACGTGGCGGGCGGCTGCAACTGCATCTCTGAATATTGACGGACCTCACTTTGGTCCAAATTAACCTTGACTCCGCAAGCGTCAGATGTATGCTTCGCCCAGCAGTAGAAAGCTGCTGAGCGGCTTGTTGTGGATGGCATGTGGAATCGGGCCAACACCATTCGCTCCGCGTCGTTTTTGTCAGTTTGGCGGCAATGGCGTAAATGCTGCTTATGCAGACTCCATCTCAGGTGATGCGTGGATTTGGCCCTGGGCTGTGAACGTGCCGGCCTATTCGATCATCTCAAACTCGACCATCTACACGCTGTTCAACTCGCGAGGATTCGTATGGTAGCAGCCCTCCAATCAGGAGGCGAGCGCCAGGGGAGGCAAGCGTGTCGCTTACCTCCCCGCGTCAATGCTGGTCTGGCTCGCCCTTGCCGGCATACTGCTCGCTATCACCGTCCTCGCGGGCTGCTCGATTCCACTCATCCAGCAGCGCCCCGCGCCAACAGCGGCTACGCCCACCGCTCCAGCGGCTACGCCCACCCTGCCCATCACCTTCTGGCACCCCGCGCCATCGCTGACGCTTGCGCAGGCGTGGGGCAACGTGACGATCACCCGACTGCCTTCTGCACTCCCAAACGGCGAGATCTTCAACGGCGGTGACATAGCGACACCGGATGGCCAGTGGCTGATCGGGGAGATTGAGCCGCGCGATATGCTCACCAATCAGACCATCTACCCCCAGATTGCGCTTTACAATGTCGCCACACGTCAGATTCGTATCATCCACACCTTACGCAGTCCGCAGAGCCGCCTCGACGACATTTCTACGGATGGGCGCTGGCTCGCCTGGAGCGATGCAGATGATCCAGGAAGCTTCTTCGACTGGGTCATGTACGTCTGTGATCTGCAAACCGGCGCGGTGCAGGTGCTGGCGCAGGCGCCACACGTGAATGGGCAGGCGGCGCCTGGCCCGCATGCTGGCCCGTTTGTCAGCAATGGGCATGTGGTGTGGAGTCAGCCGACCGCGCCGGTCACGCAGGGCGACCTCAACAGCCTGAAGAGCGTGCTCGTCCAGGTGGAAGACTTGTCGTCGGGGTCGGTCACGACCCTGGCCAATTCCGCCAGCGTCATGACCTTCTCATGGCCGTGGGTCGCGTGGGGACAGATCACCTTCACAGGCGCCGGGTATGTCGCGCTGCAAAATCTGGTGACACAGCAGCAGCAGCAACTCAAAGACGAACCCGGCCCCGGCGCATTCAGTCTCGACGGAGCCGCCGCCGTGGTCGAAGACAACAACAACCAGATTGAATTGATCCCTGACATCGCACGCGCCACCACCGTCCAGACACTCTTTGCCACGGACCCGGCGAAATACATCAACCTTGGGTACCCAACCATCAGTGATCGGCTCGTGGCATGGCGAGGAGACGTAAGCAATCCAACTCCGGTCGTCTGGGATCGCGTGCTGCATGCGACGGTAACGTTACCTACAACGAATGCGCCACAGGCATCGGAGGCATACGCAAGCGGGACCCTACTCATCTGGTTCGACCCAGCCGAGTCAGCCGCACAGCAGAAGGCCGATGAGGCGCAGGGTTTGAGTCCGCTCGAAACCTACAATATCGTCAACACTGCGCAGCTGCCAACCACGCCACCCCACGCATAAGGTAGGTCGGGCGCCTGCGGCATCATAGTAGCGCAAGTGTGAAACGCCCTGAGCCAGCGTGAACTGGTTCGGGGCGTTTTGTATGTGCGCAGGCGCGACCAGCGCACGGGCATGGCCGCCATCTGGCGGTCCCAACACAACCAAGGTAGCATGCGCCGACCCTTGTTTATTGCTAGAATCGCCTGCCTGGCTAGAGGTCGCCTGTCTCGCTGGGGCGCTGGACGCCAGGCGACGAGGTGTTTGCCACCATCGCGTCGGAATCAGGTTGCGCGCTGGCGCGTGGATACGGTGGCGCAACCTCTGAGAGCGTATCATCACGTTCTGTGGTCTGGGGCGCTGGCGCAGCGCCATTCCCTACGACCGGGGGGTAGGTTTGCCCTGGATCACGGCTCACTGACCCGGAGGAAGTGGCGCCGGTCGCTTCGGCCCAGCGGCCAGGCTGCCAGAGGAGCGGCTCGGCGCCGTTATGTGCGGCAGGCGTCTGTGGCCCACTGGCGTTGAGCGGTTGAAGTCGTGGCGCTGGCGCCAGGCCGAGTGGCGGCGCGGTCAAATGCCAGCCGCTGCTGGCGGGGTTATCCGCCGGGGTGTCCGCTGGCAGACGATTGGGGCGGCTGGCGCCCCGCTGCAGCGCAATGGCATGGGTCACTTCGGCGATGAGCTTCTTGATATCTGGCCGCACCTCGATATTACTGTCGGGGAGACGATCCCAGATACGTTGGGCGTCGTCGTAGTCGCCTTCGCGATAGCAAAAATAGCCGAGCAGCGCGCGCGCGTCGAAGACACTGAGCCGCTGCCAGAGCAGGAGTTTTTCGGACGGTTCCGCCAGAGCGTTATCGGTGATGTTCGCGGTATCGATGCGGCGAAACAGCGGCATCCGAGCGAGACGGAATGGCGCTCCATGGCACAGAGTCAGGCGGCGTGGCGCATCTGGCTGGTCTGGGTTCGCTGGCTCCAGGCCGATGAAGAAGGCTTTGGTCCAGGGGCCAGCCTGCCACACCGCGAGCAGCACGGCGAGAGCGGCGAGCCGCCCGAGGTAGCGTTCCCAGGTAAAGGGGCCGACAGCGGTGGCGATGCCCAGCACGCCCAGCCCCGCGCCTAACAGCCATGCGCCATAGACCAGCCGTTTCTTGTCAACATTGAGCAGGTCATAGTGATGGTGCATTGGTGTGGCGAGGAAGGGCAGCGGAAACTCGGTGTGAGGAAAGCCGCGACTGGAGCCGAATCGCTCGACGAAGAGGAAACGTCGATAGAACTTGACCAGGATGCGGGCAGAGATGACCGCTGAGAGGCCCTCCAGCACGAATGCGCCGCCGATCACGATTAGCAGGATTTCCTGGCGCCCGACGATGGCGATGATCGCCAGCATGCCGCCGAGCGCGAGCGAGCCAGTGTCGCCCATGATGAGCTTGGCCCATCGCTTGCCTTTGGGATTCTGACCGCCACGCCAGGATGATGGCCAGTTGAACGGAAGATAGCCGAGCGCCGCCCCGGCCAGCGCGAGCGCGCCAATGATGAGCGGCGTTCGCTGTGGGCCACCCTCATCGAGCAGGATGGCGGCATAGGCCAGACCTGCGCTGAGAATCAGGCCGCCCGCCAGCCCATCCACGCCGTCGCTGAAATCCACGGCGAGCGCGGTGGAGCTGGCGACCACGATCGTCATCAGAATGAAGAAAACCAGCCAGGCATGCGGCTGCTTCACCAGCAGCGAGCCGATGAGCGGCGCCTGATTGTACGGGGGATAAGCGAGTCGGGTAGTGACATCTTTCGAGACGATGAGGCGATTGAACAGGGCGGCGGCAGCCCCAGAGACGAGTATGACGCCGATGGCTTTCTGCAACTCTGAGATGCCGACGCCTCGAAAGACTTTGCGCACATCATCGATGAAGCCAACCAGCCCGAAGCCGACGGTCGCCAGCAGAATGATCTCCAGCAGCAGCCACTGGTTGGCGTTCAGATCGAGGATGATCCCGCTGACGATGCAGGCGATGATGATGGCCAGGAGCATCGCTGCGCCGCCGACCAGCGGAAGCTCTGTGGAGCGGGCGCGCACCTTTGGCTTGGCGCGGCCACGCCGCACCTCGATCTGATACGGGCCACTGCCCGCCGATTCATCGGGCCTGAAATCACCTGGCTTGCGCTCGCCGCTACGGAACCAGGGAAACAAGCCCCATGCGAGCAGACAAATGATAGCGCTCGCGACAAAGGCAATGGCAAATGCGCCAAGAAGC
Source organism: uncultured Chloroflexia bacterium (assembly GCA_963701795.1). Taxonomy (GTDB): domain Bacteria; phylum Chloroflexota; class Ktedonobacteria; order Ktedonobacterales; family JADMIN01; genus JAKAIY01. The sequence continues at coordinate 1,014,585 of CAVPBB010000001.1, read as the reverse complement.
ATGACGACCATAGATGATTCCCCGCTTACTTTTCCGCAGTCACTGCGCGCCCGCGCTCGCGGCCTCCACACCACATAGAACGCCAACCAATTTTGGCGGGTAACGAGCGTTGGGAGTGATGTTGAGTCTGAGATCGGATCATGGAGTTGGTCTTTCGCTGGCTACCGGGACGCTTTCGCCCATGAACCCGAGCGCCATTAACTCTTCACGCGCGACGCGCCGGTCATCCCACGGAAGCTTTTCCTTGCCAATGATGAGGCTCTGCTCATGCCCTTTGCCAGCAAGCAATACCGTATCTCCCGCCTGCGCCTGCGCAAAGGCGGCGCCGATTCCCTCGCGCCGACCCACGATGCAGCGGAACTGTTCACCCTCGTGCGCGCCTGCCTGCTCCGCGCCAGCCGCGATTTCGCGCAAGATCGCAGCGGCATCTTCTTCGCGCGGGTCCTCGTCGGTGATGATGGAGAAATCGGCGAGACGCGCTGCGACCGCGCCCATCACCGGCCGCTTCACGCGGTCGCGGTCGCCGGCTGAGCCGAAGACGGCGATGAGGCGACCGTGTGTCAGCGGACGAAGCACGCCGAGTACTTTCTCCAGGCTGTCTGCTGTGTGGGCATAGTCTACGACGACGCTGAAAGGCTGCCCCATCTCGATGCGCTCCATACGCCCAGATACGCCGGGAAATGTCGCCAGCGCGCGCGCGATACGCTCGACTGGGACGCCGAACAGGTAGCCAGTGGCAATGGCGGCCAGGCAGTTCGAGACATTATAGCTGGCGACGAGCGGCGTCTCAACGGTGAATATTGAGCCATTCGGCAGCCGCACATCGAAACGCGACCCATCGGCGCGCAGCTCCACATGCTCCGCGCGAATGTCCGCAGGCGCGTCAATCGCGTAGGAGGTGATGGGCGCCCGGCAGAAGCCGCGCAGGTAGTCGTAGGAACGATCATCGGCATTGAGGATGCAGCCTTTCGGCGCCTGTGGCGCGTCGGGCTTGATGGCGGCAGGATCAATCGCCTCGCACAGCATTGCCTTGGCGCGCCAGTAGGCCTCTTTCGTGCCGTGCAGTTCGAGGTGTTCTGAGGTGATATTGGTGACGACGGCGACATCGTAGACGACCCCGTGAACCCGGTAGAGCGCCAGGCCGCTTGAAGTCGTCTCCAGCACGGCGCACTGCGCGCCTGCGTCGGCCATCCGCGCCAGCAGCGCCTGCGCCTCTGGCGCTTCGAGCGTAGTGAATCGCGAATTGTTCTGGACCCGCTCATCCCCGGCCTTGAAGTCTACGGTGCTCATCAGACCACAGCGCACGCCGCCAGCTTCGAGGATGGCGTCGATCAAATTGGTGGTGGTCGTCTTGCCATCGGTGCCAGTGACGCCGACGACGGCCATTCGCTCAGAGGGGCGCCCGGCGAGCGTGGCGGCGAGCGCGCCCAACTCGCGGCGCGAATCGGCGACGCGGACGTAGATGCGGTTCGCCGGAAAGTCGGCTGGGGCTGGATCAACGCCGACGACCATGCGCGCGCCCCGCGCCAACGCCTCCGCGATAAACGCATGGCCATCGCGCCACTTGCCGCGAATGGCGACGAAGCAGGCGTCTGGCGTGACGTCAGCGGAGGCATAGGTGACGGAGGTGATCTCGCCCGTGGTGGGGCCAGTGACCTCCAGCGCCGGTATGGCGGCTAGCGCGCGTGCGATCTCCACGCGGTCTTCTCCCTGTGAGTGTCGCTACATCGCCAGCGCCGCTGGCGGAAGGCGATGCGGCGGGACTAGGCCCTATGCATTGGCAGGCAGGTCCGGCAGGAGCAGGTCGCCCTGCGCGACGACGACGGCCTCGCCCCCAACCCGTACCTCACTGATGGCGTCATCGTGCTGCTCGACGGTGACCACGAGGCGGCTGGGGCGGCCCATCCGCTCGCCCTGCATGACAGTGATGCGCGCCTGACCATCTTCGAGCGGCACGAGGCCGTGGCGTGTGAGGTAGGCGCCGAGTGGCCCAGCGGCGCTGCCAGTGGCGGCGTCTTCGACAATGCCCATGCCCTGCGCAAACATGCGGGCGCTGACCTGCGCCAGATTGTCGGCGCTGGGCGGAACGAACAGGTACGCGCCCGTCTGGCGTTCGGCGTCGTGCAGCGCTGCGATCAGCCCTGGCCCGGGCTGCGCCTGATCGAGCGCCTCGCGCGCTGGTGATGGATATGAAGATGTACGGCACACCTGCGGAGCCGCGTTCGATGGGCAGGTCAGCGCGCAGATCGTCCTCGCCGAGTCCCAGGCTCGCAGCCAGCGCCGCGCGGTCGCCACTCCACGGCTCAAAGCGGGGAATGGGCTGCCACATCCACGCGAAGCTCAGATGGGTGTCGGCAAAGAGCAGTTCGATGGCGAGCGGACCGATACCCAACTCCAGGGTCATCGGTGAGATCGTTTCGGTCGTGATGCGCCCGGCGGCGGCCAGCGCAAAGGTCGCGCCAATGACGGGATGCCCTGCGAAGGGTAGCTCAACGTCTGGCGTGAAGATGCGCAGCCGCGCCAGCGCCTTTGGATCGGCGGGGGCCAGAACGAAGACGCTCTCGGAGAAATTCATCTCACGGGCGATGGATTGCATCTCGTCTGCCGCCAGGCGAGTGGCGTCGAAGAAAACGGCAAGCTGGTTCCCACTGAATGGCTCACTCGTGAACACATCAAGCTGGGTGTAGCGGATGCGCCGCATGGCTAGAGACCTCCGGAGAGCGTGAGCGCAATCTGCGCTTGGCGGTATCATGTTCAGAGTACACGATAGCGCAGGCGCCGCGCTCACCCAATAGGACTATTCTGGGCTGCCAGCGGCTCGGCGCGCGGGCTTCCGCCGCCGCTGCGCGCGGGGCGTTTGCGGCGCGGCGGGCGCCCAGATTTGCGGGGCCAGCAGCATCTGCTTGAGCGCCATGAGCGGTGTCAGCGGGCCGACGCCGCCAGGAACGGGTGTCAGCGCGCCCGCCACCTGCGCGACACTTGCGAATGCGACATCGCCAACGATGGCGCCATCCTGCTGGACATTGATGCCAACATCCACCACCGTCGCGCCTGGGCGAACCATCTCGCCAGTGAGCAGACCAGTCTTGCCAGCGGCGGCGATGACAATATCCGCCTGGCGAGTCCAGTGGGCGAGATCGCGGGTGTGGATGTGGCAGACCGTCACGGTTGCGTCGCGCGCGACCAGCATGAAGGCGAGCGGCTTGCCGACCGTATTGCTGGCGCCGATGATGGCGACGCGCTGCCTGGCCAGCGAAATCTCATAGCGGTCGAGCAGTTCGACAACCGCCGCGCAGGTGGCGGGAACGAAGCTGGGATAGCGCAGGAACAGGTTGCCTGCGCTGCGCATGCTGATGCCGTCCACATCTTTACGTGGGCTGATCGCCTCGGCGACGACGCGCGCCGAGAGATGCGGCGGAAGCGGCATCTGCACCAGCAGGCCCTGCGTCTCGTCGTCGTCGTTCAGCGCCTCGATGCCAGCGCGCAGCGCAGCATCCTCGATATCGTCGGCCAGCGTGACCAGACTGCCGCGCACGCCAATGCGCTCTGCCTCGCGCAGGAGCTGGCGGATGTAGACATCGGAGGCTGGGGAAGCGCCGACGCCGACGATAGTCAATCCCGCCGCGCGACCGTAGCGCAGCGTATAGTCTACGGCCAGCGCGCTCAGTTCGTCGCGCACGACGTTGGCGATAGCGCGTCCATCGAGTAGCTGCGCTGGCATAGGCTGCTCTCCTTAGCGCCCAGAGTATCTCTGGCGAAAGCGCGGGGGAATCACAATCCCACTACGCCCATGCGGCGGTAGACGATGGCGAGTGTCTCATCGCGCTGGCTCACTGCCGCCGCGAGCGCCAGCCGCGCCTCGCTGAGCGCCTGCTCTGCCGCTGCTGTGTCGCGCAGGAGGGCCACATTGGCCAGCACATTGAGCGCGGCGGCGCGGGCAGCCGCTTCACCGATGGTCGCTGCACACGCGGCGTCGGTCAGCACGGTGGCGTTGCCGATCAGCGCGATCTGGTGGGCGAGCGCTACCACCACGTGCGAGAGTCGCAGCGCGCTCAGCGGCGGCTGCATGGCCGTGCGCAGCGCCGCCTGGATCGCCGCGTCGCGGGTAGCGCGCTCGTCGTCGGTGGCTTTGGGCAGCTTGTATGCGGAGGAGACGGCTTGAAACGCGCGCTCATCCGCCGCGACCAGGGAGAGCAGCTCGCCGCGCGTCTGCTCCGCCTGTTGAACGATCTCCTGCGCTTGCGGCTCGACCGCGCGATAGCTCGCGCGGCCCACGGTGAAGCGTGCGACCATCTCGGCGAGCGCCGCCGCCAACGCGCCCACGAGCGCGCTGGCCGCGCCACCGCCGGGTGTTGGGGCGCCCGACCCAAGCGCCGCCGCGAATGCGCTGATGCTCTGCTCGCCGCCCATGCGCCGTACCCTCCCCGGAGCGCGCTCGATGCTGACTGCCAGCGGGCATTGTATCATGAGGTGGCGTGGGATCGCGTGGTGTTTCGTCACGCTTCATAATGGTGAATGGAAGGCGGGTCAGCATGGCCAGGGCGAAGGCGCGCGATGAAGCGGCGAAATGGGTCGGACCAGCGCGGCAGCCAGATGAGCGCATGCGCTGGGTCCATGCGCGGCTGGTGGAGCTGTGGGGCGACCCACAGTGGGAGCCGAGTAGCGACGCGCTTGGCGAGTTGGTCGCGACGATCCTCTCACAGCACACGTCTGACGTGAATTCGGCGCGGGCCTATGAGCGTCTGCGGCTGGCGTTCCCCGATTGGGCCGCGGCGCGAGACGCTCCGCGCGAGGCTATCGCCGAGGCGATTCGCGTGGGCGGGCTGGCGGAGATGAAGGCTGAGCGTATTCAGCGAGTGCTGCGTGAGGTGAGCGCAGCACGGGGCGGCGCGCTCGACCTGGGCTATCTGAGCGCGCTCACGCTTGACGACGCGCGCGCTGCGCTGCTCGCGCTGCTGTTTGCGCTGGGGAAGCCAGCCTTTCCAGTCGATACGCATGTCTATCGGGTGACACGGCGCCTCGGCATGATTGGCCCAAAAGTCACAGCCGACGCCGCGCATGTCATACTGGAAGAGCAGATTCCGCCGGAGTGGCGTTACACCATGCACGTTGATCTGATTCAGCATGGACGGCGCGTGTGTCATGCGCAGCGCCCGGATTGCGAGCGTTGCGCTTTGCGGGCGCGCTGCCAGTATTACTGGGCCACGCGCGAGCATGCTGAGCGATGCGGCGAGTGCGCTGAGCTAGGCGTGTTACAGCCCTCTACGTGAGTCGTTTGAAAGCCAGAGGAGATGTTGGCAGGACGTATGCGACAAGGGCGCCGCAGCGGTCGGATTGATCCGACACTTCTGATGTGTTCGCGAAGCCTTGCCCTCAGGGACTTCACCTTCCACAGCGAAACAGACATATGATGCTCAACGAACCCATGTCCTCCAGTTCACACTGGCGCATCCCCAAGGGTGGTCCGGCGCGATGGGACGAGCGCGCCACACGCCTGGCGACGGATACCCGCTCGCTGCGGGCTGTGGTCGCGCGAATCGATGCGCGCACACCCGTGGCTGTGCGCGCGGCGCTGCATGCGGTGCGCGCGGCGCTGCTGGTCGGCGGCGTGCTCGTGGCGCCCGTGCTGGCGATACTGGCGCTGGTTGGCCTCTTTGCCCCTGTACTGGCGGCGGAGCGACCGATCGCCCCGGCGTTGATCTTTGGCTCCCTGCTCTGGCTGGCGCTGGCGATCTCCGGCGCGCACATGCAGGTCGAGCGACGCGCCGAGGCGCACGAGGCTGATCCCGGCGCCGAGTAGCGCTGCCCGCACAGCGGTTCCTGCATCACACACTGCCACTCACATGCGTCTGCGCTTGCGGGCGCATTTTTGCTGCGCTGCGCTGCGACGTGAAGGCTGACGGAAAACTGGCATTGGGAGCGTGTCTGGCGCCACAATAGGGCATGACGTTGGCTCCAGAGGGAGGAGGCCCCGCATGCCCATCACGTCGCGGTCAGACCCGTTGCGCGACGAGCGCGGAGGCGAGCGCATTGGCTTGGCCCATTGGACGAGTTTGCCACAGCTGGTGACGCTGATGACTGCTGATGACGCTGATGACGCTGATGACGCTGATGATGACGCCGCTGCAGACGTCGAGGCTGCGGGCCTGCCTGACTATTACGCCCGCCTGGGTGTCACGTCCAGCGCGACGCCAGACGAATTGCGGCGGGCCTATCACGGGCTGGTAAAACTGTGGCACCCCGACCGCTACACGGGCGCGCCAGACCTGCTGCGCGCACGCGCAGAGCGGCGCATGCGCCAGTTGAACGAGGCGTATGACACACTCAGCGATCCGCAGGCGCGCGCAGAGTACGACGATCAGCGTGAGGGGCGCGCGCATGGGCATGGGCATGGAATCCCTGTCGCGGATGTCATCAACGTCTTCGGCCAGCGCTCAGCCGCGCACGTCTCGCAGTACGACGACGCGACGGATGGGCATGCGTCCGCCAATCCCAATGGCGCCGGGCAATTCTTCGGCATGCTCGCGGCGATTCTGGCGCTGGCGCTGATCGGCGGCGCTATTGGCGGCGCTGGCTTCGGCGGCGGCGTGGGCGCGGCGGTGATCGTGCTGGGCATCGTCGGGCTGCTGGTGGCGGCCACCTTCTTCATGACCGATTCCCCGCTGGCGAAGTGGGCTACCCACGCGATGGAGGCCGAGCCTCGTGGCTCTGCGCAGGCCACGCGCCGAGCGGGGCAGCGTCATGAGCCAACCCGGCCACCTGAGACGCCACCCGCGCAAAACTCCGGCAGTGGCGGCGAAACCGCAGACGGGCGCGTAGACGCGGCGACCTTCGATGCGCTGATCGAGGAGGCGCTGACCGCTGTGCCGCATACCTTCGACGCCTACATGCGCAATGTCGTCGTGCGCGCAGAGCAGGAGCCAGATGCGGAGACGCTGCGTCAGGCAGGCGTGCCAGAGGGGCATACGCTGCTGGGGCTGTATCATGGTGTCTCGCTGACCCGCCGAGGCGCTGGCGAAGCGGGGCCGGAGGTCATTACGATCTATCGCGGGCCGATTGAGCGCTACTGTGGCGGCGACCTGGAACGCATTCGACGCCAGGTGCGCGCGACGGTGTTGCATGAGCTAGCGCACCACTTTGGCATTGACCACGATGAGATGCCAGAATGGGTGAAGTGACAGCAGGCAGCGTTCTGACTGAGACGTTCAGGAGCGGAGGGAGACAGTTCAGATGGCCGAGACAACCGAGCGCATGAAGATTGGCGTCATGCCATCGCTGGGCGAGAACGACATGGGCGAGGATGCGCCGAACGGGCGGACGCCGCGTTTCAGTGACATCCGCGAGATGGCGCAGGTGGCGGAACAGGTCGGATTCGATTCGTACTGGCTAGCCGATCATCTGCTCTTTCAGATGCCCGATACCCCGGTCAGCGGCCAGTGGGAGGTGTTTACGTTCCTCAGCGGCGTGGCCGCGACGACAAAACACATCCAGCTTGGGCCGTTGGTCGCCTGCACCTCATTCCGCAATCCCGCGCTGCTGGCGAAGATGGCCGATGCGTTGGATGAGATCAGCGAGGGGCGTTTTATCCTGGGGCTGGGCGCTGGATGGCATCAGCCAGAGTATGACGCCTTCGGCTATTCGTTCGACCACAAGGCGTCGCGTTTTGAGGAAGCGCTGAAGATCATCCTGCCGCTGTTGCGTGAGGGGAAGGTGGACTTCAAGGGCGAGTATTACGAGGCGCGTGAGTGCGAGATGCATCCACGTGGGCCTTCGCGCAACGGGCCGCCCATCTGGATCGGCGCGCACCAGCCGCGCATGCTGCGCCTCACCGCCCAGTATGCCGACGCCTTCAACACCGTCTGGCATCGGACGCCAGAAAAGGCGGTGGCGGCCTATCAGCCGATGCTGGAGGCCTGCAAAGAGGTCGGGCGCGATCCGGAGACTCTACCACTGACGGTCGGCACATTTGCGCGCATTCTGGCGCCAGGCGAGGCGCGACCAGAGGGCGAGAAGGGCATCTGTGGCGAGGCCGAGGAGGTGGCGGAGGCGATCAGCGGCTTCGCGGCGGTGGGAGTGAAGCATCTGATCGTGATTGTCTCGCCAGGCGATGTGACTGGTGTTGAACGCTTCGGCGCTGTGCTCGAACTGCTGAAGTGATCTTTCGCGCAATGGCGCCTCGATTATCCGAGGTGATTGGCCGACTGAGCGCTGAGCGCTGGAGCGATGCGACTCTCCACCTGTGCCTCGGTACGCTTTTACTCTCTACACTGTTGCCACGCTAGAGATGGGTTTCATGCCGGAAAGCACAATGCGTCCAACGATTCTTGTTGTGACGTCATCCACAGGAGGCGGACATGTCAATATGTCTGCGGCGCTCGGCGAGATGCTGGAAGAAGCGTTTAACGTTGTCGTCGTGAATTCGCATCCGCAGATCGTGAGCTCGTTCTATTCATATGCGAGTAGGCACGCGGTCGCCTCGTGGTCGAAGGTGATGAAGGCTACCGACACAGAGACGGGAGCCCGACGCATGCACGCGATTTTGTATGCTTTGACGCGGAACCGGCTCGCTCGCATCATCACCGAGGCTGACCCCGACCTCATCATCAGCACACATTCGATGCTTTCGTATGAGGTCACAGAGGTGTTGACAGCGCTGCGGCGCAGCATTCCTGTCGTCTTTCAAGTGACCGATTTGACGCTGCACCACATGTGGGTCACGGAGAAGCGGGCAAGCGCCTACCTCGCCTCGACGTGTGAAATATTCAACGGCCTGCTCGACGCCGGCATCGAAAAGGCACGAGTTGTCTTGACAGGACGTCCTGTGCGTCGGCAGTTTCTGGAGGACTACTCCGCTTCCAGCGCAGCTACCCGCCTGCGCCTGGGACTCGATCCTTCGCTGTTTACTGCATACATCCAGGGCGGCGCTGAAGGCTCGGCGCAGATTATCAAGACCATCTACAACGTGCTCGAAGCGTGTCCTGATATCCAGTGTATTGTGGCGACTGGTCATAATAGCGCCATGCTTAGGCGCGTGTCAGGACTCAGCCGCGTGGCCGCGCTGCCCTATACCGCGCACATCGCTCCCTATATGGCGGCATCCGATGTTATAGTAGGCAAGCCAGGCGCTGGTTCCGTCGGTGAAGCGATCAGGCTAGAGAAGCCTTTCATCGCTTCGACGGTGATTCCCTATCAGGAAACGCCCAACGTTGACTTCATCGAGCGTCATAACCTTGGCTGGGGCTGCCTGGAACCTGGAGCGCTTGCTGACCTCATGCGGCGGCTCGTGGCTGACAGGAGCCTGATGGCTGAAAAAACGCAAGCGCTCCAGGTGTATGCAGCCTTCAATCGAGATGCGTCTCACCAGCTTGTGCCGCTCATGCGTGAACTGCTCGCCAGGCCAGGCTCAGAGGCGAGTAGAGACAGGCAAGCGCTCGCTTCCACGCCGGACGACGTAACTAGCTACCGAACGGTAATGTTGAGCAGAGATGCCAGTGGGGTGAAGGACTGAGCGACGAACCCTGCCAGGATAAGGGTAAGCCCGATTGCGCCAAGGCCACCAGCTGGCAACTGCTTTGCCCAGCGCACACTACTGGGACCTGCTGACCCAAACCATCCGAGCGCTGCAGCGACTGCGATAATTACCGGGGGAGTACCATACAGATTCGCTCGCTAGTCATAGCCGCGCATGGAAGAATCGGCTGAAAAGTACTGGCGCGCGCTGTTGCGCGGTGCGGCTGTCGCTCGTTGTAGCGTTGGGATTCCTGGGCGCTGGCCCGTATTCGCGCCATGCTGTCTGTGTGGGGGATTCCGCGCCCATGCGCCGGGGCGTATAATGTCGAAGGTGTATCAGAGCGATACAGCAAGTCAATGCTCGGAGGGCTAGATGACAACGAACGTCACCACATCAGCAGTGGGCGCTGACGCCCGCACGCTTAATCCCGTCGAGTTGTACCGCACGATGCTGACGGCGCGCGTGATGAATGATGTGATGAAGGCGCGCAAGACGCAGGGCAAGTATCCGTTCTACATCGGCTGCGCGGGGCATGAGTCGGTGGCGGCGATTGTCGCGGCGCTCGATGGCGAAGACTGGCTGTCCTTCTACTACCGCGATCTGGCGGGCTATTTGCAGCGGACCGGCGACATTGCGGCGCCGTTGCGCGCGGCCTACTCGCGCACGACCGACCCGAATTGCAGTGGGCGCAACATGCCGTCGCACTACAGCAGCCGCAAATACCACATCCTGCCGACATTCAGCGAGGTAGCGGGGCTGGCGCCATTCGCCGCTGGCGTGGGCTGGGCGTTCAAGCGCGACCAGTCGAACCGCGTCATCGCGTTCTTCACGGGCGATGGCGGTACCGCGACCAACGATTTCAATGCGATGCTGCGCGCCGCGACCGTCCACAAGCTGCCACTCTTGATTGTGGTGGCGAATAACCACTGGGCGATCATGACCGAGCAGCAGGCGCAATGGGCTGGCGACCTGACCGCGCAGGCGCGCGCGATGGACGCGATTGCGGTCGATGTGGATGGCGTGGACGCGCTTGGCACGTATGAAGCGACGCGGCAGCTTGTCGCACGGCTGCGCAATGGCGAAGGCCCGGCGGTCATGCATCTGCACGTTGGCCTGCTCGACGCGCACTCCAGCAGCACCGACATCCGCCGCTATCGCACGCGCGAGGAGATCGAGGAGACGACGCGCACCAAAGACCCGGTGAAGCATCTCGCCGAGGCGCTGATCGCGCAGGGGCTGCTGACCGAGGCCGATGTGGAGCGCATGCGCGATGAGGCGCGGGACGAGATTGATCGCGCCGAGGCGCAGGTGTTGACGGAGCCAGAAATTCCTGGCGAGCGCGTCACCGAGCGCATCATCGAGATTCCAGCATGGCAGCCGCAGGCGACAGTGGGTCAGAAGCAGCGCAAGTTCATGATCGAGGCGCTGAATGATGGCCTGGTGGAGTTGGTGAAGCGTGATCCAGGCTTCTTCGTCTACGGCCAGGATGTCGGCAGCCAGACGGGCGGTGTCTTCAATGTGACACAGCGGCTGGCAAAGGAATATCCCGGCACAGCCATCAGCAGCGCGCTCAACGAGCAACTGATCGCGGGCGTCACGGCGGGCTGCGGCATGGCCGACGACCGGGCGCGCTGCGGCGAGGTGCAGTTCGTCGACTACCATCAGTCGGCGACACAGACGATTCGTCTAGGCGCGCGCATCTACTACCAGTCCTACGGCGACTGGAATTGCCCGGTGATCTGGCGCATGAAGTCAGGCTCAGGCGGCGGCGGCCCCATCTCAGATAGCGGCTCAGGCGGCGGCGGCTTCGGCCACTCGAACGCGGGCGAGCAGTGGTTTACCAATGTGCCGGGCCTCATCACGATCTGCCCGGCGACACCCTACGACGCCAAGGGGCTGCTGCTCCAGGCGGCGCTCTCGCAGTCTCCGGTGGTGTTCCTGGAGCGCGGGCGCCTCTATCGCGCCGATGAGCCGCGCGCGCGCAAGGATGGCGAGATCATCGCCGAGCTTGCGGATCTGTGGAATGTGCCGGAGGGCTACTACACCGAGCCGATCGGTAAGGCGCGGCGCATTCGCATCGGGCAGGGCGCGCCTTTCGCGACCATCGTGAGCTGGGGAACGATGCTGATGGAGTCCGCCATCGCCGCCGCGCGCTTCACGCAGGCGGGTGGGCCAGCGGTGGATGTGATCGATCTGCGCACGCTCTCGCCCTGGGACGAAGAGGCCGTCGCCGCATCCGTGCGCGAGACGGGGCGGGCGATTGTGGTCACGGAGGAGCCAGACCTGACCAGCTTTGGGCGGCACATCCATTCGTGGATCGCGCAGAACTGCTTCTGGCAGCTCGATGGCCCGCCAAGCCTGATTACTGCGTTGGCAGCGCCAGCAGCGCCATACAATGGCCCGGAAGAGGTGGCGTTCTATCCCTCGGCGGAGGATGTGGAGCGAGCGTTGCAGCAGTTCGCGCGCCAGTAGTGGTCCACGCAACACGCATTGCGAGGCTCTCCCGCTGCGGGAGGGCCTCGTTTGCATGTAGCGTCTTGTTGGAGACTTGATTTGGCCTGGGCATTCGGTGTGCTGATTGGCCTATTGACGAATGTACTGCGATTGGGCATAATTTCCGCATGAACGACGACATTGATAGCAAAATTCTGGCGATGCTTCAGGAAGATGCGCGCGTTTCCAATGCGGAGATTGCGCGGCGGCTCGGCATGGCGCCCTCCGCAGTGCTGGAGCGGGTGCGCAAGCTGGAGTCGCGCGGCGCGATTCTGGGCTATGAGACGCGCGTGAATCCGCGCGCAGTGAACGCTGGCTTTCTGGCGTTCATCTTCGTGCGCACGGAGAGTATCTGCGGCGACAACGAGGTAGGGGCGGCGCTGGCGGCGATCCCGGAGGCGCTTGAGGTGCACAATGTCGCCGGCGAGGATTGCTATCTGGTGAAGGCGCGGGTGGCCGACCCCGAAGCGCTTGGCCGCTTGCTGCGCGAACGCATCGGCGCGATCCCGACTGTTCGCTCGACGCGCTCGACGATTGTGCTGGAAACACTGAAGGAGACGAGCCGACTCCCCGTAGCCGAGCCCGTCAGGGATGCGGAGAGGGAGGCGCGGCATGGCAGACAGTAGCGCGCGACTGGCGACGCTCAGGCAGGGTCAGAACCTCGGCCTGGGCATTGTGATCGCGCTGGGGCTGGTCTACCTCATCTGGGGTTCGACCTACCTGGGCATCCGCTTTGCCGACGAAACTGTGCCGCCGCTGCTGATGGGTGGCGTGCGTTTTCTCATCGCGGGTGGTTTGCTCTACATCTGGTGCCGTGCGCGCGGCATTCCCAATCCGACGTGGCGTCAGTGGAAATCTACGGGTGTCGTGGGGCTATGCCTGCTGGCTGGTGGCAATGGCACGGTGATCGTCGTCGAGCAGCATGTGCCATCAGGCATAGCGGCGCTGTTTGTGGCGCTGGTGCCGCTGTGGACTGTCGTGCTGCTGTGGCTGCGCCGGACTGGCGCGCGCCCGACGGTACGCACGATGGCAGGTGTGGCGTTGGGGCTGGTTGGGGTGGGGCTGCTCGCGCTGCATGGCGGTGGCGCTGGTGGCCAGGGAATCAATCCGCTGGCGTTCTTTCTGATTCTCTCGACGGCCCTGTGGGCCTGGGGATCTATCTATGCGCAGCGGGCCGAAATGCCCACATCGCCGCTGATGGCGACCGCTATCGAGATGCTGGTGGGCAGCGCCGCGCTGCTGATCGGCGCGACCGCGACGGGCGAGCCATGGGCGTTGGTCGGACACACCATCTCACTCAAATCGCTGCTATCGGTCGGCTATCTCATCGTCTTTGGGTCCATCGTCGCGTATACCTGCTACACCTGGCTGCTGCGGCGAGCGCCCGCCGCGCTCGTCTCCACCTACGCCTATGTGAATCCGCTGGTAGCCGTGCTGCTTGGCTGGGCCTTCGCGGGCGAGGTGGTGACACAGTGGACGCTGATCTCATCGGCGATCATCGTCTGCTCTGTGGTGTTGATTACGCTGCCCGGCCGCCGAGCACGAGTCGCCGCGCACGCGCCAGTCTCGCCAGTCGAGCCGCAAGCGCCGCAAGCGCCGGGTGAGCCGGTGGCGGCGTTGGACGGGCCGCGCGCACAATAAGGATATCCGCGCGCTTGTCAGCCACCCCCTGATCTGCGGTACACTTTAGTTGGCGCGAGCGATGGCAGATTGCCTGCGCAAGCAGAGCGCCATCGCCTACGCCGCTGAGCGACAACCCGACCAGTTCGAGAAAGCGAAGCATAGATGAAGGTCGCATATATCTTCAGCACGGGTGGGCGCAATGTCCCCTACAAGCTGGGCAGAATGATCTTGCCGCAACTCGAAGAGCATCGCCATGGCGCCGAGGTCGTGGGGATGTTTTTCTTTGATGACAATACCTACGCGCTGCGCAAAGGTGATCCGCTGGGCGAGCGACTGGCAAAGGTGGCGAAGGAGCAGGGCATCTTGCTGATGCTCTGCGATCAGTGCGCGACCGAGCGCGGCCTGGCGCGGCAGAACGACGACGGCTCCTACGTCGCGCAGGATGTCGTCGAGGGCGTGCGTGTCGGCTGCTTCCCCGACCTCTACGCCGCGCTTGCGGGCAATCCGCCCGATCAGGTGATTACCCTCTGATCGTGCTCTGGGCTGCCGCGCGGGTCGGCGCATGCTGCAACGCGCGCGGCAGTCTTTTCGTAGAAATGTCGCTATGAGCGCAACAGAGCGGGCTACCCGCACACATACAACCCTCCAACTGACTGTTGTCGAAGGTCTGAGCGCGCCACGCGGCGCGGCCTATGTCAGCCCGGCGGCGCTCGACGCGCTCGAATGCCAGCCGGGCGATGTCATCCTCATCCAGAGTGCGCGCGCTACGGTCGCGCGGGTCTATGCCTCCCCGCCAGAGGGAGCGCCAGTCGCGCCGCTCTCCGCCGATGGCGAGATTCAGATGGAGGGGCTGGTGCGCCAGAACGCGGGCGCCTCACTGGGTGAGCTGGTGAGCGTGCGCCGCGCTGAGCCGCAGCCTGCCATCAGTGTCGCGCTGACGCCCGCCAATGGCTCGGCTGGGCTGAGCGACGCGGAGATGTTGCATGTGGCGCGCGCGCTCAAGGGGCTGGCGGTGGTCGCGGGCGATCTGGTCCGCGTGACGGGGCTGGGGCTGGCGGCGCGCGAGTTTCAAATCTTCTCGACCAATCCGGCCACTGCGGTCATGCTGGAGGGAGGCACGAGCGTGCGCATCCAGGCGACGGGCGCCACGACGCCGCGCGTCAGCCAGATCACCTATGAGGACATTGGCGGGCTGGGGCAGGAACTGACGCGCATTCGCGAGCAGATCGAGTTACCACTGAAGCACCCCGAACTGTTTGACCGCCTGGGCATCGAGGCGCCCAAGGGTGTGTTGCTCTATGGGCCGCCGGGCACGGGCAAGACGCTGATCGCGCGCGCCGTGGCGACCGAGAGTGGCGCGCACTTCTTCAGCGTCAGCGGGCCAGAGATCATCGACAAGTTCTATGGTGAGAGCGAGGCGCAGTTGCGGCGGGTCTTCACCGACGCGCAGAAGAACGCG
Source organism: uncultured Chloroflexia bacterium (assembly GCA_963701795.1). Lineage (GTDB taxonomy): Bacteria > Chloroflexota > Ktedonobacteria > Ktedonobacterales > JADMIN01 > JAKAIY01. The sequence continues at coordinate 999,499 of CAVPBB010000001.1, read as the reverse complement.
CCCAGCGTCATCTTCATCGATGAGATTGACGCTATCGCGCCGAAACGGTCTGAGGTTGTCGGCGAGGTCGAGAAGCGTGTGGTAGGCCAACTGCTGACGCTGATGGACGGTCTGCGCGCGCGTGGGCAACTGGTGGTGGTGGCGGCGACGAACCGGCCCGATGCGCTCGATCCGGCGCTGCGCAGGCCCGGACGCTTCGACCGCGAGGTCAACCTGCACGCGCCCGACTATCAGGGACGCATCGAGATTCTGCGCATCCACAGCCGCGATATGCCGCTGGCGCATGACGTGGACCTGAGCGAGCTGGCGCGCATCACGCCAGGGTTTGTCGGCGCTGATCTGGCAGCGCTGTGCCGTGAGTCGGCGATGGCGGCGCTGCGCCGCACCTTCCCGCGCGCAGTGCTCATCAATGCGAGCATCCCCGCCGACCATCTGCTGGCGCTGAGCGTCACGATGGGCGATTTTCTCGATGCGCTGCGCACTATCGAGCCATCGGCGGCGCGCGAGGTTTCGGTAGAGTTGAGCCGCACGACATGGGATGATGTGGGCGGCCTCGAAGAGGTCAAGCGCTCGCTGGTCGAGACGATTCAGTGGCCACTGCGTTACCCCGAACTCTACGCGGCGATGGACCTGGAGCCGACGCGCGGCGTGTTGCTGGCTGGGCCGCCAGGCACGGGCAAGACGCTAATCGCGCGGGCGCTGGCGACCGCCTGCCAGGCGAACTTTATCTCGGTGAAGGGGCCTGAACTGCTCTCGAAGTGGGTCGGCGAGTCGGAGCGCGGGGTGCGTGAGACGTTCCAGCGGGCGCGCCAGGTCGCGCCGTGTGTGCTCTTTCTCGATGAGATGGACGCGCTGGCTCCGCAACGCGGTGGCTCGTTCGACGCCGTGGGCGACCGGCTGATCGGCCAGCTGCTGACGGAACTCGACGGCATCGAGGGGCGGCGTGGAGTGATCGTGGTTGGCGCGACCAATCGCCCGGAGCTGATCGATCCGGCTGTGCTGCGGTCGGGACGCTTCGATCTGGTGGTGGAGCTGCCGCTGCCCAACCGCGAGGCGCGCCGCGCGATTCTGGCGATCCACACTAAGCGCCGCGCGCTGGCGCCGAATGTCACCCTCGAAACGCTGGCGAAGAAGACCGACGGCTTCAGTGGCGCAGACCTGGAGGCGGCATGCCGCCGCGCGGCGAATCTGGCGCTGGCGGAGTGGATGCGCGCGCGCGGGGCCAGCATCGACGCCGAGAGCCACGCCTCAGCGCCGACGAAGACGAATAGCCCGCAAATCGAGATGCGCCACTTCGAGGCGGCCTTCGCCGAGGCGCGCGACAAGTAGCGCTGCGCTCGCCACTCCGCTCCGCTGTGAACTGCGTCTCTTGTCGCTCCGACACGCGCTTGCTAGAATGCCCCCAGGGCGCCACCATCGCCTGCATGGCGCATGCGATCTGGCGTCATCGCGAGGGGGAGATTTCTATGCACGCATTCAGTTTCCTGGGAGCGCTGGGCCAGCGGCGGCCAGTGGCGCCCGCAGGGCGCCACTTCGGGCGCGATCTGGGCCACGACGAGCATGTCGGTTGGCGCAAGATCGTGCTGGTGCGCCACGGGCAGACAGACTTCAATGCGCAGCATCGGCTGCCGGGGCAGCTTCCTGGCGTGCTGCTCAACGAGGCGGGACGGCAGGAGGCGCAGACGACTGGCGAAGCCTTACGCCCGCTACCGCTGACCGCCATCATCGCGTCGCCGCTGGAGCGGACGATGGAGACGGCTGGCTATGTCAACGGCGCGCGTGGGCTGACCATTCAGCAGGACCGCGACCTGCTCGACACCGATTACGGCAGATTCAACGGGCAGAACTACGAGGAGCTGGACAAGGGCGACCCGCAGTGGCAGCGCTTTCTGGCGAATCCGCTGCGGTCGCCGCGTGGGGTCGAGAGCTTCGCGCAGGTGCAGCGCCGCGCGGTGCGGGCGGCGGAGCGCTGGCGAGCGGCGCCCGATGTGGGCGAGTGGGTGGCGCTGGTGACCCATGCTGACCTGGTAAAGCTGATCTGCGCGCACTATCTGGGCATTCCGCTGGAGCGCGTGCCGCTGTTTAGCATGGACAACGCGGCTGTCTCGCTGCTGGCCTTCCATCCACAAGCGTCGGAGCCGCCGTCGCTGCTCTGCTTCAACTGGACCTCGCCTGCGCTGTGGATCGCCGCAGCCGAGCGCGACCAGTAGCGCGCCTAACTTTCGCCGACCAGCGCGCGTATATGCCATGATCGCCGCGATGTCTCTGCGAGGGCGCATGAGCGTGCGGCGCGATTGAGGAGGATGCGATGCGACTGGAACTGAATGCGCCGATTAGCGATGTGACGGTCTATCCTGATCGCGCGTTGGTGACACGGCGCGGCAGTGTGGAGATTCCTGAGGCGGGCGAGCACGAGGTTGCGTTAGGCAGGCTGCCACGCACGCTGGCGCCTGCGTCCTTGCGCGCCTCCGGGCGAGGCTCCGCCGCCGCGCAACTGCTGGGCGTAGACCTCGGCGACGAGTATCATGCCGCAGCGCCAGAGGAAGATACACGCGCCATCCAGGCGGAGATAGAGCGGCTGACACGCGAGCTTGAGACGCTCGAACAGCGCCTCTCGATGCTCGATCAGCAGCGGCGCTGGCTCAATACGCTGGGCAAGCGGGCGGCGCGCGATCTGGCGATCAGTCTGGTTCAGGGTTCAGCGCAGCCTGAAGACCCCAGCCGCATCTTCGCGGTCACGCGCGATGAGAGCGAGCGGCTGACTGGCGCCGCACTCGATACGCAGAGTGAACGACGGCGGGTGGCGCAAGAGCTGGAGGCGCGTCGCCGCGAGCTGGAGACGGCGAACGGGACGAACGGGCCAGATCGCTACCAGGCGATTATTCGCATCACTGCGGCGAACGCTGGCGCCATTGCGTTCGAGCTATCGTATCTGGTCTACAGCGCCAACTGGGCGCCGCGCTATGATGCACGCGTGGATACTGTCGCAGGCAAGGTGCGCTTCTCGCAGCAGGCGCAGGTGCGCCAGTGGTCCGACGAGGACTGGGCGGGGGTGCGCCTGGCGATCTCGACGGCGCGACCGAGCGCGGCGCTTGCACTGCCCGACGAGGCGCCCGTGTGGTATCTGGAGCAGCGCCCGCAGCCACAGCCGCGCGCGTATGGCGCCGTGATGCGGTCGGCGGCGCGCGTGGCCAGCGCGCCTGGCGATCAGGCGGCCCCGATGGCGGCCATGATGGCGCCGCCCGATGAGGCGAGCTTCGCCGATATGTCGATGGCCGGAGCCGAGATCGAGCATGCGGGCGCCGCGCAGGTGTTCCGTGTCGGCGGCGAGGTGATTATCCCCTCGGATGGGCAGCCCCATCAGGTGGGGCTGGGCGATGACGACCTGCCGACGCGGCTGGAATATGTCGCGGCGCCGGTGGTGGCGGATGGGGCGCACCTGCGCGCGGTGACGCTGAACGCGACTGGCCATGCGCTGCCAGCAGGCGCGCTGCATATCTTCCATGGCGGCGCCGCTGGCGATGAGTATGTCGGCGAGACGCAGTTGGAAGCGACGGCGGAGGGCGCGCCGCTCAAGCTCTATCTCGGCGTGAATGACAACATCACGGTGAAGCGGGAGCTGGTGGAGCGCGATACCGACAAGGGCAACCTGTTGCAGGGCGGTGTGCGCCGCACGACGGTGGGCTATCGCGTGACGCTGGCCAACCGCACCGACACGGCGCAGCGAGTGATCCTGCTCGACCGGCTGCCCATCCCGAAGTACGAGCGCATCAAGGTGAAACCGCTGGAGATTCGCCCACAGCCCAGCAACCAGACCAAGCTCGATCAGCTCACCTGGGAGCTTCAGCTTGCCCCCGGCGAAGAGCGCAAAATAGAGTGGCGCTTCCTCGTGGAGTCGCCCGCCGACCTCGACTTCATCGGCATGCCGTCGTAATACAGTCACACATTCACGACAACGCGCTCAGCCATCCGCCGATATGCTGGTCGAGGAAGCGGGCGATGGCGGGGTAGGCGATCAGGCGGTTGGCGCGCTTGATGAGGCCGTGGCCCTCGTCTTCGTAGCGCTGATACTCGACGGGCGCGCCGCGCGCACGCAGGCTGGCGACGATCTGCTCCGCTTCGCCGACGGGGACGCGCGGGTCGTTCGCGCCGTGGACGACGAAGAGCGGCGCGGCGATGCGGTCAACCTGGTGGATGGGCGAGATCGCAGTCAGGAAGTCGCGGTCGTGGTCGAGGCTGCCATACTCCGCCTCGCGCAGCTTGCGCCGCCATGCGCTGGTATTTTGCAGGAAGGTGACGAAGTTGGCGATGCCGACGAGGTCCACGCCAGCGGCCCAGATGTCGGGGTAGGTCGTTAGCGCCGCGAGCGTCATGAAGCCGCCGTAGCTGCCGCCCATCACCGCGATGCGGCCAGGGTCGGCGACGCCTTCGCTGGCGAGCCAGAGCGCGGCGTGGCGCAGGTCAGCCACCGAGTCCATGCGCAGGCGCACATCGTCGAGGCTCATGTACGTGAAGCCGTAGCCTGAGCTGCCGCGCACATTCGGCGCGAGCACGACATAGCCGCACGCCACAAAGTATTGCACGATGGTATTGAAGGTTGGGCGGTACTGGCCCTCTGGCCCGCCGTGGACGTAGACGACCGCTGGCCGGGGCGTGGCGCTCTCGCCATGCGGCGTGTAGAGCAGCGCCGGTATCTGGCGTTGATCGAACGTGGCATAGTGGATAAGGCTCGGCTCGACAAACGAGTCACGCGCGACGCCGCCGGTGGCGCTGCGGGTGATCTGGCTCAGCGCGCCAGAGGCGACATCGAGCGTCCACACGTCGAGCGGCGCAGTGGATGACTGGCGCGAGAAGGCAAGGCGCTTGCCATCATGCGACCACGAAAGCTCACCCAGCACGCATGGTCCCAGGTCGGGGTGGTGAGCGCGCGACGCTGCTCCCAGCCCGCCGCTACGTCGTAGACCGTCAGCCGCGAGTAGCCATCTTCGTTGGTCACCAGCGCCAGGCGCGCGCCATCGCGACTGACGGCCAGCGCCTCGGCGTCCCACGGCGCATCGGTCAGGGAGCGCATGGCGCCGCTGCTGAGGTCGAGCATGGCGAACTGGCGGTGATCCTGCCCTTCATCGCTGAGCAGGTAGAGGCTCTGGCCGTCGGCGCTCCATGCGGGGTTGGCGTAGGCGGCGTGCGCAGCTGTTGGGTCAGGGGTCAGCGGTCTGGCCACGCCTGACGCGCGATCCAGCAAGATGAGCTGGTTGCGGAAGAACGTCTCATAGCGGGCGATCACGATGCTGGCGCCATCGGGCGAGTAGCGTTCTGGCCAGTACGTGCCATCGGGTAGCGGATATGCGCGCGTGTCGCCGGTCGTCATGTCACGTTCGTAGATGTCGAAGAAGCGTGCGTCGCGCTCATTGCTGGCGTAGACGATGCGCTGGCCATCGGGCGACCACGCGCCGAACTGGCAAATGGCGTTCGGCGCGCCTGCGATGTGGCGCAGGTCGGCGCCGTCGGGGCTGAGGAGATAGAGCTGGGTCAGCTCACTGCCATCCGCATCGCCACAGAGCAGCAGGCGATTGTCGTTGGGCGCGTACTCCATTCGCGAGATGCGGTCGCCGCTGAAGGTCAACTGATCGGGCCAGAGCGGCGCTGCTGCGCCAGCGGGCAGGTGAACACGCCAGGCTTCAGCCACCCCGCTGACATCGGTGAGGAAGGCGAGCGCCTCGCCATCGTGGGTGAAGCTGGGAGCATAGGCGCTGCGGACGTTGAGGTAGCGCGAGAAATCGGGTGTGGTATCAGTCATCGTCGCTCCTTTGCCAGACAGCGGCGCCCATCTCGTTCTATCACCTGTCAGAGATGTTGGCGCCTGCTGAGCAGTATATGCTTTCGGCGAGGGAGCTGGCGTGTGATACGAGCCGCTACTGCACTGCGCGGCAAGCGGTCAATCGCGTGCCGCGCGGTCGAGGTAGGCCATGCGATACGGGATGTCGCAGTCTTCGTCCTTGTGGTAGCTGGCGCAGACTCTGTGATAGCCATCCGCGATATGTAGCGTGATGTCATGCAGCAGTTCTCCGCGTACGAGTAGGACGGGTGAGAGAGGTTTCTCGGCGCGAATCTTTGCAAAATCCTTGGCCACATGATAGTCGTCCGCAGGGAGCAGATCGAGGCGAGAGGCGCGCAAAATGTCTTTCGCCTTACCGCGCCGCACGGGTGACGCCTGCAATTGCGTGACGATCTGGGTCACGAGTTCGTCGCTTGCGAGCAACGATAGGTAGGCAGCCGCCGCTGGATAGTCGTGCTCGTCAGGGTCGTCTTTCCAGATGATCTTCGACATTGCCCGTCTCCTTTCGAGTGCAAGAAGACCAATGCCGCACGCCTGACCTTCGCTCGCCGCGCCGCTGATTGGTCAGGTCGGACTATGCGGCCAGATGTATCTCGCCGGCCATTGGCGCCAGAGATCATGCCCGTCGCGTCCGCAGCATTTCCGAGGCCAATTGCTGCCATGGGCGCCGTGCTTCATCGCTGGCCAAAGCCTGGCAGGTGGGAGTCTGGGAATGGTACGTAGTGAGTATGCCACAATCCGTAGTGCGCCCTGGCAAGGCTCTCCAGAGGGCCAGCGGCGCTGCTGGAGTTATGCGGCGCCAGCCGGCTTTTGAGAGCAGTGTGAGTGGCGAGCGGGTTGGCGGCGTAGTCTGTGGTAGTGGCGTCGCGAGTGGAGTGGCTTTACGCTCAACTTTGCTCCCGCTTGAGCAGGGAGTGAGGGGCGATTGGCGCTGAGGCTGCCATGCCAGGAATCGTGGGAACACGGGGAGCGAGCGAGGGAGCCATGCCAGGAAGCGATGACGCGCAGGGCAATCCCGATGGCGCGCTGAACGAGGCCCAGGAGCGAGCCGCCATCGTGCGCAGCCAGCGCGGCGACCAGAGCGCGTTCAATTTGCTGGTGGAGCGCTACCAGTCGGCGGCGTATGGGCTTGCCCTGCGCATGCTGGGCGACCCTGATGTGGCAGCCGATGTGACGCAGGACGCCTTCTTCGCGGCGTTCCGCAATATCCGCTCACTGCGTGGGATGTCGTTTCGCGCCTGGTTCCTACGCATCGTCAGCAACGGCTGCTATGATTACTGGCGCGCCCAGCGGCGCAGACCCGCCGAGTCGCTTGAAGCGCTGCTGGAGGGCGGCGATGGCGCTGTGGGCCAGGGCGCCGCCGAGTCAGAGTTGGCGCAGTCGCTCAGCGACGCCTCATGGGATCCGGAAGGCGCGACGCTGCGCGCTGAAGTGATCGCCGCTATCGAGGCGGCTGTGCTGCGGCTGGCGCCCGATCAGCGGCTGGTCATCATCCTCAGCGATATCCAGGGCGTATCCTATGAGGAGATTGCGCGTGTCGCCGAAGTTCCCCTCGGCACGGTAAAGTCACGCATCGCTCGCGCGCGGGCGCGGCTGCGCGAGATGCTGCTGAGCCAGCCGGAACTTTTCCCGCATGTGGAGCGTCGTGATGTCAGGGACGAATAGGCAGGCCAGGCAGTGGGGAAGTTCGTGAGACACACAGATTGGGAGCGTCAGCGCGAGCGCCTCTCGGCGTACCTCGATGGCGAGCTGAGCGCAACAGAGCGGGTCGCGCTCGAAACGCATCTGCCCGGCTGCGATGAGTGCCAGCGTGAGCTTGCCGCGCTCCGCCAGACACGCGCCCTGTTGCGCGCCTTGCCCACGCCTGTGGCTCCTCGATCATTCGCACTGCCGTCGCAGCCTGCGATGGCGCAACCACGCAGTCGTGGCGCGCTGAGGTGGACGCGACCCATACAGATAGCAGGAAGCATCGCGGCAATGATTGGATTGGGGCTGCTCATCGCCTCCGCGTTGCCACATGTGACGCATCAACCGCTCGCCGCAGGCGCCGCCAGCACGGCGAGCGAGTCACATACCATTGGCGGCGCATCCAACCCATCGACTGTCCCCGCCTACTCGACGGATCAAGCGTCGAACACCGGGGGCAGTTCATCTACCTACGCGCCGTCCACTCCGGAGCATGCGCAGGCGCAGGCGGCCGCGCCATTCCCGGCGCTCCCGGTCTCTGGCATGACGCTGCTGGTCGGCGGCGCAGCGGGGGTGGCGGCTGGCAGTCTGGCGCGTCGTCGCGCACGGCGCGCCGGTACTCCTGAGCCAGACGAAGCCGAGCAAGCGAGCTAGCGCGTGAAGACGACATCGGCGTCGCCCGTGGTGACGCGCTCGCCGCGCTGGTTGTTGATCCAGAGTTCGATGCGCTGCTGGCCCTGTGCGGTTGCGCCGAGCGCTCCGCTACAGGTGATGGTGTCGCCGGGGCGCACCATCGCCTGGAAGCGTACGCGCAGCCGCTTCACCCAGCCGCCTCGGTCGGGCTGCGATGAAAGCCAGTCGGTCAGCAGTTGGCCGAGGAACGCCATGCTCAGCATGCCATGCGCGATGGTTCCCTCCAGCCCGACACTGCGCGCGGTCGCAGGGTCGAGATGTATCGGGTTGTGGTCGCCGCTGACATCGGCATAGGCGTTGATCTGCTCCTGGGTGACGTGTTTGTTCAGATCAGGGATGCGCTGGCCCTCAGGATCGTTCTGCGGCTTGCCCACCGTCGTCTCGCCGCCGCCATCAGGCGCCATGTCGCGTACGATGATGATGGCCTTGCCAACTGCCGCGCGCTGCCCAGCGGTCGTATCGCACTGCTGCGCCAGCGTCATGATCGCCATGCCGTCAGCGCGGCGTGACTGGCGCATGCCCGTGACGACATAGCGCACGGTGAGTTGGTCGCCTGCGACAAGTGGTCGCTCGTAGGTATACTCCTGCTCGCCGTGCAACACCTGGGTATGTTCGGGGTCTAAACCGGCGTCGGCGAAGGCGACGTGGAAGCGGGTGATGAAGGTCGGCTCAGCCGGAATGCCGCTGAACCCAGCGGCGCGCGCGGCGGCCTCATCGCGAAAGATGGCATTGGAGTCGCCGACGGCCTCGGCGAACTGGCGAATGGCCTCGGCAGTAACGACGCCTGTCTGTGGCGCTGTCTGGTGGCCGATCTCTGGGAGCTTTGGTGGCATACTGTGCTGTCCTCCTGCGCTGGCGACGACTACGGCACGATGGCTGGCTCGCGCACTGGCGCCCACCGCAGATTGGGCTTGCGCGCCGCCAGCGTCTGGTCGAGGCGGCCAACCACGGTCGCGTGTGGCGCCTCCAGGATCACGGCGGGATTTTCACGCGCCTCCTGTGCGATCTGCTTCATCAGCGCAATAAAGCTGTCGAGCGTCTCGCGGGTCTCCGTCTCGGTTGGCTCGATCATCATCGCTTCATGCACGATCAGCGGGAAATAGACGGTCGGCGGGTGCATGTCGAAGTCGAGGATGCGTTTGGCGATGTCGAGCGCGGAGACGCCGAGCTTTTTCTGGCGGTCGGCTGACAGCACGAACTCATGCATGCATGCGCGATTGAACGGCAGGTCGTAATCGTCCTCCAGCGCGCGCATCATGTAGTTTGCGTTGAGCACTGCGGAGTCGCTGACATGGCGCAGGCCAGTAGGGCCGTTGCTGCGGATGTAGGTGTACGCGCGCACCAGCACGAGGAAGTTACCGTTATTCGCGCGCACTCGCCCGATAGACTGTGGGCCTACGTCCTCCCAGAAATAGCCTGATTCGTCCTTCGCGGGCAGCGGACCCGGCAGGAACGGGACGAGGTGCGCCGCCACGCCGATTGGTCCGGCGCCGGGACCACCACCGCCGTGCGGTGTGCTCATGGTCTTGTGCAGATTCAGATGGACGACATCGAAGCCCATGTCCCCTGGCCGTGTGATGCCCATGATCGCGTTGGCGTTTGCGCCATCATAGTAGAGCTGGCCGCCTGCGTCATGCACCCGCTGCGCGATCTCGACGATATTCTCGTCAAAGAGGCCAAGTGTGTTGGGGTTGGTCATCATCAGCGCGGCGATGCGGCCCGTGTGCTGCGCAAGCGTCGCTTCGAGATGCGCAAGGTCCACGCCACCGCGCGCGTCCGATTTCAGTTCGACGGTGGTGTAGTCGGCAAGCGTGGCGCTGGCGGGGTTAGTGCCGTGCGCGCCATCGGGGATCAGCACGACGTTGCGCTGTGTGTCGCCACGGCTCTCGTGGTAGGCCTTGATAATCATCAGGCCTGTGATCTCACCGTGCGCGCCCGCCGCAGGTTGCAAGGTGACACGCGCCATGCCAGCGATCTCGGCAATGTACTGCTCAAGCTCGTAGAGCAGCTTGATAGCTCCCTGTGCGAGGCTGTCATCCACCAGCGGATGCAGGCGCGCAAAACCGGGCAGCGACGCCATATCTTCGTTGATCTTGGGGTTGTATTTCATCGTGCAGGACCCCAGCGGGTAGAAGCCGAGGTCCACGCCGAAGTTGCGCTGCGAGAGGCGGGTGTAGTGGCGCACCACCTCGATCTCGCTGACCTCTGGCAGTGGCGCGGGGTCCTGGCGCAAGAAGCTGGCGGGAATGAGTTGATCGAGCGGGCGCTCTGGCACATCCATCTCAGGCAGAATCGGGATAGCGCGCCCTGGCGCTCCCTTCTCGAAGATCAGAGATTCAACGCTCATTCGGCGGCTCCCACAATCTCTTCCAGCGCAGAGACCAGCGTGTCAATGTCGTCGCGTGTGCGCGCTTCCGTGACACAGAAGAGCGCCGCATGTTCCATCTCGGGGTAGTTGCGACTCAGGTCGTAGCCGCCGATGACGCCGCGGTCGCGCAGCTCGGCGTTCAGCCGCTCGACTGGAATGGGGCAGGTGACGGCGAACTCATCATAGAATGGGCGGTCGAAGGCAAGCGCGAAGCCAGGCAGGGCGCAGATGGCCTGCTGCGCATAGTGCGCCTTGCGCAGACATTGCGCGCCAAGCTCCGCGAAGCCCTGTTTGCCGAGCGCGCTGAGATAGATCGTGGTGAAGATCGCCAGCAACTCCTGATTGGTGCAGATATTGGATGTGGCGCGCTCGCGGCGGATATGTTGCTCGCGCGTCTGAAGGGTCAGCACATAGCCAGTCTGGCCTCGGTCGTCAACTGTCTTGCCGACGATGCGCCCCGGCATGCTGCGGCGGACGAACTCGTTGCGTGTGGCGAAGAGGCCGAGCGCGGGGCCACCATAGCCAATCGGGCTGCCCAGGCTCATGCCCTCGGCGGCCACGATGTCCGCGCCATAGGCGCCGGGCGGCTCAAGCGCGCCGAGCGAGGCTGGCTCGGTGATTGTTACGATGAAGAGCGCCTTCGTCTCGTGGACGGCCTGCTCGATGGCGTGGACATCTTCCAGCGCGCCGAAGAAGTTCGGGTGCTGAATGATGACGGCCTTCGTGTCGTCGCTGAGCGCCGCCCGCAGCTCACTTGCTGAGGTAGCGCCACTCTCCAGGCCGATCTCGCGGACCACAAAGCCGCGTGTGTGCGCGTAGGTGCGCAGCGTCGCGCGGTACTGTGGGTCGAGCGCGCGTGAAACGATCACCTCGCCGCGCCCACCAGGGCCAACGGCCATCAGCGCCGCCTCGACGACTGCGGTCGAGCCGTCATAGAGCGAAGCGTTGGCCGCGTCCATAGCGGTCATCTGGCAGACCATCGTCTGAAACTCGTAGGTCGCCTGGAGCATGCCCTGACTGAACTCGGGCTGATAGGGCGTGTAGGACGTGTAGAACTCAGCGCGCTTGGCCAGATGTGGCACGATGCTGGGTTGAACGTGGTCGTAGCTGCCTGCTCCCAGGAAGGAGATGTAGTGGTCGAGATCGGCGTTCTGCTCGGCCATGCTGGTCAGGAGGCGACGCACATCGGTCTCGCGCAGCGCCGCTGGCAGGTCAAGTGGCCGCTTCAGGCGTACCGCATCGGGGATCGGTTGTAGTAGGTCCTCGATTGTCGTTGCCCCAATCGCCCGAAGCATCGCTTGTTGCTCTGCGGGAGTGTTCGGGACGTAGCTCATGCTGTTCTCTGCCCTCGCTCTAGTGCGCCTGGCCTGACGAATGCGCTCCGTAGCGCCCGCGCAACGCTGCCCCGCGGCGTATCCGCGCGTCTGCGTATCGTTAGATATTATACAGGGTAGAGACGCGCATCGCCTACACAGGCATGCCAATAGCAGGCGACAGGCGTCGGGTTAGTGCGCTGTTGCGGTGAAGGCGGCATACGCTTCGGCGTCCATCAGTTTGTCCAGCTCCGCCGGGTCGCTCAGTCTGATTGTGAGCATCCAGCCGTCATGGTATGGCGAGCGATTGACGAGTTCCGCCTCGTCGCGCAATCGCCCGTTGACGCTGAGCAGCGCGCCGCTGACGGGCGCGAAAAGCTCAGAAGTCGCCTTGACTGATTCGACATCGCCAAAGTGTTGCCCCGCCTGAAAGGTGCGCTCACCTGCGTCGTCCCAGGGGAGGTCGAGGAAAACGACATCGCCCAGTTCCTCTTGCGCAAACTGCGAGATGCCGATGGTCGCGATGTCGCCGTCGAGGCGCACCCATTCGTGGGTCTGCGCGAATTTCAGGTTCGTGGGCTGGTCATCGGTGGCCATGTGTTGTTCCTCTCACCTGGATGGATTGATGCTGGATCACTCGCGGCCCACGCTGGGTCGGGCATCCAGCGGTCATAGTGTCGGCGCGCTCGCTAGCGCGCCCGCTTATAAAAGGGCAGTGGCACAATCACCGCCGGGATGAGCTTGCCGCGTATCTCAATGGAGACGCTGCTGCCCGGCGCAGTCGCTCCGCCGCTCATATAGCCCATGCCGATTGGCTTGCCGAGTGTCGGCGCCATAACACCGCTGGTCAGTTCGCCTACATGCTCGCCATTCTGCATGATGGGGTAGCTGGCGCGCGGAACTCCGCGTTCCGTCAGCTCGATGCCGACGAGCCTGCGCCGCAGGCCCTGCGCCTTCTCGGCCAGCAGCGCATCGCGGCCAATGAAGTCACCACCTTTGTCGAGCTTGACGGTCCAGCCGAGCGCCGCTTCGAGCGGGGTGATCTCTTCGGTAAGCTCGTGGCCGTAGAGGCAGTAGCCCGCCTCCAGCCGTAGCGTGTCGCGGGCGCCCAGCCCAGCCGGGAGCAAGCCCGCAGGGGCGCCTGCGTCGAGTAGCGCATCCCAGAGGGCGCCGACCTGCTCCGCCGGGCAATACAACTCGAAGCCGTCCTCGCCCGTGTAGCCAGTGCGAGAGATGATGCATGCAATGCCCACGACGACGCCTGGCAGGCAGTGGTAATAGGCGATGTCGGCGAGAGGCGTCTCCGTCAGCGGCTGCAAGATGGCCTGCGCAGACGGACCCTGGAGCGCGATGAGGCCCGTTTCGGCGGAGATATTGGTGAGGCTCAGGTGTTCAAGCCCTGCGGCATGCTCACTGAACCAGGCCCAGTCTTTCTCCATCGTGCCAGCGTTGACGACGACCATGTAGCGACCTTCGCTGCGGCGATAGATAATCAGGTCATCCAGCGTGCCGCCATCAGGGCGCAGAATCTGCGTATAGAGCGCCTGGTTGTCGGCAAGACGGGCGACATTGTTGGGGACGAGCGCCTGGAGGAAATCGAGCGCGCCGTCGCCTTCGACGCGAAACTCGCCCATGTGGCATACATCGAAGAGGCCCGCGCGCTCGCGCACTGTACGATGCTCTTCGAGGATGCCGCTGTATTGGACGGGCATCTCCCAGCCGCCAAACTCGACCAGTCGCGCGCCCAACGCGCGGTGTCGCTCATAGAGCGGGGTGCGCAGGAGCTGCTGCGATGAAGCTCCTGTTGCGGAATCTACGCCCATGTATTCCTCATGTTGGTGGATGGTGTGGCCACGCGAGCGCCTGAAGCGGTCTCAGGCATGCCACAATTCTAGACTTGTCATGCTGGTTTTGTCCAGCGATGAGCAGAGCCAGACGCCGAGGCCGCAGCCGAAAGAAGCAAACACTCCCGTAGCGTCCCCATCGTCCGCGCGCTATGCTCCTTCCAGGGATGAGGTTGAACGGGGCGCCGCACAGGGCTGCGCGATGACATTCGGTGCGGAAGATGCTTCTGCGACAGGGTATGTGGACGGCTCTGGCGCGCATGATGCGCCCCGTGGCATGCGAGACGTGCCAGTGGGATGTCTGGCCAGCGAAAAGGATTCTGAGGATGCGACGCATGAGCGAAGTAGTCTCCGCTGTTGCGGCTAGAGATGATGGCGCTGGGTCACAGGCGGCGAGCGCCGCATGGCTCGCCGCGCATTTCTGGGTGGTGGATGCCGCGCGCGCTGCCCTGTCGCTGCTGCTTGGCGTCATCGTGCTCACCGAACTGGCTCCATCACCCAGGCTGACGACTGTGCTGTTTGCGGGGCTGGGAATCTATCTGATCGCGGACGGCGTGCTGGATATCATCGCGTGGCTGATGACGCTGCGACGGCGCAACCCTGAGCGTGCGCGATTCTTCTCCGGGGTGGTAAGCGGCGCGGTGGGCGCAGGCGCGCTGATCGCCGGGCAATCGATGGTATTGCTGATCCTGGCGTCGTTTGGGCTGCGACTGTGCCTGCATGGTGGGCAGGATGTCTGGCGCTCGATCTCCTCGCACTGGCGCAGATTGGCGGGCGACGCTGGCCAGGGCGAGCGATACCTCTGGCTGACAGGTGTGTGGCGCATCAGTCTGGGTTTGGCGCTGATCGCCCTCTCGCCGGTCCTCTATCTGCTGGCCGTGCTCTACGTGGGCGCTTATCTGATCGTCGATGGGCTGCTCTCGCTCAACTCGGCGGCGCAGCGACATGGGCGTATTGGCTATGCCTGGCGATCAGAGGTGGCCCAAGCGAGCGACGAGGCGCCGACACTCGATCCTGAGCAGCCTGCGAAGCGGCGGGCGGTGGTGTTCGTGCGGCGATCGGGCGCGAGTGGCCTGGGTCACGTCGGCTGGGCGTTTGAATGGCCCAATGGCTGGTTCAACGCTGGCTCTGTCGAAAACGCGCGCGGTGTACCGTTCGCCTCCCCTGACAAAATGGGGTTCTGGACGGAGCAGACATTGACGCCCGTGGCGACGATGCTCGCGAAGGACCCACCCTACGATGAATACAAGGTCTTCTTCGCCGAGACGCCACATCCTGCGGCAGCGTGGAAGACGACCGTCTGGATCAGCCGCATTCCGTATGCGGTGCGCGGCAGGAATTGCGCCGACTGCGTGTATGATGTGCTGCGTTCGTTCGGCCTGGAGCGTTTGCGCGATGTCGCGCAGAAGAACATTCCGAACGAATGGTACGATAGCCTGCCTGGATTGTCCTATCGCGTGGCTGAGCACCCGGCGATCCCGCTGCGGCCCGATGCCACCATTCCAGCGGATGAGCGTCTGCGAACGATTCCGCTCAAGCCATCGGCGCATGCCCCGGCGGAGGCGCCAACATGGCGAACCGGCGGCGGCAGGGCGCGCTATGAACTGCGCCAGCGCTTCGAGTACATCAATGAGGAGACGCTGCTGATTCTGCGCTCGGCCTACAATCAGGCGCGCAGAGTGGCCGCGAATCGGCGCGCGCGCGACCGCACGCCTTTGCCGTCATAGCAACAGGCTCATGCTGATCTCGTCCAGATACTCGCCGTGGCGTAGCAGCGCATGACGGACCAGCCCTTCGCGCTGAAAGCCGAGCCGTTCGTAGAGGCGAATCGCCGTCTCGTTGCGCACGAGCGCCTCAAGCTCCAGGCGGGTGATGACGCCAGAGTCGCGCGCCCAGGCGATGATCTGCTCCATCAGCGCCGTGCCGACCCCACGGCCACGCCAGCCATTGGCGACCGACAGCCCGATACCTGCGCGGTGTTGAATGGCGCGGCGGCCTTTGCCATCGGCCACGACAAGCCCGATGATCTGCCCCGGCGCGGCGCTGGTGACGCCGACGAAGGCGCCCCAGTCTGGCCGCATGCCTTGCTCTGCGAGAAAGGTGCGCTCCTGCTCTTCGGTAAACGTGAACTCCCCTGGCTCGGTGAGCAGATTGTTGATCGGCTCGGCAATGGTCGCTTTCATGAGCGCGATGATGCCTGGGGCGTCATTGGGCAGCGCCTGGCGGATAGTCCAGGTGAGGGCGGGAGTGGTCATCGGCGGTCACACCTCCACTGGGGCGCGATTGGCGAAGGGGAGTTGGAGGCCGGGCTGTACGTCGAGGTCGAGGCCACTCCGCTCGCCGAGCGCCAGATGGAAGAACGCGGCGGCGCCGATCATCGCCGCATTGTCAGTACACAGCGCGACCGGCGGGAAGCTCACGAGGATGCCCACGCGCGCCAGATCGAGCGTGAGACGCTCGCGCAGCGCGAGGTTAGCCGCGACGCCGCCAGCGAGCACGACCTGCCGCACGCCAAGCTCCTCCGCCGCGCGCGCCGTCTTGGTCGCCAGCACGTCCACGACAGCATCCTGGAAGGCCGCCGCGACGTTGGGTATCGAGACGCCTGCGCCTGCGCCCAGCGCTACCCCTGCGCGGCGGTAGCGGCTCGCCCCGCGTTCAGCGGACTGATCGCGTCCGCCTTGCGTCATGTCGAGCACGGCTGTCTTCAATCCGCTGAAGCTGAAGTCGTAGGCGCCACGCAGCCATGCGCGCGGCAACGTGTAGGGGTTGGGCGTCGTCGCGTCGCGCTGGGCCGCCGCCTGTTGGATGGCTGGCCCGCCCGGATAGCCCAGGCCGAGCAACCGCGCCACTTTGTCGAACGCCTCACCAGAGGCGTCGTCGCGGGTCTGACCGAGCAATTCGTAGTGACCGTGACGGGGGATGTGAACCAGCTCCGTGTGCGCGCCGGAGACCACGAGCGCCAGCAGCGGGAACTGTGGATCGCCCGGCCACTGCGCCAGCCCATCAGTTGGCGCGTCAGTGGGTCGTGGGGCGCCTGTGGGCCGTAGCCAGTTGGCGTAGATGTGCGCTTCGAGATGGTTGACACCGAGGAACGGCGCGTCATGCGCGAAGGCGAGCGCCTTGGCTCCCGCCAGCCCCACCAGCAGCGAGCCAGCCAGCCCGGGGCCGTAGGTCGCGGCGATGGCGTCTATCGTATCCCACGAGGCGTGCGCTTCGGCCAACGCCGACTCGACGACCGGGATGAGCGCGCTGAGTTGCTGGCGCGAAGCCACCTCTGGCACCACGCCGCCATAGCGCGCGTGTATGCTGGCCTGCGAGGCGACCACATCCGCGTGGATGATGCGCCCATCTTCGATGATGGCCGCGCCTGTCTCATCGCATGAACTTTCGATAGCCAGGATTCGCATGGATGCGCCTCTATTCGTTGGCGGCGCCAGCTAGGCGGCTCCGCCAGAGTCATCGGTTGGGAGGGCGGGCTTGTCGTCGGCCTCCAGCCGTGCGACCAGTCGGGCGCTTAGCTCCGCATAGCGCTCGCGATATGTGTCGCTGGTGATGTTATCGGTGGACATGACAAAGGCGTCCTCGTGGTTGTCGCTATAGTAGCGACGGCGCACGCCAGTCTGGCTGAACCCATACTTGCGGTAGAGGTTCTGTGCGACGTAGTTCGAGACACGCACCTCCAGCGTGACATAGCGCGCATGAACTGTGTAGGCGACGCCGATCATCGAAGAGAGCATCAATTCGCCGATGCCTCTGCCCCGGTAATCGGGATGCGCAGCGATGGTGGTGATGTGCGCCTCGTTGACCATGTGCCACAGGCCAGAGAAGGCGACGATATTGGCGATGTCTGGCGAGATGACTGGTGGCACGCGCACCGGCAGGAGTGAGAGCGGGAATGGCTTGCGCTGATCCTCGCGTGGGGGCGCCGATGGCGTGGCTGGCTTGAGCCAGGTATCGCGCACGGCGATGTAATGCGCCATGCGGTTCTCCTGTAGCTCACGCCGATATGCGCTTGGCGGCCAGGGAGTCGTGTAGGCCAGGCGCTCGATCTCGACGATACGAGGCAGGTCGGCCATCGTCATCTCGTCCACGCTATAGCGCATGGGCCGTCTCCTCTCCGCCTGGTGTTGCTGGCGCGGCAGGCGCCGGGCGCATGGTCGTGGCGCGGGCTGTGGTGATCGTTGGGCGGCGCACGTAGAGCGGTTCCAGCGCGCGCGGATCGTCCACTGCGCCGTATTGAGCGCGCAGGGCGCCAAGCTCAGCCAGCGCCGCGCCACGTCGGCTCGCCAGCGGTGTGGTGAAGCGCGCCCGTTCGCCCAGCGCCTCCGCCAGGCTGTCGCGTGTCGCGTTGCGCCATTCACCCGTGAAGACAACCGGGGCCACGATGCGCGCAGCCAGCGCCTCTGGTGTGGTGATGAGATATCCCGCGCCAGCCGTCGCGTCACCCTCCACGCCTGTGATTGGCTGTGGCGCCCAGACGCCCTGTGCATCGCCAGGGTGGTAGCAGGCGGCATAGACCTCGCCGCGACCAGCGTCGAGCAGCGCCCAGATCGGGTCTGAGGAGAGGCGCGCGCCCCATGCGATCACGTCGAGCGTGGGGATGCCATAGAGCGGGACACCGAGCGCGAAGGCGAGCGCCTTGGCGGTGGCGAGCGCGACGCGCAGGCCATTGAATGAACCAGGCCCCAGTGCGACTGCGATGCTATCCAGCTGAGCGACCGCGATGCCCTGGCCAGCCAGCAGCCAGCGTGCGCGGTCGAGCGTTTGCGTATTGTGATGCCGCCCAATGCGCCAGTTGAGTTCGGCGAGCAGCGCGCCATCGTCGGCAAGCGCGAGGCTGGCGTAGTTTGTGGAGGTGTCTATGGCAAGCAGCATCGCCTATGGCTCCTCCAGAACGGCGTGGCTCCAGTTCGCCTGAATCGTCGCGCCGCGTGGCCCTGCGCTCGTCACCTCGATCAGCCTGCTGTCGCGCCCGTCTACACGCATGCGGATGCGCAGGTAGTCTGGCGGCCACGGCGTGGCAGCGTCTGGCGCTTCACCGCGCTCAGCCCACTCGATGACACAGACGCCCTCGTCAAGGAAATAGTCCTCGAAGCCAAGCGCAAAGACCTCATCTGGGCGCTCGATGCGATAGAGATCGAAGTGGTAGAGTGGCAGCCGTCCACGGTATTCTTTCAGGATGGTGAACGTTGGGCTATTGATGACTGCGCGCACGCCCAGACCCACGCCGATACCCTGCGTCAACGCCGTCTTCCCCGCGCCGAGTTCGCCTTCGAGCAGCACGACATCGCCGGGCGTCAACAATGCGCCGAGCGTCTCCCCCAGCCATTGTGTCCGCTCGACGCTGGCGCTGCGCAAGCGCGTGGCTGCGACTGCGGCCCGCTGAATTCCAGTATGTTCTGTGTTCGTACTCGGCCCCGGCATATCCATCCACTCTGTCTGTGCGGCTGACTGGTCGCCGCGTCCGCAGACGCGCTACCCAGAATTATACACCGCTGGGGCTGGCGCCCGGCGCGACGCCACGCGGAGGCGCTCCAGAGACAGGCGCGCCAGGCGCATCAGGCGAGGCGGGCGCCGCAGGATGAGCAGAAGCGCGCCGAAGTGGGCATGCGGGCGCCGCAGGTGGGGCAGGCGCGCTCTGGGCCAGAGACGCTGACACTATACGGCGCGGCGGTTGGCTGATATTTCTCGGTCTGAATGGTCTGGATGGCGGTCTGGGCGCGCTTGACCTCATCTTCCATCGCGGCGAGCCGGTCGGCGATGGCTTTGAGCGCGGACTGCATCGTGTCGCCGCGCCGTGATAACTCGATGACGGTTCCGGCGAGCTGATCGAGCAGCGAGGCGCGCTCGCGCTGGAGCAGGCCCAGCTCACGCTGAATCGCGGCGATGCGCTGCGTTTTCTCCGCTTCCCAGGCGGCGCGGCCCATCATGGCTCCGGCTGCGCGCTTGGCATTATCGAACATGTCCTGCATCTGTGACTCCTCTCGCATCTGCGGTTGGCTGGTAGCGTTTGCGTCTACTCGTCGAGCATGATGGCGGCTGCGTAATGGCGCGTCTCCAGGTGGGCGCCGCCAGGCGCCAGGCGCACAGCGATCACATCGAGCTGGTAGGGCCGCTGTTCGGCGCCCATCTCCATCAGATAGGTCTGCACTGTAAGCAGCAGTTTCCGTTGTTTGGCGGGCGTCACAGCTTCCTCTGGCTCGCCCATGGTGGCGCTGGTGCGGGTCTTCACCTCGACACCAATGATGACGCCGTCGCGCTCGGCGATCACATCCAGTTCACCATAGGGGCATCGCCAGTTGCGCTCAAGGATAGAGTAGCCCTCGCGCTGGAGCCATGCGATGGCCAGGTCTTCACCACGCCTGCCGATGGCGCCACCGCGTCGTCGCGCCGCTGCGGCGCGCTGATCTGTCGTGTTTGCCATGCCCTGCTCCTCGCACTCCCTCGCACTCTGATACGTTGCGCGGCGGCTGTGGGTGACGCCATCCGTCGAATCTCAATCTGCCGATCAGTGTAGCATCATCGGCTCAGCGGTGAATCGTTCGTCACGATGGCGCGCACAGCGTGTATGCTGGTGGCGTGAGCGCAGCCGATTGCAGGCTGTCTGGGGTTGAGAACAGGGAGGCATGGCGCATGACCAACGATGATGGCGCGACACTGGTGTTCATCCATGGCTCAGGTGACTCTGCGCGCGTCTGGCAGCCACTCATCGCGCTGTTGCCAGAGTTAAGGACGGTCGCGCTCGACCTGCCCGGACACGGCGCGCTGGCGCAGCAGCCGGGGCCAGCGGTGGTGAGCATCGCCGAGTACGCGACGTTCGTGCGCGAGGAGATCGAGCGGCGCGGCTTGAGCGCGCCAACGGTCGTGGGGCATTCGCTCGGAGGCGCGGTCGCGCTTCAGCTCGCGCTGGATGCGCCCGCGTTGGTGGGCCGCCTGGCGCTGGTAGGGTCGGGCGCGCGTCTGCGTGTGGCTCCTGCCTTCCTGGCGGCGGCGCGCGAGGCGGGCACGCACGGGAATCCGCAGATGACGCAGGTCGCCTTTGCGCCAGAGCACGCCGCCGCTGCGGACGCCTACCAGGCGCAGCAAGCGTCGACAGCGCCGGGAATGCTCTATCGTGACCTCGCGGCGTGTGACCAGTTCGATGTGATGGCCGAACTGGATCGCATCACTCAGCCGACGCTGCTCGTTGTCGGCGCGAGCGATCGCATGACCCCGCCGAAGTACTCCGACTATCTGGCGACGCGGCTACGCGCGGGTACGCTGGTGGTGATCTCTGAGGCGGGCCACTACGCGCAGATCGAGCAGCCACAGCAGGTGGCCGACGCGCTGCGCGCATGGCTCGCCTGAGCCGCATCTCGGCTACTCAGGCCGCCGCTTTCGCATAGGCGCTGTTGGGCGCCAGGATGCCAATCGCGGTCAGCAGTTGTGAGTCGCCCGAGGCGATGACCTGTTGCTGACCAACGCTCGTCTCATTCGCGACCAGTGGCGAGAGTGCGGCGACATTGGCAGGCAGCGCGACGGGCGTATCCGGCATGAAGCCCTTGCCATAGATCGACTCGCCGTTGGGGAGGAAGAATTCTTGCGTCCCCAGGACCAATGCGGAGCCGTCGGCGAGCATATAGGTCTGCAAGACCGTTCCCGTGCCGAAGGTCTTCTGGCCAACCACATGCACGTCAGGGCGATTGACGTGAATCGCGCCGGTCGTAATCTCTGCTGCGCTGGCGGTGTTCTCATCCACCAGAATCACGAGCGGCGTTGTGGTCGCGAGGCCACCGGGCAGCACGGGCACAACGGATTGCGTGGTGCGTGTCTTCTCGATCAGCACGTTCTTCCCTGGGCCGCTGGGGATGAACTCGCTCGCCACGCTCTGCGCTGTGTCGAGATAGCCACCGGGGTTGCCGCGCAGGTCGAGGATGATGCCGGTGGCATGATCGAGCTTCGCCTGCTGCAACGCTTTGCGCATCTCCGTGTCGGCGTTGGCGGAGAACTGGGTGAGCTGAATGTCCACAATGCTCGTGCCTGGGATCATGAACGTAGAGACGGTTGGCACTGTGAAGGTGGCGCGTGTCAGGGTCACGTCGAAGGTCTTTGCGGGCGTCACGGTGGGCCGGGTGATGCCAAGAGTCACCTGCGTGCCTGCTTTGCCGGTGATGAGCGGTCGCGCCTGGTCAATGGTGTCGCCCTTGAGGCTCTTGCCGTTGACGCTGATGATGAGATCGCCTGGCTTCAAGCCGCCCTTGTCGGCGGCGGAGCCTGGGAAAACCTCGTCAATGCGGATCGGCTTCACGCCGCCACCGCTGAGCGAGACACCAATGCCCACTATGCCTTGATCCTGAAGTTGCTGGTTCTCCTGCGCAAACTCTTCGGGTGTCTCGAACCGGCTATGGCCGGTGTCGCCGAGAGTATTGACCATCGCGTTGATCGCGGCGTAGGCCATCTGCTTTTGATCGATGCGACTGGTGACGACGAAGTTGTTATTGATGTCCACCCATGCCTGATGAATCAGCAGTTCGTTGGACGAGGAGATGTAGCGACTCTGATTGACATAGGCGTTGCCAAACCAGCCAGCGCCGAAAGCGATGAGAACGAGCAGCGATGTCATCACCATTTGCGAGAGCGCGCTATTGGCAGCGCTCCGGCGGCTGCGCTGCGCATCGGCCTGAGATAATGCTGTGGGCGATGTGGGCGCTTCAGGGGGGTGAATGTCACTCAGCACGGCAGCCTCCGTTGCGCGCTGGCGGTCTCATGGCTGAATCCCGCGCGGCGTGCGTGATGAATGCGACAGCGGAGCGGCCTGCTTCTATGATGAGATAATGGACCGCCAATACCACCTGTCTCGGTAGTGTGTATCGTCGTATGAGCGGTCGGTAGCGTCAAGGCGCTGCCGACCGCTCACGACTCGTGTCAGACCTGTCCGACGTTCACTTTACGAGCGCGGTCGGCCCTGTGTTGTAGGTCCTAGTGCTGCGCGATATAGACTTTGGGCCAGTTGACGTCCACCATCAAGCCGATGGAGTTGAAGCCGAACCCATGCACGTAGCTGCGCTGCCGCCAGTATTGCTTGGTCTGCTGGTAGGGAATCCATGCGGCCTGATCAATGACGCTTTGCTCAGCCTGGTTGTACATCTGCATGCGCTTCACCGGGTCACGTTCGATGTCGGCGGCATCCATCAGGGCATCGAGCTTGGGATCGCTGATGCCTTCTGAATTGTAGATGGACCCGGTTCTGAACTGGAGGGTAAGCCAGTCTTGCGGGTCAGGATAGTCGGCGATCCAGGCGATTTCCCAGATGGACGCGGGGTTCTGCGTCGCAGGCTTGGTGACAAGGCCAACTAGCGTGGGCTGGAAGGTAACCAGCTTGACCTGGACGTTGACACCCAACGAACTCGACCACTGCTGCGCCGCGATCTTGGCAAGCTCCACATTGGTGTCAGACTCTTCCGGCGTGTAGATGTCGATCTCCTGCGGCGAAGAAGCGGAGATGTACGGGCAGTAGTCTGGTTCGCCATAGGTACCGGGAGCGGGGCAGGTCGCCTGCGCCTGTTTGAACAGCGCCAGGGCGGCGGGCTGGTTGCCGGTCAGCGATTGGGTGCCGTCGGGCGGCGGGTTTGTCAGCCCTACATTGAAGCCAGGCATGCCTTGCGGCACGATATGGTTCGTCGGGATGGCGCCGCCATTCTCAACACGGTCCACCAGGAGTTGCTTGTTCAGGTCGAGGTCAAACGCCTGGCGCACCTGGAGATTGTCGAACGGTGGCTGATGGAAGTTTAGACCGAAGTAATCGGTCTCCAGCGTTGGCACGGAGTGGAAGTCGCTCTGGCCGCGCGCGAATGAATACTGCGCCGTTGGCACGTCGGTGTAGTCAAACGCGCCTGCGACGTAGTTGCTGTACTCGGAGTCCTCACTGGCGATGACAGGGCGGATGACCTGCTGAAGCGCAAGTTGCTGGTTGAATGCTTTCTCCCAGTAGGAATTGGGTACGAAGGTCATCTTGGTGTTCTGGCCGTAAGACTTGAGTTTGAATGGGCCAGATGTCCCGCACTGGTCGAGGTGATCGACCCAGAGGCCACCTGCCCATGCGGGATTCTCCACGCAGGACTTCTCGACGACATCGGCGCTCGAGTAGGTCAGCGCTTCGAGGAAGTAGCTCACGGGCTGCTGGAGGCGGATTTGCAGCGTTTGGGCGTCCACGACATCCAGACCCTTCGTCGGGTCATTGCCGGAGCCGATCATGGTGCTGATCGCGCCACTGTTGCGCTCCGTAGCGCCCAGGATACGCGAAAGATACGAGGCGCCGCTCTGGTTGCATAGCCCATTGGCGTTGTAGGTATTTGCGCTCTCTACCGGGCACAGGTTGGGGTCGAGCGCACGATCGATGCTATAGGCAAAGTCAGCGGCGGTGATGGGTTTGCCATCGCTGAAGAACAGGTTTGGGCGCAGGTGAAAGGTATACACTTTGCCGGTGGAGTCCACAGACCACGACGTAGCCGCATCAGGCTGCACAGTCAGGGTCGGCGAAAAGGTCACCAGGTTGATGTAGAGCATCGAGATAGTTCCGGTGTCGATCAGTGAGCTGATCTCCGACGGATCGAGTACCTCGTTGTGACCAAACGTCCCTGAGGCGTTCACATAGGGCCAGGTGAACGTCTGGTTCGCGGCGAGCGCGGCGCTGGTTGGCGGGGCGCCCAGGCCACCGCTGCACGCTGACAGCATGAGCGAGAGAGCGCCAACGACCAACATGAATGTGCGAGTCGTTGCTGAGCTTGTGCGGCGCCGGGTCGGTGTGGATCCGCGATTTCCCCGGAAAAGTGCCTCTATCCCGCGCATGCGTGGTGAACCTCCCCATGCCCATCTGAGCGGCGCGCAGCAATCGCAGGTCTGGTATGACGCTGAGGGCCACGGTGTGATCCTCGCCAGAGAGCCGCTGTTCAGCGCAGTGGGCGTATCGAGTCTAGGCCAAGCGATGGACGATGCCTGTTGAATTGAAATGACATGCCACGCGATTGTACGAAAGTGCGCGGGCCATGTCAATCGCGCTAGGCAGCTAGTCATAGGTGTTCTCATGATTGACAACGAGCGAACCTCTTGACATGAACTTGTAAGAACGTGTAAACTACTTTTTAGAGGTGTAAAAACCATGTTTTGAGGTGATGCTATGGCTCCTGATCTTCGTGAACTCTCGCCACGCGCGGTGGATTGCCTGAAAGTCGTCTACAAGCTCAGTGAGCGCGGCGAGCGCGTGACGACTTCGGCGATGCGCGAGCGGCTTGCTGCGCTGGAGCCAACCGGGCAGCTTAGCGACGCCAGCGTCACACAACTGTTCAAGTGGCTCAGCGAGCATGGCTACCTGCGCCACACACCCTATCGCGGTGTGGAACTGACGGACGCGGGCTTGCATATCGCGCTGGAGTTGGTGCGCCATCACCGACTGCTCGAACTCTTCCTCACGCGGGTGATGGGCTACTCATGGGACATGGTAGACGCCGAAGCAGAGCGACTGGAACATGTCATCTCTGAGGAGTTCGAGGATCGCATGGACGCCATGCTCGATTTCCCCACAGTTGACCCCCACGGCGACCCGATTCCCAGCAAGACCGGCGAGGTTCCACCGCTGGAGACGCAGCCACTCTCTGAACTGGAGCCAGGCGCGGAGGCTGTGGTGCGGCGCGTGAATGATGACGACTCTGACCTGCTGCGCTATCTGGCGACGCTGGGCATCGCGCCGGGGACACCAGTACGACTGATCGAGCGCGCGCCTTTCGGTGGACCGCTGCGGTTGCAGGTTGGCGCAGGGGCGGAATCAGTCGAGCGGGCGGTGGGGCCGCAACTGGCGGCAGGGATTCGCGTGGCGACGCTGGAGAAATGACGCGCCGCGCGGCGACGCTACCTGCGTGATGGGCTGATTAGACGAGATGGGGGAAACGATGGATGCTGGGATGCGGCGCGGCGCCGATGGCGCGCTGGAAGGACGTACCGCGCGCCGCTCCTGGCGGCCCTGGGGCGCGCTGAGCAGCGCGCAGACGCTGGCGCATGCCCAGGAGGAGCTTGCCGGGTCGGGGCGCTGGACACTGCGCCGAGTCTTGCCGTTTCTGGGGCCAGCGTTCATCGCCGCTGTCGCCTATGTGGACCCCGGCAACTTTGCCACCAACATTCAGGCTGGCTCCGCCTATGGCTACACCCTGCTCTGGGTGATTCTGGCGGCCAACCTGATCGCCATTCTGCTCCAGACGCTCTCGGCGAAGGTTGGCATCGCCACAGGCAAGAATCTGCCTCAACTCTGCCATGACTATCTGCCACAACCCCTCAACTACGCGCTCTGGGGCGTCGCAGAGGTCGCGGCGATGGCGACGGATCTGGCCGAGTTTCTCGGCGCGGCGATTGGTTTCAATCTGCTGCTGCATGTGCCGCTATTCGTGGCCGGGGTGATGACAGGCTTCGCCACGTTTGGCATTCTTGCGCTCCAGCGGTTTGGCTTCCGCCCGTTGGAGATCATCATCGCGGCGCTGATTGGCGTCATCGCGGTCAGCTATCTCGCCGAGGCAGTGATGGCGCGGCCAGATCTGCGCCAGATCGCCGTGCACACGGTGACACCACAATTTGGCGGCGCAGGTGGCGCCGTGCTGGCAGTTGGCATTCTCGGCGCCACGGTCATGCCACATGTCATCTACCTGCACTCCGCGCTGACACAGGGGCGCATCCCCCTGCGTAATGCCGCCGAGGCGCGCCGCATATTCCGGCTGGAGCGGCTCGATATCTGGATAGCGCTTGGTCTGGCGGGGTTGGTCAATGGGGCAATGTTGATTGTCGCCGCCGCCGTCTTCTATTCGACAGGCCATACCACCATCACCGAACTCGACCAGGCGTATCGCACACTGACGCCACTGCTGGGCCAGTCATCGTCGGCGCTCTTTGGGATAGCGTTGCTCGCGTCGGGCCTCTCGTCCTCCACTGTGGGAACTATGGCAGGACAGGTAGTGATGGGTGGCTTTCTCGGCTGGCGAATCCCCGTGCTGGCGCGCCGGGCGATCACGATGGCTCCGGCGCTGGCGGTGATCGCGCTGGGCTTCAATCCGACACAAACGCTCGTGCTGAGCCAGGTTGTGCTGAGTTTTGCGCTGCCGTTCGCGGTCGTGCCGCTGATCTATTTCACCAGCCGGGCCGATGTCATGGGTGATCTGGTGAATCGCGTATGGACGCGCCGACTGGCCTGGGGTGTGACAGTGGGCATCATTCTGCTCAACATCGCGCTGCTGTGGCAGACATTGGCGCCAGGAGCTTGAGCGCTGTATGCCTGCTTCGCTGGCGCCGCACATGTCCCCATATGTGTATGGAACCCCTGGCCTATCGGCGTTGACGCGCATCTGCGCGCGTGCTACTATCGGCTGGATACGCCTTCAATGATCACTACTCCGTGATATGCGCTGCTTTCGCAACGGCAGGGTGATTCACCACGTCAATAGAGGACTCGTTCCCCATGCTGTCGAATACCTCAGTGTACGCCGCGCGCCGCGCTGTCTCGTCGCGTGTGACGGGCTTCGCGCTACTCCTGGTCGTCGTGCTAGGTGGGTTGCTGGCCGGGTGCGCGCCCAGCGCGTCGAGCGATCCTGTGCTGGCGATGCGCGTCAATGGGACGCCTGTCACCCTCTCCAGTTACCAGCAGTTACTCGCGCTCTTCGACGCAAGCGCCGCCTTGCAGGGGAGTGGTAGCTCAGGTTCGCTGGCCTGGCAGTCACCCGCTAATCGCCAGACACTTGACTCCGCCAAGACAGAGACCGTGAACTTCTTCAAGAACACGCTGATCATCAAACAGCAGCTCGATGCTCAGCATATCAGTGTGACGCAGAAAGACATCGACGCAGCCGAGGCGCAGCTCAAAGCGCAGATCGCGCAGGCGAGCGCGCAGGCAAAGAGCGCTCCCTCGAATACCGGGTTGCAGGCGTTGGTAGACGCGGCGACCCCTGATGCGATTCTGCTGCTGGCGCAACAACAGGCCTATACGGTGACGCTGGCGGATAAGGGATCAGTGCCGACGGTGCAGGCGCGCGGCATCCTGGTCAATAGCCAGGCGCAGGCGAATGACATCCTCACCGCCGTGAAGGGTGGCCAGGACTTTGCGACACTCGCACGTGCACGCTCGCTTGATACCGCGAGCGCGGCGAAAGGTGGCGACCTTGGCTCCGTCTACCCCGGACAGTTCGTCGCCGCATTCGACACGCACGTCTTCAAAGACCTGAAGGGCGATGGATACATCATCGTGCCATTCTCCGCAGACTACGGTGTGTTCCAGATTACCGGACGCGCAATCTCGCCACTCAGCGCCGTCAAGAATGCTCAGACGCAGCAGCAATACCTTACAGGCTGGGTGTCGAATGTGCTGATGCCCCAGGCGCAGGTCGATCTCTACGTCAGTTAGGTCACCGATCAAACATGGAGCGGGATGTCATGGCGGAGTCGGGCGCGATCACGGTCGTTGGCCTGGGGCCTGGTCGCTGGGATGACCTGACCATCGAGGCGTCTGCGACACTGATGGCTGCGCAGCGCCTCATCTGTCGCACCACACGGCATCCCACCGTCGATGCGCTCCGTGAGCGGCGTCCCGATCTGCTGATTGAGTCGTTTGACGATCTCTACGAGACGGCGCCAAGCTTTGACAACCTCTACCCGACGATGGCGCGCCTGCTGCTGGATCGCGCCACTGCGCTGCCCGCAGGGGAAACGCTGCTCTACGCGACACCCGGCCACCCGCTGATGGGTGAGGAGTCCGTTCGCATCCTGCGGCTGGAGGCGGAGGCGCGCGGGGTGCGCGTTGACGTGATGGCGGGCCTTTCGTTCATCGAACCAGTCTGCGCCGCGCTGGACCTGAACCCACTCGACCGAGATCTGCAACTGCTCGACGCGACGGCGCTGCTGGCGCTGCCCGCAGAGGCGATGATGGGCGCGCTGCTGCCGACGAAGCCCGCGCTCATCGCACAGGTCTACAATCGTCGTCTTGCCAGCGGCGTCAAGCTTGCCCTCAGTGAACTCTATCCCGATGAGTGGGAAGTGACTCTGGCGCAGTCGGCGGGCCTGAACGATCAGGAGCGTATCCGCCGCATGCCACTGGTCGAGCTTGATCGCGATGATAGCGCCGATCACCTGACCACGCTCTACCTGCCGCCGTTGTCTCCGCTCGCCGCTACCCGCGCGCCAGAGGGATTGCGCTACATCGTCATGCGACTTCGCGCGCCCGATGGCTGCCCCTGGGATCGCGAGCAGACACATCAATCGCTGCGTCGCTATGTGCTGGAGGAGGCCTACGAGGTCGCCGAGGCGATTGACGAACTGGATGGCACGCCTGAGAGCGCCGAGAAGCTGGCCGATGAGCTGGGCGATCTGCTGCTTCAGGTCTACCTGCATGCTGAGGTAGCCAATCAGGAAGACGCTTTCCATCTGGGCGATGTGTACCAGTTCGTCAGCGAAAAGCTCATTCGGCGGCATCCGCACGTCTTTGGCGATGTCGTGGCGCGTGATGCAGAGCATGTCGTGCGCAACTGGGAGGTCATCAAGCGCCAGGAGCGTGCGGAGCGCGGCGAGGCTGTGACGCAGGAGAGCGCGCTGCGAGGCATCCCCAGAAGCGCGCCAGCGCTCTATCAGGCGTATGAGCTGAGCAAGCGGGCTGGCAAGGTCGGATTCCGCTTCGAGGCGCCCGGCGACGCGCTGCAGAAGGTCGTCGAGGAGGCGCGCGAGTTCGCGGAAGCGACTGAGGCTGCGCAGAAGGCCAGCCGCGCTACGGGCGACACGCCCACGCGCGAAGAGCAGGCGGAACTCGGCGATGTGTTCTTTGCGCTCGCGGCGCTAGCGCAGCGTCTCGGCATGCATCCGGAGGACGCGCTCGAACAGGCCAACATGCGGTTCCGTCGCCGCTTCGAGGCGATGGAGGCGCTGGCGCGCACACGCAGCCAGGCGCTCGATACGCTCGATACGACTGGCTGGCTGGCGCTCTGGGCCGAGGCGAAGGCCGCAACAGGCGTGGCGGAGTAGCCGTGCGCTCACGTGGGCGCCTTTGGCGGCGCGGCGCTGCATGTAGTTCAGGTACATCAGAGTCAAAGGGGTAGGTATGAGTTGGCTTCGGTTCTGGCGACGCAAAGGTGATGGCGCTGGGACGGCGACCGCTACGCGCGACGCGCTCGATGATCGGCGGCGGCTCGCAGACGCGCCCTATGTATTGCCGTCCGATGACAAGGAGATCAACCGGCTCGACTTCCAGCACTACATGCTGCGCTATACGCTCCGTGGCAACTATGCCGCGCCCATCGAGACGCCGCACAGCATTCTGGATGTCGGCAGCGGGACAGGTCGCTGGGCGATTGAGATGGCGCGCCTCTTCCCGAATGCGAACGTCATCGGCACGGACATCGCGCCGCCAAACCCGGATCAGGCGCCGCCGGATGAAGCTGCGCGGCCAGATAACTACGCCTTCATTCAGGGAAATATCCTTGAGGGGCTGCCATTCGCCGATGGCGCGTTCGACTTCACGCACATGCGGCTACTGCTTTTCGCCATCCCGGAGGCGCGCTGGCCTGATGTCACGCGCGAGCTGGTGCGCGTCACACGGCCCGGTGGCTGGATCGAGATGGTGGAGACCGGCCCGCAGCAGCACGGTGGCCCAGCGATGGATCAGGTCGTTGACTGGATTACGCAGGCCAGCGTGCGGCGGGGCATCAACCCGCTGCTGGGGCCGCATATCGGCGAGTTCCTGCGGTCAGCCGGCGCGGTCAATGTCGCCGGACGCACTATCGCGTTGCCGGTCGGGGCGTATGGCGGGCGTGTAGGGCGGTTGGCGGAGACGGATGTGATGGGCGTTCTCGCGGGCGTGAAGGGTCTGGTCGCCTCGCAGAACATCGCCACGCCAGATGACTATGACCGTGCGGCGCAGGTGGCCAGGACCGATCTGAATCGCTATAAGTGCACTCTGCCGTTCTACATCGCCTACGGTCAGCGACCAGGCTAGCCGGCGTTGTTCCTCGCGCTCATGCCACACAACAAGGGCGGTCAAATGCAGGGCGGTCAGTCTGCCGTTGGTGGGCTAGCCGCCCCGCTGTCCGGAATGGCTGAGATGGCTGGCGTGGGCGTCTCGTCGGCGCTGCTATGAACGCTTGTATCCGCATCAATCGCATCAGCCGCATCAATCGCATTGGCGTCGTCATCGCCATAGAGACGACGCTCGCGCTCACGCTGCGCGCGCTCGACTTGACTGATCCAGCCGAAAAAGACCAGGCTCATCAGCACCAGGTCCACAATATTGCCAGGCACGGCGAGGATTCCACCGGCAAGCTGTTGATCGGAGATGACGGGAAGGCCAAACAGGCGCGGCGCGAGAGCATACGTCTGGTAGAAGGCTCCTGCGGCGAAGATGGTGAAGATGCCGAAGACATCCAGCGGGAGGCTCTCCGCCGCAAGATAGAGAATCTGTAGCGGACTGGAGAGACGCCCGTGGTTGTCCGCTGGGGTAAGCAGCGGCCACCACGTGAGGACGCCTGCCAGCAGGAATGTGAGCATCTGAAGGTCGTGGAGTCCCGCGTTGTGCAGGGCCGCTTCATAGATGGGGCCCGCATGCCAGATGAGTATGAGCATGTTAAAGAGCACGATTGCGATGACGGAGAAGAGCGGGTCGCGCCCGACTTCGCGCAGTCGGCGGGTGGGCAGCAGGCGACGCCCAAGTGTATCGGGCAGGCCCATCATCAACAGTGGCGCGACAACAGTGATGATGATGAAGAGCTGGGTCATGTGCGCCGCGAAGAGATAGTAGCGCCCCAGAGTATCGAGCGGTGAGAGGAGCGTCAGGGCAAGCAGCGCCCAGCCAGCGACGAAGGCGACGATCTGTTTGCGCGCGACTAGGCTCATCGGACTGGTAGCGCGTGCGCAGTGGACCAATGGCGGCGAGGTATGCCGCGAGCAGCGCGACCAGAAACAGGATGGTCGCGGGATCGAGTGACCAGGTGAAGGGTGAAGGTGGTTGTCGCATGTATCCGTCCAGGTAGAATGCGGTCAGTGGGGTAGATGTCCCTGAGCTATTATAACGCCTGAGCACAGCGGTATGCGCCCTGTGCTATGCTCATGAGCAGAGACGCGCGGCAGACGCAAGCGAGAAGGCACAGGTGAGCAGGTATGACACCCGATGATGGGAAGAGTGAGACGCAGCGCCCGCGCACCCGTGCGGAGATCGAGGCGGCGATCAACGGCATCAGTCCGAGACGCCAGGTGTTTGATCGTCGGGTGAGCCGAGTTGCGGATGGCGCGCTCAGGGTCATTCAGCGCCACTGGTTGGGGATGCTCAATGGCCTGCTGGCGCTCTTTATCGGCATCGCGTTTCTCGCGCCCATCGGCTATGCGCTGGGCTTCATAGGGCCGAGCAACGAAATATTCGTCATCTACCGCTACTTCTGTGGTCAGGTTCCCTCACACTCCTTCTACGTGGCGGGCTATCAGATGTGCCTCTGCTCGCGTTGCCTGGCCATCTATTCCACCCTGTTGCTGAGCGGTCTGACGCTGGCGATGTTTCGCTATAGCCGCTTCCGCCGTTTCCGCAGTTTCATCCGCCCCATCAACTGGAAGTTCTGGGCGTTGGGGATGGTTCCGATGGCGCTCGATGGCGGCACGCAACTCTTTGGCCTTCGTGAGAGCAATATCTATCTTCGCTTACTGACAGGGATCATCTTCGGCCTGATGACCGCCTGGTTCATTCTGCCGCAGATCGAGGAATCGTCGTCAGTCGAGTCTGGCCCTGCGACCCCTGTAGCGACCCCATAGCGATTGGAGCGCGCGTCCTGACGTCAGCGTGTCCTCAGGCAAATGAGCCGATGGTCCAGATGGTGAGCGTGGAAGACGAGCGGTCAACGGTGAGCAACTTTGAGCCATCAGGCGCCCACATCATGCTCACGTTGGTGGCGTTGGCATCCTGACATCCAGGGTCATTCGCGCCAAGCGTTAGCGCGCCGCTGCCGACGACGGCGCCAGAGGCGGTATCACGTAGCTCCAGTGTCTGGCCAGTGTGTGAGAAGCAGGTGACACTTGCCAGCGCTGTCCCCGCAGGGTTCCACGCGACGAGCGCCCAGCCATAGGCGCCGACCGCCTCCTGCACATGCGCCAGCGCCACATCGCGCGCGGGCGCCGCTGGCATCGTGGCTGGCTCTACGATGGCGGGGCCGGGGGTTCCAGCGGACGCGCTGACAGCGGAATCGGCTTGCACTGGTGTTGGCAGAGTCAGCCCCTCTGTGATGTCGCTGACATGCGCGCCATCAGCCGACCACGATGCGAAGGTGGTCACGAATGCGCTACGACCACCACCGATCGCCGCAGAGCCTGGGCCGATGACGATTCCGGGCTGCCAGATGGTGAACGGGGCCGACCCATCTGGGGCGCCAACGGGGTATTGCGCTCCAGCGTTCGCTGGCAATTCGCTGAGAGATGTGCGGACCGGCAGTGTGGGGTATGGCAGCCCATTGGCGCCCCAGGCGAAGATGACGCCCGGAGGGGTGGTGAAGCCCACTGTCTCGGCGCCGTTTCTGATATGCCAGACAGGACGCGCGGCGGCGCCGCCATTGAGGACGCTAAAATAGCCGGAGTCGCCTCGGATGATCCGCGTGGCGCCCGTCTGGGGATTGATGAGCAGTAGACCAGAGTCGAGCATATCATCGGGCGATGAAGGATTCGCAGTGTCGAAGACGGTGTAGACCATCGCGAACCAGGCTGAGTCGGGCGACCAGCCCAGCGCATGCAGTTGCACATAGGCGGCGGCGCTATGCGACGCCGCTGCGTCGTCGGGGCTGGTCACGCCGAGCAGTGGCTCAATCGGTGAGACTTGAATGAGCGCGCCGGAGTGACTATCATAGATCGCCAACCCGTGGCCGCAGCGCGTCAGCCCTGGAGCGAGCTGATAGCAGGGGGTAAACGCGCCGATAACGGCGATGCGGGAGCCATCAGGCGAGTAGGCGGCGTCCTGCGGCTGGAGAAGCCCTGCGGTGGTGTCGGTGGAGATGGTGAGCGATGAGGTGAGCGCGTTGAGCACGGGCGCGCCAAAGATGCTGGAGGTCAGCCGCTGTGTCGCCGCCAGCGCGGCAATGACCGCCGCCACGATGAGCGCGACCGAGATGACCGAGAGCCAGAGTGGCCCCTGTCTGGGCGGCCTGTCGGCGCGGTCCATGCATGTCTCCTCAGGGAACAGCGTCGCGACTCGACGCCTCACCGTCACCGGGCAGACCCAACTCATGCGGAAATGCGCGTAATAGATGTTTACTGGAGAGTACGTCGAAATGTGCGGAGAGCTAACACGCGCGCCTGAATCGTCGCCTCAATTGTACACGAGACTGCCCGCTCCGTCACCTCTCGTTGGCGAAGTGGCGCGGAGCGGGCAATAGAGGTGAGCGCGGCGCTAGGCCGTGAGCGCGGAGAACACGCTGGCGCCATGCCGCTGCATCGCTGGCACGAGGCCGCCTTCCGCCTGGAGGGCGCGCACCATCGGCGTGATGCCTTCTGCCTGGAACGTCTGACCGGACGCGAGATCGCGGACAGTCCCTGTGCTGAGGTCAACCTCTAGCTCAGCGCCCTCGACGACGAGATCATAGAAGGCAGGGTCCAGAATGGTGAGGAAGGGTAGGGCCTCGTTCACCAGATTGCGCTTGTGGATGAAGGCATAGCTCTTGGCGATGACGACCTGGATGCCGACGCCCTGGAGCGCCCAGACAGCCATCTCGCGCGAACTGCCACTTCCCCAGCCCTCTTCGGCGACGATGATGTTCGCGCCCTGCCGCGCCCGCTCGCGGAACTCTGGTCGGACGTAGTAGAAGGCTTTGTCGCCGAGGGCCTCGGTCGAGGTGAGGTGGCAGAACTCGCCGGGGATTATCGCGTCGGTGTCTACGGCGGCGCCGAAGCGCTGCACGCTGCCGCGCACGACTGCGGTGGCGCCACTGGCGTGTTCGGCGGCCGCTGCGCTCGGCTCGATGGTCATCTCTGGCGTGGCTGTGGTGATCTGCGGGACGGCGCGACCGGTGTTGCGCTGGAGGATGGTGGCCAACCGGTCGCGATCCACACGCGCGAGCAACGCGCGTGGGTCGGCGAGGCGCATGTCGAGCGCGCTGGCGGCGACGGTAGCCGCGCTGGCGAGCCATGCCAGCGAGCCTTCCCCCATGCGGTTCTCGAAATTGCGATTCTGCGAGCTGAGCCAGGTTTCACCCTTGCCGGCCTTGCGACTGGCGATCCCCAGGCACATCGAGCAACCCGGCGGGTCAACGACAAAGCCCGCGCGCTCATACAGTTCCCACAGGCTGTGCTGGCCGAGGCGCTCGTGAATGAGCAGATCGCCTGGCACGACGATGCGCCGCCCGCTCTCCAGCGGTGTGGGCGTGGCGCCATCCGCCATCGCGGCTTCGAGGACGAGCGCGCCGAGGGCCAGCTCCTCCTCGGTGGTGGTGCAGGCGCCGATAAAGGCGCCATCCAGCGGTTGGCCGACCAGCTCAGTCGCATCATAGACGTTGTCTGGCGAGAAAGGCTTGGCGACCTGTGGCGCGAGGGTGGAGAGTTCGATGGGGTAGTGCGCCAGATAGGGCGCGTCTTCGTCGGCGCGGAAGTAGAGCGCGTCATCGTTGTAGCCGCGACGGCGCTGCGCGAGCCAGGCTGCGACGATTTCATCGGGCTCGAAGATGCCGTTCAGCCCGCCGAACTCCGCTGTCATATTGCAGATGGTGAAGCGCATGTCGGTGCTGAAGCGATGCGCAGCCTCGCCCCGGAACTCGACGGAGCGCTCCATCGCGACGGTATTGCGCCCCAGCGCGCCCAGCGTCCGCAGGATGACATCTTTGCCGCCGATGCCGAAAGGTAGCTCGCCCGTATAGTCAACGGCGATAGCTTCGGGAACCTCCAGCCAGGTTTCGCCGAGCGTCATGGCGACGGTGACATCCGCGCCACCCAGGCCGACGGCGAAGGCGCCAAGACCACCGTGCGAGCTGGTGTGTGAGTCGGCGCCGAGGACGAGTTCGCCTGGCTGGACGAGATTGCGGTAGAAGCGGGTGTGCATGATCGTCACATTGGCGTCGTAGAAGTGTTTGAGGCTGCTCTCCTTCGCGAAGGCGCGCGCGAGGTCAGCCAGCTTGCGGGTGCGCGCATCGTTCGCCAGCGTCACCGGGTCAACGGTGTGATCGAGCGCGAGGTAGAAGCGCTCCGGATCATGCAGCTTGGGGCGGCCAAGCATCGTATAGGTGCGATCCATGCCGTTCCAGGCAAGTTCGCTGGCAATCGTCCAGTCAACGCGCACGCGCAGGATGTCCCCCGTCTCGACCCAGGGTCGTTCAAGGTTGACGGCGTGGTGGGCGAGGATTTTCTGCGTCAGGGTCATGGGATGCTGGGTCTGCGCCATCTGCGTCTGTACTCCTTCGTACTCCGCGCCGCATGCGCTTGCTAGGCTTGCTGTGGAGCGATGCCTTCGAGCTGTTTGGTACGGCGCTCTTGCCCTTCAGTATATATCGGATACTGCGGCGTCGCGCAGGTCGTTACGGGCGCTGCGGCGTCACGCGAAATGTGCGAATCTCGAAAGGCCGGAACTGGCACGTCCAGCCGTTCTGCTGGA
This sequence comes from uncultured Chloroflexia bacterium, assembly GCA_963701795.1. Lineage (GTDB taxonomy): Bacteria > Chloroflexota > Ktedonobacteria > Ktedonobacterales > JADMIN01 > JAKAIY01. The sequence goes on along the minus strand of CAVPBB010000001.1, from coordinate 963,159 downwards.
CAGACGGTTTGTCGTGCGACGCGGCGGCTGACTCGCGCCACATGGTATACGCTGGGCTGCTGCCTTGCTCTAACGGGCGCTCCAGCAGGTCTGTCTCGACGACAGTTGCCAGTGGGATGGCGCAGGCGATGGTCGCCAGCGTTCGGCTGCCGGTGGCCTCGTAGAGGCGCACGATCAGGTCATCTCCCTCCGCTGCGCGCTTTATCGCTTCGATGATGACTGCTCCGCTGTCCACTGCAAATAACGGCGTGGGCAGCCGCCCGGTCCCCTGTTGCGCGCGCAGGGGGCGATTCAGCGCGTAGCCATGCGCGATCACGTCGCCAGACGGCCATGCGCCCCGATGTGGCAGGAGGCAGAATGTCACCTCATGCTCGCCCTGGTCGGCGTCGGGGTCGGGCGAGGTGGGGGAGCGCAGCACCGTGAGCCGCACAACGCTGTCGTGGATGTCGTGGCCGTAGCGGCCATCGTTGAGCAGCGCCACGCCATAGTCGCCCTCGGAGAGGTCTACCCAGCGATGCGCCACCGTCTCAAACCGCGCCTGATCCCAGGAGGTGTTGCTGTGTGTCGGTCGGCTGATGCTGCCATATTGAATCTCGGAGCGCGCCTGTGTCACGCGCAGATCGAGTGGAAAGGCGACCTTCAGCAGGATGTGACGCTCATGCCAGTCGATGCGCGTGGCGAAGTCGATGCGTGGCAGGTCGCTGTAGAGCGAGATGTCCTGTTCGATCAGGCTATCCAGGAAGCGCTGCGACACATGTACAGTGGCGCGCACGGGGCCAACCTCAGTGATTTTGAGCGTCGCCGCCTGTAGCAAGTACGACTTCTGGGGATAGGTCGCGTCAATGTCCCAGGCGTCGAACTCAGTCGGTCGGTCATCGAATGCGACAAACTGATTGCCCATCCGCCCGGCGAGGATGAGTTCTCTGCCCTGGCCTGCACGCTTGTCGAGCAGTGAGACGACCTCACCCTGGGCATTGAGGCGCATGAGATATTGCGCGCTCTCCAACACGGCGCCACCGTCTGCGGTGAGCGTCGCTGAGAGCGCCGGCGCATCGGCGGTGGAGTCTCGCCCAGCGTGCGCTGCCTGGCCGTCGTCGCCTGCTTCGGAGAGCGCGAGCCAGCCACGCCCGGCGAGCGGAGGCGTTTCCACGAGCGCAAAGCGTTCGCCAGCGCTGTCTGCGACCTCTTGCGCTGGCAGCGCATCGCCCCGCGCGCTGAGCCTGGGGAATGGAGAGCCAGGCGCCAGCGGTATCAGCGCGATGGCGCGGTCTCCTGGCGTCGCGCATGGGCTGGGATTGTGCAGGAGCCAACCGCTGCTGTCGCCTGGCGTCTCGAATTTCGCCCTGGTCAGGTCGCGCTCGGCCTGCGCGATGAAGCGGTCGAGCCGCTCGGCCAGCGCTGTGAGCGCCACACGCGCGTCGTCGTAGACGGGGCCGATGGAGGAGCCGGGCAGGATGTCGTGGAACTCGTGCAACAGCAAGGCGCGCCATGCGTCGTCGAGCGTGGGGCGCTCATCGGTAGCTGCGGCGTTTCCAGCCATGTACGCCTGCGTCCAGCGTGCGCGTCGAGCGATTCCGCCAGCAGCAGGCGCTCCTCGATGCGTCTGTGCAACCGCTTGAGCCATGCTTGCGTGGTGTAGACACCGCGATGGTACTCCAGATAGAGCTCGCCGTCCCAGGTGGGGAGCGATGGATTACCCCAAACGCGCTCGCGCAGGGCATGGAAGTAGTCATCCGCGCGCCCAAGACGAACGTCTGGCACTCCAGGCAGTTCGCGGAGCGCCCGGTAGCTCTCGATGTGCTGGCGGGTGGGGCCTGCGCCGCCGTCGCCATGCCCGTAAATCAGCAGGAGATCGTGGTTGAGCGCTTTGCTGCGATAGCGTTCCCACAGCTTGTGAATAGCGGGAACATCGAGCCGTCCGTTGTAGGTGTCTGTGTCGAAGTCCGAGTTGAACGGCAGCCAGGGCGTGGTGACAAAGTGTGCCAGCGTCTCACTGCCATCCAGGCCACGCCACCGAAACGTGTCATATGGGATGCGATTTGTCTCACTCCAACTCATTTTGGTGGTCATGAATGCGCGCAGGCCCGCGCGCAGCATGATCTGGGGCAGAGCATAGCTGTAGCCGAAGCTGTCAGGGAGCCAGAGCGTGTCATACTCGGCGCCGAACGTCTCGCGCAGGTAGCGCTGGCCATAGGTGATCTGGCGCACGAGCGATTCGCCAGAGATCAGGTTGGTGTCGGACTCCAGCCACATGGCGCCCGCCGCCTCGAAGCGTCCTTCGGCGACCCGCTCACGTACACGGGCGAAGACCTCCGGGTAGTCTTGCGCGAGCCAGGCGAAAACCTGCGGAGTTGTGTGCAGGAAGTGGTACTCAGGGTAGAGGTCCATCAGCGCCGTGGCGACGCTGAACGTGCGCGCGGCCTTCTCGCGGGTGTGGCGCGTCTGCCAGAGCCACGCGACATCGAGATGGCCGTGACCGATGGCGGTGATGCCGGGGCGCTCGGCGGGAGTAAACGCTGCGCGTAGTTCGGCTAGTTGCATGCGTAGGCTCGCCAGCGCGCTCGTCGCGGAGCCATCGAGCAGGGAGCTGGCAGGCTGGCGCAGATCAATCTGGTTCCAGGCATCCTCCAGCGCACGCAAGAGCGGTTGAAGCAGCGGATCGTTCGCATCGAGCGCGTCTACCTGATCGCACCCCGCCAGCAGCAGGTGATAGAGCGCCTCGACATCGCGGTCGAGCAGCGTCAGCTCGGCATGCTCGAGACGATGGGCGCCCGGCGCAGGCCGCTCCACGCGCGCACATCGAACGCGATGTGGCCGGGCTGCGCGACATCGGCTGGAAGTAGGACATCGGTATGATGCTGATTGATGCCTTGCAGCGGCCGACCGTTGACATAGAGCAGCCCCTCAGGCCAGCCAAAATCTGGACTCACGCCCAGCAGCAGGCGCAGCGCAACCGCATGGCGCCGCGCCTGCTGCGCATCCGCCCATTGCTGCGGAATGGCGCCCTCACCATGAAACCAGGCGTTTTCGTCGCGCCCGCCCCACTGCTCGCCGGGAGCGATAGGACGCCAACCCACAGTGTCGCCGCTGGGGATAGGCGTTTCTTCGGGCGCGAGCGCGGTTCCCAGCGGCAGCATGCGCAGATCGCTGAGTGGCTGCCGCTCGCGGTAGATCGCCTCCGCGAGGTCTTTGAGACCGCGTCGGATGCGCTGAGTTGCTGGTTTCATGGTGTTTCTGCCCCGCTTCGATGGCTCGCTACTGCGGGACCACAGAGAGCGAGACGTAAGATGGATGGTCGCTATCGTGTAGGATTGTCTGGCGCGCTGGGCGCGCTTCTGTCGTCGTCGCGCTCGATAGTCCTGTGTTCAGATTACGCTCCCAGCGCGGGAAGCTGCTACTCGTCACGTCCACCCGGATGCGATGACCCGGCAGGAACATCACGCTCGTCGCCCAGAGATCGATCGTGATCTGATAGGACTGCGCCGCGCCGAGCGGTTCGCTCGCAACGCCGAGGCCATTGCGATACATCATCCGTGTGACGCCATCTGTCAGCGGGATGGCGCGACCATCAGGGTAGACATCTACCAGGCGGACGACAAAATCGGTATCGGGCGCATCCGTCGCGACATGCAGCGTGACTGAGACGGGGCCAGTCACTTCGAGCGGGCGTTCCAGCGGCGTTGAGGTGAAGACGAGTACATCGTTGCGCCGCTCGACCCACGCCTGATCGAGTGGGCCAGCGCGGTAGACGCTGTGCATCAGCGTAGGGCCACCGACGGTCGGCGTGGGGTTCAGCGGGTCATAGATGTAGTGATCGGTTGGCTCGGCGTCTGGCTGCGTCTCGCTCAGCGCGCCATCGCCGGTCGCGCTATTCGCGTGACCGCCGCTGTGCAGGTACCAGCGCTGCTCGGTGGCCATCGCTGGTGGCCAGGTATCAGCCGACTTCCAGACATTTGCGCCCATCACGAAGTATTTTACTGGCGGCTGGCGGTCGAATGGGCCAGGCTGCTGTTTGAGCCAGCGGTCGAAAAACTGGAGTTGCAGGCTCATCAGGTCTATCTGATAGTCGAGCAGCCCGCCGGAGGAGGCCATACCGAAGTAGAGATCGCCGATCATCGGATTGAAATTGCCGTGTGTCCATGGGCCAAGTAGCAGATGCTGGCCGGGGCGGCCACGCTGGCGCATCTCGCTGAAGTTGCGGATCGTGCCTTTGAGGAAGATGTCATACCAGCCGCCGATGTGCAGCATAGGCAGGGCGATGTTGTCGTAGTCTTGTGGGCCATGCGGCAGGCCGTCGAAGTCGCCGGTGTCGCGCGCGCGAATCGCGTCGGCGAGCGGCTGATTGAGATCGAGCGCGAGCAGCGGCGCGAACTGATCGAGTGGCAGCGCGGAATAGCCCTGCGTCGGCAGCGTGTCGTAGGAGTTGACCATAGCATAGACCGCCTTGCCCAGCGCCTGTGGGTCTTGCGCGTGACGGCGGATAATCTGCCCCAGCCCTTGCTGCAGCAGCCAGCTCGCCTGCACACCCCACTCCAGCACGCCATTGCGAATGGTCGTCTCTTCGGCGTCGGCCCAGGTGATCGTCGGGGCCATCGCGCGCAGCTCAGGCGCGGTGGCCGCCAGCCACTGTGTTTGCCCAAAATAGGAGGCGCCATACATGCCAACCTGGCCGTTGCAGCCGGGCAGTTTCGCCGCCCACGCTACCGTGTCGATGCCGTCCTCATGTTCATACTTGAAGGGGTACCAGTCGCCACCCGATGTGAAGGTCCCACGCACATCCTGCACGACGACGATGTAGCCTCGCCGCGCGGCCTGCGCCGGATCGAGCGCGCTGGAGCCGATGGGCGAGGTCTTTGCCATAGGGCAGGCGCGTCAGCAGCACAGGATAGGTCCCCGCGCCGCCGTCATCCGGGCTGTAGACGTTGGCGCGCAGCGTAACACCATCGCGCATGGGGGCGGGAACGTCGTAGTCAACCTTCACGCTGATCGCTGGCTGAGCATTCATGGTCAGAAGTCCTCCTCGCTGAGTGACGCGCTGGCGGCAATGTGAGCGGCATGCCCTTTAGGTGAGAGGAGCGGGCAGGCGGAGAGCAAAAAAGCGAGGACGGCTCACATTCGAGCCGTCCTCGTGCGAAGAGCGCATCACGCTCGATTAGACGAGCTGAGCGAACTTGGTGAAGAACTGGCTGAGCTGGCTCTGCACCAGCGGTTTCGCCATGCCCTCGAAAGCTGACAATGGACCGCTGATCGAGCCGACCGCATTATAGGTCAATGTGGAACCAGAGCCGTTGGGCGCGATGTCCACAGTACCGTGCGCAGTAAGAACGCTGCGGCTCAGAGAGAGCTTCAAGTGGCTTGGCGCGCTGCTCTCGTCCACCGAAACCGTGACCGTGCGCACGCCACCTGACATCGGGCCAAGGTTTGGCAGCGTGACGGTCGCTGTGAGCGAGTTGTCGCCCCATTGGACATTCTGGAGTCCCGCAGCGCTCTGCAAGACCGACGGGTTATGCAGCGCATCCCAGACAGCCTGTGGGCTTGCGGAGAAGTTCTGGTTACCACTCAGTTCCATTGGAAACGAATCTTCCCTTCCTGCAAATTGACGACGGACGCGCATGGCGCTCGCTTTCGGCAATGCCAGGGTCAGAACGTCCGCGTCAATATGTTTGGTGTGGCAGCATGCCTGTCACCGCGGCCATTATACGGGCAGCGGCGCATCTGCGCAAGCTGCGCAAGCGCAGGTCACACGGGCGCAGATGCACTGCGGAGCGCGCAGCCATTCAGACAGACGGTGTCGCGCCACCATCGATGATGATGTCTTCACCCGTCAGACTGGGGCAGAGATCAGAGACAGCCAGCAGCGTCATCGTGGCAATCTCAGCCATGCTGACGTGGCTCCCCGTCGGGATAATGCGCGCCTCGCGCTGGAGCGCCGCATCCACCGGTATCTTCTGCGCGTTTGCCTGCATCTCGATGCTGCGATGCAGCCGTTCAGTCAGCGTCCACCCAGGACTGATGGAGTTGATGCGGACATTGTGGCGAGCAAGCTCATTCGAGATGCCGCGGGTGAAGTTGACGAGCGCCGCATTGACCATGCTCCCTGCGATGAAGTCAGCGGTGGGGGTGCGTGCGGCTGTGCCGACGATGTTGACGATACGACCGTCGCGGCGCTCGATCATGTGCGGCGCGACTGCGCGCACCAACCGCACGTAGCCCAATCCCTTCACCTGCCAGGCGTCCTGAATATCCGCATCGGACATGGTGAAGAATGCGCCCGTCTTTGAGCGAGCGGCGCAGTTCACAAGGATGTCGATGTGATCCATGTGTTCGAGCGCCTCGGCGACGACGCGCTCCACCTCGCCGAGCAAGCTCAGGTCGGCGATGATCGCGAAGAGTGCTGGTCCCTGGTCTGCGGCTCGCAATTCGCGGAGCGTTTGATCGAGACGTGCGCGGGTCTGCCCGACCAACGCGACACTGACGCCTTCGTGGCGCAGCGAGCGGGCAATCTCGCGGCCAATGCCCTGACTAGCCCCTGTGACGATAGCTGTTTTGCCGCGCAGCCCGTATTCCATAAGTGTTCTAGCCGCGAGCGCTTCTCGCCATCGAGGGCGCGCGGCTGTCTCCTTTCGCTCGCTCGCAAACTCGCGTTTGCCACTCTGTGGGCGTCGTTCCCCACCTCTTCGGCCGCCGATGACCCCGTCTCTGGAAGTATACCGACGCGACCAACCGCGTCGCAAGCGGTTTGAGCGCAGGGTTTGCGACGCCTGATTGCGCAAACGACGAACAACTTGCGAACATTCGTGCTAAATTTCTATTGACACGACGCCTGGTGTGCTGCTACACTGTAGAACGACAGTTCCATACATGTCGCTGGCTGCAACATCTGGCGATGATCGCCAGATGCGCCGTTTGACGATGAGCTGAGGAACTTCAGGGAGCGAGGCCGATGAACAGCAGGTTGAGTGAGCCGCAGATGCGCATATATGATTTCATCATCGAGTACACCCGACAGGAAGGGTACCCGCCGACGAACCGTGAAATTGGGCAGGCAGTGGGTATTCGCTCGACAGGCCACGTGGACCATCACCTGACGGCGCTCGAAAAAAAGGGCGCGATCACGCGCGTGCGCGGCAAAAGCCGCGGTATTCGCGTGACGGAGAGCCGGGGGGGCGGCCTGCGCATCGTCGGCGCCATTGCCGCTGGTGTTCCGCTCGACCACTATCCCGATACCGAGCAGGAGACGATCGATCTGGGCGCGCATGTCACCGGCCACGCCTATGTGCTGCTCGTCAAAGGCGACTCGATGATCGATGACCACATCGCGAATGGTGATTTTGTGCTGATCGATCCCGATGCGACGATTGACAATGGCGACATCGTGGTCGCGACCCACATCAACGCGACGACCGATGGCGGCGCCGCTACCCTCAAGCGGCTCTATCGCGAGCAGGGCCATGTGCGTCTGCAACCCGCCAACGCCACAATTGATCCCATCATTATTGACGCCGCCGAATGGGACCGCGAATGGCAGGTGCAGGGCAAGGTGATAGCTGTCTACCGCCGCTGTTAAGCTCCACGGCACATCAACGGGTCGGCTTTGCCCGAAATGACGCTCCTCTGCGCGCCCAATGCGACAATTGGGCGCCTCGCTTGCCTCACTCGCGACGCTATGCTACGCTCACGACGGCGCCGTTTCTGCTGCTGCGGACAAGCTGGTAGAAGGCGCTACCCAGGTTCGCTCCGCCTGCACAGGATACGGCGCGCGACCGGCGGAACGACCCGCGTGAAAGGGAGTAGCAGGTGGTAATCGCGTCACTCGAGGAGTCCCTCTTCAACCTCATCAGCCATTGGTACACGTCCACCGGTTATCTGGGCATCATCCTGGCGATGGCGCTGGAAAGCTGCTGCATTCCTCTGCCCAGCGAGATTGTGATGCCACTGGCTGGCTTCTTCGTGGCGACGAGCGCCGCGACGGCGAGCGGCAAGCTCTCGCTGGTTGGCGTCGCGCTCGCGGGCGCCGCTGGTTGCCTGCTCGGTTCCGCAGTCGCCTATGGCATTGGCGCGACAGGTGGCCGCCCGCTGCTCTTGCGCTATGGCAAATACATCCTCGTGTCGCGATCCGACTCCGACCGCGCTGACCGCTGGTTCGCGAAATATGGCTCGCCTGTCGCGTTCTTCTCGCGGCTCTTGCCCGTCATCCGCACCTACATCTCGCTGCCAGCCGGTGTCTCCCGCATGAACTTTGGCAAGTTCATGCTCTACACCTTCCTCGGCTCATTGCCCTGGTCGTTTGCGCTTGCCTACCTGGGGTATCAATTTGGCCCGGCGCTTCAGAAGAAGCTGGTGGAGTTGAGCAATGTCTTCCACGGGCTGGATGTCGTCATTATTCTGCTCTTTATCCTCGCTGTCGCCTTCTATGTCTATCGCCACCTGAAGCATGACCGCCAGGCGAGCCAGATGACGCCCTCAAGCCCGATGGGCCAGATAGGGCAGGCGGATCAGATGGGCCAGATGGGCCAGATGGGCGCATAGGGCAGATGGGGCAATGGCGCTGGGCAGATGGGGCAGGGCAGGGGATTCGCAGAGGACAATTGGGGCGGATGAGTGATGAATCCGATATCGATCCCGTTGACCAGCCGACGATGCCCATACGCAGAATTTAGCTTTTGGGCCTGCTCAACACTGCGTCTCCTTCCATCCCAGCCGCGCGCGTACGGCTGGGATTCTGAATTTTGCGCCAGATTCTCTCTGTGGCATCGAGATGACATTGGCGCGCCGCACTTGGGTCGATGTCGCCCAGACGAACGTGGAGCGCGCTGTTTTGCGCAAAGCGAGGCAATCGAACGATGATGGTACACGATGGCGAGACGCCTGTTCAGAGCGAGGAAACACAGCCGCGGCGGTCGCGAGGGTATGCGCGGGGTTTCACGCGCTTTCTGGAGTCAACGGATTCATTTGTCTATGCGCTCGTAGGCGCCAGTTTTCTGGTGGCGGCGCTCGTTTCGCTCTGCTATAGCGTGGTCAGATTTGCGCTTACGTTGTGGACATCCGCAGGCGCGAACATTGACAGTATCTTTACTGGCGCGGGTACGGGAACGGCGCTCATCAACTTCGTCAGCGACCTGCTCCTGACGCTCATTATCATGGAGGTGCTTGGAACTGTCGTCCACTATCTGCGCACGCGCGCGACCTCGCTCAAACCCTTCCTGTTCATCGGCATCATTTCCGCGACTCGTGGCGTGTTGGCGGTGGGCGCGCGGCTCTCCGTGGCAGATTTCCAGCAGTTGAGCAGTGGCAGCGCGACCGAGTTTCGCTTTTCCATGATCGAACTGGGCGTGAATGCAGGTGTCATCATCGCGCTGGGGCTGGCGCTACGCCTGATCGGGCGCTTCCTCGATGATGAGCCGGGCGGAGTCGGCAAGTAATCGTTACCTCAGGCGAAGCGGCTGCACCTCATACCAGTTGCGCCCGGCCTTCATTTCGACCTTCACGGGAACACTCAACGTGAGCGCGCCGACCATGCAGTCACTCACAAGATCGGCGACCTCACGCATCTCCTCGTCGGGCGTTTCGAGCACTAGCTCGTCATGCACTTGCAAGATGCTGCGCGCCCGCAATTGACGCGCCCGCAGCGCCTCGTCGAGGTGGATCATGGCGATTTTGATCATGTCGGCGTTGGTGCCTTGAATCGGCATATTGATCGCCTCGCGCTCGGCTGCCTGGCGCTGGGCGACCTGAAGGCCCGCCATGTCGGGCAGGTAGCGCTTGCGCCCCAGCAGCGTCTGCACGAATCCCTGTGTGCGCGCCTGGAACAGCGTATCCTCGACGTATTTGCGCACCAGTGGGAAGGTCTTTTCGTAGTTGCGGATGAACTCCGCCGCCTCGCTGTTGCTCATGCCGGTGACACGCGCCAATCCAAACGCCGACTGCCCGTAGAGCACGGCGAAGTTGACCGTTTTGGCGAGACGGCGCTGGTCAGGCGTCACTTCTTCGAGCGAGGTCTTGAAGAGCTGGGATGCCGTGGCTGAGTGAATATCTTCGTCATGCTCGAAGGCTTCGACCAGGCTTGGCTCATGCGTGATGTGCGCGAGGATGCGCAGCTCGACCTGCGAGTAGTCGGCGGCGAGCAGTTGCATGCCAGGGTCCGCGAGGAAGGCGCGGCGGATGCGCCTGCCAACCTCTGTGCGCACAGGGATATTCTGCAGATTCGGATTCGAGGAACTGAGCCGACCGGTGCTGGCGATCGTCTGGTTGAACGATGTGTGAACACGATGGGTGTTTGGGTCCATCAGTTCGAGCAGGCCATCTACATAGGTCGATTTCAGCTTGGAGAGCTGGCGATATTCGAGCAGGTTATCGACGGCGGCGTGCATGCCGCGCAGATTCTCCAGCGATTCCGCGTCCACCGAGTAGCCAGTCTTGGTGCGCCGGGTGGCGGGCAGCTTGAGCTCGGAAAAGAGCACTTCACCAAGCTGTTTGGTCGAGTTGAGATTGAACTGATGCCCCACTGAGTCGTAGATATCGGCTTCGAGCGCATGCAATTGCCCGTCTAACTCATCGCCAAGTCGGCGGAGGAAGTCAGGATCGAGCAGGATGCCCGCGATCTCCATGCGCATTAGCACAGGTACGAGCGGCGTCTCCACTTCGCGCATCAGCATGTCGAGGCCGCGCGCGCGGAGCTGCGGATCAAGCGCGTGATAGAGGCGCAGCGTCATATCGGCGTCGGCTCCAGCATAAGGGGCTGCCTCGCGAATGGGAACCTGCGCCATGGTGATCTGTTGCTTGCCGACGCCGATGAGATCGGTGATGGGTGTCATGATGACACCGAGCACCTCGAACGCCAGGTCTTTCAATCCCAGCCCCCGGCGACCAGGATTGAGCAGGTAGGCGGCGACCATCGTGTCGTAGCGCAGCCCCTCCACCCAGACGCCATGTCGCGCGAGAACGATCATGTCGAACTTGGCGTTGTGCCCGACTTTGCCAGCGACAGGGTCGATCAGCGCGGGGCGCAGGATGTCGAGCGCGGCGGCGACGCTGAGTTGTGGGCCAGGCTCGTCGCCAGCCGCATCGCGTGTGTGGCCGGTGGGGATGTAGTACGCCTCACCTTCGCCTATTGCGAACGAAAGCCCAACAATGTTCGCGTAATGTTCGTCGGCGGCGTCAGTCTCCAGGTCGAAGGAGAAGATGTCGGCGGCGTGCAGCGCGTGGGTAAGCGTTTGCAGCGCCTCCGGTGTCGTGATGACCATGGTGTTTGTGCCGCCAGTTGGCGTGACGGCGGCGCGGCGTGGCGTCGCAGCGAGCGGAAGGGCGCCAATCGCGGTGTCGCCAAACTCAGCCAGCGCCTCAAGGTCGTCTTGCGCAAAGAGATTGAGCTGCGCGGGTGAAGTGGCCTCGTCGCCCTCGACCTCGATCACAGCGGCTGGTCGTGCGGGGGCGGCCTCCGGTTCAGCCGTTGGTTGCGGCTCCGCATCACCCGCACGACGCGGCAAGCGATCTACCAGGCTGAAGAAATCGAGCTCGCGGAACAGGCGAAGCACACGATCAGGATCATAGTCAAGCGCGCGGGCGCTTGCGAGGTCAAGCGTCACGGGAACGTCGGTCACGATGGTTGCCAGAAATTTGCTCTGGATGGCGATGTCGCGATGCTCGCCGAGGTTCGCGCGGACACGCGGAGGGAGCGCGTCGAGATGCGCCAGGATGTTTTCCAGCGTGCCGTAGTCCTGAATCAGTTTGGTCGCCGTCTTCTGCCCGATGCCTGCCACGCCGGGAATGTTGTCGGAGGTGTCGCCAACGAGCGATTTGTAGTCCACGATGTGCGGCGGCGCAAAGCCGTAGCGCGCTTCGACGGTCGCCACGTCGAAGTATTCGAACTCACCACGGCGTGGCGAGCGCGCGAAGGTGACACGCACATGCTCGTTGACCAGTTGCAAGGTGTCAAGGTCGCCAGTGACGATGACAACATCGGCGTCTTGAGCTGTCGCCTGCTGCGCAATGGCTCCCAGCACATCGTCCGCCTCGAAGCCATCAACCTCATAGATGGGCATATTGAAGGCTTGCACGACCTCGCGCACACGGGGAAACTGAGCACGCATGGAGTCTGGCAGCGATGGGCGATGCGCCTTGTAGAGCGCGTAGTCTTTGTGGCGGAAGGTCGGTGTGGGTCGGTCGAAGGCGACGGCGATGTATTCTGGCCTGATATAGCGAAAGAGATCGAGCAGGATGCGCGTGAAGCCGAAGACGGCGTTGGTCGCTTCGCCTGCATTCGTGCTCATCTCGTCCGGGTAGGCGTGGAATGCGCGATGGAAAAGCGCGTGGCCGTCGAGTAGCGTGAGTGTGCGCCGGGTGGGGTCAGTTCCGTCGGTCATGCGTCATCCTCATCTTTGCGTCACGATCACGGGTTCACGCAGGCGTTCAGGGCATGTCCAGACGCGCCCACCATCGCGCGATGGTGAGCGCGTCATCTGTCGTTATACTACTTCCAACGGCGGTTGGTGGAAACGGACATGTGCGGTCAGTTGGTCACTGCTCGCTCATGCGATGAGCCAGTTGGGCGCGCAGACGTTGTGTGCGCTCGGCGGCGGCCTCTGGCAAGCGCCTCAAGCGCCGGACGATGGCGGCAGTCAGACCTGAGCGCCCCCGATCATAGAGCGTGGGCACGTCGTCGCTCTCGCTCTGCGTCAGGGGATCTCCCCATCGTTCACGCGCGTAGAGCGCGCTGACCCGCTCGATGGCGCTACGTTGCTCTGGCGCGACAGCGGCTAGCTCGCGGGCATAGGCGCGCGGCGTCTGCGATGGACGCGGTGGGGCGCCTGCCCAGACGCCAAGCAGAATCAGCCGAGCGAAGCTGGCGGCGGCGGGCGAGTAGGCGCGGAAGAGCGAGCGCCACCACAGCCAGAGCGCGCCCAGCGCAATCAGCGCCGCCAGCAGCACGATGAAGATGCCCAGCCCGACGCGCGCCACCCCGCTATTCTGCACACCTGTGGTCGGCGAAATCCCCGTGCTGGGTCGCTGCTGTCGGCTATCATGCGGCGTTGCGGTCGCGGTCGAGTGAGGAGACGTGACAGGGCCGGTGGCGCCGCTGCCTCCCGCCGTCTGAGGTCGGAAGAACGGCGTGAAGCTTGCCGTCGGCTCGAAGTTGACCCAGCCATACTTGGCGAAGTAGACCTGTGTCCAGGTATGCGCCTGCGAGCCGCGCACGACATAGGTGTGCGTCTTCTCGTCATAGGAGCCACCCGTATAGCCACTGACAATGCGGGTCGGCATGCCGAGCGAGCGGCCCATCAACGCCATGGCCGAGGCGAAGAAGGTGCAGAACCCCTCCTTGCGCTGGAGGAACCAGATGGTGGCGTCCTTACCGGCAGGCGGGTTGGGGTTATGCGTGTTGTAGGTGAAGGTGCGCAGATAATTCTGCAGCGCGACAGCGGCCTGATACATGTTGGGTGAGCCCTTCGTCACGGTCTGCGCAGTCTGTGCGACAAATGGGCTGATAGGTGGCTCGACAGGCAGGTACTCTTCCAGAATCCCCTGCGGATAAATCGCCTGGCCAGCGACGGCCGCCTGCTCTGGATAGGGGATCGCGCTGAGTTGATCGACGCTGGCGGTCGAGACGTAGCCGGTCGCGGTGTAGCTAGCGCCGACTCCGAGCGGGAGCTGCGAGAGCGAGGTAACCGGCTCACTGGTCAAGACGCTCGTCTGCGCGACGCTGGGAATCGAATAGCTGGCGGCGCTGCTCCCCGGCGCCAGGATATAGCGCTCGCCACCGGCTGGGATGGCGTCGAAGACGATGGTGTAGGTGTCGGTGTGGTAGATGGTCGTGGAGGCTGGCTGTGTCTGGTTGGCAGCGTATGAGTGGTCGGTCGTTTGTCCGCGGGTCCAGTTATCGAGGCCATCATAGGTGGAGAACGCTTCAGTCACGAGATATTGTGATGGATCGTTCTCCAATGGATTCGCGACGGTATAATGCAAGACCTGCGTTGATGGCAGATCAACGGTGCCGACGAGCGGTAGATTCGAGCTAAAGAAGCTCAGGCCGCCCTGTCCGCGCCCATTCACCCCGGAGAACAGGCTTTCCATGCGCTGCTCGACCGCCGCAATCGGGCTGTTATTGGAGTTCCAATAGTTGACCAGCGCCGCATCAGGCTGAACGATCGGCAAGATGTTGGGCAGGAGCGCGACGATGACCGCGAAAATCGCGCCTGCCTGCATGAAGTCCCAGCCAAGGTCTGGCGAGAAACGCAGCCCTGTGCGACGCCAGTGGCGCATATTCTCCGCGAGGGTGAACCGCACCAGCAGCAACAGTGTCAGCACCAGGAAGACGATCAGGAGATAGAACTCGTCGTTGGTGGTCTGGTTGAGATTGATGAGCAGCACGACGGCGTTGGCGACCACTGCGAGCCAGGGTCGGCGCGCATGGAAGACGAGCCACATGGTCATATAGGCCAGCAGGTACGTCAGGATGGTCAGGAAGAGCAGGAAGACGCTGTTGTCGGCGCTGCTGCCGTTGGGGGTAAGGGCGCGCTGAAACCAGACGACAGTGTTGCGCAGGAGTTGCGCACGATCGCCATCGAGGGCGATATTCGCAGTCAACTGAAACGAGCCGAGCACGCCGATGATGGTCGCAAACAGGTGCGCCCAGCCGTTGGCTATTGTGTTCTGCTGCGTGGCGATGTAGCCAAGCAGGACGCCCAGAGCCATCGCTCCGGTGAGCGCCTCGAGACCAGACGCCCAGACTGGCTGCACTGACTGGACGCTGACGATGGTGACGTAGATGATGAGCACCGTCAGCAGCAAGGTGAGCCAGCCGTCGCGCGGCAGCAGGTAGAAGCGTGGCGTTGTTCGCGGCGCGCGCGCTGGCGTAGAGCTACGCTCCTCAGTACTGGTGATGGTCTGCATTGATCTACGCCTCTCCCTCCGTGATTGGCTGCGTCGTTAGCGGCTGTATCTGCTGACACTCACGGCTGCGTTGCTCTCCAGGACACGCGCCAGCGCATCGCCGCGCCGAACGACGAGTGACGCGATCCCGGCGCCGTCGAGCGCATCCACGACGCGCGTGACGCTACCGCGCCGCTCGTCGAATGTGCTGGGGTCGAGCAGCACGACGACCGGGCGCACACCACGCCGCCGCAAGCGGGCAAGCTGCTGCTCCCAATCAAGCTCACTCGACGCCGTGATGACAATCAGCGCGGTATTGCGCGCGATCCGCATCTCAATGTCCGCTAGCGCACGCGAGAGCGTGAAGTGCCGGTCGGCGCGTACAATGGCCAGCGCCTCCAGCGCGCGGTCGAGTTGTCGTTCACCACGATCGACTGCCAGCGAGACACCGCTCGGCCCCGGCGCCTCCAGCGCGACGGCGAGGTCGCGCTGCTTGAGGAGGAATGCCGACAGGCTCGCGGCGATGGTGACCGCATATTCTTCGGTTGAGCTTTCGTCGGCGCCAGCGTGTGCGTCTTTGTCCAGGTCGAGCAAGATCACCACATCAATCGTGGGGTCCAGATCAAACTCTTTCACCATCAGTTGACCGTGGCGCGCGGTGCTTGCCCAGTGGATGCGGGTGAGCGCGTCGCCAGCCATGTAATTGCGTACGGTCACGACATTGGTGGTTACTTGAAGTGAGCGCTGCGAGCCACGTCCGCGGCCAGGCATGACGCCGGGGAACAGCGGAAAGACGCGCAGGTCAAAGACGTTGGGCAGCACGAGCAACTGCGATGAAGACGCCAGGGTCAGCTCGCGGCGGAACATGCCGAGCGGGTCGCCAGTGGTCGCGACGACCGGGCCGAGTGTGTAGCGCCCGCGTTTGCGGCAAAGGGTGCGGGCGCGCCACGCGATGCGCTGGCGAGGGCCGACACTTGACACATAGCCCGCATGATGCCCTGGGAGCGTCGAGCCATCGCTCACCTGCACCCAGAGCTTGGGAATCAGCGAGTGATTCTCCAGCGCGAGTCGCTCTTCGATACGGTCGCCCACCTCGGCGCGGCCCCCGACGGACGAGCGCGTGAATCTTAGCCCGCGTACGCTGAGCGCCAGCCAGGCGAGCGAGAGCGCGAACGCGACCAGGAGCGCGTAGAACAGTATCCAGAAAGGCTTCCAACCGTTAAAGACGGCCAGCAAGCCCATCAAGAAGATGAGCGTGATGAGCTGCCACGGACGCATAGCGTATGGCCTTTCCGGCGGCTAGCCGCGCGCGATCAGCGAAGTCGGCCCGCCTGGAGCGGGTATCTGTTGCAGCGCGTCGTCCAGCACAGTCAGTGCGGTCACATCGTCGCGCCTGAGATTCGGATGCAGGATGATGCGGTGGCTGAGTGTTGGCTTTAGCACCGCCTGCACATCGTCGTCTTCCACGTAGTCGCGCCCATCGAGCGCGGCGCGGGCTTGCGCCGCCTGGAACAGCGCCAGCGACCCGCGCGGGCTGGCTCCCAGGTAGACGTGCGGGTGCGTGCGGGTAGCGCTCACCAGCGCCACGATGTATTCGCGGATCTCCTGTTTGACTCTGATCTCGCGGACACGCGCCTGCATGGCGATCAGCTGATCGGCGTCGATGACCGCCCCCAGGTCTTCGATCGGATGGCGCCGCTGCTGGTGGTCGAGGATCGTCACCTCGTCAGCGGGATCGGGGTAGCCCAGCCGAATATTGAGCATGAAGCGGTCGAGCTGCGCCTCTGGCAGCGGAAAGGTGCCCTCATACTCGATGGGGTTCTGCGTGGCCATGACGAGAAACGGAACCGGCAGAGGATAGGTCACGCCGTCAACGGTAATCTGAGCCTCTTCCATCGCTTCGAGGAGCGCAGACTGGGTTTTCGGCGTCGCGCGGTTGATCTCGTCGGCCAGCACGAACTGGCTCATAATCGGGCCAGGTCGGAACTCGAACTCAACCGAACGCTGGTTGAAGATCGAGACACCAGTCACATCACTGGGCAACAGGTCGGGGGTGAACTGTATGCGCTTGAAGCCGCAGCCGATGGATCGGGCTACGGACTTCATCAGTGTGGTCTTGCCAACACCAGGCACATCCTCGATGAGCACGTGGCCACCGCACAGCACGGCGATCAGCGTGAGGCGCACCGATTCCTGCTTGCCGACGATGACGCGCTCAACGTTTTCGATGACGCGACTCGCGGTGAGACTCAGGTCCTGTATCGAGAGCGCGGGGCGATCTTCTAGCTTCACACGTCTTTGCGGCTGTCCTCCGCTGACCTTGGTGGGCCACTGCGATGTGGCGTAGCGGGAACCTGCCGCGCTCCTTTCTCAACTCAAACCCATCACCACGTCGCCTGAGCGGGCTGCGTTCTCCACCTGAGAACGTCTCGTGATCTGTGAGGCGCTCTGTAGGTGTCTCGCCGGGAAGACCCCGCCGAGGAACGTGGCGCGCCGCTGCTAGGTTTCATCCTCCAGGACGAAGCGACGCCCTTATCGTGCGCCGAGGGCGTACACAGCCGTCAAATGGACTGCCACGCCGTCCTGCCATTACAGGAGAGTACGGAGTCGCGTTACCCGGCGAATCTGTCGGCTATGCGCCTGGAGAAAAGCGAGCGTTAACACGGCCTTGCTATGATGACGTTCCGTGGCGTTGTCGTTTACACCTCCGGGCGCCGATGGCGCGGCGGGTTGATACCAGCCAGCGAACCGTATGCGCCATTCTCGCGCTGTGTCGCGTACAATAGCGCAAGAGTCGCGCCTGTTCAACATACCCGAGAGGAGTTCTCCCCGTGCCTGATATTACCGCGTTTCAGACGGCTTTGCGAGCAGCGCATGTAGATGGATGGCTCTTCTACGACTTTCGGCGCTCCAATGCCATCGCGCATCGCGTGCTGGGCCTGGCGCCACACGCATTTTTTACACGACGCTGGCTCTACTATGTTCCCACCCAGGGCGCGCCCGTCGCCATCGTGAGCGCTGTCGAGGCGCATGCGCTGGTGAGCTTGCCGGGTGAGCAGCGTGTCTATCGCACCTGGCGCGAGTATCGCGAGTTGCTCAGTGAGACGCTGACCGGGGCGCGTCGTGTTGCGATGGAGTATGTGCCACAGAACGCCAATCCCTATTGCTCACTGGTAGACGCTGGCACAGTCGAGTTCGTGCGGGCGCTCGGCCCGGAGGTCGTCTCCTCGGCGGACTTCGCGCAGGCGTTCGAGGCGATTCTGTCACCCATGCAGATTGAGTCGCATCGTCGGGCGGGGCAGGCGTTGCAGCGCGCGGGCGACCGCGTCTTTGCCTGGATTCGCGAGCGCCTGCTGGCTGGCGCTGGCCTGACAGAATATGGCATCCAGCAGGAACTGGGTGGGTACATGCGCGCTGAAGGTCTGGAGGTGGCCGAGGATGAGCCGCCGCTGGTGGCCGTGAATGGCAATGCGGCGAATCCGCACTATAGCCCCACCACGCAGCGTCACTCTCCGGCGCAGCGAGGCGATCTGCTGCTCATCGACTTCAGCGCGCCACTGGCCGAGCCTGGCGCTATCTTCGCGGACTACACCTGGATGGCGTATCTGGGCGAGCGGACGCCGCAGCGCGTGGATGAGCTGTTCGCCATCATCATGAACGCTCGCGACGCGGGGGTAGCGCTGCTGCGCGACGCCTTCACCAGCGGGCGGCGCATCGAGGGGTGGACGGTGGATGACGCAGTGCGCGCGGTGGTAGCGGAGGCAGGCTACGGCGACGCCTTCGTCCATCGGACGGGTCACAACATCGGCGAGCGCGTGCATGGCAATGGCGCACACCTCGACAATCTGGAGACGCACGATACCCGGCCATTGCTGGCGAATACGTGTGTCAGCATGGAGCCAGGCATCTATCTGCCAGACGATGGCCTCGGCCTGCGCACCGAGGTAGATGTGCTGCTGCTGCCAGGCGCTATTGAGGTGACGGGCTGGGAGCAGCAAGCGGTGAAGCCGCTGCTCGCCTAGCGAGGGCATGGCAAGCGTCGCTGCGCGTGTCTCAGGCGTTCTCCCACGCCTGCGCCAGCGTCGCGGCGTAGCGATCGAGCCAGAGCCAGAAACGGTCGGCCCAGGCCAGGCGGGCGAGGGCGTCGTCCTCGTCGAGTTCGCCCTCGTACTCGCTGGCGAAAACGATATCTTCCGCGATGCCATTCGCGAAGGCGACCGGAAAGACAAGGGCGAGCGCGCTGGCGAGCAACTCAGCCTCATCCTCAGCGGGTGGCGCCTCGCGGCCATACGCGGAGAGAAAGCTGTGAACGCGCAGGATGTCGAGACCGTCATCCACCAGCGCGGGCGTCAGCGGGGAATCGGCGCCCCAGCGTAGCCCGGCGAAGAAGAACAGCGCATAGGCAAGCTCGTAGATGCGCTGCTCCCAGCGCGCCGCGTCGAAGTCGTAGAGGGCGGTGACGCGGGACTCGACGAAGGCGAGATTGTGCGGCTGGTAGTCGCCGTGAATGTGGAGCTGCGGTGGCCCCGGCTTGCCGAGCGCGAGCAGATTCGCCGCCGAGGCGATGCGCTGCTCGCAGCCATCCGCGACGCGCGCTAGGCCAGCGCTGATGTGACTGGTCGCCGCCATTTCTCCGGCATCGCGAATGAGTTGCGCATAAGCGAGCGCGAGGGCGGCGGCGCTGCGCTCCTCTGGCCAGCGATAGGGTTGCCAGGTGAACTCCGCCGATGCCTGATGCAGCGCGCCGAGCGTCTCGGCGGCGGAGGCGAGCCGATCACGCGCCAGCGGATCATCGGTCGTATAGACGTCGCCGGGGAGATACGCCTGTAGTTCATAGATGGCGTCGCCGGCGAGCGCCCAGGTGTGGCCATCGGGGCGAGCGCGCAGCGATGGGACAGGCAGCCCGGCGTCCGCCAGGTAGCGCATGAAGTTGTGGCGGAAGCGCGTGTCGCTCTCGGTCAGGTCGGGCGCCTGTCTCCGCACCACCCAATGTGTCCCTGCGATCTCGACGACGGGGCGTAGCAGACCGCCCTGCGCGCCACGCGCGGCGCCGATCACGCGCCATTGTCTAGCCTGGAGGTCCCACGCCGCCAACGCAGTCTGCGCCTCGGTGTGCAGGGCGGCCTGCGCTGCGGAGTCTGGTGTGAACATCGCGTCTCCCTCTGTGGTTGGGCAGCGAGCGCCGGTTGAGCTCCCCCACCACACCCATTATGCGCCGATCGCGGCTTGCGCGCGCCAGGGCGCCGTTGCGGACGCAAGGGCTGGCCCGATACAATGGCAAGAGAGGTGAACGTCGAGCTGGCGCGGTAGCCCGATGCGCTGACTGGCGCGTCGGGTAGGGCTGGCCTGAGCAGAGGAGCACAGCATGGAATCAGTCGCCGAGGGGCAGGTGTATCAGATCAATAGCTCGCGCGGTGGCGCGCCCAAGCTGCCTGTCGCGGTGGCGCGCGTGACGGTGGAAGGCATCGAGGGCGATTTGCATTTTGACGTGCAGAATCACGGCGGCCCGATGCGCGCCCTGTGTCTGTTTACGCTCGAAGAGATCGAGCGGCTGGCCGCCGAAGGGCATCCCATCTTCCCCGGCGCGGCAGGCGAGAACATCACGTTGCGCGGCATCGCGCTCGCGGCGTTGGCGCCGGGGACGCGCCTGGCGCTGGGCGACGAAACGCTGATCGAAGTGACGCAGTACACCACTCCCTGCAAAGGGATTCGTGAGGCGTTCAACGACGGCGACTTTACGCGCATCTCACACAAGACACATCCAGGTGAGAGTCGTGTCTATGCGAAGGTGTTGCGCCCAGGTGAGATTCGCACTGGCGATAGCGCGCGTATTGTGCTTGAGGCCGACGTGGCCAGCGCCTGAAACGGCTCGCGTAGCTGTTGGCCTTGTGCGATTGACTGAGCCAGCGATGGAGGAGTAGGTGTGATCCCGACGACGCTCTTTAGTGAACGCCCCGAACTGACCGAGCTACATTGCCATGTTGGCGGCGCAGTGGACCCGGCGATTATGTGGAGTATCGCCCACCAGCAGGGCATCCGTCTGCCCAGCAAGAACTACTGGGATTTCGTCGAACTCATCACCGTAAGTCATCCCGACAAAGTGAACAACCTGACTGAGTACGACAACATCTTTCGCTGGACGGAGTTGATTCAGTCCAGCCCGCTCGCCGTCGAACGCTCGGTCTACGAGATCATCGGCGGAGCCTATCGCAAGTGCAATATCACCACGCTCGAGCTGCGCCTCAATCCGATGAAACGCAATCGTGAGGGCGAGCAGGACCTCGATCACATCATCACGGCGTCGCTGCGTGGCATGGATCGCGCCCTGCTGGAATACCCGCTTGTGCGGGCCGGATTGATTCTGATGATGGATCGTACCTTTTCGCTGGAACAGAATACCATCATCGTCGAGAAGGCGCTGCGCTATCGGGAGCGTGGGGTCATCGGCATCGACATCGCCGGGCCACCCAACCCCGCGTTCTCCTATCGCGCGCATGCCGGACTGGTGGAGCGCGCCCGCGAGGCTGGTCTGGGCGTCACGATTCACACGGGCGAAGAGGGGCGCGTGGAGGATATGTGGGAGGTGCTGGAGTATCTGCGGCCTGAGCGTGTTGGCCACGGCATACTTTGCGCCTCGGATGAACGTCTGATTGCGCAGGTGAAGCGGCAAGGCGTCACACTGGAGATCTGCCCGACGAGCAATCTACGCACACGCGCCGTGCGCGACCTGGACGAATTGCGCCAGATCATCCGCACGCTGCGTGAGCGCGAGGTCGCATTCACCATCAATACCGATGGGCCGGAGATGCTGCTCACCAATCTCGTGCGGGAATATCAGCTCCTGCTGGGCGAGGGAATCCTGACGGAGGCTGAGGCGCGGGCGTGTATGGCGCATGCCACGCATGCCAGCTTCCTCAGCCGCCTCTGCCCAGTGTAGACGTGCGCCGCGGATGACTGCGTGATCGCCTGCTACGCTGTCATGTCGTGGCGCTGCGGAATGGGAGCAAGCCCCACCTGCTGTAGCATACCCAGCGTGTCAGCGACGCCCCAGTGCTCGACGATCTTTCCATTTGCCATGCGGCAGATGTCGATGACGTCAATCAGCATGGGTTTCCCAGTCGGTGGGCGCCCCATGATGGACCCTGTCTGTGTTCCCCTCGCGATGGCGCGCCCCCACACCTTGTCCCCATTCACTATCAGATCTTCGACGGTCAGCGTCAGATCTGGAAACCACGTTCGCAACTGCTCAATGAGACGCCTGAGCCCATCCACTCCTGATTGAACACCCCGCTGGCGCTCAACGAAACCGGGGTCAACGATCTCGTCGAGCAGCGCCAGGTTCCCTGTGCTAAAGGCTCCTTCGAGTAGGAGCCGAAACACTCGCTCATTCTGCGTCGTTGTAGGATTCACGCTCCATCCCTCCTCATAGGCGCGGGACTCTGAATATGCTTCACAGCCAGCGCCGAACACGCCCTTTGTAGTTTTCATACTCCTGCCCAAAGGCCCTCGTGAGATAGGCTTCTTCCCGCGCGATCACCATCATGTAGGTGTAGATCAGCAACACGGGGAGAAGCGCGATGCCCCACGGCAGGTTCAAGGCTACTGCAGCGCCGGAGTATATGATCGCTAGCGCCACATACATGGGGTTGCGGCTGAACTGGTATGGTCCTCGCTCGACCAGCGCCACAGACTGCCCGTTCGTATTCAATGTTCCATGCCCCCGAACCAACACGGCGATGCTCCACCCAGCGAGCGCTAGCCCAACAAGGGCGATGGGAATACCCACCCACAGCCCCAGCCCTTCGGGGATCAGTGGCAGCGGCTTCGCCAGTTGCAGGAGCCAACCCGCAAGCAATGCTACGGCGTATATGACTGGCGGCGGAATCCGCACACCGGGACTCTTCATCTCCTTGTGCTGTGTCATATCGCCTATGGAGTCAAAAGCCATACCTACCTCCATTCGTCTTCGCGAGAGCGGTAGCGCACTGCCACATCTGCAGTGGTCGTCTATAGCCACTCCCACCTCAGTCATCACTCTACCTGGCGCAAAGCGTCGTATCCATGAACTTTGGCCACACGATTCCCCACACATCGGTCATATCCCCATAGACGCTCCCATCGGTGATTTTGCCTATCGCGTATGAGGTTCCCGGACTAGCATCGAATCCTGTGTTATAGTGCGGCGAACCTTAGCGTGATATACCTTCTAGCGCGCCGCTGAACGGAAGAAACAGCTTCAGATCAGGAGGCTCTGGTGGACGCGCCAACGGTATCTCTATTTGGTCAGATGCTTCGACGCTACCGTGCCGCCGCCAATCTCTCGCAGGAGGAACTGGCTGAGCAGGCAAACCTCAGCGCCCGCGCAATTAGCGACCTGGAGCGCGGTGTGAAGCGCACGCCACACAAAGAAACCATCGAGCTACTCGCCAACGCGCTCGCACTCCCACCACAAAAACGCGCACTCTTTGTGGCTGCGGCGCGCCCAGCGCTTGCGCCGCCTGCCACTGTGCCTGCGCTTCATCTGCATGAGAGCGATCTCACGGCGCCACTCACTTCGCTCATTGGACGCGAGCGCGAACTCCTTGCGCTGACGCGCATGCTGGGACAGTCTGATGTCCGCTTGCTCACTCTTACTGGCACTGGCGGTGTCGGCAAGACACGGCTCGCGCTTCACCTGGCTGAGGAATTGGCGGCTGACTTCGACGATGGCGCGTATCTCGTGTCACTCGCGCCTGTGCGCGATGCCAGGCTTGTAGCGCCTGCCATCGCGCGCACGCTGGGCCTGCATGAGGAGCCGGGCGCGCCAGCGCTTCAGCAGGTGATAGCGTATTTGTGTGAGCGGCAGTCGCTGGTCATCCTCGACAATGTTGAGCATGTGGTGGCGATTGCGCCAGACATCGCCGCGCTGCTGGCGCGATGTCCTCGTGTACGTATGCTGATCACCAGCCGACGGCCGCTCCGTATCCGTGGTGAGCGCGAGTTTCCGCTCTCCCCGCTGGATCTGGACGCAGCCGTGCGCTTGTTCCTGGACCGTGTTCACGCTGCCGAACCGGATCATGTCGCCAGCCGTGAGGCGAGTAACGTAGCGCGCCTGATCTGTCTGCGACTTGATTGCCTCCCCCTCGCGCTCGAGCTCGCCGCCGTGCGCGCTCGCACGCTCCCTCTGCCTGTCTTGCTCCAGCGGCTCGAATCGAGCCTCACTGTGCTCACTGTCGGCTTACGCGACCTGCCAGAGCGTCAGCAGACCCTAGGCGGAACAATCGCATGGGGTGTTGATCTACTCGATGAGGGCGAGCAATGTTTATTCCGTCGTATCGCTGTGTTCGTTGGCGGCTGCTCGCTCGAGGCCGCCCATGCTCTCTATGAGCCTCACGACGTTGGTCGAAGCGCTGTGTTTGACAGCCTTGCCGCGCTTGCTGAAATGAGCCTTCTGCGACTCGATGTCGCGGAACAGGATGTCTTGCGTTTCACGATGTTGGAGACGATTCGCGAATATGCGCTCGAATCGCTTCACCAGTCTGGCGAGGAGCAAACTGCGCGCGAGCGTCATGCGCGGTTTTTCGCCGCACTGACCGAGCAGATGCGCGCCGAGACGAATCAAGACGCCTGCGACGAGCGGCTGCTCCGCGACATCGAAAATCTTCGCGCTGCCCTGCGCTGGGCGATTGGAAACCGACAGTCGAGTGTGGGCCTGCGCCTGGGCGCCAACCTCGCGCGGTTGTGGAATATGCGTGGATTTGCGAATGAGGGCGAGGCTTGGTTGCGTGCGCTGCTGGAGCTTGACGCCGCTACGGAGGAGCGCGCAGATCCACAACTGCGTCTGGAGGCGCTGTATGGGGCCAGTCGCTTTGCGATGGATCGGCTCGACTATGCGCGCGCGGAGGCGCTTGCCGAGGAGTCACTCGCTCTTGCCCAACAGACGGCCAACATCGGCGCGCTGGCCAATGCGCTGGCAACGCTGGGACATGTGGCGGAGGCGCACAAACGATATGCGGAGGCGCATGAGCGCTTTGATACAAGCCTCAGATATAGTCGGCAAGCCAACGATATCGCAGGTGTCGGTCGCGCTGCGAGCAGCCTGGGGAATCTTGCCCGCATGCGCGGCGAGTACACATATGCTGTCACATATCTCGAGGAGTCTCTCGATATCGCCCGTCAGATGCAGATGACCTGGGGAATCATCAACGGCCTTACGAGCCTGGGCCATGTCGCATGCGAGCAGGCGGACTATCCCCGCGCCACCACGCTTTACCGAGAAAGCCTGACGTTCTGTTCTACTATGCCGAATGAGGCTATGCTCGCGTGGCTCCTCGAAGGAGTTGCAGTGGTAATCGCGGCGCGTGGTGACAATACGCAGGCAGCGCGCCTTTGTGGGATGATCGCACAGCTACGACACGAGAGTGGCATGACGACGAGCAGACACGCCTGGGCTATCTATGCGCAAACCATCGAAACTGTGCGCGCCACACTCGATCCTTCCGCGTGGACGATTGAGTATGAGACAGGAAGAACCTTCACTGCGGCGGACGGAATCTCAGCAGCACGTGGCGCTCTGGCGTAAGCGCGTCACACGCGGCAAGCCCCCCATGCGAGCAGCAGTCCGTTCCGCGCTGTCGGGAACGCGCTGCTGCTTCTGAATCGCCTGACCCGGCGATGGGTCATGGCTTCAGCACGAGCGCGCCATCTTTGAGCAGCAGCGTGCCATCGACCCAGACCTCGCCGCCACCGGCTGCGTCGCGCAGGTCACAGATCATATCCCAGTGTAGCTGTGACGTATTCTTGCCGCCGCACTCGCGATAGCTATTGCCCAGCGCCATGTGAATCGTGCCGCCGATCTTCTCATCGAAGAGGATGTTGCGGATGCCATGCTGGATGCCGAAGTTATTGCCCACCGCAAACTCACCCAGGCGGCTTGCCCCATCGTCGCTGGCCAGCATCTCTTTCAGGTAGGCGTCGCCCTGCGCTGCGCTCGCCTCGACCACTCGCCCCTGCGCGAAGGTCAGGCGAATATCGCTGACCAGGTGACCGTTGACCACGCTGGGAATGGTGAAGCGGACGTGGCCCTCCGCCGAGTCTTCGAGCGGGCTGGTGAAGAATTCACCACTGGGGAAGTTGCGCTTGCCATCGCTATTGCGAAAGATGCGCCCGCCAAAGCGTACATGCAGATCGGTGTCGGGGCCGATGACGTGCGCGCCCTGTTTGTCTTTGAGCCAGTCCACATAGAACTGTTGCTGTCGGCCAAGTTCGCGCCAGCGCTCGGCGGGGTCTTCACTGTTGAGGAAACAGGCTTCGTAGACGAACTCGGTGAAGTTATGCAGCGACATCTCCGCATCCTGAGCGTAGGCTGCTGTCGGGAACAGTGTCAGACACCAGCGATCGGTATTGGGGTCCATGCGCTGGCTACGCGCCTGAAACAGCTCACGCCCCGCTTTCCCGGCGATGGCTTGCCGCTTGGGATCCACACCCGCGAGTTGCCGCGTATTCGTCTCGCTCATGATGTGGAGCCGCGCATCCATTGCTTCGATGAGCGTGCGCTGCGCGGGGTTGATCCACGCGAGCTGCTCATCGCTACCCTCCGTGAGCGCAAGTTCATTCAGGCGCGGCATTCCCAGGTTGACGACAGGATGTCCGCCAGCGCGCAGGGTTTCGCGATAGACCTCGGCGAGCAAGTCTTCGGCTGCAGGGGTCGCGTTGATGGAGAGCAGTTCGCCCGGCTGAATGGAGAGGCAATACTGCACGAGCGTCTTTGCCCAACGGCTGATACGTGGATCCATGTGTCTCTGTGTGTCCCTTCCAAACGATGATGACGACGGTGAGATAGCGCCGCCTCAGGCGCCCTTGCGCGCACGCTGCTCTGCAAAATAGCTGAGCAGGTTTGCGACGTCGAGGGTGTTCAGACAGGCGGCGGCGGTGAGCCAGCCCTTGCGCGCCAGGCTGACGCCGAAGCGCAGGTTGTTCAGGCCCGCTGGGCTGTGCGCGTCGGTGGTGATGGGGATGCGCACGCCGCGCTCTGTGGCAAAGCGCAGGTAGCGCCAATCTAGATCGAGCCGATGCGGGTCGCCATTCAGCTCGATGGCGACGCCTAGCTCACCGGCCCGCGCAATGACCGCCTCCAGATCGGGATTGTACCCTTCACGTTGCAACAGGATTCGCCCCGTCGGGTGGCCCAGGATCGAGCAGTATGGATTCTCGAGCGCGTGGATGAGGCGCTGTGTCTGCTCATCGGGGGGCAGATTGAAATTCCCATGAATCGAGGCGACGATGAAGTCAAAGCTGGCCAGGGTCGTGTCGTCGTAGTCGAGCGAGCCATCTTTGAGGATGTCGCACTCCGTCCCTTTGAGGATGCGCAGCCGACCAGCGAACTCCTCGTTTAGCCGGTCGATCTCCTCGTGTTGTCGTTTCACGCGGTCGGGCGTGAGTCCGTTGGCGTAGGCGGCTACCTGGCTGTGGTCGCACATGCCCAGATAGCTCATCCCCATCGCCAGCGTCGCCTCGGCCATTTCGTGAATGGTTGAGCCGCCGTCACTCCAGTTGCTATGCACATGCAGCATGCCACGAATGTCGCGCTCGGTTATCAGTTCAGGCAGCCGACGCTCCAGCGCCGCCTCGATCTCGCCACGGTCCTCGCGTAGCTCTGGCTCGACATATTGCATGCCTATTGCGGCGTAGATGTCGGCCTCGTCAGCGCAGGGGATGCGCTCATCTCCGCGAAACAGGCCGTACTCGTTGATCTTGACGCCGCGCGCATGCATGCGCGTGCGCAACGCGACGTTGTGGTCTTTGGAGCCTGAGAAGTGGTGCAGCGCATAGGGATATTCGTCGTCGAGCACGACCCGCAGATCGAGCGCCATCCCCGCGCGCAAGACCACACTGGTCTTCGTCTCACCACTGCCAATGACACTCGCGACGTCTGGATGCTCCAGCAGCGTTCGCATGAGGGCCGCGCGATCCTCGTCGCGCGCGACGCTCGCCACGATGTCCGCATCCTTCACGACCTCTTTGCGACGGCGAATGCTGCCTGCGACGCTGAGCCGTACCGTTTCTGGCAAGGCGCGCAACGCCTCGGCGATCTGCTCGGCGACGGCCTCGGCGATGTCGATGCGGAAGCGATTCTGATGCTCGGTGACGAAGACCAGCCCCTTGAGAATATTCTCCTGGCTCTTGGCGCCAAAGCCAGGCAGAGCCGCGATCTTGCCATCCTCCGCCGCCTGGCGCAACTCATCGAGCGTGGTAATCTGGAGCGCCTGATTGACCTGGCGGATGCGCTTCGGGCCGAGGCCGGGAATGCGCAGCATCTCTCGCAGCCCCGGTGGGATGCGCGCAAGCAGATCATCATACTGGCGCATGTGGCCGCTGGTGACGAGTTCGGTGATGCGCCCGATGAGCGTCTTGCCAAGGCCAGGAACGCCGTTCAATTCACCGCGTGCGACAAGCTCAGTGATGTCGCCCTCCAAACCGGCGATGGCGCGCGAGGCGTTCTGGTAGGCGCGCACCTCGAATGGATTGGCGCCATCCAGTTCCATCAGTTGGCTCATCTGGTCGAGCAGCGCGGCGACCTGTTGTTTCTCCATCGGCTCCATCGGCTCATTCGAGTTCTGCGACATGCGTTTGCCTTTCGGTCTCGGCGGGTGTGAGGGCGGAGAGATCAAATCGTGGCGCTTCGTTGGCTGAAAGCTCGAAGGGCTGCAATCCCTTGAGGCGCTTGGCGAGCCAGCGCTTGCAATCGAAGTGCGCCAGCATCCACGCGACCAGCTCCTTCTCGATGAAGAGCGCATCCCAGGTGTCGGGGTCGGGCAGGTCGTCGCCAGCGAGGATGCGCTTGCCACAGTGTGCGCAGCGGACGAGTTCGGTCTGGACGGCGGCTTCGAGCCAGCGAAACATGAAGACGTTATAGTCGTCCATCGTCATCTGGTCGAGCGGGGCGCCGGGCCAACGATTGGCGGCGGGATGTGGCGCACAGACGAAGTCATCGTCGCCTGGCCCCAGCGCGGCCACTGGCCCGCGCGCAAGCTCGACCACTTCGCCTGTCACCTCGCCCATCACGGAGTAGCGCATCAGCCCCTCCGCCTCAAACCAGGCGCGCAGGGCCGACTCATCGGTTTCGGCGCTCATGCCATCAGTCTCCCGCCTGCTTATAGTCTATCCCGTGGCTGCGGCGTCTGCTCCACGCCCTAGCCCATCCCTGCATGATACGCCGAATTGCGGCCACGCTGCGACAGAGCGAACCAGCCCAGGACGTGCTACCATAGAGCCTGACTGCGTGTCGTCGCACGGCTACCGATTTGTCCGACGACGCAGCGTGACGCGGCGAGGCGTTATCCTCAGCGATGGAGAAATGAAGCGATGGCTCAGCGAACCCGTATCTCGACCAGCGACGCGCCAGCGGCGATTGGCCCCTATAACCAGGCGATTGCGGTGGGTGATCTCATCTTCTGTTCCGGGCAGGTGGCGCTCGACCCCGCGACCGGTGAACTTGCCCCGGACGATGTGCGTGTCCAGACCCGGCGCGCCCTCGAAAACCTCAGCGCGGTGTTGCGCGCAGGCGGCTCCTCGTTGGCTGATGTCGTCAAGACGACGGTGTTTCTCGTCAGCATGAGCGATTATGCGGCTGTGAACGAGGTCTACGGCGAGTTCTTCTCATCGGAGCCGCCCGCGCGCTCAGCCATCGCGGTCGCCGCGTTGCCTCGTGGCGCGCGCGTCGAGGTCGAGGCCATCGCGCTGCGTCAGGTCTGATCGGCGAGGCGGCAAGTGGGCCACAGATTGCACCCTCAGCGGCGTCTCTAACGTATACTATTCAGGATACATTCCTGGACATTCCTGGCGCGCAGGTGGGCGCCTGGCGCCGCGCGAAGGAGACGAGGACCGATGGAGAAACGCCCTGTCATTCGCCTCAGCACGATGGAGATTATCCTGCTGACGACACTCATCGGCGCGCTAGCGCTTGGTCTGTTGCAGGCCAGGCAGCAAGAGGCGCTGCAGCGCAGGCTCGACGCCGAGGCGGAGCAGTAGCTACCGCAGCCTGACGCCCTATCCACCGGCGCGCGGGGTGGATGGGGCGTCTGTGTGTCCAAGGGGCGCTTGCATTGCGCAGGCCTGCCCGGCGCGCATGACGAGGCATGACGAGCATGAGACATCCGCTGGTTGGCGGAGGAGCGAACGAGACGTGAACGTAACAAACCTGGATAAGAAGCTCTTGACACTGGAGAGCCGACATAAAGAACTCGAGACGCTGATGGCTGCCCCCGATACCACCAGCGATCCGGCGCTGCTCCAGCGCTATGGCCGCGAATACGCCGGGCTGAACGAGGTCGTCGCGCTCTATCAGGAGTTGCGCAAGACGCGCGACCAGATTGTCGAGACAGAGACCATGCTTGGCGACGGACTGGACGCCGACCTCAAAGAAATGGCCTACGACGAACTGACGACGCTGCGCGCGCATGAGGAAACGCAGACAGAGGCGCTGAGAGTCGCGTTGCTGCCCAAAGATATTCTGGATGACCGTGACGCCATCGTCACGATTCAGGCGGGCGCGGGAGGTGATGAGGCAGGGCTGTTCGTGGCGGACCTCTTCCGCATGTACATGCGCTATGCCGACAATCATCACTGGCAGGTCGAGGCGCTCGACACGAATGAGAGCGGCATTGGCGGCTTCAAGGAGGTGGTGATGGAGGTGCGCGGCAAGGGAGCGTATGCGCGGCTGAAATATGAGGGCGGCACACATCGCGTGCAGCGCGTTCCCGCGACGGAGAACCAGGGCCGCATCCATACGTCTACGGCAAAGGTCATCGTGCTGCCAGAGGCCGAAGATATCGAGATCGAGATCAGGCCTGAAGACATTCGCGTCGATGTCTATCGCTCCACCGGGCATGGCGGCCAGAGCGTGAACACGACTGACTCGGCGGTTCGCATCACCCATCTGCCATCAGGGCTAGTCGTGACCTGCCAGGATGAGAAGTCGCAGCTCAAGAACAAGACGAAAGCGCTTGGTGTGCTGCGCTCGCGCCTGTGGGACCTGGAGCAGCAGAAGCGCGCGTCAGAGCTGGGCGCGGCGCGACGGTCGCAGGTACAGACGGGTGATCGCAGCGAAAAGATCCGCACCTACAACTTCCCACAGGATCGTATTACCGACCACCGCATCAACATGACGATTCACAATCTGCCGCGTGTGCTAGATGGCGAGATCGATACATTGATTGACGCGCTGATTACGTCTGACCAGGCCGCCAAGTTGGCCAGTGGCGTTGATGAGGACTGAGCGGGCGAGAGCGCGTCGCACATGTCAGATACGCTAGAGTGGAAATGTTCAGGGTAGCATGAAGCAAAGATATCACCGTAACACACGTTGGCTCCAGCATCCGCAGGCCATTCAAGCTGTGTTCTTCGACGTAGGATTCACGCTTCTGGAGTCGTCGCCCTCGATTCCTGTCATCGTGCGCGATGTGATGGCGCGCCGCAAAACGCCAGTGCCGCTGGAGTGCCTGGAACGCAGCCTGCCGCATGCTGAGTCGCTCTTCGGCGAGATCACCAGGGAGGCGCCGCACACCTGGGGCGATGAACTGGAGATTGCGCAGATTTGGCGGCGCTATTTTACCGAGCTGCTCAGGCCATGCTATGGCGAGGCGGGCCGGGACGCGCTGGCCGCCGCCGCCGCCGATGTGCAGCGCGAGTTCGATCTGGCGACGAGCTATGCGCTCTACCCCGATGTCGAGCGGGCGCTCACCACGCTGCACGACCATGGGCTAAAGTTAGGCGTCATCTCCGATTGGGGGATCGCGCTCGGCCTCATCCTGCGGCACTTCGGCCTCACGCGCTTCTTCGATTTCGCCGTGATCTCGGCGACGTCGCGGCGCGCCAAGCCCGACCCAGAGCTGTACAGCCTCGCGCTCGAACGCGCGGACGTCGTCGCCGACTACGCGGTACACGTGGGCGATAGCTATGTGCGTGATGTGCTCGGCGCCCGTGCGCTGGGCATCAATCCCGTGCTGATTGATCGCATGCGCATGTTACAGCCGGAGGTCGTGGACTGCCCACTGATCTATGACTTGTACGAATTGCTCGATCTGCTGGGCATTGAGCGGCCACCCCGCCGCGAAGTCAGCGACAAACCAGCCTAGGCCTTGATGACTTGGCTAGCCGGTCGTCCCTGCCAGGAGCTTCCTCAGTGCCCGAGACCCTGGCAGGGATGCGCTTGTCAGCGCGTCTACCGCCGCGAGTCAACCAGGTCAGGCGCCAGTTTAATTTCTCGCAGCCTCCCGGTGTTGACGTCGGTACACGAATCCTCGAACAGGAATGTCGGTGGGTATCCAGGGATGCCCCTTCACTTAGCCTGCCTGGTCGGCCCACTGCGCCCGCCAGGCGGCGGCCTGGAAGGGCTCGGCGAAGTACTGCGTCTCGAGCACGACATAGGCCGCGCGAAACTCCATGATGCTCACGGTGTCGTACGGTTTCTCGTCGTAGGTGATGACCAGTTCGCTGATCCATAGATCGCCGCTGCCGCGCACGCGCCGGACGACAAACGCTCGCCGTGCCGGATGGTGGCCACGTTGTCCCTGGATGTTGCGTCGCCCGCGGAACCGCTCGCCCGATTGTGGGTACTCAAGGACCGCATCCTCGGCATAGATCGCATGCTCTGTGGCCTCGTCCCCTGCCTGCGACGCGGCCCAATGGCGCTCGATGGCGGCCCGACGATCTGCATCGGTCATAGGCGCCTGAACTCCTCCTCGATGTGCGCTGCCGACTCCTTCGGCGAGGCCGCACAAACCGTACCAACACCGCCGAGGTTCACCCCTCGATGCGCTCGGCCTCTAGGGGCGTGCGACTTCGTGGTCGGCGCGGTCCTGGCCACCGGTGGGACCATCTCCTGCGCCGAGCGAGCGCAACTGCAAGAGAAACGCGGCATTGAAGCGCTGGTCACAGTGTCCGCAGGAGACGGCGCGGCTATATTTGCGCACGCGCGGATACTCTTTGCCGCAGTTCGGGCAGACGTAGAGATACTTATACGGGCGTTCCAGTCGCACGGCTTCCTCGCGTCGGCGCGTCTCCTCCGCCAACAGTTCGCGCAGCCATTCGGGGTCACGCTCAGTGATCGCCGCCTCATCCATGGAGATAGAATCGTGGCCATGGCAGTGGTGTTTGCGTGGGCGACCTGATACGCGGTCGGCCAGATGGATGAGTTCGTGAGCGATGGTGACTTCGATTCCCTCTGGCAGTAGCTCTGGCTCGACGAAGATGAGGTGACGGAAATCGGCTGCCTGCGCCTCAGTGTCGAACGTGTTGTCATACACTCCGGCGAATTGATCGTCTGAGTCGGCGGCGAGATCGGCATCATCTGGCAGGTCGCTAAATCCCGGCAGGGTAAGCTGCGCCTTGATGCGCGCATTGGCTGGCCCGGTCAGATTCGAGGCGAGCGAGAGTTCTGGCTGAGCCAGCGCGCCCGTGCCATCGTGCACGAGTGGCAAATAGCAATAGCAGCCGAGCGCCATCGTGTTCAGCCTGCGCCCGGTCCAGCGCGCAAATTCGCGGCGGTCATCGGTCACTGCCAGAAAGCCCGCCTGTGTGGCAGGCAGCCCCAGCTTGCGCCAGTAGTGGTCGAGCCACTGCGTAGCCAGAGAACCAGCGTTGATGAGAGGTAACTGGTCGAGTGAAGGTGGTTGTGGGGGGAGAAAGCGAATCGTCTTTCTGCTCATAAGCTGGCGTGGCAGGCGATCTACCACATCCCTCCCTTCCCCAGGCTCACTGACATTGCCGCAAATATTCCTTACCAGACGAGGCGTTTTTCCCAGTGTGCCGCTGAGTGGATGGTGAATCACCTCGTACTCCCATGGCTGTAATGTGTAACGCGCGGATTATCGCGAAAGTAATCGCGGGGGACAGAAATCTCTGACGCATCGTCCTTGTATCTGCGCATCGGCTGAACGCCCAACAGGTCTGGCGCAAGCGCCCTGCGATCCGCTACGCTCACCGCGCGTTTAGCAGCAGCGTGGCGGCAAATTCAAGGTGCCAGAGGATCAGCGCGAGCGTGACGACACTCAACAGCGTGTGGATATACCTCCAGATGCGCACGAGGCTCAGGAAGAGACGCTCACCGCCGATTGCGCGCCGTATCTGCGCTGATTCAGAGGCCATGGCATCCTTTGCCATAATATCCGCTGATCGATCCGCCACATGTTGGCCGTTTGCCGCTCTGCGCCGATTCAGCAGCGCCGGAATCTGGTCGGGCGCAACCTCCAGATCGTGATAGGCGAGGTCCCATGGCATGCCCGCATCGTGCCGTTCGCGGATAGGCCGCTGAGTCGCTTGGTCGGCGCGCTGATGCGCATCGAGCGCCACCACCAGGGCATCAATCCGCTCCTCGCCGGCAGCGGTCAACGTCTTGAGCGCCTCCTTTGCCGCCAGTCGGGGCGCGACGCTATCCAGGAGCCTGCCGATCATGCCGCTTACCACCAGCGCGATGAGGCTATAGAGCGCATAGGTTCCCGTGCGCGGGTGGTCATTCCCTGCTGCGTGCATGAGGATGAGCAACAACGCCAACGCGCCTCCGGCGATGTGCCACGTCAACGCGAAGTGGAGCAATCCAGACCAATTGCGCCGCAGCCGCTTGCGCACGGTGTAACCCGCGCCAACGGCTACCAGCAGCAGCGTCCCGGCCACTGCGAAGCCGTAGCCATACGGGCTGTCGGGGGAAACGTCGGCGCTGCGAAGATAGCGCGCGAATATAATGACCAGAACTGCGCCAACCAGCAGCCCAAGGGCTGGCGCGAGGAACCAGCTTCTAGATCTCCCGCTGGGCGAGGCGGAGCGCGACGGCTTCGCTGCCCCAGATTCCATAGCATGCTTCATCGCCACGGCTCCGAGTGCGTGCGCAGCGGCGACCTCCCGCTATCAGCGCTCCGCAGCAAGCGCATCTTGAGCCAAAGCATCATCGCATCGCGATGCAGCCCCACAGGGCACACGGGCACACAGGCGCCGCACTGATAGCATGCCTGCGCGAAGCGCGCGACACTCGGTGAGAGCTGTTCCGCCAGCGTCTCGCGATTGAGCGTCTCAATCGCAATCGGCGCCGGAAGCGCAGGGCAGGCGGAGAGACATTCATTGCAGCGAATGCAGGCCGTCAGTTCCTCCGCGATCTGTGAGTGGGAGCGGTGCATGAGCCAGCGCCTTTCATTCAGGCAGGTCGAGGTTGCGCGTGCGCCACAGCATGCTGAGTGCGCGCAGGAACAGGGCGCGGGATGATCCTCGACTCGCCTAGCGCAAGCGCGTGCAGACGCCGCTGTGTGAGGAAGGATCGCAGATCGAAGTCCTCGGTGATGAGCTTGCGTTTGACCTCGTCGATGTCAATCCGCTCATCGATCAGGCGCTTGATGCTCAAGCCGCCAGCCTGGCTCGTACCGACCGCGAGATAGCCGACGAGATGCCCGTGGCGCACGACGATGCGACGATAGAAATTGCCTGATCCGTTCATGAGGACTTCATTATCTGGGTGATCGCGCTCGGACAGCATGGGCGCGCCTGCGGTGAGCACGTTGAGCTTTTCAAACTGAGTCGCGTGCCAGAAATTGCCGACCGCGCCTGTCGCAGCGTCCTCCGAGATGGCCGCGCTCGTGATGGCGGCCGCTGCGAGTCGCCCTTGCTGAACCGCAAAGTACCATTGCCCTCTGGCGTCATGCTGGCCTGTCTGTGGATCGAGGACCGCAGCGACGGAGCCTGCCGCATAGACGTCTCGTGCGTCTGTCTGCAAGCGCTGATTCACCCGCATACCCTTGCCACTGTGCGCGATGATCGGCGTTTGCTGGGCCAACGTAATGTCTGGCTGCGCGCCAATCGCCGCGATGACGAGTTCGCATGGTGTGAACACATCGTCGGTCGTCACAACCCCTGCCACGGTCCCCATCCGCCCAACAATGCCAGCGACCTCGGTTTCGAGGCGCACCTCGACGCCGTGTCGTTGGACCTGCCGCAGCAAGAGATCGGAAGCGGCGGAGTCTAGCAGGCGCGGCAGGAGCGCGCGTCCCCGGATCAACCAGGTGACGTTGACGCGCTGGCGCCGCAACAGGATCGCCGTTTCAGCCGCATGGTAGCCACCGCCGACGACAACGACTGACGAGGCCGAGGGCAGGCGTCGGCGCAGATCGAGGTAGTCGCTCAGCGTGTGCAAGCGCAGCACGCCATCGAAATCGCGCCCTGGTAGGTCGGTTGGCAGGTGGACCGCCCTGGAACCTGTGGCGAGCATGAGGCTCTGATACGTGATGGTCCTGTCATCCGCCAACCACACGCGATGTTTGGCAGGCTCCAGCTTCGTCACGCGCTGATGTACGACAGTGATGCCGAGCTGCTGCTCCGTCCCGGCGGTATAGGCCAGCAGATCGTCGAGTTCGAGCCGACCCGCGCCAAATTGCTTCAACGCTGGCGTATTGATCGTTGGATGGTTCTGCTCGGTGATGACGACAATGCGCGCGTCTGGCGCATAGGCGCGCGTGTCCATTGCGGCAATGCAACCAGCGATGCCGTTGCCGACGACCACCAGATCCGCCGTGCCTACCCGTGCGCCGTCGGCTGCGGGGCGCTCTCGATCTATCACTGGAACCTTGAAAGTGCCATGAGGATCAAACCCCGCAACAAGTGTTCGTGGCTGCTTCCCCCAGGGATGTGTAGGCATTCGCAGTGCCTCCTGTGCTAGTCCACTAGTCCGCCAGCCAGACCAGCGGCAGTCCTTGCCGCTGATCCTGGTAGTAGACATCAGTGGGCGCCTGCTCATTGAGATGGCGTCGCAGATGGGCGATTGAGAGGTGCGACCCATGCGCTATGCGGAACCAGATCACGTTGTCATGCCCAGGGATGCGCATGGCGAAGACATCGCTCCCGCGAAAGGCGGCGATGACGCCATGAGCGTGCTCCAGATGCGCTGGCGCGGCTGGCTCCAGCGCGTGCAGCCCTTGCAGCGCGACCAGTGTCGCCAGACCCACCAGAACCAGGACGATGAGCCATGCGGTGATCCGAGGGTAGCGAGTGGGTAGCGACATCACGCTACGCTCCAGCGTTGGAGCTGGGCGTCGCGTTCGCCTGCGTGGATGGCACGGTGAACGTCGCATCGATCACGACGCCATCGCTGTTCTGCACGAGATGCACGGGATTCGCCTGACGCAGCATGCCTGTGCAGTTCAGCCCATCCGAGCCGACCGTAAACGAAAGGCGAGCGGCGAGGAAGGTGAACAGGCTATTCGCCGTGGCTGCATCGGGCGAAGTAGCCGCAGCCGTCCAGGCGCGGTCACGTTCGATTTGGGTTGGCGCGATGTTCATCACGTCGCGGCAATAGGCGACCTGCTGCGCTTGCGCCTGCCGGGCAGAGTTCACTGTCGGCTGATCCACCCCAAGGCGATAGCGATTCTGCTTGACGAGATTCGGACGCCCATTCACCAGCGTCATCGGATCACCGCTCGGCACAAGTGCGGC
Source organism: uncultured Chloroflexia bacterium (assembly GCA_963701795.1). Lineage (GTDB taxonomy): Bacteria > Chloroflexota > Ktedonobacteria > Ktedonobacterales > JADMIN01 > JAKAIY01. The sequence continues at coordinate 925,842 of CAVPBB010000001.1, read as the reverse complement.
TGGGTTGGACTGGTACATCGCCGCCTGGAGTTCGTCGAGCGGCTGCGCTGGGATCAGTTGACCGGGGTCAGCGAGGTCGGGCGCGCGCCATGCAGAGCAGCCGAGCGCGCCATCGAGCGCGATGGAGAGCAACCCGTTGTCGCTGCCGTTTCCGAGTACGGCGCTGTCGGTGAACTTCGCGGCGTTTGCCGACGTATTCTGCGCCATGTCGCCACCTTGTGTAATAAGATATGAGGTTACGACATTGTCGCTCTGGTCCTGATCCACCACGGAGAAATCGCGAACTGTCGGACAGGTCAGGCCGTCGCGGGCTGTTCCCAGCGGCGGTGGTGTGAGCTTCTTCGCGGCGATGAGCTGGTTCGCCGTGTGGAAGAACGCGGTGGCGTTGCAGAAGGCGACCTGGCCAAACACCGAGCTACCAAGCCCGTTCACACAATTCGCCCTGGCGAGCGTATCGAATCGCGCTCCGCTCAATCGCAGCCCGTTCGCATTCGAGCCAAACCAGATGCCTACGACTGCATTGGCGGGCAACTTGGGGACGACAGGCGTCGCAGCCGCGTGCTTCCCGCGATCGATCACCAGCGGGTTGTAGACTGAAATCTGCCCTGTGGCCGGGTCGAGGACCGCCGCCTGCACGAATGCGGAATCGGTCGCCGTGGCCTCGTGGCACGCAGCCGATCTCGAGTTTCCCGTCAACTGATAGGGTGTAGCGAGGCCGGTGGCTGTGAGCGGATTGGCTGGGACGATGAGCGTACAGCCAGTCTGGAGCTGCCGACGATGTCGCGCTGCGAGCGCTGATTCGGCCTCCGGGTTAACCCGCTGCGCGCCAGAGTGTGAGCCAGCGGCTGAGATGTCTGGAATCTGCCCAGAGCCATACAGCGCGCATACTGTTGCAGCCAGGACAGCGATCAAGCTCAACCCCGGAAGCGATTTTTTCCAGACTGATCGGGTGCCCTTCTGGCTGCGCTCGTTTATCTGAGGCCGACGGATGCTCTGATAGTCAGGTGATCGTCGCATGATGTGGTACTCTTTTCAACTCTTGAGATTGGACCAACTCACTTCGATCTGCTTGCCTGTTTGTAGCCGATTATTCGCGCGCTGAACTCAGCCACAACGTGAACAAGCTTAACTACCAATCCTGTGTAACGTAACACTGTTAGCCCATATTGGTCATGAAGCTCAAGCCGCCAGGGTGGGTGGCGACATAACGCCACGCGAGCCGCTCCGCGTGAGGTGGACGCCCGGAAACGGTGATACAATCGGCATGCGAGTGGCGACGCCGGGTGTGGAGGAGCGCATGACGCAGCGAGATGATCCCCCGGCTGATCTTTCGGTTGATCTTCCAGATGATCGCTGTGCGCGGCTGGTCTGGAATAGCCTGTGGAGCGAGTACTCCGCTCAGGCGCCCGAGCGGATGCAGCGGCGCGAGGGGACCGCCGACTGCCCTTTCTGCGCCGATCTCACTTCCGGTCGGGTTGACGCCCACACGCAGGCATGGATTCGCCCCAACGACTTCCCGGCGCTGACGCCACCTACCGGCGAGTGTTCGATTCTCATCTACAGCCGCGACCATGACCGGCGGTTTAGCGACCTGACAGTGGATGAGACGCTGCGCGTGGTCGGGCTATGGCGCAGTGTCTACGATGACCTGGCGTTGCGCTACCCCTGCGTGATGACCTGGGAGACGAGCGGCGCAGAGATTGGCCAGACACAGCGTCACCCACATGGGCAGGCCTACGCCATCTCTGTCATCCCTGAGCTGCTCCAGCGCGAGATGGAGGCCATCTTGCAAGCCGAGAAGAAGGGGCGTCCATGTCCATTTTGCGCCAGTGCCGCGCAGGAGGATGGAGGACCGCGCTGCGTGTATTCTGGGCGAAGGTGGATCGCGTTTGTCCCGCAGTGGGCGCGCTATCCCTATCAGGTTCAAGTAGTGGCGCGCCAGCACTTCAGCGCCATGGATGGCTTTACGCCCGATGGCGCCGCCGCGCGCGAGCTGGCTGCGTTCCTGCCACGACTCATCCGCGCCTATGATCGGGTGATGCAGGGAACAATGCCATACATGCTGGCGCTGCACCAGTTGGCGGATGAGCGCTTCCACTTCCACATTGAGGCGCTGCCCGTGGGACGAGCGCCGGGCAAGCTCAAGTTGGCGGCGAGCAGCGAGATGGCCTGGGGCTTCTGGCTGAACGACTCACTCCCGGAGTCGAAGGCGGCGGAACTGCGAAGCATGCTGCGCGAGGATCCTGAGCGCGAGCGCCAGCGAGAAGACCGAGGCGGCTCATGACGGATGCCACACGCGATAGCGCGCCCTTGCCGTGGGTGGCGCAGCAGGCGTGCGAGATCTACCGCGCGCAGTTCGCTCTGCCAGCCGCTGAGCGACTCGCCATCGCGTGGGCGCCAGGGCGTATCAATCTGATTGGCGAGCACACCGACTACAACGAGGGGTTTGTCCTGCCGGCTGCGATTGATCGGCTGGTCGCGCTTGCCGGTCGCCCAGCCGATGAGCCGTTTGCCACGCTCTATTCCGCGCATCACCAGGCGTGGACGCGCATTCCCCTTGGGCGCGATGCGGCGGATGTCCTGGAAGATGCGGCTATCCCGCTCTGGGCGCGCTATATTCAGGCAACCTGGCGCGAGCTTGCGCTTGCCAGCGCGACGCCGCCAGCATTGGGCTTTAGCGCCGTGCTGCTTGGTGATGTGCCGCTGGGTGGTGGACTCAGCTCATCGGCGGCGTTGGAGGTCGCAACGGCGCTGTTCGCGCGCGCGCTCGGCGGGCCAACGCTGCCCCCAATGTTGGTGGCGCAACTCTGTCAGCAAGCTGAGCAAGCGGGCGCAGATGTGCGTGTGGGTATCATGGATCAGGCGGCGTCGTGCCTGGCGCTGGATGGGCACGCAATTCTGCTCGATTGCCGCACACTCGAATATAGCTACATAACGGCGGCGCTGCCGGAGATGGCCTGGCTGGTCTTTGATACAGGTGTTCGTCACTCGCTGGCGGCCTCCTCGGAATATAACACTCGACGCGACGAGTGCGAGCAGGCCGTGGCGCGCCTCGCCGCGACGTTGGAGGCCGAGACCGCTGGTCGACATGTGCGCGCCTTGCGCGATGTGACGCGCGACGATCTCTCCCGGCACGGCTCCCTGCTCGATGAGATATTGCTGCGACGAGCGCGTCATGTCGTCTCAGAAAATGAGCGCACGCTGAGAGCCGCCGAGGCGTTGCGCATGGGGGAGGCTGCGATGCTAGGCGCGCTGATGAGCGCATCGCATGTGAGCCTGCGCGATGACTATGCCGTTAGTTGCGCCGAGCTGGACGCCGCAGTTGAGATCGCGCAGACGGCAGCGGGCACGCTCGGAGCGCGCATGATCGGCGCTGGTTTCGGTGGCAGCATGCTCGCCCTCGTCCGCTGCGATGCGCTGGCAGGCGTACAGGCGCGCCTGGCAACGGACTACCCTCTGCGGACGGGCAAAATTGGCGCCGTGCTGGTGTGCGCCATCGCAGGCCAGACGGGCGTTCGTTCGGCTTTCCAGCGCGCTTGACACCAGCGGCGTCTCTGCCCTATAATGCCCTGCACAATGGTGGCGGTTCATCAGATGTACGGCGGGTCCAGCTTCTGGGCGCGCTGTTCTTTTTTCCTGTAGGCGGCGCAGAAATAGCTGCGCCTGCCTACCGCCTGCGCCCCATATCCACATTGGCGCGGTTTATTGAGAACAAGCCGTCGCGCAGGTGTGTGTTTCGGCTGAGAAAGAACCGCCGCTCGGCAGTGAGTGAGCAATGAGCGCAATGGCGGCGCGGCATCCACAAGGCGCCTGGAGCCTGGCAAAGGCTGACGTAGCTAGTCGGCGTCTGGAGAGGTGAGAACGTATGGCGACAAACGCAGTGGGTTCGCATAGCCCGCGAGAGAAGGAAAAGATTCCCCTGACCCGCCAGGGGTATGAGGAAAAGAAGCAGCGTCTTCACTACCTCATCACCGAGCGCCGTCCGCAGGTCGCTGACTATATCCACGAGGCCAAGGAGGCTGGCGATATCAGCGAGAGTAGCGCCTATGAGGATGCGAAGAATCTCCAGGCGATGCTCGAAGGCGAGATTCAGGAATTGCAGGCGCTGCTCGACAACGCTGTCATCCTGGAGGCGCCAGATCAGGCCGAAGGCAAGAAAGTTGTGCGGCTTGGCGTGACGGTCGAGGTAGAGAACGATCGGGGCGCAAGGAAGACCTATCAGCTTGTCAGCACCGTAGAGGCCAGTCCGACAGCGGGCAAGCTCTCCGATCAGTCGCCGGTGGGTCGCGCGCTGATGGGCCACGCGGAAGGCGACAAAGTCGAGGTGACGACGCCGGGCGGCACGGCGATGTACACTGTCTGCTCGATCAGCTAGCGCTTCGGGCGTTGGCATGATGATGGCGCTTCTCCCAGGCTGGGGAAGCGCCATTTCGCTGTGTGGCGCCGTGGCCAGTGGCGCCCTCACCGCTCGCGTCGCTGGATAAGCGCCAGCGCGCCTGGGAGCAGCGCCGCGCCAACGATCAACGCTCCACCAAGCAGGGTGCGCGTGGTCGGGACCTCGGCGAGCAGCAGCCACGCGAACAGGACACCCCAGACCGGCTCTAGCGCGGCAATCACGCTGGCAAGTTGCGCGGTGATCTGGCGCAGGCTCGCGATGAACATCGTGTGCGCTAGCGCAGTGCAGAGGACGCCGAGCGCCGCAAGAATGAGCAGTGTCCGCGCGTTGAAGACGCCGAGAGTGGGCGTGAGGAAGATGATTGGCGCCAGAACCAGAGCGGCGACGCCATCCTGATAGAGGCTAATAGCGCTGCTGGGATAGCGAGAGGTCAGGCTGCGATTGATGACTGAGAGCAGCGCAAACGTGGCTCCGGCCAATAGCCCCCACAAGACGCCTCGCGTGGCCTGATTGTCGAGGCTCAACGTTGGGATGAGGAGATAGATGCCCGGCAAGATGAGGATAGCGGCGGCAATCTCTGCGGGCTGAGGTCGCTGGCGCAGCAGCAGCGGTTCGAGCGCCGCAGTGAACAGCGGAAAGCTGGAGTATGCAAGCAGACCGATCGCGACGCTCGATACGACAATGGCCTGAAAGAACGCGGTCCAGTGAAGCGCCAGAAGGGCGCCCTGGAAAAGGAGCAGCGCCAGGTCACGTCGGCTGCGCGGGCGGAGTGGTACGTGGGCGCTGGCGACCCAGATAGCGAGCGCCACGCCCGCGAACATGGCGCGTCCGAGCGTGATTAGCGGCGCCGGAAGCCCAGAGAGCTTGCCCAGCACACCAGCCAGCCCAAAGAACACTGTAGCGGCGTTTGCGTTGAGCAAACCTCGACGGGAGTCGTGCGCTGACCTCACCACCATTTCTCCCTCGCTTGCCACGCGCCACGATTGGGCTGATTCACGCCCCTACACGCCGCATCATACGCCGGTCAGAAGTCATGGGCGCGTTGTATCCTGTTGAACACGTCAGTATAATGTGGTGAGCGTGCGGTGGTTTCGACATGTAGACGGGATGAACGACAACATCCGGGGAATCTGACCGAATCCTCAACCGGGGCTGTTCATATCGCATCAAGCGTCCTATCATGACTACCACAGCGCCAACGATCTCAACGGGTTAGAAGTGAGGTAAACCGAGTACCATGGAGCGTGCCATTCAAGACTATGTTCATGCCCTTGCTTCTCAGAAGAAATCCAGCGAGAACACGCTTGGCGCCTACCGCAGCGACCTCAAACAGCTTGCCAGTTTTGCGCAGGAGCATGGCGCGCATGCCTGGGATGAGGTAACGCCAGAGCTTATCGCAGGCTTCATCGAGGAACTCAACCGGCGGCAATACGCGACAACCTCCGTCGCCAGAAAGATAGCGGCGGTCAAGTCGTTCTTCCACTATCTGCTCGCTGCCGGGGTCGTGACCTCTGAGCCGACGCACGCGCTGGGTTCACCGCGAGTCGAGAAATATACGCCATCGGCTCTGGCGCATGATGAGGTCGAGCGCTTGCTGGCCTCCGTCATCACCGACACACCCGCTGGCCAGCGTGACTACGCGATGCTCCAGTGCCTGTATGCGACAGGTATGCGTGTGACTGAACTTGTCACCACTGATGTCGCTGACCTTGATCTCGCGCGCGGGCATATTACCTGTCGCGGGCGCAACGGTCGAGAGCGACTGTTGCCATTGCGGCCAGTGGCGCAGCGCGCGCTTGCGATGTACCTCAACGATGGTCGGCGCGCGCTCGTTCACAACGCGGATGAGCCGAGCCTCTTCCTCAATCATCATGGGCAGCGGCTGACGCGGCAAGGTTTCTGGCTTATCATGAAGGGCTACGCGCGCATGGCGGGAATCTCACGCATCACGCCGCATACGCTACGCCATTCCTTCGCGCTTGAGATGCTTGGGCGCGGAGCGGAACTGCGGACGGTGCAGGAGTTGCTGGGCCATGCAAACATTTCCACGACCCAGATCTACAGCCATCTCCACCAGGCTAAGGCTTCGTCCATCGCATCGGTGCTGGGCGAGATCGAAGCGTTGCAGGAGGAGTCGGCTCCCGACAAGGCCGCCCTCGTGCCAGCGTCCCAGACAGCAAGCCAGCGTTAGCTTGCGCTCACCTCGACGGTCGAGTCCGATTTGAAGCTCCAGGCCGAGGTTCTGGCGAATGCTTCAACCTCATACGTTCCCGCAGGCTGTGACGGCGTTGTGAGTGTCCAACTCGCGACGCCGTTTGCGTTGGTTGTCTGGGCGGCAGGCCACGACGAGAACAGCGATGGGCTGCCATCCACAGGCGCGCGCAGCACACAGGGTAGCCCACTGATGGGCGCATGTGTATCGGGAGTGAAGGCGTTCACGGTGATCGTGATCTGCTGACCAGACGTCACCCGTTTGGGCGTGACCGTGACGCTGAGCTGAAATTGACCGGAGATTGCGGGCGCCGTAGCTGTTCCCGTCGCGCCAGTGATTGACACGGGAGTGTCTGTGGCTGAGGCGCCGCTATGCGTGGATGGCGTGGTGGTTGGCCGGGCCTGCGCGGTCGCTGCGCCACGGTTGACGAGCGCATGCGTGAGCAATCCCGTGAGCAGACCCACCAGAGACACCAGCACGAGAAGGACGAGGATCAACCCCGTCGAACTGGGCGCTCGTCGCATACGCTTCGTTCTCATTCCACCTGCGATCATGCCGTGCGTGTCAGCGTCGTGGGAGGGCGCCCTCGCCATTAGTCCGAACGCTGGCAGGACGCTCTCGCGCCGAGAGTCATTCTAGGCCACAGGCGGCGCGCGCTGCAACGCCACATACCCATCCGTCTGCCCGCTCTGTGGGAGCGCCCGCTAATTGGCGGCGGGTGGGTGGGCGCGCTCGAAGTCGCGCAGCATCACCTCGGTATCATTCAGGAGGACGGCGGTGGTATCGATGATGCGCGTCTCAGGGGTCAGCAGCGCTGGCCCACGTCGGGCGGTGGCGAGGCTGGCCAGCCCAGCGTCTCGCAGCAGCCACTCAGCCAGCATCACATAGCCTGCCCAGTCGCGCATATTGTCAGTTCGCTCCCAGACAGGGACACCATAGCGGAATGCCTGCTCGAAATACTCGTGGCTGCGAATCGCGAAGGGAAGTAGTTTGCGCTCCAGCGATTCGCCTTCTACCTCGCCAGCCTGTTTGAGCGCCTGCACGACCTCGACCAGCCGTTTGTTGCGCGGCTCGACCCGCGTGATCAGCAGGCCGCCTAGCTCGATGGGTCGCCCGCTCTCGCGCACACGCGCCAGCAGGCGCAGGGTAGCCGCAGCGCCTTCAAGCGCAGGCGCCTCAGGCGCCATCGGCATAATGACGCTATCGGTCGCTGCGAGCGCGGTGGTCATCAGTGGGCCGCCCTCGGCGGGAAAATCAATTAGCGCGATGTCGATCTCCGACGCCAGCGCCTGGATGAGGCCAGCGAGCACGCGCTCAGATTGCAGAAACGCCGCAGCCTCGCCCAGCAGGTCGTCCCATGGCAATACCCACAGTGTCCCGCCAGACCAGCTTGGTTGCGAGAGCAGACGCACGGGGAGCGTTGACTGCTCCAGGGTCGCGCGCGCCAATTCGATGTCTGGCGTGACGCCAGCGGGGAACTCATGGAGCGTGAGCAGCGCGGTCGAGAGTTCACCATGTGCGGATGTTGGCCAGATGTCGCGGAGCGATGCGCTCGTCGTGCCTGGCCCAGCCAGGTCTATCACCAACGTCCGCGCGCCATAGAGCGCGCAGAGCCTTGCTAGCGTTGATACTGTCGTGGACTTCCCCTGGCCGCCCTTCCGTATGGCTACCCCGTACACCTTCGGCATGCGTCGCTTACCCGTTCCTCCCTGATATTCCCCCAAAACGCCCTTGTGTACTATGGCAGCGCGCCTGTTGTGTGTCAAGCGAGCTGACCTGGTCGCCGGTCGGATCGGCGCCTATGGCGGAGACATGCTCTCGCAGGTCGCGCGTGTTGTTGCGCAGCGCGACGGAGGTGTTATAGTGGTTGAGTGATGTAGGTTAGTCCGCAGATGGAGTTGACACTACCTCCCATGCCTATCTATCTCGTGACGCTCTCCCTGTCGCTGAAGTTGTCGCCCCACCCTGCGGACTGGCAAGCGTTGTTAGCCATCATCTGTGTCGTAGCGGTGGCGCTGCTTGCCCTGGCAGTGGCTGCGGGCTGGCGTGGCGTGCGGTTGGCCGCAGTCGCCGATCGTGTGGTCGTGTATGGCTTGCTGGCGGCGCTGCTGCTGAGTGTCTATGTAGCTGCTAGCCTCATCTTCACGAGCGTCATTCCAGCGAACAGTTCCTATGTCTATGAGGCTGCGGCTGCGCTCATGGCGCTGTTCGTCGCCATAACCTATGCGCCTGTGAGTAAGTTTGTGCAGCGACTGGTGGATACGGCGCTCTATCGCGACTACTACGACTATGAGGGGACACTCCAGCGCTTCAGCCAGCGACTTGCGGCGGCCTACGATCAGGAGACGCTGGCGCAAGTGCTACTCGACGGTCTGATGGAGACGCTGAACCTGAGCGCCATCGCCTTCGTTCCGCTGCCTGAGGGGCTGGACCCGCAGGTATTGACGGTGATCGGCCCGGACGATCTACGCGCTCGCGGCGCTTATGCGGCGCCAGGTGGGCGCGCTGTATTGCTCCAGCAGCTTGCGCATCTCGATCAGGGGAGCCATCTGCTGCCGCCCACCTCGCAACTCGCGCTTCACCCATGGAAGGGTTGCGCCGCGCTCGTCTATATCGGCTCTGGTCAGCAGGCAGGGGTATCTGCGCTGCTGGTGGTCGGCCCCAAAGCGGCTGGTGGCCCGCTGCGCCGCGAAGATGGCGCGCTCTTGCTTACCATCGCCCATCAGGCGGCGACTGCCTTGGCGAACGCGCAACTTGTCAGTGGACTGCGCATCTCACTCCAGCAGGTGCAGATCTCCACGCAGCAGGTAGCCGCCGCTCGCGCCGAGCAGGAGATGCTGGCGCGTGAACTCGTGAATGCCGATGAGCGGCAACGCGCTTCACTGGCGCGAGAATTACACGACGATGCCTTGCAGGAAGTTCTCTACGTCATTCGCCACTCTCAACTCTCTGTGCGCCTGGCCGACGCCTTCGAGCGCAGCGCCGAGAGCATCCCGGCGGAGGTCGAGCGGATGGGCGCGCCGAGTGATAGCATGAACCAGCTCGCCCCAACATCGGCGCGTCTGCGGCGCGAACTGCACGAGTTGGCCGAGCGGTCGGCGATTGTCGAGAAGAAACTGCGCGCCCTCTGCCTGGGTCTCTATCCCGATATGTTACACTCACTTGGGCTGACCCCTGCGCTCGAAGACCTCGCCGAACAAATGAACTCCTCGGCCTTGATGACTGTCTCGGTAGAGTTTGACGCGCTTGCGATCAAGGTTGGCGAGCAGCTCGACCCACAGGTAGCCCTCCATCTCTATCGCATCGCGCAGGAGGGGCTGTCGAACGCGCATAAGCACGGGCGCGCAAGCGTGGCTAGCGTCCAGCTTGTCGTACTCGAAGCGCCGACCGCCGCTGATCGGTGGCTGGATCGCTGGACGTGGATTCGCCTTCAGGTACGCGATAATGGGTGCGGCATCGCGCTTCCTGTAGATATTGGCGCGTCGCTGCGCGATGGGCATCTGGGGTTGGCCAGCATGCGTGAGCGTGCGCAGTTGATCGGTGGGCATTTGCAGTTTGATCAGGCGCCAGAGGGCGGCGCGCAGATCACCGTTATCGCTCCGATCTCGCGCATACTCCGCACGATTCCGCTGGCTCCGGCGATGGCCTGAGACAACGCTGGCGAGTAGACATGGGGGTACAATGTCACAAGCGCATGAGCAGACTATCGGCGTGAAGATTCGCGTCGTGCTGGTAGACGATCACACAGTCATGCGCGCTGGGACACGGCGTATCCTGGAGGATGAGCCAGATATCGAGGTGGTAGGCGAGGCGGGCGATGGCGCTGAGGCCCTGCGGCTGAGCGATGAAGTCGCCCCCGATGTCATCGCGCTGGACATTGGCATGCCAGGAATGGATGGTATCAGGATGTGCCAGGCGTTGCACGAGCGCAGCCGGGCGCCACGCATCCTGATTCTGACGGGCCATGACAAAGAGGGCTATGTGCGTGCGCTGCATCAGCTTGGTGTGCAGGGCTACCTGCTCAAGTCCGCCGGGCCAGATGAACTCGTACAGGCCATTCGGTCAATCTACGCTGGCGAAGAAGTCTTTTCAACGGAGATTGCGCGTTTCCTCCGCCAGGACGGCGCGAGCGGTGTTCCGCGCCTGACGCGCAAGGAGCGCGACATGCTCACCGCTGTTACCCTGGGGCGCAAGAATCACGAGATCGCAAGTGAGCAGTCCATCACGCTCAATACCGTCGAGTTCCACATGCGGAACCTGTTCATCAAGCTGGGCGCCACCTCGCGCGCCGACGCGGTGATGCGCGCGCAGCGCCTCGGCTGGATTGACCTCCCCGCCACGCGCGAATAGCTGCCACTGCCAGAATGGCAGGACGCCAGCCGAAATGCTATAAAAAGGTGAATCCTGGATAATCTATGCCGTTGGCAAGTCCAAAAGTTCGTGGTCGAATTAGCACGATGGCTTCTTGGAGAGTTGACAGTAGGCGATGAGACCCGCGAGCAAGTGCGCCAGTAAGTTGTAATACATGAGGGAACCATAGCAGCCTCGGTAACATTTTAGATGAGGGAATATGCAACCTTGGCAATCCTTTCTCGATATTGTACCATGCGACTTATGAATAAATCATGTAACTACTCAGCCCAAGGCAGGGTAGAGCGGCGCGCCGGTAAAGAGGGTACGGAGCGCGTCAAGCAGCGCCACCCCCTGCTTGCGAAGGGTGGATAAGTAACCCCTGATGCGGGCGAACGCGGCGGCGCCCGTCTCTGAGCGGAAGCAGCCCGAAACCTTCTGCTGGGTCTTGAGCATGCGCACGTCGCGCTCGGCCTGGTTGTTGTCAAAGGGAATCGTCAGGTCCTCCAAGAAGGCCAAGACCTGAGCTTGCTGGAGCCACAGCCGTTCGAGGAGGTTGCGGGCAGGCGCTTGTTTGAGCCGTCCGCGTTGCCCGCAGCGGCGGAGCGGTGGCGGGTTGGCGGCCAAGCCACTGGCGAGCAGCGTCTCGTAGCGCGCGATGAAGGCTGCGCGCAGGTTGGCGGCGAGGTGGGAAGCGCCTTGCGCGCGTGCCGCGTCGGTGGCGGCTTTCATCTCGCGCAGCAGCGCCTTCATGTCCGTCGCCCAGGCTTGCTGATACTGCTCTTCCAGGTAAGTCAACTCGCGCAGGTGGTGGACATTGCAGAGCGCATGGCGGCACTGGGTGTAGGTCTGATACGGCTTCCAGCCGTCGTGGACGCTGACCCCCTGATAGGTGGGCAGGATACCAATGGTTTTGGTCGCCTCGCTGCCGCGCTTGGCGTGGATGGCGTAGTGCGTCAACTGGTTGGTGCAGGTGACATGCGCCCAGGCCAGCTTGCCCGCACGGCGCACGCCTGTCTCGTCGTGATGCAGCACCGCCGCGTGGCCCAACGCGCCCTTGATTGCCGCCTCGACTGGCTCCAGCGCTGCGGCGCCTTGCCGCAGCCACGTCGCCAGCGTGCCTTCAGAAAGCGCGGCGCCACACACATCCGCCAGCACCTCACACGCGCGCTCGTAGGGCAACAGGTGCTGGTCGACCAAATAGACCGCCAGCGCCCGCAGGCGCGGGCCATATTGCGCGCGGCTGGGAGCTTCTGGCGGGAAGGCGCCGTCGCTGACCTGCTGGCAGGCCGGGCAACGCAGCCGCAGCGCCTGGTGTTCTGTGACGTGCAGCCGCACCAATGGGAGATCGTGTACCTGCCGCCGCTCCACCACGCTCCACCACGCTCACCACCTCGCCCGTCTCCTCCAGCGACGCCTGGCAGGTCGCGCACACGACGGGCCGATGGTCCACCACCACATCTGGTTCGGCGACCAGCGCCAGCGTCTCGCCCGGATGGCCCACTTGCCCACCCGAACGCTTCCCGCTCGCTTGTCGTAGGCTGCGCGTCCGGGGCAGTTGGCGTTTGAGTCCATCTGCGGAGGGCGGTTTGCCGCTGTTATGACTATCCTTGGCCAGCCGCCCTTCGAGCTCGTGTACACGCTCCAGTAGCGTCACTACCTGTGCGCGCAGGCTAGCGACCTCAGCCTCAAGTTCAGCGATGCGCTCGTGCTTCGTCATGCCTCTATGCTATCCTACCAGCGCAAGTCTGCCTGAGTAGTTACTAAATCATGTACTTTACCAAGGGGGAATTGCTATGCGTTCCATCGTTGATGCAAGAGCTAATTTTTGGTCACAATTGATAGACGATACCCTTTACTTGGAGCAAGATAGCGCTGGCTTTCAGCAATCGATAAGCAGTGCCGGAAACCGCCCAAATGAGATTGCAAACGCCAGACACGTCGAGAATATTATCAGACGTACTATTGATACCTTAGCTGCTGTAGGAATAATTGCTTGCATGGCAATATTGATGACGCCTCCTGCGCATGCCATGTCATTGTATCAGCCAGGACCTTGCGATACCAAAGTCGGCGGATTTGATGGGTCTCGCAACCCTTCGATCTCTGGTGTATCTGGCGCGCGGGCCCATATTGATAACGACAATCCATACATTTGTGACGATAGCTCTCGTGGATCGTCCTCTGCTTGGTCAATGCTGACCGATAGTAGCGGTTGCTACTACTCATAGACCGGCTGGGCAAATGATTATCCCTACGCGCGGCCTCAGTTCTTTTACGAGTCAACAACTACCTGTGGTGCATCTTCGCCGGTTTATTTTGGCGTGCCCGCATACACTGATTCACACGAATATGAGGTCGACTACCTCGGCAACTACACGTTTCGCTACTATCTGGATGGCTCCCAAGTAGGTAGTACAACAGAGTCATCGGGTAATCACTGGACGCCCTCCGGTGTCCAGTACCTTGGTGAAGTTCATGATCTGGCAGATCAAATGCCTGGAGGTAACTCCACATTTGTGTATTTCCAGAACTATCAGTGGCGCCAAAATGGTACGTGGTACGGTGGCAACACCACATCATATGACAACTTCAAGTACGGCGGTATTTACTTTCCTGGAACGTATATAGGAATCTATGATACTCGCTATTCGAGTTGAAGCCTGCGCACCACACTTTTACTCTCAGTTCAGCACCCATGACAAAGTCGCAAGTTTGGTCAAGGGTTTTTGAGGAGAAGCGAGTTGTGTCTCCTCGACTACGTAACAAACCAGGAGAGTTGAACGATGAATAGCGAGTCTCGGCGAGTATCATTGATCGCACACCTGGTTCGTCCTGCCATCTCCATATGCCTGGCAGCGGTGGTAGTGACAGGCATAGTTGTGGTTTCGCGGCATTTGAGCACGACCACTCTATCGGCCAACACATCAGCGCAGCCATTAGGTTGCCAACGCTCGCTTACTGCTGCTGAGATTCAGTCACTTCAAGCACAAGGTATTCAGGTCACTGCCTATCAGGGCGCGAGCAGTATCAACGAGCAAGACGCATTTGCCATGGGTTCCGCCCAACTGGCGCCCAACGCTCAATCCAAGGCGACTGCTATTGCCTGCCAATTGGTTACGCTCAACGCTCCGAATATTAGCCCTCCAGCTACCCATTTCGTTCCTATCAAGGGGTTAGTATCATGGATAATCCTGTTCCAGAGCATCGGTCCAGGGTCGCATGGGCAGAATGCGTCCACTAGCACGAGAAATCTCTATATGTTCTTTGACGCAAATAGTGGGATATACCTTTTCAGTATAAGCGCCCCGCAACCGTAAAATGGAGGGGCAGACACCTTCGCGGCGCTGGCGCCGAGTCATAAGCGCCCCGCAACCGTAGAATGGAGCTTTGCCACCGTTGCGAGTTCACGCCTGGAAGAAGTTCCGCGCAGGTGGGCCACGCCTTGGATACGATGACATGACGGAAGGGAGCGTTTCTCATAGAACTAGGCTCGTGCCCATCGCCGGAAAACCTAAGTGGTTGGCAGAACGCTGCAGCACTGATTGGGGTGCTGCTACTGGCGCTTGCCTGCGTTGGACTTGCAGCGGTGGCGGCTGAGCTGAGAGAACGTGTGCGGCGTCGAGGCATGGGACGGGTGACTGCGCTGAGCTTCCTGACACTGGCGCTGGGTATCTGGTCGCTGATGCTCGCCAACATCTTGCATAACACCTTCGCGCAGATAGCATTCTATTTCTTTGATTATCCTGCAGGCTGTTCGCCAAACGAGCATGGCCCTCCAGAGTACTACGTCAAAGTCTACCAATTAGCGCAGCAAATCGCGACTCCTCGAGAACAGGCAGCGCTCATCACTGTTCTCATTGCGGTGGCGCTCGCTATCGGCCAAATCCTCTCGCTACGCGCATGGTATCATCTGGCGCCGAAGCCAAGTTGCTAGCTCTGCTAAGAATATCTGTAACTGCTCAGGAGGGGGTTGTGGGGGCTGGTAGAATGCAGGCATGACGGATCAGGAACGCATTGCCCACCTCGAAGCCAAAGTGGCCACGCTTGAGGCGTACTGTGCGGGAGTTGCTGGCGGAGAACGCAGCGCTCAAGCGTCGGCTGGCACAAGACAGCCACAACAGCAGCAAACCGCCCGCCAGCGACGGGCTGGGGCGGCGACCTCGTACAACGCGACGACCCAGTGGCAAGAAGCCCGGCGGGCAGCCAGGGCATGTGGGGCATACCCTGGAGATGGTCGCGCAGCCCGACGCCACGCAGGCGCATGTCCCCGCTGTCTGTGGGCAGTGTCATCAGCCCCTCGACGGCGTACCGGGCGTGGTGGTGGAGCGGCGACAGGTGCAGGATGTGCCTCCGCTGCGCCTCGAAGTGACGGAACACCACGCGCTAGCGGTCAGGTGTCCCGCGTGCCACGCCGTCACGCGCGGCGTCTTCCCCGACGCGGTGCGGGCGCCTGCCCAGTACGGCCCGCGCGTGCGGGCGCTGGCGGTCTATTTGCATCATTATCAGGTCGTGCCGCAGGAGCGCACGCATGAGGCGCTGGGGGATCTGTTCGGCTGCACGCTGAGCGACGGCACGGTGGCGAGGTGGGTGGAGCAGGCTGGGGACACGCTCGCGCCAACGGTCGCGTATCTGGCGGATCTCGTCGCTGCGGGTGCCCACCAACATGCCGATGAGACGGGCATCCGCATCGCGGGCAAGCTCCACTGGCTGCACGTCAACAGTACGCGCTGGCTCACGCATCTTGCGTGGCATCCCAAACGCGGCGCGGTAGCGACGGCGGCGATTGGTATCTGGCCGCGCTTCCACGGGCGGGCCACCCATGACCGCCATGACCGCTGGGCGAGTTACAATGCCTATACGGACTGCACCCACAGCCTGTGCGGCGCGCATCTGCTGCGCGAACTCGCCCTGGTTGCTGAGCAGGATGGAGCGGCATGGGCGGCAGCGATGGCTGAGTTGCTGCGCGGGATGGGTGCGGCAGCCGAGGAGTGGCGCCTGCGGGGCGCAAGCGCCCTACCCGCCGCAGAACGCGACGCCTGGATCGCGCAGTATCACGATCTGCTCGCGCAAGGCTTCGCCGCGCAACCGCCGCCAGCAGTGACCTCCGATGCACCGCGCCGCCGCCGGGGTCGCCCCAAACAATCTCCCGCCAAGAACCTGCTGGATGCGCTGCTCCAGTACAGCGAGCGCGTCCTCGCCTTCCTCGACGAATTAGTGATTCCGTTCACGAATAACCAAGCCGAGCGCGATTTGCGCATGGCCGAGGTCCAGCAAAAAGTGGCGGGAACGTTCCGCAGCGAGACGGGAGCGACCGCGTACTGTCGGCTGCGCAGCTATCTCGCAACGATGCGGAAACAGGGTCGGGGTATGCTCGATGCCCTCACTGCTGTTTTCGAGCGAAGCCCCCTACCGGTTGCATGGGGGTCCTGAGCAGTTACGAATATCTTCACTTTTCCGTCACTACCGCGCGTAGCGCCGCCACAATGTGGTCTACCTCTGCGGCGGTGTTGTAGTGCTCCAGACCGATGAGCAGCGCGTCGTCATTCTCCTCCAGCCCCAGCCGCTCCATCAGCGTCAGCACATAGTGGTTATACTACGAAAGGCTTCCTGTACATTCTCGTCGCGCTGGCTCAGCCTCTCTGGCGATTCCTGCACGTCTCGCGCGCGTCGGTGGCAGGCGCCTGGAGGAGTTTCGGAGTGCGTCGTTTCATCTCGTCACATCTGCTGGACTTTGGACTGGTCTTTGTCGTGCTGATCTGGGGCATCTCGCCGACACTGTTCAAGATCGCGCTCGAAGAGGTACAACCACTCACCCTGGTCATCATCCGTTTCATCCTCCTCAGCGCGGTCTCGTTGGGCGTCCTCTTTTTCTATGCGCGACGACATCCGACCATCCATCCCTTTCGCATCCACCGCGCAGACATGGCGCCGCTCATCATCTCTGGCCTGTCTGGCTATGGCATCTATCAAATCTTCTACATCGAGGGATTGTTTCACACGACCGCGTTTGCGGCGTCGCTGTTCAGCGCGACCGTGCCGCTGTGGTCCGCTGTGTTGCTTGCCACATTGCGTGTTGAGCGTATCCGGGCGTGGCAATGGGTTGGCATCGTCGTCAGCCTCTGCGGCGTCGTGTGGTTCCTCCTGGCGCGCGCGCCTGCCACCGAGCCGCCAGTAGATCATGCGCTCACGGCGACCAGCGTTGTCATCGGCAACGTGCTTTTGTGCTGTGGAGCAGGCCTGTTTGCGCTCTATGGCGTCGTCAACAAGCGACTGGCCGTGCGCTATAGTCCACCGGAGTTGATGTGCTATACCCTGCTCATTGGGACCCTGGCGCTCATTCCGTTCGGCGTTCCTGCGCTCGCGGCCCAGGATTGGTCACATGTGACCTGGCGATTATGGGCCATCATACCGTACTCCGTCGTCTTTCCGATCTACATCACCTATTCGATCTGGAATTGGGCGATTGGCAAGCGGGGTGTCGGCTATGTCACGCTCTACAACTATGCTACTCCGGTGCTGGGAGGCGTCGCGGCGTTTCTCGCGCTGGGCGAGGAGCTGAGCCTGGCGCAGGCGCTGGCGGCGGTAATCGTACTCGGCGGCATGCTGCTCGCTCGCTGGGCGATCACCCACCGCCCGGCGAAGCGCCTGCCTGAACAGGCTCCCACTCCAGTCGCAGACGTGGCCGCGTCGGACGGTTTGGCGCGCGAGGTCGCCGATTAACTCATCCGCTAGTGGACAGCATGCCTCACTCGGCTGCGGATGATGCCATTGAGGCCATGACGGCGCGCCACGCAGCGACAATGCCCTGATAGAGCGCATCCTCCTCTGCGGCGGCGACGGTGCGCAGATCGAAGAGCGCTTGATCGCGCAGCACGCGGGCGACAATGGCTGGCTCGCCTTGCCGCAGCGCCTCGGCGAGCGTTGCGGCGTTGGGGCGCGACTCCGCCGCGCGTGCTGGCAGCGCGCAGAGCATGGTTGGCAGCGTTTCGCCAGGCAGAGAGCCGCCACCGACGGTCGATTCGCCCGCAATGACCTCGGCTGCGACCCCTGCCTGCCGGAGCCGTGCCGCCAGCCGATCCGCGCGTGAGCCGATCTGCTCGGTTGTCTCAGCGATGGCGCGCCAGACGGGCAGTTCAGTTGCGAATGTCTCATCCGCGTAGGCGCGCAAGGTCGCCTCGAACGCGGCCAGGGTCAGCTTATCGATGCGGATTGCGCGCATGAGTGGATGTCGTTCGATGCGGGCAAGCGCCTCATGCTGCCCAATGATGACCCCTGCCTGTGGGCCGCCCAGCAACTTGTCCCCAGAGAAGCAGATGACATCGGCGCCGGAGCGTACGCTCTCGGCGATGGTTGGTTCGTGGCCGAGTCCCCAGCGATCTGTGGGGACCATCGCGCCGCTACCCAGATCATGCATGAGCAGCAGGCCGCGCTCATGTGCCAGCGTCGCCAGATCGGCGAGCGCGGGCGCTTCGGTGAAACCGATGATGCGAAAATTGCTCGGATGGACGGCGAGCAGCAGCGCTGTGTCTGGCGTGATGGCGGCGGCATAGTCGGCCAGTCGCACGCGGTTGGTCGTCCCGACCTCGACGAGTCGCGCGCCGCTCTGCGCCATGACATCTGGCACCCGGAAACCGCCGCCGATCTCGACCAGTTCGCCCCGCGCAATGATGACCTCGTGTCCTGCGGCGAGCGTTGCGAGGGCCACCAGCGTCGCGGCTGCGTTGTTGTTGACCACCAGCGCATCCTCCGCGCCCGTCAGGCTTTGCAGCAGCGCGCGTGTATGCGCCTGGCGAGAGCCGCGCCCGCCCGCCGCCAGATCGAATTCGAGGTTGGAGTAACGCTGCGCGACAGCGCTCATCTGGGCGATGGCGCGTTGGCTGAGTGGCGCGCGCCCCAGATTCGTGTTGATGATGACCCCTGTAGCATTGATCACCGGGCGCAGATACGGTTGAGTCTGGCGCGCGACAGCGCGCATCGCCTGTTCGATCAGCGCAGCGTGATCTGGCGGCGGGGAGCCTGCCCGCATGCTCGCGCGCGCGGACTGGAGGGTGATGCGAATCGCGCGAATCAGCGCGGCATGTGCGACAGGCGGGGCGCCCGCGTCGGCCAGGCGCTTCGCGATCTCGAGCCGCGCCTCCTCCACCGCTGGCAGCGCGCGCATCGCCGCCTGCGCGCCGCTCGCATTGGCCTGGGATGTCGCTGGCGGCGACGGAGTCTGCGTCTGATGGCGCGCAGGGGGGCGATTCGCGCTCCGTGTCATGGGCGTATCCTCTTCGCTGCTCACCAGTGATTGGCGCTGCGCGTGTTCCGCACTGTCCGCTGAGCATATCATAGCGCGGCGCGCCCCGGTGACACGCAGCCAGACGCCTGCTGCCACTCCTCTCAGGGGCGCCTGGCTGCCTGCGCGAGCTGGCAGTAACAGGGTTGACAGCCACCACAGCGTGGCTGCGGCGAACAGCGCATTGGCCCGCGAAGCAGGTGGGATTGTGTTTGCGCCACCTCTGCCCGGTGGAGTACAATGAGGCGAGGCTGGCACAGGCCACGCTGCCAGCCGGACTCAGCGCAACTGGAGGAACCCCAATGGTGGAGATGTCGGTCGACAGTGTCCGCATCAGCGTTGAGAACAGCCAGCGGGTCGTCATCCTGAAAGACCAAGAGGGCGACAGGTATCTCTTTATCTGGATCGCCAATCCGGAGGCCTACTCCATTGCGATGGAGTTGCAGGGTTCGACTCCTCCTCGTCCCTTGACGCATGATCTGCTCAAAACAGTTATTCTTGAGCTAGGCGCGAAAGTAGAGCGTATCGTCATCAACGACCTCGTCGACGATATCTTCTACGCGCGCATCGTGATGGATGTCGATGGGCGCCACGTCGAGATTGACTCGCGCTCAAGTGACGCCATCGCGCTTGCTGTGCGCCTGAAGGCGCCCATCTTTGTCGCCGACAAGGTGATGGACTCCGCGAGTGTGGCGCTCAATGACGGTGGCGCTGGTGAAGAGACCCCCATCACCAGCGAGGCGCACGCGCCCAAGTATGATCTCGACGTGTATCGCGATTTCATCCAGAACCTGGATATTCTCGACGAGCTAGACAAATGAGCGGAATGAGGCAGACGGATTGCATGACGCTCGGTGACGAGCGGTACAAGCGCGTAGCGCATGCTCACTCAGGTAAGCGCCATGTCCAGAGCCGCCTTGAACGGCGATCCTGAGGAGGAGACTGTGCAGGGCCAGGAGCACATCTTGCGCGAACGCATCACGCAGCTCGCCTGTGTGGATTGCGACGCTCATCATCACCCAGATGATATGCTGGTGCTGGCGCAGCGAGGGTCGCGATGGCTGCTCCTGTTGACCTGCTGGCAATGTCAGCGCCGAGGCATATTCGTCGCCTCATTCCCGCACTCAGAAGCGGCTAAGCATTTGCTAGACTCACAGGAAGCCTCATCGCCCACGCAAATTTCACCCGCTATCTCGCACCAATGGCTGATTCCATCTACCGCGCCACTCACCGATGCGATCCCCGGCATAGTACACCCCGGAGCCTCCTCTCAACGCGAAGATGTTCCTGTCACCTCAGGCGATGTTGAGAGCATTCGACACTTCCTCGAAGGCTTTAACGGCGACTTTCGCACACTTTTTGGCCCATCTGGCGGGATGGCGCGTGGCTAGCGGCTTGCTCAACCTTGATGGCGAAATGCGATGTAGCCTGACTCCGTATCGGCGATGAGCGTATCATGCGGCTGTTTGCTGATGCCGCGCACGACGTCGAGATCGCCGACCGCGCCAGAGACATTCCCCGCGACCGCTAGCAGCAGTCCCGCTGCGGCATTGGGCGCGAGCACAGCGGCGATCACCGCAAGCACGCTGAGCGCGACGAGCGGCGCCAGCGCAACCGCGATGTAGCCATCGCGCAGAAAGAGTTGATCGGGGGCTGTGCAATACGCGGCCAGCGGGAGTTTTAGCCCGAAGCGCGGGCGACCACCCAGGGCCAGGATGACCAGCGCATGCGCCGCCTCGTGCGCTGGAATAATCAGCAGATAGCCGACGATATTGACCGCCAGCAATATGCCCACACGCAGCAACATGGGTCCCTGACCGAGCAATTGATCCGCATGACTCCAGCCGCGCGTCAGACCGATGAGCAGCGCATACAGCGCGGCTGAGATGAAGAAGAGCCAGAGACTCTGCGCCGCCAGCCGTGGCAACCCCTCAACCGCCAGCACATCGGACGCCGCGACCTGCGTGAGCTTTCCCTCGCGCGCCAGGCGCTCCATCTGCCGTCGGCGCTCACCGCGCAGACGCAGACTCACGATGCGCACAGTCGGCGAAAGCGCGGCGTTCGTGTCATGTGATGTGGCGCCAGGCGGCATGAGATCAGGCCTCATGAGCGCTGCCCTGTGGGGGAGAGATAGGTTTCCTCACTGGCCAACGGCTCGAATCCCAGGCGTCTATACAACTCCTGTGCGGGGTTATCGTGTTTGACATACAGGCAGTACGGATTTCGACCAGACCGCGTGATGTCCGCAGTTACGCGGCTCAGCAGCGTCGTGGCGACCGCCTGGCCGCGCGCCTCGGCGATGGTGTAGACACCCATCAGCGTTGGGATGTCTTCCCAGAGGGTTACATAGCAGCCGCCAACAATATGCCCATGCAGCAGGGTGATGTAGTAGTGATACCAGCCCTGCTCTTGCTGCCGCCAGCGATCACTCGCCCGTGAGGCGACCATGCGCTCGTCTGGGTGGTCATCGTCGTAGAACGAGCGGCGGCTGCCATACTCATATGCCCGCATCGCATCGAAGCTCGCCACCAGTTCGATGCGAACCGATGGGTTGATCGGCGCGACGATGGCGTTGCGCCTGGCCATCAGGATCAGCCGCTCATCGAGGCGTAGTCCGGCGGCCAGGAGCGCAGCCGGAAACGCTTCCTCTCCTGGCGTCTCAGGGGTCACCAGCCAGTGTAAGAAGAGCGCACGGTTGCGCGCGTAGTCCTGGACTCGCTCGACGACTGCTGGCGCCATTCCCGCATGCGCCACCGCATACGCGACGAGCAGGCGACGGCCATCGTGACGGAAGCGCGCTGAGCCGATGGGCGCCAGATCAGGCCCGCTATCGCCGAAGCGGTTGACACGCTGCGCCAGAATGCGACGGGCGAGATCATGCCCTTCTTCTTTCAGATCGGATTCGCTCTGCATCCCCGTGACGCTCATCTCTCCCGCCTCCTGTCGGCGCGGCTGGCGGCTGCGCCTCTGCGCACGCTCCATCCACCTGTCCGCAGTGTAGTCCAGTTCGTTGCGGCGCTGCAAGTCTGTGACACTCGATCTTCCCGCTTAGTGAGCGACCTACGCGATTTTTCGGTGGTCGTCGCCATCAGGAGTGTCGCATCATGATGCTATGGTGTACGGTGTGGGCCGCATACATGAAAGAAGGGCCGTGTGATAGCGTTTCTCGGCAGTCTCGGCGCCATAATCCTCGTTGATCTCGCGCTCAGTGGCGACAACGCGCTGGTGATTGGGGCTGCGGCTGCCGGTCTCTCGCGGCGGCGGCGACTGCTGGCGATCCTCGCGGGCGGCGGTTCGGCGATTGTCCTGCGCATCTTCTTCGCCGCCGCCGCCACGTTGCTTCTCGTGCTTCCTCTGCTCGAAGCCATCGGCGGCGCCGTGCTGCTCATCATCGCTGCGCGCCTCCTGATAGGCCGCGACAATGAGGCGATGAAGCAAAGCAAGGCGGATTCGGGCGGCGCGGCGGCCAAAGAGCCATCCTTCATGCAGGCGCTGCTCACGATCCTCATTGCCGATGTGACCATGAGCCTCGACAACATTCTCGCGGTGGGTGGCCTCGCGCACGGCAATCTGGAACTTCTGGCGATTGGCCTGTTCATCAGCATCGCGCTTTTGATGGTGGGCAGCGCCGTGGTGGCTGAATTGATTGGACGCCTGCCTGTGCTGCTCGACCTCGCCGCGCTGACCCTGGGCTGGACAGGCGGCTCGATGGTAGTGAACGATCATATCGTTGGCCCGTATCTGAGCGGCGTGCCCTCTGCGAACATCGTCATCCCCGCTGCGGGCGTTGCGCTTGTGCTGCTGGTTGACATCCTCCTGCGTGTCAGGGCGGCCAGCCGTCGCCGCGCGCAGGTGGCCGTCACCGCCTCAGAGCGTTCCAACGAGACGACCGGCGTACGCTGACGCTCCAGGCGGCCTGTGAGCAGCGAACGCGAGTGTGAAAGGAGGCGTCTGTGGCGGACGCTGACTGGTTCAGGCGCTACTATGGCGAGCAGTATGCCGACTCCGTGCGCGGCATGCTCACGCAGGAACGCAGCGAGCGCGAGGTTGAGTTCATCGTGCGCGAGACGGCGCTTCAGCCGCCCGCGTCCGTGCTTGATCTCGCCTGTGGCGCGGGCCGTCATGCGCTCGCTTTTGCGCGCCATGGCTACGTAGTGACGGGGGTAGATCTCAACACCCGCTGGATTGCGCAGGCGCAATCGGCGGCGGTCGGACTGCCCGCGACCTTTCTTGTTGGCGACATGCGTGAGCCAGTCGGCGGCCCATATGATCTGATCGCCTCGCTATTCCACTCCTTCGGCTTCTTCAGCGACGCGGAGAACGAGGCGATGCTTGCTGACTGGGCTGCGCGGCTGCGACCTGGCGGCTGGCTCGCGCTGGATGTCTGGAATCGCGATAGGATGCTGTTTCACTGGCAACCAGTGTCTGACTGGTCACCAAATGATACCCTGCGCGTGCTGGAGCGGCGCGACTTCGACCCGCTGATGGGACGCATCAACATCAGCTATACCTACACCTATGCAGATGGAACGCGCTACGACTATACCGCCAGCTTTCGCGTCTATGCCTTCACAGAGCTGCGTGATCTGCTGGCGCGGGCCGGGCTGACCGTCGAAAAGACGTATGGCTCGCTGGTGGGTGAGCCATACGACCTCGATGCGCCTCGCCTGGTCGTCTTCGCGCGCAAGCAGGCTTGAGCGTGGCTAGCGCGCCAGATGGCGGCGCAGTGAGAGCAGGTCGAGCGTGCGCAGATCGCCGATCTCACGCAGGGTAATGTCAGGCGCTGGTGTATACGAGTCACCAGCATAATGCCCCTGGATGATATGGACGGTCACAAATCGGTCTGGCAGCCGTCGTTTCGTCTCGGCGAGGATACGCGCCTTGTCGTCGATCATCACATAGAACTCGGCTGGCCAGCGCGCCATGATCTCGGCGAGATGATCCTCCTTGTGGATATAGACAACCCATTGGCCATGTACCGCCGCGCCCAGCCCACTGCGCTCGATCTTGAGCGGTTGATAGACGGTGTCGCCGTCCGAGACGATGACGGGCAGTCCCAGCGTCCGTAGATAGTCCACGCTGGCCAGCGTCGCGGGGAAGAGACGTGTCTCGAAGGGGAAGTCCATGATGGCGGCTCGTACCCTGTCAAGCGTCGCCTCGTCGGGCAGATCGGGGCGAAACGCCGTGAAGGTCGTAGGCAGATCGACGACGCCTTCTTGCGCTCGCACATCCTCATAGACCTGCCAGAAGCGCGTGGTGAGCGTTTCGCCTAGCAGCGCGTTGAGCCGCGCATCCATCGCGGCTTTCACACCATCATTGTCGAGCAGCGTATTGTCACAATCCAGGATGAACACCACAGAGGCTGGTTGCTGTCTTGTCGCAGGCGGTACGTCCATCGTACGCATCTCCTCGTCGCGCCTGTGACATCTTCCGACGGACGCAGGCGCATCGTCGCGTCGGTATCCGCCGTATTGTAGCGCGTGGCGCGGCATGTCGCGTTGTCGCGCCGCCGCCTGTCTGGCGCCAAAGACCATGTTGCGCCGTATACTGAGGAGATAGTAGTGGCGCGTCGCGCAACGTGCCTGGCGACGGGCGAACTGCGCGGCGCTTATGTGGGGGGCAGTCGCCCGGGTGGCGCATGGAAGAAGACCTGGACTATTACGCGATCCTCGAAGTCGAACGCACTGCGGATGAGGAGGCGCTGAGACTTGCCTATCGGCGCCTTGCCTGGCGCTATCACCCGGATGTAGCTGGCCCCGATGCGCTCAACAAGATGCAGGTCATCAATGCGGCCTATCAGACGCTAGGCGACCCGGAGCGACGGCGCGCCTACGACGCGGGGCTGCGCCCGGCGCCTGAGGCGCCCACCGCGCGACAGGCGCCGACGGCTGCGCATCGCCCGCGCGCGGGGCTGCGTGGGTTGAGCGATGCTCCCTTTGCGCTGCATCGGCGTTTTAGCGGGCTTGATGCGTCGCCTGTGGTCGCCATCTCCTTCACCTACGATGGCGCGCTCTGTGGCCTGGGGCAACTCGATGGCCGCCTGACCATCGTGACGACAGATGCGGGCGATGTGGTCAGCGCGCTGGCATTTGGCGCGCACGAGCGGGTTGGCGCGCTTCAGGCGCTGCGGCTCTCTCCGCGCGGCGCGTTGGCCTGCGCCTGGGGCTTCTCGCTGGGGACGCGCGTCTGGAGCATCCCCGATGGGCGCACGCTCTGGAATACGGTCATCAGCGCCCCGTCTGGCGCGATGGATGTCATGCTCTACGATGGCGCGCCCCATGTGCGGCTGGCCACGCCCGACGCGCCGATGGCGCTGGCTGACGAGGACCCGTTTCGCTGGGCGGATGATGGGCGACGATCTACCGCTGTCTACTCGCGGCCCCTCACATCGCCAGTGAGCGCCGCCTGGCTCACCCCTATCCGCTGCAAGGAAGATGGCTCGGTTGGCTGGCTGCGCGAGGCGCCAGACGACAACTGGCGTGTGCATGCGCGGATGCTCTCCGTCGATGGGCGCTCGCTGCTGACGTTCTCGACGGGCCGGGTAGCGAGCGTTGGGCGGGCAAACACCGTGCAACTCTGGGAACTGGATCGGCGCAATGGGGTTGGCGCGCTTCGGGCGCAAGGGCCACGCCCGGTCGGTCGCCTGATCGAGTCCGCCGGGACGCTTCAGTTTCCCATCACAGCGACGCCCGACCTGAGTTGGGTCGCCGTCGGCGCCTATGGGCGTCAGGTGCGACTGTTTCACTTTCGCAAGCGCATCAACCGCTTCGTCGAGGTGGGCATGCTCTCGGCGGAGGCGCGCATGGCGCTCTCGCCTGATGCGGCGCGGCTGGCGCTGGCGCAGGGAACACGCTTGCAACTCTTCGATACGGCCACTGGCGGGCAGATTCAGGAATGGCAGAGTGGCGACGAGATTTCGGCGCTGGCTTTCTTCGCTCGCGCAGGCGGCCTGGGGCTGGGCGTTGGTCTGCGCAACGGGCTGGCGGAGG
Source organism: uncultured Chloroflexia bacterium (assembly GCA_963701795.1). Taxonomy (GTDB): domain Bacteria; phylum Chloroflexota; class Ktedonobacteria; order Ktedonobacterales; family JADMIN01; genus JAKAIY01. The sequence goes on along the minus strand of CAVPBB010000001.1, from coordinate 899,614 downwards.
TATGGGTCGCGCGCTAGACCTGCGGCGACGCACGGCTTTTCTGGCGGCGCCTAACCTGCGGATGATAGAGTGACCTGAGAGAGATGTTGCGGAGATAGCCAGAGGAGAGCGGTGCGATGACGACCAGCGCAGACGATAACGGCCAGGCGAAGGGGAAAATCCTCGGGCAATCGCGCGGATTGCACGACGATGAGGCGGAGAACATTACCCAGATGATCCGCGAGGCGCAGCAGTCGTCTCGCCAGTTGACGATTCCCAGCGAAGACCTGGATGCCCAGGCGACCACTCAGATGCTCCCAGAGGTGGCTCGCGTTGTCGAACAGAGCCATGTGCGCGACATTCTGGAGAAGTTCAATCGCGACTACCTCTATGGACTTGGCCGCTTCGATGAATACAATCGTGGCCTGCTGCTCAAATGGGGTGATGGCTACTCGCGTCGCCACATCTGGATCACCGTCGAGGGCGACAATCTCGTGTTCGAGACGAGTCACGAACGCGCCTGCTCGCGGCCATTCTGCGTCGGTGGTCGGCATGTGCTGACGCCGAACCTCTGGCATGATCCGCGCGTCATCAATGAGGAGCTGGGCGAGCAGTTCCGCAGGCCTGTCTACGAGCGATCCGATGACTGACGATGGCGCTGTTGAGGGTGGGTCTGACCAGGAGGCGTTGGAGCCGTCACGCGCCGCTCGGCGCGCGATTGCGCTCGACCCCGACCTGTTTTTCGCGGTGAAGGTCAGCGCCACGCTGAAACATATCGGCATAGAAACGACGACCGTTCGCCAGTTGGCCGAGTGGAGCAGGCGACTCGAAACCGAGCGCTTCGACATTGCGCTGGTCAACACAGCCGCGCGCGGCGTGGAATGGCAGCAGGCGATTGACGCCGCGCGCCGCGCTGGGCTGCCCGTCATCGCTTATGGGTCCCACGTTGACACTGAGGCGCAGGCGCAGGCGCGAGCCGCTGGCGCAACGCGCGTCATTGCAAACTCAAAGCTGGCTGCCGACTTGCCCGCGATCATCGAGCAGACGCTCCAGCGGGCGCGCCGGGCAGAGCGTGGGGCGGATGCGGAATCAGGTTCCGCTACGTCGCTCGACCACAGTTCGCCTGACGATGGCGGCTGAGGCGCCAGGCAAGGCAAGCATGTGCATGGCGAGCGTTTGAATAGAGTGCGATGCGGCACGAACGAAAGTGCAGGAGCATATGAGCGCAACCGAACAATGGCATGAGTTGGCGCAGCAACTTCGGGTAGATAGCATCCGAAGCACGACCACCGCTGGCTCCGGGCATCCCACGTCGTCGATGTCTGCGGCTGACTTGATGGCGGTGCTGCTGCAGGACTATCTGCGCTACGACTTCCAACAGCCAAAAGCGCCAACCAACGATCACCTCATCTTCTCGAAGGGTCACGCTGCCCCACTGCTCTACTCGATGTACAAAGCGGCGGGCGCTATCTCCGATGCGGAGATGCTGACGCTGCGCAAGTTTGGCAGCCGCATCGAAGGTCATCCGGTTCCCGTGCTCCCGTACGTGGATGTGGCCACCGGCTCGCTGGGCCAGGGCTTGCCGATCAGCGTGGGAATCGCGCTGGCGGGGAAGCATCTGGACAAGCTACCCTACCATATCTGGGTCGTGCTGGGCGACAGCGAGATGTCGGAAGGCTCGAACTGGGAGGCGATGGAGCTTGGCGGCTTTTACAGACTCAGCAACATCATCGCCATCCTCGACATGAATCGCCTGGGCCAGCGCGGGCAGACGATGCTCGGCTGGGATGGCGACGCCTACGCAGCCCGCGCCCGCGCATTCGGCTGGCACGCGATCGAGATCGATGGACATAATCTCGAACAGATCAATCGCGCGTATGCCGAGGCGACCGCGCAGACCGAGAAGCCAACACTGATCGTTGCGCGCACTGAGAAGGGCCACGGTTTCGCCGAGATCGCCAACAAAGACGGCTGGCACGGCAAAGCGCTGCCCCCCGACATGGCTGAGCGCGCGATCAGTGAGCTGGGCGGTGAGCGGCACATTATCGTCGCCGTCCACAAGCCTGAAGCCGGGACGCCCGCCGCGCATGGCGAGAAGCGAGCGCTCGAACTGCCCACCTATGACAAAGGCGCGACTGCGGCCACGCGCAGCGCCTACGGCGATGCGCTCAAGGCGCTTGGCGGCGCGCGACCAGATGTGGTCGGACTCGACGGCGAGGTCAGCAATTCGACCTACGCGGAATACTTTGCCAAAGCGTACCCCGATCGCTATTTCGAGCAATATATCGCCGAACAGCAGTTGGTGGCGTCGGCGGTCGGCTTCCAGGTGCGTGGCTACAAGCCATTCGCCTCCACCTTCGCCGCGTTCTTCGCCCGCGCGTATGACTTCATCCGCATGGCGGCGATCTCGCGCGCGAATATCAAGCTGAGCGGCTCACATGCCGGTGTCTCCATAGGCGAAGATGGCCCCTCGCAGATGGCGCTGGAAGATATGGCGATGATGCGCGCAGTGTTTGGCAGCACCGTGCTCTACCCCTCCGACGCGAATCAGGCCGCGCATCTGGTGGCGCTGATGGCCGACCAGCAGGGCATCGTCTATCTGCGCACGACCCGTGAGAAGACGCCGGTGATCTATGACTCTTCGGAGAGTTTCACTATTGGCGGCAGCCGGGTTGTACGTCAGTCTGACGCCGACCAGGTAACGGTCGTTGGCGCAGGCATCACGCTGCACGAAGCGCTTAAGGCGTATGACCAGTTGCGGAGCGAAGGGATCACGATTCGCGTCATTGACGCCTACTCGGTGAAGCCGATCGACGCGGCGACCCTGCGCGCTGCCGCTCAAGCGACCGGCGGGCGCATCGTGACGGTGGAAGATCACTGGATCGAGGGCGGCCTGGGCGATGCGGTTCTGGAGGCGTTCAGCGGCGTGGAAGGCAAGCCGCCAACGGGTGCGACGCCGCGCGTGGTCAAGCTTGCCGTGCATGCCATGCCCGGCTCTGGCAAGCCCGATGAACTGATGGACGCGGCAGGCATCTCCGCTCGCCACATCGTCGCGGCGGTGAAGGCTTTCCTGGCATAGGTGACCGGCCTTCGCGACCGGCCTTCGCGCCCGGCGCGCCCGCTTATCTATCGCTAGCTGATGAGTGGGCGCGCCGAATTTCCGCACAATTTACGCATAATCTACGCGAGCCACGGTCTCCTATCCTCCGCTGTATCCTCCGCTGGGGATATAATGGCGCAAGCGTGTCAGATTGCCGCGCTATCCCATCCGACTCTTGCGCCTCGCTCATCTCTGAGCGAGCTAATCGGCGAACTCATCAATCCGTGCGGGCCAGGCGATGGCGCTCAAACTCACGCAGAACTGAGTTGGCGACCATACGGTGGGGGGCGCTCAGGTGGTGCCGATGCTGCATATTCGCTTACTCGGCGACTTTGGGCTGGTCAACGGCGATGAGCCGGTGAGCCGCGTCAACACGCCACGGTTTCAGTCACTGCTCGCTTACCTGATCTTGCATCAGGATGCGCCACTGCTACGGCAGCGCCTCGCCTTTCTCTATTGGCCCGATTCCAGCGAGACGCAGGCACGCAACAACCTCCGCCAGATGCTGCATGGTTTGCGCCTCGCGTTGCCGTCTTTCGACGCCTTGCTGTATGCGGATACGCAGGTGGTGCAGTGGCGCCCTACGGTTCCGTTCAGTCTCGATGTCACGGATTTCGAGCAGGCGCTAGCCTTGGCGGACGAAGCGGAGCGGCATGCCGACGTCTCCGCCAGACGAAGCGCGCTCGAACGCGCGATCAATCACTACTCAGCCGACCTCTTGCCGAGTTGCTATGACGACTGGATCACCGCTGAGCGGGAGCAATTGCGCCAACGACACCTGCATGCGCTCGACCAGCTCGTCGAATTGCTGGAGGCCGATCTGGACTATGCCACGGCGATTGGCTATGCGCGCCGCCTGGTTCGCCACGATGCGCTGAACGAAGAGGCTTACCGGCGCCTGATGCGCTTGCTGGCGCTCAAGGGTGATCGTGCTGGCGCGCTCCGGGTCTACCACGCATGCGCGACGACCTTGCAGCGTGAACTTGGCATCGCTCCCAGCCAGGAGACACACGAATCCTACCAGCGCCTGTTGCGCATGGACAGAGGCGCCACACTGGAGCGTGAGGAGCATCGCCCCCTCGCGATTACGTCTGCGCTTACCGGGCGCCGACGTGAATGGGAGCGCCTACGCGATGCCTGGGCGCGCGTGTGCGCCGGGACGTTCGGCTTCGCGCTGATCTCTGGGGAAGCGGGCATTGGGAAGTCGCGACTCGCCGAAGATTTCACGCTCTGGGCGCATCAACAGGGTGCGACGACCGCGAAGACACGCTGCTATGCCGCCGAGGGGCGGCTTTCACTCGCGCCCGTGACGGAGTGGCTGCGCAGTGAGGGCATACGACCATATCTGGGGCGGTTGAGTCCACTCTGGCTCGCGGAGGTCGCCCGCATACTGCCAGAGTTGCTGAGCGACTATGCGGATCTGCCGCAGTACGAACCGATCAGCGAGTATGGGCAGCGACAGCGATTCTTTGAGGCGCTTGCCCAGGCGTTTTGCGCCGCGCCGAGTCCACTGCTCTTGCTGATCGATGACTTGCAATGGTGCGATGAAGAAACGCTGGAATGGCTGCACTTCCTGCTACGCTTCGCGCCGAACGCGCAGCTTCTGGTCGTCGGCACTGCGCGCCTGGATGAGATCGCGCCGGAGCATCCTGTGCTTGCGCTGTTGCGCCACCTGGGCCACACGATGGAGATAGCGGAGATTCCGCTTCAGCCGCTAGATGCGGCGGAATCCGCCCAACTCGCTGGCCTGATTGCCCACCGTACGCTCGATGTAGACATGGCCATGCGCCTGTTTCACGAGACTGAGGGCAATCCGCTGTTTGTGGTCGAGACAATGCGCGCTGGACTCGACACCTGGTCGGGCGGCGAGAAACCTGAGCAGGATGGGCATGATCGCAGCCCGCTTTCTGATGCGCAGACGCTACCTCCGCGCGTTCACGCAGTGATCGCGGGCAGACTGGCGCAGTTATCGCCGGACGCTCGAGCGTTGGCCGCGCTTGCCGCGACCATCGGACGGGCGTTTCGTTACGACGTGCTGGCGCGCGCTGGAGCCGACGACGAGGACGCGGCTGTACGCGCATTAGATGAGCTATGGCAAAAACGCATCGTTCGCGAGCAAGGCATAAATACATACGACTTCACGCATGACAAATTGCGTGAAGTGGCGTATACGGAACTGAGCGTGCCCCAGCGCCGCCTGCTCCACCGCCGCATCGCTCAGGCGCTCGAAGCCATCCACCAGACGGACCTCGATCCTGTCAGCGGGCAGTTGGCCGCGCACTATGAACGCGCCGGACTGATCGAGCAGGCAATCGCCTACTATCGGCAGGCGGCGGCGGTGGCGCAGCGCGTGTATGCGAATGAGGATGCGATCACCTTGCTCTCGCGTGGCCTGGAATTGCTGGAGCATATGCCCGGCGGGGTACAGCGCGACAAGCAGGAACTTAGCCTGCAACTGGCGCTGGCTCCAATCTACCGGGTGACACGCGGCTGGACCGCGCCAGAGCTGGAACGTGTGATTCAGCGTACGCTGGAACTGGTCGATGCGGTAGGCGACGATACACAACGCGCAGAAGCGCTCTACGGCTTTCAGTCGCTGCTCGTGGTTCAGGCGAAATTGGCGGACGTGGAGCGCATCTCCGAAGAGCTGCGGGCGCTGTATGCGCGTAAGCAGCTTCAGCCACCGCTGCTCTCTGGCATGATGCTCGCTGGCGCTCAACTGCATATGGCTCGGTTCATCGAGTCATATGAGGCATGTGAGCAGATGATCGCCGAAAATGATCCTATGCAGGCAAGCGCCTTTGTTGACGCCCAGGGTTGGAATCACGCGACGCATACACGCGCCTGGCAAGCGCATGCCATCTGGTGCCTTGGCTATCCTGAGCGCGCGCTGCAACGTGGGCAGGAGGCGGTTCGGCTGGCGGGTGATCTGGAGTTGCCATTCAATCAGGCGCTGGCGACAACCTATCTGGCGATGCTTCAGCAGTTGTGCGCCGACCCGGCGACAGCTAAGGCGCAGGCCGAAGAGGCGTGGGCGCTGACGATTGAATACAAGGCCCCCTACTACCAGGCGCTCGCGGGCATCTTGTTAGTCTACGCGCAAGCGCATGATGCCCCCGACGCGCCCCATCTCGCACGACTGCGGGAGTCTATCGCGACGTTCAAGGCGTCTGGCGCCCGGTTGCGGCTCCCCTACTACCTCTGGCTGATGGCGCAGGCCTGTGGCCAGGCGGGACGCGCCGAGGAAGGGCTTGCGCTCGTTCAGGAGGCGCTTGCCGAGTCGCAGGCGAGCGGCGAGCGCTGGTGGGACTCTGAGGTGCTTCGGCTGCGCAGTGAACTGCTTCAGTCGCGCGGCTCGAACGCTGATGAGCGTGAGATCGAGGCAGGGCTGACGCAAGCGCTGGAGCTTGCGCGTTCGCGACAGGCGAAGTCGCTGGAACTGCGCGTCGCAATCAGTCTGGCGCGGCTGTGGCAGCGATGCGGGCGAGTGGACGATGCGCGGCGTCTGCTGGGCGATGTCTATGGCTGGTTTACGGAAGGATTCGCGACGCCAGATCTCCGCGCGGCGCGGTTGCTGCTCAGCGAGCTTGCGGAATGAGTCGCTAACGCGCTACTAACGCTTCGTCGGCGACAAATGCTACGCCATTCGCCGCCACCCTCGGCGGATTCGTCGGCGCCAAACGCTTTGCTAACGGTGGAATGGCTACCCTCTACGCATACCCCAGCAACGCCTGATGGAGGCGCCGCAAGTGGTCGTGGTCTATCTGTGGACTCGCACGACCTGTCGGGGTGCTGATCGGCTTTCGGGTCGAGGAGGTAGACACACCATGGTCCATGCAGAGGCGACGGCGCCTTTAGACGCGGTAGCGGTGGCTGATCTCAAAGCGCGGCTCCGGGGCGCGCTCATCCAGCCGAGCGACACGGAGTACGAGGAAGCGCGCAAGGTCTATAACGCCATGATTGACAAGCACCCTGCGCTGATTGCGCAGTGTGCTGATGTCGCCGACGTCATGAGCGCTGTCAACTTCGCGCGCGAGCACAAACTCGTTCTGGCGGTTCGTGGTGGATCGCACAATGGCCCTGGGCTGGGGACGTGCGATGATGGCATCGTCATCGATCTCGCGCCTATGAAGGGCATCGTTGTTGACCCAGACGCGCGAACGGTGCGCGCTGAAGGCGGCTGCCTCTGGGGCGCAGTAGATCACGCGACGCACGCATTCGGGCTGGCGACTCCGAGCGGATTCCTATCGACCACGGGCGTTGGTGGCCTGACGCTGGGAGGCGGCATTGGCTATCTGACACGCGCGTATGGCTTGACGATAGACAACCTGCTTTCCGTGGACATGGTGCTTGCCGATGGCAGTTTCGTGACCGCCAACGCTGACAGTCATCCTGATTTGTTCTGGGCGGTACGTGGTGGTGGCGGCAACTTTGGCGTGGTTACATCGTTCCTGTTCCGGCTACATCCCATCAGCACCGTCTACGGCGGCCCGATGATGTGGCCGCTGGACCAGGCGACCGAGCTACTGAAGTTCTGGCGCGATTTCATCAAGACAGCGCCTGAGGACATCAATGGCTGGTTTGGCTTTGTGACGGTTCCACCTGCCGCGCCATTCCCGGAGTCGTTGCAATTGCAGAAGATGTGCGCCATAGTCTGGTGCTACACTGGTCCGCTCGACCAGGCCGAAGAGCGCTTCAAGCCCATTCGGGCGTTCGGAACTCCCGCCATCGACTTTGCCGGGCCGATTCCCTGGCCTGCGCTGCAGAGCATGTTCGACGCGCTGTTCCCGCGCGGACTCCAGTGGTACTGGAAGGCGGATTTCTTCGATGACCTGAGCGACCAGACGATTGCGTTGCACGCGAAGTACGGAGCGCAATTACCAACCATGTTCTCGACAATGCACATTTACCCCATCAACGGCGCGGCGCATCACGTTGGCAAGAATGACACCGCATTCAGCTTCCGCGATGCGACCTTCTCTGAGGTGATCGTTGGAGTGGACCCTGATCCCAGCAACAACGAGCGCATGATCCAGTGGGCCAGGGACTACTGGATGGCGCTGCATCCGTTCTCCGCTGGCGGAGGATACATAAACATGATGATGGTCGAGGGTGAGGATCAGGTCAAATCCGCATACCGCGACAACTACGCGCGCCTGGCAAAGGTCAAGGCGAAGTACGATCCCGCCAATCTGTTCTCAGTGAACCAGAATATCGCTCCCAGCGCGTGATCTGGCAGTGACTGCGTCTCTCGCCGTTTTCGATGCGCGCGCCCGCCCCGCTGTTCATCGCAGCGGGGCGGGCGCGCGATGGCGCAGACGCCAGGCGATAGCTGGACCCTTGCCCCAAGCGCCAGCGTGTCGCCCTTGGCTGTGCGCCCAGCGGCATACGTGAAAATACCGGGTTTGCGGCTCAGCAGCGCGTAACGATCTTGCTGCCATAGCCGCCTCCATCTATACTCAGGTGATAGTGGAGGTGGTTGATGTCTGACCTGGTTATTCGCACACTCGGCACACCCACCATCGAGTATCAGGGCAGCGCCATCAAGGTAGACACGCGCAAGGCGATTGCGCTGCTGATCTACCTCGCGGTGGAGGCGCATCCCCGAAGCCGTGACACCGTCGCTGCGCTGCTCTGGCCAGAGCATGACCAGTCGCGCGCTCGTGCGGCGCTCCGCCGCACCCTCTCCGTGCTCCATAAAGCGCTCAATGGGCGGTATCTTGCCATCGAGCGCGAGCGGCTCGCGCTGTCTGGGTCGGAGGCGCCGTGGGTCGATGCGCTAGAGTTTCTCCGTTTGCTGGCGTTGCGGCGCACGCACGATCATACGGAGAAAGAGGTCTGCGCCGCATGCCTCCAGCCATTGGCGCAGGCGGTGGCGCTCTATCAGGACGACTTTCTCTCCGGCTTCACCCTGCGCGACAGTTCATCATTCGAGGAGTGGCAGCTTGCGCAGCGTCAGGCGCTACGCGACGATCTGGCGCTTGCCCTGGCTGCGCTGACCCGCTGCTACATCCTCGTCGGTGAGCTGGCAGAGGCGATCACTGTCGCGCGGCGCTGGCTCGCGCTTGATCCGCTCAATGAGCAGGCGCATCGCTTCCTGATGCGTTTGTATGACTGGACCGGCCAGCGTGCGGCGGCGCTGCGCCAGTATCGTGAGTGTGTGCAGACGCTCGAACGCGAGCTTGGGACGCCTCCACTCGCCGTGACGACTCGCCTGGATGAGGCGATTCGCGCACGCCGGGCGGCTGGGCCGCCAGCCGCCACGAGCGCAAACCACTCCGCGCTGGAGGCCTCACAGAGAGCCGTGCCGCCACGCCCCGGCCTGCAAGAGCAGCCGACGCAGGCTGGACTGCCTCGTGTGGTCGGCGTAGCGCCGCTGATCGGGCGAGCGCAGGAGTGGAGCGCCGTACTCAACGCCTATGATTCGAGCGCGCATGCGGGCCAATTGCTTGTCATCGAGGGCGAGGCTGGCATCGGCAAAACGCGACTCGCCGAGGAATTGCTCGCCTATGCGCGGACGCGCGGGGCCGTCGTCGGCGCTGCCCGTTGCTACGAAGGTGAGACGGCGCTGTCCTACATGGCGCTGATGGCGTTGCTACGCGCTGCCGTCGGGCCTGATCTGGTTGCCCGCTTGCACGATCTCCCCGACATCTGGCTGAGCGAGGCGTCGCGGCTGGCCCCCGAACTCGCCGCTGTTCGCCCGGATGTCCCTCCGCCTGCGCCACTGGATACCCCAGGCGCGCAGAGCCGCTTCTTCGAGGGGCTGCGTCAGGCGCTGATCGCCGGAGTTGCGGCAGGAACGCCGCCTGGCCTGCTGCTGCTGGATGACGTTCAGTGGGCTGATGACGCCTCACTCGATGCGCTGACCTACCTCGTGCGACGCATCGAGCGGCAGCCGATCTGCATTGTCCTGATCTGGCGCAGCGACGCCGTGGATGGGCGTCATCGGTTGTGGCGGCTGCTCGCCGAGGCCCAGCGAGGTGGTCGCGCTACCCATCTCTCACTGCGTCGCCTCGAGGAGGAGGATGTCCGCGTGTGGCTGCGCCAGGAGCTTGGTGATGCGCGCGAGCGACAGGCGCCCGAGTTGGCTGCGCGACTCTATCAGGAGACGGAGGGGCTACCCTTCTTCATCGCGGAATATGTGATGGCGCTCGCACGGGGCGCATATGCGGAGGCAGGCGAGCCGTGGATCGCACCGGTAGGCGCACAAGATCTGCTGCGGTCGCGGTTGAGCGCGCTGAGTGAGACGGCGTGGCAAGCGCTCACGAGCGCTGCTGCGTTGGGTCGTTCATTCGATCTCGATACCGTGCGCGAGGTCAGTGGGCGCAGCGACGAGGAGACAACGGCGGCACTGGATGAACTGATGGAACGCGGGCTGATTCGTGAGGCGCCTGATACACGCCAGGGAGGGATCAGCTATGACTTTACCCATGATAAGTTGCGTGCGCTGGTCTACGATGAGACGAGTCTCGCCCGCAGACGCCTGCTCCATCGCCGCGCCGCCGAGGCCCTCATGGTGATGAGTCGCCGCCAGCGACAGGGCGCAGAGCGCGCCGCGCAGATCGCGCAGCACTACGCGGCGGCGGGCGATAACGCGGCGGCGGCGGCGCAGCATACCATTGCAGGCGAGCGTGCGCGTGAATTGTATGCGCATGCCGATGCGATACATCATTTCCAGCTTGCGCTCATGTTGGGCGATCCCCATGCCGCAGCGTTGCATGAGGCGATAGGCGATGCGTACACCTTGCTGGGAGACTATACCCAGGCGCTGGCTAGCTATGGCGAGGCCGCGTCGCGCTCGCAGAATGGGTCGCTAGCGCAGGTGCTGCACAAAATTGGCCAGGCGCAGGGGCGGCGAGGCGAGTGGGAGGCGGCGCAGCTTCGCTTCCGAGCGGCGATTGAGGCGCTGGACGCCGGGGTGGAGACACTCAGCGCCCTGGTCGAGCAAGCGCACATCTACGCCGACTGGAGCCTGGCGGCGCGCCATCTTGGCCAGCTCGATCAGGCGCAGTCGCATGCTGAGCAGGCGCTTCGACTCGCGACCACAGCATCTGATCCGCATGCCCTGGCGCAGGCGCACAATATTCTCGGGGCGCTGGCAAACAGCCAGGGAGACACAGAGCGTGCGCTGCGCCATCTCAGGGAGAGCCTGGCGCTGGCTGAGCGTCTGGATGATACGCCCACACGCGCTGCGGCCCTGAACAATCTTGCGCTGGCATTGCAGGCAGCGGGCCAGATCGAACGTGCGCTGCCACTGGCTGAGGCGGCGCTGGCGCTCAGCGTGACCCAGGGCGACCGACACCACGAGGCGGCGCTGCACAATAATGTCGCCGATTTGTTGCATGCGAGCGGCCATGTCGAGGACGCCATGGCGCATCTCAAACAGGCGGTCAGCATTTATGCGGAGATCGGGGTGGAGGCAGGCGCCGTGAAGCCAGGCATCTGGAAGATGGTGGACTGGTAGCGCCTGCGCTCACTCAACGCTGTTGTGGTTGTCGGATTTGCGCGTTGTCTGGCGCAACCAGAGTGTGACGTGTGTTGGGCGCATCGTCTCCTCCACCGCCGAGACCAGATGCGCGTTGAGTTGCGTGAGGTTGACCTCGCTGCGTAGTGACTCGCTGAAGGCGGCGAGCGTCTTGGCGGCGTCGTAGCGGCTACGGTAGAAGCGCCGATCAATCGTGCGTTGCAGGCGGCGGCGCAGCGGTTGGACGAGCGCGGCGATCAGCAGGGTAGAGAGGACGATGACGACCGGCGGTTCTGGCGCTTGCTGCCCCGTGAGCAGCTCGGTAAGCCGCTGGGCGCCGATGACCAGGCCGAAGTAGAGCGCGGCGAGGATGGCGGTGAGCGAGCCATAGACCAGCGTGCGGTTGATGAGGATGTCGATATCATACAGCCGATAGCGCAGAATGGCGACCATGATGCACACCGGGGCGATGAGCAGCACGAGCGTGTCAATGCTATTGAGCGCAAGCCCATAGAGTGAGCTTGGCAGACCAAGCGATGGATCGAAGAAGGTCGGGATTCCCAGCGCAAATTCAGATGTGATGATGACGACAAACGCAAATACGATCCACTTTGTCTGCTGCCCTTCTGCAGGGTCAGAAACGACGCGGTAGCGGTAGAATTGCCCTACGATCAGCAGCCCCATGAAGGCGTACCAGACCCCGACCGATGCAGGCGTTAGCCAGGTGTTGATGGAATCTGGGAACAGCGTGATCGGCATGCTGTTGACGAAATTGAATGGCACGAATACGAGAGCGACCCAGCGCATCCAGCGCGGCGCAAATCGTCCATTGGGAAAGAGCGCGAACAGCAGAAAGAGGAGCCAGCCAGAGAAAAATGAGATTGCAACGGCTGGAATGAACCAGAGCGAGTTGTGCAACGTCTCCACTGCGACGACCTGGGTCACCCCCTGTGTGACTGCCTGCGCCGAGACCAGCAGCGCCATCTCATCATCCCACTTACGCCAGGCGATGAAGACGCCTACACCTAGCCAGGCGAGCACGGAGATGATTGCGAGGCCTAACGTAAACGTGGCATAGGTTGAAGGTGACCAGCCGATGCGCTGAAGGCCCTGCGCGGCCTCCGGACTCAGTTGCATCGGCACGCGCGTCTGCCCCTTGACGCAGACGGCGCTGAGATTGGCGTAGAGGTCGAAGGCCCCTGGCACAAACACGACGAGTGAGAGCGCCGTAATGAGCCACCATCCGATTCGGACAAGCGCGAGGCGCGGCGACGGCTGACGACCGATTCACTTGTACTCCATCGGTCATGGCGCAGGCTCTTCCAATGCGCTTATGAGTGGCGCCGCCTCATCGCCGCTCTCGCCGGGTCGCTGAGGCGCGAGGCGCCGAGGCGCGGGGACGCCGCGCCGCCGTTGGAGATAGCGCTCGGCTGCGCTGGCGGCGAAGTAGCCGCACATCCCATGCACGCCACCACCAGGGGGTGTAGACGAGGAGCAGAGATACAGCCCGTCTACCGGGGTCGCGTATGGGTTCGCGATATTTGCCGTCAGCGCTGGGCGTGTGAAGAGCTGGAAGAGGTCCTGGACACCACCATTGATGTCTCCGCCGATATAGTTGGCATTATAGGCATGCATCTGCCTGGCGGTGAAGCTGTGGCGCGCCAGCACACGCTCGCGGAAGCCTGGAGCGAATCGCTCGATCTGGCGCTCGATGCGCTCGGTCATGTCGTCGTCTGAGCCTGCTGGCACGTGGCAGTAGGCCCAGGCGGTGTGGCGCCCCTGCGGCGCGCGTGAATCATCGAAGAGGCTCTGTTGCGCCAGCAAGACGAATGGGCGCTGCTCGGTCATGCCCGCCCAGACGGCGCGCTCCGACGCAGCGATCTCCTCAAAGGCGCCGCCTAGATGAATCGTCGCGGCGCGGGCGCACTCCGGGTTAGCCCAGGGAATCGGGCCATCGAGCGCAAGGTCCAGCTTGAAGACGCCAGGCCCGTAACGATAGCGCTGCAACTGCGCGCGATAGCCAGCGGGCAGACGCTCGTCCGCGATCTGGAGGAGCTGACGTGGCGTGATGTCCGCAAGAATGACGCTGGCGGGCGGCAACTCGTCGAGCGTGGTGATGGGCGTTCCCGTCACGATCTCGCCGCCGAGGGCGCGCAGGTGGGCAGCCAGCGCGTCTACGAGCCGTTGCGAGCCGCCACGCGCCATCGGCCAACCTGCCACATGCCCCAGCGTGCCCATCAGCAGCGCGGCGACCGCCGTGGGCGCCTGATCGAGCGGCAGCATGGAGTGCGCCGCGATTCCGCCGAAGAGCGCGCGCGCGGGGTCGTCGTGAAACAGCCGCTCGACGACGCGCTGCGCCGATTGCAGCGCATAGGCGCCGAAGCGAGCCAGCCGCAACGATGGCAGCGGATGTTGCATCTGGCGCAGTGGGCGCAGCGGGCCAAGCGCGCCATCGAGAATCGTTTCCCAGTGCTCCACACCCGGCGCAAAGAGGCGCTGCCACGCGCGCGCATCTGCGCCGAGCGACCGGCCCATGGCGTCGAGCGAGCGCTCCAGCACAGCGACACGCCCGTCGGGCAGCGGATGCGCCAATGGCGCTGGCGCATGAATCCACTCGACACCGTAGCGTTCGAGCGGCAGAGAGCGAAAGAACGGCGAGGCGATGCCGTAGGGATGAATCGCCGCACAGACGTCATGCGTATACCCAGGCAGAGTCAACGCTGCTGAGCGGCAGCCCCCTCCCACCTCTGCGGCGGCCTCATAGACCGCCACTGAATACCCCTTACGGGCGAGCGTAATCGCTGCGGAAAGCCCGTTTGGCCCTGCGCCGATAACTGCCGCATCATACGAGCGCACAGATGTGGACATGCCTCTGACCTATCTCCAAGTAGTCGCAACTGGGCGATGCGCTGATGCGGGCTGGCGACATGCCCCAGCCGCGCACAGACGCCGCGAGGCGCTACGCGCGCCGGAACCAGCGTGTCGGCCCGAGCAGCAACGTCCGAATCGCCGCGTTGTGGACGATGTTGCCGGCGTATGACCAGCGCAAGCGTGGGTCTACACAAATCACCTCGATGTCAACGGGCTGATTGGTGACGTTGAAATACGCTCCCACGGCTTTGAGGGTCTGCGCCCAAAACTTGTCCTCGGCGCGATGCCCACCCAGAGTCAGGCCAAGCTCATAGATCGGATCGTTGGCGCGCATCAGCACCTGCGCCTGAGCAATGGTCGCCTCGTCCTTCTGATACGCGCTGAACGTGATCCACCCGGCGAACATGTGCCCTTGTGGTGTCATCAGCGTGAATGACTCGTCGTCCGCATAGAGGACTAACACGCCGGTCGAGAGAGGCATACCCCCAGTTCTCACTGTCAACATCGCCACTTCGCCAGGCTCGATGCCGGTCAGCGGCACATAGAAGCGATTGCCACGTGGCCAGAACTTCGGGAAGTTCGCTTTCCAGGCGGTGATGACCTCGGCGGGTGTCGCGCTGGAGCCGACCAGTGGCAGCCGATAGGTCTTCTGCCACATCTTGCCGAAGCCTTGCAGCGGGCCGACCGCGCTGCGCCCGTCCACGTTGTTGACCTGATTTCCAGGCGCGGCGGAGACTTTCAGGTTGGCGCTCTGTTGCGCCCATTTGGCGCTATCGCTGTGCGACTCCGCAGGGGCGCTCGCGGGCGACGCCTCATCTACTGGCGGCGTCACTGGCGGCGCCGCATGCTCATGCGTGTCCGCAGGCATTGCTGTAGCATTCGGGTCCGCTGAAGACGGCATATTGCTGCTCCTCGTGTGCTCCTGACGGCGCGCGTCACGCAGCGTCATCAGCCAGGTGAACAGATTCTCGCTGTCGTATTAGCGCTCTCGCGCAGCCGCAGCGACTGCGGAGTTCTCTGTAGGATAGGTTCCAATGGCCTCGTTGAGGCGCGTCAGCTCGAAGATGTGCGTGTAGTGGTCACTCAACCCGAAAGCTAGCAGTCGCTGCTTGAGGCGGTTCATGCGAATCAGCAGCGTCACGATCAGGCCGATGCCGCCGCTGTTCATGAATTCAAGGCCGGTGAAGTTGAGGATGATGGCCCGCGCAGATGGCTCGGTCGCCTCCGCATACGCGCGCATCAACTCTGGCTCGGCGAAAGCCGTGACATCCCCATGGATATCGATGATGCTGATGAGCGCATCCACTTTGCGCACGGTCATAGTCGTTACTGGGTCTGGCATTGTGGCCTTCCTCTCAGGGGAAAACGCATGACGCTCAAGCCTCCGACTCCACCGATTTATCGGAGAGGGCTGTTGACTCATCCGGGTAGACCGACATGAAGTCGGCCAGTCGCGTGATGTTAAAGATTTCGACATAGTGCTCGCTCAACCCACAGGTGAGCAGGCGGATGTGCGCTTTTCGCGCCTTCGCGAGCAAGGTCACAATCAGCGCGATGCCGGTGCTGTTGATGTAGTCCACCGCGCTGAAGTTGAGCAGAATCGACTGCGGGTTGTGTGCTTCGGCCTCGGTATAGGCGGCGTTGAGCGACTCCTCCGCAAAGCTGTTGATCTCGCCATGTAGCTCGATCACTGCGATACGCGGCTGGTGTTGGCGCACGCGCGCCTCAAACGCCCTGGCTGGCATGATGCTCGCCCTCCCGGTTGATAATCAGTTCGACCGTGTGGAAAACACCATCGCTGCTGACGCGCATGTCGTCCACGAGACTCTTGATGAGGAAGAGTCCCCAGCCGCGAGGGGTTTGCAACTCGGCGAGCTTGGCTGCGATGTCTGGTGTGTGCGCCTCTGGGATAGGTTGGTCGCCGCCATTGTCGCGGATGCTGACCGACACCGTGGTGGCGTTGGCGCGCACGGTAATGCCAACGGGCAGGTCTGACTCGTAGTGATTGCCATGCTCCATCGCATTCATAGTCGCCTCGGCGACGGCGGTTTTGAGTTGTTCGATGCGCTTCTGGGGCAGCCGCAATGGAGTCAGAGCTGTCTCGACATGGGCGATCACCTCGCGCTCATTGCCAGGGGCGCTGGGCGTCTCGAATATAGCGAGAGACTCCCAGCTATCGCCTACCTCATCGCCTGCATTAGAAGCGAACATCGTTGACGCCATCGCGAGATGCTCGCGTTGCAACGCCACCATGGTCACGTCGTCCTCCTGTTCCCAATCGGCGCCCGTGAAGGCCGCCAATTCGTTGAGCATGCGTTCGATCAGTGGCGTGGTATCAGTCCACTCCGCCATCAGCGACATCAGGCGTGGAAACCCGAACATCTCCCGTTCAGGGTTATGCGCCTCGACCAATCCATCGCTATAGAAGAGCACACTATCGCCCGGCGCGAGGATCGTCTCGCGCTCCTCATAGCTCATCCCTGGCATCAACCCAAGCGGCATACCCGTCGCGCGCAACTCGACAGCGCCTCCCTCCTGGCGTTGATGTGGCAGGTCGTGGCCAGCATTCGCATACACCAGCGTGCCAGTGTGCGGATTCAGGATGCCATAGAGGCAGGTGACGAACATTCTGGCGGGAATGTCCGGGAAGAGCAGGTCATTCGCCCGCGCCAGCACATCACCGGGCGACGCTGAACCTTCTTGCGCCGCTGTGCGCAGGATGCTGCGGGTGGTCGCCATCACCAGCGCGGCAGGCACACCCTTGTCGGTGACATCGCCGATCACGATGCCCAGCCGACCATCGCTAAACGGCAAGAAGTCGTAGAAGTCGCCGCCGACCGCCCGCGCAGGCTGATAGTATGCCGCCAGGCTCCAGCCAGGCAGCTCCGGAAGCTCCTTCGGCAGCAGCGTCTGCTGAATAAGGCGCGCGACCCGTAGCTCCTGCTCGATGCGCTCGCGCTCGCGCGTCTCGATCTGCTGCTGGCGCACCAGTTGCGCCACGCGCACAGCAGGCGCGGCCTGTGACGCGAGTGTGTTGAGCAGGCCGCGATCATCTGATGAGTAGTCCTGCTGGCTCATGCGCGGCCCCAGATTCAACACGCCGACCAGTTCACCCTGGCTCACCAGGGGGATCGCGATGGCGACGCCTGCGGCTTTGAGATCGCGCAGGGCGGGCGAGTCGAGATGCAATCGATCAAGCTCGACAGCGCCCGGCGTCGCGAGGAAATAGGCGACCAGCGGATCATCCGGCGCGATGTCCACTGGAGTTGGCTGAGGCCGTGCGCGGCGGCTTACGGGCTTATAGGATTGAATCGGCTGCGCGCGCATTCGTGGCATGCGACGCCTAATGACCTCGAAGAGTTGTGCCATCTGTATCGCCTCCACTCGAGCCGCGCCAGGTGAATCTCAGTATCACCAATACAACCATAGCGCCATGCCGTCTGGCAACCGTTACGAGAACCGTTACGAGCGCGCCGGGCGCCAAGAGACACAGCGCGTCGTTTCGTCACTGCGCTGTCGAGTCACCTTGCTTCGTCTGGTGCGCTTGCTCCGGTGGATGCTGGGGCCGTCGTGGATGAGCAAGCCAGAGCGAGGCGTGCCTGGGTTTCATTGTCGTGTGGGCGACCTCGACGAGGCGCTGTGTGATCTCGTTCAGATCGACTTCCGTTCGCAGGCTAGCGGCGAATGCTTCGATGGTTCTGGCCGCATCGTAGCGCCGGCGGTAGAACTGTCGATCAATGGCGACCTGAAGTCGCCGCCGCAATGGTTGAAAGAGCGTGGCCGTTGCGAGCGTAGAGAGGACGAGCGTCAATTGTTGTTCGTCCGCACGTCCAGTGACTGCCTGAATAGTCAATTGCGAGAGGCCTACCACCGCCGCATAAATTGCGCCGAGCAAAACTGTCAGTACGCCGTAGACCAGGGTGAGGTTGATGAGCCGGTCAATGTCAAACAGATTGTGGCGCAAGATCGCAATAGCAATGCTAATCGGTATCAGGGTTGTCGAAAGCGTCATAATCGTAAGCGCAAACGCAATCGAGAATGCGCTACTCGCGCTGGAGCGTTGCTGTGCCAGTCCGACGACCTGCTGAGCGCTGACCAGCAGGACACCCACCAATGCGCCTATGAATCCTAGCAACACCCACTTGCTCTGCTGGCGTTGCGCTGGATTCGCCCTCCACAGGTAGCGATAGACCTGCGCGCAGACGCCCGTGCCGAGCCAGATGATCCAGATGAGATAGCTGAGCAGGATCAGCGCAGGACGCCCGCGCAGGAGTGGCTCGGCGAAGACGAAGAACCCGAAGCTCCAGGCAATCCATAGCGGAACGACCAGGCGCGACCAGCGCGGAACCCATACGCCATCTGGGAAGAGATACGCAAAGATGAGCAGCGATGACCAGCCGAGCGCCTGGAGCAGGCCAGGCGCCACGCGCCAGATGGGCGTGGCGCTGATAATGGCGTAGGTCGTTCCAGGGAGCGCGGCGCCAAATGCTAGCAGCAGCGCCGAGATGCTCATTGCGCCGGGGTTGTCGCTGCGTCGCCAGACGATGAGCGCGGCCATGCTAAAGTACACGATGGGGCTGATGAGTTCGAGGGTAAATGCGCCGCCGATGTAGAGCGTTGGCGCGATGGCAAGCGACCTGGGGCGCAGCGCGACAGTCGCCGTGACCAGTGGCGCTAACTCAGCCAGACGCCTGGGAAGGGAGCTGATGAGCAGCGCCAGGCACAGGATGGCAACCGCGATCCAGCCGACGCGCGTGAGCGTGACTGCGCGCCGGAGCGGTGGTGTGGGAAGTGACGCGGCGAGCGAGGTGGTTGACTTCTCAGGCGCTGAGGATGGCGCGCGCATATCGCGTCTCCTGTTGCTGTGGAGGCGAGCAGTGTGTAACGGCTACTCTACCACGTTGGGGAGTCTGCGCCATGCGTAATATGGCGCACTCAGCGTGGAATGGCGGCTTACATGGTTCTCAGGCGTCTGCGGGCGGTCACTTTGTTCAGGTGAACGTAGCCAGAGCGAGATTTGGGTTGGCTGCATCGCTTCCTGCGCGACCTCGATCAACCGCTCGCGCAGAGCGGCGAGGTCCACATCCTGGCGCAAGCTGGCGGCGAACGTGGCGATGGTGGCGCTCGCGTCATATTTGCGGCGATAGAAGCGGCGGTCTATGCCCTGCTGGAGCGCATGGCGGAGTGGCTGGATGAGCGCGGCGGTCGCGAGGGTCGAGATCACGAAGACGAGTGAAGGTATCTGGTCTTTGCCGGTCAAGACCACGACAAGCGCTTGCAAGACGACCACCGAGGCGATGTAGAGGGCCGCGAGCGCCGTGGTCAGCGAGCCGTAGACCAGCGCTCGATTGATGAGCGTGTCCACGTCGTATAACCGATGACGCAACATCGCAATGGCGATTGAGATGGGCACGAGCAGGAACGTCAGCGAGATCAGGCTTGTCAACACCATCTGTGGCAACCGAAACGCGGTTCTGTTGGCTGCGATGAGCAGCGGATAGCCAAATGCCAGCGCGAGGTAACAGATCAGCGCCAGTGTGACGCCAAAGACGACCCACCTGGTCTGCTCACGCTGTCTGGGCGTCGAGACGAGGCGGTAGCGCCAGGTCTGCGCTGCGGCGACAGCCAGCACAAAGCCGAAGAATCCGGCGAAACGCAGCAGCGGCGACCAGCTATCTGAGCTGGCGACCGATGAGGAGAGAAAGAACTCTGGAATCTGCACGATGATCCACGCTGCCGCGATCCATCGTGTGATGCGCGGAATGAAATGGCCATCTGGGAAGACGAAGACGAAGAGGCTGAGGCATGCGGAGCCAAGAAAGCGCAATGCCTCGACTGGCAGCAACCAGCCAGGGTATGCGGCGCTGAGGGCGAGCGGGGTATCAGGGAAGCGCGCCACGCCGAAGGTCAGCAGCGTCAGCGAGGTGAAGATGCCCATCCTGTCGCCTGGCCTGCGCCAGAAAATGAGCAATGCGAGCGCGAACCAGATCAGCGAGGTGAACGCATCGAGCGCAACCAGGTAGGCGGCGGCGTCCGCACAGTTTGGCGGCGCGCACTGCGCCAGCGCCTGAGCATAGCGAAGCGGCATGGCGGCGATAAAGATGCCCCAGGTGAGGCAGGCGGTGCAGAGCCAGGCGACCCACACGATGGGCAGCGCTCTTGAACGTCGTGTCGCCGTGACTTCAGCGTGCTGCGTGGCGTCGCCGCGCAGCGCCAGCACATCGGAATCGTCGCTCATCTACCGTATCCATCACAACGCGGACATCGTCGCGCATGGCGCGCTGATGAGCGTTGGCCGCGCATCAGCCCTGAGCGTAGTGTAGCAGACCGACAGGCGACCAGGACATTGTCTCGCTCACACAATCCAGTTGCGATACCTGGCGAATGCGATGAGCGCCTCCTGCTGAGCGGGCGAGCTGACTGCGCCCGGACGGATCGCCCGCAGCCGTGCGAGCGCCTGCGCTGGCGTCGTACCCTGGCGGATGAGGTAGGCTGCGAGGATGCTCCCGGTGCGCCCCTCGCCGATGCGGCAGTGCACGAGCACGCCGCGCCCCGCGACCTGCTGCTGGTCAATGTAATCGAGCGCGGTGGTGAGGTCAGCCTGTGTAGGCGCGGCCTGGTCGTCTATCGGCAGATGGAGCATCGTGAGCGCATGCCGCTCGATCTGCTCCGCAGGGAGCGGCGTCTCGGTCAGGGAGAGGATGGCGCCGATGCCCTGACTTCTGAGCCAGCGTAGATCAGCGTCGAGCGAGTCGGCGAATGTCATGCCTGAAGGAACCGTGCTATGGCGACCGATCTCGCCGCCGGGGCGCGCGCCTCCCGCGAGAGCGCCCTCGAAGAGCCAGTAAAAATTTCGGTTCGCCATACACCCAACTCCCTGAATCATGCCATCTGCGCGGCTGGTTCGCACCTCAGCCTGAGGCCGAGGCTTCTGCCTGGAGTATGCGCTGCGGCGTCGCGGGGTTGCGCCACGCATTCAGGCAGGGCAGAGCTAGGCTTTGGACCAGGCGCCGGGTGCGCCATGACGCCAGAATCCAGATGCTCTGCGAGCGACTCAACCTAGCTGTCTCTGTACGTTGACGGGGGCTGGTTGATGCGTTACCATCAAGGCGGTTATCGCCTGGGGCAAACCACAGCAAGGCATACAGGCGTTGGGTGACTCGTTGTGACCTGTCACAGGTCAGGTAAGGAATCGGCATGAATCTGATCCAGGTGTTGTTCCTGGCGCTCTTGCAGGGCGTCACGGAATTGTTTCCTGTCAGCAGTCTTGGCCACACCGTCATCATTCCGGGCCTTCTCGGCTGGAACGAAACGCTGCAGAGCGCGTCCTTCCTTCCTCTGTTGGTGATGTTGCATCTGGGCACATCGGTCGCGCTGCTGACGTTCTTCTGGCGCGATTGGGCGCTGCTGCTGCGCGGCGGCGCGAGAACACTCAGGGCCAGGAGCTTTACGCCAGATGTTGACCCGGAGGGCTACGGTCGCCAGTTGGCGCTGGTGCTGGTGGGCACCATTCCAGCGGGCCTGATTGGCCTGATCTTCCAGAATGTGCTCCAACGCTGGTTCAGCATTCCCATCCTTGCGGCGGCGTTTCTCGTGGCGAATGGCGCGGTGCTGCTGGCCGGCGAGCGTCTGTGGCGACGCCAGCGCATGCACGAGAAGGTGATTGCTGCTGAGGCGCCCATGTTTGGCTCAGTCGGGCGCTCATTGAATGAGATGACATTTGTGCAGGCAGCGATCATCGGACTGGGTCAGTGCTTCGCCCTGATTCCAGGCTTTTCGCGCGCTGGCCTCACGATGGTCACGGGCATGGCGAATGGCCTGAGTCACGAGGCGGCGGCGCGCTTCTCCTTTCTGCTGGCGACTCCCATCATTCTGGCGGCAGGCGTGCTCGAAATACCAAAACTACTGGGGTCGCACTATCGTCACGATCTGCCAGTCGCGTTGGCTGGCGGCGTCGTCGCGGGCCTCGCCGCGTATCTGAGTGTGCGCTTCCTGATGAAGTATTTCGAGACGAACCGGCTCGACCCGTTCGGCTACTACTGTATGGCTGCCGGGACGCTGGCATTCCTCTACTTTGCCCTGCAATCGCTGCGCATCATCCCATAGCGCACGTACGTCAGCAGCGCTGCTGGCTTACCCATTCGGCGTTCATCTGGTCAGCGCGTGGCGCGCTGCGGTAGGATAAAGAGACACAGGCGCCGCTCATCATCTGATGCGGACGCCCGGCGATGAGGCTCGCCGACAACCGCAGCGCTCGGTGAAGCGCCGCTAATGGCTTCTACTCCGGCACGCTCGCTCCGCCATGGAGCGGGCGACCGCTGTAGAGGCTATTTTTGTGCTCATTGAGAGCCGTTCAACTGAGAGATAGACCGACGTGATACGCAAGCTCTTACTCGTGCTGGCAGGCGGGTTCTGCGGCGCGGTGATCCGCTTCCTGCTCGCGCAACCGTTGCTCGCGCTGACGACCGCGCTGCCTGATGCGCATGCGGGCTTTCCCTATGACACTTTGCTTATCAATCTGAGCGGGGCATTCGTCATTGGCCTGCTCTTTGGCGCCTTCGAGCATGGCGCGCCTATTTCCCCAGACATGCGCCTCATGTTGGGAACAGGTTTTCTCGGCGCCTATACGACCTACAGCACATTCATGGTCGGCGCAGCGACCCTCCTGCGGCACGGGCAATCCTTCCCGGCGCTGCTCTATCTCTGCGGCGCGATGGCGGCGGGCGTAGCGCTCGCCTTCGCTGGGTCCACCCTCGCAGGATTCGTCGTAGAGCGCGCATGGGCTGTGCGCCTCGCAGCCTCGGACGAGTATGACGAGTATCTGCTAGATGGCGCCTGGGATGAGTCCCGGTTGTTAAGCCCGCCAGACGTTGTTCGATCACGCGGCGATGAGGTGATGGCGGAAGCGGAAGGGCGCGCGCGATGAGCGGGCTGGCCATGATCACCTGCGTCGGCCTGACCGGGGCGCTGGGCGCTGTTGCACGCTATCTAACCGTCGAGTGGCTGGCGCGCTGGTGGCGTAAACCGTTCCCACTGGCGATCTTTCTCATCAATGTGGCAGGCGCCTTTCTGCTGGGCTTTCTCACGACCGCATTCGCCGCCCCCTCGCAACTGGATATGCGGCTTCTGTTAGGCGTGGGCTTTCTCGGCGGTTACACGACATTCAGCACGCTCAGCTATGAAACCTTTGCCCTGGGTCGGCGCGGCGACAGGCTCTACGCCTGGGTGAATGCTGGCGCCTCACTGCTCGTGGGGGTGGTAGCTGCGGCGCTTGGTCTCACGCTCGGCTTGTGTGTTGGCTAAGTGTCCTGGTCGGCCAGGATCGATATGCGACGATGGCTATTCGATCAGGGTACCAGTGAGGAAGCGTAGCGCGATATAGCACTGGAGCGCGATGCCGAGATAGATGAGCGCCGCGCGAACTCTGGGTCGCCGTTTCAGCAGTGCTTGCGACCCCAGGAAGAGTGGGATGGCCGCGACCAGATAGCGCCCCGGACCTGCGAGTACCTGCGCGCCACTGGCGGCGGGTTGCGCGACACACAGGTAAAGCAGGCTGACCATGTAGAGCGTGTAGGCCACAGGGATGCGGCGGCAAAGCGCGATCAGCGCGCCAGTCGCCAGCGCAAGGCTGATCAGGTCGAGCAGCATGATGATCTGTGCGTCAGAGGCAAACGGCGCAGACAGCATATGCGTGATCTCGCGGTCGAGTGTCGTCCAGATCGGCGCGCTCTGCGTTCCCCAGTAGTCATGTCGCACATCGAAAATCACTGTTGGCTGGTGGAAGCGCACAGCAGCGAACACGCCCAGCGCAGCGATTGCGCCGGGGACAGCGGCGACGGCGAGCAGTCCGGCCCATTCGCGGCGGCTCGCCTGCTCCAGCGCCCGCAGCCAGGCGCGCGCGGCCTGCACGCGCCCGGACGCCAGCAGCGCGCGCCACTGGGTGAATTGCAACAACCCTTGTTGTCGCAACCACTCCCACGCCAGCAACGCGATGAGCGCGATCCCGGTGGATTGGGTGGCGCCTGCGAGCAACGCCATCACCGCAGCGCGGCGCCACCGACCCTGCCGCGCGAAGAGTATACACAGCGCCGTGAAGGTCAGAAATACACCGTCAGGATAGGCGGCGGCGGCGAAGAAGCTGAACGGATAGATGAGCAGAGTCAGCATCGCCCACGTGGCGGCGCGTTGATTAGGCATCTCCCACGCCGCCAGCCCGCCAAGGGCAATCAGCGCAGTCAGCGCGCCCAGATTGGCGACCAGTAGCGCTGCCGCGAAGCTATTCCCGCCCAGGAAAATGCTGGTAATGCGGATGAGCGCGGGGTAGACCGGGAAGAAGGCGACTTGCTGGGGGATATGGTAGCCCTCGGTGGCGATGCTGAGGTACCAGTTCGTGTCGAATCGCTGCCACACGCCAAAAAAGCCAGCGCCGCGCGCCGCGTGCGTCTGCGGCAGAATCAAGGCGAAGGCCCCCAGGATGAGATAGGCGACGCGCGTCACCACCCACAGGACCAGCGCCTGCGCGGCAATGCGACGCCAGCGCGGCGCGTCTTTGGTGGCGTCTGGCTCTGGTGGCTGCGGCAAGACGACCCTGGGCAGGCGTAGCTCCGTCTCAGGGCCGTCGGAGTGCGAGTCGTGAGTCCGCGCGTCCGTCATGGCTGGTCATCCTGTCATGCGTGGCGAGCGCCCGGAGCGCGGCGCACGAGAAGATGCTCCTGCCAGTATAGAACGCATGAGACTCGCGGACACGTTCTACCTGGCACGAAGCGATGGCGCGCTACCCTTCGTTGGCCTCCGCGCTGACTGGCCACAGCTCCAGCGAACGATCGGCGATAATGCGCGTCGCTTGCGCAACAAACTCGTCCATCGGGATCGCTCCCAGGTTCTCGTTCGTGCGCAGGCGCAACGCCACCGCGTCTGCGGCGGCCTCTTTATCGCCGACGACCAGCATGTAGGGAATCTTGCGCAATTGCGCGTCACGCACCTTGGCGTTCATGCGCTCCTTGCGGTTGTCCACCTCCGCGCGGATGCCGGCCACCTGGAGCCGCTTCAGGACCTGCTGCGCATAGTCACCGTGCTTCTCATCCGAGATTGGGATGACCAGCGCCTGCACGGGCGCCAGCCACGTCGGAAATGCGCCAGCGTAGTGCTCGATCAGCACGCCGAGGAAGCGCTCTGTCGAACCCATGATGGCGCGGTGGATGATCGCTGGGCGATGTGGCTGGCCATCCTCGCCCGTATACTCCAGGTCGAAGTTCTCCGGGTGAAAGAAATCGAGCTGGATTGTCGAAAGCTGCCACTCGCGGCCGAGGGCGTCACGCGCCATCAGGTCCAGTTTCGGCCCATAAAAAGCCGCCTCACCTTCGGCTGAGTCGTAGTCCAGACCTTTGCTGTCGAGCGCGGCGCGCAGGTCTTTGACGGCTGCTTGCCAGATCTCGACATTGCCATGATACTTCGTTGTGTCGTTGAAGTCCGGCAGCGAGAGCCGCATGCGATAGTCCGTCATGCCGAACGTGCTGAGGATTTCGCGCACGAGGTCTACGATGTCGCTAAACTCCGACTGAATCTGGTCGTGTCGGACGAAGATATGGGAGTCATCCTGCGTCAACGCGCGCACCCGTGTCAGCCCTGCCAGCTCGCCCTGCTTCTCATAGCGATAGAGCGTTGCGAACTCGGCATAGCGAATCGGAAACTCGCGATAACTGTGGCGTTGAGCCTTGTAGAGCGTGAAGTGCGATGGGCAGTTCATCGGCTTCAGCTCGAAGCTGTTGTCGAGAATCTCCTCAGCGGACTCGCCTTCATGCGTGTCGCGGCTCTCGTTCATCGGTGGGAACATCGACTCGCGGTAATGGTACCAGTGCTTCGAGCGCTTGTAGAGGCGCACGCGAGCAATGTTGCTCGTCCAGACATGCTGGTAGCCATGCCGCGTTTGCGCCGCGCGCACATACGTCTCCATCTCGTGGCGAATGATCTCGCCATGCGGTAAGAAGAGTGGGATGCCAGGCCCGACGTCCTCGCTGAATGTGAACAGATTCAGTTCGCGGCCTAACTTGCGGTGGTCGCGCTTGCGCGCCTCATCGAGCTGCCAGAGATAGTGGTCAAGCTCTTCCTGCGTGTTCCAGGCAGTGCCATAGACGCGCGTGAGCATCTGGCGATGCTCGTCGCCGCGCCAGTAGGCGCCCGCAGTGCGCATCAGCTTGATCGGGCCAATCTGCCCCGTACTCTCGACATGTGGCCCTCGGCAGAGATCGAGGAATGGCCCCTGCTGGTAGATGCCAACCTCAGCGTCGGGCAGATTTTCGATGATCTCGACCTTGTAGGGCTGATCCTTCTTGCGAAAGTATTCGAGCGCCTTCTTGCGTGACCAGCGGCTCTGCTCGAACGGGTGATTCGCCGCGATGCTCTGGCGCATGCGCTCCTCGATGGCCGGGAAGTCGTCAGGCGTGAGCGGGCGCGGTAACTCCATGTCGTAGTAAAAGCCATCCTCGATGGCTGGCCCGATGGCAAACTGGGCGCCAGGGAAGAGCTCTCTGAATCGCCTCGGCCATGACATGCGCCGCGCTATGGCGCATACGCTGAATCGGTGTGTATTTGACAGATGAGTTCAACTCTTCTTCAACTGACATGGGATTGCCTGTCCTTTCTGCATGCGTCGTCCTGCGCGACGCCGGGGTTATCCGAGCCATAACTGATGCGCGAGATGTATGCGCCGTCTGCCCTGTCGGGCGCGGTCTGATGGGTGAGTAGCTCGAGGAGCGCCCAACAGTGGCCGAGCCGCGCCTCAGGAGCGTGCGCCTGGAGCGCCAGCCGCAGCCGCCACGCAATCGCGGGCGCAGCGGCGTCGAGCAGGCCGAGCGCCTGGCTCCGGTCACGCAGGCGGATGTGCGCGGCCTGCGCCCAGAGAGCGAGCATCTGGCTGAGCGCTCCATCGAGCAACAGCGCCACCGCGTCGGGATTCGTTACCAGCACGCGCGAGGCCGCGCTGAGGATGGCGACGATACGTTCACGGTCGTCAGCGTGATGTGCAGGCGCGACGATACCGCCGCGTGGTCGCTGGTGATGCGCCGCACCGGGCGCGCTACGCGCGTGGCGATGCGCGTTGTGACAGGCCTTTGAAATGTGCTGATGTGGCATAGGATGATCGCCTTTCCTCCGGCGCGTTGCGCCACGAGAAGTGATATGCGCGGCTTCACTCACCGCGTGAGTCGTCAGGCCCGTGCGCCTGGCGTCATGCACGCGGTGGAACCGCCAGTGGTGAGCTGGCAGTTGCGCTTCTCGTTCTCGGTAGGCGGCCATCGACGCCATGCCATGCTGTCATCCCTCCTGGGGCGTGACGACTCTCGGGCAAACAAAAACGCCCTTCCGTCCAACTGGGACGAAAGAGCGTAAGCCCTTCGTGGTTCCACCCACCATTTCGAGCGTCGCGCTGCTGTACTGGCAGGCGTCGCTCGCTCTTGAATGGCTGTTAACGGAGCCGCCGCAGCGATCTAGAGAAGCACGAACGCTCCCATCGGCGCTGAGCTGGCGGGTGGTTTTCTTGCGGCGCGCTCGCTGTGGAATGGCTCTCAGCCAATGGCCATCCGTCTCTGTCAGGGGCGTCGCAATACTCGTCCCGCGTGAAGCTATCTCGGCATCAGTGTAGCACGCGAGGGGCGCGCCAGCAAGAGAAAAGCGTCCCAGACGCAGGGTTTGCGAAGTATTCGAACTGCGTGTGTGTGTACACAACGCCGCAACTCGATCTCAGGCCGCACGGGCGGCCTTTGCGGCCTGTGGGGCCACACCAGGCGCGGATTCAACCGCCAGCGCCCCGCGCGCCGATCATTCACAAGCCCAGATCACAGACGCGGTTCTGACCACCAGCCAGCTCTGGCGCCACGACCTATACTCCTGGGCGACGTGGGTAGCAGGCTACGCGCGGCAGGCAAGCGCGTGTTACACTTACGACGCACGCTTTGTCGCGCGCCTGTAGGCGCCGCTCGTTTGCCGCTGGAATCGTCGTGAGGAGCGCTCGATGGATGAGTCTCGCCCGCCGTTTGAATTATCGCCCGTCTCGCTACGCCGCATGACCGATCCGACGCGCCTCCCCTTTCAGACGACCGCGAGCCTGCCGCCCCCAGAGGCGATCTTCGGGCAGGACCGCGCCCACGAAGCGATGGACCTGGCGCTCGCGATCCCCGATGGCCGCTACAACCTCTATGTCGCCGGGCGACCGGGCACGGGGCGCACCGACGCTACGCTGGCTCTCGTGCGCAGTGTCGCGAGCCAGCGCCATGCGCAGCACGACTGGGTCTATGTCTACAATTTTGAGATACCAGAGGAGCCGTTGGCGCTGGAACTGCCCGCCGGGCGCGGGCGCACATTTGCACACGATGTCGAGGCGTACATCATCGGGTGTCGGCGCGAACTACGACGCGCCTTCTCCTCCGATGTCTACACGCAGAAGCGCAGCGCGATGCTGGCAGATCTGCTCGCACGCCGAGAACAGTTACTCGACGCCCTTCAAAGTGAGGCGCTAGCGCTCGGTTTCATCGTCCGTGGTACGCCATCAGGCTTTGTCATTGATCCACTGGTATTCCCGCCAGATGAGGCGCCGCCTGTGCAGATGTCGCAGGAGCAGTACGACGCGCTGACAGATGAGCAGAAGCAGGAGATCATGGCGAAGCACAGCAAGGTTGAGCTGGCTCTCGGCAAGACGCTGCCGCATGTGCGCGCCATCGAGGAGGAGGCGCGTGGGGTGGTGCGCTTGCTCAACCACGATGTAGCTGACAACGCCGTGCGCCACCTTTCTGAGCTGATCGCTGCTAGCAACGCCAACCTTCCAGACGTTCTCGCCTACCTGAAGCGTCTGCGTTCGGACGTAGTAACACATGCGCGCACATTGCGAGGCGCGACGCCTGGCGCCGCCGAAGCCGGTGACGACAGCGTGAATGAAACGCCCACCCACGATGGCGCGTCGCAGGATGATGACAGTCTGCCGATGGATGAGGACCTGCGCGATCCGCCGACACTGCGCTCTCTGTTGCGTCGCTACGGCGTCAACGTCATGGTCGCGCGCTCGACCGACATGGCGGCTCCTGTCGTCGAGGAGACGAATCCGACCTATGCGAACCTGATGGGGCGCATTGATCTAGGCATGCGCGAAGGCCTGACCTTCACCGACCACATGATGCTGAAGCCGGGCGCGATGCACAAAGCCGTCGGCGGGTTCCTCATTCTTCAGGCATACGATGTGGCGACCCAGAGTCGCGCATGGGATGCGCTGAAACGGATGGTACGTTTTGGGCGCATCGAACTGGAGAATGGGTCGCAGTCGGGCGGCGGGACCCCAGGCGCCACGATTCGCCCGCAGCCCATTCGCGCGGATGTCAAAGTCATCCTGATCGGCGATCCGCAGACCTATACCGACCTGGCCGAGCATGATCCGGAGTTTCGCCAGCTCTTCAAGGTGCGCGCTGACTTCGATTCTGATATGCCGCGCAACGAGGAGAGTGAGCGCGCCTACGCGCAGTTGGCGGGCGACGCGGCGCGCACGATGGGTTACCCCGAGTTTACCAGCGAGGCGGTCGCCCTGCTCATCGAGGAGGGCAGCCGCTGGGCCGAGGATCAGGAACGCCTCTCGGCGCAACTCGCGGATGTACGTGACCTCTGCGTGGAGGCGAGCTATTTTGCTCGGCGCGCTGGTGACGCGCTGACCCGCCGCGAGCACGTTGCGATAGCCATCCACGCACGTGACCGCCGCGCCAGTCTGATTCCTGAGAAATTAGAGCAGTACATTCTCTGGGATGACATCCTCATCTCGACGCGCGGGTCATCGGTCGGCCAGATCAATGGTCTGAGCGTCAGGGAGACGCAGGGCTATCCGTTTGGTCTGCCGTCGCGCATCACGGCGACGGTCTCGCCAGGGTGGGCTGGCGTCGTCGCGCTGGATCGTGAATCGGAGCTGAGCGGACCTTCCCATACCAAGGGTGTGCTGACGCTCTCTGGCTATCTCGCGGGACGCTTCGCGGAAGACTTTCCGCTGAGCCTCGCCGCCAGCCTGACCTTCGAGCAGTCACAGGCCTTTCTCGATGGCGACAGCGCCTCGTCCGCGGAATTGTACGCGCTGCTCTCGGCGCTGGCCGGAGCGCCGCTCAAACAGTCGCTCGCCGTCACCGGGGCGGTCAATCAGCGCGGTGAGGTGGAGGCGATTGGCGGAGCAAACTACAAGATCGAGGGCTTCTTCCGCATCTGTCAGGCGCGTGGCCTGACCGGCGAGCAGGGCGTCATCATTCCGCAGGTCAACGTGCGCGATCTGATGCTGCGTGACGAGGTGATCGAGGCGGTGCGCGCCGGGCAGTTCCATATCTATGGCGTCAGCTCAATCGAGGAGGGCATGCAATTGCTGACCGGCGGCATCCCCTTCGGCACGAAGACCAGCGAGGGGCGCTATCTGGAAGGGACGATCGCTGCGCGCGTGCTGCAGCGCCTGCGCGAATATAGCGCGGTGGCGCAGCGCTACGCTGGCCCAGGCGCTGGCGGCGGGCGATCATAGCCGGGCAAGCCGGAGCGAGTTGCGGCATGAGATCAGGCATTCAGGCCAGGCCGAGCCGCGCGAGCGCGTGAGCGACGCCGTCCTCGGCGTTACTCAGTGTGCTCGTGGCTGCGATTGCGCTGAGCGCGGGCATGGCGTTGCCCATGGCGATGCCCAGCCCCGCCGCTTCGAGCAGCGGGATGTCGTTCTCACCATCGCCCATCGCGACGATGGCCTCGCGCGCGATGCCTAGCCGGGTCGCCAGCTCGTGGAGCGCCGTACCCTTGCTCACCCCCGGCGCCATGACCTCCACGAAGTCGCTGGTGGTGCGCACGACGGTCACGACTGCGCCGATGCGTTCGCGCAAAGCGTCGCGCAGGGTGAGGAGCTGCGCCTGGTCGCCGGTCATCAGGAATTTGAGCGGCGGTGGCAGATGCACAGGGTCGAGGCTGGCGATGTGGCGCAACGCAGGCTCGTGATAGGCCGCCAGTGTCTCATCAAGTCGCCCCCAGGGACCATCTGTGTAGATAGCGTCAGTGGTGTACCAGGCGATAGCCATCTCCGGCGCGAGTTCGCGAATTGCGGCAAGCACGAGGTCGCTCAGCGTGGGGGTGAGCGACCAGGCGGCAACTGGCTTCCCGGTCGCCGCATCCATCAGTGCGGCGCCATTGCAAGTGATGTGCAAGCCGCCGAGACGCAGTTCCTCGATCAGTGGTTGCACAGAGGTAAGTAGCTTGCCGGTCGCGAGACAGACGGTCACTCCTCGACGTTGCGTTGACTGTAGCGCCGCGCTGACACGCGGCGAGAGCTGATGCGATGGATCGAGCAGTGTGCCATCAACATCGAGCGCGACCAGGCGGTACATCTCACCTCCGAAGCATGAGCGTGGCGGGCGTCACAGGCTGCCCGCGTTGATCATCAGGCCACCATCCACAAACAGCGTCGTACCCGTGACATAGCTCGCCTGATCCGAGGCAAGCCAAACCACAGCATTGGCGATATCGGCAGGCGAACCGATGCGCTTGAGCGGAATCTCGCCGAGCAGCGCCGCCTTGCGGACAGGATCATCGAGTGTGGCCTGATTGATCGGCGTTTCGATGGCGCCCGGCCCGATGTTGACCATGCGCACCTGGCGCCGCGCCAACTCGTTGGCCAGCGTGCGTGTGAGCATACGCAGGCCACCCTTCGCCACGCAGTAGACGGCGTTGCCGACCATCGGCAACTCTTCATGCACCGATGAGATGTTGATGATGACGCCGCCGCCGCCCTGCGCGGTGAACTGTCGCCATGCCGCCTGTGACGCAAAGAACACGCCTTTGAGGTCAACGCCGATCTGGCGATCCCACTGCTGCTCGGAGATGTTCTCGAAAGGGGTTGGCTGCTCTATCCCCGCATTGTTGACGAGGATGTCGAGTCGCCCGAACTGGCTGACCGCCTGACTGATGAGCCGCTGCACATCCGCAACCTGCGAGACATCCGCTTGCACGACCAGCGCTCTGCCGCCTGCGGCTGTGATGGCGGCTGCGACGCTATCGGCTGCGTCGCGGCGCGCGAAGTAATCCAACGCGACGGCTGCTCCCTCACTGGCCAGGCGCTGTGCGATGCCAGCGCCGATGCCCAGTGAACCACCCGTCACCACAGCGACCTTTCCCTCGAGTTGCATGCAGTCCCGCCTTCTTTCCCACTACCCATCTTGCCAGCGTGCGGCAGCCCGGCCCCGCTGCCGCTGATGCTCCGCTGGCGTCGTCAGTTACGCCGGCTGTGTGGAGAGCGAACGCAAACGCGGCAGAATCTCCGCCATTCGCTGGAGCGTGAAGGTGATGTCCTCCTCAGTGGTGCTGTGTCCCAGCGTCAAACGCAGCGCGCCGCGCGCCTGGCTCGCCGAGATTCCCATCGCGGAGAGGACATGTGATGGCTCGATATCGCCAGACGAGCAGGCGCTACCGCTCGACGCCGCGATGCCGACGAGATCGAGATTGAGCAGCAGAGATTCACCTTCGACCCCTGCCACAACGAAGCTTGCGCTATTGGGGAGCCGCTCTGTCGGATGACCCGTCAACTGCGCCTCCGGGAACGCCAGCATGCCTGCGATGAGCGAATCGCGCAGCGCCAGTAGCCGCGCGTTCTCGTGCTCGCGCTCGTCGCGCGCCAGTTCGAGCGCTGCTGCGGCGCCGACGATACCGGGCACGTTCTCGGTACCGGCGCGACGATTGCGTTCCTGTGAGCCGCCAAGTACCTGCGGCTGTACCCGCATCCCCTGGCGCACATACAGGATGCCTACACCCTTCGGTCCATAGAACTTATGCGCGGAGAGCGTCAGCAGGTCTACCTGAAGCTGGGTGACATCGAGCGACAGCAGGCCGCCCGCCTGCACGGCGTCCGTGTGGAACGGCACACGATGCGCCCGGCAGATGCGCCCAATCTCGGCGATGGGCTGGATGGTACCCACCTCGTTGTTGGCGTACATGATGGTGACGAGCGCGGTCTCGTCGGTGATGGCCGCCTCAACCTGCGCGGGGTCTACCTGGCCGTAGGCGTCAACGGGGAGATAGGTGACGCGATAGCCCTCCTGTTCGAGTCGCTGGCACGTATGCAGCGCCGCATGATGCTCGATTGCCGTGGTGATGATGTGGTCGCCACGGCGGCGTTGCGCATACGCGATGCCCTTGATGGCCAGGTTGTCGGCCTCACTCCCACCACCAGTGAAGACAATTTCGGTTGGGCGGCAATTGAGCGCGCGCGCGACGGCTTCATGTGCGGAGTCGATGGCGTCCATGCTCCTGCGCCCCAACGTATAGACACTGCTCGGATTCCCAAAGAACTCACTGAAATATGGTTCCATGCGCGCAAGAACCTCAGCGCGGGTGGGAGTCGTTGCGGCATGATCGAGGTAGATGGTACCGTTTGGCAGAGCCATGAGGATCACATCCTCTCCTGTGGTGGGTGAGCAAGGCGCGGCGCCAGGCATACGGCGCAATCTGAACAGTACGGCGACCCCGGCGGCATGCGCAGCGAGTTCGCCCGCTTTCAAGCATAGCATATCGCAACTGCGCGCCTGGAGTCGCGTTGACGCTCGCCCTCCGCATGTGATACGCTTTATACGGTACCCCCGTAGGGTAAGCAGGTCACAGTAACTAACGGCGGGCGCATAGCCCGGGAGGATGACATGTCTGGCTCGTATATTGAGGTGACGGATCAGTCGTTCGGCGATGATGTACTGGGCGCAAGCGCGCCAGTGATTGTCGATTTCTGGGCGCCGTGGTGTGGCCCGTGTCTGGCGATGGCTCCGACCTTCGAGGCGCTCTCAGATGAGTACAAGGGGAAAGTCACCTTCGCCAAGATGAATACCGACGACAATCAGAACACACCGTCGCGCCTGGGCATTCAGGGTATCCCGACGATGATCCTGTTCAAGGGCGGCAAGGAAGTGGGTCGCATCGTTGGCCTGGTGCGGCGCGATGTCGTTCTGCGGAAGCTCGAATCTACATTCGGCGCGCTGGCCTAGGCCGCGCACGCGCCGCTCACGTCACCACGTGACGAGCGCGCTGGGAGCGCCATATGGCGACATTACAATCGGATAAGTCGAATCAGGACCTCCAGATGCGACTGCGGCGTGTCGAGGGGCAGATTCGCGGCATCATAGGGATGCTGGATGATGGCAAGACCTGTGAACAGGTTGTCACCCAGATTCTCGCCGCACGCGCCGCAATGGATAGCGTCGCGATGGAGTTGCTGCGCTGCCAGGTGGATGAGGCGATGACCGACCGACCGCCGTCTGAGGCGCGAGAGACGGTGCTGCGAGCGCTCAACCTGCTCAACCGAGTATGATGGCGTCGCGTTGCGACCATTTCCGCGCGCCGTTGCTGATTCAACTTGCCGCGCCGTGAGATACTACGTCTTGCGGCGCGGCACGTTTGTGCGCATGGATGACGCCCCCGTATCTGGCGTCACACAGCTTCGCGAGGGAGGGTTCACGACATGAGGGCTGTCGCTCAGGACACACTGGGGCCGTTCAAGCTGCGCCCGTCGCTGCACGAGACGATCTGGGGCGGGCAGCGGCTGCGCACGCTGGCGGGCAAGGCGCTGCCCGAGGGCAAACGCATCGGCGAATCCTGGGAGACGGCGCTCGATTCGGTGGTGGCGACCGCGCCGTATGCGGGCGCGACGCTGGGGAGCCTGGTCGAGACGTTTGGCGCTGCGCTGCTGGGCGCGCGCGCGGTCGCCGTCTACGGGCTGCGCTTCCCGCTGCTGACCAAGTTCCTCGACGCGACAGACTGGCTCTCGGTGCAGGCGCACCCCGACGACGTCTACGCGGCGGCGCATGAGGGGGGCAAGCTGGGCAAGACCGAGGCGTGGTACATCCTCGCCGCGGAGCCGGGCGCGCAGGTGGTCTACGGGCTGACGCAGGCGACCTCGCGCGAGGCGATCCGCGCGGCCATCGCCGCCAATGCGCTGGAGCCGCTGCTGCGCACCGTCGCGGTGTCTGCGGGCGATGTGCTCTTTGTGCCCCCAGGGACGGTGCATGCGATTGGCGCGGGCGTGACGCTCTACGAGGTGCAGGAATACTCGGATGTGACCTATCGCCTCTACGATTATGGCCGCCTCCAGGCGAACGGGCAGCCGCGTGAGTTGCACGTCGAGCGGGCGCTGGAGGTCATG
The DNA here is from genome assembly GCA_963701795.1 of uncultured Chloroflexia bacterium. Taxonomy (GTDB): domain Bacteria; phylum Chloroflexota; class Ktedonobacteria; order Ktedonobacterales; family JADMIN01; genus JAKAIY01. Next base: position 864,034 of record CAVPBB010000001.1, on the reverse strand, counting down.
CGCACGACGCCGTCGCCGCTGGAGCGGGTGACGCCGCTGGCGCTGCCCGCAGAGGCGACGCAGCCGGGCGCCACGCGCAGGGTATTGGTCGCCTGCCGCTACTTTGTCGAGGAGGAGGTGCATCTGGCGGGGGTGTGGCGTGAGCCAGCGCAGCCGTCGAGTTGTCGCATAGTGACGGTGGCGCGAGGGGAAGTGGAGCTCACTGCGGTGGGGCGCCCGCCGGTGACGCTGGGGCTAGGCGAGACGGCGGTGCTGCCGGCGAGCCTGGGGGAGGCGCAGGCGCGGGGCGAGGCGACGCTGCTGCGGTCGTATGTGCCCGAACCTGACGATGCGGCGCTGACCCTGTGGCAGCGGGCTTACGCGGGCCTGTTCGCAGCGGAGTGAGCGGCGATGGCCTGGGCGCGCTGATAGTCGTCCTGCGTGTCCACGTCGAGCAGCGCATGCTCGGCGTCGATGGCGACGAGGGTAATCTCTGCGCCTGCGCGTGCGATGAGTGTGCGGGCGCCCTCGTCATCCTTCAGGGCCAGCAGGTCTGAGAAGACCTGGCGTGGCAGGTAGACGGGATGCCCGCGTCGCTGCCCATACACGCCCATCGCGATGCGTTCTGGTTGTGCGCGCGCCGCCGCCAGCACAGCCTCGATGGCCGACGTTGGCATGAAGGGCTGGTCGCCAAGCACGATGAGCGCTCCGGCGACATCGCGCGGCAGATGACTGACCGCAAGCGCGAGCGATGTTCCCATCCCCTCGGCGAACTGAGGATTCACCACGGTCGTATACGGGCCAGGAGACAGCGTGGCGGCTACCTCATCAGCCGCGCGACCAAGCGTGACGATAATGGGGCGCGCAGAGCTGGCGCTGACGGCGGCGACGCTCCACGCGAGCAGCGGCTTGCCGTTGAGCGGCAGTAGCAGTTTGTGCGCGCCCATGCGTGACGAGCGCCCGGCGGCAAGGATGATCGCTCCGACGCGGCCTGCATTCACTTGCGCCGCACCCACCGTCTCATCGTTCACGGCGTCTCTGGCCTCCGCGCATGCAGCGCAACGAAGCTCGGCACGTGCGCATCCACGGTCGGCGCCCTCTTCGCCGAAGGCGCTCATCTGACCAGCGGCCGCGTCCCATGCCGCGATGATCTGCTGATGCGTTCTGGTCCCCATGGCGCAAGCCTCCGCACTACAACGTGGCTGCATGTCCTGCGCCACGGATTGTATCATGCGCTGTAGTAGGCGTGCCCAGCGTCTTTCCTGGCCCAGGGGATTGAGCTACATGCGTGAAAGGCGGCTTGTGCCATGGATCAGGCCGACGCCATGGATGAGATAGAGTACGAGCGCCGCTTCCAATCAGCAATTCAAGCGTTTGACACAGCGGCTGTGGCCGTGCGGATGGCGCGGCATCTGGCGCTCGTGCGCACGCAGCGCGCTGGCCCCAGCCTGGTTCTCGCAGGCGCCAATCATCTGCCTGCGGCGCGGCGCGTGGGACTGCTTGCCTCCTCGATGAATCCGCTTACGCGCGCCCACGTGGCGCTGGCCGAGGCGGCGCGGCAGGTTGCCAGACTCGATGCGCTCTGCTGGGTGGCGACGTTGGTCACAGTGGATAAGGAGTATGTGGAGCGCGCGTCACTGGCCGATCGGCTGACTGAGGCGACGCTGTATGCGCAAGCGGCAGGCGATGGATTGCTGCTGCTTGAAGGTGGGCTGTATGTCGAACAGGCGCGCGCGGCGCATGCGCTGCTCTCGGCGGACGCGGAGATTGTGCTGATCGTGGGCTTCGACAAGATCGTGCAGATCTTTGACCCACACTATTACTCCGATCGCGATGCTGCGCTGCGAGAGTTATTTAGCGAGGCTGAACTGGTTGTCGCGCCACGCGCGGGCAGCGCCGAGGCTGACCTGCGTGCGCTGCTCAGCCAACCCCAGAATCACCCGTTCGCCGAGCGGGTGCGCTACTGTCCGCTGCCTGCCCGCTATGCCATTGATTCGTCGAGTGAGGCGCGCGCATTGGCGCGGTCCGAGATGGCGGGCGTCGAGAAGGCCAGTCATCTGCGCGACCTGCTGACGCCAGAGGGTCTGGCGCTCACACTGGGCGCTCAACCGTATGCGCCAGCGCAATTGCCTGGCGCGGCTGATCTGGGCGATGTCTATAGCGCTCGCCAGACGTTGATCGCTGCGCTCAGCGACATCGACCCGTCGCAGTTGACAGATACGCCTGAATTGGGGCGTCTCGTGAATCTGGCGGCAGACGTAAGCCCACGTGGCAGCGCGTTGCGTGCATGGGCGCGCGCAAGTGGGCGGCATACGCATGCGGGGTTGCGCGTGGCGCTCGCGTCTGGCTAAGTCTCGTCGCCCAGGATTTGCCGCAGCCCGGCCCAGTCGTGGGCGGCGGTGAGCGTATCGAGCTTGCGCGCGGCCTCCGGCGTATCGAGCGCCAGCGCCAGCCCCTGCTCGAATCGTTCCTGCGCGGTGGACGCGCCGCTGAAGAGCGCGGGCAGCGCCGGGACCCCACGCAGCCGGGCGGAGAGTGTCTTCACCAGACGCCAGTATGGCCCCTGCGCGCCATCAACGAGATCAGAAGATTGCAGCGTTGTCGCGGCGGGCAGGTAGTGAACCAGCATCGCATCCAGCAGCAGATCGTTCAGCGCCGCGCCGTAATCATCGCTTGGCTGCGCTGCGCCACTGGTCTGGCGAAGCCCGTTGCGCACAGTGTGGCCATCCCATGCCGAGTAACAGAAGCAGTTTAGCAGTTCATGTGCGAGCTGGGCGGTGTAATAGGGCGCATCGGTCGCAGTGGAGGCGAGCAGTGTCTTGGCGACGGGCGGCTCGGTTGGCGTAGGCGCTTGCTCTTCGATCAGGTAGATCAGTGAGAGAACCTGCTTGCCATCCAGCGCTTCTGCGCCAGCGCCCGGAGAGACGTTTCTGGCCTCGATGCGCAGCGCATCAGGGGTGAGCGCGATAATGGCAGGCGTTTCGCGCACCTCTCGACGATACCAGCGCGCCTGGTTTGACCACTGGATAGCGGGGAACGCGCGCAGCAACGCCACAATCTGCTCGCCCACCTGCTGATACACTGGCGCGACCTGCGCGGCGCGTGTCCAGGGCCAGCGGCGCCCTAGCTCCGGCCAAAAGCTGGCGGCCTGGGCCGCCGCATCGTCAGCTTGCGCCTGCGAGATGCGTGCGATCATGCGTGGCTGGCGCGGCGCTGCGCGCTATAAGAGTGTGGCTCCGGCTGCGGCAGTCGGATGGTTTCCCAGGCTTGACGCCAGGCCTCGCCAATGATGAGCGCCTCCTCCTGGGTCTTCCAGGTGAGTAATTCATCGGTGTCAACGTCGGTGACGAAGCGCCACCTATCAAAGAACTTGTAGGCGAGGGCATAGCGGCCCTCGCGACTCCCCCGAGCGAGTTGCGTCACAAGCATGCTGTGATTTCCTGCGATGATGACAAGCCGACTGATGGCAGCGTTCCTCCCGTGAGCACGAAAGCGGCCTGATAGAGCCGAGCAGAGCCGAACCTATCCGAGAGAAAGGATACAACCACACGGGCGCGGCGTAAAGGGCAATTTTCCTATAGCCGACAACTACAGACAGGGACAGACATTTGAGTCACGGACGATCAAAGCGCCATACTCTGTAGCGATAGTGAGGAGCGGGGGTACGAGTTACCCTCGCGTTGACCAGATGGAGAGAGAGCGCACTCATGACGACGCAGGAAGAGAAGCAAGCGTACATTGACGACATGGCGCAGCGACGCGGCTACGTGCTGAGCTATCACAAGGGAATGGCCGAGGCGGATTTCGATGTGCTGAAGGCCGCCGATCAGCTTGTCGGCGCGGTCTACACGCGGCCACGTCTGCTCGACCGCAAGACCAAAGAGCTACTCTTCTGCGCCACACTGACGGCCATGCGCGCGGGTAAGGGGCATCTGCAAAGCCACATCCGCGCGGCGATGCAGCACGGCGCAAGCGCCGAAGAGGTGTTGGAAGCGCTGGAAATTGTTTTGCCAGAGGCAGGTGTTGTCGCCTTTCAGGCAGGATTCGAGGCCTGGCGTGAGGTTGTGGGCGTCGCTGGTATCGAGCCGACAGGCCCCGTTTTCGACGGCGGCGATGGGGTGAGCTGAAGCGGCCTTGGACGGCGCAGACCGGCGCCGCCTATACTGTGACGCCCGTCATCTGCTCGCTCAGGGTCCAGAGTTGCTCCTGCGCAGCGATATCATACGATGCAGCCGAGGATTTCGCAGGCTGCCGCTTCACGAAGTAGCGCCCGGAGACTATGGCCACATCTGGCGACGAGGCCAGGTAGATGCTGGTCTGCGCGCCCTGCTCAGGGCTGATCGCAAATGGTCGGGCAAGGGTCATCGCAAGCTGCCACAACGCGCCATTGTTTTTGGCGAAGCCGGTAGCGACAAAGCCGGGATGCAGCGTATTCGCTGTCACGTTGGTCCCTTCGAGACGCCGCGCGAGCGCGTAGGTGAACATGACATTGGCGAGTTTGCTCTCGCCGTACACGCGCCAGGCGCTGTAGCCGCGCGCTGTCTGGTTCACATCGTCGCAGTCTATCGTATGGCCTGCATGCGCCATCGAGGCGACCGTCACGACACGGGCTGGCGCGTCGGCTTTGAGCCGGTCGAGGAGCAGATGGGTGAGCAGAAATGGCGCAAGGTGATTGAGCGCGAACGTGCGCTCATAGCCATCCACCGTCGTCTGGCGGCTCATGAAGATCGCGCCTGCGTTATTGAGCAGCACGTCGAGGCGTGGATACTGCGCCTGGAATGTTGCGGCGAGCGCGCGCACTTCTGCTTGCGATGAAAGGTCGGCGGTCAGCGCATGAACGTCGGTATTGCCCGTCTCGCGCTGGATTGTCGCGACGCTGGCTTGCGCGCGATCTGCGTTGCGACCAACGATCACCGTTGTTGCGCCCATCTCGGCAAGCGCATGGGCGGCGATGTAGCCGATGCCGTTGGTCGCGCCAGTGATAAGGATGGTCTTGCCAGCCAGGTTCTCTCGCATGTTGCGCATTCCTGTCCATGTGGTCTGTGTGGGTCAGTGGGGCGTGGCGCAGGTGTCCACGCCACGGTTCTGTCACACATCGTAACGTTGCAGGCTGCCATCGCAGCCATCGGCGCGCGCTCACTCAGCCAGCCGCCAACTTTGGCCAGAGTTCGCGGAAGCAGCGCGAAAACGCGCTGCGTTCGCTCGCGGAGCCGACCGTGATGCGAATGCAGCGGTCGAGTGGTGGCGCGCCTGGCATGCGAATAAAGGCGCCAGCGTCGGCGAGGGCTGCGACGGTGGCGCGTGCGCGTTCAGCGCCGCCAACATCGATGGTAACGAAGTTGGTGGCTGATGGCAGGACGGCCAACCCCAGGTCTTGCGCCAGCGCGACATATTCCTCGCGCCCACGCGCCACCTCGGCGACGACGCTCGCCAGATACATCTGATCGGCAAGCGCGGCCTGCGCGCCAGCGTGCGCGACGATGTTGACGCCAAAATGGAGCCGTATCTTGTCGAGCGCGCGAACAGTCGCGGGGGTCGCGATGAGATAGCCGATGCGCGCCCCGGCCATGCCATAGGCTTTTGAGAAGGTGCGGAAGCGCACGATTCGCAGATCATCCGCGTCCAGTTGGGCCTGCGGCTGTTCAGGCGCGAACTCCATGTAGGCTTCGTCGAGCAGAAGCACACTCTGCTCCGGCAGCGCATCGCGGAATGCGCCAATCTCGGCGTTGGTATACCATGAGCCAGTCGGATTATCGGGGTTAGCCAGGTAGACAAGGCTAGCCTGCGTGCGCTGCGCGGCCAGCGCGAGGCCCTCCAGATCGTTCCGATCATGCTGATAGGGGACACGCTCACATATGCCGCCGAAGCCCGCGACATGAAACCCGAATGTCGGATACGAGCCAAGCGAAGTGACGACGTGGCTCCCTGGCTCCAGGAATATCCGCGTCACCTGTCCCAGCAGATCGTCAATGCCTGCGCCCATCCCAATATGCTCGGCGCTCACGCCGGTGTATGCGGCGATGGCTGCGCGCGAGTCGAATGATTCAGGGTCAGCGTACCAGGCGACCTGCGCCACGGCGTCGCGCATGGCCGCGATGGCGCGCGGGCTGGGGCCAAAGGCGCTCTCATTCGCTCCCAGTCGCAGCGTGAATGGCCGCCCACTCGCGCGTTCGAGCGCCTCTGGGCCGACAAAAGGCGCGGTGGAGGGCAGGCTGCGAACCAGGCGCGTATAGGCGATGTCGTGCGTTCTGTGTCTATCGTCCACGTCTGTCACAGCTGTTCCCTTCCATCGTGCATGATGGCGTATATCACCGCTGGTCGTCTGCCGACAAACTACTCATAGAGCGGCGTCGGGCGCAATTTTGCCTATAGTCAAAGGCTACCAACTTACGCCAAGGCACGACACAACCCTACATTGCCACGGCCAAACATACCAGCGAGCAGCGCTCAATGCAAGTCGGCGCCCATCTTTCTAAGCGCCCACACCCTGCGAATGGCATAGTCGTTGCGGGCATAAGACCACTGCATGCGCGGGCCTGCGCAGGGCAGGCAAGGACGAATAGACGAATGAAGGAGGCGCTACTGAGCCGAGATTGACCCTCGCATCCCAGATGACACGGCCTGCGAGACGCCATGATGGCGCCACTGTAGCGATGTTTGCTAGACTCAGGAGGACAACGATGAAAGCAGTTGTGTATAAGGAGCCGTTTAAAGTCGCGGTCGAGACTGTGCCTGACCCGAAGCTGCGGGATCCCAATGATGTCCTTGTCAGGGTTACCTCCTCGGCCATCTGCGGTTCAGACCTGCACATGTATGAAGGGCGCACCAGCGCGCAGGCTGGCATTGTCTTCGGCCACGAGAATATGGGCATCGTCGAGGAAGTAGGGCCAGGCGTCGTCTCCATCAAGAAGGGCGACCGAGTGGTCATGCCCTTCAATGTCGCTTGCGGCTTCTGCAAGAACTGCCTCGCTGGGTATTCGGGATTCTGCCTGACGGTCAACCCCGGCTTCGCTGGCGGCGCGTATGGCTACGTTTCGATGGGGCCATACACGGGTGGCCAAGCCGAGTTTCTGCGTGTTCCCTTCGCCGACTACAATTGCCTCCTTCTGCCACCAGGGAAGGAGCATGAGGCTGATTTCGCCTTGCTCGCGGACATCTTTCCGACGGGCTATCATGGCTGCGAGCTGGCGCAGGTCAGCCCTGGTGAGACAGTCGCGGTCTATGGCGCTGGCCCTGTCGGCCTGATGGCGGCGTACTCCGCGCTGCTGCGCGGGGCCTCGCGCGTCTTCGTGGTTGACCGCATCAAGGAGCGGCTCGACAAGGCAAAGGAGATTGGAGCCATTCCGATCAACTTTGACCAGGGCGACCCCATCAAGCAGATCCAGGATCAGACAAACGGCGAGGGAGCTGACAAGGGTGTAGATGCCGTTGGCTATCAGGCGGTGACAAAGGGCGCACAGAAAGAGGAGCCAGCTACAGTGCTCAATGCGCTTATTCACTCAGTGCGCCCGACGGGCATGCTTGGTGTCCCCGGACTCTATGTGCCTTCTGACCCCGGCGCGCCAGATGCGAGCGCCAAGCAAGGCTTGCTGATGGTCGCGATCGGCAAGATGTTCGAGAAGGGCCTGCGCATAGGGACAGGCCAGTGTAACGTCAAACGCTACAATCGCCAGTTGCGCGACTTGATCATCGCGGGCCGCGCCAAGCCGAGCTTCGTCGTCTCGCACGAAATACCACTCGACCAGGCGCCGCAGGCCTATGAGAAGTTCGACAAGCGCATCGAAGGCTACACAAAGGTGATTCTGCATCCCGGCATGCAGAATGGTGGAACGCAGGCACAGAAGGCACAAGGCGCTACGACACGCCGCTCGTGAGCAGGCGTGCGTGAGCTATTCTGGACCATGTGCGACTGGAGAGCAGGAGCGCTCCAGTCGCCTGCTGTGCGCCACCCCCTCAACTACACAGAGACGCTAGCGCTCTCCGTCGATGGCGCTCTCGGCTGAGGGTGGTTCATCCTCACGCCCAAAGACCTGATTGAGCAAGCGCTGCGCAGTCAGGTCTTGTGTCGCCTGTAGCTCGTGCCAGCTTGCCCATGCCCACTGTTTACTCGCAGCATTGAAGTCGCGCAGGTACTCTCCATCAACATGCAGATCGCGCATCAGGTGTTCCCCCCAGGCATATGCGGTAGGCGGCGCGGTCGCTCGCGTCGCCACATTTGCGCATACTGTAGCAAGAATGCCGAGATGCGGCAAGAGGACCATCGGCTTACGCGCGACGAGCGCCCATTGCAGCGGCGTTCGCGATGGTCAGATCAATTTTGCGCAGCAGCGATGGGAAGATAGAGGATGCTCTTTCGCGCGCTGCCCACGCCTGACGCGCCGACTCATCCGCGTCGATCCATACATGCGTTTGCGCCTGCGAGACATCGAGCAAGATGGTGTGCGCCGGGCCTTCGTTCTGGGTCATCGCGCGGGCAGCGGTGAAGCTGCTCAACGCGGCCTGCACATATGCCATCTGTCGTCTGCGGTTGTGCGCAGGGACACTCCCGGCGAGACGCTTGTATCCTTCAGCCTCGCTATACATGATGAGGCCCTCGAGTCGGCTACGCGCCGCGCCCGATGCCCGACTTGCCACGCGCGCCGCGCTATCAATGTCTCTGCGCCACTCGCGCTCCATCCCTTGTACAGCCCAGACGTGGGCGCGATTGCGATAGAGCGTGGCCAGCAAGTCGAGATCATCGAGAAAGGGCATGAAGAGTTCAATCGCCTGGGTGAATTGGCGAATACTCTCGTCGTAGTCCTCTAGTTCGCGGTAGTGCGGCGCGCGCCGCTCATTGACGCGGGCGTAGTAGCGGGCGAAGTGACCAATCGGGAACATGCTCAGAATCTCGCGATCGATGTGATTGTAGGTCTGAACCGCCGCTCCGGTACGTTCGCCGCCCCACGCGAGAGTGGCTTCCTGAGCGCGCCCCAGCATGAGCGCCGCCTCAATGCGCCGCGCCGCCGCCGCCTGGTGTGTACGCGGGAACGGCGCGGTCAGAATCGTGTGATAGAGTTCGCGTGAACGAGCCAGCCCCTCGGCAGCGCGGCCATTGTCGAGCAGACGCTGTACACCCGCTACGTCTGCATCGAATGCTGCCAGATCGATTGTACGATAGCGCAGCATCGCGGGCGCAGATTGTCCGCTCGCCAGCGCAAATACGCCTAGCCCCAATGCCTGACGCAAAAACGTGCGCCGCGTGACCCCATCGAGTTGAAGCGCATCGCTGATGCCTTGTGCGCTGATCGCATAGCTACAGCCATGCTTGCCGTTCATCATGCGTGTCACAGTTGATTCTTTGACTCCCAGCGCATGCGCCAGCGCACTGCGTGTCATGCCGCGCTCGCGTAGGAGCGGCTCGACCAGCTTGCCGGCCGCGCTAACAGCATCACGCGCTGGTCGCCCGGCAGTCTTGCGCGGCGCGGGCGCTGTGGACTGCCCGTCTAGCCGCCGCCCATGTAGTGGTCGCAGCGCGCATAACTCGCTAAAGTAGGCGCGGTCGGCGTCACTCAGTTCAAGCGCATCAGCGATGGCGAGCGGCGTCACTCGTGTCCAGCGAGTCTTGCCGCTGAGCAGGCGCGAGAGCGCGCTGGGAGAGATGCGCAGACGCGCTGCTAGTTCCGTGCGCGTGAGGCGCCGCTGTAGCCGCTCGACGATGAAGGCGCCGAGCGGCGATGCCGGGGGACCCGCAGGGCGGCCGCGCGTGGCAGACATCGCATCGCATCGGCGTCGTGTCATGACACCATCACCGCAAGTGCCCCTCCGCCTCGCCTCTGTTGCGCGCACGGTGGCGCTAGTTTACCGCGCGCGTCGCATCCGCAGCGCAGACCGCGCGCAGACTCTCGTCGTCAGCGTCCTGATCTTCAACTTCGACCCAGACATGTTCCACGGAAACCTCATCGCTGAGTTCCAACAGCGCAACACTGAGCGCAGACTCGATTGCGTAGGCGGCTTCACGCGCAGACAGCGCGGAGAGTTTCGACCGAACATTTGCGCAACGCGCCTGGAACTGAATATTCCACATCGTTAAATCCTCCAGCGGGGCGTGGCTCGCACAGCGACTATCGCATGGAGACTGACCCGCTGAAGGGAGTATCGCGCTACGCGTATTTTTGCGCGCGTGCAACAATGCGCGTCTGCCAGATTCTCCCCAAAAACGAGAACCACATCGTACTCGGGTCCCTATCTGGCTCCGACGGTCGCCAGGTCTTTGTCTTCCATTTCCCAGGCGTGATCCAGCGTGTGATACGCGGTGTGCCGAATCAGATAGCGGAGCGGCCAGGTTCGGGCCATCTTGCCCTCAGTATGGAACGCCCGAATGGCGTCGCAATAGGCGTCACGGTACGCTTGCAAGTCCTCGTCGATCAGCAGCGCATCTTTGGGTGTGGGCGTCCCGACCTTCCCTGCCCACTCTTGCTCCACGCGCATCGTGTGACCGACGATGTGATCCCGATCACGTCCTCCCCCTCGCGGACCCTTCCGCATGTCAGCCGACACCCGCCAACGCACGTCGTCGAAAAACGCCCAGCACGCCTGCATCAGGGCCAGCTCACGTTCCAGTTCTTCGCTCGAGAGGTCTTGCTTATCGATGTCTGAAAACGCGTACGAGATGCCCCAGAAGTCGGTTGAGCCTGTGCCTGGATAGCGCTCGACCACGGCGACAGTGGTGATGGCCGCAAAGTCTGCAGCCATCCCAGCCAGCTTCGCCACCTGCGCGTAGCGAGGAAGGTAGGCTTCCAATCTTTCAAGCGCTGCCTCTCCGGTCTTCGCGCCACGCTCCAGGCCAGGCCAGTCCGGCGCCACTGCCGCCACCTTCTTGCCTTTCGGACCGATCTCGAGCGTCACCCGAAGTTCATGCGCCATCTCCGCTCCCCTGGCTACCACCGCCTGCTGTGTCCGGGATTCCGACCACCTGACGCCGAACAGTGGCGCAGCGCGCCTGGAACTGAATGTTCCACATAGTGGCTCGCACAGCGTCTATCGTGTGGAGACCGATCCGCTGAAGGACGATTCGCGCTGCGCATATTTTTGCGCGCCAGCCAGGCGCGCTTATGTGCGCCGGGCCGTGTCAGATTGCTTCTCAAAGGTCGCTTTGCATCCGGCGCAGCAGAAATAGTATGTCTCACCGTCGCGTTGCGAGGTATAGCGCGCCGTGGCGATATCTACAGTCATGCCACAGATGGGGTCAATCGCTTCGGCGCGCTCTGGCTGCTCGGCTGGCGCGCCTGCGTCCAGGCCTATGCGCTGGCGGCGCGCCTCGATCAACTCCGCCATGACGCTAAAGGCGATCTCTTCTGGCTTGATGACAAAGCCGGGCAGGCCCTTGGGGCGCTTCAGGCGAGCGGCGCGCGCTGGCTCCATACCGTGCTCGGTCAAATACGCCTGCACCGTCGCCAACCGTTTGTTGCTGGCGACGAGGCCGACGTAGCTGGCGGGGCTTTCTAATGCGGCCAGCGCCGCCTCCTCGTCATACTCACCAATCGTCGCGACGATGACGTAGCTGCGCTCGCTCAGTTGAGGCGCCAACGCATCGAGTGTCGGCGTGAGTCGATCCGCATCAGGAAATGTCGCCATATCCGCCAGCGGATCGCATGCCCACACCTCGAAATCCAGCACGGTCGCCAGCCGCACGAGCGCGCGCGCCACGACTGACGCGCCGATCACGACAACGGTGGGCCGTGGCAGGAACGGCTCAACGAACACCTGAAGCTCGCCCTGACTGCCGCACAGCATAGGGACCTCCACGATGCCATCGCGCGCGGCGCCAGGCTCAGACGCCTGCGGGCTGAGAACGACCAGGCGCGCGAGGCCGTCCGCCAGCGCCGCCAGCCCTTGACGTGTGACGGCGGGTTGCGCGCAGTGTCCGCCAACCCACCCCTCCAGGCGACCATCTGGCAAAATGATCGCCCGCGCGCCCGGCGTTCCTGACGTTGGCTGGCGCGCCGCCACGACAGTCGCCAGAGCGAAGGCGCGACCCTCTGCGCGTAACTGCTGCGCCTGAGCAAGGATATCCTCTCGCATCTGGCCACCCTCTCCATTTGCTACCGCAGACTGCCGCGTGCAAGAACACTCAGGTTCGCGAGGCCCCAGAGTCCTCAGTCGTCACTGTCGCTGTGGATTCGTCTGGCGCCTCGAGCTTCTGGCGGAAGCAATCGAAGAACTTCGTCGTGAGCCGGTGGGCCGTGCCTTCGAGCAGCCGTGCGCCAACGCTGGCAAGTGTGCCACTCACGTTGACATCAGCCGTCCAGTCCATTTGCGTCTCTGCCTCCGAGAGCGCAGTCAGATCCATCGCGGCTTTCATATCAATTGCGCTACCCGCCGCAGAGCCACGCCCGCGCATCGCCGCATGATCTGACGCGTGCACATCCTCCAGTTGCACATCGAGTGTGAAGGTGGCCTTGACGGCGCCGATGCCGACAGAGAGTGTCGGCTTGAAATGGTCTGGCCCCAGAATTTCCATCGACTTGAAGCCCGGCGCGCACTCAGCGACCTTGTTCGGATCCAGCACAAACTGCCAGACCTTCGCCAACGGAGCTTTGATCTGTTGTGTTCCATCAAAGTGCATCGTTAAATCTCCGCAGCGCCGTGCGCCTCCAGAATCGCGTAGACCTTCCACGGCGTGATGGGAATGTCAATGTGCGTGACGCCCAGGTGGCTGAGCGCATCTACCACAGCGTTTGCGATGGCGGGCGGCGCGCCGACGGTCGCCGACTCGCCCACACCTTTTGCGCCGAAGGGATGATGTGGCGAAGGCGTAATCGTCTTGTCCGTCTCCCACACAGGTGTCTCCATCGCCGTCGGCAGCAGGTACTCCATGAGGGTGCCTTGCTGCATATTGCCGTTCTCGTCGTAGGTGATGGCCTCCAGCAGCGCCGGAGCCATGCCCATCGTCAACCCGCCATGAATCTGACCATCCACGATCATCGGATTGATGATAGTGCCACAGTCATCCACCGCGACGAATCGGCGAATTTTTACCATGCCTGTGCCGCGATCGATGTCCACGACGCAGATGTAGGCCCCGAAGGGGAAGGTCAGGTTGGGTGGGTCGTAGTAGTCCACCGCCTCCAGCCCCGCCTCGATGTCACTGGGGAAGTTGGTGTACGCGGCGAAGGCGACCTCCTTCATCGTCACCGAGCGACCTGGCGAGCCTTTGACCTGGAACTTGTAATCCTGCCATTCGAGATCGTCCACATTGGCTTCGAGCAGGTGCGCGGCGATCTTCTTGGCCTTCTCGCGAATCTTGCGCGCGGCGACAGCGGTCGCGGCTCCGGCTGTGGGCGTGCTGCGACTGGCATAGGTGCCCAGCCCATAGGGCGCTGTATCCGTATCGCCGTGCTCGATGGTGATGTCCTCTACCGGCAGGCCAAGCTCCTCGGCAACGATCTGCGCGAAGGTGGTCTCGTGGCCCTGCCCCTGCGTCTGTACGCCGATGCGCGCGATCACCGATCCTGTGGGATGCACGCGAATCTCGCAGCTATCGAACATCTTGATACCCAGGATGTCGAAGGTGTGCGATGGCCCTGCTCCCACAATCTCGGTGAAGGTCGAGAGGCCGATACCCATCAATTCGCCACGCGCGCGCTTCTCGGCCTGCTCGCGGCGCAGGTCCGCATAGCCGATCTTCTCCATCGCCTTCTGGAGCGCCGCTGGATAGTTGCCGCTATCATACTCCCAGCCCGTCGGCGACTTGTAGGGGAACGCCTCCGGCTGTATGAAGTTCTTCATGCGCACATCCGCCGGATCGAGCTGGAGCTGCTGGGCGAGCGTGTCTACCATGCGCTCGATGGTGTGCACAGCCTCGGTGACACGGAACGAGCAGCGGTAGGCGACGCCACCAGAGGGCTTGTTTGTGTACACGCCGTCCACTTCCACATGCGCGGCGTCCAGCGTATACGAGCCAGTGATGATGCTGAACATGCCTGCGGGGAACTTCGATGGATTGGCTGCGGCGTCGAACGCGCCGTGGTCGGCAAGCGTCTTGACGCGCAACGCCTGCATCTTGCCATCTTTCGTGGCGGCAAGCTCAGCGCTGATGTGATAGTCACGCGCAAAGCTATCGGCTTGCAGGTTCTCGGAGCGGTCCTCGATCCACTTCACCGGATGGCCCGTCTGCAGTGAGGCGACGCTGGCGATGACATAGCCAGGGTAGACCGGAACTTTGCCGCCAAACCCACCACCAATGTCAGGCGAGATGATGCGAATCTTGTTCTCTGGGATGCCCGTCACCAGCGAGAAGACCGTGCGAATAGCGTGAGGCGCCTGCGTGGTCATATACACCGTGAGCTTGCCTGCGATTTTGTCGAACGATGCGATGCAGCCACAGGTCTCGATCGATGAGACGTGGATGCGTGGGATGTAGAGGTCCTGCTTGACGACGACTTCAGCCTGGTCAAAAATCGCATCGGTGCGCGCAGCGTCGCCAGCCTCCCAATGCCAGATGTGATTGGTCTTCTGCTCGCGGTCAGGGCGCACCAGCGGCGCATCGGGTTCGAGCGCCTTGAATGGGTCCATGACCGGCGGCAGCGGCTCATACTCCACTTCGACCAGCGTGATCGCATCGGCGGCGATATAGCGCTCTGTGGCGATGACAGCGGCGACCTCTTGCGCCTGATAGACCACCCGGTCTACTGGCAACACCATCTGTTTGTCGCCCATCAGGGTAGGCATCCACGCCAGACCGGCGGCGTCGAGGTCTTTGCCGGTGACGACGGCCAGCACGCCCGGCAGCGCCAACGCCTTGCTGGCGTCAATGCGCGTGATCATGGCGTGCGCGTAGGGGCTGCGCACGATATCCATATAGAGCATGCCCGGCAACTTGATGTCGTCGATGTAGTTGCCCTTGCCGCGCAGGAACCGAGGGTCTTCTTTCCGCTTGACGCTGTGGCCCATTCCGCGAATAGGCGTTGTTCCGGCAGTCATAGTGTCACCTCCGCTGGCGCGGCGGGCGCGGCCTGCGCCTCACGCATACTCTTTGCGGCATATTGAATTGCTTTCACGATGTTGACATAGCCCGTGCAGCGGCAGAGATTGCCAGAGATGGCGCTCCGAATCTCTTCATCTGTCGGATCAGGATGCTCCCGCAGGAACGCTTCCGCCGTCAACATCATGCCCGGCGTGCAGTAGCCACACTGCAAGCCATGCTCCTCGAAAAAGCCTTCCTGTATGGGGTGCAACTTGTCGTTCTGCTCAAGCCCTTCGACGGTGCGAATCTCGGCCCCGTCCATCTGCACGGCGAACAGCGTACATGACTTGGATGGGACACCATTGATCTGCACCGTGCAAGCGCCACAGCTCGTCGTATCACAGCCAATATGCGTCCCGGTCAGATTGGCGACCTCGCGGATGAAGTGCACCAGAAGCAAGCGCGGCTCGATGTCCGCTTCCACTGGCTGGCCGTTGAGCGTCATTGTGACATGCTGGGTCATCGTGCGCCTCCTGACAATCAGGCCACTGCCGTCGCGCGTCGGGCCGCCGCCTGGAGCGCCCGAACCGTGAGCGTGCGAACCACAGCACGCTTGTACTCCTCTGGGCCACGCAGATCGGTGACCGGCTCAGCCGCTTGCGCCGCCAGCCGCGCCGCTTCGCGCATCGCCTCCTCGCTGAGCGGCTTCCCCACCAGGAACGCCTCGGCCTGCGTCGCACGCAGCGCCTTCGGTCCGACATTGGTGAGTCCAATACCAGCCTGGACGCAGACGGCGCCGTCCAATCGCACCTGTACGCCAACTGCGGCGATGGCGTAGTCGCCAACTTTGCGTTCGAGCTTCATATAGGATGATCCACTGCCCGGCGCTGGCTGCGGCACACGAATCTCGATCAAGAGTTCGTCTGGCTCCAGGGCAGTCTCCATCGTGTCCACGAGGAAGTCGTCGACCGAGAGCTCGCGCCGACCTCGCGGACTCTGCGCCACCACACGCGCACGCAGCGCGAGCATCATCGCCGGGTGGTCGTTCGCGGGATCAGCGTGCGCCAGGTTGCCGCCCAGTGTCGCCCAGTTGCGCACCAACGGGTCGGCGACCACGACGCTGGTGTCATGGATGCCCGCGTAGCGGCGCTGGATCAGCGCTGACCGTTCCAGCGCGGACTCACGCGCCATCGCGCCAATCACCAGCACGCCATCGCGCTCTTCGAGCGTTTCCAATCCGGGAACTTTGTGCAGATCGATCAGGTACGCGGGCGCAGCGAGTCGAAACTTCATCAGCGGAATCAGGCTCTGGCCTCCTGCCAATACCTTTGCCTCATTGGGGTGATCATGCAAGAGTTCCCACACCTCAGGCAGAGTCGTGGGAGCGAGGTACGTGAAGTTGTCTGGAATCACTGCCGACCTCCTCTGGGATAGGTAGCGCATACACGGATGCGGGTGGACGATGAGATGTCCTTTGGTGCATCAGCGCTGCCAAATTGGAACTCGCATGGGCAGAGCAGAGCGCTGTGCGCGGGTGAGGGATGTTCGACACACAGCAGAGAG
Organism: uncultured Chloroflexia bacterium; assembly: GCA_963701795.1. Lineage (GTDB taxonomy): Bacteria > Chloroflexota > Ktedonobacteria > Ktedonobacterales > JADMIN01 > JAKAIY01. The sequence continues at coordinate 847,548 of CAVPBB010000001.1, read as the reverse complement.
CCTGTGCGCTGCTATGGCAGAGCAGAGTGGCCGCACTACAGGTTTGGCGCTACGAGACAGCATCGTATCGGGCGCCAGCCTCTCGTAGAGGCTGGCGAAAGCCAAACGCATCAGGCGCTGGAGGCGCGCCTGTTCCCAGGTGGACGGCTTGTTGACCGCACAAGCGGTATTATGGAAACACTATATGGCGCGTGTAGACCACACGTCAAACCTGCGCCGCATTCCCCTCCATCTGGCGCTCATCACATGCCCCGCGCCTGGACGATGGGCATCCCTGCGGCGCCACATGCATCGCCCTCACCGCCCTTTCTCCATCTTTTCGCTGTCTTTTCGTTGTCTTGTCGATCAAACGTTTCCACACCGCTTTCACCTGCATCCGTCTCCGCCGTCTCGGCGCCTAAGCAACCGTGCTAAGATCGCTGGCATGTCGCGCGCTGAGCAACCTAGCGGTAATACAGAGTAGCGACCGCACGGTGATACATTATGTTATCTATATGAATACTACGCAAAGGGTGGTTTGTAGATAAATGACATAATACTTACTACCAAGCGGGCGCAGTCATCGATTGAAAATCATCCGTTTCTTAAATGAAACATTTGCACCAAGATCAGTGAAGATTACGCCGCAAGCTTGCTGAATGTGCCAAGCGGCTGGTCCGTCCAAAGACAGCGAGGCTGGTGGCTGACACGTCTTCGGCGACTGCGCTTCTCTGGCGCGTAGCTGCGCTTGCCGTGACATCGCGCGATCGTTGCGATAGCCCTGCGCGTGAGGTGGCGAGTATGCTCATCCAGGCGGTATGTTCTCATTGGCATATAATAGAGTCCTCATAGAGTCCTTGAGGCTATGCGCGTCGTCGAAGGCGCTCAGCGGCGGCAGGGCGCGTATTGGTGAAGAGATAGCATGAATCATTCTGTCGAGCAAGCTACCAGCGCCGAGCTAGCCCCTCCCGATGCAACGGGGTCAGGCGAGCATGGCGCCCGCAGACGCCTGTTGCGCGAAGGAATGCGGCTCTTCACGCAGCAAGGCTTCGCATCGGTTTCAACCCGGCAGATCTGTATCGCCGCAGGCGTCACACAGCCAACGCTCTATCACCATTTCGGCAGCAAAGAGGGTCTCTACCACGCCGTCCTCGAGGAATGGTTCAGGAATCTGCGCCATGAGATGACCCATGCCATCGCTCAGGGCAAGACCTTCCGCGAGCGTTTACAGACACTGGCGATCTTCTTCTGGTCGGGCCAGGCGGGCGAATATCAGGCGATACAGCGCGACGCCATGCAACACCTGCCACGCGAGAATATTCGTGCGCTGCGGGTCACGCTTCGCGAGTCGGTGGTCAATCCGCTGATGGCGCTGATGAATCAAGGCATAGCGATGGGTGAATTCCCAGCGTATGCCAGACCCTATGCGCTGATGGAACTCTACTGGGCGATGGTGGATGGCTTCACCGGGCTGTATCACCGTGGCGACCCGCTGCCCTCGCCAGAGCAGAATAGCGCGGCGATAGACCTGTTCCTTGCGGGCGCTCGCGCGATGCCCGCCGAAGCGTTTGCGACCTGGCCTGACCTCACTCCCATCGAGACGCTCAGGCGCGAGGCCGATCACCTCAGCTAGAGGATGGAGACATCCGCGTCGCTGGCTGTGGCGTGCTCGCCGGGCCGCCAGGCTGCGCTGGCGGCTGTTGGGCGGGTTGGTGGCGCTGTGCGGCTTGCGCGGCTCGCTGGCTCACCAGATCGCGCAACTCCTGTGGCTCCAGCGCCTCGGCAGCGGCGCCGAACCCAAGGATGTTGAAACAGGCTTCCTCGCGACTCTCAAATGTGACCTCCGCAGTCACCCACCCGGTGGCGTCGGGGGCGCTGATGGCGTCAAACTGCGCGAAACGCCACAGCGCACGAATAAAGGGTAGTCGCTCTGCGTTCAGCCGCGCCAGCGTGTGGTATTGTCGCAGCGACGCGGTGAACTCCGCCTGGGCCGTGTCCCAGTGTGTCGCGAGGTCGAAGCCTGCCGGCCTGGTCACCGGCTCATCGAGCAGCAGCGCCGCTCGGATGCGGCTCACCCGATAGGTCCGTATCTCGCCCTCCACCTGAGCCACCACATACCAGACACGCCCCTTCGCCACCAGACCCAATGGCTCGATGACGCGCTCGACCTCAGTTCCGTCGCCCCGCTGATAGGTCATCTGCGCTTTCAGATCGCGCCAGACAGCTTCCTGTACCACGGTGAACGCTGGCGCCACCTCCTCTGTCGCACGCCAGCCCGCCGCATCTACATAGACCCGCTGCCGCAGTTCTTCCGCCGTGCGGCGCTGCGCATCTGGCAGGCCAGCGAGCAGCTTGATAAGTCCGGTGGTGGAGGCCTGGCGCAGCCCAAGGTCATCGAGCAATTTCGCGGGAGCAAGTAATGTGAGCGAGTGAATCTCCGCCTGCGACAATCCCGTCAGATCGGTATGATAGCCCTCGATCAGTGACCAGCCACCACACGCCCCGCGCGCCGCATAGACAGGCGCCCCCGCGACGCTCAGCGCCAGCATGTCGCGCTGCACGGTACGTGGCGACACCTCCAGCCGCGTGGCCAGTTCTCCGGCGGTCAGGCGTCGGTGTGATTGCAGCAAGAGCAGGATGGCGAGTAGTCTGTCTGCGCGCATGGAATGCCTTCGACCTGTGATGAATGCGCAGAGCATTCACTAGCGGTAGTATACGGCATCGCGCTGGGCGGTTCGCGCTCAGGCGCGCTCAGGCGCTTCGAGAATGGCAGGACGCGCGATGACGCCAGTGTCCGTCTCGATGGAGAGCGTCGGCCAATCATCCATTGCGGTGATGACCTCCGGGCCACCCGCCACCAGCAACACGGTATCTTCCGACTTCGCTCCGCGCAACGACGGATTCCATGCGAACGCCTGCCCAACCTCGATCAGCGTCGGCGAGCCAGGGCGCGCCAGTGTCTCGCGTCCAAGGTAGGCGATGGTTCCTCCCTGGTGGTGCTGCTCAATCGCCTCAGGCTCACCTTCGCGCTGGTAGGCGGCGCGCAGGGTTTCATACATCGCGCCCAGCGTGCGCCCCGCGCAGGTCGCCGCGATGACCTGCGCGTCAATCCGCGCCACCGCTGCCGCGAGTTGACGCTGCGATGCGGGCAGCTCGCCAAAATACACGGCGCGGGTCAACGCGCTGATCAACCCCTGGTAGCGGCAGCACACCACCAGCATCGCCGTGCGCTGGATAACTTTTGCCGTCGGCAGGGGGTGGCGGAAGTTGGCGATGCGCTCGTCGCTGCCGATCAGTATGACCGTCGCCGTCGCGCCACGCCGCCTGCTGGCAGCCGCGAGCAGCGCCGCCGCGTCAAGCTCTGTCATGCCCGGAGCGAGCGCGCGCATCGCCTCCCACATCGTCGCCGCCGCGCGTCGCGCTCCCTCGCGCATGCGCTGCTGCTCAGTCTCCGTCAGCCGCGAGCGGAGCGCCACGAGATCATCGTTGAGCGCCACACTGGCGCGTGATGTCGCTGAGGTATCGCTCGCCAGTCGTCTACCAGCGGCGCGCAGTCGCAGCGCATGCCCGCGTGAATGCCACGGCTCGACAACGATGCTGAATCCCAGCGCGTCCAGGCGCTCCTCGGCGCGCAGGCGTGGCTCCTCGATAGGATCCGTCAACACAACCGCCGCGTCAGGCGTTACCAACAGCGAGCAGGCGGCAGTATCGATGGACTCATCCACATACGTCGCCGCGCCCGCTGTCAGCCAGGCCGTGTTCGCACTCGTGGTGAGATGAAGCGCATCCACGCCGCGCCGCCACATCACGTGCCGCAGTCGCTCCAGTTTGCCTGCCACCTCGTCGCGTCGCTGCGCCAGATTGTCGGCGCTCGCTACGTCCATCCCCGCCTCCAACTCCGCCTCCATCGCTGTCTCCTTCTCTTCGCCCATCCGCAACGGCGCCACCCATCGCAACTATTCAGTCGCCTTCGGAGTATGCCGCCAGCGCGTGCATCGTCGGCGCAAGCGTCGCATAGAGCGCGTGATAGTGCGCGTAGAGCGCGTCGTAGCGGCTGACATCCGCTGCGACCGGCAGTGTGGTCTGGCCGCTGACCTGCCCATCGGTCGCTGCGTCAACATCGGCCCATGCGCCAGCGCCCACTCCCGCCAGAAGCGCCGCGCCATAGGCCGCGCCCTCCGTCACCTGTGGCAGATCGAGCGCGAGGCCAAGCACGCTGGCCAGAATCTCACGCCAGAGCGCGCTGCGCGCCCCGCCGCCTGAGACACGCGCGCGATCGGGAACCGGCAGGCCAGTCGCGCGCATCAACGCGAGCATATCGCGTAGCCCGAAAGCGACGCCTTCGAGCGTCGCGCGAATCATGTGTGCGCGGCCATGGCGCGCCGTCAACCCGATCCATGCTCCACGCGCCAACGGGTCGGGGTACGGGGTGCGCTCGCCCGTCAGATAGGGCAGAAAGAGCAGGCCATCGCTGCCAGCCGGGGCGGTCGCGGCCTCGGCGACCAGCGCCTCGAAGCTGGCCTCTGGCGCGAGCGTATCACGCAGCCACTGGAAGCTGCCAGCGGCGCTCAACATCACGCCCATCAGGTGCCAGCGATCAGGAACAGCGTGGCAGAATGCATGCAGCCGTCCATCCGGCTCGATGACTGGCGCATCAGTGGCGGCGAACAGCACGCCTGAAGTTCCCAGCGTCAGCGCGAGCACACCAGGCCTGACCGCGCCCACGCCGACCGCCTGAGCCGCCTGATCGCCTCCGCCGGCAATAACCGGTGTGCCTTCGCGCAGCCCCGTCGCCTGCGCCGCCTCTGCGCAGATGACGCCCGTTGTCTGCGGCCCCTCGAACGTGGGTGGCAGCCACGCTGGCGGAATCTCCAGCGTGGCCAGCAGCTCGGCTGACCAGTCGCGTCGCGCCAGATCGAAGAGCAGCGTGCCGGAGCCGTCGGCCTTGTCCATCGCATAGGCGCCTGTCAAGCGATAGCGCAGGTAGTCTTTCGGCAGCACGATCTGGCGAATGCGTTCATAAGCGCCTGGCTCATGCCGCCGGGTCCAGAGAATCTTGGGCGCAGTGAAGCCAGTCAGCGCGTCGTTGCCACTGATAGCGATCAGCCGCCTCCGACCGACATGGCTGCGTATCTCGTCGCACTCGGCGGCGGTGCGCTGATCATTCCAGAGAATCGCCGGGCGCACGACGTTTCCCTGCGCATCCAGCGCGACCATGCCGTGCATTTGCCCCGTCAATCCAACAGCCGCCACGCGGTCGCCACCCGCTCCGGCCTCAGCCAGCGCCGTGCGAATCGCGATCACGGCGCCCTCGGCCCAGTCTTCGGGGCGCTGCTCAGACCAGAGCGGATGCGGCGCATAGGAGGGATGCGCCTGGGTCGCGCTCGCCACTACCTGACCCTGCGCATCCACGAGTAACGCCTTCACGCCCGTCGTCGAGACATCAATACCCAGGAAGAGCGCGGTATCCGCCACTGCTCACCATCCTTCTTCACGGCGCCGCTTAGCGCACGCCGAGCAGCAACTCAATCGTGAGCTGGTCGAGCCGCTCATAGCCATAGCCACGCGCGCCCAGCGCCTTGCGGTCGAAGCTGGCCGCTTTCAGCGCCGTCGCCCGTTCAGCGGTGTATGGCCCCTGGAACGCGGCAACGGCGCTGTCCACCGCGTTGAGTTCCGCCAGCAGCGCCTGAATCTCTTCGTCGGCATTGAAACGCGCCGCTTTCTCCTTCAGAATCAGATAGTTGCGAATGCAGCCGCGCGCGAAAGCCTTGACGCCCTCGAGATCTTCCGTGCGATAGGCATGCGCATCGAAGTGGCGGCTGCCATCATAGCCAACATCCTCCAGATACCTGACCAGGAAGAAGGCGCTCTTGATATTATGCGAGCCAAAGCGCAGGTCCTGATCGTAGCGCCCAATCACCTGATCGTTGAGATCGATATGGAAGAGTTTGCCAGCTTCCCACGCCTGCGCCACCGCATGCAGAAAATTCAGGCCCGCCATATGCTCATGCGCCATCTCTGGGTTGACGCCGACCATTTCTGGATGATCGAGCGTCTCGATGAAGCCAAGCATCGCGCCGACCGTAGCGAAGTACATATCGCCACGTGGCTCATTGGGCTTCGGCTCCAGCGCGAAGCGCAGATCGTACTGCTGGCCGCGCGCATACTCGGCGAGGAAGTTGATAGCGTCGCGGAAGCGCTTGATGCTCTCTGAGGGCGACTTGGCGACATCGGTTTCGACACCTTCGCGCCCACCCCAGAAGACGTAGGTTTTCGCGCCAAGCTCGACACCCAGGTCTATCGCCTGCATCGTCTTCTGCAAGGCGTAGGCGCGGACACGCGCGTCATTCGAGGTGAAGGCGCCGTCCTTGAACGCTGGGTCGGTGAACAGATTTGTCGTCGCCATCGGGACGACAAGCCCGGTCGCATCCAGCGCGGCGCGGAAGTCGCGCACGATGCGATCACGCTCGGCTGGGGTCGCGTCAATCGGGACCAGGTCATTATCGTGGAAATTGACGCCCCACGCGCCGACCTCAGCCAGCAGATGCACGATCTCTACTGGCGTGAGCGCCGGACGTACCGGCTCTCCAAACGGATCGCGACCGATGTTTCCCACTGTCCACAGGCCAAAGGTGAATTTGTTCGCGGGAGAAGGCTCGTACATGCTGACCACTCCATTCCGGCGTACACTCATCGCAGCAGACATTCTCCCACAGTTAGGTAGCACATAGGCGTGTTCTCTATCTACCAACCATACGATGAGCGGCTGGCAGTGAGTCAGCCCTTTTGTGCGAGAGCGCCCCGCGATACGCTATACTGGGACATACCAGTGCTACGGAGAAATGCGGAGTAGTCTCCGTTGAGTGTGGGTCATCGCGCCAGAGACGCGCGGTGAGCAATCTGGCACATGTGACAAGAAAACGCGAGGCGCCCTATGGCGAAAGTGACAACAGGCGGCGGTGACACGGGATATACGAGCCTGCTCGGCGAGCAGCGCGTGCCAAAGTACGATCCGCGACCGGAGACGTTCGGCACGGTGGATGAGGCGACCTCTGCGCTCGGTGTCGCCCGCGCCGCCACCGCCGACGCCAAGGCCAAAGCGATCATCCTCCAGGCGCAGCAGGACCTCTATCTGCTCATGGCCGAGCTGGCCACACCACCAGAGAATCGCGCTGCCGTCGGCATACACATCAGCGACGAGCGGGTGCGCTGGCTGGAAGACACCGAGAACGAGCTCAAAGCCGAAGTCTCTATTCCCAACAAGTTCATCATTCCCGGTGATAGCGTCGATGGCGCCGCGCTTGACCTCGCCCGCACTATCATCCGCCGCGCCGAGCGCATGACCGCGCGCCTGACGCACGATGGCGCGCTCGGCGAGAGTCACGCGCTGCGCTATCTCAATCGCCTCTCTGATCTCATCTTTATCCTTGCCCGCTACCTGGAAGCCAAACAGGGCGGCAGCACACGCGCCCACCGCTCCTGATCTGACGCAGGCGCGCGCCTGTCTCTGGGGCTGCCCTGCGGGAATCGTCCGGAAGGCGCCGCGAGAGAAGCCGACATGTGGCGAAAGGAAGCCATTCTACGCTACGCTTCGTTTTCATAAGTACGGGTCCGCTTCATCGCTTGAGGTATGATTCGAGTTGTGGAGCAAGATAATAGCGTATAGCGCATCGCCGAGGGTCGTGAAAGATGTCAGCAGGACCAGCGCCCATTCTGGCTGTGGATGATAGCGCCCCCATTCGAGAGATGATCGTGTCCGTGCTCTCTGGTAGAGGCTATCAGGTGATGACCGCCGCCGACGGTCGTGAGGCGCTCCAGCGTCTGCGTGTCGCGACTGAGCCATATGTCGTGCTGCTCGACATCGTGATGCCGCTGATGGATGGTATCGCCGTCGTGAACGAGATCGAGCATGACCCAGACCTCAAAGCGCTTGGCCACCGCTGCGTGCTCATGTCGTCGACGGTGCGCATGTCGCAGTCAGATGTCCCGGTCACTGCTGGCCAGTTGGCCAAGCCCTTCACCCGCCAGCAATTGATGGAAATGGTCGAGGCGATAGAAAACTCCCTCCCGCCCAGGCCAACCCCTTGACCAGCGCATGACTGCGCGCCCACAATGTCCGCAGGGATGGCAGGCGGCGCAGGCAGAGCGAAAAAGGGTGGGCGACAGTGGATGGTTCGGACGACGAGACATCTGGGCCAGGCGAGGCGGAGGCTTCGCTTCCCGTCCAGTACCTCGGCCAGCAGAGCGATGAGCGCGATCACCAGGGCGACAGCGCCGCCGCTGGCGCGCACGAACGCCACTGGCGCCCCACGCTCAACCGCTGGCTGCTCACGCTGAATCCGGGGCGCACCCAGGACGAGTATGAGAAGGCGATCCGCTACTTCTTTGAGACACCCGGCGTTCCCCAGGACCTGACCAAACTGACCACTGATCTGCTGCTGGCCTATCGTGGCTCTCTCGCCCTGCGCGCCGACCGGCGACGGCGATCGATGCCGCGCCGCGCCGCCGCCTTCACCGACCAGCTTGACGCGCGGCGCGATGGACCGTGGGCGGCCAGCGCGGTTGCCGGGGCCGCTGGCGCACAGACGCACGAAGGCGCCGGACGGCGAACGTTTGCGTCGGCCTCGCAGCGTATCGGGCCACTCTCGCCAGCGACCGTCAACATCCGTCTGACGGCGCTCAGACAGTTTATGCTGTATGCCATCGAGCAGGAATGGGTTCCAACGCTCACAGCGGATCGTGTGCGCTCGGCGCTGCGGCGGCTGCGCAATGAGCGACGCCGCCCCTATCAGATTCTCGCGGAGGAGGAGTGGAGCGAGTTTCTGGACGCGGCGCTCGCCCCAGCAGCACAGGCCACCGCCGCTGCGCCCTCCACACCTGGCGCGCCAGCGTCTGCGCCGACCTCTGGGCCGCCAGCCGCTGAGTCAGCGACCACCATGCGCGGCCCCTGGGGCATGACACGCGCCGAGCGCGAGCAGGCCCGTCAGCGGCTCGCCGCAGCCGAGCTGGCCCCAGCGGCAGCTACACCTCCTGACGCCCCGGCTGATGAGCCTGACGCCGCGCCTGCCCACGCCATACGTGGACGCACAGGCGCTCACACTGCGCAGCGCGACCACGCCCTGATTTCCCTTGCGCTCGCCACTGGCCTGCGCGCCATCGAACTCTCGCTGCTCGATGTCGGCGATCTGGTCAGTGAGCGGCGGCGTGGTCAGACGGAGTGGTGGCTCTCGTTGCCCGACGAGAAGACCAAGGGGCAGCGTGGTGGGCGTACACTGCCGCTCGCGCCAGAGTTGATGGCGACCTTGCTTGCCTACATCCGTGCGACAGGGCGGTCGTGGGATGATCCAGCGCAGCGTGCGACGCCGCTCTTTCTCGCGCTCGCTCGGGGGCGCTCACCGCACGCCGATCTGCTCGCATCGCAGGCGCTCGCGCTGGCTGCTGAGGAGCAGGATCAGCGCGAGCGCCGCCTTCGCCCAGAGCAGATTCGCAGCGTCATTCATCGGGTCGAGGCGCAGTGGCAGGCTCAGCGCCGCGCCGCCACCGATGACAGCGCAGGGGCGACAGGCGACGCGCGCCACATCTCGCCGCATGCCCTGCGACACAGCGCAGCTATCGCGCTGCTGCTCGGTGATGAAGCGAGCGAGCGACCACCCGCCTCAGTAGAGCATGTGCGCGGCTGGCTCGGTCACTTCGACATCCGCACGACGCAGCGCTACCTTGCGCATATCGAGTCGCGCGACCACCGCCGTCGTTTCGCCATCCGTCCGCAGACGCGCACGGGCGCCTCATCCGCAGCCAACTCCGCTTCGCCCGCCGATGGTGAGCAGCACAGTTGATCAACGCGGAATCTGGAGAAGCGCGGAGTCTGTATGGCGGCCAGCCGCTGCCCAAACGGAGAAACAGCGGGCGAGCCAACCGAATTGGCTCGCCCGCTGTCGCGACATCCAACGAGATCTCTGCGGGTGCGGAGGGAACCCAGACAGCGCATAGAACTCGAGGCATGCTCCCCTGGCGCAAGAGTCATGCCGGATTCAACGCGCGGCGGCGCGCCCCAGGCGCACGCCTCAGCGCACCGTCACGGTAATCGCGTGGTAGCCGGAAGCGCCATCTGGGAGCGGCGGCGCTGTGACGTAGGACTGCACAGCGCCCTTGAGGTCAATCGCCCGCACGACGACCACATGGACACCCACAGTCGGCGTCCATGTGTACTCCCACAGTGTCCATGTCAGAGCGCCAAGCGGTCGCCTCATCAGCGCAGGCGCCCATGATTTCCCGGCGTCAACGCTCACATCTACCCGTGCGATGCCCTGATCGCTGCTGTACGCGACGCCAGCTATCGAGGTTCTCCGCGCTACCAACAGATCGCCATCATGCGGCGTATCAATGCGCGAGGTCATCTTGACGGCCGCCTCGCGCGTCCAGCCGCGCTGTTCCCAGTAGCCATCGAAAGGCCCAGCGGCCAATGAGAGTTGTGTCAGCCACTTCCCGTTCTTCATCCCATACAGCCCAGGGATGAGCAGGCGCGCCGGAAAACCGTGCGCCGTCGGCAGCGCTTCGCCATCGAGCAGATAGACGATCAGTGAGCGATCATCGAGCGCCTGAGCGAGGTGCAAGCTGTCACTATAGCCATCCGCCGCTGTGAAGATCAGCTGCGTGGCGCCCATCTGGATGTGCGCGGCGTTGAGCGCGTCGGCCAGTCGCACGCCAGTGAAAAGCCCATTGCTCATCAGGTTGCCGCCCACCTCATTGCTGATGCACTCCAGCGTGTGCTCCTGCGTCACCTGTGGCAGCGCGCGAAGTTGGTCATAGGTGAGCGTATAGGGCGCATCCACCATTCCGGTGAACGCCAACTTCCAGCTTGCCGTATCAATCTCCGGGTCACCCGCCAGATTCTTCGACACATAGTAGAAGTCGCCAACGGCGGTGGTTTCGGCTGTCTGGCCAGCGACTGGCGCAAACTGACTATAGACCGGAATCGGCGGCGGCGTGATCTGCGTCGGCAGGTCAGAGAGCGAGAGGTTCGGCGCCGACGCTTGAGCCGGACTGGCCCCGACAAGCGCGCCAAGCCCCGACGTCAGCGCCTGCCAGACGGCGACGCCACCAGCGAGCGTGACGGCGGCGAGCGTTCCCTGCTGCAACAGCATGCGCCGCGAGACACTGCCCGGCTGCGCGCCAGCCACGACACGCACTGTTTGCGCGCGCGCGGATGACTGTGTCTGCCAGATGAAGGCGAGCGCGAAGACGAGGTCAGGCGCAAGCTGCGAGAGGAACGTCATCTGCGCGCCGCCCTGCATGTCAACGCCGAAGAAGCCGCCGCCGAGCAGTGGCGCGGCCACACCTGCGGAGAGCAGCCAGAGCGCAATGACGATGAATGGAGTATCCACATAGGACAATGAGACCCGTTCAGGCGCGCGCCCGCGCGCCTTACCGCTGAATAGTAGCGTGCGCGCCGCCGCGTAGAGCGCCCCGACGAGCGCCATCAGCGCCGCCTCAACCACCAGCCCACTGATGAGATAGAGATGCTTCGCGGCCCCGCCGAACGTCGCCAGCATCGTCTCGAAGAGCGGCAGGGGAATGCGCGTCGTGGCTTGATCGGCGTAGAGTTCCGCAGGCATCGGCAGGGCGAAGAAGTAGCGTATCGCCAGCGCTGTGATCACGGCCAGCGCTGCGGCGATCATCGCTGGCCCCAGCGCGTCGCGCGCCGCTGAACGAGAGATGGAGAACATAGGCGTCTCTTCCAGCTATCTCAAGCACTGAAGTCGAAAGCGATGAGCCAGTGCGACTCAGCGCGCAACATGATTGTAAGGCGCGTTGCCAGAGTCGGCCACCTGCGTCGCGCATCCAGGCGCCAACGAACGTTTCTGGGCGCTACTCGTCGTCGCGCAGTCGGCTGTGCAGCGTGGGAGCCTGCGCCAGCAGCGCCGCCGCCAGCACCAGCGCGTCGCCCAGGCGCGAGAGGCCAACGCGCGCCTCGAACGCCAGCCCGCGTCCATACGTCGGCGCGCCGCCGGGGCGTGTCGGCGGATAGCGCTTGAGGACATCGCCGCGTAACAGTCGTTCGAGCGAGGGGATGATGTCGGCGGCGCTGCGGTCGACGGCGCGGGCGATGATCACCGCAGTCAGGGGCGCTGGGATGGCCGAGCGTTCGAGCGCCAGGAGCGCCACCAACAGTTCCATCTCTCGCCAGCCCAACTGGATCGGTTCGGCCTCCTCGGACGATTCTGCGCTAATGAGTAATTGCGGTGGGCGCGGCGCCTGCTCGGCAAATGCCAGCGAGGCCGTCATGGCGCCCTCGGCGGGTTCGAGCTGATAGGCGAGCGGTCGAAAGCTGGGCAGCGCACGCGCTAGCGCCACCAGTGTCGCGCGGGAGGGGTTCCGCGCCCCATCCTGCCCAGACTCCAGCTTCGAGAGGTAACCCTTTGACAGACCCGTGCGCGCGCTGAGGTCGGTCAGGCTGAGGCCCGCGACCTGCCGCGCTGTCCGCAGCAAGCGTCCCCAGTCGCGTGTCCAGTCATCCGTGGAAGCACGGTCATCCAGATGCAATATGTCTCGATCTGACGCCATCACGCCTGCTCGCTATCTCGTGCCATCGCCTGGCCGTCACCTGTCGCTGCGGCGCTGTAACCCCCGCGCGTACCCTCTCATAGCAGTTCTGACAGCCTGACAGCGTCTTCCGAGTCAACCATCAGGAGAGCGTCCATGATACACAGCATGATACGTCAGTCTACGCGAAGACCGTTACGCGCGTCTCGCAGCGCGCTGTATGTCTCACTGTTCGCGCTGGTGGTCCTCGCGGGCTGCGCCACAACAACGGGAACGCCAACCAGCGGGACATCGGGCACGGCGCCAACGGCCACCACAGCGGCGACCGCGCCTGCCGCCACCGCGACAGCCACCACTCCAACCAACGCCACGACAGTGACCATTACTGGCGCAAACGGAAATTATGCCTTCCAGCCAGCCTCCGTCACCGTCAAGGCTGGCGCGACCGTCATGTGGGTCAACAACTCCAATGTCGCTCACACCTCGACGAGCGATAGCGGCTCCGCTGTCACCTGGGACTCCAGCGCCATCAGCACTGGCGGTAACTTCTCGTTTGTCTTCTCGACGCCCGGAACCTACACGTATCACTGCTCGATTCACCCCTTCATGCACGGAACGATTGTCGTCACTGGCTGATCTGGCTGCAAGCGTTCACGCCCTGTATTGCGCCCACATCCACCGCCCGTACTCGGTGGGTGTGGGCGCCTTGTCTGCGCCACGATTCGCGCCCGCTGCGGCGGCCCAGAGAATCGTCACATGCAGGCGGAAAAGCCAATCAATCAGCCGCGCGATGCGGTACACTGTTGGAAGCGACCGGCGGCGCGACCAGCAGCGCCATCAACCACCAACCCAGACGCGCAGGGGGGTCCATGATGAGCCTCCCTTTGTGCGGCCATGAAGGGCAAGCGTTCAACGATGGCGAATCTTCCCGTACCGGCTGTGCGTCAGGTGACGCGACGGCTCCCGCAGTGGAGCAACGTCGAGGTTGTGGCGCTCATCACGCCTGATGGCGTCTACTTTCCACTCAAGGTGCTCAGCTTCGTGTTCCTTGGCGATGTCAATGACCGCGCGCAACGGGCGCGTGTGCAGCGCGACCCCATCTTGCGCGAGTTGACCCGCACCTACCCCGTCGAGACCTCCGGTGGACGGCAGCGCATGGTCTGCCTGGAGCGTCTGGGCATCGGGCGGTGGATCAACGGCGTCGAAGTCTCGCGTATGCGTCCAGAGATTCGTGAGCGATTCCTCGCCTTCCAGTGGGAGCTGACACGCTTTGCCGATCAGCTACTTTTCGGAGAGCTTGCGGTGAGCGCCTCCGGAGCCTCGTCGCCAGCGTTGACGGATACCTCAGACACGACGACGTTCAGCGACGAGCAATTGGTGAAGTTTCTGAGCTATCTGGCGCAACGGGTCGGCAATCTGGAGATTGATATGCGGCAGGTCAAGCAATTGCAGATGGCGCTACTTCAGGCCCCGAGGTTCCGGAGGTTCCGGACAAGGGCAGCGATGGGAGCGAGCGGCCTCGGAGCGACAATCTCCCTTTCGTCTGTTGTGGCTTGAACTGCGCTACTGCGTCTGGCCATCATGTTGTCTTCCGCTTCCCTTCTGATCCCTTCTGCGTTGTTCGCTGTCCGCAATTGTTCGTAGTTATTGGCTATAGGAAGGATTTGTCCGCAGATGTGGCGCGATCCACGGAGGGCGCGCTGAGTACGCGAAATGGGCCATAATGCTAGCGGTGGCCCCGCAGACTCGCTGCGGGGCGATCATCCGCTGCGGCGCGCGACGAAAAGAGGTATGCGCAGATGCGATTTACTCCAGAACATGAACTGTTTCGCCACAGTATACGCAGATTCGTCGAGCAGGAACTGAATCCACACGTCGATGAGTGGGAGGAAGCAGGCGCCTGGCCCGGACATGAGGTGCTGGGCAAGATGGGCGCGCTTGGCTTCCTGGGGCTCACCTATCCTGAGGAGTATGGCGGCCAGGGCCTCGACTTCTGGTATACAGTCATCTTCTGCGAGGAAGTAGCCAGAACCAACTGCGCGGGGGTTCCCACCGGCATCACCGTGCACACCGACATGTGTACGCCTGCGCTGGCGCTGCACGGCTCGCACGAGCTGAAGCGACAGTTTCTCGAACCAAGCCTGCGTGGCGAATTCGTCGGGTGCATCGCCGTCTCTGAGCCTGACGCAGGCTCCGATGTCGCGAGCATCCGCACGCGCGCCCGCGCCGAGGGCGATGACTGGCTCATCACCGGGCGCAAGCTCTACATCACCAACGGCGCGCAAGCTGACTGGGCCTGCGTGCTGGCGCGCACCAGCGATGAGCCAGGCGCGCATGGCATGTCGCTGATTATCGTCCCAGCCACGACGCCTGGATTCAGCGTCAGCCGCAAGCTGCGCAAGCTGGGCAATCATTCCAGCGATACGGCGGAACTGATCTTCGACAACGCGCGTGTCCCAAGGTCATACACCATCGGTGAAGAAGGCATGGGCTTCATCTTGCAGATGCGCCAGTTTCAGCGCGAGCGGCTGGTTGGCGCTATCATCGCCTATAGCTCGATGGAACAGGTCGTCCGCCAGACGATTGCCTATACGCAGCAGCGGCGCGCATTCGGCGTTGCGCTGATCGAGAACCAGGCGATTCACTTCCGCCTGGCGGAACTCCTCACCGAGATCGAGGCGCTGCGGGCGCTGTGCTACTCGGCGGTGGAGCGCTTCGTCGCGGGCGAAGACATCACCCTGCTCGCCTCGATGGCCAAGCTCAAAGGTGGTCGCCTCTCGCGCACGGTGACGGATAGCTGCCTGCAATTTTACGGCGGCATGGGCTATATGGAAGAAACGCCAATCGCCCGCGCCTATCGCGACGCCCGGCTGCTCAGCATCGGTGGCGGCGCCGACGAGGTGATGCTCGGCATCATCGCACGGCAGGAAGGGATGCTTCCGGCGAAGCAACGGCCAGGGCAAGGCTGATGCGCTGGCAGGCATGTCGTATGCTTCCCATAGCGAGGGCAGGCGCCCGATGCGCGCGCATCGAAGTTGTGGAGCGGGCGCCTGAACCGACTCGTAAGCAGCGCGGTGGCCCCTATCAGGAGAACGAGAGGCGAGCCATGTCTACATCTGAACCCGTTATCTCTGGGATGCGCGCAGTCACAGTCTCGCGCGAGTATGGCAGCGGTGGTGGCGAGGTCGCCGCGCGGCTGGCTGAGCGGCTCGGCTGGCGATTGGTTGACCATGAGGTCGTGACACAGATCGCCCAGCGGCTTGGTGTCGAGGAGGAAGACGCCGCCGCCCACGACGAGCATGCGGAAAGCTGGGTTGTGCAGTTTCTCTCCACCATGCAGTCCGTCGGGCCGATGGTCGCGCTGCCCTCCAATCTCACGTTTCCCCCTGACGAGGCCGCCTACACGCGCGCGCTGCGCGATGTCGTACATGGCGCAGTGCTCGCAGGACAGGTCGTCATCATCGGGCGTGGCTCGCAGATCATCTTGCGCGGACGCCGCGACACGCTGCATGTGCGCATCGTGGCGCCGCTCGACCTGCGCATCGCCTATGTGGCGCTACGCGAGAACCTGACGCGCGCAGCGGCGCAGCAGCGCATCGCGCAGAAAGACATGGAGCGCCGTCGTTATCTCTCGACAACCTACCGTGACGTGCCAGACGACGCGCATCTCTATGATCTGATCCTCAACACAGCCGTACTCGACCTCGATAGCTGCGCCAGCCTCATCCAGGTTGCGCTGGAGGCGAAAGCCTCACTGCTCGGCGTGCCGGTCGAGGCGTTGGGGCCAGCAGGCGCGCACCTGCCGCCATATCCAGAGGCGCCCGTTGACTTTGCATCGCCAGGCGCATCGCCAGAGACCAGCGCGCCAGAGACCAGCGCTGGCGTGGCGCCCGCCGACGCTCAGCAAAGCGGTTCAGGAATCTGATGCGCCGCTCGCCACACCTGCTCCAGCCGTCGTCACTGCGCTGAGTTTGCCGCGCATCACCACGATGACCACGAGGCCAAGCGCCAGCCATGCCCCTACAACATACGGAACATAGGTCAGCGGCGCAGCTCCGGTCGGGATGAGCGCAAGCACGCTGATACCGCCAGCGATGAGCGCGCTCAGGGCAGGGATAATCGCATGGCGCACGACGCTGAACTGCGCGCGCCGCTTGTTCCAGAAGAATCGGATGCACGCGATGCTGACGAGTAGATAGATCAGCAACACAAAGATTGCGTCAAGCGTAGCCAGGAATCCAAAGGCGACCAGCGGCGCCATCACAAAGTTCAACGCCAGCCCGCAGATGAGTCCCAGGCCACAGAGCAGGGTGATGGCGCCGCCAGGTGTGCCTCTGGTGGGATGCGCCCAGCCGAGCGGCTTTGGAAACAGACCATCACGCGCGAGTGTGAAGATGATGCGAGCGCCGCCATTGACAATCGCCAGCGTCGCGCCGAAGAACGACAACACCCCCGCGACATCGATGGCCGCCACCAGCGGAGCGCCACCAAACTTGCGCGCAATCGTGTCAAACGGCGCCGTCTCATTCCCATAGCCCGTCGCCATATGTGGGATGCCGTAGCCTACCGTCGCCGCGTAGGTCATCAGCAAATAGAAAATGCCCACGATCACCAGCGACCCATACACCGCGCGCGGAATATTGCGGCGTGGTGAGCGTGTCTCCTCGCCGAGCGCCGCCGCCGTCTCGAAACCGATGAAATTGAGGATGCCAAGCACAACGCCGATAACGAGGTCGCCTCCCGGCGGCGCCGAGGTGGGGCTGAACGGCGCGATGCTCAGCCCGCCCTGACTGCCCACCCGCGTCAGCACGATGATCGCCAGCGTCACGCAGATGCCAATCTCGAAGATCAGCAGTGTGAGGTCAACCCGCAATGAGCCTCGGATGCCGATGTAGCACAGGGCAAAGACGATGCCTATCGCCGCGACATAATAGAGCGCCCACGGCGCCTGTATGCCAAACCAGCGCTGCATAAGCGTCTGAAGATTCGCGCTCATGAGCACAAACGCGTAGGGCACACTGAGGACGAGCGCGATCAGGCCTATCCAGCCAGTCAGGAACGCCCAGCGCACGCCAAGCCCTTCGCTGACGAACGTATATGCCGAGCCGCTCGACGGCAGCTCGCGCGAGAACTCGCTGTACTGGTTGGCGACCAACAGCGCGACGATGAAGCCGACGGCGCAACAAAATGGAATCGCCGCCCCCGCCACCTGCGCCTGTGGAATCGTGTTGAAAAATACCGACGCCGCAGGCGATATCGCCGCGACCGAGATCACGATGGCATGGCGCAGGCCGAGCGTCCCGCGCCGTAACGCTGGCGTCGCCGCCGTCGCCGTTGCGACCCCCGATTCACCCCCAGATGAAGCGCTGGCTTCTCCCATGTCGTGGACCCTCTCAGCTCTCACCGTGACGGCTATGATGCGCCGATTGCGCCTGACGCCGTCGTGCCGTGCCCCGCAGCGCCATCCGCCGCTGGCATTTCATCGATCCCAAAGAGTCGGCGCAGATAGTCGTTCAGGAACACGCCCTGTGGGTCGAGCGCCGCGCGCACGCGCAGAAAATCACGCCAGCGCGGATAGCGAGTCGCAAGTGCCGCGGCGGTCAGCGTGTGCAGTTTGCCCCAGTGCGGTCGTCCGTCATAGCGCTGAAAAATCTCCTCGATGGCGTGAAAGTACGGCTCGTAGGGCATGCCCTGATACACGTGGACGGCGATGTAGGCCGAGTCGCGCTGGTACGCGGGGCTGAGCCAGATGTCATCGCCACGCACGAAACGGCACTCTACCGGAAAGTTCACCGCGAATCGCTCACGGCTGATCACCGCTTCGATCTCTGCCAGCGCGCTCGCGAACTGCTGCGCTGGGATGTTGTACTCCATCTCCTGAAAGCGCACTGCGCGCGGCGTCGCGTAGAGCCGATGGCTGAAATCCACCGCAGTCGTCGCGGCGATACCCCATGCCGACGCCTTGCACACCGCCGGGCTGAGCGATGGCGCAAGACGGCTCAACTCAGAAAGGCCCCAGAACACCCCATTTTCGAGGACAACGCGATTGAACTCCGTCCAGAGATTGGCGCTGGTCGGCTGCGCGTTGGTTTCATTGGTGAACTTGGCCTGCGCCCATTTCGTATAGGGGAACCAGAAAAACTCGAAATGGCTATTCTCGCGCTTATACTCCTCCAGGTGGGTGATGAGGCTATCGAGCCGCTCGCGCCGCGTCTGATAGCGGAGGCGTTTGGCTGGCACAACCCGCAGTGTAACTGACGCAATCACGCCCAACGCGCCCAACGACACCTGCGCCGCCTTGAAGAGATTCGGGTCGCTCTCCGGTGTCACCTCGACGACATCACCCGATGCGGTGACGAGCGTCAGCCCGGCGACCTGGGTCGAGAGTGAGCCAAAGCGCACGCCCGTGCCATGCGTGCCGGTGCCGATGGCGCCCGTGATCGTCTGCACATCGATGTCGCCCAGGTTCTCTTGCGCCACACCGCGCTCCAGCAGCGCGTCGCCCAGTTGCTTGAGCGGCGTGCCACCCAGCACGGTGACCAGCCCACGCTCTGCGTCGAAGCTGGTGACGCCGCGCAAATTGTCCAGCCTGAGCAGCGTGTCATCGGTCTGGACGAGCGGCGTGAATGAATGGCCCGACCCGACCACGCGCATGCGCCGCCCCGCCCTGCCACGCTCCCCAACCGTCCGCGCAAGCTCGGCGATGGAGTCTGGCGCGATGACTTCACGTGGCGCGCACACCACCGAGCCTGACCAATTGCGCCAACGGACCCCTCGGCTGCGCTCGTTCGTCTCAGCCATGTTGGCCTCCATCCTCACAAGAAGCACTGCCCGTCGCCGCGATAAGTCGTCGCCTCACCAACCACCGCGCCCTGCGACACCAGCAACAGGCGCGTAAATCGCTCGCACAACTCGCCCGCCTTGCTATGCCGGAAAAAGATTGGATCGCCGATGCCGAGCGGCTCCGCGCCCGCATAGCGCACTGGCGTCTGCGTCTCTCCTACCCCTTCGAGCGCGTCGAGCCGCACACCAGCGGGGAGATACGGCTGCGGCAGGCGGTCGGCGCCAGGCGCGCCAGACGCGACATAGCCACCGCCGAGGCAGGTATAGCGGTTCGGCGCGGGGCGCCGCACGATCTCGACCGCGAAACCGGCTGCTGGCCGATAGCGGAAATCACGATAGTTGTCGAAGAGCGCAGGCGAATAGAACGCCGAGCCGACGGTTATCTCGGTGACAGCCGCCTCCGCGCGCGTCGTCGCCATGCTGCCTGAGCCACCACCATTGACGAAACGCAACGATCCGCCGAGTGATTGAATCAGACTCACCACAGCGGCGCGGCGCTCGGCGACCATGCTGACTGAGCGCCGCTTGAGCGTGCGCACAAGGGCATTCTTCGCCATCTGACCCGGATAATTGTCGCCCACCCCTGCGATCTGCGCCTCGTACCCCATCACGCCATCCAGCGTGAGATGGGCGGAATCGAGGATGCGCTCAACAATGGGACGCGCCTCTGCGGCGGAGCGCACGGGTGAACGCCACACGCCAAAGCGCAGACCCGGCACATCGAGTGATAGGTCTACGTCGAGACACAGCGGCAGGCGTGCGCCGTGTTCACGCGCCACAGCCTCGATGCGGTCTATCTGCGTCAGATCATCCACCATCAGCGTGATACGCCGACCCGCGAGCGTCGCCCGCGCCACATCCGCAACATCAGGCTCAGCCGAGCACGGATAGCCGATCAGCACATCAGGGATACCCTGCTCGGCCAAATAGACGGCTTCGCGCGCGGTCAGGCACATCACCCCGAGGAAGCGTTCATCTGCCGCCAGGATACGCTTGAGCGCCGACACACAGCGCACCGATTTGGTCGCCACACGGATGCGTTTGGTTGCTGCGCGCTGCAAAACGTGGTCGATATTCTCGTCGAGCAGATCGAGATCGAGAAAGGCGAAGGGCATGCGCTGCCCTGCGAACGCGCGCCGATAGTAGGCGTAGTCACGCGCCGCAGACGCCTCTGAAGCGGCAACGGTATCGCCATCGGGCGCCGCCGACAGAGCAGGCGCGGACGCCCTCGGCTCAGAGTCGCCGTGTTGAGACTGAAGCATCGGACCTCCCTCTGCTCAAGAGGTATACTCGTGCGTATCCTGAGCGCCGCCAGCGGGCGCCGCGCTCCCCGCGAGCGGCGCGCCACGCGCCAGCGCCAGCGCCGCAGCGACTACCCGCCGCAGATCGCCGCGCGCCCGTGCGACATCGCGATCACTGATGAACTGCAAGATCAAGCCATCGAGTCCACCGACGATGAAGCGCGCCAGCGCGTCGGGCGACTCGGCCAGCGATGCGCCAGTCGCGGCGCCCACCTGACGAATCAGCCCCGCCACGATGGCGCAGTAGCCTTCATACTGGCTTCGCGCCAGCCACGCGGACGCCGGATGGCGCAGCGCGTAGAGCGTCAGCTCATATTGCATCACCTGAAGCTCTGGCGATTGCTCGACATGCCTCCAGAACGCCTCGACGGCGCCAGCGAGCGCCTCACCGAACTCCTGCCGCGCTGGTAGCTCCGCTCCGGCAATCTCGCCTGTGCGGCGCATCATCTCCTGCAAGACGGCATTGAGCAATTCATCTTTGCCGCCAAAATAGTACCCGATCATCGCCTGGTTGGCGCCTGCCTCCGCCGCAATCTTTCTGGTGGTCGTCTCGGTGATCCCCTCGCGGGCGAGCACACGAACAGCGGCGGCGATGATTGCAGCCCGCCGCTCCTCAGTCACCTCAGCGCGCGTCATGGAGCCACCCCTCAGCCAATTTCTCGCAGGAAAGTTAGTCAAACGATTGAATAGATGATATGCATGCGCGTCGTTCTTGTCAAGCGCACGGCGATAGTGAAGGCGCCAACGCCATCCACAATCGTGACGCACACGTGACGCACACGTGACGCACACGTGACGCGCACTCGCGCCAAGTGGCGCCCGCTCTGCTGGGACTTCTGGGCATGTCGCCACATGGACCGGTACGCAGCGCCAGCGCGGCGCTGGAGTCAGATGTGGCGGAGGTCGAGCGCGACATAAAGCCTGTTGTCGCCAGTGTCTTTACCAATAGCAGAGGAAACAGGAGAAAGCAGCGTGACATCTAACCTGCACACCACAGCGAACACCCCGGGCGATCTTCAGCATGCGCAAGCCGAAGCGGAGCCAAAACTGAAGGCGAAAGGAGTCATCATCCAGACGCCGAATCAGGTGCGGCATATGCCCATTGGCCTGTCCGCTGAGGTGCGCCTGCAGAGCGCAACGACGCTGAATCAGGTGCTCATCGATACCCTCATGCTCTACCATCTGTATAAGAAGGCGCATTGGCAGGTCGCTGGACATACCTTCTATCAACTGCATCTGCTCTTCGATAAGCATGCCGCCGAGCAACTGGCGCTGGTCGATGAGCTTGCCGAGCGCGTGCAACTGCTTGGAGGTATCGCCACGGCCATGCCACATGATATTGTGGAGCAGACAAACCTCCAGCGTGCGCCTCAGGGCGCGGAAGAGGTTCCGATGGTGATAGACCGCCTGCTCGCCGCGCACGAACGCATTCTCATGGAATGCCGTGGCCTGGCGCGTGAGGCGGAGGATCGTGGCGATTTCGGCACGAATGATCTGCTCGTCTCGAACGTCATCCGCACGAATGAACTCCAGGTCTGGTTCGTCGCGGAGCATGTCGTCGATACGCCCAGCGTCTGAACGCCCGGAGAACGCCAGCGACGCGAGGTGAGCGGTGGAGCGCCACGACGACATTTGCGACACGCCAGGCATACTGGTAGGCCACGACACCCAGCGCGAGGCCGTCACGGGCTGCACGGTCATCGTCTGTGCCCAGCCCGCCGTCGGCGCCGTTGATGTGCGTGGTGGCGCTCCAGCCACCCGCGAAACCGACCTGCTCTCGCCCACCAGTATGATGCGCGAGGTCCACGCGATCACGCTGGCTGGCGGCAGCGCCTTCGGACTGGAGGCGGCGTCAGGCGTCGCGCTCGCACTGGAGGCGCGCGGCGTCGGCTTCGATGTCGGCGTCACACGCGTGCCAATTGTCCCGGCGGCGGCGCTCTTTGATCTGACCATCGGGCGCAGCGACATCCGACCCGATGCTGCGGCGGGCGCGCGTGCGCTGGCCGCAGCAGCCGCTGGCCCTGTCGCGCAGGGCTGCGTTGGCGCAGGAACCGGCGCTACCATCGGCAAAGCGGCTGGCCCGGCGTGGTGTGTCAAGTCGGGCGTGGGCAGCGCCAGCGCGCTCACCGAGCCAGCGGCGGGCGGCTTCACCGTCGGCGCGCTCGTAGCCGTCAACGCCATCGGCGATATCTACGACCCCGATACGGGCCAGTTCGTCGCGGGCGCGCGCCATCCCTCAGGCCAGGGATGGCTGCGCACAGGCGCCGCGCCCGAAATCCAGAGCAACCTCTTTCCCGGCGCCAACACCACCCTCGCCGTGGTCGCCACCGATGCGCCGCTCAACAAGGCGGACCTCACGAAGCTGGCTCAGATGGCGCACGATGGATTCGCGCTCGCCATTCGCCCGACACACACTCCGTTCGATGGCGATATCGTCTTCGCGCTCTCGACAGCGCCCACCGCCGCCACCGCTGGGCCATGCGCGCCGATGCTGCTCGCCCAGCTCGGCGCGCTCGCGGTCCAGACCGTCGCCCGCTCCATCGTTCGCTCCGTGCGCTCTGCCACTATGCTCGGCGCCGTCCCCGCGCTCCGCGACCTCGCATTCTAGCCGCCGCTCAACCCGCCCGACCATCGTCACGTCGCCGCACGCGCGCGCCTCAACCTCAGCCAAAACAAGACATAATCAGCAGCCTCGTCAACAGCGTAGCTGTGAGGAATGGGTAAAGCAAGGCATGGGAGTATCATCGGCGCCCAGTCGGCAACACCGCTGAATTCATAACGCTTTATCGTCCATTCTCACACCATCTGGCCGCATTAACTTTGCATAATGATTAGTACTTACGATGCGTATTCCAGTACTTTCATCGCGGCTATTAAGTCCCGGTGGCGTTACGACTTGCATCGAGCTTGTATATTCCTTCTCGTGCCCAGCGCAAGATGCGCACGTCAGACATGGCGTCTGGCGGGGGAGTGGTGGAAAGCAGAGGCGAGTAGCCCCGCTCACACGACCGAGAAGAACTTGCATTGTGCTCGGCTGAGCGCGGGGACGCCCTGCTTGGCCAAGGAGGTAACGAGTCGCAGTTCACCACTGCGATTGCTCCACAAGCGTGGAGCGCATCGGGAGGATTTCCTAAGTGCATCGCGTTTCCCAAACCGTCCGTAATGCGGCGTCACACCTGCATGTCGCGAAACAGGCGCTGATTGTAACTGGCGCGCTCGCCGCCACCCTCATCGGAGTCGCCGCTGCGGCGCCCGCCCAGGCGCACGGCTCCAGCCTCACGTACCACCGTGGCTATGCCGTCGAAGGGAGTTGGCTCTGCTACGGGTGGTCCAATGGCGCCTACCATTGCACGCAGCATTGGCATCGCTCAAATGGCGCGCTTGTCTCAGACAACCCTTCCTGGGTACCAAACGCGGGCGCCCATGCGTCAGCAGCCGTCACGTCGAGCAAGAAGTCTAGCTCTATCCACCACAGCACCCCTGCCAAAGCAAGTTCATCCGTGAGCTATGCGGGCGCTGCCAACCCCGGCCAGCAGGCGGTCATCAATGAGATCCGCGCTGTGTTCGGCCCCTATTCCGGTCAGGCTCTGGCCATCGCACGCTGTGAGTCCGGCTTCAACCCGTCCGCTCACAACTCCACACCCGTCGGTGGCGCGCACGCCGCTGGCGTCTTCCAGATCCTCGACACGAGCACCTGGCGCACAACCTCGTATGCCGGGCAGTCACCCTATAATGCGTACGCGAACATCCACGCCGCGTATCAGATCTTCCAGCGCGACGGCTATAGCTGGCGCGAGTGGGCGTGCCGCGCGTAAAGAACGCGCTGGCGCTCCTGCCAATTGATCGCGGGGAGAAACAGTGATACGGCGCGAACCTGCGCCATATCACACTCCCACACAGCGAGCATGCCCAGCGTGCGTATCACGCGGGCATGACCGGCTCGGACGCGAGCGCCTGGCGCGCCGACGAACTACAAGTCGGCCACAGGCAACCGCTGTAGGCGCCACAGGCGAGCGCGCTAGAACGCCCCTGTTATGGGACGGGCGCGCCCTGTGCAGGCGCAGAGACGACTCACCGCAACCCTGCGGTGTCCCAGTCTCCCTGTTCACTCAACGCCCGGCTGTGGCTGGCTGACGCTCACGCATCAGTTGGCCTAGCCGGACGAGTGTTTCTTGATGGAGGCGGCGCACCCCCTGCGGCGCGAACCGCTGCTCGAAGAACCCCGACACCCCCGTGGCGTGGCTCTCCCATTCGCTCGCCAGCCGCACACGCGCATGTGCGCCCGGCCCGACGCGCTCCACCTGCCAGCGCGTCGTATACGTCGACGCCAGATCGCGCTCGATGAGCGTCTCGCCCGGTGTTAGCTCCTCTACCTGCATCCGATAGCCGCGCTCGCGGCCACCAGCGTGCAGCACGTAGCTCAGCACAGTATTCGCCCCATCAACGTTGCGCTCGACCTTGTACTCCTGATAGTTTTTGGGCAGTATCTGCGAACGTGCGCCACTGTAGTCTGTCAATGCGTCCCACACATCATCAGGCTCGGCATCCACGATTCGCTCCGCGATTGCATGAATCCTGGGCATGTGCTGTCCCATCCTTCCCTCAAACGAGCGCATCGGCAGCCGCCTGCGCCGATCTCGCCCACGCTACTCGTGCGTGAGACGTAGCATGATCGTCGCCAGTGGCGGCAGCGTGAGCGACAGCGATTGCTCCCTGCCATGTGTGACAACCGAGTCCGTGGTGAGCGTCCCACCATTGACGATGCCGCTGCCTCCAAACTCCCTGGCATCCGAGTTGACCACCTCGACATAGCGCCCGGCCACAGGCGCGCCTATGCGGTAGTCATAGCGCGGCACGGGTGTGAAATTGCCGACGACAACCACCAGATCATCGCGCTGCTTGCCCCAGCGCGCAAACGTCACGACGCTCTGGGCGGCGTCGCTCCCATCGATCCACTCGAACCCCTCTGGATCAACGTCCAACTCATGCAATGCGGGCGTCGCGCGCATGACCTGATTCAGATGGGCGACAAAGTCACGCAGCCGCCGATGTCGTTCGACCAGCGGATTGTGTTCGTCGAGCAGCCCCCAATCGAGGAATCCCGCATAGTTCCACTCGGCCCATTGCGCAAACTCCCCGCCCATGAACAACACCTTCTTGCCAGGGTGGCCATACATGAACGTATAGAGCGCACGCAGGTTGGCGAACTTCTGCCAATGATCGCCCGGCATTTTGTTGATCATGCTGCCCTTCATGTGCACCACCTCATCATGTGAGAAAGGCAGCATAAAGCGTTCCGAGAACGCATAGATAAAGGAGAAGGTCATCTCGTTCTGGTGATACTGCCGATGCACTGGCTCGCGGTGGAAATACTGGAGGATATCGTGCATCCAGCCCATGTTCCACTTGTAGGAAAAGCCCAACCCGCCTTCGCTCACTGGCTTCGTCACCCCTGGAAACGCGGTGGATTCCTCGGCGATCATCAGCACATGCGGAAACCGGGCGTGAACGATGCTATTGCACTCGCGCAGAAAGTCAATCGCCGCCAGGTTCTCGCGCCCGCCATATTGATTCGGAACCCACTGCCCCTCCTTGCGCGAGTAATCCAGATAGAGTATCGAGGCGACCGCGTCCACGCGCAGACCGTCGATATGATACTTGCCAAACCAGAAGAGCGCGTTGGAGATGAGGAAGTTGCGCACCTCGTTGCGCCCGAAATTGAAGACCAGCGTTCCCCAGTCGAGTTGCTCTCCCTGGCGTGGATCAGCATGCTCATAGGTATGCGAGCCATCGAAGTAGGCCAGCCCGTGGCCATCTTTGGGAAAATGCGCTGGCACCCAGTCGAGCAGCACGCCGATGCCGCGTTGATGCAGGTAATCTACGAAATACATGAAGTCCTGTGGGACGCCATAGCGACTGGTCGGCGCGAAGTAGCCCGTCACCTGGTAGCCCCACGACCCATCGAACGGATGCTCAGCCACAGGCATCAACTCGACATGGCTGTAGCCCATCCGCTGGAGGTATGGCGCTAGCTGGTGCGCAAGTGTACGGTAGCTGACCTGTGGCGTGTCGGAGCCGCCATCAGGTCGCCACGAGCCGATGTGCAGCTCGTAAACGCTGATAGGCGCCGCAGTGCCGTTCGCTTCAGCGCGCTCATGCAGCCAGGCGTCGTCGCCCCAGACATAGCCTCCCAGGTCCCAGACGCGCGAAGCGGTGCCAGGCCGCAGCTCCGCTGTGAAGGCGAAAGGATCGGCTTTGAGCGCGCGAAAACCCTGATTCCACGACAGCACCGCATATTTGTAGAGCGCGCCAATCGTGACGCCGGGAAGGAAAAACTCCCAGATGCCGTTCGTGCGCATGCGCATGGGATGCGCGCGGTCGTCCCAGCCGTTGAAGTCGCCAACCACGCTGACACGGCGCGCGTTTGGCGCCCACACGGCGAATGCGACGCCATCCACCTCGCGGATGCGTCGCGGATGCGCGCCGAGCAATTCATACAGGTCCTGATGCGTCCCCTCACCGATGAGATAGAGATCGTAGTCACTCAGCAGCGGCGGGAAGGCATAGGGATCGGCGATACGCAGGACCGGCTTGTCGTCGCGCTGTACATCCAGCAGATAGTCAGCGCACTGATCGCCCTTCAGCGTCAGGCTAAAGAGGCCCTCTGGACGCAGACACTTCATCGGCAGAGGCTTGACCGGCGTAGCGTCAGCGTCAGCGCCTGGTTGTGGCGCCACCCACATCGCGGTAGCGCCCGGCGTGAAGGCGCGTATGATCGTGGCCTGCTCGCCCTCCAATGTCATGACAAGGCGGCCAAGCACATCGAACGGCGCGCCGTGGCGCCCGGCGACCAGCGCCTCGATGGCGCCGTGGTCCAGCGGGTCGCTCAGCGGAGGTCGTCGCCTGTTGACGGTTTTACCCATAGATCGTTGCCCTCATTCCACCATGTGACCATATGCAGAGCGCCCCCCAGCCGGATGACTGGCGGGCGCTGACAGTTCACTCTGTTTTCAGACGGGCTACAATGCGCAATCGTTTCGGCGCCAGGCTACACACGTCACCTGGCAAGCGTCTCCGGGTGGACCTTTTTGTAGTAGCGCATATAGCCTTGCGCGCTCATCAGATAGTTCGTCGCCAGCTCGTACCGCTGCGTCGCGTCCTCAGCCGTGTCTGCGCCGCTCGCCTGCGCAGTCCTCGCGACATCTGGATCAGACGCGGCGGCGAGATCATCGGCGAGTTGTTGATCACCCTTGCCTTCACGCATACCGCGCGCCACAATCGCGCCCCAGGCGTAGAGCCGGTCGCGCAGCTCGTCGAAATGACTGTCCGAGCCTGCCGTCGGTCCGAAGTGGGGTAGATATAGCGTCTCAGGGCGTAACGCCCGCAGCCGCTCGATGCTGGCCGACCAGTCTTCGAGGTTCAGGTCTGGCGGTGGCGTCGGCGGGCGCACATAGGCGATGTTTTCCAGCCGCACCCCCGCCACATCCCCTGGAAAGATGACTGCATGCGCCGCATCATGAAATGCGACATGATGGATGGCATGGCCAGGCGTGTAGAGCGCTTGCAGCAGGCGCTCGCCAACGCGCGCTTCAGACCCCTCGTCCAGCAGCGTGATGCGTTCGGCTGGCACTGGCAGCATCTCGCCCCAGAGCCGCTGCATCTGATCGCCATAGATACGCGAGGCGCTCTCGATCAGTTTCTCTGGGTTGATGAGGTGCGGCGCGCCGATGTGATGCACGTAGACGCGCGCCTGTGGCGCATGCCGCAGCAGCGCGCCCGTGGCGCCCGCATGATCGAGATGGATATGCGTGAGCAGGATGTGCTCGATCTCTTCCGGCTGATGCCCGGTCGCACGAATGGCCGCCAGCAACTGGTCAAGCGTGGCGGCTGACCCCACATCGACGAGCGCCAGACCGGCAGAGCCAGTCAGCAGATAACTGGCGATGACACCAGGCTCGCCTTGAAAGAGCGTATCCAGGACCCAGAGGTCTGGCGCAAGTTGTCGCACACGTGTCGCAGGCTCAGTCATACCCTATCCTCTCTTGGGAACGGCTCCTCCAGCGCTCGCCGCCCCAATCTGTGAATTGTCCGTGCTCAAGTCTCGCTACCTCAAGCATACACGAAAGCGCGCCGCGCCGTCAGGGCGCTAGCTCTACGCTTCCGCCGTCAGCAGTCCTGTCTAACTTGGCAGGCTGGCGCATCATGGTAGGATATGATTGCTTGCCCGCGCCACTTCGGGTTAGCGCTGCGTCTCGCTCGCACGTGAGGATCATCTGTGACATCCGCAACTTCTCCGACACCACAGACTGGCCAGCGTACCGTCTACACAGGCGCAATGCTGATGGCGGCGGTGATGGCCGCGCTTGTCGCGCTGCTCGTGATCGTGCTGCTGAGTGGCCCGGAACTCACCGCCGCGCTGACTGACCTTGCGCAAGGCCCCACACAGGCGCTGGCACACACGCGGCTGCTGGCCATGCTGATCGCCGGGCCTGCGGCCTGCGCGCTCGTCGCTGCGCTTGCGATGTGGCGCGCCATCTGGGTTGCACGGGTGACGCGCTATATGCGCTTCCTGCGGACCTACTGCCAGGACAGACTTCGGCGCGATGCGCCGCTGATCTCGCTCGGCATTCCGCCCACCGGCATTCTCCTCGATGACAAGACCACTCAGTCGAAGGCGCCACGCCCGGTGACCGAGTTGCTCGCGGCGACGCCCCAGGCGCTGCTGCTGGGCGCGGCTGGCGCGGGCAAGACGACGGCGCTGCTCGCCTATGCGCAGTCGCTGAGCGCGCGCTCAGCCATCTCGCGCGCCATTCTCGGCGTCCGGCGCGAGCCATTGCCGACGCTCATCTCGCTGCCCGGCCTGGCGCGCTCGCTCGGCGAGGCGTCGCTCTCGCCCACACCCTATGTCGCGACGCTGCTTGGGCGACTGGGAACCGAAGGGCTGGGCGCTCGAACCGAGAAATTGCTGCGATCCGGGCGTATCACGCTGCTCTGTGACGACTACGACAAGCTCGACGACGACGAGCGCGAGACGATCAATCAGATGCTCCAGGCGCTACGCGAGCCGCCCTACAGCGCATGCCGCTTCGTCGTCGCCTGTGAGAGCGAGGCCTACGCCTCCGTCGTCGATGATCTCGGCCCGCTCGCGCATATCAGCGCCATCGAGTTATCGCCTGTCGCGGTAGATGATCTCAGCCGCGCGCTCAGGAAGCGCCAGAGCGGACAGCAGCGCGCACAAGAGAAACTCGGCCTGGCCGTTGGCCCGCTCGTGGGCGATCTGCAAGATCGCCCGCTGGGGCAATCGCTGCGCACGGCGGCGGTCGCTGCGGCGCTCACCGAGACACTGACCGCAGGCGAGCGCGTAGCCTGGGGCCGCGCGGAACTGCTCCGCGCGCAAATGCGACTCGCCAGCGCCAGCGCCGCCGTGCGCGATCTGGAAGTAGCTGTCGGCGATCCCGATATAGCGGTGAGCCAGCAGCCCGCGCTGGTGTGGGCCGCGCTCGCCGCCTCACTCCAGGAGGCGCGCGCCGGATTTCTGCCGCTCGATCCCACCTGCACCGCAGGTGAGAGCGCGCTGGAGTGGCTCACCAACCATCCCCCACCCGGCCCAACCGACTTCGCGCTGAGCATCACTCCTGACCTACCCCTCAAGCGTGTCGAGCGCGACATCCAGGCTGGTCTGCGCACGGGTATGCTGCGCCGCAGCTTCGACGGCCTCACGCTCAGCTTCGCCCACACACTGGCGCAGCAGAGCGCGGCGGCCTGGTGGCTCGACCTGCGCGACGACGGGCTGGGCCGGCTCAACAGCCAACTGCTGCGTCTCCACTGGGCGACGCCGGTTGTTCTCTGGGCGGGCGCGCACGAGGAACCCACTGATCTCGCCCAGCGCGTCTTTCGCTTCGCCAACTCACCTGACAGCATCGCGCCGCGCGCGGGTCTGGCGAACAGCCTCGATGTCTATCCGCGAGCGCTGGCGCTCGCTATCGCCGCTGTCCTCGAGGGTCTGACGCCACGCATCGCGCATATGATCGCCCGACAGGAGACGCAGACGCCTGGCTTTATCATCATCCAGCAGGGTTTGCGCGACCTGCTGGATACCTGCGTCGTCTACGGCGCCGATCCCGACCGACGCCAGCGCCTGAGCCTCTCCCTGGGCCGCGTCCAGCAGGAGGTGGGTCCAGAATTCACCGCATACCTTGGCTGGCTGGCGCGCGAGGCGTCGCTCGACCGGCTGCTGCGCGCGCAACTCGCCATCACCCTCGGCCTGACCGCGACCGGCGAGGCCATCGAGGAGCTGATGTCACTGCTGATGCAGCCCGACCCAACCGTCCGCCAGGCCGTCGAGCAGGCGCTCGTGTATGTAGGCGCAAACGCCATTCCAGCGCTACAAGCGACTGCGCGCAAAGGAACTGAACAGACGCGACGCCGCGCCGAGGATACCCTGCGCCTGCTCACGGGCGCCGCGCCCGCCGCAGGCGAAGCCGCAGGTGGCGCCGCGCTCGCTGGCCTGAATAGCCCAGACGCGGCGCAGCGACGTGTCGCCGTCACCACACTCAGCGCAATTGGAGCGTCGGCGGCGCTCAATGACCTGATCGCGCGGCTCGACGACGTGAATGGCGAGGTGCGGCTCGCCGCTGCGGCGGCGCTCGGTCAGCTTGGCGGCAAACGCGCGTTGCTCGCCCTGCGCAAACGCGCCACGAGCGACGATGCGCGGCTCCGCCTGGCTGTGGCGCAGGCGCTCGGCATGGACCCAGCGCCTGCCTCAGCGCCATCACTGCTGCGGCTGCTCAAGGACCGCGACGCTCACGTGCGCGCCGCCGCCGCCACCGCGCTCGGCGCCATCGCCGACAAGCGCGCCATCGGCCCACTGCGCGAGGCGTCTGAGGATGCTGATCCCTGGGTGCGCCATGCCGCGCAGACGGCTGTACGACGCTACAGCCGCACGTAAGCGCAGCGCGTATGGTCGCGCCGCAGGCCATCCAATGAGACGGGCGCCCGCTCAGAGATAGCGATTATGATACGCGCTGGGTGTCGGGCCGGAGCCGCCTTCGAGGCAGTCGAGCCAGCCATGGTCAGGGTCAATCGAGATGCCGCGCCGCTCCCCATCGGCGACGGTTAGATAGGGCGCTACGTGCCCCTGCATCGCCTGGCGGCTACTCACGCGCGCAAAGTTTGCCTCGGCCTGTTCGCGCAGCGCAGCAAAGCCACGCGCGACGTCGCGTAGCGTCTCGCCAACCTCCGACGACGCCTGCAAATGCTCGATCCACAGCGCCAGGCGCATCTCCGCCGCCACCTGCGGATCAGCGAGACTGATATTCAGCTCCGCGTCTCCGCCAAAACCCCGATTGTTCAGGTTCGCCGAGCCAACCGTCAGCCAGCGATCGTCCACAATGCCAACCTTGGCATGCACATACACTGGCCGGTAGAAATGACCGCCCGGCGCATCATCGCTTAGCCAGTCGGCGCCGAGCGTCAGCGCGAGCAGCCGCCGCTCGGCGTCCACGTCGGCGCGCTCACGCAGATACTCGATGCCGGCGTCGGTGAAACGGCGGCCACAGTTGGGATGATCTGGCACGATGATTCCCACATACACGCCTCGATTGAGCGCATCGCCCAGAGCATCGAGAAACGCCTCCATCTCCTCGCACTTGCCGCCCCAGAGCAGCGTGTCAATGCCGCGATACACCTCTGGCCATATGTACTGGCTCTCGAGGTAGATAAAGCGCTGCGCCGAGCCGACCGCGCGCATGTACGCGTCCCGGATCGTGAAAATGCCGTCCGGAGCGAAGTTATAGGTGTTCCTGGGAATCGAGCGGATGATCTGCGCCTCAGCGCCCCCAGCGATCGGCGCAGACGCCTCCGCTGGCAGGTCGCCCGGCCAGCCAGGCCCATCGCGCCGCTCCGCCACCTCCATCCACCGCTGCGTGATGTTCCGCTGCACATCCGCGACGACTGGCCCCTCCACACGCATATGCGCATCGTGCCAGGGATGCATTGAAGCGGTGTGCGCCGAACCGCGCTCGGATGACTCCGCCGGGTGGTAGAGCGTATCCCAGCGGTCATAGTCACCGTCCGCCTGGTAAGTCAGGTCGATGCCGCCGACAAATGCGACACGCCCATCCACCACGGCGCACTTCTGATGCAACGCTTCAGCCAGGTGAGTGAGCTTGACGCCGCTATTATCCAGCAGGCAATCAACACCCACCTCGGCGAGTAACCGCTGCTGCTCCACAGGATCATTCGTGATGTGAACACCAACCCTGGGCGCTTCCCATAGCAGAACGCCTACCTTCACCCCACGCTGCGCCGCAAAGCCCAGGACATCGCGTACCTGAAGGCGATTAGCGTTCCACAGCGCGATAGCCTCTTCTGGCAGGCCATCATCGCGCAGCCCTTCGATCAACGCATTCTGCTCCGGGCTGCCATCCGCGCCAACATGCGCATCCTCGCCGCGCACCATCAGCAGATCGGCCCGAATATCCCAGCTTGCCAGCAAGATGTAGCGCTGGGCGCTGAGAAAGGCGCGGCACATCGCCAGCATCGCCGCGCGCCCGTCAATCAGCGGGCGCGCCATCACGCCCTGCCGCGCGGGAAAATCCTCGTGATTCCATAGAAGCGCTGCCAATTCCGCAGCGGCGCCCACCGGCGCTGGTGTTGGTGTATCCATCACACTCGCTCCTCCCTGCGCCCATGTGCGCCTGGAACGCTCTAGAGCGCCTGATCCTGCTCAGCTTCGGCGTCGCCATCATCCACCAGGCCATCGAGATGGCTGGTATCGTTCGCGCGGATGATGACCACATGCGTTGGACGATACTCCAACTCAAACAGGCTCGTATTGCCGCGCACAAACTGACGCCGCCGCTCGTAGCTCAACCCCAGCGCTCGCAGCAGCAGCACGCTCACCACGCCGCCATGCGTCACCCATAGCACATTGCCTTGCGGATACTGCGCGCGCCAATGGGCGAGTGCGCCGTGTATCCGCGCGCTGAACTCCGCCCACGATTCACCATGCGGTGGGGCCGTCTCGCCCGTCGGGTCCGTCTCCACACGCGCCAGCAGGTCCGCCCATTCACCTTTCACCTCGCCGAGGGTCAGGCCTTCCCACAGGCCCATCGAGATTTCGCGCAGGTCGCGGTCAACGATGACCGACTGGCCACTGCGCCGCGCGATACGCTCCGCCGTCTCGCGTGCGCGTATGAGATCGGACGTGACAATTGCGTCGAAGCGCCAGGCCACCAGGCGCTCGGCCAGCGCATCCGCCTGGCGGACGCCAAGCGGGCTGAGCGGCGCGTCGATCTGCCCTGTGAAACGCGCTTCGATGTTGTGCTGAGTCAGGCCGTGCCGGGCGACTAACAGCCGCATGTCGAGGCGCCTGCGCTCTGCGGTAGACGATGCGCGCCACTCACCGGCTGCGTCCCTTCTTCTTCGTGCTCGGCGTCGCAGCCATGCGGGTGTGGAAGTCGGTCGCCTGCTCGAATGCATCGGCGATGCGCAGCAGCATTGGCTCGCCCAGCGCTGGACCAATCAATTGCACACCCACTGGCAAACCCTCGCTAAAGCCCCCCGGCATCGAAAGCCCACAAATACCGGCGAGGTTGCAGGGAATCGTGAACACATCGTTGAGGTACATCGCATACGGGTCGGCGACCTTGGAGCCGATCTTGAATGCGACACTCGGACTGGTCGGGCTAATCAGCGCATCGAACCGCTCGAAGGCGCTATCAAAGTCCTGTTTGATCAGCGTGCGAACTTTCTCGGCCTTGAGGTAGTAGGCGTCGTAGTAGCCTGACGAGAGCGCGTAAGCGCCCAGCATGATGCGCCGCTTGACCTCCGGGCCAAAACCTTCGGCGCGTGTCTCCGACATATAGTCAATCAGGCTGCCAGCCACGCGCTTCGAGGAAGCGCCGTACTTCACGCCATCGTAGCGCGCCAGATTCGCGCTGCACTCCGCCGGAGCGATGATGTAATACGCCGCGACGCCATAGCGCGTATGCGGCAGTGAGCACTCACCCACCTCGGCGCCGAGCGATTTCAGCGTCTCGATAGCCTGCTCGACCACCGCGCGCACACCCGGCTCTGTCCCCTCGACGAAATATTCGCTGGGCACGCCAATACGCAGGCCCCTGACATCGCCCGTCAACGCCTCGGTGTAATTGGGCGTGGGAGCCTTGATCGAGGTCGAGTCGAGCGCATCGTAGCCAGCGATGGCCTGCATCATCAGCGCCGCGTCGCGCGCCGAGCGGGTAAAGGGGCCGATCTGATCGAGCGAGGAGGCAAAGGCGATCAGCCCAAAGCGTGAGACACGGCCATACGTGGGCTTTAGCGCGACGGTGTTGGTCAACGCGCCTGGCTGGCGTACAGAGCCGCCTGTATCGGAGCCGAGCGACGCCATCGCCTCGCCCGCCGCCACCGCTGCCGCCGAGCCACCGCTGCTGCCCCCCGGAACCCGCTCCAGGTCCCAGGGATTGCGCGTGGGGAAGAACGCGGAGTTCTCGGTGGATGACCCCATCGCAAACTCATCCATGTTCGTCTTGCCAAGCATGATAGCGCGCGCCGCGTGCAGACGATTCATCACCGTCGCGTCGAACGGCGGCGTATAGTGCTCCAGAATGCGCGATGAGCAGGTTGTCCGCACACCCTTCGTGCTGATGACATCCTTGATCGCGATGGGAATGCCAGCGAGTGGGCCAAGGTCCGCGCCTTCGCGGCGAAGCTGGTCGATCTGTTCAGCCTCGCGAGTCGCCTCCGCCTCGGTAACGGTCACGAATGCGCGCACATTGCCTTCGACCTGCTCGATGCGGTCGAGGTGAGCGCGTGTCAGTTCGACCGCGCTGATCTCCCGGCGCCGCAACATCTCAGACGCCTCGCTGATGGTAAGTTGCCAGAGTTCAGCCACTTGAACCCACTCCTCGCCGTACACTCAGACGACGACGGGCCACATGCGCGCGCCCGACCAATCGCTCACATCTCGACGGCAGGCGACGACGCCGCTCCGCCGCCAATACCACTTGCGCTACTCCTCGTCGAGCACGGCGCGCACACGAAAATAGCCATCCTCGCGCGCTGGGGCATTCGCCAGCAAGGCGTCTGGGGCATAGGACGGGCGCGTAGCATCGACTGCCATCACATTCGTCATTGGCAGGATATTCGCCGACGCGGCTACCTGGCTCGTGTCAGCCTCGCCGATGACATTGATATGCTCCAGAATGGCCGATAGCTGTTCGCGCAGGTGATCGCGCTCATCCTCACTCAACGCCAGCCGCGCCAGCCGCGCCACATGGTCCACCGTCTCTCGATCAATGCTCATCGCAGTCGTCACTCACTCTCTATCCCCGCTGAATCGAATGGAGAACGTGCTGTACTCTCCTGTAGGTTCACCCCACACAACGCGCGCGTCTGTCACCTGCGCGAGCGATGGCCCACGACGCAACTCCACAAGCAGTTGCTCCAGCAGGTCGCGCGGCCCCTCGGCGACGACCTGCGCTGAGCCATCAGCCAGGTTCCTGGCAAAGCCGCGCAGCCCCAGCATCTGCGCGCGACGACGCGCATAGGCCCGGTAGCCCACGCCCTGCACATCGCCCGCTACCCATACCGTCATGCGGTACGGCGTCTGGCTGCCTGCATTGCTCATCGCTCGCAGTGATCTCCGCCTGGGGGAATCGTTCTCGCATAGGTGCGGTTCCATCAGGCATGATAGCCCGTGTCGCCCGCAGTCCGCAAGCAAAAGCGAGCGGCTAGCATGCGAGCGGAGGCGTGTCACGGCTGTGGCGGAGTCTCGAAGAGTGGCGCCAGCTTCTCGCGAATCTGCCGATAGGTGTTCTCGATGAAATCGGGCATCACTTTGACATCGGCCACGACTGGCATGAAGTTGGTGTCGCCATTCCAGCGCGGCACGACGTGCATATGCGTATGGTCGGCGATTCCTGCCCCGGCCACTATCCCCTGGTTGATACCAATGTTGAAACCCTGCGCGCCCAGCGCCGCTTGCGATGCGCGCACACACTGTTGGGCAAGGGTCATCATCTCTGTCAGCGTTGTGGCGTCCAGTTCGAGGATCGTCGGCTGATGGACATAGGGCGCGATCATCAGATGCCCGTTGTTATAGGGGAAAATGTTCATCAGCGCGAAGCAGCGCGCCCCGCGCCACAGGACAAGGTTGCTCTCATCCTCTGAGGATTGCGCTTTCTCGCAAAAGACACAGCCCTCCTTCGCCGACTCCGAGCCGATATAGCTCATGCGCCAGGGAGCCCAGAGTTGTCGCATAGACTGGTGATCCTCTCAATCGTGCGGAGACTAGAAGAGCTTGAACTGTGGAAATGCCAGGTAGCCGACGAGAAAAAACGCGACGAAGAGCGCAATCCCGATCAGCGTCCACACCCAGGGCCGCATCAGGCGATCATCGCTCGCCGCGCCGCCCTCTGTGAATCTGGGCCACGCGGGGTTCGCGTCCAGGTTGGCGCCCTGCGGCCCCATACGTTCTTCGCTGGCGAATCTGCCCGCTGGCGCCCCGTAGCCATCGTGTCCGCCGTACGCGCGTGGCTGATACGCCGGCGGCGCCGCATAGCGCGCGTCATCCGCAGGGCGTGTCTCGCTGGTGTCGATCACCTGCGCATCCGACGCTCCCGCATAGGTTGGCGCATCAGGATAGTGGCTCTCGTGGCGCTCCACCAGGCGGCGCAGCCCGGTCACGCCGCCGCCATAGCCAGCAGCGCCGACAGTGCGCTCTTCACGATAGGCGCGCACAGCCAATGGCGCTGCCATATGATGGTCACTGGCGTCGCGTGTCAGCGCCTCATCCAGAGCTTCGAGCGCCAGCGCCAGCGCATCGGCTGAGACGATGGGCTGCTCGTGGCTGAGATTCAATGCGCGTGCGATCACCGTCTGAATCTCCGGCGTCACATCCTCCCTGAATACGCGCGTGGCGCCATCATCTGACGCCTCTGGCGCGTCAGTGCCGCGCGTGACGAGCGACCAGAGCGCGAACGCGACCGACCAGACATCACGCAAACGTTCATCTGCGCGCAGCGCGTCCAGTGTCTCGGCGCCGGATGGAGCAAAGCCAGACTGCGCCACCGCGTTCACGCTTGCGGTGAAATACTCCCAGTCGGGTGGCAAACGCATATTGTTGATGTGCGCCACCGCATTGCGATCCATCAGGATGGCGGACGGTGTGAGATCACCGTGCGCCTGGTCATGCTGATGGGCGTAGGCGACCGCCTGCGCAAGCTGGAGCGCCAGTGCGACGCCACGACGCGCAGGCGCGCCAGCGGCCAGATAGTGCGTCAGCGGGCGCCCAGCGATAAACTCTTGCACGAGATAGAAGCGCTCATCCTGCTCGATGACATCGTAGACCGCAAGGAAGGCTGGATACGACAGCCCAGCCGTCGCATCCAGCGCCGCGCGGTAGGCGTCCGCAAGCTCCACTGGCGCAACCTTGATCGCGACCGGGCGCTGAAGCACGACATCCTGCGCATCGTACACAACACAGAGCGCACCGTGCGCATGCAGCTCGCCCAGCTGATAGCGGCTCGCCAACCACTGGCCGCTCAGGCTGTCGAGGCGTTCATCGCTTACGACCACAGGCGTCGCCACATCACCTTCCGCATGTTGAGGCATGTCGCCTCGCACGACTTGCGCGCCCGCCCGCGCACAGACGCCGCTGCCCTATTATGCCACGCAGGCGCCGCCAGCGGAAACCGCGATTTCTGTTCGCCGCAGCAACGCCAGCAGGCTACGCCCAGATGGCTCCTAGCAACGCGCCGCGCGGCTCCGTGCGCGCCGGAGTGATCTCTGGCGCGGCGCCAATGCCTGCCAATCGCGCGGCCACTCGCTCGCGCAGCCAGACAAAAAATACGTCATCCGCCAGCGCAAGTGGGCCGCCAATCAGAATGAGCGCCGGATCGAGCGTCACCACCAGATTCCCCACCGCGCCTGCCAGCGCATCGAGCGCGTAGTCTACGAGTTCACGCAGCGGACGCACGCCATCGCGCGCCAGTGCGACAAGCTGCGGCGCCGAGAGCGCCTCGGCCCGCGCGCCCGTCACCCGATGAATCGCCGCCAGCGCATCCTCATCATGCGCCGCCACGCCAATCGCCTGCCGCACAAGCGACTGCGCCGAGGCCAGTGGCTCCAGATGGCCACGAGCGCCACAGACGCAGCGCGGGCCATCCAGATCAGTCTGCCAGTGACCCAAACGCCCCTCGTCGTCGTGTGCGCCGACCACAGGCTCGCCATTCACGACAAGCGCGCTGGCAACCGTCCTGCCGAGGTGAATGTAGAGCAGCGGCGAGCGCCCTGTCGCGGTCGGCATGAGCGCCTCGGCCCGCGCAGCGGCGTTCACCCCTGAGATCAGCCGCGCCGGAGCGCCCAGCCGCGCCGCGAGTCGTTCGGCGAATGGAAAATCCGCCCAAGCGCCATCAAAGTGGGCATCGGCGATCTCGCCTCGCGCCGGATTCACCCGCCCCCAGACGGCCACGCCCACACTTGAGAGGGCTGACGTGTCCATCGCCTCGACCAACGCGCCCAGTCGTTCGATCACCTCATCTGGCGTAGGTGGTCGCTCTATGCGCGCTCGGCTGACGCGCTCCACCTGGCCAGCGGCGGCGTCCGGCAGCGCGACCGTGATCCGCGTGCCCAGATCAGCCAACTCGACGCCGATACGCCCGTCGCTTTCGCGGGCTAGTTGCGCCTGACCGGCCATGCGCCGCTCCTCTCCTCACTGAATTAGGTTTGACGTCTGGCGCGGCCACTCGCTACACCGCTCATGCGCCAGAGCTTTGCTCGCCGCGCTGGATGACGCGCACACCAGCCCAACCGGCCTCTCAGACTCCTGAGCCATCAGCGCATCAATGACTGATACGCGCGCTCGGCCTCGTCGGCCAGTTGCGCCACGTCGTCGGCGCTGAACGGCCCTAACTCAGTGATGTAGCTGGTGATGAGCGCGGCGGGTGTGACATCAAAGACGATGTTGCGCGCAGTAACGCCTGCGACCGGCACGGGCAGTAGCTCACCTGGCGCCATCTCCTCGATAACGAGTGGGTAGGAGGTCGGCGTCACCTTCAGCCGCTCTGCGAGCGCATAGACTGGTATTTCCGACGCCCGCGCCACCAGCGCCAGTGTATGCGTGCCAACCTTGTTCACGACCGAGCCATCCGCGCGTATACTGTCTGCCCCGACCATCACCAGCGCCGCCTCATCTATCATCGCCGCACACGCCGCATCGCCGATCAGTGTCACCTGCGCCCCAGCGGCTGCCAGCGCCTTTGACAGCGCAACACCCTCCGCGCCCGGTCGCGACTCGCCGACAAGCACCTGTAGTGGCGCGTCGGAGGGGCGTTCATGCGCCAGAACGGTCAGTATCCGCTCCACCGAGCCAGAGCGGCTCAGCGTATAGATCGCGCCGCCTGCGGCGTCTTTCACGGCTCCGCGCGCCCACTGCGTCATGCCCTCCACGGCGGCGGCCCAGCGCGCATCCACATCTACCGCCGCAGCCTGCAACGCGGCAAGCTGCGCATCTGCGCCATCCACGCGCGCCGCCGCCCACCAAACATGCGCCACAGTGTTCGCTATGGCGGCCATGCTGGGCCGCGCCTGGGCAAGCGCGCGCGCCAGCGCATGCGTCCGCGCCAGCCGCGCGGCAGCATCACCCGCGCCCGACGCCGACTCAGCCAGCGCCTGCACAGCCATCCTGGCAAGCTGGCTCGCCCCGTGTTCCCGGTCGGCGCGGATGCGCTGGAGAGCCGCGTCTCCGCCTGGCGACCCACCAGCCGCCTCGTCAACCCTGGCCATACTCTCGCCAACTACTCTGCTGCGGCAAGCGGATAGACGCGCGCCAGCGCCTCAGCCAGCCGTGGGACCGTTTGCAGATCATTCAGACTCCCAGGAGCCATCCATGCGAATTCACGCGCCTCCCAGTCATGCTGAGCAGCGTCAGGCCGCAGCGCAAGAAAGAGAAACGGATGCACAACCCAGTCTTGCCCAATGCTCTCATCGCGAAAGGCCAATGGCTCGCCCACCCGTAGTAGCGTAACGTCCGCCCGCTGCAAGCCTGACTCCTCGCGAATCTCCTGATAGGCCTGCTCCAGCGGCGCTACCTGCGGCTCAACGTACCCACTAATCGCGCCCCATGCGCCACGATAGGTGCGCACGCGGTCGCTGCGGCGCGCAAGCAATATCTCATCGCCGCCACGGTCGCGCCGCAGCAGAAAACACGTCACAACATGGGTCGGCCCACGCGCCGCGCCATCATCGGCGCCCTGCTGACTGCTCATCGTTCCCTCCCCAGGCGCGCCCTGGCCAGCGACGCTACACCCACCATAGCGCGCCAATCCTCCACTGACGACCTGCATGACTCATCCTGTCGGCTCATCCTGACCGTCTGAATTGTCTGTAGTTGTCGGCTATAGGAAAAGTTGCCGCAAGGCTATGTCGCGGTCCCACTGGGCGCGTCACGCATCAGTGGGGCCGATTCGGCGCCAGATCATCATGCGGTAGGCGTAACTGTGCGCGCAATATCGAGGGTCAGCGTCAGGCAGCCATCCGCATAGTGTGAGGTGAACGGGTAGCCAGCATGGGCGAGCACATCACGCATGCGTACATTGGTCGCCATCGTGACCGCCATCATGCGCTCAAACCCATGCTCCTGCGCATAAGCCAGCAGCCGCGCCAGCAATTGAGTGCTGATGCCCAGCCCCTGCCACTGATCTTCGACGACGAAGGCTAACTCTCCCTCAGTTGCGGCCACGCGCTCATAGCGCACGACGGCGATGATATGCTCCGCTGCGCCAGCGCCGGTCGCGGCGACCAGGGCCATGCGATTGTCATAATCGAGATGCGTGAATCGGCGCGCATCGTGTGGAAGGAGCGCTGGCGCGGCCCGGAAGAACCGCATGACAATCGTCTCAGGCGAGAGGCGCGCATGAAATTGCTGCAATCGCTCCACATCATCGGGTTGAATCGCACGCATGGTGACGTTCGCTCCGTTGCGCAACGTCAGTGTCTCGGTAAGCGCAGCGACCCCGGTCCGCGTGTATGCGCTCCAGGCAGTCGCGTCATCCAGCTCAGTTGGCTTGGGCAGAATCAGATGTGAGGGACTCATAGCGGTCCACTCCTTTCGCGGTGTCGCAGTGACCCACGGGGAATCGAGCGCCCCGTGCGGAGCGAACCAGCGCGCTCCATCTGTTAGTGTATGATATACACTTCCTCCGCTGCGCTGTTGCGAGCTACCATGTTCGCCAGCGGCGCCGCCACTTTCGATGCTACGTCGCCATCATCACAGCGGCGTCACATTTGCACACAGCCGTATCACAATGCTGGTCGCGCATACGCAGCCCAAACCAGGGGCGCCAGCTCAACGCACGTCCTGCGAATCGCCTTGCGCCGCCAGAAGCCTTCGCCCCAGCAGCATGAAATAGAGATAGCCACGCCATTCACCCAGACGGTCGAGCAGCGCCTGCGCCGCCGCGTCCGGCTCCGCATGCTGCGGGAAGAGTTCGCGCAGCCCGCGCGTTGCCCCGGAGTCGCCCGCAGGGAAGACCGAGAGTCGCCCCAGGCCACGCAACAGCGCTACCTGCGCGCTCCATCGGCCAATCCCTGGTATGCGTATCAGGTGAGTGATGGCCGCCTCATCGCTCAATCCAGCCAGCGTATCGGCTTCGAGTTCGCCCGCGAGCGCTCGTTCAGCCAGCCCTCGCAGCGTCTGCGTCTTGGCCGCGCTCAGACCACATGCCCGCAGCGCGCTCACCTCCGCAGCCAGCACAGCCTGCGGCGTGGGAACGCCCCAGTAGCTGCGCCCATCATCGGCGCGCACTGGCCCCAGCGCCATCACGAAGCGATTGAGCGTCGCGATGGCCGCGCTGAGACTGACCAACTGAAACGGCACAACCTGGCAAAACGTCTCCCACAGTGTCGCGAACTGCGGCGGCTTCATCCCTGCGAGCCGTTGCGCCAGCGGACCAAGCGTTGCATCATCCGCCACCAGCGCATACAACGGCGCCAGATCACGCTGCACGCTGAGCATCCGCTCGACCAGCGCCCGCGCCGCCACAGCATCCGCGCCCAGCGGGGCGCCATCCAGCGCGCCACATGCGAGCGCCGCGCCCGTGTCATCTGATGATTGCGCCGGGCGCACGGCGAGCAGGCGGTTGCCTGATGGCAGCGGCGCGACGAAGCGCCATTCCTCGCCGACGAGCGGATAGAGCGCAGCCTGGGGCAACCGGCGTAGCGCGCTGACGGTCAGTCGCAGATCGAACGGGGCGCGCACGGGAATCAGTACTGCGCCATCTGCCGCAGATGGTGGCGTCGTGTCGGCGTTCATCGGCGCCGCGCCACAGCATGATAGACCTCGACATGTTGGCGCGCTGCTTTATCCCAGTCGAAGGCGCGCGCACGCGCGTAGCCACGCGCCACCAGATGCGCGCGCAGCGGCTCGTCGCTCACCGCGCGCGTCAACGCCTCGGCCAAGGCGTCAACATCCTCTGGCGCCGTCAGCAATCCCGCGTCGCCCACGATCTCTGGCAGCGAGCCGGCGGAGCTTGCCACGACCGGCACGCCGCAGGCCATCGCCTCCACCACGGGGATGCCAAAGCCTTCGTACAGCGATGGCATGGCGACGACGCTCGCCAGCGAGTAGAGCCGTGGCAGATCGCCATCCGGGATGTAGTCGAGGAAGCGCACCGCGTCGCCCAGACCGAGCCGCGTGACGGCTGCGAATACGTCGTCGTAGAGCCAACCTTTACGTCCCGCGATCACGAGCTGCGCGGGACCGCCTGGCCTGCCTCTGGCTACACTGAACGCCTCGATCAGCCGCGCGAAGTTCTTGCGCGGCTCAATCGTCCCGATCGCGAGCACAAAAGGCGCGCGCAGCCCATAGCGCGCGGCAGTCGCGTTGAGCGTCGCCACATCATCCACACGGCGCACTGACGGGTCGATGCCAAGGTGAATGACGGAGATGCGTTTCGGCGCGACCCCAAGCAGTTCCACCAGATCATCGCTGGTGCGCTGCGAGACGGCGATGATGTGATCGGCGTAGCGCACAGCGCGTGGCACGACGCGATTGAGATACGCCCGCAATGTCGGAACTGCGCACTCTGGATGCGTCATGAACGCGAGATCGTGGATCGTCACGACGCTGCGGGCGCCAAACGTCGGCGGCAAGCTGAAATCAGGCGCATGCAGCACATCGGCGCGACCGGTGAACGCCTCGATAGGCAGTGGCGCGCGCAGGCGATGCCAGAGGATCGTCATGCGGCGATTATCCAGCGGACCGCAGACAGAACGGAAGCGCGGCGCCTGGGGGAAAGCGCGCGCGCCGCTGGGGCGTTCCGCCGAGAAGAGCGTAAAGTCATCGTCATGGTCAACTCGCGCCAGCGCATCTACGAGGCTGCGTGTGTAGCGGCCAATGCCCGCGCCCTGGGCAATCGCCGATGTATAGTCCACCAGTATCCGCATGCGCTCCTGTCTCTCTCAGCCTGTGCGCCTCTCTGGTCGCCGCGTCAGCCGACCACTGCGAG
Source organism: uncultured Chloroflexia bacterium (assembly GCA_963701795.1). Classification (GTDB taxonomy): domain Bacteria; phylum Chloroflexota; class Ktedonobacteria; order Ktedonobacterales; family JADMIN01; genus JAKAIY01. The sequence goes on along the minus strand of CAVPBB010000001.1, from coordinate 803,372 downwards.
TATAGCACGGCGTGGCAGTTCGTTCGTGCGCCATCGAGACTGCCAACAGCCGTGATGCGCTATCTGTTTTGTCTGCCCTGGATGGACGTGATAGACTGCGCGCAGATAGCAGCGCACGCCATAACGTGCGGCCCGCAGAGCGCAGGGGCGAGACTGGGGAGGGCGCCACCATGGCAGCGCGAATGAGTGAACTGGAGCCGCGCCTGATCGAACGACTGCGCGCCGAGCTGGCCGAGCTTCTCGCCGCGGCCGTCGCCTACCCTGCCTTCTTCGACTTCCGCGCCAACCGGCTCACAACCCGACCCGTTGACCGCATGCGCAGGGAAGAGATTCAGCAGTTCCTGGGATCGGTCAACTTCGGCCCCATCGAGCGCGCCGATGCGACCTCGCCTGAGACACGCCGGTTCATCGAGCGGCTGATTCTGCGCTATCTTGAGGTGAACGAAAGTCTGCGCAGCCGCTATGCCGCGCGCCACCTTTCCCGCATGCGCGCGCTCGCGCCACGCCTCGCCGCCGAGACACAGCGCCGCGCGATTGGCTACATCAATGGCTCGGTTCCTGACTTCGGCGCCCGCAGGCAGACGATGTCATGGGCCAACGCCTCGCGCCGCGATTCGGGCCGCTCCACAGAGGAGCGCGAACGCTCTGCCCGTATGCTGGAATCGACGCTGCTCCAGCGACCCAGCGCCCCAGCCGCAGCGGCGCCATCCGCCGCTATCGGTCGCTCGCCCGCCCCGCCCGTGTCTGATCCGTGGCATGGCCTGCCCAATGACGTCACGATTCCCGTCCCCGCGACCGGCTTTCCCGACTCCATGCCCGACTCCATGCCCGGCGCGTCGCCCTACGAGGCGTTCGGCGACGGAGCGCAGGCGCACAGCTACCCGTCCACGCGCCTGACTGAGCAGCCAACAGGTCCGCTCGTCGCGATGCCAGGCGACGTTGAGCAGGGAGGCCGCGCGCCCATGCGCGAGCTACCATCTGACCTCTATCAACTCTATGGCGACTACCTGAACGATATGGAGCCAGAGGCCGCCGTCAGCCCGCCGCCACGCGCCGCGCGGCCAGCCACGCCGCCACCTGCCCCGGCGCAAGCGCCTATAAGCGCGAGGCAGGCGCAGCCGCCGACAGATACTGACGCGCGCAACGATCAACTCATCTTCTGGCAACTACGCTACCAGCTCGAAGCCTACGTGCGTCGTGCGGCGCGCAGCTATGGGGTACCTTTTCAGGGCAATGACCCGGCGACCGTCCTCGATGAGTTGCGTCGTTCGGGTTTTGTCGACGAGGCCGATCTGCGTATCGCGGAGGGCGTCTTTGCGCTGACCGACCGTGTGACAGCGCAGGGCTACGCCAGCGAGCAGGAGTATCGCCAGGCGCTCATGCTCTATCTGCTCTACCACCGCAGCCATCTCAACTTTTGAGCCGCTACTCCTCCGTCCCCCAGAGTGTCTGCTGCGCGTCCGCAGGCGCCGAGCCGCCATCGCGCTCGCGTATCGTGCGCAGCGGGCCGCTGGGTAGCGGCTGCCCCTGGCCAACAGGCAGACCAAACAGGTCTTGCAGGTCGAGCGCATTGACGATACCGTAATTGCTCGCGTTGTTGTTCGCGATGACATGCGCTTCGCTGCCGGTGAGCTGCGCCGCCGCGTCCTTGATACGCGCGACCCACGGCGCCAGCTCCTCACGGCTGTAGAGATAATCGAAGCGGTCGCGGCTGCTCGAAAGTCCCTTGCCATACCACGTCTTGCGATTGCGTCCGTGGAAGCGTGTCATCGTGAAGTGCGGATCGGTAATCATCATCACTGGCGGCGCCGAGCCAGCCCCCACCTGCGGCTCATCCACCGCGCAGAACGCCAGCCGCTGCTCGGTCAGCGCCGCGCGCGTCTGTTCGAGGCGCGCGCCCTCCAGCCACGAGCGGTGACGAAACTCGACCGCGAGCGTATCCTCAGGCAGCGCCTCACGCATGACCTCGAAATACTCCAGCCGCTGCTCATCAAACGTAAACCAGGGCGGGAACTGAAACAGAATCGCGCCCAGCTTGCGCGCCTCGCGCAGCGGTTCGATCATCGCGCTGAACTTGCCGAACGTGTCGGCATGCGGCGTCAGTGGCTCGCCATGCTCATCACGGTGATGCCACGTCAGCTCGCTATAGGCCTTCACGTCGAAGATAAAGTCGTCGGGCGTGCGCTCGGCCCACATCGCGAAGTTGCGCATGGGCTGCAAGTTGTAGTAGGTCGAATCTACCTCGACGACGTCGAAGTAACGCGCATAATACTCGATGCGCCGCGAGCGCATATCAGCGCGCGCATACTCTGGTGGATAGAACGGATCATGATCCGTCCAGCTTGCCGTGCCAACTCGTATTCTCGCCATCGCGTCCTCCCGCTCCGAACGCGCCACAGCGGGCGCTTGACGCGCTTTCGCCGCCAGACGTACGATACAGCGGATCATCACTCAAAGGAGAGGCGCCCCATGCTCACCAGCGCCATCAAGCGCATCGATCATATCGCGATTGTCGTCCGCAGCCTCGATGACGCGCTCGCATTCTATCGCGATACCCTCGGCATCGCGCCTTCACGGATCATTGACTTCCCGCGCGAAGGTGTCAAGATAGCCTTTCTTCCCCTTGGCGGCCCAAACGGCAGCGAGATCGAACTGCTGGAGCCAGTCGGCGCCGAGACTGGCGTGGCGCGTTTCCTCGAGAAGCGTGGCGGCGGACTCCACCACATCTGCCTCGAAGTCCCTGATATTGAGCAGGCGATTGCCGATCTCCGCGCATCCGGCGCCATGTTGCTCGATGATTCGCCACGCCCCACGGCTGAGGGTCGCGGCGTCTTTTTACATCCCAGGGGCGCGCAGGGCGTGTTGGTGGAGTTAGTCCAGCGCGCCGCGCCGACCACCAGCCCTGACTCCGCGCCTACGGGCAAGTGACCGCATCACCCAGGAAGCTACGATACATCCTGAGACAACCCCATGAGGAGCGAACAGCAGTGAAGACCACACGCGAAAAGCTCGAAGAACTGAAGCGCAAGCAAGAGGAAGCCCAGCAGGGCGGCGGCGCCGACCGCATCGCCGCGCAGCACAAAAAGGGGAAGCTGACGGCGCGCGAGCGGCTCGATCTGCTGCTGGACCCCGGCACATTTCAGGAACTGGACATGTTCGCCACCCATCGCTCCTCTGATTTCGGCCTCGACGAGCAGCGAACGCTGGGCGATGGCGTCGTGACAGGCTATGGCAAGGTCGCGGGCCGCCTCGTCTACGTCTTCTCGCAAGACTTCACCGTCTTTGGTGGCTCACTCTCCGAGGCGCATGCTGAGAAGATTTGCAAGGTCATGGACCTCGCCATGAAGAACGGCGCGCCCGTCGTCGGGCTAAACGACTCTGGCGGCGCTCGCATTCAGGAGGGCGTGGTCAGCCTGGGAGCCTATGCCGACATCTTCCTGCGCAATACGCTGGCGAGCGGCGTCATCCCGCAGATTTCCGCCATCATGGGCCCGTGCGCAGGCGGCGCCGTCTACTCCCCCGCCATCACCGATTTCATCTTCATGGTCGAGGGCACCAGCCACATGTTCGTCACTGGCCCGAATGTGCTCAAGACCGTGACCCACGAAGATGTCACCTTCGACGAGCTTGGCGGCGCCACCATTCACAACGCCACCAGCGGCGTCGCGCATTTCGCCATGCCCAGTGAGATCGAGTGCCTGCGTCAGGTGCGCAAACTGCTGAGCTACCTGCCCGCAAACAACATGGGCGATGCGCCTGTCGAGCCAAGCGATGATCCGATCAACCGCGCCGATGAGGCGCTTGATAGCATCATTCCCGACAATCCCAACCGCCCCTATGACATGAAGGATGTCCTGCGGCTGGTAGTGGATCGCGATTCGTTCTTCGAGGTTCAAGAGCAGTTCGCGCGCAACATCATCGTCGCCTTCGCACGCCTCAACGGTCGCTCGGTCGGACTCATTGCGCAGCAGCCAAACGTATTGGCCGGCGTGCTCGACATCAACTCCTCCGATAAAGCCGCTCGATTCGTGCGCTTCTGCGACTGCTTCAACATCCCTATCGTCACCTTCGTTGATGTTCCCGGCTTCCTCCCCGGCATTGCGCAGGAGCACGGCGGCATCATCCGCCACGGCGCCAAGCTGCTCTTCGCCTACTGCGAGGCGACCGTTCCCAAAGTGACGGTCATTACGCGCAAAGCCTATGGCGGCGCCTATGATGTCATGAGCAGCAAGCATGTGCGCGGCGACATCAATTATGCCTGGCCAACCGCCGAAATCGCCGTCATGGGTGTTGATGGCGCGGTCAACATCGTCTTCAAAGATGAGATCGCCCGCGCCGCTGACCCGAAGGCGCGCCACGCCGAACTCGTCGCCGACTACCAGGAGAAGTTCGCCAACCCCTATGTCGCCGCCGCGCGTGGCTTTGTCGATGAGGTGATCGAGCCACGCCACACCCGCGAAAAGCTGATCGTCGCGCTCGACATGCTCAAGAACAAGCGTGACACCAATCCGCCAAAGAAGCATGGCAACCTGCCGCTCTAGCGCGAAATCGCGCCAGGAGGGCGCTTGTGCGACTGACACGGTTCTCAGATGTAGCGAGCTTCGCCGCACGCGCCCAGCCATTCCTGATGGAGCGCGAGGCGGAGCATTGCCTGGCCATCGGCATCCTCACCACGCTCTTACGCAGTGGGATGAGCCATCAGCGCGCGCCTTATCTCGCGTTGGTGGAAGCTGACGACGGGCGCGTGCTCGCGGTGACGCTGGCGACCCCACCCTTCAACCTCATCCTCTCGCACATCGCGCCTGCGGCGGAAGCGGCGGAGACGGAGATACTACACCTGATAGGCGCCGCTGCGCGCGATGCGGCGCTCGATCTGCCCGGCGTCATCGGCCCGACTGAAATCGCACGTCAGTTCATTGCGGAGTGGGGGGCGCTCACCGGCCAGAGCGCGCGGGTGGATGTGCATGAGCGCATCTATCGCCTTGAGCGCGTGCGGCTGCGCCAGCCGGTCGCTGGCGCGATGCGCCGCATCGAGGAGGGCGACCGGCCGCTACTGCGCGCGTGGCTGCGCGCCTTCTGGATTGAAGCGCTTGGCCTGCCCGATCATCCGCAGGTCGAAGACGACATAACCTTCCGGCTGCGCTTCGAGACGAGTGGCATGTATCTGTGGCAGGACGGCGCTGAGCGGGTTTCCATCGCAGGCTACGGCGGCCCGACGCCGCATGGTATCCGCATCGGGCCAGTGTACACGCCCCCAGAGGCGCGCGGCCACGGCTACGCTAGCGCGCTCGTCGCCGCCCTCAGCCAGCGCCTGCTGGATGAGGGGCGTCAGTTTGTCTTCCTGTTCACCAATCTGGCGAACCCTACAGCGAACCATATCTATCAGGAGATAGGCTACAAGCCAGTCGGCGATGTCACAGTCTATCAGTTCCAGCCGATGGCCTGACGTTCACTCCGTCACCTGCTGAAAATGGACAACCTCGATGGGGCCGACATACAGCCCGGCGATTTTGCTGCGGTACTCGGCAAACTGTGGCCCACCGCGAAAGATCACCGTATGATGCTCCAGCGTCTCCCACTCAATCGTCAGAATGAAGTTCGACGGATTCTCGATCTGCCGACGCAGCGTGATTGAGCGGCAACCCTCTGCGGCGCGAATAATCGGCATGCCACCCGTAAGCATGGCAGTCTGAAACGCCTCCGTCTTGTCCGGTTCTACGGTATAGTGCGCAATCTCAAGCACCATCGCTCTCCTCCTCGCGCGCATCACGCGGCCTGCGCGTCTGCCCAGTCTTGCTGAAAGGTCTGATTCAACGTCGCAATCGCCGTCGGATCGGCGATCAGAATGCCCAGCTCCCGGTTCTCATCCAGCGAGGTGGCCGAGAAATTCTCAGAGCCGACGAAGCCACGTTGGCCGTCGGCGACCATCATCTTCGCGTGCATGTAGACGATAGAAATATAGCGCACGTGCACGCCGCCAGTCAGCAGCCGCGCTACATCGGCGGCTGGGTTAGACGACGAGCCGCTGGGCTGCGGCAGCACAATCTCGACATTCACACCGCGCCCCGCAGCCGCGATCAGCGCGTCCTCTGACTGTGTGTCAACCATCTCCTCATCTTCGACGATCAGCGTCGCGTGGGCGCTCGTGATAAACGCCAGCAGCCGCGCTCGCGCATTGACAGGGCTGACGACCAGGTTAGGATCAGTCAGGGTCGGCGTCGTGCGTTGCCAGTCCGCCTGAAAGATGTTCGCCGCCTCCTGCACATCCGCCGCAGTGGTGTCGATCACGTCATATTCGCGATTCTCGGCGTAGGATGTGCCGCCCAGGCCAGATTTCGTGAGGTTGCTGGTCATGATGAACACCGTCGCGCCGTCGATGATGAGCGCTTTCTCATGGGTATAGTGAAAGGCTGGATCGGCGTCCTCCGCTTTCACGCCTGCCGCCTGCAACTCCTGAAGCGTCTGCGCTGGGCTGGTCGCGCCAGTGCCATAGGGATTCGGCTCCAGCAGCGCCCGCACATCCACTCCGCGCTGCGCGGCGTCTTCGAGCGCGTGGATGACGTTCGTGTCGGTTAATAAATACACCTCGACCCAGACTGATCGCTGTGCGCCCTCAATCGCCTGCACAACGGGCGTCTCGCCAGCGGCAGGTTCGACAAACACCTGCACGCCCATCGCGCCGCCAGCCGCCGCCGCGCCGCAGGCTCCAGTCGCGCAGGTCGCCGTCGCGGTCGCCACTACGGTCGCCTTCCCCGGCGCCTGAGAAGCTGAAGCGCCTACGCCGCTCCCAGCGCCAGTCGCCGCAGCACAACCAGACAGCGCCAGACACAGCAGCAGGCAGACCACATTTACGCGCCTCACCATATCCACTCCGCATCCGCTCACTACACAGCATCACCGCAGACACACCACTGGCCTGCTGTAGTAGTCTACAACAGGCCAGTGTTTGAGTGATATAGAGGCTGGGCGCGGGGCTACGGGTGCAGCGCCAGGAACAGCGGCGCCATCACCAGCGTGATCGTGCTGAGCAACTTGATGACGACGTGCAACGATGGGCCAGCCGTGTCCTTGAACGGATCACCAACGGTGTCGCCGACGATGCTCGCGTCATGCGCTGACGAGTGCTTGCCGAGCGGCTTGCCGTTCTCGTCTTTCAGGTAGCCCGCCTCGATGTACTTCTTCGCGTTATCCCAGGCGCCGCCACCATTGTTCATGAACAGCGCCATCAGGATGCCCCCGATGGTTCCGACCATCAACAGCGCCGCCGCTGGCTCTGGCCCCAGCACCATGCCAATGACGATTGGCGTTGCGACGACCAGCACACCCGGCACGATCATTTGCCGCAGCGCCGCAGTCGTGCTGATATCCACGCACTTCGCGTAGTCTGGCGTCACCTCGCCCGTCATGATCTTCGGCTCAGCCTTGAACTGGCGCCGAACCTCCTGAATCATGGCCTGCGCCGCAGAGCTAACCGCGCGAATCGCGAACGAGCTAAAGAGGAAGATCAGCATTGCGCCGATCAGCGCCGCGATGAACGCTGGCGGGTTCGCCAGATTCACCGAGTACGCCAGCGCCGCGACCGCCGGGGAGGCTTTCTGCACATCAACGCGATACTGGTAGATGATGTCCAGATAGGCGCTGAACAGCAGGAACGCGGCAAGCGCCGCCGAGGCGATGCCATAGCCCTTCGTCAGCGCTTTCGTCGTATTGCCCACGCCGTCCAGCGCGTCGGTGATGTCGCGCACAGACTCCGGGGCGTTGCTCATCTCGACGATACCGCCAGCATTGTCGGTGATCGGGCCAAAGGTGTCCATCGCCAGGATGTAGCCCGCGCTCATCAGCATGCCCATCGTCGCAACCGCCGTGGCGTAGATGCCACCCGTGCTGACGACACCATGCGAGCCAAGGCCCGTCAGCGTGCCAAGGTAGTACGACAGGCCAAGCGCGCCGCTGATCGCCAGCACTGGAACGGCCGTATTCTCGTAGCCAATCGCGATGCCCTGGATGATGACCGTCGCCGGGCCAGTACGCGCCGCGTCGGCGATCTCGCGCACCGGACGGAACGTACCCGCCGTGTAGTACTGCGTGATGAACACGAAGGCGATGCTGTTCGCAATGCCCACCAGACCAGCGATGCCAAACGCCCACCACCAATGAGGTGAAACCGGGCGGAGCAAGAAGTACGATGCGCCGAAGATGCAGACCGCGGAGAGCGCCGCTGTCGTGTAGAATCCGACGTTTAACTGCCCCATCGCAATCTCACCCGGATCGCGACCGCCCGCCTCACCTGGCTCTTTCACAGCGCTCTTGCGCACCATCGCCAGACCCGCGAGCGAGCAGAAGATGCCAAGCCCGACCACGACGAGCGGGAAGATCACCCACCGGGGATCAGCATGCGCGGCCAGGCCACCAGCGAGTGACAGCGCCACCGCCGCGCCCAGAATCATCGCGCCGATATTCTCGGCGGCGGTAGACTCGAAGATGTCCGCGCCACGACCCGCGCAGTCGCCGACATTGTCGCCCACCAGATCGGCGATCACCGCAGGATTGCGCGGATCATCCTCTGGAATGCCCGCCTCGACTTTGCCCACCAGGTCAGCGCCGACATCGGCGGCCTTGGTATAGATGCCGCCGCCAAGCTGCGCAAAGAGCGCGACGAAGCTAGCGCCGAAGCCAAAGCCCACAATGTCCGTCGGGGCGACGATCGCGCCCGTGAAGAGCGCAAAGACGAGGTAGAGCAGCGTCACGCCCAGCAGGCTCAACGAGATGACAAAGAAGCCCGAGACTGCGCCACCGCGCAGCGACACCATCAGCGCATCGCCCAGGCCACGGCGCGCGGCGCTCGCCGTGCGGATATTCGACCGCACGGCGACCTGCATGCCAATGTACCCTGAGATGCCGGAGCAGAAGGCGCCGATGAGGAATGAGACAGCCGTGCGGACACCGACACCAAGAGGATCATTGATGCCAGTCGCGGTCACATTGCTGAGCTTCGTCAGCATACCGAGCGCGACGCCGATCACGACGGCCCCGACGAGCGCGAGCAGCGCAATCGTGCGATATTGGCGATTCAGGAAGGCCTGCGCGCCAGTAAATATCGCATCTGACACTTTGCGCATTTCTGGGGTGCCAGTATCCTGAGATGTCACCCATCGCGCCAATTGAATGGCGACGATAACGGCAACGACGCTGGCCCCTATGGGAATGATCAGCCACCACATGGTGCTATTCACGAGTGCCTTTGCCCTCCTGAGTACCTGGATCATGCTAGACGACGCTGCGCTGCGTAGAGGCAGGGCTGGGCGCATGCGCAGCGCGGCAGCGTTCCTCACACCACCGATCATCCTGAAAAAAACGAGCGCAATACATCAGTGGGGTATTAAAGGCTGATCGCGCCTGCAAAATCGCTCATCTGGGGGATCCCGATCATTGCGGAAACTACCCACATGCCATGCAGGCTGTCACAGACGCGGATGCGCCAGAGCGCACAACACAGCGAGTGTAACATAGGTGTGGGCATATTGGCAAGCGCATCAACCATGCGGCGCGCGAGGCCAGAACCATTCTGCGTTACCGCCTCTACATGCCGCCGAAAAGGTCACTGCGTGTGTTCGCTCTGCGCCGCTGCGAGCAACCCCGCCAGATCGGCAAAGACGTAGGCTGGCTTGCGGTCGCCGCTGGCCTGCGCCGCCTCCTGGGCTGAGGTCAGTCCACTCAGCGTCAGCGCAGTCGTCACGCCTGCCGCATGCCCCGCCACGATGTCGAGATCCAGACCATCGCCAACCATCAGCGCCTGCTCCGGCGCCGCGCCGAGCATCTGGAGCGCCTGGAGCAGGATGCCCGGCGCGGGTTTGCCGATCATCTCCGCCCGCCTGCCACTCGCGGCCTCTACCGCCGCTACCACCGCGCCGGTTCCCGGCTCGAAACCAGCTTCCACTGGCAGACGCGGATCGCGGTTGACCGCGAAGAGCGCCGCGCCAGCCAGCGCCGCATCGAGCGCGCGTGAGAGGCGCGCATAGGTCAGCGTGCGGTCGAGGCCGATCAGCACCGCATCAGGGGCCGGCCCGTCGTGATCCTCGATCCAGACAGGGCGCAGGCCAGCCGCGCGCAGCATCGTGACCATCGACGCGCCCGTCAGCGGGTAGACGCGCCCGCCTGGGAAGCGCTGCGCGATCGCGGCAATGGTCGCCCAGCCCGCCGTCACAACGCGCCCCTGCGGACGTGGCGTCCCCAGCCGCGCCAGCTTCTCGGTCACTTCCTCGACCGTCGCGAAAGAGTTGTTCGAGACAAAGGCGACACGGCGCCCAGTGGCGTCAATCCACTCGACCAGCTCACGCGCGCCCGGCAGCAGTAGCTCGCCACGATAGACGACACCATCGAGATCGAGCAGGTACGCCGAAAAATCTGCCAGCGAGAGAGGTTCGCCCATGTGCTCGCGCTACCCTAGCAACTGCTGCCGGATGGCCAGCACTTCTTTGCGCAGAGACGTATTCTCGTTCACCCCGCGCGTAATGTTTTCACAGCCGTTCAGCACGGTGCTGTGGTCGCGTCCACCGAGCGCCTGACCAATCTCCAGCAATGAGGCGTCGGTCTCCTGCCGCATCAGATACATCGCCACATGCCTCGGCACGACAATGTGTTTGTCGCGCTTCTTGCCTTTCAGATCATCCACCTGGATACGATAGTACTCCGCGACCGCATTGATCACATCGTCAATGCTCACCCGGCGCTGGCGGGTATCGGTCGCCAGGCTCGCCATCGCCGCCTTCGCCGTCTCGATGGACATCGGCAGGCCTTGCAACTCCGCAAAGGCGAGTACGCGATTCAGGCTACCCTCCAGCTCGCGGATATTGCTCTGCACGCGATTCGCAACGAAGAGGATGACATCATCGGGCGTATGTCGCCCAATCAACTCCGCCTTCGCGCGCAAGATCGCGATACGTGTCTCCAGATCGGGCGGCTGAATGTCGGCGATCAGCCCCCACTCGAAGCGCGAGCGCAGCCGTTCTTCCAGGCTGACAATCGCCTTCGGTGGCCGGTCACTACAGATGACGATCTGGCGATTCGACTCATAGAGACTGTTGAAGGTGTGAAAGAACTCCTCCTCGGTCGAGTCCTTGCCTGCGATGAACTGGATGTCATCCACCAGCAGCACATCCACCGAGCGATACTTGGCGCGAAACTCCTCAGTCTTGCGGTAGAGAATGGCGTTGACGATCTCATTGGTGAACGTCTCAGAGGAGACATAGAGTACCGTCAGGTTGCGCTCGATGGCCGTATGCCCGATTGCGTGCAGCAGGTGTGTCTTGCCCAGGCCCACGCCGCCATACAGGAACAGTGGATTGTAGGCGTAGCCAGGCGCATCGGCCACCGCCTGCGATGCGGCATGCGCAAGCTGATTGCCGCTGCCGACGATGAACGTGGAGAATGTGTAGCGCTGATTCAGACGCGGTGGCGTCAGCGGCGCGACTCCCCTGCTCGCATCGTTCGACTCGGCGCCGCCTCCCGACTGCCCGCCATACGGAAAACGCCGCTGACCACCATGCTCATTCGGCTCAGCGTCGCGCATGTCGTCGTAGCGCCCGTGCGGTTCATCATTCATGCTCGTCATCTCGCCTGCCACATTCCGCGCTGCGGAGTCACGATGTGCACGATGTCCTGCTTGCCCAGCGCCGCCAACCGCCGCCGCTTTGCCCCGCCCCGGCGAGGCAGCCGATGCTGCGACGCTGGCCTGTGGCGCCAGCCCGCTCTCTTCATAGGTCGTTTGTCTGTCGCCTGCGGTCACGCTTCCTCGCCCAGCGCGCCATGCTTCCTGCGAACGCGCCCGCTCCGCATCCCTCACCGCATCGCTTGCGTGGGTCGAGATTGTGGGTGACTCTGGGATACGCTGACGCGCCACAGGTCCTTGCGCCGCGCCCTGCCCCTGAGCAGGCGCTATGCGCGGCGGAACAGCAGGCGTCGCATCATCCGCATCATCTGCATCATCCGCCAGCAGGAAGAGCGGTCGGGCGTAGGTCGCCTGTGGCGCGGCGGAGCGCGTGTGCGCAGCGTTGCGTGTAGCGGCGGCTCGGTCTGATAGCGCGCCACCTGGCGCAGTCTCAATCGTCAGCCGCACTGGCGCGCCGACCACGTCGCTGAGCGCGCGCTCGATCAGGTCATGATAGCGCGACTCGATCATCTCGCGCTCAAACGTCGAGCGCACATGCACCAGCGCTGTCCCACCGCCGACGCTGACGAGTTGCGCGCCGCGCAGCCAGGTATTGAGCTGTGCGCCCGTCACCTCGCGTTGCAGTCGGCCCAGGGCCGCGCGCCAGACATGTGTGTTGCTCACAGGTGTCCCTCGTCGCTTACGTACTGCGCTCGCTCACCCCACGCCTGGCCCGCGCGGCCCGCCAGGCGGCGCGCACGCGCAAACCGTCCGCCGCGAGGGAGGTAAGGGTCATAGTACACGTCTGTCTGGTGGCCGCGCAAGAACGCAGCCGGATTGGCCATGTTTGCGCATTCAGTTTTCACCTGCTCCCGTGGCGTCTTCCCCACCATCCACTGAGCGCGCCTCGACCGAGAGATCGGCGCGTGAGGGGCGCAGCGCGACAGCCTCTCTGAGATAGACATGGATGATCTCGCTGGCGCGTTTCTCCGTATTGACGAGCATCAGCACTCGGATACAGCGCCTCACGGTCGTCGTGGGAACCGGAATCTCGCGCGCGCACATCAGCGCCGTCTCCGTCCAGCCCAATTGTCGCGCCGCGAGCGCTGGATACTCGGCATCCAGATCATCGCTGACCGTGAAGAAGGCCGCCGCGATGTCGTCGGTGGCGAGGTGATTTCGCTCCATTAGCCGCCGCAGCAGCTCGCGCGTCGCCTCCAGAATTGCCTCACGCTCATTGTCAGCGGCGGCTGTCGCGCCCCGAATCCCACGGCAGATCGCCATCGCGCTCGTCTCCTCGTCGTACTCTAGCAGACACCTGCTCACCATTACGTCACATAGCGCGCCATATGCGCATCACATGCCGCCGCCATGGCGCGCAGCACGCCACAGCGGCGGAAACGCTTTGACCATCAGCCCGCGCGGCAGATATAGTGTATAGGACAAGCTGTATCTCTCCCATCCCTTGCGGCGCATCCAGCCGCGCAAGGGTAGCAATTTGAAGAAGGCGACAACCCAGATGGAACAGATCGTGCAGAGCGTGCAAGCGGTCGAGCAGGTTGAGAAAGTCGGCGAGACGCCCATTGACGGCGAGGCCGTCCTCGAAGCGCTGCGCCAGGTCTACGACCCGGAGATTCCTGTCAATGTCGTGGACCTTGGCCTGATCTATCGCGTTCACATCGAGGGCGACAAGGTGAGCGTGGTCATGACGCTGACGGCGATTGGCTGCCCGGTTGCGCCAGAGGTGATGGCCGAGGTGCAGAGTCGCGTCACAGAGACGCCAGGCGTCGAATCATGCGAGGTTGACCTGACCTTCGAGCCAATGTGGACCCCAGAGCGCATGACTGAAGACGCGCGCTGGGAACTTGGCATCTAGCCACGCAGCCCGACGCCCCGCCAGACAGATCATGCGACGGTGAATTGGAACGTCGCATGATCTGTCTCACCTGACGGCAGTGTAAGCGTCAGGTCCAATGCCCATGCGCCCGGCGAGAAGACCTGCGCAGGGCAGGTATACATCCCCGGCTGCGCTGTCGGCGTCGTGGCGCCCGCTGGCAGCGCCATCCCCATTGCTGGCATGCTCAAGGCGCAGCGCGCACGCGCGCCCACCACCGCCTGCCCCGACACATCCGTCATCCGTAGCGAGAGCGCCGTCAGGCTGCCAGCGCGTAGCGGCTCCGGGTCAAAGGTCAGCGCTACCGTCGTGAGGCCAACCTGCTGCGTCAGCGCGCCCTGCGTCGCCGCCTGCGGAGCAGAGATGACGCTGTCCGCCAGCCAGCCTACCAGCAGCACGGCCACCACACCGAGCGCCACCACCACAGCCAGCGCCCGGTTGCGGAGAACACCGCGCCTGTCAGACCTTGCCCTCGTCGCTGCGCCTCCGACGGGGGCCTGCTCTACATCGCCCTGCGTGAGGCTCATGCGGCGCCCTCCATCGTTCTCTGGCCATAGGCGCGCACGCTCGCCACCCGCAGGAGCGCGACCCATTTCCATTGTACCGCCAGGTCCGCGCCGCGTGTCACTTTCCCGTCTGATTGCTGCTCGCGCCATACCCACGTGTCGTCGCCGTGGCGCCCGGAGCAGGCTCCTCATTGGCTGGCCCGCCAGTGACGTAGACCCACACCTGCTCAGCCTCCACCTTCGTTCGGATTGCTGGCAACGGCGAGTAGGCATAGCGACCGCCCGGCGCAGCATCACCGTTCGCCAGGAATCGGCCACCGTGGCAAGGGCAGTCGAACGTCTGGTCAGAGCCGTTCCATTGGAGCAGGCACGCCATGTGTGTGCATACGCCTGAGAGCGCGACGAAACCGCTCGCATCATGTCGCAGGAAGCCGATCACAGCGCCCGCCTCAAACCGCTTCACAGCGCCCAGCGGCACAGCGTCGAGCGCGGCGATGGCGACCCAGTTTCCCACTCCGTCTGGCACGAGCGCCCCCGTGGGTGGCGTGTTCTGCGTGGTAGGCGCGCGCCCCATGCCCTGCTCTAGCGCGGCGGTGACGGCGGCGCCAGTGAGCGCGGCGGCGGCGGCTCCCAGCCCGCCCCAGATCACGCCGCGCCGCGAGACGCCAGCGCGTTGCCGCCGCGCGGGAGCCTCAACGGCTGGCGCTGCCGCCTGAATCTCCTGAACCTCTGGCTGCGGCTCATGCGCAGGCGCCGCCGCCAGAGCAAGCGGTTGCTGTCCCTGCTGTCCCTGCTCGGCTTCGATCTGGGCGAAGAGTCGGGCCGCGAAGATCGGATCAACCGCGTCGCCATTGGGCGCTGCGGCATGGAGCAATGCGGCGGTCGCGTTCAGGCGAGCATCTTCCTCAGCGCTCGCATCGCGCGCGGGTCGTCGCTCGGCGCGCAGGCTCTCGATCAGCTCGTGCGCCCGCACGTACTGTTCTGCGCTTTCCATATCGCTCACCGTCTCGTCGCCTTCCAGATTTGCGTTGTCATCAGGCGGACGTTGATCGTCAGATGTCATCTTCGCCAGATACCCCGCACCCAGCCAGCAGGAGCTTGTCTGCTCGCCGCCACGAAACACGACTCAACACGTCTCATCACCATCGCCATCTTGCTCAGAGAGCAGGCTGGCCTTTTTCAACGCCCGGAACTGCAGCACTTTGACATTCGCTTCCGTCAGGTTCATGCGCGCCGCCGTCTCTTTCAGCGAGTAATTGAGCAGAAACCGGCACGTGAGCACCTCGCGGTAACGCTCTGGCAACCGGTCAAGAATCTGCGCAGCGCGCGTGGCCGCGCTCTGATCGTCGGCGGGCTGCCCCACGTTGATTGGGCTATCCCATCCCGCAGCCAGCAGATCATCGAGCGAGCTAGAACGCAGCCGATAGAACGCGCGCCAGTAGTCCGCGATGGTGGTACGCGCGACCTGAAACAGCCATGCTTGCACGGCGCTGGCATCGCGGGCGTCATCTAGCCCACGCAGCGCCTTCAGATAGACCTGCGACGTCAGATCTTCCGCTTCCTCGCGGTTGCCCACCTTGCTATAAATATAGCGGTAGACAATTGGCAGCGTCTCTTCGTAGAGCGTGCGAAGACCTGGACCCACAGGCGCGACCTCCGCCTGCGCCGGGGTATTCTGCTGCACTGGCTCCCTCCGGAGCATCATGCGACTGTCTCCCGTTCACTGCCCGGAACAGAGCCACCGCGAGGCGCGCCAATGGCGTCAACCAGCAGGTGGTT
Organism: uncultured Chloroflexia bacterium; assembly: GCA_963701795.1. GTDB lineage: Bacteria > Chloroflexota > Ktedonobacteria > Ktedonobacterales > JADMIN01 > JAKAIY01. The sequence continues at coordinate 787,546 of CAVPBB010000001.1, read as the reverse complement.
AGCCATCGAAAATCGCTCACGTGCGATGCTCTTCTATCCGCTGATACGTGATCGGGTTACAGCGACAGACGCAGACCATTCAGACAAAATACGGCAGAGACGCCTCCGCCTATGCCGTGTACGATACACTACCTGGGGCGCTCATGCGAGGTCCATGCGGCGAATTGGATCACATTTCTGCACAGCGCGCGTCGGAACTGGCCAGACGCGAATGAGGCGAAGCGAGGAGCATATGACAGAGAGCGCAGGCACAGCGCAGCCAACGACTGAGACGAGTGAGGCAGATCGCCTCGAAGATATCTTTCGGCGGCAGAGCGCGCTCGCCGATTTCTACCGTCAGACTCGGCCAGATGGCTTCTACAGTTGGGATCCGCTCGACCGCTGCACGACCTGGACACGCTCGATTGTTCATGAATGCTGCGAGCTGGACAACGAACTGAACTGGAAGCCCTGGAAAAATCCCCAGTCGCTCGACGCCAATCGTGAGCAGCGACTGATGGAGACGGCGGACATCCTGCACTTCCTGGCGCAGTTGGCGCTCGATCAGGGTTTCTCCGCCGAGGAAATCTATCGAGCCTACATCGCCAAAAACGAGGAGAATCGCACACGTCAGCGCAGTGACCCGCGCTATGCTCCCCACATCGCGAGCGAGTGACCACGCGCAGCGGCAAGATGAGGACGACGATGAGTGAAGACAGCCCACGCATGGAAGAGAACACAGAGCCGACGCCAGCCGCACATTTCACCCGCGAGACGCTGCTGGGCTGCCTGGGCCTCTTCTGCGTGCTGCTGACGCTGCCACTGCTCTGGCTGGCCGTCGTATCCGAGCCGCGATGGCTGGCGCATGCGCTACCACCACTGGCGTTCGCCGCAGCTATCGGCGGGGCTGCGTTGACGTTACGTGTCCCCGCAGGCCGCGCCGCGCGCTCAAGCGATCCACAGCGCCCCCTCACCCATGCAGGATCGGCGCCCACCATCGAGCGGCCAGCAAGTCGCGGCAATCGCCTCGCATGGGCGCTCACTGCGGCGCTCATCGCGTGCGCCCTCGCTGGCTACGCGCTGGAGGTCATCCGTAGCGGAGGCGCGTGGGGGCTGGCGCTGATGCTCGTCGCGGGAGTTTCGCTGATGACACAGGGTATCCTGGTAGGCCTGGGTCGGATGCCGATGCCCGCGCTGCGATGGCTGCGATTCACCATCTATGGCCAGACTGGTCACCAGAGCGCATTTCTCATGGCTAGCGGGTTTGTGACACTGGCAGGCGCGCTCTTCCTTGCCCTGCTCGATGGCGACAGATGGGGGCTTTTCGGCCTGGCGCTGCTCGTCGTCGCGCTCGTGCTGATAGCGCCGCTCGCTCGTCGCATGCCTCGGCGTTCCGGGCCACTGCGCACGAACGACTAGAGCGCCATCTGCCTGGTCTGGTGACGCCCACCGCTCATCTCACTGCTTCGAGGCGCCCACCGCCTGCGTGATCCCTTGCAGGCCGATGACGCGGAACCGCTGATATCGTTGCTCCAGCAGCGCTGGCATTGTCAGCGCCTTCAACTCCGCCAGATCGCGCAGAATCGCCGCTTTGATAGCGTCCGCCGCTGCCTGATAGTCGCGGTGCGCGCCGCCCAGTGGCTCTGGGATGATGCCATCGACGATCCCAAGCTCCAGCAGTTCTGGCGCGGTGATCTTCATCGCCAGAGCGGCATCGGGCGCAAACGCATTGTCGCGCCAGAGAATCGTAGCCGCCGCTTCGGGCGAGGCCACAGTGTACACCGCATTCTCCAGCATCAACACGCGGTCGCCGACGCCGATACCGAGCGCGCCGCCGCTGCCACCTTCGCCGATGACGATGCAGATGATCGGCGTGCGTAGCGCCGCCATCACTAGCAGATTCTCGGCGATGGCCTGCGAGATGCCACGCTCCTCGTCGCCCAGCCCGGGGTACGCGCCGGTCGTGTCGATCAGCGTGACAACCGGCAGATGAAACCGCTCCGCATAGCGGAACAGGCGCAGCGCCTTACGGTAGCCTTCCGGATGCGCCATGCCAAACGTGCACTCCTCGCGTTCCTTGAGGTCACGCCCTTTCTGATGCCCCATCAGCACGACTGTCTGGCCGCCGATGCTGGCGACCCCGCCCTGAATGGCCCTGTCATCCGCAAAGCGGCGATCTCCGCGCAACTCAAAATAGTCATCACACATGAGCTGGATGTAGTCATTGGTGTACGGACGATCCCGGAATCGCGCAACCTGAACTCGCTGCCAGGGCGTGAGTGAGGCGTAAATCTCTTTCGTCCGGCGCGCTAATTCCTGCTGAAGCTCCGTCACCTGCGCGCGCTCGTCCGATCGCATGCGCTCGCCGTGTTTCTGGAGCTGGGCAATGCGCTTCTCTATGTCTGCGAGCGGTCGCTCAAAATCAAGGTCATATGCCATTGCGCTGTCCTTCCTCAAGCCACAATCCGACGAGCGATCAAGCGCCCGCGAGAGACTCGCCGCCGCAATGTAGACGAAGGAGCCGCGCCAGCTTTGAACGCAGGTCGCGACGATGCACTATCCCATCGATCATGCCGTGTTTCAGCACAAACTCCGCCGTATTCACATCTTTGGGCAGGCGCTGATGCATCATTTGCTCGATGACACGCGGCCCAGCGAACCCAATCAGCGCGCCCGGCTCCGCCAGGATGACATCGCCCAGAAAGGCGAAGCTCGCTGAGATGCCAGCGGTCGTGGGATCGGTCAGCAGGGAGACATACAGCACACCAGCCTCGGCGAGGCGCGCCAACGCAGCGGAGGTCTTCGCCATCTGCATGAGCGAGACTGTTCCCTCCTGCTGGCGCGCGCCGCCAGAGGCTGAGGCGATTATGAGCGGTACGCGCTCCGACTCCGCCCGCTCAATAGCAAGCGTCAGCTTCTCGCCCACCACTGACCCCATGCTGCCGCCGATGAAGCGGAAGTCCATCACCGCCAGCACGAGGCGCATCCCCTCGACGCTGCCCGTGCCAACGACGACAGCATCTTCCAGCCCGGTCTTCTCGCGCTCTTTCACCAGCTTATCAGCATAGGAGCCAGAGCGCGCGACGAAGCCCAGTGGATCGCTGGAGCGCAGGTCAAGCGCAAACTCGTCAAATGAGTCAGGGTCGAGTAATAGCGCGATGCGTTCAGGAGCCGAGAGCCGAAAGTGATGGCCGCATTTCTGGCAGACTTTGAGGTTTTTCTCCCAGTCTTTTCCCAACAGCAGCTCACGGCAATTGGGACATTTCACCGCAAGATTATCTGGCAGCGCCCGCGCCATAGCGTCCGGATGCGCCCCATTCATCTGCGCTACCGTCAGCGCCGGCTGCGACTCATCCTTCATGCGTTATTCACCCCCGTTGGTTTCGTTGGCATGCTCGGCTCGCCATACATCTTATCCAGCCAAACGTCGAAAACGTCCGCATAGTCTCGTTATCATCGCCCATCGGCGCGAAACCGTCAACTGGCTACCATGCGCGCCCGCCGCACACGGCAGCGCCAGCCTGCCGCTAGTCGTCCTCGAACAGCGCATTGATGAACTGTTCCACGTCGAACGGCGCCATGTCGCTGACCCGCTCACCCGTCCCGATGAACTTGATCGGCAAGCCTAGCTCAGACGCGATGGCAAAGACAATGCCGCCGCGCGCTGTGCCATCCAGCTTCGTCAGAATCACGCCACTGACGCCGGAATCCTGCACAAACTGCTTTGCCTGAGCCAGCCCATTTTGGCCAGTGGTCGCATCGAGCGTCAGCAGCACCTCATGCGGCGCCTCAGGGTCGTATTTCTGCAAGACGCGCACAATCTTCTTGAGTTCGTCCATCAGGTTCACCTTGGTGTGCAGCCGCCCCGCAGTGTCCACCAGCAGCACATCGGTCCCGCGCGCCTGCGCCGCCTGCATGGCATCATAGACCACCGCCGCCGGGTCTGCCACCGACTTCAGATCAGCGCTCTGCTGGTGCGCGATCACCGGCACACCAATACGTTCACCCCAGGTCTTCAACTGCTCGACCGCCGCCGCGCGGAAGGTGTCGCCTGCCGCAAGCATGACGTGATGCTTCTGGCGCTTCAACAGATAGCCCAGCTTGGCGATACTCGTCGTCTTGCCAACGCCATTCACGCCGACAAACAGCAGCACTGTGATCGGCGACGAATCAGAAAAGATCAGCGGCTCAGCTTCGCCCAGCAGCAATTCGAGTTCTTCTTTGAGCGCCGCGCGCAACTCTGAGCCGCGTGTCAGTTGCTCCGCCGTCACCCGCTCGTGCAAGATGCCCATCAGGCGCTCAGTCGTCTGCACACCCACATCGCTACTGATAAGCGTCTCTTCAAGCTCATCCCAGAGATCATCAGTGATCTCGTCATGCGCCAGCGACTCGTTCACCCGGCCAAAGAGCTGGCGCGTGCGGCCAAGGCTCAGCTTGAACGGATTGAAGAAACCACGCCTGTGCTCGCCCCCTTCAGCAGGCTCCGCAAACTCCTCAGCCGCATCGCTCGCATCCTCGTCGCTGGCGTCCATCGGCGCAGGCGCGGCTGTGGCAGGCTCAGGCATGGGAGTCGGCGCGGCCAGCGTCGGAGTGGGCGATGTGGGCGGAGGCGTGACCTCAAGCGGCGGGGACGCCAGATCAGCGTTGCTATCGGGTTCGGGGACAGGCGCGACATCCACCGGGGCAGCCTCGGTCGCCTCCGCAGGCGCCTCCTCGGCGTTGTCCAGTTCTTCCAATTCGTTCTGGTCGGCGTCCTGCCGCTTGAATAACCCATCCCGCAACCGCTTAAACACAACAACTCCCCTTGTCGCTCAGCCAGCGCCGATCGGTAGCGCAACGCCCCGGAAACACGCAAAGCGCGCGCATAACACAACCGCCCATGCGCCGCGCGACAGAGCGCCATTCAGGGCATGTCGCACGAAAGCAGGTGGGCGCCGTGTTATGCGCGCGCGACCATACTAGCGCTGAGCGCGATGTGTATACATGGACCCATCGCTGACCGGCTCATTGATGATGATGTCGCCGTTGCGGATCTTGACATTATACAGGCAGCTTGGATTCGTGCATACCCATGCCTTGTACTGGATTGAAGCGCCCTGACTGCCGAAGTCAGACAAGGGCACCAGCTCACCTGCGCCGCACTTACGGCATCGTGGAAATCCATACTCCACTCGAATCGCCCCCTTCAGGTTATTGAGTACCGGTATGTCCGCACGACTCTCCACTCTCCTGCGCGACGACCCCATGCGCGGGTTTCGCCGCAGGTGTTGGCTCCAGAAGGGGCGCGAGTCACACTTGTCCCCACCGCGTCCACTGCGCCGGGCGCTTCACACCGTACTCACTACACTATAACACCTGGCGTTAGACGTCGCTCTTACCCCGCCCAGATTGCGCATGAAATACGCATCGCCTGGCTGTCTCTGTGCAACGTGCACGCCGCGCACACATATCATCCTCAGCACTTCCAACGCCACACACGACACTTGTTGAAAACGCGCCAGAAAATGTCGCGTTTCAGCACGAGTTCAATCCAGGCGAAAGTCCCACTGCCGCATGACCTTGCGCTGTTCGCACAGAGCGATCGCGGTTGAGCGTCACACCTCTGCTTGCCAGACTTCCGCGCTTCTCACCAGGCGACCGCTGGCCCTTCAGGCCGAATCACCCGCAAGATGTACCCGCAGGTGGGCGTGCGACGTTATAATCACTGTGAATCCATACGAAGCGCACAGCCCACGCCGAATCAGCTTGTAGAGCTTGCCTGCCTGCGATATACTGCATCGAAGCGATGGCCAGGCGGGAAAAGCGTCTACACCAGTTGCGCCAGACACACGCAGAAGCGCTCCGGTTGGACACAAACGCCACCAGGAGGAACCGGAGTATGGAGAGTCAGCGTCGACCTGGCCGCCGCGCGCGCCACATCCCCACGAGCGCGGGCAGCGACTTCATCGGGCTGGATGATCTGCGTCCCGGCGCCGACGACCCCGCCTCCAGTGGCATGACTCGCGAGCTACCTGTACTTCCTGTACGCAACACAGTCCTCCTCCCTCACATGGTCGCCCCACTTTTCATCGATCGTGAGCCAGCGCTCAAGGCGGTCGAAGCGGCGATGGCTCTCGACCACACGATCCTCATCGTCGCACAGCGCTCCGAACAGATTAGTGATCCCGTCCCACAAGACATCTATACGATGGGAACGGAGTGCGTCATCAGCCGCGTGCTACGCATGCCCGACGGCGCGACGAGTGTAGTCGTGCAGGGCATCCGCCGCTTCAGCATCCAGCGGTGGACCCAGCGCACACCATTTGGCCGCGTGCGCGGGCAGGCCTACGACGAGCCAGAATCGCGCAACTCACAGATCGAGGCGCTGGCTCGCACGGCGCTCCGCACCTTCGAGGCAATCACGAAACTCAGCCAGCGCCTGAACGAAGAGGCCTACATTCAGGCGCTCAATATCGAGCTTCCCGGCGCGTTGGCCGATTACATCGTCGCGCAGCTTGAGCCACCCATCCAGGTGCGGCAAGACATTCTCGAAACACTCGACCCCTCCGACCGGCTGCGGCGTACACTTGTCCTCTTGCAGCGCGAATTGACTGTGCTGGAGATGGAGCGCAAAATTCAGGATGATGTGCAGCACGAGGTCGATCAGGGGCAACGCGAATACTTCCTGCGTGAGCAGATGCGCGTGATTCAGCGGGAACTGATTGGTCACGACCCCGCCATACGCGACGCACAGGAGCTACGCCAGAAGATCGAAGCCGCTGGCATGCCAGCCGAGACACTGGCAAAGGCGCTGCACGAGCTTGAGCGCCTCGAAGCGATGCCCTCGATGGCGCCAGAGCATGGCGTGCTGCGCGCCTATCTCGACTGGCTCACTGCGCTGCCATGGAACATCCGCACGCAGGATCACCTCGACCTACGTCGCGTCTCTGACCTGCTCGACGAGCGCCACTATGGTCTCACGAAGGTCAAAGATCGCATCATCGAATACATGGCCGTGCGTAAACTTGCCCCAGAGGGGCGCACACCCATTCTCTGCTTCGCTGGCCCCCCAGGGGTGGGCAAAACCTCGCTGGGCCGCTCCATCGCCGAAGCGCTTGGCCGCAAATTCGTGCGCGTGTCACTGGGTGGTGTGCGCGACGAGGCTGAGATTCGCGGCCACCGCCGCACCTACGTCGGCGCGCTCCCTGGGCGCATCATCCAGGCGCTGAAGCAGGCAGGCTCGATCAATCCAGTCTTCGTGCTTGATGAGATCGACAAGCTCGCCGCCGACTTCCGCGGCGATCCCGCCGCCGCGCTGCTCGAAGCGCTCGACCCTGAGCAGAACAACAGCTTCTCCGACCACTATCTTGAGGTCCCCTACGACCTTTCGCAGACGCTGTTCATCATGACCGCGAATCTGCTCGATACGATTCCAGCGCCCCTGCGCGACCGCATGGAGGTCATCGAACTTCCCGGCTACACCGAGGAGGAGAAACTGCACATCGCGCGTCGCTTCCTCATCCCGCGCCAGATGGCGGACGCTGGCCTCACGCCAGCACGCATCGAGATTGACGACGACGCTGTGCGCCGCATTATCCGCGAGTATACCTACGAGGCTGGCGTGCGCAATCTGGAGCGCGAGATTGGCGCCGTGATGCGCCGCATCGCGCGCAGAGTCGCCGAGGGACGGCGCCACAAGGCCCATGTGACGGCGCAGCGTGTCCCCGCCTATCTCGGCCAGCAGAAACACTTTCCCACCGAAGCTGAGGAGCGCGACGAGGTCGGCGTCGCGACGGGCCTCGCCTGGACTGCCGCAGGTGGCGATCTCACGACCATCGAGGTGATGGCGGTACCCGGCCACGGCGCAATCACCCTCACCGGTCGCCTGGGCGACGTGATGAAAGAATCCGCTCAGGCGGCGCTCACCTATATCCGCGCACGCGCCGATGCGCTGGGCCTCGCCCCAGACTTCTACGAGCACATCGACATACATGTGCACCTGCCCGCTGCCAGCATTCCGAAAGATGGCCCATCCGCAGGCGTGACGATGGCGGTCGCGATGATCTCGGCGCTGACGGGTCGTGAAACTCGGCGCGATGTCGCCATGACAGGCGAGATCACGCTGCGTGGGCGCGTGCTGCCGGTCGGCGGAGTCAAGGAAAAGGCGCTGGCGGCGCATCGCGCGGGTGTTCTGACGGTCATCCTGCCTCGTCGCAATCTCAAAGACCTCGACGAAGTGCCAGCGGAGGTGCGGGAGGCGCTGACGATCCTTCCCGTCGATACAATGGACGAAGTGCTGCTCAATGCGCTGCGTGAGCCGACGCGACGATCAGCGCCGGGGATGGCGCCAGAGCCAGCGCCCCACGTCTCTGGTGGGCTGACCCGCACACCACGCCCCTCGCGACCACTGGGCGAGGCGATAGCCGCCGCTGGCCGCCTCGAACGCGCACGACCGCAGCACGACGCAATCATCGCAGGCTAGGTAGTATCTGCGACGATTCACGCCCATCTTGACTGTTTTAGCTGACGGGTGTGTGCATTTCACTCATTCTGGCGTACAACTTAAGTGACGTATGTGACGTACGTCATTTTGTGTAGCGTTGGGCGTCCAGGAGATCGAAAGTGAGGCGCCGATGAGCGCAAGCGCATCACGACCGCAGCTTTCCATCGTCATCCCGGCGTACAACGAAGCGCGCAGGCTACCCGAAAGCTTCGCGCGGCTCTACGATTACCTTCAACACCAATCCTATCTGGTTGAGGTCATCGTCGTCGACGACGGCAGTAAAGACTCAACCGCCAGTGTTGTGCGCGCATGGATGGGCCGCTGGCATGCGCTCCGCCTCATCCGCATTCCCCACGCTGGCAAAGGCGCCGCTGTTCGCGCAGGCGCGCTGGCGGCTCAAGGCCAGTGGATTTTCCTTGCGGATGCCGACTTCTCGATGCCCGTGCAGGAACTCTCGCTCTTCAACCCCTCGGATTCATCGCAGGCCGATGTGCTCATCGGTTCGCGCGAGATGCCCGGCGCGCAACGCTTCGGCGAGCCGGCCTACCGCCATCTGATGGGTCGCGGATTCAACGTGGTCGTCCAGCGCTTGCTCGTATCAGGGATTCGCGATACCCAGTGCGGCTTCAAACGCATACGCCGCGAGGTCGCGCACGATCTCTTCTTCCATCAGACTGTCACTGGCTGGGGCTTCGACGTCGAACTCCTCTACGTGGCGCGGCTGCGTGGCTACTCGATCAGCGAGATTCCTATCTCCTGGTATTACAAGGCAGGCAGCAAGGTCCATCCCATCCGTGACACTCTCTCGATGGGCCGCGATCTCCTGACCATCTGGCGCAATGCGCGAGCCTCCGCCTACACACGCCGCATCTTCCCGCATCCATCATTCGCCAGCGATACGTCCGTGACGCTCACCCTCGATCCGGGCACAAACGGTGGCGCCGCCCGCGCTCGCGAATAGCCGCCACTGGCGGGCGCCGCAGCAGCGCGCGTCTGCCTCCGCTAGCGGAACAGCGTCACAACCGCAGTCTGCGCATAGGAGTCTAGCGGGCTGGCGATGAAGATCATCAGCAGGGTGAGCGCCACCGCGATCACCAGCGCGGCGACAGAGCTGGCAGGCACGCGAATCGGCGCCGCCGCCACGCCCGCCGTATCGCCCACGGCGCCCTCCTGAGCCTCCGCCTGCGGGGAAGCGGTCATGCTCTGCGCGCCATTCGCCGTCGCTGCCACCGCCGCCAGCGCAGGCTCGCGCACTGGGCCAGCCACAGGCGCCGCCGCTGGCGCCGCCTCCACGAAATACATCGCCCAGATCACACGCAGGTAGTAGAACATCCCCAGCACGCTCGCCAGAATCCCAATGATCGCCAGCGGAACCTGGTTGCCCACCATCGCCGCGTAGAAGACGAAATACTTCGCCAGAAAGCCTGCCGTCGGCGGCACGCCTGCGAGCGAGAACAGGAACACCGCCATCGCCGCAGCCAGCGCCGGATTCCGTCGCCCAAGCCCATTGAAGTCGTCGAGTGTCGCGCCACGTCCATCGTTGCGTTCCACCACCAGCGCCACACCAAACGCGCCCACATTCATGGCCGCATATGCGGCAAGGTAGAAGAGCAGCGACGCGATAGCGCGCGGCGAAGCGGTTGCGATGGCGACCAGCAGATAGCCCGCGTTGGCGATGCTGGAATAGGCGAGCATGCGCTTCACATCGCGCTGTGTGACCGCCAGCAGATTGCCGCCGATCATCGAAAGCACGGCCAGCGCCCAGATCACCGGCTCCCACCGTGAGTTCTGCGACTGTAAGGCAAAGACGAAGACGCGCGCCAGCGCCGCAAACGCCGCCACCTTTGTGCCAACTGACATGAACGCAGTCACCGTCGTCGGGGCGCCGGTATAGACATCGGGCGTCCATGCCTGAAATGGAACCGCCGACACCTTGAAGCCGAAACCCACCACCATCAGCCCCATCCCAACGATCAGCAACGGGCCAAAGCCCTGCGCCAGCGCCACCTGATGATTCGCCAGAAAGCGCGCGATGTCAGGCAGGCCAGTCGCGCCGGTCGCGCCATAGACCAGTGACATCCCATAGAGCAGGAATGCCGAGGCGAACGAGCTGAGGATAAAATACTTCATGCCAGCTTCCTGCGAGCGCAACCGCGTCTGTGGCAGCGCGCACAGAATGTAGAGCGAGAGCGAGAGCGCCTCCAGCCCGACAAAGACCGTCATCAGGTTGTTCGCCGCCGCCATCAGCATCATGCCGAGGGCCCCAAGCTGCAACAGGACGTAGTATTCGCCTTCGCGCGCGATCTTCTGCCGCTCGACATATCCCGGCGAAAACAGCAGCGCCAGGATCAGCGACAGCAGGATGATAGCTGCGGAGAACAGCGCCACGCCATCGTTTGTCACCATGCCGTAGAAAGCGGACGCGCTTCCCAGGCTATTGACGTAGACAAGCGAAGCAGCGGAGGCGACAGCGCCCACCACGCCCACAGCGGCCAGCCAGCCCTTGCGTCCCACAGGGAGTGACAGATCAGCCAGCAACGTCACGAACACCGCCGCCAACACGATCAGTTCCGGCAGTATGCGCAGCCAATCGCCGCCGGTTGGAGTATAGGTAAACGGTGATTGTGCTAACATCGTCTGCTGCCTCTTGCCCACATGCTCTCTATCACTCGTGTCTCCGCTCAGTTATGCGGCGTTGCGCCGATGGTCGTCGGCGCGACCTGCTGTGTCGCCGTCAGAATCTGCTGCGTCGCGGCCTCAGTCCGCGTGGTCAGTGTCGCGGGGACGATGCCCAGGTAGAAGATCAACGCGACGAGCGGAATCAACGCCACCCATTCGTGCCATACGAGATCAACCAGCTTGCCGCCTGCGCGTCCCAGCGCGTCCGCCACCGGCCCTGACTCCGGCGCCGGCCCTTCTGTCACCCCCTGGAAGAAGCGCAGCATGTACCACGCCGCTGGAATGACAACCAGGGTCGCAAGCGCGCCATAGACCCAGTTGACGTGAAAGGCGCCCAGGAAGGCCAGGAACTCGCCCGCAAAGCTGTTCAGGCCGGGCAGTCCCAACGCCGCGAGCGAGGCGATCAGAAAGACCGCTGTAAGCCAGGGTAGCCGTGTCGCCAGCGCCCCAAACTCCGGCAGCCGCCTGACGCCTACACGCGCCTCGATAGCGGCGGCGATCAAGAAGAGCGCCGCGATGATGATTCCGTGATTGACCATCTGCAAGATCGCCCCCTGAATGCCCTGCGCATTCAGCGCAAACACACCCAGAATTATGACCCCCATGTGGCTCAGGCTCACATAGGCCAGCAATCGCTTGAAGTCGGTCGAGATCAACGCCTCCAAAGCGAAATACAGGATGCCGATGACCGTCAGCGTGCCAATGAGTGGGAAATACGTCCGCATCGCCACAGGAAAGAGCGGCGCGACCAGCCGCAACATGCCATAGATAGCCGTCTTCGCCATCACCCCCGCGATGACCGCTGTCACCGGGGCAGGCGCCTCCACATAGGTATCTGGCGCCCAGCCATGCAGCGGGAAGAGGCCCGCCTTTACTGCAAACGCCGCCATGAACGCGAAGAAGAGCGCCGCCTGCGCCGATGCTGGCACGCCCAATCGCAGCAACGTCGGCAGATCGAGGGTAAAGGGGACATTCGCCGTCGAGGAGACCTCGTAGCCGAGCCAGATCACGCCGATCAACATCAGCAGCGAGCCAACGGCTGTGTACAACACAAACTTGATCGCGGCATAGGCGCGGCGTGGCCCGCCAAACATCCCCACGAGCAGATACGCCGGAACCAGCATCAGTTCCCAGAAGATGTAGAAGAGAAAGACGTTCGTCGCGAGGAACACGCCCTGCATCGCCCCGGCAAGCAACAGCATCAACGCGACGTAACTGCGCGTGCGGTCGCCTGAGCGCGCCTGCGGCCACGAAGCGATCAGCGCCACCAGCATGATGAGCGCATTCAGGCTCAGCAGGAACAGACTCAGGCCATCCACACCCAGCGAATAGCTGATGCCAAGCTCCGGCAGCCAGCGCATGCGCTCGATGAATTGATAGCCAGCGCCGCTCGTTTGCATGAGCGGGATGAGCGCCAGCGTCAGCGCGAGGTCCGCCAGCGCCACGACGAGGCTCCAGCCCCATGCCGCGCGGCGTGGCAGGAGCAACGCGATCAGCGCGCCCACGATCGGCGTGAACACGATCACGCTGAGAATCGGAAACTGCGTCATATCAGCGCCCCTATTGGCTAACAGCGATGAAGTAGACGAGAATCACCACCGCGCCCAGAAAGAGCGTCAGGGTATAGTTGCGCAGGAAGCCCGTCTGCAAGCCGCGCAAACCCGTGCTGAAACCGCCAATGACGTCGCCCACGCCATGCGAGCCAGCGTCCAGTGTGTCGTCTTCCACGCTGACATTCAGCCCACGAGCCAGCGCCAGTATTGGTCGCACGATAGCGACATCGTAGAGATCATCCACCAACCAGCGCCGCCGCAGGAAAACCACCAGCGGGCCAACCTTCGCCTCATCGCTGGCGGGCGTCTGGCCAGCGGCATAGCGTGTCCAGGCGACGCCAATGCCCACTAGCGCGCAGACCAGCCCAGCAGCCAACGAAGCCCAGACGAGCGGAGTGGACAATCCGGCAGCGCCAGGCGTCGAGGGCGCCAGAAAATCGCTCAACCACTGGCTCCCCGGCAGGTCGAGCGCGCCACCCACCACTGAGAGCGCGCCAAGCACATACATCGGCGCCATCAACGCCAGGCCAGGCCGATGCAGCCCCGCCAGCGCTCCGCCGCCCGACCGCGCCGCCGCGTGGCCGCCGCCATGCGCAGCCGCGACCGGAGCGCCACGGTACGATCCGAAGAACGTGACGAAGATCAGGCGGAAGATGTAGAATCCCGTCAGCCCTGCCGTGAGCAGCCCTACAACGTAGAGCGCATACCAGCCAGCGGCGCCCGTCGCCATCGCCTGCGCCAGAATCGCCCCAAGGATGGCGTCTTTGCTCCAGAACCCTGCGAAGGGGAAGATCGCCGCCAGCGCCAGCCCACTCACCACAAAGAGCCAGAATACGCCGGAGAGCCGCTCGCGCAGGCCGCCCATCTTGCGAATATCTTGCTCGCCGCCCAGCGCATGAATCACCGCGCCCGCGCACATGAAGAGCAACGCTTTGAAGAACGCATGCGTCACCAGGTGGAAGATGCCGGAGCTAAACCCGCCAGCCGCTTCGCCCATGAACATGTACGCGATCTGGCTAATCGTCGAGTAGGCGAGAATGCGTTTGATATCGTTCTGCACGCAGGCGATGGTCGCCGCGAAGAATGCCGTGACCCCGGCCACTGTGGCCACCACCACCAGCGAGGTCGGCGCCGCTGTGAAGAGGCTGTGCGCTCGCGCCACGAGATAGACGCCCGCCGTCACCATCGTCGCCGCGTGGATCAGCGCGCTGACCGGCGTCGGCCCTTCCATCGCATCTGGCAGCCACACATGCAACGGCAACTGCGCCGACTTCGCAGCGGCGGCGACAAAGAGCATCAGCGCGATGGCCAACAGCGTGCCGCCCGGCGCCACAGCCGTTGGCGCGACCGGCTGCGATTGCCCCACGCCCAGAATCGTCTGGTAGTCGAGCGCGCCATTGAACGCGCCGAAGAGCAGGAAGATCGCAATCAGCAGCCCGAAATCGCCGATGACGTTGACCACAAATGCCTTGCGCGCCGCCGCCACCGCTGCCGGGCGCGTGTACCAGAATCCGATGAGCAGGAATGAGGCAAGGCCGACGCCCGCCCAGCCGACCAGCAAGAACAGGAAGTTGTCCGCCGCCACCAGCAGCGTCATCGCGAAGATGAAGAAGTTCATGAAGCAGAAGAAGCGCCAGAAACCAGGATCGTCCTCCATGTAGCCAATTGAGTAGACATGGATGAGGAATCCCACGCCTGTCACCACCAGCAACATCACGGCTGAGAGCGGATCGGAGAGCAGGCTAAACTGCACATGGAATGTTCCCGCCGTGATCCACGTCCACAGCGTCAGGACGCTGGCGCGCTGCGCGGGCGCCACGCTCAGCATCGCGATCAGATCGGCGAGCGCGAAGGCGAATCCGATGAGGACGACGCCACAGCCGATGAACGCGATGACAGCCCGTGGCAGCCCCCGCCCGACGATGCCGAGCACGACGAATCCGACGAGCGGAGCCAGCAGAATGAATGGCGTCAGATTCAACATACTAGCCCTTCAACGAGTTCAACTCGTCCACATCGATCGTGGTGCGGCTGCGGAAGATCGAGACGATGATAGCAAGGCCGACCACGACCTCAGAAGCCGCGACGGTCAACGTGAGGAAGACGAAAATCCAGCCCTGCACTGAGTTGAGAAAGTGCGCGAACGCCATGAACGAGAGGTTGACGGCGTTGAGCATCAGTTCGATGGACATGAACATCACCAGCGGATTCTTGCGCGCCAGCACGCCGAGCGCGCCAATAGCGAACAGAATGCCGCTGACAGTCAGATAGGCGGAGAGTGGCATCGCGAAACCTCCTGGCGTTCCTACTCATCAACCTGGGCAGGTCGGCGGCCTAGCGTTACAGCGCCCAGAGCCGCCACGACCAGCAGCACGCCAGTGACCTCGAACGGGAACGCATACCCGTGGAAGAGCGCCATGCCAAACGCCTCGGTGTTGCCACCAAACGCGCTGAGCGCATAGGAGAGCGATGCCATTCCCGCCGCCTTCGCATCAGTGGCGATGGCCCCGGAGAACGCCGCGTACGCCAGCCCGCCTACCAGGATGATCGCCATCCCCACTCCTGCGCCCCACTGCCAGCGCAGCGGATCGTTTCCCACAGGCGGCGCGCCACCCGGCGTCAGCATCGTCACGACAAAGAGAAACAGCACCATCACCGCGCCAGCGTAGATGAGGACTTGAATCGTCGCAATGAACAGCCCGCCGAGCATCAGGAAGAACAGCGCCAGACTGAGCAAATTGAGAATCAGGCTGAGCATGCTGTAGACGGCGTTGCGGTTCACTACCACGCCGAGCGCAGAGGCCACAGCGATGACCGCCAGCACATAGAATGCGATCTGGCTAAACAACATACGGTTACGCTTCCTCGGTAGCGGCCACATCGCGCGCCGCCTGTTCATCGCCAATCGCGATCTCCTGCTCGGCAGGCAGATCAGCCTGGCCGACCGCCGCCGCCGAGGCGACCTGGCCATCGAAGAAGCCCTGGCGGCTGGGGAGCGGCGTCACCGTCTCCTCTGGCGCGGGCGCAGACCAGACGTCGAGCGAGCCGCGCGTCGCCGAACCTACCGGCTCCAGCAGTTGCTCCTTGTGATAGATCAGGTCCTCCGCATGCATGCTGCCCAGCTCATAGATGTTCTCCAGCGTAATCGCTCCGGTCGGGCAGGCCTGCTGGCAGTAGCCACAGAAGATGCAGCGCAGCAGGTTTATATCAAAGACGCGCGCATAGCGTTCACCCGGTGAGACACGCTGCTCCTCGGTGTTCTCCGCCGCCTCGATATAGATCGCATCCGCTGGGCAAGCCCCCGCGCAGAGGAAGCAGCCGACACAGCGCTCCAGCCCATTCTCATAGCGATGCAGCACATGCCGACCACGGAAGCGTTCAGGGAGGTCGCGCTTCTCCTCAGGATATGAAACGGTTGTCGGCTTCTGGCCCAGCTCACGCAGCGTCGTCGCCAGACCCTTTATCATCTCCATCGCCATCAGCGCATCTCCTCCGTTCGTTGACGCCTAGTTGACGCCAGACCCAGCGTGCACAGTGGGCGCCCGCCGCTCATCCACCTCGACTGCGGCAGATATGTCCGATACCAATCGCACAGACGCTGGCGCCTCGGTCAGTTGGCCAGCCACACGCGCTGTCGTCGGCTGGGCGCGACGCGCGGCGGCGTAGTAGAAGCCGCCAACGATCAGAATGATCGCCAGTCCGACCACGCCACTCACCCACCACGGCAGCCCAAACGCCACTACCGCCGCCGCCACCAGCGCATTCAGCACCGAGAGCGGCAGCAATACCTGCCAGCCAAAGCGCATCAACTGGTCGTAGCGGATGCGCGGCAGCGTCGCGCGTAGCCAGATGAAGACGAACAGGAAGAAGGCGACCTTGATGAAGTACCAGATGAAGGGCAGACCAAATACGCCATCCAGCCCGCCCAGCGTCCATCCCCCAAAGAAGAGCGTAGCCACGACCGAGCTGGCCGTAATCATGTTGATGTACTCGGCCATCTGGAAGAGGCTCCAGCGCAGCCCGCTGAACTCGGTGAGATACCCGGCCACCAGCTCCTGCTCAGCCTCTGGCAGATCGAATGGCGCGCGATTGACCTCCGCCACCGCCGCGATGCCATAGAGCAAGAAGCCCAAAGGCTGCGCGAGAATGAACCAGATTCCCTGGTGCGCCTGCGCCTGCACAATCCCGACCATGTTGAGCGTGCCAGCGAACATCAGCACGCCCACAATGGACAGGGTAATGCTGACCTCGTAGGAGACCATCTGCGCCGCCGAGCGCAACGCCCCCAGTAACGAGTAGTGATTGCCCGATGACCACCCCGCCAGCACAATGCCGTACACGGCAAGCGATGAGATAGCGAAGATATAGAGGATGCCCACATTCAGGTTAGCAATGTAGGGCGCCCAGGCCAGCGCGATGCTCGAATGCCCCCAGGTGAACGGCCCGCCCAATGGCACGACGGCGAAAGCGGTCAGCGCGACCACAACCGAGATTACGGGCGCGATAATAAAGGCCAGAGGGTTTGCTCTGGTCGGCAGAATCTCTTCTTTGAACGCCATCTTGAGCGCGTCCGCAAGCGGCTGCAACAGACCGAACGGCCCCGCGCGGTTTGGGCCAACCCGCCGCTGAAAACGCGCGATGACTCGCCGCTCGATCAGCGTCATGTAGGCGAAGGCCGTCAGCAGAGCCACAATCACGATGACGCTCTTGACCAGCGCAGCTACCAGGAACCATGCGAGGTCGCTCATCAGGCCTGCTCCCCTCGTCGAGTCGAAAGCGCCAACTCGTCTGCGCCACGCCCTCGCGCCACACCCTGCGCCAGCATCTCCCAGGTGAGGAAAGGCGAGCCGCTAAGGGTCGTCTCACCATCTGCGCCAGTAGCGGATGCTAGCGGCCAGCGCGCGCCCGTCGCGCCCAGCCTATGCCGCGAGACGCCCGCATAAATCGGCGTTGTGCGGCCAATCTCGGCGAGAATCTGCGCGGCGCCGCTATACTTCCACACCAGCCCGAGCGCCTTCGCGACATCACACAAAATCTGCCAGTCGGCCCGCGCGCCAGGCAGTTCCAGCATCGCCTTGCGCGTCACCTGCACACAGCGCTCCGTATTGGTGAAGGTACCGTCCTTCTCAGTGTAAGCAACCGCCGGCAGCACGACTGTCGCTAGCTTTGCCGTCTCCGTCAGGAAGAGGTCTTGCACGACGAGGAACTCCATCGCAGCCAGCTTTGCGCGCCCCTCCTCGTTCAGATGTCGCGCCGGGTCTGCGCCCATCACGTACAGCGCCTGCACGCCACCAGCGAGCATGGCGTCATAGTCTAGCCCCGCCGCCGTGGGCAATGGCGCTTCCCAGGCCGATTCGAGCGCGGCCCGCGCCGTTGCGTCGCTCACCAGGCGATAGCCTGGCAGCGTCGCTGGCAGCAGGCCCATGTCCCGCGCGCCCAGCGAGTTGTTGTCCTCCAGCAGCGGCCCGACCCCGGCGCCCGCGCGCCCATAGTTGTCGGTCAGCAGCGCCAGGTCGAGCGCATCAGCCGCCAGTGTCGCTCCGGTCGCCTCGCGTGTCGCCATCTCATCGTAGAGAATCACGGCGCCCTTCGCTCCCGCGATCTCGCGAGCCAGCGCTCGCAGCGCCTCGGCGTCACAGCCAGCGGCAGCGGCCACAGCCTCCGGCGTCGCATCGGCTACGGAGGCGAGCCGCGCCGCCAGGCTCGCCTGTCGCTGCTCGGCGAAGGCGCCGCGTGTCAGCCGCTCGCTCAGCGCGACCTGCAAGAGCGCGCGAGCCACGGCGCCAATCTGGTCCGCAGGCGCGCGAATGACCCCAGCGGCGAGGCGGTCGAGGCGATTCTCCTCTGGCGAGACCACCCAGACACGCGCCCCACGGCGAATCGCCTTCCTGATGCGCAGGTCAATCACCGGCTGGCGATGATAGGTGTCTGCTCCCAGAAGCACGATGTGTGAGGCGCGCTCCAATCCGGCGATGCTATCTGACCAGACCCACGGCGCCGCATCTGCCTCGCCCTGCGGGAACCGGCCATGGAAGTGATCCACATTGTTCGTGCCAAGTCCCGTGCGCAGCAGCTTCTGGAAGAGATACGCTTCCTCGTTGGTCGTATGGGTCGAGCCGATGCCGCCCACCGCTCCGCCATCACGCCGAGCGATCTCGCCGAGCGAGCGCGCCGCCAGCTCAATCGCCTCCTGCCAGGTTGCTGGTTGCAGGCTGCCGTTGCGTCGGATCAGTGGCTGGCGCAGCCGCTCCGGGCTATTCGCCACGTCGGTATTCCAGCGGCCTCGGTCGCAGAGGAACCCATCGTCAATCTCGTCATTCGTGCGCGAATACTGCCGCAACAGCTTATCCACCCGCACATCCGCGAGCACATTACACCCAACGGCGCACTGGCCACACACGGTCGCCGTGCGCTTCAGCTCCCACGGTCGCGCGATGAAGCGGTAGGTCTTCGAGGTCAGCGCGCCCACCGGGCACATCTCCACCACATTGCCTGAGAAGATCGAGTCAAATGGCGCCGATGGCTCGACCCCGACCTCTGTGCGGAAGCCGCGCTCCTGCATCACCAGGCCGTTCTCCATCGCGACATCCTGACAGAAGCGCACACAGCGCTGGCAGGCGATGCAGCGCTCACGGTCGAGCAAGATGTTCTCGCTGACCGGAATCGGCTTCTGGAAGTGTCGCTTGCTCAGATCAAACCGGCTCACACCCGGCCCATGCCGCAGGGTGAAGTCTTGCAGGTCGCATTCGCCGCCTTTGTCGCAGATGGGGCAATCCAGCGGATGGTTGATGAGCAGGAATTCCAGTGTCCCCTGGCGCGCCTTCTTCACTTGCGGCGAGTCGGTGACGACCACCATGCCCTCGGCGACCTCCGTTGTGCAGGCGGTCGCCAGCTTGGGCATCTTCTCCACCTGCACGAAGCACATCCGGCAGGCGCCCAGCGGGTCCATCTTCGGATGATAGCAGTAGATGGGAATCTCGATGCCGAGCTTGCGCGCGGCGGCCCAGACGACCGAGCCTTTGGGAACGCTGACGGGCCGCCCATCTATGGTCAGGTTGACGAACTCTACTTCTTGCTCAGCCATGATTCGCTTTCTCGCCCACTAGTGTCTCGCCGTTGACTCGCCGTGGCGCTGTTGTGGTCGCAGGCGGACGCCTGGCCACCCGTACAGCCAGACGCCCTGGCGAGTCGCCCGGTCACGGAGCCGCCAGATCAGCGCAGCCTACGCCGACGCCTCCGCCGCAGGCAACGCATGCGCGCGGTGGGCGCCTGGCCCCACCAGGCACGCATGCTCACGCACATGATGGATATATTCATCGCGGAAGAGCTTGATGCTGCTGACTATGCTCGATGTCGCGGCATCGCCCAGCGGACAGAAGCACTTGCCGAACATGTTGTCGCAAATATCCATCAGCAGGTCGATGTCGCTCTCGCGTCCGTCGCCAGCCTCCAGGCGCTCCAGCAGTTGCACCAGCCAGAACGTCCCCTCGCGGCACGGCGTGCACTTGCCGCACGATTCATCGCGATAGAACTCTGACATGCGCAGCGTCGCGCCGACGATGCAGGTCTGGTCGTCCAGCACGATCACCCCGCCGGAGCCGAGCATCGAGCCAGCGGCGACCACCGACTCATAGTCCAGCGCAACGTCGAGGTTAGCGGCCGCCAGGATCGGTGTTGACGACCCACCTGGGATGATCGCCTTGACCTGACGACCGTCGCGCATCCCGCCGCCGTAGTCTTCGATCAGCGTGCGCAGCGGCAGCCCCAGCGGCGCCTCGTAGTTACCCGGGCGATTGACATGCCCGCTCAGGCAATAGACGCGCGTGCCTTTGCTCTTCTCCGTCCCATACGCCGCGTAGGTGTCGGCGCCATAGCGCGCAATCGCCGGCAGCGTCGCGATAGTCTCCACATTGTTGATGACGGTTGGACCACCATAGAGGCCGACGACAGCGGGGAACGGCGGCTTCAGCCGTGGATAGCCGCGCTTGCCTTCCAGCGACTCCAGTAGCGCGCTCTCCTCGCCACAGATGTAGGCGCCTGCCCCGTGATGCACCGTGATCTCCAGGTCGAAGCCACTGCCAAGGATATTCTTGCCCAGCAGGCCTGCGGCATACGCCTCACGCGCCGCCCGCTCGACCTGCAAGCCCGCCTTCAGCAACTCGCCGCGCACGTAGATGAAAGCGTGGTGTACCTTCGTCGCATACGAGGCGATGATGACGCCTTCGATCAGCAGATGCGGGCTGACCTCCATAATCATGCGATCCTTGAAGGTGCCTGGCTCGCTCTCGTCGCCATTGACACAGAGGTAGCGCGGTTTCGGGCTTTCTTTCGGCAGGAAGCTCCACTTTAGCCCGGTCGCGAAGCCCGCGCCGCCACGCCCACGCAAGCCCGATTTCTTGACCTCATCGACCAGCGCGTCTGGCTCGAATGCCTTCAGCGCCTTTGCCAGCGCTTCATAGCCACCGTGCGCCCGGTAGACCTCGATCTGGTCAATCCCAGCTATCTCGAAGTTTTCGGTGACGAAACGCGGGCTAGGGCCAAGTGGGAGCGCCGCGTGGTCGCTCTGCGTCTCTATCGTGTCAGCCATCGTCTACTGGACCTTTTTCGTGGAAGATACGCCATTATCGCTCGGCTCGCTCGTGGCCTCGAACGCAGTCTCGGTCGCCAGGCCGCTGCCGTCGATGAACTGCCGCCAGCGATTGCGCACCTGCGCCATCGCGCCGCCCGCCGCCAGAAAGTTCACCAGGTTCTCCGCCGTGGCTGGCGTCACCTGCTCGACAAATTCACCATTCACCTGGAGCGCCGGAGCCATGCCGCAGGCCGCCAGGCACTCGACAGCCTCCAGCGTGAAGCGCCCATCGGGCGTCGTCTCGCCGCGCCGCACCTCGAGCTTGCGCTCCAGACGCTCTAGCACGGTATCGCAGCCCATCAGATAACACGACACGCTCGTGCAGACCTTGATGACATGCCCGCCCTGTGGCTCCTGGTGGAACATCGAGTAGAATGTGACGACCGACTCGACCTCATCCGGCTTGACGCCAATCGCTTCGGCCACCGAGACAATCGCCTCGCGTGACACATAGCCAAGCTCGTCCTGCGCCAGATGCAGGCACGGCAGCATCGCCGAGCGGGCCAGCGGGTAGCGCGCCACTGTCTCGCGCATGCGCGCCTTCAACGCTTCGCTTACCATCAGCGATCTACCTCTCCCAGCACGATGTCTATGCTCCCGATTGCCGCCACCACGTCGGCCAGCAGCATCCCCTCGATCATCTGCGGCAGCGCCTGCAAATTGGCGAACGAGGGCGCGCGCACATGCATGCGATAGGGGCGCGCTGAGCCATCGCTCACGACATAGAAGCCAAGCTCACCCTTGGGCGACTCCGTGCGGACGTAGACCTCGCCAGCTGGTGGTCGGTAGCCCTCGGTGTAGAGCTTGAAGTGATGGATCAGCGCCTCCATGTTCGATGAAACCTCATATTTGGGCGGCGGGACGATCTTGTGATCCTGAACCTGCCATGCCCCTGCGGGCATGCTATCCACCGCCTGCTGGATAATGCGCAAGCTCTGCTCCATCTCCAGCATTCGTATGAGGTAACGATCATAGACATCACCGTTCGACCCGACCGGGATGTCAAAATCGAACCGCTCGTAGCCGCCATAGGGAAACGCCTTGCGCACATCGTAGACAACGCCACTCCCGCGCAATGTTGGTCCGCTGCACCCGAAAGCCACCGCGTCCTCCGCCGAGATCGGCGCGATCCCTTTGGTGCGATCGATCCACAGGCGATTGTTGGTCAGCAGGTTGTGATATTCTTGCAGACGGCTGGGAAACAGCTTGAGGAAGGCGCGTACCTGCTCATCGAAGCCCGGCGGCAGATCGGCCTGCAAGCCACCTGGCATGATGTAGCTCGTCATCATCCGGACGCCAGAGCACAGCTCGAAGATGTCGAGAATTAGCTCGCGCTCGCGGAAGCAATAGAGAAAGACGCTCTGTGCGCCCAGATCGAGCGCGCTCGACCCCAGCCAGACCAGGTGGCTCGCGATGCGCTGCAACTCCACCAGCGCAATGCGCGCCACCTTCGCCCGCTCCGGCACATCGATGCCAAGCAGCTTTTCAACCGCGAGCGAGTAGCCGTAGTTGTTGCAGAGCGGCGCGAGATAGTCCATGCGATCTGTTAGCACCAGCGCCTTGAAGTAGCTCTTTGCCTCAGCCGTCTTCTCGATGCCAGTGTGCAGATAGCCGATATCTGGCACGGCCTTCACAATCGTCTCGCCATCCAGCGTCAGAATCAGGCGCAGCACGCCATGGGTCGAGGGATGCTGCGGCCCCATATTGATCGTCATGGTGTCGCGCCGCGTCCGCTCGTCCACACGCACACTCTCTTCGAGTTCGAGCACAGTGGGCTGCGCTGAGTCTTCTTGCTGCATCTCTTCTTCACCTCAACCGGCGGCGCACTACCGTTCGGGCCGCGTTCATCGGGGCGCCAGGGTCTCCCGCTCAGGCGTCATCTTCACTGCGCTGGCTGGCGTTGGGACGTTCCGAGCCATCCGCTGTGCGCAGCGTCAGTTGGCCAATCCCCGGCGGCAGCGGCTGGTTGAGCGGCGCCTGGCCACCCCAGTGCGGTTCGGGCAGTGAGAAGCCAGTGAGCGGGTAGTCCTTGCGGAGTGGGTGGCCCGCCCAGTCCGAAGGCATCAGAATGCGCCGCATCTCGCTCCGGCCAGTGAAGCGGATGCCGAACAGATCGTAGATCTCCAACTCGAACCAGTCCGCAGCGGGCCACACCGCCATCACCGATGGCGCCTCCGGGTCCGGATCGTCCTCGCCGCCAATCTGAATCTTCAGGCGAATGGACGCGCGCGTCTCGATGGAGACCAGTTGGTAGACGACATCATAGCGCGGCTCACGTTCAAGCCAATCTACGGCGGTAATGTCCTCCAGCAGTGAATAGCGCAGCGTTGGCGCATCGCGTAGCGCCTGACACGCCGCGACGAGCATCGCTGGCGTGACGATCACCGTGGTTTCGCCGCGATGCGCTACGACTTCTCGCACGCCCTCGCCAAACTGGTCGGTGAGGAGGGCCACTGTCGCCTCCGCCAGCGGATTCACTGGCGTCGCGAGGGCTGCGGCAAGCTCCTGTTGCGTCTGGTCTGCCATATCCTCCGCCTGTCTCCTCTCGCACGCTCACACCGCTGGCATCTAGTCCTCGCTGCCGAGATAGCGAGACGCCGCAAAGTCGAGCGGATCGGGGGGATTGGGAATGTGATTGCGAATCTTCTCTTGCAGCAGGTTGAGACCCTGGAGCAACATATCGGGCGTTGGCGGGCAGCCCGGCACGTAAATATCCACCGGCACGATCTTGTCCACACCCTGCACAATCGCGTAGTTGTTGAAGACGCCGCCACACGATGCGCAAGCGCCCATCGCGATGACCCACTTCGGCTCAGGCATCTGATCGTAGATACGCCGCAGCACCGGAGCCATCTTGACCGAGAGCCGTCCCGCGACGATCATCAGATCCGCCTGGCGGGGGCTGGCGCGAAACACTTCAGCGCCGAAGCGCGAGATGTCCCACCGCGACGCGCTGGCCGACATCATCTCAATGGCGCAGCAGGCCAGGCCAAATGTCGCTGGCCAGAGCGACGAACTACGCCCCCAGTCCAGCACCTTGTTCACCTGCGTCAGCAGCACATTGCCGCCGTCTGGCTGCGACAGGCCGCGCGGCAGGCGCGGAGCCTGGGTATTGCTATAGAACTGCACAGGCGCCCAGGGATTGACTCGCTGGTCTTCCGACTCAGGCTCTACTCCCATGAAAAGGCTCCCTTGCGCCAGATGTAGAGGAAAGGTACCGCCAGGATCAGCGCGAATACCAGTAACTCGATGAACCCAAGCGCCTGCAAGCGACGCATGAGAATCGCGAGCGGCAGCACCGACGCCGCCTCGACATCGAATATGATGAAGAGCATGCCCGTGACGAGATACTTGACGGGGAAGCGTTGCTTCGTCGCCTCGATCTTCTCGATGCCACTCTCATAGGGAGCCAGCTTTTCGGGTGTTGGGCGTTTGGGGCCAAGCACAAAAGTCGCTGAGATGGCCGCTACGCCAAACAAAAGAGCAAGCCCAAGCAGGATAAGCGCTGGGGCGGATTCCGGCATGTGTCAACGCCTCCCACTGTGGCGCAACGCAGAGATGCGCTGTGAGTCGCCGCAGTCCTTCAACGTGAGTACCATCTGATACTGTAACATGGCTCCCGAAAGACTGTCAATCGAAGAAACAGGCCGCGAAGCCAGATTCTATCGCCGTTTCTGGCCATTAGGCAACCCGGCGAGAAACCGCTGTGTGCGATGATAGAGCAGACGAGATGCTGCTCGGCGCCGCCTGCGCCCGACAAAAGGAGGAACCAGTGATCGCTGCGCCACGGATAGAGCGCGCCACCCTTGCGGACCTCGAATCCCTCGCGCGCATGCGCGCCGAGGTTGGCTGGCATCGCAGCGATCCCCTGCTCAAAGGCGTGCTGGCGTGGGAACATGGCCGCGTCTTCATCATCCGCGCAGGCGCGCTCACGGCCATGCGCGGGGCCAGCGCTCAGGCGCCCGCCGCGACCACCAGCGCTATCGCCGCCGGGCCGGTCGGCGTCATCGGCAATGTCGCCGTGCGGCCAGAGTTCCAGCGGCGCGGGCTGGGCAAGCTGCTCACCGCGCATGCGCTCGACTGGCAGCGCGCTGCGGGCGTGCGCACGGTCTGGCTCGACGCGACACCCGCTGGCCGTCCACTCTATCGCCAGCTTGGCTTTGTCGACGCAGCAGCCTCCTGGTACGTGCAGACGCCGCTGCGCGACCTCCATCACGAGCGCCTGGCCGCGCTCGCCGGATCGATGATCGCCGTGGCTGCGCCCCCTGACGCGCTTGCCAGCATCGCCGCGCTCGATCTCGCGGCGTTCGGCGGCGACCGGCTGGGTCTGCTGCACGCGCTCGCCGCGCAAGACGTCTGCACGCTCTACATCGCCTATGACAGCCGCGACGCCGCGTCGCGTCCGCTCGGGTATGCGCTCACCCGCCGCGTCGAGTCACCCTTCCTTGGCGTCCGCCTGGGGCCACTCATCGCTCCCGATGACGCCGTGGCCGCCGCGCTGACGTGGGCCGCCACACAGGCTGAGCGTCTACGTCTCCCCGCCGAGTTCACCAGCGGAGCCAGCCATCTCACCGCCGGTGGCGGCGACGCGCCAGCAGCCAGAGCCTTCTTCACCCACATCGGCGCGCCCTCAACCGATGACGACCTCGTCATGCGTCTGACACTGGATACGCGCGAGGCGCCCGAGGCTCGCGACCACGATGACCCTTCCAGAGACAACAAAGGGAGGCCCAGCGTCTATAGCTGGGTCTCCCCGATGTTGTTCTGAGACTGCTCACCCTACTCGTTGACGGCGGCCAACTCTTCCTGCTCGCTCAACTCGGCCACTTCGGCTGCGCTGGCGAACTGCTCGTTGTAGAGCCGCGCATACAGCCCGCCACGCTCCAGCAACTCCGCATGCGTGCCGCGCTCCACGATCTGCCCGTGATCGACTACCAGAATCTGGTCTGCCGCCAGAATCGTCGAGAGACGGTGCGCGATGGCGATGGTCGTGCGCCCCTGCGTCAGCCGTTCGAGCGCCGCCTGAATCAGCCGCTCAGAGTGTGTATCGAGCGCGCTCGTCGCCTCGTCCAGAATCAGGATGCGCGGGTCCTTCAGGATGACACGCGCAATGGCGATACGCTGCTTCTCGCCGCCGGAGAGCTTGTAGCCCCGCTCACCCACCACTGTGTCATAGCCCTCCGAAAGCTCCAAGATGCGGTCATGGATCGCGGCAGCCTTCGCGGCGGCGATCAACTCATCATCTGTTGCGTCAGGCCGACCATAGAGCAGGTTCTCGCGGATGGTCGAGTGGAAGAGATAGGTCTCCTGTGTCACCACACCGATCACCTCGCCCACGCTCTCCAGCGTCAGATCGCGCACGTCGTGACCGTCAATTCGCACGGCGCCGCTATCCACGTCGTAGAGGCGCGGCAACAGGTACGTCATCGTCGTCTTGCCAGCGCCACTCGGCCCCACCAACGCGGTCAGCGTGCCAGGGCGCATCGTGAATGACACATCATCCAGCGTCGGGCGTTTCAGGTCGGCGCGATAGCGGAACGTCACGTTGTCCATGACAACCTCACCACGCGCAGTATGTGGGTCGAGCGCAATCGCATTGGGCTTCTCCACGAGATCATTCTTCAAGTCCAGATATTCATAGATGCGGTCGAAGAGCGCCAGCGCGCCCTGCATCTCGATCTGCACGCTGAGTAGCTGGCCAATCGGGAAGTACAATCGGCTCTGCAGCGTAGTGAACGCCACCAGCGTCGCCACAATCTCGGTCAATTGCGACTGCGGGACCTGTTGCCCATGCCCAAAGTACATATAGCCGTAGAGCAGATACACCAGCGCCGGCAGAATCGAGAAGAAGGTCGAGATGAACATCATGAACCAGCGGCCCACCATCTGCTGGCGGATTTGCAGGTTGACCAGGCGCTCGTTCTCGCCCCTGAAGCGTTCCACTTCGCGGCGCTGCCGCCCGAAGACCTTTGCCAGCAGCACACCGCTCACCGAGAGCGTTTCTTCGACCAACGCCGTCAACTCCGCCAGCGACATCTGCGTATTGCGCGAAATCTCGCGGCGCACATTGCCGACACGATACGTGAGGAAGATGAAGAGTGGCACCAGCGCCAGTGACAGCAGCGTCAACTGCCACGAGAGAACCAGCATGCCCGCGATGGTGGCGACGACTGTCGTCACATTCGAGACAGTGGATGTGGCCGTGTCGGTCAGGACACTCTGCACGCCACCAATATCATTCGAGATGCGCGACTGAATCTCGCCAGTGCGCGTGTCGGTGAAAAATCGCAGCGGCATGTTCTGCACATGCGTATATAAATCATTGCGCAGATCGCGCATGACACTCTGACCGACGCGCGTGTTGAGATAGGTCTGGCCCACACCAATCAGGCTGCTCAAGACAGGCGTGATCATCATCACCGCGACGAAGATCGCCAGCATGTGAAAATTCTCTTGGCCAAAACCTATCGAGATAGAAAATTTGAGCATGTAGGGGTTGACCAACCCCAGCACGCTCACCAGCACAATCGCGCCAAGCACTACGCCCAACTCGCGCAGGTAGGGCTTGAACGACATCGCCACCCTGCGTACCGTGCGCGCATCCGCTTTGCGCGGCGGCATCTCCAGATTCGCGGGAGTACGCATCGCCCGACGATATCGTCCTACTCCGCCACCCATGCCATGCATCATACGCTCGCCTCCTGAACTGGCGCTCAGCGACTTGCGCGATGTCGCTTGACCACATCGCCTATGCCCACCCGGTGAGACACATGATGCGCTGGCCAGGACATCGCCTGCTTAGCGAGCGGAACGCGCAATTCTGGATGAAATCTCATCCCTTTTTGATACTCTGTAGGATAGCGCGAACCTGCGCCACGCATCAAATGCATGGCGCAGATCGCGCGCAGAGGCAAAAGACATCCTTTGCCTCGAAGGCATGCCACGAGCTAGATCTGCTCGATGGGGCCACTCGACCCCTGAGCCTCGCCAGAGCTTTCGCCTGCATCCGACGGCGCGGCGCCTTGCTGCGACTCGCGCACGAACGCCTCGAGTTCCGCTCGCGTTCGCTCGACAATCTCGCGCAGGCGCGCGATGCGCTCTGGCCGATTGATCGACTCACGGCCCGCAATCAGGAACATGCGGCCAAGGTCACGCGCCTGTCGCGCCAACTCGTGCGCCTCTGGCTGGGCGCGCCAATCGAAGCCAGGGCCGCCGCGCCCACGCTCGCCCCATGCCCACGGGCCGCCACGCGGTGGCGGCGGAGGGCCATCAGGGCGCTCATGGTGGTGATGCTCATGTCGCTCATGGTCGTGCGGACCATGCCCACGCGGGCCAAACCCCGGGCCGAAGCCGGGGCCGAAGCCGGGGCCAAACTCTGGCCCACCTTCCCGACGCTGTTCGCGCCGCTCAGCCGCCTCGGCCAGGGCGCTGCGCCCCGCATCGGTGATCGTATACACCTTCTTGCCTTCGACCGTCTCACTCGTGGCCCAGCCACGATCCTCGAGCATCTGAAGCGTGGGGTACACGGCTCCGGCGCTGGGGGCGTAGAAACCACCCATGCGCTCTTCGAGGTCTTTCATCATTTCGTACCCGTGCTTCGGGCCTTCTTGCAGCAAATCGAGCAGCGCATACTTCAAGTAGCCGCGCTCGAACATTCGCGGGCCTGGCCCGCCTCCAAAGGGAAACCGTCTCCCCATCTCTGGATACCATCCTCTCGCCCCGCGCGGGTCGCTCCAGAACTCTGGCCGCCTCCACGGACGCTTCGGGCCGCGCCAGGGGCCAAACCCATACCCGCGCCCCCACATGGGACCCGCCCAGGGTCCCTGCCACGGAGCTTGCCACGGCGCTTGCCATTGCCCGGACCACGGTCCGGACCACGGTCCGCGCGCTCCCACTGGCTCCTGTTCCGTCCAGTTGTCCATCGCTTTGCTCCTCTCAGGATAGTGTAGCGCATTCGCTCACACTTCGCTATATCAAGATATATCTTATTACAGAGCCAGATGTCAAGAGCAAGATGAACATATGTCACAAAATGCCTGTGAACTGGGTACAACAAAGGCCGCGATACCCACGCACACTGGGATCGCGGCGCATGCCTGGTCAAGCGGAATCGCTCGTCAGCCGTTCATCTGGTTGAACACGGCCAGCCAGTTCGTGGCGATCTCCATCTGCGCCTTCGCCAGGTCAATGTTCCCTGAACAGACCTGATCGTGCAGATAGTTCTCTACCTGGTCTTTCTGGTGGAAGCCTGGCGTTGGGCTTGCCAGTTCGGGCCAGAGGTTCGCGATGTCATTCGAGCCTCCAAGCTCCAGGCTGACGAGGTGATCGACCTCGTACTGGCCAGTGTAGTGGCTGGCGATGTCATATTCCGCATACGCCTGGTTCTTCTCACTCGTCGGCACATTGCGCACCGAGCTAGCGTAACCAGACGTGCAGATCTGATTGACGGTCGCGCTCGCGATGATCGCGCCAGGGGTACAGGCGCTATCGGGCAATGCGTCATGCGCCTGACAGCCGGAGGTCTTCGTCTGCACACCAAACTGGTGCGCCGTGGCGCCGGAATCCGTCGAGGTTGCTCCACTGGCGCACCCGCTCACCGTCATCGCAAGTGTCAGCGCAAGGCAGACCATGCCGAGCCAGACGCGCCCAGGCTTGCCGATCATCATACAGGTAGCCCCTCCCAAAACAACCACAACGCCCCAGGCGCGATCACTCCGACTGCAAGACGACCCACGTGCTCTCGAATCGCCTCTGCGCCAGGTCTTCGCGCCGAATCCAGAAATACAGCATACCCGCATCTGCCCAGCGCATGCCAATCGTCGTATCGGAATCGACCTGAAGCAACAGCATCCAGTCGTTCACGCCGGGCGTCAACTGAGCGACACGATCTGGCGCCGCACTGGGATCAGCCACCCCATTCGCGGCGAACTGGCACTCCGAGCGCATATCATCCTGGATCGTGTCAGGATGCCCCAACAAGCGGTGTATCGGGTGCGTCTGGGAGCCGGTCAACTGCTGGAGCGCAGCATCGTAGCGCTGCTGATCGGCCTCTGACCACTGGAGGCCGGCTAGCTCCAGATTCGGCTGAAGCGGCAGCGTCACCTCGTCGCTCAAGGCGACAGAGCTTACGCGCACGCGGCCCCCCGCAGGCAGATTGATTGGCAAGTCTGTGCGTACCAGCGCAGAGTTCGCCTGCTCGAAATAGTACACCTTGAGGCCGGCGCGGTCCCTGGGGTCAGCGCCGAACGTCTGCTGTGAGCTGTCATAGAAGAACGAGAGCAGACCGTGCGCGGGCAACAGTCCCGCGCTATCGAGGGGGTGGGCGTCGGCAAGCTGAATCTGCGCGATGAATTCCATTGGCGCGTCCGCCATTGCGGGCCATGCCGTTCCCGCTGGCAGGTCTGGCATGCCACCAAATTTTGACTGTCCCGGCGCAATCGCCTGCTCAAATGACGGATTCGTACGCAGGCGAAGAGAGTGGAGGATGAGTTGATCGAGCGCCGGGCTGAGCTGCTGGAGTCCCGCCTGTTGCAGTGTGGCGGCAATCGCGGCTTTGTCCATGAGCGACTCCTCCGTTGAGCGCATCGCTGTCAGCCGAGTGGACGGCAGACGCGGCGCAGCGGAGGGGCTTCCCTCTGCCGCGCCGCGCCCTCGCCTCGAATGTCAGCATGCGGGCGCTTGCCCGCCTCTGCGCATGAGACTACGAATTCGAGCCTTGGCCACCAGCATCCTGGCCGCCACCGAACATTCCGCCGAGCTTGTCGCCCGCCTGCTGCTGCGCCTGCTGGCCCGCCTGATCGATGCCCTGGTTAGCAGCGTCCTTGGCCTGCTGCGCCACCTGGTCGCCACCTGGTACCTTGGAGGCGGCGTCATCGATAGCTGAATCGGCCTTATCCTTGGCCTGCTGCTCAATGTTCTGCGCCATGTCGTTCGGGTCGAATTGACCTGCCATAGTCTCCACCTCTCGTGTGGTGTCTGCCGCGAGCGCATGCCCCCGGCACAATCCTTATGCTCCACAACACGCCGCTCACGCGGGCCAGACTCGACTCGTGCGGGAATGTGCGTCTTGCCAGTCCCGGATTCGGCGTCATGGTGATGATTGTGCAACACTGCGCGCATGCGCCGCAAGCAACCGCTTGACGACGCAGAAGGTGAACACTGATGCCACGACATCTGTGCGACTCTGCCGACGCTGCTCCTGTTCCCTCAAGAACCTATGTAGCGCGCATAGACGGTGCGCGCGACGCTTGGTTCATCGGTGCCTTTGATGATAGCGCGGGCGTCGGGAAAAACCGTCAACTCATAGCCATCCAGCCGCGCTCGCAGCAGGTAAGCGTTCGTCGCGACCTCACCCAGCGGCTCCAGCCGGCGAGCCAGCTCCGCGAGATCGAGTGCGCCGACCCCTTGCATCGGGCGCACCTGCACCGCGTTCCGTCCACACAACGTCGCGCTCTGCTCAGTTAGCGCCGCATCGAGGTATTCATACTCGCCCTCCGCGCAGGCCAGGCAATCTGGCTGACGTGGCAGCTCGATGCGCTCGGCGACATTCTCCCAGAGGTCCATCCAGAAGAGGCCACGCCCCAGACGCTCGCTGCCAATCAGAACCTTGAGCGCCTCAGTCGATGTGACGCCGCCGATGGCCGCAACGATCCCATTGAGGATTCCTGCCGTATCGCATGTGGGCGTCGTACCGGGCAATGGGCGCTCTGGGAATGCGCAGCGCAGGCAGGCCGTCTCGTGCGGCAGCACCGTCATGCTCACGCCATACGCCGCGATCACACCGCTGTAGATCCAGGGAATGCCAAGCTTGAGGCAGGCGTCATTCAGCAGATAGCGCGCCTCAAAGTTGTCGGTTCCATCCAGCGCGAGGTCTACCCCATCCAGCAGTTCCAGCGCATTGTCAGCCGTGAAATCGCTCACGACTGGCTCGATCTCGATGGCGCCGTTGACCGCGCGCAGCCTGTTGGCAGCCGCCACAGCTTTGGGCGTCGCATCGGCGGCGTCCGCCTCATCATAGAGCGTCTGCCGCTGGAGGTTGTTGACCTCGACAAAATCACGGTCAATCACCCGCAGCCGCCCGACGCCAGCGCGCGCCAGATTGTTTGCCAGCGCGCTGCCCATCGCGCCACAGCCGATGATCGCCACGGACGCGCTCGCCAGGCGTTGTTGTCCGTCTGGGCCAATGCCCGCAAATAGTGTCTGCCGTGAATAGCGATCACCCACCTGCCGCTTCGGCGAATCGTCCATCTCGCGCCTCCCTGATCTGTCGCATCGTCGGGATATAGACCCGACTACCCTGCGCCGCTCACCACCATATTATGCCGCATCGCGCTCGCCTGCGCACATGCGCCGCCGCGCCAGCACAGCATGCGGATAGTACTTTGGGAAGTGAGGGGTCAGCGCCCTTGCGCGGGAGTGTTACACTTGCAGACGCTGGCGCTGTTGTATGCTTGGTAGCCACGGCCCAGTGGTCGCGGCGAGCGTGAGACGCGATCCTTGCCGCGACACGCGGAGAGAAGTCAGAGATGGAAGAGACGATGAGCGTCACCCAGCCGCCTGCCAGCGCGCCTCGCAAGAAGGTGCTCATCATAGATGATACCAAAAGCATCGTGGAATACATCAGGCATGCGCTGATCAGCCTTGGCTATGAAGACATCATCGAGGCCTACGACGGCGTGATGGGACTCGAACAGTTCTATCGCGAGCGCCCAGATTGTGTCATCGTAGATGTCAAGATGCCGGGCCTCGACGGCTATCAGGTTGTCCGCGCGATCCGTGGCGATCTATCTGCCGCCAACACACCGCTCATCATTCTGAGCGCGTTGCAGCAGCCCGATCAGCAACTCACTGGCTTGCTCTCTGGCGTGGATGAATACCTGCCCAAGCCGTTCAAGCCAAGCCTGCTCGCCGCCGCGCTCGACCGGGTGATGAAGATCACGCCAGAGGAGCGGGCGCAGCGAATGGAAGACCTGGCGAGCGAAGGTTTCCCAAACGGGTGAGCGCCGATGCCAGAAGCGTGGTGACTCGTCGTTACTTGCAACAGGTATGCTGTCCTGAACCAACCGGGGAGTATCGAGCGTGGCGCTGGAACACTTGAGAAGCGCGGCGGATGAGCGGCGCATGCGCGTGCTCGTGGTCGAAAGCAACCTCAGCGCGCGTGAGGGCGTTACCCAGGCGCTCGCCGAACATTGCGCGCTCACGTTTGCCAGCGGCCAGCATGAAGCGTTGGCGCTCATCGTGGCGGAACACCCCGACCTCGTGGTGACAGAGGTAGACCTCGAAGAAGGCGACGGCATCTCGCTCTGCGCTGATCTGCGCCGCCAGCCACAGACCGAGCGCCTGCCGCTGATGCTGCTCTCTGGCCGCTCCTCGGTGCAGGATCGTGTGGCAGGTTACACCGCAGGCGCGGATGACTATGTCGTCAAGCCGTTTGACTCCCGGCTGTTCCATGCGCGCCTACGACTGCTCGCCCGCATCAAGGGCCTCCAGACCAAAGGCGCGTAGCTCGCTGGGGCGCGCCGTGAGAACCCTGAGACAATGGACACCGCTCGCCGCACTTGCGTGGCGAGCGGTGTCCATTAGGCGCCAAAGAACAGGTGCGACCCCACTACTGGAATCGCTCCTCCTGCTCAGGTGGCAGACGCCGCCTGCCGCTACGCTGCCGATACAACTCGGCGACGCGCAGCCGCCCGACTGCCCGATCCAGCTCGGCGATTGCCGACGCCTCTGCGCCCTGATCGCCCCGGCTCTGCTCCACACGCTTCTCCGCGCGCTGGCGAGCCTCTTCGGCGCCCTGTTCGTCAATATTCTCGGCGCGTTCGGCCTCATCGGCCAGCACCGTCACCACATTGTTATTGACCTCGAGAAAGCCGCCAGCAACGAACACACCGATCTCCTCGCCATGCTCGCGAATCCGCAACTCGCCGAGATCGAGCGTCGTCAACAACGGCGCGTGGCGTGGCAGAATCGTCATTCGCCCCTCACTGCCAGGCGCATTGACCTGCTCAGCCTCGCCCTCGAAGACACTATGTTGCGCGGTGATGATCGTAACATGCAGTGTAGGTCGCTGAGCCATGCTCAGTCTCCCTTCCCAACCCTGTGACGCTCAGAGAGCGCCTGCGGGCCTGCCTGGCATCACCCAGACAAAGCCGCAGGCGTCTTCCCCAAACGCGGCGCCGCAGACGCCCGCCTAGCCCTTGTTCTCCGCCGCCTCTTGCTCGGCGCGCTCCACCACATCCTCGATTGGGCCAGCCATGTAGAACAGCACCTCGGAGATGTGGTCGTGCTTGCCTTCGAGAATCTCTTTGAAGCCGCGCACCGTATCGGCCAGCGAGACTGTGCGGCCAGGGCGACCCGTGAACGCTTCGCCGACATTGAAGGGCTGCGAGAAGAACTGCTCGATCTTGCGCGCCCGCGTCACCGTAAGCTTGTCGTCGTCGCTCAGCTCGTCCACACCCAGGATCGCGATGATGTCCTGCAGCTCCTTGTAGCGCTGCAAGACCCGCTTCACCTCCTGCGCGACATCGTAGTGCTCCTGGCTGACGATGTTCGGGTCGAGGATGCGGCTGGTCGAAGCGAGCGGGTCCACCGCCGGGAACAGTCCGCGCGAGCGCCAGTGACCGCTCCAGCACAATCGTCGAGTCGA
This sequence comes from uncultured Chloroflexia bacterium, assembly GCA_963701795.1. Lineage (GTDB taxonomy): Bacteria > Chloroflexota > Ktedonobacteria > Ktedonobacterales > JADMIN01 > JAKAIY01. Next base: position 752,579 of record CAVPBB010000001.1, on the reverse strand, counting down.
GGTGCGCGAACGTCGCGGCTGGCGCTGGGTCGGTGTAGTCGTCGGCAGGCACATACACCGCCTGCATCGATGTCACCGAGCCATCCTTGGTCGAGGTGATGCGCTCCTGGAGCTGCCCCATCTCCTCCGCCAGGTTCGGCTGGTAGCCCACAGCGGATGGCATGCGCCCCAGCAGCGCCGACACCTCAGCGCCCGCCTGCGTGAAGCGGAAGATGTTGTCGATGAACAGCAGCACGTCGCGGTGCTCCTGATCGCGGAAGTACTCCGCGATGGTGAGGCCGGTCAGCGCCACTCGCAGCCGCGAGCCAGGTGGCTCGTTCATCTGGCCGAAGACCATCGCCAGCTTGTCGAGCACGCCAGCGGACGTCATCTCCTCCAGCAGATCGTTGCCTTCACGGGTACGTTCACCCACACCAGCGAAGACTGACAGGCCGCCACCGCTCCCATCTGCGCCATCACCCGACCCAGTCATCGAGGTCTTGGCAATGTTGTTGATCAGTTCCTGAATGATGATGGTCTTGCCCGTGCCAGCGCCGCCGAAGGTGCCGATCTTGCCGCCGCGCATGAAGGGGGCGATCAGGTCAATCACCTTGATGCCCGTCTGCAGCACCTCGGTCGCGGTCGCCTGATCTTCGATGCCTGGCGCCGTGCGGTGAATCGGCCAGCGTGGCGCATTCACCGGAGCAGGCTTGTTGTCCACTGGCTGCCCCAGCACGTTGAAGATGCGACCCAGCGTCTCAGGGCCAACCGGCACGGTGATCTGGCCGCCGGTATCGAACGCCTCCTGGCCGCGCATCATGCCGTCGGTCGGCCCCATGCCGACGCAGCGCACGATGTTGTTGCCGAGCAACTGCTCGACCTCCAGCGTCAGCGTCGTCGGCTTGTCTTGCCCGGTAATCTGTGTCTCGATAGCGTTATAGATCGCGGGCAGTTTATCGGCTGGGAACTCGATGTCCACCACATTCCCCAGCACCTGCCGCACGATACCTTTTGTGCGTGTCGTCGTGGCGCTAGCCATTGCTTACTCCTGCCTCTACTGCAGCGCGTTTGCGCCAGAGACAACTTCGAGAATCTGCGTTGTAATCGCCGACTGGCGCACCTTGTTATAGGTGAGTGTCAGGTCAGACAACAGGTCGTTGGCGCTGTCCGTCGCGTTCTTCATCGCCAGCATTTGCGCCGAATAGAAGCTCGCGACGCTCTCCAGCAAGGGCTGATAGATCTGCGTCTCGACATAGCGCGGCAACAATTCGGCGAATATCTGCTGCGCGTCTGGCTCGAAGATGTATTGTGGCGCGGCGCCCTCAGTCTCTTCGGCCTCTGGTGGTTGCGCGGGCAGCAATTGCGTCACTGTCGGCGTCTGCATCACGGTCGAGACATACTTCGGATAGACCAGCAGCGCCCGATCGATCTCGCCACTGATGTATGCGTCTGTCACCGTTCGGGCGATGGCGCGCACATCCTGCAACTTCGGCTGATCGCCCAACAGCGTAAACTCCGCCAGGAGATTCTGCCGTGAGCGTGTCAGAAAGTCGCGACCTTTGCGTCCGACCGCCACGAAGGTGATCGGCAGATTGGGGTTGTTATACTCGCGCCGTAGCTCCTGCGCCAATTGCGCTGCGCGGCGGTTGATGTTGCTGTTCAGCGCGCCAGCCAGGCCACGATCTGGCGTGACCAGCACGATCGCGACCCGCTTGACTTCGCGCTGCTGCATCAGTGGCAGATCGTTGAGGTCGTCCGCCTGCGCCGCCACCCGCGAGAGCAGCTTCGACAGTTGCTCTGCGTAGGGGCGCGACGCGACAACACGCTCCTGCGCCCGACGCATCTTGCTGCTCGCCACAAGCTGCACGGCGCGCGTAATCTGGGCGACGTTTCGCACCGAGCGGATACGTCGCCGGATTTCCTGAGTCGACGCCATGGTTATCTCCTGCTTCCAACTCTGGCAGAGCGGGACGCCTGTCACCACACCACGTCGCGAAGTCTGACGAACACTCGCTCAGACCTTGCGCGCCAGAGCCAGAGGCGCCACGCTAGCGCGGCGCCGTCAGCTTATACGCCTGTGTCGCAGCGTCGATCTGCTCGAAGATCTCCTTCGGCAGCTTCGTTTTGTTCACCACAGTCGTCTCGACAATCGCCTTCACCAGATCAGGGTAGTTCGCATCCATGAAGAGGTGGAACTGCTTCTCCCACTCCGGGACCTTCTCCACAGGCACATCGTCCAACTGCCCCGTGCTGGCGGCATGGATAATCATGATCTGATGAGCGACAGGCATCGGCTCGTACTGCTTCTGCTTCATGATCTCTTGCTGGCGACGCCCGCGCTCGATCTTGCGCTTGGTCGCCGCGTCGAGGTCCGAGCCGAACTGCGCGAACGCCGCGAGATCACGGAACTGCGCCAGATCGAGCTTCAGCGTGCCAGCCACCTGCTTCATGCCCTGCGTCTGCGCCGCGCCGCCCACCCGGCTCACCGAGATACCCACGTTCAGCGCGGGGCGAATGCCAGCGTTGAACAGGTCGGTCTCCAGGAAAATCTGACCGTCGGTGATCGAGATCACGTTCGTCGGGATGTACGCCGCCACGTCGTTCGCCTTCGTCTCGATGATCGGTAGCGCCGTCAGCGAGCCGCCGCCGTAGTCTTTGTTCAGGCGGGCGGCGCGCTCCAGCAGGCGGCTGTGCAGGTAGAACACATCGCCAGGGTAGGCCTCACGACCTGGAGGGCGGCGAATGATCAGCGACATATTGCGATAGGCGTCGGCATGCTTCGAGAGATCGTCGTAGATCACCAGCGCATCGCGCCCGCTCTCCATGATCTCCTCGCCAATCGCGCAGCCGGTATAGGGCGCCAGATACTTCAGCGGCGCCGGGTCCTCAGCGCCCGCATGCACGATGATGGTATGCTCCATCGCGCCAAATTGCCGCAGTGTCTCGCGGATACGCGCAAGCTGGAAGTTCTTCTGACCGATTGACACGTAGATGCAGATGAGGTCTTTGCCCTTCTGATTGATGATCGTGTCAATCGCCACCGCCGTCTTGCCGGTCTGCCGGTCGCCGATGATCAGCTCGCGCTGGCCGCGCCCAATCGGAATCAGCGCGTCAATCGCCTTGAGGCCCGTCTGCACCGGGGTATCGACCGGGTGACGGGTAATCACGCCAGGCGCCACGCGCTCGACCGGGCGAAACTTCGTCGCATTGATCGGGCCGCCGTCATCCAGCGCATCGCCGAGCGCGTTCACCACGCGGCCAATCAGCGCGTCGCCGACAGGCGCCTGGACGATACGCCCGGTCGTCCGCACCTCATCATCCTCATGGATGATGGTGAAGTCGCCCAGGATCGGCACCGAGACTGAATCTTCTTCGAGGTTGAAGGCCAGACCCATCAGACCCGTGCGAGGGAACTCGACCAGCTCCAGGTAGCGCACCCCTGACAGACCGTAGACACGCGCGATGCCGTCGGCGACCTCGATCACCGTTCCCACGCTGACCATCGAGGCCTCGGTGGACTTGCCGTCGAAACTCTGAATGCGATCGCGTATGACGCGGGTAATCTCGTCCGCGATAGCCATGTTACTCTCCTAAATGTCTGTCAGTCTCTCGATGACCACGCCACTCGCTGAGCTGACGTCCGGGTAGGGCTGGCTTGTCTAGCGCCGTCGCCCCTTGCCACGCTTGCCACCGCGAGCGCCATCATGGCCTCGTCGGCCAGATGTCGCCCCGACGCCAACGCGCGTGGCCAGCAGCGCGCCCGCAGGGTCGCCGCGATCAGTTGGCCCTGAGCCAGACCCGTTGGCCGGTGAGCCATCCGACGGCGGCGCGCCATCTGGCAGAGGCCGCGCCACACCACCGCTGCCAGGCAGGTCGAGCAGGGGTTTCAGATCGTCGAAGCCCGTGAGTGGATCGCCAGTATCGCCACCCTGGGCAATCTGCCGCCGCAGCAACTCCAGGCGTCGACGCACACTGCCATCGATCAGCGTATCACCAACCCGCGCCGTCACACCACCTAACAGCGCGCGATCCACCTGCTCGTGCATGATGATATGCTTGCCGGTGATCGTCTCGAGCTGCCGCGTGATGGAAGCGCGCTCGGCATCGCCCAGTGGCATCGCGGATGTTACCTGCGCCACGGCCTGCCCACGGTAGTCGTTATAGAGCAACTCAAACTCGTCACGGATGCGCCCGGCGAGTGAAACCAGCCCGCGCTCGACCAGCGTGAGCGCCAGTCCCATCGCCTCCGGGTGAATCTTGTCGCCCAGCAAGTCGCGGACAATCGCTTCTTTGCGCTCGAAGCGAATGTTCGGCTCGCCAAGAATGAAAATAAGCTGGCGGTTCGTGAAGTACTCTGCGATCAGCCGCACATCCTGGAGCCAGGCATCGACTGTGTTATTGTCTTTGCCTATCTCGAAGACCGCCTCAGCATAGCGACGCGCGACTGGACCCTTTAACACAGGCTATCCCTCGACTGCGACACGAACTCGTCTACCAGACGGCGATTCGTCGCGGAATCGAGTGATTGGCCGATGACACGCTCAGCCGCCGCGATCGACAGGTCCGCCACATGCGCGCGTAGCTCAGCCTTGGCCTGAGCGATCTGCTGCTCGATGCGCTTCGACGCCTGCTGCTCGATCTCACGACCGCGCTGCTGCGCCTGCTGCTCGAAATCAGCCTTGAGCCGCTCAGCGGCTTGTGTCGCGCTGGCGATGACCTTCTGCGACTCCAGACGCGCGTCATTCATCAGCCCCTCGACCCGCTTCTCAGCGTCCTTCAGCGCCTGGCTTGCGCGCTCAGCGTTCTCGACACCATCGCGGATCGTCTCCCGGCGCTTATCGAGCGTTCTCGTCAGCGCCGGGTAGGCAAAGATCTGCAACACGATCAGGAGAATCAGGAACGCCACAAGCTGAGCAATCAGGGCATAGATGTTGATGCCTAATGCGCTCATGTTGGTTGCTCCTCCTCATTCGTCGCTCACAGCAGACGTCTGGATGGGCGCGCCACCGCGCCTGCGCCCATCCAGACGCCACAACTACCTCGTGACGAAGAGGATAATCAGCGCCACGACGAGCGCGTAGATCGAGATGGCCTCGGCGAACACGATGGCCAGAATCATGTTCGTGCGGATCAGGTTCGCCGCATCAGGATTGCGCCCCATAGCGCCGAGCGCCGGGCCAGCCAGCAGGCCGATGCCGATGCCAGGGCCAATCGCGCCGATACCGATAGCAAGAGCGGCCGCAACTTCAAAGCTGGACACTAAACGCCTCCTCAGATAGGCATGTAAGCGCCGACCATCAGGGTCGGCTGTCGTTCAACTGACCAGCGCCCGGCGCCGGTAGCGCGTGACCTCAGGTCGCCGCGCAGGGAAAGAAAGCTGACGATTTCTGGCGCGTCATCGCAGGCGTGTCGCCTGCCCGCGCGCCCGGCTGGATCCCGGCTGGAAGCTCCTAATGCGCCGTGGGCGCTCGCTGTGAGTCTGTCGCGCCAAGCCCATGCTCTACGCGCTCACGAGCCGCATGCGACGTTTCAATCAGATGCTCCTCCTCAGGCTCCTCGTGGCCATGCGCGGTCGTGCCGAGCGTGAGGTACAGCAGCGCCAGAAAGGCGAAGACGTAGGCTTGAATGAAACCCACAAACGCTTCCAGGAAGTAGAACGGAACTGCGCCGACGCCTATCGAGATGAACGACATCACGAGCAGCAGCACATCTCCAGCGAAGATGTTGCCAAAGAGTCGGAAGCTCAGCGAGAGTACGCGCAGCAGTTCCAGGAAGAACTCCAGGACGCCCACCACCAGGCCAATCGGCCCTTCTTTGAGCGTGAGATAGCGGCTGACCTGCACACGAAAGCCCAGGACGCGAAAGCCGTAGATCTGCGTGATCACGACCGTCATGATCGCGAGTACGACGGTGAAGTTCAGGTCAGTGGAGGGTGGCCGCAGCAGCGGCGTGAAGCAGGCGGAGTATTGCCCGAACAGTAACACGCCCTGGTGGCCGACGTTTGCGCAGCCGGGATGCTCGGTGGACTTCAGGCCCACCGTCTCGACAGTTGGAATGATCTCCCACCAGTTGGCGAACAGGATGAGCAGAAACAGCGTCGCTACCCAGGGGAAGAAACGACGCCCGTTCCGTTTGCCCGCCACCTCTTCGCAGAGGTTGAGCAGTTGCTCAAAGACCCACTCGATGAGGTTCTGGAACTTCCCTGGCACGAGCTTCGGCCGTCGCGCCGCGATCAAAAAGAGCACAGCGACGAGGATCGCGCTGACGACGGTGAGAATGAACGTGTTCGTGAGGAATATAGGGGCTCCAGGGTACAGCGGGTCGGCGGCTAACTGGATGTTTGGCAGCTTCCAGAGCACGGAGGCTCTCCCTTCGTCCTCTGCTGCGCTCAGCCCTTGTCTCTAACGCGCTGCGCTCACTCCAGAGAGGAGATCAGACGATAAACGTTATAGATGCCAGCGGCCAGGCCAAGCAGCAGCCCGATAAGTGTCGCTACAGGTGAGGTATGCAGTTTGCCGTCGATGAAGAGGCCAGCGGCGATGCCAAGTAGCGCGCCCAAACTGATGTTGAGGCCCACTTGTCCAATCAGGGCGAATGCCGCCCAGTCACTCTGTTGCGAGCGTCGTCGCTTGTCGTTCTTCATGGGTTTGCGCCTCACCACGCATACCAGAAGGAGTATAACATAGGCCGCATCACAAAGGCAACGATATACCTAGTGGGATTTATCGCTACTCAAAGAAATTGTTATACTACTCAGCGGCCCCGCCTGTCGCATAACCACCCTCCGAGCCGTTCAGCGCCTAGCCTGCCGCTATCATATCAGATAGACTGCGATCAGGGAAGGCGCCGTTCGACGTCTGGCTGATCCTACCAGGCTGCCGCCGCTCCTCGTGCTGCGCTAGTGGTGGGTATGACGCGCCGCTGCGACGCCTCGAAGGTGACGGCGACGCGATACTCCTCGCCTGCGCGCTCCCAGAACAGCGCAGCGCAGGACGCGCCATCGGGTGTATGCGCCGCCTCGCGCGCAATCTGCTCTAGCGAGTCACGTAGCGCCGTGCGCCAGAGCGAGAGTGAATGGCGTTCACCTGCGCGCCGCGCGCCCTCGACAAGCGCCTGCGCTCGCGCATCTACCAGCGCGCATGGAAACTGAAACGACGCAGTGATGACATCGAAGCGAGTTGGCGCGGCGCGGCGCGCGGGCAAATGCGCCAGGCGTACCGGCTCCGGCGACCACCACCAGTGACGCGCGTCGCGCGCGCCAGAGGGTGTTTCGATCCTTGCATCCTGGCCGCTGATAGCTCTATTGTCGAGCGCCACTACGTACTCTCCTCAGCATTACCGGCGCGTGTCGCACGCGGCGGCGCAGACGAGGGACGCAACTCTGGCGCCAGCGCATGTGTGGGTGATCTGCCGCCCTCACACGCTCAGTCTGTCGCGCCCTCCGGCCCCGCCAGCGCTGCCAGCTCACGCCATGTGCGCAACCAGACCAGCGCGCATGAGTCCACGAGTTCTGCGGCGGGCAGCCACCCGGCAGATCGTTGGGCGTCACGACAAGACAACATGACGCCTTCTCCATCGTCACCGGGGCATCGTGCTCACCTTTCCGCGCGATGAGCGCCCTGATGAGCTGACTCAGGTCTGGCTCATGGCCAACAAAGAGCGGGCCAACCAGCCCTGGCCGCAGCGCCAGCGCCTGATCGAGGCGTGGCGCGTCGAAGCCAGGCGTCAGGCCATCGGCGCTCTCCACCGAAAGGCCCAGCGCTCGCCCTACGATCACCGCCGTCTCATAGGCGCGCGAGTAGGGGCTGGAGATGATGGCGTCCACTCCCGGCCGCAGCGTCGCCAGCCCAGCCGCAGCCGCCTCGGCGCGCTTACGCCCCTTGTCTGTCAGTGGCCGCGCGGCATCCACACCGCGCCAATCCTCCGCGTTCATCGCATGGGCATGTCGCATGAAATAGAGTCGCATCGCCGCCCTCTCTCTCCGCTCTCGCCAGCACGGTCAGCCGCCGACGCCGCCGACGCCAAGTAGCAGCGCCTCATCGCCACGCCGCGAGCCAAGCGCCAGCGCCGCTGAACCATCTCGCACGGCGATGGCCAACGCGCCTGAGCTATCCTGAAGGAAAAACGGCTCTCCCACTGGCCCCGCCGCAAAGTGCGTCGCCCGCGCGCCGACTTCGCACTGCGCCACCACGACGCGGGCCATCTGCTGCGCCAGCGCCAGGCGCGTCAACGCAGGGCCGAACGTCGTGATGAGATTGCCGTACCGATCAACATGCGCGATCCGCCCGATGTAGACATCGCCTTCTCGCCTGGGCCTACGCTCCACTGGCAGACGTAGCAGCGTGGCCGGGTCCACCGCCGAGCCGAGCGCCTCCAGCGACACACCAGCGGCCAGATGCGCCGCGCACGGCGCGAAGATATCGCGCCCATGAAACGTCGCACTCGTCACCGGAAGATGGTAACGCGACGCATCCAGGCGCACACAGCGCGGTGGCTGGGCGTCGTCCAGGCCAACATCGTCCAGCGGCGCGGTGAACAGGCCATTATCTGGCCCAACAAAGCGGCGCCCGTGCGCCTCCAGCGCGATGGCCTGGCGCGCGCTGCCCACCCCCGGATCGACTACACAGAGGAGCACGCTGCCGACGGGGAAGTAACGCCACGCGATTCCCAGCGTCCATGCGCCTCCCTCGACATCCTGTGGCGCAATGTCATGCGAAATGTCCACCAGGGGCGCGCCGGGCGCGATACTCAACACCACGGCCTTCATGACGCCGACATAGCCGTCGCTCAGGCCAAAGTCGGTGAGCAGCCCCAACAGCGGCGTCTGTGTCATTGGCGCGCCTCCTTCCTCGCCTGCGCCTAAGAGACGAGACGACAGTCGAAGCGCACGACCCCCGCATTACGATCCGTCACCACGCGGTACGCCACGAGGCGCACGACATCGCCCACCTGCTGCGCGATATCTTCGAGGCCGACGATGCGCGTCTCCGCGTGGCGCTCCGGATCATCGAGCCGCGCGACGACACAGCGCACGTAGGGTTGATCTTTTCCCTCGAAGGACGCATGCAGGCCGGTCTCCTTCGTCAGAATTGTCCCTTCGATCTCGATCTCCATCGTATCCCCTCGCGTCTATCTCGTCGCCCACTCACCGCTGCGCCACCGGGCGCGCAACTCCTGTGCGCATTCTGTCACCTGCCGACTACAGTGCGCTATACTAGCTATACGCCCCTCAGAGACATGCGCAGAGCCAGCAATGGAGGCACGATGACAACGCCAGCGAGCAACGCCGCGAACGCGCCATTAGCGGGGAAAGTGGCGCTGGTGACAGGCGCCAGCCGAGGCATCGGCAAAGCCACCGCGAGCGTCTTCGCCCGCGCAGGCGCCGCCGTCGCGCTGGCTGCTCGCGACGCTGCGGCGCTCGACGCGAATGTGGCGGAGATTCGCGCGGCGGGCGGAATCGCGCTCTCCTGCCCCTGCGATGTCGCCGATGAGGCGAGCGTGCAGGCGGTCTTCGCGCAGGTCGCCGCGACCTTCGGCCCGGTAGACATCCTCGTCAACTCCGCTGGCGCAGTCGCGCAGGCGCGCTTTGCAGAGATGGAGGCGGCGACGTGGGATCATGTGCTGGCGGTCAATCTGCGCGGCGTCTTTCTCTGTTGCCGCGAGGCGTTTCGCCAGATGATCGCGCATGGGGGCGGCGTCATCATCAACCTGTCGTCACTCTCCGGTGTGCCGGGCGTCGAGAAGTTTCCCGGCCTCAGCGCCTATAATGTCTCGAAATATGGCGTCTCCGGATTGAGCGAGATTCTGGCCGTTGAGGGCCGACCGCATCACATTCGCGTGGTGGCTGTCAGCCCCGGCGCGGTAGATACCGAGATGCTGCGCGCCGCCGCGCCGCACCTCACGCCCGACATGACCCCCGAAGAGCTTGCGCGCATCCTGCTCTTCATCGCCGGACCTGACGCCCGCCCGCTCTCAGGCACGAACCTCCAGATATTCTCGAATGCCTGATGAGGAGCGCGCCCAGGCCTATCAGTAGCGAGCGCGTTGAGCTGCGCCAGAGAAAGTACACGCATGCAGCCAAAGGGAGATTTCCAGGCCATCTTCACCCGTTGGGTCATCGCAGATCACCTGCTGGAGTCCTCCGCTCAGGTGAGCATGGCGCCAGGGCTTGTGAAGTATTCGAGCTGCGCGTGCACAATGCCGCAGCTCGGTCCCAGTCCGCACAGGCGGACTTCGCGGCCCGCAGGCCATCCAGGCGCGGTTTCAACCGCCAGCGACCCACGCGCCGATTCTGCCGTCGTCGCGCATCGGCGACGACGACGCGCCCGCCTGGGAGCAGCAGGCGCGCTATGACAGCTCATCCAACCAGCGCGGCGCCATTGGATATTGCGCTCCTGGCGCCACTCGTCGCTCCCATCCGCCAGCCCTACCTCGGCGGCGCGCAGGCGTTGCTGCGCGACCTGGCAGTCTCGCTGGCGGCTCGTGGCCACCGCGTCACTCTCTACGCCGCTCAGGGGTCCGATCCGGCTGCGCTCCCCGGCGTCACGCTCACCGAGATCGAGGTTGACGCGGCGCGCGTGCGTCCATCGGACTTCTCCACTCCGCGCGTCGCAGCGAGTACCGCGCCAACAGATCTCGCTGTCGAGCAGGCGTTTGAGCGCGCGTTCGCCGCCGTCGCCGCCCACGTGCCCCACCATGATCTGCTCCACGCGCACGCCTACGACGAGCCAGCGTTCCAGCTCGCGCAGACACTTCCGCTGCCCGTCGCCCACACCCTGCACATGTCCGCGCTCGATCCTACGATCCTCGCCACTCTCGCCACGCTCGCGCCTGCGCATCGGCCCAGAGCGGCGCGCCAGCCCTGGCTTGTCACCGTCTCGCAGTCCTGCGCCGCCACCTATCACGACGCCTGCCACATCGACGCCGTCATCTACAATGGCATCGACCTCGCCGCCATTCCATTCGCGCCGATGGCGACGCCTGACTCCTATGCGCTCTTCGCCGGGCGCATCACCCCGGAGAAGGGCGTAGCGGACGCCATCCAGATCGCTCTGGCGGCGGGCGCCCCACTCAGGCTGGTCGGCGGCGTCTATGACCAGGCATACCACCGTACGCGCATCGAGCCGCTGCTCGCCGCCCACCCAGAGGCGCTCACCTGGCTGGGACCACAGCCACGCGAACGTCTCTGGGAACTGATGTCTGGCGCGAGCGTCGTACTCGTTCCCTCCTGGTGGGATGAACCCTTTGGCCTGGTCGCCTGCGAAGCGCAGGCCGCCGGGGCGCCCGTCGTCGGCTATGACAGCGGCGGCCTGCGCGAGGTCATCGCCGAGGGCGTGACAGGCGCGCTGGTCGCGCGTGGAAGCATCGCCGAGGCGGCGGACGCTGTCCGCAACAGCGCACGCTACAGCCGCCAGGCATGCCGTCAGCGCGTCGAAACACACTTCACGCTCCAGGCGACCGTCACCGCCTACGAGAGCCTCTACAGGCGCATGCTCGCAGAGTCCTGACGAGGCGCTTTCCCCGCTCGCCCGTTAGTACTGGAAGCTGAAGCGGCGGCAGGCTGCCATGCTATACTCTCGCCAGCAGACAGGCCCAGTGAAGCGAGATCGCTTCGTCACCACTGCGCGCAGAACGGTGGAGGATCACCGGAATGACGAGCGCCCGGCTGTGCGGAGACATCGCAAATGCAGAAGACGCAACCTCCCAGTGAACGCAGCGGCGGGGTAGCGGCAAGTCGCCTGGGGCGACAGTCGCGGCGGCGGGGCGCTGTCTGGCTTGTGCCGAGCGCCCCTCAGGATGACATCACCCCCATCGCCAACCAGCGCCCACAGATCGTCGGCGCGCTCGCCCTCGTCGAAAACGCTGGGTTCGAGTCGGCTGCCATCGCCACGCACGCCCCCGCCTGCGTGCTCATCGTCGAAGATGATCCACAGGTCGCGAGTCTGCTTCGCCGCGCGCTCGAACTGGAGGGCCATGCAGACTGGGACATCGACATCTTCACCGACGGGCGCGCGGCGCTGATGCGCGCGCAACAGACGGCGCCGAGCATCGTGCTGCTCGATGTGCGACTGCCCGACATGGACGGCGCGGAGGTCTATCGCCGGTTGCGCGCCGCCCCGGAGACACAACGCTGCCAGGTCGTCTTTCTCACGGCGTCCACCTCGCTCGATCTCAGCGTGCGCGGCGTGGATGGCGGTGTGCTGTTGCGCAAACCCTTCGACCTGGAACAGGTCATCGCGCTCGTCACGGCGCTGTTGCAAGAGCCGTAACCTCGCGCAGGGCGCTCAGCGCAGGCCGCGCATAATGGAGCGAGCCAACTTTGCTTGACACCGCGCAAACGCGACGGGTACACTATCGTTGCGCGTCCAGCAGGCATGGCTCTCACGGACACGCCCGCGCCCCCATCGTCTAGCGGCCTAGGACATCACCCTTTCAAGGTGGAGATCACGGGTTCGAATCCCGTTGGGGGTACCACATCGTCCACCGCTCTCCTATCCTCTCAAGGACGCCAGCCCGTGAAGCCGAGGATGGGCGTTTCTTCCGATGGCATGCTGGCATCGTATCGACAACGAGCGCCCGCCGCCAGCATCGCCTGTATGGCAAGGACTTTTGGCCGGACGCCATACGTGTCTCTCGGCGCCCGCCACATGGTATGCTCAAGAGGGAATCCGCGCATGGGCGAACAGATGGAGAAAGTAGGAGGCGCTCCGTGCATGACGCGAACAGCTCAAACCCATCGCTACAGGCTGAAGCAGCCGACGCGAACGATGTTGTGCGACGTGTCCTCTTTCTCTGCACCCACAACTCATCGCGCTCGCAGATGGCCGAAGGCTTGCTCCGAGCGCGTGGCGGCGCCCGCTTTGCGGCATTCAGCGCGGGGACACAGCCTGGCCGCATCCATCCTCTGGCGATACGCGCGATGGCTGAGATAGGCATAGACATCAGTGAAGCCGCTGGCCATAGCTCGAAGGGGTTAAGCGCTTACGCCGGGCAGCCGTTCGATCTGGTCATCACCGTCTGTGACTCCGCTGCGGAAGAATGCCCGTTCTTCCCTGGCGCACGGCGACAGACGCACTGGAGCTTTCCGGACCCCAGCGCCGTCACTGGCTCGGAGGAGCAACGCCTTGCCGCGTTCCGTCAGGCGCGCGACGCCATCGGCGCCCGTATCGATGCGTTTCTGGCGGCTGAGCGCGTCAGCTAGCCGCGCGACAACGCCTCAACCTGATCGTCATACGCCCGGCCAAGCGGCATCACAACGTAGACGCAGTAGCGAGCGATGAGGCGCAGCAACATGACCGATGAGCGCGCATTTGTCCTGCTCCTCACAGGGCCAGCAGGCGCCGGGAAGAGCGCCGCTGCCGACGCCTGGGCCACCGGGCAGCGGCGCCACGCCGCGCATATCGCGCTGGACGACGTGCGCGAATTTGTCAGGGCTGGCTGGGCCGATCCCAGGGATGGCTGGTCGCCGGAGACGGACTGGCAGTACGGCATCGCCCGGCGCAACTGTGCGGATATGGCGCGGCGCTACGTCGCCGAGGGCATCACCTGCGTGATCGACGATGCCATCTTCCCACGCTGGGAGAGCGCGAACTATGCGGGCTGGGAGAACCTTCTGGCCGAGACGCCGCACTGCCTGATCGTTCTGCTACCCAGTTATGACGCAATCACCGCACGCAACGCGCGGCGCGCTGGACGCCGCCTGCTCGCGCCTGAGATGCTGCGCACGATCTACGACATGATGTTCCCCTGGGGCGAGCAGCAAGACGCGCCGATCATCAACACCACATCGCTCACCATCGCGCAGACCGCGCAGGAGATCGAGCGCGTGATCGCTCAACTGCGCGCATCCGGACGATTGAAGTAGCCGCGAGCGTGAATGGCTCGGCTCCAGCACCGCGCCACCTCGAATTGCAGCGACCCGCAACGCCAGCGACGAAAACCACCGTCATAGCAACTATCGTCCGGATCCGCCTGCATTGCGCCTCCTCCTCACGACCGCCGCTCTATCCACAGGTAGCAGCCCTCCGTGTGAGCGCCCTGTGACGCCTGTCGCGCTGACTGTGATTGCCCTGTGATACCCCAAACATACGCTGTAACTAGCCCTTCGGTAGTATCGGCGCTCGGCCACGTATGGCTGAGGTTCGCGTCGCCGAGCGGATCGAACGCTCTGGCGATAGGTCAGTTTCGTCGTCGCGGTTGCGCGAGCGCACAGCCTCGGCGTGTTTGGGTTGTCACACCAGCCAGAGCGGCCAGACGTCGCTCCGGCTGGCTGATCGCGTCGTCTGGCGTTTCAGCGCCACGAAGGAGATCCGTATGTTTCGCACAATACTCGTCCCACTCGACGGCTCTGCGCGGGCTGAACGCGCCTTACCAATCGCCGGACAGATCGCCCGCAGTCGCAACGCGAGTGTCGTCTTGCTGCAAGTGATCCCAGAGCTCGCCGATGCAGACGACTCCATCCGCGCGCTATTCTTCGGCGAGAATCTCGCACAGCGTCTCCGGCGCGACATTGCCGCCGCTGATGATGACGCCGATACGCTTGCCAAAGCGATTGAGCTTGCCGGTCATCGCGGCGGCCACCGCGACGGCTCCGGTTGGCTCGGCCAGAATCTTCATCCGCAGCAGGAGGAAGCGCATCGTCGCCTTCACCTCTTCGTCGCTCACCAGCACGACATCATCCACCATCTCGCGCACGACTGGCCAGGTAAGCTGGCCCAACGCCACTGTGCGGATGCCATCGGCGATGGTATCTGGCGGCGCGATGGTCACGCGCTCATCACTGCGCTTCGAGAGGTAGGCATGGTCGGCGGCTTCCGTCTCGACCCCGATCACATGAATGCCTGCGCGCACACTGCTGGCTGCCACACTTGTCCCGGAGATGAGACCGCCTCCGCCCACTGGCGCCGCAATCACATCGAGGTCCGGCTGCTCCTCCAGCAGTTCCAGCGCCGCCGTCCCCTGGCCCGCCATGATGAACGGATCATTGTAGGGTGGAACGATGGTCAGGCCGCGCGCCTCGGCGATCTCGCGCGTCACTGCCTCGCGATCCTGCGTCATGCGGTCATAGCGCACGATCTCAGCGCCATAGCCCGCCGTCGCCGCGACTTTGACCGAAGGCGCGTCGGTCGGCATGCAGATGACCGTAGGCACAGCGAAGATGCGCCCACAGAGCGCGACCGCCTGCGCGTGATTGCCTGAGGAAAAAGCGATCACACCCCGCTCGCGCTCGGCATCAGAGAGACTGGCGATCTTGTTATAGGCCCCGCGAAATTTGAAAGCCCCCGCTCGCTGAAACTGCTCGCACTTCAGCCAGACCTGCGCCCCGGCCTCGGCGTCGAGGCTCGATGCCCGCAACACTGGCGTCCTATGCGCCACGCCGCGCAAGCGCGCCGCCGCCGCGCGCACATCATCGCCGGTAATCGCCAGCTTTACGGGTTCGTGACTCGCGTCGGTCGCGTCGGTCGCCATCTCGTCATGTCCCTTCTCACTCAGCCAAACTTCGGCCATGCCTGCTACGCGGGCGGCGCTTCATCGGGAGGAAAACAGGCGTCGTCACGCGACGCCGGACCACCGACCTGTCACGTCGGACCCGAAATCACCAGGCTGAATCGGTCATCCGCCCACAGGAAATAGTCCGCCAGACCAGCGAATGCGCCTGCTGCGGCGCCTGCTTCCAGCCAGCCGAGCGCCTGGCGCGCCTCAGCCGCGTCGGCGCCCGCCTGCGCGGCGAGCTGCGCCAGCGCAGCGCGTGTCGCGGCGAGGCCCGCGCGGCCTAGCTGCTCCACATCCACGCCTGCGCGCGTCTCCGGGGTGGCCTGGCGCGCCCGCCAGATCAGCAGCGCGTCGGCAGGCTGGGCAAATCGCGCCACAGCGGCGACCAACGTGTAGAGCGATTCGCTCGCGCCAGAGCCGCGCGCCTCGTGCGCGGCGATCTCCTGCTCCAGTAGCCAGCGCGCCAACGCCCGGTCAGTGGGCCGCAGGCTCCGCCCCAGCGCCACCGCGACTTCACCGCGCAGTCGCTCCCGCTCAGGCCGCCCTGCAAGCGCGCCCGTGTGCGCTAGCCGCTCCCGTGTGGCATCGTCCCGCGCTTGCCGCAGCGCATCGAGCGCAGCCTTAGCCTCTTCGCTCATGCTCGTGGCGCCCCTCTGCTTCGCGTCGTGATGCGCGCCTGCTCTGCCCGCCAGCCCTCAGGATTCGTCCGCATCTGGCGGCTTGAGAGGGCGCACATCAGACACCTCAGCATTGAGCATTCGCGCAAACTCCTGCACAACGGGATCCTCGCGCGCCGCCTGCTCCAGTTGTGATGACGATGGCGCGGGCTGCGCGGGCCGCTCGCGCAGCTCTGCGCGCCCGGCTGGCGGCGGCTTACTGGCCTGCGACGATGTGGCGCGATGCCCGTTATTTGCAGCGTCGGCGCCATTGGCCGCGCCGCGCTCGTAGACCTGCGGCCGCTGCGCCGCTGCGGACTGCGCCAGCGATGCGCCCGGCGCAGGGCTGGCCTCGGCGCCTGCCTGCCGCCGCACGGTGGCCGCGCCGCGCTGCGGCTCATTCGCTGGAACGAAGTGCGCTCGGAATGGCTGGCCCAACGCCTGCTCGAGCGCCCACTCGACCACCTTACGCTTTTCATGATCGCGCAGGCTGTTGAGATGAAAATCGTACTTCGCGCGGATGATCAGAGTTTGCGGATTGCCAGGCTCATAGCCGAAAGGTTCAGCGTCACTCAGGAGGCCGCTGACAACGGCGCCCATCGGCGGCTTTTGCCGACAGACTTTGCGAATCAGCGGCCAGTTGCGCTGCGCTTCGGCCACCCAGTCGCGCCCGGCCGAGCCATCCGGCGAGGCCACGTCCTCCCACGACTCAGCAAGCCCCTCCGCCGATTCTTCGGCGCCTGGCGCCTCGGCTGGCGTCTCGGCTGGCGCTTCTGGCGCAGCAGCGGACGCCGCATGAACCGGCGAAGCTGCCGCATTGACCTCGCGCGTGGGGCCAGCCCACGTTCCCGCATCAATCGCGGCCAGATCAAGCTCCTCCACTGGAGCCACTGGAGCCACTGGAGCCGCTGAAGCTGCTGGCGGCGCGGCTGGTGGTGTGGCGCGCGTGGGCGGGCGTTGCGGCGCCTGCGACGGCGCGACCGCTGGCGGAGCAGGGCGAACCTGCGTCGGCGCGGCCTCGTGGCGTCGAACGCTCAGGCACTCCAGCAGCGACAACTCCAGCGCAAGTTGTGGCAGTGGCAGGCCGCGCGCCGGGCCTTCATTCCTTGCGAAGACACGCGCGCACGCCATCAGGTCGTCGAGCGTGAACTGCTCTGCCAGCGCGCCGAGTTCGCGCGCCTCCTCGACGGTGTAGTCCATCACCCGCGTCAGGTCTGCGCCCGCGCGCGCAAGCATCAGCGCCCGCCACTCCTCGGCGAACTGACTGTTGAGTTGCCGCAGGTCCGCGCCCTGTGTCACCAGCTCGTTGAGCAGGTCGAGCGCATCTGCCGCGCGATCCTCTGCAATGCAGGCAATCAACCGCCTGAGCGAGCCGACATCCGCCAGCCCCAGCATCATCCTGGCGCGCTCCAGGTCCACATGCGCGCCACACAGCGCCACCGCCTGATCGAGCAGGCTCAGCGCATCACGCAGCCCACCCTGCGCCGCGCGCGCCAGCAGGTCAGCCGCCGCTGGCTCCAGGGTCAGCCCCTCGCCAGCGGCCACATGTTTCAGCCGCGCCACGATGTCGACCATGCGAATACGCCGAAAATCGAAGCGTTGGCAGCGCGACACCACCGTCGGCAGCATCTTATGCGCCTCGGTCGTCGCGAAAACGAAGATGATATGCGGCGGCGGCTCCTCCAGCGTCTTCAGCAGCGCATTGAACGCCTGAGAGGTGATCATGTGCGCTTCGTCGATGATGTAGATCTTAAAGTGGCCGCCGCTGCCAATGAGATTGATGTTCTCGCGAATCTTCCGAATGTCTTCCACGCCGTTATTCGAGGCGCCGTCGATCTCGATCACATCTGGCGAGCGCCCCGCCGCGATCTCCTGGCACGAGACACAGACATTACACGGCTCGCCATCGTGCGGATTCTGACAATTGATCGCCTTCGCCAGCAGCCGCGCGACACTCGTTTTGCCGATGCCGCGTGGCCCGCAGAGGAGATAGGCGTGAGCCAGCCGACCGTCGCGCACTGCGTTGAGCAGCGTGCGCGTAACCGCCTCCTGGCCGATCAGATCGGAGAAGGTCTGCGAGCGCCATTTGCGATAGAGCGACTGCGACGCCATAGCACGCCTCGATAGAACTGAACAGTTCAGCGATGATGAGCGCGGAGAGCGCGTCGCCGACCAGACGCCAGGCGCGCAGTCTCCATCAGTGATTGAGACGAAGCGCGCAGTCGGTTGGCGCCGAACGCCTGACTCTCAGGCGTAGCGCTCAGAGGGAGCGCATGGCCCTGATACAGAGGAAATGATGCGATCGCGCACCCACCGTCGGTTCGCATCTGCCAGCCCTCGTTACCTTCCGACTCAGACCCAGCGTACCCGCGGCGCCCACAGTGACCCACTTACCGCTGCTTCGTTCCCGACCTGACGGGGTTCGCAGGGATGTGCCGCGCGGGGACTGAATCCTCATAATCATCTAGTACAGATAAGCTGGGTCGACACAACTCTCGGGCGGGAATTCAGCCTTGCATACGGAGCATTTCAAGTACAGGGAAGCCCCAACTCCCCGCCTAGCGCGACCTCGAAGATAGTGTACCGCAGCGGATGGAGTCAGTCAAACGCGCTGGGTCATTCATACCCGCGAGATTCGCCTCTCGGCTCGCCCTGTGCCGCACCTGGCCGAGCGCCCATCGGCCACGCACGACCCACGGATGGCGCCATCTCAAGCCATAGAAAAAGCCCCCTCCCAGCAGCAGTGAGAGGGGGCTTGAATACGCCATGAATCGATCAGTGGCGACTTATGACAGCGGAATCACCGGCAGGTTGATCTTGCCGTTGGAGACTGCTGACATGATGGCGGCGAGCGCAACATACCAGGCGACGATAGCCGTCGCGATGCCCACATAGCCACCGATTTGGGTCATGCCAACACCTGCGGCCTGGCCATTGAATGCGCCGATCGCCAGCAAGATGTAGGTGACGAACAGCAGTGCGAAGACACCTACCAGACCGCCGTTGAGGCGGAGTGTGCCGAGCAAAAAGATGCCCGTAACGACTGCCCAGCCCACCAGATACCAGGCGAGGGCCGTCCCAGTTGGCCCAGTCTTCGAGCCAAATGCGATGCCGAAGCCAGGGATAAACAGGGCAGCGAACGATAGCCAGAACGCGCCATACGACGTGAACGCTGCAGCGCCGAATGTGTTGCCCGCACGGAACTCCCACATGCCCGCGCAGAATTGCGCGATGCCACCGTAGAAGACCGCCAGGCCAATGACGATGAGCACATCAGCGCCCTTCAAAATGCCACCATTCCAAAGGCTCAAAATGAGCGTGGTGAGCGCGAAGCCACTCAGACCAAGTGGAGCAGGATTAGCGATTTTCACCTCTGACACGATGATGACTCCTCCTCTGGGCGAAGCAACGCCAGCGTCGCTTCACCACCTAGGTTCATGCCGACGCAAACGCCGTCGGCTCCAGGTGAGAGTTCAGCGCAGGGTCGTTCCTGCGCGAGAGCGCCAGATTGCGCGTGCGCTCAAGTGAGCGCGCATGCCTCCTTTCCAACAGGAGAAGAACGCTCTATCCACAAGCGCGACAAGGGTGAATAGCTCGTCGCGCGCCGTGGTCGTGGCCTCATGCGTGCGTGTCAATCTCAGGTATTCGCGGGTCTGCGATAACGTCGCGATGGCGATGACTCGAATTAGGAAGCGTACATTCATGCCTTGTGTTAGACGCAGTGTAGCATAAGACGTTGTGCAACGGAATACCCCGCACAGCGACATTCCGAAAAATCTGGTATTATGCCTAACATACATCGAGCGCGCCGTGTGCGTCGCATCTCTTGTTCCATATCGCACACCTCCGCCCGATACTATCGCCGTCGCTGTAGCGTCAGGCGACGCGGCCAATGCAGGTCCGCGTCGCGCAGTGCGAAGGGGGCAAGCATGTCGTCTCCTCAGGGATCCTCTGGTCCATCCTCGACGATTGACGCGCTGCTGCAAGAAACCCGGCGGTTTCCTCCCTCATCCGAGTTTACCGCCAATGCCAACGTCCGCGATCCCTCCGTCTATCAGCGCGCCCACGATGACCCGGAGGGGTTCTGGGCGGAGGCCGCCAACCGGCTCGATTGGTTCGAGCGCTGGGACAAAGTCCTCGAATGGGACGCCCCCTGGGCGAAGTGGTTCGTTGGTGGCAAGCTCAACGCCTCGTACAATGCCGTTGATCGGCACAACAAGACGTGGCGCCGCAACAAAGCCGCGATCATCTGGGAGGGCGAGCCGGGTGACTCGCGTGTGCTGACGTATCACGACCTCTATCGTGAGGTCAACCAGTTTGCCGCTGTTCTGCTCGATCTGGGTGTTACCAAAGGTGATCGGGTCGCCTTCTACATGCCCATGATCCCTGAACTGGCCATCGGCCTGCTCGCCTGTGCGCGCATTGGCGCGCCACATACCGTGATCTTCGGCGGATTCAGCGCCGAAGCGCTGCGTGAACGCGCCATAGACTCACAGGCCAAGGTTGTCGTCACCGCCGATGGTGGCTGGCGGCGTGGTAATGTCGTCGCCTTGAAAGACATCACCGACGCAGCGGTCGCCGAGGCGCCGAGTGTCGAAAAGGTGCTGGTGGTACGCCGAGTCGGCCCCGCCGTCCGCGAAGTCAACATGAAGGAAGGGCGCGACGTCTGGTATCACGAGGCCGTCGCGCGCGCGTCGCGCAGCATCGTGGAACCCGAAGCGCTCGATAGCGAGCACCCGCTCTACATCATGTACACCTCTGGCACCACGGGCAAACCCAAAGGCCAGTTGCACACGACGGCGGGCTATCTCGTCGGCACATCGCTCACCCACGAGTGGATCTTCGACCTCAAAGAAGATGATGTGTACTGGTGCACCGCCGACATCGGCTGGGTCACTGGCCACAGCTACATCGTCTACGGCCCGCTCACCAACGGCGCCACCTGTGTCATGTATGAGGGCGCGCCAGACTATCCTGACAAGGATCGCTTCTGGGCGATTGTCGAGAAGCTCGGCGTAACGATCCTCTACACCGCCCCAACCTCCATCCGCACGTTCATGCGCTGGGGCGACCAGTATCCCAAATCGCGCGATCTCTCCAGCCTGCGCCTGCTCGGCACTGTGGGCGAGCCAATCAACCCGGAGGCGTGGATCTGGTACAACACCAACATCGGCCATGAGCGCTGCCCGATTGTCGATACCTGGTGGCAGACCGAGACTGGCATGATTATGATCACGCCGCTACCGGGCATTGTCACAACCAAACCAGGCTCCGCGACGATTCCATTCCCTGGCATCGAAGCCGATATCCTCGACGAAAACGGCAACGCTGTGCCACTGAACACTGGCGGCAATCTGGTCATCAGGCGACCCTGGCCAGCCATGTCGCGCACCATCTGGGGCGACCCTGATCGTTACGTCCGCACCTATTGGGAGCGCTATCCAGGGGTCTATCTCACCGGAGATGGCGCCCGGCGTGACGACGATGGCTACTTCTGGTTGCTGGGCCGCGTCGACGACGTGCTGAACGTCTCTGGCCACCGCATCGGCACCATGGAGGTCGAGAGCGCGCTGGTCAGCCATCCCGCTGTCGCCGAGGCCGCCGTCATCGGCGCCAGTGATCCGATCACCGGTCAGGCGATTGTCGCTTTCGTCACTCCGCGTGCTGGCTATACGCCCAATGACGCGCTGACAGCGGAGCTACGCGAGCATGTGACACAAGCCATCGGCCCCATCGCCCGCCCGAAGAGGATCTATTTCACATCCGAGCTACCGAAGACCCGTAGCGCCAAGATCATGCGCCGTCTGCTCCGCGACATCGCCGAAGGCCGTGTGCTGGGTGACACCTCCACACTGCTCGACCCGAATATCGTCGCGCAGATCAAGGATCAATACGAGTCAACGGAGGGTTAACGCCATTCGCTGACTTCGCTCGCCGCTGAGCGGAGCCAGCCGATCTCACAGCATCGCAGCGCGCCTGAGTAACGAGCGGGGCGACCCGTCAGCTACTCAGGCGCGTTTCTGTGACCCGTGATACGCTGTGATACACTGCGAAGACACAGAGCGGCAGGTGAGAACCGACGCGCGGGCGGCCCTGCTGCAAGGAGAGCGTGCCCAGTGAAAGCCACCGAGGAAGCGAAGCAATCTGGCCACGCGGACACACGTCCGGCGGCGCTCCTCTGGCGCAATCGCGGTTTCAACATCCTCTGGGCTGGTCAGACACTCTCAGTGCTCGGAGACTCGTTTGCGCTGGTTGCGCTGCCGCTGCTGGTGCTCCAGGCGACAGGGTCTGTCGCGCAGATGGGCTTCGTCACTGGCGTCAACGGTGTTGGCCAGCTCGTCGCTGGAGTCTTCGCAGGGGTCATCGTTGACCGCGTAGACCGTCGCCGCCTCATGATCGCCTGCGACGTGGCGCGCTGCGGACTCTACGCGCTGATTCCGCTGTGGTGGGCGCTGCGCGGGCCGACGTTCTGGCTGATCTATCTCGTCGTCATCGGCGCCGCCGTGCTCAGCATGGGATTCCAGGTCGCCTACATGACAGCGGTGGCCAATCTCGTCGATCGCAACCAGATCACCGACGCCAATGCGCGCCTCCAGGTGACCTACTCCGTCGCCTATGTCATCGGCCCCGCGCTGGCTGGCCTCGTCTCCGCGCGCACAGGGCCAATCACGGCCATCGGCTTCGACGCGCTGACCTTTGCTATCTCTGCCGCCTCGCTGCTGTTCATCCGCCTGCGCGTCACGCCGCCCGACGTGTTGGCGGTCGCGGCGGTCGCGCGCGCAGCAGAGAGCCGCTTCAGCGAGGTCATCGCCGGGGCGCGCTATCTGTGGCAGGAGCCGACGCTGCGCGCGATCACCTGGCTGACGTCGCTCGAGGCGCTGCTCATCGGCGGCGCGTTAGACCTCTTTATCTTCCATCTCAAACACGACCTGGGCCAGGGAGACACATCTGTGGGTGTGACATTGGGGCTGGCAAGTATCGGCGCAGCGCTTGGCTCGGCAGCGGCTCCGTGGCTGCGGCGCCGCTTCGGCTTCGGTACGACATGGATCAGCGGATTCGCCTTCAGCGGGCTGGCGCTGGCGCTCGTTGGCCCAGCCCCCGATGCCGCGCTCGTCGCGGCTTTTGCCTCCTGCTTCACCCTCGGCGACTCCGTGCGCGCCATCCTGCAAATCTCACTGCGCCAGGAACTGTCGCCCGACCACCTGCTTGGGCGCGTCACCGCCGCCTTCTGGACCATCGGCGCTGTGCCGATGTCGCTGGGCGCCGCGTTGACCGCCTCCATCGCTCAGCGTTTCGGCGCCCCGTCGTGCTCTTCGGCATCGGCATCGGCGTGCTTGCGCTCGCGCTGATCGCTACTCGTACCCCCGTGCGCCTCGCCCACCCAGAGCAGCGTCTGTCTGCGCTCGATGGGCGTCAGCCTGGCTAGCGCTCGGCGCGCCCGACGTGCTACACTTGCGGCATGAGAACCATAACCCCCTGGATGATTCTGGCGCCGCAGGCGTAAGGCCGCAGCAGGCGCTGCGCCCACCTCGCCGCTCACTCCTCCCAGCGGCGTTCTTGCCGTGCTCGCGCGCTGCCCTCAGCGTGGGACAACTATTCGCATCTCACCAGCGCCATACTATTGGCTGTCCATCTGACAGCCGAGCGCAACTCCCATACACGTGTCCATGGCAGAAAAGGAGCCACACCCTATGCCTCAGACGGCATCTTCATCATCGTCGAACAGCGACGAGCAGCCACGTCCCGTCTACAACATCGTCGGCGAGAAAGTCGCGCTCGGCCCCGGTTCGCGTGATGAGCAGATCGAGTTGTTCTATCGCAGCGACAATGATTTCTCGGTGACACTGCTCGCGGGCGACCCTTTGCGCCCTGTTCCGCACGAGCAGTTCGAGGCCGATTACGACCGCCAGGCGAAAGAGCCGCATCCTAGCTGGCTCGGGTTCCTCATCTACGACCGCGCGACCAGCCTACCCATCGGCGGCGTCAGCCTGCGCGACATCGATCTGACGACTGGCATCGCCGAACTGGGTATCAGCATTGGGCGCAAGGAGTACTGGGGCAAGGGCTTTGGCACAGAGGCGGTCACGCTGTTGCTTGACTATGGCTTCACCGTGCTCGGCCTGCACAATGTCTTGCTGACCACCTATGCGTACAATGAGCGCGCGCTTCGCAGCTACCTGAAAGTCGGCTTCCGCGAGATTGGCCGCCGCCGCGAGGCGCAACGCCTCGGCGACCAACGCTACGACATCGTCTACATGGACCTGCTACGAAGCGAGTTCCACAGCTCATTCGCGCCGGTCGTGGCGCTGCCCTGATCGCGTCTGACACTCAGCGTCCCAGGCGCCGCCGCCAGCCATGGAGCCGCTTTCCATGCCGGGGCGGCGCCGCCAACAGCACGGCTCGCCACGCGCTGCGCGAGGCGCCACGCCTCGGTTACGCGCAGACCTGCCCCTGAACGAGACGCATCACACGCAGCATGACGATGACACCCGCGAGCGCCCGCCAAAGCGGTATACTGGAAGCAGGCGCGCCTATGACAAGAGAAAGCGAGCGGGATGCAGTGGATTCAGGACAAGCGCGTGTGCGGCTCGTCGCGACCGACCTCGATGGCACACTACTGCGTGATGATCGCACGATCTCGGAGCGCACCAGGCGCACGCTTGCTCGCGCGGTAGCCGCTGGCGTCACTGTGGCGATGGTGACGGCGCGTCCGCCACGCTTCGTGCGCCTGCTGGCCGAAGAGCTTGACCTGAACGGGGTCGCCGTCTGCTGCAACGGAGCCATTGTCTATGATGTTGCAAACAATGCGCTGCTTGAGCACTCGCCACTTGGCGCCGATGACGCCACCGCGCTCGTGCGGGCGCTGCGCGCGACTATTCCCGGCCTCGCCTTCGCTGTGGAGTGCGGGCTGAACTATGGCTGCGAGCCAGCCTACCTGGCGCTTGGCTCGCAGACCCAGCATGAGCGGATCGCCGACGCGCTCGACCTCTGTGCGCAGCCCGTCACCAAGCTCATCGCACGACATCCAGCGCGCGAGGCGGAAGAACTATCCCCAGTAGCGCAGCGCGTCGCAGGCGCCCGCGCGGTCGTGACCTACTCCAGCCCACACTTCATCGAGCTATCTGCGCGTGGCGTCGATAAGGCGCAGACGCTGGCCCGGCTCTGCGAGCGGCTTGGCGTGTCGCCAGCCGAAGTGGCCGCATTCGGTGACATGCCCAACGACGCGCCAATGCTCCGCTGGGCCGGACGTGGCGTCGCCGTCGCCAACGCCCACGCCGAGGCGTTGGCCGCCGCAGACGCCATCACCGCCTCGAACATGGAGGATGGCGTCGCGTTGGCCCTCGAACGCTTGCTCGGACTCTAAACGGCGCTGGCTGATATAATGCACTGAAGACACAGGCGCGCTCGTCGCGGGCGGCGACCTGCGATGATGTGTGCGATTCTGCGCGGTAGACGCGCTCACGAGGTGCGACAGAGACCATGGGCAAACTCATCGAAAAATTGCGCCAGGTAGGACAGGGCAGCGGTGGCTCGTTCGGCTTCTTCGGTCGCGGGCAGGCGGCGGGCGCTCCCGCGCGACCTGCGGCGGTGCTGGTGACACTGGAGGCGACGCACGTAGCGGCCGCTGAGGCGGTCGCCAAGGCTGGAGTGGATGCGGTCATCGTCTCAGGCTGGAAGCCCGGCGCCGACCTCACAGCCATCAAGACGGCGCTGGAGAGCGCCACCACGCTGTGGGGCGTCGAATATGCGGGCGGCGCTGACGAAGATGTGGCCGCAGCGGCACAGCAGGCAGGCGCGGGCTTTCTGCTGTTAGGCGCCGATGCGCCTGCCGCCCCGCTCTACGATCAGGCTGAACAATTCGACCGCGTCGTGACGCTCACCGCGCCACACGCCGAGATGGATCTGCTGCTCTATCGCATGTCCAGCGCGTTGCCTGCGCAGGCGGCGCTCATCACGCTACCGGTGAGTATGCGCGACCTGCCAAAGCAGAGCATTGGCGACTTCACGCGGCTGGCGTTGCTGGCGGCGTCGGTGCGTTTCCCGGTGCTCGCCGCAGTGGACGAGACGCCAGACCTGCGCGCCAGCCGGGCGCTCGTGCGGCTAGGCTTCGATGGCATCGTGCTCAACGGCGCCAGCGCCAGCCCAGAGCGTATCGCGCAGCAAGCGCAGTCGCTGCGCGCCGACCTGGAGAAGATCCCCTTGAGTGAGGGACATGAGCACGAGGGTGTCAGCCTCGGCGGACTGATCGGCGCCTTCGGCGCGCCCGCTCAGCCAGAGCGCCGCGAGCCAGAGAAAGATCCCGATCACGAATAGCGTCACAATGAGCGCATTGGCTCACCACGAACTGGCGCGGACGCCCAAGACAGGACTGGCGGAAGGGCGTGTTGTCCTGATGTGGTACACTCGCGTGTGAATGACACGACGCCAGCCACCCTGTCCTCCTCACACGCCGCAGTCTCGTCAGGCTGCGCATGAGGGGAACAGGCGCGCAGCGTCTAGCCCCAGAGGTGGAGGGCATGGGAATAGACGACCGGGATGACGATTACCGCTCGCGTGGCCAGACGCCACGCCGGCGCGGATCATATGAGAGCAGCGAGCCGCCTGCCGGTCGTTCCTATCAGCGTGGCGGGCGTGATGATGTCCCACGTGGTCATCCGCGTGGCTATGATGAGCAATCCCCCTCGCGTGGCTCTGGCCGCCGCGACTACGAGCGTGGCGCGCCCGATGGCGCCGACCGCCGCCCTCGGCCCAATCAGTCCGCGTCGGGGCGGCGCGCCCGCAGCGAGTGGGACGACGATCCCACGATACGCCGCGACCAGCGCGGCGGCGACCGCAGCGCAACGCGCGGGCCACGCCAGCCGACGCGCGACGAATGGGATGCGCCCGCCCGGCCACGCGGCCCCCGTGCGCCTGGAGATTCGGGTGTGCGAGGCCGACGCCCCGGCGCAGCGGTCGCATCGGCGCGCGGCGGCGGCCTCTGGGGCGATGGGGTGGGCGGCGCCAACGCGCGCAGTATGATGAATGCCCGCGACCCACGCGCCCGGCGTGGCTTTGCGCAGGCAGAGGAAGAAGAGGAATCATCAGGCGCCGCTGCGTTTGGCAAAGCATTGGTGGCGATCATCCTGGCCCTGGTGATCGGCGCTGGAGCCGCCTACGGCTACTACATCTACAGCACGCCAAAGCTTCCTGCCAATGTTGGCCAGCCATCCTCCACGTCGGGCAGCGGCTCACTCGGCGCGCCCTACGCAGGCCACGCCGCAGCGCATACGCAGCCGCCCACCGTCGAAAGCGCCGCCCACACCATCGCGTACATCACGCTAGGCGACGCCCGGCAGGTATAACACACCAGCGGCATCGAAGCAGCGCGCGCAAGGCATCAGCGTCCGCGCTGCTCACACTCAACACGAAGCCCCGGCCAGTGATCGAGGCGTCTCACGCCGCGAGCGCGGCGCAGTGAAAGAAGCGAGCAAGCCATGACAGACAGCGAGAGCGCCACCTCGGAGATCGTTTCCCGCATGCGTGCAGACCTCAAAGACGCCACCCGCCAGCGCGACCAGATTCGCATGGACACTATTCGCATGGCGCTCGACGGATTCACGCAAGAGGAGGTCGCCCGCAGCCGCGCCGCGCTCTCCGAGCAGGACCGCGTTGTCATCCTCGATAAACAGGTGAAGCAGCGCATCGAATCAGCGGAGATCTTCAAGAGCGCCGGACGCGACGAACTCTCTGCAAAGGAAACCCGCCAGGCGGAGATACTGAAGAGCTACATGCCCACACGTATGAGCGACGATGACGTGCGCGAGCTGGTCAGCAAGCTCATCGCCGAGCACGGCAAAGACTTCCGCACGGTGATGCCGCTCGCCTCGAAAGCCACCAGGGGTCTGGCCGATGGCAAGCGCGTCTCCGAGATCGTGCGTGAGATGATCGCCTGACCCCCATCCGCCTCTGAGCGGCGACGCTACCGTGCGACTCGCCGCTCACGCCCACGCGCTACCGGCGAGCAGCGTCCTCGCGCGCCAGTAGCGTCCGCGCCATCCCTTCGCCCGCCAGCAACCCCGCCACACTCGCCTGGATGATGCCCTGGCTCTGCCCCGCGCCATCCCCCGCGACAAAGAGGCCCTGCGCCGTCGTCTGAAGCAGATCGTCCGTCGGGAAGCCCCAGAAGCGTTCCTCCGCTGGCCCATATACCAGCGTATCGTCCGCCTGCGCGCCAGGCGCCAACTGGTCGATGCGTCCCAGCATATCGTCGAACGCGCTCCAATACGTCTGGCCGTAGGCTTCATGCAGCGCGCCGGGGCTAGCGGCTGCGTCGGTCGGGCGCACGCTATTCGCGGCCAGCGCAGCTTCTGTGGTCGGCTGGCGCCGCCGTACATCGCCCAGCCGTTGCACAATCAGCCGACCCGGCGCGCGTTCATTCAGCAGGTGGGCGCACTCCTCGCCGCCACGCCACTCACCCTGCGCCCCCGTGACGCCCGGCTGCGCCAGAATCGCCACCGTCGTACTCGGCCCGCGCTCCTCGCGTTTCAGCGCGGGCGTCCCGCTCGCCACCAGCGCGCCATAGCGCATCACTGGCGTCACGCGCCCACCAGGACAGGTCGCATAGGTCTTGATGAGCGCGTCTCCTGCGGCCATCCGCTGCAAGCGCGGGTCCGGGTTCACATCCGTCAGTGGATCGTACACCTGCGCTGGCAGCTCGAGCCGCACGCCAAACGTCGAGGGCGCCGCGACCACTTCTGCGCCGAGCGTCTCGGCCACCTGTTTCAGCCACTCCGCGCCATAGCGACCCGGCGCCAGCAACACCGTCCGCGCGATCATCCGCGCCGGAACCGCCGCAGCAGCGTCGCTCGCCTCCAGCGCAGGGCGCAGCGTCAAGGCAAACTGCGCGCCCATCCGCGCCGCGGTTGTCACCTGCGCCTGAAAGAGAAAGCGCGCGCCTGCTGACTCCAGCCGCGTGCGCAGCGCATCGAGCACAACCACCTTATCCTCAGGGCTGAGGCGGCGCGATGGATAGCTCGTGATATACTCCAGCCCAACCAACTCCGCCTGCTGAATCGCCCGCTCCAGCGGCTCTGGCGGGCGCCGCTGCCACTCCGCCTGCGCCCCCAGCGCGTGCAGCAAGCGATCCACCTCATTCGCCCGGCGTACATAGGCGTCGCCGCTGATAACTGCGCGCATCTGGGCCGGAGCTGTGACCGGCGAGGCGACTGGCAGCGAGGCCGCGCCGAGGTAGAGGCGTCCGCCGAGAAAGAGTCCAGCGCCGCCATACCCGCCCATTGGCGCGGTACGCTGAGCGCGTCGCTGCTCCAATGGCAGCCCGGCGTCTATCAGCGCCACGCTGGCGCCGGGGCGTCGGCGCAGCAACTCATGCGCCGCCAGCAAACCAGAGACGCCCGCGCCGACGATCACCGCATCGTAGGTTGGCGTGGCTGTGGCGCGGCTGGTTCGGCTGTGAAAGGAATCGTTCGCCATGAGGGATGCGTGTCACTTTCCGCGAGGATGCGCCCGAACTCGACCGGCGCCCTGCCATTTATTGTGAGGCCATGCCATCACCCCGTCAACGTCGTAGCCCGCTGGCGGCTGCTCGGCAGCGCGCATGGCTATGCCGCAGGCAGCGTCGGCGGTCCCCTGCGGATGCGCCGCCGCGTATACTCTACGCTGTCATCTGGCGCCATGCTCTCTTGCCACCAGGTTGCCCCCGCGTCACGATAGGCGGCTACTTTCGCGTTCTCCGCTGCGACATCGAGGCCGGGCGTCCCGCCATACGCCAGCACATCAAACGGTTGGCCCGGCGCGAGCAGTGGGCGGATGAACGCCATCGCCTCATGTAGTTCGTCTGGCGACATGGACTGATTATTCACCAGCGGGCAGAGGCCATCCCAGCGCGCCGCGCGGCGCATCGGCTTCTTGTTGGGCCAGACCGCCGCGACCCAGATGGGGATGCGCGGACGCTGCGTCGGGGCCGGGAGATAGCGCGCGCCATGAATCTGATAGTGGGCGCCCTCGAAACTGTATGGCTCACCGCTCCACAATCCAGTAATGACCTCCAGCGCCTCATCCAGCATCGCGCCGTGGAGCTTGTCATCTGGCGACTCACCATAACAGCTATATTCCTGGCCGTGGTCGCTGCCGATGCCAACGCCGAGGATCAGGCGACCGCCAGAGAGGTGGTCGAGCGTGACCGCCTCACGCGCCACCTTCCACGGACGCCGACGCGGCAATGGCGTCACGACCGGCCCCAACGTGATCTTGCTCGTCGCCATCGCCATCGCCGTCAGCGCCAGCCACGGATCGGCGAAAGAGTTATTTGCGCCCCAGTCAGCGCCGATGTGATCCCAGAGGAAGAAGCCATCCCAGCCACACTCCTCAGCCTCGCGCGCAAGATCAGCCAGCAATCGCGCATCGCCGGTCGAGCCAAAGTTGGGGACGTTGACGCCAAATCGCACAGTGGTCCTCCTCCCAGGCGCTATGCCCAGCGCCAGAGCAAACTCTCAGCTACGCCAGCGGACAGTATACCCAACCATCAGTTGGCTTCGTACTCCAGCGCGCCTAGCTGGCTCACATGCAGGCTCTGCACATTCTGCGGCGCGAACTCCCACGGGCTGGAGCGCCAGGCGTCCACCTCATCATCCCGGGGAATCCACGGCGGCAGGTCCATCAGCAGCCGATGCGAGAGCGCGTAGACATACGGCTCATAGAGCATCCGCAGTTCCGTCAGCTTGGCGTCCGCGTCGACGCCCTCGCGTAGCGGCGCGCCCGCCTGCGCCAACGAGTCGCGCAGCCGCGCCATATCACCTGCGGGCAGACGCAGGTGGCAATGCTCATCTGGCTCTGTGTCGGCGATCTGGCTCAGGTCTACCGCCGCGTGGCGCGCCATCGCAAACGTCAGCCGCGCCTGCTGAGGTGGGATGCCATCCACGCCGACGATAATGAGCGCGCAGGCGTCGAGAATGGTCGTCAGCCCGGCAAGCCACGACTGGTTTTCGTGCTGCGAGCGAAAGTAGCCCAGCGATGGGTACGAGAGCTGGCTCTCCATCAATTCAGCGGCCCATGTCTCCCAGGTTCTGAGTTGATCGGTCAGCGCCGTCACGCCGTAGTCGCGCATGTGCCGCCGCAGCATTTCGGCGGCGCTCGGCGGCGAGCCAGCCCGCGCATCCAGCAGTGAGATGGACACCTCGCGCCGCGAAAACGCCTGATAGAGCACGGGCAGGTAGCCGATCACCAGCGCCAGCACGCCGAACCCGACTCCCGCCTCGATCACTGTCACCGCGCGCGCGACGCCCGCGTTTGGCACGACATCGCCCAGCCCCAGCGTAAAGAATGTCGTGCCGCTGGCGTAGAGATCGGTGGTAAAGCCCAGATGCCCGTACGGCGAGGTGAGCTGAGAGCCGAGCGACCACTGGATGGTGGCGAATCCAACGATCAGCCCTGTCGCCCAGACGAAGAGCAGGAACAGTAACGCCAGTGGGCCATACAAGCTGAGAAACGTCTCGCGGCGGTCAGCCTCGCGTATCATCCGCCCAACCTTCGACCACGGCGCCCAGGTGAGCGAGTAGACCAGCCGTGTGAGCCGCACATGGCGTGTCACACGGCGCGGCAACACAATCGTCTCGAAGATGTCCCAGAGAACAATGCAGATCAGCGCCACCGCGCCGATCATCGTCAGCGTTCGCATACGTCGCCCTACTTCTCTCTGTCGTCGCCGCCAGCGCGCACTCAGGCCAGCGCTGCGCGCCTGGGCCAGAGCTTCCACAGCAAATATGAGAGCGAGGAGACGGTGTACACCGCATCCTCGCTCCGAACGATTTCCATCAATGACGCCCAGTCACGCGCCACTAGCGCGGATCGATTCGCCGCGCCCATGCGACGAGCGCCTCGACGACTTGCCGCACACGCTGGCGCAGCGCCTCGTCGATCAGCCGACCCTCAGTATCGAAATGCTCCCACGAACTGGGAATCATCAGCTCAGGCCTGAGCATGGCGTAGCTCTCGGTGAAGACAAAGACCTGGCGTAGCGCAAGCTGCGCGCGCACCGTGCCAAACCGTGCGCCAGCGCCCATCATTGCAACCGGCTTGTGGCGCAACGGACTTGTCTCGACCGGTCGCGAGAGCCAATCAATCAGATTCTTCTGCACGCCGGTCATCGAGTAATTATACTCAGGAACGGCGAAGATGAGCGCATCAGCCTCGCGCGCCTGCTGCTTGAGCGCACGCACCGCGGCAGGGCCACCATCGCGATTGATATCCTCGTTGTAGAGCGGAATGGCCGAAATATCGGCAATCGTGATCTCCACTCCCTCCGGTGCAAGCTCCTGCGCGCAGCGCAGCATTCCCGTGTTGAATGAGCCTGAACGCAAGCTCCCTGTCAGCCCCAGAATCCGCGTGGTCGTCTCACTCATCTTTTTCCGCCCTGCCACTGCTCATGGTAGCGCGCTCCTCTGCCACGCACGCCACGCCGCCCACTTCAGAAAGTATAGTATCGTGACGGAAGCCGTCAAGGGAGCGCGCTATGCCGTGCTGTATGGGCGAACCACCAGATCGTCAATGCCTGCCAGCGCTTCATCGCTCATCGACGCATACCTCCTGACCGCTACCCGCTAACGACCTTCATCGGCGCCAGGCGACGCGGCCCGCCAGCCATGCCAGTTGGTATGGCGCATGCGAATCGCCGCTACCAAGGAAAGCGTCGTGACCGCAGCAACCATGCGCCTCACGCGGATAGCGGCATTATGCCACAGAAGGAGCGGAATGATGTGGGATATTCTTGCGTGGATCATCGTCGGCGGCGTCGCTGGCTGGCTCTCCAGCCTCGTCGTGCGCGGCGGCGGGATGGGCATCATCATGAACATCCTCGTCGGCGTCGTTGGCGCCATTCTGGGTGGCGCGCTGCTCACGTTCGTGCTGCCCAGCGCCTTTGCCTTTACCGGATTCAACTTCATCAGCCTGCTCGTCGCCTTCGTCGGCGCATCGATCCTGCTGCTCATCATTCAGGCAGTCGCGGGGCCGCGCCGACGCTCCGCCTACTAGCCAGACCATCTGCCATCACGAGCGCGCCGGGCCAGGCATCGTGCGCAGGCCCGGCAGCGGCGTGAGCAAGCGTAGCAGAGAAGGGGATCGGCGTGTGCTCGTGAATCTTCTCGTCTGGGTCAGCATCGGTATTCTGGCAGGTGGCCTGGCAAATCGTCTCGCACACGGCGCCGGTCTTGGCCTCGCGCTCAACGCGCTCATCGGCGCGATTGGCGCGCTCGTCGGCGCGTTCACGATGTCGCTCCTGCTGCCGCAACATATCCCCTTGACCACGTTGAGCTGGGCTAGCGTGGCAGCCGCGCTGGTAGCATCCACCCTCTTTCTCGGCATCGCCCGCCTGACTACCAGGCGCCACAACAACCGCCCCAACTCGACCGGCTAACCATGCAGCGCAGCGGGAAGGCGCCGCGCTGCATGGCGAGTACATCGGCGCCCGGTGTGACCCTCACGCATCATTTCGCGTAGAGTATAGCGATTGGGCAGGTTCAAGAGGCACAGCCTACGCCCAGGCCAGGATGAGGATGGTATAATCACCTGGAGCGCCCGGCGCGCAAGCGACCGCGTGGGCGGGATGAGTTTCAACGAGTTTCATTAACGAGTAGGCGCGTGAAAGCCAGCTCGCGCGTCAATCGTCGCCCCCAAGAGAGATACAGCAGCCATGAGCTTTTTCACCAAGGTTTTCGGTGATCCGAACGACCGCGAACTGAAGCGCATCCAGCCACTCGTCGCGCACATCAACTCGCTCGAAGATGAGATGAAGGCGCTCGACAGCGATGAATTGAAGAGCATCACGGCGGATCTCAAGCAAGAGCTTGCGAACGGCTCGACGCTTGACGATATTCTGCCCGAAGCGTTTGCTCTGGTGCGCGAGGCGAGCCGCCGCGTCCTGGGGATGCGTCACTATGATGAGCAGCTCATCGGTGGCATCGTGCTCCACGAAGGCAAGATCGCCGAGATGCGAACCGGCGAGGGCAAAACGCTGGTCGCGACGCTGCCCTCCTACCTGAATGCGCTCAGCAGCAAGGGCGTTCATATCGTCACCGTCAATGACTACCTCGCCAAGCGCGACCGCGACTGGATGGGCCGCATCCACGAGTTCCTTGGCCTCTCGGTCGGCGTCATCCTCACAACACAGGATCCGCAGGGGCCAGAGCGCAAGGCCGCCTACCAGGCCGACATCGCCTATGGCACGAACAACGAGTTCGGCTTCGATTACCTGCGCGATCACATGGTTCCCGATCTGATCTACGCCTCGCAGCGCGAGTTGAACTACGCCATCGTGGACGAGGTGGACAACATTCTGATTGACGAGGCGCGCACCCCGCTGATTATCTCTGGCCAGGGCGAAGAGTCGGTGGACCTGTACGTCAAGTTCGCCCGCTTCGCGCCACGCCTCAAGGCCGAAGACGACTATGTGATCGACGCCAAGTCGCGCACAGTCGCCATCACCGACAGCGGCATTGACACGATTGAGCGTCTGCTGGGTGTCCCCAACATCTATGAAGACATGGAGTTGACCCGGCATCTGGAGAATGCGCTCAAGGCGCATGCGCTCTTCAAACGCGACAAAGACTACATCGTGCGCGATGGCGAAGTGCTGATCGTGGATGAGTTCACCGGGCGCATCATGGTGGGTCGGCGCTACAGCGAAGGCTTGCACCAGGCGCTCGAAGCGAAAGAGAATGTGACGATCCAGCGTGAGAACCACACGATGGCGACCGTCACCTTCCAGAACTACTTCCGCCTCTACTCCAAGCTCGCCGGCATGACTGGCACGGCGCTGACTGAGGCCGAAGAGTTCAACAAAATCTACAAGCTCGACGTCATTGTCATCCCGACACATCGTCCGATCATACGTGTCGATCAGCCCGACCTGATCTACTCTGGCGAAGAAGGCAAGTTCCGCGCGGTCGTCGAAGAGATCCAGGACCGGCATGAGCAGGGGCAACCCGTCCTGGTGGGTACCACGTCGGTCGAAATCTCCGAGAAGTTGTCAGGGCTGCTCGATACTGAGGAGGTACCGCATTCGGTACTCAATGCGAAGCAGCATGCGCGTGAGGCGCAGATCGTGGCGCAGGCGGGTCGCGCGGGCGCTGTGACCATCGCGACGAACATGGCGGGCCGTGGCACCGACATCGTGCTTGGCGGCAATCCCGAAGGCTATGTGGACGACATTCTGGCCGAACGCGACATTGACCCGCAGTTTGCGACCGATGAGGACCGGGCAGAGGCGCTGGAAGAGGCGACACGCCGCTGCAAAGAGAATCGCGATCAGGTCGTCGCCGCTGGTGGCCTCTACATCATTGGCACTGAGCGCCACGAGGCCCGCCGCATTGACAATCAGCTTCGCGGTCGCTCTGGCCGCCAGGGCGACCCTGGCGAGTCGCGCTTCTTCGTCTCGCTGCAAGACGAATTGCTGCGCCGCTTCAACGCCGACCGGGTCGCTGGCATCATGGGCAAGATCGGCATGGATGAGGATACCCCCATCGAGAGCCGTACCGTCACGGCGATGCTCGAACAGGCGCAGACCAAGGTCGAGGGCACCAATTTCGACATCCGCAAGAACGTGGTGGAGTATGACGATGTCATCGCCGCACAGCGCAATGTCGTCTATGCCGACCGCTATGCGATCCTCGAACGCGCGAACATGCACGACCGCATCCTTGAGATGATCGAGCATGAGGCGCGGCGGCGTGTCCAGGAACAGACGCAACTGAACCTGCCCGAAAACTGGGACCTCGAAGAACTCGACAAGCAACTCGAACCCTGGGGAGTCGCCATTCCCGCCGACGCCATTCCCGATCAGGTCAATCGGCTCAAGCGCGAGGACCTTGCGCAGGAGATTGTCGAAGCGGCGCGCGCGAAGTATGAGGCGAAGGAACAAGAGGTCATCACCCAGGCTGCCGCGCACAACGCCATCGAGTCTGGCGATGTCTACATGCGCCAGTTCGAGCGCGGCATTCTGCTGCATGTGATCGACAGCCTGTGGCGCGAGCACATCGACCGGCTCGATGTGATGCGTAGCGGCATCGGCCTGCGTGGTATGGCTCAGCGCGACCCGCTGGTGGAGTACAAGCGCGAGGCCTATGAGGAGTTCGAGAAGTTCAAGCGGGAGGTTGAGCGCAACGTCGCCGAATATGCGCTGCGCTCGCCCGTGACCATCACCTTGCCACCGCCGCCGGAGCAGGCGCTGCCGCGCAACCTGCGCACCAACGCCGACGCAATCGCAGAGGCGAGCGCGTTTACCTCCGAAGGCGCGCGCTCAGGCGCACAGCCGCGCTCCAACGTGTCGCCCGCCATCGCGCAGGCCATCGCCTCGGCGTCTATGTCGAGTGGCGCCGTTCCGGTCATGGCTCAGCAGGCGACGAGTAGCGCGAAGAATCCCCAGCCCGCAAACGGCGCCAACGGCCAGAAGGGCGCATCGGGAGCGAGGCGGCCTAACGGCGCGCAGGGCGCCAGGAATGGCGCGAATGGCCAGCGCCAGGGGCAACGCGCCCAGGGACAGCACGCCCAGGGCGGTCCTGGCAAATCCACCGCACGCGGCGTTGTCACGACGGGTGGCGCAGCGGCGTCGAGCGGCGCCAGCCAGAAGCTAGGCCGCAATGATCCGTGCTACTGCGGCAGCGGGAAAAAATACAAGCAGTGCCACGGGCGTTAGGGTGTGGGGCCGGAGGGAAGGCGCAGCATGACGAGCAGCATGGTGACTGCGGACGACATCCTCAAGGCGTCAACACAACGCCCGTGGCCCGCGCCGGAGACGCCCTGGGCGATGCGCCAGGTGTGGAGCGATCTGCTCTTCGCGCATTGGCCCACGGCTGCGGAGGGGCTGGCGACGCTCTTGCCACCGGGTCTCACGCTCGATACCTGGGAAGGTGAGGCCTGGGTCGGCGTCGTTCCATTCCGCATGCCCTATCTCAGCATTCGCGGGCTGCCCAACGTGCCGCCGTTCATGCGACTGCTCGAGGTGAACGTCCGCACCTACGTTTGCGTTGACGACAAGCCAGGCGTCTACTTCTTCAGCCTCGATGCGGATAATCCGCTCGCGGTCGAAGTGGCGCGGCGCTGGTACGCGCTTCCCTATCTCAACGCCCGTTTCGCCTGCGAATTCACCGCCGAGCGCGTGCGCTACCACGCCAGCCGGGCCGATTCTCGCGCGGCGCACGGAGCCTTCACCTGCGTCTATCGCCCCACCAGCGCCCTGCGCCCAGCCACCGCTGGCTCACTGGAGGACTGGCTCACCGCGCGCTACGCGCTCTACACCCGCAACCGGCGCGGTCGCATCCTGCGCGGCGACATCACGCACACACCCTGGCTGCTCGCGCCCGCTGAAGCCGAGATTCAGGTCAACACCCTCACGCAATCGCACGGCATCACACTGGCCGACACCGCGCCCCTGCTCCACTACGCAGCCCACCTCGATGTGCTGGCCTGGCCCATCACGCACGCCAGAGAGCGCTAGCCTGACGCGCAGACCAGGCGAAAGCCGATGGCAGGTGTGTAGCCATAGGGCCACTCGGCGCGCCGCGCGACGCCGCTCACCTCGCTGGGCGCGCTGAACCACGAACCTCCGCGCAACATCGCAATCTCGGTTGGTTTGGCGTCTGGCTGGGCGTCTATGGCGCGGTCGTCGGCGAGATTGCTCGTCCACTCCCAGACATTGCCCGCCATGTCGAGCGCGCCACATGGACTGGCGCCTGCCGGATAGGAGCCAACCGCCGTCGTCAGGCCTATCGCCGTGGCGCAGTTACAGGACGCCGGATCAAACTCCTCGCCCCACGGATAGGCGAGCGAGTGCTGTGTCCGCGCCTCCCAGCGCGCCGCCTTCTCCCACTCCGCCTCAGTGGCCAGCCGCCACTGGCGCCCGGTGAGCGCGCTCAGCCACGCCGCATAGGCCAACGCATCGTGCCACGTGACGCAGACCACAGGATGATCTGCCCGCGCGAGCTGCATCTGCCAATCGAGACGCTGACCCGCGCTCTCCCAGAGCGGCGGCTCACGGTTCGTTGCGCGCACAAAGCAGGCATACTCCGCAACGGTGACGGGGTAGCGCATGATCTGAAACGCCGCGAGATTCACCCAGTGATGTGGCAGGTCGCGCGGCGCGACTTCTGGCTTCCAGGCAGCGCCAACGCTGAGCAGACATTGCCCGGCGGCGACCTCGCGGATCGGCGGTAAGATCGCCTCCGCAGCGCCAAACGGACGCATCACGTAACCCAGCGTGGACAGCCGCTCAGGCAGCCGTGGCGCTGCCTGACGCTGCGGTGAGAGTGGCTCATCGCGCTGCGGGCCAGCCGTGGCGTTGCGCGTCAGCACGGCGGCAAACCGTTCGGCGACGGCGCGACGCTCCCTGGCGCTGGTTGCGGCGCCAAATGCGCGCGACTCGCGCGTCAATTCCTGCCGCAGCGAGCGCGACTCCGCGCGGATGTGTGGCGCGCTATCGGCGCTGAGGCGTGTCGCGACATCACGTGCGAGATGCTCCATCTCGGCCTGCGCGTCGTCGAAGCGCTCAGCCAGCGTCAACGCCACCACGCGCCGCGCGCGCCAGTCAACGTCGTCTTGCGCGAGCCGCAGCGCCTCGTCACAGCGCCGCACCTCCTCTACGCCCTTGCCTGCCAGACGCAGCGCATAGGCGTCATCCGCCAGCAGTTGGAGCCGCAGCGCGCCATCGCTCGCCAGCGCCAGCGCGTCGTCGAGCAACACATGCGCCGTCTCCGCATCCCCCAGCGCGAGTGCGACCCGCGCCGCCGCGCGCAGCGAATCAAGGTCCAGCGGGTCGAGCGCCAGCGCGGAGTCGAGCGCGTCATGCGCCCGCTGTGCGTCGCCCTCCTCGAGCAACGCGACGCCGAGCATACGCTGGAGTGGCGCGGTCACACGGTCGGGCGCCTTCCGCATGAGGAACTCCGCTTTGCGCACGACGTCTGGCCAGTCGCGGCGCGCATACGCCGCCTCGATCTGCGGCGCAACCTGCTCGACGATGTCGGAGGCCGTGCGCGTCGGCGCTGCCGCTCGCAGTGGTTCCACCGCTGATTCAGCGATGAGCGGCCTGGCGCCCAGCGCCACCAGCGTCTCCGCCAGCGCCTCGTCATAGGCGCGTGGCGCCAGGAACGAGACGATGTGTCGTGTGCGCAGGTCGGCGCGCGGCTCGCAGGCGCGATACAGCACAGGAATGATCGTCTTGCCTGCGGGGGTATTTTTGAGATTCCAGGCGAGGTCGATCTCGTCGTTGACCCAGCGCGACTCCATCGCATCGGGTGAGAGCACCACCAGGAAGATAGGCCGCGCCGCGATCTCCTCTACAATCTTGCGCCACCAGGCATCGCCGCCGTGCAGCCCACCGGATGCGTCGTACCACACCGATCGCTCGTCGCCGAGCGCACGGCGCAAATCCTCCGCCAGCCGCACACCGAATGCGTTGTCCGCATGGCTATGGCTGATGAAGAG
Organism: uncultured Chloroflexia bacterium; assembly: GCA_963701795.1. Classification (GTDB taxonomy): domain Bacteria; phylum Chloroflexota; class Ktedonobacteria; order Ktedonobacterales; family JADMIN01; genus JAKAIY01. The sequence continues at coordinate 712,986 of CAVPBB010000001.1, read as the reverse complement.
GCGCGTTGGCTGCCTTTTTGTCATGCTGGCGCTCATCTCCTGCGGTTGGCGCAACGATTCGTTCTGGCCGGAGCCTGCCAGCCACATCGTCAGTGTAGCACGCGGCCTGCTCCCTCTCAAGCGCCATCATGCGGATTCGCGCGGCATCAGCCAGGGAGCAAAACATCCCAGAGCGATCAGCGCCGCCCCCAGCGCATACCCCACCACACTCAGACCTGCGTCGCCTGCCCTCCCAACCAGTGCGTTCGCAGCCGCGCCAGCCAGCGCGCCGACGAATGAGAGCGCCGAGAGTGTCGTCGCGCGGGCGCCGTCGTCGATGCGCTCATTGAGCGCCTCGCTCAGCAGCGGCTCGCGCCAGGCTGAGCCGCCCACTACCAGCGCCAGCAGCGCCACCACCACCCAGACCCTGGCAGCGGAAGCCAGCGCCAGGTAGGCCAGCCCTGGCGCCAGCAGCGAGAGCGCGAAACAGACGCGGCGACTCGCCCAACGTCGCGCCGCCGGCAGCAGCAGCGGCACGGCGATGCCGAAGGCCACGGCCACCGCAGTGAGCGGGCCGAACCACTGCGCGGCCACGCCTGCGCGCCCCAGCAATGGCTGATTGTACCAGAAGATCGCATTGACACAGACCCACGAAGCGCTCTGGACAAGGCTCAGCCCCACCAGCGCTGGCTCGCGCCTGATGAGTCGCCAGGCATGCGCCAGCGGGCGTGCGCGTATCAGCGTAATCTCGGCTTTCTGCGCATCGGGCAGTGGCGCGAGCGGGCGCAGCAGCCAGGTCGAGCCGATGGCGAGCATCGCGGGAAAGAGCGTGGCGACGACTGCGCTGGTGGGGTTCTGCGCCGCAAAGAGTGATCCCGTCACCAGCCCAATGAAGAAGCCCGCGCTCGAACAGGCGCCCAGCAACGCAAACGCGCTGGAGCTGCGCCTGCCCGCGTCGGATCCCTCAGCGGCGGCCAGACTTCGCAGCAGCACGGCGTCTTCACAGCCAGAGTCGCAGGCGACCCCCGCGCCAAACAGCACCGAGCCAACTGAGAACGCGAGAAAGCCATGCGCCAGCAGCGTTACCACCACGCTGGCGACGTTCAGCGCGCGGCTGATAATCAGCAGTCTGCGATAGCCGAGCCGATCAGCCCAAACGCCGGTCGGAATGTCGAGCAGCCAGATGCTCAGCGAGAGCACCGATTCTAGCAGAAAGATCTCGCTGAAGTTCAGCCCACGGTCCATCTCGAAGCGCACGAGAACCGCGCTGTAGAAATACATGTTGGTGAGGAATCGCGCCTCGGCCAGACGCCGCACATTCGGTATGCTGAGCAGATTCAGCCACGTCTGGGGCAAGGATACACGCCGGTCATGGATCGAGGTGGGCATACGAAGCTATCTCCCGATGGAAGCGACAGGTGAACGCAAGCGCAATGACAGGCGATCACCCTCCGGGAGGAGCGCGTATGGACGCGAAGGCATGAGCGGCGCATGGGTTGGAGCGAGCGAGGATTTACGTTGGCGCGCGCCGTCTGTCTGTGCGAGGTCGTGATGGCATCGGCCTCTACTTTCACACTGCCGCGCTTCTTCCGTAAGCGCGCGTGGACATGGCGAACTTCAGGCTCATCATAGCACGACGCGCCACGACTCATGGCCGTTCGTAGACCGTGTATTGCCCGCGCCGATAGACCACCGGCCAGCGCTCCACCTGCGCGAGGATCGGCGCAAGTGACGGAAGCTGATCGGGCGCCGCCAACTGGCGCAGCATGTCATCCACGATCACATAGCGCGCCCGGCCGGGCGCAATGTCATACGCCCAGCGCGAGCGCGGCAGCCCAGCGGGATAAAACGCCGCCGCCTGCCCACTGTACGCTACACTCTGCACGATATCGGCGCCTGACACCCCCAGCGGGCGAGCCCGCGCATCCACTGGCTGATCGAAGGCCCAGGCGATCTGTGGCGAGGCCAGCACGAGATCGCCGGGCCGGGCGCGCGCCAGCGTGAACTGAATCGTCGCCTGGGCATCGGCTGGCGTCGCGAGCAGGGCGTCTTGCGGGGTCGTCAGCGTGCCTGCCAGGCTCACGATGTCACTCGCGCCCGTCAGCGCCACGGGCGACCCGATGACGACGAAGACCAGCAGCGCCATCAGCAGGCGCGTGAGCAGCGCAGGCTGCTCCGATCCGTCAGCGCCTATCCTCCGCCACCCCTCCCAGGCGCTCAGCCAGCCGTCGAGCGGCGCCAGCCACTCCCGCGCCCAGGCAAAGAGTCGGCCCGCGCCAGCCGCCAGCGCGACCCCGGCGCCCAGCGCCAGCAGCGGCAGCAGCGGCGTCGCCGTATGAAAACTCGGCCCAATCTCCCGCACTTTCAGAATCACCAGCCCCAGCAGCGCAGCGCAGCCCATCAGCAGCGCGCGCGCGCGTCTGCGCTCGATCAGAAACAGGCCGACCAGCCCCAGCAGCAGCCAGGCGTCGTAGCTGGCGAGGCGCTGGTAGTTGAAGAGCAGCAGGATGCCCTCGACAAGCGGATTGCCGCCAGCCGCGCGCCCACCCGTGCTGAGAAAATCCGCCACGAAGACACCCGGCGAAGCCAGCAGGCAGAGCAGCAGCCCCATCGCCAGCACGCCAGCGCCCACGCCAAGCGCCAGCAGCCCGCGCCGCCAACTGTGGCGTAACCCCACCAGCGCGACAAAGATGATCCACGCGACGCCAACGTAATCGCTGAATGCCGCAAGCCCGGCCAGCCCGGCGGCGGCGAGCAGCCAGCGCCGCGCCAGCAGCGGATTCGTGGCGCTGAGTGACTCCCACGTGGCCCAGAGACAGAGCAGCCCAACGAACGCCAGCATGCTATAGCTGTAGCCCCAGCGCGTGTTTGCAAGCATCACCGGAGCGATAACATAGACCGCCGCGCCCCACAGCGCCGCGCCCGCGCCCAGCAGCCGCCAGCCAATCAGCAGGATGGCGCCACACGTCAGCAGCGCATAGAGCGCCGCCAGCGCCCGCACCGCGACTATGCTGTAGCCAAACACGCGAATGCTGAGCGCCAGTTGCAGATAAAACAGCGGCGGATGCTGCGCGAAATCCTGTGTCAGCGCGAACAGGCGCAGGCGACCGTGCAGCAGATTCCAGGCGATGTCGAGGTTATACCCCTCCTGTGGATCCCAGCCCGGCGTCTGCGCCAGCCGCCACAGGTGGAACCACGCGCAGAGCGCCAGCAATAGCACAGCCAGCGCGACCAGCGCCAGTCGCCTGCCCTGCCGCTGCGAGATCGTGTGGCGGCGCTCGACCGGCGTCTCTGTCGTCGCTGGCGCGCCTCTATCCATCATCGTCGGCTCGCTCGCCTTCCACTCCGTTGTCGCCAGGCGCGTCTCGCGCCGCCTCGCCAGTATAGCAGTATCGCGCTGGTCGGGCGCTGCTGAGCCGCCAAAGCGGCTGCACAGCGCAGCGGCGTCTTGTTTGGCTGGCGAAAAATCTGCTTCACGCCTGGACGTAGCCCCTGCGGAAGGGGTAATGTGGTGACTGGCGTTGCGCCCGACCCGTCTTAGGAAACGTAGACCTCCAGGCGACACGAGGATGATGTCTTCTCCTGGCCGTTGGCGACCCGCTGGGGACGCCGCACGCGCCGCGCAAACGCCACACACGTCGTACTGGCAATGCCGCCAAATTACCCCACCGCTGGCGCATCATCCCAATGTCGGACTCGGCTCACACCTGGTGGATGAGAGGACTGTTCACAGATATGCCAGTTGAAGACACTCAGATGGATAGCGCGCAACAGCCTGACGCCACGCGCGCCAGCAGCGGAGCGCCAGCTTCAGCGCCTGCGCAGCGCGCCAGCCGCGCCACGCGCTCGCCGCGACCTGCCACCTCTGCGCAGCGCCCGTCGCGCCCGCGTGTGACGCCCACAGCCAGCGCCTCCGCTCCAGATGCGGCCACGCCCGCGCCTCGGAGGCGGGCGCCGCGAGCCGCAGCGCCCGCAGCGCCGCCCACGACAGCGCCAGCGGCCCTGCAAGCGGTGGCGCCCGCCAGGCCACAGCCGCTGCCAGCCCTGCCACATGGCATCTCTCCGGCGAACACCGTTTTCGTGTCACTCTGCTTTGAAGGGCCAGACATCTACTCGATGGCGGGTGGCCTGGGGACGCGCGTCGCCGAGTTTACCGAGGCGCTGGCGACCTCAGGCTTCGAGACACATCTGATCTTCGTGGGCGATCCCAACAAGCCTGCCCATGAGGAGCGCATCGAGGGGCGACTGCACATCAAGCGCTGGGCGCAGTGGATCAGCCGCTACTATCCCAACGGTGTCTACGATGGCGAGGAGCAGAAGCTCAACGAGTACAACGACACCGTGCCTTACCATGTCTATGAGCAGATCGCCAAGCCAGCCATCGAGCAGGGCAAAATCGTCGTCGTCATCGGCGAAGACTGGCACACCGCCGAGGTCATCTCGCGCGTCTCAGATGTGCTGCACTGGCACGGCATGCGTGACCGCGCGCTCATCATGTGGAACTGCAATAGCCTGATGTCGCTGCATCGCATCAACTGGGGACGTCTCGGCTACACCGCGACCATTACGACCGTCAGCCGCTACATGAAGCACCGCATGTGGCAATATGGCGTCAATCCACTCGCCATCCCCAACGGCATTCCTCGGCGCTTCCTCGACCCGGTAGACGCCGACGATGTCGCGCGGCTCCGTGATGTGATGCGCCGTGGCGATCCTGAGCGCACATTTCTCTTCAAGATTGGCCGCTTCGACCCAGACAAGCGCTGGCTGATGGCCGTCGAGGCGGTCGCGCGCCTCAAGTCTATGGGCAAGCGTGTCTCGATGGTCATTCGCGGCGGCATCGAGCCACACGGCGGCGAGGTGCTGGCCCGCGCGCACGAGCTTGGGCTGCGGGTGGTCAACGTCGAGGCGAAGCGCCCTACTGCGCGCGAGTGCATCGAATTGATGCGCGACGCGGGCGAGGCCGATATCTACAATCTGCGCTTCTTCGTCCCCGAAGAGTTCGTGCGGATGTGCTACGCCGCCGCCGACGCTACGCTCGCAAACAGCGGGCATGAGCCATTCGGTCTGGTAGGCCTCGAAGTGATGGCCGCCCGTGGCATCGCCTTCACCGGCTCAACCGGCGAAGATTACGCCGTCTCTTTCGAGAATGCCGTCGCGCTGGAGACCGATGATCCCGATGAGATCGTTGGCTACCTCACCCACATCCAGCAGCACCCCGAGGAGCGTGAGAAGATTCGCGCCGAAGCCTTTCGCACCGCCTCCGAGTTCATCTGGGAGGAAGTCATCGACAACCTGATCGGGAAGTTGGGCTACCTCGCGCGCAAGCAGAATCTCCCGCTCGATTGAACATTCCACCTGGCGTGGTCGTGAAGGCGCGGGCAAAACGAGAGCGCGTAGCCGGGGGGCGACTACACGCTCTCGCAGGGAACATCACTGGGAACAGGCTCGCTGCCCAGCGCCCAGAGAGCCAGGCCTTCCGGGCGAAACGGTGGCGTGCGCGGCTATGCGCTCGGTGTGGCCGTCGCGACGCCAGCGGACTTCAGCAGTTGCACGATCTGATGCAGATCAGATATCGCCTGCTTGGTAGCGGTGGCCGATGTCTGAATGTCCGTCTTGAAGGCGCTAAACTGCGTCGCGTAGCCGGAACTGGGGTTGTCGAAGTTAGCTGGGGTCAGCGTCGCGATAATCGGCTCGGCGGCCTGTGTCTGCGCATTGGCCGTCGAGACCTGCGACTTGTAGTCAGTGAACAGGCTGTTCGCCTGCCCCTGCACGCCCGATGGCGCGCCATTGATCGCGTCCTGGATGACCGTTTCGGCGCCTGTGAGGCGCGCATCAGTGTGCATCAGCATGTCGAGCCACAGCTCATGATAATCGCGTGGCAACACCACCGCATAGATGCGGAACTGTGTGTAGATCAGTTGCACATCGGCGCGCGCGGTCTTGACGTCGCCTGCGCTATCGAGCTGCCCTTTGAGGGTGGCCAGACCGCCCTCATTCGCTGAGATGTCGCCGACCAGCGTGGCGTTGTCCGCGCTGGAGATGCGCTTGTCGTTGTACACCTCGGTAACACGACCATTCAGCTTGGAGAGCGCCGTCTGGCGCTCGGCGATGCGCGCATTGCCAAAGGCGATGACACACTGCGTATCGCCCGCCGCGCAGGCGGATGCTGGCGCATTCGCGAATCCGGCAAGCGGCGTGATGACGCCCGCCATCAGCAAACCCAGCCCGCCAATGATGGCGACAGAACGCGCGCTGCGCCGCGCCTGCGCTCGTAGTTGTTGAAACATACTCCCACACTTTCTTTCATCACTGCTGAATGAGGCAAGAACACCCCTGAAGCGCAACGCTGTCTGGCCTCAGGGCTGCGTCTGATTCTCCTGGCTGGAATAATTCACACCGGCGTCGTTCTGCGCCGAATTGAGTTGCGGCGTGTCGCTCTGGTTCTGGTTATCGATGTTCTCCAACTGCTGGAGCGCGGGCGAGTTTGAAGAGCTCGTCGAGGCGCCAGCGCTTCCGGTCGTGGCGCCGGTCGTGGCGCCGGTCGTGGCGCCGCTCTGGTTCTGCTGAACTGACTGGCCGCCTCCGTGTCGCGCGCCAGCGCCGCAGCCGCCCAGCGCGAGCGTCAGAACGAGCGCCGACGCCGCGAACAGCCAGGCCACACGTTGCGCCATTGTTCGCGAGCGGGGAAGAGATGTCTCACCACGCATGCGGAATACCTCCTGAGGTACAGTGTTATCGCCGGGCCGCCCGTGCTGCGGCGCCGTGCACAGGCGAGGGGGCTGCCAGCGCGTCCTATCCCGCGCGCCGCATGTAGCAGACTGCTCCCTCGAAGCTACGACCTAGCATAGCGGCGCCGTCTGAGTGCGCTCTGAGCGATGGGTTAGAGCATGCTGAGAGGCTGGTAGAGCGTCGCGCCGCTCACCAGTCTCCTGTATGGGTCCGCTGGCGTATCAGCCGGGCCACGCGGTACACTTTCAGGGCGCTGGATAGCCAGCAAGTGGTCATGAGCCATACGGGACGAACAAGCCGTGGGGCATCGAGGGGCATCGAGGGGCATCGAGGAGGGAGCGCGCGCATGTCAGGCGAGACGGCTACGCAGCCGCGACGACCGCCGATCATCATCGGCATCAGTGGGTCGAGCGGCGCCGCGCTGGCGCGACGAGCCGTCGAGATTCTTGGTGAGCTTGGCAGGCCGATGCACATCACCTATACGCAAGCATGCCGCCAGGTCTGGCCAGATGAGGTGGGTCGGCTGCTCACAGACGATCTGAACGAATGGAAATCGCGCTACCACGCGCGTATCTTCAACCCCGATGACTTCCGCGCGCCGATGTCCAGCGGCAGCTACCGCACCGCTGGCATGCTCGTCATCCCCTGCTCCATGCGAACAGTCTCAGCCATCGCTCATGGCAGCTCCAGCAATCTGCTGGAGCGTGCGGCGGATGTCATCATCAAAGAGCAGCGACTACTGGCGCTCGTGCCACGCGAATCGCCGCTCTCGGCTATCCATCTGGAGAATCTGTTGGCGCTGGCGCGCCTCGGCGTGCGAATCGTGCCACCCATGCCACAGTTTTACCTGCGACCACAGAGCGCCGAGGAGATCATCGACCTGATAGCGCGTCGGGCGCTCACGGCGCTCGGCATCGAGGAGGCGCTACCTGACACAAGCCGCTGGCGTGGCGATGAACCATAGCCCGCCGTGACGTCACCCCACTCCCTGTTGAATCCGCATGTGCGCGCCCGACGGCGAGGAGATACAGTATGAACGTCAACCCTGATACATTCGAGGCCCAGGTGGGCGACCTCGCCCATGGCCCGACGATTGACCTGCGCAGCGACACCGTCACCCATCCCTCTCCGGCGATGCGCCAGGCGATGTATCGTGCGGAGGTCGGCGACGATGTCTACGGCGAGGACCCCACGGTCAATCGTCTGGAGGAGCTTGCCGCCGAGCTTGTAGGCAAAGAGGCGGCGATCTTTGTCCCCACGGGCACGATGGGCAATGCCATCGCCATCCTCACCCATTGCCGCAGGGGCGATGAGATCATCGTGGGCGACCGCTCGCACATCTACCTCTACGAGGTTGGTGGCAGCGCCCGCCTGAATGGCTCACCCGCGCGCGCCATCCCCAATCTCCCCGATGGCGCGCTCGATCCCGCGCGACTCGCGGCCTCCTTCCTCGGCGGCGACGTTCATGAGGCGCGCACAGGGCTGCTCTGTGTGGAGAACACCCACAACATGTGTGGTGGGCGTCTGCTCGGCCCGGAGACGCTGCGCACGCTGACAGCGCCCGCGCGGCGACATGGCGTCCCCATCCACATGGACGGCGCGCGACTGTTCAATGCGGCGGTTGGCCTGGGATTGCCCGCAAGCGACCTCGCCGCCGAAGTGGATAGCGTCATGTTCTGCCTCTCAAAAGGGCTGGCCGCTCCCGTTGGCTCGATGCTGGCTGGCCCGCGCGACTTCATCGCCGAGGCGCGGCGTGCGCGCAAGCTGCTCGGCGGCGGCATGCGCCAGGCTGGCATCCTGGCCGCCGCTGGCCTGCTCGCGCTCGGTGAGATGGTAGACCGCCTCGCAGACGATCACGCGAATGCGCAGCGGCTCGCGGTCGGCCTGGCTGAAATCGCTGGTGTGCGCATCGCGCCGGAGACGGTCGAGAGCAACATCCTGTTCTTCGATGTGCTGGCTGAGGATGGTCAGTCATGCAATGCCGCCTTCACCCGCGCGGCGGCTGGCGCTGGCGTTCTGTTCTCCAGCGGCGATACCGGAGCCATTCGCGCCGTCACACACTATGGCGTCAGCGCCGCCGACATCGACCAGACACTCCAGATCACACGCGACGCCGCCAGGCAGTCAGCGCGGCTGGCCTGAGCGCCATTCGCGCCGCCGTGCTGGCCGTATGCTCGATTTGCTGTGCGACCGTGCGCTATCGCATATGAGACGACCGCGCTAGATTTTCGCTACTTTCGCTGGCGCGCTCGCCACAGAACAGCGGTTGGGTAACTTGACAGCCCAGCGACGACTGGCTATTATGACGCGAATACATGCTCGATTCAATGGTCTGATCGGGCGTGGCGCCATAGGAGCCAAACGACTGGCGCAATACTCATCTCATCCCCGCGTAGGCGCGTGTGTTTCCGTCGTGTCTGAGGAGCGACATGCACGATGATTACCTGCAAACATTGCAACCGGGAAACCGACGATGGCGCCGTGTTCTGCGAGAATTGTGGCCACGAACTCGCCCCCGCGCCACAGCGCGCAGACCGCACGTCGCATCCAGCCGCGAATTTCGGCTATATGCCCTCGCCGAGCACGCCTGACTCACCTACACCCGATGCGCCTGACGACGCGCCACCGGATGCGCAACCCCTGCCTGCCACCCCACTGCCGCCAAATGCTACCATCATGCTCAACATGGCGAATGGGCAGCGTTTCGCACTGCGTGGCAAGAGCGACTACACGATTGGTCGGCTTGGCCTCGATCACCCAGGGCCAGATGTTGACCTGGCCAGCTTCGACGGCTACCGGGCTGGCGTCTCGCGCGAGCACATCATGATCCATGTGCGCCCGGATGGGGTGTTTGTCGAAGACCTTGAAAGCACGAATGAGACCGTCCACAATAGGTATCGTCTGAAACCGAAGCAATGGTATCCGCTGCACGAAGGCGATCAACTGCGATTGGGCGGGGTCCTCCTCTATGTGACATTCGAGCGTCCATAGGGCCGGTGAAAGGGTAGCACGCGCATGGCGATGCAGGTCATTGTCCACATCATCAACGAAGAAGCGTTTGTCGCCGAGATGGAAGACATGCCACCTCAGGGCGCAAGCTACATTGTCATTGCGAATCCCCGAACACGCGAGAACAAAAACCTCCAGTGGGCGATCAATGGCGCCGTGCGCTTCATGTTTCCCCTGTCGCGCGTCGCCTTCATCGAAGTGATGATGAGCGAGCAAGACCGTGAGGGCATCGAGCCATTCTTCCGCGACCGCGGGCGCTGAGCCGCCTGGATGTCTGCGTCGCCGCCTCAGACGCCTTTCTCCAGCCGCGCCGCCATGCGTGGTGAGAGGCCATGCTCAGTCATCTTGCGCTGTGTTGTCGCCACATCATATTCAACCCGCCGGAACTCAAACCCCAGGTCGCTATCGTAGATGATATAGGCGGCGCGCGGGTCGCCATCACGCGGCTGCCCAACGCTGCCCGGGTTGATGATGGCCCGCCGATGCGCAGGCATCAGCCACAAGCCCGGCGCTGGCGTAATGTGCTCGCAGAGGATGCTGGAACTCAGTGGAATCGCCTCGATATCAGGAAAAGAAGTCAGATCACTATCGCCCGGCGCGAAGCCACGGCTGGCCCGCTCCTCCGTCAGCGTGACCGGCTGCGCGGGCAGCGGATGCACATCGTCGGCCAGCAGAAAGATGGTCGGCACATGTGTATGCCCCACGAGGCAGTACGGCGTCTCGAAGGCGGCAAAATTCGGCGTAGCGACCAGCGGCGACGTCAGATATTCCCAGATCGGATTGAGTGGGCTGCCGTGTGTCAGGGTAAACTCAGCAAATCCAGTGACCTCAGGCAACCCACGTAGATAGATGCGATCCTGCGCGCTGAGCTGCGCGCTGGTCCACTCCGCAGAGTTCGCCGCGACGCCGGTAAACTCGTCGAGGTCCAGCTTACCGATCGCGGCCCAGTCATGGTTGCCAGCCACGCAGAACGCGCAGGCCTCGCGCACGCGCTGTACACACTCGTGTGGCTCTGGCCCATACCCGACGATGTCGCCGAGGCACCAGAGCGCATCCACGGGCGCGCGCTGCTCGATGGCGAACCGCTCGATGTCGTCGAGCACCGCCGACAGCGCCTCGTAGTTCGCATGGATGTCTGACAGAATTGCGTATCGCATCAGGGCGCGCTTCCTCAGAGAATAGTCATTGCCATTGCTCGGTAGTATACACCCGCCTGGGCGCTTGCGCAGCCTTCTTTCGTCACAGTCTGGCGGCGTTTACCCAGCAAATGCCCGGCGTATGGGACGTACAACCCTGCCCATCCGGGCCAGTCAGTGGCGATTTCCTGTGACTTGCCGCACCGTATGAGACACGCGCGCCACGTCATCCGTATACATGAAGGAGAGAGAGGCCAATGTTTGCGCCGCTCACGAATGTTGGCCTCACCCTCTCAGCGCTCGCAGCGTGATGGTATAGTGAGAGGAAGCGTCGCAGGCGCGCGACTCTCGCGTGAAGCGCGTCAGTCACTTGCATGTGAAGGGAGCCAGAGTCTGGACTCTGCTGAGGTCGCGAAAATCATCGCCGATATCGCTGTGGACAAAAAAGCCACCGATGTGGTCATTCTGGATATTCGCTCACAGTCAGTCATCGCTGACTATTTCGTCATCTGCACCGGCAACAACCCACGGCAGATTCAGGCCATCGGGGGCGCTGTTGAAGACAAACTCAGCGAACTCAATGTACGAGCCAAAGGGTTTGAGGGGGCAGCGGAAAACGGGTGGATGTTGCTGGACTGCGGTGACGTGATCGTGCATATCTTTGGCCCGCTGGAGCGCGAATTTTATCGACTGGAGCGGCTGTGGAGCGCGGCGCCGAGCGTCGTGTATCTTCAATAGTTCCCTTAGTGACGCAATAGAGAAAGGTGACGGCGATGACGACGTTACGCAACCGATTCTTCCTGGAGGGCGTGCTGCTCGGCAGTTTCGCCGGTGTCGCGCTTGGCTCTCTGATCGCCTTTCAGGTGAGCAGTGAGCGCGCCGCCGCTGCGCGCCGCTTCGTCTATCGTGTTGTGCGACCCAAGGAACCCGCGATCGATTTCTCGCTGATCCGCCAATAACACTCCGATGGCCAGGCGCGCAACGCCTGCTCATCGGGCGGCTCAGCGCAGTGGCGCGCGCTGGTTTGCCAGTCTGGGACTGGCGTTGAATTCATCCTGGCGTATCGATGTCCTCATCCCCAGGGGGCGACCTCTCGTCACCGTGTCGGCAGCGCCAACAGGTGATGGGAGACGCCCCTTTCGCATGCGCGCCGCTGTATCGCGCTACAGTGCGCGCGGCGCATTGACGCGCGCTGAGACAAAGCGCTTCAGCCGCTCGGCGAAGCGCGCGGTATCAAACTGCTCCGCATGCCGCCGGATGGTCTGCGGATCAAACTGCTCATCACGGAAATCCGCGACCACACTCGCCAGCGCATCAGGTGTCTGCTCGCGAAAGAACAGACCCGTCACGCCTTCCTCCACTGTGGAGAGCGCACCGCCCGCGCCATAGGCGATGACTGGCTTGCCACAGGCCTGCGCCTCCACGGGAGCGATGCCGAAGTCTTCCTCGCCGGGAAAGATGAACGCGCGACAGCCAGCCAGTTGCTCGCGTACCTGCTCGTCGCTCAAACGTCCGAGGAAACGCACCGTTGGCCCAGCGAGCTTGCGCAGGCTGCGCTCGTCGCGCCCAGCGCCAACGATCCGCAGCGGCAGCCCCAGCTTGGTGAAGGCGCGCACCGCCAGATCAATGCGCTTATAGGGAATCAGGCGCGACACGATGAGGAAGTAGTCTTCGCGCCGCGTCGAGACCGCAAAGCGCGTCACATCTACCGGTGGCGGAATAATCACCGACTCGCGGCGATAATACTTGGCGATGCGCGCCGCGACCACGGGCGAGATTGCGATGAACGCATCCACCCGCGCGGCGCTGGCATAGTCCCACAGGCGCAGCCAGTTGATAAACGGCGCAAGCGCCAGGCGGGCCAGGCTGCCGATACGCTCGCGGTCGATGTAGTCTTGAAAGCTCCACGCGAAGCGCATAGGGGTGTAGCAGTAGCAGATATGCAGTGTCTCAGGGCGTGTGATGACACCCTTGGCGAATGCGCTACTCGCGCTCAGCACCAGATCATACTGCCGCAGATCGAGGCTCTCTATCGCAAAGGGATAGAGCGGCAGAAACGGCTGGTGATGCCGCCTCACGAACGGCAAACGCTGCATGAAACTGGTGCGAATATCGAGCGACCGGAACCCATTGTCCAGCCGGGATGGATCATAGATGCTGGTGTAGATAGGCGCGTCTGGAAAGACCTGGGCCATCACCAGTATGGTCTTCTCGGCGCCGCCCATCTGATTGAGCCAATCCTGCACGAGCGCGACTCGCATGATGTTCTGCTCTCCTCGGTGTCACGTGCGCTAGCGACGCGCCCACGCCTCAGTAGGCGCCCCGGCTGCCCACAACCGCAGGAAGCGTACGGAGGGCGATCTGCAAATCGAGATTCAGACTCCAGTTCTCGATGTAGTAGATGTCCATCAACACCATCTCATCATAGTCGAGGTCGCTGCGCCCGCGCACCTGCCACAAACCCGTCATGCCTGGTAGCATCTCGAAGCGCGCGCGCTCCCAATCCTCATAGTTCTCAATGCGCGAAGGCATCGGGCGGGGTCCGATGAGGCTCATGTCGCCGCGAAGCACGTTGATGAGCTGCGGAATCTCATCGAGGCTCGTGCGACGGATGAATTTGCCCACGCGCGTGCGCCGCGGATCATCCTTCACCTTCACTTTGCCCTGATCCTCGCCGCGCTGATTGCTCAGAATCTGCCCAAGGTGATCGTCGGCGTCCACGCGCATCGAACGGAACTTCAGGAAGCCAAACGGCTGCCCACGATACCCCAGGCGTGTCTGGCTGTAGAGCACTGGACCCGGCGAGTCGAGCTTGATCGCCAACGCGATCAGCAGCCAGACCGGCAGCCCCAGCGCCAACACCAGTAGCGCTCCCGTCACATCAATAGCGCGCTTGATCTTATATTGCAGCGTATTCGTAAGGCTGCGTCGCAGACCGATCAGCGGAATGCCTTCGAGAGCGTCCACATCGATGCGCGACAGGCTCAACTCGTAGAGATCGGGCACCAGGCGGAAGTCGGCTCCAGCGCGCTCGCACACGCCCACAGTGCGCAAGATTTGATCGTGCTGGTGCGAAGGGATGGCGATAATGACCTGTTCGATATGATTCCCACGCAACACAGCATCGAGTTCGGCGATGTCGCCGAGGCAAGGGAAACGGCCAAAGTCTTCGGAGGGCGCGCCGTCATCCTGCACGAAACCGACGATGTGGTAGCCAAGACTGGGTGTCGCGGCCACCTGCTGCATCATCAGCTTGCCAAGCTTACTGGAGCCAACCACCAGCACCGGGGTGAGATTGACACCGCGTTGATACAGAACGATGAGCGCCGCGCCTACGAGTAGGCGCACCAATGACATCGCGACGATGATCGTCACCCAGGAGAACGTCACCAGCGCGCGCGAGTCGCGCACGAAGATGTCGGTGCGGTCGAAGACATACTCATAGGCCGAGAATGCCGCAAACGCGATGGTCGTCGAAGAGGCGATGATCCAGAACTGCCGAAACCACGTGCCAGACGTGCGCAGACGATAGAGACCTTTGAGCGCGCATGCGCAGAGGATCGCGGCGGTCGCCAGCGCGATCAGCGTCTGGAAGTTGGAGAATGGCTGATTGATGAATACAGTGGTCAGATTCACGCCATGCAGCAGCACGAAACGGATGTAGTATGCGCTAAAGAAGGCAAGCGCGACGACCACTGCGTCGAGCGCGAGCAGCGCGCCTCTGCCGATGACCAGGCGCGCCTTGCGGCGTCGCAACCGCTCCTCCACACTGTAGATGGGCAGCACCGGCTGAGCGGCAGGCACGGGCCACGCCACATCAGACGTTGCGGCCTGGCTCGGAGTCAACCTCTCCTCGATGTGTGGGTTGCTGAGGTCCATGCCGCTCTCCCCTGATGTCCACAACCAACGTCTGCGCCTTAGCGCATCGCTATGACCACTATGACCCTGCCGCCAGTTGATAGACCTCGAGGTATCGGCGCGCCAGGCGGCTCATCGAAAACTTCTGCGTCCATTGTGGTCCCTCGACAACGACACGCGCACGCAGGGTCTGGTCAGTCAGCGCGTCACGCATAGCGTGTGCCAGCATGCCTGCATCTGTCGGGGATACCTGCGCCGCGATGGGGCCAGCGACCTCGGGCAGGCTCGACACATTGGTGGTAATCGTCGGAACGCCGCACGCGAGCGCCTCGGCGACGGGCAGTCCGAACCCCTCATAGAGCGATGGATACAGAAACAGCGCAGCGCCAGCGTACCACAGCGCTTGCTCTTCGCGCGAGACATACCCCGCAAAAGTCACGTACCGGTCAAGCCCCAGCGCACGCGCTCGCGCAAAGAGCGGCTCATAATACCAGCCTTTCGCTCCTGCCAGAATCAAGGGCGGCGCGTCCGGAACCTCGGCCCGCAGTCGCGCGTACGCTTCCACCAGGGTCATCAGGTTTTTGCGCGGCTCCAACGTGCCGAGGTAGAGCAGATAGCGCTCTGGCAGGTCGTGTCGTGCGCGGAACGCAGCCAGCGTCGCAACATCGTCGATAGGGTGAAAATCGGGGCTGACCGTGGGGTAGATGACACACACGCGCTCCGGCTCGGCGCCAAACGTCGCGATGATGTCCTGGCGTGTACTCTCAGAGTCCGCAACGATCAACGAAGCTGCGCGGGCGCTACGCTGCGTGAACGTGCGCTGATAGATGCGTCGCGCAGGCGGGAAATATTCGGGGTAGCGCACGAACGCAAGATCATGAATCGTGACCACGGCAGGGCAGGGTAGCAGCTCTGGCAGCACATTTACCGGCGCATGGAACACCTGCGCGCCCACCGCGCGAATGCGCGCGGGCATCCGCGCCTGCTCCCACGCGATACGGCTGACCGGGCTGGTCGTCGACCAGCGCGCTGGCTCCAGGCGCATCCGTGGGCTGCGCCCAAATGGGCTGGCGCTGGCTGCGGCGGCCTCAGCCGAACTGACGAACACGGTATACGTCATGTTATCGCCGCTGTACCGATCGAGCGCCTCGAGCAGTGTGTAGGTGTAGCGACTCACTCCGGCGTTGCGGTAGGTCTGCCCAAACGAAACCAGTTGCGCATTGATCGCGACGTGTGTCACCAACTACCCCTGCTCTTCGTCCCGGTCGCCGCCTTGCCGCAAGCCGCCCCGCATCCTCTTGATTAGGGAAACGGCTGCCGCGACGTGGGAGTAACGACCGTTGACCTCTGCCCCCTCGCGCCAGACTACGCCAGATGATCGACGATGCGAAAGCCCTTGCCCCGCGCGAACGAGAGCGACTTCAACGCAAACGTCTCGATGGCAGGCGCCCGCGCCCCGATCACTGGTGTGAGTGGCAGATCGAGCGCCCCTGCGTACCGCTCCTCGACCCCACCGAAGCCACTCTTGAACGTGTAGACCGAGTAGAGCGGGTTGTCTTCTGTGGGCTGGAAGGGAATGCCCCACATGTCATAGCGCGTGGCGCCGCGCGACTTCGCCCAGAGCATCGCGCGGTATTGCCCCAGCTCCGACGGCTTCACCGAGCGGTCACCGCCTGAGCCGCCGTAGAGGTAGTATGCCGCTTTGCCGAAGACGACGATCAGCGCGCCGTAGACCACAGCGTCATTGTAGCGCGCCAGCAAGATGCGCGCGTCATCACCAAAGATCTGCATCAACTGCGTAAAGTAGACCAGGTCACGTTCGACAAAGCCTTTGCGCTCGGCGGTCGCGCTCAGCAACTCCCAGAACGGGCGCGCATCCTCAGCGCCACCCTCTGTCACCTCGACGCCCTTCTTGAGCGCATGGCGAGCGTTATAGCGCACGCGCGAGTTGAAGGCGGCAAGCAGGGCGTCATCATCGGGCGTGAGGTCTACGACAATCGTCGCGCGCGGCTGCACCTGGCGCGGCGCCTGGCGGAAGCCCAGCGTGGTCAGCGGGCCAGGCTCGCCGAGAGGAGGGTCTACCCGCAAGAAGGGCGCGCCTGCTGGCCGCTGGCGCCGCAGCCAGGCCGTCAGCGTCTTCAGGCCAGCGAGACCGCTAGCGTCATCGCGCCACCAGGGCCCACGCGGCGCATACAGTGAGGGAACGCCCAGCACCCGGCGGGAGAGCAATTGCGCCCCGGCGACTGGCTGATCGTCCTCCATCACCAGCGCGCGCAGCGGCTCCCAGCCGCCCAGCCGCTTGAACTCGCCCCAGTCCCAGCTCTGCAACAGGTCGGCGCGCGGCGCGTTCTGTACCGCCGCATTCCAGACATCGTATTCACGCGCCTCGACTACTCGCGCCGACATCGCCACCTGCTCTCCCTCTGGCCACTCGTGCGCCGCCTCAGTCGCGCGCTCTTCGCCGCAGTGTACAACGCCGCAGGCCGCGCGACGATAACGACTGGGGGGCAGGTCGCCTATGCGCACGCAACGTGTATCGCCGATGGCGTACCGCGCGGGGCAGTGTCAAAGAGGCAGACCAGACTCCAGATACGCCAGAGCAGCGTCCATCTGCGCGAGGACGCCACCGATCGGCTTATCAATGCCATCGAAGAAGGCGGCGAGCAGCGCGCCGATGACTGCGCCAGCGTAGACTTGCACAGCAAACTCATCCGCGCGCCGCCCTACCCGTTTGGCCACCAGCCCCGCGATCACCTGAATCAGGTCGGTGAACTGGTCGAGCATACGCATGCGCAACTCTGGAATCGTGAGAATCAGCCGCGCGCGCTCCCATTGCTGCTCCATAAGTCCGGAGGGCAGCCCCTCAAACACCTCATGCAGCGCGGCGCTGAGCGCCTGGGTGGGACTGAGGTTCTCTGGCTGGGCGTTGAATGACGTGATGAGCGGAGAATCGAGGTCATCATACATCGCCACATCTTCCTTGGTCGGAAAGTAGCGGAAGAAGGTGCTGGGCGACACCTCCGCCGCTTCGGCGATCTGTTCAACAGTGATCGCCTCGTACCCCTGCTCCAGAAACAGCCGCAACGCGCTCCGCTGGATGGCGGAGCGTGTCTTGGCCTTCTTGCGCTCGCGCAGGCTGGGCCGAGGTTGGTCAGCCGGAGACGACAAGCTGGTTCCTCCTGGTGCGACGACTCGACCGCGCTGGCTTTCGGAGTAGCCCGCGACGGCAGGAAGATAAGCGCGAGTAGCATGCCCACCCCGCCGATGGCGGCGGCGATCAGCAGCGAATACGCCATCCCGTGGATGAACGCCGCCTGCGCCGACGCGGCCAATGCGGCTGAACCAAGCTCGTGAGCGACCGCCAGGCCGCCGAACAGGCTCTGCTGGGCGACTTTAGCCGCCGCTGGTGGCAGCCCCGTCAGGTCCAGATTGGCCAGGTAGGCGGAGGTCAGCGCGCTGCCCAGAATCGCCGACCCAAACGGGCCGCCCATCTTCTGCAGGGCCTGCATCACCGCCGCGCCCACGCCGCTACGCTCCTGCGGCAGCTCGGAGAGCGCCGCCGAAGCCGCTGTCGCCAGCGCAAGCCCCATCCCCACGCCGACAATAGCCATCCAGCCTGCGACGAAGCCGCCGCTGGAGCCTACGGTCGTCGTCGCGCCGAGGAGCATCCCGCCGACCAGAAGCGCGAAGCCAAGCGCAACCGTGATCTTAGCCCCTATGATACGAGCTACACGGTCTGCAGGCAAGGCGCCCACCACCAATCCACCAATCAGTGGTAGCAGCCGCACACCTGAACCCATCGCGTCCGTCCCCAGCACGCCCTGGAAATACTGTGGCAGCGTGAACAGGACGCCGATCATGGCCATAGCCGCAATGCCCTGCAAGATCACGCCCCAGGTGAAGGACGCCGAGTGGAACAGCTTCAGGTCCACCAGTGGCTGGCCGCCTGGACGAGCGCCGAGCCACCTTTCCCAGAGGAAGAAGAGGATCAGCGTCACGATGCCAGCGCCAAGCGGAGCCAGCGCGCTGGCGCTGCTCCAGCCATTCTGGCCCGCCTCGATCAAACCGTAGGTAGCGCCAACCAGCCCGGCGGTCGAGAGCACTATCCCGATTGGGTCCAGACCAGGGCGCTCTGGAGCGCGCGACTCTGGAATCAGCGCCAGGGTCGCGATCAGTCCGATCAGGGCGACCGGCACATTCATCAGGAAGACCCAGCCCCACCAGTAGTGCGTCAGCAGCCAGCCACCCAGCACAGGGCCAATCGGCAACGCGAGAAAGTTCGCGGCTGCCCAGATGCCCACCGCCCGTGGGCGCTCCTCTGGGGTGAAGAGAACCGTCAGCGCCGAGAGGGTCATCACGATGATACCTGCGCCAGCGATGCCGAGCAGCACGCGCGCTGCGATGAACGCGTTCGGCGTGGGCGCGTAGGCGCAGGCCGCTGAACCCACGCCAAACAGCGCGAGAGAGATGAGCATCACCTTCTTGCGCCCGAAGCGATCCCCCAGCAGGCCCATCGGCAGCACCGCCGCCGCGACTATCAGCAGGTAGCCAGAAAAGAACCACTGGAGATCCGATTCCGAAGCATGGAGCGCAGTGGCCAGCGTGGGCAGTGCCACGCTGAGGACTGTGCCATCCAGGCCAACCGCCAAAACGGCCAGCATCAGGCCGCCAAGCGCCCACCATTTGCGTGTGTCAGTCTTTGCCATGACAGTGCCATCCTTTCGGTTGTAAACGTCTTTTGATAGTGTATATCAAATTACTGTTGCTGTCAATATGTCGCTGCGGCGCTCGCAGCGGACCTCCGGCGCGCGCGTTGACGCCGCACGAACACTTGTGCTACGGTCATCTGCGCCAGCCCATACGATTCCACATGATCCGCTACACATGGATAGACACGATGAGGCCACGATCAGATGCGATGAGTGACACGCCAGAGCCGCCTGATGATGTGCGCTCAGCCGCAGATGACGACGAGGAGCCACAAGACGCGCCAGAGGCTTCCACTGATGCGCCTGACGCGCCTGCAAGCGCGCTGCTCCGTCGGGCGCGCGACATACTGCTGGCGGCAGGCGAACCGCTGCCTGCGACGGCACTAGCTGCGGCGGTCTTCGGCGCTGCGCAAGGGTCGCTGGCCACCGCAGGCAGCCCCTGGGAGGCGCTGCTCGACCGGCTGCTCGCCCCCTCGCCGCTCTTCACACGCGACCCAGCCGGCCAGTGGCGCCTCACCGCCTGGGACCTAGCGCGGCGCAGCCTGCCCGATGTCGAGTTCGTCGCGGTCGATGTGGAGACAACGGGCCTGGCGCCGGGTCGCCATCGCCTGATCGAGGTGGGCGCGGTCATCATCTCCGGTGGCTCGCCTGGTGTGAGCTTCCGCAAGCTCATCAATCCGGATCGGCGCATTCCGCAGTTCATCACCAGGTTTACGGGCATCACTGATAGCATGGTCACGCGCGCCGCGCACGCAGAGGCCGTGCTGCCCAAGCTGCGCGCGTTCATCGGCGAGCGGCCCATCGTCGGCCACAATATCGGCTTCGACCTCTCATTCCTCAACTTCGAGGCTGACCGCTGTGGCATGGGCACGGCTTTTCCCGATACCGGACTCGATACCATCGCGCTCGCCCGGCGCTACGTCACCGGCCTGCGCCGCGCCAGCCTCGACCGTGTGGCGCTGGCGCTGCACATCCCCATCCACACACGGCACCGCGCGCTGCCCGACGCGCTGCTGACCGCGCAGGTCTTCGCCTTGCTGCTGGCTCGCGCTCGCGAGGAGGGCTGCGAGACGCTGGAGGACCTCACACGCGCGGTCGAGCGTGGGGCGCCGCTGCGCCCAATCCAGTCATCGGAGCCGCGCCCCAGCGGCAAGATGTACCTCAACCCCGCCTGGCGCAAAGACTTCCCGACGACTCCCGGCGTCTACCTGATGCATGACGCCAGCGGCGAGGTGATCTACGTGGGCAAAGCGAAACGTCTGCGCGACCGTCTCTCGTCGTATTACAACCAGCCACTTGGCTACACCCGCAAGATGGATGGCTTGCTCCAGAATGTGGCCGAGATCGAGACGCGTGAACTCGGCTCCGAGCTGGAGGCGCTGCTCGTCGAGTCGCAGCTCATCAAGGCGCTGCAACCTCGCTACAATGTCCAGCTCAAGAATCATGAGCGCTATCCGTTCATCAAGGTCGATCTCACGAGCGCCTGGCCACGCTTCTACGCCACGCGCGAGGTCAGCGCCGATGGCGCCCGCTACTTCGGCCCCTTCCGCAGCGGGCGCATCGTGCAGGTGACGCTGGAGTTGATCCACAAGGTATTGCCATTGCGCACCTGCACGCGCATCATGCCGCCTGAGGCGCCTGCGAGCGAGCCGTGCCTGCGCTACCATGTCAAGCGCTGCCCGGCGCCGTGCCGTGGCGGCCTGAGCGCGCAGGGCGCCGAGGAATATCGTGTCGCCGTGCAGGATGCCTGCGACTTCCTCGGCGGTGAGCGCACCGATCTGATCGACCGGCTGAAACGCGAGATGTTCGAGGCCGCCGCCCACCAGGATTACGAGCGCGCCGCCCGCCTGCGCGACGCCCTGCGTGACGCCGATCAGGTCTTGCTCGGCCAGCGCCTCATTACTGGCGCCGTGGAAGCCAACAATCTGCTGATCGTCTATCCCTCCGCCGAGGTCGGCGCCATCGAGCTGTACCTCGTGCGCCATGGCCGCCTCGCGCGCCAACTGCGTGTAGCGCAGACGGTGGAGAGCGTGGATGCGGCGACACACGAGCTGGCGCAGTGCGCAGCCGCGCTCGGCGCGCCGCCGCTCTGTGTGGGGCGCGAAGAGGTGGATCAGATCAATATCGTCGCCCGCTGGGTATCTCACCATAGCGAAGAGAGCGAGCGCTCCTTCTTCAGCCTGCCCCACGCGCTCGACCAGCCCGACGAGATCGACGCCTTCGCCACGCGCGTCGCAGCCATCGCCTGCGCGCCAGCGCCCGATGCCACCGAGGAACGCGCGGAGAGCGAGGAGAGCGACGACTTCGCCGATAGCGAGCCAGCGCCAGATGAGACGGACTGGTGATGCCCGGCGCAGTCGCCCTGTGCCACAGCCCAGAAAGCGCGTAGCAAAAGAGGACACCGCCTGCAAGCGATGTCCTCTGGTTGTGTGGTGCTCCCAGGGCGACTCGAACGCCCGCCACCGGCTTCGGAGGCCGGTACTCTATCCACTGAGCTATGGGAGCCTGTGCGCTTGAAGTGTAGCACACGGCCCCGGCAGCCCGCAAGGAAAGCCGCGCTGCGCGAGCCAGCCCCGCAGACCACGCCTCACCACTGGAACGCGGAGAACGCATCCCACTGGCTCTGCGTCGCCGTCTGCCACTCGAAGTACGACGCGCCGATACAGCCGAGCGACTTCGCCACGCTCAGGTCAGCGGTGATCTCCGCGCCGGATGGATTATGTCCCGTCCCGGCGCCATCGTCCGAGTACATGTCGTACATCTGGCCCAGTTCTTCGATGGGGATGGGGTGCGCAATCCCTGCCGAAAGCATCGCCGCGCGAATTGTCACGACCGAGGATGTCACAAATGCGGTCACATCCTGCGCAGCATAGACACGGCTGTAACGACTGTGCCAGTAGTCCATCGGCGCCAGCACATTCCAGCTTGCCGCCACCGCCGCATACGGATAACCCGCATGCGTGAAGGGGTGCAGCGCGGCATCCACCAGCAACGTATCCGGGCCAAGCAGACCGCGCAGGAGCTGGCCATAGGTGTAGACGCTGGCGGAGTCTGTGACCTCTTCCACGTCGGTCGCGATGCCGTCGGCGTGGTCGCCGCCCGGTGTGTGGTAGTCCGCCACCTGCTGGGTCATCCGCACATCCGCCGCGACATTCGTGAGCGTCGGATACACCCAGGCGATGATCGCGATGCCCTGCGCGTGCGCCACTGGCAGCAGGCGGTCGAGCGAGAGCGGAGCGTAAAAGCCAAAGCGCGAGATGGCGACCTCGGCATAGATGTGGGTAACGCCAGCGGCCTTCGCATCTGCCACCAGCCGTGTCAGATCGGCGTGGCGCGTCAGGTAGTTGGTGAACCACATGCCTTTGCCAGCGGCGCCCGCCCAGACCGGCTTGCCATTGACGAGATGGGTCGCGGGATCGGGCATCGTCAGCCGCGCGGCGCCACTCCAGAGCCAGCCTACCCCAGCGTTGGTCTGCGCAAGGTACCACGGCTGGCCTGCGTCATCGCTGGCCCACTGGCTGATCGTGAGCGCCGCGCCCATTGGCAGGCCCACCAGCGGCGGCGCGCTGGCGCCTGGCCAGGCATAAAGCGTGCTGGGCGCGGTGGTCTGCGCCTGGGCGCTCAGCGGGAACGGGCCATCGTTGGCGGGTAAGACATCAGGCTGGGCATCGGCCACGCCAGGAAACGTGCAATCGCCTTCCGAGGCGGTCGCGGGCGGCGCGCTCCCCAGCAACGCGGATGACAGATACCCCGTCGTATGGCTCCAGATGCGGATGTGGCTCCATCCGGGCGTCGCGGTGTCGAGCAAGGTCACATCTGTGCCACCGAGCAACTGTGTGATGAGCGGCGACGATGCGCTGGGCGCCGTGTGAACGGGAGCGCATGGCGCCTGGGTATAGGCGAGCGCGGCGGTATTAGCGTTGGAGGCCAGCCGCACATGCCGCGCCGCCTGAGTCGCCTGAGTCGTCTGCGCGGGCAGTCCGAGCGCCGCGAACGAGCCGTAGAGCGCGAGCAACGCCACGACGAGCGCGCAGATGCACACCAGCCGTGCGCTCGCCCAGCGATCAGGCGCGCTCCCTGGCGCTCGCGTACGCCCCATATCTGGCTCCTCGTTTCAGGCGCGGCGCCTGGTCGAGCGATACGTCGCTCAGATGGCCACCGGAACCTCACTCAGGCGCATCGAGAGTACGCGCGAGACACTATCTGACCCCATCGAGACGCCATAGATCGCGTTGGCATGCGTCATCGTCACACGGTTGTGCGTGATGACGATGAACTGCGTGCGCTCCGCAAGCTGCTTGAGTATATCGCAGAAGCGCACGACATTGGCCTCATCGAGCGCGGCGTCTACCTCGTCGAGCAGGCAGAAGGGCGGCGGATTCGTCTCGAGCAGCGCAAAGAGCAGCGCGGCTGAAACCATTGCGCGCTCGCCGCCAGAGAGCAGCGAGAGGTCCTGAACGCGCTTGCCGGGAATCTGCACATATACCTCAACTCCGCCGAAGCTGGTCCGGCGCGGCGTCTTCTGCTCCTCAGGCGTCGCGCTCTCCTCCTCGTCTTCATCCTCCGATTGCTCGTGTTTCGGCGCTGTCAATTCCAGCCGCGCCGCGCCGCCAGAGAAAAGCGTGACGAAGTGCTGCTGGAAGCGCTCATTGACCCGATGGAACGTCTCGACAAATTGACGGCGCATCGTGTTGTCCAGTTCGGCGATGATCTGGCGCAGATTGGCGGAGGCGTCCTGCATGTCGCGCATCTGGCTCGACATGAAGTCGTAGCGCGTCTTCAGCTCCTCATAGTGCTGTGGCGCCTCCGGATCATAGCCGCCGAGGTTCTTGAGGCGCGACCGCAGCGCATCAATCTGGCGACGCATCTTCGCCATCTCTTCGGGCGTGGGAGCCTGCTCCGGCTCCGCAGCCTCGGCCTCCTCCTCGTCAGCCTCGCCCACGCCGACGATGGCTGGCAGCGGGTCCATCTCATCTTCCGCGCCCAGTTCATCGCGAATCTGCGTCGCAAGCGTTTCGATGGCGTCGCGAGCGCGCTGAGCATCCACGATGGCGCGCCGATACTCGACCTCCAGCCGGGCAAGCTCCTGCCGCTCGGCGCTCTGCCCGCGCTCGAGCGCGGCTACCTGACGCTCCATCTCGGCTTGCTGCTCATCGTTCCCGCGCAACGCCTCGCCCAGCGTTCGCACGCGCTCGCGCAGCACGATAATCGCGCTCTCCTCCTCAGCGGTGGACATCTCCAACTGCTCTCGTTGCGACTCGATGGCGCGCAGACGCTCATCGCGGCGCGCCAGTTGCGCCTCCAGCTCGCGTAGTTGCGCGCGCAGTTGCTCAGCGCGCTGGTTGGTCGTCGTTACCTCCTGCTTGTGCAGCGCCAGCGTCATCCGCGCGTGGTTCAGCTCCTCGCCCTGGGCGCGGTTGCGCGCCAGCACATCATCCACCTCCGCCTGCGCATCCTCCGCCCGCTCAACCGCCTCCTGCTGGGCGGACTCCTGCTCGGCCACGCGCTCGACCGTCGCCGTCACTTCCTGCTCGATGCCCTGCGCCTCAGCGTCGAGTTGCTCAGCGACCGACTCGCTGACATGCGCCTCGCTCTCGGCGCGCTCCTGCTCGCGTTGCAGCGCCGTCACAGCTCGCGCCAGGTCCTGCGCCCTCGCCTCAGCCGCCTGGATGGTCTTTTTCAGGCGTTCTTCGCGCGCCCGGCGCTGCGTCTGCCGCTCGGTCGCGCTGGCGAATTGCGCGCGTGTCTCCTCGATCTCGCGCGACAGTTGTTCTCTCTCGGCGGGCAGGCGCCGCAGATCGCGCTCGCGTCCCAGCGCGCTCGTGTCGCTCGCCGCATCCGCCGTCGCGCCGCCGCGCATCCACATACGCCCGCAGACCACCTCGCCCGCCAATGTCACCACCGGAACGGCTCCGCTCGTCGCGGCCACACGCTCCGCCACCGCCAGATCGCGCACGATCACCGCGCCGCCCAGCAGCCGCGCCAACGCCGCTTGCACACCCGGCTGCGCGGTGATGGCGTCACGAGCCAGTGCGATCACCTCCTGACCATCCACTGCGATGGTGGGCGTGGCAGGAGTGTCATCAGCGGCGCCCGCCGCCCAGAGGAAGAGCGCATGCCCAGCGCCGCCCGCGCACAACCAAGCCGCCGCATGCCGCGCATCCTCGGCCTGCGCCACCACCACTGCCTGGAGGAATGGCCCCAGCGCGGCCTCGATGGCAGACTCAAGTCCTGCGGTGACGCCGATCAACTGCGCCACGACACCCAGCATCGGCGGGCGCTCTGCATCGGGCGCCCGCAGCAACGCCTGCGCCCCGGCGCTGAAGCCCGTGAGGTTTCGCCGCCACTCTTCCAGCAGCGCCAGCCGGTCGGTCGCCGCTTTGCGCTCGCGTTCCGCGTCAGCCACGGCGGCGCGTAGCCGCTCACACTCTGCCTGGCCATCGCTCATTTCGCGCGCCAGTGTCTCACGCTCAGCCACCAACGCCTCGACCTCGCCCCGCGCCACGTCAAAGGCCTGACGCCGCTCCTCGTGCTGCGCATTGGCGGCGTCGAGCTTGCGCTGCGCTGTCGCGACAGCCTCGCGCCGGGCGGCCAGCGCGCGATTGCGCTCACCAAGCTGCCGCTGTAAGCGGCCAAGCTCGGTCTGCGCTGAGCCGATGCGCGCCTGCGCCTGGATCACATCGCGCTGGGCTGCGCGTAACTGGGCCTCGGCGCGCTCCTGTTCTTGCCGCGCGCCGTGCTGCTCACGTTCCAGCCGATCCACCGCCGCCGCGACCACGTCTGCGCGCCCCTCCGCCTGGGATGTCTGCGCCTCCAGCGCGCCAACATGCGCCCGTGCGACGTCCACCGCCTCGATCTGCTGCTCCTGCTCGCCATCCAGGTCCCCACGTTGGCGACTGAGACTGGCGAGCCGCTCCTTGCCCACCGCCAGATCACGCTCCGCCGTCTGGAGTCTGCCAGAAGCCTCGCCACGTTCACGCCGCAAGACCCCAATCTCGCCAATCAGCGCCTCGCGCCGCTCGCGTAGCTCGCGCGTCGCCTCTTCTTCATGCGTCAACGACGCCTGGAGCGCCTCGATCTGCGCTCCGAACTGGCTCTCGCTCGTCTCTGCCGTCTGCCGCGTCGCCTGGAGGTCGCGCCACTGCCGCCGATACCAGATGCGCAGCAGGCGGGTCAGTTCCTCACGCGCGCCGGAGAACTCATGCGCCCGGCGCGCCTGCTCCGCCAACGGGCCAAGTCGCGGCTCGATCTCGCCAACGATGTCGCGCAGGCGGGCGATGTTTGTCTGTGTCAGGGTGAGCTTCTGCTCAGCGTCATTGCGCTGCGCCTGGAAGCTGCGAATGCCTGCCGCATCCTCGAAGAGCGCGCGGCGTTCATCGGCGCGCAGGCTCAGCGCCTGATCGATCATGCCCTGGCCGACGACCGTGTATGAGTCGTGGCCGATGCGCGCCTGCGCCAGTAGCAGCAGCACGTCCTTCAGGCGCACACGCTGGGCGTTGCTCAGATACTCCATCTCGCCAGAGCGGAAGCTGCGCCGCGCGATGGCGACCTCGCTGAACTCAGAGGGAATCCAGCCGGAGGTGTTGTCGAGCGTCAGGCCCACCTGCGCCATCTGCATCGGCGCGCGCGCCTGCCCGCCAGCGAAGATGACATCATCGCTCTTCTTGCCGCGCAACTGGCGCATGCTCTGCTCGCCCAGCACCCAGCGAATTGCATCTGCGATGTTGCTATTGTGGACGATGATGTTTTGGGCAACGAAGTTATGCGTCTCCGCTACGCAGAGGTCATACACCCAGGGGTCAGACGGCTCGATCTGCTCGATGCTGACAATCTCATCCCAGTAGATATCCGACGTGGCGAGTGTGCGTAACTGCTGCAAATAGGCGATGGCACAGTCGGGAGTCTCGCCGACTTCTTCAATCTGGCGGGCGACTTCTAGCAAACCGTTACGGCTCGCTTCACACCGTCCCTCACTGTATGCCGCTAATTTTGCTCGTGTACTGCGATACAGCTTGATATTGACTTTGGCGAGCCTGACCGCTTCTTTTACCAGAGGCGTCACGCCAGGCACGAGATCGTGATTCGGATTGCCCGAGACAGAAATGGCGCCCAGCGCATTCAGCGCCGCCTGTTTTTTGCCAACGAAGGATAGCTGCTGCGCAACCAGTCGTAGCTGTTCCACTCCATAGATGTTAACCGCATAGTACATGCGGCGCCTCTTCTCAATTGTGTTAGCCGCATATTTCTCTCTGCCATGAACAGTTGCGAAGATACCAAGTTGCAATAGCAGGGATACCACGTCGTGAGCCAGCCTGCGGCTTGCCGAGTAGTATTCGATGTAGGCCTGTAATTTGCCAGATTTCCTCGATGCGCTTACATGAACATGGGCATCACCCTCAAATAGTCCAGATAGAAATGCCCACTGAACCCGCGAATCGGCGCGGAGTATCTGAGATGGCGCGCTCTTCTCAGCAGATTTGGAACTCACCTTGAATCCGAAGAGACGTTCGATCGCCAGGCCCAACGTCCGCGAGAAAACGATCACGTCATCAGCATTTGGCTTATATTTGCCACGAAACGCCTTCACATGGAACAAAGATTGGGCAAGCTGGGCAAAGTCGTCATTGATCGCCGGATCAGAGTTCACAAACCACACGGCGCCATTACTGGTATTACTGCCTTCGGCGATGATGAGGCCCAGAAAACGCGCTAACTCAGGTGTTACCACCCCTGGCATCTGAATAGTAGTGGTCCCGTGAGATTTGAGCTTGCCCTGAAGCGGCGCCGCCGCTTTCGCCGCGTGAGCCAGTCTGGTCAGAACAGCAGCGTTGACTGCCTGACCATCCACCAACCCTTTCAATTGTGTGTCAGAAACCCGTGCCGCCTTGCCCCAACCCCTCCAGGTAGTAAATCTGACGTGGGTATCGTCAGCCCAACTACGCAGTTCTGCTGAATTAGGAACATAGACTCGATCTTCCTCGTCAAATAGTGCAAGCGTCTCGTGAGCATCGAGAGAAACCACACCGTGTGGTAGGCGTCTTATGGGTAGGCGGCGTGGAACTGCCACCCGTGTGCCAATTTGAACCTCGTCAGCGCGAAGCGCCCGAAGTTGGCCACGCTCCAAACCAAACAGCGGATGGTATGGAGTGGCTGTCACCTCGCGCCCTGAGCGCGTGCGTATTCGCAAGAGGTGGTCCGGGGCTGTACGCCTGACAAAGGCCGTGACAGGGCGCGCCTCCAGGAGAAGAGTTGAAGGGTTGAGCGACAGGACGCGGATGTGGCGCGGGTTCTTGCGTGTCAACTCCCCATCGTCCAGTGACTCGACAGTGCGAGCAGCCGCAAGCGCATCGTCGACGAGCGTGCGTATGGTAACCTCACTGCCATCGGCCAACGTCACGAGTGATGAGCCAACCAGGCACTTCCCCGAGCCATTTGGGCCGACGATCGCAGTCACTCCAGGACTAAACTCCAGCGTCGTGCGCGGCGCGAAGCTCTTGAATCCCTGCAACTCCAGGCGCTTGAGGTACACCGCTGCACGCTCCCTCACGATGAGTGGTCAGATCGGCCTCGCGCAGACAGCGCTCTGTGGCCGCCCGAATGCTGCTAGCATACCATGCGCCGCCCGGCGCCCTGGAACATTTCGCCTACCACTGGCCTGCATGGGCTACACTACGCCAGCGCCGCCACACAGGCGCGCGGATCAAGCGGGTGTGGGCGTCTCCACAGGGGCGGGGCTATCGCCGACCTTCGTTGGCTCCGGTGGCGCTGGTGGCTCGCGGCGCCCGCCCGCGTTGCGTATCGCAGGGGCCAGCGCATGGGTGACGAGCGACTGGAGCAGCGCGGCGAATGGCACGGCGAGCACAGCGCCTATCAGCCCCAGCAGCTCACTGCCGACGAGGATGGCGATCAGCACCAGCAGCGGGTCCAGATGTACCGAGCGACTCATGACCAGCGGCTGCACGAGGTTGCCTTCGAGCTGCTGTATCAGCAGGAAGAGAATCGCAACCTCCAGCGCCTTGAGCGGATCCACCGTCACCAGCGCGACGACCACCGCGACGGCGCCGCTGAGCCACGGCCCAAGGTAGGGGATACATTCTGTCAGCCCGGCCAGCACGCCCAGCAGCAGCGCATAGGGGACCCCCAGGACGCCAAGCCCCAGCCCCGTGAAGACGCCGATGAGCAGCATTGCGATCAGCACACCGCGCACATAGCCGCCAAGGCTACGCCCCATGTCAGCGAAGATCGTATCGACGTTGGGCTGCATCCGCTCCGGGAAGAGACTGAGTAGGAATGGCTTGAGGCGCGCCGAGCTGGAGAGCCAGAAGACGGTGATCGTGATCGTCACAACGAGGCTGAGCAGCGCGCCGAACGCGCCCGTCAGCAGCGTGAATGGCACACTGATGAGCGACGGTACCAGGCTCTGCAGACTGCTAAATACCTGGCTTGCGATGCTATCGAGGAATGCTCCGAGCTGCTGGTTCGCGTGCGCCATGGTGCTCCAGTAGTGGAGCAAGCTTTGCAAGCGCTGGGTATAGACCGGCGCGTTGGCCGAGAGCGCGCCTACCTCGCCGATGAGTGGGCTGAGCATGAGCCAGATGAGGACGCCCAGCACGGCAGCGCCAATCAGGAGTACGAGTAGCACGCCCAGTGTCCGTGGCAACCGGCGACGTTCGAGTTGCAGCACAATCGGTCGCGCCGCCTCGCCAAGGATGACGGCGACAAAGAAGATCAGCAGCGCGACGAGCGCTTTGGTGACGAGCAGCCACAAGATGGCCAGGAGAACGATTGCCGCAGCGGCATACCAGATCGTACGCGGCGCAATCGAGATGGACATGCCTCTGGTTATCCGCGCGGCGGGCGGGGCCTCATTCAGGGGTGGCTGACGCTCTGGCGCCTCCATAAGCTCGTCCTTTCCGCTTGCTGTCTTACTTGCCGCCCGATAGACGCTCCACTGGCGCAGCCGCAGCGCCTTGCGCATTCCGTACTACGGTACAACACGACACGCCAGATAGCCACCCGCATGCATGCGTAGCGCGCCCATCGCCCCAAACAGTGGCGCAACATCTTGGCCTCATGGCGCTCTGGCTGATCGCGGTGCGACTCAGGCGCCGCGCGCGACCGATAACCCGCGAGGCGCCCGTACCACGGGAAAGGCGAGTGTCACCGTCGTTCCGCGCTCTAGCGCGCTGGTAATCGTCACCTGGCCCCCTTGCGCCTCGACAAGGCTCTTCACAATCGAGAGGCCCAATCCTGCTCCGGCGGGGCGTCCGTTCCCCCGTTTGCGCGCGACATCGGCTCGGTAGAAGCGATCGAAGATATGCGCTAACGCTTCAGGCGCCACACCCGCGCCTGTGTCGGCGACTTGCAACAGCAGTGTCTGGCTGGCGCCTTCTTCCGCCATGCGCGCAGACAAACGGATGCTGCCATCTGACGGCGTGTACTTGAGCGCATTCTCCAGCAGATTCAAGAGCGCCTGTTGCAGGCGATCCGGGTCAGCCGTAATATCGGGGAGATCAGGCGACACCTCCATCTCGATGTGCTGCCCACTTGCCAGCGCGCTTCCATACTGCGCGACTTGCTGCATCAATTGCGCCACATTCACTGGCTGAAGCGTCAGCTCCGCCTGTCCCTCGTCAAATTGCGCCAGCGTCAGCAGGTCTTCGACCAGGCGGCCCAGCCGACCAATCTCCGCGTGCATGCCGCGCGCCAGCCGCCGCACCCCTTCGACATTCCCGCCATCCGCGCCGAGCAAGAGCATCTCCAGCTCACCATTGAGCGCCGTCAGGGGGGTACGCAGTTCATGCGACACATCGGCGACAAACTGGCGTTGTCTGGTGAAGGTGGTCTCCATCTGCTGCACCATCGAGTTGAATGAGCGCGTGAGTTGCCCCAGTTCATCCTGCGTCAGCGGCTCCTCCAGCCGCAAAGAGAGATCGCCGCCAGCGATCCGCCGACTTGCGCGCTCCATCGTCGCGAGTGGCCGCAAGCCTGCGCTGACCAACGGTACCGTGAGCAAGGCGGCGATTGCGAGCGCCACCAGCATGCTCACCAGCACGATGGCGCGTGTGCGCGACACCGCAGTGTTGATGGGTTGAAGCGGTGTGCTGACTTGCAGCACCGCAACGGTGTCATGGGTAAGCGTATCGGTGAGGGGCAACAAGATCACTAACTGATTGCGCCCCTGCGCGTCGCGAACGATGGTGTAGGCGTCATCTGCGGGCGCAACCGCATAGGCTTGTAGCAAGGTTGACCTGGATGGCTCGACCAGGCTCGGAATCACCTGCCCGGAGAACGCCTCGACCTGCTTGCTCGTCACCAGCATCTGGCCAGAGGCGTCCCAGATGACAACACCCGTGTCCGCGTTCGTCAAGCGCGAGGCGACTACCCGCAGCGGAATCGTAAGTGAAGCTGGAGGCGGTTGAGTGGCGCTGGACAGAGACGCGCCCGCTATCGCTGGCCTGACCGAGTTTCGGCGCAGGCTCTGCGCCGCCAGCCGTGTCTCACTGCGCAGCGCGACCGCCTGGGTAGTCAGCAGCGTTTGCTCCTCGGAGATGGAGATGAGCGCGCCCAGCCCGCCGACGATGACCACGACCAGTGCGAAGATCAGCGCCATCAGACGCACGCGCATCGGCGTCCTGGCAAGCACTGCCTTGACGCCACGGCGCGCGCTCGTCGCCCGGCGCGGTCCCTTGCCAGGCGGGTCGCGCTGCTCAACGGAGCGCATAGCCAATCCCTCGCACGGTATGCAGCGGCTGCGTCGGCATATCGCCCAGTTTTTCGCGGAGATGGCGCACAAAGACCTCTAACACGTTCTGGTCGCCATCGTAATCGAATCCCCAGACGTGCGCGAAGATCACCTCGCGCGAGAGCACCTGACGCGGATGCGCCAGAAACAGCGCCAGCAACTCAAACTCTCGCGGTGTCAGGTCAACCACCCGCTCGCCTCGCGTGACCCAGTGCGCGTCACGGTCCAATGCGATGTCGTCAAAGGCCAGGATGTGATTCGCGGGCTTACCGCGCCGACGAAGCACCGCCCGCACGCGCGCCATAAGCTCCTTGAACTCGAACGGCTTCGTAACATAATCATCGGCGCCCAGATCGAGGCCGGCGATGCGCTCTGCCGTGGACGAACGCGCCGACAGCATGATGATGCCCAGCTCGTCCGAGGCGCGCAGACGACGGGCGACCTCTATCCCACTCGTCTCACCAAGCATGACATCGAGAATGGCGATGTCGTGTGGCGCCTGGCGCGCAAGCTGGAGCGCTTCATCGGCGTCATAGGCGACTGAAACAGCAAACCCCTCATACTCAAATCCCATTTGCAGAAACTCGACAATATGCGGCTCATCATCGACGACGAGCACGCGCAACGGCGGCGGCATGCTGCTAACACTCATGAAATCTCCCTCCGGCCTACCCTGCCGACGCCCGTGCAGCGCGGCCTGGGCCAGACATAGGCTCACCGCATCATGCGCTCAACCGTAAACGCGCGCGCCCGGCGCCCCATGACGATATGCTCTTCTACAACTACAACGAAATTATGCGCTCTGAGCAATACATAAGGCTATGCCTCATGCGACGTCAGCTGGCGTGTGTGAGGTTTCCCATGCGATTCTCATCAACGTGAGCGACAAGCGGGCGTTCATCCAGCGGGGGCGAAAGCCCGTAAAGCTGGCGCTCGCGCTGCATGCGCTCAGGCCAGGCCAGGCCTGCGAGCAGCGCCTCTGACGCTCGGCCAGAACGTGCGCCTGCTGCGCGCCCGCAGACAACCGCCCGACGCGCGCATGACAACCTAGCGTATTCAGGTCACATTAAGCTTCTGTTCGCAAACTGTTCAGCAACGCCTGTTAGACTTTCGGCATATCAGCATATTGGCATATCTCGGCTTAGCCCCGCTCACGCTCTGGCTAGCGATGACGCGCCCTCAGTCCACTCTGAGCAAAAGCTGAGCAACGAAGGGAAGTGATCTCTGGTGGCAGCGCTTCGCGGAATCCGTTCAATTGCGCCAATTGAGACGCTCGATCTGGCCCTCTACAGCCGCCTCTATGAGTGGGCGCTCACACACCCTGACGCGCCCTGCGTGATCGAGGCCGAGAGCGGTCTCACCCTCTCCTACAGCGCGTTCTTCGCCGCTACGCTCGCTCTGCGCCAGCGCCTGGGAGTCCAGCCACGGCGCATCGCGCTTCAGGCGCCTGGTGGCCTATTTAGCGCAGTCACCTGGATCGCCGCGCTCACCGGCGGCCACACGCTCATCCCACTACCGACCGCCGCCCCCTTGCCAGAGATCACCGCGTTGCTCAAACGCATGCCGCCCGACCTCCTGCTGCTGGAAGAAACGGACCACACTGAAACGGCGCTCTTGAAGGCGTCCACTGCCGGGCAGGCGCAGGCGCCAACCCTGATCACACGCCATGACATCGAGCGCTGGCTGGGCGCGGATGGTTCGCCACTCCCCAGCGCTGCGCTCAAGAGCATTGCAAGCCCCGCGCTCACGCCGAAACCAGGCAAGGTCTACCTCACCACATCAGGCTCAACCGGCGAGCCAAAGGGCGTGCTGCTGCATGCGCGCCAGGTCGCGTGGACGGCGGAGCAGATTCGTCTCAGCCATGGCCTGACGCCACAGGATCGCGGCCTGACCGCTCTGCCCTTTTTCCACATCAACGCGCCTGTCGTCAGCCTGTGCGCGTCACTCATGACTGGAAGCGCAGTCATCATCGCGCCTCAGTTTAGCCGCAGCCAGTTCTGGTCACAGATCGAACGCTATCATGTGACCTGGGTGAGCCTCGTTCCCACCATCATCGCGCTGCTGCTCGATACCGATGCGCCAGACGGTGTTCCCGCTTCACTGCGCTTCATGCGTAGCGCGTCGGCTCCGTTGCCTGCCGCGCACATGCGGCTCTTCGAGCAGCGCTTCCGCATACCCGTCATCGAGACGTATGGGCTAACGGAGGCGGCGAGCCAGATCTGCGCGAACCCGGCGCCGCCACTCCAACGCAAACCCGGCTCCGTCGGATTGCCAGCGGGTGTCTCGCTGCGCGTCGTCCTGCCAGCGCAGGGAGACGACACGTCACTGAAGGATGTAGCGCCGGGGATGATTGGCGAGGTCTGTGTCGCAGGGCCGAACATCATCGCCTCATACGCGGAAGGCCGTGGAGCAGGCGCTTTTTGCGAGGGGTGGTTTCGCACCGGCGATCTTGGCTACCAGGATGAGGATGGTTATCTGTTCCTGACTGGTCGGCTGCGCGACATCATCATTCGCGGCGGCGAAAACGTCACCCCGCGCGAAGTCGAGGAGACGCTGCTCGCCCATCCCGCCGTGACCGAGGCCGCTATCGTCGGCGCCCCTGACCCGCTCTATGGCGAGCGGATCATCGCCTGCGTCACCCTGCGCGACCCGTGGACCGCCGAGCTTGGCGAGAGCCTGCGCGCGATCTGCGCCGAGCGCCTCGCGAAATACAAGCTTCCATCACTCATCATTCCCCTGCGCGCGATGCCGCGTACAGCCGCTGGCAAGCTCGATCGTCCGCGTCTACGCGCACGGTGGGCGCAGCAGGAGCCACCGCCGCTTTTGGAGGCTGTAGCGTCAGTGGGCGCCCCAGCGCAGGCAGCGGTGGCAAATGGCGCACAGCATCCTTTCATGTCGCGCCGAACCGCACGCGAAGACGGCGCGCGCGACAGAGCGTCGAGGCCGCTGAGAAAGGCGCAGCATGTGCGATGAGCGCGCCAAAGCCGCAAGCGGCGCTCACTTTCCACGGGGCAACGAAGTAGAGCAGTGCAGAGCATGAACACCACTATGACCGAAACACACGTAGCGCGTTCACAGCCGACCATGCGCAAGCCGCATCTGAGCGAGCTAGATCGACTACGCATCATCACCGCGCTCTCAGTCGTAGCGGTGCATACCCTGGGAAACTCCACGTTTCTGGATTCAACGCCTGGCGCGCTGACACTCCAGGATGCGTTCGTCACAACCTTCCATTTCACGCGCGAAGTCTTCATGTTCGTGACGGCGCTCGCGCTGGTGTATGTCTACTACGGCAAACCGTTCCACACCGGGCGATTCTGGCGGCGGCGCGCTCTTGGCGTGCTGCTCCCCTATAGCGTCTGGAGTGTGATCTACGTCATCGCCTATCAACACCCAACATCCATCGGCGGATTCATCGTGACCGCGTTGGCGGCGATTCTGACTGGCAGCGCCTCCTACCAGCTCTATTACATCCTGCTCACGCTGGAGTTCTATCTCATCTTCCCCTGGTTTCTGCGCCTCTTGCCACGTCTGGCCCGTCACCTGTGGACCACTCTCGCTGTGAGCTTTGTCCTCGAAGTGGTCATCCTCTTTCTGGACCATCAGGCGCTGCCAGCGGCGTCACTGCCACCAGCGATCACCACATTCCTCAATCCGTTTCTTGACCGCTTTGTGCTGGTCTATCAATTTTACTTCGTACTCGGCGCATTCACCGCCCTGCATCTGCCGCAGATCAAAGCGTTCTTGCTGCGTAACGGCGGCTGGGTGATCGGCGCAGGCGTCATCGGTCTGGTGGCGCTGGAGGCGAACTTCCTCATTCAGGCGCTGGCGCTCCACATCCCGCTGAGTGATGCGGTCGCGGTGTTGCAACCGATGATGGCGCCCTATAGCCTCGGTGCGATTGCCTTCCTCTTCTGGCTGGCGCTCATCCTGGCCCAGCGGACGGCACGGCGCAATGCGCGCCGTGTCGAGCGCGCCTGGAGCCAGCTCTCCGATGCCGCGTTTGGGGTGTACCTCGTCCACCCGTTGTTTCTGGGCATCGCGCTCGCCGTGGTCGTGCCGCCGCTCCGCACGAGGCTTCCTGTCGCGCTGATCGTCGCGCTGCTCTGGGCGCTTACCGCAGTCTGCTCAGTTGGCCTGACCATCGCGCTGCTCAAGACTCCTGTGCTCAGTCGCTTCATGGGTCGGCCTGCCCCCACTCCCCGCTGGCTCACGCGCTGGCTCGCAGAGTGGAAACAGTGGCGAAATAGCGCCGATTCGCGCATCGCGCCAGCAGGCGCATTCGATGGATCCGCAGCGCGGCGTCGGGCGCTGGCGATTGCGACACGTCCCATGCGGCCATCCACGCGACCACAGCCTGAGCGCGCCTCCCACTACCGGAGGGCGCCCGAAAACGCCGAGGCGCCAGAGCCTGATGACGCTGACTCACGCGGCGATCTCGCGGGCGCGCACAGAGGAGAGTCGTGAGTGACGACGAAACACACAACACCGCCGATAAATCTCCGCGACTATGCCACGCTGGCCCAGGCCGCCATGGACCCGCAGGTATGGGATACTTACGCGCAGGGGAGTGAGGACGAACGGACGCTGCGGGCGAATGAGCGCGCATGGGGCGATGTCTGGCTGCGCCCGCGCGCGCTCCGAGATGTCACACACTGCGACACCGCTACCACGGCGCTCGGCGCGCCTCTGGCGTTCCCGGCGATGGTCGCGCCGATGTCGCTCCAGGCGCTCGTCCACGCCGACGCCGAGCGGGCGACCGCGCGTGGCGCAAGCGACGCTGGCGTCATGATGGTCGCCAGCACGCTCTCATCGCGCAGTCTGGAGGAGATCGCCGCAGCGGCGACAGACACACGTCAGTCGGCTCTACTCTGGTTTCAGCTTTACCTCTATCCCGACGCCGCATTCAACGAAGACCTGCTCCGTCGCGTCGAGCGCGCAGGCTATCGGGCGCTGGTGCTAACGGTGGATGCGCCATTCATCGGCAACCGGGAGCGTGACCGCCGACATCAGTTCGCGCCGCCACCTGCGGTGAGTTTCGGCAATTTCACTCAGGCGCCACAAGTGAACTGGCAGACCCGTGGGCAGCGGTTGCCGCTCACCTGGGATACCATCGCCTGGCTGCGCGCACACACCACGCTGCCGATTGTGTTGAAAGGCATCCTCACAGCGGAGGATGCGCGGCTCGCGGTCGCGGCGGGCGTGGACGGCATCGCCGTCTCGAACCACGGTGGCCGACAGCTCGATGGCACGCTCCCCACGCGCTACGCGCTGCCCGAGGTAGTCGCTGCGGTTGACGGACGCTGTGAGGTCTACGTAGACGGAGGCATCAGGCGTGGTGTAGATATCCTGCGCGCGCTGGCGCTTGGCGCGCAAGCGGTGCTGATTGGCCGCCCGATCATCTGGGGATTGGCCGTAGATGGAGAGGAAGGGGTACGCGCTATCTTGCACATCCTACGTGACGAACTGACGCTTGCGCTGCGGCTGGCGGGATACACCAGTGTGGCGCCGGTTGACCGATCACTGATCGCCAATACACCAAACCTGGGCGCTCATGAGCGCCGTCGCGCCAGCGAGAACACGACATGCGACGAATAACACGCTGGGCCAGACGCCCAGGCGCATCGTGGCCACTCAAGCGGCGCCTGTGGGTCATCCTCTGCATAGCGACCGGGGCAATCGCCATGACCTCGGCGCTCAGTGGCAGCGCACGGCCTGCGCAGGCGACACGGCGCTCAAAAGGCAGCGCTACACAGATCGCTGGGCCAGAGGACGCCACAGCAGACGCGCGCCACATGGGCCAGCAAACTGTCGCCGCGCCGCTAGAGGTACAGGGCTACGTCACACGCCAGTACACCGATTCCAGCGGAGCGACCATGGTCTACTACCTGTACATCCCGCCTGCTGTTCTCGCGGGCGACACAACAGGCGGCGCTACGCGCTACCCGGTCGTTCTGCTGCTGCATGGCGGTGGTGAGCGCGCCAACCCGGCGGCAAGCGCCGCCCAGAACCGTTCCAAGATCGCCAATACCCCCTATGTGCGCCTGTGGACTTCGCCAACAGTGCAGGCGAAGTGGCCGAGTTTCGTCATCGTGCCGCAGATCGTCGGCTCAAATCGCTGGGTGAATGTTCCCGCCAAACAGGGGTCATATACCCTGGCGCCCACGCCGACGCCATCGCTCACGCTCGCGCACGAGATCATGGAGCAGACGCTGGCCGAGTACGCCTCGGCTGTGAACACTCACCAGGTCTACGTCACCGGCATCTCGATGGGTGGTTATGGGACGTGGGACGCCATCGAGCGCTGGCCGCAAGACTTCGCCGCAGCGGCGCCAGTTTCGGGCGCGGGCGATCCCTCGCAGGCGAGCGCACTGGCGCAACTGCCCATCTGGGACTTTCACGGCGCGCTCGATACGACAGTGCCGATCTCCGGCTCGCAGGACATGATTAACGCGATCACTGCGGCAGGAGGCGACCCTCGTTTCACCATATTCCCGACCGCCACGCATCAAATCTGGGTCCAGGTCTACAGCAACACCACGTTTCTCGCATGGTTGTTTGCTCAACACTCACCGGCATGAGCTTGCGCCCTGTGGTTTGGCCCGGACGGCTGACATAAAGCCGCCATTCGCGCACGCCACGGCATGCGCCTCTGCATCGGACAGGAGACACCCGCACCATGAACACCAGCGCGCTTGCGCTCCCTGAGCGCCCCGTCAAGCCCCGCACACGCGGCCTGACGCTTGTGATTGACAACGGAATCCCGCCGCGCTACTTCGAAGATGTGATCGACGGCGGCAGCGAATTGATCGATTTCGTCAAGTTTGGCTGGGGCACATCCGTTGTCACAGACGCCCTCGACCGCAAAATCGCCTGCCTGAATGAGCGCGGCATCGCCTATTACTTCGGTGGAACCTTGTTCGAGAAGTTTCTGGCGCAAGGACAAACCGAGGCATACAGGGACTATTGCCAGCACTACAGATGCCCGTATGTCGAGATATCGAATGGCTCCATCGCGCTGTCCAATCACGATAAGTCCGAGTACATCGCGCGTTTCGCCCGCGACTTCCATGTGCTGAGTGAGGTTGGCTACAAAGACAGCGAGCGCTCGCTCAAGCTCCATCCCGGGCAGTGGATTGACTACATCCGCGAGGACCTGGCAGCAGGGGCCGAGCTCGTCATCACCGAGGCGCGCGAAAGTGGGACGAGTGGCATCTTCCGCCCCGATGGTGAAGTGCGCTACGGGCTGATCGAGGAGATGCTTGCGTCAGGATTGGACACCACCCGACTCATCTTTGAAGCGCCGCGCAAAGATCAGCAGACGTATTTCATTCGCCGCATGGGCGCCAACGTCAATCTGGCGAATATCGCTCCCGCCGACGTGATTGGGCTTGAGACACTGCGGCTGGGTCTGCGCTCAGACACCCTGCTCGCCTTTGACGACGACGCCCAGCCCGCTGCGGAGCGGCAGGGCGCGTAGAGCCACGACGCGCGGCGACGTGGCCGCGCCTTGTCCCTCCCACCCTGCATAACGCTTTCACCGCATGCCCATGCTCGATACTCCAGAGCGTGTCCCGCGCCTTGCCGCGCCTTGCCGCGCCTGCGGCCCCTCCGCGCAGCGCACACCTCCCTCTATGGACGGGCGAATACTCCCCATAACGACTCCACCAGCGTGGGGGGCGCTCATATTTCCCCGTGGATTACGCTGTCGCTATTGCCCCACAGCTAGCAGGACGGTGTCTTCAGGCCCTTTTCGGGGGTCGAATTGGAGTCCAGGAAGGAGTTACGACATGTTTCGTGGACGCAGACAGGACCGGCGCGAGGAGCGCCAGGATGAGCATGCGACCTTTGGCAGAGGCGGCGACGCTATCCGCTATCAGATGCGCCAGCGAATGGTCTCGATTGGGGACGACTACAACATCGACAATGATCGTGGTGAGCGCGCGTTCCATGTGAACGGCAAGGCGCTACGCGCGCGCGACACCTTGATCTTTGAGGACCCACACGGACAAGAGCTTGCAAAGATACAGCAGCGCGTCATGCGGGTAAAAGACACGATGGAGATCGAGGGGCCAAACGGCGAAACGCTCGCTACCGTCAAGAAGGCGCTGATAACGCCAGTGCGCGAGCGCTGGACAGTAAAAGTAGGCGACGGGCCTGATCTGGAGATTCAAGGCAACCTTCTCGATCATGAATACCAGATGGAAGCGGGTGGCCACAAGGTGGCCGAGGTCTCGAAGAAGTGGTTCCGCGTGGCCGACACCTATGGCGTCGAGATTGACCCAGGCCAGAATGATGTGGTCATCCTGGCGGCGACCGTCGCGCTGGACATGATGGCCCATCCGACTCGCTAGCCATTTGCCTGGCCAGCCCGCTCACTGACGCAAGTCGGCGCGCGACAATCGCGCGCGTCGTCACAGCGTAGGTCACCATCGTCCAATGGCGTCCCCGCGTACCGTTTGAGCTGGTTGCGCGGGGGAGCCATTGCAACCGCCAGTCCATGTATGCAAGATTCATGGCGATTGGAGCGCAGCATTGGCAGCAGGCGCTCACTCCCAGGGTAGTCGCAAGACTCTTCGATGGTTCAGCGGAACACTAGCGCCATGAACCCGCTACACGCATAGTGCCCAGTGACGGCGCGGCGGATACCATTCCTAGCGGAGGCTGGACGATTGTGCGCGACGAGGATGGATATGTGGAAGTGGCGCAATAGACAGGTCCCAACAGCCTCCGAGCGCCAGGATTTTGCGCGAGAGGAAGGAGCAGCACGCCGATGGCCAAGCCATTCAAAGGCACAATCAACCTCGACATCCGCGATTCGCAGCCCGACTGGGAGCCATTCGAGCCAGCCAAGGCGCCCGAGGGCGCGCCCAATGTTCTGTATATCGTCCTGGACGACGTGGGATTCTCGGCGGCGGGCTGCTATGGCGGCCCCGTCGAAACACCCAACATCGACCGGATTGCCGCTGATGGCGTCCGTTACACGCAGTTTCACACAACGGCGCTCTGCTCGCCGACACGCTCATGCCTGCTGACGGGCCGCAACCACACCCGCAACAGCATGGCCTGCATCACCGAGGCGGCCATCGGCTTCCCCAACGCCAGCGGCACCATCCCTCCGGAGAACGGCATGATCTCCGAGATTCTCGGTGAAAAGGGATGGAATACCTATATCGTAGGCAAATGGCACCTGTGCCCAACCGATGAGATGAACCTCGCTTCGACGCGCCGTAACTGGCCCAGCGGGCGCGGCTTCGAGCGCTTCTACGGCTTCCTTGGCGCCGAAACGAACCAGTGGTACCCGGATCTGGTCTACGACAATCACCCTGTCGAGCAGCCAACGTCGCCTGAGCAGGGTTACCACTTCACCGACGACATCACCGACAAGGCGCTTGAGTTCATCAAGGATGCGAAGGCCGTCGCGCCCGACAAGCCGTTCCTCCTCTACTACGCGCCCGGCGCCTGCCACGCGCCACACCAGGCGCCGCGCGAGTGGATCGACAAGTATCGCGGCCACTTTGACATGGGCTACGA
The DNA here is from genome assembly GCA_963701795.1 of uncultured Chloroflexia bacterium. GTDB lineage: Bacteria > Chloroflexota > Ktedonobacteria > Ktedonobacterales > JADMIN01 > JAKAIY01. The sequence continues at coordinate 671,284 of CAVPBB010000001.1, read as the reverse complement.
GGCTATGCGCGCCCAGACACTCGCGCGCCAAAAGCAGATGGGTCTTGTTCCGGCGGACACCGAGTTGCCGCCGATCAACCCCATCGGTACACCTCAGACACGCACCGGACCTGACGGCAAGCCGTTCCCAGAGACGGACTACACGCGCTCCTGGGACTCGTTGTCCAGCGAAGAACAGCGATTGTTCGCGCGCATGGCCGAGGTCTATGCCGGGTTCCTCGCCCATGTCGACCACCACATCGGGCGGCTGCTCGACTATCTGGAGGAGACCGGGCAGCGCGAGAACACCCTGGTAATACTCGTGTCGGACAACGGCGCGAGCGGTGAGGGAGGCCCAAACGGCTCGGTGAATGAGAACAAGCTGTTCAACGGGATTCCAGACAGCATCGCGGAGAATCTGGCGCTGCTCGATGACCTCGGCAGCCCGAAGACCTACAACCACTATCCAAATGGCTGGGCGATGGCGTTCAACACGCCGTTCAAGATGTGGAAACGCTACGAGTTCAACGGTGGAACGAACGACCCCTGCATCTTCTCCTGGCCAAGTGGCATTCACAGCCGAGGCCAGATACGGGATCAGTATCACCACGCGATTGACCTCGTCCCGACGATTCTCGATGTGCTGGGAGTCACGGCTCCGGCGACGATCAAAGGGCACACGCAGAGCCTGCTCGACGGTGTGAGCATGCGCTACAGCTTCGACGATGCGCATGCGACGACGAAGCGACAGACACAGTTCTACGCAATGCTCGGCTCACGCGGCATCTGGCATGCAGGCTGGAAAGCCGTGACGACCCATCCCACGATTAGCGGATGGAGCCACTTTAACGACGATGAGTGGGAACTCTATCATACCGACACTGATCGGTCAGAGATCCACAACCTGGCGGCTGCGCAACCAGAGAAACTGCGCGAGCTGGTGAATCTGTGGTTCGCCGAGGCGGGAGCAAATGGCGCATTCCCGCTCGACGACCGCTCAGCGCTCGAGATCTTCCTTACGCCGCGGCCGCAGTTGACCAAACCTCAGAGCCGCTATCGCTACTATCCCGATGTCGCCGCCGTCCCTTCGACGCAGGCGGTCAACGTGCGCAACCGCTCGTTCGCGATTGGGGCTGTCGTAGACATTCCCGCGCCTGGCGCGCAGGGGGTGCTGTTTGCCCAGGGATCGCGTTTCGGCGGCCATGCCCTGTACATGAAGAACAACCGACTGTGCTATGTCAACAATTTCGTTGGCATGATCGAGCAGCGAGTCGTCGCCGACGTAGATGTGCCCGTGGGCGAGAATCTGATCTTGTCGGCGTCGTTCAACAAGGACGGTGAGGCGGCGCCCGGCACGGCGACAGGCATGCTGTCGCTCTACGTAGGGGATAAGAAGATTGGCGAGGCGCGCATCAAGATTCAGCCTGGCGATTTCGGCATCTCCGGTTGCGGAGTGACTGTTGGGCGTAACGAGGTCGCCGTGACCGACGACTATGCAGGCGAACGGCCCTGGCGCTTCACTGGCGGCACGATCAAGATGGTCGCGGTGGATGTGAGCGGCGAGCCGTATGTTGACCTCGAACGCCAGGCTGCCGCCATGATTGCGCGCGAGTAGCCTGCGCGCACATTGCGGCATATTTGGGATGTTGAGCAGGCTGTCCATCTTCACGGCCTGCCAGCGTCTCGCAGTCCCACGCGCGGCCGGTCGCCCATGGCCGACCGCGCGGCCATCTCCCCAGCCATCGATAAAACTGCGCATCGCGCGCAAACCCATCTGTTCGCGGCGTGAATGGCGCGGCGATTGCGTAGCAGCCGCACGTGAATCGAAGATGGGCGTTGCTCATCAACGCGGTGTTTCCCGTGCAGTAGGAGGGGTGTTGTCTCATGTTTTTCCAAACTGTCATCGTGGCCCTGCTGGCGATCTTGTTTGGCCTGGTCACCTGCTTCGCGGGTTTCAGGCTCTTCGTGCTTTTGCTGCCAATCTGGGCCTTTCTCGCTGGATTCCTGGTCACTGCCCAGGCGATCCAGGAACTCTTCGGCGGTCGCTTTCTGGCCACGATTAGTAGCTGGGTCTTCGGCTTTGTCTTCGGCGTGTTGTTCGCGGTGGTAGCCTACTTCTTCTACTACGCGGCAATCGTCGTCCTGGCCGCGACCGTTGGCTATGAGCTTGGGGTTGGGTTCATGACCGGGCTTGGCGTCAGTTCTGGCTTCTTTCACTTCATCGTCGGAGTGATCGTAGCGGTGGCGCTGACTGCTGCGGTCATCCTGCTCAATCTGCCCAAGGCCTTCATCGTGGCGCTCACTGCGCTTGCCGGGGCCAGCATGATCCTGTCGGGAATCTTCCTTGCGCTGGGTCGGATTCCGCTCGAATCGCTGAACTATGGCCTCGTCGGCGCATTCATCCGAACATCGTGGCTCTGGACTCTGGTCTACCTCGTCATTGCGCTGGGCGGCGTCTTTGTGCAGTTGACGCTCCCGGAGCGCTATGGGCTGGCCCCCTATGGGCAGCAGCAGACATCTTTCCAGGCGCCACCACCTGGGCAGTCGCAGCGACCCATCACTTCGACAGCCTCAACCGAGCCTGCGCCTACGAACCCGGGGCCGGGTATTCCAGCCGTGTAGCGCGGAGAATCTCGACGCGCCGCCGCTTGCCGCTCCTGTGGCAAGCGGCGGCGCGTTGGCGTGCAGGGCGACGCCGTCAGGGAATGTTCAGCGCGCGTTCAGAACCTTTTCAGCATGGCATGTTACAGTACAGGCAGACAGACGCGCGCATGACCTGCGATGGCGCGCCGTGGCGCCTACCCGTGATGAGAACGTGTCTGATGCGCTTGAGGAGGTATGACATGCAGCACTCCGTCGCCACACATCTCCCAACAGCCCCCGTTCAGGCGTTTGTCGCCGATATCGAACGCACGCTCGACGCCCATGCGAGCGACCGTGATGCTGACGTCGTTGTGGCTGAGGTCGAGCGTCGCCTCGCGGCCCTCCTGGCCAGCCCCGATCTGCTGACGCCTGAAGACCGCATTCCCTGGCCCGACCACTACCATTCACATCTGCTCACCGTCGCGCCCAGCCGCCGCTTCTCAGTGCTCGCGCTGATCTGGCTGCCGGGGCAGATGACGCCGATTCACGATCACATCTGCTGGTGTGTGGTTGGCGTGCTGGAAGGCGTCGAACGGGAGCAACGCTTCAGTCTGCGGCAAGACGATGACGGCCAGCGCTGGTTGGCGTCAGTCTCCGATGCGCTGGTCGCGCCAGGAGATATTTCGCGCCTGACCCCGCCAGAGGAGAATATTCATCAGGTGCGCAACGCAGGCTCCGAACTCGCCATCTCGCTGCACGTCTACGGGGCAGACATCAGCGTTTTCGGCTCCAGCGTGAATCAATGCTTCGACGACCTGCCACTGCGCGCGGCGACAGATGAGGCGATCGGCTGGCCGGTTGGCTGGCGAGAATCGTAGCGCCCGCGCCACCTGCCAGTGGGCGTGACGCTACTTTGGCTCACCGTCAGGCGCGCTCTCTGGCGGCATCGGCGTCAGCCCGAGCAGCGTGCGATCCGCGTCGGTCGCGCTCTGCTCGATCAGCGCGTCGAGCGCGCGCGCCAGGTCTGGATCATTTCCTTTGCTCGCCGCTGGCCCGATCTGCGTGATCCAGGCGAGCAGTTCCTGTCGCCCACGAAACGACCCCTGCACCTCATCCAGCGCGAAACTCCCTGGCAACTTGTATGCGCCTGACTCCGACGCCTCCGCCTCTTCCTCGCGCCACTCACTGGCTTCCGTCGCGAGCACCGCCAGCGCCTCTTCCATGGCTGCGCGCCAGCCGCGCAAGAACGCCTCGCGCTCCTGTTGTGTCGCCATACTCGTATCCCCTTTTGCGCGTTACGATGGCGTGTCGCGCCGCAGATGTCGCAGTAGCCGAGCGCCCACAGATGGACGCGCGCCGCTGTCCCCGGCGCCCATAGGGTATCAGATTGCGCGCCGTCTTGCCAGCCCACTGCGTAACATGGCCTGCCTGGCTCCCGTTCTCGCGCATATCGCATAGAATACACTACGAACAACAGGTGATCTGTCGGCGGAGGAAGAGTTGTGGAAGGCGCTATGGGCGATCCCGATACACAGGCCGATGCTGTGGCGGCGCACGCAGCCGAGCCAGTAGCCGAGCCAGTGACGCTGGAGTGGCGCGGGCGCGATCTGGCGATCATCCCGCCGAGCGCGCTGGCCGGGCTGGATGCTGCTGCGCTGGCGCGGGCATTGCTGGGGCCACGCGAGGCGGCGCGCCTCGGCGGAAAGCTGAGCCGCGACCGTCGTGGCGCGTTCCTGCGCTTCCACCCCATCGACTTCGCGACGATCAAAGCCGCGCTGCTGGCCTGGGGCGCGCATCCGCTCAGCGTCGCCTTCGACGCGCAGCCCGCGCTGCCCTTCACGCCGCGCCCGACGCTGACCGCGCGCCCCTATCAGGAAGAGGCGCTGGTCGCGTGGCGCGCCGCTGGCAGCCGTGGCCTGGTGATCTTGCCAACCGGCGCAGGCAAGACCTACCTCGGCGCGCTCGCCATCGCCGATCTGAGCCTGTGGACGCTGGTCGTCGTGCCGACGATTGACCTGCTCGGGCAGTGGCGCCGTGCGCTGGCGGACGCGCTCGACGCGCCCGACGACGCCATCGGCGTCTTTGGTGGCGGCGACCACGACATCGCCCCGATCACGATCATCACCTATGAGTCCGCGCAGTTGCGCCCCGATGTGCTGCGACACTTTGGCCTGCTGATCTTCGATGAGTGCCACCATCTGCCCGCGCCGACCTATCGCCAGATCGCCGAGGGCGCCTTCACGCCGCTGCGGCTCGGCCTGAGCGCAACCCCGGAGCGTGCCGACCAGGAACACCTGGCGCTGGAGCGTCTGATTGGCCCAGAAGTTTACCGCCGCCATCCCGAAGAGCTTGCCGCCGCGCGCTACCTGGCCGAGTACACCGTCGAGCGGATCGCCGCAGCCCTCTCCGCGAGCGACCGCGCGCGCTACGACGCCGCCCGTGCGACCTATCGCGGCTTCATCAGCCGACGACGGCTGGCGATCACGTCGCCCGAAGACTTTCAGCGCAAGGTGCTCTGGGCCAGCGCTCGCGACCCCGAAGCGCGCGAGGCGATGCTCGCGTGGCGCGAATCACGCTCGCTCGCGCTCAACGCGCCTGCCAAGCTGGCGCTGCTCGAAGACATCTTTGCGCGTCACAGCGATGAGCGTGTGCTGGTCTTCAGCGAATACAACCAGCTCGTCGCCGAGGTCAGCGATCGCTTCGCCATCCCACAGATCACCCATCTGACCGCCGCCGAGGAGCGCAGGTTGATTCTGGAAGGATTCCGGTCGGGGCGCTTCACCAAGCTCGTGACGGGGCGTGTGCTGAATGAAGGCGTGGACATCCCTGATTGCGGGGTCGCGGTCATCGTCAGCGGCAACGCTACGCGCCGCGAGTACATCCAGCGGCTAGGACGGGTGTTGCGGCCCAAGGCGACCCGCGCTACCCTCTATGAATTCGTCACCGAGGGCACAACCGAGGAAGACGTGGCCAAGCGGCGACGTGCGCGGGAGTGATAGACAAATGCGATTGGCGCTGGCCGATGTTCCCAAGACCTTCTCGCGACGCGATGGGCGTGTCTATCTCACGCCGCGCTTGCTGCGCCCACATGACCTGAGCGACGAACTCACCGCGCTCATCGCGCTCTACGAGGCCACGCTGGGGCAGCGACGCGCCGACTTCCCGGTGGATCGGCCAGCCGAGCTGGTCGGCGACTATCGGCTGGCGCGCAGCCTGAGCATCTGCCTGAGCGATTGGTATGGCTGGCAGAGCGAGGCATGGCCCGGCGCGGCGACCGTGGCCGAGGCGGCGGCGCTCGCCCAGCGCGGCGTGGCCTCGTCTGCGGCGCTGCGGCTGGCGCTCTATGACTTCGCCCAGGCGACCGCTGGCGGCTATTTGCCCAGCGCCGAGCGCGAGTCGCGCCTGAACGCATTCGCCGCCACGCTGGACATCTCACGCGCCACGCTCGATGCGCTGCTCGCGCTGGACAACGCGCGTGAGGCGCGGCTGCGCCGCCTGGCGCAAACATCAGCCCGACGCGGCGGAACTGGCGGCGCGCTACAACCAGCGGGCGGTCGAGGCGCTGCTGGCGAGCGCCGCACAGGTGGAGTGGCGCATACCACCAGAGGCGGCGCAAGGCTCTGGTGGCGGACTCGGCGCAGTCGTCAAGCGCGTCTGCTTCCTCGCGCGGCGCATGGGTGTCAACTACGATGTCGCCTTCGAGCATGGCTTCCCTGATCTGGCGCCAGCCGAGCCGGCGGAGCTGGAGCCGCGTCGCGCGCTGGTGGCGGAGCGGCGAGCCAGCTACACCCAGCCTGGCCCACGCTCACTCGATGCGGCGGCGCTGCCCATCATCATCACGCTCTATGGCCCACAGGAGTTGATGGGCGCGCCCAATCAGTATGGCGAGCGGCTGGCGCGCCTGTGCCGCGCGTTGTTGGGCTATCGGCGCACGGCGGGCGCTGGGGCGTTGCATGGCGCGCTCAGCGGCTGGGCCACCGTCTACCTGCGTGGCAATCGCTTCAGCTTCACACTCGATGACCGCCTGCTGCGACTGCTGCGCACGGAGACACTGGCCGAGTCTGCCGAAGCCATCGAGGCCGATGTCGCCTTCGACTCGCTGCTGGAACGACGCCTGTACGAGGACTTCACCGCGCTGGAGCGCGCAGGCGAAGCGGCGGGCTGGCGGTTGGAGCGCGAGCCGGAGCCATTGCTCGTTGGCGAGACGATCCTCGTGCCGGACTTCGCCCTGACCCGCGACCAGCGCCGCGTCTATCTGGAGGTCGCGGGCTACTGGCGCCCCGGCTATCGCGAACGCAAGGCGCGCAAGCTGCTTGCCCTCGGCGGCGCGCTGCCGCTGGTAGTGGTGGCCCCTGAGACGGCGCGCGCAGAGTTTGGCGCGCTGGAGCAACGTTACCCCTTCCTGTGGTATCGCGACGAGCAAATAAGCGCCCCAGCGCTGCTCGCCACGCTGCTGCGCGCCTATGATGACTTCCCCGCGCGGCTGGCGGCGCTCGATCTGCCCGCTCTGCTGGGCGAGGTTGCGCGGCGCGGGCAGATTGGGCCAGTGGAGGCGCAGGCGGCGCTGCATAGCTACAGTCGCGACGAAGTTTCGAGCGCGGTGAGCGCGCTCAGCCAGCGCGCCGCCGCTCTGGATATGCCTGCGCCAGAATGGGTGGAAGGGCTGGGCCTCTGCGCGCCTGCCTGGCTCGACACACTCGCCGATGCGATGCGCGCGCATGTCGAAGTGGCTGGCGGGCGCATGCCACTCACCACGCTGGGACGCGCGCTCTCAGAGCTGATCATCGCCGCCTCTGCCGCTTCACCGCTGGGAGAACTGGCGGAGGCCACACTCGAAGCGTTAGCCGCGCGGGCGGGGCTGGTCATCTCGCGTGCCTCACTCTTTGCCGCCGAGGCGCTGACCCCAGAACGCGCCCAGGCTGACGCGCTCTCAGACTCCCCGGAGGATCGCCCTGCGGACGCCATACGCATGACCGAGCGACCCCAGCGGATATCCCGCCGCGCGCAACCGCGCAAGGGCGTGAGGCGTACAAGTTCTGGCGTCATGTGGAACGCGCCAACGATGTTTCCGCCTGAGCCGGCGAGCGATGAGAGCGCCATAGATTCCCACGCGCCTCCGCAGACCGATACATAGTCCAGTCAACTCATGCTACACATCACCAGGTCCTGGGAGGCAGTGTTATGTCCGACGATGGCGAGCGAACAGACGATAAGAACGACTTGCGCGATCAAGGCGCTCTGCCCGATCCGGTGGACCTGAACGAACGACGTGAGCGACGGCAGGCGGCCAACGCGCAGACCGATCCATATCAGCAGGTATATGAAGACCTCTCCGACGAACTCGAACGCCAGGGCCGCGAGTTGGTGCGTATCTTCCGCGAGAATGTGGGTGAGCTAGGCGAGCGTGTACGCCAGGCGGCGGAGCATGCCGCCACCCTCTGGAACGATGGCGCCGAGGCTGCCCCGGTCGCCGCCACGACCGACCCGCACCCCAACGAGTTGCGCGCGCGAGCGTTGATGCGTCGCTGGGTCAAGCGCGACTTCCTCGTAGACCCTGACTTGCCGCTGGCGATGTCGCATATCTCGCTGAAGGACGCCGACATCTGGCGCGTGGAGCTGCGCGAGCGCGGCGAGGCGCGTAGCCTGACGGATACCACCGAGCCGTATACGGGAACGCAGCCAACCGCGCCCAGCGCCATCCTGCCGGTCTGGGACTACACGTTCCCCTCCGCGCCAGAGATCGAGGCCGGTGAGCGGCGCGAGCCGATTCCCGGCTCGGCCATGCGCGGCGCCTGCGAACGCTGCCATGGGTCGGGGCATCGGCCCTGCGCCCACTGCGAGGGCAAGGGCATGACCCCCTGCCCGGAGTGCCGTGGCCGTAGCAGCAAGGTCTGTGTGCGCTGCCGTGGTCGCGGGCGCATCGCCGATCCTGCGGCGGAACGCCACGCGCGGGCAGCCAAGAGCTATGTGCAGGTGCACGCCGAGCGGTTCGCGCAGAGCGCCGTCGAGCGTCTGGCTGATCTCTCCGAGCGGCTACGACAGGACTACGGCGCGCCGCTGCCGCCATCCGCCGACTGGGCGCCCGTCGCGCCTGCCTCCGGCAAGACCATCGCCTGCCCAGACTGCGTGAATGGCGCCATCCCATGCGTCTGCAACAACGGGAAGGTCGTCTGCGCGGTCTGCCACGGCACGGAGTACGAAGCCTGCCCCGCCTGCGCTGGCTCTGGCCAGGTGATTCGCCAGCGCCAGATCGTGCGCCGCTTCGATACACGCATTCGCACGCGCATCCTGGCGCCGACCGATCCTGAAGCGGCAAGCTGGGCCACAGACCAAATGCTGCGACGCAGCGCAGGCGAGCAGGTCTGGGAGGGCGCCGAATCAGCGTTGAGCGGCCCGACCCCTAGCGGTGTGCCTGAGCGCGTCTGGACAGAGGCGCTGGCGTTGAAGCGCGCCTATGATGAACGACCCGCCGAGGAGCAGGCGGCCAGCGCAACCAACGCCGCTACCTCGGCCACACCGGGCGCGGGCGAGCGGCGCGTGCTCTCGCGCCGTCTGCTGCTCGTGCGGACGCCGATCACGCGCATCGAGTACGGCTTCGCAGGCCGCGCCTATGAGGCGGTCGCAGTGGGTCGCATGGGCGAGGAGCGCTTCTGGGCCGATACCTTCCCGCCGCGCTGGAATCGTGTCAGCCGCTTCTTCCAGGCCGTCGCGCGCGACATCGCCGGGGAGAGCGGGCGGCGCGCCAGTGGTGGGCTGCTCTCACATGGCGCCAATGATGGCAGTCGGCGCGACCGCACGCACATCCGCATCATCGAGGAGCCAGCCGAGACGCCCACCGATGACGCCGCCAGCGCGCCCGATGCGCCCGACGCCGCCAGCCCACAGACGCATGTGGACGAGGTCTAGCGCGCCGTGGGCAGGGCCAGCATCGCTCAGGCAGACATCTCAGCGTGATACACTGCTCATGTGACCAATCAGCATGCGCTCTCCAGAATGAGTCAGCGACGAGCTGGCGACGAACACCAACACGCCGCCCTCACTGCGCCCATGGCCGACGATGGCAAACGCGCTCACGCGCAGACGTCACTGTTGGAGTGGTATGCGCGTGAGGGACGCGCTGGCCTGCCCTGGCGCGCCACCCGCGACCCCTACGCCATCCTCGTCTCCGAGGTCATGTTGCAGCAGACACAGGTGGATCGCGTCATCCCGAAGTATCTGGCGTTTCTCGCGCGCTTTCCGACACTGGCGGCGCTGGCCGATGCGCCCACGGCTGAGGTCATTCGCGAGTGGGCCGGGCTGGGCTACAACATGCGCGCGGTACGCCTGCAAGCGATTGCGCGGCAGGCGCAGCGCGACTTTGCTGGCGAGTTGCCCGCCGCGCTCGACGACCTGCTCAGGCTCAAGGGCGTCGGGCGCTACACAGCGGGCGCAGTGGCTGCGTTCGCCTTCGGGGCGCAGGTTGCGACGGTCGATACGAATATCCGCCGCACGCTCTGGCGCGTCTTCCGTGGCATCGAGCCGACAACCTGGCCAGCGGGCGAGGCCGCCACGCGCGAAACGCTGGCGCTGGCGGAATGGGCGCTGCCACCAGGCTGCGCGTATGATTGGCAACAGGCGCTGATGGACCTCGGCGCAACGATCTGCACAGCGCGGCGGCCCGGCTGCGAGCGTTGCCCGTTGACGCCAGACTGCGCGGCGTGGGCGGAGATGAGCGCGGTGACGCTCTTTCCGTCGGGCGAGGCGCTGGCGCGTCTACGCGATGAGCGCGCCGCGACCAGCATGCAGCCGCCAACTGCGGCGCTGGTCGCGGAGACAGCCGCGCCCTATGCCGCGTCTGCGCGCCGCAGCCGCAATGGATCGCAGCCGTTCACCAGCACAACGCGCTACTATCGCGGGCGCATCATCGCGGCGCTACGGGCGCTGGAGCCAGGCGCGTCGCTCAGCCTGAGCGCGCTGGGGCCGCTGGTCAAACCGACGTTTGGCCCGAACGATCTGCCCTGGCTGCGCGCGCTGGTGGCTGGGCTGGAGCGTGATGGGCTGGCGCAGGTCATCGCCGACGCCAGAGACGCCGCCGATTCAGCCGAGGCGCGCGTCTCGCTGCCCTGAGTGACGGTGTGGCTCGCCGACGCAGGTATACACAGGAAAGGGGCATATCCGTGAGCGATCAGCATGATCCGTCCGTCGTCGCCCCTGCGGGCGAGCGCCCGGCGCCGCTGACGCTGGCAGAGGGTCAGCGCGCGGTAGACGCCTCGATCCTCGCCCTGGGGGGCTACTGGCCGCCGCTGGCCAATCTCGCGCGCCTCTTTGAGGAGTGTGGCGAGGTGGCGCGAGTGGTCAATCAGACGTATGGGCCAAAGCAAGTGAAGGCGAACGAGACACAGCGCGCGGCGCGCGAGGAGATGGGGGACGCGCTCTACGTGCTACTCGCGCTGGCGAATAGCCTTGGCGTAGATGCGGAGGAGGCGCTGCGGACCGCGCTCGACAAGACTGCGGCTCGCGTCAAACCGCGCACCGCTCCGGCGCCAGAGACGCCGACAGCCGCGCCATTCGAGACTGATCTCTGAGGCGATAGGCTAACCGACGCCTGCCGCCGCACTTCCCAGGATTGACACAGAGCCGAGAAAGAGCAGAGAAGCGCTTGACCACTCCCCACGACTAAAGCCGGGGGATTCCTGGGCTGACCACTGCCTGACGGAGACAAGCCCCGTTTGGTCTTACACGGTCATTGATGGTTTGGTTGTCACCACCGCTCCACAGGCGTAGATTTCCGCAGGCCCTGCGGTATGGCGAGAGTATACCACAGCAGAAAGGAGACGGCGCTTCCGCCCCATGCCGCAAGGCAGGGGTTCTCCGCGCCGGAGATGTGATGAGTGATGGAATCGACGTGACGCCACCGCAAGCGCAGGTCGATGAGCGGATGCTCAACGACAGCAGCGGCTACCAGGCCTGCTTCGGCTGCGGGGCGCGTAATTTGAGTGGGCTGCAACTCGTCTTTAGAACCGAGGGAGACGAGATCATCGCCGAATATACGCCAGATGAGCGCTTCCAGGGATTCCCCGGCGTGCTGCATGGCGGCGTGCTGGCGACGATGCTCGACGAGGCGCTGAGCCGCGCCGCCGTCTTCGCGGGCAAGTGGATGATGACGGCGCGACTGGAGATTCGCTACCGACGCGCGGCGCCCGTCGGCCAGACGCTGCGTGTCTCGGCCAGGCCCACTCAGGTGCGTTCACGGCTCGTCTCGGCGCGCGGCGCGGTGCGGCTCGCCAGCGACCCAGACACGATCTTCGCCGAGGCGGAGGGCGTCTTCATGCCCATCGCGGCGGAGTACGAGCGCGATATGGTCGAACAGCGCCCGGAACTCGCAGGATTCTTTGAGCGGCAGCCGCGCTAGAAAGTGACAATGCCTCTTATGGCCACCGATTCCCTTCCTCAAGACACTTCACCTGCCATCGAGCGCGTCGAGATTGGCCCACACTCCATCCCCGCCCTGGTCGTCCAGCCCCAGGACGCTGTCGGCGATCACAGCCTGCCCGCTGTGCTGATTCAGCATGGCTACGGCGCAGAGAAATCCGACTTGCTGCCGCTCGCCAGTCTGCTCGTCGCGCACGGTTTCATCACGCTGCTGCCCGACGCCTGGGGTCACGGTGAGCGTTTTCCCACCAGCGGCCCCAACTGGATGTCCGAGATCACATCAGACTACTTCATGGAGGTCGTGCGCCACACTGTAGACGACATGCGCGAGGTCTTCGACTACCTGCGCGACCTTCCCGGCGTCAACGGCGACAGCATGCTAACGGGTGGCTTCTCGATGGGCGCGATTGCCGCGCTGGTCTATGGCACGGAGGATGAGCGCGTGGCGGGGGTGATCGCCGCATCTGGCTCGCCGCTGCCTGACCTGCTGCCAGTGCGCCTGTTTGGCTCGGCGGCGCCCAGCGCGGCGACGGAGGAATGGGCCTATGCGCACGATGCGGCCAGCAACATCGCGACGCTCGCCCCCAGGCCGCTGTTGATCCAGCATGGGCGCGCGGACGACATGGTGCCAGTGGCAGGCGCGCTGCGGCTCTATGAGGCGGCGAAACCCTACTATGCGTCTTGCCCCGACCACCTCAAGCTGATGCTCTATCCCCACACACACCTGGTCAGTGAGCAGGAGATGCACGACGCGGTTCATTGGGTCGCGGAGTTCTTCGCGCCAGAGGCGTAGCGTTGACCCATTCAGCGGGCCTATGCTACACTCGAAGTGAGCGACTCGCCACATCTGCGCGGCCGCCCACAACACCTGAATGGAGCGCCCGGTATGCCCGGAGCGCGCCCCACTCTACGCCCAGAGAACAGGAAGGGTAGCCATGCCCAAAGTCACCTTCGTCAACGAGGGCAAAACCGTCGAGGTAGAAGCCGGCACATCGCTGCGCTATGCCGCGCTGGAGAACGATATCCCGCTCTACTGCATGTGGTTTGGCCTCTCGAAAATCGCCAATTGCCACGGCAACGGCCTCTGCTGGACTGATCGCGTGCGCGTCTCGCCGGCCAGCGCCGTCACCGAGCGCAACATGCTCGAGCAGGCGATGAATCAGATTGGCACATTCCCCAAGAATCGCAACCCGCAGACGCGACTCGCCTGCCAGGCGGTCGTCGTGGAAGATTGCGAAGTCTACACCCGTTGCAAGCCCGCTCGTTCCTAGTCGGCGCGCGGCTGGCGCTTCGGCGCCCCGCAGGAGTACGTTCGCATGCGCATTGACCGCATCTACGCCGAGGGCGAGGCCCTCAATCAGCTTCGGCGACTCGGCTTCGAGATCAAAGACGCGCCCTATCGCGAAGGCCTCTACGAGGTCTCGCATCCGAATCTCGGCGGCTCGCGTACCTTCACCGTCGCGCAGTTGACCGACTTCGCCCAGGGCGCCGCCTGCGTCGAGACGTTGCTGCGGGGCGCTCCTACCTCGGCCTAGCCCCGCAGCGCGGATTGGAAAGGCGGCATGCTCGTGCGCTTCTCAGCACTTCGCGCTGTGACCGAGGCCCGCGTGGCGCGCTTCGCCACAGATGAGGTTGTCGCCGCAACACCAGACCTTGCAGGCGAGCCGCCAACGCCGCCTGCCGCGACGCTCGACGTGGCGCGGCAGGCGCAGGCGCGGCGCTATGCTCGCCAGCAACAGCGACTCAGCCTCATCAATCTGGGCCTGAGCGCGCTGCTGGTCGGCGTGCTGCTCTTCAGCGGCCTCAGCTTCTGGCTGCGCGATACGCTGGCGGTCGTCCCAGCGTGGGAACCGTTCGCGGATTGGCAGCCGTTGCGCGTGGGCGCCTACTTCCTCGTGCTCTTCGTCGCCGCATTCATCATTGGCCTGCCACTCTCCTACTACAGCGGCTACACCCTGCCGCGCCGCAACGGTGTCTCGACACAATCGTTGCGCGGCTGGCTCGCCGATGAAGCGAAGGGGCTGGCGCTGGGGCTGGTCTTCGAGATCGTCGCCGTCGTAGGCGTGTATGCGCTGCTGGCGGCCAGCCCACGCTGGTGGTGGCTGTGGGCAGGCGGCGCGCTGCTCTGTGTCACAGCGCTGCTCGCCAACCTCGCCCCCGTGCTGTTGATGCCGCTGTTCTACAAGCTGACGCCGCTGCCCGATGGCGACGTGAGGCGCCGCGCATTGGCGCTGGCCGAGCGCGCCCATACGCGCGTCCGGGGCATCTACGCGATGAATATGAGCGCCCGCACGACCGCCGCGAATGCGATGGTGACCGGCCTCGGCGCGACCCGGCGTATCGTCATCGGTGACACGCTGCTCGACCACTACACTCCCGATGAGATCGAGGTTGTGGTCGCACACGAGCTGGGCCATCAGGTCCATCGCGACATCCCCAGGCTGATCGTCATGCAGACCGTCGTGATGCTCGGTGGCCTCTATCTCGTCAGCCTGACGCTCGCCGCGACGTTGCGCGCCTTCCCGCAGTATCATGGGCTGGCCGACCCCGCGACGATGCCACTAATCGCCGCCACGCTCGGCGTCTTCGGCCTGGTGACGCTGCCGCTGACGAACGGATTTAGCCGCTGGGTCGAGCACCGAGGCCGATGTCTACGCGCTGGAATCCACCGGCATGACGGCGGCGTTCATCAGCGCGATGACACGCCTCGCCAACCAGAATCTCGCCGAGGTCGAGCCATCGCCCATCGTCGAATTCCTGCTCTACAATCATCCCTCAGTAGGTCGGCGCCTCGCATTCGGCCACGCCTGGGCGCAGCGCGCGCAGGGCGGCGCGGCGGACGATGGCGAAGAGCGCGCCGTCTCATGACGACGGAGGCGCAGTCCGCGTATCCGCTCTGGGCGCGCGATGAGCTGACGGCGCTGGCTGCGCGCTACGGCGCGCCGATAGTCGGTGTCACCCGCGACGCCGATGCGGCAGCCTATCTCGCGACGATCAAGACGCGGCGGCGACCCGGCGAGGTCTGCATGGTCGTGCGCAGACGCTCAGGCAAGCTGCTCATCGCCACGAAAGACATCTACCCGGCGGGTGTCTATCGCCTGCTCACGGGCGGCGTCCACCGGGGCGAATCGGTCTTCCGCGCGTTGCTACGCGAAACCCACGAAGAAACTGATCTGACAGTCGCGACACGGCGTTTTCTCGCGGTGGCGCGCTACCAGCCGCCAGGTGCGCCCGAACCCGTCGAGTATGCCACCTTCGCCTTCCTGCTGGATGAGATAGCGGGCGAACTACGAGTGAATGACCCCGACGAGGGCCTGACCGACTTCCGCGAGGTCGCCCCCGCCGAATTGCTGAGCATCGCCGAGCAGCTCGATAGCCAGATGGATGCTCCCAGCGACGACCTGGAATCCTCCTATCGCGCCTGGGGACACTTCCGCGCGCCGATGCACCGCCTCGTCTGGCAGGCGCTCGGCGGCGCTCAGATATAGCAAGAGAGCGCCCCGCGTAGCGTGCTATACTGCCCAGGGCGCGCTCCCTTCTGCCTCCCTGCTCCTGCGGGACGCGAGGCCGCAGACGCAGCCGCGCCAGATCACGACAACTCAGACCCTTTCAGGAGAGCAGACACACATGACCACCCCTTCGCCCGCGTCAACGGAGACGCAGGAGCAGACTCAGCCGCGCGCCTACCTCAACTTCATCGGTGGCGAGTGGCGGCCCTCAGTCTCCGGCGCGACCTTCGACAACATCAACCCCGCGCGCCGCAGTGAGATCATCGCGCGCTTCCAGAAATCCACCGTCGCGGATGTTGACGCGGCGATTCACGCCGCCGAGCAGGCGCTGCCCGCATGGCGCGCCATGCCAGCGCCTCAGCGCGGCGCGATCATCCTGCGGGCGGCGCTGCTGCTGGAGGCGCGCCAGGCGGAGTTGGCGCGCGACATGACACGCGAGATGGGCAAACCGCTACGCGAGACGATGGGCGACTTGCAGACCGCGATAGACTTCGGCAAGTTCGTGGCGGGCGAGGGTTCACGCGCGGAGGGTGAGACAGTTCCCTCAGGCATCGCCGATAAGCTCTGCCTGACCATCCGCCAGCCGCTGGGCGTCGTCGGCATCATCACGCCGTGGAACTTCCCGATGGCCATCCCCGCGTGGAAGACCTTCCCCGCGCTGCTCGCAGGCAACACGGTCGTGCTGAAGCCCGCCAGCGATACACCGCTCTCCGCCGCGCATCTGGTCGAGATTCTGGACGAGGCCGGGCTGCCCAAAGGTGTGCTCAACTTCGTGACGGGAGCAGGTGGCGTGCTGGGCGACGCGCTTGTGACTGATCCGCGCATCGCGATGATCTCGCTGACCGGCTCGACCGAGGTCGGGCGCCGCGTCGCCGAACTGTGTGGCCGCGATCTACGCCGCGTCAGCCTGGAGCTTGGCGGCAAGAACGCCATCATTGTGATGGATGACGCGAATCTGGATGAGGTTGTCAAAGCGGTGGCCTGGGCAGGCTTCGGCACGACTGGCCAGCGCTGCACGGCCACCAGCCGCGTCATCATCCATGAGCGGGTCGCCGAGGCGTTCACCGCGAAGCTGGCCGAGTCGGCTGAGAAGCTGCGTGTAGGCGATGGTCTGCTGGCCGAGACGGAGATGGGGCCGCTGGTCAACCAGGGCCGTGTCGGCGCGGTGCATGAATACACCGAGATTGGCCAGCAGGAGGGCGCGCGGCTCGTCACGGGTGGGCGCGCGCTGAGCGAGGGCGACCTGAGCGAGGGCGCCTACTATGCGCCGACGATCTTCACCGACGTGAAGGCGGCGATGCGCATTGCCCAGGAGGAGGTCTTCGGGCCGTTCGTCTCGGTCATCCCCGTCGCGAGCTATGAGGAGGCGATTCAGGTCGCAAACTCGACGATCTATGGTCTCTCCTGCGCGATCTTCACCGAGGATGCGCGCCTGGTCTTCCGCGCGATGCGCGACATCAACGCGGGGCTGATCTACATCAACGCTGGCACGACCGGCGCCGAGCCACACCTGCCCTTCGGCGGGACGAAGCAGAGCGGCAACGGCCACCGCGAGCTGGGCCGCAAGGCGGTTGAGGAGTTCAGCGAGGTCAAGACGGTCTTCGTCTCCTATCCTGCGGTGAAATAGGCGACGCGCTCACCACGCGCGGCTCGCGGCGCTGCTTCCTGGCCCACCCAGGGCGCGCGTGGATTCAACCGTCGGCGCTCACACCCCGCATGCCGCCAGCGTCGCGCGCACGCCTGCGACGCTGGCAGCGAGGTACTCGTCGCGGTTGGCGGCGATCAGCGCCTCGGCCTCGCCGATGAGGTTAGCCAGCGCGTCCGTGTCGGGCTGCGCCCCCGGATGCCGGTAGCGGGTCTGGAGGGCGTAGGCCTGCGCCAGCGTGGCGAGCGAGGCCGGGGCCAGCGCCACCATCTCCGCATAGCGGCGCATGCTCTCTGCCAGCGCATCAGCCTCCACAGCGAAGAATCGCGCCAGCGGCCTGGCCAACCGCGTCATCAGATCGCCATCAGCGCAGGCTGCCGCGACCGCCTGAGCTGCCTGCATATCTGCCGCGTAGAGCGCGCGCTCGAACGCCATCTCGATGAGATTGTGCGCCTTCCACAGACCCAACTCCTCTGCCACGCCACAGGCCACCGCCGCCCGCGCGGCCAGCGGTTCCCCGCGCTGGAAGGCATAGCCCCTCGCCTGCTCGCCCGACGACCCATACGCCTCATCGCTGAACCAGTCGAAACCGTGTGGCTCAGAGCCATGCGTGATGACGCCACGCACGAACGCCGTGAACTCGTCGCGTTCTGCTCCGGCTGGCAGGCTGCGCGCGAAGGCCAGCAGCCGCACGCCCGACCGATGCGACTGCGGGTGCGTCAGCGGGCTGCCAAAGAGCATATCGGGCCAGACACAGCCCAGAAAGCCCGCTGGGCCAGGCGCGTCCGTGATCTGCGCCAGCAGCCAGCCATGCGCCACAGGAAACATCGCAACCTCCCGTCGAGCGAACTGAGCGCGCCAGCTACTGCGATAAGCTGGCCGCCGGATAGGAGTAGGGCGTTGGCGGTGGGGCGGGCGAGACGCCGTCCTGCTCGAAGCCCCAGTCGAGCAGCGTCCGCATGTCTACAATACGCACCTGCCACGAGGGATCGTGTAGCACGGCGCCGACGATCAGATGGCCGAAACGCACCGCGGCGAACGCCATAGTATAGCCCGCTGGCCCGGTGTAGCCTGGCTTGACGCCGATGGCGCCGGGGTAGGGTGATCGCGCGCCCGGCAGCAAATCATTGCCGGTCACCAGGTGATACGCTTTGTGGGTTGGGCTGGCGGGGATATCATACACGAGCGTCGAGGTCATCTTTTCAATTGTAGGATTTCGCAAGGCGACAGCGGCCAGCGTCGCAAGGTCGCGCGCGCTGGTGTAGTGGCCTGGCGCGTCGAGTCCATGCGGATTCTCGAAGTGGGTGTGTGTGAGGCCAAGCTGCTGCGCCCGCTGGTTCATCAGCGCCACGAAGGCTGGCACGCTCCCGGCGATGCCATCGGCGATAGCCACCGCCGCGTCATTGCCAGAGGGCAGCAGCAGACCATAGAGTAAATCGCTCAACGTCAGCTTTTCGCCGGTATCCAGCCCCATGTAGCTGCTATCGGGGCCAACCAGCGCATGCGCGTCAGCGCCCACAGTGATGACCTGATCGAGCTTGCCACGCTCCACAGCGATCAACGCCGTCATGATCTTGGTACAGCTTGCCTGTGGCAGCTCAACATCGGCGTTCTTGGAGTAGAGCGCCAGCCCAGTGTTCGCATCGAAGAGAAAGGCAGTCTCCGCCGCCACCGCCGGTGGCGCATTGGCCGGGATCGCATTACTCGCGGCGGCGGAAAGCGTGTGAGTGGTCTGCGCGGCGGGCGTGGCGGCCACCCGCGACATCTGGAGCAGCGCCGCGACCATCACCAGTGTCGAGAGCGCCAGATACGCAGCCCATGAGAGCGCCACGCGCAATGGCCGCCGCCCAGCCGCCGTCGGCGCTCGCACGATGCCAGTATGTTGACTCATGGGCAGGTAATCCTGTCGTCCGCTCGCTTGCTCGCAGCGCCTGTGCGCTTGTGTATGCGTCAATCAGTCTAAGCGCCTGCGTTATGCGCCGTCAAACTGACTGGCCTCTCTGGCGCTACGAATCGAGGAGGGCGCGCTGGCCCAGAGAAGCCCGAAGGGGGTGATTGCGCTATCGACGACAGCGTTCCGCCAGCAGCGGCGTGTGGGCGCGGTTGGCCACGCGCCCACACGACTCAGTTCCCGCCAGTCACGCCAAAGTTGGGCGCTGGCAGCAGGCCCATCCGCAGCTTCAGCAGCAGGATACGCCGCACTGAGTTGTCGATCTGCGACCTGGGCATTGCGCCGCTCTGCACGGCGTTTTTCAGCGCCGCGATGACCTCCTCCGTGGACTGGATGGAGTAGGTGCTACAGATGATATCGTTCCCCGCCTCCACTGCGTCCACCGCGATCTGGTCGAGGCCGTAGGCTTCTAGCGCGTGCATGTAGATACCATCAGTGATGATGACGCCGTTGAAGCCCAGTTCATCGCGCAGGATGCCCGTCAGCACCGGCTCAGAGAGCGAGGCCGGGCGGGTGGGGTCTATGGCGCTGAGGATGATGTGGGTGGACATGATCGCATGCACCTGGCCTGTCGCCAGCAGTGCGCGATAGGGCGCCCAGTCGATGCGCTCCAGGTCGGCCTTGCTGCGGTTGAGCGTATAGAGCGTTTCATGCGGGTCTACGGGCACGTCGCCCAGCCCAGGGAAGTGTTTGAGCGTTCCGACCACCTGACCGCTCTGCTGCAAACCTGTCAGATAGGCGCCTGCCAACGATGTCACCTTCGCAGGCGTCGAGCCGAATGACCGGCTCTGGATGTCGCCGCCTGACGTTTGCAGCACATCGACTACCGGGGCCAGGTCGAGGTTGATGCCGAGTTGCGCCAGCGCCTTCGCATCCTGTTGACCACGCTGCTCCGCGTAGGCAGGATTGTTCATCGCGCCAATCTCCGCCGCGCTGGGGGTTAACCCGATGACGGACTGGAGGCGGTTCACGGCGCCGCCCTCCTGATCGGTCGCGACGATCAGCGGTATGGAGGCGTCGGCCTGCATGCCGCTGACCAGCTTCTGCACCTGTGGGCCGTTCTGGATGTTGAAGGCGTAGATGATGGCTGAGCCGACGTGCAACTGCTGAATCTGGTAGGCCAGTGCATCGTCCATCTGTGTCTCAGCGAAGCCGATCATGATCATTTGACCAATCTCGTCGTCGAGCGACATATGCGAGATCAGTGTGTTCACGTAGTTTGTCTCGGCCTGCTGACGCAGTGTCATCGCCAGTGGGGTCGCGGTCGCGCTGGGGGCGCGCAGATGCGCCAGCGGCGCAACCGGCGCAGTGACGAAGAAGCTCGTGGGCGCAGGCGTCACCGGAGCGAAGATCGAGACGACCAGCGTGACGACCAGCAGCGCGAAGACAATCGCCGTGGCGATCTTCAGGCGCCGCCAGCCAATGCCGCGCTTGCGTGTCGCTGCCCGCCGCATGCCGCGCTGCCCGCCTCGCTGCGACTGCTCGGCGTTGGCGTCAGGGGTGGTCTCGGCTGGTGGTTCTGTCTCGATCATCGTCATCTTCCCCTGCTCCCATGCCCAGCGATCCTCGCAGATTCCTTACGCATCGCCATTCCTGTTTCGCTCATTCCAGACGAGCGCCGACCAGCGAAGTAACGTGAGCATGCTCACTTTACGCCCTCGCAGCATATCATCTGCCAGCTCACATGACGCGCAGGTCCCCAGTCCGCGCAGACGGACCTTCTGGCCCGCCAGGCTGCACGCTAGCGGAGCGGTACTTCTGCTACACTGGAAGGAGCGACGGCAAGCGCCAGACGAGGCCGCCCCACGCAGGGAGTATGAGCATGCAGCCTACTGGATATTCGCAGCGACCACTGGCGGCGAAGCTGGGCCTCAAGCCGGGGATGCGCGCGCTGCTGCTCGATACACCACCGGGCTATCTGACCACACTGGGCGAGATCGCCGTGCAGGTGGAGCTATGCGACGCAGAGGCGCGCGGGCTGGACTTCATCCAGGTGTTCGCGACCGATCATGCCGCGCTCGTGGCGCTTCTGCCGCGCCTCATCGCCGCGCTCGACCAGCATGGCGCGCTCTGGCTCTGCTGGCCCAAGCTGGCGGCAAGGCCAGCGGCGAGGCTGCCAACGAATCTGCGCGAGCGCCTGGTCAGGGAAGCGGGCCTCGCGGTCGGACTGGTGGATGTCAAGCTGGCCGCGATAGATCAGGTGTGGTCTAGCCTGAAATTCGTCTATCGCCTGCGCGACCGGAGCGGGTAGCGCGGCTCACTGGCACGGCTGCGCTCCGGCTGGCCCGTGGCCCGGCTGAAATGTGGCCAGGATGTGGCTCCAGGCGTCGCCCCAACGCCGCATGAAGGTGGCTGGCGATCCCTGGCCGGTCAGCGTGATGATGGTGAACAGCCCGTTCTGCTGCAAGATGGCGGTGATCTGCGGCTGGCTCGTCGCGCTGCTGAGGTTATCCTGCTCATAGGCGACGGCGCCACCAGCGAGCGTCACCGGCTTGCCGCTGGTGTACTGTGCGCAGAGACCCGCGCTGGCCTTCGTCGTCGCCGTCACCTCCAGCGTGGCGCTGTCCGTCCCGCCCTGCGGGTTGGCGAAGCGCCAGGCCGCCAGGCTCGTCGCGCCCGTCGCCCCGTTCCCGATGGCCGTGGCCCCGCTGGGATACTCCACGATGAATCCATAGGCCGGGTCGCGATACGACGACCACCCGGCTGTAGAGGAAGCAGCCACGCCTGACTGGCTGGCCGTATGGGTCGGCGCTGGCGCCGCCCCGCGCGCCGCGCAGCCGCCCAGCGCCAGGCAGAGCGCCAGCGCGCAGGCCGCCCAGCGACCGACGCGGCGCCCGCTGTGGCCAGCGAGATTATGGCTGAATGTGCAGACCGTCACGGACGATGAAGACGAAATCGTAGTAGGGTCCCTTCGTGCTGCCTAGCGGCTGTCGCACCCAGAGCCAGTTCCACAGGCGCGCGGTGGCCAGGCCGGGGTTGAACTTGGCGTTCGGTGGCGGATTGCTGCCATAGCTCAGCCAGGGGCCAAGACCCTTGCCGTAGAACGAGTAGTCCACGTTCGATGGACACTTTGTCCCCTGCGTCTCACAGGCGAGCTGCGGCTTGTAGGACTCATCAAACCACGACCGCAGCGCGTACTCTTTCATGGTATAGCCCGTGGGATGCGCCTGCATAAACGCCTGCACATCTGGCCCTGGATAGAGAATCAACACATCCGGGTTGAGGTTCTGGAAGCTCGTTGGGTCCCAGGTGACGTAGGAGCCAGGGTGCGGCTCCATCCAGTAGTCGCGCAGTTCCCAGTAGAAGGGCCATTCCTCGCCAGTACCGACGACGATATTGAGTTGATGCCGACCACCATGCAATTCCTGATCGGCCTTGTTGATCTTGGCCATCACCTGGTCAACGTCAGGCGTCGTCTGCACATAGACCATCATCTCCAGCGGGCCATTCGCGGGGTCCTGATAGGTCAGCAGATACATGCTGTGCGCCATCGGAATGAAGAGCAGAATGCCCAGCACAGCGGAGGCGAGCGCGCCGCCAGCGCGCCACGAGAGCCGGGGCCGCATGGCCCCGCTGGCGAACCCATCGGCCAATTCAAGGATGGCCGCCCAGCCGCGCGCCAGCGCCACCGCCAGCGTGATCGCCGCCAGCAACATCAGCGGCAGCAGGATGTGGAGCGCCAGCCACGGCATTTTCTCACCGGCCCACGAGTAGATCGCCAGTGAGCCGACGAACCACCACACCAGAAACAGGCGGAAGCGCGTGGGGCGGGCGAAACTATAGACCACGCCCGCCAACCCAAAGACCACCGCCAACTGCTCGTAGAGCGGGATGAGCAGGAAGTAATAATAGATCGGCTGCCCGCCACGCGCCACATCCTGCTGTTGCAGCCAGTAATAGAGGCCCTGCCAGACGCCCTTGCCTACGCCATCGACGAAGCCCTGGCCGAGCGAGCGCCCCACTGTTGGCAGCTCCCAATAGAGGCCCGCGAAGAGCATCCACCCGACGACGAACGCCACAAACCACTGCGTCCACGGGATGCCGAGCAACAGGCGCAGGAACGGCTGGCGCTCAGGGTCCGTGCGATTTCGCAGCGCACGCATAGCCCGCCCCGGCGCCGCGACAACACGATCGATGCGCTCCACCCAGCCGACCATGGCTGGCGCCTCAAACGCATCTAGCTCCGCCGCGTCGCCATTCACGTCGAATGGATCAGCGTCTGCTATGCGCGTTGACTGCCGCGCCTCGCGGTCATACAGCGCATTCTCGCGCGTGATCTGCCAGAGCAGCGTGAGGATCACGAGCGCCGCCAGCGCAATGCTGGCATAGAGCAGCACGACCACCGTTCGCTGCTCCAGCAGCGCCACCTGCACATCCGTCGTCTTGGTGTGCGTCTGGATGTAGGCGCCGAGCGTCTTCATGGTATGCAGCGCCCACGCGCCGACAATGGCGCCCACACCGCCCAGCGCCAGCAGCGCGACGATGCGGCCCAGCAGCCGCTCCTGTCGCTCGATCGGCCTGTCGCTGGCGGCGCCATCGCCCTCCCATCGACGCCATCCGCGTCTCCCAGCCAGTGTCCTCGTGCGCAGCAGCCGCCCCAATAGCCGCCCGAGCGGCTCGGCCAGCTCCCAGGCGACCAGCAGGGCGAGGAATGAGCCGAAGATAGCGAAGGTCAGGAAGACGCCCTCGAACGTGGCATAGGCCAGCGTCGCGCTCGCCGCCGTCAGCGCCAGCCAGAGCATCTTGCGTGAGCTAGCGAAGCGCACGGCGCAGACGACCATCGCGAACATGAAGAAGTTGAAGTAGATGTCCTCGCGCAGGAAGCGGGAGAAGTAGACGAAGGTCGGCGAGACCGCCAGCAGCAGCCCGGCCAGTAGTGCGCCCAGCCTGCTCAACTCGCGCCGCAGCCCCAGCGGCAGCGCGACGATGCCCACCCCGAAGAGCGCCGGGACGATACGCGCGGTGGCGTCGTTGATCCATGGATTATTGCCAGGCCCGCCTACATGGAATACTGCCTGCGCCGCCAGAATCAGCGCGAACATGAAGCCTTCGGCATGGAACTGGAACGGCCCGTGCAGTAGCGGATCGTAGACATAGCTGGAGGGGTCGCGCGCGAAGAGCAGCGAGTAGAAGGCGTGCATGCTCTCGTCATGATGCAGCGGCTTCGCGCCGAGGTTCCAGAAGCGCAGCGCAATCGCCACGAACAGCACGGCGATCCAGCCCCACTGCTCCGGGGTGAGGCGCCGGATGAAGTCCCACAGGCGCGGCGGAACACCGCGCAGCCACGCCAACGCGGATGCCGCGATCTCACCAGCCGATGGGCCAGCTACCCAGGTAACGTCCGCCTCATCCTCTTTGTCTGACTCAGGGCGAGTAGGAGCCTGCGCCGCCAGTGGGCTGTGGGGCGGCGAGAACGCAAGCGCGCCCTCATGCCCATCCCAGGCGGTCGCCTCAGCCTCGACGGACTCCTGGCGCCGCGCCTGCTGGCTCTGACGATGATCGTCCTGGCGAGCGCTCATGTGGCTCACTCCTTCTGCTGTATGTCTACGCGCCCGACGTGCCGTCAGGCGCCTGGAACCGCATAAATTGTCACGCCCGCCTGTTGATACACCCGCGTGAGAAACGTGGAGAAATGGTCCGCCTGTGGCCCGTAGGTCTGACGCTCCGCAGCGCCGACATAGACATAGCGGACCCGATAGCTGCTCAGCAGCGAGAGGACGAAGGCGTCATTGCTACTGGTATAGATCAACTTGACCGCGTTGAGGCGCTCGCCCAGCACATTCGCGCGCCCCGGCTGCGCCAGCCAGTTGTAGCGCCACTGCTCCTCATGCCCACCCCAGCCGATCAGCGTGGGCAGACCAGTAAAGGCCGAGATGCGCCCCAGATGTGTATACTCGTTGTATTGCGCCGCCTCGACAATCACGGGGTCACCGCTGACATGTGTGTTGAGCCAGGCGATGGCCTGCGCGTCACCCTGGTTCGTGGCATCGTGCGCCATATACGCGGTTCCGTCAAGCGAGCGTGGCAGGCTGAAGTTGTCTGAGCGCGCCGACACCGCCAGGATTGGATAGACCAGCGCCGCCAGCAGCAGCCCGGCCAGCGCCAGCGCCCACACTCCCGCGCCGCCACGTCTCGCCCAGCGCGCCGCGCCACCCGGCTGCGCGCGTCGCGCCATGGTGGTGAGCGTATCATCCAGCGGCGCACGCCTGACGCCGAAAGGACCATCGTCGTCCTCGTCGTCTCGTGCGCTCAGCTCGCGTGTGGCGTCGGCAGCGCCACTGGCGCGCGCGGCGGCAAGCGCCGGGGCCGCCTCCATCGCTGAAGGCGCGACCACCCCAACCGCTTCAGCCGCCATCTCTGCCGGAACGCCGATCATCGCCCGGCCCAGCGCGCCCGCCAGCCAGAGCAGCAGTGGCCCAGATGCGATGCCCAGCAGCAGCCACACCTGATAGTAGAACTTGAAGACGGTATTCATGCGAAAGTCAGCGGCGAGCGCGCCGTATGGCCCACCGCTGAAGACATCGCGCAGGAAGATCACCTCGCATGCGCCGAGCAGCGCGGCAGCCGTCCCAATCAACAGCATGGCCATCACGTCGGCGCGGCTGACACGCCTGGCGGGCGCTGGCGCAGCGCCGGTGACGATGGTATGCAGGTCCGTCCACCAGACGATGAGCGACGCGCCGAGCAGGACAACGACCATCGCCCAGAGGAGTGTCCAGCCAACACTCTGGCGCGTCAGCCACGAGAGCGCCGCCAGCGCCAGCAACGGTGTGGCCGCCAGCGCGACGCCAGGAACATCCGCCAGCCGCCGCACGAGTCGCTCAACAGCGCCACGCGGAAGCCCATCGGCCAGCGCAGGCAGCGCCGCGTGGCTGAGCCAGGGGCCGAGCCGCCACGCCAGATACGAGAGCGCGATGAAGGCGGGCAACGCAAACATGTCCCACACATAGCCAACCGGCGTGCGCAGCGAGCCAGGAACCAGCCCGACGCCCTCCGAGGGTGAGGAGAAGGTGAGGTAAAACGGCAGGTAGAGCAGGAATACCAGCGCCACCAGCGCGGCGACGCAGCGCGCCACATCGGCGAGTAGCGCGCGGGTGAGCATCCGCTCGTGGGCGAGCCATTGCTGAATCGCCAGCGTCAGCAGCGCCAGCCCCAGATAGGTCGGCAGGTCCCATCCATTGATGACATAGAGGCCGCCGAGCGCCAGTCCGCTGACGAGCAACCCCAGCGGCCACTGCCGCGCGCCAAACACGCTCAGCCCACGCTCGCGCCCTAGCAGCAGGTTGAAGGCCAGCCCCACGGCCAACGCGGCAAAGGGCAGCGCCAGCACATGCGCGTGCAGATCAGCCAGGACGAAGCTGAATGAGGGAAACTCATTGATCGTGTTCGGGATGACACGCGAAGGCGACCACCAGTCATAGCTGGTCCACAGCTCACGATGGGTCCACCACGCCCAGACGCTGCCATGCAGCGCTGGAACCGTTTTTACCGCCTGTTCCGCGTTCTGTAGCCAGACCTGCGCGCCGTTGAAGTTCCCCGCGATCAGCGTCAGGAACACCGAGAGCGCGCCCGCGAGCGCCGCCGGAGCCAGCGACCGACCCGCGCCCCGCGCCGCCGCCGCGAGATTGCTTGCGACGCAGAAGATCGCCACAGCAGCCAGCGCAAACGTCAGCCCAACGGCGACATTGAACGCGACCGCTGGCGTCGTTCCCAGCAGCTTGGCGATCAGCGCCATCAGGAAGTGGCCGAAGTAGTAGTAGTTGATCGCGTAGCCACTGAGCCAGGGGTCGGGCGGCGGCAAGTGTGGCGCGCGCCAGATCGCGGCGAGGAACGCCTCGTCCATGAACTTCTCAGTATCGACCACAGCAGGCGTGAATGACCGCACCCAGATCATCAGCGCGAACGCGGCGGCGAACAGCGCCTCGGTCAGCGCGATGTAGTCCCAGGACTCGCGCAGCAGCCGGGTTAGCGCCTCGCGTGTTCGGCGGACAAAGACCAGCAGCGCGCCGTTGCCCGCGACGAAGACGGCCAACGATCCGATCAGCCACGCGCGATTGAACGGCAGCGCCGCATTGAGTGAGAGCGGAAACCAGACCAGCCAGCCCAGCGCGAGCAGGCTCAGCGGCTTGCTCAGCGCCCACCCGCGATCTGGCAGATTGCGCAAGACTGTCATCGTCAGCGGCGCCCCGGCCAGCCCCAGCGCCTCGATGAATAGCCACCACGCCAGCGTGACGCTCATTGGCCCACCACCTGATAGAGTACCGTCGCGCCATCGCTGAAGACGGGCCGCAACACGCCCGCGTTGACGAGCGTTGTGAACTTCGCCAGCGCATCGGCAGGCAGCGCCTGACACTGATTGGCGCTGTTCGTGATGTAGCAGGTGCGCTCCATGCCACCCAGGTAGACGTAACTTACATGATAATCCCTCAGGAACGCCAGCGCGACATTCGGGTCAGTGGTGGCGTAGAAGTTGGAGACATCAGCCTGCCGCGCGAAGACCTGATCGGGGTAGCGCTGCTGCGACTCATGATTGCCCCAGCCCAGCACATCAGGCAGGCCGGTGTAGATCGAGATTCGGCTATACCACATGTACGGATTGCCGCTGGCCTCGACAATGGTTGGCGCCCCGGCGATATGCGCGTTGATCCAGTTGATCGCGGCGTAGTCTTCGGGATACCAGCCGCGCATGTAGGCCATGCCGTCGAGTGAGAGGCCCTGCGGCTGCACCCCGCCCGGTGGCGGCTGCGCCTGCGCCCAGATGGCTCGGATCGTTCACGCGCGCCTGCGTCCCCTGCACATCGAAGATCAGCGAGCCGCCCAGCAGCAGCGCCAGCGCCAGCAACCAGAGCGCGCGCGGGATCAGCCCCGACGGCGTCGCCTGCGCTGAGCCTGCCGACGCCGCAACGCTGCGCGACACGGCGACATCAGGCGCCGCCTCGACGAAGGGATCGACGAAGGGGTCGGCGCGCCAGCCGAAGCTGGCCGCGTTCAGCGCGCGCAGGTCGAAGGCGCGGCGGATGAGCTGGCTGAAAGCCAGGGCGCCGCCCAGCGAGAAGCAGACCCACACCTGATAATAGAACTTGAAGACCGTGTTCATGCGCTCCCACGACGAGTGATCGAGGAAGTCGCGGACGTAGATCAGCTCGACGCCCAGCGCAATCGCCAGCCCCAGCGCGATCAGGATGTAAGTCATCAGCCGCGCGGGCGAGTGACGCAGATCGAGGCCCAGGTAGAGCGTCAGCGCCAGCAGCAGAGCCAGCGCCACCTTCAGGCTGATGAGCAGCGCCACACACGTCGCCGCCACAACGGAAGCCGCCACCAGCCACAGCGCCAATGGCTCCATCAGGAACGTATCGGCGGCTTCAGCCAGCGTTGGGCCGAGGTCACGGCGCAGGCGATCACAGAGTTCTACAGCCAGGAAGCTGACGATCAGGAACAGCCAGATGCCGAAGAGGATGGCGAACTGCCCTGGGGCAGTCGGCGTCGTGACCATCCCCACGCCAGAGGTGAAGTTCTGGAAGGTGGCATGGAATGGCAGGTACAGCGCATAGGCCGCCGCCAGCGTCGCGCCAACCGCGAGCGCCCAGCGTCGTATGATCGGCCAGCGCAGCACGGCCCGCGCCTGCCGCCAGCGCGCCTCGCCGCCGAAGGGCAGCAGCCGCAACGTCAGCGCCGCCACCAGCAGCAGTGCGCAGATTGGCACATCCCACGTATTCACGAGCCAGGTCGCGCCGAGCGCCAGCGCCGCCAGCGCCAGCGTCGGAGCCGCAGGCCGCAGCCGCCCGCCATCACGGCGCGCGCGCGCCAGCAGCGAGGCCGTCAGCCCAACGATCATCACGACGATGGGCAGATCAATCAGATGCGCATGCAGATCGGCGTAGAGGAAGCTCCAGAACGGGAATTCGTTGATGGTGTAGGGGATGACACGGCTGCTCGCCCAGTAGTCGAAGGGAGCCGGAAGCTGCCCGGCGCGCAGAGCGAGGAAGTTCGCGAAGGTCTGCGAGAGGCCATCCAGGTTGCTCACGACCACCAACGCTACGCCACCGGCCAACCCCGCCCACCAGCGTCGCGTCAGCCCGGCCACCAGCGAGAATGCGCCCGCAAAACACAGCGCAAAGAGCAGTGGAATCATCAGATTGAACGCGGTCGTCGGGATGACGCCTGTCAGCTTGATGAGCACAGCGGCGAGATACTGGCCGTAGTAGTAGTAGTTGATGGCGCCACCCGCGAACCAGGGGTCCAGCGGTGGCATATAGCGGCTGCGCAGGATGGCGTTGAGGAAGGCCAGCTCCATCGGTTTCTCGCCGCCGCGATAGATGTGCCAGAGGTCGGGGTCGAGCGCGCGAATCCAGGCGAAGACGAGGAACGCCAGAATAAACAGCGCCTCGTTGATAGCCAGCAGCCGCCAGCGCGCCGCGACGAAACGCCACAGTCGGTCGCGCAGCCGCCACGCCAGCAGCGCGCCTGCCAGCGCCACCACCGCGAAGGCCAGCGCCACCGCCCAGCGGTCGAATGGCAGCAGACGCAGGCTGGAGGGGAACCAGACCAGCCACGCGATCAGCAGCAGCCCCACAAGCTTGCTGAAACCCCAGCCACGGTCGCGCAGTCCCGGAAAGATCACGAACGTGAGCGGGAAGCTGACCAGCCCCAGCAACTCGACGATCAGCAGCCACCACAGCAGCGGGATGCGATTGGCCAGGCTATCCGCCGGGAACTGCGCGGCCAGCGTCGGCGACTGCGCATCGGCTGCCGCGTTCGCTGGCGAGAGCGTCAGCGGCTTCTGGCTGCCAGAGCGGCTCGACACCTGACTGAAGTCGATGCCCTGGGTAAGCTGAGTATTGATCTGGGCCGCGCTCAGGCCAGAGCCGCTGCGTGTGAAGATCCACACGGGCGGGTGATCGTAGACCGAGAAGCTTTCGTCGGCCCCGCTGTCGCCGAAGGTCAGCGAGCCAAGATGCGGCGCGGCGCTGAAGCTCGCGACGAGGTGGAAGCCCAGGTCGCCAGCGAAGAGCAACTGATAGTAGCGGGTGGTCATCGGATAGCGGTCGGGTAGCTTGGGGATGGAGCCGATGAGTCGCTGGCTGCTGATGACGACAACATTCGCCGTCGTCAACGAGGTCGCCAGGTCCGACGCCTTCTGCTGCGTGTCAGGATCGTACAGATTCAGCCCGATGTTACCGTACTCGCCAGGGTCAATCAAAGCGCCTGCTGCTGTATAGTTCAGGCCATTCGCCCCCACGCGCGCGGCGGGAACCTGAATCGGCAGCGGATCGTCCCACACCTCACTGGTGATGACCGAGCCAGGCGCTACGTGGTCATAGATCCACTCGGACGCCTGCACGCGCGTGTTGGGCGCGCTATAGATGTTGTCGAGCGCCAGCGCGTTCAGCGCCGTGGCGAGCAACACCGCCAGCCCCAGCGCGACACAGGCGCCGCGAACCCATTGCGCGCCCCAGAGCGCCGTGAGTCGCCGCGCCAGGCTGCGCGCGAACAGTCCGCGCGGGCCATCTGGCTGGGTCAGGCGCGCCATGCCCCAGCTTGCCAGCGCCACCAGCGCGCCCGCGCCGCAGATCGCTAGCGGCGCGAAGATCGGCAGCATGTAGCGCGTGAACTTCGTGTAGGCGTCGCCGACAATCGCGAAGTAGGGGATGATCCACACGACCAACAGGCCCCATTCATCATCCCAGCGCCGCCAGAGCCGACTGAGCGTCCAGCCCAGCCCGGCCAGCCCCAGCGCGCCCAGCGGCAGGCCCATGTCATAGAGCAGCATCTGGCGAATCTGATAGAGGAAAGGCGTTGTCCCCGCGAACTGACGCACGTAGGGGTAGTCGAGCTTGCCCTGCGAGAGCGCCGTCTGCACACTTACCTGCGAGACAAACTCTTTCCAGTCGATCAGCGCATAGGGGCTGGTGATGATGAAGGTCAGGATGGCGGCGGCGATCATCCCGGCGCCCGCCAGAATGCCCGCTTCTGGGCCGCGACGACGCCACGCGAAGACGCACGCCAGCAGCATCGGCGCCACCAGCGGCAGCGCGCTCACCTTGGAGGCGACGGCGAGCGCCAGACCCATCCCCGCCAGCAGGCCGTAGAGCCAGATATGCCACGAATCACGCGCCACCAGCGCCCGCGTCGTCAGCAGGCGTGTCGGATGTCGCGCGGCGTGTTGCGCCAGCGCGACACAGGCCCAGAGCGTCAGCAGGATGAAAAAGACCGTTGGCGTATCCACCGCATAGAAGTGCGCTACCTGCACTTCAAAAGGGATGACCGCGACAAACGCCGCCGCCAGCACACCCGCCCAGCGCCCCGCCAGCCGCCGCGCGATCAGTCCGGCGAAGATGACGGAGCCAGTGTCGAAGAGCGCCGAGAGCGCTCGCCCGATCAGCGTAAAGTGGTTGAAATCGTCGAATGCGCCGCCGTCGCTGGGATGAAACGCGCCGTGGGTGATGTGGGTGAGCCAGGCCAGGCCATGCGCCGCGCCCGCCAGCAGGTAGAGCGGGAACGAGCCGTAGGCGAAGAAGTGCGGGTTCAGCGGCGACGCGGGCGAGAAGAACCAGTTTGCTCCCGTAAAGGCCGGGTCGCAGCCACTGCCGCGCGCCTGGCCAGGGAAGTTGAGGCACATCGCGCGGAAAACGATCTCACGCTCATCGGGATGCAGATGATTATTGGCGTCCCAGTTGATGCCGTAAAGACGCAGCGCCAGCGCCACCAGCGCGATCAGCAGCAGCAGCCAGGGTGTCCAGTCGCGCCCGGTGAGCCAGAGCGGCAGCATCGGCCATGCGCGGTCGCCCGCAGCGACGCCGTCGGCTCGCGTGGCTGCCGCATCGGGTGGCGCATCGGGGGCGCGCCCGGTGGTGATCGCGAACGTAGCGCCTACGGCGAGCGCATGGGAAGCAGACGAGGCGGCAGGCGCAGCGCCACGTTGCTGGCCGCGCCCCTTCCGGATTCTGCTCACGACTGTCCTCCGCCCAAGGCGCTCGCTGCTCTGAATGGCCGCTCCACGACCCGACGTTGCGCCCCGCCAGAATGTTCCTCACTGGCGGGCGCCATCGCTGGCATCTTAACATCGCGCGCGCTCAGGCGCAAAGCGGCTGACGCGGATGGGTGGGCTGGCTGCGTCGCCTACGCGGCCAGCGGGGTTATACTGATGAGCGAGGCGACAAATCACGCGCTGCCTGTGAGCGCCAGGAGGGAGAATGTAGCATGCCGAACGCCTATCTCGACACAGCAGACTCACCCGCCGGGCCGCTGGCCTTCGCCGTGGATGAGACGGGCGCGCTGCTGCGCACGCAGTTCACCAATGGGCGGTATGTGCGATCCATCGAGCAGGAACTGGAGCGCGCGGGCTATCATCTGGCGCAGGACGGGCGGCGCACGGCGCAGGCGCATGAGCAATTGCTGGAATATCACCACGGCGCGCGGCGAAGCTTCGATCTGCCGCTGGCGCTGGTTGGCACGGACTGGCAGCGGCGCATCTGGCTGACGCTGACCCAGGTTCCATTTGGTGAGACGCGCAGCTATGGCGCGCTGGCCGCGCAGCTTGGTCGGCCACACGCCGCCCGCGCCGTTGGCCGCGCCAATGGCGCCAATCCCTTGCCGCTGGTCATCCCATGCCATCGTCTCATCGGGGCGAATGGCGCGCTCACCGGCTACGGTGGTGGCCTCGACATCAAGGAGCGCCTGCTTGCCCACGAAGCGCGGATCAGCGCCCGGGGCGACGCGGCCACATAGCTGCGCGCTCCCACAGGCAGCGTGGCGAGGTTGCATCGCGCATCGGCGCATCCCCTGGTTCGTTCGACACATTTCGCCACGGTTGAGCGCTGCCGAAGCAGTTGCAGCCGCTCGCCTGCATAGTAGCCATCTAAACCTGAAATATTCAGCAGTTGTAGGCTCATTTTTGCTTGTGCATGAGCCTGATATGTGCGATACTTAGAACGGACGTTTCAGGCCATTGACCCAGCCGCGCGCCAGACCCCGGCAGCCGCCAGCGAGAGGCGGCAGAGAGATACCAGGCATCCTATGTTCCAGTTCACACAATCCGTTCGCTTCGTATCAGACCTCAGCGACGCTGCGGCGCCCATGCGCGTCAGCAACCAGAAGATCGCCGATGTGCTCTTCAATATCGCCACGCTGCTCGACAGGCAGCAGGCGAATCCCTATCGCATCGCCGCATATCGCAGAGCGGCGCGAGGCGTACTGGCTCTGAGTGAGCCAGCGGCGCAGACACTCGCGCGGGGCGAGCCGTTGCGCATTCCCGGCGTCGGTGAGCGGCTGAGAGGCAAGATCACCGAACTGCTCGTTTCCGGGCGCATGACCTTCTACGACGACCTGTGCGAAGAGTCGCTGCCAGAGGATGTGCGCGACCTGATGAGCGTCGCATTCGTCGGCCCACGCACCGCGCTGCGCCTGAGCAGCCAGTTCGGCATACATACGGTCGCGCAGCTACTCGACGCCGCCACCAGCCACAACCTGCGCGACGCCTACGGCTTTGGCCCACGCAGTGAGGCGCGCCTGGCCCGTGGCGCACGCGCGCTGCTCACTGGCCATCCTCTCGCCGCATAGCCTCTGGGCGTCTCCGCCTGCTACACCGCCTGCTACACATAGCTCGCGGTGAAGATGCGACCCTGCGGTTCGGCATCGGAGTAGCCGCCCTGCGGCGCAGACCACAGCGCGCCTGCTCCGCCGCCAGCCACGTAGACCATCAGGCCCACGTTCGGCGCTGGCCCCAACGGCTGCGCGGCGCCCGACCCACAGGCGAGACGCTCCAACTGGGCTGGTGTCGTCAGGAGCGCGCAACCGTCGTCGGCGATGCCCACCAGCGTGTAGTTGACGCCGCTCGCTGCCGTGCCCGCACGGTCATTGGGCACGTCGAGATGATATGTCACCCAGTGGTCGCCGCTGTCCGTCGTACAGGCGAGCGTGTCCATGTTCTGATTCTGCTGCACGCCTTTGAGGAACATGCTCGATGGATCGCCGCCACAGATGCGCCACGGCTGATCGGTGAACGGCTGCTGCACGGCGAAGTCGTAGAACGCA
Source organism: uncultured Chloroflexia bacterium (assembly GCA_963701795.1). Lineage (GTDB taxonomy): Bacteria > Chloroflexota > Ktedonobacteria > Ktedonobacterales > JADMIN01 > JAKAIY01. The sequence continues at coordinate 637,173 of CAVPBB010000001.1, read as the reverse complement.
AATGGGATCGGCGGGCTTGCCAGATGCGTCCAGTGAGCGCCAGCGTCGGTCGAGGCCATGAAGATCACCTGATTGTATGCGGCGCCCGACAGCAGCGCGAGCAGGCGTCCATTGTACGGGTTCAGCCAAAAGCTGCTAATCTGCGTTTCCAGACCGCCACCGAATCCAGGCACAGGCGTCCAGGTTCGCATATCGTCGTGACTCACCACAAATGCGCTGGCAGACACGCTGGCCGAGCGCGCGGTCGAACGGAAGATGGCATAGGTAGCGCCCTGAAAAGTCGCAAACTCCACCAGCGTATCCTGCGGCCCCTGGAAACGTGCCCACTGCCGGCCAGCGTCGGTGGTGAGAGAGAGCGTAGTATTCATGCAATCCACAACGGGGACGCAGCCACCGGCAGGCAAGACGCTGATCTGCGCGACGGCGACTGTCGGCTCCGTCGCATCCACGACGATCTGGCAGCCTGTCACCTCGATCTGGCTACTCGGCGCCACCGCAATGCTGGCCGTGGCCTGCCAGCTTGCGCCGCGATCATGCGTCACCCAGGTCGCCACAGCGGCGACGGAAGCGGGAGCGCAGGCATACACGGTCGCGCTGTCGCTCTGGGCGAGGCCCAACGTCACGCCCTCGCTTAAAGCGCCATCCGTGAGCGGGGAGCCAGGCACGGTGGGCAGCGTCGCGAACGTCCATGTGAGCAGGCTAGCGACAGGGACGCCTGGCGTCGCGATGGGCGTGGCGAGTGGCTGTGGCGTCGCTGAAGCGGCTGCCCGCATGCCACAGCCACTCACGCTGACGAGGCAGGCGAGCAGCATGAGCGGCGCGCCGAGCATGCCCCCACGCAAGAGGCGCGCGGGCGTCCATCGTCGCCGCATGGCTGATCTCCCCTTCATCGCTCTCCTCAAGCTGTAATGCGCTCGCCGCGCTCAGCCAGCCCGCTCACGAGTGCAGACGCTCACCGCACGGCTTTCTTAACGACGTTCGCACGGGCCGAAAGTTCCCGCGACAACTGGGGAGGTGCGCGCAGCGACGGCTGGCGCCTGCGCGCACAGTTGCGCCGATAGTCATTGCACTGCATTGCATGAAATGGTCCTTGGGATGCGCGAACGTGCCTTCTTCAATCAGGGTGAATCCCAACTCCAGCAGAGCGCGCTGGAGGAGGCATTGTCTACCGAAGGAAAGGCATGCGCACAGGGATGCGCATGATCGGCTCGAAGCAGGCGGCAATGCGAGAGCTGTCGCAGTCCTCGCATTGCCGCCTGCTTGGCTAACTCACCCCCCTAAACTTCCGGTTGTCACCACGCCTGCGCGCTCGTAATTCACGAGAATGATGCCACTTGGGGAGACTTGGCTCTCCGTCACCTTGAACGCCGCCGGGATGGCGCCAGCGGCAAACAGCCGTTTGCCGCTGCCTAACGTCAGCGGATAGATCTTGAGCCAGAACGCATCGACCAAATCATGCTTCATGAGCGTCTGAACGAGATTTGCACTGCCGTACACGTGCAAATCCGGCCCTGGCTGCTGCTTGAGTTTCGTGACTTTTTTCGCAATGTCTCCGCCGAAAAACACGGAGGGCTGCCATTCGTGAGACGTCATGGTAGTCGAGGCGACGTACTTGGTCGCTGGATTGACGCCCGGCCACATGTCCGCATGGTGCGGCCAAAACGCCGCCCAAATTTCAAAGGTTTTGCGTCCTAACAACAGATCAAACGGCATAGTCATCTGCTTCTTCAGGACTGCTTCAAGAATATCGTCGTCATAGGGAGCTACCCACCCGCCATACGCGAAGCCACCACTGGTATCTTCCTCTGGCCCGCCGCCGGCTTGTATGATACCATCAAGGGTGACGAATTCAAGGACAATGACTTTTCTCATGGCCGCGTTCCTCCAACGTCTGGCGACCTCTCAAGAGGCCGTGATACAACGATGGGCCTTCAGGCGCGCCCAGCGGCGCGCATCGTTCGTATTCTGTGGCTCACCCCCAAAACGGGAACGATAAAAAAAGATCGCAGAAAATCGAAGGTTAGCCCATGAGGGGTCTCAACCTGCTATTCCATTGCAAAACACGCTCTCAGCGCCTTGACACATCACGAGGCAGGCGCCATTCTCTCGACAGGGTGCGAAAGGCGGACTGAAGGTGAAGCGTTTGCGAACGCTCTGGGTTGTCGGCGCAATCTGGCTGGCCGTGTTTGTACTGATGGCGCTGATGACGCCAGCGCACTATGTGGAGGTGTCACAGACTGCGCCTGGGGTGACGCATGTCGTGAGCAGTGGCGACATGAACGGTGGCGCCCTCGGCGCGCTGCTCGCATCCGCGCTGAGGGCGCTTTTCTACACCGGCGTCATCAGTCTCATCGTTGTCGTTCTGGGGTCTATCGCAATGGGTCTCAAGCCATTCTTGCGGCGCATCGGCCTCCTGGCATCGCAGCCAGGCGACCAATAGGCTGCCAGCGCTCGCGCCTCAGGACACCGCAGGCGCGGCGGTTTCGTGCTTGTAGCGCAGCAGCGCGCCTACTCCACCCAGCTCCCGCAGCACAGCATGCCCCTTGATGACCTCGATCTCTGCGCCCGTGCTGACCGCCATGCGGATCAACTCGTTGCGCGTCGCCTCGTCCAGCGGGGCGTCCGCGTCGAGCGCCAGCACGTCCACCTGCCCATGCTCCAGCGCGGCGCGCGTGCTCTCAAGTCCGTCCACAGCTAGCCCGTCTGCCTGCACCGCCTCGACGAGTTGGTCCACAATCGCATGATCGTCTTCCATCTCAGCCTGCTCCATCAGCGGAGTGATGAGGTCTGCGACCTCATCGCCCTGGGCGCGCGGGTCCATACGTAGCGCCTCCTCGTGTACCATCGCGCTGATGCGCGGCGAGAGCGCCGCCAGCAACGGCGGGGTGGCCACCTCATTGCCCGCCACAAACACGCGCGTCGCATTCTCCTGCTCGACGAGCAGCTCGATCTCCTGTGCCGCCTCGCGCGCAAAACCCTCCCGATTGTTGGTGATGCGCCGCTGGTAGCGCCGCGAACTAGGCGCCCTCCCGCGTGTTCGCCGGACATTCCTGCTCGGTTCACTCAGTCCACTCACTTCATCCAGCAGCCCGGAGCGCATGACGAAGAGCCGCGCAGTATTCGAGGTGACGACGGCTGCCACAGCCGTCTCATAATCGTCCGCAAGCTGCGCCAGTTGGAACAAGTCAGGCACTGGCCCTATCGCGACCTCGTTCTCGAATGGCGTCGCAGTCTCCTCAACCTCGAACAGATCTCTGCCCGCACAGGCGAAGATCGCTACCCCCTGAGAAGATGCTGACAAGTCATGCTCAACATAGTCCTCGATGTGTTGGGCGTCGCGGCGAAATGAATCGAGCGCAGGCCCACGCGGCCACAGCGTCTTCTCGATCTCGCGCAATCGATCCTTCAGCACGATAAATCCAGTCCGCACCGCCGGATTCTCGCCGGTAGCATGTGGACGCAGATCGAGATAGATGCTCAGTGTCGGCGGGTCGCCAGGCTCCAGTTCGGCAAGGCGTCGTAGCTGTTCACGCACTGTTGTAGTCCTTTCACATGCCGCGCGCAGATCGTGCGCGTGTCGCCGCCATCATCGTCAATGCCACGTCGCACGCGATAGGCCAAGTCAGGGGGGCGCTGCTGCGGTATCGTGGCGTCCATGTTGAAACCAGCCCAGCGGCTCAGATTCACGCGAGCCACGAGGCGAAGAGGCCGTTCAGTCCCTCTGAGAATGTGGGATGGGTGTACATCTCGTCGCGCAGCGTCGTGTAGGGCAAGCCGAGTCGCATGGCCAGATGAATGATCGCATTCAGCTCGCTCGCTTCAGCGACAAAGAACGCCGTTCCCAGGATGCGATCCGTCGCGGTGTCCACAACCGCCTTGAGAAAACCTTCCGTCTCACCCGTCGTCTGCGCGCGGGGCATGGCGACCGTATTGGCGGCGAGCCAGGCCACGCGCACGTCATAGCCCTGGCGCCGCGCCTCGCGTTCCGTCAGGCCTACCCGCCCCAACTCCGGGTCGGTGAACACTGCATAGGTGATGATGCGACCGGCGGTCGAAGTGTAGCCGCCTGCGCCGGTAATCTGGTTCTTGACGATGCGGTTGTCGTCGAGCGACGTGTGCGTGAACTCAGGGCCACCGTTCACATCGCCCACAGCCCAGATGCCAGGCGCCGCCGTCGCCAGATGCTCATCCACCGGGACGAAACCGCGCGCATCCGCCACCAGCCCCGTCGCCGACAGGTTCAGCCGCTCGGTCACTGGCTCTCTACCAGTCACCGAAAGCGCATGGCTGCCCTCGATGATGGAGCCATCAGCGTCGCCTGCCACATGCAGATGGAGACGCACTCCTCCACTCGCGCTACGCTCTGCTCGCTCAGCAGTGGCGCCGAGGCGCACATCGATGTCTTCGCGCACGAGCGTCTGCCGCACGGCTTCGGCCACATCCGCATCTTCTCTGGCCAGGAGTTGGGCGCCGCGCTGAATCACTGTGACACGGCTGCCGAAGCGGCGGAACATCTGCGCAAACTCGACACCCTCAAATCCACCGCCGACCACCAGCAAATGCTCTGGCAGCGTATCCAGCTCGAGGATCGTTTCATTGGTCAGCGGCTGCAAGTCACGCAGCCCAGGAACAGTCGGCGTCGCAGGGCGTGTCCCCGTATTGATGACCACATGCGTCCCCGTGAGGGTGCGCGTTCCCCCCTCACGCAGGCGAATCTCCACCGTCCTGTCGCCCACGAAACTCGCCTCTCCCAGGATAAAGTCGAGGCCAAGGATGCTGGTAAACAGCTTGTAGTTACCACCGCGCATGAAGCCCACGACTGACCGTTTGCGTTCGCGCAATGCGGCCATGTCGAGGCTTGTCAACGCAGCGCCGACGCCATACTCGTGCGCCCGGCGTATCATGGCGGCGAGCTTGGCGCTCTGAACCAGCGTTTTCGTTGGAATACATGCGACATTGATACACGTTCCGCCGATCATCTCGGGGTCTCGCTCGATGAGCGCCGCCTTATATCCCTGCTTCGCAAGGTCCATAGCGAGCGTCTTACCACCCTTGCCACCCCCGATCACTACCAGATCAAATTGCTCCTTGTCAGCCATGTTATCGCCTCCTGTCGCTTTCCTGCGCTCGTCACGCGCCGCTTCATCAGCAGTCTAGCATGCCACGGCGCTCATGTTGAAGCCAGCCCAGCGCTTCTGTCATACTATTAGCAGGCGCACGTCAGAAGAGGAGACCACTGGCCATGAAGCAGACGGCCACACGGATACGGCTCACACAGCCAGCGTCAGACTACCCAGCCGCGCTGGCGCAGTTTGCGGCGCTGCAAGCGCTCGATGGGCCAGATGTGAACCCGGAGTGCCGCTCGCAACTGCTCACCCACGGCCACATGACGGACCGCGCCATCGTGCTGATCCACGGGATGACCAACTGCCCCTGTCAGTACAAACAGCTTGCTCCGCTCTTCTTCGATCTGGGCTACAACGTGCTGGCGCCGCGCATGCCGCGCAATGGGCTGAACGACCGCGACACGCGCGCACTGGGCAGCCTCAGCGTCGCCGAGCTGGCGGAGTTTGGAGATCGTGCCGTTGATGTCGCGCGTGGGCTGGGGCGGCACGTCACGGTCGTCGGCATCTCCGCCGGTGGCACGGTCGCGGCATGGCTCGCCCAGCAGCGCGGCGATGTGGATGTGGCTGTTCCCATCGCGCCGCTCTTTGGCATCCTGCCCGAACTCCCCATCCTCAATAGCGCCGCGAACCTCGCGCTGATGCGAGCGTTGCACTGGGCGCCAAATATCATGACGCAGAGCATCAGCCCATTCAAAGAAGGCCCGGCGCAGAGCTATCACGGTTTCTCATCGCGCGGCCTTGCCACCATGATGCTGCTGGGGCGCCAGGTCACGCGCGCCGCCAGCGCCGAGGCTCCGCGTGCACGCTCGATCCTGATGATGCTCAATCCGATGGATACCGCCGTCAATGGCGCCATGGCGCATGTGACGCTCCAGCGCTGGCGCGACCACGACGCGCAGGCCAGCCTCTACACCTTTGACCCCGCGCGTAAGCTCATCCACGACATCATTGACCCACAGCAGCGCGAGCAGCAGTGCAGCTATGTCTACCCGATTCTACTGGAGCAGATCACGCGGCTGTGAGCGCGCGCGCAGCAATCAGCCGAGGTGTCGGTAGAGCGCGCCGCCCAGCGCCTCAGAGACGGAGAGCGGCAGGCGCCGCCAGCAGCCTGTCAGCAGCCGATACTTCCAGCTTTCCTCCGAGGTCGAGGCCAGGCCCGCGATCTGGGGATGATAGTAGTAAGGCAGTGGTTCTTCGAGCGCGCCCCAGTTGCGCTTGTAGCTGACCAGCCCGGGATTATCGTGCGCGGTGCGGCCCATGTCGAAGCGCGTGTAGCCCTGCTCACTCGCCCAGGAGATGGCTTCCCACATCAGCGCATTGTTCGGCCCCAACCGCAGATAGCGTTCATCGGAGGCGCCATAGGCATAGCGCACGGTCGCGCCCGACACCAGCAGAATCATCCCGGCGATGACGCTGCCCTCATGCTCCGCGAGCAGCAGCCGCACCTGGCCGCTCGTCGCGTCTGACAGCGCGCCTGGCGCGCCGAAGGTCTCCCAGAGGTCGCGGAAGTAGCGCTGGGGCTGCGTCGGCATGCCGTGCTTGCGCGAGCGGGTCAGCAGATGCAAATGATGGTAGGCATCCATATCGGCAAGTCGCTCGGCGACATGCACACTGACGCCTTCCTTGCGCGCCTTCTTCACCTGGCGCTGCGCTGGCGACTTCACCCGCCCCCAGACCGCCTGCGCGTCGCGCTCCAAAGGCACAACCCAGCGGCTGTACAGGTCACTGCGTGTCAGCTCCGAGCGCGCCTCCAGCGCCGCCACTGGGCCAGCGCGCAGTTCGAGGTAGCGGGCGCGTTCAGCCTGCGCCAGCGTCAGCGCCTGATCCACCAGCGCGCTCGCCGCCGCATCGCTGGTCACGAGTGGCGGGCAGCAGTCTGAGAATGGCAGCGAGACGATGCGCCGCCCTGTCAGCGGGCTGCGCACGGCCATGACCGGCAGAAAGCCTGTGAGTGTCCCATCCGCATTGGTCGTTTGCAGCCGGTGCACGGGGTAGCCGTAGAGACGCGAGAGCAGATCGAGCCAGGCGGGCTGATAGTAGAAGGGTTCATCAGTCTGTCGCACAATGAAGTCGTTGAGCGCCTCTGGCTGTGTCACGACGAGCGCCATAGAGCTTCCCCTGACATTCACGAACATACCATCATCTGTAGAGCGCCAGTACAAACGTAGCATGCTGTGGTCGCAGCGCAGTGCATGCGCTGGTGGAGAAGTGGGAGAGAACCGCGCCCGCGCCCCATGCGGCTGCTCGCTCACTCGTTGCGGGCCAGGACGCCAACCATGTGTGAATCGCAACGCCTGCACGTTCTGCACATGCGCCAGACCATCGGCGCCAACTATTTACCTGCGGGAACATCGTCTCCGCACGCCTACCCGGTATCATGGCGTGTGATACCCTCGCGCACTGAGAACCTATGACGATGGTGGGCGCAGACGTTCAAATTGCGAGCGGACGAGCGCATGAAAGAGATTGGAGCGCAGGCGTGACGAGACATGAGCCAGTCGTAGTGGTCGGGGCAGGCCCGTATGGTCTCGCGGTTTCAGCGCACCTGAGAGACCGCAATGTCGAGACGATGACCTTTGGCAGACCGATGGAGTTCTGGCGCAAGATGCCTCCGTCTATGTGTCTGAAATCTACCTATAGTTCGATCACGATCTCTGATCCCCAGCGGCGCTTCACGCAACAACGCTACGCCGAAAAGCTGGCCACACCTGTCGCCGAGCCGGTGCCGCTGCCATTTCTGCTGGGCTATGCGGATTGGTTTCGCCAGCACAACGTCCCCGACATTGACACCACCTATGTAGAAAATGTCACCCGCGATGGCGCAGGCTTCCGCGTCACCCTGGCGGATGGGCGCGACATCGCGGCGAGCCAGGTGGTGGTAGCGTCGGGCGTCGCTCCCTTCGCCAATATCCCGGACTATGCGCGTGATCTGCCCGACTGCCCTGGTGACGCACACGCAAGAGCACACCGACTTCTCGCCCTATCGCGGGCAGCGCGTGGCAGTGGTAGGCAGCGGCGAGAGCGCGCTAGAGTCGGCGGCGCTGCTGCATGAGGCGGGCGCCGAGGTCGAGGTGATCGCGCGCGGCCCCGTCGTCTGGATCAATCGCGGCCTCGCCAACAAATTCACCCGGCGTATCTTCTATCCGCCCAGCGATGTCGGCCCCGCTGGCGTAAGCTGGCTGGTCAACTACCCTGGCATCTTCCGCATGTTGCCCGATGAAGCGCGCGCGAAGATTGATCGTCGCTAGTGTGCGCCCATCAGTCGCGCCGTGGCTACGCCACCGCGTTGAGAACCAGCTACAAATCACCGAGAACACCGAAGTGGCGCAGGCGACGCAAACAGGCCAGGGCCTCACGCTGACCCTGAGCGACGGAACCACGCGCGAGATCGACCATCTCTTCCTCGGCACCGGCTACGCGCCCGATGTGGAGCGGCTGACGTTCCTCGCGCCAGAGTTGCGCGCCCAAGTGCTGCGCAACAACGGCTATACCCTCCTCAATGAGTGGTTCGAGTCATCGGTCCCTGGTCTCTACTTCACTGGCGCCATCGCTGGCTACAACTTTGGCCCCATCTGTCGCTTCATCGCAGGCACGGGCGCCTGTGCGCGGCAGATTTCGCGCCGTGCGGCGGCGACTGCGTAACCACTACAGCATCTCACCAAGTCAAGGGGCAGCTATATGCGAGCACCGTCTCAGATGCCCGGCGCAGTTGTGCTTGGCAGCGACTTCAAGGCGCTCGGCGTCATCCGCAGTCTGGGGCGACGCGGCGCGCCGAGCCTGGTGATCGACAACACGCCACGCGCCGCCTGGCTCTCGCGCTATGTCGTCGAGCGGCGGCGCTGGGATGGCGCGATGGAAGGCGAGCGCTTCGTCCGATTCCTGCTCAGCCTGGGCCGCGATCCACGCTATTCCGGCTGGCTGCTCATCCCCACGCAGGATGAGGTGGTCGAGTTGGTCGCGCGCAACCACGACGCGCTAGCCGCCTGCTTCACCCTCGTCACGCAGGGCTGGGAAACGCTACGACTCGCCGGTGACAAGCGGCTGATGAATCAGATGGCGCAGGCGGTCGGGGTGGCCATCCCGGAGACATGGTATCCCAGTGATGAGGCGCAGCTTGCCACGATGGCTGTAACCTTCCCAGCCATCGTCAAGCCGACCGTCTCAATTCGCCTGCAACACGCGCTGCGGCTCAAAGCCTTACCCGCCGGCGACATGAACGAATTACGCGCGCAGTATCGTCGCGCCGTCCAGATCATCGCCCCGGAGGAGGTGATGATCCAGGAGATCGTCCCTGGCGGAGGGAGCTATCAGTTCTCGGTCGCCGCCTATGCGCGCGATGGTGAGGCGCTCACCTCGATGACCGCGCGACGCACGCGCCAATATCCGATCGATTATGGCCTGGGCAGCAGCTTTGTCGAGGCGATGGAGATTCCCGATCTGCTCGAAGACGCGCGCAAGTTGCTCACCTACATGCGTCTGACCGGCATGGTCGAGGTCGAGTTCAAGCGCGACCCGCGTACTGGCGTCAACAAGCTGCTCGACATCAATGTGCGTCCCTGGGGCTGGCATACGCTGACCATCGCCTGTGGCCTCGATCTCCCCTGGATGCAGTACTGCGACATCCTTGGTCGGCCACTGCCCACTGCCACACCGCGCTACGACTACCGCTGGATGCGCGCCATCACCGATCTGCCCGCTGGCGCACAGGAGGCCCGCGCCGGGCTGACTACGCCCACCCGCTACCTGCGCTCGCTGTTCGGCAAGACCACATTCTCCGTCTGGAGCTGGCGCGACCCACTGCCTGCCCTGATGGATGCTTCCAGTGTCGCCGTGCGTGCGGCGGCAGGTCTGCGCAAACCGCATGCGCCTGCCCTTGCCAGCGCCGTCACCCAGCCGCTTCCGCTCAAGAACTAATCCACCGATCGCCCGCTGCGCACAGCACGAGCCAGGCCCATCACGGAGCCTGGCTCGCTCTCGTCGCGCTCACGACGGTGTATATTTGCGCACCTCCATGATGCGCAGGAAGAAGTCCTGAATCGTCACCGAGTCAATATCGCCCGTGATCGAGAGCGCCGCGCGGCGCCCATCTGGCCACAGTCCGATGCGCGCCAGTGGCGCATCGCCTTGCTCGATCTCGCGCACGAGCGCGCTCGCGGCCTGCTGGCGTTCGGCGCGGCTCCGCCCCAGCCCTTGCGGGCGATCCACGTAGACGCCAGACCGCGCCGCGTCGGCTGCCTCGTCGCGGCGCTCGCGGCGTGTCGGATAGCCCTGCTCGCGCAGCATCATCTCCACATCCGCTGCTGTCTGCGGCGAGAGCGTCACACCTGGCCAGGCCGTTGCGCCGATGGTGAATCGAGTGGCTTAGCGCGCGCAGATCGCCGCCGGGCCACGGCGCTGTCTGCGCGCCCTCGACTGTGACGTTACGCGCCAGCAGGGTCGCGCGGGGTGAGCCGTGCGCTTCCACCTGCCAACGCCCCTCGCCAGCGGGAGTGATGTGCAGCGAGGTCGCCGCGCGTTCGCGCCACCACGCCGCAACCTCGCGCAGTGGCGTGATCCATACCGGGTTCGGACGCTCGCTGGCGAAGCGTAGCAGCGCATCGAGCGCGCCACGCGCCAGCTCGCCGCGCTCCGGGTGCAAATTCAGCACGTAGATGCCGCCACAGTCATACACCCGCCGCATGACCTCGCTCCATAGGCCACCCAGCCGCGCAGGCTCGGTGATGCGCAGGCGGTCGAAAAGCATCTCATCATCGGGGATACTGGTAGGGATGCGCAGCAAGCCATCCTCGACATGTGGGCGCAGATTGTACTCGGTGCAAGGGATCGCCTGGAAGAGCGTCAACGAGCGCGCAAAGCTATCCGCCAGCGCGGGCGCCAACTCCTTGACCGCGATCACGTCATGGATGACCGCCTCATTACTGTCATAGACGAATCCCAGTTCGCGGAAAACCTCGAGCGACTCATCATTCCAGCCAAGATACGGATTGCGAAACCCCTGGAACCCCACGTTTGCCCGCTTGAAGACGGAGATCGCCTCGCGTGTCTGGTTCGCCTGCTCAGCCCTTGCCAGCGCCCGATAGTCGTTATGCACATAGCCGTGGATGCCAACCTCAGCTCCGGCTCGCTGGATGCGCCGAATGAGGCTGGGGCTGCGCGCGAGCACCGTGGCCGGGATAAAGAACGTGGGCGCGCTGTGGTAGGGCTGGAGAGCGTCAATCATCGACTGGAGCGAGCGCCGTGTATGCCCCTCCGAGACGCCAAAGCGTGTGAAGACGGTCCACAGGCGCCGCGTAAATGCGTCGGCGCCCTTCGTCTTCATTGAATATGCCACCAGATTCATACAGGCTAGTGACCTCCGTGCTACGTCAATGAGTTCCACGCTACACCACGCGGAGAGACAGGTTGAGAAATGGTATTTGTGCCTGCGGAGCGGCTGCTGCGCCTACTCGAACAGCGGTCGAAACCGAAGGTCGTAGGATGGATGCCGCAGCTCGCGCATACCCACCGGACGCGCCGGCACACCGCCAACGATGGTGTAGGGCGCGACATCCCGCGCAACGACCGCTCCCGCCATCACCACAGCGCCTTCGCCTATGCGCGTTCCCGCCAGGATTGTCGCGCGGGAGCCAATCCATGCATAATCGCCGATCTCGATGGGATGAAACTCTGCAGGGAAGGTGGGATCATTCATGTCGTGCGTGCCCGTTACCAACCAGACGCCCGCCGAGACGCTCACCTGTTTGCCAATCGTCAGGCCACCTGTCGTATAGAGCAGACAGCCGCGATTGATAACCGTCCCCTCACCAATCGAGACGCGCACGCCACTGGCGCGTAGCCCGGCCATCTGCACCTGCTGGCCCATCAGCACAGACGCTTTCGGATGCAACGCCCACCCCAACACACGCCGATACCACCAGTGGCGCAGCGCGAAGAAGGGAATATGCTGAATGACGCCGTTTGTCGCATACTTGAGCGACGCGCGCACGACATCGCGCGTTGTCGCACGCCAGCCGCGCGCGCTAGCCGCGTCCACCTCAGGCAGCGCCTTGCGCTGTGTTTTCGCGTCGTGTGCCAGAGCCATAGGTATTTCTCCTGCGCTCGCTCAGATGGCGACGGCCACTCGATTGACGCTACGGCGCGGCTTTGTCGCAGCCTTCCGGCGGCGGGCGCGCACGTTCGAGCCGACGCCAGAAGATTGCGCCACGCGCCGCGCGGGCGCAGATGGAGCCGCAGCGCGCTTGCTCAACCGCTGCCCGGCCATCAGCGGCGTCGAGCGTTGTGCGGCGCTCACCTGCGCGGCGGTCAGCGGCGCCGAGTTCGAGCGCGCCCTCGTCACCAGGCGAGCGCGTCCTGACGAACTGGTCGGCGCCTGGAGCCATTCATACCAGGCGGCATACTCCGGGGCCAGCGTCCGCCCGTTGTGGAACAGGCGCGCGTGGTGATACGAGGCCGTCGCCGCTCCCTGCTCGACCTGGGGCGTCGCCAACGATTCTGCGTCTGCCTGAGGCGTCTCGTGGCTCGCCTTGTTGCGCACGGCGCTGAGCAGCGAGCGCAAATCCTCGCGCGGAATAATGCGAACGAACGCGGCCACCGCCACATAGGTCAGGCCAGCGGCGGGCAGAATGGTCAGGATGGAAAAATGTGAGAGCGCGAAGATGACAACCGCCATCACGGCGCTCGCCGCCACCGTCTTGACCAACGTCGGCACGCTGCCCAGCGGAACCAGCTCGCGTGGAATCACGAAGAGGCCGATCACCAGCAGCATCAGCTCGGTGAATGAGGTCACGCCCGCCGCAGCCACCTCGTGAAAGCGTGGAATCAACAAGAAGTTGAGGCTGACATTCAATACCAACGCCGCGCCCGCCATCCATGTCAGCGTGCGCTCGCGATTGACGCTGATGATGACATTGCCGATGACCGAATTCATATAGAGCATGATGAGGCCCGGCGCCAACGCCTCCATCACACCGACGGTATGTGCGAATTCGTTATCATGGTAGAGAAAGCCGACAATCGCAGGGGCCGCAACGCCCAGCCCCACCGCAAGCGGCATCCCGATGACCAACAGGAAATTGGTGGACTTTTCAATCGCGATCTTGAGCGCCTGCGGCTCGTGCTGTGAGAGGCGCGCCATCAGCGGATACATGATCGACGACATGACCAGGCTTGGCAGGAAGATCAGCGTATCGAAGATGCGATAGCCTGCGCCATACCAACCGACTGCGGTATCGCCACTCATCGCGCCAAGCATGACCGTATCCACACGATAGTAAATAACGCCAAGCATGCCATAGATCAGGAAGGGAATGCTGGTGCGAACAATCTCGCGGATGATCGTCAGGTCGAACTCGAGCTTCGGATGTTCGAGCCGAAAGAACCAAACGGCTGTCCAGGTGGTGTTCACCGCCGCGCCGACGAGCAATACACAGGCCACCACGCCAACACCGACATGCCAGTAGCGCAGCAGCGCGAAGGCGACTGCGGCATCCAGCGTCTTCTCCAGAATCGTCCCCACAACCGGCGCGAAATTGCGATGGACGGCGATATGCATGGAACCAAACGCTGCGCCGATAGAGCTTATGAGCAGCGACACACCAAAGAGCGTGACCAGCATGCGCTCCTCTGGGCTGTAGCGCAGCAGCCATGTCGCCAGCGTGAGCAATCCCACCAATGGCGCCCAGAGTAAGCCTTTGAGTAGCAGCGCGCCGGTGAGGACGCGGTACGCGCGTTCAGGGGTCTGCGCTACATCACGAATGATCTGCTGATTGAAGCCGAACTCGAGAGGGAAGCCGATAAGTCCGACGAGCGTAATGGCAAGGTAGAGTTCACCGAAGCCACTGGGGCCGAGGAAGCGCCCGTAGGCTATCGTCAAGATGAGGGTCGATATCCAGGTAATCCCCTGACCAGCGAGTGAGATAACGGTGTTGCCAACCACCATACGCAAGCGTCCCAGACCATCCGCATGGCCAGCGTGCTTCGGCTGTGCTTCAGGCATGGGTGTGGCTAGGGTTATCGTCGCGGGCTGCGCTGCTGCGCGCTCACCTGTGCGTTCGGCTGCCGCTGTACCCACGGGCGCTCGTCCTTCGTTGATATTGAGAAGAAGAAACACATTTGGCGCACGGCAATCCTGATACTCACAAAGCCGTAGCGTAATGAACTAAGCGTAATTGACCGACGTACTGACTTGATTGCGAACGCGGTAGAAATGTAGTCGCCAACCCTGATCCTCGTATAGAGTCGCCGCAGTTCTAGTTGCGCGCCACCAGTAAGCGGCGAGCCTATACCCTGGTATTGGTTCGTACACCACGCATACACCGGGTCAGAGGCGGCGTCACAGGTTGTGCACAGGTGTCAACACCGTGGAAACCACCGCCAGGCGATACGATGGACGAGGAAATTCTCAGGACTACACAAGCGCCTGATCTAGCGGCCTTTTTGGGAGGAGCCAACTCACAATGCGTCGAATACTGGAGACCATCTTTCGCCACATTGTCCAACTGGCGATTTTGGCGACGATTCCGATCCTGATCGCGCTCTCAATCGCCATGGCGCAACCGCGCGCATATGAAGCGTCCGCGACTCTGTGGGCGCTCCAGCGCTACTCGATCATCGGCGCCACTGGCCCAGAGGCGGATCTGACCTCGACACCAGCAACAACACAGGCGACAGCCATGCAAGAGTTATTACAATCGCGTTCCTTCGCGCTCTCGGTGGCGCAAGAGACTGACCTTGCCTCTACGTTTGACGCCGCCACGCGCAACAATCCGAGCGCGCTTGATGATGCTCTTGCTGCGGAAATTTCGTCTAAGGTCAAAGTGATTCCAAGTGGTTACAACCTGTATCAGATCACCTATCAGAACGCTGTACCAAATGTCGCGCAACAAGTCATCGCGGCAGTCATCGACCGATTCGGCGCTGCGGCCACGCAGTTCTCCGTCGTGGAGGGAAAACAACTGGTGGTTGTCTACACCGCGCAGCTCACGCAGGCGCAGTCTCTCGCGAATGCCGCCGCGCAGGCCGCATCCAAATATCTCGGTGCGCATCCAAATGCCACGGCGCAGACAGATGCGATCTACGGCCAGCTCCTCGGTCAGGCGCAAGCTGACCAGAGCAACGTTCTCACGATTCAGGGCAACATCGCGCAACTCAACCAGCAGCTTGCGACCATTGGCAACGGGAGTGGTGGACTCTACTCGATCATGGACGCCCCCGCCGTGTCGGATCGCCCCGTCTCACGCCTCAAAACGCTAGCATTGGGGGGCGGAATCGGCTTGACGGTAGCCCTGCTCGGCTGCTCGATCTTCATCGTCTTGCTACTGCGCCAGGATCGAACAGCCTATGCCTCCGGCGATCTGCAGCGCATCAGCAAGCTCCCGGTGCTGCTCGAGTTGCCGTATCTCCCAGCGATGGCCTCGCATGATACGGTGACCGTGCATAGCAAGTCGCGAGGCATCGCCTGGTTGCGCAGGTCATGAACATACACACAATGGCGCGATGCTGGCTCGACCAGCAGGAAATAGGCGGAAAGCAGGTAAAGCAGGTGCGGCTCATGTCACGAATCAGCAGTTTCGGAGCGCGATGGATCATGCAGGAAACAAGCCCTGGCGCGCCGTTCTCGGCGGCTCGCGGCGCTACGAGTACGGATGCCGCCTCCGTAGACTCGCCGCGCTCGCCCGTAACCGTCGATATGAATCAGATCGCCGCGCAAGCGCCAACGCGCGATGACCTCATCGCGCAGTCGAACGGACGTCTGCCATCGATGGGCGAAAAGCGCGCCACCGACCCACGTCTCGCGCTGCTCCAGACACAATGCCTGAAGCTGAGCCTGTCCATCCTGTCGCGGCCTCACCAGACAACACGGAGTCTGGGCTTCACCAGCGCCATTCCCGGTGAGGGCAAATCACTCCTTGCTACACTGACGGCGACCTCACTCGCTGGCCGCAGCCATCGCTCGATCACACTCGTCGATTGCAATTGGGATGACCCGACACTCCATACACTCTTCGATGTGCCAGCGACTCCGGGTCTGGCCGAGTGGCTACGTCACGAATGCGATCTCGAACAGATCCGGCATACTGTCTCGCCCTACCTGACGATCATCCCGGCGGGCGCTGCCCATCAGGACGGTGTGGCGCTCACCGACGCGCTCAAGGCGGCGGGCGCGCATTCCCTGCTGGCGCAGCCAGACGAGACCCTCATCGCGGATATGGCGTCGGTGCTGACCAGCTCGTATAGCGCGCTGCTCTCGCAGCAGTTCGACGCGATTCTGCTCGTCGTGCGTGCGGGCGTCACCTGGGACAGTTACATCCAAGAAGCCTGCCAGGAGTTGAGCGCGTCGGCTGTCGAGGGCGTTGTGCTCAACGCGACCCGAAGCCGCATCCCGCGCTGGCTCCAGCGCATGCTCTGAGGCGCTGCGATATGACCACACTCGCCGTCGTCATGGGCGCATTTGTCGTCCTCGCAATGTTCGTGCGCCAGTTCAATTGGAAGACGCGCGCGCTCCTGCTCTGCACGCTCATCGCTATGGTGATCGTATTGTCGCGTTGACCGCGACGAGAAATCTCTTCGAGCATATCAGCGGAGTTCACCAGTGAATGCACTTTATGATTTGGCGCGCAGCCAGGAAAGCCGCTCGCAAACTATCTCACGCCTCGTGCGGGGCGAGCGGCGCAATGAGCGCTGGCTCTACGCCGTGATTCTTGCGTTCACGGTCGGACTGGCGCCCCTCATGGCATTTGCCCAGATGCAGTTGGGCTTTGGTGTCGCCATAGGTATTGTCATCGTCGCCATCCTCGCCATTCTGATGATGCGCTGGCCGATCCTGGGGTTCTACGCGGTCGCGTTATGCGCGCTGGTCGTAGAGCAAGAAGAACTCGCCTATAATATCTTTACCGACCATCTCTATGTCTTCTTCTGGCCAACACGGCTCCAGGGTCTGCCAGAGCGCCCCATCGGATTCCTTGTCCTGTTCATCCTGCTGCTGATCGTCCTGCGCCAGATTGCTGGACGGTTGGGCGCGCCACTGCGCCTCGGCCCGCTGATCGCGCCGTTCCTGTTTCTGCTCGCGTGCGTAGCGATGGGCGTTGCGCATGGAATGGCGAGCGGCGGTGACATCAAGATCATTGTGCTCGAAGTCAGGCCTTTCTGGTATCTCTTTCTTAATTATCTGCTCGCCTACAATCTCGTCACCGAGAAGCGGCATGTGATCGCCTTCCTGTGGCTCACCGTCATCGGCACGTTCATCAAGGCGGTACAGGGCGTCTACATCGTGCTCGGGCCACTCGGCGGCCACATCTCAGGCCAGAATGAGATTATGGCGCATGAGCAGTCTTTCTTCTTCGTGCTCGTGCTGCTGCTCATCATCATGTGCCTGCTGCTGGGCAGGTTTCGCTGGCTGCTCTGGGTGGCGCTGCTCTCAACACCCTTCCTGATCGTGGCGCTCATCGCCAACAACCGCCGCGCCGACTATTCCGCCTTCCTCATCGGCCTGATCGGCGCCTGGCTGTTTGTGGTCATTGTCCGCCCGGAACATCGCAAAGCGCTGATTGTCGGGATGCTTGTCGCGGCGCTGCTTTTCGGTGGATACGTCCTGGCGTTCCAGCATTCAACCAGCGCCTTCGCTCAACCAGCCCAGGCGGTCATCTCCGTCATTCACCCCAACACCTCAGATGTGCGCGATCAGGCCTCGAACCTGTATCGGGAGATCGAGGACAATGATCTCAAGTTCACCGAGAAGCAGAGTCCGATTCTGGGGTATGGCTTCGGGCGTCCCTTCTTGCAACCAGTCACACTTCCCAACATCAGCACGCTAGATCCTTACTATCTGTACATCCCACACAACACCATCTTATGGGTATGGATGCGCCTGGGGCCGCTTGGGCTGATCGCCCTGTTCTATCTCTTCGGCGGATTCATCATCCGCGCGGGCATCATGGCGCGCAACCTCCGCGACCGCGACCTCCAGTTTGTGGCGATCTTCGCCATCGCCGTCGTGTTGATCGAGCTACCACTGGCCTACGGTGACTACCAGCTCTTCTTCTACCGCAACATCTTCTACCTGGGACTCATCATGGGGATGGTGATGCGCCTGCCAGACATTGACAAGAAGCTGTCAGAGGCGGCCGCAGAGGCAGAGGCGCAGCCTACGCCTGACGCTGCTGCGACATCCGGGAGCGTGCGCCCGCAGCAGGAGCCGCTGCGCCCAGAGCCAGCGCGCGTCCCGCAGCCAGCAGGAGCCTACCTGCGCTCAGCCCTGCGCCTGCTGCGCACGTAGACGGCGGCATCTCTGGATGCTGGCGCTGCGTGCGCCCTACGCTCGTAGCGCCAATCGCTGCCAGGCCGCGCGGAAGGCCGAGCCGTAGAGGCGCGGGTGTTGCATGAACATGCCGCGCGCCATGCCGAAGAACGCCCGATCCATGCCCATGATGGGCGTTTCCAGCAGCGCCGCGCGCACCGTGCGATTGCCCTCTGGCGAAGCCATGATCTTGACCAGAGCATGCAGGTCGTCATTCGAGGTCATGTGATCGAGAGCAAAGCGAATCCAGTCCTCGATCTGGAGGTAGGGGCCGAGACGCCCAGCCTGCGAGAGTGTGCGCAGGTAGGTTCTGACGCCTGTACGCGAGCCGTTGAGCAGCTCCTGAGCGACCGCTTGCGCCGCCAGCCGCCCGCTGATGATCGCGGGGTAGATGCCACCACCCGTCGCCGCGCCACAGAGGCCCGCTGCATCGCCCAGCAGCAACGCCCGCCCACGATCATCATCACGATAGACCTGCTTGAGCCGTCCACCGACGGGGATGTTGCCGCCTTTGCGCTCCACGATGCGCATCTGGCTCAGGTCTGTGACATCGTCAAACATCGTCTGCCCCATGCGCAGCGACTCGTTGGGCTTGAACTCACGCTGGCGGCCCGCCACGCCAAACGCCGCCATCTGCGCATGGGGCGCCAGCCAGAGGCAGTAGCCCGGCGCCAGACGCGCATCCATCACCAGATAGAAGGTGTCGCGCTCGATCTCGACCCCCTCCACCAGCCATTCCGCGCCCGCCAGCATGTGCTCGTTGCGGTCGAGGTCCATCGTCTGCGCCACCCGCGAGCGGGCGCCATCCGCGCCGATCAGCATGCGCGCGCGTAGCTCGACCACGCAGGGAGCGGCGCCTGCCTCAGCCGTGGTCACGTAGCTGACGCGCATTGTCTGATCGCTCTCGCGCGTCGCGTCGCGGAACATCGCGCCGCAGATCACCTCCGCGCCATGCCCCTGCGCCTGCTCAGCCATCCATTGCAGCAGGCCCGTCACATCGGCCATATAGAAGCGATACGCCTCGCTGCCAAACTCCGCCACCGCGTCTGTCCCCGACGCGCGAATGCGTAGCCGCCGCACCGCGTTCATCAGGTAGCGCTGCGGAACCTCCATCACATCGAACACATCGCTGAAGAGGATGCCGGTCGTCCGCACGACGCCGCCAACCACGGGGTCGCGCTCCAGCACAAGTGTGCGCAGCCCACGAGCGGCGGCGACGCTCGCAAAGCTCAGGCCCGCGAAACTCGCGCCAACCACGATCACATCGTACAGATCGCGCTTTGGCGCACTCGCAGCATTCGGCGACGACATCCCCCGCTCCTTCACTCACGCAGCTTCAGCGCGCTCACTTTTGTAGTATGCCGTCACCAGGCGCGACCTGCGCAAACAGAAGCCCCCTCCCCAACATGGAGAGAGGGCCTGTTCACGCGCATGACATGAACCCCTAGACGCGCGTCCCGGCAAGCTCGCGGCGCTTCGCGTTTGGCGCCACTTTGCTGGGCGACTTGACCAACCCAAACCAGTTGCCAAACCAGGTGCGATACTCCTTCTTCTCCCACACCACCAGAATCATGCTGGCGTTGAAGATCGAAGAGTAGGTGCCGGATGCGATGCCAATCAGCAGGGCCAACGTGAACTCGCGGATGCTGTCGCCGCCAAACAGGCTCAACGCCGACAGGGTGAAGATCACGGTGAGCGAGGTGTTCAACGAGCGCGACATCGTCTGGATCAGGCTGGCGTCAACAATCGTCTCGAACGACTCCGAGGTGCGGCGCGACAGATTCTCGCGGATGCGGTCAAACACCACGATGGTGTCGTGCACCGAGAAGCCGATGACCGTCAAGATCGCCGTCAGGAACAGCGTATCCACCTTGAAGTTGAAGAGTTCGCCGAAGATCGCCCACATGCCCAGCACCACCAGCGCGTCATGCAGCAGCGCGATGATCGCGCTGGCGCCGAAGCGGAACGAGCGGCCCAGGCTGCCCACCTTGCGGAAGGCGAAGCCGATGTAGAGCAGGATGAACGCGGAGGCCAGCAGCACGGCGAAGAAGGCGTTACGCGCCGTCTCAGACGCGATGGACGGCCCAACCTCGTTCACGCTCTGCACGTAGTTCGGCCCATACCTGGCGCCCAGGCCCGCAACGATGTTATCGAGCGGCGCGCCATTCAGGAAGGTCTGTGTATTGACCTGAAACGTCTGCGGATTGGAGCCAAGCTCGACGGCGGTGACTTTCACCGGGAACGTCTGCGCTGGCGTGCTCGCGGGAGTCGCAGTGGCCGTGGCTGTAGCCGTCGCTGTAGCCGCAGTGGTGGCAGTCGCGGTCGTCGTGGCGCTTGGATTGGTAGTCGTCACAGGCGCCGCGTCGGTCTCAGGCAGATTCTGCAGCGCCGCCTCGACGTTCGCCGCTGTCACCTTGCTATCGAAATAGACCACCATCAGCGCGGTTTCGGGCGAACCCTTCACGCTGGGATTGGTATAGATCGTGTGGTCTTTGTGGGCCGCTGGCAGCTTATACTTCGCATCGGCCAGCCGCGCCAGCACGGTCGCCTCTTCCTGCTTGCCAATCGGGCGGTCAAACTGGATGAAGGCGTATTGAGTGGCAGGGATTGAGCCGGATGCGTCGGTCGCGGCATAGACCTGCACATCCTGCGCTCTCTGCGGAGAGTTCTCGAATGCGCTTTGGATCTCGGCGACCGTTACGCCGGGTCGGGCAAAGCGCAGGCTGATCGTGTCGCCCTTGGTGAAGTCAATGCCCAGGTTCAGGTGCCAGAAGAACAGCGCGAGCAGTCCCGGCACGATGACGAGGCCAGAGACCAGGAAGAACCAGTACTTGTGGCGTGTCAGATGATACACAGTCTATTCCTCCGCCCCGGTCGGCTCATCAGCCATGCGGGCCGCATCGGGCTTCGCGCCATTCGCGCTCACGCCAACGCCTGCCAATGCCTCAGTGTTCTCCGCTGCCGTGTCACTCTCATCACTCGCGACCGGAGTAGCCGCGCGTGTGCTCGGCGCGACCACCGCTGGCCGCCTCGAGGTCTCGCGCGTCCTTGGGTTGTAGCGTGTGACATTGAGCGCGTCGGCGGGCAGCGAGTAGAGCGCCGGATGTGTCGCGATGCCAGAGAACTGCAGCAGGTTCAGGAAGTTGCGCGTCACGACGACGGCAGTGAAGAGGCTGAGCAGCACGCCGATGATGAGGTTGGTCGCGAAGCCAACGATGATCGTCGCGCCGAAGTTGCTGCCGAACCAGTACAGGATGGCGCCCGTGATGATCGTCGAGGCGTTTGAGTCGCGGATGGAGGGCCATGCGCGCTTGAAGCCGAGATCGATCGCCGAGGCCATCGTGCGCCCGGCGCGTAACTCCTCTTTCATGCGCTCGAATATCAGGATATTCGCGTCTACCGCCATGCCAATCGTCAGCACCATCGCGGCGATGCCCTCCAGTGAGAGCGTGACGCCGAGCAGCTTGATGACGGCGAAGAGGAGCAGGGCGTAGAGCACCAGCGCGATATCGGCCAGCAGTCCAGGCAACCGATAGTAGACCAACATGAACAGGACGACCAGACCCAGCCCGATCAGCGCCGCGCGCACGCTATAGTCAATCGCCTGCTGTCCCAGCGTCGCGGCGAGTTGCTGCTCGCTCACCACCGAGAGTGGCAGCGGCAGGGCGCCATACTTGAGCTGCGTCGCGAGGTCCTGGGCGGCGGTGATATTGCCAATGCCGTTGATCTCGCCCTGCCCATCGATCTCGCTCTGGATCTGCGCCGACTCGATCACCTTGTCGTCAAGGGTGATCGTCAGGAAGCCATCGACATTATTGCGCGTGTAGGTTGCGAAGGCCGAGCGCGCCGACCCCTGGAACTCAAACGTCACGATGGGCGCATTGGTCTGGTCGAGTGTCGCCGAGATCGAACTCGGGTCGAGTTGCGCGCCAGTAAACCGTACGGGATACTGGCCTGGCGTCACTACCGTCCCGACGGCCAGCGAGGTACCTGAGGTATCAATGATCTCCATCTTGCCGGTCTGGCCAAGCAGCGCATTCGCCTGCTGCGTATCCTGCAAGCCCGGAAGCTGGACGAGGATGCGGTTGCTGCCCTGCTGCCGCACGACCGCGTCGTTGACGCTCAGGCCGCCCGCCACACGCTTCTGCACTGCGTTGATCGCATCGGGCAGCAGGCTTGTGATGTCACACTTGGGCTGATCGGTTGGGCAGCGCGCCTCCAGCACGATCTGAATGCCGCCTTTGAGGTCGAGACCCTGCTTGACCTCAAGATTGTTGTTATAACTTCCGATGTGGATGCCCGGTGTGTTGGGCAGATCCACATAGACCGCGCCCGCCCCCAGCAGGAGGATGAAGACGAGAAACAGGATGGAGCGGACACTATTGCCGCGCATGGAGACAAGCCCCCTCGCTAGAAGCCCTGGGCGTCACGGTTCCGCCACGCGCAATGCGCGCCTCGACGCCGGAAAATGAATGGCCCAGGATGACCGTAGCGCCGACGCGGCCTTGCGTTCACAGAAGGACGAGTTCCTGTGTCGCGCGCCAGCTCTGGCGTGTCGGTGTCGTGGCTCATACAGAAAGCGTATTCTGGCGCAGTATATCTGAGCGCATGGGGCCTGTCAAATGAACTGTGACCCCATCACGCCCGTTCCAGTCTGGGCTGATGGCTTCCTTCACCTGCGACAGAAGGCCGATGCTCAGGCTGGTCGCTCACGCCATTCTATGACGAGCGGCGATATCCCTGGGGCACACCTTTACTACGATACGGCCAGCGCGCTCGTTCGACTGAGTAAACTTTTGCGCTAGTGAGCGCGTGGTCAACGCCATGCTTCCTATGGCGTCTCGTCATCTTCCTCGTCGCCGACAGCCTTCAGATGCAGCGCCTCACGCGCAATCAGGCCGTTTGGCAGTTGCCGCAGCCGGTATGCCGTCGCATATTTGACGCCCTCGGTGAAGAGGTCCAGGTTGGGGCTGGCGATCACCAGGCCCATGCCAAGCTGCTGCGCGAAGCGAATCACCAGATCGGCGTTGCGCTGATCCATGCGCGCGAACGCCTCGTCGTGCATCAGCAGGCGCAGCGGCGCATTCGAGACGGCGAACTG
The DNA here is from genome assembly GCA_963701795.1 of uncultured Chloroflexia bacterium. Taxonomy (GTDB): domain Bacteria; phylum Chloroflexota; class Ktedonobacteria; order Ktedonobacterales; family JADMIN01; genus JAKAIY01. The sequence goes on along the minus strand of CAVPBB010000001.1, from coordinate 613,652 downwards.
CATCGCCGCCGCCGTCAGCAGCAGCACATAGACCGGCACGCGCTGCTCGCCGCCGCTGCCATAGCCCGACACCGCGCTATCCCACGGGCGCACATGCGGATCGAGGTCGTCGCTGTGCAGCAGCGAGATGTCTACCCAGCGGCGATAATCCAGTTGCTCCACAATCGTCTCGACTGAGGCCTGAGCCTGTCCGCGCATCTGCTCATCAAGCCAGGCGGCGAACACCTGCGTCAATTGCGCCTGCACGCCCGCTGGCATCGCATGCCCGTGTTCGAGCAGCGCGGTCGCCACGGCCACATGGTCGAAGGGGATGTCGGGGTGGCGTGTCAGGCGAACGGAGAGCTTCATCGCGAAGCGCGTGTTACGCGCGAAGAAGCGCGCCGTCACCAGCCGCTCATTCAGCCCCTCGATGATGCTCTGCGCGCGGCGCAACTGCTCCACCAGATGGCTCACCACTTCGCCGAGGATGATGTCGCGCACCACGCGCGTCACCCGCTGCGAGAGCGTCTGCTGCAACTGCTCGATGGTGGTATCGAGGAAGCTGAGCAACAGATCGGATATCGCGCGTACCTTCCAGCCGTGGCCCGACATCCAGCAGCCAGCCCTGCGGCGCCAGCGCCAGCTCGCTCTTGACGGGGGCGCGCAGGCCGAAGCGGTCATCCGCGCCGACGAGCGCCTGGTACTCCGCGACGGCGACCAGAAAGCCCTCCTGCTCGCGTTCGGCCTGGCTGAAGGCGCGCGGCAGGTCGTCGTCGAGCCGCAGCCGGTTCTCGCGCCCCTTCGTCAACTGCCGCGCGTAGCGCACCGGATCATCTACCTGATTGGAGGGCAGGTCGAGGCTGTCCGCCACCGCGTTGAGCAGCGCGGCGAAGGCGGCGTTCCGCTGCTCCAGGGCGGTCGCGGCGCGCGCGCTGGCCTGCGCCTGCGTCTCGCACGCCTGCCTGGCAGCGTCGAGCTGGTGGATGGCGATGCCCTTGGCCACGCCTGCCTTGCGCGCCTGTTCTTCGGTCGTCTTCAACCGCCGCTGCAGTTGTGTGATGCGCGCCTCAAAATCCTCCAGCCCGGCGGCGCGCAGCGCATTGCGCGCTTCATTCAGCAGACGCTGCGCCTCCTGCGCCTTGTGGTCGCACTGGTCGAGGTAGGCCCGCGCCATGCCATAGCCTTCGCTCTCGGCGCTGTGTGTCTCCTCGGCGGAGCGCAGCCGCGCGCCCAACTGCGTCAGACGCCCACGAGTCTCGGCGGCGCGCGCCACGGCGTCTGCCAGCGCCTGGGCCAGCGCCTGCCGCGCGCGTTCCAGCGCAGCCGGTTCACTCGCCAGCGCCGGATAGTCGCGGGTCGTGTCAGCCCAACGCGCGCGGGCATCCTCCTCCTCACGCGCCGCCTCTTCCACAGTGCGCGCCGCCGCCGCCAGCCGCAATGACGCCGCTTCCTCCGACTCGCGCAGGCTGCGCAACTCGCCACGCCGCTGCTCGACCTCCTCGAGCATATGCGCCACCTCGGCCAGCGCGTGTGCGCGGGCATCTGCGGCGCGCGCATTCTCGCGCTCCTGCCGCAACGCCTCCTGTGCCTGCGCCAGCTCCGCGCGCGCCTCGGCCTGCGCGCGCTGAAGCTCGTCGCGGCGAGCGGCGGCGGCGGCCTGCCGACGCACCACGCCAATCAACGCCTGGGCGCGTGTGCGCGGCTGGATGACCCCGACGACATCCCCCAGCCGATAGCGACCATCCGGGCAGAGATACTCGCCCGTGCGCGTCGGCTCCTGCGCGAGCGCCACCGCGCCGAAGACCGTATCGAGATGGCGTCGCAACTCAGGCGCGTTCGTGACGAGCGCCGTCGCCAGCGAGCCGCGCTGCGCCTTGCCCACGCCGCCTGGAACCAGCGCATGCCAGTCTACCTCGCGTGGCGCAGCGGACCGCGCCTGCTCCACCGGGATGCTGAGCAGCAGCAGCGTCAGCGTGTCGGTATGCTCCAGCAAGCCTTCGATGGCGTCGGCCCAGGGAAGCCCCTCGCGCGCCAGATCGAGCTGGCGATAGGCAGGCTCAACGCCGCGATCCACCTCACGCAGCCGCGCCAGCGCCCGCTCACGCTCAACGGAGAGCGGCGGTATCGGCTCCGTCTGCGTCTGGCCAATCTCCTCGCCGAGCTTCGTGATCTGCGCTTCGAGTTCGCCCGCGCGCACGTCCAGACGGGCGGCGCGCCCCTCGGCGTCGCGGGCGAGGCTGCGGCTCTCGTCGAGCGCCTGACGACAGGCCTCCGCCAGTGGCGGCAGCGCAATCGTGGATGGCTCGCTGCTGGGCGCGCGGCCCAGCCCCTCAGGCCAGCGCTGCGAGAGCTTGTCCCAGCGAGTCCAGAGCGCCTGCCGCACCGATTGCAGCGAGCGGGCCGCCGCCTCATGCTGCGCGCGCGCCTCGCGCTCGATCTGGCGCGTCGTCGTCGTCTCGTCCACGGCTTCGCGGATGCGTTGGGTGTGAACCTCCAGTCCGGCGAACGCGCTATCCGCCGCAACCCACGCGGCATGCAGCGCGTCGGCGAGCGATTGCTCGCCCGGTTGCGCCATCACCTGCTCCCAGGCGTCGCTCACTGCGGCTGGCAGCGCGCCCAGCGCCCGTTCGCCGCGCCCGCGCAGTTCCGTCAGCCGCACCCGCGCGCCGCTGACCTCCTGCTCCATCGATTGCCGCGCCGTCGTCAGCGACGACTCCGAGCGTTTCAGGCGATCTTCGGCTGCCCGCAGTTCACGCGCCGCGCGGTCTTGCTCAAACTGCGCCGTCTGCAAACCTTCGTTCGCGCGGGCGACCGCCTGCACCACCTCGCCCTGGTGCAACTGCTGGAGCGATTCCAGTTCACGGCGGGCGGCGCTCTCCTCGCCATAGGCCGTCTCCTCGGCGGCCTCGGCCTGGCGCGCGCTCGACTCCGCCTCACGCTGGCGCTCCTCCGCCGTGGTCAGCGCGCGCGCGCCGTCGTCACTCTCCCACGCGGCGCGCAGCCAGACGAGCGCGGCATGCTTGAGCGCGGCGTCGTGATACTTGCCCCGCGCCTCGACCACCCCGGCCAGCGTGGCGCGCAGCTTGCCATACTCCTCGATGTCGCGGTGAATGCGCTGGATGCCCTCCAGGCCATCCACCAGCCGCTCCAGGTGCGGGCGATCAACCACCGGCAGGAACTCGCGCACGACGCCGCTGGGATCAGCCACCAGCGCATCGTCCACCTTCAAGCCGAGCATGCGATGCAGCACGTCGTAGAGCGCCTCGTAGCGGCGCTGCCAGTCGGAGCCTTCGATATTGAGCAGCCGCCGCGCCACCAGCCGGTTATACTCCTCCGCCTGGCTCGCGTTGAAGACCCCGCCGCCCGCTGTGATGAAGGTATCGTTACGCGAGCGGAAATCCTGCATTTGCAAGGGAACCTGGCCCTGCGGCGTCGTCTCCAGGAAGGTGATCTGCTCCAGCATCGCCGGCAGCGCATAGTAGAACGGGTGGGCCGACTGCGGTGTGGCGGCGGCGCCTGAGCCATACACCCAGCGTCCCTCGCCCTCGTGCTCGACCTCGACGGCGCAATAGCCAACGGTGCGCTGGCGACGCCAGCCGTGGTCAGGTCGCTCGACGCCATGCGGGTCGAAGAACAGAATCGTATTGCTCAGCGTGCGCTTGCCGCCGCGACCACCCTCACGCGCCGCCGCATTGAAAACCTTGCCAGAGGTTGGAAAGAGCGCCCAGTCAATCGCATCGAGGATCAGTGACTTGCCAGAGCCATTCTCGCCGATGATGGCCAGCATGTCGCCGACGATATCGAGGGTGGCGTTCTCGTGACCGTGCCAGTTGATCAACCTGATGCGGCGAATCCAGGCGCGACCCTGTCCCTTCGTCTGCTGATAGTTGAGCGCGCTCATGCTAGTCCTCCTCGCCTTTGAGGTCGTCGTATGCGACGAGGCCCGCTGGTGGCAGGAAGCGGTCGATCAGGTCGGTGAACTCATAGACGCCGCTGAAGTCGCGCTCGTCGAGGCGATAGCGTTCTTCCGGGCGCTGACGGTCATCAGCGCCGATACGGCGGGTCAGTCGGTGCCGCTCGAAGGCCGCGAACGCCTGGTAAAAGGCGCGCTGATTGGCGCGCACACGTTGCGCCGCGCCTGCTCGCTGTGGCTGCGACGCGGTGGTCTTACGTCCACGCGAGTTCGCCGCGCTGGCCGTGCGTTTACGCGCCTTCGCCGCGCCAGAGAGCGCCAGATCGTCGTCATCCTCCTCGGCTTCGGCCTCGGCCTCGGCGTCGCCCTGTGTCGCCAGCGCCTCGTTGATGATCGCCTCATCGAAGCTGAGCCAGGGCGAGAGCCGCTGCCCCTCCTCGGCGACATAGCGGAAGAGTTCGCTGAAACGGAAGATGTTCGCTGAGTCGCCAGATTCGAGCAAACGCACGCTGCGATAGGCGCGAATCAGGCAGGCGTAGGCGGTCTGCTTGCGCGCGGTCAGCTCGAAGATGTCGGCGATGCAGATCTCGCGATTGCGCGGCGGAGCAGGCCAGTAGGCGCGCGCCCAGCGCCCCAGGCGTAGCTCCAGACGGGCGCCCAGCTCCTCCTCAAAGAAGCGCTGCTCCGTCTCGTAGTGGCGAGTGAGCCAGGTGAACTCGTCGGGCGACTCATCTTGCAGCAGCGCGCTCTGCTCGATCAGCATGCGACGCACGCGAATGGCGAGGTCCTGTTCGCGCTGTCCGGTGTAGCTGGGCATAGCCTCACTCCTGCTGCTGGGGCGATGCGCCCTCACTTCCAGCCTCACTCCCAGAGAGGGAGGGAGGCGATCTGATTCTGCTCTGGTCAGTCGCGGGTGCGGCGCGCATCGCCACGTCGCCCCAGCAGACCCGGCAGCGGCCAGAGGCGTCTGGGGCCAGTGGTTGGGCCGCGCTCAGGCTGCGCAGGCGGCTCGTCGAGCGGGCGCGTGGGGCGAGCCTCGGCGGGCGCGATGGCGCCGAGTTCGCGCGTTACATAGGGCGAGTCTGGCTCCAGGTCCTCGAGTGGATGGGTCGCAGCGGCGTTGACGCCCTCCATCTGCGCGGCGCCAGCCGCGACCAGTGGCGCCACATCGTCTTCGCCAGCCGCGATGGCGCTGAGCCGGGACATCGCGGCGGCTGCCTGCGCCACCTGCGCGCGGCGCTGCTCAGCGGCGGCCTGGCGCGTGGTGGTGGTCGCGCTGAAGCGATAATTGTCCAACTCGACCTCGAAGCCTGGCCCCAGCAGCGTCGCGCGGCGCGACATCCCCGCCCCCGCTGGCTGAATGCGCAGCCCCAGCCGACGGAGCGGCGCGCTCTCGCGTGGCAGCCAGAGGAACGAGGCCAGCAGCCGCAATTCATCGATACTGGCGATGTTCTCCAGCGCCTGCGCCGAGCCAGCGGTCACGAGCCGCTCGACCAGCCGCTCGCGCGCCTCCTCTTGCAGGCGGATGCTCGGATCATCGCCAGGGTCCCATTCCTCGGTGACGAGCAACGGCTGCGGCGGCGGTGGCGGCGCCGGGCGGTGGCGCGGGCGCAGCGACCGCTCCCAGATGTGCTCTTCGACCAGCGGCAGTGGTGAGCCGCCCTTCTGGGTCAACCAGCGTTCCAGACGCACCTGCTGGTCGCTGGCGGGCGCGGCCTGCACCCAGAGCGCGGCATGAATCGAGCCGGATGCGTTCCAGAGGTATTGTCTGGCCCGCTGGGTCGCGTCACCGCGCCCCGTAGCCAGGTCGCCCGCGCGCCGTAGCAGCGCCGCCACCGCCTGCGTCTGCTGCAAGCGCAGCGAGATGGCGGCATGAATACGCTCCGTCAGCTCGACCAGCGCCAGGCTGATGACTTTGGCGCCCTCGCGCCACGAGCCGGGGCCGCCCTCGGCCATGAAGCGCTCGAAGAGGGCCAACTCGCGCACGACATCCTGCCCAATCGCCTCCAGCCGCTCGTGTAGCTCGGCCTGCGTTTCACCCAGGCCAACGCTCCACTCTTCCTCGCGAATGCGCAATGTCTCTTGCAGGCGGCGTACATTCTCGCCCGCATGCCGGTCATCGCGCAAGACTTCGAGCCGCTCGCGCACCTGCGCCGCGCCCTCCGCCGCCACGCGAAAGAACTTCTCATGCAGGATGCCCAATCGGTCGGCGATGTCGGCCAGCGCCTCAGGGTGGGCGCCATCCACCCGCAGCGAGCGCAGTTCGCGGGCGAAGTCGCGCGATTCGGTGTTGATGCCGTGCACTGCCTGGCGCAGCGACTGCCACGCGCTATGGCTGCGCAACGGATCAGTGTCCTCGTAGCGTAGCTCGTCGAGCAGGGTGTCGAGCGCGGTGATGGCCTGCGCGAAGTAGTTGGCGCTGAGGCTGATATAGCGCCGCCGCAGCGCTCGCTGCACCTCATCCCAGTGCGGCAGAAAGACGCGCAGCGAGCGCGCCAGCGCATAGTCGCGCTCGACCCGGCGGCGCAGGCCATCACGCTCGGCGCGGTCAGGGGCGAGGCCGCCATCGACCGCCTGCCAGTTCTCCAGTTGGCGCAGAATCTCGACGACCTCGCCGCGCAGATCATCGGGCGGAGGCAGCTCACGGTAACGCAGCACGGCTTCGAGATCGGCGGCCAGTTCATCCACCGAGACGCCGACGCGGCCACCATACTCCTGGTCGCGCAGCGAGGCGAGGATGATGGCGCGGCGTTGCTGCCTGGCGCCGCCCTCCTCGCCGGGGAAGGCGCGCAGGAAGTCGGGCGGCCCAGCGATCAGCGCCTCAGCCGCGCGTGAAATCTCGGCGATGCGTTGCACATCCGTGATCACGCTTCAACTCCCTCAAACTCCCTCGCGCCAGCACGATCATCCCACTTGCGAGTTAGCCTGCTCGCGCGGCGCCGCGTGAAACAGGCGTTCCACTGCCAGTGGCGCTGCCTCCGCGCGAGGGCGCACAGTCCACGGTAGCATAGCACAGGCTGGCGGCGCTCCCAGTCCACGCCGGACCGCAAGCGCCCAAAGGTACCAGCGGGCGCAGGGGGACAGCCTTCGTTGCCGCTGTGCGTCCCGCCTGCTATACTTGCGCTGCATACCCGCAGCAGTCTGCGATGTGGCGCTCCAGATGAAGAAATTGTTCGGCTGTAGTGTTCTTCAAGGTACTGATCTAAGGGCGGTTCGACGATGAGCAGAACCTATCGCGCGCTGGCAATCGTAGCGGTGGTGGCGACACTACTGAGCGTAGCTTCACAGTTGTGGTACATGCATGTCTCGATGAATGGCTGGTTCAGTTATGCGCCGATTGGCGGCCCGGACATCCTGGGGCTTCCAGCGGGCCTCCTACTGGCGATCTGGCCGCCGACCAATACCCTTGCGGCGCCCGTTGTGAGCGTCTTCGGTGTGATTGTGGCGGCGCAGGCGCGACGCTGGGGCTGGCTCGTGGCGTTCATCCTGCTAGGGCTGATCGCCATCTATGGGCCAACACCGCTCTACATCCTGGATGCCTATCTCGGATTAGAGCGTCCTCTACAAACCTTCGGCCTGGACGCCATCGCGCCGCAACTGCTCCCGCTCATGCTGCCCGCCATCGCCGCGCTGATCTTCGTCGCCAGCGCACGGCGGCGCGCGACAGCTACCGGCGCAGAACACGTGGCCGCAGTGGAGGGATGAGCGACCTCACGATGGCATGACGCCATCCTCAAGATAGCTAGGCGTGGCAGCGGCCATGCGCTTCGCTGGCAGGCGCCCTGGCTGCGCGGTCATCGCTGCGCCCATCGGCCACTCCTGTTCTTGCGCCGCGCGAGACGCCATTATCTGCCAACGAGTGATATGCTCAGCATGCGGTACACGAACACCCGCCATTGGAGAAAGCTGCGCCAATCATGAGTTCGACACGACCACTGAGTTTTGGCGTCAAGACGGCGCCGCAGCATACCACCTACGACGATATGTTGCGCGTCTGGCGCGAGGCCGACGCCATTCCTGAGATCGAGCATGCGTGGCTCTTCGACCACTTCATGCCACTCGGCGACGATCCAACCGGCCCCTGCCTGGAGGGATGGTCCACGCTGGCCGCCTTCGCCGCGCTGACCGAGCGCGTGCGCGTGGGTCTGATGGTGACGGGCAACACCTATCGCCATCCGACCGTGCTGGCCAACATCGGCGCCACGGTGGATGTCATCGCGCGTGGGCGGCTGGATTTCGGCATCGGCGCAGGCTGGAATGAGTTGGAGCACAGTTCATATGGCATCCCACTGCCGCCGGCGGGTGACCGCATCCGCGCGCTGGGCGAGGCCTGCGAGATCATCCGCCGCATGTGGACCGAGGAGGCGCCCAGCTTCGAGGGGCGCTACTATCAGGTACATGAGGCGCGCTGCGAGCCGAAGCCTGTACAGCAGCCCTATCCACCGTTCGTCATCGGCGGCGGTGGCGAGAAGCTGACGCTGCGCATCGTCGCCCAGTACGCCGACGTGTGGAACTTCGCAGGTGGCCCCGCCGAGGAGTTCGCCCGCAAGAGCGCCATTCTCGACGAACACTGCGCCGCCGTCGGGCGTGACCCCGCGACCATCGCCCGCTCTATCCAGCAGGCGGTGGATTATACCGATCTCGCGGCGACTCGCGCAGCCGTGCGCGCCCGCATCGCGGTTGGCGCCAATCACCTCGTGCTGAACCTGCGCCCGCCATATCCTGAAGGCATCGTCGCGCGGCTGGCCAGTGAGGTCGTGCGCCCGCTGCTGAGCGAGGGGCTAGCGTGAGCCGTAGGAATACGGAGTGCACGTCACGCGCTCGTCATTCAGGGAGCATTCGCGTAGGCGAACAGGAAGACAACCTCATGCGTGAGCCGCCGAACATCTCAGTGGAACTCCTGCGCTCCGGTCTGCGAGACCAGTATGATCTCGAAGCGGTCACGCTCGAGTTCCTGCCACTGGGACTCGACAGCAGGGCGGGGGTGTATCGTGTCGTGAGCGCGCAAGGCGAGCGCTATCTGCTCAAGGCCAGATCAGGCTCACTCTACGAACCCAGTTGTCTCGTACCACGCTACCTCCACGATCACGAAATCGCCGCCGTCGTGGCTCCTCTGCCGACGACGCAGGGCGCCCTGTGGGCCAAGGTCGGCGTCAAGGGCGAACTGTCGCTGATACTCTATCCCTTCATCGAGGGGGATTCCGGCTGGCGTCCAGACTTGACGGACGCGCAGTGGCAGGCTGTGGGAATGGCGCTCAAACAGATTCATCAGGTCACGCCGCCGAGCGAGGGCTTTCCCCTGCTGCGCAAAGAGACCTTTGCCACGAGCGAGTATGGAAGCAGCGTGCGCACGCTCGGCGCGCATATCAGGCGCACAGACGGCGGGAGTCAGTCCGAGCGGTCGATGCGCGCATGTTGGATGGAACACCAATCCACGATCCACACGGCGCTGACGACCATGGAGACACTCGCCGGGGCGCTCAGGCAGCGATCAGGACCGCAGGTCATCTGCCACGCCGACCTGCACCCAGGCAACATCATTCGCGGCCACGCCAACCGCGTGTTTGTGATCGACTGGGACGACGTGATGCTCGCCCCCAAAGAGCGCGATTTCCTCTTCGTCGGAGAACCACAGGCGGGTGAGTTGGCCCATGAAGGCGCGCCGCCCTTCTTCCAGGGATATGGGCCGACAACGATAGATTGGGCCGCGCTCACCTACTATCGCTTTGAACGTGTCGTGCAAGATGTGATCGAGTGCGGGCGCATCGTGTTCCTCAGCGATGACGTGGGAGAAGCCGCCAGGGCTGGCGAGGCCGACCTATTCTGCGCCATCTTTGCGCCAGATGGCGAGATCGTTGCGGCATGGGCCGCAGCAGCCCATCTTCCATCAGGCGCCGCTGAGCGCACATCTACAACCGATTGAAGAGGCGCGTGAAGACGGCGGCGCCCATTAGCGTTGGCGCCCACTGCCCAACGAATAGCCCCTGCTTGCGGCGACCCATCCCGTGCAGCGCCGCCGAGGCCGCGACGGAGCCAACGCTGCCACCGACAAACGACCAGCTCGCAATCGCAGCGGCATCATGCGTCTGGATGCCCCTGTGGCCGAGGATGCGGGCGAGGCTGCTGGCCGCGAGCAGCGTCGGCGACCACTGACCAACGAAGAGCGCGTTCTCCATCTGGCCAAGCTGACGATACGTCGCCGCGCCAAGGGCGCTGGCCGCCGACGCGCCAGCGAGCGCCCAGCTTACCGTACTGGCCGATTGCGTGACCTGGCTGCGCAGCGCGCGATGTGGGCGATATGACACACGCTTCCTGTACCGCCGATCGGCCAGGTAGGCGACAGAGGCGGCAGCGCCAGCGGCGACGACAGCCGCGCCCAGTTGCGCGAGCATGCCAGGCGCGCCGGAAGGCGTATCCTCCTGCGGTTTCTGCGGCCCCATCTGCTGGCTGAGGCGCCGCAGATCGCTGTGGGCGCTCTTGCGCGCGCTGTTGGCAAACTTGTCGAGGCGTTGCGGCGCAAGGCCCGTTGGCGGCGTCAGCTCCATATGCAGCCGCACCTCGGTCGCGGCGCCGCCGCGCGGGCTAAACGTCAATTCACCGCTGTGGCCCTGATCTGAGACGCTACGCCAGGCGACGCTACGTTGCTCCTCGCGAGCGGTGACTTCCGTGTCCCACTCTTGCCGTTGACCAAAGAGGCTGGCGACCCAGTGATAGCGATTCTCACCCAAGGGCGTCACGCTGATGACGTTGCGCATGAGGTCTGGGAAGCGCTGGAGATCACTCCACTGCTGGTAGACCTCCTCGATTGGAGCCTCGACCAGAACAGCATCCTCTATGGCGAGGCGTTGCGGCGTTGGCTGCTCTGTGGCCGGTGTCTGCGCCATGTGTATGTCCTCCACATCCATCACGCTGAGTGCGCCATGCCTGCGAGCCAACGCTACGACATCCGCTCACGCCCGCAGGGGTATCGGGGGAGAGCAGGGCGCACGGGCCATGCCACGCAACGGGCCAGACGGCGTCGCGTGGGCGCGGCTGGCGCTGCTCAAGCATCCGCGCTAGATGCCTGCGACGAAGCGCCCCGGATTGAGCCGGTGGTCGGGATCGAAGCGCCGTTTCATCTCGCGCATCAGGTCAGGGCCAGAGGGGTCGGCGCCCCAGAGGGCCAGGCTCTGCTTGATCGGCGTGGGGCAGGCGAGTGTGGTGACGATGCGCCAGCGACGGATGAGCGCGTCGAGGGTGGCGCGCAGGGCCAGGGCGAAGACAACATCGCGCCCCAGCGCCTCTCCCTCGCGTTCGGCGTCTGGAGCGACCTCGTCATGGGCGCTCAGCCGCAGCCAGAGGGTCCCTGTCGTGAGGTCCGCGAGCCAGAGCAGGCGCAGACCATGTTCACCAGCCAGACTCTCAGCCATGCCGAGCGCCTGGCCCATCTCAGATGGAAGCGCGCTGATACGCGCCAGCGCCTCGCGCGGGCCGACACGCAGCGCCGGGAAGTCGTTCGCGCTGGCCCAGAATGCCTCCTGGCTGGCGCCGTCGAACGTGAGCAGGGGCGGCGCTCCTGCCTGGCGCAGCGCGTCCTGCGTCTCAGCGACGGCGCGTCGCACTGCCGCCTCATTGCCCGGCAGGCGGATGGCGAGCAACTCGCGGCGCTCGTGGCCGGGAGCGAGCCGCGCCAGTTCTGGCAGCGCAGCGACGTGGAGCGCGACGATGGCGGAGGGCCGCACAGCGAGCGCATTGATCGCCTGCGCCGCCGCTAGCGTCTGTCTCGCTGTCGTGGCAGCGGCGAGCACGGTGGCCTCGGCTTCGGGCTGTGGCATCAACTTGAAGCTGGCCTCGCCAATGACACAGAGTGTGCCGAGCGAGCCAATGTAGAGCCGCGTCATGCCATAGCCGGTGGCGTTCTTGACGACGGCGCCGCCAGCCTTGAGGAGCTGCCCGGCGGCGTCTACGACGCGCATGCCCAGGGTCAGGTCACGTGGGGCGCCGTAGAGGCTGCGGCGCAGCCCGACGATGCCAGTAGCGAGCGTGCCGCCGACAGTGGCGCGCTCAGGCAGCGGTGGATCGAGCGGCGCCGCCTGGCGCGCATCGGCCAGGACACGGTTGAGCGCGGCATGCGTCAACCCAGCCTCGACGGTGACGGTGAGATCGGCGGGATCATAGGCAATGACATGGTTGAGCCGTTCGAGGCTGACGACGAGATCGAGCCGCGTTGGCGGATAGCCCAGCGCCATGCGCGAGCCAGCGCCCCAGGCCGCGATGGCGGCGTTCGCTTCGGCGGCGAGCGCAAGCGCGGCGGCGAGCGCATCCAGCGTGGTGGGCCGCGCCACCACCACTGGCAGCCGCCCCTGAATGGCATACGCGGCGCAGGGCGCGCCCACCAACACCTGCTCAGCGCCCAGCTCACGCGCCATCCGCTCGGCAAACGCCTGCCGCGCCTGCTCACTTAGCTGCGACAAACGATCTGGCATGCCGCATCCTCGTCACTAGTGGCCCTCTTTAGAGAGCTTCAAGAGATGTACTCCACCAACGTAGGGTCTGCAAAGTCTTCTTCGCTCCAACCCCGAAGCTGATTTCCAATCGCCAGATAATCAGCGTTAGGGTGGTATTTGCCGTTCTGCGGTAGGCGCATCACGGAGGGCAGATGACTCTTGAAGGTATCGTATCCTTGAATCAACTTCTGATCTGTCAGTCTTCGTACCTCCCGCAAGTTCAGTGCTACTCGATAGGCTCCATCGGTGGGGCGGCAAGTGACGATGCCCCCGTCAAACGCCTTATGATGGAGTGAACATAAGGCGATGCCATTCGTAACGATGTCCTGACTGTTTGGATAGACCACCGGGACGATATGCGCCGCCTCTACGAGCTCCAGTCTGAATGGCGCACATCGCGCACGCATTGCGATAGGCCGTCAGGACACGCTGGCGGAACCGCGCATCACGGAGCTTTTTAGTAATAGAGAGAATGACCTCGCGGCGAGGCCCAGCGACACCTTCGAGGATGTCCGCCTCTTGCTCCATCTCATCTGGTGGGGCATCAATGATCTGGACTTCACTGGGATGCTCTCCAATCTCATGCAGAGCGTCCATTTCCTGGATATACGCAGCTAGCAAGTCGGGGCGAATAGCAAAGGCAATTTCTCCATTACCTTTGTTGTAAGGTGTTAACCCATTGTCCGTCGCTTTCCGAAGGCTTTCGAGGCCAATCTGGATCGATTGCGAGGCAGTAGGTCTGCCAGCATGCTTTGTTACGTCAAACCCGGCGAATATACCCTCTGGTTCCCACCAACCAAGTAGTAATGTCCTCCCTTCGCTGGCGATAGCGATAGGGGATACTCCAGTAATCTGGATGCGATATTCTCCTTGAGGCCGCCGGGAACCTCCGCCATGCGTAAGATTCCAAATATAAACCGTCAACGGATACGACACGGCATCGCGTTGCATGATAATTTGCAATGGGTTGTCTATCGGAGCAGCATAGAGCACATTCCATCCACTTGATTGAATTGCGCTAACGACCAGATCAAACAGTTCACGCTTGTCTTTGTCAACCTTGCGATTGGGCTGGCTATTCATGGATCAGCTCCGAAGGCCAGAGATCGGGCTTTAGAACGTTAGAGACTGCGCCGCTAGCCTCCCTCGCCACATGCTGATCGACGTCCATTTCCTCGCCATCGACCTTATCATCTTTGAGTGAGTCAGAGAATCGCAGGAAGCTTCCTGCAAGGTACACTTCACTCAACTCGAATGCAAGCCAGTTGCGCGCACATGCATCTGCGACGAAACCCGTTGTGTTTGACCCTGCAAAGGGATCAACGACAAGATCACCTTCCTCGGTCAGGAACTTGATAAAGAACTGAGCGAAACCCTGGGGAAAGCGCGCAGGATGAGCCTTTATACCCTGTTGCTTGCATCGGCGAAGGTAGGCGCTATTTGACTCAGTGTTGGCGAGTGAGAGAAGGTGTGACACGTCATCAGCGCCATCTGCTACAACGTTAGGCGGTATCGCTCCGTTGTTGTTCTTTTGAAAGTTTGCTGAGATGTCCCAGCCACTTGGCCGCAGTTGCGCCTTATACCCACTGCGAAGCAGCTGCTCCATACTTTCACTGTACGGTTGCAAAACACGCCGATTATCTGCCTTTGGATTCTCAGTTTTGGACAACCACCAGACGACGTTGACCGAATCCTTCACCCGTACACGCCTGACATTGACCCATTCCGCAGGCGCAGGGAGTCGAGATGGATTATAGTGGTAAAACTCTTGCGCGAGGAAGAAACCGCCCTCTTTGCACAGGCGTAATAGCAGTTCATACTGGTAAAGACTTCTCACCGGATGACCTGGAAGGTACGCTCCTCCGAGGTCAATGACGAATGAGCCGTCGTCCTTTAGAACACGCTTGATCTGCTGCGCGAACGGCATGAACCAGTCCACGTAAAGTTCTGGACTCTTATTGCCATATTCCTTCTTGCGTGTCAGAGCGAATGGTGGCGAAGTCAAGACCAGATTAACGCTTGCATCAGGCAGCAGAGCGAGTAGCTCCAAGCTGTCGCCGAGATAGGCGGCGCGCACGCTTCCCTCTGTAATACGGTGCGCGGCCCGAAAGATTGGGCGTCTGCTCGCTGGCCTTGCTTCTCGACCGCATTTTCCGCATGTGCGTCTACTCCCCCAGGCTCCTCAAAGGCAACTTACCTATCATTATATCAGCACTCAATCTCTGTATTACGTTTCACCGATCTCAAAGAGGAAACGCGTCTCTCCGAAGCTGAATCGCTATCGCGCGCGCCCTTACTGGCGGCCTGCGCGCGCCACGCGCAGCACTGCGGCGCGCCCCTGCGTCCGCTCGATGCTCAGCAGGCGCTCCAGTCCGCGACCATAGACATCCTGCCGCTCGCGCGCTCGGCTGGCGAGTGTGCGTATGCCACGGGCCAGCAGCGTATGATAGGCGACCCATTCGGCGAACCCCTCGCTCACCAGCGGATCGACCGCCGCAGCCTCAGCGCCTAGCTGCTCGGATTGCCAGGCGTGACCAAGCTCGTGCGCCAGCGTGCCAAGCAGCAGCCCGCGTGTCAGGCCAGCCTCGATGTAGATGACTGGCCTGCCCTGTGCGCGCACGAAGAAGCCCAGCACGTGCCTGGCGCTTGCGCCGTCCTCGCCGTGCGCCGTGGTCGCGCGCCGCGCCTCGCGCGCATAGGCGCGGCGTGTTTCGCCCATGCGCCGACGGCTGACGACATCGAGCGGCGGCGCGCGGCGTAGCGGCTCATCGACAATCAGACCCAGTTGCGCCAGCGCGTCGGTGTAGACCAGCCGAATGGCTGGCTCGCCGATGACCAGATCGGTCGCGCAGAGCACGCAGCGATATTGCCCGTCGGTCAGCGTCAGCGAGCCAGCGCCCGTCGGGGCATGGCACAGATCGCAGCGGGGCCGGTCGCGCACACACTCCGCGCAATAGCGACGTGGCTCTGGCGCGGCGATCAACTCCTGATAGCTATACCACGTGCCGAGAATCGGCTCGCCGCAGGTGTCGCAGTGGAAGGTTTCGCGGTTGCAGCGCGCGCAGATCAGGATGCCTCGCCGCGAGACACGCGCCCCAGCCGCCGGTGTCGGCGCACGGCAGCGCGCGCAGCGTGGCGCCGTCCGCTCGCAGGCAGCGCAGACCGTCAGCCCGTTCGTGTACTGATAGTAACGCCCGACGACCTGCTGACCACACAGGTGGCAGAACCGCGTCTCCCCGTCGCCGAACATCCTGGCTACTCTCTCCCTAGATGCAACGATCCAGCGCCATCAGGCGCCCAGCGCGACGCATCCACCGTGCGACGGTAGACGCTATGGCAGGCGCACATCGCCGCCGACGAGGGCCGAACGCACGCGGGCGATGTCGCGCACCGCGCGCAGCGCATCGAAGAGGCGCAGCGCCTGGGTCAACTCCTCGCGGGCGCGCTCATCGTCCTGGCGCTCATTGCGCCGCCGGTAGAGGCCCGCCAGCACGTAGCGTGACCGCGCCTCCTCCCAGACACAGCCTAGCTCGCGATAGCGCTCCAGCGCGCTCTGCGCATCGGCGAGAGCGTCTTCCCAGCGGCTGGCGCTTACCCCGACGATGGCGCGCGCGCGAATCGCCTGCGCCAGCGGCTTGCGCGCCCCAGAGCGCCAGCCCAGCTCCAACGCCTCAGCGCCGAAGCGGTCGAAGAGATCGAGATCGCCGCCACGCGCCGCCAACTCCGCCAACTCCGCCATCAGCGCCGCCATGATATGGTGTCCGGCGCGGATATCGAGCGCGTTGAGCAGAATCTGCTGCGCGTCGCGTGGCTCGCCGCGCGCAACCGCCAGCCGCGCCCGCGCCAGTTCTACCTCCTGCGAAGGCTCAACGCTGGTCTCGGCGACCGTCTTCGCCAGGCGCTCAGCGGAATCAGCATCGCCCGTGCGCGCAGCGATGATCGCCAGCGCCAGCAACGACCACAGATGCTGGTTGGAGCGCATCATCACCGTGCGCTGCGCCCGCGCCTGCAACTCGGCGCCCGCCTGGACGGCTTCGGGCCAGTGATCCCACTCGAATTCCGCGAGCGTCAGCGCCCAGAGCGCCTTCACCCGCAGCGTGTCGGCGTCTACCTCGTGGGCCAGCGTCAGCGCCGTCCGAGCGTGGCGCGTCGCCTCGTCGAACTCGCCTACTAATTGATACGCCTGGCTGACCTCTGTGTTGATATCGACAATTTCATGCGGCTCCTCGATCTGCGCAACCCAGCGCAGGCGCCGTTTCTGGCTCTCCAGATAGCCGGTGAGATCAGTCATGATCGCCTGGATGTTGCCCAGCGCATCGAGCGCCTCAGAGGCGGCGCGCGCGTCTCCCAGCGCCTCGGTGATCCGCACCGCCTCACGCGCGCTGCGATAGGCGTCGAGCAGGTCGCGCTCGCTGCGTTGCTCTGCCCAGGACCACCAGAAGAAGCTCTTGGCCGTCAGCAGTTCGGCGTAGTCGAGCGTGTCACGCTGGCCAAGTTCATCGGCCAGACGCAGCGCCTCATCGAGATAGGCGCCCAACTCCTCGTGCGAGGGCAGACGGCGAAAGAGTCCCTGATTGCGAGTGGGCAGTTGCGCCAGCACTCGATATAGCCGCATCCCCTGCTCGCGCCAGTCGAGCGGCAGCACGGTGGGCATGATGGGCGAGCGTGTCGCCGCGCCCGGTTGCGAGACGGCGGGCGGCTGCGAGGCGGAGCCTGCCGCGACCGGCGTGGCCACACCCACCGCATCAGGCGCCGCCGTCACGGACGTGATGGCGGCTGAGGCGCTCGCCCAGGCGCGCAGCGCCTCGCGATAATCGTTCCAGGCGTCGTCGGCGCGCAACGCCAGCCAGCGCTCGGCGCCACGCGCCGCGCGTAGCCCCACCACCAGCGGCGCATCGCTGCTATCCACTTCCTCGCCGAAGAGTTCCAGCGCATCGGAGTAGTAGCTGTCGGCCTTGGCCAGCGCATGCCGCGCCATCGCCTGCTCGCCCGCCTGCTGGAGCGCGGCGACGACCTGCGCGCGCACCTCCCTGCGCCGCTCCTGATTGCGCGAACGCGAGAGATTGGCCAGCGTGTAATAGCGGTAGTAGTGCTGCGCCAGCAACTCCATGAACTGGCCTGGCTCCTCATGTGAGAGCGCTTGCAGCCATTCGACGATGCGCAGATGCTCGTGGGCGCGGCGGGTGCGCGGAATCGCCGAATACACCACCTCGCGCGTGAGGGCATGATTGAAGGTGTAGGACACCTCACCAGGCGCCGCGATATTGGCCGAGCCGCGCTCACTGGGATGAATCAGGTCTTTCTCCGTCAGCGAGTTCAACGCCGCGTCCAGATCGTCGGGCCGCAGATGCTGCGCCAGGTTGAGCAGCGCGCTCGGCCAGAAGTAGCGACCGATGACAGAGGCATGCTGCAATACATCGCGTTCAGCGGGCGCCAGCAGATCGAGGCGCGCCGCCAGCACGCCCTGCACCGTGTCGGGGATGACGGGATCGCGCACTTCCTCGCTCTGCTCCCACGCTGGCGCGATGCGCCAGCCACCACCCTCCTCCTGCGTCAGCGCGCCCCGGTCAACCAGCATACGCACAATCTCTTCGACATAGAACGGGTTGCCATCGGCTTTGTCGAGAATGGCGCGCCGCAACGTCGCGGGCACCGACGAGCCAGGCGCCAGCGCATCGAGGAGTTGCGCGGCGTCATCGGGCGAGAGCGGCTCTAGCCCCAGCGTGACATAGTTGCGACGGCCACCGCCCCAGGTGGGTCGCCGCTCGATCAGATCAGGGCGCGCCGTCAGCACGAACAGCAGCGAGACGCCCTTCGCGCGTGAGGCGACGAAGGCCAGCAGATCGAGCAGGGCATCGTCGGCCCAGTGGGCGTCATCGATCATCGCGACGAGGCCGCGTGTGGCCGCGAGCGCCTCGAAGAAGACGCGCCACGCGCGTAGCGCCCCCTCCTGCAACTGTGCGGCGTCGGCTGGCAGCAGCGCGCGCCGTCGCTCCGCCGACTCGATGCCGATGGTATGGCCAAGATAGGCCGCGACGACCTCAGCGTTCACCACGCGGCCAGCGCTCGCCAGCGCGTCGCGTGTCGCCGCCAGCAGCTTTGCGCGGGCGCTCTCAGGCGCTTCGAGCGCGCCGAAGCCCGCGTAGCAGCGCAACATCTCGGTGAGCGGGAAGTAGGTCACATCCTCGCCATACGGCGGGCAGCGACCCTCCAGAAAGAGTGGCTGCGGGCGCGCACGCTGGCCAGAGCCGCTGTCACGTGAGCTGGCCGGGGTGGCTGGCGTGCTGATACGACTGGCGAAGTCGCGCGCGAGACGTGTCTTGCCAACACCTGGGACGCCGATGATCGTGATGAGGTGTGGGCTGCGCTCGCGCATCACCCGGCGCGCGACGGCATCGAGCAGGGCCATCTCCGTGTCACGCCCCACCAGCGGTGTCTGCGCGCCATCACGCCCGCGCGGTCGCGCGCTCGGCGCCTGCTGATCGCCCAGCAGTCCAACGACTTCCCAGATATCCACTGTGCGGCTCTTGCCACGCAGCGGCACTGCGGGCACCTGACGAAACTCCGCCGCGCCGCGCGCGCTGCGATAGGTGCGCGAGCCGACGAGGATGGCGCCGGGAGCGGCGAGTTGCTGAAGCCGCGCGGCGACATTGACCGGATCGCCCGTGATGAGGAAATCCTGCCCCTCACGCGCGGCGGTGGCGGCGGCGACCTCACCCGTGTTGACGCCGATGCGCAGGCGTAGCTGCGGGCGCGTCCCATCCGCGCGCTCCACCTCGTCGGCGCTCGCCAGATTCGCATTCAGCGTGCGCAGGCTGGCCTGCATATCCAGCGCCGCGCGAACCGCGCGCACCGGATCATCTTCGTGGACGATAGGCAAACCAAAGACGGCCATGATCGCATCGCCGATATACTTCTCCACCGAGCCGCCATGCCGATGAATCTCGCGGCTCATCGCGGCGAAGAAGTCGGCGAGGATGGCGCGCATCTCCTCGGCGTCGAGCGATTCGGCGAGCGTGGTGGAGTTGGCGAGGTCGGCGAAGAGCACGGTGACGATGCGCCGCTGCTCGGTCTCCTCCACCAGCGGCGTCTCAACGCCCACATCGGCGCTGGCGTCCCCGGCGCCAGCGCCAGGCGACTGAATCTCATCCCCGGCGCCTGTGCGGTGAGTGGGCGACGTGGCAGGCTGAGCGACGAGCGCGAAACCGCACTGATTGCAGAAGCGGGCGCCCGGAGGATTGATGGCGCCGCAGTTGGGGCAGGCGCGCGGGAGTGACTCACCACACGAGACGCAGAACCGCGCGTTCTCATCATTGGTCGCGCCGCAGTGCGGACAGATCATGCGCCCTCTACTCCCCTGGCGATTGGCGTCGTAGTCGCGCCAGCCAACGCCTCGTCATGCTATGCTGCATTGTACCGCAGCCGCCTCAGGGCTTGTGCAGTGTCCGGCGGTTCCGCGCGCATGGCCGTGTCCTAGCCCCACGCAGGTGGGGCTTTGCGGCCCGCAGGCCCGTAGCTGCGGGTTCACCCGCCCGTGCCCCGTCGGCGAAAATTCACAGGCCCTGCCAGCCGCCTCCGCCGCGCTTGACCGCAGCGGCTACCGCATGCTACGGTGTCGGCATGCGAGCCAGTCGCCATCGCGCCACCGGCTCTGACCGACCAGGCTGAGAGCGCTTCTGAATAGTAGACGAGAGAGTCATGGCGCGCGTCGCATTCTTCACATTTGGCGTGCTGCGAGAGCCTACGGGTCACCCGCAGACGAAGGGCTTCGAAGACCGCATCGCAGACTCATTCGCCGAGGCCACAGCCTCCCCCGGCTTCATCGGCTACCCGCAAGCGATGATAGCGGACCAGCGTGACCCGCGCCTCAGTTGGCCCGCGATGAAAGGGCCTGATCGCGAGGCGATGATGACGCTCTCACTCTGGGTAGACCTGGAGTCCGTCTTCGCGTTCTCATTCGCGCATCATGGCGTGCACAACGAGGCGCTGCGGCTGCGGCGCGACTGGTTCATCAAGCCAGAGTGGCCCAGTTACGTCGCCTGGTGGGTGGGCGATGACCACCAGCCAACATGGCAGGAAGCCATCGCGCGCCATGCGCAGTTGCATGCGCATGGCGCGTCGTCCAGCGCCTTCGACTTCCATACCCCATTCGACGCGGCTGGCCGCCCCACCAGGGTCTTGCGCCGACCGATCCCGCTCGGCGGCTTTGCGCGCGACTGAGTGGCGCCTCAGTCTACGAAGTCCACCGGAACCTCGGCGGGGATGATGCCCTGGTCGGCGGCGCGCTTGAGGAACAGGCGAATGCTCTCTTTGCCGCGCTCCCCCATGTCCAGCGTCCAGTCGTTGACATACATGCCGACAAAGGTGTCGGCGGTTTCCGTGGAGAGGCCGCGCGCATACTGCATCGCATGCTCCAGCGCAGGCGCGCGGTGGTCGAGGCTATACTGGATGCTCGCCTTCAGCACGCGCGAGAGCGCCGCCATACGCTCTGGCCCCAGGTCGCGCCGCACCGCGTTGACGCCCAGCGGCAGCGGCAGGCCATCCGTCTGCTGATGCCACCACTTGCCCAAATCCACCACCGTATGCAGGCCAAGCTCGCCGTGGGTCAATTGCCCCTCGTGGATCAGCAGGCCAGCGTCGTAACGTCCCTCATGCACGGCCTCCATGATCTGATCGAAGGGCACGACCTCATAGGCGAAGTCGCCCAGCAAGAGGCGCAGCGCAAGATACGCGCTGGTCATCAGCCCGGGGATGGCGATGCGCTTGTCGCGCAACCACTCGATCTCCGCTGGCTCGCGGGTCACGACCATCGGACCGTAGTTGTCGCCCATGCTCGCGCCATGCGAGAGGATGGCGTATTTGTCGGCGACGTAGGCGTAGGCATGCACGGAGATGGCGGTGATCTCCAGCGTACCCTCGCGCGCCCACTGGTTGAGCGTCTCGATGTCGCGCAGGATGTGCTCGAATGTGAACCCATCGGTCGCAATCTTGCGCTCAGCCAGCGCGTAGAACATGAAGGCGTCGTCGGAGTCGGGGCTGTGACCCAGCCGCATCAGTTGGCGGGTCTCGTCGTCGGTCGTCGGCGTGGACATCGTGTCTATCCTCTCATGGCGTGTCCCGGCAGATGGGAAGCGCGCCCATCAATAAAGTTCTACCCCAAACCGGAGGTTGGCTTGCGGGCAGGCTGGCGGTCGAAATCGCGCCTCCCGGCGACTGCGGTCGCCACAACACCGCCTCCGCAGGTCCACCAGATGGCCGCTCCCGGACCCACGCAGGTGGGTCTGGTGGGCCGCCAGGCCCCGCAGGCGCGGTTTCAACCGCCAGCGACCCTGTGGCCCAGCGATGATTGTAGCGCACGCGCAGCGCCCCTGCTAGCGCGCCACGCCGCACGGTTCTACCAAAAACCCGGGGCTAGCTGGCTGGCGGCAGGCTGACAAAGGCATTCGCATATGCGCGGGTTTCCCCGCCCTCCGGCCCCAGTCCGCGCAGGCGGACTTCGCGGCCCGCAGGCGACTTCGCGGCCCGCGGCCATCCAGGCGCGGTTTCAACCGCCAGCCAGCTTTCACGCCAACCCGGTTTTTGGTGGAACCACGCCGCGCCCTGCGCATGGGAATCATATTTGCCACGCTGGTACCATAGTCCCCATCAGACCGACGCCCGATTGACACACCCCGCCGCGCCCAGTAGCATTCAGACAAGGTTCATTTGCGCCACCTCGCTCCGACGCCTTTGCGCGCGTCCGCATCTGCGCGCCCGGCGTATTCGTCTGGATCAGCAGAGACGAGCGGCGCGAGTGGCCTTCGCCATCAGAATATCGTGGCCGGACAGAATGAGGTGCAAGGTGGGACGGAACCGCAGCGGCGACACACATCGCCCGGACGACTGGGACGAGAGCGCCATACAAGGCGCCGCCCCGGACGACTCGGCGGAATATGACGCCTACGACGACGATGACGACCTCGACGAGTCGGCGGAGTATCCAGCACGCGGCCTGGCGCGACGCGACGACGCGCAGGCGCCCGCGCTCTACGACGACGCGGCCAGGCCAGCCCCCGTGCTGATCCCTGGCACAGGCGTCTCGATGGGCAATCTGTACATCAAGCGACGCGCGCGCCCGCTGACCATGCGCATCGCCGTGCTGACGCTGCTGGCCGTGATGATCGTGACTGGCCTCGTCTCGGTGACGCCGCTGGGCGCGTCGGCGCAGCCCTCCGTCTCCTCGTTCGAGGCGCTGTCGGGCGCGGTCATTCTGGGCAGCCAGCCCGGCTTCTTCTGGTACACCGCGCGCTGGAACGATACCCCGGAGCAACTGGCGACGCAGTTCAATGTGCAGATCGGCGGCATCTTCGAGATGAACGGCCTCTGCCCTGGCCAGGAACTGCAGATCGGCAAGCAGTACAAGATTCCGACCAATTCGCAGTATGGCTCGGATTATGAGTCGCAGGCGTCGCTCTGTGGCCAGCGTAACCCCGCTGGCTACGATGGCCAGACGATCTTCGGCAGCACCTGGTACAACTCCTACGCCGGCACCCCCTCCGGCGAAGCCAAATGCTCCGCCAGTTCTGGCTCTTCGTACATGGACTTCAAGTTCATCTCACCGAACTGGAACTCGAACTGGGTGCGCGGCTTCAGCTTCTACCACGATGGCGTGGACATCTCGGCGCCACAGGGCAACCCGATTCACGCGGTGCAGGATGGCCAG
The DNA here is from genome assembly GCA_963701795.1 of uncultured Chloroflexia bacterium. Lineage (GTDB taxonomy): Bacteria > Chloroflexota > Ktedonobacteria > Ktedonobacterales > JADMIN01 > JAKAIY01. The sequence goes on along the minus strand of CAVPBB010000001.1, from coordinate 590,572 downwards.
GTCATCTGGGCGGGCTATGATGGCACCAACGGCTTCGGCTGGTCCGTCGTCATCAACCACTGCTTCCACGTCTCCACGCTCTATGGCCACATGATGGGGCTGGTCGCCGGATTGAAGGCAGGCGACAATGTGAGCCAGGGCGACGTTATCGGCTACGAAGGGTCTACTGGCTGGTCCACCGGCCCACACCTGCACCTCTCAGTGGACTGGAACAACGTGCCGATAGACCCGATGCTCTTCTACACGGACATCTACCACCTCACCCACTACGTCGCGAACACCTGATTCGCGCCAGGCTCGGCCACTGAAGTCGCCGCTCCGCCGACGCCCCGTCATCTCGCCGCTGATGAGATGACGGGGCGTTTCTTTGTGCCCGCCAGCGCCTCATGCTCCACACTCCCCGCCCGACGAACCTGTGATTCTCAACACAATTTCTACAGATAATCGCACGCCAAATCAAGCGGCATAGCCTAAGCAAATGCCGGCATCATCAGTGTTTGCTGCCCACATGGGCCTCACAGCCAACGCACACTAGCGTCTTGCAGTAGAATTATGTCCGCTGTGCAGCTTGACATTATTCTAAATGACACTGTACTATTTCTATTGTTACTACGTGTAACGCACATTTTGAGATGAGGAGAAGTAGAATGCGAAAACTGGCGCTCGCAATCACCCTGACCTTCGCGCTGCTCGGCGCGATTGGCCTGGGATCCGCCCGCTCACTGTCCGCCGCCCATCCAGCAGCGGCGCACGCGGCGCATACGCCGCTAATGGTTGACGGCAGCCCCACACCGGACAGCCCCGTGTGTCCTGGCGGCGGCTCGGGCAGTTGCGGATGATCCTATACGCCGTTCAGCGCGCTGGCCCCCCTGCCACGTATTTGTCAGGGGGGCCAGCGCGTATCTGTCGGCGCCAGATCAAATCCTCATGTGGGCAAATACGTCCAATCTTGGGCGATCTCAAGCGGGCGCGCGTGTGCATGTTCGGCGGTTCCACCAAAAACCGGGGTCAGATGGCGCGAGGAGGCGGGCGGTTGAAACCGCGCCTCAGGGCGACTGCGGACGCCACCAGACCCACCTCCGTGGGTCCACAGACGCCCAGTTCCCAGTCCGCGCAGGCGGCCTTCGCGGCCCGCAGGCCATCCAGGCGCGGTTTCAACCGCCAGCTAGCTCCTATGCTAACCCCCAGTTTTTGATGGAGCCATGTTCGGCTACTCGTAGACACACCTCAGGCAAGCGTGTAGAATGCTCGCACCATGACAGTTCTTTCATGATAGTTCCCCGGCGTAGCGTTGCCTGTTGGGATGTGTGCTGGTGAGGTGGCTCCATGCGGATTCCTGGCATCGATACGATTCTCTATCAACCTGCCGCAATCGTCTGGCCCGGCGAACGCAGTCCCTCGGCTGAACTGGCGCGGTTGATCGACGAGCTACCGCGCACACTCGAGCTTGGACGATTCGACGACGCGGCGAAAATGCTCGACCAGCATAGCGAGCTTGCGTTGGAACCCAGCCAGACGATTGCGACTGGACTTCCTGCATGGACAACTCTTCTCCGAACTCCAGCATTACGGCCGGCCCATCAGTTTTACATCACGCGCTGGGCGTCGCGACAGCCCAGGGGGATCTCGACTCGCAGATCACCCTCACGAATTTGGCCGGGCTGATGAAGTACGGACAGATGCGCAACTACGAGGCGCTGGCGTACTACCAGCAGGCGCTGGTTCTCTGGCAGTCGCGCGCGGAGCAACTCGCCAGGCCACGCGCTGAGCCAGCGATCATGCTGCGGGAACGTATTGGTACTGCGCAATGGCACGTCGGGGAGTTTGACGACGCGCGCGCGACACTGGCGCGCGCGCTGATCGTGGCGCTGTATCGGCGCGGAGCGCCACAGACGGAGTACCTGCGCCGACAGACCGCCAACGCCCTGTGGGCGCTCGGCCTCACGCTCCGCTCGCAGAGTGACACGCGCGACGGCGACGCCAGTCTCATCCGCACCGCGCTCAAACGCATGGCCAAAGCCGTCGGTCTCTATACGCAGGTTGGTACAGACGATGAGAACCTAGGGCGCCTGCATGTGCAGATCGCCGAACTCTATCTCGACCTCGCCGAGCTTCATCTAGCGCGCGGGGCGGATGCGACGGCGCGCCCGATGCGCCGTGAAGCGCGCAATCACGCGCAGACGGCTGCGGACCTCCTGAAGCACACCAGCAACGCAGCCGGGAAGCTCCTGCCGCAGTTGACCCTGCTGCGCTACGCGATCACCCAGCGCCTCAACCGCAACGCCGCGCGGCAATTGCACGTGTTCGAGGCCGACCTGAAACAGATCGAGAGCGACGCCGCGGAGATCGGCGACCAGATCATCTCCGCCAAAGCGGCGACGCTGCGGGGCGAGTGGCTGCTCTGGCTGGGCGATGCAGCGCACGCGCGCGAGGCATTGCTGCTGGCGATCACCGGCTTCCAGAACGGCGGCATGGGGATGGCGACACGCGCGCAGCGTCTGCTGCGCGGCATCGACCGGTTTCCACCCCCAGCCGATGGCCGCGCACATCCCTCCGTTGGTCCAGGCCCACTCGACCCGCCCGCACCTGACGACAGCCAGAACTAGCCCGGCTGGCGGTTCCCCGGCTGGCGGTTCCCCGGCTGGCGGTTCCCCGGCTGGCGGTTCCCCGGCTGGCGGTTCCCCGGCTGGCGGTTCCCCGGCTGGCGGTTCCCCGGCTGGCGCGGTTCCCCGGCTGGCGGTTCCCCGGCTGGCGGTTCCCGGCTGGCGGTTGAAACCGCGCCTGGATGGCCTGCGGGCCGCGAAGTCCGCCTGCGCGGACTGGGATCCGTATTCGGACCCACGCAGGCGGGTCTTGTGGCGACCGCAGTCGCCTTGAGGCGCGGTTTCAACCGCCCGCGCCCTTTCGCCGCGCCCCTGCCCGCGCCCCTTTGGCGCCCTTGACGCCGCCATGCGCCAGCCATACAATCTCTTACAGACCGTCGCGTCGGTTTGCAGCGCGACACGGGAGAGACGCTATGGCACGCTCACAGCACGCCGCCGAGGCTGACGGCGCCACACAGCCCGGCCCACCGCGCACGCGCGACAAAGCGGCGACGCGACGCCGCCTGCTCGACGCCGCCGAGACCGTCTTCGCCGACAAAGGCTACCACGGCGCGGCGGTGGATGACATCATCCAGGCCTCCGCTAGCTCGAAGGGCGGCTTCTACTTCCACTTCCCCAACAAAGAGGCCATCTTCCTCGCGCTGATCGATGCGCTCACGCCCAAGCTGGAATCTGCGGTGGATCACGCCATCGCGGGCGAAGATGACCCCGTCGCCCAGCTCGACGCCGCGCTGCGAGTGGCGCTGGAGACGTTTGCGCGTCATCGCCGCCTCAGCAAGATTCTGCTGGTGGAGGCGGTTGGCCTGGGGCATGGCTTCGACGAAAAACTGATGCGGGCGCGTGGTCGCTTCGCCGCCATGATTCAGCGGCGGCTCGACCTCGCCATCGCGGCGGGACGCATCGCGCCGATGGAGACTGAGCTTGTCGCCTGGGCCTGGTTCGGCGCCATCAATGAGATTGTCGTCCGCTGGCTCATCCTCGGCCAGCCAGAGCGGTTGGAGAGCGTCTACCCCGCGCTACGCACGCTGCTGCTGCGTTCGATAGATGCGGCGTCAGCGTCGGCGCCCAACCCAGAAGCGGAGGCGCGCGTATGAATGCGCCACTTACCCGGCGTGCTGCCCGCCCCGCCGAAGACCTACAGGCGCGCAGAGTCGTCCGCCTGGGAGCGATCAGCTATCTCAATGTCGCGCCGGTCTACGACTGGCTGGCCCGCTGCCCCGCCGCCGACCTGCCCGGCGTCACGCTGGTGGACGGCGTGCCAGCGCAGATGAATCGCGCGCTCGACGCTGGCGCAGTGGACATCTCGAACGTCTCCAGCGTCGCGTTTGGCCAGCATGCGCGCGAGTGGGCGCTGGCGCCGGGGCTATCGGTCGCGGCGCATGGGCGCGTGGATAGCGTGCTGCTCTTCTCGTGGCATGCCGACTGGCGCGAGCTGGATGGTCGCTCTATCGCGCTGACCAACCACAGCGCCACCTCCATTGAACTGACACGGCTGCTCGCCGAGCGACGCTACCATGCGCGCATCCACGCTATGTGACGACCGCGCCCGACCTCGACGCGATGCTGGCGCAGCACGACGCCGCGCTGCTGATCGGCGATATCGCCCTGCGTGAGGGCTATCTGCGCCGCGAGATCGGCGGACGCGGACGCCCGTATGTCTTCGATCTCGCACGCGAGTGGCAGGACTGGACGGGACTGCCGTTCGTCTTCGCTGTCTGGGCTGCGCGCCGCGACCGCGCCGAGGCGGTGTGCGCGGCGGGCGTGGTGCAGCTGCTGCATGACTCGACGGCGCGTGGTCTGGCCGATCTGCCACGGCTGGCGCGCGCGGCGTCGGCGCGGCTGGGTCTGCCTGCGCCAGTCTGCGCCGACTACCTGCGCCTGCTCGACTACGCGCTGAGCGAGCGCGACCTGCAAGGGCTACGCCGCTTCCTCGAGTTGGCCATTCCCGGCTTCCGCTGGGACGATGTGCGCCTGCTGGGGGATGCGACGACCGCTGGCGTGGCGCCGAATGCGTGACGACATGATGCGAACAGGAAATGAGCGAGAGCGATGCGACAGATAACGCTACTTGAGTCGGCGTTTGCGCGCCATCCGAGCCTGCCACGCGAGGCGGTCATCAAGGCCGACCTGCTGCGGCTGGGCGTGCGCTTTGCCCCCGGCGCGCTGGTGCGACCGCCGAGTGCGGCGGCTGGCGCGGCGCGCGAGCATCAGCCAAAGAGCTACTTCATCTTCTCCTTCAACATGGCGCCGATGGCCCAGCTTGACGAGGAGCAGAAGTGGCGCGCGCCCGAAGAGATTGCGCTGACCGGTGGCCCCTATGACCTGCGCCGCACCATCGTCTCCGTGCGGCTGAATCCGCGCTCGCCCTATCAGGTGGCCCCGCGCGATGGCGCGCTCTGGCTGCACGCGGGCGATGAGCCAATCGCGCAGGTGGGGCTGCACGATCTGCCGCCGTACTACACCGAGAAACTGCCCGATGGCCGCCCGGTCGCCGAGATCGCGCCGACCATCGAGTGGGGCTATCTGCTCTATCTCACCGTCTTCCGCGTCTGCCAGTACTTCGGCGCGAAAGAGGAGTGCCAGTTCTGCGACATCAACAACAACTATCGCCAGCAGATTCAGGAAGGGCGCCCCTACACGGGCGTCAAGTCGCCGCAAGACATCCTGACGGCGCTGGAGCGCATCGACGCGAGCGGCAGCGAGAGCCGCGCCTACACGCTGACTGGCGGCAGCGTCACCTCGACCTTGCAGGGCAAAGACGAGGTAGAGTTCTATGCGCAGTATGTCGAAGCCATCGAGACACGCTTCCCCGGCAGATGGATCAGCAAGGTGGTGACGCAGGCGTGGCCAGTCGCGTCGGTCAAGCGGCTGAAAGCGGCAGGCGCGCAGATCTACCACCCCAACTACGAGGTGTGGGACCCGCAGCTCTTCCCGAAGATCTGTCCCGGCAAGGCGCGCTACGTCGGACGCGATGAATGGATTCGCCGCATCGTCGCCGCCGCCGAGGTCTTCGAGCCAGCCAATGTCATCCCCAACTTCGTCGCTGGAGTCGAGATGGCGCAACCGTGGGGCTACACCGAGGTCGAGGACGCCATCCGCTCCACCGCTGAGGGGCTGAACTTCTTCATGGCCCAGGGCATCAGCCCGCGCTTCACGACCTGGTGTCCGGAGCCGATGACGCCGCTGGGCGACGCGAATCCTGAGGGCGCGCCGCTGGAATATCACCTGCGCCTGCTCGAAACCTATCGCGATACACTGCGCGCGCATCATCTCGCGCCGCCGCCGGGCTACGGCCTGCCGGGGCCGGGGAACGCGGTCTTCTCGGTCAGCCCGTTCATGGATGTGCTGGAGCCAGAGCAGATCGCGACGGAGGCCTGATAACACGTCCGGGTTCGGTTGTTGGCGCTCGTGCGAACCCTCACCTCCAGCCCCTCTCCCAGAGGGCGAGGGGAGCCGGATTTCCCCCTCGCCTCGTGGGAGAGGGGGCCAGGGGGTGAGGGGTCGCCCGGCACCAGATGCCAACCAATGAAAGCGCACTGTTATGACGCAACCGCCGCAGCGGCTTGCAGAAGCTTGAAGTGAAGATAGGATTGTGACCAATGGCTACACTGTTGACTGGCGACCTGCTGGGGCGCGCCATCGCTGGCGAGCGTCTCTCGCTCGACGAAGGCATGCGCCTCTACCAGGAGGCCGACGCCGCTGAGTTGCGCGCCGCCGCCGACGCCGTGCGCCGCCGCAGGCATCCCGATGGCGTGGTCACCTATCTGGTGGACCGCAACATCAACTACACCAACGTCTGCATCATCGACTGCGGCTTCTGCGCCTTCTACCGCAAGCCCGCCAGCGCCGAGGCGTATCTGCTGACGCACGATCAGATTGGCCGCAAGGTCGAGGAACTGATCGCGTGGGGTGGCACGCGCGTGCTGCTGCAAGGCGGCGTCAATCCCTACCTCAAACTCGACTACTATACCGACCTGCTGCGCTACCTCAAGCAGCGTTTCCCCGCCGTGCAGCTCGACGCCTTCTCGCCGGTCGAGGTGTGGAACATCGCGCGCATCGAGAAGCGCCCGCTGGATGAGATTCTGCGCGCGCTGCATGAGGCAGGGATGGATGGCCTGCCCGGCGGTGGCGCCGAGATTCTCGATAACCGCACGCGCAATCGCATCGCGCCGCACAAAGGCACATGGGAAAGCTGGATCGAGGCCGAACGCCTGGCACAGCGCGAGGGCATGACGACCTCCGCCACGATGGTCTTTGGCTTCGGCGAGGAGCTGGAGGAGCGCGCGCTGACGCTGACCCGCCTGCGCGCGCTGCAAGATGAGAGCCTGGCCTACAACGGCAACGGCTTCACCAGCTTCATCTGCTGGAGCTACCAGCCCGACCACACCGCGATGGGCGGCGAGCGCGCCTCTGGCGACGAGTACCTGCGCATGGTCGCCTTCGCACGGTTGATGCTCGACAACTTCGCGAACATCAGCGCGTCGTGGCCCTCGCAGGGGCCAGCGCTGGCGGGCGCGGCGCTGCATGGCGGGGCTAACGATTTCGGCAGCACGATGATGGAAGAGAATGTCGTCAGCGCCGCCGGAGCCGATGTAGGCTCGTGCATGACCGTCGAGCAGATTCAGGCCAATATCCGCGAGCAGGGCTTCCGTCCCGCCAAGCGTGACAGCGACTATCACATCCTGGAGATGTTCGACTAGCGCGGGCGTGCGCCCAGCCAGCCCGCGACAGGAGAGCCACGATGCGCCACGATACGCTGAACGATCTACGCCAGCAGCGCGCCCAGACGGGTGAACTCTATCTGGAGTTCCTGCACGTCCCGACGATGAGCGCTGGCCTCTACGAGCTAGCCATCGGCGTGGATGACCCGCAGGAGCCGCACACGGAGGATGAACTCTACTACGTGGTGGCTGGCCGCGCGTCGCTGCTGGTGGACACGCAGGATGTTCCCGTCGCGGCTGGCTCGCTGGTGTTTGTCCCCGCGAACGTCGTCCATCGCTTCCACGACATCAGCGAGGCGCTCTCCGTGCTAGTCTTCTTCGCGCCAGCGGAGTATAGCCAGCGCACGGCGGAGGCGGTTGGATAGCCGGTGACGACGCCAACACTGCTGACCGCCCGCTATGTCTACCCCGTGACAGCGGCGCCCATCCAGGATGGCGCGGTCGCGGTCGCTGGCGAGCGCATCCTGGCGGTGGGGCGCGCGGCAGACCTCGCCGAGCGCTATCCCAGCGCGCGGCGGGTAGACCTGGGCGAATCCGCGCTGCTCCCAGCCGCGATCAACGCGCATACCCATCTGGAACTGACCGCGCTGGAGCATGCCATTCCCGCCGACCTCGACATGGCCGCATGGATTCTTGCGCTGATGCGCGCCCGCAGCGGGCTGGACGACGCCGCCCTGCGCGCATCAGCCGCCGAGGGCGTGCGCCGCTCGCTGGCAAGCGGAGTCGCCGCCGTCGGCGAGATCTGCTCGGCGGGGCAGAGCGTTGGCCCGCTGGTGGAGAGCGAGCTGCGCGGCATCGTCTACTATGAGCTACTCAGCGGCGACCCCGCCCGCGCCGCTGAGACACTGGCGCGCGGCCAGCGACAGCTTGCGCGCTGGCGCGAGGAGTATCCTGGCACGCAGGTGCGCTTTGGCCTCTCGCTGCATGCGCCCTACACCGTCTCCGCGCCACTCTTCGAGCAGGGGTCGGCCTGGGCGCAGGCGGAAGGCGTCCCGCTGAGCATCCACGCCGCCGAGTCGCCTGCCGAGATTGCCTGGCTGCGCGACCGCAGTGGGCCAATTCGTGAGACGCTCTACGCCACACTCGGCCTGCCACCCGATCTGGAGCCTGCGGCGGCGCGCTCGCCGATGCGCTACCTGCGCGAACGAGGCGCGCTCAGTCCGCAAACGCTGCTCGCGCATGGCGTGCAGGTCGACGCCGACGATCTGGCGCTGCTGGCCGCATCAGGCGCGGCGGTCGCCCACTGCCCACGCAGCAACACCCGCCTGCGCAACGGACGTCTGCCCTGGGCGGCCTATCGCGCGGCTGGGGTGCGGCTGGCGCTCGGCACAGATAGCCTGGCAAGCTCGCCCTCGCTCTCCATCTGGGATGAAGCCGCCTACGCCGCCGAACTGCACGCACGCGCGGGTGAGCCGCCGACGCCAGCCGAACTGCTGTGGCTCGCCACCATGGGCGGCGCCGATGCGCTCGGCCTGGCGCATGAGCTTGGCTCGCTGGAGTCGGGCAAGCTGGCGCGCTTCGCCGCAGCCCCGCTGGCCGCATTGGACGCAGGGCGCCGCGCTACGCCAGACGCCGCGTTGCGCGGCGTGATGGCAGGACAAGCGCCACTCCGCGCCGTCAGCCTGTAAGGACATTCGGGCGGTCTGAGCGGTGTCTGGCTGATGTGGCGTGGTAGGATATCCCAATGAGATGTGCGCCCTTCAGACGCCCGTGCGCCGATCCGCCCGTGGTGAGGAGGCAGTAGCGAGCGATGGATTTTGATGTGCTGGCGCGATACCGCGTCTTACGTGTGCTGCTCACCCTCATCACTGTGATCGTGGCGATCTACGCGGTGAAACTCACCTGGTCAAGCCTGGTCGCATTTGGCGACATCATCCTGCTCTTCTTCCTCGCGTGGGTTGTCGCCTTCATCCTGGAGCCACTCTCCACCTACCTGCGACGGGTTGGCATGCCTCGGCCTCTGGCTGTCTCACTCATCTATCTCGCGCTCGCCGTCGTCATCTCCGGCGTCATCGTCCTGACGATTCCGATCATTGGCGACCAGATTCGCCGACTCGCCGGGGAGTTGACCGACGCATTCTCGGCCAGCAATCTCGATCAGATCAGCGCGAATCTGACGCACACGCTCCAGCTTATGGGCTTCCGTCAGCGCGACGCCGCGCACATCGTCTCGCAGGTCTGGGGACAGATTCCTGCCTATACGGCCACCGCCGCGAATCAGGCCGTCACCGTCGCCACCTCCGCGATCACGTCCATCCTGACGCTCCTCTTCGATGCGTTCCTGGTCATCATCCTCTCGTTCTATATGATGCTCGACGGTGAGCGACTCGTCGCTGGCGCCATCCGGCGTCTGCCACCCCGCTGGAGCGACGACGCGCGCATGTTCCGCAACGCAGTCACACAGATCTTCGGCGGCTTCCTGCGCGCCCAACTGGTCGTCGGGCTGATCTACAGCGCGCTGACCTGGCTGGCGCTGATGCTGCTGGGGCAGGCCAATAGTCTGCCAGTCGCGCTCATCTGCGGCCTGCTGATGTTGCTCCCGTTCATCGGCGCCTTCCTCGCGGTGGCGCCTCCGGTGGCGCTGGTGCTCTTGCAGACGCCGACCGACCAGCTTGCCGCCAAGCTGATCATTCTGATGATCGCGCTCATCATCGCCCAGCAGATCACCCTGCAGATCATCGCGCCGCGTGTCTTCGGCTCGACAATGGGCGTCCATCCACTGCTGCTCTTCGCCGGATTGCTCATCGGCGCGAAGGTTGGCGGCGTGTGGGGCGCGTTCTTCGCTGGCCCGGTCGTCGCCATCGCCTATGCGATGTTCGAGGTCTTCTACGACCGCTTCCAGCGCTCATCGCCGCTCTTCCCCAACAAGCTTCCACTCGATGCGAAAGCCGAGCCTGCGCCTGACATCGCCACCGTTCGACCGCGCCACAGCGATGACGCGCGCGTCGCGAGCGTCAGCTCTGCGCAGGTCCAGGCGCCGTCAAAGCTGCTGCGTCCAGCCGAGGAGCCTTCAATCTTCGATTGACCGCCCAGTTGCCACTTCTGGCGCGTCCCCCAGCCAGCCCAGCGTCGCGCGGATGGCCGACTGATGGAAGGCGCGATAGAACTCCTGCGCGGCCTCTGGCGCCATTCCGGCGAACCGCAGCGCCTCGTGATAGGGCCATATCGCCGCCTCCAGCGCCTCGCCAGCGGCGGCGCCAGTTCCATCAGCCGCCAACGCCGCCTGCGCCGCCTGCGTGTCGCGACAACGCCGCTCCATCTCATCGAAGTAGGCGAGGTTGCGCGCGATCAGCGCAGGATCAGACTCGCCGCCGTGGCAGACCGCGATGCGCGCGGCGCCCAGCGCCGCCAGCCGCGCCAGCGTCGCGCGCATGATGGGCAGGTCCTCCGCTGTATGGACGTACGGCCAGGGATGCTCGACCGCGTCGCCAGCCAGCAGCAGCCGCAGCGCCGGAATCCAGACCACTGTGTGGTCGGGAGTGTGGCCTGGCGTATGCAGCAGTTCCAACGTGAGGTCGCCGCCGTCGATCTCCAGCCGCTCGGTGTAGGCGAGGTCGGGCGCGACGAGGCGCACGGCAGCGAAACGTGGCTGCTCGGCGAGCCGCCGCGCGAGTTCGTCCGCCGCGCCTTGGCCGCGCAGGCGCTCGCGCGTCAGCCTGTGGCCGATGATCGGCGCAGGCAGCATCCCACCCGCAGCAAACACGGCGCTCCCCCAGCAATGGTCATAGTCGGCGTGCGAGAGGATCACCAACGGCTGACGCCCCGGCAGTTGATCTCTGACCAACTCGACGACGCTTGCGGCCTGCTCAGGCATGGCGGAGGTATCCACGAAGATGAGGTAGCGCTCAGTGATGAGCGCGAAGACGTCTACCTCATCGCCGCAATGGAAGCCGCGCAACCGATGATCCCAGCCGGACAGCGTAAACGGCGTGACGGCGCGCTCGGCGTCGGGCTGCTGCTCTGATAGCATAGACAAAGCGCACACTCCTCATTGTGGATATGCGAACGCGACTCCTGGGGGCAAGAACCATGCCGAGCGCGCGCTTACCAGCCAAGCTGTGATGGCAAGTAGACGCGCACATTGCCAGTCTGCCACAGACGCCGCACATAGGCGTTGATGCCAGCCTCTGGCGCCTCGCCCGGCGGCAATCCGTTCCGAATATGCTGATTCACCGCCGCAATCGTCAGATTATCCACGTAGCCATGCAGGATTTCCGGGTTGGTCAGGAACGTTTGCTCGGTGAGGTGATTCACGCGCAGGTAGGTCGCGAAACTGTTCTGCACTGGGCTGGAGGCTGGCGCCGAGTGGACGATCTGCAATTCCTGGCGAGCCATTGCCTGCGCGGCGGAGAGCGAAGCGGTCAGACCAAGGCGCTTCCCTTCCTGCAACAGCAGGCACTCCTGAATCATCTCCGTGAGCGCGTCGTGGCGAATCTGATTGGGGGTTTCCTTCAGGGTCGCCAGGATATCCGGCGGCAGCGAGCCAGTTGGCGCCTGTTGGAGCGCCTGCCGATGGTTCGCAAGCAGCCCCGCGACCCGCAGTTCCAATCCCACAGCGTAGATGGGTTCGCTATTCACGGTGGCGACGACGCGCGGCTCACCAGTGGCCAGCGTCACGGGCAGGGTGACGCCCGGAGGGATAAGCCCCACCGTTACCGTGGGTACTACGGCGGCATTGTTGGTCGTAGGCGCGCATACACCTGCTGTCGCGCTCTCCTGCGCCGCGAGCTGCCGTTGACGCAGGATGACGAGGCCAGCGATCAGCAGCGCCACGAGGAGTATTCCGGCGGCGCCCAGGATGCGCCCGCGCCTGGATTGCAGTCTGGGCCGTAGACTGAGCCATCTGGGTAGCGCGCCCATCGTCATCGCTCCTGGTGGCGCCACAACCGCCCGCCTCATAGTACGCTGCCCGGCGTTCGGTTGTACACCCAGCTTCTCCCTCATACGCTAGCGCGCAACGACTGGCAACGACTGGCACGAAGCGCGGCGTGGCCGTTTCCCTGGCAGCGGGTAACGCGGGTATATCAGTGTTTGCGGACATGCGCTATAATATGGCGGCGATAGCTGAGAACGAGTAGGCGAGGATGCCTGAGTAGCAAGCGGACGTATCGCGCTTGTTCGCTTGCGCCCATGAGGAGTGATGAATGGCCAGCGAGTACGATGAGTACTCCGCCGCGAGCGAGGGGGCGACCATACCCCCAACCCGAAGAACGATCACCCCACGCACGACCTTTATCATCGCACTGGCGTGTACCCTGATCGCTAGCTCCCTGCTATTCGTTCTCGCCGATAGCGGCCACATCACCGCCGAAGGCCAGATCGCCACCACCCCCACCGCTTCCGCGCCTACAGTGACCGTCTCGCCGACAGTCGCCGCGCTTGGCTTCCAGCTCTACAATGACCGCGCCGACGGCTTCACCATACAATATCCCGATGGGTGGATCGCTTCACCCCTCAATCCGGGCATGCAGTTCGCCGACGATAGCAACGAGACTGGCTATGCGATGCAGGTGGCGCTGCCCGGCGCGACCACGCTCGCCAACCCCCCAGCGGATGTGACGAATCCTTCGTCCTGGGTCGAGTATGAGCTGAGCTATCTCCAGAGCAAATATCCGCAGAACTTCGTGCGGCTGAGCGATGGCCAGACGACGCGCACCATTGGTGGCATGGTTTGGCAGGGTGGCGCCGGGCTGATTACGAACAATAGCTCAGGCATTCGAGTGCAGGTCTTTGCGACGGTTTATCAAGGGCAGCCCTACATCATCAATCTGCTCTCAGTCTCCGATCGATTCAGCGCAGGCATGATCGAGTTCTTCAGCCCAATGTTGAACGACTTTGCCTTTACACCTTCGACTCCATGAGCCTCGTGAGGAGCCTGTAACCGATGCGCTTACCATTCCAGGACCGCGCCACGCGCGCACTCGCTGGCGACCCATCGCCTTCAGTCGCCGCCACTGCGCACGCGGGCGGGGTCGCGCGCAGTGACGTCGCGCCCACGCGCCTGCCACTGCTCTTCCTGGTCTTCATCAGTGGTATGGCCTCGCTTGCGCTGGAGATGCTCGGCCCCCGGCTAATGGCGCCGTTCTTCGGCACGTCGCTCTTTATCTGGGCCAATCAGATTGGCTTCACGCTCATCTATCTCTCGCTCGGCTACTACATCGGTGGGCGCGTCGCCGACCGGCGCCCCAGCGTGCGACTGCTCTGCGCCATCACCGCCGCCGCCGCCATCTTCACCGGCCTCATCCCCTTCATCAGCGGGCCGGTGCTCAACGCCGCCGCCATCGCCCTGAATAGCGAGATTCCCAACGTCTTCGTCGGCTCGCTCTTCACCGTCGTGCTGCTCTTCTCCGTCCCCACCATTCTGCTCGGCATGGTCTCGCCGTTCGCGATTCGGCTGACATTGACAGGCGTTGGCTCGGCGGGTCGCGCGGCAGGCAATCTGTATGCGCTCTCCACCGTCGGCAGCATCATCGGCGCCTTCTTGCCCGTGCTCGTGCTGATGCCCGATCTGGGGGTGCGGCGCTCCTTCTTCCTGATTGCGGTCGTCTTGCTCGCCGCCTCGCTCTGGGGCCTGCGCAGTCGCGAGCGCATCGGCGTGGCCATCCCTGGCGTGCTGCTGCTGCTGCCGTTGCTACTGCCGCAACTGGTCTCGCTCGGCCCGCTCAAGGGTGTCTCTGGCATCGGCTACGGCACAGTCGTGGACGAGCGCGAATCACTCTACAACTTCATTCAGGTCGTGCGCGCGCCAGACGGCTCGATGAACCTGCTGCTCAATGAGGGCCATGCGATCCACTCGATGTACCTGCCGGGGCGTGTGCTCAACGGCCCGTCGTGGTATACCGATTATGCGTTGGCCGCGCCGCTCTTCGCGACCAATGGCCCCATCAACACACACCCGCGCCTTGCGGTTGTGGGGCTGGCGGCTGGCACCGTCGCCAAGCAGTACACAGCGGTCTACGGGCCGACGCCGATTGACGGAGTCGAGATAGATGGCGCGATTGTCGACGTTGGGCGGCGCTACTTTGCCATGAACGAGCCGAATCTGCATGTGACCATCGCCGATGGCCGCACCTTCATGCGCTTCACGCACGATACATACGATGTCGTCATGGTAGACGCCTACAAGCCGCCCTATATCCCGTTCCAGCTCACGACGACGGAGTTCTTTCAGGAAGCGCGCGCACACATGAGCGCAGATGGCGTCATCGTGCTGAATACCAGCCATGTCGGCAAAGACTACCGGCTGGTGCATGCGTTCGTCAACACACTGCGGCAGGTGTTTCCGTCGGTCTACACGCTCGACGTTCCCAACTCGCTCAACACGGAGGTTTTCGCGACCGTCAAGCCGACGACGCTTGCCGCCGTGCGGGCGAATCTGATCGCGGCGGCGCAGTCCACGACCGCATCGCCGCTGTCCATCGTCGCAGGCGAGACAGAGCCGCTCATCCAGGCGGCGCAGGCGCAGCCGGGCGGCTTGATCTTCACCGACGATGAAGCGCCAGTTGAGCAGATCAGCGACCAGCTCATCATAGATTACATACAACACTAACTCGCGCGGCCCTTGCGTCTGCGGAGAGTTTGTCGAAACGAGGATTGGCAATGAGCGTGATGGCGATTGTCGGCGCCCAGTGGGGTGACGAGGGTAAAGGGAAGATCGTCGACGAGCTGGCGAGCCACGCCGACTACGTTGTGCGCTACCAGGGTGGCGGCAACGCGGGCCATCGCGTGGTCTATGGCTCCGAGGAGTTCGCATTCCACCTCGTCCCATCGGGCATGCTGCATCCCGGCGTCAACTGCGTCATCGGCAATGGCGTCGTCGTGGACCCTCCCGCGCTGATCGCCGAGCTGGATCAGCTACGCGCGCTCGACATCGATGTCAGCCGCCTCTACATTAGCGACCGGGCGCATGTCGTCATGCCCTACCACATGGTGCTCGACCGCGTAGAGGAGGAGAGCCGGGGCGCGGAGAAGATCGGCGCGACCATGCGTGGCATCGGCCCGGCGTATGTAGACAAGTATTCGCGTGTCGGCATCCGCATGGCTGACCTGCTCGACCCGGATACGTTCCGCTCGAAGCTCGCCTCGACCCTGGCGCAGAAGAACCGCATGATTACCGAGATCTATGGCGAGCAACCACTCTCGCTGGAGGTCATCCACACAGAGTACGTCGGCTATGCGCAGCGGCTGCGTTCGCACGTCACCGACACGCAGACGATGCTGCAGCAGGCGGCGGCGAACGGCAAGGCGTTGCTGCTGGAGGGCGCGCAGGGCGCGCTGCTCGACGTGGATTTTGGCACCTACCCCTATGTCACCTCATCCTCTACGGTCGCCGGCAACGCTTCGACGGGCGCCGGGCTTTCGCCGAAGAGCGTGGAGCACGCGATGGGTGTCTACAAGGCCTACATTACGCGCGTCGGCGCCGGGCCAATGCCGACCGAACTATACAATTACGATGGCGAACGGCTGCGCGAACTTGGCAAGGAGTTTGGCACGACGACCGGACGCCCACGCCGCTGCGGCTGGTTCGATGCCGTGGCGGGCCGATTCGTCTCCCGGCTCAATGGCCTCGACAGCCTCGCCATTATGAAGCTGGATGTGCTGGATACCTTCGAGACCATCAAAATCTGCACCGGCTATCGAATTGGCGACAAGCTGATTCACTCTATGCCCGCGAACCTCAACGAAGTCAATATGTGCGAGCCGGTCTACGAAGACTGGCCCGGCTGGCGGGTTCCCACCGCTGGCGCGACCCACTGGAACGACCTGCCAGAGAACGCGCGCAAATACCTCAGCCGCATCGAAGAGCTGCTGGAGACGCCGCTTGCGCTGATCTCGATTGGTCCGGGGCGCGGCCAGACCATCCATGTGCGCGACCTGCCGCTGTGAAGTAGTGTGATTCCTGGCGTCGGGCGCCGCCCATGACGACCGACGCTTCCCGTTTGAGCGCATCGCAGACGAGCAAATACAGTGGCTCGTGACGCCGCTGTTCCCCCAGGCCGAAAGCATGATTTCGGGGGCACGCCATGGTCAATGGAGCGGGAGTTAGCGATCCGCATTCGAGGGATGAGGCGGACGCCTCGACCGTGTTTCGATTCAGACGAGGAGCGCTCTAATGGCGGAAGTACCCTCGCATCCGCAGCCGCAGGCGCCTGCGTCCGACCCACAAGTCGCGGAGCCATCTGCTGAGCCGCGCGCTGATTGGTTCCATCGGCTGATGGCGGGACTGCGCGCCAACTCACCATTCGATCTGGCGCGCGGATTGCCTCTGCGCCCCAGGATGCATTGTTCTGGCAACGTATATGTCAAAGCCGGATGGCCGCGTCCGGCGGTGATCAATCATGGCGAAATTGTGTGTGGAGGGATTGTCCTCTTCCCGGGTGTTCGGCTGGAATGTCTGCCGGGCGGGCATATCTCAATCGGACGCGGAACCTTCCTGAACCGCAACGCGCTCGTCGTCGCCGCTCAGCAGGTGATCATCGGGCGCGACTGCAATATCTCCTGGGATGTCGTCATCATGGACACCCACCAGCACGCCATCGGCGATGACCCCGTGGTGATCCGCCCGGTACTCATCGAAGATGACGTTCGGGTGGGCGCGCGAGCCATAATCCTGCCCGGCGTCACACTTGGCCATGGCGCGATCGTCGGCGCTGGCTCGGTCGTCACGCGCGATGTCGCGCCAAGGACGATCGTCGTAGGCAATCCGGCGCGCGCAATCCGGAGCTATTAGACGCCACGCCTCCAGGCGACGACCACCCCGCCAGACGCCAGCTTAGCTCCCTAGCGGGCGCTGCTGCGGGGCGCCGCCTGCGCGCGGATACTGCGGTGGGCAGAGGCGCTGCTGGCGAGCGACGAGCAGCGCACGGTCGTCGTCGGCCAGGCCAGGGACGCTGACGGCGATAGGCGACAGCAGCCGCGCGCCGAGCAGCGTCGCCGCCTGGCGTCCGGCCTGCGTCTCCTGCGCCAGATCGCCCTTCTTCGGCGCGATCACCACACCGCCGACCCGCGCGAAGGGCGCGCAATACTCCAGCAGCGTTGGCAGCGCCGCCACCGCTCGCGCCGTGATGACATCGTAGCGCCCACGATGCGCCTTCGCCTGCGCTAACTCCTCTGCGCGGGCGTGCAGGGCCTGCGTATTGGTCAGGCCAAGCTCGGCGATGGCCGCCTCCTGAAAGCGCGTCTTCTTGCCCGTCGCCTCCACCAGCGTCACGCGCCAGCGTGGGAAGACGATGGCCAATGGCAGACCGGGGAAGCCCGCGCCGCTGCCGACATCCAGCAGGCGCAGCGGACGCGCGCGCCGCTCGCCGCTGAGCGCCAGCACGCAGGTGAGCGCGTCGAGAAAGTGGCGTGTCACGACCTCGGATGGCTCGGTGATCGCCGTCAGATTGACGCGCGTATTCCAGTCCAGCAGCAGATCACGCAGGCGCGCAAACCGGGCGCGTTGCTCATCGCTGAGCGCCAGCCCAAGCGCCGCCGCGCCCTCCACCAGCGGCGCCAGGCCATCCACCTCAACGGACACGTTTCTGCTTGTTGCTCAGATAGTCAATCATCACGTACTCCGCCAGATCGTCCGGGTTGGAGTAGAAGGCGCGTCCCCGATTCACTGTCGCCATCTGATTGACGAAGTGCTTCAGGTACTGGATCGTCCCAGAGCATGAAGACGTTGATGATGATGTCCTCGCGCGCGCAACGCTGCACTTCGAGCAGCGTCTGCGCGATGGCCTCCGGCGGTGGCGGCCAGGAGAAGACCCAGTGGCCACCCTCCTGGCAGACGGTTGGCCCGCCGTCAGTAATCATGATGATCTGCTTGTTCGCCCCGCGCGCCTGCGTGAGCAGCTTGCGCGCGACGATCAACCCATGCACCATGTTGGTACCCTGCACATGGTCCCACTCGCCGATCTCGATCAGCTCCTCGGGCTTGTACTCACGCGCGAAGTTCGAGAAGCCGACCAGATGCAGTTCGTCGCGCGGGAACTGCCCGCGAATCAGGCTTTCCAGCGCGATGGCGACCTTCTTCGCGGGGTTCCACAGGTCGTTTGCCAGCATGCTCCAGCTCATATCGAGCATCAGCACCGTCGCGGAGCGCGTCATATGCTCCGTGCGATAGACCTCGAAGTCATCCTTCGCGAGTTGCACGGGCGTGCCAGCGCCTTCGCGGTTGATCGCGTTCATGATCGTCGTTCCGAGGTGGAGGTGGAAGGGGTCGCCAAAGACGTAGGGCTTGGTCGCCTCATCGCGCTCGCCGCCGATAACCACGCTCTGGCAGGCGATGGCGCGCCAAAAGCGTCGCTTCTGCAACTTGGCGAAGATATCTTCCAGCGCCTTCTGGCCGATGCGCCGGATGCCGCGCGACGTGAGTTCGCAGCGGTCGCCGTTGCGCTTGACCATGCCCTCCTCTTCGAGTTGCTCATCATGCGCTGGAGCTGTTCCAGCGCCTGCGCCTCCTCATCGCCGACGAGGTCGTCGCATCTTCTCAGCGTCCAGCCTGATCGATGTCGCCGCGTGCGCCGCGCCTCGCGCATCTGCTGCTCCAGCTCGTCCATCTCTTGCAGCATCCCCATCAGGCCCATCGCCTCGGCGAGCGAGAGCGGCTCGTCGCCGGTCAGCTCGAAGCGTGTACGCGCGCCCGGACTGGGAGCCATCGCTTCCAGGTTCATCGCCAGCTCGGCCAGGTCCACGCGCAGCCGGTCGTCGCCGATCAGCTGATCCATCATGCCGCGCAATTGCTCGCGCTGCTCCGGCGACATGCTGTCCATCACCGCCTGCATCGCGGCCTGCTGGCGCTGCATCTGCTCGATCAGATCATCCAGCGTATTGATGCCGGGACCGAAGTAGTCGCCATACTGCTGCATGAAGCTGTCGAAGTCCGGCTCTTCGCCCTCGGCCCGCTCGCGCAGCATCTGGTTGAGCTCGCGCACCATCTCGCGCATGCGCGCCAGGTCTTCGGGCGTCATGTTCTGAATCGCCTGCTGCATGCCCTGGAAGTATTGCTGCATGACCTGCTGCTGGAGCATCTCCAGCAGCTCCTGGAACTCCTGCCGCGCCTGCTCGTCCATGAAGTCATAGTCGGAGAGCTGGCGAATCTGCCCGGCAGGGATCCGTGCGGCAACTCGTCGAGATACTGGAGCTTGCGGTTGGCGATCGTTCTCCAGCATGCGCCGTAGCTCATCCTGGCTGAGGCCTGCCATCCTCACCTTGCTCCCCAGCCTGCCCTGCCTGCCCCTGCTGGCCAGCTGCCCCTGCTGGCCTTGCTGCCCGGCCTGCCCCTGCGGCTCTGCTTGCCGCCTGCTGGCCCTGGCTGGCCTTCGTCGCCTGGCTGCTGATCTGCCTGCGCGTCTGCCCAAGCTGCTCCTCGAGGCGGCGCTGGATGCCCTCGCGCTCCAGCTGCTTGATGTGCTCCAGCTTCTCCTTGATGTCGTCCATCACGCCGGACATGTTGTAGCGCTGCATGCGCTGCTGGCGGCGCCTGCTGCGAGCCGCTCCATCAGGTCTTGCAGGCCCATGCGGCGCTGGCCGTCGCGGCCGGTGAAGCCCTCGCGCATCATGCGTTCCAGCGCGCGGCGCAGGTCGCCATGCTCGCAGGTAGTCATCCGAGAGCGCGTCGAGGATGTCCTCGGCGTCCAGATCGTCGAGCCGCTGCGAGCCATCCCAGCGCGAATAGCGGAACGGCTTGTTCAGGCGAAATCGGTCGAACATGGTTGATCGCCTCTATTCTGCGCTCGCTAGCCTCGCCATCGCGCGCTATGAGCGCCGATAGCGCGTCTGCCCAGCGATCTCATCTTTATTGAGGCGCTTGTTGAGGTGCAGCCCTTCGAGAATGAACTCGACCGCCGAGGCGACCGTCGCCGGGCTGCCGTGCCCATTCAGCTTCTGCCACCGCCGGCTTGAGTCCGCCGACGCGCGCGAGCTGGTTGACGTACTCCATCGAAGGCTGCATGTCCGACGACCTGCACGTTCAGGCCCTTCTCGAAGCCCGCGACCAATTGATCGAACTCGGTGACATCGAAGTACTCGCGGAAGACCTGGTTGATGGACTGGCGTACCAGCTTCTCCACCACCTTCTCCTCGCGCACATCGCCAACCGTGTCCAGCTCGATCTTGCCCTGCGTCGAGGCCATGCACCGCGGAGAGGTCGCTGACGCGCGGCACCGCCTGGCGCTCCTTCAGGCGGATCGCGCGGCGCACGGCGTTGCTCACGACGTTCTCGTAGTTGGTGATGCGAGACGCGCACGCTGACGCCGGAGCGCTGGCTGATGTCGGTGCTACGCCGCGCCTGATGCGTGATCTCGGCGATGATCTCCTTCATGTACTGCGGGATAGACTACCTCGATGCCCTCGGCCTCGAAGGGCGCGCATCTCGCCTCCATGATGGCGATCTCGTGCTCGATGGTGCGCGGATAGTGCGTGCGAATCTCCGAGCCGATGCGGTCCTTCAGCGGCGTGATGATGCGCCCGCGATTGGTGTAGTCCTCCGGGTTGGCGCTGGCCACCACGAAGACATCCAGCGGCAGCCGCACCTTGTAGCCGCGAATCTGCACGTCGCGCTCTTCCATGATGTTGAGCAGGCCCACCTGGATGCGCTCGGCCAGATCGGGCAACTCGTTGATGCAGAAGATGCCGCGATTGGTGCGCGGGATGAGGCCGTAGTGGATCGTCAGTTCGTCCGAGAGATAGCGGCCCTCGGCGACCTTGATCGGGTCCACCTCGCCAATCAGGTCGGCGATGGTGATGTCTGGCGTCGCCAGCTTCTCGCCATAGCGCTGGTCGCGCGCAATCCAGTGGATGGGCGTGTCGTCGCCCTCCTCCGCGATACGCGTGCTGACACGCTTTGCACACGGGGTTGAGCGGGTCGTCGTTGATCTCGCAGCCCGCGATGACTGGCGTCTCCTCGTCGAGCAGATTCACCAGACTGCGCGCGATGCGCGTCTTCGCCTGGCCGCGCTCGCCCAGCAGCACGATGTCCTGCCCGGAGAGAATCGCGTTCTCGACCTGCGGAATGACACTATCCTCGTAGCCGACGATGCCGGGGAACAACTCCTCATCCGCGCGAATCTTGCGGATCAGGTTCTGGCGCATCTCCTCCTTGACGGACTGGACGCGATAGCCGCTCTCACGAAGCTGGCCTATCGTTGCAGGCTTGTTCTTGTTGGTGTGCGTCATAAAGGACACGAACTCCTTGGCGGTAGCTCTGCCGTGTGTGCGGAATCGCGCGCGGGCGCGCGTCGCGCCGCTGGAGGCCAGAGAGGAGGCAAGGCGCCCACACGCACACATATATCAGGCGTGCGGCGCTACAGACCCAGCCACAGACTCCATACGCAAGCATTCTATGCCGCGACATAAGGTCTGCGCAAGGCTGCCAGCGGCGCGGGCGCGGCCAATCATGCCATCGAGGTCAGCGGGCGGGTGAAGGGCGCGGGCGGGCGAAGGGCGCGGGCGGGCGCAGCGGCGCGGGCGGGTGAAGGGCGCGGGCGGGCGCAGCGGCGCGGGCGGGTGAACCCGCAGCTAGTAGTCAGTCCAGGTTGAAATGTGATAGGACGAGGGTGGAGCCTGACCCCATCGTTGCCGGAGGATTAGCATGACCACCTTCCATCCCGTGACCCTGAGCGAGTCCGAGCGCGCCGACTTGCTGGCGCTCGTCCATCGCGGCAAAACCAGCGCACGCCTCGTCATGCGCGCCCACATCCTGCTCAAAGCCAGCGAGGGCTGGCGCGACCACCAAATCATCGCCGCCTTCCACGTCAGCCGCGAGACGGTCTGCCGGGTGCGGGCGCGCTTCGCCGCCGGTGGGCTGGAGCGGGTCTTGACCGACCAACGCCAGACCCATCGGCGGCGTGCGCTCAGCGACGAGCAGGCGACGCACCTGATCGCGGTGGCCTGCACCGCCGCGCCGGAAGGCCATGACCACTGGACGCTGCGCCTGCTGGCGGGCAAGGCCGTCCACCTGGGGTACGTGGAGTCCATCTCGCCCGAAACCATCCGTGCGCTGTTAAAAAAAACGCCCTCAAGCCCTGGCAGCAGCAGGAGTGGTGCATCGCGGCCATGACGCCCGAGTACGTCTTGCGCATGGAAGACGTGCTTGACCAGTACGCTCAGCCTGACGACCCCGACTGCCCGCTGGTCTGTCTGGATGAGAAGCCCGTCACGCTGCGGGCGGAGACGCGGCCACGGCTGCCCGCAGCGCCCGGGCGCCCAGAGCGCCATGACTACACCTACGAGCGCCGTGGAACCGCCAACCTGTTTGTCCTGGTCGCCCCTCAGCGGGGCTGGCGGCATGTGAGCGTCACCGACCACCGCGCCACCCCCGACTACGCCGAGCAGTTGCGCTATCTGGCCGAGGAGGCGTTCCCCGACGCGCGCTGCATCCGCCTGGTGCAGGACAACGTCAGCACGCATACCCTGGCCGCGCTCTACGCCACCTTCCCACCCGCGCGCGCCTACAAGCTGGCGCGGCGCTTCGCGGTCCATCCGACCCCCAAACACGCCAGTTGGCTCAACATGGCCGAGATCGAGATCAGCGTCTTCTCGCGCGGCTGCTTGCGCCATCCGGTGGACGCGCCCGAGACGCTGACCCGCCGTGTGGCGGCGCTGGAGGCCGAGCGCAACGCGGCCCACGCCACCATCGACTGGCGCTTCTCGGTGCTCGACGCACGTACCAAGCTGCAGAAGCTCTACCCTGAACCGCTCACCAATCTGGACTGACTACTAGGGGCCTGCGGGCCGCGAAGCCCCACCTGCGTGGGGCTGGGACACGGCCATCGAGGTCAGGCGCTTGCGTCGGTCGCATCCGCTGTGGGACACTACAGGCGAAACCTGCGCTGGCGTGGCGTCGAGTCGCGCCGAGGGCATATCACGGGGCGAGGAAGCAGTCATGGCGCATCAGGCATACTCACGCGGCGCACGCGGCGCCTACACGCCACAGGCGCTGCGTGGGCTGCCTGGGCTGCGTGGGCTGCCTGTGAGCGGCTGGCTGCGCCTCGCGGTCATCGCCTGCGCCGCGCTGGCGGTCGCGCTGGCGTTGCTGGCGCACGCGCTGGCCCCCACGCCCAATCAGTCGCGCGCGCTCATCGGCCATCCCGCCCCATCCTTCACGCTGCCAGCCACACAGGGCGGCCAGACACTCGCCCAGCCCGTCACGTTCACTGGCCACAGCGCTCACCCAACGCTGCTCGTCTTCTTCAACACACTCTGCGTGCATTGCGCGGCTGGCGTGCAGGCCGCGCAGCGGCGACGCATGCGCAGGGGAGCCAGGCGGTTGATGTCATCTACATCGATGCCCCCGGCGAGAACGCTGAGATCACGGGCAGTACATGGCGCGGCTGCAAATTGACGCGCCAGCGCTACTCGACAAGGGCGCGCAGGTGGCCAGCCACTATGGCGTCGCCTACTATCCGACGACGATCCTGGTGGATGCGCAGGGCGTCGTCCGCGCGGTATGGGTGGGCGTGGCCGGCGTCCGCGCGATTTCGGCGGGCGTGGCCGGCGTCCGCGCGATTTCGGCGGGCGTGGCGCGTGGCCGGCGGTTGAAACCGCGCCTGGATGGCCTGCGGGCCGCGAAGTCCGCCTGCGCGGACTGGCAGCCGGGTTCGGACCTGCGCAGGCAGGTCTTGTGGCGGCCCGCAGGTCGCCTTGAGGCGCGGTTTCAACCGCCACGCCGCGCCACGTCCGCCGCGCACGCGCTTTCCCGCCCGCTCCTCTCCGCCCGCCCAGCACGCTTGACGTCTGGCGCATGCTATACTGAGGCTGCGAGCGCGCTGTGTCGGCGCGCCGTGGTATCCGCTGGTGGTGGAAGGGGAGTGTGCCGTATGTCGTCAGCCTTGCCCGGCGCGGGGCACGCCGCGCCACGCATCTTCATCAGCCATAGCCACGAAGACGCCGACTTCTGCCTGAAGCTGGTCGCCGACCTGCGCGCGCGGCTGGGCGATGACGCCGTCTGGTACGACGCCTCGGGCGGGCAGCATGGCTTGCAGGGCGGCGAGGCCTGGTGGGATCAGATCGTCGCCGAGATCACCGCGCGCCCCTACTTCCTCGTCGTGCTCTCGCCGCACGCCAGCGCCTCGCGCTGGGTACCGCAGGAGATGGGCATCGCCTTCCGCCAGCATGTGGAGCTGGGCAAGCGGCTGCTGCCCGTGCGGCTGGCCGAGGCGCCACGCCGCGCCGACTGGGCGGGCATTCAGGAGTTCAGCTTTGTGGCGCCACGCACCTACGAGCAGGCGCTGGCGGATCTCTTGCAGGCGCTCAATGTCGATCCGCAGCAGCAGGCCGCGCCGCCCAGCGCCAGCGTCCCCGCGCCCGCCGTTGCGCCCGCGCTCACACCACAGCAGGCGTTGCTGCGGCGGCTGACACAGGAAGCGCACACCGCCTATGGACGCGAGCGCTGGTCTGACACGCTCGACCGGACGGATGCGCTGATCGCGCGGCAGGCGATGACGCCCGCGCTCTGGCGTGAGCGCGCGTCGGCGGCGCTGGCGCTGGGCGACTCGCAGGCCGCGCTCAACGCTGTTGGCCAGGCGCTGCAAGACGACCCCGATGACATCGAGACGCTGCGGCTGCACGCGCGCATCCTGCTGCGCGCCGGGCAGAGCGAGCGCGCGGTGGAGGCGCTGACGCTGGCGAACACACTCGCCCCGCTCGACGACGCCGCGACTCGCCTGCCGCTGCTGGCCGAGCTCTGCGACGCGCTGGAGCGGCTGAGCCGCTGGGGCGACCTGCTGCGCCGCTGTGGTGATGCGCTCTACCTCGCGCCACAGGACCTCGCCTGGCAGCGCCGCCGCCTCGCCGCGCTGCTGGGGCTGAACCAGACCGCCGACGCGCTCAGCGCCGCGCAGACGCTCGCCGCCCGCGCCGACGCGACCACCGCCGATCACCTGGCGCTGGCG
Source organism: uncultured Chloroflexia bacterium (assembly GCA_963701795.1). Lineage (GTDB taxonomy): Bacteria > Chloroflexota > Ktedonobacteria > Ktedonobacterales > JADMIN01 > JAKAIY01. The sequence continues at coordinate 565,372 of CAVPBB010000001.1, read as the reverse complement.
CGGCTACTCAAGTCGAGCGGCGCCCCGGAGGCGCCGATTCGCAGCGCGCTCGACGCCGCCACGCGGCTGAGTGGCGCCGACCCCGCCGCCGCACAGGCGCTGGCCCAGGCGCGCGGCGAGTTGCTGGCCCCACCGCCGCCGCCCATCCCGGCTGAGCGTTTCCCCGCGCGGCTGGCCGCCCTCGGCTTCAGCGCGCAGGCCCGCGATGGCGTCGAATGGATCATCCCGCCCGTCTGCCTCGTGCCTGCGGGCCAGTTCCGCCTGGGCAGCGACAAGCGCCGCGACAAAGATGCGCGGGACAGCGACGAGCTACAGCGCCGCGTCGTGGACCTGCCCGCGTTCGAGATCGCGCGCTTCCCCGTCACCGTCGCCGAGTACGCCTGCTTCCTCACCGCGACCCAGCGCACGCCGCCGCCGAAGGGCCAGTACAACGCCCTGACCTGGGAGGACCAATTGCAGCGCCTCGATCATCCCGTGGTGGGCGTCACCTGGTACGACGCCTACGACTACGCCGCGTGGCTGGCCGAGCGCACGCAGGCCAGCCCTGGCGGCTACCAACCGAGGCGGAGTGGGAGAAGGCGGCGCGTAGCGACCCACGTGACCCGCTGGGCGCGAGCAGCGAACGCATCTACCCCTGGGGCGACAGCTTCGCGGTGGCGCGCTGCAACACCAGCGCGAGCAACCTGAAGACCACGACGCCCGTGGGCTGGTATGGGCCAGATGATCCCGACCCACGCGCAGGGCGGCAGAGCGGCGCCAGCCCCTGCGGCGCCGAGGACCTGGCAGGCAACGTGTGGGAGTGGACGGCCACCACATACGCAGCAGATTACAGTAAGAGTGAAACACCGACTCCGCGCGATTCTACTGAAAATAGATGCCTGCGTGGCGGTTCGTGGAACAGCGATCCGGCGAACGCGCGCGCGGCGTACCGCAACGCCTCCAACCCGACGACGTCAGCACACGTCGGGTTCCGCCTCGTCCGCGTCCCCCTGGGGTAGGGCTGGCGGTTGAAACCGCGCCTGGATGGCCTGCGGGCCGCGAAGTCCGCCTGCGCGGACTGGGGCAGAGTGTGGACCTGCGCAGGCAGGTCTTGTGGCGGCCCGCAGGCCGCCCTGAGGCGCGGTTTCAACCGCCAGCCCACTACTCTGGCGCGACGATGCGGCCATCGCGCATGCGAATCAGGCGGTGGGCGCGCGCGCTGATGTCGGGGGCGTGTGTGACAAGGACCAGCGTTTGCTGACGCTCGCGGTTGAGCCGCGTCAACAGGTCCATCACCTCGTCTGCGGCCTCGGTGTCGAGGTTGCCGGTCGGCTCATCGGCCCAGACGATGGCCGGCTCATTCACGAGCGCCCGCGCGATGGCGACGCGTTGTCGCTGCCCGCCGGAGAGTTCCGCCGGGCGATGGCGCTCGCGGTGGCTCAGCCCCACCGCCTCGAGCAGCGCACGCGCACGCTGGCGCGCCTGCCGCGCCGAGACGCGCAGCAGCAGCAGCGGCAGCTCCACATTTTCCGCCGCGCTCAGCACCGGCAGCAGATTGAAGTTCTGGAAGATGAAGCCCATGCGCTGCGCCCGGTAATCGGCGCGCTTCGCATCGCTCAGGCTGGCCAGGTCTACGCCATCGATCAGCACATGCCCGGCGTCAATCGTGTCCAGCCCGGCGAGGCAGTTGAGCAGGGTGGTCTTGCCACAGCCACTCGGCCCCATCACCGCGACCATCTCGCCGCGCGCCACGCTGAGGTCCACCTCGCGCAGGGCGTCGAGTTCCAGCCCATGCGCGCGATAGGTCTTGCGCAACCCTTCGGCGCGCACAATCGCCACACGCGGCCCCGACCGCTCATCCGTTCGCGACCGTTCTTCCAGCGCGCTCATACTCAGCTTCCTCCGCATCCTTCCAGGGTTGGCTATTCATAGCGCAGCGCGTCGGCGGGCGCGATGTGTCCGGCCTGCCAGGCGGGCAGTGCGGCGGCGAACAGGCTCGCCGCGAGCGCCGCGCCGCTGATGATCGCAAGATCGCGCCAGGGAATGACCAGCGAGAGTCCCGATTGAAACTGCTCGAAAAAGTCTACCGCGAAGATGTTACGGCACAGGAGCAGCCCCAGCGCCAGACCAAACGCGACCCCGACGACGCCCACCAGCAGCGACTCGATCAGGAAGATCAGTTGCACATGCGCGCGGTGGAATCCGAGCGCGCGGAGCATGCCGATCTGCTGGCGCCGCTCGACGACGGCGCGCGAGCCAGTCACGGCCAGCGCCGCCATGCCCACCAGCAGCGTCAGCCCCACCAGCCCCACCAGCGCCCGGCTGATGAATACCCGCGCGCCATCGGCGTCAAGCAGGGCATCCTGCAAGACGGTCGTCTCGAAGCCATCGTCAATCAGCGCCGAGCCGATGGCCAGCGCGGCGGTGTGCGCATCGGTTCGCGGCGCGAGCTTGAAGTAGTAGTACTCGTTGCCGAGCGCGGGCAGCCCATGCTCCACCGGCGCGAAGGTCTGCGGCGACCCCATCAGCCCGTAGTTCTGGCCGTGCGCGTTTGCGACGATGCCCACGATGGTCAGCTTCTGCGCCGGGCCACCGCGCAGGTCGGCGACCCACACCGTCGTCGGCGCGATGCTGCCCTGGCCGCGCGCCACGCCGCTGAGATGAATCGTGAAATCACGCAGCGCGCCCTGATTGGTCAGCAGGTAGCTCAACACCGTCAGGCTGCCCGCGCCCTGCTCCAGTTGCGCGGTGACATCCTGCGCCGCCTGCTGCCCGGCCAGCGACTCGAAGTTTGAGGAGCCGGGCAGGCCAGCCGCAATCGGCGGGCCGGTGAACTGCGCCGCCGTGGCCGCCGGAGCAGGCGTCAGGCCGAGAATCGCGGCATCCGCTGCGCTGAGCGCGCTCGCGTCGATCACCACATCGCCGGGGTGGTCGCGCACAGCCTGCCAGACCTGCGCATCGCTGCTGAAGCCGGGCGCGCGCGCCGCCAGCGAGAAGCCCACGCCGTCGAGCAGCGATCCCTGCAACGCCGAGGCGGGATAGTAGCGCCACATCGCCCGCGCCACCGTCGGCTGGAGCACGCCGAGCGAGAGCGGCGTCGCCTCGCCGACCGCCGTGATGCTGGCCGCCGTCGCGGGGTCCGCGCGCCGCAGCTTATTCAGCGCATCCGCCGCGCTGCCGATGGGGGTAAAGAGCGGCTGCCCCACGATGTCATAGTTCGCTGCCTGCGCGGGCAGGTTGTCGTAATTCTGCGTCGTCGAGGCGGCGATGCAGTCCATCACGACCATCGTGAAGACGACCAGCGAGAACAGCGCCAGCCCGATGCCCGTGCGGAAGCGCTGCTGCGAGGGATAGACCAGCGCAATGCGGGTGATGTGGCGCAGGCGTCCGAGCCGCGCGGCGACCCACCGCAGCGGCGCCAGCAGCAGATCGAGGTTGGGCGCCAGCGCCAGCACGCAGCCGAAGACCATCATCACGCCCGCGATGAAGAAGATTTCGATGCCGCCAGTGAAGCGCGGCAGCCCCAGCACACCCACCAGCGCATCGAAGGGCAGCGACCAGTAGAGCGCCAGGCTCGCGCCGATCACCAGCGCGCAGAGCCGCTCGGAGATCAGCGTGGCCCGCGCCAGCGCCGCCAACGCCCGCCGTGGCTCGCGCCGGTAGCGCAGCGCGACGAGGCTCAGCGCCAGGCTGCGCGCCAGCAGCGTCAGCCCCGTCACCACTAGCGAGAGGCCAACGGAGAAACGCAGCGCATCCGCCTGCGCCACGCCCATCCGCAGCAGCCAGTAGCCCACCACCAGCGGCGCTGGCCCGCGCGCCACCAGCGCCCACAGCAACGCGCTCCAGGCCCGCCCAACTGTGAGCGGCGTCGCGCGGGTGGTGGGCGCGAACGCCTGACGCGCCAGCGCCAGCAGCGTGGGCGCGGCGGCGGGCGGCTCTGGCAGATCGCGCAGCGCGGCGGCGATGGTCATGCGGCTGACGGTCCACGCGGCGACGCTGATGGTGAGCAGGGTAAAGAGCAGGCCCAGCGCAAAGGCGACAAACATGCTCGTCGGGCTGAGCGCAAACTGCACCGGAAAGCCAATGCGCTCCAGCGTCGGGCTAATCACCTGGAGGATCAGCGCGCCCAGCCCCAGCCCGGCCAGCACGCCGAAGATCGCGGCGGCCATGTCATACGCGGCGCCCTCGAAGAGCAGCATCCATACGACCTGCCCACGCCGCATCCCCAGCGCCCGCGCCATGCCCAGCTCGCTGCGGCGCTCAGCGGCCAGCAGTGTGAAAATCAGGAAGATCAGCAGCAGGCCGATGGCGAAGGCGAACAGCGTGTAGAGCGTGAGGATGCGCCCGAAGAGTTGCTGCGCCTGGAGCGCGAAGGTGACGCCATTCAGCTTGACTTTCGTCACCTGCAGATTGTCTGGCAGTGGCACAGGCGCGGTGGAGATACCGGCGGCGTTCGGGTCGCCGTTGAGCCACGCGACCAGCGCGTCGCTGATGTCATCACTGTAGCCGACGCCGCTCAGGCCATTGCCAGTGTTGGCGATATAGATGTGATTGATCGTGTCTGGCGCCGCAGCCGCCTGCTGGAGTGAGGTCAGCGGCAGCACGAGCGCAGGCGCGTCGCCCAGCGGCCCGCCCTTCACGATGGCGCGCACATGATAACTGAAGCGATGGCCCGGCCAGACGACGGAGTAGAGCGTCACGCTGTCGCCTGGCCGAGCATTCAACACGGTCGCCAGCGCGCCATCGAGGTAGACATCACGCGCGCCCAGCGCCTGGAGTGGCCGCGCCGCGCCACTGGCTGTGTCGGTCAGCGCGCCAAGCGCGCCCGCGTTGTCTGGCAGCATGCCAATCGCCGCGACGCCGCCGCGCACCTCGCGCGCAGTCTCGTCGGCCACCAGCGTATTTGGGATGACGAGCGCGGGCGCGACGCCCGCCACCTCCGGGTTGCGACGCAGCGCCTGGGCCACGGCTTCGCCTGCATACTGCGCATAGGTGTTGAGCGGGCCAACGCCGCCCGTCACATCTTCATCCACACGGCCCAGGTTGTAGACCGCAACGGTGCGCACGGCCAGCGTGATCGTGTCATCGATCGCCAGCGACGACGCGACGAATGTGGTCGCCAGCATCAGCCCAAAGATGATGAGCGCCGCCCGCAGTAGCCGCCGTGGCGCGTTACGCAGCCCGATGCGCGCGAGATAGGGCGCGAGCGACCCCCGCACGACCAGCGCGCACAACGCCAGCGCCAGCGCGACCAGCAACGGCGTCGCCAGCGCGGTTGGCGAGAAGGTCAGCAGCGTATCGGGTGCAGTCATGCGCGCGGCCCTTTCGCGCCAGGAATCTGGCGACTAGCCGGTGATCTTGAGCGTCTGACGGATCACCGCATCGAAAAAGCTCGCCAGCTCCAATGCGCCCAGCGCCGATGGATGCAGGCCATCGCTGCTGATGTAGTCTGGGTGTTCGTCGAATTGCCCCCAGCCGCTGGCCAGGTCCACCAGCGTCGCGCCCTCGTCTACGCAGGCATGGGCGATGGCCGCGTTCCACGCCGCGTCCTCGGCGCGCAAGGCTACAGGGTTGTCGCCAGCGAAGAAGGGCAGCAGCGACAGATCAGGGACGTTGCCGACAAAGACACGTGTCTGCGGACTCTCCGTCCTGAACGTCGCCAGCGTCGCGCGCAAATTGGCGGTGTAGGCGTCCAGCGGCGTCTCGTCGATGATGTCATTGACCGCCAGCCAGATCACGACGATCTGCGGGCGCTGCGCGATGGCGATGGGGAGTTCTTCCTGCTGGGCCTGTTCGAGTGTCGCGCCAGGAATCCCCAGATTGACGAGATGGACGGGCTGTGGCAGGTCTTCGGCCAGTCGCGTCGGCCAGTTCTCGCGGTCGGGGTCGAATGAGCCGATGCCAAACGCATCGGAGGCGCCCAACACCACGAGTGTACGCCCCGGCGCATTCTCGCCCGCGCCGCTCACCTGTCGCTGGGCCGTGGCGGCGCCACAGGCGGTCAGCATGAGGCAGACGAGCAGCGCAAGCGCCAGCCCGCCCAGGGGTGGTGGGGCGCGCCGCTCACGGCGTGGCGTCTGTGGAGCAAGCATGCTGGAGACCTGTCGCTGTCGCCCCCAGGATCAGGCGCCAGGAGCGTGTCCTGCTCAATTGTAGCAGGACACGGCGCAGCGCCGGTAGACCACGGTCGCCAGGTCCTCAACAGCCGCAGGGCAGCGGATTACTCTGGTAGAAGGTGGCGAGCCATTGCCCGGCAGGCTTGCTCGTCTGCAAGGTGTCGCCCGCCCAGGCGCTGCCGCTTGCCCAGCTTGCCTGGCTCGTGCGCGGCGAAAGCGGCTCATCGCCATTCCAGAAGACGCCATCCCACCAGGGCAGCCCGTTGAACGTCTCCAGCAGCGCCTGCATATCATTCAATTGCTCGACGCTATCTACCGCCGTCGTTTGGCCCGGCGACGCGCCCTGGCCGCCGAGCGCCGAGGGATCGGAGTTCGAGCCGGGGCTGCTCGCATAGCCAGCCGCAGTGAACATGATGGAGTGGCCATACTTCGCCGAGACGGTGGCCAGGCGCTGGGTGATGTTCTGCTGGCCGCCAGCGACCGTCTGGAGTGTCCCATTCCAGGCTTTTTCCAGGCTGCCCACGTCGAGGTCCGCGCTCATCTGCGTCAAGGGGAAGTAGGCGTCAACACCGATGATGTCCACCGCATCCCACCAGGTGATGTTCTCGAACTCTGGGAGGCTTTCGCCATCAGTCGCGCCACCCCAGTTCGCCGCATAGATCAGCTTGCCCGTGTAGCTGGCGCCCTGCATGCCCACATGCTTGATGAACGTCGCATACTCTGGCGAGCGCAGCGCGTGAATGACATGACGCCATTCGCAGTCGCGCCTGCCAGCGCAGTTGGGAAAGCTCTCGCCTGGCACGCCGTGGTCGATGCCGTAAGGGTCGCCCTTGGCGGTGGTATGGCTGGTATCGGTCGTCACATTCGTCAGATCATCGCCGATAATGAAGTAGGGCAGGTGATACTTCTGCGAGACACGCGCATACTCCGCCGCGAACGCCGTGTAGTTGTCAAACCAGGTCTTCTCCAGCGTGCCGACGGTACCGCCAAGCGCCAGATAGTTGTCGGTGGAACGCGAGTCATACCACACGCGGCCCACCAGCGAGCCAGAGGTATTGGAGCCAGAGAGGTAGTCATACTGGCGCACCTGAAGCTCCAGGATGGGGAGCAGGCCGGCTTTGCGGGCATCCTGTATCGCGCGCTCGTAGTCGCTTTCTGGCAGAGTATCTTTATCGTTCTTCTGCCCCGCATGCCAGTCCAGCTCTGAGCCGCTGCGCACGGGCATGTCAGCCACCACGGGAATGATGACCGCGTTCATGTGAAACAGGCTGACCTCTGAGCGCATGTTCTTGAGTGAGTCAGGGGAGGTGAACCCACCGCCGCTCTGCGCCGCCGACCAGTTGTACACGAAGCCCTGGAACTGCGCCGCCGCCGCCGCTGGCACCCCGCCACCCGCCTGCCCCTGCACGCTCGCCACGGCAAAGCCCAGACCTGGCAAGAGCAGTGGCCCCGCCAGCAGCGCCACGATCAGCGCTGGCAGCATCGCGAGCGCGCCCAGCCGCAGCGCACGGTTATCCGGTGGACGCCGTCCAGGCTCAGGCAGCGGAGACGAGCCGGGCAGCAACGGCGCGGGGGAAAGTGGCATCCAGCGAGACCTCCTTATGCCGGGTCTGGCGCACGTGGCGCCTTCGAGCGCATGCCGCGCTCACCCCAACGATTCCCTCTGGGAGAGGGACGTGGAGCGCGCACGCCAACGATCGAGGTGTGTCCAGGCGTGCCGCTATCATAGCGCGCTCAGGCAGGGAAGGCGAGTTTGCGGTACTTCTCGGCTGTCTCGTACCAGGCTTCCTCAGAGAGTCCGAGCCGCTCGCGCAGCGCCTCCAGCGACGTGCCCGCGCGCAACTGGCGTACCGCGTAGGTGTCGCGCAGCAGTTGCAGTGTGACGCGCTTCTCCACACCCGCCCGCTTCACAGCGCCCGCCAGCACATAGTTGAGGTTGCGATCGGTGCATTCAAAGACACGCTCCTGCGGCTGGTAGCGCAGCAGGTAGCGCTGATACACCTCTGTCCAGGCGGCGGGCAGCTCCATGCGCCGCTCGCGCCACCGCTTCGCCTGCCCCGGAAAACGCACCTCGATGGCAGGTCGCTCTGGGTCGGAGAGGTCCACCCGGCTGAGGGTCAATCCCATGACCTCCTCTTTCTTCAGTCCGGTGGAGAGCAGCAGCAGCACCAGCGCATGGCAGCGCACATCCTGCGCGGCGGCGGCCTCCACCCGCGCGACCTCGTCTTCATACAGCAGTTCGGGCAGTGGCGGCGCCGGGCGCGCGAGCATGATGCGTTGCGTGGGGTTGAGTTCCAGCGCGCCAATCTCATGCAGCCAGCCAAAGAAGTTTTTGAGGAAGGTGATGCGCCGCGCCATCGTCTTGGGCGCTGGCCGTGTCTCGCGCCCATGGCGCAGATGCTCCAGCCAGGCGCCGAGGCGCTCTTGCGAGATGTCACGCGCCGCCGTGCTGTGGCCCAGGAACTCGGTGAGCATGCGCAGATCAGAGAGGAAGCAGGTGATCGTGTACTGTGAATGGTCGGTGCGTCGCAGGTGATCCTGATAGGGGAGCGCGCAGGCGCCCAATGTCGTGGCGCCCGTGGGCGGAGTGATCTCGACGACCGAGACAGGCGCCTGCTTCACCGTCAGCGCGACATCGGGGTCAAAGAGGCTTGGTTGTTCTGCGCCTGCCGGTTGCGGCGCGTGTTCCTCAGACATGGCTACATCCTGCCGGGGATCGGGCGACTGGCCCGCCCACCTGAGCGCATGCGCTGGATGCTGGAGCGAACGTCCCTGCCTGGATGAACGCCCTGAGCGTCTCAAGCCGCCAGACGCTTCTCGTCGGCAGTATGACCTATTTGGGCATTGTATTGCAAGTCGATTAACCCATATGACATAAGTAAAATAACCCAACGTGATATGCAGGCGACATCTCCATCTCGGCGCGCGACGTAATGGAATCAGGGTCTTCTGCGGCGGACGACACACTGAAGGACAGCAGTATGGAGCCGACAATCCCTTCGTTCCAGCCCACGCGGCCATTCGAGCAACTCATCGAAACGAAACGGGCGACGCCACAGACTGAGCCAGCCACGGTCACTATGGCCACGGCGGAAACCTGGCTCGATATGATGGCGCAACTCAATAGCAGCGTCTGGTGGATGACCGAGCACGAAGGGCTTGTCGCCGGGGCGCGCACGCTGAGCGAGTACACCGGACTCGCCGCCGACACATTGACCGGCGCTGGCTGGCTCAACGCCGTCGCCCCAGCAGATCGCTCAGCCGCGAGCCAGCGCTGGCGCGATAGTGTGGCCTCCGCCGCGCCATCCGAGACGGCATGGCGCTTCATCCGCCCGGATGGTCGGTACGAGTGGCTCTCTGTGCGCAGCCAGCCGACCCCTGCGGAGCCTGGCGGCAAGCCGCGCTGCCTGTGGATCGCCGGGCAGACCACTCAGGAACGCGCTGTACGCAATATCAACTTCTATCGCTCGCTCTTCGAGCAGACAGCGCAGGGCCTCATCCTGATAGGCGCGCAGGGGTCGGCGATCAGGGCAAATTCGTCGGCGCTCCACATGCTGGGGCTGACGTTCGAACAGGCGCACGGCGAAGCGGCGCTGCCCGCTGGCTGGCATGTCGAGCGCGAAGATGGATCGCCCATCACCATGCCATTTCACGACATCGCCACCCTGACCGCAGCAGGACAGGCCACGCAACTCTACTGGCAGGTGACCGCCGATGACTGGCCTACCAGCCGCTGGCTCAGTTTGACGTGCAGCCCGCTCATTCGCTCAGTGGCGCAACCGCGGACACGCACGCTCGTCTTTCTGACGGACGTGACCAACCATGTGCGCAATCGCGAGGCGATCCAGTTGCGCGCCAGCAGAACCACGGATGAATTGACCGCCCTGCGCGCCGCGCTCGACCGCATGACAGACGGCTTCGTCGTGCTAGACTATGAGGGGCGCTTCACCCACGTCAACGCGCGCGCTCAGGAGCAGCTAGCGCCCAGCGGCGACACGCTGTTGGGTCGGCGCTACTGGGAGGTGTTCCCTGACCTCGTCGGTTCCAATCTGGAAGCTGAGTACCAGCACGTCCTGCGCGAACAGACGCCAAGTATTGTGGAGTCTCACTTCGACGACGATACGTGGTTCGAGTTTCGCGGCTACCCAGCGTCGGATGGCATCTCCGTCTACATCCGCGACATTACGAGTCAGAAGCGCACGATGGCCGAACTCGACTCCGCGCTGGCCCGCGAACGCGACGCGCGCGCCGAGGCGGAAGATCGCGCGCAGCAACTCGACGCCGTCTTCGAGGCGGTGAGCGATAGCATGGTCGTCTTTAGCCCAGAAGGCGCCGCCCTGCGCGCGAATCAGGCGATGCGCGACCTGGTGGCGTCGCTGGGCGAGCAACTCACGCTGCCGATGCCAGCCGCGCAGTTCAATGCGCTCCTGGGCCGCTTCGCGCCAGGCGCCGACGAGAGCGACTCATCGGTCGAGCTTCCGCTGCGGCGCATGCTCAACGGCGAATCCCTGACCGGCGATGGCGCCATTGACCTGGTGCTGCGAACCCCGGACAACCACGATCTCCATCTCAACGTGAGCGGCGCGCCCATCCGTGGCGGCGATGGCGCCATTCAGGGAGCGGTGGAGAGCCTGCGCGATGTTACCGCCAATCGCGAGGCCGAGCTAGAGCGCAGCCAGACACTCAGCGTCGTGGCCCACGAGTTGCGCACACCGCTCACGGCGATCAAACTCTCGATAGACCTCTCACTGCGCCGCGCCATGCGTGGTCTTACCATCGAACCAGAGACGCTCGACGTCGCCATCTTGAGTTGCCTGCAACTGGAGCGGATGGTCAACGATCTGGTAGACGCGGCGCGCGCCGAGCGCAAGAAAATGGTGATGGAGTTTGAGCGCTGCGACGCGGGAGAGCTTGTGATTCAGGCCGTGGCCGAGCAGGAGGCGACCACAGATAAGCCGATTGTGCTTGCGCAGCCCCTGCTGTCTGCGCCAATCTACGCTGACGCGACACGCATCCGCCAGGTGCTCTCGAATCTGATCGCCAATGCCGTGAAATACTCGCCCGCTGGCACGGCCGTCTCGCTGCGCATCGAGGAACGCGATGGCTCGGTCTGGTTTGGGGTCAGTGATGATGGGCCAGGGGCGCCAGCCGATGCGATTCCCCACCTGTTCGACGCCTTCTACCGCGCGCCCGATGTTGTCAGCCTGACGGGGCCGAATGTTGGCCTGGGCCTGGGTCTCTTCCTCTGCAGGCGCATCGTAGACCTGCACGGTGGGCAGATCGGCATGCAGAACAGGCCAGAGCGCGGCAGCCTCTTCTGGTTCACACTCCCGCTCGCTCACCCCTCCAGCGCGGAGTGACCCCGGCGCATGCGCGCGTAGCTCGCCCACCCATGGCCCCTGTATCAGTGAGGCGCCGCGTCCTCGCCATACATCTGGCGCATCACCCAGCCCATCATGCGGATCGACATCGTGTGCGGCATGACTCGACGCATGAAGAATGACGCCAGCCGGGCGGCGCCGCCCGGCGTGACCGTTGGCCCGTGTCCCAGCGCCGCCAGCGTCTCGCGCGCCACCACCGTCGGCGTCACGGTGGTCGCAGCCGCCGCGCGCTGAGGCCGCGCGTCATGCGCCAGCGCCGCCGGGGTCGCGATGGCGGCGGGCATCGCGGCGAGCACATCTATCCCCTGCGCGCGTAGCTCCTCCCACAGCCCCTCTGCCAGCACGAGCGTGTACGCCTTCGTCGCGCCATAGTTGCTGATGAGCGCCGAGCCAAAGTTTGCGCTCATCGAGGCCATCAAAATGAGGCCGCCATGCCCACGCGCCCTGAAGCGTCGCCCGAAGCGCCAGGCCAGCTCCATCGGCGTCCGCACGTTTACCGCCAGCTCGTCGAGATGCTCGTCGAGCGCGAGATCGAGGAATGAGCCTACGAGTGAGCGTGTCGCATTGTACACCAGCAATCCGACATCGAGGCCCGCCGTCTGCTGATCGAGAATTGCGGCGGCGTCTGGCTGGCCAAGGTCGAGCGCGATGGCGCGGATCTCGACGCCATCGCGCTCGCGCAGCGTCGCCGCCAGCGCATCGAGTTCCGCCGTACGCCGCGCGACCAGCGTCAGATTGAGGCCCAGTGCGGCAAGCTGCGCCGCATACTCCGCGCCCAACCCCACCGACGCGCCCGCGACCAGCGCCCACGGCCCGTACTTCGCTCGGAACGCTTGCGCCTGCGCAGCATTCATCTCTGAGCGTCCTCTCCGCTAGCGTCCATCGCGCCGTGTCCATATGTGGCGCTGTCCACGCGGACATGCGCCTGACTCTGCGCCAGATTGTAGCAGCCAGGCGCAAACACCGCGCTGGCGAGGCAGCGCGGCGCCATGGTACGGTAGAAAGCGGAGCGACGGCGCCGCTGGCGCGCCAGCAATGACCAGCAGGCAGGAGGATTGCCGAGGATGAACCCGAACTATGTGCTGCTGACCCCGCGTCTACGGCTACGCGCGCTCTCGCTGGAGGAGGCGCAGCTTGCGATGCATAGCGACCGGCCCGCGCTCAGCGCACGAATTGGCGCGCAGATTCCCATGAGTTGGCCTCGGTCAGACCTCGCCGAGGGCCTTCCAGTCATCATCGCGGAGATGCGGCAGCAGGCGGGCGACGAGCGCTGGCTCTGGGTCATCATCGAGCCACGCTCGGCGATGGTCATTGGCGACATCGGCTTCCATGGGCCAGTGACGGGATCGTCGGCGGTCGAGCTTGGCTATCTGATTCTCCCCGAACATCAGGGACATGGCTATGCGACAGAGGCGGCGCTAGCGCTGCTGGACTGGGCGTTTGGCCAACCCGGCGTCGAGCGTGTCATCGCGCGCATCATGCCTGCGAACGCCGCCTCGCTGCGGGTCGCGCAGAAGCTTGGCATGCGCGAGATTGCCAGCGATGAGCCGGGATATCGTCACTTCGAGCGGCTTGCGCCGCCGCGCTGAGCCTGAGCGCGACGCGGCTAGTCGAGCAGGTGTACTTGCTGCGCCTCGGCCATCCACGCGGCGCCGACGATGCCAGAATCATCGCCAAGCTGCGCGCGGCGCACCGCCAGCTCGCGCGTCGCCGCTGGCAGCGTAGACTCATGGGTGCGCAGCGCCGCCCGGTCGAAAAGCAGCGTTGTCGCGTCAATCAGCCCACCGCCCAGGATGATGCGGTCGGGATTGTAGAAGGTCGCCAGCGAGCTGATGCCTGCGCCGAGATAGTCAGCCGCTTCGGTGACGATATCGATCACGAGTTCGTCACCCTCGTCAAGGCAGCGGGCGATGACCTTGGAGCGGATGGCGCTGTCTTTGGGATCGAGCAGCTCGCTCAGCTTCGACGCGCGGCCACGGCTCAACTCCGCCATCAGCACCCGCGTGATGGCCGTGCGCGAGGCGTAGGCTTCAAGGTGGCCGCGCCCCCCACAGCCGCAGATACGCCCCTCATACTGCACTATCGTGTGGCCAATCTCGCCCGCCGTGCCAGTCACGCCGCGCCGCAGCGACCCGTTCTGGATGATGCCCGCGCCGATGCCTGTGCCGACAAAGATGCAGACGAAGTCGTCGCAGTCGCGTCCCGCGCCGTAGTGATGCTCGCCGTAGGTGGCGACCTCGACATCATTGCCGAGGAAGACGGGAATAGTGAAGCGCGTTTGCAAGATCTCGCGCACAGGCAGATTGTCGAGTCCCTGCCCCAGATTCGGCCCGTGCAGCAGCACACCATCGGCGCGGTTCACCTGCCCGGCGATGCCGACACCGATGCCGAGCAGCGCCGCTTCTTGCGGCAGATTGGCCGCCGCGATAGCCGCCGCGATCACATCAGTCAGCCGTTTGACGAAGAAATCGAGGCCGCGCTCAGAATGGGTGCGCTTGCGCTGCGAGCCAACGACCTTGCCCGACTCCAGGTCGATGACCCCGGCGTACATCTTCGTGCCGCCAACGTCCACTCCGACCGCATAGCGCGTTGCCATAGCAGCTTCCTCCTGCGCGCCTTCCAGGGTGAGGCGCTCCGTTGTCCATAAGTTCCCCTGGCGCGCATTATACGTCGCAGTCTGCCCCTGTGCGGCGCAGGAGGCTACAGCGGCGGATTCCATACCGCGAACCAGCGATCAAGCTCTGGCTCCAGTGGCATCTCCTTGCCCAGCGCGGCGGCGAGGCGTAGCTCCTCAGGATTGTCGCGCGCGCGCCCCGGATCATTCGCACCGCGCTGCGGCACAAAGGGGTAGAACGCGCTGCGCTTGTAGTTGTAGAGCCAGTACATCTCGCGGCCATTGTCGCGTTTGAACGCGAAGACGGCGAAGAGCAGTTGGCTGCCATAGCCACGGTCGAGCAGCGTGGAGCTAGCCATGTGAATGGCCGTCACCAGCGCCTGAAAGTCGCTGCTGGTGAAGGTGAACCAGCGATAGCCGAAGTTGTCTTCGCTGGGCTTGATCGTCAGGTGATCTTCGCGGCTCGCCAGCGCCAATAGCTGCTCCAGATTCGTCTGAATCTCGCTGAACGGCCCCGACGCGATGCCTTTGAAGCACATCGCCGCCGAGCCAGTGGGAATCAGATTCTGCTCGGTCTGGAGCGTGATCTGCGCTGTAGACATCGCAAAGATCTTGTCGGGGCCGGCGGGGGCCGGCTTCTGGCGCCCGAATAGCGTGTCGAAGAATCCCACGGAACCCTGACTCCTTCATAGCAGGCGCCGCATGCGAGCATACGTAGCGCGCAGGACACTCACACGGATAAAAGCCCATCCCTCGCGCCATTGCGAGGGATGGGGGAATATGCAGGCGTTAGAAGCGCTGGCTCTTCTCCATCGTGAGCTGCATCTCCTGCAAGCGGCGTACACGCTCCTCGGTCGAAGGGTGCGTCGAGAGCAGCGACATCATGCTATTGCCCTTGAAGGCTGGCACGATCCACAGCGCGTTCACCGTCTGCGCCTCGCGAATGTCGCGGTCGGGGATGCGCTGCATGTTGTCGCTGATGCGCAGCAGCGCCGAGGCCAGGTGCGATGGGTCGCCGGTGATGAGCGCCGAGCCACGGTCAGCCGCCAGCTCGCGATAGCGTGAGAGCGCCCGAATCAGCAGGAAGCTGACGGCATAGACGGCGATCGAGACGAGGAAGATGATCGCCATCGCCGCGCCCGCATTATCGTTGCTGTTGCTGCGCCGCCCGTAGCCGCCACCAAGGCCACCGCCGAACCAGAAGAAGTTGCGCACGATCAGCCCGGCTACCATCGCGAAGAACGCGGCGATGGTCATCACCAGCATGTCGCGGTTGATGATGTGCGTCAACTCGTGGGCCAGCACCGCCTCCAGCTCCTGCGGCTCCAGCTTGTTCAAGATGCCCGTGGTCACGGCGACGACGGCATGGTTCTTACTGCGGCCCGTCGCGAAGGCGTTGGGAACGGTCGTATCCACCAGCGCGACGCGCGGCTTGGGCAGGTTGGCCTGAGCCGCCAGACGCCCGATCATCTCATGGAGCTGCGGGGCCTGCGCCTCATCAACCACATGCGCCCGCATCGCAAACAACGCGATCTTGTCCGCGAAGAAGAACTGCACGAAGGCGATTCCTCCCGCGATGAGAATCAGCAGGTTGAGCGGGACACCGTAATAGTTCAGCACAATGCCGAAGACGACATAGACGGCGCCGAGCAGAAAGATCGTCAGCGCCATCCGCATGGAGAGGCCAACATCGGGTTTATACCAACTGGGACGACTTGCGCCACTCATCTGTATCAGCTCCTCAGGGCCTCACGCTCCGTCAGATGATGACGTCGGGGCCGGTAGATCACGAGCGCAAGCCAGCCGAACCGAGCGCTCGGTGGGAAGACCACTCATATAGTGTACGCTGCGCCCTGTGCCGGGGTGGCGCCTTCGGGCAATGAAAGCCACCCCGGCGCATGGCCTGCGGCGGCTCTCAGAAAATCCTCAGCTTCGCGGCGCTTGCCAGGTTAGCCTGCCGGGCTACTTCGGCTCCTGGCCATCGCGCGACTTCATCGCCTTATAATAGCTCTTCGGGCGTGGCTGCTTCTCCTCTTCCCACGCCGGACGAACCGCGTCGTCGTTGCGCGCCGTGCGTCGCGCCTCGATCTCGCTCATCAGCTCTTGCAGGTCGTCATAGATGGCATGGCTGTCGAGCGCCTCGCGCTGGCGCAGCAGATGGCGAATCATCATCACCTGCGTGACGGACATATCGCTCTCGCGCTCTGGCTCCGCTCGCGCAATGAACTTCTCTACGAGGGCGACGCTATCTTCACTGGCGCCGTTGAGTTCGAGCCGGTCGCGAATCGCTTCCAGTTGTTCGTATGCGTTCACTCGCCTGTACCTTTCCGGCATCGCCGCGCGCCACTGCGCCAGACACACGCTCCTCGCGCCAGAGCGGCGGAAGCGCGCC
This sequence comes from uncultured Chloroflexia bacterium, assembly GCA_963701795.1. Classification (GTDB taxonomy): domain Bacteria; phylum Chloroflexota; class Ktedonobacteria; order Ktedonobacterales; family JADMIN01; genus JAKAIY01. The sequence continues at coordinate 548,890 of CAVPBB010000001.1, read as the reverse complement.
TGGTCTGGCCTGCGCTGCGGCTGCGCCATCATCCCCAATGGCCGACACCAACGCTCAATTTCGCATTATACCGCACGCGCCCGCTCGCGGCTACCGCCTCTGCGCGCTTGACGCGGCTGCGCTCCCGGCGATACCATGCCACGAGGTCGCGCCGGGCATGCGGACAGATTCGCCGAGCGCATGACCAGTGCGAGAGGAGCAAGCGATGGCGCGGCGAGACAAACCCACCCATCCAGGCCGAATTGTGCGCGACCGACGTGGCGACACCAGCGCGGGACACGATTCGGCGCGCGCTGAGGCGAGCGAACGATTCACCTGTGGCCACTGTGGACGCGCGGTCGGGCCACTGCCCAGTGGTGGCCGCAATCGCAATCACTGCCCCTACTGCCTCTACTCGCGCCATGTCGATGCCAATCGCTCCGGCGACCGTGGCAGCGCCTGCAAGGGCATGATGGAGCCAATTGGCGTCTTCGAGCGACCCAACGGCGAAGAGGTCATCGTGCATCGCTGCGTACTGTGCGGCTTCGAGCGCTTCAATCGCGTCGGCGCGGACGATGATGAGGCGCAGGTGGCGGCGCTGCCGCGCGTCGCGCCCCGCAGCGCGCGCATGCCCGACGACGCCAGCGGATCGAGCAACTAGAAGGTCACGATTCTGCTACAATATCTGGCGGCCCTCTGAAGACGCGCTCGGCCAGCGCGAGCGCGCATGATGCGCCAATCAGGAGTGTTCGTGTGGCGAATAGCACACCTCAATCCACCTCTGTCGCTCATCAATCCGAGCGCGTGGCGTTCAGCGAGGCGCTGCGGCGGCGCTGGCAGGCGAGCGGATCACTCGTCTGCGTGGGCCTCGACCCTGAGCTTGAGCGCATTCCGCAGGTCGCGCGCGGCGGGCGCACAGGTTTGCTGGGCGCGCCGGGCGCCGAGGCGGAGGCTGACATCGAAGGCGCGCTCGTCGGCTTCACTCAGGCCATCGTCGACGCGACCGCCGACGTTGTCTGCGCGTTCAAGCCTAACAGCGCCTTCTACGAGCAGTATGGCCCCGCTGGCCTGCGCGCCCTCCAACGCCTCATCGCCTACATCCATGCGCGCTACCCCGCTATTCCCGTGCTCCTCGACGCCAAGCGCGGCGACATTGGCAGCACCAGCGCCGCTTACGCTCGCGCCGCGTTTGACACGCTCCAGGCCGACGCCGTGACGCTGCATCCCTACCTGGGGCGCGAGGCGTTGACGCCCTTCCTGGAACGCGCCGAACGAGGCTGCTTCATCCTCTGCCGCACCTCGAATCCCGGCGCAGGCGAGTTTCAGGATGCGCAGGTGTCTGGCGCTGCGGGCGACGCGGAGCCGCTCTATCAACGGGTGGCGCGCGCCGTGGCGACGACCTGGAACGCGCACGGCAATTGCGCGCTGGTTGTCGGCGCGACCTATCCAGAGGAACTCCGCATCGTGCGTGAGATCGTCGGCGACCTGCCCATCCTCGTGCCGGGGATCGGCGCGCAGGGCGGCGACCTCGAAGCGGTCATCCGCGATGGGCTGGACGCGAGCGGACACGGCCTCATCATTAGCCTCTCGCGCAGCGTGCTCTATGCGTCGCGCGGCGCCGACTTCGCCGAGGCCGGGCGACGCGAGGCCGAGCGGGTCATGCGCGCCATCAACGACCTGCGCAACTGAATTGGCGAGCCAGAACAAGAGGGAGAAACGATTTCGTGGCTGGGACTACCGCGAGTGAGCGCCTGACAGCAAAACAGCGCGCATTCGCCGATGGATTGCTGTCGAGCGGCGCCGTCAAGTTCGGCGCCTTCCGCCTGAAGCTGCACGAGACGCAGCCTGATGCGCCCCTCTCACCGATGTATGTCGATCTGCGCGTGTTGCGCTCGTTTCCTGACGCGCTCGACGCCACAGTGGCCGCGCTGCAAGAATTGATCGAGACACGCGGACTGGTCTTCACCCGCTATGCCGACGTGCCGATGGCCGCGACGCCGATGGTCGCCGTGCTCTCGCACATCACCCGCATCCCGATGATTACCCCGCGCGAGGCGAAGACACATGGCGCAGGCGGCTCGATCAACGGCTTCTTTCATCCCGGCGAGACGGCGCTGGTGATTGACGATGTCGTCACCCACGCCGAGAGCAAGCTCGAAGCGATCCGCACGCTGGAAGCGAACGGCCTCGTCGCGCACGATGTCGCCGTGCTGGTAGATCGCGAGCAGGGCGGCCCTGAGGCCATCGCCGCCGCTGGCTATCGGCTGAGCGCCGCCGTCACGATCAGCGATCTGCTGGCCTACTGGCGCGAGACAGGTGGCGTCACCGAGGAGGTCTATCAGCGCGTCAGGGAGTATTTCGCCGCCTCGAAAGCGCAGTAGGCCGATGCTCTATCGTCGGCTGATTCGTCCAGCATTCTTCGGCGTGTCAGGACAAGACGTTGAGGCCATCCACGAGCGCGTGCTGGGTGGTCTGGCGCTGGCCTCACGTTCGCCCGCGCTCACGCGCGCCATCGCCGCCGCCATCGAGCTGACCAGCGGCGCCGCCACGCCCGCGCTCGCGCGCGAGGTTTTTGGCCTGAGCTTCCCCAATCCCATCGGGCTGGCGGCGGGCTTCGACAAGAACGCGGTCGCCGTTCCAGCGCTGGCGGCGCTAGGATTCGGCTTCGTCGAGATTGGCGCCGTCACGCGCCAGCCACAGCCGGGCAATCCGCGCCCGCGCCTCTTTCGCGTGGTCAGCGACGAGGCGCTCATCAATCGCATGGGCTTCAACAATCAGGGGGCTGCGGCGGTGGCGTCGCGGCTCGCCAGCCAGTCGCCCGTCCCCATTCCCGTCGGCGTCAACCTGGGCAAGTCGAAGGTGACGCCGCTCGATCAGGCGGTGGATGACTATCTCGGCTCGCTCGACCTGCTCTATCCCTGGGGCGACTACTTCGCGGTCAACATCAGTTCGCCCAATACGCCCGGCCTGCGCGAACTGCAACAGCGTGATCGCCTCGACGCGCTGCTGGCCGCACTCACCGCTCGGCTGCGTGAGCGCGCCGCCAAAGCTGGGCGAGCCAGGCCGAAGCCGCTGCTCGTCAAAGTCGCTCCCGACCTCGATGCGCGCGCGCTCGACGACATCGTAGCGGTGAGCCTGGAGCGTGGGGCCAGCGGCCTGATCGCCGTCAACACCACCATCGCCCGCGACGCGCTCAGCGCCTGGGTCCCGCAAAGTCTGCGCGAGCAGGCGGGTGGCCTGAGCGGACGTCCGTTGCACGCGCGGGCTGTGGAGGTGGTGGCGCAGCTCCATCAGCGGGCGGGCGACCGACTGCCGATCATCGGCAGTGGTGGCGTCTTCTGCGCTGACGACGCCCGCCGCCTCTTCGACGCGGGCGCCAGCCTGATTCAGCTCTACACCGGCTTCATCTATGAAGGCCCGACCATCGCGCGCGACATCTGCCGTGACCTCGCCGCCGGGACATCAGCGCCGCGTCTGTGAGCGGCCCCGCAGTGTCCGCTCCGCCGTCTATGTCCAGAACTGACGCGCGCCCAGCGCGTTGACGCACATCCCGGCGAGTCCGAGCGCGGGCAGTAGAAACGCGAAAGGATAGACGTCGAAGATAGAGCGGGCGTCCAATTGGGAATATCCCGTCCCGCAGATCCGCCCAATCAGAAGGAGGTAGGACATGCCCACCCTGCGCGACGACGACTTGCTGGCCTACCTCTTTGGCGCGTCGGATGAGCCGATTGTCGCGCAGTGCGGCGCCTGGCTCGCGGCGTCCTCCAGCTTCCGCGCATTCCTGATCGCGAACAAGGACAAAACGCGCAAGAAAGTACGCGGGATCACCGATAGCGAGAGCATGCGTGACCTCCAACTCGAGTTGGATACGGCATATCACCTCCTGCTGGATCGTCGCTACAGTCTCGAATACGAGAAGTATCTTGCGGCCAGGACTCGTGGCCCCGATTTCACCGTGGTGATCAAGGATAAGGGCGCTTTCAATGTCGAGGTGAAGCGATTGCGATCCGCAGGCGAGTTTCGCCACTGGGCGGACGCGATCTGCGACAAGCTCGACCAGATGCCGTCCGGCGTCCCCAATGTCCTGCTGGTCGGCACAGAGCAGGCGGCGCGCAAGAGCATCGACGCGGCGCAGGCGATGACGCGCCTGCGCCGGCTCGCGGACGCTGGCGACGAGCGGGTCTTTACCTCGCGCGGATTGCCCGATGCGCGCGCATTCCTCAGGGCGAGCGTGCGCCTGAGTGGAGTGCTCCAGCATAGCCAATGGGGCGACGAGTCGGGTGGGCAGGCATCGCTCTGGCTCAACACGCAGGCGAAACATCCACTCCCCGCCAGCGAGCAAAAGGCGCTCGTGCTGTGTATGGCGCGGCCTCGCGGGTAACACGTCAGACGGCGCCGCGAGAGCGTGGTGGCGCCGCGCACGATGCTCTCGCGCGCAGCCTCACTCCCAGCGCGCCACCAGTTCATCCAGCGGGCGACGCGGGCGGCGTTTCGGGTCGCGCGCCGCATAGCCGACGGGAATCAGCGCATGGGGGATGAGCGTGGGCGCAAGATCGAGCGCCGCGCGCACAGCCGCCGGGCTGAAGAGTGGCGCGCACATCCAGCCAGTGTCCAGGCCAAGCGTATAGGCGGCGAGCAGCATATTCTGGATGGCGGCGCCGAGGCTCTGGATCGCCATCGTCTCCTCGGCGCGCTGGCGTTGCGCATCCGGGTAGCGGTCGAGATCATCGAGGTAGAGGCAGGCCAGCACAAGCGCGGGCGCCTCGCGGATGCGCTCGCGTGAGCTATGCAGGCGCGCCTCCACAATCTCGGCGGGCTGGCCATCCTGGGCGAGCGTAGCGCGCCACTCGTCGCCCATCGCCTCGGCCAGCCGCGCTTTCGGCTCCGCGCGTGTCAGCACGACGAAGCGCCATGGCTGCCTGCCATGGGGCGAGGGCGCCCATGCCGCCGCTGTCAGCAGCTCTTCGAGCGCAGCGCGCGGAACCGGGCGGCTCTGGAAGGCGCGCACCGAGCGGCGGTTGCGTGCGAGCGGCAGGAAGTCCAGTCCGCGCCCCGGCTGCATCCACACATTGGCAGCGGCCTCACTCTCGAGCGCTGGCCCCCACACGCTATACCGCTGTGGTTCCAGCGCGATCAGCGGGCGCTCATCCAGCGCCATCGCGCGATACTGTGGATAGCGCTCGCGCAGCAACGCGACCCCCTGCGCATGCTCGGACGCGCCAGGCGCGAGCAGCGACGCGCGCGCGTGCGCCAGCACATAGCCCAGGCGCGACCAGTCATCGTCGTAGCGGTCAATCAGCAGGTCGGCGTCGGGCCGGTCGAGCAGGTTGCGCACACGTCGCAGCGCCATCGCCTCCACGCGCTTCGGCTTTTCATCGAGCGCGATGTAGAAACGCGCGCCATCGAAGGCGTAGCAGACGGGGACTACATGCGGGCGCCCTGCGGCGTCGGCGGTGGCGAGGCGGGCCACACGCTGGCTCTGGATCAAGGCGAGCGCGCTTGCGCTGAGCAATGGTGTCATTGAAGCGCCCGGCCTCTACCCTTGAATGACTTGTGATGGTTCACGGCCGCTGGCTGCCAGCGGCGCGGCTGGCGTCCAGGCGCTCAGCTTCGTCCGCAGTCGCAGCAGTTCGCCAAAGGCGCGCAGGATGACGCGCACATTCGCGCCGGTCGCTCTGCCGTGCAGGCGTGGCAGATGTTGCACCGGTATCTCGACCGCAGAGACGCCCATCCGCGTCAGCTTGACCAGCATCTCCGTGCTGACCACTGCGCCCTCAGAGTGGAGGTCAAAGAGGCGCACGAGTTCTGTGTCATAGACCTTGAATGCGCAATCGATGTCGCGCACATGCAGACCGAAGAGCCGTGAGACGAGCACATTCCAGCCCCAGGCGTTGAGACGCCGCACCGCGCTGTCACGGCGATGCCTGCGATACCCCAGCGCCGCGCGATAGCCCTGCTCGCGGAGTTCCAGCAACTTGACGAGATCACGAATGTCGAACTGCCCATCGGAGTCCATGTAGAAGGTCAGTTCTTTCGTCACTGCGTTGAAGCCAGCGATCAGCGCGCCGCCATAGCCGCGATTGGGCCGATTATGGACGACGCGAATGCGCGCATCGTGCGCGGCAAGCTCATCGGCGATGGCGCCCGTGCGGTCGTGCGAGCCGTCATCGACGACAATGATCTCGAAGTCTGGCGCGATCACCTCGAGCGTCTCGACGCACTTGCTCACCGTCTCGGCGATGACGGCTTCCTCATTGTAGGCAGGCAGTACAATCCCGATACCGCGCTGCGTGACCCGCCCGGTGATCTGCGGCGCGCGCAGTGGCGCCGGGTCTGCGCGTCGCAGCCAATCTATACCTGACATGCTTCCTCGTGGGTGATCCGCTGATCCGCGAGCAGCGCGGCCCTCTATATTCAACCTGTCCGCGAGCGGAGCCGCTGCGGCTACAGCATCAGTGTAGCCTATGACGTGGCAGCGCTGGTTGCGCCGCATGACTTATGACGTGTGCGGGGTACCGTTGTGTTCCGTCTGGCTCCATGTCGCGGCTGCGCGCCCGTAAAAAGCGGCCACGTCAATGCATGCTGATGCCGCCGTCGATGGCGATGGTCTGGCCGGTGATGAAGCCAGCGTCTGGCGCGCAGAGAAAGCCGATCAGCGCGGCCACCTCGTCCGCCGTGCCAAAGCGCTTCAGCGGTGTCAGATCGAGATAATACTTGCGAAACTCCTCGGAAACGTTGGCGGTCAGCTCTGTCGGGATGAAGCCCGGCGCCACCGCGTTCGCGGTGATATTGCGGCTGCCAAGCTCGCGCGCGGTAGACTTGGTGAGCGCGATCAGGCCAGCCTTGGAGGCGGCGTAGTTCGCCTGACCAACCTGACCCATCAGCCCCGAGATGGAGGTGACATTGACGATGCGCCCCCAGCGCGCGCGCATCATCGAGCGCAGCGCGCCACGTGTGCAGAGGAAGGCCGAACGCAGGTTCGCCGCGAGGATGCCATCGAAGTCCTCCAGCTTCATCTGCAGGATCAGCTTATCGCGTGTCAGGCCGGCGTTGTTGACGAGAATCGTGGTTGGACCAAGCCCCGACTCCACCTCCTGAAACAGGCGGGTGACATCATCCTCCAGCGTGACATCGGCCTGCACGCTGATCGCGCGTACGCCCAGCGCCGCGACCGCCGCTTGCGTCTCGCTCGCGCCAGCGGCGTCACTGCGAAAGTTGATCGCAATGTCTGCGCCCATGCTCGCCAGGCGCAGCGCCGCCGCCCGCCCGATGCCGCGACTGCTTCCGGTGATGACAGCGATGCGTCCTGCGAGCGGCGCTGTCTGGGTACCCTCCACTGATGATTTCTCCTCATCCTCTATGGCGCGACCTGCGCGCAGCGTTCACTCGCCGGGGCTATCCGCCGGGTATTGTCGCGCGAAATCGCCGTACTCGCAAGTGTGGCAGGCTTTCGGCGACCGTCGCCGATGCGATGAGACGCGGCTCAGTCGAGATGCAGCGTCTTTAGATACGCGATGACGCCCGGCGCCAGGTCGGGGCGCTTGAGCGCATAGGCGATGGAGGTCGTGAGCAGCCCCACCGGGTCGCCCGTGTCGTAGCGCGTTCCGCGAAACTCGCAGGCGAAGATGCGCCCGCCGGTATGCAGCAGCGCCCGTAGCGCGTCCGTGAGCTGAATCTCGCCGCCAGCGCCCGGCGCCGTCTCCTCCAGCGCCGCAAAAATGCTGGGAGTGAGCACATAGCGCCCGATGACAATCAGGTCGGAAGGCGCCTCATCCACCGCTGGCTTCTCCACCAGATCGGTGATGCGATGCACCCCCGGCTCGACCTGCTCACCCAGTGAGACGACCCCATAGCGCGAGATTTCCTCACGCGGCGCCCGCATGACCGCCAGCACGCAGCCGCCGTAGCGCTCATGCACGCGAATGAGCTGTCCCAGGCACGGATCGTCGTCGTTGTCGACCAGATCATCGCCGAGCAACACCCCAAACGTCTCCTCGCCGACCATTGCCCGCGCGCAGAGCACCGCATGCCCCAGGCCCAGCGGGCGCTGTTGCCGCACAAAGCTGTAGCTTGCCAGCGTCTCGGCGCGCTCGATCTCGGCGATCATGTCGCGGGCGCCTTTGCGTTCGAGCGCCGCGCGTAGCTCTGGCGCCTCGTCGAAATGATCTTCGAGCGCACGTTTTGTGCGGCTGGTCACGAACGTAATCTGCTCGATGCCAGACGCCGCCGCCTCCGCGACGATATATTGAATCGTGGGCGTGTCCGCGAGGGGCAGCAACTCTTTCGGGACGGCTTTCGTCGCCGGTAAGACCCGCGTCCCAAGCCCCGCCGCAGGAATCACTGCCTTGCGCACAGCCATACTCATCGTCCTCTCCACGTGTGTTCGCCTGTTCTCGCGCGTGCCCGGACACGCTCGCCCACCGCAACCTCTAGCCGCGTATACGTTTCAGGCCATCGAGCATACGCTGAATATCGTCGACAGTGTTGTAGAAGTGCGGCGCGACACGCATCTGGCCATTGCGCGCCGAGATGACCACCTGCGCGTCGTCGGCCAGCCGCGCGACCGCCGCTGTCGCCGCCGCCTCGTCTTGCCAGGCGTCGCTGCGGAAGGTCACGATAGCGGAACGCTCGCCGGGGTCGTCGGGACTGGTGATCTCGTAGTCGCGCTCGGCCAGTTCCGCACGCAGAATCGCCGCCAGCGCGAGCGAACGCGCTTCGATCTGCTCCGACCCGGCGGCTTCGAGTAACGCGAGCGCGGCGCCAATCGTGACGAGCGCAAGCCAATTGTTGCTACCGCCCTCGAGGCGACCGGCGTCGTCGCGCAGCGGTTGATCGTAGCGAAAGAAGTCAAACGGCGTGGCGACACTGCGCCAGCCGCGCCGCGCGACTCGCAGCAGCGGCAGCACAGATGGGCGGATATAGAGCAGGCCCAGATGCGCGGGCGACAACAGCCACTTGACGCTGCCCCCGCAGACGAAATCCAGCTCGGCGGCGGTTGCGTCGAGGCGCAGCGCCCCCAACGCCTGGATGCCATCTACCGCGCAGAGAGCGCCTGCCGCATGCGCCAGCTTTGCGATGGCGGCGACATCGTTACGCATGCCAGACCCGAACTCGACATAGCTGACACTCACCAGTCGCGTGCGCTCATCGATCAGCGCCGCAATCGCTTCGAGCGACAGGCGCCCATCCACCACCGGGACCATGCGCGTCTCGACACCCTGCTCGGCGAGATTCAGCCATGGATAGACATTGGCCGGGAACTCACAGGCGGCGGTGACGACATTGTCGCCGGGGCGCCAGTCAAGCCCCTGGGCGATGGTCATGAAGGCGTCGCTCACATTTTTGGTGAATGCGAGGCTCGTCGGCGCGACATTGATGAGCCGCCCCAGACGCGCGCGTACGTCGTCCTCTGGCTGGCGGCGCTCCATCTCAAGCGACCCGCTCAAGCTGAGCGCCTCAAACGCCTGCCGCGTCGCCCAGGCCACAGACGCTGGCGCCGGGCCCATGGCGGCATGATTGAGATAGGCGTAGGCGCGGGTGACGGGGAAGAGCGCGCGACGCAGCGCTTCATCGGTCTGGAGCGCGGATGCATCGAGGCCAGCGCGGAAATCCGGGTCGCTGGCGCCGACAATGCGCTGGAGGAGCGGGACAAGTGGGGGCAGCAATTCGTCTGAGTTTGTACGAGGATGCGACACTTGAAGCGAATCTGACGGCGATATCACACGCAATCTCCATAACGCTACGGCGCGAAATCGCGCGCAGACCAGACGCCGTCAAGCCAGCGGCGCATTCTTGCCAGTAGTGTATCACGTCACATCTGGCGGATAGGCCACACGAGAAGCGCCGCATGCTTCTGGCGGCGAGGCGGCGCTGTGCGGCACACTGAGCGTGTACGCAGCCGTGACGCAGGCCAGATACGCGCGCAGTGGGGAAAGGATAGGCGGCACATGATGACGACTGAGGCTCCAGAGGGAACGACGAGCGCCAATGGCACAAGTGGCAAGAATCGCTGGTTTCAGTTGGGTCTGCTCTCCGCAGGCGCGGCGGCCCCGCTGATCGCTCGCTGGCGCAACCTGCGCGCCTCTGAGCGGGCTGAGGCGCTGCGTATTCAGGCGAGTGGCCGCTGGAACGACGCGCGCGAATGGGTCGCGCAGTCACTCCCGCAGGATTCGCTCCAGGAGACGCTACGCCAGATGGCGCCGCAAGCGCAAGACAGTCTGCGGCAGGTGGGTTCGGCGGCGCGTGACGCGCTGCAACGACTGCCGCTATCAGTGATGCAGCAATCCGCGCCTGCGCCTGTCTCCACAGAATCGGCGCAAACGAACTCCAGCCGACGGGCGACCCTCTGGCTGGTAGGCGTGGGGGTGGGCGTCGTCGCGGCGGGCGCAATCGCCTATATCGTGCTGCGCAATCGCATCAGTTCCGCGAGTGACGACGACACGCTGGTCGAGATTCCGCTGACGGCGATGGCGTCAACGCCTTCCCACACGATGACACAGGCAAGCGCGGCAGACGCAGATAGCGTTGCGAGCGAGGAGCCAGCGGTTACTGCGGAGGCGCCCGACGACGAGCCAGGCATCGCTGAGGCGCCAACATTCAGTGAAGATGACGCGCAGGGCGCCGCGTTTGTGGGCAATATCCTCTCGCGGGTCTATCACACACCAGACTCGAAGCGCCTGCCCGCGCCACAGCATCGCATCTACTTTGCGTCAGAAGAAGAGGCTGCGGCGGCGGGCTATCGTCCCGATGGCGCCGAGCTGGCGTCGCGCGCGCCCGATCCGTCTGGCCAGCAAGAGTAAGCCAACCGCTGTCGCCAGACGGAGCGCTGTCCACTGCCCACCTGCGCAGGCGCGAATCCCAGCCCGCGCAGGTGGAATCGCAGGCCGCCCACACGTCAGCCGCTGGAATCAGGTGTGGTACCATATGCGGTGGCGCCGCCTGCACGCGCGTGGGTGTAGGATAGGGGCGCCACGAGCAGCGTGAGGAGTGCGGCATTGGCGGCTGAAGTCGGCAAGAAATACGTAATCATCGGCAATGGTATCGCTGGCACCACCTGCGCGCAAGAGTTGCGCAAGAATGATCCAGCGTGTGCTATCTGGCTCATCACGAACGAGCCTCATCCCCTCTACAACCGGGTGTCGTTACCCCGCTATCTGCAAGGGCTGCTGCCTGAGCAGAAGGTCTTTATTCGCGACCTCGACTGGCATGAGCAGCAGCGCATCACGCTGCTCACCGAGACGCTGGTGACGCGCGTAGACACCGAGGAGCGGGTTGTCTTCCTCGATCACGGCAGTCCTTTGCGCTACGATGCGCTGCTGGTAGCCACAGGCGGCTGGGCCAACAAGCTCAATGTGCCAGGGGTTGAGCGGGTCGAGCGCATCTTCAATTTTGTCACGATGGACGACACCCGCGACCTGATCGCTCATGCGTTGGAGAGCAAGGAGGCCGTGATCTCAGGCGGCAGCTTCATCGCCTATGAGCTGGCCGAGGGCCTGAACGTGCGCGGCGTGCACGTCACCTGGCTGATGCGTGGCCCGTTCTGGCTGCGCACCGTGCTCGATCCCGCAGGCGGTCAGCTCGTAGACGCTATCGCCCGCGCCCATGGCGTGGATGTCATTCACGGCGAGGAGATCGCCGAGGTGGTCCCCGCGAATGGCAAGCCACAGCATGTGCTGACGGCTTCCGGCAAAAGCTACCCGGCGGACATGATCGGCGTGGGCCTGGGATTGACGCTCAATCACGGATTCCTCAGCGATACCGCCATCGAGCGCAAATCGGGCGTCGTCGCCAACGAGTATCTGGAAACCAACGTAGCTGGCGTCTACACAGCAGGCGATGTGGCGGAGTTCTACGACTCGATGATCGGCGTCCACCATACGATGGGCACGTGGGACAATGCGATGGCGCATGGCCGCGTGGTCGCGCGCAACATGGCTGGTGCGCGCGAGGCGTATCGCGATGTGCCAACCTACACCAGCCCACTCTTCAACACCAACATCGCCGTCATGGGCATCGCGGAGTCAAATAATCCGGCGCTCACCTCGACCTCCCACTCAGCGCCGGGCGACAAAGGCAACACCGACTACCGCAAGTTCTTCTTCAAGGAGAATCAGCTCGTCGGCGCGGTCTTCATCGGCAGCCCCAAGGGGCGTAAGAAGATGGTGGAGATGATCCGCAGCGAGCAGCAGTTCGCCACGCCAGCCGAGCGCGATGCGCTCTTCGATGTGCGCTAGTCACATGCTGGCGCCAGAGGCCACGCTGCGCGCATTTGGGGAGCGTCTGGCCAGCGGAGACGCGGAGGGCGCCGCCGCATGCTTCACCGAGGACGCGACCTACGCCGAGCCGCCCACCCACACATTCGCGGGACGCGCGGCGCTGCGGGGCTTCATCGCCGACTTCGCCGCCCGCCATCACAACGTCAGCTTCACGGTGACGCGCCTGCTCATGCGAGCCGATGGCCAGGAAGCCGCCGCCGCGTGGCGCTGGGCCTACACGCGCAACGCCGACGGCCAGCGGCGTGTCTTCGAGGGCGTCTGCTTCGTCACCTTCCGCGAAGGGCTGATCGCCGCGTGGCTGGGGTACTCCGCACTCGTCGGCGAGTAGGCGCGGATGCGGATCGCTCAGCTTCCATCTCAAGCTGATCGACTGTCAATTGGCTGACTGTGCGGACACGCACTGCGGACAATTGCGGGATGGCCTGCTCACTCATGTTGAAGTAGTCCGCGAATCGCTCTACGCCGATGCACCGAACACCCATCGCTTCCGCCGCCGCCACCGTCGAGCCAGCCCCCATGAACGTATCGGCAATAATGCCTTCACCCAGCGGCAAAGCCGCCCAGACAAGCTGGCGCATGAACGACTGCGGCTTGAGGCTCGGATGGTCGGCGATGTCCCGCTCGCGCCGAGGTGTCCGCTCACTCACGATCACATCATTGAAGGGCTTGCCGTCTGGCATGCGCCGCAGGCCGCCTGTCTGATACTCACGCAAACAATCGCTTACTGTCATCTTGCCTGGCAAAGGCTTGCGCAGGATTCCCCACGGCTCGTAACAGCCGCGTGGCAACGAACACACGTCGGGAAACTCATTCTCGGCGCCCTTGGGACGGTCGCCTCCGCGCAGGGTCCGCACCAGGCGCAGGAGTTCACCCCGGAACTCGAACCCACCCTCGACGAGCGCGGAGAAAACCAGTTGTGAGAGAAAAGCGTTGCTAGCGATCAGCACGTGGCCGCCAGGGCGTAGCACATGGAGCGCCACGCGCGCCCACTCGACAAAGAATCGGTGGAGCGTAACGCGCTCACTCGCGCTCAAGGCGGTGAATCGTGGCAACGGTGAACGCTCGTGTCCATCAAATGACGGCGGTATGCGCCAGATGCCGCCATTGCCGTTCGCGCGCTTGTCAATCTGGTCGAAGTCATACTCTTTCACGCCATATGGTGGGTCAGTGATGATGGCATGCAGGCTATTTTCAGGAATGCTGCCCAGCCACTCAAAGCAATCCGCGTGGATGGCGAGTGATTGCCCATGCTGCCGCCAGGCATACTCCAGCGCAAAGGAGGCCCAATCCGCAGGCAGCGCTGTCTGCTCGCTGCCAGGCGCCGCATCCAGGCGCGCCTGATGGATCGCGTTCGGCGTCCTGCGCCTCGCCTTACCGGGGCGCGCTGGCGCTGATGTCTCGGATGCCCTGGCCATTGGCGCTGTACTCCTGTCACTTCCGTTTGATCTCTACAACGTACTACCGCGCGCCTTCCGTTCGGTTTCGACGCTACCCTGGTACACCACGAACCCGCCGGTCATGCCAGTCGCTGCGTAAAGACGATTCTTGTTGTGTCATTACAGATGTTTGACCAAAAAGCGGAAGCGTGCAGGTATTGGACAGGGTGATTGGTCTGCGCTGAGGGGCGGCGCTCACGCGAACGGCGACTCGTGCATCCAGTCGGCGATGCGCTCGGCCAGGTCGGCGGCAGGCGCCTGGTACAGCTCACACTGCGGCAGCGCGCCGATGATCGTGGCGCCGTAGCCGCGTGTCTGAAGGCGCCGGTCGTAGAGCACGACGGCGTTGCGCCTGGTATGGCTCCAGGCGAGACCGCCGAGCGCCTGTCGCAGCTTGAGCGCAGCCTGTGGCGTCATGAACTGCGCCTGCGGGTCGGCCCAGACATCGGCGCGCGCGGCCACCAGTGGATCGCTCTGCGGCGGGAATGGCGTGCGTGCGACGACGATGCAGGCCGGAGCGCGATTGCGCTGCTCGGCGCCATCCCAGAAGGTTCCCGCGCCCAACAGCACTGTGCGCGGCTGACTGTAGAACGATTGCCAGAGTTGGCGCGCTGAGCCATCGATGCCTTGCGCCAGCGTGAGGATGTCATAGCGTTCAAGCGTGCGACGAATGCCCAGCGCGGCGGTGCGCAGCGCGGCGTGCGAGGGAAAGATGGCGACGACATCGCCATCCAGCGCGCGCGCTAGCGAGACAATCAACGCCTCAAATTGCGCGTGATAGCTCTGCGCGGCGGGTTCGGGGGCATCTGTCGGCAGGCAGAGCACCGTCTGCGCCGAATAATCGGGCGTGGCGGCGATAACACGGGTCGCTTCGGGCAGTCCGAGCGCGCCGCGTGTATACTCGAAGTCCCCGCCAACCGAGAGCGCCCAGCCCAGCGCCGCCACACCATGCCCATCCGCCCACAGCGGCGCCAACAATGCGCCCACCTGCGTCGGCGCCGCAGAGAGCGTCGGGGACTCGGCGATCAGCGCCATCTGCGCATCACGCCGCGCGCTCGCCTCGTCAGGCGCCGCTGGCTCAGTCGCCGCATCACCCGCTGCGTCTGATGTGCCTGTCGTGCCCGGAGTTCCGCTCGCCCCCCCATTGCGCTGATCCGGTCGGCGGTCGCGCGCTGGCTCACCTTGCTGAAACTGCTGAAACTGTGGGGCGCGCAGCCAACAGACCGTGTTCTCCACGCGTGCGCCAGAGAATATGTCGCCGCCGCGCTCCACCAGCGCGCCCATCCGCTGCGCCAGCGCCAGCAAATCGGCCTGCGCGCCCTGCGCCCTGGGCGACAGCTCAACGGCTGACTCATCCGATGGTTTGAGCGACCGCGCGGCCTCACGGGCGATCTCCGCCACGGCGCTGAGGTCGCTGCTGAATGCCGCCCATTCGCGCAGCAGCAGTTCCCAGGCGCGCGAGGCGCGCACAGCGGCGTCGATGCGCAGCGAGCCATTATCGAAGCCCTCGCGAGCGCCGCCCCGCGTGTTGCGCTCCTGGCTCTCCTGCATGACAGCGCGTAGCGCGCCGAAGACGGCGAACGCCGCCTCACGCGCACGCTCGACAGCGTGCGCCCATCCACGCTCGCGCTGCGACTCTGGCCCCTGCGCGAGCGTCGCCACGACGTGCAGCAGGCCGCCATGCTGATCGTCGGCGTCTCCTGTCGCCAAACCATCCAGCGGGCCAAGCGCGCTGGCCACGTCCAGGGTGAAGGTCTGCTGGCGGCGCAACTCGTCTTCAAACTGACGGCCATCGAGGATGATCGTGCGAACACTCGCTGGCAACAGCGCGTTACGTCCGATCAGCCGCGCCGCCAGCGCCGCCTGGGTTGTGACGATGATGGTGGCCGCTTCTGCGCGTTGCGCGCCGCGTGTCACGAAGCAGTATCCGGCGTCGCGATAGGGGCAATCGCTGATCGTGTCGGCAAACTCTGGACCGGAACGCGCCCGCGTCCAGGCGTCCGCCTCGGCGCCAGAGAGCGCGACATCGGCGCGCAGGCCGCTGCGCGTCTCATGCGCCCAGACCGTTAGCTTGGCCAGCCCGCGTATCACCTCGGTCGAGAGCGTCTGCCCCTGGTTCTCGCGCGCGACGCCGAACCAGCGCTGTAGGCAGAGATACCCCTCACGCTCGTCTAGCTCCGCCACGCCAAGCTGCGCGGCGTCGAGGCCAGCGAGCGCGATGGCGCGTGGCAGCAGCGTGCGCGCGACGCGCTTCATCTCCTCGCCGTCACTCGCCGCGATCATGACGCGCTCGCCAACGGGCATGGACGCAGCGCCGCGTGCGACCTCCGCCAGCGCCTGAACCAGCGCGTCCTCGTTGCGCTCCAGTTCCATGAGCAGCGCGCCGCCCTCGCGCATGAATGCGGCCAGGCTCGCCCACGGCTCTTTCGGCGCCGCGCCGACGGCTGCGCGGGCGGAGCTGGCTTCGGATGGCGTGTTTGTCTCAGGACGCGATTCCAGCGCCACAGCCATCGTCAGCACAGCGGGACTGACTCCCAGTCCGACCGATTGCGCGACTGGAGCCGCCGCGAGCAGGCTGGCGAACGGGCTGGCGCTGATCGCCTCTTCACGCTGGCGCGCCTCGGCTTTGAGCAGATAGGCGGGCGTCCAGCCGTCAGCGCTGGGCAGCGCCGCCAGCTCACCGATGGTGGCCGTGTCGAGCGCGCCGAGGCGTTCCATCAACGCGAGGAAGACGGCGCGCGAGAGATCGGCGTCGGCCAGCGCGCGGTGGTGGATGGATGAAGGAACGTGGAGCGCGTCAGCCACCGACGCCAGCGTATAGCTGGGCAGGTCGGGCAGCAGCATTGAAGCCAGTTCGTAGGTGTCAATCAGCGGGTTGCGATGCGCCAACCCCGCACGACGCAGAAAGGCGGCGTCGAAGGAGACGCTATGCCCCACGAGCGGCGCCGAGCCAATGAAGGCGCGCAGAGGCGTCATCAGCGCGCCCAGCGGTGGCGCACGACGTAGATCGCCATTGGTGATGCCCGTCAGACGATGGATGCGGTAGGGGAGCGACGCCGAGGCGCTGACAAAACTCTGAAACGTATCGAGAATCTGCGCGCCGACGAATTTTACAGCGCCAATCTCGATGATCACATCCTGCTCCGGGCGCAGGCCGGTCGTCTCTAGATCGATGGCGACTCGTACAGGCTCTGGGCGCACGCTTGGCTCCGTTGGTCCGTTCATGGCGCGGAAGCCGCCCCAACGATGGTTTGCGCTCGTCGGCGTTCCGTTCCCCATCATATGCGCACATAGACGGCTATGACAGAAAGGGCGTCCTTGACCGATGGCGCGACAGCCACGCGCCAGCCGCCAGTGGGCGCGAAATCACCGGCTCATCGTTCGTTCGCCTGCTGCGCAAGCAAAGGCCGCGCCGCAAGCGCCGCGCGTGCGCGGTGGCTGATGCGATGCTTCTCTGCGGCGGTCATCTGGCCCACGGTGCGCCCCTGCTCTGGCACGAAGAAAATCGGATCATAGCCGAAGCCACCATGCCCGGCGGGTTCTGTCGCGATGCGGCCTTCCAGCGCGCCCTCGACGACGCCGACGAGACCACGCGGCGGTGGCAGCGCAACGGCGATGGCGCAGCGGTAGCGCGCGCCGCGCTGCGCGTCTGGCAGCCCCGCTAACCGCTCCACCAGCAGACGGTTGCGCGTCTCGTAGGAGACATCCGCGCCCGCCCAGCGCGCCGAATACACACCGGGCGCGCCGTCGAGCGCGTCAATCTCCAGCCCGGAGTCATCGGCAAGGGTGAGCAGGCCAGTCGCCTCCGCATAGGCGCGCGCCTTGATGATCGCATTCTCCGCGAAGGTCGCGCCCGTCTCGGCCACATCTAGCGACGGCGCCCAGTTCGTCGAGGCTGGTCAATGTATAGGGCAGATCCGCGAGCAGTTGGCGAAACTCGTCAACCTTGTGCAGATTCGTCGTCGCGATCACCAGTCGTTCCGTCTGGGCCATGCCGCCTCACCTTCTCTCTCGCCATGCGCGCTGCTCTGCGCCGCCCCATCATATCACTCGCATCAGGGCGCGTCGATGCGCAGCTATGGATGCGGGTTCTATTCAGAATCCATGGAACAGGCAGCCGTCAGCGCAATCGAGTCGTCTCGGAGGCCAAAGCAAACAGCGAAGCGGAAGCGAGTCTCTCGACGCGCTGGCTATTCTACGGCATTTCGGACGCGTGCATTACAGGCTCTAACCCGGGACACTCCATATGACTGTGCAGGGCGCCTGCACAGTCATATGCTCTCGGCAATGTGTTCGACCACATCGATATCCGTCTTCTCACCGGGCGCATCGCGCGACGTCAGACAGTAGTAGATGCCATCATGCGACCAGGAAAGAACGACCTCACGAATAGGACCAATCGAAAGCGTCCCTGTCAGCACATCCACATGGACTGCGATGCCACTGAGATTAATGTCAGATGTAGCGTCATCCATCGGATGGGTATGTCCCTGCGGATCCTCATAGCCTGCCTGGAACGACACTTGCCCATCGGACTGATAGAGTTCAATGTCATGAGTAGGTACGGATGCACGATAGTTAAGTGTCACGCTGTTAGGTTCGGAACATGATGTGCAACGCGCATGATAGGTGACGCCCTCAAGCGTGGCTGAAGCAGGTAGCCAGGCAGGCTGATGAATTCGGAATGGGACGGCAGACTGCGCTCGGGTTAATTGCTGAGCTATGGACAGCGGCGCAGCGTTCGTGACGCTGGAGAGTCGAACGCATGAGGTGATCTCAATGACGGCCACTGTTGCGGCGAACAAGAGCGCTGCCGCTATGAATAGCGTTCTACGCTTCTTACGTGTGGGCTCCAGTGGAGTGCTTGAACGAGCAAGCATTATATCCTCCATGGTCGTGGCTAGCGGGATCTGGGTGGTCGCAGCATTGCTTTAGACCTAGTCTGTGTGGCAAGACTACGACGCCAAGACACGTGCGATGTCGGGTTGACGCCAGCTCCCAACCAAATGGCCTAACCCGCTTATTAGGATTGCCACGGGTACCGCCAGCAAGATCAGCGCCCCCTCATCTCTGAAATCGAACGACAGGTCTGGCACGAAGAAAAGCATGACAAACCACGGAACGGCGATCCACGCGCCAAGCCCATAGGCGAATCCAGGCGCCCACCAATTGCTGCTACGTCGACCCCAGAGAAAGGGGAGGATGAAGAAGAGGATGAGCAGCGGCGTCAGCCAGACCCACCCAGCAAGATTGAAGGCGAACCAGCCGCCACTTGCCACTGGCGTTGATTGCATGAACACACCTGCGGTCGTAGGTTCTGAATCTTGCGGGTATTGTAGAGCATGCGTATAGACTTGATATGCGAGCACCGGAAATGTGCCTAAAGTCCAGATGCTCCATGTCAGCAGCACACCTAACCCCATACTGGAAAGCCAGCGACGTCTGTTCCAACGCCTAGGATAGGCAGCGGATATGCGGCGCGCGACAAAGTGTGAGTCGCCAAAGGCTCCTACCGCGAGCTGCTCCGCTTCCAGTTCGTTGTGCCCCGTCGCGCGCAGATTGGCGACCTTCTCTTCGAGATGCGCACGCACTTCTTCCAGTGTTGAGGCGCGCTCGGTGGCCGAGAGGTCGAGTTGCGCGCCCAACGCCAGGAGATAGCGGTCAATCGGGCCTGTCACCACTCTTCGCCTCCAATCAACTCACCCTTTACGCAAACCTGCTCACATCTATGTCTCACATGGATATAGTGCGATTAGGCAAACTCGGCGCTATGTGTCCCGACTATCCGCGAGACTCCATCGGTGAATGACTGCCACTCTTGCAGTGATGCCTTTAGCGCCGTATGCCCATGCGGAGTCAGTCGATAGTAGCGACGCCGTGGCCCTTTATGTCCTCCCAAAAGGGCATTTCCTTCACCAGTTGTGGTCTCCCAATACCCTTCAACTATGCCCTGCTGCTCAAAGCTATGCAGGAGCGGGTAGATCGCGCCATCCTCAAAGCTTAGGGTACCTTCACTCTGCTCACGTAGACGTTCACAGAGGGCATATCCATAGCTGGGACTGGATTTAAGCAGACTAAGCAGTAGAAGGCCCAATGAGCCTTTCTTCATCTCGAGCATTGCTTCACCGCCTTGCCAGTGCATCAGCATCAGCTTGTCATAGAATCTGAGATAGCTAAAGCATACAGGTTGGCAGAATGGTTGTCAAGCGGCTCTCAAAATTGGGGTCAACCAGGGCGACTGAGCGTTCGAGCAGCCTTCCTGCTGTGCTGGTGGTTGTGCAACCACCAGTGAGTGGCCTTCTTGCTTTAGTTCATCGCCCGGTTATTGGAAGAACCTATGGGTACAGCGCCGGGCGTAGCGCGCGGCGATAGAGTCCAGATTGCAACGTCTCGCCGGGATCATGCTGCGCCTTGAGCGCGGCGAACCGCGCGAGGTTTGCCTGAGGCAGCATGCGCGAGACCTGCGCGGCGGTGAGCGTGCTATCTTTGGCGAAGTAGAGGCGACCGCCGTGATCCAGCGTGAGGTCGTTGAGCGCATGCAGCAATGTCAGCAGACCAGGCTCTGTCCGCCGCAGCACAGGGAAGTCGAGCGCCAGCGAATAGCCATCCACGAGGTAGCTGAGG
This sequence comes from uncultured Chloroflexia bacterium, assembly GCA_963701795.1. Lineage (GTDB taxonomy): Bacteria > Chloroflexota > Ktedonobacteria > Ktedonobacterales > JADMIN01 > JAKAIY01. The sequence continues at coordinate 528,576 of CAVPBB010000001.1, read as the reverse complement.
GTGAAGTCGTCGGCGGCCCGCTGCGCCTTCAGCACGCCCAGCGATGGCGTGTGGCCAGCCGCGTGCGCCCGCGTGAGCATCTGCGCGAAGGCTGAGCGCGCCGCCGCAGCCGGGATGAACGCCTGAAGCTGAATCAGGCCACCGGGGCGATAGGTGTCGCGCCAGTTGGGGATCACATCGAGCGGGAAGTTCGCCGCTGGATAGGAGACGCGCCGCCAGTGGCTCGCGCCCCGCAGCGCGCCGCGCCCCCACTGCGCACGGTTAGCCAGCCAGACGCCCGCCGGGCGCGTCAGTGGGCGCGCCAGCGTCGGCAGCAGCGGCGCAGGCAATGCGCGCAGCAGACGCGCTGGCGCGCTGGGCCACTCGTCCCAGACGGAGCGCAACGTCTCGCTGGCGTGTGCGTCTTCGCCGGGGGCTAGCTCGCGGGTCTCGCCGAGCAGGCCACGCCCCAGCGCAGCGTCTCGCGCGCTCGTATCGACCCAGGCGACGAGGTCGCTGGCGGTGGCGCCTGCGGCGGCCAGCGCGTCCAGCAGGGCGGCCAGCGAACCATGCGCCGTCTGGCGCTCCGCGACGAGGCCCGACGCGACTCGCGTCGTCTGGAGGGTCAGGCGGGTGATGGCGCCGAGCAAGCCCATCCCACCGATGGTCGCCGCGAACAGGTCGGCGTTGGCCGCGCGTGAGCAGGTGGCGCACGCGCCTGTGGGCAGCGCCAGCTCGAAGGAGAGCACATGGTCGCCGAAGCAGCCGACGCGCCAGTTGTTCTTGCCGTGGACGTTGGCCGCAGCGGCGCCAGCCATCGTCACGGCGCCACGTCCAGGCGCCACCGTCGGACGCCAGCCATCCGGCAGGATGCGCCGCCAGAGTTGCGCCACCGTGACGCCCGGCTCGACCGTCGCCACGCCCGTCGCCGCGTCCCACGCGAGGATGTGATCGAGCGCGGTGGAATCAAGGGTAAGGCCGCCATCGAGCAGCGCCGCGTCACCGTAGCTGTTTCCGCCAGCGCGCAGGCAGACTGGCAAGCCCTCGCTGGCGGCTGTGGCGAGCGTCTGTGCGAGCGCGTCGACGCTCTGGGGCGTCACCACATGCGAGCGGGCGGTGTTTCGCAGCCCCCAGCCGGTCAGCTCGCGCTCTGCCGCGCCGCGCAGGCTGCTGACGGTCGTCGCCATCCCGTTTCACCTTTCCGGCGTCACGCCACGCCGCGCGGCGCTCAGATCGTCAGCCGCTTCATCACGAAGGCGGGTAGCGCGCGCACAATGGTCATGATCGCTCCCCAGCGCGCAGGCACATAGACGACCTCAGGCCCGCGCTCGCACACCTCGGCGATGCGCTGCGCCGCCCGCTCGGCTGAGATGACGAGCGGGCGCGGCGGCTTCGCCCCAGCGAGCATCGGCGTGGCGACGAAGCCCGGCTTGATCGTGACGACGCGCACTCCACGGCCCGCCAGACGGTAGCGCAGCGATTCGAGGTAGACCGAGAGGCCCGCCTTGCTGGCCATGTAGGCGCCATTGCCGTTGCGGCCACGGTCGCCCGCCACCGACGAGACGCCCACCAGCGCGCCACGCCCTTGCCGCGCGAAGCGATCGGCGCCCAACGCCAACCAGCGCATGGCGCCGATCAGGTTCGTCTCGACCATCTCGCGCTCGGCCTCGAACGGCCAGCCATCTGAGCCAGCGGGCGCCAGCACGCCTGAGGTATACACGAGCAGGCTGAGCGGCGCATCGCCCAGATCAGCGCAGATGCGTGCGAAGACCGCTGGGGCCGCGTCGTAGTCGCGAACATCATGCGCATAGGCGCGCGCCACGCCCGGCGCCGCTGCGTTGAGGCGCGCGGCGATAGCCTCTAGCTCTGCGGCGCGCCGCGCAACCAGCGCGACCTGATAGCCGCGCCGCGCCAGCTCGCTGGCGAGCGCCGCGCCGATACCGCTGGAGGCGCCGACGATGATCGCTCCGCGACGTTGCTGAACCATGATTAGCTGGCCTCCGGTTGGCGCTGAGCGAGCAGCGTCTCAAGAATGGCGAGGTCGTCTTCACTCGTGACACGCACGCTCGGATAGCCCGCGTCGAAGGCTGTGAGCGGCGCGCCTGCCCATTGGGCGAGCATGACCAGATCAGGCGTGGGCGCGCTGGGCGAGTCGTAGCGCTCCAACATGCGCTGCGCCGCCGCGCGGCTGAACACGGCGGGCGAGAACAAGCGGCGCAGATTGTCACGTGGCGGCGTTTCCACGACGAGCCGACCATCCACGCGCTTCAGCGTCTCTTTGACTGGCTCGCAGGCGATGGCCACACCCGTGCGCGTAGCGGCGCGCAACCCGGCGCGCAGGCTGGCGACCGTCACGAGCGGCCACGCGGCGTCCATCACGATGATCCACTCGCACGGCGCCGGGCTGTCACGCATGCTGGCGAGCGCGCTGCGCCAGGTATACTCAGCCGTCGGGATGACGGCGTGGCCAGCCGTCGGCATCGCGCTTTGCATAACCTGGATACCATCATCGTAGCGTTCCGCTGGAACGATGAGCGCGCAGAAGCCCAGGTCGTCGAGTTGGGCGAGCATGCTGAGCGGCCAGCAGACCAGCGCGCGCCCCGCGACGGAGCGCCAGAGTCGCGCGCGCGTCTGCGCATCTGCGCCGGGAGCGGTAGCGACGACCAGCGCCGCTACCGCTCCCCGTGACTCTGCATCTGCCGCATGCGCGCTAGACATCGCGTCAGGCGGTGCCGGTGCGCCGCGCGGCGGTGACGTTAGGCGCCGTCTGTTTTGGGTGCGCGAAGATCATCCGGCCAGCGACTGTCTGCAGCACGCGCGTCACCGAGACTTCGATGGTGGACTGCATATAGGCTTTGCCATTCTCGACCACGATCATCGTGCCATCGTCAAGGTAGCCAACGCCCTGCCCAGGCTCCTTGCCCTCCTGCATGATCTTGACCGTCATCTCCTCGCCCGGCAGCAGAATCGGCTTGACAGCGTGCGCCAGTTCGTTGATGTTGAGCACCTTCACGCCCTGCAACTCAGCCACGCGATTGAGGTTGAAGTCGTTGGTGATGATGGCGCAGCGCCACTGACGCGCCAGCTTGACCAGCTTGGCGTCTACCTCCGTGGGGTCGGCGTCGGCGTCGGAGATCTCCACCGGAACGGTGGTGTCCTTCTGCAGGCGTTGCAAGATTTCGAGGCCGCGTCGCCCGCGATTGCGTCGCATGCTATCGGCGGAGTCGGCGATGTGCTGGAGTTCTTCGAGGACGAAGCGCGGCACGACGAGCGTGCCAGTGATGAACCCCGTCATGCTGATGTCGGCGATGCGACCATCGATGATCGCGCTCGTATCCACCAGAATGCGGTCGCTGGTGCGGCGCGAGCCACGGCCCGTCAGGCGGTCGCGCAGGCGAGCGCCGTTGTGCTGATCGTGCTGATCGTGCTCCTCGTGGTCGTCGCGCTCATCGGCCTCATGCTCCTCGCGCGCCGCCCGCCGTGTGGCGCGCCCACTGACAGCGGCTGAGATCATGCGGGTGAAGTCGCTCTTGCGCATCACGGCGATGGTGACACCCAGCCATGCGCAGATCAGCGCGGCGGCGCTGGGCGCCCAGCGGCCTACATCGGCGAAGTTGAGCTGCGAGAGCGGCAGGGCCAGCAGAGCCGCGACGATCAGCCCAATGACCAGACCAACCACGCCAGCGATCAGGTCGCTGACCTCGGCTTTGCGAATCTGCTCACGAATCCAACGGTAGGGGGCGATGATGATGAATGGAGTAAGCGCCAGGGCGATGAGACCGATGAAAAGCGCAATCCCCAGAACCGCTAGAAAGGGCAAGTCCCCATTTTTCGTGTTGTTTGTCGTTGAGCGTGGACCCTATATCCAACGCGAGGGCGGCGGCGACGACAAAAGCGACCGCGCGCGCAATTCTTCTACCAGTCACAGCATCCTCCTCAATGCGTTTGCTTGACGCGCGACTCACCTGCGCGCCGGGACATGATCGCGTCTGACAGCCCTCCCATCGTCACACATTGGCGGCGTTACCCGTGGCACACCGCCTATCCGAGCGAGCGCGTTTCCCATGGTGTACGTGGCGCTCACTCCTTCAGCGCGCCGATTTCTGTCTACCAGTGTAGCATACGCTGCGCTGTTTTCGTGGTCTGAATCGGTGTTCAGACTGCAATTGTCAGCTACTCCAGCGCAATCTCCACTGCTGCGGACAAGGTGGCTGCCTCGATGATCTCGATATCCAGCCCAGAAGTACTGTTGGACGGGTCGCTGTCGAGCCGTCCGCGCGCTGGCGGAGCGACCACGCGCCGGAACCCCAGCTTCGCCGCTTCTCGCACGCGCTGGGCCAGACGTGGCACTGCGCGCAACTCTCCGCCTAAACCCACTTCGCCCAGCGCGACCATATCCGCCGCCACGCGCCGCTCGACAAAGTTGGAAGCGACAGCAAGGGCTATGCCCAGATCGACCGCTGGCTCACCCAATTCAAAGCCGCCCACGACGTTGACGTACACGTCCTGGGTAGAGAGCGCGAGGCCAACGCGCTTGGTCAGCACAGCCAGCAGCATTTGCAGGCGGTTACGATCCACGCCCGTCGCCGTCTGGCGCGGCGCGCCAAACACCGTCGAGGTCACCAGCGCCTGCGTCTCGACCAGCAGCGGACGTGTCCCCTCCATGCTGACAACCACCGCAGAGCCGGTCGCATCGCTGCGGCGCTCAGCGAGGAACAATCCCGATGGGTTGGTGACATCCACCATGCCATCGCCGCGCATCTCGAAGACGCCCACCTCATGCGTCGCGCCAAAACGGTTCTTGACGCCACGCAGCAGCCGGTAGGTGTGAAATCGCTCGCCTTCGAGATAGAGCACGGCGTCTACCATGTGCTCCAGCGTGCGCGGCCCCGCGACTGATCCCTCTTTGGTGACATGGCCAATCAGGCAGATGGGCGTATGGGTGCGCTTGGCCACGCGCATGAGTTGCATCGCGCAGTCACGCACCTGACTGACGCTGCCTGGCGCCGAGGCGATCAGTGAGGTCGCCACCGTCTGAATCGAATCCACCACCACCAGGGCTGGCCGCATACGCTCGATCTGCTCGACCACCGCTTCGATCTCGGTCGCAGGGAGCAGGTAGAGCCTGGGCTGCAAGGCGCCCAGACGCTCGGCGCGCAACTTCACCTGCTGCGGCGATTCCTCGGCGCAGACGTAGAGCGTCTCGGCGCCAGCCGCTGCGATATTGCCCGCCACCTTCAGCAGCAGCGACGACTTGCCAATCCCCGGCTCGCCTCCGAGCAGCACGAGCGATCCAGGCGCCAGCCCGCCGCCGAGCGTGCGATCCAGCTCCGGTGATCCAGTGGCGCAACGCTCCTGGGCCAGCGCCGAAACGTCTGGCACGGCGATGGGCGCGACCGAGATGACCGGGCCGCTCGCGGAGACGCCATTCGTCGGGCGCGCCACGATGACCGTCTCGACCATCGTGTTCCATGCGCCGCAGTCGACACAGCGCCCCATCCACTTTGCGGCCTCGTAGCCGCATTGCTGGCAGATAAATTTGGTGGCTGACTTCGGCATGATCGCTTCTCATGGTGGTGGCGCCTACACGCGCCGCTATGATGCACTACGGTTGTCCACCAGCTCAGTTAGAGGATTGAGCCACAGTGGCGGCTTGTATGAGAAAACGTCAAGAAACAGGGACAGGAAACGGGCGCGCCCCCGGAAAGAGAACTTTCCCGGAGCGCGCCCGCCGGTTACGTCACGCTTGCGCCAGACCTGCGCCTGACCTAGCGCGACGGCTCATCGCCCGCCGAGAGCGCCGCTTCTGGTGGGGCGGGCAGCTCGCTGAGCAGGTCCTGGCGCCGCTCATGCACCTCAAGCTCGACATTCCCATCGCGCAGCACGGCTTCCACGATGTCGCCGGGCCGATATTTGCCCTGCAACAGCCCCTCAGCCAGCGGATCCTCGATGAGGTTCGTGATCGTGCGGCGCAGTGGACGCGCGCCATACTCGGCGTCGTAGCCCTTGTCCACCAGGGCGTCTTTCGTCAACTCAGGCACCAGCAGTTCGACCTGCTGCTCCGTCAGTTGCGTCCGCACGCGGTTGAGCAGCAGATCGACGATCTGGCGCACATCCTCGCGGCGCAGGCTGGCAAAGACGATGGTGGCATCAATGCGGTTCAGGAACTCCGGCTTGAAGGTGTTCTTCAACTCGCCAAGCACTTTGTCGCGCATCGTGTCGTATTCCGATTGGAACGCCCGGTCTTTGTCTTTGGTCTGGGTGAAGCCGATGGCGGCTTCCTTATTCAGCAGCGACGCGCCAACGTTCGAGGTCATGATGATGATCGTGTTGCGGAAGTCTACCGTGCGCCCCTTCGCGTCGGTCAACTTGCCGTCCTCCAGAATCTGGAGCAGCATGTTGAAGACATCGGGGTGCGCCTTCTCGATCTCATCGAACAAGATGACGCTGTACGACTTGCGCCGCACCGCCTCGGTCAATTGGCCGCCCTCTTCGTAGCCGACATATCCCGGAGGCGCGCCAGTGAGGCGAGCCACCGCATGACGCTCCATAAACTCAGACATGTCGATCTTGACCAGGGCGTCTTCACTGCCAAACATGAACTCCGCCAGCGATTTCGCCAGCTCGCTCTTGCCCACGCCGGTCGGGCCGAGGAAAATGAACGAGCCGATGGGGCGCTTCGGGTCCTTCAGGCCAGCGCGTGCGCGGCGCACGGCGCGGCTGATGGTGTCAATCGCCTCATTCTGGCTGATGATGCGCCGATGCAGCGCAGACTCCATCTCGAGCAGGCGCGCGGACTCTTCCTGCGCGATGCGCATCACGGGGATGCCCGTCCACATCGAGACGATCTGCGCGATATCCTCTTCGGAGACGGTCGGCTTCTCGTTGCTCTGGTCGCGCTGCCAGCCAGATTCCAGCTTGGCGATGCGGTCGCGCAGCTTGACCTCGCGGTCGCGCAGCTCCGAGGCGCGCTCGTACTCGCCGCTCTGGATGGCTTCATCCTTCTCGCCCAGCACGGCTTGCAGCCCGCGCACTGCCTCTTTCAGGTTCAGCGGCGCGAGCGACCGCCGCATGCGGACGCGGCTGGCCGACTCGTCGATCAGGTCAATCGCCTTGTCTGGCAAGAAACGGTCGGTGATGTAGCGGCTCCCCATCTCGGCTGCCGCCTTGAGCGCGGCATCCGAGATCGTCAGCCGATGATGCTCCTCATAGCGCGGGCGGATGCCTTTGAGGATCTGAATCGTCTCCTCGACGGTGGATTCGCGCACCATCACATCCTGGAATCGGCGCTGAAGCGCGGGGTCCTTTTCGATGTACTTGCGATACTCATCGAGTGTGGTTGCGCCGATGCACTGAATCTCACCACGCCCCAGGGCCGGCTTGAGGATATTCGCGGCGTCCACCGCGCCCTCGGCTGCCCCGGCGCCAACGAGGGTATGCACCTCGTCGATGAAGATGATGCAGTCCTGGCTCTGCTTGAGTTCCTCGATGATCTTCTTCAGCCGCTCCTCGAACTCGCCGCGATACTTCGTGCCGGCGACGAGTGAGCCAACGTCGAGCGTCACGAGGCGCTTGCCCAGCAGCGTCTCTGGCACTTCACCCGCGATGATCTTCTGCGCCAGACCCTCGACAATCGCCGTCTTGCCGACGCCCGGCTCACCGATCAGCGCCGGGTTGTTTTTCTGGCGACGCGAGAGAATCTGGATGACGCGCTCGATCTCCGGCTCACGCCCCACGATGGGGTCGAGCTTATTGCTGCGGGCGGCGATGGTCAGGTCTGTGCCGACCTGATCGAGCGTCGGCGTCTTCGAGTGCTTGTCTCGGCCACCCTCGGCATGCGGATTGCCAGACTGGTTGAGGATCTGTATCGTTTGCGAGCGCACCTTCTCCAGGTTGACGCCGAGGCTCTCCAGCACGCCAGCGGCGATGCCTTCACCCTCGCGCACCAATCCCAGCAGCAGGTGCTCGGTGCCAATGTAATGATGGTTGAGCCGACGCGCCTCGTCTACGGCAAGTTCGATGACCTTCTTCGCACGCGGCGTCAGGCCAATCTCGCCGAGCACCATGCGATCACCGCGCCCGATGATGAACTCGACAGCGCTGCGCACCTTGTTGAGCTCGACGTTCAGGTTGCTCAGCACCTTCGCGGCCACACCATCTCCCTCGCGCACGAGGCCCAACAGCAGGTGCTCGGTGCCAATGTAGTTGTGGTTGAAGCGCTGGGCTTCTTCCTGGGCAAGGCTCAACACTTTGCGAGCTCGCTCGGTAAACTTCTCGAAATTGTCGTTGCTCACCTGATATCCCCCCTTTCATGGTAGAGGGTGGAATCGAGCCCCTCCGCTACAGGTAAACCTGCCCCCATGATACGTCACTTTTCTGGGGAGCGTCAAGAAACCAGGGCTTGCCAGCCCGCATAGAAAGCGGGTTCGTGTCACTTTGCGAGCGCTGTAGCGAGCGTTGTCGCCTCGTCGTTCGCACGCTGTCTGGCGGGTGGCGCCCCACCCGATGAACACGAGTGACGCCTGATTCTTGCGCGCAGATAGGATAGCCCGATAGCGCCTGCCTGAAAGGTTCTGTCGCTCTCTAGATAATTGGCATCTAGCGCTGTCCAGCAATGTGTTTGATGACGAATTCGCCCTTGCGGAGCAGCGCTCGCATCCAGCGGATCCACAGGGCCTGCCCGCTGAATGGTGAACACGCTTACGAAACCGCCGGTTCGACACAGGCTCTTGCCCGCCCTACGCGATGACCCTGGCGCAGAGGCCAATCTAGCGCCGTACTTCACCTGCATGACACGTTCGCATCACGCCTTGCCATTGCTTCGTACGCCGCCATTGGCGCTCGCCGCGCGGCCATCAGGCCCCGGGCGTCATTCACATCCTGCAAATGCGAAGGGTTCGCGCGACGATTCGCACGCGCCTCATAGATAAGTGTACCGCATTGTACCCCACGACTTCACCCTGGCCGAATGAGGCAGGAAAAACAGATAGAGCAGGCCGCGTTGACCTGCTCTATCGTGTAGGGTCCGGTGAGTATGTGGGTGGCGCTAGTTAACGTGCGCCAACTCGCGCTGATCGATCGGCATGAACTTGAGGCCCTGCGGTCCAACATACTCGGACTGCGGACGCATCAGGCGATTGCCCACCATCTGCTCCAGCACGTGCGCTGTCCACCCGGCCACGCGGCTGACGGCGAAGGTGGTGGGGTAGAGATCGCGCGGCAGGCCAACGGAGTTGAGCACTGCGGCGGAGTAGAACTCGACGTTAGTGTAGAGCCGCTGATCGGGCTTGCGGCGATTCAGCTCGCTGATCGCATACTCTTCGGTGTCGTGGGCCAGGGCAAAGAACTCCGGCGTCGAGGCCTGCCTGGCCATGTCACGCAGAATCTCGGCGCGTGGATCGGTCGTCTTGTAGACGCGATGCCCGAATCCCATCAGCTTCTGATGCGCATTCAGCGCGTTGTCAATCCACGGCTTCACGTTATCGGCTGAGCCAATCGCTTCGAGCATGTCCATCACCAGCGCCGGGGCGCCACCATGCAGCGGACCCTTCAGCGCGCCGATGGCGCCGACGACCGCCGAGCCAATGTCAGACTCAGTGGAGGCGATGACGCGCGCGGTAAAGGTTGAGGCGTTCATGCTGTGGTCGGCCAGCAGCACCAGATAGGTGTCGAGGCTCTTGACATGATTCTCTGGCGGGACCTCGCCCGTGAGCATATAGAGGTAGTTCGCGGCATGGCCGAGGTCAGCGCGCGGCGCGATTGGCTCCTGGCCATGACGCAGGCGCTGGAACGCGGCGACGACTGTGGGGAAGCGCGCGGTGAGCATCACAGCCTGCTCGAAGGTGGCTGGCCCTTTCGTGGGGGCCAGCGCCGCCAGCAGCGAAATCTCTGTGCGCAGCGCGTCCATCGGGTCAACGCCGCCCTTCATCTCGCGCAGCATGATGGCATTGTCGGGCAGGGCGCGCAGCGGGCGCATCTGCTGGTTCAGCGCAACCAGCTCGGCGCGCGTCGGCAGATGTCCCTTCCAGAGCAGATGGGCGACCTCTTCGTAGCTTGCCTTGCCTGCCAACTCACCGATCTCGTATCCACGATAGACGAGCCGACCTTCTTCGCCGAAGACATGGCTGATGTGTGTCTGAGCGACGACGACGCCCTCCAGCCCCTTTGCTGACATCATCTGTGTACTCCTCTTGATCGAGTATTGTGCGAATCCGCACAAACCCTCATGTGCGCAGTGAAGCAGGCGCGCGAGACATCGAGCGTCGCGCACAGCATCCAGGTCAGGCGGTAAGGGCGTTCGCGCATCATACGCGCACGGAGCGCACGCTTACCATTACCCAACCTTCACAACAATATTAGTTGATTTGTATTGATTTGTCCAGCCTGTTTCCTGGCAATTTGCTGGCGCACGACAATTTGGCGTCGTGGCGCCGCGCGAGCGCCCGGCCATGGCGCAGGCAGCGCCGCCGCGCCCCGTGGCAGGCGTGCCAACGTTTGTGCTATCCTGTGGATACTTGCCGCATGGCGCCGCCCACAGCGAGCGCACAGCACGGAGAGGCTGGCGAACAGCCAGAGAGCAGCGTGTGGAGCGGGCAGCGCGCCAGTGAGACCAGGCGCGTCATCCGAGACACGGAGATGGCGTTGTGCGGCGTTGAGACCAGACACAGGGGAGAGCACTATGACGCACCCATTCGACCCTCAGGCGCTCCGACAGCTCGCGGGGAATACGCCGATTCCGAGCAACCTGCTCGTGCCAAACGTCATCGAGCGCACGGCGAGCGGCGAGCGTGGCATGGATATTTACTCCCGCCTCCTCAAGGAGCGGATCATTTTTATTGGCACACCGATTGACGACAATGTCGCCAATCTGGTCGTCGCACAGTTGCTCTTTCTGCAGAGCGATGACGCCACCAAAGATGTCAGCATGTACATCAACAGCCCAGGCGGCAGCATTTACGCGGGGCTGGCGATCTACGATACGATGCAGTATGTCAAGCCAGACGTGGCAACCTTCTGCATGGGCATGTCGATGAGCATGGGCGCTGTGCTGCTCGCCGCTGGCGCCAAGGGCAAGCGCTACGTCCTGCCGCACTCCACGATCCTGATTCACCAGCCGCTGGGTGGCGCTGAGGGCCAGGCCGCTGATATCGAGATCACCGCGCGCGAGATCCTTCGCTTGCGCGACGACCTCTATCAGATTCTGGCGCATCACACCGGCCAGTCGGTTGATGTCATCAAGCACGACTCCGACCGCAACTACTACATGAGCGCCCAGGAAGCTCTCACCTATGGCATGGTGGATGAGATTCTGATGCCCAAGGAGGCTGCGGCGGCAACCTCGCGCTAGGTAGTGGCGGCGGCTTGACGCTGATCGCGCTGGATGGTGGCCCTGGGACGGTGGCATTGACCACGGCCCCAGGGCCGTCGCGTTGTCCTGAGCTAGCGATGATGGGGGTAGCCCGGAGGAGCGCGCATGTCAACAGACGCCAGATCCCGCGCCAGCCAGCGAGAAGGCCGACGCGAGCGCATCACGCAATCGCTCTTCGAGACACTCTATCGCAGCCGGACACTCTACTGGCTCGCCAGCACGCTGCCCTTCGCCGGGCAATGGCGCGTGTGGCAGCAGCTTGCGCTGGCCCGGCTGCGTGGCGCAGATGTGCTTGAGGTCGGCTGCGGCATCGGCTCGTTGTGCGCGGATATGATCGAGCGCGGCTTCACCTGCCAGGCGATTGACCGCTCGCCGCAGATGGTGGCGGCCACGCGGCGCGAGCTGCGGCGGCGCGGTCTGAGCGACAGCGTGGGGGTCGTGCGTCTGGCGAGTGTCCAGGCGCTGCCATTTGCGGCGGCGTCATTCGATAACGTCGTCAGCACGTTCCCGACCGAGTATATCGCCGACATGCAGGCGCTGAGCGAGATGCGTCGTGTGCTGCGTCCTGACGGGCGGCTGATCGTCGTGCTCTCCGCCGCGCTGCTGCCCACGCGCGTGTTGCTGTGGCCGCTGATCGCTGTGCAGATGGTGGTCTACGGCCAACACCGCGCAGATGTGCGTTCCACTGCTGCGCCAGCCATCACCGCTGGGCTGATGGGGCGCATGCGCGCCGCTGGCTTTGCGCCGCAGTTCGAGCGCGCGCCTGGCCCATTCTGGGTGGCCTATGTGATAACGGCGACCGCCGCGACGAACACCTGACGACGACGTAAAGCCGACGTGCTGAGAGCGCCATGCCGTTCGCGCGGCCATCTGGCGAGATGATAGAGAAGATGCACACCAAAAGCCTGAACACCCTCGAATATCCCAAGATCATCGAACGGCTCGCGCAGGAGACAGCGTTCTCGGCGAGCCGCGAGCTGGCGCAGGCGCTGGAGCCGAGCGGCGACTTCGACATCGCCCTGCGCCGCCAGGCCTTCACCGCCGAGGCGCGGCTGCTGCTGGACCTACGCCCAGATGCGGGCGTGCGTGGCGCGCGCGATGTGCGGGCGCAGACCCGCGCCGCGGAGCGTGGCAAGACGCTCACGCCCGCTGAGCTACTCGACATCCTGGCGACGATTCGCGCATCCGCCCATGTCTATCGGCTCATCACCCGGCTGGAAGACGGCTTCCCGCTGCTGAAAGGGCTGGCAGGCGACCTGCCACAGCGCGGGAGCCTCGAAGCGCGCATCGCCGCCTGTATCAGCGAGGAAGGCGACGTACTCGACTCGGCCTCACCGCGCCTGCGTCAGCTTCGCACCGATATTCGCACCGCGCAGCAGCGCTTGCAGGAGCGGCTCGGCACGCTGGTCAACGAGTTTCGCACGGCGCTGCAAGAGCCGATCATCACGATGCGCTCTGACCGCTATGTGCTACCCGTCCGCGCGGAGGCGCGCGGCCAGGTGCGCGGCATCGTCCACGATCAGTCGGGCAGCGGCGCGACGGTCTTTGTCGAGCCACTGGTGGTGGTGGAGATGAATAACCGCCTGCGCCAGCTCCAGATCGAGGAGCGGCAGGAGGTCGAGCGCATCCTCGCGGAACTCTCTGACCTGGTGGGAACCGATGCTGCCTACATCATCCTCGCCGTCGAACTGCTGGCCGAGATCGATTTGCAGCTCGCCAAGGCGCGCTTCGCCAGCGTCGTGCGCGGCAGCGCGCCGAAGCTGAACACCGACGGGCGGCTGCATCTGCGCCAGGCGCGACACCCGCTGCTGACGGGCCGTGTCGTGCCGATCGATTTCTGGCTCGGCCAGCAGGCGCGCATGGTCGTCATCACCGGCCCCAATACCGGCGGCAAGACGGTGGCGCTCAAGACGGTTGGCCTGCTCTCGCTGATGGCGTTGTCGGGGCTGCACATCCCCGCTGGCGACGACTCCGAGGTGCCCGTCTATCATGACATCTTCGCCGACATCGGCGATGAGCAGAGCATCGAGCAGAGCCTCAGCACCTTTTCATCGCACCTCAGCCGCATCGTCGAAATCCTGCGTGACGCGACGCCTGACTCACTCGTGCTGCTCGATGAGTTGGGCGCTGGCACCGACCCCAGCGAGGGATCGGCGCTGGCGCGGGCGATTCTCAGCCACCTGCTCGAACGCGACGTCGCGACCATCGCCACGACGCACTACTCCGAGCTGAAGGCGTTTGCGCATGAACGGGCTGGCGTGGAGAACGCCTCGGTTGAGTTCGATGTCGAGACGCTCTCGCCGACGTATCGGCTGACCATCGGCCTGCCAGGGCGCAGCAACGCGCTCGCCATCGCCGGGCGCCTCGGCCTGCCCGGTGAGATCATCGAGCAGGGACGCGAATTCCTTGGCTCCGCTGGCGTGGAGATGGAGAGCCTGCTGACGAATCTGGCGGAGGAGCGCCAGGCCGCCGCAGATGAGCGCTACCACCTGAGCATGGAGCGCGCCGAGGCCGAATATCAGCGCAAAGAGCTGGAGCGAATGCGCCGCGAGACAGAGGAGGAGCGCGAGCGCATCATCAACGCGGCGCGCGAGAAGTCGCGGCGTGAAGCCGACGCCGCCCAGGCTGAGCTGGCGCGCATCCGCACGCAGATGCGTCGCAACCTGACAGAGGAGCGGCTGGAGCAACTGCGTGAGCGCGCCCGCAAGCTGGAGGAGCGCAACGCGCCGCTGCCTGCCCGCACGCGCACAGCGCCAGCAAACCTATCGGCGGATGGCGAGGCCGTGAGCGAGCCGGGTGATCTGCTGGTGGGCGATCAGGTGCGTGTGAGTTCATTGGGACAGACGGGCGAAGTGGTCGCGGCAGCGAATACGCGCGGAGAGGTCGAGGTGCAGGTCGGCTCGCTGCGCATGCGTGTCGCGGTGGGCAATCTGGAGCGGCTGAGCAAGCGCAAGGCGCGCACTGAGGCGAACGGCGCAGGGTCATCCGCCTATCCGCAGATGGTGACACTGCCCGCGCGCGATGAGGCAGACGCGCCGGAGACGCAGCTCGATCTGCGCGGCTGGCGTGTCGAGGACGCGCTCAGTGAGGTTGACACCTACCTGAACGACGCCTATCTGATGGGCATGCCCACCGTGCGCCTGCTGCATGGCAAAGGCACTGGCGCGCTGCGTCAGGCGATTCGCGATCAACTGCGCCATCATCCGCTGGTCAAGAACTTCGAGTCGGCGCCACAACGCGAAGGGGGCGAGGGTATCACCGTCGTCACGTTCGGCGGCTAGCGCCCTGCCCATCCTGCGCCGTGGCCACAGCGGCGGCTGTCATCGCCAACACATCAGCGCCATTGGAACTGTGCGCAGGGCGCAGACAGGACACAGGTTGCTCCGTTCGTAGTACACTATGAACTATCGAAGCATGCTCATTCACGATAGAACGTGGAGGTTCCAGTAATGACAGCGACAGAAACGTGCGCTTCCTGTGGAGCGACGCTGCGTGATGGTATCCCATTTTGCGTCGCCTGCGGCATCCCGCGTCCGGTCGCATCCAGCGCCGCCGAGTCAGCGCCCGTGACCGCAGCCGCGAGTGATGACATATCCGTCTCTAGCGCCGCAGATGGCGCCGCCGACGAATTGGACGGAGTGGACGAAACGCCCGCAGCGGCGGCTGAGCCAGCCCCAGAGCCAGTGTTCGCCGACGAGCCGGTCGTCGTCGAAGAATTCGCCGCTGACCCAATCGCTGACGAGCCAGTCGCCGTCGAGGAGATCATCGTTGACCCGGTCACGGACGAGCCGGTCGCCGCTGCGCCGGAGCCTGCAACAGTCGCGCCAGTCGCGCCAGTAACGCCGGTCGCCGCAGTCGCCGCGAAGCGGGCGGACGATGCGCCAGCGTCACAACCAGCCCAGCCTGAACACTGGAATACCGCGATTGGGCCGATTGTGTTCGTCATCTTCCTGCTGCTCATCGCGCTCGCCATCTACCTGTCCACCACGGGCCATGTCCTGATTTGATGAGCCGCCGCGCGGGGCATAGGCACACCACACGTTGGCCCCGCGCATGCGTATCGCAGCGAGGAGTAGGCGAAGCAAGCGCCTGGAGCGAGCGTGCAGCCTCGCGCCCGGAAGATTGACGCGCGCCATACTCGCGGCGCGCAGGAGGCGGCGGCATGTCTGTATCCGCCCTCGGCAGGAGTGGTGTGCTCGGCGGGCGGCCCGCTCGCGTGTCGGCGGCATCGCGGCGGCTCGCGTGGATCAGCGTCACACTTGGCCTCATCAGCCTGGATGTGGAGGCGCTGGCGCTGCTCGCCGCCGTGACGCCGCTGCTGCGCTGGTATACCGATCTGCTGCTGCTCTACGGGCCAGCGACGGTGGTAACGGTGACGATGCTGGCGCTCGGCGGGCCATTCGCGGTGGCCGGGCTGGTCTGCGCGAGCGCGGCGGCGCGCCGGGGACGAACGCCGCTCGCCACACTGCTTGGCGTCGCCATCTGCGCGATGAGCCTCGCGATTCCTCTCGCGTACGCCCTCTTCATCCTCACCTATCTGCGCGGCCTGCTCTAGCGCGGCAGGCGACTCGCGCTCACGGTGTCAACCCCAGGAACGCCGCCGCATTGCCGCCGAGGGCCAGCGCGAGCGTCGCCTCATCCAGCCCAGCGGCGCGCGCATAGGCGAGCATGCGCTGCTGCCCAATCAGCGGGTAATCGCTGGCCCAGAGCAACTTCTCCACGCCAGCTAGCGCGCCAACCGTGGCGAACACTTCCGGGCGGTAGAGATAGAGCGAGGCGGCTGAGTCGTACCAGAGGTTGGCGGCGGCGGCGTGAACCTCTGGCATCAACTCATAGAACGGGAAACCACCCCCCCAGTGCGCCGCCACCACGCGCAGCGTCGGGAACGCCTGGATGAATGCATAGAGGTCATGCGCGCTGACATCGCCCTTTCCACGATAGACATGCCCCACCGGCTCACTCGTATGGGTCAACAGGAAGAGCTTGTGCGCCAGGCACGCTTCGGCGATGGGCGTCATCACGGCGAGGTCACTCAGCGCATAGCCCTGGCCGT
Organism: uncultured Chloroflexia bacterium; assembly: GCA_963701795.1. Classification (GTDB taxonomy): domain Bacteria; phylum Chloroflexota; class Ktedonobacteria; order Ktedonobacterales; family JADMIN01; genus JAKAIY01. The sequence goes on along the minus strand of CAVPBB010000001.1, from coordinate 512,176 downwards.
GGGGCATCAGTTCGCCCACGCCCACCAGCCCTGCCCGCGCGCAACGCTCGATCTCGGCGACCGCGCGCGCCCCGGCCAGCGGCTGAATGACCGCCAGCCCCGTCAGCTTGCCACGATGACGGCGCACGGCGTCGCCGACATAGCGATTGCACTCCTCGATCAGGCCGGGGTCACTCCAGCCGAAGGAGAACGTGACGGAGTGATCCACACCCGCATCCGCCATCGCCGCGATGAGTTGCTCCGCGTCGGCCATGTGGGCGCGTGGGTCGCCGTAAAGCTCGGCGAACCACGGGTCACGCGCGGCGAACGCTTCACGGTGGGCGATAATCTCCGGCGGGAAGATGTGGGTGTGGAAATCAACGATCATGCCGACGCCTCGTTCGCCGCCTTCCACCAGTCAATCGTCAGCTCGACATGCCCCAGATGCAGGCCCAGGTGCTCGATGGTGTGTGTCAGGCAGCGCCGAACCATGCGGTCGCCCGCTGGGTGCCTGCTGATTGCCTGCAACTGCTCCGGAGTCAGCGGCTCGACGAGCGCCTGCGCCTGCGCCAGCCACGCCGTGAAGCGCCCGCGCATCGCGCTCCACGGCTGCGCGACGGCGAACTCGGCGTCGCGGTCGCGCTCCAGCGGGGCATCCCCCACACAGCTCAGCGTCCACCACTCAGACGAAGCAATGGCATGTGAGCAGATCGCCGACAACGTATTCATCTCGCGGCCAGGCGGCGCCCAGAGAAACGCCTCGGCTGGCAGCGGATCGAGCGCCTCCAGATACCAGCCGACGAGGCGGCGGAAGTGGTAACAGTACAGATTGGCCTCGTTCGTTGGTTCCTCGCCCGGCGCGGGCGGCGTTGGCATCGGCATCGGCATCCCCTTCCGATTGATTGGCGCTGCTCTCACCCAGCAGGCGCGCGCAGGCGTGCGATGACGCAGGGCTACATTGCTGGCGACTCGTCGATGCGCGTCCGCAGCGCGCCGAGCCGCTCGACGCTCATCTCGGCGACATCGCCAGGGCGCAGCCAGCGGTGGCGCTCGGTCCCCAGTTCGAGGATGCAGCCCGTGCCGCAGGTGCCAGAGCCGATGATGTCGCCGGGGCGCAGGCGCACATGCTGCGCGGCGCGCTCGATCATCTGCGGGAAGGTGAAGTAGAGGTCTTTCAGGTTGGCATGCGACAACTGATCGCCATTGATGGCGCCGGTGATCGCCAGATCGTAGCGCTCCTCTTTGCCAGCGCCGATGCGCCGGTCGGCCAGTTCGTCGGGTGTCACCAGCCACGGGCCGAGCGACGTGGCGAAGTCTTTGCCCTTCGCCGGGCCGAGATTCATCAGCATCTCTTTGCGCTGGAGGTCACGGGCGCTCCAGTCGTTCATCACCAGATAGCCGGCGATGTAATCGGGCGCGTCGTCGGCGCTGATGTCCGCTCCCGCCTGCCCGATAACGGCGGCCACTTCTAGCTCAAAATCGAGTTCGTTGCTGAGGCGCGGATAGGGAATCGGCTCGTCAGCGCCATAGAGCGCAGAGGTATTGGAGAAGTAGAAGACGGGAATCTCATACCACTCCGGGATCATCGCGGCATTGCGCCGGGCGCGGGCAGCCTTCACATGCTGCTCGAAGGCGTAGAAGTCGCGCAACGTCGGCGGATCTGGGACGGGCGTGCGCAGCCGCGTGCCGCTCAGCGCAGACGCCAGGCCAGCCTCCGCGCGCAGGTCTTCGGGGCGCGCCTGCGCAGCCAGCGCCAGCGCCTCGCGCGCGGCGGCCATGCCGGCTGGCCCCTGCTGGAGCAACGCCAGCGTCGTCGTGGGCAGCGTCAGCCCCGGCCCGCCACCATTGCGCGCCGCCCAGAGGCCCAGCGCAGCCAGATCGAGGATCACATCATCAAGCAGCAGTCCAGCGCGGCCCTCGCTCTCGTGTGCGGCGCCTGCTGGGACGTAGGTAACGATCTTCACTGTGCTTCACCTCATCGTGTCGCGGCCTGTCGTGTCGCGCCCTCGCCCACGTAGCTGGGCGCCCGCCCGTCAGTATAGCATCGGCGCGGCGTCGGCCTGCATGACGAGTTTTGGCCGAGTTGGCCCTGCGCACGATCACGGAAACGGCCCAGGGCGTGCTATAATCTGTGAGCGTTCGCCCTCGCGGGAGCATGGCGCTCTTTCGCGATTATCCTTGCGGGCGCCGCGCGTATCGCGCTGGGGTTTCATTTGCCGCAGCGCCGGGATTGCGCGTGATGGGTGAGACTGGTATGTCGTGGAAGATTCTGATCGAGCGGGGGAACCTGGGGTTCGCCGCCGCGCACTTCATCACCTTTGAGGGTGAGTGTGAGCCGCTCCACGGCCACAACTATGGCGTGCGGGTCGAGGCTGCCGGGCCATTGACACCTGACAGCTACGTGCTCAATTTTGTCGTCCTCAAAGATATCGTGCGCGGCCTCTGCAAACAATGGGACCACCGCTTCCTGCTGCCGCAGCAAAATCCTCACCTGCGCGTGACCGACCGCGTAGACGCCTGGGAGATCGAATATACCGGCGACCTCTCCGCCATCCCCGACGCTCCTGACGGCCCCATCCGCTATCTCATGCCCAAATGGACGGTCGTGCCGCTCGCGGTGGACAATGTCACCGCCGAGCGCCTGGCCGAACTGCTGGCGCAGCGCATCGCCCATGAACTGCGGCGGCGCGGTGTGGGCGAGACGGTTGAACGGCTGATAGTTGGCGTCGAAGAGACAGAGATGCAGATGGCGCTCTACTCGCTCGACCTGCGCGACGCGCCGCCAGAGTAGCGCTGGAGATGACTCGCCAGGCGGCCAGGACATTTCCCGCGCGACAGGGACTTCTGGTGGTCACTCCGAGTGTTATCTGGCGCAGCCCAGAACGTCACAGAAAACATGCTGGGCGACGACACCGTGTAAGCTAGCTGCAGGCGCCTGCGGCTCGACCTGTTCCAAATGATGTGCCGCTGTTACTGTGGGCGCATGCGCGCTCACCTGAGCGGGCCCCGTGTGCCGGGTCCGCAAGCCAGGTCTGGCTTGGAGCGATGAGGCTCTACAATGGCCAATGATGGTCAATACCAGGAGGATGTGTAGTCGTGGCGATTAAGCAACCGAAAGCGCTGAACCCCTTCGCTGAGGCGGTCGCCCAGTTCGACGCCGCCGCAGATCAGCTGAACCTCAGCCAGGAACTGCGTGCTATTCTTCGCGCGCCGAAGCGCGAGCTTACCGTCAATTTCCCCGTGCGGATGGACGATGGCCGGGTCGAGATGTTCACCGGCTACCGGGTGCAGCACAATATCAACCGTGGCCCCGCGAAGGGTGGTATCCGCTTCGACGCCAATGTCTCGCTGGACGAGGTACGCGCGCTGGCGATGTGGATGACGTGGAAATGCGCGGTGGTCAACATCCCCTTCGGCGGCGCCAAAGGCGGTGTGATCCTTGACCCACGCAAGCTCTCGCGAACCGAGCTTGAGCGCCTCACACGCCGCTACGCCACCGAGATTGCGGGCGTCATCGGGCCAGAGAGTGACATCCCCGCGCCTGATGTGAACACCAACCCACAGGTCATGGCATGGATCATGGATACCTACTCCATGCATAAGGGCTACTCGGTGCCAGCCGTCGTCACTGGCAAGCCGCTCTCCGTCGGCGGCAGCGAGGGCCGCATGGAAGCCACCGGGCGCGGCGTCTCCGTCGTGACGCGCGAGGCCTGCAAGGCGCTCGGCATGGAACTCAAGGGCGCGCGGGTCGTCATCCAGGGCTTCGGCAACGTCGGCAGCATCACCGCAAAGCTGTTGCACGAAGCTGGCTGCCGCATCGTCGCGCTCAGCGATGTCTACGGCGCCATCCACAACCCAGCCGGCATCGACGTGCCACTGGCGTTGCGCTACGTGCAGGAGCACGGCGCGCTGAATGGCCTGCCCGGCGCGCAGGCGGTGGACGGCAAAGCGGCGCTCGAACTGCCCTGCGACATCCTCATCCCAGCCGCGCTCGAAGGGCAGATCACCCATCTGAACGCTCCGCGCATCCAGGCGAAGCTGGTGGTCGAAGCGGCCAATGGCCCCACGACGACCGAAGCCGACGCCATCCTGCGCGAGCGCGGCATACCTGTCGTGCCAGACATCCTGGCGAACGCAGGCGGTGTGACGGTCAGCTACTTCGAGTGGGTACAAGACCTCCAACACTTCTTCTGGGCGGAGGACGAGATCAACCAGCGCCTGGAGCACATCATGACGCGCAGTTTCGCCGCTGTGCAGGCCAAGCGCGAGGAGCAGAACTGCGACTATCGCATGGCGGCCTATCTGCTGGCGGTGGCGCGCGTGGCCGAGGCGACCCAGGTGCGGGGCATCTATCCGTAGGTATCCGTAGGTCTGGCGCCCCACGCCACACCGCTCAATCAGAGACACATACGCAGGCGCCCTCACCGCTGGCATGCGGCTGGGGGCGCCTGCGCGTCGCAGCCATCTACCCCGCCCCGCCCGCCGTCAGGGTGTAGCGCGCGGGATCAAAGCGGCGCGTCCGGCGGCGAAAGTCCCAGGTCCAGCCGGGCCACAGGGTCGAATTACGACCGTGCGCATCCAGATACCAGCTAGCGCAGCCCGAAACCCACACCGTCCCCTGCATGCGCTGCTGCACCTCGTCGTTGAAGGCCGCCTGCGCCTCAGGCCGCACCTCCACAGCGTGTATGCGCTGTCGATCCATCAGCCGCAGGCAGTCGAGGATGTAGTTGAGTTGCGACTCGATCATGTAGATCATCGAGGTATGGCCGAGGCCGGTGTTGGGGCCGATGAGCAAGAACAGGTTAGGAAACCCGTGGACGGTCGCGCCCAGATAGGCTTGCGGGCCAGCGCGCCAGGCGTCAGCCAGCGTCTGGCCGTCGCGCCCGCGCACGAACTGAGCCGCCGGCATATCCGTGACGTGAAATCCAGTGGCCAGGATGATGGTGTCAGCCGGGCGCTCTACGCCGTCGTCGGTAACAACGCCCGTCGCGCGTATCTCGCGTATCCGATCAGTCACTAGCTCCACATTGGGCTGGGTGAGCGCCGGATAGAAGTCATCGGAGAGCAGGATGCGCTTGCACCCCATGGTGTACCTTGGCGTCAGTTGCGCGCGCAACGCGGTGTCCTCGATCTGGCGCTCCAGATGGCGCTGCGCCAGTCGCTCGACCGACTGCATCATGCGCGGGCGATAGACCAATCCGAGCGCGCCAATCTCGCGCTGGACGTAGATCGCGCCGCGTCTGAGCCGTTGCGCGGCGGGCAGCGTGCGAAAGACTCTGCGTTGCCACGCGGGGATGGGATGATCCTGGCGCGGCAGAATCCACGGTGGCGTGCGCTGAAAGAGCGTCAGGCGGGCAACACGCGGCTGAAGCTGGGGGATGAACTGAATCGCCGAAGCGCCTGTGCCAATGACCGCGATGCGCTCGCCGCTCAGATCGTGGTCGTGATTCCACTGCGCCGAGTGGAACAGTGTCCCCGCAAACTGATCGAGGCCAGGAATAGCGGGCAGCGACGGTTCACTCAGCGGGCCATTGCCCATCACCAGCACCTCGGCGGTGAGCGGCCCCTGGCTGGTCGTCAGGCGCCAGCAGCGGCCCTGCGCATCCCACGCGGCGCCGCGCAATTCCACGCCATAGCGGATGTGTGGGCCGATGTCGAAGCGTTCCACGCAGCGGCGCAGGTAGTCCCAGATTTCTCGCTGCGGCCCAAAGGCGCGCGTCCAGTCGGGATTGGGCGCGAAGGAGAACGAGTAGAGGTGGGAAGGCACATCGCAGGCGCAACCTGGATAGGTATTGTCGCGCCACGTTCCACCCACATCCGCCGCGCGCTCCAGGACGACGAAATCTTCGATCTTGCGCTGCTTCAGCCGGATCGCCATACCCAATCCGGAGAACCCCGCGCCGATAATCGCAATCCGGCTGCGTCGCTCGCCAGCGGCGGTCTGCGCCGCATCGCTGGCCTGAGGATGTAAGGCGCCCACGACACATCTCCTTCACGGCGCGCCACGGCGCTCGCAAGATCGTTCCTCGCCTCGCCTGCTCGACCGCAGTATAGCAAGTTCCGCATGGCATTGGAATCGTGCGCTTGAACGAGATTCCAGCGCGCTGGCTGGCGGCTGAAACCGTCGGCCTGAATGAACACCCTGCCAGCCGCTACAGGCGTGGGTCCACTGGCTCGCTCTCCATCGCCAGCACCGCGAAGACAGCCTGATGGGTGCGCCAGAGTGGCTCGCGCCGCGTGAAGCGCTCCAACGATTCGATGCCCAGGGCGAACTCGCGCGCGGCCAGGCGGCGCTTCGTCGCCAGCCCGCGTGAACGCAGCCGCTCGATGTTGGCAGGCTCGGTATAATCTGGCCCGTAGATGATGCGCAGGTACTCGCGTCCACGGCACTTGAGCGCGGGCTGGGCGAGGCCACGCGCGCCACGAGTCACGAACTCCATCGGCTTGATGACCATGCCTTCCGCGCCGTCGGCGGTCAACTCCTCCCACCAGGCTTCCGCCTGCGCGCAGTCGTCGGCGTCGACCGTGTTGACCTCACGGTGGCGCGTTGCGACAAAGAGCGGATCAGCCTGCGCCAGCCGGGCCAGCTCGGCCATGTGCCAGAGGTGATCGTGGTCGGTATAGACATGGCCCTCGGTCGCGAGCAGATGAAATGGCGCCACGCGCAGGCCATCCAGGCCGCTGACCTCCCAGCAATAGCGCCCATAGGCGTCGGCGTAGCGCGCGATGTTGCGCTGGCGTTCACTCAGACGCTCAGCCAGAGCGCCGAGGGCCAGGCCACGCGCCGCCCCAGCGTCAACCGCCACCCGCGCTGCCGTCAGCGCCGCAAAGCCCGCCGACGCCACTGGCGCATACTGTTCGCGCAGCAGCCCCTGCGCCTTGGCGTTCCACGGCATGATCTCGGCATCCAGGCAGACCCAATCCGTCTCAAATCGCTCCCAGAAGCCAGCGGCGCCCAGCGACGCCGCGAGCCGCGCGATGAACGCGCGGTCCAGCGCATCGTCTTCGATGAAGCGTCGGCCTGTGCGGGTGTAGCATGCGCCCGGCGCCGCATCATCCGCGACGCCGAAGCGCCGACTCGCCGCAGCCGCATCGCGACAGAGCACGAGCACAGCGCGGCTGCCCATATGCTTCTCCTCGCAGACCACACGCGGCGCGCCCTGCGTGCGATAGTAGCCGAACGCCTCAGATGGATACTCCAGCCAGTCTGGCCGCTTCGAGGTTTCTGAGGGCGACATCGTCGGTGGCAGATAGATGATCCAGCGTGGGTCGGTCGCGAAACGGCTCATCACCTCCAGCGCGGCGGCGGCGCGGTCCTGCTCGACGATCACCGAGCCGGCCAGGCGCGTCGTCACGATCTGCTTGCCGATGACATCTTTGAGGCGCAATTGGGTCTCAACCGCGACCTCGGCTGAGTTGGCCACGTCGGCGCCAGCGGCGGTGAGCGGGCGCACTGGCTCGGCCCACACCTGCCGCGCGGCAACACTCACCAGCGCGCGCTCTGGCCAACGCAGGGCGGTCAGCCGTCCGCCAAAGACGCTGCCGGTATCGATGTTGATGGTGTTGTTGAGCCAGGTGGCCTCTGGCGTGGGCGTGTGCCCATAGACGACGGCGGCTCGACCGCGATAGTCCGCCGCCCAGTTTGCGCGCACGGGCAGGCCAAATTCATCTGTCTCGCCGGTCGTCTCGCCGAAGAGCGCAAAGTCGCGCACCCGGCCAGAGGAACGCCCCTGGTACTCCTGCTTCATTCCGGCGTGCGCCACGACGAGCGCGCCGCCATCCAGGATGAGATGCGACACCAGGCCATCGACGAACGCGCGGTAGTCGCGTGTCCACTGGGCGCGTTGCTCGTCGGGCAGCGCATCGAGTTGCGCCAGCGAGTCGGCCAGCCCATGCGTGATCTGCACATTGCGGCCTGCCAGCTTGCGCGAGAGCTTGACGTCATGATTGCCCGGAATGCAGAACGCCTGCGCGCCCTCGACCATACGCCGAACGAGCGTGACCGTCTCGATCACCTTCGGGCCGCGATCCACCAGATCGCCCAGGAAGATCGCGCGTCGGCCATCGGGATGTCGCAGGCCGCTGTGGTCATCCGCCAGATAGCCCAGCGCCGCGAGCAGGTCCAGCAATTCGTCGTAGCAGCCATGCACATCGCCGATGATGTCGAAAGGGCCTTGCTCCTGGCGCCTGTCTGACCACATCGGCGTCCGCTCCACACGCGCCGCATCCACCGCCTCCGCCGAGCGCAAGATGTAGACCTGGCGGAAGCCTTCGCGTTCCAGGCCACGCAGATTGCGACGCAGCTCCTGCGTGTGGCGGCGAATGACGCCTTCACTCAGCCGTCGGTCGGGACGCGCGGCGTTGCGCTCCAGCAGCGTGCGCTCGTCCAGATCGAGGACAATCGCGATGGGGAACACATCATGCTCGCGAGCCAGACGGACCAGCGACGCGCGGTCCTGTGGCTTGACACTGGTAGCGTCAATGACGGCCAACTTCCCCAGCTTGAGCCGCGCCCCGGCGACATAATGCAGCGCGTCGAATGCTGCGGCGGTGACGCTCTGGTCGTTCGGGTCATCGCCGACGAGCGCGCGATAGTGATCGGAGTTGAGCGTCTCCGTCGCGGCGAAGTGGCGTGCGGCGAACGTGCTCTTGCCAGAGCTGGAGGCGCCGATCAGCGCGACAAGACAGAGCTGCGGAATGGCGATGACGCGCCCCTTCTCGGCGGATGCGGGCTGTGTCTCCGGCGTCGCGCTCTCGTCGCTTGCGTCGCTTGCGTCGCTCATGCTGATGCCTCTTTCGTCGCCGATTCATCACGTGAAGCGTGGCTGTCGCGGGTTTCGCCATCAAAGATCACCATCTGTGATGGCGCGCCAACCTCTGGATCGTCCGGCCCGATCCCCTGCCAGGCAGAGCGATAGCCATAGGTCGCGGCGACGCGGTCGGCCCAGGCGCGACACTCAGCGCGTGTCCACTCGAAGCGATGGTCACGATGACGCAGCCGTTGCTCGCCCAGCGCCTCCCAGCGCACGTTGTATTCGCGGTTGGGCGTCGTCACGATGACCCGCTGCGGGCGCGCATGCTGAAAGATGACCCGCTCCATCGCGCCAAGGCGGCTGGTGTCCAGATGCTCGACGACCTCAACCAGCGCCGCCACATCGAAGTCGCTCAGGCGATCATCGCGGTAGAGCAGCGACCCCTGCGTCAGTTGGATGCGTGCGCGCTGCATCGGCGCCATGCCATCCAGATGGAGACGGCGACCGGCCCGCGCCAGCGCCACTGGCGAGACATCCACCCCCAGGATGCGCGTGAGCGCGCGCTCGCCCAGCGCCAGCGCGAGCAACCGACCCTCGCCGCAGCCAAGGTCTACCAGCGAGCGCGCGTGCACCGCGCGAATGGCCGCCATGACGGTGTTGAGGCGCTGCTCGTGCAGTCCCGGCGTCGCCTCGACCGGCTCAGGCGCCGTCTCCGCCTCGGCCTCCGCTTGAGCCTCCGCGTCGCGCAGCGCGGGGTCGCTCTCGGCAAGGCGCTCCAGCGTAGACTGCACCAGTGGGCGTTTATAGCGCAGGTAGCGCTTGGCGATCAGTTCGCGCTCAGGATGCGCCGCCAGCCACTCGCCGCCGTGCGCGAGCAGCTTCTCCGTCTCCTCCGCGCCGACGTAGTAGTGCTTGCTATTATCGAGCACGGGCAGCAACACATACAGGTGGCTGAGAACCGCGCGCGCCGTCTGGGCGCCGTCGAGCTTGAGCGTGTAGAGATCGGCCTGCCCCCACGCCGGGAAACGCGCGTCGAGTGGCAGGCGCGTCGTCGTGACGGCGTAGCCGAGCGGCGCAAACAGGCGCATCATCAACTCCTCGCCCGCCTCACAGGCAAGCGCGTCCACAGTGACCTCCCAGCGCATCCGCTCACTCAGCCGCTCGCCGTGGCTCGTCGCTTTGCCAGCCAGCGCCGAGCCGAAGGCGGTGTTCAGCGCGACACTCGTCAGGCTGGAGGCGACGTATGGACGGTCGTTGATATAGTGACCGAGCTGAGTCAGCGGCGCCGGGCCACGCACCAGGCCAATCGGGTCGATCTCGGTGAGCATCGCCACAGTGACATGATCGTCCGCCACATCGGGATAGAACACCCAGACGACGCCGCCAGAGAACGGGCGCTCGAAGACCGATGCCGGATTCTTGCCAAGCAGGAAGCCAATATCAGGCGCGTTGGGCGCGTAGCAGGTCAGTGTGAGCAGCATAGCCAATCCCCTCGAAATGGACGCCCCTGGGCGTCTCCGACATGAGCGTAGGGAGCAATCACTATGCGCAGACCAGCGGGCGCGGCGCAAGGTGAGGCGCCTGGATTATAGGCGCAGCGGCGCGAAAAAGCCCTGACCGCTCGCGACGGCCAGGGCTTTGCGTCGAGACTGCGGCTTCTATGCGCGCGGGGCAGGCGCCACCGCATGAGCGGCTGCGGCAGGCTTGCCGCCGGGCTTGCGCGTGATGTAGAGGAAGTAGCCGCCAAAGATGACCAGGAAGAGCAGGTAGAGCGAGAGTTGCAGCACGGTTGGCGACTGCGCATAGCCAATGAAGGTATGTAGCATATCGCCCAGCATGCTATCTTCCGAGAGCAGATGCGCCGTGCTCCAGAGATGCGCATTGCCCAGGCTGATCCAGCCAAGCTCCTGCATGTTCTGGACGCTGTCCGCGACCAGGCCAGCCGCGAAGACCAGCAGCAGCGCGCCCATCCAGCGGAAGAAGACGCGGAAATCGAGGCGATAGCCCATCCGATAGATCGCCCAGCTGAGCGCGACCGCCGAGAGCGCGCCGAGCACGGCGCCCGTCAGCCAGAGCGCGCCGCTCGTCTGGAAGGCGAAGGCCAGCGCGAAGACCGCCGATTCGAGTCCCTCGCGCCCAACCGTCGTAAACGCCAGCAGGCCCAGCGCAAAGGCAGAGCCAGCGACGGAGGCCTGGTCGGTGATCTCACGCTTCAGCGTGCGGCTATGGCGCTGCATCCAGAACGTCATGCCCGTCAGCAGGCCAACCGCGATGATATAGGTGATCGTCTCGAAGACCGTCTGGAAGGTTGTGTTGTCGTATTCGCGCACCGTCGCATAGATGATGTAGCCGCCCACTACCGAACAGACTATCGCCAGCGAGACGCCGATCCACACTGCGCGCACCTCGCGGGTTCTGCCAAGTTGGTGCAACGCCGCGAGCAGGATGCTGACGATCAGGCTCGCCTCCAGTCCTTCACGAAGCAGGAGGATGTATGCCGGTAGCATGAAGCAACTCTTTTCTAGCAGCGACCTTCGTCGGTCACTGACCCGCTCCGCTGACGGGGCGCCTCGATGGCCAATAGCATCGGTCCGGTTTGTCATATCAGGCGCAGCCTGGCGCCGCGCCGCATACCTGACTCAACTACTCGGATATTAGCATCACCTAATGTCAGTCGTCAACCTGATACTATGAGCAATCGCTGAGAATGGCGATCAGGCGAATACCCTATACCCGTCCGTCAGGTATGCGCTCATGGCTGTCTACGCGAGGCTCTCGCTATGCCATGCGGCTATGCACTACAATAGAGCAACGATTGTCCGCAAATCGCCCGGCGCCGCCCCGCATCGCGCACTGGATACGCGCTGTGGGCAAGCGAGCCGCCAGCATCCGCCAGCATCGTTCATCGCCATCGAGATCATGACGACCTTCGAGAGCAGCGCAGAAGGAGAGACTCACATGCCACGAGTCACACCTGATCAGATTCGCCAGATGAAAAGCCGTGGGGAGCGCATCCCCATGTTGACCGCCTATGACTATCCGACCGCGAGCATTCTCGATAGCGCGGGTGTGCCCTTGTTGCTCGTCGGCGATACGCTCGGCATGGTGATCCAGGGCAATGACAGCACGCTGCCCGTCACGGTGGAGGACATCATCTATCACACGCGCGCGGTGCTGCGCGGCGCGAAGCATGCGCTGGTCATCGCCGATATGCCGTTCGGGTCGTTCCAGGTTAGCCCTGAGGAGACGATGCGCAACGCGGCGCGCATGATGAAGGAGTCGGGCGCGCAGGCCGTCAAGCTGGAGGGTGGCGTGCGTGTGGCCGCGAGTGTACGCGCGCTGGTGGACGCGGGCATCCCCGTGATGGGGCATCTCGGCCTGACCCCGCAGTCGGTCAATGTGATCGGCGGCTTCAAGGTGCAGGGCAAGACCGAGCGCGCGGCGCGCGCGCTGCTGACCGACGCGGCGGCGCTGGAGGCCGCTGGCGTCTTCGCCATCGTGCTGGAGCTGGTTCCCGCCGAACTCGCGCGACTGCTCACCGAGCGCCTCAGCGTGCCGACCATCGGCATCGGCGCGGGACCATACTGCGATGGCGAGGTGCAGGTGATCCATGATGTGATGGGCCTGTTTCCGGACTTCACCCCACGGCATACCAGGCGCTTCGCCGACCTCGGCGCGGCGATGCGGGCGGGGGTCGAGGAGTATCTGCGCGATGTGCGCGACCGCAGTTTCCCGGCGGAGGGGCAAAGCAGCCCGATTGACGCCAGCATCATCGAACGATTACGCGCTGAACCAGAGGACCACTCTGAGAGCGGAGACGCCTGAGCGGCGTATAGCTGAGAGGCGCCGATAGCCGGTCCGGGCGCCCATGACAACGTTTCAGCGACTCTGCCGTTACATATGTAGCAGGCGTCAGGTGTGCGTCTCACGCAGACGCGCCTTGCGGCGCCTGTTGACCAGGCTCACAGTGTCAGGGACACGGCGTATTCGCGCGACGAAGGGAACTGGTGTGGCTTCGCTTTTAGGTCAGAGGCTGGGCGCGTACCAGATGGACGCCGAATTAGGCCGTGGCACAATGGGTGTTGTTTACCGGGCGCGGCATGTGCAGAGTGGCAAGCCGTTCGCCGTCAAAGTCCTGATTGACGCGCTCTCCGCCGACGTGACGTTTGTGACCCGATTTATGCGTGAGGCGGAGGTCGTGGCGCGACTCAATCACCCGAATATCGTGCGCGTCTATGAGTCGGGTCGGCAAGACGAGCACATCTACTTCGTCATGGAGTATTTTCCGGGCGTGACCGCCGGCCAAATGCTGCGCGAGCGCAAGCGCCTGCCCTGGGGCGAGGTCGTCGAGATCGCCGCGCAGGCGGCGGACGCGCTGTCCTATGCCCACCTCGAAGGGCGGCTGGTGCACCGCGACGTGAAGCCAGAGAACATGCTGGTGGACCGCTGGCGGCGGGTCAAGCTGCTCGACTTCGGGCTGGCGCGCATCGATGGGATGGACGCCATCACACGCGCGGGAACCGTCGTCGGCAGCCTGTATTACGTGTCGCCAGAGCAACTGCTGGGACGCAAGCTGGATGGCCGCTCCGATGTCTACGCGCTCGGCGTGAGCATGTATGAGATGCTGACCGGCCAGCGCCCCTATCGCGGCCAGACGCTCACAGAGATGAGCGACGCCATCCTCTACGGCGCCGCGACGCCGCTGCGCCAGCTCGAGCCAACCGCGCCGCCCGAACTGGAGCGGCTGGTTGCGATAGCGATGGCGCGCGACCTGAACCAGCGCTACTCCTCGGCGGCCGAACTGCACTCCGACCTGCGCGCCCTGCAAGCGGCGCTCGCAGCCAATCCCCCTGCCGACGCGCCGGAGCCGCCACAGCGTCATCTGACGGCCAGCCTGCCGGAGCCACACATCAACCTGCCCCACCAGACGGCCAGCCTGGAGGCGCGCGAGCCTAACCCGCTGGCGCAACGGCGCACACTGCGCTCCAGCTTCCGCCCAGCCAGCCTCGAGCCTGCTCCGCTGGATGAACAGCGTGCGCCACGCACGCCAGACCCCCGCTAGCGCGCTGCGCCCGCGCATGCGGACGACGCCAGATGCCGCAATCGCTGGCGTTCGCGCGGGCAGAGGCGTATACTCAATTGACCGCGCGACGTGACCCGCAGATGGTTGGCTGACGCTCACGACGCCCATGCTGAACCCTACCAACCAACATTCATCATCCCCTCAGGAGCGACGAGCATGGCTGACACGAAATCGAGTGCAAAGACGCCGAACACGGGCGTAGCGCCACAGCAGGGCGCAAGCCCATCGCTGGGCCAGCGCGTCGCGGGATTCTTCTTCCCAAGGAGCAGCGGGCCAGGCCTCCGCAAACAGACCTCCAGCACCACGCGCTTCATCGTCGGCTCGGTGACGTTCATTCTCGTCGCGGAGGTGCTGACCTATCTGGTCGACTACGCCAATCTCCAGTTCAAACTCAACCTGAATCAGCCGATTTTTGGGGCAAGCGCGGGCTGGCTGACGTGGTTCTTTCTGATCAACGTCGTCCTCATCCTCGGCCTCTGGATCCTGCTCAATCGGTTGGGCTTCTTCCCACGCGATATGTGGAGCGCCTCACGCAACACCACGACGCGCGGCTCCTCATCCTCCAATGGGAACGGCGGGGGGAACAAGAAGAACAACGCCAGCCAGATTCCCGGTATCGGCAAGCCACACACACGCGCTGAGCGGCGCTACACAGCAGCCACCGCCGCCGCGAAGAATGCGAATGGGAAGGGCCGCACCGCAACGAGTGATGACGCCTACAGCACCGAGCACGACGAGGCCTATGACCGAGCGAAGGCGGCGCAACGCCAGCGCAAACGGCGCGCGCTTCGTTAGTTTGCGCGATGCGGCTGGGCGCAACTGGGGGAAACACGATGATCGAGCAACTGCGCATTGGCGCCCGCGTCTTCAGCAGCGATGGCAAGCAGATCGGAACCCTGAGTCGCATCGTCGTGACCGGGACTGATCTCGTCGTCACGGGCCTCGTCGTAGACCCCGGCGCGAACCTCGGCGACTTGCTGGAGGCTGGCGGCATGGACAAGCCACGCGACCGCACGGCGCCGGTGGCGCTGGCGCGCGAGGTGAACGAGAATGGCGTGATCCTGACCTGCGACACGGCGGAGTTTCTCAAGCTGCCCCTGTTCGAGCGCCATCAGTATGTCGACGCTCCGGTCGAGCCTGGCGCGCGGCGTTTTCGTGTGGGCGAGCTGGTCAACTATCTCGCGTCGGCGTTCGGGCTGGGCGCCGCGCCCTACATCCCGGACACCGAGGAGATCACGCTCGACCTCGCGCCTGGCTCCGCCGCGATTCCTGCCAACGCGCCGGTCTGGCGTGTCACCCCGCATGAGGAAATCGGCGTCGTCGAGCGCACGCTGGCCGACGCGGCGTCTCAGCGCGTCACGGGCCTGGTCATCCGGCGCAAGGCGCTGGGTGATCGGCTGGTGGTCGTGCCAGTCGCGGCCATCGCGTCCGTTGAAGATGGCGTGGCGCATGTCGAGCTGACCGATGAGGCCCTCGATCAGCTCCCGCTCTACCACGACGACGACGAGCGCTAGACGAGCTTCCCGGCGCCGGTCCCAGGTCGCGTCGCCGTTCGTTATACACCGCAGAACGAACGCATCCCGCAGGTCGGCGATGACTACGGCAACCAGGAGGCGCGGTGGGAATGGCGAAGCGACGAGGGCGCGGTGTGGCGCATGATACGCGGCAAGACGAGCGGCCCCAGGCGTCGCAGCGTGCGCTGACACGGCGCGAGTTTGTGGTAGCGGCTGCGGCGACGGTCGTCGTGGCTGGCTGCGCGCCGTTCGCGGCGACCAGCAGCGTCAGCGCGCCAAGGGACGCTGGCTTCATCCTGACGCAGCCAGCGCCGGTCTACGCTGATGCGACTGTCCCCAGTGACCTCGCCACAGCGGTCGCCGAGACACTCAGCGGGCATGGTGGTGTCGCACTCGCCTACCCGCTCGCCTCCCCGACGCCTGCGCCAGACTTCGTACTGACCTTCGGCGCAGCGCCAGCGGGCTACTCCGCCAGCGCTGCCATCGGCGTGAGCGCGATTGCGCTGGCGACCCACCTGCGCGTTCCCGTGGAAGGGGTCACGCTGGCGCAGGCGCAGGGGCTGCTCAGCGGCGCCATCGGCGACTGGAGCGCGGTCGGCGCTCCTTACAGCTTGCCCACGCGCGTCTTCACGCTCGCTGGTCTGCCGACCCCACCAGGAGTGACACTGGCGGCTGGGGCGACGCGGCTGCCCAGCATCAGCGCGCTGCTCGATGCGCTGCGGACAACGCCGGGGGCGGTAGCGGCGCTGCCCACCGAGGCGCTCGACTGGTCCATCCACCACGTCGGCGTAGATGGCGTCTTCCCGGCGCAGGGGCGCGGCGACGCGACGAAAGGCGGCCTGGGGTCGCTCACGCTGCGCCTCCACGTCGCGGACGCGCTGGCGAAGAAGGGCTGCGACCCGGCGAAGGTGAGCGTGGCGGCGCACACGGTGATGGCCAGCGACGCGCAGACGCTCGATATGATCGCGGTCGGCGACATCATGCTGGGACGTGGCGTGTTGAATCAGATGTTGGCGCGCAACGACTTCAGCTTCCCCTACCGCGCCATCCACGATGAACTGGCGCAGGGCGATCTGCGCGTGGCCAACCTGGAGTGCATGGTCACAGACCTCGTGGCGCCACCATCCGATCCCTCCACATTCACCTTCATCTGCCCGTCGAAAGGCATCGATGGACTGGTGTACGCAGGCTTCGACATCGTAACCCTCGCCAACAATCACGCGAATGGCGAGGGGCAGACCGTCTTCGCCGACCAGCGCAGACTGCTCCAGAATGCCAGCATCCTGCACTGCGGCGGCGGCGATTCACTGGCCGAGGCGACCACGCCCGCGATCAAATCGGTGAAGGGGACGCGCATCGCCATCCTCAGCTATGACAACATTCTGCCGCAGGGGCCGTACGCCAGTGAGACGAGCTGGGGGCTCGCCCCCATCAACGTGGACACGCTGCCTGCCGATCTCGCGGCGGCGCGCCAGCGCGCCGACCTGGTGATCCCCTACTTCCACTGGGGCATCGAATACACCAAAGACCCGACCACCTATCAGCAGAGCGTGGCGCGCGCGGCGATTGACGCGGGCGCGGATATGGTGCTGGGCAACCACCCCCACTGGACACAGGCCATCGAGCAGTATAATGGCAAGCTCATCATCTACTCGATGGGCAATTTCGTCTTTGATCAGGATTGGTCTGAGGAGACACTTGAGGGGATGCTGCTGCACCTCTACTGGCGCGCGGGCAAGCTGGTCAGCGTGCGCTTCCGCCCGACCAAAGACCACAATCGCTCGCAGCCAGCGGTGATGTCGCCCGCCGAGGCGGTTGGCGACCTCCAGCGCATGTGGTCTGGCACAGATATGCTGGCCGCCGGGCTGCACGGCGCAGGGTGAGACGGCATGCTGGAATATCACAGCGTCACCCGCGAGCGCCACGCCGACCTGGCCCGTTTCTCAGCGCGCCACGGCAAGTTTCGCTACTGCTCGTGCATGCGCTGGCGCCTGACAAGCGCGGAGTATCAGCGCTCGACGAAGGAGAGCCGCATCGCGACGCTCGACAGCCTGGTCGAAGAAGATGCGCCGGTGGGCGTGCTGGCCTATCTGGATGGCGAACCGGTTGGCTGGGTCGCCATTGCGCCGCGTGAGGCGCTCGGCGCGCTGGAACGCTCTCGTGCCCTCGCGCGGGTTGACGACAGCCCGGTGTGGTCGGTGACGTGCTTCTTCATCGATCGCCAGGCGCGACGGCAGGGCGCCACGCTTGGCCTGCTCAACGCCGCCGTCGCATACGCCCGCGCGCAGGGCGCGACGATCATCGAGGGCTACCCCGTCCCGCACGATGCGCGCCTCTACACCTACATGGGTTCGCCCGCGACCTTCCGCCAGGCGGGCTTCGTGGAAGTGACGCCCGCCGACCGCGCCCGCATGGTGATGCGCTACACCGTCACCACAGGTGAGGAGCCGTCGGTGGGCTAGCGGGCGCTGAGCGACTTACCGCGCTAAGGGGTGCACGGCTCTGGGAGGCGCACGCTCCCCGATCCATTTGACTGAATCCAAACCTGCGCATTGCCGGAGCAGCCTACTGGAACCGTGACGGTAATCACGCCGTTGCCGCTCCCATCAGTGGTCGCGGTACCTGCGGGAAAAGCGTTCGCGCCATTGGGCCAGTTGATATTCGCCTCGACCTGCACGCTGGGCACAGAGGTATGGACTGAGATGGTTCCCTGCGTGCCACCCTTGAGCGTCGCGCCCGTAATCGTTACGGTCCCGCCACCACCGCCGCCGCCGCCACCGCCGCCGCCGCCAGGGGCGGTGGGAACGGGCGTCGCCGTGGGCAGCGCCGTGGGCGAGGGCGCGGGCGTCAGCGAGGGCGGAATCGGGACACCCGCCGGGATATTCTGCGCGCCCCAGGGCGGCACGGTCTGTGTGGGGAAGGTGACATTGCTATCAACGCTGCCCGGTTGGGCGGTGCCATTGGACTGCGCGGAGAATGACGTGGTGGGCGTGCTGATCGAAATCCTGGCCGCCGCCGCGCTCGCAAAGGTGAAGGCGAAGCCCAGACAGGCGCACATCACGACGATGATGGTCAATCCCAGTCCACCGCTCCACATGGCGCGAAACTGCGGATTGGTCTCCCAGTTATGCTGGAAGTTCCGAACCATTCTATCGAGCGAGCTTGGTCGTCTCATCCCGGCTGCCCTCACCTGTCTTCGGCACGGAGGCCCCAGCCTTCAGGCAAGGGGTAAGCGCCGTCTCTCGCGTGTTGTGGCAGACTGCCCGTGTGCTGAGGCACTCCACTTTGGTGGAGCGAACGGTTTGCACACGGCGCCTTCCCCAACCGAACATGCGTGGCGTTGCTGGCAGAAATCGTTGCCAGCGTAAAATGTTGGGCGTAGGCGCCCGATGGCGCATTCGCGACAGCATCTCGGTGCTGTCGGGCCTCGGTCATCAGGCCAGACGCGGCGGCTTTGTCGTTCCGGGCTAGCTGCAAGCCCATGCCTTCAGGCATGGGTAGATGACTCTCCCTATGCTGTACAGTTCCCTGCGCCGCCGCCGCCACAGATGGCCGGTCGCCTGTAGCGCCTGGTTGGATCACGCGCTCCGGGCGTCTGATGATGCAGCCGGAGACACACGGGTTAGTGTAGCAGCGACGTGCGGTCCACGCCACGGCAGGCGTCGTTTGGTAGTACTTCTGTAGCTCAGGGCCGCCTCATGCGTGGGCGTCGTTCGCGAGCAGCGTGCGTAGCGCCGCCCAGACAGGAGCGGCGTCGAGGTGATCGAGCCGGGCGTCGGGCGCGCGCGCCACGGCCACATGCGGGCCAAGCGGCGCCCAGCGCGCGGGATCCGTCGGGCCAAACACCGCGACGGTCGGAACGCCAACAAGTCCGGCCAGATGCGAGACGCCGGAGTCGCAGCCGACATAGCCCGCGCAGCGCGCCAGCAGCGCCGCCAGCGTCGCCACACGCAGGCCGCGCGCCACCAGCGCCGATGCTCCAAGCCGCGCGAGCGCCGCCTGCGTCTCGGCCAGCGCCTGCTCATCGGCCTCTCCCGCCAGCAGCAGCGGCGCATAGCCTGCGTCACGCGCCAGCAGCGCAACCTCGGCGAAGCGCCCGGCTGGCCAGCGTTTCACGGGCGAGCCACTGCCCGGATGCAGCGCCACCACGCGCTCAGGCGCCCGCCACTCACGCCACAGCGCATCGATCAGCGGCGCCTCTGCCGCAGGCGGTCGTAGCGTCGGCGTCAGCCGCGCCAGCGCCTCGCGCGGCGTCTGCTCCACACCCAGCGGGCGCAGCGACGCGGCCAGCCAGGCAGCGGCATGCAGCGACGCTGGCGAATCCTCCGGCGGCAGCGCTGGCGCCACGAGCGCCCGCCTCACGCCGAGATCAGCCAGCCTGCCCGCGATGGCTCCTTCTGGGTCCGGCGCCCACATGACGACGACATCCGCTCCGGATAGCTCCATCTGCGCGCGATCGGTCAGCGGCGGCGCAGGGGCAGCGGCGAAGAGCGCGCCCCAGTCCAGCAGCTCCCACGGCCAGGCGCGGTCGGCGAGACCATTGGCAAGCGCCAGCGGCAACACCTCGGCGCGGGCGATAAAGGTGATGTGCGCGGCTGGCGCCCAATGCCGTAGCGCCGCCAGCGCGGGCAGTGTCAATAACGTGTCGCCCAGCGCGCCCGGACGCACGACGGTGATCTGGCGCGGTTTGTGGCGCGTATCATCGGCGGAACTCTTCACCCGCAACCTCTCATATCGAATCCGATATGGCCGTTGTTCTTGTGAGAACCCTCACCCTCAACTCCTCTCCCGCGAGGCGAACGAGAAATGCCACTCCCCTCGCCCTCTGGGAGAGGGGTTGGGGGTGAGGGTCGCACGAACGCCAACAACCGCACCGAACGTGTAATCAATCCATTTCAGCGCGGGCGCATGCCCGTGACGTTGCTCGGTGGGGAGTGGTACCATGTTCGCATAGTTCGCCTCCAGATTCCTCACAACCGGCGCCAACTTCCCGAAAGCGTAAGGTGTTCATGTCCGCTGGCAAAATGCATGACGACGAGCTAGACACTGACGCCGCGCTCGTGCGTCGGTTGCTCGCCGCGCAGTTCCCGCAGTGGGCGCGCCTGACCATCGAGCCAGTCTACTCCGCTGGAACCGCTCACACGATCTATCGGCTCGGCCACGAGATGGCTGTACGTCTCCCACGCATCCATTCGGCCACCGAGCCAGCGGACGGGCAAGCGGATAAAGAGCGCAAGTGGCTACCGCGATTCGCGCCACTGCTACCGCTTGCCATCCCGGCGCCGCTGGCGATGGGGACGCCCGGCGAGGGCTTTCCCTCGCGCTGGTCCGTCTACCGATGGCTCGCAGGCGAAGATGCGACCGTCGCGCATATCGCCGATCTGGGCCAGGCGGCGCGTGATCTGGCGCGCTTCATCGCTGCCTTGCGGCAGATCGATACGACTGGTGGGCCGCCCGCTGGCGAGCACAACTTTGGCCGTGGCGAGCCGCTCAGCATGCGCGACGCTGAAACGCGCGCCGCCATCGCCTCCCTTGATGGCGCGCTCGATACCAGCGCGGCGACCGCAGCGTGGGAGGCCGCCCTCCAGGCGCCTGTGTGGAGTGGCCCGCCCATCTGGATTCACGGCGACCTGCAGCCGCTCAACCTGCTGGTCCAGCAGGGGCGGCTCAGCGCCGTTATCGACTTCGGCGGTCTGTGTGTCGGTGATCCAGCCTGCGACCTGATCGTCGCGTGGATGCTCCTCACCGCCGCAAGCCGCGACATCTTCCGCTCGGCGCTCGCGGTCGATGACGCGAGTTGGGCGCGCGGTCGTGGCTGGGCGCTCTCCATCGGGCTGATCGCGCTCCCCTACTACCAGGACACCAACCCCGCCCTCGCCGAGATTGCGCGGCGCGCCATCGCCGAAGTCCTCGCCGATGCGGCAGTGTAGCGCACGACGGCGCCAACGGTTCGTTGACCGTCGCATCGTGCGCTGAGGTGAATTCAGGACGTTACACAGTCCGCGCAGTCTGCTATAATCGCATCGGTATCGTAGGCTTGTCGCAACGTGGCGAGTGAGGGAAACAGTCATGGGTCAGGGACAACGGCGATTCAGATTGACGCCGCTCCTCCTTGTGATGGTCATCGCGCTGGCTGGCTGCAACGCCTCATTCTGGGCGTCGTCGGCGCATCCGCAGCCCATCGGGCCGGGGTGTCCGGCGTGGACGGCGCCGACCACGACAACCACCATCGCGCCCCCAACGACCACCAATCCACTGGCGATAGAAGCCTATAACGCGCAGCTCGCCAGCCAGACGGCGCGTCCTGTGCGCAACCTGTACACCCTGACACAGCGACTCGCCAACCATCAGCCAGGCCACATCGCCTGCCAGGCCACCACGACCCCGCCTGATGAGCAGGTTGGCATGGAGCGCCAATTCTGGGTCATCAACACGAGCCAGTCGGGCTACCACCAGATCAACGCGCGACTTGACTACGTGACGCCGCACCTCTACGTCTACGTGCAAGATGACGCCGTCGTAGACTACCTTGCGCTCAAGCAGTCGGCTGACCTCTTCGAGGCGCAGACCTACGCGCGTGACCGCGCCGCGTTCGGCGATCAGTGGAGCCTCGGCCCCGATCACCAACCACGCATCACCCTGCTCAATGCGATCAACCTGGGGCCGGTCGGCGGCTACTTCTCGTCTGAAGATGAATACCCAACGGCGATCAATCCCTTCTCGAACGAACGGCAGATGATCTATCTGAACCTCAGCGACGCGCGCCCGGGCAGCGCCAACTACGACGCCACCCTCGCGCACGAGTTTCAGCATATGATCCACTGGTGGGCGCGACCGCAGGACCCATCGTGGGTCAATGAAGGGATGTCAGTGCTGGCGCAGCGACTCAATGGCCTGCCAACCGATGGACTGGAGCGCGCCTACTTCAACGCGCCGCAGACACCGCTCGTCAGCGGGTGGACCGACGACGCGCAGGCCAACCTGCCCCGCTATGGCGCAGGTTTCGCCTTTATGGACTACTTCTTCGAGCACTACGGTGGAGATGCGGCGCTGCGCGCGCTGATGGCCAGCAGCGGCCAGGTACCGCAGGCGTTCGATCAGGCGCTGGCGCATCTGCACTCGCATGACCGCTTCGCCGATGTGTACGCCAAATTCCTTGCGGCCAACCTGCTGAACGATCCGACCATCGCGAGCGGCGCCTACTCCTATCAGGCGTTCCCTGGCGAGCGGGCGCACGTCGCCGCCACCGTCAGCAGCTATCCCTACGCCCTGGCCACCGGGTCACTGGCGCAGTATGGCAGCGCCTACTACGACTTCCGCAAGCCAAACACCCTCGGCGCTAGTCCGCTGACGCTCAACCTCGATTTCAACGGCGCGCCGACGACCTCGATCATCCCCAATGCGCCCTATGGCGCCGCACAGACCGAATGGTGGAGCAACAGCGGCGACAACATGGATTCCACCCTCACCCGCACGGTGGACCTCCGCAGCGTGACGGCAGGCCCGATCCAGCTGACGTTCGACGCCTGGTACAATCTCGAACCCGGCTTCGATTACACCTATGTCGAGGCGTCGGCGGATGGCGGCGTCACCTGGTCATCGCTCCCCGTGACCTCGGCGACCACAGCGAACCCGAACGGCGAGAATGAAGGCTACGGCATCACCGGGGTGAGTGGCGGCGGGCCACAGCCGCAGTGGACGCCGGAATCGGTAGACCTGAGCGCCTACGCGGGCACACAGCTTCGCCTGCGCTTCGAGACCGTGACCGATGACGCCGTGCATAACGCGGGCTTCGCGCTGGATTCGCTGAGCATCCCCGCCGTCAACTACTCCAGTGATGCGCCAACCGATAGCGGATGGGTCGCCAATGGCTGGATGCGCACCAACAACACCATGCCGCAATCGTGGAGTGTACAGGCGGTGGTGTACCACTCCAACGGCAAAGCGCCAACGGTGCAGCGTGTGCCGGTTGACCTCAGCACGGGGCAGGCGGCGGCGAACTTCCTCAGCTTCGGCAGTGATGTCAGTCATGTCACGCTGATCGTCTCGCCCGTGGCGCCAACGAGCTACACCTCCGCCTCCTACCAGATTGCCGCCTCGGTCAACTGATGCGCCGGGCGCATGGCGCCCGTCGTGTGCGCTGCCTCCGGGGTGGTCTTGTGCTATGCTGGCAGGGTCAACGCGATGCGCCTGAGTTCAAGCGTGGAGGCGACTCTTTCCCGGTACCGGATGAGACGTCCTCGGTCTGGCTGGTCGTTTCGTGGCGCTGTGGTGGTGGGTGTTTTGCCGGGCAAGGGGAGTTGAGCATGCCTTCGATTCTGATTGCGGACGATGACGCGCCTACACGCGATACGCTACGCTTCGTCCTCGAAGATGCTGGCTATGCCGTGCTGGAAGCGTCAGACGGCCACGCGGCGCTGGCTACGCTCACCAGCGCATCGCAACCGCTGGTCGCGCTGGTTGACCTGCTCATGCCGGGAATGGATGGCATCGAACTGCTGCGCTCCATCGTAGCGGATGCCCGACTTGCCGCGCGACATCGCTTCATCGTCATGACAGCGGCGGTCGGCTCGATGGCGCAGCCAGCCGGTGATCTGATCGCTCAGGTCCATGGCTCGCTCCTGCTCAAGCCCTTTGGCATCGATACCCTCCTCGACGCTGTGACCGCTGCCAGCGCCACACTCGGCGCGCAAACCACCACGCAGAACGCCGCGAACCCGCGCACGCCAGCGCAGGACTAAACGCCACAGAGAGCGAGCAATCCAGCCGGAAAGCGCGCTGGGCGTCGCATGGCGCGGTGTGAGGTATGCTTGATGTATGCTTGATACGGCGGCGCTAACCCGTGCGAGCGCCCACACACCTGCATACAGCCAAGCGAGAGTAGCTCCCACATGGATACGCAGTCACGTCCCCCGGTGCAATCATTCAATCCGTACATCGGCGCGTTCTTCGCGCTCGCCGGACTCGCGGCGATCTTCACGCGCGACTATGTCGTCAGCGGCGCCTTTTTCAGCGTCAGCGCGGCATTTTTCGTCTACTGGCGCGACACACGCCCCTGGGCCGAGATGCCGCGCGCCAAGCGACTGGCAGTGCTGGGATTGATCTTCCTCGGCGCCGTCTTCCTCGTCGTGGCGCTCATCTCATCGCTGGGCGCGTGACGAGACAGCGGGGCGGGCAGGTGAACCCGCAGCCTACCGGGCCTGCGGGCCGCAAAGGCCGCCTGCGCGGCCTGGAGCACAGCGCCCTGGCCCGCGTCAGGCGGGCTTCGCGTCGGTCCGCAGACCGACCCTGGGCGCGGCTTTCAGCCGCCAGCTCGGCGATCATTCACAGACCCTGCCAGCGGGGCTATCATGCTTGCAGCGCATTCCGCCACTCTGCTATGCTGCCCGCTGGGCGCCCACCCGCTAGCCATGCGTGGATGGCTGCGGCAAGACGCTGAGCAACACCTGGGAGGACAGCGGGCTGATGGCGGATGACGATGAGACGCCCGAAAACGCGCCCGAACCCGCCGACAGCGCCGCACAGCATCCTGCGCTGGACGATGGGCCACGCCGCGCTGGCGCAGTGACGGGGTGGTTACGCGCCACACTCGCCCGACGGCCATCCGCATCGAGGCCGCTCGACGGCGCAACGACGGCGTCCATCGTACATGACGCGACCAGCCGTGCGACTCGCGCTGGCGAGGTGATCGCCGCGCTGGCCCCCGGCGCGCCCATCGGCGTCATTGCGCCAGAGGGCGCGCCACGGGTCGCGCACATGATTGGCCGCGATGAGGAGCTTGACCGCGCGCTCACATCGCTGGCCACGGGCATCTCGCTGTGCATCCACAGCGACGGCGTAGCGGGCGTCGGCAAGTCCACGCTGGCGGTCGAGGTGGCAGCGCGTGCGGCAGAACGCAAGCTCTTCGCTGGCGGCGTCATCTGGATAGCCTGCGAGACGCTCAGCGGCGGCGCCGGATCAGACGAAATTGTCACCCGCGTGGCGCGCGCCCTGCGCGAAGAACGCGCGCTCGCCGCGCTCGATCCCGCTGCGCGCCGCGTCGAGTTGATGGCCGCGCTGCGAGAGCCGAGCCGCGCGCCGACACTGCTCGCGCTCGACAATCTTGAGCCAACGCTCGATAGCGCCGCCCTGCTCGACACGCTCGTCGGAGGCGCCGTCACGCTGCTGCTGACCACCCGCCGCCCGCTGGATGACGCGCGTGTCGCCACATGCGCGCTCGGCCCGCTCGCCGACACTGCCGCCGAACGCCTTTTTTCCGAGCGTCTGCGTCTGCGCGACGCGCAGCGACCGCAGCCAGCGGAGGCGTCACTCGCGGCGCAGGTGGCGCTGGCGCTCGGCGGCCTGCCCCTGTTGATTGACCTGACAGCGGCGATGGTCGGCGTTTTCGAGACGCCGCTCGACACAACGCTGGCGGAGATTCAGGCTGAAAGCGCACGCGGCGTGGTGGCAAGCGCGCACGCCCGCATCGATCGCCTCTGGATGGCCCTCACGCCAGAGCGCCAACGCACGCTGGCAGGCCTGACACTGGTGGAGGGCGCAACATTTCCGCGCGCGGTGGCGCTGGAGGTGGCGCGGGTCGCGCTCGATGAAGCCGTAGCAGCCCCGGCGCAACCCCTGGCGGGCGCGGCGGAAGCTTGGCGCTGGCAGGCCGCGCAGTCGCTGGATGCTCTGATTGGGTTGGGGATTGTCGAGGCGCTGGCGGCGGGTCGGCTCCGACTCCATGCGCAGGTCCGCCAGCGTGTGGCGTCGCGCCTGGGCGAGATGGACGCCACGATACAGCAGGCGCCTGGCATAGCGATGGCCGAATGGTGGCTAACCTATGCGCGCGCCCATCGCGGCTACGAGGGAATGGCTGGGCTGGAGGCTGAGGCTGCCGGGCTGATGGGCGCGCTCACCTGGGCTTACACGCACAAGCACTGGCGCCTGACGCTCGATCTCGCCGAGGCGCTGGGCGAGGCGTGGCGCGCGCATGGGCGACGCGATGAGGCGCTGCGCATCGCCACCTGGGCAGCCGAGGCTGCGGACGCAGCCGGGCAGCCGCGCGAACGCCTCTGGGCGCGCTACCAGCTTGCCGTAGCGCAGACAGAGGCGGGATACCAGACACAGGCGCGCGCCGGATTCGCGGAGGCGCTACGCCTGGCGCGTGAGCAGGCTGACCCCGTAGCCATTCGCGATTGCGCGCATGCGCTCGCCGCGCTGGCCGCACAGGCAGGCGACATCGAGCAGGCGCGGGCAGGCTTCGCGGAGGCGCTGGCGCTCGCCCGTGAGCAAGATGATCCAGCCACTATCCGCGACGAACTGCATGGGCTGGCGATTCTGGATGCTCAGGCAGGCCTGCTCGACGACGCGCGCGCAGCGTACACCGAGGCGCTGGCGCTCGCTCGCGCCCTCGCCGATCCACAGGCGATCTATCTGGAGCGTCATGGATTGGCGCTGATCGATCTGCGCGCAGGCGCGTTGGAGCAGGCGCGAGCGGGCTTTATCGAGGCGCTGGAACTGGCCCACGAGCTGGGCGACCTGAGCGCGCAGATCGATGTGCTCTCCAGCCTGGGCGCGCTCGATGCGCAGCGCGGCGAGACCACGCTCGCATGCGACGAGCTTGGCGCGGCGCTGGCGCTGGCCGAGCAGGCAGGCGACGCGCGCAGGACAGCGCACGCGCTCGTCTGGCTGGCCGAAGTGGAGGCGGCGAGTGGCGTCCCGGCGGCCAGCGCACGCTTCGAGCAGGCGCGGACCCTCTATGAGCGGCTGGGCGACGCCGAGGCTGCGCGCGTGACTGAGCGCATGCACGCGCTCGGCTATGCCTCATAGCGATAGCGCTTCACAGCGAGAGGCATTCAGTGGGGGGACGCCAGGCGCGCGCAGGGCGGCTGCCGGAGGCGCGCGCCCCTCATTTCCCCCCAACAGCCGACGAGTCGCGCCAGGAGAAGGCTTGTGGGCGCAGGCGCGCGATGATAGACTGGCCCAGAGACAACGGCGCATCGCGAGTGAGCGCCGCGACAGTGGAGGGAGTGGGCGCATGGCGCAACACGACCGAGGCATGAAGTTACGCAGCCGCGACGGCCACTTCGAGATGGCTGACTTCGAGTTAAAGCACGTGGCGCAGGGCTACTGGATGTGGATAGAGTGCAAATTCGATGGCCACAACGGCGGTCACTGGCTCGCGCCCGACACCACCACCGCAGGCGCCGTTCGCGTGCTCTACGAGCCATACCATTGGGCAGACGCGGTAGAAGCGTTCGCCGCACGCGATTGCTGGGAAGCCCAGCAAGAGCGCCACGGGTAGGCAACCACAGTGGATGCGCCAGAGGCGCTGCGCTTCGCGCTGACCGACCTCGCCCAGGACTATCCGCAAGCGGCGTTGGCGCAGGCCGCGTCATCGCTCTCGGCGGCGTATCGCGCGGAGGGAGATCGGTCAGCCCCTGCGGCGATTACCTCGCCCGTCGCCGCCGCCGCCTACGCCATCACGCGCCTGCCCGCTACCTATGCGGCGCTGGCGGCAGCGCTGGCAGAGGCGCGCCTACGCCTGCCTGAATGGCGCCCGGCGACCCTGCTCGACGCCGGGGCTGGCCCTGGCGCCTCAGCCTGGGCGGCGAGCGCGATCTGGCCCACGCTCACGCAGGCGACCCTGCTCGAAGCCGACCAGCGCATGATCGCCCTCGGCCAGCGCCTGCTGGCCGAAGCGCCCAGCGCCTGCGCGGTCGCCTGGCGCCAGGTGGACCTCACCGCCGAGGGGGAATCGCTGGCGGGCGCGCCATTCGATCTTTGCCTCAGCTCCTATGTCCTGAACGAGCTTCCGCATGCGGCGCGCCTGCCATTGGTCGCGCGGCTGTGGGCGGCATGCGGCGGCGCGCTTGCGCTGATCGCGCCGGGAACGCCCGCCGGCTTTGCGGCCATCCGCGAGGCGCGGGCGTGGCTGATCGACGCAGGCGCGCAGATCGTGGCGCCATGCCCCCACATGGACGCCTGCCCGATGCAACCAGGCGACTGGTGCCACTTCGCGCAGCGGCTGGCGCGCTCGCGGCTCCATCGCCAGCTCAAGGGCGGCGACGCGCCCTACGAAGATGAGAAGTACGCCTATGTCGTGGCGGCGCGTCAGCCAGGCGAACCCATCGCGGCGCGAGTCATCCGGCATCCGCTCACCCGCCCAGGGCGCATCAGCCTCGATCTGTGCGCGCCCGGTGGTCTGCTGCGAGCAGAGGTGACACACAGCGACCGCGCCGCGTGGCGGCCCGCGCGCGAGGCCCACTGGGGGTCGGCGCTGGCACAGCTCCCGGCGAAGATACGCGAACTCTAGCGTGCGCCACGCCGCAAAAGCGCCGCAGCACATGGGTCTCAGGCAGCCTGTGATAGAATACGGGCGATTGCATCGTACTATGGTTGGTTGTGTATGCGCTGTGAGCAGTGTCGAACGCTGCCCCAGGCGCTTCGCTGGTGAAGTCCTCATCGCGCCCGTCGCGCGGCGGGTGATTGCGCAGCCATCTCTCCCACCGATCTCTGTGCAGATCAGTACTCGAGAACAGGAGACACCTTGGACAATCCATTCGATCCCGATGCCCCAGTTTCTCCGGCGGGAACAGATGGGGAGCCGACGCTCGAAAGCGTCGCGCCCGCTGGAGACGCTCCCACGGCATCGGCTGCGGCTGCGGCAGCCTCACAGCCAGCCGACGCGGACGCCGACATGTCCGCCCAGGCGGTGAACCCGAGTGACGAGCCTACCTCGGCTGATGAAGCTCAAGCAACCACTACGGCAGTCGTAGACGAAGACGTGACCCAAACTGATGCCCAGGCAGACGCCGCGACCGACGCCACGGCTGATGAAACCGGGGCTGACGCTGCGGCTGACGACGGACTTGTGGTTGAGAGTGTGGCAGTGAGTGAAATCGTAGCGCCTGCGGACATGACTGCGACAGACCCATCCCAAAGCGCAGTGTTCGCGCCGCCAGTGCCATCGTTCGATCCCACCACCGCGCCTATCGCAGACGCCACGCCTGCCTACGAGGCAGCGCCAGTCGATGAACCCTCGGCAGTCAGCGATCTGACGCCTACCTATCAGGCATCGAGCTATGCGCCGGAAGAAACGCCCGACGAGCCAGTAGCCGAGGTAGTCGGTGAGCCAGTCGCAGAAGCGGTTGATGAGCCGATAGCAGAAGCGGTTGATGAGCCGGTGACTGAAATGGTCACTGAGCCGGTCGCAGAAGCGATTGATGAGCCGGTGGCTGAGCCAGTGGCAGAAGTGGTGGCCGAGCCGACTGCCTCGATGTATGAGATGCCCGCCGATGAGCCAGCCGAAGCGCCAGCTACCTTCGATGACGCCGCCACTGAGGCGGATACGGTGGCTCAAGCGCCTGCGGCTGATGAAACGCCTGCCGACGCCTCGGAGCCGGTAGCCGAGGCCACGGAGCCAGTCGTCGCCGCCTATGCCATCGAGGAAGCGCCAGTCGCCGCCGACCTGATGGCGGCGGAACCGATCGCGGCGAGCGCGCCAGAGCCAGAGCCAACCCCTGCGCCGGAGCCTGCTTACGCTTCTTTGCCAGAGGCAATCGCTACCCCACCGATCTATACGCCTGGCGCGGCAGAGCCACAGACGCCCGTGGCGCCCGCTGCGCCTGCCTATGAGGCTGCTCCTGCCGAGCCTGCGCCAGCGGCGGAAGCTCCCGCTGCCGCTGTCGAACCTGTGCCAGTGGCTGAGACTCCCGCCGAAGCTGCGCCAGCCGAAGCTGCGCCAGCCGAGCCTGCGCCGCAGATGACGCCTACCGCGCCGCCCGCTGCGGCATACCCGCCAGCGCCGAGCTATGCGCCGCCTGCGCCCTATCCGCCAGCGCCATCCGCCACGCCTGGCTATGCGCCTGTCGCGCCAATGATGGCGGCGCGCCCCAGTTCAAGTCTGCCGATTGTCATCGAAGCGATTGCTGGCCTCTTCGGCTTCTTCGGCATCGGCTGGCTCATGAGCGGCTTCACGACGACCGGGCTGTTTCTGCTCATCGGCGGCATCATCTGGGATGTCGTTGGCTTCTTTATCGGCGTCGCCACATTTGGCTTTGGGTTCATCTGTGTAGGGATCGTCAACATCATCGTGTTGACCACATCCTCCATCATCCTCAACAATCGTCTCAATCGCGGGCGCTAATTGCGCCACGCGACGCAAGACATAACGAAGCGCCAGAGATTTGTCTCTCTGGCGCGTCGTTATGTGCAGGCGTGCGTTGGCCATAAGCCGACGAGATGAGTTAGATCGCGCTATTGATGTTCACGAAGATGCTGGAGATGGCCGGGCCAAGCAGTACGAGCGCCGCGATAACCACCACTGCCACAAGGGCGATGATGAGCGCATACTCCACAAGGCCCTGGCCACGATTGGCGCGCCGCGGAAGCCGTATAAGCTGTCGCATGGGGTCTCCTCCTGGCTGGCGCTGAGGCTCAGCGCATCGGTCGCATTCACTATTGCCATGCGCGATTGCCTGGCGAGTAAATCGCTCTGACTCAGACAACCGCAGCCATGTCAATAGTCCAAAACATACAGCGTTACAGCCTGTGATACACCCGATGCGGCTAACTGTACACAATAATCGGTTGCTATGTGACTATTGGGGGATAGCGCACGCTCAGCATAGTAGCCAGTAGAAAGGCGATCTGTGGTCCAGGCAGTGTAGCGTCTCGCGGCAGAGTGCGCTATACTTGCCTGTGCGCCGATGACTTTCGGCGAGACCATGAGGTGGTCCTCACACGGCGCCAGTGTGAGGCGAACAGCGGGCCGCGACGACACACACGTCGCGTCGCGCCCAGCGATTCGCCAGCGAAGACGCTCGCTCTGAAACGTCAGCACATTCATCATTCAGGAGAACGGTATGCGCGTCGAAGGCGCCTATACATTTCCGGGCGACATCGAGCGTGTGTTCGCCGCGCTCACGAATCCCGACGCTCTGGCTCGCGCCATCCCAGGCTGCGAGCGCTTCATCCAGTTTGGCCCCGCCAACGCAGATGGAGAAACCACCTATGAGGCGCGCCTGCGTCTGGGGCAGCAGCGCCAGCCCTACACCATCACACTGCGCATGAAGCCAGCGCGACGACCCGCCTATGTGACCCTCGATATCCGTGGGTATGGGCCATCGGGCGCTATTACTGGCTCCGGCTCGCTCGATCTCGTCGAGCAGGATAGTCACACCGTCGCCGCCTATCGTTTCGTGTTCAACGGCGCCGAGCTGCCCGAAGTGGGCGATGTCCCTTCGCAGTCGGCCAGCTTTATCGCACGCGCCACCTGCGCGCACCTCGCAGATGAGATCTACGCCGCCGCTGAAGATGAGCCAGGCCGCGCGTATGGCGCTGGCCCCGCCGCAGGCGAGATCGTGACGCCACGCGGACGCATCGTGATGAGCGTGAAAAGCCTCGCCACGCGCCGCGCCGCGCAGCAGCCACTCGCCTGGACTGAGCGCGCGCTCTGGATGTGCGCCGGGCTGACAATGGGTCTCAGCGCCATCGCGCTGACCGTTGGCATCGTGCGCCGCATCGGTTCGCACGAAAATCACCCTGGCAGCTAGGCGGCAGACGCCACTGCCATCTTGCGCGCCGCCGATTCCCGTGGCTTGATGTAACCGAACCGATCAGTTCACCGTACTGATCGCCTGGTATCTGGCGCCATCCGCCAGCGAATCGCCAGCGTGCGCGAGGCGCAGGGGGTTAAACTCACCACACTATGGCGGCAGAGGCGACCAGCGTTATCGAGCGCGTCAAGCAGAAGCTCGATATTGTCGAAGAGATCGGCGCCGTGGTCCCGCTCAAGAAGTCGGGCAAGGCGTGGCGTGGGCTATGCCCGTTTCACGGCGAGCGCACCCCCTCCTTCTATGTCTACCCCGACGGACATTGGCGCTGCTTCGGCTGCAATGAGCACGGCGACCTCATCACCTTCACCGAGAAAACGCAGAGCCTCGACTTCATCGACGCGCTCTCGCTGCTCGCGGAGAAGGCTGGAGTCACGCTCGACCGTGGCCGCTACACTGAATCCACCAGCGCCGAGGTGGCGGAGGGATCAGCGCGCAAGCGGCTGCGCGCCCTCAACGAAGCGGCCTCGATCTGGTTTCATGCGCAACTGCTGCAATCGCCCTCCGCGCAATATTGCCGCGCCTACCTCGATTCGCGTGGCGTCAGCAATGAGTCCATCGCCACCTGGCGGCTGGGCTATGCGCCAGATGGCGATCTGCTCTCGAAATACCTGCTCAGCCAGGGCTACACACCAAAAGAGCTGATGGAGAACGGCTTCTCGCGCGAGCGCGAGCAGAATACTCAGGGGCAGGCCAGCGCGCTCTACGACTACTTCCGCAATCGCCTGATGTTTCCTATCCGCAATCAGGCGGGGCAGACCGTCGCATTCGGTGGCCGCGATCTGGGCGGTGGCCCCGCGAAATATCTCAATTCGCCGCAGACCGTGCTCTTCGACAAGAGCGCGACGCTCTTTGGCCTCGACCTCGCTCGCGAGGCCATCCGCCGCGCCGAGCGCGTGGTGATCGTCGAGGGCTACATGGACGCCATCGTGGTCTATCAGCATGGCTTCCGCAATGTCGTCGCGGTCATCGGCAGCGCGCTGACCGAGAAGCACGTCCATGCCATCAAGCGGCTGACACGCCGTGTGACCCTGGCGCTCGATCCTGACGCAGCGGGCGAGTCGGCGACGGTGCGCGGCATTCGTGTGGCGCAGCGCGCCTTCGACCACGTAGCTGTGCCCGTGCCAGTGGCGGCGCCGGGCGCGCCAACCAATCGTAAGGGTGAGCCAAAGGGCCTGGTGCATTTCGAGGAACAGGTGGACGCCGAGATCACCGTCGCACGCCTGCCACCGCACGAGGACCCCGACGAGTTCGTGCGCCGCGACCCCGCTGGCTGGCGCGCCGCCGTCGAACAGGCGCAACCGCTGATTGATTTTCTCATCGAGGCCGAGACAGCAGACCTGGCGCTCGACACACCACAAGGCAAGGCGGAAGCGCGCAAGCGCCTGCTGCCCGTCATCGCCGAGGCGCGTGATCGCACGCTGGCCGACGAGTATGTCGGTCGGCTGGCGCAGCGGCTGCGACTCGACAAAATCGAGCTTCGGCGCGACCTGGCGCTGACACGCCAGCGTCTTGACCGCGAAACGCGCGTCGCTCGCCAGCGCCAGCAGGACGAGGCCGCCCCGCTCGCTGCGGATGAGGGCGAGGCCAGCGCTGACGGCGACGCCAGCGACGACGCGCTAGGAGGAAAGTACCGCCAAGCGGCCCTTGAGCGTCCGAGGCGGGGGTATAGTTCGTCCAGCGCATCAGGGGGATGGAGCGATCACGCGCTGCTGGCCGAGCAAACACTCGAAGGGTACTGCCTCGGCCTGGCGCTGGAGTATCCCTCGACCTGGGCTGAAGTGTCCGCCATTCTCGACGGGCGCGACTTTACAACACCGGAGTTGCGCGCACTCTACGACGCTCTTGCGGGCGCGTCTCGCAGCGGCCCATCCCTGGCCGCGGACGACTTCCTCACCACGCTGCATCCCCTGCTGCGCACTGCAGCAGAGCAGGCGCGTGAGGAGATCACTGAACGCGAGCGCGACGCGACACATCTGGTAAAGGATGCGCGCGAGGCGGCCTATCGGCTGAAGAGCCTTCGCCTCAAAGACGAGATGGCCGAGCTAGACGCATTGCAACGTGAGGCAGAACAGGCTGGCGATGAGGAATCGCTACGAACCCTGCTGACACGCAAGCAACAACTGCTCGTGCAGAGACGGGCGATAGACACAGCCAGCTCCGGTGGGGCCGGCAAGCCAGGCAAACATACGCTCAAACGTCATTCCTTGTAATCAGGCGTGACGCTGGGGAGCATTTTCGGCGTTATTCAAGCATCATTCAGGCATCATTCGGGATCACGTAGAGCACGCAGGGTTGCTGGCGCTGGCGCCCAGGCTCGACATTCGCAGGAGGATTGTGGCGAAATGGTCAAACGGAAACGAGACGCGCGTGAGGCGCGGGTCTTCGGTCCGATGGAGCCACAGAGCGCGGAGTGGCCGATCAGAGGCGATTTTACCTCCACATCAGCCTACATCGCAGGGTCCGACGACCTTTCTGGCTCGCTGAAGTGGGCAGCGGACGTTGTGACGCGCAGCCAGGAATCCCTGGAAGCGGGCGGTGAGAGTTCTTTTTATGGCTTCGGCGCGTTACATACAGTAGGCGCCGTGGAGACATCACAGGCGTCGGGTGAAAAAGGTGAGCGAGTCGGTGATCTGCCGTTTGGTTTCGCATCACCTCTACGGCCAACAGTGACCCCATCGGCTCGGCATGCGCCACCGAATGAGCCAGCTGAGGCCAGTGCGGATGATGCCGACGATGAGTTGGCCGAGACGGACGACGAGACACTCGACGACGTGTATCTGCTACAGGAAGGGCCTATGGCAGTCGACCCGTTGGACCCGACCAAAGATGCCTGGAGTATGCCAGGGCCGGAAGATGAACTCGGTACGACCGGGAGCCACAAATGGGACGATCTGCGCGAAAGCATCACCGCGTTGACCGCCGAACTGGATAGCAGTCTGGATGACCCTGTCCGTATGTATCTGCGCGAGATTGGTCGCGTGCCGTTGCTTTCAGCCGAGCAAGAGATTTCGCTTGCGAAGCGCATGGAACGCGGCAAGGCAGAGCGCGAGAAGCCCCGCAGCTGAGCAGAGCCTGCGCGCGCTCTATGATGCGGAAGAAGCCCAGCGCCAACTGACCGAGGCGAACCTGCGCCTGGTGGTAAGCGTCGCGAAGAAGTACATCGGGCGGGGCATGAACCTGCTCGACCTGATTCAAGAGGGCAATATCGGACTGATCCGCGCGGTTGAGAAGTTCGATTATACCAAGGGCTTCAAGTTCTCCACCTACGCCACCTGGTGGATTCGCCAGGCGATCACGCGCGCCATCGCCGATCAGGCGCGCACCATTCGTATTCCCGTCCACATGGTCGAGACGATCAACCGGCTGATTCGCACGAGCCGCCGCCTGCTGCAAGAGATGGGGCGCGAGCCAACCGCTGAGGAAATCGCCGCCGAGATGCAGATCACGCCAGAGAAGGTGCGTGAGATCATCAAAGTGAGCCAGGAGCCGGTCAGCCTGGAGACCCCCATCGGCGAGGAAGACGATAGTCACCTCGGCGACTTCCTCGAAGACCACGCCGCGCTGGCCCCCGCTGAGGCCGCCAGCCATCAACTGCTCAAGGAGCAGGTGAAAGACGCGCTCTGTAGCCTCACCCAGCGCGAACAGGAGGTCCTGCGCCTGCGCTTCGGCCTGGACGATGGCCGCAGCCGCACGCTCGAAGAGGTGGGCAAAGAGTTCCGCGTGACCCGCGAGCGCATCCGACAGATCGAGGCGAAGGCGCTGCGCAAGCTCCGGCACCCCAGCCGCAGCCGCCGCCTGAAGGATTACCTCGACTAACGCACGGTTGCTCCTAATCCCGTCTTCATCACATCTCCGGCGCGGATACCCCTGGCTTGAGGCATGGGGAGGAAGCGCCGTCTCCTTTCTGTGTGGTAGACTACTGCCATACCGCAGGGCCTGCGGAAATCTACGCCTGTGGAGCGGTGGTGAAAACCAGTCCACCAATGACCGTGTAAGACCAAACGGGGCTTGTCTCCGCCAGGCAGTGGTCAGCCCAGGAATCCCCCGGCTTTAGCCGTGGGGAGTGGTCAACTTCGTGTACTCACCGACGCCGCCGAGTCCCAGTCCGCGCAGGCGGACTTTGCGGCCCGCAGGCCATCCAGGCGCGGTTTCAACCGCCAGCCTGCCGCAAAAACGCTTCGACCTCGGCGCGCGTGGGGATGCTCTCCTGCGCGCCGGGACGCGAGACAGCCAGCGCCGAGGCTGCCGTAGCGAAGCGCAGCGCCTGCGTCTGCTCCATCTGCGCCGCCGCCACCGCGTACATGCCGATGAAGGTATCGCCAGCAGCGGTCGTGTCTACGACAGGAACGGAGAAGATTGGCGTCTCGATGCGTCGCCCGGCGGCATCGAGCGAGAGCGAACCGAGCGCGCCCAGTGTGACGATCACCTGGTCGGGCGCCGCGCCCGATCAGCTCTGCGGCGGCCCGCTCGGCGTCGGCGATGCTCACCACTGCGCGCTGCGTCAGTGTGGCCGCCTCGATCTCGTTGAGGATCAGCGCATCTATCAGCGGGTACGTCGCGCCAGGTAGCTCGAAGGCTGGCGCTGGGTTGGCGATCACGCGCACGCCTGCATCGTGCGCCAGCGCCAGCGCGGCGAACGTCGCCTCCCAGGGAATCTCGTTCTGCGTCAGCAGGGCATCGGCCCGTGTGATGGGCGCCCGCGCCGCCTCGACCTCGCGCGCCGTCACCTGCCCGTTCGCGCCCGCCGCGAGGATGATAGTGTTCTGGCCAGCGGCGTCCACGGTGATAAACGCCTGGCCAGAGGTCGTCCGCTGGCGCGCCAGCGCCGCGATCCCCACACCGCGCCCGGCCAGCCCGGCGGCGAGCGGCTCGGCGAAAGCGTCATCGCCCACTGCGCCGATGAACTCGACTGCGGCGCCAGCGGCTGCGGCTGCCACCGCCTGATTGGCGCCCTTGCCGCCACTGTGAAACGCGGTCGAGCGCGCGTGAACCGTCTCGCCAGGCTGCGGGAACGCCGCCACGACGCTCACGACATCCATGTTGACACTGCCAACCACGGCGATGCTGGGCTGTGAGGCCATCGTGCGCTCCCTCCGTCGTCGTCTGTGCGCTACGCGCTCCCAGCGTATAGCCTATCACGCGCGCGCCGCGTGGCGCTTGCGCTGAGCCGCGGCTGTGGGCTACACCTTAGAGGGGATATGGCAATCGCACGCAAAGGAGGAGGAGCAGCAGCATGGAGACCGCCTATCAGGTTGGCATCCTGACAATCAGCACGCAGGGCGCGGCGGGCGCGCGTGAAGATACGTCGGGCGAGGTTATCCGCGAGCTGGTCGAGGCTGAGCCGCTGCGTGCGCAGATCGCCGCGCGCGCAGTCGTCG
Source organism: uncultured Chloroflexia bacterium (assembly GCA_963701795.1). Taxonomy (GTDB): domain Bacteria; phylum Chloroflexota; class Ktedonobacteria; order Ktedonobacterales; family JADMIN01; genus JAKAIY01. The sequence continues at coordinate 474,871 of CAVPBB010000001.1, read as the reverse complement.
CCGACGACCGCGACGCCATCGAGCGCATGCTGCGCGAGTGGGCGGATGCGCGCAAGCTCCAGCTCATCCTGACGACGGGCGGCACGGGCCTCAGCCCGACCGACATCACCCCGGAGGCGACCCGCGCCACGCTCGACCGCGAGGCGCCGGGCATCGCCGAGGCGATGCGCGCGGAGAGCCTGCGCCACACGCCATTCGGCATGCTCTCGCGCGCGGTCGCGGGGATGCGCGGGGCGACGCTCATCATCAACCTGCCCGGCAGCCCGAAAGGCGTGCGTGAGTGTCTCGGCGCGGTCATGCCCGCCCTGCCCCACGCGCTCGACATCCTGACGACGCGCGTGCGCGACCACGGGCCAGCGGCGCAAGGCTAGCGCGCCGTGCGGCTGCTGATGAAAGCGGAGAACCATGCTACCAGCAGGATATACCATGCGCGCCGCGCGCCTCGAAGATGCGCCCGTCGTCGCCGATCTCATCAACACCTGCGAGATGCTCGACCTGGGCGCCCCAAACACCAGCGCCGCTGCGTTGCGGCGTATCTGGGGTTCGCCCGACCATGCGCCCGACGATAGCGCGCTGGTGGTCGCGCCAGATGGGCGACTGGTCGCCGCGCTCAACCGCTTCCCTGAGGGAGCGCATCTGGTCGAGTTCCAGGGCTACACGCTGCCTGAGGCGCGTGGGCAGGGCATCGGCGCTGCGCTGCTCGATCTGGTGGAGGCCGAGGCGCGTGGCCGTGCGCAGACAGTGCGTCTCGTCACCGATGTCTGGAGCGTCAACACCAGCGGGCGCACGCTGCTGGAGCGCCACGGATTCACCCTTGTGCGGCGCTGGGAGCGCATGCTGATCGAGATGAGCGCGGCGCCAGCGCCGCCTACGCTGCCAGCAGGCGTCACCATTCGCGCCTTCGTCCCTGGCCAGGATGACCGCCGCTTCGCCGAGGCGATGGAGGAAGCGCAAGCGGACGAATGGGGTCACACACCGCTGACATGGGAGCAGTGGCGCTACTACCATGTCGAGAGCGTCGTGAACCTCGATCCATCGCTCTATTTCGTCGCCGAGGAGGGCGGGCAGATCATCGGCGGGGCGCTGTGTAGCTGGGAGCGGCCCGCTGAGCCAGCCGTGGGGCATGTGCGCTACCTCGCCGTGCGGCGTCCGTGGCGTGGGCGCGGCGTGGGCATGGCCCTCGTGCGCACGATCTTCGCGACCTTCTTCGCGCGCGGGAAGCCGCTGGTGGGGCTGGGTGTAGACGCTGACAGCCCGACCCACGCCAACGCGCTCTATCGTCGCGCGGGCATGCGCGCCATCTCCACGACCTGTATCTATGAAAAAACGCTGACCCTGGCTGACTGAGTAAACGTCGCGTGGCATGGCGCGTCTCAGACGTGTCGGCGACCAATCTGGCGCCTCTGTTGCCGTGGCCTCGGCTGTGGTAGGCTGAGAGCGCATCCACCAGCCTGTGCGCGCAGGTGGATAGTCTGATAGTGGAGAGAAAACGTCATGGCGGACGAGACAACGCAGACAAGCCTGCGCGCTGCGCTCATCACGCTGGTCGAGCGCAGCCAGGCTGAGGAGCAGACATTCCGCGCGGCATTGAGCGCGGATGAGCGCAGCCAGGTTGGTACGGCGGATCAGTGGGCGCCGAAAGAAGTCGTCGCGCATCTCGCCTTCTGGAAGGACAGGCAGACGGCGCGCATCACGGCGGCGGCGAAAGGCGCTGAGGCGCCAGAAAGCCCGAATGATTGGGGAATGCTCAACACGGAGACCTGGCCCGAACATGCGCGGCTGACGTGGGATGAGTCGGTGGCGCGCTCAGATCAGGCCACACACGACCTGATCGCCGCAATCGAAGAATTGCCACAAGACACGTTGACGGCTACGGACCTCGCAGAGGAATCGTCGCAGGCGAATCTGCTCATCAGCACCACGATTGGCAACTCACTGGGGCACCTCGCGGAGCATATGGCTGACTATTACCGCAGCCACGGCGACAAAGAGCGCGCCTCACGTGTACAACAGGACGCGGTTCAGGCGATCATCGCGCTGCATCTGGGGCCGGCGCAAGAGGCAAGCGCACGCTACAACCTCGCCTGCTACTATGCGCTGCATGGTGAGCCAGCCGACGCCATCGCCGAGCTGCGCGCGGCGTTCGCTGGGCGGCCAGACCTCATCACCTGGTCGCGCGAAGACCATGACCTCGACAGCTTGCGCGGCGATCCAGCGTTCCTGGCCCTCGTCCCGGCGGAGAACACATGACGCTGGCCCTCACACCGCTGACCGAGGCTGATGCGCGCGCCATTCTGGCGTGGCGCTACGATGGGCCGTATGCGGCATACAATTCACCCGATCCGGCGCTCGGCATCGCATTTGACTATCTGGCTGAGATGCTCGACACGCGCAGCCCCTATTTCGCCGTCCGCGAACAGGCGGGGCAGGCCGATACCGCGCCCATCGGCTTCTTCGCCTATGGCAGCGCCTGCGAGGTTGGCAGCGAGGGCGGCGACGAGGTCGCTTTACCCTATCTGCTGCGCCCAGATGGCTCGCTGACGATTGGGCTGGGGCTGCGCCCGGAACTGACCGGGCAAGGGCGCGGGCTGGCGCTGGTCGAGGCTGGGCTGGCCTTCGCTCGCGCCCACTACCACCCGACGCTCTTTCGCCTCTACGTCTTCGCATGGAATGAGCGCGCTAGCCGCGTCTATCTGCGCGCAGGCTTCGCAGCGGTCGGCGAGGCGCGCATCCAGGCGCCAGAGGGCGAGCGCGTATTCATCGAGATGACGCGCGTAGTCTAGCGCCGCCGCTGGCTTCGTGCGGCTCACTGACGCACAAACGGCAGCACATGCTGCAGCATAAAGAGCAGGAACGAGGCTGCGGCGGCGATGGTGGCCAGGTGAAAGACCTCGTGGTAGCCAAAGACACGCGGCCACGGATTGGGCCGGTGGAAGGCGTATACCACCGCGCCCAGCGTATAGAGCGCGCCGCCGACGCCCATCAGCAGCAGCGCCGACGCGCCAATCACAGCGGCAATCTGCGGCAGGAACCCCAGCGCGACCCAGCCCAATGCGACGTAGAGGCCTGCCAACACCTGGCGCGGAATACGCAGCGCGGGAGCCGCCGCAAACATGCCGAGCGCCGCCAGTGTCCAGACGAGGACGAGCAGCGCCACGCGTCCACCCCCGGTCAGCAGGTTGAACGCGACTGGCGTATACGTCCCAGCGATCAGTATGAAGATATTGGCGTGGTCTATCCGGCGAAACAACTTACTAACGCCCGGCGACCAGTTTCCCAGGTGATAGAGCGCGCTCCAGCCAAACAGCAGAATTGAGCTTGCGCCATAGACCAGCAGCGAGATCTGCTTGGGTCGGTCATCGGCGCTCATCACCGCGAGGATGATCGTGCAGATGACCGCCGCCATGGCGGCAGCCGCATGCAGGTAGCCCCGCAGCAGCGGCTTCTCGCGCTGGCTGACCGGCTCGCCAGCAGCTTGCCGCTCGGCCTGAGCCTGCGCGTTCGCCATAATCTCCGCCTTCCATCCTCGCCAGACAAAACATGAGGTTCATCTCACGTATATCATACCGCCGCTCAGTGGCGCGCTGCCAGTGTCGCGGCTTCCCCATCAAACGTGAGAGCCGGTCGGGCGCGCGAATGTTTCAGGTGGGGCGCTCAGTGGCGATTGTGGGGCGAAGGGATGCGCGGACTAAACGCCGCGCCGATTGCCGTACATCAGCGTATGCAGTTGCGGCAGGACGACCGCGCTGGCCATCGCCGGATCGCGCATCGCGCGCTGGGCGAGCCAGTCGAGCTTCTTGAGCAGCGCGGCGGTGTCATCCTGGCCGACGGCATTGCCGGGTTGCAGGTAGAGCGGCTTGTCCGGGTAGCGCAGATGGATGTCGCGCGCATAGGCGTAGTCGGCCTCATCGAAGACGACGACCTTGAGGTTGCTCTGCGGCAGCGCTGTGAAGCGCGCCAGCCGCGCATGGTCGGTGGGCATGCCAGAACTGGGCGGCTTGGGCGAGACTGTCACAACATCGCACTGCGCCAGCCACGGGCGATAGACCGTCCCCTGCGTCTCGACGGCGACCTGACGCCCCGTCGCATGCAGCCGCTCGACCAGCGCGCCGAGGTCGTGGATCGCCGGATTGCCGCCTGAGAACGTCACCCAGGGCGTATGCGCGCCCAGTTCATCGAGCCGCGCAGCGATGGCGCCCACCGTCAGCCAATCCGCTTCGGCCTGCACCTGCTCTGGCTCGACGGCATAGAGAGTATCACACCAGCGGCAGCGAAAGTCGCAGTAGCCGAAGCGCACGAAGTGCGTTTGCACGCCGATCATGCGCCCCTCGCCTTGCAGCACCGGACCGAAGACCTCCAACACGGGAAACGTGCGCGCGGCTCCCATGCGTGGGCTGTGCGCTCCGGCCAAACGCTCACGCGCGGCTGCGTCTGTCGTCGCCATCAACGATTACGCCTCCTCGGCCCCGGCGCGCAGGTCGTCCACCGTCACCTCCGCCCAGGAAGATGGCGTCTCGCTGACACGCACGGCGATCACCTGGGGCAGCTCCTCGCGCAGCTCGCCCAGCATCCAGGCCGCCAGCAACTCCGCCGTCGTGCGCTCCACAGGCGTCGTCTCATTGAGGAACTGATGATCACAACGTGTCTCGATCCGCCGCTTGAAGACCGCTTTGATGCGGGTGAAGTCGAGGACCATGCCTTCTTCAGCGCGGCCATCGAGTGGCTGTATCTGCCCATGCGCCATCACCGTCACACGATAGGTATGCCCGTGCAACCGCTTGCATGGCCCGTCTGAGTGCGGCAGGCTATGCGCGGCGTCGAACGAAAACTCTTTGGCGATGGTCGCGTAGGGCATGCGGACTCCTCCTGGGGCGACGCCGCCGAGCCTGACACAGGCATGGCGTCGCTCTGCCTGAGTGTATCACGCGCTGGATGACACGCGGGGGCGCAGAGTTCGTCTTCCGGTCATAACACGTCCGGTTCGGTTGTTGGCGTGCGCGCACCCCTCACCCCCAGCCCCTCTCCCAGAGGGCGAGGGGAGCCAGATTTCCCCCTCGCCTCGTGGGAGAGGGGGCCAGGGGGTGAGGGGTGCGCCACGCGCCGAATTCCAACCATTGAAAGAGATCTGTTATCAGGCAGATTCGTCGGGCGTGGCGCTGCGCAGGCGCTTGCGCTCGCCAGCGCGGCGCTTGGTATCGAGTCGGCGCTCGCGACTGGCCTTGCTGGGCTTCGTCGGCACGCGCGGAACCTCGACGCGCTGCGCCTCCTCCAGGCGCGCAGCCATGCGCGCGTAGGCGGCCTCGCGGTTCTGTAACTGCGAACGGCGCTCGGTCGCGGTCACGACGAAGCCGCTGGGCCGATGCGTCAGCCGCACACCCGTCTCGACCTTGTTGCGGTTCTGTCCGCCGGGACCACTGGCGATGAAGAAATCGATGTCGCAGTCGCGCTCCAGCGACTCGCGATCAGTCGGCCAGCGTGGTAATTCCTCGTTCACGGCGCAGACTCACGGCGCTGGCTGCCAGGATTCGGCGGCGGAGGAGCGACGAGCCAGTGGAAGGCGCGCCGCTTCGAGGGCTTGGCAGGCGTGTTGGGCTGACTGGCTCTGTGCCCGTCGCGCTGCGCGAGCGCCACGTGCTTGGCGGCATCGCTGACATCCCAGCCGTCGAGCGTGTCGAGCAGCGCATTCACGCTCTGCGCGACACCTTCCACCATCAGGTAGCCCGATGGCTTTACCGCGTCGCCGACCAGATACAGCCCGGCGAGATCGGTGCGCGGCGAGACATCCGCGCCCTGCGCCTTGCGATTGACCGGCCATTCACCGCGATACTGGCTCATCGTCAGGATGCGCACCTTCTCACCGAAATCATCGCCGAACAGGTAGCGCAGATCCGCACGCGCCGACTCGCGCTCGGCGTTCACATCGTCGCTGTACATCAATTGGTGGGTAATCAGCAGGTGCTTGCCCGGCGGGGCCAGCCGTCGGTCGCTGTTGCTCGGCTGCACGATGCCCGCGATGCGCCGCGTGTCGAGGCAGTACATGATGCCGCGATGCGGGATGATGGACTCGTCGGCCAGCAGATGTGTCTTCAGCCCGCTCGCCTCGCGCCTGCGGGCCGCCGTCTGCTCACCCGCGTCAGCGCCCGGCCCACCCGTCGCCCCGCCGAGCAGGCGCTGTGTAGCGTCAGGCCCGATGTTGCTGATGATGAGCGGCGCGCGCAGCAATGTTATCGCGCCGCTGCGCTTGTCGCGCACGAGCGCCCCCGTCGCCACACCCTGTTCGTGGGTGATGTCGAGCGTCTCATGCTCCAGCAGCGTCTCACCGCCCGCGCTGAGCACGCGGCGCTCCAGTTCGCCCGTCAGCGCCGCACAGCCGCCTTCGACGATGCCCGGCGCGCCATAGCGAAACATGTTCCTGGTCGTCTCGACGATCTCTGGATAGCGCACATCGTCGAGGTCCACACTCAGCGCGAAGTGACAGACGCGCTCGAAGTAGGCGTAGAGTTCTGGCGAGGCTGCGCGCGAGATGCGCTGGTCGAGCCACTGACGATAGGTCTGCGAGCGTTCGTCGGGGCGTGGTTCGCGAAGCAGCATCGCATAGCCCAATTGCGCGAACTGCGCGAACTGGCGCGGGCCGAGGACGCGCGCAAGCTGCAAGACTGAGCGCGTCACGATCTGCTTGCCGCGCACATGGAACGAGGCGAACACCTCAGAATCGTGGATGGCATGCGGCACGCCCAGCGCGCGGAGCATCGCGGCTAGCTCGCCGTTGGTGCCGAAGGGGAGCATGTGGACGGCGCCTGTGCTGACCTGCGCGCCCTGAAACGTCTTCGCAGTGAAGCGGCCACCAGGGTGCGCCAGTCGCTCGACCACCACGACACGCATCCCGCGCCGCAGGAATTGCACGGCGGAGAGCAAGCCGCCCAGCCCCGCGCCAATCACCACGACATCATAGTCCAGGCTGCGCTGCGACGACTCATCTTCGCGCTGCGCTCGCTCGTTCGCCAGGTTCGCCGTCGTCATGCGTTCTCCATGTTCAGGGATGCTCGTTCAACAGATATGCGGTCAGGGACGCTCCTCCAGGCGGAAACGGACATCTTCGAGAATACGAATGGTCTGAGCGCGCTCGTAGGTCCATTGACCCTCTGTTGGCCCTTGTGAGCGTAAAGCCTGGGCAAGCTCACCCGCCCGACTGGCCAGTGTCCGCAGGCGCTCCTGATCGTCTGGCTCCTCGGCGATCCGCTTCACCAGCTCCAGCAGGCTCGGCTGCGGCTGATGGGTTGGCGAGTCACCTGGGGCGTCATCGCCGCGCAGGTCGGCGATCAGATCGGTCAGCCGCTCGCGCGTCTCCACCAGTGTCGCGCGTCGTCGCTCGGCCAGCGCCGCCTGCACGCCCGCCTGCCGGGTCAACGCCTCGCTGGCCTCGACCAGCCGTGTGCGAATGGCGTCAAGCTCAACGCTATCCTGCTGGGGCGCGGCCATGCGTGAGGCGGAGGCCGCCAGCTCCGACGAGAGCCGCGCGACCGACGCATGCTTCGCGGTAGCCCCAGCCACCGCAATGGCCGGGGCGCCAGTTGGACGCGCCTGCGATTCCGACTCTGCCTCGGATTGCGCGCTGGGCTGGGCCGCGAACTCCGCGCTAGCTTCGTCGTCCGCCAGCCGCTCGATCTGGACGGCTGCCTGCTCTTCCGTGTCTTCCGACGCCGATTGCGGCTCCTGCGTAGCAATGGCGCGCGGCTGATCGAGCAGGAAGAGCAATTCATGCTGGCCGATCAGAATGCGGTCGCCGTGTGAGAGCGGCGTCGCCTCTCTGACCTCAAAATCATTGAGCAGGGTGCCATTGCTGCTGCCAAGGTCGGCGATGGTATAGTGATCGGCCTCGCAGCGCAGAATCGCATGTCGGCGCGATGTCAGGCTATCGCCCTCGAAGACGACATCGCAGCTTTGTCCACGCCCGATAGTGATCGTTCGCCCTTCCAGCGCATACTCGCCGACGCGCTCGGCGCCAGTGTCGCCGCCGCTCGTCGGGTCAGCAGGATAGGCGCGGATGATGATGCGCGCGCCCGCGAGATCGCCCGGTTCATCGCTCTCCCACTGGCCAACCAGGCCCATCTGCCCCTCATAGCGCGGCGCCTGCTTGACATCAAGCGGCGGAGGCGGCGGCTCGACGAGCAGGCGTCCACAGCCACGGCAGTAGCGTGTCTCCTCGGCGTTCTCGCGCTTGCACATCGGACAAACGATCAGCATAGACTCCACCCCTTGCCACGAGTCCTCCACCTGGCGTCGCCGCGCCGACTGAGTGTGAGTATACCACTGGCGCGCCGCGCTGGCCCCACGGCGCAGCCCATCCTGGCGACGTGCCTGACGCCAGCACGCTCGTGCTGGTGAGTGGCCTGGCGCAAGAAGGCTTCCTGCTCGAAAGCGCAGCGATGGCGACGCTTAAAATCTCGCCCGATAACTCGGTTCCCAGCCTGCGGAGGCAGGCTTCGCGGCCCGCAGGCCCATAGGCGCGGGTTCACCCGCCAGCCACCCGCGCGCCAACACCTCAATTTTGCTGGAACCAAAAGCGCGCTTGCGGTTGCGTCAGGGCCGCCGTTTTGGTATACTAGTCGGGTATCTGCCCAGAAGCAGCCATTGAAACAGCGCGCCGTACGTGTGGCGCGTGCACGCCATAGCATCTGTGCCTGAGCCGCCGCCAGACACCAGGAGGAATCTGCCAGCTATGCCGAATATCAAGTCGGCCAAGAAGCGGATGCGGATCGAAGAGAAGCGCCGCCTTCGCAACAACACCGTCAAGTCCACCGTTCGCACCTATGTGACGAAGGCGCGCAGCGCCATCGCCGCCGCCCCTGCGAGCGATGCGACCGAGGAAGCGATTCGCGAGGCCATCAGCAACCTCGACAAGGCCGCGTCGAAAGGCGTGCTGCATCGCAACAACGCCGCTCGCCGCAAGTCGCGCCTGATGGCGCGGTTGCACACCGCACAGCAGGTCAAGGCCGCGAAGTAGCCTGCTCGCTCAGCGCAGCGGAGGCCGCGCGCGCATCGCAAGAGTCCGTACCGTCTGTACGGACTTTTTTCGTGTCATCCGCAAACGCGCTGACGCCATGACGCCATGCGCGGCCTCACCGACCACACCCTATCTATCCCCAAGTTTCCGGCGTCGCGGCGCTGCTATGCCTGCCAGCCCATCCACCGCGCGCCAGCGTCGCGGCGGTCAGAACTGTCACGATGACGCATGCGGCTGCGGCGCCGCCGAGCGCGATATGCGCCTGCGCCACAGCCTCTCCGACTGCGCGCGTTACTCGCGCGACATATTCAGGGGTGTAGTGGGGAGCTATGCCGCAGAACTGCATGTTGCGGTTGGTCATCCAAACGGAGGCCGCAGTCGCCGCCAGCGTGCAGCCGGTAGCAACGAGCATTGACGATGCCGCTCCACGCGGGATAGTTCGCCGCAAGCGGAACAGGAGCAACCCCAGCCCTAGTAGCAGTGTTTCCGCATAGAGCGCATAGGTCGCCACCCACACCACAGATACCCACGTTGTGAGGGGCAACGTGAGGTCTGGACAGAGGTTCACATACCGTTCTCCAAAACTGACCGTTTTATCCCGCGAGGGGGTAAAGCGTGTTTGGTTCCTGCTTCACGGAGGGCAGTTTCACCAGCGCCTCACGGTCCTGGCCAGCGCTCCCCTCTCCACAGGCGTTTTCGGTGTCCGAGGAACTCCCGGCCACCCCAGTTCATCGGCTAGCAGGTGCGTGTTCGCGGTGGGGCGCGGAACCGAGCTTGGTTTTCGCCCGGCCAGGATGCTTCCACCAGAAGGAGTATAGCAGGCGTGTTCTCCCAGGTCAAGCGGGCGAAAATACCCCAGAAGGGGAGAAAAGGCCATGAAATCAGCAATCAGTTATAACCCTGGGGGCAATGCCGCCGCCTTTCCAACGCAGTCGCCTACCTGCTCTCCATGCGCATTGTCGCACGCTGGGCGCGCGCGCGCAAAAGGGTACGCCGCTTGCGAGTTGAGACTTGCCGGGACTGTCGCCCGCTCTATACTATCAGGGGAGCGCAGCGCTGTACGGCTGAGCGCGCGCCCAGCGAATCACGCGCAAGCTGACCAGCCGAAGCGTCGTGCGGAGTCATAGAGGAGCCACAACTCATGACCATGTTTGAAGAGAACAAGACCCTCATCATAGCGGGCGCTGTGGTGGCTGCGCTGGTCATCATCGCCTTCGTCGTGGTCGCCACCATCTTTGGCTGGTGGCCGGTTGTGGTAGACATCACCCTGGTTGTCGCCGCGCTGGCCAGTCTCATCCTGCTCAGCGCGCTGATCTACGCGGTGTTCTCGCTCACCCGCACCGTGCTGCGCATCCGCGATGAGCTGATTCCCACGCTGGAGTCGCTCAAGACGACCACCGCGACCGTGCGCGAGACAGCGCGCACCGCCAGCTCGTTTGGTGTGCAGCCCGCCGTGCGCACGGCAAGCGCAGTGCTGGGCGCAGGTGAGATCGCCTCAGTCATTCTGGGGCGTGGGCAGGCGCGGTCGCGCTCCGAGAAGCGCCAGCGCCGCCGCCAGGAACTCGAGCGGGAGATGGAGCGCGAGGAGATTGAGCAGACGACGCTGACGCTGGAGGCGAACAATGGTCATCGCTAGCGCCCAGCGCGCACTCGCCACCTCGCCAGCATGGCTGCACACATTGGGGCAGGCTGCAGGAACCCTGCTGCTGCTAGAGTTGCTGCTCGCGCTGGCAATTGTCTGCGCGCTGATGGGCGGGCTGGCCTACGCCGCGTGGTGGCTGCGCCGCAACGTCATCCCCGTGGTAGACCAGTACAGCCAGCAGGCGCAAGACGTGATGGATGTGGCCGGGCGCGGCGGCGAGCGCATCGTCGAGCGGGTCGCCACCTTCCACGGCGCGCAGGCGGGCCTGCTGACGGGGATGCGGGTCTTCCTCTTTGGCAGGCCACAACCCCAGCGCGCGGCGGCTCCGCTCACCGCCGAGCCAGCGCCGCCCGCCCAGGAGCCGTAAGCGCCTGCGCCATCAGATCAGCGATCGGCGGCGGATGTGCGCGCCCGATGGCCCGTCGGCGGGCTGGAACGGATCAGATTCACGGTGTGGCGACAACTGGTTGGCTCCTTCGCGCGTTTCGGAAAACTGCGCCGGAACGCGCGCCTGTATCTCATCTCGAACACGCTTCAGGCGTTCACCGCCGGGGCGGTTGGCGTGCTCTATACCCTCTTTCTCAATAGCCTCGGATTCGGCGCGCCTTTCATTGGTCTGACACTCTTTGTCGCCACAGCGGGCGGCGCGCTGGGCATTCTCCCCGCCAGCGCGCTGGTTCGGCGGCTGGGCTGGCGCGCGATGCTGCTCTGGTCCGACCTGATCGGCGGCGTCGCCATCGCGATCCAACTGCTCGCGCCGACCCGCGCAGTGACGCTCATCACCTCAATTGGCGTCGGCGCATCGGTCGCCATCTTTCTTGTCCTCAACTCGCCCTTCCTCGCCGCCAACAGCGAGCCAGAGCAGCGCAATGCCATCTTTGCCCTCAACAATGCGCTCGGCTTCCTCGCGGGCGTCACTGGCGCGTTGATCGGCGGACTGCTACCTGTATGGATCATGGCAGGATTCCACGCGCACACGCCGTGGCTGCTGGCGCTCGCTCCGTTCCTGCTGGCCGATCCGCAGGCGCGGGTCTACCAGCTTGCGCTGATCGCATCGGGAGTGGTCGCCGTTCCCTCAATCATTCCCGTGCTGATGATGCGCGCGCATGACGAAGGCATGGCGATTGCGCAGCCCGTCGCTGCCGCCGCTGAGCAGCCGCGCATTCCCCTGGGCGAACGCCTGAGCGCCTGGCTACAGGTGGCGCGCAGCGCAGTCAAGGGTACCGTCGGTCGCTTCTCGGTGAGCCAGGCGCTCGTCGGGTTCGGCGCGGGCCTCTTCTTCCCCTACCTCAATATCTACTTTGTCACTCAACTTGGCGCCTCCACCGCCTTCTATGGCGCGCTCACCGCCGGGGTGACGGCGCTGCTGGCGCTTGTCTCGCTGCTCTCGGCGCCGCTGGCCGATCGCTTCGGGCGTGTGCCACTCGCGCTGGTCGTGCAGGTAGCCTCACTGCCCTTCATGATCGCGATGGGCGCTGTCCCTGTGCTCGTCGTCGTCTCCGCCTGCTATGTCATCCGCTCCACGCTGATGAACACTGGCTCAGCGCCTCTGCAAGCCTGGCTGATGGACGCCGTCACGCCACAGCGGCGCGTGGTGGCGAGCAACGCCTACAATATTAGCTGGCAGGGCGCATGGGCAGTGGGCGCCGGGCTAGGCGGCGGATTGATCGCGCTGGGCGGCTTTGCCGCGCCATTCTACGTCGCGGCAGGCTGCTACGCCGTCAGCGCGGCGCTGCTGGGCTGGTGGTTTCTGCCTGGGCGGCGTGGCTCCGCTACGCTGGCGCATGAAACTGCCCCCGAAGCGCTTCTCGACCCGCGAGAGCCACCTGTGTGGGGCCAGGAGTAGCCCCCCAACGCCGACCAGCCACATCGCGCCACTTGCGCAGTGTGAGCGCGATGTCAGATGCTAGAGTGGGCGTTTCAGTGGCGTGCGAGCGTGGGAGGACCTCTGATGGATGCACAGCATGGCGTGCGGCGCCCAGCGCGCCAGCTTCGGCTCGCCCTCGCGCAGATCAACGTGACGGTAGGCGATCTGGCGGGAAACGTCGCGCGCATCCTGGCGGCGGCGCGCGCGGCGCGTGCGGCTGGCGCCACGGTGGTCTGCGCGCCAGAGCTGGCGATCCCAGGCTATCCGCCGGAGGATTTGCTGCTCAAGCCGGGCTTTGTCGCGGACAACCTGCGCGCGCTGCACGACCTGCGTCGGGCAAGCGCCGAGCTGAGCGGCATGACGATCATCACCGGCTTCGTCGACCACACCCAGGACCTCTATAACGCGGCGGCGATCATCCGTGAAGGGGCGCTGGTGGGGGTTTATCACAAGCAATATCTGCCCAACTACGGCGTCTTCGACGAGGACCGCTACTTCAGCGCGGGACGCGAGACGCCGACCTTCGTGATCGATGGCGCGCAGGTGGGCGTGAGTATCTGCGAAGACATCTGGTATCCCAATGGCTCACCGACCGCGCAGTCCTATGCCGGAGCGGAGGCGCTCATCAATATCAGCGCGTCGCCGTTTCACGCTGGCAAGCAGGAGGCGCGCGAGCGAATGCTCTCGACCCGCGCCGCCGACACCGGCTGCATCGTCGCCTATCTCAATCTGGTCGGCGGACAGGATGAACTGATCTTCGATGGCAGCAGCGTCGTCTTCGATGGGCGCGGCGAACTGGTGGCACGGGCCAAAGCCTTCGAGGAAGACCTGCTCGTCGTAGACCTGGATGTCGAGGAGGTCTTTCGCACGCGGCTGCATGATCCGCGGCGGCGCAAAGACCGCGACGCGCTCAGTGAGCCGTTCGCCGCGCCCATCGTCGTCTCACTGGCGCCCGCGCCGATCCACCGCGCGCCCGATGTCTCGGTGCATGACGCCGCGACGCCCGCGCTGGGCGCGCCGGGGCGCATCGAGCCGCTGCCCGACCGCGTGGAGGAGGTCTATCGCGCGCTGACGCTGGGCGTGCGTGACTATGTGCGCAAGTGCGGCTTCAGCGAAGCGCTCGTCGCGCTCTCAGGTGGCATAGACTCCGCATTGACGGCGGTCATCGCGGTGGACGCGCTGGGGCCAGACAAGGTGATCGGCGTCTCGCAGCCCTCGCGCTACTCCTCGGCAGGCAGCCGCGACGACGCGCGCGCGCTGGCCGAGAACCTCGGCGTCCGCTTCCTGACGATGCCCATCGAGCCGATGTTCGCCGCCGCGATGGAGACGCTGGCCGAGCCACTGGCGAGCTTTGGCCCGACGACCTCGACCCTGACGGAAGAGAACATGCAGGCGCGCATTCGCGGCGCGCTGATGATGGCGCTCTCGAACCACTCCGGGGCGATTCTGCTGACGACGGGCAATAAATCTGAGATGGCAGTCGGCTATGCGACCCTCTATGGTGATATGGCCGGTGGTTTCGCCGTATTGAAAGATGTGTTCAAGACGCTGGTGTATGACCTGTCGCGCTGGCGCAACCAGCAGGCAGGGCGTGAAGTGATCCCGTGGGCCACCATCGAGAAGGCGCCGTCGGCGGAGTTGCGGCCCGATCAGAAAGACAGCGACTCGCTACCGCCGTACGAGGTTTTGGACCCTATCCTGCGGGCGTATGTCGAAGAGGACCGCTCGTTTGACGCGCTGGCGCAACTGGGGTTCGATCCAGCGGTGGCGCGCCGCGTGATGGCGCTGGTGGACCGCAGCGAGTACAAGCGCCGTCAGGCGCCGCCGGGCGTGAAGATTTCGCCGCGCGCGTTTGGCCGCGACCGCAGGCAGCCGATCACCAATCGCTATCGCGATGAGCCAGCGTCCGAGGCGCCCGGCGGCGAAGGGCGCCCGGCGAGCAAACGACAGGCGGGCGGCGATACCGGGGTCAGGCGAGGATAAGCCCACGCGCGGCGCCGACCAGTGGATGCGCAGGATGGCGCTGAGATGATCGGAGGCGCAGATGAGGCGGGCGCAGGCGTCGCACTCCAGGAGACAGGCGCAATGACAGCCAACCACGAACACGACAACGAGCCGACATTTCTCACCGCGCCGCCCTGCCTGATCGCTGGCAGCGCGTCGCATCGGCTGACGCGGCGCATCGCCGAGATACGCGGCTTCCCGCAGGTGGGTGTGGAGTTGACGCGCTTTCCCGATTCTGAAATGCATGTGCGGCTGGCCGAGAGTGTGCGCGGCCACGACGCCTACATCATTCAGGCGACCAGCGCGCCCGTGAATGAGCATCTCGTCGAACTGCTCATCCTGATCGATACGCTCAGTCGCGCCTCCGCCGGGCGCATCACCGCGATCATTCCGTACTATGGCTATGCGCGCCAGGACCGCAAATCGACGGGACGCGAGCCGATTACGGCAAAGCTGGTCGCGAACCTCATCAGTTCCGCCGGGGCCAACCGCGTGCTGGCGATTGACCTGCACAGCCCTGCCATCCAGGGATTCTTCGACATTGGCATGGATCATCCGACCGCCATTCCGCTGCTGGCGAATGCGTTACGCAGCAAGATTCCGCCAGATAGCGTGATCGTCTCGCCCGACACCGGAGGCGTCAAGCGCGCGGACTTCTTCGCCAGCCAACTGCATCTGCCCATCGCTATCCTGCACAAGCGTCGCGCCGATGGCGAGAATGTCGAGATCGCGGCGGTGATTGGCGACGTGCGCGACCGCACGCCTATTATCGTGGATGACATCATCGCGACCGGCGGCACGATTCTGGAGGCTATCGAGACGCTACTGCGCGCTGGCGCCCGGCCAGATGTGTGGGTGGCGGCGACCCACGGTGTCTTTGCGGGCAATGCCGCGCAGCGACTGTCGCACCCTGCCATCAGGCAGGTCGTCGTGACGGACTCGATTGAGCTGCAGCCGGGCCTGCGCGAGGCGCTGCCGACGACTCGAGGTGGTCAGCATCGCGCAACTGCTGGGCGACGCGATCTATCGGCTGCACAATGGACTCTCGCTGAGCGCGCTCTTCAATGTGAATGGCGTTCCGCCGATCTAACATGCGACGCCAGCGACGCTTGTGACGCCGATGGGCCACTGATCTGGCGCTGATCTAGCGCGACCTGGGGACGGGAGGTCTGGACGCATGATGACGCATGAGACGCTCACGCTGCGCGCATTGCGGCGCCCCGATGTCGCGCAGGCGCGGCGCATCCTCGATACGTCCGACTACGTCCACTATCGTTTCGCGCCCGACGAGTTCGAGCGCCTGGTCGAGTTGTATCCTGGGGTGGGCGCGTTCAGTGGCTCGCCTGGCCCGCTGGGGCGTATGCTGGGCGGCTCGCTCCAGGCGTTCTTGCAGATCAACGAAATGACGCCGCCCAGCGCCTGGATCGGCGGATTCGGCGTCACCTGGAGCCAGAGTGAACGCTTCCTCGACTACCTCGATCTGCTGCTGCCGCCGCTCAAACAGGCGCTGTGGGAGCGAGAGGCGCGCAGCGTCTACTACTCAGGCGCTGACTACGAGAACGACTGGCTGCGCGAGCCACTGGAGGCGCGGGGCTTCTCACTCATCAGTATGTTGCGCAGCTATGACAAGAGCGACTATGCTGTGCCATCCGAGGGGAATCAGCACGTCACTGTCCGCCCATTCCAGCCCGCCGACGCCGAACCGCTGGCCGAGTTGGAGCAACTCTGCTTCGATGATCTCTGGCGCCACGACGCCCGCGCCTTCCGCGAGGCGGCGCGACTCTACCCCTATTTCGTCGTCGCCGAAGACGCGCAGGGCATCGTCGGCTATCAATTCAACATCGTGGATATGAAGATCGGCTATCTGGTACGCATCGCCACCCACCCACGCACATGGGGCGCAGGCGTCGGCGCGCGGCTGATGGCGGAGGCGGTTCACTACTTTCGGCGCGAAGGCGCCTGGAAGATTGTCCTCAACACCGAGGAGACGAATACCCGCGCACATCGGCTCTATGAATGGTTCGGCTTCTACCTCACCCGGCCACGTGGCTTCGCACTGGGCCTGCCACTGGCGCCTGCGTCTCCATCACATGCAGGCTGATTCTCCGCTGCCGGGCCTACGGCCTGAGCGAAAACGCGCTCTCCATCCACACTCAGGCGTGGGCAGGCGGCTCGCGTAGGCCATCGAGTTGATAGACCGGCAAAGGCAGCGTACGGCCTTTCACGGCGATGGGCTCGAGCTGGCGCACGAGGATCGCTGCGCCAGCGGCGGCGCAGGTATCGGCGCTGAGCAAGATATGGTTGGCGGTGGAGTTGGCTTGAAGGCGCTGGGCGATGTTGACGGTATCGCCGATGGCTGTGTAGTTTTGCAGGCGATCAGATGCGCCGATATTGCCGACCAGCGCTGGCCCGGTATGCACGCCGATGCCGTACTGCGCGGGCATCTCGCCGGGCGTCGTCTGCGTGTTCGCCTGCTCCAGCGCCTGACGCATCGCCCAGGCCGCGCGTGTCGCCCGCGTCGCGTGGTCAGCCTGGGCCAGCGGCGCATTGAAGATGGCCATCAGCGCGTCGCCGATGAACATCGTGAGCGTGCCTTCTTCTTCCCAGATAGCGGCGGTGAGCATGTCGAGATAGTGGTTGAGCGTGCGTACCACCAGGTCAGGCGACATCTGCGCCGCCAGCGCCGTAAAGTTGCGGATGTCGGCGAAGATCACGCTGATCGTGCGCGTCTCGCCGCCGAGTCGCACGGCGGTCGGGTCGGCGAGCAACTGGCGCACGACTGCGGGATGCACATAGCGCCCAAAGAGCTGCTGAATCTCACGCGCCTGGCGTTGGCTACGCCGTAGCTCGGTCAGGTCTTCGAGCGTGAGAGCCACGCCAAGCGGATCGCCAGCGCCGTCTGTCTCACGCAGTGGCGAGACATTCACGCGCAGCGAGACATCGCCGCGACCGGGTAGCTCCTGGCGCAGCTCGTAGCCCAGCGTCTCGGCGCGTTCGGTCACGGCGCGGCGCATCGCCGTCTGCACCGTCTCGTCCGCGACATCGGCCAGCGCCTCCTCCACCTGGCCACCCAGCGCGACCTCGCTCGAGCGATTGAGGATGCGCGCCGCCGCCTGATTCATGGTGGTGACACGCCCAGCCGTGTCGGCGGTGACGACGCCGCTGGCGATGGAGGCGAAGACGTTATCCATGTATGACTTGATCGCGTTCAGCTCGCGAATGTTGCGGCGTAGATCGGTGACGAGACGCGCGTTCTCGATGGCGATGGCCGCCTGATTGCAGAACGCCGCCAGCAGCTCCAGGCTACTCGCATCGAAGAGACGCGCATCGCGGCGGCTATCCACGTAGACGACGCCGACATGTTGCTCGCGCACATTGAGCGGCGCGCACATCACCGAGCGAATGCCATAGCTGACCACGCTCTGATTGAGTCGCAGCCGTTCATCGGCCTGAGCGTCTATCGTCACCAGCGGCTGCTGCGATGTCCAGACCTGCTCGACGACACTGCGGCTGAGATTCATCGCCCGCTCGCTGAGCGCATCCCCAGCGCTATCGCGGGCGGCGGTGTAGGCCAGCGCCTGCTGGGTGTCATCCCACAGCAGGATGACGCCACGCTCGGCGCGCACGACATCGATCAGCAACGCGAGCACACGCCCCAGCAGTTCGTCGAGGTCTTGCGCGCTGTTGATCTGCTGGGCGATGCTATAGAGCGTGGCGAGGCGGCTGCGCTCGGCGCCGATGGCCTCCAGATCGCTGACGACGACGCCAGCCGCTTCATTCAGTTCACGCACGAGCTGATCGAGCCGCCCAAGGCGCTGATCCGCCGAGCGCGCGACCTGAAGCGCGTCGGCCAGCATGCGTGTGCGCGGGTCGCCCAGATCGGTCGCGAACGAGCCTTCGACGAATGGCTCCAGCGCACGCGCATGGCGATGCATGGCGCTGGCCAGTTCCTTCAGTTCACGCTCGATGGCGACGAGATCGTTTCCCGCGCGACGGCTCGCCGAGTTGGCGCGCGCCGTCGTCGTGCTGGCGCTGAGAGGGGTAGAGCCGGTGAGTAGCACCGTCCGCTCGTCGCTGATGTCAGGCTGAATGGCCGGTTGGCCTGGTGTATCGTGGTCTCCGAGCGGCAATTCGGGGTCCCCAGCTACCATCGCGATCTCACCATCTTCGTGGGGGCATCCATGACGCAGCGCCTGCTGTGCTTGCGCCTTCCGCATGCGCGCCGACGCGCGCGACAACCGCAGTATATCACGGCGCCTGCGCAAACGAGCGCAAAGCTGCGCGCGAACAGATGGTCGCCGCACGATTGTACCAGTAGCAGGGCGGCGCGTTGACCTCCAACGACCTGCCGCATACACTACGGGGAATGCTTGCGTGCGGAACGGCTGGCGGATGTCACTCATAACCACAGGTGGATTGGTTCTGGAGGTCGCTCGTGATGGGAGACGCGAAGATGAAGCGGCGAGCGGCGAACACTGCCATACCCGACGCGCTTGAGACGCACCGACGCGCCTGACGCGCCTGACGCGCTTGAGACGCCTGACGCGCCAGCCAGGCGCGAGACTGGCCACGAGGGTGGCCGCGCGCGTCGCAGTGGCATGCGCAGCCGTGGCCGCGAGAGCGCCGTGATTGGCCTGGTGCAGCGCGCCCGCCTGACGCCAACGCTGCTGGGCATGGGCGTGCTGCTCGATCCACTCCTCAGCGCGATGCCCGCGATGCGCGCCGCGCTGCTCAATCGCTCGCTCGACGACGCGCTGCGCATCGCCGGGGCGCATCTCGCCGCGAGCCTCGCCCCCGCCATCTTGCAGGTATGGATCGCCGAGCCTGCCGTCTGGAGCGGCCCGAACGAGCACATCGGCGGCCTCGAACTCTTCCCGACGCTGCGGTTACGGGCGAGCATGACAGCAGCGACAGTGCGTGTGGCGTCCGCCGCCGAGAATGCCGAGAACGCCGCCAATCCCGATGAGACGCCCGCCGGGGTCACGATCTCGCGCGAGCCTGCGGCGACCGATCCCCTCATCGAGGAGGTCGCCACCACACGCAGACCGATTGTTCTGTTTGGTGACACCGAGCGCCCGGTCGCGCGCGATTGGTTCGGGCGCCTGCCAGCGGTCGAGGCGAGCGACGATGGCGCCGCGCAGGGGCCTGGCACAGTACTGGCGCTGCCGTTGCGGGCGCGTGGACAGTTTCTCGGCGTGGTGGCGCTGGCGACCCGGCTACGGCTGGCGCAGCGCCAGTTGACCGCGCTGGACGAACTCTCCGACCTGCTGGCGCTGGCGGCTGACCGCGACCGCCTGCTGAGCTACTCGCGCACACAGGAGGCGCTGGCGCAGACGATGGTGCGCCACGCTCCGGTGGCAATGGCGCTGCTCACCGGCGCCGATCACCTCGTCGCGCTGGCGAACCCCGCGTTCTTCGATCTGCTCGGCGTGGAGGATAGCGCGCAGGCGTTGGGGTCGCCACTGCGCAAGGTCATCTCCGACCGCGCCGAGCGTTTTTCGACGATGTTGCGGCTCGACGCGGTCTATCATGGCTCCGAGCCGCAGGCGATGATCGAGTTGCCCATTCAACTCGACCGCGGCGTCACCTACTGGAATGTCACCACCTCGCCAGTCGTGGGCGAGGGCGGCGTCATCGGCGGTGTGCTGGTGGCGGCGGTTGACGTGACACGCCAGGTGACGGCGCGCCATCGCGCGCAGGAATCGGCGGAGGTCGCCCAGGAGCGCATCGGGCAGATGCTGGCGCTGCACGCGACGACGCTGGATACCGCGAGCCAGGTTGGCTCCGATCCGCGCGACCTGCTGGCGAGCATCTTGCGGCGCTCGATCCATCTGCTCAATGCGCCAGCGGGGGTGATCTATGCGCGTGGGCGACGTGGCGATGAGCTGGATGTCGTCGTCTCTGAAGGGCTGCGCCGCGACTACAGCGGCAGCCGCATCCGCGTGGGTGAGGGATTGGCCGGGCTTGTCGCCCAGACCGGGCAGGGGCGTGTGATCGACGACTATCGGGAATATCCAGCGCACAGCGCGATCTACGCCGATGAAACAGTCACAGCGATCATCTCCGTGCCACTGGCGCAGCACGGGCAGGTGGTGGGTGTGCTCGATGTCCTCGACGACGCCGAGCGCCGCACCTTCACCGATGATGACCTGTGGCTGCTGGAACTCTTCGCCGCGCAGGCCGCGCAGGCAATGGAGAACGCGCGGATGTACGTCGAGCTGGAGAACGCCTACCGCAAACAGCGCGAACTCGACAGCATGAAAGACGACTTCATCGCCACCGCCTCACACGAACTGCGCACCCCACTCACGGTCGTACAGGGCTATCTCGAGCTGCTACGCGACGCGCCCGTCACCCGAACCGACGCGCTCGTCACCGAATTCGTGACCAAGGCGGCTGACTCCGCTGACGATCTGGCCGATGTCGCCGATCGGCTGCTCCAGACTTCACGCCTCGACACCGGACGCCTGGAATTGCATGTGACACCCGTGCGGCTCACTCACGTCATCGA
Source organism: uncultured Chloroflexia bacterium (assembly GCA_963701795.1). GTDB lineage: Bacteria > Chloroflexota > Ktedonobacteria > Ktedonobacterales > JADMIN01 > JAKAIY01. The sequence continues at coordinate 453,843 of CAVPBB010000001.1, read as the reverse complement.
GGAATCGCTGCGCTCCTTCCGCGCCTTGCAGGAGTCGCAGGGCGCGACCCATACGCTGACGATGCAGGCGCCCGATGACATCTCCGTGCTGGCGGATCTGGGGCGCTTGAGGGAGGCGCTGGATAACCTCATCAGCAACGCCATCAAATACAGCCCGAATGGGGGGCGGGTGCGGGTGCTGTGGTCGCCCGCCGTCTTCGATGCGCCGACAGAAACGGCGGCGCAGGCGAGCGCTGCCAGCGGCATGCGCGACCCAGACGACTGGCCCGCGCTACGTCTGCGCCCGCTGACCAGTGACGCGAACCCGGACGCTGATACGCAGGATGATCCCTGTGCGCCGAACGCCGCGCTGGTGGAGGCCGCGCGCATTCGACCTTACCACGCGATTCTCGTCTGCGACGATGGCATGGGCATCCCAGAGAGCGAGCGCTCTCGCCTCTTCGGGCGCTTCTCGCGGCTCGACTCCGCCCGCAAGAGTCAGATTCGCGGCGTCGGCCTCGGACTCTACATCTGCCGCCAGACACTGCGCGCGATGGGAGGCGACATCTGGCTGCATGAGAGCGAGCCAGGCAAGGGGAGCGTCTTTGCCTTCGCGCTGCCAGGCGTCCCTGGGACGGCGAGCGCGTCGTGAGTGGGCGCGTACCCGTCAGCGACGCTCGGCTGCGCTATCGGCTGGCGCGTCGCTTCGCGCTGCGCGATCTGCCACTCCATCTCGCCAGGGCCGCGCAGCCGTTCGTCGTCGCGCTGCCCGCCGACCCAGACGCGCCACTCGACCAGATGGCCGCGCGCCAGGCTGCGCGCCAGCCGGCCCCGCCGAACGAGTCGCCAGGCGCCCGGCAGAGCGGGTCTGCCAGCGATAGGGCTGCCCGCGCCGCCGCCGTGGCCCGTGCGACCGTGGCGGCGGGCGCGCATCTCCCCTACTGGGCGTTGCTCTGGCCAAGCGGGCTGGCGCTGGCGGAGGCGCTGCTGGCCGACCCCCAGCAGGTGTGCGGCAAGCGGACGCTGGAGCTGGGATGTGGGCTGGGAGTGACGGCGGCGGTGGCGCTCTCGCTGGGCGCGCGGCTCACGGTCAGCGATCTGTTCGACGATGCGCTGCTCTTCACCGAATACAACGCCCTGCATTGCGCTGGCCATACGCCCGCCACGCTGCTGCTCAACTGGCGCACGCCGGTCGGGCGCGAGCGTCTGCTGCGCGCCGCGCCATTTGATCTGCTGCTGGCGGCGGACGTGCTCTACGAAGCGGAGGATCTGGAGCCGCTGCTGGCGCTAGCGCCCGCGCTGCTGCGCTCCGGCGCGCCGTTCTGGCTGGCCGAGCCAGGGCGCAAAGCCTCGCACAGCTTCGTCGAGGCGGCGCTGGCGCGCGGTTGGCGCGACCAGCCGACGACCGCCGAACGAGCCTGGCCACCCGATGGCGACGTGACGCGCGTCGTCGTCCATCGCTTCACCCTGCCAGATCGCTGAGGGGTCCACCGCCGTGTGGTATATACTGTCCTTTGATGTGGGGCGCGTCGTGCGCTATCCCCTGTGCGCTGGATGATTCAGCCGGAAATGAGTGCGGAGGAAGAGTCTGATGCCGCTGTACGAGTACTATTGCGCCGATTGCCGTGGCAAGTTTGAGATGTTTACCTCGTATGAGACATCTGAAGGCGATATCGTCTGCACGAAATGCCATGGTGGGCGCGTGCGCAAGATGTTCTCACTCTTCGCTTCACCGCGCGGCGCTGGCGCCTTCGCGGATGACAGCTATGACGACGGCGATATGGGCGGATGCTCATGCGGGGGAGCCTGCTCCTGTGGCGGCCACTAGCGGCGGGAGCGGCGACCAGTGAGCGACCTGCGAGGCGACCGCCCGGTGTATGTGACTGGCATCGGGCGAGTCAAACTCTGCAAACGCTGCGGCATGCCAGAGGGCCAGTGTCGCTGCCAGCGCGAGCGCGCGGCTGAGGTACGCCCAGGTGTCCCGCGCGATGGCGTGGTGCGCGTCGCGCTTGACCGCAAAGGACGCGGCGGCAAGGCGGTGACGCTGGTGATGGGCGTGCCGGGCGATCCCGCCGAGGTGACGAGTCTGGGCCAGGCGCTCAAAAAGCTCTGTGGCGCGGGTGGCGCTGTCAAGGACGATGTCATCGAAGTGCAGGGCGATCACCGCGACCGCATCGTCACCCGCCTCACCGAGCTTGGCTACAAGGTCAAGCGCGCGGGCGGCTGATGGCGGATGGACTGACGTTGCGCTGGTCGCCGGTCTACCAGCCAGCGTGGGATGCGACGCCAGAAGCGTACTTCGACGCGGGTGTGGTCGCGTGGGAGCGCACGCGACGCCTCTTACGCGCCGACGATGCGCGGCTGGGCATGAAAGCCTACATCGGTGTGCGCCACAGCGACCCCGCCCGCTGGGGCCTGCCGGGCGAACCGCACGCCGACTACTTCCTCTCCGTGCTGCTCGGCGCGACGACAATCTTCCTGCATACCCACCGCGCCATCCCCTCTGCGCTGGCCGAGCTTCGCCGAACCCACGCGCATCTGGCCGAGCGAATCCTCGGCGATGAGCACGCCAGCGGCGCCGACGATTGAAACCGCACCTGGAGGGCCTGGTGGCGCGGTTTCAATCGTCAGGCGGACAGCTATACCTCGAAATCGTAGTTCAGCGTGACCGCCTGCTGCTGCTCGCTCCAAACGAGCGTTCCTTCGCCGCGCAGCCCCTTCAGGTCGCCCGTCCCAGAGCCGCTGACCACCGTTAACGTCGCCTGCAACCCGCTTTCCATGTGGGTTCCGCTGACCTGCAATACGAAGCTGCCCTGCCGCTCGCCCAGGCGTCCGACCACACGCTCCAGACCGATGAACGGGGTGACGCCATCGTCGCGATACATCATCAGATACTCGAAGGTCGTCTCACCCTCGATGTCGCCATGGTAGAGGTCGGCGCCGTTGGCGCGTGTCAGCTTTGGCGCGCCATCTGTCTCGGCGTATGGTCGCTCTTCCCAGCTCTTCATCTCGATAGAAGCTGTCGCCTGCATTGTCATGTCCGCTTGTCTCCTCTACTCGCCGATTCATGCCCTGTCTGCGGGCCACGCCGTCTGGCAAGACGGTCCACCGCTGGCGTTGGCGCCCACACGGGCGTCGCCAGATGCTATGATTATCGCAGCTATACCTGTCAGATCATGTCAGTCTTTCCAGCGGATTCCGGGAGATTCTTCGCCGATGCGCGCCAGCCGGTTACTCTCGCTTGCTCCTGCTCTTGCAATCGCGCGGGCGCCTGAACGCCCAGCAGCTTGCGGATGAGTTGGACGTCTCCGTGCGAACGGTCTACCGCGATATGGAATCGCTGGGCGCAGCGGGCGTGCCCATCTATGCTGATCGTGGCCCGGCGGGCGGCTATCAACTGATTGGCGGCTATCGCACCCGCCTGACGGGACTGAGCGGCGACGAGGCCGACGCGCTGTTCCTCGCGGGCATGCCCGGCGCCGCTGCCGAACTGGGCCTGGGGGCGACACTGGCCTCAGCCCAGCTCAAGCTGCTGGCCGCGCTGCCCCACGAGCTACGCTCCAGCGCCATGCGCATTCGCGAACGCTTCTACCTGGATGCCCCCGCCTGGTTTCACGACGCCGACCAGGCGCCACATCTGGCGACGGTCGCCGCCGCCGTCTGGAATCAGCGCGTCATGCGGGCGCGCTATCTGCGTGCGGGTCGCGCAGGCGAGCGCAGCCGCACGCTAGAGCCGCTCGGCGTCGTGCTCAAGGCGGGCGCGTGGTACGTCGTCGCGCGGGCGCGCCCCACCGCATCAGCAGCGAACGCCGACGCGATAGACGCGGACCCGGCGCGCCAGGTTCGCGTCTATCGTGTCGCACGCATCCTCGACCTGGAGACGCTCAACGAACGCTTCGAGCGGCCTGCTGGATTTGATCTGACAGGCTACTGGCAGCAATGGTCAGAGGAGTTCGAGGCGCGGATGTATCACGGTGAGGCGACCGTCCGCTTCTCGCCGCGAGCGCGCGAGTTGCTGGCGTTCTACCTCGGCCCAACGGTGGCGCGCGCCGTCGCCGCGACCACCAGTCCGCCCGATCAGGACGGCTGGACACAGGCGACCATCCCCATCGAGTCCATCCAGCATGCCACGGGCGAGTTGCTGCGTCTGGGAACAGAGGTCGAGGTTGTGGCGCCGCCAGAGTTACGCGAGCGCCTGGCGGAGACGGTCAGCGCGCTTGCGACGCTCTACGCGCCACGCTGATGGCCTGCGTCGCTGGCGCACGCTCTTCGGGATCGTGGACTTCGTGGGCCAGCGCGCTGACCGCGAAGAGCGCCAGCAGCGGCGCAATCGCAAAATAATTGGGCAGCGAGCGCCAGGCGAAGTAGAGCGGGATGAGCGCCAGCAGCGGAATCGCGTCGCGCAGCCGCTCACGCCAGCGCCACTGCGCCCAGAGGCATGCCAGCAGCGCCACGACCTCCAGCGCGGAGAACAGGGCGGCAGGCGCAGCGGGCAGCGCATCCCCCCTGAGCAGCGCCACCAGGCCAACGCCCAGCGGAAACAGCGGCTCCGTCAGCGGGAGCCAGAGGCTCGCCCACCACGCGGCAGGGCTGGCGATCAGAAATGGCAGGTTGGGGATGAGGAACGCTCCCAGCGCAATCAGCCCACGCCGCGCCGCCTCGCGCCAGCCATGCCGCAGCAGCGTATCGAGCAGGAAGAACGGCGCAAAGAACCAGCAATACTGGCGGAAGGCGCAGCCAAGCCCCAGCGCCACCGCGCTGACCCAGCGTCGCTCACGAGCGCGCCAGGCGACCAGGATGAACGCCAGCGCGACCACCTCTGTGTCGGCGATCAGCGAGAAGAGCAGCAGTGGCAGCGCCGCGCTGAGCGTCAGCGCCGCCCAGATTCGCTCGTGACGCGGCGCCTGCGCGACGAGCCAGACCACCAGCGCGACGAAGACCAGCAGATTCAGCAACAGGATGTCCGGCGCGCCGAGCCAGATCAGCGGCGCGTAGAGCAGGAAGGAGAGCGCGGGATAGCTGGCCAGCGTGCGCGGATCAAAGGCGCCCGCTGTGGCGCCAGACTGCGCGAGGTAGCGCCGCTCCGTCGCCGCGACCACGCTGCGGTTGGGGTAGTCGTCTCCAGCGCCGAAGACGCCGCCACGCAGCGGTGATGGCGTCACCTGCGGGAAACGTCGCAGCGCCGCAGCGAAACCCGTCGCGCTGGTGTAGGGATTCTGGCCAGCCAGGGTGAGGCGCGCGCACTCATCGGTGAAGGCGACAACATCGGTAACATAGTAGCGAGCGGGCGCGGTGAAGAGGATCAGCTTGCTCACATTGACGAACGCGAGCGCGGTGAAGAGCAGTAGCAGCAGCGCGCCCCCCAGCGCCAGCGGGCGGAGCCGCGCGTAGAGTCGGGCGACAGCGCGCGGCGCAGGGATGCGGCAGGCGGCGAGCAGCGCCAACGCCAGCGCGATGGCGACATCCAGCGCCATGCGAACGGCGCCGAGTCCTGTGATCGGCAGCGCCAGCCCCAGGCTACTGACGCCCTCGACGGCAAGCAGCGCGGCGCTCAGCGCGACGGCGCAATAGCGGAGCGCATATCCCCGCGCTGTGAGGAGCCGCTTGATTCCCACGCTAGTCAATCCTTTTCACGGCAGCCGCTCGCTGCGTCAGCGCGCGCTGGGAGCCACGGATGCGACAGACGCAGGCGCAGGGGTCGCATCGGTCGCATGCCTGCGATTGAGTGCCAGCATCGCGTAGAGCGCCAGCCACGGCATGACCGCGAAATAGTTGGCCGGCGACCGGAATGCGAAGACCAGCGGCAGCAGCGCCAGCAGCAAAACAGACTCGCCTAGCGCGTTCCGATAACGCACGTAGAGCCAGATGGCGCCAGCGAACGCGAGCGATTCCGCAAGGGCGTAGACCAGTGGCGGCCACCCCGGCAAGAAACGCCCCAACGCGAGCGCCACCAGTCCCATGCCCTGCGGGAACAGCGAGCCGCTGAGCGGCAAGAACACACTCACCAGCCAGGCATGCGGATTGAGCGCGATGAAAGGCAGATTCGGCGCCAGGAAGGCGGCGCCGACGATCACCGCACGCTTGAGCGCCTCGCGCCAGCCATGCCGCAGCAGCGCATCGAGCAGGAAGAACGGCGCAAAGAGCCAGCAGTATTGCTTGAAGGCGCAGCCCAGGCCGAGCGCGATGGCGCTGACCCAGCGATGATTGCGATACCGCCAGGCCACCAGCAGAAACACCAGGCAGATGATCTCGGTATCGAACATCAGCGTGCGCAGGGGGATCGTCACGGCGGCGCCAGCGGCGAGCGCGACCCAGCCGCGCTGCGCGCGCGGCGCCTGCGCGACCAGCCACGCAAACAGCGCCCCGTAGGCGAGCAGATGCAGCCAGAGAATATCCTGGCCGAGCGCGACGAGTGGCACGAACAGCAGGAAGGAGAGCGCCGGGTAGCTGTGCAGCGTCGCCGGGTCGAACGCCGAGGCATAGGCGGCGGGATCATGCAGATACGCCTGGTCTATCGCAAAGACATGCGGCTGGAGCGGGTAGTTATAGCCATAGCCGAAGATTGGCCCTTGCAACGGCGTCGGCGGCGCCTGTTGGTAGCGCAAGAGCGTCGGCAGGAAGTTCGCGTCGTCGGTATACGGGTTGCGCCCATGCAAGACCGCCTGCGCGTTCGCCGCGTTGAATGAGATGACATCGTTCCAGTAGGCATGGGCGGTGGACTGAAACAGCGTCGTCTCCAGAAAGCCGATGAGGAGCAGCGCAGTCAGCGCGGCCAGCAGCAGCAGCGCGATGGTCGCCGCCATCCGCGCGCCAGCGAGCCAGCGCGCGCTGACCCAGCGGCGCCACGGCGCGCGCTCAGCCGGGAGATCGAGCGAGAGCGCCAGCAGCAACCCCAGGGCGGCGACAAAGCACACCACTTCGACCAGCGCCAGCGGATTGAAACCGCGCGAAAAGTCTACGAAGTCGGAGAGTACGGAGGCCAGTCCCAGCAGCAGTGAAGCGACGCCGAGGGCCGCGATCTGCGGCGGCGCCGTCGGCAAGCGCAGGCGCATCGCTCTCACGGCGTCCCTCCTTGCGACGGCGCGAGCGCAACAGCTTGCAGGTCTGGCGTCGCATCCTCCCGCCCTCCGGCGGAGCGCGCATGTCGCCAGAGCGTGCTGACGCCGAGCGCGAGCAGCAGCGCATTACGCGCGCCCGCCGTCAGCGACACCATCACACCTGGCGGCTGATTGAAGTAGTCGCCCAACGAGCCGTTGTATGAGAAGGGGAAGCAGAGCGTCGTGATGAGGCAGAGCATGCCCCAGCCAAACAGCGGCGCCGCATCCGCGCCGTACTCCAGCGCCACCAGCGGGCTGAGCCAGAGCAGGTATTGTGGGCTGAAGACCTTGCTGCTGATGATGAGCGAGGCCACGATCAGTAGCGCAGCCAGCCCCAGCGTCAGCCGTCGGCGCCAGAACAGCGCGATGGTCAGCGCGGCGCCGAGCAGCCCCAGCGCCAGGGCGATGTTCTGCGCCGTTGCCAGGCCAGGCGTCAGCACGCAGGTCGAGTTGAAATGATAGGGAAACTGCGGCTGAACGTGCACAATGCTCGCCCAGAGGTACCCAATGCTGGCGGGCAGCGACTCGACCTGCACACAGCGCACGCTCATGAAGCTGAGCGGCGTCAACAGCCCGCCGGGGTCGAGCGCCGCCGCTGGTCCCTCGGTCGCCACGAATATGGCCGCGAAGAGCGCCGGGCCGCGCCACAGCGGCTCACGCGAGCGGGCGCGCCACGACTCGATCAGCAGCAGCGGCAGCAGCGCGAGGGGATACAGCTTCATCAGCGTTCCCACCGCCAGCGCGGCGTAGGCCCATGGCAGCTTGCCACGCCGCGCTGCGATGATGGCGACGACGACACACGCGGCAGGCGCCGCATCGAAGCGGCCCGCCGTCAGCACCATCGTACCAATCATCGTGTAGATCAGCCAGACATGGCCCGCGCCGGGCGCGCCGTAGCGGTCGAGCAGCCAGGCGAGCGCCAGTGCGATCAGCGTCATCTCGATGAAGAAGGCGATATTATACCAGGCGGCAGGAAAGATCAGCGGCGGCAGGAAGACGAGCAGCGACAGCGACCCATACTCCGCTGGCAGGGTGTGGAAGGGCAGCGCCGAGAACGACGAAATAGGTGTGAGGCATGATCCCGCCGCCAGCGTCGTGGCGGCGCGCGCGCCCCCCCAGAAGGCCAGCGCATAGCAGTGATAGTCCTGCACATCCTGGAGATTGAACGTGGCGGCGTAGACGCTGACAACGCCGACGAGAGCCGCCAGCAGCCAGAGCGGAATGAACCGAAGTGTGCGCGGCTTCTGTTGTGTCTGTCGCGTCGCCGTCTGCGCTGGCTGCGCTGGCTGGGTCAGAACCTCGGCCCCCACACAATTCTCCTTCTGGCTCGCCCCAGAGCACCGTGCGGCGTGGGACGCATGCGGGCGTCGCTGGCCCTGCTCTATAGAACAGAACGAGCGAATCAGCGTTTTGGGCGAGCGCGCTATGCCGTTCTTGACCTTGCATGCGCGCAGCCCCATAATTCCTATGGCTCGGCGCGTCGCGCGTAGCGCCGAGCGTGACCGCATGCGCGCGAAGTAGGGGCGTATCATTCCCCTGACCTGGATGGCGATTGATGGCGTTTCAAGACCTGCGCGAGTTCATCGCGTTCCTCGAGCAGCATGGGCAGCTTCAGCGTATCACCGCGCCCGTCTCCGCCGACCTGGAGATCACCGAGATCACCGATCGGGTGACCAAGGCTGGCGGCCCGGCGCTTCTATTCGAGCACGTGCGCGGCTATGCTATGCCAGTGGTGATCAACCTGTTTGGCAGCGAAGAGCGCATGTCGTGGGCGCTCGGCGTCAAGAGCCTGAACGAGCTGGGCGACCGTATCACGCGCTGGCTCGATCTCGTGCAAAATCGCCCGCCAGAGGGCCTGATCGAGAAGGCGAAGCTCGCGCCCGAACTGCTGGAATTGACCCGCATTGGCCCGCATACGGTGACGCACGCCCCCTGCCAGGAGGTCGTCATCACCGAGAATCCGTCGCTCGCCAGCATTCCCGTGCTCAAGTGCTGGCCGCTCGATGGCGGGCGCTTCCTCACGCTGACGATGGCGCATTCCAAAGACCCGGAGACGGGCAAGCGCAACATCGGCATGTATCGCGTGCAGGTCTACGACGAGCGCACCGTTGGCATGCACTGGCAGATTCACAAGGGCGGCGCGGCGCACTTCCGCGACGCGGTGGCGCAGCAGCGCAAGCGCATGGAGGTCGCCGTGGTCATCGGCGCCGACCCCGCCAGCATCTACTCGGCCAGCGCGCCGCTGCCGCCGGGAGTGGATGAGTTGCTCTTTGCCGGATTCCTGCGGCATAAGGGCGTCGAGGTCGTCCAGTGCAAAACGGTGGATGTGAAGGTGCCAGCGCAGGCTGAGATCGTGCTCGAAGGCTATGTGGATACCGACGAGCTACGTCCAGAGGGGCCATTTGGCGATCACACCGGCCATTATACGCCCATCGAGCCATACCCCGTGATGCATATCACGGCGATTACCCATCGGCGCAACCCCATCTACGCCACCACGATTGTCGGGAAGCCACCGATGGAAGACGCCTACCTCGGCAAGGCGACCGAGCGCTTCTTCTTGCAGTTGCTGCGCGTGGTGTTGCCGGAGGTGGTAGACATCAACATGCCGGTGGAGGGTGGATTCCACAATATCGTCATCGTCTCGATTCGCAAACGCTACCCTGGCCACGCGAAGAAGGTGATGGCGGGCATCTGGGGCATGATGCTGATGATGCTCTCGAAGTTCATCATCGTCGTGGATGCCGATGTCAACGTGCAGAATCTGCATGAAGTGCTCTTCCGTGTGGGGAATAATGTAGACCCGAAGCGCGACACATTGCTGGTGGATGGGCCGCTCGACGCGCTCGACCACTCCTCACCATACGAGAAGTTTGGCTGGAAGATGGGGCTGGACGCCACGCGCAAGCTGCCCGAGGAGGGACATCCGCGCGCATGGCCGCCAGATATCGAGATGAGCGATGAGATCAAGGCACAGGTGACACAACGATGGGCAGAGTACGGGATTCATCTCTAGCGAATCTAGCGAGCCGCTTGCGCTTGCCCGGCCGGACGCGCGGGCGCGAGGGTGACGCCTGGTTCATGCTGATCGTGCTGCTCGTCGGCGTCATCTCGGTCGTTGGGCTACAGGGCATCGCCAATGCGATGAGCGCGCCGACCGCTCCTGTCGCCGCGCAGGCCACGCAGCCTGCCAGCGCGCCGCTGCCGCAGGGCGTCGTCGCCGCGCACGAGCGTGTGTTCCATCTGCCACAGCAAAACCCCGCGCTGATGACCCCGGCGGTCGATCAGCAGGGGCGTGTCTGGGTCGGCGAGATGGCCGAAAACAAGCTCGCCATGCTCGATCCGCGCACGGGCAAAACGCAGGCGTGGACTCCGCCGGGTGGGCGTTTCAACATCATGGAGGTAGTTGTAGACCAGCAGGGGAATATCTGGTTTAGCGAGGAGGCTGCCGACTATATCGGGCGCTTCGATCCCACCACGCAGACGTTCCAGACCTATCCGCTGGCCAGGGTAAATGGGCAGGACGCCGGGCCAGAGGCGATGGCGTTCGATCAGCAGGGAAACATCTGGTTCACCGAGGTGACAGGCGGCGCGCTGGGGCGGCTCGACCCTGCCACTGGCCAGGTCACCACCTATCCACTGCCAGCGGCGGCGGGCGGCGCGCCCGCGTACCCCTACGCGCTGGCCATCACAGCCGATGGCGCGGCCTGGTATGGCAATCTGACGGGCGGCGCTGTGGGCAAGGTGGACCCCGCGACGGGACAAGTGACCACCTACAGCGTGAATGACCCGAAGGCGCAGATTTACTCGATGACCGTCGGCTCAGATGGCGCCGTCTGGTTCACCGAGCTACTGACTGACAAGGTCGGGCGCATCGATCCGCAGAACGGCCAGGTGAGCATGCTGACGGCGCCATCCACGCTTGGGAATCCCGCGACGCTCTACGATGTCGTCTCGCGCGACGGCGCGCTCTGGTTCACCAGCACGGGAGCGAATGCGCTGGTGCGCTACACGCTGGCGACGGGGCAGTTTACCTTCTATCAACTGGCGACCCCAGCGAGTGTGCCGTTTGGTCTGGCGCTGGCGCCCAATGGCGACCTCTACTTCACAGCGGATGGCTCGCCAAATTACATTGGCATGGTGCGCCCCTGACGCCAGCGCGCAGGTCTCTCCTGCGCCAAAGTACAGGAGAGGCCTCCACATGCTCGCCGGTTCAGGCTGCTAGAGCGCACACGGCGCTGCTGCTATCGTGTCAGCGGTAGCGTGTCGTGTCGTGCGGCCCAACGATGGGCGCGCCTGTCTCCTCGCCGTAGTTGTCGTAGCGGCGGCGTGGGGTATAGCGCGCGGGCGTGCTAAAGCTGCCAGACTGGTCTGGCCCCGCTGGCCCAGAGCCATCGCCTGGGTGACTGGGCGGCTCTGGGTCACGATATGGGCGATCATTCTCGCGGTAGGGTCGCTCTGGGCCACGCGGACCATGCCCATAGTCTGGGCCACCCTCCATCGGCGGCCCGCCGGGGCGCCCGCCCATCGGGCCACCAGGCCCGCCGCCGGGTGAATCGAGAAGCTCGGAACGCACGATCACCACTTCGGGTGGCGCGCTGATGCCCAGCTTGACGCGCTCGCCTTCGACAGCGAGCACATAGATCGTGATGACTCCATTGAGGACAATCGCCTCTCCGGCCTTGCGACGTAGAACAAGCATACTACCTACCCCTCTTCCTCACAGGCCCCGACGGCTCAGGCCGTGTGCGCCTGGACGGCAATCCCTGCGGGACTTCCTCATCCTCTGTGGAAGCCCCGCCGCCGCGCTGCACCGATAGTTGACCTGCGCCCTCCCTGAGCAGTAGAGGAGGTGGCCGCTCGCCTGAGACAGACGGCGCCGTTGCGCGTTGTCATTCGATTTCGCAGTCGGACTTGAATGTGTCCATTGGATCGTTTGAGTCGTTCACTCACGCATGCTGGTTGGCCAATGCGCTCAATCAGCGAGCGGCCGACCGGCAAGGATGAGGCGCATGCGTGCTGGACAGAACGATAGCGCATGCGCCGCCGATGCGCTCAGCGGCGTGTCACAGGTTACACGGCTGAGCTGGCCCCTGGCGCATGACCACTTAACGTATGCGCGCGCTTATGATGGCGATCACAGGCGGCGCATGAAATCTCATGTGCGCGTGACCGCAGGCGCCTCCTCCCCCCGACGGGGTATGACCAATGACACGTGCGCTTAGTTCGTCGCCCACCAGGACAGTGGCGCAGACGCAGGCCGGTGAGCAGCGCGACATCGCCCAGCGCAGAGTAGGGTGAGGCAGGGGGCTGGCTTCATGGCTACGGAAAAGGCGCATGACCGCAGCTTCCTGCTGGCGTCGCTCGCTTGCCTGGCTTCGCATACCGCGCGAATCGAATAGCCTTCGTGTATGTGGATACGTAACTCTGGCATAGAGAGTAACGATCCGCTGTCCGTCTTGTCAACACTAACGATCAATGCTGATTTGCTATCACCCGAATGGGCTAGGCGGCTGGCATGCTTTTCACAGCGCGCGCTGTAGGACCACAGCGGCAAGCCTGCCTGCCCCGGCTCCGTGTCACCGGCTGCGCTCGGCGATATGGTCGCGTCCGTTCGTGCGTTCAGAGGATTGCGTGTCGCGCCCACCGCGCGCATCACGCGCATCGCGCGTGTCGCGGCCATCGCGCCGATTGCGGTCAGCGTCGCGGTCGTAGCGCGCGCCCTCGGCATGGTCAGCATGGTCGCCAGCGCCGCTGGGCGCACGCTCGCGCACGATCTTCACTTTCGTGACGCGACGCCCCTTCGTGCCAAGCACGGTGATCGTCAGGTCCTTGTACACGACCACATCACCCACTGCGGGAATCTTATCGAGCTGCGTGTAGACAAAGCCGCCGAGCGTGTCATAGTCTTCCGCAGGCAGGTCGGCGTCGATCAGATCGTTCAGTTCATCAACGCTGATCTTCGCATCCACGAGGAACTCTGTCTCGCTGACGCGCTCGAAAATCTGCTCCTCTTTATCATACTCATCCTTGATATCGCCGATGATCTCTTCGACCAGGTCTTCGATGGTCACGAGGCCAACCACCGCGCCATATTCGTCCACCACAATGGCGATATGCACCCGCTGGCGCTGCATCTCATGCAGCAGGTCGTCGAGTCGCTTCGATTCTGGCACAAAGTAGACGCTGCGCAGCGGTAGTTGCCGAATCTTCTGCGGCGTCTCGCCACTCGCCAGCACCCGCAGCAGGTCTTTGGCGTAGAGCACACCGATGATGTCGTTGATCGTATCATCGTACACGGGAATGCGCGAGAAACCGCCCTGCGTGATGATCTGCGTGGCGTCTTCGAGCGAATCATCGGCCTCGACCGTCACCATATCAATCCGTGGCACCATCACTTCGCGCGCGAAGGTGTCGCCGAGGTCGAAGACGTTGTGAATCATCTCGCGCTCTTCTTCTTCGAGCACGCCTTCTTCCTCGCCCACCTCGACCATCAGCCGCAGCTCATCCTCGGTGAGGAACGGGCCGCGCCGTCGGCTATCGACGCCAAACGCGCGCAGCATACCGCTGGTGATGGCGGTCAGCGCAATCACCACATACTTGAGCATTGCAGAGATGACCTCGACTGGCCGCAGTAAAAAGCGCGCGACCCGCTCTGGATTCTGCACCGCCGCTGTCTTCGGCGTGATCTCGCAGAAGATCAGCACGATGATCGAGAGCAGAATGGTCGAGATGACCTCGGAGAACGAGAAGTCAATATCCACCGCGATGATCGTCGCCAGGGTCGAGGCGGTGATGACCGAGAGGTTGCTGACGACCAGAATCGTCGAGAGGAAGGTGTCGGGGTGCTCCAGGATACGGCGGATGCGCCGCGCCTTCTGGTCGCCCTCCTCGGCGAGATTGCGCATGCGAATGTGACTGATCGAGGTCAGCGCGGTTTCAGCCGCAGCAGACCCCGCCGCGATGAGGAGCGAAACGAGCAGGCCGATAATGAGCGCCCAATCATGGCCAGTGAAGCTATGCTTCGGAGCGGCCATCCAGAGATTGAGCGCGCCTATACTACCACTACTTCCGTCCACTGCCGTACTTACTCCTCTTTGCTCTCAGGCGTCCCAGGTGTGTCGCCAGATGAATCGGCGACGCCGTTCGCTCGCGTTCGTTCGTCGTCTGGCGGCGCAGGCGTCAGGTCCGGCGCCTGCGACAGCGCGCGGCGGGCGACCCGCGCAGGCGCGCCGACGACCAGCGCGCCCGCAGGCACATCGCGCGTGACGACGGAGCCGCCGCCCGTGCTGGCGCCGTCGCCCACGGTGATCGGCGCGCGCAGCAGTGTATCGCTGCCGAGGAACACATGCTCGCCGATGGTGGTGGCGTGCTTGTCTCGGCCATCATAGTTCATGGTGATCGCGCCCGCGCCAATGTTGGTGTCATCGCCGACGCTGGCGTCGCCCATGTAGCTGAAGTGGTGCATCTGTACGCGCTCGCCGATGACGCTATTCTTCACCTCGGCGAAGTTGCCCAGGTTGGCTCCGGGCATGAGGTGGGCGCCGGGGCGCAGATGGCTCATCGGGCCGACGCGCGAGCCTTGCGCCATCGTCGCCTCCTCGACCCACGACGCCTGCGCCTGGCAATCATCGCCGATCTGGCTATCGCGAATGACGCTGGCGGGGCCGATGTCGCAGCGCTCGCCGATCACAGTCATCCCCAGCAGGTGGCAGCCTGGCCGGATGATGGTATCCTGGCCGACCTGCACGCCCGCGTGAATGTAGGTCGCGGCAGGGTCTTCGATGGTGACGCCGCTGAGCATCAGGTCGCGCAGGATGCGCTCGCGCAGGATGCGCTCGGCCTTCGCCAGCGCGACACGATCGTTGACGCCCATCGTCTCCGCCAGCGTGACGCGATGTGTGGCGACGGGTCGCCCCTCGCGCACGGCGACCTCAACCAGATCGGTAAGGTAATATTCACCGTTGGCATGCAGCTCAAGCTGGTCAAGCCGCGACCAGAGCCAGTCAGCGGCGAAGGCGTAGATGCCAGAGTTGACCTCGGTGATGGCTCGCTCAGCGGGGCTGGCGTGCTTCGCTTCGACGATGCCGCGCACCCGCCCGTCATCGTCGCGCAGCACGCGCCCATAGTCATTCGGCTCGCTCGTCTCCCCGGTAAGGAAGGTTAGCGTGGCGCCCGCACGCTCGTGCTCGGCCAGCAGCCGCCGCAACGTCTCGGCGCGCACCAGTGGGGTATCGCCGTAGGTGACGAGGATGGTCTGCGGGGCGTCGGCGCCGGAACCAGCCGCCGCTTCGCGGGCGACGCGCACGGCGTCGCCAGTGCCAAGCTGCTGCTGCTGGGTGAGCCAGATGAGTTGGCCGCTCGTGGGGCGCCAGGCGCTCAGGGCGTCGCGCACCGCATCCGCCGCGTGGCCGACGATGATGTAGAAGCGACTACGGTGGTCGCTCCCATCGTCGCCGCTCTCGTCATCACCAGATTCAGCGGACGCAGCGGGCGTGACGTCCGCTGAGACAGCTTCGTCGGCGGCGCGCACAGCATGTTCGAGCATGGCGCGGCCAGCGATTGGGTGCGCCACTTTGGGCAGGCGAGATCGCATCCGTGTGCCTTTGCCCGCCGCGAGGATGATGACCCCAACAGGTCTCATATGGTGGTGGACTGCTCCTCGTTAACCGCGCTGTCAAGCGCGCTCTCGCCACACCTTGACCGACGCGGCGCCGCGCAGTGTCAGCGTGTGGCTGGCTCGGGCGCCAGGATTCGAACCTGGGAATGGCGGATTCAAAGTCCGCTGCCTTACCGCTTGGCGACGCCCGAATGAGTACGTATCTGACTCGTGCTGGTTGCAGCCTGCGCATGCCAGCGCGACAAATACATCAGCCTGTACTATACCGTATGCCGCCGCCTGCCGCAAGCGAGCTGGCTGGCGGTTGAAACCGCGCCTCAGGGCGACTGCGGCCGCCACCAGACCCGTCTTCCCAGGTCCACAGACGACCACTCCTGGACCCACGCAGGTGGGGTTGTGGGCCGCCAGGCCCTTGAGGCGCGGTTTCAACCGCCAGCCATCCTTCGTGCTGTCTGGCACGATGGTTGCGCTTAGCGAAGGCGCGTCTGGCGCGCGGCCTGAGGCACAATGCAGGCCCTGTGCGTTGGTGCGCAAGGACGACCATTCCCAACGGTCCATCCAGATGTCATCTCCCAAAACAGTATCTCCGAATCCCTGGAGGCTCCCCATCATGGCAGCAGTCGAAGATCAGCGCACAACGGCCGCGCCTGCGCCCACGCTGATCGCTCAGCGATATGAACTGGGACAGCCGCTAGCGCATGGCGGCATGGCGACCCTCTGGCGCGGCTGGGATCGTCGCCTCTACCGACCCGTCGCCATCAAGACGCTGCGTGAAGACGATCTGGCGGATGCGTCAGCCTACACCCGTCTGCGACGCGAGGCGCTCGTCTCGGCGGCGCTCTCCGATCCGCATATCATCGAGGCGCATGACCTCGTCGAGGAAGATGGGCGGCCTTACTTCATCATGGAACTGGTGGAGGGCGAAGACCTCAAGCGGCGCATCTACCAGCGGGGCGCGCTCGACCCACTCGAAGCGCTGGAGATCGCGCGGCAGATATGCCTGGCGCTTCAGGCGGCGCATCTGCGCGGCGTCATCCATCGTGATGTCAAGCCGCACAACATTCTGCTGACAGCGAGTATGCACGCCAAACTGATTGATTTTGGGCTGGCGTTCTCGCCGCTCGATACCGAGCCAGTGGACAACGATCTCGTCTTCGGCACGCCTGAGTATATGGCGCCGGAGCAGGCGATGGGCGAGCGCATCAGCGCCGCCACCGATATCTACGGGCTGGGCGTCACGCTCTACGAGGCGCTCTCTGGCGATGCGCCATTCCAGACGCCCTCCGCTGAGGAGACGATGAAGCAGCACATCTCAACGCCGATCATGCCGCTGCGACAACTGCGCCCCGATCTGCCTCGCGCTGTCGAGGATGTGGTGATGCGCACACTCGAAAAAGACCCCGAGCGGCGCTACCTTACCGCGCAGCAGATGGAACATGCGCTGTGCGAGGCGGCGCATGAAGCGCGCGCCCAGCGCGCCGTCTTCGCCGTGGGCGCCTGGCAGCCCAGCGCCGACCTGACCTATGCGTCGGGCGCCTCGGGCG
Source organism: uncultured Chloroflexia bacterium (assembly GCA_963701795.1). Taxonomy (GTDB): domain Bacteria; phylum Chloroflexota; class Ktedonobacteria; order Ktedonobacterales; family JADMIN01; genus JAKAIY01. The sequence continues at coordinate 436,603 of CAVPBB010000001.1, read as the reverse complement.
GCGCGCTGACCGGCTACCGATCCACCGCGACTACCAACCCAGCGCCGCCCGCTAGCTGGACCGCGCTACTGCCCGATGCCTTCTGGGTGCGGCTGATGTGGGTCGTCTTCGCGCTCAACATCATCCTGGTGATCTCGCTGCTCTGCGCATTCGTGCTTCACCTCGCGATGTGACTCACACGCCACTGCGCGAGGGGATTGGACGGCGCAGGCGTCACGCCAGCAGCGCCGCCATCAGCATCGCGATGAAGCGCGGGGTATCTACCTCCAGCGGGATGTCGAGCGGGTGGGTCGGCTGGTCGAAGCCAGGGCCAATCAGCGGGCGTCGGTCGGCGACGGTCATGCCCACCGTCAGCGCGCCAGCCGTCTCGACGCGCGTATCCAGGTGAACGCGCTCCACCGCCAGCGACGGATCGAGCAGCAACGCCAGCGCCAGCGCGTCATGGGGCGTCATCGCCTCGAAGCCGAATCGCTGCGTATAGACCTCGACATACGGCGGCACGATGCGCGTGACGAAGCGCGCTATCCGTCGTCTCGAGGCGCGCAGTCGCGCCAGCTCTTCCGCGCGCAGCAGCGCCTGCATCGTGACATCCAGCCCGACCAGCGTCACCGGCCAATCCGCCGCGAAGACCAGCGCCGCCGCCTCCGGGTCGTGGTAGACATTCGCCTCGGCGACCGCCGTGCTATTGCCAGCGGCGATGATGGCGCCGCCCATCACCATCACCTCCTTGACCAGGCGCGGTAGCTCTGGGTCGCGCTGGAGCGCCAGCGCCAGATTGGTCAGTGGGCCGCTGGCGAAGAGTGACAGTTCGCCTGGCCGCTCGTGGGTAAGCCGCAGCAGTTGATCGACGGCATGCTCGCCTGTCGGCGCGCGGCTGGGGGCGGGCAGATCGGCGTCGCCCAATCCATCCATCCCATGAATCGCCGACGGCGGGAAAGGTCCGCGCGTGAGCGCCTGGGGCGCGCCGACCGCGACAGGGGTATCGGCGCGCAACGCATCGAGCGTTTTGAGTGTGTTGATCGCCGCCTGCGCTGCCGAGACGTTGCCCGTCACCGTGCCGATGGCGACGACCTGCGCGCCAGGCGTGCGATGCGCCAGGATGATCGCCAGCGCGTCGTCTACGCCGGTATCCACATCCATCAGAATCGTCTTGCGTTCTGCGCTCATGCCCACTGCCGCTCCCTGCTATGCTGCCGCCCAACGTCTCTGGCGACAGCATAGCACGCGGCGCGCGGGTCTACGGCGTCCCGGCTGGCGTCGTGACGAGCGGCGACGCGATGACGATGCCGCCCGCCTTCATGCGCCAGATGCTCGCGCCGTCACTCGCGCGCAGCGCCACCACATCGCCTTCCTCGGTCGTGACAAAGAGCGTGCCATCGAGCAGCGTCGGCGGCGAATCAATTGCGCTGTTCAACGCGACCTGCCAGCGCGGCTTCCCATTCGTCGTGTCGAGCGCGTAGACGACGCCGCCCTGGCTGCCGACATAGAGCGTCTGACCATCGAGTGTGGGCGCGGCGCCAGTCGCGATCAGCGGCGTGGGCGCGTTCCCGCCCGTCGCAAATTTCCACGCGAGCGTTTGGTCAGCGACGCGAATCGCGTAGACGTTGGCGTCTTGCGCGCCGACATAGACGGTATCGGCGCCCACAGCGGGCCGAGCATGCACCTGCGCGCCCGTGTTGTATGACCAGCGACTTGCGCCGGTCTTCGCGTCATAGGCATGGACGGTGTCTGGGTTATTCGCGCCCACATAGAGTGTGTCGCCAACGATGACCGGCTGCCCATCGAATCCACCGCCTTGCGCCGCCGTCCAGCGGACAGCGCCGGTCGCCATGTCGAGCGCGTAGACCGCGCCGCCGAGACCGCCGCTGGCGACAAACACCAATCCGAAGCCCAGCGCCGGAGTTGTATAGATGTTCGTCTGCGGGGTAGGCATCGGGAAGAGCCAGCGCTGCTTGCCAGTCGCCGCGTCGAGCGCATAGACCGCGCCGCTATCGCTGGTGACGAAGAGCGTGTCGCCGCTCAGCGCGACGTAGCCATCCAGCCCAAGCTGCGAGCCGATGCCCACCGTGCGCGTGAAGCTCCAGCGCGGGCTGCCAGTGGTCGCGTCGAAGGCGCGCACCGTGCCATCATCCGCGCCGACATAGAGGGTTCCCTGCGCCACCACTGGCTCGCCCGAGGTCGCGATGGTCTGCGCCTTCCAGACCACCGCGCCTGTCTGGGCGTTCAACGCCACGATGAGGCCAGGCGCTGTGATGGCCTCGCCCAGCCCAACCGTCACATAGACCAACTGCCCGGCCAATCGCGCATCCGCCGTCACGGGCGTCGCCGCCGCCCGCAGAGCCACCTGAGCGCCACACCCCGCCAGGCCCAGCGCCAGCAGCGCCACCGCCCATGCCCAGCGCCGCACACTCCCACGCGCTACGCGCATGCTCCATCGCATGGTATGCCTCCTCTGTCTGGTTACTGGTTTCCTCTGGGCGCCTCAGCCCACCCGGCGCACAGGCGGTATGCCATATCCCACATGGACGGCTGGCGCAGCGCGGATTTACAGCCTCGGCGCGCAAGCGGCGGGCGAAGCCGCTTTGACAGGCTCGCGCGCCCGCGCATACAATGTAGCGTTAGACCCTCGTAGAGGAGCGGCAGCGCAATGAGCGAGCATATCACCGCCGACGCGCGCGGCTATCCGGGCGACGTCGCTCACCCTTGGTCACGGCTCCAGCGCGCGCTCGCGCTGCCCCTGCTGTACAAGGTGTTGTTTGCAAATAGCGTGGTGATCTTGCTGGGCGCGACGCTCGGCACATACCTCGCCACGCGCCTCGACACCACTGGCGGGCTGCCGCTGCTCATCGCATTCGTCGTCAGTGGTCTGCTCGTCAGCGTGGTGATCAACTTTGCCCTGCTCAAGCTCGCGCTGACACCGCTGACGCGCCTGCGCGAGACGATGAAGCAGGCGCAGGCGGGCGACCTGACACTCCAGGCGCCTGTCACCGGCCACGACCCGGACTTCGATCAACTCGCCAGCGCATTCAATAGCATGCTCCAGGCGATAGACGACCTGTCAAAGTCGCGCGCGCGTCACATCCTGCATGCGCAGGAGGAGGAGCGCAAGCGCATCGCCCGCGAGCTTCACGACGAGACGAGCCAGGCGCTCACCTCGCTGCTCATCAGCCTGGCGCTGCTCGAAGAATCTGTCACTGATCCCGTTGGACGCGAGCGCATCTGCGATACGCGCACGCTCGCCCACCAGACCCTGCGCGCCGTGCGTAACATGAGCCTGGACCTGCGACCAAGCGCGCTCGATGATCTGGGATTGCTGCCCGCGCTGCGCTGGTATGTCAAGCAGTTCCAGCAGAAATGCGGCATCGAGGTAGAGCTGACGGCGACTGGATTGAAAGAGCGCCTGCCGCCAGAGGTGGAGACGGCGTTATATCGTATGATTCAGGAGTCCCTGACCAACACCGCCAAGCATGCCCACGCCAGCCATGTCTGGGTGACACTGACGGAGGATGGTCTGCTCCTGCGCGCGACCATTCGCGACGATGGCCGGGGATTCGACGCCGCAGGTATGCTGCGCAAGCACTGGCAGGAGCGCGGCCTGGGGCTGGCGGGCATGCAGGAGCGCGCGGCGCTGCTCGACGGCGCAGTGGAGATCGAGTCTGAGCCTGGCGCGGGCGCCTTGATTACCGCAACGATTCCGCTGCGACAGCCAGGACATGCCCTGTCTCCGTCGGCGAGCCTGCCGCACGCGACGATCGAGGCGCCGCGACTGTCGCTTGCAGACGACATCGCGCAAGAGGAGATGGGAAATACCCCCCATGAGTGATGACACCCGCCGCCCGTCTGATGCGACCGCCGAGGCCCCCGGAGTCGCCGCGCGCGTACCGGCGCCCAAGATTCGCGTGCTCCTGGCGGACGACCATACCATCTTGCGGGCAGGGCTGCGCATGCTGATAGACGCGCAGCCCGACATCGAGGTCGTCGGCGAGGCGAGTGACGGCAAAAAGGCGCTCGCCGAGGCTCAACGGCTGCTGCCTGATGTCGTGCTGATGGATATTACGATGCCAGAGATGAATGGCATCGAGGCGACGCGCCAGGTCAAGCGCACACTCGACGCGACGCGCGTGCTGATCCTGACGATGCACGAGAACGAGGAGTATCTCTTTCAGGTGCTACGCGCGGGGGCATCGGGCTACATCCTCAAAGAGGCCGCTGGCTCCGAACTCATCTCCGCGATTCGCATCGTCTACGCCGGGCGTTTCTACATGTCGCCCTCAGCGCAGAGCATGATGGTTGGCGACTACCTCCAGCGCGTGCGCTCTGGCGAGGAGCGCGACAGCTATAGCGCGCTGACCGAGCGCGAGCGTGAGATTCTGAAGCTGGTCGCCGAGGGCCACACAAATAACCAGATCGCCGAGCGTCTCTTCATCAGCCCGAAGACGGTAGATACCCATCGCACGCATATCATGGACAAGCTCAACCTGCACAGCCGCGCTGAGTTGGTCAAATACGCCATGCGCCGTGGCCTGCTCGAAGATTAGCGCGTACATCGCGGCGCCAGGCGCGGCTCAATCTTCCAGCGGACGCAGCGCGAGGATGCGCGGCAGCAGATCGAGATCGCCAGAGGGACGTGTGTAGGCGTCGAGCGTGTAGATGAGGTCGAACGTGGGCAGGCGGTTGAGATGCGCGCGCAAACTGTCGCAGAGGTCGCCCTGGCGCGCCCAGAAGAAGACGCCCTCGCCAGTCGCGTCGCGCGCCTTCAGCCGCAGGTTGCGTCCCTCTGCGCCGCTGCGCCAACACGAGAGGATACGCGCGCCCTGGCAGATATACACCGGCTCGGCGAAGCCCGGCCCCCACGGCGCCAGCGCCTCCTGCTCGTGATAGATGCGCGCGAGCAGCCGATTGAGCGGCAGGCGACAATCGACCGCGATGGGATCAACGCCGCCCGCCTGCCCTGATGATAGCGCCTGCCGTTGCGCGCCGAGGCGCTGGCGCAGATGATCGAGCAGCGCCTCAACATCGGCGCTGGCCAGGGTAAAGCCAGCCGCCCGCGCGTGGCCACCGAAGCGGCGAAAGACCTCCGCGCGCGCCGCCAGCGCCTCGCCCAGGTTCACCCCATCCGGGCCACGCGCCGAGCCACGCGCCTCCACGCCATCGCTGCTGATGACCACCGCCGCGCGCTGATGCTGCTCCGCCAGACGGCTCGCCACCAGCCCCAGAATACCCAGCGGCCACCCGGCGCCAACGGCGCTCACCAGCGGGCCTGGCTCGCGTTCACCTGCCAGTTGCTCCGCCACCTGCCGCTGCGCGTCGAGCATGATCTCCTCGGTGATGCGCTGACGCTCCTGATTCAGCGCATCGAGGCGCTCGGCCAGCGTGGCGGCTTCGTCGTCGTTCGTCGCCAGCAGCAGTTCAACGGCCAGCAGTGGTTGTCCCAGGCGGGCAGCGGCGTTGAGGCGTGGCGCGATCACATAGGTGACATCGCGCTCACCCAGCGCGTTCAGACTGACATTTGCCAGCGTCAACAGCGCGCGCAGCCCTGGCCGTGGCGCCCGGCGGATGCGCTCCAGGCCAGCGCGTGTCAGCGCCCAGTTCTCGCGCGTCATCGGCGCGATGTCGCCAATCGTGCCGATGGCTACGAGATCGAGCAGCCCCGCGCTGATCTCCTCAGCGCGCTCTGGCGTGACCGCCCGCAGCAGCGCCTCGGCCAGGCGAAACGCGACCCCAGAGCCCGCCAGATCGCCACTCAGGCCGGGCTGCTCGACCAGCCGTGGATTGACGATGACGCACTCGCTGGGGGTCTCACTCAGAATCGGATGGTGGTCGGTGATGATGACATCCAGCCCCAGGCTGTGGGCGAGCGCGACCTCGGCGACATTGGCGCTGCCACAATCGGTGGTGACGATCAGCCGCGCGCCCATTTCGACGAGCTCGTGGATGGCGCGCTCGTTCAGCCCACGGCCATCGTCCTCGCGCAGGGGAATATATGGGATCGCGTCGGCGCCTAACGCGCGCAGCGCCAGCAGCACGACCACGCAGGAGGTCATGCCGTCGCAATCGTGGTCGCCATAGACGACGATGCGCTCTTGCAGGGTGAGCGCCGTGCGTAGCCGCTCGATGGCCGCCGCCTGCCCTGGCAGCGGCTGGCTCACGCGCCAGTCAGTATCCAGAAATGCGCGCGCCGCGTCACGCCCGCGCACGCCACGATTGGCGAGCAGTTGCGCCTGGAGCGCTGTCACGCCAGGAATCCCGTTCAGCTCAGCGCGGGGCAGTTCCTCGGCGATATGTGGCGCGGGCGCGCCCCGTGTGAGCGCGGCGCGCAGGTCATCCCAGGCCAGCGGTTGGGCGTGGCCTGGCGCTCCTGGCACGGTCGGCGCTGCTGGCGCGGTCGCGTCCGCATCACCACTCATGCCACCGCCTGCCTGCCCATCTACCCGCTCAGACCCCATGCGCGCTCGTCCCTTCCTGCCTCGTCCAGCCCCATCCAGGCCATCGAGAATGTCGTTCCATGCCCCATTCGCGCCGCCAATGTGTGATTTGGCATAGCGCATGCACTTGAGAGGATGACACATGCGCAGAAACGCATGATGCGAAGGCGCGCGTTGTCATTCACAACGGTACCACACAAGCCAGGGGAGGCGATGTATGTTGCCACGCGATACCGCTTCGAGAAACACCCGTCCGGCCACGCTGGGCGACAATTTTACGTCTGCCGAACTCAAGAGCCTGTCGGACCTGCGCCGCGACTTCACCGAGCATGCCGAGCATAGCGAATTCATGATGGACCCGGCGCAACTGGAGTTCGCGCGCTGGCTCTATGAGAATGGCCGCATCGGTGAACACTCGCTCCACAGCGGTTAACGCTCTGCGCCAGTGGCGTCGCCCCCAGCGTCTCCTGTAGCGGGCAGCAATCGCGCAAAGACTTCGTTGCCGACCATGCGCCCGCGCTCGGTGAGCCGCACACGTCCTGCCGTCTCCTCGAGCAGATCGAGCGTGCGAATGTCGCTCAACCGCTGATCGAAGGTAGGCCAGAACTCCTGGCCGTAGCGCTCACGGAAGGTCGCGAGTGAGAGGCCTTCCGCCAGGCGCAGCGCGAGCATCGCCGTCTCGGCCATCTCCAACTCATGTCCGATGCGCTCATCTTCGACGATGGCGCCTGCTGGCAGCGCGCTCTCCGCAGGCTGACCCAGCGAGGCGCGAATGCGCGCGATATAGTCGCGGATAGGGCGCGCATTGGTGAAACGATGACCCGCGAAGAAGGAACTGCCGCCAGCGCCCAGACCCAGCCACGCAAGGTTGCGCCAGTAGGTGAGGTTGTGCTGGCAGGCATGACCGGGCCGCGCCCAGTTCGAGATCTCGTAGTGGTCATAGCCTGCGTCGCCGAGCCGCCGTTGCGCATACTCATACATGTCGGCGGCGGTATCTTCGTCCACCTCGCGCACTTTGCCCCGCGCCACCCAGCCGTAGAGCGGCGTCCCTTCCTCGACGATCAGATTGTAGAGTGAGAGGTGATCTGGCTCCAACGCGAGCGCGCGTTCGAGCGTGTCTTCCCACACGCCCTGCGACTGCCCCGGCAGCGCGAAGATGAAATCGAGATTGATGTTCGTGAAGCCAGCGGCGCGGGCCGCGCGAAACGCCGTCTCGATCTCCGCAGGCGAGTGGATGCGTCCCATCCAGCGGAGCAGACCAGCATCGAAGCTCTGCGCGCCCATGCTCAGGCGATTCACGCCCGCCGCGCGCACCTCGTCCAGCCGCTCATACTCCAGCGCGCCAGGGTTGGCCTCCATCGTGATCTCCGCGTCGGCATCCACGACGAACGCGGCGCGCGCCGCGTCGAGCAGCAGCGCCACCTGCGCGGCGGTGAGCAGGCTAGGGGTGCCACCACCAAAGAAGATGGTGCGGCAGCGACGCGGCTGCCCCTGCGCATCGCGCGCGCGCAGACCCGCCAGTGCGATCTCGTCGCACAGCGCCGCGACATACTGCTCGCGCAACCCCAGCATGCCAGCATACGAGTTGAAGTCGCAGTAGTGGCACTTAGCATGGCAGAACGGGATGTGCAGATAGAGCGCGATGCTATCGAGCGAGAGCGCGTCGCGCTGGCGCGCCTTCGGCGCCGCGCTCGTCGGCGATGCTGGAGAGTGGGTGTGCGCTCATGAGTCCTGATTTCGGAATGCGGCGCCTGGCGGCCACGCGACGAAGCAGCGCGCCCGGCTGGCCGAACACACTGCTTCATATCATCGCATATGCGCGTGGCGCGGCGCCACGCGACGGAGCCGGAGTGTTCCCCGCCCGCCTGTCGCTGCCTATTGGCCGCCAGGGAGACCCGTGCCAACCGTCGGCGTGATGGCGGGCAGCGTCGCATTCAGATCGGGCTTCTTCGGCATGTTCCGCGGACCGGTCAGCATCCCCGAGTTTGCCGATGTCACCTTACTGGAAGGCAGGATGCGCTGCTGCGTGAGCCAGTGAGCGAGCGCATTGTTCTGCGCGGCTTGCAGGGTCGCCGTATCCACCGCCATCGAGGGGTCGATCCCCAGGACCTGCACGACATCATAGGTGCCGCTGGTGTCATAGATGACCGGGCTGAGATCACCGACCTTGCGGCCAGCGGTGAATGCCCAATACTCGATGCCGCCATCGCCTGTCCCTGGTGAAACCCAGCCGATGTCGCCGCCATTGTCTTTAGAGTTGGTATCCAGCGTGTCTTTCTTCGCCAGATCGCTCCAGACGGCGTCGGTGAGCTTGCCAGCGACGAGCTGCGTCCGAATCTTGGCGGCGCTGGCGCTCGTATCCGTCTCGATGCGGCGCAGATGCAGTTGTCGCGTGGGCGAGACAAGCCGCTTGGCCAGATAGGTCTGCATGTTGTTGCGGCGCAACTGAATGGTGATGGCGGTGATGATGTCGCTGTTCGCCAGGCCGTTGGCGCTCAGGAATTGCGCGTAGGTCTCGCCGCTGGGGAAGGCCTTTTTGAAGGCGGTCAGCGCGTCGTTGACCTGTTTCTGCGTTGGCTCGAACGTCGAGGCTGGCGCATGATCCTGTTGCTCGAAGAGTTTCTCACCCTGGACGATGAATTGATTGTCTTCGAGCACACTGATCGAAGCTTGCGTAATCTGCGCCTGCGCGTAGTTCGCTTCATCCGCCTGGAGCTGGGTAGAGAGCAGGGTGTCTTGCGTAGTCGCCGTCGGATCACCCGCCTGCACCTTCGGCTGAAGCGCGTTCTTTTGCGCGATCTCCTTCTGCAGCGTGTTCCACAGCGTCTGCGCCTGATAGGCGAGTTCCTTGCGATAAGTGTCTTGCGAGATGTTGGTTCCGTTGACCGTGACGATAGCCTGATTGGGGATGATGAGCGTTTGATCGATCACGCCGTAGACCAGCGTGCCGATTATCGCAAGCGAGATGACCCCGATAAATGACCAGGTGGCGAGATGCTGATAGGCGGTCTTCTGAGCGCGTGTCAGATTGCGGCCCCAGCCAAAAATAAGTGGCTTGCCGTCGCGCAGGCCAGAGACGCGCGCTGTCTGCTTGGCGCGCGTCTTGTTGACGACGCCGTTTGTTCTGCTCGTTTTGGCCGACCTGGACGACTGGGACGCCTTCGTCGAGCCGGCGCGCTGCTTGGCAGGTGGGTGTCGGGTTGGAGTACTCATAGACGCGATCAGCTCTCCCTGGGGATGGAACCATACAATGAAGCGAGCCGTCCGGGTGTGAATCCCTGTTCGGATGCTCACTGGCGAACGACTCGGCCTCATTGGTTGCGCAACAGCGCTCTACCGCCAGACTCAGGCGCCGCGGATATGAGCCGCCGTATAGGGCATCAGCGCCATGTGACGCGCGTTCTTGAGCGCAACGCTCAGGCGGCGCTGGTGCTTGGCGCAGGTACCCGTCTTTCGCCTTGGCTCGATTTTACCACGGTCGGAAAGATAACGACGCAGGCGTGAGACATCTTTGTAGTCGATCTCGCGCACATGGTCAACACAAAAGGCGCACACCTTGCGCCGTGAGCGAAAGTCGCGCCCACGCCCGCCGCGCCGATCTGGCCCGGCTCCGCCTGGGCCGCCAGCGCCTGGGCCGCCCTGGCCAGCCTGTGCGGGGCCAGCGCTCTGACTGTTGAAATCTCGCCTCTGCTGCATAGGAAGAAACTCCTGTACGTGTGGGTTTGCCGACCTGCGCGGAGAGGTTCGCGCGCGTCGGCACGTCTCATCTTGCTCAACGTATATGAAGCGCCCGCGCGCCAACCCCCTGAGGTCGTTGGCGCAGCGGAGCGCTCGTGCTGCGCGTGAGTGGCGCGCTCTTCTCAAAGAGCAAAACGACTCACGCGCCTGAAATGGCGCTCCGCCGCGCGATGGTATCACGCCGGAGCGCCGTGTTGCCGCTGGCTGGGGACCCAGGAATCCTAGAAGGGAACCTCATCGGCGGTCATGTCTTCATACCCGCTGCCCGACGATGATCCCTGCCCCTGCCCCTTTGGATCGAGCATCTGCATGTCCAGGGCGCGGACATCCCACGCCGTGCGCTCGTTGCCGTCTTTGTCGGTATACTTGCGCGAGGTCATGCGCCCCTCAATAAAGACTTTAGAGCCTTTATGGAGATACTGGTTGCACGTCTCGGCGAGTTGATCCCAGGCGACGACATTGAACCAGGTCGTCTCCTCACGCTGCTCGCCGCTCTGCTTGTCACGCCAACGCCGACTATCCGCGACACTAAACTTCGTCACCGCTGTGCCGCTCGGGATGTAGCTCAACTCTGGGTCTCGTCCCAGATTGCCGATGAGCATGATCTTGTTCATGTGTGTGACTCACCCTCCTGAAATGACACGCGCGTGAGGTCTACATGTGCCGCGCCGGTCGCGTGCCGCTCGGTTATGCCTCCGCCTCAGCCGTCGCTGCGGCCTCTGGCTCGTCGCTGCTCGCCTCTGGCTCCGAGGCTGCGCTGGTCTCCTCGATCTCAACAGCCGCCTCAGGCGCCGCAGCCGCCGCATCGCTGGTCTCTGCGACCTCCGCGACCTCTGCGACCTCCGCGACCTCCGCGACCTCCGCGACCTCTGCGGCTGGCTGCGCAGCGGCGGCCTCAGCGCGGGCCGCTTCGGCGGCGGCCTGGGCCTGCGCCTCGGCCTCACGCTGCGCGTCTAGCTCGATGTCGCGCTGACGCTGCTGCGCTACCACGCGCGAGTCGCGCAGCTTCACCAGGTGGCGAATGATGTCCTCATTCACCCGAATGTTGCGCTCGATCTCGGCGATGGTCGAAGGGTCGAGACTCAGATCGAAGAAAAAGTAGAGGCCGTCGCGAAAACGCTGGATGGGATACGCCAACCTGCGGCGTCCCCAGGCGTTCACACGCACAACCTGACCACCATGATTGGCGATGATCTGCGACACCCGCTCGACAAGCGTGCGCGCCTGCTCATCACCAACTTCGGGATTGATCACAATCCCCAGCTCATAGTCCCGCGCCATGCGGAATCCTCCTGTGGGTTTGCTCCCAACCAGCGCCGCGCGCATCCGCATAGAGCGTGAGGCAGGGTGGGGCAGGATGTTTGAGCATGGCTGGCTCCGTCTGAGCGACAGCCACGCGGCAGCGACGAGCGCCTGCGATGCGGGCAATCGTCGGAGGCTCAATAAGCCACCATCGCATTATAACATCGCCCCCGCAAGCCCGCAATCTGCGCGTCTTCTGGCCAACCATCCGCTCCTGCGAGGTATGCGGGAAGCGGGCCAGCGGCGCCGGGTATGCGTCCCCCAGGAAGCCTGCGTTGGGATGGCATTCCATCGGGGGAGCGCAAAAACGGAAACGCCGACCACAGCGCTGCGCGGCTCGTTGGCTGGCCAACAGCGCATCAGCGGCGACAGCGAGCGGCAAAAGCGCTTAGAGGGCAGGCGGAATCGCGTGGAACATGCTATTGATGGCGGGGGCGAGCAGGCTCAGAGCCAACACGACCGCCAGCGCGACAAACAGGATAATAAGCACATACTCTACAAGACCCTGCCCACGACAGACCATGTGTCTTCGCGCCAGGCTAGCGTCATCGCGCTCTTCGATGCCCACGCCAGCCGCGCCCAACTGCTCAGAATGCATTCTGCGCGTACTCCCCACCACAAATCACATGAGAGGTCCTGGTGAGCGGCGATCAGGACAGAGGCCGCTCTCTGCATAGCAGACCAGAAGTGATGATGGCGCTACTATAACACGAGTGCACGAATCTGTCTGGCCTCTGTGTCGAAATGGGCTACCTGGCGATGTTCCTTTACGGCGCTCACCGCCATCGCTATACTGGCCAACAGACGATGTTGATCGGACACAGATTGACACGCTCACTTCGCACTCTGAGGTTAGAACGAGTATGACCGCTTCTGAGAATGACGCTTTGAACGCACAGCTCAGCAATGCCACTCCCGCCGACACCGCCGCCGCTCCCACGCTCGATGACGAAGGCGCCCGCCTGCTCGCCGAGCTGGGCGTGGAGGGAGGCGCGCCTGCTGCGGAGGCGTTCGCCAGCGACGAGGCCGACGCCGAGCACATCACGCCGCGCGCATCGCTCGAATATGCGCTCTCGCTGCTTGGGCGCACCCTCGACGATGCGCGCCTGCCCAGCACACTGATCGCCACCTTCCAGTCGTCGGTCTATCGCGACCTGGTGGCCGCGACCAACGCCGAGCAGGCGCCACAAACACCGCATGAGGTGATGACCGTGGCGCAGGGCGTGATCGGTGAGCGTCCGGTGGCCTTGCGCAAGCTGGGGATCGGCGCGCCAGCCGCAGTGACCGTCCTTGAAGAGCTGATTGCGCTGGGCGTGCGCGACATCCTGGTGCTGGGGACGGGCGGTAGCCTTCAGCCCGCGCTGCCCATTGGCTCGTTCATCCTGCCAACCAGCGCGATTCGCGAGGAAGGCACATCCTTCCACTATGCGCCAGCGGGCAACGAACTGGCGCCTGACCCCACGCTGGCGCAGGCGCTGGCTGAGGCGGTAGTCGCCCAGGGCGGCGTCGTCACCTTCGGGCCAGTGTGGACAACCGACGCGCCCTACCGCGAGATGCGCTCGAAGGTAGCGGCCTATGGCGCGATGGGCGCGCTCGCCGTTGAGATGGAGGCTTCAGCGCTCTTCGCGCTGGCGCGCTTCCGCCGCGTGCGGCTGACGTTGCTGCTCGCCATTTCGGATGAACTGTTCCACGAGTGGCGCCCTGGCTTCCGCTCGGCAGAGCTACGCGCCGCACAGAAGTTGATGACGCAGGCGGCGCTCCAGGTCGCGGGGAGCCTGGGTGAGGCGCAGCCCGTAGCGACGCCTGATGCGACGCCGAACGAGGCCGCTGGCGGCTGAGGCTACCAAGCCCTGCGGGCCGCAAAGCCCGCTTCACGGACCGCAGGGCTGGCTGCGCGGCTACTCCACCGGCGTGTCTGGGTCGCTCCACAGTGAGCGCAGGCCAGGGTCCTCACGATAGGGAATGCCGAGATGCTGGTAGGCCAGGCGCGTCGCCATGCGCCCGCGTGGCGTGCGCGCGAGGAAGCCTAGCTGCAGCAGATACGGCTCGTAGACATCCTCGATCGTCTCGGTCTCTTCGCTCGTGCTGGCGGCCAGCGTCTCAACGCCAACGGGGCCACCGTCAAACTTCTCGATGATCGTGCGCAGGATGTTGCGGTCGGCGGGGTCCAGCCCGCGCTCATCCACATCCAGCGCCCGCAGCGCAGCCTCGGCCACCTCGCGGGTGATAATTCCATCGGCGCGCACCTGCGCGAAGTCGCGCACGCGCTTGAGCAGCCGATTGGCGATACGTGGCGTGCCGCGAGCGCGCCGCGCAATCTCAGCGCACCCCGCCTCGTCCATCTCCACCTTGAGGATGCCCGCCGAGCGGCGGAGGATCTGCTGGAGCGCCGCGTCATCGTAGAATTCGAGCCGGTAGATCGCGCCAAAGCGGTCGCGGAGCGGCGCTGTCAGCGCGCCAACCCGCGTGGTGGCGCCCACGACGGTGAACGGCTTGAGCGGCAGCCGGAGCGGTCGCGCCGATGGTCCCTTGCCGATGATGAGATCGAGCGCGAAATCCTCCATCGCCGAGTACAACCGCTCCTCCACCGGGCGGCTGAGGCGATGAATCTCGTCAATGAACAGCACATCACGCTCTTCGAGCGCCGTGAGGATTGAGGCGAGGTCGCCCGCATGTTCGACGGCAGGGCCGGAGGTCATGCGAATATTCACATTCATCTCGCTGGCGATGATGAGTGAGAGCGAGGTCTTGCCCAGGCCAGGAGGTCCATAGAGCAGCACATGGTCGAGCGCCTCATTGCGCAGGCGCGCCGCGTCGAGCAGGATACGCAGGTTATCCTTGACTTTCTCCTGCCCGATATACTCGCCGAGACGACGAGGACGCAGGCCGACCTCCTGGTGATCGTCATCGCCAGCGCCCGGCGACACGATGCGCTTGTCGGCCATGCTACTCTCCTCTCCGGTGGGCATCGCCGAACGTCCGCCGTCCTGATGGTTGGCGTCGTCGACGCCTGGCGGCACGGTGCGCTGATCGGTCATGCTGCTATCCTCTCCGGCGGGCATGCGCGAACGCCCGTTCTACTGGCGTGAGTATAGCACATGCGCGTGGAGGTTCAGAGTTCCAGCGTGTCGCCATCCTGTGGGGTGATGATCGGGCCGCTGAACACCTGCGCCGCCTCAGCGCTCGCCATCGCCGTTGACCAGCCCTCCGCGACCCCCAGATGCACTAGCGCCAGCGACTCCGCCCCGCAGTCCACTGCCGCCTGCCCGGCCTCCAACGCGGTCATGTGCTTGCTCTGCCGCGCCAGCGAGACATTCTTCTGCAGCATGGTGCACTCGGTAATCAGCACGCGCGCCTGCCGCGCCAGCGCAAGAATCGCGGGGTTTGGCTCGGTGTCGCAGGTGTAGGCCAGCGCGCCGCCGGGCAGATCGAGCTGCAGCCCAGCCGACGGGATGCTGTGGCGCATGCGCGCAAGGCGCGCGTCTACGCCAAGGAAGCTGAGCTTGCTCTCCTCATCCACCGTGGTGAAGCTGATGGGGAAGCTCCATGCTTCCAGCGTCAGCTCAAACGCGAAGGCTGCGAGCAGGCTGTTCACAATCGCCATCGTCTCTGGCAGCGCGAAGACACGCAGCGGACGCTTGCGCCCAGACAGACGGAGGCTCTCGATCAGCGAAGGCAGGCCGCCGAGGTGGTCGATGTGGGCATGGGTAATGAAGATGTCGCCCAGCGCGTCTGGGCCAACCTCAGCCCGCACCAGCGCTCGGTAAACACCATCGCCGCAGTCGATCAGCAGCCCTGGCTCGCCAGGGTCACCCACCAGCGCCAGCGCCGAGTTGCCACGGTCGCCGGTTGGCAGCGCCGCAGCGGTGCCGAGAAAGATGACGCGCGTCATACCACTTTCCCCCGTCCTGAAAGGCGTCGCGCTCTGCGCTGTCTGGCCGTGCTCCGCCTATGCTCCGCTGGCGCCGCTCACCTGCGGGGCGACCGCTGGCGCGCGTGGCTCTCGACTGTGCGTCGCGCCTCACGCGCCTCGCTCTGATCGCGTGGCGCCGATTGCGCTGGCCGCCGCAGGTCGCTACGTGGCCCAGCGCCTGCGCGCGGACTGGACTGCGCCACGCTCGCCCGGCCTGGCTGACTTGCCGCCGCTAGGCGCCGCGCGCGGCGGCGTCCGGGCGCTATGCCAGCCAGCGTCGCCACCGCCATCACCAGGCAGGCGATAAAGCCAATCGCTCCCATCGCACGTAGCGGATGCAGCGCCAGCAGATAGGGCAACTGGTGCTGCGCGCGCAAGTCGTACATCAGCGCGATCAGTGTCGCCGCGAAGAGCGCCGCCGCGATAGCCCCCGCCACAGCGCCGCCCCATCCGCCGCTCCTGCCACCGAGCAGCCCCGCCAGCAGGCCGCCCAGCGCGATGCCCACGATCAGCGCCACCCCGCCTGCGATGGGCACAACGCTCGGATCAATCGCCGTGGCAAACGCCAGGGCATTGACAATCACCAGTGGCGCCAGGCTCATGAGCCAGCCACCCAGACCCCCTACGATGCGCCAGGTCATGTCTTCAGCATCCTCCGTCTCGCCCGCAGAGAGCCAGGGAGCGTTGAGTGTTGTGCGATAGCTCACCGTGCGAGCAATCGTGCGCAGCATAGCGAGTGGTGGGCGTCAGCGTCAAGCGGTCAGCCCAGGCGTCCTACAGGTGGCCGGGCGCCGCAGCGCTATAGGCTGGCGATTGAAACTGCCCACGGACTCCCCACGCAGAATAGCGCATCTGCGCCCAGCGCGCCACCACTGCGGCGACGGCGGACGCCACGAACGCCGGGCCGTTCGTGAGCAACAGCCCGGCGTTCTGCGCCGCACGCGATCCACGAGCGTCTACCCACGCATCCTGGCGATGATCGCGTCGGCGACCTGCGACGTGCCGACCGATGTTGGATCATCCGGTCGCGGCTTCAGATCGTAGGTCACGTTTTTGCCCTCGGCGATCACATCGGCCATCGCGCGGTCGAGCCGGTCAGCGGCGGCGCGCTCACCCAGGTGGCGCAGCATCAGCACGCCAGAGAACATCATCGCCATTGGGTTGACTTTGTTCTGGCCAGCATACTTCGGCGCGCTGCCATGCACCGGCTCGAACACGGCATACTTGTCGCCGATGTTCGCGCCGGGCGCCACGCCCAGCCCGCCGATCAGCCCTGCGGAGAGGTCGGAGAGGATGTCGCCATAGAGGTTGGGCAGCACCAGCACATCGTACATCTCAGGCTTCTGCACGAGTTGCATGCACATGTTGTCGACGATGCGATCCTCGAACTGGATATCCGGGTACTCCTTCGAGACCTCCTGCGCCACTTGCAGGAACAGGCCGTCGGAGAACTTCATGATGTTCGCTTTGTGAACCGCCGTCACCTTCTTGCGCTTGTTGGCGCGGGCATAGTCGAAGGCGAATTTGGCGATGCGGCGGCTGGCGGGGACAGAGATGTACTTGATGCTGATGGCGGCATCGGCGTTGAGCTTGACCTTCGAGGCGCGCCCAATGAAGTCAATCAGCTCTTCGAGTTCCGGCGTGCCGCGCTGATACTCGATGCCAGCGTAGAGGTCTTCCGTATTCTCGCGCACGATAATCAGGTCAACGTGATCGTAGCGCGAACGCAGCCCCTTGTAGGTCTTGGCGGGGCGCAGGTTCGCGTAGAGATCGAGACTCTTGCGCAGCGCCACGTTTGCGCTGCGGAAGCCCTTGCCAACGGGCGTCGTGATCGGCCCTTTCAGGCCAACTTTGGTCTCTCTGATGGACTCGATGACGTCTTCGGGAAGCACCGTGCCAGCCTTCTCCAGCACGGACAGCCCGGCGTCTTTCACATGCCAGCGAAACTCGACCCCCGTCGCTTCGAGCACGCGACGGGTCGCTTCGGTAATCTCTGGTCCCGTGCCATCGCCGGGGATAAGGGTTACATCGTAGGGCATAGGTCCTCCGTGGCCGACTCTCGGCGCCTGTCGCGTCGGGTGGCAAAACAGCTGCCTCGCGGTCAGGCGTCACAAGGGTTGCGCCTGCGTGAGCTATCTTCGATTATAGCATAACAATGGTCTATGGCGAGTATAAAAAATCCCTATGAATCACGGTAATTTCAGCGTTCAAACTTTCAGCGGGCGTGCGAAGGCAGGAGGCGGCGGCATCCATCACACCATGGCTGCGCAACGCATGCGCGAAGCAGCGCGTGGGGCGAGATGGTCCGAAGATCATCTCGCCCCACCGGGAACGAGTGGAAATCAGCGGCGCGCTGAGCGGCTACGCTACGAGTGCTGCGCTGGCCCGCGTCTGCCGAGGAAGCCGTGCCGATTCGGCCCATCGACCGCGTCAACCACAGCGTCAGCCATATTCAGGCCCTCATTTGCGACGGCGGCGACAGCCTCATCCACATGCTCCGCCGCGAAGACAAGCCCACGCACGGTCGCTGTCACCGCGACGGTCAGCCCGATGGCATACGCCAGCATCAGCGCGAAGAGGATCGCCATGATGTGAACAAATGCGGTAATCGGAGCAAAGCTGATCACTGGCGGCCACGCGATCGTGATGCCAGTCGGGTCTCCCGCTGTCCGGTTGAGAATGGCTGCCAGCGCCTCGGCCAGCACAAACCCGATCAGCAAGCCGAGCAGCGTGGCGCGCACGACCTGCCCAATCGCCCTGCGGAAGGCCTCAAATATGCGCCCAAAGAACGCTGTCTTCATGTGTAGCTCCTGTGTATGTCAACGACCATCCTGTATGCTTGAGGTCAGGCGAGTGTTCGCCTCCTTCTCTCTATTTTACGCAGCATCATACCTTGCGGTTGCTGAAAAACTGCACGCCGCTATCAGCATTTATAGGGAGGATTCGGCGAAACTGGAGAAATTGCGGCCTGCGGCGCGTCAATATGTGGAGGCGCCGCGTCAGCAAGCGCTGAGGGTACGGAGGGATAGGCGAACTATGAGCGAGCGCATCGTGATCGTGCGCGGTGACATCACCGAACTGACCGTAGACGTGATCGTGAACGCGGCCAACTCGTCGCTGCTCGGCGGTGGTGGCGTCGATGGCGCGATTCACCGCGCGGCTGGGCCAGAGCTACTGGCGGAGTGCCGCACGCTGGGTGGCTGCCCCACCGGCCAGGCGCGCCTCACGCGCGGCTATCGGCTGCCCGCGCGCTGGATCATCCACACCGTTGGGCCAGTCTGGTCGGGTGGTGGGCGTGGCGAAGATGCTGCGCTGGCGCAGTGCTATCGCAACAGTCTCGCGCTGGCGGCGCAGCAGGGCGCCCGCACAATCGCGTTCCCCGCGATCAGCACAGGCATCTATGGATTCCCCCTGGAGCGCGCCACGACCATCGCCATGCACGAGACGACCGCCTTCCTGGATGAGCATCCTGAGATGGAGCAGGTAGTGTTCGTCTGCTTCGGTGAACAGGCCCAGCAGGTCTATCAGGCGGAGCTAGCGCGTGTGCCAGGCGCAGCGCCACAGGAGTGAGGAAACGCGGCCCAGCGCGGACGTCATTGCCGCTCGAAGGCGAGCCGGGCGCCCAACGCCAGCAGAACAATCCCGGTGAGGCCCTGCAAACTGCTGCGGATGCGCGCCGCGTACCGGGTTTGCCCTGCGCGACTCACCAGGAACCCATACACGATGAGCCAGCTCAGCAGAATCGCCTCGTAGGCGATCAGCATCACCACCAGCCGTGCAGCGGAATCTCCGGGGTGGATGAATTGGGGTAGAGCCGTTGCGAAGATAGCTCCCGCCTTTGGATTCAGCAGATTGCTCAGCAGTCCCTGCCTGAAGGCGCCCGCTGCGCCAAGCCGCTTCGTCGATGGCGCGGGGGGCGCAGCATCGGCCTGCTCATCCCTGCGAAACGCGCCGATCAAGCTGCGCAGGCCGAGGTACCCCAGGTACGCGGCTCCGACAACCTTCCAAATGGTGAAAGCGGTCGCCGACTCCTCGAGCAGGATGGCGACGCCGAACACCGATGCGAAGGCCCATATGACACTCCCCGCGCCGATGCCGAACGTAGTGAATGTAGCCGCGCGCCTCCCTGCGCGAAGCGCGTTGCGTGTCACCAGCGCTGTATCAGGTCCAGGAGTCATGATGAGCAGCGCCGCGACGGCGAGATAGGCTGCGAACCGCGCGTCAACGATCCCCATCGCCAATCCGATCTGCTAGACAAACTGGAACGAATGCAGCAGCGGCTCAAAGGTCGTGGTGTCGTCGCTGGCAAAGCCAGCGTCGCTGCTCAGCAGTACGATGGCGAAGCCCGCACCCTTATGATGCCCCGCCAGCAGCGCCAGATGCAGCTTGACGCCGCTCTTCGCCGTCACCTGATATTCTCGGCGCTGCCAGACCTCGCCACCGATGCTCTGCGTGGTGGCCGCGCTGGTGATCTCGGTGAAGGTCGAGCCTTGTTGCTGCGCGCTCTGCGCCTCCGCCTGGATCACCTGCACATCGCTGAGCGGCGCAAACGCGCCCGCCTCCTCGACATTGACCTTCGCGGCGCCATTGGGCTGCGAGAAGAGGAAGACGACATCACACTGCCCCTGCGAGGCGCCCGACTGGGTATTCTTCTGCCAGCCCGTCGGATAGGTCAGCGTGTAGGCGGTGGAGGCGAACGCGGTCAATCCAGTAGGCGGCTTGGCCTGCGCTGATGGGGTCACCTCTGTCGCGCACGTAGTTGACGATGTCTGCGGCGCGGAGCCGCCGCCGCCGCGTGAAAGCAGTTTGTGATAGACCGTCGGGCCAAACTCGACGCCAACCCCGGCGACGATTGCCAGCATGACCAGCAAGCCAATCACGATGCGCAACCCGCCGCCTTTGCGCTTCCTGGCTGGCTGAGGGGCGCCACGCCGTGAGCGCGCCTGCGCCGCAGAGCCGCCCGCGCGACCAGACGCGCCAATCGGCTGCCAGGTCTCCGCGCTGCTCTCGAAACCGCGTTCACGCCCGCCCTGGCCATAGGGGTCGCCTGTGTAGGAGGGATAAGCGGCGCTGCGGGCGCCCGACGCCGCCCAGTCTTCGCGGCTGGCGTACTCGTCGTCTCCGCCATACGGCGCCGCGTAGCCAGCGCCGCGCCCGCGCGAGCCGCGCCCAGCGGGCCTGTCGTCGTAGCGGTCGTCGTATCCCTGGTATCCTTGTGCGCCCATTTCACCCTCAGTATAGCCGTCATACGCGCGGGCGCCACGTCCGCCACCCTGTGAGGGGCGTCTGCCCTGACCACCGCGCAGCGGCGACCGTGGATCATCGAGCGGGTTGGTGTAATCATTGCGATTGTCGTAGCCACGCCCGGGCGACGAGCGACGCGGCTGACCATAGGCTGGCCCTTCAGCGCTCATCTCCGCGCTCATGTCCATCTGGCGTGAGCGATCTGGCTCGCCGTAGCGGCGTGGCGCTGGCCCCTCGCGCGATTCATTCCACGCCGACCACTCAGCCGAGGCGTCGGACTCCGCCTGATAGTTCGGATATGGCGAATAGGCAGCTTCCTCGCGCGAATCGCCATAAGCGCCATAGCGGTCATCGTCGCGTGGGCCGCTGGCGTGCGAGCTGCGGCGCCCACGATCTCCGTAGCCAGCATCATAGCCGCCACCACTGGCGGAGGAGGAGCGGCGCGGACCTTGCGTGCCACGGCCCGGCCCATCAGGCGGGCGCGACCGCTGCGAGCGCTCACCCGGACGCGCAGGCGGCGAACCATCCCAGGCGTCGTTCTCATCGTCGCCGGGAACTGAGGCCTGCGAGCGTTGCAGGCGGCGCTGAAGTGAGCCAAGTGGGCGCTGTTGCGGAGGAGCATTGGGATTAGGCTGGCCGCCAGAGGCCGGTTGCGCAGACCCACCACCCGGCACATAACTCTGGGTACCGCGATTCGAGTCGAAACCGCTCCCCGACGACTGCGCTAGCGGCGCGCCACACTGAGGACATTCCACCATGCCAGATCGCACGACGGCGCCACATCGCGAACACTGCATATCGCCCCTCACAACACCAGCGTCACCGGTGATTCTTCTCACATCCGTGCGCGCGCCTGCTTGCGGACATGCCCGCTGCTATCTCGGTCGGAGTCGCTCCCCCTACGACACCACACTATACACCGCCGCAGCCCCAGCCGCACGGGCGCCCACCAGAATATCTCTGTCCGATCCATCAACAGAGCAGAAAGGCGGCGACGGCTGATGCGGCAGGCGAAAATGCGGCGAAAGTACCTGAAACAAGTCCACGTGCGCTACCTTGCGCCCTGGCCTGACGTCTTGTACGCTAAGAGAAGTATGTACACGCCTGATTCCCCTATCAGTGGCGGCGTCTGCGGAGGGCCAAACGCATGTCTGATGCTGAGTTCGAGCTGGAACTCGTCGAAGCGCTCAATATGCTGCTCGAAGACGAGCGCGCCAGCGTGGAGATGGAGGTTGCCCTCGCCTCCGGCGCGACCGAGTATGGCGAGCGCGAGGCGCTGGCCGCGATGGGCGTGGAGGACATCCGTTTCTGCGAGCAGTTGCGCGCCGAAATGGAGCTTGCCGGCCTGGCGGTGACACCGCAGATCAATGGCATCGTCTTCCAGGTCATCGGCGCCGAGCGCTACGATGACCGGCTACGCGCCTTCGCCCACCACCAGTATGTGGTGGCTGAGCACGCCAGAGAGTTGCAGGAGTCGAATCTGGAGGGCGCGCTGCGTGTCGCGCTCGAAGGCATCACCCTGACACACGACAGCCATGTGGAATGGACCGAGCAGCGCGCGAACGAGTTTGCGGCGACGCGCGCCATGGAATTCGGCAGCGTGGGCCACAGCGCGATTCTCCTCGGCGCCGCGCAGGACGAACGCGGCGACGCGCCTGACGACGCATCATCTGCAGAGGCTCTCCCAGAGGCCGACGACGATGCGCCATCGACGCCTCCCGCCGATGCCGACAGCGATCCCGCGCCAACTGATGCGGCAGCGCCTTACGGTGGTGAAGCGGATGTGTCTCACGCCGAGTCGGGCGCCACGCCTGCCGAGCCAGATGAGCCTGCCGCGAAACCGAAGCCGCGCGCACGGGCCACATCGGCAGCGAAAGCCGCGACAAAACCAGCGGCCAGCAAGCCCAGGGCGCCCGCAAAACCCAGGACGTCGGCGGCCACGCCACGCCGCGCCCGCCGCGCGCCTGCCACTGAAGAGCACGTCGAAGCCTGATCCGCTCACCCGTCCGTGCAATCGCCGCGTCACCCATGCTATAGCTTATGAGGTACGCCTCTGTGACGTTCGCATTTCAGCGCCGCGCCGCACGCCCGATACCAAATTCGGCTCGGTTGTTGTCGTGAGCAGCCTGGCTTGACGGGAGATCCCGCGTCGGCGGGTGGGAGCGAGTGGTATGCCAGCGCGTCAGAATGCCGGGAAGGCGCGGGAAACGCCTGCCGCCTCGCGCGGCGCCCCATCCAGAGAGGGCGACAACGCAGGGCTGCGTCTCTACAATACACTCACGCGCGCCGTAGATGCGATTACGCCGCTGGAGCCAGGCCACATCCGCATGTATAGCTGCGGCCCGACCGTCTATCGCTACATCCACATCGGCAATCTGCGCACCTTCACCATGGCCGACTGGATTCGCCGGGCGCTGACCGCTCAGGGGCTGCGTGTCACCCACATCAAGAACATCACCGATGTCGGTCACATGCGGCAGGAGTTGCTCGACCGGGGCGAGGACAAGTTGCTGGCGCAGGCGCGACAGGAGGGCCGCACCCCCTGGGAGATCGCCGCATTCTATACCGAGGCGTTTCACAGTGACGAGGAGCGGCTCAACATCCTGCCCGCGCACGTCTTCCCGCGCGCCACTGACCACATCCCTGAGATGATCGCCATGACGCAGCGGCTGCTGGAGCGCGGCTACGCCTACGAGGTGGCTGGCAACGTTTTCTTCTCGGTCGCCGCCTTCCCCAGCTATGGCCGCCTCAGCGGTAACATCCTCGAAAACCTGGGCCAGGGCCAGCACACCACCAATCAGAACGATCCCTTCAAGCGCACTCCTGAAGACTTTCCGCTGTGGAAGTTGGCCGAACCCGGTCGGCTGATGGCGTGGCAGAGTCCCTGGGGGCTGGGCTTCCCTGGCTGGCATATCGAATGCAGCGCGATGAGCGCCCGCTACCTCGGCCCGCAGTTCGATCTGCACACTGGCGGCGTGGATAACATTTTCCCGCATCACGAAGATGAGCGTGCCCAGAGCGAAGCGGCAAGCGGTGAGCAGTTCGTCCGCTACTGGATTCACGCGCAACACCTGCTGGCCGATGGGCTGAAGATGGCGAAGTCATCTGGCAACGCCTACACCCTAGCCGATGTCGAGGCGCGTGGCTTCGAGCCGCTGGCGCTGCGCTACTTCTACACCCTGGCGAAGTACCGCAGCCGCATCAACTTCACATTCCGCGCATTGCGCGCGGCGCAGACCGCGCTCAACCGCCTGCGCGAGTGCGCCTGGCGGCTCTCTGTGGCCAGTGACGCCGGGGCCGCGCCAGGCGACCAGGCCCGCGCCAATCCCTGGTACACGCGCTTCATGTCGGCGGTACATGACGACCTCAACATGCCGCGCGCGATGAGTGTCGTCTGGGCGATGGTCCGTGATGCGACGCTGCCTGCCGCGCTGCGCCTGGGCGTGCTCGTCGCCTGCGATGAGATCCTTGGCTTCGGATTCGCCGACGACCTGGCCATTCGCGCCGCCAGCGCTGGCGACTGGCGCCACGGTGACGCGCCAGATGACGTGGTGGCGCTGGCCCGCGAGCGGCAGACGCTGCGCTCCGGGCACGACTACGCTCAGGCTGACGCCCTGCGTACGCGCATCGGGGCAGCGGGCTATCGCATCGAAGATAGCCGCGACGCGCCCGTAGACTGGCGGCTGATCGCGTGCGGCGACGACGAGCCGTACATCAGCTCATCTGGGGACACGCCCAATCGGCTGTCTGAGCCGAGCCAGTATGCGCTCTCGGTCACTCTGCTGGCGCACAATAACGACGACGATCTGCGCCGCTGCATTGCGAGCGTGGCGCGGCATGCGAACGGGCGTGACATCGAGCTGGTCATCGTGGACAACGGCTCGACCGACGCCGCGCTGCTGAGCTACCTGCGCGAGATCAAGCGCGCGGGCATGGTGGAGGGGCTGCCAGCGCAGGTTTTCTTCGCCGACCACGATATGGGGTTCGCGGCGGCGCGCAACGCCCAGTTCCATGCCAGCCGTGGCCAGGTCATCGTGCAGATCGACACCAGCATCGAGATCAACGGCGATATCTGGTCGCCCATCGCGGCGCTGCTGGCCGAGCAAACCATTGGCCTCGTCGGCCCATATGGCCTGGTCACAGACGACCTGAAAGAGTTTCAGGAGAGCGCCGGGCCAGATGTGGACGCCATCGAGGGCTACCTGATGGCCTTCCGCCGCGCGGAGTTGCTGGAGGTCGGCCCGGCGGATGAAAAGTTCCGCTTCTACCGGCTGATGGACATCGATTACAGCTTCGAGTTCAAGAAGGCGGGCTATCGTGTCGTCGTCAGCCCAACGCTCGCGCAGCGCGTCATCAAGCACGCGCACCGCGAGTGGTACAGTCTCACCGAAGAAGAGCAGGCGACGAAGAGCAAGAAGAACTTCGACATCTTCCGTCGGCGTCGACACCACTGCCAGAGCCTGCTGGTGATGAACTATCGGCAAGGGCAGGTGGCGCCCTGGGGACACGACCACGAGATCCATGCGAACGGCGAGGTTGACGCGCGCTTCGAGCATGGCCCCTTCGGCGAGGGCGCGCATACGCACGAGCACAAGCACTGGCCTGACCACTCGCACACCCATCCCCACACGCACCAGCCAGGCGTACAATGGTTTGGCGAGGGCAAGCTGACGCCCTATCAGCCGAGTTTCCCCGACGAGGGCGACGCGCGCTGAGCGCAGAATAGCTCAGGGGAACGACGAGAGAGGATGCTGCGACGATGGTGGAGGAACGGCGGCGTGGCGAGCCGGGCGCGCTGGCGCTCGTTGGCTCAGGCGAGTACACAGACGCGATGCTGGAGACAGACGCGGCGCTGCTGGCCACCATCGGCGGCGCCAGTGGCGCGCGGGTCGTCTTGCTGCCCACCGCCGCCGGCCTGGAAGCGAATGGCCCTTCGTACTGGAACGCCCTGGGCCAACAGCATTTCGGCAAGCTCGGCGTGAGCGAGATCCGTCCGACGCTGATTCTCGACCGCGCCAGCGCCGACGATCCCGCGCAGGTGGCGCTGCTGCGCGACGCCGACTTCTACTACTTCTCCGGGGGCAATCCGCAGCACATCATCGAATCGTTGCGTGGCTCCGCCGCGTGGGATGTCATTGCGCGCGGGCAGGCTGATGGCGCTGTGATCGCGGGATGCAGCGCTGGCGCGATGGCCATGAGCGGCTACACCATTCCACTGCGCGCGCTGCTCGCTGGCCTCATCACCGGCGCCCCCGGCGATTGGCTGCCCGCGCTCGCCACGGCGCCACAGGTGGTTGTCTTCCCCCACTTCGACCGCCTCCCACATGCGGTGCGCGAGCCAGCATTGCGACGGCTCGTCGCTGCGGCGCCCGCAGGTGTCTCGCTGGTCGGCGTCGACGAAGACACCGCATTCGTGCGCCTGGAGCCAGCACAGGCCATCGGCGCGCAGACCTGGCGGGTGATGGGACGCCAGTCCGTCCATCTCTATCGCCGCAGCGCCGAGCCTGTGACGCTACGAGCAGGCGAGACGGCGACGCTCTAGCCGCAGCTCGCTGAGCATGCGGCGCATCTCTCATCGCGCTGGCCGTTGCTCGCGCCACTCACGAATCATCCGTGTGTGAATTGGGTAATGGCTGTAGGTATCGAGCCGCAGACGACGACGGGCGCGTGTGGCGCTCGCGAACTGCTCTGCGGGCGCGCCTGCGACGAACGCGATGAGCCTGCGATGCGTGTCATCCTGCCGCCTGCGCGCCTCGGCCAACGACAGGCTGCGATTCCGCTCGGTCGTCTGCGCATTGAATGCGTCCAGCCCACCGATAGGTGACATATCGCGGCGGCTTGCCACCCGCGATGATCAGCGGCAGATGCTTCAGCGCCTCCTCCTCCCAGGTGGTCACATGCGCGAGAACATCTTTCACCGACCAGTCGCCTGTGACGCCTGGCTCCATCAACCGCTCGTCTGGCAAACCGGCATACGACTCCAGGAACGCCAGCCACGCCGCATCGAGTCGTTTGAGCAGCTTCTGTACCTGCTCATCACCCATGGTCATCCTCTCCTCCTGATTACTGCCTGCGGATACCCTCTCTGCCCGACCTGCCGCATAATCCAGGTCAAGGTAGCATCGAACGGCGGACGGACGCAACTGCGCCTGAACGGCCGCGTGGTCCGCCAGCAGGCTTGACAGCGCTTCGCAGGCCGGGCTATCATGGCAGTGACAACCACAGATGCGCAGCGATCAGGAGAAGTACGCGAGCAAGCGCCAGCCCCAGCGAGCCGAAACAGGTGAAAGTCGGCGCGGGCGCGCTCGCCGAATGGGCCTGTGAGCGGCGACCTGACCGGCCACGCGCCGTAGGGCATCGCCGGGCGCCTCCCGTTACAGAGGCAGAGCATCGGTCGTGACGATGACCTCATCGCACGCGGCCCGCGCTCATCGAGGAGTCACGCGCCAGACGCGCTGGTTGAGCCGCTTCGGCGGTTCCCGGTTCGCTCGTGTGACTCGAATCTGGGTGGTACCACGAAGGTCTAGCGCCTCTCGTCCCTTTTGCGGATGAGAGGCGCTTTTGTTATGCAGTTTTTGATCGTGAGAGGA
This sequence comes from uncultured Chloroflexia bacterium, assembly GCA_963701795.1. GTDB lineage: Bacteria > Chloroflexota > Ktedonobacteria > Ktedonobacterales > JADMIN01 > JAKAIY01. Next base: position 409,391 of record CAVPBB010000001.1, on the reverse strand, counting down.
GTGGCAAACGTATGAGCGCCCCAACCACAGCGGCCAGGTCCGCCGGAACCACGCCGAAGCGCGCCCGTGAGCGCGTCTTCTCTGGCATCCAGCCATCTGGCGCGCCACACATCGGCAACTATCTGGGGGCCATCCGGCACTGGGCCGCCGAGCAGGACCTGTTCGACAACATCTATTGCGTCGTTGACCTGCATGCCATCACCGTGCCGCAAGACCCGCAGGAACTGCGCGAGAATGTGCGCCAGCTCGCCGCCACGCTCTTCGCCTGTGGGCTGGACCCACAGCGTAGCGCGCTCTTCGTGCAATCGCACGTCCACGAGCACGCCGAACTGGCATGGCTGCTCAACTGCGTCACGCCGACCGGCTGGCTGAATCGCATGACACAGTTCAAGTCGAAGGCAGGCGCCGACCGCGAGGCGGCGAGCGCTGGCCTCTACGACTACCCCGTGCTGATGGCGGCGGACATCCTGCTCTACCAGACCGACGCCGTGCCGGTTGGCGACGACCAGCGCCAGCATGTCGAGCTGACCCGCGACATCGCCAACAGCTTCAATGCGCGCTTCGGCGAAACGTTTGTCGAGCCGCGCGCGCTGATTCGCGAGGTCGGCGCGCGCATCATGGCGCTCGATGAGCCGACGAACAAGATGAGCAAGAGCGGCGTGGACGCCTCATATATCGGCCTGCTCGACAAGCCGGAGGTCATCCGCAAGAAGATTGCGCGGGCCACCACCGATTCCCAGCGCACCATCGTCTTTGACGAGAGCCGCGCGGGCATCTACAACCTGCTGACCATCTATCAGTTGCTCGTCGGCCAGTCACGCGAGCAGATCGAAGCGGAGTTCGCGGGCAAAGGCTACAAAGAGTTCAAGGCCGCGCTGACCGAGAGCCTGGTGGCGGCGTTGACGCCGATTCAGCAGCGATTTGACCAGCTCGTGGCCGACCCTGCGGAGCTAGACCGGCTGCTGGAGGCTGGCGCAGACCGCGTGCGTCCCATCGCGCAAGAGACGCTCGCCCACGCGAAGCGGCGCATGGGACTGCTTTAGACGCATCTCAGGCAGCGCTTCCGCTGTAACAGCCAGCGGCGCATGAAGGAGGACGAGATGACGGCTCCCACGAGCGTGGCGACGGGCGGGCGAATGGCGACAACCTTCCGCCCGATCTGGCGTGAGGTAGCCGCCGACCTGGAGACGCCCGTCTCGGCCTACCTCAAGCTGGCGTGCGGCCCTTATGGCTACCTGCTGGAGAGCGTGGAGGGTGGCGAGCGGCTGGCGCGCTACTCCTTCGTCGGCGCCGATCCTTATGCGGTGTTGCGCGCGCGCGATGGCGTGGCAGAGTGGCGCTGGCTCAGCGGGCCACGCGCGGGCGAGACTGAGCGTGTCGCCTGCGCCGATCCGCTGGAGGCCGTGCGCGCCGAACTGGAGCGGCGCCCGCTCGCGCCAGCCGTCGGCCAGGCGCCACGCTTCCACGGCGGGGCGGTCGGCTATCTCGCCTATGAGGCGGCGGCGCGCTTCGAGCCTGCGGTTCCCATCCCGGCGGAGGATCCGCTCGATCTGCCCGAAGCCGTCTTCATGTTCAGCGACACGCTGCTGATCTTTGACCATGCGCGCCACACCGCGCTCCTGCTCACCTGGGCCGACAGCGCAGCCACATCGGGCGATGACGCGCGCGCGGAGGCTGCGGCCAACGCCCGACTCGACGAGATGGAGCGACGGCTGCGCCGCGCCACGCCACGCTCTGCGCCCGCTGCGGCGCCATCCGCCACGCAGCGGACGGTTGCGCCCGCACGGCTCGCATCGCGCGAGGCGTATGCGGCGGCGACGCGCACGATCAAAGCCTATGTGTGCGCGGGCGATTGCTTTCAGGTCGTGCCATCGCGGCGCATCGCGCGTCCACTGACTGCGCCGCCGTTCGCGGTCTACCGCGCGCTGCGCTCGGTCAATCCATCGCCCTACATGTTCTATCTCGCGCTCGATGACTTCGCCATCGCTGGCGCCTCGCCAGAGGTGTTGGTGCGGGTGGAGCGCGGCGAGGTGTCTGTGCGCCCTATCGCTGGCACGCGCCGCCGCGACGCCAACGCCGAGGCCGACGCGCAGCTCGAGGCGGACCTGCGCGCCGATGCGAAGGAGCGCGCCGAGCACATCATGCTGGTGGACCTGGGGCGCAACGATGTCGGACGGGTGAGCGCGCCGGGCAGCGTGGCCGTGACGCAGTTTATGGAGGTCGAACGCTATTCGCATGTGATGCACCTCGTCTCGCATGTCACCGGGCGGCTGCGCGCCGGGCTGACGCCCTACGATGCGCTGCGCGCGGGCTTCCCGGCAGGGACGGTCTCCGGCGCGCCCAAGATTCGCGCGATGCAGATCATCGCCGAGCTTGAGGGGCAGCGGCGCGGCGTCTACGCGGGCGCGGTGGGCTACATCGGCTTCGATGGCGCGCTCGACACCTGCATCGCCATTCGCGCGCTGGTGATGAAAGATGGTGTGGCCTATGCGCAGGCCGGCGGCGGCATCGTCGCCGACTCTGAGCCAGACGCGGAGTTTGAGGAGACGGAGAACAAGCTCGGCGCTGCGATGCGCGCGCTCGACCTGGCTGAAACGGCGCAACGGCGCGCCCCGGCGACGCGACACACGCGGGCGAAACGCGGGGAGGCGCACGATGATCCTGCTGCTCGATAACTACGATAGCTTCACCTACAACCTCTACCAGTATCTCGCCGAGCTTGGCGCGCAGGTGGAGGTGCGCCGCAACGACGCGATCAGCGTCGCGCAAGCGGAGGCGCTCGACCCCTCGCATATCGTCATCTCGCCGGGACCCTGCGCGCCGCGCGAGGCAGGCGTCTCGAACGCGATCATTCGCGCGCTGGGGCCACGAATCCCGCTGCTGGGCGTCTGCCTGGGCCACCAGTGCATCGGCGAGGCCTTCGGCGGGCGGTCATCCGCGCGCCAGAGCCAGTCCACGGCAAGACAGCGCTGATGTACCACAGCGGCATGGGCGTGCTGCGTGGCCTGCCGCAGCCATTCGAGGCGATCCGCTACCACAGCCTGATCGTCGAGCGCGACACACTGCCCGCCGCGCTGGAGATCACCGCCGAGACAGCGGCTGGCCTCATCATGGGCCTGCGCCACCGCGACTATCCGATATACGGTGTGCAGTTCCATCCAGAGTCCATCATGACCAGCGCAGGCAAAGACCTCCTGCGCAACTTTCTGGCGGAGGGCAGCGGCGGTCCGGCCCGCGCGACGCACGCGGAGCAGGTGATCGCCGCAAGATGAACGTGAGCCGACGTTGGGTGGGCGCGGCGCCGGCCGCCAGCCCACTGATTGGAGGGCGCAGATGATACGTGAGGCGATTGTGAGCCTTGTCGCAGGTCACTCGCTAAGCGAGGCGGAGGCCACAGCGGCGATGGACGAGATCATGACAGGCGTCGCCACTCCCGCGCAGTTGGGCGCCTTCCTGGTGGCGCTGCGGATGAAGGGCGAGACCGTTGATGAGGTGACAGGCATGGCGCGCGGCATGCGCCAGGTTGGCGTGCATGTGCCACTGCCATCACACACGCGCGCAGTGGATACCTGTGGCACTGGCGGCGACGCCGCCGACACCTTCAACGTCTCGACGGCGGCGGGTCTGGTGGTGGCCTCGCTGGGGCAGCCAGTCGCCAAGCACGGCAACCGCGCCGCATCGAGCCGCTGTGGCAGCGCCGATGTGCTGGAGGCGCTCGGCGTCAAGCTCGACCTGGGGCCAGAGGCGGTCGCGCAGTGCATCGAGCGCACCGGCTTCGGCTTCATGTTCGCGCCGCTGTATCACCCCGCGATGCGCCATGTTGGCCCGACGCGCCGCGAGGTGGGCGTCCGCACGGTCTTCAACATCCTTGGCCCGCTGACGAATCCCGCCGGAGCGCAGTATCAATGTCTGGGCGTGGCCGACGCGACCCTGGCCCCGCTGATGGCGCAGGCGTTGCTGCGGCTGGGCTGCGCGCGCGCGCTGGTTATCCACGGGATGGACGGCATCGACGAGTTCAGCCTGAGCGGGCCGACGCTGGTGGCTGAGGTGCGCGGCGAGAGCGGCGATGTGGTCGAATATCAGCTCACGCCGCAGAGCGTCGGCCTGTCCGAGCATCCGCGCGCGGAGATTCGCGGCGGCGACGCCCAGTACAACGCCGACCTGCTGCGGCGCACGCTCAGCGGCGAACAGGGCGGCGCAGCGGCGAACATCGTGGCGCTGAACGCGGGCGCCACGCTCTATGTAGCCGGGCGCGCCGAGAGCATCGGCGATGGTGTGCGCCAGGCGCAGGACGCCCTGCGTGTGGGTCGCGCCATCCCGACACTCGATGCGCTCATCACGACAACGCAGCAACTGGCGACGGTCGCCTAGCGTCGCGTCCGCCAGGAAGGGGATCACGCATGACTGCGCCACAGATCGACCTGCCCACATCGCGCTACTTTCGCCTCGAACGACTGGGCGAGGGCGTCTTCCATGCCATCGCCACGCCGGGTAGTGGCTCGATGGGCAATGCTGGCATCGTAGACCTGGGCGCTGAGACGCTGGTCTTCGACACGATGTTGACGGCGGCGGCGGCGCGTGACCTGCGCGCGGCGGCTAAGCGGCTGACCGGACGAACGCCGCGCTACGCAGTGAATAGCCACTTCCATCCCGATCACACCGTCGGGAACATCGTCTTCGACAACGCGACGATCATCGCCACAACCCCCACCGCGCCACTGATCGTGGAGCACGTAGATGGCCTGCTGAACATGCTGCGCGAGCACGGCGGCGACCTCGACGCGCAGGCCCGCGCCGAGGCCGCCGCAGCCAGCGATCCAGCCGTGCGCCGCGACATGGAGGAGCAGAACGACGACTTTAGCGCGCTCATGCGCGAAGCCACGGTGACGCGCCTGCGCCAGCCCGACCTCACTTTCGAGTCGCGGCTGACCATCCACGGCGCGGCTCGCGAGGCGCAGTTGCTCTCGTGGGGTGGCGGCCACACGCCCAGCGACGCTGTGCTGTATCTGCCGACGGAGCGCATCCTGTTCACTGGCGACCTGATCTTCTATCGCTGCCACGCCTCAGTGGAGTACGGCGACCCTGCCGAGTGGCTGCGCATCCTGGGCGAGCTGGAGCGGCTCGACAGCGCCATACTCGCTCCGGGGCATGGCGCCGTGACCTCGCCCGTGGCCATCGCGGAACAGCGCGCCTATCTCGAAGCGACGCTGGCGCTGGCGCTGCAAGCCGTCGAGGCGAGCAAGACCGAGGAGGAAGCGGCAAAAACGCCCATTCCTGACACATATCGCGACTACGGCTTCGCAAGCGGCTTCTCCCACCTCATGCGCGCGCTGGTGAAGTATCAGCGCGCCCGTATAGACGCCGTAGTAGCGCCAGACGTGGCGGATCAGGTGTGAGGAAAGTACCCGTGAACGGAGCATCTGAGACGTTTCTTGAGCGCATCGTCGCCGCCACGCGCGCGGAGCTAGCCGAGCGCCAGACGCGGATTTCGCTGGAGGCGTTGCGCGCCCGCGCGGCTGAGGCGCCCGCGCCGCGTGACTTCGTCGGGGCGCTGCGTGCGCGGCCCGGCGGCCCGGCGCGGCTGATCGCCGAGGTCAAGCGCGCCTCGCCCTCGAAGGGTCTGCTCGTCGCGCAGTTCGATCCCGTCGCTCAGGCGGCGGCCTACGCGGCGGGTGGCGCGGCGGCCATCAGCGTGCTGACCGAGCCGCGCTATTTCCTCGGCGCGCTGGAGCATCTGAGCGCCGTGCGCGCGACCGTGGGCGTTCCCGTCCTGCGCAAAGACTTCCTGCTCGACCCCTATCAGGTCTATGAGGCGCGCGCCGCCGGAGCCGATGCGGCGCTGCTCATCCTGGCGCTGCTCGACGACACGCTGGCGGCTGATCTGCTCGGCCTCATCCACTCGCTGGGGATGGAGGCGCTGGTAGAGGCGCACACTGCCGACGAGGTAACGCGCGCCGTGGCGCTGGGCGCCAGCGTCATCGGCGTCAATAGCCGCGACCTGCGCACCTTCCACGTGGATACGGCGGTGGCGCTGCGGCTGCGCGCGCTCGTTCCCGCTGACCGCGTGTTCATCGCCGAGAGCGGCGTGAGCGATTGGCGCGGCGCGGCGCAGGCGCGGGCATGGGGAGCAGACGCCGTGCTGGTGGGCGAGGCGCTGATGCGCGCCGCTGACCCCACCGCGAAGGCGCGCGAACTGGCGCTGGCGCCCGGCGGCGCGACGGCTGCCCTGTTCCACGGCGCGGGGCAGCCGTTCGTCAAAATCTGTGGGCTGGCGCGGCCTGAGCAAGCACAGGACGCCGCGCGCTACGGCGCCGACGCTTTCGGGCTAATCTTCGCGGTGATGGCGCCTGCCCATCGCCATGTGACGGTGGAGCAGGCGACGAGTATCGCTGCAGGCGCCGCCACGGCAGTGTATGGCAGACGGGCGCCGCTGGCGGTCGGCGTCTTTGTCAACCCAGCGGCGGATGCGGTGGCCGAGATTGCGGCGCGCGTCGGGCTGACGGCCATTCAACTCAGCGGCGACGAGACGCCAGAGCGCTGCGCGCAGGTGGCGGCTGCCACCGGGCTACCGCTCATCAAATCCATGCGCCTGCGCGACGAGGCGGACCTCGCACAGCTCGACGACTATCTCAGAATCGGCGCGACGCTGCTGCTGGATTCCCCGCCGCGTGGCCTCTATGGTGGCGCGGGCGCGACGGGTGATTGGTCGCTAGCGCAGCGCGTGGCGCAGCAGTGGCCAGTCATCCTCGCAGGTGGCCTGACCCCCGTAAATGTCGCCGAGGCGGTCGCGGTCGTCGCGCCGCGTGGTGTGGATGTCAGCAGCGGCGTCGAGACGGGCGCCGCGAAAGATAGCGCGAAGATACAGGCGTTCATTGCGCAGGCGCGCAGAGTAGATAGGCGAGACGCTATGAGTCAGCAGACAGAGGCGCCGCACAGCGCGGCCTATCAGCACGCGGTCTACCCCGATGCGCGTGGCCGGTTCGGCGAATTTGGCGGGCGCTTCGTGCCAGAGAGCCTGATGGCGGCGCTCGACGAGCTGGAGCGCGAATATCACCGCGCCCGCCAGGATGACAGCTTCCTGAGCGAGCTGCGCTTGCAGGAGCGCACCTACTCCGGTCGGCCAACGCCGCTCTACTTCGCGCGGCGGCTCTCGCAGCGCGTTGGCGCGCGTGTCTACCTGAAGCGCGAAGACCTGGCGCACACGGGCGCGCACAAGATCAATAACGCGCTCGGCCAGGGCTTACTGGCGCAGCGCATGGGCAAGCGGCGTGTCATCGCCGAGACGGGCGCTGGGCAGCACGGCGTGGCCACAGCGACAATCTGCGCCAAACTCGGCATGGAGTGCATCGTCTACATGGGCGAGGAAGACATGCGCCGCCAGTCACTCAACGTCTTTCGCATGAAGCTGCTCGGCGCCGAGGTACGCCCCGTCTCCAGCGGTAGCCGCACACTGAAAGACGCCACTAACGAAGCCATGCGTGACTGGGTGACGAATGTGGCGACCACCTTCTACATCATCGGGTCCGCCGTCGGGCCGCATCCCTATCCGCAGATGGTGCGCTCCTTCCAGTCGGTGATCGGAGAGGAGGCGCGGGCGCAGATTCTCGAAGCGGAGGGGCGGCTGCCGGATCTGATCGTCGCCTGTGTCGGCGGCGGCAGTAACGCTATCGGCATCTTCTATCCGTTTGCGGGCGATGCGGATGTGCGGCTGATCGGTGTCGAGGCTGGTGGCGGCGGCCTCGCGACAGGGACGCCACAGCGCGACGCTGGTGGCGGGCCGACCCGGCGTGCTGCATGGCGCGATGAGCTACCTGCTGCAAGACGACGACGGCCAGGTGATTGCGACGCACAGCATCTCCGCCGGGCTGGACTATCCCGGCGTCGGGCCAGAGCACAGCTACCTCAAGGCGACTGGCCGCGCGACCTATGAGGCCGCCGACGACGCTGCGGCATTGCGCGCATTCCAGACACTGTGCCAGGATGAAGGCATCATCCCCGCGCTGGAGTCGTCGCATGCCGTGGCGCACCTGCTGGCGCTGGCTGAGCGCGGCGATCTGCGCGCCGATCAGGTCATCATCGTCAACCTGTCAGGTCGCGGCGACAAAGACATCAATACCGTCGCCGACGCCCTGCATGTCTCACTCTAGTGACCGACTGAGCGGCGCATGGGGTACGATGCGCGCATGTCGGGGCTGTGCGGCGAACGGCTGGCGAGTGCGATTGCGCCTGGAGCGTCTGCGCAGTCGGAGGTCGCGGCGGGGCGCCGCCTCGATGCATGGTGTTTAGCCGTCGGCTAGCTACCTGGGAGGGATCACATGGCAGAGCAGAACGAGACAACGGCGCCGGGCGCGCTGGATGACGCGCTGGCCGAGCGAACACGCGCCGCGATGGCGCGCTGGCATGTGCCTGGCGCGACGGTTGGCATCCTCGCCGATGGCGCGCGGCAAGAGGCAGGCTTCGGCGTCGTCAGCCTGGAGACTGGCTACGCCGTGCGGCCAGATACGCTCTTCCAGATTGGCAGCATCACCAAACTCTTTACCGCGACCGTGGTGATGATGCTGCTAAAAGAGGGCAAGCTGGCGCTCGACAGGCCCGTCAGCGACTACCTGCCCGACCTCAAGCTGGCCGACGCGCAGGCGCAGGCGAGCCTCACGCTGCGGATGCTGCTCTCACACAGTGGCGGCTTCTACGGCGACTACTTCGACGACTTTGGCATGGGCGACGATGCGCTGAGCCTTTACGTCGCCCATCTGGATACGCTGGCGCAGCAGACACCGCCAGGCGAGGTCTGGGCATACAACAATGCGGGCTTCTGCCTTGCGGGCGCCATGATCGAGCATGTCACGGGCCAACCCTATGAGAAGGTCGTGCAGGAGCGCATCTTCACGCCGCTGGGGATGACACGCTCGTTCTTCTTTGCGCACGAGGCCATCGCTTACCCCAACGCGGTCGGCCACACGCAGACGACGCCGGGCGGCGACGAGCATGAGGTAGCGCGGCTCTATCCGCTGCCTCGCTCGGTCAACGCGGCGGGCGCCATCATCTCGACGGTGGATGACCTGTTGACCTTTGCGCAGTTCCATCTCGATGGCGGCGTGACGCGCGACGGCCAGCGCCTGCTCTCGGAGGCGGCGGCGCACGCCATGCGGCAGCCGCAGATCAAGGCGGCCAACTTCGCCGAATCGTATGGCATCGGCTGGGAGCTACACGAGTGGGACGGCGTGCAGGTCATCGGCCACGGCGGCTCGACCAACGGCTTCAACGCCCGTCTGGCGATTGTTCCGGAGCGCCAGTTCGCCATCGCCGTGCTGACGAATAGCGGGCGCGGCTCGGCGATGTATGAGGAAGTGGTGGCGTGGGAGCTGGCCGAACGTCTGGGCCTGCGAGCGCCGCAGCCGCAGCCGATCAGCCTGGAGCCTGAGGCGCTGGCGTCCCTCGCCGGAGTCTACACACGGCCAGACGGGCGCATCACGCTGACGGCGACCGACGATGGCCTGCGCCGCGAGATGACGATGGTGGACCTGCTCAACGACAAAGAAGAATCGTATCCACCCGACGACCTGCGCCCCATCAGCGCAACAGAGTTCATCGTCGTGACACCGGGCGAAAACCTCGACTCGCGCATGGACTTCCTGCCGGGCGACGATGGACATCCCCGCTTTGCGCGCATCGGTGGCCGCCTCGCCGCGCGCGCCGAGTAACGCGCAGCCCTCACCTCCTCGCCCCTTCTCCCACGAGGCGAAGGGAAATCCGGCTCCCCTCGCCCTCTGGGAGAGGGGCTGGGGGTGAGGGCGGGCACGGACGCCACAGACAAGGGCGCAGTGAGATTCAACGTACGTCAGGAGCAGATGGCATGACAGAGACAGCTACCACGTCGGCGCCCATCGCGGCGGCCTTCGCGCGCACACGCGCCGAGCGGCGTGTCGCGCTGATCCCCTACGTGATGTCGGGTTATCCTGATGAGGCGACCAGCGAGGCCATCGCCGTCGCGCTTGGCCAGGCAGGCGCCGATGTCATCGAGCTAGGCGTGCCATTCTCCGACCCGCTGGCCGATGGAGCGACCATACAGCATGCCAGCGAGCGCGCGCTGGAGCAAGGCATGTCGCTGCGCCGCTGCCTGGCGCTCGCGGCCCGCATCCACGCGCAGATCGCGACGCCGCTGACGCTGATGGGCTACTATAATCCGATCTTCAATGCTGGCCTCCAGCCATTCAGCGAGGCCGCCGCCGCCGCTGGCGTCGCGGGGTTGATCGTCCCCGACCTGCCACCGGAGGAGTCGGAGCCACTGCGAGCGGCTGCGGCGGCGCATGGCATCGAGCTGATCTTCCTCGTGACGCCGACTAGCCCGGATGCGCGTATCGCCCAGGTGGCGCAGGCGGCCAGCAAGACCGGTGGCGGCTTCATCTACTGCGTCTCGCTCAGCGGCGTAACCGGCGCGCGTGACCGCCTGCCCGATGCGCTGCCCGCGTTCATCGCGCGGGTGCGGGCGCAGATCAGTCTGCCACTCGCGGTTGGCTTCAGCGTCTCGAAGCCAGAGCATATCGCGCAGATTGGTCAGATCGCCGATGGCGCGGTGGTCGCCAGCGCGCTCATCAACGCCGTGGACGCCGCCGCCTCCAGCCGAGCGCGTCGCGGCGGCGACGCATTTCCTGCGCGACCTTCAGTCCAGCGCGCGCCTGGAACAGTGGCGCCTATGACGAGCTACACCATTCCCGACTACTTCGCGGCGTTCGTCGCCGACTACTGGGGCGCGGAGGGCGCCGCGTGGCTGCGCGGGCTGCCCGATCAGCTCGCGGAGTATAGCCGCCGCTGGGGTCTGACGCTGCAGCCAGCCTACGCCGGGCTGACATTCAACTATGTGACGCCCGTGACGCGCGCCGATGGCTCGCCAGCGGTGTTGAAGCTGGGCATACCCGGCGACGAGTTTCGCGCGAGCATTGCGTTTCTGCGCCTCTGCGACGGCCAGGGAGCCGTGCGCCTGCTGGAGGCCGACCCGCAGCGCTGTGTCATGCTGATGGAGCAGGCGTTTCCCGGCGCTCCGCTGGCGCGGCTGGAGGATGACGACGCGGCCACCGCCATCGGGGCCGACGTGATGCGCGAATTGTGGCGACCTATCCCGGCGTCACATCCCTTCCCCACGGTCGCGGGCTGGCTCGAAACCTTTGCGCATGTGCGCGCGCGCTATGACGGCGCATCGGGGCCGCTGCCAGAGGCGACGCTCGCGCATGCGGAGTCGCTTGCGCGCGACCTGCTGGCTTCGGCGCCCTACGAGCGGCTGATGCACGGCGATCTGCACCACGACAACATCGTCTCAGCGCAGCGCGAGCCGTGGCTCATCATCGACGCGAAAGGGCTGGTGGGCGATCCTGGCTACGAGACTGGCCCATTCATCAATAACCCCTATGGACGCTTAGAGACGTGGGCCAGCCCTGCGCGCAACCTCGCCCGCCGCGCTGACATCCTCGCTGAGCGGCTGAACTATCCCCGCGAGCGCATCATCGCCTGGGGATTCACGCAGGCGGTCCTCTCAGCGGCGTGGCATGTGGAGGATGACAGCAACCGCTTCGGGCCAGCCGTCGCCCGCGCGGACGTATTGGCGACGCTCCTGTGAGCAGGTCGAGGAGCACACGATGACGCAGCCAGACAACGCCCTCGATCCGCTCGCCATTCTGGCTGCGCTTGACTTCGCAGGCGCGGCGAGGGTGGAGTTTGCGCACGGCGGGTCGGATACCGCTATCTGGCGCGTCGAGCGGGCTGGCGATGTCTTTGCCCTGCGGGTCTTTCGCCAGGGCGAAGAAGCCGCGTGCGAGCGCGAGCGCGTGGTGATGCAGGCCGCCAGCGCCGCCGGAGCGCCCGTGCCGGCGGTTCACACAGCAGGAAGCTGGCGCGGGCGGCCTGCATTGCTGCTCACCTGGGCGCCCGGCTGGCCCGTCGCCGATGAGCTACGGCGGCGTCCGTGGCGCGCCTGGCGCATGGGCGTCATCTTCGGCCAGATGCAGGCGAAGATTCACGCCATCGCGGCGCCTGATCTGCTCGCCGGGCGCCCCAATGCCTGGATCGACTGGATGGGGGCCGACGAGCCAGCGCTCGCCCAGCGGCTGCGCGATTCGTATGGCCGACGCGCCGCGCTGCTGCACCTGGACTACCACCCCCTCAACGTCGTCACCGATGGCGAGCGCATCACGGGTGTGCTCGACTGGCGCAACGCCGAGGCTGGCGAGCCACGCGCCGACGCCGCCCGCACATTGGGCATCTTGCAGGTTGGCTTCCCTGGGCGCTCATCGCCGCGCGTGCGCTTCGTGAAATGGGTGTTTCAGCAGGGCTGGCGCGTCGGCTATCAGCGGCAAGCCGGACCATTGCGCGAGATGGCTCCGCTCTTTGCCTGGGCAGGCGCCGTCATGCTGCGCGACCTCGCCTCCAAGCGCTCGCCCGCCGACCTCGCGCGCATTCGCCGCTGGACGGAGCAATGGCTGGCGCGCGCCCAGCGATGAATGCGCTACTGGCGCATGGCCAACAGGCGCTGTATCGTTGCGGCGTAGTCAACTTTGGAACTATGCTTCACTCCAGGCGCCGACCGATTGGTCAGCGTCAGATGGAGGCGCTACGATGCGAAACTTCCTTGACAACTTCGCGCAAATTCTTATCCTGTCTGCGCTGACTGTGGGGATTCTGGTGGCCGTCGTCATTGTCGTCGCGATTGTCGTCATTGTCGTCCTGGCGCTCGTCCACGCCAGCCCACATGTGCGGTTCGCCGTCCACCCACTCTCTCGGCAAGCGTCGCCCAGGTGGGGTAAACTGACGGCATGACGCCTGACGCCACACTCGATCCCGATACCAACGACCACTGGCGCGCGCTGCCCTTCTCCGACGCGCCGATGGGGCGCCAGCTCGCGCTCAGCGAGGCCATGCTCGCCGCGCTGAGCGAGACAGGCGCGCCCGCCCTGCGCTGGTATATTCCCCACGAGCGGGCGCTCGTGCTTGGCAATGGGCAGTCCACAGCCATAGCGGATGCTGCGGCGCTGGCTGCGCGTGGCGTCGCGCTCTACAAACGATCCTCTGGCGGGACCGCTGTGCTTGCCGATGCGACGCTGGTGAGCCTCGATCTCGCCCTGCCGCATACACATCCACTCGCGACCAGCGATGTTGTGCGCGCCTATGCGTGGATCGGCGAACTCTGGGCCGAGGCGCTGCGAGAACTGGGCGCCGCAGATGCGCGCGCGCTGCCCACGGCTGCCGTCCGCGCGCAGGCGCCACTGGCCCGCGAGGACCCGCTGCGACTGGCGTGCTATGGAACACTCTCGCCCTGGGAGGTGGTGATCGGCGCGCCGCCGCGCAAGCTCGTTGGCCTCAGCCAGACTCGTCGCCGCCCCGGCGCGCTCTACCAGACCGGCGTCTACCTGCGCCTCGACGCCGCCGCGCTGGCCGACCTGCTCGCGCTGCCCGGCGACACACGCGCCATGCTCACGCGCAGCCTGGCCCATGCCGCCGCCGGACTCGACGAGGCCGCCGATGGCCAGTGCGACGCGAGCGCCGTCATCGCCGCATTCGAGCGGGCGCTGGCACGGCGCCATCACGTCACGCTCACCCCCGCCGCGTGGCTGCCCAGCGAGCTTGTCCATGCCCAGCGCATCGAGGCTGAGCGCTTCCAACGACTGGCGTGAGGCAGCTTGGATGGCGGTTAAAACCGCGCCTCAAGGCGACTGCGGTCGCCACAAGACCTGCCTGCGCAGGTCCGGGAGCGGGGGGCGCCAGGCCCTTGAGGCGCGATTTCAATCGCCAGCCGTCCCACGCCGTGCGCGCATTTCTTTCTCTAGCATCATCAACCGCCAGCGCCCCACGCGCCGATCATTCACAGACCCTGTGGCAGCGCGATCTCCCTCTTGCAGGTATACGTATACATATGCTATAGTCAGAGCAGACACCGTGTCATCTCTAGAGAGCAGACAGCTATGCCAAACAAAACCATCTATGTCGCCGACGCAGACCTCACCGTCTTCGACCGCGCGCAAGAGCTGGCGGGCGAGAATCTCTCCGCCACCATCGCGCAGGCGCTGCGCCGCTTCATCGAAGCGGAAGAGGCCCGCACGCAGGGATTCGGCGAGATCACGCTGAAAGTAGGCCGACAGATGACGTACACCCGCAAGCAGTTCCTCGGGCGCGAGTTGGCGCGCCACCGCAACCGCGACGCGGAGACCTCGCGGATCATCACACAGACCGTCTTCCAGACGGCCAAGGGGCGGCTCGTCCTCTACACCCGCGCTCAGGCCGACTGGAGCGCCTGGACCTCGTACTGGAACTTCGACTGGGACAGAGACTGGAACTTCAGTTTACACTGGGATACGGACCCCAGCCAACAGGGCCAGAGCGGCGCCCGCGACACGCAGCAGGCCAGCGCGGAGGCGACGGCGCAGGCCAGAGCGCAGGCCAGAGCGCAAGCCCGTGGGGAGGCCAGAGCGCAGGCCAGAGCGCGCCGCGACGAGTGGCGCCAGCGCGGTCGCCGGGGCCGCGATGTTCCCAGAGGACGCTTCGACTGGTCGAACTGGTCCGAGGGCGGCGACTACGACATGGAAGTATTTGAGACGCTGGAGGAGCTAAAGCCGCACGTCTCCGATGAACTCTACGACGCCGTCGCACGCGCAATGCGCGGCGATGATGTCGAGTACCTGGACATATAGCGGCCAGCAAGCGTGTTGAGCACGAATAATGTAGCGGCCACATGACTTGCCTGCACAGGTCCGACAGCTCCGCTGTGGGCTGCGCAGGCAGACATCACGGCACGGCAAGACCTTTCTGGCCTGGGCGCGTCACCTCAGTTCCTCTCCAATTTGCCGATTGCTCTTGACTCGACATGACTGCTGCGGTAAAATATGACTGAACGGTCACGGTGCGAACGCGCCGTTCATGACGAGGAGCAAGAGAAAGTGTGCAGGAGATGACAGTGGCGCCCCATGCGGCCTCCCTCAAAGAGCGGCAGCGGCAAGAACGTGAGAAGCTGATTTTGCAGGCTGCGTCTAAGTTGATGATGGAGCGCGGCTACCATGATACGTCGCTCGAAGACATCGCTGCAAGCGTGGGCATTGCGAAAGGGACGATCTACCTGCACTTCGCGCGCAAAGAGGATCTGGTCATCGCCATGTTCGAGCAGGGCGTCAGATCCTTTATCAAGACGCTGGAAGACGCGCTCGATAGCGCCGCGACGCCTCATGACAAACTCATGGCAGTGATCGAACACTCTGCCATGAACATGCCAACGCACGGCCTTCAGGCATTCATGGCGATGATGCAGAATCCTGAGGTCCATACCCGCATGGCAGAACGCCGCGATGAGATGGGCAAGCTGTGGGAGGGGCCAGTGCGGCGGCTCGCAGCAGTGGTGGACCAGGGCAAAGCGTCGGGAGACTTCGACCCGGAGCTGCCCACTCCATTGATCGTACATCTGATGATGAGTCTGCTTACCCCACGCGGCCATGGGCAGCTGATGGAGGAAGCGCAGATGACACCAGCGCAGGTGACGGCCAATCTCAGCCGATTCTTCTTCAAGGGCATCGCCGCTGAGTCGAGCGAATACCCTACGAGCGACAAAAACTAGTCGCGCTGCCGTCTGGCCAGACGATGATGACTGCGCTGGACCTGATCCCCGATGTTTGCGATGGGCCAACATCGGGGCGCCATTGTGGAGGCAAACTCCTATGATCCGGTTATTCCGCTACCTCCGGCCCTACATCGGCTTGATTCTGCTGGTGTTCGCGCTGGTCTTCTTGCAGAGCATGGCAAATCTCTACCTGCCAACGCTGCTGGCGGACATCGTCAATAACGGCATCGTCAAGAACGACCAGGCCTACATCCTGCGCGAAGGCGGCATCATGCTGCTGATCACCTTCGGCGGCGCCATCGCCGCGATTGGCTCAGCGTACTTCGCCGCGCGTGTGGCCGTCGGCTTCGGACGTGATGTCCGCGCCAAGCTCTTCACCCATGTCGGCAAGTTCTCGCTGCATGAGTTCGATACCGTCGGCACAGCCTCGCTGATCACCCGCACCACCAACGACACCAACCAGGTGCAGACGGTGCTGGTCATCATGCTCAGCATGCTGGTCAGCGCGCCGATGATGGCGATTGGCGGCATCATCCTCGCCATCCAGCAAGACGCTACCCTCACCTGGACACTGGCCGCAGCGATTCCCGTGCTGGTGATCGTCATTCTGCTGGTCATGACCAAGGCGATTCCGCTGTTCCAGGTCATGCAGGCGAAGATCGACAAGCTCAACCTCGTCCTGGATGAAGGGCTGACCGGCGTGCGCGTCATCCGCGCCTTTGACCGCGAGCCGCATGAAGAGCGACGCTTCGATCTCGCCAACCTCGACCTGACCAATACCTCCATCTCGGTCAACCGGCTGACGGCGTCCTCTTCCCGTTCATGATGCTCGTGCTGAACGTCACCACCGTCGCCATCTTCTGGTTTGGCAGCAATCTGATCAATGCGGGGACGATGCAGGTCGGCGCGCTGATCGCCTTCCTGCAATATGCGACGCAAATCCTCTTCGCCTTCCTGATGCTCTCGATGATGTTCATCTTGCTGCCGCGCGCCGCCGCCTCGGCCAAGCGCATCAACGAAGTGCTGGACATCAAGCCTGAGATCAACGACGCCCCCACTACCCGTCCGGCAGCCAGCCAGCAAGGCGAGGTGGAGTTCCACGATGTGACCTTCAGCTATCCTGGCGCCGAGGAGCCTGCCCTCTCGCACATCTCCTTCACCGCGCGACCTGGCCAGGTGACGGCGATCATCGGCGGCACCGGCGCTGGCAAGTCCACGCTGGTCAACCTGATCCCCCGCTTCTACGACGTGGATAGCGGCGCGGTGCTGGTGGATGGCGTGGACGTGAGCGAGCAGGCGCAGGAGGATCTGCGGGCGAAGATTGGCCTTGTGCCGCAGAAAGCAGTGCTCTTCTCCGGCACAATCGCCGAGAACATCCGCTATGGCAAAGATGACGCTACCGATGAGGAGGTTCGCTACGCGGCGGAGATGGCCCAGGCGACCGACTTCATCGCCGAGATGCCCGAGGGCTTGCAAACGGTCATCGCTCAGGGCGGCACCAACGTCTCGGGCGGCCAGAAGCAGCGCCTCTCGATTGCCCGCGCGCTGGTGCGCAGACCCGAAAATCTACATCTTCGACGACAGCTTCTCGGCGCTCGATTACACGACCGACGCCAAGCTGCGCGCCGCGCTGAAAGGCGAGACAACGGACGCCACAGTGCTGATCGTCGCTCAGCGCGTCAGCACGATCATGGACGCCGATCAGATTCTCGTGCTGGATGAAGGCAAGCTGGCTGGCATCGGCACACATCGCGAACTATTGGAGACCAACGAGGTCTATCGCGAGATTGTCCTGTCGCAGCTCTCGCTTGAGGAGATCGCATGAACGCAGAATCGTGGAGCGACGGGAGCAGGAGGCCGCCCCGGCGGAATGGGGCGCGGCCCGATGGGCGGCGGGCCGATGGCCGGCTTCGGCGCGTCAGGGCAGAAGGCCAAGAACTTCCGCAGCACGCTGTTCCGCCTGCTGGGCTATTTCCGCCCGGAGAAGTGGCTGCTCATCCTCGTGCTGGTGGCGGCGATCATCAGTACGGTCTTCAATATCGTCGGGCCGAAGATTCTGGGCCTGGCGACCACCAAGCTGTTCCAGGGCGTCGTCGCCAAGTTCTACATGCACATCCCTGGAGCCTCGATTGACTTCACCTACATCGGCGCAGACCATGCTGATCCTGCTCGGCCTGTATGTGCTCAGCTCAATCTTCAGCTACATTCAGCAGTACGCCATGGCGGGCGTGGCGCAGCGCATCGTCTACAATCTGCGCCGCCAGGTGGAGGAGAAGCTGGGTCGCCTGCCGCTAAGCTACTATGACACGCAGACGCACGGCGAGATCATGAGCCGCGCCGTCAACGACATGGACAACATCAGCAACACGCTGCAACAGAGCCTGACGCAGTTCATCACCTCGCTGGTCACGGTCGTCGGCGTGATCATCATGATGCTCACCATCAACTGGATTCTGACCCTGGTGACCCTGGTGACGCTGCCGCTCAGCATCGGCGTGACGATGGTGATCGCCAAGCGCTCGCAGCGCTACTTCTCGAGCCAGCAGCGCGCGCTGGGCGAGCTCAACGGCCATGTCGAGGAGATGTATACCGGCCACCGCATTGTCAAAGCGTTCGGGCACGAGCGGGAGTCAGTCGCAGATTTCGACGCCATGAATGATGAGCTGTACAAGGCCGGCTGGCGCGCGCAGTTCATCTCTGGCATGATCTTCCCGCTGATGATCTCCATCGGCAACCTTGGCTTCGTCGGCGTCGCGGTAGTTGGCAGCATGCTCGTGACGCAGGGCACGGTGCAGATCGGCGATGTGCAGGCGTTCATCCAGTATGCGCGTCAGTTCTCGCAGCCGATCACCCAGCTCGCCAGCTTCGCCAACGTCATTCAGCTCGACCATCGCCTCGGCCGAGCGCATCTTCGAGTTGCTCGACGAGCAGGAAGAGCTGCCAGAGACAGTCGAGGCGACGCATCGAGGCGCCGCAGGGCCATGTCCAGTTCCAGCACGTCTCGTTCAGCTACAAGCAGGACGAGCCGCTGATCGAGGACATGAACATCGAGGCCGAGCCGGGCCAGACGGTCGCCATCGTCGGGCCGACCGGCGCTGGCAAGACGACGCTCGTCAACCTGCTGATGCGCTTCTACGAAATGGACAGCGGGCACATCGCGGTGGATGGCGTCGACATCACCAGGCTGCAGCGCGGCGAGCTGCGCCAGATGTTCGGCATGGTGCTGCAAGATACCTGGCTCTTCAACGGCACGATCCGCGAGAACATCGCCTATGGCCGCGAGAACGCCACCGAAGAGGAGATCGTGCATGCGGCGCGCAGCCGCCCAGGCCGATCACTTCATCCGCACGCTGCCCGATGGCTACGACACCGTCCTCAACGAGGAGGCGATCAAATCTCGCAGGGCCAGAAGCAGTTGCTGACCATCGCTCGCGCAGTGCTGGCCGAATCCGCCGGTACTGATTCTCGACGAGGCGACCAGCAGCGTGGATACCCGCACCGAGGTGCTGATTCAGGAGGCGATGTTCGACGCTGATGAAGGGCCGCACCAGCTTCGTCATCGCCCACCGGCTCTCGACGATTCGCGACGCCGACCTGATCCTGGTGATGAACCACGGAACCATCGTCGAGCAGGGGACGCACGAGGAACTGCTGGAGAAGGGCGGCTTCTACGCCGACCTCTACAACAGCCAGTTCACTGCGCGTGAGGCGGTCGAGCAGGCGCTGATCTAGCGCATGCCGTCGCACACCAGGCCATCAAACGCAGCCGCGCGCGATGGCCTGGTGTTGTATGCCAGGGACGCCGGTGCGGGAGTCGCCCCCCCGCGTCTGGCGTCTCACTCCCATCTCAGCGCACAAGGGAGGCAGCCATGAGTGACCAGGAGGATGCGACCCGCGCCAGCTACAATCGCGTGGCGCCGCAGTATGCGCTCCACTTCGGCGATGAACTGGAGCATAAGCCACTCGAACGGCGCCTGCTCGCGGCATTCGCGGCCAGCGCGTCGGGCCTGCTCTGCGATCTGGGCTGCGGACCCGGGCAAGCGACGGCCTATCTGCGCGCATGTGGCGCGGAGGTCGTGGGCATAGACCTCTCGGATGCGATGATCGAGCAGGCGCGGCTGCTCCATCCTGAGATGCGCTTCGTGCAGGCGGACATGCGCAGCTTGCCGTTCGCCGACGCCTCACTGGCGGGCGTCGTTGCGCTCTACAGCCTCATCCACATTCCGCCCGCCGAGATCCCGGCCACGCTGCTGGAGCTGCGACGAGTCCTGCGACCGGACGGCGCCCTGCTGATTGGCTTTCACTGCGGCGAGGAGGTTCGCCATGTGGATGAGTGGTGGGATGAAGCCGTCAACCTCGATTTCCACTTCTTCACCATCCAGGCGATGCGCGACTGGCTCACTGAGGCCGGATTCGCCATCGAGGCGGTGACGGAGCGCGCGCCGTATCCCGAGGTCGAAGCGCAGACACAGCGCGCCTATATCCTCGCGAGCGCGCCTGCGGAAAGGTAGACGGCTATGACCTCCATCACCCTGGCGCCGGATGTGGCGATTGATCTCCAGATGCACTCGACATTCAGCGATGGTGTCTGGACCGCCGACGAACTGCTCGAACACGTCGCCCGCGAGGGCTTCTCATTGATCGCCGTCACCGACCACGACAACCCCGCCGCCTCTGGCGATGTGCAGCGGCTGGCGGCGGAGCGGCATCCCGGACTGCGCGCACTCTCCGCTGTGGAGATGAGTTGCCACTGGAACGGGAAGATGCTCGACCTCCTCTGCTTTGGCTTCGATTCGGCGAATACTGCATTGACGCCGATTGGCGACAGCATCCGGAGGCGCCAGGTTGACAATATCCGTGAGACGTATGACGCGCTGGCCCGCATGGGCTATCGCTTCGCAAATCAAGACGAACTCGTCCCCAGGCGCGGTCGCGTTGAACTGCAATTTGACGATCTGCTCGATGCGCTGATCGCCAACGGCTATAGCGATGAGATCGAGCAGGCTCTCGACAAAGCAGGGTTTGAGTGGATCAACGAAGATCCCGCGCTGATTGTGGAGGCGGCGCACGCCAGCGGCGCGGTCTGCCTGATCGCACATCCAGGGCGCGGCGAGTGGTGGCCGCTCTTCGACGCGCCACAACTCGATGCCTTGCGCGCCGTCGCTCCGGTGGACGGGCTTGAGGTCTACTATCCTCTGCATAGCCCCGAGTCTACCGCGCTCTATCGCGCGTATGTCGATCAGCATAACTTACTGGGCAGCGCTGGCTCCGATTCGCACGGCAAGCCCGCGCAAATGCCGATCAAATATCGCGCGGAGATCAGCCGCAGATTGCTCGAACGGTTGGGATTCACCGTTCGTTAGACGATAGGCCGCGACGACGCACTCAAGTGCGAGCATACAGTGTTTCATGTGTGGCCGCTTGCGCACCCAGACCGCATGAATTCAGGTCTAGCGCAGTAGAGACTTTTATCGCATAGACGTATAATGTCATAGACCGCACGGGCTAGAAGCCCGGCAGCTTGCAGCTACCCCGCGAGGGGCGCCGCGTGCGGCGGTATGACTGCCGCCCGACGGCCAATGTTGACCGCCGCGTTCACATCGGCATGGGCGACGACCCCGCAGGAGGTGCAGATGAACTTTGATTGCGTCTTGCGACTGGCTTTGTCGCAGTGGCCGCAAGCGGAACAGATACGACTCGTGTTGCGCGGGTCTACCGCAACAAGGCGCACGCCAGCCAACGCCGCCTTGTAGGAGAGGAACGACCGCAGTTGAGCAAACGCCCAGGAATGCAGCACCCGTCGCTGGCGCTTCCGACTAACCGTTGTCCGCGTGCGGATACCGTTGAGGTCTTCAACGGCGATCCCGCGCGCGGCGCCTTGCGCCTGTGCTACCAGGCGTTTGCTCACACAGTGGTTCGTATTGCGGATGAAGCGTGTCTCTCTCCCGCTGCGCTTCTTCAAGAGGCGCTTGGCGCTCCTGGTTCCCTTCGTCTGAAGCGTGGCGCGGAAACGAGAATAGCGAGCGCGCACGTTATTGACGTGGCTCCCACTCACCATTTCGCCGTCACTCGTGGTGGCGATATTCACGATACCCAAGTCTACGCCCAGATACGCGTTTACCTCATCAGGTGTTGGCTCTGGCGCATCAACCGTAATCGCCAGAAAGAAGGTGGCGCTGCTCGCGCGATAGAGCAGGTCGCACTGCCCCCGTTTCCGTTGCAGCATGCCCTCGGCATACGCGCCAAAACGGAAGGGGATTTCAACGCGGCCCTCCAAGGTCAAGAGCGAGACGCGATCCGGGCCGGGGAACGAGCAGATGCGCTGGTCATAGACCAGCGCGCTCTGCGGGCGAAAGCGCGGCTGAAGCGTCTTGTCGCGTTTGTAGGCTTCGCTCACCTTGCTGATGGCGCGGATCGTCATCTGCGAGGACAAGCTGAACTGCGCGCGCATGTCATAGTAGACCAGCTTTTGCAGGTCAAGCTTGCCCGCGCAGTGCTCGGCGAAGGCCACGGCGGCAATCGCGTTGCAAGCGGCGTTGAACTGTTCCAGCGTCCGCAAGAGCGCGGCGTGCTGGTCAGGTGTCGGCGCCAGTTTGACGAGCAAGGTTTGTTTCATACAAGCAGGGTATCACAATTGAAGATACACGTCAGTGGACACAAGGCACTCCGCCTGCGGGCGGCGGCGCATTCCTCCGCTTGGGCTGAAGCCCAGCGGCTTCCTGCGCCGTTTTCTGTGAAAGCATGTTCTGAGGTCGTCCTGAGCAGCGCGGCTCTCGGCGATGCGCTGACGTAGCGATGACCGTAGCGATGAGCGCAGGCTGTATCGCCAGTGAACTGGCCCACCGCGACTGAACCGCCTGACCCCAGAGGAGACCACCATAGTGAATCGTCTACTTGACACGATTGATTCCCCTGCGCAACTCAAGCGGCTCTCCCCCGCTCAGCTCGAGCGACTGGCCGAGGAGATTCGGCAGGAAATCATCGAGGCTGTCTCACTGCGTGGCGGTCATCTCGCGCCAAACCTCGGCGCGGTCGAGCTGACACTGGCGCTGCATATCGCCTTCAACACCCCACGCGACCTGCTCGTCTGGGATATTGGCCACCAGGCATATCCCCACAAGCTGGTGACGGGGCGGCGCGACAACTTCCGCTCACTCAAAACCCTCGGCGGCATCTCCGGCTATCTGCGCCGCGCCGAGAGCGTCTATGACACCTTCGGGGCCAGCCACGCCAGCACCAGCATCTCCGCTGCGCTGGGCATGGCCGTCGCGCGCGACCTGAAGGGCGAGGATTTCAATGTTGTCGCGATCATTGGCGATGGCGCGCTGACCGGCGGCATGGCGCTGGAGGCGATCAACCACGCAGGCGCCTTGCATAAGCGCCTCATCATCGTGCTCAACGACAACGACAAGAGCATCTCCGATAATGTCGGCGCCCTGCACGCCTACCTCAGCCAATTGCGCGAGAACTCCAGCGTGCGCCGCATCAAAGACGCCGCCAGCGACACGCTCGACCATGCGCCTGGTGGCTCGCTGGCCAAGCAGGTCGCCAAGCGCGCGGCGCGCAGCGCCAAGGAGTTTGTGCTGCCGAGCAAGAGCGGCGTCGTTTTTGAGGAGTTGGGCTACACCTTCCTCGGCCCGTTCGATGGCCACAACACGCAGCAGATGGTCGATGTTTTCCAGAAGGCGCAGCAGATGGAAGGCCCCATCATCATTCAGGTGGTGACACAGAAGGGGCGCGGCTGCGAATTCGCCGAGGCCGACCCGACCAAGTATCACGGCCCCGGCGCCTATGATTTGCAGACCGGCGAACTGAAGAAGAAGCCCGGTGAGCCGCCGAAGTATCAGGATGTCTTTGGCGAGACGCTGGTGGAGCTGGCCCGCCGCGATAGCGCCATCGTCGGCATCACCGCCGCGATGTCTGAGGGCACCTCGCTCAACAAGCTCCAGCAGGCGATTCCAGAGCGCTTCTTCGATGTCGGCATCGCCGAGCAGCACGCGGTCACGTTCGCCGCGGGCCTCGCCACCGGCGGTATGAAGCCCGTAGCGGCTATCTACTCGACCTTCTTGCAGCGCGCCTACGATCAGGTCATCCACGATGTCTGCGTGCAGAACCTGCATGTGGTCTTCCCGATGGACCGCGCGGGCCTTGTCGGCGAAGATGGCCACACGCAGCAAGGTGTCTTCGACATCGCCATGCTGCGCACGCTGCCCAACATGAAGCTGATGGCGCCCAAGGACGAGAACGAGCTGCGTCACATGCTCTACACCGCGATCAACCTCGATGGCCCGGTGGCGCTGCGCTATCCGCGTGGTGGCGGCCTGGGCGTGCCGATGGATGCTGAGCTACAGATGCTGCCAGTGGGCAGAGGCGAGGTGCTGACACCCATAGAAGACATCGATCGCAGTGATGTCGCGCTGCTGGGCTATGGCCACATGGTCGCGCTGGTGCGACAGGCTGCGCAAGAGTTGCTCAGCGAGGATGGCATCCGCGCGGTTGCGGTCAACGCGCGCTGGGCCAAGCCGCTTGACGATGAGTTGATCGTGCGGCTGGCGCAGGCGACAGGGCGCCTCGTGACCATCGAGGACGGCATGGAAGCGGGTGGCTTTGGCAGCGCCGTGCTGGAACTGCTCAATGCGCGTGGGCTGCTGGGCAGTGTCCGGCTGGAGATCATCGGACTGCCCGACAAGTTTATCGAGCATGGCGCCGTGTCCATCTTGCGAGAACTCTACGGGCTGACCTCTGGCCACATCAAACAGGTCGCTCGTGACCTGGTCGGCGCCCGTCACGTCGCGAGCGCGCATCACGGCGACGCGGGCGCGCTCGCGTAGGGGGCGACCTCGCCCCCGGTCTCCCTCTCCCGCGAGGAACCGGACGTAGTATCAGGGCTGAGAGACACTTGCTTGCCCTCTGCTTGCCCTCTGCTTGCCAAAACGACGCTCATTCGCTATCATGACAGCGCCCCGCACACAGAACGTCGCGAACCGGCTATCAGAAGGAGTCTCACATGCCCGTGTTCTGGCACGCCCACGCTGCGCGCCGCGCGTGCGCGTCGCTTGGCCTCCTCGCCATCATTGCGCTTACCATCGCTGGTTGCGCGACCGTATCCGGCGCCCCAGCGCGCTCCACGCCCGTTACGTTTACCCCCGCCGTCACACCTCCGGCCACGCCTCTACCCTCACTCACCTGGCGCGCCCTTGCCCTTCCATCCGCCGCGCAATCACAGCCCGGTGGGTATGGCGTCTCCCTCGCCGATGGGCGGCACGTCTGGCTCTGCGCCATCACCAACGGCCAAATCGTCGTCTGGTCAACCAATGACAGCGGGCAGACCTGGACCCAGCGTAGTTCTGTCTCCGCGCCACCCACCTCTACAAATTCCCCCACCTGCTCCATCACGCCCGGCCAGAACGATCCTACTCTCGTTGGCCTCTCCTGGCATAGCGGTTACAGCGGAACAGGCCACGCCGCCGTCCCGACGTTCGACGCCAAATCCTGGCGCTCCACTGACGACGGCGCGTCGTGGAGTCTCCAATCCTCTACCCATGCGCTCATCGCGCTCGCCGCCGACGGTCCCCGACTCTGGGCGCTCCTCAGTGGCCAGGCTACGCCTGCTTCCCCATCGGGAACCACAGTGCAGATCAGTGACAACTATGGCGCCGCCTGGCAGAACGACTCACCTCCCGCTGATGCGAACGGCGGCGGCGCCATCACGTTCTGGCTGGACTCGACCCATCACGAGATCACACTTTCTACGACTGGCGGGCATCTCTGGCGAAGCGGCGCCACCTCTGTTTGGGCCTGGAGTCAGCTATCCGTCCCCAGTGGTCAGGTTACTGTCGGCGCCTACCTATCCATCAGCGGGAGTCTCGCGTTGTGCGCCACTCCCACGCCCGACACCAACCAGTCTCAGACGATTTCCTGCTCGCGTGACGGCGGCCAGACGTGGACTGCTGTTCCTCTGATCCCCGGCCCCACAGATCCTGGCGCCAGCGGATGTCCACAAGTAGTCATGACCAGTGACGGCGCGGCGCTCGCCGTCTGCGCCGCCGCCCAGCCACAAGCTGGGCAAATCTTCACCCTCTGGCGGCTCGCCTCGTTCTCCGCAGCGAGCTGGCAGAACCTCGGCCCCATTTCCAGCTCCTTTTTTTCTGTCAGCGGCCATACCCTGTGGCTCACTCTCCCAGCTACGCCAAACTCCACCGCTTCGTGGCTCGCCACCGCTACCCTGCCCGCATAAGCGCGGAAGGGGCAGGCGGGGAGGGCGACAGCGCGGAATGACCTTTGCACGGGATGTGCGTAGCAGTTTTCGAGCGGCCTACGTTCCGGCGAACGTCACCATCGTGCCAATCGTCTTCATCACGATGATCAGGTCGAGCAGCGGCGACTGGCGCCGAATGTAGTAGAGGTCATACTGGAGCTTGCGCACGGCGTCTTCCTGAGTGTTGCCATAGCGATAGCGCACCTGCGCCCAGCCCGTCAGGCCAGGTTTCGCCGCCAGCCGCGCGCGATAGAAGGGGATCACGCTCGCCAGCGTCTCCACAAACTCCGGACGCTCCGGGCGCGGGCCGATGATGCTCATCTCGCCGCGCAGCACATTGATGAGTTGCGGCACTTCGTCGAGACGGCTGCGGCGCAGGAACTTGCCGACGCGCGTGACACGGCTATCATTCTCCTGCGCCCAGAGCGGTCCGGTGTCGTGCTCAGCATTCGCCACCATCGAGCGCAGCTTGACGATGCGGAATGGCTTGCCGCCCAGCCCCAGGCGTGTCTGCCGGTAGAAGATCGGGCCGCGTGAATCAATCGCGATCACCAGCGCCAGCACAGGCAGCGCGACGAAGAAGAACACCAGGCCGACCAGCGCGAGCACGATGTCGGTGCAGCGCTTCCACAGGGCGTAGAGGTTTGCGCGTAGCGAGTGGGCTTCGTCGGGCAAGACCAATGACCAGAGCCGCTCACTCATATGCTCGATGGGGATGCGCCCGGTGATCTGCTCATACAGGCGCAGCATCGGCGTCACCTGCACACCGGCCTCATAGCACGCCAGCAGCCCCTCGAAGACATCTTGCGGCACCTCGTTGGTATAGGCCATCACCAGCTCGGTGACGCCATACTCCTCGACCAGGCGCCGCAACTCCGCGCCTGTACCAAGATACCGCTGGCTATCCTCGACGTTGGGTAGCTCGCTCGCGCTGGCCACCAGTCCAAGCAATTCATAGTCACCCGCCGCTTCATCTTTCAGCGTCCGCCAGATGACCTCCGCCTCGTGGCCAGCTCCCACGATCAGCGCGCGGCGGCGGAATCCCGTCCAGCCGATGAGAAAGATGCGCGCCGCGCGCCACAGCCCCACCAGCACCAGCGAAAGCGCGGCATAGTACACGATGAAGCGACGTGGCAGCGAGCCTGGCTCCGAAAAGAAGAACGTCGCCAGGTAGACCACCAACACCTCGGAGACGATCAACGCGAGCCTGCGCAGACTTGCGCCAACGCGCGCGGCGACGCGCAGATTATAGTAATCGTTCGTCGTGGCGAGCAATAGCCAGAGGATCGGCAAGATGATGAACCAGTGAATCTGCGGCCCAATAAAATCGAGGTCGAAGGCCATATGCGCGTGCTGCGCCCACAGCGCCAGCGCCACGAAGACGGAGACCTCGCTGGCAATGACATCGCCACCCATCAGCAGCAGACGCCGCTCAGACACGGGCATCTGCAACGCGCGTGGCGGGCGTGGCTGGCTCTGATGCTGCGCCTGCGAGCCGCTGCTCGGCTCGGCATGCGCCGTGTCGCCTCTCTCGCTGGTCATCAGCGGCCTCCCTGCGTTTGCGTATCGAACTGGGCGGGCGAGCCGCCACGCCGCGCCAGCGCGCCGCCGAAGAAGACTCCCTTCCAGAAGCCCAGCCCCCAGGCGATGTGCATCGTCGCGAAGACCAGTGGCAGGCGCGGAAGCAGTCTCCACCCGGCGTGGCGCGCCACCTGAACGGACGCCGCCAGGCTCGCCAGCGCGTAGACGACGAGCAGCGCCAGCCAGGCGACGCGCGCCGCCGTGTTTACCGTCGCAAGCGCCCCGCCAATCAGCAGCGCGGCGACGAAGGTCGGCGCGACGAGTTGGCGCGGCTTGAGCGAACCGGGGTGCAGCTTCAGCGTCGTGGCGCGACCCTGGCCATAGGCGACGTATTGCCGGGCCAGGGCGCCGAGGGTCTGCCGCCCGTAGTAGGTCGAGCGAATCGCGGGGGAGAGGTAGATGCGTCCGCCCGCCAGGCGCAGGCGATAGTTCAGCTCATAGTCTTCGTTCACACGCAGTCGCTCGTCGAAACCGCCCACCGCCAGCAGCGCCTCACGCGGCCACGCGCCAAGGTACACCGTATCGGTATACTGCGGCGTGGCGCTGGTGTGGAACGCGGTCGGCACGGCGAAGCGCGAGACCCCGGCAGCAGCGATGGCATGGCCCATCGGCGTCGCGCCCTGCGGCTCCATGCGTCCGCCGACGTTCACTGCGCCGCTCTCGGCGAGCGCCCGCACACACTGGCGCACATAGTCTGGCGCGATGATGGTGTGGCCGTCCACGCGCACGATGATCTCGCCGCGCGCCTGCCGCAGCGCCGCATTCAGGCCAAACGCCTGAAGCGTTGCGGGTTCTCGATGATGCGCACACGCTCGGCGCCGGGCAGGCTGGCGACCACCTCGCGCGTGCGGTCGTCGCTCTGGCCGTCGGCGATCAGCGCCTCGATGCGCTCTGGGGGATACTCCTGGCTGAGCACAGCGCCGAGGCTGCGCGCAATGAAAGCCTGCTCATTGCGCACGGGCATGATGACCGATACGAACGGGTCAGTCACCGTCACGCGCCTTTCTCCGCTGCATCGCGACTGGCGTCCTAGACGCCGATGCGCAACCCCAGCAGAATGACAGATGCTCCAGGATGGTCAGCGGCCAGAAGCTCAGCGCGCGGGCCAGCCCCACCCGGCGACGCAGACGCCACGCCAGCAGCGGCGCCAGCGCGGCGGCCCCACCATGCCGGATGAATTCGCTCGCGGGTGTCCGTCCGTTCTGCCACGCACACGACAACACCGCTGCGCCAAATCCATAGCGATAGAGTTCACGATAGAGGCCCCGCACCGAACTAGGGGAGCCAAAGTGTGTGACGCAGCCTCCAGGGACCAGTAACAGCGCATACCCTTGTTGTTTCAGCCGGAACGAGAGATCAGCGTCTTCGGCCCACACACCGCGCCGCTCTGTGAACCCGCCCACGCGCACCAGCGCCTCGCGCCGAAACGCGACATTGTTTGTCAGCAGATAGTCTACGACGCCGTTGCGCACGCGCTGGCGAAAGAATTGGCAGGCGTCGAGGTAGCTCGTCACCCAGCCTGGCGACGAGATGTTGCGAAGTGGACCGCCTGCCCCTGCGGCGCCCGAGGCTAGCGCGCCGACGACCGACACCAGCCAGTCGGATTCCGGCACATCGACGTCAATGAAGGCGATGACGTCGGCGATGGAGGCGCGCAATCCGGCGTTGCGCGCGCTGGCCGGGCCACCATTGGGCTTGCGCAGCACACGCCCTGCGCCGTCCCACTGGGTCAGCGCGAGCTCGGCGCTGGCAGCGGTATCGTCGCTGGAGCCGTCATCGACCAGGATGATCTCGTAGCGGTCGCGCGGATAGGTCTGTGCGCAGAGCGAGGCTAGCAATTGCGCGACATGCGCCGCGCCGTTGAATGCGGGGATGACGACACTAACGCTCATTGGCGCCACGAACGCTGCTGTGGGGGATGTTGCTCCACGGGACTCCATACCACGCTACCTTTGTGTTACCTCTGTCTGCCGCCCCTTGCGGCTGCGGGCGCCTAGAATGGTGAGGCGCTTGCGTCCCGCGCATCCATCAGGCAGGGCGTCCTAGTTGGCCGCACATACCATACCACGATTGCTATAATGAGAGATAGATGAATGCCACAAAAGTCTCGGCCGGTGCGCAGGTTCGCGCTCGCGCGCAGTCGGTCGCGCGCATAAGGAGCGCTTCACTGATGGGCCCGACAATTGCATACCCTCGGCTGGCGGGTGAGCCAGCGCCAATTGGCGGCCCGCTGGCCGCTCGCTGGACCGTTTGGCTGCGGCTTCAGCCGCCGGAAGGTTATCGACGCGAGCGACTGCCCAATCAACAAGCAAAACACCATCATGGCCGGAGCACACCACTTGACATGTATGCCGTCGTGCGCACACACTGGCCTTCCAATGCCGAGAGCGTCTACCGCTCACATTCGCGCGTTCCTGTGAGAGAGTGGGAGGGGCCACGATGACCAAGATGACGCGCATCTCTATGTGACGGACTCGCTGATCGCGGGCGGCATTGAGTCGCAACTGGTCGAACTGATTCAGCGGCTCGACCGTGACCGCTTCGAGCCGCATGTGCTGGTCTTTTACAAGATGCAAACGCACAGCCCGCACTTCCTGCCACAGATGCGCGCGGCGGGCGTTCCTGTGACAACACTCGACCTCGGCTGGGGCGCCAGAGACAAGCTGGAAGCGGCGCGCCAGATCATCGCGCAGACCTGGCGCCTGCGCCCGCAGATCGTGCAGGCGGAGAACTACCACGCGAACCTGCTGACGCGCGCCGTGCGCCCCTTCACGCCGCCCGCGACAAAGCTCATCGGCACGCATCGCGGCGTCTACACGCGCCATCAGTTGCGCTATGAAAAGCTGGAATACCGCTTCTGCGCCGCCATCGTCGCCAGCGCTGGCCACCTGCGCCGCCAGGCTGGTCGAGGGCGGGCGCGCCTGCTGGCCGCGTGGTGGTCATCCCCAACAGCATCGATGTGGAGCGCTTCAGCGGGGCTGAGGCGCGCGGCGCTGGCTGCGCGCGCGGCTGGCCCCCGGCGCGCGGCGCGTCTTCGTCAGCCTAGGCCGTGTGTCACATCAGAAGCGTATGCACCTCATCGGCCAAGCGCTCGGCATGATACAGCGCGACGGTTGCCGATTGGATGATGTGCGCGTCTTCATCGTCGGACAATCACAAAGCCCAGAGTACCAGCGGCTGCTCGATAACGCCATCGCGGAATATCAGTTGCAGGATGTTCTCGTTCACTTGCCAGTAACCGATACGCCGGAGGAGTATTTTGCCGCCAGTGACGCCTCGATCCTCTACTCGGTCCTCGAAGGGCTGCCAGTCGTGGCGCTGGAGTCACTGGCGGCGGGCAAGCCTGTCTTACTCTCTGAGGAAGCTAATGCCGACGACACTATCGAAGACGGTAAAACTGGCTGGGTACGCCGACTCACGATATTGCAGCCTTCGCTGCGCTGTTGCGCAAAGTCATCGAAGCGCCCAGCGCCGAGCTTGAGGTGATGGCGATTCCGTGCCAGGCGCAGGCGTCGCGGTTCAGCGCAGAGGTGCTGGTCCGCCGCTACATGGCGCTCTACGATGCGCTGCTGACCGCGCCATCCACCGAGCGCACCCAGGCATTGGCCGAGGCGACCCGCTAGCTATGGCCACTCTGCCTCCCCTCTCCCCGTGGGAGAGGGGCTGGGGGTGAGGTTGCGCTCTAGCACGTCCAGTTGAACTGGTACTGCTCGTCGTTAGTCAGCGGGCCGGTGATTGTCACCACGTTGCCCTTCACCGTCACTACATCCAGCGCCGTCAGCCCGCTCGTCGTCGGCGGGGCCGCCGTCGTGACACACTTGGCAGCGTCACCGTCAGCGTCAACGGCCAGATGATGCCTGCCTCGCGCTGGAAGAGCAGCGAATAGTGGTAACCCGCGCTGTCCTGCGTCACCACGCTAGGAACCTTCCACGACACGCCATACTTCGTCGTCTGATTGAAGTAGGCGTAGGCGGCGCCGTGGAAGACGTTGCGGTTGAACTCGGTGTCATGGCCGAACTCGCTGAGGTTGGACTGCGCGATGAACGACGCATCAGGCGCCGTGAAGACGCGCGAATAGGAGTGGTAGTCCGGAACACCTGCGGCAAACGTCAGATTGGGCTTCACGTAAGGATTGGTGCCGGGATCGGTCGGCCCATTGCCTGCGATGTTTGGCCAGTGATAGCTCCAGCCCAGGCGATGGGTCGCTGCGCCAGACTGATCGAGCGTAATCTGGTCGGACATCTGATATTGCAGGAAGCCATTGTCCTTGTTCGCGCCGATGTTCGCCTCGACCTCGAAGACGCTATCCCCGTCGTCGGCGCCTCCACTTCCGCCGCCAGGTTCAAGCCATCTAGCGCCTGCTGGGCGGGCGTCGAGGTCAGATAAATCTCGACATCTTTGGTGTGCAGCGAGTCGTAGAACAGCTTGCCCATCTTGCCGATGTAGAGCGGCAGATTCGACTTCACCTTCGCCATGAACGCCTTCACGACATCGCTGGTGAAGACCTTGGCGCACGAGGTGGTGCCGCAGGCCTGCGAGTCTGGCCCAGATACGCCATACGTCAGCGCATAGTAGTGAATCTTGCTGACGAAGTTGGCCGATGTGATCGTCTCATGGATGCTGTGATCACTGACCTGAATCGGCCCGGTGATCGCCAGCGCCTCCGCGAAGAAGCCCAGGCTCAGCGTCAGCACCCCGGCAAACTGCCCGCTCTTCGCCGGATCATACAGCGTCAGATCACTACCTTGGGCATGCAGATTCGGCTTGCGCGTCGGGCAGCAGTTCCTTGTAGAGACTCAGCGCATAGTTCGCCGTCGTCGGATAGTCAGGATCAAGGTTCGAGTCGCGCACGGACCAGCTATCCGTTGACCCAGTGGCGAAAACCGTCTTGAGCCAGCTATATTTGTCCGGGATGGGGATGGGATCGTGGACAACGGGAACCTCTCCTTCGCCATATCCCTGGGAAACTTGACGCTGCCGTCAATCAGCGTGATGTCGCTGATGTGGAAGTTGGGATCGAGCTTCCCCGCGTTGAGCGACAGCGCGCCGAAGTTGCCGATGAAGCCACCGGTCGGGCGCAGCTCGCTGGAGTCGAGCACCAGCACGAGATACGTTGACGGCTTGCCCACCCCCAGCAGTTGCGGCAAGGCATGCGCCGCGCCATCCATATCATTCATGAGCTGCGTCACCTGTGGCAGCCTGGCTTGCAGGCTGCTCACCGTCGGCCACAGCCCCGGGTCGAGCGAGAGGTCCGCCTGCGTCAGATTCGCCAGAATCGGTTCCATCTGCCCGTAGAGCGCATGAATCTGATCCATGTCACTGGCGACCCGCGTCATGTCGGCGCTGCTCAGCCCGCCAGTCCCTCCCAGCGGATCCTTCAGCCCCGTCACCAGCACCTTCATCGCGTCGCAGGCCAGCACGCCCGCCTGGGTTCCGTTGGCGGCCAGCGGCACGAGCATGCTGGCCCCGGCGGCTTTCGAGCCTACCTTGGGGATGAAGCCCAACGGGCCAAGCAGCGCGACGCGCGGTTGCAATTGGGCGAAGTCGTTGTGGGCAAGCTGTAGCTCGTTCTGGGCGTCGTTGATGACCGCCAGGTTTGTGGGGCTGCTCGCCAGCGCCTTGAAGTCGTTCTCGGCGTTCTTGAGGTGCGCAATGCCATCCTTTGCCACCGACATGGTATTGCTGTAGGCCAGAATCGGCGTCGGGATCAAGCACACGAAGATGACGACCAGCATCACAATCGCGATAATGCGCGCTTTCTTGTCGGTACGCAGCCGCTCACGCAGCGACGATGGTCGCTTAACGACCGCCGCGAACTGCGAGGTCGCGTCGCGCCACGCGGCGCCCGCGCGGGCAGCCATGCCGCGCCCCTGGGCGCCCTGGCCGCGCTGCGAGGCTGGCTGCCAGACATCGCTGTCTGCGCGCCCCCGGCTGCCCCGCCCGCTGCGGCCACTGTGCGCGCGGTTATCCGCTGCGTCCCAGCTAGCGCCATCCCACGCGCCCTGATCCCAGCCGCCATCATCATCCCAGCCGTGATCGTCCCAGCCACGCGGGCCACGTCCGCCATCATCGCGCACATTGCGTGTGACGCGCGCATCGCGGCCCGGCGCCCCGGCGGATGATCCGTGGCGGCGCGCCGGGCGCTCTGGCTCGGCGTCCCGGCGATCGCGCCCTGAGCGCGCATGGTCATCGCGTGAGGGGCGCTCATCGCGTGGCAAGCGCAGGTCGTCCCAGCCATCATTAGAGCGCGTCGAGCGGGCGTCATTCGGTGGCCGCGTGTGGCTGGGCGGTCGCGTGTAGGCATCGTCGTCATCTCGTCCGGCGTCGCGCGCGCATGCCACCGGCTGGCTGCCGCGTGCGTGGGTCGCCATCGCGGCTGGGAGGCCGAGAGGCGTCATCATGTGAGCGAGAGGATGACCTGGAGTCGCGCTGAGGACCGCGTTGGTCGTCTTGCTGTCGCCAGTGCTGCGAGCCAGATGGCGACTGTCGTGGGCGATTCGGATCACTCATATTTGTTTATCTCTCCACGCATTGGATGCTGTATGCGGCGATATCCTGATACCCGCCAGCCTCCGTTACACAGCCAGGCTGACGCCTTCATAGATGCGCTAGTCCTTTTCGGGGTCACCGGTCTCCTGACAGTCCGCGCGCGAACGTCATTGAACGCGCGCTCGCGGTATGGAAGACCGCGCAGCAGATAAGCTATGCCAGAGGCCATTATACCGCTACCTGGATGAACCGTCTGCTTTTCACCCTGCTGGCGGCGCCAAATGTCCTAGCCTTGGTATGACGCTTGGCGGCAGCGCCAGTGTTTCCGGCGCCGACGAATGGCCCAGCGCAGAGGTCACGTGGGGCGGCTCATGCGCCGCTGAATCCATCGGTGAGGGGCGTCAGGTCGGCGAGGGCGCGGTCGGCGGCGGCGACGGTCTCAGCGGCGGCGGCATGGTCGGCGGCGGCGCGCAGATCGGCCATGCGATACGAGGCGAGCGCCTCTTTGACCGCCGGGATACGGTTGGGCGCCATGCTCAGCTCGGTGACACCCAGCCCCACGAGCAGCGGGGCCAGCGCCAGCTCTCCGGCCATCTCACCACAGACAGCGACGGGGATGCGCCGCGCCGCCCCCGCCTGCGCCGCCTGCTGGATGGCGCGCAGTATGGCGGGTTGTGTGGGCGCCCGCAGCGCCGCGAGATCGGGATGCAGACGGTCGGCAGCCATGACATATTGCGCCAGATCATTCGCGCCGATGCTGAAGAAATCAACGTGGCGCGCCAGCGCCGCCGCAGTGAACACAGCGGCGGGCGTCTCGATCATGATGCCCAGCGCGACGTGGCGCGGCTCCAGTCCACGCGCCGCCACGCGGTCCTGCGCGGCGGCCAGCGCCTGCCGTCCCGCCTCGATCTCACCCACGGTTGTCACCATCGGCAGCATGACATGGATCGACGCATCCGTCTGCGCGGCGGCCAGTGCGATGCCCTCCATCTGCGCCAGCAGCAGCTCCTCGAAGCGTAGTTGGAGCCGCACACCGCGCACACCCAGCGCCGGGTTGGCCTCCGCAGCCAATTGACTCGTGAAGGCGCTCAAGCTGGGCAGCGGCTTATCGGCGCCCGCGTCGAGCGTGCGGATGGTGATCGGGCCGCGCGACGGCGTGCAGGCGGCGATGATTTCACTGTAGAGGCGCGCCTGCTCCTCAGCGTCGGGCAGAGTGTCGCTGCGCGCGAACAGAAACTCTGAGCGCAGTAAGCCGATGCCTTCGGCGCCCATCTCCGCTGCCACGCGCGCCTCTGCGACTGAGCTGGCGTTGGCCATGATGGGGATGGGCGCGCCATCGCGTGTGGCGCCTGCGCGGCTCAGCCACGTGACCATGTGGGCGCTCTGCTGCGCTAGGCGCGCCTGCTCCTCGGCCCGCGCCTGCCGGGTAGCCGCCAGCGTCGCGGCGTCTGGCCGCACGATGACCTGCCCTGCGCCGCCATCCAGCGCAAGAGTGTCGCCATCCTGCGCGGCGCTGAGCAGCGTCGGGCCGAGGCCCACGACAGCGGGAATGCCCAGCGCGCGGGCGAGAATCGCGGCATGCGAGGTGGCGCCACCCTGCGCCAGCGCGATACCCAGCAGCCGCTCAGGCGGCGCGGAGGCCGTATCCGACGGCGCCAGATCGACCGCCAGCACGATGACCGGGCCAGCCTGCGCCGCCAGCGCCTCGGCGAGCGTCTGCGCGCGGGCATGCGCGGGGGCTAGCAGGTTCACTGCTCGTCCGGCGGCGTCGCGCACATCGGCGGCGCGCGCCTGCCAGAGCGGATCGGGCAACGCGGCAAGTTCCTGCGCCTGTTCCTCAGCAGCCTGAGTCACAGCGGCCTCGGCGCCGAGATGATTCGCCGCGATCAACTCGTCCACACGGTCGAGGATGGTGGGGTCCTCCAGCATCATCGCCTGCGCCTCAAATATCTCCGCCTGCTCGGCGCCAGCGCGGCGCCGCACCTGTTCCAACAGCGCACGGAGTTCGGCGGCGGCGGCGTTCAGCGCCTCACGCGCGCGGCGCTGCTCCTCGACGGGCGCCCTGACGGCAGGCGGTGGGACGGATGGCGCGGTGGGGGCGCTGCGCGCGAAGCGGAGCGCGGGGCCGAGCGCCACCCCAGGCGATGCGGCCACTCCGCGCAGTGTCAGAGGGCCGCTGGCGGGCGAATCATCCATGTGACGGCCTCCTGACGGTCGCCGCGCAGCC
The DNA here is from genome assembly GCA_963701795.1 of uncultured Chloroflexia bacterium. Taxonomy (GTDB): domain Bacteria; phylum Chloroflexota; class Ktedonobacteria; order Ktedonobacterales; family JADMIN01; genus JAKAIY01. The sequence continues at coordinate 373,244 of CAVPBB010000001.1, read as the reverse complement.
TGCCTCGGATGCGTCGCAACCCGCATGCTGGAGAAAGGCGGCAGGCGCTTGAGGCCGCTGGCCTACTGCGTGTCGCCGACGCCCTTGTCCATCGTGGCGGCGTCTTTCGCGGTGGCCGCCACCTGCGCCAGATCACTGCCAATGGATGCCTCGACCGCCGCGACGACAGCGCCCTCGACCAACGGCGCGTCGCTCAGGCGCACTCGCGCGCGGCGCTCCTCAGGGAGCTGTTCGAGCGCCATCGCGGCGATGAGCGTAGCGCTGCCCAGGTCCATCAGCACGAGCGCGCCCGCGCCACTATCGGCGGCATCGAGCGCACGCTGCACTTTTTCGAGCGATGTGCCAAGCTCGCCTGTGTCTGTGCCACCCGCGGCGATAATCGTTACCTCGCCCTGCGTCATCTGACCGGCGAGTTCCGCGACCCCCTCGGCGAGGCGCTGGCTATGTGAGACGATGACCAGACCCACTGTCATGACGCTAGCCCTCATCTACCATGGCGCGCAGCAGCAACGCGCACGAGGTGGCGCCAGGGTCCTGATGCCCGATGCTGCGCTCGCCGAGATAACTGGCGCGCCCCTTCGTGGCGAGCAGCGGAATGGTAGCGCGCATGCCCTCCTCGGCGGCGTCTGCGGCGGCGGTCAACGCGACGCTGACGTCATCTCCGCGAGAGATCGCCGCCGCGTAGGCTTGCACCGCTGGTTCCAGCGCATCAATCATCGTCTTCTCACCGCGCTGCGCCTTGCCGCGCGCCTTGATGCCCTCCAGCGCCGCTTGCAGCCCGTCCTCGATGTCGCCAGGCTCCAGCGCGTCTTTGCCGGCCAGCGCCATGCCCGCGCGCAGGAAGGCTGTGCCATAGAGCGGACCACTGGCGCCGCCGACGGTAGAGACCAGCGTCGCGCCAACCGTCTTGAGGATCGCGCCGACATCGGCTGGGGCGCCCTCCGCCTGGAGTTTCGCCATGACAGCGGTGAAGCCACGATCCATGTTGGCGCCGTGATCGGCGTCACCAATGGCGGCGTCCAGGTCAGTCAGATACGTGCGCTGCTCGCGCAGCCTGTCAGCCGACCGCTGGAGCCAGGCGAGCATCACCGCGCTATCCACTGCCATCTCTCACTCCTCCTGCGCGCCACCCGGCGGTGAGGCGCCCATTCTCTCGTCACATCGCCGTCGCCCGCTGCGCGCTACTGGCCAGCGATCTGCGCCAGCCCCTCATCGGCCAGGCTGCGCTGCACCGCGCGGGTATACGCTTCGATCTGCGCGCTGGTTGTCGCGGGCGACCAGCCAAGCTCAGCGGCCATCAGGCCCGCCACCTCTGTGACCACACCAGCGCCCCGGTCACGATCTTCCAGCTCGATACGCATGCGTCGGGCGAGCGCGTCATCCAGGCGCATAGCCATCTCAGCGCGGCAGGCATAGATGACCTCGGCGCGAATGAATGGCAGATCGGCGATCAGCCGCTGGCCCAGCTCGCGATTCGCCGCCACCAGAGCGAGAATGTCCAGCGCATGGCCGCCGTAATTGAAGGCCAGCGAGGCTTCTATCTCGGCATCGAGGCCCAGTTCGACGCAGCGCCGCGCGATGTCGCGCCGCGTCCGCTTCCAGTTGATCGCGCCAGAGAGCGGCAGCTTCTCCGTCGGGTGGGCGATCACCATCGCGTCGCGCCGCGCCAGCACGTCCACGGTGTCCTGCGCCATCCGGCGATACGTCGTCAGCTTGCCACCGACAATCGTGACCATGCCGTTGTTCTCTTGCAGCACGACATGTGTGCGCGAGAGATTGGCGGCTGGCCGCTCGCGTGAGCGCACCAGCGGTCGGAAGCCCGCGTAGACGCCGATGAGGTCATCGCGCGTCAGGTTGACGTTGAGATAGCGGTTGACATGCCTGATGAGGTAATCAATATCCTCCGGCGTCGCCTCAGGATGATCGAGATCGCCAGCGCCGGTGTCGGTCGTGCCAATCAGCGCGCGATCTTCCCATGGCAGCACAAAGAGGATGCGTCCATCATCCGTCTCAGGCAGAACCACACCCGTATCGCCAATGCCGATGCGGTCGGCGGCGACGACCAGATGCACGCCCTTGCTCGGCTCCAGCGCCACCTTCGACTCATCGCCGGTCAGCGTCGCGACCCGCTCGGCGAAGATGCCTGCCGCGTTGACGATATGCCGTGCGCGCACGGTGATCTCGCGCCCGCCGATAACATCGCGCACGAGCGCCGCGCTGAGCTTGCCATCCTGTTTCTCGAAGCCAGTCACCTCGGTATAGTTGGTGATCGCCGCGCCAAACCGCGTCGCCGTGCGCAGCGCCGCCACGACCAACCGCGTGTCGTTGGTCTGCCCATCGTAGTAGACGAACGCCTCTTTCAGCCCTTCACCGCGCAGTGTCGGCGCCAGCGTCAGCGCCTGCTCGACCGAGATGCGCCGGTGACGCGCAAACCCGCGCCCGCCCGCCATCGTGTCATACATCAGCAACCCGACAGAGAGCATCAGCCCCAGGCCACGTCCTCCGGGTAAGGTGAACGGCACGCCTACGGGCTTCTTCGCGTCCTCATAGAGCGGCAGCACAAAGGCCAGCGGTCGCACCAGATAGGGCGCATTGCGCAGCAGCGCGCCTCGCTCGACCAGCGCCTCACGCACGAGCGCGAAATCAAACTGCGGTAGGTAGCGGATGCCGCCATGCACCAGCTTGGTAGACTTGCTGCTGGTGGCGCTGCCAAAATCACCCTTCTCCGCCAGCGCCACGCTATACCCGCGCGCGGCGGCGTCAATCGCGACCCCCAGCCCGGTAATTCCTCCGCCTATGACTAACACATCAAAGGTCTCGGTCGCCATGCGGTCGAGGTAGTCGGATCGTGTTTCAGCATTGAGTGGCGGCATATGACTCCCTCCTCGTGTCAAGTCAGGTCCAGCGCATCAACTCCATAAGCCGCGCGTGTGCGCATCGTCCATCGACGACTCCGGGAGGCCAATGCCCGCCAGCAGCGTCGCCTCGCCCCATCGTAGATCACGCGCGCTCTCACAGCGATACACTGATGATAGCGCGCGTGATGATAGCCAACCAGAGAGCGGCGTCTCAATCGCATCACAGCCTGAGATGGGCTGCGCGTGGCGCTGATTCGCGCTCGCCGGAAGCGAAGATGTTCCTACGCAAGCTCGCTGCGCTCATCACGCACGGCCTCGCCTTTACTGTCAGCGCCGGGTATTTTCTCGAATCTGTCACGCAGAATCGGGTGCAGCGTCACCTGGAACAGCAGCGCCGCAATGATGCCGCCGACAATTGGCCCGACAATCGGCACCCAGAAGTAGTTCGAGAAGCCTGGTCCATTGCCAGGGAACGCGACCTGCCCCCAGCCAGCCATCCACGCGAAGACACGCGGGCCAAAGTCACGGGCGGGGTTGATGGCATACCCTGCATCTGTCCCGAACGACATGCCAATGGCCACCACCAGAAACCCGATGATCAGCGGGGCCAGGTTGGAGAGTGGCGGCGAGTTGCGCGCGTCGATGATCACCATAATCATGTAGACCAGCAGGAACGTGCCAAGTATCTGGTCGAACAGGGCGTTCCAGGTCGGCACGACCTGGCCAAGCGGCAGTCCGGGGCCACCCAGCGTCGTGTGCGGGTAGGTGAAGAAGATGTTATTTCCGTTGCTGGCCAGCGTGCCACGTACCACGTGATTCGCTTTCTCCCATGCGGTCAGGCCGGTGTTGTACTCGATGTAGAGCAGCGCAGCCGCGACCCATGCGCCCAGGAACTGGAACAGGATATACCAGGGTACCTTGCTCCAGGCAAATGTCCTGCGCACGGCAAGGCCGATCGTGACCGCCGGGTTGAGGTGCGCGCCGCTGATCGTGCCAGCGACAAACACACCCAGCATGACCGCAAGGCCCCAGGCCCAGCTAATGATGAGCCAGGATGCGCTGTTGGCTGACCCTTCCTTCACGCCGAAGCCCAGGAACAGGAGTACAACGCCGACGACACCGTCGCCGAACAGGATCAGGATCATCGTGCCGAGGAACTCGGCGAGCAGTTCTCCGCCAAGTCCCTTACGATTTGTCAACTCTGACATCATGCCCTCTGCCCTCCCAAACAACGAATGATGTTTCCGTGGGATCGTCGGCGAACGGGATGAGGCGCAGACCAGTGTGCGCAAGCGGGGGATCGCAGGCTAGCGAGCGCTCCCGTTCTTGATGACATTAGACGAATGACGCTGAGGAAAAGCAGCGCATGCGCGCCAGACTGACAGGTAGCTCGTGAAAGCCGCGCTTGCCACGTCTGGTCGCGCTGGCCGCTTTCCAATCGGTGTACGGATGGGAGCGCAACCTCCCATCCGTCCTCTCGTGCGTGAACGTTGTGCGCTTCACGCCGCTCTCGATCACCGCTCGTGGCCGGACTACTCGTCCTTCGCCCAGTCACGCGCGCGATCTACGGCACGCTTCCAGCCGCTGTACAGTTTCTCGCGCTCCCCCTCGCCCATCGCGGGGGTAAAGACCCGATCAACCGCCCAGTTGTTGGTGACGTCTTGCAGGCTGTCCCAATAATTGACCGCCAGGCCAGCGAGATAGGCGGCGCCCAGCGCGGTGGTCTCCGCGACGACTGGCCGCTGCACGCGCACGCCGAGGATGTCGGCCTGGAACTGCATGAGCCAGTTGTTCGCGACCATGCCGCCATCCACGCGCAGGTCTTTGAGCGCGACGCCTGAATCCGCCTCCATCGCCTTGACGACATCGCGTGTCTGATAGGCCGCCGCTTCCAGGGCTGCGCGAGCAAACTCCGCACGCCCTGTGCCGCGTGTCATGCCGACGATGGCGCCACGCGCATATTGATCCCAATAGGGCGCGCCCAGGCCGACGAAGGCCGGCACGAGGTAGACGCCGCCCGTCGAGGTTGTAGCGGCGACAAGCGACTCAGTCTCGGCTGCGGTGGTGATGATCTTGAGCGAATCACGCAGCCACTGCACTGCGGCGCCGGTGATGAAGATACTGCCCTCCAGGCAGTAGGTCACTTTGCCGCCGACACCCCAGCCAATCGTCGTGATCAGCCCACTCTTCGAGACCTCAGCCTTCTCGCCCGTGTTGAGCAGCAGGAAGCTGCCGGTGCCATAGGTGTTCTTCGCCATGCCGACATCGAAGCACGCCTGCCCAAAGGTCGCCGCCTGCTGGTCGCCTGCGTCGCCCGCGATGGGGATGGCGCCGCCAAAGTGACTGGCATCCGCCTCGCCATAGACCTCGCTGCTCTGGCTCGGCTTCGGCAGCATCGCACGCGGGATGTCCATCTTCGTCAGAACATCGTCATCCCAGTCGAGCGTGTGAATGTTGAAGAGCATCGTGCGCGAGGCGTTGGAATAATCGGTGCAGTGCGACTTGCCACCGGTGAGGCGCCAGATCAGGTACGTGTCTACGTTGCCGAAGAGCAACTCGCCACGCTTCGCCCGCTCACGCGCGCCAGGCACGTTATCGAGGATCCACTTGACCTTTGTGCCAGAGAAGTAGGCGTCGATGACCAGCCCGGTCTTCTCGCGTATCTTCTGTTCCCAGCCCTCAGCCTTGAGCTGATCGCAGTAGGAGGCCGTGCGGCGATCTTGCCAGACGATGGCGTTCATCACCGGCGCGCCAGTGGATTTATCCCACACAACGGTCGTTTCGCGCTGATTCGTGATGCCAATCGCGGCGATGTTTGCGGCGGTGACGCCCTTCTCACGCATCACTGCCTGCGCGGTAGCAAGCTGCGACGACCAGATGTCCTCTGGGTTGTGCTCTACCCAGGCCGGTTGTGGGTAGATTTGTGGGAATTCGCGACTGGCGCTGGCGACGGCGCGCCCCTCGTGGTTGAAAAGAATCGCGCGTGAGCTGGTCGTGCCTTGATCCAGGGCCAGCACATATTTGTCCTGAGAGTCAGCCATGCCGTCAACCTCCTGTGGTTGAGGCGCTTGCGCGCCACTACGTCCGCGCCGCCGCCAATGGCGACGCGGAACATCCGGTCATGCCGTGCTATATGACGCTGCTTGTGACGCCTGTTCTTGCCGTGTGTCGGCGCGCTGTCGTCAGACTCCCCAGCGCAGGCCGGGCGTCAGTACGGGCGCATCCCACAGCCTGACCATCTCATCGTCTACCCGCAAGAGTGTGACCGAACAGCCCGCCATCTCCAGCGAGGTGATGTAACTGCCGATCAGATTGCGCGCGATGGTGATTCCACGGCCCGTGAGGATGCGATTGACCTCGTTATACATGACATACAACTCGATCAGCGGGGTGCCACCCATGCCGTTGACAAAGGCAAGCACAGCATCACCAGACTTGAATGGCAGGTCGTCGAGGATGGGGTTGACGAGCAGTTCGGCGATCTCGCTGGCCGTGCCGAGCTTCATCCGTCTGCGCCCCGGCTCGCCGTGGATGCCGATGCCAATCTCCATCTCATCGGCGCCCAGGTCAAAGGTTGGTTTGCCTGCGGCGGGTGTGACGCACGAGGTGAGCGCCATGCCCATGCTGCGCCCGTTCGCGTTGACCTTGCGACACAGCTCGGCGACCTGTTTGAGGTCCATGCCGCCCTCTGCCGCAGCGCCGCAGATCTTCTCTGCCAGCACCGTCGCGCCAACCCCACGCCGACCAGCGGTATAGAGGCTATCCTGCACGGCGACATCATCGTCAATCGTAACGCTCTCGACCGTGATGTTATCGGCCTGGCCCATCTCAGCAGCCATCTCGAAGTTCATCACATCGCCGGTGTAGTTCTTCACGATGTGCAACACGCCAGCGCCGCCATTGACCGCTTTCGTCGCGGCGAGCATCTGGTCTGGCACAGGAGAAGTGAAGATCGCGCCAGGGCAGGCGGCGTCGAGCATGCCACGACCTACATACCCGCCATGCATCGGCTCGTGGCCGCTGCCACCACCGGAGATGATGCCAACCTTGCCTTTCACTGGCGCATCATTGCGCACGATCACTTGCAGATCGACATCCACGCGAATGAGGTTGCCGTGTGCGGCAGCCATGCCCAGCAATGCGTCTTTTACCACATCGTCAGGCTTGTTGATCAGTTTCTTCATCGTCGAGGTTGGGGTGCTCATGCGCAGCCTCCCGAGTTCGTCTGTTCCGCCGAACGACGCTCACATAGCGTCGCTCGCTCCTACACAACAGCTCGTACACTCTCGGACAATCGCGCAGGGCAGGCTACCGGCAGCCTGCTGCGAAGGAAGGGCGCCAGCATGACCTCATCCATTCGGCCATCGCCTGCGTTCGCCAGGGAATGCTCATCAACGCGCTACTAGCATCATACTTCAAAAATTTTCATTTGTCGCGTCAAATACCTTGCTTTAGCATAACGCTGGCCAATTTTCAGTATTCTGGGTGAGACGCCTGCAACGCCTGCAACGTCCGCCCTGCGAAGACTCAGCCTGCAAGTGGCAGGCGCGCGGCGGCTGACTGCTGTGGAAGCGGCCAGGATGACTCAGAGAATTAGCGCCCCACCGCCGCCTCGCCGCGCAGGGTCATGCAGGTGCTGGTGGCGCGTGCGACCAGGCTGCCGCTGTCGTCGTAGATGTCGCACTGGGCGAGGCCAATGGTGCGGCCAGCCTTCACTACCCAGGCATCCGCGCGCAGTTGCGCGCGCCAGACAGGCTTGAGATAATTGATCTTCATCTCTAAGGTGGTGAATGTCTCACCATCTTGCAGCATCGTCAGGTACGCGGCGTTCATCGCGGCGTCGGCAATGTCGCAGAGGATGCCGCCGTGCAGTGTCCCCATCGGGTTGGTATGGCGCGCGGTTGGCGTGAAGAGCACGACCGCGCGGCCACTGTCGCGGGCGATCAGTTGGAAGCCCACGAGGTCTTCCACCGGCGCGAAGCTGAGTATCTCTACACGCTGGTCGTCTGATGATGGTGGTGGTGGTGGTGGTAACGCCATGACACGCCTCCGCTTCCGCTCGCGAACTCGCTGCCGTCTCGATTCAACTCCGGGTGGTCATCTCCGCATGCAACTTTGGCCTGTCTCATCGGCGTGCGCGATAGTGCGCACACCTTATGCTGTAACATCACGACACGCCCGCAAGCCCGCGCAGACACAGATGCGGCGCCTGAGCTACATCCAGCCACGGCGACGGAAATACCAGATCTGCCCGGCGGTGATGACCGCCATGCCCACCAGTACGATCCAGAAGTTGAAGCCAGCGTCGTGATCGACCTGCGGCATGTGGCCGAAATTCATGCCAAAGACGCCTGTGATGAAGGTGATGGGCATGAAGATCGTCGCGATGATCGTCAACTGCTTCATCACCACATTCAGCCGGTTCGATACGGTCGTCAGGTAGACATCGAGCAGGCCACTCAGCAGATCACGATAGGAATCGAGCATCTCGAAGACACGCACGGTGTGGTCGCGCACATCGGCGAAATAGGGCTCCACATCGGCTGGCACCAGCGCGCCCGTGCGCGTGATGAGCGAGTTGGTCAGCTCGACCTGTGGGCTGATGACACGTCGCAGCGTCGCCACCGCGCGTTTCATGCGAAACAGACGCACCTGCACCGTGTTCGAGGTGTCGTTGACGGTGGCGTCTTCGAGCTGATCGATCAAGTCATCGAGGCGATCAATGACGGGAAAGTAGCTATCCACGAGCGTATCGAGGATGCTATGCAGCAGCCGCGCGACGCCGCGCCCCATGAGGTTTTCGCTGCCAGTGTCTTTGTGCGCGCTCGTCCAGAGGGCATCGAGCCACTCGGCTGGCTCGCGATGAAACGTCAGGATGAAGCCCTGGCCAAAGACGATTGCGAGTGCGGAGGTTACCGCATCCTCCACCTGCTCATCAAAGCCGATGCTGTGGACGACGATGGCATAGCTCTCGCGACTCTCGACCAGGCGAGCGCGGGCGGCGTCGTCGAGCACCATCTCCTGAATGGCAAACGACAGATTGAACTGCTCGCGCAGCCGCTTTAGCGCGCCGCTGGGGTCGCCCTGCACGTCGGTCCAGACGACCCCGGCGCCTTCTTTCATCGCGGCGCTGATCTCCTGTGGCGACGGGTCTGGATGTATCATGCCACCGCGGCAGAGCGTCGTCCGCACGCGCATCTCACCCGCTGCGCGCTGCCGCTCACGTCGCCGCGCCCGCCGCGACAATTTCACACTCGTTCCCGATTGCGGTAGCGCCTCCACAGTCACAGGCGTCGGCTCCTCTCGCTCATGCGCTCACGGCGCGGCGGATGCAGGTTCCATCAGCCCGTAGTGTACCGCGCATTGTACCAATACGCCTGTGCCGTAGGCATATCTCCACGCAGGCGCAGGGCGCCGAGCAACCCTACACCGCGCCTGCGGCCACGCCCTCGGCCAGCTCATGGGTGGGCGTCCCAGCGTCCTCCTCCGGCTGCGCCTCTGCCAGCCGCGCCTGCGCCAGCCGGACACGCGACCGCTGATAGCTCATGAAGCAGGCAGCGATTGCCCAGACGGTCGAGTTGACGATGGCAATGACGCCACCGGTCGCCAGCGACATCGCCACGATGCGTTCGCTGGGGGTCATGCCATCCCAGCTTCGCGAGAGAGCACGCATGGTGTCCTCACTTCCTCGGACATGCTCGCATTCAACGGAATCGTCGCCCGCCCAGTCGCCACGACTTGCGCTAAGAGGGATATTTCGGCCACTATAAGCTGTAAAGCGACGGCGCGGACGCTCTGCGTGTCGCATTGTCGCTGCCAGTCGCCAGCGGAGGCCATAGGAAAGTGAGCGTCTTCGTGACTGATACCGCATCTGAGCAGATTCTGACCTACCTGATGGATATGGACGGCGTGCTGGTGCGTGGCGCGCAGCCGATCCCCGGCGCCGATGCGTTCATCAGCCGGTTGCGCGCGGCAAACAAGCCGTTCCTCATCCTGACGAACAATTCGCTCTACACGCCACGCGACCTGCAAGCGCGTCTGGCGCAGAGCGGCCTGCATGTGAGTGTGGATGAACTCTTCACCTCGGCGCTGGCGACGGCGCAGTTCCTGCATCAGCAGGCGCCCGGCGGCTCGGCGTATGTCGTCGGCGAGGCTGGCCTGACCACCGCGCTACACGATGTGGGCTACATCCTGGCGGACAGCGCGCCCGACTACGTGGTGCTGGGCGAGACACTCTCATACAGCTTCGTGCGACTCACCCAGGCGATTCGCCTGATTCTCAACGGAGCGCGCTTCATCGCCACGAATCCCGACGTCATCGGGCCATCGGACGGCGGCATGACGCCCGCGACAGGCGCCGCCGCCGCGCTGATCTCTGCGGCGACTGGCGTGCAGCCCTACTACGTAGGCAAGCCTAATCCACTGATGATGCGCTCGGCGCTGCGCAAACTCGGCGGCCACTCGGAATCGTCAATGATGATTGGCGACCGAATGGATACGGACATCATCGCGGGGACCGAGGCAGGCATGGCGACGACACTCGTACTGACCGGAGTGACGACGCGCGAGGCGGTGGCGCGCTTCCCCTATCGCCCAACCCACATCGCTGAGTCCGTCGCAGACATCGAGGTCTGACGGCGGCCAGGCGCGGCGCGTTAGCTCGCCTGGGCCTCCAGGCAGGCGTCTATCGCGGCGATAGCCTGCGCGGCGTCGCGATAGAGGATGCCATGCATGCCGCAGGCGCAGGCAGCAGTGACACATGGCTCGAAATCGTCGAGGAAGATGATCTCGGCTGGCTGCGCCCCCAGACGCTCGCAGGTCAGCGCGTAGATGCGCGGGTCGGGCTTGGCCAGCCCCACCTCATGCGAGTAGACGATCAGATCGGTCATCTCGGCGAAGTGGTAGCGCGCCTGCTCGCGCTCGCGGGCGCCGACGAAGCTATTGCTGAGTAGCGCAGTCTGGTAGCGCGGGCGCAGGCTGGCGAAGTAGCTGACAAGCTCGACGTTGGGTGCGCCGAGATACGCCGCCCAGAACTCCTGTTGAAAGGTAGCGACCTGGCCTTCATCCATCCCAAGTCGCTCGCGCAGGCCTGTGTACACATCCTCCTCAGCGCAGCCGCCGAGCGAACCTGCCGCAAAGAGATCGCCGAGCCGCTCATCCAGCGCGCCCGTCGTCAGGTGGAGGCGCTGCTCCCAACCATTGACCATCGCGCGCAACTGCGGGTCGGGCGTGATCTCCAGCACACCGCCAATGTCGAAGACGACTGCGCGAATAGTCATAACGACGCATCCCCTCCATATATACTCGACATACGCGCACGCTCAGCAGGCTCACCATAAGCAGCCCGGCGAACGCAGCCTATCCCAGCGTCGTGCCGCAGGTGGTGCAGTAGCGTGTGCCGGGAGCATTCTGCACGCCACACTTCTGGCATTTGCGCCCCGACACACCGCGCAGCATGTTTGATCCGCAGCGGGTGCAGAAGCGATTGAGGCCTGGATTGGGCGCCTGGCAGGTGGGGCAGATCGCGGAGCCAGACGGCGAGGCCTGCGCGAGCGCGGCCAGATGCGCCGAGGCCTGGCCAGGGCGCGGCTGACCAAATGCCAGCCCGCAGAATGAGCAGAAACGCTGGCTCGCATGATTGACGCTCTGGCAGCGTGGGCAGATGACGCCTTGCGCGCCCGTCTGGAATCCCGCGTCCACTTCGGCTGGCCCCTGCGACTGGCGCCGCTCTGTGGCCGGAGGGAGCGGCGCCTGCGCCGCCGCCGCCTGCTCCAGCGTGATCGCCATATCCATCGCCTGCTGGAACCGATTCGCCGGGTCCTTCTCCAGCGCTTTGAGCGTGACCGCCTGCACCGCCGGTGAGATGCGCGGGTTGTACTTCGAGGGCGATGGGGGCGTTTCGTAGATGTGTGAGTGCGCCAGCGCAGTGTAGTTGTCGGCCTCGAAGGGCGTGTGGCCCGTCAACATTTCATAGAGCATCACGCCGAGCGAGTAGATGTCGGAGCGCGCATCCACCTGCGCGCCACGGCATTGCTCTGGCGACATATATTCAGGCGTGCCGACGCCAGCGCCGCTGCGCGTCATCGCCGCGCTGGTGGCCATCACCTTCGCGATGCCAAAATCGCTGAGCACGGCGCGACGCGATGGGTCCATCAGCACATTCACTGGCTTGACATCACGATGAACGATGCCGCGCTCGTGGGCGTACGTCAGCGCGCTGGCCACCTCGCGAATGATGCGTGTCACCTCGCGCAGGCTGATGGACTGAGCGATATAGTCGCGCAGATTGCCGCCAGCGACATACTCCATGATGATGTAGAGCAGGCCATGCTCTTCGCCAGCGTCATGCACGATGACGATGTGTGGATGTGAGAGCCGCGCGAGCGCCCGCGCTTCCTGCTTGAAGCGGTCAATGAAGTTCTGGTCGGAGGCATAATAGGGTGGCAAGACCTTGATGGCGACATCGCGATCCAGGTGCGTCTGGTGCGCGCGATAGACCCGCGCCATGCCGCCCTGTCCCAGCAGATCCGTGATGACACAGCCGCCCAGGGTCTTGCCGACGAGATCGTCGTGGGCGTGCCAGCTTACCTCTTGATCAGCCACACCAGGCCTCTCTGCGCTGACTAGAAAGCACGTCAGTTGAAGAACGATGGGCGCCGCGCATGACGGGCGGTGGTTCTGGCCGTGCGCGAGATCGCCCGACCACCGCGAAGGGACGGAAGAGCGCGCCTCCCGCTGGGCGCCGCAGGAGGTTGTCGTGTCGCCTGCTGCCGCTACTGCTGCTGGAAGACGAGCACCGTCTGGCCGACCTGCACCTCGTCGCCATCATTCAGCACATAGTCGCCTTGCACGCGCTGCCCGTTGACGTAGGTGCCGTTCGCGCTGTTCTCATCGCGCAGGATGTAGTGGCCACTGGCATCGTGCGAGATCGTGGTGTGCAGACGCGAGACAGCCAGGTCTTCGAGGAAGACATCGCTCTCACGGTGGCGGCCAATCGTCAGGCGCTCTTTGCGCAGATCAAACTCGCGGCCAGGGCCATCTTGGCGCCGCTCGATCAGCCGGGGGCCGTCGAGGCCCGCCCCGCCGCGCGGCATGCTGCGGCCAGGCATGCCAGCGTCCGCAGGCGCGCCCCACTGTGGCTGGCTCGGCGCCGTAGGTGGCGCGCCCCATTGTGGCTGGCCTGGCGCCGCTGGCTGAGCGGCCCACGAGGGCTGGCTCGGCGCCGCTGGCTGGCCGCCCCACTGTGGCTGGCTCGGCGCGACGGGCGCATCCCAGGGGGAGGGTTGCGCCGGGGCGTCCCACCCCTGCGGCTGCGCAGGCGCATCCCAGGGGTTCGCGCCGCTCGCTCCAGGGCGAGTCGCGGGCATCGCGGGGCCAAGGTTGCCGCTGTTCCAGGCGGGCGCTGATCCAGGCGCGACGGGCGCATCCCAGGGGTTTGCGCCGCCGGAACCCGGCATCGGCGGCGCGCCCCACTCATTCATGCCGCCCATCTGTCCGCCCATCTGTCCGCCCATCTGTCCACCAGCGGGCGTCATCTGATCACTCCAGGCAGGCGCGGCGCCGGGCGCGCCCCACTGCGCAGCGTTCGGATTGGCCTGCGCGGGATCACCAAACGGCGTGGCCCACCCCTGGCCCTGCGGCGCGGCTGCGGCGCGGCCCTGACCCATCGGCGGGCCGAATCCCTGATCCATCGCATCAAAGCGATCATCCATCTGCGCCATCTGGGCGCCTGCCCAGGGCGCGCCCGCCGACTTGCCAGCTTCGTTGGCAGGGGCGTGTGGCTGCCCCAGCGGCCCCTTCTGGGCATCGTAGTCGAGTCCACTCGCCTTCTGGCGCGAGGAGCCAGCGCCGCGCAGTACCATCACGAAGACCAGCAGGATCGCCAGCACGACGACGACACCTGCGGCCGCGACCAGTACCCCGCGGCTGAGGGCCGCAGCAGCCAACGTCAGCGGCTCCATGGCGTCAAATGCGAGAACCATAGAACAAGATTCCTCCGTTGCGTCGCTTCACTTTATCGCCCACGGGCCTCGAAGCGGAGATCGATGTTGCCGAGTCGCAGTGTATCACCATCATGAAGTTCAACGTCTTCATGCGGTACAAGCGGACGCCCGTTGACGCGCGTCCGGTTGAATGCGTTCAGGTCCTCGATATAGCAATGCCCATCGCGGCGCATGAAACGCGCATGGCGCCGCGACACTGTCTGCGACGGATCGAGCGGCAGCAGGTCTACATCAGGGAAGACATTGCGCTGCGGGTCGCTCCGCCCGATCACCATATCCGCCGCTGTGAGCGGGAACACCTGCTCGGTGGTCAGCTCGACCAGCGCCGAGACGCCACGCGCGCTGACGGCGCTCGCGCTGATCGGCCCAGACGAGGCGCCTGCCTGCACGCCCGCCTCGTCGCTGCTCAGCAGCGCGTCGGCTGCGGCGGTAAACTCGTGGGCAGACTGGAAGCGCTCGTCTGGCCGCTTGGCCAGCGCCCGCTCGAAGAATGCGTCATACGTCGCAGGCAGATCAGGACGCAGCGCCGTCAGCGATGGAATCGGCGAATTCAGGTGCTTCATCACCACGTCCCAGGCATGTTCGCCATCATAGGGAACACGCCCGCTGAGCAACTCGAAGAACACGCAGCCCAGCGAGTAGACATCTGCCCGCGTATCCACCCGACGGCTATTTTCCACCTGTTCGGGGGCCACATAGAATGGTGTGCCAACGAAGAAGCCTGTCACCGTGATGTCTTTGGATTCATGGCTGCGCGCCAGGCCAAAATCGGTCAACTTGACGGTACCATCTACCGTCAGCAGCAAATTCTGCGGCTTGATGTCGCGATGTGTGACACCGCGCGACGCCGCAGTGGCCACCCCCGCCGCCGACTGCTCGATCACGTCAATCGCGCGGCGCGGCTGGAATGGGCCGCCTGTCAGCACGGCATGTTTGAGCGTGTGGCCATCAACATAGTCCATCACGATGAAGAGCACACCCTTGTCGTCGCCGAAATCTATTGGCGCGACCACATGCGGCCCGGAGATGCGCGAGAGCAGCTCGAACTCGCGTTTGAATCGCTCGGAGAGTTCCGTGTCTGCGGCGGCCTCGCGACTGAGCGCCTTGACGGCATAGATGCGGTTGGTCTCCAGGTCACGGCCAATATAGACGGTCGCCATGCTGCCGCGCCCACGCTCGTCTATCAGCTTGTACCTGTTCTTCAGGACTCGTCCGATCATCATCTATCCCCAAGCAAGTGTGAGCGCGCGTGGCGCTGGGATCGAGCGGTCGCAAGCGCGAAAGCGACGGGGCATGAACGCGAATGAGCGCGACCAACCATCGGTCATTGCGCAGGCCATCAGCGAAAAGGGTCGCGCCCCATTATAACAACTGGGCCGGGGCGCCGCAACGATGGCGCCGATGGTACCCGCTCTTTCAGAGACGAAGCCGAGGCGCATGGTGTTCCCCCGTCATACAGATGAGACGCGCAGAAGATCGGCAAGCTAACGCGCGCGGGCGACATTGACGGAGGCAATGGCTCTATGATAGACTCCCTCGCTGATAGGATTGACCTATATCGCGCGTTACAACCTCAAAGCTCACATGCAGTCTCCCAGAGGAGCGTCGCGTATCGGCGAATCAGCGGGCGTCGCTGTAGCAAGAGAGAGCAGATGTGATGTCGAATCCTTCGCTGCCGCCTCTGCCAGAACCACGGTGGCCGCTCTCAGCGCTGGCAGATATTGCCGCAGCAGCCGCTGTTCTGCTCGATGCCTCGCGCGTGTGGATCGCGCTGCGTGACCGGCACGGCTTTCTCACCGCGCGTATCGCCTTCGCCTCTGACGCTGTCGGCAATGTCGTCGCCATCGATCCGCGTGATATGCCCACCATCATCGCCAGCGCCATCTCCCCGCTCGCGGGCCGCACGACGAGCGCCGCCCCTATCGCCAATGGCGATCTGCACGCGACCCCAGAGGTTGTGCGGCATCTCGGCCCAGACGCCGCCGCCATTCGTTCGCTCGCCGCCGCGCCGCTGCTCAACGACGGCGTGGTGGACGGCGCGCTGATCATCACCAGTGCGCAGCCTGGCGCCATGTCAGACAGGCGGCGCTTGTTGCTAACCACTTTCGCCACTCAGGCGGTAGACGCCATTCGCATGACGGCGTCGGTCGAGCACAACGCCGCGCAGGCGCGCGAGTTGGGCGCGCTGCTGAGCGCCTCGCAGGCGCTGACAGCCACGCTCAACTCCGATGAAGTCTTCCACACGATCATCGAGAGCATTCAAGAGGTCATCACCTGCGATAGCGCGCTGATCTATCGCTATGAAGAACACGCCGCGATGCTGCGCGTGATCGCCTTCATGGGGCTGGGAACGGAGCGCCTCGGCGGCGCCGTCATCGATGTCGCGGATCACGGCTCCAGAGCTGCGTGGGCCGCGCGCCATCAGCGCAACTTCATCGGGGTCGTCGGCCCGGCGGATCGCCTGGGTGAGCATACCGATGTGCTGAGAGCGGGCAGCGCCGTCTCGCTGCTCTGCATGCCGCTGATCTCGAAAGGGCGGCTGCGAGGTGTCGCATCGCTGGCGCGCCACATGGGCTTCACCAGGCGCGAGGTCAGAGCGATGGAGCGCCTGGCCCCAATCGCCGCCGCCGCGCTCGAAAACGTCGAACTGTACCATCTGGAGCAGGCGGCGCGCCAGCAACAGGAGGCGCTCTTCGACTCTGCGTCTGATGGCTTCGCGCTGATCGACGACACGCTCCGTTTCACGCTGGTGAATCAAGCGTTTGCGCGCTATGTGGCCGCCGACCCTGCCAGCCTGCTCAGGCGCCCCTGCTGCACGACGTTGAGCGTCGCGACGGAATCCGCAGCCAGCCCTGCGACATGCCTGCTCTGCCGCGATGCCCCGGATTGCCTGCTGCGCGAGGTGATGAAGACGCGCATCCCGCGTGACCATGTGGAGTGTCTGTTCCCGCCGCCAGATGGCGCCTACGTCTCGCACGTCTCGCATGTCTCGCACGTCTCGCACCTTTCCGTGGGGCCACAACCTGCTGGCCGGACCATCGACTTCAGCCTGACTCCTATGCAGGGGCCAGAGCAGCGACCACTGCTGCTGCTGGTGGGGCGCGATGTCAGCGGCCCGCGCGAGGTAGAGCGGCTCAGAGACGAACAGATTCACATGGTTTCGCACGAGATGGGAACTCCGCTGCAAACCATCAGCGGACATCTCGATCTCTTCATCACGCTGTATGGTAAGTATCTGAATCCCGAGCAACGCGGACTGATCGATACGGCGCTCACCGCAACCATTGGCATGAAAGCCATTGCGGCAGACCTCGAACTGCTCTCACGCCGCGATGCGGGCCAGCTGGAGATGCTCCCGGAGCCGACGGACCTCAGCGCAGAGGCGCGCCAGGTCGCCGATGAACTGATCCTCGTCGCGCGTGAGAAAGAGGTCACGCTACACACGCTGGCGCCCCAAACCTGCCGCAGGCGCTGGTGGACCCGATGCGGGCGCGACAGGTGGCGCGCAACCTCATCATCAACGCCATCAAGTTCACCCCCAGCGGTGGGCGGGTGCTGGTGTCGGTCTTCGCCGATGCGAACTGGGTCACGCTTCAGGTGGAAGACACGGGCATAGGCTTCTCGGAGGAAGTGAGCGGCAAGATCTGGCAGCGCTTCTTTCAAGCGCCACAGCCACAGGGCAGCGAACGCAGCGCAGGTCGGGGCCTCGGGCTGGCCATCGTGCGCATCATCGTCGAAGCGCATGGAGGTCTGCGCGAGGCGCATAGTGTCCCTGGCGAGGGAACGATATTCACCATTAGCTTTCCGCGCGCTGATCGCAGCATCCAGGCATGAACAAAGCTCGCCTACTCTGCCTGCTTGCGTAGCAACGCCTCATTGAGCGAGCCGACGCGGTAGCCTGCCAGATCGAGGGTGACGTAGAGATAGCCCGCAGCGCGCACACTGGCGACGACCTGCGCGCGGGTCTCATCGTCGAGCAGGCGAGCGAATTCGCTGGGGTCCACCTCGATGCGCGCAACGCGGTCGTGGTGGCGCACACGCACCTGACGCAGACCAAGCTTGCGCAGGGCGCGCTCCGCTCGGCCAATCTGCCGCAGCGCCTCGACCGTGACCGTCGTGCCATAGGGGATGCGCGAGGAGTAGCAGGCAAGGGCAGGTTTATCCCACACAGGGACGCCCAGATGGCGGGCCAGCGCGCGAATCTCGTCTTTGCCAAGCGCCGCATCGTCGAGCGGAGCCGCCACAGCGCGCTCGCGCGCGGCGCGCTGGCCGGGGCGCCAGTCGCCACGATCATCGCGATTCATGCCATAGGCGATGTGCGCGAGGCCGAGGCGGCGGGCCAGTGGCTCAAGTTGATCGAAGAGTTCCGTCTTGCAGAAATAGCAGCGGTCGGCGGCGTTTGCGGTGTAGCGCGGATCTTCCAGCTCGTGTGTCTCAACCCGCTCGACCCGCGCGCCAATCGTCTGCGCCACCGCTAACGCCTCGCGCGTCTCCTCCTCGTCATATGCCTCGGAGGAGGCCAGCGCGCCAACCGCGCGGTCGCCCAGCTCGTCGCTGGCCACCTTCAGCAGCAGCGCGCTATCGACCCCGCCCGAGTAGGCCACCAGCACCGATCCCAGCGCGTGTACGATCTCGCGCAAGTGGGCGTACTTCGCCGCCAGAGCGGGAGTGAGCGTCGTATCAGTCGTCGCATCGGCGCTATTCGCCATGGTCTGCCTGCATCCTCGCGCGGGGCGTCGCGCCACGTCTGACCCTGATATGCCATACCGACCCTCATTGTATGCGGGCCAGTCGCAGCGCGTCAAAGGCGGCGCCAGCGTCGGAGCGCGCACGAAGACCCCGCGCCAGCGAACCGGCGCGGGGTCTCGGTGTGGAACTGTATGCGGTTGTTGGTCGCGCCTGCCATCAATTGAGAATGGCCGTCAGCGCGGGATCTGTCATACTCGATCCATCAGGGGCATCGCCTGGCGCCGATTGAAGCGACAGCTTGAGGCTGCGGTTCGCGCGCAGGTGATACGTCTGCTCCGCCGCGAGGCGAGACAGGGCATCGGACTGGCGCTGCTCGCGCAGCATGCGCCGCGCCTGGGCCATCGCCAGGCGGTAGTGCTCGCGCTGGTCACGGTGGTAGGTCGCCAGCTCGTGCGCCGCGCCTACCTGTGGCCCACCGCGCGCCCAGGTGATGAAGCGGGTCAGCGCGCGCTCCCCGGCGAGTGGCCGGGTCTGCGTGGCCGGGAACCGTACCGCCTCGACCTCGCGCCGCACGCTGTCAGCCAG
The DNA here is from genome assembly GCA_963701795.1 of uncultured Chloroflexia bacterium. Taxonomy (GTDB): domain Bacteria; phylum Chloroflexota; class Ktedonobacteria; order Ktedonobacterales; family JADMIN01; genus JAKAIY01. The sequence continues at coordinate 354,109 of CAVPBB010000001.1, read as the reverse complement.
CACATCAAGACGCGCCTGATCGATCCACTGGCGCAGGCGCCCGCCGATGGTCGGCTGGACGAACTGGCCAAGCTTGCGCGCGGCCTCCACCTGGAGGATGCGCTCGAAGTGCAGCCGATGCAGCGCCTCGGCCTCGTTGCGCGCGCGGCGCAGGTCGAGCGCCTCACGCAGAGCCAGCGTGTGCCGCTTGTGCTCATCCGTCACATGGGCGAGCAAAACCTGGGCTGGCTCGCGCGGGCTGACCTTTGACGCCTGCTTGCGAACGGTCGCTGAGTGGGCGGCTGGCTTGCCCACAGGGAGACGCACAACACGGAAGGCCAGCGTCATCACCCCACCAAGCGCAGCGATCACCGCGCCTGCCAGCATGAACAGCTCCATGATGCGCCCTCCCTTCACCTGAGTGGTCATCGTCTCTCGATTGCGTCGGGCCACACTCGCGGGCTGGCCGTCTTGACCGCCTCGCGTTCCCAACGCGCATCCATAGTTTACCCAGGAAAGCAGGCGGCGCCCATCGCGCCAGGGATGAGCTTTCGCGCGCAGAGCGAGCGAACCGCGCATCATGCGCGCAGCGTCACCCGCCGGGTGTCATCCTTCCGGTGATGGAGACGCGCGCAGGCGATCATAGTCGGGAGCTTGGCCAGGCGCTCGCCTCTTTGAAGAGCGCCGTGACAAGCAGCGAGCTGCGCGTGGCGATCTCGTGGGGAGTGTAGGGCATGCCCTGCTCGAGCCACCACGTGATGGCCTCCACCAACAGCGTGGACACCAGATTTGGCACAAAGTCATCTGAGAAAACGTGGGCAGGGCGACTGGAATCGGTCGGCCCGTGCGGCAGGCGCCCACGCTCCTTGACGAGATCAGCCAGCGACGCGCGCATCGTCCTCGCAAACCAGGGGCTGCCCTTCCTGCCAAGCAGCGCGCGATAGAGCCGCTCATACTCCGCGATATGCTCGAAGAACGTCACCCAGATTTCTGGCGGATGCTCTGGCCCTAGCTCGCAGACCGCGTTCAGCAAGGCGTTCATGGCTTCGGCGAAGATTTGCTCCACCAGGTCCTGTTTATCCTGGTAATTGCGATAGAACGCCGCCCGGCTCACCATCGCGCGCTCGGTAATCTCGCCGATGGTGAGCGTCTCGAATCCCCGCTCGTCGATCAACTCGATGAGCGCTTCCCGGAGCAGTTTCTGCGTGCGCCTCACACGCAGATTGCCCTCCTGTGTTGTCAATTTGCGCCCCTTGTCTCAGTTGAGACAAATCCCCCAGATTGAATCTTGTCTCCCACAACGCGCCCGGATACACTGAAAAACAGATGCGCGAGTCCATTTGAGACAGCATGTCTCAGTCTGACCACAGCGTCAACATGATGAGCACTATCGCCGAAAGGAGCGTGAGCTATGCATTCGTTCGCACGTCACAGCGCTGCGGACCCGGAGTCGGCGGAAGCGACAAAGGGGCTGATCCTCAACGGTGGCCAACGCTACGACCTGCATGTATGGTTCACCGACATCTTCTTATTCCGCAGTCAGGGGCGAGCGCTACGGCAGCGGACCGTTGCTCTGGCCCGCCTTCAGCCCGGTGAGCAGGCGCTGGATGTAGGCTGCGGCACGGGTACGTTGGCGCTGGACGTAGCGCGCCGCGTCGGCGCCGCAGGCCGTGTCGTGGGCGTGGATCCGAGCCAGGAGCAGATCGCCCGCGCCCGCTCGAAAGCGGCGCGCCGCCACGCGCCCGTTGCTTTCCAGATCGGGGTGATCGAGCGGCTCGCCTTCCCCGATCAAACATTCGATGTGGTGTTCTCGACCCTGATGATGCATCATTTGCCTGCGAGCCTCAAACAGCAGGGGCTCGCGGAAATCGTCCGTGTGCTCAAACCAGGAGGGCGCCTGGTAGTCGCTGATTTTAGCCATAAGAAGGAGCGCCAGGGCCGGGCTGCGCGGTCTCACGCCGGAGGGAGCAGCATGCAAGCTCTGGCCGCCCTCGTACAGGATGCGGGGTTCGAGCATCTCGAAATGGAGGAGATGCGCCCCTCACGCTTCTCCGCGTTCCCAGGCGCAGGCTTGCTCAAAGCGTACAAGCGCGCAGGCGACTAAACCCTCACTTGCAGGGCCTGCAACCGAACCGTCCTACGTGGACCTGCGGAGGCAGGGTTGTGGCGGTCGCAACCGCCTTGAGGCGCGGTTTTAACCGCCCGCCGGGCTAGCGTGTCGGATTCAGATAGCCCTTCAACACGGCATAGAGGACGGCCTGATCGCGATTCTGCACATGTAGCTTGTCGATGATGTGGGCGATGTGCGTCTTGACGGTGTTCTCGGAGATGACCAACTGCTCGGCAATCTCCTTCGTCGTCATCTGCTGCGCCACCAACGCCAGTGTCTCGCGCTCGCGCCCCGTCAGTTGCGGCTCGCGTCCGCCGGGGGCGCGCGCTGGCCACAGCGCGCGTGCGCCACGGGTCACATAGCGCGCCGAAATCTCGCTATCGACGACCCACTCACCTGCCGCCAGCCGTCGCGCCAGGTCGCAGAGATCGCCCTCGCCCTTGCGGGTGTAGCCGTGCGCGCCTGCGTTGAACGCATCCGCGTAGAGGTCGCCCTGCTTGTCGGTCGCCGTGATGACGCCACAGATCGTCTGTGGGCTGACCACACGCAGCTCGCGAATCAGCTCAACGCCCGCGCGCTGGTCGCCTTGCAGCCGCATATCGATCAGCGCGACAGCGGGGCGGCGCTGCTCGGCAAGGGTCAGCGCATCCTCTGGCGAGGCGCAGACGCCCACCAGGTCAATGTCATCCGCGTGCAGCAGCAACGCTATCGCCTGCTGCGCGAAGTAGTCATCTTCCACGACCATCACCGTCAGGGCGTCAGGCGCCGCCTGCGACCCATCGTCGCGCATCGGGTTCGTGCTCACGGTCGTCCTCCAGGGGCGCTGGCGCGCTGGTCAGGAGCCATAGCGCATGGTGAGGCGCTCGATCTCAGCGGAGCGGGCTGCCTGCGCCTTCCCCATGATATTGCGGATGCTGGTGTGGATGGTAGACTCGCGCTCGTGGAAGACGCCTGCGAGGGCGCCCGCGCTGGCGCCAGAGGCAATGCGTTGGAGCATGTCGCGCTCGCGCAGGGTAAATGCGGAGGTTGCGTCATTGGAGCCACTGTCGCGCAGAATGCGCTCGGCCATCTCCGGGTCCAGTTCCCAGGCGCCCTCGGCCAGTCGTTGCACGATGTGCGGTAACTCATCGCCCAGCACATAGCCTTTGCGATAGTAGCCGTGCGCCCCGGCGTAGAATGCCCTGGGGAGCAGATCGCCGCGCCGGTCGCTCGCCGTCAGCGCCAGGCAGGCCGTCGCCGGACTCAGCGCGCGTATCTGGCGAATCAGCGTCACGCCAGCGTAAGGGTCGCCCTGCATCCGCATATCCACCAGCGCCACCTGTGGCGGACGGCGCACGATGGCGTCGAGGCACGCTTCAGGCGACTCACACAGCGCGATGATCTCGATCTCTGGCCCTTCGAGCAGCAACCGCAACGCCTCGCGTGCGGAGTAGTCGTCATCTACGATGGATACCGTGATGCGTGGTTTCGCGTCAGCGGACGGCTCCATGTCGTTCCCCCTCAAATACATCACTCGTCTACATCACTCGCTCGCAATTGAATTCAGACGCCGCCGACCAGGGCTGGCCGACGGCGTTTCAGGCATGCAGGCGCGCCCCCACGGGCGCTTCCACCAATGACTCCTCGCTCGGGCGCCAGACGGAAGACCACCTGAATCGTCGTGCCCGACTGGCCCGGCTCACGCGAACTCTGCACGACAAACGACCCATCATGCCGCTCCGCGCGCCGCTGGATGCTCGACATGCCATGCGCCTTGTTCGAGAGCAGGCGGGTATCGAAGCCACAGCCATTGTCGCGGATGCGTAGCCGCAACTCGCGCTCGTCCGCCTCCGCCTCGATCAGCGCCTCAGTCGCGCGCCCGTGCCGATACGCATTGTAGACGGCCTCGCGCGCAACCATCCGCGCATCATGGCGCAGGCTGCCGATCAGCGCGGCGTCATCGCCCACATGGGTCACTTCACAGCGCATCTCGAGCGTCCGTCGCACCAGCGCGGCATGCTCGTCGAGGTCATCGAAGAGGCCGCGCGGCGCGGCTATGCCATCGTCTTCATCCGCGCGCCACATATCGCTGGTGTCGCGCTCGCGCCAGACATCGATCAGATAGTTCACCTGCCGTTGCAGCGCACGGATGAACTGGTGCGCGTTGAGCAGCTTCTCGCCATCGATTGCGGTCAGCGCGCCATCTCGCGTCCAGCTCGTCATCACCTGCTCGAGCAGCATGCGCCCGTAGCTAACATCCTGCCCCATGCCATCGTGCAGCTCGATCCACGTGTTGGCGCGCTCCTCCTCCACCACACGCTGATAGAGCATCGCGCTCTGCAGCGCCAGCGCCGCCAGGTCGGCCAGCGCCTCGCACCACTCGCGATACTCAGGCGTGAACAGTTGAGGCGCATGGTAATTGACGAAGATCACGCCAAGCGCCGTCACCTCGCTCGCGCCGCCGCCAACGCCCACATGCAATGGCAGGATGGCGGCGGCCTGCACCCCTTCGCGCTGTGCGAAATCGCTCTGTGCGCGGGCGGAGACGTTACTGTGCGCAGAGTACGTCTCGAAGCGCGGCTGGCCTTCGCGCAACGCCCGCGCCACAGCGGACACGGCGCCACGCTCCTCGACACGTCCCGCCGTGGCAGGCGTCGTGTGGAAGACGCCTGCCACGACTGGCTCACCGATGCGGCCATCTTCAGGGTCACACGGATAGAGCGCCACCGAGTCGGCGCGCAGCGTGTCACGCGCTGTGTTCACCACCTGTTCCAGCGCGGCGCGCAGGTCCTGCTGCGAGAGCAAGCGCCGCGCGATCCGCTGCGTCACCATCGCCAGGCCGCGTGCGCGCGTCAGCCGCTGCGCGTTGTCGAGTGAGAGCGCCAGATGCACGGCGATTGCGCGCAGCAGTTCTACATCGTCCTCGCCGAATGCGAAGGCGTGCACACTCTGCACATCGAGCACGCCGATAACGACGCCGCCGAGCGACAGTGGGATGGCAAGCTCGGCATTGGTGCGCGGGAAGCTCGCATGCCGCAGGTACAGATGATCGGGATCACGCTCGACATCGTTGACGAGCCGTTCCTGGCCATAGACGGCGGCCCAGCCAGTAATGCCGCGCGCCTGCTCGATCACATAGCCACTGCGCACGAGTTCGCTCCCAGCCTGCGATGCCGCGCCGACGAAACGCAGGCCGCGCCCAATACTGTCATCCTCCGAGGTCGCCAGCAGCACGTTCACCTCGTCATAGCTCATCCGCTGGGCGATGATGGCGGCGGCTTCACAGGCGAATACGCTCTCTGCGCCGGGCTGGAGCGCGGTGATAGCGCGCACAACCGCTATCGCGTTGGTCAGGCTGAGGCGCCGCTCAGACAGCGAGCGCAGCGTGATGGCTGGCAGCAGACTGATCAGGGTGAGCCAGCAGGCGTGGAGTGCGACGATGCGCAGGGTAGCGAGATCGGCGCCACCGATCACCAGTAGCCGCGCCGCGCCATCGCAGAGGATGACGAGCGCGCCGAGGACGGCGATCCAGATCATCGAGGCATAGCGCGCCACCCGCAGCATCGGCAGCACAAAGAGCAGCCAGCTCGCTACATCGGCGCTCATCGGTAGTCCTGCGGCGCGATAGCTGCGGTCGAGCGTGACGACGAAGAGCAGCGCCGCCGCCGTCAGCGCCAGCGCCAGCGTGATATGGATCAGCGGCAGGCCCCGCGAATCGTCGCGTTCGGCGTCCGCATCACTGGCGTCAGAGGCGTCGCGTGGGCCGTAGATCAGCCACGCGAGCCAGCGCGCCAACGCGCCTGTGCAGGTGTGAAGCGTCTGGCGAATCAACGGCGCGCGCGAAACGGCGAGCATCGCGCTGATGTAGACGAGGTACGCGCCGAGCCAGAGCGCCATCAGTGGAGTATGCCGGAGGATCGGCGCGACGAGCAGCGCCATGATCGTGACAATCACCACGCCCGCGACCGCGTCATACCACGTCGTGAAGAAGCGCAGGGCGCGACGACTGCGGACGGGGGGCGTCGCGGCGAAGAGATCGCGCGGGACGGGGCGATAGACGTTCAACACGCCGGGTCGCCTGCCTTTCCCTGTCGCTCTGGCGCCAACGCCGACCGGGCGCGCCTGAGCCTGACGCCACATCACCTCTTAGCGCAGAGTGTACGTGAGTCAATGGGCATAACGCTATCACCCGTTGGATGATATTCGCGACGGCCACGACATACGCGCGGTGATGGTGATGCTAGTAAGTGGGGAAAGGCTGAGATGAGCGGGGAAGCGCCGGGTACGACAGAATGGAGACGCCTGGGAGCGACCCAGCGCGTCTCCATAGGAGAGCATGTCGGCAGCGCGTGTCAGCGAGATGGGGCATGGCGAGACGGCGCGGCGACCCATCCCAGAGCTGGCCTGAGCCAGCGCTAGTCGCGGCGCTCCTTGAGACGCGCCGCCTTGCCGCGCAGCCCGCGCATATAGTAGAGGTTCTTGCGGCGCACCTGATTGTGGCGCACGACCTCGACCTTATCAATGCGCGGCGAGTGCAACAGGAAACTGCGCTCAACACCGACGTTGTGCGCGATGCGGCGCACGGTGAACGAACTATTGACACCCTCGCCACGCAGGCGAATGATGATGCCCTCGAAGACCTGGATGCGCTCGCGGCTGCCCTCGACCACCTTCACATGGACGCGAACGGTGTCGCCTGGCTCCAGCCTCGGCGCATTCTCGCGGAGATTGGCCTCTTCAACGGCCCGAACGAGTGGCGCGACTGACATGACTCTATCCTCCTCACAAAATGCCAAAAGCTAGTATATACCCGCAGGCCGCGCCCGCGCAACACCGTATTTTGGCGAATTGGCGAGAGCCGGGCATGCGCATGCCTGGATCACCGTCGCTCGCGGCCCTGAATGGCCGATGCTCGCGGGCGCCAGGCATACATGTCGCGTCACAGCGCCGCCTGTGTGAGTTCGGAGGTCAGCCAGGAAGCGCCAGAAAGTGAGCGAGAGCACAATCGCAAGCAGGCAATATGGGCTATTGTGATAGCGTCAATGCGCAGCGCGCGTGACGGGCGGCGGCCCCATTTGGCCGTTATGTTGTCACCCCTACGCCAGAATGATACACTCAGGTTCGACCTCACTCCCGGCGGCCTCCATCGGCGTGGATGCAGCGCTTGTCGGCGGCTTTTCACTGTTGACTGACCTGAAAACCATCGGCCTATCGGACCCGCATGAACGCGCCCCCAGGACGGACGCGCCACATGCACAGCTCGAAAGAGGCGCTTTGTGATTAGCTGCCCGCGCTGTGGACAACCACTCTCCCCAAACACGCCGACCTGCCCGCGCTGCGGTACGCCAGTCGCGCCATCTGGCGGCTGGTCACAGCCGCAGCCAGACGGCATGGGCGGCGCTCCAGCCTCACCCTATGGCGCGCCGCCTGCCCCCGGATTCGGCCCGCCACAGCAGCCGCCGCGATTTTCCGCTGGCTCGTTGATCAGTGACGGCGAACTGCCCGAATGGCTGCGCGAGTCGGCGGATGGACAGGGCGCGCCGCAACCCTATCCGCAACCTTCGCGCAGCCGCCATGGGCTGCGCCCGCCCAGCCAGCCCCGCCATGAGCCAGGGGTGGTCGCAGCAACCCGAACCATTCCAGCCAGACATCGCCACGCAATATACCGTGCGCCAGCCAGTCATCGGGCAGGCAGGCCCAGCGGCGCCACAGGGCCCCTTTGGGCAGGCGCCGCAGGGCTATCCACAGCAAGGCTATCCACAGCAAGGTTATCCCCAGCAGCCTGGCCCGGCTCCCTATCCGCAGCAGGGGCGTCCGGCGGCGTACTCGCAACAACAACAACCCGGCTATCCGCAGCAGCAGCAGCAGTATCAGCAGCCCTATCAGCAGCCGCCGCCAGCGCCGCCAGCCGCAGTCAACGCCTTTCCCTCTATCGAGCAGGCAGGGGCGGCCTATAACGGGCCACAGGTCGGCGGCATGGCCGGCCATGCGCTCATCGAGCAACAAGCTGTGCCCAACTGGCTCGCTGGCGCCGCTGGTCAGCCAGCAATGGGACAGTTTGCGCCGCGAGCGCCCGTGCCTTCAGGCATGCAGGCGCGCTCACTGGTAGACGATCAGGCGTTGCCACGCTGGCTGCGCGATCAGCCAGAAAGCGCGGGGCGCGCTAACGTCTCGGAATGGATCGGCTCCTCGGCGGCGCAGGAGCCAATGCCACAGTTCCTCAGCGAGGCCTATGCGCAGGCGCAGGTCGCACGTGCGCCTCAGCCCATTGATCCTGCCGGTATGCCAGGATTTCCCGCCAACGACAACCCGCCCTTCGGAGCGCCAGTTCCGGCGCGTGGCGGCGCCTACTCTGGCGGCTTTGCAGATGACCCTCCGATGCCCGACTGGCTGCGCGCCCAGGTTGGCGCCGCTCCAGCCGACGCAGCCCCGGCGACCAACGAACAACAGGCTTCCGGCGGATTCGCCGCCTCGGACCTGATTGACCCATCGGCGCTCCCCGGCTGGGTAACTGGACGCGCCCCCGTCGAGCAGACATTTTCCTCGACACACGGATGGAGCGCCGCGAATACGGAGCGGTCAGCGGCCTTCGCCCCACCAGGCCAGGGATATGCTGACAATGGCGCGCAGGAACCCTGGGGCGACGCAGCCTGGGATTCGGGCGCCGCGCAGGATGAGATGGCGTTTGACCAGACCGGCGCCGCCGAGCAACAGTATGGTCGTGGGCGCCCGCTCTCGCAGAACGAGCTTCCGCCATGGCTGCGCGGCCAGGGCGACGCCCAGGCGGCTGGTCGGGCGATGCCTCCGGCTGATCGCAATCCCTGGGCGAGCGCGGGCGAGCCGCAGGGGTCCGCCGATGGCTGGGACGGCGCAAACCACTGGGATGAGCGTGGCAATGATCGCGGCGGGCAGGCCGAGCAGGCCTGGGATGGCGCCGCTGGCTGGGGCGCGAGCGACGATGGTCGCAGCAGCGGGCGACTGGGCGAATGGAACTATGCCGAGTCGAACGCAGGCTGGGGCATGTCAGAGCAACGCCAGCGCGTGGATGACAGGCGCGGGGGACGTGACGGACGTGACGGATATGACAGCCGCGATGGGCGCGACGGGCGTGGCCGTGGCCGCGACAACGAGGCGGCGTATCGCGCGCGCGGCTATGCCGACGATCCCTATGACGCTGACTATGACCAGATGGGCGACGAGTACGATGAGGACCTGGCCGACCGCAAGCGCGGCGGCGGCTGGCTCGGATTCCTGCGCCGCGGCAAGCGCTAGGGCGAACAATGGGCGCATCATCCTGGGTGGCGTGTACATCCCAGTAGAGCAGGGAGGCAGAAAGGGTGGCTGATGCGACCCACTCGGCGTCGCGCCCACAGGAGAGCGCGGCGCGCCGACCAACGATGATCCGCTCGCTGCTGTTGGTAGACTGCGGCTCCGTCTTCACGACCGCCGCGCTGATCGGTCTGGTAGACGAGCAGCCTCGCATGCTGGCGCAAGCGCAGCGCGCGACGACCAGCGCCGCTCCCATCGCCGATGTGATGATCGGCGCGCGCGAGGCCATCGGCGAGATCGAGCGCATCACCGGGCGCGCCCTGCTGCGCGATGGGCAGCTCATCACCCCAGAGCAGGCGGATGGAACCGGTGTGGACAACATGACACTTGTGACGAGTGTCGGCGGCCCACTACGCATCTTCGCCACCGGCCCAGGGCGCGAAACGCTCTCCGCGCTGCTCTATCGCTCGCTGGCGGGCCTCTTCTCGCAGATCGAATCGCTGCTCCCACTGGACGGGCCGCCCTACGATGGGCAGACACTCCAGGCCATTTCCAATGTGCGCGCCATGGCGCCACATGTCATCCTCGTCGTTGGGCCAGCGTTCGGCGCCAGTCGTGGCCCGCAATCGCTCGACGCCGCCGCTCAGACGATCAGGCGATGGTTTCAGGCGCTGGGCAATCCTGAGCGCTCGGATGACGAGACAACGCCGCCGCCGCCGGTGCTCTTCACCGGCCAGCCAGACGACGCTGCGCAACTCCAGGCGGCGCTGCATGGGACCGCGACGACCATTCAGGCGACTCAGGCGCTCTCACCCTCCACACTGGCGCCGCTGAATCGCGCCATCGGGCCAATCTATGAGGCGGCGGCGCTTCGTCCGGTCCCTGGCTATGACCGACTGCGCAGGATGGCCGCGACGCCACCGATGGCCACCATCACCTCGCTGGGCGGTGTGGCATGCTTCCTCGCGCAGCACTACGCTATGAATGTCGTCGTCGTCGACGTAGGAGCATCTTCCACCGTGCTGGCCGGCGCGACCGCCGAGGGCGAGTTCGTGCCAGGCTCGCAACCGGCGATGGGCGTCGGGCCGGGCGCGGGACAATTGCTGCGCGCCGTCGGCGCCGAGAACGTCATCCGCTGGCTGCCCTTCGCGCTGGATGAGAACAGCCTGCGCGAATACGTGTTGCAGCGCATGCTACGGCCCCACGTATTGCCCGGCTCGGTCGTCGAACTGGAGATCGAGTACGCCCTTGCGCGCGAGGCGATTCGCATGGCGCTGCATGCGCCCGGCTCGCGGGTGAGTGGTCTGCGCCCGGTGGATGTGGCGCTGGCGACCGGCGGCGTGCTGGCGAACACGCCCACCCCTGCGCACGCGGCGCTCATCCTGCTGGATGCGCTCCAGTTGCAGGGCATCGCCTCGCTCGCGCAGGATACCGCGCGCATCGCCTCGCTGCTGGGCATGGCGGGCGTGCTGGCGCCAGAGTTCGCCGGGCATGTCGCCGAGATCGACGCGCTGGCCGCGCCGCTTGGCCCCGTCGTCACCACCAGTGGCGCGGCGCCCACGGGCGAGATCGCCGTCTACGCCACGCTCGAATATGCCGATGGACGCAAACTGGCGGTGGAGGCGGCGCAGGGCGAACTATCGCGGCTGCCACTGGGGCAGGGTGAGCGCGCGCTCTTCTCGCTCCAGCCGCACCCCAGCGTCGATATCGGACTGGGGCCAGGCCAGCCCGCCCGCGCGACTGAGCCAATCGAGGGCGGCGCGCTTGGCCTGGTCATCGACGCGCGCGGACGCCCACTGCCACTCGCCGCCGGGCGCGACGAACGCATCGCGCAGGCGTTAGCGTGGCGCGCGGCGCTAGGCATCGCACCGGGAGGCGGCCAATGAGCGTCAGCGCGCTTGACTATCCTCATGGGCGGCCCATGATCGCGTCGGTCGCGGTGCGGCGGCGCAGACTGCTGCCGCCGGGCGCGGCGCCGCTCGTCTCGCTCTACGAGCAGGTCAACCCAGGCCAGGCCATCGCCGAGGCGCGGTCAGAGATGGGGCTGGCCACAGCGCTCGCCGGGCTGGCGGGGCGCGTCGTCGAGGTGATACCCGGCCAGAGCGTCACCATCGAGGGCGCCGCTGCGCTCATCAACGGGCTGATCGGGGTGGGCGGCCAGGTCGCAGGGCCAATCTACTTCCCACAGCATGGCGAGTCGCTGGCGCTGGTGCAATTGCCGCACGGCAGCGTCATCGTCTATCCATCGCGCGCGCCATTGACGCTCTTGCAGCGCGCCTACGCCAGCGGCGCGGTCGGCGTGATCGCCGCCAGCGCGTCAGCCCTGGAGCTGGAGGCATTCGCTCGCACCGATCTGACTGCGCTCCTCGATGGCTTCGTGCCGCTGACCGAGCAGCCGCCACTGACCGTGCTGCTGACCGAGGGACTGGGCGACTGCGCGATGAATCCCGCCATTCTGCGGGCGCTCGAGCAGCGCGTCAATGACGTCATTCTGCTCGATGGGCAGACGCTGCCACGCCGCAACATCCGGCCTGAGGCGCTGCTGCCGTTGCCAGTCAACGCCACACCCACAGCCATACCGCTGCCCAGCGTCTTCACCGTGGGGACGATTGCGCGCATCACGGCTGGCCCGAAGCGTGGGGTCTGGGGGCGTATCAGCCACATCTTCACCCAGACTCGTCGCTCGGAGGCTGGCCAGTGGGAGCCAAGCGCGTTGCTGCGGCTGGAGGACGGCTCGATGCTGGTGGAGCCGCTTGCGCTGCTCGACACCATCGGCTAGGGGCGCAGCCGTGACTGCAATCACCTTCGCGACCGCCGCGACTCTCTCGCTGGAACAGGTCACGCACGCCTTCAATCTCGCCTTCGCGGGCTACTACCTGCCGATGGCGCAGACGCCCGATGGGCTGGCGCAGATGATGCGCGAGAACGATGTGCGCCTCGATGACTCTGCCGCGCTGTATGTCGATGGCGCACTGGCGGGCGTGGGGCTGGTGGGCGTACGTGGCACGCGCGGCTGGATCGCCGGGATGGGCGTTGCGCCGCAGTGGCGCGGCCAGGGCATCGGCGCGCGGCTGCTGGGACAGTTGCTCGTCCACATGCGCGCCATCGGCCTGCGCACAGCGCAACTCGAAGTCCTGGAGATGAACACGCCCGCGCTGGCGCTCTATCAACGGATGGGGTTCCAGACACAGCGCAGCCTCCTGGTCTATCATGGGCCACTCGATCTCGACGCGGTCTCGCCAGCCCGCCACTGGGGCGACGGCGCCCGCTTGCGTGCGGCGTCGCCACGCACGGCGCTCAACGACTTCGCCGCGTTTCATGCTATTGCGCCCGCCTGGCAGCGTGAGCGCGCGACACTTGAGCGCGTGCGCGGAACACTCGAAGGGCTGGGGCTGTGGCATGATGCGCAATTGAGCGCCTATCTGCTCGCCTCGCGGCAGAGCGGCGGCTACGCGATCCTCGACGCTGGCGCCAGAGCGCCGGAGGCGGAAGCCCGCCGCGAGGCCATCATGCGGCTGCTTCGGGCGCTCCACGATAGCGCGCCGGAGTCCATCTTCCGCGCGATCAACACTCCGCCAGGCGACGCGCTGGGGGATGCGCTCGCCCTGCTCGGCTGCCCCGTCGTCGTCACCCAGCGCGAGATGAGCCGCAGCCTGGAGTGAGGGAGGCGGGCGGTTGAATCGCGCCTGGCGGTTGGGCGGCCAGCGGTTGGGCGAGCAGCGGTTGGGCGAGCGGGCGGTGGTTGGGCGAGCGGCCAGCGGTTGGGCGAGCGGCCAGCGGTTGGGCGAGCGGCCAGCGGTTGGGCGAGCGGCCAGCGGTTGGGCGAGCGGCGAGCGGTTGAACGAGCGGCCAGCGGGGGAACGGCGGGCGGGGGAACGGCCAGCGGGGGAACGGGCCAGCGGTTGAAACCGCGCCTGGATGGCCCTGCGGGCCGCGAAGTCCGCCTGCGCGGACTGGGAATCGGCGCCTCGCTTCCGATTGTGGTGGTTTCCGAGTTGCCGTGCGCTTGTGAGATTACATATACTGTTGACGCCATCACTGTGTAGTAGCTCACTGCAGCAAAGCAAGGACCCACCATGCCGCGCATCTTCGACAACATCAGCGAACATCTGCTCGCGGCGCTGAAAAGCACGTTGGAAAACTCACAGCGCGCCGATTTCTGCGTTGGCTATTTTAATCTGCGCGGGTGGAATCAGATAGGCGACCTGGCTGAGAATTGGTCAGGCGGCGATGGCGCCTGTTGCCGCGTGCTGGTAGGCATGCAGACGACGCCTCAGGAAGAACTACGCGCCGCGCTCCGTGTGACGGGCGGCGATGGCACGCTGGATCAGGGAACCGCTGTGCGGCTCAGGCGCCGCGCCGCTGAGGAGTTTCGCGAGCAATTGACGCTGGGCGCGCCGAGTGATGCGGACGAGCGCTCATTGCGGCGCCTCAGCGCACACCTGAAGGCGCGTAAAGTCGTCGTCAAACTGCATCTCGCCTATCCGCTCCATGCCAAGCTCTATCTGCTCTATCGCGACGACTTCAACAACCCCATCACCGGGTTTCTGGGAAGCAGCAATTTGACGTTCGCCGGGCTTCAGCGCCAGGGCGAATTCAACGTTGATGTGGTCGATCAGGATGCGACGCGCAAGCTCGAAGACTGGTTCAATGCACCGCTGGGAAGACCGCTGGAGCCTGGACATCTCTGATGAACTGGCAGAGATCATTGACTCCAGTTGGGCGCGTGAAGAGCTGCTGCCGCCGTACTACATCTACCTCAAGATGGCCTATCACCTGGCCCAGGAAGCGCGCGCTGGGATGTCCGAATATCAGGTTCCCAGCGCGCTTTCGGCACCGAGATGTTCGATTTCCAGAAAGCGGCGACTCAAGATTGCGGCGCATCATGTGATGAAGCGGCATGGAGTGGTGATCGGTGATGTGGTCGGACTTGGCAAGACGCTGATGGCGATCGGCGCTGGCAAGACTTTTTCAGGATGACTATGGCTGGGAAACGCTGATTATCTGCCCGAAGAACCTCACACAGATGTGGGAGGGCTATGTCGCATCAGCTACGGGCTGACCGCCAAGGTCCTTTCGAGCAGCCTCGTGCATGCAGAAATTGCCCGGTATGCCGCGCTATCGCCTCGTGCTGATAGATGAGAGCCATAACCTGCGCAATCGCGAGGGACAGCGCTATCAGGCGATTCAGGAGTACATCGAGAAGAACGAGAGCCATTGCGTGCTGCTGACGGCGACGCCTTATAACAAGACCTTTCTCGACCTCTCGGCGCAACTACGGCTCTTCATCGCCAGAGGATCGCGATCTGGGCATTCGGCCAGAGTCGTTGCTACGTGACCTCGGCGAGGTGGAGTTCCAGCCGCCGACATCAGTGCGGCCTGCGCACGCTCGCGGCATTCGAGAAGAGCGAGTACATTGACGACTGGCGCGACCTGATGCGCCTCTTCCTGATCCGCCGGACACGCAGCTTCATCCAGACGAATTATGCTGAGACAGATGCCGAGATCAGGTCGAACCTATCTGACATTTAGCGATGGCGCGTCGCTCCTACTTCCCGGTGCGCGAGCCGCGCACGCGTGAGCGTTTCCCGATCAACGACCGCGACCCCGACGACCAGTACGCGCCGCTCTACCGGCCAACGGTGGTAGACACGATCAACGATCTCTATCTCCCACGCTACGGCCTTGGGCAACTACATCAGCCCTCGGCCTGGCAAGCCGCCAACACCTGCCGAGGCCCAGCTCATCGCAGGGCCTGGGGCGCGCGGGCAAGCGGCTGATGGGCTTCTGCCGCACCAATCTCTTCAAGCGACTGGAGAGCGGTGGGCCTGCATTCATCCAGTCCGTTGGAACGCCATGCGCTGCGCAACTTCATCTTTCTTTACGCCATCGAACAGGGGCTGCCACTGCCACTCGGCACACAGGATGCCGATCTGCTGGAGGATGAGGCGGGCGACGAAGACGCCGAGGCGATGCTCGTGACAACGGATGAGGCAGGCGAGGACTCGATCAGCGACGAGGCGACTCATGACGAGGCGACTCATGACGAGGAGCCACTCGCGAGTCTGACCCAGGAGCAGGCATATCGACGCCGCGCCGCAGCGGCCTATACGCTCTACGCAGACGCGCTACCAGAAGCGCTTCAAGTGGCTACCCTCCAGCATGTTCACCAGCGACCTGCGGGCGCATTTGCTGGCGGATGCGCAGGCGCTGCTGGATCGTGTTGCGCCAGTGCGGAGCATGGACGGCCCGAAAAGGACTCCAAGCTGAATGCGTTGCGTGGACTTGCTGACGAAGACACATCCGCACGAGAAGGTGCTGATCTTCACGCAG
This sequence comes from uncultured Chloroflexia bacterium, assembly GCA_963701795.1. Classification (GTDB taxonomy): domain Bacteria; phylum Chloroflexota; class Ktedonobacteria; order Ktedonobacterales; family JADMIN01; genus JAKAIY01. The sequence continues at coordinate 338,439 of CAVPBB010000001.1, read as the reverse complement.
TTCGCCGACACCGAGCGCTATCTCGACCGGACAACTCGCCGCGCGCCAGGTGGCGGCGCGTGGCTGGCGTCAGCGGCGACAGTGACGATCCCACCCGCTGACCGTTTATCGTTTTAGCCCGGCGAGCAACAAGCAGCGCGACCTGATCGGCTCGCGCCAGAGAGTTGCGTGGGCTGGTCACGACCGATGTGCTCTCGGAAGGCCAGAACCTGCAAGATTGCGCTATCGTCGTCAACTATGACCTGCCCTGGGCGATCATCCGTCTGATTCAGCGAGCGGGGCGCGTGGATCGCATCGGGCAGCAGGCCGACAGGATTCTGCTGCTATTCCTTCCTGCCAGCCGAGGGTGTCGAGCGTATCATCCGCCTGCGCGCGCGGGTGCGCGACCGACTGAGCGAGAATGCGCGAGGTCGTCGGCGCCGATGAGGCGTTCTTTGAGGATGATCGTGACCGATCAGCCACTCCTCGACCTCTATAGTGAGAAGGCAGGCATCCTCGACGGCGATGACCGGACGGCGAGGTAGACCTGGCCTCCTAGGCCTACGAGATCTGGAAAAAGGCGATTGACTGGCGAACCCTGGGCTGGAGAAGAAGATCGAGGCATTGCCAGCCGTCGTCTACTCGGCGCGCGCGCATGCTGCGACCGCCAGCCGACCCAACTGGCGCGCTCGTCTACGTGCGGACGAGTGACGGCGCCGATGCGCTGGCCCGCGTAGACGCGCGCGGCGCAATCGTGACCGCAATCGCCGCTGCGCATCTTGCGCGCGGCCGCTTGCTCGCTGGCGACGCCACCGGCTGCCGCGGCGCGACAACCACCACGAGTTGACCCGCGCTGCGCTGGAGCAACTCGCGGCTGAGGAGCGCTCCATCGGCGGCGGGCTGGGACGACCGTCGGGCGCACGATTCAAGGTCTACACACGGCTGGCGCAGTTCGCCAGAGAGCGCAAGGGGTCGCTCTGGGAGGACGCGGAACTGGAACGCGCGCTCGACGAAATCTATCGCTACCCGCTGAAGTCGAAGGCCACGGAGGCGCTGAACCGGCAGTTCAAGATGGGCGCGGGCGATCAGGACCTGGCGCGGGTGGTGAAGCTGCTGCGTGAGGAAGGCAATCTCTGTGTGGTGGAAGACGATGCGCCAGATGAGGACCCCAAACTGATCTGCTCACTGGGCCTGATTACCAGCGGCTAAACCCGCGCAGTCCGCGTCCGAGTCCGCGCAGGCGGACTTCGCGGCCCGCAGGCCATCCAGGCGCGGTTTTAACCGCCAGCCGTCCCCGCCAGCCAGCTACAGGAGTAAGACGACCATGACCACCACCACGCAGCTTCGCACGATCCGCCAGCAGGTGCAGGCGTTCGAGTTCAAGCGGCTCTTCAATGAGCTTGGCTGGGATCATTACGACCAGTCGCTGGCTGTGGAGGTCGGCGGCTCGCCCTATCCGCTCACGTCGGTGGCGGAGAAACGTGGCATGGTGGTCTTCGTCTGCGCGCAGTCAGCGGGCGCGGGCTTCCCCGACCGGGCGACGCGCATCAAGATCGAGGCGCAGGTCAAGAAGGTCGTACCTCGAGCATCTGATCATCTATGTAGACGCCGGGCAGACACAGCAGGTGTGGCAGTGGGTGCGCCGCGAGCGTGGCAAGCCCAGCGCCGCACGCGAGCACAAGTTTTTTCGCGGGCAGTCTGGCGAGAATCTGGCGCAGCGGCTCACCACGCTCGCTGATTGGCTTCGACGAAGAGGAGTCGCTGACGGGCGTGGGCGTGCAGGGGCGCATGGCCCGCGCGCTCGACGTGGACCGTGTGACGAAGAAGTTCTACGACCGCTTCAAGACCGAACACGGCGCATTCTTGCAGGCTCATCGTGGGCATCGGCGACGCGGAGAAGCGTGAGTGGTACGCCTCGCTGATGCTCAACCGGATGATGTTCACCTACTTCATCCAGAAGAAGGGGTTCCTGGCCGGCGACACTGACTATCTGCGCCACAAGCTGAGTGATGTGCAGGCGCGCTATGGCGCGGGGCAGTTCCACAGCTTCTACAGATACGTTCCTGCTGCGGCTCTTCCATGAGGGGCTGGGACAGGCGAAGGCCGCGCGCAAGCCCGATCTGGCGGCGCTGATCGGCGACATCCCCTATCTGAATGGCGGCCTCTTCGAGGTTCACCAGATCGAGCAGTGACTTTGCCGAGCATCCAGCATCCCCGACGCGGCATTCGAGCGCGTCTTCAACTTCTTTGATGGCTATCAGTCTGGCATCTGGAACTGAGCATCAGGACGAGAAGCACCCCGACAATGAGATCAACCCCGACGTGCTGGGCTACATCTTCGAGAAGTACATCAACCAGAAGCAGATGGGCGCCTACTACACCAAAGAGGACATCACCGAGTATATCGGCAAGAATACGATTCTGCCCTTTACGCTGGAGCAGGCGCGGAGCAATTGCAAGGTGGCGTTCGCCGGGGCCGAGAGCGAGGTCTGGCGGCTGCTGCAGCGAAGACCCCGACCGCTACATCTACGAGCCGGTACGGCGCGGCGTGGACCTCGACCTGCCGCCGGAGATCGCCGCCGGGGTGGGCGAGTGTCGCGCGGCGCGGCGGCTGGAATCGGCCCGCCGCCACCGGCTTCGCGCTGCCGACGGAGACGTGGCGCGAGCATGTGGCGCGGCGCACGCGCTGCCTCGAGCTGCGCGCGAAGCTGGCGGCGGGCGAGCTGACGGAGGTCAACGACCTCATCACCTACAACCTCGACATCCGCCGCTTCACGCAGGATGTGATCGAGAACTGCGAGGGGGCCGAGCTGCTGCGGGCGCTGTGGGACGCGCTCTCACGACGGTGACGATTCTCGACCCGACCTGCGGCTCCGGCGCCTTCCTCTTCGCCGCGCTGCAAATCCTGGAGCCGCTCTACACGGCCTGCCTGGAACGCATGCAGGCCTTTGTGACGCAGGCCGACCGCCGAGGGGCGTGCGACGCAGTACAGCGGCGCGAACAACTTCCGCGCGACGCTGGCGCAGGTGGCGCAGCACACGCAACCGGCGCTACTTCATCCTCAAGCGCATCATCATCAGCAATCTCTATGGCGTGGACATCATGGAGGAGGCGACGGAGATCGCCAAGCTGCGCCTCTTTCTGAAGCTGGTGGCGCAGGTGGACGACGTGCGCCGACCTGGAGCCGCTGCCCGACATTGACTTCAACATCCGCGCGGGCAACACGCTGGTCGGCTTCGCGACCTTCGCTGAGGCCGAGCGCGCCGTCTCGAATGACCTCTTCTGGCGCGAGCAGATGCCGCAGATCGCGCAGGACGCGGCGGATGTTGACCGGCTCTTCGGTCACTTTCGCCAGCAGCAGATGCAGATTGGCGGCGAGGTGACGCAGCAGGATAAGCAGAACCTGCTCGCGCGCCTGGCCGATCTGGGCGCGAAGCTGGACGGCTTCCTCGCCGCCGAGTATGGCATTGACGAGCACCACTACACCGACCCGGCGCAGTACGCGGCGCGGCTGGCGCAGTGGAAGCAGAGCCATCGTCCCTTCCACTGGTTTGTGGAGTTCTACGGCATCGTCCACGCGCGCGGCGGCTTCGATGTCATCATCGGCAACCCGCCGTAGAAGGAGTACGCCACAGTACGGAAGACCTATGTGGTTCGTGACTACCAGACGGAGCCATGCGGTAATCTCTATGGACTCTGCACCGAACGATCTCTTATGCTACGCGCACATGGACAAGACCTGGATGCACAGCAAGATGCCAGGGCAAAGGCGCATAACGGCTGGTCAAGTTTCATCGTTCAACTTCCACTTGTCAATTCGTCGCGCATGGCGACAGTTCGTAATCTGCTGCGCGGCAGCAGCGCAGACCTGTGGATCATTCCATTTGACGATAGGCCAGGCAAACTGTTCGAAGGCTTACAGAATTGCAGAAGCGCTGTTTTCGTTTCCGTGGCGGGCGAGGATGCAGGTAGCCACGATCTTCATTCGTCGAAGTATCAGCGTTGGGTAACTCAGACTCGTGGTGCGCTTTTCCCGAACATTGAACTTGTCAAAGTTGAAGGCGCACTTGTCTCTTCCCGAGCAGTTTCCGAAGTATGCCAAACCCGTAGAGGATCGCCTGTTTGCACGGGTCACACGGCTACATACGCACAGCTTTGCGGCTCAGTATGCAATTGCATGTGTCCGAACATTTTGTCTTTTACCAGGAAGCTACACGGTACTGGGTCAAAGCCTGTGTCAGCCTGCCATATTACTCGAAGAACAATCGCGTTGGTGCGCCCGATCATGGGCGATATTTGTATGTCACGAGTCGCGCGCATGCCCAATCACTCTGTGCTTTGCTGAACAGCAGTCTATTCTATCTATATTCTTGTAGCGTACGGCGATTGTTTTCATCTCAGCGATACCCTGGTTGGAAACTTTCCAGCTTCGATTGAGATTCTTGATGACCCACAGTTGGCGATGCTGGGGGCGTCTTTGATGGAGCGCCTCGTATCAGGCGCTGAGCGCAAGACAATCAGCAGACCAAAGATGGCGATACAATCACTTATGACGAATACTACGGCGCCTCAGCGAAGCCCATCATCGACGAGATAGACCGCGTGCTGGCGCAGCACTACGGCTTCAGCGATGAGGAGATCGATTTCATCATCAATTACGACATCAAGTATCGCATGGGGCAGAGTGGCGGCGGCGATGAGGAGGAGGGGGAGAGCGGGGAGTGAGACGTGGCCAGCGGTGGTTGGGCGGGCGGCCAGCGGGGGAATGGCGGGCGGCGGGCGGCGTTGAAAGCGGCCCGGGAACGGCCAGCGGGGGAACGGCCAGCGGTTGAAACCGCGCCTGGATGGCCCATGCGGGCCGCGAAGTCCGCCTGCGCGGACTGGGGATCGGCGGGAAGGGGAGCGGAGCATGCGACGAACGCGGGTGGCGTTGTTCATCCATTTTGTGTGGGGGACGTGGGATCGGCTGCCGCTGCTGGTGGGCGAGACAGAACGGCGTGTCTATCAGTCCATCCAGGCGTCCTGCGCAGCGCTGGGAGCGGACGTATTGGCGCTCGGCGGGGTTGAGGATCATGTGCATCTGCTCGTCCGTCTGCCTGCGACGCTCTCCGTAGCCGACCTCGTCAAGCAGGTCAAAGGGGCGTCAGCGCATCTCGCCACACACGAAGTCGCGCCCGAGAAATTCTTCAAGTGGCAGGGTGGCTATGCGGCCTTCTCCGCCGGGCAGAGCCAGCTCGCGGCGATCCGTGCCTACATCGCCCACCAGAAAGAGCATCACCGCCTCGGCTCACTCATCCCCGAATGGGAGGAGGACACCGAAGATGCCCCCACCAATCCCTAGTCCGCGCAGGCGGACTTCGCGGCCCGCCAGGCCATCCAGGCGCGGTTTCAACCGCTGGCCCTTCAACCGCTGGCCCTTCAACCGCCCAACCGCCCAACCGCTGGCCGCCTCAACCGCCCGCCGCCCAACCGCTGGCGCGGTTTCAACCGCCAACCGCCCATCCGCTGGCCTTTCATCCGCCCAACCGCCCATCCGCTGGCCGTTCTTTCACACCGCTGGCCTTTCATCCGCCCATCCGCCCATCCGCTGGCCGTTCAACCGCTGGCCGTTCAACCGCTGGCCGTTCAACCGCTGGCCGTTCAATCGCCAGCCCAACCGCCCACAGCGAAGGGAGAGCGAATCGTGTGAGCATCGGCGATGAGCGGCTGCTGAGCCAGGCGCCCCTGCTGGGGCTGCTCTGCTCGGTGCGCTGCCCCGGCGAGATCATCCTGCGACTGTATGATCTGGCGGTGGCGCTACGCGAGGCGGAGGTCGCCGTCGTCGGCGGCTTCCACGCGCCGATGGAGCGCGAGGCGCTGGCGCTGCTGCTGCGCGGGCGGCAGCCGGTCGTCGTCTGCCCGGCGCGCGGCGTGGGGCCAGCGATGCGCCTGCCGCGCGAGTGGCGCGCCCCCATCGAGCAGGGGCGGCTGCTGGTCGTCTCGCCCTTCCCCGCGAGCCAGCGGCGGGTGACGGCGACGCTGGCCGAGCAGCGCAACCGCTACGTGGCAGGTCTGGCGCGCGTCGTCTTCGTCGCGCATGCCGCGCCGGGCGGCCAGATCGAACGACTCTGCGCCGAATTGATCGCCGAGGGCAAACCGCCGCTCACCTTCGCCAGCGAGTACAATGCGGGCATCATCGCGCTGGGTGCGCGCAGCGTCGCAGGGACGGGTATCAGCGAGATTCGCGCGGCGCTGGCGGTGGCCAAGAGTGGAGAGGGAACAGCGGATGGGGGTATGGCAGGCGGTTGAAACCACGCCCGAAGACGGCTCACGCCGCCACGACACGCGCCCGCGCGGGTCCACGTCCGGTTTCCAGTCCGCGCAGGCGGACTTCGCGGCCCGCAGGCCATCCAGGCGCGGTTTCAACCGCTGGCCCTTCAACCGCTGGCCGCCATCCGCCCGCCCATCCGCCCAACCGCTGGCCACCCAACCGCTGGCCGCCCCATCCGCCCATCCGCTGGCCGCCCATCCGCCCATCCGCCCATCCGCCCATCCGCCCATCCGCTGGCCGCCATCGCCCGCCCATCCCTGGCCCTTCAACCGCTGGCCGCCCACCGCTGGCCGCCCCTCCGCCCAACCGCTGGCCCTTCAACCGCTGGCCGCCCATCCGCTCACCGTCTCTGCCTCATCCCGCCCATCCGCCGGGGCGACTCATCCGCTCAACCGCCGTCTGCGCTCAACCTGCTCACCGCGAACCGGGGCGATTCATTGGCGCGGTTTCAACCGCCCGCCGCCCATCCGCCCATGGCCTCACCACCCAGCCAGAAGTGAGGCGCCCACTATGACGCTCGACCAGCTTGAGACGTTCATCGCCGTCTCGCGCGCCCGCAGCTTCTCGCGCGCGGCGACGCTGCTCGACCTCGCCCAGCCGACGCTGAGCGGACGCATCGCCACGCTCGAACGCGAGCTCGGCGCGCAACTCTTTCACCGACGCGGCCATGCGCTGGAGTTGACCGACGCGGGGCGCGCCCTGCTGCCCTACGCCGAGCGTATGCTGGCCCTGCGCGCGGAGGGCCAGCGCGAGGCGCAGCGTGTCGCGCATGGTGGGCTGGGCCGCCTGACGTTAGGGGTAAATCCCACCTGCGGCCAGTATGTCGCGCCGCGCCTGATCGAAGCCTACGCCCGCGCGCATCCGCATGAGCGGGTGTGGGTGCGCGTCGAACGCAGCCCGATCCTGATGGAGTCGCTGCTCGATGGCGCCGTGCAGTTGGCGCTCTGCTCGCAGGCGCAGACCGATCCGCGCGCCGACATCCTCTGGCGCTACGGCGATCCGCTGCTGCTGGTGGCCGGGCGCGAGCATCCGCTGGGGCGCGCAGGCGCCTGTGAGCGCGCCGATCTGGCGCGCCACACGGTCATCTCAACGCGCACCGGGCCAACCCACTTTGGCCTGAGCAAGCTGCTGCCCACCGGAGTCGAGCCGCGCATCGAGGTGACGGCGGGCGAGGTGATGCGTCAACTGCTGCTACGCGGGCTGGGTGTCTCGGTGCTGCCCGCCATCGCCATCTGGGATGAACTGAAGCGCGGCGACCTCGTGGCCGTCACCGTGCGCGACGCCGAGCTACCCATCTATGAGATCGTGCTGGCGCAGTGGCCAGGCCGCGACCTCTCACCCGCCTCGCTGGCGCTGGTGGCGCTGGCCCGCGCGACGCCGATGGCCGCGCTGCTCGATCACTAGGACTTCGCGCGCCACGGGGTATGGCGGTCGGGTATAATGACGCGAACATGAGGGATAGCCGAAACGGGAGAGTTGAGAGTGGCAGATTCCAAAGATTCTCCGACGCGCGGATCGCAGTGGCGCGCTGCCCAATGGGGCAAACGGCGCGCTGGACGCTGTGGAAGAGCAGCACGAGGCAGGCACGCGCGAAGTCGAGATGTACATTCGGACCTACCATTCACTGCTCCGTAGCTCCGGTGAGGTGGGACTGAAGGCGCTGGTGCAGGCGCATTACAATATTGACTCTGTGCTGCATCCACAGGCGCGCAGCAGCGAGCCAGACATGTCGGCGTTCATCTACACCATGCTGCGGCTCCCCAACGCCATTCTCAATTGCTCGAAGGTGCTGCTGGGCCAGTCGGATGAGGTCTTCGCGCAGCACGGCTTCCAGGTGGAGCAGTGGCAGGCGATCACGGCGCCCGCGCGGCGTCGTAAGTGGTTCTTCGACGGCAAAAGCACGCTTGCCGTCTACATCGCCAGCGTCAGCGACACCGACGACATCGTGCCGACGCTGGTGGGCCTGCAGATCGAGTGGAACAAGTTCCACTGGCTGCTCAGCGCCGACCCGACCACGATGCAACTGCTCGAAAGCCGCGTGGATCGCTCATCGCCGGTCTACGCCGAGATCAGCAAGGTCGTGCGCGAGCGGCTGCATGTCGCGCATCGAAGACTGGCGCCGCCTCGAAGTGATGTGGGGCGACAATGTCTGGGTCAACCTGCTGGCGATTGGCCGCGAGCGCAAGAACTTCACGCTTGCGCATGCTCGGCGGCTCGCATGTCGGCTTCGTGCGCTCCACGCGCAAATGGTGGGCGCCCGTCGCCAAGCTGCTCGACGAGGCGCGCCTGCAACGCCGCCCGGTCTACTTCGTCTCCAGCAACACCCACAGCCTCGCCAACCTCTTCTCTGGCGTGGCGCGGCGCCGCGAAGACGAGCTGACCCGCTTCTCGCTCGCCGGGGCCGACACGTTCCTGTCGGAGGAGGCGCGCAAGCTCAAAGAAGGCCGCGCGCTGGGCAACTGGCAGAACTTCCTCTACTACGCCGCCCGCGAATATCAGAAGACACCCGCCGGGCAGGGCTTCGCGCGCAGCAAGCCCGTCGAGGAGCAGGAGCGCGGCATCTGGCATATCGGCGCGCGGCAAGGGCTGGAGATCGATGTTCAGATTATCGACCTCTCGAAGGTGCGCGCCGACGACCTGGACCCGCGTGTGCGCGTGCCGGGCATCGAGCGACTGGCCGATAGCCGTGGCGTCATCATCAACATCGACTATCCGCTGGGCATGGCGGCCTATCGCGTGCTGCGCGAGGTCGTGGAGAATCTGACCCAGGTGAAGGGCGTCTACATCCTCGGCAAAGCGGCGACGCTCAACGGCAGCATCGGCGATGTGATGATCTCCAACGTCGTGCTGGATGAGCATAGCCACAACACCTACTGGCTCGACAACTGCTTCAGCGCCGCCGATGTCGCGCGGGAATCTGGTCTTCGGCGCCGTGCTCGACAACCAGCGCGCCGTCTCATCGAAGGGCACCTTCCTGCAGAACCGCGCCTACCTCGACTTCTACTATCGCGCCAACTATAGCGTGGTGGAGATGGAGTCTGGCCCCTACCTCGACGCGGTCTATGAGAGCCTCTATATGACCCGCTACCCGACCGGCGAGAACATCAACTTCGCGCGGCTGCCCTTCGATCTGGGCATCATCCACTACGCCTCGGACACCCCCTATACGCGCGGCAAGAATCTCGGCGCAGGTAGCCTCTCGTACTTCGGCATGGACTCGACCTACGCGGCGACCGTGGCCATCGTGCGGCGTGTGCTCGACCTCGAGCTGGGCGGCGTGCGCGGCGACGCGGTAGCGCGCGCCGAGGCCATTCGCATGCGACGCGGCGCCGATGGCCGTGGCGCCGCGACAGGCGCAGGGCGCGGGTAGACCTCAGGCTGGCAGCGCGCCTGGCCCCCAGATGGTGATCGCGCCGTAGATGTTATCGGCCAGCAGCAGGCGTTTGCCATCGGGTGACCATGCCAGCGCGCCGTTGCCTGCCTCGTCCACTTGCAGCCCGGCGAAGTTTGGCGTGAGCCGCTTGATGAGCGTGCCCGTCGTCGTGTCGTAGAGAGAGACGGTGAACGCGCTCGGCGGCGGTGCGCCACTCGCATTCTGGTCTTGATTCGGGTTCGCGTTCACGCTGATCTCCGCCAGCAACCGCCCGTCTGGGCGCCAGGCGGCCAGGATTTGCGTATTCTGACTGGGGCTTGTCGCCTGCATCATCTGCTGCGCCAGCGCCAGCAGCGCCGGATCGCGCGGAGTCAGCCTCGGCTGCTGCGCGACATCCTGCTTTGTCGAAGGGGGAACCAGGCTACCGTAGCTGGGAAAATAGGTGTAGAGGTAGTGGCCATCTGGCGAAACGGTAGGAGCGTTCGCATTCCAGAGAATGTCGTGCGCATCAAGAATCTCCTGCGGGGTCGGGCTTGACTGATACGACTGAAAATACTGCAAGTTACCCGGCTGCCAGATACTGAACGTCTGTCCGCCGTCTGGCGTTCCGATTGGCTGCCCCGCCGCCAAACCAACCGCCGACAGCGTGCCGTCACTGTTCCAGCGATACGCCGTCGCCGTCGGCGGCGCTGGCACAAATGCGTCGGCGCTAGTGGTCAGGTCCCAGCGCAGCAACGTGTCATTCGGGTAGCTAGTATTGCTGCTGAGCCAGACCTGCGACGACGCAGAGTGCGCGGTCGCAAGCAGCAGCAAGCCGTTCACTAAACCTGCTGTGCCAGCGTTCGGTCCACTTGGTTGAGGCAAAAACATGTAAAACGGCAGCAACAGCGATTGGCCGTCTGGCGCCCAGATCATCGCCTGATAATTGAGCGAAGTAGCCGCGCTGTTGGAAGACGGATTCAGACTGAGCAGCTTCTCGACGACTGGCGACTTGAACACGAGCGTGTCAGGCTGCAATTGCTGAACCACCTTGCCCGTCTGCGCATCGTAGACGAACACCGCGCCTGACTGCGAGTCCGACGCCGAGCCGACGCATCCCTGTGTGTTGCCCAGCGCGGCGACCTGCTTGCCGTTGGGCGACCATGCCACCGATGTGACGCAGTGTAGCCCATCGCCGATGGCGTTGATCCGCAGCACGGTTTTCGGCGCGGCGGTGGTTGCGCGCTGTCTGACCATCACGTTTGCCACGACGACAGCAGCGATGATCGCGACCACGGCCAGCGTGGCGCCGCCTGCGATGAACCGCCGCCGTGCGCTTGGTGGCCGCGCCGAGGTGAGCGCCGCGAGCGCCGACGGCTTTGCTGCCTGCGCCGTCTTCGCTGTCTTCGCTGGCGATGAGGCTGGCGGTGTCGCTACGCCCGCGTCTGCTGGCTGCTGGGTCTGGCTCTGCGCCAGCGCCCGCAACGCCGCCTGCCGTCGCGCGAGGTCACTTTTGTCGTCCATCGTGCGCTGCCTCCGCTCGCTTCATGCCTTATCTGCACTGATGTCTAACCAACCAGAGCAGCACTCTAGTTTGGCAGCGCGCCCGGCCCCCAGATGGTGATCGCGCCGTAGATGTTATCGGCCAGCAGCAGGCGCTTGCCATCGGGTGACCACGCCAGTAGCTCGTTGCTCGAATCGCCCGATTGCAATCCGCTAAAGTTTGGCGTCAGTTGCTTCACGAGTTTGCCCGTTCGCGTGTCATAGATCGAGACAGTGAAACTGGCTGAAGTAATGTCGCCTGACCAGTTCGTATTGAGCGTCGCCAACAGGCGCCCATCTGGCCGCCAGGTCACCAGGGCCTGCATATACTGGTTGGAGCCGAGCGCCATTGCGCTCAATTTTCTTGCGATCGCCACCAACGCCTGGTCGTGTGGCTCAATCTTCGGGTCCTGCGCAATTACTTGCTTCGTGGATGGCGGAACCAGGCTGCCATTGGCGTTGAAGTAGGGGTAGTAATAGCGACCGTCCGGCGAAATCGGCGCAATGTTCGCGGTCCACTCGATGTCCTGGGGAACGTTGCTCTGCGGTGAATTGAGAGATGGCGCCGACTGTGCAACCTGCAAGCTGCCTGATTGCCAGATGGCGAAGGTTTGACCTTTGTTGGGCGCGTCGATCGGTTTTCCAGCCGCCGAGCCAGCCGGAGAGAGCGTACCATCGCTATTCCAGCGGTACATCGTCGCAAGCGCAGGCGTCGGCACAAACGCGGATTTCCCGTCTGTCAGATCCCAGCGCTCGGCGCTTCCGTTTGGGTACTGCGTGAATGTCGCCGTTTCTGGCCACAACATCGCCTGCGAGTCATGGCCCACGCCCAGCCGCAGCAAACCGCTAAAGCTTGGCTCTGTGCCGCTCTGCCCTTCTGGCGGCATAATGTTCACATCGAACGTCATCACGAGCGCCTGACTGTCAGGCGCCCAGGCCAGGCTCTGATAATCCACTGCCGCAGGCGCACTCTCGGACGGCGGGTTGGCGCTGAAAAAGTGTTCAACAGCGGGTGAGTCAAACACGGCGGGGTCTGGGTGGAGTTGATCGGCCAGCTTCCCCGATGCGGCATCGTAGACAAAAATTGCGTCCGTCTGTGAATCAAACGTCCCCCGCCGCAGTCACCTTGCAGATTGCCCAGCACGGCAATCTGTTTGCCATCGGGTGACCAGACGATTTGTGTGACGCAGCCGAGATTGTTGTCCGCAGGATTCAACCGCACGACCGGCTTTGGCGCAGGGAGCGCTGTGCGTTGTCCCAATACGAATCGCGCGCCCACGGCGACAGCGATTACAACGACGATCAGCGCCACCACTGCGGCGACGATAGCGCCGCGCCGCCTGCCGCCGTCTGGCCGCCCGATGACCCGCGCCGCGAGCGCCGACGGCTTTGCTGCCTGCGCCGTCTTCGCTGTCTTCGCTGGCGATGAGGCTGGCGGTGTCGCTACGCCCGCGTCTGCTGGCTGCTGGGTCTGGCTCTGCGCCAGCGCCCGCAACGCCGCCTGCCGTCGTGCGAGATCGTTCGCCTCGCCCGGCTCATTGCGATCATCTGCCCATCGCGCGCCACACTCCTTCACTGTACGTCACATGCTCTCATACATTGACGCACGAAGGAAGCAATCTCAACGAGTTCCTGCCTGCCTATCAAAAAGATACGCGGTTCCACCAAAAACCGGGGTCAAAGGACGCTGGCGGTTGAAACCGCGCCTGAAGGGCCTGGCGGCCCACAACCCCACCTCCGTGGGTCCAGAGAGCGGGTCCGCCAGTGGACCTGCGGAGGCAGGTCTTGTGGCGACCGCAGTCGCCCTCAGGCGCGGTTTCAACCGCCAGCCCGCTTCCCTCGTCGGCTACAATTCCACGCTGCGCACATCCATGATGCCGTCGGTGTGGCGAATCTTCTCCAGCACCGCCTCTGGCACGGCGTCGTCGAGCGAGAGCGCCATCAGCGCCTCGCCGCCGGGCTGGCGTCTGCGCCCCGTCGAGGTCCCAACGGCGATGGGGCCGACATCCATATGCGCGATGTTCACGCCCGCGTCGCCCAGAATCACCCCGACTTTGCCGACCATGCCTGGCCGGTCGAGGTTGCGCGCCAGCAGGATATGGCCGCGCGGCACGATGTCGGTGAGGTAGCGATCCACACGCACCAGGCGCTCCTCGCCCCAGGCGACCGTCCCCGCGAGGATGTCATCCTCGGTCGCCGCGTCATCGGCGCCATCCGGGCTGACGCGCACCGTCACGAGGTTCGTATACTGCTCGTGCGTCGTCGAGCGGCTCTCCGTCACCTCCAGGCCCCACTCACGCGCCACCACTTGCGCATTCACCAGGTTGACATACGCCTCAGAGACGGATTCCAGTAGCCCTTTGATCAGCGCGGTCGTCAGCGGGCGCGTATCGAACTGCGCGATCTCGCCGGCCACGCTAAACTCCACCCGCTTCAGCGCGCCGGGATGCAACTGCGTATAGAGCCGCCCCAGCTTCTCCACCAGCGCCATCCACGGCTCGAGCTGGCGCAGCGTCTCCGGCAAGATCAGCGGCGCATTGACGGCGGCGTGTGGCGCGCCCCCGCGAAAGACATCGCGCGTCTGCTCGGCGACATCCACGGCGACGCTTACCTGCGCCTCCTCGGTCGAGGCGCCCAGATGCGGCGTCACCACCACATCGGGCCGCGCGATCAACTCGGCCAGCGTAGGCGCGTTGAAGGGCGGCTCGGTCGTGAAGACATCGAGCGCCGCGCCTGCCAGTCGCCCCTCCTTCAGCGCGTCCAGCAGCGCCTCCTCATCGACCACGCCGCCACGCGCGCAGTTGATGATGCGCGCGGTAGGCTTCATGCGCGCCAGCTCGTCCACGCTGATGAGGCCACGTGTGCCAGCGTTGAGCACGGTATGCACGGTCACGAAGTCTGACTGTTCGAGCAGGTCATCGAGGCTGACGAGTTCGGCGTTGAGCTTGCGCGCGTTGTCAGGGTTGGCATAGGGATCATGCGCGATCAGACGCATGCCCAGGCCATTCTCGCCCGCGCGCCGCGCCACCTCAGAGCCGACCTTGCCCAGACCGATGATGCCGAGCGTCTTGCCACGCACCTCCGCGCCGACGAACTTCGCGCGCTCCCAGCGCCCCTGGCGCAACGCCTCGTTGGCGATGGGGATGCGCCGCGCCATCGCCAGCAGCAGCGCGATGGTATGCTCGGCGGCGGCGACGATGTTGCCAGTGGGCGAGTTCACCACCACCACACCCCGGCGCGTGGCCGCCTCGACATCGATGTTATCCACGCCGACACCTGCCCGCGCGATGATGCGCAGCTTCACGCCCGCATTGATCGCAGCCGCCGTCACCTGCGTCTCGCTGCGCACCACCAGCGCATCATAAGCGGGGATGGCGGCGACGAGGCCATCGGCGCCCAGGCCGGGGCGTTCATCCACCTCGGCGAAACTGCGCAATATCTCAACGCCTTCAGCGGCGATGGGGTCGGCTACGAGAACACGCGGACGCTCGCTCTGCTGGTCGCTCATTCGATATTTGCCTTTAGCCTTCTATTGCCTATTGTGTGCTATCGCAGGTGATTTCCGCGCATACAGCGCGATGGAGCGTATGCGACGCGCGCACACGCTCCATCAGCGTCGCGGCCCTCGCTCGTCCGCGTCGGCGCCGCCTGCCGCTCGTGGCCAACGGCGCACGGCGCTCAGCTCCTGGCAGCCGCCGGAACCTGATAGCCCAGCGCCTTGAGCTGGCGCTCCAGGGCATCCATGCAGGCGGCCATGTCTGGCTCATGGACGAAGCCGAGGTGGCCGACGCGGATGATCTGGCCGTCGAGGCGCTCCTGGCCGCCTGCGATGACGGTCGCCTCGTTCTCGCGCAGCGCCTTCGTGATCGCCTTCGCGCCGATGGCGGCAGGCGCGACGATTGCCGTCACGGTATTCGAGGCGACGGCGGGGTTGGCGAAGAGTGACAGGCCAACGGCGCGGGCGCGCTCACGGGTGAGGTCGGCGCAGCGCTGATGGCGGGCGAAGATGCGCCTCACGCCCCTCCGCGCGCATCATCTGCAGCGAGACATCCAGCCCGAAGAAGATGCTGACCGGCGGCGTGTAGGGCGTCTGGCCACTCGCCGCCGACTTGGCGACCCTGGTGAAATCCCAGTAGAAGCGCGGCAGCGTGGCGCGCTGGTGGGCGGCCCATGCGCGCTGGCTGACGCCGATCATCGCCAGCCCCGGCGGGACCATCCAGCCCTTCTGCGAGCCGGTGAGCACGACATCGAGGTCCCAGGCATCCATTTGCAGGTCTACGCAGGAGAGCGAACTGACCGCATCCACGCAGATCAGGATGTCTGGCCGCACCGCGCGAATCGCCTTCGCCAGCGCCTGGATGTCATTCATCACACCGGTTGAGGTCTCGTTCTGCGTCAGAAAGACACCCTTCGCGGCGGGCAGCGCCTTCAGCGCCTCGGCCACCTGCGCTGGGTCGGCGGCCTGGCCCCATTCCGTCGGCACGCGCGTCACGTTCAGGCCAAACGTCTCGCCCACCTTCGCGAATCGCTCGCCAAAGACGCCAATGGGCACGGAGAGTACGGCGTCGCCCGCGCTGAAGAGGTTGACGACGGTGGCTTCCCAGCCGCCGCTGCCCGATGCGGGGAACGTCAGGATGCTCTGCGAGGTCTGGAAGAAGTGCTGGAGTTGCTCGGTGACACGGCCCAGGATGGCGGCGAACTCTGGCCCACGATGGTTGATCATCGGGCGACCAAGCGCCTCGGCGACCTGCGGTGGAATGGGCGTGGGACCAGGAATACGGAGGTTCTGTTGCACGTCGGCTCTGCCTCTCAACTGGTTGATGGTGATCGTCAATCATACACGCGCCTGTGAGCCAGGCGCGCTCCCAGCAGAGACATCCACGTCCTGCCCTCCCTGGACGACGCCACGCTGCGCCGCTATTTACCCAGAAGTATGTCAGTAACCCCACGCCTAAAGGCGGGGGCTTGCCCACAACTCCGAGGAGTCTGGGCTTCGGGGCAGACTGACAGGCTGCCCACGGCTCCGTAAAGCCGTAGAGCCAGTGTTGTACGCACACGCACGAACCATTCCCGCACCTGGGCAGCAGTACCAGTTCAAGCCGTTGCTCGCGAGCGTCGCGAGTGCCTTTGTTGAAGCGGGTGGGCGCTTGGCATCTGTTCAGAGTCTACCATAGAAAAGGAGATGGCGCTTCCTCTCCATGCCTGAAAGCAGGGGTACCCGCGCCGAATAATTGATGGACTGGCGCTCGCCTCTGTCAACGAACCGCCCACGCGCTGAAACTTTCATCAAATTCTTAGCGGCGAGGCGTCTCGGCGCAGCGGACACACTTTCATCCCGCGCCCCTCTCTGCTACCATGAGAAAAGCATCAAAGCGGCGCTGGCAGACGCCTGGCGGCGCGCCATGGCGCTCACCAGCGCGCTCACTGCTAATGGGAGGAGATGACACATGCCAACGCGCCCAACGCGATCAGCCGACCAGGCGCCGACGAACGCGGCCCCTGCTGAGGAGGCGCCGCAGCCGCCGAAGTCACGGCGAGGCCCACGCGCCGGGACGGAGAGCGCCCGACGCGGTGGCATGGCGGTACGTGAAAAGTACGGGCAGGCGTATTTCGCGCAGATCGGCTCCAGGGGCGGCAAATCGGCCAGCGCGCAGCATGGCTCAGACTTCTATGCGGGCATCGGCCATGTGGGTGGCTCGAAGACGCGCGACCGGCTCGGCATTGCCCACTACGAGCGCATCGGGCGCATGGGCGGCTTGCGCCAGCGCCAACGTGAACGCAGCGCCGCAGAGCAGCCGCAGCAGCCAGGCCAGGGCTAAATCCGCTCGAAGGCGCGGCCATGATTGGCGCGCGCCCTCACCTGATCCACAATCAGCGCGATGACCCGCTCGCGTGTCGTCCAGCGGGCAGAGATGCGCGCGGGATCGAGCCGGTGTGACCGCACGATGGCGCGCAGCGTCGCGAGGTCTAGCTCGGTGAGGCTCGCGCGCAGCCGCTCCTCGCCCTGCGCGCGATAGACGCTGAATGGATCGGGCGGCGTGGCGGCGGCGGATGGTGTGGCGCTACGGTCGGCGCTACGGTCGGCGCTACGAGCGGAGCCGCGCGTGCGGGCGCCGCGTGGGGCGCGCCGCTGGTCGTTGGTCAGCGCGCTCGCCATCCCGCTCTCGCGCAGCGCGGCGAGCATCTGCGCGGCAAAGGTCGGGTCGGCGTCGGCGCGCGTCGCCAGCGCCCGCAGCCATGCGCCGACCGCCGCGCCAGTGAGCGCATCGGCAGGCGCCGCGCTGCGGTCATCGTGTGACATGAGCCAGATACTCCTGCGTCAACGCGCTCAACTCCTCATACGGGCCGCCTGCGCCATATTTCTGCATCAGCGTATTGATCGGCGCCATCACATTCGCCGCCTCGGCGATGCGCGTGGACTCCGGAATGACCGTCTCGAAGACGATGGGGAAGCGGCGCTCGATGAAGTCTTCGCGCAGGCGGCGGGTCATCTCATTGTGCAGCAGCGTATTGGCGCGCATCTTCGAGATGACGATGCCCAGCGCGCGGACATTGCGCCGCACACACTGCGCGAAGTGCGAGACGCGGTCGAGAATCGGCGGGATGCCCAGCACCGAGAGGATATCCGGGACGACGGGAATCAGATAGGAGTCTGAGATGGCCAGCCCATTCAGCGTGACAATGCCCAGCGAGGGCGGGCAGTCGATCAGCACGTGATCGTAATAGGGCAGGAAGTCAGCCAGCGCATCGCGCAGCGCGAAGATCGGCCCACGCTGATAGCTGTCGAAGTCCGTCACCTGGGTCAGACGGTCCTGAATCTTGATGAGTTGCAGGCTGGACGGCAACAGATCGAGTCCCTGCACGCCGCCGCTGATATTCGAGACATTGCGCACAATCGCCTCATCGGCGTTGAAGCGCTTCCCGCCTTTGATCTGGTCGAGGAAGAGCTGATAGAGCGTGCGCCCCGTCTCGTCGCGCTCCTTCCAGTCATTCTCCGGGATCAGGCAGACGGTCGCGTTGGTCTGCGGGTCGAGATCGATCACCAGCACCCGTTTCTGGTGTTCGAGCGCGAGGAAGTGCGCCAGCGAGAGGGTGAGCGTGGTCTTGCCAACGCCGCCCTTGAGATTGATGAGACTCGTGACCGTAGGCATGCCTGATGTGTCCCTTCCCGCGACTTCCCGCGAGGCGATCCTGCGGCGTCACTGAGACGCCTGCCGCCAGCGTATGATACGCAAGGGACCGGCGACCGGCAAGGGGCCTATTCTGGCTATGCGCCGTAGCGTGCGCCCTCAGCGCGCTCCGGCGGCGAGCCGAGCAGCCGCGAGCGCACCCGCAGACGGTGATCGAACCAATGCAGGCGACTGGCGAAGTCGAGGCCGCTGAGCGGCGCCTCCAGGGGCAGACCGGGCGCCGCGCGCATCAGCAGGTCGGCGTAGCGCTGGCTGGCGAGCAGCGTGAAGACCAGCGGCTCACCCGACCGCTCGCGCATCCGCTGGAGCCGCTGCGTCACCTCAGCCGCCCACTCGGCGCGTAGGTCGGCGCTGAGCGCGTGGATGAAGGCATCGTCTGGCCCGATCACCTGATGCGGCGCGAGCAGGTGGTGCGAGCCGCTGAGGATGTACCACTCCATTCCGGCGCGCTCGCAATAGTCACGCGCGCGGCGAAACACGGGCGAGACATCGAACTGATCGCGGGCGCGCAGGATGCCGCCGCGTCGCGCTTTGGCCGCCGCGACCAGCCCGATCT
Source organism: uncultured Chloroflexia bacterium (assembly GCA_963701795.1). GTDB lineage: Bacteria > Chloroflexota > Ktedonobacteria > Ktedonobacterales > JADMIN01 > JAKAIY01. Next base: position 319,510 of record CAVPBB010000001.1, on the reverse strand, counting down.
GTCGCGTCATGACCTCATCCCTCCATCTCGTCGTCTCGCCGCGCCAGATACTACTGCGTAGCGGGCGCCGCCAATGTGAGCGCCTCGTATTTCTTAACGTACCAGCGCATGGTCGCTACATACTCAGCATGACTCCAGGTCAGCGGCGAGACGGAGAGCGGCGCGCCGCTCATGGGATCGATCTGCTCGGCCAGCACGCCACTGGGCAGCGCATGCGTCTGTGTCCACGTCAGCAGCGGCTTCGCCCTGGCCAGCTCGTCGCGGTTCGTGGCGCAGGCGATGTGATACTGCGCCAGCCACAGCCCACAAATGAACCAGGGGTTGCCGGTCGCCTGGCTCAGATCATGCGTCACCTGATGGTAGTAGTCATTCTCATAGCGCGCCATCCCGCCGACCTGTGTATTGATGCCCAGCCGCCGCTGATAGGCGTCCATCGTGGAGGTGATCTCAGCGCTCGTCGCCGGGAACATGCCCATCTTGAAGATGCCCGCGACACTCGAATCCATCGTCATGTCTGGCTCGATGGCGCCCTCTGGCGTGACGCGAATCATGCGCAGGAAGCGGCGCTCGCCCTCATGCCAGAGATACTGACGCGCCGCCGTCTTTGATCTCCTGCGCCGCCGTCTGATAGCGCTCGGCGTGGTCATGCTCGCCAAAGAGCGCGGCGAAGTTGGCGGCGGCGATGAGGCCATCATAGACCGCCGCCACGGTATAGGCGTGGATGCCGCGCCGCTCCTCCCAGAGGTCCCACGAGGGCGCGGGCAGCTTCGTGTATGGCTCGCGGAAGCCGACCATGAAATCGGCGGCGGCGACCACCAGCGGGCGATAGAGCGGGCGCACAAACTCGACCTCGCGGAAGAGCTGATAGTGCTGCCAGAGCGCCGAGACGACCAGCGCCGTCTCATCCTCCTGGATCGGCAGTTCGAGCTGTCCATCGCCGCCCATCCACGGATGCCAGCTACTGCCCAGCGCGCCCGATGGCGTGTATTTGTGCAGCAGAAAGCCGTCATCGGTGATGGCTTTGCGGCAGAAGTGGAAGAATGCATTGGTGATGTCGCCATAGCCCGCGTGCGAGAGCGCATTGGCGACGATGGCCCCATCGCGCGGCCACATATAGGCGTAGGAGTCGGCGGAGAACGCATAGACATCGGCGTCGGTTGCGGCGATGATCGCGCCGTGAATATCCGTCTCGGCGCGCACGATCAGCAGACTGCGCTTGTAGAGGTCCACCAGCGGCTGATCGAGGTCATGCTCGCCCAACGGCTTCGTGTTGACCCAGACACGCCAGTAGTCGCTCGTCCGCTTCAGGAAACGCTCTGGCCCGCGCTGACGCACGAGGTCGTCGAGGCGATGCGCCAGTTGATAGCTGCGCGCGAACGCCAGCCAGTGATAGCACATGCGCGCGGCGCCCGCCGCGACCTGGCCGAGATAGAAGCCCGCACAGCTATCGACAGACCCCTGCGCGATGGGATTGCCACCCAGCTCACCATCGATGGCGTCGAGCCAGGTCCCTTGCTGCCCATTGAACTCCTTCTGGCCAATCGCCCAATGGTAAACGCCCACCTCGCCCTGGCGCGTGGCCGCTGGCGCGCCCGCAAGCTCATCGCCCACGATGCCATCCACCAGCGCGAAGCAGTGCCGCTTGTAGGCCATCAGAAATTTGTGGTCGGGGCGGTAGAAGACGGTATTCGCGCTTGCGTTCTCCCACAAATGCCAGTCATGGTGAAAAAACAGCCGCACCTCGCGCGCCTGGTCGGCCTGATTGATGACGCGCATGCGGCGGAGGATGATGTCGCGGTCGAAGTCTACGGCGTCGACGGCCTCGATGCGCAGCGCAAGTCGCTGGCTGGTCAGCGTCACCGCCGTCACCAGCGTCTCAGGCTCGTAGCGCAGGTCGCGCTCCCAGTCATCGCTATCGAACCACGAGAAGGCGCCATCCACCCAGACGCCGGAGTGACTCACATGCCCCAGCGTCTGATTCTGCTGGCCAATGTGTGGCCAGTAGATGTCGCGCAGATTGTAGGTCGCGTCGAAGTTTGCGAGCATTCGCCCATTGGCGATGGGAAGATCACGTGGCATGGTCTATCGCTCCTTCTCAGTCCAGCCGAGACACTGTGCTCGCGGGTAAGACGCGCCGCTCCATCCGTGGCGCTCACGCGCTGAATGCGCCCACGCCGCGCGCCGAGAGACGGCGGCGCGCCCCAGCGAGTGAACGCTGAGGCGCGCTGCGATTGCTCTGCTCTGGTCATCGTCCACGCGACGACGCTTAGCGTCCGCTGCTCGCCTGCTGGAAGCGCGCGGCGACCTCGTCCCAGTTGACGACGTTCCACCAGGCGGCGAGGTAGTCGGGGCGGCGATTCTGATACTTGAGGTAGTAGGCGTGCTCCCACACATCGTTGCCCATGACGGGTTTCAGCCCATCCATGAGGGGGCTATCCTGATTGGCGCTGGAGAGCGCCTGGAGCTTGCCGCTCTGGTCAACGACGAGCCACGTCCAGCCGGAGCCAAACCGCTTGGCGCCATTATCGTTGAAGGTGGTCTTGAACTGATCGAACGAGCCAAAGGTTGATTTGATCGCATCGCCCAACGCGCCGGTTGGCTCACCGCCGCCGTTCGGCTTCATGATCTGCCAGAACATGCTGTGGTTGGCATGGCCGCCACCGTTGTTGCGCACCGCCGTCCGCACATTCTCTGGAACCTCGTTGATGTGGCGCATCAGGTCTTCGACAGACATGCTATCGAACTGACTCAAGCCCTGAAGCGCGGCGTTGAGGTTGTTCACATACGCCTGATGGTGCTTGTCATGATGCAACTGCATCGTCTGCGCATCAATGTGCGGCTCTAGCGCACTGTAGTCATACGGCAGCGGGGGTAGCTCGAACGTCATTGTCACTCTCTCCTTACACGCTGATAGGCGCCACATCTCATCCCGTTTACGCCTGCGCCCTCTGCCGACGACCCGATCACAGGCCGACGCCAGACCAACAGCAGGCGGGGAAAGACGGCACTGCGCATGCGACCCATCGCGCCACGCTGCTACCTGAGCAGCACGCGATGGAAATGAAGTGTCGTCAGCTACACAATACGCCGGGCATGTCGTGTCTTGTCAAGGCTACGGCGTTGCGCATGAATTGCTTGCTTTGGGCCGGGCGACCCACATTCAGAGCGCATTTGGCAATGCGGCGAGGTGATTTAGCAGAGCCAGTCGCGTGTATTCTGCTTCTTGCGGTTACGCTTGGGTGACGCAGACGGCTGATTGAGGAATGCCGACTTCTTCGGCTCTCGCTCTGGCGCGCTCGGCTGCGATCCATCGCCAAGCCCGGCCTCCCAGGCGCGCAGCGCGGCGCGCTCATCTGTGCTGATCGCCTCGTTCGCCGAGCGCGCGTTCGAGGGCAGGCGCCGCTGCGGCGGTTGCGCGCCAGGCGCCGCAGGTGTCTGAAGTGTCGCCGCCTGGTCCGAATCCTCAGCGTCATCCCATGAGTCGAAGGCCAGCGGGGCATCGGCGACATCCGCATTGATCGCCGGGCCAGCCGTTCGGCGCACGCTCGGCGCGCCAGCCATGCCACTCATCGGGCCTGATCGGCCATAGAGGTGAACGGAGGGCGACGCGGGCCGCGCGCCGCTCGGCGTCACCTGCGCGCCCACCTCGCCGTGCTGCTGCGCCTGCGCCGCGAGCCGCGCCTGCGCGACGACGCGCAACGCGCGTTTATCCTTGCCCCAGCCAAAGAGTTGCGCGGTGATCGCCGCCAGCGCGACGCCAAGCAGTGTCGCAATCACGGCGCTGGCGATGTCGATGCCAACCGGGCCAAGTGGGCTGAGGGCCAGCGCCACTGGCTCCAGCGAGATGCCGAACAGGTGTGAGCGCGCGGCCAGTTCAGCGGTTGAGCGCGGGCCTTGCCCCAGCAGATAGATCGCGGCGCTCAGACCCGCCACACCGCAGGCGATGGCGCCCGCGCGCGCGCCAGCCTCCAGTTGACGGCCATACCAATCGCGCTCCAGCCACTTCGCCACGCAGAGGCCAGCTATCACGCCGATGACGAGGACGCCCAGCGTCACCATCAGCCCGGCGATCAATTGCAGGCCATAGAGCGCCAGCGCCGCCACAACGCTCAAGGTCACACCGGTTCGCGTTACAGTACGCATGCGTCGCTCCACCCCATACCCTGACCGCGTTTCCTGCGCACGCCATGCGACCCATCGCATCGCCTGGCGAGCCGCGCCGAGCTTCGCCACAGCCCGGCGGCGCCTGGCGAGGCTTGCCAGGGCCAGAGCATGGGCGATGAAGAACTGAGGATGAGCGCTCTAGAGATGCTTGGCGATGATCTGCCGCTGCACCTCGCTCGTGCCTTCGCCGATCTCATGGACCTTGACGTTGCGCCAGTAGCGCGAGACAGGATACTCGTCCATAAATCCGTAGCCGCCGTGTATCTGCACGGCCTGGTCAGCGCAACGCTTGGCCGTCTCAGAGGAGAACAGCTTCGCCATCGAGGCTTCTTTCGTATACGGAAGCCCCTGCATATGCAGCCACGCCGCCTTGTAATACATTAAACGCGCCAGCTCGATCTCCATAGCCATATCGGCTAGCTTGAACTGGATCGCCTGGAACGCCGCGATCGGGCGCCCGAACTGCTTGCGCTCAGCAGCATAGCGCTGCGCCTCATCAAAGCACGCCTGCGCCAGCCCGACGTTGAGCGCGCTGATGGCAATCCGCCCAGAGTCGAGAATCAGCATGAACTGACGGAATCCGTCGCCCTGGTCGCCCATACGCTGGTCGTCTGGAATCAGGCAATCTTCGAAAGCCAGCGGGCGTGTGTCAGATGCCTTCCACCCCATCTTATGATAGGCTGCGCCGATGTGATAACCAGGCGTACCTTTTGGCACAATGAAGTTGGTGATCTCTTTATGCCCATCCGCCAGTCTGCCGGTGACGGCGGTGATGGTGACGCCTGCGCTCATGTCTGTGCCAGCGTTCGTGATGAAGCACTTGGAACCGTTGACGCGCCAGACATCGCCCTCGCGCTCGGCATGCGTCTCTGTGCCGCCAGAGTCGGAGCCGGCGTTTGGCTCGGTCAGGCCAAACGACCAGAGTCGCTCGCCGCGCGCCAGTGGCGTGAGGTAGCGCTGCTTCTGCTCCTCATTGCCAAAGAGGTAGAACGGAGTCGCGCCCAGCGAAATGTGCGCTTCCATCGTGATCCCCACCGAGGCGTCGCCGCGCCCGATCTCTTCGAGGGCGAGACAATAGGAGAGGAAGTCCGCGCCCGCGCCGCCATACTTCTCCGGGAAGGGCAGCCCCAGCAGGCCTAGTGTGGCCATCTTGCGCACGATCTCATAGGGGAACTGCGCCGTTCGGTCGAGTTCTTCCGCCTGGGGTCTGATCTCTTCGTTGGCGAACTCGCGGCACATGTTGCGAATCATCGTCTGCTCGTCGTTGAGCGTGAAGTCCATTGGGTGAGCGCTCCTTTAGGCATAGCGCGCCGCCTCTTCGTCGTCGGCTTCGTTGTCGACTCCAGCATCGGCGCTGGTGGCGCGCGTGGAGCGGCGTCTCGGAGGCAGGCTCCGCGCACTGGCCGCTCTATGAGCGCGCCACTGGCGGATTATAGCACGGCCCCACGCGACCTGAGACCGCAGGCGCCAGCATCTCAGCATGGCGGCAGCCCCGGTGGTACTATCGCGCCGCGTGGGTTGGGTCAGATGTGCGACAACAGAGTGAGGACAGCGAAGGATTCGCTGCGCATACGAGCGCGCAGGCGCGCACAGACGCCCGCCGCGCCCGCACAGACACTCATGAGGCAGAAATGGCAGACAGCGTCTCAGACGATATCATGCGCCACACCGCGCCAGCGAATCTCGCCGCGACTTCAGCGTACAGCGCGCCGCCGCAACTTCCGAGCGCGGAGCGAGTGCTGATCGCCGATACCGATCTCGCGACCCTCAAAGCGGTCGCGGTGGCGCTCCGCCTGGAAGGGCGCGTCATCGTCACCGCCTCAGACGGCGCGACAGCGTTGAACCTGTTGACGGAGGGCACGTTCGATCTGCTGCTGACCGATGTGCGCGTCGAGGTGGATGGCGAGAGCCTGCTGGCCGCCACGCGCCGCGTCGTCCCCGCCGCCATGCGGATCGCGATGACCAGTTATGCGACGCTCGATTCGGCGCTCCAGGCGCTGCGCGCGGGCGCCTACAACTACCTTATCAAGCCGCTCGATGTGGAGGAATTGCGCCTGTCGGTGACGCAGGCGCTCGAACGACTGCGGCTGCAGCGCGAGCTGGCTGCGCGGGTCGCCGAGCTGGAAGAAGCGCACGGCGATCTGCTGCGCACGAACGAGCGGCTGCGCGAGCAGGTGGACGCGGCCACCGCAGCGTTGCGGCTCAAGGTGGACGAACTGGAAGAGGCCAACCATCTGCTGCGCGCGGCGCAATCGCAGAATCAACGCTTCATCCAGATGGTCGCCCATGAGATGCGCGGCCCACTCAATCCGATCATCAACTATGCGCAGATTGCCAAGCGCCCGACAGTTGACGACGAGGCGCGCAATCGCTACATGGACACGATTGTCGAGCATGCGCTGCGGCTCAACCGACTCGTCGGCGACCTGCAGACAGCCACGCGCTTGAGCGCCGGGCAGTTTACCCTGCGCCGCGAGGTCTGCGATGTGGTCGCGGTCGTCGCGGAGCTTGTGAGCGAATCGACGGCCTCAGAGCGTGAGCGCGTGTTCACACTCGATCAGCCTGATGCGCCAATCATGGCGGAGATCGACCGCGACCGGGTGGGCCAGGCGGTGCGTAATCTGCTCGACAACGCGGTGAAATATTCCGCGCCGCGTGGCGCCATCGAGACACGAGTCTGGCGCGACGAGACGCAGGTGTTTGTGAGCGTTGGCGACTATGGCGCAGGGATTCCAGAAGCGGAGATGAAGCGTATCTTCGAGCCGTTCATCCGGCTCGAACACCAGGCCAGCGAAGTCTCTGGCAGCGGGCTGGGCCTCTTCATCACACGCGGCGTCATCGGCGCGCACGGCGGCGCGCTGACTGTGCGCAATCGTGGTGACGCGCGCGCGGAGGGCGCCATCTTCACCATCACGCTGCCGCTCCAGTCGCCAGCCGACGCCGTCTGAGCGGTCAACACACCGCTCTGTTGTTTTTACTCTGCCCCCTGCTACGATGTACAATCACGGGGATGCCGCGCCGTTGATAGGACCAGCACGCAGCATGCCTGTTGAGATGGGCGATCACTCGTGGACGAGTGATTCGGCGCCCACACAGCGCCGATGGAGCAGACGCCGCGCCCTCGGCGTGAGCGCTGATGGCGATGTTGCGCGCTGGGCCATCCGCCAGCGTGCGGGCCTCGCGGGGGTGTAACCTCTGGCTGAAAATACTTGGACCACTTGATGAGCGCCCTAGAGGTGGCAACCGGGCGCTGGGGAGGGAAGAGCCTTCATGGGTAGTGGGCGCAGTAATTCGACGAGCAGAGCGAGCGATGTGGCGGAGCTGCGAGCGCTCGTCTGCGATGACGATGACGCAATACGCAATCTCCTACGTGAGATCCTCGAAGAGGAAGGCTACACGGTCGATGAGGCCGCGACGAGCGCAGTGACGCTTGCGAAGGCGCAGTCCAGCGATCCCACTCCTCTCGATGTGATCCTGCTCGATGTCAAGATGGACATCAACGGTGTGGATGTGCTGAAGCAGTTGCGCGACCGTGGCGTAGATGTTCCGATCATCATGATGACGGCGGTAGCCCCTGGCGCGACGGCGACGGCGGCGATGGAGAATGGCGCAGCCGATTATCTGACGAAGCCGTTCGATGATCCCGAAGCGATCGTTCAGGCGGTTTCGCGCGCTGTGTCCTACGCGCGGCTCAAGCAGGGCGACACGGAGGCGCGGTTCCTCAGCGTCACGGTGGACCCCCGCGAACGCATCGTCGGCGTCAGCCCTCAGATGATCGAGATCTTCAAGCTGGTGGGGCGGGTGGCGCGCTCGCCTGCGACCGTGCTGATTACCGGCGAGACAGGCACCGGCAAGGAGCTGATTGCCGAGGCGATCCATGCTTCATCAGATCGGCGCAAAGGTCCGATGAAAAGGTTCAACTGCGCCGCGCTGCCAGAGACGCTGCTGGAGAGCGTGCTCTTTGGCCATGAGAAGGGCGCCTTCACCGGAGCGCTCACCCAGCACAAGGGCCTCTTCGAGATGGCCGATGGTGGCACCATCCTGTTAGATGAGATTGGCGAGATGAGCAAAGCGCTGCAAGCGAAACTCTTGCGCGTACTGCAAGATCAACAGTTTGATCGGGTGGGCGGCTCCGAGACAGTCAAGGTGGACGTGCGGGTGCTGGCCGCGACGAATCGCAACCTGAAGACGGAGGTGATCGAAGGACGCTTTCGCGAGGACCTCTTTTATCGCCTCGACGTGATCGAGGCGCACATGCCGCCGCTGCGTGAGCGCAAGGAAGATATCCCCCTGCTGGTGAGCTACTTCCTGGAGAAACACCGCTTTTCGCCGCGCTCACCCGCCGCGCGCATCAGCCAGGATGCGGTGGAGATGCTGCGCGCCTATGAATGGCCTGGCAACGTGCGCGAGCTGGAGAATGTGACGCAGCGCGCAGTCGTCCTCTCACAGGGGCAGGTCATCACCGAGGAACACATTAGCTTCAGTGGCGCGTTCAGCCGCCCGCTGATCGATGTGGAGCAGCGTGTCCGCGCTGGCGTCTCGCTCGACATCCTCATGCAGGAGGTACAGCGTGAGGCCGTGAACATGGCGCTGCGCCTGAATGGCGGCGACCCCGAAAGGGCGGCGCGGGCGCTCTCCATCACCGTCGAGGAACTGGAGCGCGTCACGGGCGCGAAAGCGTCGGTCAAGGTGCGCTCCTGAGCGTCGCCACTCCCAGCCAGCGCCCTCGCAACGGGGCGGGGACGCGCTGGGCTGCTACCTCCACGTGACCGTCGGCAGGATGCGCGTGAGGTCAATGCGGTCGCGATAGCGCACCGCGCGCTCTAGCAGCCCGGCGATGGTCGCGTCATCCAACAGATGCGGCTGCAAGCCCAGATCGAGCAGCTTGGTGTGTTTCGCCTGGTAGAAATGCCGCTCTTGCTCCACACGCGGATTCGCCATGTGGTCAATGGTCGTCTCCAGGCCCATCTGGGCCGCGACAGCATGCGTGCGCTCGGCGAGATCGAGCACACTAAACTGCTCGGTGAACTGGTTGAGCACTCGCATCTCGCCTGGCGCGGCAGGATGCAGCGCAGCCAGCTCGATGCAACGCACGGTGTCGCGGATGTCGATGAAGCCGCGAGTCTGCCCACCAGCGCCGTAGACGGTGAGCGCATGGCCAGCCGCCGCCTCAGCGCAGAAGCGATTGAGCGCGGTGCCAAATACCTCGTCGTAGTCGAAGCGATTGACCAGCTCGGGGTCAAGCTCAGTCTGCTCCACGCCGATATTGTAGACCACGCCCTGATTCAGGTCAGTGGCGCGCAATCCCCAGATGCGACAGGCGAACAGGATGTTGTGGCTATCATGGGTCTTCGACAGATGATAAAAGCTCCCAGGCTGTTTCGGATAGGGGAGCGTATCGCTGCGCCCCTCATGCTCGATGGTGATGTAGCCTTCTTCGATGGCGATATTGGGGGTGCCATACTCGCCCATGGTGCCAAGCTTGATGAGATGGGCCTGCGGCGCATGGTCACGCATGGCGTAGAGCACATTGAGCGTGCCGACGACGTTGTTGACCTGCGTAAAGACCGCGTGCTGGCGGTCCATCATCGAGTAGGGCGCGGAGCGTTGCTCGCCATAGTGGACGATGGCGTCTGGCGCGAATTGCCTGAACGCGGCTCGCACAGTTTCATACTCGGTCAGATCGCCGATGATGAGCGGGATCGTTTCACCAGAGACACGCCGCCAGGCCTCCACACGCGCCTGCGGCGTCGCGATTGGCGTGAGCGAGCCTGTGCGCAACTCCACATCCCACGCGCGACGGCTGAGGTTGTCGAGAATGGCGACCTCGTGGCCCTGGTGCGAGAGGTAGAGCGCGGTTGGCCAGCCACAGAACCCGTCACCGCCGAGAATCAGGATACGCATACTGTGATAGCTCTTCCTCTCAACACCGACTCAGCGCTGGGGAGCGGCGCTGCGCCCGCCGAGCCGACGCTCGACATAGGCGCGCGTCTTCAGCGCCAACTCTCGCGGACTGTATCGCATGCCCTGCAGGGCATAGTATGCGGCGCTTGCCCGCTGCCCACGCCATGAGGCGAACGAGGCCAGTTGTAGATATATCGCGCCACGCAGGCGCGGGTAACGTTGCGCCAGCCCCGGCATGTTGCGCAGCAGCGCCTTCTCAGCGGCCTCAAAGGTTCGCCCACGGTATTCATCGGTCAGCGAACTGGCATGCCGACGATACTCATACAGTGTCTCATGGATGGGCAGCAAGGTAAATCCTGCGGCGAGGACGCGCAGCCAGTAGTCATAATCCTCGGCGAGGAAGAGATCAGCGGTGTAGGCGCCCACGCGCTCATAGACGCTGCGCCGATAGAGGAAGCTGGCCTGACCCGTTTTGTTCGTAATCAGCCCCTCAGGCGGCGGCGCGACGGCAAGCCCGGTTATCTGACCATCCGCATCGAGCAGGGCATAGTCGCTGTAGACGAACGCGACCGCTGGCTCAGCCTGAAGCCGCTGCGTGAACGTGGCGAGCGCGTCGGGCCGGTAGTGGTTGTCGTCGGAGGTCCAGCTCAGCAGTTCGCCCTGTGCGGCAGCGAATCCGGTGTTCAATGCGCCAGGCAGGCGTTTGTTGACCTCGTGGCGTATCACGCGAATGCGGCTGTCGCGCCCGGCCCAGGTGGCAAGGATGGACGGCGTCTCGTCGGTTGAGCAGTCGTCTACACAGATCAGCTCCCAATGCGGGTAGGTCTGCGCGGCGACGCTGGCCAGCGACTCTGGCAGGAAGCGCGCCCCATTATAGATGGGCAGCACGATAGAGACCAGCGGCGTCTCGCTCATCCCAGGCGCTCCTTCAAGACCGTGACGATGCGCTCGGCGGCGTGGCCATCGCCGTAGGGGTTGGCGCGCGTGGCCATCTGCGCATGCGCCACCGGGTCGCTGAGCAGCCGCCGAGCCTCGGCGACGATGCGCGCGCGGTCGGCGCCCACCAGCTTCACCACACCCGCCTCGATCCCCTCTGGCCGCTCGGTCGTCTCGCGCATCACCAGCGCAGGGACACCCAGGCTCGGCGCCTCCTCCTGAATGCCGCCAGAGTCGGTCAGAATCAAGGCGCTACGCTTCATCAACTGCACCAGCGAGAAGTAGTCCAGCGGCTCCAGCAGCGTGACATTGCGCGCCGGGCCGAGAATCTCGTTGACCGGGGCGCGCACGTTGGGGTTGAGATGCACCGGGTAGACGAAGTGGAGGCCCTGCGGCGCGAATTCGTCGGCCAGTTCGCGGATGGCGGCGCAGAGCTGGCGGAAGGCGTCGCCGAAGCTCTCGCGCCGATGCGCGGTGATCAGCACGAACCGACCATCTTCGGGCAACTCGGCCAGCGGGCTGCCACGCCACTCGTAGGGGCGGCTGGCGATGTCGAGCAGCGCATCGATGACGGTGTTGCCGGTGACGGTGATGGCGTCCGCCGCAAAACCCTCGCGCAGCAGGGCCTGGCGCGCACGCTCGGTGGGCGCAAAGTAGAGGTCGCTCACGGCGTCGGCGAGGCGGCGATTGATCTCCTCAGGGAAGGGGCGGCGCTTGTCGCCAGTGCGCAGCCCAGCCTCGACGTGGCCGAAGGGGATGCCGCGATAGAAGGCGGTGAGCGAGGCGACGAGCACGGTGGTGGTGTCGCCCTGCGCCAGCACGCAGTCGGGCTTGACACGCGCCAGCGTCTCGTCGAGCGCGGTGAAGAGCCGCGCGGTGAGCTGCGCCAGCCCCTGATCGTGGGTCATCAGATGGAGGTCGTCGTCGGGGGTGATGGCGAAGAGCTGGAGCGCCTGGTCGAGCATCTCGCGGTGCTGCCCGGTGGAGCAGACGACCGAGATGAAGTCAGCGGGGCGCCGCTGGAGTTCCTGGATGACCGGAGCCATTTTGATCGCTTCGGGGCGTGTACCTATCACGCTCAGAATGGTCCGCATACGTTGTCCTCTGTCCTTTGTTTCTCGCCGCCCCGCCAGATCAGGGCGTTGGCTTACAACACATCGCCTGGATGCTGGAGCAGCGCCAGGGCCGGCTGCCTTATCTATGCCGTACCAGCGTCAGCCATTGCGCCTGCTGATACTCGTTCAGCAAGCGGCTTCCCAGCGCCTCCGCCTGAACGGAATCGCTAGCCGCCTGATAGTCGGCGTAGGCTGCGGCGAACCGCGCGAGGTAGCGCTCGAGCGCCGTGTGTACCTCAGCCTGCATCACCGTGGGTATTTTGCGTTCTGCGACCTGCCTCTGAAAGACCCTGCGCAGTTTGGTGATCTGCCGCGCCAGCGTGTCCACATCCATTCTGGCGTACCGGATGGGATTCAGCAGCTCGATGCTGAGTCCAGCGTCGCCGAAGATCGTGCTGTAGTCCGCATAGGTGAAACAGTACTCCGCCACGCCGTATGGGTCGCCATTGCCTGCGGCGGTGTAGTACGCGATTGCGCGGTCGCGTTCGAGCAGGGTCAAGCCAAACAGGCCGTAGTGGCCGTCGCGCATGACCTGCGACAACGCGAAGGCATTCGGGATACCCATGACGCAGGCGCCCGCTGGCTTGAGCAGTTGGGCGATTGCGCTGACCAGCTCGCGCGCGCGCTCGACATGTTCGATCACATTGTCGCAGGTGATGATATCGAACCGCCCCAGGCCATCCGCGATCGCTGGCTGAAGAATATCACCGTTGAGCAGGGTACAGCGCACGCCCGGATGGTCGGCGAGATTCAGCCTGGCCAGTTCCAGCAGCCCTGGATCGATCTCCACACCGTAGGCATCAGCGCCAGCGCGCGCAAACGCGATAGGTGTGCCGCCATACGCGCAGCCAATATCGAGCTGGCGCGCGCCAGGCGCCGCGATATAGGGCTGCACGGTTCGCACGGCAGTCTCGCCACGCTCGTTCGTCCCCAGCGCATAGTCAACCCAGGTCTTCATCATCGTGTGTTCTGGCCCATCAGAGGCGCTGCGGGCGATAATCGCCTGGGCGAACGCGCTCCGCCTGACCGCTTTGGCGCCAAGCAGCCGCACTGCATAGCGTTCTGCTGGCATAGCCCCGCGCGGCGGCAATCTGTCAAAATCAAACAGCCGTTTCCGCCGCGCCGACCAGAGCTTGATGCGTACGTCGTATGGCACATAGCGGTGATAAAGGGTGTGCGCGAAACTCGTGACAGGCTTCATTAGCGCCGACTTTCTAACGCAGTATAGCAGGGCCGCACATCGCCAGGCTTGCCCGGCTCAACGCTGTGCGCCCACTGGCGCGCGGTCGAGGCGCTCGCGCGCCGCCAGCGCGGTCGTCAGCAGCCGCGCTCGCGCCTGCCAGGTGTTCTCGCGCGCCGTCGTGTCGAGTTGTTCGCGATAGGCGCTGTCATCGCTGAGGGCGACGGCCTCGCGCAGACGCGCAACCCACGCATCAGGGGTCGCGGCAGTCAGCACGACGGGATACCTGCGACACTCCACCAGATCACTCGTCACGATGGGCTTACCGCCAGCCATATACTCAAAGAGCTTGATCGGTGAAACCGCGTTGATGGCGTCATTGACCACAAACGGTATCGTCGCGACAGTGAAGCAGCGCAGATAGGCTGGCAGGTCCGCATAGGGCTTCGGGCCGAGCCAGTGGATATTCTCGACGCCATGCGCCGCAGTCTCAGCGATCTTCACGTTATACTCTGGCCCAACCAGCACAAACTCATACGCTGGCAGCGCCCGCGCCACCTGCGCCCAGAGATCATAGTCGAACCACTCGGCCAGCGCGCCGTAGTAGCCGATGATCGGCTTGCCCCGCGCCACGATCTCGCGCAGGTCGTCAGGAATGGGCGCATCGCTCTGCGAGCGTGTGGGCGCAAAGTGGGCGTAGTCTACACCATTCGGACAGAGCAGCGCATCTGGGCGGCTCGGCTTGAGCAGCGCCATCAGGTCGGTCGCGGTGCCAGCGACCACCGTCGCGCGCGCCAGAAGCTGGCGATGATTGGCGCGCAGCAGGGGCGGCGGGAAGTCGGGCCAAATCTCAAACGTATCAATCAATTCATAGATGATGTGTTTGGCCTGCGCCCGCTTGACCCAGCGATAATTGTGGGCATAGGAGACCGTCACCGCCTCATCCAGACCGTGCAAGACCTGCGGCGGCATGCGGCAAAGCACGAGATTGGGCCGAATCTCGCAGAAGGTCTCTACCGCGTCCGGGGAGTCGATGAAGACGCAATACAGCGTCAGGTAGCCCATCTCCGCCAACGCAATCGCCATTTGATGGGGCCGCTGGAACAGGTCTGTATCCCAGTTGACCGATGGCGCGAAGACGATCAGGCCCTTGCGCTCGGCGTGGCTCGCCAATAGCTCCGCCAGCTCGCGCCGATAGCGCGCCATCTGCGCCGGGTCGGCGGCGTAGCGATCCTCGATCTGCGCCTTTGCGCGACGCTGGCGCCATGACCAGAACATCAGCCGATAGCGGTACGGGACGGCGCGCTTATAGACGCGCAGAGCAGCGCCCGCCACACCGGTGGTCTGTGAGTAATCCTTCGCCATAGGCCCCTATCAGTGTTCCTGCTGGTGGCTCGCGCTTGGGATAGCGGAGCGCTGCGTGACTAATAACTGCGCCAGGCCCGCGCGCAGCGAGACCTGTGGCTCGAAGCCCAGCAGACGACGCGCCAAGGCGACATCGGCGACACTCTCGCGAATGTCGCCCGCCTGTTCTGGCTCATAGCGTGGCGCGACGCTGGCGCCCGTCAGCTCGGTCAGCGCCCGCACCACCTCGTTGACCGAGGCGCCCTGGCCACTGGCGATGTTCATCACCTGCCCCTGGGCTGCGGGCGATTCCGCCGCGAGCAGGTTGGCGCGCACGACATCGGAGATGTGAATGAAGTCGCGGGTCTGCTCGCCATCTCCGTAGATCACAGGCGCCTCGTTGCGGCTGAGCCGCTCGATGAAGCGCGGGATCGCCGCCGCATACTCGGCGTCGGGGCGTTGGCGCGCGCCATAGACGTTGAAGTAGCGCAGCGCCACCGTCTCCAGCCCATACATCTGCGCGAAGACGCGGCAGAGATGCTCGCAGGCCAGCTTATGCACGGCATAGGGTGAGAGTGGGCTTGGCGGCTCGCTCTCCTTGAGCGGCAGCGCCGCAGAGTCGCCATACACCGCCGCCGAGGAGGCGATGATAACCCGACGGACGCCGCTCTCCTGCGCCACCTGCAAGACCTGCATCGCGCCGCGCACATTCACGTCGATGCTCTCAACGGGGTCCACGATGGAGCGCTGCACCGAGGAGATGGCGGCGAGATGGAAGACGACCTCGGCCCCGCTCATCGCCGCGCGCACCGCGTCGCGGTCGCGCAGGTCGCCGCGCAGAATCCTGAGCGTGCCATGATGCCGCCGCAGATTGGCCTCGTCGCCGGTGGAGAGGTCGTCGAGCACACGCACCGGATAGCCCGCGTCGAGCAGGCCATCTACCAGATGCGAGCCGATGAATCCTGCGCCGCCCGTGACGAGACACAATCCCTTGGCCACATGACCCTCCCATGAACATCCCGGCCCACGCCCCAGGCGCCGCCGTCACATTCAACACGCCCTCACGCCCGGCGTCAGAAATCCAGGCCCCAATCGATCGCGCCGAGGCATTCGATAGCGCCCAGGAACACCGGGGCGCCGCGCCTCTGGTCGGCGGCCAACCGCTCACAGCGCAGACCGCTCCGCAGCGGGCGTCGCGCCTTCTGCTTCAACTCGTCGCTCGTCACCCAGTCGATCAGGTCGCGCGAGAGCTGAAAATGGTCGGCGATAGCCAGCGCCCACTCGTGGCGCCCCAGATCAGTTGGGCCAGCGGCATGATAGATGCCCGTCGTTCCCGCCGCCGCGTTCCAGAGGAGCGAGCGCGCCAGGTCTTCGGAGAGCGTCGGCGTGTTGTATTGATCGTTCACGATCTTCACGCGGCGCCCGGCATGCAGTTCGCGCGCCAGCCAGGTGACGAAGTTTGGCCGCTGGTTTGGGCCAGTCCCGATCACGATAGCGGTTCGCGCGATCAGCCAGGGATGCTCTGCGCCCAGTTCCTCTACGATGGCCTGCTCGCCTCCCAGCTTCGAGTGGCCATAGACGCTGACCGGGCGCACCGGGTCGCCCTCGGCATAGGGGCCGGGTTGCTCCGCGTCGCCAGGGAACACGTAGTCCGTCGAGACATGCAGCAGCGCGGCGCCCGTCGCGCGCGCGATCTGCGCCAGCGCGCGTGGCCCCTCGGCGTTGATCTGCCAGGCCAGGTCGGGGGTGTCTTCGCAGCCATCCACGTTGGTCATCGCGCCACAGTTGATGATGACCGCCGGGCGACTGGCGCGCGCCAGCCGCTCGATGGCCGCGTGGTCGCGCAGGTCCAGCGGCGTCCACTCGACAGGCGAATCGGCGACACGCGGGCCGACGGATGAGTGGCCCAGCGCGCAGATGCGCTCATATGCGCCCGACGCGACGGCATGGCGTGTCACCGCCGAGCCAAGCACCCCATTCGCGCCCGTCACCCAAAGCGTCGCCATAATCCCCCTGCTTGCCTCTATCCACTGCCCATATCGCCGCGCTGCCCACACGCCCGCTGGCGGTCGCTATTGTGGCTTCGTTCCCAGCGCCAGCGCGGCGCCCAGGAACTCATCGCGCCGTTCGAGCACATGCGCGAGCCACTCGGGGTTGTCGCGATACCAGTGGACCGTCTCGCGCAGGCCTTCGTCAAACGCGACGGTTGGGCGCCAACCCAGCGCGCGCTGAATCTTCGAGCTATCCACCGCATGGCGGCGCACATGGCCGAGGCGATCCTGCACGAAGGTTATCAGGCTCTCGGAGGCGCCCGTCAGCGCGACAATGCTGCGCGCATTCTCGATGATGCTGCGCTCCTCGCTGGCGCCGATGTTGAAGACCTCGCCCACCACCTGCTCCGCCGGGGCCTGCAAGATGGCGACCAGCGCCGCGCAATGGTCGTCGGTGTGAATCCAGTCACGGGTGTTCGCGCCATTGCCATAGACGGGGATAGCGCGCCCGGCGAGCGCATTCGTAATGAAGAGCGGTAGCTGCTTCTCAGGGTACTGGTACGGGCCGAAGTTGTTCGAGCAGCGTGTCACCACGACGGGAATATCATAGGTCGCCCAGTATGAGAACGCCAGCCGGTCGGCGCCAGCCTTGCTGGCGGCGTAGGGCGAGAGTGGCTTGAGCGCGTCGGTTTCGACCGACGGTCGGCTCTCGCCTGAGGGCGCCTCGGCATTGCCATAGACCTCATCGGTGCTGATCTGGATGAAGCGCTCCACGCCAAGGCTGCGCGCCGCTTCCAGCAGCACATAGGCGCCGATGACATCGGTGCGCACGAAGGCGCCGGGGTCCATGATCGAGCGATCAACGTGTGTCTCCGCCGCGAAGTTGACCACCCACTCGCAGCCGCGCATACTCGCCAGCACAGGCGCGGCGTCGCAGATATCCCCTTGAACAAAGCTATAGCGCGGGTCGTCGGCGACAGCCGCGAGGTTTTCGAGGTTGCCCGCGTAGGTGAGTTTGTCAAAGGCCACGATCTCGACATCGGGCAGCGTCCGCATGATGTAGCGAACGAACGCCGATCCGATAAATCCGGCGGCGCCTGTCACCAGAACTCTGCGTGGAGTCATCACTCAGTTGCTCTCCTGTATCTGCTAGATCGCTTGTGCGTGCAACTCTCGCCTACCGCGGCATCAGACCTGCCGTGCTATGGTCGCCGAGCATCAGCCGGTGCGACTTGGGCCGTGGCGGCGAGGTATAGACCTCCGCATAGCGCCCAATCAGGCTCTGGTCTATGCGCGCCTGCACATTGCTGATGCGCGCGTGCTCCAGCACGATGCTGAACTCGACCTCGCTGCCCTCGATCACCGCGTCGTGATAGACCGAGGTGAACGGCCCAATATAAGCGTTGCGAATGATAGCGCGCTCGCCGATGATGGCTGGCCCGCGAATGACGCTGTTCTCGATGCAGGCGCCTGCCTGCACGACGACACAGCCATGCAGCGTGACATCCGGGCCAATCTGGGCGTCTGGCGCGCTCGAAGACGAGAGCCGCTGGAGCACCTGACGATTCGCGTCAAGGATGTCCTCCATCTTGCCCGTATCAATCCAGTAGCTATCGAGGACACTGGCCTTGACGGCGTGTCGCTGGTCGATCAACCACTGAATAGCGTCGGTGATCTCCAGTTCGCCACGCGCCGAAGGCTTGATCGCATGGGTCGCCAGGTGGATGCGCTCGTCGAAGAAGTAGACTCCCACCAGCGCCAGGTCTGAGGGCGGGTCTTGCGGCTTCTCGATCAGTCGGCGCACCTGCACTGCCGCGCCAGGCGTCTCATCTGGCGCGCCCGGCTGCAACTCGGCGACACCGAACTGCGAGGGGTTGGCGACCTGCTTGAGCAGAATCTGCGAGGCATAGCGTTTCTCGGCGCCCAGAAATTCGCGCACCATCGGCGCCAGTGAATCGCCGATGAGATTATCGCCCAGAAACATCACGAATGGCTCTGAGCCGAGGAATGGCTCCGCCGTGATGACCGCATGCGCCAGCCCCAGTGGCTCTGGCTGGTGGATGAACTCGAAGGAGACGTCATCGCCCCAATCGGAGGAGCGGGTGACGGTTTCTTTGATCTCGGCATAGGTATCGCCGACGATGATGCCAATCTCCGAGACGCCCGCCTCGACCAGCGCGTCAATGGCATAGAACAGCACCGGGCGATTCGCCAGCGGCAGCAATTGCTTGGCGCGGGTATACGTCAGCGGGCGTAGCCGGGTCCCCTTCCCCCCACTCAGGATTAGCCCCTTCATAGTTGTCCCCTCATCGTGTTCGGTGGCGTTCCTGACCCACGTCGCTCCTGATGTGAGCCGATGCAAACTCCTGATACCCTGTGTCGCGCGCCTCGCTCGATCGTTGCAGAGGGCCGCATAGCCAGCCCGCTAGCTCCTCTATAGTCGCGATAGATCGTCTGTGCTCTCAGTGTACAGGCATGTTGCGTCATGCCCCATCCTCAGCGAACTGAATCGCCCTATTCATGTACCGCCAGGGCAGATGTTGTTAACCCTCGCGGTACTTATGGGGGCGCCAGGCCACCCCCCATTTCTGCTCGAACAGCGCGCGATTCGTGTCGAAGAGTTGCGCCTGCGCCTCCTCGGTCATCTTGCCAAAAGACGAGCTGCCAAAGTGATGCACATAGACATCCTCGGCGCAGACGACACGGTATCCGGCGTTGTGCGCGCGAACGGCGTAATCATCGTCCTCGAACGTTCCTGCGCGAAACCGCTCATCCAGTTCACCCAGCTCGGCGCACGTCGCCTGGCGCATGGCGAGGCAATACATCGCCAGCACAGCGATATCGAAGCTCTCGCCGTCATGCTCGCGCGTATAGCGGCGCGCGAAGGCGTCTACCTGCGCGACATCGGTATAGTCTACCGCGATACGCGCCTCATTGCCGCAGGAGTTCGTGACCGGGCCGACCAGGCCAATGCGCTCGTCGCCATCCAGAGAGCGGATCAGGCCGCCCAGCCAGCCAGCCGTCACGATCACATCATCGTTGAGCAACACGATGTAATCGCTCTCCTCCGCCACGCGCAGGCCAACGTTGTTGCCGCCCGCGAACCCCAGATTGCTGGCATTGAAGATATAGCGCGCCACGCCGGGGAAGCGCTCCGCCAGCGCGCGGGCATACTGCTGAATGGCTGGCTTGCCACCGTTATCCACCAGCAATACCTCGTAGTTGGGGTAGCGCGTCTTCTCCAGCACACTCTTGATGGTTTGCCGTGTCTTGTCAAGATTGCGATAGGTCACGATGATGATGGTCGCGCGGCCATAGAGTCCATGCACAGCGCTGATGAGCGCGTTGGCTCGCCGTCATCGCCGTTGAGCGCGACAACGCTGGCCGGCTGCCGGTCGCCCTGCGCCAGCAGCCGCTCGCGCTGCACAGGCGCGCTGGTGATGATGAGGTCGCTACCCGCGAGCAGCCGCCGCAACCGCGCATCCGCCTGCTCATCGTCCTCGGCGAGGTCATAGATGACCTTCCAGCCATAGCGCCGCCGCAGCGCCTCAACCATTGGCTCCCAGCCGGGATGCTGCACGACGCAGGCGACCTCACGCAGATCATGCGCGAAGCAATAGTCTGTCAGGGCGGCGAGCGCATGGCGCAGCGCGGACCTGCGAAAGACTGGCTTCACGCTGATATCACTGCCATCGCCCGGCAGCGTGATCTCCTCGATAGCCGCGCCACTGGCCTCGCCTTGCGCATGGACCACGCGCGTCGCCGCCTGCTCCACGCGCGCGGGCGCTAGCTGCGGACTGACCCAGCGGCAACGATGTCCCGCGCGGGCGAACTCCAGCGCGAGCCGATGGCGCTGCGCGTCGCTGGCGTCCCACGCCGCCGCTGAGAAGCAGAGGATGTCTGGCCCGACAGCCTTGCGCACCTGCGCCAGGTCGGCAGAATCCACCTGGGGCGCGGCGCTCACGCTCTCGTCACTGGCGCCGAGCGCGCGGAAGTAGCTGCGATAGCTACTGCCGGTGTGGCGGCGATACCAGAGGTCGCGGCGCAGTGGATAGGGAACGCCGAGGTGGTAGCCGACCCGCAGCAGATACGCGCCTAACTGGCCCGCCAGCCAGCCCACGCCGCCCAGCCCACGCTCCCGCGCGCGCCAGTAGGTGGTTGAGGCGCGCCAGGCCTTCGTGCTGGTGGCGAACTCGAGCTGCGCCCGATAGGCGTCGCGCTCTGCGAGCAGGGCGCGCTCCCGCGCCGCCGCGTCGCGTTGCAGCTGCTCGATCTCGCCAAGCAGATCATCCTCGATGGCGGTGATTTCAGCTTCATAGCGCTGCTCCATCGCCGCAGGCTCCGCAGGTGGCGGCGAGGCGTCTTCGGGGCGGCGCGGGGTCTCGAAGGCTGGCGGCGCCGCGTCCATGTTCGCCGCCTGGTTCGTGTTCGCTGTCACTGGTTAGGCCCTACCCATCCGCGCCTGGGGCCGACATGCGCGCCGATGGCGCATCACGCTGTGTGTCTGGCCCCGGCGCATCAACGCTTCACCTGGACGACCTGGCGCTTCTGGGTGGCGGAGAGCGAGGTCTCGAACTCCATGCTCTCGCGGAACATCGCCACGACCTTCTGCGTCGGCCCGCTGTAGATCGCGCGTCCCTCCTCGATCCACACCGCCCGCTGGCAGATCTTGTGCGCGACATCGAGGCCGTGGGTCACGAACAGGATCGTGATGCCACGCTCGCGGAAGCCGATCATGCGGTCCTGGCACTTCTTCTGGAACGCCTCATCGCCCACCGAGAGCACTTCGTCGATGATCAGCACCTCCGGGTCGGCCTCGGCGGCGACCGAGAACGCCAGCCGCGCCGTCATGCCCGACGAGTAGGTGCGCAGCGGCGAGTCGATGAACGCCTCCAGCTCGCTGAAGTCGACGATGCTGTCGAATTTGCGCTTCATCGCCGCCTCGGAGACGCCGAGCATCGCGCCGTTGAGGAAGATGTTCTCGCGGCCAGTCAGCTCGGGATGGAAGCCCGCGCCCAACTCGATGATCGGCGCGATGCTGCCGCGCACCACCACGCGCCCGCTCGTCGGCGCGATCACGCGCGCGATGACTTTGAGCAGCGAGCTTTTGCCCGCGCCGTTGCGTCCGACCAGCGCGACGGAGTCGCCGAAGGGGATGCGCAGGTTGATGTTGCGCAGCGCCCAGAACTCGTTGTAGCCGACCGTGCGCCGGGTGATGGTGCGAATCACCTGCTCTTTGAGCGAGGTGATGCGTTCGGTGGGCATGCGGTAGCGCAGCGAGACGCCGGAGACGAGGATCGCGTCGTTGGGCGAAGGTTCGAGCGCGGGCGCGCCCGCCGTGACGGCGTTGGCGGCGAAGCGCGCGCTGCCCGCGCTATTCGCCGCGCGTACGCCGCCACGCCCACCGCCACGCCCACCGCCGTTCACGCCGCCAGTCGCGCCCTGCGCGCCCTGCGCGCCGCGATTGTCGCGGGAGTCGGGCGAGTCGTGAGAATCGGGCGAGTTAGAAGTGGTAAGCAAACCGGCCCTCCGTTCGCGTAAACAGCAGCCAGCCGATGGTGAGGGCGAGCAGCGCCGCCGCCCAACTGACCAGTTGCACCTTGAGATCGGGGATGGAGGGGCCGGACACCGCCGTGCCGACGACCGCCTTCTGCGCCGTCGAGACGAACAGGTACAGCGGATTAAAGGCCTCCAGCTTTTGCAGCCAGGGCGGCAGGATGCTGATGGGATAGAAGACTGGCGTCAGATAGTTGAGGGCGGTCAGGATCACCAGATACATCTCCATGACATCGTTGAAGAAGACGACCAGCGTGGAGATGACCAGGCCGACGCCCAGCGTGAAGAGCATCATCTGCACACAGGCGACCGGGACGTAGAGCCAGGTCAGGCTGAGCGGCGCCTGCAGCGCGAGGGCGATCAGAAAGAGCGGGATGATGGTGAAGAACAGGTTGACCAGCGCGCTGCCGACCGCCGAGACGACGAAGACGCTAGGGGGGATGTACATGCGCCGCAGCGTGCCGCCATTGCCGACCAGATTGGACATCGCCGCGACCGTGCCCTGGGCGAAGAGATTCCAGATGATCAGCCCACCGAGCACGAAGACGGGAAAATGGGGTTGCCTGGTACTGAAGAGGAAGGAGAAGACGATCGAGAGCACGATCGTGGTCAGCAGCGGGTTGAGCGTCACCCAGACGAAGCCGAGCGCCGAGCGTTTGTAGCGCACTTTGAGGTCGCGCGAGACCAGATTGCGGACGAGCGAGCGGTAGCGCCACAGCTCCTGCGCTTCGACCACCGCCTGGAACCGGGTGCGGGCGGAATCATAACTGGTGGCTGCGACAGACTGCCTCATCGTTCCTCAGCTCTCAGACGCATACATCTCTTACCAGGCGCAGACAGCGTGCGCTGCCCGCGCCGCCTCAGCGCAGAGCGCCGTTCCTGTATCTGCTGTTTCTGACGACGGCGCCGCTCCAAAATAACATGGCCTGACTGTCGGCGCCAACGCCGATGGGCCGTCCGTACCAGTGCGAGAGGGCGAGCGGCTCCAGCCTTGCAGACGCTCCTGCGCGCACATAGCGCACGTCGCATTGTACGCCCTCGACAAGCGTCGCTGTTACCCGCGAGTTCCCTTTCGCTGGAGATCCGCGCGCAGGCGACCGATGTGACGCGCATGCAGCGCGGCGTCGCCCCAGTTGAGAAAGCCAGCGGTGGCGAATCCATGCGCGA
Organism: uncultured Chloroflexia bacterium; assembly: GCA_963701795.1. Classification (GTDB taxonomy): domain Bacteria; phylum Chloroflexota; class Ktedonobacteria; order Ktedonobacterales; family JADMIN01; genus JAKAIY01. The sequence continues at coordinate 296,153 of CAVPBB010000001.1, read as the reverse complement.
TGATGGCAGGCAGCATGGATCTGCGTTTCGGCAGCGCATACAGCGCGCCAAACAGACCACCAGCGGCGGTGACACCGATGATCGAGCGCCAACTCCAGCCACCCAGCCGATGGTAGGCGCCGAACGCCGCCGTGACGCTCGCCCAGCCGAACAGCCCCGCGCCGCGCCGCACGCCCGGAATGCGCCGCAGCCCGCGAATCACCAGCGTTTGGACGATGCCGCGCCAGAAGAGTTCCTCCGCTGGCGCATTGAGGGCGAAGTAGTAGGTGGACTGGAAGGCGTGGTCGGCGGGCGTGGGCAGGCGATAGCCCGGCGCGACCTCGCGACGGAACACCGCGCTGATCTGCGCCAGCGGCAGACCGACGGCGACGCCCAGCAGCGCATCGCCCAGCCAGCCATCGCGGCGGAGGCCAATCGCGCCAGCGCCAGCGCGCGAGAAACGCGACCACGCCCATGCCGCCGCCAGAAACGGCGCCACACGAGTGAGCGAATCTTTCCAGAGCCAGCGCCAGGTGTCGCGCGGTGTGTTCAGCCGAACCTTCGCCACCACGCCCGGCCCAATCGGCGTGACGAGCAGCCGCGCGCCCTCTGGCGTGATCTCCGTCAGCGCGGGCGCGCGCCACTGGCGCTCAGGCGCATCGGGCGCCGTCTGTTCAGGTGCATCATCGCTGGCGTCAGTCGGGTATGAAGCCGTGGCCATCCGCCGTCAATCCTTCCTTCATCCCGTCGCCTCTGCTGCTAGCGCGCCGCCGGGTTTGTCGCCACATGGACGGCGACCACACCGCCCAGCAAATAGTAATAGCGCACGTCGGCCCACCCTGCCCGCTCCATGATGCCCTTCAGCGCGGGCGCGTCTGGATGCGAGACGACCGAGGAGGGCAGATAGCTGTAAGCGTCGAAGCTTCTGCCGATCACCCTGCCCAGCAGTGGCACGAGGCGGTCAAAGTAGAGATGAAACCCCCAGTTGAAGATGAGGTGATGGGGATGGCTCATCTCCAGGCAGACCACGCGCCCGCCAGCCCGCGTCACGCGGCGCATCTCGCGGAAGCCAGCGGGAATGTCGCCGAGGTTGCGCACAACCCAGGCCGAGCATACCGCGTCGAAGGCGCCATCCGCAATGTCGAGGCGCTGGCCGTCGCCCTGCTTCAGTTCGATGCGCTCGCTCAGGCCCAGGCGCTGTATCTTCTCGCGCCCGACCGCGAGCATGCCCTCAGAGAAATCGACGCCGACGATCTGGGAATCGGGCGGGCTGCGCCGCGCGACCGCGATGGCCATATCGCCAGTGCCGCAGCCGAGGTCCAGCGCACGCTCGCCCGACCGCAGCGCCACCTGCCGCGCCGCGAACTCGCGCCAGCGGCCATCCATGCCGCCTGTCATCAAGCGATTCATCAGGTCATAGACGCGCGCGATGCGGTCGAACATCGAACGGACATACGCTGGCTTGCCTCCGGCGGCGTCGAATCGCGCGCTCAGGTCTGGCGTGGGAACGGATGAACCCATAGCGCTAGAGAACCCTCCATAGCCTGGCTGCAAGACTGAAGCCTGAGGCGAGAACGATGCGCCGTCAGCGGCTGCGCGCAAGCACAAACTCAACCAGCTCCACGAGCACCTGGCGGTCCGCCGAGTCATTCAACTCGGTGAGTAGCGCCTGCGCGCGCGCGGCGTATTGACGCGCCAGCGCCAGCGACTCCTCGATGCCCAGGCTCGCGTTGACCCAGCGCACGACAGCCGTCACATCGTCGTCGCTCGGCGTGTCAGATTGTAGCAGCCGATGCGCCTGCTCCATCCGCCCATTGTGTTCGTTGCGCAGCGCAAAGATCAGCGGCGCCGTCACGAGGCCCTGGCGGATATCGTTGCCAGCGGGCTTGCCGATGCTCTGCTCTGAGCCGGTGTAGTCGAGCACATCATCGATGATCTGGAAGGCGATGCCCAGATTCAGCCCATAGTCGTGCGCCAGCGCAATCTGCGCGTCTGAGGCCCCGCTGACGATGGCGCCACCCTTGCAGCACGCGCCGATCAGGCAGGCGGTCTTACGATTGACGCGCTCCAGATAGTGTTCGATTGAGACATCCATGCGCCGCGCCGAGAGCAGTTCGATGATGGCGCCTTCGCTGACGGTCGCCACGGTGTCCGAGAAGAGACGGTCAATGCGGAAATCGCCAACATCGGCGATCAGCCCGGCTGTCTTGGCGAAGAGGTAGTCGCCCAGGAGAATCGCAACCTGGTCGCCATAGCGCGCGTTGACCGTCGGGATGCCCCGTCGCGTGTCGGCGCGATCGATGATGTCATCATGCACGAGCGTCGCCAGATGCGTCATCTCAAAGGCGACACTGAGCGGCAGCAACTTGCTGAAATCGTAGGTGAAGAGCTTGCCAGAGAAGAGCGTCAGCGCGGTGCGCAGACGCTTGCCCGGGGAACTCATGGCATGAGCGGCGGCGGCGTTCATAATCTCAAGTCCGGAGCTGGCGCGTCGCTGGAACTCGCGGTCCACGACCTCCAGGTCTGACTCGATGGTAGCGAAAAGCCGACTCAATGTGGCCGTATCGCTCATAGCTCCTCCATCGGAAGTGAGAGACTCCCGCGAGTCTCGATCACGCGCCGTCGCCAGCGCCATCAAGTATTGTAACACGGGTTGGCCCTTGCGCCCACTGCTGTATACACGATTGTGGCGCAGCGCCAACGCCAGCGCGCGGGGTCTGGCGCATACCGTGAGATGCGGCCACTGGCGCCAACCGCAGCCATCCTACGGCGCGCGCCCGGCGCTGGCGCGATGAAGCCGCCCCTCCCACGTGGGAAAAGCGGCGTCGCTTCATGCGCTATGGAGACTCACAGCAAACTGCAGGCCGATTTGCCAGCCCCCGCAAGCTAGCCGCGTTAGATATCGCTCGTCTGATCGAGCTGGGCGAGGTCCTCCTGCAAAAACAGGTGCTCGAACGGCAACTCCTCCACCACATCCAGCGCCTCGCGATACTCGCGCCAGGTCAGCCGACGACCCAGTTCCGCGTCGCCCACCACCTTGTAGGCGGGAAAATACTGGTCCATCACGCTCAGCCCGATGTCGAGACCCACCTCCTCGGCGATCCAGGTCAGCACCTCGCGCGTGCCAGCGTGGCCGTTGGGCATCACCAGGTGACGCACGATCAGGCCGCGCGTGGCGATGCCATGCTCATCCAGTTGCAGGCCGCCCACCTGCCGATACATCTCCTTGAGCGCCGCGCGATTGAACTCCACATAGTGGTGCATCTTCGAGGTACGCATCGCCTCTTTGTTGTCGGCGTACTTCGCGTCGGGCAGGTAGATGTCGATCACGCCGTCGAGCAGCTTGAGGACATGCAGGTGCTCATAGCCCGCGCAGTTGTAGACCATCGGGATGTGTAGCCCTTTGTCGGCGGCGATCACGAGCGCCTTGAGCAGTTGCGGCACGAAGTGCGTCGGCGTCACCAGATCGATGTTGTGGGCGCCCTTGCGCTGAAGGTAGAGCATCATCTCGGCGAGCCGCTCTGGCCCCACACGGATGCCATTGCCCATCTGACTCAGCCAGTAGTTCTGGCAATAGGAGCAGCGCGCCTGACAGCCACCGAAGAAGATCGTGCCAGCGCCGCCTGTGCCGCTAATGGGCGGCTCCTCGCGCCGATGGAGATTCCACGAGCCGACGATGATGTCCGTTCCCGAATGGCAGGCGCCCGTTTTGCCCGCGATGCGATTCACCGGGCAGTTCTGCGGGCAGACGGTGCAGCAACGGAGCAGTTCCCACGCTTCATCGGCGCGGCGGGCCAGTTCGCCGGTCTCATGCAGCGCGAGGTAGCTGGGGTAGCGCGCCGGTCGCGCCTGTACGCCGGTCGCCATCGAGTCTACAGCCATGGGTTTGTCATGCCTCCAGCCTCACGCCTGCGCCGCGAGGTCATCTGTCGCGCGGCGCACGAGCAGCACGCTCTCGCGCAGGCCGCGCCGCACCGACCAGCGCTGTCCCGTCACCTCGCGCACGGTGGCGCGCTGCTCGGCGTTCGTCGCACGCAGCGCGTTGACCGCCGCGTCACGCGCCGCCGCCAACCGACCCAGCGGATCACCAGCGGGCGCCTGCGGAATCTGCTCGACCTGGGCTCCCGCAGTAGCCAGCGCCACAAACGTCGCCTGCGCCTGCGCCACCGCAGCGAGCAGCGCATCGCGGCGCGTGGCGGCTGGCGTCCGCTGCGCCTGCGCCTGGAGGTCCTCATAGGCCCAACCGAGCGCCGCGAGCCACCAATCGAGGTCTTCATCGCTCACCGGCTGCGCGTCATCGGCGAAGAATGCGCCCAGCCCTGGCGTCGGGTCTGGCGGCGCCTCCACGGACTCGCGCACGACGACATGCGCCACGCTATGCGTCGTCGGCGTATATTCGTCATGCTGGCTGAGCCAGGCGAAGTAGCCCGGAATCGCCGCCGTGAGCCGCGCCATCGCCTCATCCTGCGTGGCGCCCGTCGCATAGGCGCCTGGCAGGTCGGCCAGTTGCCCCAGCCACGAGCCATCTGGGTAGCGCAGCAGATAGGCGTCGTAGGTGGCGTCTTCTTTCCGGTCAGTCATGCGAATCTCCCACCGGTCTATACGGCGCAGCGCTCATTCCACCAGCGCCCGGCGCAGTTCGACGACCTGGTCGCGCAGTTGCGCGGCCTTCTCGAACTCCAGCGCCTTCGCCGCCTGTTTCATCTGCGACTCCAGCGCCTTAATCATGCGTGCGATCTCGTCTTTGGGCAGCGTGGCCAGCGAGAGCGCATCCGCCGCTTCGTCCTCGCGCTCGGCCGGGCGGAAACGATCGGAGAGCGCGCGCACATCCTTCTTGATGCCCCTCGGCGTGATGCCATGGTCCAGATTGTGGCGCTGCTGAATCTCGCGGCGGCGGTTCGTCTCATCGATCGCACGGCGCATCGAATCGGTAACGCGGTCGGCGTACATGATGACCGTCCCCTCGATATGGCGCGCGGCGCGACCGATCGTCTGAATCAGCGACCCCGCTGAGCGCAGGAAGCCCTCTTTATCGGCGTCGAGAATCGCCACCAGCGAAACCTCTGGCAGATCGAGGCCCTCGCGCAGCAGGTTGATGCCGACCACCACATCATAAACTCCCAGCCGCAGGTCGCGCAGAATCTCGATGCGCTCGATGGTCTCGATCTCCGAGTGCAGATAGTGGACTTTGACGCCCATCTCTTGCAGGTAGTCGGCCAGGTCTTCCGCCATCTTCTTGGTCAGCGTGGTCACGAGGGCGCGCTGGCCGTTCTCCGTCCGGTGGCGAATCTCCGCGAGCAGATCATCAATCTGCCCCTCCGTCGGGCGCACGCTGATGAGCGGATCGAGCACACCGGTCGGGCGGATGATCTGCTCGGCCACGACCGTGCTGTGCTCATACTCGAAGGGGCCGGGCGTCGCCGAGACGAAGACCGCCTGACTGAGATGATCGAGGAACTCGGCAAAGGTCAGCGGGCGATTGTCCAGCGCGGAGGGCAGGCGAAAGCCGTAATCCACCAGCACCTGCTTGCGCGCGCGGTCGCCGTTGAACATGCCACGCACCTGTGGCAGCGCGACATGCGATTCATCCACCACCATCAGAAAGTCAGGCGGGAAGTAGTCGAGCAGCGTCCAGGGTTGCTCGCCTGGCCCACGCCCGGCGAGGTGGCGCGAGTAGTTCTCGATGCCAGAGCAGATGCCCGTCTCACGCAGCATCTCGATGTCGAAGTTGGTGCGCTGGCGCAGGCGAGCCGCTTCGAGCAGCTTGCCCTCACGCTCCAGCTCGCTCAGCCGCTCGGCCAGCTCCGCCTCGATCTTGGTGATAGCGGTATTCAGGCGCTCCTGTGTCGTCACCCAGTGTTTCGCCGGGTAGATGTCGAAACGCTGGCGATTGCCCAGCACTTCACCGGTCAGCGGGTCAATCTCGACGATGCGCTCGATCTCATCGCCGAAGAACTCGATCCGCATGGCGAGGTCTTCGTAGGAGGGGTAGATTTCGAGGGTGTCGCCGCGCACGCGGAACTTGCCGCGCACGAAGTTGGTATCGTTGCGCTCATACTGGATGTCGGTGAGCCAGCGTAAGATGCGGTCGCGGCGGCGTGTCTCGCCAACCTTGAGCGACAGCACCACCTCGCCATACTCCTCTGGCGAGCCGAGGCCGTAGATGCACGAGACGGATGCGACGATCAGCGTGTCGCGCCGCTCGAAGAGGCTGCGGGTGGCGGAGAGCCGCAGCTTCTCGATCTCCTCGTTGAGCTGGCTCTCCTTCTCGACATAGGTATCGCTACGTGGGATGTAGGCTTCTGGCTGGTAGTAATCGTAGTAGCTGACGAAGTACTCGACGGCGTTATTGGGGAAGAACTCCTTGTACTCGGCGTAGAGCTGCGCCGCCAGCGTCTTGTTCGGCGCCAGCACCAGCGTTGGGCGCTGCAAACGCTCGACAACCTGGGCGACGGTATACGTCTTGCCGCTCCCCGTCACACCGAGCAGGGTCTGGTAGTGGGCGCCGCTCTGGACGCTCTCGACAAGCTCCTCAATGGCCGTAGGTTGGTCGCCTGTCGGCTGAAATGGGGCGACGACCTGAAAGTCGGGCATGCTCGCTCTCCCCATCGGGCTGCGCGTGGCGGCGTCGGGCGACGCGCGCTCTGGCCCCGACTGCGCGGGGCCACAGAGACACCATGAGGGCGCGCACTCTGGAGCGCGCGCCCCTTCTCCACAGTATACAACGCGGATGGGGCTGACTGCGGGCGTGGAAGCCGCGCGCTGGAAAGCTCGGCGCACGACCTGCCGCAGACGACGACTGGCGCTCCTTCGCCGCTGAGCCTGCCTGCGCTATTTGGCGCTGTTGGACTGCTGCTGAATCTGCTTCTTGAGTCCCTTGAGATAGTTCTCCGCGCTGTCAATATCGGCTGTGGCGTACTGGGTCAGCGCGATGGGCAACTGCTGCACACCCTGCTGCCATTGTGTAAGCAGCGACTTGAGTTGATCGAGCTGCGAGATATGGATATTGATGGTCGCCAGATGATCCTGCGCGCTGGAGATGGCGGCGACGAATCCGCCGAGCGCGTCACCGGCGATGGTGGCGAAGAGCTGCGCGATCGGTCGGACAATATAGAGCACCGCGAGCCGCGTCACCTGCGCGACCTCGATGGCAGCGTCTATCGGCACGCCTTCGAGCTGCGCAAGCTCGCCGAGCAACGCCTGGCGGCCAGCGGCGATGCCGGCGGCGTAGGCCTGGTCTATCGCCTCCTGGCCGACCTGCTGCGCCAGATGCTCGGCGGTCGGGGTGAGCGCGACGCCTGCCGCGCAGACACTCACCACTGCGACGCCTACCAGCGCGCGCCTGCCCAGCTTGCCAGCGCGCCGCTGCCCGCCGCCCACTGCGACCGCCTGGGTCGCGGACGATGTAGGCTGCTCAGACGAAGAACTCGTGTTGTCAGACACTGCCATGTCACTGCTCACTTTTCAGGCGCGCGTTCTCCGCGCTGGGAACCATCTGCCATCTCTACGCCGATTGCATGCCAACGTTGCATGCCTGGCGACGCCAGTGGCGCCAGTATAGGCAATCTCAGCGCGCGAGGCAACCCGCCCGTTCTGCCAAGCAGGCTGGCTAGTGGCGGAAATGCCGCTGCCCGGTGACGATCATCGCGATGCCGTAGTTGTTGGCCATCTTGATCGACTCAATATCGCGGATCGAGCCGCCCGGCTGGATGATCGCCGTGACGCCCGCTTTGGCCGCCGTCTCCACGCTATCCGGGAATGGGAAGTAGGCGTCGGAGGCCAGCACACTGCCCCGCGAGCGTTCGCCCGCTCGCTCCACCGCGATCTGCACGCTGTAGACGCGACTCATTTGCCCGGCGCCCACGCCGATGACCATCAGGTTCTTCGCCAGCACAATCGCATTCGACTTCACATGGCGCACGGCCTTCCAGGCAAAGAGCAGATCGGTCAGCTCCTCCAGTGTCGGCTCACGCTCGGTCACGACCTTGCGCTGAGCATCCAGATCGCTGGCCACATCGGCGGTCTGGATGAGCAGGCCGCCGCTGATGCGCCGCGCATCCATCCGGCTCAGGTCAAACGCATTGGCGGCCAGGCTCGCGGGCGACGCTGGGCCAATCGGCGCATTGGTCGCCAACAGGCGGAGATTCCTGCGCTTCGTCAGCAGTTCGAGCGCCGCTGGCGTATAGTTCGGCGCGATGATCGCTTCATAGAAGAGCTGCGACACCTCGGTCGCGGTCGCCTCATCCACCTCGCGGTTGAAGCCGACGATGCCACCATAGGCTGAGACGGGGTCGCCTGCATGCGCGCGGGTGTAGCTCTGCGCCAGCGTATCGCCACACGCCAGCCCACAGGGATTCGTGTGCTTGATGATGACCGTAGTGGGCGCGCTGAAGCTGGCGACGGCGGCCAGAGCCGCGTCGAGATCGAGCAGATTATTGTAGCCAAGCTCCTTGCCATGCAGCATGTGCGACCCTGCGATGCTGGCGCTGGCAGGCGCGACGCCAGGCGTCTCGGTCGCCTCATCGGCGCGCTCATCCAGCCCGCCATGATTCTGCGCCCAGCCATAGAACGCCGCCGACTGATGCGGATTCTCGCCATAACGTAGCTTGCGCAGGCGGCGCAGACCCAACGTCAACATCTCCGGGAAGGCGGCTTCCTCCTGGCCACGGCGCAGGTAGGCCGTGATGGCCGTATCGTAGAGCGCGGTCAACTGGAAGGCGATGGTCGCCAGCCGTCGGCGGGTTTTGAGGCTGATCGCGCCGGTCGTCTCCAGCTCGATCAGCGTCTCCTCGTAGTCTTCGGGCCGCGCAACCACTGTCACCGAGGCGAAATTCTTCGCGGCGGCGCGCAACAACGTCACCCCGCCAATATCTATCTTCTCGACGGCGTCCTCCAGCGTGACGCCAGGCTGCGCGACCGTCTCGTTGAACGGGTAGAGGTTGCAGACCACCAGATCAATCGGCTGCATGCCATGCCGCTGCAATTCTTCCATGTGCGCGGGGTCGTCGCGGCGCGCCAGCACGCCAGCATGGACGGCAGGGTGCAGCGTCTTCACGCGCCCGCCCAGAATCTCCGGGAAGCCTGTCAGGTCGGAGATCGAGCGCACCGGCACGCCAGCGTTTTCTAGCGCCCGCATGGTATTGCCAGTCGAGAAGATCTCGACGCCCTGCTGCGCCAGCCCGGCTGCGAAGGCCTCGATCCCCTGCTTGTTGTCCACGCTGATGATGGCGCGCATACCTCTGCTCCTCGAAAGACTCAACATACTCAGCGCCGCGATGAGCGCACACTACAGGCTGCCCATGACCGCCTTGCAGATTGCCCGCAGCGTCGGGAAGACGCCCTCGCCAGTGAGCGCCGACGCGCTGAACGCGGGCGCGCGGCGGCGATTCAGATAGCGGTCGAGCGTGGAGACGGGGACGGCGCCAGGGAGATCGCGCTTGTTCCACTGCATGATGAACGGGAACGAGCCGAGGTCCCTGTGCATGCGGCGCATATTCATCTCCAGTTCGAGCAGATTCTGGAAGTTCTCCTCCAGCTTCTCCGGCGAGGAGTCGGCGACGAAGACGATGCCATCCACGCCGTTGAGCACGGCGACGCGGGTGCGTTCGTAGAGCACCTGCCCCGGCACCGTGTAGAGCGCGAACCGCACGCGGAAGCCATGCACCTGTCCCAGGTCGAGAGGCAGGAAGTCGAAGAAGAGGGTGCGCTCGCTCTCGGTGGCGATGGAGAGCAGATCGCCTCGCGCAGGTTGCGGCGCATGGCTATGGATGTATTGCAGGTTTGTCGTCTTCCCGCAGAAACCCGTGCCATAGTAAACGATCTTACACTGTATCTCGCGTTTGGCGACATTGATCAGCGCCATGCGTCACCTACTCCAGGCGCCCGCGCTGCGATGACGCCACCGCTAGTCTTGAAAGAGCGAGTCAATGGTATTCGCCACCTCACTGCGGAACTGCACATTCACCACCTGCTGTCGCGCTTGCGAGGCGCCGTGGCGCACACGGTCGAGCACGCGCTCCATCTCATCGCAAGCCTTTTTCGCCAGCACCTTGACCAACCCCACATGCGTCTGCTTGTCGAAGACCACCACCAACAGCCACTGATCGCCGATCAGGTTACTCAGAATGCACTCTTGCACGCCCTGCTGCAAGATGGTGCGAAAGTCGCTCTCGCCGAGAATCTCGGCGACCTGGCGCGACGAGGAGAAAGCCCCGGCCATCAGCGCGCCGAGCGCCGTCAGATCGCGCTGACTCTGCTGGCCCTGCTGGCTATGTGAGGCGATGAGCTGCCCGCTCTTGTCGAGCAGGATCGTGTAGCTCGCGCCAGTATCGAGCGCAAGCCGCCCCAGGACACGAGCGATATTGGTCAGCTCGCCTTCCGAGATGACGAGATTGGTGAGTTGCTCCATGCTCTGCCCCTCGCAGGTGGGATGCCCACCCCTGCTCCCTCCGCCGCGTGGAGAGAGACGCGCGCTGATCGGGCGCATGCCGCCGGGCGCGTATCGCGGTCATTGTACGGCATCGCGCGTCCTCTCGCCAGACAGGTGAACCGTCCGTCGGGGCGCCACAGCCACTCTCACAGCCACTCGCTGAGCGCCTACTGCCTCAGGAACGCCGCTACCGCATCGAGGAAGCGCTGCCGTTCACGCATCAGGAAGAAGATGTGGCCGCCATCAAACGCGAGCAGCGTTGAGCCAGCGATGCCAGCGCGCAACTCCTCGGCGAGCGCATACGGCGCGACCTGATCGCGCTTGCCGTGCAGGATGAGCGTTGGGAGGTGAATCTCCTGCAATCGGGCCAGGCAGTTGAACGCGGACGACGCCTGGAGCTGGCGTAGAAAGGCATAGCGTGGCTGCGGGTATTTGCTTCTGAGGATGGGCGCGCTGGAGGCGAGGCCAGCCAGGCCAAACCACCAGGGCCGCTTTGGCCGACTTGCGGAGGTGGAAACGAGCGCTAATTTGTCGATCCGCTCTGGATGCGCCAGCGCCAACGCCAGGGCGATGCGCCCACCTAGCGAGCAGCCGACGACATGTGTTCGCTCGATGGCGAGCGCCTGCAAAAGCCCAAAGGTATCCTCAGCCATCATCTCGACCGTGTAGGGGATATCTGGTTTGTCGGTACGACCGGCGCCACGGTTATCCAGCGCGATGACCTGGTAGTGTTGGGCCAGCCCGCGAATGATCGCATCCCACTCAGAGATGTCGGCTGCAAGCCCGGCGATCAGCGTCAGTGGCTCGCCCGCGCCATGTAGCTCGTAATACATCTGGATGTCGTTGACGCGCATGGTCGGCATTGTTGTCTCCCCCAGGCTACGGCTCGCCAGCCGCCGCCAGCCAGAGCAGCAGCGCCGCGACACCAGCGCCGAGCACGAAGGCGGGCAGCGTGAGTGTCCGTGCGATGAAGCCCACGAGCAGCGTCAGCGCGATCACACCGCCGAAGATCGCCAGCAGCGGGCGGATCACCTCATAGCGCACAGCCTGCCGCAGCGCCTGCGCTACCTCGGAGCGTGTGGGCTGGCGTTCGTCGAGCAACGTCGCGAGCGGGCGCACGCCGACGAAGTAGAGCAGGCCAAACCCCAGCGCGATGAAGAACGCCTGCGTCAGCGCGGGCGCGCCGACTAGCGAGCAGAGCGGCCCAGCGACGCACGCGGTGGGGCCGTGCAGATACAACTCATAGCCCAGCAAGATCAGCGGCATGTAGAGAACCGCCGCCAGCAGCGTGACACGTCGCCGCAGGCCCGGCGGACGGCTCGGCGCCTCGCGCGGCAAGGGCGGTGTCGGCGCGGCGGCCATCGCGTCCGCGCCAGTGGGCGGCTGCGCGGCTTCACCGAGGCGTTGTGTTGTCGCTTCGGAGGGATACGGCCCGCTCAATTGACTCCCCCTCCATTCTGACTCGATGCGCTGTGTTGCGCGCCATTCCGATGGATGCGATGCTGTGTGGTCCATTCTGGCGCGACCTCGATCGGCGCCTGGGTCGTCTCAGCGCGGTCGCGCAGGAAGTCGGGCCGCGCGCCACCGGGAAGCAGTCGCGTCACCGCCAGCCACTCGCGCTCGCGCATGCTGAGTGTGATCAGTCCGGTAAGCTGCTTGCCACGCAGCAGCGTGCCGAGATCTTGCTCACGTGCGGCGACAAACGTGGTCGCCGCGCGTGGCTGGTCGGCTGGATGGTAGAGCAAGGTGGCGCGCTCCAGCAGCGCATCGAGCAGCGACGCGCCATCGCTGGCGGCAAGCGCCTCCAGCGCCTCGGTCAGATTGACCAGATCACCCGTCAGATAGGGACGAACGACCTGCTGGCAATTGTCGCGCACCGGCGCGGCGATGGCGGCTGGCGGCGCCTCGACCAGGCTGACGTGACCATGCAGCGCGTCGCGCAGGCGGGCAAGCAGCTCGCGATTGCTGCCATGCCAGGGCGTCTCAGGCATCGGCTGCGTCTGCCGTCGCTTGGTAACATCCAGCTCGAAGTCGCGCAGCGCGTAGCCATCGCGCCGCAACCGCCTGCGATTCGCCACCAGCACATCTCTGCGTCCTAGCGCGCCATCGAAGAGCCGCGCCTCCTCCGCATCGGCGTCGTGGGCAAGCTCCGTGGCGATCTCCTCGATGAAGCTTTCCCAGTGGGCCAGGCGATCCAGAATACGCTCGGAGCGGACGCGCAGCATGGCGAAGACCGTCTCACGCCACTCCGCCTCGCGCTTCTCGATGCGATAGCGATAGAGCGCGCGGTAGTGCTGGTGCAGTTCGCGCGCGGCGTCGTCCTCCACCTTGCGGCGATAGCGCGCATAGCCCCAGGCCAGCAGCCCGGCGACGAGCAGCGGGGCCAGCAACAGCGCCAGCCAACCCACCGCAGGGCGCTGCCAGCTCGCAGGCGCGATCACCAGCGCCAGCAGCGCCAGCGTGGACGCGGCGAGCGTAGCGCTGGCGAGCAGCGCGGCCAGCATGGGCCTGCGCGCGTGAATCCAGCGCCAGCGCGCGCCCAGGCGAGCGGCAATCCGCGCCTCACGCTCCTCATCCGTCTCACCAGCGGCGCCAACGCCGCCCGCAGGCAGCGCGGCGAGCCACGGGCCGTCGCTGGCGGTCTCCTGCGCGCCGAGCGAGCGCAACCGACGGGCTACCCGCTGGGCGCGCTGCATATCGAGCAGGTCCTGCTCATCGCGCAGCGCCTCGTTGAAGGCGTAGACATAGGCGTAGGCGCGCTCCACACCCAGCGCCCCTTCGAGTACCAGATCATCGGCGTTGCTGGCGATCTCGTTCGCCGTCTCATCCGCATAGCGCGACCACGCGGGGACGAGTGACTCCTCCCAGGCAGTGAAACCCTCCTCTGCGAGCTGGCGCTGACCCTCGAGCGCGGCGGGCAGATCGAGTTGCGGTGTGATGAGAGGGCGCACGGTCGCGGGCGAGAGCCAGCGCAGAATCAGCTTCGAGTCATTGCGATCCGGTGGCAGCTCGTTCTCGTGCGCGCGGCGACGCGACCGCTGCTGAGCGCGGCGGCGCAGCGCGGCGACGAGCGCGTTGCTGCTGGCCGTCTCATCCATGATGCGTCCAAGGTCAGCGCGGGCGGTCGCCGCCTGCGCGCGCTCATCTTCGCGTGATAGCTGCGCCGCCTGCTCAGGCGTCCACTCGCGCAGGATGGCGGCGCCAAGCTGATAGGCGCAGTAGCGCTCGGCCTGCGCCCGCGGAAACGTCAGGCGGCTCGTCGCCACGCTGCTCATACGCTCCTGCGGCGATGACACCATGCGCGGCAGACTGCGCCGCAGAGTCTCCTCATATTCGCGGGTGACGGTCAGCCCGGTCGCCGTCAGCGTGAAGATCGCCTCGGCGGCGGCGAAACTCGTCTCGTCTGGCCCCTCCCAGAACAGCCCACGCTCGTCGTGTGTCTCGAAGAGATAGGCGAAGGTCACAGACGGCGCGCTGGCCGCCCCGCCAACCAGCAACGGCTCCCACGGCTGCGCGCCGCAGCGCTCCTCCTGCCGCTGATGCTCAGCCGGGTCGAGCGGATAGGTGTTGGTGAGCGCCAGCAGCGTCCAGCCATCCACGCCTTCACTGCGCAGCGCCGTCTGCGCCGCCGCGATGGCCTCCACGAGCAGCGGCGAATCAGCGGCGGCGGTGATCCACAGGGCGACCATGCCGCGCGAGACGCCGTAGCCCGCATCCTTGATGCGCGAGATCACAGCGTCGTCGAGCACACCGCGCCGTCGCAGGGCGCCCTGAGAGCCGCCATCGCTGACGCGACGCCCACGCAGGGCCTCGATGATGCGCGTGGGCAGCGCCACGGCGGGTGGCTCTCGTCCCGGTTCCGAGTCGTCGCCAGCCCCATCTGCCCCATCGGCGTCATTGGCTGGCGCCGGGTCGTCGAGCCAGGAGCCGAGCAGTGGCGCGCCCGCCGCCGCGCGTTCGACGCCGAGCAGGGCGACACCACCGTGCAGTGGCGTGTCGAGGCTGGGCAGCAACGTGGTCAGCCACTCGCCGACGGCTCTGCCCTCCGCGCCCACGCAGAGCACGATGGTGGGCCTAAATTGTATCCCGTCGCCCCCGCGCATATTGACTCCGTCCTCGCGCGCTCGCGCAGATCCTCACCGTGTCATTGGCCCCCGCGCGACTGCGACGACCGCGATCCATAGTAGCCATCCTGCGGGTAGGCGACCGTCGTATCAGCCTGCGCGTGCAGCCCGTTGCCGTTCCCGTTGAAGGCCACGCCGTCCGCTGTCGCTCGCGCTGCCGCCGTCCACAGTGGCGCATTCCCCGCGCCCTGCTGTGGCCGCCGCACGATGCGTGTCGGCAGCGAGCGTCGCGGGCGCCCCGGCGCGTCGCGGTCGTCCAGCGCGGATGCGTCCATCACCAGGCGCTCCATCTCGCCTGAGCTAAAGACGGGCGCGCGACTCTGCCCATAGGGATGCTGGCCGGTTGGGTCATACCACGCCGTCTCGTGCCGCAGGAACTCGCCCGTGCCACTATTGTTCTCCAGATAGAAATCAGGGATGGTGCCGATGCTGATTGCGTGCTGCCCATACACCAACTGCAAGCGGTGCGGGTCAACCGCGCTCGCGACCATCGGGCTAGCTCCCTCCTTCGCGATGGAGCCGAGCCGACTGCGAGCACGTTCGAGCACGCCGCGCTGCGCGCCAGTGCGCCAGCTCATGCCCATATACAGGCTGGTACTGAGCATGCCGCCGCCCTCGTTCCAGAGCTGCGCCTCGAAGGCGACCATCTCGCGCGCCAGCCCGCTGATGTGTTGCAGGTGGCCCAGCAAGATGTCCTCGATCTTTCTGTCGGCTCGCTCTCCTTGTAAGACGCAGCAGCGGTCGAGAAGGTCAAACAGATTCATCTGGAGCAGCGGCTTCAGATACACCTCATCGCGCAGATACTGCACGAGACGGTCGCGCATCTCCACGCCGCCACCGCCGCTCGCCAGCGTCGCATCGGCGCCGTGCGTTTTCTCCAGCCACTCGATGTATCGCTGGACGTATCCCTCGGTGTCGCGCGTGGTGAGGTAGTCGTAGAGCCGCTGCACTGGCGGCGAGGCGAGGCCATCGCTGGTGTTCATGCCAGGCACGCCGGGCAGATCGAAGACATGACGAGTATGCACATGGCTGTGGTCGAGCTGCCCGCGCCATGCGGCGGACGAGGTGGCCAGGCGTTCGAGGTCGCGCGCGGTCTGCTCGATGTCTACATCGCCCTGGAAGCGTTTGACGTTCTTCAGTTCCGCGTCCACATAGTCGAGCAGGCGCGTGAGCAACGCCTTCTTCTGTTTCAGCCACTCCGCGCGAATATTTCGTCGCTGCACACGGTTGAAATCATCCACCACGGCGTTGACATTGCGCTCTTTGGCGCCGGGAATCGGCCACGGGCGCAGCATCGCGCGCTGCAAGAGACGGTCGGGCCGCGCCTTCGAGGGGATCGACTGATCCTGCGTGCGGGCCAGCGCGTCGGCGTAGATGCGGCGCCGTCGCTGCAAGCGCACAATCTGCGCGCCCAGCGGTTCGAGGCCAGCGCCATAGATTTTGCGCTTCTCCGCCGTCTCGGTCTCCTCGACCAGCTCACCGATCTCCTCGGTCGCCTCGCCGACATGCTTGTTGAGCCGCGCCTCCAACTGATCGAGGCGGTCGCGGCCAGCCGTCATGAAGCTCTTCTCGCTGAAGGGCGGCGGATCCTCAGGCTTGAGCGCGCTATCCCACTCCTTCACCTCGTCGAGGTCGCTCGCATTCAACTGCGCCGAGCCGTCGCCCAGATCGTGCGCGAGCAGCGGCAGCGCCTTCGCGGCGGTCATGCGGGCGAACGCCGTCGCCGTCTCGACGGCTGGGAAAGCCACCTCCAGCGGGCAACTGGTGCCAAACATGGTGGGCAGCCCATTGCTGTCGTAGTTGCCCAGCGTGCGGCGATCCACCGCTTTCGAGCGTTCGAGGAAGCCGACGCCTGATGCGTTGGTGATACGCATGTAGAGGTCCAGCCCGACGATGCGCGCGGCGTCCTCCGCTGAGGTCATCGACGTGCGCCCGAACAGGAAGACTTCGTTAGCGACCGTCTGGCCGCGCACCTCATAGGGCGTGTGCAGCATGTAGTGGACGTAGGGGCCAGCCGCGCCATCGCGGCGTCCGCGCACGAGGCTCAGCGCGACCAGTTCCATCACCGTCGCCGTCGCATTGCTCTTGCGCCAGCTCACATCGTTGGTCGTCGCCTCGCGCACATGCTCTGGCAGCAGGCAGAAGACGTTGAGCCGATGCTTGAGATTCAGTTGCAGGATACGGTGACGCGCCATCACAGCGAGGTCTGGCAGAATGCCGCTGCCCGTGCCGCCGCCAAGGAACGCGACGATGTTGACCTGCACCTCCGTCACCGGGCGCGCGCCCCGATCCATCGGCAGCGCGCCGATGCTGGCCAGCGCCTCATCGAGCGCCTGCACGATCTTATCGTGGTCAGCGCACGCCGCGACATGCCCGTTGTTGCGAATACCGCCAGCGCCATTGTCGAACGACTCTGGAATCTTGGTGGGAATGTACGTGTGCGACGCGATCTCTTCAGGAAGCTGATCGGCGTAGAGCACACCATGCGCGACCGAGATGCGCAGGTCGAACTCGCGCAACTGGCCCAGGTGCTCCTGCCGGAACTGAAGCACCTCCGCCGGAGGCGAGTCGATGTCGAGGAAGACGAGCGCCACTTTGCGGCGGTCGGCCTCAGGCAGATAGACGAGACGGCGCATCGCTTCGAGCGCCGAGTACGAGGGCGTGCTGCCCAGGAAAATATTGAGTGATGGGGTGTCGATCTGCGGCTCTGTGGCCGCACGTGGCGCATCCTCACTACTCATCCGCCAACTCTCTGGCGCGCTCATGTGCGCCCTCTCTTTCCCTCGCAGTGGTACATCGCCGTCTACATCCCTACATCGGTCGCCACCATCTGGCGACCGCCTTGCGCTGAGTTAGCCGCGCGCAGAGTCTCTGCACGCCTACCAATCATCGTCGTCGTAGCGCGACCGCCCGCTGCGCCGCCCACGCGAGCGCGCCGCGCCCCCCTCGTCGTCATCGCTCGCCGCGCGACCACGCTGACGCGCGCTGCGGCTGGGCCGCAGGTCGTCATCGTCGGCGTCATCCCGGACACGGCTGCTGGCGCGTGAGCGGCGCGCGGGCCGATAGTCGTCGTCGTCGTCGAACGCTGCGGCGCGTCGTCGCCCAAGGCGCAGGCCACGGCGCGGCTCATCGTCGAAGTCATCGTCGTCGGCGCGGCTGCGGCGGCTGAGCAGCCCCGCTCGCCGTCCACCGCGCTCCTCCTCCTCCTCATCATCCGCGCCCGACGCGCTCACGATGTAGGTGAGTTCGCCGCCGTGCGCGCTGAGTGTGGTCTCGGTGGCCGAGACGGCATGGGTGGGCAGCGGATCGCCGCCGAGGCGGAAACTGCGCGCCGCAGGCCCGGCGCCCTGCGCCAGGATGCGCCCACCGCGCCCAAAGCGGAACTTCAGCCCCGGCCCCAGCCCCATCTGCTGCGAGCGAACCACGCCGGGCTGCAAAAGCCCCCAGGCGCCACGTCGCGCGCGCGCGAACTCCGCGCCGCCGCTGCCATCGTTGGCGACGAGCCGACCGAAGGGGCGCGGCGAGAGCCAGTAGCGCGCCACCAGGAACAGCAACACCAGCAGCGCCACATACAGCGCCGAGATGAGCCAGGCGATCACCTCCTGCGCGAGTGACGCCGGAACGACCATCACCTGCGCTGCCCGTGTGGTGACGCCGAAATCGCCGTGGCTATCCTGGAAGGCGCCCTGTGTGTTGAGCGTGAGCGCGTAGGCGCCTGAGGCGCTCGCAGGGAAGGTCGCCGTGAAGGCGCTGCCACTCTGCCGTGAGACGGTCAGCGGGGCGCTGCTATGGGCGCCCGCATGCGTGACCGAGCCACTCACCGTCGCATGGTCGTAGGGCTTGCCGCTCAGGTAGACCTGTCCCTGGAGGGTCGCGGTGGGTTGGGCCGCGCTCCCCTGCAACGGCCACTGGCCGAGCCAGTTGAGCAGCCCCACGGGCGCGCCATAGATGACGCGCAGCAGCGGATCCCACTGCGTCACCTGCGCGGCGACAGCGCCGGCCACGGGCTGATGTGTCGTCGGCGAGAGCAGTGTCGGCGTGGGGAAGCGCTCGATGCGGAGCGAGCGTGTCGCGCTGGCGATGGTGTCGCTGATCTCACGCGCCACGACGCTGATGGTATAGGCGCCCGGTGGCGCGCTCGCTGGCGCGACGATCTGCGCTTTGTAGACTCCCGGCGAGGCGCTGTCGTCCAGCACGAAGTCCTGGGCATATTGCCCGGCGCCCCCCGCGTAGGTCAGCGTTCCCGTCAAGCTGTAGCGAGCGCCAGTGACCGCCACGCCGCCGCTTTCGAGCTGCGCGGCGATGTTCAGCGGCTGCCCCAGCGGCGCCACGGAACTCTGCGCAGTGGGCGCGACGATGCTCAGCGCCAGCGTCGAGACGGTGATGCTATCCATCAGGAAGAGGCCGGAGCCATGGACATTGAGCTGCCACGCCCCCTGCTGCGGATCGGGGATCGAGAAGATTGCGTAATGTGGATCGTCGGTATAGAGTACGCCCGCAGTCGATGACGAGAGCGACTGGCCGTTGGGCGCGGTGAGCGTCACGGTCGCCGCAGGCGAGTCTTTCACGGCGACGACCGAGAGCTGGCTCACAAAGTCGCCCACAGAGAAGTTCCGCGAGACCGTGGCGCCATTGAGCTGGGTCGGCGGGATGTCGTGCGAGGCGATGCGACCATTACGCTGCGCAAAGATGTCTACAAAGAAGGGGGCGATATTGAGCGCGGAGACGCCGGGAACAGCGCCATGTCCATCGTCGTAATAACTGCCGCCAGTCGCATCGGCCAGCCCGCTCAGGAACGAATGCAGCCCCTGGTCGGCTCCCAGCGCGATTGCGTCAATCGGGAAGTTCCCCTGCTTGAACTGTGGCAGCAGATCATGCTGGATCGCGGCGATCTGCGCGTCTTGTTGCGGATCAGGCGCGCCATCGGTCAGCAGGATCACCGAACCCGAAAGGCCGCCCTGCGCGGTAGCTGCTTTGAGCAGTCCGAGCGCCTGGCTCAGCGCGTCATAGGTTGGCGTTGCGCCACCGGGGCGGCAATTCTGCGAGCGCTGCGCGATGGTCTGCTTCAGCGCCGCACGGTTGGCCACCGTCGCCATCTCAGTCGGCGTGGCCCACGTTTGCGCCGTGCCGAAGCCGTTGGGGCCGCCAGAGCCAGAGCCGGTCAGCCCGACCACTCCCACGAACTCGCCTGGGCCACTCAAATCGATGTATGCGTTGGCCGCTGAACAGCGCAACCCGTTCGGGTCGTTCTGCGCCATGGAGCCTGACATGTCCAGCAGGATTACGGTTACGTGGCCACTGGCTGTCTGGGGCGCGCTCGCATGCGCTGAGGAGAGGCCGTGTGCACTCACAAGTGTAGGGCTGAGCAGCGCGAGCAAGAGTGGCGCGAGGATGAGCGCGCTCAGCAGGCGACGCCGCGGCGCTAGCGCACGGCAGACGCGCAGGGTCGAGTTGAGCCAACGCATCGCGGTTCCCTCCCCATCCTGGCCACTTGTCGTGCGCAGCCGCTCGCCGTCTGAGAAGCACATCCGGCGCCCAAACTTGCCGGCGGCGTGGCTCGATTCTATCATGCGGCGTGCGCGGCTCCGGCGTGATTGGTACTACGGCGCAGGCGTCATCACACGGCGCCCGACAAGCTTTCTACGTGAACGTGTCAGTCAAGGTTGTAGTTGGCGCTCCGAGTTTCAGCAGATGAGAGGCAGGAGCGGTCCATCAACCCTCAGAGAGGTGGCGATTGCAACCAGGGCGCCAGAGTGTAACGCTGGAGGGGTGATGGAGGTGAGACAAGTGGACGTGCGACAGCGCCACTTCCGGCGTTCAGAGCGCTGGAAGTGGCGCTGTGAGTGATCGATGATCGGCGCTGGGCGCCGGGCGTTGCTCGCCTGATGCGCGGCCTGGCCGCGCTAGCGAGTCGCCGTCTTCTGCGCTCTGGCAAACCCGGTGCGCGCCGCTTTCGCGGTACGCTGGCTCTCGACGCGCGCCGTTTTCGCGGTCTGCTTCGCCGCCGAGCGCGCGACGCCCACCGTGCGCAGCGTCGCATCGCGGGCGACCTTCGCCGTTTGCGTGGCGGCGTCCCAGGAGGTAGTCGCAGTGTTCACGGTCCTGCCCCAGCTGTCGGTGAACCGGCCCTGAGCCGTCTGCGAGGCGCTCACGGTCTGGTCGCGCAGATCGCGCAAGAGCTGAGTGGCGATGAGCGCGCGGTCACGGGCGTCCTGCGCGGTGACCACAGCAGATTCCGCAAGCGCATTAGCCATGGCGCTGATCTCACGCCCCGATTGACGCGCCAGCGAGGTCAACGCGACGCCAGAGTCCGCAGCGGCTGCGAGCCGCTGTCGCGCTGGAGCGGGCGCCATGCGCAGGAATCTGCGCGCCTGAGCGGCCTGCGCCGCCGCGATGCGCGCCTGCTGTGCGCGGCGTCTGCTGATGAAGAACCACGCGATACCCGCGCCAGCAGCCAGGCCCGCCGCGACTGCCCCAACGATCAGGCCTGTGCGCCGCAGATTCCGGCCCTCAACGTCGAACGTATCGACCTCCACCTCTGTCACTTCAATCGTCACACCCTCTGGCCCCTCGGCGTCGCTCTCCGTCGCGCCAAGATGCTGCGGCGAAGCGGTCGGCTCTGGCGCGCCCGGCGGTGTCGTGACGCTGGTGGGGATAGCGTCACTGCCAAGGTTGGTGTGCAGCGTCGAGTCGGCGCCATAGCCAAGCAATGGCGGCGCATTCGCGCCCTCTGTGGTCAATGTGTCACCTGATGGGTCTTGAAAGGACATTGCTCTACACCTCTCTCACATGGTGAATCGGCCGTCTTCTGGCTTGTCTGGGTCAGAACTGGGCACGAAGCAAGTACCGTACCACCACAGACCGCTCCCTGAACGAATGTGCAGGAAAATGAGCGCAAACTGGCCCGCGTTCTACGATGGCGCATACGGCCAACTGGTCGCGCAGGTTGCAGCGCAAAGCCCATCCCCCACGCGAATTACCGGCATCATTGGCGCCAATTCGCCCCATATCTTGAACGATTTCCTCGCCCCATCACCGCGCATATCGCGCGAACATCAGCGCCAATCTGCACCTCCCCTTGACAGCTCCCGATCACTCGGTTAGTATTGTTGTGGATATATCCACGACGAGTATACTCATAACGGATGGTGGTGAGCATGGCAGAGCTTCCAGAAGGCGCGGCGTCCCTGACGCCAGCGATGTTTCATATCTTGCTGGCGCTGGCGGATGGCGAGCGGCACGGCTACAGCATCAAGCGTGAAGTGGAGCGCGCCTCTGAGGGCGCGTTTCAGCTTGGGCCTGGCACACTCTATCGCTCGATCAAGCACATGGTCGCGCTCGGCCTGATCGAGGAGTCCGACGAACGCCCCGACCCTGAACTGGACGACGAGCGCCGCCGCTACTACCGCATCACCAGCGCCGGACGCCATGCCGCCAGCCTGGAGGCCCAGCGCCTGGCGCGGCTGGTGAGCGCGGCGCGCGCGCGACGGCTGCTCGAAGACCAGGGCGAGACAGGCGACTTCGGTGGTGAGGCCACACCGGGGCTGGGAGGCGCACGATGAGCGCGACCCATGCCTCAACAGAAGGCCTCACGCGCCTCACGCGCCTCTCACTCGCTGTCTATCGTGCGCTACTCCTGCTCTATCCCGCACGCTTCCGTCGCGCCTATGCCACGCAGATGACGCAGGTCTTCCGCGCGAGTTGCAGCGCGGCGGCGCGGCGCGGCGGCGCGTTGGGGATAGCCCATGTCTGGCGCCTCACGCTGGGCGATCTGGCCGTGACGGCGCTGGCTGAACGCTACGAGGAGACCATTGTGATGGAACGACGATCACTCAACCGCGCCGCTGGCCTCGCTGGCCTGATTGGCGGCGCTCTGCTCCTTTTCTATGGCGTGATTCAACTCGTGTACTGGATGGAGCTGCTCTATGGCTCGCAACGCATCGCGTCTGAGCTATTTCCTGGAGGCCCGATCCCCTGGCTATTGTGGGCGTTGGCCCTAGCCGTACCGCTCGTCTGGGTGTGCGTCATTGCGGGCATGCTGGGACTCCTGGCGCGCCTGATGGCGGGTCATGGCGTGGCTGCCTGGCTCGCAGGCGCGGGCGCTCTCATTGGCGCCGGGCTTGGCTTGATCGGCAGTCTCTCGCTCATCCTGGGGAGCTGGGCTCAATGGAGCAATCCTCCCGACCTCGGTATCGACCACTTTGAGCAACTGGGTGGCGGCTCGCTGCCATATCTCGGCGCGCTCGATCTCTATGGCCGCATGGTTGTTGGGCTGAGCTTGCTGGCAGTAGCGCTGATGCTGTTCCGTGGCGCGACATCCAGAAAGACCGCCGCGCTGACGCTGCTGCTCGGCGTCTCGGCGCTGCTCCCTTACCTGTATATCTCTCTCGCCGTTCCCGGCGCCATCGTGGCGGGCGTGAAGTATGGTGGGACTCCGCCCTATACACCGATCACGCTGCCGCTCCCCGCTGGCGCTAACCTGGGCCTCGTGATTGCAATGGTTGAGATCGTTTTCTCGCTCGTCTGGGGCTGCTGCTGGCTGCTGCTCGGCGCGCGGTTCCTGCGTGAGGAGCGCAGCGCCTTCGCTGGCGTTGCTCCGCCTTCGCCCACATTTGGCCTGAGCGCCTGAGTGGCGCGGCTGAGGCGTGTTGAAGGCGCCGCCGAAAGGATACTCGGCGACGCCTCCCTTCGCAATCGCGCGCTCAGTTGGCGGCCTGCTTCTCTGGGATGAAGCGGCGGAAGATCGACTCCAGGATGCCACCGATGATGCCCATGACAATGCCACCAAGCAGCGCCCAGAGGAAGTTGTCGATCTGCAAATTCCCGACGAACAGCGACCCCAGGTAGAGCAACAGCGCATTGATCACCAGTTGGAACAGGCCCAGACTCAGAATGGTGAGCGGCAGCGAGAGGAGCGACACCACCGGTCGGATGATGGCGTTAATGATGCCAAAGACCAGGCCCAGCAAGAGCAGCGCCTCGAAGTCGAATGGCCTGATATGGATGCCCGGCAAAATGGCCGCAGTCAGCCCTATCGCCAGTCCATTGACGATGATCGAGACGACGATGCGCATAATCAATCGCATTGCGCGCTCCTCTCGCGCCCGATGGGGCGCATGTCCTCGGTGAGGGTCACTCCAGCGCTCAGTCGCGCCCACTGATGTGACTTGAGCGGTCGCGCCGTTACCCGCGCGGCGATGGGCGCGAGGCGCGCGCTGCCACACCACCTATACGCGCAAGGGGCCATTGTCGTGGCAGCCAACCGCTACGCAATGTCGCGTAGGAGGCGCACAGCAGCTATTTGGTCGGAATGGTGTAGGTCTCGATGGGGCCTTTTGCCGGGATGACAAAGAACGCTTTCCCCGTGCTCGACCAGAGCGCAGAGTGGGTTGAAAGCGCATCGCAGGTGTCGCCAAGCTGATACAGCGCCTGCCCGGTCGCAATCGCGACTACCTCGATATGCGCGCCATGTGTGGTCTGGTCGCAGACGGCGACCTGCTTGCCGACGGGGGCGAACCAGACAAGCGCGCTCGCATCCGCGCCCGCGCTGGCGATGTGGGTCGCGAGCTGAGCGA
The DNA here is from genome assembly GCA_963701795.1 of uncultured Chloroflexia bacterium. GTDB lineage: Bacteria > Chloroflexota > Ktedonobacteria > Ktedonobacterales > JADMIN01 > JAKAIY01. The sequence goes on along the minus strand of CAVPBB010000001.1, from coordinate 272,046 downwards.
CGACGCTATCAGGCGGCTGGCTATCCGTCGTGGAGGTCTGCGCCGCGCCGACGGCGATCGGCTGTGAGAACGCGCCCCAGAACAGATAGCGCCCATCCGGCGACCAGTCGAGCAACGCAACGCCGCGCTTGACATCGCTCGCCGAGGCGCCCACCAACGCTGCGCCGCCACTGGCCGCGAAGATATGTGAGCCAGCCGATGTCCATACCCCCACAACGGGCGACTGTGGAGTGGAGACGCCGATGGGGCCGAGCGCGGCCGCTGATGCGGAGGCCAGGACGCCATCCGCCCCCCACGCCAGCACGCCGCCATTGAATGCCTTCGCAGGATCGGGCCGCCCGATAATCGCCTGCTGGCTCACATCGTAGATGCGCATCGCCGGAGCCGCAGGGATGCCCAACTGCCAGAGGACCGAGCCAGAGGCGACATCCCAAACGACGATCTGCGCGCCATCAGCCGCCGCCAACTGTGACCCATCCTCGGTCCAGGCGATGCTGGTCGGCGGGCTGGCGTCGCTCCACGGCAGGGTTTTCGTGACCTTCTGCGTCGTGATGTCCCAGATAGAGATAGTGCGCTGCCCATCGCCTCCGGCGACTGCCAGCCGCGTATCATCTGCTGAGAGCGCGATGGCGCTGGCGCCACTGGTGCTGAGCGGGAATGCGCTTGAAGATTGCAGATCGATCGCGGGCGTCTGGTTCACGCCGATCTGCGCGCCGCCAGGGTGCTTCTCGCTGAGCAGCGAAACTAGCGCATTCGCCCGGCCATTGATGACCTGATAGACCAGCGCCTGCGCCACCAGCAGAATCAACAGCGCCAGCAGGATGTTGCGTGTGCGTCGCTTGAGCAGTGGCTTGCCGCCGCGCACTTTCCGCAACTGGCGGGCGGCGCCTCTACGCTCATTGGCGGCATTGGTCAGCCCCTCGCGCTTGCAACGCGCGCACGAACGCACGTGCCGCTCGATGGCGATGTTCATCTCAGGCGACAACCGCCCGAAATGATACTCCACGAAGCTCTCGACGACCTGCTCATGTCGCAATCGTGGTATGCCACCTCGCGCGCGACCGAGTTTCAACACTGTCTCGCCTCTCACTGTCTGCTTCGAGAGCTATCACGCTGATGCGCCGCCGAGTTCGCTCTGCTCACCGCGTAGACTACCAACATGCGTGGCCGCTCGTCAACCTGCCCCGCCTCTCGTCCAGGGTCTGTGGCTGATCGGCGTTCCCGGCGCTCGCGCTCGCCGCAGGCCCCCGTATTGCATGGACGCCACACAAGCAGTTATAATGCGCGGCAGCGGCGCGCGCGCAGCCCCGACTGTCATTCTATGAGCGCTGCGACAGGATGCGTGAGTATGGACGACGAGCAACCGCTTTCGCTGATCTTGCCGCCAGACGGGCCAGACACGCCAGAAGCGTTCGATGCGTTCGATACAGCAGATGCGCCAGATGCGATGGATAGCCCTGCGCCGGGCGCGCAAGAGGATACACAGGGCGTCGTCTTTCTCGCGCCTTCACCATCCATCTGGCGCCTGTCGGAGTCGGTCGTCTATCGGCCCGGCGTCGTGGTCGCCGTGGCGTTGCTGGCAGGCCCAGCGGTCTGTGCCATCGCCGGGGCCATCATCGCCGGCATGTCTGGCGCCGTGCCCGTCTGGCTGCCGCTCGTCCTGCTGCTCTGGCTTCCTGCGCTGGCGCTCGCCTGGGCGCTGCTCAAGAGTGTGCGCGTCACACCTGATGCCCTGGCGAGCGGACGACCCCTGGGACAATGGCGCAGCATCCCCTTTGATGAGATCGATCGCGTCGAGCAGCACGGCCTGCGACTGATTGTCCGCTCTGGCGCCAGCCGCCCGCTCACCTTTACACCGGCGCTGCTGCATGGCGGCGCGCAGTTGCGTCGGGGCTTGCTGCTGCGTCTGCCACTGCCTGTGCTCGTCGGCGCCCTGCGCAGCCAGGCGCAGAGTCTCAGCGAAGGCGACCTACTCGACTCCGACGAAGGGGACATCAGTGGCGTGCTGACCGTGCGCCCACGCGCAATCTGGTCAGCGCTGGCAGGCGCCGCTGTGATCGCGTTAGGCGCGCTGGCGGTCGTGGGGCTGATCGAGCTGGCATGGCCACTGAGTGGCGCGCTGGCGCTCGCGCTCGTGGCGCTGGCTGGCCTGTTCTGCTACTTTAGCCTCTGGAGTGTGCAAGAGATCTTCGTGAGCGCCAAAGGGCTGGTGATTCGCTACAGGACACTGCGACGCGAGCGCGACATCATCTGGACACAGGTCAGCGAGATCGCGTACACCCCAGGCGAGATGGCGCTGCTGTTTCGCAGCCCGGACTATACCGTCATCTGCGCTGGCCCGGGCCTGCTGAGCGCGCCACAGGCCCGGCTGATGCGCCAATTCTTCAGCCGCTATTGCCTCTCGCCGATTGTCCCTGCGCTGAAGCGCTCACGCTAGGCCCACGCTAGGCTGTGGCCGCCGCAACCTCGCTCTCGCGCGACTGCTGGGCGCCCTGGCAAGCGCGCGAGCGCCGCAGACGCGACGGCAGAATCTGCAATTCCTCGCGATACTTTGCGATGGTGCGCCGCGCGATCATGATGCCCTGGCGCTGCAAGATGCGCATCAACTGCTCATCGCTGTAGGGGCGCTGGGCATTCTCCTCCGCGATGATGTCGCAGAGCGCCTTCTTCGCGGGCAGCGAGGCGTCGAAGAAATCGTCGAATGAGGAGGTACGGCCATTGGGCAGCAAGACATACTTGCCGTCGGTCGCGCGACTGACCGTGGACTCATGCAGGCCAATCTTGCGCGCGACATCGGCGCGAGTCAGCGGCTTGAGCGCGCTTTGGCCAACTTCGAGGAACTCGCGCTGCATCTCAATCAGCGCATCGGAGACCCGCTGCATCGTTTCCCATCGCTGATGCAACGCCGCGATGAACGTCTGCGCCTGCTCGACGTGGCTGCGGATATGGGTGCGAGCGACATCATCGCACTGGAGGCGCGTCAGGTTCTTGCGCGCCCACAGGTATTCGGGATTGACGCGCAACACATAGCGGTTGCGCTCCACGACCTCAGCGGCAAAGCCAGTAGCAGCCGCGCGGATGACGACATCGGGCCGCACCGGGGGAGCCGAGGCGGTCAGCGCGCCAGAGATGGAATCGAAGCCGTGCGCTGGATACGGGTAGAGGTCGTGGCGAATGAACTCCCACTCCGCCTCGATGCGTTTGGGGGTCAGACCGAGGCGCTTGGCGACCTCGCGAAAGCGGCGATAGGCGACATCGCGCATGTGATCACGCACTAACTGCTCGGCCAGCGGATGCGGGTCGCCCGCCTCGCTCAGACGTTCGAGCTGGATCAGCAGGCACTCCTGTGCGCCGCGTGCGCCGATGCCCGCAGGGTCGAGCCGCTGGAGCGCTCGCAGCGCGTTCTCCACACGCTCTTCGTCGCAGCCCAGCTTGTCGGCGGCATAGTCAACGATGGCGGCAGGCAAGAAGCCATGATCGTCGAGGCTGCCGACAAGATATTCCGCGATGCCGGCATCCTCGGCGGCGATGCTGAGGCAGAGCGTCTGGAGCAGCGTCTCACCCGTCGGGATGGTCGCCGCGACCCGGCTCATCGGGTCGTCATTCTCGTCATCGGTAAAGGAGCCAGAATAGGTCGGCCCCTCGAAGTCTGGGCCGTCGTCGCGCTGGTGGTCGTCGGGCGTGCGCGGCGCGCTGCCACAAACGGCGCACGGCGCGAGCGGCGATTCCAGGGGATTGTTGCAGCGCGGACAACATGGGCAGGTTTCTGCCTCAAAGGCGGGATTCTCTTCGAGTGTTCGTGCGATGGTCGCTTCGAGTTCCTGATTGGGCTGTTGCAGCAAGCGAACCGCAGCGATTTGCCGATAGGAAATGTTTGGAGTCTGCTGCTGCGATACTGAGGATTCAACACGCATTTCGAGCACATCCACGAAGGTCCCTCCTGTCCTACAGCCGTCGTATGCATGGCGTGAAACACGGGCATGTGCGGAACTCACCGACGCCTTGTGCTACACACAGAATAGCCATGAGCAAGAATCGTGCCATGGACTTTTCGACAGGCCATCATCCCTGATTTTTTCAGACTTCGTGCGTTCACTGCACGCGCGGCGCTACGCTAGTAATAGTCACACAGCGCGCCAAATTGAAAGGCGCCACTCGCCGTGCCCGCGCATTGGGGGCGGCTACAGCCCGATGCGCTTGAAGATTCGCGCCACAGACTCCGCGCGTGCTACCGTGCGAGGGGTCGCGCGTTGTCTGTCGGCGTCTGGCGCGCTGAGAGGAGAGCTTGCATGGGTACGGGAACGTTGGTCGTACTGGGGCTGGCGTCTATCTTTTTCTTCTCCGCCCTGCTCATCGCCGCCGCGCTAATGATGCGCGGGCAGTGGGATCGCCTGGGACAGTCGAGCCAATCGAGCCAATCGAGCCAATCACGCGAGCGCCACGAAAATTGACGCTCATCTGCTATGCTTAGGGTGAACCCGGACTTGGCATGCGCGGGCCGCGCGCAGCCGCGCGATAGAGCGCGGCGAGTGGCGTCTCACGCACGGAAGAAGAGAGGCGGTTCTATGTCAGAAAGGCGCGAAGCGGCTGTGCAGGAGCTCGTCGGCGAGCTTGAGGCGCGCTTCCCCTACGCGGCGGCGCTCATCAGCGGCGCATCGGGCCTGCGCATCAGCGATAGTGGGCAGGAGCAACAGGCCACCGAGACCAGCCCGACCCAGGGCGTCGTGTTCACCATCTACGATGGCGCGACCTTCAATGAGTACGCCACGAGCGAGCGAGCGCCCGATGCGCTGGCGCGAGCTGTGCGCCAGTGGGCCAGTGGCCTGCGACGGCAAGATGGCCCCGCGCTCACGTTCGGCGGCCATGCGACCATCGCCGGGCAGGATGTGCGCGAGTTTGTGACCCCCACACAGATCGACCCCACAACCGTGCCGCTGACCCAGAAGCTCGCGCTCGTTCGCGACATCCAGCAGCGCGCCAACGGCATGGATCAACGCATCGTGCAGACGCAGGCGCAGTACGCCGAAGGGACCTACACCTCCGAATACATCGGGCGTGGGCGCTGGCTGCGGCAGCGCGTACGCCGTCTCACGCTCGCCCTGTTCGTCGCCGTACACCACGAAGGCGAGACGCGCTACAGCTATCAGTCAGTCAGTGGGACAGGCGGCTTCGAGCTGGCGCAGATGTCTGATGCGCAGCTACGCGAAACCGTTGACACGGCGGTACGCCTGCTGAGCGCCGGGCGCATCGAGCCGGGCGTCTACGATACCATCACCGATCCTTCGATATCGGGTGTCATCGCGCACGAGTGTTTCGGCCACGGTGTCGAGATGGACCTCTTCCCCAAGGGGCGCGCCCGCGCGGCGCAGTATGTCGGCCAGCGAGTCGCGGCGCCTGGCGTAGAGATGTACGACGACCCCAGCAGAGTCGGCGCGCTTGGCTCCTACTTCTTCGACGATGAGGGTGAGCTGGCGCGTCCGACGCAGATCTTGCGCGATGGCATTCTGATTCACCCCATCAGCGACTTCGCCTCCACCACCTATGGCTCCGGCGTCCACACGGCGAATGGGCGCCGCCAGGACTTCACCCGCAAGGCCTATGCGCGCATGAGCAACACCTTCTTTGCTCCCGGCAGTGTCGCGCCTGCGGACATGATCGCGGCAGTCGAGCGCGGTGTCTATCTGCGCAAGGCCATGAGCGGCATGGAAGACCCGATGGGCTGGGGCATCCAGGTGAGCGCGCTCTACGGTGAAGAGATCGCGAACGGCGCGCTGACAGGGCGGCTCTATGCGCAGGTGGGCATGTCTGGCTACGTGCCCGACCTCCTGCGCAGCATCAGCGCCGTCGGCAGCGATATGAGCCTCGAAGCAGGCCAGTGCGGCAAGGGACACAAAGAAATGATTGAGGTGACGGTGGGCGGGCCACACCTGCGGATGAAAGCGAGGCTGGGCTGATGGCGCAAGATGAGACGCGGACGCGCATGGCAATCGCCGCCGACCGCCTCGCCGACGCGGCGCGCGCAACGCCAGGAGTGGACGCCTGGCAGGTGACGACCGCACATCGCGATGAAGCCCAGGTCTACCTGATTGGCGCCTCGGTCGAGGAGGCGCGCCGTTCCGTAGCGAGCGACGATGCCGCAGTGTCGCTGCACAACCTGCACGCGCCACACACGCCAGACGGCGAGAGCCAGGCGCTCGGCATGACGACGCTGACGATTCTGCCGGAGGAGATGGAGGATCAGAGTCGCCTCGCCGCACGGCTGCGCGATGGCGCGCTGATGGCCAGCCTGACCGACAACCAGCCATTCACGCTGCCCAGCATGCCCGCGCAGGGTTTCCCCGTCGTCGAGGCGGAAGACATGGAGCTAGACGCCTCGATGGAGGCGGCGGTGGAGCGCGCCGGGCGCCAGTTGCGCGCGGCGCTGCGGCTGGCTCCGGGCGTGCGGCTGGGCAGCGCGGAGATTTATGCCACGCGCACGCGCCAGATGCTGACGAATAGCCAGGGTCTGAACACGAGTAAGCGCGAGACGAGCGTCTTCCTCGATCTGGCGCTGATCGCGGGCGAGGGCGACCATGTCGCGGAGTTTCACGCCGAGCTACGGCGCAGGCGGCTAAGCGACCTGCATGTCGAGCGCATCATCGCGGCCTATGGCGCCTTCGCGCTGCATGCGCTGCACGCCACCGCGCCCGACGCCTGGCAGGGGCCAGTCATGCTCAGCGGCGAGGCGGCGGCGCAACTGTTCAATTCGCTGTTCGGTGGCCCATTCGTCGCGCAGACCTCCGCCGAGATGGTCTACCGCAAGCTGAGTCGCTTCAAGGCAGGTGAGTTCATCACCCCAGAGGAGCCACGCGGCGACCGCCTGACCCTGACGAGTGATGCGACACGCCCCTACGGCACGCGCACCTCAGCCTATGATAGCAACGGCGTCCCGGCGCGCAACGTGACGCTGATCGAGAACGGCGTCTTCAAGCGACCGTGGGCCGAGGCGAAGTACGCGCAGTATCTCGGTGTGGAGACGACCGGCGATATCGGCAATCTGACCGTCAATCGCGGCTCGACTCCGCTGGAGCAATTGCGCGATGGCAAGCAGGGGCCTGTCTATGAGATCGTGGCGTTCTCGCTGTTCAATCCCGACCCCGTGACCGGCGATTTCAGCACCGAGATTCGGCTGGGCTACCGTCATGATGCGTCGGGCGTCAAGCCGATCAAGGGCGGCGCGCTGGTGGGGAATATGTTCGCCGCATTCGGCGATGCGCGCTTCTCCGCCGAGCCATTCAGCGATGGCGCCTACTTCGGCCCGGCGGCGATTCGCTTCGGCGACCTGACAATCACCGCAGGCTGAGGAACGTTTTGCGCCGTGATTGAGACAAGCATGTCGGCGCATCGTCGGGTTTACCCGCCGGGCGCGGGTTTACCCGCCGGGCGGCTTCGCTCACTCTTCCTGGTAGCGTTGCTTCACGGCGCGGGCCATCTCGCGGTCGGCGTCGCGCTTATGGATCGCCTCACGCTTGTCATAGAGCTTCTTGCCACGGCACAGCCCAAGCTCCACTTTCACACGGTTATTACTGAAGTAGAGGCGCAGCGGAATCAGCGTGAGGCCCTTCGTCTGCATCTTGCCGACGAGCCGATCGATCTGGCGCCGGTGCAGCAGCAGCTTGCGCGCGCGCAGCGGATCATGGTTCATGTATGTCCCCTGCTCATAGATGGCGATATGCATACCTTCGAGCCAGACCTCGCCTTGCCGCACACGTGCAAACGCGCCGCGCAGATTGACGTGTCCCGCGCGGATGGACTTGACCTCGGTGCCAGTGAGCGCCAGACCCGCTTCGATTGTCTCATCCACGAAATAGTCGTGATAGGCCTGGCGATTGACGCTGATCGACTGTCGCTGTTCTTGTCTCTGCTCTGCCACGGTCAGCCTCTCTCGCCATGCCGCTCCGCACAGCGCGCTATCTATTCGCACTCCCGCATCCGCGAGCATGTGCGTTATGATTATTGATGGCGCACGACACGCGGGCGCCCGGATTCCCAGACTACACTTGCATTTACTTATGCAAACGCTGTACAAGCTCAAGTGGGTCTCCAGTGCGTGGCGTTGCGCAGAGCGTCTCGCAGTGGGGACTCGCCCATCATACCCCCGCTGATTGCGCCCAGACAAGCGCGCGCCGGGGTGGAAGGCTGCGCGAATGTTCTACCGGCTTGGGCAGGCGATGGTGCGCCTGCGCTTCTTGGTCATTGGCCTGTGGCTGGTCGCGGCGCTGGCGAGCATTCCCTTCGCGCCGCGCGTCGCGCAAGCGCTCTCTCCCGGCGGCTTCTCCAGCCCCGACATGGAATCGCAGCAGGCGATCGACGCGCTTCAGAGCGGCCTGCATACCAGCTTCACCACCGTCCTCGTCATCTTCTCCAGCAAGACGCTGACCGCCAACGACCCGCGCTTCATCGAGCAGGCGAACGCCGCCACCGCGAAGCTGCAAGGCTGGTCGCAGGTGTCGCAGGTAGTTTCGTTCACGCTCGACCCCGCGCAGGTCTCGCGCGACCGGCATACCGCATTTACCTCGGTCTTCCTCAAGGCCAGCCCCGATGACGCGCCGAAAGAGCTGCCAGCCCTGCGCCAGCGTGTCGCCGCGCAACCCGACCTCAGCGTCACCATCGGCGGTGGCCCGGTCTTCTACGCCGACATCCAGAGCGTGAGCGAGGCTGACCTGCGCCGCGCCGAGCTATTCGCCTTCCCATTTGCGCTGCTGGCGCTGCTGCTGGTCTTCCGCTCGATGGTCGCCGCCGCGCTGCCCGCCATCGTTGGCGGCTGTAGCGTCGCGCTCTCGCTGGCCTTGCTCTACGCCATCGCGCTGCATTCACCAATCTCGATCTTCGCGCTCAACATCACCACACTGTTTGGCCTGGGCCTCGGCGTAGACTACTCGCTCTTCATCGTCAGCCGCTTCCGCGAGGAGCTGAAGCGCGGCCACAGCGCGCCCGACGCCATCGCCATCAGCATGTCCACCGCCGGGCGAGCGGTCTTCTTCTCTGGCCTGACCGTCTCGATTGGCCTGCTGGGGCTGGTCATCTTCCCGCTGAATATGCTGCACTCCGTCGGCCTCGGCGGCATGCTCACCGTCGCGTTTTCCATCACTGCGGCGGTTACGCTGCTGCCAGCGCTGCTCGGCGTGCTGGGCGAGCGGGTGAACGCGCTGCCGGTACGCCTGCCCCGCTTCGGGCGACAGAAGACGGCGGCCTACCGCGAGGAGCATGGCTTCTGGCATGTCCTCTCGCTCTGGGTGATGCGCCGACCTGTGCTGACACTGCTGCCGACGCTGGGATTCCTGCTGCTGCTTGGCGCGCCCTTCCTCAGCGTGCGGCTGGCCGCGCCCGACGCCTCGATTCTGCCCCCGTCGGTCAAGTCGCGCGCGGCGTTTGACACGCTCAACACGCAGTTCGATCAGAGCGAGACAACGCCGATTGTCATGGCGGTCGAGACGACCGGCAGCCCGCTCGCGCAGGGAAACGTGGTTGCGCTCGATCAGTATGTGCGGCGCATCCAGAGCGACCCGCGCGTCGCGCGTGTCACCAGCATTGTCTCGCTCGATCCGCGTCTGACGCTGCCACAATATGAACTGCTCTACAGCGATCCCAGGATCATCGCCGACCCCTACATCACTCGCTCACTTGCGGCGCTGGTGGGCGACCATATCACGCTGGTGCAGGTCTACAGCAAATACGGCATGCTCGACCCACGCTCGGAGGCGCTGGTACAGGCCATCCGCGCCGCCACGCCGCCCGGCGGCATGCGCGTGCTGGTGGATGGTGGAACCGCCGGGGTGATTGACTACGTCAACACGCTCTACGGCGCCTTCCCCGGCGCGCTGTTGCTGATCGCGCTCGTCACCTATATCGTGCTGGCGCTGCTCTTCCGCTCGCTCGTGCTGCCGCTCAAAGCGATTGTGATGAACACGCTCTCGATTCTGGCGAGCTATGGCGCGCTGGTCTTCATCTTCCAGCAGGGTCACTTTAGCAATCTGCTCAACTTCACGCCGCTGGGCTATGTCGAGGCCAGCTCGCCGATTCTGATGTTCTGCGCGCTCTTCGGCCTCTCGATGGACTATGAGGTGTTCCTGCTCTCGCGCATCCGCGAGGCGCACGACCAGACCGGCGACAACACGCTAAGCGTCGCGCTGGGGCTGGAACGCAGCGGCGGCATCATCACCAGCGCGGCGGCCATCGTCATCCTCGTGAGCGCCGCCTTCGCCTCCGCTGATATGGTGATCGTGAAGGCGCTGGGCGTGGGGATGGCGCTGGCGGTGCTGCTGGATGCGACGCTGGTGCGCGGGCTGCTGGCCCCGGCGACGATGCGTCTGCTCGGCGAGGTCAACTGGTGGTGGCCGTGGCCCTTCAATCGCTGGCTGCCCACCAAAGCCTACCACGAGGCGCCAGCGGTGGTCAGCGCCAGCGAGCGCACAGGTGATTCGGCGCAGGCGCCGACAGGAGGCGCACGATGAGCCAGCCCAGACGCGACGTGAGACATCCCCGCGCCTGGCAGCGCGGCGGCCTGGCGCTGGCGGCGCTGCTGGCGCTGGCTGTGTTGCTGGCGGGCTGCGGCGTGCCGGGAACGATTCACACCACCAGCACACTGCCTCCGGCGAGCGCAGCGCCCACCCAGGCGCCCTTGCCGCCGGTTTCGCTGCCGAAGGATGAGGCGCCGCATCAGGACCTCACCGAGTGGTGGTATTACACTGGCCACCTGCAAGGGAAGGATGCGCAGGGGCAGACACACACCTATGGGTTCGAGCTGGTCTTTTTCCAGACCCTCCGTGGCCAGCTTCCGCCCTATCTCGCGGCGCACTTTGCCATCACCGATGTGACCGCTGGCCAGTTTCACTACGATCAGCGTGCGGCGTTCGCGGAGCCAGCGCCCATCTCCATCGCTGGCGCATCGTCGGGCTTCCAGGTGGAGATTGGCGGCTGGGATGCGGATGGGCTGAACGGCCACGACCATCTCGAAGCCGCGATGAGCGGCTACAACTTCGAGCTTGCGCTGACGGACGAGTTGCCCCACGCCATCCTGCACAATGGCAATGGCATCATCTCCTACGGCGCCGCAGGCTTCTCCTACTACTACTCACGCCCGCTGATGGCCGTGACCGGCACGCTGACCGACCACGGCGCGGCGATGCAGGTGACGGGGCAGGCGTGGATGGATCACCAGTGGGGCAACTTCGTCTCGCTGGCTGGCTCCGGCTGGGACTGGTATAGCATCCAGCTAGCGAACCACACCGAGTACATGCTCTACGTCATCCGCGACGCGCAGAAGCGGCCCGTCGCGACCTTTGGCACGGCCATCGCAGCCGACGGCAGCGCCAGCGCCATCGCGCCGCAACTGATCGAGTCGCAGGCGATCGGCTCGTGGACGAGTCCGGTCACGGGCGGCGTCTACCCGTCAGGCTGGCGGATCACGCTGCCAGGCCAGCAGGTCAGCCTGACGCTGACGCCGCTGCTGCGCGATCAGGAGCTGGTGACGGCGAGTTCGACCGGCGTGGCCTATTGGGAGGGCGCAGTCAGCGTCAGCGGGACAGCGGCGGGCAAGCCCGTAACCGGCGAGGGCTATGTCGAGCTAACCGGCTACGCGAATGTGCCATCCTCCTCGCAGAGCGCGACAACGCCGTAACCGCGATTGCTGGCGGTTGAAACCGCGCCTGGATGGCCTGCGGGCCGCGAAGTCCGCCTGCGCGGACTGGGAATCGGGCGTCTGCGGACCTGCGCAGGCAGGTCTTGTGGCGACCGCAGTCGCCTTGAGGCGCGATTCAACCGCCAGGCGCTCCGCAGTTTGTGGTGGAACCGGGCGCGCAACCTGCGTTGACAAGCGCGCGCGCGGCGGGCTATACTACGTTTGCCGTTGCTTGCGAAGTGATTCGCGCGGCGCCATGGTGACTGTAGCTCAATAGGTGGAGCGCCAGATTGTGGATCTGGAGGTCGCGGGTTCGACCCCCGTCAGTCACCCCAAACGCAGCCCCTTCGACGCCCTGAGCCAGCCTGGTCTGGTTCGGGGCGTTGCGCATTTCTACGCGGCTGTGGGCCTGTGCAGCGCGCATGACTGCCATCTGGCTGTGTAACTTGACGGTAACGTCATCCGTACTGGATAATGAAGATGTGAATGTGAAGGACGCTCGCGCCGGTCGGCGCGGCCCGTGTGGGTTGCCGATGGCCGCGAGACCGCTGTGAGCGAGCGACTTCCAACTGTAATGTCCACTCCTGGCAAAGCGTGTAGAGCGCGCGATGGGAACTCTCCTTCGTCCGAGATTCGACGCTGGCGGTGTGGATGACGTGGATGGGTACAAATTATCGTGAGTATGCGCAGGAACACGCAGGCCAGCGGGCCTGCTGGGAGCGGGCCGGGGGCCCCTCCTTCATCCCAGGTTTCCGTTCGGTATGTTGATCGTGAGCAGTCGCAGGCAGGACGCCCCGCGCGCCAGTTGACCACTTCGCTTTCCTCCTCTGCCACATGGACCGTCTGGAGCGCCTGGCCGGGACATCCCGCCCTCCTCCCTCCCCTCCCTCGCGAGGCCCGTTCGAGCCTCCCGATTGATGTGATTGAAGCGAGCGCCCCCGCCCAACGCAGCCAGACCACTCGCGCGCCCAGAGGCGCGCAGGCCCGCCCGGCGCATGTAGCGCCGCCAGCGCGGCCAACCTCGACCAACGCGGCGCCCTCGCGGCGAGCGCCAGCGCAACCGCGTCCGACGAGCGGCGGCAGAGGCTACACCGTCTCGACGCCAGCGCTTCGCGCCGCGTCCAGCCCGTCCGCCCGCCCCTCGCTGAACCCCGCCGCTAGCCCGGCGCCACAGCGACGCCCGGCGCGGCATGTCGGCCCGGCGATCTCAGGCGAGGCGCGGCCAGTGCAGCCAGCCGCCCGCCAGCGGGCGCACGCGCGGGCGCAGAACGCCTCGCGCTCCGGCGTCTGGCAGTTCCCGGCCAACCTCGAATGGCCCACACGCTTCGACGACTGGATGATTGACATCATGCGGCGGCGCGCGTTGCGGCTGAATAGTGGCGCGCGGCGCCGTGGCTCGCCCGGCTCGGTGCGCGCGGTGGAGCTGGCGCATATCGTGGAGCGCTCGACCGACGATCAGGGCCGCTGGATCTGCGCCATCTGCCACCAGCCGATGACGCTGGTAGACCTCTCGTTCGACCACATCGTCGCCCTGGCGGATGGCGGTGAGCACGCCGCGCACAACCTGGCGCCGACACATCGCAAGTGCAACGAGATCAAGGGGTCTGAGAAGGCGCAGTATCGCGTGCAGGCGCGCGACCGCTGGCTCTCAGAGTGGGCCAATGGCCAGACCAGCATCGGCTCGGCCTCGCTCTCAGCGCAGAGCGCGCAGACCCGCTACGCCTGAGGCGCGCCCACTGCGACGACATAAGACAAATGGCGCCCCGCTACAATCAGTGGCGGGGCGCCACTTTCGCGTCCGCGCCAGCGCCTGTGCGCGCTCGGCCCATTCGCGTAGCGCAGACGACGGCTGACTCTCGCATGTTATACTATCGGCGCGGCTACGGCTGAGTTAGCCGCGACATGCGAAAGGAGACCAGCGATGGCAGATGTAAATACTCCCGTCGAGGCCTATGGGCAGCTCGATCAGTCGCAGCGTACACAGCTCGCTCAGACGTTCCTGGAGGAGATGAAGAAGGAGGATCACGCCTCCTACGATCAGTTCTCCCATGTGGACCTGAACGCCGTGACGGCGGAGCAACTGGCCGAGATGCACAATCACGCCGCCAAGCATCACCCCAACGTCTTCGGCGTCGTGATGGAGCATCCGATCATCACAGCGGCGCTGGCGGGCTTCGCGATCTATGAGGTCGATCGACACCTCGGCAAGCGCTAGAGCGCGACGGCGGCGGCCATGCGTCGCCAGCCAGACGCCCTCGCCCCACACTCAGGGGCGAGGGCGTCTTCATGTCGCGCAAGGCTTGCATTGGTGAGCGCTGGGGCGCTACAGCGCGCCGATGCGCTCGACGAGCTGGCTGCGGGCGCGCTCGGCGCGAGCGGCGGCGTGGACGGCGGCATTCTCGGCGCGCGTGGCCTCCTGCAGCGCGAGATCATCAACCGCCTGGGCGAAGTCCTGCCACTGGGCGGGGTCTATGATCTGCGCCCGCCAGCGCAGGGCTGCGCAGCGCGCCGCAAGCTCCTCGCCGATGGCCAGCCGCCACGGCTCATAGCCCAGATCACCAGCGCCCGCCGTCTTTGCCAGCGCCCGCAGCGCATCGAGCAGCGGCTTCTTCAGGTGATCGGCGCGCTCGGCCAGCTCAGCGTAGACAGGCGCCGCGGCGTCGAGCGCGAGTGAACCATCGCGCGCCGCCCGCTCGCCAAATGCGGCGCCCCACTCTGCGAGCAACGTCTCCCAGGCGATCAGCGCCTGCGCCGCCAGCCGCCGCGCCTGCTCCACCTGGGCGGCGGCCTTGCGCACGGCTGCGCGACCGGCGACCTTCGTCGCGCTCGGCTCAGCCCTGGCCTGCTCTTCCAGCGCGGTCAGCGTGGCGAGCAGCTTCTTGCGCGCGGTGGCCGCCGCCTTCACCCGGACTCTTGTTTCATCGTGCGAACGCGCCTGCTCGCGCTGATAGGCGGTCGCCAGCCGGGCCAGCATCTCCACCAACGCAGGCCGATCGATGAGGCGCGCCGCGCCATCGCCGCCGATACTCTGCGCGGCCAGCCGCGCGCCGACCGTCGCCTCAGCCGTGCTGAGGATGACAAGCTGCGCGCTCGGCTCACCCACCGCCAGCGCTGCGAGCCGCCGCAGATCATCCTCCAGCAGCGCCCAGCCCGGCTCCAGCCGCCACGCGCAGATGACCAGCCGTCGCTCGCCCTGTTCGCCGCGCCATGCTACCAGCCCCTCATGCCGCGAGAACGGCTGCGGCTCGATCCGCGCGCCCTCCTGTTCGAGCAGCCAGCGCGCGAAATCTTCCCAGGCGTCGGCGGTGAGCGCATCCAGCGCCTCGACGGTCAGCGTATCGCTCGCGCTCCGTGTGCGCCGCGCCGCGCCCGCTCCCTGCGCCAGCGCGGACTGCGCCTGGGTCGCAGTGAGTCGCCGCGCCATCGCCTCCAGGTCAATCTCCGCCAGCGAGGCGCGCAGCAGCGCCAACTTGCCCGGCGCGAGCGTGAGCTGCGCCACGGCCTGCGCTGCCTCGGCCAGCGTCGCATCATCCAGCGCCGCGCTGGCTGGCTCACTGGTCGCCGCAGCCGTGTCGGCGAGCAGCGCCTGTGCGCGCCGCGCAGCCAGAAAGGCGCGCAGTGTCGGCGAATGCGCCGCCGACGTGTTCCCTCGCTCACTCACCGCGCCAACCATCCTTTGCGCCGCGCGCCGAGCACCTCGCCCGCGCTCGTGACCACCCAGGCTTCCTCGCGCCCCAGGCCATGCGCGATGTAGACGCGCGCCAGCGCGTTACGTCCAACCTGCCACTTGCGCTTGAGATTAATCGTCGGCTCGCGCTCAGCCGCCTGTTCCAGCGCGCGCAGATCGTCAGCGCCAGGTGATTCGAGGGCGCGGCAGGCGGGACACACCCCCGTCTCACCACGACAGCGCGCGCAATAGTCGGCGCCGCACGAGGCGCACGCCGCCGGGCCAGCGCAGCCACAGAGCGCACGGCCACAGCCCAGGCAGGTGAAGATATCCTCCCCGCAGACGGGCTGGCCGCACTGCTCACAGCGCATGCTATGCGTCTCGCAGAGTGGCTCGCCACAGGTCACGCAGGCGACGGCATGGCGCTCGCATCGCGTCTCGCCGCAGGTCTTGCAGTGACGTATGTCGCGCTCGCAGCGGACCTCGCCGCACGCGCCGCACTGGCTGCTATGCTCGGCGCAGAGTGGGTCGCCGCACGCGCCGCAGACGTTCAGATGCTCCAGGCAGAGCGCCTGCTCGCACGCGGCGCAACGCCAGGTGTGGCCCGCGCAGAACACGCGCGCACAGGCGGCGCAGGCGGTCGCACAGGCGCCGCAGGTCGCGTCGCCGCAGAGCGCGCACCGTGCGAGCGGAGCAGGCTCACAGACCGGACAGCGCGTCGCGCCGCAGTGACCGCAGGATTCGAGATGTGTGGCGCAGGCGACGTGACCCTGCGCGCAGACACGCCCCGCGCGCACCTCCGCCGCGCAGATGGCGCAGGCGGGCAGGCTGACCGTCCCACGGCCAAGGTCCACCGCGACCGTGGGGCCAGCGTCCTGCGCCGTCTCGATGGCCACCTGCGCGACTGGTGAGACGATCAGAACGACGCTCTCCAGCCGCGCCTCCACCTCGGCGCCATAGACCTCCGCCAGGCTGGCCAGCTCGCGCTCCAGCGCCGCCGCGACGGCCTGGCCCTCCTCAGGGCGCTCGCGTCGCAGCCGCTCGTGGGTCGCCGTGACATCCTCCACACGCCGCTGATAGTCGTCGGCGACACGCTGCTGGAGCGTGAGACTCAGCGCATCCAGCGCTGGAAGCAGGCGCTCCTGCGCGCGCGCGCTGGCCTGCGCGACGCTCGCGCTCGCGGCGGCGCGCTCAGCAGGCTGCGCGTCGCCCAGCAGATCGAGTGGGAGCGGACTGAGCGCGCGACCGGCGCTATCGAAGGCCAGCCGCGCCCATTCATCGCGGCGGCCTCGACGGTCACGCCCGATCAGCCGATAGACCAGTTCCACACTCTGCGCATCACTCTGGCGCAGTGAACGTGCGGCGACCGGCGGCTGCGCCCATTCGAGCGCCGGTCGCCCCGCGCGCAGCGGGCAGGCGTCGCAGGTCGGCGCGCCAGCCAGCCACGGCTCGGCGCCATGCCCCACGCAACGCCCACAACCCTCCGCGAGTGGGGCGAGCCACTGGAGCGCCAGCGTCGCGGGGTCCGCCAGCGCAGGCAGACGCAGCGCGACCACGCGCGCCCGCTGCGCCGCTTCGTCGAAGAACGCTTCCAGCGCCGCCGCGCCCTGGGCCAGCAGCGTTGTCTCGTCTTCGGCGCGCGCGCGCGCCAGCGTCGTCGTATAGCGCGCCAGCGAGCCATCGGGCAGCGTCGCGATGATCAGATCATCCTCCTCGACGCGCACCCGCGCCCCCTGCGCATTGAGCAGATCGCGGGTGAAGCCCAGCAGCGCATCGCGCGGCTCCATCGCCGAGGCCAGATGGCCACTGACGCCACCAGGCCTGGGCGCCGTGGCGACCGCTCCACGTGCATTCGGCGCCGCTGCGGACGGCTCATCTTTCTTGCGTCGCTGCCAGAACCACCTCACCCCAGCGCCTCCACCGTTCGTGACTCAGCCGCATGCTGGCGGCTCATCGCTTGCAGCAACTCATCGCCCAGCGACTCCACCTGATGTTGCAGGTCATCGCCGCTGGCGCTTCCCAGCACGATCTCAAGGATGCGCTCCTCCAGATCGATCTCGCCTTCTTGCGTCTCAGCCAGCACCGTTTCCAGCGCGCCGATAGTCATCGTGAAGAGGTTGATCTTCTGGTAGAGCAGCCGCAGCACGTAGTCGTCCACGGTGTCTTTGAGGACGAAGTTGAAGACCGAGACATCATGCGGCTGCCCCAGCCGATGCACGCGCCCGATGCGCTGCTCAATACGCATGGGGTTCCAGTGCAGATCATAGTTGAAGACGACGTGGCAGCGCTGCTGGAGATTCAGCCCCTCGGCGCCAGCGTCGGTGGCGATCAGCGTCTGCAACTCGCCGCCGTTGAAGCGGCTGACCATCGCTTCACGCTCAGCGCGGCTCAGCGCGCCGATGTAGCACTCCGCTGAGCGCCCGCGCGCCCGAATCACCTCGCGGAGCCGCGCGGCGGTGTCGAGGCGCAGCGTGAAGACCAGCGCAGGTTCATCGCCAATCTCGGCCAGCGTCTCCAGCAAGAGCCGCTCCTTGGCGCTGGTGATGTCGCGGCAGCGTTCGGCCAGCGCTAACAACGCGCCCTGCTCGTCGGGGCGGCGTTCGGCGCGTCTGCGCAGCGACTCCTCGATGGCGCTTGGGCTGCTGCTGAGCGACTGTTGCAGCGCCATGATCTCGCGGATGACGGCGCCCCGGTTGGCGCGCGAGGTGGGCGCACGGCGATAGAGGCGGCGCAGGTAGTCCGTCACGTCGGCGATCAGCGCATCCTCCGCCGGGGCTGCCTGCACGCTGCGTGTATCAACCGTGCGCCCGACGAAGCTGATATCGGTATCGGCGCGGCGCGTGCGGCACATGACATCGCGGGTGATGGCGCGCAGCCGCTGGGCGCGATCTGGCCGCAGCACGCGCGCGACGCCGGGGTCGGCGACATACTCCGCCTCGAAGTCGCGCAGGGAGCCAAGCTTGCCCGGCGTCACCAGATCAATCAGGCTGTAGAGATCGGTGAGCTTATTGGCGACCGGCGTGGCCGTCAGCAGTAGCCGCCAGCGCGCGCGAAGCTGACTCACCGCGATGCGCCGCTTCGCCTGTGGATTCGCCAGCAGATGCGCCTCATCGACGATCAGCATATCCCAGGTGCGCGCGCCAATCTGGTCAAATGAGCGCACGAACTGCGGCAGCGAGCAGATGACACGCGGTTCGCGCGCGAACCCTCTGAAGCGTTTCTCATCGGTGAGCGTGAAGTCTTCGTCGAAATGCTCGCTCAACTCCTCCTGCCACTGCGAGAGCAGCGCTTTGGGCGCGAGCACCAGCGCCGAGCGCACGACACCACGCAGGGCGAGTTCTTTGTAGATGAGGCCAGCTTCAATCGTCTTGCCAAGGCCCACCTCATCCGCCAGGATGGCGGCAGGCGCCTTCTCGCGCAATACCTGCTCGACAACACGCAATTGATAGGGGTGGAGGCGCACGCGATCATAGAGCGCATGGGGCGCCAGCAGCCGGTCGAAAGACGCCGTCTCGCGGAGCGTGTGCGCGCGCAAGCTCAACGCATACCACCGTGGCCCCGCTGGCGCTGGTGGGTCGCCGCCGAGGAGCGCATGCGGGTCGGTAAAGGCGACTCGCGAGAGTATCCCTGACAAACGCGCTGCTCTCCATCTATGCAGGTCGCGGCTACGTCGGCCACGACATGCAGCTTTCGCAAACGCCCGAAAATAACGCGCTCGCCGCCGCGCTGCGAGCAGGCGGAGGTCAGTATACCACGCTCGCTGGCTCTCTCTGGCCGAGATGTATGGCCTATCGGGGTATGTAATCGGTCACTATTTACGCTATTTGGACGCGGAATTATGTAACCCAGGCAGGGGGTCATTCGTCATACCAACATCGTGAACATGACGCCTCCTTGATTGAGGTATAGTAGAGTGAAGCGTTGCTGTTCATGAGTGACGTTGTTTGCGAATGAGACCGTGATGCAGGGGGCGCGAAGGCGCCTGTGAGGAGCGTGACGATGGCGGACCAGGCGAAACGCCCAGGCCGCAAGCGTGGTCCAGTGGCGGGGACAGCGGAAGCGCGTCGTGGTGGACAGGCTGTGCGTGAAAAGTATGGCGCCGAGTTCTTCTCGCGCATCGGCAAGAAGGGCGGCGACACTGTACGACGCGAACACGGTTCGGAGTTCTACACGGAGATTGGCCGCAAGGGAGGGGAGACGACCAAGCGCCGTCGCGGCTCAGAGTTCTATGCGCAGATCGGCAAGAAGGGCGGCGAGAGCAATCGCTCGCGCCCGGCCAAGACTGAAGAGCCTTCTGCCTGAGCCTGCTCGCATGTAGACCTGTGCGCCCTCATCCCGCGTGGATGGGGGCGCACGTCTCTAGCGCGGCTCTGATGGTGCGGCGCGCGTGAACGACGCCTTGCCGTTGGGCTGGCGGTTGAAACCGCGCCTCAAGGCGACTGCGGTCGCCACAACACCTGCCTGCGCAGGTCCAGATACGGTCTTTCCGATCTTGGACCCACGCAGGTAGGTCTTGTGGGCCGCCAGGCCCTTCAGGCGCGGTTTCAACCGCCACGCGACCCCGCATCGCGCGCCAGCGCGCTTGCCACCATCCCCGCCGCAGCCCAGGCGATCAGGCGGGCAACGTCAGCAGGCCCAGTCGCACTTTGAGCGCAATGATGCGATGCAGCGCCTGATGCAGCCGCGCCTGCGAGATGCGGCCAGACGCCACGGCCTGCGTCAGCGCGGCGACGACGGCGGCGAGGCGATCTTGCTCGATGGGCGCCTCGATGAGATCGTCTCCCGCCAGCAACGCCCGCACACAGGCTTCGGCGATTCCCTGCGCGGGGTCAGCGTAGCCCTGCTGCTGCATATACGCGATCAACCCCTGCGCGTCCATCGCATCGGTGACGACCACCCCCTGATAGCCGAGCTGGCCGCGCAACACCTGCTGCACCAACACGGGCGAGAGCGAGGCGGGCGCCTGCGCATCGTAGGCCGGGACGATGACGTGCGTCACCATAATCATGTCTGGCTGATGCGGGAGCAACTGCCGATATGGAGCGAAGTCAATCGCGTTCAGTTGGGCCTGCGTGTGGGTGACGGTCGGCAGCGTGAAGTCCGGATTGCCGCTGGAAGCGCCAAGCCCCGGCCAGTGCTTCAGCGTGCCGGCGACGCCATGCTGCTGCAAGCCGTCGAGGAAAGCCCCGGCATAGGTTGTTACCGCGCCGGGCGTCGTGCCAAACGTGCGGCTCTGGTCAATGCCGCCGTCCTGGTAGACATCGGCCAGCGGGGCAAAATCCACGTTGAAGCCGAGGTCACGCAGACGCTGCGCGTCGGTCTGGGCCTGGTCATAGGCCTGCTGCGGATCGCCGGTTGCGGCGAGCGCCTGCGGAGAAGGGGTTGGCCCGTAGTAGAAGGAGAGGCGATCCACCTCGCCGCCCTCCTCGTCGGTCGCCAGCAGCAGCGGCGTGTCAGCGTGCGCTTGCAGGTCGTGGACGAGTTGCCGCATGCCATCGAGCGTGGTGGGCATGAGCGGGCCGCCGTTGTAGTTGGGAAAGACGATGGCGCTGCCAATATGCCACTGCGTGAGCGCCTGAGCCAGGTTGGCGTTGTAGCTGTTGGCGTAGACCGCCACCATCAGCGTCTGCCCGATCTGCTGGGCGGGCGTCAGCGTGTTGATGTAGGCGTCGATACGCTGGTCGAGCGTGGCCCCAGGTGTGGGTGAGCTTGTCGCGGTCGCGGTGGATGTCGCGGTCGCGGTGGATGTCGCGGTCGCGGTGGATGTCGCGGTCGCGGTGGGCGAGGGTCGCGGCGTGGTTGTTCCAGCGGCCGTCCCGCCGCAGCCAGCGAGGACGACCAGCAGTACGAGCGCGCCGAGCGCGACACGGAATGTACGAGGACGACGCTTCCCCATGATCTCCCCTGTCTCCGCTGAGCGCCAGTCGCCCTGAATCTGACGCATCAGAGCAGCGCCATTATAGCAGCCCCTCTGGCGCCTCCAGCGCGTGAATCAGCGCGCCCATGAATTGCGCGGCGGTCGCGCCGTCTACCACACGATGATCGCAGGAGATGGAGATCCACGCGCCGGGGCGCACGGCCAGCGCATCGCCGACGACGGTAGCGCGCGGTTTGATGGCGCCAAATCCGACGATGCAGACCTCTGGCGCGTTGATGATCGGCGCGCCCGTCTCGACTGGCCCCATCGCGCCGACGTTCGTGATGGTGATCGAGCCGCCCGTCATCGAAGCGGCATCGAGTCGCCCCTCACGCGCCAACGCCACCAGCCGTTCGCACTCCGCCGCCACCTGGGCCAGCGAGAGCGTCGCCGCGTCGCGCACCACCGGCACAACCAGTCCACGCGGCGTGTCGGTCGCGATGCCTACGTGGATGCGCTTCCTGATGACGATAGCGTTCCCCTCCTCATCCCAGCGCGAGTTCATGATGGGATGCGCCCGCGTCGCGCGTGTCAGCGCCACGACGAAGAATGGCAGGAAGGTCAGCTTCGGTCTGCGCATACGCTGGCTCGCCTTTCAGCCGCTGGCGCAGCGCCGTCAGCCTGCTCGCATCGAAGAGGCCGTACTCGGTGAAGTGCGGAATGGTTGTGGCGGCGCGCGTCATCTTCGCCGCGATAGCCTTGCGCAGACCCACTGTGCTGATGCGCTCCTCGTCTGGGCCATCGTCCGCTGGTGGCTGGCTGGGCGCCGCGCTCGCCGCATCGAGGTCTTCGACGCGGATGCGTCCGCCGGGACCTGTGCCGGTGATGCGCGCGAGACTGATCCCACGTTCCGCCGCTATCTTGCGCACCAGCGGGCTGGCCTTCACCGCGCCATCCTCCACTGGCGGAGTGACGGGCTGCGGCGCTGGCGGCGCGGCGAGCGGGACTGCGGCGACCTCGTTCACGGCAAGGGCTGGCCCCGCGCGTCGCCGCCGCGCGAACGCCTGCGCCGGGGCATGCGCGCCATAGCCCACCAGCACCGGACCTTCGCCATCCAGCGCCTCCTCCGAAGCGACATCCGGGATCGCGCCGCCCGCGTGGTCGCTCTCGGCGATGGTGATGAGCGGCGCGCCCACCAGCACGGTGTCGCCGGGCTGCGCATGCAGCGCCTGCACGATTCCCGCCCAGGGCGAAGGAATCTCGACCAGCGCCTTGGCCGTCTCAACCTCGCAGAGATGGTGATTCAGCGCGACCTCATCGCCAACCTGGACGAGCCAGCGCGTCAGTTGCGCGTCCTCCAGGCCCTCGCCGAGGTCCGGCAGCATGAACTGTCCCATGCGGTTA
Source organism: uncultured Chloroflexia bacterium (assembly GCA_963701795.1). GTDB lineage: Bacteria > Chloroflexota > Ktedonobacteria > Ktedonobacterales > JADMIN01 > JAKAIY01. The sequence goes on along the minus strand of CAVPBB010000001.1, from coordinate 249,459 downwards.
ATACTCCCGTGTGCGATCAACTGCTTCGAGGATGCGATCCACATCTGGCAGGAAGAGCTTTTCGTGGCGCGATGGCGGGTACGGTGTCGTTGGCGCGCCGATACGCTCGACCGGAGCGGCCAGCGCGTCGAAGAGATCATGCATCAGCCGCGCCGCGATCTCGGCGCCCAGCCCCATGAAGACTGGCGCCTCATGCACGACCACCGCGCGCTTCGTCTTGCGCACTGATGCGTTGATCGTGTCCCAGTCGATCGGCGAGAGACTGCGCAGGTCGATGACCTCCAGTGAGGCGCCCTCGCTCGCCGCCGCCTCAGCCGCAGCCAGCGCCACCGCGACCGTCGGCCCATAGGCGATCACCGTCGCATCCGTTCCCGCACGCGCAACCGTTGCGCGGTCGAGTGGCTCCGGCGTCAGCGGCTGCGTCCACTCCTGGCGCCGCTGATAGCGCGCCTTCGGCTCCAGAAAGATCACCGGATCAGGATCGGCGATGGCCGCGCGCAGCAGCGCATAGGCGTCCGTCGGATTCGATGGCGTAACGACCTTCAAGCCCGCCGTATGAATGTAGTATGTCTCCGGGCTTTCGGAGTGCTGCTCGATGGCGCCGATGTTCCCGCCATAGGGAATGCGGATCACCAGGCTCATCGGGCAGCCGCCTGAGGTGCGCGTGTGATATTTCGCGATGTTGCTCGTCACCTGCTGGAACGACGGATACGAGAAGGCGTCGAACTGCATCTCGGCGATGGGGTGAAAGCCTTTGACGGCCAGCCCCAGCGCCAGCGCCGCGATGGTCGCCTCGGCCAGCGGCGTGTTGAAGACACGCTCAGCGCCGAATTCGTCTTGCAGGCCGTCGGTGACGCGGAAGACGCCGCCCAGCTTGCCAACATCCTCGCCGAAGATCAGGGCGCGCGGGTCGTCGCGCAGCGTGTCATGCAGCGCCAGATTGAGCGCCTTACCCATAGTGATGGCGCTCGTCGCGGTCGCATTCGTCATCTCAATGGCCCTCCTGCGGCGCCTCAGACGCCAGATCGGCGACGAACGCATCGCGCTCTCGCAGCAGCGATCTGCGGTGGGTTGGCGTAGACCAGATCAAAGACACTGCTGGGATGATCTGGCGTCGCCGCGAGCAAGGTCTGGCGCATGTTCGCCGCGCGCTCCTCCGCCTCGGTCTGGCATCCACTGGCGAAGGCGTCATCCCACGCGCCACGCTGACGCAGCCGGTCAGCCGCCTGCGCGATGGGGTCATGCGCGCGCCAGGGAGCCAGCTCCTCCTCGCTGCGGTAGCGCGTCGGGTCATCGGAGGTGGTATGCGGGCCAAGGCGGTAGGAGAGCGCCTCGATGAGAACTGGGCCATCGCCGCGCCGCGCATGGTCGGCGGCCATCTGCGTCACCGCGTAGATCGTCAGCGCATCGGCGCCGTCCACCCGCACGCCGGGGAAGCCGTAGCCCGCCGCGCGGTCGACGATGCGCCCGGCCACCTGCTCATTCATCGGCACCGAGATGGCCCACTGATTGTTCTCGCAGAGGAAGACGACGGGCGCGCGGAAGACCCCGGCGAAGTTCATCGCCTCGTGCCAGTCGCCCGTGGAGGTCGCGCCCTCGCCGAAGCCCACCAGCACGGCGGTCTGCTCGTGATCGAGCTTGCAGCCGAGCGCATAGCCGACCGCGTGCGGTATCTGCGTGCCGACGGGGATGACGAATGGCCCGAAGCGATACTCCTGCGGATTCCACGCGCCATGCCGCAGCCCCCGGAAGACCGTGAGCATCTGCCCCGGATCGATGCCGCGCACGATGGCCATGCCGAAGTCACGGTAATAGGGGAAGATCCAGTCGGTGTCGCGCATCGCCAGCGCCGCGCCGATCTGCGCCGCCTCGTGCCCCAGCGTCGGCCCCCACAGGCCAAGCTCGCCCTGCCGCTGAAGATTCAGCCCCTCCTGGTCGAGCCGCCGCATGACGACCATCAGGCGATAGAGCTGACGCAGCGTCTCATCGCTCACCCCGGCGGCGCGCTCGCCCTCCGCAGTCAGCCTGCCGTCAGGCGTGAGCAGCGCCGCGATGGGGTTCAGCGGCGCGTCATGCCGCGTTGGCGGCGCCGAGATCACATCTGCCATGGGTTATCCTCACAAACTTACACATGCTTATCAGCCGTCGCCCCGGTTCACTCCGCCGTCGCAGGCTCGCTCGTGAACGCTTCGACAGCGGCGGTCGGGTTGATGGCCGTCTCAGCGCAGCGGCGCAGGTCCATCTCTTCCAGCGTCTTCTTCTTGCCCAGCATGTTCTTGACGAGCGTGAAGGCGCGGCGCAGTTGATCGGGTGAGAGATCGTAGCCCAGCTCATGCAACTGCGCGTTGAGCGCCGCGCGGCCCGACAGCTTGCCGACATACATGCGGTGATCGGCGTCGGGCAGGCCAATATCCGCTGGGCGCATGATCTCATAGGTGCGCGCGTCTTTCAGCACGCCATCCTGATGAATACCACCGCCATGCGCGAAGGCGTTCGCCCCGACGATCGATTTCGTCCACTGCGGCTGCATGCCAGAGAGCCGCGCGATCAGGCGGCTCGTCGGGACGATCTTCGTCGTATCCACACGCACGTCGAGGCCCAGGTCTTCGTGGCGTGTGCGCAGCGCCATCACCACATCTTCTGTGGCGGCGTTGCCTGCGCGCTCGCCCAGCCCGTTGAAGCACGTATCCACGCGCTCGGCGCCGTGCTGCAGCGCGGTCAGCGCGTTGGCCACCGCCAGGCCCAGGTCGTCGTGGCAGTGGGCCGAGATGCGCACATCAGGATACTCGCGGCGCACGTCATCTACCAGCGCGCCAAACTCCCACGGCAGCGCGTAGCCCACCGTGTCGCAGAGCGAGACAAAACGCACCCCCTCGCGCATGACGGCGCCGACCACTTCGAGGATGAAGTCATGCTCGGTGCGCGTCGTATCTTCCAGCGCGAAATCGACGTTCTCGGTGTAGCCGCGACCACGCGCCACAGCCGTGCGCGACATCTCCAGCACCTCAGCGCGCGTCTTGCCCAGCTTCACCTCACGATGCAGCGGCGACGTGCTGATGAAGGGATGAATCGCGCTGTAAGCGGCGTCTTTGACCGACTCCCAGGCGCGGTCGATGTCGCCGGGATAGCAGCGCGCGATGGAGCAGATCTCCGCATTCCCGACGGTGCGCGCGATCAGTCGAATCGCCTCGAACTCTGGCTCACCAGAGATGGCGAACCCGCAATCGAGCGTGTCGAAGCCCATATCCGCCAGCGCCTGAGCGATTTCGAGCTTCTCCTCGGCGAAATAGTTGATGCCAGGAGTCTGCTCGCCATCGCGCAGGGTCGTCTCGAAGAATTTGATGATACGCGCCATTGCCGCGCCTCCCATGGTGAGAGCCGATGCGCCCGCAGGAACCACGTTGTCCCCTCAGCGCCCAGAAATGCGGCTCGCCCCTGGGCAGAGAGCGCAGGGGCGAGCCGGTTGCGTCACTCGAACCAGCTAAACGGATACCTGGGATCGTCGAGCGCCTCCGCCTCAGCGCCCAGCTTCAGCGGTCGGAAGGTGTCTACCATCACGGCTAGCTCATCAGTGCGCTCAGCGCCGAGCGACTTCTCCACCAGCCCCGGCTGTGGCCCATGCGGGATGCCGCGCGGATGCAGCGTGATCGAGCTTGTCGCGACGCCCCGCCGACTGCCAAAGCTGCCGCTGACGTAGTAGATCATCTCGTCGGAGTCGATGTTGCTGTGATTGTAGGGAATCGGCACCGACAGCGGATGATAGTCGAGCTTGCGCGGACAGAATGAGCAGACGACGAACCCCGGCCCCTCGAAGGTCTGATGCACTGGTGGCGGCTGATGCACCCGCCCGGTGATCGGCTCGAAGTCATAGATGCTGAAGGCGTAGGGATAGAGATAGCCGTCCCAGCCGACGAGATCGAGCGGGTAAAAGTCGTAGAAGTACGACATCACCTCGCCGTTGACGCGAATGCGTACCTCGTGCTCGCCACGCTCATCGCGCTGCGGTAGCTCCGTCGGGGCGCGCAGGTCGCGCTCGCAGTAGGGCGAGTGTTCGAGCAGTTGGCCAAACTCGTTGCGATAGCGCTTGGGCGTGCGGATGTCGCCGCCATACGCCTCGACGATCAGAAAGCGCTGCTCGCCCGGCTCTGGCAGTGTGCGCCAGGTCACGCCGCGTGGCACGAGCAGATAGTCGCCCTGTTGATAGGGCAGCAGGCCAAACGTGGTTTCGAGCGCGCCCGCCCCCTCATGCACGAACAGCAGTTCATCGCCCTGAGCATTGCGGTAGAAGTAGGGCATCGGCTCGGTGGGACGCGCGACCGAGATCACACAGTCGGCGTTGTACATCAGCGTGCGCCGCCCATCCACGATGTCGCCAGCAGGCGCGACATCCGCCGTCTGCAAGTGGTGGTGGCGATGCAGTTCCTGCGGCCACTCCTGCGGGCAGATGGCGCTGTGGCGCTCGATGCGACTCACGCGCGTCGGCGGGTAGCGGTGGTAGAGCAGCGAGTAGACGCCGCTAAACCCCTCCTCACCAAACAGCTCCTCACTGTAGAGGCTGCCGTCTGGTTGGCGAAACTGGGTGTGTCGCTTGTGCGGTGTCTCGCCCAGCTTGAAATACGATGGCATAGCGCCTGCCTCCTCGCGCGCCTACAGGTTGCCGCGCAGCGCCTGATCGCGCTCGATGGCCTCGAACAGCGCCTTGAAGTTGCCCTCACCGAAACCGCGCGCGCCCTTCCGCTGAATCACCTCGAAGAAGACGGTTGGGCGATCCTGCACATTTTTGGTGAAGATCTGGAGCAGATAGCCATCGTCGTCGCGATCCACCAGAATGCCGAATTCCTGCAAGTCGGCGATGTTCTCATCGATCTTGCCGACACGCCCTTCCAGTTCTTCGTAGTAGCTGGAGAGGCCCGGCTGGAACACGACCCCCTGCGCCTGCATCTGGCGCACCGTCTGGATGATGTCGCCCGTAATCAGGGCGACATGCTGGCGCCAGGGCCGTCGTAGTAGTCGAGATATTCCTGAATCTGCGACTTGCGCCGCCCCTGCGCTGGCTCGTTGATGGGGAACTTGATCTTGCCGTGGCCGCCCTGCATCACCTTCGACATCAGCGCGGAATACTCCGTGCTGATCGCCTCGTCGTCGAAATGGATGATCTGTGTGAAGCCGAGCACATCCTCGTAGAACTTCACCCATACATCCATCTTGCCCAGCTCCACATTGCCGACGACGTGATCGATCGCCGCCAGCCCCACGCCGCGATGGCGCGCGTCCGGCTCGGCCTCCAGCGCCCGGTAGCCCGGCAGAAACACGCCCGCGTAGTCCATTCGCTCGACGAAGGTGTGGATCGTCTCGCCGTAGGTGTAGATGGCGCTACGACGCACGCGGCCAAACTCGTCCTCTGCGGTGGTTGGCTCCAGCGCGCTGCGCGCGCCAGCGGCAATCGCCTGCTGGTAGGCCTTCTCGGCGTCTGGCACCTCCAGCGCGATGTCTTTCACGCCGTCGCCGTGTTTGAAGACATGCGCGCCAATCGGCGCATCGGGCAGCAGCGCGCTGGTAAAGACCAGGCGAATCTTGCCTTGCTCCAGCACATAGCTGGCGCGGTCGCGCACGCCAGTCTCCAGCCCGGCGTAGGCGGTCAGCGTGAAGCCAAAGGTGGTGGCGTAGTAGTGCGCCGCCTGCTTGGCATTCCCCACATAGAACTCGATATAGTCCCAGTTCCGGATGGGCATGTATTCGTCGTCTTGGGCCATGCTTGCGAAACCTCCTGGCGTGGTAGTCACGCGCAGACTGGCGCCCACATCGCAGCGCGCGCCAACAGCGGCGGATCGCGTGGTGGGCGAAAATCATCAACAGCGAAGATACCGAAGTCTTTATGGAGGGCGGCGGGGTCGTCGCGAACAGTGACCACCGCAAGCCGATTGGCCCTAACGCCTGATGGATGGAGCGCCGCGCGCAAGGCGCCAGGCGCGAAATGAGCGCTCCGAGGGAGATCGAGCATGATGGCGCCCGCAAACTCCTTTGTTTCGGGACTTCTCTTGCCACGGCGCGCGGCCCAATCAGGCCAGATGGCCCACCGCGCGTCGGCTGCATTATACCACCAACGCGCGTCGCGGAGACACTACGAGAGGCTGGCTGGCGGTTAAAACCGCGCCTGGAGGGCCTTGCGGCCCACAACCCCACCTCCGTGGGTCCAGGAGCGGAGTGTCTCTCATGGACCCGCGCAGGCAGGTCTTGTGGCGACCACAGTCGCCCTCAGGCGCGGTTTTAACCGCCAGCGCCCTGACCTCCGGTTTGTGAAGCCCCGTGAAGTCATGCCAGTTTGACGCGCGGGCCGCCGCTTCGCTATACTTGCGCCACAAGGTTAGCGCAGGCCATTAGCGAGACGCCCAGCGCCGGGCTTCGCTCAGGTGGGGTCGCCGCAGACCCAGAAATGCCGTAGAAGTTGGGCGGGTGAGCGCGGATGAATCAAGATGGCGCGAACATGGCGACGGAGGGCCCGCAGCCACGTCCCGTTGGAGCCATTGTTCGTAGTCGCTACCGGATTCTTGCCATCGTAGGGCGTGGCGGTCTCGGCGTCGTCTATCGTGTCTCCGACATCCTGTATAGTTCGCACAATGTCTTCGCCCTCAAAGAACTCTCTGACCCCGCCCCCGGCGCGCGCAAACAGTTCGAGCTTGAGAGTCGCTGGCTGCAAGAACTCGACCACAACAACATCCCCAGGGTGCGCGAGAGCTTCGAGTGGGAAAGCCGCAGCTACCTCGTCATGGACTTCGTTGATGGCGAGAACCTCGAACAATATCTGCGCCGCCAGGGGCGCCCGCTGCCAGAGGAGCAGGCGCTGCGCTGGATGCTGCCGATCTGCGACGCGCTCCAATACCTCCACACGCGCACGCCTCCGCTGCTGCACCGCGATGTCAAGCCTGCCAACATCATCGTGACACCAGGCGGGCACCCGGTGCTGGTCGATTTCGGCATCGCCAAAGCGCACCTGCCCGGCATGAACCAGACGGTCACATTTGTGCGCAAGGCTGGCACAGAGGGCTACGCGCCGCCAGAGCAATATGCGGCCACCGGCCTGACTGGCCCCTGGTCTGATGTCTACGGGCTGGGCGCGACCCTCTACCAACTGCTGACCGGTCACGTGCCACAGACGGCAGTGGAGCGTGTCACCGGGGTCGCGCCGATGCCACGCCCGCGCGCGCTCAATCCGGCGATCACCCCCATCACCGACGCGGCGATCATGCGCGCCCTCGAACTCAAGCCCGCGAATCGCTACCAGACGGTCACAGAGTTTGCCGCGCAGATGATGGAGGCGCTGCAATTGTCGCGCTTCGCGAGCAGCGGTCCCAGCCTGGCGCCATTCACTGGCGCGATCAGCCAGCCGCCGCCACAGGCGTCGCCACATGCCAGTCCCTCGCCGCCGCCACAGGCCTCGTGGCCACAGATGGGCGGCGCCGCTGGCCCCCAGTCGCCCGCTGGCTCGGCGAGCCTGCCACCGCTGGGCGTCCCCATCCCCTCGAATCTGACCGGGGTGGATCGTGGCATGGTGAGCGGCGCGATTGCTGGCAGAACACCTGCTGGCGCTGCGATTTCCGCGCCATCTGCCCCGCGCATGGCGCAACCTGGGTTGCCGCCGACGAAGCAGTTGCGGTCGTCTTCCCCTGCCATCGGCGGAACCCCCACCAGGTCACGTCTGCCCGATCAGCCACGGATGCGGCGCGGCCCACCATTAGCGGCGCTGATCGGCGTGCTGGTTGTGCTCATGATCGTCGTAGGCGTCCTCTCGGCGGTCGCCTACAATAACTTCGCCCCGCCAGATCGCTCGACGCCGCAGGCCTGTGTGACTGGCTACTTCAAGGCGCTCAAACAGCAGAACTACTCGCTCGCCTGGCAATACAGCTCCGCCAGCCGCAATGATCCTGGCTCGCAAGCGTCCTTCACCAGCGCGCTCACCTCCGACGACGCGCGCTACGGCAAGGTGCTGAGCTTCAGCATGACTGACTCCGAGAGCGACAACGCAGGCCACACCAATATCACCGTCAGCGTCAGCCGCGCCGCCGCGCCCAACCAGCCGCTCATCTATGCCGTCAGCGTGACGCAATACAACGGCGCGCTCTGGCTCATCGACAGCGCATCGAGCCAGTGAGCTAGCTACGCCCAGCCGAGCAGTGGATAGTGATATGGCTTGCCCTGGAACGTCTGAATCGCGGCGATGACGCTAAAGATCGCCTCGATAAGTCCCCCCGCGATCAGCAGCCCATAGCCAGCCAGAAGCGCCGGCAAAATGCTGAGGTCGATGCCAAGCGGATTGGTCACGCCAGACCCGCTGAGCGTGGAGAATGTCGTCGTGAAGATGAAGGCCTGCATGCCGATGACCACGATGACGGCCAGGATTGCGAAGGCAAGGTGGAAGAAGAACGCCTGCTTGGCCTGGCGCGACGCATAGGGCTGGCTCCTCCCCATCGCCAGCCAGATGATCAGTGGCAGGATGACGGGCGCGAAGAAGACGCTGAGGTGACAGATACCCGCCAGCGTCTTCTCACTTTCACCAGGGCCTACAGCGCCATAGCCAGGCGCATAGCCGGGAGGAGCATAATACCCCGGCGCGTAGCTCAGCGGCGGCGCGTAGCCGGGCGCCCCACCCATGTTACCCGTCGCGGGGCCATAGCCGCCGGGCGGAGGAGGCGCCGGAGTGGCGAGTTCTGGCCGGGCGGCGGCGAGCGCCTGGAGCAGTCGCCAGCAATCGAGCTGCTCTACCGGCGTGAAGGCGACGCTGTTGCCGTCATGCAGCCGCAGCAAGACACCCGGCGTCGGCGGCATGCCCGGCGGCGGCGGAATGCGCGTGTCGGCGACCAGCCCCGCTGAGGCGACGTCGCGCAGCGGAATCTGGCGCTGGCCGATGGTCAGCGTATCTCCCTGGAGGGCGCACGTCTCCCCACTCCGCAAGGGGAAGGACAGCCCGGCTATCTGCGATCCACTCACTGGGCGAGCGCCCGGGCGATGACCAGACGCTGAATCTGGTTCGTGCCCTCATAGATCTGCGTGATCTTGGCATCGCGCATCATTCGCTCCACCGGAAACTCCTTCATGTACCCGTAGCCGCCGAGCACCTGAATCGCGTCGTTCGTCACCTCGATGGCGGCGTCGGAGGCGAAGGTCTTGGCGATGGCCGACTCGCGCCCAAACGCGGTCGCGCCGCTATCCATCAGCTCGCCGACATGGTAGATCAACTGGCGCGCCGCCTCCACTTTAATGTCCATATCGGCCAGCATGAACTGGATGCCCTGATTCGCGATGATCGGCTGGCCAAACTGCACCCGCTGCTTGGCATACTGCGTGGCGAAGTCGAGCGCGCCCTGCGCGATGCCCAGCGCCTGCGCCGCCACACCGGGGCGTGTGCGGTCGAGCGTCGCCAGCGCGATCTTGAAGCCCTCGCCCTCGCTTCCCAGCAGATTGTCAGCGGGAATCTCGCACTCCTCGAAGACCAGTTCGCCGGTCTGTGAGCCGCGAATGCCCATCTTGTTCTCGACCTTGCCCAGATGGAAGCCGGGCGTCCCATCTTCGACCACAAAGGCGCTGATGCCACGTGTGCCAGCGGTGGAATCGGTCGAGGCGAAGACGGTATTGACGTGCGCGATGCCAGCGTTGGTGATGAAGTGCTTGACGCCGTTCAGCACATAGCTGTCGCCCTTGCGCACGGCCTTCGTGGCCATCGCGCCCGCATCGGAGCCTGAGCCAGGCTCGGTCAGCCCGTAGGCCGAGAGCCACTCGCCTGTCGCCAGCTTTGGAATCCAGCGGCGCTTCTGCTCCTCCGTGCCGGACAGCAGAATCGGCAACGCGCCAAGCTGCTGCACACAGAGGATGAGCGCAGTGGTCGCGCAGGCTTTGGCCAGTTCTTCGATGACCATCAGTATGCTCAGCTCGCTCGCCCCCAGCCCGCCATATTCCTCTGGAAACGGCATCGCCAGGATGTCCTGCTTGGCGAGCAGCTCTTTCATATCCCACGGAAACTCGCCGCTGGCGTCAATCGCGGCGGCGCGCGGGGCCACACGCTCGCGCGCCAGATCGCGCACCATCTCGATCAGCATTTTTTCTTCAGCGGCCAATTGCACTGCCATCTGCCACGCTCCTTTGCGCGCCTGTACGTGGGCGTCGCTGAACCTGGCGCCCGTCAGCGCCGGAATCGTATCGCTCGCCATCGCGGCGCCGCTGGCCTCCGGGCGCATCGCTCCTCAATGGCGGCTGGACCTGGCCGCCCCTACGTTGAGGCGAGCGCCGTAGAGATGAGTCGCCTGGATTATATGTGTGCGCTTCTGGCGCCGTCAATCAACGTCACTGGAGGGGAGTGGCTATCTAGCTGGGTAGGTGGTAGAAGGGGAGCATGGAAGAGGTCATCTGCCCGCACTGCCAACACGCCGCAGCCATCCGTGGGGCTCTATACTAAAAGAGATTCGGCAGGATGTTCGGCGGCGGACAGCTGGATGTCCGCTGTCCTGCCAGGCATGAGGGACGCGACAGGCGCGAGGGACACGAGGGGCGCATCATCTGCGCCCGCCTTGCCCACTGAATCAGCGAACTGATTCGGGTGGTCATGCCGCCACCCTACCCATGTCGCCGTGAACAGCACCTGGAGAAGGCCAACCAGCGGCGCGGCGAAGAGCGCGCCCCAGACGCCCAAGAGTTGCGCGCCAACGAGCAAGGCGATGATCGAGATTGCTGGATGGAGGCCAACCGCTTTGGCCAGCACACGCGGGGCGACCACATAGCCTTCGAGTAGGTGGATGACGACGAAGTAGCCAAGCACAAACAAAGCGATGGGCCACCCTTGGGTTAGCGCTACGAGAACACAGATCAGGCCAGAGGTCAGTGTGCCGAGCATCGGGATGAATTCGAGCAGGAAGGCGAGCACGCCCAGCAACAGCGCATAGGGAACATGCACGAGATACATCCCACCACCAACGAGCGTGCCTACAAGCGTGGAGAGGAGAAGCTGGCCACGGAGATAGCCACCAATCACACGCTGCAAGGTGACGAGCGCGAATGCCAGCCGTCCGCGCTGCTTAGCGGGCGCGCTCTGAGAGAGCCATCCCACAAAACGCGGCCCAGCGACAAGTAAATAGATGCTGAGGACGAGCACAAGGACGACATCCAACAGTACGGTGAAAAACCCATTGACAACGCCGCCGAGCAACGGGAGCGCATTCTGGGCAGCATTCTGGAGTTGCTGGATGGCTCGCTGGCTGAGATCCTGGATTTGCGTCTGCGTCAAGCCGAGACGCTCGAGTTGCTGGGCCAGAGGCGTGGGCGCTCCTGGGGAGCCAGGTGTGAGCAGATGCGTGATCTGGGTAGCCAGTGAGGAAAGCTCGGAGATCGCGTTAGAGACGAGGAGGTATCCTATACCGCTCACGAGGCTGACCAGGATGAGATAGACCAGAGCAATCGCGAGGGGAAGCGGGATGCGACGAGCGAGTCCTCGTACGATGGGCATAACGGCATACGCCAAGAGGGCAGCCAGCACGACGATGAGCAGAGGACCAACAATATAGGATGCGGCCCAGACCATTGCGACGCCAAGGACTCCCCAGAGAAAGAGCGTGACGGCCACATCACGCCGGTGCGCCCAGGCAGGATAGGTGGACACCTCAGCGGGTGAGCGCGAGGGCTTGAGGTTGGTAGTGGGCTGGGGAGTTCCGTTCATGGTGTGACCTCGTTTTCTGGAGGCTTTGGGGCCTGATCGGACGCATGCAGGTAGCGCGGGAGGCGCAGCGTGAAGGGATGGCCGCCGTGCGCTCGGCGCAGTACTGCCTCGATATAGCGTACAGGCCATGCCCGGCTATGTCGCTGCATTTCTTCAGTTGGCCTGCCGGCCGTTGGGCCTGCTGCTCCGCGCAGCGTGTGATGCGCCTGCACCGCATGCAGGATGCTCGGGAGGTCAGCCGCTGTCTCACGCTGTCCGGCCACCCAGGAGTTGATCTCAGCGCCTAGCAGTAGGATGAACGCCAGATAGTACAGAAACAAGATGATGACGATGGCAAAGGCCGCAACTGAGCCGTAGTTGTCCGCATGCAGAAGGCGCTGCTGATACAGCCCGAAGAGTGGCTCGTAGAACGTCAGCAGCACTGAGGCGACGAGCGCGCCCTGCCAATTCTTGCTCCACGAGCGCCACCGCAGCCGCCGATTCGGCACGAATGCATAGGTCGCGCCAAAAAAGAGCAGCGCCGTCGCAAACAGAATCAGCAGCCGCACGCCGCCGGTGAGGATACCGCTGATGAGACCGCGTCTGGTGGGATCAACGAGTGCAATCAGACCCGTCGGCAGGATGGAGACGAGGAAGATCAGTGGAGCGCTGACAAGGAAGAGCAGCAACATACTGAATGCCATGCGGTTTTGCCGTAGCGGGTCGCGTCCACGCAACCGGAACACGATGCCGAAACAGCCCTCCAGCGTGACGAAGAGCCGCGACCCTGTAAGGAGCGCTGAGAGCAGGCCGACCACAAGCAACACGCCGACACTCTTCTTCAGGTCTGTCTCTACGCCCGCCACGAGTATCGCACCCGTCGACCCTGGCAGCGCCGCCGCCAGAGCGCGCTGCAGTTGCTGGTTGGTGCTCGGCGAGAGGCGTTGCAGGATCACGCCGCACCCGGCGAGCAGCAGCAGGAGCAGCGGAAAGAGCGCTACCAGGAAGTTATAGGCGAGCAAGCCAGAGAGGTTGAAGATCCAATCATTGTTGATCTTCGTCCAGAACCCCCAAAGCGTCTCCGGCCATGCAACTCGATGCGCATCGTCTGGTACCTCGACCGCTAGAACAGGACGCTCCGGACCAGAACCACTCGTAGACAGCGCGAGAGTGCATGGCTCTGGCATGGCAGGCGCCGATGTCACGGTCGCATTGGCGTTGAGTGCTCCAGGTGTGATCTCGGTCACCATCCCATTCCCCTCTCACTCGGTATCATGCGCGGTATCGAACGACAATTCTATCGCCCCGACATGACACGTATGTGGAAGATCTAGCCACGCGCCGGACGTGGCGCGTGGAAGAGGCGCGCATGTTGCTCCGCCACAATGCGTTTCGGCAGAATGCCGAGCAGCCCATACGCGGCAAGCCCAAGCGCAAACCAATCGAGCGCGGCGTCCGCAGGCACGTTCACGAGTGGCCCTACCAACGGTAGGAGCAGCGCCACGCCGGTCGCGATGATGCCTTCGGGCAGCAACAGGGCAATCAAGAGGAGCAGGAATGGCCCCATGTAGAGCAACTTGCGCATCCATGAAATGCGGCGATCACGACGTAGCGCGTTCATGAAGCGCATCGTCTTGAACGGATGCTCCACCATCTCCCAAGGATGAGGGCGAACGCCGTCTGCAGGTGGAGCAGAATCCGCAGAAACAGCACGGGGTGGACTTGCTCGCTGAGGTAGAAGGCTTACCATTGTAGAACTCCTGTATCGCTGTATCTTTTCTGACCACCCACCTGCAGGTTGGGCCACTGCACAAGTGGCCGTCTGCAGGCACGTCGGTGAGTGAATGTGTCCAACGTGTCCTGCTCAGACCCTCTATCCAGCAGTCGTGGGGAGTGGACGCCGCGCCAGAATGAAGATGATGCGCACGATCCCCCAGGCTACCAGTCCGTACACGACGATCGCCACCAGTGAGGACAGTTCCAGGACGTTGGTGTTGCTCGAGGTGTGGGGAAGATGCCTTGGAACGGCGCCACCAGCGGAGCCGACACCCCGTAGACGAAGCGCACGAAGCCGAACCAGAGTTGGCGGCCAGCAGTTTCAGCGCCACACGGGTGATGATTAGCGCCTCGACAATGCCCGCGAGGAGATACAGGGTTTGCGCTACTCGATAGGTAGGTGACGCCGTCGGTCGAGGCTCGGTGATGGCGTCCATACGATAGCTCCAGCGTGGTGGAAGCAGTTCGGCTGGTGGACTCAGCTCAACGGCCTGAACCGATGGGCTCGGCGCTTGTAGCTCATTGGGCTGGCCTGGCTGAGTGGATGGGGCGTAAGGCGCAGACTGCATATGTGTCCTCCTGAAGCGCTCGGCTTCATGGTGTTCTTGATGGTCTTCAGGGTCTTCGCGGGAAGTACGTCGCTGAGAGGCGCTTGCCCGGCTCTGTAGGTCACGCATGACGTATCACTGGCGATGCCGACAGGCGTCTCTCGAGTGCGAAAAGGGTTACACTGCGGCGCTGGTAGTCCGACGGCCAGAGAAGAGATGCACGACCACGACCAACAGGATCGCGCCGATGGCCGCAACAATGATCTCACCAGGCAAGCCGTAGTGACCGGAGTTGAACAAGTTAAAATAGCTGACGGCGAAATTGGCGACGACTGCGCCAATAACTCCGAACAGCAGATCGCCCAGAATGCCGAAGCCTGCGCCACGCATAGCGCGACCGGTAAGGCCGGCGACGATAGCTCCGACGATGATCTGCAACGCCAGATCGCTAAACGTCAGGGTAATAGCTGCGAATACCATGGAATCGCTCCTCAATCTTGCGAGCACACTACAATGTGCCGTCGCATGGGGGAATACAGGGGATAGGCTGCTTGCATTTCTGACACGCGCTTCCCATGGGCGCCACGTGTGCGTACAAAGCAGGTCTGGAACGAATTCGAACCAGGTTTGGGGCGCAAGCCGTGCTGATCTCGCGAATGTGTATGCTCACTGAGGGACGAAGGTCGCAGAATGGCGACGCCGGAGGAAGCACATCTCATCTTGAGGAGGAAAGAACTTGCACATGCCAAGCATCACCAAGAAACGCCACCAAGCGATCCTGGTTGACGGCTCGCGTTGCGCTCTCTTGTACAACGTAGAGGGGTCACAATAGTCGGCTGCTAAGCTCACAAGAGCGGCTGCATCAGCAGTCTGGGCATCCCAACGCTAAGAGGGGAGCTGAGGAAAGGAATGCGCCCAAAGCCTCTCTACATCCAATGAGAGGAACGGCAGTAGCTTCTTCAGTGCTGGAGCTATACCATCCCAGCGACGAGTTGTCAAGCGACCTTACGTAGATAATACTGGTTTCTCGCCAAGCGCAGCGTGTCAGCGCTGACACGCTGCGCTTGGCGAGAGGCGCCGCAGGCCTGCCGCATCGTAGCCGTATGGCGTGGGCTGCGACGTATGCTTGCGCTTGCAGAATGCGCACAGGAACCGCTGACTCCCCGACGGGTTGCGCCCGACGTTCTGTTGCTGGTTCGCCTGCTGGCAGTGCGGGCAATGCAGCGCTTCCATGCTCTTCCTCCACCATCTACCCTACTCAGTTGCCACTCCCCACTGAGCCGTTCCAGAGCCTGTGAATGTTCGCAGCCTTGAAAGGCCGAGAGCGCGCGCCTGGCGCTGAGCCATTGCCGCCAGGCGCGCGGCGCTGCTACACTGCGACTGAGACGCCTACGAGCAAGCATCACCTTCATCTAGAAAGGAGCGGCCTCTCGTGGAGCGCGAGATGCTACGAAGCTGCCACTTCCATAAATACTCCGCGCTGGGCAACGACTACCTGGTGGTCGATCCCGCATGCCGGAGTTCTCACACTGACGCCGGAGCATGTCCGCGCGCTCTGCGACCGCCATTCCGGCATCGGCGCCGATGGCGTCGTGTTTGGCCCACAGCACGACGCGGCGGGTCAGATGAGCCTGCGCATCTTCAACCCGGATGGCTCCGAGGCGGAGAAGAGCGGCAACGGCATTCGCATCTTCGCGCGCTACGCCTTTGAGGCGGGCTATGTCACCTGCGAGCCGTTCATCCTCGCCACGCGCGGCGGCCCTGTCACCGTGCGCATCCTCGACGAGCTTGCCCGCTGATCGAGGTGGACATGGGCGCGCCCTCGTTTCGCAGCGGCGACATCCCCATGTCGGGGCCAGACCGTGAAGTCATCGATGAGCCGCTCGCAATCGCGGGCGAGGAACTGCGCGTCACCTGCGTCTCGATGGGCAATCCGCATTGCGTGATCTTCGCCGATGACGTGAGCGCCGACCGCGCACGGCGACTCGGCCCACTCGTGGAGCGCGCGGCGTGTTTTCCGCAGCGCACGAATGTGCAGTTCGCTCATACGCTGAACGCACAGACCCTCACCATCCAGATCTGGGAGCGTGGGGCGGGCTATACGCTGGCCTCTGGCTCCAGCAGTTGCGCCGTCGCGAGCGCGGCGCGTCGCCTCGGCCTCGTGGGCGACCGCGTCGTGGTTCAGATGCCCGGCGGCAGCCTGACGGTCGCGTTTCGTTCCGACGGGCATGCGCTGCTGACCGGCCCGGTCACAGGCGTCGCGCATGGCTTCTTCCACGCCGACCTCATCCCCTGAGCCTGGTGGGCGCTCGTCCTGTCTGAAGCGGCCTTCACCGAGCAAGCGGCCCTGTTTGCGGTTATGTCCTTCTCGGTGGTATACTGCGGTGGAACTGAGCGCAGAGAGAGAGTGGGCTGAACCCCACTTTTTCGTGTACTTGTGGGCAGAAGCGTGTGGTATCTGGCAGAGCGGCGCCCTGATGTGGAGCAGCCGGGATACCAGAAAGCGTGCGTCAGGTAATGGCACGCCTGCGTCTAGCCGTATACGGAACTCGAACGAGGCGTGGGAGTCTTTCTCGCGCCTTCGTCTTATTCTGGAGTGTCCGCAGCGAGAAAGACGCCACACAGAACACGCGCCCTCCGTCGGGAAGGCCAATCGCGCCAACGCGCCGCGCTCATGGGAGGGATAGACAATGTTGACGGAGTTTCAGGCGGCCATCGCCCAGCTAATCCATGAGAAGGGTCTGCCACAGGAACGGGTGATGGAGGCAATCGCCAATGCGCTGCTGGCCGCCTACCGCAAAGGCAGCGGCGGCGGTGAAAACATCCGCGTGGAGGTCGAGCCAAACGGCAAAGTGCACGTCTGGGAGAACAAGCGTGTTGTCGCCCAGGCGCAGGACCCCATGACCGAAATCTCCCTGGCCGACGCGCAGCAGGTCGATCCGCATGCCGCGCTGGGCCAGCAGATCGAGGTAGACTCGCCGCAGATCTTCAACAAGATTCCGACGCAGACCGCAAAACAGATCATCTTGCAGCGCATCCGCGAGGCTGAGCTAGAGCATCTCTTCGAGTCGTACAAAGACCTGAAGGATGATCTGGTCGTCGGCGTCGTGCTGCGCCGCGACGAGCATCAGGGCGGCTCGTATCTGCTCGATCTTGGCAAGATCGAGGGGGTGCTGGACGAGAAGGAACAGATTCCTAACGAACGGCTGCGGACGAGCCAGCGCGTGCGCGTGTACATCTATGAGTTGAAGCGCGGCGGCGGGCGCGGTGTGCAGGCGCTCGTCTCGCGCACGCATCGCAACATCATCAAGCGGCTCTTCGAGCTGGAAGTGCCAGAGATTTTCGAGGGGCGCGTCGAGATCAAGGCGATTGCGCGTGAGCCGGGCAGCCGCTCAAAGGTGGCCGTCTGGGCGCGCGAGGATGGCATTGATCCCATCGGCGCGTGTGTCGGCGTGCGTGGCGCGCGCATCAACAACGTCATTAACGAACTGAATGGCGAGAAGATTGACATTATCGTGTGGAGTCCGGACCCGGCGCAATTCGTCTCCAACGCGCTCAGCCCGGTGAAGCCGCTGCATGTGGAGCTACGTGAGTCCGATCACACCGCGCTCGTCACCGTGCAGGAGAAACAGCTCTCGCTCGCTATCGGCAAGGAAGGGCAGAACGCCCGACTCGCGGCCAAGCTAACCGGTTGGCGCGTGGATGTGGCGCGGCCAGGCGACCGCCCGACTGAGGCCGAAACGGCAGCGGTCGGCGCCGACAGCGCTGCGGCGGCCACCCCGCCTGACGGCGCCGAGGCGCATGCCGAGGCGGGCTCGCGCGAATGGCGCGATGGCTTAGAGATTTCTGAGCATCGCGCACGCGGCCCCTGTCTCGCCGAGAGCGGGGGCCGCGCTGTTTCTCGCATCAGGTGAGCGAGAAGAGAAGGGAGATGAGCATGGCCACAAATAGCTCGCCGTCAGCCGGGCAGAGTGGGCAGGCAATGAATGCGCCGCACAAGCGCAAGCCACAGCTCCGCCAGAAGCACATCCCCCAGCGGACGTGCATCGCCTGCAAGCGAGTGCGCCCCAAGCGCGAATTGATCCGCGTGGTGCGCACGCCTGAGGGGCATGTGGAACTCGACCCGACCAGCAAGAAATCAGGGCGCGGCGCGTATGTCTGCGCACGGCGATCCTGCTGGGACATCGCATTGAAAAAGGGCAAGCTGGAGCGCGAGTTCGAGACGACGCTCTCTGCGGAAGATCGCGCCGCGCTCGAAGCCTATTACGCCAGCCTGCCTGCCGAGCAGACGAAACCGCCGACCGCGTGACCTGCCAACAGAGCGGCGAGCCTCCATATATGCGCAGATTCCGCTGCCCGCAAGCGCCCGTTCTGGCCACAGGCGCCATCCCCCTGCTGAGCGCCAGATGAGCGTCAGATGACCCGGTCTGTCCGCCGATGGGCGCGATGGCTGATTGACACGCCGATGCGCCTGTGCTAGCATGCGGGGCGCCTGGCCGCTTGGCTGGAGGGGGTCACAGGCTGGCCGCTTCGGCTGGCCGCATCAGAGGGGGGCATTCATGCAGGCTCCATTTGGATCAGAGCCGCGCGCGCACGTACTGTACTATCGCGGACGTGGTAGCGTCGGCCTGGACGCGCTGACGATGGCACGGAGCGGTACCGTCTTCAACGGCCAGACGGAGGTTGGCAAGACGGCGCATGTCACCGTCTTCACCGATAATTCGCCCAACGGAAACGCCTCGGCGCAAGCAGTGCTGCAGACGGCTGAGGCTGACTATCTGGCGACACAGCAGTGGTTTGGCGGCATTGCGCTGCCACAGGGCCAGCAGGGCGATGACAAATCCACCCCACGCACGGCGATTCCCGTGCAGGTGCTGATTGACAGCCAGGCAGGCGGCGCGTACCACTTCGGTTGCAGCGCGACCGACATCTATATCGAGCCAGAGACGCAGGTCGCCAGCGGCTTCATGGTGGCCGAGCTGGTTGAAATCTTCGAGGCGGCGATCAACAATGGCTGGCAGTGCGGCCAATCGAACGGCGAGGCGCTGTCGCGAGTGCTGGCGACCGAGCGCAACCCGGCGCTGTCGCAGTTGCAGGTGCAGACCGGCCAGGCCTGGTGGGCCAATGGCCACGGCGACTATGTGACCAACAACAATGCCACCGACCAGGACGAGAACAGCAACGGCTGCGGCCCGCTGTTTCTCTACTACCTGCACAGTCAGCTTGGCTATGATTGGACACGCATCACCACGACCGGCGGCGCCACCCTGGGCGACACCTACCAGCGCCTCACCGGCGGCTCGCCTGCGCAGGGCTTCCAGGATTTCCTCAACCGGCTGGCCACACTCGACCAGGGGTCCGGCCTCCAGCTTCCCGCGAATGGCAACCCGTTCCCCATCGCGGGAACTGGACAGGCGTCGAGTAGCGGCAGCGCGGCGGGCGCGGGCGACCCAGGCGGCGTGGGCGATGTCAGCCTGCCATCGGGGCGCGGCTTCTCCGGCGCGGTGACGACACTGGTCGTCGTGATCCTCGTCGTGATCGCGCTGATCGCCCTCAATGCGGCGGGGGTTGTCCACTTCTAGCTTCACGGCGCCTATCACCGCAAGCCCCCCTCTCACACATGGAGTTGGGGGCTTCGCGCTTGCGCGGCCATTAATGGCGCTGGAGGTAGGTGAGGGCGAGCGTGGTCAAAAGCTCGGCGCCAATGGGCAGGCTGGCCTCGTCGAAGTCGAAGAGCGGGCTGTGATGCGGGTGGCACAGGCCGCGCGCCTCATTGCGCGACCCGACGAAGATGAAACAGCCTGGGGCGGCATTCAGGAAGAAGCTCATATCCTCTGATCCCATGATTGGGCGGCCTTCCAGCACATCTTCTGGCGCCACAATCGTCTGCGCGACTGATCGGGCGAACGCGGCCATCGCCTCGTCGTTGATGGTCACAGGATAGCCGCGGTTGATCGTCACTTCAGCGCTCGCTCGCGCCGCCTGCGCCACCCCGCGCGCGATCTCGCCGATGCGTTGATGCAGGAACTCGCGTGTCGCCGGATTGAGCGCGCGAATCGTGCCGACGAGCGTTGCGCGGGTCGCGATGATATTGTGGCGCACGCCGCCGTGGAAGGTTCCGACGGTGACAACGGCAGGGTCGAGCGGGTCCACCTCGCGGCTGATGATGCGCTGAAGCTCGGTGACGATGGCGGCGCCGACGGCGACCGCGTCCACCGTCTGATGTGGCTGCGCGCCGTGGCCGCCGACGCCCTGCACGACGATCTCGAAATCATCGGCGCTGGCCTGCACCGGGCCACCACGTACCATCATCTTGCCTACGGGGATGTCATTCGCGAGATGCAGGCCAAAGCAGGCGTCCACATGCGGCTGCTCCATCACCCCCGCCGCAATCATCGGCGCGGCGCCGCCGGGGCCTTCCTCGGCTGGCTGAAAGACCAGTTTGACCGCGCCATCGAAGGCGTCGCGGCGGCGCGCCAGCAGATCGCCGACCGCCAGCAGAATCGCCGTGTGGCCATCATGCCCACAGGCGTGATGCGCGCCGGGGCGCTGCGAGGCGTAGGGCGCGTGTGTCTCCTCCGTCAGCGGCAGCGCATCCATATCGGCGCGCAGCAGCACAACATGCCCCGGCGTGCGCCCGGCGATCAGCCCGACCACGCCCGTCTGCGCAACGCCAGTCTGCGTCTCGATGCCCAGCGAACGCAGGCGCTCGGCGACGTAGGCCGCCGTGTCATGCTCCTGAAAGCCCAGTTCCGGGTTCTCGTGGAAGTGGCGTCGATCCGCGACCAATCGATCGTTGAGCGCGCGAATCTCCTCGCGCAGCGGCGTCTCCGTTTGCATGCTGTCTCCATCTCTTCGCAACGAACCACAGCGCCACGCGGCGCAAACCCAACAGAAGCAGTATACAAGCGCGTTCCAGTCTGCGCAGGCGGAGTTTCGGGATGTCTGGCCTTCCGGACGCGGTTGCAACCGCCAGATGCTTTGAGTCGCCTGCCATCATTGACGCTGGCCGCGCCCGCGCGTACAATACTCTCTAGAGTGAAGCGTCGTCTGGGCTACCCTCAGCCGCGCCTTCTCTCACAGGCGCTCATCTACCGCGGCGCATCAGGCATGGCCCCGTGGTCAGGAGGAAGAGATTCCATGATTGATAACACCGAGACGCAGACAGCGCTCATCTCGATTACTCCTACAGCGGCGGAAAAAGTCCGCGAGCTGCTCGAGGCAGAGGGCAATCTTGAGTTGGGGCTGCGCATCTTCGTCGCTGGCGGCGGCTGCTCCGGCCTGCAATATGGCATGACACTCGATGAGTCTCAGGAGAGCGATAGCATCTTCGAGGCGAACGGCGTGCGTGTGCTGGTGGACGAGATGAGCGCCGAGTATATCTCCGGCAGCGAAGTTGACTACGTTGATAGCCTGATGGGCGCCGGGTTCACGGTCAACAATCCCAATGCGGTCTCGACCTGCGGCTGTGGCCACAGCTTCAAGACCTCGGGCGACAGCGGCCAGGCGCGCTCGTGCGGCTGCGGCCACTAGGCCGAGTTCAGGTCGGGTCATCGGCGCGCGGCGGAGGAAGCTGAACGGTGTTACCAGATCAGAGTGAGACACCCTCAGGCGAACCATTGGCGGAGTATCTGGCCGAGTCGCCAGACTACTATGCCGGGTTTACCAGCGTTCTGCGCGAGATTTCAAGCGCTCAGGCGCGTGGCTTCCAGCCAACGGAGCGCCAGCTCGTGCTAGCGGTGACGCACTCCGCGCGCATCTACACCACCGCGCGCAGCGGCAAGCCCATCGGTGGGCGTAGCCCAGACTGGCTGCGAGGCCGGGTCGATGGCTTGCGCTCGTTACTCCATCGCGGGGCAGCGCAGCGGCCCTGGGCTGAATAGACGCTGCGGAACCTTCTGGTCTTTCTGGCGGAGCGCCGGATCCCTACGCTCGTAGGGTATCCGGCGTTTTGCGTCTGGCGCGCGCCCCGCACACCACAACCGCTCTCGCAGAGGGCGCGGCGCCAGCGCTGAGGGCGCACATGGGAGAGGGTTGCGAGATGGCAGGTGGATGGGATCGGCGCTCGGCGCTGCTCACGCTGGACGTAGACACACTCGAACGGCTGCTGGCGCCACGCTGGCCCGGCGCGCGTATCACCAGCGCCGAGCATGTGTCGGGCGGTCTTGCCAACACGAACTATCGTGTGACGCTGGCAGGCCGAGATGATCCCGTGGTCGTGCGCTTCTACACCCGCGAGCCACAGGCATGCGCGCGCGAGGCGGCGCTCTTGCGGCTCGTCGCGGGCGTTGTTCCCGTCCCTGAAGCGCTCTACGTCGCGCCAGAGGCCGAACGCTTCGACTATCCCTATATCGTCTTGAGCTGGATGGATGGCACGCCGCTCATCGATGCGCTGGCCACGCTGGAGCCAGCGGAGGCGCCCGCACTGGCGGCGGCGCTGGGCGCGGTGGCGGCGCACATCGGCTCCTTCACCTTCGCCGAGCCAGGCTTCCTTGGGCCAGACCTCGCCATCTGCGAGCGACTGGCCATCGGGCCAGAGGGGCTGCGCCACTACCTGCGCAAAATGGTGGTCGCGGGGCGCGGCGCCGCACGACTGGGGCCGTCGCTCACCAGGCGGCTGCTGACCCAGGTGGACACCTGCGCCGACGAACTGACGCCAGTAGCGGGCGCGCGTTCGCTGATCCACGCCGACTACAAAGATGGCAATATCCTCGTGCGGCGCGAGCCTGAGGGCTGGCGTGTCACCGCCGTGCTCGACTGGGAGTTCGCCTTCGCGGGCGCCTCGATCTTTGACCTGGGGAGCCTGTTGCGGCGCGAGGCCAGCCTGCCGCCGGGGTTCGCCGCCGCATGCGTCGCCGCCTATCGCGCGCACGGCGGGTTCGCGCCGGAGGGCTGGCGACGTATGACCCTGCTGATGGACCTCATCAATCTGTGCGATTTCCTCGACGGGCCAGACTTGCGCGGCGCCATGCGCGCCGATGTGACAGCATTGATTCGCGCGACGGTCGAGCGACTCGAACGCGGCGAACCAGATGAGCCTGACGAGCCAGACAGGGGAAACTGAGATGACGACGAGCGAAGGCGCGACAACCGAGGTGGCGCAGGCGCGTGTCACGACGACACTGCTGGAATTGCTTGGCAGACCAGGTGTTTCGGGGCGCGAGGAGGCCGCGCGGGCCTATGTAGATGAGCGGTTGCGCGCGCTGGGCCTGGCGCCACAGACCGACGCGGCGGGCAACCTGATCGCGCGCGTTCCCGGCGCGCCAGCGCAGCGCGACACCGAGGCGCCGCTGCTGCTCAATGCCCACCTCGACCGCGTGCCACCCGGCCTGGCGCATACCCCGCAGATCGAAGCGGGCGTGATGCGCAGTGACGGGGCGACCAACCTCGGAGCTGACGACGCCGCTGGCGTGGCGATCATCCTGGCGACGGTGGAGGCGCTGCGCGAGCGCGAGCTGCCACATCCACCGCTACTGCTGCTCTTCACCGTCGGCGAGGAGGTCGGCCTGACCGGCGCGAAGGCGTTTGATCCGACGCCGTGGGGCGCACGCGAGGGCATCGTTTTCGACAACGCGGGCGAGGCAGGGGTGGTCGTGACACGCGCCGCGACCTACATCGCCTTCGACGTGACGATTCACGGCGCGGGCGGGCATCCGGGCAAGCGACTGGAGGGCGCCGTCAGCGCCATCGAGATTTTCCGGCAGGCGCGCTATCCCACTGGCTCACTGGACGATGACACAACGCGCATCTCGATTGGCCGGGTGGAGGGTGGCTCTGCGCGCAACGCCGTGCCGCGCGAGCTGCATGCGCTGGGCGAGATTCGCACACTGGCCGGCCCAGCCGAGCGCGAGGCGTTGATGGCGCAGGTCGCGCGCAGCTTCACCGAGGCGGCTCAGGCGCTCGGCGGCGTGGCAGAGGTCACCTTTGATCCGCACTGCGACAGCTATATCGTGGCGGACGATGAGCCGCTGCTGCTGGCGTGGCGCGCGGCGGTCGAGGCGCGCGGCGCCGAGTATCGCACGATGACCACCTTCATCGGCAGCGACGCCAGCGCCCTGCGCAGCCACACCCGCGTCTTCACCATCTCAACCGGCGTGATGGATGAACATACCACAGAGGAGTGGGTTCCACTGGCCCCGCTGGGCGAGTTGGTCGAGACAGCGATAGCGCTGCTGACGAATCTGCCTTGAGCCACACAAGCCACCCAGGCTCGCGGCGCTGCGCGATATACTGCGACGAGGCGTCGCGCGTGGCTGGGCGCCGAGAAGTACGAGCGTTAGAGGAGCAACGATGACCACCGACGCCGCGCGTGAAGCGCCCACCGCCTCACACCGTGACACGCTGATCCGCCGGTCTGAGCTGACCTGTCCAGGACACTCGCTGAAGATGATGGCCAGGGCGGCGCTCTCGGCGGCTGACCAGGTGATGTTTGACCTGGAGGACGCCTGCGCCGTCTCGCAGAAGGAGGGCGCGCGCAAAACGGTGATCGAGGCGCTGACCACGCTCGACTTTGGCCAGAAGATTCGCGCCTTCCGCCCGAATGGAACGAACACGCGGTTCTTCTATCGCGATCTGATCGAGGTGGTAGAGGCGGCGGGCCGCTACGTGGATTGCATCGTATTGCCCAAGGTCTACGGGCCAGAGGACATCATTTTCGCCGACCGCCTGTTGACGCAGATCGAGCTGAACATGGGCTATCCTGTCGGGCGCATCATGCTCGAGGCGTTGATCGAGACGGCTGAGGCGGTGCTGCACGCCGATGTCATCGCCAGGGCGTCGCCGCGTCTGAGCGGTCTGGCGTTTGGGTTGGTCGATTTCGCTGGCGACATCGGCGCGACGGAGACCGGCGCCGAACAGTTCTTCTACTACAACTATGCCAAGGCCAAGGTGCTGACAGCGGCGCGTGCGGCTGGCATCACCGCAGTGGATGGCGTCACGCTGGCGATCCGCGACCTGGAGGCGTGCAAGCGCGACGCCGAGATGGCTGGTCGCATGGGCTTCGACGGCAAATGGGCGGTGTATCCGCCACAGGTCGCCATCATCAACGAGGCGTTTACGCCCTCAGCGGATGAAATCAAACGCGCGCAACATATCATGGACGCCTACGCGAGCGCGGATGTGGAGCAGGGTGTGGGCGCGCTGGTCATCGACGATGAGATGGTCGATGCGGCGTCGCTGCGCGTGGAGGAGAAGCGGCTCGCCATCGCACGGCGCGCTGGCCTGCTAGGGTAGCGCGCTGCCGGGCGACCCACCTCCCTGGGCCGCCCGGCTGGCTGCGTTTTGCCAGGCCTGCCATCGCTAGCGCCTGGCGCGCTCGTCAGTCCTCCGTATGCTGATGGAACATGTCAACCACCGACTGCAGCAGACTCGGCGCTGCGGCAGGCTCGGCGCTCGGCTCAGGCTCTGATGCCGCTGGATCAGCGGCGTCGGCGATTGCCGCCTCACCATCGTTCACCGTGTCAACACCCGCATCCGAACTGAAGTCGGCCAGTGTGGCCTCCTCGGCGACCGGCTCTGCGTCCGCTTCGGCAATCGGAGCAGCTTCCTCAGTCGCAGCCTCCGCCTCTTCAGCGACTGGCGCAGCCTCTTCGGTTGCAGCCTCCGCCTCTTCAGCGGCAGGCGCGGCTTCCTCGGCAATCGGAGCGGCCTCCTCCGCCTCCTCAGCAACAGGCGCAGCTTCCTCAGCCTCCACCTCCTCAGATGCAGGCGCTGCCTCTACCTCCGCCATCGGCTCGGCTTCTACGGCCATCGCCGACACCTGATCTGAAACGACGGCGGACTCCTCGGCGGCCGGAGCAGCCTCTACTTCCTCAGCTACCGGGGTTTCCTCCGCGTCGTCCACCGAAGCCGCTTCTTCGGCGACAGGCGCCGCTTCCGCTTCCTCAGTCACCGGAGTTTCCTCATCCACCGGGGCGGCTGCCTCGGCGACTGGCGCGGCTTCCGCTTCCTCGGCGGCTGGCGCTGCCTCTGCTTCCGCATCATCCACTGGCGCAGCTTCGTCAGATGCGGCAGGCTCGGCAGCGAAGGTATCGTGCGCGGCCAGCGGAGCCGTCGCAATCAGCGCAGGCGCTGCCTCGGCGGCTGGCTCAGTCGTTGCGGGCGCTGTGGCATGGCTCGACAGCAACGTCGTGAGCCGCCCCATCGCCGAGGAGACCGCCTGCGCCATCTCTTCGAGCGCGCCGAGGGTCGAATGGATGAGGCCCTCAACAGGATTATCCGTTTCCGCTGGTGTCTCCGCTGGAGCAGCCTCTGCTGTGGCGTCGTCGCCTCCCTGGTCAGTGGCTGCGGCGTCGGCTGTCTCCTCGGTCGCGTCGGCGGCCTCCATCGCTTCGGGGGTTTCGGCAGTTTCGGCGGTCTCGGTCGTTTCGGCGTCTTGTGGCGCTGCCGTGGCCGCAGTGTCTTCGGCCATGGCTGTCTCGGCGCTCACATCAGGCGCCGGGTCTCTTCAGGCGCGGTCATCATATCCGCTGGCAGCGCAGATTCGGTCGGGTGAATGGTGTCGCTGGGTTCCATGGTTAGCCCCTCATGGCGAAACTTAGGCGCGTTCATGGCGCGCTTCGACTACTACGATGGCTCATCGAACGGCGGATTGCTGGTAGCTTGCTGTAGAGTCTGCGGAGTCATGGGGACGAGGCGTCGTGGGCAAGAGCCGCAAACGGGATTGGCGGGGATCACCCCCGACTGAGACGCGCTACAACGTTCATCGCTACGAGAGACACGCAGTGACAACGATGTGACTGAACGCGAGGATGGGGCGCGGCGCCTGGGCGTATGGGCGCAAGCGATGGGCTGCCAGAGTCGTGCGCATTGGTCGAGCGAGACATACCGAGCAGACATGTCGTTCAGAGCAGCGAGGGCCGGTGTGATTGCGTGGCGCGGTCTGCCTGGAGGACAGCGCTGTCCTGAAGCGGTCGCGCTGGCGCAATCGCCATGCGCTGGTGTAGAGACTGGCCGATCCTGATCCGGCTCGCCTGCTCGCTTCGGCTGCGCGCCGCCCGCACAGACGCCTGAAATCGCCTACACTCGCGCGATGGCCGAATGCCAGTCAGCTCCTGGCCTGGCGCCCTGGTGTGCCGCAGAAAGGGCGCACGAATCCACGATCTGGATGGCCATCCAGTGTCGAGCAGCGTGAGCGATCAGGACTCGCGGGTGAGGATGTCACAGAGTGAGTGGCAAGCATATCGGGCGCGCTTCTGCCAGAAGGCTCGCTTCAACTGCGGATTACTTCCAGCGCTTCAAGTATACTGGCGACTTGAGTAACAGTCAAGCGCGGCGCCGGGCAATTTTGCCGCATTTCCGCAGCGAACGCGGCGTCTCGTCATGACTGCGGATACGCCGAGGTTCGCACGATTCAGCGTCGCACGCCAGTCTGCCGCGCCGCAGGCAGCTCCAGTGCGAGATTTTCGAGTGTCAGTCGTGGGTTGGCGTTGATGTCCATCGAAGCCAGCGCCGCCAGCAGCGCTTCGAGGAAGCTGCGCGCTCGCTCTGGCCCGATAGCGCCGCCCACCCGCTCCGCCTCGCGCCGCGCCGCGCCCGACGACATCAGCCCGTGGGCGCCGTTGGCCGCCAGCGTCACATCGCGCCACCAACTGATCCACTGGTCGAGGGTCACGCGAGCGGCGGCGTTATCAGCGCCAAACGTCGCGGCGATGCGCATGCGTTCATCGGGCGGCGCAGCGATGAGCGCCATGATGCGTTCGAGCAATCGTTCACGCTCCGCCTGCTCCTCTGGCCGCTCATGCGCGCGCACTGCCCAGCCCAGCCGACCGTTGGCCAGCCCGGCGAGCCGCTCAGCCGCTGCTGGCGCCACATCCCAGCGCTCGCGGAGCGCCTGGCTGATCTGCTCCGCTGTCAGCGGGCGCAGCGCGATCAACTGGCAACGCGAGAGGATCGTCGGCAGCAGCGTATCCGGGTCGGTGGCAAGCAGCAGAATAATCACGCCCTCTGGCGGTTCTTCCAGCGTCTTCAACAGGGTATTCGCGGTCCGCTCCTGAATGCGTTCCGCCTCAGGGATGATGAAGATACGGTGTTCGCTCTCGGCGGGCGCCAGGCTGACAAGATGCTGCATCTCGTGGATGGTAGCGACCGCGAGCCAGCGCTTCCCCTCCTCCGGCTCGATCACCGCCAGGTCAGGATGATTGCTGTGGGCCACCTTGTGGCACGAGACGCACTCGCCGCACGCCGCCGACTCACCCGGCTGGCGACGCTGGCAGAGCGCCGCCTGGGCGAACGCCAGCGCCAGCGTCCGCTTGCCGACCCCTGCTGGGCCGTGCAACAGGTAGGCGTGGCGCGTCTGCCCTGTCGCGAGGGCGCGCTCCAGAATAGCCTGCGCCTGAGCGTTGCCGACGACACTGCGCACTGGCGCCTCCCTTGTGACTGCGCGACTACAGGCATACGACTGGCGGAGGAAGCTGGCTGGCCCGCTCTCATGCGGGTTGGCGCGGCCTCACCCCAGCATGATACATTCTTTTGCAGGGCCATGCGAGCGCATCGGCGGACGGTAAGTGGCTCAATGTCGCGAACAGCCGTCGCAGTGGGCGCGAGAGGAGAGGCGTATGGCGGACGATTTGGTCGAGATTCCGCTGTTTCCTCTGAATCTGGTGCTTTTCCCGGGGATGGTGCAGCCGCTGCATATCTTCGAGCCGCGCTACCGCGAGATGACCAGATTCTGCCTCGATACCAACGTCTCGTTCGGCATCACATTCGTGCTGTCAGATGACGCGGTCGAGCAGGCGTCGTCGGCGCGGTTCGGCACGCTGGCGCGCATCGCCGACTACCAGCGACTCCCCGATGGCCGCTACAACCTCATCACCGTCGGGGTGCGGCGCTTCGAGATCGTGGAGACCTGCCAGGATAAGCCGTATCTCTGTGCGAAGGCGCGGCTGCTGCCAGAGGACATCGGCGAGGGTGACATCGCCAGTCTGACCCTTGAGGCGCGCAGCCTGCTCGACGACTACCTCAGCCTGGTGCTCGCCATCATGGAAGGCGGCGACAAGAGCATTCCCGTTCCCAAGGACGCCATCGAGTTGTCGTACTTCATCGCCGTCTGCCTCCCCTGCGAAGATCAGGTGAAGGAGGCGCTGCTGGAGGTGATGACGGCAGTGGACCGCCTGGCGCGCGAGCGCGAACTGCTGCGCGAAGAGATTGCTGCGATCAGCGCGCAGATCCTCAACGGCGCCGACGACGACTGCCACGACGAGCCTTCGCCCGCCGACCACTCCGCCCTCAATTAACGCTGGCAGCCCCTGGAGATAGCCCGCTCAGATGTTCTGGTCGTAGCTGGCGATGCGCCACTCCCCCTGCGTTTGGGTCAGCGCGAGATGCGCGCTCGCAGCCGCTGTCTGCCCGCGCTGGAGGGTCAGCGTGATCGCCGCCGCGCCATTGCTGTTGGCGGCGACGCTTGCCTCGCAGGCGCGCACATTGCCCAGCAGGCGGTCGAGTTCGCGCTGGCTGGCGACAAACTGCGCCTCGGTTCCCTGGCCCTGAAGGCCGGGCGAGAGCAGCGTGTACAGCGCGTCATAGCGCTGGCTGGAGAGGTCGGCGCAGACCGTGCGGGCGGTGGGCGCAGGATCGGGCGTGGGCTTAGCGGCGAGCGTCAGCACGAAGAAGACCAGCGCGCAGAGCGCCAGCCCCGCTGCGGCGCCCAGCAAGATGGGCAGCCCACCGCGCGCCCTGCCGGTCGCCACACGCCTCAGCACAGACTCCGCCGCTGGCCGACCGCCGTCGCCGCGCATCGCGTTCTCCCTCCCGGCGCATCCTGCGCTCGTCATCCCGCACGCCACGAGATCACACGAGATCATTCGCATTCAGTATAGGCGGGCGCGACGGCGTTCTGTCAGCGAGGTCGTCGGAATGGGCTACAGCACAGCGGCCACTAGCGCGCGGCGAGCACGTTGATGAGTACGATCATCCCAATCGCGGCAAGAAAGTAAAGCGGAGCAAACGCGCCGCCGCCGAGCGTAATGGCGAGGATCGGAATGCCGAAGATCAGCGAGCAGATCGCGATGCCTGTGCGCTGATCCCGCGAGAGCATGTTGCTCGGCTGCTGGGGGCGCGGCGCTGTGGCGATATCCTGTCGCGTCTGGGCAGACAGCTTCTCGACCAGCGCATCGAGGAACTGGTCATCATACTCGGTTCCCATCTCGCGCCGGGCCGCCAGCGTCGCCTGAAGGTCGCGCCTGATATCCTCACTCTGTTGTTGTGGAGGTGTCGTCATGGGAACTGCTCCCTTCCCTGGCATGGGCGATATGTTAGGAGTCATTCACGAGTCAGCGGCTGTGATGGCGTCATCAGACACCCTAGATACCTCAAGAATACGCCAAAACGCGCGTCACGGTTGCGCCCGCGTCGCCCGCCAGCGCTACTCACAGACGCCAGAGCTGCGCCAGCACGCCGATCAATTCATGCTGGCGTCGCTCGATGACCTTTGGCGTCCATTCCTGCTCGCGCAAGACCTGCGTGGTCAGCGCAAACGGCGACACGCCATCCTTCGTCGCGAAGTAGGTCTGCTTCTTCACCGCAAAGCTGTAATTCTCGGCCTGCATATTCTTGACGCGCGAGAGCAGCGCCAGATTACCGAGCTTATGCGTCCAGCGGGCGCGCAGCGCAGGCGAAGGAAACCACTGCGTCCACTCACTCTTCGCTGGTGGGTTACGCGGCAGCACATGCTCCACAGTCGCGACCTTCGAGTCGTAGGTCGCGCCCGACCCGGCCAGCACGCCATCGAGCCGCTGCAACAGATAGTTGCGCGGCGGCGCGGCCATCAGGTAGATCTCGCCGCCGAGCGCCTGAATCGTCTCCTCGCGCTCGTGCTGTGTCAGTTGCAGCGGCGAATCGGGATGCGACAGGTCTTCTCCCTGGCGGATGACCGCCTGAATACGCCAGTAGCGCTGCTCACGCTTGTTCGCATACTGCCGACGAATCATCAGCGAGGCGGCGAGGCGCTCCAGGTCAGCGAAGAAGCGCGCCAGGCGATCAGGTTGGTCGTGATAGCGCTGGAGGAACATTAGCGCAGGTGGGACCCAATCGCTATTGTCGATGCGAGTGAGCCAGCGCAAGGTCTGGTTGATCTTCGCCGCCAACGCCGTATCCGCCTGCTGATAGGTCGCGTTCTGGATGACGTAGAACGACGCGCCATAGGGAACCAGCGCCTCATCGATCAGGCGGCGTGGATCGCGCAGCGCATGGATGACATCCTCACGGAAGCTGTCGAGGATGTCGCCGCGCCGCCGTGTGCGCCGATAGATCGAGCGGATATGGCCGATCAGGTCGTTGAACGACTCACGACCCAGCGACTCCTCGACCTGCTCCCAGCGCAGCGTATACTCGTTCTGCTCCACCTCAGCCAGTTGGCCGATCACCTCGGCTTTGAGGATGTCGGCGTAGGAGAGATCAAGCCCACGGTCATTGAGCACTGAGAAGATGCGATAGGCGGAACTCAGGTCGGGAGTGGAGACGACCACCAGCAGGCAGCGCTGCGCCAGGAACTGCGCCAGCCGCACGCGCCGCGCCTCTGGCAGCTCGCGGAGCTGGCGCAGGTAGAGCAGCGCATTCTCATACATGTTGCGCTGGCTCTCGGTCAGCTCGGTATGCAGTTGACTCTGCATGCGCTGGATCGCGTTCTCACTCTGGATGAACTGCTGGAAGAAGGCGGAGTCGCGCTCTTTCGGGCGTAGACGATAGCGCGCGGGGATATTGTTGAGCGGGTCGGCTGGCTCGTACAACCGCCGCGTGATGCTCTCGGCGTACTCGGCGGGGACGACGGCGCGCAACGCCGCCAGCAAGATCGTAAGCGTGATGAGCCGCTGCTGCCCATCCACGATCTGCGCTTCGGGGCGATCCCCTTTGATGAGCACGATGCTGCCGAGGAAATAGGGATTGAGTTCCTCGACGGGCGCCTCCGAGTCGCCCAGGTAGCCCAGCAGGTCATCGTAGAGTTCGCTCGCATGCTCGGTCGTCCAGGCGTAGGGTCGCTGGTAGGGCGGCACGACGAAAGCATAGCGCTCGCTGAAGACTTCGCTGACCGGGTGCTGTTCGCCTTTGATGTCCACACGCGCCATGCCGCCGTCCCTTTCATCGTCCAGGGCAATTCTGAGCAGGCGATGCGCCGCCTGCCCTGGCCCACCATCCATGTAACGGACAATCGCCGTCGGAGCCACTGACGCCGACGAGATAGACGACCAGGGCGGCGGGAGATTCCCACCACCCTGGTTCAGAGCGATTGTCGCGTGTGAGGGATGGCGCGGTTAGCTGATCTTCTCCGAAACCGCCTTGGCCTGGGTGAAGAGCAGCAGATAGTCGCGTCCACCGGCCTTCGAGTCGGTGCCAGACATATTGAAGCCGCCGAAGGGGTGTGCGCCCACCATCGCGCCAGTGCTCTTGCGGTTGAAGTAGAGATTGCCGACATGGAACTCGCGTTGCGCGCGGGCGATGCGCTCACGGTCGCGCGAGTAGAGCGAGCCGGTCAAGCCATACTCGGTGCCGTTGGCAATAGCGAGCGCCTCATCGAAGTCCTTCGCGCGGATGCATGCCAGCACCGGGCCAAAGACCTCCTCCTGCGCCAGACGCGCAGTGGGGGCGATCTCGCCGAAGATCGTCGGCTGGATGAAGTAGCCGTCGCGCTCCAGCTTCTCGCCGCCGAGCAGCAGCTTGCCCTCCTGCTTGCCCACAGCAATGTAGTCGAGAATCTTGCGCTGGGCGCTGGCGTCTACCACCGGCCCCATGTAGGTCGCGCGGTCCGACGGGTCGCCCACGCTCAGCGTGCGCGCACGCTCGACGACCTTCGCGACCACCTGATCGTAGACACTCGCGACGATGACAGCGCGTGAGCAGGCGGAACACTTCTGCCCCTGGAAGCCGAACGCCGATGCGGCGATGGCCGTGGCCGCCGCATCGAGGTCCGCCGTCTCATCCACGACAATCGCGTCTTTACCGCCCATCTCAAGGATGGCGCGCTTGACCCAGATTTGGCCCGGCTGCGGCTTGGCGGCCATCTCATTGATGCGCAGGCCGATCTCGCGCGAGCCGGTGAACGAGATGAAGCGGGTCAGCGGATGCAGCGTCAGCGCGTCGCCCATCGTCTCGCCGGAGCCGGGGGTAAAGCTGACCACACCCGCCGGAACGCCGACCTCCTCGAGCAGTTCGACGAAGGTCGCCGCGATCCACGGCGACGCGCTGGCGGGCTTCAGCACGACGGTGTTGCCCGCGACGAGCGCGGCGGAGGTCAGGCCGATCATGATGGCGCCGGGGAAGTTCCACGGCGGGATGATCGCGCCGACGCCCAGCGGGATGTACAGCAGCTCGTTCTCTTCGCCGGGGAGCGGCGTGATCGGCTGCTTCTCAGCCAGGCGCAGCGCCTCGCGGGCATAGAACTCCAGGAAGTCAATCGCCTCGGCGACATCGGCGTCGGCCTCGACCCAGCTCTTGCCGACCTCATAGGTCTCGATGGCGTTGAACTCGAAGCGGCGCTCACGCATCTTCTGCGCGGCGGCGAAGAGATAGCCAGCGCGCTCGGCGGCGGGGGTGTATTGCCACGTCTTGAAGCGCTTGTGCGCCGCCTCGACCGCCTCATTCGCCTCAGAGACGCCAGCCCTGGCGAAGACGGCCAGCGTCTGGCTGGGGTTCGCCGGATTGGTGGAGGCGAAGGTCGCATCGGTCATGCGCCGCTCACCCGCGATGATGAGCGGATAGGTCTTGCCGAAACCAGCGGCTACTGTGCGCAGCGCTTCTGCCTGCGCACGGATATTCTCATCGTTGGTAAAGTCGGTCAACGGGGTGTTGGTAAAGGGAGTCGCCACGATGGCTGCCACCTCCCCAGCCGTAGTCGCCATGCTGTTCTGTCTCCTTGTGGGCGTAGCGCCGCGTTCAGCCCTCAGTGTACCCCAAAGGACGACCTGTCTTCCGCGTAGCGGACTGGACGCGGCGACATTAGCTACTGGCGGCGCCGTGCGTGGCATACAGCCTGATCGTTACGACACCGCTGGATGTCTGCCCCACCAGCAAATAGTGCGCGTCCAGCCAGGCCTGCGCAGTGTGCGCCCTCGCCTCATCAGCCGCATCGGTGAAGCGCCCTTCGATAAAGAAGATGCGGGGATGGCGTCTTGCATACGCCGCCAGCGCAGTTGGATCGAGCGCCTGCTGATAGTCGCCAAATGGGTCGCCATGCCCGAACAGCGCCCAGTGAATCGCCCCCGGCGAGTCTGCGTCGAAGCGCGCGGCGCTGCCATCGGTCTGCAAGTAGTACGCCACGGGTAGCTCGGCGCCCTGCACGTTGTTGTACGAGACCAGTCCATCGCCTGGCTGATACGCCTGCTCCAGCCATCTCACGGGCGTGCGCCAATCCTCGACCTGCGCGTGGCTGTAGTACGTTGGCAGCAGCAGCAGCATGACCACCACGGCGAGGCCGATCAGCGCCCGGCGCGCCGCAGGCAGGCGCAGCGCCGCGATGCCCGCGCCCAGCAGCAGGCACAGCGCGGGCAAGATCACCACCAGATAGCGACTGGAAAAGATGCGGGTCGGCCCGAGCGACACCACATAGCTCACGACAACAGGCGCCACCACCCACAGTGTCAGCCCGATCACCACGGGCCAGACATTTGGCGGCAGCGCGCCGCCATCCACGCGGAGAGCGGCCAGCCCTCGCGTGCGCAGACGCCTGCCCTGTGGCGTCACCAGCAGCCACGCCAGCGCCGTCGCTACCGCCGCCAACGCCACGACCAGCGCCGCCACCAGCAGCCCGTGGCGCCCTGCCAGCATCCCTTCGATGCGCGGCGCCAGCGCCGCCAGATTCGGCGAAGGGAGCCAGCCGGTCTTGGAGCCATGTCGGCTCGCCAGCGCGAACGGCGTGACCAGCAGCCCAATCGCGACGAAGCTCGCCAGCGCGGCTGGGAGCGCGCGCCGCGTCTGCTCGCGCCAGGTCGTCGGCCACAGCAGCCAGACGCCCACCGCCAGCCCCTGCGCCAGCAGAATCAGCGCGCTGAACGCCTGGACGTAGACGGCGAGGCTGCTCGCCGCGACAAACAGCAGCCACCAGGGCCAGCGCCGTTTCGCCGTCGAGAGGGCGGAGAGCAACGCCAGCCAGCTCACCACGACCAGCGCCAGTTGCAGCGCATACCCGCGCGCCTCCTGCGCATACGTCAGTTGCCAGCCGCTCGCGACATAGACAATCGCCGCCACCAGCGCCGCCGTCTGGCCGAGGAAGCGACGGCCCAGCGTGTAGAGCGCAACCGCCGCCACTGCCGCGAATATCACTGATGGCAGCCGCACAAACGCCTCGGTCGCAGGCGTCCCGATGGCCGAGCCGAGCGCCAGCCAGCCGTGCAGCAACAGGTGGTAGGCGATCATGTTTGGCTCGCCGCCAGAGGTATAGGCCGCCAGCAGGACGGGCAGCGGTTGCCGCGCAAGCTGAACCGAGAATGCCTCATCCATCCAGAGGCTTGGCGCGCCGAGGCGAATGAGGCCCAGCAGCAGCGCCACCAGCCCAGCCAGCCACGGCGCGAGGCGATGCAACACCCCGGCGCGGCGCGCTGCGGGCGCGGGCGGCTGCTCGCGCGGGAGCGTCTGAGCCGCCCATCGCTTCATCGTCTCATCCATCCAGCTCACGCTGTCACTCTACCTGTTAGCAATCACCCCGCTCCGCTTGGTGTCGCGGCTCGCAGGCTCTGCGCGCGTCCCACAGGTTGTGACGGGCAGGCCCGGCGAATATAACTGTCGCTGCGCAGTCGTCTTCAGCGGTTTGCGGCGATTTTCAGCATATTTTCAGCGATACACGCTCATCCGTTCAACTTCGCGCTGTATCGTCATAGCCAGCGCCGCCCGCCAGAGGGGCGCCTCTGGCCGCCCAGCCATGAGAATCGGCGCGAAACAGGTGAAAACAGGTGCAAGCGCAGCGCGACCAGCGCGCAGATCACCGATGAGGAGTCAGCATGGATGAGCATGAGATGAGCTTTCCGGCGGCGCAACCGCCAGAGGCTCAACCCTGGACCAACGCCCCGTTCACCCCACCATCGCCGCCACGCCCGCCACGGAGGCGCAACCTGCGCCGCAGACTGATCATTGGCGGCGTCATCGCGGCGCTGCTGCTGGCGCTGGGCGTCGGCGTGGGGATAACCGCGCTCACAGCCCAGGCGGCTGGTTTCTCTGGCTTGCAGGCGACCTTCGCTACGCTGGGTGGCGCGCACAACGCTGGCGGGCCAGGTAACGGCGCCCACGGCGCCTACGGCAAGGGTGGCCCTGGCATGGGTCCGGGGCGCGGCGGCCTGACGGTCACTGGCGTCAGTGGGCAGACCATCACGGCGAAGCGGCCAGATGGCACGAGCGTCACGATCAATGTGTCCGCGAGCACGCGCTACACACGCGCGGGCACGTCGGTCAGCCTCAGCGCCGTCACGTCGGGCGAGGCGATACAGGTGATGGGCCAGCGCAACAGTGACGGCGTCATCACCGCGACGCGCGTTGACATCGTGCTACCACGTTACGATGGACAGGTCACGTCTATCAGCGGCTCGACCATTACCATCCAGGATAGACAGGGGACGCATGTCATCAAGACGACCGCCAGCACGACAGTCGCGCGGGCAGGGCAGGCGGCGAGCCTCAGTGACATCGCGACCGGCGCGCAGATCTCCGCTGTGGGGACGAAGAATAGCGATGGCAGCCTGAACGCTGAATCCATCGACATCATGCTGCCAATGGCTGGTGGAGAGATCAAGAGTATCGCTGGCTCGACCATCACCACGACTGACCGGCGCGGCGCGACGGCGACGATTCGCGTTACCGCCAGCACACGGTATGTTACAGTGACGTTGGGCAGCGCTGGCCCGACACAGACCGCTTCCTCGTTGAGCGCCCTCAAGGCAGGCGCCTACATCTCCGCCGTGGGGACGAAGAATAGCGATGGCAGTCTGACGGCTGTGGTCGTGACCATCATGCCCAATCCGCCAACCGGGCGACCGGGGCCAATGGGCGGGCCGGGCGATGGCCCGCAGAATGGCGCGCCGCCAGCGTCGCCCAGCGCAAACTAGCGCGCGGCGCTGGCGCTGGACGTTGATTGGGTGCGCGATCAGGAACATGGGGCGCGGCGCAGATGAGTGTGGATGGAGTTGAGCGCAAACCGCTCGTATTGTTGGTGGACGACGAGCCGCACATCATTGAGTTCCTGCGCCTGGGCTTCGAGTATGAGGGGTTCGCGATTGCCCTGGCGAGTGATGGTGAGGAGGCGGTGCGCCAGGCGCTCAATCTCAAACCCGATGTCATCATCCTGGATGTCATGCTGCCGCGCCTGAGCGGAATGGAGGTGGCGCGGCGGCTGCGTCCCGCCACCGATGCCGCGATCATCATGCTGACCGCGCGCGACGACCTGGATGACCGCATCGCCGGGCTAGACCTTGGCGCCGACGACTACGTGACCAAGCCCTTCGCCTTCAAGGAATTGATGGCGCGGGTGCGCGCGGTGCTGCGGCGGCGTGGCAAGAGCCTCGACCGCCTGCTCGCCTTCAGCGATGTGACACTCGACCGTGAGACGCGCGTGGTGATGCGGGCCGGGCGTGCGCGTGAACTGACGCCGCGCGAGTTCGAGCTGATGGAACTGTTCCTCTCGCATCCTCGCCAGACGCTGACACGCGAGGTCATCCTCGCGCGCATCTGGGGCTATGATTACGAGGGCGACGACAATGTGATCGAGGTCTTTGTACGCCACCTACGCGAGAAGCTGGACGACAATCCGCCGCGCTTGATTCAGACGGTGCGCGGCGTCGGCTATGCGCTGCGTGGCTGAGACGACTGTGGCGCCTGCGCAACCCGACGCGGAGGAGAAGGCGCGCGATGAGCGATTCCCGACAGCGCGCGAGCGCCCTGCTGGCGCAAGACTCCATGCGAGGCTCGCCCACTGGCCGCATGGCATGGTTCAACGCGCGCATCCCCCTGCGCTGGCGGCTGGCGTTGGTGATGTTTGGACTGCTCGCCGTGCTGCTCATCGGGCTGGGAGCGCTCGTCAGCGCCACCGTTGAGACGGCGCTGCTCAGCAATCAGGCGGTCGCGCTGCACGGCGAGGCGCGCTTTGCGCTGAATGGGCCGCAAGGCGTCCAGGGCGTTCAGGGCAGAGGGCCAGGCGGCGGCGGACCACTACGCCTCGTCGAGCCTGGGGTCACTCCGCCGCCACTCGGCTCGCCCTCAGATCAGGCGCTCGCCGCTGGCGATCAGCTGCTCAGTCG
This sequence comes from uncultured Chloroflexia bacterium, assembly GCA_963701795.1. GTDB lineage: Bacteria > Chloroflexota > Ktedonobacteria > Ktedonobacterales > JADMIN01 > JAKAIY01. The sequence continues at coordinate 211,246 of CAVPBB010000001.1, read as the reverse complement.
GCTCAACGGGCCTGGGTCGGATGTCGCGCTGCTCTCCACCTCCGGAGCGGTCATCGCGCATGTGAACGGCAATGTCTTTAGCTCCACACCGACGGCGCTGCTGACCAGCGCGCAGATTCAGGCCGCTCTCACCCAGCCACAGAACAACCAGGACTACCTGCTCGCCATCGATCCGAGCGGGCAGCGGCAGATCATCGTGCTGCTGCCGGTGATCGAGCAAAACCAGACAGTCGCGGCGCTGGAGCTAGGCGCGCCCACGAAAACGATCGACGACTCGGTCACGTTGACGCGCCTCATCCTCTACACCGGCATCGCCGTCTCGCTGGCGCTGGCGGCGCTGCTGGCGCTGCCGTTGATGCGCGTCACGCTGCGCCCGCTCGAAGACATGGAGGCCACCAGCCGCCAGATCGCCGCTGGCGACCTGGCGTTGCGGCTGCATGAGCCAGCGGTGGATGACGAGATGGGGCGGCTGGCGCGCTCCTTCAATGCGATGGTGGCGCGGCTCGAAGGCATGATTACGCGCCAACAGCGTTTCATGGCCGATGTGTCGCATGAGTTGCGCACACCGCTCACGGCGGTCGCGGGGAGCATCGAGATGCTGCTGCTGGGCGCGCATCAGGCTGACGCCGCCGCTGGCTCGCGGCTGCTACGCGGGATGTACGCCGAGACGGAGCGCATGCGCCGTCTGGTGGAGGAGTTGCTGACGCTGGCTCGGCTGGATGAGGGGCGACTGGCGCTGCGCTTCGAGCCAGTGGACGCGGCCACGCTGGCGGCGGCGCTCTGCGATGAGGCGCAATCGCTCGTGCGTGGGCAGACGCTGCGCTGCGAGGTCGAGCCGGAGCTGCCGCCCGTGCGCGCCGACGCCGACCGCCTCAAGCAGGCGCTGCTGATTCTGCTGGACAACGCGCTGAAGTTTACGCCAGCGCGCAGGTGAGGTGACACTGCGCGCACATCGCGCAGGCGCCGAGCCATTTGCGCTCATCGAGGTGGCCGACACTGGCGTAGGCATCGCCCCAGAGGATGCGCCGCATGTCTTCGACCGCTTCTATCGCGCGGACCCGGCGCGCGCCCGCTCGCAGCAACGCGCTGGCGGCAGCGGCCTCGGCCTGGCCATCGCGCGCGGCCTGGTCGAGGCGCAGGACGGCGTGATCAGCCTCACCAGCGCGCCCGATGCTGGCACGACGGTGATGGTGCGCCTGCCGCTCTGGCGCGATCCACCACAGCCGCTCTGAGGTTACGCCTTGCCACGCGCGCTGGCGACGATCTGCGCGAGGATGGCCAGCGCGATCTCATCTGGCGTACGCGCGCCGATGTCGATGCCGATGGGGCCATGGATGCGCGCGATCAGATCATCGCTCACCCCCTCGGCGCGCAGGGCCACATCGCGGGTGGCGCGCGTGCCACGGCTGCCCACCATCCCCACGTAGCCAGCGCCCTTCACCAGCGCCACTTTGAGCGCGGGAACATCGAACTTGCCGTCGTGGGTCAGCACCGTCACCGCCGTCGCCGCGTTGATCGGCAGGCGCTCCATCGCCTCATCGGGCCAATCGAGCAGCAGCGCGTCGGCCTCGGGCAGACGCTCGCGTGTGTTGAAGGCTTCACGCGGGTCCACCACGGTGACATGGTAGCCCATGACCTTCGCCAGCCTGGTCAGCGGGATGGAGATGTGGCCCGCCCCGACGATGACCAGCGAGCGTGGCGGCGTCAACGTCTGGTAGAAGACCTCCGCCTCGGCTGCCGCAGCAGGCGCATCCTCCAGCGGCAGACCTTCCGCAACCGGGCTGATCGCGCCCAGCAGTTCGCGCGCGCGCGCCGCGACCGCGACGCCCAGTGGCGAGCCGAGCAGCGCGCCTGCTGGCTCGCCGCCATCCACCATGGTCAGCGTCTGGCCCAGCAGGTCGGCGCCGCCCTGCGGAGCGGCGATCACCTGGGCGCGAACGGCTGGGAGACCAGCGCGCGCGGCGGCGTCCAGCGCATCGAGTTCCGGCGTCCGCGTGACGCGCTCCAGGAAGACGCGAATCTCGCCGCCACAGGAGAGGCCAATGCGCTCGAGGTTCTGCTCCTCGCTCACGCCATAGGTCAGCAGCCGTGGCTTGCCTGAGCGCATCACCCGCTGCGCCTGCTCGACCACATCTGGCTCGACGCAGCCGTTGCTGACTGAGCCAGCAATGTCGCCCGCGTCGCTGACCACCAGCGTCGCGCCGGGTCCGCGCGGGGCCGAGCCAACCAGCGAGACCACCGTCGCCTGCGCCACGCGCTTGCCCTCGGCCAGCCAGCGGGCGATGTCTTCCAGCGTATCACGCATCGTCGGTCTCCTTTACGTCAGATGTCACGCCTCGGCATTTGCGGCGGTCGTCGCGCCAGCGTTTTTCTGGTAGGCCGCGCGCAGTTCCGCCAGCATGCGCTCGCGCTGGGCGTAGAGTTCGCGCCGCTGGCGTGGCGCCGCTCGTGTGATAGCATAGGCCGCGAGCAGCGGGAACGCCATCGTTGTATCGGCGTAGACGACCACCGAATCATTCAACAACTCCGGCTTGATCTTGCCCCACGAAACCGCCTCGGACGGCGTCGCGCCAGAGAGGCCACCCCAGTGTGGCGCGTCCTGGGTGATCTGGATGAAGTAGTCGTGGCCACCTTTGTTGATGCCCAGCACCTCCCAGAGTTGCGGCTGCGTCTGGAGGTAGAAGTTCTTCGGCGAGCCGCCGCCCAGAATGATGACGCCATTGCGCGTCGCCGCCTGCACGATGGCGGTCGTCTCATGCACATCGTAGAGCGGATCGATCGTCAGCGCGTAGCCGTCGAGCTGATGGCGGGCGAGATTCATGCCGATGGACGAATCACCCGGCGATGAGGTATAGATCGGCACATTCCACTGCGCCGCCATCGCTAACACCGATTGCTCTGGCTGCACGCCCAGCTCCAGCAGCTTCATACCGATGTGATGGTGCAGTTCGGCGGTAGACATCGGGCGCTGCGGGAACGTCTTGAAAATCTCACGCAGGAAGCTATCAGTATCGAGCAGTACCTCATCGCGAAAGAGCACGTCGTAGATACGGATGACGCCCGCCTCGTGCAGTTCGGGATCGTCGAGCTTGAAGCTGCCGCGATGCAGCGCGAAGTCGAGCGCGTGGTGGATGTCGTGGTAGAGATTGGCGCCTGTGCTGACCATGAAATCAATCGCGCCGCGCTCCATCAGCGTGATGATGCCGCCACCGACGCCCGCAGGTGTCATCGCGCCTGCGATGGTCAGGCAGACCGTCACATCCTGCTCCGGGTCGAGCATGCGATTGGCGTAGAGCCGCGCCGCCTCATTGAGCCGCCCGGCGTTGTAGGCCTGGAAGGCGCTATCAATCAGGTCGGCGGCGCTGATGTCTGGCGCGATGCGATTGGCGTGGATGCGCTCACCACCCAGGTATTTGTCGGCGGCGTGATGCTGGCCATCCGCCGCGCCCTGCCCCTGCGCTTCGAGCTGGGGCGCGGCGGCGTGCGGCTTGTGGGGGCCTTCATGTGGTCGATGTGGCACAGACTCTATCCTCACTCTCGCGCTCGTTCACAGGTGATTCTCTGGTCAGCGCCGCGCAGGGCGCGCGGTCGTTACCTGCCAGTGTATCTCATGCGGGCGCGCCTCCGTCGCTGTGGGTCGGGGTCACGTCGATGAGCGTGAGGTGATGGGTGATGGACGCGGCTTTGCCCAGCATGGCGCTGGCGCCGCAATAGCGCGCCTCGGCCAGTTCCAGCGCGCGCGTGATGGCGGCGGCGTCGAGATTGCTCCCGCTGACGAGATGCTCAACCGCAATCGCCTCGAAGACTCGCGGCAGCCGCTCAGTCAACTCGCCACTGACTCGAATCTCGTAGCGTGTTACCTGCTGGCGCGTCTTGCGCAGGATCGGCGCGACGCTCATACCCATGCAGCCGCCCAGCGCCACCAGCAGCGCCTCCATCGGGCTGATCGCGCCACTGGGCGCCGCGTCGTTCGACGGCGCCAGCGGCGTCTGCCCACCAGAGCCGGTGATCGCGGCGAAACGGTCGCCTTCGACCAGCGTCACGCTCGCCATTAATGCATGCGCCATCGTCGTCGCCTCCTCGCGCTGTCGCCCGCGGCGCGCCGCGTCCGCGCGGGCCGCGCGCATCACTGCCCATCAGTAGTGAGTTACTGATCTCGGTGCAAGAAACTAAACTCGCTGAATCGGGATACGGCGCTATTGCGTGGCTCTCCAACACCGAGGTTTAGTTTTCAGCGACGACATCAGTAGTATGGCGCTAGCTCCGCTACTGGGCGACCGGCTCTGCTTGTGGCTCTGGGATGGGCCACCCATGCGCCTGCGCCGTCTCGATCCACTCGCCGATGATGACTTGCGCCATTGCCACAGCCTGCTCTGGCGTTTCACCATCCGCCATGCAGCCGGGCAAGTCTGGAACTTCGACCAGCCACGCTTGATCTGCCTCACTCCAAGATAGGCGCATGCGGTACTTATACATCGCTCCGGCCTTTCTAGAGCCCATACGTTCTGCGAGCCTTTCTGCCGATCCTCGTCATATCCCACATCGCCCCACTGAGCGCTGCGTCAGCGCGGGCCGCGCGCGCATCACTGCCCATCAGTGTAGCGTCTGCGAGCGCGTGGCCGCCAGTGGCGCGATCAACGCGCTCGCCGGAGTGGTGAGTCGCGCTACATCGAACGCAGTTCGCGGCTGGCGAGGGCGATGGCCATCGCCGCGAGCTGGATCACCGCGCCGCCGACGATGACTGGCGAGGCTCCAAATCTCGCCGTGGCGAAACCGCCCACCGCGACCGAGAGCGGCAGTGTGGCAAAGTTGCAGAACGTGAAGACGCCCATGATGCGACCGAGCAGGGATCGCGGTAGCCTGCGCTGGATCAGCGTCAGGAAGGAGACATTGCCCAGGCTGTTGAGCAGACCAAACGCCGCCATACAACCAACCGCCATCAGCGTGTTGACAGAGAAGGCCAGCGCCACGATGGCGGGTATCTGCGCCGTGAAGAAGAGGATCGACTGGTAGCCGCGATTGATGCGATTCCCCAGCGCGCTCGCCAGCAGCGCGCCCGCCAGCGCCCCAGCGCCCCAGCCCGTGAGGATGAAGCCGTAGCCCTGCGCGCCAGCGTGCAGCGGTCCCTGCGCCATCGCCGGAATCGCGACCTCCATGACGGCGCCGTTGAAGAGGTTGCCCACGAGGATGACGAGCAGCAGGATCAGGAAATAGGGCGTCGTGAGCGCGAATCGCCAGAGGCTGGTGGGCGCAGACGCTGCTGCGGCGGGCGCGGTGGAGGACTGCGTGCTCGTCGCTGTGTCCGCGATGGCGTCGCCCGGAGCCGGAAACGTCACACGGTTGCGGATGAAGATCAAGGTCGTGACCGAGGCGACAAAGGTCGCCGCATCAATCGCAAAACCGGTCGATGCGGTGGCCGACGCCACGATGAGGCCCGCCAACGAAGGGCCGACCATCTGCGCCAACCGCATCAGCGCGAAGAAGAGGCCGTTCGCCGCCTGGAGCTGGTTTTCGGGCAGGAGGTCCGGCGCGATAGCCTGTGACGCGGGCGCAAACAGCCCCTCGAACGCGCCCATCGCCGCTGTGAGCGCGGCGATCACCCAGAGCGGAGCATGCGCGCCAAAGGTGGCCCAGGCCAGCCCACCCGTGATGACTGCGCTCGCAGCGTCGGAGACGAGCATGACCCGGCGAGCGTGCAACTTGTCGCTAAGCCAGCCGCCGAGCAGCGTCGTGGCGCCCAGTGGCAGGCCATAGGCGGTCAGCACGAGGCCCAGGTTGATCGGCCCGCCGCCCTGCGTCAGCATGTACCACGGCAGCGCCACCGAGTAGAAGGTGTTGCCGATCGAGGAGATGAGCTGGCCGATAAAGAGCAGGCGGTAGTCGCGGAAGCCCAACGGCGCAAACATCGCCGGGCCACGCCGCCTGCGAGGAGCGGTCGGCGCGGCGACAGGCGCAGCGGGCATCGAGGTGTCGGACATGGTGGCGTGGCTCCTGAAAGCCGCGCCGTGGGGCGCAGCGCATAGTCGTATAGTTTAGAACGTATTTGGGCAGCCCTTATTGCTCGAAGACCGCGCGCACGGCCAGCGTCTGTGGGTCGGAGAAGTAGGTGATGCGCTCATCGGCGCCGAGGTCGCGGAGGGTGAAGCGAATCGCGGGCGCGCCCTGATACTCCACCAGGCGATCTGGCTCGACCATCCAGCGTTGGCGCTCCAGCAGGAAGCGCCACACCTGCGGATGCGCGCGCCCGGAGAGCGCGGCGGCGATGGCGCCGGAGCTGGCGCAGGCGGCACACTCGTAGAACGCGGTGTAATGCTTGGCGAAGATCGGCGCGCTCATACCGAGTTCGGGGAAATCGGCGTGGTAGCCCATGCGCGCGGGGAGCGGTCGCCCGCAGCGATAGCAGGTCGTCTCCAGCCGCTGTGTCGTGGCGGCCCACGCGACACTGTACCCCAATATCCGCTTCATCGCGGGACGGAAGGACGTGACACCCGCAAGTTCGGGCATCGAGGGGATGGTCGTCTCGGCGACGGCGTAGTCGCGCCAGCAGCGCGGGCAGCGCAGCGCCAGGCGTCCTCCACCGTCGGGCGCATCGGCGAGGATGCCTTGCAGGCGCGCCTGGCCGCAGAAGTGGCGCCACAAAGAAGTCTCGCGCCAGCCCGCCTCGTCGGCAGGGGCCAACGCCAGCCCAAACTCGATGGCGCGTTCGCGCAGCGGGCCATTCAGCGCCGCGCGCAGGTGTTTGCGGGCGCGACTCAGCCGCGCCTCCAGCGCGTTGACCGAGAGGCCCAGCCGCGCGGCAGCCTCGTCACTGGGCAGATCGGCGAGATAGCGCAGCCGCACAGCCTCGCGCGCGGCGTCATTCAGCAGGCCCAGCGCGCTCTCCAGCAGCGTGACTAGTTCCTGGCGCGTCAATGTGTCGAGCGGGTCGGCGTCCTGGGCAGGCGCCAGCGCCAGCGCATCCTCCGCCTGGTCATCGTCAGCGGCGTAGTCGGGCGCACGGCGTTCGCGCTCGCTCAGCGCGCGCCGCGCGGCGCGGCGGCTGATTTTGCGGCAGATGCCGTCGAGCCAGGCGTCGAAGCGATTGGCCTCGCGCAGGTGATCGAGCGAGCGCCACGCGATCAGCAGCGTCTCCTGCACGATGTCTTCCGCCTCTGTGGCGCTGACGCCGTTGAGCCGCGCCAGACGCGCCAGCCGTGGCCGCGCCGTCGCCAGCCGAGCGTCCAGGTCGCCCGTCAGCCGCGCATAGGTCAGCGCCTCGCTCGCGTCAGGACTCAGCGGCGCAGTGTGTGTCTGTGGCATGTTCCCTCGCCCCCTTCCGGTAGGATACACCCACAGGTGTCGTCTTGCGGCGGAATCCTGACGCAAATTTCTGGCGAATCACAGGATGATGGCGCAACCGCTACCCGCATTTGCGGAGAATCCGCACGCTGTGCGACCTAGAGCAAGATGGAGATGAGGCCGCCCGGAGCGCCCACACCATGGTCGTAGACAAGCGCGCCGCCGAGATAGCCTGTCAGGCCGAGCAAGCCTACTGCGATGAGACTCAGCGCGAGATAGAGGATGACAGCGGCGACGGGCAGCGGTGGCTCGTAGAGCTTCGGCGCGATCAGCCGCAGCGCGTGGTCAGCGCGGTCGGCCAGCGAGCGTAGCGGCGATGTGCGCTTCAGCAGCAGGAAGCCACGCGGCGCCAGCCACACCAGCCGGATGAAGAGCAGCAGGCTGAAGAGCACGGTCGTGAGCACGGCGACGACCTTGTGTAGATGCAGGATATTGCCCGCCGCGCCGACCGTCACGTAATGCTCGCTCACCCAGCCAGTGAGCAGCGCCACCCCTGCGCTCGGTGTGCCGAAGACCAGCAGCCAGGTGGCGGCGCTGGTGAGACCCCAGCGGCGCACGAAGACGCCAAGGAAGTCGAAGGTGACGCTGAGTATGAGCAGAGCAATGGGGAAATGGACGAGGATCGGATGGAGTTCTACCGGGCGAATCGCGGGCATATCTGTACGTCCTTCAATTGTCTGACACGTGTTCTGAATCATCTCACGGCGTGGTCATGGTCAGCGTGGGCGCCTATTCACTGAGTTCAAACGTAACGGCATCAGTCGGGAAATCGTCGCCATGACGCCGGGGTGATTCTGGCGCGAATGCAGCGCATAGCCAGGGGCGCAGTGTACGTGTGACATCTGAGAATTCGATGGGGAGACCATGAGTTTTCTCTCATGCTTCGTCGCCACAAACGCCGATGCTGTATGGCCTGAGGCGATTTCGCCGCGTGATACAATGTCTGTCAAAAGGCCACAGAGCGACAGTGCGCGGCGATCACAGCGAAGGGCGAACGAGGCATGCGGATATTGCTGGTCGAGGATGAACTGCGGCTCGCGCGTAGCTATCAGCGCAATCTGCAGGATGACGGGCACCTGGTCGAAACGATCGCGGATGGTGACGCAGCCTATGACCGCGTGATCTCCGCTCCCGGCGACTTCGATGTGGTGATCCTCGACGTGCTCTTGCCGGGCCGCGACGGCGTCACGGTCTGCCGCGATCTGCGCCGCGCGGGGGTCACGCTGCCGATTCTGCTGCTGACGGCGCTCGACCAGACCGAAGAGAAGGTGGCGGGCCTGGACGCGGGCGCCGACGACTATTTGACGAAACCATTTCCGTTTGATGAGCTGCTGGCGCGACTGCGCGCGCTGACACGGCGCGGGCGCCAGTTCGACGCCAACGCCAACGCGACATCGCTTGAGGTCGGCGACCTGACGATTGACATGCTACGGCGCGAGGTGATTCGCGCGAACCGCCTCGTGCCGCTGACGGCGCGCGAGTTCACCCTGCTCGAATATCTCGCGCGCAACGCCGACCGCGTGCTGACGCGCCAGCAACTCTGGGCGCGTGTCTGGCCAGAGGGAACCGAGGCTGGCAGCAATGTGCTCGATACCTACATCCACTATCTGCGCGACAAGATCGACCGCGATGCGCCAGACAAGCTGATTCACACCATGCGCGGCGTGGGCTACACCCTCCGCTCGCCAGAGAAAGGCGGACGCTGATGGAGTGCGCACCCCGGCGGCGACCGGGCGCTGATCTGCTCGCCCGCGTGCGCGCGCTGACCGCCAGAGCTACTGGACGCGCGGGCGCTCAGACCCCCTACCATGTCACGCGCAGGCGGCTGGTCTTCAGCATCCTCGCGGTCGTCTCGGCGATTCTGATGCTGATGGCCACCTCCATCTATCTCGTCGAGTCGCACGCGCTGCAACAGCAGGTCGAGGGACAATTGCGCAGCCGCGCTGATGCCGAGCTGGCGAGCGGCGCCGAACTCATCACCGCGCGCCAGACGCAGCCACCAGCCACGCCCGACTCGCATGAGGATGACGACAGCGGTGAGCACTATGAGCCAAGCGGGCCAAACATCTTCAGCATCGTGCTCAGCCCAAATGGCGCGATTGTCCTGGATGCGAGTGGGGTGAGCAGCTACGGACTCCCCGACCGCGCGGCTGCGGCTCCGGTGCTCTCCGGCGCACAGTCTGAGTCGCTCGTCAACGCGCGTATTCAGGGGCAGGAGTATCTGCTGCTGAGCAAGGCGCTCTACTCGAAGGAACAACTCGTCGGCGTGTTGCAGGTCGGCCAGTCGCTGGCGCCGATGGAGCAGCAAACGCATGATCTGCTGCTGACCCTGTTGATCGTGGGCGGGGGGATGCTGGCGCTGACGGCTGGGGCGAGCCTCTACCTCGCCGACCGCGCGCTGACGCCGATGCGCCTGGCCTATGAGCGGCAGCGCCAGTTCGCCGCCGCCGCTTCGCATGAACTGCGCACGCCGCTCGCATTCGTCCGCTCGCAACTGGAGCTGGTGAGCAGGCGACTGCAACGCGCTCAGGCAGGCGTCGCTGGCGGCGGCGCGCCCGGCGCCCAGACGGAGGATGTGCGCGAGGACCTCGACGAGACACTCAACGAGGTGGACTACATGACGCGGCTGGTGCGCGATCTGCTGCTGATGGCGCGCGACGAAGGCGATCATCGCAGCATCGCCTGGCAGCCAGTGGACCTGCGTGCGCTGGCGAGCGATGTCAGCGAGACGGCGCGGCCCTCAGCGCGCCAGCGCGGCCTGACGCTCGACGACCGCACAGCCAGCGCCGAGCCAATCTGGGTCATGGGCGACCATGACCGACTGCGCCAGTTGCTGCTCATCTTGCTCGACAACGCCACACGCTATACGCCCACAGGCGGGCATGTCTGGCTGGAGGCGCGCAGCGGGCGTGGCTCGCTCCTCATTGGGCGACGGCCGCTGGCGCAGGTGATCGTCGGCGACACCGGGGTGGGCATCGCACACGACCAGCAGGAGCGCATCTTCGAGGCGTTCTACCGGCCCAGGGGGCATAGCGCGAGCGCCGACCACGGGGGCGGCGCGGGCCTTGGCCTGGCGCTGGCGCGCTGGCTCGTCAGCGCGCACGACGGCGACATCAGCGTCAAGAGCGCGCCGGGCGAGGGCAGTGTCTTCACCGTCTCGCTGCCACTGCGCGCCGAGCGGCGAACATCTGCGAGTGGCGAAGATGTGATAGACGCGGAGCAGACGGCGACATCGCTCCGTCCGGGCGCGCGGTAGCTCTCGCCAGGCCTCAGCATGCGCAAAATGGGAAAATCCTCAGCGAACTTTCACCCGACTCCCATTTCCACACAGTATGCTATGCACGAACAATGCGCAGGCGCGCTGAGTTCAGCGCAGAGGGGAGAGCGCCATCATGAATCAACGTCCGCCTGGGCCAGCGGAGCCAGCGAGGCCCAACGGCCCACCCATGCCAGCGACGCCACAGCGACCGCAGGGCCAGTACCAGTACAGGCCACCATACGCGCCGCCGCCGCCACCTCGCGCGCCTGCGCAGCCTGGCCGCATGCCCAAAAATCAGGCGGTCACGTTGACGCGCAGACTCAAAGCGGCGTTGGTCGCCGCCTCGATCATGGCGCTCGGTGTGCTGACGGCGCTGGCGGCAGGGCATGTCACGGGCGTGAGCGCGCAGCAGTCCAGTAACAGCTCAAACTCACAGGCGTCCCCGACGAATTCCAGCGACGACGACGGTAGCTTCTTTGGCTCTGGCAACGCTGGCAGCTTTGGGGTCAGCCCCAATGCCCCTGCGCAGCGGCCATCCGCTGGCTCAAACGTCTCGTAGCCAGCAAGGGAGTCTACGTCGGTGGAGTGTGAATACGAGACGCCGCGCGGATTCGCGCGCGCGGCCTTCCAGGCGATGGGAACGACGATTGTCGTCATCGCTCCAGCGCGCGCGCTAGCCACTGCGCTGCGCCTGACACGCGACCTCTTCGCGGAGTGGGAGCGCACGCTCAGCCGTTTCCGCCCGGAGAGCGAGCTCTCGCGCCTCAATGCGGCGGCTGGCTTTCGCGTCACCGTCAGCCCGCTGCTGCTAACGACGCTCAGGACGGCGCTCGATGCCGCGCGCGCGACTCACGGCGTCTTCGATCCCACCATCTTGCAGCGGATGATCGAGATCGGCTACGACCGCAGCTTTGAGACGCTGGCCCCACGCCTGCCCGCCGCGCCCCATACGCGCCCCGCGCAGACCGGTGGCTGGCGCGAGATCGAGGTGGATGCGGCACAGCGGCTGGCGCGACTGCCCGCTGGCGTCGGCCTCGACTTCGGCGGCATCGCGAAGGGGATGGCGGTAGACGCTGCCCTCGATCTGCTCGAAGCGCAGGGCATCGCGCCCGCGCTGGTGAATGCGGGCGGCGATCTGGCCGTGCGCGGCGCGCCGCCAGGGCTGGCGCACTGGGCCATCACGGCGCCAGGCAAGGATGATGAGCGCTGGGTCATTGGCCTGGAACGCGGCGCGCTGGCGACCTCCGGCGTGAGCCATCGCCACTGGATGCAGGGCGACCAGCCGCGTCACCACCTGATCGACCCGCGCACAGGCGAGCCAGCGGCGACGGCGCTCTGGTCGGTCACTGCGGTCGCGGGCAGGTGCGCGCAGGCCGAGGTGGCGGCCAAAGTGGCGCTGATTCTGGGGCAGGAGCAAGGCGCGCGGTTCATCGAGGAGACGGGGCTGGGCGCGCTGCTGATCGCTGAGACGGGCGCGTGGAGCGCGGCGGGCGCCTGGCCGAGCGCAGGTATGCGACGGCTGGAGCAGAGCGATCTGGCGCAGCAAGGAGTGATCTCATGAGTGTCTGGGGAGCGGTGACATGGGATGTCGCGCGCGCTGGCGGATTCGTCGCTTACGGGCTGCTCACGCTGTCCGTCGCGCTGGGGCTGGCGCTCTCGATGCGCTGGCAGGCGCCGCGCTGGCCACGCCTCATCACGAGCGACCTGCATAACTTTGTGACGCTGCTGGGCCTGATCTTTATCGTTCTACATGTGCTGGCGGTCTGGCTCGATCCCTTCACGGCGTTCGGCTGGTCCGAGGTCTTCATCCCCTTCGTCAGCCACTATCGCGCGCTGTGGATGGCCTTTGGCATCGTGGCGCTCTACCTGGGGCTGGCGCTGGCGGCGAGTGTCTGGCTGCGCCCCACCATCGGCTATGAGTGGTGGCGGCGGCTGCATGTGCTGACGCTGGTGGTCTATCTGCTGGTCACCGTCCACGGCCTGACGACGGGCAGCGACACGCGCACCATCTGGGGCGCGGCCATCTACGCGCTGAGCGCGTTGTGCGTCACCGCGCTGCTCTGGATTCGCCTGCTGTTTCCCGTGGGCGCCCAGCGCCGCCGCCCGGTCTGGGTCGCGATCACTGCGCTGGCGCTCTTCATCGCCGTCGTCGCGACGGTGCTGGGGCCGATGCGCGCTGGCTGGAACGCCTTCGCCAATGGCAATAACGGCTCTGGCAAGCGCGGCGACATAACCACTACGGTCGCGCTCACACGGGTCGGTGTCAGCCCCAACGCGACGCCGAGCGACGCGGGTGATTGACGGCGGCAGGCGGTGAGTGGCTGAGTATGGGAGCACGTCGCGCCCAGACGGTTTGAGCGCATTCGCCCAGGCGCCCGCCGGAGAACGCCATTGTCGCGTACAGGGTTGAGGCCAAGCCCACCCGGCGCTCGCTGCCGCCAGCCGTGCGTCGCCGAGACGCTGGGCGGAGACATGGACGGCGGCGCTCGCAACGTGCTAGCCCGCCGCCTACGCTTTGGTGACTGGCTCGGCGTATTGCAACTCGTAGAGGCGCTTGTAGTAGCCATTGCGCGTCAGCAGTTGCTCGTGCGAGCCTTCCTCCACGATACGCCCCTTGTGCAGCACGATGATGCGGTCCACGTTGCGAATGGTCGAGAGCCGGTGCGCGATGATAATCGACGTGCGCCCGCGCATTAGCCGGTCGAGCGCATCCTGAATCAACGCCTCGGTAGCCGTGTCTACGCTACTGGTCGCCTCGTCGAGAATCAGCAAAATCTCTGGATTGAAGGCGATGGCGCGGGCGAAGGCGAGCAACTGCTTCTGCCCGACAGAGAGGCCAGCGCCGCGCTCCTGCGTCTCCTCGTCGTAGCCATGCGGCAATTGCTCGATGAACTTATCCGCGTTGACGAAGCGCGCGGCCTCGCGCACACGCTCATCGCTGATATCCTGCTCATGCAGGCGAATGTTGCTGGCGATGGTTCCCGCGAAGATGAAGGGGTCTTGCAGCACCGCGCCGACATGGCGACGTAGCTCATCCTGCGCTACCTGCTTCACGTTCACGCCATCCACCAGCACGTCGCCGCGCTGCACATCATAGAAACGCGAGATCAGGCTGATGAGCGAGGTCTTGCCCGCGCCCGTCGCGCCGACGAACGCCACACTTTCGCCCGGCGTGATGTGGAACGAGATGCCCTTCAGCACCCACTCATCCTGATTGTACGCGAACCAGACATCGCGAAACTCCACCTCGCCGCGGACCTCGGCCAGCGGGCGTGGCTGCGCCGGATCGGCGACGATGATCGGCTCATCGAGCACGCGAAAGATGCGCTCAGAGCTGGCCATCGCCGATTGCAGGATGGTGTATTTGTCGGCCAGGTCGCGCACCGGCAGGAAGAAGCGGTCGGCGTATTGCAGGAAGGCGACGAGCGCGCCAATCGTCAGCGCGCCTGAGAGCGCCTGCCCGCCGCCGACGCGCACGATCACCGCCATCGCGACGGCGGCGAAGAGGTTGACCACTGGCAGGAAGACCGCGAAGTAGAACAGCGACCGCAGCGTCGTATCGTAGTAGTCGCGGTTGAGTCGGTCGAAGTAGTCGAAGTTGCGCCCCTCGCGATTGAAGAGCTGCACGACCTGTGTCCCGGCGATGTTCTCCGCGACATTGGCGTTGATGCGCGCCAGCCGCACGCGAATCTGGCGGAAGGTATCGCGCATGACGCGCTGGAAGTAGACCGTCACCAGCGCGAGCGGCGGGAAGACGAGGCAGACGATCAGCGCCAGCTCCCAGTTCTCGACAAAGAGGATCACGACGATGCCCATCAGCGTCAGCACGTCGGTCAGCAGCGCGACCGAGCCAGAGGTGAAGAGATCGTCGAGCGCGTCAACATCGTTGGTGATGCGCGTCATCAGGCGGCCCACGGGATTGTGATCGAAGAACGCGAGCGAGAGCCGCTGCAAATGCTCGAAGATCGCCGAGCGCAGGTCATACATCACGCGCTGGCCCAGCACGCTCAATGAGTAGTTCTGGATGTAGCGCAGCGCAAAGCCGATGCAGAGGGTGAGCAGATAGGCGAGCGCGATCAGCAGCGTGCCGTTCATGCGTTCGAGCGGCGAGAGCGCGCCAGGATGCGTCGGCGCGATGTAGCGGTCAATCGCCACCTGGGTGATGTAGGGCGCGAGCAGGTCATCGCCGACCATCAGCAGCGCAACCAGCAGTGTCACGAGTATCAGGCGATGGAAGGGGCGCACGTAGACCCAGAGGCGGCGCACCAGCCGCGCATCATACGCTTTGCCGAGAATCTCATCTTCTTGAAAGAACGACTGCGCCATCGCTAAGCTCCCTCCTCCTGCTCTGGCGGCTCGTCGTCGCCTTCGAGTTCCTCGGCGAGCAATTGGCGCCGGTACATATCCGCGTAGATGCCGCCCATCGTCAGTAGCTCCAGATGGGAGCCACGCTCGACGATGCGTCCCTCGTCCAGCACGACGATCTGGTCGAAGCTCTTGATCGTCGAGATGCGATGCGCGATGACGATGGAGGTGCGATTCGCCATGATGCCGCGCAACCCCTGCAAGATGGCCGCCTCGGTATTGGTATCCACGCTGGAGAGTGAGTCGTCCAGGATCAGGATCAGCGGGTCTTTCGCCACGGCCCGCGCAATGCCCGCGCGCTGCTTCTGGCCGCCAGAGAGCGTGACACCGCGCTCGCCAATCATCGTCTCGACGCCAGCGGAGAAGTCGGTGACATCGTTGCCAAGCTGCGAGATCTCAAGCGCATCGAGCATCTGCTCCTCCGTCAGATCAGGCGCGCCGAAACCGACGTTCTCGCGAATCGAGAGCGAGAAGAGGAAGTTCTCCTGCGGGACATAGCCGAGGCTGCGTCGCAGCTCGACCAGCGGAATCTCGCGCACGTCATGGTCATCGATCAGCACAGCGCCGCTCGTCACGTCATAGACGCGCGCCAGCAGATTCACCAGCGACGATTTGCCCGCGCCGGTCGGCCCGACGATGGCCAGCGACGACCCGGCGGGCGCATGAATGTTGATGTCGTGGAGCATCTCGCGCTCGCCAAAGCTGAGGCTGACATGGCGGAACGTGACCTCGCCCCGGTCGGGCGTCGCATCGGCGCGCGTCTGTGGCCCGTCGCTGATGGCAGGCGGGGCCTCGCGCACCTCGTTGATGCGACTGAGCGAGGCCGTCCCCTGCTGCACGAGGTTAACGGTCCAGCCGAGGGAGATCATCGGCCAGGTGAGCGCCGCCAGGTAGGTGTTGAAGCGTACCAGTCGCCCCAGCGTGATGCGCCCGCTGATGACATCGATGCCGCCGCGCCAGAGCAAGACGGCGGCGGCCAGCCCGGCGATGAAGTACATCGTCGGCCAGAGCAGCGAGTTGAGTCGCGCGAACGAGATGGAACGGCGCACATACTCGCCATTGACGCGATTGAAGTCGTCCAGCTCGGCGCGCTCCTGCGCATACGCCTTGACCACGCGAATGCCGGAGAAGTTTTCCTGGGCGCGCGCTGACACCTCACCAAACTGATCCTGCACGAGTCGGTAGCGCCGCCGGATGCCACCGCTGACGAAGACGAAGAGCAGCGTAATCAGCGGCATCACGGTCAGGGAGTAGAGCGTCAACTGCGGATCAATCGAGACCATCGCGATGCCCGTGACAGCCAGCGCGACGGTCGCGTTGGTCAGGTTGCTCACGCCGGGGCCGAGCATCTGGCGCACCTGCGAGAGGTCATTGGTCGCGCGGGCCACGAGGTCGCCAATCTTGCGCTGCTGGAAGTAGGCGAGGTCGAGCCGCTGGAAGTGGCGAAACAGGTCACGGCGCATCTCGTACTCGACCTGCCGCGAGACGGAGTTGATCACGAATCGCGAGGAGAACTGGAAGATGCCCGCCCCCAGCGCGATGCCGACGATCAGCAGCGCATAGCGGGTCAGGCTGCCAGGATCGATATGGGCGCCCAACCCGTCAATCACGTTCTGGAGAATCAGTGCGGGAAGGAGGGCGATCAGATTGGAGATGATGATGAGCGCCACACCGAAAATAAGCGTCGGCGCTCGCCGCAGCATGTATCCCTGAACCGCGCGTAAAGTCTTCATGATACCTATTGTATGACACAGAAAGGCCGCTCTACAACGGGCGCCGCGCCAATGTCTCGCGACCTGCGCTCCGTTATGTATGACGCGCGTCTAACACAAGCGCGGCCGCTGGTAGGACTGATCGGCCATTGGCGCGGCCAGGGCGGGCGTCGGACGCTTAGCCCAGCGCCTCGGCTGGCTGCAACAGGCTGTAGCTGTTGCCGTAGAGGTCGCTGAAGACCGCTTCGAGGCCATAGGGTTGCTCGGTCGGCGGCGAGGTGAAGGTGACGCCGCGCTCGACCAGCCGGGCATAATCGCCTTGACAATCGGTGGTATTGAGAACCCAGGTGGGGTTTTTGCCGATGCTCGCCAACATCTCCTGCGCCTGCTCCTCGCCGTGCATAGCGGGGTCTGGGAGCTGGAGCACGATCTCCAGCTCATGCTGCTCTGGCGGCGCCACGGTCAGCCAGCGCGCCGCCGGGCCAAACGTCGCATCGGCGCGCTTCTCGAATCCCAGCGTCTCCGTGTAGAAGCGCAACGCCTCCTCCTGATCGCGAACTATGATCGTGACACGCGCAAGGCGAGTAATCATGGCGGAATGCTCCCTTCGTGGCTTCGTTTTTATCAGGTTCGTTTGGGGTGATGGTAGCTGGCGCCGGCCCTCACCCCCTGGCCCCCTCTCCCACGAGGCGAGGGGAAACTCTTGCGCCGCGCTAGAGGCGCGCGCCCGTTTGGGTGTCGAAGAGGTGCACACGCGCCGGATCGAGCGCGAGAGCCACACTGTCGCCATGGCGCACGACGGCGTCCGGGGCGATGCGCGCGGTCACGCCCTGAACCCCTGTGTTCTCGGTGGCGCGTGCGCCGGCTGTCTGAATATAGATGAGCTGCTCGGAGCCGAGGCGCTCCACCACATCGACCACGCCGCGCAGCGTCGTGGCGTCGTCTGCGCTCGCCAGGTGGAAGTCTTCGGGGCGGACACCCGCGATAACCGCGTGCGCGCCGCTCGCCGCAGCCACGGCGGCTGTGGCCGCGCTCGGCCCGGCGAGTATCACTGTGCGGTCGGCAATCGTCAGCGTGGCCCCATCGCCAGCGCGCTGAGCCGTCGCGTTGAAGAAAGCCATCGCGGGGCTGCCGATGAAGCCCGCGACGAAGAGATTGGCCGGGCGCTCGTAGAGTTCCTGCGGCGAGCCGAGTTGCTGGATCACGCCAGCGTTCAGCACGGCGATGCGGTCGCCCATCGTCATCGCCTCCACCTGATCGTGGGTGACGTAGATGAAGGTGGTTCCCGTCGTCTGGTGCAACCGGGCAATCTCGGCGCGTGTGGCGACGCGCAGTTTGGCGTCGAGGTTCGAGAGCGGCTCGTCGAGCAGGAACACCTGCGGCTCGCGCACCAGCGCCCGCCCAAGCGCGACGCGCTGACGCTGGCCGCCAGAGAGCGCCCTGGGCTTGCGCGCGAGGTAGTCGGTGATGCCGAGCGCTTCGGCGGCGCGATTGACGCGCGTGGTGATCTCATCCTTCGCGGCGCCGCGTCGTCTCAGGCTGAACGCCATGTTCTCGAAGACGGACATGTGCGGGTAGAGCGCATAGTTCTGAAAGACCATCGCGATATCGCGGTCCTTCGGGGCCACATCATTGATGACGCGCTCGCCAATGTAGATCGTGCCATCGCTGATCTGTTCGAGGCCCGCGATCATGCGCAGCGCGGTGCTCTTGCCACAGCCCGATGGCCCGACCAGCACGAGAAACTCATGATCCTCGATCTGCAGATTCAGATCGGTGATCACCGGGGGATGCTCCCCGTAGCGTTTGTACACATGCTCGAACCGCACGTCCGCCATTGGCCGCATGCTCCTCCAGCGCCACTACGCGCCAGCCGCAGCGCGCGAGTCCCCCATCACGATAGCCTATGCCGCTCGTTTACGCTACCCCCGGGGTCGAGCTGGCGGTTGAAACTGTCGCTCGGTTGTTGTCGTTGCGACATCTCTCACTTACAGGAGCAGGGGCCAGATTCTCTTCGCCTCTGTGAGAGCCGCGGCCAGGGATGAGTCGCGTCTGGTGCCTGGCGCCAACACCCCAAGCGGAACTGTTATTAGCAGTGGTTCACGTAGCACGTCGTCATTCCCGCCACAAGTGCGGAAGCCTGCGCTCATATCCCCTCAAGCGCATGCGCCACAAGGACATACATAGCATGTGACCATCCCAGCGGAGTCACCCAACATGGCTCACCTGAGCTCTGTCAATCTGCTCTGGTAAAAGGTCTAGCTGTGTGCGATGCTCTCCACCCAGCGGAAAAGGCTCCAGGCTGCATCAACTTGGCCACACAACGCTTGTTGCCATGCGAGCCACAAAGTGCATATCACCCACGGATTGCCAGAACGATACACGTCATTTTGATAACGATAGATACCTCCAACTGGGCTTGTCAGACTGTTCTCGACCGCACGGGCAGTGGAGACGATCCGAGGATCATCAGGAGCAAACACCCCGAAAGGCACACTCAGAGCGAGCGAAGCGGTATCGATGATTGGATCAACTTTGAGTAAATGGTTCTCTTTGCGCATGAGGCGCGACACCTGAAAGTCATCAGCGGTTGCGGAGCCGTGCTCGATCATCTGCTGCATCGATTGCGGGCTTACTCTCAGCATGCGACCGCGGACAAAATGCCCACGTTCGCTATCCCACAATGCTGGGTGCCTGCGGCCTCAGCGAACCCACCTGCTGGGTCCAGGAGCGCGGGATTCGGTCTCCTGTGGACCCGCCAGCAGGGATTGTTGGTGAAACGCTCCCCAGGTACACGCTGAGGCTTAGGCGCTGACCTCGTCACGTTCCTCCCATAGGTCTTTAGTAAATGGCGCAAGGCCTAAATCGGCATCTAGTTGCGAGCACATAAATTCGCCAGCTTTGACAAGCCTGGGCCACACTCTCCGAGCATACTCAACATCGCCGAGCATAGCGATGTGCTGACAGATGGCCCAGACGACTGCGCCTGTCTCATCGAACTGAATAAGTCCCCAAGTGGGAGCGAGTGTCCCTGCGGTGAAGTATCGTTGATACCACACTCCCTCTGACTCCTGCGCGTTAAGTGCCCAGTCATAAAACTGCCGTGCATGCGTGTGCCTGCCTTCTATATCCAGCGCACGAGCGGTAACGCTCCATCCGCCGCCAGCAGATGCCGTATCCGCCACTGGCACGGATCTGATCACACTACGCAGCGGCAATAATGGAGCCTATGCGGTCAGTTACGAGTGACATGGCCGAGAGGGAACGGTTATAAATGACGCCAGTGACGTTGCTATTTACGCGCCGCGATGGTATCCGCGTCTTGCCAGGCAGCATTCGCTGCTTCACTGCTTTGGGTTCGGCGTCTCGCACCCTCCACGAGAGCTGTTACGTCTGCGACTTTCTCGCCGCTGCAACGCTTTGCAGACGTTGCCGCTCGTACGCGAGCTAGCGGTAATTCACCCATCATAACGACCGCGCCGCTCTCTTGACCGTGCTGTGCTCGCGGTCGTTCCACTCCCCTACCTACGTCTGCAAAGACGCTATCGCCTTGCTTGTTTGCGATCTTGTCCGTTGCGAAGTCGAGAACAGGCGCGTCGGAGCAGAGTGCAAAGTACACATCGCTTCCAAACATTGACAGGGCCTGCTTGTCGACATCGAAGTACACGGTGTTGTACGCATTGCGGAAGTAAGGGTCAAAGCTCGCGTACATGACGAGTTGACATCGAATTGGCTCGTTTGTGAGATTGGTCACAACGACCTCATTGACCAATATGTCGTCATCGTGCGCCACAAACAGCGTTCGATCCACACGCACCACAGCATTCGATGAGGTCACATTCACCGTAGGTGTCGCACCGTCATAACGCATGGTGTGGGACCAAGCGGAATCGGCCAGCCAACTTACCGCCGGGCGGCTTCGCTTTGATGTGGTAGTAGCGGATGTCGTGGAGCGCCTCGTCGCTTGCGCACGAGTGGACCTGCCGTCAATTGATCGATGGCCAATATTCAATACCCATAAGCCAGGATCGTACATGAGGTCCAGCGTCAATGTGGGGGAAGAACAATTGACATATCTCGCCAGCGCTATCAAGTCCGGCGAGAATGCGCTGATTGCCCGTGATAGCGGTGTACAACCATGCTGGTTCTATGTCACGGTTCATCCAGATCGGCGGAGATGACGCCGTACCCGCGGGTCAATCTTGGTCGCAACTACGGCAGCGATCAGGAAGCTGGAAGCGGTTACGCGCCATTCGGTGAAGGCCTCTCTATGGTGGCAAGTCGCCTATAGCCTGTAATGCACATGGCCACGCGCCGCCGGTCATCCTCGGCCAGCATCCTGACCGTGTAGATGCATGCACGAAGCTTGAGGCACATCGCGCTTCCCTGGCATCCCTTCATTGCGCTGTCGAGCAGCGAGCTACCAGTCTGGCTATGCGCTGAGCATCCTCATCTATGTGACGATAATCTTTCGCAACGCCAATGCCAGCATAGAGAGGCTGCGCTACCTGGATCTCGCGGAGCGCCTGCTCGCCAAGCGCTCGCGCCTCACTGAGCGCTGGTTCGAGTGCATTCGCTCAGCCTTCTGCTCGTGAGCCAGCGCAATGCAGTGCAAGCAACGTGCTTCCCCCTTCTGGCTCTTCAAGTCTTCCTCAAGCTTCAGACTGTGCTCAAGATAGGTGATCGCCTGCTCAGGTTCACGCTCATACAGGTAGATTTCACCAAGTGCGTGATATCCGTAGGCGATACCGCCAAGACCATTGACGCGCTTTTCATCTTCTATGCCATCGGTACGATCTTGACAGCTTCCTCCTTACCGAGCAGAGCGCGTTCCATTGCGACCAGTTCATCTTCACGTGCCCGCTGCCCAAGACATATCGAACCTTCTCAAAGGCATCAAGCGCTTTTTCGTACCATGATTGCGCTTCACCCCACTGCTCGAGCTGGTAGTAGATCTGTCCGATATCATATCTCAGCCAGCCGATATGGAATGGTGGATTTCCTTGTTTATGCCAGAACGCCAGGTCTCGCTCATAGAGCGGTAGAGCTTCCTGATACTTGCCTTGTTCACGATAGACGTTGCCGCTGTCATGAACGTCCCACGCGATGTCCTGGCTCGCCCCAGCCGCGCTCCCCAGAGCGTTGCGGCGCAAGTCCTTGCGCGCTCCATCGATCACTTTCGTACTGCCCTGTGAGATAGCGATCTGGTCGAGGCCATGCGGCTTCTGCCTCCAGGTATACAGGCGCTGGGAGACGCCAAGCCCTCGGCTACGCTCGAAAAGCTCTGACGCATGGTCTTAGACGCCTGAATGAATGTATATCCATCCAAGATTATGAATAGCACGTATTTGCACAGCACCCGCCGTGCTTTCGATCAGTGCCTGAAGGAGATTGATCGAGTTCTTTATATCGCCTACCCGATGGAGCGCGGCGCAACGAGCAATCTGCAACTCCGGGTCCACGATAGCGCCTTGGCGGGCGAGCTGCTTTTCAAGATCATTGACCAATTCGATGATCTCTTGGTAATATCCCCATACCCGCAATCGATCCGCGATCGGCGACAGTACCGTACTGGCTTCATCAGGCCGGTTCGCGCGCAGGTAGTGATAGCAGCACTCCATCTGGTCAACGGTGTATGTGAATGACTCTTCTGAATTTGCTTTGTGTAGGTAGGTTGCGGCAGCAGATGGCGCTGCTGCGTCAGGCGCTGCAACAGTTCCATGCGCGCGCGCGCCCGCGCGCGCGAGGCGTATGCGCGCTTCTGCAACGAGAACACCGCCTGGCTCAATGACTTCGCGCTCTTCATGGCGCTTCAAAGAGGCGCACGACGAGCAGCGCCTGGGTCGCCCTGGCCTGAACGCTTCGCTCAGCGCAGCCCACAGCGCTCGCCGAGGCGCGGCAAACAATTTGTCGAACCACATTTTGTTGATTTCGAGATCAACTCTGTCGTAATCGGGTAGCTCACGCAGCAGGTCATCGAGCGGAAGACGCCGTGCAAGATCAAGAAGAATTGTAAGCGCCTGGGGAATGCCTTCGCCTGTGCGACGCCACACGCGCTGAACGGTAGCAGGGGATAGGTCGGACACTGCAGGATAGCGATTCCCATAGAACCGCAAGAATTCTGCACATTCCGCAAGCGTGAATCCAGACAGATGAAACGTGTCTTCGGTATTGATTAGTGTCTGTAGTTCAGGAGACAGGCCCTGGCAATTGCGCCAGAGCTACACGATCTTCGCCCAGATTTTTGAATGGGACTCCCTGCTAAGCGATCTAGCTCGCGATCACGCGCCTCCAGATCATCGGCGACCTGGCCATCTTCGTGCGCACGATAGCGCAAGGGGAGTAGCAGCAGTTCGTTCCCCTGATTGCACTGCAAAGAAATCAACTAAGCCATTGATCTTCTCCTCAGCGCTGAGATCCGCGTTACTGCGATGTCTGGTCACCCGTCCAGAGTTCTTCGCGCCATGCGGCAGGCCAGCCAGTTTGCCAACTGTGACGACTTGTGTCTGGCAGTCACTCCACAGCACATCAGACTCACTGGAACTGTCTGCCGCCAGTTTAGATGCCAGACAGGTTTTGCCTATGCCACCAAAACCTTCGATGACGACAATCCCATTCGTGGCGTGTCGACGTGGCACGCAGCAAATGCAACGTGGCATCTCGGCTGCGACACTGTTTGGCCTTCCCCTGGATACTGCGGAGGAGTGATGGGTCACCAGCCGTCGCGGGCGCGCCAACCCAGACGACGTTGGCACAGACAGGGCAGCGCTGGAATGGGGCCGGTTTCAATCCGCTCTACCGCGCGGAACTGCGCGCGACGGAGCCGTGCGCGTTCGTGCAATGCAGAAAACTGGCCTTCGATTCGGTTTTCGTCAACCAAAACGCCTATCAGTGGTGGATCGACGCGTGTCCTGGAGGCGGCTGCCTAACGTTCGCATGGCTGATCACATATTCGGTAATTCCCTTCGCTTCTTCTTCAGGGCCAAGGGTCAATGAGATGATGTCCTGCCGCAACTTACGATTCGACAGCGCTGCGGAGAAGACTTCAGCTCGCTTACGCTGAGTTGGGCGCTTTCTCGCTGC
This sequence comes from uncultured Chloroflexia bacterium, assembly GCA_963701795.1. GTDB lineage: Bacteria > Chloroflexota > Ktedonobacteria > Ktedonobacterales > JADMIN01 > JAKAIY01. Next base: position 187,489 of record CAVPBB010000001.1, on the reverse strand, counting down.
GAATCCAGCGCGCTCCGATATAGGGAAAAAGCTGAGGCAGGCGCCATCGTATCAGCACACATTCGCCACATGGCACCTAGACTTTCAGGCGGAGTCCAGAAGCGCCGCTATTACGAGCGTTCGCCAGTACATTGTCCATATGTCCCTCACGAACAGCGACCGCCAGCATGGCGCCAGTGAAATAGCTACAGAACGCTCACAACGAAACCAGACTGGTGGCTGAGTACCAGATGTCTGAACCTTATGTGCGCTGATTCGCAGCGTGTTGAAATCGCCTTTGTAGTTCTGGAGGCATGTTTGCCCACTCGAGAACCTTGTTGACGTTTTCCTCGGGCGGCTGCGCGCCATCAACGATCAGATACGGGAGTGTAGTCTTCTCAATCGCAACGAGTATCTGTCTTGCATCCGCTTATAGAAATCAAGCGGCTTCTTGATGAGAGCATAATGAGGATCACTCAATAGCCGTTGCTCTAGACGCTGGGCCAATTGGTCGACATCCGTGTGGCCAGCACTAACGGGTCTCATGGCGCCATATCGCGTCTTCACCATCGATTGCTCACAAGCTGCTGGCGAGGCTCCAACTGATAGACCTCATCTGAAAGGTGGAATTTGTCTAGCACAACATTGCGCTGCCGCATGAGTTCAATGATCTTCGCCATGTAGAGAATGTAGTCGTGTGCAAGCGGAGTCGAGAAGATGCCGATGTCGCAATAGAGGTAGTAGCATCCGTCTAGTATCTCATTGCTGGTTGTGTATGAATGAACTAGACGTTGATAGGTAGCCGAGGTCAGCGTTGACTTTCCAACGAGTTCGGCGCCTTCGAAGATCAGTTTGCAAACCGCACGTCCTGATTCATCGACCTGTTGAACGGATCGCGCATGTTTACGCATTGTCGCACCTCCTCATATCCGACTCAGATGACCTAAGTAGTTGCCAATCGAATCTGGAAAAGCTGGTGATCTCGATTCGCAGGAATCCTAGCGTTTCGAGCTAGCGATTCCAGTTCCAAATGGCAACCTACTTAGCGAGGGATTCACCACTATCGTCAGCAGACGACAACTGGCCAATCTGTGTCTGCTGACGATAGCATATTAGTAGCAATCAGTATGATATGGATTTGTTATACGACATTCTCAGTACGTTTGGCAAGGAATGTCAAATCCAGAGAGGCTACCAGGGATGCGTGTGCTGCAGTTCGCCTTTAGCGACACGGCGGAGAATCACGATCTGCCACATAACTACATCCCTGACACGGTCGTCTACACCGGCACACACGACAACGACACCACACGCGGATGGTTTGCGACGCGCGCAGGCGCTGAGCGCGCCTTCGCGCTCGACTATCTCAACTGTGCGCCAGATGCCGTCGCGGCGGCGATGATCCGGCTGGCGTACGCCTCGGTCGCGCGCATGGCGCTCACGCCGCTGCAAGATGCGCTCGATCTGGGCAGCGAGGCGCGAATGAACACGCCTTCGCGCCTCGACGGCGCCTGGGAGTGGCGCTGCTCAGCGGACGACCTGACAGCAGAACGCGCCGCCTGGCTCAAGCAGCTCGCCACGCTCTATGGCCGCTAGCTCAATCCGACTGAGGGAGCCTATGCGCTGGTGGGCGTGTAGCTCAGCGTCATCTTGCCCTCGGCGAAGCTGACGCCCGTGACAACCAGCGCCTGCCCCACCCCAAAGGAGATGCGGCTCGACTGCACGAGCTGGCGATTGACCTGGTCGAGCAGGCCATCGAAGACTGCGGTTGGCAGCGCGAAATCGTCAACCGAGGCGCGCAGCACCCGGATCGCCAGGGTGTTCTGGCTGACGTAGGGCTGCGTGACGACGGTGACGGCGCTGCCCGCCAGCGGAGACGATCCTTGCAGTGTCCCTGTGACGACGATCTGCCCATTCGCCCGGATGTGCGCCTGTGGCTGCACTATGGCGACCGCGCCCGCGCCCATATTCGAGCTGAGTGATTGGGTGAGCAGCGTATCGGTGAGGGTCACGGTGAGGGCGGAGCCAGTGGCTGGCCCCGACGCGCTGGGCAGGGGCGAAGGCGCCAGCAGCGCCAGGGCCACCACCGTCGTCAGGATGCAGCCGACGATGAACCCCAGCGCGCCCCAGAGCGCGCCGCGCCCGGCTCGCGGCTGGCTGAGTGGGCGTGTCGTGCGGCGGCGGCGCGGAATATTGCGGCCAGGCGGCGTTGGGCGCGGCGGGCGGTGTGAGGGGCTGAGTCCGATCATCGGGAGTCATGCGTGCATCATCCTTCCGCTTGCCCGCCACATACAGAGCGTCTCCAACTCTGCGCATGCGTTGTACCATAGCGCAGACAGCGCGACAAGTAACGTGTCACTGTGCTAATTGCACAACTGAGCAATGGCTACTCTGGTCGATTTGTCACTACCCGCCCGCCATTTCGCGGCATATACTTGCAGAGAAGACTTGGTGGCGTGTACAGCGTTGTGCAGCATGCCACACAAATCGCGGGTGAGAGCGCCGACGCTCGACGATGCGCGCGACAGCAGTTGTTCCTCGTTGTTCCCGCATGCGAATGACGCTTGCCCCTGGCGCCCACAGCGTCTGGCTGCAAGCGGACCAGAGCGAAAGCAGGGTATCAGACGTATGGCTAGTACGCCCGAAGAGGTCATGCGGTTCGCCAGAGAGAACGGCGTCCGCATGGTAGATGTGAAGTTTGCGGATGTCCCCGGTGGTTGGCAACATTTTAGCGTCCCGATGAGCGCGTTCAGCGCCTCCGCCTTTACTGAAGGCATTGGCTTCGATGGCTCCAGCATTCGCGGCTTTCAGGAGATCAACGAGAGCGATATGCTCCTGATGCCCGACCCCATGACCGCCTTCCTCGATCCCTTCACCGCCGTCCCCACACTCAGCCTCATCTGCGATGTCGCCCAGCCCGGCAGCCTCGGCTCGTATAGCCGCGATCCCCGCTTCATCGCGCGCAAAGCAGAGGCGTACCTGAAGTCCACTGGCATCGCCGACACGGCGTATTTTGGCCCCGAAGCTGAATTCTTCGTCTTCGATGAGGTACGCTTCCGCTCGACCACCAACGAGCAGTCGGCCTTCGTAGACAGTGACGAAGCCCACTGGAATACTGGCCGCATCGGCACGCCCGACCGCCCAAACCTGGGGCATCGGCTGCGCGCGAAAGAGGGCTACTTCCCGGTTGCGCCGAGCGACACGCTGCAAGACCTGCGCGCGGAGATGGCGCTGACGATGGAGGAGTGCGGCATCGGTGTCGAGGCGCAGCATCACGAAGTCGCGACGGGTGGCCAGTGCGAGATTGACATGCGCTTCGATACGCTGCTGACGATGGCGGATCGGCTGCTGCTCTACAAATACATCGTCAAGAATGTGGCGCGGCGCGCTGGCAAGACAGCTACCTTCATGCCCAAGCCCATTTTTGGCGACAACGGCTCTGGCATGCACGTGCACGTGAGCCTCTGGAAAGATGAGAAGCCGCTCTTCGCCGACGCGGCAGGCTATGCGGGCCTCTCAGAGATGGCGCGCATGTTCATCGGCGGGCTGCTCACGCATGCGCCGTCGGTGCTCGCCTTCGCGGCGCCCAGCACGAACAGCTATCGCCGCCTGGTGCCTGGCTACGAGGCGCCCGTGAACCTCGTCTACTCGCAGCGCAATCGCTCCGCCGCCGTCCGCATCCCGATGTATTCGGAGAATCCGAAGGCGAAGCGCATCGAGTTCCGCCCGCCCGACCCAACGGCGAACCCGTACCTCACCTTCGCGGCGATCTTGCTGGCTGGCCTGGATGGCATCAAGCGCGGCATCCTGCCAGAGCAGCACGGCTATGGCCCGCTGGATCGCAACATCTACGAGATGCATGCGGCGGAGAAGGCGGAGATTCGCTCGGTGCCTGGCTCGCTCGATGAGTCGCTCAGCGCGCTCGAAGCCGATCACGAGTACCTGCTCGCTGGCGAGGTCTTCTCAAGTGATCTGCTCATCAAGTATGTGGAGATGAAGCGCGAACAGTCCGCCGAGGTGCGCCTGCGCCCGACCCCGCTGGAATTCGCGCTCTACTACGACGCCTAGCGCGCCGGATGCACGCTGACTTACCGTCTTCCGCGCCCGCCATTCCACAGGCCCTGCTGTGGAATGGCGGGCGCCAATCTGTCGGCCCAACCAGCTCCGGGCGCCTGGTCCGCAGCGGAAAACACAGCGACGAGATGCCCGCGCAACCCGCAAATATCCCACATTTGACGCTTTTGTCACGCAGATGTGAAGCATGTCACGCAAACACGCTTGTAATACTGTCTGGTTTGGTGTATCCTTGCGACGTATTTCACAGGCGCGATGCTGGTGTGCGATGTTTGTCAGTTCGCCAGGACTCGACTCACCGCGCACCCGGCATGCACAGCGCAGGGCGACTCCCCGGTCGCCACGCGCGTCACCTCCAGGGCGGAGGGCGTACTGTCGCTTTCAGATCGCTGAGCGTCAGGCGCATGAGGAGGCCACACCAGCCATGTATGAGGACAAAACGCTGCGTTGCCGCGAGTGCGGCCAGGACTTCGTGTTCAGCGCAGGCGAGCAGGAGTTCTACCAGCTAAAGGGACTGATGAACGAGCCGGGGCGCTGCCCTGAGTGCCGCGCCGCTCGACGCGCCTCGATGGCGTCGGCCCGCGCGAGCGGCGAGCGCCCGCCACGCGAGATGTTCAAGACGGTCTGCGCCGAGTGTGGCGGCGAGGCTGAGGTCCCCTTCATCCCCAAGACCGACAAGCCGGTCTATTGCAGCGCCTGCTTCGAGCGCGTGCGCCGCTAACGACAGCCGCCTGCGATTCCATCACCTCTGGCGCGCAGCCTCCCGTCCGGTCGCCGGGCCAGGGAGGCCGCAGCGCTATGACTGTATCTCCGCTTACCTGCCCCATCCGCAGCGCGTGATCTATCGCGTCACGCTATATCTCGCCATTCCATATTGCAATTTGCCTATTCCCCTCGCGCTACGTCTCTGGTATAATCGCCCCACCTTTCCGCTCTGATCCGCTCTGATCCGCTTTGATCCGTTTCCGATGCGCCAGACTCAACAGACTCCCTCGTTGCCGCTGCTGAGGTAATCACTGTGCCCACACTCCCACCCGCATCGTCTGATCGCTCAGGTTTCACCAGCAGCATCGCCGCGCGCAGCGCCATGCTGCCCATCGTGGCGACGCTGCTCGCGCTGCTGCTAACATCGACCTGCTGGAGCCTGACGACAGGCGCCGCGCACGCGCAGGGGCCGCAGCATGGCGCGCAGCCGGGGCCGCAGCCGTCCATTGGCCGCGCGCCCGGCGGTCGGCTGAGCGACCCGGTCGTGCGGGCGGCGGATGTGGCGGCGCCAGCGGTCGTGCGTATCTCGACGCTTTACAGCAGCCACATCACCTTGAATTTCTGCGGCGAGACCCTCACGCTGCCGCAGAGCGCGACTGGCTATACCGAGGGCGTGCTTGGCTCTGGCGCGTTTGTCAGCGCGCATGGCGACATCCTCACGGCGGACCATCTGATCGATGTGGATCACGACACGCTGGAGCAGCAATTGCTCGCCGACCCCGCCGCGCAGGCCGACATCGCCAACGCGCTGAATACCTCCGCCTGTTTTGGCTTTGGCCCCGCCATCGCGGCGGCTGACATCGGCAATGGCTTCCTGCAGACGACGGGGATTGATTTCCAGACGACCTTTGATTCGCCCAAAACCTACGTCTGGCGCGACACCTGGTATGCAGGAGCGCTCGCCGCGCAGTCTGGCGACAGCGCCGACCTGCTCACGTCGCTGCTGAACGCGCCACACGATCAGGCGAGCATCCTGACGACGAGCGACTTCACCCACGATGATCTCGCCGTGCTGCACGTGAACGAGCAGAATACGCCGTCCATCCGGCTCGACGACTCATCCGCGGTGGAGGCGCTCGACGACCTGACCATCATTGGCTTCCCCGGCAATGGCGACGCGAACAACGATCCCACCAATCTGCTGACGCCCTCATTCAACCTCGCCAGTGTCAGCGCCATCAAGACGAACACCGATGGCTCAGAGTTGATTCAGGTGGGCGGCAACATCGAGCATGGCGACAGCGGCGGCCCCGCGCTCGACGCCAGCGGGCGATATCGTCGGCGTGGTGAGCTTTGGCGGGCCAGACAATCAGGGCATCACCGCATTCCTGCGCTCCAGCGACAGCGCCCGGCGTCTGCTCGCCGCCGCAAAGGTGAACACGCAGCCCGGCGGCTTTGAGCTGGCCTGGGAGCGCGCCTTCGGCGACTATGCCGCCACCTATCCCGGCCACTGGCGCCGCTCAGCGCAAGAGTTGGCTGCGCTGCTCAAAGCCTATCCACAGTTCAAGGGCGCCGCCGCCTATGCGAGCTGGGCGCAGACCCAGGCGCGCCGCGAGCCGCTCCCCCAGCCGCCGCGCCACACCCTCGGCCCCATCACGCTCGCCATCCTCATCGCGCTGGCGGCGCTGGCGCTCGCGCTGATCGCGGTGACGCTCATCTGCGCCGCGCGTGGGCGCCCGCTGGAGCGCCGCAGCCTGGCGGCGCTGGCCCGCAGACGGCGCGCAGCCGCCGCCCATGCCACACCCTCCCTCAGCGAGCAGCATGGCGGTCCGGCGCTGCTCGACGCGCTCGACGACCGGCTCACCCCCGTCTCCCAGCGATTGAACTAGCGCGGCCCTCACCCCCAACCCCTCTCCCAGAGGGCGAGGGGAGCCGGAGTTCCCCTGCCTCGTGGAAGCGGGTGGTTGTCGCCATACTTCGCCCGTGCCGTGTCCGGTTTCCCCCTCGCCCTTTGGGAGAGGGGGCCAGGGGGTGAGGGTTCACCCGCCGCAGCTCGGTCCCAGTCCGCGCAGGCGGACTTCGCGGCCCGCAGGCCATCCAGGCGCGGTTTCAACCGCCAGCGCCCCGCCACACACGCAAACAGGCCAGCAGCGCATGCCCGCTATCGGGCGTACACTGCTGGCCTGCGCTCATCTCACGCCGTAGGCCTCGTCACGAGTGGACCCACGGCTGGCCCTGGATGTACCAGTCCGTATTCGTCTGCGGCTTGTTGCCGTAGCCCGCCCACATGCCAATCGGGTTCTGCGACACTGGATCAACGGGGCATGGTTGTGGTGTGGTGACATCGGCATAGGGGGCAAGGCCCGTCGTGCAGTTGAAGGCGCCGCGCGCCATGTCGGGCGGTATCGGGAAATCAACGCCCTTGGGCCAGTTGTAGTTCTTGATCGCCCACTCCATGATGTCGTGGAAGATGTAGCCAGCGCCCGCGATACCGATGACGCTTTGCAGGTCGCTGGAGTCTGAGTTGCCCGCCCAGACGCCCAGCGCCATGTAGGGCGAATAGCCCATCGTCACGATGTCGCGCGGGCCGTGATTACCTTGCGACGTACCGGTCTTGCCGGCGATGTCCGGGAAGTCCAGTTGGTTATCTGGCGCGTTGCCGCCCTGCTCATCGAACTCCAGCGGATTGCTGAAGTTGAAGTCCGGGATGCGCGCCGCGCTATCTGAGAGGATTGAGGTCATCTCGTAGGCCGCCTGCGGGCTGAGCACCTGCGCCGCCTGTGGCTGTGACGCCTTGTACGCCACCTTCCCGTAGGCGTCCACGATCTCCAGCACGGAGCGCGGCGGCACATGCTTGCCCTGGTCGGCGAAGACGCCGTAGGCGTTGGTCAACTGCAGCAGCGAGATATTCTGCGTGCCGAGCGCCGTCGTCGGCCCCATCTCGTTTTTCTGCAGTGAGGTGACGCCCATGCGCTGCGCCTCAGCCAGGAAGGCGTCCGAGGTGCTTGGCGTGCCGCCGACGAACTCCATCGTCTGCGTCGCGGGAACGTTCAACGAGTTCGCCAGCGCATAGCGCACCGCGAGATGCCCTGAAAAGCTCGTGGGGTCGTAGTTGTGCGGCACATAATAGCCAGGGCAGCCTGGAGCCGCAGGGTCAGTGACGGGCTTCCCGGTCGTCGGATCATTCGGGATCGTGTTGGGGTAGCAGATTGGCGAATCCTGCAAGATGGTGCCAGGGTTCCAGCCCATCTGGAACGCCGTCGCATACACCAGCGGCTTGGTCGATGACCCCATCGAGCGGTTCTCGGAGGTGGCGACGTTGAAGAAGCCGTTGACCTTGGGGTCGCGGCTGGTGTAGTCTACCGAGCCAACCATCGCCAGGATGTCGCCATCATGTGGGTCCATCGCCACTATCGCCGCGTTGTGGATGTTGGCCGAATCCGCAAGCGACGGCAGCGTACACTCCCGCAGTGGCCAGCGTAGTTTGGCCATTCCAACGTGTGCGGCTGGAGTATGTAGTACTGAGCGCGCTTGATCGCGTACTCGTCGAGGTTCAGGTCGAGCGTGGTGTAGACCTTGATGCTCTCAGACTCCGGATCTGTGATCCCAAACTGATCGGGCAGCACCTCGTTGAGGATATAGTCCACGAAGTGCGGCGCCAGCTTGGTCACGCCGAAGGTGGAGGCGGCGCTGCCACCCAGGTGCGAGCCGACCTTGTGGTTCAGCAGGATGTTGAATACTTCCTGAAGCGAGCTATGATAGGTCGCGTCGCTGATGTAGTTGTAGCGCAGCAGACTGCCCAGCACGACGGCGGCGCGGCGGTAGACCAACCATTCGTGGCCGCTGGTGGAATAGTGGTAGTTGTCCGGCCCGATGCCATCAGGAAAGCAGTTCGCATTGTTCAGATCGTCGGGGTTGCCGATGCAGGGATTGTCCCACGTGCTCGATGGGCATGCCTGCGCCGCCGTCTTGCCGTCGGGTGGCTCGCAACTGAAGACGCTCGGCTTGTACGCGGTGGGTTCGTTTGGCACGCCCACCAGCATCGAAACCTGCGCCCAGTCGAGTTGCTGATTCGCCCAGCAGGTGCGCGGCGTCTTGAACGTGAGCGATCCGCACTTCGTCGCGTCTTTGATCGGCTGTATGCCGAAGTAGTTCTCCGCCGCCGCCTCGATGCCCAGATTGCCATCCGAGTAGTCAATCGTATTGAGGTACATCTCGAGGATCTTCCACTTCGGGTAGGTCCCGCTCGTGGTGATGCCAACCGAGAGAATCGCCTCGTTGATCTTGCGCTGGACGGTCTTCGACGGATCATTCAGCACGAGCCGCTTGACCAATTGCTGCGTGATCGTCGAGCCGCCCTGCGCCGCGCTGCCGCTGTTGGCATCCGTCAACCCGGAGCGGAGGATACTGGACCAGTCGATGCCGATGTTGGTCGAGTCCCAGAAGGTGTGATCTTCGGTCGCGACGGTGGCGTCGGAGACCTTCTGGCCGATGTCGCCCTGGTCGTAGCGCAGGTAGATGTTGACGCCGGTTGACTTTGGCACGGTGTAGAGGATGTTGCCGTTGCGGTCGTAGATGGTCGTGCTGCCAAGCGCCGCCGACGACGCGACCGATGCGATATCGGCCTGGTGCTCGCTGTAGTAGGTGAAGGCGTAGTAGGCGCCACCCGTGCCAGCGCCCAGCATCGAGACGATCAGCGCCGCCGAGAGCGCGAAGCCGATGGCGTACCAGGTCGCACGGGGATTGCGCCGCCCCAGGCGCCATTTGCGCGCGCGGATGCGCAGACGCGAGCGCCGATAGGAGCCTTGATCGCCGGGCGTCTCTGGCGTGAGCGCGCCCATCGCGACCGAGGGCGCGTAGCCCGACTCGTCACGGTCGGGCGCGTCATTGCCACGCCGCCCGCGCATCGCGCCGCGCGCCGTCTGCATCATCGAACTGAGCTGGCGCGACATGCTCTTCGAGAAGTCACGCGCGCGATCACCCACCGACCGGCCATGCGCAGAGTAGGCGCCGGCGCCGTCGTCATAGCCGTCGTCGTAGCCATCATCGCGGGGCGCGCGTGGCTGTCGGCCACTGTCATTGCGCTGCCCGCGCGATGGGGTGTCGCCAGGACGGCTCGACCGCCGGGGCGGCGCGCCATAGCTGCCATCTGGCGGGCCAGCCGGGCGAATCAGACCGCCGCTGTTCCCGCGCCGCGCGTTCGGGTCCGATGGTGCGCTGCGCGTGCGCGGCATGCTGGCGCGGCTGGGCGAGTTTGGCGGGGGAACCGAGCGTTCACCAGAGGACCTGCTTGGTCGCCCATAGGGATTCTCACGCGAGCCACCGTCGCGCTGCTCATCATCATAGGAACCACGCGAGTCCCTGCTCATCGGTTGCGCCTCCTGATACTGCCCGACCATCCGCCGATCATCGCGCGCCGCTAGCCCCATCGGGTGTCGCCATCCTGCGCGCGAGCGCGAAGCAGCCGCTCACACGACCTCTTGACTACAGGCATACTAAGCGCAGCGAACCCTTACGGCAAGCGGAGTGGGACATATAGGGATGTAGCCAAACGCGCCGTGAAAACGCGATGAGTCGGAGATTGGGCGGCGATGAACCCCAGATGAACGTGCGCGCCGGTCGTGCGCTGGCAGGCGGCGCTGCGGCTGATACGTTATACTGAGGCGGGCTTCTCCGCATCGGGCGCGGGCCTGGCGGTGATTCCATGCCGCGCCACTGCCACAGCGGCGGCTGGCGCATTGTAAGTCAGGAGCCACGCAAGATGTCTGATAGGTATGACGACGATGCGGCAGGCGCCACACCCGCTGGGCCAGACGAGGCGAGCGAGGCGAACGAGGCGAACATGCTCAGCGGCGACCAGCCATTCTACGAATACTGGAACCAGCGCGCCTTCCTGCGCTGGATGGGCGCACGCATCAGCCAGAGCGCCGATGGCCAGGCGACCTGCACGTTCGAGCCAGGCGACCACCATCGCGGCGCGGGTGTCGGCGGGCGCGCGGTGACGGGCGCTGTGCAGGCCTACATCTTCGACATCGTGACGGGCGCGGCGGTCGCCTCGCTGGCCGAGGGTCGCCGCCCCCAGGTGACCGTCTCGCTCGATGTCACCTTCGAGCATCCCGCATACGACGCGCCGCTGACCTTCGAGGCAAGCGTGCAGGGCGGCGGCAAACAGCTCTTTTTCGTCGAGGGCGTCTGCCACGATGTCAATGGGCGCGTCACATCGCGCGCCCGCGCTATCTATCGCCGCTTCGAGAAGCGCCTGCCCGCGCCGCCAGAGGAGGCGACTGTGGAGCCGCGCCAACGGACGACTGATCGTCGCCACCAGACCCAGTTCAGGTGAGGGAAAGCCAAAAAGCCCCTCGCCCTCTGGGAGACGGGTTGGGGCGAGGGCGCGTCGAACACCGCCGTTTAGCGCGGCCAGCGATAGTCCGCTGCGGCATAGATCATCTCGATGGCCGCAGCCTGGGCCAGCGCATCGGCGCGCGTCAGCGCAGGCGTCTCGCCCCGCTGGATGCAGTCGGCGAAGTGTTCGACCTCGAGCTGATACTGGTCAACGGCGGCGAAGCGCCGCTCCCACGCCTCATTTCCCACATCCACACGCACGGTCGTCTCGACCTTCCCCGGCGTGAACGGGAACGGAATGCTGATGCGTCCGTGCTCGCCAATGATCTCGGCAAACTGGCGCCAGGGTAGCTCAAAGCTGCAATCGATCAGCCCACGGCGTTCCTCGCCAAAGTCGAGCACGGCGGTGGCGCCCAGTTCCACCTCGGCGCCTGCTGGCTGAGTGGTCATCGCCACCGCGCGCAGCGGCGCTCCCGCGAAGAAGACACGGCACAGGTTCAGCGGATAGCAGCCGACATCCATCAGCGAGCCACCGCCCAGTGGCGCCTTGAGCCTGATGTTATCGGGATTGTCGCGGATGTCGAACATGAACGCCGAGCGAATCAGCCGCACCGCGCCGATGCGCCCGGCGGCGACCTGCTCGCGCGCCCAGGTGATCTGCGGGTGGAAGCGATACATGAACGCCTCCATCAGCAGCGCGCCACTCTGCTCGCTGGCATCGAACATCTGCCGCGCCTCAGCGGATGTCAGGCCGAGCGGCTTTTCGCAGAGCACATGCTTGCCTGTGCGTAAGGCGCGCAGCGTCCACTCCACATGCTGCGCGTTGGGCAGTGGGATGTAGACAGCGTCTACTTCTGGATCATCGATCACCGCCGCATAGCTGCCGTAGGCGCGCACGCCGCGCTCACGTAGCGCGATCCGCTCAGCGCGGGCGAGATCACGGCTGCCGATGGCCACCAGCCGCCCATTGCGCGACGCCTGAATCGCCGGAATGACCGCCTTGACGCCAATATTTGCGCTGCTGATCACGCCCCAGCGCGTCAACGGCGCCGCCGCCTGCATGTCCGCCATACTACCGTCCTCTCTCACCTTCCGGGCGCCGACGCACAGCCTCGTTGGCGCTCTTTGCGTCCGCAGCGCGACGCGGCGCCGCACGAGCCGGTATAATACTACGTGGATTCTAGAAAACCGCCAGCCGCAGATAGTGGTAACTATACGATGTTACGGCTCGCACGAATCGAGGAGATGGCGACGATGGCGATGCCCAGGATACGTCCGCTCGACGCAGATGAAGCGGCCCCAGAGGCGCGCGAGACGCTGGAGCGGTTTCAGCGCGAGCGTGGCGCCATGCCCAACATGTTCCGCACGATGGCGCTACGCCCGGAGATCATGCGCACGGCGGCGGAGCATATGCAGGCGATCTTTACAACCGGCTCCGTCGAGACACGGCTGAAAGAGATGCTGGCCGTGCGCGTCTCGCAGATCAACGACTGCCACTATTGCAGATCGTCACATACCGCGCTCGCCAAACAGCTTGGCGCCTCGCAAGAGTTGCTCGATGCGATGTTCCACATTGACGCGCACCGCGATATGTTCACGCCAGCGGAGCAGGCGGCGCTGGCGCTGGCGGAGCGCATGACGACCGACGCGCGCGACGTGGACGAAGAAGTATGGGCGAGCCTGCGCGAGTACTTCGACGATGGGCAGATCATCGAACTGGCCGCCGTCATCGGCCTGTTCAACTACTTCAATCGCTTCAACGACGCGCTGCGGGTCGAGATCACGCCGCCAGGCCGCCCGATGGCCAGCAGCGCCAGCACCGTAAACGACAGGTAGCGCAGATGTCTACAGATATGCGCGATGGGCGCGAGACGCCGCCAACCGCAGATGAGCGGCTGAGCGGCTTGCTGACGGCGTTGACACAGCTTCAGACGTACCTCGACGAGCGCGGCGGCCACACCTATGAACTGGCGCAGCGCTTCATGGCGAATGCGAAGCGCGATCCAGGCTCACGCGCCTACGACGAACGCCAGGCGACCATGCTGGAGTATCAGCACTACATCTGGCGCGAGATCGCCGGGCGCGTGGGACAGATTCTCTCGCACTACGGCGACTCCGCCCCGCCAGCGAACGCCAGCGCCCCGCCAGCAGACGACACAGGCGCGGAGTGACAGCGCACCCCGGCGCGCCGTGCTCCAGGTCGCGCAGGCGGCCTTTGCGGCCGCAGGCCCCTGGCTGCGGGTTCACCCGCCGAGCATAATTCACCCGCCCGCGCCATCTGCCCCGCGTCTGCCGCTACTGCGGAATGTACTGCTCGAACCAGCCGACGATCTCGTCGAGGCGGCGCACGCGCGAGCGCGGGTGGCCCGTGCGCGAGAGATCGTGCGACTGCCCCTCGAAGATCACCATGCGCGCCTCTTCGCCGAGGTATTTGAGCGCGCTGTAGAGCTGCTGGCCCTGCTCCAGTGGGCAGCGCAGATCGTTGTCGCTGTGCAAGATCAACAGCGGCGTGTGGATGTCTTTGACATAGCTGATGGGCGAGAAGCGCATCAGGCGGTCGAGATCATCCCATGGGGTCGCGCTCAACTCGTCAATCGTCAGCGACCAGCCGATGTCGCTCACGCCGAACATCGTCGCCATATTCGCGACGCAGCGCATCGTGACACCCGCCTTGAAGCGGTCGCTGTGGCCCGTGACCCAGTTCGTCATGAAGCCGCCATAGCTGCCGCCCGCGACCCCCAGCCGACTCGCATCGATGCCGCCGCGCGCGATGGCGGCGTCTAGCCCGGCCATGATGTCGGCAAAGTCTTTGCCGCCCCAGTCGTTGATGACCGCGCCAGAGAAGACGCGCCCGTAGCCAGTGCTGCCGCGCGGGTTCACATACACCACCGCGTAGCCACGCGCCGCGAGCAACTGGAACTCCAGGAAGAAGCTGGCGCCATACATCGCGGCGGGGCCACCGTGAATCTCCAGAATGGCGGGCAGCGGCGTCTCGCGGTCGGCCTGCGCCGGACGCATGATCCAGCCCTGCAACTCCCAGTCATCGGGGCCAGTGAAGCTGAACTCCTCTGGCTCGGCCAGCGCCACCTCGGCGAGCAGCGCGGCGTTGACCTCGGTGAGCCGTCGCGGCTGGTCCGCGTCGCTCGCCGGGAGCGTCTGCGCAAAGATGTCGCCAGGGATGACCGGCGTGGAGATGGCCAGCGCCAGGGTTCGCGCCGCGTGATCCGCCGAGAAGCCGTAGACGTGGATAGCGCCGCTCGTGAGTGGGCGCGGCGCGCTGGCGCCATCTGCGGCGGCGGCGAAGACATGCGTGGCGCCGCGCGAGGAGGCGAGGAAGATGATGTCGCGGCTATCGGCGCTCCATGCCATGTGGTGCGCGCCGTGCGAGCTACGCTGATCGTCAATGCAGCTATCGTCGCAATTGGGGCTAAACTCGGCGGAGAGCAGGCGCTGCCCCGGTTCGCTCTGGTCCGCCGCCGTAACGAAGAGATCCGTATGCCCAACGCCCTGGCGTCGCGGCGAGGCGGTGAAGGCGATGCTGGCGCCATCAGGCGACCAACTGGGCGCGGCTGCCCCCAGCGTCTCGTCGCTGCGGCGGTTGAGCGCGCCGCTGATGAGATCGAGCGTCCAGACGGAGGCGGCGGGCCACGACCAGCGCTCATCGCTGCGGTCGGAGGTGAAGGCGAGCGACCGTCCATCAGGCGACCAGCAGGGGTCGCCGTCGTCCCAGTCGCCCTCGGTGTGCTGATGCGGCTCGCCACCGATGACTGGCGCGCTGAAGAGGTGTGAGCGTAGCTCGTAGATGTAGCCAGCGCCGTCGAGCTTGTGCCAGAGGTGGTCAATCGTGCGGACTCGCGGCAGCGTCTTGCCATCGAGCGCGGCGTCATCCACTGCGGCGTCGTCGGGCTGGCCAGTCTGCGCGGCGAAGGCGATGGTCGCGCCATCGGGCGACCAGACGGCGGCGCCCGCGCCATGACGCAGGTGGGTCAGTTGGCGCGGCTCACCGCCTTCCAGCGGCAGCAGCCAGAGCTGCGCTTGGGTCTTGCCAGCGTCGCGCTCCTCGCGACTCTTGGGCTGCGCGGGCGCGGCGGGGCCGCGCAAGAAGGCCAGCGTGCGGCCATCAGGCGACCAGCGCGGCGCCGTGTCGCCGGGGCCATTGGTCAAGCGACGTGGCTCGCCGCCAGCGGTGGACGCCAGCCAGATCGAGCGGTGATACTCGTAGCGCTCACGGTCGATCTCTGTGCGCACGAACGCGACCAGCGCGCCATCGTGTGAGATCTGCGGATCGTCGGCAAGCTGGATCGTCAGCAGGTCTTCGGCGGTGAAAACACGTGTCATAGATGCTCAACCCCTTCATCTCAGCAGCGTCGCACGCTCATCGCACGCTAATCGTCGGATGCTTCAGCCACGGGTTTGCGATAATTGCGATCAACTTCATGCAGCACCGCGCCTGGGAGACGCCATGTCTCAGGTGTGAAGACATGATACTCGCCATCGCACGCTGGCACGGGGCTGGCGCAGCGAATGTGCGGATTGAGGCGGAAGCGTAGTTGATCGCCGACGACATCCACCCAGATGTGGCGGCGCGTGATGCCCGTCCCCCACTTGAAGATGACGCCGCTATCATACTCCTCGAACCAGCCGCGCCCTTGCAAGGCCTGGCGGTTGAGTCGCTGGAGTATCTCAGCCACGCCACTCACGCGCAACACCCGTCGCGCGTTCTCGCGCTGCGCATGGCGGCTTGCTGCGCCTTCATCAGTCTCAGCCTCCTCCGCATCCTCAATCGGTGAGGTGATCCTATCGTCTGTCATGCAGAACTCCCGCTTGGGGCATGGTGGGGCGCGCCGACACAAACAGGGGCGCGGCGCCCGCTTCGCCAGGGTTGCGGCCACGCTCGCGCAAGCGGCTCGATCAGTGGCGAATCTCGCCGCCGGGCGCCGCAGGGTAGGGGCCATCGGTGGCGCGGCGGTCCATATACCACGAGCTGCCATGCAGGCTCTTGGCGGCGTGCTTCACCTCTGCGGCGACCCGGCTGACCTCGGCGAGCGAGGTGATGGGCCGACGCTCATTGGTGACGACGCCGATGGAGAGCGCGACCAGCGGATAGGTCTGGCTCTGGCCACGCCGATCCACTGCGATCAGTGTACCGCGCTCGAGGTCCTCAGGGGAATAGAGCGCACGGCTCTCGACCTCCCAGCAGTCAATGATACGCTGGCAGAGCAGGTCCACGCGCGGCGGAGTCGTCAGCAAAATGAAGTCGTCGCCGCCGACATGGCCGAGGAAGTCGGTGGAGTCGCCGAGTTCGCGCATGGCCGTGTCGATGATGCGCGCAAACAGGCGAATGAGGTCGTTGCCGCGCACAAAGCCATAGACATCGTTGTAGGCTTTGAAGTTGTCGAGATCGAGGTAGAGGATGGACCAGTGGCCCGGCGCGGCCAGGCGCTCCTCGATGGAGCGCTCGATGCGCAAGCCAGAGGGCAGGCCCGTCAGCGGCGAGAGTTGCGACTCTTGCACATGGCGCAACTGTGTGCGAATGCGCGCCATCAACTCATCGCCGTTGAAGGGCTTGGTCAGATAATCGTCCACATTCGACTCGAAGGCGCGCACTTTGTCGGCGGCGTCATGCCGCGCGCTGACCACCATCACGGGAATGTGCGCTGTGCGGGCGTTGCCGCGTAGATGCTCCACAACCGCGAAGCCATCCATCCCCGGCAGCATCAGATCGAGCAGGATGAGCTGCGGACCCTCGCGCAGCGCCAGATCAACGCCTTCCTCGCCCGTGCAGGCCACCAGCGGATTGTAGCCCTCCGCCGTCAGTGTGGCGCTGAGCATACGTGCGACACCAGCGTCGTCTTCGACGACGAGAATGGTCGGGGATGAGACTTCAAGCGCGGGCGCATTCATGCTCACCTCCACAACGATTCTCCCCTCGGAGTTCAGCCCGTATGTGTCACACGACACATCCGGCAGGAAATTGCTTCATCAAGGCATTTATACACACAAGATCGGCTCACGGCGAGAGACCTGGTAGTACCATGGCGCGCACAGGACCCCTACCCGCAAATGGCTGCCACAGGGGGATAGGTGGGCTATTCAGTTGGCCGTTCGCTCACCCGCCAGCGCTCCGGCGCTGATCCTCCTCGGTCGGTGTCGTCTGCGCGCGGAGAATCGCTTCGGGCTGGCCAAGCGCCGCGTCGAGCACGCGCTGGCGGTGCTTCGGCAGGGTATCATCTGGCAATGCGGTGGCGCCGAACCAGCCGACCTCCGACACCTCGTCGCTGGTCGTCGGCGGTGTCTCATCGGCGAGCTTGCAGAGGAAGGTCAGCACGACCTCGCTCTTCTGCGGCTTCGAGTAGACCCCCACCAGCCGCACAATGCGAACTGCGACGCCAATCTCCTCGCGCACCTCGCGCGCCAGCCCCTGCTCAACCGTCTCGCCAGCCTCCAGGCCACCGCCGGGCAGATTCCACCAGCCGATGTCGCGCCGCCGCGCCATCAGGTATTCGCCGCCGTGCTCGATGATCGCGGAGCAAGCGATGCGAAAACTGCCAGACGGGGCGTCATGCCAGTTCGTGTCAGTCACGCGCATTCTCCCACCGCTCTGCGCCGAAGTGCGCTCACCCACCATGCGCCAGTGTATCACGCTATGGCGCTCCGCCTGCCTCCGCCTGCCCTCAGATAGAATAGTCGAGCAGGAACGCGCGCTCATCGCCAAGCTGCGTCTCGAGGTCGGCCTGGCCGCCCTTCGCCGTGAGCAGACGCGCGGGCTGCGAGACGACGAGCGACTGCGGTGGAATGTTTTCGAGGACGAGCGCCATCGCGCCAATTTTGCTGTCATGCCCAACGGTGACTGGGCCAAGGATCGAGGCGCCAACGCCGATGGTCACATTATCTTCGATGGTGGGGTGGCGCTTGACCCGCCCATCGCCGCGATGCTTCCACCAGCCCGTCGCGCCCAGCGTGACCTGATGATAGAGCATGACGTTGTCGCCAACCTCGGCAGTCTCGCCAATGACGACGCCCGCGCCGTGGTCGATGAAGAAGCGCTTGCCGATGTGCGCGCCGGGGTGAATCTCGATGCCGCCAGTGATGATGCGCCCAAGCTGCGAGATGAGGCGCGGCACAAATGGGATGCCCACCAGATAGAGCCGGTGGGCGAGCCGATGCAGCAGAATGGCATGCAGCCCCTGATACGTCATCACCTCGAACACATTGCGCGCGGCGGGGTCCTTCTCGAAGATAACATCGATGTCGTCGGGCCAGCGAGTGCGCGTGCGCGGCGTGGCCGCCAGCGGAGCCTGGGCGGCGTCGCTGGCGGAGGCCAGGCCAGCGAGGTTGGTGGTCGCAGGGGTCGGCGCATGCGGCGGCACGGCATAGAGGCCATTTTTGGTCGCCGTGTTCTGCGCGCTGGCCTGCTCATCTTCGGATTCGGATAGGTGGGGCGACTGCGCCATAGCGGGCTGAGCTTTCTCACTGCGTCGGCTGGGGCGCGCTCCCTCGCGCGTCGCGCTGACGCCTGCTGGCAAGCCTCCCCGGACGCGACAGCGCTGTGGCGTCTGGCTTGCTCACGTCAGTGTACTACAAAAAGTGTAGTGATGCGGCGCGCACGGTGTCAAGGCGCGCCGCAGAGCGACGGGCGCCGCAGGGGTTGCGGCCCATACGGCGCCCAGGCGCGCTTTCGACCGCCAGCCGCCGCCAGCCGCCGCGCGCGGCGTTGCGTCTGGGCCTGCGCGCGAGTAGAATAGTCAGGTGGGGACCGTGCGCTGGCGCCGAGCAGATGAGAGCGACGCGGCGGCCCGGACCTGAGGCGTCAGCGGGCGCGAGGAGAGTGGCGCATGAGTCTGCGCTTTGAACTGGGCGATGCGGACGCGCCACGCGGCCACGCGATTCTCTACGCCCGCCTGTCTGGGCCGGGCGACCACTATGTAGCGACCTATTGCGTCGTGCTGCCGATCTCGTTCTCGCTGGGGAAGTATCTGCCGCCGATGTTTGCCGGGCAGTTGCCCGCAGACGCGCTGGGCGATGGCGCAGAGATGAGCGCGATGCCGATCCCACCGATGCTGGAGGAGGTCGAGAGCTTCGAGGCGCTGGAGCAGATGGCCGATCGGCGCGGCGATGACCTCTGCGACATCGGCACGTTGCTCATCAGCGATGACAGCCAGCGCATGGTCTTCGCCGCCGAGGCCAGCGCCGAGTATGGCCGCAGCTACGCGCAGTATCAGGCGCGCTGGCCCTCCACAAGCGCACGAGCCACGCGGCCAGCCAACGCGCCCGCGCGTGAGGAGGCGGATAGGTCAGCGCATAGCTCCTCCCTCGACGACCTCGATCCGCAGATGATCGTGGCGAGCGCGCTGCCTGAGCGCGACCGACTCGGCGAGATGGCGCGGCTCACGGGGCAGGCGCGCTACGCGATGGATGGTCACGACAGCCGCCTGCTCGAACAGGTCGGCGACCAGTTGCATCTGATCGCCTCGACGCTGCCCGAGAAATATCGCGCCGACCAACTGGCTGAGGTCGCCGTCCGCCCGGACCAGACGGGCGCGCGACTGGCGGAACTCTACCTGCAGCGGGCCTATCGCCTGCTGGATGAAGACTATATCAACATCCCGCCCATCGAGCAGCAGATACGCGAACTGCGCGAGCAGAGCGGCGCCTGACCACTGCCACAGCGCCTCAGGCGACGGGATCATGCGATCAGCCGCTGCGCGAGAGCTAGCGTGTATGGTTTAGGATAAGTAAAGGAGCGACGAGAGCGCATGTCCATGATGCTCTACGCGGATACCACCCCCCTCGCCGAGGCGATTGCCAGCGGCGACGAGGCGCATGTCATTGGCGAGACCCTCAAGTTGCTGGGCCAGCGCAATCTGAAGCCGTCGAAGGTCGGTGGCCGCGTGGGAATCGATGCCCTCCTGGGAGGCGCGTCGCCACGAGCGCTCGGCGCGCTCGCCGTCAGCGGGCGCATCACCGACTGGATGCGCGCTATGCCGCTGGGGCCAGAGCCTGGCGAGGAAGAGCGACGACGCCTCGCCCCCGCCACGCCGCTCGTGCAGGGCTTCATGGCGACACGCGAGGCCGTGCGCGCCAGCCTGGCCCAGCCCGAACCCACGCTGCCAGAGCCTATCGAGCCGATGGAGATTCCCGGTGGCAAGAGCGTGCATGACGCCATCGGCGACGCCTTCGCCGCCCACGATGTGACGTTGATGCGGCGCGTGCTGCTGGGCCTGAACGCGACCGGCGCCGACTATCGCGCAGTGCTCGAAGCAGTCTACATCGCGCTGCGCTTCCGTTTTGTCGGCGGCGGCGCCCCGCTCACCAGCATCGTCGCGGCCAGTGAGATCATGGACATGGCCGAGTGGGGCGGGCGCTATACGGCGTTCATCGCCTGGGCGACGGGCGTGCTGGCCGACGCGGCGCCCAACGACGCCATCGGCGAGACTGCGCGGGCCTATGCCAGCGACCAGGCGCACGATCTCTCATGGATGCGTACTCGCCTCGCCATCCCTGCGGAACAGCATGCGGGTTCGAGCTTCCAGCAGGCGTTGCTGGCGGGCGACGCCACAGCCGCCTGCGACGCCACGCATGCGGCGCTGGTCGCGGGGGCGACACCGCTCGGCGTCACCAGCGGGATGGCGCTGGCCGTGGCTGAGCGCATCAATGCGGTCGCGATGGGCGATACCGCCGCGCTCACCAGCGCAGGGCAGGCGCTGCTCTACATCCATGCGGTGGCGACGGTGATGCGCCAGACGCAGCATCACGATACCTGGCCGATGCTCTACACAGCGGCGGTATCTGTCAATGCGCTCGGCGCCCGCATCCCGGCGAGCGCGGCGGCGCTGCCTGCGGCTGCTTCGATGCCCGTCTCTGGCGGCCTGATCGGCAGCACACTGATCCGCACGGTGGAGCAGAGCGCGATGGCA
Organism: uncultured Chloroflexia bacterium; assembly: GCA_963701795.1. Classification (GTDB taxonomy): domain Bacteria; phylum Chloroflexota; class Ktedonobacteria; order Ktedonobacterales; family JADMIN01; genus JAKAIY01. Next base: position 166,472 of record CAVPBB010000001.1, on the reverse strand, counting down.
GGCGATACCCCCGGCGCGCTCGCGGCGGCGCGTCGTTTCATGCAGATGGAGAATACGCCGCGCGCCTTCGCCGGGGTGATCGGCCTGGTCGCCGCGCGCACCGACGCCAGCGGCGCCGCCGCCACTCCCACCGTCACACAGTTGGTCGCGGCGGCGGCGGAGGAGTATCTGGCGCTGCGTCCGGCGCTGGCGAGCGGCGGCCAGAATGCGCTGCTTACCGCTGGCGTGCGGCTGGCGACGGAGCTTCGCGGCGATCACAGCCTGGCCGACCGTGTGGAGGCGGCTGTCGAGCGCGGCATTGGGGCACAGGCTGGCCGCAACTAGCCGCCGCCACGACCGATACGCCGTGCCACGCGCCCCTTCCCCTCGCGCGAAGTGGAGGGGCGCGCGGCGCACAGAGAGTGAGCAGCGCGTGACACAGAGCGCCGACGGCGCACAGCGGGCAAAGACGCTGGCCATCGTGCTCTGCGCGGGCCAGGGGTCACGCATGGGCGCCGCACAGAACAAGGTTTTCCTGCCATTGGATGGGGCGCCCGTCGCCGCGCATGCCATCAGCGCCTTTCAAGCCTCTCCCCTGGTGGATGAGATCATCGTCATGGCGCATCCTGACGAACTTGCGCGGCTGCGCGCGGAGATCATCACGCCCTACACCTTTACCAAGGTCAGCGATACGCTGGCGGGCGGCGCCTCACGCCATCAATCGGAGGAGCGGGCGCTGGAGGCGCTGCGCGGGCGCATCATGTCGCGCGAGATTGGGCTGGTGATGATTCACGACGGCGCACGCCCACTCATCACCTGCGATGAGATCGAGCGCCTCGTCGTCGCCGTGCGCGCGCTGCCACAGCCCGGCGGCGCATTGCTTGCGACGCCCCTCGCGCCTGACGAGCGCATTGCGCGAGTGGACGACGCAGGCGTGGTGGAGCAGGTCTTCGCCGCAGCCGAGCTGGCGCGGGCGCAGACGCCACAAGCCTTCGACGCGCGCACACTGCTGGCGGCGTATGATCGCGCGCGACGGATACGCTTCGAGGGGACTGATACCGCGTCGGTGGTCGCGGCGGCAGGCGCGCAGGTGGTCATCGCGCCGGGCGATGAGAGCAACATCAAGGTGACGACGCCCGATGATCTATTGCGCGCCGCAGCACTCCTGCGGGCGCGCACAGGCGTGGGATCAGAAGCAGGCGCAGCGCCGCGACCGAACGTGACACGACGCCAGCCTTCGAGCAAGGCCAGAGTGAGCGGAGGAGATGAGCATGAGCGCTGAGACAGCAGAGACAGGCGAGCGCGGTCCGCTGACGGTCGCGGAGGCGGCGCGCCAGTTGCGCAGTGGCGCGCTGACCGCTGCGGCGTTGGTCGAGCGCAGCCTGGCCCGCATCCAAGCGCTCGATGGCACGCTGCAAGCCTGTGTGACGGTGATGGCGGATGAAGCGCGGTCGGCGGCGCAGGCTGCGGATGCGCGGCTGAGCGATCAGCGCGCGGCGCGCATGGCCAGCCCGCTCTGCGGCATCCCCGTGGGCGTGAAGGACCTCTATCTGACGCGCGGTGTGCGCACCAGCGCAGGCTCGCGCGTGCTGGAGGACTACATCCCCACCGAAGATGCGGCGGCGGTGACGCGACTGCGCGAGGCAGGCGCGGCGCTGGTCGCCAAGACCAACACGCATGAGTTCGCCTATGGCACATTCACGCCGCCCACGCGCAATCCCTGGGACACCGGGCGCGTGCCGGGGGGCAGCAGTGGCGGCTCGGCTGCGGGGATCGCCGCTGGCATGTTCCTCGCGGCGCTTGGCACCGACACTGGCGGCTCGATTCGCATTCCAGCGGCCTGTTGCGGCGTCACAGGGCTGAAGCCGACCTATGGGCTGGTGAGCCGCGCGGGCGTCATCGCGCTGAGCTGGTCGTATGACCACGCCGGACCACTGGCGCGCACCGTGGAAGACTGCGCGCTGCTGCTCGATGCGCTGGCTGGCTATGATCCCGCCGACCCCGACAGCATCGAGACGCCGACGATGGACTTCGCCGCCGGGCTGATGGATCGCCGCTCGCCAGCGGAGGCCGTGCGTGGCGCACGCATCGGCGTGCCGCGCCAGTTCTTCTTCGAGGGCGCTGAGCCAGAGGTGGCTGAGCTGGTCCATACCGCCATCAGCGCACTCGAGGCGCTGGGCGCGGAGATACGCGAGGTTGATCTGCCAGCGGAGTTGAACGATGAGTTGTTCGATAGCTGCTATCGGGCGGTGCAGCGGCCAGAGGCGTCGCTCTACCATGCCGAGATGGGCTGGTTCCCGGCGCAGGCCGACCGCTACACACCCGCGACGCGCGCCAGCCTCGCACAGGGCGCAGAGATGTCCGCCGCAGTCTACATTCGCGGCCAGCGCATCCGTCAGGCGTTCACCGAGCGGATGCGGGCGCTGTTGAGCGACCTGGACGCGCTGGCCATGCCGACGCTGCCCATCGTCGCGCCGCGCATCGCCGCACTCGATGAGCCAGTTCGGCTGGGCGAACGCGAGATCACCGCAGGCTACGCCACCTTACGCAATACCTTTCCCTTTGATCTCACCGGCCAGCCCGCGCTCGCGCTGCCCTGCGGCTTCACCAGCGCCGGGCTGCCCGCCAGCCTGCAACTCGCCGCCGGACACTTCAATGAGCCTGCGCTGCTGCGGCTGGGCCACGCCTACCAGCGCGTCACCGACTGGCACACCCGTCAGCCGCCTGTCATCGTCGCTGGCTGATGGCGCTACGCCTGCGCAGGCGCTTGCGATGTGGCGAGCGCGCTCAGACGCCAGGCGACGAGCAGCATCCAGCAGAGGGCGAGGCCGAGAAAGCCGCGCTCGACCAGGCCAAACAGCGACCGCGACCCAAAGCCGACCAGCTCGATCACCAGCGCGAACAGCACGACGATGGCGAGCGCCAGCGCAGGCGTGCGCAGGTCGCGCCAGCGATCGCCCGCGCGGTCAAGCCTGAGGGAGATGAGCAATTCACCGACGGCCACACTGATGAACGCCACCAGCGCGACGACGAGATGAATCATCCCATGCAGCGTGGGCCGCGCGCCCGCCAGGTCCGTCGGAAAGAGCGCCAGCAGGAAGGCGCCAACCGCCCATACGCCAAGCAGGATGCATCCAGCGCGCGAGCGCCCTTCAGGCGCGACTCCCTTGACGAGGCCAGCCAGCAGCGCCAGCGAAAGCAAGCCGCGCAGCACGAAATTGGCCGTCATGATGTAGCCATACGGGCCAACCGCCAGATCGCTCTCGGCCTGCGCGATGGGGCTGTAGTGCGGCGGCAGGAGTTGGGCGACGACATCGAGGAGAACGTACAGGATGATGCCAGCAATCGCCAGCCGTCCCAGCAGCGCCGCCTGACGCGCATTGCCCGTCGCGTCACTCGTTGGCTCCGCAGCAGCCGCGCCACGCACATTCTGACGCATACGCTTGCCCTTTCAACGTTTGACCATCGGAGATACCGGCGCTGTCTGCCTGGATCGCAGGCTGCGTCAGTATAGCACCTGCGCCAATGGCGCGAGGCGGAACAAGCGACCGCTGCGGGGGCGATGGCCTAGCTGAGAATCGTGAAGCTTTGCGCCATCTTGTCGAGCGCGGCGCCGTCGCCCGCCAGCGCATCAGTGCTGACCTGGTAGAGATAGGCGCCGTGAACCACATAGTAATCGCTGTGGGTCAGCGTCACATTGCCACCTGTCTCCAGCGTTGGCTTGTCGCTGAAGGCAGGCTCGCCGCCGAAGGTAATCTTGCTGAGCGCGCTATTCTTGGCGAGCGCGGCAGCGGTCTGCGCCACACCCGCATTGCTCATATCCAGCACATCAATCGTCAGCGAGGAGATTTCCGAGCCAGGCGGCTGATGCGTGCCTGAGCGCGTGATGATGACGATCAGCGGCGCCGTCGCATTGGGCTGCGCTGAGGTGTTGGCCTGCCAGCCAGTGGGGTAGGTGACGCGGAAATGATAGTCCTGGCTCGTGTAGACACCGCTGGGGAGATTCAGCGTAGAGGCGCCGCAGGCGCTCAGCGCCAGTGTCAGCAACGTCAGCAGCGCCAGTGTGGCGAACGGCGCTCGCCTCACCGCCCAACCGCTCAGCCGCGCCCGCTCGATACTCCAACGCACGCTGCGATGCCCTTTCCCTCTGGCCGTTGCGCCCACGATTTGGCGGGGCAAGTATACCGCTGGCGTCGCTTTCGCGTCAATCGGCGCAATCCAGCTTTCCCATCAGCCAGTCGCGCCGCACGCCCGGCGGGTGAAGCGCGTGTGGCGGCTGCCGCTATTGGCCGGAGTCGCGGTCGGGCGTGGTTGGCTCGGAGAAGAGTTGCGCGAGCACACGCATCGTGACATCTGGGGGTATCTCGTCATACTCGGCGAGCGAGCGGATCCGTCGGACGAGATGATGGAACATCTTGTCTACAAGGCGGGAGCCAAAGCGCTCGATGATCGCCTGGTCACGCTCCGAGAGGTGGTCGAGCTGGGCCAGCGCGCGCGCCAGCTCCTGCTCCTCAGACCGATCGACATGGCGTCGCAGCGCGGCGATTCCGGGGACCGCGAGGCGCATCGTCTGCGTGCGCGCATACTCGCGCAGCCCTTCCTCGATGATCTGGCGCGCCTGCGCGATGTCGCGCTCACGCCCATGCAATGAGGCGATCACAGCGGGATCATCGTGCGCGTCAGGGTCGGCCATATCACGCAGCGTATCGAGCGTCAGCAGCGTCACGCCGGGCAGCGTCTCCACGCCCGGCGCAGTGTCGGTCGGCACGGCGAGATCGATGATGACCAGCGGCTTCTGGCGCCCAAGGCATGCGGCGGCGACCGTCTCGGCGTCCAGCACGATGTGTGGCGCAGCGGTGGCGCTGATAATCAGGTCCGCCTCGGCGATTGCTGCGCCAAGCTGCTCCAGTGAGGCTGCGCGCCCGTCGAGCTGGCTCGCCAGCGCCTCCGCTGAGGCCAGCGAGCGATTGGCGACGATGACCTGACCGACCGCCTCAGCGCGCAACAGGCTGCCACTCAACTGGTTAGTGCGGCCTGCGCCAATCAGCAGCGCCGTCTTGCCACGCAGGTCGCCCAGCGCCTCGCGCGCCGCGCGCACGCCCAGCCCCGCCACCGAAACATCCGCGCGATTGATCTCGGTCTCCGTCCGCACACGCTTGCCGATCTTGAGCGCCCCGGTGAAGAGCGCGCGCAGGTCATCGCCCACCACATGCGCCGCCTCCGCGGCTGCCAGCGCGGCGCGCACCTGCCCCAGAATCTGCGGCTCGCCGATGACCATCGAGCGTAGCCCGGCGGCGACCTCGTAGAGGTGATCGGCGACCGCGACGCCCTCATGCGTATAGAGCGTCAGCGCCAGTTCGACCGGCGCCTCTGTGGCGCGTGCGGCCTGTGCGCTCGCCGCAGCGAACCCAGCGGGCGCCCCGCGCTCAAACGTATCTTGCAGCAGGCGTCGCGCCTCACGCAGCGCGCCCTCAGGCTGCTGGCTCGCGAGATAGACCTCAGTTCGGTTGCACGTCGAAAGGATGACGGCTTCGTCGATCCACTGGCCGCCGCCGAGCGCCGCAAGCGCCGCCGCGAGCCGGTCATCGGTAAATGTCAGCCGTCCGCGCGCATCAACGCTCGTCCGGCGATGGTCGAGACCCACCACAGCTATCATTGGGTCGCCATACCACCTTCTTCTATGAAGTTCAATACGTATCGCTGGAAGGAAGCTGACTGCGACCACATCCGCGATGAGCGTCACGCTAGCCGAGTCAGTGTATGATGGACAGAGCACGTGCAGGCGCCGCGCCATGAATCCCATGAATCGCCATGAATGATGCGCCCAGATTGTGGGCGCATATCATCACTATCCATACTATAGCATTGCGCAAGTCTGTCCATCAGGTAGGCGCCTGATGGACAGACTTGCGAAGTATTCGAGCTACGAGTGCGCGTCCGCAACGCCGCAGCTCGGCCCAGGCCGCGCAGGCGGACTTCGCGGCCCGCAGGCCATCCAGGCGCGGTTTCAACCGCCAGCGACCCTGATGTTCCGGCGGCTGGTTGAAGATGGAGTATGTCTCATGGGGCGGCAGGAAGGCGAACGGCTCGTCTATCTGGGCCTCGGCTCGAATCTGGGGGACCGCGACGCCCTGCTGCGCGCGGCGGTCGAGCGGCTAGCCTCCGCCGTGCGCGTCACCCGCGTCTCATCGATCTGGGATACGGCGCCGTTGCTCGTCACCGATCAGCCACGCTTCCATAATGCGGTGGTGGAGGGGCTGACCCGTCTCGATCCGTTTGCCCTGCTCAGCGCCATCAAGCGCATCGAGCGCGCGTTGGGGCGCACGCCCGGCCCACGCTATGGCCCACGCCCGGTAGATATTGACATCCTGCTCTATGATAATCTGACGCTCGACACGCCAGAACTGACGATTCCCCACGCCCAGCTTGCCAGCCGGGCATTCGCGCTGGCCCCACTCGCCGAGATTGCGCCGCATGCGTGGCATCCAACGCTGGCGTGCGAGGCGCTGGCGCTGGCTGCGGCGGCGCCCCCTGGCGATGTGCATCGGCTTGGGCCACTCTTGCCATAGGTTGGCGCCAATTGTCGGAGTGCGACCACGCGGCATATAATGCGGTTGGCTTTTCGGTGATGCGTTGGCGTGTGGATGTTGAGAGCGTCGAACGCGCGCGTTCGGGCGCGACGACATGTTGGCGATGTGTCTGTGAGGAGAGGCGCCTTGGCGCAAGCTCGTGCATTACAGGGGCGGCTGGACGATTTCGGCCTGGTAGACTTGCTTCAGGCGATGAGCCTGGAAAGCCAGTCGGGCGCTCTGCACCTCAACGCCGAGTCCGGCGCCAGCGGCATCGTGTATTTTGACTACGGCGCTATCGTCGGCGCGCAAGAACACGACCGCGAAGCGCTGACCCTGGGCAATGTGCTCCAACAACTTCAGTTCGCCAGCCAGCAGCAGATGGATTATGTCTTTCACTTGCAGACACAGGATGCGCTCGGTAAGCGTATCGGCGAGCGACTGGTTGACCTGAATGTCATCTCTCCGCAACAACTGGAGCGCGCGCTCCGCACTCAGGCGCTCTGGACCATCCGCGAACTCTCGCTCTGGAAGCGCGGAGACTACATCTTCCATCGCGGCGAGCGGATGCCTGCGGACTCGCTGGCCCCACGCACCGAGACGACGACGGTCATCATGGAGGCGCTGCGCTACCAGCACGAATGGGATGCGATGGAGAATGCGCTGCCCGATGGCATGCGCACGTTCCTCGCGATGGCGAACGAGCCGCCGATCGACCATTCGTTGCAGTTTCACCCCGTGGCCTGGCGCATCATCTCGCGTGTCAACTCCCAGCGAACCGTCCGACGTATCGCCACCTCGCTGCGCATGCCCGAGCTCGATGTCGCGCGGATGGTGGGGCCGCTGGTGCGCGAGGGTCTGCTGATGCCCAGCCGTACCAGCAGACCCAGCGAGGCGCCAGGTCGCCCGGATGTCGCCGCGCGTATCGACCTCGAAAGCTTCGATCTCTTCACGCTGATCATCAGCATGGAGCAGAGCTGGCTCAAGTGCAAAACAGAGCCAGATCGCTTGGTGGCTCTGGTACGCTTCATCAATGAGACGATGGATGCGCTCGCCGAAACCTATCGGGCGCACGATGTCGCGCTGGCGCCCGATACCCTTGCCGCGATCCTGGAACGCGAGGGCATCTATGGCGTCGGCGACTATCTGTTCATCATCGAGAACAATCGCATCAACAGTGACGATTTCGCCGCCTATTGCCGCAAAACCTTCGACACGAGTAGTCGGAGCGGCAGCGTCTCGCCCAGCCCGCTCTTCACCGAGTACCGCGACCACCTGCAACACGCGCTGGAGATGGCTTTCCATGCGATCAACGCGCGTATCTCGAAACCAGAGGAGCGCGTGCAGAATCAGGAAGCCTGGGAGGCGCTCTTCATGTCCTTGAGTAGTTGATGTCCGTTATACGCTAGTAGCGGCGCCGCGAGCCGCCGACGCAGACGTTCGCGCGCAAGCCAGGCTCTGGGTCATCGCCTCAATGCGCGCCAGTGCGCGCCACGCGCAGGCGGCAGGTTCGCTCATCGTAACAGGAGGATTCGTCGCATGGGAAATGGAAGTGGGAACGGCGCCGTGTTTGAGCGCGCACGAACCACACGCGCTCTCGAAGACCCTGGCGCGTTCTTCTCCTCAGACGGCGCCGACGCGCCACTGGTGATGGTGATCGATGACTCGCCCGCCGTGCGCCGGGTCGTCGAGATCAGCCTGCTGCGCGCGGGCATCCCCGCTGTCGCATACCCCGGCGGACTGGCGGCCCTGGGCGCGCTCCAGATCGGCGAGGTCGTGCCGCCGCGTGTGCTGCTGCTCGACATCGGCATGCCACGCATGAACGGCTACGAGGTAGCCAGGCTCATCAAGAGCAATCCAGAATGCGCCGAAACCTGTGTCATCATGCTCTCTGGCCACGATGGCGTGGTCAATCGCACCCTCTCACGCATGTATGGCGCGTCTGACTTCATCGCCAAACCGTTCAAGGCGGCTGAGCTTGTCCGGCGCGTCCGGCGGGCGCTCGGCGTGATAGACCCCGACGCAGGTTGGCCCAGCTAACGGGCAGATGCTGCGTCTGTGGAGCACGAGAGCGAGAGCGGAGTGAGCGAATTGGACGGTCACGCGGATTTGGCTGGCGCGCACGAGGCTGCGCAGGCGACCGGCGCGTCGGCAAGCAGGGCAACGCAAGAACAATCCCTGCTGCAGGCGCTCGCGCGCGCTGAGGCCGGGCTGACGCTGGAGCCAGACGCCGCTGCGGGTGAGGAGCATCTGCTCTTCTGGCTGGGCGCATCACCATACCTCGTGCGGCTGACGGAACTGCGTGAGGTCCTGCCCAGCGTGCCGCCGCACGTGGCGCTGCCATTCAGCCCGCAGTGGCTGCTGGGGATCTTCCCGATGCGCACGACACTGGTCGCGCTGGTGGACCCGGCGCCAACCCTCCTCTCTGACGCAGACGCCGCGCAGCGCCTGGCCATGCTGGACGCCCAGCGCGCTACGCCGCCGCACAGGATCGGGCAGGTGGAGTCGCCACGGGCGCTCGTTGTCGGTGAGGGCGACGACCTGCTCGCGCTGCTCGTTGACCACATCGGCGACATCTGCCTGCTGCGCGCCGAGGACCAGATGGACGCGCAGCAGCATGGCGCCGCGTCTGGTATACCAGGCGCGGCGCAAGAGTATGTCGCCGGAGTCTACTCAATCGCTGGTCTTAAGCGCGCCGCGCAGGCACTGCGCATGGGGCCGCTCTGCGCTGACATCTTCGCCGCGCTTGAAGAGCGACCTGCGCATGAGTGACGTCAATGTCTTCGCTCGCTTCATCTATGAGATACGAACGCTGCTCACCGCCATCGAGTCGCATGCCAACTCGTTGAGTGGCGCGGCGCCCAGCGAGCGACGACCAGACGCGCTGCGCGAGATGGCGCGACTCTCGCATGCGGCGGCGGCCCTGGCCAGCGCTTTCGAGGTTGATGACCTGCGCGCGCTCTCCGAGGCGCTGGCCGAGGCGGCGACGGTCGCGGAGGCGACCAACGGGGCTGAGCCACTCGCGCCGCTCGGTTCGCTCGACACGCTCTCCTATCTGCGCTGGCGTGTCGAGCGTCTGGCAACCGCCGGGAACGCCGAGCCGCCCACCGCGCGCGACCTGACGCTCATCCGCAAGCTGGAGCAGACGCTACGCGCATACCCCGCCGCCGCGCTGGCAGGGAACGATGCGGCGATAGGCGGCTTTACTGGGCCAAGCGAGTTGACGCTCGATGAGCTTGCGCTGGTGCAGTCGTTTCCTAGCGCCCACCTGCGCAAGCGCGACGAGCGGGCCGATGCGCAGTTACTCGCCCGCATGACCGCGCCGCCCGTATTCATGGCCCAGACACACAGCGGCGCGGGCGTTCCCGTCTTTGGCGGCATGACAGCGGAAGAGTTCGACGAGATTCCGCCTGAGATGAAGCGCAATTTCGTCCAGGAGATACCCGCTGACCTGCGCGACATTGGCCAGCTCATCCTGGAGTTCGAGCAGCGCCCGGACGAGACACAGGCGCTGGCGAAGATGGAGTTCCTCGCCCACAAAATCAAAGGCGCGGCGGCGACCATGGGATTCCTGGGCTTCGCCGACGTTGCCAGGCTCTTCGAGGAGATTGTCGCCACCGCGCAACATTCCACGATTGCCACTGATCCCTTATTCCTGGCAAGCCTCGGTCGCTTCCTCGGCATCTTCGAGCAATCACTCGAAGCCGCCACCACCCTCGACGAACCTTCCCCGGAGTTGCTGGCGGATGCGCGCGCCGTGCGCGATGCGCTGATTCACGCGGATGAGCGGCGCCCCGCGCAGCAGGCGTCGCTGGCGGCGACATCCTCCGACGCCGCGCAGCCGAGCGAGCGCAGGCGTCCATCCGAGCACGAACTGGTGCTCCACATCGAGGCGCGCAAGCTCGACCTGCTGATGAACCAGTTGAGCGCCATCGCGGCCAATCGCGGCGCGATGACGCGCAATCGCGGTGAGATCGCGCGGGCGCTGGCCGAGATGCAGGCGACGCTCGTGCGCCTGCGCGAGAAGAGCGCGCAGATCACCGACGCGCATCCGCTCACTTTCGATAACCTTGTCTCGGTGGCGCAGCAGGCAGGTCCATCACATCAGCTTGCCACGCCCGGCGTGTCTACCCCATCGGGCGGGCTGGGCGTCTGGCCCGCCGATACGACGCCTATGGCGGCGCTCACCTCGTCGGGCGTGTTGCGCGCCTCATGGAGCAGCTTGCAACTCGAACAGTATACCGAGGTGGATGCTGCGCTGCGCGCGCTGGCCGAGGTCGTGGCGGATGCCAACGCGAATTTTAGCGCCCTCACGTCGCTGATCGGTCGGCTCGGCCAGCTCACTGAAGCGCAGGAATCGCTGAGCCGCGACATCCAGGAAGATGCCATGAGCATACGACTGGCGCAGCTTGCTGAGATTACCCCACGTCTACGCATCTCGGCGCTGGTGGCGGCGACTGACCTCGGCAAGCTGGTCGAGTTCGAGGCGCAGGGCGAGGGTATCGAGATTGATCGCTCACTGCTCGAGGAGCTGGAGAAACCGCTCATCCAGCTTGTACGCAATGCCATTGCGCATGGTATCGAGCGGCCTGATGAGCGCCTGGAGCATGGCAAGCCAGCCCAGGGGCGCGTCTGGATTCACGCCTACAATGTGGGCGCCGAGGTCGTCATCGAGGTCAGTGACGATGGGCGCGGCGTGAATCCGAACCTGCTGGTGGGCGCCGCCATCGGCGCACAACTCATCACCCCGGATGAGGCGCGCGGCCTCTCGCAAGAGCAGGCCCTCAGCTTCATGTTCCGCCTGGGCGTCACGACACTGCCCGCCACCACCGCTGGCTATGTGGGAGCGCTGGCAGGCAGCGGCGTGGGTCTGGCCGATGTCGCCAACACCATCCATCGGCTCAAAGGCTCCATCACCTTGCGCAGCGATCTGAGGAAAGGGACGACCTTCCAGATTCGCGTGCCAATCTCGCTGAGCATGTTGCCCGTGCTGGAGGTGAGCGCAGGAGGCCAGGTCTTCGCGCTGCCATTTGCGCTGGTCGAAAACACGGCCATCGTCGAGCCAGAGCGCCTGCGCGAGCAGCCCTCAGGTCCGGCGCAAATGGGCGCCCCCCTGCGCGAGTGGCGTGTCACGGTGGAGGCCGCGTCAGACGCGGCGGCGTCCGGCGAGCCAGCCGCGCTGCCCCAGGAGCTGACAGCCTATGCGCTCGCTGAGACGCTCGGCTTCGAGCAAGACGCCGCCGCGCTGGGCCGCATCGTCGTCATCAGGCTGCGCGGACAATCTGTGGCGCTGCTGGTCGAGTCTGTGGGCGACGGTGATGTGCGCGAGGCGACGGTGCGGCCGCTGCCACAACCCTTACAGCGCCGAGTCGTGCGCGGAGTGATTGTGCGCCCGGAAGATGGCCAGGTGGCGCTGCTGATTGACCCGCAAGAGGCGCTGGCGCTGCGTCTGGCTGGCGCCGAGATCGTCCTGCGCCCCGCGAGCGCGCCCGCGACGCCGCGCGATGCCGCGCCGTGGGTGCTGATCGTAGACGACTCGGTCACCATCCGGCGGACGCTGGAGCAGACGCTGACGTTGGCTGGCTTCAAGACGAGCCTGGCGCGCGATGGCTACGAAGCGCTGGAGATGATGGAGCATGAACTGCCGCGTGTCATCGTGCTCGATGTCGAGATGCCGCGTCTCAGCGGCTTCGAGCTGCTCACGATCATGCGTAGCTCGCCGCAATATCAACAGGTGCGCGTCGCCATGCTCACATCGCGCGCCGCCGACAAACATCGCGACTATGCGCTGGCCATCGGCGCCGACGCCTACCTCGTGAAACCATGCCCGCAGGAAACACTCGTCGAGACCATTCGGCGCCTGCTCACGGATTCGGAGCTGGAATGACTTCAGATACACCTCCAGAGGCGCCACAACCCGCCATCTCGCCTACGGCGCGGCGAGTCGGCGCGCCCCCACGCACAGCCCTGGCGATTGTGCTGGGGCGCGCTTCTGGCGGACTCGCCCGCCGTCTCGGCATCAGCGGCGGCACGAGCCTGCCGGGGCTGGTCGCGCAGTATACCGATCCGCAGCTCATCCATCGGCTGGCGGCGCAGGCGCGACATGGCTGTGTCGTCGTCACGGGCACCAATGGCAAGACGACCACCAGCGGGCTGGTCGCCTACACGCTGCGCTCGGCTGGCCTGCGCATCTGGCGCAACCGCGAGGGATCGAACCTGGCTCGTGGCATCGCGACGACGCTACTGCGACGCGCTGGCCCATCGGGCAGACTCGAAGCCGACGGCGACGGCGCCTTCGTGCTCGAAGTGGATGAAGCCGCGTTCGCGCGCATCGCCACCGATCTCGCGCCGCGTGTCGTGCTCGTCACCAACCTCTTTCGCGACCAGCTCGACCGCTATGGCGAGGTAGACATCGTCGCGGAGCGTTGGCGCGAGAGCCTGCGCCAGCTTCCGCCGACGACCACGCTGGCGCTCAACGCCGACGACCCGGCGGTGGCCGCGCTGGGCGATGGCTATGCCGGGCCGACGCTCTACTACGGCGTCGAGCAGGCGCCCACCCATGCCGATTCAGACAGCGTCGCCCAGGTGATCGACACGCGCACCTGCCCACGGTGCCGCGCGCCGCTGGAGTTCGCGCCCCGCTTCTACAGTCACATCGGCCACTGGTCATGCCCCAACTGCGGGTTTAGCCGCCCTACACCACAGGTGCGTGCGGCGCAGGTGATCTCCGCCGGGCTGGACAGCGCGCGTTTCCTGCTCGAGACGCCGCTGGGCGCCGCCGAGGTGACGATTGGCCTGCCGGGCCTCTACAACGTCTACAATGCGCTGGCCGCCGCGACCGCTGCTGTCGCGATGGCAGCGCCGCTCGACGCCATCGTCACGGGCCTCGCGCGCTTCACGCCAGCGTTTGGGCGCGCGGAGGAGATCGTCGCCGATGGACGCAAGATACGCATTCTGCTGGCGAAGAATCCGACGGGGCTAAACGAGGTGCTGCGCGCCCTGGCCAGTGACCGCGCAGCGGGCAAGAAACGCCTGCTGCTGCTGCTGAATGACCGCGCAGCGGATGGCGAAGATGTCTCCTGGATCTGGGACGCCGACTTCGAGCAACTGGCTGGCGCGACCTCCTATCTCGGCGCCAGCGGCATGCGCGCCTACGATCTGGCGCTGCGGCTGAAATACATCGGCGACGAGCCACAGCAGGTCGAGCCGGAGATTGGCGCCGCGCTGACCCATGCGCTGGAGCAGACACCGCGCGGCGAGACACTCTACATCATTCCCACGTATACCGCGATGCTGGCGGTGCGTGGCGAGTTGGAGCGACGCGGCTACGTGCCGCGCTATTGGGAGCAGGAAGATGCCTGAAGCAAGCGAAAATGGCGCCCCTGAGTTGCGGCTCGGCCACCTCTACCCCGACCAGCTCAACATGTATGGCGACCGCGGCAATATCATCACGCTGCGCCAGCGCTGCGCCTGGCGCGGCATCACGCTGCGCCACGTGGCGCTCGAACTCGGCGAGGCGCTGCGCCCGGACGACTTCGACATGCTCTTCATCGGCGGCGGCCAGGACAAAGAACAGGACGAGGTGGCGCGCGACCTGCGCGAAGTCAAGGCGACCGCGCTGCGCGAGGCGGTTGAGTCGGACATGCCCGTGCTGGGCGTCTGCGGCGGCTACCAATTGCTGGCGAAGTTCTATCGGCCAGCCGAGGGGCCAGAGCTGGAAGGCGTCGGCATCCTCGACGCCTGGACCATCCACAAGGGCAAAGCCGTAGCGCGTTGCATCGGCAATGTCGCGCTGCAATGGGGCGATCAGACGCTGGTGGGCTTCGAGAACCACGGCGGTCGCACCTACCTGGGCGCTGGCGCGAAGCCGCTGGGCCGTGTGCTGCATGGGCATGGCAACAATAGCGAAGACCGTCTGGAAGGCTGTGTCTATCACAATACCATCGGCACGTATCTGCACGGGTCGTTGCTGCCCAAGAATCCGCATCTCGCCGATCACCTCATCACGCTGGCGCTGCGCCATCGCTACGGCGCCGCAGCCGACCGCTACATGACGAAGCTGGACGACACCCGCGAGTGGCAGGCGCACAACGCAATGCTCCAGCGGCTAAGGGTCGCGACGTATAGCCGGGTCGCCGGCTAACTGTGACGTGTTGAACAAGTGACCGATTATTCCCCCGGTGAGTGGCAATGACCCGCCCCCACGCGCTATATAGTCATGTAGCGGAGGCGCCAGAGCAGGTGGCTTAAACACAGCTACCAACAACTCTGGCGCCTATCTTGCCCATCAGGGCAATAGTGACGCTCACAGGCATGGGGTGAGTTACATCATTTAGCACAGCGCGCATGCGCCGCGTCCGGGCGCTGCCAGCGAGCGCGCCAGAGCCGACTTGCCCGTCCTGCGGCGCCACAGATCAGAGAGATCAGGAGGTGTCGCGATGAGCCAGTATTACGAAGACTTGCTGATTGACGCCCTGCTCGATGTTGGCTTCACACTCGATGAAGCGGTGCGGCTGATCAAGTTGCAGCAACGCAGCGACGGCGAGCGGCATGAGCAGCCTCGTCAGCGCAGTGGGCGCCAGTGGCAACGCTGGCGGGGCAATGAGAGCGATCACATCTGGAACTGATTCCCTGGCGTCACATCATCTTCGCGCGAGCGGCGGCAACGCCGCTCCTTTTTTGTATCGTGCGTCTCAGGAGTGCGGGAGCGTTTGTGGTACGATACAGGTTGATGGCCAGTGCGCCTGGTGAACTGGTAGACGAAGGGAATCGTCACACAGTCCAAACGCTGGTGAAGGCGGCCATCTCGCCCAATCAAACCCAATGCGCAAGCGCCATCATCGGCCCGACCGAGCAGCGACTGCATACGCCGGGCTGATGGTGTCTGGCGGAGAGCAGGGCGTCGGCGCATGAGGCTTCACTCCTGCGCGACACGCGCATCGGTCCACGCGATGGCGCGTGGACGTCAACGGACTCACGATGAGGAGGTAGAGATGAAGGCCGTCGTGATGGCGGGTGGTGAGGGATCGCGGCTGCGACCTCTGACGGTTTCCAGACCCAAACCAATGGCGCCAATCGTCGGGCGCCCGGTCATGGAACACATCCTCTACCTGCTCAAATCCCACGGAATCACCGAAGTGGTCGTGACGGTGCAGTACATGGCGAGCGCCATCGAAGACTACTTTGGCGATGGCGCGAATCTCGGCATGAAGATCGCCTATTCACGCGAAGAGACGCCACTGGGCACCGCCGGAAGCGTCAAGAACGCCGAAGAATTGCTCCAGGAGCCATTTCTCGTCATCAGCGGCGACGCGCTCACCGACTTCGATCTCTCCGCCATCATCGAGTCGCATCAGCGGCGGCGCGCCATGGCCACGCTGACGCTCGCCCACGTCGCCAATCCCCTCGAATACGGCGTCATCACCACAAACGAAAGCGGCCACATCGAGAAGTTCCTCGAAAAGCCAAGTTGGGGCGAAGTCTTTAGCGACACGATCAATACCGGCATCTATGTGCTCGACCCGAAAGTCTTCTCCTACTTCGAGAAAGATAAGCCCTTCGACTTCAGCCAGGAACTCTTCCCAATGATGCTGGCCAAGGGTGATCCTATCTTCGGCTACATCGCCGAGGGCTACTGGTGCGACGTTGGCAACCTCGCGGAGTATATGCGCGCCAACGCGGATGTCTTGCAGGGGCAGGTGAACCTGCCGATTCCCGGCGAAGATATCGGTGGCGGGGTCTGGGTCGAGGAGGGTGTGGACATTGCGCCGAGCGCGCAGATCTTTGGCCCCGCCTACATCGGCCACAACGCCAGGATCAAAGAGGGCGTCATCGTCCACGGGCCAAGCTGTGTGGGTTCCTACACCATTCTGGATGACTACGCCCAGATTGATCGCAGCGTCATCTGGAATAACTCCTACATCGGCGAGCGCGCAGAGTTGCGCGGCGCGCTGGTGGGCGCCTCGACCAGCGTCAAGAGCCGCGCGGTCATGTTCGAGGGCGCGGTCATCGGCGACCACTCCGTCATCAACGAGAACGCCATCGTCCAGCCGGGCGTCAAGATCTGGCCAAATAAAGAGATCGAGACTGGCGCCGTCATCACCAGCAGCATCATCTGGGGTTCGGCGGGCCGTCGCGCGCTCTTCGGGCGCTACGGTGTCACTGGCCTGGTCAATGTGGACATCACCCCTGACTTCGCCGCGCGCCTCGGCGCGGCCTACGGCGCAGCGCTGCCCAAGGGATCAGTGGTCTGCGTGAACCGCGACGCCCACAAGACGCCGCGCATGATTAAGCGCGCCATCATCTCTGGTCTGCCGTCGGCAGGCATCAACGTGCACGACCTCGAAGATGTGCCGCTGCCCGTCGCCCGCTACCACGTCCGCACGACGGACGCGGCTGGTGGCGTTCACATTCGTCTCTCGCCGTTCGATCCACGCATCCTCGACATCAAGTTCTTCGATCAAAACGGGCTGGACACCAGCAAGAACACCGAGCGCAAGATCGAAAACCTCTTCTTCCGCGAGGACTTCCGCCGGGTCTACCTCGACGACATCGGCACGATTCAATATGCCCCTGAGGCGAAGAAACGCTATACGGACGCCTTCCTGCGGGCGCTCGACCTGGAGGCGCTGCGTCGGCGTCACTATCGGGTCGTCGTGGATTATGGGCATGGCGCGAGCGTCGATGTCATGGCGCCCATCTTCAACGAGATCGGCGCGGATGTCATCGCGCTCAACGCCACCCGCGACCCAGCGCGCTACTCGCGCACGGGTGAGGAGTTCGAGCGCGACATTCAGGTGCTTGGCTCCATCACAGGCGCGCTGCGGGCCGATCTCGGCGTCCGCATCGACACCGGCGGCGAGCGCATCTACGTGGTGGATGATCGCGGTGAATTGCTGGATGGTGGCAAGCTGCTCACGGCGATGATCGATCTGACGCTGCGGCAGCGGCCAGGTGGCGTGGTCGCGGCGCCAGTCACCGCGCCCAGCGTCATCGAAGAGGTGGCCAAGCGTCACAAAGGGAGCGTCGTCTACACCAAAGTCATGTCGCAGGCGCTGACGAGCGCGGCGGTCGCGGCGAATGTCGTCATGGTCGGCAACGACACCGGCAGCTTTGTCTTCCCGGAGCTGCACCCAGCGTTCGATGGCATGTTCGCCACGCTGAAGCTGCTCGAATCGCTCGCCAGGGAGAATACGCGACTCTCCGAGGTCGTCGACCAGCTCCCGCCCTATCACCTCATCCGCACGCAGGTCAATTGCCCCTGGGAGTACAAAGGCAAGGTCATGCGTATCCTGAGCGAGCAGTATCGGGAGCGCAGTGAGGAGCCAATCGACGGCGTGAAGATCGACCTGGGCGGCGACGGCTGGGTGCTGGTCTTGCCCGACGCCGACCGCCCGCTTTTCCACGTGCTGGCCGAGTCGCGCTCACGTGACTCGGCGCAGGCGCTGGCCGACAAATACGCCCGCGTGGTGAGCGGTCTGCAACACTGAGTAGGGACCGACGACGACGCTGGGCTTTGCCGAGCGGACGTCGTTCCCTACGATTGTGATCAGCGGACGACGCGCCTCCTCAGCGCACGACGCGCGGCGTGGTGATCTGGTGTTCGTAACTGTACGTCGCGCAACCGCCTCCGCAACGCAATCGTGACAAGAGGCGATACCAACCGACTATCTGGCGCTGGTATGCTGCATACGTGATAATTGCGCCTATGTGATGATGTCAGCCTCACGCGCGTCTGATACGACATCCAGTTCGGTTGTTGGCTTCGCGATAGACCTCTCCCTACCGCTTCGCGCAAGGCCGACGCGCCACAGGCTGGCCTGCTCGCTGCATCAAAGGATGACCGACGATATGGAACGCCTATCGCAATCACCTGCCGTGCTGTCAGAGGCTCCTGACGCTGCGCATGACGACGGCGCAGGCTTGCTGCCTGGTGAGGCCGGGGCGAGCGCAGAGCAGCGCCTTCATCAGGGCGATGAACAGGGCGATCGACAGGGCGACCGGGTGCGTGTGCTGTTCTTGCAGTCACAGGCGCCATTTACATCCACCGGAGCCATCCATGCCCTGCTGCTCCGCAGTTTCGACCCTGCAAGAATCGAGGCGCATGTCGCCTGCACACCAGCCTGGGGGCCAGACCGACCGGGCGCATACCGCGAGCTTGCAGCCATCCCAAACATCCACCTGCGTCCGACACTGTTCGGTCCCTCACTCTATCGCCGACCCAAAACGCAGATCGTCTCCGACGCGCTGCGCGAGGGCGTGCCAACGTTGGCCAGCCTGGCTGGCCTGGCGCGCTACATTCGCCAGCGCCACATCGACATCATTCACGCGCCAGACAAACCCCAGGACATCATCGCCAGTGTGGCGCTCGGTCGGCTCACAGGCGCGCAGCCAGTCATTCATGTGCATGGATTCTTCGGCCCGTGGATGGGCTGGCGGCGTGTTGCGCCAATGCGCGCGGCCTCCAGCATCATCGGCATCTCGCGCTACGTCTCGGAGACAGCGCTGGCAAAAGGTTTCAAGCCTGAGCGAGTCTTCACCGTGCATAATGGCCTCGACGCCTCGCTGTGGAATCCCGATGCAAGTGGCGACGCCTTCAGGCAAGAGTTTACTATCGCGCCCGACGCGCTGGTGATGACGATCATCGCGCGGGTGCTACCGACGAAAGGGCATCACCTCCTCTTGCCTGCGCTCGCGGCGATTCGGCAATCTCGGCCAGATGTGCGGCTAGTGGTGGTTGGCGATGACGACCCCGGCGCTGCGCCAGGCGCTCCAAGCTACCTGGCGCAGATGAGGGCGCTCGCCGCTGAGCTAGGGGTGCGTGACAACGTCATCTTCACTGGCCCGCGCGCTGACATCCAGAGCGTTCTGGCGGCGACCGATCTGTTCACGATGCCTTGCATCGAGGAGGGCTTTGGTCTTGCGTTCATCGAGGCGATGGCGATGCGCAAGCCTATCATCGCCGTGCGCCATGGCGCCACCCCAGAACTGGTGGAGGATGGCGTCAACGGGTTGCTCTCAGAGCCAGAAAATGTCGAGCAGTTGACGCGCAACCTGCTCACCCTGCTCGATGACCAGGCGCTGCGGCTCCGTATGGGCCAGGTCAATCGGCGCCGGGTCGAGACCGAATTCACGCCTCAACGCATGGCCGAGGGCATCGAAGCCGTCTACCGCGAGACGCTATCGCGCAGTGTGCGCTGGGCCAGACAGTGAGCGGGGACACGCGCCCGCGCATCCTCCTGGTGATCTCTGCCAGGCCCACCGCCTCGCTCGCGGCGGATGTCGCGGCGGGGCGCCAGCCCCAGCGCGACTATCAGGCGCTCAGCCGCACGCTCGACGCCGACCTACTCTTCGCGGATGATGCGGTCGCCTCACGTACGGGACGCCTGGTCGCGCGCCTGCTAGGGGGGCGCGCTGCGCTGACATGGGAAGCGTTCCGGCGGCGTAGCGCCTACGATGCGATCTTCACCGACACCGAGATGATTGGGCTGCCCTTCGCGCTGCTGCTCAAGATGAGTCTCTCCCGCAGCGGGCGCCCCAGGCATGTCATGCTGGGCCACTACCTCTCGCCAGTGAAGAAGCGGATATTCTTTCGCCTGGGCGCTGCCTCACACATTGACCTGCTCATCGTTCATGGCGCGGCGCAGCGCGAGTTCGCGATCACCCAACTCAAGGTTCCTTCTCAGCGCGTCGCCAAGCTGCCCTACTTCGCAGACACCACGTTCTGGCGGCCCGATCCAGACACCGACCGGGCGGCATCCAACGACGACGGCGACAGCAGCGACCTGCCGCTGATCTGCGCGACTGGGATGGAACGGCGAGACTATGCGACGCTGATCTCCGCCGTCGATGGGGAGAATGTGCGCTTGCGCCTGACCGCGACGAACGCTCAGGCGCTCCAGATGAGCGCGGCGGCGAGTTCGCTGGCCTCACCCGGAGCGTTCGACCTTCTGCCAGCGAATGTCCACGTCGAGCCATGCGCCGACTATCTTCAACTCCGCGCGCTGTATCAGCGAGCCAGATTCATTGTCGTGCCGCTCCAGGATGTTGATTTTCCCGCTGGCATCACGGTGATTCTGGAGGCGATGGCAATGGGCAAAGCGGTCATCGTCACGGGAAGCCGAGGCCAGACCGATGTGGTGCGCGATCCGTGCAACGATGGGCGTGGCGTCGGCGACCGCGCCTGGTGGCCAGGATTCCTGGCTGAATCTGAGTACGCGGAGACGCTGGGAAAACTGCCCACTGGCCTCTACGTGCCACCAGGCGATGCCGTCGCCCTGCGCAAGGCGATCACCTGCCTGCTAGAGGACCCCAGGCTGGCGGAAGAACTCGGACACAATGGGCGCCAGGTCGTCACAGCCTACTTCACGCTCGATGCGTTTGCGCAGCGATTCGCCAGCGCTATTTGGCCGAAGTTCACGGCCCGATAGGCTATGCAGACGCGAATTCAATCGCTGGCCAGTACCGCGCTATGCAGGCAGTGAGCGCCGCTGTGTGCGCTTGCGAGCAGCCACCGCTTCCACCACCTGCGCGAGGCGCTGCCCGCTCGCGTCCCAGCTATACTGCGCTTTGACGAGCGCATGGCCCTGCGCGCCCAGTTCACGGCGCCGCTGCGCATCGCGGAGCAGTGTCACCACGGCATCGCCGAAACGCCGCATGTCATCCTCGACCAGCAGGTGGACGCCAGGCGTCACATCGATACCCTCGCAGCCGAGCGCTGTGGAGACGACCGCCTTGCCCGTCGCAAACGCCTCCAGAATCTTGAGGCGGGTGCCACCACCCACTGACAGCGGCGCGATGGCGACGTTGGCTGCCGCCAGGTGTGGGTGCACGTCTGGAGTCCAGCCGGTGACGGTGACACCTGGGAGTTTGCCAAGCGCCTGCACCTCTGGCGGCGCGCCCGCTCCCACGATATGCCAGGTGGCGCTTGGCTCCTGCTCGTGAATGCGCGGCCAGCACAGGCGCGCAAACGTCAACGCCGCCTGTGTATTGGGTTGGTAGTGCATCGTGCCAGTGAAAATGATGCGGCCTGGGACCTCATCTGCGGCGGCGTCAAACGGAAAGGCGGCGAGATCAACGCCATTCGGCGCGACCGTGATGAGCTTGCCAGGCAGCAAGTCCGCGAGCAGGGCGCGCTCACGCTCGCTGCATACGGCGATGGCGTCGGCGCGCTCGCAGCGCTCAAGCTCACCACGGCGCAGATGCCGCGCCTCCCGCGCGCCATAGAAGCGTCGAACGCGCGATGTCGCCTGAGCCACACTTCGCTCGACCAATTCGTGTTCGATGTTGTGCTGATCGAGCACCACCCCCACATGCGCTGGCAGCCGATAGCCCGCGACAAAGACGCGCTCGAACACCACGACATCAATGGCGCTGCTAGCCACCAGCTCGTCGATGATAGATTGCGCCATCGCGGGTGAGTTGACGGTCAGCGCAAATGATCTACCACTCAGCAAGCTGAAGGCCTGACGCAGGCGCTTCGAGCGGGCGTCGGGCAGATCGACCAGACGAACTGGCGAGGCGAGCGCCGCGATGTCCTGCGGCGAAAAGGGGACCTTCTCAGCCCGATCCATCAGCGCCAGCAGCGAGACAGTGTGGGCGCCCGCGAGCGACTTGAGCAGATGATAGGCGCGTGTACCCGCGCCATTGAACGGACGCGGCGCCCCGCTTGTCACCATCAGTACATTCATATTGGCCAACACTCCCGGCTCGATTACAACAGGCTATTACGGCTCAAGATACAGCTATCTGGCCCAGCAACATCAAAATCACTGGGCCAGATAGTTCAGGCGCTCAGCTTCCACTGGCGTGTCAGCGCCGTGCCAGACCACTCATGGAGTGGTGGTAAAGATCGCATCCACCCAGTAGTTGCCTGCATCGTAGCTCCCCGTCGGGAACGCGCTCGCCCCAGACGCAAACACTCCGTTGCCTCCCTGCTGCCCATCGCTGAGCGCATGGATCACCCCGTTGCTGTACGCCGCACTATTGCCACTGCTGAAGAAGGGCCGATCCAGCGAGTAGTTGCCGCTGGTGGTGTGGTACGAGACGGTGTAGGTCGTGTTCGCCTGCACCGCGATCGGCTGCGCGAAGTAGACCGTCTGCCAGCCAGACGCCGTCTCATTGGCGAAGGTCGCGGTGGCGAGCAGGTTGCCCGCGCTATCCCACAGGTCGCCCAGGTGCGTCCCGGTGTTCAGCGAACCCTTGTAGAAGCGCACCCCGGTGATGTAGCCGGGCACACTCACCTGGAACTTCATCCCCAGTTCGTAGGCGCTGGTGTCGCCGGAGTTGAGGGCGCCTGGGGTCGCGCTGGGGCTGAAGACGCTACACGGGCAGGCCTGGGTGGTGAAGCTCCAGCTATAGTCCCCCGCCATTGCAACCTCGCCCTGGTTCAGCACGCCGCTGGTTCCCCCCTTCACCACCGCCGTATACGTCGCGCCTGAGGCGACTGTGGCAGAAGGCGTCAACGTCAGCGTGTTCGATGCGCTGCTGTAGCTGACTGTGGCGGGAACAACAGTCCCGGAGGCATCACGCAGTTGCGCTGTACTCGACGTGATCGATGTCGGGTCCATCGCCTGGCTAAAGGTCGTCGTAACAGCGAGCGCTAGCGAGGCGTTGGTCGCTCCAGCAGCCGGTGAGACGCTGGTAACGGTCGGCGCCGTGCCAAACGGAGTGGTGGTAAAGATCGCATCCACCCAGTAGTTGCCTGCATCGTAGCTCCCCGTCGGGAACGCGCTCGCCCCAGACGCAAACACTCCGTTGCCTCCCTGCTGCCCATCGCTGAGCGCATGGATCACCCCGTTGCTGTACGCCGCACTATTGCCACTGCTGAAGAAGGGCCGATCCAGCGAGTAGTTGCCGCTGGTGGTGTGGTACGAGACGGTGTAGGTCGTGTTCGCCTGCACCGCGATCGGCTGCGCGAAGTAGACCGTCTGCCAGCCAGACGCCGTCTCATTGGCGAAGGTCGCGGTGGCGAGCAGGTTGCCCGCGCTATCCCACAGGTCGCCCAGGTGCGTCCCGGTGTTCAGCGAACCCTTGTAGAAGCGCACCCCGGTGATGTAGCCGGGC
Source organism: uncultured Chloroflexia bacterium (assembly GCA_963701795.1). Lineage (GTDB taxonomy): Bacteria > Chloroflexota > Ktedonobacteria > Ktedonobacterales > JADMIN01 > JAKAIY01. Next base: position 142,860 of record CAVPBB010000001.1, on the reverse strand, counting down.
ACACTCACCTGGAACTTCATCCCCAGTTCGTAGGCGCTGGTGTCGCCGGAGTTGAGGGTGCCTGGGGTCGCGCTGGGGCTGAAGACGCTACACGGGCAGGCCTGGGTGGTGAAGCTCCAGCTATAGTCCCCCGCCATTGGCAGATCACTCGCAAGGTCCTTCACCCCATTCGCGCCGCTGTGGATGACGATACTATAGATCGCGCCGAGCGCCAGCGGCGCATTGGCCGTTAGCTGAACGATGTGTGTCTGCGCGGAATAGCTGACCGTCGCGGGAACGACATTTCCATTGCCGTCGTGCAGTTGCACTGTACCCGATGTGATCGTCGCCGGGTCCATCGCCTTGCTGAACGTTGCCGTCAGCGGCGCGCCAGGCCCGACCGAGGTCGCGCCGTTGGTCGGCGCGACAGCGATCACTGTCGGCGGCGTGGTATCGGGCGGCAAGACATTGGTGAAGACCGGGTCCACCCAGTAATTGCTCGAGTTGTACGTGGCTGTTGGGAACACCGTGGCGCCAGTGGCGTAGACGCCGTTAGGCGCTCCTGAGGAATCGACCAGCGCATGTACCGGCGCATTGTTGAATGCAGCGCTATTGCCGCTGGTGAAGTATGGCCGATCAACGGCGAAGTGGCCGACATCGGTGTGGTACGACACCGTGTAGGTGGCATTCGCGCTCACCGCGACAGGTGTGTCGAAGGTCACCGTCTGCCAGCCAGAGGCTGTCTCATTGATCGAGAGCGCCGTGGCCAACAAGTTGCCTGAGCTATCCCACAGGTGGACATAGTGCGTGCTCGTGTCCTGCGCGCCTTTGTAGAAGCGCACGGCGGTGATGTAGCCAGACGAGTCAACCGTAAACTTCATCCCCAGCTCATAGGCGCCGACATCCGAGACGCTTGTCACGCTCGGCGTCGTCGTGTTATCCCAGAGACTGCACGGGCACTGTTTGACATTGAACGACCAGGTATAGTCCGCTGACATCGGCGTACCGGCAGCGTTCTGCACCCCCGATGAGCCGCTGTGAACCACGGCGCTATACGTAGCGCCGAGTGTGAGCAGCGTCGTCGGCTGGAGTGTCGCGGTATTCGTAGCCGCGCTATAACTCACCTTGGCCGCGACCGCATTATTGTTCGCGTCCATGAGCTGAATGCTCGTGGATGTGATGCTCGTGGCCAACATGGCTTCGCTGAAAGTCACAGCGACCTGGGGCTGTTCGCTCGCCCCAGACGAGTTCGCCGCTGGCGACACGCTGGTGACCGACGGCGGCCCGCTCGTGGTAAACGACCACGAGTCGGTCGAAGGAATGGGGTTGCCGTTGGTATCGAGCACACCGCTCGACCCACCTGCCACCTGCGCCGTATACATCGTCCCGGCTGCGAGCGCGGACTGCGGCGTCAACGTGGCGCCATTGGTTGTCGCGTTGTAGGTGACGGTCGCTGGAACGGCGGCGCCACCCGGCCCTTGCAGGCTAACGCCACCGTTGGTGATCGTCGCCGCGTCCATCGCCTTGCTGAACGTCGCCGTCACGGTGGTTGTCACACTGACGCCTGTCGCCCCCGCCTGAGGCGAGGAAGCCATGATATATGGCGGCTCCGTGCTGGGGTCATAGGTCGTCGTGAAGATCGGATCCACCCAGTAATTGCTCTGCGCATACGAGGCCGTTGGGAAGGCCGACCCGCCCTGGAAGAAGACGCCGTTGAGGCCATCCAGGCCGCTGGCCAGACCCAGTAGTGGAGCATTGGCGTACGTGCCGGTAAAGTATCCACGATTGACCGAGAAGTGCCCTGTGGTCGTGTGATACGACACGATATAGGTCGTGTTGGGGTTGATAGGCACAGGGTTGGCGAAGGACACGGTCTGCCAGCCAGACGCCGTCTCATTCGTAAACGTCGCGGTGGCGAGCAGGTTGCCCGCGCTATCCCACAGGTCGCCCAGGTGAGTTCCCGTGTTGGCGCTCGCCTTGTAGAAGCGCAGACCCATAACGTAACCGCTGACCTGGGCGCGGAACTTCATGCCCAGCTCGAAGCCGCCCGGATCCCCATCATCGATGACTGCCGGGGTTGTCGATGTGCTCCAGAGTGTGCACGGGCATGTCGGCCCGATCACATTCAGGACGATGCCTGCGTTCGGGGTCTCGCCGTTGCCGCTGTCATCCCATGCCCGGCTGAGAATCGTCTCTTTCCCAATGGTCTGCGGCGTGAACGTGTAGCTCCAACTCGACGTTCCCGTCGCAGGATGCCAGGTCTGGCCGTCATCAGTGGAGACTTCCACCGCGCTAACCACGCCGCCGCCTGCGTCGGTCGCTGTGCCTGTGACGGTCAGTGCGCCGCCTGTTTGCACAGTCGTGTTCGTCGCGGGTGAGGTGATGTGCGAAGTCGGCGGCGTGGTGTCCGTCGAGGCTGTGGCGGGGACAAGGCCAGGTTGAAGTGTCGCGGGCTGCGCATGCATATCAGCCAGCAGATTGACCGTCGCCTGCTGCATGTTAATGTCGGTTGGGGTGCCGCTGCGATCATGATTCGCGTCGAGTCCCCACGACCACTGCACCGTGCCAGCCCCAAAGACGAGCGCGCCACTTGCAGCCCGGTAGAGCGTCAGGCTGTGTGTCGCCGTACCTGGCCCCATCTGGTACGCATATGGGTCGAGCACCATCTCGCCGACTTGCAGCGTCGTGGACGACATATCCATCAGGCCAGCCGGTCTGAAGCCATTGTCGACGTCCTCGTCCCACTCGTAGCCCAGTACGCCCGTAGGCATGACGTAGGTCTGGCCAGGCTGGAGTTGCGCGATAGCAGTATTCCGCCAGAAGCGCAGTTTGGAATAGGCATAGGGTACGTCCATCGGATCGGTTTCGTTCGAGAGCTCGTCACCACCCTCGCCGTTCACCATAAAGATGGTGCCACTCAGGGCATTCTCGGGGAGGCCGCCATCCGCGGGCGGGCTATAGCGATTGTCGCGCCAGGTCCCCGTCCAGATCGGTGGGTCCATCGGATCGATTGGACCGTTGTTGGTCTCTTTATAGGTAACGAGCGTGCGGTAAGGTGTGTTTGAGCCGTCAATGCTGCTCTGCCAGCGCGTCTTCCAGAATATTTCATTGCCGCTGAAGAACGCGAGGTTCACGCCAGCATCGCGCGCTGCCGTCACATTCTGGCGCTGCGCCGCCGACCAGTATTCGTCGTGCCCGACGGAGAGGAAGACCTTGTGGTTCTTGATCAACGATCCATAGCGGTCGCTGTCCACGTCCGTGAAGTATGAGACATCGTAGCCATTGGACTCCAGCCAGCGCACCATGGGGTACTCGGCGTTGAAGACCCACGAGGTCTGGAAGTCGTTTCGTGTGCGGAATGGACGGTTGTAGCTGACCATATGAACGGCTGTGCTCTTGTCGAAGCCTTCATCATAGAGGCTGTTGCCGCCATAGTCGTTGTACGCCTCCCATGTCGCATCAGAGGTCTGGAACAGCAGGTCGGAGTGGCTGCTGTCGTCGCGCACGATGAACTCGATCTGGCTCTTCCCGCCAGTGTCGGTGCGTGTCAGCAGGGCGAAGTAGATGCCTGACGTAGCGGTAGCGGGAACCGCCCACGAGGCCGACGGCGCCCAGTTGCCGCAATCTACCAAACCCGTAGTGGCATCCTTCAGACAACTTGGCTGGATTTGAGGAAGTGTCGCAGATGGCGTGATAGACGTGATTTTGCGGGCGCCATTTCCCTGGTAGTATCCCATTCGATAAATGTCAATAGTGTATGCGGAAGCGTTCGTGTCAATCTTGAACGTGACCGTTGAGCCGCGATTGACGCTGATATCTGTGGCATATCCCTGTATCGTCTCGTCGCCATCGCCGGTAATATCCCACACGCTGGAGGGTGTGCCGGGCAAACAGTTCTCCGCGACAATTGGATTCGCAGGGCTGGCGCATGGATCAGTTGCGGCGGCCTTCGCCGTCGAAATGGTAAAACCGCCTCCAGCGGTCATTGCGACCGCCAGACTAATGACCATAAGCGCGCGGCTGATAAATCGGCCTGATCTCGATTGCAAAACGCCGCGCCACGTCAATGAAGTGGCTAGATCTCCTGACTTTGCCATGGTATGAGCTTTCCCCTTGCAGCGCGTCTGCGCGCTGCCCCCGCTGTTGGTTCTCTGGTGATGACGACGGTGGATAATTGAGGGTTCGTTTCGTACACTGGTAGATCGGTAGGCAGGTAGTATCCTGAGGACCATTCAGTCATTCAGTATACAGGTCCGTCGGTATAGATATGAGATAGATTGTGGTAGAGAACGCATACACGCCACGCGCGTGGGTGTCCGAAACGATGTTGTCCGCCGCAGCCCTCCAACATCTACCTCTCACGGCTGGCACTCACCGTTGTCGCGTCGCCTGGCCGCTGTATGGCGAGTGGGCGCTTCTGCGCCAGCGCCGCGAGCAGCGCCGTGTAGCGCGCGGCTTCCCGCTCCCAGCGATAGGGTTCGTAGTCTTCGGCGGCGCTGATGACCATGCGCCGCCGTTCCGCCGGGTCGTGATAGAGCGCCACCAGCGCCTGGGCGAACCCCTCGGCGTCATCCGGCTGACACAGGCGCATCGACTCCGGGCGGAACATCGAGCGAATCGCCGTGGTATCTGATGCGATGATCGGTCGCCTGAGCCAGGCCAGCTCATACGCTTTGGTTGGCAGCACGAGGTCGGCGAACCCATCCGCCTGGTAGGGGATGATGCCAGCGTCACCATGAACGACGAAGTCGACGATGCGCTCGGCTGGTACCGGGTCGCTGAATCGAACGCGATCCGCGATGCCTAGCTGCTCGGCCAGACGCCGCAAGGTTGGAACATATTCGCCGCGCCCCATGATGTCCAGGTAGAGATTGGGCGCCTGTGGCAGCGCGAGCTTGAGCGCGCGGATCGCCGTCGCCACGCCGTTGCGCTCGGCCACCGTGCCCCAATACATCACGATGAACGGCGCTGCGTCGCCACCGCCAGAGACGGGCGCCAGCGCCTCGTCGGCGGCGAACCGCCGCGCCTCCGGAAAAATCTTCGGGTCGGCGCTGTTGAGAATGATGCGGAGCTTGCCCGGCTTCAAGCCACGTTCGAGCAGCTTGCGCTCGAATGGCCAGCCCACCGTCACAACCACATCGGCGAACCGCGTCGAGACGCGCTCCTGGATCGCCGCTAGCCGCATGAGCAGCGCGCGCCGTTTGCCGCTGGCCTTCGCCGCCATCAGTTCCGGGCTGACATCCTGAATATCGAGGATCACGCGAGCGCCAAGCAGTTTCGGAACCAGCGCCGAAAATACCAGCATGTCGGGCATGTTGTGAACGTGAATCACGTCATACCGCTTGCGCAGATGCAGGCGCGCGACCACCATGCCCGCACGAACGGTAAACCACAGCCAGCTCACGATATTGGCGAGCAGCGATTGCCCGAACCCTCGGCTCATCGGCAGGCGAACGATCTCCACGCCATCGTATGTTTCGCGGGCCGCTTCACCTGCGTCACGCAGGCAGATGACATCCATCGCATACCCAGCGTCCGCTGCCGCCTCTGCCAGGCGCCGCACGCGCACATCGAAGGGGTAGTAGTCATAGGTGATGCTCGCAATTCGTACCTTTTCCACTGTTCCTCTCGATCTCCCACCTTCTCTGACACGCTACCCTCGCAGCGCGTCTGCCCAAGCAACGTGTTGGGTTAGCGCGAAGTGCGCACCCAGACCCCCGCACGTGTGCTGCGACGCTTCAGCGCAACGGCGACCCAGAGTTTCCACAGCACAAATGCTGGCGCGCTCGCAAGCGCGCGGTACGTCCCCCAAGGCGGGCGCACTGTGTAGAACGCGGACCCGATATAGACGGCCACACCCAGCGCCAGGATCAGCGCCAACGCGAGCAGTGTCAGCGCGAGTGGGGTCAGCGCCCCCCCCAGCGCCACCACTGCGACCACGACAAGTGCGACGAGCGCGACGCTGGCCACGAGCTGCGAAAGTGGCGGGCTAAGCAACTCGAAGATCGCCTCGATGCGTGGCCAGTCGCGCTGCGCGATTCCCGTGCGCAACAGGCGCGCCGCCCAGCGCAGATGCGATTGCCCCCGCCCGCTCGACTCCCAGCGCACGTCCTGAGCGCGCATGGCGGCGAATGTGTCAGGCATCAATGCGCGCACCGCTGCGTCGGGCGCGAACCGTACCCGCTCGCCCGCCAGTGTGAGGGTGAGGTACTGCTCGTAGTCCTCGGTGAGGCCGAATGCCTGCCACGGGATACGTTCGAGCAGCGCGCTCGCGAAACACATGCCGTTCCCGGTGAGGGTCGAGGAGCCGCCCAGAACGCTGCGTCCCAGCGGGCGAATGTAGTTGATCAGCGTGAGCGCAAGCCAGCGAAGCGCCAACGGAGGTGTCCCCACTGTATTCAGCGCGGTATAGGACGCCTGGATGACTGCGGCGCCTGCGCACAGCTCGCGGTCGAATACCCGGAGCAGATTGGGCGCGGCGACACTATCCGCGTCGATGACGACGTAAGCGTCATAGGCGGGCGTCTGCTCGGCAAGACGCTCAAATGCCCAGGCGAGCGCATATCCCTTACCCTGGCGCGCTGTTTCGCTGCGCGTGAGCGCATGCGCGACCCCCGACCCCTCAACAACATCGCTGGTAGCATCGCTACAGTTATCGGCGATGACCCAGGTAGCGAGCAGGTCGCGCGGGTAGTCGAGCGCAGCCACGCTGGCTAGCAGTGCGCCGATCACCTCGGCCTCATCATGCGCGGGGATGATGATCGCAAAGCGGGTGAGTGGGCCGGCGCCGCTCATCCCGCCGGTCACGGGGGCGGCGACCAGTCTTGCGGCGCGCCTCATCGCGCAGAGCGCCACGACAGCCAGATAGACGACGGATGGCAGCAGCGCCAACTCGAGCGCGAGCGAAACCCACCGAGCCACCTGCCACATCCTGGGCTATCTCCCTCTTCTCAACGGATACCATGCCGCCTGCCTGCGTCAATCAGCCTCTTGCGCCAGCACATTGCGCATGACCAGATACCATGCATAGTTCATCGCCCTGGCGCCTGCCGCGTTCGGATGGACACCATCCGCCGAATAGTAATCGTTTGGGTGATCGAGAAACAGGCTGTAGAGGTCTGGCCCGGCGATGAGTTTGTCCATGTTCGTCAGCGCGATGATCTGCGCGTTGAGCGCGCGAATCCTGGCATTCACCGCAGCGCTATCGGGGCTGCCTGTTTGATACGCCGGAATCAGCGCCAGTATCGGCGTATGACCTGCCGCGCGAATCTTCGTGACGACCACTTGCAGATTTGCCCCGAACTGCGCAGGATCGACTTGCTGGAGCGCATCGTTGGTTCCCCAGCCGAGCAGCCAGTAGTGAATATCTGGGTTCAACGCCAGCCATTCGTCAATACCGTTGACCGCATCGAATGAAGTTCTGCCTCCCAGCCCTTCATCGAGCATCGAAGGATAGATGGCTGGATCGGCCTGATGTATCAGCTCGCTAAACGACGGCTGATGCTCGTCGAACTGGTTGTATGCGAGCGCAGTGATGGAATCGCCCTCGAACAGTGCGGTATCGTTGGCGTTCTGGCTCACATCGAAGCACTCAATCTGATCAATCAGCAGTGAGTCCTGGGCAGGATTGTCCGGCGGCTCGGTGAGTGTCATTTTCACCCACGACTGACCGGCGAATGGAATCACCGTCTCACGCACGCGCGCCTCATTCCCAGTGATGCTCGCGACCACACGCCAATCTCCGTCCTGCCCACCGATGCTATCTGCGGAGACTGAGAGCGTGTAGGCGCCAGGCATACTTCCGCCATCCTGAATGTAGTCGAATGCGTTGTAGTCGCTGTACCAGACGACCATCAGCCGTTGCGGGCCAGCGCCGAGGTGGATTGCGCACCACGACGGGAGCGACATCGTTCCGGCGCTCCAGAACGACCAGTCGCCAAATTTGCCACTCGTGATCGCGTTCGGCGCGCCGACGAGAGCGCCGCTGGTGGAGCAGAAGACCGGCTTGCCACGCGAGATGAGAGCGCCCGTGCCATGCGATGTCAGCTGGCGCACAGTCTGGCCACTGGTGTTGGTCAGCTGCGGCTGCGCATGCGTTGTGAGGAGCGCGCCCGCTGTGAGCGCCGACAACACCGCGCCGAGTACAGTGGCGCGTATCCAGTTGGCGCGCACAGACAAGGCCTCAGGAGCAATGGAGCCGAGATTGCGCACGAAGATGCCCTTCGCTCGCTGCCAACGAGATCGCCGACCGGTTGGCAGACACACACTGTTCGTCAGAGTATCTCTGAATAGGATACCCAACAGGCAGTAGAGAAGTGGCGCCCTGAGTGGTAATTTTCTGGCGCCGTTCGCGGCAGGAGCTGGCGCAAATGGTGGTAGCTGTGGCTGGGCTGGCGCCTACTCTCTCGCCAGGCCACGCAGCGCGCGGAAGATGAGGTCTTCGAGGCTGCCGGTGGCGTCATCGGGCAGCGCGCGGGCGGCGGCGGTCGCCTCGGCGGGCGCATAGCCCAGGCTGGTCAGCGCCTCCACCACATCCGCGCGCGACGGCGCGGCGCTGGCGCCATCGGTCGGACCGCCGATGAATTCGGGGAGCGATCCCTTCTCGAAGCGTGGTTTCAGTTCCAGCACGATGCGCGCGGCGAGCTTCTTGCCGACGTTCGGCGCCAGCGTGAGGCGCAGGATGTCCTCGCGCAGCACCGCCTCGCGAAAGGCCGCGCCAGACATGCTGGAGAGCAGCCCCAGCCCTGCCCGCGGCCCCACCCCCGTCACCAGCAGCATCTGCTCGAACAGGTCGCGGTCGTCGGGCGAGAGGAAGCCATAGAGGGTCAGCGCATCTTCGCGCACGATGAAGGTGGTGTGCAACCCAACCATCTCGCCGATGTTCAGGGTACTCAGCGCGCTCAGGGGCGCGTAGACACGCAGCGTGACGCCGCCGACGGCGAGATAGGCGCTATCGAGCGTCTTCGCCTCAAGTGTTCCGCGAACCGCGACGATCATGAATTCTCCTGGAGGCTAGCGCGACAGCAGGCGCTCAGGTGTCAGCATGTTGAGGTGGCAGATAGCGATGGCGGCGGCGTCGGCGGCGTCATCTGGCGTCGGCACGGCGTCGAGGCGCAGCAGCACGCGCACCATCTCACCGACCTGCGCCTTGGTGGCGAGGCCATAGCCATGCACCGCCTGCTTCACCTGCATCGGCTTATACTCGCTGACGGGAAGCCCGCTCTGCGCCGCGACGAGCAGGGCCACCCCGCGCGCCTGGCCGACCGCTACGGCGGTCGTGACGTTCTTCGCGAAGAAGAGTTCCTCAACCGCCATCTCGCGCGGCGCGTGCTCCGCGATGACGCCCAGCGCCTCATCGTAGATGCGCTTGAGCCGCTGCGGCATGAGCATCGAGGGCGCCGTGGTGATGCAGCCACAGGCCAGCAACGTCAATCCGCCAGCGCGCGCCTCGACGACCGCATAGCCCAGGCGCGCCGTCCCTGGATCAATGCCAATCGCACGGCGCGGCTCACTGCCCATCCCCTACCTCCTCGCGCTGCCCCCGCATGACGACAGACCAGCGTGCGCTCACCGGCGGCGCTGGCTAGCCGGCGTACTTCTCAGCGTACTCATCGGCGATCTGCGCATTCGTATACACATTCTGCACATCGTCGAGATCCTCCAGCCGATCAATCAGACGCAGCGTCTGGAGTGATTCTTTCTCGGCGAGATCGATCTTCGTCTTGGGCACAAGCTGTGTCTCGGCGCGCGTCAGTTTCAGCCCCTTCGCCTCCAGCGCCTCGCGCATCTGGCTGAGCTGGCCGGGATCGGTGTAGACGATCAGCGTTTCATCGCCGTCGAGGTATTCGTCCACATCCTCAGCGCCCGCGTCAATCACTTCGAGCGTGAGTTCATCCGCGTCGCGGCCATCGAGCGCGACCTCGAAGACGCCCTTCTGCTCGAAGATCCAGTCAACGCAGCCCGACTCACCCAGGTTGCCGCCGTTCTTGCCAAACGTGCTGCGGATGTCGGCTGCGGTGCGATTGCGGTTATCGGTCATCGCCTGCACGAGGATGGCCGCTCCCCCCGGCGCGTAGCCTTCGTAGACCACATCGGCGAGCTGTGAGCCTTCGCCGCCGCCGAGCGCGCGTTTGATGGTGCGCTCGATGTTGTCCATCGGCATATTCGCATCGCGGGCGCGCTGCACGGCCATACGCAGCCGGAAGTTCGCATCCGGATCGCCGCCGCCACCCTCGCGCACAGCCACCACCAGCTCGCGGCCAAGACGTGTGAAGAGCGCGCCACGCCGGTTATCGTTTACGCCTTTTTGCCGACGAATCTGCGCCCACTTTGAATGACCAGACATCGTGAATCGCCCCCTTCGGTCGCCGCATTTGCACGCTATCCCTGACGGGCGGCGCCTCCATCGCTCAACGCCAGACGCCGCGCTACGACGCTTCCTGTCAGCGTCGGGGAGACTCCACACGCTGCGCGCACATGTCCTCCGCGTTCAGGGCCGCTGCGGGCGGCGCGCCCTGCATTCTATCATCTCGCACGCCACTCGCCAACCTGCGGGTGTCCGTCAGCTACGTCTTCTGGCTCAGCAGCGTGGTGACATCGGTGTGCAGCGTCGTCGGGTCAACCGCGCCGACGACACGATAGCGCACCACACCATCACGGTCGATGAAGTAGGTGGAGGGTGTATCCGTCACCCGATAGATGGTCGCGGCGCGCAGGTCTACGTCGCGCACAATCGGATAGGTCACGCCAAGCGCATGCACAAAGCTATCCGCCGTCGCGGGATCATCCACCACATCCACGCCCAGCACGACGAAGCCCTGCGCCTGATATTGCTGATAGGTGTGTTCGAGCGCGGGCATCTCGAACTTGCATGGCTCGCAGGCGGCATACCAGAAGTTCAGCGCGACGACCTTGCCTTTGAGTGAGGAGAGCTTGACGGGATTGTTCGAGAGGTCACGCAGCGTGACATCTGGCGCGTAGTGGCCGACGACGGGCGCCGCCGCGCCTGGCGTCGCGCCGGGGGTCGCGCTCGTCGGCGTGGCCGGCGTGAGCAGCCCCTTGAGCAACAGGCTAACAGTGATGACGGCGAGTGTGCCGATGATGATGGCGCGCGTGCGTCGATTGGGGGTCCATCGCGACGATGGCGCTGGCTCAGGAGAAGGAGTGGTCATGCGCTATATCCTCTGGCGTGTTGGCGCGTGCGTGCGATGCGCGTGCGTGCGTGCGATGCCCGGTGAGCTATGGCTATCAGCCACGCGAGCGGAGGCGGCGTGTCGCGCGAATGGCCGCCCTTGCTCGCGTAGCAGCGACTACATGGCGCCCAGCCCCATGACATGGAAGCCATTGTCAACGTAGAGAATGTCGCCGGTCAGCGATTTCGCCGCAGGTGAACAGAGATACACCGCGACATCGCCTACATCGCCCTGCTCGATATTGCGGCGTAGCGGCGCGACCTGCTCGACCAGCCCAAACATGTCGTTGATGTTGCCAACGCCGCGCGCTGAGAGCGTGCGCAATGGCCCCGCCGAGATGCCGTTCACGCGGATGTTCTGCGGGCCGAGGTCCCATGCTAGATAGCGGATGGCGGCCTCCAGCGACGCTTTCGCCATGCCCATCAGATTGTAGCCCGGCACGACTCGCTCGCTGCCCAGGTAGGTGAGCGAGAGGATGCTGCCGCCGCCGCGCGCCTCCATCAGTGGCTCGGCGCGGCCCGCCATCGCCATCAGCGAATAGGCGCTGATATCGAGCGCGGTGAGAAAGCCCGCGCGTGAGACACGCGAGACGCGGCCCTTCAAGTCATCGGTGGGAGCGAAGGCGACGCAGTGAACGAGAATATCCAGGCCGCCAAACTCCTGCCCGACCTTCGCAAAGGTGGTGTCGAGATCGCTGTCACTCTGCACATCGCACGGCATCACCAGGGCGCCTTCGATGTCTGCGGTGAGCTTGCGCACGTTCTGCTCCATGCGCTCCTGATACGTAAACGCGAGGCGCGCGCCCTCCGCGAGAAGCTTCTGGGCGATGGCCCAGGCGATGCTATTGTGATTCGCCACGCCGAAAATCAAGGCTGTCTTGCCGTCGAGTTGGCCCACTGCGCCCTCCTGAACCTCCGCCGGAATCAGTCGACGCCCGCCCGCGAGCGCGCTGGTCGGCGGAACGAAACGGAGCGCGCCGCTCTGGTCTATCGCGCGGGACAGTACGACGCCCGCATTCTAACACCTGCGCGCGTGGCGGGGCAATCGCGCATATCTGGCGCCTCAGCGTGCGCCGACCCGACCCGCGATTGATCCGTCTCCCTCGGCTGTCTCGTCGCGCTGCGCAAGCTCCGCAGGCTGCGGAGCCTGCGCAGGCTCGTCATGGCGCTGCGCGATGGCCATCAGGCTGGCCCAGCGACTGAGGAGTTGATCCGAGACGGATGGCTCAAAGCGATAGGGCACATCGTGGTCGCCGCCCGGCCCTTGCTCGAGCGTCCAGCGCTGGATCTCGATGCTGGGGGCGCCACCGAGATGCGCGGCGTCGCTGTGAGGGAGGGCAAGGGGCAAACCTCGTGGCCAGACGGCTCGCCCGCGCGCAGCAGGCGCACCTGCTCGCGCAGCAGCAGCGCCGACTCCGCCTGGATGACGCTGACCTCCGCGAACGTGTAGCTGGCCTTCTGCAAGAGGGTCAGCGCGCGGAGCGGATCGCGCGTCATCGTTTGATACGGCTCCCATGCCGCCTGGGCGCTTCCGCGCGCCAACACCTGATACACCATGCCTGCATTCTCTCTGCTCTGCCAACGGCCAGCGCGGCGTCTGGCCCGCGTCTGGCTCCTGTGGGGCGACAACGAAGCATGCGCCCTTTGCCTGTAAAACGAGCGAGATGGCGAACGTCATACAGAACAGCCGCGCTGGCCGCAACGTCGCCCAAACGGGCTATCCAAATGGCTGCGAGGTCGCCCCGGCAGTCGCTGGCGGTTGAAACCGCGCCTGGATGGCCTGCGGGCCGCGAAGTCCGCCTGCGCGGACTGGGACCGAGCGGAGGCGTTGCGGACGCGCACTCGCAGCTCGAATGATTCACTGGCCCTGCGCGCTGTGTGACGCATGCAGCGCTGCTACAGGCCATGTGATACGCTTACGCAAAAGCCTCGCTTGCCCCCCACTGGCAGAACGCATTGAATGGCTGATACCTGGCAGAAAGTGAAGCGCTACCCAATGGAGACCAGCGACGGACAGAACGCGCCGACGGCCACCGTCGGCGCTCAGGCTATCGCGCGGGTGCGCGAGGCGGCCCAGCGGGTGCGCGCCAATGTCAGCCGTGTGATCGTTGGCAAGGGCGACGTGATCGACCTGCTGATCGTCGCCATTCTCAGCGAGGGGCATGTGCTGATCGAGGATGTGCCGGGGATGGGCAAGACGATCATGGCCCGCGCGCTGGCACGCTCGATCTCGTCGTCCTTCGCGCGGGTTCAGGGAACGCCTGACCTGCTGCCATCAGATATCATCGGCGTCAGCTACTACAATCAGAAACAGGGCGAGTTCGAGTTCAGGCGCGGCCCGATCTTCTCGAATGTCGCGCTGGTAGATGAGATCAACCGCGCTACCCCGCGCACGCAATCAGCCCTGCTCGAAGCGATGCAGGAGCGCCAGGTGACGGTGGATGGCGACACGATGCCGCTCGGCGCGCCCTTCCTCGTGGTCGCGACGCAGAACCCCATCGAACTCGAAGGAACCTTCCCGCTGCCAGAGGCGCAACTCGACCGCTTCCTGCTGCGGCTGCGCGTCAACTATCCCTCGCCCGACGACGAGCTGGCAATGCTCTATCGCTTCAAAGAGACCCAGCCGCTCGACACGTTGCAGCCGGTCATCAGCGGCGATGAGCTGGTCGCGCTGCTGCCGGCGGTACGCGCAGTGCGGGTGAGTGAACCCGTGGCGCGTTATCTGCTCCATATCATCCAGGCGACCCGCGACTATACGACGATGCGCCTGGGGGCCAGCCCACGCGCGTCGCTGGCCCTGTTTCGCGCGGCCCAGGCGCTCGCGGCGACACAGGGACGCGACTACGTGAAGCCCGATGACATCAAGCGCCTGGCGCTGCCAGCATTGGCGCATCGCCTCCTGCTCAGTCCGACCCAGATGACCTATCAGACGCAAGACACCGAGCGATTGCTCCATGAGATCGTCGAATCTGTCCCGGCGCCAGTCGAGCGGGTCTGACCACGCCAGCGAGGGAGCGAGACGCGATGGGCGCTGAGAGAGACCGCGAAGGGACTGGACCCTCCGCATACACCGCCTCAGTGGCGAACAGCGTGATGGGACACACCATCTGGGGTCGCCTGGGCATGCGCCAGATGATGCGGATCCGCGACCTCTTTTCGAGAGATGGGACGGCGCCAGACCCCAACCTGACCCAGCGCAGGCCGCTCTATCTCATCGCGGCGCTGCTGCTGCTGACGGGCATCGTGACGCAGTTTGCGCTGGTGTTCATCTGCGGGCTGCTGCTGCTGGGCATCGCCATCGTGCCTGAGCTCTGGTATCGCTTCGGCCTGCGTGGGCTGGTCGTCATGCGCGAGGCGGAGAGCAGCCGCGCGAGCTTCGGCCAGATCGTGACGATTGCGCTGACCGTGGAGAACCGCAAGCTCTTGCCGCTGCCGATGGTGGAGACGGTCGATGAGTTCCCCGAGGCGCTGACGGTGCTGGGCGCGCGGCTGGGCCTCTCGACGCGGCCCGGCTCAGCGTATCTGGCGCGCGGGCTGCGCCTGTGGGCCTATCAGCGTGTGCGGCGGCGCTACTATCTGCGCGTCATCCAGCGCGGCGCGTATATCATCGGCCCGACACAGGCGCTCGTGTCAGACCCGTTCGGCATCCTCACGCGCGAGGAAACCATTGATTCGACCCGCCGCGTGCTGCTGGCGCATCCGCTGATCGCGCCGCTCGAGCGCTTCAACCTGACGCCGCGTGCGATCTTTGGTGACCATGCGTCTCAGAAGCGGCTGCTCGAAGACCCACTGCGGGTCGCGGGCATTCGCGAGTATGCCCCTGGCGACGATCCGCGCCGTGTCCATTGGAAGGCGACCGCGCGCCTGGGGACGCTCCAGAGCAAGCTGCTCGATCCATCCACTCAGCGCACGATGCTGATCGCGCTCGATGTACGCACCTTCAACCGGGCGCAACTGGGCTATGATCCTGATCTGGCGGAGCTGGGAGTCGCGGTGGCGGCCTCGGTGGCGGCGTGGGCGATAGAGCGCGGCTTCAGCGTCGGGCTGATCGCCAATGGCTCCTTCTCGATGACCGCCCCCGACCGCGATGGCCGCCCCATGCCGCTTCAGGCGAGCGGCGCCGCGGCGCTCGCCCTGCCACGCCTGCGCCTGGAGCCAGCCGCGCGTCCGGAGCAACTCACGCTGATTCTCGATAGCCTCGCCCGCGTGCTGCTCTTCGGCGGCCAGCCGATGGGGCCGCTGCTCACCGAGGAGATGCGCTCGGCGCCGAGCGGCGCGACTCTGGTCTATGTCGGGCTGGAGTCGCTGGTTGATGTCGGCGCGATGATCGCGCTGCGGCGTGTGCAGATGAATGGCCATACCGTCTCGCTCGTGCTGACCACCCGCGACGCCAACGACCCATTCGCGGCGGAGGGCGCG
Source organism: uncultured Chloroflexia bacterium (assembly GCA_963701795.1). Classification (GTDB taxonomy): domain Bacteria; phylum Chloroflexota; class Ktedonobacteria; order Ktedonobacterales; family JADMIN01; genus JAKAIY01. The sequence goes on along the minus strand of CAVPBB010000001.1, from coordinate 127,271 downwards.
GCGCACAATCTGCATGCGGCAGGGCTACCGATCCACTATGTCGGCGGGCGCTCGCGCTGGAAGGCGCTCGTCGCCGAGGCGCTGGGCGACCTGCCACCACGCCAGGCGACCGACATCCCCAGCGATGAGCATCTCGCCATCGAGCGTGAGCTGATCGCACGGCAGCGCACAGCGCGCGCAGACTGGCGCGCGCGTCGTAAAGATGATGAGGAGAGCCATGCGGAACCCGAACAGCCGTGGCGCGACGAGGACGACGACGGCGAGCCCGACGCGCCTCACACGCCCGCGCTGGCTCTCCCCTGAGCGGCTGAGCCTGGCGCTCTACATCGCGCTGCTGGCCCTGCTGGAGATCATCCCGATTCAGGCATGGCTGCTGACGTATGCCGCCGCCACTGGCTCGCCGCTCGCCAATGCGTTCGGGCCGCTCTGGCTCATCGCCGCGACGCTGCTGGTCTTCGCGCTGGCCCGCTGGCGGCTGGGGCGTCTGCCAGTCGTGTGGCTGACCCTTGCCACGCTGGCGCTCGGTGTGGTGGCGATGGCCCTGTTTGTGGCGCTCTCACCGACAGCCTACGGCGACGTGGCTGGTGGGCTGTTCTCGTCGCGCTGGCTCAGCCAGTTGCAAACTGACGCCATCATCAACACGCCTCGCTTCAACGATCTGTTCGGCATCGCGCCGTTCGTCATCTATCTGGGCTGGCGCGGCCTGTCGTTGGGCGCGCCCCCGCCGAGAATCGAGGTGACGCTGCGACGCTTCACGATCAGTCTGGCGGTGGTGATGGTCGCATGCCTCGGCGCGCTGATCGTCACGAATGCGATGCAAGCCGCTCTGCAAGGCGCGCTGCTGACACTGCTGGCGCTCGATGTCTTCGCCGGGCTGGCGGCGGCGGCGCTGGCGCGCCGAGGCGGCGGACGCGAGTCGGCGCTGGGGGAGAGCGGCGAAGAGACGACGCGCTGGCTGCTGACGGCGTTCGGCGCGGCGGCGCTGGTGATCGTGATCTCGTTCGCTATCGGCCTGGCGTTCAATGTGAGCCTGTTCGCGCCGCTGCTGCGGGCGATGGGGCCTGTCGGCGTCGCGGTCAACGCCGCCCTCATCTGGCTCACCACCGGGCTGGCCTACCTGCTCTGGATAGCCTTCGTCAGAACAATTGGCGCGTGGCTCTTCCAGCACACCGCGTTCTATGTCACGGCGCCGAAATCGGTCGCCTCGACGCCCGCGCGCCATCCACACCATGCCGTGCTGGCGCCGCCGCCTGCGGGTTTCCTGATTGCGGCGACCGTCATCATCGGTCTGGTGATGGCGGGCGTGATCGTCTTTCTGGTCTACCTGGCGGTTCGCGCGTTGCTACGTTCCATCCGCGCCGCTGCGGAGCCAGAGATGGATGAGGAGCGCGAGGCGCTCGACGCGCGCGGGCTGCTGCGGCGGCAGGCGCGCGACCTGCTGGCGTCGCTCCGGCGCGGCTCTGGCGCCGCCGAGCGTGACCCATTGACGCATGGCGGCGCGCGCTGGCTCTATCGCGAGACACTGCGCGCCGGGGCAGCCGCCGGCATCGCCCGGAGCGAGGGCGAGACGGCGGATGAGTATAGCCGCCGCCTGGCGCTGGCCATGCAGCAACGCGGCGCGGTCAGCGGCGAGACTGGGCTGACCGCGCTGACGCAGGCCTACGACGATAGCCGCTACGGCGAGAGCGCCGCGCAGATCACACCAGCGGCGAGCGCCGAAGCGCGGCAGGCCATCTCCGCGCTCGGCAAGCTGCGCGGCGAATAGGAGTTGGCGGTTGAAACCGCGCCTCACGGCCTACGGCCACCAGACCCGCCTGCGTGGGTCCAGGACCCAGCAGCAGTATGCGGACCCGCGCAGGCGGGTCTGGTGGCGACCGCAGTCGCCTTGAGGCGCGGTTTCAACCGCCAGCCCACCCACGACAAGGATCACACTCGCCATGCCAGACGCCACCACCACCACCACCCTCACCACCGCCGACACACCGCGCCCCCTGCCCGACGGCTGGCGCTGGGCGCGGCTGGGCGATGTGATGGTCTGATTCTCAGAGGTTCGACGTCCGCCGAAAGAAGACAGCGAATACTGGCATGGTTCGATATCCACTTGGATTACGCGGTGCAGACATTACTGGAGCGCTAATTACGTTTCAGCGCAACACGCTCGCAACTCGATACCTGCTAAGTCTGGCATCTGGCCGCATTCGGCAACTACGAGACAGCACGGATCTTGTCGACAAGAGCGCGCTCTTCTGGGCGCATCGATGAGCCAGTTCCGTTATTCAGTAATCAGCTTTACGAGACTACGGCCGTGGCTACAGTGCTAGCCCCAGCATACCTGGCGTACTGGCTCGTCATGGTGGCAATCGCGGACATTTGAGCGGCTCTGCAACAGATGGGGGGGCCAGAGCATGTCAAACTAACGCACAAATTGCAGGCTTTGTCCATCCCCCTGCCGCCGCTGGCCGAGCAGCGCCGCATCGCCGCCATCCTCGCCGAGCGCCTGGCCGCCGTGGAGCGCGCCCGCGCCGCCGCCCAGGCGCAGCTTGCCGCCGCCCAGGCGCTGCCCGCCGCCGAGCTACGCGCCGTCTTCGAGAGCGCGCAGGCGCAGGCATGGCCGAGGGCGCGGCTGGGCGATGTGCGCGCGTTCAATAACGGACTGCGTCAGCTTCACAACCGCCATGGGACACCAATCGTCGGCCAGTGGGTTATCGACTAGAGCATATCGCTTCTGGCGACGGGACAGCTGACTAGGCTCTGAGAAGTAGAACCATCTGGATTCACAGGCTGCAATGCAACGGTTGACTCGAGGCCGAGCATTGTCTTGGCTGATCTACGCCGCAATCTCAATGAGGTCTGAGACGTCGCTGTTCAGCTATCGATGGGACTATGCGTGGGCGGACTCAACTATGCTTATGCATAGTGAATTCCCTCGTCTGCTCAGGCGTTGCCGGTTTCGTTCTGACTAATGAGTAGCTCCAGCTATCTGAGAATCGCGCTCCGATCAGCGATATCGACGCGGGACAATTACGCGCTGACCAAAGATGACTCACCAAGGCGTAGAGGGATCACCTGCCTTTCCGCCATTCGACCAGCAACGCATCGCCGCCGCGCTCGATGCGCGCATGGCCGAGATCGCCCAGCTACGCGCGACGCTCGCAGCCCAACTCGACGCGATCAACGCGCTGCCCGCCGCGCTCTTGCGGCAGGCGTTCAATGGGGAGCTATGAGACGCGGGCTGGCGGTTGAAACCGCGCCTCAAGGGCCTGGCGGCCCACAAGGTCCGCCTGCGCGGACCCCGGCCCTGGACCCCCGCAGGCGGGTCTTGTGGCCGTAGGCCCTGAGGCGCGGTTTCAGCCGCCAGCCCACCCCCGCCAGCCCACCCCCGCCAGCCCGCTAGCCCGCCTGATCTTCTGGGCCAATGGCGCGCCCGCTGCCGATGAACTCCTTGACGCGCGCCGCCAGATCGTGATTCATGCCATCAACTGCGGCAATGTCTTCGACGGTGGCGGCGGCGATGGCGCGCGCCGAGCCGAAGTGACGCACCAGCGCCTTCTTGCGCTTCGGCCCTATCCCTGGGATGTCGTCGAGCACAGAGCGAAACGTGCGCGTGCTGCGCAGGTTGCGATGGTAGGTGATGGCGAAGCGATGCGCCTCGTCGCGCACCCGTTGCAGCAGGTAGAGGCCCTGCGAGCCGCGCGGCAACACCAGCGGCTCCGGCTGATCCATCAGATAGATCTCCTCGTAGGTGCTGATGCTGCCGTGATTCTCCTTCGCGATGCCGATGACCGGGATGCGAATATCGAGCGCGGCGAGCGTCGCCACCGCCGCGTTGAGCTGCGGGCGCCCACCATCCACGATCACCAGATCAGGCGCCTGCGCCCACGGATCGCCGAGCATATCGGGGCTGGCGCCCTCCTCGTTCGCCGTGGCGCTCTGCGCCTGCGTGGCCTGCTCGGCCTGCTCCGTCAGGCTTGCCGCCTGCGCGGCGTCTGGCGCGGCGTCCGCCCGCTCGATATCCGCCAGCATATGCTTGAAGCGGCGGCCCAGCACCTCTTGCAGGCTGCCCACATCGTTTGCGCCCTCGATGGACTTGATCTTGAAGCGGCGGTAATCGCTCGTCCTGGGCCTGCCATTCTCCAGCACGACCATCGAGCCGACACTGTCCGACCCCTGCGTATTGGAGATGTCGTAGCACTCGATGCGGCGCGGCGGCGCGGGCAGGTTCAGCGTATCGCGCAGCTCGTCGAGCGCCAGCGCGGTCTTCTGGCTATCGGAGAGCCACTTGATGCGCTGCTGATCCAGCACTTCGCGCGCGTTTTGCGCCACCATCGCCACCAGCCGCAACTTGTCGCCGCGCTGCGGCGTCGTCAGCGTCACCGCCGCGCCACGCTTCTGCCGCAGCCACGCCCGCAACGCCTCGCTATTCTCCGGCTCATACGCCAGAATCAGCTCGCCCGGCACATGCGGCGCCTGGTCGTAGAACTGCTGGATGAACATCTCCATGACCTCGCTCTCCGGCGTGTCGCGTGTCCCTTGCAAGATGAAGTACTCGCGTCCGGTGAGCCTGCCACCACGGAAGAAAAAGACCTGCGCGCACGTCTCGTCATCTCCAGCGGCGAGCGCGATCACATCCTGGTCATCGGCGCCAGTGGTATTGATGATCTTCTGCTTTTCGAGCACCTGCTCCACCGCCTGCACCCGGTCGCGCAGCGCGGCTGCCCGCTCAAACTCCAGATTCTCCGCCGCCTCGTCCATCTGCTTGCGCAGGTCGATCAGCACCTCATCGTGCTTGCCTTCGAGGAATAGCATCACCTGGCGAATCACCGCGTCATACTGCTCACGGCTCACATTCGCGACACAGGGCGCGTTGCAGCGATGGATGTAGTATTGCGTGCACGGGCGCGGCAGCAGCTTCAGCTTCCAGTCGGGCGGCGGGTCGGCCTCGCGCCCACGTGGCGGCGCCCACGCGCTGGCGTCGAAGCGGCAGGTGCGATACGGGAAGATTTTGTTCATCAGGTCGAGCGTGGCATCCACCGCGCCGGAGCTGGTGTAGGGGCCAAAGTAGCGCGCGCCATCGCGGCGAAAGCTGCGCACGCGGTAGACGCGCGGAAAATCCTCGTTCAGCGAGACTTTGATGTAAGGATAGTTCTTGTCATCGCGCAGGCGCACGTTGTATTTCGGCTGAAAGCGCTTGATGTACTCGTTTTCGAGGATCAGCGCCTCGATCTCGCTGCTGACGACGATGAACTCGATGTCGGTGATGTGCGCGACCAGCGCCCGATTCTTCGGGCTAAGCTCTGAGGAGTCGGCAAAGTACGAGCGCACCCGCTGGCGCAGGTCGCCTGCCTTGCCGACATAGAGCACCGTCCCCTCGGCGTCTTTGTGCAGGTAGATGCCGGGCTTGTGTGGCAGCGATTGCAGAATGGCTTCCAGCTTGTCGGAGATGTCGGGCATACCTTCCTCGCCTGGCGGATCGTCGGCTGGCGGGCCGGCGGTTGAAGCCGCGCGGGCGGCGGCCGGCCGGCGGCGCGCGGGTCGGCGGCGCGCGGGCGGTTGAAACCGCGCCTCAAGGCGACTGCGGTCGCCACAAGACCCGCCTACGCGGGTCCACCGATGTCCGCTGCTCCTAGCCCCACGCAGGTGGGGCTTCGCGGCCCGCAGGCCCTTAGCTGCGGGTTCACCCGCCGGGCTTCACTTCATTCCGCCGAGATTCACCCGCCTCATTCCGCCGGGATGCATTCCGCCCGGCGACTGGCCCTGACCCCGCTGGTATAGGCGAATTGACCACCGCGCCCCGCAAGAGTATTATACGCCAAGGCTCGTCAGGATCAGACCATATACAGAGCGGCGGGCGACACAGCTATCTCACCGATACGGATGAGTCGGTGGGCGCGAGAGGGAGAGCGAGTTCGATGCCCAATACAGCGGAAAAGCGCGCGCAGGCGCGGCGGCAGAACCAGGTGCGGCGCGCTCATGCCGGGCCAGCCACAGCCTCACGACCGGCGCCGCGCTATGCGCCGCAGCGGAAGCCCGGCCAGAAGGCGAAGCAGCGCGGCTTCTTCAGCCGCTATCCCGTAGCGACAGTGCTCGGCGTGATCCTGGTCATCGGGCTGTCCGTCTTCTATCTGCGCCAGAACAAGCTTGGGCCATTCACTCCGCCCGCGCCAAAGCCCATCGCGCAGGCGACCTGCAATCTCAAGACGCATGTCTGCACCAAGGCGCCGATCATGACGATCAATCCCGCCAAGACCTACATCGCCACCATCGAGACGGCGAAGGGGAACATCGTCATCCAGCTCGACGCCAAGAATACGCCCATCGCCGCCAACAATTTCGTCTTCCTCGCCGAGCAGCATTTCTACGATAACACCTACTTCTGGCGCGTCGAGGCTCCCGGCCTGACCAGCCCGCTCGGCGGCCCTTCAACACTGCAACTCATCCAGGGCGGCTCGGTGATGAAGGATGGCTCGGATGCGGCGAGCATCCCCGGCTATACCTTCAAAGACGAGAAGGTCACTGGCAACTACTCCGCTGGCGATGTGGCGATGGCGAATCGCGGCGCGAATACGAATGGCGCCCAATTCTTCATCTGCACGGGCGACAACTCGACGCTCCCCAAGAGCTACACGATCTTCGGCCACGTCACCTCTGGCCTGGATGTGGCGCTGAAGATCAGCCCACAGGACATCATCAAGACGGTGACGATCCAGGTCAAATAGCGGCGCAAACCCTCACCCCCTGGCCCCCTCTCCCAGAGGGCGAGGGGGAACGGAACGGAACGGCTCCCCTCTCCCTCTGGGAGAGGGGCTGGGGGTGAGGGTCGGCCTCAGCCCTCGCGCAGGTAGATGCGGATGGCCCCTTCGCTGGCTGGCTCGATGCGCGCGATTTCTCCGTAGGCTGGCACCAGGTCTACCGTCTCTGTGAGATAGGTCGCGAGCGTGATGGCCAGCGCCTCTGGATAGACATGCTCGATGCCCTGCGCCTGCGCCGCCAGCGCCACCTCCGCCGCGACGCGCGTCAGATAGCCGGGCGCGTCCTCCAGCGGGATGAGCGTCACCTGCGGCAGGTCCACTGAGGGCAGCGCATTGCGCTCGCGCAGCGCCGCCAGCGCCCGCAGAACGACATCGCGCACCAGTTGTTCCGTCATGGTCGCATCCCTAACGACGTGGCGCCTGCATCGAGGCGCGCCAGACCTTCTCTTCGCGGACGGCGGCGCGGTCGCGCAGCAGTTGATAGATGGCGGCCATCTGGTCGAACGTGTCATCCGTGCAGACGGTGATCACCTTGTCATCGCGCGAGTCGCGATAGGCCAGCGAGGCGGCGCCGCGCGCGCGCTGCGACGAGACCCCCGGAATGGCGGCCCGGTTGGCGAAGTTGATCAGGCGCCCGGCCACGAGGAACTGTGACATCGGCGCGCCATTCATCGAATTGCCGCTCGCGCTGGGCAGCCGCACACCCTTCAGCGTGACATCGGCGACGAACTCCAGTGGCGTCTCGATGACAGCGCTCGGCGTCGCCTTGACGATGGCCTCTGGCGTGATGATGAGCCAGAAGTCGCGCGCATGCGCCAGCCGCCACAGATCATGCAGGGCGATGCCCGCGCTGCCAAACGCCAGCGCGCCGAGCAGCACCAGCGCCAGCATCGCGAAGATTTTCACCAGCAGATTGCTGCCTACAAAGTCCGAGGGAAAGACAATGATGGTGACGGGAATGAGCATCGCGAAGCCAATAATCGCCAGCACACCCCATTTCAGGGCGCTCATCCCCACATAGTCGCGGCGCATCGGCCAGATATTCCATTCACTCGGTGGATGGTCGGAGCGCGCTCGTTCGAGCACTGACGCGGTATCCATGGACCTTTCCTCTCTCTCCGCCGCGCCACCCGGTGACGCCGGAGCGGCCTGGCGAGATTATACCACCGCCAGTCACGCGCACGCACGGCTCCGTGCCAGAACTATTCGGCGCGGAGACGCCTTCTGAAGTGCTACAATGAAGGACGAATGGAGTGACGCTGGCGCCGCATGTGGCGCGCGTAGGAGGACGATGTGCCAGGCAGACACTCCCCCGAACTCGCCGCCGCCGCGCTGCTCAGGTGGCTGCGTGCGGATCAACCCTTCGCCGCCGCGCCGACGCCCGTGGACGAGCTAGCCGCGCGGCTTGGCCTCGCCGTCGAGCCGTTTGACCCGGCGATGTATCCTGGCACGCTGGGCTTTCTGGAGCCGGGCGAAGACCTGATCTTTGTGCGAGCGGACCTCACGGAGTCGGTGCGACGCTTCACGCTGGCGCATGAACTGGGGCATGCCACGCTGCATCGGCGCGAGGGGTTGGCCGCCACGATCGGCGCGACTGGCGGCGGCGTGTGGTCTGATGAGCCAGACATTCCCGGCTGCGATGATAGCGACCTCGCGACCCCGGCGAGCGACGACGACGAGACGCTGCGTCCCGGTCAGGCGTATAGCATGCGGGCGCAGCGCGAGGGCGAGGCCAATGCGTTCGCGGCGGCGCTGCTGCTGCCCACGAGCGCCACGCGCGCCGCATACACCGCGCTCTGCGTGGCTGATGTGGAGCGGCCGGCGCTGGCGCTGGCCCAACGCTTCGGCGTCTCAGAAGATGTCGCGCTGCGTCGTCTGGCCGCGCTGTTGACCCAGCCAGACGATGATGTGGCCGAGCCGCCAGAGCCAGACGCCACCGCCGCGCCGCCCGCGCCACTCGACGCCGACCAGCGCCGCGCCGCTCGCGCTCAGGCGCCCGCGCTGATCGTGGCGGGGCCAGGCTCAGGCAAGACGAGCGCGCTGCTCGCGCGCATCACCTATCTCACGGGCGAGAGTGGCGTGGCGCCGGAGCGTGTGCTGGCGCTGACCTTCTCGCGCAAAGCGGCGGACGAGTTGCGCGCGCGTCTCATGGGCGCGCTGGACGCTGAGGCGCAGCCGCCGCGTATCAGCACCATCCATGCCTTCTGCGGCGACACCCTGCGGCGCTACGGTCCGCTGGTGGGCCTGCGCTCCGACTACCGCCTGATGACCGATGTCGAGGGATTCTTCCTGCTGCGCCGCATCGTCAATCGCGCGCCACTCACGCACTACACGCCGCTGAGCGGGCCGAAGATGTACTTCAAGGACCTGCTCGGCGCCATCTCGCGCGCCAAAGACGATCTGATCGCGCCAGAGGAGTATCGCGCCGCCGCCGAGGCGCTGGCGCGCGAGGCCGACACGCCTGAGCGCCAGCTAGCCGCCGAGCGCGCGCTCGAGGTCGCGACGGTCTATGCGGCCTACCAGGCGGCGCTGGAGCAGCGTGGCGACGCCGACTACGCCGACCTGATTGCGAAAACGGAGCGGCTGCTGCGCGATCAGCCGCAGACGGCGATTGATCTGCGAGCGCGCTACGAGCATATTCTGGTGGATGAATTCCAGGACATCAACTATGCCATGGGCGCGCTGCTGCGTGAGCTGGCGGGTCGGCATGGACCGCTCTGGGCGGTCGGCGATGTCGATCAGGCGATCTACCGCTTCCGTGGCGCCTCGCCCGCCAACTTGCAGCGCTTCACGCACGATTTCGACGGGGCGCAGATCATTCCGCTGGGGCGCAACTACCGCTCACGCCCCCAGATTCTGCGGGCGGCGAGCGCGTTCGCCAGCGCCTTCTTGCCGAGTGAGCGGCGCATCGCGCTGGAGGCGACCCGCAGCGCTGAGGATGACGCGCCAGCCGTGTTTCTGGCCACAGCGCCAGACGGCGAGGCCGAGCTGGATGGCCTGGCGCAGATGATGCGCGAGCGCGTCGCCGCTGGCACGCCGCTGCGCCAGCAGGCTGTGCTGCTGCGCACGCGCAGCTATGTGAAGCAGGTCTGCGCGGGGCTGCGGGCGCGCGGTATCCCCGCGCAGCTTGCCGCGCCGCTGCTCGAACAGCCGCTCGTCAAGACGCTGCTGGCGACCGTCAGCCTGGCGGTTGATCCGCTGGCGACCGGACTGCTCCGCGCGGGCGCGCTGCCAGACCATGCCTTCAGCGACGATGATGCGCGCATGGCGCTGCGGCTGGCTCACGAGCAGCATGCGCCGCCGCTGGAGGTCGCGCGCGCTGATGAGGCGACATCCACGCTGACGCCAGCGGGAATCGCGGGGCTGCGGCGGCTGGAGCGCATCATCGCGGAGCTACGCTCTGCCCCATCGGTCGCCGTCGGCCTGAGCCGCTACGTCTTCTCGCTGACCGCGCTGGGGCTGCGCCTGCTCGATGATGGCGCCCACGTGGAGGCGGCGCAGGTGGCGCGGCTGATCGAGATCTGTCGCGCCTTCGACGACCAGCGCGCGGCAGGCGCGCTGCTGGATGGCGCCGATGCGCCGCTGATGGCCGACTGGGCAGGGCTGCTCGACTATATCAGCGCGCTCCGCGAGCTGGGGCATGAAGCTGGCGCAGTTGAGGCCGCGAGCGAACTGGATGCGGCGCTGGTGTTGACGGCGCACGGCGGCAAGGGATTGGAGTTTCCGGTCGTCTATCTGCCACAGCTTGCCACGGGGCGCTTTCCGGGCAGGCGACGCGCCGCTAGCGTTCCGGCGCCACCCGGCCTGCTGCGCGCCGCGGATGACGACGACGAGGACGATTCGCTGCGTGAAGAAGCGAATACCTTCTACGTGGCGCTGACGCGCGCTCGCGACGCGCTCGTGCTCAGCTACGCCCGGCGCTACGGCAAGCGGTCGGCCACAGCGTCACCGTTCCTCGCGCCCATCGAGCAGGCGCCCGCTATCGGGCTGACACACCTGCGCTGGGAGCCTGACGCGACGGTCACGGCGGCTGAGCCAGAGGGCGAGCCGGAGCAATCGCAGGCGCCAATCGCTGCGCAGGCGCCGCAGACCATCACGCTCAGCCAGCTCGAAGCCTACCAGCGTTGCCCGCAGCAGTACGCCTATCAATACGTCTACGGCCTGCGACCGACGCTTGCCCCGTTCGTCTCGCTGCGCGCCGCATTGCAAGACGCCAGCGCCGCGCTGCGTCGCCAGTTCGCCGCCGGAGAGCCGCCGACGCTGGAGCAGGCGCTAGGCCTGTTCCGCGAGCGCTGGGGCGCCGCCCGCGCCGCTGCGCTGCGTCAGGGTGCGGCGATGGAGGACGCAGCGGAGCGCGATGAGACGATGGCTGCCGTCTATTGCGCCCACGGCGAGCGCGCCATCGAGCGGCTCTGGCGCGACCTGACCGCAGACCCGCCACCCATCGCGGCGCATGCCGCAGGCGTTCGCGGCGCGGATGACGCGGTGGCAGCCTCGATCACCCTCGCCGGAGCGACCATCACTGGCGCGCTCGATCACGTTGAACGGGTCGAACAGGCGGAGCGGGCGAGCGACGACAGCGCAGCAGCGCCAGTCACCCGTATCACACGCCTGAAGTCGGGCAAGCTCGACGCGACCATGACCCTGCGCGACCTCTTCTATGCGTTGGCGGCAGAGGGATTGCGGCAGGATGGGCGCGCCGTCGAGGTGATGCGCGTCAGCCTGGCGAACGCTGAGGCCAGGTCGCTCGTCATCTCGGCGCAGCAGCGCAAGCGCATCGAGGTCGAGGCGAGCGCCGCGCTCGCGGGGCTGGCGCGCGCCAGCTATCCGCCACGGCCAGACGCGCGCAACTGCCCCACCTGCCCCTTCGCGCTGATCTGCCCCGCGTAGACCAGCGCGGCCCGACGGAGAACCTGCTCCATCGGGCCGCTGATGCTCGTGCGCGCTCGCTTCCGCCGCTACTGCTGCGGATTCTGCGGCGGCGTCCCCGAAGGATATTGTGGCGGATACTGCGGCGGATAGGGGCCAGGGGCCTGCGGTGGCGGCGAAACCTGGCCTTCGGGCGCAGGCGGATACCCCGGTTGCGGATACCCCGGTTGCGGATACGCCCGGTTGCGGGTAGCCCTGCTGCGGATTGACAGGATAGCCCGGCGCTGGCGCCATCGGCGAATAGAAGGACTCCACCATCGGCTGCGCGGGATGTGAGGCGTAGTACTGGTTACGGCCGACGAGGCCGCCGAGCGCCGCAAGCCCCGCGCCGATGCCAATATCGATGGCGAGGCCCACAATGCCACCGATGATCGCGCCGATGAGGAGGACCACGTGATAGGCCGAAGAGGACATGTTCACGCTCGCTGGTACCACGAAGGGGCGAATCGAGAGCGTGATCAGCGCGATGATGACGCCGACGACCCCGGCGAGCGCGCCGGCGATGACACCAGCCACCGCGCTGCTGCCGACACGGCCATTCTCACGCGCGGTCAGCCAACCCGCCGCAAAGTAGAGCGCCGCCTCGATGAGGAAGACGATGCACACCTGGGCCAGCGATGCGCCGAGATTGTTAAGCGCGGCCAGCGATGACGATGATGTCGCGGCGGCGGTGAGCGCGCCAGTCGCATACTCGATGCCCGTGTTGATCACTGCCACGAGAATGACCAGCCCGCCAAAGATGAGTCCCCACTTGATGGCTGGGTTTCCTTGACGCTCCATACGATAACTTCCAATCTTTCGCTGCGCATGCCGCAACGCCTGTCACAACGCAGCCCGGTCGCGCGCGTTCCGCGTTCATGGCGCGTTCATCCAGTCTACGCGGCGCCGACTGGTTGGGTTGTGGGCTGTCACTGGCGAATGGTCGCCAGGCGTCAGCCGTGCGCCTGATAGTCCCGCTCACCTGCCTGAATAGCGATGGACAGCGTGTTCTCTACCGGAGGGAGCGTGCAGCTATATGCGACATTATACGCGCACCACGGACTGTAGGCCAGGTTGAAATCCAGGGCGGCGTAGAGCTTGCCATCGGCGCTCTGCTCCACCTCGATCTCCAGGTAGCGCCCGGCGCCATAGCTCTCTTTGCCGGTCGTCGCGTCGCGGAATGGCACGAAAAGCTCGTCGTCGTTGGTCGGGTTCACATCCTGAAAGCCCGTCAAGCGCAGTTGCTGACCAGCCAGCGTGAACTGCAACTCGGCGAAGCGCACCTGTGGCCGAATGTCGCCTTTGGTCGAGCCAAGCTGCGTCACCTCGCGCTGGGCAAAGGGAACGACGCTGGCAATGACGCGATAGCTGGGGTCGGCTGGGAAATACGATAGCCCGGCGAAGGCGGCGCCGCGCTCGTCCTGGCTGATCGGTGAGTCGGGACTATGACCAAACGCTTCATCCTTACGTGCGCGATATTCTTTGACTGCGGCAATATACTCGCTCTCATCCCCCTGAGTCATCTCCTCACCTCTCATCTGACTGGTTACGCCACCAGGCCCGCATCCGCCGTCGTCGCATGGTTCGCGCGCGGCGCTTCCCCACAGATACCGCAACACTGGCGCCCAAGTTGGCCCTCACAGACGTTATAACAGCGTGGCGCCGACACACCATGCTAGCCCATAAGACAGGGGCGCCCGCCGAACGTTTGCGTGATCGCCCAGGTATGTTATAGTGGCGCAAACGACGAACCGCACGGCGTTGAAACATGTGTGCTCGTCAGGCGTACATCATTCAGGGCATTGCGCAGGCTGTTTCAATTCGAGACACTACGTAGACCAGGCGAGCTTCCTACTCCCGTCATCGTAGGCGCTCGGTTCATTGCCCCTGGTCGCGGTGGTTGAGAGGAGGCTCCTGGTGGAGCGAAGAATCATGACACTGATCGGTCATGCGACGAAGGAAGTGCTCCATGCGTTCCTTCGCGCGCTGCGGGCCGTGCTCGTGACAGGTCTACTCGTCTTTATTGTTGTCGCGCTGGCGACAGAAGTCATTGCCGCCTTGCTTACGCACACGATCATTCCCGGCGGCCTCACGCATCTGGTCGCAGCGGCGCTGGGCGTCGCCTTCGGCTATGCCGCCGCGATCACCATCGCCATCGAGGAACTACTCCGCGCGATGATCAAGGCGATTGAGCTGGCCGTCGAGGAGTCGGAGAAGCTGGCGGCGGAGGCTATCAAAGAGGCTGAGGTGTTGGGGCGCAAGACCGAAGAGGAGCTGGCGCGTGGCGCGCACGGCGCCCTCTCTGAGGCTGGCGTCCTGGGCCAGGGCGCAACACACGTCGCCTCAGCGCTCGGTCATGGGACCGCCGCGCTGGCGGGCGGCGTGGCGGGTGGCGTTGTCCACGAGGCGGAGTCGCTGGAGCACGGCGTCACGGGCCTGGTCGGCGGCGTAGCCCATGGCGCGCAGTCCGTCGAGCACGGCGTCACCTCACATCTGCCAGGGCGCCACGAGAACGCCCAATAGTCTGCCTGTTCGCCCCGCCAGCGCGCTGCTGGTGGGGCGAATTTGCTGCGCGCGAGCAGCAGCGCTGGCAGTAACGCGCCTTGCCTGAAAGTCCCAGTGCGATTGCGCAAAAGTCCGTGGCGATGTTACGGTGACGCGACATGAAGCGGGATGCTGCCGCTTGTGCGTGACATCGGACCCCCACGGAGGCCACCCATGCGGCGAAGACGAGTTGCGCTCGCGGCGCTACTCCTCACGCTGCTCGCTGGCTCGGTCTTCTATGTCTCCTACGGCCTGCATGCCTATGCGCGCTATGGCGCGGCCTACGCCGACTACACGACCGCCTGCAATACGCTGATCGCGTGGAGTCCGCCGCAGACCATCTACACGGGTTTCTATCCCAACATGCCCACCCTGGTCACGCTGCGCTATCGTAGCCCGACGCCCGAAGCGACACGCCTGACGGTCTCGATCCCCGGCTTCACTCAGCCCCAAACGCAGGAGTCCGACAGCGCGCAAGGCTTCCGCACGACGACATTCAAGCCGCCGCTGCTGGGGGCGACCACCCTCGACACGCTCGCCAAGACCGAGCGCCACGAGGCGCAGATCGTCGTGCGGCTCGCAGCCGGTTCGCGCACGCTCTGCGAGACCAGCGCGCCCGTCACGCTGATCTCGCGCCAGTGGCTCCAGTGGCGCAACAGCGCGACCGGCGCCGACAACACCCCGCTGATCGCTGGCTGGGTGACGCCTGATGATCCAACCATCGCCACCCTGGTCGGTCGTACGGCCCAGCGGCTCAACGCGCATCCCGACGCCTACGATAACCTGCCCGCGCTCTTCGGCTACAATCAGGGCGCGGCCAGCGCTCAGCAGGTGCGCGATCAGGTGAATGCGCTCTTTGACACACTGCAGTTCGATTATCACCTGCGCTACGCCGCCGACAACGCGCCCTTCACCCAGGATACTACGCAACAGGTGCAGCTCCCGCGCGACGTGCTCGCGTCGAGCGCGCCCACGGGCATGTGTGTGGAGACGACCGCGATCCTCGCCTCGGCGGTGGAGCGGCTGGGCATGCGCCCCTACATCGTGTTTACGCCGACGCATGCCTTTCTCGGCGTCGCGCTCGGCGCAGACGCGCAGGCGCCCATCGAATATTGGGAGACCTCGGATCTCAACGGCGGCGTCGCAGGCTCGCAGGCGAACACGCATGGCAATCTGGAGTTCGCGCAAGATACAGCGGCGCATCAGATTCAGGAGATCATAGACATTCAATATGAGCGGAATCATGGCATCGCGCCAATGGAATAGCGCAAGGAGCAGGCGAGATGGGAGCCAATGATTTTCCGGCGTGGTATAGCGCTGGTATCTTTGGCGGCATCGGCTGCGCGCTGCTGAGCGCGATAGTCATCGCCACCTGGTCGCTCTGGAGCCATCGTGGAGTGACGGGGCAGGTGATCGGCGCGCTGCTCGTCTGCCTGATCGCCAGCGCGCTCGACATCGGCCCACTGCTCTGGATCGAGTATCGCCTGAATGTGTATGGTCCCACGCTGAGCGCGGGCGAGGTGGGCGCGGCGCTGGCGATGGCGGCGCTGGTGGGCTGGGCGGCGCCACTGGCGACGATGTGCTGGTATCTCTTGCTGGCATCGCCTGCCGCGCCTGCCGCCGTGCGTGCGGCGCGCCCCGGCGCCGTCTCGCCCGCCGCGATGGATGATCCAGCGCGCGCGCAGGCGGTCTACAGCGGCGGTCAGCCCTGGGGTCTGCTCGTTCCAGCCGAACCCACGGCTGAGGCCACGGCTGAGGCGACCCCTGCGCGGCCCATCACGCTGACCCAGGAGTTGACGCTGATCGGGCGTGAACTCGACAACGATATCGTGCTGGACGACGACCGCGTCTCGCGCCGCCATGCCGAGCTGCGCTATGACCACGGGCGTGTGGAACTGGCCGACTACGGCAGCCTCAACGGCACGCTGATCAATCAGCAGGCGGCGCGCGGACGGCTGCCACTGCGCGATGGCGACCTGATTGACCTGGGCAAGCGCCGCTACCGGCTCCAGTTGCTGCCGAGCGCGGCGGCTGTGGTGGGCGATGCGCCGGAACATCTGGAGACGCGCAAGACGGCCAGCGCATCGGGCGCCTTCTCATCGGGCGCGCCAAGGCTGCAAATGGCGCTGATTCAGGGCGGCGACGTCAGTGGCGAGAGCGCCGTATGGCCACTGCGCGCGCCCGTCACGACGATTGGGCGCGACCCGACCTGCGGCATCTTCATCGCCGATACCTCCATCTCACGTATGCACGCGCAGATTACCCGGCAGCCTGCGGGCCACTTCATCGCCGATCTGCAGAGCAGCAATGGCGTCTATCTGAATGGGCAGCGCCTCGCCGCGCCCGCGCAAATCTTTGCTGGAGATGTCGTGGCGCTCGGCGATTGCCTGCTGCGCTGTGATGAGATCACCGCACAGGCGGCGGCAACGCCTGCTATCCTCAGCGCGCCTGCCGACGCCGACGCCGACGCCGCGCCGTCAACCGAGGGCAGCGCCTCGCCCACCATCTCGCGCACGCCGACCGGCGCGCCAGCGTTCCACATGCGCCTCTCGCCCGCGTGGAGCGCGCGACGCGATAGCCGACCACGCCTGGCGCCGCCGCGCCTCACACCCACCACGCGCCAAACTGACACCCCGACAACCTAGCCTGGCCCGACCGCAACCCTCCTCAGCCGCCTTGCCTAACGACTTTCGCCGACGGGTACTGGCGCCTCTTGCAAGGTTGCCCTACAGACGTTACAATTAGAACAAATGTTTCACTTTGAAACAGGTGACAGGCAGGTAGCGGCTGTCAAGTCTTCATCAGCAAGAGGGGTCAGGCGCCATGGCAAGGGTATTGGTGGTCGAAGACGATCCCGCGATTCGTCATATGCTGACGATTGCGCTGGAACTCGAAGGGCATGTCGTGAGTTCGCTGGCGGATGGCGTAGAGGTCGTGTCCACGCTACAGCGGGCGACAGAGCGGGTGGTCGTTTTGCTGGACCTGATGATGCCGCGCATGACCGGCTGGGAGGTCTGTGATCGGCTCGAAGCGGAGCCTGCGCTGGCGACGCGACATGCGATTGTGGTGATGTCAGCGGGCATCGCCCCCGGCGAGCGCCTCTCTGATGTCGTGCGCGCGGCGCTGCTGAAGCCGTTCAATCTGGCGACGGCGCTCGAGCTGGTCGAGGCGCTGAGCATCGAGCCGCAGGCGGCGCTCACGGCGCTCACGACGCTGAGCGCCGAAGCGGTGGCTCAGCCGTAGCCGGGCTACGCGCGTTCGCTCTGCGCCTTCAGCAGTTGATAGCCCACCACGAGCAAGACACAGGCGCCGATGATGAAGAGATAGAGGCCGATAGCAGGCGCGATCTGAAGCAATCCGCCTGAACCGCTGGCGCTTCCAGAGACGATTGTCAGATCGGGCGCGCCAGCATTGGCAAGGCGCGCAGCCAGCGCCGCCGTCAGGGTCGGCGCCAGCGGACCAGCGGCGAGCCAGAGCGCGCTGGCGAAGCCCAGCGTCAGCGCGCCGACGCCGAAGGGCAGCATGCGTGTGAGCGGCGCGCGCCGCAGCCGTGGAATCAGCGGCGGCGCGACGACCACCGCCATCACCAGCGCCAGGGCGAGGGCTGGCAAACCAAGCCAGGTTGGCGCGTAGCCCTCGCCATTGACGCTGACCCATGGCAGCAACAAATCCGCCACCATCACCAGCCCGGTGAGCAGCGCCACCCGACCAGGCAGATCGCGTGGGAAGCCTGGGACATCGAGATCGCCCGCATGGATGCTGGCGGTGGGCGGCGCGAGCGGCGTCTCCGGGATGGCGATCGCGGCAGTCGCCATCCCACGCGGCCAGCGGCCAGATGAGCTGGACGGCGCGTCGCGTGTCGCGCCTGCCGCGCGAGCGGGCGCCAGCGTGCGCGCATTGGCTGGCGCGCTCGGCCGTCCACATGATGGGCAGGCCTCAGCGCCGAGCGCGATTTCTGAGCCACAGGCGCTGCAGAACATGCTCGCATCGTCTCCTCTCGCTCAGACACGCTGGATAACACGCAGGCGCCTGCCTGCGCGCTATTGCTCGCTCTCGTCGTCGGCGTCGAACGCGGCGTGCAACTCGGCGGCGCGCTCGGCGGCGTGTTCGGCTTCTTCGGTGCGGCCAGCCGCGAGCAACGCCTGCGCCAGGGTCTCATAGCCGATGACGAACTCCGGGTCGAGCGCGACCGCCGATTCCGCCAGATCAATCGCATTGGCGGTCGCGCCGGTCGCCAGATAGGTGTCGGCGAGGTCGTTGCGAATGCCCGGATTCAGCGGATCAGCCTCGATAGCCTGCTCGTAGGCCGTCACCGCTTCGTCGTGGCGCCCCAAACCATCCAGCGCAGACGCCTTCTCATAGAGCGCCTCGGCATTGTCCGGGAATCGCTGGAGAAATTCATCCGCCGCCTCCGCCGCTTCCGCATAGCGTTCGGCAAGGTTGAGCGCGGCGGCCAGGCCAGCATAGGCCTCCGCGAGCAGGTCTTCGTTCTCGGCGTTGTGCGAGTCGCCGTACTGGTGACTCAATTCGCGATAGTGCGCCACCGCCTCGTCGAAGCGTTGCGCATCGCGCAGCGCCTCGGCCAGATTGAAGCGCGCGCCAGGCGAATCGGGGGCCAGCCGCAGCGCCGTCTCGAAGGCGGCGATGGCGCCGTCGAGATCGTCGAGTTCCTGCCGCCAATTCGCCAGCCGCTCCCAGGCCTCTGGCTCCTCTGGGGAGAGTTGCGTCACCCGCTGCCAGGCGGTAGCGGCCTCCTCAGCGCGATTCATCGTCTCGTAGACCAGCGCCTGCGTCTCGAAAGTCGCGAGGTCATCTGGAGCAAGCGCGACCATCTGGTTGACCAGATTCAGCGCATCCTGCTCGCGGTGCGCCATCAAATAGGCGTCGCAGAGCCGTTCGTAGCGCTCCAGGTCGCGCGGCTCCTCGTCCACATTGCGCTCCAGGTCGGCGATATGCTCCGCCTGATGTTCGATCTCGTCGCGCGCCTCACGCAGACGCTCGGCTGCCAGCGCATTCTCCGGATTCAGAATCTGCGCCTGGCGAAATGCCAGCACGGCGTCATCGTAGAAACCAAGCTCCAGATAGATGTCGCCAATGTTGGTGAAAAGCTCATCATTGCCGTTGTCGAGTTCGAGCGCGCCCTGATACGCTTCCAGCGCAAGCTCGTCCTCGCTCTGCTCACGATAGAGGTGGCCAAGATTGATGTAGGCCTCGATGAGTGAAGGGTCGCTATAGATCGCGCGCCGATAGCAGACGATAGCTTCCTCGCTGTCACCCAGCCGTTGCAGCGCCAGACCGAGATTATAGCGCGCCCGCGCGTCGTCGGGGTCTGCCTCTACGGCCTGCTCGAACGCCTCGGCGGCGGCCTCAAAGTTTCCCGCTGAGGCAGCCGCCAGCCCGGCCTGCATATGCTGACGCGCAGTCGCGCTCATCTCCGCCTGAGATGCTCCCGCGCCTGCCGCCGGGGACGCTGTATTTCCATCCATGCTCGGTGTATTCCCCTGTGTATCGTCTGCCATCGTCGCGCTCCTCCTCGGCTGGTGGCGTAATCGCCTGCGCTGAGGCCGCGCTATAGCGTCGCCAGCGCAGCGTCGAGCTTGTCAATCGCCTCATCGAGATCGGTCTGCTGAATGATCAGCGGCGGCACGAAACGGATCGTGGACGGGCCTGCGCTCGTGATGAGCATGCCCTGCTCCATCGCGCGATCCATGATGTCCTGCGCACGCGGCTCGGCGAGATCGAAGGCGCGCATCAGCCCCAGCCCACGGATGCCGCTCATCTTGCCGCTGTGCTTCGTCTCAAGACCATGCAGGCGCTCGTCGAGATACTGTCCCATGCGCTCGGCGTGGCCAATCAGGTCTTCGCCCAGAATCGTCCGCATCGTCGCCACCCCGGCGGCGCAGGCGATAGGGTTGCCACCGAACGTGGTGCCGTGGTCGCCAGCCTCGAAGATGTCGGCGCGCGGCGCCGCGAGCATCGCCCCAATCGGCACGCCGCCCGCCAGGCCCTTCGCCATCGTCACGATGTCGGGCCGAATGCCCATATGCTCCCAGCTAAAGAATTTGCCCGTGCGGCCCATACCTGCCTGCACTTCATCGCAGATCAGGATGAGATTCTGCTCATCGCACCACGCGCGCAAGCCCTGCATATACTCCGTCGTGGCCTGGTAGATGCCGCCCTCGCCCTGCATCGTCTCGATCAGCACGCCCGCCGTCTTGTCATCTGTGGCGGCCTTGAGCGCGTCGAGGTCATTGTATGGAACCTGCTTGAAACCATCGGGCAGCGGCGTCCAGGTGTCCTGATACTTCTTCTGGCCGGTCGCGGCGGTCGTGGCCAGCGTGCGCCCGTGGAACGAGCGATCCATGCTGATGATGCCATAGGCGCCATTGCGATTGACCCGGCCATACTTGCGCGCCAGCTTGATTGCGCCCTCGTTGGCCTCGGCGCCGCTATTCGAGAAGAACGAACGCATGCCGCCGCTGACGTTATAGAGCTGCTCGGCCAAGTCCACCTGCCGCTTGTTGATGTAGAGGTTCGAGACGTGGACGAGTTGCTGCGCCTGATCGCAGATGGCCTGCACCACCGCCGGGTGCGCATGGCCGAGCACATTGGTTGCGATGCCGGCGACGAGATCGAGGTAGACCTTGCCATCAGCGTCCCAGACGCGCACGCCCTGGCCGCGCTCCATCACCAGATTGCGCTTGAAGGTCCCTTGATAATATTTGTGCTCTTTCTCGATCCACTCGCGCGAGGACTCGCCGTTCGTCTCAGCCGACCTCATCGTCTCAGCCATCGTCATCTGTCGCTCCCTCCACGCAGCTAGCGTGTATACGTGGTGTTTTCGTCAATATAGCCATGGGTCAGGTCACAGCCCCAGGCCGTCGCCTCATGCTCGCCGATTCCCAGATCGGCGCTCACGAGCACCTCGACGCCAGAGACAGCGCGTTTGGCGGCGGCCTGCTCATACTCGGTCGCGACACCAGCGCGCACGATGTTCACCTCGCCCAGGCTGATCGAGATGCGATCAACGTCAAGCTCAGCGCCACTGGCGCCGAGCGCGGCCATCACGCGGCCCCAGTTAGGATCGCCACCGGCCACCGCGCACTGCCACAGTGGCGAGGCGGTGATGGCGCGCGCCGCTCTGCGCGCAGCGTCATCGCTGGCGGCGCCGGTCACATGCACGACCATCAGCCGCGTCGCGCCCTCGCCATCGCGAGCGATCTCGCGCGCCAGATAGCGCGTGACATGACGCAACGCCGCCGCGAAGGCCTCGGCCCCCGGCGCGCCCGCCCGCAGCGGCTCGTTGCCCGCCGCGCCATTGGCGAAGAGCAGCACAGTATCGTTGGTGGACATATCGCCGTCCACGCAAATCATGTTGAAGGAATCGCCCACAGCCGCGCTCAGTTGCTCCTGGAGCCATGCGCCGTCGGCGGCGACATCGGTGGTGAGGTAGCAGAGCATCGTCGCCATGTTGGGATAGATCATGCCTGCGCCCTTGGTCGAGCCGCCCAGCCGCGCGGTCACGCCGCCCACCTCAAACTCGATGGCGATCGTCTTGACGCGCGTGTCGGTGGTGATGATGCCCTGCGCGAAATCGGCGCCACCGTCAGCGGCCACCTGCACATCGCCGATGCCTGCGGTGATCTTCTCCATGGGCAGGGGACGCCCGATGATGCCCGTCGAGGAGACCATAACCCGGTGTGGGTCTATGCCCAGCTTCTGCGCCGCCAACGCCGCCATCTGGCGCGCATCGCGCATGCCGCGTTCGCCGTTCGAGCAGTTGGCGTTGCCGCTATTGACGACGACCGCCTGCGCGCCCCCATCGGTCGCGGCAAGGTGTTCCTTGCACAGGATGACCGTGTGCGACGGGGTACGGCTCGTCGTGAACGTGCCAGCGGTGACGCAGGGTCCGTCGGCGACCAGCATTGCGAGGTCAGGCGTGCCGTCAGCGGACTTGACCCCACAGGAGACACTCCCCGCGCGGAACCCTGGCGCAGCGGTGACACCACCGTCAACCAGGCGCATTCCGCGAGGCAGGTCTCGCGTCATCAACTCAGGATATTCAGACACAGGGCATGGCTCTCTTTCGAGCGAGGCAGCGAAAATAGGCGCGTGAGCGTTTCGCGCGCCTGCTCATTGGGCAAGCCCCGGTATTGTATACCTGCCACGCTGGCCGCCGCAACCAGCGAGCAGGCTGGCGGTTGAAACCGCGCCTCAAGGCGACTGCGGTCGCCACAACCCCGCCTGCGCGGGTCCGCAGACGAAGATGATCGCTCCTGGACCCACGCAGGTGGGGTTGTGGGCCGCCAGGCCCTCGGGCGCGGTTGCAACCGCCAGCGTCCCCGGCGCGGCGCCACTGTCGGCTGGCGCCGCCGCGCAGTCGCATGAAAGATACGATGGGTGGGCGCGCATGATACGTTCGATACCGACGCCGCCGGGCGCGGCGCCGTAGCATCGAGAAGCAGGTTGTCATCTAGCCAGAGAGGCGACTGAAATGATCCTGGTGACAGGAGCGACGGGGTTGCTGGGGAGCCATCTCGTAGACGCGCTCATAGAACGCGGCGACCGTGTATGCGCGTTCGTCCAGCCCGAAGACGACACCAATCGGCTCCAGGCGCAGGGCGTCGAATTGCGCTATGGAAACCTCAAAGACACTGCCTCGCTCATTCCGGCGACGCGCGGTGTTGATGTGGTCTTGCACTGCGCCGCCAAGACGGGGCCGTGGGGGCCAGTGGACGAGTATACGGCGATCAACGTGAGCGGGTTAGAGGCGCTCACGCGGGCGGCGATGGCCGCTGGCGTCCGCCGTCTGGTGCATGTCAGTTCCATCACCGTTCACGGCAACGACGTTGGGGGGCTGGCGGACGAGACGGCGCCTGTACGCGAGGAGCCGAATCCCTACACACAGACCAAGATTGCTGGCGAGCGGCTGTTGCAGCGCCTGATCCGTGAGGAGGGCGCGCAGGTGACGATTGTCCGCCCCGGCTGGATCTATGGACCGCGCGACGCCGCCAGCTTCGGGCGATTCGCCGACATGATTCGGCGGCAGGGCATGGTGGTGATTGGCTCTGGCCAGAATCACATTCCACTGATCTATGTCGCGGATGTGGCTCGTGGCATCATGCAGGCGGCTGACGCTCCGCAGGCGGTGGGGCAGGCCTATTTGCTCGTCAATGACGAGCGTGTCACCCAGACAGACTACCTCGACCTCATCGCCAAAGACCTCAGCGTCGCGCCACCGCATCGCCACATCCCCTACCATGCCGCGCTTGCCGCCGGGGCAGCGGCGGAGACCATGGCGAAATCGCTGCATCGGCAGTCTCCGCCGCCACTGATGCGCTACGGCCTCCAGCTTCTGGGGGGCGAAAACCAGTTTGTCATTACCAAAGCGCGGCAGCAGCTTGGATTCAATCCGCGCGTCGCTGTGGATGAAGGCGTGCGCCTGAGCGTTGATTGGTTTCAGAGCCGCTAGCAACCCCATCCCACGCGCGACCGGCTAGAAGGAGTCTCATCGCATGCGAACGTTGATTACCGGGGCGTCTGGCCTGCTGGGTGGCCACCTGATTACCGCGCTGCGGGAACGCGGACACGATATCCATGCGTTTGCCCTGGTCAATGAGGATACCAGTCGCCTGGAGGCGCGCAATGTCACGATTCATCGTGGCGATATCCGCCAGCCAGCGACGCTGACGCCTGCCATGGAAGGCGTTGATCTGGTGTTCCATCTCGCGGGCATGATGGGCCTCTGGCTGCCGCTGTCAGACTACTTCGACGTCAACGTCACCGGGACCGCGAATGTCTGCCGCGCGGCGATGGCCGCAGGCGTCAAGCGAATCGTGCACATCAGCTCGTGGACCGTGTATGGCATGAATCTTGGCAGCCCGGCGCGTGAGGATTTTCCGCTGCGGCCATTCCGTGAGCCATACGCTGTGACCAAGACGCAAGGGGACCTGCTGGTGCAGCGCCTCATCGCCAAAGAACATCTGCCCGCCGTCATCATCCGGCCCGGCACGTTCTTCGGCCCTGGCGACCGGCTGCATTTCGCGCGCATGGCTGATCGCGTGGCCCACGGCTCAGGTATCATTGTGGGCCGAGGCGACAACGCGCTGCCATTCGTCTATGTCACCGATGTGGCGCGAGGGCTGCTGCTCGCCGCCGAACATCCCGATGCGGTTGGCCGCGCCTTCAACATCACGAACGATGAGCCGATCACTCAGGAGGATATGCTGCGCGCCATCGCCGACGAGCTAGGCGCGCCACCGCCGCGCATGCACATCCCCTACTCCGCGCTGTATGCGGCATCCTGGGGAGCCGAGCGCGTCGAGGCCATCGTCAAGACGGGTCGCCAGCCAATCGTCACGCGCCTGGGCGTCAAGCTCTTCGGCACAGACAATCGGCACTCCATTCAGGCCGCGCGTGACATCCTCGGCTTCTCCCCGAAGACGCCGCTCCGCGATGGTGTCCGCCAGGCAGCCCTCTGGTATCGCGAGAACACCCCGGCGGTCCCGCAGCCAGCTCCGGCGACGGCGTCGTAGCGGCGCGTCCGTCTGCGGCGCCACTACCCCGCGCAACAGGCGAGACCCACAACCGCGCGGTTGTGGGTCTCGCCATGTATGGAAGCGCGCTTCTACACGCTTTCGCCGCCACCCGCGCTCGCCAGCGCAGCGGCTCCGGGGCGATTCTCTGGCTGATGCGGCGCCGTATGGGAGCCTGAGATGGCGCCCATCGCCACTTCGCGCACGACCTTGGCCACCGTTGGTGGATGCAGAAGCATGTTGGTATAGGACGCATTGGCGAGCGGGCAATAGCACTCACCCGCTTTGATGCTGCGCCGTAGCTCATCCGCGCGGGCCGACTGCCAGACCTTCGAGAAGTTGTAGTCGTAGTCGCGCAGGTTGCCCATCGACTCGGCGCGGATGCAGCAGGTCCACACGTCGCCGTTCGGCGCGATCTGCGCTGAAGCGACTCCGGCGGCGCAGGGGATGATCTGCCGATGCTCGCGCAGTGTCCGTTTGACGATCTCGTAGTACTGCTTGCGGAACGCCTGCGTCACCCGCGAGATGCCGTGCGCCTGCTGGTCTTTCAGGCTCGCGACGAGCGTATCAATGGCGACGCTGTACTTCTCCACCGAGGGGGTGATGCCGAGGCCGACCGTATCAAGCTCGACGCGCTCCTCGGCAATCTCCGTGATGTACTGGTCTGGCTGCAGCTCCTGCTGAACGAACTCGCACAGTTCCGGGAACCAGTCAATCGTGAAGTTCGAGAGGACGGAATGCACCCCTAGCGTGAAGTTCGGGTAGCGGCCCTTGAGCGCCTTCAGGCCGGCATACGTCCGCATCGCGCGCTCGAAGTTGCCCTTCACGCCACGCACACGGTCGTGATTCGCCCCCACGCCATCGAGCGAGAGGTTGATGATGACCTCGCTCTCCGGGCAGGCCGCCAGAATCTTCTCAACCCGACCAGGGATGATCTTGTCCTGGATGCCATTGGTGGGGATGTTGATGATGCCAGGGCGACAATATTTGTACGCGCTGGCCACCATCTCAGGCAGGTCTTTGCGCAGCGTAGGCTCGCCGCCGCTGAAGGTGAACCAATAGGGCGCGCGTCCGAGCGACTGGAAAGTGCGATCCCACTCGTCAACCGTAAAGTCATCATTGGGCAGCAGCCACACGTTGCACGTCTTGCAGCGCGAATTGCAGCGATAGCTGACGCTCACCGTGATATTCACCGGCGCCATCAATGGATGCCCGCTGATATAGGACGCTTGCAATACTGGAATCTGGGTCAGCACTTTCTGCATACCCATAGCCATCTCCCTGTTGATCCATGCCGCGTCAGCGGCTACAACTTGTTATGCTGTCGCGGCGACCGACGTTGTCAGTGCGACGCCTGCCTGCGGGAACGCGATGATGCCGCAAGCGACCTCGACAGCGATACTCTCAGGGCGCCCACTCACATGGATGCCCGATGTCGCAATGTCCTCGATCAGCGCGCGCGCCAATTGCTCGGCGGCGTCGCGGTCGAGTTGCGCCTGTACGATGATCGTGCCGCTGCGTTCCTGGGCGATTGACCCATCCACGCCGAGGCGACGCCGCATGCGCAACGTCACCTGCTGCAGCAGGTTTTGGATGCCCCGCCCGCCCAGCTCGATCTCGTGCTGGTGGAAGCCAACGACGTGAAAGACCAGCACACTCTGCCAGGTCGTCGCGTTCGCGACCTCGACGATCTGATTCTTCGTCGTCGCCGCGATCTGCCAGAGATGATGCTGGCGCCGCAGCACAAAGTCATAGGCGCCCAACAGCCTCGCCGTCCCCTCCAGCCCCATCGCTCCGACGGTAAAGAGCGCAGCGCGCGGGGTCGTGAACGGCTGTGAGGCGAATAGCGCCCGCAGCACACGTGGGACACTCATCGTCGAGGCGCTGTAGCCCTGCTGCTGCTGAATGCGCAGGTGGCCGCTGTAGATGCGGCGACGCTGCCGCAGGAAATCGCTGACCGTGGTGGGGCCACGGTTGTACACGACGGCTCGTGGTTCGTACATCAGGCGGTAGCCAAGCTGTGTGACAAGCGCCTGGATGGAGATCTCGTCAACCGGCGTGTCGGTCGGGATGCTCGGCACTACGTTGCGAAATGCGACCACCTCGCCCAGCTTGGGCGACTCGCGCGCGACACGGTCGTGCAGCTCCCACAGGAGGTGAACGGTGTAGCCCAGAAATTGCTGGTCATCGTTCACCGGCACCGGATGGGCGCCTACCATGCCGATCGTCTTGTCCTGGAACGGCGCCAGGAGCAGATCGAATGCGCCATCCTTGAGCATGACATCGGCGCTGACCATGATGAGCAGCGGCGCGGTCGCCTTGGCGAGAAACAGGTTAATCGCCGACGCTTTGCCTTCGCGCCGCTCCTGAATCACCAGGCGCACACGCGGCTCGCTCCTGGCGAGTTCGGTGACGATAGCCACCGTGCCATCCGTGCACCCGCTGGCCACGACGATGATCTCGTGTAGCTCAAACAGCGCCGAGCGCTGCCCCAGAATACTCGTGATGGCGTTCGAGATGTTGGAGGCCTCGTTGTACGCCATGATGCCAACGGAGCAGCGCATCTGGGTGGAACTGTCCTGTATACGTTCAGGTCTAACGTCGAGACTATCCATGCCCCTCAACCTCGTCACGAGTTCAGCTTCGACAATGCCATCGGTCAGCGCATGGCGCGGCGCGAACAACCAGAGCTTTCACGCATCAGGAGATGACGCCATCATCTCCTCAGGGCCGTCAGCGCGTTCCTGCGCCGCAGGCTCTGGCACGCCGACGCCAGGACGCCCCTGCGCCTGCGCTTGCCGCACAAACTCCACGCTGATCTCCGCGACATCCTTCTTCAGGTTCGACACTTCCTCGTTGTACAGCCGGTCCAGCGCCTCGATTCGCTGCTGGATGTAGAGCAGCCGAGTGGCCAGGTTCTGCGGTAGCGAAGTCATAGGCGCTTCGATGCTCGGAGCCTTCGTTTGCTTACCCATCGCCTTGTTGTGTCTCCGTCGGCTCTTCTTTCCCATGAGAATCCATTACCTTGGGCTGCGGGCTTCCGAATCTCAGGCGGTAGTGAAAGCTGCGGCGGATATTTCTCCTATCCGGTCTTTGCGCCTCTGCCCACAGGCGCCGCTGATCTGTCGATGCGCGTCACGCAGAAATACACGTACCGCACATCGCAAGTATTGATTCTCGCGTGTTCAGCCGATAGTGCTGTGAGGTATCATCAGGCACGCCGTTCGTATCATCATGGCAAGCATACGGCCATTGCGCTACCGCCATGCGCTCAGCAGGCGCCGCTACGTGCGCGCTGGCGTGTGCGCTCAGCCGGACAGCCAGGAGATGGTTGGGGCACGGTTGGCAAGTGGTTGGATGATCGTGGGGCAATGATTGTATGACGGTTGGATGAGAGCATGCAAACGCTCTATAACGTATCAGACCCGACTCAACACCGCCCGGCTGGACTCATAGGCTATCGGGGTTGCTCATCTGGTACTACTCGCCTACCCTCGTCTTGTGCAAAACGCGCCTGCTCGACCGACGCGCTTTTGCTGGGGGATCGTGCGCCGCCAGGGAGGCGGCGCGAGCCGAGAGAGGGTAGCACATGCGACATGGTCTGACACACCGCCGACATGCCTGGATGGGACTGCTGACGTTTGCGCTGATCGCGCTGGCGCTGGCAGCGGCGTATATCCTGAACCCACTGCGGCAGAGCCATGCCGCTTCCTCGCCAACGCCACATGCCTCGCCGCCGCTCTTCGGCGCCAATATGGCCCTGTTCGACTCACACGATCAACTGCTGCAGAACGCGGCGACACAGCAGCTTCTCAAGCAGCAGGGGATGGCGATCATTCGCATGCCGTTCCGCTCCACGCTGCCCGATGATGTTGAGGTCGCGGCGCTCCAGTCCATCAAGAATGTCGGCGCCGCTCCGCTGGTCATCGTACACGGCGCCACAGACGCCAACGTGACCCAGGACGATGCGCATCTGCTGCAGTTGACGCAGAGCGTGTTCGGATCGAGCACGGTCTACGTCGAGTTTGGCAACGAAGAGGACCTGGCAGGCGTCGATGTCACACGCTACACCGCAGCGTGGAACGCCACCGTGCCAAAGCTCAAGGCGATGGCGCCAACCTACAAGTTCATTGGCCCGGTCAACTTCCAATACAACCCAGGCTACATCGCGACCTTCGACAAGAACGCCTCACCACGACCAGATTTCAATAGCTGGCATGAATACGTCTGCAACACCAGCGAATCGGACAGCTATTGCCTGAGCCACATCGCAAACTGGTCAACACACATTGCGCAGACAAATCAGGCGGTGCAGGCGGCCATCGGCTCGCTCATCCCGATCATGATTACGGAGTGGAATCTCGATCCGCAGCAGGACCCGCGCTACACCAATAGCGCGTACATGCGCCAGTGGACACAGTCGGCGCTGGATACGCTCGTCGCCAACTCCGTGAATGGCGTGGTCGCCGCCATGCAGTACGTCGCGACCAATAATCAGGGCTTCGACCTGATTGACGCGAACAACCAGCCCACTGCTCAGGGGCAGACGCTCTTCGCTGCGCTCGCTCAGGCGCGCGCCAGCGGCGGCCAGTCAACGCCAACCCAATCCACAACGACCGCTGCGACAACGCCCACGCAGCCAGTGGCGAACGCTCCGAACGGCTCGACCTCGGGCGCCACATCCGCAGCCACAGCGACGGGGACCGCCGCGACGCCGAAGGTTCCGGCCAGCGCGACACCCGTCGCTGGCGTCTCCACGCTCTTTACCTTCGACGATGGCGCGACGCATGGCTGGCAAGCGAACGGGAGCCAGATCGTGGCGCTGCGGGGCGTGCGCGCCAGCGCCACGACCACGGGCGCGCTCCAGATGCAGCTCAGCGGCCTGACCGCGCAAACCTATCCCTACGTCTCCGTGCGCACGCATCTGACCACAGTCGCGGAACCCAGGATTGTGTTCAACGTGTTCGTGCCCGCAGGCGTCGGCAGCGTGATGGCGCGCCCCTATGTCATGAGCGACAGCGACTATCAATGGATCGGCCCCAATCGCTACCAGACGCTGCAACCAGGCTGGAATCAGGTGATGCTGTCGGCTCCCAGCGATCTGGCCAACACGACCATTCAGCTTGGCTTGCAGTTGATGGCGCATCCAGGCAGTATCGTGAACGGCTCCGTGTACATCCACTCGGTGGAGTGGAGCAAATAGCCTCACAGCCCATCAGACTGCGCGCAGGCCAGTGGAACACTCGGTTCCGCTGGCCTGCGCCTTCTGCCACCGAACAGCGGCGCGCGAGTTTTACAGTTGCAGATAGCGAGATGCCCCGTGTTTGCATTTTGAAGCTTTCACGCCCCCTTTCAACGCTTGGAGGACAGGCCCTGCCGTGTGCTTGCAATCCTTGCGAGAGACGGCTGTTTGTGTCAATATAGGCTTATGAGTATGACCAAGAACACCATCTCTGGCGGCGTTGCCCACGACGTACCAGAGGACTTACGAACCACCCTCGCTGCTGACGCCGAGGCGCTCGCGGCCTGGGAGGATCTGACGCCGCTTGCGCGCAATGAGTGGATCTGCTGGACCATCTCCGTAAAGAAACCGGAAACGAGACAGCAGCATGTCGAGCGGGTGCGCACGGAACTCAAAGAGGGTATCCGCCGACCGTGCTGTTGGATCGGCTGTATTCACCGTACAGATAAGCCAATCAGTCCGTCGGTGCAGTATGTGCTCAACAAACGATCAAAACAGTCATCGTGAAAGATGAACCTCGTATACTGAAAGCTACGGCGCTTTTGAATGGTTTAGTTCCACCGCGTCAAGGATGAGCGCGCGTAAGGCTGCCTCATCAACCATGTCACCCATATGGAAGTCGATGGCACGGACAGTTCTGCTGTCGAGGCGCGTATTGAAAAGCGCGCTCGGATTCTGTAGCTGAGCGCCCTTTGGAAAGGTCAGCCGCACGGCATGCTTGAGGATATCTGCCATGCAGATGATTCCCGCATGCGACCAAACGGGGACACCCTCGGGTCGAGACGGCTTTTTCCACTTCACTTCTTCAACCATGGCAGGGTCGGCATCTTGGATGAGCGCACGCAGGCGCGCGAGCATCTCGCCCCGCCAGTCACCCGATTTCTTGATGATGTCGTCTATCTGCTGAGCGGCAGACCTAGCTTCCATGGCGCAGCCCTCCTCCAGATAGTGTGGAGCAAACGCGAGCGCCTTCTACGCTCATTTATCGCCCCTGAAAATCCGCTAAACGCCGTATTTGTCGTGATTGAGTGGGGTGAGCTGTATCTGCTGCGCCAGCCCGTAGGCGGTCGGGAGATCACGCTCGCTCTCGACCATGACACGGCCGATCACCCCCACCGACTTGTTCGGCGAAGCAATCTGGGTCATACCCTGTGGCGCCGATCCTTTCCAGCCCGGCCCGCTGATGAGGTACGCGCCCGCCGCAGTTCCCGTGGCGCGTGTGCCGACGTAGGCAAAATCCGCGCCGTCCGAGGGGTCGGTGAACTGGACGCTGTAATACCGGCCCGCCATGTCTGGCACATGCAACACGAGCGGCCCCTGTGAGAGGTCGAGCCAGCCGCCGACGTAGAGCACATCGTCGGTCCCGGTGGCCAACAAGCTGCCGGTTGACGCGGCGGGCGAAGCGCGCGTGGGCGTCGCATAGAGCGTATTGATGGGGATGGGGCCGCCGCCAAGCCCATGCTGCACGATCGCGCGCTTGAAGGCGCTGTAGGTGATCGTCGGCCAAAAATACAGGAACACGCACGCGCCGACTATCCAGACGAGGACAATCACGACGACGTACCCGATCAGCCCGCTCCCCCCAGTGGAGAACTGCCGGTAGACGGCCCAGGCGAGGATGGCCAGGATAACGAAGGTAATGGGATAGGCGTATTTCAGAATCAACCGGTTCACATCAGCCATATCAGCGCCCTTTCATGCCACTCTCTTCACTGGCGGCACGTGGTACGCGCCGTCGAGGATCGCACGGCCAGGCAGATACGCGCGCAGCATCAGCTTGAAATTGCCGCTCGGCGTCGGCAGCCAGTTGGACTCGCACCCTGCGGGGGAAGTGCGCTGCAGATACAGGTCGATGGAGCCATCGTCGTTCGGCGCGAGGCCGGAGCGGCTGCCGAGGCTGTAGCGATTGATCGAGTTAGGCGCCATGAACCCCACAACATCGGTCATGGTCAGCGACCAGAAGGCCTCGTTCGGCGGGAGCTGCCCTGCCGGAAAATGCAGGACGTAATCGCGCTGGCCATTCAGCCGCTGCCCCGCGCTGTCATGGGTCGTCGTCCAGTACGCCGCCTCTTCCACCACATTGACGGCGGGCAGGGTTCTCGCGCATGCGGCCCGCAGGAGAATGCCATTGCCGGGCTGGCCGGCTTTCAAGATGATGCTCCACCCGTTGACGGTCGTGGTGATGGATCTAACCACTGCGCTCATAATGACCTGTGCCGTGAGAAACGCCAGTACAGCGCCGATAATGATGCCTTGCACGACGTGCGTGACGGTGAGCGTGCTGAGGAAATTGATCATACGCTGGCTCTCAGTGTGATCCGAGCACGCGCCGCCACCGCCTGGGGTATGCTCTGCGCTCGGAGGAGCTGTTGACACGCCTTCATGTCTTCAGCGGTCACGTGAACTGAATGCCTGGGGTTGGGACCACGTATCGCGTCACCGCCCACTCTCAGTCTACTTGGCGCCGCTCCCTCTGTCAAAGGCGGAACGGACGTAAGATCGCCTGTGCTGAGCAATTTGGTCCGCATGGAACGCCTCTCTGGAGCCTGTTATGACCTGACCGTGAACGCCGTAGAATCGCTGACGTCTGAGTGGGCTTTCGCCGTTCCGATTGACCGCTTTGCCCGCAATACGTAGAAGAGGCGGCGATTCCTGCAGCGTTTCTGGCTATTCTAGACAGGTTCATAACAGACTCTAGCGGGTGAGATCGCCCAGCGCGTTGTCAAACTCCTCATCCCACCAGATAGTTCCCTGCGGGTCCTGGTTGAGTCCATCGTGCGGATGGCTGCCACACGACGACAGCGAGTAGAAGGTGGCGGCGCCGGTCGCGGGCGTGAGAACGCCCACCTGCGAGGCGAGCGCGTCCGTCACCCACACCGTGGACCCGCCGCCTTGCAGCGTGATGCCGGAGATGTGATCGCCTGAGCATGCGCTGGAGCTTGCGCCCAGGGCATATTCGGTGACGCCAACACAGTCGCCAGAACTCGCGCCACAGCTCGTGGGGCTGGCAAGGCTCACATTGAGCTTGCCCACCGCTCGCACCCAGCCCTCCGTCCAGTATGGATTGCCCTGCGCATCAATCGCGAGCAGGTGGGGAGTGAGGCCAGAGAGCGGCTGCGCCTGGATGGAATACTCAGAGATCGCATTGGTCGTGGTGTTGATGACGCCAATCTTGCCAACCGCGTCATTGTTCTCTGTAAACCAGACGAGGTTGGCGTTCACCGGGTCGGCGCCCGCGATGCCATAGGGATTGCTGTTGGCGCTGGGCGTCTGGAAGTCCTGATAGGTATGCGTGCTGGGGTCGAATTTGCCGATAGCCGAGACCAGCCGCTCGGTGAACCATAGCGCGCCATGGTTGAAGCTAAGGTCCCAGGGGCCTGAGTTCGGCGTCACGGCCCACTGCCCTACAAAGGTCTGTGTCGCTGGCGAGAACTCGCCGATCATGCTGTTGTCTGGCGTCGTGAACCAAACGTTGCCTGAGCCATCCAGCGCCACAAAGATAGGCTGATTCCCGGTGATGTTTGGCAGCGTCCAGAACCTCGGCGACCCTGATCCGGCTGGTAGCTCGCCAATCTGGCCGGGAGGCGCCGACGCTGAGCAAGTTGGGCCAAAGTCGCAGCCTGGCTCGGCGAACCACACGTTCCCCTGCCCATCAATCGCCGTACCCCACGGCTCGCCAACTCCGCCAGTCAACCAGACGCGGTTGATGGAAGGCATGCCCGTGGGCGTGGACGTCGGCGTCGGCGTGGTGGTCTGCGTCGGCGTGGGCGTGGGCGAAGTGGTCGGTGTCATGGTTGGCGTGGGCGTGCTGGTTACAGTCGGCGTGGGTGTCGGCGTTGCGCCGCCATTGCCACAGGCGCTCGCCAGCCCAGTGCTGGCAAAGGCGTAGCAGGTGTAGCGGATGCTCTGCCCTACCCCCGCCCCATCCCAACTGCCGCCCGTCCCAATCAGGTTGCTCGCCAGCGGCTGCGGGTCGCTCGCGCTCACCTGCCAGCCCGGCTCGGCGCTGCCATCCGCCCAGACCTTCGCCTGGAGCAGCGTCGGCGTCCCCGGCGTCGCTCCCGGCGTCACCTGCAACCGCAGCCAGTAGAGCGTGTTCGCGCTCGCGCTAAAGGGCACGCTCGCCAGCACGCCTGTGCCGCCGCCCTGCCGCCGCGCCAGCTCCAGCGTGCGCTGCGCGGTATGCAGCCGCGCGCCGTAGTAGCAGGATTTGTTGAGGCAGGCGTTCTGCACGGTGTAGGGGGTCGCCTGCCCCACCGCGCTCAGCGAGAAGGCGATCAGCGAGTCACCGCCGTTGTAGAGCGTGCTGCCTGCGGCGGCGATGCCGATCTGGTTGACGCCGCCGGGGTAGCCGAAGACGCCGACCCCGCCGCTGACGCTGACGGCAGGCTGCCCCGCGCCGTCCATGCCCCAGGTGACGGCGCTGACGCCATCAGGATTGGTGCTGGTTCCCCAGCCGCCTGGTTGGCGCGCGCAAACGTATCCTCCACCGCATTCGCATTCCCAGCAGGGGTTGGCGTCGGCGTCACGGTCTGAGTGGGCGATGGCGTGCCAGTCGGCGTGCCGGTCGGCGTGCCGGTCGGCGTGCTGGTCACGGTCGGCGTGGGTGTCGGCGTTGCGCCGCCATTGCCACAGGCGCTCGCCAGCCCGCTGCTGGCAAAGGCGTAGCAGGTGTAGCGGATGCTCTGCCCTACCCCCGCCCCATCCCAACTGCCCCCCGTCCCAATCAGGTTGCTCGCCAGCGGCTGCGGGTCGCTCGCGCTCACCTGCCAGCCCGGCTCGGCGCTGCCATCCGCCCAGACCTTCGCCTGGAGCAGCGTCGGCGTCCCCGGCGTCGCTCCCGGCGTCACCTGCAACCGCAGCCAGTAGAGCGTGTTCGCGCTCGCGCTAAAGGGCACGCTCGCCAGCACGCCTGTGCCGCCGCCCTGCCGCCGCGCCAGCTCCAGCGTGCGCTGCGCGGTATGCAGCCGCGCGCCGTAGTAGCAGGATTTGTTGAGGCAGGCGTTCTGCACGGTGTAGGGGGTCGCCTGCCCCACCGCGCTCAGCGAGAAGGCGATCAGCGAGTCACCGCCGTTGTAGAGCGTGCTGCCTGCGGCGGCGATGCCGATCTGGTTGACGCCGCCGGGGTAGCCGAAGACGCCGACCCCGCCGCTGACGCTGACGGCAGGCTGCCCCGCGCCGTCCATGCCCCAGGTGACGGCGCTGACGCCATCAGGATTGGTGGTGGTCCCCCAGCCAGCCTGGTCGGCGCGCGCAAACGTATCCTCCACCGTGTTGCCGTTGGCAGCCGCAGGATTGCTCGCGAGGACGCTGGCTCCGACAACACTGACACTCGTGGCCGCGCTCTTGCCCAGGGGAATCGTGAGCGGCGCCTCACCGGTCTGTGGGCGATCTACCAGCGTGACATACGGCGCCGCATCGGTGGGAATGTCGAAGGTCAGCACACCCGACACCTGCGCGCCTGGCCGCGCCGAACCACCGATGATCGCCCCGCTGGAGCCGCTCAGATGACTCAAAGTGTCACCCAGGGCAGACAGATAGAATTCGCCCTTCGCCACAGTAAATGCTTGTTGGCCGAGGTTTTTCACAGCCACGCTGGCGCTGAGATTCATATGCCCGCTCGCCTTGCCTGGGCTGGCGGCGGTATGCGAAACCGTCAATTGCCGACGTGGCCCAGAGGTAAAACCGCCCGCCAGCAACTCCGACGCCATGGTCAATCGCGTGGTTGGCGGCGCCGTCGGATTCCCTGCCGCGTTGCTTCCCGCAATCAGCGCAGCCAGCGCCAGCAGCATGCACGCGCTGATGACGGCGGCCTTGATCTGCTTATCAGCGTTCATCGAACCGCCCCTTTGCGAACCAATGACGCTACGCTGACTTCACATAGAGATAAACCGTCACGCCCGTGAGCTGCTGCTCTGACACCAATCGGAAGTGCGTCGCAAGCCCCGGCGGCGCGCCGGGCGCAGATACATGGCTCTCGATGAGCCACACCCGACCATAGCTTTCGAGTTCAGCCGCAGACTGCACACCCTGGACGCCCGGCGTGAGATCGGCATAGAGGAGCGACTCTTCGAGCAGATAGCCGCGCTCCGCCACGGCGCGCTGCTCCGCCTGCGCGGTCTGATGGTAGTAGTAGTCGAATGGCATCTGACTGAAATAGGCGTTGAAGAGGATCAGATCGCCGGGCTGCTGGTGAGTGGAGACGATGGCGGCGGCGCCACGCCAATCCTCCTTGACCGTGGTGGTATTGGCGGTGACTTGCGCCGTCACGTTGCCCCACACCAGCGCGGCGAGCAAGAGGCCGAGCACGACCGCGCTCACACGCTGGAAGCCACTCGCCGCCATCTCGGCGATCTGGCGATCGATCGCCATCGCCAGCAGCAGCAGCAGCGCTGGCTGCACGACCATCATGGCGCGCGCGATGGTGATGGGGTGATTGAAAAACTCCGAGAGCAGGCCCAGCGCAAGCGGGCAGCAGACCCACAGCGCCAACAACGTATACCAGGCGCTGCGGCGCGGAACCCACAGGGCATATGCGGTGAGCGCGATGCTCACCCCGATGGCCAGGATCGCGACAAGTGTGCCAGACGCCTCCGAGAGATTGGTCTGGTTGAAGTAGAAATCGGTCAGGCTATTGAGCACACCCGTGCCAGTCGCGGAGTTGATCCACGCCGTCAGGCCACCCAGCGCGCGCAGTTGCCCCACGAACGACGGCAGCCAGAACAGGTACCCCACCAGCACAGCCCCGGTGCTGACGATAAAAGGCCTGCTCACGCCCTGACGGCGGCGACCATCGAGCCAGAACCAGGCGAGCACCGCCAGCAATACGTAGAATGCGCTGTAATCCAGATACATGCCGATGAGCATGCCGCCCGCGTAGACAACCCAGGGCCACGATCCGCGTTGGCGATTGCTGAGCGCGCACACCAGCCCTAGCAGCGCGACCACCGTGGCCAGCGTGGTCAGCGCATACATGCGCGCCTCTTGCGCATACCAAATCTGGAACGACGACAGCGCCATGAACGTCGCCGCGAGCAACGCCGCCCGATGCGACGCGACCACGCGCCCCACCAGATACGTGACGAGGACCGCAGCGACGCTCGCGAGCAGCGAAAGCCAGCGAACCGCCAGCGCCGATGGGCCGAACAGCGTCATCCAGGTGTGCAAGAGCAGGTAGTAGAGCGGTGGGTGGGCGTCGGAGCTGACCGTGAAGCGAAGAATCTGCGGCAGGCGGTGTGAGGCGACGTAGACGCTATACGCCTCGTCGAGCCACAGGCTCTGCCGCGTGACGCCGAGGATGCGCACCAGGAAGGCGATGACGCCCACCGCTACCATCTCCGCCGCCGCGACCAACCACACTGGCGACTGAAACCTTGGCGAGGAGGGACGCGCTGAGCCGGGACGCCCGCGTGATCGCGTGGTTTCGTCTGTGAGCAGACCCACATCACTATCGATCATCGCATCGCCTACCCTGCGCCACGGACAGCGCCACCAATACAACGCGATTGCCACCACGCCAGAGAGCGGTCAGACGCGCTTCAACGATCCTTCGCGAGCGTGGGTGTTCCGGCGATCTCTGCGCTCCATCTTCCAGCCATTATAGTGGGAGCGCCCGCGCCTGTCGCGCGCCGGACCTGGCAAAATGCGGTGAATTAGCCCGACTTTTGCCCGTAGATACCGAAGTCAGCGCAACATGATACCAGTTATCTTGAGCGCGTCTCGCGCGAGCCGATAGACTAACTGCGATTGAGGCCCATACGCTGACGAACTACGGCTACCCGCTGACGACCAGGGACGAATAGGAAAGCGCCGCTCCTCACACTCAGGGCGCATTTTCGCTACTTTTCGCTAGAAGAGTGAGACGAGCAGGCATGGCACAGTCAGGAACGCCAGAGACGCCCACCGTAGACGAACCTTCTCACGCTGACCCGGCTCTGGACCCCACGCCACCGACCGAACCAGCGACGAACGAGCGGCGAACGCCCACGCTGATCGGTACCGGAGTCTATGCGCGGCCAGGCAAGTCGCGCTGGCAACGGCTGCGGGTTCCCGTCGCCGCCGTCCTGATCCTCTGCCTGCTCGCCTTCGGCGTTCGCTCCATCGCGGATGCGTCGGGACTCAGCGAAACGCTCACGGTTCACGTCGAGAACGAGCAACCGGCCACCATCGATCTCCGCACGGCGGCGCCGCACAGCCCGTATGTCTTCGGCGTCAATGCCTTTCCCTCGAACGCGACGATGTCACAGGATGGCCAAAGCGGTTTTATGCTCTACGGCGCCGCTATGCGACAGTCGGTCGACGCCATGGGCGTGACGATGCTGCGCTTTCCTGGCGGATCCTGGGGTGAGGAGCATACGCTCTCACTCGATCAGGTTGATGCGTTCCTGCAGCTCGCGAAGCAGACGGGCGCCGCGCCACTGATACAGGTGCGCTTGAGTGGCGGCACGCCGCAGCAGGCCGCAGCGCTGGTTGACTACACCAACAACCCCAAAAGCCCGCTACGCGCTGGCCGGTCGCCTGCCATGCCTGTCCAATTCTGGGTTATCGGCAATGAGCCTGACCTCATCGGGCCGTCGTATACCGTCGCCGACTATGTACGCGACTTCATCGCCTATGCGACAGCCATGAAAGCCGTTGATCCTCTCATCCAGATCCTGGGGCCAGAGATCAGCCAGTACAACGGCCCGGACGCGCCGCCAATCGACGCGACAGGGACACCCTGGCTGGATGGCTTTCTGCGCGGCGTGGCGTCGTATGAATCAGCGCACAATGTGCAATTGCTCGATGGGGTGACTATCCATCGCTACCCCTTCGGCGCAACGCCTGATTCTGTCGGGCTACTCTTCTCCTCCAGCCAGGAATGGCGCTATCTGATACCCCTGCTTCAGGATCAGATTCAGCACGACATGGGGCATGCGCTGCCGATTGGCGTCACGGAGATCAACACCAGCGCGCTCAGCGCCACCCAGATCACCCCGATGGCGACCGCGTTGTGGTGGGCCGACACCCTGGGGACGCTCATCGAAGAGCATGTCAGCTATATTGACTTCTTCGGCCTGCAAGGGATCGAGCAGCCGTACATGCTGCTCGACGCGCACGGCGATCCAACGCCGCTCTCGCGTGTCATGGAACTCTACCGACATATGGAACCTGAGATGATACCGGTCGGCGGCTCATCTGGCCCGGTCTCGCTCTACGCCAGCGCCAGCAGCGATCATCACCACCTCGCGCTGATGCTGATCAACAAAGCCCCGACGGCAGCCGCAGTGGACATCCAGTCGCAAGCCTGGTTCACGGGGTGGCCCAACGCACATGTGACCGTCCCTGCCTACGGAATCGTCTGCGTCATGCTCAATGACTCTGGCGCCGGCCAGACCTACCTGTATGCGCCAACAGCGAGCATGGTGGCGCATGGCGAGCCAGGAATCATTGTCAGAGCGTCTTTGCCGTAAGGCCAATCACGCTCGGCGTTTGAAGGAGGAACTGCATGACAATGGTTTCAGGGCGCGCGCCGACCCCGGCCATCGCGGATGACGCCCGCCGCTCAGTACCACGCGACGAGGACGCAACGGGAGACATCTATCTGGCGAAGTTGGCGCTGGTTTCAGAGCAGCAAGACCTGGCGGGGCTGGTCGCTCAGTACACCGTAGAGACCGACGTAGAGGCCGACGTAGATACGAGCGCTGACGCCGCCGCTGTGGATACCGTTGTGGATACCAGCGCCGCCGCTGACGTAGAAACCAGCGCCGCCGCTAACGACGCCAGCGGAGTGTCGTCCGCTGATGGCGTCGTCGAAAGCCACGCGGCGGGGCGCAGCGACGGCGGCTGGCTGGCCAGGCGCTCGCGAGTGGCACAGGCCATCGCCCATGTGCAGCGTCCCGCAAATGTGGGCTACGTCGCGCTCCTCTCCATCAGCGTGCTTGCGCTGCTGCTGAGTTTGCTCAACTTTGGCCTCATCACTGGCGCGCTGCGAGTTCCCACGCCCGGCCTTCAGGCGTCAGGGGCGACGGGCCTCAGCGATGGCGCTACCTATAACTTCGAGCAAGATACGAATGGCTGGCATGCGAAGGGCGCCGCGACGAGCGCTGTGTGGAATAACACGCACACATTCGCTGGCCAGGGCGCGCTGGAGGTTCAGGTGACGGGGATCAGCCCGTCGCAGAAGGCGTTCGTGTACGTCACATTGCCACCGAGCGCCAGGCCAGGTTCGACCGTCACCGCACACCTCTACGTTCCCACCGGATCGCCGCCCATGCTCGCCACGCTCTATGCGCTCGACGGCTCCTGGGCCTGGATGAGCGGCGCCTTTCCATCGCTGAATCCGGGCGCATGGACGGCTGTCACCTATGCCCTGCCCAAGAACCTGGCGGCGCCCATTCGCGAATTGGGGGTCATGGTCATCGGCGAATCAGACGGGACGCCATACACAGGCGTGCTCTATCTAGACTCGGTGAACGTGCAGAACTGAGCGACACGATTGGTTTGGCGATATTCGAGCGGCGAAACCTGACGGAAGAGAGTGGGATACACGCTGATGCTGCTACTGCCATTCATGCTCTATTTACTCATCATCCTGGTGATGGCAGGTCAGAGCCTCTTCAACTTGCATATGCGGCTCTTCATCTGGGAAGCCCCTGAGCGAGCGCAGCTCAATCGCGTCCCCGAAGAGTTCGTCGCGCCCAGGTTATCGTTCACGGTGCTGCTGCCAGCTCGCCATGAGGAATCGGTGATCGCGGCGACGATTGAGAAGGTCTGCACCGCCCGCTATCCACAGGAGTTGGTGGAAATCTTCGTCATCTGCGATGCCAGCGACACTGGCACCATTGCGACGATTCACGAAAAACTGCGCGAACCCGGCACATCGAATGTCAGACTGATCGTTTTCGCGGACCTCCCTGTCAATAAACCGCACGCGCTCAACAAGGGCTTGCAAGCCGCCACGAACGATGTTGTCACGATCTTTGATGCCGAAGACGAGCCACACGCCGACATCTTCAACATCATCAACACCACGATGATGCATGAGAATGTCGAAGTCGTGCAGGGCGGCGTGCGACTGATGAACTACGCCACCCACTGGTTTAGCCCGCTCAATGTGCTGGAATACTACTTCTGGTTCAAGTCGGCGCTGCATTTCTTTGGCTGGTCGGGCATCGTACCGCTGGGTGGCAATACGGTCTTCGTGAAGCGCACGCTGCTCAACCGTCTGGGCGGCTGGGATGAAGATTGCCTCACCGAGGACGCTGACCTCGGCATCCGCCTGAGTGTGGATGGAGCGCGCATCCGTGTGCTCTGCGACGATGAGCATGTGACGCGCGAGGAGACACCCGACTCGATCAAGTCCCTGATCCGACAACGCACACGCTGGCACCAGGGGTTCCTTCAGGTCTTCCTCAAGGGAGACTGGCGGGCGTTGCCGACCTTCTCCCAGCGCGCGCTGGCCGCATACGTCCTGACCACCCCATTTCTCCAGGGTTTGTTTGCGGTGCTGACGCCGATCTCGCTCTTCATGATCGTCTTCGTCAAGCTGCCCGTCGCGTTGACCATGCTGACCTTCATCCCGCTCTATGGTTTCGTGCTGCAGGCCCTGATTGACATGCTTGGTCTGGTCGAGTTCATGCAGTCACATGGCGATGAAATCTCTTTCAAGACCCTGGCAAGCGCGGCCATTGGCTACTTCCCCTATCAGTGGCTGCTGGCATTCTCTTCCGTGCGCGCCATCGTGCGGCAGACGCGCAACCAGACCAACTGGGAGAAAACGGCGCATCTCGGCGCGCATAGACGGTTGGAGGACATCGCATGAGCATCGTCGAGGGAGTGGTCACACAGGCGCAAGGCAGCCGGACACGTCGCTGGCTCACCAACTGGATGCCAATCGCGCGTGAGCAGTTCCGCGAGCAGCTCACCCACTCCTCTGCAGCCGCGTGGGATGTTGCGCGCGTCTCGATGCTCGTGCTCGTCGGCATCATCGTGCATGCCTGGAACCTCTTCGGCTACCCACGCTATCAGGGTGACGAAGGTGTCTACATGGCCTCGGCCTGGTCGGTTGTGCATGGGAGTATCTCTCCCTATACCTACAACTACGGTCATCCACCTCTGGGATGGGCGCTCATCGCGCTCTGGTGCGAGCTAACCGGCGGCTTCTTCACCTTTGGCACGGCGATCAACACCGGACGAGTCTTCATGGTCGTCGTCTATGCTGTCAGCG
This sequence comes from uncultured Chloroflexia bacterium, assembly GCA_963701795.1. Lineage (GTDB taxonomy): Bacteria > Chloroflexota > Ktedonobacteria > Ktedonobacterales > JADMIN01 > JAKAIY01. The sequence continues at coordinate 85,085 of CAVPBB010000001.1, read as the reverse complement.
CAATCTTCGTCTACCTGATTGCGCTGCGCCTCTCACATCACTGGCAGACCGCCGTGCTGGCGACCGCGCTCTTCTCCTATTCCCCGCTGAGCGTCAACTTTCAGCGTGAGGTGCTGCTCGACAATATCGCCGCGATGTGGCTGGTCATCTCATTCTTTTTCCTGGTTGTGAGCAAAGGTCGGATGCGCTTCCTGCTGGCCAGCGCGCTGACGTTTGGCATCGCGGCGCTCTCGAAGGAAACGGCTGTCATCCTCTTTCCAGCCCTCGCCTATGGCGTGTGGCGCTCGGTGACGCCCTTTCAGCGCCGCTATATGCTGCTGGTGTTCAGCTATGTCGCCATTGGGGTCGTCTCGACATTCGTCCTCGTGGCCGTGCTGAAGAACGAACTATTCCCCACCGGCACGCTGCTGGGAGGCAATGCGCCGCATGTCAGCATGATCGACACCTTCCGCTCGCAGGCGAGTCGCGGCGGCGCCCAGGGATCATTCCTCCAGCAATGGCTGGCATGGACGAATCAGGACGTCGTCACAGCCCTTGGCGGCATCGCCAGCATGCTCGCGAACCTGGTCCTCTACCGCAAAAAGCCGCTGGTACAGTCGCTCGCAATAGCCGGTACGATCTACCTGATCTTTCTGGCGCGCGGCGGTGTCACCTTCACCTACTACATCATCATGCTGCTGCCATTCCTTGCGCTCAACCTGGCGATGCTGGCCGATCTCGCCATCGCCAGGCTGACAGAGGAGCCGCAGCGCGCCGCCGCCGCCATCGCTCAGCGGCCCGCCGCGCTCAACGCCGCGACGCTCGCGACGCTGGTGGCGCTGATGATGATCGGCGTCTACCAGGGGCCGAACAACGCCACGAATCTGACGGCGGACGGGGTCGCGCCTGAGATCGCCGCGATGCAGTGGATGAGCGCCAACGCGCCCCGCTCATCCACGGTCGTCGCGAGCCACTATTTCTGGCTCGACATGCATGCGAGCGGCGGCATGGGCGACTCGTATGGAGCGCCGTTCCAGAATGTGCAGATGTACTGGAACGTGGCGACCGACCATGCGGTGCTCTACGGCGATCTGCACAATGACTGGAACACGATAGACTACATCATCGAAGACAGCGACATGGCTGTGGATGCGAAGAACTTTGGCATGGCGATCATCAATCAGGCAATCGCTCACTCCGTCGTGGCCGCCAAATTCCAGAACCACCTCTTCTGGGTGACGATTTTTCAAGTGCAGCATGCTGGCGCCAGCGCGGCAAACACCTCAGCGCGAACCGATCTCATTACTCAGATGATGAGTCCGGGCGAGGCCAGCGCGACCACCAATACCCCGCCGACACAGGCGCAATCGCCGGGCGCAGCCGCCTCCGCAGCCGCTCCTCAGCATGCGCGCGCCGCTGGCGCGGCGGCCGTGGTCGGCTCGTCAAGCCCCTGAGCGAGCGACCGCCCCAGCGCTGGAGAGCAGGTGGGGGCGATCACGCTGGCCTGGCGCTGAGGCGGTCATCCGCCCTCACTCCATCCACATCGTGCACCGTAGGGCAGCGGGCGCACTCCCGAAAGCATCGCAATTATTGCGCTTTTGACCGGGCGCAAGGTGAGCCTGTTGCTGAGTTTCCCGCGTGTGTTTTCTGTGCCAAATCGCGGATTGATGTGACTTGACGCTATCCTGTGCCATCTCTTACAATTGGTTACACAATGGAGTGTATCCCTTGCTTCGTTGGCTTCGCTTGTCTGCATCGGCGCTGGCTGAGGAATAGGCCTGCGACGATCAGCTATTCACCGTGTCGTCATTCACCCCCGACAGGCGCCATCGGCGGCGCTTGCCGCTTTGCGGCTCACATTCCGCTCGCTACTCGCGCCAAACACCAGACACACGCTCATGCCGCTCTCAGGGCAGGAGCGTGTAGAGCGCTCAGGGAAGGTTTTGCAAACGTCTGAGGCCGTCGTGGCAGGATTACTGCGGTAGGCTGAGGCGACTGTGGCAAGGTTGTGCCGGGTCGCGTGTGATTCCGTAGGGCTAAAGGAAGTCGCCGGGCGCAGCGAGGGAGCTGGGCCAATTGAACAGACGCGCAATTCAGCGCTCGTCTTAGGCCGCAGCGCCCGACTGGCTGAGCCTGCGCGCTGCGCGTTTGAGCAGGCATGACACGATGCGAATGGTTGTGATGCGGATGGTTGCGGATGGTTGCGGATGGTCCAGGCGGCGCCATGTTCAACCGCCCGTTGCGTTCGGCGCATGGCGTTCTGAAGCCACTTGCTGAGGTTCACGAGAGACAAGCTACCAGGCGCCTGGTGGCGCCGCCCAATCGCGAGCGGCTTCCACAGGCGAGGGGTCGTTGTCCGACACGGCTTGCGCCGTATGCTGTGAGAGTGGGACGAGGGGAAGACCTATGGAGACGTCGAGCGCCTTGCTGCCAGGGGGCGACATCATGCATGAGAGCGCGCCCGCGTTCTTTCAGGATGCAGAGAGCGAGCATCTCCACAAAGTACTCATCATCGAAGATCATCCCGTCTATGCGGACGGCTTGCGCATGGTACTGGAAACACGCGGAACGTACACCGTCGTCGGGGTCGCAGGCGCCTCGACGGTCGCGCTGAGCATGGCGCGGCAGCTTGAGCCACGGTTTGTCTTGCTGGATGTCGAACTGCCGGGCGCCAATGGGATCGACCTGATCAGCCCATTGAGCCGCATTTGCCCACAAGCAAAGATCGTCGTGCTGACCGGCCACAGTGACGAGGAGTATGCGCTCGCCGCTGTACGCCTCGGCGCGCATGGCTACCTCCAGAAAGACATGACCTCTGGCGAACTCCTGGGCGCGCTCGAGCAGGTGGCGCACGGCGAACGTGTCATAGGCAAACCTCGGACATTGACCGCCGTGCTCGCCGAATGCACCCACCTCATGCGCGACCGCGACCGCGAAAAGCTGGGGGTCAGCGGGCAGGAAGTCGAGATCATTCGGCTGGCCGCCGCCGGGATGAACAACAAGGACATTGGGGTTCATCAGTTCTGGAGCGAGATCACCGTCAAACGCAAGATGCAGGACATCTATCGCAAGCTGGGCGTAAAGACGCGCGCCCAGGCGGTTGCGGAAGCGATTCGTCTGGGCTACATTTGACACGACGTCACAAGGGAGGGACCATTGTGACTCCTGATCATACACTACGTAGTTCGGCGGACACGCCAGTGACGCTGGCTGAACGGCTAGCAGCATTGGGCCAACATGCTGAATTGCGCGAGGTCTGCTTATTTCGATTAACAAGCGGCCAGACTGGCAAGACCTTCAGGCTGCTGCTGCGGTATCCTTCAGACACACCACAACTGCGTCCGATTGGGAGCAGCATGCAGCGCGCGTTGCGCCTGGTCGCCGAGACGGCGAACCCGTTTGTCACCCTGCGCCGCAGGCCACGCCCCGGTCAATCGGCGACGATCTGTGATCCTGTCGAGGCGCTCATGGCGGTTCCGGTTTTCACCTTCGATAGCGCCATGTGGGGCGCGTTGGTAGGCGTCAGCCCCAATCGGGAGGCGCCTGGTTCAGCCCTGCGATTCGTCATCCAGACGGCAGAACAGATTGGCGGGCAGTTCTCGTCCTGGGGGCGCACACGCGCATCATCCGCGCCCCTCAATGCGCGCATGCAGGTCAGCCTGACATCGTCAGCGGCCCTGCTGCATGAGTTGCGCACGCCGCTCACTGCCTCGATCTATGCGCTCGATACCGTGGACCAAACGCCTCTCGCGGCTGCTGATGAGCAGGCGCAATCCGCCCTGCGCACGCTGCGTCTGGCGCTGGCCGAGGCGCTGCACGTGGTGCAGTGGTGGAGTGAGACACAGCAAGCTGGGCGGGTTCAGCCACACATCGCGCCCGTATCCATCGAAGCCGCGCTGCGCCAGTCGCTTGGTCTTGCATCGCAGTTCGCTTCGCGCGCGCACATCACCATCGCCGAGGATACGCCTCTGGCGCTGGCCGATGAATTGATGCTCAACCGCGTCTTTCTCAATCTCATCGACAATGCGTTCCAGCATGGGCGGTCCGGCGGAACGCTCGAAATCTCCACCAGGGCCGCAGCGGACGTTGTGCAGGTACGGTTTCTCAGCGAGGGAGTGATCGATGAGCCGGCGCTCGACGAGATCACGCGCTCGGCGCAGGCGCCTGACCTGCCCCCAGAGAGCCGCGCGCACGGATTCGGCCTGGGGATCGTGAAATCCCTGCTGCAGGAGATGGGCGGCCATGTCTCGATAGAGAGCGATTGGCGTCTCTGGACCGCCTTCACCGTGACACTACCAGCCGCTCACCACGAGCGTGCGCCAGAAGCATGAGGAGGCTTGAGCGATGATCTGCCCACAGTGTGGCGCCGAAAATGACAGCGAGCAGTGGAACTGCGTCTCCTGCCGCATCAATCTGTACTGGGCGTCTCAGCACTTCGATGAGCTGGCAAGCCTGCGCGAGCAGAAGGGCCTCGACCCGCACGCGCAGACGCCCGCGTTTCTGATCAACGTCAGCCAGCATGAGCTAGCTGCGCGAGCCAGTCGCGGCGACAGCGGCGACAGCAAAGTCAGAACAATCGCTCGCCGTGTGATGAACGGCGAGGCCGAGGAGCAGCCGTAGCCTCGCCCGCCGCTGCTCCTCACCAACGAGCGCCCGCCGACGCCCACCGCTTGCGCCTCTCGCAAGCGGGCGTCGGCATGTGGCGGCGCCTGTCGTCGTCTGCGCCCCTGCATCACCCCGCCAGCGTCTTCAACGCATCTCCTGCCGGGCAAAGGTGATACGGAAGCCATGCCGGGCTGATACTTTTGCCGCTGTGCCGCGCCAGGCGAACATGGGACACTTCACCACGTAAGCGCGAGCGCAGTCACACGCGGCAGGATTTCAGAAGGCGGGGAACGTTGTGAGCATAGGCGAAGCACGGCGAACTATGACGCAAACGCATGATGTCGTCACACTGGTCATGCGCGAGGACATCGCCTCTGTGGCCAGACAAGCGATTGACCTGCTCGGCGGCATGGAAACGATTCTGGCAGGGCGCAAACGCGCCATCCTCAAGCCAAACTTCGTCGCCGGACGACCCGCGCGCACAGGCGCCACGACGAATCTCGATCTGATCGCCACAGTCGCGGACGCCGTTCATGCCGCTGGCGCGCAACCGTTTCTCTGCGAGTCGCCTGGCACCGAGTTCGACTTCGATGCGACCTACTCCATCCTGGGGATTCGCGAGTTTTGCCAGCGGCACGACATCGGCATCGTCGGCCAGGTTGATCGCTGGATCACCTATCGCCCACCCAGCGCGCGTCGTCTCACGGCCTTCCACGCGCCAGCGGAACTGGCCGACGCCTGTTTGATCAACCTGCCCGTGCTCAAGACCCATGTCGTCTCCGGCATGAGCATCGCGATGAAGAACCTGATGGGGCTGCTGCCCAGGGACGACCGGCGCAACATGCACACCTTTGGCATTCAGCAGTCCATCGTGGATATGAACATGGGCATCAAGCCAGACCTCACCATCGTCGATGGCTCGATTGGTCAGGATGGTGAAGGCCCGCTCTACGGACGCCAGGCAAACCTCGGCGTGCTCCTCGCCGGACGCGACAGCCTGGCGATAGACCTCGTGGCGTGTCGGCTCGTCAACGTTGACCCGCAGACCATCGGACACCTGCAGCTCGGTCTCGCGCAACTGGGCAGGCGCGACGTTCACCGCCTCGGCGACGAGATCGCGCCACTGGCGCATTTCGAGATGCCAGTGGTCAACCCACTGTATCGCTTTGCCTTCTGGCTGATGTATCCGCTTGACTACATCTTCGAGCCGCTGACTGGCAGTCATCTCTGCACGGCGCTCTACAGCACCGGCCTCGTCGGCACGCGGCCAAAGATCAACGCGGAAGCCTGCGTGCGCTGTGGCGACTGTGTGGCCGCCTGCCCGCTGCCGAATGTGATTGACCTGACGACGCTGCGGGTCAACCCAGTCACCTGTCAGCGCTGCCTGCTCTGCTTTGAAGCCTGCCCACATGGGGCGATCAGCGTGAAGGGCATGAGCGGCGCAGCGCCCGCGACCTCGATTGTCGAGGTCGGGCAGGCTCGCTAGCTGAGGAGACAGTCATGCGGACGCTAGTCACCGGGGCGACCGGATTCCTCGGCGTGAACCTGTGCCAGCGACTGGCGCAGACAGGCGCGCCAATACGGGCGCTCGTGCGGTCGCCGGAGAAGGCGCAGGCGCTCCAGGCGCTGGGCATTGACCTCGTCGCAGGCGATGTGACCGACGACGCGGCAGTCGCGCGGGCGATGGAAGGCGTTGATGTCGTGTTCCACCTCGCGGGAAAGCTCTACATCCCCGGCGTCCCTGCAACAGAGTATCAGCGCATCCATGTCGATGGAACCCGCAATGTGCTGAAGCGCGCGCGTGAGCGGCAGGTCACACGCTTCGTCCATTGCAGCACCACGGGCGTCTTCGGCGTCACTGGAGATCATCCGGTCGATGAAAACGCGGCCTACGCGCCGACAAACCCCTACGAGCGCTCCAAGCTCGCTGGGGAGCTATTGATTCGCGCCGCGATGCAGGATGGCCTGCCAGCGGTCATTCTGCGCCCAGGGCTGGTCTACGGGCCAGGCGATCTGCACCTGCTCGGCTTCTTCCGCTCGATCCAGCGCGGACTATTTCGGCCCATCGGTCGTGCGCCCGTCTGGCTGCATCCCATCTACATCGACGACATGACCGAGGCGATGCTGCGCGCAGCCGACCGCCCGCAAGCCGTTGGTGAGGCCTTCAATATCGCTGGCGCGGCGCCGACCACCCTGTTCGAGCTGTCGCAGGAAATCGCCAAAGCGCTCAATGCGCCACAACCACGCGGTTGGATACCGCTGCCACTGGCGCGGGTGGCGGCGCGGATGGGTGACACGCTACCCGGCGCGATGCGTAGCCGCGCGCCAATGACCACCAGTCGACTGGATTTTCTGACGCATAGTCGCATGTATGCGTGACGAAGGCGCAACGCCTGCTCGACTTTACCGCCGAGACGCCGCTGGCGCAGGGAATCGCGCAGACGGCGGCATGGTATCAGGCGCAGGGACTCCTATGAGCTATGCGCGCAAGCTTATGCGCAGCGATGAAGGAGTAATCAATGCGAGTGCGTGATCATCTGCTCTTATCCACGCTGGCGGCGGCGGCGCTCTACCCCTTGTTGGGGCGCAAGACGCTTGCCCCCTGGGCCGCGAGCGTTCTCATAGACGTTGACCACTATGCCTGGTTCTGCATCGAGCGCCATACCCTCAGCCTGCCCGCCGCCGTGCGATTCTTCAATCAGGCGCAGCCGCCGCAGCACGCGAGTACCCGCCGCCTGCACAACCCCGATGCGCTGCTGGCGCTGGCGGTCGCGAGTATCTGGTGGCGACCACTGCGGCTGCCCCTCTCCGGCCTGTTGTTCCATATCGCGCTCGACGCGCTGCACGGCGCGCGTCTCGATGCCGTGCGGCGGCTCGCGCTGGAACGCGACCAGCATACCTGTCAAAGCTGTGGGGAGCATGATGCGACGGTCGTCGCCCACGTGTGGCGCCAACCGCCGCTGCTGCCCTCCTATCACCCAGACACGCTGATGAGCCTCTGCGGCCTATGTCACGAGGTCGCGCATAAGGTGGGGCCACGGTTCTCGCAGCAGGTGTTCTCGCAGTCTGTCAGGCGATTGACCCCCAGCGAGCCGGTGAAGGAGCTAGCGCGTGAGAGCTAGATTAGACTGGGTGACGGAGTATGCGCCCTTCAACCTGGCGCGACTGCGGCGGTTGAATAAGGCTGCCATCTTCCGCACGGCGCTCGGCGTCCTGGTGGCGGCGCTCTTGCTGGTGATCTTCAGCCGATTGATCAGCTTTGGCAGCGTTCTGCGCCGACTGGAGCACATCAATATCGTCCTCGCGCTGCTGTGTGGCCTGGTCTTTCTGGCCGCGTATGTCGTACGCGCGTTACGCTGGCGCTACTTTCTCCGGCCCAATTATGTCTCTAAGCGCGACGTCATCCTGATCTATCAGGTGAGCATCTTTGTCAACTGGCTCTTGCCAGTGCGCGGCGGCGAGATCGTGAAGGTGTTTCTGCTGCGCAGGCGCACGGGCATCCCCGTGAGCGACTCGCTGCCGAGCGTGGCGATGGATAAACTGATGGACCTGCTACCAGCGCTCGTGCTGCTGGTCATCCTGCCATTCCTGCCCTTTCACATGGGGGACGTGCTGTGGGGACTCCTGCTCTTTGTCGCGGGCATCTTCGTGGTGTGCATCGCCTTCCTGATGATCGCGGTATGGAAGCGCGAGGTCGCGCTCAGACTGCTCTACCGCCTGTTCGCGCTCACTCCAGCCGTCGTACGTCAGAAGGTCGAACCATTCGTTGAACGCTTCCTCGACGCCCTGCTGCGGCTCGCGGCGCAGCCACACCTGCTGCTGATCGCGTCGGGGTATACAGCGGTCGCGGTCAGCCTCGATGCGCTCTTCGCCTGGCTGGCGTTCCAGGCCATCGGCTCACCGATCTCGTATGCCATCGTCCTCTTTGGCTACACTCTCTACAACCTGGCATACATTCTTCCCACGCCTCCCGGCCAGATCGGCAGCAACGAAGTGCTTGGGTTGCTGGTGTTTTCAGGCATCTTCCATGTCGCTCGTTTGTCGGTCGCGACGATGTTCGTCTTCTCGCACCCCTGGACGGCGCTGCTGATGATCGTCGCCGGTCTGGCCAGCCTGAGCGCGCTGGGAATCGGTCTGCGCTCGACACTCTCGCTCGGTCGCCACAGCGCCAAGGAGGCGCCGCCCGCTGAGAGCGCGGAGAGCGCAGAGAGCGCGGAGCAGCGCGGCGAGGTGGGCGCGCCAACCGCTACGGCTGAGCCTGCCGCCTCACCCGACAGGTAAGAAACACCACCCCCTGCGCAGGCGTCTCATCGCCCGAACGCAGGGGGTGGATTTGTTGGTCGCTGATCGGTGACAGGTCGCTAGCTAGCGACTGCTAACATTCGCTGTAGCCGCAGCTTACGCACTTCTTGCAGCCCTCCTCGTAGTACATGGTGCTATTGCCGCACTGCGGGCAAAGGTTGCCGTTTGTGGTGAAGCGGGCGAGCTGGCCAAGCTCTGGCTTGCTCGCATGCGTCGAGGCTCCGTTGGCCGCAGACGGAGCGATTGCTGCGCTGTCCAGGTCTGGGGCGTCCTCATCTACCACCGCGCCAGTGAGTTGCGCAATGTGCAGCTCCAATGCGCGACCGACGGCGTCTGGCAAGCTGCGCACACGATTCTGGCCGAAGCCGATGCTCGTGCTGCCGCCGATGCTGCGTAGCTGATGAGCCACCTCATCGGCGCGCTCGTTCTGGGTGAGCGAGCTATCGATCTGGAGATGGACGGAGATCAGGCGACCCAGCGCCTCGGCGAGCGCCGCGACATCGGAGCCAGCTTTACCGATGTTGATGAAGACCTCCAGCACGCCTTCGTCATCGCTATTCAGCGTCACATTGACCTTGCCCTCTGGGGCGCGCACCTGGCGCGTGTAGCCGGTGACGACCTCTGGGCGCGTCTTGCGGCCACCGGGATAGCGGCGGCGATGCACTTCCGCAGCGACGGCTGCGGCGGCGGCGGCCAGCTCGGCCTCCGTCGGCGCGATGCTCGCTGCGGCAGGCTGGTCGGCCTTGGCGCCCACGCCGACGTTGAGCACCTGCTCGCCTTTGCAGCCGTCGCGGAAGACGGTGATGCCCAGGCAGCCCGTGGCCCACGCTTGCATGTATGCCTTGCCCACATCCTCGCGTGTGGCCCAGTTCGGCAGATTGATAGTCTTGGAAATGCTATTATCGACCCCTTGCTGGAAGGCGGCCTGCATACGAATATGCCACTCCGGCGCGATGTCGTGCGCGGTGACATACGGGCGCAGCGCCGCATTCGCCTCCTCTGGATGCCCATGCAGCGAGCCGTGCGCCTTGACGTACTCCAGCGCCTCCTCTTTGTTCGCGATGTCACTCGCCTCCAGCGCGCGCTGGAAGAACGGGTTCACGAAATCGAGCACGCGGTAGGAGCCATCGGGCTGCTTGACCCGATGCTGGAAGGCCAGCGCGAAGATCGGCTCGATGCCAGAGGAGCAGTCCGCCAGGATGCTGATCGACCCGGTGGGCGCAACCGTCGTGCGCGTCGCGTTGCGCAGCGGGCGATCATGCTTGTAGATGCTGCGGTCGAAGTTCGTGAAGGCGCCGCGCACCTCCGCCAGGTTAGCCGACTCGTCGCTCGACCACTCGCGGATAGCGAGCATGACCCGCTGCCCCAGCGTGGTCGCTTCCTCGCTGTCATAGCGCAGCCCCATCTCGAAGAGCATCTCGGCCCAGCCCATCACGCCGAGGCCGATGCGGCGATTGGCGCGCACCTTCTGCCGGACCTCCTCCAGCGGGAAGGGGTTGATGTCAATCACATCGTCGAGGAAGCGCGTGGTCAGCCGCGTGACCCGCTCCAGCTCAGCCCAGTCAATCGCGCCATCGTGCACAAACAGGCCCAGATTGATCGAGCCGAGGTTGCAGGCGTCATACGGACCAAGATACTGTTCGCCACAGTTATGTAAAGTTATGCCATTCGCCACCATGCTGTGGACCTCTGGCACTGTCGTGTCATAGACATCCGCGAGGCCCGCATCCTCGATCAGCGCCACCTTCGTGGTAAATGCCTCGCTGTATGCGGGGCGCAGCTTGTGTGATATCCACTCGACCAGGCGCGCCTGTTTCTCCGGCTGCATGAAGCCGATAACCTCGGCGAAACGGTCACGATTTGCCTTGTCGATGATGACCTCATACTGCGCCTGTGTCGCGTACTCGGTCAGCTCGCGCCGCGTGTTTGGCAGCAGCGCGACGCCAGCGGCGCGGCGCAGGCGAAGGGAACTGACGATGCCCAGGTTCAACAGAAGCTGCTGGACATCCAACCCTAGCCCTTTCGATGAAGTCGCCAGCCGAACCGAGCATGAGCCGTTGGTCTTGCCAATCTGCACACTGCCATCCGCGCTGAACAGCCCGCGCAGGAAGCCCACGACGGCCTCGCGCGGCGCCATAAAGACGCTCTCTGGTATGTGCTTCTCGTGTGCCCGTACAGATGACAGGCCCAAGCCAATCAGGAAAGAGGCTACTGAGCCTTCGTAGGTCACTTGCAGATGGCCTTGGCGCTGAGTCACATTTCCTGACGCCCCGAACCATTGCTTGAATCGATCTTGCACCAGTGTGACGATGTGTTTGTCGTCCAGACTGACAGCCAGGCCAACAACGTCACACGTATCACTGCGACGCACGTACCCATCACCCAGCGCGTAGCCAAGTACTTCGCCCAACTCCGTCGACCACTCGACTGGCGGCTGCGCCTCGCCCCGCGCAAGCTTCGCGCGCAGCCGCGCTTCCGAACGCACCCCATAGACTACCTGCGGCAACTCACACGACGTGGCCCATGCGCCCTCGCCGTTCTGCAGCAGCAGCGTGTCGCCATATTCAAGCTGATCGAGCCGCTTGTAGCCTTCGGTGGTGAGGAAGCGGTGGTTGGGCGTAGCGGTGATCTCGATGCCGTGGCTGGTCACCAGCTTGCGCACTGCTACCTGCTCACCCGTCTTGAACACAGGCGCAGCCGCCTGGAACACCACCCCTGAGCGCGCCACCTGCGCAACGCCATTAACCACCCCTTCGACGGACTCTGGCCACGAGCGCGCATCCGTCGCCACGACCAATTCTTCGCCGCTCGCATGCAGCGCGTCCATGCGTATGAGGCCCTTGCTGGTAGCCAGCCGTGTCTCACCTACGACACATGGGTTGGTCGCTTCGAGCAGTTCGATCTCTGGCGTGGGGTTGGCGGTCGAGCGGTTGGCGCGGTCGAGGAAGACCAGGCCCGGATCGCCGGTCGCCCATGCCGCGTCGATGATGCGCTCCATCACCTCGCGAGCGCGGAGCCGCCGCACCTCCGCCTGGGTGTGCGGGTCCACCAGCCCATAGTCGCTGTCGGCCTCATAGGCGCGCATGAACTCATCGGTGATCGCCACCGAGATGTTGAAGTTCGTCACCGAGCCATCGCGCTTGCAATCGATGAACTTCAGGATGTCGGGGTGATCTACCCGCAGGATGCCCATGTTAGCGCCCCGCCGCGTATTATGGCTGACGAAGCCATTGGCGATGTAGGTGTGATTTTCCTCGACCGAGAGGTCCACGGTGAGAGACTCGCTCTCTTCGATCACCGTTACCTGGTCGTAAAACTGCCCGTTGGTCAAGAACTGCGACAGCGGGCTGTTCCGCACCTCCGCATACTTTTCGCACAAGTCCTGGAGACGTGAGCGTGTCAGGTTGCGCGGAGCGGAAACACTGGGCATGTAGTGCTGCAAGTCGCGATACAACGCGCGATTCGCGCCGCGTGAGCCACGCTGCGGGCCACTGCCACGCCCCGGACCCTGGTAGACGCCAGCGACAGCAAGCTCCTGATGCGGCAAGACATCGTTGTACTCGAAGGCCTTCGCGATTCCTGCCGCCAACCGCGCATTCTTGTCCTTGGACAGGAATCCGATGCGCTGGGCAAATTCTTGCAAACCAGCCTGCGTAATCAGGCGAAGGCGGTACACTGGGTTATCGCCCAGCGCGTTCTCACGATTGGTGTTCACCGACCTTGCGCCAGGAATACCCAACGCCAGGAGCAACTGCTGCGTCTCGCCAATCAGATCAGGGGAAACGCTGTAGAGCTGCGTGTACCCTTCTTCAGAGATCGAGCCATCGGCTGTGAACAAGCCGCGAACGAAGCCGCGAGCGAAGGCCGCGCCTGCCCTGAACACGATCTCCGGCACATGCGCTTCGAGCGCGGACGTTCTTGGTGACACCAATGTGCTTGAGCCAGGCGACCAGTTCCGTCGCGTTGAAGAAGTAGGTCACGCTGGCGTCATTGGGTTTGCGATGCTCCTGTGGCCTGACGCCAAATAATTCCCAGGCGAGATCGAGCATGCGCTGCTTCACGTCAGGCTCTTTGTCGGCCACCGTCAGCATCAGGCGGCCAGTGGCGCCACCGGGGTTGTAGTAGTTGATGCTGCCATCGCCAATGAAGTAGCCGATGAACTCGCCCAGCTCCTCGGTAGGGCGCTCTGGAATGCGGATAGCCGTCGCATTCGGATGCGCTATTCGGTCAGAGACCGGGAACTGGTACTCTGTGGCTTCAGGATAGGTGTGCTTCTGAAGCGCCACCCAGTCACCAGGGCGCACATCCTTGAGATGGCGCCAGATGTACTCGCCCTGCTCATCGATCACACGAACGCGGTGCTCGTGCGTTCCGGTGAAGCTAAACCCGGCGCTCGTGCGGATACGGCGCACCTTCGCCACACCGTTGTTATAGAACTCCTCAACACGCCGAGCGCCCTCATCTGTCGCCGCAGTGAGCGGCGCTGCGAGCGCATGCCAGCTCTTCGGCTCCGCATCGAGCGGCCCCAGCGCGCCAATTTTCACGAGTCCCTGCGAGGTCGAAACGCGCGTATCTGGCGTGACACAGCCGCCTTGTTTCACCGCTTCGGTTGCTCCATCGAAGAATCTTCATGAAGCTGACGGGGCCAGAGGCGACGCCGTGAGTCGAGGCGACCATGCTGCCCTCAGGGCGCAGGCGCGAGAAACTCATGCCCGTGCCGCCACCACTTTTATGGATCAGCGCGGCATGCTTCACGGCGTTGAAGATATCCTCCAGGCCATCGGGCACAGGCACGACATAGCAGGCGGAGAGCTGGAGGTTGTTGCCCTTGCCAGCATTCATCAGCGTAGGCGAGTTGGGCAGAAATTGACGGCTTGCCATCACGTCATAGAACTGACCTGCGATCTCCTCGACTGACAACCCCTTGGGGTCGGTCCAATGCGTCTCGGCCTCGGCCACTGCTCGCGCCACACGCCAGACCAGTTCGTCTGGTTTCTCGACCACCGTACCCGCAGAGTCGCGCAGCAGATAGCGCTCGCGCAGCACACGCACTGCCGCCTCTGACCACGCGCCCATCGCGCGCTGTCGCGCCGCATCGCCCCGCGACGCGCCTGCTGAGTTGTCCTTCCTCGTCTTCACCGCTGCCCCCTTACGCCATGCTCCAGCGTATGTCCGGACGACGCCACGACTCGTTCGCCGCCACACGTCCGCGCTCACAAAAAAGCGCGCAGAGATATTGTGCCTCCAATATGTAGTAATTTCAAGGGGTATTTGCCCTATATGTAGTGGTCTAGGAGACATTAGGCCAAAGTCACCATACGTTGTGTCAAGTCGCCGTACCCCCAAGCGGGCGATGCGCCATGCGTTCTGGATCGCGCGCATGCGAACAGATGTACGCCACAAGTCCTGGAGGCGCCCTGCCGGGCCAGTCGAAAGTCCTGGGGCGCCAACGTGGGCGGTCTGGCGGTACAATTCGGAGGCTGGCGCGATACATCGCGACCTGCATTCGGGGCCGATTCCACGGATCAGGGTGGTTACAGGAAAGGCTGAGATGATGCGCGCCGAAATCCTCTCGATTGGAACAGAACTGCTGCTCGGACATATCAGCGACACCAACGCGACCTATCTCGCACGGCGCCTCGCCGAACTGGGCATCGACCTCTACTTTGTCTCGCAGGTCGGCGACAACCTGGAGCGCCTGACCGAGACGCTGGCGCGCGCGCGGTCGCGGGCTGATCTCGTCATCACGACTGGCGGGCTGGGGCCGACGGAAGATGATCTGACCCACGAAGCCATTAGCGCCGCGCTCGGCGAGACGCCCCACGTGGACCCGGCGCAAGAGGCCGCGCTGCGCGCCTTCTTTGCTGAGCGCGGCATCGTCATGCCAGAGCGCAACATCAAACAGGCATGGCTCATCCCGTCCGCCACGGCGCTGCCGAACCCGCGTGGCACGGCGCCCGGCTGGTGGGTCGAGCGCGACGGCGTGATCATCGTCTCGATGCCAGGGGTGCCGTCTGAGATGACGCGCATGTGGGAGCGCGAGGCGATCCCGCGCCTGCGCCCCTACACCAACGCTCTGCTGTTCACGCGCATCCTGCGGGTCGCCGGACTGGGCGAGTCCACCGTCGAAGAGCGACTGGGCGACCTGATACACAGCGAGAACCCGACGGTGGCTACCTACGCCAAGAGCGATGCGGTCGATGTGCGTATCACGGCGAAGGCGGCCACAGACGAGGCGGCGCGCGAACTCGTGACCGCGATGGACGCGCAGGCGCGGGCGGCGCTGGGCGAGCGGTATGTCTTCGGCGTAGACAGCGATACCTTGCCGAGCGTCGTCTTGCGGACGCTCGAACAGCGTGGCGAGACGCTAGCCCTGATGGAGTCCTGCACTGGCGGACTCCTCGCCAGCCTCATCACCGATACGCCCGGCAGCTCGACCGTTTTTCGCGGCTCCATCGTCGCCTATGCGACTGATGTGAAGGCGCAGTTTGGCGTGGCGCAGAGCATCCTCGACGCGCATGGCGCCGTCTCAGTGGAGACTGCGCAGGCGATGGCGCAGGCGGCGCGCGAACGGCTGAACGCCAGCGTCGGCGTCGGCGTCACGGGCGTCGCCGGACCCGATCCACAGGAAGGCAAGCCAGTGGGCGAGGTTCACATCGCCGTGGCCACGCGCCAGGGCGTGCGCGATACCAGTCAGCGCTGGCGCGGCTCACGCGCCGACATCAAGAACCGCGCCGCCCAGACCGCGCTGAATCTGCTGCGCCTGACACTGCTCGATGCGGCGGACTGAGGCGCGCAGCTTTCCGCCGCTGTTCACCCGGCAGTCACCGTGACCTGCACCTCCAGGATGCCGCGATATTGCGGGCACGCCATCGCTGGCTGACACAGCGGGGCGATGGTCCACATCAGGGTCGTCTGCCCCGCCTGGGTGGCCGTGAAACGCCAGACGCAACTCTTGACCTGTGGATCACCATAGCCAGCGGGCGACTCCATCTGCAGCGTCGGCGCGGGATTGGCGGCCAGCGCCGACCACTTCTGCCCCCACGCCATCTGCGCTTCGAGCGTCTGGCCTGTGCGCAGGGTCACGCTGCGCTCGCCAGAGCGGCTGCTGACTATGGCGTCGGCCGGTGAGGGCCAGGGCGCCGTCCGGGTGGGCGCCGGGCAGCCAGTCTGGCCGCCGGTCGCCAGGGTAGCTGTGGCGCCTGGGGCCGCCGCTGTGGCTCCCGTTCCCTGCGGGATCGCGCCGCATGCGCCCAGCAGCAGCAGCGCACCGACTGCGAGCGTCCGCCCGATGCTCCTCAGGCGCCTGCCGCTATCTGGCGCGTATCTGGTCAGCCAGTTCATCGCATTCCTCACCTTTCTCACACGTGGATGCTGGAGACGTGGGCTGCGCGGGGCTGGTGAATGGTCCGGCGGTTCCGCACGCATGGCCGTGTCCTAGCCCCACGCAGGTGGGGCTTCGCGGCCGCCAGGCCCCTAGCTGCGGGTTCACCCGCCCGCGCCCCGGCGGCGACAATTCAGATGCCCTGCGTGGGCTGCGCGAGTCAGAAAAGTCCCGAAGCGGCCCTACCGCCAGCGCTGCTCCAGCATCCACGCCATCTCAGAGGAGACGTCACGCGCGCGCTGCTGGTTCCCTCGCCACTGCAAAAATAGCCGTCCCCGGCCACCGAGGTGACCGGAGACGGCGTGTAGAGGACAGACGCGACGTTCCCTTAGCTCAGGAAGGCCAGCGCCTTCGCCATCGCGCTGACGTCGGGGGTGCCCACGCCAGTCGCCATGTCGTAGTTCTTCGTCTCAGGGAAGCCCGCTGGCGTGCCTGAGCCGTTGCTGTTCGTGACATAGGTCTGGCCGTTGAACACGTAGGTCGCTCCGCCAGTCATGTCATGCAGCGCGGAATGACCGACAATGCCAGAGTTCAGCAGATAGAGCGCTGGCGTCGTCAGGCCCACGCGATGGTGGCCATAGCTGTCGGCCAGCGCCGTGACACCCGCCCAGAGCGGCGCGGAGCAGCTTGTGCCGCCATACTGCATCCAGGAGGCGTCCGATGCGGCGGGGCAGCCCGCGCCGGGATCGGCGCAGTACACCGTATAGCCGCTGTTCGGGTCGGCGTTCAGCGAGACATCCGGCACTTCGCGACATTGCGTGTGGCCACGCTGGTCGCAGAATGCGCCATAGGCGCTACTCTGCGAGGTGACACCGGGGCCTAGCTGCCACGGCGCCTTTGCCCAGAGCATGCTATTGCCGCCACCGGCGGCGCCGAAGGGGCACAGACCGAGATCACTGCCCAGGAAGTTGAAATCGCTGGTGCCGCAGTTGTTGAGCGTGTTCCAGACATACTCCGCGCCAGCCGGATACGTGGGATTCAGGTCGGCGCCTGGATCGTAGGTGAAGAGGAACGATGTCCCACCGACCGCTGTGATCAGCGGATTGTTCGAGGGGTCGTCCACTTCGCGGGTGGTGAGGTAGGACGGGTATGGCGGCGAGGTGAAATCGTGCTCACAGTCATAGGCGCCGCTATCGCCCGCTGCCGACGAGATGCTCTGGCCTTGCAGCGCCATCTGGGCGAAGGCAAGGAACTCGCCATAGGTCTGGCCGGATGACAGCGACGACTCACACTGGCCCCAGCTCGTGCTCACCGCATCAGCCGTGTTCTGGTTGGCGATGGCGAAATAGGTATCGAGTTCACCCTGATCCGAGTTCGGGCCCATGTAGACCTGAATCTTGGAGACGCCAGGCGCCATCGCCTGCTGCAGGTTGATGTCCAGATCGTTCTCGATGGCGCCGTAATCGCACGGCGCGCCAAAGGACGCCGCAGCCGGGCAGGAGCCGCCGTCAATGTTGATGTCCTGGAGGGTGATCTGCGACTCCCCAAACTGCGTCTCATATGCCCGGATGTCCGATTGCAGGTATCCCGACAGCTCGAAGACGGCCAGTGTCACACCCTGCCCGCTGGTCGTCTTATAGATCGAATTGGTGTCGTAGATGCCTTCGATCTGCGAGGGAACCAGTCCGTTACCACCAGGTCCAGCGCCATACTTCGGATTGAGGCCAGGAACCTTGCTGGGCTTGGCCAGCTCAGGCTGTTCTTTGCCATTCAGCACATTGTCGAGGCCGATGATGCCCGCCACCTGCGACAACTGCGTATTGGGAACCATCGCGGGGCTGCTGTTGGCATACACGCTTATGCCCGTCGTGCGTGCGATAGTCGTTGATGGTCGTGCGGAACGCGGCGCCGAACTGCTTCGCCGTGCCGGAGAAGACCAGCACGAGGGGGCTAGGGCCGGGGAGTTGGCGCAGGCCGTGGCTCGTCAGCCAGCTCGTGTCGAAGGCTTTCGGCGCGAACTGCGCATTGAATTGCGCTGGCGTCAACCAGTGCTGGTACAGATGATTGCCTGGGGTATTGACCTGCTGGATGAGCGAATTGAGTTCGCTCTCATGCTGGGGATGCAGCACCACTTCAACCTGAATCTGGTTGTTGGCGCTGTGCTGCCCTAACAATTGCGCGTTAGCGGGGACCGGGGCCGAATGCGCGGCATTGTAGGGGACGGGGGCATACGTGGGGGCCGAGGCGTTCGCGGCCAGTGTGTGCACACTCAGCGCGCTAGCGGCGCCGAGCGCAACAAGCGCAACAGCCAGACCGATGCGCGCCCACTTTGAGCGCAACAGAGGATTGGTTCTTGCCTTGTCTCCGTGCCAAGCCATAGATTTCCTCCCGCATATGGGATCGAACAATCCTTGTCGGACGCCGAATCTGGCCCCATCCGTCTCGATAGCGGCCACAGATGCGCCCAACATCACCCAGGCAGGGCGGCGCTTATCCTTCACCCTCAAACGCAGACACTGCCCCCAAAGCGCGCCTAGCTTCCAGTGATACGCTGCTTGACGAGCAGTCAGCTACTCCAGTAACGTCACCATGAAACTCTGGGTGGAGACGACGAGCGAAGCGGGGGAAGCGCGCAGGCGAGAGGAATTCCGGCTCCCCTCGCCCTCTGGGAGAGGGGCTGGGGGTGAGGGCTGAGGGGCTGGGGGTGAGGGTGCTGAGGATGCGCCCTGAGTCGCCAGTGGCCAGCGTGGCATACACCCGCCAGCCACCGGGAGTCGTCATCCGAACCTCTGTGGGATTCGTCGGAGGAATTGGACGTGACGCCGCTTAGTTGCGGCTAGCGAGCAGATCGCCATCGAGGGCGGCGCCGAGGATCGCATCCAGTGAGTCTTCAGCCCAGATGCGCGAAGCGCGGGCGGCCCTGGCCTCCGAGGTTTCGGCGCGTTTGCGGGCGGCCAGCGAGGCGCGGCCACGCACCACCTGCACACCCGCCTCAGCCAGCACAGTCGCGAGCTGCATGTGCCGCTCACGCGCCTCGTCGGCGGCGGCGTGGTGGAACTCGCAGAGCGGCTGGCGCATCATCACCAGGTAGCCGCGCGAGACCGGATACGCGCCGGTCAGATAGCCCTGGCCGGCGCGTACATCTATCGAGGTCGTCACGATGTAATCCTGCCCGTCTCCGGTGATCACCCGCGAACGGAGCAGTTCATCCGCATAGCGAAGGCATGAGCGCACGCCTCCCATCGCCATGCCTGTGTGGGCCAGGCTCTTGCCCCGCCCCTGGTTCTGCGCATTGTCGGTCGCGCCTGTGATCGTCGCCATGTCATCGCCTCCTGGTCGCTCGCTACGCCTCTATACGCTATGAGTCAGCGCCAGAACAGCCACACTCCCCTACGAGCAGCCTGCGGACACACAAGGCGCGCACAGACGCTCGCACGCCTTGTGTGTGGCGCGCGAGCGTCGCCAAACCGCGATGGCGGTTCAGGAAATAATGCCATGACAAATGACGCTAGCCACGAGTCAGCGCGCCGTGCATCTATGAGGAAACGTCAAGCCGGGGGATGGCTTCTGGATGCTTCGTTCTCTTAATACTAAGCGAATGATGTGCCGAAAAGTCGCCCAAAACGGGACTTCCGGCGAAAATTCGCTGGCGCAGACGCGCCAGATGGCTGCGAAGGCTGAGAACGCGATGAGAATGCGGCGCTCTGGAGGCCCGACCGGCCCACCTGGCCGGGGCGCCGCGAAACACTGATGATATAATCAGCGCCAGTATTGAGGGTTCGGCGCGCGACGCTAGCGAAAATATGAGGCGCAGGGGTGAATCAACAAGAGCCGCAGGCAGGTGGGAATGGCGCGCAGCAGCCGTCTGGAGAGGCGCGCAAGCCACGCTTGCTGGTGGTGGATGATGAGCAGGCCATCGTAGACTTCATCAAGCTGGGCATGCGCTACGAGGGCTTTCAGGTCGATCAGGCGGGCGATGGCTACATCGCGATTGATCTGGCGCAGCGACTCCAGCCCGACGCCATCATCCTCGATGTGATGCTGCCGACGATGGATGGCCTGGAGGCATGCCGCCGCCTGCGTGAGAATGAGGCCACCGCCAATATCCCCATCCTGATGCTGACCGCGAAAGATGACGTGCGCGACCGCGTGACGGGCCTGGAGGCAGGCGCCGACGACTACCTGGCCAAGCCTTTTAGCTTCGAGGAGTTGCTGGCGCGTGTGCGGGCTTTGCTGCGCCGCCAGCAGCGCATGGTCGCCGCTGGTGGGCCGGGCGGGCGCACGCTGCGGGTCGCCGATCTGAGCCTCGACGAGGCGGCGCGTGAGGTGAAACGCGGCGAGCGCATCGTCGAACTCACCGCGACCGAGTATAACCTGCTGCATCTCTTCATCACCCATCCGCGCCAGGTGCTCGACCGGCAGACCATCCTCAATCGCGTCTGGGGCTACGACTTCATGGGCGAGACCAACATCATCGAGGTCTACGTCCGCTATCTCCGCGAGAAGCTCGAAGACGACCCAAGCGCGCCGAGGCTGATTCAGACGGTGCGCGGTGTCGGTTACGTGATGAAGGGATAGCGAGGCGGCGACATGGCGATCCAACCGCCCGGAACACCGCAACGACCTGCCGCGCCTCCCGCCACAGCCGCGCCACACGCGGACGAGTCAACCGTGCTGCTGCCAGCCTCTCGCAGCGCGACGCGGCAGCCGAGCGGCTCACTCTGGCCACGCACCCTGCGCTGGCGCCTGATCTTGACCTATGCGCTGCTGCTGGCCCTGATGATGGCGCTGCTGGGCATCGCGCTCAATCTCTTCATCGCGCGCACGCTCTACGCTACCGAGTTCGGCTTCTTCCAGAACGAAGCGGTGGCCGCAGTGAGCGCCTCGCAGACACGCTTCGACACGCTCACCCTGGGCCGCGCCGCCAACTGCTCCGATGCGCTGCCCTACGAAAGCGCCTTCCAGCAGGCCATCGCCGACCCGATCACCGCATCGCATCCGGGCAGCATCCAGGGCGTCTATCTGCTCGATGGCGCTGGCGCCGTGCTGGCGCCGCTCAGGGCGCAGGCGGGCGTTACGGCCACCCACTACCTCGCGGCGCAGCGATTGGCCAGGCTGGCTACCCGCGCGGAAGGCTCCTTCAACGCTACCGCCGCCGCCACCGGCTCACAGCAGCTTGCCAGTGATGGCTACTTCGTCAACAATCGCACGGCGCCCTATGGCGTCGAATTGATCGCGTTGCGCTACTACACGGCCTCGCACTGTGTCTCGCCGCGTCAGGCCGCGCTGGGCTATGTCGAGATTGTCACCACCTTCACGAACACGCGCGTGACGCTGGGAACGCTGCGGCTGACGCTGATTGTGATGATGATCCTGGTGTTTGTGGTGGGCCTGCTGATCGGCGCGCCACTGACCTCGATCGCGCTACGCCCGCTCTCGCGCGTGACACAGGCGGCGCGGCGGGTCGCGGCGGGCGACCTGAGCCAGCGCGTGCGCCTGGAGCATAGCGATGATGAGATGGGCCAGCTTGGCGCGACCTTCAATGAGATGGTGGCGCGCATCGAGGCGGCGTTTGGCGCGCGACGGCGCTCTGAGGAACGCATGCGTCAGTTCATCGCCGACGCCTCGCATGAGCTACGCACGCCGCTGACCAGCATTCGCGGCTATACCGATGTGCTGCTGCGCGGCGCGAAAGATGATCCGCAGACGACGGAGCATGTGCTCCAGGCCACGCAGCGCGAGGCCGAACGCATGTCGCGGCTGGTGAACGATCTGCTCACGCTGGCGCGACTCGATACCGGACGCCCACTGGAGACACAACCCGTAGACCTGATGGCGCTGACGGGCGAGTGCGTCGATCAGGCGCGCATTCTGGCCGGGCAGCGCGAGGTCATGATGCGAACGGATGGACGCGGGCGCCTGATGACATCTGGGGACCCCGACCGGCTGAAGCAGGTTGTGCTCGTCTTGCTCGACAACGCGCTGAAATATGGTCGTCAGACGCCCGATGGCTGGGCGCGGCTGAGTGTAGGCCGCCACGATGGGCAGGCGATCATCACGGTGGAAGACAATGGCCCCGGCATCGCCAGTGAAGACCTGCCGCGCATCTTCGAGCGCTTCTATCGCGCCGAGCGCGCCGCGCGGCAGCGGCGCATGACCGGCGCGCCCGCCAGCGCCACGCCTGCCACACCACCTGGCGCCGCGAGGGCTGAGGGCAGCGGGCTGGGGCTTGCCATCGCGCAGGCCATCGCCCAGGCGCACGGCGGCGCGCTCACTGTGCAGAGCACGCTGGGAGCGGGAACCGCGTTCACCCTGACGCTGCCACTCACTCCGGCGCAGCCGCAGCCCAGGGCAGCGACCCGCCCAGGCGCATGAGGCGCAGCGCGCGCAGGGTCGCCTGGGCGAGCAACTCTCTCGCCTCGGCCATGCTCTGCTCCAGGGTCAGCGGGCCGGGCGCCAGCGCCTCCGCAGCGTCCACACCGAGCCGCGCCAGCGCTGCGTCGTCGAGCGCGACCTCGCCCACCAGCGCCAGCGTCAATGCGCCCGCCTGATGCGCCGCCTGGGCGATGGCGCCGATGATCTTGCCGTAGCCCGTCTGCTCGTCGAGCCGACCCTCCGCCACGATCACCAGCGCTGCCCCTCGCAGCGTCTCGTCGAAGCGCAGCGCCGCCAGCACGAGCGGCGCGCCCGGCGTAAGCTCGGCGCGTGTGAACGCCAGCAGCCCGGCGCCCAGGCCACCTGCCGCGCCCGCGCCAGCCACATCAGCCACATCTCGTCCCAGGTCGCGCTGGATGATCGTCGCATAGTGCGCGAGCGCGACATCGAGCGTCGCCACCATCGCGTCGTCGGCGCCCTTCTGCGGCCCATAGACGGCGGAGGCGCCGCGTGGCCCAACAAGCGGATTTGTCACATCACATGCCGCACGGATGCGCGTCTCGCTCAGGCGCAGGTCGAGCCGCGAGCCGTCTATGCGCGCAAGCTGGGCGAGCGCCGCGCCACCCGGCGGCAGGTCGCGCCCGGCGGCGTCGAGCAGACGCGCGCCGAGCGCCTGCGCCATGCCTGCGCCGCCATCATTCGTGGCGCTGCCGCCCAGGCCGAGGATGACATCGCGGCAGCCTGCGTCGAGCGCCCGCGCCAGCAACTCGCCGACGCCGTAGGTCGTGGCGCGCAAGGGGTCGCGCTGATCGGCGGCGATGAGGGTGACGCCAGCGGCAGCGGCCATCTCGATGACGGCCACCGGCCCATCTGGCTGGGCGTAAGCATCGCCGAGCATGCCCCAGGTCGCCTGCGTCGGCGCGCCGAGTGGACCTGCGACCTGCGCGCTCAGCAGGCGACCGCCAGTCGCGCCGACGAGCGCGCGTGTCGTTCCCTCACCACCATCAGCCACGGGGACAACGACCGTTTGCGCGCTGGGCAGCGCCACGGCCAGCGTCGCGGCGATGATCGCGCCAACCTCTGGGGCGTCGAGGCTGCCCTTGAGCGCCTGGGGCGCGATGACAATCCGCAGTCCTGTCATGGCTGGCCCCCGCTCATGGGTCGGCGTGGCGCGGCGGGCGCGCTCAGCCGATCTCAGCCGATGTGCGGCTCCACGCGCGGCCAGACGACGCTATCCACGTCCTTGAGCGCTGTCAGCGCGACATCGAAGCCGGCGACCTGACCAGCGTAGAGTGGGACCTCTGGCCCCTCCTGCGCCTCATTCCAGGCGAGGAGGCTCTTTTCGCGGTCAGCCACCACCTGCGCCCAGATGGCGAAGTCGTCGAGTTGCACGCCCTGCTCGCCGAGAAAGCTGGCCACGCCATTGAGCGCCTGCGCCTGGCCGCGCCAGTTCAGCGTGTCGGCGCGTGTGTCGGCGTTCTGCGCCTCGGACTGCGCTCGTCGCGCCCATGCGCGCATGCGCTCAATCGTCTGCTCCCGATTCATCGCCCTACTATGCCTTTTCTTGTGTCACGCGGTATACTACATGTTAAGCAGTGACTTGCGCCATCAGGGGAGGGAACGTAGCAGTTCCCGCACCGCATCGCTGGAGATGCGGCCTTCGAGTCGCTCAACGCCATCTATCGCGATCACGGGGATGCGATAGCGGTAGCGCTCGAAAAGCTCTGGATCGCGTCTGATGTCTGTCTCACGCAGGTCCAGTTCTCGGTCAAGGTCCGCCAGAGCATCTTCCAGGTACGCGCGCGCCTCGTCGCAGAGGTGGCACCCCGCCTTCGCGTACAACGTCACCACATTCACTGGCTATCTCGCCCCCAGCGGTCTACAGGCCGCACCGCGCAAAGCCGCGCCAACGCCGCGAACGATGTTCGCGCGAATGCCATACCCTGCGATGATAGCATACGCCGGGCGCAGCGGCAAAACTCGGCTCCGGCGGAGGTGGGCGTGAAAAGAATGAGTCATGCGAGATGACAACAAGGGATGCGAGCGGCACGTATATACTGATGAGGCCACTCACGAACGCTCGTCGAGCATGGGTACCCCCCACACTCGGCCAGCACAGCATCCGTGAAGGCCCGGAGGTGACTGACATGACAGAGAAGGCACGGCGACAGGATCATGAAGAGGCCCGTGAGGATCACGAGGGCTTCTCCGCTCAGATGACGCATGAGCAAGCGCCTGAATGCGCCACGCAGTGCGACCTGACCGGGACCACGACCGATGAGGCCGACGACGAGGCTGCTGCGGCCGGGACCGCCCGACCAGTAGCCCGCCCACGCCGCGCCCGCAAGGCGTCTGACGCGCAGGCGCCATCGGCTGAAACCGCCACGGTAGTCGCTCAGGAGGCAGCCAACCTCTCGGCTATTGAGGCTGACCGCATCGAACTGGAAGCGCAAGGCTTCTCAGCGGATGAAGCTCAGCGCCTGATTGACATCTCGAAGCGTCTGGAGTCTTCCGCCGAGGCGCGCGAGTCACAGGCAGAACTGAAGCGCCTGCGATTTGCGCAGTGGTTGATCGAGCGCGGCATTCTGGATGAGTTTGGCGTGTAGCAGTGTCGAGTCCGGGGTGATTGCTCCGGGCGACTGAATCGGCCCGCGCCAGAGCTGGCCCTCGTTTTCACATGTCATTGGCGACATCTTCTGAGGCATTATTCGGCGGGCGGGCCAATCACCGTTTCGAGCACGCGAGCAGCGGGCGTCTTTCTCCAGCGCGGAGAGAGACGCCCGCTGTGTTGTCTCGCGCTCGGTCGCTGAGGCTAGAGGCCCTGGCGCATGCGCGCAAGTCGCGCCTCGGCCCGCGCCACGACAGCGGTGGACACGCCGATGGGCTGCGCCTTGCCGATGTAGCCAGAGCGCAGCTTATTCCCCTCACGCCAGTAGGCATACCAGTAGGGGCCGTGCCCAGGGCCACGCTTGCAGGTGCCGCACGTCGGCTTGCCACATTTGCGGAATTGCAGTTGATACGTGATGTGCAGATCTTTGGGTAAATTCGCCATGCGACGCTCTCTCCCTGATTATTCATCCACCTGCGTCGGTCGCCGCTGCATGCGCTTGCGCCAGACATCTGGCGCTCCGACGGCCCTGGCGCTTCATCAGATGGTTAGTTGCTTCCGCGAGGTATGACGAGCTGGCGGCGACACAGCGCGCCCACGTATGACTTCTGGCGAGGCGCCAGGCGGCGTCTCGTTATGGCCCTGATGCGCTCACAGGTCGCCAGCCACCAGATGTAAGGCAAGACGAGCAAGCCGCGCATCTTGATAACAGACACCGCCCAGAAGTCCGGCGCGGAGACTGCTCGCCGCTGCGTGAGCGGGCGCGTCATGTTACAATGGCGTCGCGTGGGGCGTGAGTGCGCCGGGAGGCAGCGCGCAGGAGTGACCCACACCACTGTGAGGGCATGGCATGTCACGGGAGCTTGTCAACGATTTTCTGCTGATCTCGCGCTACGCGGACCCGCCCGCCGAGGCGACCATCATCCAGGCGCTGACGGCGGCGGGGTTGGGAACCCCGGCCTATCAGCCAGCGGATGCCGCGACCGGGTCTGCGGCGCAGGCGCGCGTGGGAACCTATCGGTTGAATGCGGCTGCAACTGGCGCTACACTGCGCATCACCGTGACACAGCACGAGCGCGCCGCGCTGGCAGGCATGGGCGAGGGCGCATTTGGCCAGATCACCCGCCGCCTGGGCGCAGACGATGCGCAGACCCTGCGCATGGGAACACTCACCTTCGACGTGCGCCTGAAGGCGGATGAGGAGCGGATCGCAGCAGCGCTGCATTGGGCGATGAGCATCGTCCGGGCGCTCGTCAGCATGACGGGAGGCGCTGTCGTCGATCCCGCCGCGCAGACCTCGTGGGGGGTGGCGCAGCTCGGCGTGATGGTGGCTGGCCCAGCCACAGCGCAGCTCTCTATCCACGATGAGGCGTGGGGCGCCGATAGTCGCTGGCTGCACACACATGGTCTGCAAAAGTTTGGTCGGCCTGAGCTTGACCTGGCCGCCATTCCGGTCGCGCTGCGGGCGGAGGCCGAGACCTTTCTGCTCGAGGTCGCCGAGAATCTGGCCCAGGGCCAGCGATTGGTCGCCGGACAGGAGATTGATCTGGAGGATCACGGGGCGGTGGTAGCAGTCACCGTCGTCTCAGACGCCGAGCACCAGGCGCCCTACGCGCGCCTGCGGCTGGCGGATAGCCCGGCGCCGGGCGAGCGGCAGAGCATCGGCGCGGGACGGCTGCTGGCGCGCATCGCGCTCGCCGAGGCGCAGCGACGCCACGACGCAGGCGACACATCCAGCGCGCTGGAGATCATCGACCGCATCCTCGCCGCCAATAGCGACGACTGCGCCGCGCTCTGCCTCAAGGCCGGCATCCTGCTCGACAAAGGCCAGCCGCACGAAGCGTTGGCGCTGGGCGAACTGATGGAACTGCGCACGCCAGTAGATTATCGTGGCCCGCTGACTGTGGGGCTGGCGCTGCTGGCGATTGGGCGTTCACGCGAGGCGCTCAACGCGCTGGATCGCGCCATCGAACGTGAGCCAGAGGCGGCGCAGGCGTTTGCGGCGCGAGCCGAGGCGTACCGGCTGCTGGGCGATGAGCGGCTGGCGGCGGTTGATCGTGCGCGGGCCGCGTATCTCGGCGTTTAGCAGCGAGCGGGCAGCGGTCCATCGGCGGCGCCTGCGCGTTTGACACAGGCCAGACGCCCGTATACACTGATAGACACGCCTGCTCTCAAGAGAGCGTCCAAGAGAGCGTCTCAGGATGTCGTGACGCTCAGTGTGGGAGAATGCGCGCGCGACGAACAGCGCGGCGTGTAACACAGGCGCTGGCCGAGACGTAACACCATTGAGCAGGCGCATAGCAGGGCGACGAGCGCACTGAGCGCCAGGCGTGGCCGGAACTGAGGGATGAGGACCGTGTCGGACTTGCAAACTATTGGCCAGGCTGCGAGTGACCACCTGACGACAAAACACGCCGCACGCGAAAAGGCGCTGCCAAAGTCGCGTACAGCCATCCGCTTGTGCGCCAACGCGATTCGCGCCGCGCACCGCGGTGAGTTCGACCTGGTCAATCGCAATATCGCCGAGGCAGGCGGTTTGCTGCACGATATGGCGCTCGATCTCCGCGATCACCTCGACATCTTCTATGCCGGGTTCGTCGCCGACGCGCAGAAGGAATACGCCGAGGCCGCGCTGACCGCCTCGCTGATTCAGCGGCGCCCCTTGCCGCTGCCGCAAGACCTTGGCATCGAATGGTCCCCCTACCTGAACGGATTGGGCGAGGCCACGGGCGAGCTACGTCGCTATCTGCTCGACCGCATGCGTCAGGGCAGGCTCGACGGCTGCGAAGACATTCTGCGCGATATGGATGAAATCTACAGCCTGCTCATCACACTCGACTTCCCCGACGCCATCACCGGGAATCTGCGCCGCACGACCGATGCGACGCGCGGTATCCTGGAGAAGACACGCGGCGATTTCACGCTGGGCGTCACTCAGGCGCGCTTCACCGAGGCGCTGGCCCAGGTAGAGGAAGACCTGCGCCACTGGAATCGCCTGACTGATCGGTAGGTGTCTGGCCTGCGTCTACCACTGCCCCTTGCCACATAGCCCCTGCGCCAACGGGCCGCTGGCGGTTGCAACCGCGCCTGGTGGGCCTGGCGGCCCACATCCCCACCGCCGTGAGTTCACGACGACCGCTCCCGGACCCGCGCAGGCGGGGTTGTGGCGACCGCAGTCGCCTTGAGGCGCGGTTTCAACCGCCAGCCCCTGCGCGCCAGTTCCCAGCTTCGTTGCGCCATCTGCCGCCAGCCCGTTATAGTATAAAGTTTGCCGCCTGCGAGCGCCATGCCGCAGGTGGATGATGGCAGACGCAGAGTTCGCGCCAGCAAAGAGAAGCAACGAGGAGCGCAACAGATGAATCAGAGCGCGCAGCCGGGAGCGCAATCGTCCACGCCAGACCCGGCTACAGCGGAGGCGCCTGATAACCCGCAGCGCAGGGTCACTACGGCGGCGAAGTCGCTGGCGGGCGTCTGGTCGCTAGCCGCCGCACAATTCGACCTGCTCAATAGCAATCGCACGCTGGTTCGCCCCGCGCTGCTTCCGCTGGCGGCGCCGCCGATCCTCTGCGCCATCGCGTTGCTGTTTGCCCAGGGCGCCTCGATCCACTGGCTGATCGCCATTCTCACGCTGCTGGCGAGCCTGCTGGCGCTGGCAGGCATTGGCGCGCTCATCACCGGGCGTCGCCGCGGCGACGCACCCGCCGAATGGAGTCCACTGCGCCCAGCGGTGGCCACACACGCCGAGGATCAGCGCGCTGAGGCGACGGCGCGCCAGACGTTTGCGACCCGCCTGGGCGTGGCGCTCTTCGTCCTGGCGGCGCTCTGCGCGCTGCCCATCGCGCTGGCGGGCGCCATTCCTGCGGCGCTCGTTGGCGCGCTGGGGGTCGCCGCAGTCGCGCTCTACGCTGTGGACGCTGTGCGCCAACGCATCGCGCCACTGGATGAGATCATCGCGCCGCTCTGCCTGGGGCCGGGGCTGGTCAGCCTGACCATCGTGGCGCAGGGCCAGCGGATGACGGGAAACGACTGGCTCGTGGCCGCAGCCATCGGCTGCATGGCGCTGGCGCTGATCGAAGGGCGACGGCTCCGCCCGACCGGCGCGGAGGCGGTGGGCGCCAGACGCACGCTCGCGGCGCTGCTTGGCCTGCGCGGCGCACTGCTGCTGACGGGCGCGGCGCTGGCAGCAGGTTTCATCTGCGCGCTGGGCCTTGCCATTCCAGCGTCTGGCCTGCCGGGCGCCCTGGCGTCGCTGATCGCCTTGCCGGGCGCGCTGGTGGGCCTTTCGGGTCTCGCCATCGGCCAGTATGCGCCTGCGCGGCGCGTGGCGGCCAATCAGCTTGCGCGCGCCTATCTCTGGTTTGGGCTGGCGCTCGCGGGTGGCATGGCGCTCACCGTCATCGCAGAGCGCATCATCAGCGCGCTCACCCTGTCGCTGGGCGCCTGAGCGCAGCGCAGAAAGGTGGACGATGGAGGCCGTCGAACTCGCCACTGTCGCATTGCTGGCGACACAGGGGCAGCGTCTGGGATTGGCGCTGGCTCCGCAGGCGCGCTGGCACAACCTCTATGGGCTGCTGATGCTGCGCCTGGAACTCCCCAATGCCGCGCATACCCCCGGCGGCGAACCACAGGCGGAGGCGCTGGCGCTGAGCCACGCGATCTACGGGCGCCCCGCGACGCCACTGCCTACCCGCTGGACCTACGGCCCCTCAGCGCGGCACGCGGTGGATCGCGCCCCTGCGGCCAACCCGGCGACGGCGCCCTTCCTGCGCTTCGAGCGCATGGCGCCGCTGGAGAGCGCGTCAGGCGCAGCGCCACACCTCGTCGCCATCGAGGTCTATCGCGCGGGGCTGACCGGCGACCTCGCCCTGGACCCGCAGGCGGTCGCCGCCATCCTCTGGCTCCCACTGGATGCGCTGCGTCACGTGGTAGCTGGGGCGCGTGTCGGCGAGCTGCTGGCGCTGGACGGCGTCAGCGCAGAGCTGGCGCGCGGCGCGCATCTGCCGGATGATGGCATGCTCTACCTGCCATCTGACTATGGCGAGCGCCACCTGCTGCGCGTCGCGGCCAAGTACGGCGCCGACGCGATCTTCTTCACGCCGCCAATCTCGGGCTGAGCAGGCGCGCGTCTGAAGCTATGGCTCAGCACCCCTGCGTGGCGTAGGAGACTACCGCAGGCGCGCCCGCATCAGCATCCGTTGGGGTAAAGGTGATCTGGCTCTGCCTGCTCAGGAAAATCGAGGTATTCGTCACGCTGATAGTGACTGATTTTCCTGATGACAGGGTACCGCTCATAGGCCTGACGGTGATGCCTGGGATACCCGGCAACTGCGCAATCCAGCCGAGCGCCGTCGGCCCTTGATTCTTCAGATGCACATATTGTGTCTTCTTCGACTTCACACAGGTCAGGTCGAGTGAGTCGGGCTGCACGCTGAGCCAGTTCGTCGGCGGCGGTGTCGCGGTGGGAACGGGTGTGGCCGTCGCGGTCGCCGTCGCGGTCGGAGCCACCGTCGCCGCTGGGAGATTTGCGCCGCCATTGCCGCCATTGCCGCCGAGCGCCGCGCCCAGGCTGCCTCCAAGCGCATTGGCGACGACCACCGCCATGATGACCAGCACGACCAGCGCCAGCCCTACCGCCGCCAGCAACGCCGCCGGAAAGCGCTGCGGCTGTCGCCTGCCGCCGCCGCCAGCTACGCGCGCGCCCGGCCATGCCGTCGCCCCGGCGCCTCCCGTCGTCGCCAACGGCGACCATGCCTGGCTGAACTGCTGCTGTGGCTGCGGTGTGTGATAGGCAGGGTCCCACAGGGTCGCATCCCCCGCAGGCGCCAGCCCGCCAGGCGCGCCGGGTTGCGCGGCCTGCCAATCTGCGCCTCCCCGAAAGCTGGCGAGTGAAGGGCCGGGGCCAGCGGCGCGCTTCCACAGGGCGCTCAGCGTGCCACGCGCGCCATCGCGCAGCGCCTGGGCGAAGGCGCCCGCGGAGGGCGGTCGCTCGCTGGCATCTTTGGCCAGCGCCCAGAAGATGGTCTCTTCCATGCGCGCGGGCGCGTCGGGCCGGGCGTAGCGCAGCGGTGGCGGCGGGTCATTGAGCTGGCGACCGAGCACCTGCGCCGTCGGTCCACCGCCAAAGGGCGAGCGCCCGGTCAGCGCCGCGTAGCTGACGACGCCGAGCGCATAGATGTCGGCTGCCGGGCCGACACGCTCGCCACGTATCTGCTCTGGCGCCATGTAGTCTGGGGTGCCAAGGGTGGCGCCGCCCACCGTCAGCCCGGCGTCGTCGCGTGCGCCGCTGGCCAGCGCGATGTCGGGCAGCTCGCGTTGATCGAGTGGCCGCGCGATGCCGAAATCAGCCAGCAGCAACCGCCCATCCGCGTGCAGCAGGAGGTTGGATGGCTTGACATCGCGATGCACGATGCCATGCTGGTGCGCGTAGTCGAGCGCGCTGGCGATCTGATCCACATAGCTCAACGCCTGCGCAATGGTCAGCGGGCCACGCTGTGTCAGCAGATCGGCCAGCGAGCCATCTAGCAGGTAGGGCATGACCAGATAGGCGAGGTCGTCCTGCTCGCCAAATTCGTAGATCGGGACGATGTTGGCGTGGTCGAGTGCGGCGGTCGCATCGGCCTCACGCCGGAAGCGCGCCAGAAAAAGCGGCCACTGACGCGCATCGGCCAGCAGTTGCGGGCGCAATACTTTGATGGCGACAAGGCGGCGCGGACGCTCCTGCTGAGCCAGATAGACTGCGCTCATGCCCCCGGCGCCCAGGCGTCGCTCGATGCGACACGAGCCAAGTCGCTGGCCAATCAGAGCATCGGACGAGGAATGATCGCTCACAGCGGCTGTTTGATCCTCTCCAGCCTCTCGAACGCCGAGGCGCCCGTGCGCTCCAGATCAGTCGCGCCACGCTCCAGCAGGCCGATTGTCTCGACGACGAGCGTCATGAGGCCGACAGCGTAGCCCACAGCCAGCGCCAGCGCCACGGCGACCAGGTGGGTTGTCATCGCGAGCAGCGCGCTCGGTCCGCTGGCCACAAAGGCGATCACCTCGACGAGTAGCCCCGTCGCCAGGAACGCCACACCCGCCCAGCCCAGAACCTTGCCGAGCGCATGGCGTAACGCGCGCCACAGATGTCCGAACATCCCCGCTGGCATATCCACTGACTCCTTGCTGCGCGTACACGCCGCCCGGCAGAACGCAGGGCTGCGCCCAGTGTAGCACGCGCCCGCCGCGCCGCGCCACCACGGTAGGAGTAGCGCCTGGTATCACTCGCCGTTGCGCATCATCACCGAGACTCAGCCATTGACAATGCAGCGCACGCATGCTGAAATAGGCGCGATACTGCGGCATGCAAAATCGTGCGCCAGCCGGAGCCTTGCCCCGTCCCTCATCTCTGCGTCCCCGAAGGTCGGCGACGCTGCAATCACGATGGGCAGGCAAGCGCATCCGGCGCGCTCGCTCCTCACACATTCCACAGGAGGCAATGGATGGCCCGTTCGCCAGCGGCCCGGGTAGCGCCACCACCGATTCGGCGCCGACGCGCGTTGCTCCTCTCCTCGTCGGTAACACTCGCCATGTGGCGTCTCCGTCAGACCTGGCGGCTGCTGCTCGTCGCCGGGCTTGGCTCCATCGCGGCGGTGCTGCTCGTCTGCATCGTGCCGCTCTTCACCCAGGTGGCGCTCAGCGCGGGTCTGCGCAACGTGCTCGCCAGCCAGTCGAATGGCGAGCAGATCGTCATCAACGCCTACATGTCCGAGCCGACACAGCAAGTCGCCACCACGATTCAGCAGCAACTCGATGGCGTCATCGCGGGCGATATGGGCGCGTACGCGAAGCCAGGAGAGCCGCAGTTCTCCGTCGCGCTACAAGGCCTGTCGCTCGTGTCGGGCGCCAGCTCTGGCCCGACTGGTCAGTTACAGCTCCTCGGCGCCGATATGTCGCAGGCCGCCCATCAGTACACGATCACCGCAGGGCGCTTGCCGACGACATCGAGCGCTAACATCGAGGTTGCGCTCTCCCAAACCGACGCCGCTTCGCTCAATGCGCACATCGGCGACATTCTCAACGCCCAGGTGTTAGGGCCGCCGCAGGAGCAACCGCACACGCTGAAGCTGCGCGTCGTCGGCATCTTCATGACGCCCGTAGCGTCCGGACAGCAGGGACAGGGAAACGTGGTCTTCGGGCCAGGTGGCATGGACTACGGGTATGGGCCAGGCTACGTGTCAGCGCTGGCGTCCAATCAGGCCATCTTCACGGCGCTGAGCCACATCGGCTCGGCTGCGCAAGACCCGCAGAACGGGCCGCCGCCATCGCTGACGTGGTCCTACCAACTGGACGTTTCGCGCGTCACGATAAACTCGCTCAATGATCTGCTCGACCGGCTCGGCAAGACGCAGACCGATGTGCCAGGCCAGTTCAACGGCGTGGGCGGGGTGCAAGGTATTTCCCTCAACTCAGGCGCCTACCAGGCGTTGAGTTCCTTCCGCATCCAGATTCTGCTCCTCCAGATACCGTTGCTGCTGCTGCTGCTGCAAGTCATCGCCCTGGTGCTGCTCTTTGTGCGCATGATGGCGGAGATGCTGGTGGATCACCAGGCCGACGCTATCGCCATCCTGCGCAGCCGCGGGGCCACGCGCCGCCAAATCTTCAATATGTTCACGCTGCACAACCTCGGCCTGAGTCTGATCGCCCTGGTCGTCGGCCCGCTCGCCGCGATTCCGTTGGTACGCCTGATCAGCCAGCATACGCTGCCGCCCGCGAGCCAGTTCGCGGTGGATGCGATCTCGGGCGCGCCGCTGGCCGTCGCCTTTTCGCTGCGCTGGTATGTGCTGGTCGCTGTGGTGGCGTCTGGCTTCGCGATGATCCTCTCGACCAACAGGGCCGCGAGCAACAACATCCTTACCCTGCGCCGCGAAACTGCCCGCACGACCACGAAGCCCTTCTGGCAGCGGCTGAACCTCGACCTGATCTTTGGCGCCCTCTCACTGATCGGCTATGTGGCCTACACGCTGGCGGTGCGGCAGGTCGATCCAACCATCCAGCTCATCCTCTCGCCGATCTCGCTGATCGCCGCGCTGCTGATGCTCGTCGCCGCCGCGCTGCTCTTTCTGCGCCTGCTGCCGATGCTGCTGGCGCTGGGGTCACGGCTCGCCGGTCGCGGGCGCAGCGCAGCGCCGATGCTCGCGCTCACGCAGATGGCGCGCGCGCCCAAGCAGCCGATGCGGATGACCCTGCTGCTGGCGCTCGCCACGGGCTTCACGCTCTTCACCCTGGTCTACAGCGCCTCGCAGGCGCAGCGGCTCGTGGATGTCGCGACATTTGAGGCAGGGGCTGATTTCACCGGAACGATTCCGGAGAGCGTCGCCAGAAATGCGACCCTCGCAGACCTGACGTCGAAATATCGCCAGATTCACGGCGTCACCTCCGCCTCAGTTGGCTACACAGCGAACGTCAGCCCAAACGGCGTTTCGGCTGGCTTGCCCATGCAGATCGTCGCGGTGGACGCCGACACCTATGCGCAGAGCGCGCTGTGGGTCACGCAGGAGAACACGCAGTCGCTGAGCGGCCTGATGGCGCAACTCCGCGCCGCGCGCGCAACCGCCGCCACCGGTGACGGCGTTCCTGCCATCCTCGACGACGCGACCTGGCAGGCGCTGCACCTGACGCCGGGCGCGCGCTTCTCGATGCAGCCGCCTGGGTATAGCAATCAGAGCATGGCATTCGTCGCGCTCGGCGAGACGCCTCACCTGCCAGCGATCTACGACAGCTACCAGGGCGGCGGATTCAGCGGCTCGAACGGCGGCGTGCTGGTGGACTATCAGAGCTACGCCACTGTCTACAAGCACGATCTGACGACAGCCGCGCCCACCCTGAATGTCGCCTGGCTCGCCACACGCGACGACGCGGCCTCGCTGGCGAGCGTGCGCAAGGCGCTCAGCGCCAGCAATCTCGCGCTTGGCTCGCTGCAAGACCGCCGTCAGCTCATCGACGCCCAGCGCGTCAATCCGCTGCAGATCGATCTGGCGAATACGCTGCTGATTGGCGCGGCCACGGCGTTGCTGCTGGCGCTGATCGGGACCTGGGTTGGCTCCTGGCTCAACGCGCGTGGACGTGTGGTCAACTTTGCCGTGCTGCGCGCGCTGGGCGCGACGCCACGCCAACTTCGCTCGATGCTGGTCTGGGAGCAGGTGATCGTCTACATCACAGGCGGCGCGCTGGGCATCCTCCTGGGCTGGGTGCTCTCGCTCACAGCCCTGCCGCTGCTCATCTTTGTCGAGTTGGCGACGCAAGGCTCCTACCAGAATGTGCCGAACATCCCGCCGGCGCGCGTGGTCGTGCCGGGCGGTACGCTGGCGCTTGCGCTCGGCGTTCTCGTCGCGATCTGTGGGCTGGCCCTCATCCTCATGATGGGCGCTCTTGCGCGGCTCTCGCTTGGGCAGACGCTGCGCCTCAATGAGGATTGAACGAGGACTGAGGGAGACGTCAACATGGACAACGCGCTCGTAACCTGTGAGAATCTGGTCAAAATCTACAAGGTCGCTGACCTGGAAGTCGTGGCGCTGCAAGGCCTGGACCTGGAGATCGGGTCGGGCGAGATGGTCGCGCTGGTGGGCGCGTCTGGCTCCGGCAAAACCACGCTGCTGAACATGCTCGGCGCGCTGGATGTCCCCAGCGCGGGGCGCTGCGTCGTGTCGGGCCACGATCTCACCCACCTCAACGAACTGCAAGGCTCCAACTATCGCTGCTTCACCGCCGGGCATGTCTGGCAGCAGGTGGGACGCAACCTGCTACCAGAGCTAAGCGTCGCCGAAAATATCACGCTGCCCCAGATGCTCGGCGCCTCGAACGGCAAAGCGCGCGACAAGCGCACGCACGAGCTGATGGAGCGCACCGGCATCGCGCGCCTGGCGCGCAAGAAGCCGCAGCAGATCTCCGGCGGCGAGCAGCAGCGCGCGGCGATCTGCGTGGCGCTGGCCAATTCCCCCGCGCTGTTGCTGGCGGATGAGCCGACGGGCGAGCTAGACTCGGCGACAGCCGGCGAGATTCTGCAACTGCTGCGCGAGCTGAACCGCGAGCTTGGGCTGACCATTCTCATCGTCACGCATGACGTGAGTGTCGCCTCGATCTCCGACCGCACCATCGCCATCCGCGATGGGCGCACCAGCACCGAGACGATTCGCCGCGATGCGCCGCTGGCCAGCGGCCCTGCGGAGGGCGCCGCCAGCGCGGTGATCGGGCTGCCCAGCGAGACGCACCGCGAGTCCATTCTGATCGATCGCGTCGGGCGGCTCCAGCTCCCGCACGAAGCCATTGCGCGCATCTCATTCAACGGGCGCGCCGATGTGCGCATTCTCGACGATCATGTGGAGATATGGCCGATGGAAGCCGCCGAGGCGCATCCAGAGACCATCTCGACCTATCCGTTCTCCGAACCGCGTGGCGCGGCGCCGACACACGAGGAGTCATAGCATGGAACCGACGATAGCTGGCACAACACCCATAGTGGAGGGGAGCCAGATCACGCGGGACTTCAAGAGTGGCGGCGGCGTCGTGCATGCGCTGCGCGGCATCGATGTGCGGCTGCAGCCCGGAGAGCTGGTGGCGCTGCGCGGACGGTCAGGCTCTGGCAAGACGACGCTGATCAACATCCTCACCGGCATCGATGATCCGACGCAGGGGCGTGTCACTCTTCTCGGTCACGATCTGGCGCGCCTGAATGAGGCGGCGCGCTCCATCCTGCGGCGCGCGCAGGTGGGCATGCTCTTCCAGAATGCGCACCTCTTCCCGCTGCTGACCGCGCAGGAGAATGTGGAGATTCCGCTGCGGCTGGCGCGGGCCGAACCAACGCAGCGCGCCGCGCAGGCGCTGGCGGCGCTGGAGATGGTTCACCTGGGTCCGCGAGCGCATCACCGGGGGCTGGAGCTATCCGGCGGCGAGCAGCAGCGCATCGCCCTGGCGCGCGCGCTGGCGCATCAGCCGCGCTTCGTCGTCGCCGACGAGCCGACGGGCAACCTCGATTCGATGACCGGGCGCGAGATCGCCGCCCTGTTGCGGCGCATCGCCCACGAGCAGCGCATCGGCATGCTCATCGCCACCCACGACAACGCCGTCGTCTCGGTCGCCGACCGCGTCATCACGATCTCAGATGGCATGCTCGCCTAGCGGCGATTGGCCCAGACACGGCGGCATGGCGGCGCGCGCCTCTGCCTGGTGATGGAACCCGACATGCGCGCTCCCTGGCCAAAATCGCGCGATTGGGGTGGCGGCGCCTCACGTCCAGCCGTTGTAGAGAGAGGAAGCAGCGACGGCTAGCGGTCAGACGGCTGGTCGTTGAAGCCGCGCAGCGCCCTTCAGGCGCGGCTTCAACCGCCATCCATCCACCACACAAGCCCCGGGGTTGAGTGGTGGCCATGGCCGCTGCGCGCATGCGCTGCAATTGACGCCAGTGATACAATCACAGATGGCGCTCTGTCCGGGGTTCTCCGTGTGCTGACGCCTCATGTCAGACGCGCGCGGAGGGCTACGAGAGACGCCACTGGAGCGGATTCCCACTGGTGGAGGAAACTTCGACATGTCCTTCAGTATCGCTACTGTGGCGTTCTACCTGATTGCGGTGGCGCTGGTTGGCTCATCGCTCGCGGTGGTCCTGCTGCGCAATATCGTCCATGCGGCGCTCTTTCTGGCGGTGGTGTTCGGCGCCGCCGCAGGGGTGTATGTGCTGCTCAACGCGGAATTCATCGCGATTGTGCAGATACTCATCTATGCGGGGGCCGTGACCATTCTCGTCCTCTTCGCCATCATGCTCACCCAGAACGCCATGTCGCGCACGTCAAGCCCGTTTTCGGGCCAGACCTGGCTCGCCGCCCTCATCGCTGTGGCGCTGGCCGCCGGGCTGATCTTCACGGTCGGCGGCGCGCAGATGGCGATCGCCAGCCCCGGCGCCTCGGCCAATATGGCCAACGCGATCAATGGCGGTGGCTCGGTCGCGCGCATCGGTCAACTGCTCTACAGCCCCTTCACCTATAGCTACGTGCTGCCCTTCGAGATTGCGTCCGTCGTGCTGCTCGTCGCGATCATCGGGGCGATTGTCATTGGCCGCGAAGAGTAGCGGACGGGAGAGGATAGACGCATGGTCACGCTGAATTCATTCCTCGTACTCGGCGCGGTGGTCTTCTGCATCGGCCTCTTCGGCGCGCTCAGCAAGCGCAACGCCGTTGCGATCCTGATGAGCATCGAGATTATGCTCAATGCGGTCAACATTACGCTCGTCGCCTATGCCTCGGCGTTTCAGTCCTTCACGGGCGCGGCGGGTCACGGCGAGCGGTTGACCGGGCAGATATTCGCCATCTTCATCATCACCGTGGCCGCTGCGGAGGCTGCGGTCGCACTGGCTATGATCATCGCCATCTACAGGCGCCGGTCTACGATAGACGTCGGCCAGATCAATCTGATGCGCTGGTAATCTGCGGCGCGCAGACGCGCTGACGCTGAGTAACGGAGCGGATGTCATGAGTCCCGTAGAGTTCGTCCCGGTGATCCCTCTGCTGCCGTTGGCGGCGATGGTCATCATCTTCTGTGTGACACGCCCACTCGATGTCGCGGCCCAGCGGCGCGCAGGCTTGCGCCCGGCTGCCAGGAGCGGCGGCCATGAGCACGGCGACGCAGCGGCAGGCCACGAGGCGCCCCAAGCGCACGGCTCCGGCGCCGCCCACGACGCCAGCCACGATGACCACGACGACCACGGCGGTGGTCACGGCCATGGCGGCGTCACTACGACGTGGGGCCTGGCTGGCGCATGGATCGCCGTCATCGCGATGGTCGGCTCGTTCGCGCTCTCGCTGGCCATCTTCTTCCAGTATCTGGGTTCACCTGCGTTGCAGCGGGCGGGCTACACCGTTCACCTGTGGAACTGGTTCAACTTCGGGTCACTCAACTACGCGATTGACTTCCGCGTAGACCCGCTGACAACGGTGATGCTGGTCGTGGTCACGGGCGTCTCGATGCTCGTGCATCTCTACTCCATCGGCTACCTGGCGGGCGATCTGGGCTTCTCGCGCTTCTTCATGGAGCTGGCGCTCTTCACCGTCTCGATGCTGATTCTGGTGCTGGGCGCCAACATCCTCGTTCTCTACATCGGTTGGGAACTGGTCGGCCTCTCCTCCTACCTGCTGATCGGCTTCTGGTTCGACGTAGCGCCCCCACCGGCTGGCTCTGATCTTCCCTATCCGCCGCCCGCCGCGCTCAAGGCGTTCGTCACGACGCGCGTTCGGCGACTTCGCCATGCTCATCGGCATCCTGATGCTCTTCTTCGCCACCGGCACGTTCACCTTCACGACGTTGAATACGCCTGCGACCTATCAGCACGTTGACCAGTTCACCATCACCCTGGCGATGATCCTGATCTTCTGCGGCGCGGTGGGCAAGTCGGCGCAGTTCCCGCTGCATGTGTGGCTCCCCGACGCGATGGCTGGCCCCACGCCAGTGAGCGCGCTGATCCACGCGGCGACGATGGTGGCGGCGGGCGTCTATCTGGTGGCGCGCTTCTTCCCGCTCTACTCGCAGATCGCCGGGCCGCAGTCGCTGGTGGTGGTGGGCTGGGTCGGCTCATTCACGGCGATCTTCGCGGCGGTGATCGCGCTGGCGCAGAACGACATCAAGAAGGTGCTGGCCTACTCCACGATCAGCCAGCTTGGCTACATGTTCGTCGGCCTGGCGGTCAGCCCAACCAACGCGACCGGCATCTTTCACCTGTTCACCCACGCCTTCTTCAAGGCGCTGCTCTTCCTCGGCTCCGGCAGCGTGATTCACGCGGTCGCGGGCAATCAGGACATGCGCAAGATGGGTGGTCTGGCGCGGTTCATGCCGATCACGGCGCTCACCTTCCTGGTCGCGACGCTCTCGATCTCTGGCTTTCCACTATTCTCAGGCTTCTTCAGCAAAGACGCCATCATCGGCGCGGCCTACACCTACGGCGAGGCGAACGGCAACTACTGGTTCTACGGGCTGACGCTCTTCACCGCGTTCCTGACCGCCTTCTACATGTTCCGCCTGTTCTTCATGACCTTCGGCGGCAAGGGCGGCTCGTTTGGTGGCTTCTGGGGCGGCGAGCGGCAATATCGCGGCGAGGCCCACCCGCATGAATCGCCGTGGACGATGGCGCTGCCGCTGATTCTGCTGGCGTTCCCGTCGGCGCTGCTCGGCTTCTGGAGCATCAACAGCGGCTTCGCGGACTATCTGACCGCTGGCACACAGCCCTACGTCAACCCGCTGCTCGATCAACTGACGTATGTCGGCATCGGCATGGCGCTCTCAGGCATCGTTCTGGCATGGCTGGTGTACGGCGCGGAGATCATTCCGGCGCGCGTCTTCACCAGCACGCCAGTGGGGCGCGCGGCTCACACCGTGCTGATCCACAAGTTCTACTTCGATGAGCTGTACGGCTGGGGCATCAAGTACATCGTGCTTGGGCTGTCGAACGGCGCCTCGCTCTTCGACAGGTATGTTGTGGATGGCATCGTGAATGGCTCGGCTACCTCGGTCCAGCGCCTCGGCGACGCGACCCGGCGCACCGAGACGGGCATCTTGCAAAACTACGGCGCGGCGATCTTTGGCGGCGCGCTGGTTATCGCTCTGGTGGTCTTCATCGCCACCGGCGCGTTTATCAAATAGGCGGGGGAGGATAGGAAAAGCGCTATGCTGCTTACTGCGATTGTCTTCCTGCCGCTGATCGGCGGCGTCATCGCCATGCTCGCGCCAGACCGCGCGGCGCGGTGGGTCGCGGCGGTCTTCACTGGGGTGGTCTTCCTGCTGACCCTCTGGCTCTACTTCGGCCTGCTGGGCGCCGGTTCACCGAACTTCGGCTCCGTGATGGACCCGCAGTGGTCTATCGACCTGCCCTGGATCAATGTCGTCCTCGGCGACATCCACTTCAAAGTAGATTACGCCCTCGGCGCCGACGGCCTGAGCATGACGATGCTGATTCTCAACGGCTTGCTCTCGTTCCTGGCGGTGATCGGCTCGTGGAAGATTGGGAAGCGCCCGCGACTCTACTTCGCGATGCTGCTGATCCTCGAAACCGGCGTCATGGGCGTCTTCGCCTCGTTCGACCTCTTCCTGTTCATCTTCTTCTGGGAGATCGAACTGATTCCGATGTTCCTGCTGATTGGCATCTGGGGTGGCGTGCGCCGCGAGTACGCCGCGTGGAAGTTCCTGATCTACACGCTGGTCGGCTCGGCCTTCACCCTGGTGGGCATCTTCCTGATCTACTTCCAGACCGGCGGCCAGAGCGCCTCATTCCAGCACTTCGCGCAGGCGGCGCCCAGCCTGAGTGGCTCGCTGCCGTTCTTCGGAGGCAGCGTCTCGCTGGCGCTGGCGATCTTCCTGCTGCTCTTCGTCGGCTTCGCGGTCAAGATTCCGATGTGGCCGCTGCACACCTGGCTGCCCGACGCCCACACCGAGGCGCCGACAGCGGTGAGTGTGTTGCTGGCTGGCGTGCTGCTGAAGATGGGCGCCTATGGCCTGATTCGCATCTGCCTCGGCTTTGCGCCACAGGGCGCCATGCAGTTCGCGCCGTGGCTGGGCGTGCTCGCGGCGATCAACGTGCTCTGGGGCGCGGGCGCTTCGATGGTCCAGAAGGACATGAAGCGCATGATCGCGTACGCCAGTGTCAGCCACATGGGCTATGTGCTGCTGGGGGTCGCGGCTGCGTCAGCGGTGGGCGCTGTCAGCATAGACTTCCGCCAGGCGGCGCTGACCGGCGCGGCCCTCCAGATGTTCGCGCATGGCACGATCACCGGCATGTTATTCTTCTGCGTCGGTGTCCTCTACGACAAGGCGCACACGCGCGAGATCGACATCTTCGGCGGCATCGGCAAACGCATGCCCGCGCTGATGCTGCTCTATTCATTTGCCTGTTTCGCCTCACTGGGCCTGCCCGGCATGAGCGGCTTCGTCGCGGAATACCTGGTCTTCACTGGCTCCTTCGCGACGCTGCCCGTGGCGACGATCTTCTCGGCGTTCGGTATCGTGCTGACGGCGGGCTACCTGCTGTGGATGCTGCGCCGTTCGTTCTATGGGCCACTGAACCTGAAGTGGGACTGGCTGACAGATGCGACCACGCTGGAAATTGTCCCGCTGGCCGCGCTGGCGGTGGTGATACTCTTCGTCGGTATCTATCCGAAGCCAATCGTTGACCTGCTCACGCCAAGCCTGCAACAGATGTTGCACAGCATGAGCGCGCTAGTAGCTCGCTAGAGCTGAGAGGACTGGGAGCGTACACCGTGACATCAACGATTGGTCTACCGCAAATCTGGCTCCTCTCGCCAGAGCTGAGCCTGACCTTGCTGAGCTTTGTCGTGCTGGGGCTTGACCTCATCACTCGCCGCAAGACGGTGACATGGCTGACAGCGCTCATCGGCCTGGTGGTTCCGCTGGCGCTGACCTTCACCCTGGCGTTCAACACCTTCGGGTCGCGCCCCACCACGGGCTTCTACGGCATGTTGGTGGTGGACGACTACGCCATCTACTTCAAGCTGCTGTTCCTGCTCATGGGTTTCTGCGTGATCCTCGTCTCGTACCAGTACGTCGAGAAGTATCTGCGCGCGACACCAGGCGAGTATTACAGCATCATTCTCATGTCCCTGGCTGGCATGATGCTGATGGCCAGCTCAGGCGAGTTGATCACCATCTACATCTCGTTCGAGCTGGCGAGCATCCCGCTCTACATCCTGGCGGGCCTCTCGCGCACCGACACCCGCTCAGCGGAAGCGGCGGTCAAGTACGTGCTGCTCGGCGGCATGTCGTCGGCGATTCTGCTCTATGGCATGGCGCTGCTCTATGGCGCGACCGGCACGACCGACCTGCTGGAGATCGCACATGCCACGAGCCATGTGCTGCAGACGGGCAACCTGCTGCTGGTGGTAGGCGAGGTCTTCATCTTCGCGGGCTTCGGCTTCAAGGTCTCGGCGGTTCCGTTCCACATGTGGGCGCCAGACATCTATGAGGGCGCGCCAACGCCTTCGACGCTCTTCTTCTCGGTCGGCTCAAAGGCGGCGGGGTTCGCGGCGCTGCTGCGTGTCTTCGTCTTCGGCGGCCTGGTGGCGCTCAACAATCAGTATCTGTGGGTGATGGTCGCGGTGATCGCCGCGCTGACGATGATCGTCGGCAATGTGGGCGCGCTGCTCCAGACGAATATCAAGCGCATGATGGCCTACAGCAGCATCGGCCAGGCAGGCTATCTGCTGGTGGGCTTCGCGGCGCTCATCATCCACAATACCTCGGCTGGCGCACAGGCGATGCTGGTCTTCCTGTTCGTCTTTGTCGTGACGAATATCGGCGCCTTCACGGGCATCATCGCCCTGGGAGACGCGACGGGACGTGAGAACATCCGCGACTTCGACGGCTTTGGTCGCAGTTCGCCGTGGATCGCGGCGGGTACGGCGATCTGTCTGCTGACGCTGGCTGGAATCCCGCCGATGGCTGGGTTCTTGAGCAAGCTGGTGATCTTCTGGGCAGCCTGGGGCCAGGGGTCAGGCATGACGGCGCTGGTCATCATCGGCCTGC
The DNA here is from genome assembly GCA_963701795.1 of uncultured Chloroflexia bacterium. Classification (GTDB taxonomy): domain Bacteria; phylum Chloroflexota; class Ktedonobacteria; order Ktedonobacterales; family JADMIN01; genus JAKAIY01. Next base: position 41,340 of record CAVPBB010000001.1, on the reverse strand, counting down.
TGATGAGCGCCGTCTCCATCGCCTACTATGCCAACGTCGTCTGGCGCATGTTCGTGATCGAGCCAGAGAAGCGCGAATTCGTCAAGGCGCCGAGCTCGGTGGGCTTGACGATGGCGGTCGCGGTGGCGGGCGTCATCCTGCTGACGGTCATCTTCGGCCCGCTGCTGGCGCAGGTCGGCCTCGGCGCGAACAGCCTGTTCAACGCCCTCGTCCACTAGCTCGCAGCGCCTCGCAGCGCGGACATCCGCAACAGGCGCAGCCCCTCACTCCAACGGCGCCGCTGGAGTGAGGGGCTGCTGCTACTCTGTGGCCCATCGTGGACGGCCTGGGCTTCACCACTCCCCGGCGCAGGATGCCCCGTGCCTTCAGACCGGGGAGGAATGCGCCGCTGCCCGCAGGCAGAAGTTCAATTGAAGTGTACACTCAATTGTGATACACTTGTGCTATGAAACAAACCTTGCTCGTCAAACTGGCGCCCACCCCCGACCAGCATGCTGCCCTTGTGCGGACGCTGGAGGCGTTCAACGCCGCCTGCAACGCCATTGCGGTCGTGGCCTTCGCCGAAAAGTGCGCGAACAAACTGGACTTGCAAAAGCTGGTCTACTACGATATCCGCGCGCAGTTCACGTTGTCGGCGCAGATGACCATTCGCGCCATCAGCAAGGTGAGCGAAGCCTACAAACGCGACAGATCGAAACAGCCCCACTTCCGCCCGCATGGCGCGATGGTCTATGACGAGCGCATCCTCTCGTTCCCGCGCATTGATCGCGCCTCACTCTTGACGTTGGATGGCCGCGTTGAAGTGCCCTTCCGCTTTGGCGCGTATGCCGAGGGCATGCTCCAACGGAAACGTGGCCAAGCGGACCTGCTCTACCGCACTGGCACGTTCTTTCTGGCGATTACCGTGGATGTCCCTGAACCCACGCCCACCGACACCGACGACTTTCTGGGCGTGGACCTGGGCATCATCCAACTGGCGACGACCAGTGATGGCGCGTTCCTGAACTACGCCGCTGGCCCCAAGCACGCCCACGTTAATCAGGTGCGCGCCCGCTACAGCCGCTTCCGAGCGAAGTTGCAGCAGCAGGGGACCAAGAGCGCGAAGCGGCTGCTCAGGAAGCGTAGTGGACGCGAGAAGCGCTTCAGCAAGGATGTCAACCACTGTCTCAGTAAGGCGATTGTGCAGACGGCGCAAGGCACAGGGCGCGGAGTTGCGTTGGAAGACCTGACGCATATCCGCAGCCGAGTCAACGGTTCTAAACGCCAACGGCGTGTGCTGCACAGGTGGAGTTTCTTGCAACTCCGGGCTTTCATTGCCTACAAGGCGGCGCTGGCAGGTGTGCGGGTGGTCTACGTCAATCCCGCCTATACCAGCCAGACGTGTAGCGCCTGTGGGCATTGTGAGCAGGCCAATCGAAAGACGCAATCGCGTTTCCTTTGCACCTCGTGTGGCTACGCCTGCCATGCCGATGTGAACGCGGCGGTGAATATTCGCCGCCGGGCCGCAGTCAATCGGCCAGACGTGGCAGCCCTCACGGGCTAGCTGCAAGCCCCCGTCTTTTAAGCGGGGGTTGTTGACAGACCCTCTGACACAGCAGCAGATGGAGGCGCTAGAGGCGGAGCGACCCAGCGCGACACCCTGGCGGCGTGGCGCAGAAGCCATCGCGCATGAGTGAGACTGCGGGAAATAGTGACGCCACATCGCTGGCGCGGGTTCGCGCATGTTCTGGACACCAGCTCGCTCGTACCGGCTCGCCTCAGGCGAGGATTCAGCCGCCAACCACTTTATCTCGCACTCGGTTAGAAAGGTCGGGCGCCGCGCATGGGAAGCAGTGATCGCGCCATGTTGCGCTTGCACGTCGAGGCGGTGTGGGGAGTTTCACTCCCCGCGCGTGAGCAGAACGACATGATCTTGTCACCAGAAAGCGTACAGCCAGGTTGGCGACTCTACGCCGCCGATCTGGCGGAAGGGCGAACGCTGATCTGGCGGACGGGCGTGTCACCCGCAGAGCGTGTGGCGCTGCTGGCGCGCCTCGACGAAGCCTCAGCGCTATCTCCGGTTGCCGCGCCTCTCCCAGCGATGAGGCGCGAGGTCGCCTTTCGTCTGGATGCGACGCCCGTGATCGACCTGGCTGCGGCCCGGCAGATAGCCCGCCTGCTCACGCCCGACGATTATGCGCTGCTCGAAGCGTTCTGGCCTGGCGAAGCGACGGCGCCATTAGAGCAAGACCTGCGCCCGGCGATTGGCGTGATCGCCGATGGGCGATTGCTCAGCATGGCCCATAGCTCGCGCCGCACCGCCCAGGCGTGCGAGCTGGGGATCGAAACGCTGCCCAACGCGCGGCGCAGAGGCTATGCTCTGGCGGCAACGGTCGTCTGGTCCGCGGCCATCAAAGACGAGGGACTGACGCCTATCTATAGCGCCAGCGCAGAGAATACGGCATCGCTCGACCTGGCGATGGCCGCTGGCTATCGCGAGTTCGCCCGTGCGACACTGCTCGACTGAACTCGTACTGCCAGCGCCTGCGCTCGTTCCGCATCAGTCTCAGGCATTCACTGGCGCCTGCTGCTATAGTTATTGCTGAGGGCGGCGCCAAGTGAGTGATGCCGCCCACGCTCTGGCCCCACATGGAGACACCTATGCCTGATACTGAGACTGCTGTTCCGCCAGTGGATAGCGAAGCGCCTGACTTTACGTTACCCACTGGAGACGGCGCGCAGATTCACCTGGCCGATCTGCGCGGCAAGACCGTGCTGCTCTACTTCTATCCCAAGGACGACACCCCTGGCTGCACCACCGAGGCCTGCGCCTTCCGCGACGCCTGGGGCGAGTTGCAGGCGCGCGGCGTGGTCGTGCTGGGCGTCAGCCGCGACGACGTGAGCTCGCACCAGAAGTTCGCCAGCAAGTATAGCCTGCCGTTCCCGCTGCTGGCCGATCTCGGCGGCGAGGTGGCCCAGCGCTACGGCGTCTGGGTGGAGCGGAGCATGTATGGCAAGACGCACATGTCGATGGCGCGCACCAGCTTCCTCATCCGCCCGGATGGGACCATCGGCCATGTCTGGGAGCACGTGAAGCCAGACGGCCACGCCGCCGAGGTGTTGGCTGTGGTGGATAGCCAGCAGGGGTAGCATACGCTGGCCGCTTCGTGGCGCAGGATGCCGCTGGCTACCGCTCGCGGGCGCGGCGTTGTAGCTCATAGAGGCGGCTGATCGCTTCGAGCGGGGTCAGCTCATCTATCGGCAGGGCTTTCAGGTCTTCGATGAGTGGGTCTGGCTCGGCGGAGAACAGCGTCATCTGGATGGCCTGCGGCGGCGTGATCTCGCGCATCCGCTGGCGGCGGCGTGGCGCATCTCCGGCGCGCTCCAGTTCCTCCAGCGCCTCCTCGGCCCGGCGCACCACCTGCCGGGGAATGCCCGCGAGCTGCGCGACATGGATGCCGTAGCTCTTGTCGGCGCCGCCGGGGACGATCTTGCGCAGGAAGACGATGTGGCCCTCCTCCTCGGCGACCGCGACATTATAGGCGCGCACTCGTGGCAGCGCCCGCGCCAGCTCCACCAGCTCGTGATAGTGCGTCGCGAAGAGCGTGCGCGCGCCGCAACGCTTGTTGTTGTGCAGATACTCCACAATCGCGCGGGCGATGGCCAGGCCGTCGTAGGTGCTGGTGCCACGCCCGATCTCATCGAGGATGACCAGGCTGCGCGGCGTCGCGTGGCGCAGGATGCTGGCTGTCTCGACCATCTCGACCATGAAGGTGCTCTGGCCGGTGGCGAGGTCGTCCTGCGCGCCGATGCGCGTGAAGATGCGGTCCACCAGCCCGATGCGCGCCGACTCGGCAGGCACGAATGAGCCGATCTGCGCCATCAGCGTGATCAACGCCACCTGCCGCAGATAGGTGGACTTGCCCGCCATGTTCGGTCCCGTCAACAGCAGGATTTGCGCCTCGCCAGTGGACATCTCGGCGTCGTTTGGCACGAACTCGACCGAGCGCTGTGTCGCCTCGACCACCGGATGCCGTCCCGCGACGATGTGGATCGCGTCGCTCTCGTCGAGCGTCGGGCGGCAATAGTTGCGCCGCGACGCCACCTCACCCAGCGCCAGCAGCGTATCGAGTTCCGCCAGCGCGCGGGCCGTGCGCAGCGTCGGCTCGCCCCACTGCGCCGCCACCTCGGCGCGCAATGCGGCGAAAAGCTCCTGCTCTAGCTTGACGCTCTTTTCATGCGCATTGAGGATCAGCGCCTCGTACTCTTTCAGATCGGGCGTGATGTACCGCTCACCTGTGCTGAGCGTCTGCTTGCGAATGTAGTCCGCTGGCACGCGACTGAGCTGCGAGTTCGAGACTTCGAGGTAATAGCCGAAGACCTTGTTGTAGCCAACGCGCAGATTGCTGATGCCACTGCGCTCGCGTTCTTTACGCTCCAGGTCGGCTACCCACTGGCGTCCGTTGCGCGCGGCGTCTGTCAGGGTATCAAGCTCGGCGTGGTAGCCGGGGCGGATGAAGCCGCCTTCGGTCATGGTCAGTGGCGGCTCGTCCACCAGCGCCGCGCCGATCAGCGCCTGCAACTCTGGTAGTGGGCGCACAGCGGCGCAGACCCGCGCCAACCCCTCTGGCGCGTTGCGTGTCGCGGTGGCTACCTCCTCCACGGCGCGCAGCCCTGCCGCCAGCGCCACCAGATCGCGCGGCGTGGCGATACGCTGGAGCGCGCGGTTGATGAGCCGCTCGATGTCGCCAGCGTGGCTGAGCATCGGCGCGAGCCGGGCGCGCAGGGCCACATCGTCTTTCGCGGCGGCCACAGCCGTCTGCCGCTCCAGCAGGCGCGGCAGATCGAGCAGCGGCTCACCCAGCCAGCGCCGCAGCAGCCGCCCACCCATCGGCGTGCGCGTGAGGTCGAGCACACTCAGCAGCGAGCCTTTCGCGCCGCCACTGCGCCCACTCTCGAAGAGTTCCAGATTGCGCCGCGTGTGCGCGTCGAGCGTCATGAAGCCAGTGACGCTATACGTCTCCAGGCCAGTGATCTGTGCCAGCGCGCCCCGTTGTGTCTCATTCAGATAGGCGACGATCGCCCCGGCGGCGCGGATGGCGAGCGGCAGCCCTTCACAGCCAAACGCTTCGAGCGAGGCGACCTGAAAGCGCTCCAGCAGGCGCTCACGGGCGATGTCTTCGCGGAAGTGGCGCGCGTCGTAGGGAGTGATGACGACATCGAGCCGCTCGTCGAGCGCATCAAGCCGGGTGGCCAGATCGCCCGGCTCATCATCGTCGTCGGCGTGGTCGCCGTCCAGCGGCGGCGTTGGGGCGCGCTGACCGTTCTGCGCGGGCTGGCTCGCCGTCTGCTCAGCCGCCTCACGCCAGCGCGCGCGTGGCCGGGGCAGGCGCGCTGAGCGCTCCGCCTCGATCAGCGCCTCGGCTGGCTGCACGCGGGTCAACTCCTGCGCCAGCGCGGCCTCAGGGTCAGCGGCGGGAAACTGCGCGCAGGCGAACTCGCCCGTAGTGATATCCACATAGGCGACGCCGACCGCGTCACGGCCCAGCACGGCGGCGGCGAGGTAATTGTTGCGCTTGGCCGCCAGCATCGCCGGATCGATCACCGTCCCCGGCGTGACGACGCGAATCACCTCGCGCTCGACCAGCCCACGCGAGAGCGCCGGATCGCTGACCTGCTCGCAGACGGCGACACGATAGCCCTTCGCGATCAGCCGCGCGATGTAGCCGTCAGCGGCGTGGTGCGGCACACCCGCCATGGGAGAGCGCAGGCCACGCCCGAAGTCGCGCCCGGTGAGGGTCAACTCCAGCTCGCGCGCGGCCAGTTCGGCGTCGTCATCGAACATCTCATAGAAGTCGCCCATGCGAAAAAAGAGAATCGCATCGGGATACTGACGCTTCACGCTGAGATATTGCTGCCGCACCGGGCTTTGTTCCCGCTCTGTCTGGCGGTCGTCTACATGTGCGCTGATCGTCTCGCTCCCCATCTTACGCAGGCCGTTGGCCATGCGCCGCCCTGCGCCTCAGTATAGTCGCCATAGATGACGAGTGGCGCACGCGCGTGGGCGCATAGTGGCCCAAACCGTCATGTGGAGAACGACCTATCAGTAGAATTACTTAATCGTCAGGCGGTCGCTGTACGGTACACTGACACAGGCAATCAGCTACCTCCGTTATCTGTGTTCTCACCATTGCGCTCAAGAGTGGAGACTATTGGCATGCCATCCTACGATCCGAACAATCCGCAGTATCCACCGCAACCAGAGCAGCCCGGCTCTGGGCAGCCGCCAGAATATCCCACGCCACACCAGCCATACTACCCACCGCAACAGCCCGGCTACGGCCAGCCGAGCTATCCCCAGCCAGATCAGCCGCAGCCGGGGTATCCGCAGCCGGGCTATCCGCAGCCCGGGCTATCGGCCAGCCGGGCTATCCGCAGCCGGGGTATGGCCAGCCGGGCTATCCGTCACAGCAGATGGCCGGGCAGCCCGTCTACCAGCAGCCGGGCTATCCTGGCGGGCCGTATCCCGGCCAGCAGCCGCCGCGCCGCAGTCGCGCGGGCCTGATCGCGGGCATCGTCGTCGGCGTCATCTTGCTGTGCGTGCTCGCCTGTGTGGGCGGACTCTTCGCGCTTGGCAAGTTGGGACAGGGGGCCGCATCGAGCATTATCGCAACGCTGGCCCCCACCGAGACGGCGCTCGCTCAGCAGCTCACACCCTCGCCCGCTCAGACGGTTCTCTATCAGGACACCTTCACCGATACCCCTGACGGCTGGCTGAATGACAGCAATTGCGGCTTCAAGTCTGACGGCTATCATGTCATCGGCGGCAACGCCTGCCTCAGCCCAAGCGACGTGGACCCGACCGATGCGGACATCAGCGTGACAGCTCAGGCAGTCACGACGGGCCAGAACACTGGCTATGGCATCGTCCTGCGCCGCGCGACCTCGGGCAACTTCTACACCTTCGAGATCACAGCGGATGGTCAGTGGGGCTTTGTGAAGTTTACCAATGGCACGGGCACGGTACTGACGCAGTTCCAGTCCAATAGCGTCATCCAGACGGGCGCTGGCGCCTCGAACGATCTGCGCGCGGTCGTCGTCGGGTCGCAGTTCACCTTCTATGTGAATGGGACACAGGTCGGCACGGCGACCGATTCAACCTTCGCGACCGGGCGCACGGGCGTCGTTGACGACGATACCGACGCCAAGAGCGAGATCATCTTCACCAACTTTGTCGTGGCGCAGCCTGCGCCATAGGCGCGCAGGCTGGCGGTTCAAACCACCTCCGCAGGTCCACGCAGGAAGGTTTTAGCCGCTGGCCTATGGTCGCTGGGCGGCGCGCTCGATGACGCGCGTGAAGTCGGTGGCGATCTCGTCGGCGGTGAAGGCCGCCGCGCCATCGCCGACGCTCATCTCGAACATGGCATAGCCGGGGACGGGCGCCGGACGCAGCCAGGTGAAGAGCGCCACGCGCTGCTCGCGCGCCAGCTCGGCGCTGGCCTCCAGCAGGGCGTCTGGCTCGCCGCGCAGGTAGATGTGCGCCATGTGCGTCTGTGGCGGATTCGGCTTGAGGATGACGCCCTCCACCTGCGCCAACGCAGCGGCGATCTCTAGCGCGCGCTCGTGGTAGCTGGCGAAGCGTGGCAGCCGCTCGCGCAGGCCAGCGCGAGCCGAGACGACGTAGGGATACAGATGGATGAGATTGCCGCCGTGACGCCGCTGCCAGATGCGCGCCTCCGCGACGAACTCCGCCGGGCCAGCCAGCGCCGCCCCCGCAATCGCGCCAATCCCCTTGTAGAACGAGACGTAGACGCTATCGAAGAGGCCGGCGATCTCAGCATAGCTACGCCCGTAGAAGGCTGCCGATTCCCAGAGCCGCGCGCCGTCCATGTGGGCCGCCGCGCCACGCTCCCGCGCCCAGGCCGTCTGCTCCTCCAGCGCCTCCCACTGTGGAAGCTGGCCGCCGATCTCGCGCTGCGGTAGCTCCAGCAGCAGCGCGGCGAGCGGCTCAGGCGTGGCGCGCAGGTCGGCCAGCGTGATGAGCCGGTCAGCGTCGCCGACGAGCGCGCCATGCAGCCCATGCAGCCGCTGGTAACCCTTGCGCTCATGAATCTCCAGGTGGCAGGTGGGGTGGAAGGCCACGGTGTGTCGGCCCGTGCGCTCGCTCCAGATGCGCAGCGCGATCTGCTGCGCCATCGTGCCGCTGGGCATGAAGACGGCGGCCTCTTTGCCGAGCAGCGCCGCTATCTCGCGCTCGAAGTCTTCGATCAGCGCGCCCTCGCCATAGTGGTCGGGGCGCTCGTCCGCATCCACGCTCTCAGCCAGCGCCAGCAGCTCGGCCCGCAGCGTCTGCGGCGGCTGGCCAGACAGCGTGCGCTCGCACTGGAGGAATGCGCGCTTGCGCAGCGCCGCCGCATCTGCGGGCGCATCGCTGGTCGGCGCGACCGTCGTGGTTGACACGCTATCTTCGCCTGGTTCTTCGGTTTGCTGAGAAATCATCGTACTCCTGCTCTCCATCCAGCGCGCGAGTGCGCGTTTCAAGCGCCGGGCGGCCCATCGCCAGCCACCTCAGTATACGCGGCGCAGCGCAGTCACATCATCAATTCACAAATCAGCAGAGAGGCTGTATAGTAGAAGTCTATGCTGCATTCTCGCTACATACGACCAGACCAGAGGCTTTTCGAGACGCGCATCAGGAGGGACAGACAATGCAAACGTGCCCACGCTGTGGCAGATTGATCGCGGACGCGGCGGCGCAGTATTGCCCGAATTGCGGCATGTCGCTCGCGCCGAACCGCAGTGAGCCGCCGCAGGCTGAACCTGCCGCGCCCATGTACGCCGCGCCGCCGACCACACCTCCTGAGCCGCCAGCGAGCGCGCCACCCACCTATCCCGGCGCGTATGGGCCGCCGTCCACCTATCCCGGCGCGTATGGCGCGCCACCCACCTATCCCGGCGCGTATGGCGCGCCACCCACCTATCCCGGCGCGTATGGGCCTGGAGCTAACTGGCGACCGCAAGACCAACCTGCGCGGCGCCCATGGGGTCTCATCATCGCCGGGGTGGTGAGCGCGCTAGCGGTGATTGCTCTTATCGCAGGCATCATTTTCAATAGTCAGATGCAGGCTCAGCAATTGTCGCGCGCGAAGGCTCAAGCCACCGCCACCACACAGACTGACTCCGACTCTACGTTTCTCGCTGACCCACTGACAAGCAATATCTATGGCTGGGACGCCGACGGAACGCACTGTTACTTTGCGAAGGATGGATACCATATTCGCGATAACTACATATGTTATGCGCCTATCGGGGTGCAGACTGATGGCACGGAGTCGGTTGAGGCTATGGAGGTATCCGGACCTAACAACTATGGGTATGGACTGGTGTTCAGACGCGCCAGCTTAGGAAACTATTACAGATTTCTCATCGATGTGAGAGGCGATTGGACCGTGCAAAAGATTGTGGATGATAAGGTGACATACTTGCAGAACTGGACCTCCAGCAATGTGATCAGAGGCGGATTTAATGCTGAGAATGCGCTCTCTGTCACGATGACCGGCTCGACCTTTGACTTTGAGATCAATGGAGTGAAGGTTGGCGTCGTTCATGACTCTACCTTCGACGCAGGTCAGTGGGGCCTTACCGTCGGCTCGACTGATAATGTCGTCTTCACCAACTATCTTGCCCGGAAGTAGCCCCACAGCGCCCCCGACGCAGTATGCGCTGCGTCGGGGGCGTCGCCTCTGCGCCGCAGCGGCTATGCAGGGCAGGTAGTCGTTGCTAAAGCTCTGCGACACGTCCACCGGGCCGGGGAGTTGGCCGACCTGCTGCAAGAAGCTGGCCATTGATTGCCAGGCCGCCGGGTCGTTGTAGCCGGGCCTGCTGGCGTTGGGCTGCATCAGCGGGATGGTTGCGTTCAACACCTGGAGCGCGCTCGCGGCGTTGGTCGAATCGGTCAGGTCTGGCACATACTTGGCGCTGATCGTCACCGCCTGCTGCGGATGCGCGATGGTGTAGTCCAGGCCCTTGAGGGTCGCAGCGATCAGCGCGCGAATTGCGGCGGGTTGCGCCTTGAGTTCGCCTGCCTGCGCCGCTAGCCCGTTCGAGACGAGCGGCTGCGCCTGCGACGCCGGGAACGTGCGCACCGCGAAGCCCGCCTTCTGGAACTGGATCGCCTCGTTGTTGAGATAGCCCATCACAGCGTCCACTTTGTGCGTGACCAGCGCGGGAACCTGCGTGTAGCCAATGCTCTGAATGTTGACATCGGTGGTCGAGAGGCCCGCGCTATGCAGCAGCCCCAGCAGACCGATGTAGGTCGCGCCATACGCCCCTGGCACGCCGATGGTATGGCCGCGCAGATCGGACAGCGATTGAATCGAGGAGTTGGCCGGGACCATCAGCGCCACCGGATATTGGGTGTAGATGTTGGCGACATAGACCAGCGGCAGCGCCTTGGCCCGCGCCTGCAAGACCTCATCACCACCGGCAAAGACGACGTTTTCGCGCCCTGCGGCGATGGCGGCGAACTCGTCTTCGCTCACGCTGTGGTGACGTAGCGTCACATCGAGGCCAGCCGCTTTGTAGTAGCCTTGTTCTTCGGCGACGTAGAACGGCGCAAACTGGATGTTTGGCACGTAGGTAAGGCCAACGGTCAGTGGGGTCAGCGTTGTTGATGAGCCGCCAGTGGTCTGCCCACAGCCTGCCAGCAGCAGGGTGGCCAGCAGCGCGACGCCGAGTGAGCCGAGAACGGCGGAGCGCGCATGGCGCCGCCGGGAAGTGAGGTGTGACATCGGAACGATCATGCCTCCAGGTACACCAGGTACCATTCAATGAAACGCGCGGCGCCATACAGGGCCGTAGCCAGGATGGCGAGCGCGATGAGTGTAGCGAAGACGAGCGGCGCATCGAAATTGCCGTGCGCGATGATGAGCAGGCCGCCGAGGCCCTGATCGCTCAGCACGAACTCGCCGACCACAGCGCCTGTGATCGAGAGCGTCAGGCTGGTGCGCAGGCCCGCCAGAATGGTGGGCAGCGCCAGCGGCGTCTCGATATAGCGCAGCAGCGCCCACCACCCGGCGCCATCGATCCGCGCCGCGTCCACGATGTCGTGGTCGAGCATGCGGAAGCCAAGAGTGGTGTTGACGGCGGCGGGGAAGAAGACGATCAGCGCGCAGAGCGCCGCGATCGGCGGCAGGCCATAGGGGAGCCAGAGCACGAGCAGCGGCGCCAGCGCCACCGCCGGCAGCGCCTGGCTCGCGGCGAGGTATGGCTCCAGCGCGGCGGCCAGCGTCCGGCTGCGCGCAATCGCATAGCCGAGGGGCAAGGCGACTGCGGCGCCCAGCGCGAATCCGACCAGGCTCTCGATGAGCGTGGTCGCGCCATAGCGCGCAAAGAGGCCGCTCTGCGTGGCGCTGACGAAGCTGCGCGCTACCTGCGCGGGCGTCGGCAGCAGGTACGTTGAGACGGCGCCGCTCTGCGCGAGCAGTTGCCAGGCGAGCAGCGCCGCCGCGCCGACCAGCAAGGGCGAGAGCGCCGCCAGGGCGCCACGCGCCGCGCCACTGCGCCGCCAGGATGACACTGCGCGCGTGGAGACGCCAAGCGATTTGCCGGGCGATGCGCCCGGTGTGTCGGGCGCGGGCGCCGAAGGCGCCGGGTAGATAGCCATACGGACCACCTCTCTCGGTGACTACGACTGAGGGAGGGTCCGGCAGCGTGGCGCGGAGGCCGCCCTCAATCGAGCGCCGACCTGGGGCGACACGCAGGCGAAGACGACCACGCAGTGGCGCGACGCGACGATCAGCGCCTCAAACGCGCACAGCACGCGCCGAGACGCCGACGCCTCTGAGCGAGCGCGCCCGCGTATTCGACCTTCTCCCATCCGGACTTTTACCGTCGGCTCCGGCCTCGCACCGGAATCTGCAACCCGCATACGGGTCGCTCGCGGGCTTGGCGCATGCGCCGGGTGACGCGCGCGCCATACCGCCGGTCGGGAATCACACCCTGCCCCGAAGGTCAACCTGTAGATTCAGTTGACGTAGCATTGTGGTGTAGCTGTGGCCGGGGCGCTTACGCGCCCGCGGACGACTTCTCCACCACGCTGAAATCATACCGCTCGATCACCGGATTCGCCAAGAGCTTGGCGCACATCTGGCGCACCGCCTCCTCGGCGGCGCTCTGGTCCGCAGCGGTCAGCGTGACCTCCAGATACTTGCCGACCCGCACCCCGGCGACATCCGTATACCCAAGCTGGCGCAGGCCGTGCAGCACCGCCTCGCCCTGCGGATCGAGCACGACGGGCTTCAATGTCACATGGATGCGCGCCAGCCAGGCCAGGGTCGCTGGCGCGCTCATGGCGTCTTGCATGCGTCTTCTCTCTCTATGCGCTCAGGATCAATGACGCTCGCCCCGCGCCGCGCGACAGTCCGCGCACTCGCAGGCGCCGCGCAGCCGCTCATAGGTGTAGATGCCTGTGTGGTGGCCATCGCCCCAGACGGGAGTCAGGCCGTAGCGCCCGACGGGTTGCAGTTCGTAGAGCGTCGTCTGCTGCTCGCTGAACTCCGTCGCCGCATCCACGCTGCCCTTCTGCCCACCCTCGCCAGCGCACCAGGCGCAGGGGCAGCCACGCCGCAGCGCCTCATAGCTATTCACGCTCGCGTGACCGTCAGACCAGTCTATCAGCAGGCGCCGACCCTCCTCATCCATCGTGTAGGAGAGCGGTGTCACGTCGTCAGGTAATCGCATCATATCGCGTCCAGGTTTCTCTGCCGGATCGTCCGGGGGCGCGGCGCCGTCGTCAGCCTTCAATCGCCGCGCCGGGCGCGCTCTCTTGCAGTATACCCCCAGGCGCCGCCGCGCTGCGTCGTGCGAGGGCAGCGCGCGCCCATCCGCCGCCGAGCAGGCAGGTCAGGCCAATCGCCAGTGTCGCCAGCTCGCAGATGATGTTGGCCTGAATCCACGGCGCGAACCAGCCACTATAGTTATTGGCCTCCAGACCAACCTCCGCGACAATTGCGCAGGCCGTGATGGAGATTGGCGCGAGCCAGAGCGCCATCCAGGCCATCCAGGCGCCGCGCGAGATCGTCGGCTGGCGCTCGCTGAGATGAGGGGTCGAGGCCAGCGCCCAGACCGTGGCGAAGAGCGCGCTCTCCAGAAAGTAGTAGGGCCAGAGCGTCTTGATGAGCAGAGCGAAGCAGAAGCTTGCCAGCGCCAGCAGCCCGTAGATGTCGGGGCTATCCAGATCGAGGTCGCGACGCACGACATGCGCCGCCAGAATCAGCAGCGCGGCGACGAGCAGCGTGAAGAGCGCGTCGAAACGTTGCGCGGCGGCGACGACCATCGGCGCGCCGCTGAGTCCCCACAAATCGCCCCCACCAACCGGCAGCGCATCGCGGAAGGTGAAGAGCGAGAAGATGACATCGCGGCCATCCGCCAGCAGGAATGGCGCTAGCCCCAGCAGCAGTGTCGCGCCCGCCGCCAGCGTCGTGAGCAGCGCGCCACGCCAGCGGCGCCAGCTCAGCAGCGTCAACGTCAGCGCCAGCACGATCAGCGAGGCGTCGCTGCGGGTGAGCAACGCCAGCCCCAGCAGCGCGCCGCCGCGCAGATAGCGCGCATCCGCCAGCAGCCGGGTCGCGGCCAGCGCCAGCCAGACGACGATGGCCTGTTCAATGTGGCCGTAGTAGAGCGCGTTGAGCCAGAGCAGCGGCGTGAGCAGCATTGGCAGGTAGAGCAACGCGCGCGACATGCCACGCAGTGGCGGCCCGAAGCGATCGACCGCCCGCGCAGCCTCCCAGCCAACCAGCAGCGGGAAAGGCGCGCAGATGACAAAGACGAGCATGCGCCGTAACAGCGGGTCGCCCAGCCAGCCACAGGCCTGCGCCAGCCACGCCGCCAGCGTCAGCGGCGCCAGGCTCAGCGGACCATTGGCGTTGGGGTAGAGCTGGCCAACCCGCAAGCTAGTAGACATCCAGCGGGCGCCCGCTCAACACGATGTGTGTCGCCGGGAGGAAGAAGGTGTCGAGGTCGGTCGGATTGACCTTATCGAACGCGGTGACAGCCCAGAGCAGATAGTACAGGGCGACCGCCGCAGCGATGGCGAGGCGCCAGCGCCAGCGCGCGGGCCACCGCCAGCCGCCACGCGCCGGAACGACCGCTGCCACGCCTGGGGCTGGTTCTGGCGCCTCGCGCTGCTCGATAACCACGGCTGTGTCTCCTGATGTCCGGCGTCGCTCTGGCGCTCTACCAGAGACTACGCTTCGCGCGCGCCGATGTCACCACGCCAGCGCGCCCCATCGAAGCGTATGCGCCCGATGTTGGCGTAGACCCGCTCGCGCGCCGCAATCACCGTCGCGCCACGCGCCACCACTGTGAGCGTCCGGCCACCCGCTGTCACGATCTGCCCATCGGCCTCGCGCCGCGTGCCGGCATGGAAGACCATGATGTCGTCGTCGAGCGTGTCGAGGCCGCTGATGCGCTTGCCCTGCTCATATGGGCCGGGATAGCCGCCCGACGCGATGACAACGCCGCACGTCGCCTCATCGCTCCACACGGGCGCCGCCACTGTATCGAGCCGCCCAGCGGCCACGGCGGCGCAGAGCGCGAGCAGGTCGCCCTGGAGTCGGGGCAAAACCACCTGCGTCTCCGGGTCGCCAAAGCGGCAGTTGAATTCGACGACTTTCGGGCCATCAGGAGTCACCATCAGCCCCGCGTAGAGCAAGCCCCGAAAGGGCGCGCCCGCCTCGGCGAGCGCCGCGACCGTCGGGCGCAGGATGCCCTGCTCGATGGTCGCCAGAAGCGCTGGCGTGGCGAACTTCGGCGGCGAGTAGGCGCCCATGCCACCGGTATTTGGCCCCTGATCGCCGTCAAAGGCGCGCTTGTAATCACAGGCGGGCGCCAGCGCAACCACCCGCTCGCCATCGGTCAGCGCGAATAGCGATAGCTCGATCCCCGCCATGAACTCCTCGATCAGCACACTCGCCCCCGCCGCGCCCAGTGTGCGCCGCTGCATCAGATCGCCGAGCGCGTCGAGTGTCTCGCGCTGATTCTCGGCGATGATGACGCCCTTGCCAGCGGCCAGGCCGTCCGCCTTGACCACCAGCGGAAAGGCGTCCGTCTCCACCGCGCGCTGGCGAACCCACGCGCGCGCCGCGTCGTGATCGCTGAAGCGCCAGGCGCGCGCGGTTGGCACACCTGCCTGCTCCAGCAGCGCCTTTGCCCAGACCTTGCTCCCCTCGATGCGCGCCGCCGCCGCAGTCGGCCCAAAGACTGACAGGCCGCGCGCCGCGAAGGTGTCTACGATGCCCCCACAGAGCGGATCTTCCGGGCCGATGATGGTCAGGTCAATTGTGTGGCGCTCGGCCCAGTCGGCGCACGCCGCAAAGTCTAGCGGATCGAGGCTGACATTCTCGGCGATGGCGCCGGTTCCGCCGTTGCCCGGCGCGCAGTAGAGCTGGCCGATCTGCGGCGAGCGGCTGAGCGCCCAGCAGAGCGTATGCTCGCGCGCGCCAGAGCCGATGACCAGGACCCGCATCGCTCACCTCCTCAGTCTCGCCGCAGGCGCGCCAGCGCCGACCGCGCCAATCGCGCCAGTTCCGCATCGTCCGCTCGCGCCAACGCCGCAAGCGTCGCAATCACCGCGTCATCGCGCAGCGGCGCGCGGCCCATCACCTCAGCCGCCATGCGGGCCGCCGCTGCCTCATCGCTGCGCAGCTCGGCAAGCAAATACCCGCGATAGATGGCGGCGAAGAACCGCTCGAAGCCGAGGGTCTGCGCGCAGAGGTCGCGCAGCGCGGCGCGTTCCTCCGCATCCGTCGGAATGAGATAGCCCCAGCGCGTGCGGCAGAGCGTGTACGTTCGCTCGATCAGCGGCGCCCACTCGCCGCCGATATGCTCGCGATAGAGCTGGCTCACATCACGCTTACGCGCAACGTAGACGCCACATTGTAGCGCAAGCAGACCCGTCGCGGCCCAGCCAGTCAGGCGAATCAGGTCGCGCGTGCAGGGGACATCCTCGCCGCTGGCCAGCCGCAGCGCGCGCCGCGCATAGCCACGAAACTCGTCCGCTGGCTCAGGATAGTCCAGCGGAAGGGTGATGATGGCTGGCCGCGCAAAGAGCCGCGCCACGCGCCACCACGAGGAGTGCATGCGGTCGCGCGTCCACGCGGCGAGCGAGACGAGCGGCGCCTGCGCGCGCATATCCTCGCCACAGACGAGCGCGCTGCCCAGCTTGAAGTTTGGGCTGACGCCACGAGTCAGGGTCGCTTCGTCCTCGATCTCGATGTCCAGTTCGAGGTCGCTGCGCTCGACGCAGGTCGCCGCCAGCCGCTGCGCCGCCGCATGCTGCGTCTGATCGAGGCCGCCTGCGAAGACGATGGTGAGGTCGAGGTCACTGGCGCCAATGGCGCTGGCGTCGGCGTAGCTCCCCAGCAGATAGCAGGCGCCAATGCGTCTGGGGAAGGCATTCTCGAACGCGGCGATGACCGCGCGCAGCGTGGCGTCCACCGCCGCGTCGCCAGTGGGCCGCACGGCGCCGCCGCTCATAGGCGAGTGATCCATCGGCTACCAGGTGGGCAGGCGCTTGAGCGCAGGTGGTTGTACCATCGGCAGGTAGTGGAAGGCTTCGGCGTACTCGACGCCGATCTGCTGGCCGATGGCGCTGGCGCGCGCGCGCACCCGCTCGGCGACCCCCTCCGCGCGCACCTGGCTGGCATGCGCCAGCAGCGCCGCAATCTTCTGCTCCATCGTCGCCGTGATGTCTACATAGTAGTTTGGGTTATCGGTGGCAAAGAAGTAGATGTTGTGGACACGATGCTCGGTCAGCCCGCCAGTCAACTGCTCAGGGTAGTACATGTGGTCACGAGCGGCGGCCACGGCGTCGAGCGCGGTCTGGCCGACGGCGCGGTGGTCTGGGTGAATCTGGTAGCGCTGCCACGGATCGAAGGTCAGCACGACATCAGGTCGCCCCTCGCGGATCACCTGCGCCAGCTCGCGCCGGAACGGGATATTCACCTCGACCTCGCCATCATGATGACGCAGGAACGTCACCTCTTCGATTCCCAGGATGTTCGCGGCGGCGTGTTGCTCGGCCTCGCGCGTCGCCGCCAGCGATTCGGGGGTGGCGCTACGGTCGTCGCTGCCCTTGTCGCCGCTGGTGGCGAGCACATACTGCGCGCGGAATCCACTCGCGACGAAGCGCGCGATGGTCCCGGAGCAGATGAACTCGGCATCATCAGGATGCGCGAAGATCGCCATCACACGCGGTCGGCTGTCATGGCTGGTGTCATGCTGAGAAGCGGTCATGCCAGGGGTATCCTCCACAGGGGCGGCTCATCGTGACGCTTGCAGACTGGGCTGGCTGAGATGAAACGTCAGCCGCCGCAGCCGTTCGCTGGCAGCATATCAGCAGGCGCGCAGGCGCGGCAAGCCCCGCAGTTGAAACCGACGGCCCGCTCATCCCCGCAGGCGCATTGTCGCGGACCAGCCACGCTGGCGAGCGACTTCATAGAGGGCAATCGAAGTGGCGGAGGCGACGTTGAGCGAGGAGGCTGAGCCAGCCATCGGAATGCGCACGATCACATCACATTGCTCGCGATAGGCGGCGCTCATGCCCCACTTCTCGTTGCCCATCACCAGCAGCGTCGGCCCGCGAAAATCGTGCGCGGAGAGCAGCGCGTCGCCCGCCTCGTCGCAGCCGACCATCCGCAGCGCGCCGAGCCGCTGACGCGCCGCCGCTCGCCACGGAGCGAGCGCGCTGGATGAGGGCAGACGCACGACCGGCAGCGCAAACAGCGAGCCGACGCTGGCGCTGATCGTCTCAGGATCGTACAGGTCCACGCTGTGGCCAGTGATGAGGAGTCCATGCGCTCCCAGCGCGTCGCACGAGCGGATGATGCTGCCCAGGTTGCCGGGGCTGGCAGGGCGATCAAAGGCCACCACCAGCAGATCGGGCGGCAGGGGAATGCGGTCGAGATCGTCGCCGGGCATAGCGACCAGCGCCAGCAACTCCGATGGCTCGCTCTTGTTGCTCAACATCGCCAGCAGCGCGCCGGGCATCTCGGCATGCGTCTCGGCCTGCGACTGCGCCAGTATCTCGCGCGCCCAGCCAGAGAGGCCGCGTTCGGGCGCGTAGGCGAAGGTCGTCACCCGCCAGCCATGCGCCAGCGCCTGATTGATCGGGCGAACCCCCTCCAGAAAGAAAATCCCCTCGCGTTGACGCTTCTCACGCCGCCGCCGCAGGGTATCAATGAACTGAAAGAGGGTGTTCTGCGTAGAGACTCTGACGATACGTGGCTTCACTGATAGCTTCTTTTCCTGCGCCGCTCGCTGGCGCACGGAGACGAGGAGCCGCGCGCTCGTATTGTCGCGCTAGAGACGGCTACGCTCTTGACGCTGTTCCCTATGATAGGCTACCGTGGCTGTGCAAGACAATGTCGCCGCGTGTAGCGACTACGTGACGTGTGAGGGATGAACTAATGCCGATGAGGCTGATTGCTCGGTGGCGCGTGGCGCTGACGCTCGCGGTGGTAGTGGGGGCGCTGGCGGCGTGCGCGGCGCCCAGCGTGGTCGTGCGGACATCAACGCCGGGCGGCTCAACAGAGCCAGCGGAGACAGCGCCTGATATCGGTTGCGCCTCCTGCTCTGTCTACACCCCGCAGCAGATGCGCGCAGCCTATGGCCTGACCTCGCTCTATGAGAGCGGCAAACGTGGGCAGGGGCAGACGGTCGTTATCATCGATTCCTATGGCAGCCCTACCCTGCAACAGGATGTCGCCACCTTCGACCAGCAATTCAACCTGCCAGCGGTGAATCTCCAGGTGCTCAGCCCGCTGGGGACAGTTCCCTTCGATAGTGGCAACACAGAGATGACCGGATGGCAGGGCGAAACGTCACTCGACGTGGAAATCGTCCACGCCATCGCCCCAGAGGCGCACATTGTCGTGCTGACCAGCCCTGTCGATGAGACCGAGGGCGTGGCGGGCCTGCCACAGTTCCTCCAGCTCGAACAGTACGCGGTGGCGCATCAGCTTGGCTCGGTCATTTCGCAGAGCTGGGCCGCCTCGGAGGTTTCGCTGAACGACGCGGCAGGCCAGGCGGAGATCGCGCAGTGGCAGACCTTCTATCAGCAGGCGACGACGCAGCAGCACATCACCTTCTTCGGTAGCTCCGGCGACAACGGCGCGACCGATTACGTCAGCTTTGACAATGCCACCGATCAGCTCGGCCCGCTCTCGCCGACGCCGACCACCAGCTTCCCCGACGACAGCCCCTGGGTGACGGCGGTGGGCGGCACCACCTTGAAACAGGATGGCGCCGCATACAGCGAGGTCGTCTGGAACAACGGCGGCGCGAGCGGCGGCGGCGTCAGTCGCTTCTACGCGACGCCATCGTTTCAGCAAGGGCTTCCCCAGAGCGACCAGCAAATCCTCAATGGCCATCGTGGCGTTCCTGATGTAGCGGCGGCGGCTGACCCCTACACCGGCCTCGCCATCTACTACGGCGGACAATGGACCCTGGCGGGTGGCACCAGCGCCGCATCGCCACTCTGGGCGGGCATCATGGCCGTCGCCGATCAGGTCGCCGGGCGCCCGCTGGGCTACATCAACCCGACACTCTACAAGATCGCGGCATCCTCGCACTACACGAGCGCGTTCCGCGACATCACGTCTGGCAACAACTCCTTCTCGAATAATGGTGTCGATGTGCAGGGGTATCAGGCGACGACTGGCTGGGACCCGACCACTGGCCTCGGCTCCCCCAACGCCGCCAATCTCATCCCACTACTGATTCAAGGTAGCCAGGGAGGATAGCTGAGGCGCTGGCGGTTGAAGCCGCGCCTGGATGGCCAGCGGGCCACCTCGAGGCGCGATTTCAACCGCCAACCCAACTACCCTACCTGCCGACCTCGGTGGGATGCTCTGGCGTGGGGGTCGCCGCCGCGTCGGGCGGCGGGGCCATGCCTTCCTGCACAAAGAGCAGATAGCCTTCGCGTCGCAATCGCTGGTCATAGAGCGTGACGACGCGAACCAGCGCGCCGAGTGGCCCGGTGATGAGTTGCGCCAGCGGACTCAGCGCGACCGTCCCCAGCGCGACCGAGAACCATTGCGCGGAGTAGGCAGGGAAGATGAGCAGGCCAGTGGCCAGGGTCACGACGAACAGCGCCCAGAAGACCCGAAACAAGCCAAACGTGGTTAGCGAGAGGCTTACTCGCAGCGGCTGCGGCAGGCCGAGCGCGGCGGCGGTGGGGTAGAGCGCGAAGCGGCACCAGAGATAGGCCACGAGCATGAGCGTCGCGATGGCGACGATGCCCGCGACAATGGCGAGGCCGATGGAATCCTCCACAGTCAATGCGCCGCTCGTCGCCGGGTCGCCTGGCGCGAGCACAAGCCCTAGCGCCAGAGCGAGGCCCGGAATCGCGACGAGCGCCAGCATGCCATAGAGGAAGAAGAGCGCCCAGAGGGTTGGCCAGAGCCGTGTTAATCCCTCACGAGCGCACGCGCGCGCAGAGATCGGGCGACCCAGTGTCGCCTCGCGCGCGCCCACCGTCAGCGCCGCCTGGCTCCAGGCCCACACAAGGATCATGAGCGTCAGCGCCGCCAGCGAGAGCAGCCCAATGACTGTATCGAGCGGAGTCGCAGCGGTCGTGGCCGTCGTCGCCGCCGCAGACGGCGTTTGGCCGCTCGCCGCCTGCTGGATCATTTGCAGCGGGTTTGGCCCCGCCGCCAGCGGGTTGATGCCACTCAGCGCAGCGACGATGGCATTGAGCAGCGCGGCCACCGCCATTGGCAGCGTCGCCACCAGCAGCGCCAAGGTCAGCAGCGCGCCAAACCGCTTGCCCAGGAGGCGAAAGGCGCTGCCGATGAGCTGACCAGCCGTACGCGGCACGGGAGTCAGCCCAGCGTGTGTCTGGTTCGGCTCTGGCCCATACGCCGCTATCACCTGCGGTGGAAAGAGGGCGGGGCCGAGCGAACGCACAAACTGCGGAGGCGCGGGCGCTGTTGGTGAGCCAAAGATGCCATAGGGCACGTCAGGTTGACCGGGCGTCGGCGGCGCCCCCGGCAGTGGCGGCGCCGCTGTGGCCAGCGGCGTTGGCTCCGCAGCGGGCGCAAAGTAGCCAGCGGGCGCGTCGAGCGCCGGAGCGGGCGCATCGTCGCGGCGCAGTTCGGGGCGCAACTGATAGAGCGTCTCCAGCGCGGCGACGCCATCGCCCTGCCGCGCGAAGGAATACTCCACCAGTCCGACATCCGCCATGCGCAGGCCAATGGTTTCGGGGCGCCAGAACAGCAGCCGCGCCTCCTGAATCTGCGCAAGCGAATGGCTACGCTCGCCGATGTGGACACCATCTGGCTCGACGCGCAACTCGCGCCCATCTACCAGGGGCGCGCGCATCGGCGGTACAAATTGCTGGCTCACAATGCTCTCCTCGAACGCCGCGTGGCAGTCGCTCGCCCGTTCGACACTTCTCCTCGCATCCTATCAGCCAGCACGACCACTGGCAAGAGTCTGCCAGTGGCGCAAACGGTCACGCTGGCCGCTGGGCGGCTGAGCGCGCGACCATCGCGCAGAGGTCTTGCGCCAGAGTGGTGAGCGTGTCGCATAGTTCAGGTGGGCCGATGATCTGGAAGGGGCAGCCCAGGCCTATGAGGAAACGCGCGGCATGCTCCAGGCTGGCGTCGTAGGCGCGCAGCAGCACCCCGTCGGGCGTCGCTTCGAGCGTGGCGAACTCGGGCGCCGTCTGACGACACGCCTCCTCAAAGGAGGTGCTGAGCAGCGCCTGAACCAGCCAGGTATCTGGTATGGCGGCGAACGCCTGGATCGCGTAGGCGAGACAATCAAACCCATGCGGTCGCATGAAGCGCTCCGCGCGCAACTCAACCGCCAGCGCGCGGTCGAGCCGGAACGTGCGCAGCTCGTGGCGCAGGTGGCAGAAGCCGATGGCATACCAGCGTTCCGCATGGTAGACCACCCCATAGCAATCGAGCAGCCGCTCTGATGGCGAGCCATCGCCACGCTGGTAGCGCAACCACAGACGCCGCTGCTGCCGTGCGGCGTCGCTGCATCGCGTGACGAGATCGAAACGCACGGGCGGCGCGCTGTCGCGGGCGGCTGCTGGTGTATCCAGCGCAACCGCATGGGTGAGCGCCTGCACACGCTCGCGTGTCTGGAGTGGCAACACGCGCTCCAGCTTCGCCAGCGCGCCAGTGGTGGCGGGCTGCATCTCCGCCAGGCCGAGCCGCTGCGCCGCCAGCAGACCCAACGTGATGGCAAGCGCCTCATCATCGGTCAGCATCAGCGGTGGCAGTTTGTAGCCGGGGCGCAGCGCATAGCCGCCATAGCGCCCACGCCGCGCCGCGACGGGGATGCCCATATCCTGGAGCATCGTGATGTAGCGCCGCGCGCTCCGCGTGTTGACCTGGAGCGCATCGGCCAGTTGCTCGGCTGTCAGCAGCGGTCGCGATTGCAGCAGATCGAGCGCTGTCAGCAGCCGCGTCGCTGGTGAGTAGGCTGAGTGCGCCATGTGTTCCCTCGTTCATCACCACGGCAAAACTTTGTCGATAAATGTGGACTGAATATAACCACATTTGACTTTATACTGTCGTACAGAGCGACTCCACCAGTCGCGCCTCTCACGCCGAATCGTCGGCGTGAAGCAGCGCCTGGGTTGCGCAGACGCTCATGTGGAGGAGCCTGTATGACCTTCAAGTCGTTGACGCCAAATCTGATGGTCGAGGATGTCACACAGACCATCGCGTTCTATCGCGATGTCCTTGGCTTCACAGTCACCGCTACACAGCCAGAGGACGCCACGCCAGTTTGGGCGATGCTCCAGGCGGGCGAGGTCAAGCTGATGTTTCAGGCGCGTCAGAGCCTCGAAGAAGAGCTGCCACAATTGATGGGGCAGCCCATCGCCGCCTCGCAAACGCTCTATATCGAGGTAGACGATGCAGACGCGCTGCATCACGACATCGCAAGCCAGGCGCAGATCATCAAAGAGCCGCAGACGAGTTTCTACGGCGCACGCGAAGTGACGATTCAGGACCCAAATGGCTACCTGCTCTGCTTCTCCAGCCCCGCCAGCGACGCCGAACCGACAGGCGCCTGATCGCCTCGTTCAGCAGACAGCCACTACTCACCAAGAGGAGCCTCGCCGAGATGGACGACACGTCAAAAGAGGCCGCACTACGCGATCTGCGGCGGATTCCTGGTGTCGGGGTCAGCATCGCCCGCGACCTGTGGGACCTGGAGATACACGCCGTCGCGCAACTGGATGGCGCCAACGCCGAAGACCTCTATGAGCGACTCTGCGTGCTACGCGGCGCGCGTATAGATCGCTGCATGCTCTACGTTATGCGCTGCGCGGTGTATTTCGCCTCGCCGGGGCCGCACGATCCCGAACTGCTCAAGTGGTGGGCCTGGAAAGAGGCGACGACCGCTCAGCCGCCATCCCCGGCAGCGCTCACCACCAGCGCAGCGGCGCCACAGACGGGGATGCGCTGACAGGGCGAGCCGCCACAAGCCGCCGCTATGGCTGCGCCGAGTTTGGCGGGTTCGAGGAGAAGAGCCGACTCCAGAACCCGGGCCGCTCCTCGTGGTCGCGTGCGTGCCCCGCCTCCTGCTCATCCGTGTTCTCCGCATACTCCTCGCGCGGGTAGGGCGGCTGGACGCGCTGGTCAATCCCGCCGCGCGGCGCTGCGGACGGCGCCGGATTGGTGTCGGGTCGCGGGCGCGCGGGCGCCTGCCAATCCGCCTCGCCTGCCGCAGGCGGATTGGCATATTGAGCCGTCATACCCGGCGGCTGCCCTGCCTGTTGCCCTGCCTGTTGCCCCGCTTGCTGCCCCATGCCTGCGGACGGTTGCATCTCTGGCGCCCACGGCGGCGGGGCCGCGCCCCAGCCGTACTCCGCGCCGGGTGGCTGCGACAGATTCGGCAGCGGCTCCTCGAACGCCATCCTGCCGGGGGAGGATTGCTCTGGCGCAAAGGATGGCGTACTCGCCGGGCTCATATTGGGCCGCGTCTCGCGCCTGCCCGGCGCCAGCGGGATGCGTCCGGGCGTCCAGGTGGAAGGACGCGCTTCGGGCGTCACGTGTGGCTCGAAACCGGTCGCCACCACGGTCACTTTCAGCGTGTCTCTGGCCGCTGGATCATAGGTCGCGCCAAAGATCAGGTTCGCATCTGGATGCACCGAGGCGCTCAACGCATTGGCGATCTGCTCGACCTCGCGCATGCTGAGGTCGTCGCCGCCGGTGACATTGAAGAGCAGCCCGCGCGCGCCGGTGATATCCACATCGAGCAGCGGATTCATGAGGGCGGAGCGCAGGGCGTTCTCGGCGCGATTATCGCCGCTGGCCGAGCCGGTCGCCAGATAGGCCGACCCCGCATCGGTCATCACCGCGCGCACATCGGCAAAGTCGAGATTGACCAGGCTGGGAATGGTGATCAGATCGCTCAGCCCCTGCACACCCGCGCGCAGCGCCTCATCCGCCAGGCGATACGCCTCGAAGATGCTGGTATCGCGCCCGATGAGCTGGGCCAGCCGCTCATTTGGCACCGTGATGAGCGCATCCACCACCGGTCGCAGCGCCGCGATGCCCTGCTCGGCGAGCATGCGGCGGCGGCGCTCGAAGGCGAACGGCGTCGTCACGATGGCCAGCGTCAGCGCGCCCACCTCGCGCGCAGCCTGCGCCACGACGTGGCTGGCGCCCGTGCCCGTGCCGCCGCCCATGCCCGCCGTCACAAACACCATGTCGGCGCCTTCGAGCGCAGCGACCAGTTCATGATAGCTCTCCTGCGCCGCCTGCTGCCCGATGGCTGGCGAGCCGCCGGTGCCCATGCCGCGCGTCAGCTCCAGCCCGATGGCGATGCGCCGGGCGCCCTGCGAGCGGCTCAGCGCCTGTGTGTCGGTATTGATGGCCAGAAACTCGACGCCGCGCATGTTGGACTCGATCATGTGGTTGACAATGTTGCAGCCCGCGCCGCCGATGCCGACCACGAGCAGCCGCGCCACACCCGTCGGCGTCGCTTGCAACTCTCGCGGCGCATCCACCGCCGCCGCAGGATGCGCCACATCCGCCGCCGCAGGATGCGCCGCCTGTTGTGGCGCGCCATCGCCCGGCGCTACCGCGCCATGCTCTGGCGCGGCAGGGGCCGCAGGCGCCTCACCCGGCCTGTCGGGCGCAGCGGGCGGTTCGTTGCGCGGAGTCGCCAGCACAACATCTTCGCCGTCGCGTGTGGTGGACGACGGCGTGGCGGCGGGCGCTGCGCCAGGCGGCGGCGCGGCAGGCGTCGAGAACAGGTTGATGACCGTTCCATTCTCAGACCCGCCATCGTGTGGCTGGTCAGCCATTGGGCGATCTGTCGGATAGTCTGTCGGCATGGGGTCTACCTCCCTTTGCCTCTGCCACGCGCCGCATGATCCGCGCCAGCCCCAAATGCGACGTAGAGCCGCCGACGCAGCGCATCGAAGACTGACGCCGACCGCCCATGCGCAGTGCTCGATCTGCGCCGCCGTTGATGAGCGCCCAGCAGCAGCAGCCCGGTGGCCGTGGCGAAGGCGGGACGTGTGAGCATGGGCGGCGCGCCATTGAGTCCCGCTGGTCGCGCGACCATGACGGGAATGTGGAGCGCCCCAGCAAGCTGCGCATCCAGTCCACCCAGCTCGGCCCCACCGCCGGTCAGCAGCAACGCCGCCGGACGTAGCCCCAGCCGCCGCGTCTTCTGAAGCTGCGCCAGCAGCGCGGCAGTGAGCTGCTGCGCGCCAAGCGCGGCGCATTCTGTCAGCACGCTTGCGGGTACCAGCTCCTCTGTGCCGTTGATCGGTTCCATCTCGATCAGATCACCGTCAGCCACCGCGCTGGGCAGGCAGGTGGCATAGCGCCGCTTCAGCGTCTCAGCATCCTCGATAGACAGCCGCAACTTACGCGCCATCTGCTGGGTGATGAAGTCACCGCCGATGGGCAGGCAATCGCATTGCCAGATGGCGCCATCGGCGTAGACCGCGACGCCGGTCGTCTGCGCCCCGATGTTGACCACCACGTGCGGTAGCCCGGACTCGCACTGCGCCCGCACACTCTCACCCGCAGCGAGTGGCCCGGCGATCAGATCATCTGGCTCGGCGCCCGCCGTCATGAGCAGGTGCGCGAGATTCTGGGTGACGACGAGCGGCGCAGTCACGACGCAGGCGTCTACCGCCAGCTCGAATCCCACCATCCCCTCTGGATTCGGGATGCCGCTGACACCGTCGATGGTATAGCCACGTGGAATGACGTGGAGTTGCTCGCTGCGCTCATCTGGCGTGATCTGTTGCAGCGCCTGCGCGATGACCTGCCCAACCTCGTGCCGACTGATCTCCTGCCCGGGACGCGCCACATTCATCTGACCGCGCGCCGGTTGACTGTGCACCAGCGGTCCACCGACGCTGACATACGCGGTCATAATGCGCGTCTCGCTGGCGACCTCGAGCTCGTCGAGCGCGGCGATCAGCGCGGCTCGCGCCCGCTCTGGAACGCTCACGATGCCCTCGCGGATGCCTTCGGACGGAAACTCGCCGCCGGAGACGTAGGTAAGCTCCGCGTCAGGCTCGACCACCGCCATCAACGCTTTGATTGTGTGCGTGCCAATATCCAGGCTAACAATGGTCGTCTCGCCGTCAGACCTGCTCTGGGTATGCTGTCGATTCTTCATCATCAACTTCCTGTGTAGCCTGGCTAGCCACAGCTCGCGCATTCAACGCTACTCAATCGTTCCATGTGGCTCTGCGCGGTCATTCGCACGTATCAGCGATAGTAGGGATGGCTTCCCCAGCGCACATCGATGCGTGTGGCGCTGGCGCCGCTCTGCGCCAGCCGTGAAAGGATCACGCCCGCCGCCTCCGCCTGAAGCTTCGCTCCTTGCGCCGCCTGCGCGGGTGTCACAGTCGTCGCGGGCGACGCCGGGATGGGCGACACGCTGGTAAGCTCGGCCAGGGTCGCCTGCGCATCGGCTGGCGCGCCAAATACGACGAGCGCGCCACTGCCGCTGGCCCGCAGTGTGAAGCCATCCGCAGCGGAGTAGCTGATTGACTGGGGGTCTAGCCCGACGGCTGGAGCGCTGATACGCAACTGCCTTGCCATCGTGACCAGCGCCGCGTCCATCCGCACGCCGGGCCGTGGCGTCTGCCCGGCGAACGCCAGATCACCAGGATCATCCACCAGCGCGGCGCCTTGCCCAGCCAGCGCCGGGTCTACCTGGATGGAGCCGACGACGACGCCATCCGCTCCGACCGCCCAGGTCTGCCCTTGCGTGCGCCACAGCGCCGCCGCCTGGCGCGGCGTGACACGCACGAGAGTGGTATCTGGAAAAACGACCTGAATGCTGACACTCTGCACACGCGGCGAGGCGCCGATGGCCCGCTGCGCCGCGCTGAAATCGCAGCGGAAGGCATTGCAGCCGGTCAGCCGCTGCGCATGCGCCAGGGCCAGCAGCGTAGGATCGCTGGTTCCCTGAATCCGCACTCTGCGCGTCTGCCAGTAGGGGCTGATGGCCACCCAGGCCACCAGCGCGAGCAGCAATCCCAGCGGCGCAAAGATCGAGAACGCGCGCCCCGGTGAGATGCGCCGGAGCTGGCGCCCTGCGGCATGCGCGCCGACGCTGGCTCGCTGCCCCAGCCAGACCAGCGCCACCCGTCGGCGACTGGGCCGCCGCCACCGCTGGCGCCGCGGCTCGACCGGCGCCAGCGGCTCGGCCAGGGGAGTCTGTCTCACCCGCGCAGGCGTCGCACGCGGCGCGCGCGGCGCTGGATCGCGGCGGGGGCGCGCTTTGGCCGCCGTTGCGACACGCGGCCTGACGGGGGCGCTGACATCCTCACCAGCGGCATACGGCGCAGGTACACGGCGCGGCGATCCGGCCTGGCGCGCGCGGCGCTGCCCTCTACGCGGCTCCATCAGGCGCTCTCCTCCGCACGTGGCGCGGTCGCTGCCAGCGCATCTGTTTGCGCAGGGAGGCGATACGCATTCACGGCGCCAGCGAACGCCCCTGCGCCGCTTACGCGCTAGCTCCCGATGCGCTCGCCAGTGCGGGCGGCCTGCGCGATGGCGTCGAGCGCGCGCGCCACCGCGAGCGACTCATCGAGGCTGTAGGGGACCGCTGCGCCGCCGACCGCCGCACGCCCAAAGGCGTCCGCCATGCGCGCGTAGGGATCGGCGGGAGGCGTCACAATCGTCTCCACGTTCTTGCTGCTGTGGTGGATGAGGATGGGCGCAGCCTCGTCGCGCCAGGCGGTATAGGCGTAGGGCAGCTCCAGCGTGGCGCTCGTCCCGATGACGGTCACGCGCTGATACTCGGCGGAGTCGAAGGCGCAGGTGATCTGCGCGGCGCGACCCTCGCTGAAGTCGAGCAGCGCGCTCACCGCGAGATCAGCGCCGGTCGCGGCATAGCGCGCCGACGCGCGCACGGCCAGCGGCTCGCCGCGCAGAAAGAAACGCGCCGCGCTAACGCAATAGCCGCCGACATCCAGCAGCGCGCCGCCGCCCTGCCCCGGCTGCATGCGGTAGTTGGCGGAGTCGTCCAGGGTGAAGCAGAACGACGCCTCCACCGCGCGCGGCGCGCCGATGACGCCCTGCGCCACCATCGCCAGCGCCTGCTCGATGCGCGGATGGAAGCGATACATCAGCGCCTCCATCAGCGCCACGCCAGCGCGCTCGCAGGCCACGCGCATCGCCTGCGCCTCCGCCACGTCGCGGCCAAGCGGCTTTTCGCAGAGCGTGTGCTTGCCCGCAGCCGCCGCACGCTCGGCCCATTCGCGGTGCTGGTCATTGGCCAACGCGATGTAGACACACTGGATGTCGGGGTCATCCAGCAGCGCCTGATAGTCTGGATAGACGCGCGGAACACCGTGCGCCTCGGCCAGCCGTGTCGCGCGGTCAGCGTCGCGCCCGGCGATGGCCAGCAGCCGCACGCCCGGCAGACTCGCCAGCGCAGGAACCATCGCCACCCGCGCGATATAGCCCGCCCCCAACACGCCCCAGGTGATCTGCTCTGCCATTGGCGCCAGTCCCTCCTCAAGCGGCTCTATCAGCATCCATCCGCGTCAGGCGTAGCGTTCGTCTATCGGCGCGACGGCGCTCTCGTGCGCGGCGGACCAGACGGCAGCCTCCATCACGGCGATGTTGCGGCGCGCGGCGCGTGGGTCCACCGCCAGCGGCTCGCCAGCCAGCGCATGATCGGCGAAGTTGCGGTGGAACGCATACGCCGGGGCAGGCGGCAGCGTCAGCCGCTCCTGGTGAATCAGCCCATCGAGCGCGCGCGTGGAGACGGTGACGGTGGGCGGCGCCTCGGCGGGGGCCAGCCGCTCCTCGATCAGATCGCCGTTCCACTTGCGCGAGCTGATCGTCTCGTGGCGCCAGTCGCCGACGATGGCGCCCTTCGTGCCCAGGATATACCACTTCGGCTTCAGCGCCGCCGCAATATCCGAGTGGATGAAGGATAGCTCACGCCCATCGCGGAAGCGCACGCTGAGGTTGGCCTGATCGGCGTTGGTCACGTCGCGCCAGACGAGCTTATGGCTGCTCGCGCGCACATCCGCCACCTGCTCAGGCAACAGCGTCAGCCCCCAATCGAGGTAGTGTGAACCCCAGTCGTAGAAGACGCCGCCAGAGATCGGCTCGTGAGAGTGCCAGAAGTCGCAGGGGTGAGCGAAGCCGCCGATGAAAAGTTCGACATGGAACACCTCGCCGATGCGTCCCTCGGCGATGACGCGCTGAATCGCCAGAAAGTCGGGGTCCCAGCGGCGATTCTGATAGCAGGTGAGCGCCAGACCGCGTTCCTCGGCCAGCGCGATTAATGCGTCGGCCTCGGCGGTGGTCAGGCAGAAGGGCTTCTCGACAATCACGCTCTTGCCTGCCAGCAGCGCCCGCCGGGCCAGCGCGGCATGCGTGTTGGGCGGCGTGCCGACGATCACCGCGTCCACGCTGTCATCGCTGAAGATCGCATCGCTCTCGGTGACGCCGCGTAGCTGCGGGAAACGCTCGCGGGCGACCGCTAGCCGGGCGGGGTTGCGGTCGCAGACCAGCGCGAGATCGAGGCCGGGCGTCGCGGCGATGGCGCTGGCATGCTCGAAGCCAATGGCGCCATAGCCGAGCAGGGCGATGCGGACGGGCGCCGACTCGCGCCAGCCCGTCAGGTAGCGCGCCGCACGAAAGAGCATCTGGCGCAGCGGAACGGCTTCGAGCGCGCCGTCGCTGGCGCCAAGCGTGGTCACGACGACAGCGCCCGCGCCCGCCTGGCGCAGATACGCGACTGGAACCGTCGAGAGGCGCCAGCTCACTGTCAGCAGGGGCGTCGCGCCCACCAGTTCATCGTCTGGCAGGTAGGGGCGCTCATACAGAGGGAACGTGTCGTCGAGGCGACGTGTCAGGTCATGGTCGCCCGCCACATGGACGATCAGCTCAGTCGCGGGGCCGCGCCGCCCGGTGGGCAGGCCCAGCAGCGCGTCGAGACCAGCGGCTCGCCAGGTTTCGGCGGTCTCGCCGAGCGCCAGCAGCCCGCCGCGCGCGCGCGCGAACGCCGTCAGCGCCTCTCCCTGCGCCGCAGTCAACGGCGTCAGCGTGTCGGCCACCACCAGCGCGACCTCATCCAGATGCGTCTGCCAGTCAGCGGCGGAGGACGGCGCGACGACCAGTTCATGCGTGGGCAGCGCCAGCGCCAGCAATCGCTGGAGCCACTTCGCGCGCTCATATGCGGATTGCTCGATCAGGAGAAGGGTTCGCGCCATAGCATCATCCTCTATCTGTGGCCCGTGCTCGCGCCGACGCACAGGCTGACGCCGACCCTGCGCCGCCTGCCAGATTGCCCGCGCGAACTGTCGCTCGCTATGAACTGAGTTTACCGTCTACGACAGGCGGGGCGCCACACGAGCACGCAAGCATACGGGCGCCTGGCGCGGCTCACTCAGCGTCATCCCGGCGCATGGTAGACTTTCCGCAGGCGACAGAGGCGCGCCGCGTCGGCGTGATGGCGGCGCGTGAGCGGGAACGTCGGCGGGCAGGCCAGGAGGAAGACGTGCGTATCGCGAGTTTTCGGGCTGACGATGGCAGTATCCGGTTAGGCGTCGCGCGCAACGGCGAGCTGGTAGATCTGGTGCGCGCCGCGACCATGTTGAATGCGCCTGAGGCGCGTGAGGCGCCAGAGATGCTGCGCGATATGCTGACGCTGATCGCCGCTGGGCCGCAGGCGCTGGCGCGCGTGGCCCAGCTTGCGAGCGCCGCGCCAGAGGATGCGGCGCTTGCGCTGAGTGGCGCGCCACTGCTCGCGCCCATCCCACGACCAGCGAAGAATCTGCTCTGTGTCGGGCGCAACTATGCCGAGCACGCCGCCGAATCGCTGCGCGCTGTGGGCGAGACAGCGCCGACCGGGCAACGGCGCCCCAATATCTTCACGAAGGCCGTCACCACGGTGATTGGCCCCTACGCTGACATCCCCTTCGACGCCAGCGTCTCGGAGCAGATCGACTGGGAGGTGGAGCTTGGCGTCGTCATCGGCCAGAGCGGGCGGCATATCCGCCGCGAGGACGCCCTGACGCATGTGTTCGGCTACACCGTCGTCAACGATATCAGCGCGCGAGACCTGCAACATGCGCCGGGCCTGCAATGGTTCACGGGCAAAAGCCTGGATGGCTCGTGTCCGATGGGGCCGTGGATCGTCACGACCGATGAGCTACCTAATCCGGCGGCGCTACGGCTGACGCTGACCATCAATGGCGTCGCCAAGCAGGCCGACACCACAGCCAACATGATCTTCGACGTTCCGGCGATCATCGCCTCGCTGGCCGAGGTCATGACGCTCGAACCCGGCGACATCATCGCGACCGGCACGCCCGCCGGGGTTGGCTTTAGCCGGACGCCGCCAGAGTTTCTCAAGCCTGGCGATGTGATGGAGTCCGCAATCGAGTCCATCGGCGCGCTGCGCAACACGGTCGTCGCCAGTGAGCCGGTGGCGGCGGGCGGTTAAAACCGCGCCTCAAGGGCCTCCGGCCCACAAGACCCACCTCCGTGGGTCCAAGATCATACGCGTATCTGGACCTGCGAGGGCAGGTCTTGTGGCGACCGCAGTCGCCTTCAGGCGCGGTTTTAACCGCCCGCCGTGGCCCGCAAGCGCGGTTTCAACCGCCCGCCGCGCTTCTCCAGGTTTCGCGCTATACTGAGGCTCTGTGTAGCAGTGGTAGCAAGGAGCGACAGGATGGCGGGCGGCATGGCGGCGCAGAGCACGGCGATTCTGGGTGGGGGCGCGCTGGGGCTGACGCTGGCCTGGCGGCTGGCGCAGGCGGGCGAGCGGGCGGTGGTCTTCGAGCGCGAGGCCGAGGCAGGCGGGCTTGCGGCTGGTTTTCGCGTCGGCGATGACGGCCCCTGGCTGGAGAAGTTCTACCATCACCTCTTTGCTACCGATAGCGACGCCATCGCGCTGATCGAGGAGCTGGGGCTGGGCGCGAAGCTCACCTGGCGCGCCCCCAACAGCAGCATGCTCATCGGCGGCAAGCCCTATCGGCTCGACAGCGATCCGCGCTCCATCCTGGCGCTGACGCCACTGCCACTGCTCGACCGGCTGCGGCTCGGCGCAGGTGGCGCCGCCCTGAAGTTCCTGCCATCGCCCGGCCCACTCGCGTCGAGCACAGCGGCGGCCTGGCTCTCGCGCTGGATGGGGCCGCGCGCCTACGAGACGATCTGGAAGCCGATGCTGGTGGGCAAATTTGGCGCGCGCGCCGACGACATCGCCATGCCGTGGATGTGGGCGCGGGCGCACTATCGCACGCTGCGGCTGGGCTATCTGCTCGGCGGCTTTCAGCAAATCTACGCGGCGCTGGTGGCCAGCATCGAGGGGCGTGGTGGCGAGATTCGGCTGGGCGCCGAGGTCAGCGCGATTCGCCCGGCGGCGCAAGGGTTGCGCGTCACCTCATCGCTGGGCGACGAGACGTTCTCGCGCGTCATCTCCACACTGCCCACGCGCGTCACCTGTCGGCTCGCGCCTGACCTGCCGCAGGCGTATCGCGCACGCTATGACTGGGGCGAGGCGTTCGGCGCGCACTGCCTGATTCTGGCGCTCGACCGTCCGCTGCTGCCAGAGCAGATCTACTGGCTGGCCATCGGCGACGCGGGCTATCCATTCCTGAGCGCCATCGAGCACACCAACTTCATCGGGCCAGAGGAGTATGGTGGGCGACGGCTCGTCTATTTCGGCAATTACATCCCGATGGATCATCCCGTGCTGCGCGAGACGCCAGCGCAGGCGCTCGACCGCTATCTGCCCGGCATTCTGCGGCTGAATCCCGCCTTCGAGCGCGACTGGGTGACGCAGATGTGGGGCTTCGCGGCGCCCTGGGCGCAACCGATCGTGACCCGTGAGTATGTTCGCCACATCCCACCGCACGAGACCCCCATCCCCAACCTGTATGTGGCGAACATGTTCCAGGTCTACCCACAGGACCGTGGCCAGAACTATAGCATTCGGCTGGCGAATCGGCTGGCCCAGCGGCTGACGGCGGGGTAGCGCGTCAGGGCTGCCACTACTCCGCCTGGGCGCGCCAGGCGTTCCATGCCTGCGAGAGCGCCCGCAGCTTCGGTCCACGGGTGGCAAAGCGCAGTTGCGGTGGCGACCAGCCCTCACGCGCATTCGTCAATTGATGCAGTGTCGAGAGCGCCCGCCCATAGACGCCCATCTCCGCCGGAAGGATCGCGGCCTGCGGCGGCGAGTCGCGCTCGGCGTCGCCAGGGGTCGCCAGGTAGAAGTACTGGCCACGCTGGGCATACCACGCGCGCAGGTCATCCTGGCTACAGCACGGCGTCCCGCCCGTCCCCTCGGCCATGCCCAGCAGGTCCCATGCGACGGGGCCAAACGGCATCGCATGCAGGTGCGCGTGATTGACCGTCTGGCGAAACACACCGTGCTCGAAGAATGTCGGCGCGTGGTAGACCTCGGTGAGAAAGCGTCGCGTCGTCTCTTTCAGCTCCAGCAACTCCGCGTCGAGACTGGCGGGAATCGCGCCATAGCAGGCGTAGTGCGCGCGTGGCACGATCAGCAGGTGGCCCGCGACGAGCGGCGCATGGTCGGCGAGCAGGAAGAATGAGGGCGTCTCAGCCAGCGTCAACTCCAGACCGCTCCGCTGGCAAAAGGGGCAGCCCAACTGAGGCGCAGGCGCGGCGACATGCTCCATGATCTTCCTTAGCTCCCTGCGCTCAATCGCGCCTAGCGATCATTCGTGGCGGCGCCGCTGACATGGGCCGGCTCCTCGACAGCGGCGGGCGGCGGGCTGGCCTGCGTAGCGGCGGCGGGCGGCTCCGGCGCGGCGAAGTCGTTGCGCAGCGCGCCGTAGCGTGAGTCGCCCTGTCGCCACGACGCCAGATCGTCGGGCGTCGCGACGGCAGCCGGGCGCAGTGAACGCCGCACAAATGGCGCCGCCGGTGGATGCTCCTGCGCCGCGAGCGTCTGCGCCTTCCACGCGGCGTTCAGCGCGTCATTCAGGCCGCCAGCGGGCAGCGGATAGGGGACGGGATGCTGATCGCTAAACGGCCAGGCGATGCCGAAGCGTCGCGCCAACGCCAGCACGACGAGCGCGCCGATGAAGGAGAAGATCGCCGTCCACTGCGCCTGTTTGAGCACGTCGATGCCGAGGAATGGCGTGAGCGGCTCGGTGCCGCGAAAGAAGAAGACCACGAACTGGCTGATGGCGTAGAGCATCAGGTAGACCGAGAAGAACACGCCCGTCCTGATGCGCGGCAATACCAACCGCAACGGCCAGAGCAGCGCCAGCGCGACGAGATTCAGCAGGATCTCATAGACAGGGGCGGGCTGAAACGGGATGCCCTGCAGTGCAAAGCTGTGTGGATTCAGGTAGACCACCGCCCACGCTAGCACATGTGGATCGGCGACATAGGCGACGCAGGGAGCGTTCAGACAGATGCCCTGCGGCGGCGTCAGGATATGCCCCGCCTGATAGCCAAGGATATCGCCGTTGATGATGTTGCCGAAGCGCCCGAAGATCTGGCCGACCGCGCCAAAGAGCGCGCCGCCATCGATGACCAGCCAGCGGTCGATGCCGTAGCGTGGCGCGAGAATGAAGAGCGTCAACGACGTGAGGAAGATCGCCCCAAAGAAGGCCATGCCACCATTCCACACGGCGATGATATTGATCGGGTTGAGCAGATAGTTCTTCACGAGGTCTGGCTGCTGGATGACGAAGTAGAGCCTGCCGCCGACGAGTCCGGCGATGGCGGCCCAGATGAACAGCCCCCAGGATCTGATCTTCGTGCAGGCCCATCCGGGTCGCCCAGCGCAAGACTACCGCCAGGCCGATGGCGATGGCGACCACATACATCAACCCATACCAGCGGACCGCCAGAGCGCCGACCCTGAACAAGACGGGATCAATGTTGAGAATGATGTATCCCAGGGAATGTGACGTTATCCCCTGCGCAAAAGCGCTTAGCATATCTTCGACGTCCTCCCAGTCTGACCAGGTCGTGGGAAAGGCCAGACCACGGCAGCCCGGCGCCGCCACTTGTTGACGCCGCCATGAGGTATTATCGCCGCGTGGCTCAGTGCGCGCAACTGCACGGGCGACATTTGGGGCTGGGCGCAGTGCGGAGCGCGCGTCAGGTGTACTATGCCAGGCGACTGTTTTGACGGCATCTAGTACAATGGCTGGGAGTTTCCTGGTTTCTCGCGGCAGGGTTCGCGCCCACACAGGCGACCAGGGACAGGCCCAGCGCTGTGATACGATCTAGCCGCGCCATCAGGTGATGCGCGACGGCGGCAAATCAGGATCGCCACGCGCGATGGACGCCACATAATCACACGCCAGTGAGATGTCCAGAGACATGTCCAGAGGAGTAGTATGAAGAAAGTCTGCGTTGTCGGCACGGGATACGTCGGGCTGGTGACGGGCGCCTGCCTGGCTGATTTGGGGAACGAGGTCGTCTGCCTGGACATCCTGGAGGCGAAAATCCTGCGCCTGCGCGCTGGTGAAATGCCGATCTACGAGCCTGGGCTTGAGCCGCTCGTGCGCCGCAATGTCAGCAAGGGGCGACTGCGCTTCACGACAGACTACGCCGACGCCGTGCGTGACGCCGACTACTGCTTCATCGCCGTCAACACGCCCTCCATCGCGGGTGGCGCCGCCGCCGACATGACCTACGTCGAGCGGGCCGCTGGATCGATCGCGCAGCATGTGACACGCGATGTCATCATCATCAACAAGAGCACGATGCCGGTGGGCAGTGGCGACCTGGTGTCATCCATCGCGCACAAGAATCTGCGCGACGCCAGCCTGTCCATCTCGGTTGTCTCCAATCCCGAGTTCCTGCGCGAAGGCTCCGCTGTGCGCGACTTCTTGCAGCCAGACCGCGTGGTGCTCGGCTCCTACGACCAGGCGGCGGCGCGGCGCGTCGGCGAGCTCTACGTGCCGCTACGTGCGCCGATCGTCATCACCGATCTCTACACCGCCGAGATGATCAAGTACGCCTCGAACGCCTTCCTCGCGACGAAAATCTCGTTCATCAATGAGATTGCGCGCATCTGCGACCTGCTCGGCGCGGATGTAAAAGAGGTCGCGGCGGGCATGGGCTATGACAAGCGCATCGGGCGCGCCTTCCTCGACGCCGGCCTCGGCTACGGTGGTAGTTGTTTTCCCAAAGACGTGAAGGCGCTGGCGCACATGGCCGACCAGGCCGGGCTGCACCCGCAGTTGCTCGATGCGGTGATGAAGATCAACAAAGATCAGCGCCACGTCGTCATCGACAAGCTGGAGGCGGAGTTCGGCGGCGCGGAGAATCTGCGCGAGAAGACTATCGCCGTGCTGGGGCTGGCGTTCAAGGACAACACCGACGACATGCGCGAGGCGCCGTCGATTGACATCATCCACTGGCTGATCGAGGCGGGCGCGGCTGTTCGCGCATTCGACCCCGTGGCGGCTGAGACGGCGCAGGAAGTGCTTCCAGCGCAGGGCGTCACCTACTGCGACGATGAGTATGCCGCCGCCGAGGGCGCTGATGCGATACTCGTGCTGACCGAGTGGCGTCGCTTCGGCGACATTGATATGGAGCGGCTGCGCAGCGCGCTGCGTGATCCTGAGCAGAGCGCCGTGCTGATCGACGGCCGCAATCTGTTCGACCCGGAGGAGATGACACGCCTGGGCTTCCACTACCAGGGCATCGGGCGTGGCAATGGTCGCCGCCGCACAGTGATGGCGAATGGCGCGACACCCAGCGCCGACTAGCGCGCTCACAACCACGTTGAGGTCGCCATGACCACACCACCCGACGACGCGCCGCAGCGCTATCCGGCGCCTGAGACGCCAGTTGCGGTCGTCGTCGGGGTAGACCTGCTCGCGCGTGGCCGCCTGGAGCGCAGCTACGCGCGGCGGGGCGAGCGCCTGCTCCAGCGGCTCTTCACCGCCAGAGAGATCGACGAAGCGCACGGCCAGATCGCGCGGCTGGAGGGTCGTTTCGCCGCGAAGGAAGCCTGCGCCAAGGCGCTGGGTGTGGGCATCGGCGGTGTCGCCTCCTGGCAGGAGATCGAGGTGCTGCGGCTGCCCGGTGGCAAGCCCGCGCTCAGCCTCAGCGGCGGCGCGGCGGCGCGCGCGCAGGCGCTGGGCATCACAGCATTCGACATCAGCATCTCCGACACGCGCGATCTGGTGATGGCGGTCGTCGTCGGGGTGCGCGCGGCCGCTGGTGATTGAAATCGCCGTCCGCCTTCCAGTCGCAATCCTCATCTATCGCCAACATCGCGCCGCTGTCTGGCTCACACTTTCTTGACAACGGATGCGATGATAACAGCAAGCGTCGACACCGGCTGTGTACAAGTGGACGTGCGGTGCAAGGGGGCGAATCGGATGAGCGAGACACCACGCATCTTTGTAAGCCACAGTCATGAAGATGACATCTTCTGTCAGCGTCTTGTCGCTGATCTGCGAGCCCAGCTGGGCGACGATGCTGTTTGGTTTGACACTTCTGGTGGTCTACATGTTGGTGACGATTGGTGGGACACGATTGTCCGGGAGATTACAGCCCGCCCCTTCTTCCTCGTCGTCTTGTCATCGCACGCCGACCAATCGAATTGGGTGCAGCGTGAGATGCGCATTGGCTTTCGGCAACACGTCGAGCAGGGTAAGCGGTTGCTCCCCATTCGCATTTCTCCCTCGCCACGACGAGAAGATTGGGCAGACATCCACGAACTCGATTTCACGCATCACCTCGACCCCGCCCACTATGCCGCGGCGCTGGCTGAGCTAAGGCAGACGTTGGGTTTGGTGTCAGCGCGTGTTCATACGCAGGCTTCTCCTGAAATCTCAACTCTCAGCGCTGAACTGCCACCATCTACGCCCCTTACCGTTCAGCAGCGGCACAGAAGCCCCGCACGCTTCACACTACTTTCAGCATACACTCAAAGGAGCGGTGTGAACAGCGTGGCGTGGTCACCGAATGGCGCTTTGCTCGCTACCAGTAACGGGGATACGAACATTTGGGAGGTGGTGACTGGCAAACGACTGGCAAGACTTGGATGGGGCATCAGCGTCATGTGGTCACCTGACGGAACTCGCGTCGCATCTGGCGGGCCTGATAAATGGGCGCGCATGTGAGACACAAAGAACTGGAAGAGCATCGGACACTCGTTCGCTCACAAGCTCCCGGTTTTAAGTGTTGCGTGGTCCCCTGATGGGAGCCGTCTTGCTACTGGAACCAACAGTAGAGCGTTTGTTTGGGATGTGGCAAGTGGCAAGCCCGTAATAAACCTCGCCGTGACCAGCCAAGGGACCGTGGCCAACCACGCTATGAGTGCAGAGTGGTCACCTGATGGTCGTTACCTCGCCGTAGCGGTCGGCATCGCTTATCCTTCGCTAGGCATCGACAACAGGTCTGCATATATCTGGGATATGGTCCATGGGGTGTGGGCATCCCGCTTGGACGTGCCAGCTTCGACTGTATTTAGTGTGGCATGGTCTCACGACGGGCGCCGCATCGCTACCGGAAGTGCGGACAACACTGTGCGCATCTGGGATCCTACAAGCGGGCAGTATTTATCTGGGATCGAAGGCCACACTGGTTGGGTACGAAGTGTGGCTTGGGATCCTGATGGCGCGTACATTGCCACGGGCAGCGATGATACCAATGTGCGCATCTGGGATGCGGCAAGCAGACGCCTACTCGTCACGCTCACCGGTCATATGGATCGTGTGAACTCTGTGGCATGGTCGCCCGATGGCACGCGACTCGCCACCGCCAGCGAGGATGGCACAACGCGCATCTGGGGCGAGGAGTAGCGCGCTCCCCTCTATTGATTGACTAACCATGTTGCGATCATTTCATCTGCGCCAGCGTCTCGTCGAGCAGGTCCGCGAGGCGGCGCAAGTAGCCAGCGTCTGTGGGCGGCGGCTCGTCGCGATTGAAGCGCTCACCCACCTCGCTCATGAAGCCGACGGTGAAGACCGCGACGTAGAGCGCGAGCGCGCGCCGCTGCTCTGGCGTCAGCGCAAGCAGCGTAGCCCAGTGGTCGGCGTAGTCGCTCTCCAGCACATGCGCCAGCAGCGCCACCCGTGTCAGCGCGAGGGGAAACAGCGGGTCGCCGAAGCAGACGAGATCAGTGTCTACGACGCCACTCAGCGCGCCCTGGTGGACGAGCACATTCTTGGTAGTGGTATCGTCGAGGAAGGCGACCGGGGCGACAGCGCGCAGATACCCGGCAAGCTTCATGGCCCGCAGGCGCACGCGCTCAACATGCGCCACCGGGGCTACACCGTTCGCGACGATGCGCTGGCGACTGCGCTCCAGATCGGCGAGGATGACATCGAGCCAGCTTGCGTGTAGATTCGGATCGTCATACGCGCGCGCAAACCCAAAACCATTGGCGCGCGGCAGGCTGGCGACGGATCGCTGAAGCGCGACGATCTCAGCGGCGAGCGCATGGCGCTGCGCGCGTGTGAGCTGCTCGTAGACGAAACCGAGGTCGCGGCCAGGCAGGCGCTCCAGCAGCATGTATGGAAAGTCGCTGGCTGGGGCAAGGTCGGCGTAGAGCAGCGCTGGCAGCGGCGCGCCGACGCCGCGCAGCCGCGCATGCCAGTAGACGCCGCCCGCGAGCAGATGCTGCGTATCCGCAGTCGCCAACCGCGCGACGACCTGCCGCCCATCCGTCGTCGTCACATCATAGACGTAGTGGCAGATGCCAGCGCTGAAGCGTTCGATGGAGCGCGCCGCGACGCCCAGCCCCGCGCGCACGGCCTGCGCGGCGTCGCGCTCTGTGGGACGGCGTGGCTCGACGTTATCCGCCATGCGTGCGCTGCGAGCGTTTCGCATCTTCGAGCGGCTGAGACGCGGCAGCCTGAGGCTTCTTGCCCTGGGCGCCGAGATCAAGATGGGATAGCCGCTGGTGTACCCAGAAGTACACCGCCACCAGCGCCGCCAGCACGAGGATCGCGGGGAGGGTGTACTGCTCGATCAGGTGGACGGCGATCATGTAGTGAACGCCGAGCAGATAGCCGATGGAGACCAGCACAGCGCACCAGATCAGCGAGCCAATGAGCGTCGCCGTATAGAAGGTGCGCAGCGGCATGCGCAGGATGCCCGCAGGGAAGGAGGAATAGGTGCGGACGAAGGGCGTGATGCGCGAAATGCCGATGGCCACGCCACCGGAGCGCGCGAACCACTGCTCCACCGTGTCGAGTCGTTGCGCGTCGAGGCGCACATAGCGTCCGAAGCGCAGGATCGCCGCACGCCCGCCGCGCATGCCAATGTAATAGGCGATGGATGCGCCCAGGAGGCTGCCAGCGGTCGCTATCAGGGTCAGTTCGACCATGCCGGTTGGGTCGGCGCGCTGTGCGGCGATGGAGCCAGCCAGCAGCAGGATCAGCTCATTCGGCAAGGGAACGCCACAGCTCTCCGCCGCGAGCCAGAGAAAGACAAAGAGGTCGATCAACGGCGAGGGGACATGGCTGAGTCCCGAAATAAAGCTCTGCATGAGGCCTCCCCAGCCCGTTGCGGCGTCTGAAGCGCAGCCACCCACCGTGGTGGCGCGCCTGTGGCGCCGTCGCCCTCATTCTACGCGACGCAGGCCACAGTGTAGCAGAGTCGGCCAAATCACGCCATCGCTTCGCGCCGCCAGCCAGGTTCCATCACAAAGGGGGGATTGACCCGGCGCCGCCCGGCTGACGGTTGCAGCCGGGCCAGAAGGCGGCAATCCACCATCAGATGCGCCTGCGCAGGGTCCGAACCCCAGCCCCGCAAGGTAGGCGTCAAATGCGCGATTGCCATCATGAAGGTGGCAGCCATAGTGTTCTATGACCTGCGAGAAACGTTGATTTCAAGCGGCTACTCGCGGGCAAACGAAAACGCCTGCCGGGGTGGCAGACGC